>NZ_CP108613.1:0-4800000 GCF_045039765.1 Streptomyces sp. NBC_01166
ACGCACGACCCTACGGGTCGTAAAGACGATAAAGCCCTACGGGCTTTCAGAAATCCCTACGGGCTTTCAACCCCATTCCTTCGGAATGGGGTTGGGAATTCCTCCGGAATTCTCGCACTACACCGGAAAATGGTGTGACTGGTGCTCAGCGCCTGCGGGCCCCCGGGGTGACGGGAGGTCAAGATGCGGTAGGGCGCCTGCCCGCACGGCTCCGCAGTGCGGGCAGGCTCAGCCCCGGACGACACGCACCGCAGCATTCGACCCACCGTCACAGACAACTACGCACCAACAAGAGAGGATCGGGTCGTCCGAGCCGGAAGGTGAACCGCGTGCATCATTCTCGGCCGTAGCTAAGGACTGGACTCAATACACACCACCTGCATCACTGACAGCCCGGGGTAGAGACCGTTAATTTCGATGGCCCCCGCCGAACGGCACGGCCCCCGCCACCACATACCGAGGATCACTGAAACTGCGCAGTACCCAACCAACCTGCGCAGGCACGGCAGGAGCCAAAAACACCACAGGCCAAACGGCTGGACCATCCCAACCCTGCACAGATTCAGTGAGCCACCCAGCCAAAAACCCGCTCACCCGAACTGCATAAAACAGGGTCAGAAACATGGCCACCGCGCAGGTTCACCGAACCTCCAAAGCTCACCCAGTTGGGAAACACTCGGCACCACCTCGGTGATGATGCATCAGAAAAGTGGCGACCTGCCGCATGGTCAATCAACCAGCTCCGGTTTCCCCTAACTGAATTCCCCTTGCAGCTCCTGCTGTCCACGGCTTGGTTCGGTGCGGGCGGATATGTTCTATCCGGCGCGCGCCGGGTACGAACTTCGGAACGTAAGAGGACTCGCCGAGTGAGGTAGCTCTGATGCGGGCTTCGATCCAACGATCGCACCACCTTTTGTTCGCTCGCACGAAGGATATACCTCTGAGGAAAGCGATCATTTGTTGATTGTCGGCGGGAATCGTCTGCTGACTGGCGATCCGGGACAGGCTGCTGAGGGGGAGGAGCATCTCTCCGCCGCTCCGTGCCTGGACGGCGCGGAGCGGCGGGGCTCCGGCCCGTTCGTAAAGAGTCCATAAAGCGTATTTGAGTTCGTCTGAACTGATCACCTTCTCAGGTGTGATTTTTTCGACTTCGAGAGTTCCGCGCTCTTCCCTACGTGCCATGATCCAACGATCACGTAGGCCTTCCTTAATGCTGAATTCATCCAGGGTCCTGCCTCTATTTCGGAGAATGGCGTAGTGGAACTGCATGACCCTGCCCCACTTAGGTACCGTTGCGCCCGCGGCAGTTCGCTTAAGCGTCGCCGGGGAGGCGTCAACGTGCTGGGCCATTTCCTCATAGGTGACACCTGCGTTGTCGCGGTACGACCGCAGGTAAAGAGCCAGGCTCTCCAGGTGCGGGGGGCCATTCACCGGGCGTTCTGGGCGTCCCACTTCGGGCGCCCTTACCGGTTGCCCGAGGCAGCGAGGATGCCGTGCGCGATGGCGACCGCCACGCGCCGGCCTCCGGTGACCGCGATGGTCGCGAGTGCCCCGATTCCTCCGCAGCCTCCGAGGAAGGTGAAGACGTCGGTCACCGGCATGTCACCCACGATGTACAGCAGGCAGCCGATCATGGGGAAGGCGATGAGCGGCAGCACGTGTGCCGCTGTCAGGCGTCCCTGCCCGGGCAGATCGGCTTGTACCGGGAGCGCCGGCAGCTGAGGGGCGGTGATGCCGGTGTTCTTGGGTACGGCTCGGACGCTGTTGTTCTTGGTCATGAGAAAGCCTCTGTTTTCAAGGGGCGGGTGCGTCGACACGAGGTCGACGAACCCGCCCGCCACTGGATGCAACCCGCTTTTCTCGTGGCGCAGTTGGCGCTGCGTCACGCACGAGCAGTACCAGTGTTCCAGGTGACTCGATGCCGCCCCAACCGGATGCCGCACCCCATATGACCGTTAAATTTGTATTGTGAAAAGTTGGCTCATCCCTGTGCCAAGCGGTGCTATGACGTCATCGCAGTACTGCCGTGGGCTGACCTGGGGAAACACAACCGCCGACGGCCTTGTGCGGGCTGCTCAGCCTCCCCATCCGCACGATTGGCTCGCCGCTGTCCAAGTTGGCTTTGCGCTGTACTACAGAACTGAGCAACACTTAGGAGCGCATTGCCGTACGTACGGCAGTGCGCGAAGCCCTGGTCCACTGGATGCAACCAAGAACGAGGGCACATACGGCGGGACCCGTGTTGGCGCACG
Organism: Streptomyces sp. NBC_01166; assembly: GCF_045039765.1. NCBI lineage: Bacteria > Bacillati > Actinomycetota > Actinomycetes > Kitasatosporales > Streptomycetaceae > Streptomyces > Streptomyces sp. NBC_01166. The sequence continues at coordinate 2,253 of NZ_CP108613.1, forward strand.
CCCCACCACACAAGAAGCCTCCGCAGCCACACAGCTCCGGAGGCTTCTGTGCGCCCTGGCTCGATGGCGCGCAGAAGGTGGGCCATTCTGGTCTACGGCCTCTGGGCAGGGAGGACGAGGCGTCGTCGGTGTCCGGGTCGTAGACAGTGCCAGGTGCGGCGGCGGCGAGCAGCTGGGCGAGGTGTTCCCCCCTCCGCGAGCTCCGCCCGGCCGTGGACGTCGTCGGCCAGGTCCTCGTGCTATGCGCTGCGCCATGACCAGCCGCCGGAGCGCCGTCACCCGGACCGGGTGATTGCCGTCGACCGGATCGACTACTACGACGAAGAGGCGGTCGTGGCGTTCTGGGCTTCGCACCAGGAGGGCGTAGGGACAGCCAGGTTGGGCGTCTCCGGGCGCAGGAGCGGGGCCGAGGGCGGAGGGCGCGGCGCGGGGCGTCCGGTGTCTCAGAAGCGCGCTCAGGCCGTTGAGATCGCGCTCGCGGAGCTACGCCGGGCCGGGGGCTACCAACGCGGCCTGGCCGCGCGGTTGGCCCGCACGCACGGCGGTGGCGCGAGCACGTGGGAGCGGGCCGTCGCCGACGCACGGACCACGTACGCCGCCGAGGTCAACGAGGACTAGGACGAGGCGCAGCGGCCGGCGTCGCAGCTGCGCGGCGTCGAACCATCCGGCCGCTTGGGCCAGCACCGGGTGGCTTTATCGAGCGGTAGTGGCTCTGGCACAACTTCTGTGAACTCGTACCGGCCTCGACCATGGCCTGCCTCGGAGTAAGCCGTTAACCTGCCGGTTCTTCAGGACGGCCGGCCTCCGTCGCCGAGCGACGGGTCGCCTTCACGGAAGTTGAGCCAGAACCGCGGTAGTGACGTCACCTGTCGATGGGTTTGGGAGGCGCCCCGATCTGCGGTGGGATGATGTTGATGAGTTTAGGGTTCTGGCACAGATCTTGGAGAGCGGTCGCGGAGGGTGACGGTGGCGTTCGATTGACTCAGAGCGCGATCGGCCGGTACTTCAGAGCCTCATCGACAATCTGCTCCGCAGACGGGTCCTGAGGGATGTCCGAGGGATGGAAGACCAGGCCACTCACCCGGGGATGCGACACGTTCGCCTCAAGGAGCCGCAGATAGTAGCCGCTCTCCGCAGAGGCAGACAGGAGTCTGCGAACGATCTCAGCGAGCTCGTCCCGGGTGATGTCCGCAACCACGGGGCGAGCCGGCCGGGCCGCCTCCCTCGCGAACTGCTCCAGGCTCCTGCTTCCGCCGTACTCAGCGAAGTCGAGAGCCACGTAGTCGTGCCCGGTCATCGCGTTGAACGCCTCGATCGCCTCGCCCGCCACTTCTGGGCGGGCGACCAGCAACTCAGCGATCCGCTCAACCTCAGCGCACAGCTCGTTCAGTCGCTGCTTGCTCACGGGCGGGGGCAACAACTCCGGTCTCAGGTCCACAGCGGCATTATGTCCGTCGGTGCCGACACGCCCCAGCCAACCTCTCTGGGTTCTGTCAGTTCTTGGTCTTGGCGAAGGGTTCGGAGGGCTTGGAGTGCTACTGGAGCAGGATCATCTTGCGGAGTAGTTCGAATCCGGCTCGGCCGTAGAGCTGCCTCTTGATTTTCTTGATGCGGTTCACGGCGCCCTCGATCCTGCCAGAGCTCCAGTCCAGAGTGAGCCCTGCTGTCACGGCGTCGAGGTCTCGGAGCAGGTGGAGTGCGAAGCCGGTGAGGCCGGGTAGCTGGCTGGCATCGACGGCGTCGATCCAGGCAGGGAGCGTGCTGCCGAGGCGGTCGGCAAGTATCTCGCCGAAGTCGCGGACGTGTCCGGCGGCCTTGTCCAGCTCGGGGCAGCGGGCCAGGACCTCCTTCAGGCCAGCCCGCTCTTCTTCGGTCGGGGTTGCGGGGTGCCGGGTGAGCCAGCCGGTCACCTGCCGCACCGTCGGCGGCCGGGGCGGCGCGCCGGCCGGAGCCCCGCGGAGGGTGGCGATGTGGGCGCGGACCATCTGGTAGGTGACGGGCGCGTTGGCGGCGACCAACTCGCTGTGCAGTCGGGTGACGCTGGTGCACCCCTCGGCGAACCGCCGCTCCAGGTAGGGCTTGTGGAGGTCCAGTCTGCTGGGCCGGGGCCGATTCTCGCGGAAAGTGTCCTGCCATCGTGCGGCGTTCGCGTACCGGAGCACGGTGTTGAGGCCCCAACCCAGGTGCCGGGCGATCGCCCGGCGTGAGTGGCCTTGGGCAAGGAGCCCGTGGACCAGTGCGTGTGCTGCCTTCTTCCGGTCGGCCCGTCGGCCGACGGGCGCCGAGCCGTCCTGCGGCCGACCGGGGTCGGGGCGGGTCGCGTCTGGCACCGTGCCGGTCGATGGGTTGTTCAGGCAGTCGCGGTGGGCGGCGACACAGGTCTCAACGGCTCGGCCGAGGCCCTGCCACAGATGGAACCGGTCGGCGACCTGCAGAGCGTCGGGGGCACCGCGGCGGGCGCCTTCGGCGTAGGCGCCGGCTCGGTCCCGGCAGATGATCTCCACGCCGGGGTTGCGGATCAGCCAGGCGGCCAGTGGCCCGGCCTCGCGAGTCGGGAGCACATCGACCACGCGACGGTCTTCGACGCTGGTCAAGACGGTGGAGTAGGTCTGGCCGCGACGGATCGCAAAGTCGTCCACGCCGAGCACACGCGGCGTGCTGAACCGGGGATCGGGCAACGCCATGACCCTGCGTAACAAGGTCATCCGTCCCGCGCCGAAGCCCAGCTGGGCGGCCAGCCGGGCCCCGGCACGCCCGGCCAGCGCGAGCCCCACCCGCTCCGGGGCGCGGTTGAGCCGCGTTGTGAATTGTGCGTGCGGGGCGGCCAGCCGCGAGAACGGCTCGGCAAACGTCCGGCGCGGGCAGTCCTCCGCTCCGCAGATGAAGCGCCGGACCGTCAGCCGGATCACAAAGCCCTGTTCAGCGATCGGAAGGTCTCTCAGCCTGCGCTGGTACCGGTCGTGGACTCGGTCTGAGAAGCGGCCGCAGCCCGGCCAGGCAGACCCAGCCGCGCGGCCTCTCGCCACCACCTCGACCGTACCGAACGCGGCCGTAACCGCCTCGACATCCACATCGTCGATCCCGGCGAACACCAGCGAGTCCCAGAACGGTGCATTGGTCTGCATGACCGGCACGATCACGGTCAACAACCGACCACAGCAGCCGCCGGCAGACACCTGAGGGAGCGTCAATTCCGATCGTCGAACGACAAGGCGTACGCGGGCTCACGGGAACCAGTCTCCTCGCAATCAACAGCGAGGTAACACTCCGCGACGACTCCCCAAGATCTGTGCGAGAACCAAAAAAGGGGCGAACTTGCAGGTCCGAGCCCCGTGGACCGGGGCAAACCAGGTTCCAGGATGCACGTCCTGTCCGACGCGGACGGACTGCCCCTCCGCGCCGGGCTCTCCGCGGCCAACACCCACGACAGCCAGGCCCTGAAGCCGATGCTGTCCCATTTCCACATGGGACACGAATCCCCCGCGACGGAATCCCAGCCCCGCCGTCTTCACGCAGACAAGGCGTACGACATGCCCCACCTGCGGCGATGGCTCTGGGGCAAGCACATCGGAGTCCGCATCGCACGCAAGGGCATCGACTCCAGCGAGCGGTTCGGCCGGCGTAGGTGGGTCATCGAACGCACGATGTCCTGGCTGACCGGCTACCGCCGACTCAACCACCGCTACGAACGGAAACCAGGCAACTACCGGGCCTTTCTCGGACTGGCAGCCGCTCTCTGCTGCTACAAACGATTCCTCAAACTGACCATGTAGAACACGGTCTAAGAGCGGATGTCGGCATATTGGGCCATCGCTGTCAGCCGACCGTCGTGATGTGAGGGGGTGAAATCAGCGTGATCGTGACGTCCCCGGTCATCGCAGTGACGCCACTGGAACCCGAGCACGAGCCGGCAACCTGTGGGTTCATGATGCCCCTCGGGTGCTCGGAGTAGCCGGCGAAGCGGGTGCTGCTCGAGTCTGCGACGTCCTTGTTGGCGAACTGGTGTGAACCCGCGGCGGTGATGCTGGCGCTCTCGCCCAGATTGATGACGGTCTCCCCTCCGATGGCGTCATGCCAGGAGTAAGTGACCTGACCGCGGAACTTCCCGTTCTGAGTGTTGCATTGGCCCTTGCTGAGGACGAGGTCCGTGTAATGAACCTCGACGACGGACGATCCCTCTCCTGGCACCGCAGAGAGCGTTTCGGGCAGTCCAATCTGCTCATCGGTGACGGCGTTCTTATGTACCACGGCGCAGGTGGTGAATTGGTTGCTCCCCGTCACGGTTGAATCCTGGGGAAATGTCTTCAGGGGCGGGCTGAAGTTCATCTGCGCCGGCCCGGTGCATGTGACGACGGTTTTGGCAACGAGTGGGCCTGGCGAGGTGTCGGCCCATGTCGTGCTTGCCGTCAGCGGGACGAGCAGCGCGGCTCCCACCACCACACGCAATGGCTTGGTGTACATCGAGGTACCTCCTTCTTAGGCGTCGGCGCGCCTAGTAGGCGTCGAGAAGTAAATTTAGGGATAGGTCGCGTGATCCATCTCGCAGGCGGGACTAGCAGTCATGTCGGATTCCCTCTTTCGGTCGCACCCGCATGCCCAGGCCCCTACCCACACGCCGAAAGTGCAACTGCGGTTTCCATATCACCGCTATGGCGCGATATACGATGACGCGGAGCGTGCGGAGGCCGAGAAAGTCCATCTAGGGAGATATTGCTATATGCGAATTGTCATTGTAGGCGGCGGTATCTCGGGGCTGGTGGCCGCATTGAGCCTGCAGGCAGTCGGACTGGAGGCCGTGGTCTTCGAGGAGGCCGAAAAGCTCGATCCTGTGGGCGTCGGAATCAACCTGCTGCCTTCCGCGGTGCGCGAGCTGAGTGAACTCGGGCTGGGTGCGGCGCTGGAAGAGGCTTCCGTGATGCCTCACAGGCTCGCGTACTGCGACCGGGCTGGTGATCTCCTTTGGCAGGAGGCCCTAGGGCGCCCGGCCGGTTTCATGTGGCCACAGTGCTCTGTGCATCGCGGCGTATTGCAGACTCTTCTGCTGAGGGAGGTGGACCGACGTATTCCTGGAGCGGTGCGCACCGGAAATTCCCTGCTTGGTTTTGAAGCCGACGAGACGGGGGTAGACGCTCAGTTGTACGACCGGGCCGCTGGTCGGAACGTGACGTACCGAGCCGATGTCCTCATTGGCGCCGACGGCATCAATTCACGGGTCCGTGAGAAGCTCTACCCCTCAGAGGGACCGGCTTTGTGGAATGGTGTGCACATGTTGCGCGGCCTGAGTACGGGCGTGGGCCTACTCGATGGGCGCACCGTCATCGTGGCCGGCGGCACACCCGGTGCCAAGTTCATCGCTTACCCGATCCTCGCACCCGCTCGGCCGGGCGATGTAAGCCGTCTGGAGCCTGCGCTCAACTGGGTTCTGGAAACGCGCCCTCCGGAGCCGAACCACGAAGATCTGGTGGTGCAACGCATGACCGCTGGTCAGGTGAGGCACCAACTGCGGGACTGGACTATCGACTTCATCGACATGGACGCCCTGCTCTCGAGTGCAGCAGGCATCGCTCGCTTCCCCATGCTCGATCGCGACCCACTACCGCGCTGGAGCTTTGGACCGATCACGCTGCTCGGCGACGCCGCTCACCCGATGTACCCGATGGGGATGAACGGTGGCACCCAGTCCATCATCGACGCCCGAGTCCTTGCTCACTGCCTTGCTCGCACCTTGGACCCGTGCCGGGCGCTTCATGACTACGAAGCGATCCGGCGACCGAGACTCAACCGCCTCGTCCGCGCCAATCGCCTGCTTGGCCCCGAACGCATCATCAAGCTCGTTGAGCAACGGGGCAGTCACGGCGCATCCGAGAGTCTCAACCGCATCGCGGCCCATTACAAGTCCCTGACGCAGGCCCTCCCCGCGGACGTCAACCATGCCCCCTCCTGGTCGTACCAGCTTGGGTTGGAGTAACCCGCTGCTGATCAGGCCGCTGGGGCGGCGGGTGAGCGAGGCTGACCTGAGCGAGCATGGATGGAGAGTTCGTACGGCATCCTGCGGTTGTGCCGCGAGAAGGGACGGGCGAGTGCGGAGCGGCGGTCTGCTATCCCGTCCGGTACTTCCAAGCGATGGCGTTGATGACCTGCCGATGGTCACGCCACCTTCCACCTCTACGAGGAGTCCGGTCCGGCAGCAAAGGCTCGATCCAGGCCCACTGGGCGTCAGTCAACACACCCGTACAACGACGGGCAGCCTTCGCCGCAACGCCTGAGAACCCGGCCACGGACTTGTCGAGCACGCCGCCCACGGCACCGTAGATGCTGCAGCGAACGGAGTGTCCGGCCCTACGGCGGAGCCCGAACCCCACGACGAACGACGTTGCGAAGAGTCCGCCGAGGATCATGGCCACGACTGGGCCGTAGACGAAGTACACGACGCATGCGACGACAGCCCAGACCAAGATCGGGAGGAGCGAACCACGCAACACTGCCCAGAACCTCACCTGCTCTGGAGCTCCGGGCAGGGCACGTTGACGCCACACCTCTATGTGGTTCCTGGTCGCACAGTTCTCACGCCGCATGGACCCATCACACCACTGGCTGGTCGCTGATCCGTAAGAAACGGCCTAGCCGTGGGTGCGAGTCCTCTTGGGGGGTGTGCATCCCCCAAGAGGGCCATATACGCGTCTCTGCCGGTGTGGCAACGTGAAAAGCGCCGTAAAACCGCTGCATGAGTTGACTCCGCACACACCGGACCGGCCGCCCTCTGATTATACCTACGTGGTCCCGCACTCAAGCGGCGCACTTGTGCAGCAGTCGGTCAGGCGTCCTAGGAGGACACTGTGACGAAAGGCCAGTGCATGTCACGTATCCGAAGACTTCTCACCTTCTCTTTCTCCCTAGCCGCTCTCACCGCAGCGGTCGCCCTCCCCGCCGGTTCGGCCCAGGCCGCACCGGCGAAGGCCGCCGCCACGGTGGTCTGCACCGGTGGAGATTCCACGCACTACTCGCCCCCGCTCGGCCCGCTGCCGCGGACCACCAACGTGGGCATCACCGAAGAACTGACGTGCCTGGGTGGCCCGTTTCTCACCGGCGTCGCCACCGCATCCTTCATTCAGCAGGCCAGCTGCCTGATCCCATGGCTCGCAAGCACGATCCCCCCGGCTGACGTGATTACGTATCACTGGAACAACGGCCAGAACAGCACCATCACCTACACGCTCACCACCGTCACCCACGCCGCCAACTCGACCATCGTGACTGCGACAGGCACTGTCACTGCCGGCTACGCGCAGGGCTCGGCTGTGGTACGCGAAAAGGTGACCATCGACCTCGACGTTCTGGGCTGCCTTACCTCAAGCATCGACGAGCAGAACGCCAGTGAGGTCCTCACCATTCTCCTCTGACAGTGAACCGATTTCATCCTTTCCTGCAGGGTGATGGTGCAGGTCAGCGGGGTGGTGTGACGAGGCGAGGCTCCTGGTCGTTGCGGTGGTGTTGTCTACGCACCACGCTTCGCCCGAGGAGCCTCGGTTGGTCCCGTATCGTGCCACGCTCGACGTCCCTCGTGAGCTGGTCGAGCATGTCTCATGGTGTTCTATGCCCGAAGGTGTGAACGCGGCACGCGGTCGCGGAGGTTGGGTTGCCTCCACCAAGCGCTGCTGGCGCTGGTGCATCTGCGCTAGTGCTGTGACCGGATTGGTTCGCCGGGTTGGTGGTCGGGGCGGTTGGATGTGCGGTGACGTCCGATCCGACCCGTGGAGGTGCGGTGGTCGAGCCTGTCCGTGTACGCAGACTGACCGACCAGGAAGGGCGGAAGCTTCAGCAGATCGTGCGCCGTGGTGACACCAGTTCGGTTCGCTACCGGCGGGCGATGATGCTGCTGGCCTCGGCCGGCGGGAACCGCGTCCCGGTCATCGCCCAGCTGGTGCAGGCGGACGAGGACACCGTCCGCGACGTGATCCACCGGTTCAACGAGATCGGCCTGGCCTGTCTGGACCCTCGCTGGGCGGGAGGCCGTCCCCGCCAGCTCACTCCTGACGACGAGGACTTCGTCGTCGCGACGGCCACCACCCGCCCGACCAAGCTCGGCCAGCCCTTCACCCGCTGGTCCATCCGCAAGCTCGTCATTTATCTGCACCGGGTCCATGGCCGCGTCATCCGGATCGGCCGCGAGGCGTTACGGTGCCTGCTGGCCCGCCGCGGCGTCACCTTCCAGCGCACGAAGACCTGGAAGGAGTCGCCAGACCCGGACCGTGACACCAAGCTCGACCGGATTGAGCACGTCCTGGACCGCTTCTTCGACCGCGTTTTCGCGTTCGACGAGTTCGGTCCGCCGGGAATCCGGCCGACCGGCGGCTCGGGGTGGGCCGCTGCCGGTCATCCTGAACGGTACCCCGCGACCTACCACCGCACCCACGGGGTCCGGTACTTCCACGGCTGCTACTCGGTCGGTGACGACACGCTCTGGGGCATCAACCGGCGAAAGAAGGGTGCCGGCAACACGCTGGCCGCCCTCAGATCGATCCGGGCGGCCCGCCCAGACGGCGCCCCCATCTACGTGATCTTGGACAACCTGTCCGCGCACAAGGGCGAGAAGATCCGCGCCTGGGCCAGAAAGCACCGGGTCGAACTGTGCTTCACACCGACCTACGCGTCCTGGGCAAATCCGATCGAGGCGCACTTCGGGCCGCTGCGGCGGTTCACCATCGCCAATTCGAACAACCTCAACCACACGGTCCAGACCCGGGCTCTGCACGCCTACCTGCGCTGGCGCAACGCCAACGCCCGCCATCGAGATGTCCTGGCGGCCGAACGCCGCGAACGCGCCCGTGTCCGCAGCGAGAAGGGCGTCCGCTGGGGCGGACGAGCGCGGATGGCAGCCTGATCACTCGCTGACATCCAAGGTCGCGTGGTCCGCGACTCCCAATTCAGACAGCACAGCCCGGAGCCGCTCCAGGACCGCGGTCGCGTCCGAGCCCTCCGCGATCTCAAGGTCAAGATGGCAACGACCCATGCCGCTGCCCGCGCCCGTGATCTCGCCGTCGAGCTCGAACGCCGCTTCCAACGCCTCCTCGACCTCATCACGGTCGATCGGCAGCCCCACGAAGACGATCTCCACAAACACCACGGTCCTCCGTCTCAACCCGGCGAACCTTAGCGGTCACAGCACTAGTGTGATGCGCCAGAAATCCTGAGGGTTAGTAAGTACCCTGTTGTCATGTCGCATTCGGGGCCTTCTGCTGTGGCGATCACGTTGTCCGAGGCCGAGCGTGCCGAGTTGTTGCGCCGGACAGAGATGCCGCACCGGCGCCCGGCTGAGAAGGCCCGCATCATCCTGGCGTGCGCTGAGGGAATGTCAAACGCCGGTGTCGCACGGCTCGTGGGTGTCCAGGCCAAGACGGTCGGCAAGTGGCGTCGGGCTTTCGCGGCGGAGCGAATGGCCGGGCTTGAGGACGCCGGGTGGATTGGCCGGCCGAAGGCCGACCTGATCCTCGACGAGACTGAGCGCAGGCAGCTGCAGCAGTGGGCGCGGCGGGCCAAGACCGCTCAGTTCCTCGCGTTGCGTGCCAGGATCGTGCTGCGCTGCGCGGAGGGCGGGACGAATCAGCAGGCTGCGGCCGACCTCGGCATCGACAGGTCGACCGTGGACCGCTGGCGGGCCCGGTTCATCGCGAAGCGCCTCGATGGTCTGGATGACGAGCCGCGCTCGGGCCGGCCGCCCTCGATCCTCCTCGACCAGATCGAGGAGGTCGTCGTGGCCACCCTGGAGTCGGTCCCGGGCCAGGATACGCACTGGTCGCGGGCCTCGATGGCCCAGCACACCGGCCTGTCGAAGTCGACGGTCGGGCGCATCTGGAAACGGTTCGACCTCAAGCCCCACCTGCAGGACTCCTTCAAGCTGTCCACCGATCCGCAGTTCGTCGCCAAGGTCGTCGACGTCGTCGGCCTGTACCACCACCCGCCCGAGAAGGCGGTCGTGCTCTGCGTGGACGAGAAGAGCCAGATTCAGGCGCTGGACCGGTCCCAGCCGGTGCTGCCGATGATGCCGGGTATGCCCGAACGCCGCACCCACGACTATCTGAGGCACGGCATCACCAGCCTGTTCGCCGCCTTCAACATCGCCGACGGCACCGTCATATCAGCACTGCACCGCCGCCACCGGGCGATCGAGTTCAAGAAGTTCCTAATCCGGATCGACAAGGCGGTGCCCGCCGGACTCGACGTGCACCTCGTCTGCGACAACTACGCCACCCACAACACCGCCGACATCAGGACGTGGCTCGGCAAACACCCCCGTTTCCACGTCCATTTCACCCCCACCGGCTCCTCGTGGATGAACCAGGTGGAGCGGTGGTTCGGCCTGCTGACCGACAAACTCATCCGCCGCGGCGTCCACCGGTCCGTGAAAGCCCTGGAGGACGACATCACTGCGTGGATCGCCACCTGGAACGAGAACCCGCGGCCCTTCACCTGGACCAAGACAGCCGACGAGATCCTCAACTCTCTCGCCGACTACCTCACCAAGGTCGGAACTACCAGCCAGAAAACAGAGCAGAACTAACCCTCAGGATTTCTGGCGCATCACACTAGAACGAGACGCTGCCCCAGCTCGCGGCGGAGTTCGGGATCTCCACCGCGACCGCCTGGCGGTACGTGGACGAGACCCTCGAGGTCCTGGCCTCCTGGGCGCCCGGAGTGCAGGAGGCCCTCGTCGGCCTGAGCGAAGGGGACTTCGTCATCGTCGACGGCACCCTGAACCCCATCGAGCGCGTCCGCGCCGATCAGCCGTACTACTCCCAGAAGCACCGCAAGCACGGCATGAACGTCCCGGTCGTCGCACGACCGGACGGCACCCCTCCGTGGTTCTCCCACCGCAACCCCGGGCCGCACCCACGACCTGACCGCCGGCACGGGCCCACGGCATAGCCTGCCTCACCCGGCAGATCCTCGTGCTCGCGGACCGCGCCTACCAGGGTGCCTGCGCCACCTCTCGCAGCCCGAACTACCACCACAGCGAACACCCCGAGCACGACCAGCAGTTCAACCGCGGCCACGCGTCGCCTGGCGCGATGTTCCGGCCGAGACTGTGGGCTGCTCCGGGGCGACGGCCTGGCGCCGGCTGCGGGACTGGACCGAGGCTGGCGTCTGGTCGCGTCTGCATGCCGCCCTGCTGACAGAACTGCGCCGCGCTGAGCTACTGGGCCTGGACGACTGCGCCGTGGACGGGTCGCATGTCCCGGCCCTGAAGGGGGGATCACGTCGGCCCTTCGCCCGTCGACCGTGCCCGTCCCGGCTCCAAACACCATCTGATCGTCGACCGCCACGGCACACCGCTCGCTGTCACGCTCACTGGTGGGAACCGACATGATGTCACCCAAATGCTGCCGCTGCTGGACGCAGTCCCAGCAATTCGGGGTCTGCGAGGACGCCCCCGCCGCAGGCCCCGGCGCCTGTATGCCGATCGGGGCTACGACTTCGACAAGTACCGCCGCGTGCTGTGGAAGCGCGGCATCAAGCCAATGATCGCCCGACGCGGCGTCGCACACGGCTCCGGGCTGGGCAAGGTGGGCTGGGTCGTCGAGCGCGCCTTCGCCTGGCTGCACCAGTTCAAGCGGCTCCGCATTCGCTACGAACGACGCGCGGATCTACACCAGGGACTACTCGAACTGGCTTGCAGCCTCATATGCCTTCGCCGCCTCCGGACTTCCTTCTGAGTGATCATCATGGGGAGGCAGCCGGAGTCGGTGTAGGAGGTGCCAAGCCGGGTTCCTGCCCTTGAGGGCTGCTCTGAGGTGAGGTCGAAGGTGACGTTCCCGGAGCCGCTCCAGTCCGGTGCTTCCACGAGCGTGAGGGTTCCATCTTCTGCCTCAACGACTCGCACCGTGATCCCGCCGCGGGAAACGCAAGGGAGAAGTGGGGATCCATCTCCATGAGAAAGTCCCAGCCCTCGCTCTGCGTCGTATCGAGAGCGAGGGCGTGCCGACCGGTTGCCCGCCCTTTGCCGGCCCCGTCGACAGTGACGGTGATGTTGACGTCGTGCATCTCAAGGCATGTCGATTGATTGGCCCACCATTCGAGGCGGGCCTGACCCACGAATCGATCCATGAGCACACTATGCACGGTGCCTAGACCGGACGGGCGAGTCGGTGCGGCCGCCGACCGGCGTGGTCAGGCCGCGAGACAGAGTCTGCCCTCGCCCGCACCAGCAATGCTCGCCACCCTGATTGCATTTGACCCGCCGATCGCATCTGCGCCCGTCTTGGATGCGGGCCGCCCGGGCGCGGGTTCTGGATGCTCGGAGTCAGACGATGACTAGCGTCGACAAGCCGGACACTCGGGTCAGGCCGGTGGTGGTGAGACACGGCAGGGGGTTGAGCAGATCGGGAATGAACTCGACGGTGACGTTGACCGTAGACCCGGCGTACCGGCCTGCGGTGACCGTCCCCAGAGAGGCGTAGACCGAAGTCGCTCCGGCGACATCGATCTCCACACCGGTGACCTGGACGGTGGAGTTCTGCCCGTTGCTCCAGTGCAGGTTCGCTGTCGCCGTGCTCGGGAAGGCGACGCAGGTGGCGCCCGGCACGAAACCGCTCTCCGTGTAGGTGACGGAGGTGACGCCGTCGTTGAGCGGGCAGGAGGAGTAGCTGCCGTTGGCCTGGTACGTGACGTCGCGCGGTTGTGTCAGCCGCAGGCCCGGGCTGTAGTCGATGACCTGCTGCCCCACACACGTGACCAGCGCGGACGGCCCCGCGGCGGCGGCCGGGACGGACGTGGCTGGCAGGATCGCGCCGAGCAGTGCGACCAGTAGGGCGCCCACCCGCAACAGCCGGACCCCCGGCCTGCGGAGGATGCGTATGAGAGGACGGTCGGTTAGTTTCATGTCTGCTCCAGCCAAGTGCACTCGGACGAGGTCTGCGCCTCGGGACAGCCGGGACGGCTGCCTCCGCGGGTTTCACCGTCCGCCTGGCGTGAGATGGCGTCCAGGGAGTGTGCAAGGGCAGAGAGAGCGGGCGTATTCACACGGGCGCGTAGCCGCGAGCCCCGGCGCGCGCAGCATGCGACCGCGCGAGATCTGGTTCAGCTGTGCCGGCGGCTTGCGGGTGGATCGGTGGTCCGGCGCGGCGGCGACACGGGATTCCCCCGATGTCCGGCCCGACCAGTGCGATGTGTGCCTCTCAAGTAGCTGCATTCTCGTAGAGATCGTCTCGCGGTCCCCTCGGATGCATCCCCTGCCAGGCGCAACGAAGACGGAACGGCCCTTGCACGCATCCCGTCATCGGAGAGAACCCGGTCATACCCCTGTGATTTGCAGGGTGACGGTGGAATTTACCGATGGCACTGTCCCTACCCCTAGGGTGCAGGCGAGAATGGTGGTTGCGGGCGCGATTTGCACTTGTTGCACGGCGGCTCCTTCGAAGAGGCCTTCGGTGACAGTTCCTGTCGTCACGTTGACGACGAGAGCACCGACGATCGTCGCCGTTGTTGTCGCTTGGTAGATACTGGTCTCACCGCTGTTCCATGTGATCTTCTGCTGGTTCTGCACTTGCTTCAGCAAGTCAAGGCAGGAGAGCTGAGAAGAAGTCTGACCGCTTGCGGTACCAGAGGTGATATCTGGATGGGTGAGTGACACGCAAGGGCCATAGTTGGCCTGCGTACTGATCGTCACAGCCTGCGGGGTTCCGGTCAGCGCCGGACTGAATGTCGTCACTCTATTACTGGGAACTGTACAGGTGACCTCTGTCAGCATCTCAGAAGCGGCTCCGGCCGACGTCGTTGTTGCGGCCACAAGCAGGAGAGCTGAGCCAGTGACCACTCCCCATGCCCCACGTCTCGATAAAATTCCCATCAGCTGATCCTTTCGCGCATATATCGATACCCCGTGGAGACTCATGATGCATCCATTGCGACGGCAAGTCAGCCTGCTTACCAAGATTTACCCGTGCGGGTTATTAGGGTGCGCGTAACCCTTCCATATCAGACGCTACCCATGCGGCTTATGAGGCTCGTGTCGCCTGGTGTTACTTTTCGCTGCAGGATGCTCAGCAGCCAGCTTTTCGACCAACAGTCGGCGGAACCGCAACTGAATCGACTGCGCCTTTGCGGCAGCCCGGCCCGGGGGGCCACGAACTGCGATTACATGCGCATGGGCCCGCTGCGGACACTGCCGGGCCGCACTTCTTCTTCACTCTCGGCTACTCCGCGGTACCACAAGACGGCCGACGGGTCGGCTACGTGATTCTCCGGTTGTGTCTGAGTCGCCACGTGATCTCCCTCTGATCCGGGAGTCGCGTTCGTACGTCGTGCGCGCGAGGGTTTCCAGAACGCCCAGAACAAAGCCTGTCCCCCGTCCCTCAACTTGCCTACACCTGCGGTTGGAAAAGGTGCCTCGATGACCCAGGACCGAGTTTCGTCGAGCCTGTTGAGAGCCAGTTGTCGGCCTGTTTTCGTGCTCTCACGCGTTGAGCGGTGTGTGGTGTACGGATGCTTTCCACCACTGCGCGAGGCAGGCGTCCAGGGAACGGTGCCGCGCTGGCTCCTCAGGGGGGTCAGACGATGACGAGGGTACCGACCGGGAAGGAGTAGTTGGTGATTCCGGTGCTCGCACATGCGGTGAGGTTCAGACTCGCACCTACCAGAGTTTCGGTGACGGTGTGTCCGGCGAAGCGCCCACTCGTGATGCTCCCCAGTCGAATTAGGGTAGTGACCCCATTGACGGCCTCGAGGTTCTGCGTGAACGAGAAGGCGCTCGACTGCCCGTCACTCCAGTGGAGCGTGACCGCCCCAGGGGCGGTATTGAGCAGGTTGGGGCAGCTTAGGCCGGGGACCACGCTGTGCTCGGTGTGCGAGACGGATCCGAGGAGGGGCAGTACACAGGTGTACGAAGTGACGCTGTCCACCGTGACAGTCTGCGGGACATTGGTCACTCCGGGGGAATGGTTGGAGTTCTGGCTTCCGGTGCAGGCCACAAGGGGCGAGTCGGCGTCGGCGGAGCCTGCGGTGGCGACAATCCCGAGGACGGATAGAAGCATCACGGCCAAGCCGGCTCTCAAACATCTGGAGAAACGTTGCATGGTGTATCCCTTTCTGGGAGTGTCTTCCGCCCCTTTGGCGGGTGTCAGGAACGGGCACTAGCAGTATCGGCAGGTTCGGGCCCAGGAGGATGGGCGCGAACCGGTCAGTCTGCGAGGTGTTCATGTGGCCTGAGGGGCTCATGCGCGCGGCAGGTGCCGGCATTGGGGGAGCAGAGACCGGAAGTGGCGGCAGTGACCTTCGGGAGTGGCTGGATATGCGGAGGTGGTATTGCGTCGCGATACTGCAGCACCTCACGCGTGCTCGTCCTCAGGAGGTGAAGTCCGAGATGATGTGATCGAGGCACCGTTCGACCACCGCAGCGATGGTTAGTGCGGGATTGACAGCGGCTGTAGACCCGGGCATGAGGGCGCCGTCCAGGCAGTACAGTCCGCGGTGGCCGCGCAGTCGGCCGTAGAGGTCGGTGCTCTTGCCCAGTACGACGCCGCCGACAGGATGCGCGACCACGGGATGTGACGGGCGGTCGGCCGGCACCGGGTGTGCGCCGGGCATGTAACGCGCGACATGGCGCACGAGGTTCTCCACGGCGCGTACGGAGGTGGTGTCGTACGAGGCCTCCCATTTCAGCCGGGGCTTACCGTCGGCTGTCAGGGTCCATCGGCCGAAGCGGTCGGAGAGGCCCATGCCCAGGCAGACCAGAATCCCTGATCCCACAGGAAAGGACATAGGTGAGTGCATCACGGCGGCGGTGCCGTCGGCGTTCCGCACGAGTACCGCCGGGGGGCCGCCTTGCGGCGCGCCGACGGGTATGGGCGACGTCTTGACGAGGACCAGGTGGTCGCCGTTGGACCCCCAGCCGTCACCGACGGACTCGTGCAGCCCGGGCAGGGCACCGGTCTCGCGTGCGGTTAGGAGCATGCGCGGTGTGTGGGCCCCGGCCGCGAGGATCAGCTTGTCGCAGACGAATACCAGGCGCTCGACAGCTGTCCCCTGCGCGTCCAGACGTTCGGCGGATACCCGGTAGAGGCCTTTTCGGTCCTGGGACATGTGGGTCACCCGATGGAGCGGGCGCACTGCAGTCTTTCCGGATGCTTCGGCCCGTGCCAGGTAGGTGCGGTCTACGCTCATTTTCGCGCCGCTGTTGCAGCCGGTGAAGTGGTACTGGCCGACCGTGGCCGAGGCTGTCTCGGTACCGTCCAGTTCGCTTCGGATGACGTCGAAGTCGTAGTTGCTTGTGATGGTTTCGGCCGAGAGCCCTGACCTTTTTGCGGCGAGGCTCCACAGGTGGTTGGACCGGTATGGTGCGCGGGCGAGCAGGTCGTCGTCGAACGGAGCGGCCACCAGGCGCTTGCGCGCGCGGGGGTAGTAGACGCGGTCGAGTTCGTCGTAGTCGAGTCCGGCGGGGAACATCCTCCGGAAGGGTTCAGGCCGGGGTTGTGCAAGCACACCTCCGTAGACCAGGGTTCCCCCGCCGACTCCTGCGCCACTGATGATGACGACGCCGTCCTGGGTGTTCACGTCCAGCAGTCCGGTGGAACGTGGCAGTGCCGCAGAGAGGGCGCGGCGGAGCAGGGACGGCACCGGCCCTCGGCCCGGTGGCAACGGGGTGGAGTCGTCGTCCAGCCATGCCAGCCGGCTGTCGAGGGAGGGGAACGAGGGAAAGGTGTCCCCGGCAGGGGTGACAGGCCACCGTCGGCCTCGCTCCAGGACCACGCTTCTCACGCCTGCCTCGGCCAGCCGGAAGGCCGCGATGCTCCCACCCACACCGCTGCCGATGATGACGACCCCATGCCGTTCCTCGCGCTCGGTGCGGGTGCCGTCGGCGACCAGCGGTGCCGTACGACCGGCAGGCTTCGGAAAGCCCGTTTGCCCGTCCGATCCGCTGTCCCCTTCCTCGGGTGTGGGGCACTGCTGTGGTACGTCGTTCACGGAGGTCCTCCCTTGCCGGTGTTCTTCCGGGTCGTGGGCTTCGGGCGTTCGTGGTCGTCGCG
The DNA here is from genome assembly GCF_045039765.1 of Streptomyces sp. NBC_01166. NCBI lineage: Bacteria > Bacillati > Actinomycetota > Actinomycetes > Kitasatosporales > Streptomycetaceae > Streptomyces > Streptomyces sp. NBC_01166. The sequence goes on from NZ_CP108613.1 coordinate 19,271, forward strand.
GACGAAGGAGCCGAGGGCGTCCATGAACTCCTCGGGGCTGTCGAGGTGGGAGACGTGTCCGGCACCCGCCAGGACGGTGAGGCGGCCTGCCGGCAGGCGGCGTGCCGCGGCCCGGCCCTGCCAGACGGGGAAGAGCTGGTCGCAGCCTCCCCAGATCACCAGGGCGGGTACGTCTATCTCGTGCAGGCGGTGGGTCACGATGATGTCTCGGCGCTGTCCGGTGATGTCGCCGCACTCGCGGAAGACCTTCATCGACGTGCGCAGTGTTTGTCGTGACCGGGCCAGCCGGAACTGGGCGGCCCATGTGGTCGCGGGTATGCGCCAGGGCTGGCGGAGCAGCAGGTTGCTGGAGAACGTGAGCGCGGTGGCGCCTCCGGGGAGAGAGGCGATGGCGGACAGCAGGTCGGAGGCGCGCTCTGGTAGCAGGGCCAGTATGACGGCGCCAGGATGGACTGCCCGGCCGAGTCCGCAAGCGTTGACCAGGGTCAGTCTGCTGACGGCGTGCGGGTGGCGCAGGGCGAGTTCCGCGACCACGAGGCCGCCGTAGGAGTGGCCTACCGCGATGACGGAGTGCACGTCCAGGGCATCAAGGAAGTGCATGAGGAATGAGGCCATGGTCGAGGGGCGTACGTCCGGGCCGGGGCTGGTGCCACCTAGTCCGGGCAATGAGATCGCGATGGCACGGTGGGTCAGGGCGAGTTCCTGCATGACGGGGAACCAGTCTTGTGGGTCCGATGCGATCCCGGGCACCAGTAGGACCACTGGGCCCTCTCCGGCTTCGTAGTAGAGGGTGGAGAGTCCCTCCACCAGCACGCGTCGCTTGGTCGGCTTGTGGTCGGTCATGCGATTCCTCCTGGAGCCGAGCGTGGTGCGATCTCTCGCCGTTCGGGGCGGTCGGAGCTGGGTGGGCGTCTGGTGTGGTCAGGTGAAGACCAGGTCGTCCGTCACCGCATCGCGCCCGGCGAGCCACAGGCCCAGTGCTTCTCTGGGGCCCTGGACCCTCGGTACGGACGGCGAACGGGCCCCGATCGCGGGGTAGCCGTCGGTGGGAACCACTCGGTATCGCAGGATTCTCAGATTGGTGGTCAGGCTCAGCATCGCTCCGTCCCAGAGGATGAACGTCGGCACGGTAGCGGGGAGGTCCCTGTTCAGGTCGAGGCCGCGCACGATGTCCTGGTGATGGACCGCGAGGTCTCCCAGGGTGACCGCGGCACCGATGCGGCTGGTCAGGGACGGTTGGTCTGCCCAGATCCTGGCTCGCTCCATGAGGTGGTCCCGGTGGAGGTGGCGGGCCCTCGCCACCTGTGTGCGGTTGGCGGCGTGGAGGAAGGGACCGTAGGGGAGGTAGGTGGCCAGGGGCTTGTCCACGGCCATGAGGTGTCCGAGTATGTCCCTGGGTGACCATTCGGTGCACAAGGTGGGTCCGGATTCGAACTGCTCGTCCGGCAGCTGTTCCAGTGTGGTGATCAGGCGGTGCCTCTCGGCACGCAGTTCCTCTTCCAGGGGAAGTTCCATCGTCTACGGCCTCCTGTCGGCTCATTCGGAGGGGATGGTCTGGATGCCGGTGCCGGTCGGCGTGGACGGCGGAACGGCAGCCTGGCGTGAGGGTGCGGGTCAGCCGCTGATCATTTCGTCGAGGCTCTGTTCCAGGCAGTGGTGGAAGAGGGCGGGGTCCGTGACGGCGGCGGGGTCGAGGTTGGTCCCGATGGCGCACGTGCCGTCGTGCGAGGCCATGGAGATGTTGGCAGCGGCGCCTCCTCTGGGCGCCCAGGCCACCGCGTTCACCACCTGGGCGCCCGCGGCGAAGGTGGTACGGGAGAAGCCGGGGACGCTGGTGACCACGATGTCGACTCCCCTTCGAAGCACCGGGGGAACGGCCAGCCGGTGGATCAGGCCGGGTATGCATGATCCGAGGTCGGCCAGAGTGGTGTACACGTCTCGGGCCAGGGCGTCGCGCGCCTCGGTGATCGAGGCGTGCACGGCCGACATGCGCGCCGGGGCCGGCATGTCGCCGATCGGCCCGGCAATGCGTACGGAGGCGATGATGTTGCCGGCTCCGGTCTCATCAGACCGGCGTATGTTCACCGGCACAAGGGTCGGCACGCTCCTGCGAGTCACTCCCTGATACTCGTGGTACCGGTGGAACGCGCCGAGAACCGCCGAGATGTAGGCCGAGGTGACGGATACACCGGCGCTTCTGCCCGCCGTCTTGAGGTCCGTCAGCGGGACGGTGACCAATCCGTAGTGGCTCGCGGCGCTGCGTTGGCGCAGAAGCGGTGAAGGGGCGACGGGCTGGAGCAGCTGGGCGGCGGAACGGGCGGCGAGACGGGCGCGTTCTCCAGCCGCGTGCGGCGTCGTCAGCCATCGTACGGTCCCCTGGAAGAGCGCCCGCGTGCCGCCCGTGAAGCCGTGGGCTGCCGAGGACAGGGGGAGGCGCGCGTTCGGGGTCGTGCGCCGTTCGACGTGTTCCTGGGGGTATCGGGGGGCTGGGGGGCCGGTCGGTGCGGCATCGGGGAGGAGCCTGTTCATGACCGAGACGATGGTGACCGCGTCACCGACACTGTGGTGCCACTTGAGGAGGATCGCGGCCCGCTGCTGTTCGTAGCCCTCGACGAGAGTGGCCTCCCACGGCGGGTGCGAGGGGTCGAAGTCTGCGCCCGCTCGCCACTCGACGAGGTCCAGAAGATCGCGCAGCCCCGCGGGCTCGGGGAGGCTCAGCCGGTGGACGTGCCGGGTGAGGCGGAAGTCTGGGTCCGGCATCCATGCGGGGGTCCCGGTCCGCACCGCTGTGTCCACCACGCGGTGGGTGAGCCGGGGAAGTCTGCGGACGATCCACCGGCAGCTGTCGAGAAACACGTTCCAGTCGGGTGGCTTGTCGAGGAACCACAACCAGGTGACGTGCGGCCGGGTCAGCGGGTTCGTCCCCATGCGCCAGAAGAGGGTGTCGGTCCCGTTCATGGGGCCAGGAGAGGACCATCCGGCGATCGCCTGGGATCCGTGCATCAGCGCTCCTTCGGGGACGGTGTGACGGGGGCAGCGTGATATGTCGTGTGTCTCATGGGAGGCCGGCCAGTTCTTCGGACCGTTCCCACACGGCGTGCTGCAGGCCGGTGCGGAAACGGTGGACGGTGGGCGGCAGGAGAACGGCTCCGGGCGTGGTGGAGTAGAAGCCGCCACTGCGGCTGGCGTAGCGCGGGTCACTGGCCAGGCGCAAGGCCTGCTCGGCACCCTGCCGGGCACTCCTCACCAGTGGGGTGCCTTCCGCGAGGGAGAACAGGGCGGTGCCCATCGGTATGTTCCGGGTGAGCCCCGTGGACACGAGTCCGGGGCAGAACGCGTTGGCGGTGATGCCTCGCGAAGGCCACCGGCGGGCGATCTCCTGTGTGACGAGCACGTTCAGCAGTTTTGAGCGGGCGTACACGGCCAACGAGCCGATCGGGCCGTACGAACCGGGGTCGGCGAAGGTGCGGGGGTCGATGCGCACGACGCTCCGGTGTGCCTCGGACGCGACCATGATGATCCGTGCTGCGGAGCTCCGTTCCAGCAGATCTGCAAGGAGGTTGGTGAGGAGGAACGGGCCCAGGTGGTTGGTCGCGATCATCCTGTCGAACCCGTCGGCACTGACCGCCGGACGCAGATCGTGTATGCCCGCGTTGTTGATCAGGACGTCGAGGTGTGGCAGGCGTTCGTGCACCTCGTCAGCCACCCGGCGCACGTCCTGCAACGCGGAGAGGTCGGCCACGAGCATGCGGACAGCGGTGCCGGGCCGGTCCCTGTTCAGTTCGGCCAGGGTCGCTTCGCCCCGGGTCCGGTCGCGGCAGATGAACAGCAGATGCGCACCTGCGGCGACGAGCCCGCGGGCGATCTCCTTGCCGATACCGGACGTCGCGCCGGTGACGACACAGTACGTGCCTTCCATGCCTCTCCCCTCGTGTTGTGCCCTGGTGTCCCCCGGTCCTGTCATGCCGGCATCTCCACCAGTGCGACCCCAGACATCACCAGCAGGAGCCGGCCCTCCGGCGTGACGGCCCGGTGGACGCCGTCCGCATCGACCGACACCACGAGTCGGTGTCCGTGCCGTAGGAGCAGGTCGTGGTCGTTGGCACCGCACGTGTACAACTCGACACGCGACACCGAGCGCGGTACGAACACCTGCCGGTCGCCACCGTCGGTCGCGGTGAGAGCAGATGTCCGGAGCGCGGCGCACATGAGCAGTGCCGGTGTCGTCATCGTGCGCAACCCGGGGTATCCGGCCAGGTCAGGGGCCCAGGTACCGCGCGCGAGGCCGTGGTCCACGGAGCAGCGGGAGAGGTTACGGAAGGGACCGCGCAGTGATACGGGGGCGTCCAGCGCTGTGTACGGGTCCTGCGCGAGCGAAGGGTCGTCCGGGGGCGGGGGGTCCCACCGGGGAGGGTCCCGGCGAGGATCGCGGGACAACAGCACCTCGGTCGTGAAGTGGCGGAGTCTTCCCGTGTGCATCCGGCCGTCCGGGCCGAGGACATCCGAGTGGATGCTCACCGCTACCGTCGTCAGGTGTTCGTCGCCCACTCGCTTCCGTGCCGTGCGCGCCCTTACGCGCAGGGGAGCAGGCCTGCTCCGGCTGAAGGGCCGGATGAAGGTGTCGAATCGGGCGTCACGGAAGCCCGTGGCGAAGGTTCCCGGTACCAGCGCTTCCGCGGCCTGCGCGGCGATGTCCAGGATGAAGGTCGCGGGCACCGTCGGCTTCCCGCTGACCAGGTGGTCCTGGAGGTGCGGTTCATCGTGGGGTGCCATCGGGTATGCCCATTCCGCCTGGCCACTTCGGTCTTTCGGTGACGCCCACCAGGTCGGCCGGAGCCGGCTCGCTGGAGGTGCGAGCGGCTCGTCGTGGACCAGGCCCGGGAAGTGGCGCCGCAGGCGGTCCCGTTCCGTCCTGCCCAGATAGACCGCCGTACCCCCTGTTCGTGGGGCGGCCGCCAGCTCGTCCAGGAACTGGGCCGTGCCCTCGGCCGTCGTTATCGGTGTGAACTGTGCCTGAGACGCCACGTGTTCCTGGAACAGGGCGTCGGATCCCATACCGGTCTGCCGCCACATCGTGAAAGCGATGGTGATCTCCTTCGAACTCTCGGCCGTTTCGGCGACCGCTTCCAGGTAGGCGTTGCCCGAGGCGTAGTCCGTGTCGCCCGGGGCACCCGCCGATCCTGAGTAGGAGCCGATGTTGCACCAGAGTTCAGGTTGGTTCTCCCCGAGTGCCGATCTGAGGTGAAGATGGCCGAGCACCTTGGTGTCACGCACCGCGCGGAATCCGTCGAGATGCTTCCTCTCCAGGACGGTCGAGGCCACTTGGCCGGCGGCGTGAACGACGAAGTCGACCCGGCCGTCGGTGCGCACGACGTGGTCGACCGCCCTGCGCACCGCCTCCTCGTCCCGTATGTCGCACGCGATGTAGTGCAGCCGGTCCTCACCGAACCGGGCCTTGAGAGCCCTCAGAGTGAGGTGCAGCCGCCGTTGCTTGAGCAGGGCGTCCGCTCGGGAGACCACCGACGGTAGCGGCATCTCGGGCAGGCTTGCGTGCAGCCGGCGAATGAGGGTGGCGCGGAGACCTGCGGGTTCCTCGCCTGCTAGGCCTTCCAGTTCTGGGGGCATGGGTGTCTCCGGCGTACGGCCCAGAAGCCACAAGGTGGGCCGGGCATGCGCGGAGAGCGCAGTGAGCAGGGCTTGCACGATATCGCCCGCGCCACCGGTGATCAGACCGACGGATTCGTCATGGAGCGGCAGGACGGTGGGCTGGGCCGGGTCGGTGAGAGGTACCGGGTGCAGTGTTTCGGTCCAGCGTCTTCCCTGCAGGTAGAAGATGGCGGCAGCCGGAAGTGGGCGGGCGGTTCGTTCCCGCGCCGCGCGAGCGAGGAGCTCGGGGCCGATGGAGTCGTCGGTTGTTAGTGTGAAGGCGAGCGTGCCTGGGCGTTCCCAGCGCAGGCTCTTGACGAACCCGTCGAAGAGCGCGGAGACGGGATGTGCTGTTCGCTGGCTCGGGGCCCCGCCGAGCAGGACGGCCAGTGCGCTTTCTGGTCGCCAGCGCGACCAGAGCCGTCGGGTGATGAGGAAGACCGCGTCGTGCAGGATCAAAGCCTGTCGCGTGGTCATGGCGGTCAGGTCCCCTATCACCGTGAGGTGGGGGGCCGCCGAATCGACTGCGGTCAGCATCCTGTCCACAGAGGTCGCAGGTATGAGCCCACCGCTCGCGTCCGGCAGGTCCAGCACGAGCGAGTCACTGTCGCGGAGGCTGCTTACGACCGCAGCCCCGGCGTCCGGCGCGGCCAGCAGCACGACTCCCCGCCGGGGCAGGGGCGGCTCCGGTTGCGTGCCGCCGATGCCCGGCTCGGGTGCGGTAGGCGTGAGCGCCTTTCTGTAGCGGTATGTCAGGCGTTCGGGCCCCGGTTCCGCGTCCGTCACCGTCCCCAGGTGGGCCTCCTCGGCCGGCTCGGCCAACAGGGCGGTGTCCTGCGACTCGGCCGGCAGCCAGGTGGGAAGTTCCTCGCGCTCCACGGCACGCAGGAGTGCCAGCGCGTGGTCGGCGGCGAAGTAAGTGCGCTCCTCTTGCGACGGCGGCTGCTTCTGCCGGGGGGTGTCGAAGGACAGGCGGGCCAGGACCGGCAGCCCGCGCTCGGTGGCGGTGTCGCGTGTCGCCACAGCCAGGAGGAAGGCGCCTTCGCCCGGGGGCGATGTGCCGGCCCCTGCCACAGTGGCGTTCGCGCCGGTTCCGTTGCCGTTGACCGCGACGACCAGCGCCAGGTCGAGTTCGCCGGTCATGAGGTACCGGCGAGCGACGCGAAGGGCCGAGAGGGTGCTGTCTCTTCCGGTGTCGATGGCCATGGTCGGACCGTGCAGGTCGTAGCGCGCCGCGATGCGGGAGGCGATGACGTTCGGCAACACACCTGCCTGCGAGTCCTCGGTGGTCGCCGGCAGTCCCTCACGGGCCCGTTCCAGGCTCCGTGCCACCTGGGAGAAGGCCGGGTCGGAACTGTGCCGGCCGAGCAGCCATGTCGCGTCGTCGGCGTAACAGCGCACCGCCGTCCCCATGAGACCTCGAGGCATCCCGGTGTGCGCGGCAATGACCCCGGTCGTCTCCCGGACGTCCGCCCACAGTTCTCCGTGCTCTGCGGTGAAACGGGCCGCCACCTGCAGCGCCATCAGCTGACAGGGGTCGACGACCGGAATCGTGCGCCCTGACATCCGCACGTCGGCGGGCAGCGGTGCCGGGTAGGGCCGGGCAAAGTGGGCTTCCGGTGGTGCTGCCTTCCCGCGCAACCAGTCGCGCAGCGAGGAGGTGGTCGGTTCCCCCGGCAGGTGAGCCGACCAGGCCACCAGCACCATGTCCTCCGAGCCGGGCCGTTCCGGCGCGCCGGAACGCAGGTGGAGCCCCTCGGGGTTGTCGGTCACGAGCAGGTGCGCGTTGGTCCCGCCGAAGCCGAAGGCCGACACTCCTATGATGCGCGGCCTGTCCTGCCCGGGCGGAAAGTGCACGGCTTTCCCCGGGACCCGGACACGCCCACCAGCGGTCCTGGTCTCCGGTTCTTCGGCTCCCAGCTGCCCGGGTATCCAGCCGTGGCGCAGAGCCAGCAACGCATGCATCAGGGAGAGGACACCGGCGGCCCATCCCGTGTGGCCGAAGACCGGTTTGTTGCTGGTGCACCACTGGCCGGCGTCGGAACCGAGCCCCGCGAGAACCTGTGACTCGACGCCGTCGCCCGCAGGCGTTCCGGTGCCGTGCGCGACGACCCAGTCGACCTGTCCGGCCTGCACACCGTTCACGGATCGGGCCCGCTGCACGGCGCGTTGCTGACCGGCCGGGTTGGGAGCCGAGATGGACTTTCCACGGCCGTCCGCGGCTCCTCCGAAGCCCAGAAGGACGCCGAGGACGGTGTCGCCGTCCTCGCGCGCCCTCCGCAGCGTCTTCAGCGCCACCAGCCCGGCACCGTCACTGAACAGCGTCCCGTCGGAGGCTCCGGTGAAGGCGCGGACACGACTGCGGGGGGAGAGTCCGTTCAGCTTCGCGAACATCACCGCCATCGTCGGGTCCACTACGTTGAAGCCACCGCAGTAGGCGACCTCGCACTCACCGGCGAGCAGGGCCTTGCTCCCCAGGTCGATGGCGTACAGCGACGAAGCGCAGGCGGTGTCGACCACAAGGGCCTCGACCGGGTGCTCGGTGAGTCCCCGGAAGGCCGTGCGTACCACGGAGTCCGGGCCGGCAGCCCGGTCGATCGGCACCGCGTGCCGGTAGTGCTCGAACAAGGCGGCGCGGACCCTGTCGCCCACGCTGTCCGGTGCCGACGTGGCGAGCATCTCCACCAGCACCGACTCGACGAGGCTCTGGCTGCCTCCCGGCCATGCACCGACATAGGCTCCGCAGCGGTAACCGGGTCTGATCCGGACACCGGATCGTGCCTGGAGGACGGTATGCCTCAGCCAGCGGGCCGCCTGGTCGCGGCCTGGGCCTGAGCGGCTCTCCTCCTCCGCCAGGGCGGGGTCGGGCCGGAAGTCGTGCAGGTACCCTGCCCGGCGAGCGTACGTGCGGTCCGGATCCTGCGGGTCATGAGACCAGAACCGGCTCAGTTCGAAACGCCCACCCGGTTCGGTGAAGACGTCTCGGCCGCCGTTGACCGTCCTCCACAACTCACCTGGACTGCAGGCGCCGGGCACGGCGACTCCCATGCCCACCACTACGACGAGTTCGCCCGTCTCCGCCTGGCTGGTCATCGTCGCTGCTCCTCCACCAGATCGGCGATCTTGCCCAGCGTGGTCGCGCGGACCCTCTGCTCGGCCGAGGGCTCGGGCAACTCGTAGTGGGTGCGCACCCGCTGGAACAGTGCGAGTTGTTTGACCGAGTCAACGCCCAGATCGGCCTCGAGGTCGATGTCCGGGGACAGCATCTCCACCGGGAAGCCGAGGTCCTGTGCGTACATGTCCGCCAGGTGGGCAAGCACGTCGGCACGGTTGGACAGCGCTTCTTGCGGCGGAGATGCGACAGCGGCCTGCGGGGGGCCGGGCAGGTCCTGTGACTTCTCGGCATCCTGTTCCGGCCGGTCAGGGAGCGGACGCCGGCCCACAGAGAACCCCGCCTCGCTCAGAGCGGAGGTGATGCTTTCCACATCACCGCGCCTGGGCAGCAAGGGCAGAGTGCGCGCCGCCGAGGGGAGCGAGGACCTCGCGATGCCCGTGAGCGCCTGCCGCGCACCGGCCTCGATGAACGCCGTGGTGCCCTCCCTGAACAGAAGGAGCAACGCATCGTAGAATCGCACCGGTGCCACCATGTTGCGGTCGATCACCTCCCGGACATCCGCGACCGTGCGCACGTACCGGCCGAGGACCGGGGAGTAGACCGGCACACGAGGCTCCGAGAGAGGGACATCTGCTGTGTAGCGGCGGAACAGATCGGCGGCGAGGTGCAGCGCGGGGTTGTGGAAGGCATACCGGGCCCGCAGTCGAGTGGCCCGGAAGCCCAGACCGACTGCCACTTCCTCCACCGCCTCCAAAGACGCCTGCGGGCCGGAGACGACTGTCTGACCAGGGCCGTTGTCGATGGCCAGGCGGAGTCCGGGATCATCGAGCAGGCCCACGAGGTGTTCGGTCCGCCATGCCGGGATGTCCAGGGCGAGGAGACCGCCCTCGGCCGGTTCCGCTTCGTGAAACGCTCGTGTACGCGTGCACGCCATGTGAGCGACGTCGGCGACGGAGACCGCCCCCGCAGCGGACAAGGCGGCGAACTCGCCGAAGCTGTGGCCCACCAGGACGTCCGCGCGTAAGCCGAGCCCGGTGAGTATCTCGAAGCCTGCGGCGTTGACCGCGTAGATCGCCAGGTCCAACTGATCGCTGCTCTTGGCCAGGAGGTCGTCCAAGGATGCCGCGTCGCGCTCGAGGAGCAGGGAGGCCACGGGCTCAAGGGCGTGCTCCGCGGCTACCCCGTCGATCGTCTCGAGTGCCTCGGCCGCCCGGGGGAAATACCGCGCCCGATCGGCGAGCACCCCGGGCAGGTAGGCACCCTGGCCGGGAAACATCACAGCCACGCGTGAGGACATGCGTACACCTCTTCTTGGTGGGGGTGAATCTGTGGGCCGGCGTCTGTGGGCCGGCTAGCGCTGTTCGGGCAGGGAAACTCCCTGCTCGGCATAGAAAGCCCTGGCCACCCCGAGGGCGTTCAGGGCTCGGGGGAAGCCGGCATACGCGCTGATGTGGCCGAAGAGAGCGACGACCGAGGAGGGAGGGACACCGATGCGGTGCGCGATCGCCAGGTGGATCCTCAGTTCTCCTTCGCTGTCACCGAGGACGGCCAGGGCCGCCAACGTCACCAGCTCACGGTCACGATGGCCTAGACCGGGCTGGTGATGCAGGTTGCCGAAAACTGTCTCGATGACCAGGCGGGCGGTGCTCCTGCTGATCGGCTCCAGGTCATCGAGGAAAGCCCGCACGGCCTCCGCTCCTGCCAGTTCCGTGGCGGTCTTCAGACCACGCTCGTACCGTGTTCCGTGGTGCCGGTGGTCCGTCCCGAGTGGACTGTCAGCTGCCATCAACAGTCATTCCTTTGCATCCGGTCGCGCTTGTGGGGTAGGTCGCACACCTTCGTTACCGGTAACCGTCCGGCTCGTATCCGCGACTGACGGCTGAACCGCCATCTCTGGTTCGGTCCCCTTTCCGGCTGGTGACCAGGGAGGTAGCCCCGAAGCTGAGGACGGCCGCATCTTTAAACCGTCTCCGCTTCGCACCAGTCTTCGCACACACCGGGCGTCCGCCGAGGCGTGCCCCGATTCGCAAGGCCGGGACAAAAATGCGCGTGGGCGTCCCAGCCGTCGCCGTGACTGCGCGGGTCGAGGCGGAGAGGAGAAACGATTCGTCAACCGTCGAAGGCGTCACACAACGTTGTCTTCAACGTGGGCGGCGCCAGGTCGACGGCCTGAGGCGGCAGTGGCTTGACCAGGTCGCCGAGCGGTCTTTCCGTTCGACTCGTCGACTCTCCGCCTGCAGCGAGGGGCATGTCTAGCGGCGCAGTCGGAATACCGGGAGCGCGCGCGGCGCGCGGGGCGCTCGGACTTGCGCCCTCGTCCTCCTCGGTGCGTGGCCCGCGCCCCCCGCAGACATCTCCGGCTGTGACTGCGCCGGGGTGTTCCCGCTTGCTTTCGTCCAGCTCTGTGGCGGCAGAGCCGCTCGCACCGGCCGTTCCACCCCCCGGCAGCAGGAGTTATGCGGTGCCAACCCGGACGTCCGGGGACCGAATGGGGTTTTCGCGCACACTCGGGGCACTCGGGGCCCGCGTGTCGTGCGTGCGAGTCATCACGGGCTAGTCCGAACGGAGGATGGTCACATGCCACCCGCCGAGAGCAGCATGGCCTCCTCTCATCACGCCTGAGCAATCCCTCTCGGCGGGTCCGGCGGCCCCGGTGGTCGCGCAGCGTCCCCTCGCACGCACTCGGGCTCAGGCCCCGGCGCTGCAGGTGCTGCGCTTCCCTCACGAGGGGCGCGCAGGATCGACTCCCGTGCGGCCCGCTTCACACCGTCGGCAGCGACTGCTGCCATCACTGAACCCCGACGCCCCAGGAGGCATCGATGTCAGCTCCCCACTCCTTACGTACCCCTCGTCGACTGCTCGCCGTCCTGGTGCTGTTGCTGGCCGGTGTGACCTGGACATACACCACCCCGAACGCCGCGGCACGGACCACGGCGAGTCTGGTGACCTGCCCTGTGGGCACGCAGACGACGGCCTACAGTCCAGGGCTCAAGCTCCCCGCCACCCCGCCGGCCACCGTGTCCCTGAGTACCGGCGGATCCCTGGGGCCATGCGTTTCGCTCGACCTCAATCACACGGGAGCCAGTTTCTCATTGACCGGTTCAGGACAATTGAGCTGCCTCGGCGGTAATTCCTCCGGGGCGGGCCGACTCGACTGGGTGAACCCCGGAACATCGGACTCGTACTTCGACTTCACAGGCGGGATATCACTGCGTCCGGACGGAGTGACCGTGCTCGTCCTGACAGGAGAGGTGACCTCCGGCGACTACACCGGAGCTACCGTCATCGAAACCGTCGTACTGGCCAGCACCGACCTGACCGCCTGCCTGAGCCCAGCAGGGCTGACAAGCGTATCCGGACCCTTCACCGTCAGCTTGGTCGGCATCTGAGCATCCTCCGGCCTTGGACCCCCATCGAGCTGCCCGGCTGAGCGGTTCGGCCGGCATGGCGTCGGTCGCATGCCGGGCTGGCCGTCAGAACTACGCCGGCTGACATCTCACTGCCCGCGACCATGACGCACTTCCCCTCAGCGTCCCCCGAGCACCCCTTACACCGGCCACCTCCCCTGGGCAGCGTCTCGCGCTGGCCAGGGCGGGCGGCCGGCGGCGGAGGTTGCCTCGCGGCACAACCCGCAAGGTCCCACGTGTAACTTTCTGGTCGGGGGTACCGAATGCGGTCCTTCCCTTCGGTGGGGCGTTGCCCGGCGCATAAGGGGAACACGGATGGTATCCCCTGTTCCGAGACACGGGGCGTGGCTGCGACTCGGAGTGCGTGGAACAGGCATACCCGAAGTCCCCAAGGGGCTCCCATGAAAAACCTGCATCTCTTCGATGCCCTAGCTAAACCCGAAACACTCGACGACCCCTACCCGTTCTACTCCTGGCTGCGTGAGCACCATCCCGTCCATCTGGACCCGGACGGCACCGTCTACATCTCCCGATACGAGTACGCCGTCCTCTTGAAGGACCCTGCCCTCAGGGACGCACCAGTAGACGACACGCGCTCCTACACCTTGCGCACCCTAAACCAGGCTCTGATCAAAGCCGTTCCCCCGCGGCATACCCAGCTACGCCGGGCCGGAGCGGTCGCCTTCGACCGACGCCTACTGGCACGAGCCGGTAACCAGGCACGGGAGACAGCGGAGCGGTTGGCCCGTCAGCTCGCCGACACCCTGGCAAGGGATGGCCGCGCAGATCTACACACCGCATACACCCTGCCGCTCACGCAGCGCACGGCAGCCGCCGTCTTCGGCATACCAGCAAGGGACTTCGACCTGCTCGCCGCGTTGCCGGCCCGCATGTTCGGCGCTCTCTACCCCCATGCCACTCCGGCTGGCGTCGCGGATGCCGATGAGGCCTCTCGCACCCTGTTCGCCTACCTGGCAAACGCAGTTCACCACCGGGGCTTTACCCGCGGTTCCGGCTTCGCCCGGCTGGTCGATGCACGCGGCTCTCTCCCTCCGGATGAAGTCGTCCGCCTGTGCTGGATGTTGTGGTGGGGCTCCTACACCTCAGCTCTCGCCGCGATCGACCTGGCCGTTCTCACCCTCATCGAACGGCCAGGGACCATCACACTTCTCCACCGCGACACCAGAGCCTGGGTCGAGGAAGCGCTGCGCTACCGCAGCCCTCACATCATCAACTCCGCGAATCTCACCACTCGGCATGAGATGTCCATCGGCACCACCACCGTCGAAGCCCACACCCCCGTCAGGTTCCTCCTGGCGGCCATGAACCGCGACGAGGCCGCTTTCCCGCAAGCCGACACCTTCGATCCCCATCGCACCGGCACACGGCACCACATCGCCTTCGGAGAAGGCATCCACTCGTGCATCGGTGCTCAACTCGCCCGGATGGAGATCGCCACAGCCCTGACCGTCCTCGCCACCCACCTGCCGCGCCTCGCCCTTGCCGGTCCACCCACCTGGCGCCCGTACACCACCCAGCGCCTTTGCCACAGCTTCCCTGTGGCGCCGGCCACCCGTACCACCGACGACTAACCAGGTACGCAAAGGCTGCGTAGCCGAAGCTCTGTGACACCACTGCCGCCCCCGGCGTAGGGCGCCTGCGCAGGCCGTCTCGGTGGCCGTGTCACATGGGAGGCGTCTCTCTTCGTGCCAGCCACCCGTGCTGATCCCGTATGCGGTGGCCTTGAGGTGCCTCATGTGATCACGACGGCGGGCCCCCTGGACAGCCCTCTTTCACCGGGCTGAGCGTGCGCCGGTTCGGCGAGCTGATCACCGCTCCGCGACGCGAGGGTGCCACCAGGAGAAGGGGGCGGCCCTAGGGTCGCTGGACGCCCGAGAGCTGCTCTCAGCGCGGTCGGGACCCGGCCTTGGTCCTCGGGTCTCATGGGAGGCTGGCCAAAGTATGCAGAGCGGTGTCGCGTGTCACGCGGCCCCACCCCGCGCCGCGCGCATGGGCGGCGAGTGCGGCGTCCGGCTCGAAAGCCACCGGGTTGCCGACGGCTTGCAGGAGTGAGAGGTCGGAGGCGCTGTTGCCGAGAGCCAGAGACTGGGTCAGGTCCAGTTGCAGTCGTTCGGCGAGGTGGTTGAGGATACGGAGCTTTTCTCCCTGTCGGCCGGGCGCCCGAGTGAGGTAGCCCTGGCAGCGCCCGTCGCGAACGGCGATCTGTGCGCCGTAGCAGTGGTGGACATGGAGGTCCCCACCGACCCTGTCGAGTGCTTCCTGCGGGCTCCCGGACAGCAGGACCACGGTGTATCCGCGTGTGGACAACGTGCGCAGCAGGGTCGGCACGTAGGGAAACAGCGCACCCCGCTGGGCGTCCCAGGCCCGGCGGGAGGCCTCTCGCAATTGGCGGTGCGGCATACCGGCCACCGCCTGCGTGTAGGAGGCGTACACCTGATCCACGGTCGTGGCAGCGGGGGTGTGGGCACGGTCCGCGATGGCTGCCAGCGCACGGCCCGCCGCATGACTGCGGGCATGCCCGGCAGCGACGAGTTCGCGGAGCACCGAGGCACCCAGCGTTCCGGGGTGAAGCGTACCGTCGAGATCCAGGACGGCCGCAGGGGTCAAGACAGGTCCCTCAAGGCCGGGGGCAGATCCTGTGTGGGACTCGTCGGCCAATCCCATGGACGGGGGCCCAGCATGCGCAGCCTTCCCAGCGTGATCACGCTCCACGGGGAGAGCCTGGCCCGGCCGCCGTCGATCTCCCGCAACAGATCGCTCCAGCCCACCCACCGCACCCTGTCGACCTCGTCCCGATGCGGCTCAGGCGGTGCTGCCAGGCTGACCCTTACTGCCGGGCCCACCTCGTTCTCCACGATCCCGTTGCCCATTGCCGCCCGGTAGCGCACCGCCCCCAGCACCGTGTCAATGCGTACCGCGGTGGTACCCAGTTCGGCGGACAGCCGTCTGCGCACCGCCGCGTCGAGAGGCTCCCCCGGGAGGGGGTGGCCGCAGAAGCTGTTGGTCCACACACCCGGCCACGTCCGCTTGGACATCGCGCGCCGCGTCAGGAGGAAGCGGTCTTCCTCGTCGAAGACGTAGGCGGTGAAAGCCAGGTGCAAGGGCGTCGCCGTGTGGTGTACCTCTGCCTTGGGCGCCGTCCCGGTCGCTCGCCACCTCTCATCGAGCAGGACGACCACTTCTTCTGGTTCCGGATCGGACACAACGCACCTCCGAGGGACTGACCGACGAGTACCGCTCTGCGCGTGTCAGCCTGCCCGAGGTCGGCCTCCTCGCACGGGCGCATCGGGGGCATGGCGGTGGTACACCCCAGGCGCACTCGCGAACAGTTGGACGTCGAAAGCCCCCCGTCCGGCCATCCCGATCTTCCATCCCGCGAAAGGCTCACGGCCCGCGAACCCGCACCCGCACACGAAGGGGGGGCGGAACGGCGAGGCCACGCACAGCGCGTGATGCAGACGCTTCCTCGGCGCCGGAAGCCCGGGAGCCCTTTCCACCTTCTCGTTCAGCCGAGCAGGAGACCGAGGCAGCCGTACGAGGGACACCAGAAACGGCAGCGCGCCTCAGTCGCGTCCCGCAGCGTGCGCCCGTACGCGCTCCCGGCGGGCAGCGCAGCCACGAGCGCACCTCGTAGGACGTCGGCGCGCGGGTGGTACGCGCGTGCCCCCGTCTCTGGCTGGCGCGCCTTCACAGAGTGCCGGTCACCGAGAAGAGTCCCCCAAGGAGACGTCGTACAGCCGTTCCGGAGACAGCACCGAATGCCGGCGTACGACCCCGAGCGAGCCCCGCGTGCAGGGCCCCGCATCCGTCGCCTCTCCGGCCAGCGGCCCGCTCCCCCATCGCAGCAACGCGAAGGAGCAACCATGCCCGTGCTGTGCCGACCCGCCGTCTGGGTCCCCGATCACGTCATCTCCATGGAGGAGACGCTGGCGCTCGCACGCAGCCTCCACCCCCACCACCCACGGCTTCGCTCCGTCTTACGCATGATCGAACACACCGGCGTCGCCGAGCGCCATCTCATCCAACCGATCGAGGTGACTCTGGACCATCCCGGGTTCGAGGCCCGCAGCAAGATCTACGACTACGAGGCACGGTCCCGCATACCGGCCGTCGTCGAGGAGGCCCTGCGCTCGGCGTCGCTGGCACCTCGCGACATCGACGCGATCGTCTTCGTGTCCTGCACCGGCTTCACCATGCCACCGCCAACCTCGTGGATGATCAACGAACTCGGATTTCGCAACAGCACACGACAAATCCCCATAGCGCAGCTCGGCTGTGCGGCGGGTGGCAGCGCGATCAACCGGGCACACGATTTCTGCCGCGCCTACCCCGGTTCCCACGTCCTCGTGGTGGCGTGCGAGTTCTGCTCGCTGTGCTACCAGCCGGACGACAGCGACATCGGATCCCTGCTCTCAGACGGCCTGTTCGGAGACGCCGTCGCCGCAGCTGTCGTGCGCGGGGACGAAGCATCCGCAGGTATGCGGCTGGAACACAACGTCTCGCACCTCGTCCCGGGGACGGAGGACTGGATCGCCTACGAAGTGAAGAACACCGGCTTCCACTTCAGGCTGGACAAGCGGGTGCCAGGGACCATGTCCGCACTCGCCCCCACCCTTCGCACGTTCGCCCGGGACCATGGGTGGGATGCCTCCGACCTCGACTTCTACGTCATCCACGCCGGCGGCCCCCGCATCCTGGACGACCTGAGCCGCTTCCTGTCGGTGGATGCCGCGGCCTTCCGGTTAAGCAGGGCCACCCTCACGGCGTACGGAAACATCGCCTCAGCCGTCGTTCTCGACGTCCTGCGGCGGCAGTTCGACGACGCTCCACACGAAGGAGCCACAGGCCTGCTGGCCGGATTCGGGCCCGGTATCACCGCCGAGGCCGTACTCGGCACCTGGAACAACGCCCGGTGACAGCACCATCCGCCCTACCCACCCCCACCATCTGCACCTACCCCCATCCCTTCCTCGCGTACGCCTGAGGAGCCGCTATGCCTAACCCTCCGACCGACATTCCCCGCACCTTCGAGCTGGGTGGCGACCTAACCGTGAACCGCCTCGGCTACGGCGCGATGCATCTGACCGGCCCCGGCGTCTGGGGCCCGCCCGCCGACCCCGACGCCGCGATCCGCGTCCTGCGCCACGCCGTGCACGACCTGGGCGTGAACTTCATCGATACAGCCGACTCCTACGGCCCCGGCTACAACGAGGAGATCATCCGCCAGGCCCTCCACCCCTACCCCGACGAGCTGGTGATCGCCACGAAGGGCGGGATGCTGCGCACCGGCCCCCATGACTGGGTCCGCGCCGAGGGCCGCAACCCATACATCGTCGCGCTCGGGAGGCCCGCCTACCTTCGCCAGCAAGTCGAGGTGAGTCTGCTCCGGCTCGGACTCGAGCGCATCGACCTGTACCAGTTGCACCGCATCGACGACCTCCTGCCACTCGAGGACCAGCTCGGCACACTCGCAGAGCTCCAACAGCAAGGCAAAATCCGCCACATCGGCCTGTCCGGGCAGCCAGGAGTGACCCTCGCCCAGCTCGAGGAGGCACGCCAGACCGTGGACATCGTCGCGGTGGAAAACCTCTTCAACATCGCCGACCGATCGGACGAGAACGTCCTGCGCCACACGCAGGACCGCGGCATAGCGTTCCTGCCGTGGTTCCCCCTGGGACACGGCGACCTACTGGGCCCGCGCGGAATCCTCACCGAAGTCGCCGCCCTGTTCGGCACCACCGGTCCCCGGCTGGGCCTGGCCTGGCTCCTGCGGCACGCACCTCACACACTACTCATCCCGGGCACCACCTCCCTGGACCACCTGGAGGAGAACGTCTCAGCCACCGAGCTGCGGCTGACCGACGATCAGTGGGACGAGGTGGAGGCACTGTGCGAGAAGGCAACGCCCTGGCGCCCCGCCCCACTCCAGACCCGGCACGAGGAGCCCCGATGACCGCCCTTGCCGAACATCCCAACGCCAGGATCCTGCGAGTCGTCTACGCGGACCTGGCGAAGATCGCGGACTACGCGGACCAGGACATCATGGTGCACCTCGCGGACCGGACACCGCTCGAGCCGCGCCTGTGCCGAGGGGCCGCCGCCGTACTGGCCCATGAGCAGGCATTGATACGCATGACCCACGGGACGCTGGTCATGGACGTGCATCAGATCGCCGCCGACGACCATTTCGGTGCCGTTCTGGGCGTCCTACGCGCGACGCGCCCCCGGCCGGTGGCCGTGCCGTTCTGCGGACTGTGGCGGTTCATAGACGGACGCGTCGTCGAGCACTGGGAGAACGCGGCCGACCCGGCCCTACTGAGCGGCATCTTCGCCCCGCGTCCAGACCCGGCGCCCCGATGAACCACCGATCAGACACCGTGGTGAACCGCTCGCCGTGCCGGAGCGGACCGCCGCTCCCTACGTGGTGCGGCATACCGGCTGTCGGTGGGCGCCATGCCTAGGCGGCCCGATCCCTCACCCCTCCCTGAGCCGCGCTCCGCTGGTGCCGAGCAGCGCCTCACGGCGTTCACGGCCCCGATCGCCCATCCGTCGGGCGCGCCGAATCTGAACATGGGCGAGCTGGTCACGGCTGTGCACCGCATCATCCCGCCGGCCGCCCGCTCGACTGCCGCCCGCGTCCTGGGCGGCCCCCGAAGCCCCACGCACCACCGCCCCGAGGAGAAGACCGTGGAGACCGACATGCCCGACTACGCCGCGAGTTGGGAGACATACTGGACCGCGGCGGAGACCGCCTGGGAGCCGTCGCTGTGGGACACCGAGCCGGAGCTTGCCTCTGCGGTCGATCTGCCGCGGTTCGCGCAGTTCCTCGGTCCCGGAAGGTGTTTGCTGGATCTCGGCTGCGGCAACGGGTCCCAGACACGCCATCTCGCCCGGCACATCGGACGGGTGATGGGCGCGGACGCGTCAGCCGCAGCCGTACGGGCGGCTTCCGCTCAGGACCCGCACACCGAGTACCTGGTCCTCGACATGTTCGACTCCCCCGCCGTCCGGGCCCTGCACGACCGGATGGGTGACGTGGACCTGTACATGCGCACAGTCCTGCATCAGATCCTGCCCGAGCACCGCCCTGCCTTCGCGGAGTCTCTGCGGACGCTTCTCGGTGCCACAGGAGTGCTGGCGCTGGTGGAGCTGATCCCGGGGGCGGAAGAGCACTTGGACGACCTGGTCGCCAGGTACGGGGCACCGCCGAGTCTGAGCCGTGTACTTTCCGCGGGAATCCGGCCCGGCGGCGTCGACCAGCACGAGGCGCTGGCACTACTGGGGCCCGGCCGGTTCACGGTACTCGCCGAAAGCGACGCCAAGGTCCACCTGACATACAGGTTCCCGGACGGGAACAGAGTCGGCCTCCCCGCCTACTTCACGGTACTGGGCCCGCGACGGCCCGGCGAAGTCATCGACCTCGCCTCCTCCGCGTCTCGCTGTGGGCGGCGGTGAGGCAGTGCCCCTCACCGCCCTGGTGACAAGCGACGTCGCCCGGTGCCCGATGCCGCCCGACGAGTTCCGCCGCAGGTGCGGAAGGCGCCCACCCCTGGACCCCCGGAACGCTGCTGGAGACTGCGGGTCAGCGCTGTGGCGGCCTGTAGCCATCATCGGCGGCCAGGGACCCGCCCGGCGGCCGTGCCGCCGCCGGGAATGTAGACGGTGTCTCCGACCGTGGTCGCGGCGGTGCTGTAGCGCGGCCCGGGCATCGGGGGCCAGGCGCTGTCGGCGGTTGCGGGCCTGTCGGCGTACCCTCGGCCCCTTGAGTATTCCGCAAGTCCAATAGCCGCACTTGCCCGTATCTCGCCGTCATCGAGGGTGTGGCAGGGTGGCGGGCGGCCCGGGGTGGCCGGCTGGTTCGTGTGCCCGGAATCGGCGACGGAACGGGCACCCCGTGCGTAGTTGCCCCTCAGGTGGCCTGCCTTGATACGGCGGCGGCCAGGAGCGTGACGACGTCGGTCTCGTACGAGTCGGTGAACTGCTGGTGGTCGCTGACGGCGAACGGGCCCGCCTCGCGGCGACCTTGAACCTTGGGCGGACTGTGGTCGCCCGCCCCACCAGCGCGGCGTCGATCCGGTCCGCGTCCCAGGAGGCGTCCTGGGCCTGGGTGTACGGGCCGAGCCGGAGCAGGGTGAAACCCTGGCGGGGGTCGGCACGGCGGGCTTCGACGTAGACGGCGTAGTGCGCCGGTGGCATGCCGACGTCGTCGGGGAGGTCCAGGCTGAGCAGCGCGTAGGACGGGTGCCACAGACCGAGCATCTTGGTCGTCTCGCAGCGCAGCCATCCGATTTTCCGGTAGTGCTCGCCGTAGTGGGTGTACTGGCGGCCGGGATGCTGGAGGGCGACGGCGATGATGTCGGGCCCGTGGTCGTCGCCCGGCCGGGTCTGGGCTCGCTCGATGAACGGACCGACCCGTACAGCGATGTCGTGGGCGCAGCCGGGCCTCCAGGGCTCGGGGTGGCGCAGTGCGGCGAGCATCGCGCGGAACGCGTCGACGGCGGCCTGGTCCTCGTCGGCGAGGGCGCCGGCCGGGGTGGCGCAGCGGTGGAACAGGTTGCGGATCATCGAGTCTCCTGGTCTCGGGTGGTGGTACGGGGGCGGGGCCTTGAGGTGTGCTGGGCGCGCAGCAGGAGCTCGCGGTTGCGGCGCTGCTGGGGCGGGTGTGAGGGGGCTGGGCCGGGGGCCGGTGCGTGCCAGAGCGGCGAGGCCGGCGGCTCGGGGTAGGCGCGGGCGGGCGTAGGCATGTGGAAGCTCCTTCTCGGCTCTGACACGGGATGGGAAAAGCCCGGGACCGCCGTTACAGCGGCGGTCCCGGGCGCCTTTGCGCAGGGTGGGTCAGGCGGCCAGGCAGTGACTGCCCAGGGACGCGGGCGCGGGGGCGGTGTAGTCGGCCGGATCGGCCGGGGTTCCGTCCCAGCACTCCAGGCCTGTTAACCGAACTAACTCAACTGTCTTCGCAGGTCATACCGGGTATCTGCTAGCTTCCCAATGTGCTTGTTGACCAGCGGCCCGGAAGGGACCTGCGGAGATATGTTCTGCCTGAGTTGGGTCAGTTGCTGAAGACGGGAGATCCCTGGGAGCCCTACAGGGTGTCGGCCTGCCCGGTCCTCATGGAAGTCGTGCGACCATTCGTCGGCCAACAGGGCCACGAGCGGGAACGAAGGACGATGGAATACATCAATCTGGATGCACTGGTCGGCAACCTGTCAGGCGTCATATCCCCGGCTCGATACCTGGAGCGCCTGCCGTCGCTGGCCGACGATCTGCCAGCTGGGGCCCGGGTATTCGCCACTGCGCCAGAGCACTATGACTTCTCCAGCAAGCGGTGTGTGAAGGACCTGGAGCTCCAGCACATCCGCAGCGTCGGAGCTGACGACCAGCAGATGGAGATCCAGTTCCGACACAACTGCTGGAAGCACGACGAAGACCTGGTCATCCGTTACACAGGAGTATCCAGCTTCGATGGCGGAAGCATCGAGGACAACGACTGGGCGACCGCCGGGACGGTCATCCTCGACGAGGTCCTGCCCCACCAGAACGGTTGCAGTCACGAAATCGCGTTCTGGAACGGCTCACTCACCGTCGTCTGCCAAGACCTCGTCGCGACCTGGACCCCGGCCGACTGCCCCGACAATTCATAGACCAGCAAGTCCCCCGCTCGCCGAGATTAAACGGCAAGTTAGACCGTGTCCTACATGGCCAGTTGGTAGTTATACTGGGCATGGGGAGTGGACGGTGGGGATGGATCGTTCCGGACGGACTGTGGGAGATAGCGGGGCCGTTGCTGCCGCCGGCTCGGGTGCGCCCGCAAGGGGGCGGGGTCGCGAACATCAATGATGAGGCGGTTTTCGCGGCGATCGTCTACGTGCTGGTCAGCGGGTGCGCCTGGCGGGCCTTGCCGCCGTGCTTCGGGGCGTCGAAGTCGACCGTGCACCGCCGGTTCGTCATCTGGTCGAGAGCCGGGGTGTGGGGCCGGCTGCATCAGAAGATTCTCCAGCTTCTGGACGAGCGGGACTTGATCGATCTGTCACGGGCGGTCCTGGACTCCGCGCACGTTCGCGCTAAAAAGGGGGCGAACTTGCAGGTCCGAGTCCCGTGGACCGGGGCAAGCCAGGTTCCAAGATGCACGTCCTGTCCGACGCGGACGGACTGCCCCTACGCGTCGGGCTCTCCGCGGCCAACACCCATGACAGCCGGGCCCTGAAGCCGATGCTGTCCCATTTCCACATGGGACACGAATCCCACGCGACGGAATCGAAGCCCCGCCGCCTTCACGCTGACAAGGCGTACGACGTCCCTCACCTGCGGCGATGGCTCTGGGGCAAGCACATCGGGGTGCGTATCGCCCGCAAGGGCATCGAGTCCAGCGAGCGGCTCGGTCGACGCAGGTGGGTCATCGAGCGCACCATGTCCTGGCTCACCGGATACCGCAGACTCAACCACCGCTACGAGCGGAAACCAGGCAACTACCTGGCCTTTCTCGGACTCGCAGCCACCCTCTGCTGCTACAAACGGTTCCTCAAACTGACCATGTAGGACACGGTCTTAGGTGACGATCACGCGTTTCCCGTAGGTGGCGCGGGTTGTCAGTGGCGAGTGTCATGATCGGATCCGTGGAGCGCTACACGGCTGATCAGATCCAGGTAGTCACCTTCGAGGAGCACGTGTGGGCGCGTCCTGCGACGTATTTCTGGTCGCCCGGGACAGTCCTGAGCTTCCGACAGAGATTCTTCAGCAGGTGGTGTGGGACGCGCTGCACCACCGCAACGGCACCCATGGCCACATCAGCGTGGAGATCGGATCGGACCTGGTATTCAGCGTGGAGGATGACCAGCGCCGTACTGCTGACGAGCGGGGAACACCCCTCCCTGGATTCTTCGGCTCCCTCCCCGAGAAGGAGCGGTGGGCGCCTGCAGTGGCTGCGGTCCTCAGCGTCCGTACGGCTGTTGAGGTGCGGCTGGACGGGCGGGGCTTCCGCCAGGAACTGGCCGGGGCTGTGACGGCAGGTGTCTGGGAGGAGTTCGCCACGTTCAAACCGTCCGGTACGCGGACCACGTTCCACCTGGACCCGTCGTACTGCGGCCCCGACGAGGCCATCGCTGGTCACTGCTCCCAGAAGAACTGCACGGCCGGGAGTGCGACGCGCATCCCTCCCCGGTCACCTTCCGGATTCATGACCTGCGCGAAGAGGTCGAGGAATCAGCTAGCGAGTAGGATTCGCTTCCTCAGGAGTTCGGGCTGCCCGCGAGTCCTTGACGATGCACCAAACCAGTGCGCGTGGGGCGTCCGGCCATGCGGCCGGACGCCCCACCTTCTGCCGTTACGGGATGCCTTTCAGGAGTGCGGGCAACCGCATTCGGAACAACGGCGTTCAGGACGTCTCTGCTTCGATGATCCGGTGGTCGGAGAGCGCCGGATCGGTCACCCGGCAGGTGTACTTGAGCCCCCGCGGGCCGAAGACGTAGTCGATCTTGTTGCTTCCGTCAGTTGGGGCACCCGTGTGCGGTTTGGTCGGGTCCGTCTGCCCACACTCCTGCCCGCTGGAGTAGAGGGAGTCAAGGTAGTTGACGTCGGCCGAGGTGGTGTTGAGGTCGCCGCCGTAGTAGGTGGTATAGCCAGCGGCCGTGTAGTTGCCCACCTGGCTGCGCATCTCTGCGGCTTGCTTGGGCCGGAACAGATTGTTCGGGTCGCTGTCGTCGCCGACGAGCTTGCCGTCGGAGTTGATGTAGGGACCGCTGCTGAAGTGGGCATTACAATACGCGGAACCCTCGTCGGGGACGACCGCGCAGAGCATCGGCCGCTGCTCCTTCTTGTCGGGTACAGGCTTGTCAGGTGAGGGCAGGACCGTGCCCTGGTACCAGGTGTTGCTGTCGGAAACGGCGAGAGCAATGCCGAAAGCGCCCCGGTCGGCGTTGTCGGTGCCGTCTGAGCAATTCTTCTGCGCCAGGATGTTCGTGCCCGTGACCTTGTAGTACGTCGGCATGAACCGTACGTCCAGCCCCGGCCACTTGTCCTCGAGTGCCAGCTCCAAGGGCTTGGCCTGCTTCTCGCAGATCTCCTGGAAGAAGATGGCGTCCGGCCGCCGTGTGCCCAGGGCGTTGAACAGCGCGGTTGCAACCTTCGGTGCCATCGTCGTCGGCGGGGCGTACTTGAGAGGGCAGTCGGTGTTGTTGTTGGCGCAAATGTTCCACGACACCACGTTGTGAGCCTTGACCGCCGGTGTGGAGGGTGCGGGCATGTGAGTGGGGTCCGACTGCGGCGCGCTGATCGGCTCAAGCGTGAAACGTTCCCAGGCGCCGAGTTCGGAAGCAGGTCTGTCGGTCCGCGCGCGCAGCAGGCCGCGGTCGGGGTAAGTACCCAGCTCCGCGGCCACGAACTTGCCGTTGTGGGCCTTCAGTCCGTACTCGCCGGTCGTCAGGGGCACGAGTGAGAACCGCTGCCAGGAGCCCGTGCTCTCAACTCGGGTGCGCAGCAGATTACCGCTGGCATCGTCCTCCGCCGTTACGTACCGGCCCGTGGCTTCCGAGCGGAAAATGACTGAGGCTCCGAACCCAGAGCCGGATACATAGTCGGTGTGCAGGGTGAACTTCTCCCAACCGGCAGCCGTGGTGCCTTTGGCTCTCAGCTTCATATCCCCGTCGGCGCCGGCGTCCACCGTCACGTACAGGTTGTCGACCTTCAGTGCCCACTGCTGCCCTGCCGACCCCTGCGGTGCCTCCGCAGCCACCGCCGGGGGCGCGGCCAGCGCCGCCACGGCGGCCATCGCGGACAGCAGAGCCGCCAGCGCGAACCGTATTCGTCTCACCTTTGTCGCTCCTCACACGTTCTGTGCACGCATGTCGATCATGAACATCCGGCAACGTTACGGGGATGAGGCTATAGGTGATCACCTGTGGCTCGGCGACGGGACTTGAGGGGATCCGGGCCGGCGCAGTCAACGTGAGGTGCTGCCTCAGTCTCGTTCTCGACCGAAGGGCGCGGCGCGGCGCACGGTGCGGTGGCGGGTTTTCGACTAGGACTACGCGGTCAGCTACAACGGCACCGCCTGGTCCGCGCCCATGAACCTGGGCAGCACCACCGACAGCGCCTCGGTCCTGAAACACGGGCCCTTCACGCCTGCCTGCGAGGGCGCAACGCCAACGCCCGCCATCGGCGATGTCTTGGCCGCCGAACGCCGCGAATGCGGTCGCATCCACAGCGAGAAGGGCATCCGCTGGGGCGACGTCCCCTCCAAGGCGTCGCCTGACCGCGCCTCGAACTTAGGCCGTGTCCTACATGGTCAGTTTGAGGAACCGTTTGTAGCTTAAGACCGTGTCCTACATGGTCAGTTGGTAGTTGTGCTGGGTATGGGGAGTGGACGGTGGGGATGGATCGTTCCGGACGGACTGTGGGAGATAGCGGGGCCGTTGCTGCCGCCGGCTCGGGTGCGCCCGCAAGGGGGGTACTCCAGCAGCGGTTCGTGTCCTGAGCTGTGTTTTCGGTAGTGGCGGTGGCGGGCGATGGCCTGGCGACGTCTTCTCCAGGCGGACCAGTTCAGTGCGTGGGTGACGGGATCGTGGTCGGCTCGGGGATGAGGCAGGAGAGTGTCCAGGAGCCGGCGGATCTCTGCCACGGTGAGCGGGACGAGGGCTGATCCGTTTCTGCAGCCCCTTTTACGGCCTCGACGGTGACCTGGGCGGCGAGTGCGGTCAGGACGGCGTGGGCGAGCATGGCGAGGGTGATGTGCCGGTACCAATCCGGGTAGCGGCGGACTTCGTACTCGTCCAGGCCGCATTCGTTCTTCGCGGCCTGGAAGCATTCCTGGATCGCCCACCGGCTGCCGGCGATCCGGGCGAGTTCGTCGATCTCGGTGCCGACGGGCGCGTGCGCGAGGTAGTAGGCGATCTGACCGGGGTCGGAGAGACTGCGGCGGGCCAGCACCCAGCGGTGATGGGTCGGCGGATCCGGATCGAAGATGATGTTGGCGGGCAGTTTCGCCGCGGTCCAGTGATAGACGCGTGGGCCCTTCGCCCCGTCGCCGCAGGACAGCTGCTGCCAGGCATCGGCGGGGGCTTCGGCGATGAGCTGGTCGATGCGTCAGACCCCGGCCATGGACTTGATCTGCTGGGACTTGGGCACTGGTACCACGTAACTGAGGCCAAGCTGTTCGAGCAGGCGACGGAAGTTCCAGTCCTGCCCGTAAGCCTCATCCGCGGTCACCCAGGCAGCCGGTAGACCCGCTGCCAGACAGCGGCGCACGATGTCTCTGGCCAGCTCCCCCTTCGTCGCGAAGCCCCGCTCGTCGGGGATCTTCGCCGCCCGGCAGCGGCCACGGTCGGAGCTCCAGGAGGACGAGCGCTGCGGCTGAATCTTCCACGACCTCTCCGCCCGCACCCGCTCACGACGCGCCGCTCCTGGGCCTCCTGGATCTCCAGCTCCCGGACGCGGCGCTGGGTCTGCCCCAGGTGGGGGGGAGGGCCTCCTGCCGGACCGAGGCCGGTACCTGGTCGTGGTGGGCCTTGCTTCCGCCAGGGTCGCGTGGTCAGTCTGAGTCGGGGCGGTGTGACGTGGTGTGTAGTGCGGTTTGGCCGGCCGTGTTGGGTGGTTCTCCGCGGCGGACCGAGCCGGGGGCGCGGGCGATGGGCCGCCGGGCGCCGGTGGCTGAGGAGAGTTGCCAGGGGACGCTGGTCACGGTTACGCCGGGCGTGAAGAGCAGGCGGCTCTTGAGCCAGAGGGCGGTCTGGTTGTGGAGGAAGTTCTCCCACCAGTGGCCGACGACGTATTCGGGGATGAAGACGGCGACGACGTCGTGGGGGCCGTCCCGGCGAACGGTGCGTACGTACTCCACCGTTGGTCTGGTGATCTCGCGGTAGGGGGACCGGAGCACCTGGAGAGGCATCTGGATGTCGAATTCGCTCCACTGCCTGCGCAGGGTGGTCACGGACTCCGGGTCGACTGCGACGGTGAGCGCTTCGAGGTGGTCGGGCCGGAAGGCGCGGGCGTAGGCAAGGGCTCGCAGTGTCGGCTTGTTGAGTGTGGAGACGAGCACGATGGCCAGGACTCGGGTCGGAGGGGTGCTGTCCTGCCGCGGGTCGGTCACGGCGAGCTCGGCGGAGGTCCTGTCGTACTGCCGGCGGATACCCCGCATCATCAGCCACAGCCCGGCCGCGGCGACGACGGCCAGCCACGCACCCTGGGTGAACTTGGTGGCCAGCACGATGACCAGGACCAGTCCGGTGACGACGACGCCGACGGAGTTGACCGTACGGGCCAGGTGGTGACGGCGGCGCTGTGCGGGGTCGGTTTCGGTGTGCAGTGCACGGTTCCAGTGCCGGATCATGCCGGCTTGAGAGAGGGTGAAGGAGGTGAAGACGCCGAGGATGTAGAGGTGGATCAGACTGGTGACGTTGGCCCTGAATCCGTACAGCAGGAGCCCGGCGACGATGGCCAGGGCGATGATGCCATTGGAGAAGACGAGCCGGTCGCCGCGGTTGTGCAGCTGGCGCGGGAGGTAGCTGTCCTGGGCGAGGATCGAGGCGAGCAACGGAAAGCCGTTGAAGGCAGTGTTCGCCGCAAGGATCAGGATCAGGGCCGTGACTGCCTGGATGTAGTAGAAACCGAAACTCGTGGACCCGCCGAAGACAGCCGCAGCGAGCTGTGCGATGACGGTGCGCTGAGTGTAACCGGCGCAGTTGGGCAGCCCGGTCAGCCGGCAGGCGTCGTCCGCGATATGCACCTTGGCCACGATTGCGAGCGTGGTCACACCCACGAACAGGATGACCGCGATGATGCCCATGGCAGCCAGCGTGTTCGCGGCGTTGCGCGCCTTGGGCTTACGGAACGCAGGCACCCCGTTGGAGATGGCCTCCACACCCGTCAGCGCCGTGCAGCCGCTGGAGAACGCGCGGAGCACCAGCATGACCAGCGCGAGTCCGGCCAAATCCAGATCGTTCTTCTGAGGGGTGATGCCGTACTGGGAGCTCTCCGCGACCGGGACATCCCCCACGACGTAGCGCAGCAGCCCAGTGCCGATCATGATCAGCACCCCGCCGATGAAGAGATAGGTAGGAGCGGCGAACAACCGGCCGGACTCACGCAGGCCCCGAAGGTTCAGCGCGGTGAGCAGCGCGACGAAGCCCAGCGCCATCAGAACGCGGTAGCCGGCCAGGGAAGGCAGTGCCGAGATGATGTTGTCCACTCCGGAGGCCACGGAGACCGCCACGGTCATCACGTAGTCGACCAGCAGCGAGGCCCCGACCACCAGACCGGCGGAGGGGCCCAGATTGGTCGAGACGACCGCATAAGACCCGCCTCCGGTCGGGTAGGCGTGGACGACCTGGCGATAGGAGAGCACCACCACCGTCATCAGCGCGACGACCGCAGCCCCGATCCAAGGGGTGAAGTGCAGGTACGCCAGCCCTCCGAGAGTGAGGACCAGCAGGATCTCCTGCGTGGCGTAGGCCACGGAGGAAAGCGGGTCGGACGCGAAGATCGGCAGAGCCAGCCGCTTAGGCAGCAGCGTCTCACCCAGCTCCTCACTCGGACGGGCACGCCCGATGGCCAGGCGTTTGAGGATCTCGATCGCCGTCGGCACGGCGTGATCGTAGACCGGCTTCCTGTGCCCGGTCCCGTTGGCGCGGGCAAAAACTCGAATCACGGCCCCGTTTGCAGTGCTCACGCGTCCGCGATCGCTGTGGCGCCGCAACTGGACGAGCTATTGGCGGACCTGGGATGGTTCCGGTTCTGCCCGCACCCGCGACCGCCCGCTCAGCTCCGCACGGTCGGATGCGACACGCGCTGCCGACCGCGAACTGACCCGGGTTTCGAACCAAGACACGCAGCCGTCCCCGCACCCAGCAAGACGGGGCGCTGCCGGTGTCTCCGTGTGATTGGGCGTAGCTGCTTCCTCGATCGCAAAGAAGGCGCCCGTGTAGACCTCGGCACAAGTGGAAGAAGGGGGTCCACGGCGATACCTGCCTGCACGCCGAGGACGACCAACAGTGCGATCGGCCCTCCGGCCTGGCCGCGCTCACGGAACAGCCGTATGTCCAGCAGAGAGGCGTCGAGCCGGTGAAGTTCCCAGGTGACGAAGCCGATGCCTGCGAGGAGGCCGGCACCGAGGCTGATCCGAGTAGCGGGGTCGGTCCAGACCGCGCTCGGAGCCTTCCTTCAGGGCGAAGATGAGGCCAACCACGGCGGCAGTGGAGACCAGCACCGACGGCAACGGCACCCCACGCAATGCACCCCGCCTCTGCGATGCACGGCGTCACCGCCCTGGACGCTAAACCGCCTTCCGAGGTCCTGAAGCGGGGAGCAGGTGCGCCAGTACGGCGGCCGCATTGAGCCGTTGATGCCTATCGGCGCTGCTCCCATTCGGTCCGGGTGTATTGATACTCGACTTCACGTGCTCGGATCCCTCGATCGCCTCCGGCCAACCCCCGGTGAAGCTTCGGACGAAAGACAGGCCCGTTTTCTCCATGACGCGACGCGAGCGGGTGCTGACGGCCATGGTGTTTGCGGTGACCCGATCGACCCCCAGTTCCGCGAACCCCTTGTGGCCCAAGGCCCGGGCCCCCTGCACGCCTACCTGCGCTGGCGCAACGCCAACGCCGCCACCAAGATGATGTCCTGGCGGCCGAACGCCGCGAACGCGCCCGAGTCCGCAGCGAGAAGGGCGTCCGCTGGGGCGGACGAGCGCGGATGGCAGCCTGATCACTCGCTGACATCCAAGGTCGCGTGGTCCGCGACTCCCAATTCAGACAGCACAGCCCGAAGCCGCCCCAGGACCGCGATCGCGTCCGAGCCCTCCGCGATCTCCTCCGAGCGCTGGGGCCGGTCCGGCCGAAGGTCAGTATCCGCCGTTGGTCTTGGGCGTAGTGGTGATCTTCTTGCCGTCGGGATCCACGACGAACCACTTGGCACCGAAAGCGTCGACGCCTTGCCCGTTGGCGTCCCCGGCCTTCTGATCGTCGGCGAACCGGTACAGCGGGTGCCCGTCGTACGTCACCTGCTCGGAGCCGTCGTCCCGCTTGGTGGTTTTGAGCAGATCCTTCTTCAGCCCCTTGCCCGCGGTGGGGGTCGACTTGACGGTGAAAGGCGGCCAAGCCGTGGCACAGTCGTCATTGCACTTCGACTTGTCCTTCGTGTCCTTCTCGAAGAGATAGAGCGTCCGCCCCTTCTCGTCGACCAGCATCTTGCCGAAGGTCCCGTCATTGACGTCGACCGCAGGAGTGCTCGACGAGGTCGCTGCCGGTACGACGTTGGTGTCCGGTGCCTCGGCGGCGCTGCGGGTCTCCGTGCCGCTGGCTCCGCCTTCGCCCTCGTCGTCCGAGCACCCCGCCGCCGCGCCGGCGACCAGCAGGGCTGCGACCAGCGTGCCGGCGGTCCTGACGTGCCGTTTCATAAGGGTCTCCTCGAGCGTCGACTGTCCTTCGGACAGCATGCGGCCCGTGATGTCGGCGCCGCTGAACCCAGCACACAGGAAGGTCGAACGACCGGCCAACGCGGAGGAGCTGATCGGCGTAAGGCCGGACAGGCCGCGGGTACACACTCCGCAGGCTGCCAGGCGGCAAACCGATCGTTGATCTCCGTACGTTGCTACGCACGGACGCGGCGGATCACTAGCTTCTGGCCGGTACCGAGGCTGCTTCGGACCGGTTTGCTGGGCAACTGCGGACGGTTGCGGCAGGCGGCCGCACGGCGGACTGCCGCAACGGTCCTCAGCTTCGAACACCATGCGGGCTCATCTCCCTCAAGCACTTCGACGCGCCTGCCCGGGGCCGCCAATCCCCTCAATGGGCGGTGCCCTACGGGACTGGCCACCGCAACACGTGCGTGCCGATGCCAGCGACTGCCTCGTGGTGGCGCGAGGACGCCGGCGCCGCGGGCGGGACGACGCCCTGGAAGAGAGAGAGCGGCAGGAGCGCTTCCCAGCCATGCAGTCGTATAGCGACGAATGCCGTCCCATCGCTGCGGACCTCCACGCCACGGATGTCGGTGGGCTGCCAATCGGCGCCGTTGTGGTCCATGGATCATGATGACGGGCCGGATCGCTCTTGCCCGGTTCTGACACGGCCACGCCCTGCTCGAGAGTCCCGGCGCCGGTATGGAGTTACAGACAGGTCCCGGATCTCGAATGAGCAGTCGGCCGCCAGGTCAGTAAGGGCGGTGTGTGCCTGGTGGATCGACTCCGAACTCCCCCGGCCTCGGTCGCGGTGCGTGGTGACCGCCGCCCCGGCCTGTCACCGAAGCGTCACTTCCCCTGCGCGCCTGCGGTCTCGTCGTCAGCGTGCGGGGCGCCTCTTCCTCCTGGGCCAGAGCGAAGTCGCCCCGGTCACGCGGGAGGTGCCTCGCGAGGCAGAGGCGGACCGAAACCGCCGTCCCCTCGTCCATGTCGGCTGAGAGGCATGTTGGGAGACAAGAGCTGGCTGACGCCCCTCCAGCCTTGCCCCACAACTCGCTGAACTCCTACATCAGCCCCGGCCCCGGCCGCCTCCGACACTCCGACTGATCTCTGTCACCCCGGGGCGGCGCCGCCGCATGCCTGCGCTGGTTGCGGCGGCCGTGTGTGCATCGCAGATAACACGCTCCCGCCGACGGACGGTCCTCGACCGGGTAGGCAGGTCAGTCGTCGAGTGCCTGGTAGAGGGTGGTCCAGAAGTCATGGATGGCCCGTGCCGAGTCCGGGGTGGACATTCCGGTCTGGGTGAGCAGGATGCCGACGAGCTGGTTGTGCGGGTCGGCGTAGGTTGTGGTGCCGGCTCCGCCGTCCCAGCCGAACTGGCCGACGGGTGCGTAGTCACCTCGGTAGGTGCGTACCGCCATCCCGAAGCCCCAGCCGCCGTGCTGTCCCTGGCCGTGTGACAGGTGGACGACGTTGCGGGCCCAGGTTTCCCGGGCGGCCAGCTGCTCGGGGGTGAGGCGGTTGGTGGTCATCAGCTCGACGGCAGGCCGGGACAGGATCCGCTCGGTGCCGTGCATCCCGTGGTTGAGCAGCATTCGGAAGTAGGCGTGGTAGTCGTCGGCGGTCGAGTCGAGTCCACCGCCACTGGAGGGAAATGCCGGAGGCTTGCTGTGGTGCCCCGCTTCGGCGGGGTCCTCCACGGTGAATCGTCCGGTCTGCGGATCGGGGGCGTACAGGGGCGGCAGCCGGTGGATTTTGTCTGCGGGCACGTGGAACCCGGTGTCCGTCATCCCGAGCGGTTCGAAGATGCGCTCGCGCAGGAACGCCTCGAACGGCCGGCCGGTGACCCTGGCCACCAGGACGCCGAGCAGGTCGTCGCTGACGTTGTACAGCCACCGCTGGCCGGGCTGGTACATCAGCGGAAGCGTGCCCAGGCGGCGCATCCACTCGTCCGGCTCCACCTGCGGCAGCAGCCATCCGTTCTCGCCGTAGACCTTCTGCCCGAAGTACGCGCCCATGAGCGGCGCGTTCATCGCAGTCATGTCCAGCCCGAGCCCACAGGTGGAGGTGAGCAGGTCCCGCACAGTGATCGGACGCAGCGCCGGGACGGTGTCCTCCAGCGGGCCGTCGGGCCGCTTGAGCACCTGCCGGTCGGCCAGTTCCGGCAGCCACTGATCTATCGGGTCGTCAAGCCGTACCCGGCACTCGTCCACCAGGACCATGGTCGCTGAGACCGCGACCGGCTTGGTCGTCGAGGCCATACGGAAGATGGTGTCGCGCCGCATCGGTTCGCCGCCGTCGTGCAGCATCGTCCCGATCGTTTCGACATGGGTGTCCTCACCCCGGCTGACCAGGGCGACGAGTCCTGGAATCTTCTTGGACTCCACATGCCGCTGCAGTACCTCGCGCAGTCGGCGCAGCCCTGCTTCGGAGAAGCCGTTGTTCCCGTTTCCCATCATGAATCTCCTTGGACGCAAGTGGTCGGTGCTGCGGGCATGCGGCGGCAGGCGGCCGGGCATGGCCCCGCGGCCGCGCGGTGCAGACAGGTGATGAACGTGGTGCTCGGCCCCCGGGGGAGGCACTGAGTTGTGATCAGACCGTCGTGTCCTGGCTTCCGGTCTCGTTGCCGGCTGCGCGCTCGATGTCGTCGGTCAGCTGCTTGCGGGCGCGGGCGGGGACGTAGCCGCCCTCCGTGTAGTTCTGGGCGAACGCGTCGACGAACGCCCCCGGGTCTTTCCCGACGATCTCGCGGATCGGTGTTCCGTCCGCTGCGGCCTGTTCGAAGAGGTCGGCGAGATCTTCGAACATGGCCGCAGTGCTGTCGCCGTCGTTCGGCACGAAGTGCATCAGGTGCCGCTCGATCGCCTCGACAGCGGTGCGGTAGTTGCCGGGAAGCTCCTTGACGCGTGCCTGGTATGCCTTCCAGCGCTTCTTGGGTCCGATCATCCTCGCGATGAACCCGGTCTTCTCGGCGTCGGACATCGTTACTTGCCCCCTTCGCGGAGCTGTTCCAGTCGTTCGGTGAGGAAGCTCCACGTCCCCCAGAACTCTTCGAGGTACTCGTGTCCCTGAGCGTTCAGGGAGTGCACCTTGCGCGGCGGCCCCTTCCCGGAAGGGACCTTCTCCACGTCGACCAGACCACGCTTCTCCATCCGCAGGAGCAACGCGTAGATGGTCCCCTCCGCGATGTCGGAGAAACCCTGCTCCCGCAGCCGCGCCGTGATCTCGTAGCCGTAGGCGGGCCGCCCGGACAGGGACGTCAGGATGATGCCCTCCAAGGTGCCCTTGAGCATCTCCGTCAGCAGCTTGGCCATGGAACACCTTCCCGCTACTTAGCGATGTTGAGTACCGGTACACAGTAATGCCGACTCCAGTACTTAGCAACACCGAATAGTTAGATCACCGCTATGCCGTGACACCGGTCGCGGCCCGCACAGCCCGCACGTCGGCGGCCAAATCGTGGCCGCCGACGTGCGGGTCGCCTGCGTCAGCGGTGATGAGCCTGGACGGGATCTCCACCGCGGCGGTCTCCCCTCGCCGTTCGGGCCGAGCAGGGCGAACACAGCCCCGGCCGGGATACGCAGATCGAGACCGTCGAAGACGGCCTCTTCCCCGTACTGCTTGCATAGGCCGACGGCGGCGACCGCGGTCGGCGGCAGGTGACCGTCGGGGCGTGTGCACGTGGGCATGACAGCTTCAGGCATATGGCCTCCTCTCGAAGGCTGGACGCAGGGAGGAAGTGGACCTCGGATTGCGTGAGGCTCGTGACTACACGTCAGCCGTGTCGCCCCGTAGAGCGGTGCCGAGGTCTTTTCCAACTGCACGTGAGCGGTTCACAGCCACGTTCTGTTGGTGAGATTTGACCTCACCTAGGCCGCTTCTTTCGAATCCAGGAGTGAGGTACATGCCGACGTCGGCCCGGTCCAGCCGAGCCAGCCCGGGGTCGGACGTCTATTCCGCAGCCACGATGCGCTCCACTGCGGCCGTCACCAGTTGTTCACGCTCCGCCTCCGTGAAGACGTCCGGCAGGGTGAGCTGTTCAACGATTAGCCAGTTCAGCGTCAGCATGAGCAGCTTGACCGCCGTGGCGTCGCCAGGAAGGCCGGAAGCCTCGTGATAGGCGACGTTGGCGTCAACATCGGCTCGGACTCGCTCAGTGAGGACCTTGCGTAGTTCGGGGCGGCGGGTTGCCTCAAGACGGAGTTCCAGCAGCGCGAGGTATCCGGTGCGGAAGGAGGCGATGCGGCCGACGAGCTCGCGCATCAGTTCTGCGTAGGCCTCCCGGTCGCGGTTTGCCGCCTGGTGGCGGGCGATCGTGGCCTCGTCGGGCTGAAGTCGCTCGTAAACCCGCGCGCCGGCCTGAGTGAACAGGTCGTCGCGGCTGGTGAAGTAGTTGGAGGCCGTGCCGGCGGGAACGGCGGCCTCGGCATCCACGGCCCGGAAAGTCAGGCCGCGTGCGCCTTCTCGGGCCAGCACCTCGATCGCCGCGTCCACGAGGGCCGCGCGCCGCTGGTCGTTCCGTCTCACCATTGACACCACTCCATATGTAGTACTACGTTTCAGCCACTACAAGTAGAGTACTACGCATGGGGAACGTTATGCGAAAGCTCGTGTACTACATCGGCATCTCGCTCGACGGCCGCATCGCCGGTCCCAGTGGTGAGTTTGACTTCTTTCCGCAGGGCGACGAGCAGCAGGCCGCCGCCTACTCGACCTGGGTAAACGCGCTGTACCCGGAGACCATCCCGACCGCTTACCGTGCGGCCGTCGGCGTCGCCGACGCACCCAACCGGCGGTTCGACACCGTGGTCATGGGCCAAGGCACCTACCGCCCAGCCCTCGACAACGGGATCACCAGTCCCTACGCGCACCTGCGCCAGTACGTCGTGTCCAGCACGCTCAAGCCGGGCACCGACCCAGCAGTCACCATCGTGCCGGGCGACCCGCTCGCCCTCGCCCGCGAACTCAAGAACGAAGCGGGCGCCAGCCTGGACATCTGGCTCTGCGGAGGCGGCCAGCTCGCGGGCACCCTACTGCCCGAGATCGACGAGCTGCTGATCAAGACGTATCCGGTCGTCGCCGGAACCGGAATCGCGGTAGTCGACGGTTCCTTCGACCCCACCGTCTTCGACGTTGCCGAGCGCACCGCCTTCCCTAACGGAGTCACCCTCACTCACCTCACCCGCCGCTAGGCGGTTTCGGCTCATACATGTAGGCCAGCGAGGGCGGCCGCGAGAACACCGCGACCCGCCCCACGGCTTCGTCAACCGGCGTCCGCGGCCGCCGCCACCTGTTCGGCGCGGGCGCGGGTGGCGGCCAGCCGGCGGGACATCAGGCCCGGCCCAACCCTTCCGGTCGTCGGCACAGAGGCAAACCGGAACTCCCCGGAGTTCACCGCATCTCGCCGAACGGCGGCACATCGGATTCGACCGCGTCCAGGCGGAGCCGTTCGTAGCGCAACGGGTGGCACCACACTCCATGGTGCTGTGACACGTCCCGCGCTGACCTCCGCGACGGGGACGGGGTCGACCAGGGCCGGTTCCAGGGGGTTCGGCTGTTTGGGAGGCGCCCTGTTCCGCGGAGGGGCGGTGTCGACATGTTGGGGAGGTGCTGGGGTTCTTGGCAGGGCAGCATTGAGGTGCTCCTGATGGAAGGGCAAATGCGCGCTGGCCAAGGCAGCTGAGCCGCCGTCGGCTCGGGGCTCTACGCCTTGTAAGGGTCCGCGTTCGGCCGCTTGGCGATCCGGTCGCCTACCGCGATCGTTTTCCAGAAGCGTCGGCCGACCCGGACCTTGACGGATGCACCGTCCACTAGGCGGACCTCGAGGAAGTGGTACATGTTCGAGCCGTCGAGCATGCCCCGGGACCTATGGGAGACGACCCCTTCCCAGGCATCGTCTCGTCCGGTGTCTTGTGATTTCGACATGCCGCCGAGCCTACGCGCCGCCACAGCAGCCCTGTAGGGCCTCGGATCCCGTCTTGCCCAGGACAAATGTCATGCCTCGAGGTCGGTCCGCTCGCGGAGCTGCCCGTTCCACCGGTTCTCGCCTGCAGCGCGAACGCCCGCTCCGTCTGGGGATCCGGCAATCGCGGGGTCAGGCCGACTGGGTGGTTTCCTGGGCGGCCGGGCGGGTGCGGAATGCGGCTGGGCGGGCCAGAAGGCAGACCGCGGAGCCCAGGACGTATCCGTAAACGGACACCAGGCCGTGGCCGTTGGCCTGGGCGAACCACATCACCAGGCCGAGTACGGGTACACCGGCCGCAAGGAGGGCCTCCGTGCGCTGCACCTTTTCCAGGCCCGTGCCCGCAGTGTGCAGTTCGCGCAGGACGCGGAGGAGGAGGGCCGCGGCAAGGGTGGCACCGAGGAGGTAGGTGGCGCCCGAACTGCCCGCGAAGTTGCGGGGGTCGGTGCTGTGGTGGCCGCCCGCGCCGAAGAGGGTGTCGATGTGCTCCGGCAGGAGGATCCCGGCGAGGAACAGGCCCAGAGTAATCGGGGCACCCCAGAACCGGTCGGCCAGGGCGGCGATGACGGCAAGCGTGGCGATGTTCCAGGCCCCGCCGAACAGGCCGCCGTTCTGCATGAACACCGAGGTCAGCACCCGCCACCAGCCCGAGCGGGCCGGGTCCGCGTCCAGGGCGTCCATCGCCCCGGACCAGCACACCTGGAGCACCACCCCGGCGAGTGCGAGGCCGGTCAATGCCACCGCGGTCCAGGGGATGCGCCGACCGCGCAGCGTGCCCTCACCGAGCAGGGCCAGTCCGCCCTTGAACATCAAAACCATCAGTGCCGCCGTGGTCACGTTGAAGACCAGTGCGTCCATCGCCACCACCCCCTTCGATCCCCGGTCGTGTGCTTCGGGGATGAGAGTAACCCGGCCCGCAGCAGAATTCAAACACTGTTAGAAAAGGGGGTTAGAGTGCTCCCATGAAGCTGACACGAGAGCGGATCATCGACGCGGGCATGGCCGAGTTCGCCGAGTCCGGGTACCACGGCCTGTCCATGCGCAAGGTTGCCCAGCGCCTGGACGCCCAGGCTGGCAGCCTCTATTACCACGTGCCGAACAAGGGCGCCCTGGTCCAGCTGATGGCGGACCGCGTCGCCTGCCGGGCCTACGACGCCGGCACCGCAGCGCTGTACGCTCTGGCCCCGGGTGCCGACTGGCAGGACCGGGTACAGGCCCAGCTCACCGCCCTCCGCGAGAGCATCCGCCGGCACCCCGGCGGTGCGGTCATGCTGGCCGACAGCCCCAAGGTGCTCAGCACCGGCGCCCTGTCCCTGATGGAACGGCTCCTGGAAACCCTGCACGAGGCCGGCATCCCCGCCGACCACGCCGCCATCGGCGCCGACACCCTCCTCAGCCACACCACCGGCTTCGTGCTCCAGGAACAGAGCCAGTCACCCACCATGGACATCAGCGCTGAGGAAGCCGCCACGATGCACGCGCGCTTCCCCCTCACCCTGGCCGCCGCCTCCGCCTTCACCGAGGACGACACGTTCCTCCACAGCGTGCGGCTCGTCTGCGCGGGCCTCGCCACCCTCACCGACGCGGCGCGATAGAACCGGGTTCAGCTCTCGGGGCGCAGCGGGGCCAGGGCGTCGGTGGTTGGGGACGTGGACTCGCTCCGCGCTGCACGTGATGTTCTTGGACCTGTCGGTGGGGACCCCGGCTATAGGGCAAGCCTCCTCTGGGAACAGGATCGCGCCGGGCTTCCCGGCGCGGGGTCATCGGACGGACGTCGAAGACGAGTTGATGGTTGGTCCCGTTTCCCAAAACCGTGTTGTGCCAGACGCTGCCGTTGCTGGGGTTCGACGAGGTGGAAACGCCCATCAGGTTGGATGTCACCGTGTTGCTGACGATGCGGAACTAGATCGACGCCGGCGGTCTCGGAGTTCATAATGATTCCGGTGTCACCGTT
The DNA here is from genome assembly GCF_045039765.1 of Streptomyces sp. NBC_01166. NCBI lineage: Bacteria > Bacillati > Actinomycetota > Actinomycetes > Kitasatosporales > Streptomycetaceae > Streptomyces > Streptomyces sp. NBC_01166. The sequence continues at coordinate 57,758 of NZ_CP108613.1, forward strand.
CCGCTCGACTCCAGCGAGCGGCTCGGCCGTCGCAGGTGGGTCACGCACCATGTCCTGGGTGACCGGCTACCACCGACTCAACCACCGCTACGAACGGAAACCAGGCAACTACCTGGCCTTTCTCGGACGGAGCCGCTCTCTGCTGCTTCGAACGGTTCCTCAGACTGACTATGTAGGACACGGTCTTAACTCTCACCCACACGGGCGTCGACATTCACCGCAGGAACGATTCGCTCTCGCCGGGACGCGACCGCCGTCTCGGCGGCGCGCTCCCGCCAGGATTCTTTCGAGGGAAGAACTCAGCGGGAGTTGCGTGTCCAACTCCGTTCAGACCGCGACCGCGGGGTTCTGCGAACTGGTGGTGCGCCGGTAGTCGGCATTGACGCGCCGGGCATCTTCGAGTTGGTCCTTGAGAATGATGATGCGGCAGGCCGCCTCGACGGGGGTGCCCTGGTCGACGAGTTCCCGGGCGCGGGCGGCGATGCGCAGTTGGTAGCGGGAGTAGCGGCGGTGGCCGCCTGGGGAGCGCAGGGGGGTGATGAGGCGGGCTTCGCCGATGGCGCGGAGGAAGCCTTGGGTGGTGTTGAGCATGTCGGCGGCCCGGCCCATGGTGTAGGCGGGGTAGTCGTCGTCGTCGAGACGGGTGTGCGGGGCGTCTGCTGCCATTGGCACCTTCCTGTGGAACGCGTGGAGGGGCCCCGGTGCGATGGCACCGGGGCCCCGAAGGAACTGCTACACCATCTGCCGGACCTGGTCCTGCGCCGGCTTTCTGTTTCCGCGAGCCCGACCTGATTGCTGTGGTCGGGGGTGCGGGGATCGCGGTTGCTTGACCGGAGACCACCTCACTATCGATGTCCTGCGGTACCCGGACTCGCGTGGCGTCCGGGCGATCCTGATGGCGCCTGGTTCCTCCGTTCATCCCTCTGGGATCCAACTACTACTGCTGGTACTGCCACCGCACTAATGAGGACTGCCCGTGCGGAACTACTACGGCGGCCCCTGATCACTGCGGGCCGCCCGGTCCGGTCGCCAGTCCCGTCGCCGTCCTGCACAAACCCTGGCTTCGAAACTCCGCCACCGCACCGTCCTGCGAACTGTGATGCGTACTACTCGGTGGCCTGAGACAGCGCCACGCTCTCCGGCAGCCAGCCCCGTCGCCCGTCCTGCGATCCGCTCTGGCTTAGAACCCCACTGCCGAACCTCCCGATGCGCGCGCCCGCAGCCGACGCCTTCACCGAGGTACCACTCACGTACTGCACTGCTACTGCGTTAACCGCGGTCCTGCTCATGGCGGCCCCTGATCACTGCGGGCCGCCCGGTCCGGTCGCCAGTCCCGTCGCCGTCCTGCACAAACCCTGGCTTCGAGACTCCGCCACCGCACCGTTCTGCGAACTGCAACTACCTGTACTGCGTGTACTGCTGCCAGGCAGTTCGTCTCTGCCCGACCCTGCTGTCCTTCTGGCTACGAGAGAAACCATAACCACACCACCACCCAATGTCTACTCCGCCCAGTACAGATTTTCACTCTCCTGCCAGAGAGGTAGTCGCCTTCCTCCAGCAGGGACCAGAGTTCGCTCCGTGTCCGGCGGCAGACGCCACAGGTGATCAGCCGGGGGCGCTCGGTTCTGTGCAGCTACTGCATCTCGCCGAACGGCAGGACATCGGCTTCGGTGGTGTCCAGGCGGAGCCGTTCGTAGCGCAGCGGGTGGCGCCATACGCCGTGGTCCTGTGACACGTCCGCGCTGAACTCCGCAACCAGCAGAGGCGCCACCAGGGCCGGTTCCAGTGGGGTGCGGCTGTTCCAGGACGCGGTGAACCGGACGCCGGTCCACGGGTGGTCCGGGCCGGCCGCGGTGAGCTGCTCGGCGACGTCTTGGGCCGGGCCGGGCTTCAGCGGGACGGTCTTCCCCACCAGCCGTAGGCGGCAGGTGGTGTCATAGCGGCCCAGCAGCAAGACCTGGGGGCGGCGCAGCGAGCTGGTGACGCCGCCGATGAGTGCTTCGGCGGTGTTCCTGCGGCGGACCTTGGTCCAGCCGCGCACGCCTGGCCGGTGCGGCCCGTCAGGCTCTTGACCACCACACCTTCGACGCCGGGGACATCGGTCCACTCGTACAGCCATTCCTCCGCGACCGCGGGGTCCGTGGTCGACGGGCACAGCGTCCACGGCGGCCCGAGCCGGTGGTCGGCGAACAGCGCCTCCAGGACCTCGCGGCGGCGCGCGAACGGCTCCCCCAGCAGCTCCTGGCCGTCGCTCTGCAAGACGTCGAACGCGATGAAATGGGCGGGCATCTCGGCCGCCAGGACTCGAGCATTGCGGCCGGCGGTCGCGCGGCGCTGCAAGGCGGTAAAGCTGAGCTGCCCGTGGTGGTCCAGGACGGCAAGCTCGCCATCGAGGACGAGACCGGCCGGGAGACTGCGCGCGGCGGCCGCAAGGTCGGGGAAGCGGTCCTGGACCAGCGCCCCGCGCCGCGTCTGCAACAGCACCGGATCACCCGCGCGGAGCGGGGTGAAGAGCAGCGCCCGGAACCCGTCGAACCTGGGCTGCACCGCCACCCCACCGGGGCCGGTACCAAGGGGCGGGAGCGTCTCACGGGCCTGCGCAAGCATCGGCTCCACAGGCGGCCTCAGGACCACACTGAGCTCCCTCCCGGGGTGGTCAGGCGCTTGGGTTCAGGAGTCGGGGTACGTGTCTCTCTGAAGCCTCCACCAGCTCCCGGCACAGCCCTCCGGGAAGGAGGGGAAGCGGTGCCCCGTCATGTATATGCACGTATATGCTCCAGCGGCGGACTGGACCGAAGTCGCACTCGTAGATCCCGCTCTCCGGCACAACCTCGCCCGGACGCCACGTCTGTTCCTCACCCATGTATCCGGTGTACGACGCCCCGGCGTGGGGCGCGACTTTGGGAGCCCGCCCGGCCTGCTGTGACCGGCCCGGGCGCTACGCCCCCAGACCACAGGCGCGGCCGGCCCCGCAGCTGGGGTGTAGCAACTGCCGCCAGGTCGCGCCGGCCCGCAGCCCCGCGACGCGACAGGGGTCGGCGCAGCGAGCCCCGGTGTAGCCCTGGAGCAGTTGAGGGCAGCAGGGGGCTCAGCGAGCGTTTCCGCCTCTCCGCTGTAATTGGAAGCGCCACTCGCTCGTGTGACGCAGCTGAGAGCAAGTCGGATCGTCTTGGCGTTGGCGTTCAGCAATCCTGCCACGAAATCGGCGCGCGTTCTCGGGCCGGACTGCCCTCAAATGGCTACCCGGCGCCAGGGTCGGGACGGCAGGAACAGCAGTAGCCGGGTCCTGAGGATGGCATGGGCCGCGAACACGGCAAGTCAGGTCGCCGAGGCGCCGAGGTGGGTGCTGGCGGCCCAGGAGGAGAGCAGGCGCAGGCCGTCGTGGCTTGGCGAGCCGATTTCGGCGGTCCACACGATGAGGCGCTGGTCGGGGTCGGTGCCGGCGGTGAGGGTGTCCCAGTCGAGGGTGAGGTCGCCGGCGACAGGGTGGTGGAGGGTCTTGGTTCCCACCGCTCCGGCGGTGACCTGGTGGCCGCCCCACCAGGTGCGGAAGTCGTCGTCGCGTACGGACAGCTCGCCGACCAAGGCAGCCAGGCGCGCGTCCTGGGAGTAGGCGGCGGCTTCCTTGCGCAGCATGCCGACGGTGGTGCGCGCGACGGTGTTCCAGTCGTCGTACAGGGTGCGCAGGGCGGGGTCGGTGAACATGATCCGCACGTAGTTGCGGTGCTTGTCGGGGAGCGCCGAGAAATCGGTGACCAGGGCGGCGGCGAGCGTGTTCCAGGCGAGGATGTCCATGCGCCGGCCGAGGACGATGGCGGGTGTGGTGGTGAGGTCGTCGAGCAGCCGCCGCAGCGCGGGCTGGATCTTCTGGACGCCGCGCCTGACGGGGGCGGTGTCCTTGGCCGCGAGTTCGAAGACGTAGTCCCGCTGGTCGTCGCCGAGGTGCAGGACGCCTACGAGGGCCTGCAGGACGGGCCCGGAGGGCGGGATGCGGCCCTGTTCGATGCGGGTGTAGTAGTCGGTGCTGATGGCAGCCAGCTGGGCGACTTCCTCTCGGCGCAGCCCCGGGACACGGCGTGGGCCGGTGTCGGGCAGGCCGACGGTGCGGGGGCTGAGCTCGCCGCGGCGGGCCTTGAGGAACTCGCCCAGCTCCTTGAGTGGGGCGTTGCTGGTCATACAGCCAGTCTGCACCGTGAACGCGGCCTGGTGAGGGGGAGAGATCCTTCCCAGGAAGGACCGTTCCCAGGATGTTTTCCTCCCCTTTTCGCATCATTGCTGCCGTGTGACGGTGGAAACCGAGGCCAACCGGACAGCCCGCGACAGGGCAGCCCACAAGGCCCCAACCACACCAACCCCCGCACCACAGGAGCCCCCCATGGCCGCCAAGCAGACCCCCTCGCAGCAGCTCGTCGGCGACATCACGCCGAAGCTGGCCGACCTGACCGACGACGTCCTGTTCGCTGACGTCTGGGAGCGCCCGGGGCTGTCCAAGCGCGACCGCAGCCTGGTCACCGTGACCGCTCTGACTGCGCTGTACCGCACCGACCAGCTCCGCTTCCACCTGCGGACCGCACTGGACAACGGCCTCACCAAGGACGAGCTGTCGGAAATGATCACGCACCTGGCCTTCTACGCCGGCTGGCCGAACGCCATGAGCGCCGCCACCGTCCTGAAGGAAATCGCCGCCGAATCCGGCAACTGACCGACCACGAACCTCCCCCCACTCCCGCGCCGAAGCCGCGCCGAAGCCGCGCCGCAGCGCGCCCGCAACACCCGCCGGGAGTGGGGCGGTCTCGCCCACACCGGCGCCTCCAGCCCTCCACAGCCCCCGAACACGAAACAGAGCATCCATGGACCACATCACCGAAACGCCCACCATCAAAGGCCCGGCCGATCGCTTCACCGGCGACGTCTACCTCAACATGCACCAGGCACCCACCGAGCCGGGCCGCCTGGCCGTCGGGCTGGTGCGCTTCACGCCCGGCGCCCGCACCAACTGGCACTCCCACGCCCTGGGCCAGACCCTCCACCTCACCGACGGCGTCGGCCTGGTCGGCACCCGCGACGGCACCATCGTCCGCGTCACTGCCGGGCAGACCATCACCTGCCCGGCAGGCCAGGAGCACTGGCACGGCGCCACCGGCACCACCTTCATGGCCCACATCGCCATGGTCGTCGGCGACGGCACCGGTGACGGCACCACCTGGCTCGAGCCCGTCACCGACGAGCAGTACGGACAGCCCTCCTGACCCTGGGTTCGGCAACTCCGCCATCCCTGCCACGTTCAGCAACACCGGTGGGCTCGGCACCAGCAGAGACGGCGGCGGGCAAGTCGCGGGCGGTCCCGTGCCTTCCCGGATTCCAACCGGCGCAGACAGCGCCAACGCACGACAAGGAGATCCACCCATGCGTGGAGTAGTGATGCACAAGGCCGGCGACGTCCGGGTCGAGGAGCGCGAGGACCCGAAGATCATCGAGCCGACCGACGCGATCGTGAAACTGACCGCGACCTGCATCTGCGGCTCCGACCTGTGGCCGTATCGCGGCATCGAGCCCGCCGACCACCAGGTCATGGGGCACGAGTACGTGGGCGTCGTCGAAGAGGTCGGCGACGACGTGAAGAACGTCAAGGTCGGCGACTTCGTCGTCGGGTCCTTCGTGATGTCCGACAACACCTGCGAGATCTGCCAGGACGGCTTCCAGTCCAAATGCGTGCACGCCGTGTTCGCCACGACGGTCGGCACCCAGGCGGAGAAAGCCCGCATCCCGCTGGCCGACGGCACCCTCGTCGCCACCCCGGGACAGCCCGGACCCGAGCTGATCCCCGCCCTGCTCGCCGCCTCCGACGTGCTCGGCACCGGCTGGTTCGCCGCCGACGCCGCGCAGGCAGGGCCCGGTAAGACGGTCGCGGTGGTCGGTGACGGCGCGGTCGGCCTGATGGCGATCCTCGCCGCGAAGGAGCTGGGCGCGGAGCGGATCATCGCGATGTCCCGCCACCCGGAACGGCAGAAGCTGGCCCGCTACTACGGCGCCACCGACATCGTCGAGGAACGCGGCGACGAAGGTGTCGCGAAGATCAAGGAACTCACGAACGGGCTCGGCGCGCACTCGGTCGTCGAGGCGGTCGGCACGCAGGAGTCGTTCATGCAGGCCGTCGGCGCCACCCGCGGCGGCGGACACCTCGGCTACGTCGGCGTGAACTACGACGTGAAGATCCCCGGCATCCAGCTGTTCTTCGCCGGCATCCACACCCTCGGCGGCCCCGCCCCCGTACGCCGGTTCCTGCCCGACCTGATCCAGCTCATCTGGAACCGCAAGATCGACCCCGGCAAGGTCTTCGACCTCACCCTGCCCCTCGACCAGGCCCTCGAGGGCTACAAAGCCATGGACGAACGCCGCGCCACAAAGGTCCTCCTCACCCTCTGACACACCTGCCCATAAGCCCCGGGGACCGCTCCGCACCACAGACGGCGAAGGAGCAACCCCCGGGCAGGCATCTGCCTGACCCACCCCAGGGCTTGAAGTCCGGCGGTGCCGCCCCGGAGCCCGGCCCGGAGCAGCGCGACGGGCTGGAGAAGAAGGCCAGCGCAGCGCTCTCGCTTCCCCGAGACCACGCCCGCCCACCAGCCACCACCCCACCCCCATAGCAAGGCAGCCAGGTAGAAGAGGGGAAGTCTGAGCACTCACCGGACGCAAAACCTGGTTTGACCTGCGAAGACGCGAGCGTCCCACTTGCAGTGGCGCAACAGCCTGTGCAGCTCCCGGTGCAACCCCAGGTGCAACACTCGGTGCGCCCTGGCCCCCGCGACGTCGGTGGGCCGGTCCGGAGCTCCCGCGACGGGGCAGGGAGGCGGTCGTGGTGCGCGCCCGATGTTGGAGGGGATGGTGGGCGCCCCGTTTGGCTTTGTTCACGAGAACGGGTTCTGGCTCAACTTCCGTGAAGGCGACCCGTCGCTCGGCGACGGAGGCCGGCCGTCCTGAAGAACCGGCAGGTTAACGGCTTACTCCGAGGCAGGCCATGGTCGAGGCCGGTACGAGTTCACAGAAGTTGTGCCAGAGCCCGAGTAGTGACGTCGTTTCGACGTGAGATTGAGAGTCGCACACTCACGCGCATAGCTGATGTACGTGACCTCCCAGGGCATGGGGGCGGCCATGGCCTGGGGGGCGATGGCGGTGAAGGCTGCGGTGGTCACGAACACGGCGGCGATCGCACGCTTGCGCAGACGCATCTGGACTCCTCGATCGACGGTCGGCCAGTGGGATTCGGCGGCCGGTACGCTGCTCGGACAGGCCGCCACAACTGGCTGCCATTCTCACTCTGTGCGAAGCCCCAAGCCAGGCTCGTCGGACGGGTCCGGCACTTCTCCATACGATCACCGCGAATGGCGGACTGCGTTCCGGACAGGCCCGACAACGAATGCGGTGACTCCCCAAACTCATTGACATTGATCATGCAGCAGCGTCACGAAGTGACTCCCGAAGTCGGGCTCTGGCACAACTTCTGTGAACTCGTACCGGCCTCGACCATGGCCTGCCTCGGAGTAAGCCGTTAACCTGCCGGTTCTTCAGGACGGCCGGCCTCCGTCGCCGAGCGACGGGTCGCCTTCACGGAAGTTGAGCCAGAACCCGAGCACGAACAGCACATGTACACCACTTCGGACGGCGCCTTCAATCGAACGCAGGAGTGCCGATGGAATTACCGGAACGCCCCGGCAACCCCTCTACGAGCGACCGAACCTGCTTTTCTTGACGGGCCGTTCAGGATCCAGAGCCTCTTGCTCGTACTCCAGCTCAGCGATCGTGATCCGCATGATCGCTGTCCGAGTGATGGGAAATCGGTAACTGTCCGGCCAAGTCTTGACGGCGAGCTCCACGATCCAGTTCCTGTCTGTGGCCCGAAACACTCGCCGCCCACATGCCTCAGCGTTCAGCTCTCCGTAACGGGAAGGAACGTAGGTGCGAGCAACCGCAGTGGCCTGAGCGACCGCCTGATCCGGGCCGCCGTCGCAGGGGATGGCCTGGAGCAGGCACAAACGCGCGTCCTCGCGGTAAAGCCCTTCGGGGCCCTCCACAAGAATCCACCAACCACTACGGCTACCCATGGCAGGTCCCGTGCTGAACAGCGGTCACAGACATCGCGAATGCTGCTGACTCAGTCGCTGAGGGATACCTGTCCGGTCGCACCAACGTCGACTGCTGCCGTTGGGTGGAGCTCGTCTGCCTCTCAACCAAGTGCTTCATGGTGGTGACCGTCGCAGGTCCGGGCGCCCCTTGGCAACAGTCGAACAGCAGCCGCCCGAGTGCCGTCCGAAGCGGTGTACATGTGCTGTTCGTGCTCGTGAACAAAGCCACCCGTTCGGCGTCTGGTCGCTGCGGCGCCCATCGGGCCGCCGCAGCTCCCCGGAGCCAGCGCAGCGCCGCCCACTTCCCCGAGACCACGCCCGCCCACCGCCCACACCCACCACCTATAGCCAGGCAGCCAGGTAGAAGAGGGGAAGTCTGAGCACTCACCACGGGAAAGCCGGGGCTTGACCTGCGGTTGTGCAGAGGCCCGCTCCGGTGAGGTGTCGGCCTTCCCGTCGGTCATTGTGTCGGTCATGGTGTCGGGCCCCACGCCGGCCGCGCATGGCGCTCGCTGCGTCCCTGCGCCGACGGACCTTCACCGGGCAGCACGCTGCGCAGCCGAGCGCGCGCGCTGCGGCGGCGGCCTCGAGGAGCAGGAGGGGCAGCAGCTCGGCAGCGCTGCGGTTGTTCGTGTGCCAGGGTGTCGGGGCCCGGAGCGGGAGGCTGCTGCCTGGCACCGGCGACGGGCTCCCGCTCCGGGCATCTGGCAGTCGTCCCGCCACGTCGACCACCTGCGCGTCACGCCACGAATTCGACAGCAATAGTTTCCAGCGGCCGGGGCGCCGCGGATTCTTCGTGGTGAGGCTGGACCCGCCTCTGACCTGCGGTGGTGAGTAGCTGGCCGGAAAACTCACCACGGCGGGTCAACCGCGAAAACCACAGCAGGTCAGCAGTGCTGACTGCGCAGATTGCGCAGTCGGGGCAGGTAAGCCTTGCGCGCCCGGCATGCTGCGAGCAGCCGAGAGTCGCACCCTGAAGAGATGAGCGCGCCGATCGTCATTCACCGCCTCTCCCCCACCGGCGGGCGCCGGGTCACCATCCGCGGGCAGATCGCCGGACTCGCCTACGACGACCAGGACGTCGTCGAGTTCCTGCGCCGGGCCGGGCTGCCGGACGCGGAGAAGCTGCTGGACCGGCCGGAGTGGGTCCAGTGGCGGAGCGGGCGGACGCATACGTACGTGGCGGCATGAGCGGTGTGAGTGCCGGTTCCTGGGACCCTCGGCGCTCGGTTTCCGCGTCGAGTCCTCAGCGGGGGACGTGGGAAGAATCGGGGCCGATCAGGCTCTCTCTCTGACCGGGTGGCGCGCCTGGCGCAACCTGTACGACGGATGTTCGTTGGTGCGTTGATCACGTTCGTCTTCCTCGGGAGTCTTCGCATGACGTCACCGTTCCTGCTCCGCAAGTCCGCCCTCGGGGCGGCCACCCTTGCCTTCGCCCTCACCTTCGGGGCCGCTTCGCCGGCCGCAGCCCAGAGCGCCCAGGTCACCCTCAATATCCAGGGCAGGGACTTCACGGGCACCATTCCCATCACCACCGGGCCGCGGCCCGTCTTCGACGGCACCCTCTGCGACGCAGGCTCCGACAGTTCGACGCCGATCACTGCCCTGGTCGACGCCGCCGACAAGTTCGAGTTCAACGTGCAGTCCCACTACGACGAAGCTCTCAAGGACTTCATCGTGACCGCGATCGACGTCGACGAGGCGGACAGCGCCCACCAGTGGAACATCTACGTCAACGACGCGCTGGTCACAAACGGCGGCTGCCACACAGCGGTAACCAGCGGCGACAAGATCAAATTCGCCTTGGAGTCCGTATAGGCGTCATCTGTCCCAGAACGTAGCGGGTGAGTGCGCTGCGCTGGGCCCGGCGGCTCAGCGCAGCAGTCCGGTGCCCGGCCGGCAGACCTCGCACGGCTCAATGTCCGGTTCCGCCAGGGCGATCATCGCGTCTTCCCGGGAGATGAGCCCCACTTGGTCGGGGTAGGTGGCGCAGCCGCCGCGGTGCAGCAGGGCCACCGAGGAGGAGCGTTGCGGCTGGATCTTCCACGACATCTCCGCCCGCGCCCGCGCCCGCTCCCGCTCCTGCGCTTCCTGGATCTGCAGTTCACGGACGCGGCGTTCGGTCTGTCCGAGCTGCCAGCGCAGCCACTCCAGAAGGGCCCGGTTTTTCTCCAGGTCGCTGATGATGCCGGAGTGCGGGGCGGCGTCAGGCATGGCTACACCTCGGGGCCGGCCGGGTCGTGGGCGTGTTTGAGGGCGGTGCGGGCTTCCACCCGGTTCCCGGAGAGCGTGCCCCAGTAGGGGTGGGTGATCACGAAGGTGGTCAGCTCCAGGATCCGCGCCCGGTACCCGGCCAGGCGCTCGGCCTCGTCAGGCGTGTAACCGGGGCTGTCCTCCTTCTCCGCCCGGTAGTCACTGTGCAGCTGCTTGTCCGACTTCCACCCGGGCAACGGCTCAGCCGACCAACGGCAGGGTCTGGGCGAACTGGTCACGCTCGGCCTGCACCTCATCGAGGGCGGCTTGGGCATCGAGGAGATCCTGGGGAAAGTCAAAGGCAGACACACCCCAATGCTACTGCTGTTCGAATTCTGGATGCGAGTGGCGCACCGCACCGGCCCCCTGGAAGCCCTGCCACCCGAATCGGATGGCAGGGCGCTGGCTACAAGGGACGGATCATTTCAGCTTGCGGGCCCCTCTGCCCCTGGGTGACCTCGAACTCCACCCGCTGGTTCTCTTCCAAGCTTCTGTATCCATTGGTCTGGATGGCTGAGAAGTGCACGAACACATCTGCGCCGCCATCGTCCTGACTGATGAAGCCGTACCCCTTGTCAGCGTTGAACCACTTCACAGTGCCTGTTGCCATCGGTCCCAGCCCTTTCATTCGATGCCACGGCGCGATCTCGACGCCCTGGCCGCAGCCCAACAGTGCCGACTCCGGCACTTGATCATTTCCTTCCGCCGTGACGAAATCCGCGATCCGCCCTGCACCTCACTCATGGGGATGAACCTTGCCGCGCCACGGCACCTGAGCCCGTTGCCGGTGCCTCGCAGCCGCCGAATCGAGGCGGGCGGGGTGGCGGCTACCATGCGAAACGCCCCTGTCCCCGGCAGGTCCAATGCCGGGGACAGGGGCGTTGTGGTCTTCTCAGGCGGCCCAGCCGATGGAGGAGACGTTGCTGTAGGCGTCGTACTCGGATCCGAGGTCCTCGATGATGATGTCCCAGATGGCATCGAGTTCGTCGACGTCGTCGTTCATCCAGGCGTCGACAGCGCGGTCCCAGATACCGCGCACGGTGATACTCCGGCTGGACAGGTCCCGCTGATGTTTGCCCTCCACGCGGGACTGGTCCACCGGGTTGATCTCGACACGGGTTCCGCGGCCGTCCCGGTTGAGCCGTTTCTTCAGGTCGGCGGCCACGTGGGCGGCGCCGCAGGTCCCAGTACGCGGCATCCGGCCGGGACCGGTTCGCCGTGTTCTCCTTGAGGTCAGGGCGATGGCGGGTGGGCTCGGCGCGGGCCGTCCCCGCCTTCGCAGGAGTCCTCGTTCGGGCCCGGCGGTGTTACCAGTTCTGGCGGGTGGGGGAGATGACGAGGTCGTTGACGGTGACGTCGGCGGGCTGGTCGAGTGCGTAGACGACGGCGTCGGCAATGGACTCGGGGCTGATGGCGATAGCGTTGAGCTCTTGGGCGGCCTTGCGTCCAGCGGGGTCGGTGACCTTGTCGGCCCATCCGGTGTCGATGACGCCGGGGCTAATGGTGGATGCCTTGATGCCCTCGCGGACGCCGAGTTCCTTGCGCATGGACTCGGTCATGGCCTGCACGAAAAACTTTGTCGCGCTGTAGACACCAGCGCCGTCTCCGACCTGGTGGCCGGCCACCGAGTCCATGTTGAGGATGTGGCCGGACTTCTGTCGGAGCATCACGGGCAGGACGGCGTGGACACCGTTGAGGTAGCCGCGGATGTTCACGTCGAGCATCCGGTTCCAGTCGTCGAGCGCGAGGTCCTTCCAGTACGAGAAGAGCATGAGGCCGGCGTTGTTGACGAGGACGTCGATACGCCCGTAGGTGGCGAGGGTGAAGTCGGCCAGTGCCTGCATGTCTGCGGTGTCGGTGACGTCGGTGAGGCGGGCGGCTGCCGTGCCGCCGGCCTTCTCGATGTCGGCGATCAGCTGGTCGAGGGCTTCCTGGCCGCGGGCGGCTGCGACGATCTTGGCGCCGCGGGTGGCGAGGGCCTTGGCGCTGACAGCGCCGATGCCGGAGGAGGCGCCCGTGATGACGACGACCTTGTCCTGCAAGTGGTTCATGGAGATCTCCCAGTGGGGTGGTTCGGGACGCCTTCCCTGGTGAGGGCAGCGCGGGCGGAGGCTGTACGGGCAGGGAGGTCAGCGCTTGCGGCGCTTGACGACGTAGGCGTACTGGTCCGGCCAGGTCGGCTCGGCATCGAGTGCGAGGGCGGCGTGCTGAGGCCAGTAGGGGTTGCGGAGCAGTTCGCGGCCGAGGAAGACGGCGTCGGCCTGCCCGCTGATGAGGATCTCCTCTGCCTGCCGCGGCTCGGTGATGATGCCGACCGCGGCAGTGGGGATGCCGGTGGCCTGGCGGGCCTGGGCGGCGAAGGGGACCTGGTAGCTGGGCGCTGCGACGATCTTGGCATCGCGGACCATGCCGCCGGTGGACACGTCGAGCAGGTCGACGCCGTGGGCGTGAAGTTCCTTGGCGAGGCGGACGGTGTCGTCCCCGGTCCAGCCCTCGCGGGTGTCCTCGGGGTTTTCGGTCAGCCAGTCGGTGGCCGAGGTGCGGAAGAAGACCGGCAGGTCCTCGGGCCACACGGCGCGCACTGCGTCGACTACCTCGAGGGCGAAGCGGATCCGGTTTTCGAAGCTGCCGCCGTAGGCGTCGGTGCGGTGGTTGGACGCCGGGGAGAGGAAGGAGTTGATCAGGTAGCCGTGGGCGCCGTGCACCTCGGCTACCTGAAAGCCGGCAGCCAGCGCGCGCCGCGCGGAGTCCGCGAAGTCGCCTACGAGGTGCTGAATCTCCTCCACGGTCAGCTCGTGCGGGACGGCCAGTCCGTCGTAGGCGACCGCACTCGGGGCGACGGGTTGCCAGCCGCCCTCGGACTCGGTCAGGTAGCGGTCGGACAACCAGGGCTTGTCCACCGAGGCCTTGCGGCCGGCGTGGGCGAGCTGGATGGCCGGGACGGCACCGTGGGCCTTGATGGCCGCGGTGATGCGGGTGAACGCCTTCTGCTGGCGGTCGTTCCACAGGCCCAGGTCCCAGGGGCTGATGCGCCCGTCGGGGCGTACGCCGGTGGCCTCGGCCATGACCAGACCGGCGCTACCGGCGGCGCGGGAGGCCAGGTGGGTGAGGTGGAAGTCTGTGGGCGCACCAGTGTCCGTGCCTTCGGAGGCGGCGGAGTACATGCACATCGGCGACATCCACACTCGGTTGGGTATCTGAAGGGACCGCAGGGTGAGGGGGGTGAACAGGGAACTCATGCGGGGGGTGCTTCTTTCGTGGTCGGTGATCGATGACAGCGAGGGGCCTACTGCCGTCGGAGGTCAGGCGATGATCGTGTGGAGGCCCGCAAGGGCGGGGGCGTAGGCCGCTTCGAGGAGCGTGGTGGCTTCCTGGGCGGTGGTTCCCTCGGCCGGGTCGAAGGTGGCGTGCCAGCTGAGGAAGGCGCCGCCGGTGTCGGCGACGGGCTGGACGTGCAGCGTCGAGCGATAGCCGCGGACCGGCAGCGGTGCCTCGACGATCTCGTAACTCAGCTTCCGGCCGTCGTCGTCCAGCGCCACGAGCCGTTCCCGGTAGATGCTGCCGTCCGCCCCGGTGAGGAGGCGGACCGCACCGGGCGTGAGCCCGTCGCCGCCCCCGACGATCTCGCTCGCCCGGATGGCGGGGCGCCAGTCGGGCAGGCCGTTGAATCGCCGGACGACAGCCCATGTCTCATCTGCGGAGCTGGTGAAGACCGAGCTCCAGTACGCCTGTGCTAATCAGGCGGGCAGACGGGTGTCGAGGACGAAGTTGGTCTCGATGAGTTGGCCGGGGAAGAACAGCGAGGCCACGCCGATGGTGCTGCTGGTGGGGCGGTGGTCGCCGAAGTAGGCCAGGTTGGCGGCCGCCATCGCGTTGTTGTACTTCGGCAGGTCCACGATGTACTGGGTCTCGGAGACGACCTGGTTGCGGGTGGCGCCGTAGTGGGCGAGGACCTGCTCGAAATTGGCGAAGACCTGCGCGCTCTGGGCGTCGAAGTCGCCCGGGTAGAGGAAGTTGCCCTCGTCGTCATGGGAGAGCTGGCCCGAGACATAGATCGTGTGGTCGACCTTGATGGCCTGGGCGAAGCCGAACTCGCGCTCGCCCGAGACGCCGTGGCTGTAGGAATCGATGGCAGTCAAGGCAGTTTGTCCTTCTGTGATAGGGGTTGCAGGTGGGGCGCCTGATTCAGGCGGCCAGGCGGGCGACCGCGTCCGCGACGGGGGTGTCGCCGGAGGTCAGCTCGACGATCACGCGGCTCAGGCGCGGCTCGTGCAGGGCGGCGTCAATGAACGCGGCGACATCGTCGCGGTGCACGTCGCCGTACTCCACGGCCGGGCCCGCCGTGACCTTGCCGTCGCCCGGGGTGTCCAGCAGGGTTCCTGGACGGAGGATCAGCCAGTCGAGGTCCGTGCGCGTCAGGTACACGTCGGCGCTCTTCTTGACCTTGATGTAGTGCTCGAAGCCCTCACCGGCCTCACCGCCGCGCAGCGCGTCGGGGAACACCGAGACCAGCACGAACCGTGCCACCCCGGCGAGCGCGGCCGCGTCGGCAGCCTTCTGAAGGCCCTTGCCGTCGATCAGGGTCGTCTTGTCCATGCCGGTGCCGTGTGCACCGGCAGAGAAGACCACCGCGTCCTGGCCCTGCATCTTCCGCGCGAGGTCGTCGACCGAGTCGGCGATGAGATCACCGATCACCGGTGTCCCGCCGGCCTCTCGCACGGTCTCGCCCTGATCGGGCCCGCGATGCATGCCGTCCACCGAGTCCCCGCGAGCGGTGAGAAGTTGGGTGAGGCGGCGGCCGACTCCTCCGGCAGCGCCGATCTGGAACACCTTCATGAGATCGTCCCGTCTGTTGATGGGTGGGAAAGGGGTGCGGTGTCCGCCGGTCAGGCGGCGAACACCTGGGAGTCGTCGGCGAACGCCTTGAACTCCAGGGCGTTGCCAGCCGGATCGAGGAGGAACATCGTGTGCTGCTCGCCCTTCTGGCCCTCGAAGCGGACGTAGGGCTCGATGACGAACTCGGTGCCCGCTGCACGCAGCCGGTCGGCGAGACCCTGGAAGGCGGGGATCGTCAGGATCAGCCCGAAGTGCGGCACCGGGACCTCGTGACCGTCGACCGGGTTGTGCATGCGCTGCGGGCGCTCCGGTGCCAGGTGCGTGACGAACTGGTGGCCGTGCAGATTCCAGTCCACCCACGTGTCCGCACTGCGGCCCTGCTCCAGACCCAGCACATCGCCGTAGAAGCGACGCGCGGCAACCAGGTCGTCGACCGGCACGGCCAGGTGGAACCGCGGGATCGGGGACTCGAGAACGCTCATGACACTGCCTTCCGGGAGTGGAACGGGGCGGGCCGGAAGCGAGCCCCGACCCATTGTCCTGATGTTGACATTAAGACAACAACAGAATGTTAACATTAGGGCATTACCTTAGGAGGTGTAAACCGGACATGAGTGATCAGGGCAAGGTGTCACCGGCTCGCCGCCGTGGCTTGGCCGACGAGGTCGCGGACCGCATCCGCGAAGCCATCTTCAACGGGGCCTACCCTCCGGGCGAGCAACTGCGCGAGGTGGAACTGTCCAGTGAGATGGATGTCAGCCGCGGCCCAGTGCGCGAAGCGCTGAGGCTCCTTGAGCGTGAGGGCCTGGTCCACTGCGCCTGGCACCGGGGTACGACGGTCACAACGCTGTCCGCCGAGGACGTCACCGAACTCGACAGCCTGCGCGGAGCGCTGGAGGACCTCGCCGTCCGTCAGGTGATCGCTGGCGCACCGGACGAGGAACTCGCATCCATCGCGAGGACGGCCGACATGATGGAGCGGGCCGCGGACGCGCACGAGATGGTGCGCTTGGACATCGCCTTCCACGACGCGGTGTTCGCCGCCGCAGGACACCAACGCCTCGCCGAGGCGTGGGACGGCATCCGATGCCAGGTCCACCTCTTCCTGCTGACCCGGATCAACCTCAGCACCAAGGGCTACCTCGACTGCATTCCGCGCGAGCATCGCGAACTCGTTGCCGCGCTGCGCGCCCGGGACACGGACACCGCCCTCACTCTCTTCGCCGCCCACCGCCGCCACGCCGTCGATGTCCTCGTCAGCACGGCCGACGCAAACTGAACGCCGCGCCACCTCCTGCTGGAATCGGACAGCGCACACCCGGCTAACTGGGCCGACCGCTTGGGCATGAGATTGCCCTGCTGCAGGTTGACCCAAGGCGGAGGCTCGCCAGGAAGCCGACGGTCTGCGCGATGACCTGGGAGATGAGCCACTCCGTTGTCTCCTGGGCGTCCTCCCACTGGAAGTCGCCTCTCTACCGCTGCGACCAGGAGATCGGCCGGTCCGCCGACAGCAAGCGCGCGAAGTGTGCCCCTGGGCTGCACCACCCCGCCTGGTCGCCCTGCGGCAAAGAGTTGGGACACCGTGGCCATCACTGTCCTGGACACCGACGGAGTCAAGCTAAGCCTCGGACGGTGCCGGCGGCGTGGCGGAGGAGGCTTCCTCCTGCGCGTCCTTGGGATCCGGCAGGACGATGCCACGTCGGGCCAACCACTGCTCACCCCAGTTGCTGAGTCCGATCAGCAGCGGCTCCATCGAGCGTGCCTCCTCGGTCAAGGCGTACTCCACCTTGGGCGGGACAACCGGGTAGACAGTTCGCTGCACCAGACCGTCCTCCTCCAGCTCACGCAGTTGCTTGGTCATCAGGCGCGGAGCGATGCCGGGCATCTGGCGATGCAGCTCGTTGAACCGCATGGTCCCCTCAAGCAGATGGAAGAGGATCACACCTTTCCACTTCCCACCGATGATCTTGACTGTTGCTTCCATCGCGCAGCCTGGCAGGTCGTCAAACGATCGCGTCCGCGGCATGGGGCACCTCCGAGTCGTGCTGCCTTGTCAAGTATCTCGCGCCCGCAGGAGCGTCCCCTCCGGGCCCAGGGCCGGTCCGCCGCCCGGTACCGGGAGCGCTTCAGCCGCCCCGGCCCCGGGTGGCCGCAACGAATTCGGTGTCCCTGCCCTGGGGTGGTTGCGGGACCAGGGCAGGGCCGGTCAGGAGACCGTGGCCTCCATCGGCGCGGCGGGCAGCGGGGGCTGCGAGCGCTGCCAGGCCGACCCGTAGCGGGTGTACTGCAACGGAACCTCGATGGCGGCGCGCAGCTCGTCCGCGGCGGTCCGGGCCCAGAAGGGGTCCTTCAGCATCTCCCGGCCGACCAGCACGATGTCGGCGCGGTCGTTCTGCAGGATCTCCTCGGCCTGGCGGCCGCTCTCGATCAGGCCGACCGCACCGGTCCTGATTCCCACCTCCTTGCGGATCAGGTCCGCGGCGGGCACCTGGTAGTTCGGGTAGGACTGCACCTTCACCGGGGCGATGCCGCCGGATGAGGCGTCGATCAGGTCGACGCCCTGCTCCTTCATCCACCTGCCGTAGGTGACGAAGTCCTCCGGAACATTCCCGCCCTGCGCATAGTCGGTCGAGGAGATGCGGACGAAGAGCGGGCCGTCCCACTCGCCGCGCACCGCGTCGATGGTCTCCCGCACGATCCTGTAGCGGTTTTCCCGGCTGCCTCCGTACTCGTCCGTGCGGTGGTTGGCCAGGGGCGAGAGGAATTCGTTGAGCAGGTAGCCGTGCGCTGTGTGCACCTCGAGCACGTCGAATCCGGCGGCCTTCGCCCGCACCGCTGCCGTCCGGAATGCCTCGATGACCTCCTTGATGTCCCCGACGCCAAGCTCCTGCGGAACGCGTGAATTGTCGCTGAAGGGGATGGGGGAGGGAGCCACCGCGGTCTCGGACTCCACACCGAGCTGCCGCCCCGCGTGGCCGATCTGGGCGCCGGCCCTGGCGCCGAAGCCATGGATCACCTCGACGATGCCCGACAGGCCCGCGACGTGGTCGTCGCTCCAGATGCCGAGGTCGCCCGGGCCGATCAGCCCGTTGGGCAGTACCGCCGCCGTCTCCAGCATCACAAGGCCGGCACCGCCCAGTGCACGCGCGCCGTAGTGCACCGTGTGGAAGTCGCTGGCGCACCCCTGGGCGTCCGCGGAGTGCATGCACATCGGGGACATGGCAATCCGGTTCCGGAAGGTCACGTCGCGGATCGTGAGCGGGTCAAAAAGGTGTGCGGACACGAAAGATCATCCCTGTCGTTCAGTGAGGTTCTTGTCGCTTCCGACCGTAAAAGAAGCACACTGAATGCAACAGTATGCACTTTAAAGTCCCATATAGACAAAAAGGGAAGTGTGCTGGTCGAGGGCAGATGAGGCGCCTCCTGCAGCCTCGATCGCCGCTCGGGGGCAACCGGGTTCGCCAGTGTGTGGTGGAGGCAGGGTAAATGTCCCCGAACCTCAAGATTCCCGACAGAATCGCTGACTGGAGTTCTCAGCGTCGACCCGCCCGTAGCGCCCCTCAGGCGTTGCAGCCGTAGCCGCGTTCTGCCCGGCGTTCGACAGTCAGGACGTCACCTTCGGCAAGGTCGGAGATTCCGTCGCATCCTGGGCGGCGGCCACGAGGGCGGGGAAGAGGCCCGGGAAGCGCTCCTCCATCTCGTCCATGCGAAGCGCGTTCATTTTTGTGGTCCCGACGTAGCTCAAAAAGGTAGCCGCCCTCGGTGCCGGCGACCTCATCAACTACCGAACCACCCCCAACTGGGCTGACAGGGTACGCGAGTTGACCGACGGCCAGGGCGTCGACCAGGTCATCGAAGTCGTTGCGGGCGAGGGGCTGAACCACTCCGTGCACGCCACCAAGGCCGCCGGCCACATCTCCCTGGTCGGCTTCCTTGGCGGCCAGACCGCGTCACTGGACGTGCTGCCCATGCTCTACAGCCAAGCCGCCATCCGCGGCATCGCCGTCGGCCACCGCCGCGCCTCCTCGACATGAACGAATTCATCGAGAAGCAGGGCCTCGCCCCGGTCATCGACACCGTCTACGCCTTCGAGGATGCGATCAAGGCATACGAGCACCTGGCCCGCGGCGCCTTCGGAAAGATCGTCATCCGCGTCGCGAACTGACCCGCTGCACCCCTACAGGACGGGGCCCGGCGTCCCCTTAGGCCACCTACCGCACCACCGGCGGCTACCCAGCCAGGATGCGCATCGCCCAGGACGACGACACCCACTTCACCCTCACCTACGCCCACTCCTGAATCCGTTTCCGGGCCGCTCCCGCATCCTCTGATACGGACGGGCAGCTACGATGCGAAATGCCCCGCCCCCGGCAGCTCCAATGCAAGGGACGGGGCGTTTTCGCTGGTCTCAGGCGGCCCAGCCGATGGAGGAGACGTTGCTGTAGGCGTCGTACTCGGATCCGAGGTCCTCGATGATGATGTCCCAGATGGCATCGAGTTCGTCGACGTCGTCGTTCATCCAGGCGTCGACGGCGCGGTCCCAGACGCCGCGCACAGTGATACTCCGGCTGGACAGGTCCCTCTGGTGTTTGCCCTCCACGCGCGACTGGTCCACGGGGTTGATCTCGACACGGGTTCCGCGGCCGTCCCGGTTGAGCCGCTTCTTCAGGTCGGCGGCCACGTTGCGGCGTCGCAGGTCCCAGTACGCGGAATCCAGCCGCGACCGGTTCGCCTTGTTCGGGGTCCGCTCCTCTGCCAGCCAGGCCATGAGGGTGCGGGGTGAGACGTGGATGCCGGCGCGGTCCATGGCCTCGTATCCGGCATCCGTCTTGGTCAGGTACTTCAGACGTGCGGCCAGGCCGCGCTCGCTGTCCACGGGCGAGGCGATCCCAGTCACCATCCGCTCGATGGCAACGCCGAGCGCGTCCGCGCCCGGGACGCCCCGGGCGTTGTACATGCCCAGGTCCATCCAGCGGCCGGCCATCAGCGGGCCACCGTGCCCACGGTGTACTCACCGGACGCCTTGCCGTCACCGTGCTTGATCTTCATCTGGGCCACGCCCCGGCCCTCGGGGAAGACCTGGCGCCAGTCGCCGGTGACGTGGAGTTCGTCGGTGCCCATCATCGCGACGACATCCAGCCCTGCCTGGCTGGCCTTGTAGGCCTTGCCCCACAGGTTGGCGTACGCCTGGGAGTGGATGATGTGCATCCAGTCCGGGCGGACCATCTCCCTGTTGTGGATGGACTCCCCCATGGTGCTGATGAACTTGCTGTACATCGCTTTGACGTACTCCAGCGTCAGCGTGTCCCGGTTCTCGATCGCCTCGTCACGGGCGGCGGACAGCAGCTTGCGCAGCGCGTCCAGGAAATTCTCCGTGGCGCCCGAGGTCCACGACTCGTGGATGACCGGGGCGTCCGTCAGGCCGTACTTCGGGCCCGCCAGGCGCTGGAGCAGGCGCAGCGTGCTGTTGGTGACCCAGAGGGCGCCGGGCTCGTCGCGGTCCCCGATCGGGTCCGGCAAGTGCGGGTGCGCCCACGGGGCCGGGGTGATCAGATGCACCCCGGACCGCTTCGGCCCGACACCATCACTGCCGGTGCTGCGCTCCAACTTCCCAATCGGCAGCCACGTCTTCAGCGCGGACAAGTAGGCCGCGTTCACGTCCAGCGCGGTCACCTTGACCTCGCCGGGGGCGCGCAGGGAGTAGCCGGGGTGGTGGAACTTGGGGCGGGCCTCCCAGATCTGGTCCGGGTCCTTCTTGGAGGGCTTCTTCAGGATGTCCGGGAGGGCGGGGTAGGCGGTGTAGTCGTATCGGGCGGTGGCCCTGGTCTCGTTGAACAGGTGCATCACGTCGGGGATCGCCCTTTTGATCAGCGCCTTCAACGCCGCTTCCTCGTCCCCGCCGGCTCGCTCGGCTTCCTCCTGGACGGCGCGGCTGATGAGCAGAGTGGTGTCGGCCTGAGCGCGAGCCGCGCTGCGGGCGCGGCGCTCGGGCCGGTTGGGCAGGGGCGCCGGCGTCGGTGAGACGGGGGCGGCGGCCGGTGCGGATGCCGCCGAAGAGCTAGCGGCGGCGGGCGCGGTCTGTGGGGCGGCGGGGCCGGCGGGCTGGCACAGGGCGCCGGAGTGCAGCGGGCGGCCGTCC
This sequence comes from Streptomyces sp. NBC_01166, assembly GCF_045039765.1. Classification (NCBI taxonomy): domain Bacteria; kingdom Bacillati; phylum Actinomycetota; class Actinomycetes; order Kitasatosporales; family Streptomycetaceae; genus Streptomyces; species Streptomyces sp. NBC_01166. The sequence goes on from NZ_CP108613.1 coordinate 79,109, forward strand.
GTCGACTGGTAGGTCGTCTCGACACCGCAGCGGATGCAGGGGCCGGGGTCTCCCTCGATGGCCCGCCCGTCCGGGCCGCGCAGCGTCTCCGGGGCCGCGACAAACGCGGGCGGAACCGGGGCAGCTTCCGGGGCCGGATCCGCGGTGATTTCGGTTGCGGCTGCGGGTGCGGAGGTGGCCGGGTAGATCTCGGCGAGGCCCTTGAGCAGCTTCAGGTACGGCAGGCGCCCGGGCGGGGTCGGATCCGAGTGGCCGGTCTCCCAGTTGGCAACCGTCGTACGGCCGACGCCGACCGCTGCGGCGACCTGCGCGCGGGACAGGTTCGCGGCCTCGCGCAGACGCTGACGCTCAGCCGGCGCCGGAATGGAGGCGTTCAGCCTCGCTTCCTCAAGCAGCGCTTCCACGCTGTTCTCTTGGCTCATACCGCAACCCTAGCGCACTTGGACGACTATCGGCGCCAGATTGGACGTTCGGTGAACAATTCTTGTGCGTGTGCGCTACGGTCGTCATCAGCACAACGGAACGGTGATGCGGCAAGCAACGGCGTCCGGTGCTCCGGACGCCGTTGATCTCGGGAGTGGGTATGCAGGGTGTTATCTCGCTTCGGCCGCATCAGGTCGAGGCCGTCGACGCGATCATCGAGAACCTCTCGCTCCCCGTGGACGGCACCGTGCCGGCGCACGGGCGGCGTGGCCAGGTCCGCATGTCGACCGGGTCGGGAAAGACGATCACGGCGGCGGTGGCGGCGCTGCGGATGGTCCCGCGCGGGATGGTTGGCGTCCTGGTCCCGACCCTCGATCTCCTGACCCAGACCGTGGAAGCCTGGCGGGCGGTCGGGCACAAGGCGCCGGCGGTGGCGGTGTGCAGTCTCGGGGCCGATCCGCTGCTGGACGCCCTCGATGTGCGGTGCACGACCAACCCCACCCAACTCGCCCTGTGGACCGCGCAGGACGGTCCCATGCTCGTCTTCGCGACGTACGCAAGCCTGTCCCCGCAGGGCCTCATCGACGACCAGGGCGACCAAGAGACCGGCACGGCACCGGGCGTGCTGGAGAGGGCGCTGCGCGGCTCGTACGGCCAGACCATGCGCCCCTTCGACCTGTTGGTCGTCGATGAAGCCCACAGAACTTCGGGTGATCTTGGTAAAGCCTGGGCGTCCGTCCACGACCAGACGCGCATCCCTGCCGAACGGCGCCTGTACATGACGGCCACCCCCCGGCTGTGGGAAGCGACGCCCGGCAGTGCCGGCGCGGACGAGACCGGCGGGCGCCTGGTCGCCTCGATGGACGACGAGAGCCTCTACGGGGCCGTGCTGTTCGAGTTCGGGCTGATGGAAAGCGTCGAGCGCGGAATTCTGGCGCGGTTCGAGATCGACGTGCTGGAGATCCGGGACCCGCAAGCACCCGGGCCGGACGCGTCGCCGGAGGAGCGGCGCGGGCGGCGGCTCGCCGCGCTCCAGGAGGCGCTGCTCAAGCACGCGGACGAGTCGGGGGTGCGCTCGTTCATGACGTTCCACGCCCGGACCATGGACGCCATGGCCTTTGCCCGCGCCCTGCCGGAGACGGCGGCCGAGCTCCACGCCACGGACCCCGTGACCTATCCGGGACGAGTGGGTGCGGAGTGGCTTTGCGGCGAACACCCCGCCACACACCGCAGGGTCGTGCTGGACCGGTTCGCGGACGGCATCGACGAAGACGGATGGGTCACCGACCTCGGTGTCCTCTCCAGCTGCCGCGTGCTCGGCGAGGGCGTCGACATCCGAGGGAAGCGCGGGGTCGGGGCGGTCGTCTTCGCGGACACCCGCAGCTCGCCCGTAGAGATCGTCCAGATCATCGGGCGGGGCCTGCGCCAGGACCCCGGGGAGGGAAAGGTGTCCCGAATCGTCGTGCCGGTCTTCCTGGAGCCGGGCGAGGACCCGTCCGACATGATGGCGTCGGCCAGCTATCGAAGCCTGGTGGCTGTTCTCCAGGGCCTGCGTGCGCATGATGCCCGGGTCATCGAGCGTATGGCGCTGTCCACCACGACCGCCCGGGGGCAGGCCACGTCCGTGGTCGCACTCGATCCGGTCCGCGAGGAAGGCGACGTCCAGGAGGACGACGCCGACCACGACATCGAGACGGCAGCCGGCACCGAGGACGGCACGGACGAGGAGACAGCCAAGGCCGCCCTCGAGGAAAGCGCGGACGACGACGCGAGCGAGGAGGAACACCCGGGCGCCAACGTGCCATTGCTGCGGTTCTCCCTCCCCCGCGACCCGGGGGCCGTCGCCCTGTTCCTGCGCACCCGCGTCCTGCACCCCGACTCCGAGATCTGGCTCACCGGATACAACGCCCTGCGCCACTGGGTGCGCGAACACGGCGACGCCCAGGTCCCGCTGGACGCGTCCGTAGAGCTCGGCGAGGGCCGCATCACATATGCGCTGGGCGCATGGGTCAGCGAGCAGCGCCGCGCGTTCCGGCTCGGCACGCTGAAAGCGTGGCGGGCCGATCTGCTGAATGAGGTGGGCATGGTGTGGTCGGTCGCGGACGCCGGATTCTGGCGCAACCTCACCGCGGCTCGTACCTACCACGCGGTCCACGGCAGCCTCGCCGCTCCGAAAGACGCCGTGGTCGAAGGGGTGGCAGTCGGTCAGTGGCTCGCCAATCTCCGCAAGTCCGGCGGGCTCGGCAAGGACCAGGAGCGAGCCGCGCAGCGGCGGGCCGCACTGGAGAACATCGACCCGGACTGGTGCCCCGAGTGGTCCACCGAGTGGCAGCGCCACTACGCCACCGCGCGCGCCCTGCTCTCCGAGGAGAGCGGGCTGACCGAGGTGCTGCCGGGCGTCGTCGTCCACGGCTGCGACGTCGGCGCATGGATCAACCGGCAGCGCGAGCACACCGTGTGGGAGAACCTGCTCCCCGAACAGCGCCAGCGCCTGGAAGGACTCGGGCTGACACCCCTGCCCGCAGCACCGGCAAGGAAGACGGCTCCGGCGGCCGGGGCGTTCGAGCGAGGCGTCCTCGCGCTGGAGCAGTACAAGAACCGCACCGGGACCATGGTCGTGCCCCGAGCCCACATCGAAACCGTCGTCGTCGACGGCGAGGAACACCCCGTCAAACTGGGGGTATTTCTCACGAACAGCAAGACCCGCAGGGCCAAGCTCGCCGCCGACAAACTCGCCCAGCTCGCCGCCCTCGGGCTGGACTGGGCGGCGTAGCCAACTACCCGTTCAAGGGGCCATGCCGGAAGCAGCTGGCACGAACCTCCTGGGCCTCTTCCGGACGCGTCTTCGCTCAGGCGCCGGCCCGAGCTCCTGCGGCTAGGAGGCGACGGCTTCCTCAACCGTTGCCCGAACCCGCAGGAGAGCACCGACTCCACTGACCTCAAAAAGGCGCCGCAGTTGGGGCCCCGGGCCGGCCACGTACAGGGTGGTTGCCTTGTGAGCAACGATGATCACGTTCAGGAACGACGAATCCGCGAAGCTGACGCCGGAGGTGTCCAGGACCACCTTCGAATGCTTGCTGGTCGCGTTGTTCAGCGCGTCGACCAAGGGGGCGATCGTGCCCATGTCGTACTCGCCCTGCGCCACGATGACCCAGGCATCGCGACACTGATACTGGCGCACCACGCCTTGCGCCGGTTCAGGCTCAGGAGCCTGATGATGCGGACGCACGCTGTTCTCGTCGGCGTCAGCACCTGCCGGTGTGACGGCCTCGCTCCACGACATTCTCGTGGCCCTCCCGCAACTCTGACCTGTCAGCAATTACGCGAAAAGTATGTCATGCATCCGAGGGTCAGCGGGTATCTGGCTCTATAGACTGGGCTGCATGCCCGGAGTCTCCACATCTCATACCGGTTGGACGTTCATCACCAACCACGCACGCGTGCTGGCCGCCATCGCCGATGACCCGAACATCCGGATCCGCGACATCGCAGCCCACTGCCAGCTCACCGAGCGGGCCGTCCAGCGGATCATTGCGGACCTCGAGCAGGACGGATACCTCTCCCACACCCGCGCAGGGCGCACGAACACCTACCGCATCAGAGCGGACAAGCTGCTACGCCATCCCGCGGAAGCCGGCCTCCCCGTGGCAGCCCTGCTCTCGCTCCTCGTACAGGACGAATCCGACCGCAACAGCAAACCCACCCCCCTGTAGTCGCACCCAAGCGGCGCGACCCCAACCCATGGGGAAGCGATAGCGGCGGACGAGCTATGACCTCCTCGAATGCAATCCACCCCCCAGCACAGCACCACCCGCCGCAGCTGCGCACGGACACCGCTGCAGCGTGCGGTGAGGCGCCCCAGCGTGTGCCGCGGTTCAGCGCTTGACCGTGACGCACGGCATCCGGTCGCGGCCCCTGAACCCCCGCACAGACCTGGGAGCGGTGCGTGACGGGGGCCGGAGGGGCGGGCCGGCTTCTACGCTCCGGCGACCACGGGGGCGCCCGTCAGGTCTACTCCGGCCTGGCGGAGTTCTTCGCAGGCGTGCTCGATGGTGCTGTGGCTGACGCCGGCGGTCAGCTCCAGCAGTACCCGGGTGGAGAAGCCGGCCTCGGCCGCATCCAGGGCAGTGGCCTTCACGCAGTGATCAGTGGCGATACCGACCACGTCCACCTCGGTGACACCGTGCTCCCGCAGCCACGCTGTCATGTCCTGCCCGTCCTTGTCGGCGCCCTCGAAGCCGCTGTAGGCGGCCTCGTAAGCGCCCTTGTAGAAGACGGCGTCGACCGCTCCGGCTTCCGCCGCGGGAGCAAAGTTCGGGTGGAAGCCGGAGCCGGGCGTGCCGACCACGCAGTGCACCGGCCAGGAGGTCCTGAAATCAGGGGTGTCGGAGAAGTGGTCCCCCGGATCGATGTGATGGTCCCGCGTCGCCACCACGCACGCGTATCCGGCCTCGGCTGCATGGGAGACCAGGTCGCACACTTTCGTGGCGATCTCAGCTCCGCCGGCCACGGGGACACTGCCGCCCTCACAGAAGTCGTTCTGCACATCCACAACGATCAAGCCTCGCCTCATCACACACACCTCTCAGGTCAGACGGAGCAAACGGGGATCCGCGACCGGGGTGCCGCATCGGGCCCCCGGGAAGGGACGTGGCTACGGGGCGGGGGTGTAGGAGACGATGCTGTCCTCGCACGGGCCCTCGGTAAACACCTTCAGCGCCTCGAGCTCCGCAGCATCGCCGGCCAGCTGCCAGCGCAGCTTGGTGGACACCCACTCCCCCACGTACCGGCACTGCGCCTCCGGGGCCGGCGGCAGCCACTCGGCCGGGTCCTGATCGGACTTCTGACGGTTCGTACGGGCCGTCAGCGCGTCGCGGTACTCGGCCAGAGCGGCGGCATGCTCGGGTGAGCCGGTGGGTGGCTCAGAACTCTGTGGCACGCACTACCTCGGCCCTGGAGCAGCCACAGCGGCCGGACAAGACCTCGCTGCCCGGCCGCTGCCGCTCAGACATTAGTTGGCGCTGAACCCTCTCTGTACGCGAAGCCGCGGCAGAGTGGGTGGCGTCCTCGCTGGACTCAGGTCAGTGGGGTGTTGGCCAGGACCCGGCGCAGGATGGCCCAGGAGAGGTCGGACTCGGTGGCGAAGGGTCGCTGCTCCTTGGACTCCTCGTCGATGTAGTTGAAGGAGTCACGGCTGTAGCTGTCACCGTCCTCGTCCTCGACGCCGGTCTGCTCCGGGTTGAGGTAGACGTGGAAGCTGGCGCCGAAGTCGGCGGAGGCGTTCATGTAGCCGGGGCCGGTGGTGCCGCCGCCGCCGTCCATCGGGCAGTACACCCGGTGCACGGCGTAGTTGTCCCTGGACAGCCAGGCGCACTGGCCGGGGGTGAGGGTCAGCAGGCCGAGTTTGCGGGCGTCCCAGTCGAGGTGCTCGTAGACCATGACGTCGAGCTGGCCGGCGAGGCAGAAGACGATGCCGGTGGTGTGGCCGTGGGAGTGGATGAGCGAGTAGTGCTGGGCGGGCCAGATCTCCAGGACGACGGGCGAGCCGATGTCGCCCTTGGGGTGGTCGTGGGGGTGGAGGTGGCCGTGTTCGGCGGCCAGGTGGTCGTAGTCGCCCCGGCCGGTGCAGGCGACGCGGATGTACGGCGGGTGGGTCTTGTCGTGGTTGTACTTCTCCACCAGGATTTGGCGCAGCAGTCCCACCTTCTCGCCGGGTGCGGTGGCGGGGGCGAGGTGTTTGCGCATCGCCTCGATCTCCCACGCCGACAGGCGCAGGTCCTCGGCCTTGCGCGCGAGGTCCATGACGGCCGGGGGAATCATCAGCTGGCGGGCGTACTCGTCGAAGGACGTGGCCTGCCCGATCACGAGGGACGGGGCGGCCTCGGCACCCCTGAGGCGCAGCTGCCGTTCTTCTTCTTTGGTGATGTGGAAGGGGTACTGTGCATCGCCGTATTCCGGTTGCCCGGCGGGCGTCTGGGCGGCGGTCAGGCTCATCAGTGGTGACTCCTTTGTGTGCATGTGTGCCGCGGCTCGGCGCGGCACACATGCACGTCGCGCTGAGCTGGGGCTGGACTGGAGAGGCGGGTGTTCGGGGTTGACGTACCGGCGTGGGTGCAGTGGGGCGGCGCACTCCGTCCGGGCGGTGCGACGCAGGTGCGGGCACAGATGGCGGCTCGGCACATGGCGGGGCAGCTCGCGGTGGCTGCGAGGCGATGCGCTCAGCAGCCCGTGGGTGATCCGGTGACCGGTCCGCGCTTACGGATCCGGTGGTGTTGACGCCGCTTCGGTGGCCGCCCGCCACTGCCAGGGGCGGCTGCGCGCGAGTGAGGCGCCTCCCTGTGCAGTCGGTGCGTGCCTTGCAGGGCGGTGTCTCTGGTGGCGTGTCAGTGGCTGGGCAGGCGGGTGGCCCTGAGGCCGTCGAGGGGGTACTCCTGGGGCAGGCGAGCCGGGTCGCCCGGCACGGTGATCAGTACGGTGATAGGCCGGGACGTGCCCGCGGCGAGGAACTGGTCGCCCACCGAGTCCAGGTATGCCTTGCCGTCCTGGGCGATGACCTCCACGCCGGAGGCTTCGGCTTTCGCGCCCTTGTCCGTCGGCAGGTCGAAGGAGATACGGAACTTCCTGACGTCCTCCGCCGTGCCGCTGTCCTTGCCGATGGCGGTGAGCGTGAGGTCGAAGCTGTAGACCCGGCCCCGGGGCTCGCTGTTCTCCCATGTCCGGTTGAACTTCTTCGTCACGGTGATCTCGTCGTAACTGGGCGGGACGGGCAGAGGGGTGATGCGCCCGGCGCCGTTCATGATCTCCAGGTTGCCGACGGGCACCCTGCCCCGACCGATGCGCTGCGAGTGGTCGGGGATCGTCGCTGTGGTCAGATCGAGGTGGTTGACGTTGCCAGCGGAGTCGACGGCGTAGAAGTTGCCGTCCTGGTCGAAGAAGGTGGCCGAGTACGCCTTGCGGGAGCCTGCCGCGGTGCTGGCTTGCGCGGACGGGAAGACACCCTGCTTGAGGACGGTCTTCATGGGCTGGCAGCTCGGGTCGATGAGCAGCAGGTCGCCGTCGTCGCCCTCCACTGAGTACAGTCGTCCGTTCTTGGGGTGGTAGGCGAAGTCGTCCCACCGGCCGCCTCCCGGTGCGTTGCGGGATGTGGCCTTCCCGGCTGCCACATCGATGGCATAGCTGGGTGTGCCGGGGTTGCTGACGGCGAAGAGGGTCTTGCCGTCGGGATCCATATCGCCGTCGAACCAGGGCCCCTCGGGCAGCCCGTCGATGACCTGTTCCTTCAAGGTGCCTGCCGCCACGTCGATGGTGATGAGCCTGTTGCCGCTCACCGCCAGCAGCAGGGGCTCTTTGTCGTCGCCGAGGTACTGCGCCCCCATAGCGGTGTAGCCGGCCTCGTAGGGCAGCACGTTCTCGACGACACGGGTGTCACCGTCGATGGGGTCGAAGCGGTAGATCCGGGTGTGGGTCCTGCCCACGGCGAGATACACCTTCCGGTGAGCCATAACCAAGCGTCCTTCCATGCGACTTCGGAACGCTTCAAGAACTGCCCCTGATCCACACCGGTAAGCACGCTACGTATTCGTTCGAATACAATAAGCCACAACGACCAACAGCAGGAGCACGCTCATAAGAGCGACGCAGCGTCTGGACAGTAGCCGGGGGTATGCGACGGGCGTCTGCTAGGCGCTGCCCCCGGCCGGTGCCGTTCCCGAGCGCGGGCTGCGTACCCGGGCCGTCCTGGCGGCCAGCTCGGCCAGAACCCGACTGGCTCAGACCCCTGTGACACGCGCTACCGAAGCCCTAGGAGTAGCCGCCACGGCCGGGCAGGACGGCCCTGACCGGCCGTGGTTTCCGCCCGGACGTCAGCCGCGGAAGCGGGATAGCCAGGTGCCGCCGACCCAGGGCTCCGGCTTAGTTCAATCTTGTCCCTTTTGATCAGCTGAGACCGAGCAGGGCGACGAGGGGGCGGTTCTGGTCGCGGGCTGTCCGGCGGAGACCGTAGGCGATGGCGGATGCCAGCCAGGCGGAGAGCGCCCATCAGGGCTCGGACGTCAGTCGACTACGCCGAAGCCGTGGGGTGCGAGGCGACAGGCGACACCGAATGAGAAGGGCACCCTGCGCCTATGCCGGGTGCTTGGGCACATGCTCCTCAACCGGCTCGAAGCCCTCCGGCAGGGGGATACCGAACTGCTGGCACAGCAACGGCACATCGTGGCGATCGACATCACGAGCCGGGTATCCCGTATGGCAGCGCACTGCCCACTCAGCCGACTCGCACCGCACCGCAGTCCCGGCGATCAAACCGTGTCCGGCGAGTGCTTCGGCCGGGAAAGCACTGCCATCCACGACGGATCCGTAGTGCAGGGATCCGTCCGCGAGCACCTCGTAGAGGTGCAAGTCGACCCGCAATCGAACGCCGTCGTGCAAGACGAAGTTCCACGGCCTGTCACCGGGCCACGGGAAAATTCGGTCGACGCCAGCCTCGGCGAACGCAACGAACAACGGCTCAAGATGTGCGGCCGGCGCCCATACATCAAGGTCGGAATGTTCTCTCGTCTGCTTCCCGAGCAGCGCATCCACGCTCCACCCGCCGCCCACACACGCATCTACGCCGTGGGTATGGAGCCGCTCCAGAAGCGCGAGTGCATCCATGGGTGACATCGAATATTGGCTCACCGCATGAAGGTAGAGGCTGACCCGACCTCGCATCTAGCGATTTTCACGGCTTCACCAGGCAGGGCTCCCGGGAGGGCTTCGGCGTAACAGCGTGCGACTACACCGGAGCCTTGGCCGCCGGGCTTCTGCTCGGGCACGGCCTGGTCATGCTCCTGGTGCTCGGGCCCGGTCTGCGCGGCTTGGCGTTCGGCGGCGTGGGCGCGCTGCTTGCAGTCGTCGCACAGGTGCGGGTAGGTGTCGCGTGGGGGGAGCCCCCCCGGGCGGGCTCGATGGCCTTCCACCGTTCTTCGGTGAACCGGGTGCCGCAGCCCGCGCACACCGGCCGGCCTCCCGCTCCGCCTCGTGCTGTGCGGCGATGCGGCGCAGCTCCTCCTTGTGCTCCCGCTGGCGGGTGGCGTACTCGGCCTGCTTTGCGGGCGTCGTGGGCTTCGCGCCGGGTTGCCGATCGCCTCAAGGAGCGTCTGGTTGTGCGGGTCCACTCAGTGGCCTGCCTCCCGCACGCGGTGCGGCCCAGGCTCCTGCGGCCGGTATGCCTGGTGGTCATCCGGACGCATCGGGTGCATGCGTCGGCATCGTCCTTGTTCGGCGTAGCGGGGCGCGCGGGTGCGGGAGCCGTCGGCCGCCTTTGGGAGGCTGCCTCGCGTCTGTGGTCGCGGTACTGATCGCTTCCATGGTCGTAGGCACCGAAGAGGGACACACCGGCCCGGCGGGGAAAGACAGCATCCCGTGTGTCGCACGACGCCGCAACGTGTAGCGCCTGGCGGAGCGGATGAAGCGCGCGCCGCGGCCAGTACGTTGGTCGCGGCGCGCGCTTGTCCATGGCCCCGTGCCCTCCGGGAGGAAAGGCCGAGCCGTGCGGTGCCAGCCCCCTGTCGGTGCCGCCCCCGGTGAGCGAGGGGTGTCAGGCGGTGGTGCGGTTGCCTTGGCGTGCGGCAAGCGCGGCGTCGGCGCTGGGGCAGGAGGGCAGGAGGGCGTCCATCCCGGTGACGCTGAGGAGGCGGCCCAGCCGGTCGGGGATGGCCGCCAGCGTCAGGGAGCCGTCGGCCTCCTTGGCGCAGCGCCAGATACCGACGAGGGCGTTCAGGCCGGAGGAGTCGCAGAAGGTGACGCCCGCCAGGTCGGCGACCAGGTGGGGGTGGCCGGCTGCGATGAGGTCCAGGGCGCGGGACCGTACGGCGGGTGCGGTGGTGATGTCGAATTCGCCGGCCAGTGCGATGACGGCCAGGGTGCCGTCGGTGTGCGGGACGTCGATGTGGAATGCGTCGGTCATGGGCGTCGGTTCTCCTGCCCGACGGCGACGTCGGCGGGCAGGGCGGCGGCGCTGTGAGCGGTGGTGGTGGTGCCTGCGGGAGCGGCATCGGGGGTAGGAACGGACAGGGCCAGTAGGGCCACGTCGTCGCGTTCGGTGTCAGGGAGTGTGCCCAGCAGTGCGACGGTGTCGTCGATCAGGACGCCGGCACTGGCCGGCGCCGTCCGCCGGGCGAGGAAGTCGGCCAGGCCCGTGTCGTCGAGCATGTGGCCATCGGCGGTGCGGGCCTCGGTCAGCCCGTCGGTGTAGAGGAGCAGTCCCTCGCCGGGTGCCAGGTGCAGGGTGCGTGAGGCGAAGACGGCTTCGGCGAACGCGCCGACCAGCATGCCGCCCTTGGCGCGGACCGCCTCCACCCGTACACCCCCGTCCCCGGTGGGGCTCAGGTGGTAGGCCGGCGGATGGCCGCCGGTGGCGAGCGTGACCGTGAAGCCGCCGTCGTGGGCGGGGTCGAGCAGGCCGAAGATGGCGGTGCAGAAGCGGGTGCCAACCGCCGCGTCCAGCAGCAGCGCCGTGTTCAGTGCCTTCAGCGCAGATGCGGGGTCCGCGTCGACGAGGGCTGCAGCCCGCAGCGTGTAGCGGGTCAGTGAGGTGACTGAGGCGGCTTCGGCGCCCTTGCCGCACACATCGCCCAGGAAGAAAGCCCACCGGCCCCCGCCGACGGGGAAGACGTCGTAGAAGTCGCCGCCCACCTCCTGCGGGGAGGCGGTCTTGTAGTGGCAGGCCAGCTCCAGCCCCGGTACCGCGGGCAGCGCCGGGGGCACCAGGGTGCGCTGCAGGGTCGAGGCGAACGCGGCGATGGCCGCCATGTCCCGCTCCGCCCGCTGCCTTGCCTCTTCCTCGGCCTGGCGTTTGTCCTGCTCGACCTTGCGGCGCTCCTGCTCGGCGCGCACCACGTGCAACGCCGACAGCCGCAGCTCCAGCTGGTCACGCACCACCGCCGCCAGGTCCGCGAGCGTGGCCGAATCCGCCTCGCTGATCTCGCGGGGGCGGGTGTCGAGGATGTTGACCGTGCCCAGCCGGTACCCGTCGGCGGTAATGATCGGAGCGGCGGCGTAGAACCGCACCCCCATCGGGCCGGCGACCAGTGGATTGGAGCAGGCGACCGGATCCAGCAACGTGTCAGGGATCACGGTGGTGTCATCGGTCAGCACTGCCGAGGCGCACAGCCCGGGATCGCGGCCGATCTCGGTGACGCCTTCAAGCCCGTGGGTGGCCTTGAACCAGATGCGGTCCTCGTCCACGATCGTCACCGTGGCCACCGGCACCTCGAACAGCCGCGCGGCCAGCGCCGCGACTCGGTCGTATGCGCCGTCCGGTGGGGTGTCGAGGATGTCGTAACGGCGCACCGCCGCCATCCGCGCCGCCTCGACCGACGCGGCCAGAGGTTCGTTCGGTGCTATCGCAGGCAGGCTCGCTTGTTCCGGCATGTTCCTCGTCTCGCTCATCCCCCCCGGGAAGACGCCGACCAGACAGTCAGCACCCCACACAGTACCGACATGCCCCAGCCGACCCGAACCGACGAACTTCGCGGACACACCCGCAATTGAGCGCAGTGATCACAAACGGGTGAAACGTGACGGCCTGTGTGGCCCGGCGGTTCGTCGACCGCAGCCTGCTGGTCGACCTGAGCCGACACCCGCGGCTCACAGGTCGAGATCGTCCAGAACATCGGCCGCGCGCTCCGGCTCAACAAGGACGGCTCCCCCAAGGTCGCCAGGATCATCGTGCCGGTCTTCCCGGAACCCGGCGAGGACCCCACCGACCTGGAGAACGAGATCACCGGCCTCTACGCCGTGCCCTGCGACGTCGAGGTCGAGTTCGGCGTCACCAAGGACTTCCCCTTCGGGCGATTGGTCCACCAGCAGAGGAAGGCGCTGCGGGCCGGGGGAGCTGGAGGAGCGACGCAAGACGCTGCTGGACGCGCCGGAAGCCGGGATGGTCTGGGAGCCGGGCTAAGAGGCGTGGGAGAACAAGCTCGCCGCGCTCCGGTCATACCTACGCGCCACGGGGCACCTCACTCCGCGTCAGGACGCCGTGTGGGGCATGGTGCCGGTCGGCCAGCACCTCGCCAACCTCCGCGGGAAAGGCGGCCTCGGCAAGGGTTTGGAGCGGGCGGCGAAGCGCGCACAGCAGCTGACGGCGATCGATGAGGACTGGAACTGCCCGTGGCCGCTGGACTGGCTACGCCACTACCGCGTCCTCGCCGACCTCGTCGACGCCGACGGCGTTCTCCCCTACATCGCGTCGGGCGTCGTCTTCGAGGGCGACGACCTGGGCAAGTGGCTTCAGCGGCAGAGGAACCCGGGCACCTGGACGCAGCTCTCGACTGAGCAGCAGCGGCCGGTCGAAGCTGGGCGTACAGCCCAACCAGACGCCCACACCCGCCCCTGCGACCAGCCGCGGGGCGAAGAAGCCGGGCAAGGCGCAGCAGGCGTTCCAGCGAGGGCTGGCGGCCCTCACGCAGTGGGTAGAACGGGAAGGCACGGCCGGCCGGTGCGGCGCGGCCACAGCGAGGGAATCTCGGTCAAGGGTGAGACCGAGCCAGTGGTCGTGAAGCTGGGCGTATGGATCTCCAACACCAAATCCAGAAGGGACCGGCTGGACACCGACCACCTCGCCACCCTCGCCACACTGGGCATGAACTGGGCGGGGCCGTTGCCGGTGCCGGATCTTAAGGCCGCCGCGGCTCCCGCCGTTCAGCCCGCCCCCCACAAGCGCCTGCACAGCGTGACCACCACGATGAGTGCGACAAGGCCTCCGACGAGCGATTCGGCTGAGACGGAAGAGGAAGAGGGGCCGGTTATGGAGACCGGCCCCTCTTCCGCGGTGAGGACGAGGCGTGGGATCGCCGCCCCCACCTCCCCGTCTCCCCGCACCGAGCACAACCATGCTCACTCCATCGTGTGCCCCTGCCGGGCGCAGCACGGCCCCGCTGGAACAGAGCTCCGCGGGGCCGAGTGCTGGTGCTGGGTATCGAGCGACGTCAGTCGGTCAGGGCGTCCTTGACCTTCTCCTTGGCCTGACGGGCATCGCCCGTGGCCTGGTCAGCACGGCCTTCAGCGGTGAGCCGCTCGTTGCCGACAGTCCGGCCGACAGCTTCCTTGACCTTGCCCTTGGCCTGCTCCGTCTTGGCCTGGGTCTTCTCATCAGCAGCCATGTCACTTACACCCTTGCTGTGCTCGACGTTGCTGTCCCCCACCGTCTGACCACCAATACCTCATTCAAACCTGCAGCCCCTTAAAGTCCCCCGCCACTACCGGTCCCAAGCTTCGCGACGGGCCAGAGAAGAGGGCCAGCGCAGCACCGTCCACTTCCCCGGAATCACGCCTGGCCTTATCAAGCAGTTGTGGTTCTGGCTCAACTTCTGTGGAGCTGGGCCGTACGCGCCCGTGCCCGCGTCAGACCAATGGACTGACCTGCTGGTTCCCATCGTTCGGGTCCCAGTGAACCGATCGCCGAGCCGACATCACAGAAGTTGAGCCAGAACCCAAACTGGTTCTGGCTCAACTTCTGTGATGTGGAGGAGGAGGGCGTCTTTCAGGCGCCTGCTCCACCTGCCTCACCTGGGGAAACGCTGAGCGCGGCAGCGGCCTGAACCGGGCGTGACTGCTCAAATCACAGAAGTTGCGCCAGAACCACTACTGCTCGATAAGGCCAGGATGACGTCGCGCGCCGTGTCCTCGTCCGCCTGCACGAGCTCGGCGATGACCGGCACGCGGTTCCCGCCGGCCGAAGCCAGCAGCATCATCGCGCGCCGGTAGCGCACCGAGTTGGTGCTGCCTCGTCGCACGATCTGCTGCAGCTGCTGCCCCTCCTGATCGGTCAGCCTTCGCACGTGTACCGGCTCGGCCACCGCGACTCCCAGGGCAAGTGGTACCAGCCGCGCCCGGTCCTGGACTCGCGGCTGGCCTAGCATCTCGTGCCATGAACGAAGCCGAGAACGTCTTGGACTGGCTGCAGGGTTGGTACTCCGCCCAGTGCAATGAGGAGTGGGAGCATGAGTGGGGCATCAAGATCGACACGCTCGATAACCCCGGTTGGTCAGTCCGCATCGACTTGGAGGAGACCGACTTGGAGGGACACGAATTCCCCCGCCACGATCTCAAGCGCGGCAAGGACGACTGGGTCATGGCCTGGACCTCCGAGATGGCCTTCCACACGGCGTGCGGACCAGGCAACCTCACCGAGGCACTCATCCTCTTCCGCAAGTGGGCAGTCGAGAACACCCCCAATTCCACAACGTTGCGCTTCTTGTAGATCTCGCGATCGACCACTGGCGGGCGTCCGCCGCGGCTGCCCCGCCGGGCGCGGTTGCGGATCTGGTCGGCCCGTTCGGGGATGGTGTGCGTGATACCCCGGCGCCGCAGCCAGGCCCGGATCGCCTTCGAGCTGTAGCCCTTGTCTCCCAGGACATGATCGGGCCGCAGGCGGGGGCGGCCAGGACCGATGCCGGGCACCCGTATCGCCTCCATCACGGCGGCGAACTGGGTGCAGTCGTTGGTGTTCCCGCCGGTGAGGACGAAAGCGAGCGGTAGTCCAAGGGCGTCGCAGACCAGGTGAATCTTGCTGGTCAGCCCACCCCTGGAGCGGCCGAGTGCCGGATTTCGGAGCCCCCTTTTCGGGCCCCGGCAGCGTGCTGGTGGGCTCGGACGATGGTGGAGTCGACCGACACCAGCCAATCGACCTCACCCGCCGAATCGGCCCGCGCCTGGGCTTCCCGAAGCATCCGCTCGAAGGTGCCGTTCCTGGCCCATCGACGAAGCGGGTATGCAGCGTGGCAAGCTCCTGCCGTTGCTCAGCGGACAGCGCCTCACGGCGTAGGCGGCCGGTGATGTTCTGAACGCGCCCTCGCGCCTTGTTGCGCGCTTTGCGCACCAGAGCATGCGTCACGGCCTGTCGTTCCTGCTCCTGGGCCTCTGCCGCGCTGCCGCGAACCGAGTGCGGTAACAGCCCTGGGGTACACGGGAGTTCTCGACAGCCAACGGAGGGGACCTCGATAATGAGCCACCAAGGGACGGACGACCCGTCGGAACTCGGCGATCTCGAACCCGGCACCCGGCAGCGGGAGCAGTTGCGCAGCCGCATCCAGAACATCGCCCTCACCGCGCTGGTCGTGGTGCTTCTCCTGTGGGGGATCTGGTCCACTGTCGGCCTGATCAGAGGCGAGTCCGGGTGGGCGTACTGCGCGGTGGCCTGGATCCTGCTCGCCGTAGCCCTGTACGTACGTCTGTTCTCCGCCCGGCGCAGGAACCGGCTGGACGGGACTCCATAGGGGCGAGGTTCAGCACGCTCCTCGCCGCGCACCTGTAGCGCTGGCACACCGTCCGGCGCCGGCGTTCACGAGATAGCCCGGGAGAGGCCCGTCCGGGCAGGAGCTGGCTTGAGTCCGGTCGGGCTCCGATATCACCTCGGTCCACAGCCACCAGCACGGCGGCGGCGCCTCTCGTGTGGGAGGCGCCGCCGCCGTCCCCGCCGGGAACCCAGGGGGCGGGGCAGCAATGGTGGTGCGTCACATCACGCCGCGCGCTGTTCCTCTTGTCAGCGCGGGGGGGTGCCCCTATGGGTTTGGTCAAGCCGATGGGGCGGGTTGAGGGTCGTAGAAGGTGCCGTCCCGGAGCATCGCGAAGAGCACGTCGGCTCGTCGTCTCGCGAGGCAGAGGAGGGCTTGGGTGTGGTGCTTGAGGACGTTCTGGTCACCAGCACCAGGTCGCCCGCGGGTCCACGCGCTACGCGGGCGGTGACGGAGTCAGAGGCTGCCGGACGCCGGAGCAGCAGCAGTGGGCGGGCGTATGCCGCCCGGGGCGAGGCAGGATCCCGGGGTCGTTGAACGAGTGATTCTGGTCGGTTTCTATGCTGATGTTTTCCGCGCTCGAAAGGTTTGTGTGATGGTCCTCTCCCTCCTCCGTGGCAGGCGATCCAAGGCGGCCTCCGGTGGTGGTGCGAGATTCGCTCTTCCCGTGCCGCCCGGGGCCGGAACCGTCACCTGCGAGGTCGTCGACCCCATGGGACAGCCGCTCGGAGGCGCCGAGATCACGGTCACGTCCCAGAAGTCGGCCCGGACGGCGGCGAAGGGGACCACCGACCTGTTCGGCATGTTCGTCGCGGCTCTACCCCCGGATGAATACCGCCTGCTCATGACGGCCGAAGGCATGCAGCCGGCCAGCTGGGCCTTCGACATCGCCGTGGGCGAGACCCTGTCGATGGGCCGCGTGCAACTGGACGTCGCCCGGCAGCTTGAGCCCCCGGCACCCGGCACCTGGCTCTTCGATCCTCCACACACCGCGATCCGCTTCATCGCCAAGCATGTCGGCATGGCCAATGTGCACGGCCGTTTCACCGCTTTCGAAGGCGGTATCCGGATCGCACCCTCCGTCGAGGACTCCCAGGTCGAGATACGCATCGATGCTTCGAGTATCACCACGGGCAACAAGACCAGGGACAACCATCTGCGGTCGGCCGACTTCCTCGACGTCGAGAACTACCCCTACCTCCATTTCGTCAGCAGGCGCTTCACCTACCGGGGCGGCAACAACTGGACCGTCCAAGGAGGGCTGACAATGCACGGGGTCAGCCGCTCCGTCTCCCTGGACACGCAGTATCTGGGCGCCGTCAACGGCGGTTACGGCGAGGAGCTGCGCTGTGCGGCACGTGCCACCGCCGAGCTGCACCGCGAGGACTACACGTTGAACTGGCGCAACATGCTCGCCCGCGGCATCGCCATTGTGGGGCCCACGATTCAGTTGGAGCTGGACATCCAGACCATGTTCCAGGGCCCCGACACCCCGACGCCTCCGGAGTGACGGCCAGTGAGGGCGCCCTGGCTCGGCGGGAGCCCGCCTGATCTACGCGGCGGGAGGGCCTGCCTCCCGACAGGGCCCGAAGTCACCCCGACTGACTCCGGGCCCTCCGTCGGGAGCATTGCTCATGACCTGCGGATCGGCCTCGGGTCGGAGGCGAAGGCGTACCTCCCCGAGTGATCGACTTCTGATCATCGAGTAGGCCGACGTTGCATCGTCGGCCGGGAAGGCACGCCCGTGCTGAGCGTAGTGAATGCCGATGGAACGACCGAGACCGGGCTCCCTGATCGACGATATCGCCCGGGATGGCACGAGGCGGATGCCGGCCGCCGCCGTAGAAGCCGAAGTCAACAGCGAACAGCGCCTCCAGGACCTCGCGGCGGCGCACGAACGGCTCCTCCAACAGCTCCTGGCCCTCGCTCTGCAGAACGTCGAACGCGATGAGATGGACGGGCATCTCAGCCGCCAGGACCCGGGCGTTACGGCCTGCGGTCGCGCGGCGTTGCAAAGCGGTGAAGCCGAGCTGTCCGCGGTGGTCGAGGACGGCGAGCTGGGGACGTCAGTGCGCTCGGGGGAAAAGCCGCTCGACAGCGGTCACCACCGCGGCGCGGCGGGCGGTGGTGGTGGGGTCGACGGCATGTGTGGCAGCGGCCTCGCTGAGTTCGGGCTGTGCCGCCCAGGTCGTGGCGATCTGGTTGACCAGGGCCAGGATGTCGGCCGGGTCCCAGGCGGGGTCGAGCTGCCCGGCCTGCTGCACCTGGCGGAGCAGGTCGATTTTGCGAGCGATCACTGCCTGGTCGGGATCGTCGGCAGCGGCCGTGGTGCCCGGCAGTTCGAGGCGGCCCCAGGTGATGAGGCGGTGGTGGTCCGGACGGGCGACGAAGTAGTCGAACAGGCGGCCCGCGTAACCAGGGAGGTCGGACGGGTCCAGCTGAGTTGCCTCGGCGATGACGACATACTCCCGTGCAGCCACCGCGGCATAGAGCGCATCTTTGCCGCGGAAGTAGGCGTAGACCCGTTCTTTGCTGGTCCTGGCGAGTTTGGCGATGCGGTCCACGCGGGCGCCGGCGATGCCGTGGCGGGCGAACTCCTCCATGGCAGCGGCAAGGATGCGCTCGCGCGTGGTGTCGCCGCCGGAGGCGGTGGGCGCTGCGCTCTGGCCGGGGTCGCGGGACTGGGACATAACCCGAGCATAAAGCACCGAACCGTTCGGTTTGGCATCCCGGCGACTGGTGCGTAGGGTTCAAACAGAACAGTTCGGTTTGAACTCTTCGGGTGAAGCCGACGAAACACTGAGGAGTGAACTCATGCGGCACCGCAATCTGGGCTCTCAGGGCCTGCGCGTCTCGGCGCTCGGCCTGGGCACCATGGGCATGTCCATGGCCTACGGCGCCTCGAACGACGACGAGGGCATCGCGACCATCCGCCGCGCCCACGAAGTCGGGATCGACTTCTTCGACACCGCCGAGCTGTACGGCGCTGGTACCGGCAGTAACGAGACCCTCCTGGGCAAGGCAGTCCGCGACTTCCGCGACGAGGTGGTCCTCGCCACCAAGTTCGGCTTCGACATGACGACCCAGCCGCTGGGCTCCGGCTTCAACAGCCGCCCGGAAAACATCCGCAAGGTCGCCGAGAACAGCCTGCGCTACCTGCAGAGCGACTACATCGACCTCTTCTACCAGCACATCTCCGACCCCGCCGTTCCGGTCGAGGAGGTCGCCGGCGTGGTCGGCGAACTGATCGCCGAGGGCAAGGTGAAGTACTTCGGCCTGAGCAACGTCGGCCCCCAGTACATTCGCCGCGCCCACGCCGTCACCCCGGTCTCCGTGCTCCAGTACGAGTACTCGCTCTTCGAGCGGGAGGTCGAGGAGAAGACCCTTCCTGTTCTGCGGGAACTCGGCATCGGCCTGGTGCCCTACTCCCCGCTCGGCCGCGGCTTCCTCGCCGGCCAGGTCAAGCCCGCCAGCGAATACCCCGCGGACGACATGCGCAGCTGGGACGAGCGCTGGCAGGGCGAGAACTACACATACAACGCGCACGCCATCGAACAGCTCAAGAACCTGGCCGACACCAAGGGCATCACCACCGCCCAGCTCGCGCTGGCCTGGCTGCTCGCCCAGGGCGATGACATCGCGCCCATTCCCGGCACCCGCAGCACCAAGCGCCTCGAGGAGAACGCCGGCGCCGCCGACGTCCAGCTCTCCGCCGCCGATCTGGCCCGCATCACCGAGATCCTTCCCCACGGCTCGGCAGGCAGCCGATACCCCGCCGCGATGCTCTCCAGCTTCACCACGGACTGACCACGCCGGGAACCATCGCCTCCTGACCGGCAAAGGGCCTGCGCCGCGTCTCCGTCACACGTCGGTCCTCACTGCGTGGGGCCGCGAAGGCGGTCGGGGTAAGACCGGTACGGGTCGCGGAAGAAGCGGCCGAAGTTCCCAGGATCGGTGAAGCCAAGGTGGACGGCCACGGCCCGGGCACCCCACCGGGCAGCTCCCAGCAGGCGCCGGGCTTCCAGGAGGCGCCGCTCGTCGATGCGCTCACGCATCCCCTTGCCGGTGGCGTCCCGGGCGGCACGGCTGAGGGTGCGGACCGAGCAGCCGAGCAACTCGGCGTAGTCCGCGGCTTGGTGCAGCTCGCGGAAGTGCAGCTCCAAGGCGTCCAGGAAGCGCCCGTACCTGTCGGCGCGGCCGGTGCCGGCCGTGGCCGTCCCGCCAGGGGCGATGCCCGGGGAGTTGGCCAGGCGCAGCAGCAGCGCTTCAAGCAGGCTGCGCCGCAGGGCGTGGTGGATGTCGAGAAGACGGCGCCCCAGCGCGCGGTGTTCGTCCAGGAGCTGGAGTGCCGTCTGCTGGAGCGGGGCGGCGGCGTCGTGGTGCGGGCTGAGCACGGCAGGGGCGCGGTGGGCGTGGCCGAGAGCGGGGCGAGGTCGGGCAGCAACATGTCCGGTTCGAACACCGACCGGGGGCTGGAAACCGTACAGCGGAACAGCGGCCGGTCCGGCCGCTGTTCCGCGCGGGTCGGGATGTCGCTTGTCGACCATCACGTGTCCGCCGCCTACCGCCCTCTTTGTTGGCTTTGAGGGAAGGATGGGACGTACCGCCACGACCGCGCGCTCTCCGTAACCGTCGACGCGACAGCCCGTTACGATCTGAGAAGGCCCACCCCCATGAACGGATCATCCCTGCACAAGATCGCCGCAGGCCGCGCGGAGGAACTCCCCGGCGCACATCTGGAGCATCCCTTCGGCCCCGACTGGGAGGTTTACAAGGTCCGCGGCAAGGTGTTCATGCTGCTGACCGAAGTCCCTGGGCGACCCGTCGTGATCCTCAAAGCGGACCCCAATGAAGCCCACGCCCTGCGGGAGCAGTACAGCCACATCACCCCCGGCTACCACATGAACAAGAAGCACTGGATCACCCTGGAGAGCGGAGAAGGCGTCGACCAGGAGCTCATCAGAGAGCTCGTCACCGAGTCCTACCGGCTCGTCGTCGCCCACTTGCCCAAAGCCGAGCAGCCCGTCGACCCGCGCGTCTACGGCACCGGCACGCGGGTGGCCCGGTGAGCGCGGCCGGGGACCGGCTCCAGGCCACCGCCCGCCAGGCGGCCTTGGCCCTCCCCGACGTCAGCCATGGCTACCCCTTCACCCGCGGACTGCACGTGTACAAGGTCGCGGGCAAGGTGTTCCTGATCGTCACCGACGACCCGGACGACCAGATCATCACGGTCAAATGCGAGCCCGAACACGCCCGAGCGCAACAACGCGGCTACGCCTCGATCACGCTGGGCCGCTATCTCGACAAACGCCACTGGATTTCGCTGGGGCCCGGACCCGGAATCACCGAGCGGCTGATCACCGACGCGGTCGAGGATTCCTACGACCTGGTCGCCGAGCGGCTGCCACGACGCGACCGCCCTCGTACCCGATGAACGCCGCGCGCTTCGCGAACGGCTGAGCCCTCGCTCATCAGCGTCCCGCGCAAGGGCTCACCCCTCTCCAGTCCCGCCCGCCTGCGACCCGAGAGACCGATGGCACCGACCGTAGTGCCTTCCGTTCCGTTGCTGGGCAGCGGGCGATCCCCCGCAGTTCCAGCCGGTCCTGAAGGCCGTCCGGATTCCGAGGCCAGGGCTTGGCAGGCCCCGCAAGCGTTCGGACCAGGGCGACCCGAGCAGCGGTCAATGCTCGCTGCTCGACATCCACGGGGACGGTGTAGCCGGAGCAGTGCGCTCCCATCCTGTGCAGCTACTGCGACTCGCCGAACTGCGGAAGATCAGCTTCGGCCACGTCCAGGCGGAGCCGCTCGTAGCGCAGATGATGTAGCAGCGGATCATACTGCCCTGCTCTGCCCTCGATGTGGTTGAGCCAGGGGGAGTTCGTCGGGATGCAGGCGATCTCGACATTGTTCGCCGCGGCCGCCCGGAGCCGGCCCGGTGGTCAGTCCAGTGCGTGACGTGTGCGGCGTGCGGTGCGTGCGGGCCGCCCGACCGCGGCGTACCAGACCAGGGCCGCACAGATGAAGGCCGTCGCCGCGGAGACCAGTGACCTTGTGAGGGTGTCGGGCCGTGCGCCGGAAACGAGGGCGACGATCAGTGCCAGCGCCAGGGCGATGACATGCAGCGCACGAGGGCTCCGCGTGGCGCCTGGCGCGGCGGCCGGCGGCAGCAACAGCCAGGTTGCGAGGCCGTAACAGGCACAGGCGAGCAAGGTGGCTCCCAGCACTTCGCTGGGCCGGTGGCCGCCCATGGTCGCGGTGGCGGCGGCGATGCAGGCGAGCCACAGCACACCGGCCGTGGCGACGTAGGGGCGGATGCGGGGGGAAACCACGAGGACGGCGGCGAGGGTCAGCGCGGCGGGGATGACCGTGTGCCCGCTGGGAAAACCCTGATCAAGGAGATTCTCGGGTGCGCCCACCAGATCGGGGCGGGGCACGGTCGATTTGAACACCTCCTTGGCTCCGATCGCGAGAATGGCGACCCCCAGCGCCGCGAACCCCTGCCGCCAGCACCGTCGCACCAGGGTGAGGAGCACGATGACGGCCAGGCCCGCCATCACGGTGGGCTTTGCGCTCAGTTCCAGCGGCGGCAGGGGCGTCGAGCCGTAGACCGATCCTGACAGGGGGTAGATCCATGCTGCTTCGCCACCCTGTATGCCGAGGTAGAACCACGGGTTCTCAGCTCGTTGCCCCCACGGGGTGCAGATGGCGAGCAGGTAGACCGTCAGGAACCCCAGGGTGTACAGCAGGGCCGGCATCCACGGCCGCGTCGTACACGACGGGCTGGTGTCGTCGGGGGGCTCGGGGGCCTGCCTTGAGGCCCCCGGACGGTGCGCGGGCAGGGACGGAGAATCGTGCTGAGTCATCGCTCTGTTTCTTCCGTTGGGGGGGGAGTTCGGTCACGCACGTGTTGCGGCACGACATGGGCCTCCGGGCTCGGTCGGCCCACCGGGGGGGTCCGCTCCTATTCGGCGAGTGCCTGCCCCTGTCGGCGCTGGGCGGCGATCGCCAGGGCGGGGAGGGGTGCGATCAGCAGGATGAGGACGACCAGGTCCGGAAAGGACTGCATGAACGCGTCCGGACGGACGACGATCGCCTGCGTGCGGACGATCGCGACCGCCGCGACGGGGATCAGCCACCGGCGGTCGCCGGTGGCGGCCGTCGCCGCCCACGCGGCGAACAGCGCGGCGACTTCGAGGGCGAACAGACCGCGCTGGAAGGTCGGACTGACGGAGATGATGTGCAGGCCCCCGGCCACGAACATGGCGAGCACGACAGGGACCAGCCAGCGGTACGAGCGGCGTCGCAGACGGCTGGGACGGCAGAGCGCCAGGACGGCGCACGCGGCGCACAGCGTCCCCGAGAGCACCAGGTCACGGGCCGTTATCGGGGCGCCAAGACCGTAGTAGCTCAGGCCCGCCTTGCCCTCGTCGCCGAAGAGGATGCGGCCGTGGGACGTGGCGCCGGCCCAGATCATGGCTGCCGCGGCCGGCAGCGCGATCCACGCTCTGCCGCGCAGCAGGGCGATCAGGCAGCCCAGCGGGAGCAGCCCGTAGGGCAGCAGCCGTATCCGCGTGGGACCTTCGGCCCACGGGTACCAGCCGGAGAAGTGGAAGGCGATGGCGTGCTGTCCGGGGTCGATGTGCAGTGCCCAGTGCCACACATCCTGCAAGTACGGAACCAGCGCTAGCGCGGCGAGGGCCAGGGCGGCCAGATGGATGCCGTCCAGCCACCACGGCCGGGCCGTGTCGTCGACGACGGCACGGGCGCGGGCCTGCACCCCGGCGCGCACCAGGGCGGCAACTTCCCGCGGCGGGGGCCAGGAGCGGCCGGGGTACGCCTCGGACAGGCAGGCCAGCACCTCCTCTCCCTGCCGGAAACGGTAGGGCTCGGGATAGGCCGCAAGCAGCAGACGGTTCATGCCGGGGCCGCTCCGGAATCCCGCGAGTGTCCGATGACGACGGCCGCCGCCTGCTGCATCCGCAGCGCCTCCCGGCCGAGCGCCTCGGTGCCGTCCTCGGTGAGCCGGTAGTAGCGCCGCGCCCGCCCGTCCACGATCTCCTCATGGCCGGCGGCCACCAGCCCGGCCCGCTCCATCCGTTCCAGCGCGCCGTAGAGAGTGCCGACAGCGATCCGGAGCCGCCCGTCGGTGGCCTGCTCGGCAGCCTTGATGATGCCGTAACCGTGCAACGGACCATCCATGAGTGCAGCAAGGATGAAGTACTGCGGTTCCGTCAAGGGAGGATTCTGTCTGGTCATGCATCGAGCATATATCGAGCTACGAAATATATCGCCAGCCCTGGGTGATCAACGGCAGCACCTCCACGCCCATGGCGAGCGTCACCCTCTCCCGTGAGCAGCGCAGCATGATCTGTCGCTGCATCATCCGGTGAAACGAGCACGCCGCCGACGAACGTCTCCGCGAGGTCGTGAGCAGGGTGAACGTCGCCTGTACGGTCGGGGCATGGATGCCAGCGGCCAGCCGACTCTTGATGAGACGAAGATCGCTTCGTTGAGCTTGTCGCGGGCCGGCTGTCCCGGGACGAGGTTGACCGCTGGGCGGCGAGGTGGGTGATGGAGGACAGGATCGTCTGGGACGACTTGTCCTGGTGGGCTCTGAACCGCCTCTACGGAATCGATCTTCCCGCGAGCGATGGCGGCGGCTACCTGCACGATGACGAACAGGTACGGGAATGGCTGTGGACGGTCGCGCCTTCCCGCTTCTCCACGGCGCCCACCCGTTGGCGTTCAACGACACAGCGCCACGAGCAGACCCCGAAGGCACCCCCGGCGGTCGGACGGTGCCGCTCGCCCGACCGACGTCACGGGCAGCACCGTCAGCCGAACGGCAGGACCACCAGCGGAACCTGACGCAAAGCGCTCAGACTGAGAGGGAGGCCGGCCAGAGCACAGACGGCACGCATGGTGATGGAGCTGTCGGCTTCGCCCGGCTCGATGCCTTCCTCCTCCACGGTGCCCGCGGCTTCAAATGCGGCGCGCAGTTGGGCGGGCATACGGGGCGGATCCTCCTCCAGGGCGAGACCGTCGACGTCGACCCAGGCGACCTGCTTGCCGTCGACGGCATAGGTGAGGCTGGCGTCCCCGTTGATGCTGAACACGCTCGTGGCCGCCGTCCGTCCATCGGCGGACCCTGGCCCACTTCGTCACTTCCGGCCCGTGGGATGCGGCGCATGTGCGGGCCCGGCTGGCCTGGCGCATGCAACCGGTCATCAAACCCACCGCGCTGGTCATCGATGACACCGGACTCCTCAAGGCCGGGGACGCCTCGGCGTGCGTGACCCGGCAGTACACCGGCACCGCGGGCAAGGTCACCAACTGCCAGGCCGGAGTCTCGCTTCACCTTGCTTCCCACGGCGCCTCGGCGGCGGTGAACTGGCGGCTGTTCCTGCCCAGGAGCTGGGACCCTGCCTCGCCGAAGGCCGATCCGGTCAAGGTGGCTACCGAGTCGCCCGCGAGCTGCACGCCGCAGGACGGGTGTACTTATTGCTGGGTGAAGTGCCACATCTGTGAGGCGGTCGCTGAGTTGGGGTTGGGCAGTTCGCGCAGCGGTGCGTAGTTGTCGTCCCCGTACAGGCCTGTGACAGCGAGGCCCTCGTTCAGGAAGGGTGACAGGACCCAGCGTGCGGGGTTTTCGTCGGTGGACCTGAGGATCCACCATTGGGACTTGTTCGTCGTGCACGCGGCCAGGTATACCGAGGCCCCTGCCTCGCCTGTCCTGGCGTCGGCGCAGTTCCCGGTGCGGGCGCTCTTCCAGTGGAAGATTCCGGGACGGCCGTTCACTTGGTCGAACTGGAATGTGCGCGGGAAGGGATGGTCCTGCCGGTAGTAGACCTGCAGGAAGGTGCCGGCGTTGCCGACCGTGTCGTCGGGGACCAGGTAGTTGGTGTGGGCGTCGTTGGTGATGACGACGGGCCCCGAGGGGACGGGGACGGCGGTGGGTGCGGCTTGCGCGGGTCCGGTCAGAACAGCGGCGGAAAGAACGGCGGCCGCTGCAGCGGCCCAGCGTCGGATACTCATGAAAGTGATCTTGACGGACCGGATTTGTGCCGAACCGTTCTTTCTGGAGAAGATCACCCGATCGAGCAGAGTCAGCCGTCCGGAAACAACCGGGCCCGGTGTCCGGCCGTTTTCGACGTATCCCGGTCGACCCCGGTCGACGCGCTCAAGGATCTTGCAAAACACCCGCTTGAGGCATCGCTGGGGGTCACGGGAGGTCTTTCCTTCGGTGATCTTGCGTGCAACATACGTCTTCGTAGAGGTATCGGGTCCCATCCTGATCAGCGGGCCCCCCGGACGTTGATCGGCTACCCGCGGCGCGGAGCTGGTCGGCGGCGCCTGTTGGCAGCGGGCGGCGGAGCAGCCGAGGAAGAACAGGCGGTACCCCGCTCTTGGCAGGGCCGACGGTAGCGGAACAGCCAGAGGATGACCTGCTCAATGACCTACAGGCCCCGTTAGTGTTCACCGGAGTCCCCGTCCGGCTGGTGAGCGCGGGCCGGAGGGGAGGGGCGGGTTTCTACGCTCCGGCGACCACGGGGGCGCCGGTCAGGTCTATTCCGGCCTGGCGGAGTTCTTCGCAGGCGTGCTCGATGGTGCTGTGGCTGACGCCGGCGGTCAGCTCCAGCAGTACCCGGGTGGCGAAGCCGGCCTCGGCCGCATCCAGGGCAGTGGCCTTCACGCAGTGATCAGTGGCGATACCGACCACGTCCACCGCGGTGACGCCGTGTTCCCGCAGCCACGCTGTCATGTCCTGCCCGTCCTTGTCGGCGCCCTCGAAGCCGCTGTAGGCGGCCTCGTAAGCGCCCTTGTAGAAGACGGCGTCGACCGCTCCGGCTTCCGCCGCGGGAGCAAAGTTCGGGTGGAAGCCGGAGCCGGGCGTGCCGACCACGCAGTGCACCGGCCAGGAGGTCCTGAAATCAGGGGTGTCGGAGAAGTGGTCCCCCGGATCGATGTGATGGTCCCGCGTCGCCACCACATGCGCGTATCCGGCCTCGGCTGCATGGGAGACCAGGTCGCACACTTTCGTGGCGATCTCAGCTCCGCCGGCCACGGGGACACTGCCGCCCTCACAGAAGTCGTTCTGCACATCCACGACGATCAAGCCTCGGCTCATCACACACACCTCTCAGGTCAGACGGAGCAAACGGGGATCCGCGACCGGGGTGCCGCATCGGGCCCCCGGGAAGGGACGTGGCTACGGGGCGGGGGTGTAGGCGACGGTGCTGTCCTCGCACGGGCCCTCGGTAAACACCTTCAGCGCCTCGAGCTCGGCCGTGTCAGCGGCCAGCTGCCAGCGCAGCTTGGTGGACACCCACTCCCCCACGTACCGGCACTGCGCCTCCGGGGCCGGCGGCAGCCACTCGGCCGGGTCCTGCTCGGACTTCTGGCGGTTCGTACGAGCGGTCACCGCGACCAGCGATGTGGCCGCGCCCTGGTCGTTCGCATACGCCTCACGCCGGGCAGCCGTCCAGGCCGAGGCACCGGAACTCCCAGGCCTCAGCGAGGGGGACCATGTGGTCGATGTCCAGGGCGCCTGGGTCGGTGACCTCCTGACCGTCGTAATACGACAGCCACACTCCCCCGGTCAGCTTGCACCCGGCGCTACCGCCGGCGCCGTGGTCGCTTCGGCCAGCAGAACCTCGTTGCGGGTATTGCACCCATCGGCCAGATCGCCGGAGTTCCAGTGCTTGAAGGACGAGTGGGTGTAACCGGTGCAGTCCTCGTCAACGACCGTGACCAGGCCGATCGCGTCGGCGAACGTGGTCACCTCAGCAACCCGCGTGCTCTGGGGAGCGGGGCCGCCTGTGCCGGAGCGGAAGCGACGAGCGGAAGGAGCCCGAGGGAGAGCGCGCCGAAGCCGCGCAGACAGTTCTTGATCACCCCCGCGTTCTACCGGCCCCACCACCCCCAGCGGATGTCCGTCAGCCATCGCTCACCCGCACGGGTGTCGACATTCACCGCAGGAACGGTTCACCGCCGGGTCCAACATGAGCGACAGAGTCGTGGACCACGCCCACGGCCGCCACCCGCCCCACTGCCGACCGGATGCAAATCCAGCGACTTTGAAGCATCGGCCGCGCGTTCAGGCAACAGGGACGGCTCCACCCAGATGCTCCTGAACCCGGTCGTGCTTCGCGCGCCCCCCGCCCGGGCGGTTTGGCTTCCAGTGCAGGTCAAGGCAGGTGGACGGCCTGTGACACTCGGATCGCTGCGGAGGGAATGACCTGGCCGTCGGGGCTGGAACCCTCCGCATGCCTTACATCGACCAAGGGAAAAGCGTGGCGAACGAGCTGAAGTACGGCGACAAGGTCCACCTGCAGAACGGCTACAACAGCTGGGCGGGCGGTTACCTGGACACCAACGGCCACAGCAGCGACAGCGGGGCGAAGTACGCGGTGTCGACGGCGGACTCGCCCACGCGGGGAGAGGGCACCGGAACCTGGGAGGTCCTCTCCGCCGCCGACAAGGCCGTCGGGGCCAACGTCGTCAGCGGGGACCTGGTCTACCTGCGCAACCTGTACGGCGGGGACGGCGGCTACCTCGACAGCAACGGGCACGCGAGCGCCGACCAGAAGAACAGCGGCGGCAAGTACAACGTCTCCACGTCCAAGGACCAGGACCGGGCCCCCGGCACCGGCCGCTGGCGCCTTTTCGCCCAGGCGTCCGCTCCCGGTGACCAGCACGTCCGCACCGGCGACGTGATCCACCTGTGGAACACCTACGGCGACAACGGCGGCTTCCTGGAGACGAACGGAGGCGGACCCGGCGGCGGCAAGTACGACGTATGCACCAACGCCTACTACAACCGCGCCCAGAACGTCGCCGACTGGAAGCTCCACCGCCCGTAACCCGTAACCGGCGCCACTCCACCGCGGCCCGCCGGCACCTCATCAGAACCACACCGCACCCGCCCTGTCCTCACCGGACCAGGGCGGGTGCGCCCCCTTGAGCCAGACGCAGTTCCTGGCCTCGCAGGGTGTCGCGTCACTGTCAGGAGTAATGCGCAGCCCGCGAGCCCGCCTGCCTTGGTGGCCGAGCGCCTCAAGGCCGATGCGGTGGAGGCGCGGAAGGCCACGACCGCCAAGGACCGCGCCACCCTGGCCCAGAACGTCACCACGACCAGTACCGACGCCCGCACCGCTCACGACGCACTACCCGCCGTACGCACCGACCTGAAGACCTGCCTGCAAAAGGCCACCGCCTGACCGCACAACGCCTGAAACCAATTCCGTTCGGGGAACGGTCACCGTGACCGTTCGCCGAACGGCTCCGACAGGGGTGGCCCGGAGCAGCGCGACGGGCTGGAGAAGAAGGCCAGCGCAGCCCCCTCGCTTCCCCGAGACCACGCCCGGACGACCTCCCAGCGCCCCACGAACGCCGTGTCCAGGGAAGACAGGGGCCGAGCTTCTCCGCGCGTCAGCGGGGCGCGGGTCATGAGCGTGGGGGCGCGACCGGAACCACAGTCGTGGGCGGGGCAGGCCGGTACTGGTCCCAGTCCTTCGTGCCGCGGGGTGGGGGGAGGGCTTCCGAGGGCCTGGAGGTCTTCTGCAGGTCTGCTGGGGCGGCGGAGCCGGGGTCTGGCCCGATGACAAGGTGGGGCGGAAGTCCGAGGCGGAAGTAAACGAGGGCAAGATCCGCGAGCGCGCGGGCGTCATCCGGGCTGCCCTGGTCAAGGGCTTTTGATGCCTGCCAGGTAAGGTCTCGGCCGGTTGCCACGTCATCTGCGCCCGGTGTGGGCGGTTGGGTGTCCATGCGAGCACAACGAGCCGGGCCCCGGCGGGTACCGGCGCAGGACAGTCCCGGTTGACAACCGTCACCTGCAAGACGTCGAACGCGATGATATGGGCGGGCATCTCGGCCGCCAGGGCTCGAGCATTGCGGCCGGCGGTCGCGCGGTGTTGCAGGGCGGTGAAGCTGAGCTGTCCGTGGTGGTCGAGGACGGCGAGCTCGCCATCGAGGACGAGACCGGCCGGGAGGCTGCGCGCGGCGGCGCCAAGGTCGGGGAAGCGGTCCTGGACCAGCGCCCCCGCCGGGTCTGCAACAGCACCGGGTCACCCTCACGGAGCGGGGTGAGGAGCAGCGCCCGGAAGCCGTCGAACTTGGGCTCACCGCCACCCGGCCGGGGCCGAGGGGTGGGAGGGTCTCGCGGGCCTGCGCGAGCATCGGCTCCTCAGGCGGCCTCAGAACCACGCGGGGCACCCTCCGGGGCGGTCAGGTACTTGGTGTCAGGAGTCGGGGTGCGCGTCCGTCTGAAGCCTCCACGAGCTCCCGGAGTTTCTTGCTCAGGTTCACAGCCCGTTCCAGGGCCGGGGAAATCTCCAGGAGTTGAGCTCGGAGCCGGTTGATCTGGCGGGTGCGGTCGTTGACCAGGTCGGTGCGACGCGCGGTCAGTGTGCGCAGGTCGACGGCTGTCTCGTCGTCGGGCCGCAGGAGACCGAGGTCCTTGCGTATGCGGGCTTGGTCGGCGATGACGAAGGCATCCTTCTCATCCGTCTTGCCCTGGCCCCGGTATACAGTCGACGCCTGGTGCACCGCCAGGCCGGGGATATAGACCATCGGCTGGTCGTGGCTGAGCAGCAAGCCGATCAGCAAAGCGGCCCCGCCGTGGTTGATGTCCACCGGCCACAGAGCCTCGCCGGAGAACGTCAGCACCTCTGAGATCAGCTCCAGCAGGGCCGTCTCATCGTTGAGGACTCGGCGCGAGAGCAGTCGCTCGCCCTGTCCGTCCAGCACCACGCAGTGGTGATGTTCCTTGCCGATGTCCACTCCGGCCCAGATCTGGGGCACGGTCACCTCCGCCAGCTCATCGTCCAAGTACCAGTCCCGCAGACGACCTCGCCGACGTTGCCCTACGAAGCGATCGAGTTGCGTATCCCAATTAGCGGTCGAGTCGTCGCGGGGCTCCGGGCGGCCAAGTTCTTTGAGCCCTCCAACGGCGACAAGCTCACAGCCATACCCAGAACCCCCGGGGGTCCGCCGATCTTACGAATGACCGGCTCAGACTCACGCTTGGCGACGGCGCCGAGCCGGCCGGTCGGCAACCGCACCTCGTCCGGGCGCGGACCGCTCGGCAGCCGGCCGTACAGGACCAGCGCGTCGTCGTCCTCTTGCGCTGTCTCGCCGCCCACGTCGACGAGCAGCGCGAGGGTCGTCTCCAGCTCCCGCTGGACCAGCCGCTCGATGGCATCCTCCACCTGCTCATGCTCCGTCGCACTCAGCCCGCTGAGTGCGAAGGTGAGAATCTGGACGTCTGGCACCACGTACCTGATATGGCACACCACATCCGTGTCAGCCGACAGCCAGAGCTGCATGAAGAGCGGTCCGACCGACAGGCCGACAAGTTCGAGGATGCGCTCGGGGGGGCAGCTTCACCTGCTCCCCCTCGACGTCAAGCAGCATTCCGCAGCCCAGTGCCGGATGTTCGACGCTCATCCCGCACTCGGCCAGCAGGCCGGTGACCGAGCGGAACGCGGGCTCGTCCATACGGCCGTCGCGGTACCAGGCCAGGTAGGTCCGCGTAGCCACCGCCGGCACTCCTTGTCGTCATTGCCCCGCCTCTGGACAGGAGAGGCCACGGATACCGGGCAATCTGCGTCAGCGAGGAGCTGACCTCGAACAGCACGGGTGCTGGCGCCGGGCCCGCAACGGCACCGGCCCGCGACTACGAAACCCACCCCCCACCGATCAGCAGCCATGATCAAACTCGCCGCCATCAACCTCATGACCCGCCGCCTCACCCACGAAGCCACCCCCAACTGGCGCGACAACTAAGCCAAATGAAACAGACAAGCGAGAATCAAACGCTCACTAAGCTTGATCTTTAACCTGTGCGGCGCGGACGTGGGTCCGTCGACTTCTTCGTTCGTCGTTTCGTGGAGCCTGGTTTGCCGACCGTGTGCACGTCGTGGCGTGGGGTAGGCCGGATGTTCTTGCTTGCGGGTGGCCGGCCAGGTCCGGGGCGGGAGGCTTTCGGTGCTCCGGCTGGGCAACAGCCCTGAAGCCTACGACCTGGCCGCCGTGAGCGCGGCGTGGATCGCATCGTAGGCCGGCTTGTGCCTCAGGTTCTCGTCCCAGGGCAGGGCCGCTCCCTCGCCGGGGAAGGTGGAGGGGATCCACGAGTGGCCGTCGGAGTAGCCCCACAGCGTGATGCCGACACACCGACGCACGGCCAGGCATGCGCTGGTCACCTGGCTGTACCAGTCGGCCTGCCGAGCCAGCGTCGTAGCGTCGGAGGGCAGGACCATGCGGATGTCGAGCTCGGTGATAGCGACGTCGACCCCGAGGTCGGCGAACCGCTGGATGTTCTGCTGCAGCTGGTACGGGAATCCGTACTGCAACGCCAGGTGGGCCTGCATGCCGAAGCCGTCGATGGGCACGCCGTCGGCCTTCAGCTGCTTGATGAGCGTGTAGTACGCGTCCGACTTCGCCCCCGTTCCCTCGACGTTGTAGTCGTTCAAGTAGAGCTTGACCTTGGGGTCCGCGGCGTGGGCCCAGCGCAGGGCGTCGGCGATGTAGGACGGGCCGATGGTCTTGTAGAAGATGTTCTCCCGGTAGGTGCCGTCCTCGTTCATGATCTCGTTGGCGACGTCCCAGGCGAAGACCTTGCCGCGGTAGTGCTTGACCACCTGCGTGATGTGGGTCTTGAGGACGGCGCGCAGTTCTTCCGCGGTCCAGCTGCCGGAGCTCAGCCAGCTCGGCAGCTGGCTGTGCCACAGCAGGGTGTGCCCGCGCAGTTTGAGGCCCTTGGCCTTCGCGTAGTCTGCGATCTCGTCGCCCGAGGTGAAGTCGAAGACGCCACGCTGGGGTTCGGTGGCGTCCCACTTCATGCCGTTGCCTGGTGTGGTCTGGCCGAACTCGGCGCCCAGCAGGTCGGCGTACGCGGTGTCGGCGAGCTCCGGGTTGTCGACGGCTGAGCCGAAGTAGCGGCCGTGCTGCCGGGCCAGGTCGTCGAGGGTGACGGGCCGGTGCCGGTGGGGGCTCGCCGCCTCGGCGGCCGGGGCGGAGGCCAGGCCGACCAACAGGGCGGCGGACGCGGTGAGCACGGCAGCAGTGCGGCGGGGACCGCGCGCGAGGGTACGCATGAGTGTCTCTCCTCGATTGTGGCGTCTCGACTACGGGGCAGGGATGTGCGGTCTGTTTGGCGCGAGCCGCGTGCGGCGCTGTTTGACGCGCATCTCGCACCACATCCGGCGCTCGTGCCCGACCTCGAGCGCCGGCCCGGTCAGGGTGAGCGGCACGGTGTGGTGGACGTGAGCGCTGGAGGCGGCGAGGCGCAGTTCGAGGGCGCCGGGTTCGACGACGCGGCAGCCGTCGGCACCGGTGTACGCGGCAAGGTCGGCAGGGAACATGGCGTGCAACTCGGCCGACGCGCCCGCGGCGAGCGTGACCCGGGCGTAGCCGACGAGACGGACCTCCGGACGGGCGACGGTCCCGACAGGGTCGTGGAGGTAGAACTGGACGACTTCGGTTCCGGGGCGTTCGCCGATGTTGCGGACAGTCAGCCGCAGTGTGGTCTCGCCGTCGGTGGCGAGCTCCGGGGCGTCGCACTGCGGTTGGCCCCAACTGAACGTGGTGTAGGACAGGCCGTGACCGAACGGGTACAGGGGGGTCGGGTCCACGGTGCTGGGGAAGCCGTGCCGACCGAGCGGCGGGGCGAGGTACGGGGCGGGCTGACCGCCGGGACTGCGCGGCACCCCTACGGGCAGGCGCCCGGAGGGGTCGACGCGGCCGGAGAGGACGCCCGCGACGGCACCGCCGCCCTCCTGTCCGGGGAAGAACGCCTGCACGACGGCGGCAGCCCGGTGGACCCAGCGGCCGAGCGCATAGGGCCTTCCGCTGAGTACGACGATGACGACCGGCGTGCCGGATGCCATCAATTCGTCCAGCAACTCGGCCTGTCCGTATGGAAGCTGCAGGTCCTCGGCATCGCAGCCCTCGCCCGACGAGCCTCGCCCGAACAGACCCGACCGGTCCCCGACCACGGCCAGGCAGACGTCGGCCGCCGCCGGATCATCCGCGAACACGGCGGTCGGCAGCTCGGCGCGCAGAGCCTCAGCGAGAGTCAACACCTCGACACCTGTGGGTAGTTCGGGATGGTGCACGCCCACGTGCCGGGGGAACGTGTAGCAGCCGAGCATGGCCGCCTGCTCGTGGGCGAGCGGACCGTGGAGGGCGATGCGCAGCCCATCGCCCAGCGGCAGCATGCCGGAGTCGTTGGCGAGCAGGACGACGGACTCCTCCGCGACCTTCTTTGCCAGCTCCCGCATGTGCGGCGGGTTCAGGTCGACGGGCGCGCCGCCCGCGACGGGCTCCCGGTCGGGGTCGAGCAGCCCGAGTTCGCACTTCTGCGTAAGGACGCGCAGCGCGGCCCGGTCGAGCAGGTCCACGGGGAGCGGGACCGCGGGGTCGAAGCAGCGGGCCGCCGGCAGTTCCACGTCGACCCCGGCCGCGAGGGCGAGCCGCGCGGCGTGGCCCTCCCCGTCGGCGACCCGGTGCGCTTCCTCCAGCAGCGAGACGCCGTAGTAGTCCGACACCACGGTCCCGGTGAACTCCCACTGCTTACGTAGCAGTTGGGTGAGGAGCTCGGCGTGGGCGTGGGCGGGGAGGCCGTCGACGTCGTTGTAGGCGGGCATCACGGAGCGGGCGCCGCCGTCGCGCACCGCCATCTCGAACGGGGGCAGAATCACGTCCGCGAGTTCGCGCGGGCCGAGCGAGGCGGGCGCGTGGTTGCGGGCGGCGCGCGAGGCCGAGTACCCGGCGAAATGCTTGAGCGTGGCGACGATCCCTGCGGCCTCAAGACCCCGCACGTAGGCGGTGCCGATGGTGCCGACGAGGTACGGGTCCTCGCCGATGCACTCTTCGGTGCGACCCCACCGCGGATCCCGTACGACGTCCAGGACCGGGGCGAGGCCCTGGTGGATGCCGACCGCGCGCATCGACGTACCGATCGCCTCGGCCATCTCGGTGATCAGCGCTGGGTCGAAGGTGGCGCCCCAGGCGAGCGGGGTGGGGAAGACAGTGGCCTGCCAGGCCGTGAAGCCGGTCAGGCACTCCTCGTGGGCGATCGCGGGCACCCCGAACCGGTTGCCCGCGCGGATCGTGCGCTGCAGCTCGGCGAGGCGGGCGGCGCCTTCTGCGGGGTCGACGGGGACTGTGCCGAAGGGGCGGGTGAGGTGGCCCAAGCCGTAGGGAAGGAGCGCGTCGAGGGCGGCGCTGTGGGCCGCGTAGGTGTTCTGGCCGGGGGCGACGTCGGCACCCTCGGTGTCGGCGCCGATCCAGACGCTGGACAGCTGGGCGGTCTTCTCCTCGGTGGTCATCCGGGCGAGCAGGTCCGCCGCCCGGGTATGGGCGGGCAGAGTGGTGTCCTGCCATGGCGCGACCATGGAGCTCCTCAAGTGCAGTACGAGTAGGGGGCGTTGTTCTGCAGAGCTCAGCCCTTGGTGGCACCCATCGTGATGCCGCCGATCAACTGCCGTTCGGCGACGGCATAGAAGGCGAGGGCGGGCACCATGGCAAGGACGAGATAGGCGAATACGCGGGCGATGTCGGCGGCGTACTGGCCCTGGAACTGCTGGACGCCGATGGGGATCGTCCACCAGGTCTGCTCGCTGAACACCAGTAGCGGGAGCAGGAAGTTGTTCCAGCTGCCGACGATGGCGAGGATCGACACGGTGCCGAGAGCGGGCCGCGCCATGGGCAGCAAGATCCGCCAGAAGAAGCCGAAAGCCGAGCAGCCGTCGAGGGTGGCGGCCTCCTCGATTTCTCCGGGTATCTCCCGGAAGAAGCCGCGCAGGATGACGATGGTCATGGGCAGGCCGAACGCGGCCTGCGGCAAGATGACGCCCCAGGGGTTGTCGAGCAACCCGAAGGTGCGCAGCAGAACGAACAGCGGCAGGATCGCCACGGCGAACGGGAACATCAGCCCCACGGTGAAGAGAGTGAAGAGCACCTCCCGCCCACGGAAGGCGAATCGGGCGAGCGCGAAGGCGGCGAGGGCCGCGGCGCCCACCGTCAGCACGGTCGTGCCTACGGCGATCAGTGTGGAGGAACCCAGCATGCGCCAGAACGAGCCGGAGGCGAGTACGTCGGTGTAGTTGGACGTCACCCACGACGAGGGCAGGCCGAACGTGTTGCGGGAGAGCTCGTCGGTGGACTTGAACCCGGACACGAACGCGTACAGCAGCGGCGTGACCATGGCTACGCCGACCAGCCACACGATCACGTACAACGGCACGGAGCGCAGCCTTCTGCGCGCGCCCGCGCTCATCGGGAGGCTCGCATGGTGGTGAGGGCTCCTTCGGTGTCGCGGCGCAGCACGGCACGCTGGTAGATGACGGCGAAGACGAGGCTGATGAGGAACATGCCGATGCTGATCGCGCTGGCGTAGCCCATCTGGTAGCGCTTGAAGCCGAACTGGAACATGGTCACGGCCATGGTCTCGGAGTGGTGGTCCGGACCGCCCTGCGTTATCACCCACACCAGGTCGAAGAGCTGAATGGCGCCGATCACGGAGAGGAAGACGCTGATGCGGACCGTCGGCCCGAGCAGCGGCAGGGTGATGTGACGGAATCGTTGCCAGGGGCCTGCGCCGTCGATCCGGGCCGCCTCGTGCAGTTCGGCGGGTATGCCCTGCAGTCCGGCCAGGAAGAGCATCATGTGGAAGCCGAAGTATTTCCATGTCATGACGAGGAACAGGGTCGGCAGCACATGGTTCTGGTCGGCGAACCACAGTCCGCCGAGGCCCTCGAGGCCGACCGCGCCGAGCACCTGGTCGGCGAGCCCGTCGTCCGGCGCGAAGATCATGGAGAACAGGACGCCGGTGATGACCTCGGACAGGATATAAGGGGCGAAGAACAGCATCCGGTAGAGGGCACGCCCGCGCAGTTTCTGGTTGAGCAGCACGGCCATGCCGAGCGCGAACGGCAGTTGCACGCACACCGAGAACAGCACGAGCAGCAGGCCGCGCCACAGGTCGCCGATGAAGACCGGGTCGCGGAGGAGCCGGCTGTAGTTGTCGAGGGCGATGTAGTCCGAAGGGGCCCCGAATCCACCCCAGTTGAAGAGGCTGACGTACAGCGCGTACGCGATCGGGGCAAGCACGAGTGCGCCGAACAGGAGCAGGGCGGGCAGGGTAAAGCAGAAGGCGGTCAGCCAGTCGACGACCCGCTGGCCCAACGGTCGGCGTGCTCTCGTGTCCGGTTGCTTCGGTGGAACGGTGGCGGGCGTGGGGCCCTTCACGGTAGTGGAGGTCATGTCGGCTACTGGCTCTTCGCGACCTGGGTGACCGAACGGGCGACCTGCTCGGGTGACTTGGACCCGGCGATCAGGGCGGCCACCGAGTCGTTGACCTCCTGGCCGACGGCGGGCGGGTACGCCTGGTCGAGGTAGAGCTGGAATCCGGTCGCCTTGCCGAGGGCATCGGAAACGAGCTTGAGGCTGGGGTCGGTCAATGCGCTCGTGGCGTCCTTGACGACGGGCATCATCGAGCCCTTCGACACGAGGATGCGGTCGGACTCGGCCGTCATGAAGAACTTCAGGAAGTCCGCGGCCGCCTTCGGCGCGCCCTTGCGCACCGCGTAGCCGCCACCTCCGCCGAAGACATCGGTGGCCGCGCCCTTGCCGCCGCCGACCGCGGGGAACGGGAAGAACCCGAGGTCCTTGCCGATGCCCTTGCCCGCGTCGGCCTGCACGACGGGCGCCCACTGGCCCATCAGCTCCATCGCCGCCTTGCCGTTGCCCATGGCGGCTGCCTCGCCGGTGGGCGTCGAGTACGCGGCACCGAGAAAGCCCTTCTGGAACGGCTGGAGTGCGACGAGCTCCTTGAGGTGCTCGCCCGCCTTGACGAAGTCGTCACCGGTGAAGTCCTTGGCGTCAGCAGCCTTCTGCATGCCGTCGACCCCGGTGATCCGCATGGCCAGGTACGCCCAGTAGTACATGCCGGGCCACTTCTCCTTGCCCGCGAAGGCGATGGGGGTGATCCCGGCGCTCTTCAGCTTCTTGACCGCGTCGAGGTAATCCGCCCAGGTGGCCGGCGGAGCACTGATGCCCGCCTTGGCAAACAGCGCCTTGTTGTACCAGAAGCCCACCGCACCGATGTCGAAGGGCACGGCGTACGTCTGCCCGTCGAACTGATACGCCTTGACCGACGCCGGCACGAGGGTGTCGTTCAAGGAGCTGACGGACGACGTGAGGTCCTCCACGAGGCCCGCATCAATCTGCTGCTTGAGAACGCCGCCGCCCCACGTGTGATAGATGTCCGGCAGCTTGCCGGAACTGGTCAGCGCTGTCATCTTCGACTTGTAGGCGTCGTTCTCCAGCATGACGAGCTTGATATGCACGTCGGGGTGCGCGGCCTCGAACGCCTTGGCCCGCTCGGGCCAGACTGACTTCGACGGCTCCGTGGTCTGGATGTTCCACCACTCCACGACGGTCCGGCCCTTGCTGTCGGTGGTCGCGGACCCGGAATCCGAGCAAGCGGAGAGGCCGGCCGCGCCCAGCCCCACTGCCGACGCTGTCCCCAGGAACCGGCGACGGGAGAAGGCGAAGGATGCGGCGTCGGATGCGGACGCGACGGCTCGGTCGAAGGCTGACATGGTGTACCTTCCGAAAACTTTCCGAGAATTATCGGGGGACGGCCATGGAAGTTACGGGCATGCGTCGGGGGTGTCAACGACCCTGACAAGAAAGTGCGTTGACACCCCCGGAGCACGCCGTTCCGTTACGCGCGGCGCGGCGGTGCGGTGCTCGCGCGGATCACCAGCTCGGTGGCGAGTTCCACCCGCGGAGAGGCGGGCTCGACGTCCCGTGCGAGGTCGAGGAGCATCCGCGCCGCCAACTTTCCCATGTCGGACAGAGGTTGGCGGATGGTGGTCAGCGGCGGCGCTGACCAGCGCACCTCCGGCAGATCGTCGAAACCGACGATGCTCATGTCCTCCGGCACCCGAAGACCGCGCCGCCGCAGCGCCTCGATCGCGCCGAGCGCCATCTGGTCGCTCGCGGCGAAGATCGCGGTCGGCGGTTCGGACAGCTCCAACAACTGCTCCGCGCCGGTGAATCCTGACGCGTGGTAGAAGTCGCCGGGTACCACGAGCGCGTCATCGACGGCCACGCCCGCCACATCCAACGCGGCCCGATAACCGTCGAGCCTGGCCCGGGAACACAGCAGCCGCGGCGGCCCCTCGATGAACCCGATCCGGCAGTGCCCGAGGTGCAGCAGATGCTCGGTCGCCGCCATCCCACCCGCCCAGTTGGTGGCGCCGACGGTGGGGGCCTCGGTCGCCGGTGATCCGGCAGGGTCGACCACCACCAACGGCACACCCAGGGAACGCAGTTCCTCGTGAAGCCCGGGTTCGAGCGCCGACGTCACCAGGATCACGCCGTCCGACGCCCGGGCGCGCAGGTTGGTCATCCACTGCCACGCGGCGCCCGCCCGATCGTGAAGGGCAGAGACCACCGTGCCCATACTCGCCTCGTGGGCGACCTCCTCGACACCACGAATGATCTCCACGGCCCAAGGGCTGTCGAGATCGTTGAAGACCAGGTCGAGCAGGGCCGCCCGGGCCCCGGGGGCGGCCGGTCGGCGCTGGTAGCCGTGACGGTGCAGCAGGTCCTCGATACGGGCCCGGGTGGCGGGCGAGACATCGGAGCGACCGTTGACGACCCGCGAGACGGTCGGCACGGACACTCCGGCCTCCCTCGCGATCTCGGTGATCGTCACCTTGGCCGGCCTGCCCGGGCCCTGTGTGGCTGTCTTGCGCTGAGTGCCTTCCCCGGCCACCATCCCCACCTCCGTAGCTGTACTTCCGGAATGTATCCGGGCATCTACCGGGAACCGTAGGACATGCCGTCGGCCGCCCGCCGGTCGCCCCACACTTCCGTCCGACACCTCGGACATACGCGTGCTCTACTTCACGCTGTGTAACCATTCAGAATGCCGCACAGCAGTGACGCCGTGACCAGCACCGCTGCCGGGTCAGGGACGAACCCGGCGACGGCGGCGCGGACCTCCCACGTCCACTCCGGAGAGGGCGCGCATGGTGGGCGCTGGACCGCCGGGGCCTCGGCGTGGGGTGGCACCGCCGCTGCCGTACCGGCCGCGGTAGTCCACGAGCAGATGCGCATATCCGGCGCTCACCCAGGCCCGGCACCGACGCGGCAGTGGCCCCGGCGGCCTTCCGGACGCAGGTCCAGAAGTGGAGCCACCGTGACGTTTCACGTGACGAGTCCGGAAGCTCGGTGAAAGGCACCGTCTGCTGACGGTCCCTCGCTCCGGGTGCCGAACCGGATACCCGGGGTCTCCCCCGGTCCGTTCAGCTCTTCGGCGGGGCCGTGCTCTCGCGGAAGATGCGGGTGGCGGCGTTCTCCACCCCCGCCCGGGGCACGTCCTCGCCGCGGCCCAGGGCCGGTGCCGGCTCGAGGCGGCCACCGCCAACTCCGCCAGAGGGCTGGCAAGCCGTGCTCAGGGGCGGGTCCACCAAGGCCACGGCCTAGCTCACCCGCGGCCTGGTAGACCCCCATGGCCTGCAAGTCGGTGGACAATTCGCGCCGGAGAGCTGGTCGCGTACCGCCGTGCAGCGGTCCTCGCGGGCGAGGAGGGTCTTGACACCAGGTCCGGATCTACCGCCAGGCCCGGCTTCCGTGAGTGCGGAGGTGCAGCCGCCCAATCGCGCGACTCAGAGCGGACGAGGCCTCCCTCCACCAGGCTCTGCTCTGCGAACACCGCCTCCTCCAAGCCCTGTTCGCCGGCCGTGACGAGTCTGCAGGCATGAGCGTTTCCTGAAGGAGCTTCTCCATCCTTCAACCTGAGATAGGCGACGCCAAAGTGGAGCCAGGTTCATCCTGGCTCCACTCCATCGTGCGGGCGTGTCACTGGAACTGTGCGAAGAACCTCCAGATCTCTCCCTTGGTCCAGGTGGCAACGCCGCTCTCGTTGGAGGAGCCGTCGACCGGACCGGGTATGTGGCCTCCGTCGAACGCGGCCCATTGGACCGGGTACCCGGAACGGCAGCCCGAGTAGGAGGTGGTGATGTGCGTCCGACTGCCCGGGGCGGGCTCGCGCGGGCTCTGGGCAGTGCAGCCGTTGTTGCTGACGAACCTATCGCGCAGGGACCGTCCTTGGCCGATGTTGAGGACGGAGTCGCTGATGCCGTGGATTCCGAAGTAGGCGATGGGCTGGGTGCCGCCGCTGCACCCGCTGATCTGGCCGCCGGAGATGACCGCGACGGCCCTGAAGACGTTCGCCCGGGTGCATGCGATTGCGTAACTCATACCGCCGCCCCAGCTGAAACCCGTGGCGAAGCGCTGTGCCGTGTTGACGCAGAGGCCGCCCTCGATTCGCTGGATCATGTCGTCGACGAAGGTGACGTCCTCACCGCCCGAATTGGCCCAGCCGTTGCCGAAACCCTGGGGTGCGACGAGGATCGCGCTGTCGTTCGACTGTTCCTGCTGGCCGTAGTAGGACCAGGCGCTCCCGCTCGTTCCGCCCGAGGCGACGTCGCCGGCGGTTCCGCCTCGCCAGTGGAACGCGAAGATCAGCCGGTAGGGGTGGCTGTTGTCGTAGTTGGCGGGAACCCTGAGGATGAAGCTGCGGCTCTTGCCGTTGCTCTGGATCGTGTGCGTGCCGCTCGCCAGAGTCGGGGCGCTACCGCATCCGCCGCCGCCATCGGACGACAGCTTGACCATCTGCCATTGCTGGTTGGCCCCGCCCCAGTCGGTGTACTGGACGACGTTGCCGCCGCCGGCGGTGGAGGCTCCCTGCACCTCCGCGGCCTTGCCGCTGTTGCGGTTGATCAGCCGGACGTGGCCCGCGTCGGAGTCGGCCAAGCGGAACTGCTGGTTGGCTCCGTTGCGGTCGGCCCACTGCGCGATCGCGGCACCGTCGGCGGTCGAGTCGCCGGCCACGTCGAGTACCTTGCCCGAATTCCGGGACTTGAGCCGGTAGAAGCCGCCGCCGGAGTCCACGAACTGCCACTGTTGGTTGGATCCGTCGTGACGCGTCCACTGGCTGACCCGCGCGCCGTCGGCGGTGGACACGCCAGAGACGTCCAGCGCCTTACCGCTGTTGCGATTGACCAGGACGTACCAGGCATTGGTGTCCACCGTCGCCGCCTCGGCGGGCGCCGGGTTCACGGCGACGAGCATGCCGATCGCGAGGGTCGCCGCCACCACGGCGGCGACCCGGGACCACCAGCGATGTCTTTGTGGAGGGGCGGGGAAAGCCGCGCCGTAGGTCTTCATCGATTCACCTTTTCGCTGTGGCACGTCAGGTGCGGGTCCAGCGTTGGTTGCTGCCGTTCGAGCAGGAGTAGAGCTGGATCAGGGTTCCGTTGGCGGTGCCGTTGCCGACGGCGTCGAGGCAGAGGCCGGACTGGACGCCGACGATGGATCCGTCGGAGTTGAGGCGCCATTTCTGGTTGTCGCCGCCCCAGCAGCTGTAGATCTGGACTTTGGCCCCGTTGCCGGTCCCTGCGGCGTCCAGGCACTTGCTGCCGTAGACCTTGAGCTCACCGGCGTCGGTGTACGCCCACTGCTGGTTGGTGCTGCTGTTGCAGTCCCGCAGCTGCAGCTGGGTGCCGTCGGTGGTGCTGCTGCTGGGCACGTCCAGGCAGCGGCCCGACCCGACGCCCTTGATCTGTCCGGAACCCGAAGGGGGCGTGGTGGAGCCGCCGTTGAGTGCGTTGAGGACCGCGGTGTAGGCGGGCTTCTTGCTGCCGTCGCCGTTGAACAGCAGCGGCGTGTCCTGCGAGCGCCAGGAGTCGGTGTCGCGCACGCCCCAGACGGTGACGCCGAGGCAGCGAGAGACGGCCAGGCAGTCGTTGGTCACGCTGGCGTAGGTCGAGGCCGGGGCGCCCTGGATGTCGAGTTCGGTGATGGCCACGTCGACGCCGAGGGCGGCGAAGTTCTGCAGAGTGGTGCGAAAGTTGCTGTTGTAGGGACTGCCGCTGTTGAAGTGCGACTGGAAGCCGACGCAGTCGATGGGCACGCCGCGCTGCTTGAAGTCCCGGACCATGGCGTACATGGCCTGGGTCTTGGCCCAGGTCCAGTCCTCGACGTTGTAGTCGTTGTAGCAGAGCTTGGCCGCCGGGTCGGCGGCGCGCGCGGTGCGGAAGGCGACCTCGATCCAGTCGTTGCCGGAGCGCTGCAGGTTGGAGTCCCGCCGGGCTCCCGAGCTGCCGTCGGCGAAGGCCTCGTTCACGACGTCCCACTGGGTGATCTTGCCCTTGTAGTGGGCCATCACGCCGTTGATGTGGTCATTCATCGCCTGGCGCAGTGTGCTGCCGCTGAGGCTCTGCATCCAGCCGGGCTGCTGGGAGTGCCAGGCCAGGGTGTGGCCGCGCACCTGCTTGCCGTTCTGCACCGCCCAGTTGTAGACGCGATCAGCGGAGGTGAAGTTGAACTGGCCCCGCTGCGGTTCGGTGGCGTCGATCTTCATCTCGTTCTCGGCCGTCACCGAGTTGAACTCACGGCCGGCGATCGTCGTGTACGCCGAGTCGCCCAGCTTGCCCGAGGCGATGGCGGTGCCGAAGTACCGGCCGCTCTGCGCCGCCGCGGCGCCGAGCGTGCTCTCGGCGGCGTGTGCGGTCGGCGGGGCCACCAGTGTGGCGACCGCACCGAGGACTCCGACGATCAGCGCCAAACACAGACCGCCGATCTTCCGGCGGATCGTGGGTGGGCGAATGGCATTTGAGCCCATGACTGAGCCTCCGGGAGAGAAAACATGGAAGGATTAAAGCGCGGCAGAATGAATCCGCGTCAATGACGCCCGCGTCCATTAGCAAAGGACGCTGACCACCAGGGCGTAAAGATCCAAGGCCGGCACCCGACACCTGGCTCTTCCGGGCGGACGGGCGACACCGCTTCGGGACTCAGTGTGGAAATTCCGCCGGAACATGTCAAGAGTTTCGAGAAAGTTTCGAGACTCCTTCCCTCCAGGCATCCCAGAGCGGCTTTCGTTTGCACAAAAGGTCATCGAAGGATTTCGAAAGGAATCACCCGGACCGGGCTGTCGCCGAAGGGCCGCGTACGGATTGCACGTGAAGTCGCGCCCCCAACTTCAACGGCGGCGGCCGCTCCGGGACGGCGAATATCGGCCTCCCAGAGATGCGAACTGACGGAAATACTCGTTTACGGCCCCTCGACGTCGGCGATACGTGTGGCCAGATATGCCCAGTTGCGCATCCCGGGCCACTTCTCTTTGTCGGCCGGCGCGATCGGGGTGTACCCGGCGTCCTTGAGCTTCTTGACCATGTCGAGGAAGTCGGCCCAGGTGGTGGGCGGGGAGTCGTCCCCGGCCTTCTTGAAGGGCGCCTTGTCGTACCAGAAGCCGACGGCGCCGATACCGAAGGTGTCGGCGTACATCTTGCCGTCGAACTCGTACGCCGTCCGCGAGGCGTGCACGAGCGTGTCGACCCAGGGCTCGACGGAGTCGGTGATGTCCTCGACGAGCCCCGCGTCGACCTGCTGCTCGAGGACGCCGCCACCCCAGGTGTTGTAGATGTCCGGCAGCTCCTTCGAGTTGGTCAGCGCGGTCATGTCCGACTTGAACGCGTCGTTCTCCAACATCACGATCTCGATGCACAGGTCTGGGTGCTCGGCCTGCCACCGATCAACGCGGTCCGGCCCGAGCTGTCCGTGGTGCCGGAGTCCGAGCAGGTGGTGAGCACCATAATGCTCAGACCGGCCACCGAGTCGGCGCCTCACTCGCCCTGACCACCAGTTCCGTCGCCGGTTCCACCCCTGGCGAGGCAGGGGCGACGGACGAGGCCAGGCAGAGGACGGGCCGGCTCCCCAACATACGCATAACAGACAAAGGTGACGGTCGTCGTGAGCGGCGGTTCTCGTTCTCGGCGCACCTCCAGCCCCGCCGAGAACGAGAACCGCACTCACAGCCTGACCACCACACCAATGGTGTCCGTCAATGCGGAACAAGCTCCATCCAAAAATTCTCCGGACCCCTTCCGGAAACCGTCGAACATGACATCGACCGGCCGTCGGACAGAGCCGGACATCCGTACGGGCACCCGCTGTACGCAGTGCTGTGTCAAGTCCTGGCCCCTCAGGACGCCGCGCAGTCAGGAGATTTGACAGCTCGCCGTGTGCGCGTACCCAGCATTGGCCCAGATCAGCCGCTCGAGCGGGGCCCCGACCG
Organism: Streptomyces sp. NBC_01166; assembly: GCF_045039765.1. NCBI lineage: Bacteria > Bacillati > Actinomycetota > Actinomycetes > Kitasatosporales > Streptomycetaceae > Streptomyces > Streptomyces sp. NBC_01166. The sequence continues at coordinate 123,968 of NZ_CP108613.1, forward strand.
CGCCCGTACCGGCGAACCCAACGACTGCGGACAGGAGTACCCACAGGGGAATGACTGTCACACTGGGTCAACGAACTTTCCGGTCGCCTACCTGGCCGTCGTGCCGGCCGCGCGTTCTCGATGGAGTCCGGCCCGGTCGTAATTCCGTTGCCGGTACACCGGCGTCTGCGATCGAATGCCTTCATGACTCATGACGGCCCTGCGGACCATCTGGAGCAAAACCGCCGCTACTGGGATGACGAGGCGGCCGCGTGGCACGGACCGCTCGCCCGCGATCACTGGTCGCAGGTGGAACCGCGCTGGGGATTATGGGCAACTCCTGAGTCGCAGGTCTCCGTGCTTCCCGACGGCATAGCCGGGATGCGCACCATAGAGCTGGGCTGCGGTACTGCCTACGTTTCCGCTTGGCTGGCCAGAGCGGGAGCCCACCCGGTCGGGATCGACCTCTCGGAGAAACAGCTCGCCACGGCTCACACGATGCAGGCGGAGTTCGGCATCGATTTCCCCCTCGTCCTGGGCAACGCTGAAAAGGTGCCCTACGAGGAAAACACGTTCGGCCTGGCGATCAGTGAATACGGCGCCTCCTTGTGGTGCGACCCTTACCAGTGGATCCCGGAGGCCGCCCGGCTTCTCGCTCCTGGCGGCCAACTGGTGTTCATGCGCTACTCACCGCTGTTCGCGCTGTGCGTGCCGCCCGAGGGACCGGCGTCCACCACCCTGTCCCGCCGACAATTTGGCCTGAATGGGCTGGACAAAGGGAATCACGTGGAGTTCATCCTGCCGCATGGTGAGATGCTTCGTCTGCTGCGCTCCTGCGGCTTCGTCGTTGAGGATCTGATTGAGATTCAGGCACCCCAGTCTGCGCACCAGGACTACGCAGAAGTTTCCGCCGGCTGGGCTCAGCAATGGCCCAGCGAGGAGATCTGGAAGGCTCGCCTGACAGGCTGACGGCTCCTCTGAGCTTGTTCCGCTATGACGGACACCTTGGGTGTGGTGGTGAGGTTGTGAGTGCGGTCCCGCACTCCGGCGGGCGCCGTAGGAAATCTGTCCCCCAACGCCCGTCCGCCGGAGATACCGAGGACGCATGCTCAGGACGACCAGCGCCGCGACCACGGCGGGCGATAAGAGGGATCTCGTCCTCGTGAAATCCCCCTCTTGAAAACGTGGTTGCTCACGCGCGGGTCCACTTCTGGTTGGCCTGGCCGTTGCAGGTCCACAGGACCAGCGGGGTCCCGCCCGCGGTGCCGGCCCCGTTGGCGTCGAGGCACAGTCCAGCGTGGACGTTGCGGATCGACCCGTCGGAGCCGACCGCCCACTTCTGGTTGGCCTGGCCGTTGCAGCGCCAGGTGATGACCGGGGTGGAGTTGGTGGTGCCCTGGTTGTAGGCGTCCAGGCACTTGTCGCCGAAGACGCGGATCTCGCCGCCCGCCCACGTGGTCCACAGCTGGTTGGCTGCCGTGTGGCAGTCCCACAGCAGAACCGTGGCCCCCTCACCGGTCGAGGCACTGTCCACGTCCACGCAGCGGCCGGAGCCGTTGCCCCGCAGACGCGAGGTGGTGGCGGCGAGCGGGCTGCCGCCGGTCACCCGGAAAACGGCGACGCCGTGCGCGGGGATGCTCGCCGATATCTGCCCGGACGTGCTCGACGTGCCGCCGGTCCACAGGTCCGTGAGGGTGAAGGGCCCGCCGGACAGGCCGACTTGCGCGGCCGACGTGGTGACCGTCGCCGCGCCCTCTCCGCGGTTCAACAGGCCCACCGCGACCGAGCCGTCCGACAGCGGCTTGGCGAACACCTCGGTGCTGCCGTCGTCGCGCACCCTACGCCCGCCCGCGCCCAGCGAGTCCTGGTTCACCGCCAGCAGACGCGGATTGCGCAGGATGGCGCTCACGTCGGCGGACATGGTGCGGATGTCGTTACCGGCCATGAGTGGGGCACCCAGCAGTGCCCACAGGGCGAAGTGCGAACGGGACTCGTTCAGCGATAAGCCGGGGCGGCCGACGACCAGCATGTCGGGATCGTTCCAGTGTCCCGGGCCGGACTGTGCCGCCAGCGGCGCGGTGATGTCCAGGACGTTGGCGACGCCCATCGGGTAGCTGTTCGTGTTGCCGTTCTCCCAGATGTCCAGCAGATCCTCGGTCGTCCGCCACAGGTCGGCGACCTCTCCCCAGTTGTAGTCGGCGCCGGTGATGGCATGGAAGCTGTTGGGGTTGATGCTGTAGACGATGGGCCGCCCGGTGGCACGCAGGGCGTCGCGCATCAGCGAGAAGCGGGCGACCTGCTCGTCGCGGGTGCCGCTGGAGGAACACCAGTCGTACTTGAGGTAGTCGACGCCCCACGAGGCGAACGCGGCGGCGTCCTGGGCCTCGTGCCCCCTGCTGCCCGTCGACCCGGGATAGGCGCCGCTGGTCTGCGCGCAGGTGCGTTCGCCCGGCACCTGGTAGATCCCGAACTTCAGGCCCTTGCTGTGTATGTAGTCCCCGAGCGGCTTCATTCCGCTGGGGAACTTGGTCGGGTTGGCCCGCAGGTTGCCTGCCGCGTCACGCTGCGGGTCGAACCAGCAGTCGTCGACCACCAGGTACTGGTAGCCGACGTCGCGCATGCCCGAGGACACCATCGCGTCGGCGGCCTGGCGCACCTGGGTCTCGGTGATCCCGCACCCGAAGCTGTTCCAGCTGTTCCAGCCGAGCGGTGGGGTGAGCGCCGGGCTGTCGGGCGCTGCCGAGGCGGTGGAGTGCGGGGAAGCCGTGACGGATGCAGTGACCGTCAGCACGGCTGTCGCGAGAAGACGGAACAGTCGTCCGCCTGATCGTCTGCGCACCAAGGGCTCCTTTGACGGAAGGGCGCCATGGGCGGGTGACCCCGGGATCGATGTCACGTCCATGACACTGACAGAAGAGAGAAGAGGGGTTCGAACTTTCGTGATCCATACAGAAACTATCGGCAACTACGAGTCTCACGGATACTAGGGAAGCGATCGAGCATGTCAACACCCATCGCCGAACCGCCTCCACGATGCGGCCACACAGACCGCGGAAGGGGGCGCATCTGCATGATTCGGGCAACCAGCCTGCGGCGACACAGTGCCATGCGCTTCGAAAGTTTTGCAGGCACCGACGATTTATGCGAGAGGTATTGACGGGATTCACCGGCCCCCTATCATTCAGGTGGTCGGCAAGCCGATCTATGTTCGATATCTCGTGCACAGAGCAGTCGCCGCACTCCGGCCGCCACCGACCCGGCCGTCGGCGCCCTGCTTCCTCCGGCAGCGGCCCCCGCTGCCGCGGCGACCTGCACGAGCCTCACCCGGGAGAGAATCCCGACGCGGGCGGCGACTGCAAGCTCCTCCCGTGGCGGCTCGGCCTCCTGACCCGGACCAACTCGACCTGCTAACCGACCGTGTCGCGCGGAACGCTTCCGATGGGAGCGCTCCCGCCACCGTCACCCATCCGATGCATCCCTGTCAGAAACCGAGGTACCGTCATGCGCCGCAGACTGCTCGCCCTCGTGACAGCCCTCTCCTCGCTGCCACTGGCGCTCGCCGCCGCACCGTCCGCACACGCGGCCGACCCGACGACCATGACCAACGGGTTCTACGTCGACCCGGACTCCAGCGCGAAGCGGTGGGTCGCAGCCAACCCCGGTGACGGCCGGGCTTCCGCGATCACCGCCTCCATCGCCAACACTCCGACGGCCCGCTGGTTCGGCTCCTGGAGCGGCACCATCGGCACCGCCGCCGGCGCGTACGTGGGCGCCGCCGACGCCCAGGACAAGCTGCCCATCCTTGTCGCCTACAACATCTACAACCGCGACTACTGCGGCGGGCACTCCGCGGGCGGAGCCTCCTCGCCGTCCGCCTACGCGAACTGGATCGCCCAGTTCGCGGGCGGGATCGCGAACCGCCCGGCCGTCGTCGTCCTCGAACCGGACTCCCTCGGAGACTACGGCTGCATGACCCAGGCCCAGATCGACGAACGCGAGACCATGCTCACCGGCGCGCTCGCCGAGTTCAACCGCCAGGCTCCCAACACCTGGGTCTATCTCGACGCCGGCAACCCTGCCTGGACGAGCGCGGCGACCATGGCCCAGCGCCTCCACGAAGCCGGCCTCCGACAGGCCCACGGCTTCTCACTCAACGTCTCCAACTACCTGACCACGGCCGAGAACACCGCGTACGGCAACGCCGTCAACGGCGAACTCAACGCCCGGTACGGCTACACCAAGCCATTCGCCGTGGACACCAGCCGCAACGGCAACGGCGCCAACGGTCAGTGGTGCAACCCCTCAGGCCGCCGTATCGGCACCCCCACCCAGCAGGGCGGAAGCGCCGAGATGCTCCTGTGGATCAAGGTCCCGGGCGAGTCCGACGGCAACTGCGGCGTCGGAACCGGCTCCTCGGCCGGACAGTTCCTCCCCGAGGTCGCCTACAAGATGATCTACGGTTACTGATCCAGGACCGCTCGGGCGCAGTCCGATACCGGGCCAGGGATGAGCGGGGCTGTCCAGGGGGCATGCTCGGGGATGCTTCGAAGATCGATGCAGTCATCGAGGTGTCCCTGGTCGCTCCGTTCCCGATCCGGCGAGCAGGTTTTGTCTCTCACTACGCGGGTTGCGCGGGGCGAGCAATCCGGACGGTACGACGGCGATGTCGCTGCGAGACCTGCTGGACGGGCTGTGGTGCGGCAAGGACTTCGCCGGCTGGTACTCGCGCGACGGCATCCGGGCCTGTCGCCCGCCCGGTCGGCCACCGTCTGTGTGCTGCAGTTCCTGCTCTGCTCTTCGAACCGGCAGGCGGCCGAGGCGGTGCGCTGTCGCATCGACCTCACGTACGCACTGGCCATGGAATGGGATGCTATGCGCTTTGCGAGGTTGTCGATCGAAGCGATACGAGCCTGGCCCTTGCCCAGGGCATCATGGTCGCCCCGGGCAAGGGCCGGACGTGTGCGGCGGCGTCAGTCCGTTGCTCTGCCGGTGACGGTGGTGCCATTCCTGGTGACCTGGTAGGTCACCTTCGTGCCGGTCCAGAAGTGGAACGTCGGAGTGACGGGTCCGCCGTCCCGCACCGCTTCGAAGAAGGCCGGGAGCGGGGCGATGGTGTCGCCCTCGCGGTCGGGGGCGAAGCTGCGGTTGTACTCCTTGTACGTCGTCCGGTCGGCGGGCCCGGCCGCCTTGCCGTCGGCGTATGTCGTTTCCATGGTGGCCAGGAGGTCGCCGCGGAAGGCCGTCGGCACGGTGAAACCGGCCGTGGTGCCAGAGGCGTCCGAGACGGTCGGGGTTCCGGCGGTGATGATCCGGAACCCCCAGGGCAGGCCGGTGGAGGAGTCCGCGTACAGGCGGGCGTTGAGGCCGAGGGCGCGGTCCCCGGCGAGGCGGGTGAGCAGCGACGCCTTCAGGGTGAGCTGGTCACCGGAGACGGTGTAGTCGGCCCTGTCGACGGGACCCGAGGCGGTGTGCAGCCCTTCGAGCCGCGCGCCGTTGAGATGCCCGTGTGTCAGGCGTCGGACGGAATCGCCGCCAGGTTCGGATACTTCTTGGCCTGCTCGCCCGCCAGATAGGGCCGAGGACCATGAACTTCGCGGTGACCGCGTTCGCGATCTTGCCGACCAGTTCCCAGCGGGGCACGACCATCATGTCGGGCATGGAGCTGGAGGCGAGGACGGCGCCGAGCTTCTGGCCGTAGGTGCCGCCTTCCTGATTCTGCCAGGTGACCTTGGTGCCCGCCGCCGCGTCGACCGCCTTGTAGTAGGTGCACCCGGCCTTCGGCGGGCTGCCCCAGAACGGGGACATGATCGTGAAGGGAGCGCCGGTACCGAGCTTGTCCGGGACCGAGGTGGCGACAGCCGGTTCGACCGGCGCGTCCGCGGGGCCCAGGGTCTCCTGGAAGCCGTTCTCTTCGCCGACGAGCCGCCGAACGGCCCGAACCCTCCGACGACACGGCACCCGTCGCCGTACAGATTACCGGCGGTCCCGTCGGCGATCCCACCACACCGGATCCGCAGCCAACCACGGCTTCCGGGGAGAACACCACGAACGGCGCGGTGGAGGACCGCTGCACCGAAAACGGAGGCAGACGAGGAGTTCCCGGACGAACTCGCCGGCGCAGGCGGCGACGTACCACCGGTCACGGACGGATGCGGCCACCGCGGTCTTCTGGAGCGGTCGCGACCGTGGCCCAAATCCACGAACGTCAGGCGCAATTGCGGTCACCATCAACGATTCCGCCGAACTTCGGGACGCCCGTCCGGCCACCCTCCAGCAATCATGTGCAGATTCTTGACGGCCGTCGGATAATCGCCGTACGTTCCCTCGCGACGACCGGTCCGAGACCTGGCCGGCCCACAAGACAGGGATGGCAGCCATGGCAGACACCACAAGTCCCGCTTCCTCGCCACCACCTCCACAGAGCCCGGCCCAGCTGCGCCGCGCGGTGACCGGCAGCTTTATCGGCAGCGTGATCGAGTACTACGACTTCCTGCTGTACGCCACGGCCTCCGCCGTGGTGTTCAACAAGGTCTTCTTCTCCAGCCTCGACCCCCTCGCCGGGACGGTGGCGAGCCTCGGCACGTTTGCCGCCGGGTACGTGGCGCGCCCGCTCGGCGGCATCATCTTCGGGCACTTCGGCGACCGGCTCGGCCGCAAGCGGATGCTGGTGACGACCATGACCCTGATGGGCGTGGTCAGCTTCCTCATCGGACTACTCCCGACGGATCGTCAGATCGGCGGCTGGGCCGCGGTTCTCCTGGTCACGCTGCGCGTCCTCCAGGGCATTGCGGCCGGCGGCGAATGGGGCGGGGCGGTCCTGATGTCCGCCGAGCACGCCACCAGCCGGCGCGGGCTGTGGGCCGCGTTCACCAACGCCGGGGCACCCTGCGGGACCATCCTGTCCACCGCCGCGCTCACCGGCACCAGTGCGATCGTCGGCGAGGAGGCGTTCCTGTCCTGGGGCTGGCGGGTGCCGTTCCTGCTGAGCATCCTGCTGCTCGCCGTCGGCCTGTTCATCCGGCTGCGGGTGGAGGAGACGCCTGTGTTCACGGCAGCCGGCCAGAAGCCGGAGCCGCGCGGGATCCCGCTGCTCCAGGTCCTGCGCGACCAGCCGCGCGTGCTGCTCCTAGCGATCGGCACCGGCCTCGCCGCGTTCGTCGCCCAGGGCACGCTGACAACCTTCCTCATCGCGTACGGAGTCCAGCACGGCCACGAGCGCCAGACCGTCCTGAACTCGCTCACCCTGTCGTCGGCGCTCGCCGTGATCGGCATCCTCGGCTGGTCCGCCCTCTCCGACCGGGTCGGGCGCCGGCCCGTTGTCCTGACCGGTGCGGTCGCGATGGCCGTGTTCGGCTTCGTGCTCTTCCCGCTGGTCGACTCGGGCAGCCCCGGGCAGCTCGTGCTGGCCCTGATACTCGGTCAGTCCCTGATCCATCCGATGATGTACGGGCCTCTCGCCGCGCTCTGCGCCGAGTTGTTCGCCACGCGGAGTCGCTACACGGGGGCCTCCCTCGGCTATCAACTCGCTGCGCTCGGCGCCGGATTCGCGCCGCTGCTCTTCGCCGAAATCCAGCGTTCCTCAGACAGTTCGGACACCACCGTGATTTCCGTGGTCATCGCCGCGTTCTGCGCCCTGAGCGTGGTCAGCATCCTGCTGCTCGGCGAAACCAGCACCCGCCGACTCACCGACGGGGACGTCGAGCCCGGTCGGACCGGTGAAGCCCCCGTGAATCCCACCGCCCTCCCCAGCCAGAGCGAGGCCCGTCCGTGAAGCTGTTCTCCCCCGCGCTCAGAGGCCCGGCCGCGCTCGCCGTCGTCCTCACCTTTGCCGCCACCCCGGCGCATGCCGGGACGCAGCCTGTACACCTGGAGGGAACACTCGCCTCCGGCGCCACCTATGTGATCGACGCCCCCGCCGACTGGAACGGCACCCTGCTCCTCTTCAGCCACGGCTACACCCCGACAGGCTCCCCCAACCCGGCCACGAACGCCCCCGACACACCGACGAAGACCCGGCTGCTGGCCGAGGGCTACGCCCTGGCCGGATCCTCGTACGCCACCACCGGCTGGGCCGTCGGCGAGGCAGTTCCCGACCAACTGGCGACGCTCGACCGGTTCGCCGCACAGGTCGGCACGGCCCGCACCACCCTGGCCTGGGGAAGTTCCTACGGCGGCCTGGTCACCACCGCGCTGGCCGAACGCCACCCGGGCCGCATCGACGGCTCGCTCTCCGAGTGCGGCCTGCTCCAGGGCGGCGTCGCCAACTGGAACTCCACCCTCGACCCCGTCTTCGCGCTGAAGACCCTTCTCCCGGAGGCCAAGGACATCCAGCTGACCAGTCTCGGCGACGCGGCCACCGCGAACAGCGCCGCGAACACCCTCTCCGAGGCCGTGACCGCAGCCCAGGCCGATCGGGCCGGTCGGGCCCGGATCGCGCTCGCCGCCGCCCTGCACAACATTCCCGGCTGGAACTCCCCCGCCCAGACCCGTCCCGCCCCGGACGACTACACGGCGCAGCAGGCCAATCAGTACGAGGCGCTGTCCGGTCTGGTCGCCCTGCCCGCCTTCCGCTGGCGCCTGGAAGCCGAGAGCCGGGCAGGCGGCAACATGTCCTGGAACACCGGGGTCGACTACACGACGATGCTGCGCGACTCAGCCACGTACAAGCAGGTCAAGGGTCTCTACAAGGCGGCGGGCACCTCTCTGGAGAAGGATCTCGCCCGCCTGGAGCGGGCGCCGCGGATCAGCGCGGCCCCGGCCGCCGTCGCCTTCATGACCCGGAACATCGCCTTCACCGGTGAACTGCGCAAGCCTCAGCTGGACATCCACACGACCGGCGATGCCCTCATCCCGGTCCAGGCCATGAGCGCCCACCGGCGGGCGGTCACCGGGGCCGGGAAGCAGACCCTGCTCCGGCAGGCCTACGTGGAGAACGCCGGGCACTGCGCGTTCTCCGCCGCCGAGCAGGTCGCCGCGGTGCACGCGCTGAAGCAGCGGGTGGACAGCGGGCGCTGGGGGAACACCGGTGCCGAGGCCCTCAACGCCGAGGCGGGCAGGATCGATCCGGCGGACCCGGCCCGGTACCTCACGTACGAGGCCGGGCCGTACCCCCGCGCTTACGACCTCGCCCGGCCCTGGCGCTGACGGCGGTCCCCCTCAGTCCTCCTGGGCCGGCACCGTCTCCAGGAGTTCCTCCGCGAGCCGTCGGGCCGCCGCGTCCACCCGCGCGTCGGCCCGGCGGAATACGTCCTGGGCGCGGGCGGCCGGCCAGTCCTCGGGAAGATGCCGGACAGGCAGGTGGGGGTCGGCGCGGACGATGACCAGCCACTCGGTGAGCAACCGCAGTTTGACGGCGAGCGGGTCGGTGTCCGTGGCGTCATCCGCGCCGTCGGCCAGGGCGGACCAGCGGTCGGTGAAGGCGCGATAGCCGGCGGCGGGGGTCGCCAGGTCCCAGGTCTCGTGGACCATGCGGGCAATGTCGGTGGCCGGGCCGACGGCGGAGTGGAAGACGGTGACCCGGCCAACGAAGCCGGGGTCGGCGGTGATCTCCTCCGTGTCGGTCCGGCCGGGCGCGATCCACAGTCCGCCGATCAGCGGGCCGAAGCCGGCCCAGGCCAACTGGGCGCGAAGTCCGTGCCGTTGGCGCTGGCTGGCCTCGGGGAGGGAGAAGGCGAGCAGGGTCCAGGTGCCGTCCCACGAGTCGTTGACCGCGCCCTGTTTCCACACTCGGTCCTCACCGTCGCGCAGGATGGTGACCGCGCGGTCGGTGAGGCCGAAGTACATCCGGCGGCCCACCCGGCGGCGGTGCAGCAGTCCGCGGCCGACCATGCGGGTCAGGGTCGAGCGGGTGGCGTGCTCACCGACGCCCGCGCGGCCGAAGACGTCAATGATGCTTCCCGAGTAGACGTAGGCGTCGCCGCCGAGCACGTAGTTGCCGAGGAAGGTGAGCATCAGCGACTGCGGACGCAGTCCCATCTCCCCGCCCTCTTCGGGCACTTCGGCTTCCTCTGCTGCTGCCATGACGTCCTCCCCTTCTCCGCTTCACCACTCCGGCACGCGCACTTGATCACGACAGCTCATTGTTGCGCACTCCATTGACCGCAGCAATATAACTGCCTAACGTTGCGCGCATCCCACCCACCGAGGAGACCCACCCATGGACCTTTCCGGCAAGACCGCCGTCGTCACCGGTAGCGGGCGCGGCCTCGGGCTCGCCTATGCCCGCGCCCTGGCCGCCGCCGGCGCCTCGGTTGTCGTCAACGACGTCGATGCGCAGGCCGCCGAGGCCGCCGTCAAGCAGATCTCCGGGGACGGCGGCCGCGCGGTCGCAGAGACCGTCGCGGTCGGCACCGCCGAGGCGGCCGACGCGCTGGTCGGGCGGGCCGTCGCCGAGTACGGCCGGCTCGACGTGTTGGTCACCAACGCGGGCGTGCTCCGCGACCGCGTGCTGTGGAAGATGTCCGACGACGATTTCGACACCGTCCAGCAGGTGCATCTGCGCGGCACGTTCACCTGCGCCCGCGCCGCCGCGATCCGCATGCGCGAGCAGGGCGGCGGCGGCCGCATCATCGTCGCCGGCTCGCCCGCGGGGCAGCGCGGCAACTTCGGCCAGACCAACTACGCCGCCGCCAAGGCGGGAATCGCCGCGATGGTCCGCACCTGGGCCATGGAGCTGGCCAGGGCCGGCATCACCGCGAACGCCGTCGTCCCCAACGCGGCCACCGAGATGACGAAGACGATGCCGCTGTTCGCCCCCCACATCGAGGCGTACGAGAACGACGGCACGCCGTTCCCGGACGCCCTGCGCAAGGGCATCGCCTTCGGTACCGCCCAGGACTGCGCCGGACTGGTCGTCTTCCTCGCCTCCGAGGCGGCCGCGGACATCACCGGCCAGTGCGTCGGCATCGGCGGCGACAAGCTGTCGCTGTGGTCGCATCCCCAGGAGATCTCGGCCGCGTACGCCGACGGCGGATGGACGGCCGACGCGATCGCGGCGGCCTGGCCGACCTCGGTGGGACAGCGCCCGGAGTCCTACGGCATCCCCGCTCCGAAGCTGTAGAGGAGGCGACCACTCCATGGCTGGTATCGATATCGACGCGATCAACGCGATCGACGTACACACCCACGCCGAGGTGTCAGCGCGCGGGCAGGGCTCACTCTCCGCCGATCTCGAGGACGCCTCCAGTAAATATTTCAAGGTCGAGGGTGGCCACCGCAAGCCGACCCTGCCCGAGATCGCCACGTACTACCGTGAGCGGAAGATGGCCTGCGTCGTCTTCACCGTCGACGCGGAGGCAGCGACCGGCATCCCCGCCGTGCCGAACGAGGAGGTCGCCGAGGCTGCCGCCGAGAACCCTGACGTGATCATACCCTTCGCCTCGATCGACCCCGCCAAGGGAAAGGCAGGCGCCCGCGAAGTGCGGCGGCTGGTACGGGACTTCGGGGTGCGCGGCTTCAAGTTCCATCCCAGCGTGCAGGCCTTCTACCCCAACGACCGCTCCGCGTACGTCCTGTACGAGGCGATCGAGGAAGCCGGCGCGATCGCCGTCTTCCACACCGGCCAGACCGGCATCGGCGCCGGCACGCCCGGCGGCGGGGGCATCCGCCTGAAGTACTCCAACCCGCTGCACATCGACGACGTGGCCGCCGACTTCCCCGGCATGCCGATCATCATGGCCCACCCGTCCTTCCCCTGGCAGGACGAGGCCCTGTCGGTGGCCACACACAAACCGCAGGTGTACATCGATCTGTCGGGCTGGTCGCCGAAGTACTTCCCGCCGCAGCTCGTCCAGTACGCCAACACGCTGCTCAAGGACAAGGTGCTGTTCGGAACGGACTACCCGCTGCTCACCCCTGAGCGCTGGCTGAAGGACTTCGCCGCGCTGCCCATCAAGGACGAGGTCCGGCCGAAGATCCTCAAGGAGAACGCGGCACGGCTGTTCGGCTTCACCAAGGACTGACTCGAGGACCGGCCCGGGGCACCGGCCCGAAGGCCTATTCACCGGGTGGCGACCCGCCGAAAACCGGCCCCGCCCACCCACACAGCTATCGAGGGACGCGAAGGAGCTCCCGCATGCGCGACCAAGGCATCGGATCCTGGACCGCACGTCGCGCCCGTAAGACCCCGGGCCGCGTCGCAGTGGTGCACCGCCAGGACGACCGGATCACCCGTCACACCTACGCCCAGCTACACGATCGCACCACCCGCCTCGCCCGCCATCTGCACACCCTCGGCGTCCGCCGCGGCGACCGGGTCGCGTTCCTCGGACCGAACCACCCCGCCTTCCTCGAGTCGATGTTCGCGACGGCCCGGCTGGGCGCGGTGTTCGTCCCGCTCAACACCCGGCTCTCCCACGCCGAGTTGCGACACTGCCTCAGCGACTCAGGCGCGCGCCTGCTCGTGCACACGGTGTCGTTCGGCGCGTTCGCCGGTACCTGCGGAGCCGTCCCGCTCGTCACCGTCGACGACACCTACGAGGACGCCCTCGCCCAGGCCTCCACGTCCCCGGTCGACGAGGCCGTCTCCCCCGACGACCTCGCGATGATCATGTACACCTCGGGGACCACCGGCCGCGCGAAGGGCGCCGCTCTCACCCACTCCAACCTGACCTGGAACAGCGTCAACACCCTGGTCGACGGCGACTTCGCCGCCGACGAGGTCACACTCCTGTCGGCTCCGCTGTTCCACACGGCGGCCCTCAACATGACGTGCCTGCCGACCTTCCTCAAGGGCGGCACACTCGTCCTGGAGGAGTCGTTCTCACCCTCCCGCACCCTCGCCCTGGTCGAGGAGCACGGGGTGACGTTGATGTTCGGTGTGCCCACGATGTTCGCGCAGATCGCCGCCGAGAAACGCTTCGCAGGAGCCGACCTGTCGTCCGTACGGAAGCTGATGTGCGGCGGAGCCCCGGTCCCCCAGGCCCTGATCCGTACGTACGAGGCGCGCGGTCTGCGCTTTGTCCAGGGCTACGGCATGACCGAGGCGTCACCGGGCGTGTGCCTTCTCGACGCCGACAACGCCCTGGCCAAGGCGGGAAGCGCGGGCCTGCCGCACTTCTTCAACGACATCCGGATCGTCGACCCGTCCGGCATGGATGCCGAGCGCGGCGAACTGCTCGTCAAGGGCCCCACCGTCATGTCCGGCTACTGGGGCCTGCCCGAGGCGACCATGGCGGCCCTCTCGGACGGCTGGCTCCGTACCGGAGACGTGGCGGTGGCGGACGCCGATGGATACGTCACGATCGTCGACCGCGTCAAAGACCTGATCATTTCTGGTGGGGAGAACATCTACCCGGCCGAGGTGGAACAGGCCCTGTACGAGCACCCGGCCGTCGCCGACTGTGCCGTGATCGGCGTGCCCGACGCGACATGGGGCGAGGTGGGCCGCGCAATCGTCGTCCGCACACCGGGTTCCGAGGCCGACGCCGACGCGATCCTCACCTCGCTCGACGGGCGGCTCGCCCGTTACAAGATCCCCAAGTCCGTCGTCTTCGCCGACGCGCTGCCCCGCACCGGCGCCGGCAAGCTGCTCAAACCCCGCATCCGCGAAGCCTACGGAACCCACCCTCTCCCTGGAGCCGACTCATGACCGCACTCCGTACCGTCACCGGCCTCGACGAGATCAAGGCCCTCACCGGCGCCGACCTCGGCCGCACCCACTGGCTGGAGATCACCCAGCAGCGGGTGAACACCTTCGCCGACGCCACCGGCGACCACCAGTGGATCCACACCGACCCCGAACGCGCGGCCGCCGGCCCCTTCGGCGCCCCGATCGCCCACGGCTACCTGACGCTCTCCCTCGTCATCCCGCTCTTCAATGACCTGCTCGCGGTCGAAGGCATCTCGATGAGCATCAACTACGGCCTGGACAAGGTGCGTTTTCCCAGCCCGGTGAAGGTGGGGGCGAAGATCCGACTGCACGGCACCGTGGATGCCGTGGACGAGGTCAAGGGCAACGGTGTCGAGATGCGACTGACCTTCACCATCGAGGTGGAGGGCGTGGAGAAGCCGGCGTGCGTGGCATCGGCGCTCTACCGCCACTACGCCTAGCGGCAGAGAACACGCCGACTCCCACCGCACCCTCTGGTCCACGCGGGCACCGGCCCCGTACGGTGCGGCAGCCCCTGCGTGTACGACCAGGTCCGGAGTGTCAGGTGCGCAGGTTCGCGGCGAACGACGCGGTCCCGCGCACCGGCGTCCGCAGGCCTTCCGGAAGAGGCGCCATCGCGCGGCGCCCTCGCCCGGATCACACAGCCCGGCTGGTCCGCCCTGTCCGGGCGGACCTGCCCGGCGCCCCGAGCTGTCCCTGCCCACCGCGCACCGTCTGGTGGCCACGCTGAGGCTTTGCGTAGCACCCGGTACACCGGCGCCAGCTGCAACGGCCCGGCGCGTCGGACCCGAGGCCCGCTACGTTCCAGCCCCGGACTGCCCCCGGGTGGCTGGCACGCCAGTGGTGTTCTACGGCGAGGGTGCGGCGCTCGGTAGTCCGTACGGCGGCCGGGCGTCGCCGGTGCGCAGAGGGCGGAGCCTGTTGGTGGACACGTAACTGATCCGCACGGGCCCTGGTTACCGGCCCGTCAGCCGAGCCGCGATCCTGGACCGCAGCCGCGTCGCCTGTTCAAGGCCGGCGGCGGTGTAGGCGTGCTCGACCGCCCCTGGGACCTCGTCGAGCCGCGCCCGGCTGCCCACGGCATACACCAGGGGTCGTAACGGATCGCTCCGGGCGCGACATCCACACACACGGTCCGGCCAATGGGGTCGATCGCGGTCACGCATCCAACGTCCAGCTTGACCGATGTACCGCTGAGCTGTTGCCGCAACGACGGCTCCGCCCGTCGCTGCCCGGCGGCAGACCTGCGTGACCGGCGCCCACGACGACGAGGCGATAGCTCATCTGCATGTCTTCCTCTCCGGACTACGGCGGCCTTCGCCGAGACGTTGGTCAACCAGTCCCCGTGCATCGGCATCAGCCGCTGATCTGGCCAGGGCAACCGCCCAGGCGATGTAGAAGACGTTCACCACCAACCGAGCCACCGCACCGACCGGCCGCTCCAGCAGCCGGGGTAGATCCGGCCGCGCGCGTCGAAGCGCGTCCACGTGGGACACCGGGTAACAGGCGAGCAGGACGGCGGCGGTCCAGCCCCCGACCGGTCGGCTGCACGGAACCAGCACCAGCGCACCTACCAGGGCCTCCGCCGCCCCTGTGACGGCCACGAGGAGCCGCTCCCGGCGGAGCCACGCGGGTATCAGCCTGCAGAAATAGCCCGGGGCCAGGAAATGCATGACCCCGGTGACGACCAGGAACACCGCCAAGGTGACGGCAGCGGTAGCGTGCATGGCACGATGATCTGCTCACCTCGTGCCTGGGCACTTGCACAAAACGATCGCCGCATCGTCTTAGCCTCCGGTACCGAAGCGACGATGTTCGCCCAGACCCGCCCGTTCCATGTCGCCCTGCCACCGACTGCCAGCGTGGAAGGCCGTGCTGCCGATCAGCGGCCACGCCGAACTCCGCCAGCCGGGACGGCCCTTGGTTGCGGCGTCCCGGCTGATCGTTCCGCCTCAGCTGGCCCACAGCTGTGCGGCGACCTCGCCCTACATCGCCCTGTTCATCGATTCCTGGCTGCTGCCCTCCTGCCCGCAGCCGATACAGCTCGATGCAGGCCAGGTCCGCCGCGTGTTCGCCGCGCTCGGCTCCACCGGTTCCCACGGCCCCGACGCCGACGTGGACCTGGCCGCCGGATACACCGAATTGCGGGCACGGGCCGGGCACCCGGCCCCGCTCGACCCGAGAGTCGCTTACGCCATCCACCAGTGCACGTTGCGAGACCGGGACATGCCCATCACCTCAATCGCCGACAAGGTCGGTCTGTCTGCCCCGCGGCTGCGCGGCCTGGTTCGGCAAGACGTGGGCCTCGCGCTCCCGCTTGCGCCGATGGGGCCGGCTCCGCACCGCCACCGCCTACCTGCCGGATTCGACTGCCGCCCTGGCCGCAGCCACCGCGGGCTTCGCCGACCAGGCCCACCTCACCCGTACTGCGCGGGACTTCATGGTTTACACCTGCCTCGCTGCGACACGCTGTGGACCGCCCGTCTGCGTGCGGAGAACGCCCGGCCTCGGGTCGGCTGACACTTCACAGTCCTTGGGACGCCGACCGTCTCCATGATGACGCGGATCGAGGGTCGTAGTGCCGCGTCCTCCCCGGGTCTGCGACCTGCACGGCATCCGCCGAAGCATGGGCAGAGTCGGCTCGAGCCCTGCCAACGCTCTGGTCGAGAGCCTTGGCAGGGATCGAAACGGGAGACGGTGCCGGAAACTGTTCGCGACGATGAGTCAGGTGCGGCTGGAAAATTTCAGTGGCTCTCCCCCTACAACGCCCGCCGCCGGCACAGGGCACGGCCTGCCTGTCCCCGATGGAGTTCGAAAAGCAGCACCACAAGGAGGCTAAACTCTCCGCACCATGATCCCCCCTGTCCACAGTCCGGGGATCATCTCAGACAGTCATGGGGGTGCGTCGGTGGACAGCGGGAAGGCCGCGCAGAGTGACGGGCCGACGTCGGTGAAGATCGCGCATATCGCCGAGCTGGCGGGCGTATCAGTGCCCACGGTGTCGCGGGTGCTCAATAGCCGACCAGGGGTGTCCTACGAGACCCGGGCCCGAGTCCAGGATCTGATCGACGAGTACGGCTACCGCAAGTCCTCCGACAACAAGCAGAAGTTCGTAGAGCTGATCTTCCGAGAGCTGGAGAGCATGTGGGTGGGGGAGATCATCCGCGGTGTCGAGGAGGTGGCCCGCAGGAACCGCGCCGGCGTCGTGGTCTCCAAGTTCGGCCTGCACGACGCCGACGCCTCGGTCGACGACACCGTGGGACGACGCCCCCTGTGTGTGCTGTCGGTGTTCCAGCTCCCTGAAGCGGAACGGGAGCGACTCAAGGCGAAGGGCATCCCCTACGTCGTCTTCGATCCGGTGGACGACGTTCCCGACGGTGTTCCCTATGTCGGCGCCACCAACTTCAGGGGAGGCCAGTCGGCGACGCGCCACCCGATCTCGCTGGGACACCGGCGCATTGCCATGATCGGCGGCCCCGATCACGCGTTCTGCCTGGCCCGGGCGGCGGGCTACCGGTCCGCTCTCGAGGCGGCCGGGCTCCCCGTGGACCCGGATCTGATGGTCCGCACCCAGCTCACGCGCGAGGGCGGCCAGGCCGCCGCACGCACACTGCTCGGCCTGCCTGACCGGCCCACCGCGATCGTCACCGCGAACGACATGCAGGCACTCGGTGTCTACCAGGCGGCCCGCGAGGCCGGTCTGCGCGTCCCACAGGATCTGAGCGTGGTCGGCTTCGACGACATGCCGGTCGCGGTCTGGGCCGATCCACCGCTGACGACGGTGCATCAGCCGTTCAGCGAAATGGCCGCCTCCGCCACCGAGTTGGCCCTCGCGCTCGGTCGTGGGGAGAGGGTGCCGCAGCTCGGCCTGGAGGTTACCACCAAACTCGTGGTCCGACAGAGCACGGCCCCACCGAAGAGCTGAGCGCGGCTCCGTCGGCGAAACCGAGCGCGGCGTCCGGCTCGACCAAGTGTGCCCCGGTGTCTTACAAGTCACCCGCTCACCATAGGTGTTGAAATTTTCGCGCAAACCTTTCGGAGCCAGGACCGAAATATTGCGCGCAAAGTGTTGACCGGGCTCCGTCAAACGCTCCATTATTCCTACGTCCGAAGATACGGCCGCCGTCCGGTATATCGACCACGCTGCGGTCTGGGCCGGGGCCGTTCAGCCGGCCAAACCCACTTCACCGCATGCGCACCAGTCGAGCCGCTATGGAGTTGCCCATGCCCTTGACGCATCGCCTCCGCCCCCGCCCCTGTCGCCGCCACACCTATGTGGCCCTGCTCACCGCCCTGCTGACGGCGTTCTTCGCCCTGCCGGCCGAGGGAGCGACACCGGGGGGCACCCTCCGGCAGAACCTGCCGGGCAGTTTCCGGTGGTCATCCACAGGACCGGTGATCTCACCGCAGCAGGACGGCAGTAACTCCGTCGCCGTCAAAGACCCGTCGGTGGTGCAGGACAAGGACGGCAGATGGCACGTCTTCATGACCACCGCGAGCACCTCCGGCGACTGGAGCCTGGCCCACACCAGCTTCTCCGACTGGCCCCAGGCCGCCGGTGCGAAGCAGACCCACCTGGAGACCGCCTCCGGCATCGGCCCTGGCTACCGTGCCGCCCCGCACGCCTTCTACTTCGCCCCCAAGGGCGAGTGGTACCTCGTTTACCAGACCGGTCTGCCGTCGTACTCCACGACGAAGGACATCAACGACCCGACCAGCTGGTCCGCGCCGAAGAACCTCATGAACAGCGTGCCCGACGTCGTCCGGCAGAACATCGGCAACGGCAACTGGCTCGACTTCTACGTGATCTGCGACGACGCGAAGTGCTACCTGTTCTCCGCGGACGACAACGGCCAC
This sequence comes from Streptomyces sp. NBC_01166, assembly GCF_045039765.1. Classification (NCBI taxonomy): domain Bacteria; kingdom Bacillati; phylum Actinomycetota; class Actinomycetes; order Kitasatosporales; family Streptomycetaceae; genus Streptomyces; species Streptomyces sp. NBC_01166. Next base: position 142,413 of record NZ_CP108613.1, read on the forward strand.
GTGTACCGGTCCGAGACCACCGTCGCCAACTTCCCGAACGGCTTCAGTAACACCCGGATCGTGCTCGAGGACTCCCGCTTCGCGCTGTTCGAGGGAGGCGCGGTCTACCGCGTCAAGAGCACCAGCACCTACCTGCTGATCTGGGAGGCCATCGGCAGCGACGGCAACCGGTACTACCGCTCCTTCACCTCCAAGGGCCTGACCGGCACCTGGCAGCCGCTCGCCACCACCGAAGCCAACCCCTTCGCCCGCTCCACCAACGTCACCTTCCCCGGCGGCGCGTGGACGAAGGACATCAGCCACGGCGAACTGATCCGCGCCACCAACGACCAGACCATGACCATCGACCCGTGCCACCTCCGGCTCCTCTACCAGGGCCGGGACCCCAACTCCAGCGGCGAGTACTCGCAGTTGCCTTACCGACTCGGCCTGGCCACTCAGGCCGACTCCCCCTGCTGAGACCTCCCTCCCCCACCCACTCCCCCCACGCAAGGAGTCACGCATGTCGTTAAGTCGACGTACCTTCCTCGGCCTGACCGCCGCCGCGACAGCGGGCCTGAGCACCCCCCTGCTCGGCTCCGCACTGCACCATGCCTCCGGCGCCGAACTGCCGGCGTCCGGCACGGAGTTCGCTGTCGGCGTGCGCCAGTTCAACTGGAGCCGCGGTCCCCGCTCGCTGTTCACCAAGGTCTTCTACCCCACCCCCGGCACCCCCGGCGGCTCCCCCGTTCCCGACGCCCCTCTCGCCGACGGTGTGTTCCCCGTCGCCGAGTGGAGCCACGGCATGGGCGGCAACTCCGACTCCTACGCCTCGCAGACCCATGCAATAGCCTCCGCCGGCTTCATCTGCCCCGCTCCCTCGTTCTCCGACAACACCAACCTCGGCTCCGTCTACGGAGGCGAATGGTCGAGGGACGTCTCCGAGGTCATCACCCGGACCCTGGCGCTCAACGACGCCACGGGCGGCCCCTTCGCCGGGCACATCGACACCGCGGCCGGCGTCGGCGTCTCCGGGCACTCGATGGGCGGCATGACCACCCACGGCCTGGTGACCGCCTGGCCCGACAACCGTATCGTCGCCGCAGTCCCGGTCGCCTGCGTGGACATGGGCGCCCCCGCCGCCTCGGTCCGTGCGAGCGTGCTGTTCATCCACGGCGACAAGGACCCGACCTGCGACTACGCCCTGGCGCGACGGGCGTACGACGAACTGCCCGCGCCCAAGGCGTTCCTCACCCACCTCGGCGCGGACCACGCCGCGTACCTGAATCCGGGCTTCCCCACCTTCGGCCGGACCCAGAGCACCCTCGTGGACTGGTTCCGGTGGCGTCTGCACGACGACACCGCCGCCCGCGACCGCCTCCCCGCCGACGCCACCGGCTCCGGCACCCGCTGGGAAGCCACCCTGGCCTGACGGCCGACGGCCGCACGAGTCCAGGCCCAGCACTGCCACCCACCCCCACCAGAGAGGGACACGCAATGACCGGCAAATCCTCCCGAAGGCGCGCCCCACGACGTACCCGGTCGGCGGTCACCGTCGCGGCGACCGGCGTCCTGGCGGCAACGGCCGTCGTGGCGTTCTCGCCCACCGCTCAGGCCGCCGAGACCCTCGGCACCGCGGCCTCCCAGAGCGGCCGGTACTTCGGCGCCGCGGTCGCCCCCCACCTCGGTGAGACGGACTACGAGTCCACTCTCAACCGGGAGTTCTCCAGCGTCGTCGCCGAGAACGCGATGAAGTGGGACGCCACCGAGCCAAGCCCGGGACAGTTCAACTTCAGCGGTGGCGATCAACTCGTCGAGTACGCCCAGCAACGCGGCAAGTTCGTACGCGGCCATACCCTGGTGTGGCACGCCCAGCAGCCCGGCTGGGTCCAGGGGCTGACCGGCGACGCCCTGCGCCAGGCGATGCGCAACCACATCTCCAAGGTCGCCGGCCACTACGCGGGCAAGATCGACTCCTGGGACGTGGTCAACGAAGCGTTCGAATGGGACGGCAGCCGTCGCCAGTCCAACCTCCAGCGGCAGCTCGGCGACGGCTGGATCGAGGACGCCTTCCGCACCGCGAAAGCAGCCGACCCCAAGGCCAAGCTCTGTTATAACGACTACGGCACCGACGGCATCAACGCCAAGAGCGATGCCATCTACCGGATGGTCCAGGGCTTCCGCGCCCGGGGCGTTCCGATCGACTGCGTCGGCTTCCAGAGCCACCTGGCCTCGAACTCCAACCTCAGCACCTACCGGCAGAACCTCCAGCGCTTCGCCGACCTCGGCGTGCACGTGCAGATCACCGAGCTCGACGTCGCCGGCTCCGGCGCGGCACAGGCCAATGTGTACCGGCAGGTCACCCAGGCGTGCGTGGCCGTCGCACGGTGCAACGGCATCACCGTGTGGGGCGTCACCGACAAGTACTCCTGGCTCGCCCAGGACACTCCACTGCTCTTCAACGGCAACTATCAGAAGAAGGAGGCATACGGCGCGGTCCTCGCGGCGCTGAACAGCGCAGCGAGCTGAAGCCGGGCCGGGGCCCGGCGGCCATGTCGCCGGGCCCCGCATCCGTACGCAACGTGTGGCCGTTCGTGGTCCGCACACGATCGAGGGCACTCACGAGGCGTCGTCGGTCGGCGAATGCATGGCGCATGGACGCAGGACCATGAGCGAGCTTTCCAGGGTCGTCACCATGGCTGGTCCCGGCGCTCGTAGGAGGTGGGGACTTGCGAAACGCGTCGATCGTGTCCGTGACCGCCGGCGCGTGCACAGCGCCGGCCTTCGCCGCCTCCGGCGCGGTGCCGCCCATCTCCCGCACCCACCGCCCCACCTCCGACGCAGCCGACGCGAGCCCAGCTGTCGTCAGGTTCCACATATCCGGGCGTACCGGCCGACCGTTCGCCGGCTGTGCGAGGTCCGGCCGACCGACTCCACCCAGCCGACCGAGCGCAGATCCTTGCACGCCTTTAGAGCTCCTAACAAAGGCGTTGGACGTGGCGGTGGGTGATGAGGCAGGTGGCAAGGCCGAGGAAGGCTTCGTGGATGTCGTCGCGTCGTTCCCACCGGACGCGGAGACGTCGGAAGCCGTGGAACCAGGCGATCGTGCGCTCGACAACCCAGCGATGAATCCCGAGGCCGGAGCCGTGCGCCACTCCGCGGCGGGCGATGACCGGTTTGATGCCCTGAGCCCAGACCAGGCGGCGGTACTTGTCGTGGTCATAGCCGCGGTCGCCGAGCAGGACGTCGGGCCGTCGACGTGGCCGTCCCACGAGCCCTGGGACCGACGGGATCTTGGCGAGCAGGGGCATCAGCTGGGTGACGTCGTTGCGATTTCCGCCGGTCAGGGACACCGCGAGCGGGATGCCCTGACCGTCGACGAGGATGTGATGCTTGCTGCCCGGCCGCGCGCGGTCGACCGGGCTGGGGCCGCTTTTGGGCCGCGCCGAGCGGCCCGGACGTGGGAAGAGTCGATCACCGCCCGCGACCAGTCGAGCTGTTTCGCCGCTCGCAGCCTGGCCAGCAGCACGACGTGGAGCCGGTCCCAGACTCCTGTCTCATTCCGGGCAGCGAGCCGGCGCCAGCACGTCATGCCTGAACCGAAGCCCAGCTCCTGCGGCAGGTACTCCCACTGGATCCCGGTATGCAGCACGAACAGGATGCCGCACAGCGCTTGGCGGTCAGGAACTCTCGGCCGGCCGGGCACCAGCTTCGGCGCCGGAACAGGCAACAACGGCTCGACCAACAACCACAGTTCATCCGAGACGATCCACGGACGTGCCTCTCTCTTCCCCACGTACAGCCCAACGAGCATCCAAGCCGACAGTCACATCATCTGAGGCTTCTGTTAGGACCTCTTAGCCCAGCCGGGCGCTCGGCATCGGACGGCCGAGTGCCGCGGTGTGCGGGCGCGGACTCGAGGTGTCTCGAGAGAGAGGGGTTAGGGGCAGGTGACCAGGATGATGGACAGCGCGTTGCAGGTGACGGCGGCGGTGTCGTTGGGGGGGTTGGTGTCGGTGGGTGCGGAGGCGGTGCGCTGGCCGGTGACGGTGACCGGGCCGAGGCTCAGCAGGCCGAGGGGGACCCGGAAGGTCTTGTTCACGCTCGCATTGTCGGCGATGGTGCCGTAGGTGCAGGTCAGGGTGGAGGCGGCGGTCGTGCAGCCGGTGGAGAGGTTGGTGGCTGCGGCGCCCGGTGGGAGGGTCGCCTTCACGGTCGCGGAGGTGACCGCGTCGGGGCCGGTGTTGTGGGCGGTGAGGGTGTAGGTGATGTAGGGGGCCAGGATGCCCAGGCGCGGCTGGGCGGTGAGGTTGACGTCGATGTCCGCGGTCGGCGGGGTGGCGACAGTGGTGGACTTGGCCGCGGTGTTGTTGCCGGGGACCGGGTCGGTCTCGGTGGCGTTGGCGGTGGTGGTGGCGGTCAGGGTGCCGGCCGCGGTCGGGGTCGCGTGCACGGTGATGGTGGCCGAGGCGCCGTCGGCGACCGTACCCAGGGCGCACGTGATGGTCGGCGCGGTGATGAGGCAGGAGCCCTGGGAGGCTGTGGCGGAGGTGATGGTGCGGGCGGTGCCGGTGAGGGTGATCGTGGCAGTGGTGCCCGTGGCGGCGTCGGAGCCGTTGTTGCCGATGGTGGCGGTGTAGGTGAGCGGGTCGCCGGCGTTGACGGGGTCGGCGGAGTCGGCGACGGCCACGGTCAGGTCCGCCTCGGGTACCGCGGTGACGGCGGGGGCGAAGGCGACCGCGTAGGGAAAGGAGCCGAGCGCAAAGGACGCGGTCACGGTGTTGGTGGCGGTGTCGATGACCGACATGGTGCCGGCGTAGCCGTTGGGGACGTACACCGAGGCGCCGTCGGGTGTGACCGCGGACTCGAACGGTCCGTTGCCGACGCCGACGGTGGCGACGACAGTGTTGCTGGTGGTGTCGATCACCGAGACTGAGGAATCGCTGTTGTTGCTGGCGTAGGCGCGGGTGCCGTCCGGGGGCAGGGAGAGGCCGAACGGGCCGATCCCGACGGGGACGGTCGCGGTGACGGTGTTGGTGGCGGTGTCGATCACCGAGACGTTGTGCGAGTTCTGGTTGCCGACATAGGCACGGGTGCCGTCCGGGGTCACCTTGATGACGTTCGGCTTCTGGCCGACGCCGACGGTCGCGGTGACGGTGTTGCTGGTGGTGTCGATCACCGAGACCGTGTTGCCGTTGTTGTTGGAGACGTAGGCGCGTGTTCCGTCCGGGGACAGGGCGATGCCGAACGGGAGAGCGCCGACCGCGACGGTTCCGGTGACCGCGTTGGTGCTCGTGTCGATCACGGAGACGGTGTTCGCGCCGGAGTCGGCGGTGTAGAGGGTGTCGCCGTCCGGGGACACGGCGAGCTTGATGGGGCCGGTGCCGACCGCGATGGTCTCGGTGACGGTGTTGGTGGCGGTGTCGATCACCGACACCGAGGCCGAGCCGTTGTTGGCGGCGTAGACGGACGCACCGTCCGGGGACACCGCCACCCCGATCGGGGAGGAACCGACGGGGATGGTCGCGACCACCGTGTTGGTGGCGGTGTCGAGCGCCGTCACGGTGTTGTCGAGCAGGTCGGCGACGTACGCCACCGGGGCGGACGGCGCTGCCTGCGCGGCGGGGGCGGGCAGCGCGACCAGCCCGGTGATGGCGAGCGCGCCGGCGGCGACCAGCGCGGAGAATCTGAGTCGCAGACGCGACGGGTGTAACGCGGAACGTGAGGACATCAGGTGCCTCAACCCTTCTTCGAGGCCCGCCCCGGCGTCAGGATGTCAGAGGGGCGACCCGCAGGGGCCGCGTGTTCACCGGCCCCCGGTCACCGCCACCGGGACGTACCCGCAACGGAGCGAACATCCCTGGCGGCCAACGACGTTGGCCCCCTCGACTCCCCCAGCATGACACCCCGAACTCCCGCATCAGGTCGGAACGAACACATGCCCGCTTTCCACACTCGAGCAGACGCCCTGTCAGGTCGTTGTCGCCTCGCTTGTCGGAGTTCCGAGTCCTTGCGGGATTCGGCCATGGCAAACCCAGAAGGTCCCCGCGCCTGCTCGCCGGTGAGCAGATGGGCCACTCGGCCGCAAGTCTCCTCCTCCGCGGCCAACGCGCGCTGCCGACCTTCTTCAGCAGCGAGACCACATCCGGGCCACCACCTTCGCCGAGCGCAGGTACTCACACCCCAGCCGGAACAGCGCAGGCCCCAGGAGTCGTGCTCCATCGTGCGGGCCAGCAGGAACGCTTCCAGCTCCTCGAGCTCGATCGCCTCCGCCTACTTCCACGACAGGTACGCCAAAATCTCCCCGCAAGTGATCTGCTCGGGTCTGCTCGCGCTCTCCGTAGGCCGCAGAGTCGGCGACGGCGACCCCGAGCTGCCTCGCCAGACGTCACACCGCTGCTGGCGGCGCGGCGAGGACATCATCGGGAACGAACCCAGCCACCCCTGTTTCTCCTGGAATGCCGCGCGCTGGGGACCGAACGGTCAGCTCGGCGGAGCCCCCTCCGCGAGGGCGGGTGCGTACGAGATGGCGGCGGCCTGCTCTGATCACGAGGGCTCCTCGCCGGTGCCCGTGCTACCCATCTCGGCGGACTGAGGGCGCCGGCCGCTTTGAGTCCGGGGAACGGCGATCGCGTACGCCACGAAGGCCGAAGCGCAGCCGGAGAGCAACGCCCTGGCGGGCCTCCTGGGAGCCGGCCGTCGCCCCTGTTGCCTGGTCGGTCCGCACGACCTGGTGCGCGTTCCTCGCATGCATCCCGGACCTCGATAGGAGCTGAGGCTCTGTGTTCCTGGGGCGGCCGGTGCCCGCGCCACCCGCTTCGGCGGCCGTTGGGCTGCCCCGGTTCGCGGGGGCAGACGTGCGGGCCCCGGCCTTGTCAGGCCGGGGCCCGCACAGTCAGTTGAGCATTGGGGTCAGCTCGGCTGGTCGCCGGTGTACCGGTAGATGTCGCCGGCGCTGTTGACGTGCCAGGCGGTGCCGTCCGCTCCGGCTGCGATGTCGGTGGCGGTGCCGGGGATGTTGACCCACGGGTTGGCGTCGTTGTTGGTGTACCGGAAGATGGCGCCGGCCGCGTTGACGCCCCACACGTTGGTCCGGGAGCCCACCGCGATGCGGTTGAGGCCGCCGGTGATGTTCTTCCACGGGTTCGAGCTGTCCTGGTCTCCGGTGTAGCGGAAGATCTGGCCGCCGCTGTTGACACCCCATACGGTGCCGTCGGCGCCCGCACCGATGTCGCTCAACGCTCCCTGGATCTTGATCCAGGGGTTGGCGTCGTGGTTCGTGTACCGGTAGATGGCGTGGGCGGAGTCCACCCCCCATACGTTCGTGCGGGAGCCCGCGTCGATGCGGACGAGGCTGCCGTTGATGCTCGTCCACGGGTTCGACGCGCCCTGGTCTCCGGCGTACCGGAAGATCTGGTTGCCGCCGTTGACGCCCCACACGGTGCCATCAGCGCCTGCGCCGATGTCGCTCAGGCCTCCGGGGATGTTGATCCACGGGTTGGCGTCGTAGTTCGTGTAGTGGTAGATCGCGCTCGCCGCGTTCACACCCCACACCGTCGTCCTGGACCCCGCCGAGATGGCCGAGAGACCGCCCGCGACCTTCACCCAATCCGCCATGCCGAACACCTTTCCTCAAGCCGTTGTTGCGACCATCCTGTGCGGCCGGAGGGGGCAATAAAGTGCCTGAACGCTTGTCTTGATAACAAACAAGACAGCAAGTCATGGTTTCAGCTTCTTCTGTCCCAAGGACCAAGGCAGGCAACAGTCCGCCTGGCGTCTATTCGACGTGAAGAGCTGTCCTGCTCCCGGGGGATCGACATGATCGTCAGCCCGTGTATCGACCCGGCGGTTCGCCTTCGCAGAGACCAGTGAGGACGAGGGTGGGAACGGGCCACTGCCGCCCGGGTGCGCTCCCGTCTTGCGTAGCTACTGCGTCTCGCCGAACGGCACGACATCGGCTTCGGTGGCGTCCAGGCGGAGCCGCGAGCGAGTTGTGGGGTTTGTCCAATGAGGCCGAGGTGACCTCGCCCAGCACGCCGGGCATCGCCCCGGCTGCTGGTGACGCCTCAGGCCCCGAGCTGCAGCACAGGACAACCCTGGGCCCCCTGGTCCGCAGAGGCGAGTGCGTAAGCGATCGAGCGTCCGAGTACTTGATCCCCGGCCACCACGGCGTCCGCGCTGACCACGCCCTGCCCCACCGGATGCCCCCGTCTGCCGGGTGCGCGTGGCTCCGTCGAGGAGGCCACTGCACAGATTTGAGCGACACGTCGATCGGCACGATCCGGTACCGCGATTCCGGTCGAACCAGCCTGCGGGCTGGCCGTCCGCGCGACACCGACGGTCATCAGGGGGCACCCCACTGTCGCCCATCACCCGGCGCACCATGGCGGCGTCTCACAATGGCGCATATCAGGGTTTCGGGCGAAGGGCTCATGGCGAATTACTGTGACTATGGGCTTATCACCGGTTGTCGGGCATCCTGCTGTCGCTGTCTTTCGCGAGCCCCGAGGCGGGCGGCCCGGCCCTGCGTTGGGCTCGCGGGTCGAGGCTGAGGCAAGGCGGACTGCTCATGTGCTGGCCGGGGTGGCGACCCATGCCAGACCCCTCGAGCGGGCCCTCGCGCTACGACAAGCCACCGCAGCTGCCGGAAAGTTGGCGGCTGTCCTGTCGGATCAGGCTCCGGCCGTGGCCGGTGAAGGGCTGCCCGCCGAGTCGACCAGCCAGTCCTTTTTCCGGGTCCGTGAGGAGGAACTGTCCGATCAGCAGGCCGCCCTGCACGGCGTCCTGGTCGTCCACCGCGCCCTGGAGGACCTGTGTGAGGCGCCGCTGTCAGGCGGCGACCTGGCACTGGAGATGGCCGGGATGTGTCAGGCGGTAGTCGACCTCACCGGCGCGACAGCGGGCGCCGACCATGACCTCGACCCACCAGTCGTCGGCCCCGAGCCTTGCACAGAAGCGTCGTTGGAGGACGTGTGGAGCGCTCGGTGGCTTATCGGGCACCAGGTTCATGTCCTGTTCAATGTTTGCGCCGCTGTCGCCGTGGCCGATGCCGCCGGCCATCTGCGTAACGGCGACAGCGGCCCGGCGCTCCTGAAGCTGGCGGACGCCACGGTGTACGTGCGGGGTTTCCCTGCTGCCATGACCCACGCCAGTACGATTCCGGCCGACTACTACATGGCGGCGGTACGCCACACCATGGCACCCCCGTCGGTGGACATCCCGTTGAGCGGGCGTCAGCACCGCGGATACAAACTGTTCCGGGCGGCGATGAAGGATCTGCTGTCCGTCATTCCCGACGCCTACGATTGCCTGGCGGCCCGGGCCCCGGAGCTGGCCGAGGCGCGGGGCGCTCTCCTGGAAGCCGACATTGTCGACGGTGAACGGCACATCACCCTCGCTTACTCGATGGTGCACCTGGACCGTTCCATCGCTCAGAGAACGGAAGGCCCCGACAACGCCGTCGCCGAACTGCGGCTCATGCGGCATCGCCGCGCTGCCCAGTACGCCTCCCTGATCCGCTTCGGGGACCACTACGTCGCCGACGCCGTGGCCGGCCTGCGCCATTCGTGAGTCCACGTGTCCGCCGCCCACCCTCCCGGCAGGAGACTTTGATGGCCGAGACAACGCCTGACAACACCCCCAGCACCGGCGTCGCCCGCCGGGAACTCGACCCGGCCGACACCGCCGCGTGCGAGCAACTGGCCCGCACCTTGTGCACCGGCGAAAACCACCAGGTCGACAGCCCCGAGTGGGTGGAGCGCGCCCGCGACGCCTGGGAGGAACTTCCGCTACGGCTGCGCCGCCAAGTGCGCCGGTTTCGAAGGCATTCCGGCCCGACGGGCACCCTGGTCATCAGCGCACTGCCCGCCGGGCAGGGAGCCCTGCCCCCGACACCGGCCGTACCCGGCTCGGTCCAGCGCCGGGCAACCATTGGGGCTGCGGTGCTCACCATGGTGGCCTGCGGCCTCGGGGAGCCCATCGCTTACCTCGCGGAGAAAGCCGGCGCCCTCGTACAGGACGTGGTCCCCGTGCCCGGGCAGGAGACCTTCCACGGCAACGCTGGATCGGTTCCGCTGTCCTTCCACACCGAGAACGGCTTCCACCCTCACCCGCCCGACTATGTCGTCTTCCTGTGCCTGCGGGCCGACCACGACCGGCGTGCCGGTATGCGCATCGCCGGCATCCGCCAGGCACTGACACACCTCACCCTCGCCAGCCGTCAAGCCCTGTTCACACCGGAATTCCACACCGCCCCACCCCCCTCCTTCGGCCCGGCCGCCGGTGAACCGGACGCCAAGCCCCGAGCGGTGCTCTCCGGAGCCGTCGAAGACCCCGACATACACATGGCCCAACTCGTCACCACCCCCCTCACCCCCCGGGCCGCCACAGCCCTGACCGAATTCGGTCACGCCTGCGAGGCGACCGCCCACACCCTCCGCCTGACCCCCGGCGACCTCGTCATCCTCGACAACCGCGTCACCGTCCACGGACGCACCGCCTTCCACCCCCGCTACGACGGAGCAGACCGCTGGCTGCAACGCACCTATGTCACCACCGACCTGCGCCGCTCCCGCGATTACCGCCCCCACGACGGCCAAATACTCGCCCGGTAACCCCGACCGGCCGGGTTTCAGCGGCACGGTCTTGCCCACCAACCGCAGACAGCCGGTGCTGCCGTAGCGGCCCAGGAGCAGGACCTGGGGCCGGTGCAAAGAGCCGGTGATGGCGCTGATGAGTGCTTCGGTGGTGTTCCTGCGGCGGACCTTGGTCCAGCCCCGTACGCCGGGCCGGTAGCGGCCCGTCAGGCTCTTGGCCACGCCGCCTTCGACACCGGGAACGTCGGTCCACTCATGCAGCCACTCGTCCGCGACAGATGGGTCCGTGGTCGAGGGGCACAGCGTCCACGGCGGGCCGAGCCGGTGGTCGGCGAACAGCGCCTCCAGGACCTCGCGGCGGGGAGCGAACGAGGCGTCCAGCAGCTCCTGGCCATCAGCTTGGAGGACGTCGAAGGCGATGAAGTGGGCGGGCAGCTCGGCCGCCAAGGCGTGGGCGTTGCGGCCGGCGGTCGCGCGGCGTTGCAGGGCGGTGAAGAGCTGCCCGTCGGGGTCAAGGACTGCGAGCTCGCCGTCGAGGACGAGACCGGCCGGGAGACTGCGGGCGGCAACAGCAAGGGCAGGGAAGCGGTCCTGGACCAGCGCCCCGCGCCGGGTCTGCAACAGCCCGCCCGGGCGCAGCGGGGTGAAGAGCAGCGCCCGGAACCCATCGAACTTGGGGCTGCACCCCCGTGCGGCCGGGGCCGGTGCCGAGGGGTGGGAGGGTGTCGCGGGCTTGCGCTAGCATCGGTTCCACGTGCGGCCTCAACATCACGCGGGCTCCCTCCCGGTCGGTCAGGTGCTGGGTGTCAGGAGTCGGGGTGCGCATCCGTCTGAAGCGTCCACGAGCCCCCGGGCCAGCCTGTTGGGAGAGGCGGGAAGCGGTGCCCCTTCACGTCGGTACTCCAGTGGTGGCCCGCACCGCAGTCACACGCGTAGATCCCGCTCTCCGGCACGACCTCGCCCGGATGCCACGACTGCTGTTCCTCACTCATGTATCCGGTGTACGGCGCCCCTCCGCAGGGTGCGAGCGGGAGCGTGCCCGGCATGCTGTGACAGGCCCGGCCGGTTCTCCACCAGGTCGCCGGCCCGTCGCCGGTCCGTCGCCGGTCGGGAGCCCGGCGACGGGCCGGAACCGTCCGGCCGGGTAGCCGGGGGGGCGTCGCGGGTTGGTCCGGCGTGAGGAAGAAGCGTGGTGCCCCGTCTGCTGTGCAGGCGGGGCACCGGGTCACGTCGCTGGATCGGTCAGTCCTGGCGGTCGCCGGTGTAGCACAGGATGCAGTCGCTCTTGCGCCAGACGGTGTCGGCGGTCATCGGCTGTGTCTCCTCGTGCGTTGGGAGGTGCAGGCTCAGCCGAGCGGGTTGGTGGTGTCGCCCAGGGTGGTCAGAGCCGGTGCGTACATGCGGGCCTTGATGGTGCCGAGGGTGTCGCCGGCCTTGTTCACCTGTGCCTGAGCGATCTCGATCGCGGTGGAGCGCACGGCGTCCTCGGCGACGGCTTGGTCGACGATGCCGGCGGTCGCGGCGTCGGTGCCGCCGTAGCGGTGGGCGGTGAGCATGGCCGTGTGCGCGGTCTGCGGGGCCAGCCGGGACTGGATGAGTGCGGCCATGCCGGGGGTGAAGGGAATGTTGATGTCGGCTTCGGGCAGGCACCAGTAGCCTCGGTCGGCGCGCATGACGCGGAAGTCGTGGGCGAGTGAGAACATCGCGCCGGCGGCGAAGGTGTGCCCCTGCAGCGCGGCGACCGTGATGACCGGCAGCGACAGCATCCGCGCGAACAGGTCGTGGACGGAGACGACATAGTCCTGGTGCTGGTCGGCGTGGGCGAACAGCCAGTCCAGGTCGAGTCCGTTGGAGTAGAACTTGCCGGTGGCGGCGGTGACCAGGGCGCGAGGGCCCTCCGCCTTCTCCACCTCGTCGAGCGCGGCACTGACGGCGGTGAGCCAGTCGGGGTGGAAGCGGTTTTCTCCGTCCCCGAGGTCGAGGACGAAGACGTTGTCGTGGCGGTCGAGCGAGGGCATGGCGACTCCTTCGTTACTGATCTGACGTGCATCAAGGTCTGCGAGCTACACCTTGGGTCGAGGCCCGGATCCGGTATCCGGGCGATCGCGCAGGGCGTAGATGAGCAGGTCGTGGATCTCGGCGGCGGCCGCCTCGATCGGGGCGGTGCTCTGGTCGGCCCGGCACATGATCACCGCGCCTTCGACCGCGGCGATGATGAAGGCGCCGAGTCGGCTGCTGCGCTCCTCGGTCAGGCCGTGCCGGACGAGGAGTCCTGCGAGGGCTTCCTGCCAGCGAGCGAAGACGGCGGCGGCGGATCGGGCGAGCTGGGGTGCGTCGTCGTTGGTCTCCACGGCCACCGCCACGATCGGGCAGCCGGCCCTGAACCCGCTCTCCACGAGCCGGTCGCGCCACAACACGAAGAACGCGTCGACGGCCTCCACTGGATCATCCGCCTGCACGGCGGCATCGATCAAGCCCGCGATGAAGTCCCCCGCCAGCGCGACGGCCTCGTCGATGAGCTGCGCCCGTCCGCCGGGGAAGTGGTGGTACACCGAGCCCCGGGGGGCTCCGCTGTGGGCAAGGACCCGGTCGATGCTGGTCGCGCTCGCCCCGTACTCGCGCAGCAGAGCAGCAGCACTGAGGATCATCCGGTCACGGCTTTCACTCCTGCGCGGACTCACCTGCCCAGCACCTCCCGACGACGTGGCCTCCGCGAACGAATGGGCTACCTGTCAGTAACTTATGGGGTCTGTCATAAAACATGCAAGAGGAGTTGCAGCAGTCATTGAAGCCGCACCGGTAGGGGACTTGCCCGGCATGCTGTGACCGGCGTGGAGTCGCACCCTTAAGAGATGAGCGCGCCGATAGTCATTCACCGCCTCTCCCCCACCGGCGGCCGGCGGGTCACCATCCGCGGGCAGATCGCCGGACTCGCCCACGACGATCACGACGTCGTGGAGTTCCTGCGCCGGGCCGGGCTCCCGGACGCGGAGCAGCTGCTGGACCGGCCGGAGCGGGTGGAGTGGCGGGGCGGCCGGGCGCATACGTACGTGGCGGCTTAGACCGGGGCGGGGTGAGGACGGCGCCGGCGGTGGTGTCGGTTCAGCCCCGCAGTCCGGTGTCCGGCCGGCAGACCTCGCATGGCTCGATGTCCGGTTCCGCCAGTGCGACCATCGCGTCTTCCCGCCACCGACGAGGAGCGCTGCGGCTGGACCTTCCACGACATCTCCGCCCGCGCCCGCCGCTCTCGCTCCTCAACTTCCTGGATCTCCAGTTCACGGATGCGGCGCTCAGTCTGTCCGACCTGCCAGCGCAGCCAGTCCAGGAGGACCCGGTTCTTCTCCAGGTCGCTGATGGTGCCGGTATGCGGGGTGGCGTCGGGCATGGCTATGCCTCGGGGACCGCGGGGTCGTGGGCGTGCTTGCCATTGGCACATGAACCACGGGACAGAGCTCAGACGCAGGTGCTCGTCTCCGGGGTGCAGAAATGGACCTGCGGGTAGCGCGTGGACGGCTTGTCCAGGAGGGGCTGCGGTCGGTGGCGCAGGTGCAGGTCGAGGAAGGCGCGGGTGTATCCGCGGACGATCTCTGCGGCCCGGGCCGCCGGCAGGTCGGCGCCGATGTCGAGTCCCAGCTGCTCCGCCAGTAGTCCGACGTCGGTGAAGGTGGCGTGTTCGGCTCCTTCCACCACAAGCCACCGTTTCCACCCGGTCAGTCGTTGCCAGTCGCGTTCCCAGGTGGCGACTGCGCCGTCACCGGTGCCCGGGGTGTACTGGTTCTGTCTGCCGAGGAACAGGAACGGCCGGGACATGCCGCTGTCCGGGATCGGGATCTGGGTCGTACCGTCGATGTCGATGCCCGCGCGCACCCGGGGGTCAGCAAGCATGGAGGTGACGGCGCTCGCACCACCGACAGAGTGGCCCGCCATCGCGATCTGTGACGAATCGATGAGCCGGGCGCCGTTCCATCGCGCGTGCGCTCCGGTCAGTTCATCCAGCACGAAGGAGACGTCGGCGGCCCGGCTGCCCACCAGCCGGTTCCAGAACGCTTCGTCATGCGGAACCTCGCAAGAAGTGCAGGTAGCCACCCGCCCGTCCGGGAAGGTGGTGGCAACACTTTCGTAGGTGTGGTCGATCGCGACCACGATGTAGCCGTGGCTCGCGAGGTCCTCGGCGAGGGTGGTCAGCGTGGCGCGAGGCTTGGTGAAGCCCGGTGAGAGCACGACCAGCGGCAGACCTCGCACGCGCCCTGTCGGCCGGGCGTCGGTGAAGGCATTGGTTCGCACCGTGCTGAGCACGTCCGACGGCACACCGGTGATGCCCCCATCCTCGAGGAGCAGTTCCGACTCCGTCGGCGTCATGTACTGCACCCGACGCCCGTTCGGCGCGGCCGTCGGGTACCACAGGGAGACCATGAGTTCGCGTGCGTCGACCCCGGATGCCCATGGGTCGGGGCGTGAGTCGTCCGTGAGGTGCAGGGACGTGGTGCCGACCGCACGGGGCCCGGTCGGTCTGGGCAGATACGGTGCGCTGTCCCGATCGTCGGCCGCCGCGGCGGGAGGTCCGCCCAGGCCGACGGCGAGCGTGAGCAGTGCAGTAGCGACGGTGAGGCTACGGCGGAGGAGTGCAGTGTTCACGAGTCCGTCCGTTCTCCACTCGGAGCGGGCGGGCCGTCGTAGCGGCGGCTCACCTCACGCAGTTCGATCACTGGCATGGCCATGAAACGGCTCCTCGGGTAGGGCAGTTGGCTTCGTGAACGGTAGGAGCGGGTCCAGCTGTTACACGTCACCCGCTCGAACCTTTTGCGGTACCGCGCTGGGACGATCGCCGGAAACGTCATCCCTGCGATGTAGGCGGGTGATGTACCCGGTGCGAAGAAATGACCGCCGAGGTGGACTCTGCGGGACCACGTGGCAGCAACAATGAACCGGTGATGAACGTACGTACGGGGCTGGAGCGGCTTCAGGAGTCCGCGCGTCAGGCGGTGCGTGGCCTCTGGCTCTCCAGCGGGCCACCTTTGCGGCCCACCGGGCGTGCCTGGCAGTTCGATGTGCTGGTGGCTCTGACGATCGGTGTCGCCACGGTCTACTACGGCATCGACAACGCCGCCAACGTGGTGGTGCGGGAGATCGCGCCCGGTGTGGAACGCGTTATTCCGCGCCCGAACGGCCCCGGTGGCATGGCTTTCATGGTGACCCTCGCGTTCATCGCCTCGGGCGCCCTGGTACTGCGGCGCCGCTGTCCGCTGGCCGTGTTGTGCGTCGTGACGGCCGCGACACTGGCGACGCCGCAGAGCGTTCTGCGGCTGACCTTCTACGCGTTCGTCATCGCCGTCTACAGCGCCGCGGTGTACAGCCCCTACCGGGCGGCGACCCTGGCGGCGCTGCCGGTGTCGGTCGTTCTGGTCAGCGCCTCGGGGAACTCGGTGACCCCGATCGTCCCCAATGAATACATCGCCCTGCTGATCCTGGTCCCGATGGCCGTGGCCGCGGTCGGCCTGCGTACCTGGAAACTCCGCACCGACGAGGGGCGCACCCGGCTCTCCGCCCTGGAACGCGAACAAGTTGAGGCGCTGCGCTTGGCCGTCGCGCACGAGCGGGCCAGGATCGCCCGTGAGCTGCATGACGTCGTCACGCACAACGTCAGCGTGATGATCATCCAGGCCGGCGCCGCCCGCAAGATCATGAATGCCTCCCCCGAGCAGGCAGGCCAGGCACTCCTCGCCGTCGAGGCGGGCGGGCGAGCGGCCATGACCGAACTGCGCCACGTCATGGGATTGCTCACCATGGCGGACGAGAGCGAGGTGACAGGTATGGAGGGTCCGGGGCCGGTGATGGCCCCGCAACCCGGCCTGGACCAGCTGGAATCGCTGGTCGGGCGAGTACGGGACACCGGAATCCCGGTCGAACTGACTGTGACCGGCCCGCCCCGCCCCCTCCCGCCCGGTGTCGAACTCGCCGCGTACCGCGTAGTCCAGGAAGCCCTGACCAACACCGTGAAGCACGCCACCGGTGCCACCGCCGCCGTGACCGTTGACTACGGTCAGGATCAGCTTCGAGTAGAGGTCACCGATACCGGAGGACACCCGGGTGCGGGCGCGGCCGACGGAAACGGTCGGGGGCTGATCGGGCTGCGCGAGCGCCTCACCGTCTACGACGGAACCCTGGACTCTGGCCGGTCTCCGGCCGGCGGATACCGTGTGGAGGCCCTGATTCCCTTGGAGGCACCGTGACCGAGCAACTGCGTGTCCTCCTCGCCGACGACCAGACCCTCGTCCGCACCGGGTTTCGGATGATCCTCGGCGCCGACGGCATTGACGTCGTCGCCGAGGCGAAGAACGGGGCCGAAGCCGTCGAAGCGGCGCGCCGCACCCGTCCCGACGTGGTCCTGATGGACGTCCGCATGCCCGAGATGGACGGCCTGGAAGCCACCCGCCGCATCCTCACCGGCACCCCGGGCGAGCCCCGCATCATCATCCTGACCACCTTCGATCTCGACCGGTACGTCTACGCAGCACTGGCCGCCGGGGCCAGCGGCTTCCTCCTCAAGGACGTCACCCCCGAGCACCTGACGGCGGCCGTCCGCACCGTCCGCACCGGTGACGCCCTCCTGGCGCCGGCCATCACCCGCCGCCTCGTGCGGCGTTTCGCGGAGCGTGACAGCGGCGCCGCCGCCCTCCACCGCGACCTCGCCTCGCTCACCCGGCGTGAACTGGAGGTCCTCGGCCTGCTGGCCCGAGGGCTGAGCAACGCCGAACTCGCCGCCCGCCTCCACCTGGCCGAGACGACCGTCAAGACACACGTCGCCCGCATCCTCGCCAAGCTCGGACTCCGCGACCGGGTCCAGGCCGTCATCGCCGCGTACGAGACAGGGCTGGTCAGCGCAGGCGGACGTGAGGCCGCCGAGCAGACCTAGGCCGAAAACCGGAGCCTGACCTGGAGTTGTGCAGAGGCCGGCTCCCGGCAGCTGTCGGCCGTAGTGTCGGGCCCTGAGAACCCGGAGCGGCCGCAGCAAGGGCGCACCGGGGCCGATGGGCGCACAACCAGACCGCCAAACAGCGCAAACACCGGAGCGCCGGGAGGCCCGTGACTCGCGGCCAACCGCCTTGGCCCCCTACAGCTGGTCCCCCCTGCTGGGTGGTTCCGGAGGATGCATCCCGCCACCGTCCTTGATGTCCGCTTCGCAGGTGCGTCGGTCGTAGGACTGGTCATTGGGGATCAACAGCACTGCGTCAACCTGCTCAGGGTGCTCGACGGCGAGCCAGCGCCCGAAGGCCTGGGACGAGGAAACCGTCTGACACCCCAACGCCACACGCCCCTTGTCGACTGCACAGGCGTCCACCGCGGGGTCCGAATATTCATCGGCGCCGTCGAAGCGAAAGCGGACGTGGACCTGGTCACCTTCGGAGGGCACCTGCGGGTGGGGCTCAAGGCTCCAGTCAACGACCGCCGCAGTGACGCCGAGAGGCTGCCCACCCGTGTCCACGACCTGCACCCTGACACCGGCCTCACCGCGCTCCGCCATCGTGTCGGTGCAGACCCAGGAAGAACAGCCGGACAGGGCGAGAACCACCAGAACCAGCGGGGAAAAGGCGAATGCCCGTGCGGGGAACACTGAGATGACCTCCGGTCGGGGTGGGCGGGGAAGTCTAACCCCAGGGCCTGCAGCTGCAGGTGATGGTGGCGAGCGCCTGCGGCAGCGAAGCCGAAGCGCAGAGGAACCCCGTGAAGTGGGTGAATACCTGAAGCAACTGCGTGGGACCAAGAGCCTCGCGTGCACTGCCTGTCCGGCCGCCACGGCACACGGCCTGAGAGGCCGCCAGACGCGTCCCAGCGCCCCCAGCGGGCCCGCCGTGCCGCCGGGCGCCCTACAGGGCGACGCGGCGTCTCACACCAGCGCAGCCTCGTCTTCCCCGAGACCACGCCCGCCCACCGCCACCACACCCACCATCCATAGCCGGACAGCCAGGTAGAAGAGGGGAAGTCTGAGCACTCACCAGGGGAAAATCGGGGGGTGACCTGCCGTTATGCAGAGGTCCGCTCCCGGGAGGTGCCGGTCATAGTGTCGGCCATGCTCTCGGTCATATCGTCGGTCATGGTGTCGGGATTGGTGTCGAGCCCCATGCGGACTGCGCGTGCGGCCGACGGACCCTTCACAAGCCGACGCGCTGCGCAGCGGACCGTCCGGCGCTGCAGCGGCAGTGCTCAAGGACCAGAAGGAGCCGCAGCCCGGCAGACGCCGCGGATTTCGTGTGCCAGGGTGTCGGGGCCCGGAGCGGGAGGCTCGTCTCTGGCACCGGCGACGGCACTTCCGCTTCGGGCATCTGGGCCCGGTAACGCCCAGGTGCGGGCCCGTTGCGGGCCGACTCCCAGCAGAGTGGGTCAGCCGGTCGCGTTCGAGCAGTCGACCCAGGCGACGAGGTCGGTGCTGAAGCCGGGATCGTTCACGTGGACGACGCCGAACCTGATGTGCTGTCGGCAATCCTCACGAAGGGCCGTATCAGCTCAGGAATGCTGTGAGGTGCTCGTTCAGCAGTTGCGGTGCGGTGAGAGGCAAGGAGTGGTGGGTGGCTCCGGGCAGTACCACCACCGTGCCCTGCGGGAGCTTTCGGGAGGCTCGGTCGGCGACCTTCCCGGAGCGGTGGGCGCGGCTGTGTTCCGCGAGCAGGACGAGGACAGGCATGCGGAGGTCGGCCACCCGGGGGCGGCGGCCTGCGATCAGCTTGCGGCCGGGGACGGTTGCGGCGAGGGCATACAGGCGCTGCCAATTCTCGTCCGGACGGGTTCCCTGCGTCTCCCAGGCCAGGAAGGCGGCGGCGCGGGTTTGGCTGGAGTGGATGAGATGGGGTAGTGCGCGTAGCAGGTAGGTGGGCCGGAAGCCGGCGAAGACCTGGGTGGGGTCGAGGAGGGCCAGGCGGTTCACCCGCTGGGGTGCGTGGAGTGCGTATCTGGCGGCCAGCCAGGCGCCGTAGGAGTGACCACACACGTGCGTACGGGCGAGGCCGAGCCCATCCAGCAGGGTGTCCAGCCAGGCGGTCAGGTCCTCGGCTGTTTTCAGGGGTATGCCGCCGCTTCGGTCGGTACGGCCGGCATCGCCCAGGAGATCCACCGCATGGATCCGGTGGCGGCGCCCCAGGGCCGGTGCGTTGGCGAACCAGACCAGACCGGTGGCGGAGCCGCCGTGCAGCAGCAGCAGCGGGGTGCCGTCGGCCGGACCGTACACATGGACCCGGGTCCGCCCGTAGGGGGTGCTGATGTCGCAGTCCTCGGTGGAGTGCGGCCAGTGGGCTCGGAGTTCGTCGTAGGCGAGGTCGAAAGCGGTCTGGGACACTGGGCTTTCCTCTCGTTCAGCGATAATCTCGTTCAGCGAGATATTACGCATGGGTTCCAGGGAGCGTGCATGAACGACCAAAGCCCCGAGATGAAGCTGGTCCACGTGTTGCGTGCGGTGACCGTGGAGTTCGATCTGCTGGGCGCCGAGTTCGCGGCGCGTCACGGGCTGCACCCCACCGATGTAAGAGCATTGATCCACCTGCTGGACGCGGCGCGGGACAACGTCCCCGCCACGCCGGGATGGCTCGGTCGTCAGATGCACCTGAACTCCGCAGGCACCACCGCCTTGGTCGACCGGCTGGAGCGGCTCGAGCTGGTCCAGCGCACCAAGGACACCGTCGATCGGCGACGCGTGCTGCTGGAGGTGGAGGAGAAGGCCACGGAACTCGGGTGGTCCTTCTTCGGGCCGGTGCTCGCCGACGTGGTGGCGGTCGCGGAAAGCTTCGACACGGATGAGCGGGAGACGGTGCGCAGCTTCCTGACCGCCGTACTGCAGTCCAGCCGGCAGGCACGATCGTCCTGATCAGTGCCTCCGTGCGGCCGACATCGCCGCCGCCATCTACCTCGCCGGACGCTACATCGCCGCCATCTTCATCTGGTCGGCGAGATAACCCGAAAGAAACTGCCTGACCTGAGCGGCAGCATCCGCAGGTGCTGGGCCGTCACGTGGTCTGCGTCATCGCCGCTGCCCTACTCTCCGCCGGCACTCCCCCGCCCGTCACCGCCTCCTCAGCCCCGGTCTGCACTCGTGCGACTGGGTACCGGGCTGGTCCGATCCCCCTCGGCCTTCCCTGGGCTGTTCGACACGCTCGCCACCGCGCTCCCGACCAGAGGGAAACGCCGAGAAGCGGACCGCACCCTGCGCGAACCGGCCTCCAGGCCCTGTCGACGAGTGTCCGCACTGGCTGCCTCACAGAGCAAGACCAACACCACAGCCGTCTGCGCGTGGGGGCTGCAAAGCCTTTCAAGCCCAACAACTACCTTTGAGCTGCTGGAAGTTACAACAAAACAATATTGACTGAAAAGCTTTGCAGAAACTTGCATCGATGCCCATGTGGGCTGAGGATGCGGGACATGGCAAACCACATGGCACGTATATCGCGTCCCCTCGTTCTGGCCACCTTGACCGCGGCGGGTCTCATGATGCCCCTGGCCACCGCCCCGGCCGCTGGGGCGACCACCAGCTCGCCGGCTCCGGAGTGCGTGGAGTACTTCCAGAGCTGGCGCTACACCGACGTCCACAACGACTGCGGCAACCCCGTCTCCGTCACGGTCGAGTACTCGAATGGCCAGTGGGCCCCGTGCCGCGTGATCGAACCCGGCGGCTGGGCGACCTTCTCCGGCTACGGGACGGGAGGCAACTACGTCACGGTGCTGCGGACGTGCGATCCCGCCACCGTTACCGCCTACGGCGTCTGAGCCTCAGAGATTACGGGCCGACGAGAGCCTGAGAGGGCGGTTCGTGACTTTATATCTGTTTCCAGGTGAGGTGGAGACAGGACGACTGGTCGATGGCCTTTTCGGTTACTTCTTCCTCAGCGTTGTCCCGTAAATGATCTACGGCGTGCTCGCTGACCTGCTTGTTTCTTCGTCACCCCGCGAGGGTGAGGTTGTGCAGGCGGGCGATGCCGAGCATCGCGTGGTGGACGCCGTCACCTTTGAGGCGGCAATCGCGGAGGATCTTCCAGGTCTTCATCCGGGCGAAGGCGTGCTCGACGCGGGCGCGGACCTTGCGGTGCGAGGCGTTGTGCTCCTCTTTCCATGGCTCCAGTTCACTCTGGCCGGGTTCGCGGCGGTGCGGAATGACCAGGCCGGTGCCCCGGTAGCCGCCGTCCGCGATGACCGTGGTCCTGCCGACGGCGGCCTTCGCACCGGACAGCTCCCACGCCTTGCAGTCGTTGCGGTTGCCGGGCAACGGGCGGCCGACCGCGACGACCAGCCGGGTGTCCGCGTCGATGACGACCTGGTGGTTGGTGGAGTATCGGTAGTTCTTGGACTGCTCGGCGATGCTGTGGTCGCGGGTGGGGACCAGGGTGCCGTCCACGATCAGCACGGTGTCCTTGCGGAACCGCTTGCGTTGCTGGAGCGCGAGCGACGGCCCGAGATGGTCGATGATGCGATCGGCCGCGGACTTCGACACCCCAAAGAGCGGCGCCAGCTGCCGCAGGGTCAGGTTCGTCCGCCAGTAGGCGGCGACCAACAGGACGCGGTCCTCCAGCAGCAGGCTCCACGGCCGGCCCTTACGCACCGGATCCGCACCTTCCCGCCGGAGCGCAGTGATCAGCTTGCCGAACTGACGCGGGCTCAACCCGCTGAACGGGCCTATCCAGGAGGGCTGCGACGCCGTGATCACACCAGACACAGCAAGATCATCTCACCCCTGACCAGCAGTTACGGGACAGGTCTTCGCAAAGCTGCCGGTGTCGATCTCGGCGAAAATTCCGAGCTTGGCCAGGCGTTTCAGCTTGGCGCGGGTACCTTCGACGTTGGGGTGTGTGCCCTTCTTGCTGGCACGATGGCGGGTTTGGTCGAAATCGCGGCCGTAACTCCTGCTTCGCCGCGGGCCCCGCCTGGCACCCAAATCGCACATCGGTGCCGCCGAGTAGGGTGCCCAGCGCAAGCGCCCACCCGCGAGAGGCCTTCCGGGGGTGCGGCATAGAGGACGCTGACCACTGCGCCCGCCGTCGCCAGGGCGAACACCCATGTCGCGCCGGAGCCGATGGAGAACGCGGCGCCGGCGTTGCACAACAGCCGGAAATGGATCAGAGTCGGGATCGCGGTGACGCTCTCACCGGTGGACAGCGCGGAGACCGCCCAGAACTTGGCGAGTTGGTCCGCGAGCAGGACCACTGCCGCCAGTGTGAGCATCACGCTGGCGAGCCGTGCGCCGCGCCGTACCCGCAGTTTCACCCGGCCCTACGACGTGTGGGCGTGTGACGGCGGCGGCATGCAGCCCCAAGACCAGAAACACCGTGTAGACATCGAGAAGCAGCATGACCAGGTGGGCGACCGGATACGCGGCGAGCATGAAGGACACCCCGACCGTCTCGACCACGAACACGAAGACCAGCCCATACGTTGTCGGCGCCTGAGCATGCGCGTACGCGACAGCTATGTCCGCTTCCCTCCCTTGAGGGTCGGCCAGTCCCGGGGCGTGGGCCGTGCTCCAGCGGGCACCGGGCACCGGGCACCGGGCACCGGGCACCGGGCACCGGGCCACCGTGCACGAACACCACGGCCGGATGCGGCCCCGGGCCGTCCGGCAGGTACAGGTCGGTGTTCCCGGTCCGCTCGCGCGGCCGTTCGGGTACGTCGAGGAGGAACGGCCGCAGATGGGCGGGCGGTCGGGCATCGTCGCCGGAGGCGGCATCGATCAGGACCTCGGCCAGCGCGACGGGGCAGGAGAGCATGGGCCAGTCTCCCGTCGGCAGTTCGAAGAAGGGCATCCGGGCGTCGGCCAGGGCCCGCAGGGCGGGATCACCCACGTCCACCATCATCTGGAGCATCTCGATGCCTGGCCCGTTGCCGGTGCACAGCACCCTGGTCACCGGCATCGCGGTCACGGCGCCGGTGAGCCGCAGCGGCTGGAGCAGCGTCCCCAACGGCTGCGGCGCCGCGAGGGCCGTGAGCCCGTCGAGCGCCGCATCGGAGAGGCCTGCGGTGCTTCCCCAGCGTGACCACTCGTTCTGGGCCGGGGGCAGCAGCTCACCGGCCACGGCTGGCTGCCCTTTTCGGGTCGCGCGCTCCGACAGCTCCTGGGTGGAGTGGCGGGGCGGGCGGGCGCATACGTACGTGACCGTGGCAGGCCGAGTGCGGCGCGGCCGGTGGGTGTCGCTTCATCTCAGCAGTCCGGTGTCCGGCCCGGGATGCCACGCGAGGAGTAAGCCTCGGGCCCGGCGGAGCCCGCTTCTCACCCGGGAGGGCGACCGCACCGGGGAGCGTGACCGTGCCCCGAGCCCTTGTCTGGCGGAACGGCCGAGAGGGTGAGGCTGCTGGCGTTCCGAGTGTCGCGGGGCACCGGCCCGGCGGCTATGCGGGACAACACGACCACGGTCGGCCAGCGGGGAAGCCGCGCAAGGATACGCCCCACTGGCCTGCCCCAGACTCCGGGGCCCTTGGAATCCCGCCCACACCTGCGGCAACAATTGCCGCATGACAGCTGATGAACCCGCCCCCTCCCGGCCCGCGCCGCTGCCTGTCGTCTCCCCCACCGGCGAGCTCGACATGGACTCCATCACCCCCCTGGCAGCGGAGATCGAGATTGCTATCGCCCACCACGACAGCATCGTCCTGGACGCCAGCGGCATCACCTTCGGCGACTCCATGTTCCTCAGGCTGGTCCTGAGCACCCACCACAAGGCCGACCTGCGCATCGCCGCACCCTCCCCCGCCATCACCAGGCTGTTCCGCGTCATCGGCGCCGACACCGTCCTGCGGATCTACCCCACCCTCAAGGACGCGCTCGCAGCGTAGCTCTCGCCCGGGGCCCCGCAGGTTCTTGCGGGGCCCTACCCGCGCGTCAGCCCGGTGTCCGGCCGGCAGACCTGGCACGGCTCGATGTCCGGCTCGTCCAAGGCCACCATCGCGTCTTCCCGGGACATGAGCCCCACCTGGTCCGGTACGGGGCGCAGCCGCCACGGTGCAGCAGTGCCACTGCGGAGGAGCGTTGCGGCTGGATCTTCCACGACATCTCCGCCCGCGCCCGCGCCCGCTCCCGCCGCTCCTATGCTTCCTGGTCTCCAGTCCCGGACGCGGCGCTCGGCCGGACCGGTCCTGTTACCTTCTCCGGTCGGCATTCGTCATAGGTGTGACGGCCAGTTACGAATGGTCGTCGCATCGACTAGTGAATCGAGGACCGGATGCTGACCAACATCATGTACGTGACGATCTACGTCACCGATCAGGACCGCGCGCTGGAGTTCTACGCCGAGGGGCTCGGCCTGGAAAAGCGGCTCGACTTCCCGGGGCCCGACGGACGCTTCCTCACCGTCGGCGTGCCCGGCAGCCCGGTGCAGATCATCCTGTGGTCGCATGCGCCGGCCGCGGGACAGCCGGGCAGCGCTGGCGCACCCGGCCCGCTGATCCTCGAATCCGAGGACTTGCGAAAGGATTTCGAGATCATGCGCAGGCGCGGCGTCGTCTTCGAAGAGTCCGAACCCGTGGACTACCCGTTCGGGGTGCGCGTCGAGGCGGTGGACCCGGACGGCAACCGGGTTTCGCTCCGTCAGCAGGGGAAGCGGTGACCGCCCATCCGTCCGGCCTCGTGGCCGAGGCGTTCGAAGCCCAGCGCGACCGGCTGCGCGCTGTCGCGTACCGCGTGCTGGGCTCGCACGCCGATGCCGAGGACGTGGTCCAGGAAGCCTGGATGCGCCTGGTCCGCCAGGACGAGGCGGCCATCGGCAATCTGGCAGGCTGGCTGACCACCGTGGTCGGCCGGATCAGCTTGGACCTTCTGAGATCCCGCCGGGCCCACCCCGAAGCCCCCTTGGAGCAAGAGTTCGCGAACCTCGTGGTGACACCCGACGACGCCCCCGCGCCGGAGGAGCAGGTGGCACTGGCCGATTCAGTCGGCCTCGCCCTGCTCATAGTGCTCGACTCGCTCACCCCGAGCGAACGCCTCGCGTTCGTTCTGCACGACATGTTCGCGGTCCCGTTCCAAGAAATCGGTCAGATCCTGGGCAAATCCACCGCCGCCACCAAAATGGTCGCCAGCCGTGCCCGCCGCAAGGTCCAAGCAACAGACCGGCCGGCCGGCACCAGTCGCGAGCACCGAGAGGTCGTCCAGGCATTCGGCGCCGCCGCCCTCAGCGGCGACTTCGAAGTGCTCCTGCGTGTCCTCGACCCGGATGTGAAGCTGACCGTCGACACGCCCGATGGCGTGGTCGTCACCCTCGGCGCCACCAAGGTCGCCTCCGGCGCCCGCATGTTCTCCGGCAAGGTCACTCGCCAACGCCCCGTGCTGGTCAACGGCACCCCCGGCCACATGTCCTGGAGCCCCGACGGAACGCCTCTCTCCATCATCGCCTTCACCGTCACCGAAGGCCAGATCACCGGCATCCACATCGTCGTCGACCCGGCCAAACTCGCCTCCATCCATCTGCCCACCCCGGACTGAGCCGGTGTCGTCAAGGGCTGCCCGTATGCGCAAGTCATCCCGAGCCAACCGAGCAGGCAGATCGGATTCGGGTCGCTCCTTGGGGAAGCCGGCTCGCCTCCTGCCACTTTGCGTTCCGCGCCCGGCATGCTGCGACCTGCCAGCATCCGCACTCTGGAGAGACGAGCGCACCGATAGTCATCCACCGCCTCTCCCCCACCGGCGGCCGACGGGTCACCATCCGCGGGCAGATCGCCGGACTCGCCCACGACGATCACGACGTCGTGGAGTTCCTGCGCCGGGCCGGGCTCCCGGACGCGAAGTAGCTGCTGGGCCGGCCGGAGCGGGTGCAGTGGCAGGGCGGCCGGGCGCATACGCAGTCCGGTGTCCGGCCGGCAGACCTCGCACGGCTCGGTGTCCGGTTCCGCCAGTGCGACCATCGCGTCTTCCCGCCACCGACGAGGAGCGCTGCGGCTGGACCTTCCACGACATCTCTGCCCGCGCCCGCTACCGCCGCTCCCGCTCCTCAACTTCCTGGATCTCCAATTCACGGATGCGGCGCTCAGTCTGTCCGACCTGCCAGCGCAGCCAGGCCAGGAGGACCCGGTTCTTCTCCAGGTCGCTGATGGCGCTCGAGTGCAGGGTGGCGTCAGGCATGGCTACGCCTCGGGGCCGGCTGCGTCGTGGGCGTGCTTGAGGGCGGTGCGGGTGCGGGCTTCCACGAACACGTGCATCACGTCAGAGATCGCACGCTTGATCAGGGCCTTGAGCGCGACGTCCATGTCGCCACCAGTGCGCACGAGCTCCGCGTGGACGGCGCGACTGATGAGCCCTGCGGTCTCCTCCTAGGCACGAGCGGCACTGCGGGCACGGTGCACCGGGCGCGCCGCCATCGGCACCGGAGCCAGCGCAACGGGGACCGGAGCGGGAGCGGGAGCAGCCGGCTGGGCGGGTGCCGGCGAGGCCGCAGTGGCCGGGCTGGCGGGCTGGCGGGCTGGCGGGCTGGCACAAGGCCAGGGCACCATCGCCCACCGGCCCCGGGTACGACATGTGCGATGGTGCCCCCTGCCAGGACGGACACCGGCGGCCGGGGCCCGAGCGCCGGATACCAATCGTCATCTCAACGGCCGCGGCGCTCCCTGTCGAAGGCGAGTGGGTCCACCGCGTCGGCACTGTGGCCGACCGGGAGGGCAGGGGCCAGAACTCGGCCCCTGGGCCCCGCTGCTGCGGTCCTGCGGGGCGATTTCGTACTCCACCACCGTGTCCGGGCGGTCGCCGGCCGTCTCCTCCAGCGCGGCCCATTCCTTCGCGTCGACGGTGAGCTTCCGCGCCAGGCATGTGCGTAGCACCGGGCTACCTGCTCGCGGCACCGGCCCGTTGCGCCTGGGCCTGGATCGGGAGTCAAGGGGGCCTTTCCGGTTCCTTTCATGGCTTGTTGGGAGCTTTTCCGGATCTTCTGCTTCTCTGGCGCCTAGCCTGTGGCCAGCTGTTGTCACGCGGTCGCGGAGCGTCATAGCCCGGGGGGTGCGCTGTAGTAGGAGTGAGTGGCCCTGGGGGAGGTCTCGGGTGTGGTTGGCGCCTGGTGCATTTCCTGCCTTCGGCCAGGTTGCTGAGGCCGTGTAGCCGCGCTGTCGGCCAACTTGCCACGGCGTATCCGTACACCCTGTCTGGGCAGGTGTGCGGGTGGACGGAACTTCCATTGCCCTTGTGAGCAAGAGGACCCTCATGATCGCTTTGGTCGACCCTCTTTCCAGTGGCGTGTTCCTCTCCTCCGCTCTCAGGGAACGGGGCCAAAACCGACTCCACCTGTATGAGGAGCGCTTCTCAGGTGCGGCCAGGAGTGACGCGAACGCGCCTGTACTGATTGTCAGCGGAGATACGGCGGAGACGGCGGCCGTGCTGCGACACCGGGGGGTTCGGCACGTGGTTCCCGGCAGCGAGTTCGGGGTCGCGTTGGCCCATGAGCTTGCTGCGGCTCTGGGCCTGGCGCGTAATGAGGACGAGACGGCAGCCGCCCGACGGGACAAGGCGCTGATGGGGGAAGTCCTGCGGAGGGCCGGTGTGCCCCGCGCGGGGCAGGCCGCGGTTGCAACGGTGGAGGACCTGACCAGGGCGGTGCGGCGTCTTGGGCTTCCGGTGGTCGTGAAGCCCGGCCAGAGCTCCGGCAGTGACGGCTGCAGGGTGTGCTGGTCGGAAGCGGCGGCGGTAAATCACTTCCTGGACATTCACCGGCAGATGAACCTCGTGGGCCTGGCGAACGACGAGATCTTCGTCCAGGAGTACCTCCGCGGTGAGCAGTACGTGGTGACGACGGTGAGTCTGGACGGCCGGCATGTGGTGTGCGAGGTGGCACGAACTGTCATCGAGGAGCTCGACGGCCTTCCGGTGCGCCGGTACAACATCAGCTGCCAGAGCCTTGGGGCAGCCGAGCAAGAAGTGGTGTCCTACACCCTGGACTGCCTGAACGCTCTGGGGGTGCGTCACGGTGCGGCCAACGCGGATGTGCGCCTCACCGGTGAGGGTCCGCGCCTCATCGAGGTCAATGCGCGCATCCTGGGGCCGGTGCTCCACCCCGATCCGTACTTCGCCGCGTTCGGCGACAGCCAGCAGCATGTGCTGGCGGAGAGCCTCGACGACCCTGCGGCGTTCACGGCCCGCGTTCGTCAGTCCTATGCCCCGCCGCAGGTGATGGGCAAGGCATTCGTGCGCTGCTGGGAGTCCGGTGTCCTCACGGCGGTGCCCGGCCTTTCGTCCGTGCGCCGGCTCCCGGGTTTCCACAGCGTGCGGGGACTGCCGCACGTCGGACAACCGGTCCGCAAGAACACCCTGACCAAAGGAAGGACAGGGATCGTCTACTTCGTCCACCCCCAGGAGTCCGTGGTGCGGGAGTCTCTGAAGGCACTCAGCAGGCTTGAGGACCAAGGGGCCCTCTTCCGTATCGCTGCTGCGCCGGCCACTGGAAGCGGCCACCCATGAGCGACGTGTTCTCCTCGCTGGCCACGTGCGGCCCTGAGACCGCGCAGCAGATCGCGTCGGTGCTGCACTCCCGCAGGCAGGACCCGGAGCAGCACCGGATGCTGCAGCGTTTCCTCACGGCCCTCAATGTCACCGGCGGACCGCTGCTCGAGATCGGCTGTGGTTCCGGTGGGCTCCTCACCGACCTCTGCGACCGGGCGCGCGCCGCCACAGTCGTCGGCATCGACCACAGCCTCGACCTGTTGAAGACGGCCGCCCGGGCCCAGCCGGCACCGGGGAACCTCAGACTCCTGGCAGCCGACGCACACCGACTGCCGTTCGCTGCCGAGACGTTCCAGACGGTCCTCATGTACACGTTGCTCAGCCACATCCCGGACATCCCCTCGGTGCTCCGCGAGGCTCACCGGGTGGGCCGCCAGGGAGGTCAGCTGGCCATACTGGACGGCGACTACGCATCGGCGGACTTCTCGCTGGGCGAGAACGATCCGCTTAGCGCCTGCGTAGCAGCCTGGCGTGCGCACTACGTCCTCAACACGCACGTACTGCGGTCCCTGCCGCGGCTACTGGAGGCGGCAGGATTCCAGCTCACGCAGTCTGGTGCCCACATCTACACGGCCGCTCACTCGGCCTACGCTTACACCATCATCGACCGCGGCGTGGACACGATGCTCGACAGCGGGACGATCGGCAAGGACCTCGCCCGCTCGCTGAAGGAGGAGGCGCGGCGCAGGGCACACGACGAGGACTTCGTCGGGAGCATCACCTACCGCTTCGCGCTGGCCCGTAAGCGCCCAACTGCCCGTAACGCGCCCGGGGCGTAGGGCTGCGATGCGTATCTGTCTGGTGGGCGGGGGCACGGCTGCGGCTTGTCTCGTCATGGCCTTGGCCCGCGCGCTCGGCTCACGCGACGTCGACCTCGTGATCGTGGAGCCCTCGGACCGGCTGTGGCGCGGCAGCGCCTACCGGATGGACCGTGACGAGATCGTGGTGAACGCGCCGGCCTCCATGATGACGCTGGTCCCCGACGACCCCGGGCACGCGCAGCGCTGGCTCGCCCGCGAGGACGGCAATGGTGCTCCCCGCCCCTGGACGCAGGAAGTCTTCCCACCGCGGCACGCTTATGGGCGTTATCTCGAGGAAAGCCTCTCCCAGACCCTGGAAGGTCTGACGGCCGCCGGCTGGCGCGTGACATGGCTGCGCCGACGGGCGGTGAGTGCCGCCTCCGATGGTGACAAGGCGGTGGTGGGGCTGGACGACGGGGGCAGCATCCGTTGCGACCACGCAGTGCTGTGCGTCGGAAACCCCTCCGGCTACGACCCCTATGAACTCGCCGGTCACCCGTCCTACATTCCCCGGCCCTACCCCGTGGCGTCAGCTCTGGGCAGCGTTCATCCCTCGGCGTCCGTGGCCGTCATCGGCTGCGGCCTCACCGCCGTCGACACCGTCCTCGGATTACGGGCCCAACGGCACCAGGGGCGCATCACGCTGCTTTCCCGGCACGGCATCCTGGCCGCCGTGCGCCGCCCACGGCAAGCCGGCCGGCCCGCGGTGCTGACCCCCCAGGCTGTCCGAAAGCGCCTCGAGAGCCCGTCACCACCCCTGCGGTGGGAGGAGGTAGCCGCTCTGGCTCGGGAAGAAGCACTCCTCGCCGGGGCCACACCGGGCCAGATCGCCGCCGAGCTGTCCATCGCGGACTGGGGGGTGAGACGACTACGCCGACAACTCGCCGACCGGGCTCACGTACAAGACATCGACTGGCTCCAGGTCACCACCTGGGCCCTGATCACCACCGTGCACGACTGGTGGCCCGCTCTGGCCCCCAGCGACCGCAGGAGGTTCTTCCGCCGGTACCACCGGCTGTGGGCCAGCTTCACTTCCCCCATGCCCGCCGCGACCGCCCGCACACTCCTGGAGATGGCCGACAGCGGCCAGCTCCACATCCTGCGTGGGCTTGAGGACGTCACATCCGCCGATCAAGGATTCGTCGTCAGGGCACACGACCGTGCCATGAGGGCCGACGTCGTGATCTGTGCTGCGACGGCGGCATCGGCGGCCCGTCCGGCCGCACCCGCAGGTGCCCAGGAGCTGACGGACTCACTGATCCGCAACGGCAGCGCGCAGCATCACCCCGACGGTGGACTGCGCGTGGAACCGGAAACGGGACGACTCCTCGGCCAGGGCGGCAGACCCCAGCAATCACTTCTCGCCCTGGGCCACCTCACGAGCGGCACCCACTACTACATCTCCGGCATACCGATGCTCGTATGGCGCAGCGAAGCTATCGCCAAAACCCTCACGACCGGCACACCGACCAGCGCAGCACCGACACCACCCAATCTGCTCGCCCCCTGACCGCACCGACCGGCTTCGCGTCTGTCCTGAAGGGACGCCCGCTCTGGCCGGCGAGGGGGCGTCCGCTGCCTCTCGCTTCCACCGATATCTCACCGGTTGGGCGTGGCTCTACGAGGCCGGCGGCGTGGCATCCGTCCCGGGCTACGACCGCACTATGACACCTGCAACCGCATCCGCCGCAACATCCGACTCCATCAAGTTCGCTGGGAAGTTCGCCCTCGTCACTGGAGCCACGCGAGGGGTGGGCCGGGGAGACCGTGGCGCTCCTCCACGCCCGCGGCGCCCAGGTCGTCGCCCTCGACGTCCGCCCCGACGTCACGAATCTGGAAGAGGAGTTTCACAATGATGGCGGTCAACGCCCGCGGCTCCTTCTTCTTCGCCCGCGAGGCATTCCGGGCCATGAAGAGCCGCGGCGGCGGCGCCATCGTCAGCACCGGCTCGTACGCCTCCAACGTCGCCCTGCCCGAGGGCGTCGCCTACAGTGCGTCGAAGGGAGCTCTGGCCCAACTGACCAAGGTACTCGCCGTCGAGGGCGGCCCCCTGGGCATCCGCGCCAACCTCGTGGCCGCGGGCGTCATCGAGACGGACTTCCTCGACACGATCCGCCCCGACAGCCGCGCCTACCTGGCGTCCTTCGCCACCGCGCAGCCACTGGGACGTGTGGCGCAGCCCGAGGAGATCGCCGAGGTCCTGTGCTTCCTCGTCTCACCCCGCTCCAGTTTCGTCACGGGAGCCGTGGTCGCCGCTGACGGCGGTTACACCGCGATCTAGTTGTATTGACCCGCAGGGGTGTTCACACGGCTGATGGGTGGGTGTCCGCCGACTGTCGACCACGTCGCCCTGGGTGGCCACAGCACCTGCAGCGGACAGCCGATGCGCCGGCCCTGTTCCTCGTGCTCCCGATCGACTCCAAGGCCGGACCTGTAGTCCTCGCACATCGCGTGCACGGTGGCCAGATCGTGGACCGCGCGCCAGTAGTCCTCATAATCACCGACGCCCGTCTTGTCGGGGTGGTGTACCAGACATCAGGGCCGGCGCTGATGATGCCTTCGGCATGCTTGTCGGTCTGCCCGAGGAAGGATCAGCGCCGACCGGAGCGGGTGGCAGAGCGGAGCGGGCGCACCGGCAGCCCGGATCGCTCAGCGCTGGGTGTCGGTCGCGGGGCCGGCTTTCGTGCACACCTCGTGCTCCAGGTCGGGGCGAGGCTTACCGGTATCATTCGCGTACTGGGCGACAAAGTTCTGCATATTGCGTGTCAGATCACGCCACGCCCTCCACGCTGTTTCCTGAGCCACAGCCTGCGCCGGGGTCAACGACTCACCCGGAGGCGGCCCGAACCGCTCCCGCAGCTTCTCTACATGGCCGTGCGCCTCATCCACCGCGCGCGCTGCTTCTCGATCAACTCTTCCAAGGTGTATCCCACAGCTTCGAACACTAGCCGCGGCCCACCATCTGAAGCGCTCGCTCATAGCCGGCGACAGCGAACGCGGCACACCACCACTTGGCAAAGAGAAGGAAAGGCTGACACCCCGCTGCTGCCTTTGAACCTTCGCTTCCAGCCGACGACTCAAGCAAACAACCGACTCGGAGATCCCCGTTTGCCTGCACCTGCTGGCGGGGCCCGTGACTGCGGGGGCATCCTGTGATCACGGGGCCTTAATCAATACCTCTTAAATCCGCTATCGGGCGCGCGCCCGACGTGTCCTCAACGCTCCCGGAGCGAGCGATCGAGGAACGGCACGACCTGGCGGCGTGGGATGCGGTGATCGGTTACCGGAATGGGTGTTTGCCGACGGCCGCTTCAGCTCCTCCCGCAGAGATTGGCAAGGGACGGTTCAAGCTTCTGCCAGGATCGGGTGCATGTCTGACAGTGCGTCCACGCCTCAGCGCATCACTACTGTGCTGCGGTGGGCCCGCGGCGAAGGTCTGGTTGCTGATGCACATGCCGAGCGCCGGCTCCTCGCCATGCGTCTGGAGGTTTTGGCCGGGCGAGCTTTGCCGCGGGCCGGTGCCGCCGACGTGATGCTGACGGCGCAGTGGGCAGCGTTCATCTGCTGGGTGGACGACCACATCGACCGCCAGGGTCTTGGCTCCCGGCCGGGTGAACTCGAGGGTTTCACCGCTCCGCTGCGGAAGGTACTCGAGCACGGCGGGCAGCATCCGCCGACGGCCCCGCACGCGGTGGTCCTGTGGAATCTGTGGCGGCGCACCGCACCGGGCATGTCAGACCGGTGGCGCGCTCGCTTCGCCTGTGCCTACAACGACTTCCTCGACGCCAGCGAACAGGAGGTGGCTCTACGGCGTAGCGGGGTGCGGCTGCCGTTGTCGATGTATGTGCGATTGCGGCGACGCACGATCACCTTGCTGCCCATGCTTGCAGTCCTGGAAAGCACCGGCCGCGCGCCGATGGTGGAGGGGCACGGCGTGGAGGCCAGACTGCGGGGCCTGGGCGGGGCGGTAGCCGATGTGGCTGGGTGGGCAAATGACCTTGCGTCGTACGCCAACGACATCGCCGCGGGCCAGGACAATCTGGTGGCCGTCATCGCGCGTGAGGACGGCTGCTCCACCCTCCGCGCCCGGGCACGGGTGACCGCGATGATCGAGGAACGCAGAGAGGGGTTCCGTACCGCCGCCGCCGCGCTGCGCTCGGATTGCGCTGTCGCGGCCGGGAACAACAGTGCGGTGGGCTGCTATGTGGACATGGTGGAGACGTTCATGGCCGCCACGCTGCACTGGCTGGCTGTCACCGGCCGCTTTGTCACGCCCTGACCCCCCTGGTCCTGCAGCCTTTGGCTGTGGACAGGACGCGGCAGCCGGCCCTGGCACGGACGGGTGGCGTCAGAGGCTGGGCGACTTGCCGGTCGGGAGAGTTTCGGACGGATCGCCGGATCCATTGTGGCCAGTGCCCGTAACGCGGGGAAGGAGTGCGGCCATCGCGAAGACGGTGGTGAGATAGGACGAGCCGAAGTAGACGGGGAAGCGGCCCATCCGGTAATACGCAGCGGCCGGCCAAGACCCGTCCGCGCACTGTGCGGCCGCGAGCCACGTCCGGTGCCGGTCCTGACCGGCGCTGAGCCCGAGGTGGTCGGCGGCCAGGGTCCGCAGAGCGATATCCAGAGCACTGACAGGCACACGCACCGCAGCGGCGGTAGCTTCCAGTTCGGCAAGGGCTTGCCGGGCGGGAGCGGCCAAGACCTGCGCGCTGGCCGGGAAGCGGGAGCACAGACGCGCGACGGCGTAGAGGAAGGCATCGGGCGAAGGGTAGTAGCGGGTGCCCGCGAGGTAGCGCCCCGAGTTGAGATGTTCCTGGAGGTAGTGGGTCGTCGCGTCGATCACCGCTAGGGCTTGCCCGGTGACCGGCTGGGGTGCCATCTGAACGGTGTAGAGGGCGTTCGTGCAGGCCACAGCGTCGTGCTTGCGCCCGCGGCGCAGTGTCGACGGCTCTTTGCCGTCCTCCCAATAGACCATGAAAACGTCCCTGTGCACGCACGGGCTGAGAGGGTGTGCAGGTTCTGCGACCCGCGGTGCGGAGCTCAGGAGCTCGTGCACTCCTCGGTCCAGGCCGGCGTCAGTCAGCAGGCCGTGGTCGTAGAGGGCGCCGGTCGCCAAGGCCGTGCAGTCGGTGTCTGCGGGAAAGCCGCCGATGCCGGGGAAGAACCGATAGCGCTCGCCCCATCGGCACGTCTGTACCTGTGTGGCCAGTCGCCTGGCGAGCTGCCCAGTCACGCCTCGTTCGCCCCGGGGTGTGAGCGTTGGAAGGAGCACCAGCGACACCATCGCTGAGAACGCCTCCCCTTGGAGATCGAAGCCCGGGTCTACCCCGAGGCGGCTTCGCAGGACCCCGCGCGCGAGAGAGCCGGGAAAACTCTGCCCGAACTGGGGATCGAGGGATAGCAGCGCTGGAGGAGCTCCGGCTGGCCCGACTGAGCCGCTGACGAATTCCAGTGCCCGGCCGACCGCATCCTGTACCGCAACTGCCGTCACCGGCGCGGTCCGCGGCGTTGTGGTCCCGGCCATGAAGACCGTCATGTCCTGTTTCCTTCCGAAGGATGCGGGAGAGCCCGCAACCGGTGTTCATTCGGCACGGCACGGGAGCACGAGGCCGGTGCGACCCCGAGCCCTCTGACGCGGTTGCGGCCCGCAGGCGGGCCGGGCGGGTGGCGTCCTCGCCTCAGCCGGGTTTGTCAGCATCACGGCCGGGATGATCCCCCGGCGCGATCGCGTGGCGGGCCGGGACGCAAACGTGCGGCAGCCTGAGAGGGGTGGCCGGGGCGGCGGATGCCACAAGCAGGACGCGGGCGCCCTGCTGGACAAGGCAGCTTATGGGCGCGGTGTGCTTGGGCCGGGTGTTGTCGCTGCCCGGGCGGCTGCTTCCTGCTGATCGCCCACAGGGTTGGGCGTTGTCATGGGGACGGGCGCCTGGGCCTCGCTGACAGCTTGCTCCCAGTGCGTGGCCAACTCGTGGAATGAAGGCAGCGCTCTGTTGGTCAGGAAGTGCGTGGTGGTGATGCCGTTGTAGCTGCACGCGAGGACGGAGGCGGGGTGGTTGCGGGGAAGCCAGGTGAAGGGCTGGATGTGGGTGACCGGATCGCTCTGGTAGTGGAGGGGCCGGCGGACGGCAACGTAAGAGGTGTCGATGACCGCGCGCGAGGGGGTGGTGAGCCGGTCGGCCAGGGCGCGGCCGAGGCGTGTCGGCGTTCTGTCGAGGATGGTGCGGGTGGCTTCCCGTCGAAGGGGGCTCTTGGGCCCTTGGGTGGCGGCGATGACCGCGTCGAGGCGGGCCTGGTGGGTGGGTTCGTGACTGGGCAGCGGGACGGTGGCGTAGGCGAACAAATTGCCAGGGCGGCCTGCCTCGTGGGCCCGGCGCAGGTTGGCCATCATCACTGCGGGTACCGGCCGGCCGACTCCCCGGGCCCAGTATGAGTGGGCCCAGGTCCGCACGGCGGTTGCCAGGGCGGCCAGGAACGCGTCGTTGCCGCTACCGCCACGGGCTGCACCCATGTCATGCAGAAGATGGGTGGGGACGCTGGCCCAAGTGCTGATGCGGGAGTCGTCCAGAACGTGGGCCGGATCGTTCCAGATGTTGTTGTGGGCCAGGGCTGTGAGCATCCCCCTGAGGGTGGAGGCACAGGCGCGTGGCCCGGCCACAGGATTCGTGCCGGTGGGGGCATGAGGGAGTACGGCGCCGAAGAGGTTGTAGAGGACGTTGATGACGGCTGCGCCGTCCTGGCCGGAGTGGTGGGCGCGGTAGCACAGCGTGTACTGGTGTGCGGCGTGGCCGTGCAGGAGCCACAGGTCCCACAGCGGGCCACTGGTCGGGAGAGGCTGGGTGAGCAGATCTTGCAGGACTGCGTCGAGACTGTCCTTGCCGGGCACGAGTTCGCGTTCTCGGATGCGTGGCTGGAGATCAGGGCGCGGATCGTGAACCCAATGCGCCCTCAGCCCGGCGCCCTGGAGGTGATGAGTCAGGCAGGGCAGCACGGAAAGACGGTCGCCCACATGCGCGCGAAGGTCAGCAAGCGCCGGCGCCGTCCCCTGAAGATGTAGGGCGGCACCGATGGTTTGGGACAGCCAGGGCTGCTTCTGGGCCATGTCATGCATGGTCAGGTCCATGAGGCTGGGGCGGGTGGAGATCACCACGAAGATCCTTATCGGAGTGGGTCGGAGGTCCGGCACACAGGGCACTGGTTCCGTTCGGCGCTGTGATGACGAGCGGGTTGCGCTCGTCCGTGAAGGAGTCGGTGACAGCGGAAGGTCCCGCAGAAGGCCGGGGAAGGAGTCTTCGACCAGGCCTCGCAAGGTATTGACGATGGCTCCAACACGGGTGCGAGAGCTCGGTCGCGCGACTGCAGAGCCGAGCGGTCAGCGGATCCGCCGCCAGCCCCGGTGGTCCAGTGGACAGGGCAAGGGCGGCGGGCCGGTCTGCTGGGACAGTGCTGCCGGAAAGGGGGGCAGGATTTCGGATCCAGCAGGCCCTGACGCGGCGAACGACACGTGCGGGCGCCTGCAAGGGGCAGGGACCAGTAGTCACAGGTGCTCCGCGACGGGTGCTGTGAGCGGGTGAGCACTGGTGTCGGTGGCGCTGAGGGAGTGATCTGGCCGTGTGTGAGGTGCTGCTGCGGACGCCTGCCCGTCGTGCGCGCTGATGCGCTCGTGCAAGCGGCGCATCCACGGCGGCGCCCACCAGTTGGCGGAACCGAAGAGAGCCAGGGCCGCTGGGACGAGGATCGGCCGGATGACGAACGCATCGACCACAATGCTCAGGGCGCAGCCGATGCCCACCATCTTCAGCACGGACAGTGGAGACGCCGCCAGCGCCAGCAGCACCGTGATCAGGATGATCGCGGACCACGAAATCGTACCCGCGGTCTGGCGTGTGCCCTCGACGGCAGCAATGCGGATGTCCCGGGTGAGGAGGTACTGCTCGCGGACCCGTGAGAGGAGGAACATCTCGTAGTCGGTCGCGAGCCCGAAGCACACACAAATGATCACGATGACGACGGAGGGATCGAGGTAACCGGGCGCAGTGACGTCACCGAGCAGAAAGGCCGCGTTTCCATCCTGGAAGACGGTCACCAGCACTCCCATGCTGGCGGTGAGGCCGAGTCCTGCCAGAACCAGAGCCTTCACCGGCAGCAACACACTGCCGGTGAACAGGAACAGCAGCACGAAGGTGCTGGCAGCCATCAAGCCCAGCCCCAAGGGAAGCCGCTCCGAGAGAGCAATCAGGGTATTGACCCGGTCCGCCGTGCCGCCCACCGCGGTGACCGGCCCCGGCGGGGCCAGGGCCCGGAGACGGGCCAGTGTGTCGGCGGCCGCCTCACTGTCCGGTACGTCGATGGTCTCCACCCGCACCGCGGTGCGTCTGGACGGGCCGGCGCCGGCCACCACCGTGGCATGTGCCACGCCTTGAGTGCGGGCTACGGTCCCGGCGTAGGCTGCGGCTCTGCCGCCCTCCACACCGGAAGACAGCAACAGCCACACAGGATCGACCTGGCGCAGGTCGAAGCGCGTACGCGCCTGCTCCGTCGCGACCCGCACCGGTGAGGAGCCGCGCATCATCCGCTCATCCGACACGGTGAACGTCGCGTGGGCGAAGGGTGCGGCCAGCGCGCAGAGCACGACCACCAGCGGCACCGCCCACCTCCAGGGCCGGTTGGTGGCTGAGGCTGCCAGCCTGCCCCATCCATCACTCCGCGTGCGGGACGGCCGCCGCCGAGGGAGGAGAAACCGGTCCCCTCGCTGACCGAGCACCGAGATCGTGCACACCACCACGATCACCGCGCTCACCGCGGCAAGGGTGACCACACTCAGAGCCACGTAGGCCAGCGATGACAGGGCGTAGACGGGAAAGAACAGCAAAGCCAGTAGGGCCGCGCCGATAGCGAGCGCGGAGTAGATGACCGTGCGGCCGGCAGTGCGGACGGTTACATCGAGGGCGTGGTCGCGGTCACGGCCAGCAGCGCGTTCGCTGCGGTAGCGGGTCAGAAGGAACAGACTGTAGTCGACGGCGAGACCGAAACCCAGGGCGGTTGTGAGGTTGAGCGCGAACGTACCCACCGGGACGACCAGGGTGAGTAGCCTCAGCAGAGCCAGGCCGACGGTGACGGCCACCGCACCGACCGCGACAGGAAGCAGAGCCGCCGCCAGAGAACGGAAGGCCATGACCAGGGCCAGGAAGGCCAGCGGGACAGCAAGGAGTTCTGCGCGCAGCAACGCGTCCTGCGAGCTATGGATCAGCTCGTCCTGGATCAGCGCCTGACCTCCCGCGCCCACGTTGAGCCCGTCGGTACGGGTCACGTCATCGGCCAGGTAGCGGGCGGCCGCAGCAGCTGCACGTTCCGAACCGGAGATCTGCACGAGCACCAGCGCTGTGCGGCCGTCCTCGCTGAACAAGGGGGGCGAGGGTGAGGTCCACGGATCGGCCGTCAACGTAACTGCCGGATGCGCGCGGACCCGAGCCACCAACGCCTTCCCGGCGACGGCCGCCGACCCGGAGCGCACCGTGATGCGGTTATGCACCGTCAGGATGAGGTTGGCGTCGGCAGGAACACGGAAGTCTGAGGCAAGCACGTCCACCGCTCGCTGCGTCTCCGCGTCCCGGTACTGATACCCGCCCGCCGACAGCCGTTCGGTGGCATCCGCTGCGACCACCGCCGACACCACCATCACGATCCCAAGCGCGGCCAGGAACCAGACGGCATGACGCCGCAGCACTCCCGGCCACGCGCGCACCCAGCTGCCTGGAGTGCCTCGGCGCCCGACGAGACCTCTCATACCGCACCCGCCCCGGCAGCAGCAGTCTTACCCACGGACTGCGGCCACCCACGGAGCCGGCGCACATGCCAGCGCGACACCACTAGGACGTCCAGGTCGTTCCAGGCGCGGGCCTCGTCAAGGGTCACCCACTGACCGAACCGCATCATGAGGCAATCGGCCTTGCGCTGTGGGGGGTCGCCGGCTCCCGGTGGGAGAACGCGGCCCACGACAACCAGGGCTCCCCTTTGACAACGGCCGCCCGCAGGCTCGCCATGATGCCCCCCAAGGGGTCGTTGATGTGCTCGCTTCCCCGCCGCTCGGCCCGATGACCATCACCGTTTGTGATCACAGCAATGTGACGTGGCGATGTGGGCACAACTGCTCCTAGATCCGACGGCTGACCTCGGAGTCTGCGCCAGCCCACCAGCGCCACACACTCCAGATCCCCCTCGGAGCGGCATACTTCAGCCTTTTGAAGGGCTCACAGCGGCAAAGGTTGACGCTTGCCCACCACCAGCACGTCCGCACCCTGCACCGCCACGCACGCTCCTCAACCATCGGCCGTGCCTCCGACGATCCCGGCTGCTTGCCACACGCACCCCCACCATCCAGTCACCTTCACACTTGCAAGATCAAGGCGACTTGCGGCCAGCCCCCAGAAGGCGTCAAAACCCCGTGGCGGCACTCGCTCTGACGAAGCCAAGGTCGAGCGCGGCAATGTGGAAGGCGGTGGGCTTGTCGCCGCGACACGCCATCAGCAGAACCTCACGCCTCAGATCGCGCAGGCCAGACGGGTATGAGCAGCTTCTGCGCTGCCGGTCCCCAGCTGCGGGCTTGACGCCTCTCGGAGGAACGTGCCGGCGTGACTCCCAGCAGACGGGGTCAGCCCGTCGCGTTCGAGCAGTCGACCCAGGCGACGAGGTCGGTACTGAAGTCGGGATCGTTCACGTGAACGACGCCGAACCTGATGTGCTGTCCTTGGGACAGGGGCTTGAGGCAGTCGATCGGGCTGCCTTCGTGCCAGGTGCCGTCGGTGTCCTTCCACGGCACGGCGCCGAGTCCGAAGCTCTTCCCCGGCTGTCGACCGTCAAGGGAGATCCCGAACTTGTCTCCCTTGATACCGACTGCCGAAACCGTGCCCTGGAACACCTGCGGGGTCGCAGTATCCGTCTGCAGCGTGTGGCCAATCCCGACTCCGACACCGGCGACCACCAGGCCCGCGACTATCAGCAGCGCCGGCTTCGACTTGATCCTGCGTATGTCCATCCGCGCAACATACGTCGATCCCGTCACCGGCGTGCCTGGTCGGCGTGACGAGCGTGCGCCGTCCTGAGCCCGAACACCTGGAAGTTGACCGCGACGGCAGGCTAGCCTCACCTCCCCCTGGGGTCCTGGCCAGCACACGGTCCGGGCACCATGCGGCGCGACGGGCCTGGCCGGACGTGGCGCTGACCTGGCACGGCACGCCCGGCGGGACGCCCTGCCGTCGCACCTGCGGACCTGCCAGTGCCGGGAGCGGGGCTGCTGCTGGCACCGGCGCCACCGCGGCTGCCACGGTCCGGTCCGGCTCGCCCTCACCGGCGAGCGCGGCGGCCGCCGGTGGCGTCTGGCCGACGTCTGCACCGCCTGCCGCCACCTCACACACGGCCCTTGTCCCCGAGAGCACGCCCGGATCCCTCGCGTCAGCGCCGGCGCGCCGGAGGGATCCAAGGCCAGGACGCGGCACGGCCGCTGAACACGCCGACGCACAGGCACGCGTGCGCCGGACGCTCACCTGTCTCGTCTCGGCCCTTCCCTGATCCTGCTCCCCCGGGGCCCGGCTGGTGGCCTTCCAGTGCGCTTTGCACGCGGACCCGAACGGCGAGGTTTGCCTGCTGCGCGGCATGCGGCTGCACCAGCGCGCAGATCTGTGGGACGAGCTGGAGTACGCCGGCTGGCTTCGCCGCGGCGCACGCAGCCGGGTTCAGGTGCGGGCCCACCTGCTCGACGCGGCCATGCAGGCCAGCCTCGGCGCACGCAGCGCGCCCGATCCGCCCACTGGGCGCTACAGCCGCTTCCCCATGGCACCGTACGAGCTTGGAGGACGAGGTCCTGTGGGAGTTGTCTCACCTGTCTCGAATCAGCGGGCACCTGACGACTAAGCAACCCAGGACCCGCACACTCAGCGCGAGGTAGAAAGATCACTCTCGTTGCCCATGAGGGTTCGCTCCAGATGAACTGACACTAACCACCCCCGACGGCGAAACAGAGCTGACCACCACCCACGAGCACCCCTTCTGGTCACCCGGCCAGAACCGATGGGTCGCCGGCCAGCAAACTCACCATTGGCGCCACGCTTCTGACCGATGACCTCACCACCGTTACCGTCGAGGCGAGTCGACCCTTCTCGCAGCACGCAGGCACCTACAACCTCACCTGCGCCTTTCTCTGGCTGCTTCTGACCTGCCTAGCATCGTGGCGGCCAAGTACTGTTCAACGGAGGGGTTTTGTCTGCCCGGGGGACGTGCAGCGCTGAGGGGGTTGGGGTGGATCTGGAGGCTTTGGCGGCACTCGCTACGGCGGGTGGTGCGGCTCTGGTGTCGGCGGCCGGGACCGATTTGTGGGAGGCCGTTCGTTCTCGGATCGCCCGGTTGACCAGCCGGGGTGACGGCGAGGCCGAGCGGGTAACGCTGGAGCGGCTGGACCGCACGGCCGCCGAACTGGAGTCCAACGACACCGACGCGAATGGAGTAGTGCGTTCCCGCGGCCGCCTGCAGAACGAGTGGACGGTGCGCCTGTCCGATGCCTTGGACGCCACCGATGGTCCGGAGCGGGATGAGCTGGCCGACTACCTGCGAGAGCTGGCTGCTGCCGTCGCACAGCTTGGGCCCGCTGCCGCAGGTGGCACGGCGACAGCCGGTGACGGCGGTTTTGCAGCCGCTGGGGATGTGACCATCCGTGCCGAGCACGGGGGCTACGCCGCCGGCGTTCAGAACTTCGGGGGCGCGCCCGCAAACCCTACGCAGCCCGGTCAGTCCGGGCCCTGACCCAAGACGCCTCCACAGCGGATGTTCATCCGAGCATCACCACCATTGCGGCGACAGCGCCGGGAGCTTTTGCCTCCGGGACCACCCATATCCATCACCTGCATCTGGGTGGCCCCGCGCCCGCTCAGCCTCCAGCAGGCGTGTCCGCAGCGCAGACAGTGGCAGTCGGCGACCTGGACCCCTTCGCGCTGGAGGTCCACCGCGCCATCTCCCCCTCGGCTTCCATGGCGCTTCCTGCTCTGCCTGTCTATGTAGATCGTGCCCACGACCGGTATCTGAAAGAGGCCGTCACACGCGCGACGGCAGGAACAAGTGTGCTGGTCACGCTGGTGGGCGGGTCCTCGACGGGGAAGACACGGGCCTGCTGGGAGGCTGTTCGGCGACTGCCCGAGGGGTGGCGGGTGTGGCACCCCTACGATCCCACCCGGGCACATGCCGCCGCTGAGGCAATCTCTGCCGTCGGGCCACGGACAGTGATCTGGCTCAACGAAGCCCAGCACTACTTCCTCTCACCTGAACCGGCCGTTGCTGAGCGCATCACGGCCGGGCTACGTACGCTGCTGCAGGACCGGCGCCGCGGGCCGGTCCTGGTCATGGCGACGATGTGGCCCCAGTACTGGGCCTCACTCACTATGCGGCCGGTGACGGGCGAGGACGCCTTCAGCCAGCAGCGGGAATTGCTCACCAACACGGGCGAACACACCGTCGTACCGCCCGCGTTCACAGGGGCGGACCTGGAGGTGCTACGCGCCCGTTCTGCCGAGGATCCCAGACTTGCGGATGCTCTGGCCAAGGCTGTGGACGGCGAGGTGACCCAGTACCTGGCCGGGGTCCCCGAGCTCGTCACCCGCTACCGCACAGCGCCTACGGGTGCGTCAGCGCTGCTCCATGCCGCGATGGATTTCCGACGTCTTGGGCACACCCCGGTGCTCTCTCACGAACTGCTGGCCGAGGCCGCCGAGGGCTACCTCAGCGCCAGTACCCGCAACGAGCTCGGGCCGAGATGGTTCCAGGAGGCGCTCCAGTACTGTGCCGCACCCTGCAAAGGGGCCCCGGGCCCCCTGGCAGCGCTCTCCCCGCGCAGTCCTTCGGCAGGGCGGGCCTCACGGCTCTCCGACTACCTTGAACAGCACGGCCAGCGCACTCGTGGTGGGCTCTGCCCGCCTGCATCGTTCTGGGAAGCCGCCGTTCGTCATCCGCCCGACCTGATAAGTGTGCAGGCTCTGGCCTGGTCTGCCCAGAAGCGCGCGCGCTACCGGCATGCCGCCGGCCTTCACCTGATCGCCGCCGAGGCCGGCAATGTGTCATCACTTGGTGC
Source organism: Streptomyces sp. NBC_01166 (assembly GCF_045039765.1). Classification (NCBI taxonomy): domain Bacteria; kingdom Bacillati; phylum Actinomycetota; class Actinomycetes; order Kitasatosporales; family Streptomycetaceae; genus Streptomyces; species Streptomyces sp. NBC_01166. The sequence continues at coordinate 186,342 of NZ_CP108613.1, forward strand.
CCTGGTCGCGCTACGCAACCAGACCGGTGACATCGCCGGTGCACGCCGCTTTGCCCACGCAGCTGCTGCGGCAGGAGACCCGAGCTCTCTGACTCGCCTCGCGCTCATACAGGACGGCGATACCGAGGCGGCTGAGCGCATGGCGCACGCGGCCGCCGAAGCTGGTGACACTCGCGCTCTCGCCCAGCTCGGCAAGCGCCGCGAAAGCGTCGGAGATCTCAAGGGCGCGCAGCAGCTCTACCGCGCCGCCGCCGAAAAGCGGGACAGCTACGCACTTGCTCGTCTGACTGCGCTGCGGGCGCAGGCAGGTGACCTGGAGGATGCGGAGCTGTTGGCCCGCACTGCGGCCGGGTTGGGGGCCTTGCAGCCCCTCATCGACCTCGCCCTGCAATGCGGAAACGCTCACGACTTCACGCGGGCGGAACGCCTCGCACGTACCGCAGCCGAGTTGGGGGTCTTGCGGCCCTTGATCGACCTCGCCCTGCAGTGCGGGGATGCCCACGACTTCACACGGGCAGAACAGCTCGCTCTTACCGCTGGGAAGAAGGGCGAACACGGTCTGCTGGCTGTCATGGCTCAGCGGAGGCAGGATGCCGGTGACGTCGAAGGCGCGAAGCACTTCGCCCGTGCCGCTGCCAGCGGCGGGGACACCTCAGTGGCCATGGGGCTTGCCGAGCAACGATCCGTGATCCACGACAGGGCGGGTGCCGAGCGGTTCCACCAGATCGCCGCGGAAGCCGGCGACTTGAAAGCGTTCGTCCTGCTTGCCCATCAGGGTGCTGAGCGACGGCTCGCCGAAGGGGACACCGATGGTGCTGAGCAGCTCCTGCAGGCAGCAGCCGAAACTGGGGACGCCGCCGCGTTCTGTCGGCTGGCTGAGTTGAGGGACCACGTCGGCGATACGGAGGGTGCGGACGGATTCTTCATAGCTGCCGCCAAAGCCGGTGCGGCCTCCGACCTGTTGAACCGCGCTAACTATTTGGACAACTATGCGAGCGATCTCGCCCTTGCGTCACGTTTCGCCCGCTTTGCCGCCGAGGCTGGGCACCCCGGGGCGCGCAGTTTGCTGGTCAGCCTGCTGCGAGAAATGGGCCGGGACGAAGAAGCCGCCAGGTGGACAGCCGTCCCGCAGGAGGAGGCGACTTCGAATGGCGAGCTCCCTATTCCTGACAGCGAGGAGCCTCTTTCCGCTGCGTGTGAATCCGGGGGTAGGCATGCACCCAACGAGCTCGCCCGTCATCGGGAACGTGCGGATGAGGTTGCCGTTGCGGAACAGATCGACCGCGCGGTGGAGGAAGGGCACGTGGAAACACTGACCCGTCTGGGCTACCGCCGCCTCAACGCGGGGGACATCGCGGGGGCGGAGCGCCTCGCCCGCGCAGCAGCCGACGCTGGAGAGGTGAGCTTGGCACTCCACCTCGGTGACCAGCGCGAGTCCGCCCGGGACAGTGCCGGCGCCGAACGTCTTTACCGAGTCGCAGCTGACGCAGGATCTACCATCGCTCTGGACAGGCTGGCGGCGATACGAGAACGCACAGGCTTCCCCTCGCAGGCCGAGGAGTTGGCACGTTCGGCCGCGGATGCCGGTAACGTCGCCGCGATCACCTCGCTGATCCGGGCGCGGGCAGGGGCTGGCGACTTCGAGGGGGCCGAGCGCTTCGCTCTGGAAGCCGGTGCAGCCGGGCACGGCGACGCGCTCGTGTTCCTGGTCCAGTGCCGGGAACTCGCCGGCGACGCCGCGGGCGCCGAACGCCTGTGCCAGGCCGCCGTGGACGCCGGGCACATCGGCGCTCTGGACGACCTCGCCAGGTTGCGACGGCAGACCATGCCTTCCGACCCCTCGGTGGACGAGATCCCGCGGTTCGGGCTCGAACCGGACGGCAGAGTTTCGCCCCCGTGGTGACATCACATCCGAGAGCGCCATTCACCTACGGGCCATCCTGAAAGGTGAGTTTCCATAACTCGGGCCCGACCGACGGGCAGAGCGTCCACGGCGGCTCGAGCCGGTGATCGACGAACAGCGCTTCCAGGACTTGGCGGCGGCGCTCGAACGAGGGCGTACAACAGCTCCCGGCCGTCAACTCTGCAGGACATCGAACGCGATGAGATGGGCGGGCATCTCGGCCGCCAGGGCGCGGGCGTTGCGGCCGGCTTATGAGGTTGAATCCGTGAAGATCAGCACTACGTGCAGGGCCACCCTGGGTGCGGCGTCCGCGCTGGCCGTCCTCAGCCCCGGCCAGGCTCTGGCCGCCGAAGCGCCGGCCTGCACGGCCGAGGACGTCGCCTACCTTGACGCGCAGGACAAGCAGGAGGACGCCGAGGCCGACGCCGACGCCGCCCAGCGGGCCTACGACGCGGCCAAGGAAGACCAGGCCAAGCTCGACACGACGGGTCCTCCAGGGCCTGCGGGCGCATGACGAGCGGGTCATCGAGCGCATGGCGCTGAGCACCACGACCGCCCGGGGCAAGCCACGTCCGTGGTCGCACTCGATCCGGTCCACGAGGAAGGCGACGACGTCCAGGAGAACGACGCCGACCACGACATCGAGGCGGCCGGCACCGCGGGCGGCACGGACGAGGAGACAACCAAGGCCACCCTCGAGGAAAGCGCGGACGACGACGCGACCGAGGAGGAACACGCGACCGCCAACGTGCCGTTGCTGCGGTTCTCCCTCCCCCGCGATGCGGGGGCGGTGAGACTGAGCGCGATAGGTGTCGTCATCCTTCCGTCCTGACCTGCCCTTTCGTGAAGCTCTGAGCGCGACATCTGTCGCCGAATTCGCATCGTTCCTGGCGTGATCCGCACTCTTCGCAGGCAAGTTGTCGTCCGGACCGTGCTGCCGGTAGGCGACGCCCACTCCGTGCACGGACATGGCGCGGATCGGCGCGTTCTTGTACGACGACGGGCTGGGGGTGGGAGAGCTGGACGGTGCGTTCGTGATCGGGTCCTTGTGTGGGAGAAAGGAGCGTGGGGCGGGTTCTTCTCGTTGTGGCGGGCGGCGTTCTCGGCGTCCGGCAGGACCGTTGCCCTGGGTTCACGCCATGGAGACGACGACCTTGCCGGCCTTCGCGCGGCCTTTCTCGGCGTACTCCATGGCCTGAAGGGTCTCGTCGAAGGGGAAGACCCGGTCGACGACGGGGCGGATCTTCCCGGCGTCGATGAGGGGGGTGAGTTCGCGCAGCTGGTCGCCACTGGCCTTCATGAACAGGAAGGAGTACGTGACACCGAGACGCTTGGCCTGGCGCCGGATCTTGGCGCTGAGCGCGGCGATGCCCAGGCGGAGCACCAGGTTCGAGCCGAGTTCGCGGGCGGTGGCCGCGTCGGGCGGGCCCGCGACGGAGATGGCCAGGCCGCCGGGCTTGAGGATGCGCAGGGACTTGGCGAGGTTCTCACCGCCGAGGGAGTCCAGGACGAGGTCGAAGCCGGTGAGGAGTTCGGAGAAGTCCTGGGTGCGGTAGTCGATGACCTCGTCCGCGCCGAGGTCCTTGACGAGGTCGACCTTGGCGGTGCTCGCGGTGGCGGCCACGTGCGCGCCCAGCGCCTTGGCCAGTTGGATGGTGATGGAGCCCAGGCCGCCGGCGCCCGCGTGGATGAGGACCTTCTGGCCCGGCTGGACGTTCGCCCGCTCGACCAGGGCCTGCCAGGCGGTCAGCGCGACCAGGGGGAGGGAGGCGGCCTCGGTCATGGTGAGCGTGGCGGGCTTGGCCGCCAGGTCGTCCTGGTGGACGGCGAGGAGTTCGGCGAAGGTGCCGATGCGGTCCTTGTCGGGCCGCGCCCAGACCTCGTCGCCCACCGCGAAGCGGGTGACGGACGATCCAACGCGGACGACGGTCCCGGCGAGGTCGTTGCCCAGGACGAGCGGGAGACGGTAGGGCAGGATCTGCTTGAGGTCACCGTCGCGGATCTTCACGTCCAGTGGGTTGACACTCGCCGCGTCGATCCTGACCAGGACGTCGTCGGCACCCACCTGGGGGTCGGGTATCTCGGCGGCACGCATGTTGGACGCGTCACCGTACTTCTCGACCATGAAGGCCTTCATCGTCATCTCCGTTCGTGTGGTCTCCCGTCCAAGCGGGAGGGGTGTTCTGTCCGTGAGCGTCCTGTCTCGTTACGAGACAGTTTGTCGTGTCTTCTGGTCCGCGCGCTCCGCGTCGGCACGGCAGTGGTCAGTGCCTGCGCGGAGAGCCCTGCGGCGGCGTGTTTCCGGGCTCAGGCCACCGGCACGACCGGGGCGATGACGCTGCCCGCGTCGCCCTCGTGCGCTACCGCCGAGCGGCATGGCGCTGACCTTGTCGAGGCGCGCGTACTGCTCGTCGGTGAGCTGGACGTCGAGGGCTGCGAGGTAGCTGTCGGCGCTGTCGAGGAAGGTGCCGCCGGCCTCGGCGAACCGGTGGAAGATCCGGCGGGCCTCGTCGGGCTCAGCGCCGGCGCCCCAGCCGGTGCCGAAATTCGCGGTGCCGAGCGCGTACTCGGACACGCGCAGTCCGGCCCTGTGGCCGAAGGCCGTATAACGCATGAGAAGTCCTTGCGTAAGGGGGCCTGGAACGCCGTCGTGCCGTGGCGGAGGGGGTGAGCGTCAGCCCGCGCTCGGCTGGGGCGCCGCGGACAGGCTCTGCTTGACGTACCTGCTGGTCTCGTCGGCGAGGATCTCGGGCAGGCCCGCCTCGATGCCGTACAGGGCCTGGGCCGCGACGTCTGCGGCGGCGACCTTCTGATCGGCTGGCACGCCGGCGGCCATGTCGGTGTCCATGTAGCCGACGTGCAGCGCCGAGACGGTGATCCCGCGGGGCGCCAGTTCCTCGCGGCTCGCGTCGCTCAGCGCCCAGGCGGCGGCCTTGGAAGCCGCGTAGGAGCCGAGGCCTGCCGGGTGGAACCAGGACAGGGCGGACAGGACGTTGAGTACGGCGCCGCCGCCGTTGGACTCGATGACGGGAGCGAAGGCCCGTGTGGCCACGAGCGGGCCGAAGAAGTTGGTCTCCATCTCGCGACGCACCTCGTCCAGGTCGCCGCCGACCAGCGTCGCACCGGTGGATATGCCCGCGTTGTTGATCAGAAGCGTCGCGTCCGACGCGATGCGGGCGGCCTCCCGTATCGACTCCTGGTCCGTCACGTCGAGGCGCAGCGGGGTGACGCCGGGCAGGTCGACCGTTTCGGGACGGCGGGCCGCCGCGTAGACCTTGGCGCCATGCTCCACGAGCTGGGCGGCCAGGTGCCGCCCGAGGCCCCGGTTAGCGCCGGTGACCACCGCGACCGCGTTCTTGAGTTCCATGCTCGCTCCTGTCCTTCGCAGGCGCCGTCGGAGCACCTGAGCCAATTAGATTTCAACCACAATCTAAACACGCGACTAGGATAGATGCCAATCGACATCCAAACTGGTTCGTGCAGGAGGTGGCCATGGGCCGCGTATCACAGGCGCAGGCGGAGGAAAATCGCAGGCGGGTGGTGGACACCGCGTCGCGGCTGTTCCGGGAGCAGGGCACCCACGTCAGCGTCGCCGATCTCATGAAGGCGGCCGGCCTCACCCACGGCGCCTTCTACAAGCAGTTCGCCTCCAAGGAAGCGCTCGTCGATGAGGTCACCGCCCACGTCTTCGATGAGATCGCACGGCGCAATGCGGCCGGGCTCGAGCGGCACGACGGGCAGCGGGATGCCGCTCAGCGGGCCCTGATCGACGCCTACCTGTCCGTCGAACACCGTGACAACGCGGCTGACGGCTGCCCGGTCGCGGCTCTCGCCGCCGATATCGCGCGCGGACCCGAAGGCCGCGAGGCGCGCCGTACCTACGCGAAGGGCGTGGCCGACTTCGCCGCGTTCGTCGCCCCCGCCGAGGCCGTCGCGGGCGGCGAGGGCGTCAGTGGCGTCGGGGGCGGCGAGGGCGGCCTCGCCCGGCTGTGCACCCTGGTCGGTGCTCTGGTCCTGTCCCGGGCCACCCATGGCTCCCCGCTCTCCGAGGAGATCCTCGCCGCCGCGCACGCGGCCCTGACGGAAGCCGGCTGACCGGGGGCCCGGCATCGGGCGCCGCGCGGCGTGTGTGCACCGGCCGCACCCGCGAGGTGGCCCGGGGTCCGAGGCTTCCGTGCTCGCGGCCTGATCGGTCTGGCGTAGTTCCGTGCTCCCTGCGGCAGTTGTCGTGCAAATGCGACACCTATCGCACTCAGGCTCAGGTGGTCGCCCTGTTCCTGCGCACCCGGGTCCTGCACCCCGACTCTGAAGTCTGGCTCACCGGCTACAACGCCCTGCGCCACTGGGTGCGCGAGCACGGTGGCTTTTTCGAGCAGTAGCGGGTTCTGCTCCAACTTCCGTGGTCTGCCTACTCGCTGTGATCGTTGGCCTTGCTGATAGGTCTCGCGGGATCGTCTAGAAACTGCTGGTGCCGATCGCGTTCGGCCTGATGGTTCTGACTGTGCGCGAGGTACTGCCCGGTGACGATGACATGGGGTGGGTGATCGAGCAGCTCAGGATCGCGTGGGCCCGGCTGGACACACTGCGCGACCGGCTGGATGACGGCGCCAGCCTGATGAGTAACAGCCACGTCGCCAGCGCTATCGGCTACGTCCGCAGGACCCGCGAAGCCGACAAGGCCGGTCCTTCCGACGTGCCGCGGGGATGACGACGAACAGCACGGCCCCAGCCAACCCGGCTGGGGCCGCCTCCCCACACCGAAAGGACGGATCGATGAACCCCCTGAACCTCCCGGCCGGCGCTTTGTGCGTCCTGATCGGGCCGCCGGGCTGCGGCAAGTCCACTTTCGCCGCCCGCTGGCCGGACAGCTGGCGTGTGTGCCTGGACAGATTCCGTGAGCTCGCCACGGACGACTTCTCTGTCAAGTTCAACGTGTTGAGCAGAGGGCGACGTGCGTCCTTTTGACTGAGAGGAGCCGAATGCCGAGTACCGACGAGAACGAGTGAGCCCCTGGGGCGCTGGAGCAGGAGCTCCGAGCCTTGCTTCGATGGTGGTCGTAGTATGGGACAGCCGTATCAAATAGCTGCTTCAAGGAGTCACTGTGGCCCGTCCCCGTTCTGCCCCCCGGACGGTGGAGCATCCCGATCTGTCGCAGGTCTCTCTACAGCAGGTCTTGGAGGCGCTGGTAGACCCGGTGCGCCGGTCGGTGGTGGCGCAGTTGGCGGGTGCGGGTGCGGACCTGAGCTGCGGAACTTTCGTCGCGTCGGTGTCGCTGTCGACGCTGACGCACCACTTCAACGTGCTGCGTGAAGCGGGTGTGATCCGCCAGTACTACGTGGGGACGACGAAGATGAACGCGCTCCGCACGGACGAGATGGACGAGAGGTTCCCTGGGCTCTTGCCGGCCGTGCTGGCTGCTCTGGCCACGGAGGCGGCAGATACCGCCTGAGCCTGCCGGGGCAGCGCACCAGGTACATACTTTGACCGTCATCGTAATTTGACCGTGGTCAAAGCTTGGGGCAGAGTGGAGAGCGCGCCGGGATAGTCCGGTGTTCTCCCGCTTTCTACCCTCGGGACTGGTGCACCATGGCAAAGCTCGTACAGTTCGACCGGATCGGCGGATCCGAGGTCCTTACTCTCCGCGAAGTCGCCCTTCACGATCCGGGCGCGGGCGAGGTACGCATCCGCGTCGACGCGATCGGCCTGAACCGGGCCGAAATCATGTACCGCGAAGGCGCCTACTTCTACCAGCCGGTCTTCCCCTCCACGCTGGGCTACGAGGCCGCGGGCGTCGTCGAAGCGGTGGGTGAGGGCGTGAGCGAGTTCTCCGCGGGCGACCCGGTAGCCGTCGTGCCCGCGTTCCTGCAGAACGAGTACGGCACCTACGGCGACAGCGTCGTCCTGCCGGCCGCAGCCGTCGTCCCCCGCCCCGAGCAGGTGGACGCCGTCACCGCGGCTGCCGTGTGGATGGCCTACATCACCGCCTACGGCCCCCTCGCCGAGAACGGCCGCGTACGTCCGGGCGACCACGTCCTGATCACCGCCGCCTCCAGCAGCGTCGGCCTGGCCGCCATCCAGATCGCCCGCCACATCGGCGCGATCCCGATCGCCACCACCCGCGGCGCGAACAAGAAGCAGCGCCTCCTGGATGCCGGCGCGGCTGACGTCATCGTCACCGACGACGAGGACCTGCCCGCACGCATCGAGGAGATCACCGGCGGCAAGGGGGTGCGCCTGGCCTTCGACCCGATCGCAGGACCCGGCGTCGAGAGCCTCGCCAAGGGCATCGCCCCCGGTGGATACCTGGTCGTCTACGGCGCGCTCGACCCGCGTCCCACCCCGCTGCCCAACGCGCAGTCCTTCCCGGCGCTGAACAGCAGCACCTACACCCTTTTCGAGATCACCTCCGATCCCGAGCGCCTGCGCCGCGCGGTCGCGTTCGTCAACGCGGGACTCGCCTCCGGTTCGTTCGCTCCCGTCGTCGACAAAACCTTCGACCTGGCCGACATCGCCGAGGCCCACCGCTACATGGAGGCCAACGGCCAGGTCGGCAAGATCGTCGTCACCGTCACCCACGACGGCACCACTTCCTGAGCCCGGCCGCGCCACAGCAGCGAGGACACCGTTCCCGCCCCGCCACCGGCGCGGTTTCGCGCCCCGGCCATTCCCCCTGGCCTCCCTCCCCACAGATGCAAGAGAAAGGAGCACGTGTCATGCGTGCCTGGCAGCTCGAAGACTTCGGTCTGGAGAACCTCCGCCTCGCGGAGCGCCCCGCCCCCAAGCCCGGTCCCGGCGAGATCCTCGTGAAGGTCTCCGCGGTCTCCTTGAACTTCCGTGACAAGGCGATCGTCGACGGTGTCTACAACCCGGAGAAGATGCCGAAGAACCTCATCCCGGTCAACGACACCGCCGGCGTGGTCGCCGAGGTCGGCCCGGGTGTGACCGAGTGGCAGGTCGGCGACCGTGTCATGTCGCACTTCTACTCGCACTGGCTCGACGGCGCCCCGGCCCGGGACGAGCCCGACTGGCAGCTCGGCGGCCCGATCGACGGCGGCCTCGCCGAGTACATGATCCTGGAGGCCAACTCGGCCGTGCCGACGCCGGCCAACCTCACCGACGAGCAGGCCGCCACCCTGCCCATCGCCGCGCTGACCGCCTGGTACTCCCTGGTCGAGTACGGCAACCTGCAGCCCGGCCAAACGGTGCTGGTCCAGGGCACCGGGGGCGTCTCCCTGTTCGCCATCCAGATCGCCACCGCGCTCGGCGCCCGCGTCATCGCCACATCCAGCAGCGACGACAAACTGCAGAAGGCAGCCGCTCTGGGCGCCTCTGACCTGATCAACTACCGCACCACCCCGGACTGGGCCGAGAAGGTACGCGAGCTCACCGACGGCCAGGGCGTGGACCAGGTCATCGAGGTCGTCGGCGGCGACAACCTCAACCAGTCCATCCACGCCACCCGGGCCGCCGGCCATATCTCCCTGGTCGGCTTCCTCGGCGGCATGACCGCCCAACTGGACGTGCTGTCCCTGCTCTACAGCCAGGCCGCCATCCGAGGCATCGCCGTCGGCCACCGCCGCGCCTTCCTCGACATGAACACCTGGATCGAGAAGAACGGCCTGGACCCGGTCATCGACACCGTCTACGCCTTCGACGACGCGATCAAGGCGTACGAGCATCTCGCCCGCGGCGCCTTCGGCAAGATCGTCATCCGCGTCACCAACTGAGCTGCCCGCGACCGGATTACACGAGGCCGGGCGGTATCGGCGGTCTGGCATCCACAATCCTCGGCTGCGGCAGAACCCGGACCACGCCGGTGCCCTGCGCCAGGCGTTGGCGAAGCTGCCTTGTGGTGGCTGGGTCTGCGCGTCTCAAGGGGTGTGAGCGTGGCAGGGCCCGGGAAAATCGGGTGCCGCGTGAAGGGCGGCCCGGCAGGATGAGGATCATGACTGGTGAGACGCGCGTGGGGAGCCGACAGGACGTGGGAGAGGCGGGGCGCCCGCTTGCCTTGGTCACGGGGGCGGGACGTTCGGCGGGGATCGCGGCGTCCGTGGTACTGAATCTGGCCCGGGCCGGTTGGGACGTGGCCTTCACGTACTGGACTCCGTATGACGCGCGCATGCAGTGGGGCATGGAGCCGGGTGCGTCCGAAGAGCTGAGGAAGAAGGTGGCGTCCCATGGGGCGAGAACGCTTGCTGTCGAGGCGGACCTGAGCGACCCGGCGGTGCCGGCTCAGCTCTTCGACAGCGTCGAGCGGGAGCTGGGGAACGTCACCGCGCTGGTGCTCTGCCATTGCGAGTCGGTTGACTCCGGCTTGCTGGACACCACGGTGGAGAGCTTCGACCTGCACTTCGCGGTCAATGCGCGGGCAACGTGGCTGCTGATCCGGGAGTACGGGCTGCGATTCCGCGGGCAGCACAGAAGCGGGCGGATCGTCAGCCTGACCAGCGACCACACCGCTGACAACCTGCCCTATGGGGCGAGCAAGGGGGCAATGGACCGGATCACACTGGCCGCCGCCCGCGAGCTCGCCCATCTGGGAGTGACCTGTAACGCGATCAATCCCGGGCCGACTGACACCGGGTGGATGACCGAAGAGCAAAAGGCGGACATGATCCGCTTCACCCCCCTGGGACGCCTCGGTGTGCCGCAGGACTGCGCGAATCTGGTCACGTTCCTCTGCTCGGCAGAGGGCGGATGGATCAACGCCCAGCTTCTCCAGAGCAATGGCGGTCTCGGGTAGCCAGCGCATCAGGCAAGACTCACGGGCACTTCCGGCTGGCGACGTCGGCGGCGTAGGCGGCCCAGTCGCCGGCCGATGCGTTCTGCCACTGGACGGCGACCTTGATGTGGACGCCGAGCATCCGGACGAGGATCGCGGAGGGAAGCTCGGTCGCGAGGGTGAACAGCGCAGTGGACCGATCCTGTTTGGACCGTATCCCGATGTTGTGGAGGCGCTTGCCGATCTGGCTGTCCGTGAGAGGGCGCCCTGGATGGCCGCCCGGGAACAGCCAGGGGGCATCGTCCGGAGTGCCGGTCTTGGCCTTGCCACGGCGGGTTGCGACGAGCTCGCGGACCAGGCTGGCCAGTGGCGCGGGGAGGACGACCGGCGAGCTGCCGAACGTGATCGTGACGGTGTGGCCGTCGATGTGGACGTCGTCGACGGTTAGTTGGCTGATGGCCGCGATCTTCTGTGCGTAGAGGATCAGCAGCAGTCCGGCGACGCGGTCCGGGTTCGGAAGTGAGTCGTCGTTGAGGAGGCTCCGAGCGTCGTCCCAGCGTTTCTCACTGTCGATGGTGCCCTGTGGGCCGGTCCAGCGGACGGTGCCGTAGGTGAGTCCGCGGGCATGCCGGTGCTGTACCGACCAGCGCACGAAGTGGCCGGTCTCATCGAGGTAGCTGACCGTGGCATCGGCCATCCAACGTTCCAGGTCCGCCTGGGTGCACGTCCCCAGCGTCAGCCCTTCGTTGTTGAGCCAGGTGAGGAAGCTGTCGGCTGCGGTGACGTGGCAGCGAACGTTCAGGTCCTGACGTCGAGTCGTGTGGTCTTCGGCGAGGCGTCGTCGGAGCCGGCACATGTGGTGCCAGACCGCGTAGCCGTGCAGGATCCGGCGCTCGGCGAGATCGGTGCGGGCCTGGACTGTCTCGGCGATCCACTTCTCCAGGGCGATGAGCCGTTCGTCGCGAGGCGGGAGGGTGCCGGTCGCGACCAACACACTGCGCAAGTGGGCCAGCACTTTGCCCGGGGGTAGTTCGTCGAGACCTCGTGTGTGACGGGCCTTTCGTCGCGTCCTATGTGCTCCAGGAGGTCGCGCGCCCTCGAGCGAGAGGCCCAGTCAATGGCGACATCCGGGCGCTCGGCACTCATCAATGCCTGGTGAAACGGGGCGAGTTCCGGCCTGCGCGATCTTGGACCGGCTCACCCAGCTCGGCTTCAGCACCGACTACATGGCCGTGCAACGCGAGGGACTGGTGCTGGCCCGGGCACTGATTCCGGAGATTTGTGGGTGATGAGGTCGGCGAGCCGGTCGGGGTAGAAGTTGCTGACTCCGATGGCCCGGGTGCGGCCGTCCCGGTTGAGGTCCTCCAGGGCCCGCCAGGCGCCGTAGTAGTCACCGAAGGGCTGGTGGAGCAGGTAGAGGTCGAGGCGGTCGAGACCGAGGCGGTCGAGGGAGCGGTCGAAGGCGTGCTTGGCGCTGTCCTGGCCGTAGTCCTGGATCCACAGCTTGGTGGTGATGAACAGTTCGTCGCGGGGGATGCCGCTGGCGGCGACGGCCCGGCCCACGGCCCGTTCGTTCTCGTACGCCGCGGCAGTGTCGAGGAGGCGGTAGCCGGCCTCGAGTGCGGCCTCGACCGCCTGCTGCGTCTGGTCGTCGGGGATCTGGAAGACGCCGAAGCCGAGGAGCGGCATGCGTACGCCGTTGTTGAGGGTGATCTGGGGGATCTGCACGGTCATCGGTAGTGCTTTCTTTTGCTGGTCGGTTGAGGGCTGGGACGGTGTGGGTCAGCGGTGCTTGATGCCGGTCTGGGCGGCGGGGGCGAGGGTGGGTTCGGTGACGGGAGCGTCGCCGAGCGCCCGGTCGACGGCGGCAAGCAGGTCGGCGGAGAGCTCCACGCCCGAGGCGGCGGCGTTGCTGTGCACCTGTTCGGGGCAGGAGGCGCCGGTGATGGCGGAGGCGACTTCGCTGCGGCGCAGGACCCAGGCGAGCGCCAGGGTGGGCATGCTCATCCCGGCCTGTTCTGCGATGGGTAGGAGGCGCTGGACCGCTTCGAGGGTGGCGTCGCTGTAGACGAGGCCCTTCGAGACCCCCGTGTCGGCGGACGCGAAGCGGCTGCCCTCGGGGGCGGGCTGGCCGGGCTTGTACTTGCCGGTCAGGACGCCCTGGGCGAGCGGGGACCAGACGATCTGGGAGATGCCGTTGGCTGCACACAGGCCGAAGACCTTGGCCTCGGGGGCCTGCCACAGCATGGAGTACTGGGGCTGGGAGGAGACGAACAGGTCGGGTCCGGCGATGTCGATCCCGGCCCTGATCTGTTCGGGGGTCCACTCGCTGAAGCCGAGGTAGCGGGCCTTGCCCTGCTCGACGACCTTCTGGAACGCCTCGATGGTGTCCTCGATCGGGACGGCGGGGTCGAAGCGGTGCGCCTGGTACAGGTCGACGTAGTCGGTCTTCAGACGGGCGAGGGAGGCATCGATCTGCTTGGCGATCTGCGCCGGAGACAGACCCTGGTCGGCCGGGTCGTCGGACATCGGGCCCCACACTTTCGTGGCCAGGATGTAGGAGTCACGCGGGTGGGCGGAGAGGATCTCGCCCCAGGCCGACTCCGCGGCGCCTTGTCCGTAGACGTTGGCGGTGTCAAAGAAGTTGATGCCCACGTCGAACGCCGCCTCGGTGCAGGCGCGGGTCTGGTCGGCCTCGATGCCGCCGGAGTAAGTGAGCCAGGAACCCAGGGAGATCTCCGAGACCTGCAGGTTCGAGCTGCCGAGTGTGCGGTAGCGCATGGTCGCTCCTTGCGTCAGTAACAGTTGGTCGTTTCGCGGTGATATGCAGCAGGCCAGCGGGGGATCGCTGCCAGCCGCAGGGCGGGGTGGAGGATGCCGCTGTCGGCCGGGGTGGTAGCCGTGCCTGGGGTGACGACCTCGACGGTGCGGTCCGGAACCAGCCTCACGTCGGCGGCGGACAGCTGCGACTCCAGGTGGGCCACCACATTGCGCGTGCCGAAGGTGGGCGTCGTGACCGCGGGCGGATCGAGGTGTCGGATGCCGACCGGATAGCGTCCGGCATCCCCATCAGCTTCGGGATGCTGCCGCCTTGCGGTGAGGGGCGGCCAGCAGGCCGAGGGGCAGCAGAGCCGCGAGGGCAAAGGCGAAGCCGACCAGCGACGGGCCCTGCAGGCCCAGGCGGGAGGTCATAGCGATGCCGCCGATCCAGGACCCCGTGGCGATGCCGATCTGGAAGGCGGACGTGGCCAGGGCCATGGGCAGGGACCGGCCGGCTCCGGCGATGTGGACGACCTCGCCGACCACGATGGGGTTGCAGGCGAAGCCGGCTGCGCCGAGCAGCACGACCAGGACGACAGCCAGGACGCTGTTGGTCGCCCACAGAGTGATGGCGCCCAGGATCGCAGCCGTGACTGCGGTGGCCGGGATCAGCGTGGTGTACGGGCGACGGTCGCCGAGGCGCCCGCCGACCGTGGTGCCGGCCAGCGCGCCGATGCCGAAGCCGAGCATCGCCAGCGGCACCACGGCCGCTGCGAGGTGGGCCCGCTCGGTGAGCAGCGGGGCGACGTAGCTGTAGGCGCCCATGATGCCGGCCTGGATGAGCGCGGTGGCCAGGTAGACCAGCCACAGGCGCGGATGCTTGAGCGCGGCTGTCTCGGCGCGCAGGGAGGTGTCGGCACGTGTGGTGTCGGCGGGCACCCGGCGGCCCACCACTACGGCGGCAGCCATGGCGAAAACAGCGAGCATCCAGAAGGGGGACTGCCAGCCGCCCAGCTGGCCGGCTGCCGTACCGAGCGGGACGCCGACGATGTTGGCGAGGGTGATGCCGCCGACCATGACGCCGGTGGCGCGTGTGCTGGCCGCCGGTCCGGCGGCCGCGGTCGCCACGACCGCGCCCACGGCCCAGAAGGTGCCGTTGCCCAGCGCTGCAAGGACCCGGCCGACGAGCGCGAGCCCCATGTCGGAGCTGAGTGCGCTGACGACGTGACCTGCGGCGAAGACCAGCAGCGCGACGATCAGGGTCGAGCGACGCGGCAGGCGCTGGGTCGCTATGGACATCACCGGCGCGCCGATCATCATGGCGACAGCGAAAGCGGTGATCAGCATCCCGGCGCTGGAGACGGTGACGCCGAGGGTGCTGGAGATCTCCGGCAGCAGGCCGGAGACGACGAACTCGCTGGTGCCCATGATGAAGGCGATGCCGCCCAGCAACCACACCACCGGCGGGAGCTTGACCTTTCCAGTGGTCACGGGGGTACCGCCGTCGTGTTCCGGCGATGCGCCGGCCGGGCGGACGTGCTGGGTGGTGGAGGAAGGGGACGCGGTGGAGGTCACCGAAGTTCCTTTCGATCAGTGCGGCGCGTGCCACGGGCGCTGGATGGCGACCGAGGGAGGCGGACGTGCCGTGAGGACGTACGGGCGGGGGTTTTCGCACCCGCCGAGATCTACGGAACCAGCTGCGGCCTGCGGCAGACAGTCATGCTCGTGAGGGGTAATGGCAGGGACCCTCTCCGGGTCAGGACCCGCGCGAGAGCGCACGGCAGAGCGCAGCCAGGAGACCGTCGCCGCAGAAGCGGCGACGGTCACAAGAGCAGAGGCGGCCGCGGGGCGGTCGGCGCGGGGACGGAGCTGACGTCAGCGCTCGGACTCGGCCTGCTTGGCGGCCGTTTCCTGCTGCTGGGTGGCGGCCCAGCTGGCCAGGAGCTGCAGGGCGTCGGCGGCCGGTGTACCGGGATCGGCGCTGTAGACGGTGAGGGACAGGCCCTCGTCACCGGGCAGGTCCAAGGTCTCGTGGACCAGCTCCATCTCGCCCACCGCCGGGTGCAGGAACCGCTTCGTGCCCTCGGTGAAGACGTGCACGTCATGTGCGCCCCACAGGGTGCGGAAGGCGTCACTGCGGGTGGAGAGCTCACCGACCAGGTTGGACAGCTCGCGGTCGTAGGGGTTCTTGGCAACTTCGACCCGCAGCGCCCCCACGCCTTCGCGTGCCACCCGTTCCCAGTCGGGGTAGAGGCGGGTGGCCCGTGGGTCGAGGAAGACGAACCGGCAGGTGTTGACCGGCTCGGTCTCGAACAGCTCGCAGTGCAAGGCCCGGGCGAGCGGATTGGCGGCCAGGATGTCCATGCGCCGGTTGCGTAGGTACGCGGGCTGGTCGCGCAGGCCCTCAACGATGCGCAGCACGCTGGGCCGCACCGTTGCCTTCTTCGGCCGGCGCTGGCCGCGGGCCGGGCCGGTGCCGGCCGCCCGCGCCAGGGCGTACAGATGGTCCCGCTCGGTGTCGCCCAGGCGCAGAGCCTGGGCGAGGGCGTCCAGGACGCTGTCGGAGACACCGCCAAGGTTCCCGCGCTCCAGACGCGTGTAGTACTCGACGCTCACTCCGGCGAGCATCGCGACCTCGCCCCGGCGCAACCCCGGAACCCGGCGCTGCCCGTACACCGGCAGGCTCGCCTGCTCCGGGGTGATCTTGGCGCGGCGCGATTTCAGAAATGCGCTGACTTCGTCCCGGTTGTCCATACGGCCAGCGTAGGGAGGCGCCGCCGAAGGTGGGGGACCCTGTCGTTACCCCTCACGCCAGAGACTCCCCCGTCCCTTCTCGTCGGGTTCGGATGGATTGACCGGACTTGCCGGCCTCAGGCCGCCACCGGCCTGACGCACGAAGGGACAGGGAAGCATTATGGAGAGGGAAGCACAGGCTGCACGCCTGCCCGGGACCGAGGCCTGCAGGGCGGTCGTCGTCGGCGGCTCCCTGGCCGGGCTGATGACCGGGCTCGCACTGGCCCGCTCCGGGATCGATGTCACCCTGCTGGAGCGGGTGGGCTCCTTCCCTCGCAGCGGAGCTTCGCTGGGAGGGGTGGACGAGCGCCTGCTGATGCGGCTCACCGGCGGCGCCTTCCCGCCACCGGGCTCGGTGGCGGGACGCTCGGTGACCTCAGGCATCCAGCCCTGGGACTTTCTCCACCAGCGGCTACGGGCCGCCGCCGAGGCCGACGAGCGCATCACCGTGCACCATCGCACCCGCGTGATCCGCGTCGGCCAGGACCCCGACGCCGCCTGGGCTGTCACGGAGGACGGCCGCACCTACCGCGGCGAGGTGGTGATCGGCGCCGACGGCCACCGCAGCACGGTCCGAGCCGCCGTCGCCCCCGACAAACCGGACGCCGCCTTCGCCGGCTACCTGATCTGGCTCGGTGTGGCCGACGAGTCCGCGCTCGCACCCGGCCACCGCTACCCCCGCGACTTCGACATCCTCCACGGCGGCGAGGATGTCCTCCTCGGCTACCCTCTCGCGAGCCGCCGCGGCTCCATCCGGCCCGGCTCCCGCCGGATGGGCTGGGCCTGGTACGACGCGAGCCGCACCGACCTCCTGAGACAGACAGGCAGCGTCCGCGGCACCGTCGTCCAGCACTCCCTGCGCGCCGCCGACATCCCCGAAACCACCTTCAAGGAGCTCATGGCCGAGGCCGCCGACCTGTGGCCGGCCCCCTGGCGCGACGCCATCCTCGACAGCCTGGAGCGAAGCGACATCCTCGGCACCCCGATCGCCGAGTACGTCCCCGAACTCCTGATCAACGGACGCGTCGCCCTGGTCGGGGACGCCGCACACGTCCCCACCCCCATGACCGGCTCCGGCTTCGCCGCCGCCATGAAGGACGCCGAGGCCGTCGCCGAGGCCCTCGCATCCGGCCTCCGGCACGGCACTCCCCTGCCCCAGGCCCTCGCCGTCTACGAACGCAAGCGCCTGCCCCAGGTTCGCAGCATGGTCCAGTCCGGACAGCAGTTCAGCCGCTCCTTCGCCGGCCAGCTTGTGTAGGTGCCCACCGGACCTACCATCCGGTGCCAGGAAGATCGACGCTCCGGCACTGACAAGCAGCTTCCGGGAGGCCCGCTCGGTGTTGCAGCCACTCGGCTCCTGCGCCGCGCGAACCTGAGCTTGACGGAGAACTGCGTGAACATGCGGACCTGCCCTCCCCCGGGCTCCGTCACAAGGCACCTGCACGCCTGGACGGCCCGTCCTCATGACTCTTGCTTGGCAGGCCGGGTGAACGGGGGCGAGCCAGACCGATGGGAACTGGCCCAGCTCGCAGCCAGCAACGGACCCCGGCCACCACCGACTGGATCTGCGGCATCACCAGCCTCCGTCAACGGCCGCCGCGCCGGCTGCCCCGGCACCCACGCCCTGGAGCGGACCAGGCCGTACTCGGAAACGTTGTGGTAGTCGCGGTCCATCCCGATCAGCGCGTGCCAGTCCGTGCCCGGTGCCACCTCGCGCCCGTAGGCGGAGGCAACCGTGGACCACCTCACCGGCCGCTCGTCCAGCTCGGCCGGATGCAGGATCCGTGCGTAGGCGGCGTACCCGGGTGCGGCGACGCCTGCCACCGTTCCGAAGTCGCCGTGCCCGGGGGCGCGTCGGGTGACCCAGTGGGCCGGACTGAGATCGGCGCTCTCCACGCGCAGAAGCCCATACCTCTCGGGAGCGGGTTCGCGGTGCACCAGGCCGTAGTCGTTCACCCGGCGCAGTCTGCCTTATCGGAGTCCGGCCTGCAGAGAGCGCAGGACGGCGCCCGCCAACCGAGCCGCGCTGCTGGGTGAACACCGCCCGGTCGAAGCGGAGTTCGGCCAGGTTGTGCGGGCGGATGAACCAGGAGAGGCGCCGCAGTTACCCCACATCATCCCGGCGGCGGAGTCGCTGTCGAACTGGGCGAGCAGTACCCAGTTGCCGGTCTCCTCGTCGAGGGCCGGGTCGCCCGGGCGGCGTCCCCGTCCATGATCATTTCCGCGGACTCGGCCTCCACCGGATTGCGGACCGTGCGGGTATGGCTCTTCTGGCTGGTGGGCCCCGCCGCCGGACTCCCGGCCACGTTGAGGGAGTCCCACGCAGTCCAGGGGTAGAGCTCGACCGATCCACTGCGAGGTGTGATGGAAGCTGCCCGGCTGTGCGGGTCGAGCTTCCGAGGTGTTGTACGAGCGCGATCGTCCCGGCGTGGTCAGGATCGGAGTGATCAGGCGGGCGCAACACAGTGGAATGCCCCGGCTGGCCAGGGAAGGCCAGCCGGGGCCGTATGCAGAGCCAGATGTCCGTGGCAGACGGGTGTGGTCAGCGACGGTGGTGACCGCGGCCCCATGCGCTCGGTGTCGACGGTGCGGCCGCGGGCGTCGCGCAGGGTCGCGGTGGCGGAGTTGTTGTCCCAGACGTAGGCACGGCGGTCGACCAGCCCCGCGGGCGCGGGGAAGGTCCTGTCGACACCGTGTGGGACGAGGACTAGGGTCCCTACTCCCCCGCGGACGCGGGGATGGTCCCCGATGGCGCGACACGGACGAGCAGGACCGATACTTTCTTCACGAGAACCGTATGCCACTTGGGGAGGGGCAACGGGACACCGGCGGCAGCAGCTCTGCAGGCGCGACAATGCAGAGCAACAAGGGACCACAGGGCGGTTCCGCCATACGCAACGGGGGAAGCATGATCTTCATCATTTCCATGGCAGTCGTGTCTGCGGCCGCGATCGGGGGGTGCCTGATCGCGCTGCGACGCAGAGGCGGCTCGGGGGAACGCGGGGCACTGGAGCGTGGGGCAGCGGACCAGGGTCTCGCACAAGGACTGGGCGCGGCGAACGCCAAGAGCCAGAACACGGGGTCCTGGTCCTGAGCTCTGCCGTCACCTACGACCGTCAACGCCCCCGCCACGGCTCGCTGCGGGGGCGTTCTGCCTGGTCGGCGCGGACGGTTTCGAACCGCCGACATCTGCTTCGAAAGTTCGATCGACCTGCCTGACAGCGCATTTGACAGCGTAAGGCCCGGCGACTCACGACCGCCCGGGGCCGTCCCTCTCTGCTGCCGTCGATGTCAGGTGGTGATGTCAAGTTGGATGGCCCTCAGGGAATGTAAAGGCCGAGCTGTTCACGGACGGCGGGAACAACGCGCTGGTTCGCCTGCCCGGTCGACGGTTCTCGGGTGTGATCCAGTGCGACTCGCTGATCATTTGTGAGACGCGGCGTAGCGAGCTCGTGCTGGGTCGGCGGTTCCTCGCCATGCGGGCCAACGGCGCCGCTCTTGGCCAGCGTGATCGGGGCCGGACAGGCTCGGTCGCCGTGCCACGTCCAGATATCGCCGGCGGACCGGGTGCGGCAGGCAGCCGCAAGTGGTTGCGGAGGACGCTCCGTTCAGGTGCGCGGTCCGGCGCCGTGCAGCAGAGTATCGATGATGCGGGCGGCGGCGGTGTCGGTGTCGGTTTGCTCCGAGCCGCTTTGCAGGGACTCCCCGAGGAGCGCGTAGTAGACGCGCTGCACCCACTGGAGGTCGGCTGCCTCGTCGATGAGTTTGTTCGCCCGGGCTCGTTCCAGCACCGCGATGCAACGCCGAGAGATGTCCTGGTGGAGGGCCGCCGCTTCGCTGCCGGGAGCGGCTGGCTGCGCCAGGGCGAATCCCCAGGCGCTCTTTACCTCCAGCACGTTGGCGGTGATCTGGTGCAAGGCTACGAGCGGTGGAGCGGTGTCCGGTCGGCCGTCGTCCACTGCCTGGGCGAGCTGGCGGGCGGCGGACGACGCCAAGGCCTCGACGAGCGCCCGGCGGTGGGCGAATCGCCGGTTGATCGTCGTCCTGGCCACCCCCGCCGCAGATGCGATCTGCTCCATCGAGGCTCCTGGGTCTGCGGAGAGCACGCGTTCAGCCGCCTCCAGGATCGCGCGCACACTGCGCTCCGCGTCTGCTCGCAACGGTCGTGCCGCTGACTCACTCATATGGCTCCTCCACTCATCCACCAGCTCAATCCCTACATGGTACGACGCTGCTGCAATTTTGAGCTAACTGCATCAGTCCTGTTGCAACTAGCCTCTAATGCGGTACTCTCCTGCATCAGTTACTAGCGAAGGAGTCTCGTATGCGTAGTACAGCCCTCGTCACCGGCGCGTCCTCCGGACTTGGTGCGGAGTTCGCCGTGCAGCTCGCAGCCCGCGGGCACGATCTGGTCCTGGTGGCACGTTCTGAGGACAGGCTCGCTGCCCTCGCCGGGCGTTTGAGCGCGGAGTACGGCATTCGCACCCACGTCATGGTCCAGGACCTCGCCGAGCCCGAAGCTGCCCTCCGTATCGCTGACCGGCTGGCCGAGCGCGCCCTGAGGGTCGATCTGCTGGTCAACAACGCAGGGTTCGGCACGTGCGGCCGCTTCGAGACCATCGCCGCGCGCCGCGACCATGACCAGCTGATGGTCAATGTCGTCGCTCTCGTCGACCTCACACACGCGCTGCTGCCCGACATGCTGGAGCGCGGTGCGGGGGCGGTCGTCAACGTCGCCTCCACCGCGGCCTTCCAGCCCGCCCCGTACTTCGCCGTCTACGGTGCGGCCAAGGCCTTCGTGCTCAATTTCGGGCTCGCTCTGCGCCAGGAGTACCGCAAGCGGGGCATCCGTGTCCTCACGGTGTGCCCCGGCCCGGTGGACACTCCCTTCTTCGACACCATCGGCACACGCGACGCGGCCGTGAACGGCTCCCTGAGCACGCCGGAGGCGGTCGTCAGCGCCGCTCTACGTGCTCTGGACCGAAACCGTGGATACCTCGCCCCCGGACTCGGCAACGCCCTGAGCGCGCACCTGCTGCCGCGCCGGCCGCGCACCTTGGTCGCCGCTCTCGCCGAGCGGGTCACGCGCAAGGTTCTCGCCTCGTCGGACACCGCTGACCAGCCCAGGGACTACGCGGCATGAGTTCTTCCTCAGCCCCGGCCGTGGGCGCCGCTGCCGCAATGCTGCTCGTGGGCACCTCGACGGCCGTCTCCGCAACCGTCGCCGACTACCCCGTCCTCGGCGGCCAGGCCCTGCGCTACGCGCTCGCCGCAGCAATCCTCCTCGCCGTCGTACGCCACCAGCGCCTGCCCCGCGTCGGGCTGACACTCCGGGACCTTCTGCTCCTGGCAGCGCTGGCCGCCACTGGGCTGGCGGGCTTCAACATCTTCCTGGTCGAGGCCACCCGGCAGGCGAGCCCCGCCGTGATCGGCACTGTGGTCGGAGCGGTGCCCATCGTCCTTGCCCTGGTCGGACCGCTCACCGAGCACCGGCGGCCCACCACCCGCACGGTTGGCGCCGCAACCATCGTCACTCTCGGCGCCGGCATTGCTGCGGGGTTCGGCGGCGGCAGCCTGCACGGTGTCCTGCTGGCAACGGGCGCACTCGCCGGCGAAGTCGCCTTCTCGCTTCTCGCCCTCCCCCTGCTGCCGAAACTCGGCCCCCTCAAAGTCGCCGCCTACTCCGCAGCACTCTCCGTACCCGTGCTGGTTGCCGCAGGAGTCGTCCTCGACGGCACGAGCGCCCTGCGCCTGCCCACCCCCGCCGAAACGACCGCATTCGCCTACCTCGGCATACTCGTCACAGCCACCGCCTTCTTCCTCTGGTACGACGCGCTGCGCAAGATGGGTGCAGCCCGCGCCGGACTCTTCGCCGGACTTGTCCCGGTGGGCGCCCTGCTCACCACCGCGGTCCTCGGACTCGGTGCAGTGGGGCCCGCAGATGTGACAGGTGCTCTGATCGTCGCAGCGGGCGTCGTTATCGGGATACAGCCGACCCCAACCAGTGGCGCACGCAGAGCAGACAATGCGATCCCTCAGGCGTCAAGGCAAGATCAAGATGGTGCAGGACCCGAGGGGACACCACTCCGCCCAACAGGCCCCTGAACGATTAAGCCGCTGACCGCACGATGCTGCACGACCCCACCGCGACTGCTTTCGCACCTTGCCCGGGCAGCGGCTACCTGTCGTCGACCACGGAGGGCACCTATGATCCCGCCGACCGGCTCGCTACGAGCGCCAAGACCGGTATCGGCGGGGCAGGCGAGACGTAAGCTGCACTCTGCCGCGGGGATTCAGCGCTACTCGGACGGAAGGTGCGTCCCACGCCGGCCGTCGCAGACCGCGGCGAGCGCAGACCGGGCCGGCGGCCGCCGATTCGGGACCAAATAGCGGAAGCCGTCCCCTCGGGCGGCAATCCGTCCCGTGCACCAGTAGCGCTGCTTCTCCCGTCACCCGCACCCGCAGCACGTACGGCCGTCCCGTACCGAGGCCTCAGCCTGCTCGCGTAGATCCGCGTTGGTGACCTCCAGCAGCGACTGTTCGACGGCCCGGCTCAGGGCGTCCGCGGTAGGGCGGCCGGGGTGTTTCAGCAAGGCGCTCGAAGGCTGACAGGTAGGAGGTGCCATAGGTGCCGGTGTTGGTGCTGTCGACTCGTACCGCGTGGCCGTCAGACAGGCCCGCGCCTAAGCGGCTGCAGCCGCCACGAACTGACGTCTGTCCCGGTCACAGGGCCAGGACCCGCCTCTCTGAAGAGCTGATGAATCGATCGGCGCCCCTCTGAAGGCTTGCGGCACCGGGCATGGAAATCTGGCCGCATGGATACGTTCGCGAAACGACTCGACGGTGGGTGGAAGTGGTGGGAGGCAGCCATCGAAGAAGCGCAGGAAGGGCGCTGGGTCCGTGACGCCGTAGAACAGCAAGTGATCAAGGACATCGGGGCCGCCACAAACCCTCTCCATGGTGGGCGGGTGGCCCCGTTCAACGAGGACTCGTGCCACGTACGCATCGGGAGGATTGCGAACTGGGCCGGGGTACTACGGCTCGCTGCCCGGTCAGGCGGGTGGGCTCTCCAACCGGTCGCCGGAGTCCACCCACCGCACCCTGCAGGCATGGCCGAGCTGTTGTCTGGCATCTACGCGGTCGGTGAGCAAGGAGAGATCTGGATGCAGCAGCTCTTGAAGGGCGACCTGCCACCAGAAGAGGAGATCGCGGCGGCCGAAAACTTTCTCACCGGACCGGGGTCCATCGAAGACCTTGAGCTCTTCTTTTACGACTGAATCACCGCTCGGTCGGTGATCGATGTCCAGAAGAGCCGAAATTTTGGTCGTTCACGCGTCCAAGGTGGGGCCACTTCTCACATTCAGATCTTGGTGCTGAGGCCCCTGAACGGAGTTACGGGTTGCCCCGCGATGGGCGGTTGGGCCGTGCTTGGCTGATCGTTCAGCTGGTGGGTGATTCAGTAGGCCGTGGTGTGGGCGAGCACGAGTCCGACGGTCGATTTACGCAGGGCGGCCCAGCTGCTCGGTCAGAGACCAAGCCGGCAATGGCGCGGTGAGTCTCGGCGTACACCTCACGTCGTCCGGTGTACCGCTGGAGCGGGCGCCACTGTCGGTGCTCGGCGTGGGCGTGCTCGACGCAATGTTCAACAACACTGAGCGTCACCGCTCCACAGAAGTGGATCAGAACCAACCTCGGATCAGGCACGAATTACGTGAGGACGGTCAACGGCGTATGACCCCGGTGGCGCAACGTCATCTGGGACCGTGGGCGACGTTCAGGAAGGGGTTATCGGAGAGGTCCTTGTTCGTCGATGAGCACGGTGGGCGTGGACAGGAACACATCGGCGTTCACGGGGCCGTATGCGATGTTGAACGTGTCCAGCCAGTACGACCAGCCCCGGATCCCCAGGGCACTACTGAAGCGGTAGTTGAGCTGCCAGCGCACCCACTGGCCGGGGGCGAGCCGCACTGCCGGGGGCCGTCGTGGCCGGGGCGGCAGGGCAAACAAGGGCTGGACTCGGGGGAAGACCCGCAGTCGTTCGTCGGCTTCCCGGAGCTGGACATCGACTGCGCGGCGGTCTTCCTGGGCGTCGTAGGGCTCGAAGCCGTCACGCTCATGCATGCGAATCACGTGTGCGGAAGTGGTGGTCTCTGCAGACGGGAGAGCGAAGCCGATCGGGGCCGCATTCCTACGCGAGGCACCCTCCCCTCCCCGAGACTCCTTTGTCCAGGACGTCCGTATCCACTGGACGGTGATCTCCATGGCGTACCCCCGCCGAGTCGTCGAGGGAATCACCTTATGCGCCTCCCGGAAATCACCGGACCTGCCTGGCGGTCAGCGTCTGTGCTGACGGGCGGGTGGCGGTGAGAAGGACGCGCTCGCGGAGGAGCGGGAGTTTGGCTCGGCCGAACACCCAGGGTCGCCGCGTCGCGGCCGGGCAGCAGGCCGAGATGCTGGCCGGTCTCGCAGTCGATGAGCACGGTGCCGTAGTGCTGTCCACGGCGGGTGGCGAAGTCATCGACGCCCAACACCTTCGGAACGGTCCAGGCGGGATCGGGTAACGCCATGACCGCCCGCAGCAGTGTCGTTCGGCTCACCCGTATGTGCAGAGCAGCGGCAAGACCGCTCCCAGCCCGACCCGCGAGAGCGACGACGACAGCCTCCAGAACCCGCCGGGCGGCAGGCGTGCGGCGACTGTAGCGAACGGTCAGGCCCTCGACCGAGTGCGGGCCGATCTCCGACCGGTGTGTCGGCCAGACACCTCCCGTACGTGCTGTGCACCCGGCTGGAGAGCACCGCACAACCAGGACAGGCCACCTCAGTCTCCCGGGTTTTCGCCTCCAGCCGCATCACACCGCTCGCGGAGAACACTCGCTCCACCAGCAACTCCCTGAGGTGGGGAAACAGGTCCCCGACCAGTTCGTCACTCCGCACCACGGTCCCAGATGACGTTGCGTCACCGGGGCCGAACGCCGTTGATCGTCCTCACGGAATTCGTGCCTGATCCCCGTTCTCTTGGACAAAGCCAAAATGGGGAAGTCCGGGCGCTCACCACGCAAGAAGCGGTGGTTCACCTGCGGTTATGCGAGGAGCGGCGCGTGGCGGCTGTAACAGATGGCGTCGCAGATGCTGTCGCACATTCGAAGACCTCATCCTTCTGCCAGGCGGCGGAGTATCCGTAGAGCGTCTCTCATGGGGCGTAGTCGTGTGGCAGGTACCGGTAGGGGGACCCCGGTTCGGTCGACGTAGAGGATGGCGTCCATGATCCGGCGCAGATCGTGCTCGGGCGGCCGGCCGATGTCCAGGCCCTTCCCTCTTCGTTCGGCCCGCCAGGCTGTCAGAGCTGGTTCCAGCAGTCCCCAACGGGCATCGGACAGCTCACTCGGGTACTCGTCGAGGACCAGGCGCTGCAGCTCGGCCCAGGCTCTGGCCTTCGTCCACTCGGTGAATCTGCGGGTGGGCTGTCGCACCGGACGGACATAACGACGCCGTGGGCAACTGCTGCCACGTGCAGCCTGACGTGGCCACGAACACGATCGCCGCCAGGACCTCCCGATCACCGTGACGGCACCGACCGCCACCTTGCGGCGTGACGGCGCCTCCGGCACCACCCGCTGGAACAACTCCTCACATGCGCTGAGACGCCACGCGAGGAGAGCCGAACCCCGGTTCCGGCTTCTCACGCGCCGGTAGCATGAGCACATGAGCACCCTCGTGATCGCGGCCTGGGACCGTATCGAGTCCATGCTGAGTCTCCACTCTCCAGCCACGCCAGTGCCCCGTGGCGCCTCCGACGAACTGATGGCGGAAGCGGAAGCCGCACTCGGGTTCCGTCTCCCCGCCGACCTGCGGACACTGTGGCAGCGATGCGGCGGGACGTTCGGGCCGCTGACACCCGAGGGTGAGGTGCTGCTCGGGGTGCGGCAGACCTTGGAGACCTATGCCCTGCTGAGTGACCCGGGGGTCTGGGAGACGACGTGGATCCCGTTCACCGCCGACGAACCCGATGACCCGTTCAGTGGGACGTTCATCGACGCCGCGACCGGACTAACCGGGTCGTGGAACCGGCAGGACGTCTCGCATCTCTACGACGACGGCAGCACGCTCGCCGGGTATCTGGCCGAGGTGGCCGATGAGCTGCAGGCAGGCCATTGACTACATCGAGCGAACCCCGCCCGTTGCGGAGAAGACTCTGCAACAGGCGGGGTTCGTCGTTTCAGGGCCCCGGTTCCGTAGGGCTCAGTGGCGCGGTGTGCTGAGCTTCGGCGCCGAACGGCTTCTCTGCGGGAAACCGTCAGCCCACCCGTCGCAGATGACCGTTGCCGCACTCCAGTCGCATCCGGCGGCCTTCAGTCCCGTCCAGACGTAGTAGCCGTCAGCGTCCAGCAGCCGGTTCGCCGACGCGAACTGGCCGAACAGGCGCATAGCACCCGAGTTGACCTCCAACGACATCGATGACCGCCCGCACTTGGCCTTCGTCCAGTCCGGTTCGGGGTAGCGCCCGTCGTCGCGGAAGTGCAGCGTGCCGTCGTCGCTCAGGCCCTCGTAGGTCTGCACGCACTCCTCGCCGTTGGCGACGAGGTACGGATTGGCGTTGCCGTCGGGCGTCTTGGGCATGCCACCGGATTCGTAGGTGGCGTTGAAGGCGTACTCGTCACATGACGGCTTGTCCTTCGGGTTGGGGTTGGTCGGCTTGGGTGTCAGCAGATAGTCGAACAGGGCGGTCTTGTCGTGCGGGACGAAACCCGTCGCGCCCGAACGGCCGCAGACGACCTTGCGGTTCTCCTGATCTGACCGGTCGAAGCGGTTGCGCTGCGGCTTCCCCTTCTTGGTCATGGGCAGGTAGTGCAAGGGATTGCTGTAGTCGCCACCTACGTGTCCCGGCAGCTTGGCCGCCATGAGCTCGGCGTGCACGGCCGCAGCGGGGTGTGTGTTCGGGTCAATGACCCATCCGGGGTTGTTGGCCGGGAACACGCATCCTGGGGGCATGTTGTAGATATTCGCCCCGTCGCAGCGGGCCGAGAATGTCCCGTTCTCGAATCTGACGTTCTGCTGCTTGACCCCGTCCAGGCTGGTGTCGATCTGCATGCGGAAGTCGATCGGGAAGGAGCGCTGCCGGTCCTGGTCGTGCGGGCCGCTGGTGTCGAGGTCGTCGAGGGTGCTGTCCCACGTCATCACCGCGGTGCCGGTCTGCTCGTGCGGGTCGGTGGCGTAGGAGCCGTTCCAGGTCATCAGCCCGTCCCAGTCGAACTCGGGGCTGTCGGTGCATCCGAAGTCGCAGGCGGGGTCGAATTTCACCTTGATGCTGCCAGTGACCGGCGGTTCGCTGGGCAGCAGTGGCTGCGGAGTCCACTTCGCCCAGAACTTGATGTCCTTGGACCTGACATCGGTCAGCACCTGCGCCTGGATGTCGAAAACGGCCACGCCCTTCAGCTTGGGCGGCTGGTTGCTGGATATCTCGATGGCCCGGTAGGTGTACCGGTAGCCCAGGCACGCCTCGGTGCGGGTGAAAGTGCCGTCGGCGTCGGGACCCGTCTGCGAGCAGTACGGGATGATCGGCGCGGGGGTCGTATCGGCTCGGGTGCCGGGCGCCTCGCTGGGCCGGACCGCCTTGGCGCCGGGCTTGAGCACCTCTCTCAGTTCGACCTTGGAGCAGATCCGAGTGGCGCCGGAGTCTTCGCACCGCTCCTTGCCGGTTCGGCCGGCCGCCCTACCGTCGGGAGTGGTGACGCTGCCTGCGCGAGCAGGCTCCAGGATGGTGGCGTCGGGGCTCCAGTCGGGAATGAACTGGGGCCCCTCCACCTGCTGCCAGGTACCGCTGCTCTTCTGCGGCTTGGGCAGAGCGATGTCGATGATGTGGTTGCTCCGTCGTGGGCCCGTTCCCGCCCGGAACCCGTAGGCGCGGACCTCACCGACGTTGTCGGCACGGTCGACGGTGCTTGCCTCGACGTAGTGCGAACCCTCGGTACCAGGAGTGACCACGAAGGCTGCGTTGCCGGCTGCTGTCGCGACCGACTGCCAGACGTCCGCACGCAAGGCCGGCGAGGTTTCCGGGTCGTCCATCGAGCCCTCGTCCTCCGTGAGGTCGGCGATGCCGTCCACGCGGTAGCGAACCTCACGGGCACCACCATCGCCGGTTTCGACGTCGAACTGGCCCTCGGTGCCGCTTCCGCCGCCCCACTGCCCTTCGGGGTAGGTGGCGGAGGACATCATCACCGGTTCGCCCGGTGCGGTGGTATCGACGACGAACTGGGTCCAGGGCGACCAGGCGAGATTGTAGTGGGTGCCGTCGTAGGAGTTGGTGCGGAACTTGTACGTCCTGCCGTCCTTCAGCTGACCGGCGGGGACTGTGACGGAGGCCGGCTTGCCGGAGGCGACGAAGTCGGAGACGAGCAGGCCCTCTCCCGAGGATGTGGTGATGGGGAGGTTGGTGGCGGCGTCGTAGACCTGGAAGGTGCCGTTGACGGTGTCGCCGTCGGCGTCGGTGAAAGTGTCCCGCAACGCCGGGGTGGTGGTGTTGACCGCCCACACCCCCGCGTACGACTTGAACGGTGCGCCCGCCTGGCGGTTGGTCCCATCCGAGGGGCGGTAGTTGTAGGTCACCGACAGCTTGGGCTGGTTGGACGCGCTGTTGGCGGAGTTGACGCGCTTCCAGGCCTTGACGTCGTCACTGGCGGCGCGCAGTCCCATGTGGCCTCGGGTGGTTCTGGCGGAGGCCCAGGACTGCACGAGTTCGTCCACGTCGGCGTTGATCCAGCCGTCGGGCTGGGCGGTGCACGACGGGTTTCCCTTGGTCTCTGTGGAGGAATGGTACTGCTTGTTCCACGTCGGCTGTGAGGTCCAGCGTGAAGACGTGGAGGCGGCGGTGGTGTCCCAGACGGTCCAGGACTGCGCGGTGCAGTCGGTGTTGCCCGAGTGGAAGTTGTACAGCGACAGGTTGGTGTCGACGATCAGCGCGTCCTGGATCGGTGTGGTGTCCCACGTGATGAAGGACCGTGCGGTGCGCGCCGTGCCGTTGGAGTTGGTGGTGCCGGGGTTACCGAGGTCGAGTTCGACATCGGTGGACCAGTCGACGGTCTCGCCCTGCTGCACATAGGTGTCGAAGGTGTTCGACAGTGCGGACGTGGACGGGTCGACCGTGACCGGGTACTGCGTATCGGGATCGGCTAGGTAGTCGGCATCCGGGGTGACCAGCAGGTCAACCTCACCGGCGCCCTTGTCCACCACCTGCATGTCGACGCGCACTCTGTTGGTGTGCTCGCCGGATGCCTTGTCGACGGCCGCGTCCCACATCACCGGGGCAGGCATAACGGCGCGCTCAGCGCCGGTCTCGGCGTCGGAGAAGGTGACCGAACCGTCCTTGTTCGCCTTCGCCTTCAGGCCGTCGGCCTTTACCGGCAGGGTGTAGGAGTAGGCACCCGTGGGCCGCTTCCCGATCTCGACGAACTGCTCGAAGCCTGTGCGGGTGGCTTCGACGATGACGTCTGCCCCGGGTACCGCGTTTTTGTAGCGGGCGCGCGTGCCCTTCAGCTCGGGCTCCGGAAGACCGCCCTTCCACTGCAGCGTGACCTTGTCCTCGCCGGTACCGAGGGTGACCAGGTCACGGGCCGCGCCATCGTGTGCTGCGCCCAGCGACTTCGGCAGAGTGCCGCCCTTCCCGGCCAGCCGCAGGCTGTTGGGGTGCGACTTGGGGGCGATGTTCCCGTCCACGCTCTTGACGAGGGTGGCATCCACCTGCCGCCATGTGCCGTTCGCCCATATTCGTTCTGGGCCGGCGGTGAGTTCGGTAGTCAGGGTGGCGTCGGGGTTGGCCACGGTGTAGGTCGTCGGGGTGGTCTCGTCGGTGACAACGACCTTCTCGCCGGTCCGCTTCGCCTCGGTGATCGCCCACGCCTTGGAACCCTTGGCGTGCGCGGCGGCCCACGCCAGATCCGACGCCGCGATGTCCGCCTCGTGCGGCTGAATCGGACCGGAGCTGTGGTCGGGCGCAGGTGCTGCGGTTGCCTGGCCGCCCGGTAAGAGGGCGGCTTCGGCCAGAAGGAGCAGGAGAGCCCCAGCCGTGAGGCCTGTTCGGCGCCGTCCAGCAGGGTGTCTGTGGGAACGCACGGATCCACATATCCTCTCTTTATTCGAACATTCATTCGATCAAGTGTGTGCGGTGAGACCCTACGTTGCGTGTGCGTGTTACGTGAAGACAGTTACGGAAGCCAACTCAATCGTGGTCGTCTGCGCGCGAGTTGCCGCAGTCGACCTTCACCGCAAACGTGTTGTTCGCTACACAGCTGGTCCACACTGTGGGCACAGCCTTCAACTGAGGTAGTCGTCGATCCGTCAGTGACTGTTCTGCCTGCGGCAGCGTCCGGGAACGTCGGGGCGCGCATAATCGCGCCGCCGCGCGACAGTGCTCATCAAGCCAGCGAGCCCAGCACGACGGTCCGAACAGCAGCGTCCGCCTGCTGCGGCCCGCCCAGTGCACCTGTGGCGCCGCCCGATGCATGCGGGATACCCGCCGCACGCGCGCCGGCCGGGGCGCCTCCCCAGCCGAAGCCGCGGCGACATATGGAGTGCCGGAGTGACAGTTCGGCCCTTCAGGAAGCAGGGTCCCCCCGCGACTGCGAAAGCCTGCCCACCCGCTCCGAAGCCGTGATCCACATTGCCATGGCCGACCTCATGACCCGCCGCCTCACCAGCGAGAACACCATCTCCTGGCGCGACCCGAAAACAACCACAGAACATGCCATCTCGGGATGAAACATCGGACGAAAACGCCCTCTCAGTAGTCCAGGTCCAGGCGGACGGCGCCCTTCGCGATCAGGTGGGCGAACCGAAGGGGCCGCTACCGCCAACCTCTGTTCCGTTGGTCCCCGAGGTCGGAGTGGCGCCCGGGCGCCCGAGGCCCCGGACGACCACCTGATTCGGCCGGCTCCGGATGTGCGGGGCAGGTGTCCTCGCGGTCAGGCGACGCCGTGGCGTTGAGCAGCCAGTCGGACCTCGGCGACCGCACCCGGTGGTTCCAACAGCATCGTTCCGGCTTCCTGCCCCAGGTGGTGAATGCGCAGGCGGTAACCGTCGACGATCACCCGGAGCTCGGGCCAGGGGTGCTTCCAAAGCAGCTCGGCGCGTTCCCACATCTCCACGCCGCGTGAGGTGACACGGAGGTGGTACTGCGCCCCTTCGGCGCCAGCGTCGGCTCAGGAACGCGACAGCACACAGCACAGGGATCAGCGCGGCCAGCGTCCAGGTCAGGCCGGCGAACTCGGCGGCCCAACCGATCGCAGCGGGGCCGAACAGTGTCCCCGCGTAGGTGAAGGTGGTGAATCGGGAGATCAACGTCGCGGCTTCCGGCCTGTCCTCCTTCGCCTGCCCGACCGCGCTGCAGGCCAGCGGGATCAGGACCGAGGCGCCCGCGCCCGCGACGGCGAACCCACCGATGGCCGTGACCGGGTTCGGCGAAAGCACCGCCATCGCCAGCCCGCAGGCCGCGACGACGCCGCCGGTGCGAAAAAGGGCCGGGCGCCGTAGCGGAGGGCCAGGCGGTCGCCGATCACTCGGCCGAGCGCCTGAGCACTGGTGTAAGCGGTCACCGCTGTCGCCGCTAGACCGAGCGACGCGCCCCGAGCTCGGAGAGCGTGTGCCTTCTCCAGAAGCCTGCTCAACCGGCCTGGCCTGCGAGCTGCCGGACACGGCCTCGTCCAGAGACCGGCATGGCCGCTCATGAAGGACCCCTGCGGGGCTCCAGGCCCTCGCGCGGCAGCCCCCGACCGACGCGACGCCCCAGGCTCAAGGGAACAATCCCCACAAGCCCAGGGAGAATCGGCCGCGGCAGGCCCCGTCGGGGGCCGGCCAGGGATCATCCCCGCACGCGCGGGGAGCAGCCCGCGGAGCCCAGCTCGACGGGACCATCCCCCACATGCACGGCGAGCAGCCTCCGTGACCTGGAACGCTACCGCGCACCCACCAGCCCCTCCCCACTTGAGGGGTAAACCGGTAGCGGGGGCGCGGTCGTAGCGCTCGGCGTCCAGCCGATCGAAAGGGTGACCGCCCGTCAGCCCATGCGATGTGCCGGAATACAGGCTGATCCGTGGCGGAAACGTTGCGCGAAGCGGCCGAGGGGACCCATGGAAGTCGATACGCTCCCCTTGACTTCGCGGCTTCGGCAGGGGCCGACCTGCCGTAAACAGGGGATGATTCATCATGAGCAGCACACCTTCTGCCAACCTTTTCAAGCCGCTTCAGGAGAGCGATCCTGTGGTTGTGGGCGGATATCGCCTGGCTGCCGTGCTCGGTTCCGGGGGTATGGGCAAGGTGTATCTCTCCTACACGCCGGGCGGCCGTCCCCTTGCGCTCAAGGTGATCCGGCCCGAGTTCAGCGAGGACCCCGAGTTTCGGCGGCGGTTCAAGCAGGAGGTCCAAGCCGCGCAACGGGTGCAGGGTCTGTACACGGCGCCGGTCATCGACTCCGACACCGACGGCGCTCAGCCCTGGCTCGCCACAGCCTATGTGCCGGGCCCTTCCCTCGCGCACGCCGTGGCCCAGCACGGTGGACTGCCTCTGCGCAGCGTACTGTTGCTGACCGTGGGGGTGGCCGAAGCGCTCCATGTGATCCATGGTGCGGGCATCGTCCACCGGGATCTGAAGCCCGCCAATGTGCTCCTGGCCTTCGACGGCCCTCGCGTGATCGACTTCGGCATCGCCCGCGCGGCTGACGCCACCGCGCTGACCGGCACCGGCGTCAGCGTGGGCACCCCGGCGTTCATGGCTCCCGAACAGGCCTCGGCCGGCACGATCACTCCGGCCACCGACATCTTCGCCCTCGGACAGATCACGGCCTTCGCGGCGCTCGGATCTCCCGCTTACGGCGACGGGCCGTCGCACGGGGTGCTCTACCGGATCGTCCACGAGGATCCCGACCTCAGTCAGTTGCCTGCAGAGCTGCTGCCGCTGGTGTCCCGTTGCCTCATCCGCGACCCGGCCGGCAGGCCGAGCCTGACCGAGATCATCGAGCTGTGCCACGAGTTGTCACCCGTCGCTCTGCGCCAGGGTGAGGACTGGCTGCCGCAGGCGGTTGCTGGATCGATCACCGAGAGGCTTCAACTGCCCGAACCGGCGAAAACCCCACCGCCTCCCGCCGCCGCTCCGACGCCGACCGAGTTCTCCCCGCCGGGCGCCCCGTCCACACCGACCGGTTCCACTGTGTCCTCCGCCCCGACCCAGAGCGCGGCCGGACTACCGGGACCGGTGCCTCCGCCGGGCCACCCGATGCGCCCCGGCTACCCCACCCCGGCGCCCGGATCCCCCACGTACTCCCCGCTCGGGCCGGGGTATCAAACACCGCACCCCGTCACTCGGGCTCCCTACATGCCACCGGCCCCTCGGAAGCCGAAGCGAACCGGGCTCATCGTGGCCGCGTCCGTCGTGGGCGCCCTCGTCGTGCTGGGAGTCATCGGGTCTCTTCTGCCTGACGGAGACAACGACAGGAGCAGCGGAGCGAACTCCCCGCGTGGCACCAGCAGTAGCGGGTCGGGGGACGGTGGGTCCTCAGGCGGGAAACAGCCCACGGCAGACCCGAAGCCGGTCTCGTACAGCGGCGTCGATGTGCCAGAAGGCTACAAGATCATGCTTGCCGACAGCCCGCCCCGGCCGCTCGAGAGCGAGGACGCCGCTTACGACGGCGGAGATCTCTACTTCGGCGTCGTGCGCTTCCTGGACGAAGCATCGATCGGCACCGCCAACGGCAAACTAGTCCTGTTGAACAACACGCAGAAGGGTTCCCTGGAAACCTGCCGCACCGAGACGCGCTACGCCAAGGAGATCGGCCTGGATCAGCTGAGCAACGGTTCGGAGATCTGCGTGCTCAGCGATGCCGGCCATGTGGCGGTGGCCACCTACCGAGGGCGGTCGGGCGAGAGCGACCCGGGCTCGTACGTCACCATCGACTTGCGCATCTGGCGCAACGCAGCGGAAGCCAAGGACAACGAGTAGCACTTCGTCAGGTTTTGGGCCAGTTCGGTTGCGGGGTGGGGCTCAGTTGCGGGAGTTGGGGGGCCGGTTCGTGAATCCCTCAAGCGATGCCGACACGGCCGCCGCGTCCACTCAAGGGCGCTCCATTCGCACAGCGCCGATCCTTGATCGACTCTGTTGTTCTGCATCAACCGGTGGGCTGCGGAACCCTGTTGCCCCGAAGCCGGTCACTCGCGCAGGCTCGCACAAGGAGGAGAACTGTGATGATTCTGGCCGCTGACGGTCGTGGGAGCTGGATTCCGGAAGGGACCGCCGGGTCCGTCGTCGCGATCCTGATCCTGGTTGGGATCCTTGCCATGTTCGGATACGGGATCTGGAACAAGAAACGGAAGGGATGAGCCCGTGGCGGGATTCCCAGAACGTCTTCGTGACCGGATGACGGGCCAGAAGGCCATCGGGAAATCCGGGCCACAGGGCTGGTGACACACCTACAGGTGGCTTTGTCCACGAGAATGGGTTCTGGTCCAACTACTGTGAATGGTGACGCTAAGTGACGGTCACGCCGTTCCCGTAGGCGCCGCGGGTTGTCATTTCCGAGTGTCATGATCGGGTCCGTGGAGCGCTACACGGCTGATCAGATCCAGGTAGTCACCTTCGAGGAGCACGTGTGGACGCGTCCTGCGATGTATTTCCGGGTCGCCCGGGGCAGTCCTGAGCTTCCGACAGAGATTCTTCAGCAGGTGGTGTGGGACGCGCTGCACCACCGCAACTGCACCCATGGCCAGATCAGCGTGGAGATCGGATCGGACCTGGTATTCAGCGTGGAGGATGACCAGCGCCGTACTGCTGACGAGCGGGGAGCACCCCTCCCTGGATTCTTCGGCTCCCTCCTCGACAAGGAGCGATGGGCGCCTGCGGCGGCTGCGGTCCTCAGCGTCCGTACGGTTGTTGAGGTGCGGCTGGACGGGCGGGGCTTCCGCCAGGAACTGGCCGGGGCTGTGACGGCGGGTGTCTGGGAGGAGTTCGCCACTTCCAAGCTCTCCGGTACGCGGACCACGTTCCACCTGGACCCGTCGTACTGCGGCCCCGACGAGGCCATCGCCTGGTCATTGCTCCCGGAGGAACTGCACGGCCGGGAGTGCGACGCGCATCCCTCCCCGGTCACCTTTCCGGTTCATGACCTGCGAGAAGAGGTCGAGGAATCAGCTGGCAAGTAGGACACGCTTCCTCAAAAGCGCGAAGCCAGCTCGGCCGTACATCTGACGCTCGATCATTTTGATCCGGTTGACGTGCCTTCGACGACGCCGGAGCTCCACGGCAGTGTCAGGCCGGCGGTGACGGCCGCGAGATCGCGTTCGAGGCCGTCTGTGGTCGACGGGCAGAGCGTCCACGGCGGCCCGAGCCGGTGGCCGGCGAACAGCGCCTCGAGGATTTCACGGCGGCGGGCGAACGGCTCGTCCAGCAGCTCCTGGCCATCACTCTGCAGGACGTCGAACACGATGAAATGGGCGGGGAGCTCGGCCGCCAGGGCGCGGGCGTTGCGGCCGGCGGTCGCGCGGCGCTGCAGGGCCGTGAAGCTGAGCTGCCCGCGGTGGTCGAGGACAGGCGGAGGAAGCGCACGTCACCGCGGCCGGTGACTGCACAGCCGCCGGCACCCCACGTGGTGGCCGACCCGAGACGCTGACGGAGATCGAACAGCTCCGGCTCAGGGCCGTCCCGGCCAACTGCCCTGAACTCGACGCCCTGGCCGGCCACGTCCGGTCCTTCGCCCAGATGGTCCCCGAGCGCCAACGGGATCGTGGCTGAGCGGTAGCCGCGATTCGGTGACAGCCCTCAACGGTGCTCGTAGGATGCCTGAATGCCTGAGCCGATACGAATGAGCCGCCGCGCGTGGGTTGCCACCTGGGCGGTGCTGTGCGCGGCCGGCCTCGGCGCCACTGCCGGTCTGAACGCCTCCTCATCACCGGACCCGCAGACCGAAATGCCCGTCAGCGCCGAGTGCGCCGAGCGCATAGCGGATCTCGAGACGCAGTTGGCCAAGACCAAGCAGGAAGGCAACGATGCAGTGCTGGGCTTCTCGCGAGTCCAGGTCGGTGCCGAGAACGACTACCGTGACGAACTCCGTGAGCACTTCCGTGGCGATCGATGAGCCCCTGTATCCGGCTCTCCGCCCTGGCCGGGCCGACTCTCATCGTTGCACAGCGTGATCATCGTTAACAGGGGGTCAGGTGTTTCCCCAGGTAGCTCTAGCGAGCCTGCCCGGGGCAGCAGGAGTCATTTGACCGGCCCTTGATCGTTCTCAGAGCGGCTGTACCCGAGGCCGCAAACGCGAGTCGTCGAGTTGTAGGCCGTGCGGAACTCCGTCGTCGCGGCGATGGCACCGGCGACTGGGTCCGCGGCCGTGCCCACAAGGCCGACGCGACGAAGAACTGGCAGCAGATCACCGCTCACGGGCTGCGTCCGGCGGGGCGCAGGCCATCGCGGAGGCCGGCGGGGATCCGACGAAGCAGGGCAGGTGGACGCCGGACTCGGCGGTCGTGAAGCGGGAGTACCTGGACCGCGCGGAGTACAGAGCAGAGAACCCGTGGCTCAGGGTGCAGGCAAAGCGGCAGGAGAAGCCGATGTGAGCCCAGAGACGACAGTCCGGGCCGCCTTCACCTTCATGGCACACCGGACCATGGATCCGCTCGTGCTCCGTTCCGTTCGCACCCGAAGTGCCGGACGCGGTGCTCGGCCCTGCTGAGCCTCGGACCGGCTCTGCCCACTACGGCATGTCTCGTCCGGTCGTAAACCTCCAGGTGGCGGGCGGATTCCACGGCGATGTCGATGTCCGGGAGCGAGGCGCGTCGTTCGGAGAGGAACCGCTCTTTACCGACCGGCGAGCGCACCGGGGCGCGCTCAACCTGGGGCGATGCGTCGCGGTCGTGTCAGGGATGGCCTGCTTCCTTCTCGGATGCCGGGCCGCAGATAGGCACTCTGAGCCTCGCGGCCACCCGGCGTCACGGCATGCCCGCGCCGTTACGCCCCGGCTGCACACTGCGGACGGGCTACGTCATCAACTCGATGTGCGGATGCTCGGGCTCCGCCGGGCAGACGAACAGGTGCTGCCGGTAGCCGCTGCCTATCTGGACACCGGTCGCGTTGTAGCCGCGGTGGCCGGGGTACGGCCCAGCACCTGGGTGCGGGTGCGGAGACCAGCTGTTCCCGGCGTCGTCCCCTTCCTCGAACGTGGCGACGGTCATCAGGACCTCCATGCCGGTGCCGCACGCGGAGCAGAACTGCGAGCTGGGGTCGGTGGAGTTCCAAGCGGGCCAGCCGCCGACCTTCCAGCCGGGTGCGTTGGACAGCACACAGTCGTAGTACGTGTCCGGGTCCATGTCTTCCTCTGCTGCCTGCGGCACACTCCACTGCTTGAGCTGCTCCCGCAGTTCTTCGCTCAGCTCCAGATGGTCGGGGTACTCGGTGATCTGCTCCGGTTCGAGCACGCACGGTTCCGGTAGATAGCCGTCGAACTGCACTGCGGGCGGCTCGGGGGGCGGGTCGAGAATGTCGGTGACGGCGGCTGCCGAACGCCAGAAGAGCAGGGTCCTGGGCATGATCGGATGATCGAAGGGGCACCACAGAACCTGCAGCAGGTCCTTGCCCTCCGGCGGGCTCAGATCGGGCACATCCCGTACGTACAGCTGCGCGACGGGCAGCATCGCTATGGGGCCGTCGTACGCCTGGACCGCCAGCCTCACCGGATACGTCCGAGGGGGTCGGATCCGCTCGAGAGTCTCCCGTTCCTCCGGAGTCAGGTCCCGGCCGTGCGAGGCTGCGAAGATCCGTCGTTCCAGCCGCAGATCCGCCGGGGACTGGGCTCGATTGATGCCATCCACCACATGCGGTTCCTCGCAGTGCGGCCACGGCTCCTCGGCGGGCCACAGCAGCGGCCCGCCGATCGAACTGTCGTGCCACGTCGGCGCCCCAGGGCGGGGGTGCAGGCGGGTCGCCGTGCGGGCCAGTGGAGCCAGTTGGGGAAAGACGGCGGCAACGTCGATCGGCCGTGGCGGAGTGACAGGAGTGACATTCATGGCCGCAATCTTGCCAATCGCCTCTGACAACGGCCCTCGTGGCCGCCCCACGAAGAATTCCGGCACGGGCGTCACCCGGGAGAGCGCTACCGCCGGTCCGTTGCCGGACGATGGCCCGCTAGCAGGTCAACGATCGCCGGCCGCCGCCGGTCAGGAGATGGTCCATCATGATCTCCATCGGCAGGCCGTGGCCGAACCCCTTGAAGTTGAGCATCGCGGCGATGGTAGGGCACCGTGCCCGGCCGCCGGGCGAGTCCGGCGATCAGCCAGACGAGCCGGGCCTTGGCGTCCCGCCCGTACCAGGGTAGTGACTGCAAAACCCTCAGTAACACGACAGAAGCACACCTGACCTGCGTTAAGTCTTCGCGGAGGGCGGGGCCCGCTCAGCCCAAGGCAGTGTCCTGCGACGATGTCCGGGCTGGACGGTTGGCACGCACGTTGGCAACCGCTCGATCGAAACCCGTCGCTACGGGCTGACGAAAGAAACGGGTGTGGCATGCAAACGCTGGTGGAGGGGACTGTCGCGGAGTCACTGCGCGACAGCGGCGGCGAGGTGATCCGTCTGTACGTCGCGGCCTGCGCCGAGCGCATGGCGCCGCTGTTCATAGGCCTGCGGGCGGGGGTGCCCGGGCGGGAGGCCGACCTGGACTTCTGCGTGCGGTCGGTAGGGGACCTCTGGCATACCGGCCAGCCGCTGGCCGACGCTGCTGAGCGAGTAAGCGTGCTGGAGCGGTTCCCCGAACTTCAGCCGAGCGAGGAGGGGATCACCGACGTCGCTGGCACCTACGCCTTCTTCGGCGCCCTCGTCCTGCGGCACGCCCTGTTGGCCAACAACACCGGAGATGTCCGTGACGCGTTGGCCTGTGGCCACGCGGCGCTCACCGCGATGGGGATGCTGGACCAGAACCTCGCGGGTGCCGGCTTCAGCGCCGAGGAGCAGCGGCTTCAGTCCCGCTCGGCGACCGGCGACGCCGCAGGTCTTTGGGAGGCCAGCGTGACAGCGGGACGGGAGCGGTTCCGTGCCGTGCTGGGTCGTACCGGGAGCGGCGGAGGCTGAGCGCCGTAGTTGGCCGCACGGGCCAAGTAGGCCGCTCAGTCACACCTACTGTGACTGAGCGTGCTATCTGGCCCCGAGCGGGGCAGAAGGCCCGCGGGGTAGCGGGCGGCACGCTGGCAGCTTCCGTGCGGCCTTGCCCCGCTCCTTGACCGGCTGGAAAGCCGATCACCTTCACTCACTGCTACGTCAGGCCGCTGGGCATGCACGGATATCGTTCGCCGATACGTATGTGAACAACACGAGTTCGAGGGTGGGGACCTGCGAAGGCCGGGCCGGCGATGAGCACGGCAGCCGGTAAAGCTCTGGAGCACTCCGAACCGCTGACCGCTGCCAAGCTGAAGGCCGCGCTGCTCACTGCGGACCAGGCCGTCGGTTTCGAGATCACGGGGAGCAGTTCTCGGGACGGGGTTGAACCGGACTCCTCCCCCGACGTCAAGGAGACCGTCTCCCCGGAGGTCTGCCGGCATGTGAGGGAGGCTACCGGGGGTGATGGTGAGGAGGCTGCCGCAGTTCCGTCGATCATGTATCGGGCTGGGACCTCCGTGGCTCCGCTGAGCACCAACCTGATGAGCTATCCGGAAGGGGCTGCACGGGCCCGCATGAAGCAGTTGCGCGAGGCCGTCGGGGCATGCAGCCGGTTCAGCTTCAGCAACACGACCGGAAAGGCATCCGTCACGACCGAGGCGCTGGACGTCCCTGCCCTCGGGGAGAACGCACTGCGCTACCGGACCCTGTTCCGGTTGGGCAACGGAGGCTTCGCCTGGACCCTGGTGACCGCCGTACGGGTCGGAGGCGTCATCGCGACGGTGCACGTCCTCGACACCACCGGGCCGATCCCACCCGAAAAGCTCGCCACGTTCAAGCCGGATCCGGGCCCCGCCGAGGCGGTCATCGCCACTCTCATCGAGAACGTCACCACAGTCCGGAGCACGTGAACTCGACCACGGCCCGCCGCACGCCTCGGCTCGTTGAACGCATCGACGTTCTCGCGATCCGGCTATAGCTACCCCCGGGCACGCTTTTTCGCCGCAAGACACCTTCGCCTCGGCGGACTGGGAACTCTGACCAGCACGCCACCGTCCATGCCCGAAGCAGTGTCCCGCGTGTGCACGTAGTTGGCCAGACAGAACTACGCCACTCAGTCACTGTGACTGAGCTGGATAGGTGGCCCTTGAGCACTCCTGTTGGCCCCTGTGCGCGATGGTTGGCCCTGTAGAGCATCTGAACTGTCCGCCGCCCGGCTGCCAGGGGGCCTCCGCCCCGGTCATGATCAGGTGTCCGAAGGTTCGAGGGTGGGGGTGTGCTGTGAAGGATTGGCGGATGGGTCCGACATTCGCGATGTGTAGGGACATCGTGGACGGGGCGGACCTGGCCTTGTTCGCGAGTGGCCCTTTCGATGTCCGGGCGGTGGTGGCCAGCATCCTGCCCGGGCTCCGAGGCGACTTGCCCCTCGACGCCGTTCCGTGGGGCAACTTTCCCCACGGCATCGAGGCCCGAGAAGCTGTTGCCGCCCTACGCGCCGACGGCGAACCGGGCATGGATGCGACCGGTGTGCTGTGGGGCCTGTGCGCCAACGACAGTCGGGCAGCCGCCGCTCTCGCCGTGCCTTTCCTGATCCCGCTCGCCACCGACCCCCATCACCCCCACCGAGCTGCCGCCCTCGGCGCCCTTCCTGGCCCAGCCCGAGCCCGGTACTTCGGCGTCGCCTCCCGCGAGGGATTCCTCCTTCACCGCACGGACTCCGCACGTCGGGCGCCCTACGGAGATGACGACTACGGCTACGAAGTGACCGGCTACCCGGCGGGCTGGTCGGTCGCCGCCGCCCGAAGCGCGATCACCGCGAACACGCCCGCACTTCTGCCCCTCCTTGACGACCCCGACCCGGCCATCCGTGTCGACGCCGCCTACGGCCTGGCGGCGGTCGCAGACTTCGACCACATCGTCCGGACCGCTCTGATCGGCGGGTGCTAGGCGGAGCGTGACCCTATGGTCCGTGCCGCCTTCGCCCTGGCCACTGCCGAGATCACCCGCGCCCACCCGCACCCGCCGACCGTCGCGTGGCTGCGCGAACGCTGGCACGCCCATGCGGAGGCCCCAGAAGTCCGCCTCGCTGCGGCGATCGGATGGCTCTGCCTAACCGACAGCCCCGCCCCAGACGAACTCCGCCGGACCGTCGACACCCTCGCCGACGACGCACACGCACACGCCATGGAGACCCTGCCCTGGATGAGAGCCGCCTCCGGAACCAACGAACCCGGACTCCTGCGCTGCAAGCGCTGCATGCTCCACCCAGACGAACCCGATCCGGAAACGATCTTCTGGGACTCCCTGTTCTGAGCATCGGGCTGCGATGTGCGCATTGGAGTTGTCCAGCGGGGCCAAATACGGTGCACGGTGACACAGTCGACGTTAATCGAACGTATGCACTGTTCAGGCCGAGAGGGGAGACAGCCCCGGCTACGCCGCGCAACAGCACGAAGAGGTGGCCAGGCTCCGCAAGGAGTTGCTCGACCTCAGCCTCACGGTGACTACCCACCCGTTCTGGGCGACAGTGGACAAGGGCGAGGTCGTCCAGGCCCGCATGGTGCTCAAGCACGCCCATGAGGCAGTGGGTGTGGACGGGCGTCAGCAGGAGAAGGAGCGTTCACCGGGCTCAGAGCCCGACATCACGGACCTCCGCCCACGGGAAACGGTTGCCGCGCTCATCGCCACCACCAAGGCGACCACCCGATAACCGGTCGCTCCCCTACCCGCCTAAACCGCGTTCGCCCTCGCCCGGCATCGCCGCGCTGGCCCTACAGCAGGTGCACGACGGCACCACCGGTGACGGCCCGGAGCCCACCCCCGGCACCTACTTCGCTCCCCCGGCCTCGGCCTCCAGCCGCCGGGCTACCTGATCGATCAGCCGACGCCGGCACAACCGACCCGCATCAACCAGTAGAGAGAGCTCCCCATGCCACACCGGCTGTTACGCACCCCTGAGCAGCGGCTCGCCGCCCCGAAGCGAGGCCTCGGCCTACCGGTCGTCGTGGCAATCTGCGGCTCCACCCGCTTCATGGAGCAGATGGCCGAACCTGACCTGCGGGAGACCACTGCCAAACGGATCGTGGTCAAGCCGGGCTGCGACCTGAAGAAGCCGCACCTGCTGTGGGCGGACCCTGACCTGGCCGAGCGCCTCAAGAACGAGCTGGACCAGCTGCACCGGGCGAAGCTCCGCCTGGCTGATGAGGTCCTGGTTGTGAATGCGCGCCCGAGTTCCCCCGCACGAGACCAACCCCGCCCTGAAGCTGCTGATCGCCCTCGTCGGCATCCATGCGCTCTACCCGCACCAGGCCCGAGCGCTGCCCCTGACCGCCATCGACTTCACCCGCGGCCGGCTCACGCTCGGCTACATCGATCACCCCCTCGACGCCTTCACCCAGCAGGCCGCCGTCGACTACATCCACCTACGGCACCAGCGCCGGCCACATACCCGCAACCCTCACGTGTTCATCAGCTCGCAGACCGCGCACACCCGGGCCCCGGCCACAACCGGCTGGATGCAGCCTCTGCTGCGCGGCCTCCCGGTCACCGCCCAGCAACTTCGCGAGAACCGAATCCTCGAAGAGGCCGCCGTCACCGGCGCTGACCCGCAACACCTGTGCGCGGTGTTCAACATCACTCCGGAGACCGGACTCCGCTACACCCGCTTCTTCCACCCCGACCCCACGGACAGCGACGACGTATCCGGCTGCAACATGGAGACATCGTGACCGACCACCACGCTCACCTGCTCGCCGCCATCGTCGAGCTCGGAAGTGAGCTGGAGCTCCCAGCTACCCGTAACGGGCGCTTCAGGGGCGCGGTCATCCCGGAAGGCCGCGCGGTCAGCGACGCCGGCCGCCGCCGATGCGGCGGTCGTCCGCCAGTGCGGTAAGCGGGCCGAACTCGCGGGCAAGCTGGTTCCACGTCAGAACCTCGCCACAGCGGGCCGGGAACTCCTTCGGGTTGAACTCGGGCATGGTCCAGGTGCCAGTGCCCCGGTCCCGCAGCCACAGGTCCCCGTCACCGTCGACCACAGTCGGCGGGACCGGTACGGGCTCGGCCTGATCGGTGGGCTCCCAGGTGACCCGGCCCGGGTGGGAAACGCGGCGCAGCTCGGTGGTGGCCAGCCGCGCCACCAAGTCGCGGGTGGACTCTTCGGCGTCCTTGACCGACGCGAGTCGGAATGCGTCGTCAAGTACGGGCAGTGCTGGATTCTTGCTGCGCTTTGAACTCATACGCTGACTACCTCCGGTGGGGGGCGTCACATCCGTTATGGCACCCCGTAGAGGAACACGGTATCCGAGGCGGGAGCCGGGCGGGCTACGACCACTGTCCAGGTGGAGGCGCTGGCACACCGGGCGGTGGGGCTAGGTGGTGAGCTGGTCCTGGACGATGCGCAACCCGTGGTGGTAGCGCTCAGATATGGCGGTCCGGGTTCGAGAAGGTGAGGCCGCCGGGGGGCGAGCGGACGTCGGGCCGGGGCGGGTGCGGGCTCGGGCTCGCCGCGCGGCTGACGGAAGTCGGCGCCCTGCTCGACCGGCATCAGTCGGCGCCCACCCGCTTGGGCGGGTACGGGAGCGTCGGAAGCGGGCTCGGAGAAGGCGGGCAGCGAGAGCGGTCGACCCATCCATGCTCCATAGGGAGCGGTGACCCGTACGAAGAGGTCGCGCGCGCATACGGTTTCGCGCTTGCCCACCGTCCCGTCGGCCGCGCCCGCAGGGCTCGCCGCCGTCAGGACCACAGCAGTGGCCAGAGTCAAGGCTGCGAGCTTGCTCGTCCAAGTCATCTCTCGTCCGTTCCGTCGTGACTGCGTGCGGCTCACCAGGATCCATAGCCGCCGAGGCATTCCTGCCTGACGAAGCCCCAGTCGTTCGGGCCGAAGTCGAAGGTGGCAGCCCAGCCGTTGTAGACGGGATGGGCGCCGCGGGTGTGCCCGACCTTGTCGCCGCGCGACAGGATCCGTTTGAGTCCGGCCGGGCCGGA
Organism: Streptomyces sp. NBC_01166; assembly: GCF_045039765.1. NCBI lineage: Bacteria > Bacillati > Actinomycetota > Actinomycetes > Kitasatosporales > Streptomycetaceae > Streptomyces > Streptomyces sp. NBC_01166. Next base: position 230,618 of record NZ_CP108613.1, read on the forward strand.
TGAGCTGTCACAGTTCGCGTAGAAACTCGCGCTGTCGCAGACAATGACTGCGTGTTCAGGCACGGCGCTTGGTCGGCCACGGGACGGTAGACGGCCGAGGCCGACGGGCGTTGTCGCCGAGCGATCACACCGTCAGGCGGCCGATGTCCTGAGGGTCGAGACCGGTCAACTGGGCGATGCGCGGAGCTGGAACGCCCGCCGTCAGGGCCCGATGGACAAGGGCTTCCCAGTCCTGAGTCGTGTCCCGGAACTCCAGCAGTTCGCGCTCCACGTCCGTAACGGCCTGGGGCGCACACTCCTGCTGCACCCGCAGCGCTTCCTCCTCACTCAGTGGAACAGGCAGGCGCTCCGCGTTCTCTGGGATGAACACCTGGGCTTCGGCCGGAAGGATCCTGACCTGCTCCGAAAAGGCCGAGACTCCGTGAGCCTGCAGCCATCCCAGAACGGCTGGTGTGTCCGCACACTCCAGGAAACCGACGGCAGCCAGGGCCGCCCCCCGCCGAGGGTGGCGGTCAGGAAGAAGGAACAGGTATGCGTCATCGGACATCGCGCGGATTCGCCTTCTCGATCGGATCTCAGCGGGCGGACTGATGCTAGCGCCCTTGCTGGCTCCGCCTGCGTTACATCCCCACCCGACGAACCACGGTGGGCTGGTCGCGGCTTCTCATGGATCGCTTGGCGGCGTAGCAGGCCGGGCCACAGCGCCACCCTTTCGGATGAGCATGCTCAAGGCGGTCGGGCTGACAGTTCGGGGCCGTGGAAGAGGTTGCGCTCCGGCTGAAGGAGTTGTTGTTCCCGTCGGTCGCGGACATCGCGGTGCTGTCGGTGGACGTCAACATCGAGATAGTGCGTGTTGCTGCGCAATGCATCGCGGACGGTGCCGTGTGCCCGGTCTGTGAGGTCTGGTCGAACCAGATTCATGGTTCCTACCTGTGGTTTCCCGCTGATGTGCGCGGTGGAAGAAGCGTTGTTCTCCAGTTGAGGGCCCTTCGGTTCGCCTGCGGGACCCGGGGCTGCGCTCGCCGTACTCTCGTCGAGCAGATCCCCGGCCTGACACGCCGGCACGGTCAGCGGGCTGAGAGGCTGCGCTCCACCCTGGCCACGGTCGGTCTGGCCCTCGCGGGCCGGGCCGGGGCCCGCATCGCGCGTGTTCTCGGGGGGTCCGTCAGCCGCAGTACCGCGCTCCGGCTGGTCGACGCTCTGCTCAATCCCGAGGTGGCCGCACCGCGTGTGGTCGGTGTCGACGAGTACGCCACCCGCAAGGGCCGACACTACGGAACCGTCCTCGTCGACATCGAAACCCGCCGCCCCATCGACCTGCTGCCGGACCGGGAGGCATCCAGCCTCGCGGCCTGGCTCACCGAGGGGCCAGGCATTGAGGTCATCTGCCGGGACCGGGCACCGTTCTTCGCCGAAGGCGCCATCGCCGGCGCACCGCAGGCCGTGCAGGTCGCCGACCGGTGGCACCTGCGGCACAACCTGAGCGAAGCCGCCGAACGGACCGCCACCCAGCACCGCAGCTGCCTCCGCGCCCTTGTCCCGGCCGCCCACGGACCCGAGCCGGAGCCCGCTCCGGACGAGGAGCCGCCCGGTTCCCCTGGCCGACCGGGCACCGGTTCGCCGACCACACCCGGGCCCGGCACGCTGCCGTCCACGCGCTGCTGCAGGCCGGGCACAGCCGCCGCTCGATCCAACGTCAGCTCGCCATGACCTGACGGGCAGTCAAGCAGTGCGCCGACGCTGCGGTCCAGGAGGAACTGTTCACCGGCCAGTGGCACAACCGGCCCTCGGCCCTCGATGACTACAAGCCCTACCTGGACGACCGGTGGAACGAGGGATTCACCAACGCCTGGAAGCTATGGGAGGAGATCGTGCCGCTCGGCTACCAGGGCAGCTACCAGCGCGTCCGTGCCCGCGCCGACGTCTGGAGCTATGCCGACACCCGCACCGCCGCCGGCCCCCACCGCGCCAAACACCCCAGCAGAAACCCCCATCCTGACGGCACGCGCAGGACCACGCCCCAAGCTAACCGCCGGCCCCACGAAGGCCTGCTCCCCCCGCTGATGCCGAGACAGGTTCTCACCCCCAACCAGATGTGAGCTCAGGAAGCGCTGTGACCTGCGACCTTCCTGAACGATGCGGGAAAGATCCGTGTCCGGGCGGAAACCGAAGGCGCAGCGGCCCCTCATCCCGTCCGGCGGCCTCGCCACAACCCCGATGCGGGGGATAACCTCAGCGGCACGCCGTATGACCCGCGGGGTTGAGCGGTCATCGTCCGAGCGGTCCACGCCACAACGAGGGGGTTCGATGCGCTGGCGATCACTCAATGGCGAACGACGGACGGTCACCGCCGCCATCCGACTCGGCGACGATGCGGTCGCTCGCGGCCAGTGGGCCCTTGCCCTGCGCCACTACGGGAAGGCCAACCACCATGCGGTCAGGGTCGCCCAGGCGGGAGAAAGCGACCAGGACCAAACGGTATTGGGCTCCGTCTACTACAACCTGGCTGAGCTCCGCGTGAAGACCGGCGAAGTCTCGATGGCCTGGCTGTGCGCGCTCCAGGCCTGCCAGGTGTACGGCCGGCTGGACCCCACGAACGCTCGTCCCACCGCCGTGCACTCCTGCCTCACGGACCCGAGCCAATTCACATTCCCGAGCCCGCCCCTGGCCGAGGAACGGATTGCCCTGAACGCCGACGCCCGATCCCGCTACGTCCTGCTCAGTGCAGGCTTAGTGCGGGAGTTCGGGTCTCAGGCCCTAGGGGTGGACGTTGGTGGCGGTGCACTCGACGGGATCACCGATGTCCGCGAAGTGGTCGAACGGATCGGTGAATCAGCCGTGCGCACCTACCAGGAACTGGTGCGTCACGACACCGTCTACACCGAGGTCGACGTCACCCGCACCCGAGAGCGCGTTACCAAGGCACGCAGCATCATCGACGCCTGATGATGTCCGCCAGTACCCGGTTGTGCGCCGTACATGACATATCAGCCCGTGTTTGCGCAGCTCAGGCTTGGAACGGGCTGGCCTGAGGAGCCGCGCTCCTCGCGTGACGCCCCGTCGCACTGGTGCGGTTGGGGCGTCAGGGGGTGGGGATGTGCTGGGTGAGGAAGAGGGCGGTGCGGCGTTCCCACCACCCCGCCCCGAACGTTCGGAAGGAATAAACCATGCCTCGTGTTGGATGGTCAGTGGAACAGCGAGCGGCTGGGAAGCGGTATGCGCAGTTCGCCACGTTCTTCGCCGTCGTCGGCGTGCTGTTCTCGGCGTTTTTGATCATTTCGGGAAACGCTGGAGGATGGGCTCTACTAGCGATCATCGCTTGTATTTGCCTCGTCGGTTACTTCTTTGTCCAGAGAGGCAAGGGCGGGCAACCCTGAGCTCGATCTCCCACAAATGGGCCGCCGACGGAGTCGGCGGCCCATTTGGTTGTCCATGACCGTAATTGGACAGGCGGGGAGGCCGGCCCCGCAGGACCTTGGCTTCTGCGTCCGGCGGCGCTCCGGAGGCGGGCGGGGATCGGCAGTACGCACGAGCCGGGCAGGATGCTGACCAGGGCAGCCGTAGTGGCCGAAGACACGAGCCCCCGCTTCCCCCGAACGAGCGAGGTCTCCGGTCAGCTGTGTCCATCAGGGTTGGTCGGTCGCCGACTCCCCCAGCGGTGGGCGCGCCCTGTCCCGTCGCAGTGGAAACGCCAGCCGCCCTCTGGAGTGCTGGGGGCGCCGATGGTGGTCACTCCCAGCGTGGCCTGAGTCTTCGGTGAGCTCGGCGCCGTCAGCCTTGCTCCGCTCGTTCGCATCGGCTTCCTCCGGCATGTCGGTGGGCGGCGGGCTCAACGCGGGCGCGTGCGGGCGCTCAAAGGTCCGACAAAAGCCAGTGCTGTTCTCGCCTCACAGCGCTCCTCCCCCACCCGCGTACAGGTATTCGGGCGTCCAGAGCGCGACGCGCGGCGTGACGCCTTCGAGTCGTCCTGGGCGGGCGGTGCGTGACCCAGGCGGGTGCATGGTCGTTGCTCCCAAGCCCGCCCCTCCGCCGCCCCGGGCCGGGGACGGGGACTACTCGGGAGCTTGGTTCATATCGGGTCAATACTGGCATACCCCTGGGGGAAATAGATGGTGAATGAGAAGACGAGCAACGCTGCTTGGCCGGCAAGCGTGCTGGTGACGGGTGCGACCAGCGGGATCGGGCTGGCCACAGCGCTGCTCCTGGCCAGCCAGGGCCGGCACGCGATCGGGACGGCCCGCTCCCGGGCCAAGGCCGACGCGCTGGTCTGTACCGCCCGGTCCCATGGACTGGCGCTGGACGCGGTGGTCATGGACCTCACCGACCCGGCGTCCTGCCGGGAGGCCGTCGAGAGAGCGGCCGCCCTCACCGACGGTGGCCCCCACGCGCTGGTGGCCAATGCCGGCATCCCGCTGACGGGGGCGATCACCGACCCATCGGACGACCGGATCCGTGAGGTGCTGGAGGTCAACGTCGTAGGAACGCTGCGGATGTGCACGTTGGTGCTGCCCGCGATGGTCAGGCGGGGACGGGGGCGGATCGTGACCGTCTCTTCTGCCTCTGCGCGGATCCCGGCGCCGATGAACGGCTGGTACACGGCCAGCAAGCACGCGCTCAGCGCGGCTACGCACAGCTTGCGCATGGAAACCCGCCGGTACGGCGTGCAGGTGGTCCTCGTCGAGCCGGGCACCGTCGCGACCCCATTCTGGGACCGGGCCCAGAGGGACCTGTCCACCCTCACCGCAGCCCGATCCGACGCCGGTGTCCACGACCGTACCGCGAGCCTCTTCTCCCGCATCCAGGGGTCGGCCGGCGGGCCGCAGCCGGTGGCCCGCACCATCGCCAGGGCTCTCGGCGTTCCGCGCCCGCGGCGCAGGTATACCGTCGGCGTCGACGCCCACGTGGGTGCCGCCCTGCAATGCGTGGCGCCTCTATGGCTCAGCGACCAAATCAAGACCCGCCTGTTCGCCCTCCACACCCCCGCCGGGGCCCATTCGCCCGATGCAGCTCGCACCGACGAGCCTGCCCGGCTCGATCTCACCGGCGAGTCTGCTGGGTGAGACGGAGCCCCCGCCGGCGAGGAGCCAAGAACGCTGTGGAGGCTGTTCGCCATGGGCAGCGCCGATCCTCATGGTCCCGTGTAAGTGATTGGCCCGAGGGGCGGGACGGTCCCTGATGCGGCGCCTGTTACGGCGGGGCGCACGTACGACGTGCGAGGGGTGGGGTCATGATGCCCACGGCGCGCAGCGCCGGACGTTGTGACAGAGGGCTTCGAGTACGTCCGTACGGGTCACCTGGGTGGGCAGAAGGCGCCTCAGGTGTGTGGGCATGTCCGGGTGGTCAGGCGGCAGGAAGCCGAGTTGGGCTACGCGGGCCATGCCGTGCGTGCGAGGCTGCGGCGCGGTGGGATCGGCCAGCAGCGGTCCTCGGGCCGGGCGGCCCGCTTCCTTGAGGAAGTCGATGCAGGCTCGCTCCAGGTCTGCTGCGGTCAGCCGGGCGGGGCCGGCGGTGACCCAATGGAGGCCGGGGGCCGTGGCGTCGCCGCGGATCTGGGCTTCGGTCAGTGCGGTGACGTAGTCGACGAGGGTCTCCATCGGCAGGATGTCGGTCCAGTGATCGGGCTGGACGGGCAGACCACCGGGACGTGCCTGCAGCAGGGCGGTGAAAAGGGCGTGCGGGAACTGGTGTCGAGGTGCGGTGGGGGCGCTGCGGGCGGCGAACAGGAGGGCTGTGCGCACGATGGCGACGGGTTGGCTGCAGTGCGTGGCCAGTTCCTCGGCTCGCCGCTTGGACTGGCCGTACGCCCGCATGGAGCGGGCGGCGAGGTCGTCCCCGGGGACCTCGAAGGCGGCGGAGGCGGAGGAGAGCAGCACCACGGGAACGCGGGCGTGTTCTGCGAGCTCCAGGATCCGGCGGGTGCCGTCGGCGTTGACGTTGTCGAAGGCGGTGTGGTCGCGCGGGGCAAAGTCGGTAAGACCTCCGCAGTGCACGATGGCATCGATGCCGGCGGCCAGTTCGCGGCGCTGGCTGGTGCTCAAGCCCAGGCCATCGGCGGTCAGGTCGGCCTGCACGAAAGTGGTGGCGCCTTCGGGCCGGCGGCGATGGACGAGGGCAGTGACATGGTGGCGGACGGCCAGTGCTGGGAGTAGGTTCGCCCCGATCACGCCGGTCGAGCCGGTGAGGAGGACGGTGGGACGGGCTGCAGTCATGGAGGCCTCGGGGCTGTTGAGTGGGGACGGGACTGCACTGTGAGGGGCGCCCGCAGCTGGGGTGTCGAGGGCCGAGTCGGTGACTTCGGCCGGTTCACGTGCCGCCAGAGGGAGAAGGTATGCGCTGACGCCGGCAGCGGGCGGCGGAAGAAGCGATGGCGCGGCTTACGGATTTGGTGAACCGGTCATCGCCGTCCGTCCGCCGCGTACATCCCGGCGCCCGGTGACAGCGCGGCCGAAAACTCCACCGGGTGGCAGTAGGCGAGGCCATCGAGGGACTCCCCGATCGCGAAGCGGGTCAGCAGGTCGGCGGCTTGGTCCGGAAGCTCCAGATGCATCGCATGGTCGGCGTCATACACCAGCGTGAAGCGGGCGTCGGGACAGGTCGAAGCGACCTCGCGGCACAGGTCCGGCGGCGTGAAGAGGTCGTGCTCGCCTGTGGCCACGAGGACGGGCGCGGTGATCGGCGGCTGTAGCGACGGCGCTTGTTGCAGCACTCGCAGGGTGTTGTTCCGGTACTTCTGCCCGTCCGCATCATCGATGTCGCGAAAGAGGGAATACAGGATGCGGCGCACCGCCGACCGGCGGGCTACTCGCGCGCCCGGCCCGGAACGAAGGACGATGCCGGCGCTCAATTCCGCGAATTCCTCCATCCGCTCGCCCTCCAACAGGCTTACGGTGCGCCGCAGATCCTCCCGGACCCCATCGGGGACCCGCAGGAGCGGTCCCGCCAGGGTGACGCTGAGCACCGCCTGGGGATACGTCTGGGCATAGCGGTAGGCGATGCCAGAACCGTACGAAGCGCCGAGCACGTGCACCCGCCGGTGCCCGGCCGCCCCCAGCAGGTCGTGCAGGGCGGCCGCGAGGAAGTCCACGTCGTACGAGGCAGGCAGCGTGTCCGCTTCACCCCACCCGGGCAGGTCCACGGTGAACACGTGAAACCTTTCGGCCAGCACCGCTTCGAATCGGCCCCATGCTGTCTTGCGCTGGAGTGCCCCGCCGATCAGCACGACCGTCTCGGCCACGGGGTCGCCGTGCCATAGCGTGCGCCCTTCGGACTTGAATCCGCCGTAGCCGGACACCACGAACTCTTCGAAGGCCAAAACGTTCCCCTGCTCTTGCGGGGCCGGCCGGGACCGACCGTGCCATCCTCGCTGCCAGTGCAACGATTTCGGGGGCGTGGCGTCACGCGGATGGCGTAGACAGACGCCCCACCGCGAATGGCGCGCCTGGCAGGTCGAATGCGGTCTTCGGGCTGACCAGCAGGCCGGCTGCCCAGACCTGTTCCGCGACACGGACACCATGGGCAGGACGACCCGGCACCGGCCTCCGCGGCGGCAAGCACAGCTACACCGTCCTTGCCCTCGTGACGGCTCCCGGGGGAAGACCGGCCACGCTGCGGCATGGCAGACCGAATGCACACCGAATGCGCCGCTACCGCGGCTGGCGGTCGCGGTGGAGGCAGGCGGCGGTCAGCTTCTCCGAGCAGCGGCCGCTGTGGAGCGTTGAGCCCGCCAGGTGCCGAGCGCCCGCATGACCGGCGAGATGCGCCCGGCCGGTAGGCGTCCGGGATGTGGGGGATCGTCACGTGCGGCGTGCGGGGCCATTGCCGCCAAGTCGGCCAGGGCTTGGCGCCAGCGTTCGGGAAGGCTGTCAGCACCGGGGAGGGCGGTGTCGATGCGGAAGCACACGCTGGTCGTGTCGCCGTAGGTCGTTGCCATGACGGCGAGGGGCACACCGGGCAGGCAGCACATGATGGGATCAAGGCGGTGCACTGCCGCGTCACCGTAGTGCAGCCGCTGGCGCACCACGCCGTAGGAGGCGCAGACGGTGAGCCGGCCTGGGACTGTGCTCACGTCCACAAGACACTTGAGCAGACGCCGGGGAAGGCGTGTGAGTGCCGCTCGCAGCACCTTCTTGTGCGCGGCCGACTTCAGTACCGGGGTGCGCTCTCGTGTACGTGCCAGTCGCTGGTCCACCGTCATGGATCCGCCGGGCAAATCGATCCGCATCAGGAACAGCCGGTTGCCGGGTGCCGCTACTTCCTCGGGCGTACGCAGGTTGACGGGCACCATCACCGGCAGGGCCGCCCCGGCAGCGCGGGGCCAACCATCAATGGCCCACTGGGTGATCGCGTGAGCCAGAGCGGTGAGGTAGACGTCGTTGGTACTGGCGGCGCCTGTGCGGGCCGCGGTACGCAGGCTGTCGGAGGGCGCCTGGACCCACAGTGTGTGACGGCGGCTGGACAACGGATACGAGGTGGATTGCCACAGGCGGTGCTGACGCGCGTGCCGCAGCAGGCGCACAGTGCTACGCACGGCCTGGCGCCGGGCGGGCCGCCCGGTCGAGGAGACATCTCGAGTGAGCGCGGAGCACTCTGCCGGCCGTGACCGGGACCCGAACAATGCTTCCAGCACTGTGACGATGTTGGCGCCGTCCTGGACGGCGTGGTGCGTGAGATACAGCAGCGTGAACCCGTCGGGCACGTGACCGTGCAGCAGGACCATGCACCAGGCGGGGGCACCTCTTGGCCACGGTTCACCCAAGAGGAGGCCTACCGCCGCCTCGAGAGCAGCCGGACCGCCGTCGATGACCTGGGCGCGAACGTGCCGGGCCATGTCCGGGACGGCAGACGTCCACCGTGCGGCAGGCCCGTCCCCGGTCAGCATGTGCGTCAGGCAGGGCAGCTCATGAAGGCGCGTGGTGACGTGCTCGCGCAGGCCGGCGAGATCGGGCACGGAGCCGGTCAGGTGCAGCAGCGCCCCGATCGTGGCGTTGGCGTCCGGGTGCTCCGCGAGCTGTTCAGCCTTGATCATGACGATATCGGCAGGGCTGGGATCCAGAAACTGGCTCATGTCTTTGTCACCTCAAGAGCGTGTAGAGGGGTGCGCTGACCACCATGCCGATCAGCATGCCGTCGGCCACCTGGCCGACGGTGTGGCAGCGCAGCCGGACGCGGGGCCAGCCGATCAGCGCCACGAGGACGCCCGGTGCGAGCATCCACTGGCCGTAAACCGCTGCGAGGGCGGTGAAAGGACCGGAAGCGTCCGCGGGGAGCACCGACACCTTCAGCGCGGCACCGGTCAGGGCCGAGGGCATCACCCCTGTAAGGCCAACCGGACGATGCAGCTGATGCGACCGGCGCAGCAGCCGCAGCGTCCTCCTCCGGCACCGTCGAAAACCCCCGTTCCTCACCTGATCGTGCCGTCGCCGTGCGCACCGTTCATCGTCCCAACGACGCGCTCACCGGGCTGGTCACGGCACCGGTGCGAGCTGCTCGCGCCCGGAGGAAGCTACTTCCCGAGAGCAGCGGGAGTCCCGTATTCGAAGGTTGCAGTATTCGCCGTAGAGCGAGCAGTTCCGTACCCGGCTCGGTCACGTCAGCGGTGACAAGGTGTAAAGCTCTCGCCGCAACGGGCGCTGTCTGCGCGAAGACGCCGGATCAAGAAGAAGACCGGCCTCTTGCGGTGAACCCGCGACGGACGCCCGCGCTCCGGTGCGAGCCTTCGCCCTCTGCCACCGCGCCGTACGCCCCCTCCCGGCAGCGGCAATCCCGCGCGCCAGAAGGCTCACCCGGCGCTACGAGGTTCACGGCGCCGGCACGGCACCGATCTGCTGCATCACCCCGAGGAGATCGGGCTGGCCCCGTTCGCCGACGATCCGGCCGTCGGCCAGGTAGTAGAAGTTCATGGCCTGCACCGAGATCTTGTTGCCGCTCGCCGGGATCCCGAAGAATTCACCGTCGTGGGTTCCCCGCATGGTGAACCGCGCGGCAACGGTGTCGCCTTCGGCGACCGTCTCCTCCAGCGTCCACTGGACGTCGGGGAAGGCACTGCGCATCATCCCGATGACTTCCATGTACCCATCGGGCCCTCGCAGTGGTTCCGGGTGGCTTGGCGCGTGGAACACCGCGTCCGGAGAAATGACCTCGCGGACGAGAGCCTCGTTGCCCGTGTTGATGAACTCGACGAAACGGTTCATCACTGACTCGGTGGGCTGCGATGGCATCTTGCTGTGCCTCTCCAGAAACGTTTGGGCGGGTACCTGCGAGCCTAACATCGAATCGATGTTTACATCGTTTCGATGTTCGCGTGCGAAGATGGACTCATGCTGGAACTCGCGATACTCGGCTTTCTCGCCGAGGGACCCCTGCCCGGACACGAGTTGCGCCGCCGCATGTCACAGCTGACCGGCTATATGCGGCCGGTCAGTGACGGCAGCCTGTATCCGGCGATCAATCGCCTGACCAGGGCGGGCTTGATCGAGCGGCGCGCCGACCCGGCTGCGGGGGCGGCCCGGTACGTGCTCAGCCTGACCGCGGCCGGGCGGGCCGAAATGCTTCAGCGCCTGCGCAAGCCCGTCGACCACGAGATCACCGACTTCACCCGGTTCTACGTCGTCCTGGCATTCCTCTCCCACCTGCCCGACGTGGCCGACCGGCACGCTGTGCTGCGCAGACGACTGGAGTTCCTGGAAGAACCGGCGAGCTTCTTCTACGACAACGAGCGGCCCCTGCGTGCCGAGGAGGTCGCCGACCCCTACCGGCGGGGCCTGCTGCTCACCGCCCGCGCCACCAGTCGCGCCGAACGGACCTGGCTGCGCGAGACCCTCGGGGAGGAACCGCCCGTATTCGACACCGGATGCACCGACAGCGATCCGCATGCGCCCGCCGCTCCCGCGAGCTGACTGTCCACGGAGGTACCCCCATGCTTGCATCCTGGTACGACGACCAGGGACCCGCCGCCGATGTCCTGCACGTCGGTGAACTCCCCGCTCCCGCCCCCGGTCCCGGCGAGGTCCGCGTCCGCGTCACCTTCTCGGGCGTCAACCCCGGCGACACCAAGAAACGGCGCGGCTGGCTCGGCTCGTCCATGCCCTTCCCGCGGGTGATCCCGCACAGCGACGGCGCCGGAGTCATCGAGGCGGTGGGCGCCGGAGTCGACGTCCACCGCGTCGGACAAAGGGTCTGGGTATACGGCGCCCAGTCCTACCGCCCCTTCGGCACCGCCGCTCAGTACGCCGTCGTACCCGACCACCAGGCCGCACCCCTGCCCGACCACCTCAGTGACGAGCTGGGCGCGAGCCTCGGCATCCCCGGCATCACCGCCCACCGCACCGTCTTCGCCGACGGCCCGGTCGACGGCCAACTGGTCCTGGTCCACGGAGTTCTCGGCGGCGTCGGCTCCCTGGCCGCCCAGCTCGCCCACTGGGCCGGCGCCACCGTGATCGCCACCGTCCGCCGCACCGCGGACCTCGACCGCGTCGACCCGGCGGTCGCCCACGCCATCGCCCTGGACACTGGCGAGCCCGCCGCTGCTATCCGCGCGTACGCGCCGCGGGGCGTCGACCGGATCATCGAGGTCGCGCTGTCCGACAACGCCGATCTCGACAACGCCGTCGCCGCCCAGGGGGCCGTCATTGCCGCCTACGCCACCAGCTCGGACCGCACCGAGATCCCCTTCTGGCCTATGCTGTTCAACAACGTCACCCTGCGGCTGCTCGGCAGCGACGACTTCCCCGCCGAGGCCAAGCGCCAGGCCGCCCGCGACCTCACCTCCGCCGCCGCCGTCGGCGCCCTTACTTTCGCCGTCGGCGGCTGTTACCCGCTGGACGACATCGCCAAGGCCCACGACCACGTCGACGCTGGCGGTGGCCACGGCCGCATCCTGGTCACCATCCCCCAATAGCGCAGACTCGGAACACTGCCCTGCTCAACTGCCTAGCCCTGCGGGGCGGCCCGTCGCGCTGCCAAGTATTCGGACCGGTTCCCGCCGACGAGGGTGGCCCAGCGTTCGGCTGTCTTGGGGTGGATTCCGATCAGGTCCGCGATGACCATGGGCGGCAGGTCTACCAGGGCGTCCATCATGGCGGTGTTCCGTGCTGCGCGGGCGGGCAGACCGTGGAGTCTCAGGGTGTCGGCGCCCTTCGCGATCAGGCGGGCGAACCGGAGGGGCCGCTACCGCCAACCACTGCTGCCGACGCCAATAGCGTCGGATGCGATGAGGCGATCACCATTCTGGAGGTTCGCCTGGGGCCATCTGGAAGCTGTCCCACCGGGACGTCGGCCTCCGAATCGCGGTGGCAGCCACCTCGGCCGACACCTGCGCCTTTCACTTCATCGAGCGATTGAACTGCGAAGACGCCTCCGAGTCGCATCTGATGCGAAATTCTCGCGTCAGATGCGATAGACGGAGGCCCCCGGCGACCACGCACGCTGACGCCGGGACCTACCTCACCGAGTCCAGTTGTGGAAGCGCGCCCGCTTGGGACCGCACGCGCCGTCGGCGAGGGCCTTGTCGTAGCCCCGCTGCCCAGCGGCGTCGACCTCGGCTTTCGGCGCGTTCATGGGGATGTAGGACGCGGAGTAGACGACGCACGATGAGTCGTAGACCGGCCACAGCACCCACGCCCCGAACGCAATGACGGCGGCCGTCACGGTGAGCACGGCTGCGACTCGGCGGCATGGCGTGGAGGGAGGACGGGATGTCACCAGCGGATGGTACGGAACGGAGCACAGGCAGCGGACGACCGGGGCCTTGCCGACAAACGATGGTGCCCTCGGCGAACACGCACTGTGACACCACGACTGACCCTCACCGAGGAATACGCGACGCGTCAACATGCGAGCTCACCAGTCCCGAGGTCGGAGTGGCGCCCGGGCGCCCGATGCCCCCGGACGACCACCTGATTCGGCCGGCTCCGGATGTGCGGGGCAGGTGTCCTCGCGGTCAGGCGACGCCGTGGCGTTGGGCAGCCAGTCGGACCTCGGCGACCGCGCCCGGTTGTTCCAGCAGCATCGTTCCGGCTTCCTGCCCCAGGTGGTGAATGCGCAGGCGGTAACTGTCGACGATCACCCGGAGCTCGGGCCAGGGGTGCTTCCAAAGCAGCTCGGCGCGTTCCCACATCTCCACGCCGCGTGAGGTGACGCGAAGGTGGTACTGCGGGCCCTCGTGGGGCGAGGGCGGGGTGTGCTCGGTGTACGGGGGCCGCACCGCGTAGGTGCCGATCACGCGTTCCCCGGGTTCCAGACGGGCGGCGCGGATGCCGTCGATGCGCCCGATCCGCGATCCGGTCCAGCCCGCGAGTCCGGTCGCGGGCAGGGCGAGTGCCAGCACCTGCCACCAGGGCAGCACCCCCGCACCGAGACCGATCACCGTCGCACCCGTGATGCCCGCGGACACGGTGACCCGGACTGTCCTGGTGCGCCGTATGACGGCGTTGTCCTCGTCCATCCCCGTTCCCCCCCTGGTTCCTGGCCTTCCACGGGGTCGGCTCAGGGCGTCCTCGTCGCTGTCACCCTATTGTGGGCGGTTATGGCGCCGCCTGGCAGCTCTCTCAACTGGTCGCTTGTGAGGGGCGGTAAGCGGAACCTGCCCTACCGTGAATGGCTGTACGGAGGGCCCCCAAGGCCGTACTCCCACCTTCGACGGCCAGACACAACAGTGCTGTCGGTAGACGTGAACAACGAGGCGATACGCATCGAGGTCCACGTGACGACGATCGGCTCGGAATGTCCGGACTGCGGGAGTTGGTCGAGCCGGGTACACAGCTCCTACCTGCGGTTCCTAGCCGATGTGCCTACTGCGGGGCGGCGGGTGGCCGTCTGTCTGCACATCCGCCGGTTCTTCTGCCCGAATGCTTCGCGCGGACGGCTGACGTTCGTCGAGCAGGTGCTGGGGCTGACCCGACGGCACACGCGGCGGAGCGAGTGCCTGCGTCAGATGCTGGCCGCGGTCGGCCTCGCGCTCGCAGGTCGGGCCGGTGCACGGATGGCCTGGTCCTCGGAGTACCCGTCAGCCGCAGCACCGTGCTGCGGCTGGTCGCCCCACTGCCCGAGCCGAAACCTCCGGCCTCACAGGTGGTTGGCGTCGTCGAGTACGCCACGCGAAAGGGCTGCGTCTATGCCACGGTCTGGTCGACGTCGAGACCCGGCGACCCGTGGACCTTCTACCTCACCGTAAAGCATCCAGCCTGGCCAGGTGGCTCGCCGAGCGGCCCGGCATCGAGGTCGTCTGCCGAGATCGAGCTCCCTTCTTCGCGGAGGGCGCCACGGCCGGGGCGCCCCAAGCGGTCCAGGTCGCCGACAGGGGGCATCTGTGGAACAACCTCGGAGAGGCCGCCGAGCGAGCCGTCGCCCGCCACCGCCAGTGCCTACGCGTCCTGGCCCCCGAGCCTGTCGGAGAGAAGGCCGAGGAGTCCCCCGAGGAGACCCCGGACTCGCCGTGGCAGAGTCAGCGGTTCGCCAACCGTGTTCGAGCCAGGCACGCCACGGTCCACGCGCTGCTGGAAGCCGTACCACAGCCGCCGTTCCATCGGGTGCCAAGTGAGTGGCTCGTAACTATCGCCTGCTCACGACGGCAGCTGTGCAGTGGCACGCAACTCATCGGCCGTGGCACTACCGAAGCCGAAGAACTTCAGAAGCGGCGGAATCATCTCGAACAGCATGTCAGTACCACCCTGAATTGTGCAGCCCCTCCCCTGCGCCGCCCGCAGGAAGGGAGTGACCTCGGTCTTGTGCACTACGTCCACGACGAACGAATCGGGCGCGATCCGAGCAACGTCGACCGGCAGTGGGTCGCCATCCCTCATCCCGATCGGGGTGGCATTGACGACCAGGTCATAGCCCTCGGGATCCATCGATCCCAAAGCGACCTTCACTTCGGGGTGCCACTCGCCGATGCGTTGGGCGAGCGACTCGGACGCGGCCGTATCCGGATCGAACAGGCCGATCCCGGCCAGCCCGACGCCGGCCAGCGAGGCCGCGATCGCTGAACCGACGCCGCCATTGCCTACAACGAGCGCGCGTTTCCCCAACGGGTCGAACCCCTTGCCCAGCACACCGCGGATGAACCCGGCGCCGTCGAACTGATCGGCAAGAAGCCGCCCGTCCTCCCGCAGCAAGACCGCATTGGCCGCGCCGGCGATCTTGGCGGTCGGACTGATCTCGTCAACCAAGTCCAGGGTGGTCACCTTGTGCGGCATGGTGACAAGCGCACCACGGATGTTCGTGAGCCTGAAGACCGACCGGAAGAAGTCCGGATAGTCCGTGTCCTTGACCCCCATCGGGACGACGACCGCATCGACACCGTTCTTCTCGAACCAAGGGTTGTAGATCAGCGGCGACTTGAACGTGTAGGTGGGGTACCCCATGTGTGCGATGAGCGACGTCGTTCCGCTGATCATCGTTTCTCCTTCTTCGGTGATTCGATTCCCGTCCTGGAGTCTTCCGGCGCACCGGCGGCGGCATCGTCCACGGCCGCAGCCACCTCTCCCGACCTGCCACCAGCCATCCGCACTACGCCCGCAAAGACAATTCAGCCTCATCCGCGTCGTTGGAGAGCTCCCGCAGACGAACCCCTGCCCAGGCGCACGGCTGTCCCCCGTGCTGGGCCCAGTACTCCTCCCAGTGGGCAAGCTTCCAGCTATCGCGCTCGAGGCCGCGCTCCCGTAGGCGTTGTTGAAGTGTCTCGGGAGAAACACGGACGCGGATCACCTCGATGTCAGCAGGCGGCCAGTCGAAGCGCTCCGCGGCCTTCGTGATGAAGTCGGGATCGGAGAGGTACGGGCTGAACGGCGCGTCGACGACCACGGGCCGGTCGATGCGCAGGTTGGCCCCGGCCATGTCGAGGAGCGAGTCGTACTCGAGGGGCAGAATGCGTTCCAAGTAGAACGCGTTCGACTCGCGGTCGCCCGGGTCGTAGCCGGCCGCTTGCAGGGCCGCCTCGACAAAGCGGGCGCTCATCGCGTCCTTGTCGAGGTAGGCGGCGGCGTACTCGCGTGCGAGACGACGGGCGACCGTGGACTTCCCGGAGCCGGCCGTGCCGATGACGATGCGGAGGGCAGTGCCGGTCATCGGCGTGCGTCCTGCACCGCTGCCAGGAAATCGCGGGCTGCGGCAGTCACTCGGGTGAAGTCGCCGTCAGGTTGCCACGCCTTGGTGACGGCGCTGCCCACGCCGACGCTGGTGACGCCCGCCGCGAACCACTCCGCGACGTTCTCCGTCGTCACGCCGCCCGCGGGCATGATCGGCAGATGCGCAAGCGGCGCGAGCACGGCCTTGGCGTACGGGATGCCGGCGTTTTCCGTCGGGAACAGTTTGAGGATGTCCGCTCCCGCCTCGGCCGACTCGAGAAGCTCGGTCGGCGTGAACGCACCACTGACCGTGGGTACCTGGTAGCGGTTCGCGACGCGGATCATCTCGGGGTTGAGCTGCGGGCTGACCAGGAACGCCGCACCGGCGCGGATGCACTCGAACGCGGCGTGGCCGTCGAGCACGGTCCCGGCCCCCACCGCGATGCCCTCCGACGCGTACTGCCCGGCCAGTCTGCGGACGAGATCCACCGCCCCCGGTATGGACAGCGTGATCTCGAGCGCCCGGAACCCGCCTTCGATCGCGGCGTGTGCGACGCGCTCCGCGGTGTCCGGATCCGGCAGGCGAACGATGAGGACGGCACCGGACTCGTCGATCGTCCGGAGCGTCCGCAGCTTGGTGAACATCGGTGTCCTTTCAGCGGAAGAGATCCATTGACAGGACCATCTCACCGTCCCTACGTTGAATGCAATCGATCTCAGCAACCGATCTCAGCAATCGATCTCATTGGGGATCCGCAGATGGATTTTCTCGAGCCACAGGCTCAGGCCGGCACCCGCTTCGCCCGCACAGCCGTTCCGGATGCCAGCTTCAGCGAAAACTTCGGCGAGGGCTTCAGCGCCCCACACGAGCTCCGTCCGGCGGGGTCATGAGCGGCGCGCGCACCATCGTTGTCGGCGCGTCACACTGGCACGTACCTCTCTATGCGGAGGCGATCGCCGAGGTTCACGACGTCGTCGGGCTTTCGGATGAGGGCCCCGGGAGCGTGGGTGACCTTGCCAAGCTGTGGGACTGCCCGGTGGAGGCCGACTGGCGTCGGCTGCTTGAGCTGCGGGACATCGAGCTCGCGTACGTGTTCGGCCCGCACGACCGCATGACCGAGGTGTGCCGGGCGCTGATCGAGCGGGGCATCCCGTTCGTCGTCGAGAAGCCGCTCGGCACCTCGATCGAACAGCTGCGGGAGGTGCGACGCGCCGCCGAAGAGGCACGCGTCCCGGCCGCCGTCCCGCTGATTCAGCGCGGCGGCCCCGCAGACCGCTGGCTCGCCAAGGCCGGGCGCCCCGTGTACCAGCGGCTGTCGTTCATCGCGGGTCCGCCGGAGCGCTACGAGCGCAACGGCAACCCGTGGATGCTCGACCCCGAGCGGGCCGGCGGCGGCTGCCTCGCCAACCTGGGTCCGCACTTCGCCGACCTTTTCTTGCAGCGCAGCGGCAACACGACCGCCGAGGTCGACGCAAGACTGTCGTCCGCCCTGCACGCCGGAACCGTCGAGGATCATGCGACCCTCCTCCTCACCGCCCCCGACGGGCGCGAGGCGATCATCGAGGTGGGGTACGCGTTCCCGGACTCCGGGCTGAAGCGTTACTGCAGCTACTCATCCGCGGGCGAGGCCGGTTTCGCCTCCATCACCTCGGACGGAGAGGCCACGTTCACCACGCTCGAGGGCAGCACTGAAAGGGCCGTCATCGACGTCGACAGTGACCCTCTCTACGAACCATTCGTACGGCAGGTCGCGCGCACACTCGGCGACGGCTTCCGCGGCCTGCCAACGCTCGGCGAGCTGGAGGACACCATGCGGATCATCTGGCACGCCTACGGCACCGGCTCACAAGGAGGACTCCATGGCTGATCCCAGCATCGATGCCGTCGCGGAGGCGGCGGGCGTGCACCGCTCCACGGTCTCCCGCGCCTTCTCCCGCCCAGAGGCGGTCAGGACGGAAACACGGCAGCACATCCTGCGCGTCGCGGAGCAACTCGGGTACACCATGAGCCCGCTCGCCCAGGCGCTACGGCGGAAGTCGAGCACCTTCGTCCCGCTGATCGTGCCGGACATCACCAATCCGTTCTTCGCCGAGCTCGCCAAGACGATGACCGAGGCCGCGGGGCAGCGCGGCTATCAGCTGATGCTCTGCGTCACCAACGGCGACACCGTCCAGACCGCCGGCTACCTGACCGCCATGCAGTCGCTGTACGCGCCGTTCGGCATCATCGCGCCCTCGACGCAGGTGGACATCGACACGCTGACAAAGATCGACTTCGGACAGCGCATGGTCGTCATCGACCGCGTGGACGAGCACCCGACCGTGCCGACCGTCACCGTCGACAACCGCCGGGGCATCGAGCTCGCCTTCGAGCATCTGCGCTCGCTCGGCCACCACCGGATCGGCTACGTCTCCGGCATCGCGGGCACGCACACGGCACAGGACCGCATGGACGCCTACCGCGACCTGGCCGATGACCCGATCGTTCTGGACAGCGGTGCCGACACAGAGGCGGGCGAGCGTGCGGCCGCACAGTTCGTCGCCATGGACGACCGGCCCACGGCGATCATCGCGGCGAACGACATGGTCGCGTTCGGGGTGATCTCCGCACTCGCCGCCCAGGGCATCAGCATCCCGGGCGACGTCTCGATCATCGGTTTCGACGGGCTCAGCCTGGGAGCACGCTCCAACCCGGCCCTGACCACCATCAGCCAGCCCATCACCGACATGGGCAGCATCGCGATCGACCTCGCCGAGAAGAAGGCGGCGGACGGATCCGCTGGACACGTCGTCCTGGAGCCGGAGCTGCTGGTGCGCGCCTCGACCGCCAGGCCGCGCTCATGAGCGCGCGCAGCGCAGGCGAACTGCCCCGCGTCCCCGGCATCCGCTACGCCGACCACATCGGGCTCACCGTCCCCGACCTGGAGGAAGCCGTCGCGTTCTTCGTCCAGGTACTGGGAGCGGAGGAGCTCTACCGCTCCACCCGAGGTCCGGATGCGGAGTTCATGCCCGAGAACTTCGCCGTACCGCAGGACGCGAGCCTCACTCTGGCGATGCTGCGCATGCCTCCCAACCTCAACGTAGAGCTGTTCGAGTGGAACACCTCCGACCGCCGCACCGAGCACCCGCGGCACAGCGACGCCGGTGGGCACCACCTGTGCTTCACGGTGGACGACGTCGACGAGGCGGTCTCGATGCTCCGCGGCATCCCGGGTGTGCGCGTGCTCGGCGAGCGCAAGGAGGTCGCCGGCGACAGCCCTCGCGTCGCGGGCAATCGATGGACCTACTTCCTCACGCCGTGGGGACTGCTCGTGGAGATCGTCGACCGTTCGAGGGTGGCCGACCCGCCGCCCTTCGTCGGCCCCGCCGACTGGCGCACGGCAGCAGACGACAACACCGGAAAGGATTAGTGATCATGCGGCTTGCAGGCCACACCCTTGGAACTCCGCAGCAGACCGTCCTGGAAGCCCTCGCACTGTTCGCGGCGGCCGGTCTCGACGCCGCCGAGGTCATCTACCAGGACGACTACCGATCCGGGCTGCCGCTAGGCGATCGTCGCTCGGCCGAGGAGGCCCGCCGGGCCTCCTCGGACCTTGGAGTCCCGATCATCGGGCTCACGCCGTACACGACAGGGATCAACGCTCTCGACGAGAGCCAGTGGCGGACGGCCATCGACGAATTCCGCGGCGCAATCGAGATTGCCCAGCTCGTCGGCGCCGATCGGCTCCGGGTGTACGCGGGATCGTGGCATCCGGGCGACCAGGACCACGCAGCCCGCTGGGACCGCCTCGTCGCGGCCCTGCGCACACTGGGCCCGGAAGCCTCGGACGCCGGAGTGTGCCTCTGCGTCGAGAACCACTTCGGAACCATGACGCAGTCGGCTGCCGACACGGCACGGCTGGTGCGCGAGGTGGACAGCGATGCTGTACGGGTCCTCTACGACCAGGCCAATCTGACGTTTACCCACGACGAGCCGTACGAGAAAGCGCTGCACGTACAGGGCGACTTGATCGGCCACGTGCACGTGAAGGACCTCGTGTTCTCCGACCCCGACGCGCCGTTCCAGGCGTCGGAGACCGCCCGCGTCGCGGCGTCCGAGCGCGCGGTACGCTCGCGCGTCGTCGGCGACGGCATCGTGCCCTGGAGCGACATCATCTCGTCCCTTTTCACACTCGGCTACGACGACGTCCTCTCCCTTGAGTACGAGTATCGATGGCACCCTCAGGACTTGCCCGAGCCGATGGTGGGCTTCAAGCGGTCCGCGGCGGCCCTGCGCGCCTGCGTCGACCAAGCGGCCGTGGCAGTGGGGAGCGCACGATGAGCACACAGGCCAAGACCCGCGTCGGTGTCGTCGGCGCGGGAAACATCGCCTCCATCGCGCAACTGCCCACACTGGTCAAACGCGAGGACGTGGAGCTCGCGGCGCTGGTGTCGCGCCGCCCGGATCCCGGACCGCTGGTGCGGCGCTGGGGCTTCAGCGCGGCCTACGGGACGGTCGAGGACATGCTCAAGGCCGAGGCCCTGGACGCGGTCTTTGTGCTGACGCCGCGTTCGGAGCATGCCCCCGCAGTGGAAGCGTGCCTGCGAAGCGACGTCGACGTGTTCTGCGAGAAGCCGCTCGTGCCGTCCGCCGATGAGGCCGAGCGCATGGCCGACCTCGCCGACGAGCGCGGCCGCATCCTGATGGTCGACTTCAACCGTCGCTACGCCCCTGTGTACGTGGCCGGGCGCGAGGCCTTCGGGTCGTCCGGGGCCACTTTCTGCGTCGCCCAGAAGAACCGGCCGGGCTCGGAGTACCGCGCGACGTTCGAGAACGCCATCCACATGGTCGACCTCCTGCGTTGGTACTGCGGCGGCGAAGCCGTCGAGGTGACCGCGCACGCCACAGGCGACAACCCGTGGGAAGAGGACGGGGCCGCGGCGATCATCCGCTTCGACACCGGTAACACGGGCGTGCTGATGGCGGCACGCACGGCCGGGGCCTGGAACGAGAAGCTCGATGCGTACGGCGCGGGGCGTTCCGCCGAGGTGCGGGCACCGGAGTCCGTCTCGATCACCGTCGACGGCGTGACCACGACCCGGAGTCTCAGTTCGGAGGCATTCGGCTGGGCCACCGCCACCGAGACCCTCGGCTTCGCCGAAGCGGTCCACCATTTCCTCGACCGCCTGGCGGATCGCCGGCCGCCCCTGACCACCGGGCGCGACGCCGTCGCCACGCAGAGGCTGCTCGATCGCATCCTCGCATCCGCGGGGCTGCCGACCAGCGAGCAAGAAGGCCGCCAGTGGGCAAGCCACGCCACGAACGCGGCTCAGCGCTGAGCCTGAAGGTCCTCACATCTTTTCGGATTCCTGAGACGTTCCCACATCTCTCCGAGCAACACCTGACTCTGTAAGGGGAGTTCAATGACGAACTCGAATGATGTGCTCAATACGTCGAGCCCTTCCGAGCTTCCTGAAGCAGTCCAGCCCTCCCGTCGCCCTGCCAATATGGCGGCAGGCACGATCGGCCACTTCGTGGAATGGTTCGACTGGTACATCTACGGACTACTGGCAGCGGTTTTTTCGGGACAGATATTCCCAAGTCACTCGTCCTTCGCGTCTCTTGTCGCAGCGCTGCTCACCTACGCGATCGGGTTCGTAGTACGCCCGATCAGCGGGATCATCATTTCCCCGTTGGCCGACCGCTACGGCCGACAGGTCGTTCTGACCCTGTCCATCTCGGGGATGGCGCTCGGCTCCCTGATCATCGCCCTCACCCCGCCATTCGCAATGATCAGCTACGCGGCGCCCGTTCTCTTCCTGTTCGCCCGCGTTCTGCAAGGCATTTCGGCTGGCAGCGAAATGCAAAGTGCCATCGCGTTCATGGTCGAGCACGCCCCACCGGACAAGAAGGGCCTGTTCGGTTCCTTCTCCAACATGGCAAGCGGTCTCGCGACCCTCGCGGCGACCGGCTCCGCCGCCATCGTCACAGCCGCGTTCGATCCGGACACGCTCGCCGCATGGGGCTGGCGCATCCCCTTCCTTGTGGGCGGCATCATCGGCTTGGTCGGCCTCCTTCTGCGGGCCCGCGCCGACGAATCCCCCGAATTCGAGGCCAGTTCCGCCGTCGAGAAGTCCGCGCCCGGGCGTCTGAAGGCTCTGCTCCGCGAACACCCGATGGCTCTGCTGCAGACGGCGGCACTGTCCGCCCCGGCCGTGGCCTATTACACCTGGGCCACGTTCCTCCCCACCTACGCGAACCTGACCACGGGCCGGAACACGGCCTCCACTCTGGCCGGCAGCGTCATCGGACTCGCCCTGATGGTCATCATCGTGCCCATTTGCGGCGCGCTCTCGGATCGACTCGGCCGACGGAAGATCTTCCCGATCGTTGCAGCCATCGGCATGATCGTGCTTTTCTACCCCTTGCTTCTGCTGCTGAACCGGCCCGGATTCTGGGTCTACGTTCTGGTCTCGAGCTCCGGGTGGGTGGTCCTCGGCGTCTGGCAAGCCGTCTACCCGACGATTCAGGCCGAACTCTTCCCGGCCTCCGTACGGGTATCCGGCATTGGTTTCGCGCATCAGATCGTGACCGCCGTTTTCGGTGGCACCGCCCCACTGATCGCCGCCGCATTCATCGGCGCCGGACATCCTATGTTCGTCGCGATCTACATGGTCACCATTGTCGCCCTCTGTCTGATCGTCTACTTCACGCTCCCGGAGACCGGTCGTAAGAGGCGGCTCGCACCGTAGCCCTGAATGAGCATTCTCAGGTTGGCCCCGGATGAGGGATGCGACTGGAGAACGCTCCGCTCGGTTACCGGTTCAGGGTTGGCGGGCTCGCCAAGGCGTTTCGTCCACGTGCTCCACGATGAGACCGGCTGCTTCGGCCTGCTCCACCCACGTGGGGGTGGCGCCTCGGCGCAGGGACCGGGTCATCACGAGCGGCCGCCTGGGGCCAGGACCCGGCCGAGCTCGGCTACCGCCTGGTCCCGGTCCCTCGCGCGGCCGAAAGCGTCGATGCAGACGATGCCGTGGGCGGCAGAGGTGGGCAGGGCGGTGTTCTGCAGGTCGGCGACGTGGAACGTGGCTCGGGTGGTGTCGCTGCCGAGGAAGTGGGGTCGGCGGCTGTCCGCCGCGGTCACCGCACTGCGCGAGCACGGTGCCCCACAGGCGTACGCCGCACTCCACCTCCGGGAAAGGTCGTTTGTGAGAGGTCGGTGGGCCGGGCCATGCGCGCACCGTTGTCCAGCCCGCACGCCATGGCCCGGCCCACCGTCTCTTCAGTCCAGGTCGGACATGTCGAGCACGAAGCGGTAGCGGACGTCGTTTCGCCGGAGGCGGTCGAGTGCCGTGTCCACCTGTGACGATGGGAGTACTTCGATGTCGGCGGCGATGCGGTTGTCGGCGCAGAATTGGAGCATCTCGGCTGTTGCCAGGCGGCCTCCGCTGCCCGCGGAACTGAGCTTCTTGCGGCCGATGAGCAGGTCCATGGCCTCGACGGTGACGGGTCCCAGGTACCCGAGGAGGCTGAGGGTGCCGTCCATCGCCACCAGCTTCAGATACGGGGCGAGGTCGTGAGGGGCGGAGATGGTGTCGATGACGACGTCGAAGCTGTCGCGTGCCGTGGCCATCTGCTGGTTGTCGGTGGAGGCGATGAGGTCGTGAGCGCCGAGCTTGCGGGCGTCGTCGCGCTTGTCCTGGGTGCGGCTGATGACGGTCGTGGTGGCGCCGAGTGCCACGGCCATCTTGACCGCGAGGTGGCCCAGGCCGCCGAGCCCGGCCACGGCGACGCGACTGCCGGGGCGCACGCCGAGGGAGCGCAGGGGCTCCCAGACGGTGACGCCGGCGCACATCAGCGGGGCCGCTGCGGCCGGGGCGAGGCCGGAGGGGAGCGGGTAGGCGAAGGTGTCGCGCACGACGTACTCGCGTGAGTAGCCGCCCAGGGTGGTCGATCCGTCCTGCCGGTCGGTGCCGCCGTAGGTCAGAGTCGGGAAGGAGTGGCAGAAATTCTCCTGTCCGGCTTCGCACATGGCGCACACGCCGCAGGAGTCGACGATGTTGCCCACCGCGACGCGGTCGCCGACCGAGAAGGTGGTTACCTCCCCTCCGGTCCCGGCCACCACGCCGGTGAATTCGTGACCGGGCACCAGGGGCGCTTTCGTCTGCTGGTCGTAGGCGTACAGGGCGTGCAGGTCGGTGTGGCACACGCCGCAGTAGTCGACCTGCACCGCGATGTCATCCGGGCGCAGGTCACGGCGCTCCAGTGACGTGCGCCGCAGCGCCGTCGGGCCGGCCGCCCGCCATCCGATGGTCGTTCGCATGCCTACCCCTTAAACAGACTGTTCGGTCTGTCGAAGCTTAAGTGCGACCGCACCCCAAGGCAAACCTACTGTTCTGTTTGGTAGGCTGCGGGCATGCCGGAACAGCCCCAGACCTCGCGAGGCGCCGCGACCTACCAGCGCATCCTGGACGCCGCCACCGAAGAGTTTGCCCAGCACGGCATCGCCGGGGCGCGCATCGAACGCATCGTGACGGCAGCGCGCACCAACAAGGCACAGCTCTACGCCTACTTCGGCGACAAGGAACGACTCTTCGACGCGATCTTCCTCAGCTCGCTGGAGCGCATCACCAACGTCGTGCCCATCGACGCCGACGATCTCGCGGAGTGGGCCGTTCGTCTCTACGACGAATACCTGCGCCGCCCCGACCTCATCCGGCTGGCGACCTGGACACGACTGGAGCGCCGGCCTGCCGGGCACCTCGTCGAGACCCACCAGCACTACGACGACCGCAAGCTCACGGCCATCGCCCAGGCCCAGGCCGCCGGGCGGGTCCGCGCAGGTGACCCGTTCGACATCATGGCCATGGTCATCTCCATGTCCATGGCCTGGTCACCGGTCAGCAACGTTTATGCGGCCAGCAGCCAAGAACCCGTTGACGTACATGACCAGCGCCGCGCCCTGCTCCGCGACTGCGTCCAAAGCGCCACCGCGGCCAGCAGAGGCGACGCATCCCCCTCATGACTGCCACCAACACCCCTGATGGCACTCACGCACGATGCCTGGGCTCCGGCCAGGACCGGAGCCCAGGCCTCACGCCGGAACTTCGACTGCTTCCCCCTGCGGGGTGCGCGGGCCGGGCACCGTCGCCCGGATGGACAGGTCCAGGTCGAGGCGGCTGTTCATGTCCAGCTCGAACCGGCCGTACGGATTCACATGGGTCCAGAACAGCGGCGACAGCCCCCGCCGGTCCACCTCGGTGAGCGTGTCTGCCCACTTCGGGTCGGCCAGAACCTGCTGGACAAGGGCCTTATGGGTCAATGCGGTGACCAACCAAGAAGGCGGCGACACCGCTTGCTGTGGCGTCGAGAGGTCAGACGCGGAGCAGGCCGGTCGAGACCGTCCAGAGGCGCTTGGCGGTGGCGGGATCGAGCGCCCACTCCTTGACACCGTGCGGGTGCTGCGCGAGGTCGGCGTCGTTCGTCACTGTGTAGGCCTCCTGTGAATCGTCGAGGTAGTGACCTCCGGAGTGCGCGAACTCCGGGGCGACGGCCGCAACGATGCTGGTGGCAGCCCCCTCCTCGACCGTTTTGTACGTGAAGACTCCAGCGGCTTCGGCCGCATCGAGCGACTCCTTCTGTTGCGTTGTGAAGTTCCGCTGCAGTCCCGTCGCGACACCGCCGGGGTTCACCGCATTGGCAATGATGCCGTCGGACGCCCAGAGGCGACTTGCCTCGACGGCGAATAGAGAGTTCGCCGTCTTCGACTGGGCGTAGGCAATCTGCGGATCGTAGCTGCGACGCTCGAAGTGGAGGTCGTCGAAGTCGATGCCGGCACGCATGTGCGCCGTCGAACTGACCGAGACGATCCGTGCCCCGTCGCGGTCGGCCGCTCCCAGGGCCAGGGCGTGATGAAGGCCGGCGGCGAGGGCGAAGTGGCCAAGATGGTTCGTCGCGAATTGCAGCTCCCAGCCCTCACGTGTGCGTTCGAGGCCACCAGTGACCACGCCCGCATTGTTGATCAGCAGGTGCAGAGGGCCGTCCCACGCGTCAACGAATCGCGTGACGGTGCTCCTGTCGGCAAGGTCGAGCCGGACGGCTCGGGGCCGTATACCTCTGGTCGACTTCTCGATCGTCTCAGCGACGGCGTCCCCCGCTGTCGTGTTCCGGACGGCGAGCGTCACCTCCGCCCCGGCAGCGGTCAACGCGCGAGCCGTCTCGATCCCGATTCCGGAGGAAGCTCCCGTCACGATCGCGCGGACGCCGGTGAGGTCGGCGCCCCGCAGTACCTCGTCCGCGGTGCTGGAGGCGGTGAAGGGCAGGGAGATGGGTTCGCGAGTAGTCATGGCGCTGACTGTACTTACTAGTCTTGATTTGTATAGTAAGAAACTCGCTCGTATGCTCGGTCCATGAACTGTCCCGCTGCCAGCCACCCACCGTCGGCAGTCGCCGACACCGACCGTCGGACCATGGTTCTGGACTCCGCCATGGTCACGTTCGCGCGATTCGGTTACCGGAAGACCTCGATGGAGGAGGTGGCGCGGGCGGCAGACATCTCCCGGCCCGGGCTCTACTTCCTCTTCTCCTCGAAGGAGAGCCTGTTCCGCGCTGCCGTCACCCAGGCGTTGGAGCGCGACATCACAGCGGTCGAACACGTCCTGGCCGACACCGGCCGACCCCTTGCAGAGCGCCTCCTCGATGCGTTCGACCAGTGGGCAGGCCGCTACATCGGCCCATTGACACGCGATGTGGCGGTGGTCATCGAGGACAACCCTGGACTCCTGGGGGAGATCGTCGAGACCACGCCGCAACGTTTCGAGCAACTGATCACAGACGCGATCGCCGTCGAGACAGGACAAGCAGCGGCCCGCCAAGTCGCCCAGACGATGATCAGCGCATCGACCGGCCTCAAGCACCAGGCCGCATCACGGGACTTCTACCTCGAACGACTGGCGGTCGCCATCGACCTCCTGGTGCGCTGAAGACGCTTACCGAAGTTGCGGGAGAGAGCCCGGCCGAACAGCCAGGTCCGCCCGCCCAGCCAGAGCTGGCACCGATCGCCCGCCACCCGACGATCTTCCGGCAGCCGGAAATTACGCCAAACCGGCACGCTTCCAACCCTGTTCTATCCGCTTCAACACGTCGACCCAACAGAGAAGACGACGAGACGGACCAGTCCGCGACGCCGGTCGCCGTCGAGGTCCAGAACCGTACGCGTCCTTGGCACGCATGCGGAGGCCCGCACCTTCCGCTTCTACGCGGACGACCCGGTGTCCGCGGTCGCAGCGCTGAGGGCAGGCGGCCGGTCTTCCCCTGGCTCCCTCACCGCCTCGGGCCCGTAGTCGACGGCGTCCAGGGGGAGGAGTCCATGCGGCGGGGGCGGTCAGTCAGCCGCCCTGTGTGCGCCGAGGTAGGAGCGGTGCCGGTCCACGATTCCCTCGACGATCTTCATCAGGCGGTCTCCCGTCTGATCGATGCTTCCGTTCTGTGTGCTGACCTGCGCCCCTTCGAGTACGAAGGTGATCTCGGCTGCGGCCTGTTCAGGGTCGGGCATCTGGGCCTTGGTGCACATGCCGATCAGCCTGCGGGTCTGGTGGGCCTTGTGGTCCTCGATCACCTGCCGTGCCGGATGAAGGCGGTCGGGCAGCTCGGCGAGGGAGTTGATGAACGGGCAGCCCCTGTATGAGATCGCCGGCAGCCCCTCGGCGATGAAGCGGGCCAGGCCCAGAATCTGCTCCTCGGGTTGGTCGGGGTATTCGGTTTCCACGCGGTCGAAGGCCGCCTGGTAATCGGCGGCGACGATCCGCAGCCACTCCGCGACCAGCGCGTCCTTGGTCTCGAAGTGCCGGTAGATCGCCATTTTGGTGGTCTCGGCCTTGTCGGCGATCGTCTGGACCCCCACCTGCCGGATCCCTTCCCTCTGGAAGAGCTCTTCGGCCGCGTCGAGAATGCGCTCACGAGGCGGCAGCTTCGCCACTCTGCCCGGCCTGCTGAGGGTCGATGCCATGACTACTCCGTCACTCCGGTCGATCGTGCGGTTCACAACCTCACTCACGGTACCAGTCAGACCCCTTCGATACCGTAGGGTATCGTTCGGGACTCAACGGTATCTTTCTTGTCAGGGAGTGGCAGTGAAGGTTTCTGAGTACGTGAGCTTCGACGCAGTCGGGCTGGCGGAGCTGGTAGCCAAGGGCGAGGTACTCCCCGCCGAGTTGGAGGCAGCCGCGCGCGAGGCCGTGCAGGCAGTCGATCCGCGGATCAACGCCGTCGTGGAGACCTGGCAGACCGACGACGAACCTGTCCCCCGCAGCGCCGCACCCCTGGCCGGCGTCCCTTTTCTGATCAAAGACATCGCAGTGGCCATGGCCGGGAGGCGGATGGAGCTGGGAAGCCGCCTGGCGGCCGGTAACGTCGCCGGCGCCGACTCCTCGCTGATGCAGCGCTTCCGTCGCGCCGGCCTCGTGACGTTCGGACGCACCGCGACACCGGAGATGGCCTATGGCATCTCCACGGAATCAGCGTTGTACGGCGCGACCCGCAACCCGTGGGACCTGGAGCGCAGCGCGGGCGGATCCAGTGGAGGCGCGGCCGCCGCTGTCGCCGCCGGGGTGGTCCCGGTCGCCCATGGCACCGACGCCGCCGGATCGCTCCGTATCCCCGCCGCCTACAACGGCCTCTTCGGGATCAAACCCACCCGTGGCAGGGTGTCCATGGGGCCCGACGTCGACGAGGTCTTCAACGGCCTGGCCGTGCACGGCAGCGTCAGCCGCACCGTACGCGACAGTGCGGTGCTGCTCGACCAGATATGCGGCCCGGAGTCGGGCGACCCCTACTTTGCCCAGCAGCCGTCACGGCCGTACGCGGAAGAAGTCACCCGTCATCCGGGCTCGTTGCGAATCGGTGTCCTCGCCCAAGCGTGGGGCGGACGCCACACTACCGCCCCGGTGACCGACGCCCTCTCCCGCACCGTGCGGTTGCTTGAATCCCTCGGTCACCAGGTGGAGGCGGCCGAGGTCGACCTCGGCGCCGACTGGGAGGAATTCGTCCTGGCCAACGCCCAGCTCATGACGGTGAACCTGACCACCCTGGTCGACGGGCTGGCCGCCGCCTTCGGCCGTCCCATCGACTCCTCGACCCTCGAGCCGGCGACCCTCGCCGGCTACCGCTACGGGCAGCGGGTCGACGGCGCGCAATTCCTCACCGCTCTCGCGATGCGGAACCGGGTGGCCCGAAGCCTGGCGCGGTACTTCGACGCGTACGACATCCTCCTCACGCCGACCCTGCCGGAGCCCCCCTTGCCTCTGGGCACTCATACCGAGGGTGCGGAGACACTGGACGGCCTCGGCTGGATCGAGCGCATCAATGACCTGTCGCCGTTCACCATGCCGTTCAACGTGGCCGGCACGCCCGCCATGTCCGTACCCGTGGCGGCCGACGCCGGGACGGGGCTTCCGGTAGGTATGCAGTTCGCCGCCGGATACGGCCTTGAAAGCCGGCTCTTCCGCCTCGCCGGCCAACTCGAACAGGCAAGTCCGTGGTCAGGCCGAACCCCCACGGTATGGGCTGGGAACCACCCAGGCCGCTGAAGAACGCTCCTGGCACGCTACAGAGAGACATCGAAGGATTCTTGTCGGTTGTCGGTCTCAGGACCGAAAACTCTCGCGGCGAACGGGACGAATACCCTCAATGCCGAGGCGAAGCCGCGGGTATGCCGACCTCGACGATTTGGGGCGGCCCTCGTGACTGCCCCCTTCATGGTGGTGCCCCAGCCTGGGACGATCCTCTTGCGCATGCGATCGCGATCGATCCGCCCGCTACGCACAGCCCGGGAAAGAACATGACGTCCATGCCGGCGAGGTCGCGAACGCAGGCGGGCAGGCCGTGAGAAATCCGACCGGCGCCTGGCCCTCAGCCGTGGCACGGGCCTGCTGAAGACAGCCGCCCGCACCGGCCACAGGGAGGCCAACATCGCCGGAAGCCGCGGCTGCCCCTTAAAACTGCACCTTCTGCGGCGTCGCCGTCAGCGCCAACCCGGACCTCAGTATCCGCGTGCGCCTGACGGCGTCGTCAGCATCAGCGGATGAGAGCCCCTCAAGGTCCGAAAGTAGCTGCCCCGCCCTGTGCAATCCTCTCCACGCGACCGGAGGTGAGCCGGCCCGGTCTGCGGAGACGGGGAAGCTCGACAAGTGGCGTACCGGCGCCCTGGGCGCGGCCGGGGCTGTCGACACCGTGGTCACGCTCCTCGTCGACACGGCGACCAACGACCCCGGGACCCGCATCACGTTCACCTGTCCCACCAGGACCGGCAGGTGTGCGTCCTCACCCTGTCCCACCAGCCCGACCTGACCCCCGGAGCGGTCGAAGGGCGGGGAGGCGTCCAGCGCCATTCGAGCCCAGCGGTACCCGGCGTGCTAGCTGCTCGGCCCGCCCGACTGGGCAGGTCAACCGCTGGACAAGCACTCCGACGGCGGCGGATGCCGGCCAGAAGGTTGTGCGGGCCGACAAGGCAATTCCGTAACTGTCTGACGCACTCTTGATCACACCACCTCCCCCTGAGCACTGCCTGATCTCCGAGGCCGGACAGGATGAGTCCACCATCCACCTGCGGCCCGGGGTGTTCCTGCTCGGGCTCGACACTCAGAGGATCTACCTGTGTCTCACCGCCGGACAGCGCCCCTGACTCTAGTGCTCTTGGGGATGATGCTCTCCGCGTGCTCCTCGAGCCAGCCCGCACCACCGAAGGGCGACCCGCAGGTAGTCCGCGATCGGCTGGCCGTAGCCGGCGACGCCCCGTACTCGGCCGCGCTCAAAGCCATCACGCAGTCAGGGCACAAACAACTCCAGCTCATGGAAGGGCGGGTCAACCTCAACGCACCATTCACAGGACGCACGACAGACTCGACCGAGCAGTACACCGAAGACGTCGTGATCACCCGTCAGAAGGTATACCGGCGCGCCACCGGAACCCACGGGCCATGGCAGGAGTTCCCCGCGTCGGCGGCAAAGGGGGGTATACCCACGGACCGGCTCCCGCAGTACGTGCGGCTCATGCTCGATCACAGCGCCTCCGTGCACCAGAACAGCGAACCTGTACGCGTATCGGCCCGCCTCACCCCGAAGGACATCGAATCGGTGGACAGGACCGTCGGGCGCAACCTGCGACCCGCCACCACAATCGACGCAGATGCCTGGATCGACAACGAGGGCCGAGTCGTGCGCGTACGCCAGAAAATCCACTTCGCGTCCGACCCCGACATCGCAGCGACGATCACGTTCACCGACTTCAAAAACGCCATCCCGGTCAACGCACCCGCGCCCTGACCTGGGCCTAGCCTCAGCGGATGATTCCTGAGCCGCTACCGAAGGTCATCACGCGTCACCGCGACGGGCGGGTCCACGCCTACGTCGTGGGCGCCGGCGTCTACGGGACGCTGGAGCCCGCAGCGGTGTTCCAGCCGCGGGATGGCGACGAAGTCGTAGCGTCGGGGGTCCGGCAGGATCTGGAGCGGGTCGTGTACACGACGCTGAACAGAGTCGTCTGCCTCACGCGTGCCGGCGACCTCATGTGGGCCTCCGACTTCGAGCCGCACTCTGACGTACGCCATGGCCACCGGCCTGGCTGTGCGCTGTCCCTGGACGGCCGGACGGTGTGGGTCTACCGGCCGGACGCGATGGCGGAACGCGGGGGCGGGGACCCTCACGTGGGCGGAGTCGAGCACGGCCCGGGACAGGTCGAGCAGGCCTGCGTCGTTCAGGCGGTGCAGGATCTCCTCGTGGAGCCGGCCCCACACGCCGGTTCTTGACCAGATCAGGA
Organism: Streptomyces sp. NBC_01166; assembly: GCF_045039765.1. Lineage (NCBI taxonomy): Bacteria > Bacillati > Actinomycetota > Actinomycetes > Kitasatosporales > Streptomycetaceae > Streptomyces > Streptomyces sp. NBC_01166. The sequence goes on from NZ_CP108613.1 coordinate 262,473, forward strand.
ACCTGCGGTGGGCCGTCAACTTCCATACGTTGGACTCGTCACGGGGCGGGGTACGTGGAGTTGGATTGTTCCGGACGGGCTGTGGGAGATCGCGGAGCCGCTGATCCCGCCGTCGAAGGTGCGGCCGCGGGGCGGCGGACCGCAGGACACGCCTGATGAGACGTTGTTCGCCGCGATCATCTACGTCCTGGTCAGCGGATGCGCCTGGCGGGCACTGCCGCCGCCCTTCGGGATGGCTAAAAAAAGGGGCGAAATCACAGGTCCGAGCCCCGTGGACCGTGGCAAGCCGGGTTCCAAGACGCACGTCCTGTCGGACGCGAACGGACTGCCCCTACTCGTCGGCCTCTCCGCGGCGAACACCCACGACAGCCTCGCACTGAAACCCATGATCACGGGTCACCAAACGAGACACGACCCCCACCGCGGACGCTACTTCAAGCCCCAGCGCCTCCACGCGGACAAGGCATACGACATCCCTCACCTGCACAAAATGGCTATGAGGCAAGCACATCGGCGTGCGCATCGCCCGCAAGGGAGTCGAGTCCAGCGAACGGTTAGGCCGCCGCAGATGGGTCATCGAGCGGACCATGTCCTGGCCGACCGGCTACCGCAGGCTCAACCACCGCTATGAACGCCACCCCCGCAACTACCTCGCCTCCTCGGCCTCGCAGCCGCCATCTGCTGCTACAAACGACTCCGCCGACTCACCACATAGGACACGGTCTAACCACGCTGGCCCTTCAGCCCCGTCGGACCGCTCCGAGCTGGGCCCGGTTCAGACCAGGGGCCTCGAACCGCTGTGCCACCGCGCGCAGGACTCGGGCCATCGCCAGGGCGGGCGGAGTGGCGGCTCGGGCCCGGGCTCGAGCCAGAAGGACGCGACGAGTAGGGGCGGGCACGTCAGAGGCGAAGGGGAGCAGCCGGACATCGCTGCGGCGGCTGGTGAGCGCCAGCCGGGGCGCCAGGGCGATGCCGAGCCCTGCGGCCACCATGGCCTGCGCCTCCTGATAGTCGTGTGAGGCATAGGCGATGCGCGGCTCGAACCCGGCCTGACGGCAGCTGCGGCGCAGCACGTCGGCGACAGGGTGGTTGTCGGCGCGGATGATCCATTCCTGATCGGCGAGGTCCCCGAGGCGTACGGAGGGGTGCGAGCGCAGCGGTGAGTCCGCGGGGACCACGAGCACCGTCGGGTCGTCGAGCAGATGGGTGAGTGCGAGCGCGGGATCGTCGATCCGGTTCCAGCCGTAGTCCCACAGCAATGCCTGCTCCACCTCGCCGGTGTGCAGCATCTCCCCCAACTCCGCCAGGACCCCTGCGCGCACTTCGATGCGAATTCCGGAGTGGCGGCGGCGGAAACGGGTCAGGGCGAGCGGGAGCAGCGAAGCGCTCGCCGTCGGGAAGGAACCGAGCCGCAGCGTGCCCTGATCGAGGTCGGCGAAGGACCCCAGGTCGGCCTGAGCGGCGCGCAGCTCTCGGCGGATCGCTTGGCCTCGTTCGGCCAGGGCGGCGCCTGCTGGGGTGGGGCGGATTCCACGCGGAAGCCGCTCGACGAGCGGCTGGCCGGCCTCGCGCTCCAGCAAGGACATCTGCTGGGAGGCCGCGGAGGTGGTCATTCCCATCGCCTCTGCGGCGGCGGTGAGTGAGCCGCGTTCGGCGGACTCGGCGAGCAGCAGGAGACGGCGCACGTTCAGCATGGTGAGAGTTTAGCTCAGCTAAACCCAGGTGAAGCAGACTGCCATTGTGCCCAAGTCACGCCTCTGCAAAGGTCGTCGCATTCGCCGGAGCGGTTCACCCATTGGCAACGCACCCGGAACCGTCCTCCGCGTCCTTCACCGGCGTTGATCGAGAAAGAGCCTCAGACGTGCACACACCCGCGACCCTGGTCCGCGGCGGCACCAGCAAGTGCTGGCTGTTCCACCAGGTCCATGTTCCCGCCGAACGCGCTGCCCTGGAGAAACTGCTGGTCGCGGCCTACGGTTCCGCCGACCCGGTGGAACTCGACGGGGTCGGCGGGGCCACCCCCACCACATCCAAGGCTGCCGTGGTGAGTGCCTCGCCCGAACCCGGCACCGACATCGACTACCTCTTCGCCCAGGTCGGCATCGGCACCGGCTCGGTGGAGTGGACGAGCAACTGCGGCAACTGCGCGACAGGCGTCGCTCTGTACGCGGTCGCAAAGGGCCTGGTACCGATCACCGGTGATCAGACCCGTGTGGTGATGCGCAACACCAACACCGGCGCCGTACTCGAAGGGCTCGTGGACACCGCCGGCGGCGTGGTGCACGACTTCGGCACGCAGACGGTGCCGGGCACCCTGGCGGGCGGTGTCGCGGTCGGCCTCACCTTCCGCGAGCCGGCCGGCAGCACCACCGGCTCCCTCCTGCCCACCGGCGAGGCCGTGCAGGAGATGAGGGTCGTCGGTTCCGCGGATCCGCTCCTGGTGAGCATGGTGGACGCCGGCGCCCCGGTCATTCTCGTTGACGCCATAAGTGCTGACCGCACCGGTTCCGAGACGCTGCAGCAGATGCGTACGGACGCGCCCTGGCTACGCACCGTCCGTCATGCCGCCGCACCACTGATGGGCCTGCTCGAGCCCGGCCAGGAACCCGGCGACGCTGTCCCCAAGGTCGGTCTGGTCGGCCGTGCGGCCCCCTACACCACGACGCTCGGAGAGTCCGTGGCGGCCGAGGACTACGACGTTTCGGTGCGCATGCTCAGCATGAACTCCCCCCACCCCGCGATCGGTTTGACCTCCGCCGTAGCCGTCGCGGCCGCGGGCCTGCTGAAGGACTCAGTAGTGCATCAGGCCACCGGCGGCCCCACTGGCGAGTGGTTGCGTCTGGGCACTCCCGCCGGAGTGATAGCGGTCCGTTGCTCGCACATACAGGACGGTCTGCCAGGCCGGGTCACCGTACAGCGGGCGGCGCGACTGCTCGCGGACGCCCGAATCTACGTGCCCGAAGCAGGCTGGCCACAGGCCGCCTGACCGGATGTCCGTCACCCCATAGGGCCCTGTACGCGCCCGTGTCCCCCGGGTTAGTCTCGCGCGCCTCGGGGCGCGCGCTGCCCTGCCCCCACCGCACCAAGGACAATGATGTCTGCTGAATTGATCTCCATAGGCGCGCTGCTGGTGATGTTCGTGGTCGGCACCATCTTGCCGATCAACCTCGGCATCCTCGCCTTCGTCGCCACCTTTGCCGTCGGCACCGCCTCACTGGGCCTCACCGAGGACGAGATCTTCGAGGGCTTTCCGGTCGAACTCTTCGTGACGATCGTCGGTGTCACCTATCTGTTCTCCGTCGCGCGCCGCAACGGCACCATCGACTGGCTCGTCGGGGCCGGGGTGCGGCTGGTACGCGGCAAGGTGGCGCTCATCCCCTGGGTGCTGTTCCTGGTCGCCGCGACGCTCACGGCCTTCGGCACCTTCACCCCTGCCGCCGTAGCGCTCCTCGTGCCGATCGCGATGAACTTCGCCTACCGGTACAAGATCAACCCGCTTGTGGCCGGCATGATGGTGATCAGCGGGGGGCACGCGGGCGCGTTCTCCCCCCTCGCGGTGTCCGGCGCACTCGTACTGGGCCTGGTCGACGACACCGAGCTGCACGTCTCACCCGTGGCCCTGTTCAGCGCCAGCTTCGCGATCAACCTGCTGCTGTCGGTCATCACGTACGTACTCCTCGCCAAGCGTCCCGCGCCACTCGCGGAGAATGCGCACGAGGAGGCCAACGACGAGGAGCACGCCGAGGCCGGAAGGCTCGACTGGCGCCAATGGCTCACGCTCGCCTGTCTGCTCGCGCTGGTCATCGGCGCGCTCGGTTTCCATCTGGAGATCGGCTTCCTGGCACTGCTTGCCGGGGCACTGCTGGCGCTGCTGGACATGAAGCGGCAGGAGAAGGCCGTGGACGGCATCAGCTGGTCCACCCTGCTGCTGGTGGCGGGCATGATGACCTACATCGCCATGCTGGAAAAGGCCGGCATCATCAAGGACATCTCCGAACACGCCGCAGACCTCGGCTCCCCGCTGGGCGTCGCCCTGGTGCTCTGTTTCACCGTAGCCATCACCTCGGCGTTCGCCTCCTCAACGGCGATCCTCACTGCGATCATCCCCCTCGCAGTGCCGCTGCTGCTCTCCAGCCACCTCAACGCCGCCGGTCTGATCGCGGCCCTGGCGGTGTCCACCACGATCGTCGACACCTCTCCGTTCTCCACCAACGGCGCGCTCGTACTCGGCAACGCCCGAGGAGTGGACACCCGACGCTTCTACCGCCAGGTCATCAGCTACACCGGCGGTATCGTCGCGGTCGGCCCCCTCGTCGCCTGGGGAACCCTCGTGCTCCCCTGGTCGTGACCACCGGGCATGACGTCCTGAGTGCGCCGAACGCGGTCCGCGTTCGGCGCACTCAGGACGTCATGCTGTGCATCCGCTGCCGCAGCTCCACCCAGGCCGCAGGCGTGCGACCGGGCGAGGTGGACCAGAAGGGGTGCCAGTGGATCCGGACGGACAGGGCGAGCAGGCGGCGGCGCAGCTCGGTAGCACGGCGCGGGGAGGCCGAGGGCACGGTAGGTGTCGTGCCATTCCTGCTGGGCTCGTACGAGGTCGTCGTCGACATCGGGGCGGCTGCATGGTTTCGAGAGCTTGGCCGAGCGGCGTCTACTCTTGGCGCTCGTTTTTGTGGGCGGCGTGAACGAGCTGCTGTCGCAGCGCGACCTGCAGCAGACTGCTCGCGTCGAGGCTTGTAGCGACCAGATCCGCCGAACGAGGATCGGGCAAAACAGAGCTGCCTACGATCAGTGGTGAGCTACTGCGGGAACGTCGGACCGTCTCGAGGTTCGGCCATGTACGGGGAGAGACATGTTCACAGGCGAGACGGGGCATGGGGCGCTCAGCGCTCTGAAGGGCGCCTACAGGGCCTTTGCGGGTGTGGTGACCTCACTCAGTGAGGAGGAGTCCTGGCTGCCAAGTGGATGCGCGGGGTGGGCCGTGAGAGATCTTGTCTTCCACTGCGTGGCCGACGCGCAAAGGGGGTTGGTGGCTCTGCACACGCCTGCTGACGGGCCTGCGGACAGAGATGGGGTCACCTACTGGGCGGACTGGCGGCCGGGCGCAGCAGATGCCGCGAACGAGCGGCGGTACATCCGGGTGGGCGCCAGCATGTTCCTGGACTTTGAGCAGTTGCGAGAGCTGTATCTGGCAACTGCGGCAGCGGCCGTCACCGCGGCTGAGCGCAGCGATTCCCAGCAGTTCGTCAGTACGCAGGGGCATGTACTCACCGTCGGCGACCTGATGAAGACCCTCGCCGTGGAGGCCACGATTCATCATCTTGACCTTGTTGCTCATCTTCCGGCAGTTGTATCGCGCCCGGAAGCCGTCGGGCTGGGGTGCGTGCGGGTCACTCTAGACGGCCTGCTTGGTCGCCCGGTGCCCGTGCACTGGAGCGATGAGCACTACGCGCTGGCTGCGACCGGGCGGCTGCCGCTGACCGCGGCTGAGAAACACCGACTTGGCACCGACGCTGATCGGTTCCCGCTATTTGGGTGATCGCTGTGGCACAGGAGGGTGACAACAAGATCGCGAGTTCGCAGTCTGTGACAGCTGGATTGCCTAGAGCGTGTCTCCTTGGTGGGTTGATCGGTTGATCGGATATGCCTGTCCGGTTAGCGATCACCGATGCGATGTGGGACCGGATCGAGCCGCTGATGCCGGCCGATCCGGTCCGTGGACGAAGGTGGGCCGACCACCGCCGAGCCCTGGAAGCCATCGCGTGGAAGTACCGCACCTGCTCGCCGTGGCGTGACCTTCCGGAGGAACTCGGGTCCTTTCAGACCGCGCACAAATGCCTGATCAGGTGGGCCGTGGACGGCACATGGGAACGAGTCCTCGCGGCGATCCTCGCTGTGGCGGATGCCGATGGCGACGTGGGCTGGACGGTCTCGGTGGACTCCACCATCTGCCGCGCCCACCAGCGTTCGGCCGGAGCCAGGAAAAAAGGGCTCCCGACCAGCCCGAGCCCGAGGACCACGCGCTTGGACGCTCTCGTGGCGGTTTGAGCACGAAGGTCCACTTGGCCAGCGACAGCCGGGCGCGGCCTCTGTTCATTCACCTCACGGCAGGCCAGGCTGGCTACGCGCCGGCCTTCGAGGCGGTCATGGCGGGAATCCGAATCCCGCGAAGCAACTCGGCAGACCAAGAACCCGCCCTGCGGGCGTCCTTGCGGATCGCGCCTACTCCTCCCGCGCGATCCATGGGCACCTCCGTCGACGCGGCATCCGTGCGGTCATCCCGCAGCCCGCCGACCAGGTCGGCCACCGCCTGCGGCGAGGCCGCGCTGTAGGCCGGTCCCCCGCCTTCAACGTCGAGGCATACAAGGAGCGCAATACCGTCTAGCGATGCATCGCCCGACTCAAGCAGTGGCGCGGCCTCGCAATGCGGACGGACAAGCTCGCCATCGCCTACCAGGCCGCACTCCACCTTGCTGCCATTCTCATCTGGACCCGGCGCTGAGCAAGGCGCCCGAAGGATTCGTCAGGCCTACCCGTGCACGATGAGCCGGTTCTGATCTCCGTCAAAGATGCTGGCCAGAACTTCGGCCTCCCGCAGGTTCCCGCCGAAGAGACCCCGCCGGTCGACATGCACGATCAGAATGTCGTAGCTGTCGATCACCTCAGAGATGCCCCGGGTCTCGATCGTGTCCGACCACGCGTCCAGATTCCGGCCGAACCACTCTGGCAGCCTGCATGGCGCACTCACCGCGTCCCAGAAGTCGTTGAGTGTCTCGATCAGTCGACCACGCAGGTCAACGACCAGCTCGCTATCCGTCATCGCAGCAGACTAACCAGCCCGCCCTACGAGGCACTCACCGGTCAAAGAGACAGGCTCTAGGTGTATCGACCCGCAGCGTTGTTCACGCGGCTGATCGGGGGTTGGCCTCCGAGCGCGGTGTGGCAGCGGTGGCGGTTGTAGGTGTAGAGGAAGTCTGCCAGGGCTGCTGTCCGCTCGTCGTTGGAGGTGTAGGGCTGGAGGTAGGCCCATTCGTCGGCGAAGGTGCGGTTGATGCGTTCGACTTTGAGTTTGCCGGTCGCGCCGATGTAGACCAGGGCTTGTGCTTCCGGACCAGCCCCTTGCGGTAGGCCCACGCATTGTCCGTCAGAACGCGCTCGATCCGGGTGATGCCCAGGTCGGCGAAGATCGCGGCGGCACGGGTCAGGAAAGGCTGCGCAGGTCGGGAGTGGTCGTCGCCCGCGGAGTGGAGGTAGTCGAAGTCCATGCCACAGACGAACATCCCCGCGAGGTCGTGCGCGTCCAGGCAGCGGCGGTCACCGACGCGGGCGCCGGCCACCTGGCCGACGACGCCACCGTGCTGCGCCTCGACTGGCACGGCCCCCGTCCGCACCGCCGTCGTCGGCCGACAGGTCCCTCTGGTCCTTGCTTGCCCTCTACCCGGGACTGGTCCATGGGGTTGATCTCGATACAGTTCCCGCGCTGCCGTCAGGGTGCGGTGCGTCTTCCAGTTCGCCGAACGCGCTCCGTCCGCGCCCGGTGTGCGGCGGGCAGCCTCATCAAGGACCGTGGTCCTGATCAGCAGTGCGAGCGCGGCTGTGCGCGGTTTGATCCCCGGCCGGTACGCGCGAGGCCCGCCGGTGCCCCGGCGGGCGCGCAGAGCTTCAGGCCGCGGGTGGCGTGCTGGTCGGCTTGGTGTCTCGGTGGTGTTCGGCGTTGATGCGCTGGGCTTCTTGGAGCTGGTCCTCAAGGATGACGATGCGGCAGGCCGCCTCGATAGGAGTACCGGCATCGACGAGTTCGCGGGCGCGGGCAGCAATGCGCAGTTGGTAGCGGGAGTAGCGGCGGTGGCCGCCTGGGGAACGCAGCGGTGTGATGAGACGGGCTTCGCCGATGGCGCGGAGAAACCCCTGTGTGGTGTTGAGCATCTCAGCGGCCCGGCCCATGGTGTAGGCGGGGTAGTCGTCGTCATCGAGACGGCCGAACGAGTCGTCTGCTGTCATCTGTACCTTCCTGTGGAACACGCGTCGGAGGGGCCCTGGTGCCAATAGCACCAGGGCCCCGAAGGAACTGCTACACCATCAGCCGGCTGTATTCTTCTCCGCCGGCTCTGTGTTTCCGCACACCCGCCGGGAAGAGATCCGCGGGTTGCGGGGATCGCGATTGCTTGACCGGAGACCACCTCACTATCGATGTCCTGCGGTACCCGGGCCCAATATTTCCGCCCGGGCGATCCTGATGGCGCTCAACTCCTCCGTTCTTTCCCTCTGGACAAACTACTTCCGTACCTCCGGTGGCCTCTCACAGCGCCACTTCGACAGCCAGCCCCGTCGCCCGTCCTGCATCCGCTCTGGCTTGGAACCCCACTGCCGAACCTCCCGGCACGCGCGCCGCAGCCTGACGCCTTTTACCGAGGAACCACTGATACTGCGGACTGCACTTGCGTACTGCGGTACCGCTCGCGGTGGCCCCTGATTCACTACGGGCCACCCAGTCCGGGGCCAGCCCCGTCGCCTACCTCCAACAACCCTGGCTTCGGAACTCCGCCACCGCACCGACCTGCACTTACATGTACTGCTTCCCGGCAGTTCATCCCTGCCGGGCCTGCTCGACCTCTTGGCTACGAACAAGACACTAGACCCAGCAACGACCAGATGTCTACCTCCGCCATGACAGGTTTCCTGTGAGGACTGACAGTGATGTCTTGCGGTGCGCAGCACCTAGTGTCACCTCAGGCAACGTTTACCCCGTCCTGAGGTGCCGCCCGGTGGCTGCACCGGGCGGCACCTCAGGACAGACAGAATGATCACGTGGCTGAACGGGTGCGGGTCCGGGATATTGACCACGCCGAGGGCAGACGGTTGCTGCGGATCATCCGCCGGTGGTGACCTGGCGGCGGGGCGACGACGCCTCCGGCGGGCACGACGGTCACGGCTCGTCGCCCTCGGCGTCCTCGTCCGCTCCGGCCTCCCAGGGCCAGCACAAACTCCGCCGACGTCGCGTTCGCCAAAGGGATGATCCCCGACCACCGTCAGGCCGCGAAGATGGCCGACCTCGCGCCTGACAAGGCCGAATCCGCCGAGGTCAAGAAGCTCGCCGACGAGATCAAGGAGGCCCAAGACCCGGACATCAAGACCCTGTCGGGCTGGCTGACCTCCTGGGGTGAGCAGATTCCCGCCGAGGGCACCATGGACCACTCCCTGCATGGCTCGGGCGGCGAGGCGAAGCCCGAGGAGATGGACAGCCTGACCTCGCAGACCGCCGAGATCGCCACGATGAACAGCCTGCTCGGCAAGCGCTGACCCACCCGGCAAGGGGGGTGCCGGGCCGGGCGGTGTGGCCGGCACCCCCCTTGCCCTTTGCCGGGCTCACCCTCCCCCTGCTCGGAATACCCCGGGGGGGTATATCGTTATCCTGTGAGTTCGCGGGGCGCGGGTCACACTGGACGGGATTGGGGTTGACGGTCATGGACCACAGCGCACACCACACCGGTACCGCTCACGACCACGCCGAGCACCAGGCGCACAGCGGCCACGGGCTCGGAGGCGCGTCCTGGGGGACTGCGGCGAAGGCGACGCTGCACTGCCTGACCGGCTGCGCCATCGGCGAGATCCTCGGCATGGCCATCGGTACCGCCCTGATGTGGGGCAACATCCAGACGATGATCCTGGCGATCGCCCTGGCATTCATCTTCGGATACTCCTTCACCCTCTTCGCGGTCCGGCGGGCCGGCCTGGACTGGAAGAGCGCGGTCAAAGTCGCGCTGGCCGCGGACACCGTATCGATCGCGGTGATGGAGCTCGTCGACAACGGCATCATTGCCCTGACGCCCGGGGCGATGGACGCCCAACTGTCGGACGCGCTGTTCTGGACGGCGCTGCTGGGCGGCTTCGCCGTGGCTTTCGTGATCACGATGCCGGTCAACAAGTGGATGATCGGCCGCGGCAAGGGCCACGCCGTCGTCCACGCCTACCACTGACGCTCGGCACCGCGCCCGGCTGCACCCTTCACGGTGCGGCCGGGCGCGTTCGCATGGAGAGGCGCTCATGCGACGGACCGTAGCCCGCGCCACGCTCCACCGATCACCCTCCACCTCGTGCTCCCCGGCAACGCTGGGATCACGGTGAACGGGACAGTACGACTATGACCGCCGGACAGTGCCTAGACGTCCGCAGACCGTACGGCCTCCGGCGGCACGGTGGTGTCGGTTCAGCTCAGCAGCCCGGTTTCCAGTCAGGACTCGTTTCCGCAAGAGACCGGCCCGGCCGTTACATCTGGCGCTTGACCATTTTGATCCGGTCGACGATGCCGGAGCTCCAGGGCAGCGTCAGGCCGGCGGTGACAGCGGCGAGATCCCCTTCGAGGCCATTGACAAAGGCGGGGAAACTGGGCAGGCCGTCGGCGCGGACCGCCTTGATCCATTGAGGAAGCTGGTCACCCTGGAGTTGGGTGAGCATCTTCCCGAAAGCGCGGACGTGCCCGGTGAGGGCATTAGTTCAGAGCAGCCCACGAGAACGGATTTGAGGTTCGGACGCTCGCTCTCCGGCAGGGTCTCGGGGTGAGTCAGGCTCCAGCCGGCGACCGTGCGTGGGGACGGCGGACGGGCCGCAGGTGCGGTCAGGGATCTGCGGAACGGCTGGAGATGGGCACGGACGGCTCCGTAGCCGCCGGTGTAACCGTGAGTCTTGATGTCTTCCCAGAGGGTCCAAGCGTTCGTGCAGCCGTCGGCCCGTCGCCCGTGCAGGTAGGGCTTGAAGTCGTCGAGCTTGGTCCTGCGGTTCTGCCACCGTCCCTGGAACAGGTCTTCCGGCCTTGCGGCGTCGGCCAGCCGTTGGACGGTGCGGTAGGTCATGCCGAGCTGTCGCTGAATCGAGCATCTGCTGTGGCCGGCGGCCAGCAGCGCGTGGACGGTGGCGTGCTTGGCGCGGGTGCGGTCGGCGAATCGGTGTCCGGTGGGCCATGGCGACCCACTCTCGGCCAGTTCCGGAGCCGGAGCCTTCTCCGACGTCGACTCGGCGAAGGTCGCACCTTAGGCACGCGCGGTTGTGCGAGACGCGCCTCTCGGCCGCTTCGCCGAAGTTGCGCCAGAATTGGAATCGGTCGGCGACCTGGACCGGGGTGGGTGCCCCGATCCTGGCACCCTCGGCGAAGTACGGGGCCGGTCGCGGCAGACGACCTCGATCCCCGGGTGATCCTCGACGTCGACCAGCGCGGTCCCGTAGACACAGCCTTTGCGCATCGCGTACTCGTCGACGCCAACCACACGCGGGACATGCGGCTGGGGCTCCGGAAGAGCAGCGACCAACCGCAGGACCGTGTTCCGGCTGACCTTTGCTCCGAAGCCATCGGCCAGCCTGGCACCGGCGCGACCGGCCAGGGCGAGGCCGACCTCGGCCAGCACCGACGCATTCGCCGACCGTGCCGCCAGATTAAGGACCTCAACCTGCTCGACGAACGTCCGCCGTCCGCAGGACATGTCTTCGCACGTGAAGCGCCGGACACGAAGCCGCGTGGCTTGAGTAGGCTCTGGCCGCGGTGCGAATGCGGCGGCGGATTGGATCCTGTCAGCTTCGTGGTGGCCGCCGAAGAAGGGAACGGGCTCATTCCAGCCGCACCCGGGTGCCACCGGTTCGCTCCGTCTCCAGCACCCACACCTCGTTATCCCCGGGACGGAGTACGGGACCGGGAACGTACAGGGCAGACTGAGGGCCCGCAGACCAGTACCGCCCGAGGCAGAAGCCGTTGATCCAGACGAAGCCCCTCCCCCAGTCCGGAAGTTCCAGCATCGCGTCCCCGGGGCCCGATACGTCGACGCTGCCCCGGTAGAGGCCCGGCTCACCCCCCTCCGGCAGGCGGGACGGCAGCCCGGCGACCGCCTTCCCGTCGTCGAACGCGTCCAGCCGCAGGCCGCGTGCGCTCACACCGTGCACGTACTGCCGCTCGTGCAGGATCCCGCCAGTCAGTCCCTTGGTCTCGCCCAGGCGGGGCCCGTAGTTGACGCGCCCCAGGGACTCCACCCATAGTTCCAACTCGGCAGGGCCGGCGACCGCCGTGCCGATCGGGGTGTCGACGCCGTCCACGGAGAGCCGGACCAGGTCCCGCACGCCGGGCAGGGACAGCGGCAGTGGCGGCCGCGGCCCGGGAACGCGGACCCGGTAGCGCACCAGGCCCCGGTCGACATCGAGCTCCTCGAAAGCCGGCGCCATGCCAAAGACACCCTCCGTTCCACCGAGCGTGTCCATCACCTCGTCCAGCGGCGTCCACGCATCGAGCACGGCTGTGGCCGGTGCCGTGAGGACCGGCCAGGCGGCCGGCACCGGAGGCGGAGGGATGTCAGCGAAGTCGGCCAGCACCTCCCGGAAGCGCCGGAACAGCTCCGTGGGCCTGCCCCGTTCATCGACGGGGGCACCGTAGTCGTAGGAGGTCACCGTCGGCTGCAAGGCGCCGTCGTGCAGGTCGCCCGCGCGGTTGGCGCCCGCCCAGCCGCCGAAGCTCGTCCCGCCGTGTGCCATGTAGATGTTCACCGACGCCCCGCACTCCAGAATCTCGCGCAGTACCGCCGCCGCGTCCCGGGCTTCGCGCGGCTCGGGCTCACCGGCGCCCCAGTGGGCGAACCAGCCGCACCAGAACTCCATGCACATCAGCGGCCCGGTGGGCCGGTGCCGGCGCAGCGTGCGGAAGGCCCCGGCTGCGTCCGAGCCGAAGTTCACGGTGGCCAGGACACCGGGCAGCGAACCGCCGGTAAGCATGTGGTCCTCGGACCCGTCGGAGGTGAACAGTGGCACCGTCACCCCGCCGTCCCGCAGGACCGTGGCCAGCTCTTGCAGGTACTCCTGGTCGGAGCCGTAACTGCCGTACTCGTTCTCGACCTGCACCATGACCACCGGCCCGCCGTGGTGGACCTGGCGCTCCACGACCTGGGGCAGCAGGCGGCCGAACCAGCGGCGCACCGGCTCCATGTACGCCCGGTTCCTGGTGCGGACCTGCCCTGCCACGGTGCCGGTGAGCCACTGTGGCAGCCCGCCGTTCTCCCATTCGGCGCAGATGTAGGGACCGGGCCGGACGACGGCCCACAGGCCCGCCGCGTGTACTGCGTCCAGGAACCTGCCCAGCGCCTCCGCGTCCCGGTACTGTCCGGGAAACGGCTCGTGCAGGTTCCACGGCACATACGTTTCGACGCAGTTGAGGCCCATCGCTCGCAGCATTTCCAGCCGGTGCGCCCACTGGTCCTCGTGCACCCGGAAGTAGTGCAGGGCGCCCGACAACAGCCGTACCGGCCGACCGTCCAGGGAGAATCCGCTGTCGGTCACGGTGAAAACGCCGTCCGCCGGTCGTTCGGTCATCGACGGTCACCTCTGTCTCTCTCGTTGTGCACGGCAGGTCAGCCGACGTCCGCGTAGGTGGTGCCCACGCGCAGCCGGTCCAGTCGGTTCACGACATCGCTCTGCGGGGTGTCCCGGTCGTAGACGCCCCATTTGGGTTCGTTGGCGCTGTCCCAGGTGCGTGCCGCGTAGCGGGAGCCTCCGCTGGTGAAGGTCTGCCGGGTCCCGTTGAAGGACAGCTCTACCCAGCCCGACTCGGCCGAGGCGGAGGTGTGGATACCGAGAGCGAACCGGCTCCATGCCCCGGCTGAGACCGGCGCCGACCAGATCAGGTGCCACGTGGCGTCCGTACTGACGTGGAAGAGGCGCACTGCACCGTCCTTGACGGTCATGATCAGGGGGTAGTTCTGTGCCGCGTTGGGATACGACTTCCACTGCCACACCACGAAGTCCCCGCTGACGGTGGACAGCTGGGACTCCCAGCCCAGCCAGTAGGTGGAGCCGAGCGCGAAGGCGTACCGGGCGCCGCCCACCGAGAGGCCCCGGGATTCGCAGCGGATGAGACCGCCGGGCTTGGTGAACCGGAAGATGGTCCCGTGACCGTCCTGGTTGGCGGCGGTGACCAGGCTGCCGGGCTCGGCGCACTCCACGCTGCCGAAAACGCCGGTGCCCCCTGCCGCGTCACCGTCCCAGACGGTTGCCGCGCGCGCCGAGGTGGCGGAGACCAAGAGGCAGGCCAGCGCCGCCGCCACGGCGGTGGAACGTCGTACCGTCGCCCTCATGCTGTCCTCACCGTGATCTTCTGGGTGGCGCCTGCCTCGGCGGTGAGATCTCCAAATGTGACGGTCAGCTTCCGTCCGGGTACGGCCTGTTCGACCGTGGCGGGATGGGAGACGACTGCGGTGACCCGGTGCCGCCACGTCAGGGTGAGCGTGGTGAGGGTGCGGGTCGGGTCGGAGACACAGACGACCGCGGTGCCGTCGTTCCGGTGCCGGATCAGCACCGCGCAGGGGCCGCTCACGGTGAGGTCGCCCACCGTCCCCGGCGCCCAGAAGTTGACAGCGGTGACGCCGAGGGAGGGGACGTGCACGCCCTGGGCCCGGGGCGTGTTGACGAGTGTTCTGAGCAGTCCTCGCGCGCCCGCGGCATGGGCCGCGGTGCGGGCCGCACTGGCTCCGGGCAGCAGGACGTAGGCGTAGGCGCCGTCGACCGGGTCGATGCCGTGGTCGACGTACAGGGTGAGGTAGCGGTCGGTGAGGGGGGCCGTGGACGAACCGGTTCTGATGTCGCTCCACCGGCCGGTGCGCTCCTCCCGCAGCGCCGTGATGCGGCCGCCCGCTGGAAAGACGTAGCCTCCATGGCCGGTGATATGCGCCCAGCCCGGGTCGCTCAGCGTCTCGGTCCAGCCCGGGGTGCCGGGCTTGCGGTGGCGGTCCACGGTCAGGGCGTGGGTGCCGGTGGGGCCGAGGCGGCGGTTGTCGATGACGGTGTCGACCGCCTCGCCGTCCGTGGCGGTGACGCCCGCGCCCAGACAGACGATGCCCTCGTCCAGGAAGAACCAGGATTTGTGTGCCTCCAGCGTCGAGGCCAGCCCCTTGAGATGCTGGCCCACCGCGGCGTACGTGCCGTCGGTCGTGCCTCCGACCCATGCCACCGCCGGGCGTTCGGCGCCCCACTGGCCGCCCTGGCCGTCGGCGAGCTTCTTCCTGGAAGCGGTGATGCCGGGCAGCCGGTTGGGGTCCACGGTGGCCCAGAAGGTCTGCGAGTACTGCTCGTTGGCGAAGTCGTCCCCCCACCAGGACAGCCAGCCGGCCCCGGTGTGGTAGCCGCGCAGGTTCTCCCCGTTGCCCCACTCGTAGTGCGCGATTCGGTCGGAGGCCATGGACAGGCAGGCGGCCCACCCCCGGCGGCGGTGTACCGCCCGGTCCTGGGCCGGGAAGAGCCGGTGTGCGACCGGCTCGGGCAAGGGCTTGACCGAGGTGTCGTCCACGACGCTCTGGAGCTGGGCGAGCTTGTAGATGCCGAGCATGGGGTTGGTGTGCGGAGGGCTGAAGTGCGCCCGCTGGATCCATCCCTTGGCCAGGGCGCGCCAGCGCGCGTTCTGCTCGGGGCTCGCGGCACGTCCCAGGGCGACGATCGAGGCGATGATCGAGTGGCCGCGCAGATGGTCGTCGTTGGCGCCGCCGGGATCGCCGGGCGGCAGGCCCCGTGAGACGGCGCGTCCGGAGACGGCGTCCATGCACAGGCCGTTGTAGATGAAGGGGGCCCAGGCCCGTTCGACGGCGTCGAAGTAGTTCTCCCGGGCCGGATCGGTGATCTCCCACGGGGAGCCGGCGAGCAGCGCGCACAGCAGGCTGAGGCCGGTGAACAGATCCGCGCCGTACGACCCGGCGTAGGGCACCCACGTGTGCTGGACGAAGGAGCCATCACGGTAGAGGCCATCCCCGGACGTCACGTAGGGGAAGACCGGGGACAGCGCCCCGGACGCGAGGGCGAGCCGGTCCGCGTCCTCGCCGACCAGGCCGCTGAGCGCGATCGTCCGGCACAGGTCGACGCGGTTGGCGCCGGTGGAGGTGCCCGTGTACGAGGCCACCGCACTGTCGGGCACGAACGCGCGGACGGCTTCCGTGATCGTGGCGATCAGCTCGGCGTCCAGGTGGTCGTACAGGAGGGTCGACGCGTCCAGCAGCGCGTGGGGCCCGCCGATCTGCCAGTTGTACCAGTTGCCATAGCGGACCCGGCCCGCGTGGTAGACGTCGGTGACCACGTGCCGGATGCCGGTCACGACATCTCGAGCGAAGGCATCGTCTCCGGTCAGACCCGTGCCGGGCTGGGCATACGCCTCTGCCATGGAACGCAGCCGCTGGAAGGTGAGCTGGATCTGCGCGGAGTAGGTGTACGACGCGGTGTCCGTGTCGGGATCCGGGTCCAGCCACACCATGCCCGGCCACAGGGAGCCCGGCGCGGGCAGCATGGTGGCCCGCCAGGCGGCGGCGTCGGTGCCCAGCCGGGCGAGCTTGGAGGCGAACGGCTCCGCGGTCGGGCTGAAACCGGAGCCGAGTATCAGGCCGCGCCAGGTGGCTCTGAGCCTTTCGAACTCGGCGGACGCGGCCGACGCGGCTTGGGCGGGCTCGGAGGTGGTCAGGACCGTCACCGAGGCGGTTGCGGGGAGACCCAGTGCGGCGGCGGCACCTCCCGTCGCCTTGACGAATCCGCGGCGGGACCAAGGTGTGGGCATGGCGTCTCCTGGGACAGGACGGAGGGAGAAAGACGGAGGAGGAACGCAAGAAGGAGGAGGGCGAGTGCGGTGGTGGGTTTCTAGCACGGTACGCACAAGATGCTCAATACGTAAGACTCATAAGAATCGATCATTGGAGTACGGTGGAACTTGCACCAATCGGGGGATCATCAGGAGGACGACAGATGCGGTCGCATGTCAATCAGCGCCACGAACGGGTGTTGGAGATCGTGCGCAGGCGAGGCGAACTGCGGGTAACGGATCTGGCGGAGGAACTGGGAGTCTCGGCCGTCACCGTGCGGCGCGATGTCGAGACGCTGGCCGAACAGGGGCGGTTGATGCGGCTGCACGGCTCGGTCACGTGCCCCGAGCCGCCCGGATCCGGCCCGGCCGCCGCCGACGCCGACGTGGACGCCCCTGTGCGATCAGCGCCCACCGGAGTGGTCCTGGGAATGGTCGTGCCCAGCATGGAGCACTACTTCGCGGAGCTGGTCAAGGGCGCTCAGGACGCCGTCGCGGCGCGCGGCGGCCGGCTGGTGCTCGGCATTGCCCACTGGCGGTCCGAGGAGGACACCGCACAGATCGGACGGATGCTCGACGGCGGCGTCGACGGCCTGCTGATCCAGCCCAGTTGGGAACGCGGGGTACCCAGCCCCGAGCAGGAGCAACAGCTGCTGGCGCTCCGAGTCCCGGCCGTTCTGGTGGACCGGCGCGTCCCTCTCGGGGGCCGGCTGGCCGGACTGGACAGCGCACGCTCCGACCATGCACTCGGGGCCGCCGCCGCCGTCCACCACCTCGCAGGGCTGGGGCACGAGCGAATCTCCCTACTCGCCCAGGACAACCCGACGTCACCGCAGGTCCGGGAGGGATATGAGGCCGCCATGGCGGCGCGTGGACTCTCGGTGCCGCCGCTCGTGGACGTCGACCCGGAGGACCCGGCCGGCCTGGAGGCGGCGGCCCGGACGCTGTACCGGTCGGTGGCGGAGGGCGGGGTCACCGCCGCGATCGTCCACAACGATCAGACCGCGATCGGGGTGGTGCAACGGCTACGCGAACGAGGCCTCTCCCTCCCTGGCGACGTGTCGCTGGTGGCGTACGAGGACGAAATGGCGGCGCTGGCCGATGTGCCGCTGACCGCCGTGGCTCCGCCGCGGCAGGCAGTGGGGGAGAGCGCCGTCGAGATGATGTTCGCCCGGCTCGGAGCTGGGCCCGGTGCGGCGGCGCCGAGTCGGCACGTCTCTCTGGTACCCCGGCTCATGGTGCGGGCGTCCTGCGCTCCACCCCGGTGATCTCGGATACCCAACAGTTGATTGTTTTGATCGAGTTGGTCATTTACTCTTGACGGACGATCGTTCTGCGCAAAAGATGAACGGAATCGCCTCCGGTCGCTGAGGCGCCTTGCTCATCGAGGAGCCAGTGCAGATGAAGCCCGCCCACCGCATGCCCCGCCTCGCTCTCACAGCCTCCCTGGGCTGTCTGGCCCTCCTCGCCACCGCCTGCGGCGGGGGCGGCGGTACGTCCGGGGCTACGGACGGCAAGCCGGTCACCCTCACCATGTGGTCCTGGATGGTCGGCACCAAAGAGGTCGTCGAAGAGTTCAACGCCACCCACGAGGACATCAAGGTCGAGTACACCGAAATCACCGCCGGCGCCGACGGCTACTCCAAGATCGACAGTGCGATCAAGGGCGGCAACGCACCTGACGTCGTGGGCATGGAGTACGCGATGCTCCCTGAGTTCGCCAGCCAGGGGAACCTGGAGGACCTGACCGGACACTCCGGGAAACTGGTCAAGTCGTTCCCCGAGAGCCTCCAGTCGCTGGTCACCCCCGGCGGCCGTACGTGGGGCGTCCCCTTCGACGTCACCCCGCAACTCCTCTACTACCGCACCGACCTGTTCGAGAAGGCAGGCGTCGAAGTACCGGTCACCTGGGCCGAGTTCGAGAAGGCGGCGAAGAAGATCAAGGCTGCCGACAAGGGGGCCCGCATCCTCAACATCCCCAAGGGCGGCGACATCCCATTCATCAACGGACTGGCCTGGCAGGCTGGTTCGCAGGGCTTCGGCGTCGAGGGTGACGCATGGACGGTGCACATCGACGACGAGCCCGCCCTGAAGGTCGCCGGGTTCTGGGACGGTCTGGTACGCGACGGCCTGGTGCTCAACCACCCCGCCTGGAGCGAGGAGGAGAGCACCGCCAAGAAGAAGAATCAAGTCGCCGCGTTCATCGGCGCCCCCTGGAGCGGAGCCGGCCTGATATCCCAGACACCGGAACAGAGGAAGAAGTGGGCCGTGGCTCCGCTGCCCACATGGGACGGCACACCGGCCACCGGAACCTGGGGCGGCACCTCCTTCGCCGTGCCCAAGGGCAGCGACCACATCGAGGGCGCGGCGGAGTTCATCGAGTGGCTCACCACCGATCCGGCCGCGATGAAGGCCCGGCTCGCGGACGCCGAGGCGCCAAGCAGCGTTCTGCCCGCCGACCCCGGCCTGCAGAAGGTCGCGGCAACGGAGTTCACCCGAGCCGCGGGCGGCTACTTCGTCAACGACCTCTACCAGGTCGCTGCCGACCAGGTGGACACCATCGGTGACGGCTGGAGCTGGGGCCCGGTGCAGGGTTCGGTGAACGAGGCGTTCGAGAGCACCGTGGCCAAGGGCGGCTGGGAGGCCGGGTTCGAGGCGGCCCAGCGGGCGGCGCTGAAGGCGCTCCACGACCGCGGACTGAAGACCGTCGACTGACCCCGTGCCCGGCGGACCCGCGACATACCGGCCGCGCCCCGGCCCGACCTGGTGGGGCGGCCAGTGGCCGCGGATGGGTGCCGTAGAAGCTCCTGACCTGGTGGGGGCCCGGGTGGCGCGAGCGCCGTGGAAGCCCCCCCCTCGCCGCACGTCGACACGCCACGAAAGCCGCCACCCCCGCCATCTCGGGTACGTCGACACCGCGGCACACCACCTCGGCCTGCCCCATCCGGCCGTCTCGCCCCCTGATCCACCACTGTTCCGGCCCCGCTGCCCCGGGCGCCGAGGTCAGGAGAACTTCATGACAGTTCCGGCCCCAGCCCCTGTTCGCCCCTCGGCCGGACGCGCCCGACAGCGTGCCGCCGCGGCCTACCTCGTACCTTTCTTCGTCCTCTTCACGCTCGTCATGGTCGCTCCCATCGGCTACGCGCTCTGGACCAGCCTGTTCAAGGAAGAGTCCTCCGGTCTCGGCTTCGGCGGCACCGAGAGCGTCTTCGTCGGCCTCGGCAACTACGCCGACGCACTCGGCGACACGGCCCTGCGCGCCTCGTTCCTGAACGTCGCCGCCTACGTGGCGATCTACATCCCGCTCATGACCTGCACGGCACTGTTGCTCGCCCTACTGCTGGACTCGACCGTCGCACGGGCCAAGCGGCTGTTCCAGCTCGCCCTCTTCCTGCCCTACACGGTGCCTACCGTCATCGCGGCGATCATCTGGGTCTACCTGTACTCCCCCAGCCTCAGCCCGGTCATGGACTGGCTCGGCTCCGCAGGCGTCAGCGTGGACTTCTTCTCCGCGCCGCTGGCCGTCCCCTCGGTCGTCAACATCGTGACCTGGCATTATGTCGGATATAACATGGTGATCCTCTACGCGGCGCTCCAGGCGATCCCTCGGGAGACACTCGAAGCGGCCACCATGGACGGCGCTGGGGCGGTTCGTACCGCGCTCCGGATCAAGGTCCCCCACATTCGTTCAGCCCTGGTCCTCAGCCTCCTGTTCACCTGCGTCGGCGCCATCCAGCTCTTCAACGAGCCCTACATGCTCACGACCCAGTCAGAGGCCATCAACCGCGACTGGTCACCCGTGATGTACGTGCACAAGACGGCGTTCGTCGATCACCAGCCCGGCCTCGCCTCCGCGGCGGCGATCCTGATCGCTTTCCTGGCCGGCCTCCTGTCCTACGCAGTCACCAAGCTCGGCAACCGCTGGAAGGCAGCATGACCACGCACACCGTCACCGGGCAGCCCTCCCCCCGCACGGCCGGCGAGGGGAGCGGACCCAAGATACGAACTCGCCCGCCCGGCCCACGCCCAGGCGGCTGGGGCCACGCCCGCCCGAGCCGCTCGTGGACCTCCAAGGCCGTGGTCAACGGCCTTCTCGCCCTCTTCGCCTGTTACACCCTGATGCCCCTGACCTGGTTGTTCGTCGCCAGCACGAAGGACCACGGTGATCTCGTCGGCACCGGCGGATTCACCTTCGCCGACTTCAACCTCTTCGCCAACCTCGGTGACCTGTTCACCTACGGCGACGGAATCTACGGGCGTTGGCTGCTCAACAGCATCCTGTACTTCGGCCTGGGCTGCCTGGCCTCCACCCTCGTCAGCACGGCCGTCGGCTACGCCTTCGACAAGTACGACTTCCCGCACAAGGAGAAGCTATTCGGCATAGTGCTGCTAGGCGTCCTCGTGCCGAGTGCCGTCCTCGTGCTGCCCCAGTACCTGCTGGCCAGCAAGGCGGGCCTGGACAACACCTACTGGGCCGTCCTGGTCCCCCTGCTGGTCAACCCCTTCGGCGTCTACCTCGCCCGGGTCTTCTCCGAGGGGTACATCCCCGACGAGGTGATCGAGGCCGCCCGGATGGATGGCGCGGGAGAGTGGCGCGTCTTCCGCTCGGTCGGCCTGCCGATGATCGCGCCCGGCTTCGTCACCCTGTTCCTCTTCACCTTCACCTCGAGCTGGAACAACTTCGTCCTGCCGCTGTACATGCTGAGCAACGACAAGCTCTACCCCGTCACCCTCGGCCTGGCGATCTGGAGCAAGTCCTCCCAGCAGAACCCGGAGTTCTACATGCTGACGATCGTGGGGGCGCTGGTCTCGGTCCTTCCCCTGATCATCGCCTTCGTCTGTCTCCAGCGCTTCTGGCGCTCCGGGCTCACCGCGGGCGCGGTGAAGTGACGATGACCGCACGGCACACGACGGCGCCGGCCGCCAAGGTCCTTCCCCCGCTCGCGCCCAGCCCCCGTCCGCGGCGTCCCCGCACCGCCCTCGCGATGTCGCGGGAGACCCGCGACGCCCTGCGCGACGAGGGCGCCATCGACCTGCTCCGCGAGGTGGCCGACCTCGATCCGGACCTGCTGGTCACCAACTTCGCGGACCCCTCCGCCGCCACTACCCTTGGCCGGACAGAGGTGCTGCTCACCCACTGGGGATGTCCGCCGCTGACTGAGCAAGCGCTCGCGGCCATGCCCCAACTACGGGCCGTCGTCCACGCCGCAGGATCCGTCAAGCACCATGTGACCGACGCCGTGTGGGAGCGCGGCATCACCGTGTCCAGCGCCGCGGCGGCCAACGCGCTGCCGGTCGCCGAGTACACGTTGGCCGCGATCCTCCTCACCGGCAAGCGGATCCTGGAGAGCGCGTGTGCCTACCGTGATCGGCGCGCCCCGTACCCGCTGCTGCCCTACTTCGCCGGTCACGGCAACTACCGGCGGGTCGTTGGCATCGTCGGCGCCTCGCGTACCGGCCGACGCGTGATCGAACTGCTGCGGCCGTTCGATTTCACCATCCTGGTCCACGACCCCTACCTGGACGACGCCGGTGCCGCCCGTCTTGGGGCGCGGCCCGTCGGCCTCGACGAACTGACCCGGCTCAGTCAGGTCATCTCCATCCATGCCCCCCAACTACCCGAAACCCACCACATGTTCGACGCCAGGCGGTTGGCCCTGCTGTCCGACGGGGCCACACTGATCAACACCGCACGCGGCTCCCTGGTCGACACGGACGCGCTCCTCACCCACCTGACGTCCGGACGCATCCACGCAGTCCTCGACGTCACCGACCCCGAGACACTGCCCGCCGAATCACCGCTGTTCCGGCTGCCGAACGTGCTCCTGACCCCGCACATCGCCGGCTCGCTGTGCAGCGAGCTAGGCCGCATGGCCGACTACGCATCCGCCGAGATCACCCGCTACGCCCGGGGCATGCCCTTCGCCCATGGTGTGGAGCCCCAGGACCTGGCTCGGACAGCGTGACGGTGGCGATCGTGCAGAGCGTGGGCTGCGTCGGCCCGGACTGCTCGTTCACCCGCACCCAGGCCGAGGCCGAGGGGCGGCGCCGTGGCCGAGGCCGCCGGCTGCAAGAACCCCCGTACGGCCGACTCCTGCCTGCGGCGCACGTCCACCGCCGGCCTTGTCAAGGCGTCCGGGACACCGCGCCCGGCTCCGCCCCCGACGCTGCGTCCGAGCACAACGGGTACCGCTCGCCGACGATGACGCCGGCGACAGGATCAGCGGCGAGCTGGAAGTCGGGAGTCTGCCCCTCGTGAAAGCAGAGCCGCCACTCGCGTTCGTGCGGCCAGTCAGCACGTCCTGGTTCGTAGCGAACCCGTCGGGCTCGGAACGGGGCAGGCATGTCATTCATCGCGTCCATCTACGAGGTCAGTCCCAGCAATCTGCACCCCAGTCGCGCGATGTCCGCAACCCCGGGCCCAGTGGCGCCCGCAGGAGCGCGCGCACCACCGACAGATGCGTCACAAGTGCGCGTTTTACGCGTTCGGGTCCCAGCCTGCGAGCTGCTCCATCGGCTCGGTGTTGCCGGTGGTCTCCAGGCCGTCGAGCGGGACGCGCTCGTAGAAGTAGAGGACCAGTTCGCTCGCTGCGCCTCGCATAGCCATGTCGCCCGGCTCCGCGTCGGCGCCGAGGTCGTCGCAGCGGACGCCCTCGGCGTTGAGGGTCAGGCGCCAGGAGCGGCCCTCGGTCGTGTGCAGGTCGATGGTCGCCGGCTTGAACGGCCAGGGGACGGTCGTCGCCGAGACGGTCGTCAGGAACTCGTCGACGCCCTCGACCGCGACGTCCGTCGGCAGCGGCTGTGCGGCCCCCTGAGTGAGCTGGGCGTCGTAGGTGTGGACGGCGATCTCCTGGATCTGGTGCCGGGCCACGGCTCCGCTGGTCTCCGGGGCCTGCGAGCGGCCCCACCAGGTCCAGCAGCCGCGGTCCGGGCCGGCCCCGCGCATCGCGTCGAGCATGAGCTCGGTCGACTCGGCGAGCCAGGCTTCCAGGGCTTCACGGTCGCGGGGCGCGGTCGGGGCGCCCTTCGGGTCCGTCTTCGCCGGGGGCTCAGCGCCCGGGCCCGCCGCGACGATGGCGGCCTGGCGGCGGCGGCCGTCGCCGAGGTGCTGCGCCAGTTCGCGCAGCGTCCAGTCCGGGCAGGTCGGGACCTGAACGTCAAGGTCGGGGGCGGACGCTATCGCGGCGCGGAACGCGGCCGAGCGGTCTTCGATCAACCGCAGAACCTCGGGGAACTCCAAGATGTCGTGCACGTCGGTTGTGTATCACGGCGCTCCGGCCGCCGGGTAGCGAATTTGTCGGACGAACGCGTCGACGGCCGGGCGGAGCGCCGGCGCGCTGAAGCCGTCCTGAAACTCCGCGCACTGCTCGCCCACGGCGACTTCGACCGCTACCGGACCAACCATCTGGGCAAGAGCACCAGCGCAACCACCAGGCCCGCTACCAACTCGCTGCTTGACGTACGAAACCACTCCCGGCAATCCGCACCCGTTCCCTGGGGAGCCCAGCCTGCTGGTGACCTTGCGTGGTCGCCTGCGGCGTACCGACTCCATGTCCCACCGCTCTCTCCGAGGAGATGGCTGCTGGTCTTGTGGTGGTAGCCGAGGGCGTCCGCGACGACGGGGGCGGGCAGTCCGAGGAGTTGTTGCCGGATGGCGGCGGCGACCGGGACACCGGTCTCGCCCAGGCGTGCGGACGGGTGGTCGGGGCGGGCCGGCCGTCCGGCCCGGCAGCCGGGGAAGAGCCAGCAAGATGCGTGGTTGGTGGCGGTGTTCATGTTGGCGCGGTCCGCGATGTATGCCAGCAGCAGAGCTGCGACTGGTGCGGGGACGGGGGTGGGCTCCCCGAGCCGCAGAAGGGTGGTCTCTCCGTCGTGCAGTACGTCGTCGACTCTCAGCTGGACGACCCGGGTTAGGGGTTGCGCGTAGAGGAGGGCATGCCGCCGGCAACACGGAGGTTCATAGGTGCGTCTGTGTCGCTCAGCAGTCGGCCGAGAGCGCCCAGCCGCTGGTCCCTTGCACGGGTTCATTGGACGCGTCGACTGCCTGTCGTCAAACGATCGTTTGCCGACGGGGAGGCCCCGCGCCCCTGTGCGGTGCGTTGCTCCAGGCCGTCCAGGATGAGGGCCAGGCCCGCCTCGAATGCGGACTCATGATCGATCGCCGGCACATCGGCTGGTAGCGCGGTGGTGCCGGGGCTCGGTTCCGCCTGTTCCTCCAGGACGCTGCCGACCGTGAAGCGGCCGGCAGCCAGCATCGCCATCTGGGCGTCACGCTCGGGCACACCGGAGGCGATGAGGAAGTCCATCTTGCGGCGGATTCGGTCGAGGTCGCTGGTGGGTGTGGTGCCGGCGTGGAGGCGTGCGCCGTCACGGCGCGTCAGCAGGGTGTGCCTGAAGCTGCGCGTGTTCTCCCGGAGCCAGTCACGCCAGTCGTCGCCAGGCGTCGGCAGCGGTTGCGCCGCGTGGGGCGCCATCGCCGCTTCCGCCATGGCGGCCAGGAGGTCCTTCTTGGTGCGGAAGTACCAGTAGAGCGACGGCTGCTCGACGCCCAGGCGCTTCGCCAGCTGCCTCGTGCTGACGGCGTCCAGTCCGACTTCGTCGAGCAGGCCGAGCGCCTCGGTGATGACGGTCTCGCGGTTCATCTTGGTCACGTTGACAATCTATCGCTGATAGATGACGCTGGAAAGCAACCATTCACTGATAGATTTCGGGTTGAGGTCATGATCACGCGATCGGGAACACATTCCTTGCGGGTCCTCGTCGCCGGCGGCGGGGTCGCAGGGCAGGCCCTGGCCTTCTGGCTCACCCGTGGCGGCCACCGGGTGACCGTCGCTGAACGCTTCCCGGCACTGCGGGCCACCGGCGCTCAGGTCGACCTGCGGGGGCAGGGCATCGAGGCCGTCTACCGGATGGGCCTCCTCGACGCTGTTCGCGACGCGCTCGTGGACGAGGCGGGTGTCGCCTTCGTGGACGCCCGTGGCAAAGCCAAAGCGACGATCATGGCCAATACGTCTGGAAAGGGCCGGCAGACCCTCACCTCCGAGTACGAGATCATGCGCGGCGACCTGGTGCGCATCCTCCACGACGCGACGAGGAACGACACCGAGTACGTCTTCGGCAAGAGCGTGGAAGGCTTCGAACAGGACCAGCACAAGGTCATCGCGCACTTCTCCGACAGCTCATCCGGAGAATTCGACCTTCTGATCGGCTCGGACGGGCAGGGATCACGCATCCGGCGGGCGCTCCTGCCGCAGGGCTTCGACCCGTACTGGCGCGTCGGCATTCACATGGCCTACTGGTTCGTCCCCCGCATCGCCTCCGACAGCAACATCCGGGACACCTACATGATCCCGAAAGGCCGCCAGATCATGCGTCGCAGCCACAACCAGACTGAGACTCAGGTGTACTTCGTAATGCGGGAGGAATCCAAGGAAGCCTCCGCGATCCACCGCGCGCCCGTCGAGCGCCAGCAGTCATTCTGGGCCGACCGGTTCCGCGACGCTGGCTGGCAGACCGAGCGCTTCATTGAGGGCATGAGGACCAGCCCGTTCTTCTACTCCCAGGAGATCGCCCAGGTGCGCACCGACACCTGGTCCAAGGGCCGCGTGGTCCTGGCCGGCGACGCCGCGCACTGTGCCTCCCCCTACAGCGGCATGGGCATTTCCGGCGGCCTGGCCGGCGCCCACGTCTTGGCCGGCGAGATCAACCGCCACCCCGGCGACCTGCCGACCGCCCTGGCGAACTACGACAGAACGCTCCGACCCTTCGTCGACGAGATCCAGGGCGAAGTCAACCCGCGCGTGCTGCGCTTGGGCATGCCGATGACTCAGCGCGCGATCGACGCCTTCCAGGCCACCACCGCACTTGCCTGCTTCCTCCGCGTCCCGGAACTCACCGCACGCCTTTCCAGGGAGGACCGCGGCGGCGACTGGCAGCTCCCCGCCGATCCGGCACCGAGCAGCGCCGCGTAGAAACCCTCAGGGGCAGCAGGAACCCGGCGGCGTCACGACCAGGACGCAGAGCTGGCCGCCCAGGCGAAACGGGCAGGTCACCGAGCGAGCGCCAAGAAGGCGAAGGCGGCCCCGGATCAGCGCCCGGGTCGGCTACGCCTCAGTGGTCGGCGCCGGAGGTTCTTCTGGGATTGATTATGTGGCTCCGGGGGGGGGGCGGGGTGGCTCGGCCGAAGCCGCCGCGCCGATGTGTGGCGCCCTGAACAGAGCGGCCGAGCGCGCGTCGCGATCAGTACGTAGGTCGCGGCGCGCGCTTGGCTGACGCTGTGCCATACCAGGCGCCCCCCCCTGAAACCGGTTGTGCGCGTGAGGGGTTTTCAGGCGGTGGAGCGGTTGCCCCGGCGTGCCACGAGCGCGGCCTCGGTGCTGGGGTAGGCGGGCAGCAAGGTGTCCATCCCGGTGACGCTGAGCAGGCGGCCCAGCCGTTCGGGAATGGCCGACAGGGTCAGGGAGCCGTCGGCGTCCGTGGCGCAGCGCCAGATACCGATGAGGGCTCCCAGCCCGGAGGAGTCACAGAAGGTGACGCCCCCCAGGTCGGCTACCAGGTCAGGATGTCCGGCCGCGATGAGGTCCAGGGCGCGGGACCGTACGGCGGGTGCGGTGGTGATGTCGAATTCGCCGGACAGCGCGATCACCGCCAGGGCGCCGTCGGTGTACTGGACGTCGATGTGGAATGCGTCGGTCATGGGCGTCGGTTCTCCTGCCCGACGGAGCCGTCGGCGGTCGGGGCGGCGGCGCTGTGAGCGGTGGTGGTGATGCCCGCGGGAGCGGCATCGGGGGTGGGAACGGACAGGGCCAGTAGGGCCACGTCGTCGCGTTCGGTGTCAGGGAGTGTGCCCAGCAGTGCGACGGTGTCGTCGATCAGGACGCCGGCGCTCAACGGTCCCGGCCGCCGGGCCAGGAAGTCGGTCAGGCCCGTGTCGGCAAGCATGTGGCCATCAGAGGTTCGGGCCTCGGTCAGCCCGTCGGTGTACAGCAGCAGTCCCTCGCCGGGTGCCAGGTGCAGGGTGCGTGAGGCGAAAACGGCTTCGGCGAACGCGCCGACCAGCATGCCGCCCTTGGCGCGGGCCGCTTCGACCTGCACCCCGCCGCCCTCGGTGGGGCGCAGGTGGTAGGCGGGCGGGTGACCGCCGGTGGCCAGGGTGACGGTGAAACCGCCGTCGCCGGCGGGGTCCAGCAGGCCGAAGACGGCGGTGCAGAAGCGGGTGCCAACCGCCGCGTCCAGCAGCAGCGCCGTGTTCAGTGCCTTCAGCGCTGCTGTGGGATCCGCGTCGACGAGGGCTGCAGCCCGCAGCGTGTAGCGGGTCAGTGAGGTGACTGAGGCGGCTTCAGCGCCTTTCCCGCACACATCGCCCAGGAAGAAAGCCCACCGGCCCCCGCCGACGGGGAAGACGTCGTAGAAGTCGCCGCCCACCTCCTGCGGGGAGGCGGTCTTGTAGTGGCAGGCCAGCTCCAGCCCCGGTACCGCGGGCAGCGCGGGAGGCACCAGGGTGCGCTGCAGGGTCGAGGCGAACGCGGCGATGGCCGCCATGTCCCGCTCCGCCCGCTGCCTTGCCTCTTCCTCCGCCTGGCGTTTGTCCTGCTCGACCTTGCGGCGCTCCTGCTCGGCGCGCACCACGTGCAACGCCGACAGCCGCAGCTCCAGCTGGTCACGCACCACCGCCGCCAGGTCCGCGAGCGTGGCCGAATCCGCCTCGCTGATCTCGCGGGGGCGGGTGTCGAGGATGTTGACCGTGCCCAGCCGGTACCCGTCGGCGGTAATGATCGGAGCGGCGGCGTAGAACCGCACCCCCATCGGGCCGGCGACCAGTGGATTGGAGCAGGCGACCGGATCCAGCAACGTGTCAGGGATCACGGTGGTGTCATCGGTCAGCACTGCCGAGGCGCACAGCCCGGGATCGCGGCCGATCTCGGTGACGCCTTCCAGCCCGTGGGTGGCCTTGAACCAGATGCGGTCCTCGTCCACGATCGTCACCGTGGCCACCGGCACCTCGAACAGCCGCGCGGCCAGCGCTGCGACTCGGTCGTATGCGCCGTCCGGTGGGGTGTCGAGGATGTCGTAACGGCGCACCGCCGCCATCCGCGCCGCCTCGACCGATGGGACCAGGGGATCGTTCGGTGCTATCGCAGGCAGGCTCGCTTGTTCTGGCATGTTCCTCGTCTCGCTCATCCCCCCAAGAAGGCGCCGACCGGACAGCCAGCACCCTGGCACTCTACCGACCGCCCCCGCGTCACCCGATCCCGCGACGAGCTTTCGTGGAACAGTGCCGAAGCACCGACCACAACTGAGCGCCCGACGTTGACCAGGGCCTGTCCGGCGGATCGTGCCGGGCGGCTGTCGGCGCTGAATCGATGTACCGCCGCTGGAGAAGGCGCTGGGTGGAGCAGGTGGGGTCCGTCGATAAATACCTCGACAGCGGGCGCGGTGATCGGGGACGCTTCGCGCGATGACCAGAATCAACGACACGCCGCCCGCATGGGACGAGCGCACCCAGCTCAGCACGTTCCTCGACTACACACGTGACACCGCCCGCGCCAAGTGCGCTGGCGTCTCTGCGGAAAACGCCCGCAGGGCGCTCCTGCCGGGCTCACCGCTGATGACCATGAGCGGAGTGATCAACCACCTGCGCTGGGTCGAGTACTACTGGTTCCAGGTGGTGTTCCTCGGCGAGGAAGACCTGGCCCCCATGACGGAGGAGGACCCCGACCGCGAGATGCGTATCGCCGTCGACTTCCCGCTTGCGCAGTTGCTCGACGAGTACGCCGAACAAAGCGCCCGCTACCGCGAACTGGTCGCCGGGAACAACCTGGACAAGCGGGCCGAGGGAACCATCCGCAACGGCCTCCACGTCGACCTGCGCTGGATCCTCCTCCACCTCACAGAGGAGACAGCCCGCCACAACGGCCACTTGGACATCCTGCGCGAGATGCTCGACGGCACGACCGGCGGCTAGATCCGGCGGAGATCACGGGCGGAGCCAGAGTCGGATCGAAGCGACCGTGACGGTGCCGTGGAAGATGTAGCCGCGCTTGTCGAACCTTGTGGCCACGGCCCGAGAATTCTTCAACGCGCTGATCATCCGCTCGACTTCGTTCCTTCGCTTGCAGATCGTCTTGTCGAAGCCTGCGGGCCGACCCCCCTTGCTGCCTCTTCGTTGACGGTTGGCCCGCTGGTTCCTCGGCTGGCGATCCGGACCACAGGACCTAGTGCGGCCGGCCGGCCGTCGAGGGGCTCGAAGTGGAACGTGCCGCATGCCCAGCAGTGCCACGACCTGATCGTGGAACACACCGCGAGTGGATACCGAACGCGCCCGTGAACACGGCGATGAAAGGCCAGCCCATCCACTCGTACCTCGCGAACGCGCGGAGGAGAACGGGCCGGTCAAGGGACCGGCGTTTCAGCAGTGCCGGATCGACCTGGTTCGTCCCCCGTGCGGCCCCCTCTTGAGAAACGGCGGCCGGAGGCACCTTCCTCGCGCCGACGGCGTGCTGGTGGGCTCGTACCGCTGTCGAGTCCACCGACACTTCCCAGTCGATCGCGCCCGCCGCGTCCTCGGCTGCCTGGATGCGGGACAGCAGCATCTGCCACGTTCCATCGGCTGACCAGCGACGATGCCGTTTATAGACCGTCTCCCACTGACCGAACCGCCACGGGAGATCCCGCCACTGCACACCGCCCCGCACCCGGCAGAGAACACCGTTGATGACCCGGCGGTGGTCGCTCCACCGGCCACCGCGCGCACCACCAGGAGGACGGTGGCTAGTACGCGAGCTGCCCGATGCCTCCGTCAACGCGCAGCACGGTCCCCGCGGTATAGGCGGACTCGTCCGAGGCGAGATAGACCGCCGCCTTCGCCAGCTCGGTGGCGGTTCCCAGGCGATGGAGAGGCACGGTCTGCCGGAGTTCCTCGTAGAGAGCTGCCTGACCCTCGGGGCCGAGGGGCGCGAACGCGTTGGTGATCGTCGGGCCCGGGCTCAGTCCGTTGACACGGATGCCCCGGTTCTTCAGCTCATGGGTCAGCCCGCGCGTGTAGGAGAGCAGGCCCGCCTTGGCCGCGCCGTAGACCGTCGCGTTCTCGTGTCCGATGTACGCGGAGACCGAGCCGACGAGGATGACCGAGGACTGCTGCGAGAAGAGCGGCAGCAGGTCTCTGATCAGGAAGAACGGCGACTTGAGATTGGTCGCGAGAAGCCTGTCGAACGCCTCCTCGGTCCATCCCTCGATCGGGAGATGGGTGACGTCCGCGGCGTTGCTCATCAGGATGTCGAGCTTCGGCCACTCCTTCCGGAGCCGCGCGGCGAGCGCCGCCTGGCCGGGCACGTCGCCGGCATCACTGACGATGGTCAGTAGCGGGCCCTCCAACTGCCGGGCTGCTTCGTCCAGCCTTTCCTGTGAGCGGCCGGTGATGGCGACGGTCGCTCCCTCGGCGAGGAACTCGCGGGCCGTTTCCAGGCCGATGCCGCTCGTCCCCCCTGTGATCAGTGCGTGCTTTCCTGCAAGACGATCCATTGTTCTGTATCTCCTCAGATTGCGGTGCGGCCACCGTCGGCGGCGACGATCGCCCCGGTCATATAACTGGCCCGGTCACTGGCGAGAAAGGCGATCACGTGGGCCACCTCGGCCGGGTCGGAGGTGCGCTTGAGCGCGGTGGCCAGGCCCATGCCACCCATGTCCGGGCCCATCGCCGCGACCACCTTCGAGGTGCGCATCGGACCCGGCGAGACTGCGTTGACCCGCACGTTCGACTCGGCGAACTCCGCCGCCCAGGTGCGGGTCAGCGATTCGAGCGCCGCCTTGGTGGCGCCGTAGACGGCCATGCCCGGCATGCCGAGGCCGGCCGCGGTGGAGCTGACGTTGACGATGCTGCCGCCGCCGCCCGCAGCCATCTTCTCCGCAAGCAGGGCGGTGAGCAGGAACGGGGCACGCACATTGACTGCGAAGGCGGCGTCGTAACCCGCGAGGTCCTGCCCGGTGGTCGGGGAGAACGTCATCACGCTCGCGTTGTTGACCAAGATGTCGACCGCTCCGGCATCCTCGGCCAGCTGCTGCACGCCCGCCGGGTCGGACACATCGGCCACGACGAAACGCACCGTCGAGGCGGACCTGCCACCGGCCGCCCGGAGGTCTTCCACGACCTGGGCGCCGCGCGCCGGATCGGTGCCGGTCAGAATCAGGTCGGCTCCGCCCGCGGCCAGCACCCTGGCCGTGGCGTGCCCGAGGCCGCCGATCGCGCCGGACCCGGTGACGAGCGCCTTCTTGCCTGCAAATTCCATGCTTCGCCCTTCGCGCCGGCCAGCGAGTGACCGACTTCTGTGCATCCGTTCAAGAAGTAACACCACGGAAGCTACGACTTCTTGAACGTCCAGTCAAGAAGTCGTAGGCTTGGCACGTGACACGAACCGGACGCCCTCGCGAGTTCGACAAGGAACGGACGCTGGAGCGCGCACTAGAACTGTTCTGGTCCCGGGGATACGGGGCTACGTCGATCCAGGACCTGGTTGACGCCCTGACCCTCGAGCGCGGCAGCCTCTACGGCGCATTCGGCGACAAGCGCCGCTTCTACCTGGACGCCGTCAAGCTCTACTGGGAGGTGTACGAGCGGCACCTGATCACCACGCTCGACACCACCCCGCTCCTGCCGGCACTGCGCGAGATCCTGACCCATCCGGCGCGGCTGGACGAATTGATCTCCGACATGGGCGTGCCGCAGGGCTGCCTGGTCGGCAACACCACCGCTGAACTCGTCCCCCACGACAGCGAAGCCACAAAGATCGTCACCCGCTCATACCGCCGCTTCACCGACATCGTCGCCGACGCCCTCCGCCGCGCACAGGCCGCCGGAGAGGTCACGGACGCCTCCTCCCCCGAGGCCCAGGCGCAGCTTCTGCTCTACATCGTCCAGGGCCTGTCACTCGTATCGAGAGCGGGGCTCGACCGGAGCGCGGCCCTGACTGCGATTGACACGGCGGTGGACGGGTTGCGGGCATGACCGGGTTTCTTCATGAGCACCGGCCCCTCCAGGCACGCGGAGCTTCGAGTGTCTTTGCGTCGAGCTCCTTGGGGTTGCCGATCTCCTGGAAGTCGAGCAGCACGACCTAGCCTTACTGATCGTTTCAGAGTGAGGTTTGAGTCGTCTCAAACAGATGATGCTGCAGGCGAGTTGGAGGGGTTCCAGGCGGAGGTCGGCGCGTATCTCGTAGCGGATGCGGAGCCGTGTGAACTGGTGGAGCCAGGCAAAGGTCCGCTCGACGACCCATCGAGTCATGCCCAAGCCGGAACCGTGCGGGGGCACCACGGCGGGCGATCTTGGGTGTGATGCCGCGAGTTCGGATGAGACGGCGGAACTTGTCGAAGTCGTAGCCGCGGTCGGCGAACAGCCGTCGGGGTGGGGTGCCGTGGCCGTCCGCGCAGGCCGCGAGTGCGGGGCATCGCGTCCAGCAGGGGTATGAGCTGAGTGACGTCGTGGCGGTTTCCGCTGGTCAGAGAGACGGCGGGCGGAGTTCCGTTCTTGCCGACGATGAGGTGGTGCTTGCTGCCCGGGCGCGCTCGGTCGACCGGCGAAGGTCCGGTGTGAGCCACCCTTTGAGGGCCCTGACGTGCGAGGCATCGGTCGCCGCGTCGTCCATCTCCAGCAGTCCGTCTCTACGAAGTTCTGTCAGCAGGACTTCCTGCAGGCGGGGCCACACTCCGGCCTCGGTCCGGTCCCGCAGACGACACCAGGCCGTCACCCCACTGCACTCGACGAGCTCCATGGGTACCTCCCGCCAGCTCACACTCTTGCGAAGCACATAAACGACGCCCCGCAGAGCAGCACGGTCATCGGCCGGCAACCGCCCCGGGTAGCGGTGCCGACACGGCGCACGAACCGGCCGCAGCGGAGCAACACGTTCCCACAGGTCATCAGGCACAAGATCAGCAGACACCCAACAGATCCCGCCGACACATCACCCAACTGCTCAGGGTCACAGCTGGACCGAGGCCGCCCGGCATGCTGTGACCGGCGTGGAGCCGCACCCTGGAGAGATGAGCACTCGGCAGTCGACCTGCGCCCTGCACGCTTGAAGCGGCGATCCGTTGCCGATCGGGTCACTACGGGAAGGCCGCAGATCTCAGGCGGGGCCGGGCGGTAGGTGGACGGTCATGATCAGGTGGCACCTCTCGGCGCCGGCGCCGCGGTAGGTGTGGGCGGCGTCGCCGTCGAAGGCGGCGGTCTGGCCGGCCTCGACAGGATGCTCGGCGCCGTCGACGACGAGCACCATCTGTCCGGCGGTGACGCTGACGGTCTCCACAACGCCGGCCTGGTGGGGGTGGCTCGGGTATTCCTCGCCGGGCTCCAGCGTCCAGCGCCAGACTTCGACCGGGGCTGACCCCGAGGTGGTCAGCATGAGCCGGGCCTCGCTGCCGCGTTCACCCTTCCACAAAGGCATGACGGCATCCGCGGTGACGACCCGGACACGTCCTTCGGTTGGCCCTTCCATGAGCGCGGATACCGAGATGCCGAGGGTGTCGGCCAGACGGACCAGGGTGGCGAAGTTCGGATTGCCCTGCGCCTTCTCCAGTCCGGCCAACGCCCCCTTGCTGACCTTGGCGCGGCGGCAGAGTTCATCCAGCGACAGCCCGGCGCGGGTACGGGCTGCGCGGACGTTGTGCGCGAGCGTCCGCAGGGCCGCCTCGGTCTCGGTCATCTCGTCGCCCCTCCAGGGATGGATCAGTGCAATGCACCAGCCGGTCGTTTGGTTGACACGTGTCGGTCGGTGCGTTGTACGGTGTAGTCGTTCCATTGATAGTAAGGGATGTACCCGTGATTGCTCTGCTGCTGGCCCTGTGCAGCTCCCTGACCTACGGATGTGCCGACTTCCTTGGCGGTCTCGGCGCCCGCAAGGCCCACGTTCTGCGCACCGTGATGATCGCCGCACCGGCTTCGCTCACTGTCGAACTGCTCCTGTGGCCGTTCCTCGGCGCCTCCTTCGCCCCGGCGACTCTCGCCTGGGGCGCTGCGTCCGGTGTCGCGTCGGCCGCCGCCTTCGCCCTGCTGTACCGCACGCTGGCGATCGGCCCGATGAACGTCCTGTCTCCGGTCACCGCGCTGATTTCGGCGATGCTGCCGGTCGGGGTCGGGCTGCTGCAGGGCGAGCGCCTGGGCCTGGCCGGGCTGGTCGGCCTGCCGCTGGCGCTGGCGGCCGTGGTACTGGTCAGCGCAGGACACGGCTCCGGCAGCATCCGTCCGTCGCGTACCGCGCTGCTGCTGGCCTTCGGCGCGGGCGCCGCCATCGCTCTGCAGCTGATCTTCCTGCACCAGGCGCCGGCCGACAGCGGCGTCGGCCCGCTGATCATCGGACGTGCCGTGTCCTCAGCGGTCACCCTGGCCGCGGCCGGGCTGATGTGCCGGCGTCTGGGATCGGAGAAGCCCGCGTACGCCATGTCGGCGGCGGCCGGTGTGCTGGACTCGGTGGCAAACCTGCTGTTCCTGCTCGCCGCCCGCAGCGGCGACCTGGCCGTGGTCGCCGTGATCACCGCCCTCTACCCGGCCGGCACCGTCCTGCTCGCCCGCAGTGTCCTTGCCGAGCGGATCCACCGCGGGCAGCTGATCGGCCTGGGTACCGCCGCGGTGGCCGTCAGCCTCCTCGCCCTGACCTGACCCCGTACCCCACCGGGAAGGACCCCTGCCATGTTCATCCAGCCCTGGGACGCCGCCCTCGACGACGCCGAATGGCAGGCCTGGATCGCCGACGGCCACGACTTCGGCATCCTCAGCGTCAACGGCCTCCCTGGCCAGGCGCCCGCCGTCGTACCCACCCACTTCACCGTCGTCGGCAGCACGCTGCTGACCCACCTCGCCCGCCCCAACCCCGTCTGGAAGGCGATCGACGCCGACCCGAACGTCACCTTCACCGTCACCGGCGACTACGCCTTCATCCCCGGCCCCTGGCGCGCGGGGCCGGAAACCCCGCCCCCCGACGGCGTCCCCACCAGCTACTACGCGACCATCCAGTTCACCTGCCAGGCCACGATCATCGACGAGCCCGCCGCCAAGGCCGACCTGCTCCGCCGTCAGATGGCCCACTTCCAGCCCGAAGGCGACCACGCCCCCATCGAGCCCGACCAGGCCCCTTACGGGCGGATGCTCCCTGGCATCCGCGGCCTGCGCCTGAACGTCACCGGCGTACAGGCAAAGTTCAAGTACGACGACCACAAACCCGCCGAGCAGCGCGCCGATATCGCCCGCCACCTCACCGATCGCGGCACCGGTCTGGACGCACCCACCGCAACCCAGCAACTGCGCCGCCTGGACCGCATCGGGACCTGGAAAGCCTGACCACGCCCTCCCGCCCCCGTACGCGCTCTGTCTCTCCGATCACGATCGGAGAGACAGAACGTCTGCTGGCGTGGCGTCTGCTCAGTTCTTATGTGCGGTTACCAGAGCGAAGGAGAGGAATTCTCCGTGGTCTGTGGTGAGCATGTCGATGACGGGTTGGTTCGCGCTCTGGCCGTCGGGGCGGTGTTCAGCGCCTGCCCGGGCCCAGAGCAGCCAGTCCTGCCAAGCATCTTGCAGCAGTCGCGCGGACGTGACCTTCACCAACTCGGTGATTTCCCACTGGAAGCGCCACCACTCCGCCGTGTGCCAGGCGATCGCTTCCCAGCCGACCACTTCCTTGATGTGGGGCGGGATCATCCCGAGCTCGCGGACCTCCCGTGTCATGGCCGGGGTCGCCATGCCGAGCTGTCCGCCAGGTCGGAGGAACCGCAGCAGGTAGGGCAGGTAACTGTCCGCCGTACCGAAGTACTCGAAGGCGTCCACGCTTACGATCGCGTCGAAGCTCGGCTCCTCGAACGGCAAGGTATGCGCCTCTGCTTGCACGGCCTTCACCTGGTCGCCGACACCCGCCCGGGCGAAGACGGCTGCCGCCTGTTCGGGGGCAATCCACAGGTCGGCGGCGACTACCTCGACTCCATACTCGCGGGCCAGGAACACCGACGTGGCGCCCTTGCCGGAGCCGAGGTCGAGAACCCGCATACCAGGGCGCAGGTCGAGATCGTGGGTGAGGTCTTCCGGCATCCACAGTGGGTTCGGCCCCATGTCGAGGTCGAGCAACCAGGCTGGGTCATAGCGAGATGAGCGCGGATAGCGGTCCGGGCGGACGAGATCGTTCAAAGCAGTCACGAGCAAGGACCCAAGCCGGTCATGTGCCCCGGTAGCAAACCGTTTTCGACTCACCACGCCCAGCTCCTGGTACACAGGGGACGGTATGGGGCGGCAGTCGGAGATGCCTCTGATCACGAGCGACGCCAGATCAGGAGGGCTGCGGCAGTGACGGTGCCGAGGGAAACGTATCCGTGCTTGTCGTAGCGGGTTGCCACGGCTCGGAACTGCTTCAGCTTGTTGCGATCGTCCGCTCGACGGTGTTGCGCTTCTTGTAGCGGTCCTTGTCGAGCCAGGGAGGCCGTCCGCCGCGGGGTCCTCTGCGCAGACGGCAGGCTGACTGGTCAGGCTTCTCCAGGATCGCGTGTCGGATACCGTGCTCGCGCAGATAGGTGCGGATTCCGCAGTTGTTGTATGCCTTGTCGGCGCCCCTTGACGGGCCTTCGGCGAGGCCGACCCGGTTCCAGTCGACGGACACGGATCTTGTCCATCAGTCGCGGACAAGAGCCGATCAGTAAACGCAGGGGCTCGCTCTGTGGGCGGCGGGCGCACCATCGCCTTCGTCCCCCGCCATCTGCGCCCTTGCTGCCCGATCTCACCGATGAGCCGTGGGACCGGATCGACGACGGCGGCAGCCTGATGGGCAACAGCCACGTTGCCAGCGCCATCGGTTACGTACGCCGGACCCGCGAAGCCACCGATGCCGGCCCCCGCGACGTGCCTCGGACGCCGTAATCGAGGGCAGCTCCAGCCGGCCCGCTGGGGCTGCCCGCTCCCACCGGAAGGACGATCCGATGAACTCTCCGCACCTCCCCGCTACTGGTAACCCGGGCTGTCGGAACTTGCGGATTGGCCGATCTGCCGCAGCCCGGCGCGAGCTGCTCGTGTGTACGAGTCCTGGGGCAGACGTGGCCGGCTCGGGTTAGTTGACCTCCCCCAGGTAACCCAGCGCTTCGCGGAAGTCATCAAGCGCGGGCCTGAACTCGCAGGCGGCGACGTAGAAGGTCGATCGGTCGATCAGCGTCCTGGCCAGCGTTCGCGTTCCGTCTGCCGGGTCGTGCTGAGGCAGTTGGCGGGCAAGGTCCACTCCCTCGTCGAACAGGGAACGTACTCGCTCCGCGAACAGATGGGTGCGGTATTCCCAGTAGACGGCGGAGCGGACGGTGAGGACCCGATGCAGCCGGACCAGTTCGGCCAGATACTGGTCCGGATCCTCGGTGGCTCGCACAGCAAGGGTGTCCACCTCGTCACGGAGGACATGACGGCTGTCGAAGTAGCGCCGCTTGGCATCGGGCGACCAGTCTATGGGCGCCGCCCCCGAAGGGGGACGCGGTCCATCGGACGCAGGCCGCTCGCCTTCGGCGCCGGAGAAGGACATCAGCACCGCCCAGAACGACGCCTCATAGCTACTCCAGGATTTCCGCTCATCGGAATCGGCCCACTCCGTCAGCAAGGCGAGTGCCTCTTGCCGTACGAGGGCCGCCTGCTCGCCTCGGCCATAGGCGTCGAGCATCTGTGCATACCCGATCAGCGAGTAGAGATGACAGGCTATCGGGCCCCCGTCTTTCGCTGCTTCGGCCGCTTCCATGCTGACGAGGGCCACAAACGCGCCGAGTGCTTCGCTGGACCGGCCGGCGTCATGGAGAGCGGCGATCCACTCCAGGAGCGACCACGCGAGGCCCCCGCTGGCGGGCCCATGGGGCAGGATCGCTGCGACCAACTCGGTCATGGCATCGGCAGCCTCGGCATACCGGCCTTCCTCGGAGAGGCCAGCAGCCCACTTGCTCAGTCCGGCCACGGGGGCTCCGGCGGCCTGTGCGCGGCCAATGGCGAGCATCTCGGCGCGCATGGCGAGCCCTTCGGCGCGTCGACCCACGGCGTACAGCTCTCTCTGGCACGAGTCGAGGGCCTCGTACAGAACCTCCGCACGGGCAGTTTCGGCCGTATCCATGGACCGTGCCACGGCCACCGCCTCCTCGCACAGCGCGAGACTGTCCGGATGCGGCCTGCCGCGGCTGGTGTCGTAACTCAGACGCTGCAGCGCCCTGGCCAAGAGCGGCAGGTACGAGGCGGGGCTGACCTGGACGAGAACCCGGTAGGCGTCTACTTCCTCGTGCGGGGTGCGGCGTCCTGAGGCGAGCAGGACATTCCGCGCCCGCATGATGTCGTCCTGATCAACTTTCCCCGAGTGGTTCATGACGACGATTCTGGGTGCCCCGCCGAGGGCCGAACAAGGCTGGCGACCTGTGCCGTTCGTCCTACGAAAACGCCCTCTGACCTGTCATGATGAGTGTGACATCACTTTCCCGCGCTCTACTGGTAACCCGGCCTAGCAGTTCTTGCGGAGTTCCCTCCGTGCCACCTCTGCCGTGTATCCCGGGCGAGTGTTGCCCGTTTCCTGCGCCCAGAGTGTGGCGGTGCTGACGTGGATGCCGAGAAGGCCGCTGAGGACGACGGCCGGGAGTTCGCCGGCCAGCTCCATGAGCGCGGTGTTGCGTCCGGGTCGAGCCCTGATCCCGATGCGGTTCAACCGGGCGGTGATGGAGACGCCGTCCATAGGGCGTCCGCGGAGTGCACCGGGGAACAGCCAGGGCGTGCTGTCCATGTGGCCCACCACGGCGTGCCCTTGGCGCGTGCGAACGAGCTCCATGACGAGGCCGGCCAGGGGTTCCGGTATGCCGAGTGGCTTCCGCCGGAGCCGTAGCTGGACTCTGTCGTGAAATCGGCCGGGTTCTGGCCTGAACCCTCCGCAGCAGTGAGTAATGCCCCCAGGACAGCTGCCTTACTGACCCGCTGGCTCCGCGCTCGGGGTGTCCGCAGTCCGGAGGAGCTCGCGGCGACGGCGCTCGACGCCGCCGAACGGCAGCACACCTCAGTACCAGGCGAAGCGGTCATCGCCCAGCTGGTACGGACCCTCGCCGCCGACGTGCGGGTGTTGAACGACAAGGTCGCGGAGATCGACCGGCTCGTCGAGGACCGCTTCCGCGCCCACGACCTCGCCGAGATCACCTCCGGGCCCTCATCCGTGACCGGCGGCTCTATGAAGTTGCACCGCCACCGGCCACGCTGCACTGACCTGGCCCGAAGCCATGGTGGTGTCTTCAAGGCAAGGCGGGCATCTCGTGGGTGCTCAGACCGACGGCGGGGAAGGGGTCATGTCGTACTCGTCGACGTCCAGAAGCGTGCCAGTAGCGGCAAGAAAGGCGATTGCTTCGTGGTCGAGCGCCCAGCCGAAGAGGTTGTGCTTGTCTCTGTCCCGCGGTTGCCCAGCCTCGTCCTGCTGCTCGGCGTCGTTGAAGTAGCGCACCACCTCCAGCCGGGCTTCGAGGTAAGGCTCGTCTTCGTCGTCTGCACTGTTGTACTGCTTCATGAGCTCGGCTATGCGGTCGGTCTGTGGCCGGAGACGGCTCAGGACGTGCGCGATCTGTTCATCCACGCACAGGCCCGGTTCCCTGCACACGACCTTCCAGATCTGACAGAACGGATTCGCCGGGTCAACAGGGAGACTGCGCGGGTTGACCACTTTCGTCTCATCAGGCTCGATACCCAGGGCATCGGTTATCTCCTGAGCGGTAATGCTTCGGCTGGACAGAGCGAAGTAGACGTACTGGTGAAGAGGCATCCCCGGAGAATAAGCGGTCACCCTTCATCCCCACTCGCCTGTCTGTGAGTGAGTCCCGAAGCCCAGTGGGGCCACGGTCAAGACATCTGCGAAACGACTCCCCGACCCGTAGCGGACGCCCGAGCTGTTTGACTTCTCCATTGGGAAGCCACTGAGCGCGGTAGTTGGGCACTTGATGCTGAGCTGCTGTCCTCGGGCCCTGTCTGCTGCAGAATGGCCACCATGCGTAGAGGGGTAGGCGAGGGGCTGCGCCGGTTCTGGCCATGGCGCGGGCGCGATGAGTCAGCGCGCATGCAGATCAAGGCCAGCATCACCGCTTTCGGCGAGCCTGACGCCGCTCCCTTCAGCACCGGCCTTCCCAGTCCCACCGATGAGGTGCGAGCCGAAGTGGCGGGTACCCGCGGGCCGCATGTCAGCGGGGAGGGTGGCCGGGACGATCAGACGCATCGACTGGCAATGCCGTCGTACCGTCCGGCCGTCATGGTCTTCTCGACCAAGGGACAGGGACACGTGCATCTGCGCTTCGTAGGCTTGAAGGGGCGCTCCTCGCGTCTCTACCGGCTGTCGGGCGACGGGAGCCCCATCACCGCGCGGATTCCGCTGCCGGTGGGAAACGAGGCGACCACGTTCCGAGTGTTCATTGCCGACGGCCGGAACGCGTGGACGGCGACTGCGTGGACGGCGACTGCGTCGCCCCTGCGTGAAGTCCCACGCTTCCATGAGGAGATCAGCGGGACCGGCTCAGACCTCGTCCACTACCGAGGCGGACCGGGCCCAGGCTTCCTGCACTATGCGGGTCCGAACCGGATCCAGTTGGAGGTGCTGGACGGCAACCTCGTCTACAAGGGCCTGGTGACAGAGAGCCGTGCCGGGGAGCACATGTTCCATTGGCCGGGCCGCGGCTACTACCAGGTGCGCTCCTCCGGCGCGTGGAGCCTGGCCATCGCATGCCCGAAGGCGGACTGCTGCGGTTAAGTGGGACCGGTCCGGCGCCCCCTTGAAGCCGCGGGGCCGATCCGGCACAGCGCACACGGCGCGGCTGTCCACGCCTGCCTCAGGCTGTGGGGTCCCAGAGTCCGCCGGCTTCGTCGCGGGCGAGATGCTCGGCGTAGACACCGACCTTCCAGGCGATGACGGACCGGCACTCCTCCAGCGCCTGGATCTGTGCGTCGACGCGCTGTCGATGGGCGTCGAGTAGTCGCAGGCGTTCTGCCTCGTTGCCTGGACCATGCCGTACCAGTTCGGCGAAGTGCTTGAGGTCGGCGAGCGGCATACCGGACTCGCGGAGCCTGACGCAGATCAGTAGCCAGTCGACATCCAACGACGTGTAGCGCCGCCTGCCGCCCGACGTGCGCCGGACCGGTCCGACGAGCAGACCCTCGCGCTCGTAGAAGCGCAGGGCGTGCACGCTCAGCCTGGTCCGCGCGGCCACCTCGCCGATGCTCAACAACTGCAGGGCAGCCTCGGTGATTGTCATACCGCTCACTCCTGGACTTGATCTAGACCTCGCTCTAGATCGTAGCGTCGGCGGCATGACCATTACTGATCAGCAGCCGCTCGGCTCGCCCTTCTCCGCTGCCACCCCCGCCGAGGACATCGTGGCCGGCTGCGACCTTTCCGGCATGACCGCTGTGGTGACCGGGGGCTACTCCGGGCTCGGCCTGGAGACGGTCCGGGCTCTGACGGCCGCCGGGGCCCGGGTCATCGTTCCAGCCCGCCGCCCCCACGTCGCTCGTGCCGCTCTCCAGGGAGTGAAGGGCTGCGAGGTCATCCCCATGGACCTGGCCGACCTCGCCAGCGTCCGCTCAGCCGCCGCGCACATCTGCGACTCCGCCGACCGGCTCGACCTCCTGATGGCCATCGCCGGAGTCATGGCCATCCCGGAGCGGCGCGTCGGGCCCGGCTGGGAAGGCCAGTTCACCGCCAATCACTTCGGGCACTTCACCCTCGCCTGTGAGCTCTACCCGCTCCTGGACGCCGCAGGCGGCGCGCGCGTCATCGTCAACAGCTCCGCTGGGCACACCCTGACCGGGATCCGCTGGCACGACCCGCACTTCCGCGCCGGCTACGACAAGTGGCTTGCCTACGGCCAGTCCAAGACCGCCAACGCCCTGTTCGCCGTGCACCTCGACGCCCTCGGTCACAACGATGGCGTCCGCGCGTTCGCCCTCCACCCAGGCAAGATCATCACCGGTCTCCAGCGCGAAATGGCCGTCCAGGAACAGATCGACCGCGGCTGGGTGGACGAACACGGCAACGTAATCGGCGTCGACTTCAAGACCGCGTCCCAGGGAGCCGCCACCGGCCTGTGGGCCGCCACGTCCCCGCTGCTCGACGGCCGCGGCGGACTTTACCTCGAGGACTGCGACATCGCCCGCGTCTCCACCCCCGACCAGCCCATGGACGACGGCGGCGTCCGCACGTACGCCATCGACCCCGACGAGGCCGCACGCCTCTGGGACCTCTCCGTCGCCGCGACCGGCGTCACCCCGATCCCCCGGTGAACCCGCGCCCTGAATACGCTGGCGATCGAGACCTGGCTCACCGACGGAGGGACCTTCCTGCGTCAGACCGACTGAGCGCCACACCGGCGCCCGGCCGCAGCCGCACCACTGCGCCCCTCCCCTGCAACGGGAAGACATGGGCGGCATCGTCAGGACGAAGAGCTCCACCTCCGGCCGCCTGCTGCGGCTGCTTCCGCACCCTCATGGGTGCCAGCACTCCGCGCCGGTGTCGGAGGACGCCAGCGTCACGGCCGACGAGTGCGCGAACCTCGTCAGCCGTGACGCGGAGCCAGGCCCTCCGGCGGGGTAGGAATACGCCCCCGGGCACGCGCGAGCAGAACGG
Organism: Streptomyces sp. NBC_01166; assembly: GCF_045039765.1. NCBI lineage: Bacteria > Bacillati > Actinomycetota > Actinomycetes > Kitasatosporales > Streptomycetaceae > Streptomyces > Streptomyces sp. NBC_01166. Next base: position 305,673 of record NZ_CP108613.1, read on the forward strand.
CCGGCTCCGGCTCCGCCTGCAGGGACTTGAGCATGAGCAGCCACCACTGGTCCAGCCGCTCCGCCCAGTTCCGACCCCCCGGCATCTCCTCGCTTACCGTGCAGAGGCCGAAGAAGGAGTACACGAGCGTCACGGCCGCGGTCGACGGTGCGACCCCGTCCGCCAACTCGCCTCGTGTGCGGGCCTGGGCGAGAAGCCGGGTGACGGCCAGGGCCCAGCCGCCGAACGGCGTGGGTACGGGGGACTTCATGGCGCGGCGTTCCGCCCACAGGCGTGCGCCCGCGCGCGCCACGACGTCCTCACTGAGGGACCGTGCGACACCGAAGCTGAGTACGACCAACTTTTCCAGCGGAGGGATGTCGGGCGCGGAGTAGGGGGCCGCGAGTTGTGGCCAGGTGGCGAACTGCTCATGGATCACCGCAAGCGCCAGCTTCTCCTTGCTGGAGTAATGGAAATAGATCGCTCCACTCGTTTTTCCGGAGTGATCACTTATGTCATTGACACTCGTTCCCGCATATCCTCGTTCGATAAATAGATGTGCTGCTGATTCGAGCAGCTCTTTACGGGTGGCGCGGGCCCTGTCCTGCACTTCAGTTCCACTTTCGCTCAAATGTTCCAACAGTTGCGATGGGGAAGCTGGCATCTCCGTCCGGAGGGCCCGACCACAGCGCGCGGAAGATCCTATTATTCTTCGACCGTGCGCACTTGGGGCTGACTTCCGTGAATTCGCCGCCTGCTCTGCAGAATCGTTTCTCGAGGAGCCTGAACTTCGCCCCGATCGGGACGGCGCCGACCCTGAAAGCCGTTGCTCATCAGGCCAGTTGCCTGCTTTCCGTGGAGTAGTCCGCACCGTGCACGGAGGAGGCGGCCATCTTCCTCGAGGATATTTCCGTCACTCGAAATGGTGATTGCGGAGTCCAGAGGGACCAAATTAACGTAATGCCTACGATGTTTAGGATTCGGTCAAAAGGGGCGGTCGCGTCTCCCTGACGCACGGAAACGCCACGTGGCGCATGAGTGGTGCGGCACACACTCTTCCGCTTCATTTCTCCGAATGGATGACCCATCCAGGCACCCGCCTGCGCCCGTGCCGCCGGTCGGCGCAGCCTCTGAGAACGGCAGTCACATGACAGTTCATCCCATCCTTTCCTGGTCCCCGTCCGCCATCGTCTTCGACTGCGACGGGACACTGATGGACACAGAGCGACACTGGCAGGAGGCCCGGAATGTCACGTTCCGGGCGTTCGGCGTCAAACCGCCCGCCGGCTTCGCCGACCGGGCCAAGGGCGTGCACTTCACTGAGTGCGGGGCGCTCATGGCCGAAGAGGCCGGAAAGCCGGACCTCGTGGATGACTTCGCGGACACGCTCCTCAGCACCTTCACCGCGCTGGTCGACCAGGACCCGGTCACCATGCCCGGAGCCGCCGCACTGGTCCGGCTGGCCGTCGGCCGTGTCCCTCTCGCCGTGGCGAGCAACTGTCCCCGGACAATGGTGGAGTCATGCCTCGGGCGGGCGGGGCTCCTCCGTTGCTTCGACCACGTCGTGGTCGCCGGCGAGGTGCTACGGCCGAAGCCGGAGCCCGATGTCTACAGGGAGGCCGCACGTCTCTGCGGCGTACCGCCCGAGCAGACCCTCGCCGTGGAGGATTCGCTCACCGGCATGCAGTCCGCGCGGCGGGCAGGTCTCCGCGTCATCGGGATCGGACCGTGCCCGCCGGGTCTGGAGGCGGAGCAGGCCGATCTTTGGGTCAGGAGTCTCGCCGAGGACGAACTGGTGTCATGGGCCAAGCGCCGGATCCGCACGTAGAACGGCTCAGCCGCGACGCCTGGCCCTGGCCTGAGGAGGCGGTCAGCCGGTGGTCACACGGTGCGCCAGGGTGTCCACGCTTCCGCCGGCGGAAGCGAGGAGCAGGGCGACGCCGACCGCCCCGGGGTCCAGGATGCCCGTCTCCCTTCGACCCAGGTTGCTCGCCCCGCCCATGCGTGCCACCAGGAACGCCGTGTCCCGCACCCCTGCCAGGCACCCTCCGCCGCCGCGGCCAGAGCCTCCGCGGGAGGCATGCCCTTCGCCGCCAGCAACGCGGCGGCAGCCGGAGCGAGCGCCTCGACCCTGTCCTGTCACCTGGTGAGGCATCCCCCACACGGCGGATGCCGGCCAACCCTGGGCGTTGCCTTCGGCGACCACAGGCCACGGCGCTTCGAGCGGGTCTCCCGGGAGTGACCGGTCGATGTAGCGCACCATGCACATCTGGGGCGCGAAACCGAGCTGGTGGTGCATGGAGCGTCGCCTGGCGAGCAGATCGCGTTCGACGTCGTTGAGGAAGAGGAACCGCTCAGCCTCGGGGCGGGTCGGCTCCTCGGCGAATTTCCTGTACGCATCGGCCTCCTCATCAGTCAGAAACTCCACCGGCACGGTTGGACCGTAGCTAGCCCCGGCGCCCGCCCAGCGATCTTCCGTCTCTGCGGCCGCGTGCCATGGCTCACGCCACCGTGGTGCGGAGCGTGCTGGGACTGAGTCCCTTGTGGCGTTTGAAGGCGGCGCTGAAGCCGAAGGCGTCGGCGTAGCCGACGGTCTTGGCGATCTGGGCGATGCTGAGGTCGGTGTCGGCCAGGAGTGCCTCGGCGTCGTCCATGCGGCACGCGGTGAGGTAGGTGAGGGGCGGACGGCCCATCAGCTCGGTGAAGCGACGGGCGAACAGTGCCCGGGAGACGCCGGCTTGAGCGGCCAGCGACGCGACCGTCCAGCTCTCGGCGGGCCGCCCGTGGAAGGCGTGCAGGGCGGGGGCGAGGACCGGGTCGGCGAGGCCGCGGTACCAGCCGGGCGCGTCGGCACCCGCCCGGTCGAACCAGGCGCGCAGCGTGCAGACCAGAGCCCAGTCGAGGAGCCGGTCCATCAGCGCCTGCGAACCGGCTGAGAGCCGGGCGGCGTCCGCGGCGGAGTTCTCCAGCCAGGCGCAGACCTCGGCGTCCTCGGCCACGACCAGGACGGGCGGCAGGGCGCGCAGGAGCCGTTCGTGGCGGTGCCCCGAGGCGCGGTAGGCGCCCACGATCAGCGCGGTCGCTCCCTCCGGGCCGGTGCCCCAGCGGATGCCGTCGAGTGCCTGGCCGGTGCACGCGGCGTCCGCGGTGAAGCAGTTGATCTCGTACGCGGTGTGGGGGCGGTGGACAGTGCCAGCCTCGTCCACGAGGCGGAACCGCGCGGGGCCCCGGACGATGGCCGTGTCGCCCGCGCCGATCGCGCGCTCGGTGCCGTCGGACAGCATCAGCGTGCCGCCACCGCGCAGCACGCTGACCATGGTCAGCGGAGCGGCGTCGGCGAAGGTGATACTCCAGGGCGCCGTCAGGACGGCATGGCTGACGACCGAGCCCTCGGCCCGGATGCCGCTCAGCAGTGAACTCAGAGGATCCACAGCCTAATCGTAGACGATCTCCTATGCCCTGGAGGGTTTCTCCCATGGATCATCCACGGTGCTGCGGTTGTACTGGACCCACTGCACCAGATCGAGCCCTCGGGAGACACCGTGCCGCAGCACAGCAGTGACACCAGGACAGCCCTCGTGGTCGTCGCGCACCACCGCAGCGATTCCCTCACCGCCCACACCGCCCGCCGCGCGGCTGCCCAGCTCGAGGCCGCCGGATACCGCATCGACCTGCTCGACCTGCACGCCGAGGGGTTCGACCCGCGGATGAACGTGGAGGACCAGCCGGACTGGGGCGACCGGGAGAAGCCGTACTCGGACGAGACGCACGCTCACATGCGGCGGATCCTGGACGCCGATGCCGTCGTCGCCGTCTTCCCGGTGTACTGGCAGAGCGTGCCCGCCCTCCTCAAGGGATGGATCGACCGCGTATGGAACTACGGGTTCGCCTACGGCCGCAGCAAGCCCCGCCTGGCGGGCAAGCGCATGCTGTGGCTGGCCCTGGCCGGCGCCACCGCCGACGACCCCGTCGCGGAGTCGATGCAGTCCGTCCTCGAGACCAACCTGAGCGACGGCGTCGCCTACTACTGCGGCTTCTCCCGCTCCACCGTAGGCCTGCTCCTGGACGCGGAGGACCGACCGCAGCGCATCGACGCCGAGGGCAATCTGCTGGTCGGCGAAGCGGTCGCCGGCGCCGAGCGGGTAGCGCAGTACACCGATTTCGACCGTCGGGCGCGAAAGTTCGTGGACGAGTTCGTCGCGGACGGACGCGTCGCGGCCTGACGGCCTCCGGATCCCGTGGGCTGACATGGCGGCAGTACGTGCGGACTTGGCGGCCCGGCTTGCAGCGGCGTACGCCTGGCGCGATTCCGTCGCCTGCTGGTCGAGCGCTGCGCCGCCGGGTTGCCGCCGTACGCGGCGCTGCCGCAGGACGAGCGCGCTCTGGGAGCCGATCTGCTTCCTGGGAGTCGTCCGCGTCCCGCCTCGTTCTGGACGGCCTACCGCTCCGCGCTCGTCACCCTCTCCGCGTCCCGCAGGCTGCGGCCGGTGCGCGACAAAGACGCGACCGACGACGAGTGACTACGCGGGCGCCGGCAAACGCTTGGCGCACGGTCGGAGACTGATGTCCCTCAGACTCCGGGCCCGGCCGGCGTCGGTGAGCCGCTCCGTCACGGGCGGGACAGGAGCAGTGCGACGGGGCGGCCTGCGCGCTCATCTGGCTGGCGCCGACTGACAGCAACTCAGCACCGCCACTCGCAGACGCTTGGAGAGGTCTCCGCAACTTCCCGAGGCCAGGCCCCCCCCTGGGGGCTGCAGCCGTCGCTAATGGTCATCGCCCCATCCATCAGCCAGACGCACCCAAACCCGGACCGACGTCCCAGTACTGGCAAAGCCGTCCACGACAACTACGGCGAACCCCGTTCCGGCCGGATAGTTCGAACCGGATCTCGGGGTTGCGTCCGTCGTCCAACCGTGGCGTTTGCCCGGCCCGCTTCACGCCAACACGAGGCTGGCAGCGCTGTGTACGGGCCGGATCCGTGGCGGGTGCCTCGGGTAGGCGTCGGTGCAGCATCCCCGGGCGGCGAGGTGGAGCCCTGCGAGGTAGATGGTGGCGGTCTTGTCGTAGCTGGTGGCCAGACCGCGCCACTTGAGCTTGTTGATGCAGCGCTCAACTCTGTTGCGCGGGCGTCCTCGGGCGCCCTACTGCTTGCGGCCGTTGCCGTGTCCGTCGGGATGCAGGACCACCTTGGTCCATCCCTCATCGCGGGCGTCGAAGTGCTCGTAGGCGGTGGGGGCCTCGTCCAGGCCCAGTTCGTGGGAGACGACGAAGCTCGGCTTCGCCTTGTCGCCGGCGATCAGGTCGCGCAGTGCTCGGTTGTACCTCTTCACCGGTGCCTGTCCGGTGCCCATCTGCTGGCCCTTGAACCACATCATGCCGAAGTCGATCGGGACCTTGCCCTGCGCCTCCAGCTTCCCCTGGGCCTTGGCACCGCCGGGGTCTTCGGGCAGGAACACACCCACCACGCCGAGGTCGCCCGTGAACCTGACCGAGTCGATCAGGCCGTTGAGCGTGAGACTGGCGTCCTCTTTTCCCTTGGGGTCGTGTGCCTGGTATCCGACGCATTCACAGCCGTTGTCGGCGCCCAGACCAAGGGTGGCTTCCTTGACGACCTCTGCCGGCTCCTGCTCGGCGGTGTTGATCGGGATGGCGCCGATCTCCTCGGCCTTGCGCAGCCGGTCGGGCTGGTGGTCGGCCACCCAGACGCGGCCTGCGCCCTTGAGGAGGGCGGAGTAAGCCGCCATCAACCCGACAGGACCGGCCCCGAACACGATCGTCTGGTCGCCGGGTTTGACGTGGGCCATCTCGGTTGCGTGGTAGCCGGTGGGGAAGATGTCGGCGAGCATCACGTAGTCGGTCTGCCGCTCGGCGGCGTCCTCACCCAGCCGCAGCGCGTTGAAGTCGCCGTACGGCACGCGCAGCAGTTCCGCCTGGCCACCCTGGTAGGGGCCCATCTCGGCGAATCCGTAGGCGGCTCCAGCGAGGGCCGGTTCCGGCTGCATGGTCAGGCAGTAGTTGGTCAGACCGCGCTCGCACTGCTTACAGAAGCCGCAGGCGATGTTGAAGGGCAGGACCACATACTCGCCGACCTGGATCTTGCTTACGGCCGAACCGACCTCCACGACCTGGCCCATGTTCTCGTGGCCCAGGGTGCGGCCGGACTCGAACGAGGTGCGGCCCTCGTACATGTGCAGGTCCGAACCGCAGATGTTGGTGGCGGTGATCTTGACGATGATGTCGCAGGGGTGCTCGATCTTCGCGTCCGGCACGTCCTTCACCGTGACCGTACGCGGGCTCTCATATACCGCTGCTTTCATGATCGCTTCTTTCGGCGCCGCGGCACGGCCGCAGCGCGGCTGCGATGGAGGCGGAGCGGGCGCTGCCCGACTCTCGCGCGTGGGTACGGCGGAGTCTGCGGCTCCGGTACGCCTCTGCGGGCCGCCACCCGGTTCGGGTGCACGGCGGCACCACGGCCGGACCGCCAGAAGGAGCCCCGGCGCGGCACACTCTGCCCATACCCATGGGGTCACTCGCTAAACGACTGTGCACCGGTTGAGCAGCGCAGCGGAATCTGCGGATCCGAACGACCAGCAAGTGGCGACACATTCGGTTCAGGTCACCAGCTAGGCATCGTGGTCGTCCTTCAGCATGCTGCGGCGTTCCTGTTCGCGCTTGGAGTAGGCGGCTGCCCGGATCGCCTCGTCGCTCTCCAAGCCCGATCCCAGTGCGCCGGCCACGGTGGCGACCGAAGCGACGAACCAGGACAACGTCCAGTATTCCGTGGCGTGCAGCGGGGTTCTTGTCATGGAGGTGAACACTTGGCCGTTGAGGACGAACAGCGCCCACACCAAGTTGATGACCAGCAAACCGACATAGCAGACGAGCACCCCGATAGCCAGGGTCACGATCGTCGAGGCGTTGTAGAGAGCCGCCCGCTTTCTCGCTTCCGGCGAATCTCCTGCCGTTCGGTGCCACAGGTTGGCGTCCACGATCAGCCAGCCGATCATGAGCGCGACGGACCCGATCATGGCGATCACGAGGCGCGGCGTACTCAGGAACGCGGCCAGGCTCCAGACGGTGGAGTTCACGGTGGCGATGGCTCCGGTGGCGAGTGCGGCCGCCAGTGCCTTCGACAGGCCTGGCACCAACCGCCACGGCCGGTTGGCGCGGACCATACCGGCCAGTAGTCGCAGGTAAGCGCGCGGTCCGCTGACGACGTACCGACGATCAGCGGCTTCCTCCTCACCGACCTGGCCCGGGTGAATGGGGGTGAGAGGGCTGGCAAAGGGCCCTTTCAGGGGCTTACTTCGCGGACGCCCTTCAGCCCTCTCGCCTCTCGTGGTTTGTGGATCCGCCAACAAACTGAGCACGGCTTCTTCCACGGCCCGCCGGGCCCTCCTCTGCAGCCGCAAGCCGCCCAGGGAAGGAAGGGACAGCAGCGCTGAGCCGTCTTCGTGACTCAGATTCACCACGAGCTTGCGCCCGTGCGCATGCAGCGGAAGGTCGGTGAGGGCCACGACGATGTCCCAATTTTCCGAACTTCTGCGGTCGGCGATCCGCCGCATCAAAGTGGTCAGGTCCTCGGTCTCCGCGGTGAAAGGCTCACTGACCACCTGCACGTCGAAACGTCGCCCCTGAGCCGCCTTCTCGGCGAGCCGATCAGGGAGTGTCCGGGCAAGACTGTGCGCGACCTCCGTCGGAGCGTCCGGATCCGCCAGGAGAGCCACGACCGTAACGCCCTGGGACGACACACTCACGACTGGGCCCTTCCTGTCGGCAGCCCGGCGATGAGCCGGTGAGCCCAGGATGCCCCCGAGGCAACGTCGGCGCCCCTTGACGGTCTGGCTCATCGGCGGGCAGACAGGCACGGATTTCCTCCCCTCAGCACAGAACCCGCATTCACGACCCAGTCGCGATCGGGCCTACCTGTGGTGGTGCGGGCCGAGGCCGTGCTGGAGTGGATGTCCCGCCCGAAAGAATGCGTCCCCCGCACCCGCGGACGTCAGGCAACGACACCCAGTCCGTCAATCCCATGATCCGAACGAGACGGCCCAGCCAGGTTCTGTCCGGCGGATCTTGGGGCCTTACTTCCTGGACTCCCCCATGGCCGCAATCTCTGGCGCGGCGTAGCGGCGGTACCCGGATCGGAGCGCTCTCAGCGCGCGGCAGCGCCCAAACATCGGCTGAGATGGGAAGCCTGAAGCCGAGCTGCGCCGCGCTCTGCCGACGCGGTCTCCGCAGGCCCTCGGGGCAGGGCACAGACACCACTCCTCCAGGGAACAGCGGCGGCAGATGGGCTGGCCAAAGACGGGGCCGGCGAAGACGCTCTCCCTGGCCTGCCACATGGCTCCTGGAATCCTCGGACGAGTGCGTGCGTTCACTTTGCGGTCCCGAAGCCAGGGGCTCTACGGAGCGCTCGGTTCGGCCACGAGTCGGTCTCGGCCTGGTGAACCGTAATGCGGTGCACGACGTCACGTTCCAGCGTGTGACCATGCACTTCGAACGGAATATGCGTGCACCGCGCTTGCCGTAGAACGACGACCGCGCCGGGAAGCCTTCGAAAGTGCGAGGCGACGGGTTCGCAGGGGGCTGCATGAGTTTGGCAAGACCAGTACGACCGTGCCCAACCGTCTCCGCTACCACGAGCGTCGGGATGCCGCACACTCAGCGCAGGTGCGTTTTGCGGGTCGGGAAATCCCCGCGGGAAATTGCCCGCATCGGTATATGAGTAGCATCGAAGGCTGACCACCGATTCGCAAACCGAAAAATGAGGACCTCATGCCCGAAGTCGTAGCATCCTCTACAGTCACCGCAGGTTACGCGCAGAAGGTCACCGAAGACCTCGCCGCCACCAGGAGGAAGCAGGAGCGGGTGCGTGCCGAGCTGGCCCGACTGGAGGGCGAGCTCCGCCAGCTCGAGGAGGGCGAGCAGGTCCTGGTGAAGATGCAGGTCGTACTTGGCGGCCCCGGTAAGCCGACTGCAGGAAGTGGCAAGGGCAGGAAGAAGGCGTCGGTTCCTGCGGCGCGCCGTGGGAAGAGCGTGGCAGCGCAGCAGAAGGCACCCGGCAAGGCAAAGCCTTCGAAGAAGGCCAACTCCAAAGGTTCTACGGTGAAGGCTGCGCCGACCAAGGGCGCGGACGAAGAGACCTGGGCTGCGCTGGCCGGCAGTTACCTGGCCGGGCAGCGAGAACCGAAGTCCGCAGCCGAGGTTGCCGCCGCACTGGCAGAGGCCCACCCGCAGCGCAAGGTTCAGGCAACCGTCGTACGCAACGCCCTGGAACAGGGTGTCGCCCGCGGTCTCCTGCAACGTTCCAAGCAGGGCCGCTCCGTGTACTACACCCCTGTCACCACTGAGCCGGCTTCCCCTGAGCCCGCTGCCCAGTAGGGACACAGCCCAGTCGCAGATTCAGGGCCCGGCGGCGTAGAGGGCGCGAAAGCGGGATGCCGGTGTGCTGCGGGGCACGACGGCCACGCAACAGGCAACGGTGAGGTGGGTGCACCAGCAGCGTAAGGAGCGCTGTGGGCATATGGGTTGGAGGAGCGGCACAAGACCTGCTGGACTCCCCGGAAGCCGGGACGGTCCGGCAGCCGGGCGAGGAGGCGTGGGAGACCAAGCTCGCCGCACTGCGCTCGCGCCGGCGGGCCAGAGCGAACGGTAGCCGTGCACGGCCCGGTCGAGCGAGGTGCCGGATCCAACCAAGGCTCTGCGATCCGATCCAGGCGGGTCACGCCGCCTGGGCGTAGCCGTCCGGTGCAGGCGGCCCGTCGCCGCGCAGCGGGCACACGTCCCGGGCGGGGCTCGCGTCACGGTCCGTGGGCGGGTGCTCCCGTGCAGGTGCGGAATCTGCGGAAGAGAGTGTGGAGGACATCAGCTCTTCACCTCCTCAGGGGTGGGAGAGACGGTCGTCGCGGCCGGCCGGCCAGGCGCAACCGGCTCCGCGAGGGTCCGGAACAGCAGCCACGCCAGCGCCGGGAGGGCGATCAGAGGCATCAGGGCGGTCTGCAGGGACGTGGCGTCGGCCAGGCGTCCGATCAGGGGGCTCAACAGGCCGCCGACGCTGATCGTCAGGCCGAGGGTGATGCCGCTGGCAGTACCGACGCGGTTGGGCAGGTAGTCCTGGCCGAGCGTGACCTGGAGCGAGAAGGGGATGTAGAGCCCGGCGGAGGTCAGCGCCACGAACGGGTAGATGGCGGGGCCCGGTACGAAGACGAGTCCTGCCACGGCGAAGACGGTCAGAAGATACGACCAGCGCACGACGGTGACGCGGTCCCAGCGGTCGGCCAGTTTGCCGCCGAGGACGGTGCCGACCGCGCCACCGAGATAGAGCACGAACAGTGCGGCCGTCCCGGCTGCCAAGCCGCCGCCGGTGCGCGCCCGTACATAGAACGAGACGAAGGTGCTGAGGCCGACGAAGACGATCGACCGGCAGACCACCGCGAGGGCCAGCTTCCTGAAGGACGGCCAGTCGTCGCGCTCGGAGGGCGTCGGCGCCGGGGCGCTGGACGTGGCGGCCGTGCGCTCCATTCCACGCAGGACAGGCAGGCACAAGGCGCTGCCGATCAGGGCGGGGAAGATGAGCACAAGGGAGAGCCGCAGGCCGCCGGTTCCCACGACCACGGCGATCATGACCGGGGCGAAGGCGAAGCCCAGGTTGCCGCCAAGGGAGAACCAGCCCATGGCCGTGTTGCTCCCCTTGCTCGCGATGCGCGCCACGCGGGCGGACTCCGGATGGTAGGCGGCGACGCCGATTCCGCCCACGGCGACGAAGGCCAGGGTCAGAGCGTAGGAACCGCTCAGTCCGCTGAGCGCGATGCCCAGACCTCCGACGACCGTGCTCACGGGGAGCAGCCAGGGCATCGCACGCCGGTCGGTGACCACCCCGAACAGGGGTTGCACCACCGAGGACAGCAGCGATGCGGCGAGCACGATGCCCGAGGCCGCCGCGTAGGTGTAAGCGCGCTCGGCCACGAAGAACGGGACCAGGGCAGCAACGGCGCCTTGGTAGACATCGACGCAGGCATGCCCAACGGACAGCAGGGTGATTGCTCGATTCTTTGCCACTGGCCCATCGTCAACCTGGACTCATCGGCGCGCTTCCGATAAAAGGACAAGTAATGAAGAGTATTCGCCATGAGTCGATCGCTCCGACACGCACCCAGTGGGTGGCGGCCGGGACGGACATCGATGCCCACCACCATGACGACCACCAGATCATCTACGCCGCGCGCGGCGTTCTGGCCATCACGACGGACATCGGCACATGGATCGCGCCCGCGACCCGGGCAATCTGGGTGCCAGCGGGCACCGTACACGCGCACCATGCTCATGGGGCGCTCGAACTGCGCCTGGTGGGACTGCCCGCCACGGACAATCCGCTGGGACTGGACGCACCGACCGTGCTGACGGTGAAGCCCCTCCTGCGGGAGCTGATCCTGGCCTATACGAGCGATCCGGACGACGACGGTGCCGAACGGAACCGGCTGCGGGCGGTACTGCTGGACCAGTTGGCGGCCTCCGCGCAGCAGACGCTGCACCTTCCGACCCCCACCGACAGCCGCCTCAAGGAGATCTGCGACATCCTGCGGGCGAACCCCAGCGAACAGCGCACACTGGCGGCACTCGGCAAGGAGGCCGGCGTCAGTGCCCGTACGCTCTCCCGCCTGTTCACCTCCGACCTCGGCATGACCTTCCCCCAATGGCGCACCCAACTACGCCTCTACCAGGCCCTGGTGCTGCTGGCTGAGGGCGTGCCCGTGACAACGGTGGCGCACCGGTGCGGTTGGTCCTCCGCCAGTGCCTTCATCGATGTCTTCCGCCAGGCCTACGGTCACACTCCGGGCAGACACCGGATAGGCGGCGCGAAGGCCTGACGCCCCGTGCGGACCGCGACGGCCGCGGCGTAGCCCCGGGCCGGGCCGGGTTCAGTGGGGTGGTCTTTCCCACCAGTCGTGGACGGCCGGTGGTGTCGTAGCGGCCCAGCAGCAGAACCTGAGGGCGGTGCAGGAAGCCGGTGATGCCGCCGATGAGTGCTTTTCGGTGCAGTTCCTGCAGCGGACCTTGGTCCAGCCGCACACGCCCGGGCGGTAGCGGCCCGTCAAGCTCTTGGCCACGACGCCTTCGACGCCGGGGACATCGGTCCACTCGTACAGCACTCGTCCGCGATCGCCGGGCCCGTGGTCGACGGGCACAGCGTCCACGGTGGTGCCGAGCCGGTGGTCAGCGAACAGCGCCTCCAGGACCTCACGGCGGCGCGCGCGAACGGCTCGTCCAACAGCTCCTGGCCGTCGCTCTGCAAGACGTCGAACGCGATGAAGTGAGCGGGGAGCTCGGCCGCCAGGGCGCTCGCGTTGCGGCCGGCGGTCGCGCGGCGCTGCGGGGCAGTGAAACTGAGCCGGCCGCGGTGGTCAAGGACGGCGAGCTCGCCATCGAGGACGAAACCGGTCGAGAGGCTGCGTGCGGCGGCGGCCAGGCCGGGGAAACGGTCCTGGAACAGTTTCCCGCGCCGGGTGCTGGTGGACCCTGGTCGCCAGCACGATGTCGTCGCGCCGGGCGAACTACTTGCTCGCCTTCCCGACGATCTTCTCCGAGGCGCCGAAGCTGTAGACGTTGGCGGTGTCCCGGAAGGTGATGCCGAGGTCGAGAGCCTGTTGGAAGAACGGCGCGGCGGCGCCATAGTCCAGGACCCACTTCTCGCGGGACCCGTCGCCGTAGCTCATGGTTCCCGGGGCGATGACCCCAGCGTGGTGTACTGCACGTTTCTTGTCCGATCGCTCGGTTCGGTCAGCTGTCGATGGCGGCCATGTTCGCCTCGTCGTGGCGTTCGCCCGAGGCGGGGGTGAGGTTGTTCAGCCGCTCCAGCTGTGTGGCGGTGAGCTCGATGCCGTCGGCAGCGGTGTTCTCCTCGACGCGTGCGACCCGCCGGGTGCCGGGGATGGGGGCGATGTCGTCGCCGCGGGTCAGCAGCCACGCCAGCGCGGTCTGTGCCGGGGTCGCGCCGATCTCGGCGCCGATCGCCTGCACCTCGTCGACGATCGCCAGGTTGCGCTGGAAGTTCTCGCCGGTGAAGCGCGGGTTGGTCTTGCGCCAGTCGTCGTCGGGAAAGTCGTCGACGGAACGGATCTGCCCGGTCAGCAGGCCGTGCCCGAGCGGCGAGTAGGGGACGAAGCCGATGCCGAGTTCGCGCAGCAGCGGGAGGATCTCGTCCTCGACGTCGCGGGTCCACAGCGAGTACTCGGTCTGCAGGGCGGCGACCGGGTGCACGGCGTGGGCGCGGCGGATCGTCGCGGGGCCGGCCTCGGAAAGCCCGATGTGGCGGATCTTGCCCTCGGCGACCAGCTCGGCCAGGGCACCGACGGTCTCCTCGATGGGCGTGGTCTGGTCGACGCGGTGCTGGTAGTACAGGTCGATGTGGTCGGTGCCGAGCCGCTTCAGGGAGCCCTCGACGGCGGTCTTCACGTTGGCGGCACTGCTGTCGGTGATGCCCGGGGCAGGGCTGTCGCCGGAGTGGGAGACCAGACCGAACTTGGTGGCCACGACGACCTGGTCGCGCCGGCCCTTGATGGCCTTGCCGACGACCTCTTCGCTGTGGAAGGGGCCGTAGATCTCGGCGGTGTCGATGTGCGTGACGCCGAGGTCCAAGGCCCGGTGGATGGTGCGGATCGACTCGCTGTCGTCGAGCCCTCCGCCGGTGGTGTATGTGCCGGCCATGGTCATGGCGCCCAGGCCGATGCGCGAAACGTCCAGTCCGCCCAGCGATACGTGCTTCATCAGGTACTCCTTCGTCGTGGTGGTGCAGTGTGCGGTGGTCAGGCTTGGTCGGTGGGCATGACCCAGAGTTCGGCGATCGCCGTGTGCCGGGGCCGGGTCACCATGTAGGTGATCGCGTCGGCGATGTCCGTGGGTACGAGGCGCTCGTGCTGCTCGTTGAACGGGTCGAGGATCTCCGCGTGGATCGTGTCGTTGTTGTGCGAGCCCAGCTCCGTGTCGACGGCGCCCGGCTCCAGGACACCCACCCGCACGTGCCGGCCGGCCAGCTCCTGGCGCAGGGACTCGGTGAACCCGTTGACGCCGAACTTGGTGAGGTTGTAGACCCCGTAGTTCGCCCACGCCTGGCGGCCGGCGATCGAGCTGATGTTGACGAGGTCAGCGACCCGCCGCGGTCCCTCCTCGGCGGCCTTGAGCAGGTGCGGCAGAGCGGCGTGGGTGGTGTGGAGCAGGCCCTGTACGTTGACGGCGATCATGCGCTCCCACTCCTGGGGGTCCGCGCCGACGACCGGTCCGAGCAGCATCAGCCCGGCGTTGTTGACCAGGATGTCCAGCCGTCCGAACCGCTCGACCGTCTGCCGAACGGCCGCTTCGGCCTGGTCGCGGTCGGTGATGTCCGCCTCCACCGCCAGCGCGGTGCCGCCGGCCTCGGTGATCTCGGCGGCCAGCGTCTCGAGGCGTTCCTTGCGGCGGGCCACCAGAGCGACTGTGGCGCCCTGGTCGGCGAGCTGGCGGGCGGTGTCGGCGCCGATTCCGCTGCTCGCGCCGGTGACGAGGGCGACGGTGCCGGTCAGTTTCGAAGCCATGGGTCTTCCTCCTGTGCGGGCAGGCGGCGTCACAGCGGGTGTGAGGGCCGTCGGCCTGCCAGTGCCATGATCAGTGCGGTGCAGCAGGCCCGCTATCCAGGCAACCACCCGACGACCCGCCCCGGAGGCCCGTACGGGGGTGCGTTCGTCCGGGGGTCCAGCAGTACCCCTTTCGCTCACCGGTAGGTCCACGGGCGCGCCGTACGGTGGACGCATGGACCGCAGCAGCGAGATCCGCGAGTTCCTGCGCACCCGCCGGGCCCGGATCACCCCCGAAGACGCCGGCCTCACCCCCCACGCCGGGCCCCGCCGCGTTCCTGGGCTGCGCCGCGAGGAAGTCGCCCAGCTCGCCGGCGTCAGCGTCGACTACTACATCCGCCTGGAACGCGGCCGCACCCAAGGCGTCTCCGAAGCCGTCCTTGACGCCGTCGCCCGGGCCCTGCACCTGGATGACACAGAACGCGCTCATCTCTTCGACCTTGCCGAGCCCACCACCGCCTCGGCCCGGGCCCGACGCAAGCGTGCCCTCGCCCCGCAAAGAGTCCGCCCCGCCCTCTACCGGGCCCTGGACGCGCTCAGTGTCCCCGCCATCGTCCAGGGCCGGCGCCTGGACGTCCTGGCCGCCAACCCGCTCGGCTATGCACTGTTCGCGGACTTCGCTTCCCGCCCGCACCGCGAGCGGAACTTCGCCCGCTTCGTCTTCCTCGACCGGGCCGCTCCCGCCCTCTACGCCGACTGGGAGAAGGCCGCCCGGGACACCGTGGCCGGTCTGCGCCTGTACGCCGGACGCCACGCCGACGACCCGCAGCTCACCGAACTGATCGGCGAGCTGTCCCTGCACAGCGACACCTTCCGCCGACTCTGGGCCGACCACGACGTCCGCGCCCACACCACCGGCACCAAACGCCTCCACCACCCGATCGTCGGCGACCTCACTCTCGACTACGTCGTCCTCGCCGCCGAAGACGACCCCGAACAAAGCCTCGCCATCTACACCCCCGAGCCCGCCTCTCCCTCCGCCGAAGCCCTGGGCATACTCGCCAGCTGGGCCAGCCCGTCCACCAGCCCCTCGTCCGCACCCGGCCAGAGCGACAAACCGTCGCGCTGAGCATCCTGCGGGGCCGGCGAACGCTTCACCGACGGCGTCGTTGGGCCGGCAACAGGGGCCTCAAAGCCGGGAAGGCAATCCCGCCCGCGCGAGAACGGAACTCAATAGGGCAGGCCTTCGGAGGCCGCGCGCAGAGCGAACAGGAGGCAGAGGCAGACGGCGATTTCGCTTCCCGCTGCCTCGGGCTCGTCCGCGTTCCGGCGGGCGAAGTCCTCGGACGCCGCTCGCAGGGCCCGTTGATGGTGGCCGCGTGCACCCTGGTCCGTAGGTCGACTGCGCTGCTGCCGGACCGCTCGGCAAGGAGTTGGGCAGGGCCTCGTCGTGGGCCTGGAGCCAGACGGCGCGCAGCGCCGGGTCAGTGGTGGTCATGCGGATCAATTCGAGGAGCCGGGCGCTCGTCTGTCTCACCGCGTGCAACCCCGCCGCAACCACCGCACTCGACGACAAGCCCCACGGCGTCCGGCGCAGGCGCGGCAAAGCAGGGCGGTGCTGATCGGGGCATGGCGCGGCGTGATCACGGCGGGGAGCTCCGGCTGGGCCGTGTTTCAGCCTGCGGCTCCACCTCGGCGAGGCAAGGTTGTTGTCATGGGGTCAGCTCGCTGCTTGTCACCAGCGAGAAAGCGGCGAGGTCGTTGTCACCACTATGCCGACCGTGGCAATAATGACCCCCATGGTGCCTATTTCCTCCCGCTCAGTCCGGGGTTCCTCGCTCTCCTTGTGGTCGAAGGACTCATTCCTGTCCATCGGCTCCGTGGGGTCCGTGCTGTCCATCGGCTCGGTTGGCAGCGCGCTATCCATCGGGTCCATCGGCTCTTCGCTGTCCGTCGGATCGATCGGCTCCGCCATGTCCCTGGTGTCGCTGGGGTCCATCCAGAGCACCGGAAGTGCGCTGTCCATCCAGGCACGGCGCTCAGTACTGGCCATCGGCCCATACCGCGTGATCAGCTCCCCCGGCACGCTCGCACTGATCGGAACGGGCGCGCTAGCGCTGGCCGGCGCGCTTGCCCTGCACACACGTAACAGGCCATGAGCCGTCCAACGCCTTCGATCTCGGTGCCAACACAACTGCTTTGATGACAGCTATCGCGCTCGGCTCAACGCTGTGCCGATGCTCGGTAGTTGTCACCGACGGCACCGGATAGCCCGCGAAGGAACCGGGGCGAAGCGCCGGACTGTCACCAGAGAGGCGCTGTAATTGCCACACGCGGTCGATCGCCGGTCTTTCTGTCACCGGGTCGCAGCAGCTCCATCGACCGGACTCAGCCGAAAGCGGAGTCGTCGAGATCCAGGATGAGCAGGTTTCGCCAGTCGTTGGTGATGATCGCCTTGCGGCCCTCGTAACGCACCCTGATGAAGGGATTGGAC
The DNA here is from genome assembly GCF_045039765.1 of Streptomyces sp. NBC_01166. Lineage (NCBI taxonomy): Bacteria > Bacillati > Actinomycetota > Actinomycetes > Kitasatosporales > Streptomycetaceae > Streptomyces > Streptomyces sp. NBC_01166. The sequence goes on from NZ_CP108613.1 coordinate 322,695, forward strand.
GCAGCCGAGAACACAACCCACCGCAAGGAGCGGTCGGGATGGAGACGCGCGATGTAGGCGGTGTGTCCCAACCCAAGGTCCCCGACCGACATCCACCCCGATCCGTCTGGCAGCGGACCCTCGTCATTGACCTCCACCTCACCGGTGCCGTGTTGCTCCAAGACGTGCGCCACGTCCAGCGGTCCTCGGATACACCACCGAAGTGGCTGCCCCGCGTCCGGGTGGTATTCCCCCGGGCCGTCGAAAAGCAGCTCCACTCCGGTGTCGTCAGGCCGGTACAGCCCATCGCGATAAGGAACCTTCCCGGCCCTCCACGCCTCTTCGACCTGTCCAATGGTCATTCCGCCGTCCGTAGTCCGTGGTGCGCGAGGGGGTTGGCAGTGCCTCATCGGTGCGCCCCACCTCCGCTCGCCCGGAGAGCACCGTAGCCGGTGGTCGCCACCCTGGGGTATTTCATCTCTGGCGCCATTTGATGAAGGCAACCGGGACTTCCCAGCTCCCCGCTTGCCGACGAACGACGACCGCGCCAGTAGCCTTCGAACCTGCGAGGCGACGGGTTCGCGGGTGGCTGCACAAGCCTGATCGTGCTGCTCGAAATTTCGGTCGCTCTTCCACTGGGGTTGACGTCGGTGATCCATGGGTGGGGGCCCTGGGGTCCTAGCCGCGGACCTAGGCCGTTTCCTCCGGATCACCTTGCTGACCAGACGAAGATTCCTGCCAAGTGGAGAGCCGCGAGGTAGATGGCGGCGGTCTTGTCATAGCGGGTGGCCAGGCCCCGCCATTGTTTGATCTTGTTGATGCACCGCTCGACCGCGCCCCGCTGTTTGTACGCTTCGCGCTCGAACGCCGGAGGGCGCCCACCGCGGCTGCCAAGCCGCTTGCGATTCGCTGCCTGGTCGACGGGCTGAGGGATCACCGCCCGGATCCCGCGACGTCGCAGGTAGGTGCGGATCGCGCGAGATGAATACGCTTTGTCCGCGAGGACCGCGGTGGGCGTCGTACGGGGTCTACCGACCGGCCGAGGGACCCGGATCCCCGTCATCACGTCCGGGAATGCCGGGGCGTCACCCGCCTGGCCGGGGGTAATTATGAAGGCCAGCGGGCGGCAGCGGCTGTCGGCTGCCAGGTGGATCTTCGTTGTCAGCCCACCACGAGACCGCCCCAGTGCATGATGGTCCGGTTCCTCGGCCGGGGCCCCTTTTTACGGGCCCCGGCCGCGTGCTGGTGAGCACGAACGACGGTGGAGTCCACCGCGACGACCCAGTCCAGATCGCCCTCGGCATCAGCCTGGGCGAGGAGGTTCGTGAAGACCCTTTTCCAGGTGCCGTCAGTTGCCCATTTCCGCAGCCTGTTGTGGACGCCCTTCCACGAACCGAAGTGCTCAGGTAGGTCCATCCAGGGAATTCCGGTGCGGTATTTGAACGCGATCGCGTCGATCACCTGCCGGTGGTCCCGCCACCGCCCGCCCCGCCTCGGCGTCCGATCCGGCAGCAACGGCTCGATCCGCGCCCACTGGGCGTCACTCAACGACATGCTCCAACGAACGACTCGTATGTGCGGAGGCAACGGCCGCCCGCCGTACCGATCAGATAGGCCGCAGTACCTGATCAGACTCTGCGGAAGCAGCCCCGGCGAACTCTGCGAAGTCCTCGTTGCCGAGCGCCAGGCCCACCTGGACGCCATGCACCGCGGCAGGCAGGGCTCGAAACTCCCGAGGCTCGGGCGACTCGATGAGTTCCTGGTAATAGACGGGGTCAAGGCCACTCACGTCTTCCCAGACGGTCGACAGAGCCAGCAACGCCCGCGTCGGCGACTGCATGGTGCCGCGGTCAGCAATGAAGACAACAACCAGGTCCTCATCCACCACGGCGGCAAGAACCTCGTCGGCCGTTGCTCCTGACCAAGCAGGCGCATCGACCAGCTGCACTGCTGCGGCAAACTCGCCGCCTGGCCCCCACGGCCGGTGCAACTCCCCAACCAACGCGTTCCACGCCTCGTCGTTGCTGAAGTCGGTCCTGATGACGAGAACGTCGAACAAGTCGCGTCCGATCTCAGGCAGCACTCGCTCAGGATTCTCCGGCAGCATCATGCCCAGGACTCTCCCACCCCGCACAGACAACCAGCTCCTGCGGGAGTGATCCGGAGGAAACGGCCTAGCCCAGAAACCAGCCGCAAAGTAGCCGGAGATCACGTGCTCACCGCCGTGGCGCCCTGCTCGGCGTATTCGCGGAGCATCCGCATGACGGTGGCGGGCGAGGGGTGCTGGCCCCTCTTCGCGCCCGTGGTGATGGCGAGCCGCTCGGCGATGTCGCGCAGGCTCATCTCCTGGTCGCGCAGGTGCAGGGCCATGGAGAGCATGGACTCGTCGGTGATGCCCGCCGCCGATGGTCTTGCCGCGCTTGCGGGCGGACTCGTGGCCTTCGAGGGTGCGGTCGCGGATGTACTCGCGCTCCATGCCGGACATCGCGGCGAGCACCGTGAACACAATCCCGGAGGGGTCGTGCGAGCCCCGGAGCTCCCCGGTGAGGAGCTCCAGGCCGACGTCGCTCGACTTCAGCTCCTCGGCAAGCATGGCGAGTTCGATGCCGCGGCCGAGTCGTTTGTGTTCGTGGACGACGAGGGTGACGGCGAAGCCGGAGGAGCGGATCTCCCCGGCGAGCTTCACGGCGGCCCCCAACTCGGGGCGTCTGGCGGCGCGGGTGGAGATCCTCTCCGAGAAGACGCGCGTCACTCCGGCCTCGGTGAGGGAGTCGAGTTGTACGTCGAGGGACTGCCGGGTGGTCGAGGCGCGGGCGTATCCGAGGCGGACGTGCCCGACTGGTTCGGCGTCGGCGCTCACCGGCCGGGGCAGGTCGGTCCAGACCGACCCCGGCTCGCGTACGGCGGGGGTCGGCACGCTGAGGGCCTTGGCGAGTGCGCCGTCTCGGGGCCGGGCTACGGCCGGTGCGCGGAACGGTCGACAGCATGCTGCGCAAGGTGGAAGTGCACCACACCGACCTGGCCACCCGGCACCGACCGGCCACCGCCTTCTTCATCGCCCGCGAACTGGAGACGACCACCACGAAACTGCGCACCAACCCCAACAGCCCGCCCATGGCGCGTAGCGTCTCCCCATGCTGAGAGGGCGGCAAGTGGGGCTTGGCTGAGCACGACTTCGCTTCTGGTGGAGTCGCGGGTAGCGCAAGTGCGTGTGGATCAGGCCAGGATGCTGATCGAGTGTTCGTGATGCGGAATGCTTTGGCCATGAGCGATGAATCCAAGCGTCTGGCGAAAGCTCTCGTCGAGTTCCGGGAAGCCGAAGGCATCTCCGTGAGGGAACTGGCGTACCGCACCCAGTTGAGTCAGGCGACCGTGAGGCTCCACGAGAGTGATCATGGCCGTCCGCCCGTTCCCTTCGCGGCCCGCCGTTTCGAGGAAGTTCTCGGCTGGGCACCGGGCAGCATCCCGGCCGCGTCGGCCGAGCCGACGGATCGCGAGCCTCCGCCGGACTCCAGCGCTGTCGGTGAGTAGGCCTGGCGCCTTGGCGAGCGGCACCCCACGCGCAATTACGGTTTGACGGCACACAGGCGTGTCTACAGACGTCCCTGACACGCAGACCAGACCTGTTGCAGAAGTGTCCGGTAGTCCTCGCCGTAGGTGGCTACGGCTGCGTACACCGCGTCGAGGGCGGCCTGGAGCGGATCTGCTTCGGCGGCGCCGAGCAGTGCGGGGATGGCCATGTGCGGCTGAGACATTCGCGGGGACGGGTCCGGGGGGCCGATCGTGACCTCCAGCGCTCGCGTTGCTCGGTCGAGCGGTCTCGGCATCGGCTGCCCGGGCGGGCTCGGCAACTCCGTTGCGGCGGCCGCGGGGCCCACGGGCCGTGGAGCCTGCCCGGGTTGGGGCCTCGGCGTATGGGCGCCTTCATCGGCGGGCGACCGCTCTGGCGGGACGGGTCGGCCGACAGTCCTGTCGGGTACGCGCGGGTCGGATTCCAGGGCCTGCCACAGGCGGGCGGGATCGTCGAAGAGCGGCGGTAGCGGGCATCCTCGGGCCAGGGCGGTCAGCGCCGTGGCGATCCAGTCGAGTTGTGCGAGGCCGGCCTCCTCGCACGCGTGGCGTGCCGCAAGCAGGGCTACGGCGCGCTGGGTTGCAGGGCCGGCGGCATCGATGGCGTGGACGAGGGCTGGGTCGAAGGGGAGCAGGCCGCGCACGTTGCCACCGACGTCGCGGAGGGTCTGGCTGGGCGACTTCCCACCCCAGTCCCATCGTTCGTATGCGAGTCGGCGTTCTTGCTCTGCTTGTTCCTGCGCGCGGCGGGAGAGAAGTTCGGCTTCGGCGCGTTCGGCAGGCGTGGGAGGGGGTGGCTGCCGGCGGGCGTAGTCGTGCCAGTAGGCGGCGTACGCCGAGGTCTGCAGCAGTACGCGGTCCAGCGCGGGCGGAGCGGGCCAGAACTGCAGTAGATAGCGGTCGAGTTGGTGCTCGTCGTTGAGCCGGGTGTCCTGCTGGTGTGCCTCGTCCATGCCCTTGGCCCAGTAGCGCACCCGGTAGTCGGTCTCTTCCAGGTCAAGCTCCCAGGACGCCTCGCCTGCCCACTGCACAAGCATGCTGCGGGCGGAGACGGGGCGGAAGGAAACCTCCACACCCTCCTCCCATACCGCGTCCAGGATCGGCGGCGCCTGGTCGTGTACCTCGACGGTGAAGCGGACGCATCCCGTGTGCAGGCCCGTCGTCAGCCACAGCGCGCCAGGCGTAGCCGCGCCGCACAGTCCGGCGCTCTGTCCCGCGAAGGCCTCCGCGAGGTCCGGGCCGCAGCTGTCCGGATCGCTCTGGACGTAGATCTGAGCGTAGTGAACATGGACTTCGCCCTCGACCGGCCTCCGCACGGCTACCCCCATCGTCTCCGGGACGGAACTTCGCCAGTCAGCCTACGGAGCCGAACTGAGGTTCAGAGTCCCGAGCTGCGGGAATCAAGTCGCGCAACCAGTGTCGGTGCTGCGCGTCGGCCCGCGCCGCGGCCTCGCTGAGGCTCGGGCAGGGCGTGACGCGACACGCGCGTGGCGTATCTGCGGAGGCAACCCAAGAAACTTGGCTTCCCTGCGAACAGGCGGCCAGCGACAATGCAGAGCAACAAGGGACCACAGGGCGGTTCCGCCATACGCAACGGGGGAAGCATGATCTTCATCATTTCCATGGCAGTCGTGTCTGCGGCCGCGATCGGGGGGTGCCTGATCGCGCTGCGACGCAGAGGCGGCTCGGGGGAACGCGGGGCACTGGAGCGTGGGGCAGCGGACCAGGGTCTCGCACAAGGACTGGGCGCGGCGAACGCCAAGGGCCAGAACACGGGGTCCTGGTCCTGAGCTCTGCCGTCACCTACGACCGTCAACGCCCCCGCAACGGCTCGCTGCGGGGGCGTTCTGCCTGGTCGGCGCGGACGGTTTCACAGCGTATGGCCCGCTACTCACGACTGCCCAACGCCGTCACTGCCTGCTGTCGTTCTGGACTGGGCGGTGGAGGGCAGGGACACCTGATGACGCGGTGGTGGCTCACTCGACCACCCATCGCACCTTGCCCAGACCGGAACAGTGGGCGACACCGAGTCTGCGCGTGGGGTCGAACCTCTTGTCGTGCTCGAGGAGAAAGCTGATGCGCAGTAGCCGAGACCGGTAGATCAGTCGACCTGGGCCAGACTGCGTGAGCTCCGGGGCGTCCACCGAGCTGGCCGTGTGCAAGCGGGCTCCGGGCTCGGACTGGGGCGACGGGTTTCCCTGAGCGGCTCCGGGTCCGCGACTCTTCCATGTCGGGACGGGCCGTCCTCACGCCAACGGCAGCGGCACGACGGCCGTGTACACCGTACGGTCCGCGAGTTCGCGGGTGGTGCCGACGGCCGCACCGAAGGAGGGGGTGATGTCCTCGACCTCTCGGACGAGGACCCTCAGACGGCCGGGGCCGGCCGGAGCCGTGAGGGCCGGCAGGGGCTCACCGGTGTGGCCGGAGACCGTCGCACCGGCGACGCGTTCCCACGCTGGGAAGCCCGGCGGTGTTCCGGTGAGCGAGGTGAGGTCGACGGGTGCGCCCGGTACGTCCGGCGCGTCGCACCGTTCGACCGACGCGAAGACGCGGTTGGGCCGGTTTCCCCCGCGGCTCAGGCCGGTGAGGGCGATCCGCAGCCCGTCGGGTTCCGCCCGGACCTCCAGGGCACGGTCCGGGAGGAGCGGGACCATGTCCGTGCGGACGACACGGGAGAGGCTCAGGCCGTCCAGGCTCTCGGGCTGGTAGCGGGCCAGCGCCAGGTGCACGAAGGGGCAGTAGGACGAGGAGGCCGCCCCCGGCATCGCGATGTCGGCGTACCAGCGGCCCTCGTCGCGGAACACCGGGTAGGGAAGAACCCGGACACCGTGGCCGGTCTCCACGAGCGGTACGTCGACCGGGGCAACGGCACCGGCGAACATGGACGGGTCGGCCAGCGCCTTCGGGGAGGGTGTCGAATGGATCGGGTCGCGATTGATCCAGGACACCAGGGGGCGGTCCTCGTCGAGGACGGAGTCCTCGTCGCCGGGCAGGGCGATCACAGCGACGCATTCCCCCTCGCCCGTGGTGTACCAGGGCCGGCCGAGTTCGACGCGCAGCCGGCCGGCGGAGCGCTTCCGTACGATGCCCCCTTCGGGGCCGGGTTCGTCCGACCAGAGAAAGGCGGGGACGGCGGACACGATCACGGGTGGCGGGGGCAGCGCGCTGCTCTTGACCGACACCGGGCCGAGGACGGTGTTCGCGCGGAACTGTTCCTCGTCGTCGGTGGGCGCGAAGCAGTCGCGGAAGCGGCTGATCGCGGTGACGGAACAGCGGATGTTCCGGTGCCTGGTGTCGCCGAACTCCGGGCGGATCTCGGCCAGTGCATGTGCCCCGCGGGACACCGCGAGCGGGGGCAGGGGGACCGAGGTGGGGACGGGAGCGTCGGTGTCACCCCATTCGTCCCAGTGCGCGCGGATGTCCAGCTGCGCGGTGCTCGGCGTGTGCACGCCGAAGATCCCGTCGTGGGGTTCGAGGACGGCATGGGTGCTGCCCGGGGGCCTCGACGAGGTCAGGGATCCCGACGGGGCGTTGAGCGGGCGACGGACGGCGTGGACGAGTTCGAGCCGGCGTGGCGGGGTCAGCATGGGATGCCGGCCCTTGAGGGCGGCCCTGCCCGCGTCGAGGTCGTCGGTGTCGTCGGTGTCCTCCACGCCGTTCCCGTCCGTATCGCCGTCGGTGTCCGCGGTGACCAGCCGCTTGATCTCGAACCAGTCGAGTTTGTCCTGCAGGACCGTCGAGGTCAGTTCCACCTTGACGCGCTGTCCGGGCGGCACGGAGATCCGCACCGTCGAGGACTCCGCGGCCGGCGTTCCCTCCGGGGTCGTCCAGTTCAGGCTCGCCGGGTCGTCGCGGTCGTCGGCGGGGACGAGCTTGACGTGTTTGGGCTGGTGGTCGGGCCAGGTACCGGCCCAGGGGCGGGCGTCGGTGAGGCGGCGGAGCGGTCCGGCGGGCTCCGGCATGACGGTGGCGGCGGCTCCGAGGGCGGCCGGGTCGGGGAGCCCGGTGCCAGGTGCGGCGGTGATGGCGCGGGTGGCCCGGTCGCGACCGTCCTCCGCCGGGTCGCTGAGGACTCCGTGCTGCTCGGCGAGCTGGAAGGTTGTCGCGGGCGGCGAGAAGGTGCGGTGGTCGTTGGCGGGATAAGCGGGGTCACCCTCGAACTCGTCGGGGCGGAAATCCCCGTTGGGGGTGGGCGACGAACGTACGACAAGCCGTTCCAGGGTGCCGCCGGGTCCCAGTAGTTCGTGGTTGACGCGGAACCTGCCCGGCTCTCGCGGGTCCTCGACAAGCAGGCCTTCGGGGACCAGCACTTCCGGGGGTGGGACCGGCTCCCACCGGGTGTAGGGGATCTCGTCGGTCGGGCGCGAGGCCGCGAGGTGGTCGTCCGGCAGGAGCCCGCCGCCCGCGATGTCGGCGACGCGTGCGCGCAGCTGGTACGCGCGGCCGAACCGGAGTTCGGGAAGGCTCCCCTCGGCAACCTCGACGTGTGCGACGAACCGGTAGGGGATGCGTTCGGCCGCAAGCGCCGAGGGGCTGGACGTCGGCTGCGTACCGTCCAGTGTGGGGCGGGGGACGGCCAGGCTCCAGCCGGTCCAGCCGGCCACGATCTGATCCGTGTGCAGGCCGTCCTCCGTCTTGACCATCATGTTCGGTTTGAGGTGGCCCTCTTCCGGCACCTCGGTCTCCGGACCCACAGGGCGGTCGTCGACCCTGTACCGGGCGATGCGGGCCTGCAGGGAGAACCACGTGTTGCTGTCCTGTGGCCGGACGTCGAGCCGGTATCCGAGGACCAGGTCCTCCGCGCCGAGGACCCGGCCGGCGAGCGATCCGTTCCGGGCGCTGGAGCGTCCGCGCTCGCTGCGGTCCGACAGCTGCTGCTCGCGGTCGGTGCGTGCCAGCAGAAGCCCGGCGGACTTCAGTGTGGGAAGTACCAGCGGTTCGTCCGCCGTGCCCCCGTCGTCGTCGAGCGCCGTGCCGGCGGTGTCCCGGAGTCTGTCCACCCCGCCATCGACGTCGACCGTGACGACCTTCCAGGTGTCGGAGTCCGACAGGTCGACGAATCCGGACCGGATGTCGCCGCCGGAGGCCGGCAGGAAGTGGGTGCCGTCGAACTCGTAGGCGGTCCACGGAGACTCGACCGTGACCGGTGAATCCGGCCAGCTCACCCGGATCCAGGAATACGACGGCTCGGTGCTCCTGGGCAGCGCGCCGGCCGGCACGTCCAGCCGGACGACCAGCCCGAGCGCGTGCAGTACGTAGGGGTGGTCCCGCAAGAAGGAGACGGCCCGGTGGAAGTCGAGCGTCGGAAAGGCCGGGTCTCGGACCGGCTGTTCGCCGGTGGCGGGATCCGGTGGACGGCGCGGGCGCCAGTTCTGCAACTCGTCCCGGACGACCTCCGTGTCGCCCGGGCTGCTCGCCGCGGCTGCGTAGGTGGCGATCAGGGCGTCATGGTCCCGCAGGGTCGGGCTGACCTCCGGTTTCCGGTACCCCTTGGGCGGCTGCCAGGGGGTGACCTTGATTCCGTGTCCGAAGAAGCCTTGCCAGGTGTCACTGCGGGCGTCGCGGTGCAACGTGGCCGGGACCGCGCGGTCGGCCTGTCCGGGCTCACGGATCTCGACGAGCGGGTTCGCCGCGTTGACGGTCCTGGGCCAGTCCTCCATCGGCGTGCCGGCCAGTTGCCGGGTCAGCCGGGGAACGACGAGTACGCGCAGCGGCGCGGCGTCCGTCTCGACCCGGCCCCCGGGTACGGCGATCCAGCCGAGTGTGCTCATGACGTGGGTCCTTCCCCGAAGGCGGACCGGTAGCCGCGCCACTCCTCCGCGGCCGGACCGGCCGGCTCGGCCGGCGGGGGCTGCGGGCCGGGTCCCACCGGTGCGGGTGCGAGTGTGCGTTGCCGCCGGCCTTCTCCGCCGGCCAGTACCCAGTCGCCGGTGTCGAGTTCGACGGACTCGCTGAACAGCGTCAGGTCGATCTCCAGCACCAGCGTGGCCCGGCCGACCAGCTCGTTCGTTCCGCTCCGGTAGGTGAGGGTGATCCTCACTTCGATGGACACGGTGACCAGTCCGAAGATACTGATGTGCCCGCCCAGCCGGAGGTAGCCGCTGAGGTCGAACTGGTCTCCGCTCTTCAAAAGGTGGACCCCGCCCATGGCGTGGACCTCGCCGGAGGCGACCACGAAGTTCACAGCGACCGAGGCGCCGAACTCCAGCGCGGCCTCCAGCCGTCGTAGTCCGGTCCGGTCGAGTACCACGTCGACGTATCCACCGCCGCCGAACATCAGCACGGAAAGGTTGAACGGCGCCGCCCGGCTGGCGAAGGCGAGGGAGACCGCGACCGGCCTGTCGTCGAAGGGCACGTCGATCCCGGCGTGGAACACCAGCCCGGTCAGCTGGAAGGCTCCCGCGGTCACGTCCGGGACCGGCAGGCTGTAGGAGGCCGAGACCCCGCCGGACGAGGCCTCGATGTGCGGCCCGGCGCCCCCGAGGTCGACGCCCTCCTGCAGCTCCTTCAGCAGGTTCAGCAGCCCGGAGAACTGCGCCCCGACATTTTCGACTCCGAGGGTGGGTGGTTGCCCACCGCTCTGGAGGAAGGTGATGCTGCCGAAGCTCACCTCCAGGAGCTTGCCGCTCTCGCTCCGGTCGGGAAGCGCCAGCGCCACGTTCCGCACCGTGCAGCTGATGGTCTGCTCCTCCGGTGCCATGACGACGTCGAGGTCCAGCACGGAGTCGTCGCCGGTGACGAACGATCCGTCGGCGGTGTCGAGTTTCACGCCGTGCCATTGCAGGGTGATGCGCGGAGGGCCGCCCGCCGCGGCGTCGCTCAGGATCGTCGGCGGTTCCTTCAGCGCGGTCGCGTCGATGAGGTCGGACAAGCGGTAACCGAGGAGGGTCGCTCCGTCGCCGAGGATTTTCTTCGGGTCCAGATGGCCGCCGGCCCGGTCGAGCAGACCGCCCACGTTGACCGGTCCGTTCAGGCGGGAGATGCCGTCCGCCACGATGTCGGGCGCCACGATGCCGCCGCTGCGCGCGCTGTTCCGGGCGAAGTCGGTGACGAGCGCCTCCGCCCCCTCGGGTACCTCGAACGGGACCTTCAGGTCATGCGCCGAGTCGAGCAGGGCAGCGCTGAGGGCCAGCCGCATCGGTGGACGGTCCGCGCCGACCAGCGCCCGTACCGCCGGAAGCGCGGTGTCGAACGCCCAGCGGTCCAGGCCCGGCCGACGCCGCTCGCCGGGCCGGGGCGCTGCCCCGAGCCGCGGGCGGAACCCGCCGTTGTGCGGGGTGCCCACGACATGCAGGCGCTCCACCTCGCAGACGTCCTGTTCCACGGGCGCGCTCGACCGTACGAGGTCGATCCGGGCGCCGTGTGCCGCCACGGCCCCGTCACCCACGTCCCGGTAGGTCTCCGCCAGCCTGCGCGCGATGTCGCTGTCCGTCAGCGAGTTGAAGGGCGGTGTGAGCAGTCCCTGAGGGCGGTCGATGTCAGACACGAACACCAGGGGCATCGCCAGGTGGACGTCACCCGCCCGGCCCGCCGCACGGACCGGGAAGTCGACGGGTGCACCGCTGACTCGCGGCACGATGTAGACGGGGAGCGGAACGACCCCACCATGCGGCAGGGCGTCGATCTTCGCGTCGATGTGCGCGATCTGCTCCTGAAGGTCCAGGTAGTCACGCGCCGCCGAGGAGCGGGTGACCGGGGGCTCCGGATCGTCGGGGTCGAAGAACGCGTCATCGAGAGGCTCGTCGGCGTCGGGGGTGACGCCGTCCGCCAGGTCCTCGACCGGGGGAGTGCCCCTGCCCGGCCCCATGTCGCCGTACAACTTCTCGTACAGGTCACCGGCCAGGCCCGACCATTGGCCCCGGGCCTCCAGGAGGCCGGTCAGTTCGGGCACCGGGAAGTCCTGAGTCCCCCACGGCTCGCTGTCGAGCCCCTCGTAGAACGTGCGCTCGATCTCCACCTCGTGAAAGGGGAATGCCGCCCGGAGTGCGGCGTCGGCCGGTTCGCTCCGGACAGGTTCGGTGACCTTGAGAATCGTCGACTTCCGCAGGTGTGCCACGGCCCCGTCGCGGGTTCCCTCGAAGACGCGCTCCGTCAGCTCGACGAACTCCGCCCGGTGCCCGAAGGGGTACAGCACCCCTTTGGTCGCCGTACGGACGTACCGGTCGCGGCCGAGCGCGGCCAGATGCTCCCACTCGAACGTGTCCCAGGACCCGGCGGCGGTCAGCGATCCGCCCAGTGAGCTCAGGGTGAGTCGGTCGATCCGCGCGGTGGGCTCCTCCAGCATGATCCTGGCGCGTGAACCCCCGCGCAGCGCCACGGGGAACGGATCGTCGGAGGTCATGTCGACCGGGCGCAGGCGCAGGCCGGCCGGTGCGCCCGCGGCCGTGTCCTGTGCCGCGACGGTCGTCTGCCAGAGGCCGACCGTGCTCGACTCCGACCTGACGGCGTCGGCCGGATGCGTGGCGCGCACATCCAGCCCCTCCGGCGGGTGCGGGGAGAGCACCAGCCCGTAGGGGATCTCGATCGCCGTTTTCTCGTCCTGGACCCCGTTCGCCGGCACCAGACGGCCACGGCGTACGGCGTCCAGCACGCCCTCGGCCGTCAGCCGGACCGGAAGATCGTCCGTCCGGAATCCCACCACGAGCCGGCTCGCCCCCGCCAGGGCGGCCTGCCACGTGGGGAACCCGCCCGTCAGGGACGGGTCCAGTGCGGGCACGGCAGGCCCTCGGCTCGCGACGACCTCTTCGACCACGTGCTGGGGAGGGAAGAGGACCGTCAGTTCCGCCGCCGGACCCGGCACCAGTTCGGCCGGTTCGCCCGCCGGGGTCCGGAGTTCGAAACCGCTCCAGCGCACCCCGAGGAGGACCAGGTCGTCCGGTCTGATCAGCAGCATGTCGGGGTCGGCCGGCAGGGCGGTCATGAATTGCGGCTCCGGCGCCGGCTCGGTGGGGAACAGCCCCTCCGACTCCCCGGTCAGCGGCACCGGCTCCCCCATGCCGCCCTCGGGGTCGAGGGTGAAGTCCTCGCGGCTGAAGCCGCCGTCGGTAGCGCGCACCAGTACCTCGGCGTGTTCCCCGACCGACCAGGCGGTGGGTGGGAAGGGGGAGGTCACGATCTCGGAGGGGCCGCGCCAGGCAGCGGGGCGTCCCGGAGCCGCAGGTTCCAGAACCCAGCGCACGGTCCCGTTGTTCTTCGTGCCGGCAACCAGCAGGAGAAGTTCGGGGCCGAACGTGACGAGCTGGACATCCCGGGCGGCGATCCTCCTGGAAGCGGTGAGCTCCATGTCCAGCCGTTCTTCTGCGTCGAACCAGCGGACGCCGTCCCAGCCCCAGTGCAGTGGCACCCCGTCCGTCCGCACCGCGAAGAGGTCGAGCCGCCGGGGATCGTACGAGGCCACGGTGGGCCTGCCCGAGAGCGACTGACCGCCCCGCGCCTCGGTGTTCCAGCGGTTCTCCGCCCACCACCAGTGCCGCAGCGCGCCTTCGCCGTCAACGGCGAACACGTCGAGTGCGCCCGGAGCGCGGCTGATTGCCGCCGGCTTGGAGGTCGCCACGTCCGAGGTCAGTCTCCGCGGGGCGCTCCAGCCACGGACACCGAGCGTCCATTGCCTGATGCATCCCTCGACCCCGAGGGCGAAGAGCTGGAGCCCCCCGGCGTGGACGATCTCCGGATCGGTGACGCAGAAACCAGGCAGAGTCTCCTCGGTGGGCGGTCCTAGCAGCTGGACACGACCCGCGTCCGGCCAGGACCAGTCGACGATCCTGACCCCCGACCGGCCGAGCAGATGCAGACGTCCGTCTCCGCCCACGGTCACCACCGGGTCGGAGTCGAAATGGCCTCCGAGCGGCTCGGGCCCGGCCATGACAACGCCCTCGAAGACCTCGTAATGCTCCACCGTTCCGTCGTCCCCGCGGACGAAAGCGGTGAACTCACCGAGATCCCAGGGAAGCACGGCCACCCGATGGTGGAAGGCCGAACGATCGAAATCGGTCACGATGCTGACATCTCCCTGCTGAGAGCGGGAGGTGAGCCGACGACAGGCGGCGCATGCCACCAGCTCGCTCGAAGGGCCGTCAACTCACTTGAAAGGCCTGGGAACTCACCCCAAGGGCCGGGCCCGGGTCCCCAGCGAGCGGCTCCTGCGGGCCGCGGCAGAGGCCAGACGACGATTCCTGGGCGACGCGTGGGTCCGCCGCACACGGCGGAAGAGCCGCGGGCCGCCCCCGTTCACGGTGAGGGACCTCGTGAACACGGCGTCCTCCGAAATGCTGAAGGTGCACATGTTGGACCCACTCGTCGACACATCGCCCGACAGCGTCGTGGTGGCCGTGACGGTCACCGGGCCCGGCGAGGGATAGGCGGCGACCAGGTACAGCGTCTGCGTGGCCGTCGTGTCGCTCTGGGGCGCTATCGACTCACGGCGGACCTCGGACGCGGTATTCCCTTCCGAATCGGACAATTCACAGACGGTTTCCACGATGATCGGGTCGTCCGTGTCATTGACAATTTCGTACCAATGGGAACTGCTCAGCGATACATTGGTGTCCGTCGTCGCCGCTCCCGGGCACGTGGGTCCTGCGGCTGCTCCGCCGTACGGCATGATCTCTCCTCTGCTCGTGCGTATCACCGGATCGGTGTCCGGTTCCGCCGTCGACACCGCCTCTACCCGCGCCTGTCCGCCGAATTCAGACTGCGGCCACGACGGGAACGCAGTGGAACGTCGTGTGCCCCACTCCGAGGTCGTTGGCCAGCGTCACGGTGAGCCGATAGTCCCCAACCGGAAACGGCCCCACCTGGGGCTCCATCAGCGGGCCCGTCTCGCCCGCGAGCAGATCCGGTTCGGTGAAGTCCGCCGGGTTCCCGTCCACGTCGCTGTCGAAGACGGCCTCATGTTCGACGTCGTCGGAACCGGGGCAGCCTTCCGGAATCCTCTCGACGAGCAGCCGGTCGACGAAGGACGGAAGGTCTTGGGCGCTGACGTTGAAAGCCACCCATTCGACACGGAAAGATTCATCGTCATGGATGATTGATATGCTCGGGGTTATTGGATTCTCACTGTCGGCAAAAACGACGTCGGCCATGGCTGCTCCCGTGAAGCGGCAATGTACTCGGAGGGCGTAACGACCAGTCTCATCTTATCTTCGTTCGGCGTTTCGCGTCATATGGAGACATGGGGCCGTGACCCTTCCCCGAATACTCGCCTGAATTTCACGCCAGGCCGCCAAGAGCTGTCCGTACGAGGTCCACCCGCAGCCACGGGTTGCCGCAGCCAGCACCGCCCCCCGGGCGCACACAAGATCACGGCCACCGGTTTTCCGGACATCTTGGCGAGCTCCGACCACCGGTCCGTGATCGCGAGCCGGCGCACTCGGCCACCGACGCGCCGGCGTACATCATCGTCACCGACCGCCGCTTCACCGACCCCTACCGCTGGGGCCAGCGCGCCACCCCGCTCACCCTGGGCCGCCGAGATCCAGCGCCAGCTCCTGCCCGACGCGCCCTCCTGCGAGGCCGCGGAGTTCATGCTCGCCGCGAGCCTGGTGCCCGCCGACTCCGCCGCCGGAGACACCTACGACTTCACCCTCGACTACAACACCCTGCACCTGTCCGTCACCGACGCCATGGGCCACGATGTCGACGCCGCCCTCATGGCCACGCTCCTGGTCAAGGCCTCGCGTGGCGCCCGCCGCGAGGGCGCCGGCCTGGCCGAACAGGCTCGCCGGATCCATCAAGCCCTCCTCGACCACGGCCACCACGCCCTCGCCGCCGGCCAACTACTGCGCATCGCGCGGGACGGAACTGGCGTGGCGGGGGGGGGGCCGTGCCAGTCAAGGCACAGCACGGCGGCGTCGTCGGCCAGGTGGCCGCCGCCCGCGTCGGTGACCACCGCTGCCAGGACGCGCACGACCTCGCGGGGATGTTCAGAGGCGGTGTCGCGGATCAGACCGGCCAGGTCGACGGACTCGGCTTGTCGTTCCTGCATGCCGTCGGTGCAAAGCAGGAGGCGGTCGCCGGGGCGCAGGTCGAGTTCTGCACGTGGTACGGGGTTCTTCCGGGGACGCCGAAGAGCACGTCGACGTCCAGGGGCACATCGCTCACCGTGCCGCCACGCGGAAGCAGCGGCCGGGGACGCCCTGCGTCGACGAGCCGAGCTGCGTCTTCCAGTTCGCCGAACGCGCTCCGTCCGCGCCCGGTGTGCGGCGGGCAGCCTCATCAAGGACCGTGGTCCTGATCAGCAGTGCGAGCGCGGCTGTGCGCGGTTTGATCCCCGGCCCGTACGCACGAGGCCCGCCGGTGCCCCGGCGGGCGCGCAGAGCTTCAGGCCGCGGGTGGCGTGCTGGTCGGCTTGGTGTCTCGGTGGTGTTCGGCGTTGATGCGCTGGGCTTCTTGGAGCTGGTCCTCAAGGATGACGATGCGGCAGGCCGCCTCGATAGGAGTACCGGCATCGACGAGTTCGCGGGCGCGGGCAGCAATGCGCAGTTGGTAGCGGGAGTAGCGGCGGTGGCCGCCTGGGGAGCGCAGCGGTGTGATGAGACGGGCTTCGCCGATGGCGCGGAGAAACCCCTGTGTGGTGTTGAGCATCTCAGCGGCCCGGCCCATGGTGTAGGCGGGGTAGTCGTCGTCATCGAGACGGCCGAACGAGTCGTCTGCTGTCATCTGTACCTTCCTGTGGAACACGCGTCGGAGGGGCCCTGGTGCCAATAGCACCAGGGCCCCGAAGGAACTGCTACACCATCAGCCGGCTGTATTCTTCTCCGCCGGCTCTGTGTTTCCGCACACCCGCCGGGAAGAGATCCGCGGGTTGCGGGGATCGCGATTGCTTGACCGGAGACCACCTCACTATCGATGTCCTGCGGTACCCGGGCCCAATATTTCCGCCCGGGCGATCCTGATGGCGCTCAACTCCTCCGTTCTTTCCCTCTGGACAAACTACTTCCGTACCTCCGGTGGCCTCTCACAGCGCCACTTCGGCAGCCAGCCCCGTCGCCCGTCCTGCATCCGCTCTGGCTTGGAACCCCACTGCCGAACCTCCCGGCACGCGCGCCGCAGCCTGACGCCTTTTACCGAGGAACCACTGATACTGCGGACTGCACTTGCGTACTGCGGTACCGCTCGCGGCGGCCCCTGATCACTGCGGGCCACCCAGTCCGGGGCCAGTCCCGTCGCCTACCTCCAACAACCCTGGCTTCGGAACTCCGCCACCGCACCGACCTGCACTTACATGTACTGCTTCCCGGCAGTTCATCCCTGCCGGGCCTGCTCGACCTCTTGGCTACGAACAAGACACTAGACCCAGCAACGACCAGATGTCTACCTCCGCCATGACAGGTTTCCTGTGAGGACTGACAGTGATGTCTTGCGGTGCGCAGCACCTGGAAACTGCACTGGGGCACATCCGCCGGGAGGTGAGGGGTACCGGAGCGGGCAGGTGGGGCGCTACGGCACAAGCGGTACAACTGACCACGGGTGGGGTGTGTGCGTATGAACAGCACGACGATCAGCATCATCTCGACGCCCCCGTACCGACCGATGTCCGGGGCGACAGCGCGTCCAGCATCGGCCAGGCCCGCCAGGCCGCCCGCGGCTTCACCGGCCGCCTCCCTCCAGCACCCGACCCAGACGCGCCGGACACGCTCGGCCTGGTGGTGGTCTCCGTGCTCGTCACCAACGCCTTGGGCCACGGCGGCGGCACCTTCAACCCCCGCTTGAACGCCCACCCCGACGCGATCAACCGCCATCACCCACCGGACAGCCGGCGGCAAAACCGTCACCGCCTCTCTCCCCCACTGACACCGCCGCAGACAGACAGCGACCCCACGCCTGCAGCACTGACAAGTCTCTGTGGATCCCTGCGGCGGACCTTGGATGCGACCGCAGGGTCCGTGGTCGACGGGCACAGCGTCCACGGCGGTGCTTAGCCGGTGGCTCGCGAAATGCGCCTCCGAGACGTCGCGGCGGCGCGCAAACGGCTCCTCCATGAACTCCTGACCGTCGCTCTGCAGGACGTCGAACGCGAAAACGAGCAGCCTCGTGGAATTCCGGGCGTCGAACAGCAAGGAACCCGGCGTCTCATCCGAGGGGAGGCGCGTGAGCGGACAGGTTCCGACCCGCATGCTGTGACCGGCGTGGAGTCGCACCCTGGAGAGATGAGCGCGCCAATAGTCATTCACCGCCTCTCCCCCACGGGCGGGCGCCGGGTCACCATCCGTGGGCAGATCGCCGGGCTCGCCCACGACGATCACGATGTCGTGGAGTTTCTGCGTCGGGCGGGGCTGCCGGATGCGGAGGATCTGCTGGACCGGCCGGAGTGGGTGGAGTGGCGAGGCGGGCGCGCGCATACGTACGTGGCCGCGTAGACCGTGGTGGGCCGAGTGCGCGGCTCAGCTCAACAGTCCGGTGTCCGGCCGGCAGACCCGGCACGGCTCGATGTCCGGTTCCGCCAGCGCGACCATCGCGTCTTCCCGGGAGATGAGCCCCACCTGGTCCGGGTAGGTAGCACAGCCGCCACGGTGCAGCAGTGCCACCGACGAGGAACGCTGCGGCTGGATCTTCCACAACATCTCCGCCCGCGCCCGCTCCCGCCGCTCCCGCTCCTGCGCTTCCCTGATCTCCAGCTCCCGGACGCGGCGCTCGGTCTGCCCGACCTGCCAGCGCAGCCAGTCCAGAAGAGCCCGGTTCTTCTCCAGGTCGCTGATGGTGCCGGAGTACGGGATGCCGTCGGGCACGGCTACGCCTCGGGGCCGCATCGAGTCGGCAGCCGAATCACGCCGCACCCTCCGCACGCCGGTCGCCACCGGTCCGCTGCCGCAGCTCCACCCGGGCCGCAGGCGTGCGGCCGGGCGGGGTGGACCAGAAGGGGTGCCAGTGGATCCGGACGGACAGGGCGAGCAGGCGGCGGCGCAGCTCGGTGGCACGGCGCGGGCGCGGGCGGGCGAGCGCACGGTTGATGTCGTGCCACTCCCGCTGGGCACGTACGAGATCGTCGGGGAAGGAGAAGCGGTCCATCCGGCAATTAGATCGCATGTTCGAATTTCGTCGCCACTCGGACACCCCGGTCTACTTCAGCGAGACACAGGCGTCCGTGGACAGGCCCTTGAACTCGCGGACCGCACACCCTCCCGCCCCCTCGCCGACGAGGGCCGTCTCGTGGAGCGCTGTTTCCCACCGCGCCGGTGTGAAGCCGCGAAGGCCCATGGCCCGCCGAGACGACCCCTGAGCTATCCCGGCCTCAGCGCACGGTGATGACCAGCTTGCCGGTGGTGCGGCCCGTCTCCCCCAGAGCGTGGGCCCGGGCACCTTCGGCGAGGGGGAAGGTGCTGGAGACGTGAGGGCGGAGACTGCCCCGGTCGACGAGCTCGGCTATGGCTCGCATTCCGGCCTGGTCGTGCTCAACGAGCATGGTGACGGCGCGGACCTGTGCCTCCTCCGCTGCGGCCTGGGTGTCCTTGTCGCCCGGTAGGAGGGAAACCAGGACGCCACCGGGGCAGAGCACGCTCACAGAACGGGTGGCGGTCTCGCCACCGAGGGCGTCAAGGACGACGTCGTAGCGCTCCTTGGTGTCGGTGAAGTCCTCAGAGCGGTGGTCGATGCACACATCCGCACCGAGCTCGCGCAGGAAGTCATGCTTGGGGGCGCTTGCCGTCCCGGTGACGTGTGCGCCGCGCTCCTTGGCGATCTGTACGGCGAGATGACCGACACCGCCGGCCGCAGCGTGGATGAGGACCCGCTGACCGGCCCGGAGGCGCGCAGTCTCGACGAGTGCCTGCCAGGCGGTGAGCGCGGCCAGCGGCAGAGCGGCCGCCTGGATGTGGTCTATGCCGGCGGGCTTGGCGACGAAGGCGCGGGCGGGGCCGGCCACGTACTCGGCGTGTGAGCCGGCCCCGTACGGGTACGGCAGCATGCCGAACACCGCGTCACCGGGCCGGAAAAGGGTGACGCCGAAGCCGGTCTCCACCACGGTGCCGGAGACGTCCCACCCGAGGGTGAGCGGCGGGGGCGGCAGGAGGATACTCAGGGCGCGGTGCTTGAAGTCCGTGGGGTTGAGTCCGGCCGCGTGCACGGCGACGAGAATCTGCCCGGGCCCGGGCGTCGGCCGCGGAACCTCTGTCAGCTGCAGAACCTCGGGGCCGCCAAGGGCCGTCTGGTGCAGGGCGAGCATCACGGGGGCGTCCTCCGGGACAGCAGGATTCGAGGCGTCCGTGGCGGCCGGGCCCGGTGAGTTGAGGTTCTCGCGTGTCTCCGTCGAAGTCATGCCTCGATCCTGGCCGTACGGTCCGGGCCAGGGCGATGGCAAGAAGGTCAGTCTTCGATACATTCTTGCCATGCCCATCTCCCCTGCCGCCCGCCGCGCTCTTGGCGGCACTCTCAATGTCCACTCCGCCTCAGCCGCGCCCTCGCGGGACAGGGACCTCGCCAGTCGTGCGGTCGAGCTGGGTCACCTGATGCACCCGGAACCGCAGCCCGGCGCCCATAAGGTGGTCGTCCTTGTTCTCGACGGGGTCTATCCCTTCGAACTCGGCATACCTCACCGGGTCCTAGGCTCCGCCAATGGCCGCTACGAGGTGCTGTCCGCGAGCGTGGACGGGCAATCCGTGCGTACCGACTCGGACCTGACCGTCACCCCCGGACACGGTCCCGAAGTACTGGCCGAGGCCGACACCGTGATCATCCCTCCGTACGCGATCACCCAGGCCTCGGCCGCCGCCGCGGACTCGCGAGCTCTCGACGCCCTGTCCCGCGTCCGCCCCGGTACCCGTCTGGTGTCCATCTGCACCGGCGCCTTCCTGCTGGCCGCCGCCCGTCTCCTGGATGGGCGCCGGGCTACCACCCACTGGGCACTCACCGACCACTTCCGGGAACTGTTCCCCCGGGTCGAGCTTGACGCCGCCGTGCTCTTCGTTGACCACGGTGACGTGCTGACCTCTGCGGGGGCGGCGAGCGGTGTCGACGTCTGCCTGCACCTGGTGCGTCAGGACCACGGCAGCGAGGTTGCCAACCAGGTCGCCCGTTACTGCGTCGTGCCGCCGTACCGGGACGGCGGGCAGGCGCAGTACATCGAGCGGCCGCTGCCGCCGGCGAGCGGAACCGGCACCGGACCGACCCGCGACTGGGCGCTGCAGCGGTTGGAACTGCCGCTGTCACTGGCCGAGTTGGCCGCGCACGCGACGATGAGCACCCGCACCTTCGCCCGGCGCTTCCAGGAGGAGACCGGCCTGAGCCCCGGCCGCTGGCTGACCCAGCAGCGGCTGCGGCGGGCACGGCACCTGCTGGAGTCCAGCGACCTGCCGGTGGAACGAGTTGCCCACGAGGTCGGCTTCGCCACCGCCACCTCGCTGCGGAGGCACCTGGCAGCGGAGGCCGGGGTCGCTCCGTCCGCGTACCGGCGTACTTTCCGTGCCCCGGGTCCGGTCGCGGGCGATGTGGGTCCTGCCCTTCAAGAGCCATGCTGAGCTTGTCTTTGTCTTCCGGCCTCGAACGGCGGTTTCCTACTGCACCGCTCACCTGGGGATCCGCCGAACATGGGGGGCGGCCTTCGTCTGATCCTGTGCCCCGATCAAGGTGCACGTGATCAAGACGAAGGCCGTGACGATGAGTCTGCTGGCTGATGCTGTCCAGGGGAAAGCGTTCGCGGAAGCGTCACCCTTGGCGGCCGCGGTGTCGAACCCTCCAACGTCGACTCCCGGATGTTCTCCCGCTCTGTCTCTGCCATCGCAGCGAAGAACGCGAACAGCGGCCTGCCCGGCCCGATCGGGTCGTAAATTCCGGGCAGGGGCCCGGCGAGTATCTCCAGGACCAGGTCGTGCGCATGAGGTGGTCGGCCAGCGCGGTGAGTTCGGCGGCGCCGCGGCCGCGCCGCGTCATCTCGTACACGGTGAAGATGACCCGGCAGTGGGGGCGTGCGCCTTGACCTCCCGGGCCGTCCGCAGCGCCTCCTCGAAGCGGGGGCGGACCCGTACCGCTGAGCGCGTCGATCTGAGAGTCGAGCCCTTGCCCGAGGGTCGAGCACCGTGCATACCCGCTGCGGATGTGGCCCGGGCCGACCGTGGAAGCCTGGCACCCCGCCCCCGGCGGCCATCGACCCGGATCTGCCGAGCGCGGGAAGGGGTCTGAGGTGCTGTCAGGGGTGCGAATTTTCGCCCTGCTGATCCGGGATCGATTCTCAGAACCCGTTCTCACTCAGAAGAGGGTTGCACCCCCTTCTGAGACTTGCATTGCGCACGCAGAGCTGACCCGGCTTCCGCGCTGACGCACAGCGGAACTCGGGGTCGAGGCCCTCCGCGCCCAGCAACGATCGAAAAGCACGCGACCTTCATCCCTCCACAGGATTCTGATCATTCTGCTCTTGCGCCTGCGCCCAGGTGATCGCCCATTCGTCGAGCGGTCGGAGGGCGTGACCGAGTGCCGTCCCCAGCCGAGTGAGCTCGTAGCCATCGACTGAGGGCGCGATGATCCCGCTTGCCGTGAGTTCGCGAAGCCGCTGGTAGAGGACACTGGATGACAGGCCTTCACACCGCGCCAGCAGCGCACGCGCCCCGAGCGGACCCGCACGCAGCTCCCAGAGGATTCGCAGCGCCCACCGACGGCCGAAGAGATCCATCGCGGCCATGATCGGACGGCCGGTAGTCGATCCACGAACCGGTGTTCCTGGGCGCCTCGGGTTCGCGAACGGATCGACGCCCCCTTGGTCTTGGCGGGCAGCGCCGTCGTCGTCGGTGGCGGGTTCGTCCTCTTTGCGACCGCCCGGTCGAACCTGGCCGAACTGTTCGTAGCAATGGGCGTGCTGGGCTTCGGTGTCGGCATCTTCTCCGCCGCCATGCCCGGCGTCATCTTGGCCGTCACCCCCGAGAGCGAGACGTCGAGCGCCATGAGCTTCAACTACGTCGTCCGTAGCGTCGGATATTCCCTGGGCAGCGCCGTAGGCGGCCTGGTCCTGGCCGGCGGCACCGACACCGGCCATCTCTTCCCGAACTACGGCGCCTACACCACGGCAGCGCTGGTCGGCATCGCCGCGATGGCCATCACGAGTATGGCCAGCCTCGCTCTCGCTCGCCGACGCTCGTCCGACACCAACCCGACCGCAGTCCCGACCGGCGCGCCAGAAGGGCGAGAGCCCGGACAAGAACGAAAAAGAGCCGACACGTAGGTACGAGTCGCACCATGCGGCACCCTCGCCGCACCGAAAGACGCCGTGGTGAAACGGGGTGGCGGTCGGCCAGTGGCTCGCCAATCTCCACGGCGCTATGTCCGGTTCGGCCAGTGCCACCACCTCACGGACATGGGGACCGGTGCGCGTCATGCGAACGAAGACCATCCTCTACGGCGACACCGACGGCGACCACCGCGACGAGGCCGCCGCCTTCGTCGGGTGCAACGACAACGCAGCCACGCAGAACGCAGACATTGCCCACGGATACGTGGTGTACGCGCACGCAGGGAATCTCGTCGTCCTCGGCTCGATTACCCCACAACAGAAGTCCACCGCGAACCAGCCTTCGGAGGGCTCCCCTGGCGAACAGTGCCACCCAGGTCAGCTCCCCCAAGCATCGCGGCACAGAGAGACGGCGACCCCCCCTCCCTAACTTCACGCCTGCCACGGCTGGTGACGGCACGACCAGACTCTGGACGAGGAGCGTTCTCAAGAAGACGGCAGGCAGCCCGATCAGCAGCAGGACGGCGCCGATCGCCAGCGGGAGGGAGTGCGACCACAGGGCCCAGGTGTGCACGCTCAAGCGGTCACCTCGCCGGCGAAGCGCATGCCGCCTCGGACGTTGTCGTGCCCCGGCCGTTGCGGTCCTGGTCCTCACGGCGCTCACGGCATCCTCCTGACCTCGATCGACAAAGGGCGACTCGGACAACGGCTCGGCCGGAGTCTTCCCGTTCACAGGTGTCTGTGGGGTCGACAGGGGGAATCGATGTCCGCTATGTCATCCTTCGGAGCCGTGATCAGGAGGGTCGGTCTGGAAGCCGGTGATCAGGGTGTCGATGAGGAAGTGGAAACTCCGCGTGACGTCGCGGGGCATTTCGAAGCCGCTGGCGCCCTCAAGGGTGACGAACCCATGAAGTGCCGATCGCAGCGCCCGTGCGGAGTCGACTACGCGCCCGGCGGGCAGGTCGAAACCGGCGAGGACGTCGAGCAGAACCTGCAACGCCTCTTCGCTGACGCGGCGGTCCTCCTCGTCACCGGCCGCCGGAGCGGGGACGGTGGCGGCGTAGCGGCCGGGATGCTCCAGGGCCCAGTGGCGGTAGCTGTCGGCGAACGCCCGGACCGCGTCCGGGCCGGAACGGCCGACGGACTCCCGGGCCAGCTGATGGGCGAATTCGCGCTTGGCCTGGACGGAGATGCCGTGCCGTAGTTCGTGCAGGGAGCCGACGTGCTTGTACAGGGACGGCGGTCGTACGCCGAGCCTGTCGGCCAGCAGCCCCATGGTCAGACCCGCCAAACCGACCTCGTCGGCGAGCGCCGCGCCCGCTGCGACGACGGCGCTCGTATCGAGGCCCGCCCTAGGCACGGGCGTGTGCTTCCAGAAAGGCCTGGATGAGGGACACCGTCTCCTCGGGGTACTGGTCGTGCAGGTAGTGGCCGGCTCCCTCGACCACCGCGAGCTCTCCGACACCGGCCGGCATCGCAGCCACGATCGCCTCGCCCTCGGCACGGGGATCGACCCAGTCGGGGTCGAGCGAGCCCTGCACGATCAGGGCAGGGCACCGTACGTTGCCCAACTGGGCGCCGGCGTCGGTCGGCGCCGACTGCCCCATCTTCTGCAACGCCCGCATCCGGCCGGGCTCGCCCAGCATCGCCTCGATGCGTGCCAGCCGGCCCCTCCAGTCGGCCGGCTTGCGGCCCGGGTAGGCGTGGTCCAGATAGCGGGACCACAGTCCCACGCTGCCGAACAGGCTGGCACCGAGCAGCCGGAAGGCACCCTTGCGGTAGGTCTTCGAGCGGAAGTCGCCGAGCTTGATCGACTGCGCACGCGTGAAGGGGCCCAGCTCGATGATGCCTCTGACCAGGCCGGGATCCTGGGCGGCCGCAACGGTGGCGGCGCCGCCGGAGATCGAGTGGCCGACCAGGACGGCCGGGCCGCTGTCGATGTGGCGGATCACCGCGAGCAGATCGCCCGCGATGTCCGTGCGCGAGTAGGAAGGCCATTGCGCGCTCGACTCGCCACAGCCCCGCAGGTCGACCGCGGCCACTCGATACCCCGCCGCCACCAGACGCGGCAGGACGAACCTGTACGCCGTGCGGCTGTCCCCCATGCCGTGG
Organism: Streptomyces sp. NBC_01166; assembly: GCF_045039765.1. Lineage (NCBI taxonomy): Bacteria > Bacillati > Actinomycetota > Actinomycetes > Kitasatosporales > Streptomycetaceae > Streptomyces > Streptomyces sp. NBC_01166. The sequence goes on from NZ_CP108613.1 coordinate 347,506, forward strand.
GCCAGGACGACCAGCGGACCTTCTCCAGCGGCCTCGTAGGCGATGGTGCCGCCCGGGACGGAGACGAACTCAGCCATGACATCTCCCTGCTCGTTAAGCACAATAGCTATAAGCTAATATGAATAGCCAAAAGCTAATGCCCATAGCCATGAGAGTCAACCCCAGCCGGGTGCCAGGCGAGGGCGAGGGAGGAAGGTCCAGCTCAGTCCGGGCCGGGCGGTAGGGGAATGGGCTGACGCGCAGCTCGGCCGGGTCCGCGCATCGTCACTCCGGTAGTGCCGGTTCGGGACGCGCCTCCCCAATCCCAGAGGGCCTCTCCGTTCTCTGTGGGCAACGCAGCTGGCCGCCCAGAACACACCGTCTCCCTTGAGCCTGCAGTCGCGGAGGATCTTCCAGTTCTTCATCCGAGCCAGGACATGCTCAACGCGGGCCCGAACACGCCGGTGAGCGGCGTTGTGCTGCTCCTTCCACTCAGGTAATCGCGTCTGCCCCGCCTTGCGGCGATGTGGGATGAGCAGGCCTGTCCCCTGATATCCGCCGTCCGCGATGACCGTTGCCCGTCCGCATGCGACATCGATCCCGGAGTCACTGAACGCTGTGTAGTCGTTCCGATTCCCGGGCAGAGGCCGGCCGACCGAGATAACGAGTCTGGTCTCCGCTGTGACCAGCACCTGCACAAGGGTGCAAGCTGCCGCACGGTCAGGTTGGTGCGGCGTACATCGCCGCCAGCAGAACCCGGTCCCTCAGCGGCAACGACCATGGATGCCCAGGTCGGGCCGCGCCCAGTGCCTGCCCACCGGCCCTCTGAACCGCCTGCACAAGCCGTTGGAACTGGCGCGGCTGAAGCCCGGTGAACACTTCAACGAGCTCGCGACGCTCAGCGGAGATCACCTGCATCATCAGGCCAACGCGGTTCAGCCCTCACAGTTACGAGACAGGCTTCAGGGCGCGCATTTGGCTGTGATCAATCTGCGGGATCGACCCTCGTGGCTGGGCCTGATCTGGTAGATCGTGTTGTGTGACGCGGATGCAATTGACGGATATGGGAGTGGGAGTTCATCGGCCCGTACCTGCCGATCGGCACGTATGGGCCGTACCCGGAGCGGCTGCGGCACCAGTTCGAGGGCGTGATCTGGCGGTTTCGGACGGGCGGGCAGTGGCGGGAGATGCCGGAGGAGTTCGGCTGGTCAAGCGTCCATAACCGTTTCCGGCAGTGGCGGGACGCCGGCGTCTTCGAGGCCCTGCTGGAGGGCCTGATCGCGGAAGCCGCGAAGCGGGGTGAGGTGGACTTATCCCTGGTCAGCGTGGACTCCACCACCGCCCGGACCCACCACGACGCTGCCGGGATGCACGACCACGTATCCGGCGTCGGCACAGACTCCGGTTGAAAGCCGTCCTGCTCAGACGCTCACGGGGCGGGCAGACCAGCAAGGTCCAGTCCGCCTCGCCTCCGACCGGAAGTGCCGCCCACCGGCGCTCGTCCTGACCACGGGGCAGGCCGCGGACAGCCCGCAGTTCATCCTCGTGCTCAAGAAAGTACGGGTCCGCGGGCCCGTCGGCCGCCCCCGCACCCGGCCCGACTCGATCGCCGGGGACAAGGCCTTCTCGTCCTGCGGCAACCGCGCCTACCTGCGCAAACGCCACATCAAGGCAGTCATCCCGGAGAAGAAGGACCAGGCCGCCAACCGGAAGAAGAAAGGCAGCAGAGGTGGTCGGCGCCGTCAGTCACGACGCCGACCTCTACAAGGAACGAAACACCGTCGAGCGCCTGACCAACAAGCTGCAAGCGTGGCGCGGCATAGCCACCCGCTATGACAAGACCCCTCAGAGCTAACTCGCCGGCCTCCACCTTCGCGCCTCAATGATCTGGATCAAGGACCTCACACGGAGCAATCCTTGATAACAACCAAATACCCGCCCTAGCGCACCAGCTGATCCGTGAAGCCGTTGCCGAAGACCCGGTGAGGATCGAGCCGGTCCAGGATGGAGACGGCTTCGGACCACTGCCCGGCGCCGTACGAAGCGGGCACCGTGGACTCGATGATCTGCTCGTCGGCCCAGGCTGCCGTATCTGTATAGCCCCAGCCCTTGGACCATTCGACGCGCGCGAGCGCGTAACCGCCGTCGAAGGTACTCATCAGGAAGCTTTCCAGTTCCCGGTAGAACTCGTGGGCTCCGGGTGAGGTCGGCTGGGTCAGCACGTCCACCCACACCACACAGTCGTACTCCGGGTGGTCGGGGTGCGGGCGGATGACGGAGAGCAGCGGCGGGCGTGCACCCGGCGCAGCGGAGTCTTCGGGCTGGTCGAGGCCGCTGACTCGGATTTCCACCTGCCCGTTGATCGGGAATCTGCCCGCTGCGGCCCAGGCCGCCAGCCGTTGCCGGTAGTAACCGGCGAACTCGGAGACGACGCGCTGGACGTCGGCACGGCGGGTAAGGATCCCGTACCCGTTGGCGGTCTCACGAAGTGTTGTGGGGCGCAAGTAGAACTGGAGGGTGTGCGAGGGGCCCCACAGGTCCTTCGCGACGGTGGCGGTCAGTCCGGTCGCCGCCACCGTGTACTGTGCGGCGCCGAGCGTCGGCGCGAGGTACCAGGAGCCTGCGACGAGAAGCCCGGCCAGCCGGGCGACCGGGGTCGGGACGATGTCGCTGAACGGGTAGTTGTACGGGGCGTGCACCGGCCTGGAGGTGACCGGGCGCTCAGGGCTGAGGCTCCATACCTTGAGCCAGGGCCGGTCGGTGAAGGCGAACCAGATCGTCTCCACCCGCCCCGACTCGGCCATGAAGTCCGCGAAGGTGTTTCCCCGGGCGGCGAGGGCGCTGCCCGGGGCGGCGAACAGTTCGTCGGCGGTGAGGTCGACGCGGCTCCGGCAGCGCAGCGGGATGTCCTCGCCCGCCTGGATCTCGGCCTCCACGATGAGACCGCGCCCGAGGTGGGTGGCCAGGGCTTCACACTCCTCGTCGATTCCTCGGTGGAAGGTCTTCACGACGTAGGCGTCCTCGGCGGAGTCCCAGACGACGGCGGTGAGGGACAGGACGAGGTTGCTGAGGCTGCCGTAGGTGTGGCCGGGGCGGGCGGACTCGCCGTCCGCGGGGACGCTGGTGCCGTGGGCGTCGATGGCCAGTGTGCCGCCCAGGGTCAACTCCCCCGGCGCGGGAGTGTTGGTGACGCCCAGTCCGTGATCGGCGAGGAAGGCCATCAGCGTTTCGAGGGTCACTCCGGCCTGCGCACGCACCGCGCCGGGGGCGCCGGCGGGCGGGGTCGTGAGTTCCATGTGTGTCAGATGCTCGGTGGTGTCCAGCAGGAGGACGTGCGCGTCGCGCTCGGTGGCCGGGACGATCGTCAAGGGTGACCAGTTGTGCGACTTACCCCGGGCACGCAGCCGCCAGCCGTTGGCATGGGCCCAGTTTGCGAGGTCGGCGAGTTCCTGGCCGGTGCGGGGCGCGCAGGCCCACAGCCCGCTGTGGGTGATCTCGCCGGCCCAGTTGATGTACGGAGAGCGGTAGGGCACGAGTCCGGCGGGAAGTTCGGGTGCGGCGCTCGGAACGACGGCGGGCGCCGCCGCGGCCGGGGAGGCCCCGGCTATGGCGGCACTGAGCGGGAGGCCTAACGCTCCGGCAGCCGCCGCGGCGCGCAGAACACCACGGCGGGAGAGGCCGGACGGCTCAGAGGGACCGGAGGAAGTGACAGGACGTGAAGAAGACTTCGAGTGATCAGACATGACATGAATGTATGGGGAACCAGCACGTCACCGAAGCTCCATGACACAGACCGCCGAAACCGGCACCTGAACGTCAAACCGGCAAACTGCACCCGTCCGCAATCATCGCGAGTTCCGTCTCACAGCCTCACAGCCTTCGGCAGGTTCCGCGGCTTCCTTCTCGGGGGCGGCGGTACGGCGGGTGGTGATGTACAGATCGCGATGCAGACCCGCCGCTAGGCTTACGACTGGCGAAGAGGCGGGGTTCACAAACCGCACAATTCGCTCGTCAGCGGACATTGTCTGTCGGCGGGGCGATCTGCCACACACCTCGGAGCAGGTCGTGTGTCGCCGTATAGCCCAGTGGGGGGTCCGCGGGTCCGTCGGCCGCCCCCGCACCCGGCCCGACGCGGTCGCCGGGGACGATGCCTACGCGTCCCCCGCGGCAACCGCGCCTACCTGAGCAAACACCACATCAAGGCAGTCATCCGGAGAAGAAGGACCAGGCCGCCAACCGGAAGAAGAAAGGCAGCAGAAGCGGCCGGCTCGTCAGCCACGACGCCAGCCTCTACAAGGAACGAAACACCGTCGAGCGCCTGATCAACAAACTGAGGGCCTGGCACGGCATAGCCACCCGCTACGACAAGACCCCTCAGAGCTACCTCGCCAGCCTCCACCGTCGCGCCTCAATGATCTGGATCAAGAACCTCGCACGGACCAACCCTTGATCACAACCAAATACGCGCCCTAGTGCTTGTCCAGCCCTCGCGCTCCGATGGCGAACCGGAAACGGACTCGATCAGGTCGAACTGGCGGAGACAGCCAGGCCTGAGCAGCCCACCATCTCAGCTGGAACATCACGCCACGCGACTCCGGTCCGTAGTACGCACCTGATCCCGCCGAATGCCGTCCGGTCGGGAACGCGCAGTCGCCCGGGACAGCGCGGCGCCGCTCAGGAGCAGGTGGCGACAGCGGAGCTGCGCGCTCTCACAGTCCCGATCAGTAAGTGATCTTCCGGCGACCTCTGGCGGCCCTGCGGGCGTGCGAAGCGGACTCGCGCTTCGCTCAGAGGAGGCCGGTCTCCTGGGGCCTGTCCGATGAGTCGCGTGACAGGCTGACTGGTGAATCGTTTCTTCCGTTGGGGCGGGGTGGGCTGACAGAAGCAGAGTGGGCCCGGCTGGAACCCGCACCTGCCGAGGGACACAGGCCCAGGCGGGCGGTGGAGGAGCCACCGGGTGGTAATCAACGGCATTCTCTTCCGGCAACGGACCGCCATCCCGGGGTGGGACCTGCCCATGCGGTTCGGCAAGTGGAAGACGGAGCAGCGGGATGGGGAGATCGAGGAGGGCGCCGGACGGCTCGCCGACCCCCTCCTCGAAGACCTGGACACCGCGCCGAAAGCAGGAGCAGGCGGTGGGTTCAGCCTGCCAGCTGTTGCAGCCATTCACGCAGCAGAGCCGTCTCCGCGTCTCGCAGAGGTACCCCGGCGCCCGCAGCCGGGGGCCCGGTGGGGAGCGCGGTTTGAAGTGCGGCGAGGGCGAGGGCGCGCGAGGCCAGGTCCGACCCGGATGGGGTGGGCGAGTCTGTGGTGATCGAGGCGAGGACGGTGTCCCGCAGCCGTGCCGAGGTGGTCAGGTCCTGCTTTGAGCGCTCTTCGCCGATCAGCGCCAGCGTGGCACCTGTTGTCGCCGCATGGATGACGCGCGTCGCCTGCTCCACCGGAACCCGAAGGCGTCCGGCGTCGGCCGCCCGGCCCAGCAGTCCCACCAGCAGGGCGTGCGCCTCGTCCGCGGCCGGGGGGCGCCGCCCGGGCTGCACAGTGCCGTACATGAGCATGTAGAACGCGGGGTGCCGCACTCTCTCCCAGAACGGGTGCGTGGGGACCACCGCCGACAGGCGCAGCAGCTCGGGCCGGAGCCGTGCGACTTCCGCGTGCCGCCCCCTGGGTGTATCCAGGGGCCGGCCTCCCTGCCCGGCTGCGGCGGCGCGCTCGGGCAGGCCGACCAGGCCGCCGAGTGACGAGCGGTGAGTTGCCGCGCCGACTTGAGCTGCAGACCGAAGGGCTGGTGTGATTGCTTCTCAAGGTTCTCACCCTGTTCACGGGCGAGTGTCGGTAGACCGTCCGTCGGCGCGATAGAAGCCTGGGCTCCTGGCCATGATTCGGTGTCGGGACGCTGCTCGGTCAGTCACGGCTTGTGGCCTGTTTTCTGGACCAGGCGGTGGCGTCATCTCCGTATCGGGCCAAGAGGCGTGCGAACTGGATACGCTCCCCCGGCGACCAGGCAACGGTGATCTCCTGGAACGCTCTGCGCTGTTCAGCGGCGAAGCGGCTGCGTTCGGCCTCACCATGCTCGGTGAGTTCGAGCACGGTGCGACGTCCGTCGGCCTGGGACGCCGCCCGGCGCAGCAACCCTTCCTCTATACAGGCGGCTACGGTCCGGCTGGCCACCGGCTGGGCGACGCCCATCTCGGCGGCGAGGCCACCGACGGTCGTCTCGCCCGGCGCATCGGCGATCACATTGAGCACGAGGTTGCGGGTGAGGTCCTTGCTCGATGCGGGTGCGCGTCGTCGCAGACGTGACAGCGCGGGGCCGATCTGGTCCAGCGCCAGATCGTCGGACGGCTGCTCGGAGAAGGGCGCGCTGCTCATGTGACCCATTCTAGGCCCGGTCCGCACATTTGCATACCAGTATACAAGTGCATAGCATCGGGTATGTAAATCTTGGACGAGCGAGGAAACGAGGCGGACCGCTATGGCGCTCACCGCGATCACCAACGCACAGATCTTCGACGGAGAGAAGTCGATAGGCGCGCAGACCGTCGTCATCGACGGCGGGAGGATCGCCCGTGTCGGGGGCGACGCCCCTCAGGGCAGCGAGATCGTGGACGGCGGCGGCGCCACCCTGCTGCCAGGACTCATCGACGCCCACGTCCACTCCTCCCCGGGTTCCCTGGCGCTCGCCCTGCGGTTCGGGGTGACGACCGAACTGGAGATGCAGGGGATGAACACCCGGGAGAACCGGGGGCTCATCACCGACGACGACACGCAGGCCGACGTGCGCTCTTCCGGCTTCGCCATCACCCCGCCCGGTGGTCACCCGAGCGAGCTGATGCCCGAAGGATTCCGGCCGAAGTGGGATCTCCCCCCGGTCATGCCCCTGATGCCGTTCTCCACCACGCCCGAGGAAGCGGCAGCCTTCGTGCCCCAACTGCTCGGCCGCGGTTCCGACTTCATCAAGTTCATGATCGACGACGGCAGCGTGGAGGGGCACCCCGGGCTGCCCGCACTCGACCAGGCCACCGTGAACGCCGGTGTGGCCGAAGCCAAGAAGTACGGCGCCCTCACCGTGGCCCACGCGCTGACCGTGGACGCCACCAGGATGGCCGCCGAAGCCGGCATCGATGGCCTCACCCACGTGTTCATGGACCAGCCGCACACCGCCGAGATCATCAGCGTCATCAAGGACGCGGGCATGTTCGTCATCCCCTGCGTCACCCTCAACGCTTCGATGATGGGGATCACCGGCAGCGAACTCGCCGACGACCCCCGGGTCGCCGCACGCCTCGACAGCAAGTGGGACCAGACCCTGCGCTCCAGCTACAACCGCTACCCGCAGGGCAAGCTCGACGACGTCTACGACACCGTACGCGCTCTGGACGCCGCCGGTATCGACGTGCTGGCCGGCACCGACGTCTCCATGCCCGAGACGTTCTTCGGGGGCCTGGCCCACGGAGCGAGCCTGCACCACGAACTGCAATACCTGGTGGCGGCCGGCCTCACGCCCGCACGGGCCCTGCGCGCGGCCACGGCGACCACCGCCCGCCGCTTCCGCCTCGGCGACCGGGGCCGCATCGCCGAGGGACTCCGTGCCGACCTTCTACTGGTCGACGGCGACCCCGTCAGCAACATCAGCGACACCCTCAACACCCGCGCCATCTGGCGCCGCGGCACCCGCCTGGCGGCATAACCGCAGCACTTCCCCTTGAGGGAAGGACTCAACTGTCCGGTTCTTGCTCGCCGCAGTAGGGCGATTATCTCCGAACCGCCCAAGACCTCTGCGACTCGGTCGGCTGGGAGCGAGCTCACCTACCCTCCCCACCGGTCGGCCGACCAGCGGCCGGGAGAGACTGCGGCCGGCGGGCGTGCGCACCAATATGCGGCGGCGTACGCGAGCCGCAACTGCCTGGGCTGGCTGCTTGTCGATCACGCAGACGGAAGCACCACAGACGCATATCCTCCACCGATGGAATGGACTTCGGTGGTCAGTACGGTGACGGGTGCTGTCATCGGCGTGGGGCCAGGTGGCTGGCCGACCGGTCCAGGTGGCGCAGAAAGCAGGGGTCCGGCGTACCTCTGTCACTCGCCAGTTGTACGCCGCCTACCTCGCGACTGTGGCGCGGACATGGAACGAGATCCACGGCGTGACGATGAACCAGCACGGAGCCCTGGCCGGAGCGCCCGTCCGGCAGCGAACGCGTATCGGGACGGTGGCATGTACGAACTGCGCTAACAGATTTCCATCACCGCACCGCCGGACATAGTCGCGTTGTCTGACAACGTGCTGCGCGGTATGCGCGACCTTGTGCAGAGCCTTGTCGCCGGCCAAACCTACGACACCTGGGCAGAGTTCAAAGACGCCAACCGTGCAGGGTTCGACGACTTCGACGCCATGTGGGGGGCCATTCTGCGCTGGGGCGTTCCTGGAGGGGCGCGACGCGGGCAGCCGGCAGTGGTGCTGTGCGTGCTGAGGCGGATGGCATATCGATCCAACTCACCATGCGCGGGTGATGGTGTTGCTGTCGAGAGTTACGGACCCGTTGCGCGCGGAGACTTGCCCGTTGACTGTCGCGCCGGGGTTGAGGGTAATCGATGTCACTGCGAGGATTCTCCCTGACAGGGAACTGGCGGGACCCAATGTGGCTGAACTTCCGATCAGCCAGATGACATTGCGTGCGGAGGCGCCGTTGACGAGTTGTACGCGACTCGCGGTTGCGGTGGTCAGGGTTGAGCCGATCTGAAACACCCAGCGCGCGTTGTGGTCATCTTGCGCGTCGAGTGTCAGCGCCCCGGTGAGTGCGATCGAGGACGCCGCGTGATACACGCCAGGGACCAGGGTCTGGCCGCCCAGGTCTCCGGAAATGCTGGTGTCCGGCTGCCTGTTGACGGCTTCGTCACAGGTGGCCGCCAGCTCGGCTCGGACCTGTAGTGCGTCCGCGTCGGCGATGTGGAAGGTTCCGTTCAGTTGACCTGGCGGGAACCCGGTGACAGACACTCCGGGGCTCGTTCCGAGGTCTCCCGTGACGCTCGTAGGTCCGGCGTTGGTAACTGACTCGCCCCCTAGGACGGCGAAGCGCCCAAGGTAGGCGTAGACGCTGGTCGCCGTGGCGGTGCCGCCGAGGGTCGTGATGGTGACATCGGCCAGGCCTGGCTCACCGCTGGGCAGAAGAGCGTCGATCTCGGTGTCCGAGGCGATCCGGTAGGAGAGGGCGGGAATGCCGTCGAAGGCGACACCTGTGGCGTAGGAGAAACCAGTGCCTGTGATGACGACGATGTTGCCGCCGTCCACCGGTCCGGAGTCTGGGGTGATGCGGTCAATAGTGGGGACGTCGAGATATGTGTAGGTAACGCCGCCCGCGACTCCGCCTCTGCTTCGAACGATGATCACTACCGTTGTCTCCGCACCTGAGGCCGGGACCGTGACAGTGAGTCGCCCGTCGGATTCGACGGAGAACTCGGCGGCTTGCGTGCCGAAGCTGACGTCGCTCGTGGTGGAGAGGCCAACACCGATGAGGGTCACGATGTTGCCGCCGGTGCGGGGGCCGGCCGACGGAGGAACGAGACGGAAGGAGGGCGGGGGAAGGTAGAAGAAGGTACCGACGAACCCCGTACCGCCGGCGGTGGTCACGGTGACGGCTGCGGGGCCGCGGCCGGACGGTGTGACCGTGGCCGCCGAGGAGTCGTTGACGACTGTGAAGCCTGCGGCCTGACGGAGGCCGTAGTGGACGGCACTGGCGCCGGTGAAGTGGCTGCCGGTGAGAGTGACGATGTCGCCGCCGCCAGTGGAGCCCTGATCTGGTGAGACCGGCATGGGGTGCTCCCTCGATCCGACAGGGCCGCCGAAAAGCGTTGTTCACGCGCGCGTCCCCTGTGTTGGCCGTAGTTGGCAGACGACTCAATCGAGTAGCCCATTAGCGTGCCAATGTGGCAATACCTCACACTGTGCATCACCCGAACGAGGGACCCGTCAGGACCTGAGGTCCCCAAACAGGCGCTGCCAACGCACCGTACGGCGCAAGTGACTTGGCCCTGGCATGCACGGCTCGGCTCATGTGTTCGCGCAACGCTCCGCGGGCAGCATTTTCCCGCCCCGCCGAAATCTTTGGTCGGCCGTCCGGAGATCAACCATTGCAGCGGTGCGCTATCGCCGCGTCTGTCGCATGAAATGATATTCATGAAAGCGCTGTCTGTGTGCCGTCTTTTACGCCCTTGGCGCTCGCCCGATCGGATGACTCAACGTCAGTTTCATTGCGCCGAAGGTCACTCGAATGGGTTACTGCACCTATCCGCATCCAGCGGTCTTCGGATCCACGACACATAGGCGAGCAAGCCCCTGATCTGGCGGCAGCTGACGCTCGACAGACCGTGTTCCTCGACTTCTCCTGCGTGTGACGGCGGAGGCCGCAGACCTCCACCGGGCAACCACACGCAAGACCGTCGATCCACCACCTGGCCAGTGGACACGAGAGCCGGCTCGCATCCATCCGGTACGTGCGGGGTCCACAAGACCCTCACCACTGCTCGGCAATGTACATCATTCCGAGCGAGGAAGAAGCCCTCATGCCCATCAGCCCGAACCAGGGTTCCAGCGGCGGCGGCACACTCGTCACCATCACCGGCACCAACCTCACCGGCACCTCCGCGGTGCGCTTCGGCAACCGGCCCGCGACCGCCGTCACCAACGTCTCGCCCACCCAGGTCACCGCCGTTTCGCCCTCCGGCAACGGAGCGGTCGGCGTAACCGTGACCACCCCGGGAGGGACGAGCAACCCGCTTCCCTTCTACTACATCGGAGCGCCGTTCAAGCAGTCGCTCAGCCCGACCTCCGGATCGACGGCGGGCGGTGAGACCGTCACCATCAACGGAACCGGTCTTTCCAGCGCCACCAGTGTGGCGTTCGGTGCCAACTCGGCGGTGCCGACCGTCATCTCCGACGGTCAGATCACCGTCGCCGTACCGGCCGGTCCCGCCGGCTCCGTCGGCGTCAGCGTCACCACGGCCGGCGGCACCAACAACGGACTCTCCTACACCTACGTCGCGGCTCCGACAGTGACGACGGTAGTCCCCACTGCGGGACCGACGTCCGGCGGAACGACCGTGACCGTGTCGGGTACAGGCCTTACCAGCACCACCGAGGTCACCTTCGACGGCAACCCCGCACCCTTCACCGTGATCTCCGACACCGCGGTGTCGGCCGTCACACCTCCGGGAGCCGCCGGTCCGGTAGACGTCGTCGTCACCAACGACGCCGGGAGCGCGACCGCAACGGACGCGTTCACGTACATCGCAGGACCCGGCATCTGACCGACACCGAACGAGGGCCGGCTCCCCCAGGGAGCCGGCCCTGCCCGGACGGCCGCGCGGTGACGCTGTCGTCTCACCGCAGACCCCTCTACAGCCCCCGGCCCGGACACCCCACCTGGGCCGGGGGCCCACCGGGTAGCGACCGGGAAGAACCCGATCAGCCGCCCTGGCTTTCCCGGCCGCCCGACCCACTTACGGAGACACGTGAAAGACGCCGACCCCAACACAACACCGGCGCGGCCCAGCGCCGTGGCCGCCGCGCCCGTCCTCACCACCGTGGTGCCAGCTACCGGTCCCGCGGCCGGCAACAACAACGTCGTCCTGAACGGAAACGGCTTCACCGGCGCCACCGCCGTCAGTTTCGGTCCCAAAGCGGCCCTCGGCTACAACGTCGCTTCATCGACGCAGATCACCGCCATTGCCCCGCCCGGTACGGGTTCTGTCGCCGTCACCGTGAAAACCCCCGGGGGAACGAGCAACGCTGTCACCTACACCTACGCCGCGGCCCCCTCCCTCACCGGGATCACACCGACCCAGGGGCCCTCGTCCGGCGGCACGGCCGTCAACCTCACCGGATCGGGCTTCACCGCAGTCACCGCAGTCACCTTCGGCACCGCAGCCGCCACCAGCTACACCGTCAACTCCCCCACCCAGATCACCGCCACGGCACCCGCTGGCGCCGGAGCCGTACCCGTAACCGTCACCACCCCCGGAGGCACTACCGGGCCCGTCTACTTCTTCTATCTGAGCGCCCCCTCCCTCATCACCCTCACGCCGAGCGAGGGGCCTTCCTCCGGCGGTACGGCCGTCACCCTCACCGGATCGGGCTTCACCGGAACCACCGCAGTCACCTTCGGCGTGACGGCCGCCACCAGCTACACCGTCAACTCCCCCACCCAGATCACCGCCACCGCACCCGCTGGCGCCGGATCCCTACCCGTAACCGTCACCACCCCCGGAGGCACCAGCAATCCCGTCGTCTACACCTACGCACCATCGCCAGTCATCACAGGCCTCTCCCCCGCCCAGGGCCCCACTTCGGCGGGCGCCGGCGTCACCCTCACCGGCAGCGGTCTGACGACCACCACCACGGTCCGCTTCGGCACACTGCCAACCGCGTTCACCGTACTGTCCGACACAGCCGTGGTCGCGCTCGCACCGGCGGCACCAGCAGGCCCCGTCCTGGTCGACGTCATCACCGTCGGAGGCACCAGCAACTCCCTCCCCTACACACGGCTGTCGCCCCCCGGAATTTAGAACCGCACTCCCCTACGCCATCGATCAAAGGCCCCGGGGCGGCATCTGAAAGCCCGCAAGAATATGCTCATCGGGCTACCCGAAACCCGGGTACCTGCGTTCAGGTAATCCTCTAACCCAACCGGGTTGACCCCCGCAACGCCTCCCAAGATTCCAAAACCAGCGGCATAGGGTGACGGCTCCGAACCGGCCAGGGATTAAATACCCGGTCGCAACCTAGGAGTCGAACAGTGAGCCTTCGGAAAGTACGCGGGACATTCAAACTGGCCACCTTCGCGGCACTCTGCACAGTGGTTGGCGGCGCATCACCGGCCGCCGCCGCAGTGGCATCGACAACCACGGTCCAAGCATTCCCCTCGACCGCGCCCGTCAGTGAACCGGTGCAGCTGACTGCGACGGTGACCTGCTCGGACGACCCAACCGGCGGCCTCGGCGTGACGTTCTTCGACGGCGGAGACCTCCTGGACACAGTCCCTGTCGGACCCGACGGACAGGCCTCGTACACGGCCAGCTTCACCACCACCGGCTCGCACACGGTGACAGCCGCCTACAACGGCAACGACAACTGCAACGCCTCCAACGACGAAACTATCGTCACCATCTCGGCAACCCCGGTACCGCCCACCACTCCGGGCGGATTCTGTCTCCTCGCCTGTGGCGGCCTGATCAATTTCAACACGGGAAACATCCACAACGAGATCAACATCCACTAGCACGAACGGCGCCCCCGGTCCCGACAACGGCCCTGCCGGGGGCAGATCTCATGGGAGAGAGTCGTGCCGAGCATGAGTCGTGTGATCATCGGCCGCCTGCGACTGCTCCAGCAAGCCTGAGCAGTGGGTAGCGTCTGGCCAGTGTTGGGCAGCGAGCCTTTCGTCAAGCCCCGGAAAAGTGCCTGCCCGCCTGCCACTCCCAGCTTCTGATGATCTCCCACTCCGTGTTCTCCGCCGGGTGGCAGCCCGGGTCACACACCCACGATCGGGCACCGCCCGTCCGCGGGGCCGCGAGAACGGCCAGACCTAACGGCGACAGGACGATGCCGGACCAGACGGAGAAGGGCCAGAGGCATCCGGAGATTCCGTCTCGGCCAGGCACTTTCCAACATCATGCCGCAGCTGCTCGGGGCTCTCCAGCCTCGGCCCGCCACGTCGCGCCGAGGCCACGAGAAAATGCCATGTCCGTGAAACTGGCATCCTGGCCATCAAGTTGAGACCGCGCACGACCTGCTGGCCAGCGAAACCACCTGTGCCACGAGCGGCGAGAACCTAAGCCGAGCTTCCGGTAGGGCTCACCTTAGGGGGCGTACGACCCACCGGGGTGCTGGAGGGCGACGGCGATGATGTCGGGCCCGTGGTCGTCGCCGGGCCGGGTGTGGGCGCGCTCGGGAACGGCCCGACCCTCAGAACGATGTCGTGGGCGCAGCCCGGCTTCAGGGGCTCGGGCGGCGCGGGGCGGTGAACGTCGCGCGGAACGCGTCGACGGCGACCTGGTCCTCGGCAGGGAGGGGGCCGGGTGCGGTGGCGCAGCGGCGGAACAGGGTGCGGTTCATCGAGCGGTCTCCTCTGTGGCGGTACGGGGGCGAGGGACGTGCTGCGCGCGCAGCAGCAGTTCGCGGTTGCGGCGCTGCTGGGCGGTCGTGAGTGGGCGGGGCCGGGGGCTGGCCCGGTGCCAGAGCGGCGATGCGGGCGGCTCGGGGTAGGCGAGGTGGCGAACGTCGCGCTTGGGTGCGCTGCTCATCGGCATCACGCGGATCTCCCGCGTAGTGCGGTAACGGGTCGTCCTGAGCGGCGGCCGTTCACGCTGGGCGTGGGGGCGTGCCCGGGCCCGGCCTGGGGGATGATGCCGGTGTGCTTGCCCTCGTACATCGCGGTATCGGCGGAGCGCATCAAAGTGGGCAGGTCACCGTCCGGCTGGCGGCCGGGGTGGCGGCACCGATGGACACGGCCAGGGGCAGAGTCCCGCCCTCGTACGGAACGGGGCGGGCCATGAGGCGTGTGAGGCGGTCCAGGCGCAACTCCCAGCGGCGTCGCGGCCGCCGGGTGACGGCGTTCCAGGGCGCCCATAACCAGGCCGGCGACGAGGACCAGGAGCAACAGGACGAGCTGGGTGAGCGCGGGGCCACGGCCCGCGCGCCGGGCCGTTCGGTCGCGTTCTCGCGAATTTTCTGTTCCCGGCCGTCGTGGAGGGGCATGTGGCGGAGTCGACCAGCCCGGAGGGTTCCGACACCGTGTCTGAGGCGCTCCGGCCGGTGTTCTGCGTGATGATTGACGAGAAAGTCATCGCCGCAGCAGACATGAGCCGAGGCCGCAGAGTCGGCCCGAAAGGGGCGGCAGCCATGCCTACCTCCCGGACGAAGAGATCGGCCGCCGCCGCACTCGCCGCGCTCACGCTCGTCCTCACTGCGGCCTGCAGCAGCTCGGGCGGAGGGAAGACAACATCCGCACCACGCGCCGAGGTTCTCGCCGTGAAGATCGACAACGTAGCCGCGGCTCGGCCGCCGACCGGGCTCGAGAAGGCCGACATCGTCTACGTGGAGCAGGTAGAGGCAGGCCTCAGCCGCATACTCGCCGCCTACTCCTCCGACCTGCCGTCCGTCGTCGGCCCCGTACGCAGCGCTCGCGAAACGGATCTGGAGCTGCTCCGGCAATTCGACGAGCCCACGCTCGCGTACTCGGGCGCCCAGTCCGCCCTCCGGCCGTCGATCGAAGCCGCCCCCCTCGACGCGCTGCCGCCGTCGAAGGCACCGGGCGCCTATTTCCGCAACGAGGATCGCGCCGCACCCCACAATCTCTATCTGCGCCCGGGGAAGATCCCGCGCGCCTCCACCGGGGCGAACGCGGCCGAGGACATCGGGCTCCGCTTCGCTGCCCCGCCCCCGGGCGGTATCCCCGTCAGCGAGCGCAGCGTGTCGTACCCGTCGGCACGGTTCACCTTCACCTGGGCCGCGGACCGGGACGAGTGGCTGGTGAGCATGGACAGAGCCCCGGCCCGTGCGGCCTCCGGGGACCGGCTCGGAGCAGCCACAGTAATCCTGCAGGATGTGGACGTGCAGCCTTCACGCTTCCGGGACCGAGGGGGAAACACCTCGCCGTTCAGCGCGACCGTGGGGTCCGGCTCGGCTGTAGTCCTGCGGGACGGCAAGTCGTACGACGTGGCATGGGAGCGGAACACCGCCGAGTCAGCGACCGGCTTCACCACCAAGGACGGCGAGCCGATGACATTCGCGACCGGCCAGGTCTGGATCGTTCTCGTACCGAATTGACGCAAGGCCGCCGAAGTCCGCATCTGCGGACTCCGGCGGCCCGGGTGACAGCGAAACGGCTCCAACTCACGCGATGTCATGAGGTCTTCGTCGGCACCGCCAATACTCGGCACCCCGGTCTTTCCGAGCAGCTTCCACGCGTTCGCGATCTCTCGCTGCGGCATCGTCCGCGCAGCGTTCCTGGCGTCCCTGTCGGCCATGGTGAAGGCAAGGGCCGCGGCGACGACGGAGACGGCGGCGAGCACGAGATGGGCGTTCTGGAAAGCTGCGACCGGCGGGTGGGCGTCAGCGCCCCCGCCCGCTGCGGTACGTGAGGCCAACACGACGGTGGCCACCGCGATTCACCCCCTGCCGTCCAGCCTGTCCTTCGCCCAAGGAGCGGCAGTCGGCGTCCCTTGCGTGACGGCCTGGCGTGCCCTGTTCCAGCGAGCCCGGCTGCAGCTGGGCGGAACCGTCTTCATCCACGGCGCGAGCGGCGGCGTCGGCGCCGCCCGGTGTTCGCGCACGACGGCCGGCAGCGGTTCAGGCGGGGGCGTCGTCGGCGTCCAGGCGGCGATACGGGACCCGGTCCCGGTTGTAGACGCACATCAGCAAGGAGCGCGGGTTGCATCAGGGGGGCTGATGGTGCCGGACGTGCGGTGTGCCGTCAGGCATGGCTACGCCTCAGGGCCGGCCTCGTCGTCGTGGGCCTGCTTCAGGGCAGTGCGGGCCTCCACCCGGTCCGGGCCGGACAACGTCGCCCAGTACGGGTGCGTCAGCACGAACGTGGTCAGTTCCAGAACCCGTGCCCGGTACCCGGCAAGGCGCTCGGTCTGCTCGGGTGTGTACCCAGAACTCCCTTCCGTCTCCGGCCGGTAGCGGTCACGTTCGGCCTGCACCTCGTCGAGGGCGGCCTGGGCGTCGAGGAGGTCTTGGGGAAAGTCATAGGCGGGCACACCCAGATGATACGTCTGTTCGAATTTTGAATGCGAGTGGCGCACCGCACCCCCGAAACTGATGATGGCCTCCAAGTCGGGATGTGAGAGGAACGCTTCCTCGGCGGCCGTTGCGAGGTCTTCGACACTCCGGCAGGTGGCGTCGAGCTGCTGGATCATGGTTTGGACCCGCTTGCCCATGGTCTGCTCGACCTGCGGCAGCTGGTGCAGGCAGTCTCTGCGGAAGATCTCCCGGAGCCGTTCGGCCTCGGCATCAGTGCCGCGCCGCTGCCGCCGGCGCAGGTGCTGGGGCCAGGACCGTGCGGGCGTGCACCATGCGGCCCCCTTCGCGCTGAGCGCTCACGCGCCGGGCCGCCCGCTGGGGGCAGAGAAAGGGACCGATGAGGTCCACGTCGATTCTCAGTGCGGGCGGGCACGGTGGCATCGTCCCGAGCAGTGATGGCCCCACAGGCCCACCTTTTATAGACCGATCGCCAATCGGGGCCGAGAGTCCGGCGCCGCAGACCACGTTTCGGTTCCGCGGCTCCGTCAGCCTGGCCGCATGCCTCTGGCGGGCTCGATAATCCCGTCGACGGCAGGGGCGTCGGTCCCGCTCGGCAGCGTGCTCAGCTTCAGGTCGTTGAAGACGGCCCGGATGTGATGACCGACGCCGTCCCGCCCCGACCCGCCCCAGTGCAG
This sequence comes from Streptomyces sp. NBC_01166, assembly GCF_045039765.1. Lineage (NCBI taxonomy): Bacteria > Bacillati > Actinomycetota > Actinomycetes > Kitasatosporales > Streptomycetaceae > Streptomyces > Streptomyces sp. NBC_01166. The sequence goes on from NZ_CP108613.1 coordinate 364,921, forward strand.
CCCCACAACCTGCCGTTTCTCAGCAGCGAGGGCTGCATTACCGGGTGCGAGCAGGTACAGCGCTCCCGAGTCCCCGCCCAGCGAGAAGTCGCCGCCCTCGGCATCGATCCACAGATCGGAGTGCGAGCCGCGGTAATCCGAGTCGAAGTCGATCAGGTCGACGGTGCCGAAGGTGAGTCCCGTCGCACGTCCCGTCTTCTGGACGCGCATATCCAAGGCCGCGTCAGCGATCTCGAATACCGCAGGCCCTCCCTGAACGATGGACGCACTGACGATCGACGCATCAGCCGGCTCGGCTATCGCCGCGTCGAGTGATCCTGTGCGCAAGACGGAGGCGATGCTGTCGTCCGGTGAAACTCCGCCGTCGTCATTCGAAGGCTGAATGATGCTCACACCGGGACGTGAGCCGAATACATGGGCATTGGACAGCGCGACCACTTGCCGGGTCACGGTGTCCCATACCCATCCCCCCAGCGTGCCCGATCCGACGTGCGTTCCCACGATACCGACGCTCACCCCACCAGGAACCGGGCGGACCCTGCCTGTCTCCGGAGTGGGTTTCGCGTGCTGCTGCACGTCTACGCGCACCGAGACATCTCGCCCGCTCTTTTCGGTGAAACGCAGCTCTTTGGGCAGCAATCGCGCGGGAGGAATTCTGCTCTCCGGCAGTTTCTCACGCAGATGCACGACGACGGCGTACTCGTCCGTCCTGTCTCCGGCCCGCCGACGCCGGCCTACCCCCACCCCCTCCACGTCGGGGTGGGCCAGCAGCTGAGGACCGAAACGCGCCTTCGCCTCGCGGGCGATGCGCAGGTCGTCATTCTTCATGCCGTCTGCCTGCACGGGTCACTCGGGGCGCACGCCCGCGTCTCCCGCACCCGCGTCTCCGCCACCGACCGGGGTCACGGGAGGACGACCACTGATCGAGTCGCACCCACATTCAGGAGTGACCACCGCGTCCGAGTGATCGGCCTCTTCCGGAAGGGCACTCCCCTTCGCGGCGACCAGCTCACTGATCACACGAACCGGACGGATATCCATGGCAACCGTGTCGACACCGGCTTCGCCGAGGGCGCCTCTCACCTCGTCCCACAGGTTGTGCTTCTCGATGAAACGGATGTGGCTGCGGAACGTGTCGAGGGGCACGTCGGCAAGCCTTTCGCCGTCACCTTTCGCCTGGTCAGCATACGTTCCCACGACACCACTCCTTACTCACTCCTCGTTCTGTCAGGGTCCCATGCCCCCTCTCCCCGCGCACATCGGAACGGGGAGTCCGCGGCCCGGAGTTCGTGTGTGCCGAAAGGGGGTTGGTGCGCCTATCCCCCGGAATCCGCATGCAATGACCGCACCGGAATTCTGCGAGGTACGTCATTGATCCGCCCGCTGGATTACTTACCTGGCATTGAGCCAGCGACAAAGACCGATGTGCGGCGTGGTGTGAGCGTCGTCAAGAACGCCCCGCATGGATACCCGCCGGACCGCGAGGACGTGCGGGAGATGATCACCTATGTGCGCGGTCATCGAGAAGGCGACGCCCAGCGCCCCTTCGACCTCGTAGTCGGCGGCGCCACTCCGGCGGACACCGCCATGGCCAAGGTTGCGATCGGCCCGCTACGCGACGCGGGTGCCACCTGGTGGGACGAGAGGCAACTCGATCCCGGCCCCGATGTAGACCGCCTGGCTCCGGTACTGCGGCACATCGAGGCGGGTCCACCGGAGCTCGATTAGGCGCCCCACCCCATGGCGCAGGTGCTCGCCTGTCAGGGGTCGGTGGCAGAACTCGGGCAACTCCCCGGGGGACTGATAGACCCTCATGTCCGCAGCTAATACGCAAGATTGACGGTGAATCAGGTGTTGACGGGATAACCCTGCCGAGTCCTGCCCAGGCAGTAACTGATCTGAGGACGACGCCCTTGTTGGCTTTCACCATCTTGATGGCATTGTCCATGACCGCCAGGTTGCCGTGACTGAGCGTTTCAGACCGACCGGAAATAGACCGTTGTTGCGGGGCGAGAGTGTGGGGTGAGTGCAGTGCGGGCACGAATCCGCCTGATCACTTAGCTCTCTACGATCGCCCGTCAACTACAGCCGTGTGCACGCTTAATACGGACAGCACACCATCAATACCTTGCCGTCCTCCCTGCAGTTCGTCCTGACGCAGTTTGATTGGCCCCGTCCGATCTCGGCACCATTGATCAGGACCTCGCCATGCGCAGACTTGGCGAGGGGCAGGACGGCGTGAGGTGGGGACACCCCCCGTATCAACCCGGGCGTCAGCAGGATGGGCGACCGGCGCGGCGGCCCGGCACGCTGAGAGAGGAACGGCACAGGCGACAGAAACAGGGGCAATCAGTGAAGGCACGTGCGGGGGCAGCAACACTGTTGGCGGGACTTTGCGCGGTGGCGGTATCAGGAATCTCCCCGACGGCCGCGGCGGAGCGAGCGTCGGCCCCGCCGCCCGCCGGCCTCAAGGAGGCCATCGAGCAGACGGTCGCGGACGGATTCCCGGGTGTCGTGGTGTATGCCAGGCGCGGAGAGCGGGAGTCAAAAATGGCGGCCGGGCTCGCGGACACGGCGAGCGGCGAACGAGCACGGCCGGACCAGCGGTTCCGGATCGCCAGTAGCACCAAGTCATTCGTGTCGACGGTGTTGCTGCAGTTGGAGGGCGAAGGGCGGCTCTCGCTCGACGACAGCGCGGAGAAGTGGCTGCCCGGCGTGGTCCAGGGAAACGGCAACGCCGGCAATGACATCACCATCCGCCAACTGCTCAACCACACCTCGGGCATATACGACCCCACCAAGGAACCGGAGTTCTTCGCTCCCTACCTGGAGCACCAAGAATGGGACCACGTTTACACCCCCCGGGAGGTCATCGCCCGCGCCATCCGGCACAAGCCGCTCTTCGCACCCGGCAGCGACTGGTCGTACTCCAATACCAACTACCTACTCGCCGGTCTGGTGATCGAGGCAGTCACGCATCGCAGCGCGCCCTCCGAAATTCGGCGGCGGATTCTCGCCCCGCTCGGCCTTGAAGACACCTCTTTCCCGCTGACCGACCCGGCCATTCACGGTTCTCATCTGCACGGTTACGATCTCACGGGGCGCGACGTAACGCGATTCAGCCCGTCGTACGACTGGACCGCCGGCGCCATGATCTCCACGGTCGACGACCTGGCCCGATTCCACCGGGCCCTGTTCACCGGCAAGCTGCTGCGCCCCGCCCAACAGCGCGAACTCCTGACCACGGTGCAGTTCCCCGAAGCGCCGGCGTACGGACTCGGCGTGCAGCGTATGGACGTGCCGTGTGGCTCGGAGCCGGACACCAAGCCGATCGGCGCCTGGGCAACCGACGGCGCCGGACCCGGGTTCACCAGCGTGTCCCTCGCCACCACCGACGGTGAGCGACAGCTGGTCCTCGCCGCTAATGTCTACGACCTCGGCGCGGACCTGAAGGATGAGCGGCCCGTTCCGCAGAGCGAGGGACCGAGAAAGGCGCAGATGGCAGCCCTGTGTCATTGAGGCTTCGTCGTGCTCGCGCTGCTCTGTGGCTCCGGTTACGAACGCCGGACGCTGTCAACGTCAACCTCGACCGCTGCTATGACAGCGCCAAGTGCCGTGCGTCGATGGCAGAGTTGGGGTCCATGACCACAATCGCCCGCAAGGGAGTGCCGGCCCCGATCCAGGCAGGCAAGCGCTGGGGGGCGAGCGCACGCACTCATGGATGAACGACTTTCGGCAAGTTCCGGCGCTGCACCGAGAGGAGCGGCGAGGTCGTGGACTTCTACCTCCGCCTCCCCGCCGCTCTCGTCACGCTCCGCATGCTCATCCACCGAGCAACAAGCCGCTGCCGCGGGGACGGCCGTCCCACCACCCGGCGCCTCAAATGAACCATTTGCCGGTCGGTCCTATTTGGCCCCTGAGCGCTCTAGTTGGCCCGCGTAGGCGTTTCAGTTGGCCGCAGGGCGAGTGTGTCACCTCGCTGTGCTAGCTGTCATCGGCTACGGGTACGGTCTGCGCATGGTTGACCAGCAGTGGAGCGGTGTGCGTGAGCGTGTGGTCGCGTTGGGCGCTCAGCCGTGGAGCGGCAAGGTATTTGGCTCGCACGGGCACGAGTGGGCCCTGGAGGACCCGCTGGCTGATGACGGCCTTGCGGAACTCGAAGCACAGGTGGGTGTCCAGTTGCCGGATGACTACCGGAGCTTCCTGACCCGCGTGGGCGCCGGCGGCGCGGGTCCCGCGTACGGCCTCTTCCCCGTTCGCCGCGTGCAAGGCCGATGGCGGTGGGAAGGAGACGGTGCCGACCTGGCCGATCTTTCCATGCTCGCCCAGCCCTTTCCTGACCGCGGCCCGGATCCCAGAGATCTCGACGCACTGCTCGCCGTGCGCCCTGAAGAAGAGGATTTCGACGAGATCGAGGACTTCGACGACGCCATCGAAGCATGGGACGAACGCTGGGAAACTCTCATGTTCGCCCCCGAGCGCACCGCCGGCGCCATCGTGATCTCCCACCTCGGCTGCGCTCAGAGGGAGTGGTTGATCATCAGTGGCACCCACCGCGGCTCCATCTGGTCCGACTGCCGGGCAGACGACGCCGACCTGGTCCCGCTCCTCGACCAAGCGGGGAGCCCGATCACCTTCAACCGCTGGTATATCGACTGGCTGGAACGAGCTGAGCTCACAGCACCCCTGTCACCTGCGAGCACCTGACGCTGGTGTGCACGGCGCTGCGCCGTCGAAACGATGAGCGGTGCCGTTAGCCCTGGGCCGGCTACGCCACGGGAGAGACACCGGAGGCGCCCCCAAGCGAGGCCGCGGTGAGTGACACCCGGTCTCGGACCGTCTCCTGATGGAAGCCGCTCGCTGTGCTCGTAGCCACGGTCTTCGCATCCTCGACAGACCCCGGCGTTCCTGCTCGGCTAGGGTGCGACCATGGCAACCGCCCGCTCCAATGGACCCGTCCTCCTGGACCCCAAGGGCCCGGTGATCACAGCAATCGCGTGCACCGTGGGTGCGGTCCTGTTCCTGGGCGCGGGAGGGGCCTTTGCCTATGTCACCGTCCGCACTGTCGCCGACCTCGACGAGACGAGCGGGGCGTGGGTGTGGGCCGGCGCCGGCCTCGCCCTGGCCGCGGCGTTCATCGCCTGCGTCGGGTTGTCCACCATCCTCGGCGCCCGCGCGGAACGGCGGGCCACGCTCCAGCTCGCCGCCCTCGGCGTCGACGCGACCGCCCTGGTTCTGGCGGTCGCCTCCGCCCCGCCGACCAACGACAACTGCTACCAGGTTCGGCTCCTGATGCGTATCAGCGGCCCCGGCTTCGAACCCTTCGAGTGCGGCAGCGAAGTCCCGAAGTACCGGTTCGGCAGCGCTACGCAGGGGACAGTGCTGCCGGCCCGGGTCAATCCGGCCACTCGCGCGTTCACCATCGAGCGACCGCCTGCGTCCCCGGCCCGCGCAGCCGGAGGCGCATAGCGCGGACGGGAATCATCGGTGCAGCAGCTACCGGCTGCCGTGCGGCCAGCAGCACGCCGACGACCGTCAGTTCTCGGCAAGGTCGGCGAAGGGGATGGGGCAGCGGGAACTTGCGGCGCACACGTTCAGGTCGTCACACCCGGCTTCGACGGCTACGACCAGGTCGGTGCGAATGGTGGTCAGATCGGCGATCTTCGCGTCGACCTCAGCGAGCTTCGTCTGCGCGCGGTCCTGAAGCCCGGCGACGTGGCGGCCGTGGTCGTGGCGGCCGGCCTCCAGTAGGTCGGCGACCTCCTCCAGCTTGAACCCGAGCCGCTGAGCAGCCTTGATCACCCGCAGCGCGGTCACCGCCCCATCCCCGTGGAGACGGTGACCACCGTTGCTTCGTTCCGGCTCGGCCAGCAAGCCGCGCCGTTCGTAGTAACGCAGGGTCTGGACGTTCACCCCGGCCGCGTCGGCGACCTGCCCGCTGCGCCGCCCCCCGCTCACGGCTGCCCTCCGTCGGCGGTCCGCGCGGCCAGGGCCTCCAGGACCGCGGCGTGCTGCTGGTCGACCGCGATGTCCAGGCCGATCAGGCCCTCGCCCGGGGTGATGGTGAAGACGAAGAACGAGCAGCAGCCGCTCCACCAGGTCCCGCGCCCGCCCGCTCATCGATGTCGTGTCCGCCGGTTAGGTCCAGGTGCAGCCGTAGCGGTCCGGGCCGTTTCAGCAAGGTCAACCGGTCGGCGGGACACCGGCGCGAATGCGTTGAAGGAACCGGACGGGTGTCCCGACGCAGGAGCCGTTCGTGTAGTGCCCGGGGAGGTCCCGGTCACCCGGCTGTGCTCGCCGACGGCCGGACGGCTGTCCTGCCGTGATTGCTGCAGGTCGTGTGATTGCTCAGCGGCCGTAAGTTCCGGCGCCCGGGGTGCGGGAATGAGCTCGGCCCGAGTGGCGGTGGCCCGCACCCGCCCCGCCCCAGGCGGTCGGGTGCCTTGGGCGGGGCTTCCCCTTCGGGCACGAGGTACGCCGTCACGGTCACCTGACGTCGTCGCCGGGGGCGGGCCGAGTCTCCCGGGCCCGGACGCGGGCTCAGTAGATGTTGGCCTCCACGACCGGGCCGTCGCCCCGAGTGCTGTTGATCTGGGCCCGCATCGAGATCTCGTCGTAGACGCGGAACTCCCGCACGATCCGGCCCTCCTGGATCAGGAACTGGGACACTCCGAGGACGGTCACGGGCTTGTCGGTCAGCGGGCCGAAGACCGGAGTGCCCCGGTAGGTGCCGTGCATGGTCCAGGTGACGGCCACTCGCAGGCCGGCGTACCGCTCCGCGTAGTTGGTCTGTATGTCCCGTACCGCGAACCGGGCGTCGGGGAAGGCCCCGACCATGGCCAGCAGATCACTCTGGTAACGCTCCGGGCGGATGACAGTCCGGTCGCCGACCGTGTGCAGGAAGAGGTCCCGGACCATGAAGTCGTCGACCCTGTGCAGTCGGCGCTGCGTCCACACCTCCTCGATGAACTCCAGCACCATCTCGCACTCCGGCCGGAACTCGTCGGGGCGCGGTCCGCTGACGCCGGCCAGCAGCACGTCCTTCGGCGGCTCCTCGGTCATCGACCCGCTGTACCCCTGGAACCGCAGGGCGCGGGCCGCTTCGTCCGGGTCCGATCCGCGCTGCAGGCAGTCGGCCAGCTCGTCACGGACCACCCACTCCTCGACCATCCGGCCGCGGCGGTAGAGGCAGTTGGCGACCGTGCGTTTCCGGATGCGGATGTTCCTGCCGTCGACCAGATGCTCGTCGGCGGAGAAGACGAGGTGCGAGCTGAGGAAGGCGTCGTCCCCGCGCGCCTCCCACACCACGTCCTCCGCCTGGCCGATGTGACCGGGCGTGCTGCCCATACGCATCGTGCTGCCCTCAATCACGCCGTCGCGGCCCACCACGGTGCCCAGGCTCGTGTGGACGATCGAGTCCGGTTCGTAGTTGTCGACGATGTAGGCGATGTCGCGGCCGACCCAGATGCGGTCGGTGACTTCACGGATGAAGTCGTCCGGGTCCTTGTAGGGGAGGTAGGCGGCGGGGTCCAGCGTCATGGTTCTCACCTTTCTCGGAATGCTGTGTATGCGTATGTAGGTGAAAGGGTCTGTGGTGGGGCGCCCAGGGGGCGCGGGGTCCGGGCTGCGTATCGTGTGCCGGTCACGCGGCGAACTTGTCCGCTCCCAGGTGGCTCCGGTACGTCTCCGTCATGAAGGCGCTCACGACGACGAGCGCCAGGACCGCGGCCGCGGCGAGGTAGACCCACACGGCGTAGATCGTGTCGAAGCTGCTGACGAGCAGCGCGGCGACGAACGGCGTGATGCCCATGAAGATGGAGAACGAGCTGTTGTACGCGATGGCGCTCGCGCTGAACCGGGTGCGCGTCGCGAAGAGTTCGGCCGTGCAGACCGTGACGATGCCGGTCAGGAAGAACTCGGGGACGATGTAGATCAGCTGGCTCGCCACCGCCGTGCCGAAGGTGCCTCCCTCGCCGACCCGGAAGGCCAGCGGAACCAGGACGATGCACGCGACGGCACCGGTGACCAGCATCGGTTTGCGGCCGATCCGGTCCGAGAGGATGCCGGCCAGGGGCAGCAGCGGGATGAGTACGGCGACCGAGATCGCGTTGGACGTCAGTGCCATCCAGCGTGGCAGGCCCAGCGTGCCGGTCAGGTACTCGGGATAGAACGTGACCCAGCTGTAGGACAGGATCGCGAGCATCACGGAGACACCGCAGAACACGAGCATCGGACGCCACTGCGTGCGCAGCGCCTCCCGGATCGGAGCTTTGACGACCTCGGCGCCGTTCCCCGTGGCCCGGACGAACTCGGGTGACTCCTCGATGCGCCTGCGCAGCCAGATCCCCACCGCACTCAGCGGAAGCGCGAGCAGGAACGGGATACGCCAGCCCCAGGAGTCCAGGGAGGGGCCTTGGAACAGCCAACTGGTGAGGGCGGCGGTGCCGGCCCCGGCGAGGATGCCGACGAAACAGCTGTTGGAGGCGTACGAGGCGTAGTAGCCGCGCCGGTTCGGCTCCGCCCACTCCACGATGAAGGCCACCGCCCCGACGTACTCCCCGCCCGACACCATGCCCTGGACGACGCGCAGGAGCAGAAGGAGCAGGGGTGCGAGTACCCCGATCTGCTGGTACGTCGGCAGGACGCCGATCAGGGCGGTGGCCACACCCATGAGCACGATGGTCCACAGCAGCGTCTTCTTGCGGCCCACCCGGTCGCCCCAGCGGCCGACGAGCGTCCCGCCCAGCGGGCGGAAGAGGCACGCGACGGCGATGATCGCGTACGTGCTCAGCACCGCCACCGCCTGGTTGCTCTCAGGAAAGAAGGCGGGGGCCAGGACCGGCGCCATGTACCCGTAGAGGCCGTAGTCGAACTGTTCGACGAAGTTTCCGATGCTTCCCGCGCCGATGGCTCGGCGTATCGCATTCCGCTTCTCCGAGTCGGCCCCTGGGGTGCCGACCGTGGCGGTGGGCGCTACAGCGGACATGGCTTCTCCGTTCGCGCGTTGACGTGGTTATGCATACGTATGAACTTCCGCCGAACACTAAGGAGCCCGGCGAAGGTCGTCAAGAGGTGGACGACACCCATTCCGTGACGCTGCGGGGCGACCGGCGGTGGTCATGTCCGCAGGGGTGCGGCAGCGCGCCCGGCTTCCGGGAGAGGCACGGACCGCACCGGGCGCGGGCGTGCGGCGTCATGAGGGACTGCCGGTCCTCTCGGCAGGTCCGGGCGCCGCGAGGGACCGGAAGGTGTCCATCAGGACCTGGGCCGTGTTGTAGAGGACCAGTTGCGCCCCTGCCCGCTCGGCAGCGCGGGCGCCCTCGGCGCCCGGGACGATCGTCATGACCGCCCGGCCCGCCGCCCGGGTTGCCCGATGGGCCGTGGCCACCAGGCCGTCGATCACGTCCTGCCCGGGGAAGGAACAGTCCGCCGCGAGGTCGGCAGGGCCCACGAGTACCGCGTCCACGCCCCGCGTGGAGGCGATCTCTCCGGCGCCGGCACAGGCCCGCTCCGTCTCGATCATCGCCACCACCAGGGCGTCCCGCGAGGCAGTCACATGGTCGGCCGCCGGGACCGTGCCGAAGCGGCCCGCCCTGCTGTACGTCGCGAATCCCCGCGTCCCCAGAGGCGGATAGTGGACCGAGGCCACCGCACGCCGCGCGTCCTGCGCGGAGTCGACGTGCGGATGGATGAGGCCGGCGGCCCCCAGGTCCAGACAGCGCAGGGCAAGAGCAGGCTCGGACGTGCCCACCCGGACGAGAACGTCTATGCCCTGAGCCGCCGCGGCCGTCAGGTGGTGCTGGAGGACGGTCATGTCGGCCGGCCCGTGCTCGCAGTCGATGACCACGTAGTCGAGGCCCGCGACCCCCGCCATCTCCACCAGGGTCTCCGAGGGGAGCCGCAGCAGCGCGCCGTACAGCCGCTCGCCGTCCGCGAGTCGCGTCTTGAGTGAGCGGCGTTCCGCACGCGCCGCCGTCACCGTGCCACCATCCCCGCCGAGAGGTCGATGTCCGCACCGCACAGGCCGGGCATCTGGAGCATCGCGCTCACCGCGGCGCCCACTTCCTCCTCGCTGACCATCCGTCCCAGGGCCGATCGCGACACGAACGCCTCCTCGGCCTCGGCGTAGCTGATGCCGGTGCGCTCCGCCTCGAGGCGGAAGTTCCGTTCCATCCGGGGGCCCGAGACGGGCCCCGGGGACAGGGAGTTGACCGTGACCCCCAGCGGACCCACCTCGCCCGCCAGGGTGGTGGTCAGGCCGATGACCGCCATCTTCGACGCGCAGTAGGGCGTACGCCGCAGAAGGGGCCGCTTCCCCGAGACCGAGGCGATGTTCACGACGTCCCCGGTGCCCCTCTGCGTCATGGGGGGAAGGAAGGCCCGGCACATCAGGAACACGCCGCGCACGTTCACGTCGAAGACCTCGTCCCAGTCACGGGCCGAGATCTCGGTCAGGGGCGCCACCGGTCCCGCGATCCCGGCGTTGTTGACGAGTACCGAGATCTCCACGTCCGCGAGGCTCTCCGCGAGCGTCTCGACCTCGTCAGGCCGGGACACGTCGCAGACCCGGTGGACGACACCCGGGCCCAGCCGGGAGGCGGTCTCCTTCAGGGTGCGCTCGTTGCGGCCGGTGATCACCACGCGGGCTCCGTCCGACAACAGGGAGCGCGCGACGGCGGCGCCGAGCCCGCTGCCGCCTCCGCTCACGAGTGCCGTGCGCCCGGCCAGCCGGCCCGCGTTGCCGCTCATGCGCCGGCCTCGTTCCACGGCAGCATGCCGTTGCCGTACTTGGCGGCCCGCACGTCACCGGAGCGGGCGTGCCCCTCGAACAGCTCGACACGCGCCGCGCGCCCGCACACCTCGCCGAGCAGCGCCGACGACGAGGTGTCCGTGACCTCCTGGTAGGTCACCGTCTTCAGGTACTTCCCCACCCACAGGCCACCGGTGTACCGCGCGGCCCCCCGGGTGGGCAGTACGTGATTGGTGCCGATGACCTTGTCCCCGTACGAGACACAGGTGCCTTCACCGAGGAAGAGGGCGCCGTAGTCGGTCATCCGGTCCAGCGCCTGACGCGGGTTCTCGGTCAGGACCTCCACGTGCTCACTGGCGTAGGAGTCCGCGATGCCGAAGGCCTCGGCGAGCGAACCGGCCACGACGATCTCACCGTGGTCCCGCCAGGCGGGCCCGGCGAAGTCCCTCGTCGGCATGCCGGGCAGCAGCCGCTCGATGTGGCGTTCGACCTCCCGGCCCAGTTCCTCGGAGGTGGTGACGAGAACGGCGGGAGAGTCCGGGCCGTGCTCGGCCTGGGAGAGGAGGTCGACGGCGACCACGAACGGGTCGGCCTGTTCGTCGGCGATCACCAGGATCTCCGTGGGCCCCGCGAACAGGTCGATGCCGACCTCGCCGAACAGCTGGCGCTTGGCCTCGGCCACGTACGCGTTGCCGGGCCCCGCGATCAACGGCACCCGGCCGACCGTCTCGGTCCCGACGGCGAGCGCCGCCACGGCCTGGACCCCGCCCAGCAGGTAGATCTCGTCGGCGCCCGCCAGGTGCATCGCGGCGACCGTCGCAGCGGGGATCTCGCCCCGGATCGGCGGTGTGCAGGCGGCGACCCTGGGCACCCCGGCCACCTTCGCGGTCACGATCGTCATGTGGGCCGACGCGGTCAGCGGGTAACGCCCACCGGGTACGTAGGCTCCGGCGCCGGCCACGGGGACGTGCCGATGTCCGAGGTGGACCCCGGGCAGGGTCTCGATCTCGACGTCGTGCATCGAGTCGCGCTGCGCCTGGGCGAAGGTGCGCACCTGGCGCTGGACGAAACGGATGTCGTCCAGGACCGTCTCCGGAACGCCGGCGATGATCTTCTCGATCTGCTCCGGGCCCAGGCGGAAGGACTCGGGGCTCCAGTTGTCGAACTTCTCGGAGTACTGGCGAACTGCTTCGTCACCGCGTTCGCGGATGTCGTCGAGGATGATGCGGACGCGCTCGGCGACATCCGCGCGGGCGGCACGTACCTGACCGGCGGGCACGGGGGACTTGAGGAAGCGAGGCATGACGGCTTTCTTTCGAGGATGCGTGTCGGACGGGGAGAGTGGAGTCGGGTGCGGGGCACGGGCTGAGGCGGGTGTGGAGTGCGAGCCCGGCGCGTGTGGGGTGTGAGGTGCGAGCCCGGCGCGCTCAGGCAGCGGGGGGCGCGATGTGTGCGGACGTCCGGGGCGCCGACGGTGGCGTCTCCCGCACCCGCACCAGCAGGCCCCGCAGCGCGGCGGAGACGGCGGACGGGCTGTGCCACGGGAGCAGGTGGCCGGCCCCGGCCACCTCCCGCAGTTCGGCGCCCGGCACGGCCCGCGCGATCACCCGGTGGAAGTCGGGCGGGCAGAGGGCGTCCCGGGACCCGGACAGGACCACGGCCGGGCACCGGGCGGTGCGCAGCACGCCGATCGTGTCCTGGCGGGTCGTCTGCGCGGCGAGCTGGGAGCGGGCGGCCTCGGGGCCCACGGCATGCGCCATGCGCCGGTAGCGTTCCGCCGATTGCGCCGGCGGCTGCGGCACGGGGAACATGCCCGTCAGCGTCTGCTCGACGACGTCCGCGAACCGGCCGTCGGCGATCAGTCCGTCCATGGCCTGCCAGGCGGCGTACTGGTCGGGGCGCGGTGCGCCCGCGTTCGTCGACATGACGCACAGGCCGAGGAGCCGCTCCGGGGCCCTGCGCAGCGCCTCGAAGGCGACGACGGCCCCGAGACTGAGGCCGACCGCGACGAACGGCCCGGACACCGAGGACAGCAGCTCCTCGGCCATGGCCCCGATGTCCGGCTCCGTCAGCTCGATGTGAAGGACCGGGTGGCCTTCGGGAAGAACCACGTCGGACCAGAGGCTCGCGTCGCACAGCATCCCGGGCACCATCACCACGGGCGGCAGGCTCGGCGGGCAGCTGCGGGTCACGGCGGTCACCAGCGGCGCGCGGAGCGGGGCAGCAGTGCGTACGGGGCGACGTAGCCGTTGTGGTCGATGCCGAGCCCCGCGTCGGCGGCACTCTTGGCGACCTCCTCGTCCCAGTCCAGGCGGACGCGGCCGTCACCCGAGTTGACGACCATGAGGTCGCCCTGTTCGTCGCCGACGTTGCGCAGGGTGCGCCAGGCGTCCTGCGGTACGGAGAGCATGTCGCGCGGCCCCAGGCGGACCGAGACGGGCTCGGTGCGGTTGAGGGTGACCTCCCACAGGCCGTCCTTGACGATCAGCGTCTGGGTCTCGTGCTGCCGGTGGAACGAGACCCCCTGGCCGGGATCGGCCCGCATCCAGGCGACGTTGTGCCCGTGAGGGTTGAAGATCCGGGGCTCCTGGTGCAGGTCCTCGGTCATGCCGTAGCCGATGACGCAGCTCAGCCGGACCCCTCCGCCGGGCAGGGTGCTGTCGAGGAAGGGGCGCTCGGACCACACCAGTTCGTCCGACGCCGCGATGCGGCGCTTCATCTCGTCGGCGCTGTAGTGACGCAGCCGGTCGATGTGCTCCTGCGCCATCGGTTCGGTCAGCTCGGTCCCGGGCGGCACCCCGTCGCCGGCGACCGCGTCGATCAGTTCGTTGTCGGCGGTGAGGTACAGGCCGTGGCCCTCCGCCTCGCGCAGGACCGAGGGGCCCCAGATGATGCCGCCCGTGTGGTCCATGCCGAGCACGGTGAACATCCAGCCGTCGTCGGGGCCGGTGTTGGTGAAGCCGCGGAAGATCCAGGTGGGGATCGAGGCGATGTCCCCCGCCCTGAGCAGGTGTTCCCCCTGGGTTCCGTCGGCGCCCCAGCGCAGCAGGTATTCGCCCTCGGTGCAGACGAACACCTCGGCCGTGTAGTGGAGGTGGAGGTTGTTGGTGATGCCGTGGGGCATGGCGGCCGCACCGATGTTGTAGCCGTGCGGCAGCCGGAGATTGACGTGCTGGGCCGCGGCCTGGGAGACGCCGGGCCCGATCATGGCGTAGTTCTCCTTGCGGTCGGAGCCCGGCGTGCGGCAGTCGATGAAGGCCTGGTTGCAGGAGACGAAGTCACTGCGGCGGATCGTGCGACGCCCCAGCTCGACGGTGGACACGACGACATCGGGCATGACTGCTCCTTTGCTTGGAATACGTATGCATTCCCATGACAGGCCCTCCTCCGGGCAATGTCAAGGGGTCGGGGAGGGTCGGCTTCAGACGTATGGTGCGCAGAACCCGCGTCGCCCCATGGGAGTGCGCACGGGGCGCAGCACCGCTGCCGGGAAGTGTGCGCCGGTCCGAGAGGGTGCGGATCCGGTCGACCTCGCGCGGTGGGGTGGGTGTACCGACTCCGGTGGCATCCAGCTACATACGTATAGTGATATCTGCCGCGCCAAGGGGTGGCGCACCGGGCGACGGGAAGAGGGCCGATGGCGATCACGAGTCACGACGTGGCGAGGCTGGCAGGCGTCTCGCAACCCACGGTCTCCCGCGCCCTGCGCGACGACCCACGGGTGTCCGCGGCTACCCGAGAGAAGGTCAGGCGGGCCGCGGAGGCACTGAACTACGTGCCCAGCGAGGCGGGCCGGACCCTGTCGACCCGGTCCACGCGGCGTATCGGGGTGATCGTCACAGATCTCACGAACCCCTTCTACCCTCACGTCATCGCGCCCCTGCACGACGAGCTCCAACGCCTGGGCTACCGCATGATGCTCCTCACCGAACGCTCCGACGAGGCGGTGGCCGAGGAGAAGCTCCTGGACCAGTCCCTCGACGGCGTGGTGCTCGCGACAGCGACCACCGACTCCCGGCTGCCGGCCCAGCTCGACCGCCGCGGCATGCCGTACGTCTTCCTCAACCGCGACACCGGCGGCAGCGGCGACTACGCCTCCGTGGTCGACAACGAGGGGGGCGGGCGGCTCGTCGCCGACGTACTCGTCGAGCTCGGACACCGGCGGATCGCGGGCATCTTCGGTGCGGCCAACACGACGACCGGGCGCGAACGGGAGCTGGGCTTCCGGCTGGCCCTGGCCGACGCGGGTGTAGGACTTCCCGCGGACCGTGTGGTGCGCGGCGCCTTCGAGTACGACACGGGATACCAGGCGCTGCCCGCCCTGCTCGGGGCGGCCGAAGCGCCCACAGCGGTCTTCTGCGGCAACGACGTGGTCGCCATCGGCGTCCTGAACGCCGCTCTCGCCGCAGGGCTCAGGGTTCCCGACGACCTGACGGTGATCGGCTTCGACGACCTCCCCATGGCCGCCTGGGAGGTGTTCCGGTTGACCACTGTCCGCCACGACCTGCGGGAACTGTCGCGTCAGGCCGCACGCCTGCTGGTGCGGCGCATCGACGGCGACGCCGACCCCGCCGGCGAACGCCTCGTCCTGCCGACTGAATTCGTACCGCGTTCCACCCACGCCCGCCTCCTCTGACCGGTCACCGCGGTGACGACCCGACGCGAGGGGGCCGGCCGGCGGCGCCGGCTCCGGTGCCGGAAGCGGCCAGGCCGGTACCGGGCCGGTCACCGTGCCGCCGTTGCCGAAGGACGCCGACGCCCACGAGGACCGCGGCCAGGGCGAGGGACAGCCAGAGTTCGAGACGGTGGCCCGGCAGCACCGCCATGAGGACGAGTACCCCGGCGATGAAGGCGATCGTGGCGAGAGTGAGGTAGGGGAAGGCCCACATCCGCACCTCGCCCGGCTCCGCCTCCTTGCGGCGGGTGGCGTACTGCGTGATGGCGATGACCATGTACATCATCAGGGCGATCGCGCCGCTGGACGCGATGAGGTACGTGAAGACGCTCGGCAGCAGATAGTTGGCTATCACCGCGGCGACGCCGATGACCGTCGAGGCGATGACCGCGTTGCGGGGCACACCGGCAGCGGAGGTGGCGGCGAGGGCGGCCGGCGCGTCCTTGCGGCGGGCTAGGGAGAACGCCATCCGGGAGGCGGTGTAGATGGCCGAGTTGAGGCAGCTGCTCACCGCCACGACGAGGACCACGTCCATGATCCGCCCCGCGCCCGGGATGTTCATCCGGTCGAGGACCGCCTGGTAGGAGCCGGCCGCCAGTCCGTCGGAGTTCCACGGCACGAGGCTGACCACGACGAAGATCGAGCCGACGTAGAACAGCCCGAGGCGCCATACGACGGCGCGGACGGCCTTCTTGATGTTCTTCTTCGGCTCCTCCGACTCCGCGGCGGCGATCGTCACGATCTCGCTGCCCTGGAAGCTGAACATGGCGGTGAGCAGACCGGCCAGTACGGCGACCCCGCCCTTGGGCGCGAACCCTCCGTTGCTCCACAGGTTCGACACCCCATGGGCGTCGGAACCGGGCAGGAGACCGAAGACGGCGAGTCCGCCGAGTACGAGGAAGGCGACGATCGCGATGACCTTCAGCAGGGCGAACCAGTACTCGAACTCACCGTAGTTGCGGACGGCGAGGAGATTGCTGCCGGCCAGCAGAGCGATCATGGCGAGGGCCGGGATCCAGCTGGGAACCGAGGTGAGCCCCGCGATGACCTCGCCCGCGGCGATCGCCTCGATGGGAATGACGAGGATGTAGAACCACCAGTAGAGCCAACCGATGGAGAATCCCGCCCAGCGGCCCAGGGCGCGGTCTGCGTAGGTGGAGAAGGAGCCCGTGTCGGGGTTGGCGACGGCCATCTCCCCGAGCATCTGCATGACGAGCACCACCAGGGCGGCGGCCAGCAGGAAGGAGATGAGAACTGCCGGTCCGGCGGCCGCCACGGCGGTGGAGGAGCCGACGAAGAGGCCGGCTCCGATCACACCTCCGATGGAGATCATCGTGATCTGGCGTCCCTTGAGGCCCTGGGTGAGCGCGGGGCCTGCCCCGTTGGTCGGGGCGGGGGCGGGCGGGGAATGGTGCATGGGGAGGATCCTCGCGGGAGTGGGAGCGCAGGTGCTCCTGCTGCAGGACGGTACTCACCCGTCTCGGGCGGGCGATGATACCGGCGGCCCGGGACGCAGGCCGCGGCCGTTCATGGTGCCCCGCGGCCCCCGCCCCCGGCCGACACGAAGCCGGAGGCGGGGACGGGATCAGAGCTGTTCGCGCAACGCGTCGGGGACGGAGTCGAACGCACCGGACGTACGACCGATCCGGTCGATACGGATCGAGGCGGTCGCACCGTGGGCGGCCAGGCCCTCGAAGGCCGAGATCCGCTCGACGGCGGGCGCAAGCGCGGCGGTACCCCCCTCGGTCACCCGCTGGTACGTCAGGGGCTTGAGGAAGCGGGAGACCGACAGCCCCGCGTTGTAGCGAGCGGTCTTGCCCGTCGGCAGCACGTGGTTGGGCCCGGCGATGCCCTTGTCGGAGTACGCCACCGTGGACCAGGGCCCCAGGAAGAGCGACCCGTAGTTGGTGAGGTTCTGCAGGTAGTAGTCGTCATCCCCGGTCTGGATCTCCAGGTGCTCCGGCCCGAGGATGTCCGCCACGGCGACTGCCTCGTCCCGGTCGCGTACGACGATGACGGAGCCGAAGTCCCGCCAGGCAGGTCCGGCGATGTCCCGGGTGGCGAGCGTCTCGAGCTGACGGTCGATCTCGGCGGCGACGGCGCGCCCCGTCTTCTCGGAGGTGGTGATGAGGGCAGCGGGCGAGCTGGGACCGTGCTCGGCCTGGCCGAGCAGGTCGGCGGCGACCCAGGCCGGGTCTGCGGTGTCGTCGGCGATGACGGCCACCTCGGACGGGCCGGCCAGCAGGTCGATGCCGACCTGACCGAAGAGCTGCCGCTTCGCCTCGGTGACGAAGGCGTTGCCGGCACCGACCAGCATGTCGACCGGGGCCTCGCCCAGCAGGCCGAAGGCCATCGCGCCGAGTGCCTGCACGCCGCCGACGGCGAAGACCCGGTCGGCCCGGGACAGGTAGGCGCCGTAGAGCACGGCCGGGTGGGCGCCGTGCTCTCCCGACGGAGGAGTGCACGCCACCACGGTGGGGACGCCGGCTGTCTTGGCCACGCCCACGGTCATGAAGGCGCTGGCCAGCAGGGGAAAGCGGCCGGCCGGGAGGTAGGCGCCGACCCGGGCCACCGGAACGTAGCGCTGTCCGGCCGCCACTCCTGGGGCCACCTCGATCTCGAAGTCGGTCAGGTGCTCGCGCTGGGCGGACGCGAAGCGGTGTGTGCGTTCGTAACCCATTTCCAGGGCGGTGCGGACGTCGGCGGGCAGGGCGTCCCCCGACTTCTTCAGCTCGGCGGCCCCGATCTCCAGCTCGCCGGACCAGCCGTCGAGCTCCTGACCGTAGGCGCGGACGGCGTCCAGGCCCTTGCTCTCGATCTCCTTGAGCATCTGGGAGACGCGCTCGACCACCTTGGGGTCGCGCTGGGCGGGAGGACCGTCGACCGCCGGCTTCTTCAGCCACTGGAAGGGGGCGAGGGTCTTCTGTTCGTCGTGCGTGATCTGCATACCCGGGACGGTAGACGCGCCGCTGCCACAGGGCTAGAGGGGCAGTTCCTGCGTCTCCCACAGGGTTTCCCTGTGGATCGACCGCGGCATCCACGGGCGGCGCCGTCAGGTCATCAGGCCGTGCCCCATCTCGCGGATGGTGTCCTCGGCGAGGCGGGCGAGCTCCCGGGTGGCGCGGGAGAGGGGATGCCCGACGCGCCGGACGAGCGCGATGGTGTCGTACAGCGGCTCGGCGAAGGGGGCGGTGTGCAGTCCTGCGGGGAAGGCGGGGCTGGCGATCACGGCCCGGCTGGCGATCGTGTCGCCGGCTCCGGCCGCGACCAACTCCAGTGCCGCCTCCACGCGTTCGAGCTCGATCAGGGGATCGACGCGGACTCCGGCGAGCTGGGCGCGTTCGGCGATCTGCCGTCGGGTCGGGTCCTTCCAGCCGTAATGGGCGTCGTACAGCACGAGAGGCGCCCGCGAGAAGGTCTCGATGGTGACCGGGGTACGGGCGCGCTCGGCGCTCGCGCTGACGTAGTGCACCTCGTCACGCATGAGCGGAGTGACGGCGAGCCCCTCGTCGTCGATCGGCAGGACGACCAGGCCGGCCTCGATCCGCCCCGCCGCGACGGCCAGAGCGGTCTCGGCGGAGTTCTGCCCCACGAGCCGTACACGGACAGCCGGGTACCGGGCGTGGAACATCTGCACGAGGTTGGCGAGCAGGTAGTAGTCGGCGTTGCGCAGCACCCCGAACGTGGCGGTGCCGCCGCCCAGCGAACCCAGTGAGTGCACGGCCCGGGCACCGCTGTCCGCCGCCGCCACCGCCTCCTGGGCGTACGGAAGCAGCTCCTCCCCGGCCGAGGTCAGGGTGAGGGTTCGGCTGCCACGGACGAACAGCTCCGCGTCCAGTTCCGCCTCCAGACGGCGGACCAGTTCGGAGGCGGACGCCTGGGCGATGTCCATGGCCTGCGCCGCGGCGGTGAACGAGCCGAGCCGCTCGGCCTCGACGAAGGCCCTCAGCTGGACGAGAGTCATGCTGCCCGGTGAAGTGGTTCTGTGCATGCTTGCACCTTAAGAACTGGCTGCGCCCACCACAGGACAGGGTCCCCGGCCGAAGGCGGCGGCCCGTCATGCCGCCCGAGGCGGCGGGCACCGGGGCTTCAGATGTTCGTAGAGGGGCGTGCGACAGGTTGCCCGCCATGACCGGACTCGTCGCCGTCGCCTGACGGCCCGCCCCGACGAGGACCGTCAGGTGATAGGCGACGTTCTGGCGCTGGCTGACGGCAGCCCGGTGACCTGGTCCGTTGACCTGAACGCTGGCGGGGGGGCGCTCTGCTGATAGCCCTCCTGACCAGCCGTGGCCAGCGGCTGCTCCACATCTCTGGCCGATCTTCCGCCCCGCCTCCCGTGGCTACCGCGGCGACGGCAAGACCGACGCGGAGGACGCCGCGGCTGCGCCGCCCGGGCCGCCCGGCAGGGCGGGCTACTTCCCGGCGGCGGCGCGTTCGTGGGCGAGAGGCAGAGGCTGGTTGCCGGAAGGCTCGGCGAGGATGGTGAGTGCTTCGGCCTCCGGCTGCTCTACGGTCAGACGCCGGCGCAGCTTGGTGGCGACCCAGTCGGCTGCGTACGTACAGCGTGCGTCGGCCAGCGGCGGGAGCCAGGTGGAGGGGCACTCGATCACGAGGAATGACGGCGTCGCCGTTGTGCGACAAGCTGGCCAGTGAGCGGGTGCCGCATGACATCACTTCTCGTTCGCTGACCACGTGGTCAGACGAAAGTGGTGGTGCACGAAACCCGATCGCGCGTTCGCCAACTACCGCCACTAGCCCATGAGACTGGTCCACAGGATCCATCAGCCGCCGCCAGGTGAGCTCTGTGATCTTGCGGGGCAGTTCGTTGTAGAACCGCAGGTAGCCAGCCCAAAGCTCATCCCGCCGCTCACGGTGGGCTGCGCGGTGGGCAGAACTGCGACGAACGCATGGAGGCGATCATGAACGACCAGGGATCCAGCCCGGCCCTCCCTCCTGTGGTGGACAGAAAGACCTGGCAGGAGGCGCGGGACGCACTGTTGGCACGGGAGAAGGCGCACACCCGCGAAGGGGACGCGATCGCGGGGGCGCGGCGGCGGCTGCCGATGGTGGAGGTCGACGCCACCATCGAGGTGATCGGTCCCGAGGGGCCGGTCACGATTCTCGACGTCTTCGAGGGCCGTCGGCAGCTGATCGCGTACTTCCACGCATGGTGGCCCAGTCGGCCCGCCGCGGAGCAGTGCGAGGGCTGCACTTTCTTCAACTGCCAGGTCCGCGAGCTGTCCTACCTCCATTCCCGCGACGTCACCTACGCCACGCTCTGCAAGGGCCCGTACGACGCCAGCGTCCGCTACCGGAACTTCCTGGGCTTGGACATGCCGTGGTACTCGGTCGAGAAGACGGCGGCACGTCTGCTGGAAGGTCGTGACTGGCAGCGTCACCACCTCGTCTGCTATGTCCGCGATGGCGATCGGGTCTTCGAGACGTACTACACCGGCGGCCGCGGCGTCGAGATCATGGCCCCCACCCACGGGCTGCTGGACATGACCGTCTACGGACGCCAGGAGACGTGGGAGGACTCCCCCGACGGCTGGCCCCAGCCCTGGGGTGACGCCAAGAACCCCGAGGTCTGGCGTACGAACGGACGCCCCATCGCCCAATGGTCCCGCATCCGAGCCGGCCGCTCCGACGAGCTGACGTCCTGATGCTGCTCTGGAGACTACCGCCGTGCTGTCAGCAGTCGGATTCTGGCTCCACTTGTGTGACGCAGCCACTCTGAGTGGCAGCCGCACCGCTTCGGGACGTACGCAGCCCTGCTTTGCACGTGACTCCCCGCACCAGGCCGGCTCGACGACGCTGGAGCGAACCTGAGCGAGGCTGCGGAGCGGTGCGTCACAGCCCGATCCGGCCCAGCCTGCCCCCAGCTCGAAG
Organism: Streptomyces sp. NBC_01166; assembly: GCF_045039765.1. NCBI lineage: Bacteria > Bacillati > Actinomycetota > Actinomycetes > Kitasatosporales > Streptomycetaceae > Streptomyces > Streptomyces sp. NBC_01166. The sequence goes on from NZ_CP108613.1 coordinate 386,235, forward strand.
ACCCCTCCGACTCGCCCTGGCCGAGGGGACACCGCTTCGCCGACCGCACCCGTGTGAAACACGCGACCGTCCACAAACTCCTGGCAGCCGGGCTCAGTCGGAGAACCACCGGCCGTCAACACCGGATGACCTACCGCACCGTCAAGCTCCTCCCTGACACAGCCACCCGGAGGATCTGCTCCAGGGGCGGTGGCAGGGCCGGCCGTCCCAACTCGACGCCCTCAATCCCTATCTGGATGACCGCTGGAACCAAGGCTGCACGAACGCCTGGAGGGCGTGGGAGGAGATCATGCCGCTCACGCGGGCGAATTGCCGGTGGGGTAGTCGGAGAGCTGCCCGTGTCTGATGATCATTGGATGCGACTGCTGAAGCACGGCTACACCAACCGCACAGTCGGGGATGGCGCCGTGGTGGAGAAATCGTACGAGGGCCCCGATGCTGAACTCAGGCTCCGTCGTGAGCACGCACTGCTGACTCGGCTGCAGGACCGATTGCCCGTGCCGCCGGTACAGGGAATGACGGAGGCCAGGCTGACTCTTGGCTTCGTGGCCGGTGCGCACGGCCAGGAGCTTCTGGCCGCCGGTCAACCAGAAGCTGTCCTGGCGAGCTGTGGGGAATTGCTGCGCAATATTCACGGAACCGCACCGAGTGTGCTCCCGGAAGACGCGCCCAGCGCGGAGAAGGTGCTTGTGCACGGTGACTTCGGGCCCAACAACGTGCTGCTCGATCCCGCCACCTTCGAGGTCACCGCAGTGGTTGACTGGGAGTTCGCCCACCTCGGGGACCCAATCGAGGATCTGGCGTGGTGCGAGTGGATCGTGCGCACGCACCACTCCGAGCACCGCCGTGCACTCGGTCACTTCTTTCGGGCCTACGGCGGGGAGGTGCCGCCCTGGCCGGTCCGCAGGGCGGCCATGCTGACCCGGTGCGAGGAGCTGCGGCAGTTCTGCGACCGGTGGGAGCCGAACGGTCCGGGCGTGAGGCTGTGGCAGGGGCGCGCCGCAGCCACAGCGGACTGGCAGGAGTAGCCCGGGTACCCGGGCCCCGGCAGAGCGGGCCGAGACTGCGGATGCCACCGGAACGGAAGCGATCTCCGCGACGAGGACCGGCTCCGGGGGTTGCAGCTGTCCAGGACAGGGAAGCCGGTGACGCCGCCGATGAGCGCTTCGGTGGAGACCCTGCAGCGGGCCTTCGGCCAGCCGCGCGCGCCTGGCCGGTTGCGGCCCGTCAGGCTCTTGACCTCCACGCCTTCGACGCCGGGGACGTCGGTCCAGTCGTACAACCACTCCCCCGCGATCGCGGGGTCCGTGGTAGACGGGCACAGCGTCCATGGCGCTGCCAGCCGGTGGTCGGTGAACAGCGCCTCCAGGACCGCGCCGCGGCGTGCGAACGGCTCGTCCAAGAGCTCTGGCCTCACTCCGCAGGACTGCTCGAACGCGACGAAATGGGCAGGGAGCTCGGCAGCCAGGAGCTTGGCCTTGCGGCCGGCGGACGCGCGGCGCCGCAGGGCGGTGAAGCTGAGCCGGTGCGACTGAGCAGCCCGGTTGGCACCCAGGACACTCCTACGCCTGATCTGCGGCCTTCTCTGATTTCGTGTACGCAGGTGCGCGGTTCGGCTGTGCTTGTCGTGAACTCTCGGCTCGTAAGGCCGCGACTTCACCCCGCAGTTCGGTCAATTCCCGGTGCAGTGCCTGAATGGCGACGATGGCCACTCCGTTGGCATCGGTACAGCAGATCGTCCGGTCGTTCTCACCGATCCCGAACGCTTTCCACCAGTCCTGCGCCATGGGCCCCAGGTGGCGTACGTGCGGAGGGTCCCAGTGATACCGCCATGTACTGACCGGCAGCTGCACCACCTGCTCCAGCACCTGGTAACCGTTGACCGGATCGCTACCGCGCACCGCACCCGACACGGCATCGGAAGCCAGACCGGCCGCAGAAACACCTTGTCTCAGGCGCATCCTGACCAGGGATTGCATCAGGGCGCTGGCCAAGGATCCTTTCCACCGCCGGTAGATCATCGCTCCCAGACCACCGCGGTGACCTCAGTCTTCAGCCCACGATCCGAAAAGAGCAGGCTGCCCCCACCACCGCGATTCTCAGGGCTGCTCACCGGCAGCTGGACCAGACCACTGCCGACCCCGCTGCTGTAGGTCGTCACGCCGACGGCCGTGACCTCACGTTCCATGTTGATCATCGTGGTGTCGTAGGCGGCGTTGCCGGCTGCCAGAATGTTCGTGCTAGCGACGGCCGGAACACTCAACGCCCCCGTACCGGTGGCCGCCGTGGCTGTCAGCACCAGTAGACGACTGGCAACGCGCTTCGTGGACATCAAGCATCCTTCCGGCCGGGACGCCGCGTGCGTCCGCGACACCCCTAACGGCCCATCGCCCGCAAAAGGCACGTAGGTTTTCAGATCTCTTCCGCCCCCACGCCCGCCACCCGAACGCGACAAAAGCGTCCAGCTGGTAGCGCCCGGCATGCCGCCACCGTCCTGGAGCCGCACTCTGGAGAGAGGAGCACGCCGATAGTCATCCACCACCCATCTCACCGGCGGACAAGAAGGCGGCGCCGACGGCCGGGGCGTTGCGTGCGCCGACCTGGCAGCCCGCGTTGGGCTGGTGGCTTCCGAGACTGCTCGCATCCGCGCTCTGGTTCGCGGCCGCGCCAGCCTCCCCCAGGGCACACGAAGGCCCTGCCCCCAGTGGTCAGGGCTTTCGCGCTGCCGGTCGGCTGTCTTCGGGTCCTCGAAATCTGCTGTTGCGGTTCTTCGTCAGACCGAACCGGATGGGTCTGATGGTGCGTCGGCGCGGCGGTATTAGGCGTTGATGCGCTGGGCTTCCTCGAGTTGGTCCTCGAGGATGACGATGCGGCAGGCAGCCTCGACCGGAGTCCCACGGCCGACGAGTTCTCGGGCCCGGGCCGCGCTGCGCAGCTGGTAGCGGGAGTAGCGGCGGTGGCCTCTCGCGGAGCGCAGCGGGGTGATCAGACGGGCTTCGCCGATGGCGCGGAGGAAGCCTTGGGTGGTGTTGAGCATGTCGGCGGCCCGGCCCATGGTGTAGGCGGGGTAGTCGCCGTCATTCGAGACGGCCGAAGGGGTCGTCTGCTGTCTTGCACCTCTGTGGAACACGCTGGAGGGGCCCTGGTGCCTTATGGCACCAAGGCCCCGAAGGAACTGCTACACCATCTGCCGGCCCTGGAACTGCGCCGGCCTTCTGTGTCCGCTGCCCCGACGGAAACGCTGTCGGGGATACGGGGATCGCGGTTGCTTGACCGGAGACCACCTCACTATCGATGTCCTGCGGTACCCGGGCCCAGCCCTTGCGCCCGGGCGATCCTGATGGCGCCTGGTTCCTCCGTTCTTCCCTCTGATGATCAACTGCGTATTGCTGGTACTGCGTCCTTCGCGGCATGTCGTAGCGCCGCTTTCGGCAGCCGGCCCCGTCGCCTGTCCTGCGTCTGCTCTGGCTTGGAACCCCACTGCCGAACCTCCCGGTACGTGCGTCCGCAGCCGACGCCTTTACCGAGGTACTGCTCCACTGACTTTGCTGCTGGGTACTGCCTCCTGCTCATGGCCGCCCCTGATGACTGCGGGCCGCCCGGTCCGGTCGCCAGTCCCGTCGCCGTCCTGCACAATCCTGGCTTCGAAACTCCGCCACCGCACCGTCCTGCAACTGCAACTGCGGTACTGCTGCCTGGCAGTTCGTCTCTGCCAAGCTCTGCTGACTTCCTGGGCTACGAGAGAAACCATAACTACGTCACGGCCCAATGTCTACTCTGACCGACATAGATTTTCGCGTGTTCGGTAATGAGGAAACCGGCCTCGGTCAGTGATGCCGCAGGGTTTGCCGGGGCACAGGCCGGGCAGAAGCACCATCCAGGCAGAACCAGGTATGACGATGCAGAGACCAGGTGGCCTGATGGGCATGATGAGCGTCACCGTTACACTCGCCCGCTCCGCGACGTCCGTCGCCGACGCACGCGACAGCGCCCGGACCTTCCTCCAGCGTCTCGTACGTCCGATCGCAGCCGAGGCCGCTGACGGCGTGATCCTGGTCGTCTCGGAGCTCGTCACCAACGCTCTGCGCCACGGCGGCGGCACCTGCACGCTGGACCTGAACGCGCACCCGGCCGGCATCGAGGTGGCCGTGCACGACCGCAGCCCGCAGGGCCCGCGTATGCGCACCCCCGACCTGAACGGCGGCACCGGAGGCTTCGGCTGGCCTATGGTCAACCGCCTCGCCCACACCACGGCGGTCACCCGCCGACCGGCCGGCAAGACCGTCATGGCCCTCATCGCCCGATAGCCAAGCCCCGGTACCGGCTCCTCCGAACCGGCCCTCCGGGTGCCCCGGTCGTTCTCTGAGCAGTCGGCGCGCCGAGCCTGCGTGAGCCATGGGGCTTCGCCCGCGCTGCCGTCTGACTCAGAACATCCCTCGCTGGACGTACTCCACCCACGGTGTCCAGGCAGCCGCCGGCCAGCTTCTCCAGCGCGGCCTGCTCCTTCGTGTCGCCGGTGAGCTTCCGGCGGAGCTTGGTGGCGCCCCGGTCGGAGGCGTAGGCGCACTGCGCGGAGGTGGCCGACGGGAGCCACTGGGCTGGGTCCTTGTCGCTTTTGAGCCGGTTCGACTTGGCTGTCGCCAGTTAGCGTGAGGCGCCGGTAGACAGAGGCAAGGTCTGGCTGCCCGGCGCGCTTCAGGCGGTGGAGTCAAGCGGGTTGGATGCCATTCTGTCGGCCAGGCCCGATCGCACCGCGCCAGCCGCAGCGGTGCCGGGTTTGCGAGCGGCCTGGGCCTGGAAGCACGTCAGAAACTGTTCGGTGAGGTCGAGCCTGGGGTAGCGATCCAGCACCTCGGCCCGGAAGCCGGCCGAGTAGTCGTCCGCGTCTTTGCCGACGACTTCGGTCGCGGTGGCGCGGGCCAGCAGGTGTCCCTCGGGATCAATGGAGACCTCCACCCACGGCCACATATGGCGGACGATCACGTCCGACAGGCGCGCCCGGCGCTTGGCCGGCCATCCGGCGCCCGCTGCGAAGACCTGGGCGACGTGGCCACCTGCCTCCTCGAACGCCACAGTGTGGCTGTCGAAAGCCGGCACCAATCCGATGTCGTGGAACAGCGCAGCAACGTAGAGGAGTTCCGCGTCGAAGGGAATGCCTTTTGCCACGCCGGACGCGGCCGCCCACACGTACGCACGCAGCGAATGGTTGAGCAGCGCGGGGGAATGGTAGGCAGTGGCCACCTCGAGGGCGGCGGCCGACGTCATGCTGCCGGGCATGGGGAGAGCGTCGAGCGACATGCGGGTCACTGTTGGCCTGCCTTTGTGGCGCTGTCCGACACGATGCGGATGATCGCCTTACCGGGCCTGCCGTGGCCGGGCGTGAAGGCCGCGGGCGCGTCAGCGAGCGAACATACCTCCCCGACGATCGGCTTGAGCCTCCCGTCCCTCACCCGCTGCACGACGTCGGTGAGCCTGGCCCGGTCGGGTTCGACGACGAAGAAGACGGCCCGCCCGCCCTCGGGCTTGACCCTTGGGGGTTCGGCGATGGTGACCAGAGTGCCGCCGGCGCGTACCAGTGCGGCGGAACGGTCAAGGATCTCACCACCGATGACGTCGAACACGAGGTCGACGTCTCCGGTGTCCTCCAACCGGTCCGCCTGGAGGTCCACGAATACGTCGGCGCCCAAGCTGAGAGCGGTGTCCCGATCTGCGGACCGGCCGGTGGCGATCACCCGTGCCCCCAGATCGTGCGCGAGTTGGACCGCGGTAGACCCGACGCTGCCTGCGGAGCCGTGGATCAGGACCGTCTGTCCCACCGCGAGCCGTCCGTGGTCGAACAGCCCCTGCCACGCGGTCAGCCCCGAGATGGGCAGCGTGGCGGCGACGGTGTAGTCGACGTCCGCCGGAAGGGGGGCGAGGTTGCGGGCCTCCACCGCGGCGTACTCGGCCAGCGATCCGTCACGCGTCCAATCGGCCATACCGAAAACCCGCTGGCCGACAGTGAAGCCGGTTGTGCCATACCCAAGCTCGGCGACAACCCCCGCCAACTCGTGCCCAGGCACGCTCGGCGTCCGGTCACGGCCGGCTCGGTCGGTCCACGTCCCGGGCCAGGCGAGTTCCCCACGGGTGAAGCCAGCAGCATGCACGCGCACGATGACGTCGTTCTCAGCAGCGTGAGGATAGGGCAGTTCCGTCAGAGCGAGTCCGCCGGCACCGGCATCACGGTTGCGGACGGTGATGGCTTGCATAGAGATCATCCTCTGAAGAGCGAAGTAGCGGCGATGAAGCAGATAAATGCCCGCTTGGGGCGACATGGCACGCGATGCGTCGTGATCTCGACCGTATGCGCCATCCACTGTCACCGTGTGGGCCACTTCCCAGGCAATGGGATGAGCCACTTTCGCGTCGCCAGCAGAGGTGGACACGCCACACCGCATCCGAGGGCTGACCGCCCGTTGCGACCCAGACCACCAGGCTGAGGCGGTGGCACATCTTTTCCAGGACTCCCACGATCGCCCGGCCGGTATCGGCTGACCCAAGAGGGCGGAGTGAGGCGGTGGGGGGCCTTTGCGTCCGGGGAACGGCGAGCAGTGCCGTCAGAGGCAGGCGGCAACCTCAGCCCGATCTCCACCGCCTGTGTTGGGCGGCCTCTGACCAGCTACGAGATGCTGCTTCGAAGCATCTTCGGCAACCCGCACCATCGCCGGATCACAGCAAGGAGGACCGTGACCAGCACAGCATGGACCGTCCCCATCCCGCAGGAGAGGGTGCAGGAGTTCCGCGACCTGCTCGCCGACCTCAACAAGGACCTGTCCGGGCTCGCCGAGCGAGCGCGGGAGGTGGGGTATCACCGGGAGCGTATGTGGCTCCAGACCAACCAGGACGGCAGCGGCAGCTCATCGTCCACCTCGAACTCAACGATGGTGTGACTCCGGCCGAGCTCGTGGCTCGACTGTGCTCGTACGACTCGGAGTTCACACGCTGGTGGAACCCTCGCTTCGAATCCTTCGGCTTCCCGGCGTCCCCCGGTGAGACGCTGCTCGCTTGGAGCGACGACGCCCGATCTGTGCGGCTACTGCGTCTCACCGAACGGCGGGACTTCGGTTTCGGCGGCATCCAAGGCGGAGCCGTTCGTAGCGCAGCGGGTGGCGCCACACACGGTGGTCCTGTGACACGTCGGCGCTGATCTCCGCGACGAGAACGGGGGCAACCAGGACCTTTCAAGGGGGTGCGGCTGTCCAGGACGCGGTGAACCGACCGGCGACGTCCCCAGCTGGGCCGGGGTCCAGCGTGGCGGTCTTCCCCACCAGCCGCAGACGGCCCGTGCTGTCGCAACGTCCCAGCAGCAGGTCCTGGGGGCGTCGCGGAGAACCTGTGGCGCCGCCGACGAACGCTTCGATGGAATCCCTGCGGCGGACCTCGACCATCCTCGACCATCCACGCACGGCTCGGCCGCCACCCTCATCTGCCACCGCCCTGCGTATAGAACGGCGTCATAAGCCCAGTGCGAGGAAGGGCCGCGCTCGCTGGCGAGCCCCCACGGGCCCTCCCCGATTGGATTCCTAACAAGTCTTGCTACTACAGTGGGTAGTGGTAGGTCACTTTGTGTATCCATGACGCGCGGGGAGAAACGTATATGCCCGAGACACAAGTCTTGCGCGCGTACCGGTTCGCCCTGGATCCCACGGATGCCGAACGCGTCGAACTGGCTCGCTATGCCGGTGCCTGTCGGTGGGCCTACAACTATGCGCTGGCGAAGAAGACGGAATCCCACCGGGCCTGGGCGGCCCGCCGGGCCGTCTACCTCGGTGCGGGGCTGAGCGAGGCCGAGGCGAAGGCCCGGATCAAGGCCGACGGCGCCGAACTCACCGACCGCATCAAGGTATGGGACCACCACCGCAAGACCCTCATGGCCACCACCCCCGGCAAGCAGGCCGTGGCCCCGTTCCAGCCCCCAGCAGGGCAGGAGGCACTGGCCCACCGACTGGCCGCGGCCCGGGCGGACGCCGTCGCCACCGGGCGCGAAAGCCGGCTGCTGGCCGAGGCCCGCACCACGGTCAACAGCCTGAAGGCCGAAGCGTTCAGCGCCGGATTCCGCACACCGTCCGCCATGGACACCAGTGCCCTGTGGCGCATGGACCGCGACCTGCCCGCAGAGGAGGGTGGCAGCCCGTGGTGGGGCGAGGTCAACGTGTACTGCTTCACCTCAGGCTTCGACCGTGCCCACGTCGCCTGGAAGAACTGGCTGGAGTCGCTCTCCGGCCGGCGTGCCGGGCACTGTGGCTATCCCCGGTTCAGGAAGAAGGGCCGGGCGGCCGAATCGTTCGCTCTCTTTCACGACGTGAAGCGGCCGATCATCCGGCTGGACGGCTACCGGCGCCTGGTGATGCCGGGCCTGGGCAGCATCCGCATCCACGACACGGGCAAGCCGCTCGCGCGGCTCGTCCACCGGGGCCAGGCCGTCATCCAGTCCGTGACCGTCACCCGGGGAGGCCACCGCTGGTACGTTTCCGTACTCGCCAAGGTGCGGCAGAACATCCCCCTGCTCTGGGAACACATCGACGACGAGGACGGCACCCGGACCCCGTACCTGACACGCGCCCACGCCGATAGGGCCGCCGAACGTCTCGGCCGCGTCAGGCAGATCGGCGGCCCGACCGCCCGACAGCGGACCGGCGGGCCGGTCAGTGTCGGCCTCGGCTCCCGCTACCTCACCCTGTCCAGCCCTCTCCACCCAAGCGACCCCACCTCCACTCTGGTGGAACACCCGCGGCCGCTCACGGACAACATGGCCAAGCTGACAAAGACTCAGCGTGCACTGGCCCGCACTGCCAAGGGATCGCGACGGCGGGCGAAGAGCACTGCCCGGCTCGCCCGCCTGCATCACCAGATCGCAGTCCGGCGCGCATCGTTCCTGCACGGTGTCTCCAAGAAGCTCGCCACCGGGTTCACGCACGTGGCGATCGAAGACCTGGACCTCACCGCGCTCACCGCCTCGGCCGGGGGCACCCCCGGTAAGCAGGGCAAGAACGTGGAGGCCAAAGCCCGCTTCAACCGGCACCTCCTGGATGCCGGTCTGGGCGAGCTGCGCAGGCAACTCACCTACAAAACCGTCTGGTACGGCTCGCAGCTTGTCGTTCTGGACAATGCCGGAACGACCACCTATACCTGCGGGAAGTGCGGGGTGCGAAACCCAAGCTCCGCGCCTTCCAACAGAGGGTTCTACTGCCCGTCGTGCGGTGGTGTTCTACACCGTCACGAGAACACCACCGCGGACGTCGTACCCTCGGCGCGCGGGCAGCTCACGCCGGTCGCCTCCGATAGGGGGGAGACCTTAAACGCTCGCGGAGTCTCCGTAAGCCCTGGCTCCCGCAAGGGTTCCGGGCAGGGGGCGTTGACGCGAGAAGACACCGGCTGACGCCGGTGCCACCCCCGGGGAGCGATTCCCGGGCGTCCCGTACCCGACCCGTCGCGACGGCTACCCGATGCCACGCGTAGACGCAATGAGCCGCGGTGGACAAGGGCCACCAGAGCGGCACGCCACCGCACGGGTATGGACGGGACGATCTGTGTTCTGGCAGACGCCATACAACGAACGTCCGCGCTCACCTGCGCCTGCCCTGCCCGAGTTCGGGCAGGGCAGGCGCAGCGCGTGGCCGGGTTACTGATCATTTCAGAATGAGTTGAGTCACGGGGATTTGTGCTCGGCGATCTTGGTCGGCAAGGTGTCTGGGGTGCGTGCTGACCTTGTTCCTGACGACCTGTGGGAGCGGGTGGCCCCACTGTTGCCGCCCGCTCCCGAACGGCGCCGCCGCCATCCCGGGCGGCTGCGTATTCCCGACCGGGCAGCACTCGCCGGCGTCATGTACGTGCTGCGGACCGGTGTGGCGTGGCGCGATGTTCCTGCCGAGACCGTGGGCTGCTCCGGAGTAACAGCCTGGCGCCGGCTGCGGGACTGGACCGAGGCCGGTGTCTGGCCGCGCCTGCACGCCACCCTGCTGGCCGAGCTTCGCCGCGTCGACCTGCTGGACCTGGACGACTGCTCCGTGGACGGGTCGCACGTCCGGGCCCTCAAAGAGGGGATCACGTCGGCCCCTCGCCCGTCGACCGAGCCCGCCCCGGCTCCAAGCACCACCTGATCGTCGACCGCCACGGAACGCCGCTCTCCGTGACGCTGACCGGCGGGAACCGGCATGACGTCACCCAGCTCCTGCCGCTGCTGGACGCCGTTCCGCCTATTCGAGGTCGGCGGGGACGCCCCCGCCGCAAGCCCCGACGTCTGTACGCGGACCGGGGCTACGACTTCGACAAGTACCGCCGCCTACTGTGGATGCGCGGCATCAAGCCGTGCATCGCACGACGTGGCGTCGCCCACGGTTCCGGACTGGGCAAGGTGCACTGGGTCGTCGAGCGCGCCTTCGCCTGGCTGCATCAGTTCAAGCGGCTCCGCATCCGCTACGAACGATGCGCGGATCTGCATCAAGGCCTGCTCGAACTGGCCTGCAGCCTCATATGCCTGCGCCGTCTGCGAACTTCATTCTGAAAGATCAGCGAGGGGCAACATGTCGGAGCCGGCGGTAGGGCGGCAAAGTCGGTTCGTGCCCTTGGGGGCTGAGCTCAGGTGAGGTCGAAGGTGATGTTCACCGAACCGTGCCCGTTCGGCACCTCCATGAGCGTGAGGGTTCCATCCTCTGTTTCGAAGACTCTCACCAAGATCCCGCTGTTGTCCTCGCCGGGAAACACAACGGAGAAGTGGGGGTCCATCTCCATCAGGAAGTCCCAGCCCTCCCGCTGGGGCGTGTCGAGGAGATTGGCATGCCGACCGGTTGCCTGCCATTTGCCGACCTCATCGACAGTGACGGTGAGGTCGATGCCGTACTTCTCAAGGCAGATCTCGCGATTGGCCCACCATTCGAGGCTGGCCTGACCCACGAATCGATCCATGAGCACACTATGCACGGCACCCAGGCTGGACGGTCAAGTTTGTGTGGCTGCCGGCCGTCGTAGGGCGGTCCGTGAGACAAAGCTGCATGGGCAGGCCGGAGAGGCCCCCGCCTCAACCGGCCACAGCGTGTATGCCTTCTCTGCCTCCGGATCCCATTCTGAAACCAGCAGTTAGTCCGGCTCCGACCTTGGTCAGCATCTGGCCGAGGAGGTGGAGAGCTCGTGCACGTGTCGGCACTCCACGCGCGGTTCCCGTCCAGTAGGCGCCGGTGAGCTTCTCCGTGACCGTGAAGATCTGGTCCTCGTCCTGGGCGGCCAACACGAGGACGAACCGCACGTAGTCGCCGATGTCGGTGCCCTGGGGGTGCTGGTGCGTGAAAACCTGCAGGCGGGGTGTCAGAGCGGGCAGGGTGCGGTCCGTCGGGAAGACGACGGCGAGACCGGCCAGGGCGAGACGAACCGCAGGGCATTCGGCCGACCAGCGGGTCAGTAGATCCGGAGTGCGGTCCTGGACCGTACTGCGGGCCCGAGCCTCGCTCTCGGGATCGGCGTGCGGCGCGGTGGCTGGCCAGGTCTCGGCGAGACGACGCTCGGCGACGGTGGCAGCCCTGAAGAGCAGGTTGACGGCTTGGAATCGATATTGAGCGGGAATCCGGTCGTCGAGGGCGAGGGCCGCGAGCAGGACGAGGCCGTCAGCGGTGGCGGGGTGGCAGGTGTCCTGATGGACGATGTCGTTGCAGAAGTCGGCGAGGAAAATCCGGTCGTCCCAGCAGGGGTCGATCTCGGCGGAGAGCAGCATCGCCGCCTGGGGTGGCCTGGGGCCCGGCAGGCGGTCGGCGATGACGTCCCGGAAGAGCTTCCGGATCGGCGGACCGGCAGCTATCGCGTCGTGCCGTGACTGCTCGGGGCCTACGTGCAACGTGCATATCCATGGCCGACGCAGCCTACTGGAACGTCTAGGTCGCGGCCGCCCCTGGACGGCTTCCCTGCTCCAATGGAGGAAGTTGGGTCTCCTGAGCGCTGGGGAGGCGCACCGGCAGGGCAATGCGGACTGAGTTACCGGAGGCTCCTGCGGGCGCGGACGGTGATCGTGAAGCCGCCGACGACGGTGAGTACGGCTACTCCGGACAGGACCGAGGCCTGTGTGGTCGTGCCCGTCCTGGCCAGGCTCGGTCGGGCATTCTGGGCCGCCTGGAGAATGAGGTCGGTGACGTCATCGGGGTTGGTCTCCAGCACGTCGTGCGGAGCGTCGACTTCGACAGTGGTGGGGCGGGCACGTTTGGCCGTGACGCGGAGAGTGTCTGTGCCGATCGCGCGGTCGCCGGTGACGACCATGTACCAGGAGGGAATCGTCTTCCACGCGGCGGCCCTGGACGGCTCGCTGCCTGCGAGCGCGGTCGCGGGACGCTGGGAAGCGGCGAGTACCTTGGCCCGGCCGGCCTCGACGCGGTTGCTGAGGAAGACGTCGCTGAACCTGTCCGGCTTGATGTACAGGTCGACGTCGGTGGCACTGCCACCGACCGGCACCGGGGTGAGAGCCGTGGGAACGGGAGCCTTGGGGTCGTCCACCAGGCGGCTGCCGGGGTACTTCGCCGCAAGCTGCAGGGCGCCTCCGCCCTTGTCCGGAGCGAACGCAGCGATATGGACGAGTGACTTGACGTTGGAGTTGCCTACGGCGGCGTTCGAGATGTCGGCCTCGCAGTAGGAGGGGCCGACCAGGACGACTGGGCCCTTGAACGACTTCAGCCGGGCGGCCAGGTAGTCGGCGTCTCCGGAGAGGCTACGCAACGGGTTCGCGGTGGCGACCACGGGATAGCCCTGAGCCTGCAAACTTTCGGGTTCTCGTTCCAGCCGGAGGCATCGGCCCAGGCGCCGTGCACCAGCACGACGGTCGGCTTAGCGCCCTCGTGGGGCTCGGAGTTGCCGCCGATTTCGGAGGCCAGTGACGGGCCGGCGGATATGAGGGCCACGGCGGGCAGCAGAAGAGCCAGAGAGGCGAGCTTGGGCGATCCGACGTGCCTCATTGACACTCTTTCAGGTCGGGAAGGCCGACTGCTGCAGAGACTGCCTTCCCGCTATAGACGCAGCGTCACGGGACGGTCTGACCGGGTGAAGGCGGCTGCCACGCGTGCAAACCTGGAGGGCCGGGCTCTGGCGGTCTGTGCGCTCCGCCGGGGGTTTCGCCGCCCGTTGGACCGCTCCTCGGTCAGCCGACCACCTCATGCAGCAGTTTGGGTCTCGGCCTTGAGGTAGGAGTGACCTGCTGCGATCGCGACGGAGCGGCCCGGACTTCATCCGAGCCGCTCTGCTGTACGCCCCAGAAGCTGCCTCGCAGCAGGCATCCTGGTACCTGCCTGCACCTGTTCGCCGCTCGGCGTTCTTTGCCGGAGGGGTACCAGGTTCGGTGTCGGCTGCTCTACTCCTTGACGAAGGCCAGCAGGTCGGGGTTGACGACGTCGGGGTGCGTCGCCAGCATGCCGTGCGGCAGCCCGTCGTAGGTCTTCAGACGGCCGTTCTTCAGAAGCTTGGAGGACAGCGGGGCGGAATCCTCATAAGGCACGATCTGGTCGTCCGTGCCGTGAGCGACCAGCACGGGCACCTCGATCTGCTTGAGGTCCTCAGTGAAGTCGGTTTCTGAGAATGCCTTGATGCAGTGGTAGTGCGCGTTGGCAGCGCCCTGCATGCCCTGCCGCCACCAGTTGTCGATGATTCCCTGTGAGATCTGAGCGCCGGGCCGGTTGAACCCGTAGAAGGGTCCGGATGCTACGTCGACGTAGAACTGTGCGCGGTTGTCGACCAGGGACTTGCGGAAACCGTCGAATACCTCGATCGGCAGTCCGCCGGGGTTGGCCGGCGTCTGCACCATCAGTGGCGGTACCGCCCCGACGAGGATGGCCTTGGCGACCCTCCCCGGCTTCGCGCGCGCCACGTACCGTGCGACTTCACCGCCGCCCGTCGAATGGCCGATGTGAACCGCATCGTGAAGGTCCAGGGCGTCTGCCAGTGCGGCGACGTCAGCCGCGTAGGTGTCCATTTCATGACCGGTCGCACTTTGGGTGGAGCGGCCATGTCCCCGCCGGTCGTGCGCGATGACGCGGTAGCCGTGCTCGAGGAAGAACAGCATCTGGTTGTCCCAGTCGTCCGCGCTGAGCGGCCATCCGTGGTGAAATACGACGGGTTGAGCGTCCCGGGATCCCCAGTCCTTGTAGAAGATGCTTGTGCCGTCGTTTGTGGTGACCGTGCCCATGGCAGATTCCTCCGCATCACGCTGGCTCGAACTGTTGTGGGTTACGTCAGTTGCGTCGCAGAGTCGGCGGAGCATGTCGCTCAGCGGCCAGCCATGTCGCAACTAAGGTCTTCTGCGACATTACACCCAAGTCCAGCAACGCTCATTTTGGCGCCACTACGCTCGTGACCAGGAGATTTGCGCAGCTCTACGGGTCAGCACAAGACAGGCGCGGGCACATACGTCCCCTGACGGCGCGGTCGGCGTGCCGGATGGCGTTCGCGCGTTGATCATGGCTCGTGATCAATACACCTAAGGCGCATCACTTGCCCGTTACGCTCGCCAGAGTGCGGTGCGCAGTTGTCGCCAGCAGACGACGGCCTGCTGAGGTGACGCAGGCGGGTGATCTCAGCACAGCGTGTGCCCTCACACCCGAGGCTGCTCAAGGTGCGGTCCCGCCTGCACCTCGGGCAGGCGCCCGGCCGACGGGCGGTGCCCACGCACGGGAAGCCCAGGCTGGTCGGGGGCCAGCTGGGGCCGATGAGGGTGTGGGTGCGGAGGGCGGTCGCCTCTCGGCGGAGGGCTCCATGGGGCTTCAGCCGAACGATCTTCCCCATGGGCTATAGGTGAGGCCCGGGGACACTGTCCCCTCCGTACCCACAGACAGTTGAACCCACAACCGCCCGGAGTTGTTCCCGCCCGCTTCGCCACCGGCCGATGATCCGGCGTGTGTACTACACCCCGCCGTGGTACGCGGCTCAGCTTGATGTCGACCTTCTTCAAGGCGTTGTCTGCCACAAAACGATTGCACCTCCCACATGGGCAGCGCCTGCGACCGGCGGCATGAAGCCTCATTGCGTCGGTGATTCACAACTCGTGCCCCGCAGAATGCAGGACTCAACCAGGAGTTCCTCTACACCGGCGGCCTTGCCCGTAGGCCGTCCGTCTTCAACAGTCGGCCGATCGTGTCCAGCGCCCCGTTCGCAGCCGCATCGTGGGCCAGCTCCTCGTCGTCGAGGAGTACTGCCAACCGGGCCTGAGGAAGATTCGGGTGGCGCGCCGCCGCAGCCCTCACGGCATATTCCGGGTCCTGGGTGAGACGCGCCACAGCTGTCGGCTCAGTTTCGGGGTTGCGTGCGGCCGAGGCCCGCGCTTCAGGGTCCTCGTGGTCGGTGAAGGCGGCCAGCCCGTCGGTCGGGAAGTCGGCCGGGAGGTGAAGTGGCTGCGCTCGGGGCCGGTGTACTCGAGGAAGCTGATGTGGCGCGGGGGCGTCCGGATGGTCCTGGGCCAGCAGGACGCGTACGCCGAGGTCGTCGTCGGCGGCCAGCCGTGCGACGAGGTCCGGTGGCGATGGGTGGTGCCTGGCTGCCTCCCGGCGCAGCAGTGGGTGGTTGGAGAGTGCGTTTCGGCGGACGGTCTCGGGATCCCGGGGGACCTCGGATGCAGGGCGGAAATCGAAGGGATGGTCCATGGGGACCAGGCAGTCGATCCGGGCCCGTTCCTCCTCGCTCAGTGCGGGGTGGAGGGACACGGCCAGCCGGACGCCGGGGTGAACGTAGGTCGCGGAGATCAATACGCATTTGTGCGTACGCCAAATGTCCGGCCGCTGGTGCCAAGCGATCGGCCGTTCGATCTTCCACCGGTGCCGACCGAGGCGTTCGCCGGACCCGATCCGGGCCGCGCGATGTGCGCAACGAGCCCGCGCTCGCGCAGCCAGGCCAGGTGTTCGGCGGAGAAGTACGCCTTGTCCGCGCGGAGTTTGACGTCGGCACCGCTGTGGCCCCCGGCGGGACCGGACGGCGGGCATGCCACGGATGAGCGGCTTGAGGGCGAGGCTTTCGTGCACGTTCGCGCCGGACACGGCGACGGCGAGGGCATCGGACAGCACGTGCAGCTTGCCGCTCTCGGCGGCAGATGCCACCAGGCACAGCCGCTGGTCAGCGCGTACACCACTGCCGTGAACACGGCCGCTCGTCACACGGAGCAGCCCACCACCTTGCGGACGAGCAGCCAACGACGGCAGCAACAGGGCGGCCGGCTCCCAGAGTTCATCAGTAACCAGACACTTCGATGGATCAGCACCCACGACCGCAGCATGCCGCACGAGCACCAAGTCACGTGAGACAACTACTAAGCCTTGACCGGTGCCGCCGACCTGGCGGCCTGCTCGACCTTCGCGCAGTAGGCTGCACGAGCTTCCTCGTCGATCTGCGCCTCGTGTTCGGCGCGCAGCCCGGTCCGGCCGTCGAGGCCCTCGCGCAGGATATCGGCATGCCCGGCATGCCGGATGGAATCGCCGAGGACATGGACCATGATGGCGAACAGGTTCGTGTCGGCATAAGGCTCCGGCCACCACGGCACGTGGCCGGGGGCGTCGAGGGGAAGCTCGTTGATCGTCGCGTCCGAATGTTCCCACGTGCGCCGGTAGAACCCGATGATCTGGTCGCAGGTCTCGTGCTCGGTCGCCCACAGATCGCTGCCGTCGGAGTCCTGCCACCGGGGCAGCGGTTCCGGGGAAGGGCGGTCGAAGACCTCGCCGAAGTACCTGGCCTCGACTGTGGCCACGTGTTTGACCAGGCCGAGCAGGTTGGTCCCGGTCGCCGTCAAAGGCCGGCGGGCGTCGTAGTCGGACAAGCCGTCGAGTTTCCAGAGCAGCGCCTTGCGGTCCCGCCGCAGTCTCCCGTACAGGTTGTCCTTCGCGAATTCATCGATCATGCGGCATGAGCCTGCCACGGGCTGCTCGTGGTCTCAAGAACCCGTACGGGGTCCGCAACGAGCGGCAGAGCCGAGGCCTGGCCAAGGCCGCCGCACTGGCCTGCTACAAGAAGCTCGCGCAACTTGTCACGTGAGACGACCTCTAGGCTGCTTTCGCGATCACGCGTCGCGATCACGCCGAGAGGAACGGCTCCGTCAAATGCGGCGTAGCCAGGTGCAGCGTAATGGCGGTTCCGCAGTCCAGCATGCGCTCCCTCGAGTGCCTGGCCGCCTCAGGGTCGGTCTCGTGCGCGTAGGCGAGCTCGGGGTGGAGCAGCTGCAGCGCGTGCACCAAGAGGTCGCCGGTGACGAGCGCCAGCTCGCGCCCGTCGGCGACCAGCACGCTCTGGTGTCCGGGCGTGTGACCGGGCGTGGCGACCACGCGCCCGGCGCTCAGCGGCGTGTCCCCGTCGAGGAGCCGTAGCCGACCGGCGGCTTCGAGCGGATCGGTGAGGGTCTCGCGAAGCTGCGAGTTGACCATGTCGATGGCGTCGAACTCGGCCCGCTGGAGCAAGTATTCGGCGTTCGGGAAATAAGGGCGGCGACCGCCGGTCGAAGCCTTGGTGTCCGCCGCGCCCTCCACCGCTGGTACGGCCTCCTCGGTCACGACCGCCCACCCGACGTGGTCGGTGTGCAGATGGGTGAGCACCACGGTGTCGACTTCGGCCGGGTCGATGCCCGCGGCGGCGAGCGACTCGGGGAGCGCACCGGGCACGGGCGCCCACGAGCCGGCCGGGCTGTCCGCCGGACCGATCCCGGCGTCCACGACGATGAGGCCCTTGTCACCGCGGATCGCGTACGCGCGGAACTGCAGCCGCCAGCGGCCCTCGGCGTCGACCGCACCCGGGTCGTAGCGGTCGACCTCGGCCCACTGCGCGGTCGTGGCATCGGGGAAGGCCTCGGTGCGCGCGGAGAAGAACGGGCCCTCGCCGTCGGCGAGAGCGATGATCTCGGTCGAGCCGATCCAGAGGCGGGGAACGCTGAGGGACATGACCGCGATCCTGCCATGCACTCCTCGTGGGTGGTGCCCCAATCCATGCCGTGATGGTCTCGATGCGAGAAGAGGTGGTCTCAGTTGAACAGTGGGAAGTGCTGGGGTAGTTGCTGTCTGCCGCACTGTTGGGCAGGCCGTCGGTGTCTCGAAGGCGCCCACCGCCGCCTGATCGCCGACCGCCTCGACATCACCGGCACCCGCCGGGGCTCGACCGCACCGAAGCCCTGATGAACCACTCAGGGTTTCAAGATCATCTCACTGTTGTCTATGCCCCACGCCCGGCAAGCACGAGGACGCCCACGCCTGGGCTCGTAGGCCTACTGGATGGGATTGGTGTTGAGCCAGTTGTTCAGCTCGCGTGCCGGGCCGAGCACGGGAGGGAGGCGGGCCTCCCCGCTCAGTCCCGCGGCCGCGGTGAATCCCTTCTCCAGCTCGCCGAACAGAAGAATCGGCTCGTCGTAGACGCCTTCTGGCGCTCCGGACTCCTTCATCAGGTCCTTGAGCAGCAGCCCGTCGTTGAAGATTCGCACGAGGTCCGGCCTGCAGTCTGCGGAACAGTCGACCGCGCTCAACCCCTGAAAGTCGTCTTGGAACTTGCGCGCCGCATCGTGCAGAGTTGCCCTGTGCCAGGACTGACTCGGGCTTGCGCTCGGCGCCGTCTCAGTCCTGTCGGTTGAGGCCTCCGTCTTTCCACCGCAGCCGCTCATGGCTGCTATCGCCGCGGCGGCGAGCAGAGCTCCTGCCACGGGCTTCCCCCACTGGTTACTCCTCATGACGGTGGATCATGCCATGGCGCACCCGCGCCGTTACGGGATGCCGTAGACCCCGACGCGCCCCGACCTCGGCTTGGTTCGATGGCTGACAGGACGTTCACGCTGACCGTCCGCGCGGCGGCCGTCGTCCTTTCGACTTGCCGGCGCCCCGAACACGGTCCGCAACTACGGGGTCGGGGTGGGCAAGACGGTGCTCTCGTGGGCTGGGCCGGTGCGACGAGCGAGGGTGCGACGGCCCTGCCTGGGTGAAGTGGCATACCCCGCCGGCCCCAGAGACACCGACCCCGCTCGAGGATGGGGATCGACGGCACCCCGGCTGTCGGCGCTGTCGCGAAGACGGGCGGGCACATCCCTCCGTGCGTGGGGTCGGCGGTGCGTCTGTGCCCCGCCAGAAGCCTGGCGGGGCGATGGCTCACAGGCAGCGCTAACGCTCATCTCTGGCCGCGACTCAGCCAATGGGCGATGTCCGCGATGACGGCGGGGTCGACATGCTGCGGAGTTCCGTATTCGGCGGGTGTGGATGGTCCTGCGCCGCTGAAGAACAGGTGGTTGTCAGCTTCGTAGACACGGATATCGACTTCCGGGCAGCCGGCCAGGCCCGTCCTCCATCGCACCAGGTCGTCGGCGACGGTGACCTGGTAGTCGCGTCCTCCTTGGAGAATGAACATCGGCTTGCCGAGTCCGGCCGCGATTGCGACCGGGTCGTAGTCACGCAGTTCGAGCCAGTACGACGCGGACAGGCCGAACGGCAGATCGACTGCGGGGGTCGAAGGTGTGAGCTCCGCGCTGTCGACCAGGGCGGCCTGCGTCTGGAAGGTCTCGATGACCGCGGGTGGAACCTGCTCGGGAAGCACGGAGGCGAGGTAGCTGACGACGCGGACAGCGGCGTGGTGCATCGGCTGCGTGTCACCGGCCATGATCACCAGGCCCGCCACCGTGGGCGCGGCGACGGCGACGGCGGGGGCGACCTTGCCGCCCATGCTGTGGCCGAGTACGAAGACGCGCGCGGGATCCACGGACCGGTGGCTACGGAGCAGGCCGACTGCGTCGACGGCATGCGGTACGTACTCCTGCGTCATCGTCAGGCCCGATGCCGCGGCCGCATCGCGGTGGGCGTATGTCGCCTTGTCGAAGCGCAGCACCGTCGTCCCGCGGCTGGCGAGCCCCCAGGCAAGATCCTTGAGCGGCTTGTTCGGACCGCTGGTCTCGTCGCGGTCGAACGGCCCACCCCCGGCGAGCAGCACCACGCCGGGGCCGGGGGCCTGCCCGAGGGGGACGCTCACCGTGCCTGGCACCGCGAGTGGGCCGGTTCCGACGGTCACCTCGTGCTCGCTGAAGCGGCCGGGCTCGGCGTATGGCGGTGGCATCCAAGCGAGTTCTGAGCCGGTCATGGACTTGGTCGCAGCACCATCAGGCATCCCAGCCCTACCTTTCTCAATGAATGCGAACGGTAGCATGACGTGAGATCATTGCGAGATGGATGCCTTCGAACTCTTGGCCCACCCGGTGCGGTTGCGCGTGGTTCATGCGATGTGCGGTGGCAGGGAGATGACCACCGCCGAACTGTGCGAGCGCATTCGGGATGTCTCGAAGGCCACGGTCTACCGGCACGTCGACCTGCTCGCAGCCGGTGGCGTCCTGGAAGTCGCCCTGGAGCGGCGCGTGCGCGGCGCCGTCGAGCGCCGGTACCGGCTGCGCCGCGACCGAGCGGGGATCAATGCGGAGACGATCGATTCACTCTCGCTCGATGACCATCGCAGCGCATTCGCCGCCGCACTGGCGGTCCTGGCTGCCGAATTCACCGCGTATCTCGACCGCGGCACGGCCGACCCGGTAGCCGACCTGGTCGGCTACCGGCAACATGCCGTCTGGCTCAGCTCCGGGGAGCTGAACGGGATGATCGAGGGGATGCGGCAGGCGATCGTCCCGCACCTGGCCAACGAGCCGTCACCCGACCGCACGCAGTACTTGATCAGCCCGGTCCTCTTCCCCGTCGAAGCGCCGCCCGACCGAGACCGGCGTCGATAGCACCGCGCCTGCAGCGGAGCCCGGGACCCCGTAGCTGAGCAAAGCCCACCACTGCCCCCGTGGTCGATTTGCCCCAAGCCCCAAGCCGCACGGCCCGTTGGGCCACAGAGAATGCTGATGCACGCTCCTCCGCCTCATCGGCGTCATCGACGGCCCGCAGGGGGTGCGGGCCGTGGCCGGGACCGCCGGCCTTGAGGTTCAACAGGTAGCGGACCAGGAAGTTGACGTGCCGGCCCTTATACGGGGCCGGGCGAGCGACGCCCTTGTCCTTGACGTCGTTGGGCGGCACCGAGCCGGACCACACTTGCGTCCAGATATCGAGCCGGAGGGCCCGTCGGAGATCTCCCCGCACCTGATCGAGCGCATCATGCGGTACGTCGAATACTCCACACTCAAGCTCAGAAGCCGAATCGATCCGAAAGCTCCCGATGTGGCAGCTCGCGTCGCTGTTCGGCTGCTCGCAGGCCACCGTACGCCGGGTCATCGGGCGGCTGCGGCCGCTCCCGCCGATCGAGCCCGGCGCCCGCCCCGCCGATGCCGTGGAACGGCTGTCGATCGTGGACGGCAAGTGGCCCCGGTCGGCACCTACTCACGCACTACCGCTTCTTCGCGAACGTGCAGGTCAACATTGGCGCCGACACGAAACTCGTGATCGCAACAGCACGCCCGGTGCCCGGCAACACCGCAGACGCCAAAGCATGGTCGGACTCCGGACTCGCCTCCCCCACCGCGAACGCCCCGGCCGCCCACTCCTGCCAGGCGAGAAATCGGACAACGCAGAACACCTACGCGTGCCGGCCCGCGTGGAACACGCATTCGCCCGCATGAAGCACTACGACATCCTCTGCGGCTGCTGCCCAACCACAGGCCTCTGCAAAGCGCTTCAGACGATGCCCGTCGGCTCCGCGCAAAGGGCGATGGTGAACGCCACCCGGTCGAGTCCGGGGCCGTCGTAGTCCGGCTTCACGGTTGAGGCCGTGAAGCCGAGTCGGGTGTGAAAAGCCCGCGACGCAGTGTTCTCCGGACTGGTGATACAGCGCACGACACGGCGCCCGTGTGACCGAGCGAGCGCGAAGAAGGCCCGGTAGAGGGCACGCCCGACGCCCTGCCCGTGCAGCGCCGGATCGACGCCGACGAAGTGCACATAGGCGGTCTCGGGCTCTGTCTGTGACAGGAAGCCGACCAGGAAGGCGCCGACTTCTCCATTGTCGCGTTCGACCAGAAAACTGGTGGTGGTGAAGTGCTGGAAGTACAGCCGGGGCAGCAGCAGCGCACGTTCCGTCGCCCCTGCCTCCCCCTTCAAGCCACCCCACCACGTGTCCAGTACGGCGAGTACGCGGAGATGGTCTGCGTCGGCAAGGTGTCGGGCCCTCAGGCCGGCGGGAAGATCGTCGATCATCTGTCCAGTCTGTCAGCCGCGCGAGGCTTACCGCGAACGCGCGCGATACACCGCGAACTTGGCCGCTGCGGGGCGCGACGACTCAGAAGTGCGACCGACAAGCCGACAGCGGCCAAGCTCAGTGCGTCAATAACGGTCCGTACTTGGCAAATTCTTGATGTCCGCCATCAGTGCTGCCCGGGTTCAGCTTTGAGCATGTCGAGCAGCACGTCGGGGCTTGCCCTTGGACGAGGGGTGACGCAGTGCTCCGAGTCGATGTCCAGCCAGCCGCTCAGTGCGACGGCGCAGGCGTGCTCCGGCTCGTGCGCATCACCCGTCAGGCCGGGATCCGCGGGATGGGCGGTCACCGCGCGCGCCGCGCTGCCATACCCGCACCGTCGAACGTAACCTGCAGCTCCCGTGGTCGAAATCCAGGCCGGACGTGGAGTCCTCGAAAGGGCCCGCAGGGGTTCAGGAGGCACGTTCGGCATCTGGGCTCACGGGATTCAGCGCATCGGGTCCCAGTGGGAGGGTGCCGACCGTCGCTCCTCTGCCCTGCGGCCGGCGCGAGAGGAGCCGGTTCACCGTTTCAGCGCGGCTCGGTCGATGGCGTCAACCATGGCCCGGTAACCGGCGGACCGGGGTGGATGTGGTCGCACGTGTGCAGGTCCTCCTGGAGCCGAGGCCGTTGTTCAGGACCGGCCGGGGACGGCCGGCGGCGAGCAGGCGTTGAGCGAGGATGTCGACGCTTCAGCATCACCCTGCTCCCGTGGCACCTGGGAGCATGCCCGAACCGACATACGGCCGCCCTGGTCCAAGACGTAGGGGTACCCCCACTCCGGCGACGAAGGGTGCCCACAGTGAGCTGCTGGTCGGCGGATAGCGTGCGGGCATGGCTACTACGGGGAAGCGACGGGTTCTGTACCGGCAGGGCAGCGGATTCTGGCGGATGACGGCGAAGTGGATCCTGGCCTTCGGGGCCTTGTACCTGCTGAATGGCGGGCTGCTTAGGTCGTGGGGTGACGCCCTTGTCTGGCCGATGATCGGGATCCTGCTATGGGTGCCTTTCGGGATCGGCGTCGTCTGGTACCCGAGGAAGGACCAACGCGTCGAACTGACGGCGCGTGAGCTGCGGGTGCGGCGCAAGCGGCTGCCGATGGAGAAGGTGAACGTGCTGCACGTGGCGCGGCTGTGGCTGGAGGGGCGGTCAACCGCGGACGAGCAGCCGGTGTCGGAGTGGACACGGTCCGACCGGGTGGTGTGGGTGCCGCTGAGGGACGGCCGAGCGTTCGGTGTGGAGTTCCGCGACCCGGCCGCGTTTGCCAAGGTCTTCGGCGCTTTCGCTGTCGCGGCGTGCGGCGGGCCCGACATCGTGCGCGCGAGGGCCGCGGCGGAGACCTACCCGGATCCGCTCCCGATCCGGCCCCGCCCCGCCGGCGACACGGGCTCCTGGCTGGATGCTCTGGACATCTTCAGCTGACAACGTCGCACCCGGCAAGGGGCAGCCTTCCGTCACGCTGGACCACTTCGGTCCTGACGAGCTGAGCCGAAGGATTTTCGAACGCGGGGTGGTCGGCGGGAAGAGGACCCACGGGATTCACGGACTCCTCCTTGGTAGGGATCGGATGGAGCACCCCGAACAACGTTGCTGATCACGGGGCGATACGGGACGGTCCGGGCGACCTGTCGAGCACAGATTCGAGGAGAGGCGCAGGAGGCAAGTGCGGTCGGCGCCCCCGTGCGTTCGATTCACTCGTCAAGGGGACGGCAATGGAGTGGCAACCCGAGCGGGGGATTGCGTGAGGACGTCGAGAGCACCGGTCTCCTCGGTGAGGGCGGATGGACCTGCGGACGGAACCTTCGGCCACACCACTGACAATCCGGCGGGCACGTGCCGGGATCCGGACAATCCGAGCGGCACTTCCGACGGCGGACCAGGGCCCGCGACTCGACCTGTTGGCCTGCGACGGAACCGGGAGAAAGGATTCGTGGACCGCTCGGCGAATCCCCGTGACCGAGCGGGCGGATGGATGGCTTGATCTGTCCGCATCGTGGTGCCGGCGCAAGGGCTGTCCGGCGGATCACGGCGTCGTAGCCTCAAGTCATGCACCGCACTCTGACTGAGCATGCCCGGTGTCTCTACGGAGATGAGTACCGATCCGCACCGGAGTGCCGACTGGAGCACCGGGAGCACTACTTCGTCGAGGAGCTGACTTTCGCCGATGCCGAATCGATCCTCGCCATGCTCCATGAGCTCAGCCCGCATGTGGTCGACGGCCACCTGCCGGTCTGGATCCGGAATCTGGCCTATCGGCTGGTGCTCCTGCTACGGCCGGACAAGCCGGCACTGCTGCGGGAGGCTGCGGAGAGTTTGTGGATGCACGGGCCGGACTGGGACGACGTCGCAGCTGACATGGTGAGGCGAGCCGACGCCCTCGGTTCGGGCGAAGCCTCGAACTCGGGGCGCACTGATCCGTGCGGGCCTCTCCCCCGCCCGTGAAGGACTCGTCCGCCGTGAGCTGGGCGGCCCGGCCCAAGAACCGGCCGTGCCGCGCAGAGCACAGACCGTGCGGCGAGCTCCGCATGTCCCCCAGGATCTTCTGTGTGGACAGCGTAACGACGGTTGGCTGTGCGCGCGATGCTCAGGTCATCGAAGTCAGCGGTCCTGGAGCCCACGGGAAGGATCACGATCTCGGGTGCGGCGCAGTGAGCAACTCCGCCATGTGGTCCGCCAATTCGGTGAGCCGGTCCAAGCGTGGCCCGCCTCGCGCCATACGGAATCCATGACGGCGGCCCCAGAACGCAGCCTGGACGGCATGGAACTGGGCCCAACGCCGGGTGCGCTCCCGGTCGAGTTCCGCGGCCTCGGTGAAGACGTCCAAGGTCCGGTGGAGAGCTTCGCGCAGGTCGTCCTGTCCAAGGAGCGTCAACGCGCGGGACTTCAGCAGCGTGCCGCCGTCGTAGGCCGGGTCTCCCGCGTACCCCTTGGGGTCGACTGCCAGCCATGGCCCGCGGTCGGCGCGTAGGATGTTTCCGGCATGCAGGTCCCCGTGGATGAGGGTGTCCGGCTGGATGCGACCCAGCTCGCGGATGGTCGCCACGGCGGCGTCCAGCGCACAGGGCGACAGTGTGTGCGTCAGCTCCTCGGCATCCTTGAGCATCTGCTCCTCCCAGGTGCCGGCCTGCTCCCGCAGCCGGGGCAGGCCGGCCGGCGCGGGGATGGCCAGCCGGTGGCTGATCCGCCCTGCTACCGTCACCACCTCCTCGCCGTCTTCGACCTCGGCCAGCGTTGACGGCTGGGCGCGTTCGAGCAGCATCGCGAACCGGTCGTCATCTCGCTCGTGCAGCAGAACAGCTCCGCGCCCACCCCACGCAACCAGGGCATCCGGCTCATGCACATTGCCGGGATGCGGAAACGACACCTTGAACACAGCGGTGTCCCCGGCTCTCCGCCGCACCGGGACGACGACCCCGACGGCACCGTGCATGACCTTCCCGTCCGGCACGCACCCCCAGAGCTCCAGCAGCTCCTCCACGATCCCGGGCAGTTCGGAGAGCCACGCCGCTCCGCGCTCCCCTTCGCGCTCGACGGTGGTGTGCGCGAAGGCCTCTGGTGTCTCGAACATCCGGGAACCCTACGCACCAGCTCCGGGCGGCCGCCAGGAGCCCGAGCGGGTCGAAGAGACACCCGAAGCGATCCACCGCGACGCCGCCCTCTCACGACCTGGAGCTGTCATGACCCTGGCGGAACGCGCAATCCACCCCCACAATACCGATGGGAGCGCTCCCATCCGCCGGGGCGCCGCTCCCCCACGCCCACCGCCTCTGTCGACGAAAGGCCTTCCCGGTGAATGCCTCACCACTCTCCGCACGGCCCGTGTGCGTCCGCCCCCGGCACGGGAGACGCGTGTTCGGGATGTCAGCTGCCGCCTTACTGTTCGCCGCGGCGCTGGCGGTGCCCGGCACGTCCGGTGCCCAGGCAGCCGAGCCGGGCCCCGAACAGATCACCAACGGCGACTTCACCGCCGGTACCGCCCCCTGGTGGTGGACGGCGAACGCGCCGGCGGCCGTATCGGACGGCCGACTGTGCGCGGAGGTGCCCGCCGGTACGGCCAACGCCTGGGACGTCATCGTGGGCCAGAACGATGTCCCGATCGTCGCGGGCGAGAGCTACGAGCTTTCCTACACCGCCAGTTCGACCGTCCCCCTGACCGCCCAGACCCGGGTCCAGGAGGCGGCGGAGCCGTACACCACGGTGCTCGCCACTGCCGACCCGGTGGGTACGGAGGTCACACAGGTGACTCGTACGTTCACGGCCTCGGTGGACCTGCCCGCCGCCTCGGTGCAGCTGCAGATCGGCGGCGGTGAGCGGGCGACGGACTTCTGTCTGGACGACGTATCGCTGCGGGGCGGGGCCGAACCGCCCGTGTACGTACCGGACACCGGCTCGCCCGTACGCGTCAACCAGGTCGGGTACCTCCCCCACGGTCCCAAGAGCGGCACCGTGGTCACCGACGCCGACGCGCCGCTGACATGGACGGTGAAGGCCGGTGACGGCTCGACGGCCGCCACCGGTAAGACCGTTCCGCACGGAGAGGACCCCAGCTCACGTCAGCGGGTCCACACCTTCGAATTCGACGGCCTCACCACCACGGGCGACGGCTACACCGTGGAGGTCGACGGTGAGGTGAGCGAGCCGTTCTCGATCCGTGGCGACCTGTACGACGGACTGCGCTCCGACGCGCTGGCGTACTTCTACCACAACCGCAGTGGCACCCCGATCGAGGCGGACCTCGTCGGTGAGGAGTACGCGCGCCCGGCCGGCCACATCGGTGTCGCGCCCAACAAGGGCGACACGGACGTCCCCTGCCGGACGGGGGAATGTGACTACCGGCTGGACGTGTCGGGCGGCTGGTACGACGCGGGCGACCACGGCAAGTACGTGGTCAACGGCGGGATCTCGGTGGCCCAGCTGATGTCCACGTACGAGCGCACCCTGACCGCCCCGAACGCCGAGTCGGCAGAGCTCGGCGACGGTGAGCTGCGGGTGCCCGAACGCGACAACGGGGTGCCGGACATCCTGGACGAGGCGCGCTGGGAAATGGACTTCCTGATCAAGATGCAGGTCCCGGCCGGCGAGCCGCTGGCGGGGATGGCGCACCACAAGATGCATGACGCCGAGTGGACAGGGCTGCCGATGAAGCCGCATCTCGATCCGCAGCAGCGTGAGTTGCATCCCCCGTCGACGGCGGCGACGCTGAACCTCGCCGCCTCGGCGGCCCAGTGCGCCCGGCTCTACGCCCCCTTCGACGAGGACTTCGCGGACCGCTGCCTGCGGGCCGCGGAGACCGCGTGGGCCGCGGCGCAACAGCACCCGGACGTGCTCGCCGACCCGAACGACGGCGTCGGCGGCGGCGCGTACAGCGACAACGACGTCTCGGACGAGTTTTACTGGGCGGCCGCCGAGCTGTTCACCACGACGGGCAAGGACACCTACCGCCAGGCGGTGCTCTCCTCCGACCTGCACGGTGACACGGACGCGGTCTTCCCGGCCGGCGGCGGCATCTCGTGGGGATCCACCGGCGGACTGGGCGTGCTCACCCTGGCCACCGTGCCGAACGGTCTGACGTCGGCGCAGCTCGGCGAGGTCCGCTCGGTGGTCACCGCGGCCGCCGACCGCTACGCCGAGCAGTCCCGCGCGCAGGTGTACGGGCTTCCGTACGCCCCCAAGGGCGAGGACTACGTCTGGGGATCCAACAGTCAGGTCCTGAACAACATGACCGTGCTGGCCACGGCCCATGACCTGACGGGTGACGCCGTCTACCAGGACGCCGTGCTGCGGGGCGCCGACTACCTGCTCGGCCGCAACCCCCTCAACCAGTCGTACGTCACCGGCTACGGCGAGCGGGACTCCCGCAACCAGCACCACCGCTTCTGGGCGCATCAGAACGACCCCGCTCTGCCGCACCCGGCACCCGGTTCCGTCGCGGGCGGGCCCAACCTGACCGCGGGAGCGTCCGGCGATCCGGTGGCGACGGAGAAGCTGAGCGGCTGCGCCCCGGCCATGTGCTACATCGACGACATCGGCTCCTGGGCGACCAACGAGATCACCATCAACTGGAACGCGCCGCTGGCCTTCATCGCCTCCTACCTGGACGACGCGGGCGACGGTCAGGCCGACCTGGCCCGTACCTGCAAGGTCGCGTACTCCTCGCACCCGTGGAACAGCGGCTCGACGGTGACGGTCCGCGTCGAGAACACCGGCCCGGAACCGGTCTCGCCGTGGTCGCTGACGTGGCTGTTGTCCGGCGAACAGCGCCTGAGCCACACATGGAGCGCGGAGTTCGACCAGTCCGGCCGGACGGTCAGCGCCAGGCCGCTCTCCTGGAACCGGGCCCTGGCCCCGGGCGCATCGGTCGACTTCGGCTTCAACACCTCGGCCGCGGGTCCGGCGCCGGACCCGGGGTCGTTCAAGTTGAACGGCCGGGCCTGCACGTCGGGCTGATCGCGATACAGGTGCGTACGAGCCCGGGTGCGGCGGCCTTTCGCGGGTTGCCGCTCCCGGGCGGTTACTGGGCGCGGTCCTGCGGTGCGGCACCTCAGCGTCGGGCCGGCACGCCTTGGGCGCGGTCGGTCCGATCCGACCGACCGACGGGCCCGGACCCGCCGCCCTCCTGAGCGAGGGCGGGGACGTCCAGGCCACCGCGGAATTCACCGGCGCCGGCCGTGATCCGGTTCGCCCACAAGCCGAACCGGGAAACCGCTCCCACTCCGAAAAGGGCCGCTACCGTAAACCTCCGACTTGTACTGCGACTGCCCACCCGAACAGCGCCAACCACGCCGACGTTGACGTGTCGACGTACGGCTGCGACAGCAGCCGGGGCAGAACGTCAGGGTGACCAGACCGCCCGCCCTGTCGCGCTGGACCACTACGGTCGATGCGGCCTATGGTCGGCCGGTGCCAGGCTCTGAAAGGCAGTGGACGGCTGGGTGGCGGAGGGCACATTCCGGCACTGGTGGGGAGGGAGGGCGGTGGAGCGGCACGAGATCGAGGTCTTCCTGGCTCTGGCCGAGGAGTTGCACTTCGCGCGGACGGCTCAGCGTCTGCGCATCTCGCCCGGCCGGGTCAGCCAGACGATCAAGGCGCTGGAGCGGCGCATCGGCGGTGCGTTGTTCGAGCGGAGCAGCCGTCATGTCGCCCTGACACCGGTCGGACGGCAGCTGTGTGCCGACCTGGCGCCCGCGTACCGGCGGATCCAGCAGGCCGTAGCCGATGCGATGGCAGCGTGCGAGGAGATCAGGGGCGCCTTGCGCGTCGGCTTCACCGCCCCGTGGTCCGGGAGGCTCCTCGTGCAGGCTGCGGATGCCGTCTCGCGCCGCTATCCGCGCTGTGCCGTGGAGCTGCAGGGCGCGACGTACAACGCCGTGATCGACGCTCTGCGGGAGAAGGAAGTCGACCTGGTGATCGCGGAACCGCCGGTCGAGGGGCCGGGCGTCACGGTGGGGCCGGTGGTGTTCAGTGAGCCCCGCGCCCTCCTGGTGCCCGCCTCTCACTCTCTCGCCGCACGGGAGACCGTGTCGCTGGAGGACTACGCCCGTCTACCGCTGATCACAGCAACCGGTGTGTCCCAGGCGTGGCGCGAGGCACACTTCCCGCGCCACACACCCCAGGGCCGGTGTATCGAGCACGGCCCGGCCGCAGCCGACTGGGAGGGTGTGCTCTCCCTGGTCGGCGCCGGCCGGGGCGCCACGATAGCCAGCCTCAGAGCGGAGCAGTACCACGGCCGGCCCGACATCGTGTACGTCCCTCTCAGTGATGCACCGCCCATCGACTACGCGTTGATGTGGCGCGACGGGAGTATGGCGCCCGGGCTGCGGGCTTTCGTACAGTCCGTCGTCGAGCTCGCTCCGCAGCCCTTGGGTCCGCCGTCCTGACATCCCGCTCCCACCGCTCACCTCTGGCCGGGCCGCCTCCGGAACGACCGCCCCACCTCACGTTCCGGCGGCCCCGTGCCCGCCGCGTGGCAGCGTCAACGTCGCGGCCGCCGTCGCCGCGAGCCCGGCCGCAGCGAGCAGCACGCTCCAGCGCATCCCGGCCAGGAACGTGTGCGCGCCCGTCAGCAGTGCGCCGTACACGGCGACCGCGATGGCCCCGCCGACCTGTCGGGCGGTATTGAGCACCGCGCCCGCGGTGCCTGCTCGATCTGCGGGCACGACGTCGAGGAGCATCGCGGTCAGCGCCGGCACCGCCAGCGCGCCGCCGAGCCCGACCGGCACCATCAGCGCCGCCACCACCCACATACCGGTGTGGCCGCCGACCGTCAGCAGTGTCAGCAGCCCGACTGTCCCGACCAGTTGCCCGGCGACCATCGGTACGCGTGGCCCGAACCGTGCCGCCAGCCGCGCCGAGGCCAGGTTCACCACCGCGACCAGCGCGGTCATCGGGATGAACAGGACACCCGCCTGCAGCGCCGATTGCCCCCGCTCCTGCTGCAGGTACAGGCTGAAGACGAACACCCCGCCGTAGTAGGCCGCGTTGAGCATGAAGCCCACGACCAAGGAGACCGCCACCACCCGCGTCCGGAAGAGCGGCAGCGGCAGCATCGGATGCGCACCCCTGGCCTGCGCGAGGAGGAAGGCGGCTGCCGCCGCCACGGCCACCAGCAGGGACGCCACCACGAGCGGATGGCCGAAGCCCTCGGCGCCCCCCTCGATCACGCCGTACGTCAGCCCGCCCAGCGCCAGCACCGCCGTCACCTGCCCGACTCCGTCCAGCCGCGCCGGCAGCCGTGGCGAGACGAGGACGCGGGTGAGCAGCGCCAGCGCCAGCAGGCCGGCAGGCAGATTGACGAAGAAGATCCACCGCCATCCGGCCGAGGCGGTCAGGGCCCCGCCGACCACCGGTCCTGCCGCCACCGCGACCGCGCCGCCCACGGTCCAGACGGCGATCGCCCGCGCCCGCTCGGCCTGATCGGGAAAGCCCTGCCGCACCAGCGCCAGGGACGCCGGCATCATCACCGCCGCCGCAGCCCCCTGCACCAGCCGAGCGGCCACCAGCACACCGAGTCCGGGCGCGAACCCGCAGGCAGCCGACGTCAACGCGAACAGGAGCAGCCCGCCGCCGAACGCGCGGCGTGCCCCGATCCGGTCGGACAGCGAGCCCGCGGAGAGCATCAGGGCCGCGAACATCAGCGTGTAGCCGTCCACCACCCACTGCAGGCCCGACATGCCGCCGCCGAGACTGCGGCCCATGTCGGGCAGCGCGACGGTGACGATCAACGCGTCCAGGGAGATCAGGAAGAAGCCCAGCATCGCGGCGCCGAGCACCACGGGTCCCGTGCCCGGGACAGCGGACGGCGACTGGGTCGCGGACGGCCCAGCAGCGGACGTGGTCATCACCGACCCGCCGCCCGGACGGACAGACCTCTGTTGCCGTCGCCCCAGACCGCGGTCATCACGACGGTGTCGATGAGCCACCGGTCGCCGCTACGGGCCAGCTCCCACCGGTATGAGCCACCGAGTGTCCACAGCGGCGATCCGTGGGCGTCGGCCAGGCGGTGTGTGGCCTGGAAGGAGGCGGTGCACAGGGCACGGTCGCCGTCGATGTGGACGAGCTGATTGCCGATCAGGTGCTGGGTGGCGTCGTAGCCGCTGAGCGTCGAGGCCCAGGCGTCGACGATCTCCTGCGGGGTGAATTGGGCTGGTTCACCGCCGGCCAGGCTCGTGTAGTCGAGCAGCACCTTGTCGGCGAACAGACCGCGGAGCAGGTCCCATTCACGTTGATCCGCGTGCACGGCCATGCGGGTGCAGGTCTCGGCGACCGCGTACTTGGACTGGAGTACGGACTCGGACATGGCAGGTGATCTCCTGACGAGGTCGGGGTCTGGGGCGGCGTCCGGGGCGTTCACAACGTGCGGGCGAAGTGTTCGGCCGTCGCGTCAGCGGCGTAGCCGACCTGCAGGGGCTGGTCGTAGAAGTCGAACTGGACGCCCTCGGTCCACAGGAATTCCGAGGGCCCGGCCAGTCCGGCGTGGAAGCGTCGGGCGCCGTCCGGGACCGCGGCGTCCTCGCTGTGCACCAGCAGCGTCGGGGCCGTCACGCGCGGTGCGAGCGCCACGGCGTCGAAGTCCAGCCACTCGGACCAGGCCATGACGGCGTACCGATTGGGCCACTGCCGAATCCCGCCGCGCCGCGGGTTGAGATAGAAGTCGATGTCGAAGGGCATGGCCGCCTCGGGGTCGCTGCCGCTGACCACCGGCACATAGACGACCTGGCCTGTCTCCTCGTACTGGCGCCGGGCCTCGAGCGCCGCGGCCTTCTTCGCCGAGATGCCCTCCGGACCACCGTAGTTCTCCTCGCAGATGCGCCGGTCGTGCAGCCATGGCGCCACCAGCGCGAGCGACCGCACGCGGGAGTCCTCGGCGGCGAAGGCACTCGCGTACATCGCTCCGGCGCATATGCCCAGCACGCCCAGTTCTCCGTCACCCACCTCCGGGCGGGCGGCCAGGAAGTCGGCTGCCGCACGCAGGTCGCCGACCTTGAGCGTCGGCGACTCGTAGTCGCGCGGGTCGCCGTCCGACTCACCGTATCCGGTGAAGTCGAAGGACAGGGCGGCGAAGCCGCGTCGGGCCAGCTCCTCGGCGTACCGGTCGGCCATCTGCTCCTTGACGGATGTCCAGGTCCCGGCGATCACGACGCCCGACACCGGAACGGATTCGTCGACGTCCGGCAGAAAGAGACGGCCGGTGAGCTTGCCGGCATCACCGGCGAAGCTCACCTGTTCAGAAACGGGCATGGCAGGACTCCTTGGAAGAGGGATACGAGCGGCATGTCTTCACGCTGACAGCCGGCAGCCCCTCGAACAACGCCCGATGTGTAAGGCCTGGTTTAGCAGGACTAAAGGTCGCCTCTTCGCTGCCGGCTAGGCCGGTTCGTTTGGATCACTTCCGCTGGCCGACTCACCGCGTCAGCGCTCTGATCTCGGCCTTCGGCGTCCTTGCCAGCGTCATGCTGCTCGTTCTTGGCGTTCGCGAGTACCGCTCTGGGACCTCGGTTCTCTGGCTCGCGGCTGGAGCCGTGATCTTCCTCAGCGCTTCGTACACGCTCGTGCGGGACGTGCGGCGGCTCCGCACGGGGCCGGCCGCCTGACAGCGGTGCCGTTCCGACCAGCTCCGCCAGTCGTTGTTCGTGTATGCCGTTGACTGACGCGCAGTGGGCGCGAATCGAGCCGTTACTCCCGGACCGGACACCGCAGCGGGGTGGCCGGTGGCGGGACCACCGAGAAGTGATCGACGCGATCGCCTGGAAGTTCCAGACCGGATCGCAGTGGATTCACCTCCCGGAGAAGTACGGCAACTGGCGAGGCGTCTACAACCGCTGCGGATGTGGGCCGTCGACGGCACATGGGAGCGGGTGTTCACCGCGCTGGTCGCCCAGGCCGACGCCGACGGCGACCTCAACTGGGCTGTCTCGGTGGACTCCACCATCGTGCGCGCACACAAGCACGCTGCCGGGGCCCGCGAAAAGGGGCCCCAGCGGACGAGCCGTCAGACCACGCCATCGGCCGATCCCGGGGCGGGCTGACCACCAAAATCCACCTGGCCTCTGATGCCCACTGCCGGCCGCTGGCCTTCGTGCTCACCGCCGGACAGGCTGGTGACGCACCCGCATTCGCTCACGTCATGGCTCGAGCAGTTGGTCGCACCGTATGCCGTCGGTGAGGACGTTGAGACGCGATTGTCGCTGAGGGCCTGCCGGGAAATAACTTGCTGTCGAGCACTCTGACTGCGCTGGGGCGTCAAGAGCCAGAACCCGCAAGTTATTTCCTGGCAGGCCCTGACGAGCTCGTGCACGATAGGAGCCGTCGCTGCGACCGTGCAGGTCAACAACTTGGGCGCAGCGGTTCCACAAGCCTTGCGGACCTACGGTTCTTGACCAGTGTTCGAGGACGGTGGAAGCAGAGGACCAAGCCCTTGTCCCAGGCTTCTGCGTCTCAGGACCTGCGGTGTTTCGCCGTCTACCCGGGCTTCGTCGCCAGAAGGGTGGAGCCCCGTGTCCGGGCTCGGCGAGGGCTCCTTCCTGGCCGTGCGGTACACGGCGGGCAGCGGACCAAAATATCCGCAGGCGTAGGAAGAATTGGCCAGCAGCTCGGCCGTGACTCGTACACCGCTGAGCTCCTCGGCAAGAGCGATCTTGCCCGGCTGGCCCGGATCCTGACCTTGAGGACTGAGATCAAAGCCGACACGCTGCATTGCCTCGACGAGGTCGTCCGGAGTGCTTCCGCGGCGCTTGCGAGGCCATTCGAACGTCGTCCGGAGCTCGCCGTCCTCCCACCAGTTGAAGGATGCTCTTCCACTGGCGTTCTGGTAGTGGGAGAGAGCCCGTGTTGCTGCCGAGGCTGGCTCCATGTACGTGCCGGAGTCACCGATCCAACCGTTGAGCTCGACGGCGAGGGTCCATGGGCCGTCGTGGCCGAGCACCTGCGTGGCGCCGATGAACTGCCAGTGATCGTCTATGACCAGGGGAGCGTTCCAGTGTGTTGAAAACAGGCCCTTCAGCCCTTCCTGGTCGGGGTAGGGAGTGACGCCCAGTCGGGCCAGGAACTCGCGCGGCGTTAGGCCCTTGATGTAGGTCATGCAGTACATGGAACGTAGTTCGTTGTCCTCGAACCACGCGTACTCAGAAGCAGAGGGACTCATGGCCGGGATAGTGCCACGCGCTACTGACACCTGGTCATGATCCGAAGGAAACGCCCTAGTCGGCCGGGGTGGTGGACGGTGGTCCGGTCCGATGCACGGCTCAGTGCATGGCTCTGGGACCGACGGCCTGAGCGAAAGCGGCGAAGGCCCGGATCGGTGGCGTTTCGGCGGCGGTGCGCCACACCAGCGCCCATTCGGTGGGCGGGGCGTCCCGGAGGGGGACGAAAAGGACTCCGGGGTGGGTGTAGTAGCGCAGTACATGGGCGTTGAGCGGAGCAACCCCGGCATCAGCGGCTACCTGGGTCAGTGCCTCGTGAAATGTGGTCACCGGGGGCCCGCATACGAGGACGGGCCGGCCGCTGGGGGTGCGGGCGGGCAGCATGGCGGCTCCCCAGGGTTCCGGAAGACCGAAGCTCGGATTCAGCACCGGGTGGTCGGCGAGTACTTCGATACTCACACCCGTACGACCGGCAAGTTCGTGCCCCTTGGCGATGGCCAGGACCCGGCCCTCGGTCAACAGCACGGGTCCCACGGTCAGATCCGGCTCCGCGACCGGGAGCCACACGAGCAGCATGTCGGCGTCGCCGCTTCGCAAGGGGGTGAGGGGATCGCTGAAGTGGATCTCGCGGAACTGCACGCGGCATTCCGGATGTCGTTCGGCGAACTCTGCCGCCATGGAGTGCAGTTCGTGACCTAGGGCTCCCATGACGCCGAGAGTCAGTGCGCCCGACAACCGGTTGGCGGCTGCGGTGGCTTCGGCCAGGGCCTGTTGAATGCTGTCGTATCCGCTGCGCAGTGCCTCCGCCAGCCGCTCACCGAGTGGAGTGAGCCGGACAGTTCGGCTGGTTCGCTCGAACAGAGCCCCGCCGAGGCGTCGCTCCTGCATCTTGATGGCCTGGCTCACTCGCGCCTGGGAGACATGCAGGCGCTCGGCGGTCCGGCTGAAGTGCAGTTCCTCGGCGAGCGTCAGAAAGATCTCGATGTCACGCAGTTCCATGCCCCACCCCTTG
Source organism: Streptomyces sp. NBC_01166 (assembly GCF_045039765.1). Taxonomy (NCBI): domain Bacteria; kingdom Bacillati; phylum Actinomycetota; class Actinomycetes; order Kitasatosporales; family Streptomycetaceae; genus Streptomyces; species Streptomyces sp. NBC_01166. Next base: position 422,040 of record NZ_CP108613.1, read on the forward strand.
CCTTCACCCCACCGAACTCCGGACGCGCGATTCATAATGCACGGGTTATGGATCACCGCGGAAGTCGTCGTTGATGCTCGAACAGAGCGGGTGCAAGCTCGGTTCCTGCGGGGGCGGTTGGCCTCCGGTCTCGTGAGCCAAGGAGCATCACTGTGTCTCTCGCCGTTGTCGTCACCGTGCTGACTGCTGTCTGGGTGGCCTTCTCGGGGGTCTCCCTGCTGCGGCGGGCCCCGTTCGTGGTCGACCCCCTGGTGTCCTACGGGGTTCCGCGTGCGTGGTGGCGCCCGCTGGCTGTCGCCAAGCTCCTCGGTGCGGTCGGCCTGCTGGCAGGGCTCGTCGTACCGGTTGTCGGCGTGACAGCGGCGGTCGGCCTGGTCGTGTACTTCGTCGGGGCGGTCATCACGGTCCTGCGTGCTCGCTCGTTCAAGACGGTCGCCTTCCCTGTTCTGTATCTCGCGCCGGTCGTGGCAACCCTGGCGGTCGGATTCGCCTGACCGCCTGGCGAGCGCCGGCCGGAGGGACGACCCGGCTGTCCAGCGGCAGCCCGAAGACCGGTCCCGCGCCACTCCGCCCTGGGCGGAGCAGCTCAGCCGACTACCCTGCCCTGCGGGTAAAGGCGGCCGACCGCCGTCGCCGTCATGAGGCGAGGGCGGTCAGCGCGTCATTCAGCAGGATCGCCGCGAGGGTGCCCAAGGTGACCCCGGCGACCATGTTCACCGTTACAGCCGTGCGGCGGCCCCGCACCAGTTCCCGGCCCAGTCGGCCGGCGCACAGGCCGATCGCACTGTCCCAAGCGAGCCCCGCCAGCAGGAAGATCGCCCCGAGGATGAGTAACTGCGCCCATAGCGGACCGTGTTCCGCACTGGTGAACCGCGGCAGGAACGCGGCGAAGAACAGCACGGTCTTCGGGTTGAGCAGATTGGTCAGGACAGCCTGCCGCAGGATCCGACGTTCGTCCGGCGTCCCGGGAACCGCGGGCGGCGTCTTCCTGGCGGAGCGGACCGCGGTCACCGCGAGCCATCCGAGATAGAGCCCACCGACCAGCTGCACCAGCACGAGTACCGCAGGTGTGGAGCGCAGCAGGACGGCGAGCCCGAGCGCAGCGGCCGTCACGTGTACGACCATCCCCAGAGCCATTCCCGCGGCGGACACCAGACCGGCCCGCGGGCCCCGTTCGAGGGCCACAGCGATGATGTACGCGGCGTCCGGCCCCGGCGCAACAGTGATGATCGCGACTGCCGCCAGATAGGCCGGCAAAAGAGTGAGATCCAGCATGTCCACCTCCCGCATCCAGATGACGTAACGCACGGAAACGCTTCAATACGTTACCCAACCCGCAGTGCCAGCGCAACGCATAGAAGCTTCAAAGTGCGTTACATTGGAGGTATGGCTGTCATTCTCACCGGGATTCCACTCGACACCCTGACGGAACTGGTCAACGGGTGGGGCACCCTGCCGCGTAGGGAGGACGGCCGAGGGGACAAGGCGCACCTGCCGGCCTCCGAAATCACACAGAGGCTCGGCCTGCCCGCCCGCGTGAGCGGCGGGCTCACCTCACAGGCATTGGCCGACGCGGCGGACCGCCTCCACGAGGTCTTCTCCGCCCCGGACAGCGAGACGTGCGCACACAGCCTGACGCGCCTGTTGTCCGACATCGGCATCCACCCCGTCATGGACGTTGCGGCCGACGGCACACTTCGGGCCGCCTGGTGTGTGGAGGACACGGATCAGGCCCTCGCCGGGGCGGCGGGGATCGCCCTGCGCGAGCACCTCGCGGACCACGGCTTCGCGCGCATCGGGATCTGCACGGGGGCCCGCTGCGCCGACGTCTACATCGATCAGTCCCCCGGCGGCCGACGCCGGTTCTGTTCGGTGACCTGCCAGAACCGTACGCGCGTGGCGGCGTTCCGCAGCCGCAAGGCGGCCGCCTCCGGCCGAGCGCCCGACCGGGGTGATCGAGTCAGGACTGACGGGGAAGGCCGTTAGGTGTATTACCCGCAGCGTTTCTTTTCGATCATCGGATCGTTGCTCCGGCCGTGCCGTTGACTGAGGGGCAGTAGGCGCGGACAGAGCCGTTGTTGCCTGATCGGACGCCGAGACGAGGGGGTCGCCGACGTGATTCGTCCGACTCCAGGTAGCCCTCGCAGAACTCGTCGTAGGTCGAGCCCGCTTGGTGGTTGTCGAGTGGACGTTCACCGTCCCACTCAGCAAGGTCATAGCTCACAACCACTTCGTCGCAGGCAGCAGTTCCGCCAACGCCAGCGGGCCATGCGATCGAACCTCCACCAGTGATCCGAAAGAGACCCCGCTAGCGTGGTGGCCGGTCGACGCCTGGTCCTTGGTGCGGTGCTCAACATGACGGACACGGCCGTTGACAGCGATGTGAACGCCGCACCACCAGCCGAGCGGTTCACCCCGCTGGATGGTCCGCCGGAGGGCCTTGAACGCTTGGCGGCGCCACCGAGCATGTCGACTTCCTCCCCGGTCAGCACGCGCTCCGGCAACAAACTGGAGAGGAGGGCCCCACTCTCTCCTTCGGCTGCGGTCGCCCGCTCAAGGCATCCCCAGCCGACATACTCAGGCGTGGTAACGGGTGTGTGGCAGCTTGTTAAGGCATTCCAGGTCTTCCATACAGCGACGAAACCTCCCGTAGAGCCGTTGGAAGTCCTGAGCTGCGGCCAGATCCATATCGCGGTTCTTCTTGATCCGGTCCCAATGATCCGTTATTCGAGTGGTCAAGAGCCGGCCGCCGGCCGCCGGTGGTCTGCTGCCAAGGGTCAGATGATGACCACAATCTTCCCCCGCACGTGTCCGCGTTCGGAGTGGGCGTGCGCCTGCGCGATCTCTTCCAGCGGGTAGGTCTGATCGATGCGCGGCACGTAGCGACCCTGCTCGCCGAGGGCGCCCGCCTCGGCCAGGAGCGTGGAATCGTTGACCGCGTTGGCCACCCGGACGCCCAGACGCTGTGCGTTCACGTGGTCGGCGACCGTCACCACGCGGTCCGGGTCGCCAGCGATCTCGACGAGATCGGTCAGCGAGCCGGAAGCGGCGGCATCGAGAACGAGGTCGACCCCGTTCGGGGCCAGGCGGGTGAGGCGTTCCGCCAGGCCCACGCCGTAGGCGACGGGAATGGCGCCCAGGGACGCGAGATACGCATGGTTGCGCTCACTGGCCGTCCCGATCACGGTGGCCCCCATAGCGCGAGCGATCTCGACCGCCGCGCCGCCGACTCCTCCGCCGGCCCCCTCGATCAGCAGGGTGCGACCTTCCAGCTGACCGCCGAGCGCCTTCAGCCCGCCCAATGCCGTCACGGACGCCAGGCCGGCCCCGGCCGCCTCCTCGTCGCTCCAGGCAGCGGGGGCAGGAGCCCAGGCCGAGAGCACCGCCAGCTCGGCCGTCGCGCCCGTCACTCCGCCCAGACCGAAGACGCGGTCCCCGATGTCCACCGAGGTGGCCCCCTCGCCGATCATGTCCACCAGACCTACGACGTCGCGTCCTGGGATCGCCGGCAGATCGACCGGGAAGAAGTCGCGCACTGATCCGTTACGCACCTTCCAGTCGACGGGGTTGACGCTGGCCGCCGCGACACGGACGCGGATCTCTCCGGGCCCCGGCAGCGGGTCCGGGGCCTGCTCGACGACGAGGGTCTCCGTACCGCCGTACTCGTGGTAACGGGCTGCGCGCATGATGACCTGCCTTGTTTGTCCGGATGGCTTGGTATGCCTTGACGTCGACTACGCTAAAACCTGACGTCAACGTGAGGTGCAAGTCGAGGCTTCTGCCAGGAGAGAAGAGGACGCGTGCGGATCGGTGAGGTGGCTCGCAAGGCCGGGGTGAGCGTGAGAGCTCTGCGCTACTACGAGGAGCAGGACCTGCTGCAGGCCGACCGTAGCTCCGGCGGGCAGCGCCAGTATCCGGACTCTGCCGTCGACCGGGTGCGGCTGATCCAGCAGCTGTTCGCCGCCGGGCTGCCGAGCAGGTCTGTACGGGAGGTGCTGCGCAGCGTGTACTCCGGCACGGTGGAGCCGGGGCTGCTGGACCGGTTGGAGAGCGAACGCGCACGAATCAGCGTGCGCGTCACTGAACTCCTTGCTGCGCGTGACCGGCTCGACGGAGTGATCGCAACCACACGCAACCCTCCACCCGAGTGCGCACGCGGCCGGGCATTGGGGGACCCGGCTCGCAGTGCTGCACCCAGTTGACCGGTGTTGTCGTCCTGCCCGGGCATGTGTCGACGTGCCCTGCGCGCGGGTCTGTCCACGCGACCTCGGCTGGTCAGGCACACGCATGCTGCCCTGGCGCCGGGCGAGCCCGAGATGACTCTTGCCGCCCGTCGGCTGTGTGCCGCTGGTGTCGAGGCGGAGGCCGAATGTCCCCAACCGACTGACGAAACCCCAGCTCGAGAACGGCATGCTGGGCGAGGGCGTCGACGATGGGGCCCGACCGAAACCTGTACCTCCGGCAGCCCCATTGCCGAGGTGGAAGCGGCCATCGATCAGGTCACCATCGTGAACCCGGCCGAGGCCACCGCCACCGTGCGCCGCATCCTCGGGCCAGTCCCCCGCTGCGCCCGCTTCCGCCGCATCCGCGAGATTACTGAGGACAGCGTTTGCCGGCTTCGGCGACAGTTGGTGATCGACAGGCTCGTGACTGTCGGGGAGAAGTGAAGGGCGGATTCAAGCCACGCCGCAGCCTTCCGGGCGCTCACGCGTGCAGCAAGGCTTTAGCGGCACGCCGGGTGCGACGAGGGAGCCGTCTGTCGGCTGCCCAAACGGCCATCGCGCAGACCGCGAATCCGGCCCCGAGGAGACTGGAGCCCGCCCAGCCGTGGATGGTGTAAACGGCCGTGGTTGTGGCTGCACCGAGGGCGGAGCCGAGCGAATAGAAGACCATGTAGCCGCCGATGATGCTGCTGGTGCGCTCCGGATGCGCGGTGGTGAGCAGGTGTTGGTTGCTCACATGGACGGCCTGGACTGCGAAGTCAAGGGCCACGACGCCGACGATGAGAAGCCCCAGTGTCCACGGCAGCTGCGCGATCGCTGCCCACGAGAGGACGAGCAAGGTAAGCGCAAGGCCCGCGACCTGAGTCGTCCGTCCTGCATCCGCCCACCGTCCCGCGCGTGCAGCGCCGAGGGCGCCGGCGAGTCCGGCGCTGCCGAACAATCCGATCTGACTCTCGCTCAGATGCCACGGCGCGTCCGCAAGCGGCAGGGACAGCCCGCTCCACAGCGTTCCGAACGATGCGAACAAGAAGAACGCGATGAGCCCGCGCGTCAGCAGGAGGCGCTGACCGAATAGTCCGCCCAGTGCAAGGACGGCCTGCCTGTACCCCGCAGGTCGGCTGGGACGCTCCACTGGCGGCAGAGCGACGAGAACGAGGGCCGCGAGGCCGAGCGACAGCACCGCCAGCACGGCGTAGATGCTCCGCCAGCCCCACACATCGGCAAGCGCGCCGGTGACAACCCGCGCGCCCAGGATGCCGACCACAACGCCGGAGGTCACGACACCGATGTTCCGTCCGCGTTCGGCAGGCGGCGAGACCGATGCAGCGTAGGCCACCGTGGTCTGTACGACGACCGCGAACAACCCGGTCGCCGCGAGCCCCCCGAACGCCATCCATGCCGCTGACGCCGAGGCCGTCAGGATCATGCCGGTTGCGGTGATCGCCAAGTGCACGGCAATGAGTCGGCGCCTGTTGACAACCACATCACCGAGCGGCACCAGCAGCACCAGCCCTGCCAGGTAGCCAAACTGACCGGTCGCGACGATCCACCCCGTGTGCGCTGCCGACACGCCGAGATCCCGTCCCATCGGCTCCAGAACCGGCTGCGCGGCATAGATGCCGGCCACAGCGACGCCACACACCGCCCCGAGCAGAAGCCGCTGCCACGCGCCCATAGCACCCCAACCCCCAATCAGTAGCGAAACGCAACTGTTTTGACAGTAGGGCATGCTGGTTTCAATCCGCAACTCATTGGGAGGTGTCATGTCGCGCACCACGACGCGCGCCCCGAAGGCAGACTGGACCGACCCCGACTGCCCCGTCGCCCGCACACTCGACCTCGTCGGCGACAGATGGTGCCTGCTCGTCATCCGCGACGCCATGGACGGGGCGCGATCGTTTACCGAGTTCCAGCGACGTACCGGTATCGCACGCAACATCCTCACTGATCGCCTGCGCAAGCTCGCCGCTTACGGGCTCCTCGCCCAGCGCACCGCGCCATCGGGCCGCCGTCAGGAATACGTACTCACCGATGCCGGCCGCGACCTCTTCTCCGTCATCCTCACTCTGCGGCAATGGGGAGAACGCCATGCCTTCGCCCCCGGCGAGGCTCACTCCACCCTGGTCGACGAACACGGCACCCCTGTGCCGGAAGTCGTCCCGACCGGCGCCGACGGCACCCCTCTTGATACCGAGACCACCCACGTTCAGAAGGCCCGTTAGGAGGTAAGTCTTCGGTGCTTCAGAATCTCCAGTGGGTGCCAGAAGTGCCTACGTCACCGTCGCTCCCAACGGCATCGGCACGGAGATCGCCCGCAGCCGCATATAAGCGCCCTTCCACGTGCCGTACTCGGCCGGGAGGTGCGCCCGCTGAGACCCGATCCGCAACTTCCAGGCGATGGCATCGATCATCTGTCGGCGAAGGCAACGACGGCTCTGTCCGCGCCCACTGCGCGTCAGTCAACGGCACGGCCGGACCAACGATCCGATCGGAAAGAAACGTCCTAGTGACCTGAGTCGGTGATTCGTCGTTGGTTGGGGGTGAGTCGTCGTGGACCGAAGCTTGCAGCGTTGTCGGTAACTGATGCACAGCGGGCCGTGCTTGAGGGGTGGGTGCGCCGTCGCTCGACGGCTCAAGCACTGGCCTTGCGGTCGCGGATCGTGCTCGAGAGCGCCGAGGGTCATTCGATCGCGGAGGTGTCGCGCCGTCTCGGGTCGTTCCCGAGACGGTCCGCACATGGCGTCGTCGTTTTCTGGACCGGGGTCTGGACGGGATGTGCGAGGAGCCCAGGCCCGGTGTGCCGCGCAAGATCACCGATGCGGATGTCGAGCGGGTGATCGTCAAGACTCTGGAGGAACGGCCGGCGAACGCCACCCACTGGTCAACGCGGTCGATGATGCAGGCGACGGGGATGTCACAGTCGGCGATCTCGCGCATCTGGCGGGCCCTTGCCCTGGCCCCGCACCGGTCCGAGACCTTCAAGCTGTCCACCGATCCGTTGTTCATCGACAACGTCCGCGACGTGGTCGGCCTCTACCTCGACCCGCCGGAGAAGGCTCTCGTGCTGTGCGTGGACGAGAAGTCGCAGATCCAGGCCCTGGACCGGTCCCAGCCGGTGCTGCCGATGATGCCCGGGGTTCCCGAACGCCGCAGTCACGACTACATCCGGGCAGGCACCACACGTTGTTCGCGGTCCTGGAGATCGCCTCCGGCAAGGTCATCGGCTCTCTGCACCGCCGGCACCGGGCCGCCGAGTTCGAGATCCTCGCCAAGATCGACAAAGAGGTGCCCTCGGAGTTCCAAGTGCACCTGATCCTGGACAACTACGCCACGCACAAGACTCCGGCGATCAAGCAGTGGCTGCTACTGAACTTGATTGAGTGATGTCGGGCTGTTTGCCAGACGGTGGTGGGGTGTCCTCGGTAGTCCTGGTGCGGTGAGATACGCGCAAGGCGGCGTGTTGACTGACGCCGAGAGGGCCAGACGGGAGCGGATCCGGCTGGAGGCCGTGGAACGCTTCGAGGGCGGGGAGAAGAGTCGGGAGATCGCCGCGGTCCTGCGGGTGTCGGAGCGGTCGGTGGAGCGATGGCGCCGGGCCCGGCGCGAATGCGGCAAGGCTGGAGTCGCCTCCAAGGGTTCGCCGGGCCGACCAAGGCTCAGCGACGTACAGATCGTCCGGCTGGAACGGGAGTTGGAGCGTGGTCCGCTGGTCCACGGATGGGCGGTCAGCGGTGGACGCTGGCGCGGGTGAAGACGTTGATCGGCCGGCTGTTCCACGTCTCCTGCACCGTCGAGGGCACGTGGCGATTATTGAGGCGGCACGGCTGGTCGTGGCAGCAGCCTGCCCGGCGGGCCATCGAGCGGGACGACGAGGCGGTCGAGGTGTGGACGAAGGAGACCTGGCCGCGGGTAAGAGCTGTGCGGCGGAGTATGGGGCCTGGATCGTCTTCGAAGACGAGGCCGGGCAGTCGATGACTCCGCCGCGCGCCAGGTCCTGGGGCCGCATCGGTCAGACTCCGGTGGTGCGCGTGCGGGGCCGAGGCTCCGGACGGGTGTCGATGGCGGGTATGACCTGCTTCAGGCCGGGCGAGCGGTCCCGACTGATTCTACGCGATCCGTGAGTACCGGGGCCGCAAGGACGAGCCGAAGGGTTTCGGCTGGCGGGACTTCCGCGACCTGGTCGTCCGCGCCCGTTTCCAACTCGGGGGCCCGATCGTGCTGGTCTGGGACAACGCCCGGATCCACCTGACTGCGGCCATGCGGGAGTTCATTGACGCGAACGCCAGGTGGCTCACCGTGTTCCAGCTACCGGCCTACGCACCTGACCTCAACCCCACCGAGGGCATCTGGTCGCTGGTCAAGCGCGACATCGGCAACCTCGCGGCGGCCGATCGCGGTCAGGTCACCCGCGCTGTGAAGCACCGGCTCAAGAAGATCCAGTACCGCCGGCACCTCGTCGATGGTTGCCTCACCGGCACTGGCCTGATCTTGGATTGCTAACCGACGACACGATTTCGCCCACGATCGGCTCTACAAGCCGGTTGTCGGGTCTGTTTCTGCGAGGTCCGGAGCGCGAGCCAAGCGGTCAGCGTCGCGCGACCACATCGACGAGCTACTGGTACCAGTCGTCGCCGCCCTCGGCCAGGGAACGGCCCAGGTAGTCCCTCAGGTCTCGCGCGACCCAGCGGCGGCTGTCGGTTTCGTGCTCCCAGACGAAGATGTCCGGGCGCTGGGGTGTCTGCACGAAGGCGAACTGGTCCCCGCCCCCGTTGTCCCCGAAGAAGAGGAGAGCGTCGAAGGACATGTACAGCTGGGCGAAGGAGCTGTCGGTGCGGAAGAGAAGGTTCCGGGCGACGATCTGCTCGACGGACCAGACGGTGTCCACCGCGGTGTGCCCGATGATGCCGTCGCACTCCAGGAGCAGCTGCCTCAGATCGGCAGGCACCGCGCGTCCGAGACGGTGCTCCGCGTCAGCGAGGGCTGCCACCTGCGCGGGACTCCGGAACTCCGCCTCAGGAAATACCTCAAGAGCTGCTTCTCTCCACATGGCTCGGAGACTACTCAGCGGTCGGCCAGGGCTCGAAAGGAGGGTCCGCCGCGTTTCTTGTAGCGCTCGCTGTCGAAACCGGTGGGTCGACCGCCTCGGGAACCTCGATTCTTGCGGTGCCTTTGCTGGTCTCGGCGTTCGGGGATGGTGTACGAGATGCCGCGTCGTCGCAAGTAGCGACGGTTTCCGCGGGACGTGTAAGCCTTGTCCGCCAGGACATGGTCGGGGCGGGTGCGAGGTCGGCCGACTCCTGTTCGGGGCACTGATATCTGCTCCAAGACCCGCTCGAGCTGGGGTCCGTCACCGTAGTGTCCGGGTGTCAGGACGAGGCCGAGTGGCCGGCACCGCCCGTCGGCGACGAGGTGAATCTTGGTGGTGAATCCGCCGCGGGAACGTCCCAGGCATTCGCCGAGCTGACCACCTCCTCCAGACGTGCGGCCAGTTTCAGCAGTACCGGATCGACCTGGTTCGTCCCCCACACGGCCCCCTTTTGAGGAATGGCAGCCGGAGGCACCTGTCTCGCACCGGCGGCGTGCTGGTGGGCCCGCACAGATGTGGAGTCCACCGATACCTCCCAGTCGATCCCGCCTGCCGCGTCCTCGGATGCCTGGATACGGAACAGCAGCATCTGCCAAGTTCCATCGGCTGACCAGCGACGATGTCGCTTATAGACCGTCTCCCACGGCCCGAACCGCGTAGGCAGATCCCGCCACTGCACACCGGTCCGCACTCGGTAGAGAACCCCGTCGAATACCCGACGATGGTTACTCCACCGACCCCCACGCGCACCACCAGGAGGTAAGAACGGCTCCAGAAGATCCCACTCTGCATTCGTCAGATCCCCACGACCCATCCAGCCAGCCTGGCGCCAACACCCCACCCACGTCAGGAGATCCGAGAAACAGTGCCTAGGCCTATTCTTGCGGGTCAGTGAGCGGCCAGTGGCGCGATGGGTCCATGCGGCGTGAGAACTGTGCGACCAGGAACCACATAGAGGTGTGGCGTCAACGTGCCCTGCCCGGAGCTCCAGAACAGGTCACGCTCTGGGCAATGTCACGTGGTTCGCACTTCCCACTCTTCGTCTCGGCCGGCGTCCGCCTGCTTCGTGCACTCCCCCCCGTAGGGCCGGACACTCCGTTCGCTGCAGCGTCTACGGCGCTGTGGGCGGCGTGCTCGACAAGTCCATGGCCGGGTTCTGATGCGTCGCGGTGAAGGGTTGGTGTGCGGGGCCGGCGGAAGCGGGTAACGTATTTGTCATGTTCTTCCAGACGCCGATCTACGAGTGAGAGCGTGATGGGCCGCTGGTGACGCCCTTCGACGTGGCCGTCAGTCCCCACCGATGAATCCGTAGATCACTTCACATCATTACCGGGAGAACCCGTGACCGTGAGCAAGAACATCAACAACCCCGTGGGCATGGGCGGCGGCAAGCGCAAGAGGCTGTCCCGCACCGAACGGCAGAACAACGGTCCGCACCGCAACCTCGACCGCCAGGGTGCAGCCGACCAGAAGGCGGAGCTGGTACGCAAGATGCGCGAGAAGGCCCGCGCAGCCGAGGGCGCCGGACAGGCTGACGACGCCACCGCACAGAGCTGACACACCACCGCCGCAGGGCGGCACCGCACGGCAGCAGGGCCCGGACCGCGACGCGCGGCCCGGGCCCTGCTGCCGCCGTCGGCGATGTCGACCGCGTGGCCCACAAGCGGCCTTGGTGCCGGATTCCGCCCATGCCCTGCAGTCGTCGCGCTTGCCGGGGAGTGGTCGGACGACCACGACGGCCAGGTGACCACAAGCATCAGGCCACCACCTGATGGCTGGTGGAGCACCGAAATTCTTGGACTGCTCGGCCACCGTGCGGTCGCGAGGGGGCCCAGTCCCTGGAACTGTCGCGGACCCAGGTGATCCTGGCCCGGGAGCGGAAGCCTCCCGGCAACAGCCCGCTCCCGCGCCTCACGCCCTCGGGGGCAGCCGCCAGATCCCGTCGATCGCGTCTCCGGTCAGCACCTCCCGGGGGTCGCCCTGTCCTCGCAGCCGACCGTCCTGGAGCAGCAGGAGATGACCCGCTGATCTGGCCACCTCGAGGTCATGGGTCGCCTGGACCACCGTCACCCCTTCCACCGTCAGCTCGGCCAGCACATCGGCGATGAGCCGCTGAGCCGTCGCGTCGAGCCCGGTGGTGGGCTCGTCGAGCAGCAGTAGATCCGCCTCCTGGGCCAATCCCTGCGCGACCAGAGCGCGCTGGCGCTGGCCGCCCGACAGCTCCCCCAGTTGCCGATGGGCGAGGGCGCTGATGCCGAGCCTGCTCATGCTCGCCCCCACGGCGTCCCTGTCCCGCCGGGACAGCCGTCGCCACGGTCCGCGGTGACTCCACCTCCCCATCGCCACGGTCTCCCGCACCGTCAGCGGCAGCACATCGGCCGCCCTGCTGCGCTGCGTCACGAACGCCACGCTCCTGTCCGTGCGGTGCTCCACCTCACCTGCTGTCACCTGGATCACTCCGGCGATCACCCCGAGCAGCGTGGACTTGCCCGAGCCGTTCGGGCCGACCACGGCCGTGGTGGTCAACGCCGGTATGTCCAGGGTGAGTCGGTCCAGTACCGCTCGGTTCGGATAGCCGGCCGACACACCCTCGAGCCCCACCTGTCGCTGCATCTTCGGAGCCTCTTCCTATCAGCTTCTTTGTAGTGATAATCATTTTCATTGTAGTGTCCTGCGGCATGGAATGGTTGATGGGCCCCTTCGAGGTGACCTTTGTCCAACGGGCCCTGTGGGGCGGCATACTCGTGTCGTCGATCTGCGCCCTGGCCGGTACGTGGGTCGTCCTGCGCGGGATGGCGTTCTTCGGGGACGCGATGTCGCACGGCATGCTTCCCGGGATCGCGCTCGCCTCGCTGCTGGGAGGCGACCTGCTCGTCGGCGCCGCCGTGAGCGCGGCGGTCATGGCGTTCGGCGTCAGCGTCGTCGGCCGGTCACCCCGGTTGTCCCAGGACACCAGCATCGGCCTGCTCTTCGTGGGCATGCTGTCGCTGGGCGTGATCATCGTCTCGCGCTCGGAGTCGTTCGCGGTCGACCTGACCGGCTTCCTCTTCGGAGATGTGCTCGCCGTGCGTCCGGCGGACCTGGCCTACCTCGGAGGCGCGCTGGTCATCGCGCTGGTGATCTCCGCACTCGGCTACCGGCCGTTCGTCGCGCTGGCGTTCGACGAGCGCAAGGCGCACACACTGGGGCTCCGGCCGCGCCTCGCGCATGCGGCCCTGCTGGCCCTGCTCACGCTGGCCATCGTCGCGTCGTTCCACGTGGTGGGGACGCTGCTGGTGTTCGGCCTGCTGATCGCGCCGCCCGCGGCCATGTTGCCGTGGGCGCGGCGAATCCCGGTGATCATGACTGGCGCCGCCTGCCTCGGGGCGAGCGCGACGTTCGTCGGCCTCTTGCTCTCGTGGCACCTCCGCACGGCCGCGGGGGCGAGCATCGCGGCCACGGCAGTCGTCCAGTTCCTGCTCTCCACCGCGGCTTCCGGCCTCCACCGCCGGTGGCTGCGGTCCACTCCCCCAGCCTCCCCGACCGACCGCCCGCACATGGAATACGGACATCCGTCATGACACCCAGGAAAACCCGGACCGCCGCAGCGCTCTTCTGTGCCGCCCTCGTCAGCTCCGGGCCGCTCGTCGGCTGCCAGAGCAGCAGCGATGCGAAGACACCCTCGAAGACCTCCGCCTCCGCCGCGAAACCCCACGGTTATGTCGAGGGAGCCGAAGAAGCCTCCGAACAGCAGTCCCGGCTCGTTCTCGTCGACGCGGGCACGGGGGCCGTCAAGGTCCTGGACCTGGCCACCGAGGACATCACATCACTCGGGGACAGAGAGGGCGTACAGGGCTTGCGCACCGACGGCAGATTCGCCTACCTGAGCTCCGGCGGCAGCACACATGTCGTCGACGCCGGTGCCTGGACGGTTGATCACGGCGACCACGTCCACTACTACCGCGCCGCGATCCGCGACGTGGCGGGGACCATCGCCGGGACGGACGCCGCCCGTGTCCACAGCGATCAGGCCGTCACAGCGGTCGCCTCCGCCGGGGCCGGCACCCTGCTGCTCGACCGCAAACAGCTGGAGGACGGCACCGTCCCCCGTGGCAGCGTGCTGACAGGCGCGGGCAGCGGGATGGCCGTCCCCTTCGAGGAACATCTGCTGGTCGCAGCGGCGGGCGCCGGCAAGGACTCCGTGGAGGTCCACGACCGGGACGGTTCGCGGGTCACCACGCTGAAGGAACCGTGCGCCCAGGCGCGGGGCGAGGCGGTCACCCGTCGGGGCGTGGTGTTCGGATGTGCCGACGGAGCGCTGCTGGTGAGCGGGAGCAAGGGCGCGTTCGACGCGGAGAAGATCGCGTACGGCACAGCCGTGAAGGCCTCGGAGCGGGCGGTCGAGTTCCACCACCGGGCGGGCAGCACCACGCTCGCGGCCAGGTCGGGCGATGACGCCGCCTGGGTCCTCGATGTCACCGAACGCTCCTGGACACGCATCGGGACCGGCCCGGTCGTGGCCGCCAACACCGCGGGAGAGGACTCTCCGTTGCTCGCGCTCGGCACGGACGGTGCGCTCACCGCGTACGACATCACCACAGGGAAGAGGCTCGCCCGTAAGGAGCTCCTCCCTGAGGGGGCCGGCTCCGCCGTCATCGAGGTCGACACCACCCGGGCGTACGTCAACGACGCCGCGGCACGGAAGGTCTACGAGATCGACTACAACGACCAGCTGCGGCTCGCCCGCACCTTCTCCCTGGGCTTCGCCCCGACGTACATGGTGGAGACCGGCCGATGAGCACCGGTTCCGCGACCGCGCGCCTCCTTGTCGCCTCCCTCGCCGGCGTACTGCTCCTCGGGGTGAGCGGTTGCTCGGCAGGTGGGCGGGACCGCCCCTCGGTGGTCGTCACCACGAACATCCTCGGTGACATCACCCGCAACATCGTCGGCGACGAGGCCGAGGTGACCGTGCTGATGCAGGCCGGCGCCGATCCCCACTCCTTCGGTGTCTCGGCTCAGCAGGCGGCGTCCATCGAGCAGGCCGATCTGGTCGTCCACAACGGTCTCGGCCTGGAGGAGAACGTCCTGCGCCATGTGGAGGCCGCCGAAGAGGCCGGCGTCTCCACCCTGGCGGTCGGGGAATCCGTCGACCCGATCGCCTACACCGCGGGCGAGTCGGCCGAAGAGGCGGACCCGCACTTCTGGACCGATCCCGAGCGGGTCCGCGAGGCCGTCGGGCTCATCGCGGATCAGGTCACCGAGCACGTGGGGGGCGTCGACAGCGCCGTCGTCGGGAGGAACGCGACGGCCTACGCCGCGCAGGTCACCGGACTGACCGCGTGGATGCGTGAGCAGTTCGGCGACATCCCGCCCCGGCATCGCCGGTTGGTGACCAACCACCATGTCTTCGGATATCTGGCCCAGCGTTTCGGCTTCCGGGTCGTGGGGGCGGTGATCCCGAGCGGGACCACCCTCGCTTCGCCGAGCGCCTCCGACCTCAAGTCCCTTGCCACGGCGATCGAGACGACGGGCGTGAAGGCCATCTTCGCGGACTCGTCGCAACCGGACCGGCTGGCCCAGGTGCTGAAACGCGAGAGCGGCATCGAGGTCGCTGTCGTGCCGCTGTTCTCCGAATCCCTCACCGCGAAGGGGAAGGGGGCGGCCACCTACCTGGAGATGATGCGCGCCAATACCAAGGCCATAGCCGCGGGCCTGGGAGCCGAATAACCACCTGTCGCCATTCATGGGCGACAGCCGTAAAGAGGAAATCCACATGATGAAGCATGTAGTACGCCCGAGGACGGCGGCTGCCGTCAGCACCCTTCTCGGTCTCTCCGTCGCGCTCACGGCCTGCGGGGGTGACAACGGGGAATCCGCTTCAAGGACGACGGGCAAGGCGTCTGGTTCACCGGCCGCCCAGGTCGCGGAGCCGATTGTCGCCACGTACGACGGGGGCCTTTACGTCCTGGACGGGAAGACGCTGAAGCTCGCCGAGGACATACCGCTGGAGGGGTTCAACCGTGTCAACCCGGCGGGCGACGACCGTCACGTGATGGTCTCGACCGCGAGCGGTTTCCGGGTACTGGACGCGGCGGGGCGCAAGCTCACCGATGTCGAGTTCGAAGGCAGCAAGCCGGGCCACGTCGTCCGGCACGCGGGCAGGACCATCCTTTTCGCCGACGGCACCGGCGTGGTCACGGTCTTCGATCCCGAGGACCTGGGCGGGACGAAGCCGAAGGCCGAGACATACACCTCTGCCGCCCCGCACCACGGTGTCGCCATCCAGATGGCCGACGGCAAGCTGGTGACCACGCTCGGCACGGAGGAGAGGCGCGTCGGCATCGCCGTGTTGGACAAGGACCGCAAGGAGATCACCCGCAGCGAGGAGTGCCCCGGTGTCCATGGGGAGGCGGCCGCGCAGGGCGAGGCGGTCGTCATCGGCTGCGAGGACGGTGTCCTGGTCTACAAGGACGGCGCCATCAAGAAGGTGAAGAGCCCCGCGGAGTACGGCCGGATCGGCAACCAGGCCGGGTCCGACGAGTCGCCCGTGGTCCTCGGCGACTACAAGACGGACAAGGACGCCGAGCTGGAACGGCCGGAGCAGGTGTCCCTCATCAACACCGGGACGGGCAGGATGCAGCTCGTCGACATCGGTACGAGCTACACCTTCCGTTCGCTGGCGCGGGGCCCGCACGGTGAGGCGCTCGTCCTGGGGACCGACGGCAGGATCCATGTCATCGATCCCGGAACCGGCGAGGTGACCAAGAAGATCTCCGCCCTGAACTCGTGGCAGGAGCCGCTGGACTGGCAGCAGGCCCGCCCGGCACTGTTCGTGCGCGACCACACGGCGTACGTCTCGGACCCGTCGAGGAGGAAGCTGCTGGCCATCGACATCGAGTCGGGCAAGCAGCTGGCCACGACCGAACTGCCGAAGGCACCCAACGAGCTGAGCGGCGTAACGGAGCACTGACCCTCTTCCGTCCTACGAGGAGCGCGTTCCCGCCTGGAGGCGGGGGCGCGCTCCGGTTCCTGCCGTGGACCGAGCAGAGCGTGGCAGAGTCATGGTCGCTGGTAGGTTCGGTTCGTCAGACCTGAGCCGTTGAGGGGGCCGAGGTGCTCACACTGGCGGAGATCGCCGACGAACCGCTGGTTCTCACCCGCCACTTGGACCTGCTCGCCGGTGCGGCAGGTGTCTTCCGCCCTCTCACCCATGCCGACAGCGAGCGTCTGGCTTGTTTCCTCGAGGGCCTGTCCCCTGAATCGAGGCGGCTCAGCACGTTCGGCGGTTACGGCATCGTGGCTGCCCGGGAGCTGTGTGACGCCATCGCGGTCTCGCCCTCCCCCTCGCCGACGTCGCGCGCTACAGAGACGCCGGCATCGAGCTCACGGAGCTCACCGACTGCCGCTTCGGGCCCACCCTGGCCGATGACTACCAGGGACAGGGGGTGGGGACGCTGGCCCTGCCGCTCATCAGAGACGTCGCGCGGGGGCTCGGAAGGACGAGGATCATCCTGTGGGGAGGCGTCCTCGCCGGCAACGCTCGCGCCATTCGCTATTACGAGAAGAACGGCTTCCGGCCGGTCGGTTCCTTTGCCAGCGCGGACGGTTCGCTGTCCCTCGACATGATGCTGGACCTCCGCCGGAGGCCGTGAGCCGCCCCGCCCGTCCGTCTCCGGGTGCCTCAGCCGGGTCAGGTCAGTCCTGACTCGATGGCGCGACGGACGGCGTCGGCCCGGTCGCGGATTCCCGCTTTGGCGAACAGGTTGTTGATGTGGGTCTTGACCGTGGCCTCACTGATGAACAGCTTCTCGGCGATCCCCCGGTTGGGAAGGCCCTGGCCGATCAGAGCGAGTACCTCTCGTTCGCGGGGTGTGAGGGTGCTGGGCAGGGAATGTCCCACCACCGGCGTCCTGGTCCTGACGGTGGCGAGCAACCGGTCCTGGACCTCGCGGTCGAGCACGGACTGACCGGCGGCGGCGGCCCTGATCGCCCGGGTGATGTCCTGGCGCCCCGCGTTCTTGGTCAGGTAGCCGCGGGCCCCGGCACTCAGCGCGCCCAGGATCGAGTCGTCGTCGGCGAAGGTGGTCAGCACGACCACCGCCACGTGCGGGTACTCCTCGCTCAGCCGACGGGTCGCCTCGATCCCGTCCATCACGGGCATTCTCAGGTCCATCAGCACCACGTCCACCGGCCCGGCGGCGACGGCCGTCAGCACCTCGCTGCCGTCCGCGGCGGCCGCGACCACCTCGATGTCGTCGGACAGCCCGAGCACCGCGGCAAGCGGCTCCCGGACGGCGGCCTGGTCGTCGGCCACGACCACATTCAAAGGCTGGGGCTCGTCGGTCTGTTCACTCATCCGGGATCACTGCCTCCACCTGCCAGCCGCCCTCGTCCGGTCCCTCGGTGACCGGGCGTGCCGTGACGCTTCCGCCCAGCAGCGCGACCCGTTCACGCATTCCGATCAGTCCCATCCCGCTGCCGATACCGGCGTTCACCGCACGGGTGGCGGGGCCGTTGCGGATCCTCAGTGTGGTCGACGAGGTCTCGAACGTCAGCGTCATGCCGACATCTGCCCCGGGGGCGTGCCGAGCGGCGTTGGTCAGCGCCTCCTGCGCGATCCGCAACAGATTCTGGGTCACCTGGACGGGCACCTCACGGACGGTCCCGGTGACGGTGAGGACATCACGGTGGCCCGACGACTCGAGCAGCGCGGTCAGGCTCTCCAGCAGCGGCAATGAATCCTCACGCAGCGCGTGCACGGTCCACTGCGCCTGTTCGAGGCTCTTCCTGACCAGGCCGTGGGCCTTGTCGTTGGCCTCCCGGACCCTGTCGAGGTCACCGGTGTCGATCAAGGCGTCGGCCAGTTCCAACTGCATGTTGATCCCGGCCAGCGAGTGCGCCAGAACGTCGTGCACGTCCCGGGCGATCCGGCTGCGCTCGGTCAGCACGGCGGTCCGGGCCTCGGCGCGGGCGGCGCGTTCGGCTGATTCTGCAGCCGCGATCGCCGCCAGTACGGCCCGGCGCTGACTGCGGTTGACGATGCCGGCCACGACCGGGACGCCTGTGGCGAGCCCGACGACCCAGGGCAGCTCGTGATACCCGGGCCCGAGTCGGAAGTAGAGGACACCGCAGCAGAGCAGGCTGCAGATCCCCGCGAGAACGAGGGCCGGCCTGGTCTCGAGGCGGTATCCGAGGTGAGCGGCGAGGAAGAAGGCGAAGAGGTAGCTCGTACCGCTGCTGCTGACGCCGATCAGGGCGGCCGCCGCGACGATGCCGAGCGTCAGCCATACGAGAGCCAGGTGCTTGGGAACCTTGCTCTCGGGCAGGCGCCGGGCCAGCAGCGCCGCACAGTTGATCACGAAGAGGACGGCAACAGCCAGACCTCGGCCGCTGAAGCCCATGGGCCGGATCGTCAGGGTTCCGACCACGATGACCGCAAGGGTGAGCACCCATTGAGCACGCGGGTCCCGCCCGGGAACCTGCTGCGGGCCCGGCCCCCGCGCCGCGGCCTTTCCATGCGGCGGGACGCTCTCGGTTACGGACACGGGCAGAACATATCGCATGGTCAGGCCGTACGTTCGAAGGCGGGCACAGGGTGGGTGACCGTCCGGAACCGGCTCCGTACGAAGATCGTGGCCAGGCGCGTGACCACTTCGGTGAGTGCCATCAGGACGAACGCCGCCACCCAGGCCTGGTCGCCGGTGATGTGGTGGGTGACGCTGAACCGGCCGACGTCGTCGGCGCCACCGCCGTGCTCGACCCACAGCTGGAAAACCATTCGCGCCCCCATGCCCAGGACCCAGAGGATCGCCGACACCGCTCCGGCCTTGATCAGTATGTGCTCGCCCGCAGTCCGGAGCCGGGTGTGGATGCCGCCGGCTGTGCCGAGTGCGGCACCCACGGCCATCAGAACCCCGATCAGCACCAGGTCGTTACCCGCGGTGGGAACGGTGTCCAGGTACGAGTAGGCGACGACCGCCACGATCCCCAGTGGGATCAGGAAGGACTTGAGGTCGAGTCGGCCTTCCCGCAGCTGTCGGAAGACGACGAGGATGAGGACGATGTCGGTGATCCACTCGGTTGCTGTCATGCCTTGAAGAATCCCGGGACCGGGCTCGAAGCGCCTGGACCCACGGGTGGAACCGTGGGTGGAGTTCAGCCGGTCGCCGATGTCCACCCCACCGGCCGGGCGAACGCGAGACACCCGGAATGCCGGCCCGGCCCCCAGCGTCCGGCACCGCTCACGCGGCCCCCGGGGGCTGTCCCTCGGCGGCAGCGCCAAACCTCCTTATCCGTGGCGCATACCACATCACCGGGTGGATTGCCCCGAGGATCGATCAGGGAAGCCATATGACGCCCAAGGTCAGCTCGAAAGGTGGCATGCTCTCGTGACGCTTGTAGCGCCTCCCCCCATACCCAGAGCGGCAGGCTCGGTCCCGCTGCTGGGTCACGCGGTACAGCTCGTACGCGACAATCTCGGCTTCATCGCCTCACTCCGTGCCGATTACGGCCCGCTGGTCGAGATCACTCTCCAGCCGGGCACCCGCACTCTGATCGTCCAGGACCCCGACCTCATCCGCGCCATGCTGACCGACCTCGGCCCCGGTCTCGACAAGGGGCGCTTCTTCGAGAAGATGGGTCAGCTGCTGGGCGACTCCGTCGTCACCGCCGCCGGCCAGGAGCACGTCCGCAGACGACGCCAGCTCCAACCCGCCTTCGCCCGGCCGGAGATCGCCCGGTACGTCGACCTCATGCGGGGCGCGACGACCACCGCCGTCGACTCGTGGGCCCCTGGCCGTCAGCTCGACGTCCGCGAGGCCATGGTCGAGCTCTCCCTCGAGATGCTCGCCAAGACCGTCTTCGCCGACAGCCTGGACGACGCGACCTTCCGTCGGTTGCGCAAGGACCTCTCGGTGGTCATGAACGGTGTCGGGGCGCGCGTCATGCTGCCCGACTGGGTGGAGAAACTCCCCCTGCCCTTCAACCGCAGGTTCACGGCAGCCCGGGACGCGGTTCGGGCCACCATCGACCGGGCCGTGGCCGAACTCCAGGAATCGGGGCGGGAAACCGGTGACATGCTGTCCCTGCTGCTCCGCACCACGGACGAGGAGACCGGCCTTCCGCTGACCGGGCACCAGATCAGCTCGGAGATTCTCACTCTGGCCGTGGCGGGCACCGAGACCACCGCCTCGGTCCTGGCCTGGACGCTCTACGAGTTCGCCCGGGACGCCGACGTCGAACGCAGAGTTCTGGACGAGCTCGACACAGTTCTCGACGGCCGGCCCATCGCGTTCGAGGACCTCCCCCGTCTGCCCTACCTCGGCCGCGTCATCCGGGAGACGCTGCGGTTGCACCACACCGGATGGCTCGTCACCCGTCGCACCGTCACCCGGACACAACTGGGACCGTGGTCCGTGCCCGCCGGCACCGAACTCGCCTACTGTCAGCACGCCTTGCACCGCGACCCCGCGCTCTTCCCCGACCCGCTCACCTTCGATCCGGACCGCTGGCTGCAAGAAGCGCAGGCCGAGGCTTTCACGCCGGGGGCGTACCTCCCCTTCGGTGCCGGCAAGCACAAGTGCATCGGAGACCGGTTCGCCGTCACCGAGCTGGTCACGGCCATCGCGACGATCATCAGGCGAGTGCGGTTCGATCTCCCACCGGGCCGGACCGTCCGGCCCGTGGCCCGGGCAACTGTGCGGCCCAGCACCCTGCTGATGACCGCGCACCGGCGAACCGGCTCCACGGAGCAGGAGCAGGAGCAGGACTGACGGCGTAGACGACTTTCAGGTCGGGCGGGTCCGAAGAACTTCGCGGACCCGGCCGGCCGGGAGTACGGGCTCCAGGCGGAACGGGTTCAACCGAATCAGGTTCTAGTATCCTGATTCAATATCTGCCTACCGGTAGGGAGCCCCATGTCCAGGACCGGGGAAACAGCGGAAGCAGAGCAACTTCGCTACGCCTGGCGCGTGTTGTCCGTTGTCAGCATGGCGAGCATTCTCATCGCACTCGGCAGCAGCTCGCTGAACGTCGCGCTCCCGGACGTGGTGAGGCACTTCGACGCCGGTGCCGCCGCCGCGAATTGGATCCTGTTGTCCTACATGCTGGCCAACACGGTGCTCCTGGTCGTCTTCGGCCGACTGGCGGACATGTTCGGGCGGCGCACCATGTATCTGCTCGGGCTGGCCACGTACACCGTGGCCAGCCTGCTTCTCGGTTTCGCCCCGGGAGCGTGGTTCCTGGTGGGCCTGCGGGTGGTCCAGGCCGCCGGGGGCGCGATGCTGCTGGCCAACAGTGCGGCGCTGCTGGCCGACGCGTTCCCGCCCCGGCACATGGCGCGTGGCATGGGGGTCTACATCGCGTCGTTCTCCGTGGCACAGCTGGTGGGCCCGACGCTGGGCGGGTACCTGACGCACCGTTTCGGCTGGGAGTGGGTGTTCTGGTACAACGTGCCGATCGGCTTCGTGTGCCTGGTCCGGGGCGCCGTGGTGTTGCGCAGGGTCGGTGGCCCAGGTGGTGACCGCGGCATCGATGTGCCGGGGAATCTGCTCGTACTGGTCGGTCTGGGAGGCCTGCTGATCGGCCTGTCGGAGGTCGGTGACCGGAGCTGGGGTGATCCGGTGGTGGTCGCCTGCCTGGCGCTCTTCGCCCTGCTGGTGCCGGTGTTCCTCGTGGTGGAGCGACGCAGCGCCCGTCCGGTGGTGGATGTCGGGCTCTTCCGGGACGTGCCGTTCGCGCTGGGCCTTCTGACGTCGTTCCTGAACGCGGTGTCCCGGATGGCCGTGGTCCTGCTGATCGCGCTGTTCTACCAGGCGGTGCGCGGGGAGGACCCGGTGTCGGCCG
The DNA here is from genome assembly GCF_045039765.1 of Streptomyces sp. NBC_01166. NCBI lineage: Bacteria > Bacillati > Actinomycetota > Actinomycetes > Kitasatosporales > Streptomycetaceae > Streptomyces > Streptomyces sp. NBC_01166. The sequence continues at coordinate 444,171 of NZ_CP108613.1, forward strand.
GATTGAAGGTCCTGCCGCTGCCGGTCGCCGCGATGATCGCGTCGGCGTGCTCGGGAACGCTGCACTCGAGGCTGGCACCACGCACGATCGTGCTGCTCAGTACGTCGGTCGGCACCGGGGGGCTGTTGGTTCTCCTCCTGGAGATGTCCGTGGATGTGGGTTACGCGCCGATCGCCTGCGGGCTGGTGCTCGTCGGGGTGGGCTCGGGGATGTTCATGCCGGCCAACACCACGGCGATGCTGGACGGTATAGCGCCCGACCGGATCGGAATCGTCAACGCGATGCGTCTGATGATCCAGAATACGGGAGTGGTGGTGAGTACGGCGCTGGCCATGTCGCTCGTCACCAGTGCGCTCCCGGCAGAGCTGCGCGACCGCGTCTTCGACGGAACGATCTCCCGTGTGGCCCCGCACGCACTTGCCCAGCTGGTCACCGGCTACCGGCTGGCCCTGCTCGTGATGGCCGTCATCTCAGCCCTGGCGGTGCTCGCCTCGCTCGGCCGGCCGCGGGCGGCGGACGATTCCGCCGAGGCTGCCGGCCGGACGAGGCGGAGGTCCCCCGCACCGGACGGTGTCAGTCCGCCGCCCTCGGGATGACCGGCTCGGGAGCCTTCGCCGGCGCCACGGCGGCGCGTCGCCACGGCCCGTGGAAGAACAGCGTCGCCGGGAGGAACAGCACCATGCAGCCGAGCGCGATGACCATCCACAGGTGCCAGCTCGAGTGCTCGACCACACGCGGTACGGCGAACAGCGCGAGCACCGCCACGGCCTTGGACGTGAAGCCGAACAGCCCCCACGCACTGCCCTGGAGCCGGGGGTCGATGTTCTCCGCGTCCTCGGAGAAGTTGGCCATCCAGGGACCGTAGGCCACGCCCATCGCGCCGCCGAGCAGGGCGCCGGTGATCATCAGGTGCGGATGCGACACATCTTGACGGCCCATCAGGTGCACGAGGTGACCGGTGACCGCCACCGCCGCGAGCGTTCCGCCGACACAGAGGGGTTTGCGCAGTTGCAGACGGTCGGAGATCCGGCCGCTCACCACGACCGTGACCAGGTTGAGCACCCAGAAGACCGACATGATCCCGGCCGCGGTCGACGCGCTCAGACCGAACGACTCCCCCAGCATGAGCGGCCCGTACAGAGAGAGGGTGAGGAAGAGCACGAGCCACAGCCCGATGCCGACGACGTGCGCCACCATGTTGCGGTGGGCGAGGAGGCCACGGGCCCTGGGCGGTGCGGTGGGGCCGGCCGTGACGATCGCCCGCACCTCCGTCTGCTGGATGCGTCCGCGCAGTTCGGGAGAGAGGTCGGCGATGTTGTACGCGATCACCAGGGAGGCGGCCAGCGACACCACGGCCATGATGACGAACTGGGAGCGCCACGAGTCGTGGAAGAGCGGCAGGGTGGCGCTCGCGATCGCGGCGGCCAGGAAGTTGGCGCCGACCGGGCCCCAGGTCCAGAAGCCGAAGGCCTGGGCGCGCCCCATGCGTGGTGAGAAGTCGCGTACGAGCGGCGCGGTGCCCGCGAGCGCCATGCCGTCGATGACCGACAGCGCGATCCGGGCCAGGAGCAGCTGTGTGGGTGAGTGCACCGTGGTCATCAGCACGCAGCACACGGTGGTGAGCAGCATGAGCGGGATGAGCAGGCGCACCCGGCCCAGTGTGTCGGTGAGCCGGCCGCCTGCCATGGAGGCAAGGGCACCTGCGACGGTGGCCAGCGCGGAGATGGTGCCGTAGGTGGACAGCGACATGTCCAGGTCTTCGAGCAGCAGGGGGGCGACGGGGGCGATCTGCCCCTCGTACGATCCGATCAGGACGGCGAGCACGGCCATGCTGAGGATGCGTATCCGGCGTCCGCCGGTGGGGTACTCGTCGAGTTCGCGTACGTAGGAGAGCCTCATTGCCCGGGCCTTTCTGCGAGTGGTGTTCCGCCTCTGTCCGTCGAGCGAGGTGCGGCGCTCTCGAGCGGCCGTGACCGGCGTGAGGGACCGAAGGCCGCCGCGGTCGCAGCAGGCGACCGCGGCGGCCTTCGGGTGGCGCCGCGAGGGTGGTTCAGTTCCAGGTGATCAGTGCGTCCAATGCCTCGACCTCACTCCCCCGGACGAGGAGCGGGTTGACCTCCAGCGATTCCAGCCGCGGGCCGAGGCTTCCGGCGAGCTGCCCGATCCTGGCGACCACTTCGGCGACCCTGTCGAGGTCTGCGGGCTCCGTCCCGCGTGCCCCTTGGAGCAGCCGGGCGCCACGGAGTTCGCCCAGGGCCCGTCGGATGCCGGCGGTGTCCACCGGCAGCAGCCGCAGTACCGAGTCGCGCAGTACCTCGACCCAGATCCCGCCGAGAGCGACGGCCATGGTCAGTCCCCAGGCCGGATCGCGGACCACACCGACGAGCAGTTCCACTCCGCCGGTTCGCTGCGGCTGCACGAGGGTGCCGACCCCGGTCAGTCCGCGGTCGCGCAGGGTGGCGCACACTTCGCCGTGGGCCTCTCGCACGGCCTCCGGTCCGTTCAGTCCGAGCCGCACCCCGCCGATGTCGCTCTTGTGCCCGAGGCCCTCGGCGACAGCCTTCAGCACCACGGGATACCCGAATGCGGCAGCCGCCTCGACCGCCTCGTCCTCGGTGGCGGCGAGGGTGGAGGGGACGACCGGGACACCGTTGTCCGTGAGCAGCCCGGACGCCCGGTGCTCCGTCCAGAGCCCTGTGGTCTCGCCCCGTACGACGGGTGGCACACCCTTGTCGGCCGGGGCGGTCCTGTCGGTCTCGCCCAGGGCGCGGGACCAGCGGACGGCCGCGCCGATCGCGGTCATGGCGTGCTCGATCCCGCCCACCACGTACGGGAACCCCGTCTCCCGCTGAACCTGGCGGCCCACCTCCGTGATGTCGGTGAGCACGTTGCCCGCGACGATCACCGGCCGCCGCGCGTCGCGGATGCGTTGCGCGGTCGCGGCGAAGTGCTGCAACGTCAGGTTCAGATCGGCGGGTGGCAGCCGCGGCAGGTCGGTCAGGAGCATGACCGCGTCGACTCCCGGATCTTCGGCCACCACCTCCAGGGCCCGGCTGAGGAGCGTGCGGTCCACGACCACATAGCCGGTGACGTCCAGCGGATTCTGGACGGTGGCGAAGTCCGGCAGGATCTCCTTCAGCCGTGCCACCGTCTCCGTGGCGAACGGAGGCAGTTCCAGTCCTTCCTGCTCCGCACGGTCGGCTATGACCTCGCAGGCCCCGCCGGAAGGGGTCACCACGGCGATCCGTGGTCCCCGTACCGGACCGGTCTGGGCCAGCAGCCCCGCCGTGATGATCAGGTCCTCCAGGGAGCGGACCCGTACCACCCCCAGCTGCCGGAACGCCGCGTCGACAACCGCGTCGTCCCCGACGAGGGCTCCGGTGTGGGCCTGGGCGGTGTGGGAGGCGAGTGCGCTGGATCCGATCTTGAGTGCCACGATCGGTTTGCCGGCCCGGGCAGCTCGGCGGGCGGCGCGGGCGAATTCCTGGGGGCGGCGTACGGACTCCAGGAACAGCGCGATCACGCGGGTGGCGGGGTCGTCCACGAGGTAGTCGATGACGTCGGTGACCGAGACCATCGTCTCGTTGCCCATCGAGGTGAGCAGGCTGAGACCGACGTTGCGGGCCTGGGCGAAGGCGAGGATGGAGCTGGCCAGTGCCCCGCTCTGCAGCACCACGCCGACGGGGCCGCTGATCAGCGGTGGCGGGATCGGCAGTCCGTAAGGGGTGGTTCCCTCGGTGGCGTTGATGTATCCGTTGCCGTTGGGGCCGAGCACGGTCAGCTGGTTCTCGCGTGCGAAGGCGAGGATCTCCTCCTCGAGACGTCTGCCCTCCGGTCCGGTCTCGCCGAAGCCCGCGGTGAGCACGACGTAGCTGCGGATCCCCAGTCCCGCGCCCTCTCGCAGTACCGGCAGCACCGCGGATGTCGGAACCATGACGTAGGCCATGTCGACCGCTTCACCGATGTCCGTGAGGCTGCGGTGGGCGCGTCGGCCGTGCACCACCTCCGTACGGGGATTGACGAGGTGGACAGGGCCGCGGAAGCCGTTGGTGCGCAGGTTCTCGAACGTGGACAGCGACCACCCCGATTTGTCCGTCGCACCCACCAGCGCGATGGAGCGGGGCGCGAAGAGGGCCTGCATCGCCTCCGTGCGGATCTGTGTCGTGGCCGTGCTCATGCGCTCTCCTTCACTCGGAAGCACGGCAGCGCGGGGGACTCCTCGCCGCCCAGCCGGGTGATCTCCAGCTCCACCCGGTCACCGATCCGGACCGGAGCGCCGCCCACGATCCGCGACATCATCCGTACGCCCTCGTCGAGGTCGATGAGGGCGACGGTGTACGGCGGATCGCCGGCGGACGGACTGAAGGCCCGGTGCGCCACGGTGTACGAGTAGACGGTGCCTGTCCCCGGGGAGGTGACCCAGTCCAGCCGTTCGCCGAAGCAGTGCGGGCACAGGGCCCGGGGGTAGAACACGGCACGGTCGCAGTCCCCGCAGCGCTGGAGACGCAGCTCACCGGCTGCGATGCCGTCCCAGAACGGCTGTGTCTCCGCATCCGGCACAAGGTCCCCCACGGTGATCAACTCCTTCCGAGTACAACGGTGGACGTGGACGAGAGGACCCCGCCGGTGCCGTGCACCAGGGCCAGTTGTGCCCCGTCGACCTGTCGCGGCGGGTCGGAGGCGAAGTCGTGCCGCAGCTGCCGGGTCGCCTCGATGAGCAGGAAGATGCCGTACATGCCGGGGTGGGTGTAGGACAGTCCGCCGCCGTTCGTGTTCATCGGCATGTCACCCCCGGGGGCCGTGCGGCCCGAGGCGACGAACTCCCCCGCCTCGCCCGGCTTGCAGAACCCCAGGGACTCGAGGGTCAGCAGCACGGTGATGGTGAAGGAGTCGTAGATCTCCAGCAGGTCGAGATCGTCGTGGGTGACGCCGGCGGTCTTCATCGCGGCCGGGCCGGAGTGCGCCGCTCCGGTGACGGTCAGGTCGGGCATCTGGGCGATGGAGCTGTGCGTGGTCGTCTCGCCGTGGCCGAGCACCTCGACCGGGTGGGTGTCGACGTCGGGCCAGCGGTCCTCCGCGGCCACGACCACCGCGCCGCCGCCGTCGGTGACCAGGCAGCAGTCCAGCAGGTGCAGCGGATCGCTGATCATGGGGGAGCCGAGCACGTCGTCGACCGTGATCGGGTCGCGGTGGTAGGCGTCCGGATTGAGAGCTGCCCACTGCCGGGCGCTGACCGCGACCTCGGCCAGTTGTTCGCCCGTGGCGCCGTACTGGTGGAAGTAGCGGTTGGCGGCGAGCGCGTAGGCGCCGACCGGTTGCGGCAGCCCGAAGGGCCGGTCGAACTGCTCGGTCAGTGTCGCGGGCGGTCTGAGGGCGGTGCGGGAGCGGTTGCTGCGCTGGGTACTGCCGTAGGTGATCAGCGCGACGTCGATCAGCCCGGCCTCGATGGCCGCGGTCGCATGGCCGAGGTGCGCCTCGAACGACGACCCGCCGATATTGGTGCCGTCCAGGTAGTCCGGTCGCAGCCCCAGGTATTCCGCCAGGGTCAGCGCCGGCGCCCATGACCAGTTCCCTGCCACGAAGAGCGCGTTCACGTCCTCGGGGCGGAGCCCGGCCTCGGTCAGGGCTGCCTTGCTCGCCCTGGCCTGCTGCGAGAGCACGGTCATGCGGGGTCCTGCCCACCTCCGACTCTGCCACCCCGACGATCGCGGCGCGCCTGCGGCCGGTCATTCGCCGATCCCGCCCAGCCGCACGTAGCCCTTCAGAAGGTTGCGGGCGATGGTGCGGCGCTGGATCTCGTCGGTCCCCTCGAAGATCCGCAGGAGCCGCAGCTCGCGGTACCAGCGCTCGATCGGCAGCTCCTTGGTGTAGCCCATGCCGCCGTGGATCTGGAGGACGCGGTCCACCACCTGATTGGCCATCAGTGCGCCGTTGAGCTTGGCGATGGACGAGGCGTGCCGTGCGTCCATGCCCTGCTGGACCCGCCAGGCGGCGTACAGGGTGAGCCACTTGGTGGATTCGATCTCGACCTGCGAATCGGCTATCTGCCATTGGATCGCCTGGTAGTCGCCGATCGGGTGCCCCATCGAGTGCCGGATCTTGGCGTAGTCCACGGCCATCTGCAGCATGCGCTCGGCTGAACCGATCGCCCGGGCCGGGATCATGTAGCGCCCCTGGCCGATCCAGCGCAGCGCGAGAGCGAATCCCTGGCCCACCTCGCCGAGTACGTTCTCGGCGGGTACGCGTACGTCGTCGAACACCAGCGCCGCAGGGCCCCACTGGCCCATCGTCGGGATCGGCTCGGACTTCCAGCCCATGTCCCGGTCGACGAGGAAGCACGTGACCCCGCCGTCCGCGCCCGCGTCCGGGTCGGTGACGGCGAACACCATCACGAAGTCGGCCTCGTTGCCGCCGGTGATGAACGTCTTCTCGCCGTTGATCACCCAGTCGCCGCCGTCACGAACGGCGCGGGTGCGGATGTTGCGTGCGTCCGAGCCGGCTCCCGGCTCGGTGATGGCGAAGCAGGAGCGGCGCTGGCCCTCGATGGTCGGGACGAGATAGCGCTGCTTCTGTTCGTCGTTCGCGCTGTAGAGGATGTTGTCGGCCGACCCGCCGAAGCTGAACGGGACGAACGTCCTTCCGGTCTCCATGGCGAGGATCGCGGACATGACGGCTCCCAGGTTCATCCCGCCGTACTCCTCGGGCGTGTTCATCCCCCAGAAGCCGGCCTTGCGAGCCTTGGACCGGAGCTCGTCGAGCACATCGAGGGTGATCGCCGGGGCGCCCGCTCGTTCGTTGCGCAGGACGTCCTGTTCCAGTGGCATCACCTCCTTGGAGATGAAGGTGCGCACGGTGTCCCGGATCTGACGTTCCTCGACATTGAGTGAGAAGTCGACCATCGAGAGGTGTCCTTTCCTGTTCGGGCGCGCGAGATGAGCAGCTGCGCCTTTTTAGAATCGAACTCTAGGAACCAGTTCAGACTGTGCCCGGCCCGAGCGGCGTGTCAAGACACCTGTCACCGCCAAGAGGGTCCGGATGTACGGAGCTCAGACGGCCTGTGGTGGCACGGGGCGGGTGCACCGGGGAAACGTCCCCGTCACGGCGGTGTGCCCAATTCTAAGATTGGATTCGGTACGGTGACCGTGTCGACGGCCGTCGACCGCACGCGAGGAGGTCGTCATGGCGCGAAAGGCGGGCAACGCCGCGTCCGGAGGAAACGCCTGGCAGTGGAGCCGCACGGCGGAGACGCGGCGTGTGCTGCTGAACGCCGCCCGCGAGGTGTTCTGCGAACAGGGCTTCGCCGAGGCGAGTGTCGCGGCGGTGGTGGAGCGTGCCGACTCCAGCGTGGGCAGCCTGTACCACCACTTCGGGGGCAAGACCGAACTCTTCCTCGCCCTCTGGGAGGAGCACCAGGCCGCCCATGAACAGAACGCCGTGACCGCCGTCGCCGCGGCGCGGGCCAAGGCCGAGGGCCGGGACGAGGACGCACTGGAGCTCTTCATCGCAGGGGCCCGCGCCTTCCTGGAGGGATCCTGGGAACGCCGTGATCTGGCGCGGCTGTTCATGGACGGCGACGCTCCGCCGGGCTTCGAACTGGTCAGACGCACGCGCAGCCGGGAGTGGGTCCGGCAGAACGGGGTGCTGCTCGGCGCCGGCATCGATTCCGTCGGGCGGCTCACGGTCGCCGTGCTGACCACGATCATCGGCGAGGCGGGACGCGAGATCGCCACCAGTTCGTCGAAGCGCCAGGCCAACAAGATCACCGAAGCCGCGATCGTCCTGATCCGCCGGCTCGGCTCCACGAGCATCGACACCTGACCCCGTCAGGGCGACAGAGGGGAAGCACGCGTGGCAGGGACGGAGCAGGAGGAGGCGTTCTTCACGGGCGTGGGTGGAGAGCTGGTGCCCGCCACCCACGCGCGCGGCTGGTGGACGCCGGGCATGATGCACGGGCGGCTGCTCGGGGGCCTCGCGGCCAGGGCACTGGAGGCGGAACACGCCGCGGAGGGGCTGCACTTCACCCGGCTGACCGTCGACCTGTTCCGCAACGCGCCGATGGCGCCCGTGCGGGTCGAGACACACCGGGTGCGCGACGGACGCCGGATCCGGGTCGCCGACGCGACCGTCCATGGTGCGAACGGCGTCGTCGCGCGCGCGAGCGCCGTCCTGCTGCGCCGCAGCGAGCAGCCGCCCGGCCGGGTCCCCGCGACGCCGCCCTGGGACGCTCCGCCCCCCGAACAGCTCTTCACCCCACGCGACGGGGCGTGGACGGCCTGGATGTTCGACGAGCACAACGAGTCGGCGAAGGGCGGCTGGCGTGGGGACGTCAAGCGCCGGGCATGGCTTCGGGAGGCGCGCGAACTCGTGGCGGGCGAGCCCCTGTCCCCGTTCGTACGGGCCGCACTGGCCGCGGACACCGCCAGTCCGCTCGTCCATGCGGGCGACGCGGGTCTCCAGTACATCAACGCCGACTACACCCTGTGCCTGAGTCGGCTGCCGCTCAGTGACGTCATAGGCCTGGAGTCCGGTGCCCACACGAGCGAGGAGGGCGTGGCCGTCGGGCACTGCACACTGCACGACTCGGCGGGCCCGATCGGTTACTGCATGACCACCGCGGTCGCCAACCCTCAACGCGCCTGATCCTTGCCGCGCGGCGCCGGTGCCGCCCTGCCGCGAGCGGGCACCGGGGCCGTGCCGGCACGGCCGGTGAGGCGAGTCAACGGGGCGATCGGGGCGCCGCGCGGACGGTGACCCGTCCGCGGTCGATCACAACGGTCCCGTCCGCCTTGGTGGTACGGAACCGTGAGGTCTCTACGTCCTCCCATACGGAGACGGTCAGTGGCTCGCCGGGGAACACCGGGTTGCTGAAGCGGCCGGACATCGAGGCGAACCGGGACGGATCCGATTCCGCCAGGGTGTGCAGCAACGCGCGCCCGGTGAACCCGTAGGTGCACAGGCCGTGCAGGATCGGCCGCTCGAAACCGGCCTTCGCCGCGAAGGCGGGATCGCTGTGCAGGGGGTTACGGTCTCCGGACAGCCGGTAGATCAGCGCCTGTTCGGGTCTGGTCGGGTAGGTGACCGTATGGTCCGGCGGACGGTCAGGCTCCGGCCAGCCGGCCTGCGGGCCCCGCCCGCCGCCGAAGCCGCCCTCCCCGCGGATGAACACGGAGCTGCGCGAAGTGATCAGCGGCTCGCCGGTGCCGGGGTCCACGGCCACCGCCTCGCTCGTCACCAGCGCGCCGGAGCCCTTGTCATGGATCCCGGTGACCTTGGATGTGATGCGTACGCTCCCGGCCGGTGCGAGGGGCCGGTGCAGGTCGAACGACTGCTCGGCGTGCACCAGCATCGCAGGGTCGAACACGCCGATGCCGGGGCCGCGGCCTCCCTGGGCGGCCAGTACGGCGAACGTCGGCAGCACCTGCTGGTCCACTCCCCGGGTGTTCTCCGTGATGAAGGGGAGTTCTCGCAGCGGGTCGTCGAGCCCGGCGCCGACCCCCACCGCGTACAGCAGGGTGTCCGCGGAGGTCCAGGACCGCTCCACGGGTGCGGACTCGACTCCGATCACACTGTGGTCGAGGGCCATGTCAGGAGCCCCCTGTCGGCGCGAGGCCGTTCTGCAGCGCGTTGGGGCGGGCCTTGCCGACCATGGCAGGGATCACCTCGTCCAGCTCGGACAGTTCCCAGCATGACTCCTTGTCGATCCCCGGCCCGTTATGCCAGCCCTCCGCGACGCTGATCGTCCCGCCCCGCACGTTGAACACCCGCCCGGTGATACCGCGAGCGGCGGGGCTGCCGAGCCAGACCACCAACGGGGCGATGTTCTCCAGGGCCGAGGCGTCGAAGGCCTCCGGCGCCCGGGTGGGTCGCTCGGGGCGAAGCCCCTCCGTCATACGGGTGAGCGCCGCGGGCGCAACGGCGTTCACCGCGACGCCGTAGCGCTCCAGTTCGCGCGAGGCGATCACGGTCAGTCCGGCGATCCCGGCCTTGGCCGCGCCGTAGTTGGCCTGGCCCGGATTTCCGTAGATGCCGGAAGAGGACGTCGTGTTGACGACGCGCGCGTCGATCCGGACGCCGGCTTTCGACCGAGCCCTCCAGTACGCCGCCGCGTGGCGCAGCGGAGCGAACGTGCCGCCCAGGTGCACCCGTATCACGGCGTCCCACTCGGCGGCGGTCATGTTCACCAGCATCCGGTCGCGCAGGATCCCGGCATTGTTCACGAGTACGTGCAGGTCCCCGAAGCGCGCCACCGTCGACTCCACGAGCCTCCGCGCACCCTCGAAGTCCGAGACGTCGTCGCCGTTGGCCACGGCCTCACCACCCGCCTCACGGATCTCACCGACCACTTCGTCCGCCGGCCCCGAGGCGGCCCCGGTCCCGTCGACCTCCGAGCCCAGATCATTGACCACCACCTTCGCGCCCTGCCGCGCGAATTCCAGCGCGTGGCCGCGGCCGATGCCGCGGGCCGCCCCTGTGACGATCACGACCCGGCCGTCCATGACGCCGCCCATAAGCCTCTCCCATCCGTAACTCCAGCCCGGCCCCGCGGAGTTACGCAGCCGACCAATGTTGGAATCACTTTCTAAAAAGAGTCTCGGCGTGGTGGATCGCTGTCAACCCTTCACGCCGGGGCCGCAGTCGCCGGCCGACACGGAGGGGTGGAGGTCAGCGGGATCACAAACGGGTCCACGGCCCCATTAGCCCCGACGATCTGTTATGGTTCCCTGAACTTAACGGAACCATAATCCCATTAGGAGTCGTCGTGAACACCGCATACGTACGCCGCGTCGCCGCACCCCTCTTCGCCGGGTCCCTCGCCTTCGGCATCCTGGCCGCCCCGGCCGAGGCAGCACCCGTCGCCTGGACCGCCGCCTGGGGCGCTTCCCCCCAGCTGCCCAGCACCGGCTTCACACCCAACTGGTCCCAGGAAGGCTTCTCCCACCAGTCCGTACGCCAGGTCGTCCGTGTCACCAAGGGTGGCAGCCTGGCAAGGATCCGCCTCTCCAACTCGTACGGGACCTCGCCACTGCACATCACGGGGGCGGTGATCGCACGCACCACCCGGGGCGCGGCGGTCGACAAGGGGTCCGTCCGCCACCTCACCTTCAACGGCGAACGTTCGTCGTGGATACCGGCGCACGGGGAACTCCGTAGCGATGCGGCCCAACTGGGCCTGAGGAGCCTGGAGTCGGTGACCGTCACTCTCTATTTCGCGGGGACCACGGGCCCTGCGACCTTCCACTCCCAGGGCTGGGCCGACACCTACCGGGCAGAAGGTGATCACCGGGCCGACACGACGGGTACCGCGTACACCGCTACGACCCAGTCCTGGTACTACCTCTCCGGCATCGAGGTGGGCGGCGCGGCGAACGCGCTCCCCTCAGGAGCAGCCCGGAAGTACGCCCGAGGTGCGGGCGACGGGGGCGGCGTCGCCGTCTTCGGTGACTCCATCACCGACGGCTTCGGCTCCACACCCAACACCGACCGCCGCTACTCCGACGCCCTCGCCGAGCTGACAGGGCGGCCCGTCGTCAACCAGGGCATCGGCGGCAACCTCGTGCTCAACGACTCCGCCTGGTTCGGCGAGCGCTCCACCGCCCGCTTCGGGCGTGACGTCCTGAACCAGCCGGGCATCTCCACGGTCGTCATCCTCGAAGGTGTCAACGACATCGGCTTCAGCGAAGCCGCCAAGGGGCCGAATCCGCCCGCCACCTACAAGCCGGCCCCCGTGGTGTCGTCCCGCCAGCTCATCGGCGCCTACCGCACGCTGATCGACGCCGCGCACGACAAGGGCCTCGACGTCGTCGGGGCGACCCTGCTGCCCTTCAAGGGCTCGGACCACTGGGGCCCGCACGCGGCGCAGGTCAGCAACGAGGTCAACGACTGGATCCGGCACTCGGGCGAGTTCGACGCGTACGTCGATTTCGACAGGGCACTCGCCGCCCCCTCGGACCCGGACCGCCTCGATGCCGCCTACGCCTACAAGGACGCGCTGCACCCCAACGACGCCGGCTACCGGGTGATGGCGAACGAGGTGGCCGACGTCCTGGAGAGGTGACACCGAGTGGCTGCGGGCCGAGGTCAGGCGGCGAGAGTCCTTCGGAGCGCTGCGAGTCCGTCCGAGTAGATGTCGTGGAACAGGGCGACCGCCTCGTCGTCGCCGATCCCGACCGGTGTGAATGTGCCGCTCCACTCGACACGGGAGAAGCCGGAGTCGAGGTCCTCGCGCACCGTGATGGTCGAGAGGTAACCGGTCACCGGGAACGGAGCCTGGAGTATCGAGTAGCTGTAGGTGCGGGCCCGGTCGTCGAAGGCCTCGAGACGCTCGACGATCAGGCCGCCTTCCTCGTTCGTGAGGCTACGGGTCCTGCCGCCTTCGCCGAGCTCGCTCTTCGGGATGTACGGCAGCCAGTCGGGCAGGGTGCCGAAGCCGCCGATGAGCTGCCAGACACGGTCGGGCGAAACGGGAATGTGAATCGATGCTGTGGTCGTGGCCATGAGAGTTTCTCCTTGAGCGGTCGGCCGGCGTGCGGAGGCCGGAGGTCAGACGGTGGGTACGGGTGCGTCGGGGGCGATCAGCTGCTCCTCGCGCAGCGCCGTCCAGAACCCTGCGGGGATCCGCTCCTCCAGTGCGGCGACGTCCTCAGCGATACGGCTGGGCCTGGTGGCGCCGGGAACAGCGGCAGCGGTGGCCGGGTGGGCCAGGGAGAACTGCAGGGCAGCAGCCTTGACACCTACGCCGTACCGCTGCGCGAGGGCCTTGATGCGCTCCACCCTGCTGATGATCCCGGCGGGCGCCTCCTGGTACTCGAAGTGCGTCCCGCCGGCCAGGATCCCCGAGCTGTAAGGACCGCCGACGACGATGTCGACGTTCCGCTCGGCAGCCGCGGGCAGCAGACGCTGCAGAGCGCGGCCGTGATCCAGAAGGGTGTAGCGGCCGGCAAGGAGGAAGGCGTCCGGGGTGGGCTCGTCGAGATCGAGGGTGAGCTCGAGCGGCTCCACCCGGTTCACGCCCAGACCCCAGGCCTTGATGACGCCCTCGGCGCGCAGCTTCTCCAGCGTGCGGAAGGCGCCCGTGCGGGCCGTCTCGTACTGGGCGAGCCATTCGTCACCGTAGAAGTCCTGCGCGATGTCGTGCACCCAGACGATGTCGAGGCGGTCGGTCTTCAGCCGGTCGAGACTGTCCTCGATGGAGCGCATCGTGGCGTCCGCCGTGTAGTCGTTGACCATCCTGTTGGGGCGGCCGTGCTCGAACAGGCCTCCCTTCTCGCCGAGTTCACGGGTGGCGGGGTCCTCCGGCTCGTCCAGGATGACGCGGCCCACCTTGGTGCTGAGGACGTACGCGTCGCGCGGGTGAGCAGCCAGCACCTCACCCAGCCTGATCTCGGCGAGGCCCGCACCGTAGAAGGGAGCGGTATCGAAGTAACGGATGCCGTGGTCCCAGGCGGCTTCGACGGTGGCGGCCGCCTCCGCGTCGGGGATGGCGCGGAACATGTTGCCCAGCGGGGCGGTACCGAAGCCGAGCGGTCCGGGCAGGAGGGGCGAGACAGCCATGAGGTGATTCCTTACGGGGAGGGGTGGGGGGTGACATCGATTCGTCCGGAATGCGAGGTCCACCGGTTGGATGTCTTCGAGGCTACGATCGATACTTGAGACTGTCCAAGACTCGCTTGGACTGAGTTGAGTCCCCCGAGGTCTTACATGCTTGACCTGCGACAACTTCGCTATTTCATCGCCGTGGCCGAGGCGGAACACGTCGGCCGCGCCGCCGAACACCTGCACATCTCGCAATCTCCCCTCAGCCGGCAGATCGCCCAGTTGGAGAAGAGCCTGGGCCTGACCCTCTTCGAGCGCACCCAGCAACGTATCCGCCTGACCGCCGACGGACGCGTCTTCCTCACCGAGGCGCGCGCACTGCTACGACACGCCGACCGGCTGGAGAACCTCGGCCGCCGTCTGGGACGCGGCGAGGAAGGGGGCCTCTGCATCGGGTACGTCTCCGACGCCATGCACACCGGCGTGCTCCCCGCAGCGCTGCGCACCCTGCAGCAGGAGCGCCCGGGCATCCACGTCGCCCTCTACAGCCTGACGCCGGAGGAACAGTTCGTAGGTCTGCGGCAGCGCAGCCTCGACATCGCGCTGGTGCAGCAGCCCCCCGCGGAGGACGATCCCGACCTGCTGGCCGCCCCGCTGCTCGAAGACCCGCTGCTCCTGGCCCTGCCGGCTAATCACGCTCTCGCAGGTCGGCGGGACATCACGGCACACGACCTGGACGGCCTGCCCTGGGTCGCCGTCAGTACGTCCCACGAGCCCGCCGCCCGGGACGCCTTCGTGGCCGCCTGCGCGGCATCGGGTTTCACACCCGACATCCGTCTGGACGCACCGGACCCCCTGACCGCCCTCGGACTCGTCGCCTCCGGCCTGGGACTCGCGCTCATCCAGAAAAGCATGATCCATGGCACCACCGAGGGCGTCGAAGTCCGTGAACTGCCTTGGCACCAGGCATCCGTGTACCTGTGGGCGGCTTGGCACCGAACCGACCTGCGACCCGTGGTCGCCTCGTTCCGGGAGACGGTTCTCACCCACCGCACCACACCGCCGCCGGCACCGTGACACGCCGGCGGCGGAACTCACGGCCGCCCGCCTCGTTGAACCCCCGGGCTCGGCCGAGCCCGCAGGACGGCGTCGTACAGCAACGGAGACAAGATGAGCAATGAGCTGGATCCCGCGGTGGCAAGGTTCATCGACGCGGTGAACGCCGGTGACCGCGACGCTCTCTTCGCGGTACTCACCGACGACGCGACGATGAGTGACGACGGCAGCGAGCGTGACATCGCGGACTGGACCGACAAGGAGATGTTCAGCAGCAACGGCCGGATGAAGGTCGAGTCGGTCAAGGACCATGGGCGCTCACTGGTGGCCGACTTCACCAATGACACCTGGGGCACCATGCGAACCGCCTGGCGATTCACCCTGGCCGGCGAAAGGATCAGCCACTTCGACACCGGGCAGGCCTGAACCCGGTCGACCGCCCGCATTGCCCGCCACTTCCACCGCCTACCCCCACCTCGTAGGCGCAACGCCCGACGACGTGCGCGTCTCGGCATGGCATGCCGCGCGCATCGTCGTCGAGCACCTGCCCGTCCGGGTCCCCATCCCCCGCCGTGATCCACTCGCGAACGCCTCGCTCATGGCGTGGCTGGTGTCTTCCCTGTGCGGTGAGCGGTGTGCCCTAGGGTCGTGACATGCGACGGAGAACGGGGCCGGCAGTGGCCGTGGCGGCAGCCGTGGCCTGGGGCGAGTGGTTGAACTGGCGCTGGTCCCGAGCCCTCGTGGGGAACACCACCGGCACTACCGAAGCCGTGGTCGTGCTGGGTTACCGGAACCCCCGGGCGAGGGCGAACTTCATCAACCGCTGGCGAGTCCGTGCTGGAATTCGCTCCATCGCCGCCGACCCCGCGCTCGACACCCGCGTGATCTTCAGCGGTGGCGCGACCAGTGGTGGCGCCACGGAGGCCCAGTTGATGGCTGACTACGCGGCATCGGTGCTCGAGTTCGACGGCACAGCGCTCCTCGAAGACCGAAGCTGGACGACATGGGAGAACATCACGAACGTGATCCCGCTGCTCGAGGACATCGACCGCATCAAGATCGTCTCCCAGCCGGCTCACGCGCTCAAGGCCCGCGCCTACTTGCGGCGGCAGCGCCCCGATCTCGCCGCGAAGCTCGTGCGCGCGGATGACTACCGCCCCGGTGAGTGGGTTATCGGCAAACTGCCGTTGGCTCTGTACGGACTTTGGACACTTCGCGGCCTCAGAGCCGACGAGCGGAAGCCCGCTCCGTAGAAGGCCCATGTCGCGTCGGCCGGTCCGGAGTCGGACGCGGTTGCCTCTTGGCGGGCTTGCCGGCGGATGCGACGAACCGGGGCGCCCGGGTGCTACGAGACCTCGGCCGACGCCCCGGCGCAGACGAAACGCAGCGCGCGGGCAAGAGCTGCCGTGTGGACGCGGTCGAGGCGCCGGGCGTGCCGGACCTGCACCGTGGCGGCGGTCAGGGTGGCGCGGCAGGAAGGAGCCGCCCGTGATGCTGCCGATACGGCGATCCCACGGACCAGGGCAAGGTTCAGGCGGTTGATCTCCCCGCCCACCACGGACAGGTCCGGGGTCTCCTCCGGCGCGTCCGCCGGGTTCGCGTTCCAGCGGCTGTGCAGAGCTCGCTGCACCTGCTTGTTCGCTTCGATCCGGTCCCGGAAGATCTTCACGGTCGCCACCGGATCTGCTCGCACTTCGCGCGCCTGGCGCGCCGCCGCGTCGAGGACCTGCTGTTCGCGGGTGGGGTCGTCGACGGGGCCGCCCGCCCCCCACTTGGCCGCGGCCACCCGTCCGGCCGTGCCGAGGCGCTGGGCAGACAGGTCGGCGAGTGAGTGGAGCTCGCGGTACGAACCGCGGCCGGTCGTGGGGGCGGGAACGGCGACTGAGACCGAGCCGGTGCAGATGACGGCCACGATGGCACCGGCGGTCAATGCGCGCCACGGGGACGCGGCCGGTTGCATGGGCCGATCGTACGGTTCCGCGTCTCTGCGGTGACCGGGACATGGCCGTCGGCGGCCTCATGAGCAGCGCCCGCTAAGCGCCGTGACGGGCGATCAGAGGTCGCTGTCGATCCCTGTGACGGCGGGCGGGCCCAGCGGTGCGTCCTCTTCGGAGAAGCCCGTCTCCCGCAGGGCGGCCGACACGAGGCGCACCGCGTCCATTTCCGCCTCGTACCGGTCTGGCGCGTCGACTTCCAACCGGATGGAGAAGGTTGCGTCATCGCCGAGGCTGAGCAGGTCGAGGCCTTCCTTCTCACTCACGTCCGTGTGCTGGGCGCCCAGTTTGCGCTCCAGGGACGCACGGCGGGATTCCGTGATGTCTGTGACGAATGTGCCCGGCACGGTGATCACAAATGTGGTCATGACAGCTCCTGACGGGTGCGCGATCGTTCTACGTCCCTTGCGGATACCCCTGATGTGGCGAGCTCACCGGGGACCCCGCGCACCCAGCCCTCGCGCGAGCCGGCCGGGCGCCGGGACCATCCGTACGATGCCGCGGACGAGTGTGTCGATCAAGTCGTCGGAAGGCGCGTCGCTTCCGTGTGTAAGCAGCCGGGCGAGGGTGTGCACCAGAGCAGGCGAGCCCATGACTCGGCGGCTGAGCAGCGGCCGGTATCCATAGCGGGCGAGCACCAGCTCCGCGACGGTGTTGCCGAGCCGGTAGTAGCGTCCCCAGCGGCGGTTCACCTCATTCGCGTACTGGTGCAGAGCCTGCTCCCGCCCTGGGCCGGCCCGACGGTGCAGGGCGAGAGCGACGGTCTCGGCCGCGACCTCGCCCGCCTCCATCGCCTGGACTATGCCCTCACCGCTCCATGGACTGACCATGCCCGCGCTGTCGCCGACGAGGAGCAGACCGCGACGGTACTGAGGGCGGCGGTTGAACCCCATGGGCAGCGCGGCGCTGCGCAGTGGCGAGTCGGCGTTCTCCTCCCGCAGATCCCAGTGCTGGGGCACCCGGGTCAGCCACCGGTCCATGGTGGCCCGCAGGTCCACGGATCCGTGACCGCGGTGCGGCAGCGCGCCCAGGCCGACGTTCACACGGCCGTCGCCGAGGGGGAAGATCCATCCGTATCCCGGCAGGTCACGGCCGGTACGGGAACAGAGGAGGTCGGCCCAGAGCTCCAGGTAGGGGTCATGGGTGCGGGCTTCGCTGCGGTAGTACCGGCGGGCGGCGGTGGCCATCGGCCTGTTCGGGTCGCGCTCCAGGCCCATGGCGAGGGCGGTCCGGGCGGAGGCGCCGTCGGCGGCGATCACCACGGGGGCGCGGTAGTTCTGCGGCTGCTTGTCGGCTCCCGCGACCGCGCTCACGCCGATGATGCGGCCGGCACGGTCGGTCAAGGGACCCGTCGCCTTGGTGTCCAGGCACAACCGCGCACCGGCGGCCACGGCCTGCCGCGCCAGGATGTCGTCGAAGTCGTGCCGGGAGCGGGTGAGGCCGAAGTCCGGGTGGCTGCCGGAGCGAGGCCAGTCGATGTGTACCTGGCGCCCTCCGCAGACCCACCGCATGCCTTTGGTCCGCATCCAGCCGGGAGCGTCGATGTCGACGCCCATGCGCACAAGCTGCTGCACACCTCGTGGGGTGAGACCGTCTCCGCACACCTTGTCCCGGGGGAACCTGCCCTTCTCAAGGAGCAGTACGTCGACGCCGGCCCGCGCCAGGTGGAGCGCCGCCGCAGAACCCGCGGGCCCCGCGCCCACCACGATCACCTGTGCCTGGTGGTCGCCGCTCCCCGCACCGTCCTCTGACTCCACGTGCTGACTCCTCGATGAGCGTGGCGGGTGCCGACGAGTTGGGCGTGTGCGAGACGCCAGGCCCCCGGGTCGTGCTCCCCGAGGGCCTGGGCGATCTCGACCTGCGCTGTCAGGCAGTCGTGATGTTCTCCGCCTGCGGGCCCTTCTGGCCCTGGGTGACGTCGAAGGTGACGGCCTGGCCTTCCTGGAGCTCACGGAAGCCAGTCGCGTTGATGGCGGAGTAGTGAGCGAAGACGTCCGGCCCGCCGCCGTCCTGCTGGATGAAGCCGAAACCCTTTTCGGCGTTGAACCACTTGACGGTTCCGCTGGCCATGCTGATGCCTTCCCTTTGATATCCGGATCCGCACCTCGCGGTCCCGGAGGCGCCGTGGGTCCGCACCGATACAGCAAAGCGCCCGCACCGAAGCGCGGGCAGGTACGGCGAACCACGACATCTGGCAGTGACGCTACATGGCGAAACCGGCCCCCACCAGAGAGCAACGGCGCGATGTGTGCGTCCAGGGGGCTCCGATCACTCCTACGGAGCGATTTGGGCGTGAACTGCGGATGCGCGTCACCGGATTGGCCACGTCGGGAAGCCACGAAAGATCCCTGGTCCGGTTGCTGGTGATCGCCTCCCCCCAGGCACAACTTCGGGCCAACATCGCGCAGTCATCTCGGTGTAAAAAGTCCGCACACGGGGTCCCGTCCACTCTGGCTCCCCACGTTCGAGCACACGGACGAGGTCCGTATCCGTGGTAATTCGGTATCCACTGGGGGGTTGCCCACGTTGGTGTCGGTAGCATCAGCTGCCCTAGGTATTTGAGACACACAGCGAAAGACGAGGACTGCATGTCCGAAAACACTCCTACATCCGGCATCAGCGCAGACTACGCACAGCGGATCACCGACGATCTCGCGGCGAACCGAAGTGAGCAGGACCGGATGCGCACCGAGCTGACCCGACTGCAGGACGAGCTCATCCAGTTGGAGGAGGGTGAGCGCATCCTGGTCAAGATGCAAGAGGTGCTCGGCGGCACCGGGAAGCCCGCTGCGAGCAAGGCCAAGGCCGACAAGCCGGCGGCCGCCGTCCCGGCCGCCCGGCGCGCCAAGGGCAGGACCGCGGCCAAGAAGAGCGGCAGCGGCTCGAAGACTCGGGCCGAGAAGCAGACGTCCACCCCTGACCGGACCACGGCGTCCAAGAAGGCCGGGGAGCCGACGTGGCGCGAACTGGTCACGGCGTATCTCACGGATCAGAGGGAGCCGAGGTCCGCCGCCGAGGTGGCAGCCGCCCTGAGCGAGGCCCACCCTCAGCGGACGACCCAGGTGACCGTGGTCCGCAACACCCTTGAGCAAGGGGTCGCGCACGGGCTGCTGGAGCGCTCCAAGCAGGGTCGCTCCGTCTACTACAGCCCTGTCTCCGCCGCGAGCGTCGGCGGCGCCGGTACCGCGGCCGAGTAGCCGCGGCGCAAGGGCTGAGGACCCATGCGTCCCGGCCCGGCCCCAGGCCGTTGACCGCCTGTCCCGGGTCCGGCCGCTCCAGCTCGGAACATGCCGGGCCCGCGGGGTCCGGCACGCACACACCTGCGGCGTTGTCGACGAAGCGGCGGCCGGGGAGGCGCGCACCGCTCCGCCTCCCGGCCGCCTCGTCCCCACCCTGACTCCAGGCCGTCGCCGCGGGGAACAGATGCCTCACGCCGTTACGTCCGGCCTGATCCAGAAGGCACGTCCGGCCCGGTCCAGAAGAAGCGTGCACCACACAGGATCGGGAGTGTACGTTCGTACGCTCGGACTATATGGTCTCCGTATGACTGTTGACGCGCCGAGCCGGCCTGCCCTGGCCGAGCGGCAGGCCCGGGTAGCCGTTGCCGTGCTGTTCTTCACCAACGGGGCCCTCTTCGCCAACCTGCTGCCGAGATATCCGCAGATCAAAGCCGATCTGGGCATGAGCAACGCCGTTTACGGGCTGGCCGTCGCGGCCTTCCCGGCGGGGGCCATCGCCGCCGGTCTCGCGGCGGGCGCCGCCATCCGGAGACTTGGTTCGGCGCGGGCGGCGGTGCTGGGCACTCTGCTGACCGGCGCGGGCATTCTCGCCGCGGGCCTGGCCGACTCGGTCGCACTCCTCGCGGGAGCGCTGTTCCTGGCCGGCGCGATGGACGCCGTCACCGATGTCGCGCAGAACGCCCATGGACTGCGGGTGCAGCGCCGCTACGGACGCTCCATCATCAATTCCTTCCACGCGATCTGGTCGATCGGCGCCGTCGCCGGGGGGTCCATGGCCGCCGCCGCGATCGCGCTCGGTCTCTCGAGGGGCCAGCACCTGACGATCTCTGCCGTGGTGTTCGCGGTCGCGGCGTGCGTGGCTCTGCGGTACTGCCTGTCCGGCCCCGAGAGCGAGCCGGCCACCGCACCCGAATCCGACGGCCGCGTGGACCGCGCCGCGGGCCATGAGACCGCGGCACGGCGGCGCACCGTCTACGTGCTGGCTGCCCTCGTCCTCATCGCCACGGCCGGGACCCTCGTCGAGGACGCGGGCAGTTCCTGGGCGACGCTCTACCTGTCCGGATCACTGCACGCGTCGGTCACTCTGGCGGCCTTCGGCTACATCGCCCTGGTGGGAGCCCAGTTCATCGGCCGCATCATCGGCGACCGGCTCGTCGACCGGTTCGGCCAGCGCACCGTGGCACGGGCAGGCGGCCTGATCACGGCAGCCGGCATGGGCCTCGCGCTGGCGGTGCCCTCGGTACCCGGCACGATCCTTGGTTTCGCCGCGGCCGGGTTCGGCGTGGCGACACTCGTGCCCGCGGCCATGCACGAAGCCGATGAACTGCCCGGCCTCAAGCCCGGCTCGGGACTGGCCATCGTCTCCTGGCTCATGCGCCTGGGCTTCCTGGCCTCGCCCCCGATCGTCGGGCTGGTCACCGACGCCACGAGTCTCCGGGTGGGCCTCCTGGTGGTGCCACTCGCCGGGCTGCTCGCTCTCCTCCTCGCGGGAGTGCTGCGGAACGGGAACACGAGCGGCCGGCCGGGCACGTAGCGGATCCGTCTCCGCCCGGCGTCGTCAGTGACGCGGCGCCGGGTAGGCCCTGGGCAGAGGCATGCCACGAGCGGCCATGATGTCCCGTACGCGGTCGGGGTAGTCGGTGATGATTCCGTCGATGCCCATGTCCATGAGCGCCTCGACGGTGGCCGGGTCGTCACAGGTCCAGGGGATGACCTCCAGTCCGCGCCGGTGCGCGTCCCGGATCATCTTCCTGTCGGGGTAGAACCGGAAGCCGGGGTCCGCGACGGTTCCGTTCTGCGGGAATCCGTAGTTCGGGGACAGCGCGGTCACCCCGGGAACCGACGCCGCTGCCCTCACGAAGTCACCGTCGTAGTCATCGGCGTCGATGCCGCCGAGCCAGGGGGAAGCGCCGGGCTTCCCCACTTCGAGGAAGTCGTAGTTCGTCAGTGCCACCAGGGGGTAGGCGGGCGCGAGCTCGTGCATCTCCTTGAGCGCCCCCCAGTCGAAGGACTGGACGGACACCTGCTTGCCGATGCCCGACCGGCGGATCTCCTCGTGGACGCGGCGCACGAACAGCTTGCGCGGAGCGGTCTGTTCCGGCGCCCCGGCCTCCACCTTCGTCTCGATGTTCAGCTTGATCCGCTTGGCGCCGTAGCTCTTCACCAGGCCGAGGACATCCTTCAGTTCGACCATGCGGTGGCCCTTGATCTGTTCCTGCTCAGGAAAACCGGGCAGCTGCCGGAAGCCGCAGTCCATGCTCTTGATCTGTGCGAGTGTCAGGTCCTTGATGTACTTGCCGACATACGGGTACATCAGGTCGCCGGGTGTGAGCGGGCCGGTGTCCTCGCACTTGTGGGCACTGACCTGACGGTCGTGAGTCACCACCACCTTCCGGTCCTTGGTGACCTGGGTGTCCAGCTCCAGAGTGCTGACGCCCATGCGTATCGCTTTGGCGAAGCCCTCGAGGGACGCCTCCGTGGTCAGTCCGAGGCCTCCGCGGTGGGCCTGCAGGTCGAAGGCCGCCCTGCGAACCGGTTCGTGCTCGTGGGGAGCCGTGGCCGCCTGCGCGGTCGTTGGGACAGTGAGCGCGGGCAGAAGGGCCAGGCCGGCGACTGCGTGCCTCAGGGACATGTATGCCTCGTCTGTTGCGTCGAACTGGACGCCGCGAAGCCAATCCTGGGGATTCGGCCCGCACGAGGCCCCACAGCAAGGACATGATGAACGTACGCGTAACGGTCGCTCCCGAGGAAGCCCTGGGCCCTCCACGACGCCACCCCACCCTGCCCCCCGTTCGAGTGAATTCCTGGCCGGCGGGGAATAGCGGGTTCAGGTGGCTGTTGACATCACCATGACTTCTGAGACGCGTGAGACATTCGGACGGGTCGGCATCTGGAGCGGTGCGCTGCACGCGTCACGCACGGACGACGCGGGCAGGGACGCGATCGCGGAAGCGGCCGCCGAGCTCGAAGAGCTGAAGTACGGCACTCTCTGGATCGGGGGCAGTCCCTCGGTCGACGACGCCGCGGCTGTCGTCGCCGCCACCCGCACAGTCACCGTGGCCACCGGCATCCTGAGCATCTGGGATCACTCCGCCGAGGAGGTGGCGGCGCGGGTCGCCGAGATCGACGCGAGCACGCGCGGACGGTTCGTGCTCGGCCTGGGCGTCAGCCACGGCCCGATGGTGCCGCAGTACAAGAAGCCGTACAGCGAGATGGTCGCCTATCTCGACGCGCTCGACGCCGCGAACCCTCCGGTGGACCAGGGACGCCGGGTGCTCGCCGCGCTCGGCCCGAAGATGCTGAAGCTGGCCACCGACCGGGCGCTGGGGGCGCACCCCTATCTCGTCACAGCGGAACACACCGCGGAGGCGCGTGCGGCGCTCGGCCCCGACGCGTTGCTCGCCCCGGAACTCTCGGTGGTCCTCGACACCGACACGGACCGGGCCCACACCACAGCGCGCAACATGCTGGCGAGGTACCTCCAGTTGCCCAACTACACGGACAACCTGCTTCGCCTGGGGTTCGCGGAGAGCGACTTCGACGGCGGCGGCAGCGTCCGTCTCCTGGACGCGCTCTTCGCCCTGGGTGACGCCGAGAGGGTGAAGGCCCGGACCCAGGAGTACCTCGACGCCGGCGCCGACCACGTGGCACTCCAGATCCTCACCGCCGAGGAGGGCGGCAGCGGCCTGCCGCGGGCCGAATGGCGTGAACTGGCAGAGGCGTTCGGCGACGAGTTGTAGCGGTCCGCTCCCCGGCCTTCAGAGCCCCTGGACTCCTAGTTGATTCGCCGCCGCCGCCACGGTCTGCGCGAGCAGGACCGCGATGGTCATCGGGCCCACGCCGCCGGGCACCGGAGTGATCAGACCGGCTCGGGTGCGAGCGGTGTCGTACTCCACGTCGCCGACGTTGCCCGCGTTGTAGCCCGCGTCGATCACCACGGCGCCGGGCTTGATGTCTTCACCCCGGATCAGCCTGGGGCGTCCCACGGCCGCCACCACGATGTCCGCTTCCCGGACGATCGCTGACAGGTCCGCTGTGCGGGAGTGGCAGTACGTCACCGTTGCGTCCTTCGCGAGGAGCAGCATCCCGACCGGTTTACCGAGAATCGCACTGCGCCCGACCACGACAGCGTGCTTGCCCGCGAGCTCGACGTCGTACGCCTCCAGCAACCGCATGATCCCGCCGGGAGTGCAGGACACGAATCCTGGCAGAGCGAAGCTCATCGAGGCGAAGGAATCCATGGTGACCCCGTCGACATCCTTCTCCGGGGCGATGGCCTCGAACGCCGTTCGCTCGTCGATGTGCGGGCCGCAAGGATGCTGGAGCAGGATGCCGTGGATTTCCGGATCCTCCGAAAGGGACGTGAGGACGTCGACCAGTGCGGCGGTCGTGGTCCCGGCCGGCAGTCCGATGAGCCGGGACCGGATGCCGGCCTTGGCGCAGCGGGCTCGTTTCATGCGGACATACGTGACCGAGGCGGGGTCCTCCCCGACCAGCACCGTCGCCAGACAGGGGCTGGTTCCCGTGCGCCCTGCGATCTCGGCCGCCTTGGCAGCGGCCTCTTCGACGACGCGTGCGGCGAGGCTGGTGCCATCCATGAGCTGGGCCGACTGAGTCGGAGTCATCGTTGCCCTCCAGGCGTTGCTGACCAATCGCCCAGGCGCACGGCATCGACTTCCCGTCGGACCGCTCCCCGGTGGTGCTCCACCTCAGCGCCAGTCACGGCCCACGGAGCACTGTAGCGGACGCCTCGCTCCCGTTCGGTGTCCTCGATCAGGACGGCCTGCGAACGGTGAATGCTCCTGACGTGCCCCACACAACACACCGGACACCTCCCGGAATCCCGAACAGGTGCTGAAACCTGAAGGTGCGCGAAGCCGTGCGCACTGCTGCTCGGCCGAGCCTGCGGGCCCGTGGACCTGGTATCCGTCGTACGACGGGGCGCCCCCGCGCAGTTCCGGGCGCACCGCCTCACAGGTCTCTGCGCATGCAGACCCTTGGCCATCGGTCCAGGCCGTGAGCGGCTTCCTGCCTGCGGATTTCCCGCAGGCCGGGGCCGATCTCGCTGTCGTCGAGCGGGTGGAAGCCGCAGCGCGCGTAATAGGGAGCGTTCCAGGGGACATCGGCGAACGTGGTCAGGGTGAGGGCCGGCGCGCCGCAGGCCGCCGCGTGACCGGCGAGATGGTCCAGCAACCCGCGTCCGACAGCGCGACGTGCCTGATCCGGGTGGACGGACACCTGCTCGACGTGGAGGTTCCCGTCCACGTGTTCAGCGATGAGGTAGGCCACTGGAGCGTCCGCCGGATCGACGGCGACCCAGGCCGTCCCGTCCCTCAGGTAGCGCGCCAGTTCACCGACCGGGAGTGGCTCGTCCTCGGCGATCTCGGGCATGCCGATGTCACGGAAGCACTGTCCGGCGGCTCGCTCGATGCCCTGGAGCAGCGGAAGCTCTTCGACGTTCACGGGGCGGATACGCATGGGGGCATTGTCCCCGGCGCCCGGCCCCCGCGTGCGCCGCCCCGGGCGGGCGAGCACCCGGGGCGACGGTCATCGCCGGCCGGCGCGCCGCCCGTTACCGATGCCTGCGACGTGCAGAGCCAGCAGGAGGAGGCCGATGAGCATGACATTCGTCGAGGCGAAGATGTCATTCGTCGCTATGTCGGCGGCGTTGATCAGAAAGGCGATGAAGAACAGTACTGCCGCGGCTATACCCAGCATGACGTTGCTCCTTCTGTTGTTGGAACACGTGTGCCCCCGCATGCTTGGATCACGCCGGCCGGAGGCCGCGTTTCCGTCGAGGCGCCGAGGTGGCATCGTGCACGATGCCGGGGCCGAGTCGCCCTGCCCGGCGGTTCGATCAACCACGTCGTGCGTGTCGGCGCCACCGTGCGCCGCCCAGTTCTCACCCACGTCGAAGGACATGTGGCCCGGGAATCGCGGCAGCCGCCGTCGGCCGCAGCACCACCACGCTCTCCCCGGACCGTCGTTGACAAAGCGGAACGCTGCTCCGTATTCTAATCGGAACAGCGGTCCGGTTTCAGTGGAGCTGCGACCGGATGCCTCTGCCCGCCCACGCCCGGCGGACCGGACCTGCGGCGGAGGCCATTGCATCGATTTTGAATGGACATGCACATGAGTGAATCGACCCACGCGGCGGATGCTTTCGGCTCCCCCGCCCCCGTCCTGTCGGTCAGTCCGGTGGTGCTGTCGGCTCCGGGACGCGCTGTGGATCTGGAGGTGCGGGTCTCCGCACCCATGAGCGGGAGCGCCCTGCCGGTCACCCTCCTCTCGCACGGGCAGGGCCCCTCGAACCACCTCTCCTCACTGAATGGTTACGCCCCTCTTGTGAACTTCTGGGCGTCACACGGGTTCGCCGTGATCCAGCCGACTCATCTGAGCTCGAGGACACTGAACCTCGATCCCGACACCCCCGGCGCGCCCCTGTACTGGCGTTCGCGGGCCGAGGACATGAGCAGCGTCCTCGACCAGCTCGACGCGATCGAGGCCGCCGTCCCGCAGCTCCTCGGGCGACTGGACCGGACCAGGGTCGCCGCGGCCGGGCACTCGATGGGCGGGCACACCGCGAGTGTGCTGCTGGGAGCCCGGATCACCGATCCCGACGACGGAGCGGAAGTTGCTCTGGCCGATCCCCGGATCAAGGCGGGCGTACTGCTGGCGGCACCCGGCAGGGGTGGGGACGCCCTCACCGATTACGCGGCCGAGAATCTCCCCTTCGCCTCGACCACGGACTTCTCCACGATGACGACACCCACGCTCGTGGTCGTCGGCGAGAAGGACGCTTCGCCCCATCTGACGGTCCGGGGCCCGGAATGGCACACGGATGCGTACGTCCTCTCCTCGGGCTCCAAGACACTGCTCACCCTGTTCGACGCGGAGCACGGGCTCGGCGGGGTCTCCGGATATGACGTCGCCGAGACCACGGACGAGAACCCCGAGCGGGTGGCCGCGGTCCAGCGGCTCACCTGGGCCTACCTCCGCACCCGGCTCTACGCCGGGGACCCGGCGTGGCAGGCGGCGTGTGACGCACTGACGACCGGTTCCCGCGCGTTCGGACGGGTCGAGTCGAAGTAGGCCGAGGCCCAGACCTGCTGTTCCGGAGAGAGCGGCCGGCGGGGCTGAGGATCACTGTCCTCGGTCCGCGACTTGGGCCGAGGAGCGGAAGATCCTGGCCGACGCCTTCCCGCACGGAACCGTCGAGGAGCATTACGTGGTCAGCCCGGCCCTGGCCATCTCCTGAAAGGCCGAGCCGGCCCGGCCGCCCCGGAACGACACGTGGCGGTGCGCGTCGAAGCCGTCAGCCCGTAAGCGGCATCAAGCCGTGTACTGGTAGGCCGGGTAGGTCAGGTAACCGTCGTCGCCGCCCTGGTAGTACGTGGTCTCGTCGACGGGAGCGATCGGCAGCCGGGAACGCAGCCGCTCCACGAGGTCGGGGTTGGCGATGAACGCGCGGCCGAAGCCGATCAGGTCCGCCCCGAGCTCGAGCCAGTGGTCCGCTTCGGCCCTGCCGGTCTGCTTGGGCCCCATCGGGAACACAGGATTCATGATCAGGGTCCCCGGCCATGCACGCCTCAGGTCCAGCAGCACTTCTTCGTCCACCGTGGCCTCGAGATGTACGTACGCGAGGTCCAGCCGCGCCAGCTCGGCAAGCAGCGCCTTGTTGAGCTCAAGGGCGTCGGTCTCCTCGACGCCCCAGAAGCCGCCGCCCGGGGACAGGCGTATGCCGGTCCTCGCGCCCCCGACCGCCTGCACCGTCGCGGAGACCGCCTCGACGGCGAACCGGATCCGATTGGCCACCGAACCGCCGTAGGTGTCCGTACGCAGGTTGGCGTTCGACGAGAGGAACTGGGAGATCAAGTAGCCGTTGGCACCGTGCAGTTCCACACCGTCGAAGCCCGCGTCGATCGCACGGCGGGCGGCGCTCGCATACGCCAGGGCGTGCTCCCCCACCTCGGCGGTCTCCAGTTCACGCGGGAGCGGGGCGGGCTGGGGGCCCGTGGGGGTGAACACGTCACCCACGGCGGGGACCGCGGAGGGTCCGACCGGCTGCATACCGGTGGTGTCCGGGTGCGACACCCGGCCGCCGTGCATGATCTGCGCGAAGATACGGCCGCCGTTCGCATGCACCGCGGACGTCACCGGACGCCATGCGGCCACCTGCTCATCGGTGTGCAGTCCCGGCGTGCCGGGATTGGACTGACCGATAAGGCTCGGCTGCACCCCCTCGCTCACGATGAGTCCGGCCGTCGCCCGCTGGGCGTAATAGGCGGCCATGGAGGAGGTCGCGAGACCACCCGCGGCAGCCTGGACCCGCGACATCGGGGCCATCACCATCCGGTTGGGCAGCGTCAGATCACCGAGCTGGTAGCTGTGGAAGAGGCTGGTCATGTCGAGAACTCCCCTGCGTCGATACTCCGCGCCCGGCTGCCGGGCACATCGATTACGCTAAAACCTCACATCAATGTCAGAGGCAAGGCCTGTGACGCACACCACAGATCACAGGGGGTCTCATGCGGATCGGGGAACTCGCGTCACGGACCGGAGCGAGCGTCCGGTCCCTGCGCTACTACGAGGAGCAAGGACTGCTCGCCAGCGTCCGCAGCAGCAGCGGACAACGGCACTACACGGACGACCAGCCCGAGCGGGTCGAATTCATCCAGCGGATGTACGCGGCAGGCCTCTCCAGCCGCACCATCGCCGAGCTGCTCCCCTGCGTCGACTCGCCGAGCCAGGACAACTCCGACTCCGCGCTCGATCGGATGGCGCTCGAACGAGACAGACTCACCCGGCACATCGCCGACCTCGCGGCCACCCGGGACGCGCTCGACGGGCTCATCTCCACGGCACGCGCCTACCGGGAACAGCTTCAGGGAACAGCGACCACCGGCTGAGGGCGCACGGAGGGCCACGCCGGCCGGTGCCGCCCCAAGGCCCCTGATCAGCGAATCTCCCGCAGCAGCTTGCGGCGTTCACCGCGCTTGGGGTGACGGACAGTCACTCCGCCCATCCCGCAACTACCGGTCAGGCGGATCAGGGGTGAGCCCGGGAGCTTCTCGGCCGTCGTCCTGTTCCGCAGGCCGGCCAGGCCGGGGTCCAACTCCCCCTCCTCGACCACCCAGCCGTCAGGGATGACGATCTCGACACCACCGGCCTGCCCGTCCACCTCGATCTCGACCACACGCAGACGGCACTCGACACGCGTGAAGTCGATCTTGACGCTGCCCAGGCCGCCGTACGCCTTGATCTGCTCGGGTACCCGCCAGACCCCCTCCCGCACCGCGCCGGCCACGCCGCCTTTGAGCAGCAGCGGCTGAGCCGGCGGCATGGTGCGCAGCAGATCGGCGGTGAGCGGCGCCAGTTCGTCGTGCGTCCTGGCGGCCAGGGCCACTTCCAGCCGCGCGCCCAGCTCGTCGAGGTCGATGCGGCCGTCGGCCGCCGCTTCCTGCAGCTCCGCCACCACGGCTTCGCGGTCCGCGTCGGAAGCGCGCAGGGGGACGGGGTGCGAGGGCTCAGCGCTCATATGCCGATGATAACGAGCGCACTGGCCATGCGGACCCTCAACGACCGTCATGGTCAGGGTGCGTCCGGCACCCATGCCTAGACAAGGCCCAGCAGGCCCGGGAAGCGGGAGTCGAGGTCCCCGACACGGAACGTGGCGCGGGGTTCCGCCGATCGTTCGGGGTTCCACTCCGACGCGGGGACCGTGCCGCCGGCCGGACCCCGGCCGCGGTGACGGGCCCGCGCAGTGGGAGGCGGACGGCTCAGGGGCTGTCCGCCTCCCAGGCCCAGCGCCTCGGATCGCCGGTGACGGGCCCGTACACGGCACGTCCTCCCGCACCGAACTTCCCGAGCTCGGTGCCCAGTGCGGCGCCGACGGCGAGGCGCTCCTCGGGCCAGCCGGTCACGTCCAGGAGCAGGCCGTCCAGCGGGCCGCCCACCAGCTCCACGTAGACGTGCCCTGGCCGCGGCCCCGGGTCCGGGTCCTCGTGGTCGGCGCCGTAGACGCGGCGTCTCATCAGTTCGTCCATGGCTCCAGCATCACAGCCACCACCGACAATCCTCCTCGGCGAGCCGGCGCACGGCGGCTCGTCACCTGCGTGTGGGCGGGCGCCAGACCGTGAAGTCGCTGATCCTGAAGTGGCTGGTGACCGTCCGGAACGCGAAGTGACCGCTGGTGTACGGCTCCGGGTCCTGGTGGTCGAACACGAGGCGACCGTTGTTCCACCACTGCACTGTCGAGCCGTCCGAGACGATCCGGACCCGGTTGGGCTCGTTGGCCGTCAGCAGGGGGGCCGTGTAGTCGAGCAGGAGGGGACGGTTGCCCGCCTCACCGACGTATCGGCGCAGCCGGGTCGTGGTGTTGGAGTTCGCCCCGTAGCCGACGTAGTAGGTCTTCAGGTGGTCGTACTCCGCCAGGGCGCCGCCGCGTGCGGTGGCGAAGAGGTCGCGTGGTGAGCGGACGTCCGTGGCGTTCCAGAAGTTGTTGAGGTCGGACACCCTGTCGTTGGCGCCGCCTTCGGACACCGCGGTGGCCGTGTACTCGATCTCGTACGGGCCGCTGAGCCTGCGGTCGAACCAGACCGTCGCCCCACTGGGCACGTCGATGTCGAGCACACCGTCCGCGGCTGTCACGCTCCCGCCCTCCTGGAGCTCGGAGGTCCACCGGCCGGTGCCCGAGCGGAAGGTGTCCCGTGCGATCGGGGTCCAGGCTCGGTCCTGGCCTGTGTCCGTCCGGATCGCCGGCCGGGGCGGGTTCTTGGAGCCGTAGCCGAGGTGGTAATCCGTGAACGTGGACTGGAGATAGCCGCGTACGGTCCAGCCGAGGCGGTGGGCGGGGTTGTGGGCCAGGGTGTAGAGGCGGGTGGAGGTCGGCTCGGTCGTGGTGTAGAGGCGCAGGGCCGTGTGGTCGTCGGACTCCGCGAGGATCTCCTCGCGCCAGTCGCCCAGAACGTCCCCGTAGAACGGGGTGGCGTTGCGAGCTCCCGGGACGACACCCGCGGGGTCGAACACGCGGTCGGCGGTCTCCCGTGCGGGGTCCCACTTCTCGACGTGCGTGCCGTCGAGCAGCTCGGCTCCCTTGTCCCCGTCCCACCAGATCCGGAAGTTGACGCTGGGCGTGGTGCCTGAGACCTTGCCGTCCCGGACGTTGCGGACGCCCGCGCCCGGCGCGGTCACATCGGCGGTGGAGGTCCAGTACTCGAGCCCCGGGTGGCGCGGGTCGATGTCGGCCGCGGTGCCCCGTCCGACGTCGAGGTCTGCCTCGCTCGCCGGATCGGCGGGGTGCTCCCCCGTCACCAGGCGTTCGCCGGTGTCGGCGTCGTAGTAGTACCAGGGGAAGCGGGACACGACGCCGAGTTCCGACTGCTGGATCGCGAACCCTTCCAGCCCCGGCCTGGCCGGGTCCAGGTCCGCGATGTGGAAGCGGTCGCCGTGGCCGGCGCCGTCGACGACGTACCGCAGGGTGCCGTCGCTGTTGACGACGTAGTTGCCGTCGGCGATGTCGTCCTTGCCGTCCTGGTCGACGTCGACGGTCCGGATCTGGTGGAAACTCGTGGCCCCGCTGTCGGTCGGTACGACGTACTTCCACTTCCGCTTCAGCTCACGGCCGTCGAAGTCCCAGGTCTGGATCAGGGTCCGGAAGGCTCCTCGCTTTGCGCCCACGCGGGTGACGAGTTTGGACACCGGGCTCGGGTGGACCCCGTCGAGGTAGGCGATGCCGAACTGGCCGCCGGAGGGGCCGTCGGCGGTGAAGTCGTCGGGCACCGGCTGCCGTGTGCGTTCGGTGCCGGTCGCGCCGTCGACGACGGAGACGAACTGGTCGGCCGGCGATTCCGCTTCGACGCTGCCCCCGTCGGCGAACGTGGTGCCGTCCGCGGTGTGGACGAGCACCTCGGCCCGGCCGTCGCTGTCCAGGTCATAGACGGTGACGTTGTCGTCGTTGCGGAATCCGCCGATGGCGGTGGATCCGCTGACCGCCGCCGGGGCGGGGTCGTTGGCGCCGTTCCCGGAGACCTGGTTGTACGATCCGGGGCCCTGGTCGATGCGCCACAGACGCTCACCGGTGAGGGTGTAGGCCTCCAGGAGGTCCGGCTGGTCCCTGGTGCCGGACAACCTGCTGACCACGAGCTCGTAGCCGCCGTCACCGTCGAGGTCGCCGGGCCAGGCGTGCTGCACGGTGTATCCGGCGGCGTCGGCCAGGGGTATCTCGGCGTACCCCTGCCCGAAGTCCAGCGCACCGTCGCTCGGCTTCTTCTCTCGGCCGTCCACGACCGCACGCACGGTGTAGGCGCCGTGCCCCCGACTGTCGTCCTGGTACGTGGTCGACGAGGTGACCGGCCGGTGATTGAGGCGCTTGCCGCCCCGGTAGACGTTGAAGGCGATGTCCGAGCCGTACTCGGTGCCGAGCAGTCGCCAGCTGAGGAAGGTTCCGCGGCCCGAGGGGACGGCGACGAGGCCCCGGTCGAGTTTCTCCAGGATCCGTCGGGGCCGCTCGTCGACGGGCCGGGCAGTGTCGGATGCCGCGTGTGCGGCGGGGGCGGCGAGCAGGCCTGCGAGAGCGGCCACGGCACTCGCCGCCGCGATTCTGCGGCGCCCGGAGCGGACGGGGAGCATGGTGGGGTCCTCCGAAGATGGAAAGCGCTGTCTACGAAGATCCACAGTGCCGCCGCTCATCCGTGGTGTCGACGTTTCCCTGCGGGCTGCCACGCGACCGCAATGCGCCGCTCACATTGGGCGGTCGCGGAGCCGCGGCCCGGAAGCTGCGCGGGCTTCCCGGCGCGGGCGCGCAGCGTGGGGGCGGTACCGGCCGCCGCTCGCGTCGTGTGGCAGCGTGGAGGCGCGCCTTCCGAATCATCCGGTGTGGTCCACCGTCACGGGGAGGGCGCACCACGAGACAGAGGAGAGAACATGTCGAAACCTCCGCTCCCCGAGGCCGCGGTGGCGATGCTCCGCAAGCCCAACCCGGCTGTGATCGCCACCCTTCGCTCGGACGGACAGCCGGTGTCCACAGCCACCTGGTACCTCTGGGATGACGGCCGGGTGCTGGTCAACATGGACGAGGGGCGCAAGCGCCTGGAGCACGTACGTCGGGATCCGCGTGTCACCCTGACGGTGCTCGACGACTCCGACTGGTACACCCATGTGACCCTGATCGGGCGCGTCGTCGAGATGAGCGACGACGAGGGTCTGGCCGGCATCGACCGGCTGTCCCAGCAGTACCTCGGCCAGCCGTACGCGGACCGTGAGCGTGCCCGGGTCAACGCCTGGATCGAGATCGACCGCTGGCACGGATGGGGCGGCTTCCGGGACAGCTCCCAGGCTGCGACCTGAGGTCTCCCGTCCGGGTCGTCCAGGGCCCGGGCCGAAGGCCGGGGCGCCCCGGCACCGAGGCCCGGGCTCCCGGCGGAGTAAATGGTCGAAGTACAGGCCTTGCTGGCGTTTCGGCGTGCGATGCGGCTCCCTCGTGGGTGACGGTGGACCTCCAGGCGCACCGGCTCTGCTGAGGAGGCTCCATGAACTGGACACTCGAGGTCGTCCCGATCCCCGTCACCGACATGGACCGGGCGAAAGCGTTCTACTCGGAGAAGGCGGGCTTCACGCTGGATCTGGACGACGAGGTCGCCCCCGGTATGCGCATCATCCAGATGACGCCACCGGGGTCGCGGTGTTCGATCGCCATG
Organism: Streptomyces sp. NBC_01166; assembly: GCF_045039765.1. NCBI lineage: Bacteria > Bacillati > Actinomycetota > Actinomycetes > Kitasatosporales > Streptomycetaceae > Streptomyces > Streptomyces sp. NBC_01166. Next base: position 477,690 of record NZ_CP108613.1, read on the forward strand.
CTCAAGGGGATGCCCGCCTTCCCCGGGGAGAAGGTGATGGCTCCCGGCACGCTGCACGGTCTCCAGGTCTGCGTGACGGACATCGAGGCGGCACGCGAGGAGTTGGTGGGCCGCGGCGTGGACGTCTCCCCCATCCGGCACGTCGGCGCGACGGGCTGGGAGGAAGGCAAGGGGGACACCTGGAACTCGTTCATGTCCTTCGCCGATCCGGACGGCAACGGGTGGGTGGTCCAGGAGGCACCCTCCGAGCTCTCGGCCCGCTGACGTTCGCCGGTGTGAGCCACGCCCACCCGCCCCGCACCGGGACGGGTGGGCGACGTCGCCCGCTCCTCGTACGTCAGGCGTCAGGGTCGAAGGGGATACCGGCAGGGAGGGCCTTCCGCAGGTGGGCGGCGAAATTCCCGTCCTTGAGGCCGAAGACCGCGCTCCCGAAGTCCGCCTGGACCAGCTTGTCCCGCAGGCCGGCCGGGTAGCCGTTCCAGCCGACGAGAGCCGGGAACCGCCACCCGCCGTAGTGGTTCTCCGGCGGCTCGTCGCCGGAATTCGCGGGGCGGAAGCAGTGGGTGCTCACGCCGTCCTTGTGATAGACGATCTTGGGGTGGGTTCCGTCCCACCTGATCCGGTCATTGGCGTAGACGTCGAAGTCGCCGTGGGCAGAGGTGGACACGTAACGGGCCTCGTTGTTCTGGACCCACACCACGACGTGCTCCCAGTCGTGCCGGTGCCCGCCGAGCCCGCTGCCGGCCACGGCCTGGTCCTTCTCGAAGTAGAGCCCGTACATGACGGCGCACCACCCGTTGTTGCACTTGGAACGCGCGTAACCGTTGGTGTTGTCCAGGTCCACGGCGTCACGGCAACTGCCGTTGACGGCCCCGGTGGTGTTGAGGCCGGGGGCGATCGTCCCGTCGGGTCCGATCGCCGGTGTGGGGTAACAGCCGTCGGTGTCGTAGTCGTACGCCGGCTGGAATGCCTGCTCCATCGCGTCCGCGTTCGCCGCCAGCGCGGCCGGCGGGGCGGCGAGCGCGCTGCTCGCGGAAGTGATGACCAGAGCGACGGCACTGGCCAGGACCAGTGCTGCCTTGTGGATCGGTGCGCTGCTTCTCACTGCGTCCTCCCGGTCGGCGCGTGAATGTGGGGGGCACGCGCGCTACGCCTGACATGCCCATCACAAGCGCGTTGAACCCTGGGGGTTCACCGGGTCATACGTCGAAGGGCCACGCCTCAGCGCGTGCGTTGCCCCGAGGCCGTCGTCGCCCCTGAGGTGCGGGCCAGGGCGGTCTTGCCCGGGCGCAGGGTCCACGGCACCGGATCGGTGTTCATCAGCCAACCGTCGGCGATCAACCGGCGGATGACGTGGATGCGTAGCTCCCGTGACATCTTCCCCCAGCCCATCGCCTTGCAGAGCTGTTTGACGGAGGGTCCGTGACCGTGCGCGGCGCGGAAGGCGGCGGCGAATTCGGCGGCGGCGGGTCCCTGGGCGGGGTACTTGGCCTCCCAGGCGGTGTAGGCCGCGCGTACCTTCTCCTCGAACTGGGCAGGAACCGCCGTGCGCATGAAGGCCTCCGAGACCCTTTCCGTGGTCAGGGAGCACTCGGGGCAGCGCTCAACGGCTTCGACGTGCCGCCGCAGAGCCACGCTCGCCCGGTCCTTCCACGCGTCCCAGCTCAGCCGCTCCGTCTCCGGCTCGTCGCGGGTCCTGGGCGGGGTGTCGGACGGCGGCCGCGTTCCCGACAGGTGACGGACGGCTTCGGAGAGCAGATACCGCTCACCGTCCAACTCGCACAGGAACCCCTTGGCGAGCAGTTCGGGCAGGGCGGCCCGGCAGTCGTCGGGCAGGTGGGCAGGCAGCGTGCCGTGCTCGTCGGCCGGGCCGTGGGCGGCCAGGAACAGTGCGGCCAGTCGCCCGGCGCTCGAGGTCTTCTTGACCGGCTTGGCCGCCATGGTCCGGACCGTCCAGCCCGACACCCTGGACCGCATCACCTTGCCGAAGGGCAGCCGGGGATCCGGCCGGTCGGCGAGGTCCGGCACGGTGACGGCCACGGGGGTCACCATGTCCTCTCCGAGCAGGGCCTCCTGGCCCTGCCAGCCCAGTGCGGCGAACGAGGTGACGGCACCCTCGGGGTCGGCCAGCCGCAGCGCGCGCAGGTCCTGCCCGGTGAGGTTGCCGATTCCTCGCCGGGCCGCCCGGATGGAGACGACGACCGCGAGAAGTTGTGCATCGGCTCCCTTCAGCGGCAACGAGCCCACATAGGCCATGAGCGCGCGGGCGGCCTCTCCCTGGCGGGGCGTCAGCAGGAAGGGCTTCGGCTTCGCCACCGGCGCGGTCGGAGCGGCGGGCGAGCTGGAGAAAGAGGTGGGCACGCCCTGCACAACGCGCGCGAAGGGCCGAGGTCACCGTTCGTACCGAAGTACGCGCCCGGGCGTCCGCCGGTAAACGATATGAACGCAATCACGGGACCCCTGGCGGATGTCCCGGGCATGGCTAGCATCGGCCGGCATGCACCGGAGCGAGAAGCCAGGAGGCAGTACCGTGTTCGCCTTTCTCATGAAGCCGCGTTCACGCCGGAGGCTGTCCACGGTGACGGCAGGCTGTGTCGCGGGGATTCTCGCCGCGGGCGTCATCGGCCCGGCCCGGCCTGCGGTCGCGGCGCCCGGCACGGTCGCCTGCCCGGCGGCCCTGGCGGCGAAGGCCACGTGCTACGCCGGCCAGGATTCCCACGGCGCCCACTACACCGTCGCCATCCCCCACACATGGAACGGAACGCTGGTCATGCATGCCCACGGCGGACCCGACCTGGGCGAGGAGTCGGACCCGCAGCGCAGCGGCGACGATCTGGAGCGCTGGTCGGTCATGGTCGACGAGGGCTATGCCTGGGCGGGTTCGGCCTACCGTCGAGGCGGATACGGGACGAGGATGGCGGCCGCGGACACGGAGAATCTGCGCCGGCTGTTCACGGAGAGGTTCGGGCGTCCTGGCACCACGCTGATCCACGGGCAGTCCTGGGGCGGGAACGTGGCCGCGAAGACCGTCGAGATGTACGGCGGCGCCGGCTCGCCCTACGACGGCGCGCTGCTCACGAACGGTGTCCTCGCGGGCGGCTCCCGCGGCTACGACTACCGGGTGGACCTCCGTGTCGTCTACCAGTACTACTGCCGGAACCACCCACGCCCGTCCGAACCGTCGTACCCCCTGTGGATGGGTCTCCGCGAGGATTCGGCCATGACCGGGGCGGGGTTGCGAGCCAGGCTCCAGGAGTGCACGGGCTACGCCTCACAGCCCGCGGACCGGACGGCCCTCCAGCAGCGGAACCTGGACGACATCCTCGCGGTCACGAAGATCCCCGAACGCACCCTCGAGTCGCACCTCTCCTTCGCGACGTTCACCTTCCGCGACATCGTCCGGCGACTCGGCCTGCGCAGCCCCTTCAGCAACCAGCACGTGCGCTACAGCGGCTCGCACGACGACGCGGCACTGAACGCCGGGGTCGAGCGGTTCTCCGCCGATGCCTCGGCGCGGCGCGACCTGTCGTACGACAGTGATGTGACCGGAGCGGTGTCCGTCCCGGTGCTGACCATGCACGCCATCGACGACCCCACAGCCTTCGCCGAGCACGAGGCGGCGTACCGCGACAGTCTGGAGGGCGCCCACCGCGACCGTCACCTCGTGCAGACCTTCACACAGGAGCGCGAGCACAGCGGTCTCAGCACGGCGGAGTACGCCGCCGCGGTCTCGGCGCTGTCCGGGTGGGTACGGACGGGCCGTAAGCCGACCCCGTCGTCCGTCGCGTCCTCCTGCCCCGCCTTCGACGCCGATTACGGGACCGGGTGCTTCTTCCGGCCGGCCCATCGTCCCGCCTCCTATGCCTCGCGGGTGAACCCTCGCGCGGGGGCCACACACTGGCCCGCGATGACGAGGTCTCAGGAGAAGAGGTGGAGCCGGCTGGGGAACGTGGGGATCGCGCCCTGAGACGCGGGGCAGGCGGTCCCGGAGGGTGCTCCTCCCGGGCGCAAGGGGCCCGGCCGGGAGCGGACCGCCCGGGGAACGCGCATCGGTGGCGCACCGCCTTGCGGTCCGCCACCGATGAGCCCGTTCGTCCTGTGATCAGTCCTCGTCGATCTGCTCGTCCGTGATCGTGCCCTTCACCGCGTCCACGTCGAAGGTGGTCTTGTTGTATCCCTTGGAGACGACGTCGACCTTCCAGACCAGAACCTGGCTGTCGTTCTCGTCGAGGGCCATCGAGGTTACCCAGCCCTTCTGCCTGCTCATGGCGACCTTCGCGGCCTGCTGGGGCGTCTGCGTCGCCTTGGCGATCTGGGCGGCCAGCTCCTGCTTGTCCGCAGCACTCTGATCGGCATCCGGTGAGAAGTCGAGGACCTTGCCGGACACCGCGTCGATGGTCACGTTGTGTGCGGTGCCGTCCTTCTCCACAACCTCCGCGACCCACTTCGGGCTGGCGGAGCTGCCGCTCGGGCTGGGACTTCCGGTCCCGCTCGGGCTGCCGCTGGCCTTGGGGCTCGGACTGGCACTGCCGGTCGGGCTGGGGCTGCCGGTCGCGTCGTCGTCGTCCTCGTCGTCGAGGCCCTCGAGGTCCAGGTCGGTCAGCTTGCCACCGGACACCTCACCGACGGCCGTCGTGACAGCCTTGTCGGCGGTGACCTTGACGGTCGACAGCAGTTCCTTGCGCTCGGTCTGCTCCGCGGTCAGCTGCGCCGTCTCGGAAGGGCTGCCCGAAGGGCTGGTCGTCTGGTTCGGAAGGACCTTCGCAGCCTCCGAGGTCTCCGCGGCGGTCTTGTCACCGCTGTCCTGACCGCAACCGGTCACGAGAGTGGCGGCAAGAGCGGCGGCGCACAGGGCGCCGCCGGTCACGCGGAGCCGGCGGGTACGCGGGGAAACGGTCTTGTTTCGACGGGGCTCAAATCTCATGCTTGCATGCCTAGCCGCCTCCGCTGACAGTCATGTTGTCCGACCGGCGGGTATCACCCGTTCGACGGCACCGTCCGCCCATTCGGCGTGTCGTGCGGTTCCACGCCCGGGGACTGTCCACAAGCGAATGACGCCGGTTCGGAAGAACCGGCGTCATCCCTGGTGTGCACTGTGCGGAGTCAGGCGGTCAGCTGTACCTCGGCAGCACCCTTCACCGGGCCCAGCGATCCCGCCGAGGGGACGGCGCGCAACTGGGCCGCCGCGGCAGCCAGGGCGTCGGGCACGGTCCTGGTTCCGGTGGTGACGCAGAGGGTGTAGGAGACGTCTTCGAGTCGACGGCTGCTCTCGGAAGTGCCCAGCCGCGCATGGGAGCTTCGCAGTGTCTCGTAGCGCTTGACGAGATTCCGCAGCGTTGCGGGATTGGCCATCAGCACGGCAGTTCCTCTCCACAGGGCGGCCGGGAGCCCGTGGGCCCCGCGCCGACGAAGTCCGATCGCGCCGGCGGGACCCGCCTGGCGTCACGGGCGGCCGTGCGAAGCTGACAGCACGCGTCCGATCCCTTGCAGATGATGGTCGCCCCGCCTCACCCATTCCGCATCCGCAGTCACGGAAGGTCACCCGCCCGTGCTCCCGGAGCGCCGCGAGCTCCGGTGGGAAACAATGGAGATGACGGGCGAGCGGCTGCTGCCGGGCCCGGTCGGGAGGTGGATCATGAATTACCCGGAGAGTTACGAACTCATATTCCAGGCGGGCGGCGCCGAGGACGACGTGGTCGTCGTCCACCTCACGGACCGCTCAGGCGCGGGTGGTTACCCGGTCTACGCGGACGAGACCGGCATCGTGCGTGCCGAGATCAGCGAGCGCGGCGAGGTGCGCATGCAGGCGAGCGGCGGCCATCAGGTCCTCGGGGCGCCTCTGCTGGCCCGGCCACTGAGCCCTCGAACCACCACCCACGGCACCGGCTGAGGAGTCCCGGACCGCCGTTCCCTGAGTCCGTTCATGCCCACTCTTTGCCCGAATGTGTTTACTTTCCCGAGGTGCGACCGTAGTCTGCCGGTGAACCCACAGACTCGGGCATGAAACGGAAACGTAACCACATGTACGCACCGGAGCGGCAGCAAGAGATTCTCCGCATCGCCGACGAGAGCGGGCGCGTCGACGTGCTGTCCCTGGCAGAGGAGTTCCAGGTCACGGCGGAGACGATTCGGCGTGACCTCAAGACGCTCGACCGGGCGGGACTCCTCCGCCGGGTGCACGGCGGCGCGATTCCGGCCGGGCGACTCGGTTTCGAGCCGGATCTCGCCGAGCGCGACACGGTGGCGGCCGACGAGAAGGACCGGATCGCCGCCGCCGCTCTGGGCGAACTCCCGGCCGAGGGCAACATCATCATCGACGCCGGGACGACGACCGTCCGACTGGCCGGCGTCGTCCCCCTCGACTCGTGCCTCACCGTGGTCACCCATGCCCTGCCGGTGGCCGCTCGTCTCTCCGACCACCCGGGGATCGCGCTGCACCTGGTCGGCGGCAGGGTGCGGCATCGCACCCGCGCGGCCGTCGACGCCTGGGCGCTGAGCGCGTACGCCGAGATCAACGCCGATGTCGTCTTCCTCGCCACGAACGGCTTCTCTCCCGACGGCGGCCTGACCACTCCTGATCTGGCCGAGGCGGCCGTGAAGCGTGCCGTGATCGCGGCGGCCCGCAGGGTGGTGCTCCTCGCCGACTCGGGCAAGTCCGGGCAGCAGCACTTCGCGCGCTTCGGCGATCTCTCCCACGTCGACCTGCTGATCACCGATACGGGGCTGAGCCCCGAGGACGCCCGGGCCATCGAGAGCCGGGGCACGGAAGTGGTACGCGCATGATCCTGACCGTCACCCCCAACCCGAGCCTGGACCGCACGTACGAACTCCCCGGGCTCACCCGTGGCACCGTGCTCCGGGCCACCGCGGACCGTGTCGATCCCGGCGGCAAGGGCGTCAACGTCTCCCGCGCGGTCGCCGCCGCCGGGCACCGTACGGTGGCTGTCGCGCCGCTCGGCGGCCCCGAGGGAGCACTGCTGGCCCGGCTGCTCGGAGAGCACGGCATCGAGTCCGCGGGGGTGCCCATCGCCGGCAGCACCCGTATCAACATCACCCTCGTCGAACCCGACGGCACGCTCACCAAGGTGAACGCGGCGGGTCCCGAGCTCGCCCCCGCCGAGGCCGAGCGCCTGCTGGAGACCGTCCGGGCCCGGTCGGCGGGCGCGGACTGGATCGCATGCTGCGGAAGTCTGCCGCGCGGACTGCCGCCCCAGTGGTATGCCGAACTGGTCGCCCGCAGCCACCGGGCCGGGGTCCGGATCGCGCTCGACACCTCCGGCGCCGCGCTCGTCGCCGCGCTGAGTGAGCGACCGGACGTGATCAAGCCGAACGTCCAGGAGCTCGCCGAGGCCGTGGGCCGTCCGCTCGCGACGGTCGGTGACGCGCTCAAGGCGGCGCAGGAGCTGTGCGAGCTCGGCGCACGTTCGGTGCTCGCCAGCCTGGGCGCCGTCGGGCAGCTGCTGGTGGAACCGTCGGGAGCGCACTTCGCCGTGGCGCGGGTGGATGCCGTCCGGAGCGATGTCGGTGCGGGGGACGCCTCGCTCGCGGGGTTCCTGTCCGCCGGCGGAACAGGCCGGGCGGCTCTGTCGGCCGCGGTGGCGCACGGCGCCGCCGCCGTGCAGCTGCCCGGAAGCGCCATGCCGACGCCCGCCGACCTCGACCCGTCCGCGGTGGTCACCACCGCGGACATCCCCATGGACCTGCCTCTCACGGAGCAGGCCGCATGACCCCCCTCGTTCCTGTCCAGTCGTACGACGCCCCCGTCCCCCGCCCCGTCCCCGGGCGGTCCACGAGCAAGGAGCCCCGCGATGAGTGAGCTCATCACCGCGGAACTGGTCGATCTCGATCTTTCCGCCGAGACGAAGAGCGCGGCCGCCCGTTCCCTGGCCGGACGGATGGTCGAGGCCGGCCGCGTCACGGACCTCGACGGTTTTCTCGCCGACGTGGCGGCCCGCGAGGCCCAGATGCCGACCGGCCTGGACGGCGGCATCGGCATTCCGCACTGCCGGAGCGAGCATGTCAGCGAGCCGACGCTGGCCTTCGGCCGCAGCGCCGCGGGCATCGACTTCGGCGCTGCGGACGGCCCTGCGGACCTCGTCTTCCTGATAGCCGCGCCCGCGGGTGCGGACGACGACCACCTCACCATCCTGTCGAGCCTGGCACGCCGGCTCATGGACCCCGGATTCACCGGCGCCCTGCGGGCGGAGGGTGATCCCGCCGCCGCGGCGGCCCTGATCCGCGGCGAAGAGGTCCCCGCGGCGGTGCCGGCCCCGGAGGACACCGAGGCGGAGAAGGAGACGGCCGAACCGTTCCGCATCGTCGCCGTCACGTCCTGTCCGACCGGAATCGCGCACACGTACATGGCCGCAGAGTCGCTGGAGGCTGCCGCGCGCGCCCAGGGTGTCGTCCTGGACGTCGAGACCCAGGGGTCCGCCGGCTTCGAGCGGCTGGATCCGGCGGTGATCGCCGCCGCCGACGCGGTCATCTGGGCGCACGACGTCGACGTACGGGAGAAGGCCCGGTTCGGCGGCAAGCCGGTGGTCGACGCCGGGGTGAAGGCCGGGATCAACCGGCCTGCCGAGCTCATCGCCGAGGCCCGGCGCAAGGCCGAGCGCGGAGAGATCAGCGGGGTCACCGAAGGTCCCGGCGAGCCGGGGTCCGGCACGGGCGGATCAGCGGGGGCGTCCGGTCACTTCGGTGTCCGGCTCCGTACCTATCTGATGTCCGGCGTCAGTTACATGGTGCCGTTCGTCGCTGCCGGGGGGCTGCTCATCGCCCTGTCGTTCGCGATCGGCGGCTACGAGATCGCGAGCGCGAAGTCGGTGGCCGACCACTTCGTCTGGGGCGAGGCGGCCAGCTGGGCCGCCCTGCTCAACCAGATCGGCACCGCGGCCTTCGGCTTCCTGGTCCCGGTGCTGGCGGGGTACATCGCCTACGGGATGGCGGACCGGCCCGCGCTCGTCCCCGGATTCGTCGGTGGCGCCATCGCACTCACCATCGACGCGGGCTTCCTCGGCGGTCTGGTCGCGGGGCTGCTGGCCGGTGCGGCGGTGATGGCGATCCAGCGGGTGAAGGTGCATCCCACGCTGCGCGGCATCATGCCGGTGCTGGTGATCCCCCTGCTCGCGTCGATCGCGGTCGGCTTCCTGATGTTCATCGTCGTGGGCAAGCCGATCGCTTCCCTCCAGAACGCCCTCACCGACTGGCTGAACGGGCTGTCCGGTTCCAACGCGGTGATCCTCGGCGTCGTCCTCGGCCTGATGATGTGCTTCGACATGGGCGGCCCGCTGAACAAGGTCGCGTACGCCTTCGCGGTCGGCGGGCTGGCCGACCCGACGCCGGGCAGTCTCAAGGTCATGGCCGCGGTGATGGCGGCCGGCATGGTGCCTCCGCTGGCGATGGCCCTCGCGACGACCGTACGCCGCGGGCTCTTCACCCGGACCGAGCGGGAGAACGGCAGGGCGGCGTGGGTGCTGGGCGCCTCCTTCATCACCGAGGGCGCGATCCCGTTCGCCGCCGCGGACCCCCTGCGGGTGATCCCTTCCGTGATGGCCGGCGGGGCCGTCACGGGCGCGCTGTCCATGGCGTTCGGCTGTACGCTCCGCGCCCCGCACGGTGGTGTCTTCGTCGTGCCGCTCATCGGCGAGCCGTTCCTCTACCTGCTGGCGATCGCCGCCGGCACCGCGGTGTCCACCGCTCTGGTCGTCACCCTCAAGGGCGTGCGGCGGAGGCCTGAGGCCGCCGCCACGGCCGACGACGGGTCCGACGTCGCAGTGGCCGCCTGATCACTGTCCTCCCCGAACACCCTCTTCAACCCTGGAGTGAACCCGTGTACCAGCGCACCGTCTCCGTCGGATCCCGCAGCGGCCTGCACGCCCGTCCCGCCTCGCTCTTCGTCCAGGCGGCCATGCGGCAGCCGGTCCCCGTCACCGTCGCACGCGAGGGCAGCACCCCGGTCGACGCCCGGAGCATGCTCTCGGTGCTCGCCCTGGCCGCGCAGCACGGCGATGCGCTCGTTCTGTCAGCCGTGGGCGAAAGCGCGCCGGACGCGGTAGAGGAGCTGGCTAGCCTGCTGTCCCGGGACCTCGACAGCAAGGACCTCGACGGCAAGGACTGAGTATGACGGAGACCTGGGATCCGGCCGGTGAGGGCGTGATGTGCCTGCCCTCGGGCCGGCTGGTCCGTGGCCGCGGTCTGAGACGTCCGCTCCCCGCGGGACCGGAACCTGCCTTCGCCGTCCATCTGCTGGGCGGGCCTCCGCCCCCGGTGGCCTGGGAGTCGCGGTGGCTGCGGTGGCCCGATTTCCGCCTGCCCTCCGACAGGAGCGCGGCGCGCGCCGTGCTGAAGGAGGCGTGGAACAGGGCGCCGGGTGAGCGGGTCGAGGTCGCCTGCGCGGGCGGCCGCGGACGGACCGGTACGGCTCTGGCCTGCCTGGCCGTACTGGACGGGGTCCCGGCGGAGGAAGCCGTGGCTTTCGTCCGCCGGAACTACCACCCCAAGGCTGTGGAGACGCCTTGGCAGCGGCGGTATGTGGTGCGCTTCGCGGGAGACTGATCACCTGCCACGCCGGCGGTGCGGTCGCTACACCGGGTGCGGAGCCGGAACCGTGGCTCCGCCGCCGGCGCGTACCGCCTCGACGACGCTCTGGTGGAGGGCCCTGCTCGCTTCCTCGGACGGGCAGGGCACCGGACTGCCGGCCAGTGTGAACCAGTCCGAGGCACCGCTGTACTGGACAGCGACCTCGGCCTGCTTCTCGGTCCACGTCGTGTGTACGGTCAGATCACCGCTCACGACACCTACCTCTTCGGTGCGCACTCCGCCGGTTCCCGCGAAGACACCGAGGGTGGTCCACGATGCCCAGTTCATGACGCGTCGCCTTTCGGGACAATGACAAGCCTGTCAAGCGGACTTGTCTTGAGTATGGCACCAGGAACCATCACCCGCACGGGTGTGTCCGTGAGTATCCGACCGGTGACGCCCGGGCGCCGGTCAGGGGTGCATGGAGGCACCCTTGAGGATCTTGTCGACGGCGTTGCGCGGGCCGTACACGGCCAGCCCCACCAGATCCATCGCGTCCCTGCGCACCGCCCGGACGGCTGCCCTGTTGGCCTCGTCATGGCCGGTCGCGAAGAGATCGGAAGTGAACACGGCAAGGGTCACGCCCCTGCTGACCGCCTTGGTGTGCGCGGTCGTCAGGAGCTCCTTGGACCCGGCGAACACGAGGACGGGCTGCCGGAACATGGGCAGGTAGGAGGTGTCGTCGGCGTCGGCGTACGGTTCACCGATCACCTCGGGGACCTGTGTGCCGAGGCCGCTCACCAGGAAGGCGGTGACGTTGAGGCGCTGCCAGGTCTCGAGGTCGTCGCGGAGCAGCACGGCGATCTTGGTGTCGAAGCGTACGGGGGCGTTTTCGTCGGTCATGCCAGGAGTCTGCCGAGCCCGGCAGGCGGCCGTCTTGTACGAAGTTTGCACGTCGCCGGGGCTCCGGCACGCTCTTGTACGCTTCGCACATGGGTGCACGTCCGGACATCACCGCGTGGCGTCCGCGCGTCGAGGGGATCGACGAGGTCTTCCACGCGCACTTCGCCGACCACGCCTATCCCATGCACACGCACGACGCGTGGACGCTGCTCATCGTCGACGAGGGAATGGTCCGCTACGACCTGGACCGCCATGAGCACGGAGCGCCCAGTTCGGTGGTGACGCTGCTGCCTCCGCACGTGCCGCACAACGGCGACGCGGCGACCCCTGGAGGGTTCCGCAAGCGTGTCCTGTACCTGAACACCGCACAGATCGACCCGGATCTCGTCGGGCGCGCGGTCGACCGGCCCGTGCTGCGGGATCCGCGGCTGCGCCTCCGTGTCGACCAGTTGCACCGGACGCTCGAGCGCCCCGGGGACGAACTGGAGGCCCAGAGCCGTCTCGCCCTCGTCTCCGAACGTCTCGCGGGGCACCTGCGCGACGAGCCCGTCGCCCCACAGGTGCCCGACAGCCGGATCGCGTACGCCCTCCGGGATCTGCTCGACCAGCACTTCGTGGAAGGGCTGACGCTCCGCGAGGCCGCGGAGCGTCTGCACGCCCATCACACGCACCTGGTCCGTGCCTTCAGCAGGGAGTTCGGCATGGCTCCGCACCAGTACCTGACGGGGCGTCGCGTCGATCTGGCCCGCCGCCTGCTGCTCGGTGGGATGCGCGCGCCGGAGGTCGCGGCATCGGTCGGCTTCTACGACCAGGCCCACTTCTCCCGGCACTTCAAGCGTGTGGTCGGTACGAGTCCGGGACACTACGCGCGCACCGGTTCCGCGTCCTACTGACGGCGTTCCAGCGCACCACGGACGAAGGCGGCCTGCCCGGCGTGCTGCAGATCGTCGGCGATGACGCTGATCAGCCGCACGCCGAGGGTCACCGGCGGCGACCAGGCGTCGTCCACGACACGGTCCAGGGCCCGGCCGTCGAGTCCCCGGACGAAGCCGAGGGTCTGCTCGTTCACGGCGTCGAAATAGCCGAGGAGGAGGTCGCCCGACGCCACCGTCACGGAACCGACCTGCGCGCTGCTGTGGCCGTAGCCGGTCGAGCCCTTCTCGAGGGGCAGTTCGAAGCGGGACGCCCAGTCCTTCGCGAACCAGACCTGCTCGGTTCCCGCCGCGTCTGCGACGTGGTCGTCCTGGACACGGGTGAGGTGCCACACGAGCCAGGCGATGGAGTTCGCGTCGTCGTCGAGCCTGGCGTTGAGGTCCTCGGGCGGGAGACCCTCGACTGCGGCGTGCACCGCTTCATGGATGCGTTCGAACGCATCGGCGAGAATGCCTGCACTGTTCATACGACCACCATGGCCGCTCGGCGGACGGGGCCCCGACTACGACACGCGGCCGTCACGTTCCAGGGCCCCGGCGATCCGCCACTCCCCCGTCAGACGAGCAGATGCAGGAGGTGCGCGCAGGCGGCCGCTTCATCCGGGTGCCGGGCGATCACCTCGTAGGTGCCGCGCTCGTACGCACCGGTCTCCCACACCCCGTCGGGCGCCTTCCTCAGGAACAGGAAGTCAGGGGGTGTGGGGGCCGGTTCGTGAACGCCCTCGATCCGGTAGTAGCCGTCGTCCACGCCTGCGGCGTGAAGGGCGGCGCGCAGTTCCTGGCGTTCCATGGCGGGTACTACGCGCCGACGGGGGTGAGGTAGGCGTGGTCCAGCAGCCACTTCACGTTGAGGCGCTGGCCCGCGCCCGGGTCGAGGAAGACGGCGTCGAGCTTGATCTGCTGACCTCCGCCGGGCTGCTCGAACCACGGTGCGATGCTGCCCTGCCAGACCCAGAACGGCTTGGCCACCTTGTAGACGCGGTAGTCACAAGGGACCGCGGCGTCACGGGTGTTGAGGTTCTGCGGGGGCAGGGCACGCTCCTTGTAGGCGTCGCCGGCCGGTGCGAGGTAGGCGCCGTACTCCGATCCGAAGCGGTCCAGCCGCTGGCCGGTACGCAGCTTGGCGGGCTCCTTGTCGAGGTCACCGTTGACTTCGGCGAAGCCGTCGTTGGGCGGATACTTCCAGCTGCCGGTGTCCGCGGGTCCCTCCCAGTACTTGTTCAGGAAGGCGGAGGGAGACAGGCTGCCCGTGCGCTTGTACCCCTTGAGCAGCGGGCCGACGGGTGCCTGCTTGGTGGAGGGGAGCCACTGGGGGCCCAGCCGCGCGTCCCCGAGGAACTCGCCGGTGCAGGGATCGTGGGCGACTGCCGTCGTGCGGTTCTCGTGCGGTGCGGCGTTGGCGGCGGGAGCGGCCACCAGGCCGGCGGCGATACCGACTGCGGCAAGTGCGGTGCGGATACGGTTCATTCGGGGGTCCCCTCGGATGACGATGAGTGCTCGTCGAGCTCACGTAGGGTAACCGAACGACTCCGTAACGGCGTTGCGCCATGCCGTGCGGTGCCCGGCCGGGGGATCCGGCCGGACACCTTCTCCTCAGCGGGCCGTCCCGTCCGGAACGAGACCGTCGGCGGCGAGCCCCTGCAGGACGGCGGCGCCCAGCGCCTGGACCGCGGACATCGGGCGGACCATCACGGTGAACTCGTTGATCCGGCCGTCCTCACCGAACTGGAGGAGGTCGATCCCGTGGATCTCCTTGCCGTCCACCGTCGCCCTGAACAGCAGGATCTCCGCGGGCTCCTGGTCGCCCTCCGCGCTGGTGGATGCCTCGCCCTCGAAGTGCCCGACGTAGCGGAAGTCCTCGAACGTGCGAAGGAGAACGCCGAAGAGACCGAGCACCATCGGCCTGCCCTCGAAGGGCGTGAATTTCACCGGGCTGAAGAGGCGTACGTCCTCGGTGAACAGCTTTTCGAGCGCCGCGTGGTCCCCCTTCTCGACAGCTGCCCTGAAGCGTTCCGTGGTTTCGGCGGTCATGGTCATCACTCCCCGGCTCCTGACGGTCGATGAGGCGACCGTTCGTTCAGGCGAGTGTGGCGCAGGGCCGCCGCGCCGGTGCGGGCGGGGCGGCCGGGACGGCGAGGAGGTCAGCCGCGCGGGTCGGCGAAGCGGACGGTGACCTTCTCGAATCCGAGCGAAGCGAGCAGTCCCTGGAGCATCGAGGTGGTGTTCTTCTCGGCCCGCTTCGTGAGGCCGCTCTCCTCGGCCGCCTCCCCGATGTGCCGCGCGGCCAGCTTGTTGACCGCCTGCTCGCTGCCGGGGTTGTCGGAGAAGAGGTCGCCGAGCCGGTCGAGGAGGCCGCGCTGCTTGGACACGGCGTAGGAGCGGTCCGGGTCCAGGGCGGGCTTGCCCAGCACCGCGTGGGGCAGGACGAGTTCGGCCGTGGTGCGGTCCTCGTTGACGGTCACCCCGTCGGCCCCGACCTTGCCGAGGTCGACGGAGGCTCCGACGGTGCCCGCGCCGACGTACAGCGTCCGGGTGCCCCGGATGGCGTCGGGCAGGAACTTCGCGTCCTTCTCCAGGTCGACGACGACCTGGAAGTTGCCTGAGGCCGCCTCGTACGCGCTCATGTCCTGGATCGACTTGAGCACCGCGGGGCCGGAACGGTCGTTGGTCTCCTCGCCGAAGAGGCTGCCGAACCCCGGCAGCAGGCTGAGCCGGGAACCCAGGAGCAGGAGGACCAGCGCCACGGCGCACACACCCGCGAACGGCAGGCATCCTCGTGTGCGGGCGCGGCGGCGCGGCGTGCCGCCGTGGGCGGGGTCCCCGGCGCTGTCTGTCCTTACGTCAGTGGACGTCATACCTTCCGTGTGACCCCGTCCCGGGGTTTCAGTCCGCCTGGACGGCCGATTACGCCAGATCCTGTACGGGCGGCGGCGTCCGGGGCGGCCTCAAGCCCCCGTGGTGCCGTCCAGCCGTTCCCTCAGCAGGTCGGCGTGGCCGATGTGGCGCGCGTACTCGGCGATCATGTGCACATACACCGTGCGGAGCGAGTAGACCGAGCCGCGCCGGGTGAAGGTGGAGTCGAGCGGCGCGTCCGCCGCCGCCTCGTCGGCGAGGCGCATCTCCTCGACGAGACGGGCGTAGTCGTCGGGGGCGTGGTCCGGTGAGAGGTCCTCGAAGTCGGCGTCCTTGCCCTTCTCCGTGTCGTACATCGAGGGAAGAGCCAGCCCGGCGAGGCCCTCGCGGAACCATATGCGTTCCACCTTGGCCATGTGCCGGACGAGGCCGAGCAGGGTGAGGTTGGACGGCTCGACCGTCTGCTCGGCGAGCTGGCTGCCCGTGAGGCCGGAGCACTTCTGCAGCAGTGTGCTTCGGTAGAACGCGAGGAAGGCGGTCAGTGTCTCGCGCTCGCCGCCGGTGAGCGGTCCGATGGTGCGAGTGGCTTCAGGAGCTGTCCAAGTCATCGCATGATCATGCCTCGCACGGGCAGGTTCGCGCGAGGCCCTGTGCGGGACCGGGCGGCAGGCGGATCCGGGGCGTGGGCCGGGTATTCATCGCACGGATTCCGACCGCGCGTACGCCGAGCACCGCCAACGCGCCGGGATCCTGGAGCAGAGCACGGTCGACGCGATGCGGGCGAGCGGTGCGGGCGAGCGGTGCGCGCTGGCGTCTGGATCGGTCCCGTGCCGGGGATCCCGGCCGCCGGCTACAGCCGGCGGCCGGGATCCCCGGGTACCGCGGTCACTCACTCCAGGAGGTCTGCATACGCCCCCAGAGCCAGTGCGACGTCGGTCTGTGCCCAGAACCGGTGGTAGGTGAAGACCGGTGCGGTCCCGCCGTCCAGATAGGCCTGCACCTTGGGCCAGTTCGGGTCGTCCTTGTAGAACGACCGGATGGAGAGGAACGTCGAGTCGTTGTCGACGGTGTCCCCGTTCGGCATCGCGCCCGTCCAGCCGTCCGGGACGTAGACCGGGTCGTCGAACCGGTTGTAGTCGGCCCGGGTCTCGGGAACGGCGATCCCGGCGTCGTCCTGGTAGTGGCTCCACATGCCGTCGAGCAGTCCTTCGGCCGTGGCCTTCGCCTCGGCGTCACCGGACTTGGCGGCGTAGTAGGTCAGTGTCCTGGCGTAGGCACCGGCCACGCCGACGTCGTTGGTGTAGTCGGCGACCGTGACGTGGAGCCCGGAGTTCGCGCCGGGGCTCGACGCGTTCCAGGTGTCGGGCGCGCCCGACCACTTGAGGGTGGAGGGCATGAGGTAGGTGCCGTCGGGGTTGATGGTCGTCTCGGACAGGGCCCAGTCGACCCACTTGTCGAGTACGGCCTTGGCCTGTGCGTCACCCGACTCGTGGTAGTACTCGGCGACGCGCTCCATCGACCACGCCTGGAAGCCGAACCACTGGTTGGACGGCGGGTCGTGGTAGACGGGCTTCTCGTCGTAGAACATGCCGTAGAAGGTCGGCGTCCCGGCCGGCGGCTGGGCGTAACTGCCCTTCCAGCTGTTGGTCGCGCCGCCCGCGATCGCCCCCTCGTCGGACTGGAGCCACTGGTAGAAGTCCATCTGCCGGTCCAGGCTCTTGGCCCAGTCCTGCTGGCCCGTGGCCGACTTGGGCTTGAGGTCGGCGACGGAGCTCAGCGCGTAGGCCGCCATCGGGTTCTGGTAGCCGCCGTGTGCGTGACTGGATCCGATCCGCCAGGACCAGCCCGCCGAGGTGTCGGTGGCACCGCCCCAGGCGTAGTACCAGGACATCAGGTAGTGCGCGCTGTCCTTCCCGCTGCCGGCGGGGCAGGTGGTCGGGCCCACGCAGTTGCCGACCTTCTTGAAGTACTTGTCGAACATGGAGTAGCGGAGGTAGTCGCCCATCTTCGCCGCCTTGGCGACGGTCGCGGAGACCTCACCCGACTTTCCCTGCTCCTTCGCCCAGGTGTCCGCCCAGTACGCGGCCTGTACGGCACGGGCGTCCGCGTCCGGAGCGTTGGTGAACTTCCACTGCTTGGCGTAGGAGGCGTCCCCGGTGAACAGGTCCAGGTAGCCGTTGTCCCCGCCGTAGGTGAAGTTGTCGCAGGTGGGGTGGGTGACGGTCTCCCAGACCGACTCCTGCGGTCCCCGCTGGAAGGTGTTGATGTACGACGGCCCGGTCTCGGTGGGACCGGCCGAGCACTTGCCCGGCGTGTTGCCGTAGCCGTAGACGTTGTCGACGTCCTGGATCCAGTGCATGCCGTAGATGTCGTCGGTGCCGTACGCGCTCTTCAGCTCGGCCGCGATCGGGTCCGAGCCGGAGGTCGCCGATCCGTCGAGGACGGCCGGGTACTCGTTCGGAGTGTCGTGCTCGGGCGCGTAGGTGGCAGGCTTCGACGCGTTGTAGAAGGAGTTCGTGGGCTGGTCGGCGTGCGTGGGGATCATGTACTTCTCCATGGTGTCCCACGCACCGTTGAACTTCGTCCAGTCCCCGGTGAGCTTCCCGTACATCGCCTGGAGCCAGATCAGATAGCTGTACGCCTCCGACGTCGTCTCGTGTCCGTGGTCGGGAGCCTCCACGATCAGCGTCTCGACGGAGTGGTAGGGGATGCCCTCCGAGGAGAAGTAGCCGTTCGCCGGGTCGGTGATCTTCCCGTACAGATCGAGGAAGCGGGCGTCGTACTCCTTCGCCTCCGCGAGCTGGGTGACGGTGACCTCGGACTTGGTGTGGCCGGGGGCCGTCACGGTGAAGGTCGCGGCTCCCGTGCCGGATCCGTCGGCCGAGACCGTCACCTTCTGAGGTGTGGACCAGTTCGAAGGGGTGAAGGTGAGGCTCGCGCCACCGGTGACGCTCAGCCCGGTGTTGCCGGCGCTCCGCGCCACGGTGGCGGTGACGGACGAGGCGGGGGCGGTGGACAGCGAGACCTGGAAGGTCCCCGACTTCCCCTGCTGCACGCCCAGTTGGGCGGGGGTGGCGACGACGGCCGGGCCCGCCGCGACGGTGATGCCGGCCGGGGGCGATTCCGCGGAGGCGCCGAGGCTGTCGTACGCCCTGGCGTACACGGAGTGGCCGCCGGCGGAGAGCCCTTGGGCGTTGTACGTGTAGGGGGACGTGGTGTCCGTGCCGAGCAGGGTCGTGTTGTCGTAGAACTCGACCTTGCTGATCCCCGCGCCGTCGGCGGCAGCGGCCGTCGCGGCCAGGGGGACTGTGTCTCCGGCGGAGAAGACGGCGCCCGCCGCCGGACTGGTGAGGACGGCGATCGGCGGCTGATGGGCGCCGACACATGCCGTGCCGTTGACGGAGAAGGTGGACGGCGCGGTATTGGTGCCGCTGTAGCTGAACTGCGCGCCGGTCGTGGCGGCGCCCCCGGCGGCGATGGTGCCGTTCCAGCTCGCGTTCTTGACGGTGACCGTTTTGCCGGACTGGGACCAGGCCCCGTTCCAGCCGTTGGTGAGCTTCTGGCTGCCGGCGTAGTCGTAGCTGAGGGTCCAGCCGTCGATCGCAGCGGAGCTCCTGTTGGTGACGGTGAGTTCGGCGCTGAAGCCCGAACCCCAGTCATTGGTCTTGTAGTCGACGCTGCATTGGACAGCGGCGGCCTGGGCCGGCGCACCGGCTGCGGCGGTCATCCCCACAGGGAGGGCCAGCGCGGCCACCAATGCTGTCCACAACCGTCGGTTTCCGGCTCCGGTTCTGCGTGGTCTTCCGGGTAACCAGGTTCTTCGTGCGCGTCCCGATGGCATGCGCAGTACCTCCTCGCGGCTCGGCGACATGGGGGGTGTGCGGGGCTGAGCACAAGCCTTGAACCAGTGGGAGCGCTCCCAGCATGGGGACGAGGAAAAAGAGAGTCAAGAGACTTGAAGAGTCGAATTATTTCGATACCAAGAGATGAGAACTGGTGTGTTGACCGACACCACTTGACGCTCTAACGTCAAGCCACACCAGTGGGAGCGGTTCCACCAGTCGACGTGCCGTAGGGGGCACGCCCGATCTGCAAGGAGTCGCTCATGCTTCACCTCCCGCACGTGTCGCACCTGTTCAGGCTGCTCCCCGGAGCAGTGCTCGGCGTGGCCGGAAGCGCCCTCCCGGCCACGGCCACGGCTTCCGGATCCGCCCTCGTACGCACGGTGGAGAACAGCACCGCGCAGCATCGGGCCGGCGGTTTCCGGGGATCGGGCATCGCGGCCGGCAACGGCCTGACCGGGACTCACGCGAACAGTGCGGGCTCCGCAACGGGCTTCCTCGGCCCCGGAGCTGGTCGAGCACACCTCTGTGCCGACGGGCGTCGGCCGGAACCCGCACCGCCCCTGTGCCCCCCGACGAGGAGTACCGGCTTGGCCTGAACCCGAACACAGATGTGCGAACGAGGACCGCTCGAAATCCCCGCTCGCACCGGTCGGGCCGAAGTCCCCCTCGCCGCAGGCAAGTTAGGCCAGAACTCTCCTCCCGGACGGACCTGGGACCACCTTGCACCGCTCCAGGGTCCGTCCTTGATCAGCGACTACGACGGTACCCCCACCCCGTACGGAATCGGGCTGCGTGATCACCTGCGCGCCCTCGACAGCTGAGGAAACGGAATTCGTATGAGCCGCACGAGCCGCACCACCCTGCGCCGATCCCGAACGGCGCTCATAGCGGCGGGAGCACTCGTCGCCGCAGCCGCAGGATCCGCCGCCGCGGTGGCACCCTTCGGGACCTCCGCCGCGGCGGCGGCAGGCTGCTCCGTCGATTACAAGATCCAGAACCAGTGGAACGGGGGTCTCACCGCCTCGGTGACGGTCAAGAACCTGGGCGACGCCGTGACGGGCTGGCAGCTGCAGTGGTCGTTCGCCGGCGGTGAGAAGGTCAGCCAGGGCTGGAACGCCACCGTCTCGCAGAGCGGCACCGCCGTCACCGCGAAGGACGCCGGCTACAACGCCGCACTGGCCACCGGATCCTCCGCAACCTTCGGCTTCAACGCGACGGGGAGCGGCAACAGCGCCGTGCCCGCGACGTTCAAGCTGAACGGCGTCACCTGTGACGGAGGCACCACCGGACCGACCGACCCGACGGACCCGACCGATCCGCCCACCGATCCCACCGACCGGGTCAACAACCCGTACGAGGGTGCCAAGGTCTACGTCAACCCGGAGTGGTCGGCCAACGCCGCCGCCGAACCGGGCGGAAGCCGGATCGCCGACCAGCCGACGGGTGTCTGGCTCGACCGTATCGCCGCCATCGAAGGCGCGAACGGCGGAATGGGCCTGCGCGACCACCTGGACGAGGCCCTGACCCAGAAGGGCTCCGGCGAGCTCGTCGTCCAGCTCGTCATCTACAACCTGCCCGGGCGTGACTGCTCGGCTCTCGCCTCCAACGGTGAGCTCGGCCCCACCGAGATCGACCGGTACAAGACCGAGTACATCGACCCGATCGCGGCCATCCTCGCCGACGAGAAGTACGCGGGTCTGCGGATCGTCACCACCGTCGAGATCGACTCGCTGCCGAACCTTGTCACCAACGCCGGCAGCCGCCCTACCGCCACGCCGGCCTGCGACGTGATGAAGGCCAACGGCAACTACCAGAAGGGCGTCGGCTACGCGCTCAACAAGCTCGGCGACGCTCCGAACGTCTACAACTACATCGACGCGGGGCACCACGGCTGGCTCGGCTGGGACGACAACTTCGGCCCGTCCGCCGACATCTTCAAGGTGGCGGCGACCACCGAGGGCGCGACCGTCGACGACGTACACGGCTTCATCACCAACACGGCCAACTACGGCGCGACGACGGAGGACCACTTCTCCATCGACGATTCCGTCAACGGCACGTCCGTACGTCAGTCGAAGTGGGTCGACTGGAACCGCTACACGGACGAGCAGTCCTTCGCCCAGGCCTTCCGCAACGAGCTGGTCTCGGTCGGCTTCAACTCCGACATCGGCATGCTGATCGACACCTCCCGCAACGGCTGGGGCGGCGCGAACCGACCGACCGGACCGGGCGCGAGCACCAGTGTCGACACCTATGTGAACGGCGGCCGCTACGACCGCCGCATCCACCTGGGGAACTGGTGCAACCAGTCCGGAGCCGGTCTCGGCGAACGCCCGCAGGCCGCACCCGCCGCGGGCATCGACGCGTACGTCTGGATGAAGCCCCCGGGGGAGTCGGACGGCTCCAGCAAGGAGATCCCCAACAACGAGGGCAAGGGCTTCGACCGGATGTGCGACCCGACCTACACCGGTAACGTGCGCAACGGCAACAACATGTCCGGCGCGCTGCCCGACGCCCCGGTCTCCGGCAAGTGGTTCTCCGCCCAGTTCCAGGAGCTCATGAAGAACGCCTACCCGGCGCTCTAGGCTCCGCGCCGGCGGGCTCCGGGTGCTCCCCCGCCCGGGCCCTCCCGCCGGCTGCGCCACCTGTCGAGCAGAGCGCGTCCGCGAGCCACCGGCGCGGACGCGCTCCGCCGTGCGGCGGAACCGGACGCGGGGCTGCCTGCGGCCTTCGCCTCGGTCGCGGACTTCGACGCGGCGTCGCGCTCGGCCTTGGCACCAGACTTCGTCCTGCTCCGGCTCTTCGACGCCGCACCAGGCTTCGCCCTGCTCTTCGCGGCCGGCTCCGTGCCGGCCCGTGTCGGTCCGGGCTTCGCCTCGTCCACCGCGGCCGGCTCGTCCGAGAGCGCGTGGTAGCGGTGGCTGATGCGTCGCCCCACGAGCGCGTACCCCATCAGCGCGCCGGCCGTATTGAGGATCACGTCGTCGATGTCGAAGGCCCGTCCCGCCACGAGCGCGCCCTGTACGAGCTCGACGACCGCCATGACCAGTACGGTGAGCACGGTCATCCGGATCATCCGGAGCCGACGCGGCACCAGAATCGGCAGCAGCACGCCGAACGGAGCGCCCAGCAGCAGGTTTCCGCCCGCCTGTTTGCACGCTGCGAGAAACGTGTAGTCCTCCGCGTACTGCCGCAGGGACCGCCCCGGCTTCAGATTGGACGTCACGATGTCCTCCGACGCGGGTGACGGTGTGAGCGTCACCTTCGCCAGCACCACGGAGAACGCGACAAGGGCCACGAACGCCGCCGCCAGCACCGCCGCGCGCAGCAATAGATTCCCCACGCCTCTGCGTCGTGCACTACGATCCGCCTCTGCTGTCATGGCGGAACGGATGCCCCCAACCCCGTCGGCCACACCCCCGGGTGGGTGCGACCATGTGCGCATGAGCGCACAGAAGAAGGACGAACTGCTGGCGGAAGCCGTTCGGCTGCGGGAAGAAGGCCATCCCGAACAGGCCAGGGAACGCCTCCTCTCCCTCACGGCCTCGTTCCCCGACGCGGCGGACGTCGCCTATCAGACCGCCTGGGTCCACGATGTGCTCGGCCTGGAGGCCGAGGCCGTCCCGTACTACGAGCGGAGCCTGCAGGGCGACGGCCTCACCGAACAGGAACGCCGGGGTGCGCTGCTCGGCCTGGGCAGCACCTATCGCGTCCTGGGCAGGTTCGGTCAGGCCGTCGAGACGCTCCGGCGCGGTGTGTCGGAGTTCCCGGACGACGGGGCGCTCAGGACCTTTCTGTCCATGGCCCTGTTCAACACCGGCGAGCACCACGAGGCCATGCAGCTCCTGCTGCGGCTGCTGGCCTCGACCAGCGACAGCCCGGGCGTGCAGCGGTACCGGCCTGCCATCGAGCACTACGCGGCGGATCTCACGCAGACCATGTGAGCACCCGGGCCCGTGCGGGTGGGCCTTCGAGCGGGGCCGAAGGGCCCCTGCGGCCTTCGATCGCGCGGCACGCGGAAGGGGCGGCCCAAGGAGAAGCCCCGGCCGGATCGGGGGAATCCAGCCGGGGCGGCTTGTGTGCGGAGGTGAGGGCGGGCTGCCGCCCGGCGGCTTTCGGCCGCTCACCCCGACGCATAGATGAACGATAAACCACCACCCGGCGTTCCGTGAATCCGCCCCCCGCCGTGTGATCCACACCACGACGTCGCAGGCCGGGGGCCCACGGCTACCGGAAGGTACCGCAGCCGATCGTCAGCGGGTCTCACGGAACGTGACATGACGCCCGGCGGCCGGGTCGAACTTCCTCAGTTCCAGCCGGTCGGGGTCGTTGCGCCTGCTCTTCCGCGTCACATAGGTGTGGCCGGTTCCGGCCGTGGACCGGAGCAGGACGATGGGCCTGGTCTCACTGCGCGCCATGGGGCCTCCAGACAGGGATTCCGACCTCACCCCCCAGGTGGGAATGAGTGTCGTTTTCGTTTCTGGTTCACATAACACGAACACATGCGCCACCATTCCCTCCGTCGGACACCCCGGACAGTGGGCCGCCGACCCCCCTGCACCTGGACCTCGAACGGATGGCCGACGCACATCCGGTCGCGACGTCGAACGTTTCGTCGATCCCGCGACGGCACCGGCGGCGCGAGCCGTTGATCCACGGCTCGCGCGACTCCGCATATGCCCAGATCCCGGCCGGTGCGGGCCGCGCGGGGTCGCACGCGCGGGCGTACGCCGAGCGGCTCACGCCCGGCGACTTGCGTCAACTCCCCGCCAGGGGCAAGGGTGTTCGGCGGACCTTCGCTCCACCCAGCCGATGGCATATGCCGGAAGCAAGAACGTATCGAGTGTTGCCAAACCTCTTACGGGGCCCCGCAGCCTGTGCAACAGTCGTGTTCGGTCCACCCCCACGAACCGGCCGTTCCGCCTGTATCGGAGTACCAGATGCCGTCCCATCTGTTTGCGGACCGCCCCGCCCCACAACCGCCCGAGCGGGACGCCGTCGACGCCCTGATCGACCGGACCCGGACGCTGCGCGGTGACATGGACGCGGTCCGGCGCGACACCTCCGTGATCGACGACGACGATCCCCAGCAGCGCTGGCAGCGGGCGCTCTGCGACCTGGCCGTCCATCAGCTCGACGACCTCGGCGAGCATCTGGGCCAGCTGAGGGACGGCATCCCCCGTGCCACGGCCGCGGAGCCCGCGGGAGAGCACCCGCCCGCGCCGGCCGGACCGCCGACCGGTTCACTCCTCAGCAGGGTGGGCAGCGCCGAGTGGAACCTGCTCACGGACGAGGTCAGCTGGTCCGAAGAGCTGTACCAGATCTTCGGCAGGGACCCGGAGGCAGGAGGGCTGTCCCTGGACGAGCTGCCGTCCGTGCTCCTCGCGGAGGACCAGCCTCTCCTGACGTCGATGGTGACCGACTGCCTGGTGGACGGGCGGCCGATAGACGGCGAATTCCGGATCCTGCTGCCCGACGGTGGAATGCGCACGCTGCACATGATGGGCGAACCCGTTCTCGACGCGGACGGCTGCACGGCCTCCATGTGGGCGGTCCTGCGCGATGTCAGCAAGTTGCGGCGCAGCCAGCACATCGTGGGCCGGACACGGGACACATTGCGGCGGCAGGAACAGATGGCCCGGGCCGAGCACCGGATGGCGGTGGAGCTCCAGGAGGCCGTGCTTCCGCCGTGGCGCGGCTCGCTGCCGATACCCGGTCAGGGCGCGAGCGGCCTGGACATCGCCGCGCATTACCTGCCCTCGGGGTCCAGCGACCTCATCGGCGGCGACTGGTACGACGCGCTGCCGCTCCCGGACGGCAGGACCCTGCTCACCGTCGGTGATCTCACCGGCCACGGGATCCCGGCCACCTCGGCCATGGCGATGCTGCTCGGCGCACTGCGCGGCATGGCCGTGGCAGGTGTCGGCCCGGGGCCGGTCATGGGCCATCTGAACCAGCTGATCGAGTGCTCGGCACAGCCCGCCCTGGGCAGCGCCGTGTGCTGCCGCTTCGACCCGGCGACCGGCACGCTCGTCTGGGCACAGGCAGGGCACCCCGCGCCGCTGCTGTTCCGCGACGGAGTGGGGCGTCCTCTGCCGGCGCCTGACGGAGTGCTGCTCGGGGCGGCATCCGGAGTCAGCTACGAGCAGGACGAGGTGGGCCTGCTCCCCGGCGATGTGCTCGTACTGCACACCGGCGGACTGACCGACCGGAGCGATCGGAACGCCGGCCCGGACATGCTTCTGGGGCTGGCGCCTCGGTTCGCGCAGGCCCGCACCGCGCAGGACTGCGTACGGGCCGTCGTCGAGGAGCTCGGATCTGCCGAACGGCTCGACGATGCCTGCGTGTTGGTGGCCCGCGTCGAGGCATGAGCGAGCCCCGGCCGGCCTGCGGAAGGTCTGGTGCGCTCATCGAGCGCGGCCCGGATCAGATCTGGGAGCCCTTGGCCTTCTTCTTGCCTCCGCTCGGGGGCAGGGCGAGCTCGATCTCCTCGCGCAGGTCCTCGATCTTGCCGTAACCCGCGAACTGGCCGGTGAGCCGGTACATCTCGCGCAGCCGGTCCCAGGTCCGGTGCGAGGACGTCTCCCCCATCGACACCAGGGCCAGCCGTGCGTAGCGATCGGCCTGCTCGGGGTCATCGGCGATGAAGCACGCCGAGGCGAGTGAGATGTAGTCGAAGATCTTGGACCGCTGGCGGCCGTTTATCCGCAGATCGAGTGCCTGCTTGGCGTGACGCTGGGCGGTGGAGGCCGCCCCCGGGTCGTGCTCGGCCAGCGTACGGAAAGCCAGGGCCTGCATCCCGTGCATGTCCGCCTCGTCGAACATCTGCATCCAGCTCGGCGGCGGCACATCGCCCTTGTCCGAGACGAAGAGCTCCTCCGCCTCGCCGAGGGTGCGCCGCATGGCCTGCCCGCGTCCCATCGACGCCTGTGCCCAGGCCTCGATGGTGTGCAGCATCGCCCGTGTACGCGGCAGGGTCTCCTCCCCGGAGCCGGACTTGGCGAGCTTCATCAGGTCCAGGGCGTCGTCCGGCCTGCCCAGGTGGACCATCTGACGGGCGGCGCGTGAGAGCGCCTCGCCCGCGCGGGGACGGTCGCCGCCCTCACGCGCCGCGTGAGCGGCGATCACGAAGTACTTCTGGGCGGTGGGCTCGAGGCCGACGTCGTGGGACATCCAGCCGGCGAGGACCGCGAGGTTGGCGGCGACGCCCCAGAGGCGGCGCTGCAGATGTTCGGGGTGGTTGTAGGCGAGCATGCCGCCCACTTCGTTGAGCTGGCCCACCACGGCCTTGCGCTGGAGTCCGCCACCTCTGGAGGCGTCCCAGGCCCGGAACACCTCGACCGAGCGCTCGAGCGCCTCGATCTCCTCGGACCCGATGGGCGCGGCCTCGTACAGGTCGAAGCCGGCGTTGTCGGCGTACAGAGGGTCGTTGAGCCGGGAGGCCCGGGCCGCCGGAGCGGGATCTGAATGCAGCCAGTCGTACATGGCGCCGGTGAGAGCTGAGCCAGCGGCGAGCGCGGCGCCCGCGCCCACCAAGCCGCGTCGGTTGAGCATGAGGTCCATTCCCGTGAATTCGGTGAGGACCGCTGCCGTCCGTTCGGGCGCCCACGGCAAACCGTCGGGATTGTCTTCCGTCCCGGCTTTTCGCCGCTTCCCTGCACGCCCGCGCCGGCCGAACCCGAGGTCCTCGATGGTCACGACACGGCCGAGCCGCTCGGTGAACAGAGCTGCCAGCACCTCGGGCACGGGATCACGGGGGGACTCCCCCATGTCGATCCAGCGCCGCACCCGCGAGGTGTCGGTGGCGAGTTGGAGGTGGCCCATGGCCGCCGCCTGCCTGTTCACCATTCTCGCGAGTTCGCCCTTGGACCAGCCGGCCAGGCCGAACAGGTCGGAAAGACGGGTGTTGGGTTCTCCGGTCACGTCAAGCCCCCAGGTTCTCGGCTGACTTGACCCTAGCCCCCCGGCTGATGCCGGGCGAATATTCGCCAGGGTTCGCCAGGGGTCGCTAGATGTTGTGCCACCCGCGGGCCGGTGTCAGGTAGGAAAGCGCCACCCCGCCCGGCAGCCCTAGGTACTCCCCAGGGTGCCGAACGGCCGCCGGCCGGGGCGGCGCACGCAACTTGTCGGCGCACGAAGGGATCTGTCTCGCCATGTACACAGCATCGTCCTCCGTGTCCGCCCCGCCCCGGCCGCTCCGTCCCTCGGGGGCGGGCGGCGGGCCGTATCTCGACCCCCGCGCCGCGTCACCGGCGTCCGGCACGGGTCGGACCCGGCGGACTGCGGGGCCGGGCTCCCAACCGCTCAGCGGAAGACTCGACCTGTCCGGCGCTCAGGGTGCGCAGCTGCGGATGGCCATCGCCTCCGTGCACCGCATCTGCCCGGAGTTCAATCCCGTGCAGGTGCTGCGCCGCAGCGGGCGCTCGGTACTCATCGTGGGCACCACCGGCCGCGCGACCGCGGTGGCCAAGTGTTTACTCGATCACTCCCCCGCGTGGACGGAGCGGTTCCGGCACGAAATAGCGGCATACCGCGCCTTCGTCAGGCACCGCCCGCCGGTCAGGGCCCCGCGGCTCATCGCAGCCGACCCGGAGAACTGCACCCTGGTGATCGAGCGGATGCCCGGACGGGTCGCGGCGCTGACGAGGCATCCCGCGGAGGCGCCGCCCCGTGCGGATCTGCGGGCGGTGCTCGGAGCCGTCAGCCGGATCAATGCCTGGAGGCCGCCGGCCGGGCTGTTCGACGCCCCGCTGGACTACGCCTCACGCATCGCCCGCTATCACGAGCTGGGTCTCTTCACCGATCGCGATCTGGGTGACCTGCAGAAGCTGCTGCACGGTCTGGCCCATGCGGGCGGCCGGCAGGGCATGGGCCAGTTCTGTCACGGCGACGCCCTGCTCTCGAACATCCTGCTGCCGCCCACCGGGCCCGTGCTGGTCGACTGGGAGCACGCCGGCTGGTATCTGCCGGGATACGACCTGGCGACGCTATGGGCCGTGCTCGGTGACGCACCGGCGTCGCGGCGCCAGATCAGCCAGCTGGCACAGGCGGCCGGGGCTGCCGCCCGTGATGCCTTCCTGGTGAACCTCATGATCGTGCTGACCCGGGAGATCCGTACGTACGAGACAGCTGTCCAGCGGGCCATGCGCGAAGGGGCGCCGGCCGGGGGCGGCCAGGCACGGCAGGGCCTGCTGACCTCCGGCGAGGAGCAGAGGCTGCTGCTGCGCAGGCTGCACGACGACTGCGCGATGGCCCGGCGGGCCGTGCGCGCCGCTGTGGGGACACGCTGACCACGCCGGGTACACCGGCCTGACGGACGGGGGATGCGCGCTGCGGGACCGATGCCGACTCACGGGTCCCGCAGCGCGCCGTTCGCTGTCTCAGCAGTCGCTCACGATCCGGATCGCACCACATCGACGTCGGACGCCTTCACGAATCCGATCCGGTGGCCGATCTGGACCGTCACGTACTTCTGGCTTCCGCGGAAGTATGTGTGGTCGTACGGCTTCGAGGCGTCGATCGTCGGCGCGTAGTAGTAGCCGGTGGGTGCCTCGCCCCCTCCGGGGAAGGCCTGCCCCGCCTTGATGGTGTAGACGAGCGGGCTGCCCACGGTCGGCTTGGCGAAGTCCGTGGGGTACTCCGCCTTCTCCGGATAGGCGACGCCGTACACCGGCACTTCCTCCTTGCCGGCCTTCGGTCGTACGACACGGCCTGATGTGGGGGTGACGGTCCGGGTCCCGGCCGGGGTGCGGAACCATGCCTTCTCCCCGTACCACCAGATCGCCGTCCAGCCGGGTGCCTTGCCGGCTACGACGGCCTGCTGGGTGGCGCTGATCTTGCTGCCCCAGTCCGCCGCGCAGTTCGTCCCGGGCGAGCCGTCCGGGTGCAGCCCCGGGTCGGAGAAGAGCGGGGAGTCCGCGGACGGCCCGGTGTGCAGTGGGACCGCGCTGCTGCCCTGCCGCGGCAGGTCGACGCTCTTCTCGCAGTCGCGGAACTCCTGCTGGTTCTTGGTGAAGTCCGCGCTGACGGTGACCAGTTCGCTGCTTCTGGGGGCGTTCGGCACGGTGGGCCTGCCCAGCAGCGCCATGAAGCGGTTCCAGTCCCAGTAGGGGCCCGGGTCCCAGTGCATGTTCCGGGTGCCCGCCGCACTGGTGGGCGGCACGCCGTCGTGGCCGAGGATGTGCTGCCGGTCGAGCGGGATGTCGTACTTCGCCGCCAGGTGACGGACGAGGCGTGCGGTCGAGCGGTACATCTCGGGGGTGTACCACTTGGCGCCCTCGGCCGCGACGCCCTCCTGCTCGATGCCGATGGAGTGGGAGTTGAGGTACCAGTTGCCCGCCTGCCAGGCGACGTCCTTGTTCTTCACCATCTGTGTGACATGACCGTCGGCCGAACGCACCACGTAGTGGGCGGAGGTCTGGTTGGCCGGGTTCTGGAAGATCTTCAGGGTGGTGTCGTAGTCGACCTCGGTGTCGTGCAGGACGATGAACCGGATGGCGTTGCTGTCGGGACGGTTCGCCGTGTCGTAGTTGCCGTAGGTCTCCTTGTCCGCCGGGTCACCGGTCTGCTGGTAGGCGGCGGGGACCCAGTCGCAGGCGAGCCCGCGCGGACATTCCGGTCGCACGGTGTCCGCTCCTGCCGCGGCCGGGGAGAGGAGCGCCACGCTCAGCGCCCCTGCCGTGGTCAGTGCGAGCGCGAGTCTGATCCTCTGCTTCGACGTCATGACAACCCTTCTTGGCCCGGTGGCAAAGCGGTTCCCGGGGGGACGCTCCCCGCGTTCATCGGTCGGCGCACACTCTGTGGCGGGAGGTGTTGGTGAGTCAAGAGTGCAGTGTGCAGCCGGTCATGCGTTTGTGTGACTATTTCGCGCTGTGCGTGCCCCGTATGGCCGAGGGGTAGTGCTGGCGCCGACAGGACCGGTCCATGTGGATCGCGCGAAGTTCTCGGAAAGGCCGGACGCACATGGCACAGCCCTTCTCACTGCCGGACTTCTACGTGCCGTACCCGGCGCGTCTCAACCCTCATCTGGAGGCTGCCCGGACCCATACCCGGGAGTGGGCGCGCGGAATGGGGATGCTGGAGGGCTCAGGTATCTGGGAGGAGAAGGACCTCGAGTCCCACGACTACGCGCTGCTCTGCGCGTACACCCACCCGGACTGCTCGGCCGAGGCCTTGTCCCTGGTCACCGACTGGTATGTGTGGGTCTTCTTCTTCGACGACCACTTCCTCGAACTGTTCAAACGCACTCCGGACCGTGAGGGCGGGAAGCGGTATCTGGACCGGCTGCCCGCCTTCATGCCGATGGAGCGGGGCGCGGCGACACCGGAGCCGGACAATCCGGTGGAGGCGGGGCTGGCCGATCTCTGGGCGAGGACCGTGCCGGCCATGTCCGATGCCTGGCGGGCCCGCTTCGCCGAGGCGACGGAGAACCTGCTCAACGAGTCCCTGTGGGAGCTCTCGAACATCAACGAGGGGCGGATCGCCAACCCCGTCGAGTACATCGAGATGCGCCGCAAGGTCGGCGGCGCACCGTGGTCGGCGGGGCTGGTGGAGTACGCCGCGAACGCGGAGGTTCCCGACTCGGTTGCGGGTTCGCGCCCGCTGCGCGTGCTGAGGGATGCCTTCTCCGACGGCGTGCATCTGCGCAACGACCTGTTCTCGTACCAGCGCGAGGTCGAGGACGAGGGCGAGAACAGCAACGGTGTCCTGGTCCTGGAGAGGTTCCTGGGCTGCTCGACCCAGGAGGCGGCCGAGGCGGTCAACGATCTGCTCACGTCGCGACTGCAGCAGTTCGAGAACACCGCCCTCACCGAACTCGGGCCGCTCTGCGCGGAGAAGGGTCTCACCCCCGACGGGACGGCCGCTGTCCTGGCGTACGTCAAGGGGCTTCAGGACTGGCAGTCCGGCGGCCATGAGTGGCACATGCGCTCGAGCCGCTACATGAACGGCGGCGGCGCGGGTGAGAGCGTCCCCGGTTTCGGGATGGCCGCGGCCTCGCTGCGCCTCACCCCCCGGTCCGAATCGCTCCGGCTGCGCAGCCACACACATGTGCCGTTCCAGCGCGTCGGTCCGTCGCTGCTGCCCGACTTCGACATGCCGTTCAGCACGACGCTGAGTCCGCACCTGGACGGGGCGCGCGTACGGATCGTGGACTGGTCCCGCCGGATGGGGCTGCTGGAGGCTCAGCCAGGTGTGCCGGGTTCGCACATCTGGGACGAGGAGCGGCTCGTCGCGACCGATCTGCCCCTCTGTGCGGCGGGGCTGCATCCGGACGCCACCCCGGACGAGCTCGACCTGTCCTCGGGATGGCTGACCTGGGGGACGTACGGCGACGACTGGTTCCCCGTGGTGCACGGCCGGACGCGTGACCTGGTGGGGGCGCGGCTGGCCAACGAGCGGCTGTCGCTGTTCATGCCGCTGGACGGGTCGTCCGTGCCCGAGCCGGTCAACGCGCTGGAGCGCGGCCTGGCGGACCTCTGGCAGCGGACGGCGGGGCCGATGGACGAGGGCGCGCGCCGCACCTTCCGGGAGGCGGTGGAGTCGATGACGGCGAGCTGGCTCTGGGAGCTGGCGAACCAGGCGCAGAACCGGATTCCCGATCCGGTTGACTACATGGAGATGCGCCGGGCGACGTTCGGCTCGGATCTCACGATGAGCCTGTGCCGGCTGGGCCACGGCAGGAAGGTGCCGGACGCCGTCTACCGCAGCGGCCCGATGCGTTCCCTGGAGAACGCGGCTGCGGACTACGCGTGCCTGCTGAACGACCTGTTCTCGTACCAGAAGGAGATCGAGTACGAGGGCGAGGTGCACAACGGCGTCCTGGTCGTCCAGAACTTCTTCGGGGTGGACTATCCGACGGGTGTCGCGATCGTGCACGACCTGATGAACTCGCGGATGCGCCAGTTCCAGCATGTCGCCGAGCAGGAACTGCCGGTTCTCTACGACGACTTCGACCTGGACGCGGAGGCGAGGGAGGTCCTGGCCGGTTATGTTCTGGAGCTCCAGCACTGGATGGCGGGCATCCTGATCTGGCACCGGGACTGCCGGCGCTACCGCGAGGAGGATCTGCGCCGGGGCACCGGGACCCCGTGGCACATCAGTGGCCCCACGGGGTTCGGGACATCGGCGGCGCGGGTCACACGACTGCTGACGCAGGGACGTTTCAGCCCTGCTGGAACAGCTCCGCGGGAAGTGGCTTCAGCAGGGCGTACAGATCGTCGGTGATCGGCCGGTCCCAGCTGGCGATGGTGACGAGCACGCCGTCGCTGCGATCGAACTGGACGCAGGAGATCCGGCTCTCGGAGAGCTTGATGCGGCGCACGATCAGCAGGCTGTCACCCTGCATGACGGGCACGTCCTCGGTGCCGGTGACTTCGACCGGCTCGTCGTTCTCGAGAGCGAGGAGCAGCTGGGCGACCTCGAAGGGGACCTGGCCCTCCTCGGTCTCGCGGGCCGGTGAACCCTCCGGCAGATTACCGATGATCATCGCGGGGCCGCGTCCGCCGAACAGGTCGTAACGCAGGAAGACGCCCTGACAGCTCCCGTCGGGAGCGGGGAGCAGACCGGCGCCGAGGTTGCCGGGCCAGTCCCCCGGGTCCATGGCCAGGACGTCGAAGTCCGGGCCCGCGGGTGTGGCGGCGCTGCGGCGGCGGAGGAAGGACATGGGGCCATGTTACGTGTCCCGGCTCACGTTGCGGAGCCGGGCACTCCTAGGCGGACTCCGCTGCCAGCGCTTCGAGCGCCCGGACCGCGTCGGCCGCACGCGCGTACGGCACGAACAGGTGGTCGTGGTGGAATCCGGCGACGACGTTGCAGCTGATCCCCTCGTCCGTGAGGGCCAGGGAGACCGCGGCCGTCAGTCCGACGGCGTCCAGTGCGGAATGCACACGGAGAGTGATCCACGCGGCGACGAAGTGGTACGCGAGCCCTGACTCCTCGGCCTGCGCCTGGGGGACGACGAGCGTCAGCCCTTCCTGCTCGGAGACGGTGACCACCGGGGTGACACCGGTGGGCGCCTCGCCGCCGGGAAGTGTCGTGTAGACGTAGCGGCCGGGCCTGAGCTCCGGTCGTATGGCCCGCAGCAGTGTTCGAAGATCGCGCTCGCCCGTCATGGGGCCACGGTACGGCTGCGGAAGCCGGGGGCGCGGACGCAGTAAGCCATTCAGGCACGCCATGTATCCATACGCTCACCCTGCGTGGCACGGGCGGTTGATCGCCCATAGCTTCGGCTCATGAGCAGAAGACACATGAAATGCCTGGCGGGTGTCACCGTCTCCACAGCCACGGCGCTGGGCCTCGCGGCCGTTCCCTCCGCCGCGTCCGGGCACAGTGACCTCGTGGTGCACCCGGGCGAATCGATCCAGAGCGCGGTGGACGCGGCCCGGCCCGGAGACACCGTCCTCGTCCTGGCCGGCACCTACCGTGAGAGCGTCCTGATCACCAAGCCCGGCCTGACCCTGCGCGGCACCGGTGAGCGGACGGTGATCGCCCCGCCGGCCGCGAAGGGAGCCAAGACCGCCAAGAAGGTCAAGGCCGCCAACGCCTGCGCCAAGGGCGGGAACGGTATCTGCGTCATCGGGACGAAGAGCCGCACGGTCGACGATGTCCGCATCCGTTCGCTGACCGTCTCCGGCTTCACCAAGAGCGGTATCTGGGCGTCCTGGACCGACGGGCTCTCCGTCCGCAGGGTGGCAGCCGGCAAGAACGGCACCTGGGGCATCGCCCAGGAGCGGTCCACCCGCGGTGACTTCCGGCACAACACCGCCACCGGCAACGGCGACGCGGGCATCTTCGTCGCCAACTCGGTCAGCGAGGAGGGCGGAGCGACCGACACCGGCGGGACCCTGGTCGTCGACAACTCCGTGAGCGGGAACCGCATCGGTGTCACCGCCCGCCGGGTGAGGAACCTCGTCATCGACGGCAACACCCTGACGGGCAACTGCAGCGGGGTCTTCGTCGTGGGCGACGAGTCCAAGCCCGCGGCGGGGGCGATGACCATCAGCGGCAACCGGATCGTCAAGAACAACAAGTTCTGTCCGGCCACCCCGCGCCTGTCCGCGATCCAGGGATCCGGCATCGTCCTCACCGGCAGCGAGGCCACGACCGTACGTTCCAACGTCATCCGCGACAACGTCGGCTCCACCCCGCTCTCCGGTGGGATTCTGCTGTTCAAGAGCTTCGTGGGCGCGCTCAACACCGACAACACCATCAGCCGCAACCTCGTGCAGGGCAACAAGCCGGCCGACCTCGCCAACCGCGACACCTCCGGTACCGGCAACACCTTCGTCAACAACACGTGCGGGACGTCCGTCCCGGCCGGGATGTGTGCCGGATGACGGCCCACCCCCGCACAAGGAGAAACGAGACGGTATGACCACCGTGAGTCCCACCCCCGACACCACCCCCGTCGCGGCCCCTCTCACCGCGCCCCCGGTCTCCGCCGCCCAGAACCCGCCGCCGTCCATGCGGCTCCGGGAGCTCGCGTTCGGGGCCGCCTGCGCCGCGGCCGTGCGCGCGGCGGCGAGGCTGCGTGTGGCCGACGCGCTGGGCGAGGCACCGGCATCGGCGGCCGAGCTCGCCCTGATCGTGGACGCCGAGCCCGTACCTCTGCGCCGGCTGCTGCGCGCACTGTGCTGCTACGGGATCTTCGAGGAGACGGCGGACGGGAAGTTCGTCCACACCGAGATGTCCCGGCTGCTGCGCGAGGACGACCCGAACAGCCTGCGCTACATCTCCCTGTGGTGCACCGAACCCTGGACCTGGGAGGTCTGGCCGCGGCTCGACGACGCGGTGCGCTCCGGCACGAGCGTCTTCCCCGAGACGTTCGGCAAGGGCTTCTTCGAATATCTCCACCAGGACGCGGGCGAGTCCGCGCAGGTGTTCAACCGGGCGATGACCACCTCCAGCGTGCAGTCGGCGCAGGATGTCGCCGACCTCCTGGACCTCACCGGGGTGTCCTCGGTCGCCGACATCGGCGGCGGCCAGGGACACGTTCTCGCGAGTCTGCTGGAGAAGCACCCCTCGGTCCAGGGAACGCTCCTGGACCTGCCGGGTGTCGTGGCCCGTGCGGACGCCAGGCTGCGGGACGGCGGCCGCCTCGCGGACCGCGTACGGATCGTGCCCGGCGACTGCCGTGAGGACATCCCGTTCGAGGTGGACCTGTACATCATCAAGAACATCCTCGAATGGGACGACGAGAGCACCCGCAGGACCCTGCGGAACGTGGTCGCCGCGGCCCGCCCCGGCGCGCGAGTGGTGATCATCGAGAATCTCGTGGACGAGACCCCGTCGATGAGGTTCACCACCGCCATGGACCTGCTGCTCCTGCTCAACGTCGGGGGTGCCAAGCACACCCGGGAGAGCCTGGTGGGGCGGATGTCCGACGCCGGCCTGCGGGTCGGCGAGGTCCACCCGGTCAACGCGTACCTGCACGCCTTCGAGTGCGTCGTGCCGTAACGCGGGGCACACGCGGAGATCGCCCCGGGTCCGGCACCTGAGTGCCGGACCCGGGGCGATCAACTGTGTGTCAGGCGGAGCCGTCGCTCTGCCACCGGTAGAACTGCTGCGCCATCGCGTCCTTCGGACCGCGCCAGGTCTCCGGGTCGTACGGGCTCACGAAGGCTGTCAGCCGGTCGCTGATGGCCTTGAACTCCGGGTGCTCCGTCACCTTGGCGATCTCCGGGCCCGGGGGCCGTTCGGATTCGATCAGGTGGAGATACACGTCGCCGAACTGGAACAGGGTGCGCCTGTTGACGCCGACGAGGTGCGGCAGCTCGGTGTTGTCCGAGGCCGCGAACAGCTTCGCGATGTCCGGCGCGGACTCCGGCGCCATCCGGGCGACGATCAGTGCATGGTGCATCTGGCTGCCTTTCGGGGCATCAGTTGGCGGGGACCGAGGCGGAGCGGCGCTCGCGGTCGCGCTGTTCGATCTTGTCGCGGATGAGCTCCAGCTGGACGCGCGAGTTGCGGTTGATGTTGTCGGTCATCCACGCGTCGTCGACCGGTGCGTCGGGGCGCATCGCGAAGTCCTGGCGCCAGTGCATGCGCGTGCCGCCCGGGACCTCCGAGTACTCCCACCGGATGTCCATGTGCTGGAACGGTCCGGTCTCGACGCGCCGGGCTCGTACGTTGCGTCCCTGGCGGTCGGTGGTGCGCTCGGAGACCCAGCTCCAGACCTTGCCGTTGTCGTCGGGGTGCATGGTGAGGCGGAAGGTCGTCTTCTGGCCCTCCCGCTTCATCACCTCGACGGACGCGTACTCGCTGAACAGCTGCGGCCAGTTCTCGAGATCGTTCGTCATGTCCCAGACGAGGTCCAGGGGGGCGGCGATGGTGATCTCGTTCTCGGTGTGTCCAGTCATGTCAGGCTCCTGTCACGAGAGTGTTGTTCACGAGGTCGAGGAACTCGCCGGGCGTCTTGCACCGGTCGGCGTCGACCGGCAGCGGGTGGCCGTACCGGTTCTCCAGCGCGGCAACGATGCCGAGCAGGCCGAGCGAGTCCAGGCCGTACGCGTCGAAGGCGGAGGCGGGACGGCTCGCCATCTCCGACGGGTCGACCGTCAGGCCGGCGCCGCTCTTCATCAGCGCGGCCAGTTCTTCGTACGTCAGCTGAGCGGTCATGAGGGGTACTCCTTCTCAGAGCGGGGTGTCGGTGGGACGGCGCAGCACCAGGGCCGAGTTCGAGCCCATCAGCCCGCGGCTCAGGACGAGCGCGGTGCGCAGTTCTGCGGGACGCGCGCGCCCGGTGACCACGTCCAGGTCGTGGCACACGTCGAAGACGTTGGGCGTCGGCGGGACCATGCCGTGTTCCATGGCGAGTACCGCGGCGGAGGTGTCGAGCACGGGTGCGCCGCAGTAGGCGCGGCCGGTGCCGGTCTTGGGCGCGGTCACCGGGACCCGGCGTCCGTGCGCGCCCAGGGCATCGGCGATGGCGAGTGCCTCGGCCCGGTCCGCCGCAGGCACGCCGAGGGCGTCGGCGAACACGACGTCGATCTCCTCCGGCGCGCAGTTTGCCTCGCGGAGCGCGCCTTCGATCGCCCGGGCCAGTCCCGCTCGGGACTCCTCCCAGCGAGCCGCGCCGGTGAAGGTCGCGGCGTGGCCGGCCAGTTCGGCCCGGACCTTCGCGCCGCGTTCGCGGGCCGTCGTCTCCTCCTCGACCACCAGCATGGCGCCGCCCTCGGCGGGCACGAATCCACAGGCGTCCGCGGTGAACGGCCGATAGGCGCGGGTGGGGTCGTCGCAGAGGCTGAGCTCCTCGTAGCCGAGCTGGCAGACCACCGAGTACGGCGCGAGGGGTGCCTCGGCCGCGCCGACCACGACGGCGTCCGTACCCCGCCGGATGGACCGTGCGGCGTGCATGAGCGCGTCCAGGCCGCCGGCCTCGTCGCTGGCGACGACGGCGCACGGCCCCTTGAAGCCGCCGCGGATCGAGATCTGTCCGGTGCTGGCCGCGTAGAACCAGGCGATGGACTGGTACGGGCCGACGAACCGGGAGCCCTCGCCCCACAGCCGTTGCAGCTCGCGCTGGCCGAACTCACCGCCGCCGGAACCAGCGGCGGTGACCACGCCCACCTTGAACGGTGCGCCCTCGTAGTCCGCGCGTCCGAGCCGTGCGTCGTCCAGGGCGAGATCGGCGGCGGCCATCGCGTAGTGCGTGAAGCGGTCGGTCTGGACGAGGAAGCGCTCCTCGATGAAGGCGACCGGGTCGAAGTCCCTCACCTCGCCCGCGACGCGCAGCGGGAGGTTCTCGCAGCCCTCGCGGGACACCATGTCGAGGACGCTGACCCCTTCCTGGGTCTGCTTCCAGAAAGCACCGGCGCCGGTCCCGTTGGGGGCGACGACACCGATCCCCGTGATGACGGAACTGCGGCGTGCCGGGGTTGCCGGAGCGTTCATGGGGTCCTCCCGCCTGATCTGGTCATGGCGACGGCGGACTGGAATCCGCCGAAGCCACTGCCGACCGAGAGCACGCTGCGCAGCTTGAGTGGCCGCGCGGTGCGGGGTACGTAGTCGAGATCGCACTCGGGGTCCGCGGTCTCGTAGTTGGCCGTCGGCGGCACCGTCTGGTGCTTGAGGGCCAGGACACACGCGGCGATCTCGATCGCGCCGATGGCGCCGAGGGAGTGGCCGACCATCGACTTGATGGAGCTCATCGGAACCTTGTACGCGTGCGCGCCCAGGGCCCGCTTCACCGCTGCCGTCTCGTGCCGGTCGTTCTGCTTGGTGCCCGAGCCGTGTGCGTTGACGTAGTCGACCTGCGATCCGTCGAGCCGGGCATGCGCGAGGGCGGTGTTGATGGCCTCGGCCATCTCCAGTCCCTCGGTGGTCAGCCCGGTCATGTGGTAGGCGTTGCCGAACGTGGCGTAGCCCGATATCTCGCAGTAGACGGTCGCGCCGCGGGCGCGGGCGTGCTCCAGTTCCTCGAGGATGAGGACGGCGCCGCCCTCGCCCATGACGAAGCCGTCCCGGCGGGCGTCGAACGGCCTGGAGGCGTGCTCCGGGTCGTCGTTGTTCGCCGAGGTCGCCTTGATCGCGTCGAAGCACGCCACCGTGATGGGGGTGATCGGTGTGTCGGACGCTCCGGCGACACAGACGTCCACGCGGCCCTCCTCGACGGAGTGGAAGGCGTACCCGATCGCGTCGAGGCCGGAGGTGCAGCCGGTCGAGACCGTCTGCACGGGTCCGTGCGCGCCGACCTCCTCCGCAACCGCGGAGGCGAGGGTGCTGGGAGCGAACGCGCGCTCCAGGTGGGCACCCGCGGGCCGGTGGTCGACGTCCCAGCGCGCACCGCTGCCGCTGACCGCGACGTAGTCGTGCTCCAGGCGCGTGGTGCCGCCGACCGCGGTCCCGAGGGAGACCCCGATACGCCAGGGGTCCTCCTTCTCGAGGTCGAGTCCGGCGTCGCCCAGCGCCTCCCGGGCCGCCACCAGGGCGAACTGGATGTACCGGTCCGAGCGGGCGATCAGGTCCGCGTCCAGGCCGTGGGCGACGGGATCGAAGTCGCACTCGGCGGCGATGCGCGATCGGAACTCCGCCGGGTCGAACAGTGTGATCCCGCGTGTCGCGGTACGGCCGTTGGCGAGCAGGTCCCAGAACGCCGGGGCTCCGATGCCACCGGGTGCGACGACGCCGACCCCGGTGACGGCCACGCGCCGGGTCATGAGGCCGCCCCCGTTCGTTCTGGCGGCGCGTAGCCGTCACTGGCGTCCGCGGTCTCGGTGACCTCGGTGTCCACGTGCCCGAGTTCGGGCCGGGGGGCGAGCGGGCCGAGGTGGAAGACCATGCGCGCCTCCACGTCACCCACGTTGCGGAAGCGGTGCCGGACGTGCGGCGGGATCAGCAGACCCTGGTCGGGACGCATCGGGTGTGATTCGCCGTCCAGGTCCACTTCGAGGAGCCCGTCCACGACGTACACGAATTCCTCGGAGTACGGGTGGTAGTGCTCGCCGATCCGGTCTCCCGGGGCGACGATGGCCAGCCCCATGAAGCCGCTGGTGGCGCCCACCGCCGTGGGTGTGAGCATGGCGCGCAGGTCGCCTCCGCGCCTGCGGTTGGGCTGAGTCTCGCTGAGGTCCACGATGCGAGGCCGGTGGGTGGTCATGGCTGTTCTCCTCCAGGCACGTTGTGCGGTGTGACGGCAGCACGGGGTGGCCCCGCTGCCGGTGACGCGTCAGGACTCGGTGGCCCGACGGTCGGTGATCAGGTTCATCTCGGCCTGCGCGAGGAAGCGCGCGGCCTCCTGGTCGGTCGTCGGCATGCCGTTCGCACCGCCGTCGAGCAGCCGGCCGAGCATGGCCGCCTTGCGGTGGCCGCCGATGCCGAGTGCCTGTGAGGGCTGGGCGTCGAGCGGGCCGCTCACCTCGAGAAGCCGCACCACGATGTCGTCGCGCTGGAAGATGGTGCTGCTCTCGATCGGGCTCGACGCGTCGTTCGCCGCTTCCTCGTCCTGGCCCGCGAGCAGCCGGGCCAGTGCCATGCCGCAGCCTTCCTTGGCCTGGTAGAACAGCGAGTGCCGCTGGACACCCTCGGGGGCGTGCCGGCCCGCTGTCACGTGGTGGACGGTGGGAAGCGCGGCCCTGGTGAAGAACATCCGGGCGGAGTCGGGGTCGCTGAGGTCGCGGTCCTGCTCCAGGTACGGGTTGATCGCCTCCTCGACGGCCCTGACCTCGGGCTGGCGGGAGACGTGGCGCAGAGCCGCCATGAGGTCTCCCTCGACCTCGACCGCTCGCACTACACGGTTTCCGTGCATGAAGAGCGAGGTACGGCGCAGTCGGGTGTTCTCGTCGACGCGGGACTGCGGGGAGTCGTAGTCGGCGAGGATCTTCGCGACCATCTCCTCCGTTCCCGGCTTCACCGTGAAGGTGAGCGCGTGACGTACGACGCCGTCGCCCAGTCGCGGCGCGGCCTGGAGGCGGCCCTTGGCAGGCTCGGGAGTGCCCTCGAAGGCGACCCCGGTCTCCCGCAGGACGCTGAAGCGAAGGGAGCGTGTGTCGCGGACACAGCTGTGCAGCGGCTGCACCGTGGCCACGTGCTCCTCGCTGTTCACCCAGGCGAGGAAGGGCGGCGCGCTCTCCCACTCACTGGTGATGAGCCACTGCGAGGGATTCTCGATGGACTGGCACAGCTGATCGCTGATGTGTCCGGGGATCGAGGCCACCTGGTTGCGCATGTGCTCGTACGCCTCGAGGAACTGGTTCTGGGCGCCGTCGTGCAGGTCCAGCAGCAGTATGACCCGGAGCCTCGAACCGTCGAAGGCGGACTGAGATATCCGTTCCGAGAGGGTTGTCATCTTTCGCTCTCCTTCGAGACGGTGCGGCGGCCACGTCCCGTGGCCTCTCGTCATCCGTCGGTTTCGGTGGAAGCGGCGCAGGTCCCTGCCCGCCGGCATGAAGTCCGCCCCCGCATGGCGAGCATCGCTCCCGCGACTGATCGTGGAACGCTGGTACGAGCGGCGCGAGATTTATGCACCGTTCAGGTGAGGCGTCGGCCGAAGCCCCGC
This sequence comes from Streptomyces sp. NBC_01166, assembly GCF_045039765.1. Lineage (NCBI taxonomy): Bacteria > Bacillati > Actinomycetota > Actinomycetes > Kitasatosporales > Streptomycetaceae > Streptomyces > Streptomyces sp. NBC_01166. Next base: position 518,735 of record NZ_CP108613.1, read on the forward strand.
CGAAGACCTCCCGCGAGGGCATGGACACTGCATCCGTCCCGCGTCCGAGCTGGAGCAACTGATGAACGAGAACGTCGACCTCCGCGTACCGGTCCTCATCGTGGGCGGCTCCCTGGTGGGCCTGTCCGCCTCCCTCTTCCTGAGCCGGCTCGGCGTCCGCCACCTGCTGGTGGAGAAACACAGCAGCACCTCGACCCACCCGCGAGGGCGGGGGAACAACGTCCGGACGATGGAGGTGTTCCGGACCGCGGGGGCGGAGCAGCTGATCCGGGACGCCGCATCCGTGCTGGCGGACAATCACGGAATCCTTCAGGCCGGGTCGCTCACCGGCGACGACCAGGAGTGGCTGTTCAAGGAGATCGACCCGGGCGGCGGGATCGCCAGGTTCAGCCCGAGCGGCTGGTGCCTGTGCAGCCAGAACGACCTGGAGCCGGTGCTGGTGTCGCACGCCCGGGCGCAGGGCAGCGAGCTGCGGTTCTCCACCGAGCTGCTCAGCTTCGAGCAGGACGCGGACGGGGTCACCGCCGTGGTCAAGGACCGGGAGACCGGAACGCACACCACGGTGCGCGCCGACTATCTCGTCGCGGCCGACGGGCCTCGCAGTCCGATCCGGGAGCAGCTGGGTATCGGCCGGACGGGCCCCGGAGACCTCTTCCACAACGTGAGCATCACGTTCCGCTCGCGGCGGCTCGCCTCCGTGGTGGGCGACCGGCGCTTCATCGTCTGCTACCTGACCACCCCGGACGCGGACGGGGCGCTGCTGCCCGTGGACAACGAGGAGCAGTGGGTGTTCCACGCACCGTGGCAGCCCGACCGGGGCGAGACGCTGGAGGACTTCACCGACGAACGGTGCGCGGAGCACATCCGCAGGGCGGTCGGTGCCCCGGACCTGGACGTCGAGATCACGGGCAAGGCGCCGTGGCACGCCGCCGAGCGGGTCGCCGAGCGGTACGGTTCCGGCCGGGTCTTCCTGGCCGGGGACTCGGCGCACGAGATGTCCCCCACCGGGGCGTTCGGCTCCAACACCGGTATCCAGGACGCGCACAACCTGGCGTGGAAACTGGCTGCCGTGCTCGACGAAGCGGCGGGGCCGGGGCTTCTCCAGACGTACGAGGCGGAGCGGTTGCCCGTGGCGAAGGCCACGAGTGCGCGTGCGTCGGCCCGTTCGGGAGAGCACAGCCACCCGGGGTACGCCGGATCACCCGGCCCGGGTGGCGGCGGCCGCAAGGGCGGCATGCTCACGGTCGCCCTCGGCTACCGCTACGTGCGCGGCGCCGTCCTGGACGTCGACCCCGGCCTTCCGGTGGTGCCCGACGGCATGGGCCTGACGGGTGAACCCGGCACCAGGGCCCCGCACATGTGGCTCGGGCGGGACGGCGGGCGTGTGTCGACGCTGGATCTGTACGAGAAGTCGTTCGTGCTGCTGTGCGACGCCCGGTATCCGGACTGGCGTACGGCGGCCGAGCAGGTGGCCAAGCGCCTGTCGGTCCCGCTGGAGGCCTTCGGGATCGGCGCCGCCCCGGGCGCCGACCTGGCGCCCGAGGAGGGGGCCGACTGGGCCGCCGCCCATGGAACGTCCGCCGAAGGCGCCGTGCTGGTGCGGCCCGACGGCTTCGTGGCCTGGCGTTCGCACGGCGCGGCGGCGGACCCGGAGGCGACGCTGTACGAGGTCATGGTGACTCTGCTCCACCGCGGCTGACGCGGCTGGAGTGCGGTCGGTGGGCCCTGCGGGGCCCGTCAGCCGACGCCGAAGGACTTGAGGGCATCGAGGAACGCCTTTGGATTGTCGGCGTGCACGAGGTGGCCGGCGTCGACGGAGGCAAACCGTCCTCCGGGTATCTGCTCTGCCATCCAGGCCAGTTGCCCCTGGTCGACATGGCTGCGGGACCCTCCCACGACAAGTACCGGGGCGGTGATCTCGCCCAGGCACTCCCGTGCGGCCGGGTCAGGGGCGTTGAGCTGGGCGTCGATGGACGGAACGACCTGCCAGTCGAAGCCGAGCTCGCCCGGCGGCCGTTCGGCCGGCGCACGGGGCGGGTCGAGCGGGAGCAGGGGCGGGGCGTCCTCGACGACCAGGGACCCGACCAGTTCCGGGTGCCGCTCGGCCAGCAGCAGGGCCGCCGCTCCGCCCATCGAGTGCCCGATCACCGTGGCGCCGGGAAGATTGCGGGCCTCCAGGAAGGCGTGCAGGTCGTCACGGAAGAACTCGAAGGAGTAGCGGCCCGGCCAGTCGCTGAGGCCGTGGCCCCGGAAGTCGAGTGCGTACACCCGGTGGCGTGCTGCGAGTTGTTCGGCGATGCCCGTCCAGTCCAGGCTGCTCCCGCCCCGCCCGTGGGCGAGGACGACAGGCGGGGCCGAGGGGTCGCCCCATGTGCGGTACGCGAGCCGGATCCCGCCCGCCTGCACACTGCTGACGTCGGGGTCGAGGAAGGCCGTGACGGTGCGGACGAAGGCACCGGGGTCGTCCATCCACGGAAAGTGGCCGGCTCCACGCTGGACGACGAACTCCGAGTGGGGGAAGAGCGCGGCAAGTTCCGCCGCGCGGTCGGGGCTGGGGCCTCCGTCGTACTCCCCCGCGAGGACGAGCACGGGCACCGGCAGCTCGCGGAGTGCGGCGACCGCGGCGTCGGTCTCGAGGCCGCCCTCCGGGTAGTAGAGCGACCCGGCCAGGGCGTTCCGCTGCGCGGGGGATTCGGCGGCGTGGGCCTGGGCGGCGGCGTCCCAGCGCCCGTACATGAACGGCCGGATCCCCGCCCACGCCTCGGGCGTGGCGCGTCCGGCCTGGATCTCGTCCAGCGCGGCCCTGGCCTCGGCGTACCAGGGCTCGTGGGCGCGCAGCGCTGCGGCGTCGCGCCGGTCCTGGTCGGTGGCGGGAAGCCCCAGGGTGCCCGTCCCGGGCGTGACGAGGGTGAGGGAGCGCAGTCGCCGGGGGTACTTCGCGGCGTAGAGCGCTGCGAGTTCACCGGAGGCGGAGTGGCCCAGCACGTCGGCCTGTTCGAGCCCGAGGTGCGCGCGGAGCGCCTCGACGTCCTCGACGAGACGGTCGATCCGGTAGGTCGAGGGGTCGTCGGGGACGGCGGATTCCCCGGTGCCCCGCAGATCCAGCAGCACCAGCTGCCGCACCCGGGACAGGCCGCCGAGGTCGCCGAAGTAGCGGGCCGCCCGCATGGGTCCGCCCGGCAGGCAGATCAGCGGTTCGCCCTCGCCCACCAGGTGGTAGGCGAGTCCGGTTCCGTCGTACGTGCTGAAGATCGGCATGGAAGTCATCCAAACAGTGCGGGCGTCCCGTTGCAGGTGCGTACGCCCAGAGCGAATCAGGTGACGGCGGCATCCGACAGGAGCCGCGCGGCCGCCCTCCGGGCCTGGTGTGCGGGCTCGGGTGTTCCGGAGACGGCCGCGGTGACGATCGCGCCTTCGGCGAGCAGCACGTAGGCGACGGCGGATTCCTCCGGCTCTCCCGCGGCCACGACCAGGCCGGCGACGTAAGCACGGAAGGCTTCCTTGTGAAGGCGCGCGACGCCGGCGACGGAGGCGTCCGTCGCACCGATCTCGCCGAAGCTGTTGGTGAAGGCGCAGCCGCGGAAGCCGGGCTCGGAGAACCACAGGTGCAGCCAGTCGAAGACCGCGAGGACCCGGTCCTGGGGCGGGCCCGGGCGACTGTCCACGTATGCGGCGAGTTGTGCGCGCCACCGGGTGTCCCTGGCCTCGAGGCAGGCACGGACCAGCGCGGACTTGGAGGGGAAGAGCGCGTACAGGCGCTTGAGCGAGACACCCGAGGCGGCGCGGATCTCGTCCATGGAGACCACTTGGATGCCGCGGGCGTAGAAGAGGTCCTCGGCGGCTTCCAGCGCCGCGGACCGAGCTTGTGCGGGATCCACCGCGATTTCCCCCTCGTCGCCGTATGTGCGTACCCGCGTCCGCGTGCCGTGTCCGCCCTGTCGGCGGCCTTGCGGGAGAACGAGCGTTCTCCTACAGTACGGCACCGTGAGGAGAACGCTCGTTCTCCCGCCTCCGGAGGGGTCGTATGAACGCACAGCCGCTCGTTCCGCCGTTCACGCAGGAGTCCGCCGTCGCAAAGGTCCGCCGCGCAGAGGACGCCTGGAACACCCGGGACCCGGAGAAGGTGGCGCTCGCCTACACACCGGACTCCCGCTGGCGCAATCGCTCCGAGTGGGTGACCGGGCGGCAGGAGATCATCGGCTTTCTGACACGGAAGTGGGCCCGGGAGCTGGACTACCGTCTCGTCAAGGAACTGTGGGCGTACGACGGCAGCCGGATCGCCGTGCGTTTCGCCTACGAGTGGCACGACGACGGAGGCCGCTGGTACCGCTCCTTCGGCAACGAGAACTGGGAATTCGACGGCGACGGGCTCATGCGGGTGCGCCACGCGTCGATCAACGACGCCCCGGTCGAGGAGTCGGGGCGCCGGTTCCGCTGGACGCCCGGCCGGCGGCCGGACGACCACCCCGGACTCACCGAGCTGGGCTTCTGACCAGGAGTTGTCCACAGGCGACCCGCACCCCTTGCCAGAACCCCCCACCTCCTGAATTACTGCTTCCAGGAGGCGACCGAATGGTCGGTCGCCGGTCGGTGAGGGGATGATCCGTATGACCGCGCTGCTTGACGCCGGCGAGCGGCTCGGCCGCGACGAGCTCGAATCCCTGCAGCTGAAGCGGCTCCAGGCCACGCTGCGGCACGCCTACGAGAACGTCGCCTTCTACCGCGCGGCGTTCGACAGGGCAGGGCTGCGCCCCGAGGACTGCCACACGCTCGCCGATCTCTCCCGCTTCCCGTTCACCGTCAAGGCCGACCTCCGCGACAACTACCCGTTCGGGATGTTCGCCGTCCCTGAGGACCGGGTGCGGCGGATCCACGCGTCCAGCGGCACGACCGGCCGGCCCACGGTGGTCGGGTACACGGAGCGCGACCTGGACACCTGGGCGGACGTGGTCGCCCGGTCGATCAGGGCGGCGGGCGGACGGCCGGGCCACAAGGCCCATGTGGCCTACGGATACGGTTTGTTCACCGGCGGTCTGGGGGCGCATTACGGGGCGGAGCGCCTCGGCTGCACCGTCATTCCGGCGTCCGGGGGCATGACGGCGCGCCAGGTGCAGCTGATCCAGGATTTCCGGCCGGAGATCATCATGATCACGCCCTCGTACATGCTGACCCTGCTGGACGAGTTCGAGCGCCAGGGAGTCGATCCCAGGGCGACATCGCTGAAGGTGGGCATCTTCGGCGCCGAGCCGTGGACCGAGCAGATGCGCGGCGAGATCGAGGAGCGGTTCGCCATCGACGCCGTCGACATATACGGGCTGTCGGAGGTGATGGGCCCCGGGGTGGCTCAGGAGTGCGTCGAGACCAAGGACGGGCTGCACATCTGGGAGGACCACTTCTATCCGGAGGTCGTCGACCCGTTCACCGGTGAGGTCCTGCCGGACGGGGAGGAGGGCGAGCTGGTCTTCACCTCGCTCACCAAGGAGGCCATGCCGGTGATCCGCTACCGCACCCGCGACCTGACGCGGCTGCTGCCGGGGACGGCCCGTGTCTTCCGCAGGATGGAGAAGATCACGGGTCGCAGTGACGACATGGTGATCCTGCGCGGGGTGAATCTCTTTCCCACGCAGATCGAGGAGATCGTGCTGCGGACTCCGGGAGTGGCTCCGCACTTCCAGCTGCGACTGACCCGGCAGGGGCGGATGGACGCGCTGACCGTACGGGCGGAGGCACGGGGCGGCGCCTCGACAGCCGAGCGAGAGGAGGCGGCCCGGTCCATCGCGGCGGCGGTGAAGGACGGTATCGGCGTGAGCGTCGGGGTCGAGATCGTCGATCCGGAGACGCTGGAGCGGTCGGTCGGCAAGATGAAGCGGATCGTCGACCTGAGGGAGGCCCGCTGAGGGGGCCGGGCGGGGCGGCCGGGCTGGGGGGCATGGGCGGCCGGCCGGTCGAGCGAGGCCCCCGGATGCACGGTGCGGCCCGGGGTGTTCAGCGCGAGGCGGTCATGGAGGCGAAGACCACGACGTTGTCCTGGTAGCCCGTCTTCTTGTTGTAGGCGCCCCCGCAGGTGATCACCCGCAGTTCGGGCCGGGCGGAGGGGCCGTAGACCTTGTCGTCCGGGAAGTTCGTCTTGTTGTAGACCGCGACGGCGTAGACGGTGAAAACGGCCGTGCGCCGGTCTGCCCGGACGATCTCGATGGTCGCGCCCTTGCGCACGGATCCCAGCTTGTGGAAGACGCCGGGCCCGAGGCGGGTGTCCACATGCCCGGCCGCGACGGCGGTGCCCACGGCGCCGGGCACCGTCCCGCCCGCGTACCAGCCGGCGAGTACGGGGTTGTTGTCGGGCGGAGGCTCGAGCGCTCCCGCCGTGTTCAACGCGAGCTTCATCATGGGCGCGTCCACCTTGAGAGCCGGGATCCGAAGCCGGAGCGGAGTCGCGGGCGGGAGCGGCTGTACGGAGGGGGGCGGGGCGGAGGCGCCGCCGCCGGCCGCCGGGCTCGTGGAGGCCGGACGGGCGGGGGCCTGGTCCGGCGGACTCACCGGCATGGGGGCCAGGGGGCCCGGGCGGGCGGACGTCGGGGCCGCAGGCGCCGGTGCCATGGCGGGGCGGCGCAGGTAGGAGGGCGGCCGGGCCACAGGCCGTTCCGGGGCCAGGTAGGCGAGAGCCTGCGCGGGCCTCGTGGGGGGCGACGGGGCCGACGTGGCGGACGGCGCGGCGGCGGGAGCGGCTGCCCCGGCCGCGGGTGGCTGGGGCGGGCGGTCGTCGCGCATTCCGCTGATCACCAGGGCTGTACCCGCCACCAGGGCCCAGGCGAGGTGCTTCACCGCCGGGAACGACGGCGGTGTCGTGTGGTCGGTACTCCCGGATTCCATCGCATGCCTCTGCTTCGCAGCGGGTGGGTGGGGCGCCGCGGGCCGGGAGCGTACGGCTTCCCGGCCCGAGGACGTGGGCCGCGCTGTCAGGAGCGCGCCGCGGCGGTCCTGCGGCGCATCCTGAGCACTCCCCCGGCCGCCGCCGCGGCGAGCAGCACACTGCCGGCGGCGAGCTGCGTGTTCTGGTCGGTGGGCGCTCCGAAGCCGGCGTCGACCCCGCCGGTGGGTGCGCGGTCGGCGATCTGGTAGGTGTCCGTGATCCTGGTCCGCGGCGGGCACTTCACGGTGACGGTGTCGGTGCCCGGCCGGGTCCCCGCCGGGATGACGAACACGCCGACCAGCACCCCCGCCCGGTCACCCTTGAAGAGGTGAAAGGCCCCTCCTGCCTCCGACGTGCCCTTGCCGTAGGTCTCCTTGCCGCAGGCTCTGGTGACGACGGTCACCTCTGAGCCCGGTGAGGCTTTCGCCGGGCTGATGCGAATGGTCTGTTCACCTGCGGAGTCGGCCGCCGCTCCGGCGGCCGGGGCCGCGAGTGCGAGAGAACCGACGGCCAGACAGATACCCGCGCCGATGCGTGTGTTGCGCATGTGGATCCTCCAACGGGAGCAGGGTCCGGCCGGTCTGCGCGGTACCTCTGCTGTGTTCCGCTTTCGAGGCAACCGACAGCACGTCACCCGCGCAACAGGAGGTCCTGCCGCACACGTCACCCGGCCAGGCTCCGGGCTCGGCGGAGGGACGGCCGTTTCCGCAGGTCACCGGAGCCGGGAGGAGATCTGAAAGGGGATCACACCCGGGACGGCGAACGGGCTAAGACGCACCTCGGCCGATGGCTCCGCGGCTCCGCGGCTCTGCGGGAAAGGGCCGCTGCCGCCGGTCAGGCCGCGGGCCCGCCCTGCCGACGGCTCACCATCTCGGTGATCCAGACGGGCGCGTACGGAGACGTGCAGCCCGGGGAGGTCGGGTAGTCCTTGAACACCTCCAGGCGCTCACCGATCTCCATCGCACGGGCGCGCTGACCGGCATGTTCGATCCCGATCTGAGCCAGGCAGTGGTTCATCGCCCACTGCAGACGGGGCGGGGCGCTTTGCATCCGTGCCTCGATGACGTCGAGCAGTCCCGCGAGGTCGAGCCCCTCGGGCTTCTTCGCCACACGTTCGGTGGTCAGCGCCCACCCGGCACCGGCGACCACCGGGTCCGGATCGGCGGACCAGGCCAGACGCAGCTCTTCGGCGTGCGGGTTCTTCTTCACCACGTAGTTCACGAGCCAGTCGTGCACCTTGGGTGTGCGCGCCTGGCGCAGCATGGCGTCCAGTTCGTCACGTCCGAACGCCTTCGGGCGGCAGATCAGGAGCGCCAGCAGCCTCGCCGCGGTGTCCTCCGTCTCCCAGAGCCGGCATGCGAGTTCCTGCTGCGTCTTCAGCCGCTTCGCGAGCGAGCGCAGCCTGCCGAGGTTCACACCGTGATCGTCGCCGTGTCTCTCGTTCACCTGGCGTGTCTTCGGGTCCTCGAGCTCGGCGAGCTCGGCCATCACCTCGGCCACCGTCGTCCCGGCCACGCCACTCTCCTGTCCCTCACGTGAGGCCTCAGCCTACGAGGGGAGCCGGTCCTCCGTCGTACCGGCCGGCGGCGGAGCCGCTGCGGCGTCCTTCTCCGAGAAACGGTCCCGCAGCTCCCTCTTCAGGATCTTGCCACTGGCGTTGCGTGGGAGTTCACCGACGAAGAGGACCCTCTTCGGTGCTTTGAAGTGGGCGAGTGCCGAGCGGGCGTGCTCGATCAGTTCCGATTCCGAGGCCTCGCCCCGGAGCACAACGATCGCGGTGACGGCCTCGATCCAGCGCGCGTCGGGCAACCCCACCACGGCGGCCTCGGCCACCGCGGGGTGGGTGTAGAGGGCATCCTCCACCTGCCGGGAGGCGACGAGCACGCCTCCTGAGTTGATGACGTCCTTCACCCGGTCGACGACCGTGAAGTAGCCTTCCGGGTCGCGCACGGCGAGGTCACCGGAGTGGAACCAGCCGTCGCGGAAGGCCTCTGCGCTCTCCTCCGGTTTGTCCCAGTAGCCCTGGCACAGCTGAGGGGAGCGGTAGACCACCTCGCCCGCCGTGCCGTCGGGCACCTCCTTGCCGTCCTCGTCGACCACCTTCGCCTCCACGAAGAGCACGGGTCGCCCGCAGGAGTCCATGCGCCCCTCGTGCTCGTCAGGTCCGAGGACGGTGGCGAGGGGGCCGATCTCGCTCTGTCCGAAGCAGTTGTAGAACGCCAGCTCCGGCAGTTGCTCGCGCAGCCGCTCCAGGACGGGCACCGGCATGATCGATGCGCCGTAGTACGCCTTGCGGAGCGCTCCGAGCTCACGGGTGGCGAATTCCGGGTGGTTGGCGAGTCCGATCCAGACGGTCGGCGGGGCGAAGAGGCTGTCCGCCTGACCGGCTTCGACCAGATCGAAGATCCGGCCGGCGTCGGGAGCGTCGAGGATGGTGTTCTCGGCGCCCACGGCGAGATAGGGCAGCAGGAACACATGCATCTGCGCGGAGTGGTAGAGGGGCAGTGAGTGCACCGGCCGGTCCGTGGCTCGCAGGTCCAGGGCGGTGACGGCACTGACGTACTCGTGGACCAGTGCGCCGTGCGTCATCATCGCGCCCTTGGGCTGGGCGGTCGTGCCGGAGGTGTAGAGCAGCTGCACCAGGTCGTCGGCGCCGGGTTCGCGCGCGGGGGTGAAGGCGCGGGGGGTGTCCAGTTCGCCGAGGAGCGAGCCCGGCGCGTCGCGCAGCGGCCGTACGTGGTGGCCCGCCGGGACACGGGGGGCCAGTCCGGGGTCGGTGAGGACGAGTGCGCTGCCGGACTGGCGGAGGATGTACGCCAGGTCCTCGCCGGTGAGGTTCTGATTGACCGGCACATGGACCAGCCCGGCACGGGCGCAGGCCAGATAGGCGATCAGGTACACGTCCGAGTTGTGGGCGTAGGAGGCCACCCGGTCGCCGGGGCGGAGTCCGTGCGCGGTGGTCAGCACGGCGGCCGCCGTACTCACCGCCTCGTCCAGGGCCGCGTAGGTCCAGGACCGCTCGGTGTACCGCACTGCGGTGCGTTCCGGGGTGCGCCGTGCGCTGCGGGTCAGGACGCCGTCCACTGTGCTGCTGCGTACACCTGTCATGGCGTGATCCTGGGTGGCCGGCCGTCGAGGGTCAAGGGCCCGGAACGCCCGTGTCGACGTAGACCCCCTCCGCCTTCTGACGCTATGTCAGATTCTTTGTTCCGCGAGGGGCCCCTCGGGCGGCAGTGGTGACAGTAATCTCTGCTTCGGCAGGAAGTTTCATCACCGTACGAGAATTCGAAAGTTACTTTCGCGCAGGTGCTTTCGACGTGAGGGGAAGGGGTTCCGGATGGCCGGAGACGTGTCGGGACGGGGAATGAGCCGCCGGAGGCTGGGCGGCGGGATACTGGCGCTGGGCGGGGCGTTCGCTCTCGCCCCGATCCCCTTCGCGGGGGCGGCGGGAGCGGCGGCCGGCGCCGAGCGGGGCACCGGGCCGCTGGGCGGCGGAGCATCGGAGACCGGGACGGGTATGGGATCAGGGCGGGGGCGGCCGACACTGCGCCGCGGGTCGGCCGTACGTGCCGGGCTGCTGCCGGACCAGCTCGACCTGCTCGTCGCCGATGCGGAGAAGTACCTCACCGACTCCCCGGCACATCCCTGGTACGCGGGCGCGGTCCTGCTCGCGGGCCGGGGCGGCACCGTGGCCCTTCACCGGCCGATCGGCCACGCGGTGCGCTATGCGGCGTACGACGAGAAGACCGACACCGGAGTCGAGTTCCCGCCCGGCCGGCAGATCGCGATGGCCGAGGACACCGTCTTCGATCTGGCCTCGGTGTCCAAGCTGTTCACCTCGATCCTCGCCGTACAGCAGATCGAGCGAGGCGCGCTGGAGCTCGAGGCGACCGTCGCGTCCTACCTCCCCGATTTCGCCGGCGGCGGCAAGCAGGACATCACGGTCCGTCAGCTGTTGACGCACACCTCGGGCTTCCGGTCCTGGATCCCGCTGTACAAGGAGCCGACCCGTGAGGGGAAGCTGCGCCTGCTCTGGGACGAGGTGCCGGCCTCGGCTCCCGGCACGGCGTATCTCTACTCCGACCTCAATCTGATCTCGCTGCAGCTGATCCTGGAGAAGATCACCGGACGCACCCAGGACGCCCTGCTCCGCGACGAGATCACCGCTCCGCTCGGGATGCACCGCACCCGTTACAACCCGCCCGCCTCCTGGAAGCCGAAGATCGCGGCCACCGAGGACGCCCGGCTGCCCTGGTCGGGGCTGGAGCGCGGGCTGGTCTGGGGCGAGGTCCATGACGAGAACGCGTACAGCCTGGGCGGGGTCGCCGGCCACGCGGGTGTCTTCTCGTGCGCCTGGGATCTGGCCGTGCTGGCCCGCACGCTGCTCAACGGCGGAAGCTACGGCACCTCCCGGATTCTGTCCGCGGAGTCCGTGGAGCTGCTGTTCACCGACTTCAACACCGCGTTCCCCGGCGATGAGCACGGCCTGGGCTTCGAGCTCTACCAGCACTGGTACATGGGCGCGATGGCCACCCCGCGCACGGCGGGCCACACCGGATTCACCGGCACGAGTCTGGTCCTCGATCCGACGACGGACTCGTTCCTGATCGTTCTGGGCAACTCCGTCCACCCGGTGCGCACATGGCGTTCCGGCAGTGCTCCGCGGGTGGCGGCGGCCAACCGGATGGCACGCGCGGTGCCCGTCCGTCCGGCCCGGGGCCGTACCGCCTGGTTCTCCGGCATGGCGAGCGCCGCCACCGCGACACTCACACTGCCCGCGGTGCGCCCGGTCTCCTCCCGCCCGGCGCTGAGCTGCGCGTTGTGGTGGGACACCGAGCCGGCTTCGGACGTGCTCCGCCTGGAGGCGTCGTCGGACTCCGGGGCCACATGGCGGCCCGTCCCCTTCACCACCGTACCGACGCACGAGGACCGGCCCGGGGAGTCGCGGTCGCACCCGGACGGATCTGCCTCCGGCTGGTCGGGACGCGTCTGGCACCGGCTGGAGGCCGGCCTCGAAGCATGGCGGGGCACCGAGGTCCGGCTGCGCTGGCGTTACGTCACCGACCAGTTGTACGTCGGGCGCGGTGTCTACGTGGACGACGTCCGGGTGGAGGACAGCGGCCGCACGCTCTTCGACGGGAACAGGCCTCGCGACGCCGGACGCATCGAGGCCGAGGGATGGACCGTCTCCTCCGACTGAGCCGGCCCGCCTGGTTGGATGACCGGCATGAATGGAACCCAGTCCATAGACACCCCATGGGGCGTGTCGGTGTTCGGAGCGGCGAGCGTCGACGCCGTCCCCGACCTGGCACGCCTCCGCGTCGCGATATCGCAGACCAGGAACCAGCCGGGCGAGGCGTTCGCCGCCACACGGAGCGGGGTGAACCGGATCCGGGAGGTCCTGCGCGGGCACCAGGTGCCGGAGGCCGCCGTGTCGACTTCGAGGCTGAACCTGTCGTCGCAGTGGAGCTACGGCAATGAGCGCACGTTCCTCGGTTACGAGTGCACGGCCTCCTTCGTGATCGAGCTGCGCGAGCTGGATCTCCTGGAGACCGTGCTCATCGACGTCGTCGACGCCGGGGCCAACGAGGTCAAGGGTGTCGAGTTCGACGTACGCGCGAAGAGGGAACTGCGCGCCCGTGCGCGCACGGCGGCCGTGACCGCGGCGCGGGAGAAGGCGGCTCTGTACGCGGAGGCGGCCGGAGCGCAGCTCGGGCCCGTCATCCACATCAAGGACGTGGACGCGGAGCAGGTGCAGAACTACCGCAGCCACAGCAGCCACCAGAGCGGTGGCGGCGAAGGTGATCTGTCACCCGGCAAGGTGACCGTCTCGGCGGGGGTCGTCCTCGGCCTCTCGCTCATCGGCGGCTGAGGACACCCGCGCCGGGAAGATCCGCACCGGCGCGAGACCGAGCGCGGGCCCCCAGGGGCCCGCGCTTCCTCATTTCCCGGCCGTATCCGGAGTGTCTTCCCCCGCCATGGAAGCATTCCGAAAGTTTCGCCATGTGGCATGAACGCCTTTCGTCGCGCCTATGCCCGATTACCGGAGTCTTCGCGAAACGACCTCGCACAGCCCTCCCGGATTCCCCGTACATGCAGGCTTAATGGACAACTGCCCTCAGATGAGCGGCAGTTCACTCGGAAATATTTCGGAAATACGGCGTTGACGCGACTTCCCATGGGGCGCATACTCTCCCTCGCTCCCCTTGTTCCGCAGCTCGTCCTTCCGCCGACGGACGCCCTACCGGCGTGTCCGCCGATGGCTCGACAGCACCTCGAACGGTCCGAATCCCCCTGCCCGGGCGCCCAGTTCGACCCGCCCGGCAACCGGAAGAAGAGGCTGGAAACGTGATGGCCCAGATTCCCCCAGGCGGCGTCCCCGCCCGCCCGCACCTGCCGGCCCGTGCCGGACGGGCACTGTCCCTCGTCACGGCGGGCGTCCTCGCCGCAGCCGGTGTCGTCGCGCTCGCCGGCAACGCCCATGCCGTCGGAGCCCTCGGCGACGCCGCCGCGGCGAAGGGCCGCTACTTCGGCACGGCGGTGGCGGCCAACCACCTCGGCGAGGCGGCGTACGCGTCGACGCTGGATGCCCAGTTCGACTCGGTGACGCCCGAGAACGAGATGAAGTGGGACGCCGTGGAGAGCTCCCGCAACTCGTTCAACTTCTCGGCGGCCGACCAGATCGTCAGTCATGCGCAGAGCAAGGGGATGAAGGTCAGGGGCCACACCCTCGTGTGGCACTCACAGCTTCCCGGCTGGGTGAGCGGCCTGGGCGCCGCGGATCTCCGCTCCGCCATGAACAACCACATCACCCAGGTGATGACCCACTACAAGGGCAAGATCCACTCGTGGGACGTGGTGAACGAGGCCTACCAGGACGGCAGCAGCGGGGCCCGGCGCAGCTCGCCGTTCCAGGACAAGCTCGGCAACGGCTTCATCGAGGAGGCGTTCCGCACCGCCCGTACGGTCGATGCCGATGCCAAGCTCTGCTACAACGACTACAACACCGACGGTCAGAACGCGAAGAGCAACGCGGTCTACGCCATGGTGAAGGACTTCAAGCAGCGCGGTGTCCCGATCGACTGCGTGGGCTTCCAGTCGCACTTCAACAGCAACTCGCCCGTCCCCTCCGACTTCCAGGCCAACCTGCAGCGCTTCGCCGATCTCGGTGTCGACGTGCAGATCACCGAGCTGGACATCGAGGGCTCCGGATCGGCACAGGCCGCGAACTACACCAAGGTGGTGAACGCCTGCCTGGCCGTCACACGGTGCACGGGCATCACCGTCTGGGGCGTCACGGACAAGTACTCGTGGCGCAGCAGCGGCACCCCGCTGCTCTTCGACGGTGACTACAACAAGAAGCCGGCCTACGACGCGGTGCTCGCCGCGCTCGGGGGTTCCGGCGGAGGCGGGGACGACGGCGGTGAGGACGGCGGCGGCACCGGCGCCTGCACGGCGACGTACACGCAGACCTCGACGTGGAACGGCGGTTACAACGGCCAGGTGACCGTCAAGGCCGGCGGTTCGAGCATCACCGCCTGGACGGTTCCGGTGACCGTACCGTCGCCTCAGAAGGTCTCCGCCGTCTGGAACGGGACCGCCACCACATCGGGCGACGTGATGACGGTCAAGCCCGCCTGGAACGGGACACTGGCGGCAGGCACCTCGACGAGCTTCGGGTTCACCGTCACCACGAACGGCAACACCTCGGCGCCGGTCGTAGGAGCCTGCACCGCTTCCTGACCACCCCGGACCGCCTCCCCGTCACAAGGAGGGACCCCGGCCGGAACCGGGCGCGGTGAGGCCCGCACCCCCTTCCGTCCCCTCCGGCCGGACGGGACGGGGCGGGACGAGCCCGCACTCGCCGCCCCGTCCTCCCACAGCGCCTCGCCCCGCCCGGTCGGCCGACCGGGCGGGGCGAGGCGCTGTCCGTCCGGTCAGCCGGCGGCCCGGCCGCCGGCCCCCGTGGCGGCGAGTGCCGGCGAGGGGGTGGACGGGGAAGGGACGGTGGAAGCCGACGGGTCGGCGGATCCGGCCTGAATCCCGGCCCCGCCCGGTACCGGTGCCGGTGCTGTCGATTCACGCACCACCAGCCGGGGTCTGATCAGCAGGGACCGCCCGGCCACGGGGGCCGAGTCGATCCGGGCCCGCAACTGCTGGAACGTCTCGGCGGCCATCTCCGGAAGCGGCTGACGGACCGTGGTGAGCGGCGGCTCGAAGAGGTCGGCGAGCAGGATGTCGTCGAATCCGACCACCGAGACGTCCCGCCCCGCGCCGCGTCCGGCGTCCTTGGCACCCCGGCAGATACCGATCGCGCACATGTCGTTGATCGCGACGAAACCGGTGGGCGGGTCCGGCCGGTTGAGGAGCTCCCTGGCCGCGTTCCGGCCGAGTTCGGCCGCGTCCTTGTCCCCGAACTCGGTGGTGTCCGCGCCGGGCCAGACGATCGCCCCGGCCGGATCGAGGCCGCCTGCCTCCAGGGCCGCCCGGAAGCCCCGCAGCCGCTCGCGCCGGTTCACACTGTGGACGGAACCCGAGACGAAGGCCAGTTTGCGGTGGCCCAGTTCGATCAGATGACGGGTGGCGAGCTCGGCCCCCATCGCGTTGTCCACACTGATGCTGGCCAGTGACGACGGGTCCCCCGCCTGCGCCGTCCGGTCGAAGGCCACCATCTTGAGTCCCCTGCTCAGCAGCGGGGTCATATGGTCGAGCGAGGGCAGCGAGGAGCAGAGCACCACACCGCTCACCCCGTCGGCGAGCAGCTCCTCGCCGTACTTCAGCTCACGGGCGGGATCGCGCTCGCTGTTGCAGAGCAGTACGTGGTAGCCCTCGGCCAGCGCGATGGCCTCCAGCTCTCTGGCCAGCGCCCCCCAGAACGGGTTGGCGACGGACGGCACGATCAGGCCGATGACCTTGATACGGCCGGTGCGGAGCATGCGGGCGGCCCGGTTGGGTCGGTAGTTGAGCTGCTCGATCACCTGCTCCACGCGAGCCAGGGTGGCCGCCTGCATGCGGTCGGTACGTCCGTTGAGGACGTTGGAGACCGTGCTCGCCGAGACCCCTGCGGCCTCCGCGACCTGATGGATCGTTACCCCGCTCATGCCACCTCCGGTTCGGAACGCACTGCCGATCCTAGTGTACCGATTTACTGAACGCGCTCTACCGGTACACCCGTTAACATCCCTGAAAATTGTTGTGCATCAGCTGTTGACGCCACTCTCAAGGCGTTCCTAGCATCACTGCATCGATTTACCAGCACTTCCCAGCCATGTCCGGGACGTCCGCGCTGGATCGATCCACCGCTCCACCTCAAAAGGGGTGCCCCATGGAACTCAACAGACGGTCCGTGCTCGCCGCGATCGGCGCGGGCACCGCTGCTGCCGCTCTCGCGGGCTGTGGCGGCGGCGCGTCGTCCGCCGGTTCGGCCGACGGCCCGGCCGAGGGCGAGATCACGCTGCTCACGCCGATCTACGAAGGCGCCGACGGAAAGACGCTGCTGGAGAAGAAGATCCTCGGCGGGTTCCGGAAGAAGTATCCGGACGTCAAGGTGAACGTCGACTACACCACCTACGCGCAGCTCAACGAGAAGATCACCACCGGGCTCGCCGGCGGCCTGCTGCCCGACGTACTGATGATGGGCGTCGGCTGGATCCCCCCGTTCGCCTCGAAGAAGGCGATCGCCGAGCTGCCGGAGGCGCTCGCCTCCGCGCACGACTACGAGAAGCGCGTGCTGGAGCCCTCGCGCTACGACGGGAAGCTCTACGCCCTGCCCGTCGTCCTCGACACCCGCATCGTCGTGTACCGCAAGGACCACTTCGCCGAGGCCGGGGTGAAGAAGACGCCGGAGAACTGGACCGAACTGCGCGCGGTCGCGAAGCAGCTGACCCGGGACGGCCATGTCGGCTTCGACCCGTTCTCCATCGACCTGCGCCAGTGCTGGGAGACGTTCCTCTTCGCCAACGGCGGTCAGCTCTTCAGCGCCGACGGCAAGAAGGTCCTGTTCAGCGGGGCGCGCGGGGTCGAGGCTCTCCAGTTCTTCAAGGACCTGATCCAGGACGGTTCGGCCGACTACGCGAAGAAGACGGACGCCGGCGCACCGTCCAACGTCCAGACCGGCAAGGCGTCGATGATGATGACGACCAGCGCCCTGTGGGTCCAGGTGAAGGACCAGAACCCCGATCTCATCGAGGACGACAAGCTCGGCTCGTTCGTGCTCGCCAACCGTCGGCCCGCGATGCTCCAGGGCGGCACGCTCGTCACACAGGCCGCGCGCTCCAGGCACCCGGCGGCGGCCCGCGCGCTCGTCGAGTACCTCGGCACCCCCGAGTCGATCCTCGGGGCCGCCGAGCAGCGCGGTTCGGTACCCGGCCTGCGGGACCTCGACGACACCGGATACGTCAAGGAGAACCAATTCGTCGATCTCTCCCTGAAGAACCTCCAGCACGCCTTCTCCGAGGGCGGTACCGCGGCCTGGATGGAGATCCGGGAAAAGATCAAGCCGACGCTGGAGCCCGCGATCGTCGGCGATCAGTCCGCGAAGGACGCCATCGCGGAGCTCGGCCGTCTCGCCGAGGCCGCCATCGGCCGGATGTGAGGACCCGTCACCATGGGAGCGACAACCGTAGTGAAGGCCAGGCCGGCGCGGCCGCCTTCCCCTCCTGACACCTCGGCGCCGCGGCGTACCGGCCGGGTCCCC
The DNA here is from genome assembly GCF_045039765.1 of Streptomyces sp. NBC_01166. NCBI lineage: Bacteria > Bacillati > Actinomycetota > Actinomycetes > Kitasatosporales > Streptomycetaceae > Streptomyces > Streptomyces sp. NBC_01166. Next base: position 536,341 of record NZ_CP108613.1, read on the forward strand.
ACCGGCCCGGGACGCCGTCGCCGCCGGGCGGGCATGCTCATGGTGGCGCCCGCGCTGCTGCACGCCTCGCTGTGGATCGGTCTTCCGGTCGTGGTCTCGGTGTGCCTGGCCTTCACGAAGTACGACGTGCTGACCGCGCCGGAGTTCGTGGGCCTGGCCAACTTCCGGGACATGCTGGACGACGCGGTCTTCCGTAAATCCATCGTCAACACCCTTCTGTACACCTTCTTCACCGTGCCGTTCGGGATGGCGCTGGGCCTGCTGGTGGCCCTCGCCCTGCACACGGGGCTCAAGGCGCGAGGTATCTTCCGCACCGCCGTGTTCCTGCCCCAGGTCACCGCCACCGTCGCGATCGCGCTGGTCTGGCTGTGGATCTACAACCCGGGCAACGGGCTGCTCAACACGCTGCTGTCCTTCCTCGGCATCGAGGGCCCGGCCTGGCTGTCCTCGACCACCTGGGCACTGCCGTCGGTGATCCTGGTCGGCATCTGGCAGGGCATCGGCATGAAGATGCTCATCTACCTCGCCGCACTGCAGTCCCTGCCGAGGGAGCTGTACGAGGCGGCGTCGGTGGACGGGGCGTCCAGGGTGCGGCAGTTCTTCTCGATCACACTGCCGCTGCTCAAGCCGGCGACGTTCTTCGTGCTCATCACCTCGATGATCAGTGCGTTCCAGTCCTTCGACCAGATCTACATCCTGACCGACGGCGGTCCCGCCAACAGCACCACGATGATGACGTACGAGATCTACAAGTCCGCCTTCCGGGAGTTCCGCGTCGGTTACGCCAGCGCGCAGTCACTGGTGCTCTTCGTGCTGCTGATGGGCTTCACCCTGGTCAACAAGCGGATCATGGGAGGCAGTCGTGGCCACAACTGAGCTGCTGAAACCGGCTCCCGCGCCGCGGAGGCGGGCCGTTCCCCTCGGCCGGATCGCGCTCTACGCGACGCTGTCCGTCGTCTCCCTGCTGATGGTGGTGCCGTTCGCCTGGATGGTGCTCACCTCGCTCAAGACCCCGGTCGAGATCGCGTCGCAGGACGCCGGGCTGCTGCCGGAGCACTGGGAGTTCGGGAACTACGCCGAGGCGTTGAAGGCGGCCCCGTTCGCCACGTACGCCCGGAACAGTTTCGTCATCGCGTTCAGTCACACCGTGCTCAACGTACTGGTGGCGTCGATGGCGGGGTACGCGCTGGCGCGCATCAGGTTCCGCGGAAGCGAGACGATCTTCTATCTCTTCGTCGCGGCCCTCATGATCCCCACATACACCAAGGTGCTGCCGGAGTTCCTGATCGTCCGCTTCATGCCGCTGGCCGGGGGGAACGACATCCTCGGACAGGGCGGCAGCGGCTGGCTGGACAGCTGGTGGGCGCTCATCATCCCGGGTGCGGTCACCCCGTTCGCCGTCTTCCTCTTCCGGCAGTTCTACCTGGACCTGCCGGTGGAGCTGGAGGAGGCGGCCCGGCTCGACGGGCTGGGCGAGTTCCGGATCTACGCCCGGATCATGTCGCCGCAGGTCAAGCCCGCCTTCATCACCGTGGCGCTGCTGACCTTCGAATCATCGTGGAACAACTTCCTCTGGCCGCTGCTGGTGACCCACACGGACAGCCTGCGGGTCATCCAGGTGGGGCTCTCCGTCTTCAGGACGGAGAACGGCACCCAGTGGCACTTCCTGATGGCGGGCACCACGCTCGCCACCCTGCCCATGGTCGTCCTCTTCCTCATCGGCCAGCGCTACTTCGTGCAGGGCTTCGCAACCGCCGGTCTCAAGTGACCGGTTCCGGCCCGCTGCGGGCCGGCCACCGAAAGGGCTTCACCCATGTCTGCTGATCTCAACGGCTCCCGCGCTCTCGTCACGGGGGCGGGGCACGGCATCGGCCGCGCCATCGCTGTCGCCCTGGCCGAGGCCGGCGCCGATGTCGCCGTCCACTACCACTCCTCGGCGGACGAGGCGGCGAGGACCGTCTCCGCGATCGAGGCGCTGGGCCGCAGGGCCAAGGCGTTCCGGGCCGACGCGACGGTCACCGCCGAGGTGGACCTGCTGGTCGAGGAGGCCACCGGGTTCCTCGACGGGCTGGATATCCTCGTCTGCAACGCGGGCCATCTCATCGGCCGCGAGAAGATCGCGGAGATGTCCGACGACCATTTCGAGCGGGTCATCTCCACCAATCTCACGTCGACCTTCCGCACGGTGCGGGCAGCCCTGCCGCATCTGACGCAGTCCTCCGCGGGACGCGTCATCACGATGTCGTCGCTGGCCGCGCACAACGGCGGCGGTCCCGGCTCGGTGGCCTACGCGGCCGCCAAGGCCGGCGTCCGGGGCTTCACCAAGGGCCTCGCGAAGGAGCTCGCCGGAACGGGCGTCACGGTCAACACGGTCGCCCCCGGCTTCATCAAGGGCACCGCGTTCCACGACACGTTCACCGCCGCCCCGGCACAGGAGGCGATGGAGGCCGGTATCCCGGTCGGCCGGGCCGGCACCCCGGAGGACGTCGCCCACGCCGTCGTCCATCTGGCCTCGCCCGCCTCGGGATTCCTCACCGCCACCACGATCGACATCGACGGTGGCGTATGGCCGCGTTGAGGCGGATCCCCCGGGAGCGGGGCGGCTGGTGGCATGCGTACGTCTGCCCGGCGCACGGCGTGGAGCTCGATCACGGTGACGTTCTCGCCGGGACCTTTCCCGAGGGCGGGGCGCGGTGCGCGCACGGCTGCCGGGTGGACACGGCGGCGGTGCGCGGCGCATGGGTGGTCCTGTCGCACCAGGCGTGGGCCCGGCACCTCCGGGTGCTGGCCCACCGGGGCGAGCGCGCGGAGGCGGTGGCCCGGCTCGTCGAGTACGCCGGGCTCCACGCGTCCCTCGCCACGGAGCAGCACGGCGAGGCGCAGGGCTGGATGCTGCGCGGCCGGCTCTTCCACCAGGCGCTGACCGACGCCATCTGGGCGGTGAACATCGGACACGCCGTGATCACACTGGCCGAGGACGGCACCGAGGATCTGGCGGCGGTCCTGCCGCTGCTGGACGAGCTGGAGCGGGCGGCGCTGGAGGCCCGAGGTGTGCTGACGGGCCGGGGTCAGCTGGCGTCCAACTACACCGCATGGCTGAACGCGGCCGGTGCCTCCGCGAGCCGCGCCGCGTCGGCGGCGCGCGGCCTGGAGTGGGACGGCGCGAAGCAGTGGCTGGAGGGCGAGCACGGGCTCTACGCGCACCTGCGGGTGGCCGTCGCCGACGACGGCTGGGAGTGGGAGGGCAGCACCTACTACCACGGCTTCGTGCTGCGGGCCGCTCTGCTCGCACTGCGCTCCACCGATCCGGCGGCGATCCCGTCCGACGTGGTGGGGGTGCTCGCCGGGATGACGGACGTCCTGGCGGTGATCGCGACGGACGGCGGGATCCTGCCGGCGCTGCACGACGGCCCGTATCTACGCGCCCCTCTCGCTCTGGAGTGGCTCGAACTGATTTCGCTGGCACAGCAGTTGGTACCCGCCGACGGTCTGGAGGCGGTGGCGGCGCGGGCCCGTGAGGAGCTCGGCACCCACGACGACGGACTGGACCGGGAGCTGGACGGCTGGTTCACGGGACCGCCCCTCCCCCGCCGCCCGGCACCGGGCACGGTCACCGTCTTCCCGTCGGCCGGTTACGGAGTGGTGCGCGCGGCGGGCATCCACGCCCTGCTGGACTTCGGCCCGCACGGGGGCTCGCACGGGCACCGCGACAAATTGTCGCTCTATCTGTACGGCGACACGACCCCGTGGCAGCCGGACCCCGGCCAGGTGCCGTATGCCCACGCCGAGTTCCGGGACATGTACGCGTCGACCGAGGCGCATCCGGCGTTCCGGGTCGACGGCGCCGAGCAGGCGGAGTGCGCCGGAGCGCTCCTGGCTTCGGACGCCCGCTCGGTGACCGCCGAGGTCACCACGGCGTACGAAGGGGTGCGTGCGGTGCGCAGGGTGGTGGCGGCCGGCTGCTGTCTGGTGGATCTGCTGACCGTGACGGGCCGGGAGGTGCGGCGCGTCACCGGACAGCTGCGCCCGGGGACCGCTCTCGACGTACAACACCAGGCGACGGGTCCTGTGCGCACCACCTGGTACGGCGACGAGACGCTGCACGGCTGGCACACGCACACCCCGGGGGCCGAGGTCCGCCCGTTCTCGCGGCCGGGTCCCGGTCCTGCCGACGATCCGCAGCGCACGCGCACCTGGGTCGACTTCACCGGCGAGGCGGAGCGGATCACGTTCGCGTCGGTGTACCAGGCGGCGTCCGCGGGACCGGCGGTGACCGGCGTACGACTCGACGGCGAGGAGCTGACGGTGGAGCTGGCGGACGGTTCGGCCGAGCGTTTCGGAACGGGGCGCTGATCCGTGCTGCTCTCCGCCGTTCCGCCGCCCGGCCCGCGCCCCGCCCAGGAGCTGCGGCTCCGGGAGGAGGCCGCCCGGCACCGCGGCCTCACGCCGCCCCGTACGCACCCACTGGCCAGCATCACCTGGCTCGGCCCTGCCGCCTCCAACCCCGCGCTGGCGTTCCGCACCACCGGTGACCGCGCGCATCTGGACGAGAGCCGGCGCTGGATCGAGGCCGCGGTCCGGCTGCCGCACTGGGGCCGCGCCCATATGCCGGACCACGATCTGGACGCGGGCTGGCTGCTGCACCATCTCTCGCTCGCCTACCGGTGGATCGGTGACGAACTGCCGGACGAGGTGCGGGCCCTGCTCCGGTACAAGCTGCTGCTCCAGGGCCGCCGGATGTACGAGTTCGCGGTGGCGAGCGAGGGCCGCTGGTGGTCGTCGTCGTACTGGCAGAACCACAACTGGATCTGTCACGCGGGTCTGGCGACGGCCGGTTACGTGCTGGGCAAGGAGGAGTGGACCGAGCGTGCCAAGGACAACCTGGGCACGGTCCTGGACCTGATGCCGCCGGACGGTTCGCACGCGGAAGGCGTCGTCTACTGGCGTTACGGTGTGCCGTTCCTGGCGATCCATCTGGACCTGCTCCAGGAGGCCGAGGGCGTCGACTGGTGGGGACGCGGCGGCTTCCTCTCCTCGACGTTCCGCTACCGGCTCCACCAGACGGCGCCGGGCTTCGCCTTCAACGTCGACCACGGTGACTGCCACGACCGGCGCAGCGGCCACAGCGCCGGGCTGTACTACCGGCTCGCGGCCCAGTACGGGATCGCGGAGGCCCAGTGGATGGGCGATCTCGCCTCGGGCGAACTGCTGTGGAAGGAGGCCTCGGAGAGCGGGGTGCGGCCGGGGATCCTGCCGGAGGCCTATCTGGAGTACCTCTGGTACGACCCGTCCGTGCGGCCGTCCCGGCCGACGGAGACCCATGCGTTCTTCCCGGACCTCGGGCTGCTCGCCGCCCGTACGAGCTGGGACGACGACGCCACGCTGGTGTCGTTCAAGGCGAGTCCCGGGGGCGGTCACACGGCATGGGAGACCTCGGCGAAGCACCGGGCGGAACTGGGGTGGGAGACCTTCAACCAGGGGCACCACCACCCCGACTCCGGCTCGTTCGTGCTGGTCTCGCAGGGGGAGTTCCTCGCCGTCGACGAGGGCTACAGCAACCGCAAGCGGGCGGCGCACCACAATCTCCTGCTGGTGGACGGCCAGGGATACGCGGACGAGGACCGCTACCACGTCTACGAGGCCGTCCCCCACGAACGACAGGCCCGCCAGCGCGATGTGCTGGCGGACGCCGAAGGCGGCTGGGCGCACGCCACCGCGGAGATCGCCGCGATGTACGACCCCGGGCTGGGTGTGCGGCGCCTGGACCGGACCCTGGTGTTCACACCGTCGGGGCGGCTCGTCCTGCTGGACCTGGCCGAGGCGGAGCAGGAGCGTGAGTGGACGTTCCTGCTCCAGACCGACCGCCCGACGGAGCTCATGCCCGACGGCAGCAGACTGATCCGGTCGGGGCCGGCCACCGCCCGCCTGACGCGGTTCGCCCCGGTCGGCGCCTCGGTCGGCTGCGAGGTGACCGAGGTCGAGGCCAACCCGACGTCCAGCACCCCGGAGCTGCGTCTGACCCGCACCCTGCACACGTTGCGTGCGACGACGCCCCGGTCCCTCGAAGGGCTGTTCCTCACGGCCCTCACTCCTGACGGGACGCCGGGCGCCGAGCAGGTCGCGTGCGCGGAGGGGCACGGGGTCGCCTTCGCGGAGACCGGGGAGACCGTCCTCCTGTCCCCCGTCGGCAGGCGCATCCGTACGCAGGGGGCGGAAGCCGTCGACGCCGATGCCGCCGCCGTGCTGCTCGGCCCGGGCATCACGCCGTACGTGGTGCGGTGCACGCGGCTGGTGCTGGACGGGCGCGTACTCCTCGACGTGACCGAGCCGTACACAGGAAAGGTCGGCTGACGATGCAGGCAATTCTCCCGTCCGGTGGGACGGCGCTGCTGCGCCGGCTGGAGTTCATCGCCTTTCCGGCCGCGGCCGGAGCGGCGTGCTCCGCACTGTCCCTGGGCGTCGTGACCTGGCTGCCCGCCCTGGCCGCGATGGCTCACGCCCTTCAGCTCTGGCGTGCAGAAGGGGACAGCCGCGTCTTCGCGAACACCGTCGCGGCGTTCCCCCGCTACTGGCGGGCGCTGTGGCGGCACGGGCTCCTCTCCACGGCGGCGGCGGTCGTCCTCACGGCGAACATCGTGTACCTGCTGGGGCGTTCCGAGCCCTGGACGTTCGTCGTGCTCGCCGCCCAGGTGGGCATCGCCGCTGCCCTCGTGATCCACCACATCGCCCTGGCGGCCGAGGCCGGCCGGTCCCGCGAGGGCACGGTCCGCGCCTGGTCGGCCGGCGCGCTCGCACTCGGTTTCGGGTCCCCGGCCCGGGGCACCGCCCTGCTCGGCGCGGTGGTCTCCGCCGTGCTGCTCTCCCTCGTCGTACCGCTGGGGCCGCTGCTGCTGGGCCCCAGTGTCCCCGTACTGCTCGCTCTGTCCTTCGCCGATCCCAGGAGGCACACCTCATGAGCCGTTTACTGCGTTCCGCCCTCGTCGCCGCGCTCGCCGTCGGCAGCCCGCTCCTTCTCGCCCCGCCGTCCCCGGCCGCCGAGGCGGCCACCGCCTACTACGTCTCGCCGTCCGGGGACGACTCGGTCTCCGGTACGTCGGCGGCGGCGCCGCTCGCCACGATCCAGAAGGCTCTCGATCTGGCACCCACCGGTGCGGTGGTGCATCTCGCGGCCGGCACCTACCGGCAGGACGTGGTCACCACCCGCCCCGGTGTCACGCTCACGGGGCCGTCGAACGCGGTGGTGAAGGGCGCGGGCGACAGCAGGATCATTCAGGTGCGGCACGACTCGACGACGCTGAGCGGCTTCACCGTCGACGGGCTGCACGGCGCGGCCGACGACGTCGCGGGCTACCGCCTCAAGCTCATCTACGTCATGAGCACGACGCCGGGGAACGGTGTGGGCGCCCTGCGTGTCACCGGGATGACGCTGAGGAACGCGGCGGACGAATGTCTGCGGCTGCGCTATCTGGTGACGGGGGCGGAGGTGGACGACAACACCATCACCGACTGCGGGGTCGCCGACTTCAAGTTCGGAGGGGGTGGCAAGAACGGCGAGGGGATCTACCTCGGTACGGCGCCCGAGCAGCAGGGCGCCAACGGGGCCCCGGACGCGGCGGCCGACGTCAGCAGGAACAACCGCATCCACCACAACACCATCGTCACCCGGGGCAACGAGTGTGTGGACGTGAAGGAGAACTCGACCGCCAACTACGTCGAGTACAACGACTGCAGCGGCCAGAAGGACTCCAGTTCCGGCGGTCTCGACGCACGCGGCAGCGGCAACATCTTCCGCTACAACACCGTGCACGACAACGTGGGCGCGGGTGTCCGCCTCGGCGGTGACACGGCGACCGACGGCGTCGACACGAGCGTGTACGGCAACACGATCACCGGCAACGCGGGCGGTGGCATCAAGTTCATGCGCACCCCGCAGGGCCCGGTGTGCACCAACACCATGAGCGGCAACACCGGCGGCGACGCGGTCGGCACCTACGCCGACGAGTACGACCCGGCCGGGGCGTGCCCGCAGTGACCGTCCGGGGGCCCGCGAGACGTGGGGTACTGACGGCCGCCGCCGGAGTGGCCGCCGTCGCGGCCACGGCGCCGACGGCCAGGGCGTCGCAGCGGGGCGGACCAGGAGCGGCCTGGGCCACGTCCTGGGCCACGGCGCAGACCGCGCCGACCGCTGCGGACCCGGTGGCGACGGCCGGGCTGACCGAGGGCGTCTGCACAGCGACCGTGCGCCTCTCGGCCGGCGGCCGGGTGCGCCTCCGGTACGGACACGCCTTCGGAGCCGTGCCGGTCCTGGTCGGCCCCGTGACCGCCGGCGGGCGGGCGGTGACGTTCGGCGGACGGAGGCAGGCGTGGCTGGCCGCGGGAGCATCCCTGACCAGCGATCCGGTCGACGGACTGAGCTCCCCGGACGGGTCGCAGCTGACGGTGGAGACCCGGCTCCCGGGGCCCACCGGGCCGTTGTCCTTCCACCGCAACACGCACGCCTCGCACAGCGTCGACGGAGCGCGCACCACCTCGGTGTTCCTCCTGACGGGCGTCGAGGTGACCGGTGCCCACGGGCCCGTCGTCGCGGTGCTCGGCGACTCGGTGGCGGAGGGCGTCGGCACGCCCGACGACGCCGATCTGCGCTGGCCGGACCAGCTGGCCCGGCGGCTTCCCGGCTCGGCCGTCGCGAACCTCGGCATCAGCGGCAACAGACTGCTGCTGGACGACGCCCGCTTCGGGCCGGGAGGCCAGGCGCGCTTCGACCGGGACGTCCTCGCGCTGCCCGGCCTGCGCACCGTGCTGGTCCAGCTCGGCGTCAACGACCTCCAGCAGCCGCCCGCCCAGACGGACTCCTCGCTCGTCCTGGCCGGTTACCGCCAGCTGGTGCTGCGGGCCCGGAGCGCGGGGCTGAGGATCGTCGGCTCGACCATCTCCCCGTTCGAGGGCTGGACCCGCTGGACGCCGCAGCTCGACGAGGTGCGGCGGCGGATCAACCGCGCCGTGCGCACCGGCCACCTCTTCGACGCGGTCGCCGACTTCGACACGGCGCTGCGCGACCCCGCACGTCCGTCACGCCTGCGGCCGGCTTTCGACAGCGGTGACGGCCTGCACCCCAATCCATCCGGTCACGCCGCGCTCGCCGGGGCCGTCGACCGTCGACACCTGCTGTGAGGACCCGAACCATGCACCCAGGCACCGGCACGACACGCCGAACCGTCCTGGCCGGGGCGGCGGCGCTCGGCGCGGCCGTCACCCTGCCCCTCACCCTTGGCCCCGGGACCGCTCACGCCGCCGCCGGGGAGGCCGGCGCGCTGCGCGCCCGGTGGCACACCCTGCTGACCGGGGGCGCCGGCCTCGACCTCGGCGACGAGCGGATCGCGGCGGCCGTGGCCCGGACCGGCAAGGCGGCCGCCACCGCGGCCAAGGGCCTCGATCCGTCCCGTACCGACGGGCTGTTCGAGGATCTGACCAGCACGACACTCTCCAACCACGTCACGACCTCGTTCAAGCGCCTCGCCACGATCGCGACCGCGTGGGCTGTCCCCGGCACTCCGCAGCACGGTGACACCTCGCTGCGTGACCTGCTGCTCGCGGGCGTCGACTGGATGCTGACGAACCGTTACGGTCCCGGGCACACCCGCTTCGACAACGACTGGGACTGGGAGATCGGCTCGGCCCTCGCGCTGAACGACGCGTCCGTCCTGCTGTACGACGAACTCGGTGCGGACCGGCTGGAGCGGATCACCACGGCGGTGCGGCATTACACCCCCGACCCCAATCTGTGGCGCGCCGACCGGCAGATCGCCACCGGGGCCAACCGGGTGTGGGTCTCCACCGTGGTCGCCGTCAACGCGGTGCTGCGTGACGACGGGGACGCCCTGGCCCGGGTACGTGACGCTCTTTCGGACGTCGAGGGTTCGGGGGCCAACAGCGTCCTGGCCTTCAACGACCGTACTGACGGCACGACGGGCACGGGAGAGGGCTTCTACGCGGACGGCTCGTTCCTGCAGCACTACAAGCACCCGTACAACGGCGGTTACGGCAAGGAGCTGCTCAACAGCCTCTCCCGGCTGCTGAATCTGCTCGCCGGCACGGAGTGGACGGTCACCGACCCCGAACTCGACAACGTCCGGGGCTGGGTCCTCGACGGCTTCGACCCGCTGCTGGCACGGGGCGATGTGATGGCGTCGGTGTGCGGGCGCGAGATCGCCCGGCCCAGCAAGCAGGGCCACGCCTCGGCGCAGACGGTCATCGAAGCGGTGCTGCGGCTGATCCCGGGCTTCCCCGGCGGGACGGGCGAGGACTTCACGTCGCTGGTCAAGCAGTGGATCGCCGAGGACACCTACCGGGACTTCCTCGCGGTCACCGATCCGGCGTCCCTCGTCGCCGCGTTGCGGGTCATCGATTCGCCCGTCCCGGCGCGCGGGCCCCTGGTCGCCCACAAGCAGCACCCCCGGATGGACAAGGCGGCGCACCACCGGCCCTCGTTCGCCCTGGGCCTCTCGGCGTACTCGAGCCGGATCTACAACTACGAGTCGATCCAGAACGAGAACCTGCACGGCTGGCACCTCTCCGACGGCATGGTGCTGCTGTACACCGACGACCTCGGCCACTACAGCGAGGACTACTGGCCCACCGTCGACCCCACCCGGCTGCCGGGCACCACGGTCGTCGCCGGCCGGCCGGCGGACGCCGCGGGCCAGCGCACGACGAGCGACGCCGACTGGGCGGGCGGCACCGCCCTGCCCGGCACGACGCTCGGCGCGTACGGCATGGAGCTGCGGGCGTACGGAAGCACGCTGCGCGGTCTGAAGAGCTGGTTCTGCCTGGACGACGTGATCGCGTGCGTCGGCTCCGGCATCGACGCGGACACGGGCACCGTGGAGACGGTCGTCGAGAACCGCAAGCTGCGCGATCCGGGCGCGGCCCTCCTCGTCGACGGCCGCCCGGCCCCCACCGGGACGGACTGGTCGGCGCGGCTCGACGCGGTCCGGTGGCTGCACCTCGAGGGAACCGGGGGCTACATCTTCCCCGAACGTGCCGACCTGCGCGGTCTGCGTGAGGAGCGCACGGCGGCCTGGCGGGAGATCAACCTCAAGTACGGCACGGACACCCCGGTCACCCGGCCCTATCTGACGCTGTGGCAGGACCATGGCGCGGCCCCAGCCGGTGCCGGCTACTTCTGGCTCCAGGCCCCGGCGGCCTCCGCGGCCCGCACCCGGCAGTGGTCGGCGGCGCCTCCGGTGCGGCTGCTCTCCCGCTCCACGGCGGTGCACGCCGTACGCCGCCCGGCCGACGGGCTGCTCGCCGCCAACTTCTGGACCGCGGGCACGGCGCAGGAGCTGACCAGCGACGGCCCAGCCTCGGTCCTGGTGCGCCCGGGCGGCAGGACGGTCACGGTCACCCTGTCCGATCCGACGCAGCTGCGTTCCAGTGTGGTGCTCGATCTCGACCTGCCCGGCCTCACGGTCGCCGCCGCGGATCCCCGTGTCCGCACCACCGCCACGGGCCGGGGGCTGCGGATCACCGCGGAGACGGCAGGCCTGCACGGCGCGACCCTGAACCTCACCCTGAAGAGGAGCTAGACCCTTGCTGTTCGACATGCCCCTGGAGAAGCTGCGCGAGTACCGGCCGGAGCCCGAGGAGCCCGCCGACTTCGACGCGTTCTGGGAGAAGACGCTCGGCGAGAGCGCACGTCACGGCCTGGACGCCGAGTTCGTCCCGTACGACGCCGGGTTCGCGACGGTGGACGTGTACGACGTGACGTTCACCGGCTGGGGCGGGCAGCCGGTGAAGGCCTGGCTGATGCTGCCGCGTGTCCGCTCGGGTCCCCTGCCGGCTGTGGTGCAGTACATCGGGTACAACGGCGGCCGGGGCATCCCGTACTCCTGGCTGACCTGGAGCGCGCTCGGCTACGCCCATCTGGTGATGGACAACCGAGGCCAGGGCGGCGGCGGGAAGAACACCGCGGACACCCCGGACCTCGGCCCCGACGGCCACGGGTCCTCGTCCCCCGGCTTCCTCACCCGTGGCATCGAGGACCCGTCCCGGCACTACTACCGGCGCCTCATCACCGACGCCGTGCGCGCGGTCGACGCGGTGAAGGCCCACGAGGCCGTGGACCCCTCGCGCGTCGCGGTGCTCGGCGGCAGCCAGGGAGGCGGTCTCGCGCTCGCCGTCGCGGGGCTGCGTGACGACGTGGCGGCGGCCGTGGCGGATGTGCCGTTCCTCTGCCACTTCCGGCGCGGCTCGCAGATCACGGACTCGGGGCCGTACGCGGAGATCGCGCGCTGGCTGTCCGGGCACCGCTTCCGGATCGAGGAGGCGATGGAGACCCTCTCCTACTTCGACGGGGTCAACTTCGCGGCGCGGGCCACGGCCCCGGCGTGGTTCTCGGTGGGCCTGATGGACCGGATCTGCCCGTCGTCGACGGTGTTCGCGGCGTACCACGCGTACGCGGGCCCCGCCGAGCTGGAGGTGTTCCCGTACAACGGTCACGAGGGCGGCGCCGAGTACGACCTGCCGCGCAAGCTCGGGGCGTTGCGCGGGGTGTTCGGTCAGTAGGGAGCTCGGTCACCGGCCCAGCGCCGCCATGGCGGCGTTGTGGCCGGGCACCCCGCTGACCCCGCCGCCGCGCACGGCGCCCGCCCCGCACAGCAGGACGTTGGCGTGGGCGGTCTCCACGCCCCAGCGGCCCGTCTCCACGGTGGCGTACGGGAAGGAGAGGTCCCTGTGGAAGATGTGGCCGCCCGGAAGCCTCAGGTCGCGCTCCAGGTCGAGGGGTGTCTTCGCCTCGATGCACGGCCGGCCGTCGGCGTCGAGGGCCAGGCACTCGGTGACGGGCTCCTCGAGATGGGCGTCCAGTTCGGCCAGGGTGGCCCCGAGCAGGGCTTCCCTCGTCGCCCTGTTGTCCGCCGCGAACAGCCGCGCGGGGGTGTGCAGGCCGAACAGGGTGAGGGTCTGGTAGCCACGGGCCGCGAGGTCGGGGCCGAGGATCGAGGGGTCGGTCAGCGAGTGGCAGTAGATCTCGGAGGGCGGGGCGCCGGGCGGACGTCCGGCCGCGGCCTCGCGGTGGGCGGTGGCCAGTTGCTCGTACCCCTCGGCGATGTGGAACGTACCGGCGAACGCCCGGTGCGGGTCGACCGAGTGGTCACGCAGCCTCGGCAGCCGGGTGAGCAGCATGTTCACCTTCAGCTGGGCGCCCTCGGCCCGGGCGGGCGGCTCCTCGCCGAGGAGCTCGGCCAGCGCCTGCGGCGACGCGTTGACCAGGACCCGGCGCGCGCCGACGACATGTTCCCCGTCGGGTGAGCGGACGGTGACCTCGGCGCGGGTGCCGTCGGTCTCGATACGGGTCGCCTCGTGCAGCACGCGGATCTCGGCTCCCGCCGCTCGCGCGGCCCCGGCCAAGGCGTCGGTGAGCGCGCCCATGCCGCCGACCGGGACGTCCCAGTCCCCCGTGGAATTGCCGATCACGTGGTAGAGGAAGCAGCGGTTCTGGAGCAGGGACGGGTCGTGGGCATCGGCGAAGGTCCCGATCAGCGCGTCGGTGAGCACGACTCCGCGGACGAGGTCGTCGGCGAAGTTCTCCTCGACGGCGACGCCGATGGGCTCCTCGAACAGCATGCGCCAGGCATCCGCGTCGTCCACACGGGTCCTCAGGTCCTCGCGGGCCGGCAGGGGCTCGGTGAGCGTGGGGAACACCCGCTCGGCGACGCGGCCCGTCATCCCGTAGAAGCGCTGCCAGGCCTCGTACTCCCGGTCGTCGCCGGTGAGCGCGGCGAAGGACTCCCGGGTGCCGTCACCGCCGACGAGCAGTCCGGTGGCCCGGCCGCCGCGCACCGTCGGGGTGTACGAGGAGACGGTCCGCTTCCGTACGGCGAAGTCGAGCCCCAGCTCGCGGACGATCTTCTGCGGGAGGAGCGAGACGAGGTAGGAGTAGCGGGAGAGCCGGGCGTCGATCCCTTCGAAGGGGCGGGTCGACACGGCTGCTCCCCCGGTGCTGCCGAGACGCTCCAGGACGAGTACGGACTGCCCGGCGCGGGCGAGGTAGGCGGCGGCGACCAGGCCGTTGTGGCCACCGCCGACGATCACCGCGTCGTAGGCGGGGTGCGCGGGGGCGCCGGGTGAGGACGTCTCGTCTGCGGGCATGCCCCTTCGTAACACGGGATGATCGCCTCTGGACAGGGGTCACGGCTCGTGGCGGGCGGGGCGTGGACGGCGAAAAGCCGTGGGCCCCCCGGCGAGCTCTGTGGCAGGGTGCTGCCCGGACCTCGTCTTCCCGCGCCCGGCACAGGAGAATCCATGAACGCACCCGCCCGTCTGATCCCGTTGCTGGAGCAGTTCGACTGGGCGCGCGAACGGCTCACCGGACGGCTCTCGGGTCCGTTCGTGGACAGCGGCAACGGCACGGACGTGGAGGTGCCCGCGCTGACCGACGAGGAGTACCGGTGGGAGCCGGTGCCGGGGTGCTGGTCGGTCCGCCTCCGGAGCGCCGGTCCCGGGCGGGGCGCGACCGTCCTGACCGGTGCGGGCGAGTGGGGACGCGACACGGCGCCCTTCCCGCATCCTTCGCCACCGCCCTTCACGACCCTCGCGTGGCGGCTGAGCCACCTCAGCGAGCTGCTGGCCCTGCGCGCCGATCACACGGCGGGGAGCCACAGCCTCACCCGGGATGACTACCGCGTGGTGGGCGACGCGGCGGGGGCCCTCGCGGACTTCGGCGCGTCGGCGGACGCGTGGCGTGCGGCCCTGCTCGGCGCCGACGACGCGGCCCTCGACACGGTCGGGTACAGCACCTATCCGTACGGCAGCGACCCGGAGGACCCCTTCCTGGACACTGTGTGGTGGGTCAATCAGGAGCTGCTGCACCACGGAGCGGAGATCGCGCTGCTGCGGGACCTCTACCGCGTACGGAGCGGCCTGGCCTGACGGGCCGTGGGCCCGCCCGGCCCCGGGTTCAGTGCGGCGGCATCCCGCGCTGCCTGCGGAGGTCGGCGACCCGCCGGTAGAGGTCAACCGCCTCCGTACTGCGGCCGAGCTGTTCCAGGCAGTGCGCCTCGTCGTTGCGGCCGGCGAGGGTGTCGGGGTGGTCGGCGCCCAGCACCCGTTCGCGGATCTCGGCGACCGTGCGGTAGTCGGTGAGCGCCTCGGCCCAGCGGCCGAGCCAGCCCAGCCCCACGGCCACCTCGCGGCGGCTGACCAGGGTGTCGGGGTGGTCGGGGCCCAGGGTGCGTTCCCGGATCGCGCAGACCTCGCGTGACTCGGCGAGGGCCTCCTCCCAGCGCGCCATCCGCCCCAGGTTGACGCCGAGCCCGTGCCGGGCGCGCAGCGTCTCGGGGTCGTTCGGGCCGCCGGCCCGGGTGCGGTCCTCGACCAGGGAGCGGTAGAGCTCCAGCGCCTCGGCGCTCCGGCCCAGTCTGCCGAGGCTGATGCCCACCTCGTAACGCGCGGACAGGGTGTCGGGGTGGTCGGGGCCGAGCGCGGCGGCGCGGCCCTGCGCCACGTCGCGGTAGGTCTGCAGGGCCTCGGTCCAGCGGTCCAGGCGGCCGAGTGTGTACGCCACTTCGTACAGCGTGACCAGGGTGTCCGGGTGTGTCGCGCCGAGCAGACGGCCGCGGGCCGCCGCCACCTCGCGGGCCATGCGGTACGAGTCCTCCAGGCGGCCGAGCCTGCTGAGGTTGAAGGCGAGGTTGTGGCGGCAGCGCAGGGTGTCGGGGTGCTCCGGCCCCATGGAGCGCTCCCGCGAGGCGAGCACCGAGGCGTAGACCTGGTGGGCCTCGAAGTGACGGCCGAGCTGGCCGAGGACGTACGCCGTCTCCTGCCGGGCCGCGAGGGTCTCGGGGTGGTCGGGGCCCAGGGTGCGTTCGCGGCCGTCGGCGACCCGGGCGAACTCCCGGAGCGCGTCGGCGGCCCGTCCCGTGCGGCTAAGGGTGAATCCGACCTCGTACCTGCTGGCGAGGGTGTCGGGGTGGTCGGGACCGAGAGCCTGTTCGCGTTCGGTGGCGACCGCTCGGTGTACCTCGCCGGCCTCCTCCCAGTGCCCCAGCCGCGCCAGGTTGAGTCCCGCGCTGTGCCGGCCGGCCAGGGTGGCGAGCAGCCCGGGCGGCGGGGTGGGGCGGCCCCCGGACGGTGGTCCCCCGACGGGAGCATGACCGGCCCCGGTGGTCCATGCCCCGGTCAGCGCGGCCGCGTGGTCGATGGCGGCCGTGCCCGTGTACGCCGCGCCGGTCGCCTTGTGACCGGTGGTCATGTCGCGCGTCCAGGAGGGCAGCCGTGACGCGCTGCCGCCGGGGTGCCGGACCGGGACGGGAGGGGCGAGCCGGACCTGTCCTGTCTCCGGCTGCTCACCGGTGCGCCCGAGTGCGATGCGCTGCCGCAGGTCGCGGGCGTCGGCCGGTCGTCCCCCGGGTGTCTTGGCCAGCAGGTCCAGGACGACCTCGTCGAAGAATTTCGGGAGTTCGGCCCGGTGGGTGCGCGGCGGCTCGGGAGCGGTGTCCCGGTGCCCGACGAGAACGGACCAGGCATCGTCCATGTCGAACGGCGGTACGCCCGTGGCGATTTCGTACAGCACACAGCCGAGCGAGTAGAGATCACTGCGGTGGTCGACCTCCCCGCCGCTGATCTGTTCCGGCGACATGTAGTGAGGGGTGCCCATCGCGATGCCGGTACCGGTGAGGCGCGAGGTGAAGCCGATGTCGTGGCCGAGCCTGGCGATGCCGAAGTCGCAGATCTTCACTGCACCGTCGTCGAGCCGCATGATGTTCGCGGGCTTGAGGTCGCGGTGCACGATTCCCTGCTGGTGGGTGTAGCCGAGCGCGTCGGCGACCTGGTCGGCTATGTCCACGACGTCGGCCACCGGCAGCGGATGCTGCTTGTTGTCCTCGAGGAGCTGGCTGAGGTTGCGGCCCTCCAGGAGCTCCATGACGAGGTAGAGGACGCCGTCCGACTCGCCGAAGTCGTGGACGACGGTGACTCCGCGGTGCTGGAGTGCCGCGGCCACCCGCGCCTCCCGGCGGAAGCGCTCGCGCAGTATGCGGGTGAAGGCCTGGTCGTGCTGCGGCCCCATCGGTTTCAGGCACTTGACGGCCACCTGCCGGCCCAGCGATTCGTCGCGCGCGCGCCACACCTCGCCCATGCCTCCGCGCCCGATCAGATCGAGCAGCCGGTACCGGCTCTGGATCAGCCTGGTGTCCGCCATCGCCTGTTGTCGCCCCCGTTTGCTTCGCTGCCCGCTATCGCTGCTGCGCCCTCCCCGGCCCGTCCAGTATGGCTCCCTGTCTGCGGAGTTTGTACGGGGCGGGTCGGCTCCCCGGGCCGAGTCGTGCCGTCGCCTTCACGATGTGGCCGGGCGGCAGTCGCCAGCGGAGGCGGGCGGGGACGGAGCGCAGGGCGGTTCCCGTGGTGCGCAGGCGGCGGTCGACCGCCGCCTGGGGCGGTGCGGCCCTGCCGTACAGCTCATGGGCGTACGCGGGCAGGGAGTCGTAGGCGAGCGCGGCCACGCGTCGCCAGAGCAGGGCACGCGCCGGGACCAACAGGGCGGGTACCGGTGGGTCACGCAGGAAGTCGGCGACGTCCGACGCCTCCCGGCCCGCGGCGAGCTGGGGCCTGACGTGATCGAAGTAGGCGGCCAGGGCAGCGGTCGTGGCGGGGACGCCGGACGGATCGAGACCGACGAGGCGGGCGCCCTCCCGCTGCTCGTCCACGTAGCGGTCGGCCTGGGCGTCGCTGAGCGGGAAGCCGGAGCGGCGTTCGACCTGGAGGTAGGAGTCGACCTCGGCGCAGTGCACCCAGAGCAGCAGCCGGGGTTCGTCGATGCCGTAGACCTCGCCGGTCACCGGGTCGGTGGCCTTGAGGAGCCGATGGATCTTGCGGACGCGCGCCCCGTACTTCTCGGCGTCCCGCGTGGTGTCGTAGGTGAGGGTGCCGACGAAGTCGGCCGTACGCAGCAGACGGCCCCAGGCGTCCTGGCGGAAGTCGGAATTCTGCGTGACGCCGCGCACGGCGCGCGGGTGGAGCGCCTGGAGATAAAGGGCGCGGACGCCGGCCACCCACATCATGGGGTCCCCGTGCATCTGCCACGTGACGGAGCCGGGACCGAACAGTCCCGGGTCTCGGTCGTTCATCGGCTCGTGCCTTCCCGTTCGGCGGCGGAACCGGGCCTCTGGGCCGGGTCGTCGTGCCGGGCGCGGTCGTGCCGGGAAGATCGTGACTCGTAGGATGACGTCCCGGCGCTGATACATGCATACCGCAAGTGCGCACGTTCCGGGGAGGGGTGGGGCTGTGCCCAGGTGGGGGCTGGTGGTGGAGCAGAACCTCGGGTTCGGCCGCCAGGGGCGGATGTGGTCGGTCGGCGTGATGGACCACGTTGAGGGAACGCGTGAGGACGCGCTCGATGCTCTCCGGGTGCGGGCCGAGCGCTTCGAGCCAATCCATCCGGCCAACCCGAAACGCCGGGCGCTGTACCGCGAGGCGGATGGCTTCCTGCTGGTCGTCGAGGGGGTCTGGCAGCCCTTCCACTGCCGGTTCACCGTGGCCGAGCAGCTGTACGACAGCGCGGCTCCCGAGCCCGCGGCGGAGCGGCCCGACTCTCCGGCGAGGGAGCAGGAGGAGCCCGGAGTGCGGGAGCCCCCGCCGCGGAAGGCGCTGTCCCCGGAGCCGGAACCCGGGCCCCCGCCCGCCTGGGACGCGCACGTGCCCGAGGTGCCGTCCTGGCTGGGCCGGGACGACCTCCCCTGACGCGGTCAGCGCTTGACGGCCCGCAGGACCACGAACTTCGGGTCCCCCGCGACGGTGACGCAGTTGCCGAAGATCCGTCGAAGCTGGGTGTGGTAGGCGAGGTGCCGGTTGCCGACGACCCACAGCTCGCCGCCCTGACGCAGCGCGGCTCGCGCTCCGTGGAACATGTTCCGGGCCGTGGCGTCGGTGACCGCCTGGTGCGAGTGGAACGGTGGGTTGCAGAGGACCAGGTCCACGCTTGCCGGGGGCATGTCCGCCATCCCGTCGCCGACCACGAACTCGCCCTTGGCGTCCGCTCCCACGTTGTCGTGGAAGGTCGCCTCGGCGGAGGCGACGGCCCGGTACGACTCGTCGACGAAGGTGACCGTGGCGTCGGGGTTGGCGAGCGCAGCCGACGTGCCCAGGACGCCGTTTCCGCAGCCGAGGTCGACGACGCGGTCGGGCCCCGTCCGATGCGGGAGGTGCTTCAGGAAGAAGCGGGTGCCGATGTCCAGGCGTTCGGCGCAGAAGATCCCGGCGTGATTGGTGACCGTACGGCCGGAGACCACGCCGACGTCGTCGGGCAGGTCATAGCGGTGGGGCCAGGGGCTGGGGGTCCTGGGCAGGGACGCGTCCGGGGTGCAGAAGATGAGGCGCGCCTTCTTCACCGCGAGGGAGGTGCGTGTGGGACCGATGATCCGCTCGAACAGCTTGAGGGTGGAGGTGTGGATCTCCTTCACCATGCCGGTGCCGATGACGACGGTCCCCGCGTGCACGGCGGGCGCGATCCTGTGGAGCTGGTCCTCCAGGAGCGCGAGGCTCTTGGGGACCCGCACGAGCAGCAGATCGACGCGGTCCGGCGGGGTGTCGCGGACCGACAGCATGCGCACCGAGTCCGGAGCGGCGCCGTTGCGCGCCAGATTGGCCTGGGTGGCCCGCCGGGCGAGGTACGAATCGGTGATCTGTACGGGGCTGTGCGCGGCCAGCACGGTGGCGAGAGCGCCCCAGCGGTCGCCGACGACGGCCACGGTGCCGGTCGGGCGGACCGGTTCGCTCCCCTCCGCTCCCTCCAGCCGCCGCAGCAGGTACTCGTCGGCGGCGTCCCACGCACGGAACGGGTCGCGCGGGTTCTCGGGAAAGCGGGCGAGATCGAATTCGCCCTGTGACGTCGTCAAACGGTTCATATTGCGTTCAGGCTAACCGAGTGGCGGGGGGCACTCCGCACGCTCCCCGCCACAGCGGTGGTCCCACAGGTCCTAGGGGAGCCGCTTGTCCATGGCGGAGCGGCCCTCCTCGGACAGCCTTCGCTGTGCCCACTCCAGGCTCTCGGGGGTCAGATCCCGCCCGGAGGCGAGCACCAGATCCTCCGCGGTGGGCTGATCGCCGCCTCCGGTGTGCAGCAGACGGTCAGGGGTCACCCCCCGCACTTCCGGCACGGATACGGATACGGATTCGGACTCTTCGCTCATACCGCCTCCTCGTCCTTGCGGCAATTCTCGCGCCGGGGCGACATCCCCGCATCCGATGCCCCCACAGGGCCGGGAGAAGTGTCACTTGACCTGCACATGATGAATACGCAACGTTCACACGACCGGCACCGTGCGTGTGGAAGGCTCCCGACCGAGCAGTCAACGTCCGGCCGTCACGACAGCGTTCCGCCACCCCGGAGAGGACACCCCACATGTCCAGTCGTCGCCGTTTCTACGCGCGTCCACTACTCGCCACAGCCGCATCGATCGCCGTTCTCACAGGCGTCGCGGCCACCGCGCCCGCCGCGACCCCCACGACCGCCACGACCGCCACGACCGCCGGATCGTCCTCGCCGGCCGTCACGCTCGACGACACCTACTACCAGGACGCTCTGGGCAAGACGGGCGCCGCTCTCAAGAGCTCGCTGCACTCGATCATCAGCGAGCAGACCACGCTCTCCTACAGCCAGGTCTGGGACGCGCTCAAGGCGACCGACGAGGACCCCGCCAACTCCTCCAACGTGATCCTCCTCTACACGGGCCGCTCCCAGTCCAAGAGTGAGAACGGGGGCGACACCGGCGACTGGAACCGGGAGCACGTCTGGGCCAAGTCCCACGGCGACTTCGGCACCGCGACCGGCCCCGGCACCGACATCCACCACCTGCGCCCCGAGGACGTCCAGGTCAACTCCACCCGCGGCAACAAGGACTTCGACAACGGCGGCAGCGCCGTCTCCGGGGCGCCCGGCAACTACACCGACGGCGACTCCTTCGAACCGCGCGACGCGGTCAAGGGCGATGTCGCCCGGATGATCCTCTACATGGCGGTGCGGTACGAAGGCGACGACTCCTTCGCCGACCTGGAGCCGAACGACAGCGTGAGCAACGGGTCGGCCCCGAACATCGGGCGGCTCTCCGTGCTGAAGCAGTGGAGCCAGGAGGACCCGCCGGACAGCTTCGAGCAGAACCGCAACGAGGTCATATTCGACCAGTTCCAGCACAACCGGAACCCGTTCATAGACCACCCCGAGTGGGTCGAGGCCATCTGGTAGAAGGCGGCAGGGGGCTATCGGGCTCCACCGGCGTGAGGCTCCGCCCCCTCGCCGGGAGGGGCCGCCCGGCTCAGCCCGGTCCGGCCATGGCCTGCGCAACATGCTCGACGGCCTCCTCGCGGGAGGCGAAGCGCGGCAGGTCCTGGCCGGTCCGCTCCCGGACCAGATCCGGCGGGCCCAGCCGGTCACCCGGGTCGACGACGGCCGCGCGCCGCCCGTCCCGGGCGAGCCGGGACAGGCCGGAGTGCAGCAGCGCGAGGGCGAGGGAGTCGGCGCCGGTCACCTCCCGCAGGTCGAGCACCACCGCCCCGTTCCGCTCCGGGCCCGACTCGTCCAGCGCGTACAGCACGCGCTCGGCGGCGGTGAAGTCGAGCGCCCCCTGGGCGGCGACGACACCCACGCGCTCGTGCAGCGCCCGCTCCCGCCTGCCGGAGGGCGCCGAGGGCAGCACATCTGCGGTGGTGACCAGAGTGACGGTGGAGCCGGGCAGCGCGGGGTTCCTCATGAGGTGGAGTTCGAGGCGTTCCGAGAGTTCGCCGAGCGCCGCCCGGCCGCGTACCGACGTGCCGGTCGCGTCGAGCGGCGGGCTGTAGGCGGCCAGGCCGAAGCGGGCCGGTCCGGCGGCGATCAGCCCGCCGGACACACCACTCTTGGCGGGCAGCCCGACCCTCAGCAGCCAGTCGCCGGAGCCGTTGTACATCCCGCAGGTGGCCATGACCGCGAGGACCTGCGCCGCGACCTCCGGGGAGACGACCCTCTCCCCGGTGACGGGATTGACACCGCCGTGCGCCAGGGTGGCGGCCATCACGGCGAGGTCGAGGGCATTGACCCGCACCGCGCACTGCCGGAAGTAGGTGTCCACCGCGGCCACCGGGTCGACGGGCAGGGTCCCCGTGCTGCGGATGAGGTAGGCGAGCGCCCGGTTGCGGTCCCCGGTCGCGGCCTCGGAGGCGTACACGGCCTCGTCGACGTCCAGCTTCCGCCCGGCGAACCGACTCAGACAGGTCAGGATGCGCTGGAAGGCGGGCGCCTCGCGGCTGTCGGGGATCAGGGCGGTGGTGACGATCGCGCCGGCGTTGATCATCGCGTTGGCCGGCCGGCCGGTGTCGGGTTCGAGACTGATGGCGTTGAACGCCTCGCCGCTCGGTTCGGCGCCCACCCAGCGGCCCACCTCGTCGAGGCCGAGGGAGGCGAGGGCAAGGGCGTAGGCAAAGGGTTTGGAGACCGACTGCAGGGTGAAGGGGGTGTCCGCCGCACCCGCGCTGTAGGAGTGCCCGTCCATGCTGACGAGGGCGAGCCCGAAATCGTCGGGGTCGGACCCGGCCAACTCCGGAATGTAGGTGGCGCGCTGCCCGTCGCGTACGCCGGCGAAGCGTCCGTGGAGTTCGCGCAGCGCGTCCGTGACGGCCTCGGAAGCGCTCATCGGGGGCCCGCCGGATGCCGCCCCGAGCCTCCGGCGGACCGCGCGGGAAGCGGCCTCTCCGTCATCATTCCGCGTCGTCGCCGAAGATCTCGCGGAGCTTGGCCTCACGCTCCGCGTCGAGGTTGCTGTGGAGCAGCTCGGCGCCGCCGCCGGGCAGCGACTCGCTGATGCGGCTGGGCACCTCGTCCATGGTGAGCAGGAAGAGCGCCGAGGTCCCGGGCGTCACCTTCTGCTTGACCTCGGCGATGAACTCGTCGTCGATGCCCACGTCCGCGAGCTTTCCGCCGAGCGCACCTGCGGCGGCTCCGACGGCCGCGCCCAGCAGTGGCATCAAGAAGATGAGCCCGAAGAGCATCCCCCAGAAGGTGCCGCTCAGCGCCCCCGCGCCGACGAGGTTGATCAACTGCTTGGTCTTCGGCTTGGAACGCTCGGCCGGCCAGGTCACGACGGCGGCGTCGAGGATCTTGACCAGGCCCTCCTTCTGGAGGGCCTTCAGAGCGGTCTCCACGTTCTCCGCGGCTTCGGCCGTCCGGAATTTCCACACCGTGAGCGTGGACATCGCATCTACCTCCGAAAACACAGGGAACAATTCGCCCATATTATGATCAAAAGGTATGAATTGACTCGTTGGACGACCGCTCCGCACCGAGGGACGGCTCCAGCACCGCGGACCCCGAACCCTCCGGGAGGGAACGATGGATACGGACGCCCTGACGCCCGGCCTGT
The DNA here is from genome assembly GCF_045039765.1 of Streptomyces sp. NBC_01166. Lineage (NCBI taxonomy): Bacteria > Bacillati > Actinomycetota > Actinomycetes > Kitasatosporales > Streptomycetaceae > Streptomyces > Streptomyces sp. NBC_01166. Next base: position 559,725 of record NZ_CP108613.1, read on the forward strand.
TGCAGGAACTTCGCGCGACCAGGCCCTATCCGGCTCTGTCGCTGACGATGCCGACCCACCGACGCGCGCCGGACAACGCCCAGGACGCCGTACGGCTGCGGAACCTCGTGACCGAGGCCGGAAACCGGCTGGACGCCGACCCCCGGGTGACCCACGAGGCCCGGGCGGCGGTGAAGGCGCAACTCGACCGCGCGGTGGCCGAGGTGGATCAGCGCCGCGCCCTCGACTCCCTCGTCATCCTCGCCGACGCCGACGAGTACCAGATCTGGCAGCTGCCGCGCACCGCACCCGAACGAGTGGTCCTGAGCGACAGCTACCTCACCCGCAACCTGGTCGCGGCGAAGGCGGGGGCGCACCACTTCTGGGTGCTCACCATTTCCGCCGAACACGCGGCACTCTGGTCGGGGACGGACGAGGCGCTGCGGGCGGAGGACCGGCACGGATTCCCCCTGAGCCCACCGCACGAGAACTTCGACCCGGAGCGCCAGGCCAGGAGCGGCGGCGCTCCGAGCATCTACTCCAACGAAGACACCCGAAGCTTCTTCCGCACCGTCGACGGCAAGCTGCGCGCCGCACTGGCGGCGGACCCTCGGCCCCTGTTCCTGGTCGGACTGCCGCAGGCACTCTCGCTGTTCGAGGACGTCGGGGAGTGCGCGAGGTCGGCCGCCTGCAAGGTCCCGAAGGGAACGACGGCGGAAACGACCGCACCCGAGCTCGCCAAGGAGCTGAGGGCGGCACTGGACGACTGGCGTGAGCAGACGGACGCCGCCGTCCGGGAGAGGCTCGACAGCGCCCGTGGTGCCAAGTCCTTCACCAGCGGGCTCGACGAGGTGTGGACGGCCGCCAGGGAAAGCCGCGTGGCCCTCGTCGCGGTCGAGGAGCAATTCCACGAGACGGTCCGGGTCGACGACAACCATCTGCGGCCCGTGGACCCGGCGGACGTGGCGCCGGGGGACGACGGGGTCCGCGAGGACATCGTGGACGAGCTCATCGAGACGGTTCTGGACAACGGCGGCGAAGTGGTCTTCGTGGCCGACGACTCCCTCGCCGACCACGGCCGGATCGCAGCAGCTCTACGCTTCTGACCGCGTGTCTTTGCGTGAGGATTATGTGAATTATGTCTAGGTTTGGCGCTCCGAAGTCGATCTCACCGCGTTGATCCCACTGATCACGTCGTGCACGAAGGAGAGCCATTCATGGACCGATTCAGGCGCGCATCGGCGGCCGCCCTGCTGACAGCGGTGGCACTGGCCGGCGCGGTGGGCGGGGCCGCGGCGTCGTCCGGGGTCCCCGCCCCGCCGTCCGGGGAGCGCGCGCAGGACCTGGCGACGCGTCCGGCCCTCTCCGCCCACGCGACCGCCCGCACCGTGACGGCATGGGAGGAGTTCCGCATCCACGGCTCCGCCCGGAACGTCGGCGCCGGCACCCCGGTCACCCTCCAGCAGAAGCAGGGCAAGCGCTGGGTGTCCCTGCCCGCCACGATGAGGACCGCCCCCAGCGGCGAGTACACCCTCCGCGTGAAGCTGGGCATCAAGGGCGAGAACGCCCTCCGGATCGTCGGCGGCGGCGCTGTCTCGCCGGTCGTCCGCACCACCGTGAACTGAGCCTCCGCCTCGCGCACTCCGGCCGGCCCGCGAGGAAGCGGGCCGGCCGGAGTGCGTCGCCGGGGCGGACCGCCCCCGCGTTCAGCCCTCCCAGGTCCAGTCGGCCACCTCGGGCAGGTCCGTTCCGTGCTCCCGGATCCAGGCGTGGTGGCGGGTGCGTACGTCCGCCATCGCCTGCCGGACTGCCACGGCGCGAACCCCCAGACCGGGCACCCGGTCGACCACGTCCATGACCAGCCGGTAACGGTCCAGGTCGTTGCGGACCACCATGTCGAACGGCGTGGTGGTGGTCCCCTCCTCCTTGTAACCCCGGACATGCAGATGGTCGTGGCCCGCTCGCCGGTACGCGAGCCGGTGCACCAGCCAGGGATAGCCGTGGTAGGCGAAGATCACGGGCTTGTCCCGGGTGAAGAGGGAGTCGTACTCCGCGTCCGGCATCCCGTGCGGGTGCTCCTCATGAGTCAGCAGCCGCGTCATGTCGACCACGTTGACCACACGCACGGCGAGCTCGGGGAGGTGACGCCGCAGCAGCCCGGCCGCGGCCATCGTCTCCAGCGTGGGTACGTCCCCGGCGCAGGCCAGCACGACGTCGGGCTCGCGGCTGCCGTCCTCGGTACCTGCCCATTCCCACACCCCGGCTCCCCGGGCGCAGTGCACGCGGGCCTCGTCGAGGGTGAGCCAGTCGAAGCCGGGCTGCTTGCCGGCGACGATCACATTGACGTAGTCGCGGCTGCGCAGCACATGGTCGGCGGTGGACAGCAGCGTGTTGGCGTCCGGCGGCAGATAGACCCGGACGACCTCGGGGCTCTTGTTGAGGATGTGGTCGACGAACCCCGGGTCCTGGTGCGAGAAGCCGTTGTGGTCCTGACGCCAGACATGCGAGGTGAGCAGGTAGTTCAGGGAGGCGATGGGCGCGCGCCAGTGCAGCCTGCGCGAGGTGCGCAGCCACTTGATGTGCTGGTTGACCATCGAGTCGACGATGTGGGCGAAGGCCTCGTACGAGGAGAACAGGCCGTGCCTCCCGGTGAGGAGATATCCCTCCAGCCAGCCCTGGCAGAGGTGTTCCGAGAGCACTTCCATCACCCGGCCGTCGCGGGCCAGATGCTGGTCGGTCGGGAGGATCTCCGCCTGCCATGCCTTGCCGGTGGCTTCGTAGAGCGCGCCCAGGCGGTTGGACTCGGTCTCGTCGGGGCCCACCACACGGAAGTTCCTGCGGTCGGCGGTGGCCGCCATGACGTCTTCGAGGAGTCCGCCCAGGACCCGGGTCGGCTCGTGCACGCCGGTCCCCGGCTTGTCGACCCGCACCGCGTGGTCCTCGAGCGGAGGGAGCGGCAGATCGCGCAGGAGCAGCCCGCCGTTGGCGTACGGCGTCGAGCCGAGCCGGGCGGCGCCCTCGGGGACGCAGTCCAGGACCTGGGCGGTGGGGCGGCCCTCGGAGTCGAAGAGCTCCTCGGGCCGGTAGGAACGCATCCACTCCTCCAGCTGGCGCAGGTGGTCGGGGTTGTCCCGGACCCCGGGCAGCGGGACCTGGTGGGCGCGCCAGGTGTTCTCGACGGGGACGCCGTCCACCTTCTCGGGCCCTGTCCAGCCCTTGGGGGTGCGCAGCACGATCATCGGCCAGCGGGGCCGCACGGAGGCGCCCTCGGCGCGGGCCGCTCGCTGGTACTCCTCGATGCGGTTCACGGCGAGGTCCATGGCGGCGGCCAGCGCGCGGTGGACCGCGGCGGGCTCGTCGCCTTCGACGTAGAGCGGGTCGTGGCCGTATCCGCGCAGGAGTGCGTCGAGTTCGTCCTCCGGCAGCCGGGCGAGCACCGTCGGGTTCGCGATCTTGTATCCGTTGAGATGGAGGATCGGCAGGACGGCGCCGTCGTGGACGGGGTCGAGGAACTTGTTCGAGTGCCAGGAAGCGGCCAGCGGCCCCGTCTCCGCCTCTCCGTCCCCGACGACGCAGGCGACGAGCAGCTCCGGGTGGTCGAAGGCCGCTCCGTAGGCGTGGGTGAGCGCGTATCCCAGCTCGCCGCCCTCATGGATGGAGCCCGGCGTCTCCGGGGCGACGTGGCTGGGCACACCGCCGGGGAAGGAGAACTGCTTGAACAGGGCTCCCATTCCGGCGCGGTCGCGGCTGATATCGGGGTACGTCTCCGAATAGCTGCCTTCCAGCCAGGAGTTGGCGAGGACGGCGGGGCCGCCGTGGCCCGGCCCCCAGACACAGAGTGCCCGCCGGTTCCGCGCCTTGACGACCCTGTTGAGATGGGTGTGGACCAGGTTCAGCCCGGGCGAGGTGCCCCAGTGGCCGAGGAGTCTCGGTTTGATGTGCTCGGGGGCCAGTGGCTCCTCGAGGAGGGGGTTGGCCATCAGGTAGATCTGGCCGACGGCGAGATAGTTGGCGGCACGCCAGTGCGCGTCGAGTGCGGCGGCCTCGGTGTCGGACAGAGTGGTTGCCACGGCCGGTGTTCGGGCATCGGTCATCAGGCGTCTCCCTGGGGCAGGACTAGCGGGCGTCCGGGTCGGGGCCGTACCAGACGGTGGTGGCGTTGCAGAACTCGCGGATGCCGTGTCCCGCCAGCTCCCGCCCGTAGCCGGAGCGCTTCACCCCGCCGAACGGCAGCGCCGGGTGGGAGGCCGTCATGCCGTTGAAGAACACCCCGCCGGCCTCCAGGTCGCGCACGCAGCGGTCCATCTCCCCCTGGTCACGCGTCCAGACGTTGGAACTGAGCCCGAAGGGTGTGTCGTTGGCGAGATCCACTGCCTCGTCGAGGTCGGCCACCCGGTAGAGCGTGGCGACCGGGCCGAAGGTCTCCTCGCGGTGGATGCGCATGTCCGGGGTGATCCCCGTGAGCACGGTGGGCTCGTAGAACCAGCCACGGTCCAGACCTTCGGGCCGCTTGCCCCCGCACAGCGCGGTGGCGCCCTTGCCGAGGGCGTCCTCGACGAGCTCCTCCAGGTCGGTGCGGCCCTGTTCGCTGGAGAGGGGACCTACGTCGGTGGACTCCTCCAGAGGGTCGCCGACGGTCAGCGCGCGCATCCCCGCGGTGAACCGCTCGGTGAAGGCGTCGTAGACGTCCGTGTGGACGATGAAGCGCTTGGCGGCGATACACGACTGGCCGTTGTTCTGGACGCGGGCGGTCACCGCGGTCTCCGCGGCCTTCTCGACGTCCGCCGAGGGCAGGACGACGTAGGGGTCGCTGCCGCCGAGTTCCAGCACGGTCTTCTTCACCTCGTCGCCGGCGACGGAGGCGACCGCGCGGCCCGCCGGTTCGCTGCCGGTGAGCGTCGCCGCGGAGACCCGGGGGTCGCGCAGGACGGCCTCGACGGCGCCCGAGCCGATGAGCAGCGTCTGGAAGCAGCCGGCGGGGAACCCGGCCCTGGTGAACAGGTCCTCGATGTACAGGGCGGTCTGCGGCACGTTCGAGGCGTGCTTGAGGAGGCCGGTGTTGCCCGCCATGAGGGCCGGCGCGGCGAAGCGCATGACCTGCCAGAGCGGGAAGTTCCACGGCATCACGGCGAGCACGACGCCCAGCGGCCGGTAGTGCACGCGGGCGCGGGAGGCACCGGAGTCCTTGACGTCGGTGTCGTCGGGGTGCTCGTCGGCGAGCAGGCGCTCGGCGTTGGCCGCGTACCAGCGCATCGCCTTGGCGCACTTGGCGGCCTCGGCGCGGGCTGCCTTGACCGGCTTGCCCATCTCGGTGGTCATGGTGCGGGCGATGTCCTGCTGGTCCTCGTCGAGGAGATCGGCGGCCCGGTTCAGCAGGCGGGCGCGCTCGGCGAAGTCCGTGGTGCGGTAGCTGCGGAACGCGCGGTGCGCGGCGGCGAGCCTGCGCTCGGTCTCCCCCTCGTCCAGCGCGTCGAATGTCCTGAGCGTCTCGCCGTTCGCGGGGTTGACCGTCGCGATGGGCATGGCAGTGCCTCCTTGCGTTGTTCTTCGACCGTGCCGCGCCACGCCGCAGCGCGCAACGCGAACCTCACGCACACGTACCCGGCCGACGCGGATCATGCGTGCCGCGGGCACACCGTCCGCGCCGGCCGGGCCGGCACCGGGCTGTTCGTCACACGAGTTCGGCCACCGGGCCACTTTCGACCGCCGGGCTGCTCCCGGCCACCTGGCCGCCTTCGTCCACCGGGCCGCCGAGGAACGTGCGCCCGCCGGGGAACGGCGTGGGCGGCAGCAGTCCGGTGGTGCACGGCGTCTCGGCGTAGCGCGTGAACCACACGACCTTGCCGTCAGGGGTCCGGCAGGTGCCCCAGCTGTCGCTGAGGGCCATGACACGGCTGAGGCCGCCGCCACCGCCGTCGAGCAGCCGGGGCATCCGGGAATCGTTGTCGGCCACGGACACCGTCAGGTGCCGGCCGCTCCAGCGGAGCTCGACGACGCAGTGGTTGTCGTCGCCGACGTGTCGCTGGACGTTCGTCAGGAGCTCCTCCGCGGCCCGGCACACCGGCCGGACGTGCAGGTCGAGACTCCAGTGACGAAGGTGTGCGGCGACTATGCGCCGCAGCTGGGAAATGCGCTCTGCCGACACCTGCAGTTCGACCAGATAGTGCCGGTCGAGTGGAACGGTCATCGTCGAGGCTCCTCACCGCGAGGCTCACGTGCTTCACCCCGTTTGAACCAACGACCCCCGAACACGAAGCGTGAGCAGTAATCACTTCTGGGTCACTCATCAGGGTGACCCGAGGGGGCCGGTTGCGCAACCGAGGGAGCCGGGCACCGGGTGTCACGGCAGGTAGGGCAGCAGTTTGTCCGGGGTGAGGGGGAGCTCCCGCACCCGGGCGCCGGTGGCGTGGCGCACGGCGTTCCCGATCGCGGCCGCGGTTCCGACGATGCCGATCTCGCCGATGCCCTTGCTGCCCATGGGGTTGAGGTGCGGGTCGTCCTCGTCGATCCAGTGCGCCTGGATGTCGGGGACGTCGGCGCAGGACGGCACGTGGTACGAGGCCAGGTCGTTCTCGGTGAAGTCCCCGAAGGCGGGGTCCATGGTGCTGCCCTCGGTGAGGGCCATGCCGAGGCCCATGACCATTCCGCCGATGAACTGGGAGCGTGCCGTACGGGAGTTGAGGATGCGTCCGGCGGCGTACACGCCGAGCAGTCTGCGCACCCGGACCTCGCCGGTGAGGGAGTCGACCGCCACCTCGGCGAAGTGGGCGCCGAAGGCGTGCCGTGCGTACGGGGACTCCTGCGCCGTCTCCTCACCGGTGTCGGCGGTGACCGTGACGCCCTCCGGCGGGAGCGGCCCGGTGTGTCCTTCGAGCCGGCGTACCAGGGCGGTGGCCGCCTTGTGCACCGCGGAGCCCCAGGAGGCCGTGCCCGAGGAGCCGCCCGCGACAGGTGCCTTGGGCAGATCGCTGTTGCCGATGTCGACCGTCACGTTCTCCTGGGGTGTGTCCAGGACCGAGGCGGCGATCTGCGCCAGGACGGTGCGGGCGCCGGTGCCGATGTCCGTGGCGTTGACCCCGATGCGGTAGGAGCCGTCGGGAACGGCCTGCGCCGAGGCTGCCGCCTTCGACACGATTACGGGGTACGTCGCGGAGGCGACCCCCGTGCCGAGCAGCCAGGGCCCGTCCTCACGGGTGGCGGGCTGCGGGTCCCGGTCGTGCCAGCCGAAGCGCCGGGCGCCCTCGCTCAGACAGGCGGCGAGGTTGCGGCTGCTGAACGGGCGCCCGCTGTCGGGCTCGGTCTGCGGTTCGTTGCGCAGCCTGAGCTCGACGGGGTCGAGGCCGAGGGCGTTCGCCAGTTCGTCCATGGCCGACTCCAGGGCGTACATCCCCGAGGCCTCCCCCGGTGCGCGCATCCAGGACGGGCTGGGCACGTCGAGTGCCGCCACCCGGTGCTCCGTGCGGCTGTGGGGCGAGGCGTACATGATGCGGGCGGGCACGGCGGCCTGCTCGACGAACTCCTTGATCCGCGAGGTGTGCGTGACGATCTCGTGGGAGACGCTGGAGAGGACGCCGTCGCGGTCGGCGCCCAGCCGGACCCGTTGCAGGGTGGGTGCGCGGTGCCCGACGATCGCCGGCATGTACCGCCGGGGCAGGGCGAGCTGGACCGGGAGACCGGTGTGCCGCGCGGCCATCGCGGCGAGGACGGCCTGGGGGCGTGGGGTGCCCTTGGAACCGAAGCCGCCACCGACGTGTTCCGAGATGACGGTGATGCGGTCCGGGTCGAGCCCGAGGGCCGTGGCGAGGCTTTCACGGACGGCGGTCGCTCCCTGGCTGGAGTCATGGACGGTCAGATGTCCGTCGGCCCACCGCGCGGTGGAGGCGTGCGGCTCCATGGGGTGGTTGTGCAGCCCCCGCAGTGTGTAGGTGGCGTCGATCCGCACGGGTGCGGCGTCGAACGCGCGCATGGCGTCGCCGCGTTCGCGAAGAGCCGGGTAGCCGCCGTTCGCCTCCTGCGGGGTGTAGAGGCCCGGGTGGTCCGCGGTGAGGACGACGTCGTGCCCGGTGGAGGCGTACTCGACGTGTACGGCCTCCGCGCCGGCCCGCGCGGATTCGAGGCTCTCCGCCAGGACGAGGGCGACGGGCCAGCCGCGGTGCGGCACCCGGTCGTCCTGGAGCACGGCGAGGATCGGGTCGTCGGGCTCCTTCAGCCGCGGCGCGTTGTCCTGGGTCAGGACGGTGTGCACCCCCGGCACCGCGAGCGCGTCGGCGGTACGGATCGCGGTGACACGCCCGCTCGCGACGGTGGCGGGGACGATCCAGCCGTACAGACAGCCCGGAACGGTGTGCTCCGCGGCGTAGAGGGCGGTGCCGGTGACCTTGTCCCGGCCCTCGCGGCGGACTACGGGCGCGCCCAGCGCCCGGGGGGAGTCGCTCATGACGGAAGTCCTCGGTTCGTGGGGGTGTGCGGGGGGACGGCGGGTCAGCCGGCCGCGGCCTCGGTGGTGAGTTCGGCCAGGGTGCCGACGGCCAGCCGGCGGGCCAGGTCCACCTTGAAGCCGTTGTCGCGCAGGGGTCTGGCCGCCGCGAGCTCGGCGTCCACCGCGCGCGTGAAGGTGTCCTCGTTCGCGGGGGCCCCGCGCAGCACGTCCTCGGCCACCCGGGCACGCCACGGGCGGTGCGCGAGCCCGCCGAAGGCGAGCGAAGCACGGTCGACGCGGCCGTCGCGCACACTCAGCACGGCCGCGACGGAGGCCAGGGCGAAGGCGTACGAGGCGCGGTCCCGGGCCTTGCGGTACAGGGAGACGGCGCCGGCGGGAGGCGGCGGCAGCACCACTTCGGTGATCAGCTCGCCCGGGCGGATCACCGTGTCCTGGTCCGGGTTGTCGCCGGGCAGCCGGTGGAAGTCGGTCACGGGTACGGTCCGCTCCCCCTCGGGTCCGTGCAGCAGGACGGCGGCGTCGAGGGCGGCGAGGGCGACCGCCATGTCCGAGGGGTTGGTGGCGACGCAGTCCTGCGAGTGACCCAGCACCGCGAGATCGCGGTGTGCTCCCTCCCGGGCCGGGCACCCGGAGCCGGGGGCCCGTTTGTTGCAGGGCTTCGTGACGTCCTGGAAGTACGGGCAGCGCGTGCGCTGGAGCAGGTTCCCGCCGGTGGTGGCGGTGTTGCGGAGCTGCCCGGACGCTCCGGCCAGCAGGGCTTGCGAGAGGGCGGGATAGCCGCTCCGTACGTCGGGGTGGGCGGCGAGGTCGCTGTTGCGCACGGTCGCGCCGATCCGGAGACCGCCGTCGTCCGTCCGCGTCACCCGGTCCAGCGGCAGCCGGCTGACGTCGACGAGCAGGCCCGGCGACTCGACGCCGAGTTTCATCAGGTCGACGAGGTTGGTTCCGCCGCCCAGGAACCGTGCGCCCGGGTGTCCGGCGCCCGCCCGGACGGCTTCGGTCACGGTGGCGGGGCGCAGATAGGCGAAGGGTTTCACGGGGCCACGTCCTTGATCGCCTCGACGATGTGGGGGTAAGCGCCGCACCGGCAGAGGTTGCCGCTCATCCGCTCGCGGATCTCGTCCGCGTCGAGCGAGGCCGGCCCCCCGGCGGCGAGCGCCGGCCGCGGGGTGGCGTGGGAGGGGAAGCCGTCCTCGGCCTCCCGGAGCATGCCGGCCGCCGAGCAGATCTGCCCCGGGGTGCAGTAGCCGCACTGGAGCGCGTCCCTCTCCAGGAAGGCCGCCTGCAGGGGATGCAGTCGGTCGCCCTCGGCCAGCCCTTCGACGGTGGTGATGTGGGTGTCCTCCTGGGCGACGGCCAGCAGGAGACAGCTGTTGGCGCGCCGGCCGTCGACGAGCACGGTGCAGGCTCCGCACTGGCCGTGGTCGCAGCCCTTCTTCGCGCCCATGAGTCCGAGGTGCTCCCTCAGGGTGTCCAGCAGGGTGGTGCGGTGGTCGAGCGTCAGGGTCCGTGCCGCGCCGTTGACGTGCAGGGTGAAGGTGGAACAGTCGTCGGGAGTCGGCACCTGGGCCGCATCCGCGTCGACGGTCCCCGGGGTGGCATTCATGTACGCGTTACCTTCCGGGTTCGGTTCGTGCGGGCGTCAGGCGGGGCGGTGGCTCTCCAGCCGCAGGCGGATCTCCTGCTCCTGGTCGCCCGCCGCTGTTCCGACGAGCCGGACGGTGAACGCGTCCGCCAGTTGCTTGCGGAGCCGGTCGACCGCCCAGTAGCCGCCCTGCGCCTCGACCATCACGGGCTCGGAGAGCCGCGCGGGTCCGGGGCCGGCCTTCGTCTCGGTGACGTCGACGGTCGCCGTCCACACGGTGGGGCGTGTGTCCGACTCGTCCTCCGGGGCGTCACCCGCCGGACGGTCGGATGCGAAGGAACGGCGCAGCACGTCGAACACGGTGCGCGCGTCCTCCTTCGGGCAGCCGGTCACCGCCACCACGACATCGCCGCTCTCCTGGTGTTCCTGTGTCTGTTCCTGCGTGCTGTTCACCCTGGGTTCCTTTCACTGGGAGCGCTGCGAGCGCTGCTCGGCGGCCTCATGCTGGGGGCCGACCGTGTGGGCGGGGTCCTCGGCGGAGGCGATTCCCGCCGCGAAGACCCCGAAGCGTCTGGAGGCCGGCCCGCGAGCAGCACGAGGCCCGCGCCTGCGGCGACGGGGCGGTTGCGGTGTCCGAGCCGGAAGCCCTTGTCGGTGCGCCCCGCTGCCAGGTCCTGCCCCCTGGACTCGACGACACGGTCCGCGACCATGTCCATCGCCGTCTCCAGACGAACGACTCCCGGTCGGCTGCGTACGGGCTCCGGTACAGCACCTGGTGGCGACGGGCCGCCGTGGCCGTGCGGCGCCCGGCCCCTTCCGTCTCCCGCGACACCACCACCCGTCCTCTGCCCAGAGGATCACCGCCGGTCAGCTGCCGGAACACGGGGCGGCGGCCGAGCGGGTTGCCTGCTCCCATCGCATTTCCTCCAGCGGTCCGGGGACTGACTCCAGGCTCACCCCACGGCTCCGTGTCGGCGACACGAGCGGTGTTCCGGCGGGCAGGCCCGCGAAAGATCTCGTACCCGGTGTGCGGCGGGGAAACGTGGCCGCCCGCCCGCGCCGTGTGCCCCCGCCGCCTACAGTTCGCAGAGCGCCGGCAGGAGCGTGCTGCGGGCCCAGTCGATGAAGGGCTGCTGGTGGGCCCCACCGATCTGGACGAGAGCGACCTCGGTGAAGCCCGCTTCGCTGTAGGGGCGTACGGCCTCGACGAACGCCTCGACGTCCGAGCCGCACGGGATCGCTCCGGCGATGTCGTCCTTGCGGACGAATTGGGTCGCCTGCTCGAAGGCGGAGGGGCCGGGCAGTTCCGAGTTGACCTTCCAGCCGCCGAGCGACCAGCGGAACTGCTCGTGGGCGCGGGCAACGGCCGCGTCCCGGTCGGTGTCGTAGCAGACGGGCACCTGTCCCACGCGCGGCTTGCCGGCCCCACCGTGCCGGTCGAACGCGCTCAGGAGTTCGCTCTTGGGTTCGGTCGCGATGACCAGGTCGCCCAGGGTTCCCGCGAGTTCGCAGGACTTCTCCCCGGAGACCGCGATGCCGATGGGGACACGCTTGTCGGGCAGGTCCCAGAGCGTGGCGTTCTCCACGTCGAAGTGGGTGCCGTGGTGGTTGACGTAGCCCCCGTCGAAGAGGGCGCGGATGATCTGCACGGCCTCTTCGAGCATCTCCAGCCGCACATGGGCGGAGGGCCATCCCGCGCCCACGACGTGTTCGTTGAGACTCTCCCCGGAACCGAGGCCGAGACGGAAGCGGCCCTCGGCGAGGAGCTGGAGCGTCGCCGCCTTCTGCGCGACCACCGCGGGGTGGTAGCGGGTGGTCGGGCAGGTCACGTACGTCATCAGTGGGATCCGGGAGGTGGCCTGCGCGGCGGCTCCCAGGACCGACCAGGCGTAGGGCGCGTGTCCCTGGGAACCCAACCAGGGGAAGTAGTGGTCGGAGGTGACGGAGAAGTCGAACCCTGCCTCCTCCGCCGCGACCACGTCCCTGACGAGGGCGCGGGGGCCTGCCTGCTCGGTCATCATCGTGTAGCCGATCTGAACCATATGAAACTCATTTACCGTGACATCGCCATAAAACATGAATTCATGTCAATGGCTGTCTGTGATCGACTCCCCGGGGTATCCGCCATGCATGGACGTAACGAATGGAGCATGGGAATCGCTCGCCACCACCGGCGGCGGCGACGGGCCGGGCGCGGTAGGCGTGATCATCGGCATCATCGGTCTGCTGGTGGTGCTTCTGCTGATCGGAGGCTTCTGGTTCGGGATGCGGCGCCGCGACAAGGAGTCACGGCCGCCGCGACCGGATGAGCAGCCGCCGCGTCCGGATCACCGGACGGAGATCCAGGAGAGCGGCCGGCACAGTTCGGACCACTTCCCCGAGAACGGCCGGGCCATGTCGCCGTACGAACTCGGCCACCACGGCAATGAGGTGATCCCGCCCGACAACCCCCCGGGCACCACCCCCGACCCCGAGCGCCCGCGCGACTGACGGCGGCGCAGACGGATGGGGGGAAAGATGAACCAGTCGAATTCCGACCGCAAGACCCGGATCACGGTACTGGTCGCGCTCGCGGCCAACCTCGTCATCGCTGTGGCCAAGGGGGTGGGTGGATTCCTGTCGGGATCCCCCGCCCTCCTGTCCGAGGCCGCCCACTCCGTGGCGGACAGCGTGAACGAGGTCTTCCTGCTGGCCGCGCTGAAGCGCAGCCGCCGGCCTCCGGACGCACATCACCCCTTCGGGTACGGCAAGGAGCGCTACTTCTGGTCGCTGCTCGCGGCCGTCGGAATCTTCGTCGTGGGCGGCTGTTTCTCGTTCTTCCAGGGCTTCGAGGCACTGGGCCGGGACGAGCAGGAGTCACCCGAGGGGTACACCGTCGGCCTGATCGTCCTCGGGGTCGCTTTCCTCGCGGAAGGCGCCTCCCTGGTCCGCGCCCTGCTCCAGCTCCGCGGGGAGAAGGGCGCCGCCCGCGACCCCGCGCTGAGGACGGTGATCGCCGAGGACAGCACGGCGGTGCTGGGTGTGGTGCTGGCCATGGCGGGAATGGTGCTGCACCTGGTCACGGGAGACGTCGTGTGGGAGGCGTCGGCCTCGCTGGCGATCGGCCTGCTGCTGGTCTACGTCGCCTTCCGGCTCGGCAGGGACGCGCGCGACCGGCTGATCGGTGAGTCCGCCGAACCCGGGCTGCGCCGGGGCGTGGAGGACCTCCTCGTCTCCCAGTCCGAGATCGACAACGTCGCGGCCCTGTTCACCATGGGCCTCGGTCTCGACTCCGTGCTGGTGGCGGCAAGGATCGACCTCGCGCCCGGAATCGACAGCGAGGAGGTCGAGCGGGTCGCCGTCCGGATAAAGCGGTCGATCGCCCGGAGCTGGCCCGAGGCCGAGCACGTCTTCCTCGACATCACGAACGCCCCTCCCCGGGGCGGGGTGTGACCGCGTCGGCCGCGTGTTGCGGGAGTCGCCGAGGCGGATGAGGCTGGTCCTGGCCGCGCGGCACCGAAGAAGTCATGCCGCAGAACCGATAAGGCAGTGGACCATGACTCCTAGCGATCCGCGGGGCACGCCGGAACCGGCGGTGCTGAGCGGTGCGAGCGCCCCCTGCTGGGTCCATCTGGTGACCCGCGACCTCGAGGACGCGCGGCGCTTCTACGGCGCCGTTCTCGGCTGGACCTTCCGTCCCGGACCGCTGGGCAGGGACTTCCTGATGGCGCGCTCCGGCGGTGTGCCGGTGGCCGGCATCGGCGCGGTCGCGTCCGCCTATCAGGTGGGCGTGGCCTGGATGCCCTACTTCTCGGTCCGGGACGCCGATGTCGTCTCGGACCGAATCCGGGAGCGCAGCGGCACCGTGGCCGTGGGCCCGCTGGCGGTCGGGCAGGGACGTGCGGTCCTGGCCGCCGACCGGGACGGAGCCTCCTTCGGCGTCTGGGAGTGGACAGGCCGCGCGGCCACCCTCGCACCGTCCGGGAACCGGGCACACGCCTGGCTGCGGCTGCGCACCAGGGACGCCTTCGACGCCGCGATCTTCTACGGCGAGGTCCTCGGCTGGGAGAGCGGGGAGCCCGGCGGCTGCGAGGTGGCGTACGTGAAGGAAGAGGTGCTCGTACGCTGCAACGGCCGCCCGCTGGCCCGGATCAGCTCCGGTGCCGTGGAGGCCGCTCCCGATCCTCAGGTGCGTCCGCACTGGCAGGTGCAGTTCCCGGTCCCCGATGTGGGCGCGACCGTCCAGGCGGCGGAGCGGAACGGGGGGACCCTCATGGAACGGCGCGACGTGCGGTTCGGCAACGAGGCGACGCTGCGGGATCCGGACGGCGGGCTCTTCACCGTGACGGACGTACGCGGCCCTGCGGGCGTGGACGAGGACTGACGGGGGTCAGGGACGCGGGTCCGGGTCCCCGGCGTCCGGGGTCTCTCCTCCGTCGGCGGGCCTCCGGCCGTTGTTCCGGGCAATGGCCCAGAGCGGGAACACGAACCAGCAGACGAGGAACCACAGGGCCATCCCGCCGACCAGCCACAGGGCCGCCACGTTGTGCAGCGCCACCCTCAGTATGAGCAGCAGCGTGCTGCACATCGTGCAGAAGAGCAGGCCGAGGCCCAGCTTCGTGAGACGTGAGGCCCAGGTGACCGTCTGCGGCTTCATCCGGCGGCCGGTGAGGAGCCGGTGGTACGACACGGGCCCTATCAGCGCGGCTGCGGTCGCGGATCCCAGCATGACGGTCACGACGTAGATGTTCCGGTCGGCGGTGGAGAGATCGGCGAAGCGGGGCTGGAAGACCACCGCGAGCAGGAAGCCGAACAGGATCTGGACGCCGGTCTGCGCGACCCGGAGTTCCTGGAGCAGGTCGCCCCACTGCCGGTCCGCCCGCTCCTCCTCGGTCTCCTGGCGTCCGCTGCGGGGGTTCGTACCGCTCCCGCCGCCCACCGGTCTCTGTCCCATGGATGCCTCCCCCACCTCGTAGAGGTGGTACTGGTGCCCCGCGTAGCGGCCGCGAATCCTGGCTCACCCGCCTTGCCGGGCGGCCGGTCAGTGCGGGGCGGCTCGCCGGCCGGTGCTCTCCATGGTGGCAGCCACCGGGAAAACCACCACAGCGACAGCGGGAAGGAGGCGACCGCCTCGGACCGAGGGCCAGACCTCGACGCAGCGTGACTACTCGCATAGGATCGTCGTACGGCATCGCGCGTCGGTCACCGGCTGGGTGAGGCGTGGAGGTAGCCCGTGAGATGCCCGTTGGAGGCATTCCACAGTGTCAGTCGAGCTGAATCACACCATCGTTCACAGCCGGGACAACCGCGAGTCCGCCGAGTTCCTGGCGCACATCCTGGGTCTCACCGTCGGAACGGAATGGGGACCCTTCATCCCGGTCGTCCTCGCGAACGGCGTCACGCTGGACTTCGCGTCCGTTCCCGCCGAATCGATCACCGTGCAGCACTACGCGTTCCTCATCTCGGAGGCGGAGTTCGACACCGCCTTCGAACGCATCGAGGCGCAGGGGATCTCGTATTACGCCGATCCCCACAAGAAGCAGCCCGGCGAGATCAATCACAACGACGGCGGACGCGGGGTGTACTTCCCGGATCCGAGCGGTCACGGGATGGAGATCATCACCCGTCCGTACGGCGGCTGGTCGTAACCTGCTCCACCCCCGGCCCGCTCGAACGGCCCGGCCCCCGACCGGGGCCGGGCCCTTCGGCTCAGGGGCCCCCGTCGGTCCTCAGCGTCAGCTCGGGCCGGTCCCACATCACCGCGGGAGGGCGGGCCGCGACGGTGCCGGTGCGTTCGGCGCCGACGCTGCGGTAGAAGCCCTCGGCCGGCGGGTGCGCGACCACACGTACGGCGGCGATCCCCGCGCGGCGCGCCTCGTCGCGCAGGTGGCCGACGAGGAGCCGCCCGATGCCCCGCCCCTGGGCGTCGTCGGCGACGAACATCAGGTCGAGCTCCGGAGGGGAAAGGACCAGGGCGTAGAAGCCGAGCACGCGGCCGTCGTCGTCCACGGCCACATGGACGACGTGCGCCTCGATGTAGTCGGGGCCGACCTTGTACCCCGCGACCATGGGCGCGTACGGGCCCTCGTAGGCGCGTGACGAGGTGACGAGACGGGTGAGCCGCTTGGCGTCCCGTGCGACGGCTCGTCGGACGTGGACGCCGCCGCGCCGGTCCGTAATACTCGTTCTCATGCGGTGAGTATTACGCATTCCTGGCGCGGAGCACACATGACGCTCAGCGCACGCTTCGTCCGGAGTGCCACTCGGCCACGATCGCGTCGATGTCGAACGGTCCGAGATTCAGCGGCGGCCCCTCCGGCGGTCTGGCGAGCGCCTCGCGGATCCTCTCGTTCATCTCGGCCAGGATGCGCCGGACCTCAGCCTCCGACCGTGCCTGCGACGCCTCCTGCCGGGCGTCTTCGGCCGCCTTCCGCAGTGTCAGGGAGGGCGGGAGCGCCGACAGCCCCTCGCGCTCCATCTTCGCCTTGATCCACCACATCGGGTCGTACGGCCTCTCCAGACCGGGAATCGGCTTTCCGGCACCCGGCAGGTCGGTGAACGCGCCCCGCTCCTCGGCCTCGCGGATCTGCCGGTCGACCCAGGTCTCGAAGTCGACCCCTGCTGGTTTGCGCTCGGTCACCGCACGCCCCTCTCGCAACTCGTACCGGACAGAACCGTGTTCGGCCGGGCACGTCCGCGTCTGCGTGTTCCAGGATACCGGGGGCATTCCCGCATGAACGGCGTCCAGGGGGTACACGCCTGTTGCGCACAGCCCGGTCGGCACACCGAACCGGGCCCGAAAAGGAAGGGGTTGACGAGAGTGAAACAGCACGACGCACCGACCGCGAACCGACGGGAGCGTCGGCCATGACGACCGTGGTGATCATCGTTGCCGTCGTCCTCGTGGCCGCGCTCGCCTTCTTCCTCGTCCGTGGCCGTAGGACCGGCGGGCGTGGGCTGCGGCGCCGCTTCGGACCCGAGTACGACCGGACGGTCGCCCGTCACGACGGCGACACCGCAGCGGCCGAGCACGAGCTCTCCGAGCGGGTGAAGCTGCACGGCTCCCTGTCCGAGCGGCCCCTGCGCCCGGAAGCCCGTGAGGCGTACGCCCGCCGCTGGGCAGAGGTACAGGAACAGTTCATCGACTCCCCCAGGGACGCGGTCGTCGAAGCCGACGCGCTCCTGGCACAGCTGGCGCACGACCGGGGCTTCCCGGACGGTGACAGCTTCGAGGAGCAGACGGCCGCCCTCTCCGTCCACCACGCCGAGCAGGTCGACGGCTACCGCAAGGTGCACACGGCCGTACGCGGCCAGGGCGGCACGGAGGAGATGAGGAAGGCCCTGATCGAGTCCCGGGCCCTCTTCGACGTACTTCTCGCGGACGCACCGGCTGAGCCGGCCCGAATGGACCGGCACGAGGCGAAAGGCAGTGCAGCAGCATGACCAACCGTACCGAGCACACGACAGAGCCCGTCCCCGCCACGGAGCCCCCGCCCGTCGACGACCGGGGGACCGTACTTGGGAGGGCGCCCGGATCCGCCCGGGGCGCAGCCCCGGGAGCAGCCCCGGGAACAGCGGCCGGGCTCACGCCCGGAGAGAGCATGGACCGTGAGCCGAGGAGCGGAGGACCGGGCGATCTCAGCGTTCCGCCCGCCCCGCGGAAGGCCCCGGCCGTGCCACAGGCCGAGGCCGAGCGGACCGGCCACCACGGGACCACCGGCACCGAACCGCTGGTCCCCCGGGACCACCAGGACAGGCTGGCGCTCCGCATGCAGCAGGCGGTCACCGACTTCGTCGAGAGCCCCCGCCGGGCGGTCGAGGAGGCGGACAGCACCTTCGACCAGATCGTCTCGGGCCTGACCGAAGCCCTCGCGGAACGCAGGCGCGTCCTGCGCGCGAGCTGGCAGGAGCAGGACACCGAGGCCCAGACGGAGGAACTGCGCATAGCGCTGCAGCGCTACCGCGACCTCAGCGAACAACTGCTGAAGATCTGAGCGGCACGGCCGCCCCACACCGGCCCGGTGCCACGTCGCCCGACGTGGCACCGGACCGGCCCGTGCCCGGGGCGGCCCGTGCCCGGGGCGGCCCGCCCGGCCGGGACCTCCCCGGTCAGGCCGGGACGGCCAGGTCGGCGCGCAGCCGCTCGGCCACCGCCGGGGGGAGGCGCAGCGCCTTGCCCAGATAGCCGTCGAGTCCGCCCCAGCGTTCGTCCATCGCGTCCAGGGCCGCCTCGAGATAGCGGGGCCGGGCCTCGATGACGGCGGACGCGATGTCCGGATCCCCGCCCTCGTCGAGGAAGCGCCGCACCGCGGGCCCGAAGGCGGCGCGCACCGCGCGGTTCACCGCGAGGAACTCCGCACGTACGACCTCACGGGAGGCGCCCGCCATCATCAGCAGCAGTGCGGTGGCCCAGCCCGTCCTGTCCTTCCCTGTCGCGCAGTGGAAGAGCAGCGGTCTCGCGTGCGGGTCAGCGACCGTGTCCAGGAAGGCGCGGTAGGCGGCCGCCGCTCCCGGGGAGAGGACCATCTTCCGGTAGGTCTGGGCGAACAGTTCCTCCGCCTTGCCGCCGCCGAGCAGACTGGCTGCTCCGTCCGGGTCACTGAGCAGCACCTTGAGCCGTGCCGGCGTCACGCCCGGGTTGTCGCCGAGGACGTCGGCGACGAAGAGCCGCGCGCCCGTCGGCAGCCGGTCCGGCGCCCATCGGCGCTCGTCGGCGGTGCGCAGGTCGACGACGGTGCGGATGCCGAGCGCGGCCACCGCCATGTCGTGCTCCGCGTCGAAGTCGCTCAGCTGGCCCGAGCGCAGCAGGATTCCCTGGCGCAGGCGGCGGTGGCGCCCCAGGGCGATGCCGCCCAGATCGCGCAGGTTGACAACGGTGGAGGCGGGGACGGCCCGGGCGGTCTGCACGATGAACTGCCTCTTTCCCGACAGACTGCAGGTCGGAATCAACGTCGCACGGCGTGCGAATATCGACAAAGGGAACGTGAGGTACCGGGACACCGGCGGAGGGGAATCAGTCGGCGAGGATCCTTGTCTTCTGTGCCGCGAATTCCGCGTCCGTGAGAACGCCCCGCTGCTTCAGATCGGCGAGCCTCTCGAGCAGCGTGATGACATCGTCCCCACCGTCCGCCGGGACGCGATCGTGCGCCAGGAGAAGGCCGCCCGCCTCCTGGACCGCCCGGGTGAGTGGCACCGACCAGAGGTCCTCCCACACGATCAGCGCGGCAGAGCTCCCCTCGGGCAGGCGTTCGAGCACATCGAGATCTGTGATCCGCGGCAGCCCGGCATCCCGGTCGCCCGGCGGTTCGAACGACACAAGCCCCTGGGGGTCCATCTCCCGCAGTTCGACGTACTCGAGGGCGCCGCCCGCACCTCTGCGGGTGAAGGCCAGGTCGAGGATGCGTACCGCCTCGGACGCGACGGCGTCGGCCAGTACGGGCGCGATCGCGTCGGCGAAGCGGCCGCCGGGAAAGGTGACGACGAGGTACTCCACGGGTCCCACGGCCATGGTGCGTCCTTCCCCTGCGATTCTGGATCGACAGCAGCTTAACTTCGGGCAATCCGTTACGCACTGTGAAAAAAGATGGCAGAGCGGACATAGGCGGAACCTGTGCACGCCGGTCGCGCTCCGCGCCCGTGGGATGGTGGTGGTGTGACCTTGGAAGACCTCGTCCGGCTGCGCCGGGCCCGTGACCGGATGGACCGCGACTACGCGGAGCCGCTCGACGTCACCGCGCTCGCCCGCGTCGCCCTCATGTCGCCGGGCCATTTCTCCCGCAGCTTCCGCGCCGCGTTCGGGGAGACCCCGTACAGCTACTTGATGACGCGCCGGATCGAGCGCGCGAAGGCCCTGCTGCGGCGGGGCGACCTCACGGTGACGGAGGTCTGCTTCGCGGTCGGCTGCACCTCGCTGGGGTCGTTCAGCTCGCGGTTCACCGAGCTGGTCGGCGAGAGCCCCAGCGCGTACCGGGCCCGCCCTCATGAGGCGGGCGCCGCCATCCCGGCCTGTGTCGCCAAGATCCACACAAGACCGGTCAGGAATGGAGAAGCGAAAGCATTCCGCCGCCCGTAGCGTTATTCGCATGGAAATCAACCTTTCGACATGCTTCATCGCCGTCGACGACCACGACAAGGCGCTGGCCTTCTACCGGGATGTCCTCGGCCTGGAGGTGCGCAACGACGTCGGTTTCGAGGGGATGCGCTGGGTGACCGTCGGCGCGCCGTCCCAGCCCGGTGTGGAGATCGTCCTCGAGCCGCCGCTCGCGGACCCGAACGCCTCCCCCGCCGACAAGGCGACCATGGCGGAACTGCTGGCCAAGGGGCTGCTGCGCGGTGTCATCTTCAGCACCGACGACTGCGACGCCACCTTCGAGCGCATCCGCGCGGCGGGCGGCGAGGTGCTCCAGGAGCCGGTCGACCAGCCGTACGGCGTCCGCGACTGCGCCTTCCGCGACCCGTCCGGCAACATGCTGCGCTTCAACCAGCCCCGCGGCTGATTCCGCCCCGGGGCGGGACCGTCCTCTGATAGACAACGACCGTTGCCGCGACGCGCCGGTGACGCCGACGGTGACCGCCCAGGCGGCCCGCGTGACAGATGGAGAAACGACAAGCATGGCCACGAGGACGGACAGCCGGTCGCCCGCGCCGCATGTTGCCGACAACCACGATCTGATCCGTGTGCACGGCGCGCGCGTGAACAATCTCAAGGACGTCAGCGTCGAGATCCCGAAGCGCCGGCTGACGGTGTTCACCGGTGTCTCCGGCTCGGGCAAGAGTTCGCTGGTGTTCAGCACGATCGCCGCCGAGTCACAGCGGATGATCAACGAGACCTACAGCGCCTTCCTGCAGGGCTTCATGCCGACGCTGGCGCGCCCCGAGGTCGACGTGCTGGAGGGGCTCACCACGGCGATCATCGTCGACCAGCAGCGGATGGGAGCCGACCCGCGTTCCACGGTCGGCACCGCCACCGACGCCAACGCGATGCTGCGCATCCTCTTCAGCCGGCTAGGCAAGCCGCACATCGGTCCGCCCAGCGCGTACTCCTTCAACACCGCGTCGGTCCGGGCGAGCGGCGGGATCACCGTCGAGCGCGGCGCGGCCAAGACCAAGACCGTGAAGGCGACCTTCCATCGCACGGGCGGCATGTGTACGCGCTGCGAGGGCCGGGGCTCGGTCTCCGACATCGACCTCACCCAGCTCTACGACGACTCCAAGTCGCTCGCCGAGGGCGCGTTCACCATCCCCGGCTGGAAGTCGGACAGCCAGTGGACCGTGCAGGTCTACGCACAGTCGGGCTTCGTCGACCCGGACAAGCCGATCCGCAAGTACACCAAGAAGGAACTGCAGGCCTTCCTCTACGGGGAGCCGGTCAAGGTCAAGGTCAACGGCGTCAACCTCACCTACGAGGGGCTGATCCCCAAGATCCAGAAGTCGTTCCTGTCCAAGGACAAGGAGGCGCTGCAGCCGCACATCCGGGCGTTCGTGGAGCGCGCGGTCACCTTCACCACCTGCCCCGAGTGCGACGGCACCAGGCTCAGCGAAGGCGCCCGGTCGTCGAAGATCGAGCGGATCAGCATCGCCGACGCCTGCGCGATGCAGATCAGCGATCTGGCCACCTGGGTGAGCAAGCTCGACGAGCCGTCGGTCGCGCCCCTGCTGGCCGCGCTGCGGCACACCCTCGACTCCTTCGTGCAGATCGGTCTCGGCTACCTCTCGCTCGACCGTCCGGCAGGCACGCTCTCAGGGGGCGAGTCGCAGCGAGTCAAGATGATCCGTCACCTCGGCTCCTCGCTCACGGACGTCACCTACGTCTTCGACGAGCCCACCATCGGCCTGCACCCCCATGACATCCAGCGGATGAACGACCTGCTGCTCCGCCTGCGGGACAAGGGCAACACGGTGCTCGTCGTGGAGCACAAGCCGGAGACGATCGCGATCGCCGACCATATCGTCGACCTCGGCCCCGGCGCCGGTACGGCGGGGGGCGCCGTCTGCTTCGAGGGAACCGTCGAGGGCCTGCGTAAGAGTTCCACCGTCACGGGCCGCCACTTCGACGACCGGGCCGCCGTCAAGGATTCGGTGCGCAAGCCCACCGGCGCGCTGGAGATCCGCGGGGCTTCGCTGCACAACCTGCGGGACGTCGACGTCGACATCCCTCTCGGGGTGCTGACCGTCCTCACCGGCGTCGCCGGTTCCGGCAAGAGTTCACTGGTGCACGGCTCGATCCCGGCCGGCGAGAACGTGGTGTCGGTCGACCAGAGCCCGATCAAGGGCTCGCGGCGCAGCAACCCGGCCACGTACACCGGACTGCTCGACCCCATCCGCAAGGCGTTCGCCAAGGCCAACGACGTGAAGCCGGCGCTGTTCAGCGCCAATTCCGAGGGCGCCTGCCCCACCTGCAACGGCGCGGGCGTCATCTACACCGACCTGGGGATGATGGCCGGCACCACGACGATGTGCGAGGACTGCGAGGGAAAGAGGTTCGACGCGTCGGTCCTCGAATACCACTTCGGCGGCCGGGACATCAGCGAGGTGCTCGCGATGTCGGTGGCCGAGGCCGAGGAGTTCTTCGGCACCGGCGAGACGAGCACGCCGGCCGCACACCGCATCCTCGGCAGGCTCGCCGACGTGGGGCTCGGCTACCTGACACTCGGCCAGCCGCTCACCACGCTCTCCGGCGGCGAACGGCAGCGGCTCAAGCTCGCCACCCACATGGCCGAGAAGGGCGGTGTCTACGTCCTCGACGAGCCGACGGCGGGTCTGCACCTCGCCGACGTCCAGCAGTTGCTCGGTCTGCTCGACCGGCTCGTCGACTGCGGCAAGTCGGTCATCGTCGTCGAGCACCATCAGGCGGTCATGGCGCACGCGGACTGGATCATCGACCTCGGGCCGGGGGCGGGCCACGACGGAGGCCGGATCGTCTTCGAGGGCACACCGGCCGACCTCGTGGCCGACCGCTCCACCCTGACCGGCGAGCACCTCGCGGCCTACGTCGGGGCGTGACCCGCGCGGCCCCGCGCCGGCGCGGGGCCGCGCCTCGGTTCAAGATCCGCCGGACAAGGCAGCACCACCCAGCGGATCCGGCACATTTCGGAGAGTGCAAGGTCACAGCGAGTGGCCCTGCTGCTCGTCGGAGTGCTGACCTAGCATCTGAGCATGACGGTCCTGCCTGCTGACGGGCTTTCCCGGGCCGCCGAGTTCCCCGACCCTTCCCACGACCAGTGGCAGAGCCTTGTCGAAGGCGTACTGCGCAAGTCGGGCAAGGAAGTCACGGGCTCGGCCGCCGAGGAAGCGCTGTCCACCGCGCTCGGGGACGGGCTCACAGTCCGCCCCCTGTACACCTCCATCGACGTATCGGCGGACCCCGGTCTGCCCGGCTTCGCGCCCTTCACCCGGGGCAGCAGGCCGACGGGGAACACCACGGACGGCTGGGACGTGCGCCAGCGCCACGCCCTGGCCGATCCGGTGCGCCTCAACGAGGCCGTGCTCGGCGATCTGGAGAACGGCGTCACGTCGCTCTGGCTGGCCGTCGGCGGGGCCGGTGGGGTTCCGGTGTCCGGCCTCGCCCGCGCACTCGAGGGCGTCTATCTCGATCTGGCTCCCGTAGTACTCGACGCGGGCGCCGATCCCGGGCCCGCCGTCCGTGAGTTGCTCGGGCTCTACGAGGCCCGGGGTATCGCGAAGGAGACGGCACGGGGCAGCCTCGGGGTGGACCCGCTCGGGCAGGCCGCGCGCACGGGCACGGAGCCTGAGCTGAGCGACGCCGTCCACTGGGCGCGGCTGTGCTCCCGCGAGTATCCCGGGATGCGCTCCCTGGCCGTGGACGCGCTGCCGTACCACGAGGCGGGCGGCTCGGCCGCCGAGGAGCTGGGGCTCTCGCTGGCCACCGGTGTCGCCTACCTCCGCACGCTGACGTCCTCGGGGCTCTCCGTCGAGGAGGCGTGCGCGCAACTGGAGTTCCGGTACGCCGCCACGGCGGACCAGTTCCTGACGATCGCGAAACTGCGCGCCGCCCGCCGGCTGTGGGCACGGGTCGCCGAGGTCTGCGGGGCCCCGGACGCCGGGGCGCAGCGGCAGCACGCCGTGACCTCGTCGGTGATGATGACGCGCCGTGATCCATGGGTGAACATGCTGCGGACGACGCTGGCATGTCTGGGCGCGGGTGTGGGCGGTGCCGAATCCGTCACCGTACTGCCGTTCGATCACGCACTGGGTCTGCCGGACGCGTTCGCCCGGCGGATCGCCCGCAACACCTCGACGATCCTGATGGAGGAGTCGCATCTGGCCCGGGTCACGGACCCGGCGGGCGGTTCCTGGTACGTCGAGCGGCTGACCGACGAACTCGCCGCTGCCGCCTGGGCGTTCTTCCAGGAGGTCGAGCGGGCCGGCGGCCAGGCGGCCGCCCTCCGCTCCGGCATGGTCCGGGAGCGGCTCGCGGCCACGTGGGCGGCGCGGAGCAGGGATCTGGCCCGGCGCAAGGAGCCGGTGACCGGGGTCAGTGAATTCCCGTCCCTCGACGAGCGGCCCGTGGAGCGCGAGCCCGTGCCCGCCGCACCGCGGGACGGCAGGCTCCCCGAGGTCAGGCGCGACGAGGCGTTCGAGGCGCTGCGGTCCAGGTCCGACGCCCACCTCGCGGCCACGGGCAACCGGCCGAAGGTGTTCCTCGCCGCGCTCGGGCCCGCCTCCGTGCACACCGCACGGGCCTCCTTCGCCGCGAACCTCTTCCTGTCGGGCGGCATCCAGCCCGTCCACGAGCCGGCTTCGGTGGACGCGTCCACCGCTGCCGAGGCCTTCGCGGCCAGTGGGGCGACGATCGCCTGCCTGTGTTCGGCGGACACGCTCTACGCCGAACAGGGCGAGGCCGTCGCCTCGGCACTCAGGGCCGCGGGCGCCGAACAGATCTTCCTCGCGGGGCGGCCCGGCGAGTACACCGGGGCGGACGTGCATGTGTTCGCCGGCTGCGACGTGGTCTCCGTCCTCTCCTCCGAACTCGACCGCATGGGAGTGGCGTGATGCAGACCCCCGAGACCACGACGTCCCCCGGGACGCCCGTCCCTGACTTCTCCGAGGTGGCGCTGACCGGCGCGCCCCCCGCCGAGGTCTCCGAGGACCAGTGGCAGGCCGCGGTGAAGGAGTCCGCCGACCGGTCCGAGGACGAGCTGCTCTGGGAGACCCCGGAGGGCATCGAGGTCAAGCCGCTGTACACCGGACGGGATTTGGAGGGGCTCGACTTCCTCGGGACCTATCCGGGCATCGCGCCGTACGTGCGCGGCCCGTACCCGACGATGTACGTCAACCAGCCCTGGACGATCCGTCAGTACGCCGGATTCTCCACGGCCGAGGAGTCCAACGCCTTCTACCGGCGGAACCTCGCGGCCGGGCAGAAGGGTCTGTCCATCGCGTTCGACCTGCCCACCCACCGCGGCTACGACAGCGACCACCCGAGGGTGACCGGTGACGTCGGCATGGCGGGCGTGGCGATCGACTCGATCTACGACATGCGCCAGCTCTTCGACGGCATCCCGCTGGACCGGATGTCGGTGTCGATGACGATGAACGGCGCCGTGCTGCCCGTGCTCGCGCTCTACATCGTCGCCGCGGAGGAGCAGGGGGTCGCCCCCGAGAAGCTGGCCGGGACCATCCAGAACGACATCCTCAAGGAGTTCATGGTCCGCAACACCTACATCTATCCGCCCGGTCCCTCGATGCGGATCATCTCCGACATCTTCGCCTTCACCTCGCAGAAGATGCCCCGCTACAACTCCATCTCGATCTCCGGCTACCACATCCAGGAGGCGGGAGCGACGGCCGACCTGGAGCTGGCGTACACCCTGGCCGACGGGGTGGAGTATCTGCGGGCCGGACAGGCGGCGGGCCTGGACGTGGACGCGTTCGCACCGCGCCTCTCCTTCTTCTGGGCGATCGGCATGAACTTCTTCATGGAGATCGCGAAGCTGCGGGCGGCCCGGCTGCTCTGGGCGAGGCTGGTCAGGGAGTTCGGGCCGAAGAACTCCAAGTCCCTCTCGCTGCGCACCCATTCACAGACTTCCGGCTGGTCGCTGACCGCGCAGGACGTCTTCAACAACGTGACGCGCACCTGCGTCGAGGCGATGGCGGCGACCCAGGGGCACACGCAGTCGCTGCACACCAACGCGCTCGACGAGGCACTCGCCCTCCCGACGGACTTCTCGGCACGGATCGCCCGCAACACCCAGCTGCTGCTCCAGCAGGAGTCCGGCACCTGCCGGGTGATCGACCCGTGGGGCGGCAGCGCGTACGTGGAGAAGCTGACCCACGACCTCGCGGCGCGGGCCTGGCAGCACATCGAGGAGGTCGAGGCGGCCGGCGGCATGGCCAAGGCCATCGACGCGGGTATCCCGAAGCTCCGCATCGAGGAGGCCGCGGCCCGTACGCAGGCCCGGATCGACGCCGGGCGCCAGCCCGTCATCGGCGTGAACAAGTACAGGGTGGAGACCGACGAGAAGATCGATGTGCTCAAGGTCGACAACTCCTCGGTGCGCACCCAGCAGATCGAGAAGCTGCGCCGGCTGCGCGAGGAGCGCGACGAGACGGCCTGTCAGGACGCACTGCGCGCCCTGACGGCCGCGGCGGAGCGGGACCCGGGGCCGGGACTCGAAGGCAATCTGCTGGCGCTGGCCGTCGACGCGGCCCGGGCCATGGCCACGGTCGGCGAGATCTCCGACGCGCTGGAGAAGGTGTACGGCAGGCACGCGGGCCAGATCCGTACGATCTCCGGGGTGTACCGCAAAGAGGCAGGAGAGTCCCCGTCCGTGGACCGCACGCGCACACTGGTCGACGACTTCGAGGAGGCGGAGGGGCGGCGTCCGCGCATCCTCGTCGCCAAGATGGGCCAGGACGGTCACGACCGCGGCCAGAAGGTGATCGCGACGGCCTTCGCCGACCTGGGCTTCGACGTCGATGTCGGCCCGCTGTTCCAGACGCCCGGTGAGGTCGCCCGGCAGGCGGTCGAGGCGGACGTGCACGTCGTGGGCGTCTCGTCGCTCGCCGCCGGTCACCTCACGCTCGTGCCCGCGCTGCGCGAGGAGCTGGCCGCCGAGGGCCGGGAGGACATCATGATCGTGGTGGGCGGGGTGATTCCGCCGCAGGACATCGAGGCGCTGCACGAGGCCGGTGCCGCCGCGGTGTTCCCGCCCGGCACCGTGATCCCGGACGCCGCCCACGATCTGGTCACACGGCTCGGTGCCGCGCTCGGCCACGAGCTGTGAGCCGCTGACGGATGGCGCGAGACATCGACACCGACGCATACGCCAAGGGTGTGCTCGCCGGGAAGCGTGCGTTCGTGGCACGCGCGATCACCCTGGTCGAGTCCACCCGCCCGGATCACCGGGCGGCGGCGCAACAGCTGCTGAGCGAGCTGCTGCCGCATTCGGGGCGGGCCAGGCGCATCGGGATCAGCGGGGTGCCGGGCGTGGGGAAGTCCACGTTCATCGACGCGCTCGGCACCATGCTGACGGGGCTCGGGCACCGGGTCGCCGTGCTGGCCGTGGACCCGTCGTCCAGCCGCACGGGCGGTTCCATCCTGGGTGACAAGACCCGGATGGAGCGGCTGGCGGTGGACGCGCGGGCGTTCGTACGGCCCTCCCCCACCGCGGGAACCCTCGGCGGGGTGGCCAAGGCGACCCGCGAGTCCATCGTGGTGATGGAGGCCGCCGGATACGACGTGGTGCTGGTGGAGACGGTCGGCGTAGGGCAGTCGGAGACGGCGGTAGCCAACATGGTCGACACGTTCCTGCTGCTCACCCTGGCGCGCACGGGCGACCAGCTGCAGGGCATCAAGAAGGGTGTCCTGGAGCTGGCGGACGCCATCGCGGTCAACAAGGCCGACGGCCCGCACGAACGCGACGCCCGCTCCGCGGCACGTGAACTGGCGGGTGCGCTGAGGCTGATGCACCCCGTGGACGCGGCCTGGACTCCCCCGGTGCTGACGTGCAGCGCCAGGGAATCGACCGGTCTGGACGCGCTGTGGGAGCGGCTGGAGCAGCACCGTACGCTCCTGGAGTCCACGGGGCGGCTGTCGGCCAAGCGCCGTGAGCAGCAGGTGGACTGGACCTGGGCGATGGTCCGTGACGAACTGCTGGACAGCCTGCGCAGCCATCCGGCGGTGCGCACGCTCGCCCCCGAGCTGGAACAGCGTGTCCGCGGGGGCGAGTTGACGGCGACGCTGGCTGCGGGCCAGATCCTGCGGGCGTTCCGCGGGGAGGACTGAGGGCCGCCCGGCCCGGGTTCACACGGCGGCGTGCCGTGTGTCGGCGGGGGTGTCGTCGATGCCGTGCTGCTCCTCGTCCGGGCGCCCCTGCTCGGGCAGCAGGAAGGTGATGGCCAGGAAGACGGCCAGGAGGCACGCCTGGACGATGAGGGCGCGGTGGAATCCGCCGGTGAAATCGCCGCGCCCGGCCTGGGTGAAGAACAAGGAGCCGAAGACGGCGACGCCGACGGAGCCGCCGATGGACTGGACGGCGGACAGGACCCCGGAGGCGGAGCCGATCTCCTTGTCGTCCACGGCGGCGAGTACGAAGCTGAACAGGGCGGCGATGACCATGCCTGCGCCGATTCCTGAGACGGTGACGCCCGGAGCGATGTCCCGGACGGAGAACGAGGCCGTGGTGAGGCCGTCCAGCTCGAACCAGAGCAGTGTCGCACCGGCGAGCTGGACGAGCGGGCCGATCTGGAGGACCTTGCGGCCGATCCTGTCGGCGAGGACCGCGCCGCTGACCGCCCCGCCGATCGCCGTGCCGACCGCGAGCGGCAGGTTGCCGAGTCCCGCGTCACCGGCCGTGAAGTGCCGGCCGATCTGGAGATAGAGGGTCAGCACGAGTTGCGTGCCGACGAGCCCGGCGAAGAACAGGGCGATGCCGCCAAGCCCGACGGTGAAGGCAGGCTTGCGCAGCAGGCCGGGGGTGACCAGCGGTTCACGGCCCGCCGCTGCCGTACGGCGCTGGTGCACCGCGAACAGGACGAATCCGATGGCCGAGGCGGCCATGCACAGCCATGTCCAGAGCGGCCAGCCGTCCTCCTGTCCCTGGTTCAGCGGCAGGACGAGGAGCGCGCAGGAAGCCACGACCAGCGCGGCACCGGCCATGTCGACGCTCACCGTGCGGTCGCCGGGCTTCCTCGGCACGCACTTCGCGGCCGTGATCAGGGCAGCGAGACCGATGGGCAGATTGACCAGGAACACCGACCGCCAGCCCAGGCCGAAGAAGTCGCCCTCGACGAGGAAGCCGCCGAGGACCGGGCCGATGATGCCGCCGAGCCCGAGGACGGGGCCGAAGATCCCGAAGACCTTGGTGAGTTCGGAGCCGGAGAAGTTCTCCCGCAGCAGGCCCAGGCCCTGCGGCAGGAGCATCGCCCCGGCGGCGCCCTGCAGCAGCCGGAAGACGATCAGTGCTTCGATGTCCGGCGCCAGCGCGCACAGCAGCGAGGTGGCGGTGAAGGCGGTCAGGCCGATCAGGAACATACTGCGCCGCCCGTAACGGTCCCCGAGCCGGCCACCGAGCACGAGCCCCGCCCCCAAGGTGAGGGCGTACCCGCCGATCACCCACTGAAGGCCTGCGGGGCCGGCGCCGAGGGACTGCTCCAGTGCCGGTCCGGCGACGTTCACGATCGAGGCGTCCAGGAGATCCATGACCTCCGCGACCAGCATCACCACAAGGATCAGCCACCGCCATCGGTAGGGCTCGGTGGTCTCGTCCAGGGCGGGGGGCGGGACACGCATACTCGATACCTCCACGGTGAAGTAATTCCACGATGAAGGTAAAGTGATGGCGGTAGGTTGTCAAAGCGCGCCGACGACGCGGATCGCGCGGCAGGAGAGAGGTGGCGGGCCTTCCATGGAGGACGTGAGGCGCGACGATGTCGCGGCGCGGCGTGAGCGGCTGATGGAGGGGCTGAGAATCTACGGCGGCCACTACGCCGAGCTCAGCCGGCGCTTCGCCGCCTGGCTGGGCCTGCACTCCACCGACGCGACCGCGGTGCTGGAGATCGCCGCCGCCGAGGAGCGCGGCACTCCGCTGTCACCGGCCCGGCTGAGCGAGCGGATCTCCCTGTCCACGGGCGCAACCACCGCACTCCTGAACCGCCTCGAAGCGGCAGGGCACGTCACCCGCACCCGCGAGCACTCGGACCGGCGCGTCGTCACCCTGCGCAGCGGCCCGCACATCCAGGAACGGGCGGACGAGTTCTTCGGCCCGCTCGCCCGCCGCCTCGACACCACGATGTCGCACTATCCGCCGGAACTCCTGGCGCGGTTCGAGTCCTTCGTGACCGACCTGAACTCCACCATGGACGCCCACCTCGCGGAGCGGAGCCCGACGACCCCGCGTCCCTCCGGCGACTGACCCCGGGGGCCCGGGCCCCCGCCCGGCAGCAGACCGCTTGACTCCGGCCGTCACACCCCTGAGCGCGGGGCCTTCCCCTCCCCCGACCTTGCGTGGTAGGTTGCCTTCAGCACACGTGAACGCCCGAATCGGGCACCGGTGCTTCTCCCCCGCTGTCGCGCCCGTCCTTCGACGACCGGCGATCCAGCTTCTCGCACCATCTCTTCCGTCCGGTCCGGGCTTCTCATGCCCGTCGTACGAGGCGTGATTCCGCCGCCTTGCCTTCGCCGGACCTCTCATTCGCCATGTCCGCGAAAGGACCCACCATGACCAGCACACTCGAACGCCCCGCAGTCCGGCAGGATCAGCCCGTCCGCACCGTCGGTGTCCTCGACACCACGAACAACGGACACGGCGTACTGCGCACCGACGGCGGCCATCCCTCACCCCGCGACGTCCAGGTGTCGCCCGCGCTGATCCGGCGGTTCGGCCTGCGCAAGGGCGATGTCGTCGACGGGACGTGCGAACGCCCTCGCACCCTGACCGGCGTCGACTCCGTCAACGGCCGTGCGGCGCACGAACTCCGGGGCCGTCCGCACTTCCATGACCTCACCCCGCTCCACCCCCGGGAGCGCCTGCGCCTGGAGAGGCCGGACGGGGGCCCGGCCCCCCGGATCATCGATCTCGTGTCCCCCGTCGGCAAGGGGCAGCGTGGCCTGATCGTCGCGCCTCCCAAGACCGGCAAGACCGTTCTTCTGCAGCAGATCGCCGCCTCGGTCGCCGTCAATCATCCCGAGTGCCACCTGATGGTGGTCCTCCTGGACGAACGCCCCGAAGAGGTCACGGACATGCGCCGTTCCGTGCGCGGGGAGGTGTACGCCTCCACCTTCGACCGGCCCGCCAAGGAGCACATCGCGCTCGCGGACCTCGCCGTGGAACGCGCCAAGCGGCTGGTCGAACAGGGCCGCGACGTCGTGATCCTCCTCGACTCCCTCACCCGGCTGTGCCGCGCTCACAACAACAACGCCGGGGCCGGCGGCCGCACGCTGAGCGGCGGCGTGGACGCGTCGGCACTCATCGGTCCCAAGAAGCTGTTCGGCGCGGCCAGGCTCGCCGAAGAAGGCGGTTCGCTCACCATTCTGGCGACCGTGCTGGTGGACACCGGCTCCCGCGCCGACGACTACTTCTTCGAGGAGCTCAAGAGCACCGGCAACATGGAGCTCCGCCTCGACCGTGCGTCCGCGGACCGACGGGTCTTCCCCGCGGTCGACATCACGCCCTCGGGCACCCGCCGCGAGGAACTCCTGCTGCCCTCGGGAGAACTGGCCGCCGTACGAGGACTGAGGCGCGCATTGCGGTCGAGGGACGCCCGGACCATGCTCGAAGCGCTGCTGGACAAGATCCGCAGCACGCCCGACAACGCCGCCTTCCTCCGGCAGGTCCAGCACACCGCCCCTGACGCGTGATCAACACGGTTGCCCGCGCCGGTCGCGGAGGCGGGCGCGCCGGGCGCGCCCGCCCGGCCGCTCAGCCCGTGGCACCCAGTGCGTCGGAGACCAGGGCGCGTGCCTCGTCCTGGACCCTGGCCAGGTGTTCGGCGCCCTGGAAGCTTTCCGCGTACACCTTGTAGACGTCCTCGGTGCCGGACGGGCGGGCCGCGAACCACGCACTTTCGGTGCAGACCTTGAGCCCGCCGACGGCCGCGCCGTTGCCGGGCGCCTCGGTGAGCACGGCGGTGATCGGCTCACCGGCCAGCGTGTCCGCGGAGACCTGTTCCGGGGAGAGCCTGGCCAGCACCGCCTTCTGCTCACGGGTCGCGGGGGCGTCGATCCGGGCGTACGCCGGATCGCCGAACCGGGCGGTGAGTTCGCCGTAGTGCTGGGACGGGGTCGAGCCGGTGACGGCCGTGATCTCCGAGGCGAGCAGGGCGAGCAGGATCCCGTCCTTGTCCGTCGTCCACACCCGGCCGTCGCGGCGCAGGAAGGACGCTCCGGCGGACTCCTCGCCGCCGAATCCCAGGGTGCCGCCGAACAGCCCGTCGACGAACCACTTGAAGCCCACGGGGACCTCCACCAGTTGCCGTCCCAGGTCCGAGGCGACCCGGTCGATCATGGAGGAGGAGACCAGGGTCTTGCCGATGCCGGTGCCGGCCGGCCAGTTCTCCCGGTGGGAGTAGAGGTAGCGGATGGCCACGGCCAGGTAGTGGTTCGGGTTCATCAGCCCGCCGTCCGGCGTGACGATGCCGTGCCGGTCGGCGTCCGCGTCGTTACCGGTGGCGATGGTGTACGCGTCGCGCTGCTCGATCAGCGAGGCCATGGCGTAGGGCGAGGAGCAGTCCATGCGGATCTTGCCGTCCCAGTCGAGCGTCATGAAACGCCAGGTGGGGTCGGCGAGCGGGTTGACCACCGTGAGATCGAGCCGGTGGCGCTCGGCGATCCGCCCCCAGTACGCGACCGAGGCCCCGCCCAGGGGGTCGGCGCCGATCCGGATGCCGGCGTCGCGTACGGCGTCCAGGTCGAGGACGGCCGGGAGATCGTCGACGTAACCGGAAAGGAAGTCGTGCCGCCCGGTGGTGTCGGCGGCGAGCGCCCTGGCGTAGGGGATCCGACGGACCTCCTTCAGACCTCCCTCGATCAGGGCGTTGGCCCGGTCCTGGATCCAGGAGGTGGCGTCCGAGCCGGCCGGCCCGCCGTGCGGCGGGTTGTACTTGAAGCCGCCGTCGGCGGGCGGGTTGTGCGAGGGCGTGACGATGATGCCGTCCGCGAGGCCGCTCTTCCGGTCCCGGTTGTACGTGAGGATCGCGTGCGAGACGGCTGGGGTGGGGGTGTAGCCGTCGTCGCTGTCGATCAGGACGGTGACGCCGTTGGCGGCCAGCACCTCGACGGCCGTGATCCGGGCGGGTTCGGAGAGCGCGTGGGTGTCGGCCCCGAGGAACACCGGCCCGTCCGTGCCCTGCCGCTCGCGGTAGTCGCAGATGGCCTGGGTGGTGGCGGCGATGTGGTCCTCGTTGAACGCAGCCGCGAGCGCCGATCCCCGGTGCCCCGACGTTCCGAAGGCCACCCGCTGGCCGGGCTCACCCGGGTCCGGGTGGACCGTGTAATAGGCCGTCACCAGCCGCGCCACGTCCACCAGGTCTCCGGGCTGCGCCGGCTGACCGGCCCGTTCGTGAACCATCGATTCTCCTCTGTCCTCATCGGCCGTTCGCGGACCGCCACCGGGCGGACGATCATCACGAGTTGTACCCGATACTGCCTCCTCGGCCACACACCCGGGTACGCGGCCTGACCGGCAGTACACCCGGCGCACGGCGGATCCCGGGGCCGTTTCGCCATGGTTGGCCGGTTCGCACGGAAAGGGCGCAGAGACGCGGCGGGCCCGGAGAATGCCGCACCGGGCAGCCGGAACGTGGGCAGCAGGAATTCCTGCACCAACGGGACGGGAATTGCGGCGCATTAACGCCTGACGTATCCGGGACCCTGGGGATACGCCGTCGGAATACTCCCTCGGGATACGAGCGGAGGCGCACGGCACGGCCATCATGCGCCACAGCGGCGAGCAAAGTCGGTCATAGTCGTCTGACACGCCGCAGAACCGAGGAACAGGTGGTCGGAGGCTTTGCCGGGGGCAATCCATCCGGACACGAGCGCGAGTCATGCGTGTTTTCGCACGTATGGTCTGCCACAGTGCAGTTCGGTTTTACCCACTTGATCTCCGCCGCCATATTCCTTGCCGCCGGTGTTTACCCGAACCGGCTCTTCGGGGGCATGTGAAAGAGAGCCGTGCGTGCTGCAGAAGAGTTGCACCGAGGAAAGACGACTGACAGTCCTTCACCTGGTCCAGCCGGTGGAGGGAGGAGTCGCACGGGTCGTGACCGACCTCGTCGCGGCACAGGTACGGGCAGGGCTGCGGCCCGTCGTGGCCTGCCCGCCGGACGGGGCCCTGGCGGCCGGCGCGTCCACCGCCGGAGCGCGGGTGTGTTCCTGGCCGGCGGAGCGCGCCCCCGGTGCCCGGCTCGGCGGGGAGGTCCTCACGGCCGGCCGTCTGATCCGTGCGTGCGCTCCCGACGTGGTCCATGCCCACAGCGCCAAGGCGGGACTCGCCGGGCGGCTGGCCGTGCGGGGCCGGGTACCGACGGTCTTCCAGCCACACGCCTGGTCGTTCGAGGCCCTGGAAGGCCGGGCCGCCGGACTGGCGGCGGCGTGGGAGCGGTTCGGGGCGCGGTGGAGCGACCGCATCCTCTGCGTCAGTGAGTCCGAGCGCGTGTCCGGGCAGCGCGCGGGCATCACGGCGCGCTGGTCGGTCATCCACAACGGCATCGATCTCGGCCGCTTCCGGCCTGTCTGCGGGGACGCCGCCGCGTCGGCCCGTGGATCGCTCCCGCTGCTCGAAGGAACCCCCGCCGAGGTGCCGCTGGTCGTGTGCGTCGGACGCCTGAGCCGGCAGAAGGGCCAGGACGTGCTGCTGCGAGCATGGCGCACCGCGGCGACGGGTGGCGCGCGGCTGGTCCTGGTCGGCGACGGACCGTACGGGGACGAGCTGCGCCGCACCGCGCCACCCGGAGTTCTGTTCGCCGGGAAGAGCGCGGACGTACGGCCCTGGATCCACGCGGCGGACCTGCTGGTCCTCCCTTCGCGCTGGGAGGGGATGGCGCTGGCCCCCCTCGAAGCGATGGCCTGCGGCACACCGGTCCTGCTGACCGACGTCGACGGGGCCAGGGAGAGCCTGCCGCCCGGACACCTGCCCCACTGCCTGGTGCCGCCCGAGGACCCCGCGGCTCTCGCGGCAGCGCTCACCACGCTGCTGGGCGATCCGGCGCTGCGGGCGCGGCTGGGCCGCACCGCGCAGAGCCGCACCCGGGAGGTCTTCGACGTGACGAAGACCGCCGGAGCGGTCCTGCGCCTCTACGAGGAACTTGTCGGCCAGTCCCGCCCCACGACGAGGAAGCGCACCGAGCGATGACGACGGAGAGTGCACCTGCCCCCCGAGCCGCCCAGGCCACCGCCGTACGGCGCGCCGCTACCACGATCCATCCGCCGCGCAGCGGCAGGGAGGACGCTCCCGCCCCACGGACCGCGGCAGGCCGACGGGGCCGGGCCCCGGCGGCGCTCGTGGCATCCGACGTGCTCGCGCTCGGCCTGGCCGTGGCCGTCATCGCCCCCGGGCCCTGGCCGCCGGTCGCCGCCCTGCTGCAGGCAGCCGTGCAGCTGCTCCTCAACGCGTACCGGGGTCTCTACCGCACGGGACTCTCCCCCTCGGCTCTGGCCGAACTGCCCGCCCTGGCGGGGCTGGCCGTGGTGCAGTGGTACGTCGTCGCCGAGGCGGTGTCCGCGTACGACCCGCGCCTCGCCGCCGGGTGGACGGCGCTCGCCTGCGCGGTCGGCCTCCAGACCCTGGTGACCTGCGGAGCACGCGCCGTGGTCCACCGGTCCCGGCTGTGGTCGGCCGCACGAAATCCGCGGTCCACCCTGGTGGTGGGAGACGGTCCGTTCGCCGACCGGGTCGTCTCCGTGCTGCAGGAGCACACGCGGTACGGGATGCGGCCGATCGGCCGGGTGTCGGGATCCGGCCCGGACGCGGACGAGACGGCGGACCCGCCTGCGGGCGGGGCCCCGCTGCCCGTCCTTACGTCGGTGCAGGACACCGGCCGGGCGGTCGTGCAGAACTCCGTGCGGCACGCCGTCTTCACGGTCCCGCCCGACGCCGCGTCCGACGGGGCGGAGCTCTTCGCCCTCTTCGCGCGGCATGGCTGCCGGGTGTGGCTGATCACCGATCAGGCGCCGGTCGCCCGCTGCCGGACCGCGCCCCGGCCGGACCATGTGTGGGGTTTCGCGGCCCACTCGCTGCATGCCGGAGCGCACCGTCCGGTGGCGCACCGGGTGAAGCGGGCCATGGACGCCGTCCTGGCCACGGTGGCGCTGGTCGCGGCGGCCCCGGTGATGGCCGCCTGCGCGCTGGCCGTGCGCCTGTGCGACGGCCCGGGCGTCATCTTCCGCCAGGAACGGATCGGCGGATACGGGCGGCCGTTCGTCCTGCTGAAGTTCCGCACGCTGCGCCCGGCCGACGCGCACGAATCGGCCACCCGGTGGAACGTCTCGTCGGACCGGCGCATGAGCCGCGTCGGCAAGTTGCTGCGCAGGACGTCCCTCGATGAGCTGCCGCAGCTGTGGAACGTCGTACGCGGCGACATGAGCCTGGTCGGGCCGCGCCCCGAACGCCCTTACTTCGTGCAGCAGTTCAGTCTCGCGCATCCCGGTTACCGGTCCCGGCACCGGATGCCCGTCGGCATCACGGGACTGGCCCAGGTGCACGGCCTGCGAGGCGACACCTCGATCGAGGACCGGGCGCGCTTCGACAACCGGTACATCGAGACATGGTCGCTCTGGCAGGACATGTGCGTACTGGCGCGTACGGCCGGCTCGGTGTTCCGGCTCGGAGGCAGCTGAACCGTGACCCTCACCGTGGCCCCGCCGCCCGTCGCACCGGCCGCCGCCCAGGAGAAGGCGCCCCCTCACGGACGGGGCGGCCGTTGGCCGTTGCTGCCGCTGATCGCGACCGTCCTGCTCGTGGCCGTCCCGGCCGACGACACGTCACCCTGGACGGTGGCGGGCGTGCCTGCGGCCGATCTCCTCTCGGGGGTGGCCGTCCTCGTCTGCGCGGGCTGCCTGCTGTTCCTGCGGCGGCGTCCGCTCTCGCCGGCCGCGGCGGTCGTGCTGGGGCTCCCGGCCGTCGGCCTCGCCCTGGCCACGGTCACCGCCACGGACCCGGTGGCGGCCCTGCCGGGGTTCGTGCGGTACCTGCAGGTCTTCGTCCTCGTACCGGCCGCTGTCCTCCTGCTGGTCAGGGACGCCGCCGGGTTCCGGGCAGTCGCGGGAGCACTCGTCCTGCTGGCGGTGGTCCAGGGTGCGACGGGGGTACACCAGTACGTCACCGGCACCGGCGCCTCCTACATGGGGGAGGAGATCCGCGCCGTCGGCACGTTCGGCCCCAGCGATGTGATGGGTATGGCCACGGTCGTCGGTTACGGCCTGGTGGCGGCAGTCGCGTACGCGCTGCGCACCCCGGCCGGCACACCTCGCCGGCTGAGGCCGTGGGCTCCCGCGACCGCCGCGCTGCTACTCGTCCCGCTCACGCTGTCCTTCAGCCGGGGGGCGTGGATCGCGACGGCCGCCGGGGTCCTCGCCGTGATCGCGCTGACCGGGCTCCGGCAGGCCGCCCGCGCGCTGGCGGTGCTGGGCGCTGCCGGGGTCGTCCTGGTGGGTGGTTTCGGCGTCGGGTCAGAGATGATCTCGCAGCGGCTCACCAGCATCACCGAGGTGACCAGCGCCCCCGACAGGTCGGTCAACGACCGCTACGCCATGTGGGCCGCCGCAGCCGGGATGTGGCGCGAGCGGCCCGCGACCGGAGTCGGCCTGAAGGGCTTCCCCGCCCACCGTGACGGGCACGCCTCGATCGGGCTCTCGGCAGGCAGTGACACGGCGGGTGCCGGTCAGGAGTTCCGCAAGCAGCCGCTGCTCTCCCCCCACAACATGTATCTGCTGGTACTCGGCGAGCAGGGGCTCATCGGCTTCACCGCACTGGTGGGCTCCTGGGCGGCGCTCCTGGTCGGCGGGGTGCGCAGGCTGGTGCTCGCACGGGCCCGGGGGGCCGCGGCCGTCGACTGCGGTCTCGCCGCGGTCGGGCTGATGACCTGGCAGACGGTCGACTTCCTTTACGCGGACATCGGGGGCCCCTCGACCGTCCTGACCGGGATCGTGCTCGGCCTCGCCGCGTGGTGGGCGCTGGCCGAGCCGGAGAGGACGACCGACGCGTGAGCGGGACCGCCACGGAGGCGACGGTCACCGGACCGCCGGCACCCGACGCGCCGGTACGGCCCGGGCGCTTCCTCGTGCGGGCGGCGGGCGGCGCCGCGGGCCTCACCGTGATCGCCGCGCTGCTGGGGCTCTTCCGCGACCAGGCCCTCGCCCGGCTGTTCGGCGCGAGCCACGCCAGCGACGCCTTCCTGATCGCCTGGACGGTCCCTGAGATGGCGGCCACGCTGCTGATCGAGGACGGCATGGCACTGCTGCTCGTGCCGGCGTTCAGCCTGGCCCTGACCCGGCGTGCGGCCGGCGGCCACGCCCAGGACCCGGTCCGCGTACTGGTGGCCGACACCCTCCCCCGGCTGTTCGCCGCGCTGGCCTGCGCGGGAGGGCTGCTGGTCTGGGGAGCACCCTGGGCCGTCGCCGTCCTGGCTCCCGGGCTGGACGATCCCCGGCTCGCGGTGGACTGCACACGTCTGACGGCCGTCACGGTCCTCACCTTCGGTGTCACGGGGTACTTCAGCGCGGCGCTGCGGGCGCACGGCAGGTTCCTGGCGCCGGCCGGTGTCTACATCGCGTACAACGTCGGCATCATCGGCATGACGCTGGCGCTGCACTCCGTCTGGGGGGTGCGCGCGGCGGCCGCGGGGGTCGCCGTCGGCAGCCTGCTGATGATCCTCACCCTGCTGCCCACGTTCCTGCGGCTGATGCCCGCCCGGCGCGGGAAGCGTGCGCCCCGCGAGCGTGGTTCCGGTTCCGCCCTTCTCGGAGCGACGGTCCTGGCGCCGGTCGTCCTGTTCGTGGTGAGCCGTCAATCGCAGGTCTTCGTCGAGCGGTTCCTCGCGTCTTCGCTGCCGGAGGGGGCCATCTCGCATCTGAACTACGCACAGAAGGTCGCCCAGCTGCCGATGGTGCTGTCCATGATGATCTGCACGGTGACCTTCCCCGTCGTCGCGCGGGCCATGGCGGCCGGGGACCGGGAGGGTGCCCGGCAGCGGGTCGAACGTGATCTGGCACTGGCCGGGACCGTGGTGCTGCTGGGCACGGCGATGGTGCTCGGCTGTGCGCCCCGTATCGTCGAAGTCCTCTTCCAACGCGGCGCCTTCGACGCGGCGGACACCGCCGCCACGGCCGGCGTCATGCGGGTCTACGCGCTGGGCCTGCTCGGCCACACGCTGGTCGGCGCCCTGTGCCGGCCGTTCTTCTCGGCCGGCCGGCCGACCTGGTACCCGCTCGGCGCGATGGCGGCGGGACTCCTGGTCACCACTGTTTCCGGGGTGCTGCTGACCGGCCCCTTCGGTGTCGACGGCATCGCCGCCGCCAATGCCGTCGGCATCAGCACGGCTGCCCTGCTGATGCTGCTGGGGCTGGGCTCGCGGGCGGTGGCCTTACGGCCCATGGCCGTCGCCCTCTCCCTCGCCCGGCCCGTGGCCGCGGCGGCGGTCGCGGCGGCCGCGGGCCGGCTGGCCACCGAGCTGGTGCCGGGACCGGTACCGGGTCTGGCGGCCGGCTGCCTGCTCGTACCCATGGCGTTCCTGCTCACCGGGCTCGTGCTCCGGGCCCCGGAAGCCGTTCATCTGCTGGCTCTTATCCGACAGAGGTTCCCTCATGACCGCTGACACCTCGGCGCCCCCTGCGCGGACGCTCCCTCCCAGGTCCCGGCCGTGGATCCTGACCTATCACTCGGTGAGCGACCCCACGGAGGATCCGTACGGCATCACCGTCTCCGCCCGCCGTCTGAACGAGCAGCTCACCTGGCTGCGGCGCCGGGGGCTGACCGGCGTCGGGATCACGGCCCTGCTGCGCGCGCGGGCCGCCGGGAAGCAGGGGCTGGTCGGGCTCACCTTCGACGACGGGTACGCCGACTTCCTCCACGAGGCGCTCCCGGTGCTGCGCGCCCACGGCTGCACAGCGACCGTGTTCGTCCTGCCCGGACGGCCCGGCGGCTCCAACGCCTGGGATCCGCTCGGCCCGCGCAGACCGCTGCTGACCGAGGAAGACGTCCGTACCGTCGCCGCGGCGGGTATGGAGGTCGGCTCGCACGGGATGCTCCACCGGGATCTGACGGCGCTGTCGGACGACGAACTGCGCGAGGAGACGCACGGCAGCCGGGAGGCGCTGCGCCGCATCACCGGGCAGGCGCCGTCCGGGTTCTGCTATCCGTACGGGACGGCCGACCGCCGGGTGGCCGAGTCCGTGCGGGAGGCGGGATACGCGTACGGATGCGCCCTCGTGCCCGGCTCCCTGTCGGGGCCGTTCGCCCTTCCCCGTACGCATGTCAGCCACGCCGACCGCGGCGCCCGTCTGCTGGCCAAGGAGGTGCGGCACCGGCTGCGGCACCGCTCCCCCGGCGCCGGGCGGCCGGGTGACGGCCGGTGAGGGCGCTGCACGTCATCACCGGCCTCGGCATCGGCGGGGCCGAGCAGCAGCTGCGACTGCTGCTGCGCCATCTGCCGGTGCGCTGCGACGTCGTGACGCTCACCAATCCGGGAGCGGTCGCGGAAGGGCTCCGCGCCGACGGAGTCCGTGTCCGGGACCTGGGGATGAGGAGCAACAGGGACCTCGGCGCCGTACCCCGGCTGGCCCGGCTCATCCGCCGTGGCTCGTACGACCTCGTGCACACGCACCTCTACCGGGCCTGTGTCTACGGACGGATCGCGGCGCGCCTCGCCGGGACCACCGTGGTGTCGACGGAGCACTCGCTCGGTCGCGCGGAGATCGAGGGGCGGCCGCTCACCCGGTCCACCAGGGAGCTCTACCTGCGCACCGAGCGGCTCGGGGCGGCGACGGTCGCGGTCTCCGACACCGTCGCGGGCAGGCTGCGCGACTGGGGGGTGCCGGCCGCCCGGATCCATACCGTCCCCAACGGCGTCGATGTGGCGGCCTTCCGCTTCGACCGCGCTCAGCGGAACGCCACCCGGGCCCTCCTGGGCCTCCCCGAGGCGGCGTTCGTGGTGGGGGGTGTGGGCAGACTGGTTCCCGGTAAACGCTTCGACCTGCTGATCCGTTCCGTCGCCGCCCTCCCCGGTGCCTGGCTGGTCCTGGCCGGCGACGGGCCGGAGGCCGGGGCGCTGCGCGCTCTCGCCGCCCGGCTCGGGGTGGCCGGCCGGGTCAGGTTCCTCGGCGAGTGCGGGACCTCGGGCGCCGGTCCCGGCATCTCCGCGGTGCTCAGTGCCGTCGACACGTTCGTCTCGGCGTCCCGCGAGGAGTCGTTCGGTCTTGCCGTCGTCGAGGCCCTGGCTGCCGGGCTACCGGTCGTGTACGCGGCCTGCCCCGCCATCGAGGACCTCCCGACGGGCCGGGTGCCGGGGGCTACCCGTATCGGATCCGGCGCCGGCACGGACGATCCCACGGACGAGCTGACGGCCGCGCTCCGGCACCGCATGGAGAGCGGCGCACGGAGGCTGCCGCCGCCCCCCGCCGTGGACCACTACGACATCAGGCTCAGCAGCCGGCGCCTCATGGACGTCTACGCACGGGCCGTCGACACCACCGCAGTCCCCCCGACCGAGAGAACACAATCATGACCGACTCGCCCGAGCAGCAGCCGGCCGTCCCCGGACGGTTCCGCAGGCTCCGCCCCGCATTCGTACGGACCGGGTGGTGGTTGCCGCTGCCCGCCGGTGTCCTGCTCGGAGCCGCCTGCGGATTCTCGTACGGTCTGCTCGCCACGCCCGAGTACGCGGCCACCAGCTACGCCGTGGTCACCGCCGGAAAGGACATCGATCCGGCCGCCGCGCTGGGTTACGCGCAGTCGTACGGCCGCCTGGCCACCAGTGACGCCACCCTCTCCTACGCCAAGGGGGCCGCCGGGGAGCCCGTGCGCGAACTGCGTACACACGTACGGTCCGAGACCTCTCCCGACTCGCCCATGATCTCGGTCACCGGCACGTCGGCCGACCGGGACCGTGCCGCGGACATCGCCAACGCGGTGACGGAGGCGGTGGTCGTCAGCAGTGGGCACGTCGCGAAGGACACCGGTGTGAAGCTGGTCAAGTTCTCTCACGCCGTCCCTCCCGTCGACCCCGTGTCCCCGTCCACGCCGCTCGGCACGGCCGTGGGCGCCAGCGCGGGAGGACTGGCCGGCGGCCTGGTCCTGCTCGTCCGCCCCCGCACCGGACGCCGGGGCGCCACGGCCCAGGTGCCGGGCCCCGCCCAGGGCGGCACCACCGGCGAAAGGGAGCTCGTGCGATGAACACCGACCGACACGGGCGGCTCGCCGTCACCCTCTGCAGGGACCTGCCGGACTTCGCGGACCTCGCCGCGGAGTGGGACGCGCTGCACCGCCGGTGCCCCACCGCGACCCCGTTCCAGAGCCATGCGTGGCTCCACTCGTGGTGGCTCTCCTACGGGGTCCCCGGCCGCCTCCGGGTCCTCCTCGCGCGCCGGGGAGGCCGGCTGATCGGGGCGGTGCCCCTGATGCTCGTGCACCGCCCGATGCCCCTGCTGGTTCCGATGGGCGGCACGATCTCCGACTTCTTCGACATCCTGGTGGACGGCGAGGACACCCCGGCAGCGGTCACCGCGCTGGAGCGCGGGCTCCACCGCGCCGCCGCGCACACGGTCGTGGACCTGCGGGAGGTGCGGCCCGACGCCTCGGCGCACCTGCTGTTCGAGGCGTGGTCCGGTGCTCGGAGCAGCCGCACGGAC
Organism: Streptomyces sp. NBC_01166; assembly: GCF_045039765.1. Classification (NCBI taxonomy): domain Bacteria; kingdom Bacillati; phylum Actinomycetota; class Actinomycetes; order Kitasatosporales; family Streptomycetaceae; genus Streptomyces; species Streptomyces sp. NBC_01166. Next base: position 602,511 of record NZ_CP108613.1, read on the forward strand.
TCGACCTGCATGGAGCTGCCCGCCGAGCCCATCGACGCCCTCATGGGGCGGATGAGCGGCTCCCGCGCCCAGCGAACGCGGGCCAAGCTCCGCAGGATCGACGCGCTCGGCATCGAGTGCCGCACCGCGCCCGTACACCGGGTGGCGGGCGCCGTCGGCACCCTGCTGCGGCTGCACGAGCTCCAGTGGCTCGGCAGGGGGGTCAACCCTGAGCATCTGCGGCCCCGTTTCTGCGCGCATCTGGTGCGCTCCACCCGCCGGATGGTGCGCGACGGCGAGGCCTCGGTCAGGGAGTTCCTGCTCGACGGGGAGGTGGTGGCCGCCGACCTGTCCTTCAGGTCGGCGCGGCTGACGGGGGGTTACCTCTACGGGGCCGATCCCCGGCTCAGGGAGACGAAGGTGGATGTCTCCACCATGCTGCTGCGTGAGATCGCCCGGGAGGCCGGGGGCCTGGACCGCGGTGTGCTGAGCCTGCTGCGCGGGTCGGAGCAGTACAAGAACCACTGGGGTCCTGTGCCGGTCGTCAACCGGCGCCTGATGCTGGCCCGTCCGGCGCTGGAGCCGCTGCTGCGGCTGCGCGAGACGCAGGTGACCGTCCGGGACCGGGCGGCGGAGACGGTGAAATCCCGCCTTCCCGCAGCGCGGGACTGGCGCGGCCGGCTCAGCGAGCTGCCGGCGGCCGGGGCCGCGTTCATCGGCCTGAGTTGAGCCGCGATGATGAGTTTTGCGACGATCCGTTACCGTCTGTCGAGTTTCGCGTTGTCAGGGCATACCGGCCGCACGCTCGGCGGCCGGCTTCGAACCTCTCAAGGAGAACTGATGTCGCGTATCTCGAAGGTGGCCGCCGTCATGGCAGGTACCGGTGCCCTGATCGCCGGCGGTGCCGGCATGGCTACCGCCGACTCCGGGGCGGAGGCCGTCGCGGCCCACTCCCCCGGTGTCCTTTCGGGCAACGTCGTCCAGGTGCCGGTCCACATCCCGGTCAACGTGTGCGGCAACACGGTGAACGTGATCGCTCTGCTGAACCCGGCGTTCGGCAACACCTGCGCCAACGTGTCGGACAGCCACGAGGACAAGGGCGAGTACGGCTACGGCCACTGATCTCCCCCACGCACCGTCCGGGCCTTCCCCCTCCACGCGCGACGCGGAGGGGGAAGGCCCTGCCCCGTTTCCGCCCGGCAGGCGGCGCTCAGAGGTACCGGTAGAGCCGGGTGTGGTCCATGAGCTGCGAGGGCGCCACGTCCCACGGCGGCATGGGCCGGTCGTACGCGAAGATCCGGTCCTGCTGCGGGTCCTCGGCGGGGAGCGCGCGCGCCGGCAGGTAGCGGGAGCGCGGATGCGCCTTCTGCCAGCGGGTCCACAGCAGGTCGATGAAGGCGTGGTGCAGCCAGAAGACGGGGTCGTCGGGCGACGCGGCGCCCGCCATCGACCCGCCGATCCAGCGGTGCACCTGGTTGTGGTTGGCCACGCCGCGGCCGCCCCTGATGCCCCAGCCTTCGACCCTGTTGCGGAAGCCGGTGGTGCTGACGCTGCTCCAGGGCGCGGCGTCGTACACCGGATCGCGCAGCGCACGCTCCACGTCCGCCGGCCGGGGCAGTGTGACGGGCGCGGAGGGCCGGCCGAAGTTGCGCCGCAGGAAGGGGTCGTCGGTCACTCCGGCGCGGATCCGCCAGTTCCCCTGCCGGTAGGCGAACGGTCCGGTCGTGACCTGCCGGTCGCCCGGCCTGCCGTTGCCGCCGAGGAAGTCCTCCGCCCAGAGGGACGCCTTCGCCGTGTTGTCCCGCGTCCAGTCCCAGTACGGGATCGACACACGGGAATCGACGGCCCGCAGCGCCTTCTCGAACTCCAGGAGGTATCTGCGGTGCCAGGGGAAGAAGGACGGGGTCATGTGGGCGGGCCGGGGCCTGCTCTCCGAGTCGGTGACGTAGAACTCCCGGTGCATGCTGACGAAGTCGTCGTAGCGGCCCGATCGCTTGAGCTCCAGGATCGCGTCGACCAGGCGCTTCTTCTCGGTGCGCGTGAGATCGCGCTGATTCTTGCGGCTGTACACGCGTGCTCGTCCTTAAGGGCTCAGATGGTGTGCGGGGATGCTGCCGACAACCGGGCGGTACCGAGTTCGTCCACCGCCGCGCGGGCGGTCTCGAGGAGTGTGGGGAACGACTCGTAGTGGTTGACGGCGCTCAGATAGCTCCCGTCGGCGCGCCGCATCACGTGCAGCGCCCTCCCGTCGACGCTGATCTCGGTGCCGGACACCGCGGCGACGGCTCCGGCCTCGCCGGCGTACGGCTGTGCGCCGGCCGGCACCGTGGCCGTGGCCGTGCCCCGGATCTCGCGGCCCTTGTACAGCTCGGAGAAGCGCTCGGGCCCCACGGCTCCGCGCTCCTGGGCAGGGCTTCCGGGCTCCGGGTCCTCGAGGATCACCGGGGCGAGCGCGCCGCCGGTGCCCGCGATCACGGCCGCGGTGAAGGCGGTGCGCAGCACCGCCCGGCGGGCCGGCCGGGGGGCGCCGGCCCGCTGCCCTGTGGTGGCGTCGGTCGGATTCATGGTTGGTCTGCCTCCCTCTCGTCCGTTCCTGCGAGGTGTCCCGTCCGAGTGGGCAACGAGACGGAGCGTGAACGGTTCTCGTCCACAGGGCATCACGCGACCGTGGGAATTCCGCGGTGCGGTACGGCCGTGTCGGGCGCGCTGCGCCGTCCGCCGGGTCAGCATGGCCGTCCGAGCTCCCGGAGGTTGTGCATGAACGCGCCGACACAGGTGCCCACGGTCCGCGTGCGAGGAACGGCCGGTGCCGATCTGGCGGATCCGGCGTTCTGGCGACTGCCACGGTCCGAGCGGCTCTCGGAGTTCGCCCGGCTGAGGGAACTCGACACACCGGTCCGCTTCACCCCTCGTACGGGGTCGCGTACGCCGTTCTACGCGCTGGTGAAGCACGCGGACGTGAGGGCGGCCAGCAGGCAGCCGCAGGTCTTCGCCAGCGCCCCCGGTGTCACCACTCCGGAACCGGCGCCCTGGGCCAAGGCCGTGTTCGGCAACTCCATGGTCAACATGGACGGCGCCGAGCACGCGGGGCTGCGCAGGACCATCTCCCGCGCCTTCACACCGAGGCTGCTCGCGGCCGCCGAGGAGAACATCGGCGCCGTCGCCCGGCGGCTGGTGGACGAGGTGATCACGGAAGGACCGGGCGACTTCATGCGCTCGGCACCTTCGCGTATGCCCTTCGAGGTGATCTGCGACCTCATGGGCATCCCCGCGCGCCACCGGGCCCGCATCGCGGCGCGCATCGACCACGCGTCGGAGTACGTCGGTGTACAGAGGCGTGGCCGTGCGCGGCTCCGTGTCCCGGGGCGCGGCCTGCGCTCCCTGGCCCGCATGCAGCTGGAGATGGCGGGCATCGCCCGTGAACGGCGCCGTGTCCCCCAGGACGACGTGATCTCGGCGCTCGTCCGCGCGGATGTCGGCGGGCAGGCCCTGTCCTCGCGTCAGCTCGGCGCGTTCTTCTCGCTGCTGCTCGTGGCGGGGGTGGAGACCACCCGGAACGCGATCGCCCACGGTCTGGTCCTGCTCACGGCGCATCCGGAGCAGCGGGCCCTGCTGGAGTCCGACTTCGACCGCTACGCCGACGGCGCGGTGGACGAGATCGTCCGCCACTCGACGCCGATCATCCAGTTCCGCCGGACGGTGGCGGCCGAATGCGCGCTCGGCGGTCACACGTTTCTGCCCGGGGAGAAGGTCGTACTCCTCTACGCCTCCGCCAACCGCGACGCCTCCGTCTTCGACGACCCCGGTGCCTTCGACATCACCCGGTCACCCAATCCGCACCTCGGATACGGCGGCGGAGGCCCCCACCACTGCCTGGGTGCCCATCTGGCGAAACTGGAGATGAAGGCGCTCTTCCGCGAAATGCTCACTCGCCTGGGAGGCGTCCGAACCTCGGGCGAACCCGGCCTGGTCCATTCGAACTTCGACAATCGCGTCCGCTCCCTGCCTTTCACCTTCGAAATGTGTCACCCGAATGGTCCGCTCTGAACTCGCGCGTGTCGCGAATGGGCTATTCACGGGCGGCCCCACAGCCCGTTGTTGAATCTTTCTCCTTAGGGTCGACAGGGTCGGGGACAGGACGCAACCCAAGGAGAAGCCGTGGCCGTACAGCGCCGTCTCATCAAATTCGGCGTCGGGGCGACCGCGCTCTGCCTCCTCGTCGGCGGCGCGGTCCTCGCCGACCGTGACACCGCGGACATACAGGCCGGCAAGGGCACGGCGCGGCAGGCACCGGAGCCGGGGACGACGACCGCGATCGGCGCCTATCTGGACTACGGGCCGGAGGGCGTGCAGCGGATGGGAGAGCTGTCCCGCTGGCTCGACGGTACGGAGCTACGCGTCGGGCACAGCTACCTGCCGGGCGACCTGTGGGAGAACATCGAGGGCCGCCCCGGCTTCCTCGCCTCGTGGGCGGCCTGGCGGAAAGCGGCCGAGGACCGGATGTTCGTGCTCAACACGCCGATGCTGGAGCGGAACGAGGAGCACGTCTCCGACGAGGAGGTCCGCGGTCTGCTGCGGGCCGGCGCCGAGGGGCAGTTCGACGAGCACTTCCGCCGGCTGGCCGAGCGTCTGGTCCTGCTGGGCGTCCCGGACACGGTGATCGTCCTCGGCTGGGAGATGAACGGGACGACGTACACGCACCGGTGCGGTCCCGATCCCGTCGCGTGGAAGGCGTACTGGAACCGCATCGTCACGACGATGCGCTCCGTGTCCGGCCAGAAGTTCCGCTTCGACTTCGCTCCGAGCAGGGGGCGGGACGCCGTGCCCTGGACGGAGTGCTATCCGGGCGACGACGTCGTGGACATCATCGGCATGGACTCCTACGACCAGCCTCCGGCGCGGACCTTCGACGAGCAGGTGAACGAGCCGTACGGTCTGCAGAAGCAGGTCGACTTCGCGGCCGAGCACGGCAAGCCGATCTCGTTCCCTGAGTGGGGGCTCTTCCGCAACGGCGACAACCCCGAGTACATGCGCAGCATGCTGGAGTGGATGGAGCGGCACAAGCCGGTCTACCAGACGATCACGGACTACTGCCCGCACGGGGTGTGGCAGTGTGCCGACAACCCCGAGTCCTCACGGGTGTTCCGCGAGATGCTGAGCGGGCTGCCGGATGCGACCGGGCCCTCGGCTCCCGCGCCGGACCCGAGCGGGACGCCGGAGACGCCCGATCCCGACAAGCCGACGCCGACGCCCACGCCGGACACGAACGACTCCGGCTGGTGCTTCACCGTCCCGCTGAGCGACTGGTTCGGCCAGTGGCTGGGCGACCGCGAGTTCTGCCTGCGCGACTGAGGGCAGGATGCGCGTCCCGGGAAGGCGTTCCCGGGACGCGTCGGCGTACCGCGCGACGGGGCCGGAGGAGCAGGAGATGCGGGTGGCGGTGGCAGGCGGCACCGGTGCGGTGGGCCGGCCGGTCGCCGAGGAACTGGCCGCGGCCGGGCACGAACCGGTCGTGCTGGCGCGGTCGCGTGGCGTGGACCTCGTCTCCGGCGCCGGACTGGACGCGGCGCTGGCCGGTGCGGACGCAGTCATCGACGTGAGCAACAGGTCGGTCCTCGGCCGCGACAAGGCGGTCGCGTTCTTCGGCTCGGTCAGCCGCAACCTGCTGGACGCGGGCGCACGTGCCGGGGTGCGTCACCATCTGGCACTGTCGATCGTCGGCGTGGACGGGATCGGTCACGGCTACTACCAGGGGAAACTCCGCCAGGAGGAGGTCGTGAAGGGCGGGCAGGTGCCCTGGACGGTCCTCCGGGCCACGCAGTTCCACGAATTCGTGCTCCAGACCCTCCAGCAGATGCCGAAGCGGCTCGCCGTGGTTCCCCGGATGAACACCCAGCCGGTGGCGGCGCGGGAGGTGGCGCGCCATCTGGTGGAACTGGTGCTCGCTCCCCCGGGGGGCATGGCGCCGGAGCTCGCCGGACCGAGGGTGGAGCAGCTGGCCGACCTGGTGCGCAGGCTGCTGGAGGCCCGCCACGAGCGGAGACTGGTGGTGCCGGTCAGGCTGCCCGGCACCGTCGGGGCCGCGATGGCGGGCGACGGCCAGCTGCCGGCGGGCCCGGGGCCCAGGGGCACGGAGACCTTCGACGAGTGGCTCGCCCGCACTGTCGCATGGGGAGAATGACAGGCCCCGCCCCGAGCGCCTGCTTCCCGACGGCGCTCACCACCCGGTCCACAGCAGATGGTTGACGAGCAGGGCGACGACCGCCTGGGCGGCCAGCCAGCCGCGTCTGTCGATGTCCGGAAGCAGGGCGGCGGCGGGCATCAGCCAGAGGATGAACGGCTGCCAGATGCGTTCCGTCTCCGCCTTGCTCATCCCCGACAGATCGGCGGCGGCGAGGGCCAGGAGTGCGGCCAGGGTGAGAAGCACCAGCCGCTGAGCGGCCGTTGGTGTGCCCGGACGCAGTGCTCGTACGGCTGCGGGGACGGAGGCCGCCGTACGGCGCAGACCGGCGACGGTGGCCAGTCCCGCGGCGAGTGTGGTGCAGGCAAGGTTCGCCCAGACCCAGTAGGAGTAGGGGCGGGTCCCGCCCGCACCCTGGTAGTAGCGCTCGACGAGCAGATGATAGGCCTCCCACCAGTTGAAGCCCGCCAGGGAGAAGGCGACGGGTGCGACGAGTGCGCCGAGCGCGAGATGGCCGAGCGGGCGTGCCGTCCGGGCGAGCACGAGGACGGCTGCCAGCAGGACCGCGATGAGCGTCAGACCGTAACTGAGATAGCAGGTCCCCCCGAACAGCAGTCCGGAGCCCAGCGCGGCGGCTGCCGGATGCCGGGCGGTGCGGGTCGCGGCGAGGGCCAGCAGTGCGACGGACCAGGCCGCGACGGCGGCGAAGTACCCGTCCGCCGAGGTGCCGGTCCAGACGGCGAAGGGGGCGAGGACGAGGAACGGGGCCGCGCGCCGCGCGAGGTGTTCACCCGTCAGAGCACGTAGCGCGACCATGACGGCCACAGCGGCTGAGCTGCCGAGCACGATGCACCACATGCCCGCCCAGGCCCCGCCCCCGAGTCCCGCGCGGTCCAGGCCGACGAAGGTGAGTGTGGCGCCCGGCGGGTGGCCGGCGACGTGTGCGGGCCAGTTACCCGGCGGACCGATCACGATGTGGTCGGTGAAACCGCGCAGGGCAGCTCCGATGTCGTCGAAGCGGTCGATCACCCGCAGGTATTCGTGCTTGGTGGTCAGCCTGCGCGCGATCCCCCGGTACCAGCCCTCGATGAGGGCGAGCGAGAGGATCCACGCCACCGAGCCGGCCCAGCAGGTGAGCAGCAGCCTCCGCCAGGGGAGCACGGCCGTGAGCCGTGGCCCGTAGGCGACGACCGCCACCGCCACCGCCACGGCGGCCGGGGTACCGGGGCCCAGGTGCGGATCCCACGAGGCCAGAAGGGGCGGCCAGTGGACCTGCAGGCTGCCGTCGCCCTCCTGGATCACCCATCCGACCGCTATGGCCACACCCACCAGCAGGACTCCCGCCGCTGCGGCCGTCAGGTCCCGACGACGGCCGGCGGGCCCGGTGGTGGGGGTGGGCGCTGTGGGTTCGGGGGGCCGGATGCGGTCGCTGTGTTCCTCGGTCGTCACGCAGGCACGCTACGCATCAGGGGGGTGCGGCGAGCGGTGCGACGCCGCCGCGTCACACAACCGTCAGATCCTGCGGCGGGCGGTCCGCCCCGCACCGCCGACGTCAGACTTTCGTCAGGAGTCGTACGCCCCTGGGAGCGGCGTCCCCGGCATAACGTCAGCACATGCGCGACAGACGGCAGCGAACCGGTGCACACCTCCCTTCCGCCGGCCTCCCCCTTCCCACCGGGCCCGCCTTCTGGCGCAGTCCGGTGCGCGGGGTCCGGTTCACGGCCGTGCTCGGCATGGTGCTCCTCGCCGGCATCACCCTGCTGTTCGTCACGGGCCTTCTGTCGTACGCGGCGTACAACCCGGATCTCGCGGCCGTGAACGACAAGACACCGGCCAAGGGATGGCTGGGCTTCTACCTGTTCGAATGGCCCACCGGGCCTCACTGGCTGTACCGGCTGACACAGGGGATCCACGTCACCCTCGGCATCGTTCTCGTGCCGGTGCTCCTGGCCAAGCTGTGGTCGGTGATCCCGAAGCTCTTCACGCTGCCGCCGGCACGGTCGGCCGGGCATGCCCTGGAGCGGCTGTCGCTGCTGCTGCTCGTGGGCGGAGCTCTCTTCGAATTCGTCACGGGACTGCTCAACATCCAGTTGGAGTACCTGTTCCCCGGATCGTTCTATCCCCTGCACCTCTACGGAGCGTGGGTCTTCTTCGCCGCGTTCCTCGCCCACACCTGCCTCAAGCTCCCCCGGGCGCTGCGGGTCCTGCGCCACGGTCTCCCCACGACGGAGCGCGACGAGCTCGCCTCGCCGCGTCCCGCTCCACCGACCGTCTCCCGGCGCGGCGCCCTCGCCGTCGTGGGGGCGGGGTCGCTGCTCCTTCTGGTGACCTCCGGCGGCCGGAGCTTCGACGGCGGGCTGCGGCGGACCGCTCTGCTGACCCCGCGCGGCGGCGCCGAACCCGGCCCGGGTCCCAACGGCTTCCAGATCAACAAGACGGCCGCCGCGGTGGGCATCGATCCGGCCGCGACGGGGGGACGCTGGCGGCTCACCGTCGTCGGACCGGCCGGGGAGATCCAGCTGTCCCGGTCGGCGCTCCTGGCCATGGAACAGCACAGCGCGGCGCTGCCCATCGCCTGTGTGGAGGGCTGGTCGACCTCCGACCAGTGGTGGCGTGGTGTCCCTCTGCGCGATCTGGCCGCGCTTGCCGGATTCCCGGACGGTCCGCCGGGGGTGCTGGTGGAGTCCCTCCAGCGCAGCGGGCCGTTCCGGAGGGTGGCGCTCAGGGACAACCAGGTGCGCGATCCGCGCTCGCTGCTGGCGCTGGGCGTCAACGGTGAGTCCCTTTCCCCGGATCACGGCTATCCGGCGCGCGTCATCGTGCCGGCCGCCCCCGGTGTGATGAATACCAAATGGGTGAGCCGCCTGACGTTCGGAGAGCTGTGATGCGGGTTCTGCGCCGCTGGTACGGGGAAGGGCCGCTGCACCTGCTGCTGATGGTCTCGTCGTTCGCCCTCGCGGGTTACGCGGGGGTGCGGTTGCTCGACGGGGACACGCTCATGATCCTGGTGTGGTTCGTGGGCGCCGCGTTCGTGCACGACCTGGTGCTGGTGCCGCTGTACTCGGCGGCGGACCGGGCCCTTCGGATCCCCTTCACCAGGCGGCCGTCGCTGGTGAACTTCGTACGCGTGCCGCTGCTCCTTTCCGGGCTGCTCCTGCTGATGTGGTTCCCTCTGATCACGCGTCACGCGGAGCGTTACGAGCCCGCGAGCGGGATGTCCCCTGACAGGTTCCTGGGGAACTGGCTACTGATCACGGCCGCGCTGTTCTCCGTGTCTGCGCTCTCGCTGGTCGTACGGACCGTCGTGGCGCGGCGCAGGGCGAGGAACGGACGGCCGTCGGCCTCCCACTGATCGACGGGCTTCCAGCCCTCCGACCGGGCGTACGCGAGCAGCGCGGACACCCCGGCACGGGCCCAGAGGAAGTGGGCCGCGCCGGCGCGCCCCCGGCCGTCGTCGATGCGTACCTGGACCTGCTCGTCCACGTCATGGGGTGCGGCTTCCGTGATGAGCAGTCCGCCCGGCGCAAGCACTGCGGCGACCCGGCGGAGCAGGGCCCGGGGGGCACCGCCGATCCCGATGTTGCCGTCGATGAGCAGAGCCGTCCCCCAGCGGCCTTCGCCTGGCAGCGGCTCGAAAACGCTGCGGCGGAGCGCCGATCCTCCGATCCGCTGGGTGCGTCCGATGGCGGCCTCGCTCACATCGATGCCCAGCGCGCGGTGTCCGCGCGCGGCCAGCGCTGCCACCAGCCGTCCGGGCCCGCATCCGATGTCGATGACCGGTCCCTCGCTCCGGCGGAGCGCCGAGAGGTCGGCGGCGTCGGCGTCCGCGCACCAACGTTCGATGTCCAGCGGCAGGAGCCACCCGTCCTTCCGCCGGAGGAAGAGCGGGCCGCGGCCCCGGGTCAGCGCCCGCGCGTACGGATCGGCCGCCCAGGGGGCGGACGACGGGCCGGCCGGCGGCAGCACCGTGCTCATCGGACCGCCGCCCCGCCCAGGCGGGTGAGGGCGTCGGCGAAGCGGCCGTGGGGCGCGGCGGCGGCGACGTGCAGCGCGTCCTCGGCGGTGTCCACGTCGCGCAGCGCCGGCAGGTCCCGTACGGCGAGACCCGCGCCGATCAGGCGCGCCCGCTGGATCTCACCGGTGTCGGGGCGGGACATCGGCACGCCCCGTACGAGGCCGGGGTCGGGCGCCGCCAGGCCCAGAGCCCAGAAGCCGCCGTCCTCGGCCGGCCCGAACCAGGCGTCGCAGCCGTCCCAGGCACCCGGGGAGAGCGCCGGTGCCAGCAGGGACGGGGTGATCTGCGGGGTGTCCATCCCGATCAGGAGGGCCGGCCCGCTACAGGTACCGAACGCCGCCGCGATGCGCTCGTCCAGGGCGCCCGCACTCTGCGGCAGCACGTCGTAGCCCCGTGGCAGCCAGGGTCCGGGACGCCCGTCGAGGACCAGGACCCGTCGCGAGGCGGGCAGGGTGAGCACGGTCCGCAGGGTGTCCTCGAGGGCCGCTGCGGCGAGCTCCGCGGCCTCGCCGGGGCTGAACGGCGGCGTGAGCCGGGTCTTGACCCGGCCGGGAACCGGCTCCTTCGCGATGACCAGCAGCGTCGTCGCCCCGGCAGGTGGCATCCGCGCACTCATCGGGACGCCTCCGCCGCGACGTTCCGCAGGGCCGGCGGCTGCGGCTGCCGCAGCACCGCACGCATGTCCCGCACCGCGTGCCAGGTGCCCCGCCAGGTGCCGGTGACCTTGGACTTCCCTGTCCGGGGCAGATACGGCACATCCGTCTCGGCGACGCGCAGCCCGGCGTCCGAGGCGCGCACCACCATCTGCAGCGGGTAGCCGCTGCGACGGTCCGTCAGGTCGAGTGCCAGCAGCGCCTCCCGGCGTACGGCCCGCATCGGCCCCAGGTCGTGCAGCCGGAGGCCGGTGCGACGACGGAGCATGCCGGACAGCGCCATGTTGCCCAGTCTGGCGTGCAGCGGCCAGGCACCGCGGGCCGCGGGGCGGCGCCTGCCGAGGAGAAGATCGCTCTCCCCCTCGGCGATCCGCCGGACGAAGCCGGGCAGCAGCGCCGGGTCGAGCGAACCGTCGCAGTCGCAGAAGCAGACGTACTCCGCCTCGGCGGCGAGCAGCCCGGCGTGGCAGGCGGAGCCGAAGCCGCGGCGCGGTTCGTGCACGACGGTCGCGCCGAGCGAGCGGGCGATGGCCGCCGAGCCGTCGGTGGACCCGTTGTCGACGACGATGGCCCGCCACCCGTCGGGAACGCGGGCCAGTACCCGGGGCAGGGCCTCGGCCTCGTCGAGGCAGGGCAGGACGATGTCGGCTCGGATGGGGTCGGCGGGATCCGCCGGTGCAGAGTCGGTCACGCTGATCACCCTACGGAGCGGAATCCGGCATTTCGGTCTTCAGGTTCTTACGAAACGTGGACGTCGACCGTGTGGCGGCCGGGGGCCCTCCGGACGGGCGGCCGGTGATGCCACAGTGGGCACCATGCAGAACATCTCCTCCCCTCCGGACCGCCGTGCCGAATCACCGAACGGCCGCGGGGACGGCGTGTCGCACGGCCGGGTCCTCGTCGTGGACGACGATCCGACGGTCGCGGAGGTCGCCGCAGGGTATCTGGGACGCGCGGGCTACGACGTCGAGCGGGCGGACGACGGACCGGCCGCACTGGAACGCTTCGCGGCTCTGCGCCCCGATCTGGTGGTGCTCGACCTGATGCTCCCCGGCATGGACGGCTTCGAGGTGTGCCGCCGTATGCGCGCGCAGGGGCCCGTGCCCGTCATCATGCTCACCGCGAGAGGGGACGAGGACGACAGGATCCTCGGCCTGGAGACCGGCGCGGACGACTACGTGACCAAGCCCTTCAGCCCACGTGAGCTCGTGCTGCGCGTGGACTCGGTGCTACGCCGGGGCCGGCGCACCGAGGCTGGCTCACCCACCCGGCTCGGCGGTGCCGGACTCCGCCTGGAGCCACTGGCCCGCCGTGCGACCCGTGACGGGAGGGATCTCGCTCTCACACTCCGGGAGTTCGATCTGCTCGCGTTCTTCCTGAGCCACCCTGGACAGGCCTTCGCCCGCGAGGAGCTGATGCGGGAGGTCTGGGGCTGGGACTTCGGCGACCTGTCGACGGTGACGGTCCATGTGCGCCGACTGCGCGGCAAGGTCGAGCGCGATCCCGCCCGTCCCACTCTGATCCAGACGGTGTGGGGCGTGGGTTACCGCATGGATCTGCCGGACGACGAGACTGCCGGGGACTGAGCGCATGACCGACCTGCTGCTCATCGCCCTCCTCGCCTTTCTCGGCGCCGCCGCCGCCGGACTGCTGGGCGCCCTGGCCCTGCGGCTGCTCCGGCACCGCCCCCTGGCGGTCTCCCTGACCGTCGTCGCGGCGGTTGCCGTCACGGCGATGCTGGCCGGGACCCTGACCGTGGCCTGGGCGATGTTCCTCTCCCCGCACGACCTGACGGTGGTGACGACCGTCGTCGCCATGGCCGCCGCCGTGTCCCTCGCGACGGCGATGCTGCTGGGCCGCTGGGTGGCCGCCAGGAGCCGGGACCTGACGCTGGCCGCCCGCGACTTCGGCGAAGGGGGCACGTTCGCGGCCCCGGAGGGGCAGGCCACCGCGGAACTCGCCGCGCTCACCCGCGAACTGGCGGCGACGAGCGCGAAGCTCGAAAGCTCCCGGGAGCGCGAGCGCGCCCTGGAGAGATCGCGCCGGGAACTCGTCGCCTGGATCTCGCACGATCTCCGGACCCCGCTGACCGGGCTGCGCGCCATGTCCGAGGCCCTGGAGGACGGCGTGGCCCCGGACTCCGGCCGCTACCTGCGGCAGATACGCCGGGAGGTGGAGCGCATGAACGACATGGTCGGTGATCTCTTCGAACTCTCCCGGATCCACGCCGGGTCGCTCACGCTGACCCCAACCCGGGTGTCCGCCCACGACCTCGTCGGCGACGCGCTCGCCGGGGCCCATCCGCTGGCCCGGGAACACGGGGTCCGCCTGGTCGGCGACCGGGTGGACGCCGTGCCCGTGGAGGTCGACAGCAAGGAGATGAGCCGGGTCCTGGGCAACCTCCTGATCAACGCGATCCGGCGCACCCCCGCCGACGGAACGGTCGCGGTGGCCGCACAGCGCTCACCCGACGGTCTCGTGCTCTCGGTGACCGACGGGTGCGGCGGGATCCCCGAGGAGGACCTCGCGCGCGTGTTCGACACGGGGTGGAGGGGCAACTCGGCCCGCACGCCGCCCGCGGGGGCCGGCCTCGGACTCGCCATCGTCCGTGGGATCGTCGAGGCGCACTCCGGCCGCGCGGACGTACGGAACGTGGCCGGTGGCTGCTGCTTCGAAGTCACCCTTCCTGCCGCATCGGGCTGAGCCACCCCCGGCCAGGTGTCACCGGCCCCCTTGCGCCCGCAGCGGCGCCGTGGCGAATTCCCGCATCCCTTCGCCGAATTCCGTCTCCGGCTTCCAGCCGAGCTCGTCGCGGAGGCGGCGCGAGTCCGCGGTCACATGGCGGACGTCCCCGAGCCGGTACTCACCGGTGACGACGGGGGCCGGGCCGCCATGGGCCACGGACAGCGCGCGGGCCATCTCGCCGATGGTCCGCGGTGTGCCGCTTCCCGTGTTGTAGGCGTCGAAGGTACCCGGCTCGCGCTCCCCCAGCGCCGTGAGCGCCACGGCGTTGGCCGCCGCCACGTCCCGTACGTGCACGAAGTCGCGCCGCTGGCCGCCGTCCTCGAACACCCGGGGGGCCTCGCCCCGGGCCAGGGCCGAGCGGAAGAAGGACGCGACACCGGCGTAGGGGGTGTCTCTCGGCATCCCCGGGCCGTACACGTTGTGGTAGCGCAGCGCGACGGCCCGCCCGCCCGTCGCGCGGGTCCAGGCGGCGGCGAGGTGTTCCTGCGCGAGCTTGGTCGCGGCGTAGACGTTGCGGGGGTCGCCGGCTGCCTCCTCCGTGACCAGACCGGGGACCAGTTCCGCGCCGCAGGCCGGACAGCGCGGCTCGAACCGTCCGGCGTCGAGGTCGGCGACCGCCCTGGGGCCCGGTCTGACGGAGCCGTGCCGGGGGCAGTCGTAGCGCCCTTCCCCGTAGACCACCATCGAGCCGGCGAGCACCAGGTCCCGGACCCCGGCCGCCGCCATCCCTGCGAGCAGCACGGCGGTGCCGAGGTCGTTGCACCCCACGTACTCCGGGGCGTCCGCGAAGTCCTTGCCGAGGCCGACCATCGCCGCCTGGTGGCAGACGGCGTCGACCCCGGAGAGCGCTGCGGCCACCGCGTCCCGGTCCCGTACGTCCGCGACGATCGTCCGCACACCCGGCGGCGGGGGGTGGCCGCCCGCGGGGGTCCCGGCCCCGGCCGGTCCGTGCGCGGAGGGGAGCAGTGCGTCGAGGATCACCGGCTCGTGCCCGCCGGAGGCGAGAGTCCGGACAATGTACGACCCGATGAACCCGGCTCCGCCGGTGACCAGTACACGCATGGCCGCCACGCTAGGCCGCCCGGAGACGGGAAAGGCGGTGCGGCACGCCCACGTCACCGGACCGTAAGACCCTGGGTGTCGGGAGACGCGCGGACGGCCGCCGACGACTCGGTGACACGTCCCCCGACGCGTCGCTTCCCGATCACACGGGTCTCTTCGATACTGGGTGCCGTACGCACCTGACCAGTGGACCGGATTCACACCGACGGCCGGTCAGCATCACCGGCCTGCCGTTGCTCTCCCAGGAGGAACCGTTGCGCATGCTCATCAACGTGCCGGAGACCGTCGTCGCGGACGGACTCCGCGGAATGGCCGCCGCCCATCCGGAACTCGTCGTGGACCCCGAGAACCGTCTCGTGGTCCGGCGCGACGCCCCGGTGGCCGGGAAGGTGGGGCTGGTGTCCGGCGGGGGGTCCGGGCACGAGCCGCTGCACGCGGGGTTCGTCGGGCCCGGGATGCTGTCGGCCGCGTGCCCCGGGGAGGTGTTCACCTCGCCGGTGCCCGATCAGATGGTGCGGGCGGCGACCGCGGTCGACAGCGGCGCCGGGGTGCTGTTCGTCGTGAAGAACTACACGGGGGACGTGCTGAACTTCGACATGGCCGCCGAGCTCGCCGAGGACGAAGGCGTCCAGGTGGCCCGGGTCCTCGTCGACGACGACGTGGCCGTGTCCGACAGCACCTTCACGGCGGGGCGGCGGGGCACGGGGGCGACGCTGTTCGTCGAGAAGCTCGCCGGCGCCCTCGCCGACGAGGGTGCGCCGCTGGAGCGGGTGGAGGCCATGGCCCGGCGGGTGAACGAGTCCTCGCGGAGCTTCGGGGTGGCGCTCAGCTCCGTCACCACCCCGGCGAAGGGCACCCCGACCTTCGATCTCCCTCCGGGTGAACTGGAGTTGGGGATCGGCATCCACGGCGAGCCCGGCCGGGAACGCCGCCCGATGATGACCTCCGGGGAGATCGCCGACGTCGCTGTCCACGCCGTGCTGGAGGATCTGCGGCCCAGCGGCCCCGTGCTGGTGCTGGTCAACGGGATGGGCGCGACACCGCTGCTGGAGCTGTACGGGTTCAATGCCGAGGTACAGCGGGTGCTGTCGGAGCGGGGCGTGGCGGTGGCTCGTACGCTGGTGGGCAACTACGTGACGTCGCTCGACATGGCAGGCTGTTCGGTGACGCTCTGCCAGGTGGACGAGGAGATGGTGCGGCTCTGGGACGCGCCGGTACAGACGCCCGCGCTCCGCTGGGGCCGGTGAACGACTTTCCACTGTGTGTGAGGAACAGGAGATCTTGTGCTCGACACCGATTTCTTCCGTCGCTGGATGGCCGCCACCGCGGCTGCCGTCGACCGTGAGTCGGACCGGCTGACCGAGCTCGACGCCGCGATCGGGGACGCCGATCACGGGAGCAACATGCGGCGCGGTTTCGCGGCGGTGTGCGACGTCCTCGACAAGGAGGCCCCCGCGGCGCCCGGGGCCGTGCTGACGCTGGCCGGCCGCCATCTGATCTCCACGGTCGGCGGGGCGTCGGGGCCGCTGTACGGAACTCTCCTGCGCCGTACCGGGAAGACGCTGGGTGACGCGACGGAGGTGACTCCGGCTCAGCTGGCGGAGGCCCTCGGGGCGGGCGTGGCCGCGGTGGCCCAGCTCGGCGGGGCGCAGGCGGGTGACAAGACGATGCTCGACGCGCTGCTCCCGGCCGTCGAGGTGCTGGGCTCCTCGTTCGAGGAGGCCCGCGACGCGGCGCTGGCCGGTGCTCTGGCGACCGTGCCGCTCCGGGCGCGCAAGGGCAGAGCCAGCTATCTGGGCGAGCGCAGCATCGGGCACCAGGATCCGGGGGCCGCCTCTGCGGCGCTGCTCGTCGGGGCGCTCGTCGAGGCCGCGGAACCGAGCGCCGGGGGCGGCGCATGAGCGACGCGCAGCAGGTCGGGATCGTTCTCGTCTCGCACAGCGGACCGGTGGCGGAGGCCGTCGTCGAGCTGGCCAGGGGGCTCGCGGCCGGGGGCGCGACGGCACCGGTGGCGGCGGCCGGGGGCACCTCGGCCGGAGGCCTCGGGACGAGTTCGGAGCTGATCGCCGAGGCGGCGAGGACGGTCGACAGGGGTGTCGGGGTCGCGTTGCTCGTGGACCTCGGGAGCGCGGTGCTCACCGTGAAGTCCATGCTGGCGGAGGGCGACGAACTGCCCGACGGGGCACGGCTGGTGGACGCGCCGTTCGTGGAGGGCGCGGTCGCCGCGCTGGTGACGGCGTCGGCGGGGGGCGATCTCGACACCGTGGAGGCGGCGGCCACGGACGCCTACGGCTACCGGAAGGCATGAGGAAAGCTGCGCCGGCGCCCCCGTAGGGAGGAGCGCCGGCGCAGGTCCGGCAGCCGGGCTCAGGTCACCGTGCGGAACGCGCCGTCGACCGCTCGGCACCGGCTGTGTCGACGGCCGAGGAGAAGGAGGTGACGGCGAGGCCGGCTCCGCCCTGCCACGGCTCGAACCCGGCCTGGACGCTGGTGAGATACCAGGAGGGCTGCGCCATGCCGCGGGTGACGGTCTCGTCGACGAAGTCCATGACGTCGAAGCTCCAGCTCGCGATCGCGGAGGGGGCCACGAACGAGATCACGTCGTTGCCGCCGTTGTTGCCCGTCCACACCTCCCAGTCGCGTCCGGCGACCGTGGCGGAACCGGTCCGCGAGCCCACCGGCTGGACGGGGCCCACCCGGTTGAACCAGATCATGATCTCGGTGCGGTTGACGCCGTCCGTACGGGGCGTGGGGTCGAGCCAGATGTCGTAGGCGGCGTCGTAGACCGCGTTGTCGACGTACTTGTACGTGATGCTGGTCGGCGCGCCGCTGACCGAGCTGAGCTGGGCCGGAAGCTTCGTCCCGGGTGAACAGTTCGTGTAGTGGCAGCCGTTGAAGACGGAGGGGTACGACTTCGGCGCCCCGTCGGTCGGCACCGAGCCCTCGGCCCGGGTCACCTCGAAGCCGTTCGCCGTCACGTTGACGCACTGCTCCTCGGCGATGCCCCAGCGGTTGTTCTGCACCACGTACCGGCCCTGGACGACGGCCGAACCGTACTGCTCGCAGAGCAGGGTGTCGGCGTGCGCGGGTGCGGCCGCGATGGCGAGGGCCGCGCACGAGGCCAGTGCCGCGCATGACGCGCCGGCTTTGGTGCCTACGGACCGGAGAAAGCGGATGGGGCTCTTCATGATGTCCCTTCGGTAGGGCCGAGTCGCCCGGGACGACCCGGCAGGGCCGGGCTGGGAGCGCTCCCACTCCATTCCAGCGTGGAACCTATGGGGCTGGTGTGATTCTTCGCAAGGCTCAGTCACCACCAAATGCCAACACCCTGTGCGCGCCGGAGCACCACAAGGAAACACCGCACGGCTCCCGGGCCAGGGCGGGGAGCCGTGCGGTGGCGTGGAGCTCGACGGAACGTCAGGCGGCGGGCGCCTCCACCCCGGCCGCGATCCGGATCTGTACCTGCCGGGTGACGCCGTTGACGGTCACGGCGAGCGTGACGGTGCCCGGCCGGAGGGCGGTGAGCGTGCCCGTGGAGGGATCCAGCGTCGCGATGTGGCGTCGGCGGGCGTCGTCCGCGTCCCCGACGCGGACGTTCGGCGAACCGGTCCAGTCCGCGCTGAGCGGGAAGGCCACGGGCACGGTCCGCGTGCCCTGGGTGATGTGCGCACTCACCTTCGTCCGCTCCCCCGCGACGAGCGTGGAGGGGGCGTCGAGGGTCAGCGCGTCCACGTGCGCGCGCGTCTGCGCGGAGACCCAGTCGGGCCCGCCCCGCCACGGCCGGTGGCGGACCGCCGACTGTTCGCCGGGCGAGACGCGGTCGGCACCGATCAGGGACCAGCCGGTGAAACCGCCCTCGTCCGCGGGGCCTGCCGGCGACTTGCCGGAGTTCCCGTTGACCAGGTACGGGACCCCGTCCACGTGCGAGGCGTGGAAGACCCCGACGTGGCTGCCGATGAGGGCCGCCCCCTTGCCGGTCGTACGCCGGAAGTCCGCGAGCCACCGTTCGACGAGGGCGGCTTCCTTGCGGTCGCTCAGCTGGCTTCCCTTCTGCACGGTCGGGTCGCGCGGGGGCACGTGCTCGATCAGCATCACGGATCCCACGGACCGGTCCTTCGCCGCCGCGTCCAACTGGGCGCGCACCTCCTTGATCTGGGCGAAGCCACCGCCGCGCAGGCTGAGACTCGACGTGTCGAGCGTGAGGAACCTGGTCCCCTTGTGGTCGAACGTCCGCCGGGCCGGGCCGAATTGGGCGATGAAGTTGTCGATCTTCCCGCCCATCACCTCGTGGTTGCCCGGTACGTAGTACCAGGGCAGCGAGTCGCCGAGCTCCTCGTCGAGGACCTGGCGTGCGAAGGCGAGGTCGGCGGGCGACCCCTCGTCGACGAGGTCGCCGTTGACGACCAGGAAGTCGGGCCGCGCCGCCTTGATCTCGCGCAGGGTTCGACGGGCCTGCTGGACGATGGCGCTGTCCGGCTCACGCGCGACGAACTGGGCGTCCGACATCACCGCGAACTGCCAGTCCCGGGCTTCGGTGACGGCCGCGGGGTCGATCAACGGGTCTGCCGCCCGCGGCTGCTCGGGCAGTTCGACGGTGGGCGGCACCTGGGCGGTCAGGCCGTCGATGACGATCTCGCCGGTGTACTGCCTGGCCGCGGCGGTCTCCGCCAGGTAGAAGCGGGACACGGAGAGCGGCATCGCGGCGCCGGCCGGCACGTCGAAGGTGACCTGCCGCCAGCCGGTCCAGGTGATGTACGGCCCCCGTAGCAGCTGGTCGGAGCCTGCGGCGTCCTTGAGGTGCAAGGTCGGCCAGGCGCCGTTGCCGTCTCCCTTGATCCAGAGCGTGTACGCCTGCGGCTGGCCCGGCACGACGACCGGCTGCGGCGGGGCGGCGTAGGCGGCGCGTGTCGCCGTCGAGCGGGTGAAGTCGTAGGTGAGCCGGAGGCCGGTGCCGGTGTGCCCGTCCGGCGTCGCGGCGAGCGAGCCCTCCGCGCGGGCCTGGCTGAACTTCCAGGAAGCGGCGTCCTCGAAGTCCGACACGGTCTGCTCCGTGAGACCGACGCTCACCGCGAGGACCGTGCTGACGCCCGCCACGGTGGCCCTGATCTGTCCCGCTCCGGAGCCGGTGAGTGACCTCACCGTGAAGGACCCGCGGCCGTCGTCGTCGACGGCGAACAGCGTGTGGTCGTAGTCGAGGGTGATGTCCCCCGGCTCGACGGGAGCACTCGTGCCGTGGGCGTCGAGTCCTACGATGCCGAAGACGCCTGTGGCCTCCTTGTCCGCCAGGCCTACACGCCCGGTGGTGGGACGGATCCGGGCCAGCCGGTCGAGGACGGTGAGCCGGGTCACGCCGTGGGCGCCCGCCCGTTCCGCCCGGACGTCGGTCGTGCCGCCTCGGCGTGCGGTGAACGTGCCCCGGGCGTCGACGCTGCCGACCGTCCCGTCGACGGCACGCCAGCGCGGTACACCTGCCGCGGGTCCGTACGTCTCGTCGTATCCGGCCGCGGTGAGCCGGCGGGTCAGGCCGGGGAAGACCCGCTCGGGGTGACCGCCGGCGACCGGGTCGTCGCCGGGCGCGGCGCCGGCCGGCGTACGGGTCTCGACCCAGAACCCTTCGAGCCGCCCGCTGCCGTCGGGGGCGGTCAGGGCGAGGCCGTTGGGGACGGTGCGCTCACTGCCGTCGGACGGGCTGTTCTCCACCTGGAGCGCGTCGCTGCCCGGCTCGCGGGCGACGAGCGTCGATGAACCTCCGCCGTCGAGGTTCAGAGCGCTGTACGAGCCTGCCCTGCGCATCATCTCGCCCAGCTCGGTGAGGGTGACACCGCCGCTGTCGGTCTGCCGGCCGTCGACGGTGATGACCTGCATGGTCCGGCCGTCCTCGGAGAACCCGACAGCGGTGCGGGGCGCCGCGGTGTTGTTGCCCTCGCCGTCGTGGTTCTGCGCCGCCCCGTCGACGACGAGCAGCTCCCGGCCGCCCACGGCGGTGCGTGGCACGGCTCCGCTGTCGGTGCGTGCCCGGTAGGCGATGCCGGCCGGGTCGCCGGGCTCCAGCGCGGTCAGCAGGGCGGCCCCGGCCTCACGGCCGACGAGGACCACCGTGTGCTCGGGCACGGGTCCCGATCCCGGGGTGTCCGACACCGAGACGACCTTGCCGTCACGCACGGCCACTTCGGCGACGGGCAGCGCGTCGTCGACGGTCAGCGCGCGGTCGGCGCTGCCCCAGGCGGAGGTGTAGGCACCCACGCCCTGGGCCGGTACGTTCGCGGCGTTGTACGCGGCCAGTGGGTGCGCTCCCGAGGGGAGGGTCAGCGTGCCGTCGAAGTACAGCTCCAGGATCCGGCCCGCGTTCTGCGGCCCGATACCCACCGCGCGGTTGACGCCAGGGGCCGGGGAGTGGACCGTTCGGCCGTCCTGGACCCCGGGGCCCTGGGGCGCTCCGGTCTGGTTGATGTCGAAGAAGTCCGCGTTGATCGCGGCGACGGTACGGCGGCCCGGCCCCGGATCGTGCCCGGCCGCGAGCTCGGAGACCGTACGCCGGTCCGCGACCTTGCCCGAGGAGAGGTAGTCGGCGCGCACTCCGCTGCCGTCCAGGTCGACGGAGAGGGTGTCGACCCGCAGCCACTTGTCGGACTCGAGCCGGTCGTACGAGCTCAGACGTACGCCGGGGGCGACGGGGCGGGCGGCACGGGCGGTCTCGATGCCGTCGCCGTCCACGACGGATCTCGCCTCGCCGGACGGGCCGCTCGCGGGCGGAGGCGCGACGGGTCTGAGGATCTCGGCGGTGGTGTGCGGGCGGGGGTCCGGGGTGGAGTCGGCTGCCGCGGGTGCGACGGCCCCGAGCGTCGTCGCCGCCACGGTCGCCAGCAGCACGAACGGCCGCAGGGCGCTGCGGAAGGTGCCAAGGCCCACAAATCCTCCTGGTGCAGAGCGGATTACGCGTGGAAAGCGCTGTCGGCGGACAGCATGACGGCGCTCGGTGGGACGCACCAGAGGACAACGGGGACATCAGGAGGAACAGGACGCGGCGAAGGGGTGACCCCGGGAGGCCCCGCGTCGCGCCAACGGCGGGTCTCCGGACCGGTGGCCTTCCGCCCCACCGCCCCCCACACTTGACGACATGTCGACAGTCAAGCGCAGCGCGGGACTTCTGCTCTTCCGGATCGTCGCGGGCGACGACGGCCGGCCGGACGCCGAGGTCCTGATCGGCCATATGGGCGGACCCTTCTGGGCCCGTCGCGAGTCTGCGGCCTGGTCCATCCCCAAGGGCGAGTACGAAGCCGACGAGGAACCCGCCGCTGCCGCGCGCCGGGAGTTCGAGGAGGAACTCGGACTGCCCCTCCCCGACGGCGCCTGGGTGCCGCTGGGAGAGACTCGCCAGTCCGGTGGCAAGACCGTGACCGTGTGGGCCGTGGAGGCCGAGCTGGACCCTGACGAGGCGACCCCGGGCACGTTCACCATGGAGTGGCCGAGGGGGTCCGGTGTGCTGCGGGAGTTCCCGGAGATGGACAGATTCGCCTGGTGCGCACCGGACGAGGCCCTCGAGCGGCTGGTGGCGGGCCAGCGGGTCTTCGTGGAACGGTTGCGTGCCCACGTACGCGAGGGCCGCGCCCACAGGGGCGTGACCTAGGGTCTTTCGTTTGGAGGTCTCGGTGCGCTGGACGTCGAGGCGGTCAGCGGTCCTGCTGACCGGCGGCGCGCAGGTGAGCGATGCCCGCGTCGAGGGCGGCCTCCAGGTGGGTGGAGGCACCCGTGATCATGAGGATCAGCACGCCGCCCTGGATGCCGGCCAGCAGGGCCGCTGCCTCCCGGTCGGCATCCAGGCCAGGGGCGGTCCCGCCCTCGGCCTGCAGATGGCGGATACCCGCGGCGAGCTGCCGCTGCCACCGGTCGAGCAGTTCGCCGGCCACGGCCCCGGTGGCCTCCGTGGCCCCGCCGATCTGGGCGAGGGCGGTGTGCAGGGGGCAGTCGCTGCCCTGGGTGCGGTAGCGCGCGAGGACCTTCTCGCGCCACCGGTCCCAGGCGTCCCAGGACGTGAGGGATCCGAGCTCCGGCTGCTGGTCCTCGATCACCCGGTCGGCCTCGTGCCGGGCCACGGCCAGGAGCAGGTCGTCCTTTCCACCGGGGAAGTAGTGGAAGAGCTGGCTCTTGCTGGTCGCGGTGCGGGCCATGACGTCCTCCAGCCTCACCGCGAACACCCCCTGTTCGCGGATCTGCTCGGCGGCGCCCTCGACGATGCGCTGCCTGGTCGCGGCGCCCTTGCGGGTCAACGGCACGTGTCCTCCCGGAGCGGGATCGTCGGCGACCCGTTCAAGGGCCGGTGGGGCGGTCAGGGCAGCAGCAGCAGTTTGCCCGTGGTGCGGCGCGATTCCAGGTCGGCGTGGGCGCGGGCCGCGTCGGCGAGCGGGTAGCGGCCGGTGACCAGCGGGGTGAGCCGCCCGTCCATGAGCAGGTCGAACACCTCGCCGGTACGTCGCACCAGGGCGTCACGCGTGGCAACGTGGTGATGCACGACGGGGTAGGTCAGCAGGATGCTGTTGGGCAGATCGGTGGGCCTCAGGGTCGGTACGCCCATGAAGGGACCGTAATAGGCGTGCACACCGTGCGGGCGCAGGGTGAGCTGGGAGGAGCGAAAGGTGTCCGCACCGCCGCCGTCGTACACGACGTCGGCACCGCGGCCGCCGGCCAGTTCCCGGATCCGCTTCTCGAAGCCTCCGCCGGTGTGGACCAGGACGTGGTCGGCGCCCGCTTCCTTCGCGATGGGAGCCTTGTCCTCGCGGGAGACCAGCCCGATGACGTTCCCGCCGCGCGCCTTGATCATCTGGGTGAGCAGCCGGCCGACGCCGCCCGCCGCCGCGTGCACCACGGCCGTGTCACCCGGACCGACGGGATAGGTCTCGGTGCTCAGGTGGCTGGCGGTCAAGCCCTGCATCATCACGGCTGCGGCCGTCTCGTCGTCGATGCCGTCCGGCACCTTGACCAGCGAGTGCACCGGGACGGCAAGCAACTCGGCGTAGCTGCCCGGATGGTAGAACCAGGCCACCCGGTCACCGACGGCGAACTCCCGCGCCCCCTCGCCGAGAGCCGCGACGTACCCCATCCCCTCGACGCCGAGGACCGCCGGGGCCGCCCAGCCCGGCCCGCCCTCGGCCCGGGCGCCGACGTCCATGTAGTTCACGCCGGCCGCGCCCAGGCGCACCAGCACTTCGCCGGTTCCGGGGGCCGGGTCGGGCAGTTCGGTCCAGCGCATGACCTCGGGACCGCCGTGCTCCTCGATGCGGATCGCATGCATGGGTGACACCTTCCTGTGTGGGCTCGTCGCCCGGGGGAAACACTCAGCACGTTAGGGAGCCGAAAATGGACCGGCAAGTCCAGGAACCGTCCGTGCGGACGCGAGCCCGTCGACCGAGCCAAGCGGTCACCCCCGAGGTCTGTGCCGGAACCCGCTGCTCGCGCACAGAGCCATGGCTCCGGCCGCCGGACATCCGGTTCATTGACGGGAAGTCAGGCTGTGGCTAGCTTCGAGAGCACGCGCCGACCTGACTCCCTGGCGCGCGCCCGTCTCGTCGCGCCGCCAGTCCCCCACGTCCGATCGGCTCGGGAGCCTCGATGAACCTCAGCAGAACTGCCCTCGGCGTCTTCCTCGTCGTCATGACAACGTTATCCATCGGGATGGCCGCACCGGCGCCCGCCTCGGCGGTTCCCACTGCGCTGTGCAACAAGTACTGCGACGCCCGGGATCCGGGCCTGAGCCCTCAGGACCGGCAGCCGGTAACGGCCGCACTCTCGGGCCGCTCGGTCGTGCTGCACTTCGACGACACCGACGCCATGGGCTGGGCGTCCATCGACAACGGCGCCGCGGGCGACGAGGTCTGGCTCGACCGCAGCTTCGACGGCGGCCGCACCTGGGCCGACGGCAGCCGGCTCGGCAACACGACGGTCCCGTCCGGCCGGAGCGGCTGGCGGACCCAGATGTACAACGTGGACGACTGGAACACCCAGGGCGTCGGAGCTCTGCGGGCCTGCGGGCAGGCATCCGGTGCCATCGCGTGCACACCGTGGGCGCGGACCACCTGGAACGCCGGCGACCGGCGGACCGCGGCGGCCACCGCGCTGATGATGTCGTACGACCGCACCACCAAGCTGTTCGGCGGCAACGGGTGGTGGACCGGCGCCAACGCACTGACGGCGATCATCGACAATGCCCGGATCACCGGCATGGGCAGCTACACGTACGCCATCGCCCAGACGTACGACAAGAACATCGCCGCGCAGGGCGGGCAGTTCAGGAACGAGTACCTGGACGACACCGGCTGGTGGGGCCTGGCATGGGTCGCGGCGTACGACCTGACCGGCGACAGCCGCTACCTCGACACCGCCCGCGCCGACGCCGACCACATGTGGGCCAACTGGAACGGCACCTGCGGCGGCGGAGTGCGGTGGAACACCGGCGGCAACTACAAGAACGCGATCACCAACGAGCTGTTCCTCCAGCTCACCGCCGCCCTGCACAACCGCATCCCCGGCGACACCACGTATCTGGACCGGGCGAGGAGTGAGTGGTCGTGGTTCCGGAACAGCGGCATGATCAACAGCAGCAACATGATCAACGACGGTCTCAGCGACGCGTGCGCCAACAACGGCCAGCCGACGTGGACGTACAACCAGGGCGTGGTACTCGGCGGTCTGACCGAGCTGTACCGGGCCACCGGCGACTCCACCCTGCTGACCACCGCCCGCGCCCTGGCCGACGCCTCGACCGTACGGCTGCAGACCGACGGGGTCCCGCGCGAGCCGAGCGAGAGCGACGCCTGCACCGATGACGGCGCCAGCTTCAAGGGTGCCTACGTCCGCGGACTGGGCCGGCTCAACACCCAGCTCGGCGACCACCCGTACACCGGGACCCTGACGGGCTGGGCGAACACCGCGTACTCCCGCGACCGCAACCCCCTCGACCAGTACGGACCGCACTGGGCCGGCGGCTCCGGCACCACGGGCCACGGCTGCCAGCAGAGCGCCCTCGACCTCCTCAACGCGGCCGGCTGACGGTTCGGGCCCGGCGCAGGGTGGCCGGGCTTCCGGTCATGAATCCGGCCGTGGAGAAGCTCGCGGTGGGCTCTTCTGCCCACGGCCGTGGCGTCGGCCGCCCGCTCCGTCCCCTCACCGCTCTCGCGGGGGCACGCTCATCGCCAGGAGCGCGGTGTCGTCGTCGAGCCCCTCACCGAAGGAGTCCAGCAGTGCGGTGAGCGCCCTGACGGCACCGGGCGCCGAGGTGGGTGCGAGCGACCGCGCGAAGTCCAGGAGTGCTTCGTCGCCGTAGCGTTCATCCGGGTTCCGGGTACGGGCCTCGGTCAGGCCGTCGGTGTAGAGCAACAGGGTGTCACCGGGACGCAGGTCCAGGGTGGCGGTGGTGAACTGCGCGTCCGGTACGACCCCGACCAGCTGGCCGCCCGGGGTGGGCAGGTAGTCGGCGCTGCCGTCGGACCGCAGCAGCACGGCGGGAGGGTGGCCACCGCCGGCCAGGACGACATGGAATCCGGCGTCGTTCTCCTCGGGGGTGAGCAGGCCGAAGATCACGGTGCAGAAGAGTGGTTCGTCCTCCTGGACCTGGTGGTTGAGCGCGGTGTTGAGGTTGGCCAGGACCCTGGCCGGTACGGGATCGGAGACCGCCGCGGCTCGCAGGGTGTACCGCGCCAACGACGTCACCACGGCCGCGTCCGCCCCCTTGCCGCGCACGTCCCCCATGAAGAACCCCCAGCCTCCGGCGGCGAGCGGGAACAGATCGTAGAAGTCCCCGCCCACCTCGTCGGGGGATGCGAAGTGGTAGTGCGCGGCGGCTTCCATGCCCGGGACCGGTTCGATGGCCGGCGGGATCAGGGTGCGCTGCAGGGTGGTGGCGAGACGTTGCAGGCGTTCGCGGTCGTGCTCGGCCTCCTGCCGGGCCCGCAGGAGTTCACGCTCGTAGGTACGCCTGTCCCGGGCGTCGAGGAGGGTGGTGCGGATCAGGAGCGGTTCTCCGTGGTCGTCCCGCTTGACGGTGGAGGTGACCAGGACAGGCAGCCGGGTGCCGTCCGCGGCCCTGAGTTCCAGGGCGATGCCGTTGACCTCGCCCTGCATCCGCAGCAGCGGTGAGAAGTGCGTCTCGTGGTAGAGCCTGCCGCCGATGGTCAGCAGGTCGGAGAAGTGTCTGTGGCCCACCAGGTCCTCGCGACGGTGGCCGAGCCATTTCAGGAGCGTTCCGTTGACCTTGGCGATCCGCCCGTCCATCAGCGTGGAGAGGTAGCCGCACGGCGCGTTCTCGTACAGGTCCTCCACGCTGTCCTCCAGCAGAGCGGAGAACGCCGGCGATTCCTCGTCACGGCCTGCCGCCTGCCACGATCCGTCGGTCCCGTCGCCGCCCGGGTGCACGGTCACGACCCCTGCACGAAGGCGATGATCGCCTCGGCAGTCTCCTCGGGGGCACTCAGCTGGGGGCAGTGGCCCGTCGAGTCCAGAGTGACCAGCTCGCTGCCGGGGATCTGCGCGTGGACGAAGGCGCCCACCTCACGCGGGGCGATCGTGTCGCGCGCGCTCTCGGCGACGAGGGTCGGAACGGTCACCTCGGGGAGATCCGCCCGGTTGTCGGACAGGAAGGTGGCTCTCGCGAAGACCCGGGCGATCTCGGGGTCCGTCCGGCAGAAGCTGTTGGTCAGCTCCTCCCCCAGTTCGGGGCGCTCGGGGTTTCCCATGATCACCGGTGCCATGGTCGCGGACCAGCCGAGGTAGTTGCTGTCCAGTGACTCGAGCAGTTCGTCGATGTCCTGCTCGCTGAATCCGCCCCGGTAGTCGCCGTCGTCGATGTACGACGGCGAAGGGGTGAGGAGGACCAGTTTCTCGAAGAGCCCGGGCTCCTGCACGGCGGCGAGCACACCGATCATGGAACTGACCGAATGCCCGACGAAGGTGACGGGCCCGAGGTTGAGCTCCTGGCAGATGCCGATGACGTCCTGCGCGTAGCCGTCCAGGGTGGAGTACCGCTCGGCGCTCCAGGCCGACGCATCGGAACGGCCCGCCCCCACATGATCGAACAGGACCACCTGGAAGCGCTCCTCCAGCGCCGGCGCGACGAGACGCCAGAGATTCTGATCGCAGCCGAAACCGTGGGCGAGCATCACCACCGGGCCGCTCTTCCGGCCTGTCACCCGTACCCGGTTTCTCCTGCGCACGTCCATACGGACATCCTGACACCCCCTGCACCGCACGGCCTGGTCTGCCGGGCGACCGCCGTCCACCAGCGCGGATCACGATTCCCGGTGGCGGGCAGGCGGTGTCCGTCGCGCGTCTGCGTACCTACGTGCGCGAGCGGCACGCCCCCTCCGAGGCGTGGATTCCCGGGCCCGTCACCGCGCGGCCCGACCGGAGTTCCAGGCGTTCACCGGTGAAGCGGCCGCGGAAGGCCCGGTCGTGCGACACGACCACGACCGCGCCCGCGTACCGGTCGAGCGCGGCCTCCAGCTCCTCGACCAAGTCGAGCGCGATGTGGTTCGTCGGTTCGTCCAGGACCAGCAGGTCCGCCGGTCGGGTAACGAGCCGTGCCAGGGCGAGCCTGCGCTGCTGGCCGATGGAGAGGGCTGCCACGGGCACGGTCAGGTCTTCCGGACGGAAGAGGCCGAGGGCCAGGAGTGCGTCCTCGTACTCCTCGGGGAACCCCGGCCGGCCGGCGGCGAAGGTGGCGAGCAGGGTGCGGCGGGTCGGCCGCAGGGGGAGTTCCTGCGGGAGGTAGCCGATCCTGCCCCGGCGTCGGACCGCTCCGGCGTCCGGTGCGAGGTCACCGGCCAGGACGCGCAGAAGCGTTGTCTTCCCCGCGCCGTTGGGCCCGGTGACCAGGAGCCGCCGGCCCGGCTCGACGCGCAGGGAGGGCAGGTCCAGCCGATCGCCGACGAGGACCGCCTCCAGCTCGGCCAGGGGGGACGGGTTGCCGTCCCCGTCCACCGGGGAGCCGTCCCCACCGGCGAGAGCGAGGTCGGCGGTGAAGCGCAGCGGCCTTGGTGGCGCAGGTACGGGTGAGCGTCGCAGCGATTCGAGGCGGGTCCTGGCGGACCTGACCTGGCCCGACAGCTTGGCCTCGTGCGACCTGCGGTACTTGCCGAAGCCCTGCCCGGGGTCCTTGCCTGTCCCGGCGAGGCGCTGGCCGGCCGCGCTCACGAGTTCTTCGGTACGGGCCACTTCGGCCAGCCACTCCTGGTGATCCTGGGCCCGACGGCGCCGCCCGGCAGCCTTCGCCCTGCGGTAGCCGTCCCATCCGTCGCCGTACCGGGAGACGCTCCGCAGGTCGCGGTCGACCTCCAGGATGACGGTGGTGATCCGTTCGAGGAACGCCCGGTCGTGGGTGACGGCCACCACGGTGCCCCGGTGGGCGCGCAGGTGGTCCTCCAGCCAGGCGACGGCGGCCGCGTCGAGGTGGTTGGTGGGCTCGTCGAGGAGCAGGAGTTCCGGTTCCGCGGCCAGCACGCAGGCCAGGACCAGCCGGGACTGCTCACCGCCGGACAGCGTCCCGAGCGCGCGGCCCCGGGACAGGTGGCCCAGTCCGAGGCCGTGCAGTGCGGCGTCCGTCCGGGCGTCCGCCTGGTATCCGCCGCACTCCTCGTACGCCGTCAGCAGGTCCCCGTACGCGGCGAGCTGCGCGTCGGTGGGGTTCCCTTCGGACATCTGCTCCTCCGCCGCGCGGATCAGCCGCTCGAGGGCCCGGAGACCGGCGAGGGCCGCGTCGACGGCGTCCTGGACCGTGCTGCGGGGGTCGAAGGTGAGGATCTGGGCGAGATACCCGGTGCCGCCGGGGAAGCTGACGGTGATGTCACCGCTGTCCGGGGTCTCGGCTCCGGCCATCAGACGGAGCAGGGTGGACTTCCCGGAACCGTTCTCGCCGATGACGCCGGCCTTCTCCCCCGGCCGGACGGTGAGGGACACGAGGTCGAGGACGGTCCGGTCGCCGTATGCCTTCGAGACGTCGGTCATGGCCAGTTGGGCGCGGGGGTGCTGAAGAGACATGGGTGCTTTCCCTGAGATGACAGGTCCTCGGCAGCGCGCACATCGACGTCACGGACGGAAGCGCGCATGCGGGACAGGGTGTCGGACAGCGAAAGGACTGCGGCCGATGGCGTGACCGGGTAGGTCACGCGGCGACGGTCAGCGTCGCGCGGCGGCGTCCTGGCCGGGAATCAGAGAAAGAAGTAGTACGAACCCATGGCCCCCATTGTAATCATGGCGCGGCGGCCCCCGGTGGACCCGGAACCGCGGTCCACCGGGGGCCGGGCGGGGTCAGCCCGTCGACTCGTCCGGGGTGGGGTGTTCCGGGTGGACGCCGGCGTTGCGGGCGCCGCTGCGGCCCGAGCCGGCCTCGTCGGGGTCCGGCCTTTCGGCGTCGGAACCGGCTTCGTTCTCCGTCTCGGGGCGTTCCGCACCCGGCGGAAGGATCACGTCGAGGGCGTCCTCGCCCTCCTGCGCCTGCTGGTCGGGCATGTCGGCGGGTACCGGCGGCGGGCAGCCCGTCGCCCCCGTGTAGGCGGTTCCCTGGGGCCTGCGGTCGGTCATGTCGTCGCTCCCGTCTGTATGTGCCCATGCTGGTACGGGCGGGCCGGTCTCGCACCCTCGCGTACCCCCTGCGTCCCGCCCGACGCACGCCCGGCCCACCCGTTCCCCGCAGGTCAGCCGCGGCTGATCTCGAAGTGGTCGACGCGCTCTCCCGACTCGGCGAGCGCCGTGACCTTCATCCGGGGGTGCCTGCCGGCCTCCACCTCCACCGCGAGGAAGGAGAAGCCGGTGTAGCGGACCCGGGACCACTCCACGGTCTCGGTCGCCTTTCCGCCGCCCTTGACCACGTGGTAGGTGTTCACGCTCTCGAGGTCCGAGACGTGGCCCTCGTAGCTGTCCGGTGCCGGGAAGTCGTACAGCGCCTTGCCCGCCCCGCCGGCCGTGACGTACACGATGCCGTCCCGCGTCGGGTCGGTGCGCTCCCCGATCGGGACCGCGCGCCGGACCGTGTTCCTGAGGATCGCGTCGGTGCGCTCGTAGACGTGGTTGTGGCCGTTGATGACCAGGTCCACCTGGTGCTTCTCGAAGAGCGGCACCCAGGCGTCGCGCACCCCGCCGTCCGAGGCGTGCGCGTTGGTCGTGGAGAACGCGCAGTGGTGGAAGAACACCACGACGAAGTCGATGTCGTCCCGGGCCCGCAGCTCTCCCAGGCGCCGGTCCAGCCAGCGCGTCTGCTTGCCGTCACTGATACCGAAGTTGGCCGGGATCTCGTACGAGACGTCGTTGGCGTCGAGCGCGATCACTCCCACGTTACCGTGCGTGAAGGAGTAGGCACCGGGCTGGCCGACCGGATCCGGGCCGTTGTCCGGCAGCGTCCAGCGGGCGTTCTGGCCGCCGTAGCCGTCGGGCGAGTACCAGGCCTCCATGTCGTGGTTCCCCGTGGTCACCATCCACGGCACCGTCTTGGACACCGTCTCGGTCTGGGCCAGGAACTGGTCCCAGGTGCGGGCGTCGTAGGAGTCGGTGGCCTGCCCCGAGCCCGACGGGTCGGCGTAGCAGATGTCGCCCGCGTGCAGGTGGAAGGACGGGTTCTGGCCCAGGATCAGCTGGTCGTTGCCGAGCGCGTGGTAGCTGACGCCCTGGTCGCCGAAGGCCGTGAAGGTGAAGGACTCGGCGCGCGCGGGCGCGGTGGTGAGGGTGCCCAGCGAGCCGAGGTTACGGGTGTCGGCCGGGTCGAACCCGTCGTGACCGACGCCGTAGTAGTAGGTCGTGCCGGGCTTCAGCCGCTCCAGGGCCGCGTGCACGTAGAACTGCTCGGCGGCCGCGATCTTGCCGTCGTTGAGCAGAGGCGTCGTCAGGTGCCGCATCTCCGCGTCGATCTTGCGGCTGAGCGCCCACGGCTCGAGGCCGATCCGGATGTACGGCCGCCTCACGGCGAAGGGGACCTGCCAGGCAACCGTCATCTGCGTCTTCGCGTCGGCCCCGTAGGCGAGGTGGCGGCCGAAGGGGGCCACCAGCGATCCGTCCACCTGCGTCGAGCGGGCCCGCGACGTGATCACGTCCGGAGCGGCGGCGTACGCGGGCTGGGAGGCGAGGCCCGAGGCCAGACCGGTGCCCGCCACGGCCGCGGTCGCCATGCTCGTACGGAGAACACCGCGCCGAGTGAGCCGGGCGCGCAGGTATTCGTGCTGCTCGGCCATGCTCATGCGGTCGGCGAGCTTCTCGGGGATTCCGAAACGGGGGATGTCCATGGCCGAAAACATCCACGGAATTCCTGACGGCACGCCATCGGATGAGTGAACGCTACACGTACAGAACCCCATGAGTCCCTATGGTGAACATGACGTGTCGTCGGGTGGGACGAGAGGTGGGACACCCGGCACGGTGACTGCGGTCGGCGCCCCGTGACCTCCCACCACTTTCGAGTGACATTGTGTCACGTTTCATGTACCCAGAGTTAAGGTGTTTCTGCCGGTGAGCGACGCGCGGTTGGCGCGCATGGCGCCAGGCACAGTCGATCAGCCGGTCGTCCATCGTCATGGCTCACCGTAAGGAAATCCCGTGAAGCTCTCCCTGCCCCGTTCCGCTCGTGCGGTCCTCGCACTGACGGCGAGCGCGCTCGTCGCGGCCGCGACCGTGGCGTCCGCGGCTCCGGCCTCCCCTGAATCCGCACGCGGTCCGGAGGTGCGGCAGGCCGGCTCGGCCTCTGCCGCACAGTGCGGTTTCTTCCGGTACAGCGTCCGCGAGTCCCAGTTCGCCGCGTACAACCACTGCGGTGAGACGACCGTGCTGGTCCATGTCGACGTCAGAGGGGGCGGAAGCGGGAACGACTTCCATCTCTGTGTCGGCCCCGGCCCCACCCAGCTGCCCGGTGCCGGTCCGAACTACCTCAACGCGTACTACATCGGCGGCGCCGGATGCCGGGCCGGAGTTCGGAGCGGGCACACGCCGCACTGAGCCGGATCGCGGCGGGGCCCGCCGCGGTGGGCCGGGGCCGTTCAGGCCACCTCCAGGGGGTCAGCCCAGACGAACGGGCAGCGCGCCGAATCCGTACGCGATGAACGACTCCACCTGCGCGACGGGGACGGACGGGTCGGCGAGACGCAGAGAGGGGAAGCGAGCGAAGAGCGCCGGCAGGGCGATGGCCGCCTCGAGGCGGGCCAGCGGTGCGCCGATGCAGTAGTGCACCCCGTGGCCGAAGGAGAGATGGTCCTTGTCGACCCGGGTGGGGTCGAAGTGGTGCGCGTCCCCTCCGTGGCGGCCGGGGTCGCGGCCCGCGGCGGCGTAGGTCGCGAGAATCGCGTCACCGCGGGCGATGGTGATCCCGTCGTGCAGCTCGATCTCCTCGACGGCGTACCGCAGGGGGAGGTTCGCGATCGACGGCGCCCAGCGCAGGGTCTCCT
The DNA here is from genome assembly GCF_045039765.1 of Streptomyces sp. NBC_01166. NCBI lineage: Bacteria > Bacillati > Actinomycetota > Actinomycetes > Kitasatosporales > Streptomycetaceae > Streptomyces > Streptomyces sp. NBC_01166. The sequence goes on from NZ_CP108613.1 coordinate 635,556, forward strand.
CGACGACCTCGCTCCAGGGGATGTCGCCGGCGCGCACCCGGCCGAGGTGGTCCGGGTGGGTGAGCAGGGCGTGTGCGGCATTGCCGATGAGGTTGACCGTGGTCTCGTGCCCGGCGCCGATGACGAGGAGGAGGGTGTCGACGAGTTCGTCCTCGGTGAGGCCGGAGCCCTCCTCGTCCCGGGTGGCGATGAGCACGCTGGTCAGGTCGTCGGCAGGCTGCTCCCGCTTGGCCGCGACCAGTCCCGCCAGCAGGGCGTGGACCTCCTGCCAGGTGGCGAGGGCCTGTTCGGGCGTCGCCGTGGTATCCATGACCTCGCTGACGAGCCTCGCCGTGTCCGCCCTGCTGTCCGCGGGCACGCCGAAGAGCTCGCAGATGACCTCCATGGGGAGAGGGTGCGCGTAGGCGGCCCGGAGGTCCACGGGTCCGCCGGTGGCCGACTCGGCCATCTCGTCGAGGAGACGGGCGGATATCTCCTCGATGCGAGGGGCGAGTGCGTCGGTGCGCCGCTTGGTGAAAGCGGGTGAGACGAGTTTGCGCAGACGCCGGTGGTTGGCACCGTAGGCGGTGAACATATTGGTCACGCCCACCCATGAGTTGACCCAGGTCTCCCGGAATTCGCCCTCGATCCAGGCCGGCCAGTGCTGGTTGGGGTCCTTCGACACCCGGTCGTCGGCGAGCAGCTGCTTGAGGACCTGGTGGCCGGTCGGGGCCCAGGCCGTGATTCCACCCGGCAGTTCGACCCGTGCGGCCGAGCCCTGGGCACGGAGCGTGTCCGCCTCTCCGTGGATGTCGCAGCCTGCGGGGTCGATCGCGACGGACTGCTGTCCCATGGGTAACTCCTGCGTGTGGGGGTCGGGATGGGACGAGCGTAGGGGCGCGGGAGTTCATGATCCAGACTTTGCGACGGCGTGGTCGGCGCGGTGCCGGCGGCGTGCGGTTCACGGGCCATGGCGGCGAGGCCGGCTGCTTCGCGCGGGTGTTACTCGGTGGAGCTGGTCCTCGCGGGGCCCTGGGGGGACACGGCCGCGCACCCGCCGTCCGGCGGTCTGCTCAGGATCAGCACGGCGACGTCGTCGCGCCGTACGCCGCCGGAGAAGCTCTCCAGGTCGGCCTGGAGCGCTTTGAGGACCTGATCCGGCTCACTCCCCGCCCATAGGCGGAGCCGCTCGTCGAGCGGGTAGAAGGCGCCCGCCACGTCGCGCGCTTCCGTCACCCCGTCGGTGAAGACCAGCAGGGCGGCGTCCGGCGGAAACCCGATCCACTCGGCCGCGCGCGCATCGCCGCTGAGGTCCGCCATCCCCAGCGGCACGGAGGTCCGGTGCAGGGCGACCGCCGACGCCGCCCCCTCGCACAGCAGCCGTGGCGGCAGATGGCCGCAGTTGACGGCGCGCACCCGCTCACCACCGTCGAAACCGAGCAGCAGGGCGGTGACGAAGCGTTCGTCCTCACCGGTCTCGGCGGAGAAGGCGTTGTGCCGGACGACGGCGTCCTCGACGGCGTCGGCCACGGCGGTGAGCTCGGGCTCCCTGACCGCCGCCTCCCTGAAGGCTCCGAGGGCGGCGAATCCCGCCCCGATCGCGGGCAGCCCCTTGCCCTGCACATCGCCGATGATCACGCGGGTCCCATGGGGCGACTGCACGACCTCGTAGATGTCGCCGCCGACGAAGCGGTCCTCCTCGATCGGCTCGTAGAGCCCGTGTGCACAGACCTGCCGTGTGACGACGGGGAGCGGGCGCAGGATCTGGCGCTGGAGTGCGACGGCGGCCGAGCGCAGTCTCGCCACCTCGGTGGCGTGCCGGATGCGTGCGGCACAGGCGACGACGCCCAGGGCGCTGGCGAGGGCGGTGAAGCCGATGAGGAAGACCACGTCCCAGAAGGCCCCGGTCGAGGCGATCCGGGATCCGACGACGACCAGCGTGACCCATACCGCCACGGCCGTGGTCTGGCGCACCGTACAGAAGACCGAGGCCAGCGCCGGCAGCACCACCATGAGCGGGATCAGAGGAAGGTCGTTACCGGTGAGGGCGTCGAGGAGGACGACCGCGACGGTCAGCAGGAGGAGCCACAGAGCGAGCGCCCAGTTCGCGATCCGGGTGGCGCCCGCCTCGGCCTCTCCCGGATCGACGCCGGGCAGCGGAAGGCTGCGCGCCGCCGACGGGCGCCGGAGCCCCATGACCACGGCACGCCTCCCGCCTGTTTCGTCCCTAACGCCCCACGTGTTCCAAGCTACCCGTCTCCTGGCCCCGGGTCCTGGCGTCGGCGTGCGGCTCCGCCTCCGCCGGGACGAGGGCCGAGAGGAAGGCGGTCTTGCGGCGCAGGGTGAAGCCGAGGGATTCGTAGAGCCGGACGGCGGAGGTGTTCGACGCGGCGGCGTGCAGGAAGGGTGTCTCGCCCCGCTCCCTGATGCCGTGGGCGACCGCCCTGACGAGGCGCGTCGCAAGTCCTTGGCCCCGTACGGAGCTGTCGGTGCAGACGCCACTGATCTCGGTCCAGCCGGGCGGGTGCAGCCGCTCCCCCGCCATCGCGACCAGGACTCCGGCGCGGCGGATCCCGAGATAGGTGCCGAGCTCCACGGTGCGCGGCAGGAACGGGCCCGGACGGGTGCGCTCGACCAACTCCAGCATGTCCGGCACATCGGCGGGGCCGAGCAGCACGGCCTCCGGGTCGGGGGCGGCGTCCACCGAGTCGTCCACCAGCTGGACGCCCTCGGCGTGGAAGACGATCTCCCAGTCGGCGGGCGGGGGCTCGCGGAAGGCGGTGAGGGTGACGGGCGCGCCAGGCCCCGCGAGTGCGGCGACGTCGGCCCAGTCCTGCGCGTCGGGCGCGTCCGGCAGAGCGAGCCAGGGGGTGACGTCGGGGCGGTAGCGCAGGATGCGGCCGCGCCGCTCGGCGAAGTGGGAGTGCGGGCCGGTCAGCGAGGCGCGCGCGGGGTTGTCCAGGGGGTGGGGCCCTTCGGTCTCCGCACCGGGGCCGGGCACCCTCGCCGTGGACGGGTCCGTCGTACGCGGCGTGGACGGGTCCGTGCTCCGTGACGTGGGCGGGTTCGTGAGCGGGGATGTGGCCTCGGGCATGGACTCTCTCACTCCGATGGTGTCGGCGGCCGGGGACAGGGATGGAAGGCCGGCGGGCCCGCTTCTATTCCCGGGCGGCCGGACCGTTCACACACATGCAATCAACGCGCTCACCAGGGCGTCCTGCCGCCGTGGTGTCGCAAAGGAGCCCGGCGGACCGGCGGGTGGGGCAGGGCGTACGAACACGCGGCCGGTCCGGCGAATCGCGCACCACTGCGCGGGATACGGCCCCAACGGACCTCGGCCTGTGGCACTCTGGATACGACCGCCCCACCGGGCTCCCCCGTACCGGTGGGGCGGTTCTGCGTGCCCCCCGCGGTGCTCCCGTGGAGTACGGAGCTCCGCCGTCGCGGCCCGAGGGTGACCACGGTCATTCTCGGCCAATCCGGGCATGACTGTGGCTCAAATCAACTTCCGTCGGCATGAGTTGCGGGCCATCGGGAAGGCGCATACACCTCAGGGCCCGCAATCTGAGGAGCGTGACGGGATGACCCTGCACACTGCACAGACCGCCGCTGCGGAACGGGCAGGTGCCCCGGACGGGCTCCCCTGGATCGAGGACGCCGGACAGGTCGCCCCCCGGGACGCACGGAAGCTGTCGAAGCTCTTCTTCGACGCCCTGCGGGAGATCGACGAGGGCACCGCCGAGTACCAGTACACCCGGAACACCCTCATCGAGATGAATCTCTCCCTCGTACGGTTCGCTGCCGGACGCTTCCGCAACCGGGGCAGCAGCGACATGGAGGACATCGTCCAGGTCGGCACCATCGGTCTGATCAAGGCGATCGACCGCTTCGACCTCTCCCGCGAAGTCGAGTTCACCTCTTTCGCCGTGCCCTACATCGTCGGTGAGATCAAGCGCTTCTTCCGGGACACCACCTGGTCCGTGCATGTGCCGCGGCGGCTGCAGGAGTTGCGGGTGGATCTCGCGAAGGCGAAGGAGACGCTCGCGACGGGCCTCGACCGTGATCCCACGGTGCGGGAGCTCGCCGAGTACCTCGGCCTCGACGAGGAGGAGATCACCGAGGGCCTCGTCGCGGCCAACGGCTACACGGCGGGGTCGATCGACCTGCCGGCCGACGCCGCGGAACCGGTGGGCCGCGCGTCGGGCGGGCGCACCATGGCGGACGTCCTGGGCGAGCCCGACCCCGCGATGGAGACGGTGGAGAACCTCCAGACGCTCGCCCCGCTGCTGGGTGATCTCGACGCGCGTGAGCGCCGCATCATCGACATGCGGTTCGGCCAGGAGATGACGCAGGCTCAGATCGGCGAGGAGCTCGGCATCTCGCAGATGCATGTCTCGCGGCTGCTCAGCCGCATGCTCGGCAAGCTGCGCAGCGGGATGTTCACGCAGGACTGACCCACGGCCGACGCCGGGCCGGCCCCGTCCGTGACGGGGCCGGCCCGGCGTGTCTGTTGCGGCGGCATTGCAGCTTCGTGGCCACGTGCGCGACCGGCTTCCGTCCCGGCGCGGGCGGCCTCTACGGTCCGTAACCAGTACGCCGCCGCGTCGCCACCGTGCTCGCGCGGACATCCCGAACGACCGTGCGAGGTATGACATGAGCCAGCCCGTCGACTCCGTCACCGCGGGACACACCCCTGAGGACCACGACCGGCAGGAAGCCGGGGCCGCGTGGTCCTTCGAGACGAAGCAGATCCACTCCGGCGCGGTCCCCGATCCGACGACCGGGGCCCGCGCGGTGCCGATCTACCAGTCGACCTCCTTCGTCTTCAAGGACACCAAGCACGCGGCGGACCTCTTCTCGCTGGCCGAGCCCGGCAACATCTACACCCGGATCCACAACCCCACACAGGACGTCCTGGAGCAGCGGATCGCCGCGCTCGAGGGCGGGGTCGCCGCCGTCGCGCTCGCCTCCGGCCAGGCGGCCGAGACGCTCGCGCTGCTGACGCTGGCGGGCGCCGGCGACCACATCGTCTCCTCCGCCTCCCTCTACGGCGGTACGTACAACCTGTTCCGGCACACGCTCCCCCGCTTCGGGATCGAGGTGTCGTTCGTGGAGGACCCCGACGACATCGAGGCGTGGCGTGCGGCGATCCGGCCCGGCACCAAGGCACTGTTCGCGGAGACGCTGGGCAATCCGCGGGGTGACGTCCTCGACATCCGGAGCGTGGCGGACGTGGCGCACGGCGCGGGGGTCCCGCTGATCGTCGACAACACCGTTCCCACGCCCTACCTCCTGCGTCCGCTGGAGCACGGCGCGGACATCGTGATCCACTCGGCGACGAAGTTCCTCGGGGGGCACGGCACCACGATCGGCGGGGTCGTCGTGGACGGCGGCACCTTCGACTTCGGCGCCCACGCCGGGCGCTTCGCGGACTTCCACACCCCGGACCCCAGCTACCACGGCCTGCGGTACTGGCCGGACCTCGGACACGGCGCGTTCGCCGTGAAGCTCAGGGTCCAGCTGCTGCGTGACCTCGGGCCGGCGCTCTCGCCGCACTCCGCCTTCCTCCTTCTCCAGGGCGTGGAGACGCTGAGCCTGCGTCTGGAGCGGCACACGTCCAACGCCCTGGCGCTCGCCCGCTGGCTGGAGGGCCGCGACGAGGTGTCGGCGGTGCACTACGCCGGCCTGGAGTCGAGCCCTTGGTACGAGACCGGCCGGCGCTACCTGCCACGCGGCGCCGGTGCCGTGCTCGCCTTCGAACTCCGGGACGGGGTGGAGGCCGGCAAGCGGTTCGTGGACGCGGTCGAACTGTTCAGCCACCTAGCCAACATCGGTGACGTGCGGAGCCTGATCATCCATCCGGCGTCCACGACGCACAGCCAGCTGACCGAGGAGCAGCTCGCCGCCACGGGAGCCACCGCGGGGCTGGTGCGGCTCTCCGTGGGCCTGGAGAACGTGGACGACCTCAAGGCGGATCTGGAGGCAGGGTTCCGCGCCGCCAAGGCGGCGTCCTGAACCGCGTCTTCGCGCCGCCCTCGCTCCCTCTCCCGCCGGCTTCCGGAGGCCGGCGGGAGGGGGACCCGCCCGGCCGCCGCTCGTGGGTGACGCTCGACGCTCCGTTCGGCCTCGAGTCCGGTGCCACGCTGCCCGGGGCACGGCTGGCGTACGAGACCTGGGGCCGGCTCACACCGGACGGCGCCAACGCGGTGCTGGTGCTGCACGCGCTGACCGGTGACAGTCACGCGGCGGGCCCCGCCGGGCCCGGGCATCCGTCGGCCGGCTGGTGGGACGCGCTGATCGGACCGGGCCGGGCACTGGACACCGACCGCTGGTTCGTCGTCGCGCCGAACGTCCTGGGCGGCTGCCAGGGCAGCACGGGTCCGTCCTCCCGGCGGCCCGACGGCTCCCGCTGGGGCGGGGACTTCCCCTACCTGACGGTGCGCGACCAGGTGGCGGCCGAGGCGCTGCTGGCCGATGCCCTGGGGATCGGACGGTGGGCCGCGGTGATCGGCGGTTCGATGGGCGGCATGCGGGCGCTCGAATGGGCGGTGAGCCGTCCCGGCCGTACGGGATCGCTGCTGGTGCTCGCCGCTCCCGCCGCGTCCTCGGCCGAACAGATCGCCTGGGGCTCCACGCAGATCGCCGCCATCCGGAACGACCCGGGCTGGGCGGGCGGCGGCTACCACGACGCACCACCCGGTTCGGGCCCCCACCAGGGGCTCGGGCTGGCCCGGCGGATCGCCCATGTCACGTATCGCAGCGAGGCGGAACTGGGCGCACGGTTCGGCCGGCGGCCGCAGCCCGGTGAACTGCCCTCGCAGGGAGGGCGCTACCAGGTGGAGTCGTATCTCGACCATCACGCGGCCAAGCTGGTACGCCGCTTCGACGCGGGCAGCTATGTGGTGCTCACCGAGGCGATGAACGCGCACGACGTGGGGCGGGGCCGTGGCGGTGTCGCGCGGGCACTGCGCCGGGCCGGCATGCCCGCCCTGGTCGCGGGCATCGATTCGGACCGGCTGTATCCACCGGCGCAGCAGGCGGAGCAGGCGGCGCTGCTGCCCGGGGCCGACCGGCTCCGGATCATCGAATCACCTCACGGACACGACGGGTTCCTCATCGAGACCGAGCAGGTGGGCGCTCTCGTGAGGGAGTTGCTGCCCCCGGACGGCTGAACCGGCCCGATCCCGATTCCCGCCCCGACCGACCTGACCGCAGACCTCTTCCCCTGGAGCGCCCATGAGTGCCGCACCGTCCGAAGCCGCGTACGACCGGAGGCGGCTCCGCCAATGGACCCGCGGCGGCGCGAGATCCGCGGGGATCGACCGCCGCGATCTGCTGAAGCTGGTCGCCGCGGCCTCGGTCGCGGCCCCGCTGATCCCGGCCGCCGCCTCCCCCGCGCACGCGGCGCAGTCCCTGGCGGGCGTGGTCAAGCCCCTGCCGCCCGAGCTGTTCACGGTGCGCGGCACCAACGCCGAGACGAACTTCTCGGCGCTGCGGGACACCGGGCTGCTGACCCCCGCCGACCGCTTCTTCGTCCGCAACCACACCGCGACCCCGGTCATCGACGCGGCGGACTGGAAGCTGACGGTCTGGGGCAGCGGCCTGACCGGCGGTCCGGTGGACTTCTCGTACGAGGCCCTGCGCGCCCTGCCGTCCGTCTCCCGCACCGCGTTCGTCGAGTGTGCGGGCAACGGCCGGAGCTACTTCACCTCGCAGCAGGGACAGCAGGTCAGCGGCACCGCGTGGACCCTGGGCGCGATCGGCACGGCGCGCTGGCGTGGAGTGCGGCTCGCCGATGTGCTACGCCGGGCGGGCATCGGCCGGAACGCTGTCGACGTGCTGCCGCGCGGCCTTGACGCGGAGGTCGTCAGCGACGGGACGAACCTGGGCCGGGTGCGCAGACCCCTCCCGGTGGCGAAGGCCCTGGACGACGTCCTCCTCGCGTACGAGATGAACGGCGAGCCGCTGCCGCCCGACCACGGCGCACCGGTCCGGCTGATCGTCCCGTCCTGGGTGGGCATAGCGAACATCAAGTGGGTGGGCGACATCGAGGTGAGCGCGGAGCCGCTGCTGAGCCCGTGGAACACGGGCCTGTACAGGCTCTTCGGCCCCGGGTACCCGCCCGAGGGCAGCGCGCCGCTGACCCGGCAGACGCTCAAGAGCGCGTTCGAGGTCGCACCCGGCGCGACGTTCGCCGCCCACCGCAGGCATCTGCTCACGGGCCGGTCCTGGTCGGGCGGCGCACCGGTGCGCTCGGTCGAGGTCAGCACCGACGGTGGCGTCCGGTGGCGCCGCGCACGGCTGCGCGACGAGCCCCGGGCCGGGAGCTGGGTCCGCTGGACCGCCGACTGGGTTCCGACGGCGCCCGGCCCGGGGGTGCTGCTCGCGCGGGCCACGGACCGGGCGGGACGCACCCAGCCGGAGACGACGGCCCACAACACGCAGGGCTATCTCTTCGACGCGGTGGTGAGGCACCCGGTGACCGTGGTCTGACCGACGAGGGACGTCAGGACCGGCCCGCGTAGTACGTGGCGATCATGTCCTGGCCGCCGTGTCCGGCCGCCTCCGCCCGGGTGAACCGCTCGGCGGAGGCGGCGACCAGGTCGAGCGTCACTCCGGAGGCCTCGGCCGCGTCGAGGATCAGCCGGGAGTCCTTGAGCGCGGTGGAGAGCGCGAAGCTCGGGCTGAGATCGCCGGAGAGCACCGCCGCCGACTTGCCCTGGAGATACGGCGTGTCCAGCGGGCCGCCCTTCATGGCGTCCAGGAAGAGCTGCGGGTCGAGCCCGAGTCCCTCCGCGAGGTTGAGGCACTCCGCCACGCTGTTGACCATGTTGATCACCCAGGTGTTGGCGACGAGCTTGAGCCGAGTGGCGGCCCCCGGTTCCTCACCGACCCACACGGTGCGCTGACCGATGGCCTCCAGGACGGGCAGTGCGGTGGCGCGGGCGCTCGAGGGGCCCGAGACGAACACGGTGAGCGTGCCCTGCTCCGCGGGCTGCTTCGTGCCGGAGACCGGGGCGTCCAGATAGACCAGCCCCAGCCCGGCTGCCCGGTGGGCGAGGTCGGTCGTGGCGTCGAGGCCCACGGTGGCGCTCTGAAGCCAGACCTGCCCCGGACGCAGACCGGGCGTGGCGGCGGTGAGCGTCTCCGCCACGGCTCGGCCGTCGTTCAGGGCGGTGAGGACGACGTCGGCTCCGCGTACCGCTTCCTCGGGCGTGTCCGTCACGGTGGCGCCGTGGGCCGCCAGCGGTTCGGCCCTGGACCGTGTGCGGTTCCAGACCCTGACGGGGAGTTGCTGCCTGAGCAGGCTGCCGGCCATCCCGGCTCCCATGATCCCGGTGCCGAGGACCGCGACGGTCGGCGTGCCGGGGGCGGCGTCGGCGGTGGATGCGGTGGTCATGGGGAGGTTCCCTTCGTCGGTGCGGGCTGGTCTCGGGACCGGTGGGTCTCAAGACTGCCGCAGGGCGCTCTCCAGGGCGGCGCGGTGCACGGCTCTGGCGAGTCGTGCGCCCCAGCGCGAACGCGGTCCGGCGAACGGCTCACCGGGCTGTCCTCCCGGGTCCGGCGCGGCGACGCACACCGCGTCGGTCGGGGTCCCTGAGCAGTCGAGTCCGGCGTCCACGAGCGCCTGGACCTTCGCCTCGGTGGCGGTGGCCACCGCGTTGACCAGGGCGGCATCGGAGAGCGCCACGGGGAGGGTGACGACGATGTTGACGGTTCCCGGCGGCCTCGGCCCGTCGGTGCCCTCGGCCGGGGCCGCGGCCCATCCCCGTACGCCGAGGCCGCTGGTGACGGTCGCGGTCACTCCGCCGTCGTCGGCGACGGTGTACGCGGTGACGTCGGCGGCGGTCATGAGTCCCGCGCCCGGCCCGTCGAGCGCCTCGGCCGCCGCGATCTCGGCGAGGTGCCGGTCGGGGTCGAGCCGGGGGTAGCCGCCGGGCACCTGGGCGTTCAGGATCCAGGCCCGCGGGCCGATCCCGCCGCCGAGCACGGCGCTGCTGCACACCCGCCAGCCGGGCCCCAGCCGCCAGACCAGATGGTGCAGCCCGAGGCCGTCCTCCCGCCGGGCCAGCAGCTCACCCCGCTGCCGAGGCGGACGGATGACTACGGATCCGATGACGCACCCCCGTGAGAAGCCTGCCGACCGTCGGCAGCGGCGTCGATCATACGGGCGGGCCAGGACCGCACAGCAGGCGCACCCGGGCGAGTGCTCACTCGAATGGCGTAACGCCTGCAGTGGGGCCGATAGCCGCGTGGAACGGGGCCACCGCCCCTCCCCGGTGTCCCGGGCCGCTCGCCGCCCAGGCCGGGAAGTTGCACCGTCCAACCGGGTGAGGCGCGATGGAAGCCGGACGCGCCTCCCCTGCTGGACCCAACCGCAGGACGCGCCCGGGCGAGGAGGAATCGGCCATGGGAGCCGCTGACGGTTTCACGGATTCCGGAGAACTCGACGGTCTGACCGTCTACGACAGCGACGGAGAGAAGGTCGGCACAGTGGGGCGGGTGTACGTCGACGACGACACCGGCAAGCCCGACTGGATCACGGTCAAGACCGGCATGTTCGGCATGAAGGAGAGCTTCGTTCCGCTTGCCGGAGCCCGCCGGATTGGCTCCGACCTGCACGTCTCGCATCCGAAGGACCGCGTCAAGGACGCCCCCCGGGTGGACGCGGACGCGCACCTCTCCGTATCGGAGGAGGAGGAGCTGTACCGGCACTACGGGATGACCAGGAAGGCCACCGGACGCGCCGGAGCGGGCGGCGACGCGCGCACGACGTCCGGGACCGGAACGGGAGCCATGGGTGCCGCGGGTGCGGCCGGGGCAGCCGGTGCGGCCGGCACCGCCCGCACGACCTCCGGCGGCCAGGCGAAGACCACCGGTACCACCGCCGGCATGGGCACCACCGGTGCGGGCAGGCACCGCGACACGGAGACCTCCTCCACGTCCCGCCCGCTCGCCGGAGCCGGAGCCGAGCGGTCCGCCGCGGGTGCCGGCGGCCGTGAGGAGATGGTCCGGTCCGAGGAGCAGCTCCAGGTCGGCACGGAGGAGTACGAGAGCGGAAAGGCACGCCTGCACAAGTACGTCGTGACCGAGAGCGTCACGCGGACGGTGCCGGTGTCCCACGAGGAGGTGCGCGTGGTGCGCGAGCCTCTGCAGCCGGGCGAGAAGGTCACAGGTGTGAAGGGCACGAACGACCTCGGCGAACAGGACGTCGAAGTCACCCTGCACGCCGAACGAGCCACCGTCCGCAAGGAGGCTGTCCCCGTGGAACGGGTCCGTCTCGAAACCAGCAAGGTCACCGAGCAGAAGGAAGTCTCCGCCGAGCTCCGCAAGGAGAAGATCGACTACGCGGACGGCAAGGACGACATGGGCAGCGGCAAGGACATGGGCGGCGAGTTCGGCCAGGGACGTCGTCGCTGACCCCTCACACAGCGGCGAAAGGCCGCGCGACAGAAGCGAGGGGCGGACCCGGGTGGTTCACGGGCCCGCCCTCTCGTCGCACTGCCGCCGGTGGACGGCCTCTCCCGGCAGGAACCGCACGGAGGGGCGCCCGTCGGGCCCTTCCGGCGTGACCACCGCGCGTACCCGGTAGACATCGGCGATGAGTTCCTCGGTGATCACCTCCGAGGGCGTTCCGCCGACGACCACCCGGCCTTCCTTCATGACCGTGACCCGGTCGCAGAACATGGCGGCCAGATTGAGGTCGTGCAGCGCGACCACCGCGGTGACGGGCAGCGCGGTGACCAGGGAGAGCAGCTCCAGCTGGTGCTGGATGTCCAGGTGGTTGGTGGGTTCGTCCAGCAGGAGTTCACGCGGTTGCTGGGCGAGGGCGCGGGCGATCTGCACCCGCTGCCGCTCACCACCCGAGAGGGTGTGCCAGGACTGTGCGGCACGGTCGGCGAGCCCGGTGCGCGCCAGGGCCTCGCGCACGGCGGCGTCGTCCTCGGGCCCGGGCGCGGACCAGGCCCGCCGGTGCGGGATGCGGCCGAGGCGTACGACGTCCAGCACGCTCAGGTCGACCTGCGTGACCGCGTGCTGGTCGACGACGGCCACGCGGCGGGCCACGCCTCGCCGGCCGGTCTCGGCGAGCGTGCGGCCGTCGAGGGTGACGACGCCGGCGCCGGGGGCGAGTACGCCCGCCATCACCCGCAGCAGCGTGGTCTTGCCGGAGCCGTTGGGCCCCAGGAGCCCGACGGTGGTGCCGGGCGGCGGCGCGATGCTCACTCCGTCGAGGACGAGCCGCCCGCCGGCCTCCCTGCTGACCCGGTCGGCCCGCAGGCCGTCGCCGGGGACCGCTGTCCGGTTCACGCGCTCCTCCGGGTGCGGTGGAGGATGAAGACGAAGACGGGCACCCCGATGAGGGAGGTGACCACACCGACCGGGACCTCCTGCGGGTCGAGGACGGTCCTGGCAAGGGTGTCGACCCAGACCAGGAACACGGCTCCGGCGAGGGCGGTCACCGGCAGCAGCCGCCGGTGCCCCGAACCCGTCAGCGCCCGGGCGGCGTGCGGCAGGACGAGGCCGACGAAGCCGATGGCGCCCGCCGAGCTGACCAGCGCCGCCGTCAGGAGCGCGGTGGCGCAGAGCAGCACGATCCGGGTGCGCCCCACGTGCACCCCGAGGGCGGCCGCGGCGTCCTGGCCGAAGGCGAAGGCGTCGAGCGTACGAGCGTGGCCGAGGCAGATCAGCAGCGTCACGGCCAGCACGGCCGAGCACATCCATACATCGCTCCAGCCCACCCCGCTCAGCGAGCCGAGCAGCCAGAAGAGCACGCCCCGGGTCTGCTCGGCGTCGGCGGCGGTCATCACGACGAAGGACGTGAGCGCGGAGAAGAGCTGCATGGCCGCGACCCCGGAGAGGACGACCCGGTCGGTGGATCCGCCGAGGGTGTGGCTGAGCAGCAGGACGAGGGCGAACGAGCACAGCGCCCCGACGAACGCGCCGCCGGAGACCGACACCGCTCCGCCGCCGACACCCAGGACGACGACCACGACCGCCCCGGTGGACGCCCCGGAGGAGACGCCGAGGACGAAGGGGTCCGCGAGCGGGTTGCGCAGCAGCGACTGCATCACGGTGCCGCACACCGCGAGCCCGGCCCCGCACACCGCGGCGAGCAGGGTGCGGGGCATGCGCAGGTTCCAGATGATGCCGTCCCGGATCGGGGTCAGCCGCCCGCCTCCCAGGCCGAGGTGCGAGGCCACCGCGGACCAGACGTCCGGGACGGAGATACGGGCGGGTCCGATCGTGACGGCGACCGCGACGGACAGGAGCAGCAGGGCGACCCCCGCGCTCCACAGGACGCCGTCGCGCAGGATCCGGGCTCCGGGGGCGGTCAGCGCCGCGGACGGCTGCTCCGCCCGTACGTCCGGGGCGCGTTCGGTCCTCGTCACCCCGCGAGCCCGAACGAGCGCAGCCCCGCCGCGACGCGCTCCACGCCCTCCACGGTCCGGATGGTCGGGTTCATCGCCTGGCCGCTCAGCAGGACGTACCGCTTGTGCCGGACGGCGTCCATGTTCTTCGTGGCGGGGTTGGACTCCAGGAACTCGATCTTCTTCGCTGCGCTCTCGGCCGTCTGCGACTTCCGGGTCAGGTCCCCTATGACCAGCACGTCGGGGTTCCGGTCGGCGACGGTCTCCCAGTTGATCTGAGGCCATTCCTCGTGGGTGTCGTCGAAGACGTTCTTCGCGCCGAGCTCCTCGGTGATGATGCCGGGGGCGCCGCAGCACCCGGCCAGGTACGGGGCCTCGGAGTTGGCGAACCAGTAGAGCATCGTGGTGCCGGACGCGTCGATGTCCGCGGTCGCCCTGTCGACGCGGCCGCGGAGGCTCTTCACCAGCTTCTCGCCCCGCTCCGGGACGCCGAACACCTTGGCCAGGTCGCGTACTTCGCCGTAGACGCGGTCCATGGTCAGGGGCTCGGAGCGGGAGCCGTCACTGCTGCCGGTGTTGTCCTTGCCCGCGCAGTCGGAGGGTGCGAGGTACGTGGGTACGCCGAGCTCCTCGAACTGGTCGCGGGACGCCACCCCGCCCTTGCCGAGGGTGGATTCGAACGAGGCGCTGACGAAGTCGGGTTCCTCGGCGAGGACCTTCTCGGAGGAGGGCTGGTTCTCGGCGAGGCGCTTCACCGTGGATTCGTCCTTCTCCAGACCTTTCATCACCGGGTCCGTCCAGGTCGCGGTGGCGGCCAGCCTGTCGGCGAGACCCAGGGAGAGCAGGATCTCCGTCGATCCCTGGTTGAGGGAGACGGCGTGACGCGGTGCCGCCTCGACGGTCACCGTACGGCCGCAGTTCTTGAGCGTCACGGGGAAGCCGTCGCCTGCGGCGTCCCGTGCTGCGCCGTCGGGAGTGCTCCCATCTCCGCCGCAGGCCGTCAGAAGGACAAGTCCCGCGATGAGAAGGGCTGTTCGGCGTACGGTGCTGGCTATGAGCGGCACGGAGACCTCGGCGTTCTCTGGGCTCATGCGCGGAGCCCGTACGGAGTTCCGCTCCCGGTGCGGAAGCGGTTGCCAGCAGGTCTTCGGACTCGGGTTCGTCCGGACAGGGCGCCTTCCCGGTGCACCCGAGGGTGTCCCAGTGGCTGTGGCCCCGCCCGTCCCCCTCACCGCTGCGCGTCAGCTCCGGATTCGCACCGGATTCCCTGACTCCACGTGGAGTGTGACTGGCGTCTGCAAGCTATCACGCGGCGCGGGGCGGCCTCGCGGGCCGTGGCCGGTACGGCGGGGGGCTTCTCCCTCTCCGTACCGGCCGGCCGTCAGGCGGGTCAGCCCTTGGGGCGAACCGATTCGCCGCCGTCGGCCTGCGGCTTCCCGCCGCGGCGGGCAAGCACGGACGTCGTGCCCCAGTAGGCGAGCAGGACGGCGCGCAGTCCCAGGATCTCCAGGTGCTCGCCCAGGCGGCAGCAGACAGCCCGCCCCCTGCCTCCGGCGCTCATCGGGCGTCCGCCGGGCGGGTGTTCCACGGGCCCCCGGGATCGTCGTACGCGTCCGCATAGCCGGGCCCGGCGATCGGCCAGTCGGCGAGCAGTTCCTCGGGCAGCGCGAAGGAGTCGGCCAGCTCCGGGGCGTGCGCGGCGACGGCCGTGAGGAGCTCCTCGACGGCCTCGGGCAGGGCGTCCACCTGAGCGGTGCTCAGGAGGCCGGCGGCCAGCAGGTCGCCGCTGTTGCGGGACACCCATTCGAGGGCGAACAGCCGCTCCAGCTCCCCGAGCCGGTCCTTGGCCGCCCCCTCGGGCAACGTCGCGCGGGCCTCGGCGTAGGCCTCGGCGGCCTGCCGGTACGCGTAGGCCTCGACCCCGCGCAGGGCGGGACCCGAGGCCGCGTTCCACCGGCCGAGGGTGTCCGCGTCGGGGGCCCGCAGCGCACGGACCCTGGCCCGGGCGAACCAGATGTCCTGGACCGAGGCGAGGAGCCGGCCCAGGAAGTACGGGTCGGCGAGGTCCCCGGGGTGCGGGGCCCGGTCCGGGGCGTCGTCACCGCCGGGGTCGGCGGCGAAGAGCATGTCGGCCGCCGCCTTGGCGTACAGGGCGATGTTGTCGCCCTCCGCGGTGATGGCCCCCTCCACGCCCGTGACGAGTTCGGTCATGCCGTTGTTCTCCAGCAGCGCCTGCGCGCCGCAGCGTTCACGGCTCTCGACGATGACATCGCGGGCCCGCCAGGTGATCCACGCCTTGGCGACATCGACCAGTCGCACCGCGTCCGTCCGGGCGCGCTCGTCCGTACAGGCTTCCCAGCGTTCCTGCGCCCTGCGGTACAGCAGGCTCATGGCGAAGACCATGGCCATGGCCGAGGCGAGCGGACCGTGGTGCGTCCGGTGGGCGTTCACCGGCACCGGTGGGGCGCCCCGTGAGCCGGAGATCATCCGGTGGCCGCCGTAGCGTACGGCGACCGCCAGGGTCGCGCGGGCCGAGCCCGCCGCGCAGGCGCTCATGGAGATCCGGCCGGGGGTGACCCGCCCGATGGAGGTGAGGAAGCGCCGCCGCCTGTCCCCCGGCTCCGTTCTGAACTCCTCTGGCGCGTCGCCCTCCCCGGCCGGTCCCAGCAGGGCGTCCCGTGGCACGAAGAGCCGGTCGAACGAGGTCAGGCAGTGGTCCACCGGGCTGCCCATCCGGGCCGGGAGCCGCCGCACCCGGATACCGGGCAGCGCCTGCGCGTCGTCGGTGAGCGGCACGAGGAAGAGGCGTACCCCGTGGTCGGAGCCGTCGGCCACCAGACGGGCGGCGACCAGGCCGGACTTCGCTCCGCCCGCCGGGCTGGTGTTGGGCATGAACTTCTGCGCGCCCGGGTTCGGGGTGTGCAGGACGAAGCCGTCCCGCTCACGGTCGTAGGTGGCGGTGGTCTCCATGGCCGCGGCGTTGTTGCCGTGTGCCACTTCCGTGCAGAGGAAGGTGCCGATGCGCCGCATCGACAGATAGTCCGACAGGTCGCGGCGGCCGGCGCAGTCGTGGTCGAGGAGGCTGCCGAGGAAGAGGTTGTAGTGGATGCCCGCCACGGTGGTCAGCGCGGGGTCCACCGGGCCGAGCCAGGCGTGCAGGGCGGCCAGCGCGCGGGGATCGGCGGCGAGGCGCGCTCCGCTGTCGAGGGAGAGGTTGAGGATCCGCAACCGGTCGTAGGCGAGGTCCAGTCGCTCTTCTGGCGTTCCGCCGACGGGGCGGCGGAACGGTTCTGTGCTGATCAGCCGCTGCCAGAATCCGTGCTCTCGGCGGAATTCCGGACCGAGGATGACGCCGGTCAGCAGTTCGGTGGTGGACGGTGGGGCGGTGTCGGTAAGGGTCACGGTCATAACGAAATCAACGACCGTGGTGCGGGCGAGGACACCGCTGGACGGTCTACGGCTCCGGGACCGGCACGCCGGTAAGGGCCGCTGCCAGCTCCTCCTGGTCGGGAGGCAGGGCGCCCGCCCGTCCGACGGTCACGGCGGCCGATGCCACGGCGTGGCGCAGCACGTCGCCCAGGACTGCGGCGTCCAGCGGGCGCAGCCGAGCGCGGGCCTGCCCTCCGAGCAGTCCGTGCGAGGCCAGGGCGTGCAGCGTGGCGGACATGAAGGCGTCGCCTGCGCCCACCGTGTCCGCGACCCTGACGGGTGGCGCGTCGGCGCTCACGGTCCCGCCCGGCAGGAAGGCCGTCGCCCCTCCGGCACCGCGGGTGACCAGGACGACCGCTGGCCCGGAGCGCAGCCACCGCTCGGCGGCCCGCTCCGGCGCCTCGTCCGGGTACAGCCACCGCAGGTCCTCGTCGCTGGCCTTCACGATGTCGCTGAGCGCGACCCAGCGCTCGGCGCGGCGTACGGCACGGGCGTGGTCCCCCATCAGTCCGGGCCGGACGTTGGGGTCGTAACTGACGGTCGCCGCCGCGCGGAGTGACCCGACGAGCTCCAGAACGGTGTCCGCACCGGGGTCCATGGCGGTGGCGAGGGACCCGGTGTGGACGTGCCGGGGCGGCTCCCCGGACCACGCGACCGGGCCCAGCGTCCAGCTGATCTCGAAGCTGTACGTGGCCCGGCCCGCCTCGTCGAGGTCCACCGTGGCGGCGGGAGTGGGCGCGCCGCTGCCGTCGTCGAGGACCCGTACCCCGGCCGAAGCCAGGTGCTCCTCGATCAGCCGCCCGTCGGGGTCCGGGCCGAGCTGGGTGATCAAGGTGGTGCCCCGGCCCAGTCTGGCCAGACCGTACGCGACGTTCGCGGGGCTGCCGCCGGGGTGGGTCCGGTCCGGCGCGCCCGGCAGCCGGACGATGTCGGCGACGCATTCGCCGATGACCAGCAGGTCGGGGCTGTCGGGCATGGGGGCGGGTCTCCTGGAGAACGCGGGCGGTCGTGGTGAGGGGGCGAACCGCCGCCGATTCTGCCCGGGTGCGGGGAGCCGTGGTGACCCGGGGCTCAGGAGGCGCCGTCGCGCCCCTCGTCGCCGTAGCGCCGCTCGAACTTGGCGACCTGCCCCTCGGTGTCGACCACCCTCGCCTTGCCGGTGAAGAACGGGTGGCTCTCGGCGGAGATCTCCACGTCGATGACCGGGTAGCTGTTGCCGTCGTCCCAGTCGATCGTCTGCTCGCTCGACGCGGTGGACCGGGTCAGAAAGGCGTACCCGGCGGAACGGTCACGGAAGACCACGGGACGGTACGACGGGTGCTTGTCCTGCTGCATCTCTGCTCCTGGAGGTACGGGGATCTCGCGTCCCGGCTTCGGGCCAGCGTCCCGAACGGCGGGGGCGGGCGCGATCCGGGACGTCCGTACGGAGCAGCGGATCAGCCCCCGTACCGCTCGGGGGCGGGGGCTGTCGTCGGAGCGGAGGCGGTGCGCCGGGTCCACAGCAGTGCTCCGGACAGCAGCACCACGGCACCGAGCAGCCAGGGCAGCGGCCCTGCGGGCAGTGCGCCGATGACCAGGCCGGCGGCCGCCCCCACGAGTTGCTGGGCCAGCGACTGCACGGAGAGGGCCGTCGCCCGGCCGGAGGTGTCGACGCGGTGGTGCAGGAGGTCGTTCTCGGTAGGCCCTGCGGCGCCCAGGCCCAGATAGACCAGTCCGTATCCGACGACGGCCGTGGTCAGCGCGGGCGCCCCGGTGGCGGACACGGTGACGCCGAGCGCCAGCAGACCGGCCACGCTCGCGCCGAGGCTCGCCAGGACCGCGCGTTCCGCGTCTCCCGCGAGCCGGGCGACGAGCGGCGCCAACTGGCTTCCGAGCGCCGAGCACGCGAATCCGGCGGCGGCGAGGCCTGCGAAGAGGACCGCACCGGACTCCGCGGTCCCGGTCAACGCGGCGGCGCGGCCCGGTGTGAGCAGTTCGAGGGCGGCGAGAGCCGTACCCACGGCGCCCGTGGTCATCAGGATGCGCCGGATCAGCGCGTCCCCGGCGCCGAGCCTGAGCCCCGCGGCGACAGCACCGGGAACGCCCCGCAGGACGCCGCGCAGGGTGGCCGAGGGGCGGGGCGGCTCCGTCAGGGCGGTCAGGACGTAGCCGACGAAGACGATGTCGACGACCACACCGAGGAGCATGGGTACGGAGAGCGGCAGGACCAGATCCGAGGTGAGCGCCCGCAGCCGGGCCCCCGGGTCCGGGCCGAGGCCGAGCAGCCAGGGCAGGGCCCCTCCGAGGAGGACGCCGAGCGCGGCGGCACCGGACGAGGCGGCGCTGCCACGCGCCAGCCCCGTACGGAGATCGGCGTCGGGGCCGGAACGGGCGTGCACGGTGTCGACGTACCAGGCTTCGGCGGGCCCGCTGGACAAGGCGCGGCCCGCGCCCATGAGGGCCGTGCCGAGGGCGATCACCCACGGGGTGGTGCCGAGGCCCATGAGCGTGAGGGCGCAGGCGTTGAGAAGACCGGCGCAGGCCAGGACGGTGCGGCGGCCGATGACGTCGGAGAGGCCGCCTGTGGGGAGCTCCAGAGCGGCGGCGGTCAAGGAGTGTGCGGCGAATGCGGCGGCGACGGCGGTGAGGGCCAGGCCGCGCTCGGTGAAGAGCAGCACCATCGGCGCCATGACGAGGCCTGCGGGGAGCCAGAAGAGGAAGGACACGGCGACGAACCTGCGGCGCGCCGTGCGTTCGTCGGGCGTGGCGGCGGTGGCCTTCCCGCCCCCGGGCGGCGTGGTCACCGGGCTCTTCCGGCATCGGGCGCGGCGTCGGCGTCGGGCGTGGCCGGCCCGTCCGGGGCCAGCGGGAGTCCGGCGGTGAGCAGCACGACCTGCCGGGCACGGGGGTCGTGCTCGTCGCGTGCGGTCAGCTCGGCGAGCTTCTCCGCCATCGCGTCGCGGAGTTCGCGGAGGGACTCCGGCGTCAGCCGCGGCATCAGGTCGTCGATCCCCGAGGGGTCGTGCCATTCCTCGCCGAGGCGGCCCGCGTCGATGTCCGCCTCGTGCCGCTCCATGGACTGCTGCAGGTGCTCGAGCTGACGGCGCCGGCCCAGCACCAGCATCGCCCGGCCCGCGGGTGTCGCCAGCATGGCCGCGTTGTCCGCCGAGGTGACGGAGTGCACGGCCTGCCAGCGGCGCTCACGGCCGTCGCGGTGCTCCGCCTCCGCGACGAAGGCGTACTTGGCGAGCACCCGCAGGTGGTAGCTGGTCGAGGCGGACGACTCCCCCGTGCTGACCGCAAGCTCGCTCGCGGTGGCCGGACCGTGCAGCCGCAGGAGGCCGAGCAGCCTCAGCCGCAGGGGGTGGGTGAGGGCCTTCAGGGCCGCCGGGTCCCGCTCGGGATCGAGCACACGGTGCGTCGCGTCGCTGTCCATGGCGGCAGCCTAAAGCGCGTCCAGCTTTTGCCAAATAGTTTTTGCAGAATATTTTTGGGAAACTTGCTCAGCCTCCTGACGCCCCCTCCACCGCCTCCGCGACGAGCTCGAGGAAACGCGCGTGAGCCTGTGGACTGCACAGCGGTTCGGGGTTCCACGGCACGGTCCGCGCGCCGCGCCCGGCGGCTTCCCAGGCGGGGGCGGTGATCTCGTCGAGCGGGACCGCGTTGGACCGGATGTCCGTCAGGACGATGGCGGGCTCCAGGGCCGCGGCCTCCGCCCAGTCGACGGTGGCCCAGTTGACCCCGGCTCCCGCCGGCGGGGACACCAGGCCGACCCCGAGCTCGGCCAGCACCCGCAGTTCGGGCCACATCTGGGGACGGGCGACATACGCCTGCTCCGGACCCGCGGGTGAAAGGGCCACCACCCTGGGGGCGGCGGGGTTGCGGGCAGCCGCGCGGAGCCGCTCGCGGGCAGCGTGCAGTTCGTCCGCGGCATCGGGGCCGGAGGCACCTCCGAGCGAGCGCGCGAGTGCGGCGAACCGCTCGGCGACCCGGTCCAGGGTGCGCGCCTGGCCCACGTCGATCACGACGACCGGGACGCGCTCCTCCAGGTGCTTGGCGGTGTCCGCGTCCAGTCCGTAGAGCTGGCCGTGGCCGTAGCTGACGGCGACGACCAGGTCGGGCCTGCCGCGTAACAGCGTGTCGACGTCCAGGTCGTCACCCGCGCCCCGGTAGTCCACTGAATCCAGCGGGAGCGTTCCGGTCTTCGCCCGGTCGGGCTCCGCCCCGTCGTGCCCGGAGCCGAAGATCCCCTCCGGGCGTATCCCGTGGTCCCACAGCGTCGCTCCCGCCTGGACGTACGCGAGCACCCGGGACGGCCGTCGGTCCGCCACCACCAGCCGGTCCCGGTCGTCCGCGAAACTCCACGCGTTCTGCTGCGTCATACGACTCACCCTTCCGAACCGGCGGCCCGGGCCCTCTCCCGGGCTCGCCACCCACTACCTGCCCAGCCCGTCGGCTCCACACCCTCCGTGCTGCGCCCCAGATAGGTGAGCGGCCCGGGGTCGGGTACGTCGATCACCTGGAATCCGAGCCGGTCGTAGAACGCCCTGGCAGAGGTGTTCGCCGTGAGCATGGACAGATGGGCGGCCCGGACCCCCTTCCGGTGCAGCGCACCCAGGAAGGCGCCCATCAGCTCCCTGCCGTACCCCCTGCGCCGCCACGGCGGCAACAGGTCGATGTGCAGGTGCGCGGGGTGTCCGGCCAGCTCCGGAAGGATCATGCGCTCCGGGCGGTACAGGAGGGCCGTCATCGCGTCGGTGAGCGTCTCGGGTTCACCCTCCGGCTCGGGGAAACGGTCCGTCACCAGGGGGAGCCAGACCTCCCGGAAGGCACCGGCGAACCACCGCGTGTCCGCGGTCCCCAGGACGTATCCGACCGCGCGCCCGGAGCCGTCGTCCAGGACGAAGGTCAGCTCCGGTTCCAGGTGGGCGTAGGGCTCGGCGAACAGTGCGGGCATCAGCCCCGGATCCGGATAGAGGTGCGTGCTGTCCCCGCCGTTGTCGGCCGTGCGGACACAGATGTCCGCCAGGGCCTCCCGGTCGGCGGGGCGATAGGGGCGTACGTGCGCGGTCGCGGTCATCGCCCCATCCTTCACTCCTGGGAGCGCTCCCACAAGGCCCGGAGGCGCATCAGGGCACCTCACGCTCCTCGCCGTCCGTGCGGGCGAGTTCGACGTTGAACTGGGCGCCGGTCAGGAGCGCCAGGTTGGTGAACCAGATCCAGATCAGGAAGACCACCAGGCCTGCCAGTGAGCCGTACAACCGGCTGTAGCTGGCGATGTGGGTCGCGTAGAGCGCGAAGCCGGCAGAGGCGATCAACCACAGGAGGGCCGCGAGCACCCCACCGGGAAGCGCCAGCCGCACACTTCGCGCGGAGCGCGGACCCGTGCTGAAGAGGACCAGGATGAGGCAGGCGACCAGACAGAGCAGGACGGGCCATTTCAGACCCTCCCACAGTGCCTCACCGGCCTGCGCCAGACCCGCCCGGCGTCCGAGCCAGCGCGCCAGAGGTCCGGTGAGCACGAGGACGAAGGCGCTGGCCATCAGCAGGACGAGCAGCCCGACGGCCGAGACCACGATGATGTGCGCCTGGCGCAGCGGCGGCCTGGTGTCCTTCACCCGGTGCATGGCGTGCATCGCCCTGCGGAAGACCGCCAGATAGCTGGACGCGGACCACACGGCGCTCACGCTGCCGGTGGCGACGAGCAGCCAGACGGCGGTGCGTTCCTGGGTGGCCGCCTCCAGGGGCCGGCGCAGGGCCGCTCCGGACTCGGCCGGCGCGAAGGCCGTGATGTCGGCGATCAGGGCGTTGGTGGCGCCGGGGTTGGCCAGGCCGATGACGGAGACGGTGACGAGGAGGGCCGGCAGCAGCGCCAGGATGGCGTAGTAGGTGAGGGCGGCCGCCCAGTCGGAGAGGTCGTCGTTCCACAGCGATACGGGGGTCCGGCGCAGAGCGGTGCGCCAGTGCCTCCGCGCGGTGCGCCCTGCCGGGGGTGCGGTTCGTTCCGCGACTGGGCCGTCGGTCCTGCTGGGCACGCGGTTACTCCGGGGGACGTGGGAAAGGCGGATGGCCGGGACGCCTCACGGCGGCCCGGCTGCTCCCTTTCTCTCATGCCTCGGCCCCGGGGATGTACTCCGGGCGTGGCTCAGTCGTTGACGGCGGTGAGCAGCACCACCGCGTCCTCCAGGGCCAGCAGTCCGTGCCGCTCCTGGGGGATGGGGTGCAGCCGGCCCGCCGCGAGGTCCACGTCCCCGGATCCCGCGGTGAGCCGGACCGCACCGCGCAGCACCTGGAGTGACGCGGCGGGAGGCGCGTTGTGCTCGTCGAGGGCGGACCCCTCGGTGAGCGCGATCACCGTCTGCCGCAGGGGTTCCTGGCGCAGCAGCAGGTGCGCGCTGCGCCCGTGCGCGTTGGCGCGGGCTGCGGCCAGGTGCTCGTCGGCGAGAGCGTTGAGATCATCCATACGACCACTGTGCCGCAGCCCCCGCTCCCCCGCTATCGCGTCCGGCGCAGCCAGGCCGCCGTATCGGCCGGCAGCAGGCCGGAGGGGTCCAGAGGGCCGCTGGTCAGTAGCGTCTCGTCGTGGTCGGGCAGCGGCACGGGGCTCCCCGAGAGATTGACGACGCAGATCAGGCCGTGGGTCCGCATGAAAACGAGGACGCCCGGTGACGAGGGCAGCCAGTTCAGTCTGCCGTCGGCCGTCTCACCGGGGGCGGCGGCGAAGCCCGGTTCGACGCGGCGCAGTCGCAGCGCCTCCCGGTAGAGGGTGAGCATGGAGCCGGGGTCGGTGCTCTGCCCTTCGGCTGCGTACGACGGCCAGTCCGCCGGCTGCGGGAGCCAGGGTTCGGCCGTGGACCCGAAGCCCGCGTACGGCTCCTCGGCGGACCACGGCAGGGGGACCCGGCAGCCGTCCCGTCCCGGGTCGATACCGCCGGAACGCAGGTGCATGGGGTCCTGGATCCGCTCGCGGGGGATGTCGGCCTCGGGCAGTCCGAGCTCCTCGCCCTGGTAGAGGTAGACGGCCCCCGGCAGCGCCAGGGAGAGGAGGGCGGCCGCCCGTGCCCTGCGGGTGCCGAGCTCCAGGTCGGTGGGGGTGCCGAAGACCTTCGCCGCGAAGTCGAAGCCGGTGGCCTCGCGGCCGTAGCGGGTGACCGTGCGGGTCACGTCGTGGTTGCACAGCACCCAGGTGGCGGGGGCTCCCACCGGGGCGTGCTCGGCGAGCGTGTCGTCGATCGCGGAGCGCAGCAGCCCGGCGTCCCAGGGACAGGCCAGGAAGTTGAAGTTGAACGCGGTGTGCAGCTCGTCGGGGCGGAGATAGCGGGCGAAGCGCTCGGAGTCGGGGAGCCAGACCTCGCCGACGAAGATGCCGTCGTACCCGTCGGCGATGGCACGCCATGAGCGGTAGATGTCGTGGAGTTCGTCGCGGTCGACGTACGGGTGGGGGTCGGTGTCCTTGACGAAGTCGGGCAGGGCGGGGTCCTTGGCGAGCAGGGCCGCCGAGTCGATGCGCACACCGGCGACGCCCCGGTCGAACCAGAAGCGCAGGACGTCCTCGTGCTCCTGGCGGACCGCGGGGTGCGCCCAGTTGAGGTCCGGCTGTCCCGGGGCGAACAGGTGCAGGTACCACTGACCGTCCCCGACCCTGGTCCAGGGGGTGCCGCCGAATTCGGAGACCCAGTCGTTGGGCGGGATCTCCCCCTGGGCGCCGCGTCCCTCCCGGAAGTGGAAGAGCTCGCGCTCGGGGCTGCCCGGGGCGGCGGCCAGTGCCGCCTGGAACCAGCTGTGCCGGTCGGAGACGTGGTTGGGGACGATGTCGATGATGGTGCGGATGCCCAGCTCACGGGCCTCGGCGATCAGCTTCTCCGCCTCGGCGAGATGGCCGAAGGCGGGGTCGATGGCGCGGTAGTCGGCGACGTCGTAGCCGCCGTCGGCGAGCGGGGAGAGGTACCAGGGGGTGAACCACAGCGCGTCGACGCCCAGTTCGACCAGGTAGGGCAGCCTGGCCCGTACTCCCGCGAGATCGCCGGTGCCGTCTCCGTCGCCGTCGGCGAAGCTGCGTACGTAGATCTGGTAGATGGCGGCGTCGCGCCACCACGGTGCGGTGGCCTCGGTCGGAGGGTTGGCTGCCACGTGGCGTTCCTTTCGGGCAGGAGGTACTCCGCCCCCGGCCCGTGAGCGGGGCGTGCGATGGCAGGGCCGGCGGCGGAGTGCTGGTGGGAGGCGGTGGTTCGGAGGGGCGTCGTCAGCCCTTCAGGCCGCCCGCGGTGAGGCCGCTCATGATGTTGCGCTGGAAGAGCAGGAAGATGAGCAGCGTCGGGACGGACGCGATGGTGAGCGCGGCGATGAGGACGTTCGTCGGCACGCCGTTGGACAGCGAGTAGATGCCGACGTTGAGGGTCTGCTTTCCCGGGTCGGGCAGGGTGAGCATGGGCCAGAGGAAGTCCTTCCAGACTCCGACGACCGCGAAGATGGAGACGACGCCGAGGATCGGCCGGGAGATCGGCAGGATGATGGAGCGCAGCGTGCGCAGGGGCGACGCGCCGTCGATGGCTGCCGCGTCGAGGAGTTCGCCGGGGATGGAGTCGAAGAACCGCTTCAGCAGGAAGATGTTGAAGGCGTTGGTGACCGACGGCAGCCAGATCGCCCACGGCGAGTTGAGCAGGTTGCGCTCGAAGATCGGTACGTCGAGGACCGTGAGGTACTGCGGTACGACCAGGACGGTCGCCGGGATCATCAGGGTGGCGAGCATCATGCCGAGGATGACCTTGCCGAAGATCGGACGCAGCTTGGAGAGCGAGTAGGCGGCGGCCACGTCGAGGACCAGCTGGAAGGCGAGTGCCCCGAAGGCGTAGTAGAGCGTGTTGAAGAGCAGTCGGGCCAGGTCCATCACGTTCCACGCCTGGGAGTAGTTCTCCGTGTGGACCGAGGAGGGGAAGGCGGTGGGCGGGCTCTGGACGACTTCCTGGGTGGTCTTGAGGCCGCCGGTGACCATCCAGTACAGCGGGCCGAGGAACGCGAGGGTGAAGGCCGCCGCGACCAGGGCGAAGACGATCCAGTAGACCGCCTTCCCCCGGGGCCGGCCGAGCTGGGCCGGTGAGATCAGGGTCCGCTGGCGGCCCTGGTCCGCGTCCCGGCGACGGGCCTTACGGCTGCCGGGACCGCCGGGTCCGCGCCGGGAGACAAGCGTGTTCGATGCCATCGTCGTGCTCCCGTCTAGTCTTCGCTGCTGCGGCTGAGGCGTACGTACACCGCGGAGAAGCCCGCGAGGACGACGAGCAGGAGGAGGCCGAGGGCCGCCGCTCCGCCGTAGTTGTTGAAGTTGAAGGCGTATTGGTAGATGAGGTAGACGACGGTCGTGGTGGAGCCCTCGGGGCCGGCGCCGTTGGTGAGCAGGAACGGTTCGGTGAAGACCTGCATCGTCGCGATGATCTGCATGAGCAGCAGGAGCGACAGGATCAGCCGGGTCTGCGGGATGGTGACGTGCCAGATCTTGCGCAGGAGTCCCGCGCCGTCGAGCTCGGCCGCCTCGTAGAGCTCGCCCGGGATGCCCTGGAGCGCGGCGAGGTAGATCAGCGTGGCCCCGCCCATGTTCATCCAGGTCGACGCGATGACGACGGAGAGCATGGCGGTGTCGGGGTCCTGGAGCCATTGCTGGGCGGGCAGATGGAGGAACTCCAGGATGCGGTTGAAGAGTCCGTAGCCGGGGTCGTAGAAGTACTTGAAGAGCAGCACGGAGGCGACCGGCGGCAGCATGACGGGCAGGTAGACCAGCAGGCGGAGATAGCCCTGCGCGTGCCGGAATTCGTTGAGCACGACGGCGACGACGAACGGGACCGCGAAGCCCAGCAGGAGCGCCAGCACGGTGAAGAGCAGGGTGTTGCGCCACGCCTGCCAGAACGCGGGGTCGTTGAAGACGTAGGTCAGATTGGACCAGCCGGCCCAGGTCGTCGTGCCGTCCTCGGTCTTCTGGAAGGCGAGGAGGAATTCCCTGACCATCGGATACCAGGAGAAGAAGGAGAAGCAGAGGACGGCTCCGATCAGGAAGCCGTGCGCCGAGATGTTGCGGCGCAGGGCGCGCAGGAACTCCTCGCGGGCGGAGTCCGGCCCGCTGGGGCTCTGGTGGTGGTGCCCGGGGGGCGGTGCGCTCGCCTTCCCGGTGGACAGGGTGGGGGCCGACATGGTCTCTCCTCGGTGCCGGTGCAGTCGCTCGCAGACGGACGGTCCGGATGCGGGGCCGGGCCCGCCCGGCCCGGCCTCCGTACGTCCGCTACTGGTTGGCCAGGACCTGGTTGACCTGCTGCTCGGCGGTGTCGAGCAGCTTGTCGATGTCGGCGTCCTTGTTGGTCAGGACCGCGGACATCGCGTTGTCGAGGATCTTGTAGATCTCCTGGGCCTTCGGCGGCTCGGCCTTGCCCTGGACGGGCTTGTCCATGAAGGCCTTGAAGTTCTCGACGGGCATCGTGGCGTTGGCGACACGTTCGGCGTCGTCCGTCGTCTTGCTCTCGCCGAGGAAGAAGTTGGGCTGCGGAAGCCCGACGGGGAGGTTGTCGGCCTTCCTGCGGCCCCAGTCGAACTGCCCCTTCTTCGGCGTGAGGTTCTGGAAGTTCAGCCAGGCGACGGCGGCCTTGATCTTGTCGGGCGAACTGCCCTTCTTGATCATGTAGTTGTTCCCGCCGAAGAGCGTGCCCTCGGCACCGGGGATCGGGCCCATGCCGAAGTTCTCGTACTCCGCGCCGAGCTGCTGCACCATGTACGTGATGTCGTCGGGCGCGGCGAGGAACATGCCGAGCTTGTCGGTGGCTATCTGCTTCTGCAGATCACCCCACTTCAGAAGCTGGGTCTTGCCCATGCTGTCGTCCTCCCAGCGCATGTCGTGCAGCTGCTGGAGGACCTGCTTGCCCTTGTCGTCGTTGAACGCGGCCTTCTTGCCGCTCGCGTCCACGACGTCGCCACCCAGGCCGTACTGCGTGGCGGTGAAGTGCCAGCCGCCGTTGTTGCCGGCGCTGTACTCGCCGAATCCGGCGATGCCGTTGCCCAGTGCCGCGATCTTCCTGCTCGCGGCGCGGACCTCGTCCCAGGTCGCCGGCGGGGTGTCGGGGTCCAGACCGGCCTGTGTGAACAGCTTCCGGTTGATCATGAGGCCCATGGTGTAGTTGCTGGTCGGCAGCGCGTAGAGCTTGCCGTCCTTGCGGGCCACGTCGAGCACCTGGGGCTGGATGTCCTTGAGCGCCGGGACGGACGTGTCGTTGACGTACGCGGAGATGTCCTCGGCGCCGTCGTTGTCCAGCACCTGCTGGAGGTCGGTGAAGTACGCGTAGAACACGTCAGGTTGCGACTTGCCCTTGAGCATGGCCGTGAAGCGCGGCGGCTCCAGGCACTGGCCGGGCGTCGACTTTCCGTTGATCCTGACGTTCGGGTACTTCTTGTTGAACGTCTTGACGTCCTCGTTCCACTCGCGCAGTTCCGCGGCCTTCGCGGCCGGCGGCATACAGTCGATCGACAGCGTCACCTCGGCCTTCGGGTCGAGCGGCGCGGTCGGATAGGAGGAGCCGCTGCCGGAGTCGTCGTTCCCGTCGCCGCTGCTGCTCGTGCCGCAGGAGGCAAGGGCGGTCAGGGCGAGCGCGGTGACGACGGCGGCCGCGGAGGCACGGCGGGTACGGCGAAACCCAGCACTTCTCATCGGTGGTCCCCTTCGGGCATGAGCACGGAAGGCCTCGGCCGACTGTCTGCCGGGGCGCGGCATACTCAACCACCGGCGACAAGTGAGCGCAATATCTCGCGCAGTTTTCGTAAATGTTTGACAGCGCTCCGCATGTGATGAGGCGCCGGGCAACAGCATCCCGGCGCCTCGATGGAGCACTCCTGTGCGGCCCAACCCGGACGAGCCGGGCACAGGACGCGGCTCGGCCGACCTGCGGCGTAACGACCCGTCAGGGACCGTCCGACGGTGATCCGCGAGCCGCAGTCCGCAAGAGACGGACTTATGGCTGCAAGACGTTACGCGGCTGCGGGGCGTCTCCCGGGGGCCGTTTCCGGAACCCGGGGAACGCCCCGCCCGCTTCAAACCGCCTTACGGGTTGATATTGATCTTGAACGTGGAGGTGGTGTTCTTCACGTCCTGGGCGTTGCCGCTGAACTTCAGCCCGTTGAAGGTGACCTCACCGACGGCAGGTCCCTGCCCCGCCTCCGGCATCTCGTTGGCCCACAGACCGAAGCCGGACTTCGCGTCGAACGCGTCACCGCTCTTGCGCGCGCCCGAGATCGTGATGTCGGTGAGCACGGTGTCCTTGATGGGGAACTGCGGCTGGCCTCCCACGTAGTTCGTCTGGAACATGATCCCGCTGTACGTCGGGTCGACGATGTCCACGTTCGAGATCCGTATGCCCTGGAAGACCTTGGAGGCCGAGAACAGCCAGATCCCGGGGAAGGTCTGCGTCCCCCAGAAGTGACCGCCGGCCCGCACGACCGAGACGTTCTCGATCGCCGTGGGGCCGGTCCCGAACCCGTTCATCGGGTAGCCGAAGTCCAGTGAACTCACGGTGATCCCGGAGTACACCAGGGTGTCGGCGATGTGGATGTTGCGGAAGGTGTTGTCGTAGCCCCCGTACACGGCCACTCCCGCCGCCCGCCACGTGAGGATCGACGTCAGGTTCTCGTACACGTTGTTCTTCATGTCCGCGCCGCCGGCGTCGATCGCCGAGAACAGCGCGAAGCTGTCGTCCCCGGTGGCCCGCGCCTCGTTGTTCGTGACGTGGTTGTCCGTGGAGCCGTTGGTCATGTTGATTCCGTCGGCGAACATGTTGCGGATCCGGGAGTTCTTGATGGTGACGTTGTCGGTGTTGGCCCCCCAGTAGAGGCACACCATGTGTTCGTTCCAGATGTTGTCGATCACGATGTCCGAGACGTTGGAGAAGTCGAACACCTTGCCCGGCCCGTCGATCCGGGACGTGTAGTTGCCGAAGTACGCGAAGTCGGAGAACGACGAACCCTTCGCACTCGCCTCCGCACGGAATCCGATGTCGGTGTTGTCCTGGGTGGACGGGGCGTGGAACCGGGTGAACCAGGGCCCGGCGCCTGCCACCTTCACGGCCTTGCCGTAGACCTGGAACTTGCTCGAGGTGGAGTAGTCACCGGCCGGGAGGTAGACGCCCACCAGGGTTCCGGTGGTGTCCATCCGGACCTTGTCCAGGGCGTTCTGCACGTCCTGGTGGGTGAAGCCCGCGGGGACGGCGTACCGGGCGGGATCAGGGTTCGCCTTCTGCGCGACCTGCTCCAGGCTGACGAAGTCGATCGCGTACGTGCTGGTGTTGGCCGCGTCCTTCTGCAGCCGGATCCTGCTGCCCGCCGGGACGGTCTTCCCCAGCATGACGTTCGCCTCGTCGTAGATGTGCCGGGGCGCGCCGGAGCCGGGGTCGTTGCCCGGTCCGGTCTCGTTCCCGTACAGCCAGGCGTACTTCGAGGTGAGGTCGATCGCCTTGAGGAAGGTGCCGTCCACGTAGACGTTCAGCTTCGAGTCGATGCCGCCGCCGCCCGCGGAGTCCGGGACGGAGAACCGGGTGACCAGGGTGTTGGTGGTCGCCCGCGTCGTGAACTCGACGTAGTTTCCGGTGCTGTCGAGCGTCACGGCCTTGCGGCCGGACGCCTCGCCCGCGATGTCACCGACGGTCCTGTTGGGGCCGACGACCTTGGCCCCGCCCCCGGTGACACCGTCCTCCGCCTCATACATGTCGTACGGCATGTTGGCGCCGCGCCCGACGAAGAGCGATTCGGTGCTGGTGTTGTTCGCGCGCTTCACCGGCAGTTCGTTGGCGTCGTCGGCGAGCACCACCTTGACCGTGTACGAGCCGTTGGCAGCCGTCCAGGTGCCCAGGGAGACCGGTGACGTCGTGGAACCCGCGGCGACGGCGCCGTTGTGCGCACCGGTGAGGGTCTTGACCGTCGCCCCCTTGGAGTCGATCAGGCTGAGGGTGATCCCGTGGCTGCCGCTCGCGGACGCCACGGAGCCCTGGTTCTTCACGGCGACGGAGAAGGTGACCGTGTCGCCGGCCGAGGGGCCCGACGGGGAGGTCGTGACCGCGCTCGCCACGAGGTCGGAGCTGGACACCGGCTTCACCACCAGCGGGGTGCCGCTGGTGAAGCGGTTGTTCGTCTCGTTCTGCTCGATGATCTCGCCTGCCGGGTCGACGACCGCCCCGAGCGTGTAACTGCCGGCGTCGCGGGCCCCGACGGACGCGGTGACCTGGGCGGATGCGCCTGCGGCAAGGGCACCCACCGAAGCGGTGGCGACCTTGGATCCGCCGAGCTCGAAGTCCAGCTTCCCGGCGGGAGAGGCGACCGCACCGGAGTTGCGGACGGTGGCCGACAGAGTGATGGCGTCCGATTCCACGGGGGCCGAGGGCGAGGCGGCGACCGTCGTGACCTGCAGGTCCGGGTTGGGGGCCGGAGCGCCCAGTACCTGGAACTCGGCGACCTGACCTGCGCCGGATCCGGTGTTGGAGGTGAACTTCAGCTGGACGTCGGCCACCCGGGCGGTGACCGGGATCGTCACTGTGTTGCCCGTCGCCGGGCTGAACGCGTAGTCCTTGGCGGCGGCCAGGCTCGCGAAGGAGGCGGCGTCCTGCTCCCGTCCGAGTACCTGGATGTTCTGGGTGCGCGCTCCCCAGCTGCTGTCGGGGTTCAGCTTGACGACGACGCTCTCCGTGTCCGCGTCGGCACCCAGCTTGACCGTCAGCGTGTTGGGGTAGCTACCGCCCGCGCCCTCCCAGTACGTGCTGAGGGAGTTGTCGTTGGCATTGGCCGCGACGAACGTGTGGACCACCGAGGACGCGGTGATCGGCTTCGAGACGGCGAGGTTGGAAGCGGCACTCGTGGATCCGTTGCGCGTCACGGTGTTGCTGGCGCCGGAGGCGTTGCCCGCGGCGTCCTTGGCCCGCACGACGTAGCTGACGGTCGTGGCGGCGGACTGGGTGTCGGTGTACGTGGTGACGTCCCCGGCCACGCTCCTGCGGAGCACGTTGTTGGCATAGACGTCGTAGCCCGTGACGCCCTTGTTGTCCGAGGAGGCAGTCCAGGTCAGCTTGATCTGCCCGGTCGACGGTTCCGTGAAGGCCAGACCGGACGGCGCGGTGGGCGCCTGCGTGTCCCCGGAGTCGCCGGTGCGGGTGACGGTGTTGCTGTTGCCCGACTGGTTACCCGCCGCGTCCTTGGCCCGGACGTAGTACGAGACGGTCTCGCTCGCCGGGCGGGTGTCGGTGAAGGTGGTGACGCCGCCCGCCACGCCGGTCAGCAGCGTGTTGTCGGCGTAGACGTCGTAGCCCGTGACGCCGGTGTTGTCCGAGGAGGCCGTCCAGGTCAGCTTGATCTGCCCGGTCGACGGTTCCGTGAAGGCCAGACCGGACGGCGCGGTGGGCGCCTGCGTGTCACCGGAGGCCGGGCCGTAGACCTCGAGTTCGGAGAGCTGGGCGGCCGGCTGGACGGAGTTGGCGGTGACGAGCACCCGCACGTATCGGGTCGTGGTCGCGTCGAAGGAGATCGTCGCCGACTGCCCGCCCGCGGCGTTGAAGGTGTACGCCTTGGACGCGGTCAGGTCGCTGAAGTCCGTGCCGTCGGGGCTGCCCTGGATCTTCAGCGTCTGGGTCCGCTGCTCCCAGCCGTCGGGCAGCCGGAGCACGACCCTCTCCACCCGGACCGAGGAACCCAGGTCGGCCTGGATCCACTGCGGGAGCTCGTTGTTCCTGCTCTCCCAGTAGCTGGCCCGGTTGCCGTCGTTGCCGTTGGAGGCCACATACGTCTCGGTGTGGCTGCTCGCCCTGAGCGTCCTGCCCGCGGCGAGATCGGCCGAGGACTCTCCTGCGGCCCTGACCTCCAGCTCGGACAGCTGCGCGTTCCGCCACCCCGTGTTGGCCGTGACGTTCACCCGCACGAAGCGGGCCTGCGTGGCCGGGAACGAGATCTTCACCTCGTTGGAGGTGCCGGGACCGAAGGTGTACGCCGCCGAGCTCTTCAGTGTCGAGAAGCTGGTGCCGTCGGCGCTTCCCTGGAGCGAGAGGGTCTGCTGTCTGCTCTCCCAGCCGGCGGGGAGCTTAAGGGTCACCTCGTCGACCCTGGCGGCCGAGCCGAGGTCGGTCTGCACCCACTGGGGCAGGGTGCCTCCGGCGCCCTCCCAGTACGTCGACCGGTCGCCGTCCGTCACGTTCCTGGCGACGTACTCGCCGCCGGCACTGCTCGCCGCCGCGGTCCGGCCTGCGGCGATGTTGGGGCCGTCGGCCGCCGCGGCGGTGAGCGACGGCCATCCGATCATCAGAAGACTGGTGGCGACCATGGCGGAAAGCGTCCGCCACCTCCAGCGTTGGGCTCTCATAAGTCCCCGATCTCCAGCCTCGGCGCGGGACACGCCGAGAGTGCGGCTCTGTCGGCACAGCTCTGCGGCAGTTGTTTCTGCACACGCCGAGCTGAGTTTTGCGCTTGGCGGTCAGAGAGTTGCAGAGAAATGCGAGAGCGTCCACGGTTGCGACAGAAACCGGAGCACGGCGGGGCGTTACGGGGAGACGCGCAAGCGCCTTTCGATGAGGCGCATTTCAGGAGGGCGGCATCGCAGTTCGCCCACCCCCTGACGCACCCTCAATCAACGTAAGCTTTTTGCGTAAAACTGCAAGCTGACCGAAAGTGCCTGTTCCACGGCACAGCGAAAAGCGGGGCCCGCAGGACGCGGACCCCGCTCGGTGGAGCCGGCCGGGAGTCAGAGACCGCCGACGTGGAGGAGCCGGTCGGGCGAGCCGGCACCCAGGCCGGTCAGGACGTCAGGGGTCGCCTCCGCGGCGAGCCAGTCGGAGACCTCCTGCGGCGCCGCGTCGGGGTGCTGCTCCTTGTAGAGTGCGGCGGCACCGGCGACGTGCGGACTGGCCATGGACGTTCCGCTCAGGGTCGTGGAGCCGCCGCCGAGGTTCGCGGACACGATGTCCACGCCCGGGGCGTACAGCCACACACAGGTACCCCAGTTGCTGAACGTCGCCTGCCGGTCCTGGTCGTCACTGGCCCCCACGGCGAGTACGCCGTCGGCGCGCGCCGGGGAGACGTCACAGGCGTCCTGGTTCTCGTTGCCCGCCGCGACCACCGGCAGGGTGCCCTCCGCCGCGAGTGCGTCGAACGCGTCGTCGACGGCCGACGACGCGGGTCCGCCGAGGGAGGCGTTCACGACGGCCGGCTGCTCGGCGTTCTGGGCGATCCAGTCGAGGCCGGCGATGATCCCGGCCCACGTACCCGAGCCTTCGCAGTTGAGCACCCGCACCGGCACGAGGGAGGCCGCGGGCGCGACCCCGTACGTCGTACCGGCCACGGTCCCGGCCACGTGCGTGCCGTGGCCGTTGCAGTCCTCACCGTTGCGGCCGTCACCGATCGCGTCGTACCCGGCACCCACCCGGCCGCCGAACTCGCTGTGGGCGGATTCGATGCCGGTGTCGAGGATGTACGCGGTCACGCCCTGACCCGTGCCGTCCACGTCGTACGTGCCGTCCAGCGGCAGGTTCCGCTGGTCGATGCGGTCCTGGCCCCAGCTCCCGGCGACGGCCCGCTTCCCGGCCGCCCCGGCGGCGGGCGGCGAGACGGAGGCCTCGCTGTTCTCCTCGACCGCCTGGACGCCCGTCGCGCCGCGCACCTTCTCGAGCTGCGCGGGCGTCAGCGAGGCAGCGAACCCGTGCAGGACCTTGCTGTACGTGAAGAGGGTGCTGACCCCGATCTGCTCGGCCATGGCGGCCGGCTTCTGCTCGGGTGAGACGGTGACGATGTACTGACCGGGGACGGCCCGGGCCGACCTCTGCACCGGCACGAGAGTCTCGCCGGTGTCCGCCGTGGCCGTGGTGGTGCCGATCAGGGGGGCGATCAGCAGTAGAGCGGCTGGTGCCCAGCGGGCGCGCAGGCGCATGCGTTCTCCCTTGAGGTGGAGGAGCGGATCGCGGACCTGTCAGGTCCGCGAAGTGCGAACACCTGACCTTTCGTCCACATCTCCGGCGAGCCTGAGCCGCGTCAGCCGGACAGCGCAACG
Source organism: Streptomyces sp. NBC_01166 (assembly GCF_045039765.1). NCBI lineage: Bacteria > Bacillati > Actinomycetota > Actinomycetes > Kitasatosporales > Streptomycetaceae > Streptomyces > Streptomyces sp. NBC_01166. The sequence goes on from NZ_CP108613.1 coordinate 670,353, forward strand.
ATCGGCGCCGGGGCAGGCCCATTCGGCGCATCGCATGAAAGGTTTCAACTCCTCCTTGCGAGCGAAGATAGACCCGGCCCAGGAGGGCGTCAATGCCCCAGGCGGCAGGCATACAACTATCAATCCAGAAATGGCATTATCGCGAAAGAACTCTTGACAGTGAGCGGTCAAAACCCTAGCTTCACCGAAACTGAAACGATTCACCACTGCATCGTTACGGAGCCGCGTTGTGATCAGCAGAAGACGACTGCTCAGCACCACCGCCGCCACCGCCGCGCTCGCCGCGGTGTCCGCACCTCCCGCCGGTGCGTCGGGCCCCGCGCGGGCCGGGGCGGGCGGCCGGGCTCGCGTCACCGAGCCGACCGTCGAGTACGTACGCAATCCGCTGGGCCTGGACACCCCGCGTCCACGACTGAGCTGGCCGGTCGCGTCGGACAGCCCGGGCCGGAGCCAGACCGCCTACCAGGTGCGCGTGGCCACCGCCCCCGACCGTCTGGGGAAGCCCGACGTCTGGGACAGCGGCAGGGTCGAGTCCGCGCAGTCCATGCTGGTCCCGTACGCGGGCCCCGAGCCGGCGTCCCGCACGCGCTACTTCTGGTCCGTGCGGATCTGGGACGCGGACGGCCGGGCCTCCGCGTGGAGCGAGCCGTCCTGGTGGGAGACCGGTCTCATGGAGGCCTCGGACTGGTCGGCCGGGTGGATCGCCGCACCCGAGGCACTGACCGGCACGCCCGCTCTGGACGACGCCTCGTGGATATGGTTCCCGGAAGGGGATCCCGCCGTCGAGGCGCCCGCCGCCACACGGTGGTTCCGCGGCCGGGTGGAGATTCCGGAGGGCGTCACCCGCGCCCGGCTGGTCATGAGCGCCGACGACGGGTTCACCGCCAGGGTCAACGGCGTGGAGGTGGCGCACACGGAGGCCGACGGCCCCGCCGAGAACTGGAAGCGTCCTGTCCTCGTCGATGTGTCGGACCATCTCGCCCCCGGGGCCCAGGTGATCGCCGTGTCGGCGACGAACGCGGTCAGCGGCCCTGCCGGGCTGCTCGGAGTGCTGGAACTGACCACCGCCGACGGCGTGGTCACGTCCGTCACCGACGCGGGGTGGCGGGCCACCGACAAGGAACCGTCGGGAGACTGGCACTCCCCCGGCTACGACGACACCGCCTGGCCCGCCGCCAAGGCCCTCGCCCGCTGGGGCTCCGGTCCCTGGGGCGAGGTGAAGGTGGCGTACTCCCCCGCCACCCAGCTGCGCCGGGAGTTCACGCTGGGCCGCAGGCGGGTCGCGCGGGCCAGGCTCTACTCGACCGCCCTCGGCCTGTACGAGGTGTCCCTCAACGGCGAGCGCGTCGGTGAAGACCGGCTCGCCCCGGGCTGGACGGACTACGACAAGCGCGTCCAGTACCAGACGTACGACGTGACCGGTCTGCTGGCGCGGGGCGGCAACGCGCTCGGGATCACGCTCGCGGCCGGGTGGTACGCGGGGAACATCGCCTGGTTCGGGCCGCATCAGTACGGTGAACGGCCCGCCGCGCTCGCCCAGCTGGAGGTCACCTACACCGACGGGTCGACCGAGCGCGTGGTGTCGGGGAGCGACTGGCTCGCCGCGGCGGGGCCGGTCACGGGGGCGGACCTCATGGCGGGCGAGGACTACGACGCCCGGCTGGAGACCGCCGGATGGACACGTGCCGGCTTCGACGCGGCCGGCTGGCTCGCCGCCGACAGCGTCGACGGGGTGACCGCGGCGCTCGTGGCCGAGGTGGACGGCCCCTGCCGTGTGGAGCGTGAGCTGACCACCCGTGAGGTGTCCGAACCGGAGCCCGGTGTCTTCGTGTTCGACCTCGGCCAGAACATGGTGGGGACCGCGCGCCTCACGGTCTCCGGGCCGGCCGGCACCACGGTGCGGCTCCGGCATGCCGAGGTGCTGAACCCGGACGGCTCGATCTACACGGCCAACCTGCGCACCGCCCGCGCCACGGACACGTACACGCTCAAGGGAGGTGGCCGGGAGACCTACGAGCCCCGCTTCACCTTCCACGGCTTCCGCTACGTCGAGGTGACGGGATATCCCGGCACGCCGGGCCGCGACGCGATCGTGGGCCGTGTCATCCACACCTCGGCGCCGTTCACCATGGACTTCACCACCGACGTCCCCATGCTCGACCAGCTCCACCGCAACATCACCTGGGGGCAGCGCGGGAACTTCCTGTCCATTCCGACGGACACCCCGGCCCGCGACGAACGGCTCGGCTGGACCGGCGACATCAACGTGTTCGCGCCCACCGCCGCGTACACGATGGAGTCGGCGCGCTTCCTCACGAAGTGGCTCCACGACCTGCGCGACGCCCAGACCTCCGACGGCGCCTTCACCCATGTCGCCCCGGACCTCCCGGGCGTCGGCAACGGCGCGGCGGGCTGGGGCGACGCCGGGGTGACCGTGCCGTGGGCCCTGTACCAGGCGTACGGGGACGTGCGGGTGCTGGAGCAGGCCTGGTCCTCGATGACCGACTGGCTGGAATATCTGGAGGCGCACAGCACCGGGCTGCTGCGCCCTGCGGACGGGTTCGGCGACTGGCTCAACATCGAGGACGAGACACCCAAGGACGTCATCGCCACGGCCTACTTCGCCCACAGTGCCGACCTCGTGGCACGGACGGCCGAGGCGCTGGGCAAGGACCCCGCCCCGTACCGGACGCTCTTCGGCCGGGTGCGCGACGCGTTCCGCGCGGCGTACGTCTCCGCCGGCGGCCGGGTGAAGGGCGACACGCAGACGGCCTACGTGCTGGCCCTGTCCATGGACCTGCTGACGGAGAACGACCGGGGACCGGCGGCGGACCGCCTCGTGGCGCTCATCGAGGCGAAGGGCTGGCATCTGTCGACGGGGTTCCTCGGCACCCCTCGGCTCCTTCCGGTGCTCACGGACACCGGCCACACGGATGTCGCCTACCGGCTGCTGCTCCAGCGGACGTTCCCGAGCTGGGGCTACCAGATCGACCGTGGTGCCACCACGATGTGGGAGCGCTGGGACTCGATCCGGCCGGACGGTTCCTTCCAGGACGCCGGGATGAACTCCTTCAACCACTACGCGTACGGCTCGGTCGGTGAGTGGATGTACGCGAACATCGCGGGCATCGCCCCGGGCGCCCCCGGCTTCCGCAAGGTCCTCGTGCGGCCGCGGCCGGGCGGCGGGGTGACGCGGGCCGAGGGCCGGTTCGACTCACGGTACGGGCCGGTCGCCACGCGCTGGAAGAAGGACGCGGACGGCTTCGTCCTCAGCGTCACACTGCCGGCGAACACGACGGCCGAGGTGTGGGTACCGGGCAGCGACGAACGGAGTGCGGACCGGGGCCAGGCGGACTTCCTGCGGCTGGACGACGGGTGTGCGGTCTTCGCCGTGGGGTCGGGCACCCACCGGTTCACCGCCTCCGGCTGAGTACACGCGTGCCCTGTGGGACCCGTCCCACAGGGCACGCGGGGCGCTCTCCGTCAGTCGGCGGCCTCGGTGAACGGCGTGGTCCCGGCGGCCACCCTGAGCACCGCGACCCCCCGTGACGGAAGGACCAGGCCTCCGCCGGCGGCCGGCGCGGGCCCGGCCAGGATCTCTCCCGTCACCGGGGCGAACGCGACGGGCTCGTCCGTACGGTTGACGAGGAACCAGTACGCGTGGGTGCCGTCGGTCCGCACGGTCGGCTCCACCAGCCCCCGCACGTCGGAGGGAAGCTCGCTGAGCACTCCGGCGCCGGACAGCAGGGGTCCCAGCACGTCGGGCAGCCCGTGGGAGCCCAGCCGGGTGGAGACGTAGGCGGCGGAACCGCCGCCCGCCAGGGCGCGCCGGGTGACGGCGGGGCGTCCTGCCTGGTCCCCGGTCGTGTAGCGCGCCTCCACCGTGACCTCGGGGTCGGTCAGGTCGATCCGGTCGGTCCACAGCGTTCCGGTCAGGCCGTTGTCGAGCCGCACGTCCTCGCCCTCCCGCAACGGGCCGAACTCCTCGATGCGGATGCCCAGCAGATCGCGCAGCGCGCCCGGGTATCCGCCGAGGTGGACGTGGTCGTTCTCGTCGACGACACCCGAGTAGTAGGTGGTGGCGAGGTGACCGCCGCCGCGCACGTAGGAGTCCAGGCGCCCGGCGAGCTCCCGGGGGACGACGTGCAGGAGGGGGGCCGCGACGAAGTCGTAGCCGGTGAGGTCGGCCGCGGTCGTGACCACGTCCACGCGGACGCCCAGGGCCAGGAAGGCCGAGTACCAGTCGAGAGCCTCCTGCCGGTAGCGCACCAGGGAGGACGGCTGGGAGTCTCGTTCGACGGCCCACCAGGATTCCCAGTCGTACACCAGGGCGGCGCGAGCCGGCTCCCGCACGGAGCCGGTGACCGGTGTGAGGGAGTCCAGCGTCCGGCCGAGGGCGGTCACCGAGCGGAACAGCTCACTGTCCGGGCCGGCGTGGGGCACCATCGCGGAGTGGTGCTTCTCGGCGCCGGCGGCGGACTGGCGCCATTGGAAGAAGCAGACGGCGTCGGCCCCGTGGGCGACGTGGACGAGGGAGTCGCGGGCGAGTTCCCCCTGGCGCTTGGCGACGTTGACGGGCTGCCAGTTGACCGCGCTCGTCGAGTGCTCCATCAGGAACCAGGGCCTGCCCCCGGCGATGGAGTGTGTGAGGGCGGCGGAGAAGGAGAGCTCGTCCAGGCGCTGCGGACCGGGATGGGCGTAGTGGTCGTTGGAGACGAAGTCGATCTCCTTGGCCCAGTCGGGGTAGTTCATGCCCTGGGTCCCGCTCATCACCATGAAGTTGGTGGTGGCGGGGATCTCGGGGGTGATACGGCGCAGGATCTCGCGTTCGGCCCGGAGGTAGTCCTTCAGCGCGTCCGAAGAGAAGCGCTTGAAGTCGAGCTGCTGGGTCGGGTTGGCGTGGCTGGCGGCCAGTCGCGGCGGCTGGATCTGCGCCCAGTCCCCGTAGTGCTGCGACCAGAAGGAGGTGGCCCAGGCCCGGTTGAGCTCCTCCAGGGTGACGTACCGGGCGCGCAGCCAGTCACGGAAGGCCTGGGCGGCGTCGTCGGAGTAGTCGTAGATGTTGTGGCAGCCGAGCTCGTTGGAGATGTGCCAGGCGACCACGGCGGGGTGGTCCGCGTAACGGGTGGCCATGGCCTCCACCAGCCGCAGGGCGTAGCTGCGGAAGACGGGCGAGGTGGGCCGCCAGTGCTGCCGCGCGCCCTGGGAGAGGGTCTCCCCCGTGCGGGTGACCGGCAGGATCTCCGGGTGCAGGGTGGTGAGCCAGGGCGGTGGCGAGGCGGTGGCGGTGGCGAGGTCCACGTCGATGCCGTTGCTGTGCAGCAGGTCGAGCACCTCGTCCAGCCAGTCGAAGTCCCAACGGTCCTCGGCCGGCTGGAGACGGGCCCAGGAGAAGATGGCGACGGAGACGATGGTGACCCCGGCCTCGCGCATCAGCCGGACGTCTTCCTTCCACACCTCGCGCGGCCACTGCTCCGGGTTGTAGTCGGCCCCGTAGGCGAAGCGCGCGGGGCGGTCGTCGGAGGTCGGGCGCAGCCAGTGGCGCTCGGAGGCGGGGGTCATGAAGATCCTTTCGGATGCGAGGTGCGGGTACGGCACGGGGCGGCCGCCCGTCGGAGGGCGACCGCCCCGTGCCGGTTCAGCGGCCGGAGGTCACTTGTTGACGCTGAAGCCCTGATCGTTGCCGTAGGTGACGGCGGCCTTCTGCCACTGCTTCAGACCGTCGGCCAGGGTGGTGTCGGAGACGTACGCCTTGCCGACGGAGTCGTTGAAGACGGAGTTCGCGTACACCTGGAAAGGCAGGTAGGACCAGTCCTCGGGCACCTGGCTGGCGGACCGGGCGAAGATCTCGTTCGCCTTCTGGCCACCGAAGTACGGGAAGGAGGTGTCGAGGAACGACGGCGAGGACAGGTCTGCCGTGGTGGCGGGGAAGGCACCGCCCTTGAGGCGGGCCTGGACGCCCTCGGAGTGGTTGGCGTACTCGTTGAACGCGTACGCCAGGTCCTTGTTCTTGCCGGCCTTCATCACCGCGAGGGCGCTGCCGCCGTTCTCCGAGCTGACCTCCTCGCCCTTCTTCCACTGCGGGAGCGCGGCCGCGCGCCAGTCACCCGAGGCCGACTCGACGCCCGAGACGAAGTTGGCGGGCATCCAGGCGCCGGTGGAGAGGGTGGCGATGGTGCCGTCCGCCAGGCCCTTGTACCACTCGTCGCTCCAGTTGGTGACGGGCGCCAGGAGCTTCTCGTCGATGAGCTTCTGCCAGACCTTGGTGAAGGCGACGACACCCTTGTCGGCGACGAGGTCGACCGTCACGTCGGTGTCGCGGTTCTTGAACGGCGTCCCGCCGGCCTGCCAGATCATGCTGGTCGTGAACCCGGCGTCGCCGGTGTCGTTGGTTATGTAGGCCTTCGGGTCCGCGGCGTGCAGGGCGCGGGCCGCCTCGAGGTACTCGTCCCAGGTGGTGGGGACGGCGATCTGGTGCTTGTCCAGCACCTTCTTGTTGTAGAAGAGCGCCATCGGGCCGGAGTCCATGGGCAGCGCGTACACGGCCTCGTCGACGGCGACGGAGTTCCACGGTCCCGGCGAGTAGTCGTCCTTGAAGTCCCCGGCGCCGTAGCGGCTCAGGTCCTCGAGGGACTCGCCGAGGGCGAACTGTCCGACTGCGTAGTACTCGACCTGCGCGACGTCCGGCACTCCGGAGCCTGCCTGTACGGCGTTCTGCAGGGCGGTGTACTGGTCGTTGCCCGTACCGGCGTTGACCAGCTTGACCTTGACCTTCGGGTACTCCTTCTGGAAGTCGCTGACCACCTGCTTCAGCGTCGGCTCCCACGCCCACACCGTGATGGAACCGCCCTCCTTGAGGGCTGCCCGGAGCTCACCTCCCGATACGGTCTTGTCCGACGAGGCGGAATCGCCGTCGGAGGACCCGCACGCGGTGAGACTCAGCGCGGCCGCGCACAGCAGGCCGACGCCACGCATCGCGCGTCTGGTCATGGTTCTCATAATTGCTTCACTCCGTTGTGGTGAGGGTGGTGCACGAACCGTGGAACGTCCGCACGGGGGTGCGGGGCTGGAGAGGGGTGGGACGCCGCGCCGGTCGAGGGCCGGGGGGAACCGGTCCCGGAGCGCGGAGATTCGGTGGCCGAGGGGGCCCGGGTGCCGTTCACCCCTTGACGCTGCCCGCGGCCAGGCCGGACTGCCAGTAGCGCTGGAGCAGCAGGAAGGCGATGACCAGCGGCACGATGGTCAGCAGCGAACCCGTGATGACCAGGTTGAAGACCGGCTGGCCGCCGGCGGTGGACGCCTGTTCGTTCCAGGCGTTCAGGCCCAGGGTCAGCGGATACCAGTCCGGATTCTTGATCATGATCAGGGGCAGGAAGTAATTGTTCCAGGTCTGCACCATGGTGAACAGCAGGACCGTCACGATGCCCGGCGCCAGCAGCGGGAGCGCGACGCGGAAGAACGTCCGCAGCTCGCCGGAACCGTCCATCCTGGCCGCTTCCAGGAGCTCGGTGGGGACGGCCTCGGCGGCGAACACCCACATGAGGTAGAGCCCGAACGGTGAGATCAGGGACGGGATGATGACGGCCCACGGTGTGTTGGTGAGCCCCATCTTGCTGAACATCAGGAAGGTCGGCACAGCCAGCGCGGTGGCGGGCACGGCGACCGCGCCGATGACGGTGGCGAAGACGGCGCGCTTGCCCGCGAAGTCGAACTTGGCCAGGCCGTAGCCGCCGAGGACCGCGAGGAAGGTGGCTCCGCCCGCGCCCACCACCACGTACAGCAGGGTGTTGAGGAACCAGCGGACGAAGATGCCGTCGTCATAGGTGAGCGTCTGCGAGATGTTGTCCCAGAGGGCGAAGTCGCCGCTGAACCAGAGCCCGAAGGAGCCGAAGAGGCCCTTCTGCGTCTTGGTCGCGTTGACGACGAGCCAGGCCAGCGGCATGAGGGCGTAGAGCGCGGTCACGCCCATGAGCACCGTGAGCAGCACGCTGCGGCGCGGCCGGTCGGCGGAACGGCGTCTGCCCCCGGCTCGGCTCGGCGGCTGTGCACGGTGGGTGGACCGCCGGGGCGTCTGTTCGGCGGTGAAGGAAGGGGCGCTCATCGTTCACGCCTCCTTTCGCATGCCGCGCAGCTGGACCGCGTAGGCGATGATCATCGTGACGACTCCCATGACGAGGGAGACCGTGGCCGCGTAGTTCTGCTGCCGCCCGGAGAAGGACAGCGTGAAGGTGTAGAAGTTGGGCGTGAAGTAGGTGGTGATCGCGTTGGGAGCCAGGTTCTGCAGGATGCTGGGCTCGTTGAAGAGCTGGAAACTGCCGATCACCGAGAAGATCGTGGCGATCACCAGCGCACCGCGGATCGCGGGGATCTTGACCGCGGTGATGATCCGCCACTGTCCCGCTCCGTCGATCTCGGCGGCCTCGTAGAGGGACTTGGGGACGACGCGGAGCGCGGAGTAGAAGATCAGCATGTTGTAGCCGATGAACTCCCAGGTGACGATGTTGCCGATGCTCGCCAGCACCAGGGAGGGGGAGAGCGGATCGGGCAGCGACACGCCGAAGGCGTCGTTGATGTTCCCCACCAGCCCGAAGCGGGTGCCGTAGATGAAGCCCCACATCAGCGTGGCGACGACGGCGGGTACGGCGTACGGCAGGAAGACCGCGATCCGGAAGAAGCTCTTCCCGTAGATCCTGCCGCTGTCGAGGGCCAGGGCTATGAGCAGGGCGAGGCCGAGCATGACGGGCACCTGCACCGCGAGGAAGAGGGTCACCCGGCCCACGGCCGCCCAGAACTGTTCGTCCTCGAAGGCCCGTCGGAAGTTGTCCAGGCCGACGAACGACGTGCCGCCCACCAGCTGGTCCCGGAAGAAGCTCAGATACAGCGAGTAGGCGATCGGGGCGAGGAACACCAGGGCGAACACGGCCATGAAGGGCCCTACGAAGATCCAGCCGACGCGCCCACGCCGGCTGCGGGAGCTTCTGGCCGGTGGGCGGCGTCCGGTCGTGATCGGCGTAACGGCCGTCATGGGTACTCCTGTTGGTCCGGCGTTGTGCATGGCCCCGGCCGGATGGAGACACCGGACATCGTGGAGGCGCTGTGCTTGAGGAGGCCGATGTCCACGCGAACACCTGTACTGATGTTTACGTAAACATTTATCGGTGAAGTGATGTCTACACGTCTCTCACCCCATGGTCAAGGCTCGGTTTCCCTGCTACGCAGACCAGTTGGGTCCCGGCAGGTCCTCCGGCGACCCGAGCGGCAGCCTCCGCGCGTGCCCGTGTGTCGGCGCCGGGCGTCCGGAGTGGTAGAAATGCCGTTGGTCCGAGCCCTCGGTCCGCACGCGATAACGAGCCACACGCGCAGCAGAGACAGGGCCGGCCCCGATCGCAACACCCTCACGACGCGCGGCCGAGGACGGCCCCGCGCCAGAACAGCGCGCCCACACGGCGAAAGGCTCACACGACCACGACGGAGGCGGACGTAGTGCAGGGAAAGGAACAGGCCATGGACCGGCCACCCCGCAAGGAGGCCTCGATGGCCGACGTCGCACGCCTGGCCGGAGTCTCCTCGCAGACGGTCTCCCGTGTCTCCAACGGGCACACGGTGGTGTCCGAGGAGACCCGCGAACGCGTGCTGAACGCCATGAAGGAGCTGAACTACCGCCCCAACAGCGCCGCGCGCGCCCTGAAGAGCGGGAAGTTCCGCACGCTGGGCGTCATCCTGTTCACCCTGGCCACAACGGGCAACGTCCGCACCCTGGAGGCCATTTCCGCTTCCGCCGCGGACGAGGGCTACGCGATCACCCTGCTGCCCGTCGCGACGCCCACCAGCACCGGAGTCAGGGGCGCCGTGACCATGCTCGGCGAGCAGGTCGTGGACGGAATCATCGTGATCATGGAAGTCCGTCTCCTGGACGCCGCCATCTCGCTGCCGCCGCACACCCATGTGGTGGTGGCCGACTCCGACGCGGGCGACCGCTACAGCGTCGTGGACACCGACCAGTCCGGGGGCGCCAGGGCAGCCGTGCAGCATCTCCTCGACCTCGGGCACCGCAGCGTGGCGCATGTCGCCGGCCCGCCCGAGTCGTTCGCCGCACAGCGCCGCGCCCAGGCCTGGCGGCAGGCCCTGGAGGAGGCGGGACGCCCTGTCCCGCCTCCGGTGGACGGCGACTGGTCGGCGGCCTCGGGGTACGAGGCGGGCCTCGCGCTCGCGGCGGACCCGTCCTGCACCGCGGTCTTCGCCGCCAACGACCAGATGGCGCTGGGCGTCCTGCGCGCCCTCCAGGAACGGGGCAGACGCGTACCCGAGGACGTCAGCGTCGTCGGCTTCGACGACATCGCCGACTCCGCCTCCTTCCTCCCGCCGCTGACCACCGTCCACCAGGACTTCGCCGAGATCGGCCGGCGGTGCGTGGACGGCGTCCTGCGGCAGATCCGTAACGAGACGACGGAGCGGGGCACCACCCTGGTCCCGACCCACCTGGTCGTCCGGGGGAGCACGGGCCCGCCGCCTCACGGATGACCGGGCACCCCGGCGCGCGCCTGCAGGACAGAAACTGTCCTGCAGGGGTTCTGGCGTCGGTTCCATGACCTCATCGCGATCACGGGAACGGACGGAGAACGCTGTGGCCGAGGACGGGAAGGCTGCCACCGGGAAAGCGGGCGCGGAGCCTCTGTTCTTCGAACGGGTCGAGCTGCTGGAGGCCTGGCTGGAGGAGCATCACGGGGAGCGGACGGAGCTCTGGCTGAAGATCGCGAAGAAGAGCTCGGGCATCACCTCCGTCACGGCGTCCGAGGTCCTGGACGCCGCGCTCTGCTCCGGATGGATCGACGGCCGGCGGAAGTCCCTCGACGAGACGTACTACCTCCAGCGGATCTCGCCCCGCCGGCCCGGCAGCCCGTGGTCCCTCGTCAACGTACGGAAGGTGGAGGCGCTGACGGCGGCCGACCGGATGCGGGAGCCAGGACTCGCCGAGGTGCGGGCGGCGCGCGAGGACGGGCGATGGGAGACGGCGTACCCCTCGCAGAAGGAGGCCACCGTGCCCGCCGACCTCGCCGCCGCGCTGGCCGGCGCCCCACGGGCCGCGGAACGCTTCGAGCGGCTCGGCAGGACGGACCGGTACCTCGTGATCCTGCAGCTCCTCAAGGCGAGAACCCCGGGGCTCAGGGCCACCCGTCTGGAGCGCCTGGTGACGAAGCTGGTGTCGGGCGAGAAGGTCCCCTGACCGCTGCACCGCGCCTCAGGCGCCGCGGAGCCCGAGGAGCTCCGGCTTCGTGGCCGAGGCACGCTCGCGGTCCCGGCGCCGGGCAGGGGCGATCTGCGGGTGTACGTCCTCGATCTCGGCGGGAAGACGCCGCCGCGGGAAAGACCGGTGCGGCGGGCCCCTGTCCGAAGTGAGCCAGGGTGTGACGGACGCGCGGGGGCACGCGTCCGTCACACCGGCCCTGCTCTCACCGGCCGGAGTCCACCCGGCGCAGGGTGCGCAGGAGGTACTCCTTGCGGTTCAGCGGATCGCGGTCGGTCCTGGGCCTGCGCGGAACCGGTCCGTCGACCGGCCTGTAGTCCTCGAACGCCGACTCCAGCACCCCCTCGCCGCGCGTCATCCCCGGCAGCAGCTGCTGCAGCTCGTGCACCCGTGCGGCGGGGATCACCCCCTCCACCGTGCAGACGCCGTCCTGCGTCTCCGGGGGCCCGGGGACGGCGCGCAGCCGTGCGAGGACCGGCACGAGCGGGCCGAGGGCGTCGGCCGGGAGCTCGGCACGGAAGCGGTGCATGGGCTCGTAGACCGTGGTCCCGGCCTGCTTCAGCGCGTCCATCAGCACCAGTGGCGTCAGGTTGCGGAAGTCGCCCGCGGTGCTGGACATGCTCTTGTCGAACACCGCGTGCGCGTGGCTCTGCCGGGGCCAGTATCCGGAGTGGGTCATGGTGACCGTGCAGTCGGTGACCTGCCATCCGTGAATTCCCTGGCCGAGTGTTTCCAGCACGGTGTCCTCCACCGCCCGCATCAGGGAGTACGGCATGGAACCGAGCTCCACCTCCCGGCGGAATTCCACTCCGCTGCCGAAAGCGGCGGGCTCCACCCGGAGTCCGACGGTGGCGAGAAAGGGATTCGGCTCTTTGTCGATGAACTCGACGGCCTCCCCCGTCCCGGACGGCCGTTCCAGACAGATGGTCGTCGTCTCCCGGAAGCCGACCTCGATGCCGTACTCGTCCGCGAGGGTCGCCTGGATGACCTCCTTCTGCACCTCGCCGTAGAGCGACAGCGACACCTCCTGCCGGAGGTCGTCGGTGCGTACGCCGATCAGCGGGTCCTGCTCCGCCAGGTGTCCGAGCGCGATGTGCAGCACTCCCCTGTCCTGACGGCGGCGAGGGGTGACGACGGTCTCCAGGGTCGGCGGAGCGAAGTGGGCGCGCGCCGGCCGCGCGGTTCCCGGTCCGCCGATCCTGTCCCCGATCCGGACGCTGTGGAGACCTCGCAGCCTGCCGATCCGGCCGGCGGGGAGCGAGGACCCGCGGACATCCGCGCCCTGGTCGAAGACGGTGATGGCCGAGATCTTGCCCTCACGGCCCTCCTTCTCGCCGTCGCCCCGCAGCCGGACGCGTTCACGGGTGCGTACCGTCCCCGAGAACATGCGGGCGTACGCGATCTTCTCCCCCGCCGGGCCGCGTTCGACCTTGAAGACCGCTCCCGAGGCCGGGCCTTCGGTGTCCTGGTCCGTCACCGGCAGGAACTCGGCGATGCCGGCCGTCAGTTCGGCCACGCCCGCGCCGGTGGCCGCGGAGCCGAAGTAGACGGGGTGCACCAGCGCCTGCCGGGTCTGCACCGCCAGCCGGTCACGCAGCCGGTCGTACGGCAGGCCGGCCGCGCCTTCGACGTAAGCCGCGAGGAGTTCGTCGTCGTGCGTGGTGAGCAGGTCGGTCAGCGCGGTGGTGAAGCCCCGGTCCGCGGCGGTGAACGGTCTGGTGCGGGCCCGCCTGGTCCCCAGGCCGTCGGCCGGGCCCATGGCGACGACCGCGGGTGACAGCCGGCGCGCGATGTCGGACAGGACGCCTTCGTACCGGGCACCGGCGCGGTCGGTCTTGTTCACGAACACGAGCGTGGGGATCCGCAGGCGGCGCAGCGCCCTCATCAGGATCCGGGTCTGCGCCTGGACGCCCTCGACGGCGGACACGACGAGTACCGCGCCGTCGAGCACGCCTAGGACCCGTTCCACCTCGGCGATGAAGTCGGGGTGTCCGGGGGTGTCGATGAGGTTGACCGTGACGCCGGCGACGGTGAAGGACACCACGGCGGATTTGATGGTGATGCCGCGCTGCCGCTCCAGGGCGAGGGTGTCGGTCTGTGTGCTGCCGTCGTCGACGCTGCCGACCGCGTCGATGACTCCGGCGGTGTGGAGCAGCCGCTCTGTCAGGCTCGTCTTACCGGCGTCGACGTGCGCCAGAATTCCCAGGTTCAATGTGTGCACTGAGCTTCGGGTCCTCGAGATAGGTGTGAATTCCTGTCTGGGTGGACACAGAAGCTCGGCGCATGAACATCTCCCTGTTCGGTCGTTCGGTGCCGGAATTACAGCAGGGCGCCTCTCCGAGGGGCAATCGATTAATTCAGCAGGTGCGGGAATCGCAGTTCGGTGCGGCTGCGCGCGGTCTCGCCGGGGCGCAGCACGGTGGTGGGCAGGTCCGGCCGGTTGGGTGAGTCGGGCAGGTGCTGGGTCTCCAGGCAGATCGCGCCGTGCCGTTCGTGGCGGCGGCCGGTGCCGTCGGTGAAGGAGCCGTCGAGCTGGTTGGCGGTGTAGACCTGGATGCCGGGCTCCGTGGTCCACACCTCCAGGACCCTGGCCGCGTCCGGGGCGGTGAGGCGTGCGGCGCGTCGCAGGCCGCCGCCGGCGTCCCGGAGCACCCAGCAGTGGTCGAAGCCGCCCGCGGCGCGCAGCTGTGCGTCCTCGGCGCCGAGGCGTTCCCCGAGGAGCCGGGGTGCGGTGAGGTCGAACGGTGTTCCGCGGACCTCGGCCGGCGGTCCCAGCGGGATGCCGTCGTCGTCCACCGGCAGATAGGCGTCGGCGTCGACTTCGAGGTGGTGGTCGAGGATGCCGTCCTGGCCGGACAGTTCGAAGTAGGCGTGGTTGGTGAGGTTGACGACCGTGGGGCGGTCGGTGACCGAGACGTAGTCGACGGCGAGGGTGCCCGCGGTGTCGAGGGTGTACGTGACCGTGGTGTCCAGCGCCCCGGGGAAGCCCATGTCGCCGTCGGGGCTGTGCAGGGTGAGCCGTACGGACACGGTGTCGCCGGTCCGGTCCGGGGCCGCTTCCCACACCTTGGTGTGGAAGCCGTCGGGCCCGCCGTGCAGGGCGTGGCCACGGTCGTTGGCGGGGATGTGGTGTGCGGTCCCGTCCAGGACGAAGCGGCCGTGGGCGATGCGGTTGGCGTAACGGCCGACGACGGCGCCGAAGTAGGGGTGCTTGGCCGTGTAGTCGTCGAGCGTCGCGAGCGACCGGACGACGGAGGCGGCTGCGCCCGTGGTGTCCGGCACGGTGAGGCGGTGCAGGGACGCGCCGTAGGTCAGGACCTCGGCTCGGACCCCCGTACCGCTGTCGAGGGTGTACAGGTCGGTGCGGGTCCCCTGGACGGAGCCGAAGGGGGTGCGGTGCACGGTGGGGCGCGGCATCAGAGATCCTCGGTGTGGCCGGAGTCGGGGCCGGCCGTGGTGGATTCGCGGACGACGAGGCGGTAGCCGGGGCGTGGCCTGCGCGGTTCGGCGACGGGCTCCCCCGAGAGCTGTTCGACGAGGCTGTCGACGGCGAGGCCGGCGATGGCTTCCTTGTCGGGGGCGATGGTGGTGAGCGAGGTGGTGGTGTAGCGGCTCTCCTCGATGTCGTCGAAGCCGACGACGGCGATGTCGTCCGGGATCCGCAGGCCGCGTGCGGTGATGGTCCGCATCGCGCCGATGGCGATGAGGTCGTTGTACGCGAACACGGCGTCGGGCCGGTGCCCCTGGTCGAGGAGCTGCGCCATGCCGGTGGCACCGTCCTCGCGGCCGTAGCCGTCGGTGACCACGACGAGGGATTCGTCAGGTGTGATGCCTGCGGCCTCGAGTTCCTCGCGCCAGCCCCTCAGGCGCAGGTGGGCCGGCTGGCGTTCCTGGCCGGTGCGCGACCCGAGGAAGGCGATGCGCCGTTTGCCCTGGTCGACGAGGTGGCGCACGGCCTCGCGGGCCGCCGCCACGTTGTCGATGGCGATGTGTTCGTAGGGCGCCTCGTACTCGCGCTCGCCCAGCAGGACCAGTGGCGCGGTCTCGGTGCGCGCCATGAGGTCCTCGGTCTCCAGATGGATGGGGCTGAGGATGAGACCGTCGATCACATGGGACCGGAATCCCTGACTGACCAGGAGTTCCTTCTCCCTGAGGCCGGCGGTGTGGTCGACCAGGACGGTGTAGTCGTGCCGGGCGGCCGCGTCGATGACCGCTCCGGCGAGCTCCGCGAAGTACGGGTTGCCGAATTCGGGGACGGCGAGGGCGATGATGCCGGTGCGGCCCTTGCGCAGGTGGCGGGCGGTGAGGTTCGGCCGGTATCCGAGTTCGTCGATCGCCTGTTGCACCTTGGCGCGCATGGCGGGTGTGACGTGCTGATAGTTGTTCACCACGTTCGACACGGTCTTGATGGACACGCCCGCCCGTTGTGCAACGTCCTTGAGGCTGACGCCCACGGCACTCCTTGGTTCGGCTCGGCTTGGCTCTTGGTCCGGCCTCAACGGCCGGCTCGTCGTCAGGTGCTTCTGCGACTGCGCGCGAGATAGCGCTGGGCCACCACGACAACGATAAGGAAACCGCCGCTGACGACCGACTGGTAGGAGGAGTTGAGCGAGCCGATCTGGTTGATCAGGTTCTGGATGACGGCCAGCAGCAGGACGCCCCACAGGGTTCCACTGATGGATCCCGCGCCGCCGATGAGCAGGGTGCCGCCGATGACGACGGCGGAGATCGCGTCGAGTTCCATGCCCACGCCGACGATGGTGACGCCGGAGGACAGCCTGGCCGCGTTGAGGGCGCCGGCGAGTCCGGCGAGCAGGCCGCTGAGCGTGTAGACGAGGATCTTCGTGCGCGCGACGGGGAGGCCCATCAGCGTGGCGGCGTCGCTGCTGCCGCCCACGGCGAAGAGGGTCTGCCCGAACGAGGTGCGCTGCAGGACGAGTCCGCCGGCGCCGAAGAGCACCAGGGCGATGATGATCGGGTAGCCGAAGCCCCAGACGCTGCCCTGGCCGAGTTCGCCGAAGGCTGAGTCCTTGGGCACCAGATAGGTGGTGGCGCCCTCGTCGGTGAGGGCGAGCAGCAGGCCGCGGGCGCCCAGAAGCGTGGCGAGGGTGACGATGAAGGGCGCCATGTTGCCCCGGGCGATCAGGAAGCCGTTGAGCAGGCCGATCCCGCCGCAGACGACGAGGGGGAGCAGGAGCGCGGCGAGGAAACCGTACTGCGAGGCCCAGGCGGCGAGGACTCCCCCGAGGGCGAAGACCGAGCCGACGGACAGGTCGATCCCGCCGGTGATGATGACCATCGTCATGCCGAGCGCGACCACGGCGAGGAACGATGCCTGGATGGTGACACCGCGGGCGTTGTCCAGGGACGCGAACGTCGGGTAGATGAACGAGGCGGCGATCACGACGGCGAGCAGGACCGCGAGGACGCCCTGGCGTTGCAGGAGTTCCGCGGCGCGCTGCCGGCCGGTCTGCTCGGGGCCTGCGGCGGGAGGGGCCTTGGGCGCTTTCGGCGCGGCCGGGACCGGGGCGGCGGTGACGGGCTTGGTTTCGTTCATCGGGACCGACGCTCCCGGGCGACGTAGACGGCGGCGATGATGATGGCCGCCTGGGCGATCTGTGCGGTGGAGTCGGGCAGGTCGTGCTTGACGAGCGTGGCGCGCAGGAGCTGCATGAGGAGGGCGCCGGCCACGGTGCCGAGCACCCGGACGGAGCCCCCGTTGAGGGGTGTGCCGCCGACCACGACCGCCGTGATGGCGGAGAGTTCCATGAGGGTGCCGAGCGAGGACGGGTCACTCGCGGTCAGCCTGGCCGTGGCGAGGACGCCGGCGAGAGCCGCGAGCACTCCGCAGAGCACGTACACGCCGATGAGGACCCGCTTGACGGGCAGCCCGGCGAGCGCCGCGGCGGAGCGGTTCCCGCCGACGGCGACGATCTGCCGGCCGAAGGTGGTGCGCTGCACCAGGAAGGCGACGGCGAGGGCGAGTATTCCGGCGATCCAGACGACGAGTGGAATGCCGAGGAAGGAGCCGGTGCCCAGCGACAGCAGGTCGGGGTTGACGATCTGCTTGAGCTGGCCGTCGGCCATGACGAGGGCGAGCCCGCGGCCTCCGACGAAGAGTGCGAGCGTGGCCACGATGGGCTGCAGTCCGACGAGGGAGACGAGGGCGCCGTTGACGGCTCCGACGACCGCGCCTGCCAGGAGGGCGACGACGAGCGCGGGGACGAGCCCGTATCCCAGGTAGAGCGGGAGGAAGGCGGCGGCGAGCGCCATGGTCGAGCCGACGGACAGGTCGACGCCCTCGGTGCCGATGACCAGGGCCATGCCCAGGGCGACGATGATGATGGGGGCGACCTGGACGAGCTGGGTGCGGAAGTTGTCGGCGGTCATGAAGTGGTCGGTGAACAGGGCGTTGAAGAGCAGCACCACGGCCACGGCCACGTAGACGCCGTAGCGCTGGTACCAGGCGGGGTCACGCAGCCGGGCCAGTGGGCTCACGGACTTCCGGGGCTTGTCGCTCTTCGCGGGCGGGGCGACGGCGGTCTGGGTCATCGGGGGTCCTCCTGGGCGGCCGGGGCCCGGTCCGCCGGCTCCGGTGCGTGGTCGGCGAGCACTTCGAGCAGCCGGTCCTCGGCCACGTCGTCGCCCGACAGCTCACCCGCGACCGCTCCGCCGCGCAGGACGACGATCCGGTCGGCGCCTTCGATGAGCTCCTCGATGTCGGAGGAGATGAGCAGGACGGCGAGGCCTTCGCGGGCGAGGTCGTCGATGAGGCTCTGGACCTCGGCCTTGGCTCCGACGTCGATGCCCCGGGTGGGTTCGTCGAGCAGCAGGACCTTGGGCTCCAGGCAGAGCCAGCGGGCCAGCAGGACCTTCTGCTGGTTGCCGCCGGAGAGTTCCCCGACCTTCTGCTCGGGGCTCGACGCCTTGATCCGCAGGCGCTTCATGAAGATGTCGACGATCCGGTCCTGCTTGGCGCGCGAGACGACACCGGCCCGGGAGAGGCGGGGCATGGCCGCCAGGACGATGTTCTCCCGGACGGAGAGGCCGGGCACGATGCCCTCGGCCTTGCGGTCCTCGGGCAGCAGGCTGATGCCGGCGCGGATGGCGGCCGCCGGGGTGAGGCGCTTCAGCGTGGTGCCGTCGACGGTGACTTCGCCGGCGTCCAGGGGCAGGGCTCCGGACAGCGCCTTGGCCGTCTCGCTGCGGCCGGATCCGAGGAGGCCTCCGAGGCCGAGCACCTCGCCCGCGTACAGCGACACGGATATGTCGTGGAGCTGGAGACGGCTGGAGAGGCCGGTCGCGGTGAGTACGGGGGTGCGGGCCGCCTCGTGGCCCTCCGCCGCGAAGTTGGTGACGCCGGAGCGGCGCACCTCGGAGAGGTCGCGGCCGAGCATCATCGACACGAGCTGCATCCGGTCGAGGTCGGCGAGCTCGCCGGTGTGGATGTGCCGCCCGTCGCGCAGGACGGTGACGCGGTCGCAGATCCGGTAGAGCTCGTCCATGCGGTGGCTGACGTAGAGCACGGCGATGCCCTTGTCCCGCAGGTTGTCGATGACCCGGAAGAGGGTCTCCACCTCGCGTGGTTCGAGCGAGGAGGTCGGCTCGTCCATGATGACGACCTGCGCGTTGACGGACACCGCCCGTGCGAGGGCGACCATCTGCTGGGTGCCGACGCCGAGGGTGTGCAGGGGGCGCCGGGGGTCGACGCGTACGCCGAATCCGTCGAGCAGTTCGCTCGTCTCCCGGTGCATGCGGGAGAAGTCGATGAGGCCGAACCTGTTCCGCGGTTCGCGGCCCAGGAAGATGTTCCGCGCCACGCTCATCAGCGGGACGAGGTTGACCTCCTGATAGATCGTGGAGATACCCGCCTGCTGTGCTTCGAACGGCCGGGCGAACCGTACCGCTTCACCGGTCATCCGCAGTTCGCCGCCGTCCGGCCGGTACACACCGGTCAGCACCTTGATGAGGGTGGACTTGCCCGCGCCGTTCTCCCCGACGAGCGCGTGGGTCTCCCCCGCGCGCAGGGAGAAGCTGACGTCGTCGAGGGCGACGACACCGGGGAACCGTTTGCTCACCGAGCGGGCTTCGAGCACGGTGGAGGCGGTGTCTCCGGCCGCCTCCTGTGCCTGCGGTACTGCTTCGGGTGGTGCCATGGGTCTCTTGGCCTTCCGCTGTCCAAGGGTGAGGGCCCGGGAGCCGCCGGGGCCCGGTGCGAGCGCCGCGGCGGCCGGGGGCCGATGCGTTCAGGAGCGGATCAGTACGCCCCGCCGAGCGATTCCTTGGCGTTGGTCTCGTCGTAGGCGCGGTCGGTGATGATGACGTTCTCGGGGATCTCCTCGCCGCCGTAGAACTTCTGGGCGGTCGCGAAGGCCAGGGGGCCGAAGCGGGGGTTGGACTCGATGACGGCGTTGTACTCGCCGTTGACGAGGGCCTGCACCGCGTTGCGGGTGCCGTCGACCGAGACGATCTTGACGTCCTTGCCCGGCTTCTTGCCGGCGGCCTTCAGCGCCGTGACGGCGCCGAGGCCCATCTCGTCGTTCTCCGCGTACACGGCGGTGATGTCGGGCTTGGACTGGATGAGCTGCTCCATGACCTGCTGGCCCTTGTCACGGGCGAATTCGCCGGTCTGCTGGGCGACGATCTCGATACCGGGCGCCTCGGCCTTGATCTGGTCGACGAAGCCCTTGGTCCGGTCCGTGGTCACGTTGTTGCCGGAGGCGCCGAGGAGGATCGCCACCTTGCCCTTGCCGTCCGTCGCCTTGATCATCGCGTCGGCGGCCCGCTTGCCCTGCTCGACGAAGTCGGAGCCGAGGAAGGCCACATAGTCCTTGCAGGCCGTGGAGTTGACCTTGCGGTCGACGGTGAGGACGGGCACCTTCTTCGCCGCGGCCGCCTTGAGCGCCGGCTCCAGACCGTCGGAGTTCAGCGGCGCGACGATGAGGAACTGGGCGCCCTGCGAGAGCATGTCCTGGATGTCGCTGATCTGCTTGGACAACTGCGACTGCGCGTTGGTGGTGAGCAGCTTCTTGACGCCGATCTTCGCCGCCTCGTCCTTGATCGACTGGGTCTCCGCGATACGGAACGGGTTGGCCTCCTTCTCCGACTGGGAGAAGCCGACCACGGCGTTCTTGAGGTCGATCTTGGGTGCGCCGTAGCTCTGCAGCGAGCAGCCGGGGCCTGATGCGGCCTCGGGGGACTTGGCCGCCTGTGCTCCCTGGCTGCTGTCACCGCCCGCGCTGCCCGAGGTCTCCGACTTGGAGCAGCCGGAAACGGCCAGCGTGGCGGTGGCGGCGATCAGGCAGGCCGCGGCGAGGGTACGGGATCGACGCTGGATCATCATGCGCGGGACGCTCCTTGGCGAGGTGACGGCACACCGTTCGGCGTGCGGTCGGGCATGGCGGGACGATGCGTCAGCCGCTCGGCGGCGGATGACGCTGTATCCCTCACGACCCGTTCCGAGCTGCGAAAACTGCGGTCGTGAGGGCTTGTGCGGCCTCTCGGCGGCTCGGTTTACAACGTTATATAGGCGAGGCGCCGCAGGCGGCAAGAGAGTTGTCGATGCGTTTCCAAAATGTGTCGCCCCAGGGTGCGCGCCCACCCCCACCGATCGCCGGGCCGGTTCCGCGCCAGGTGCTGCGCCACCTCTGGACACCGGCTTGACCGCGTGCTGTCATACCGCCGACATCAATTTTCCAACGTTGCACATGAGGTGTCGTTCCGTCAGCTGCGGACGCGACGCCCACCTTCGCCATGCGCCGGCCTGCCCGGGCCGGTCCCCCACCCCTGTCCGGCAGAGCAGAAGCGGAGTCCCCACACCATGCCCTTGAACCGCCGACGACTCATGACCGGTGCGCTGGCCACCGTCGCCGCGACCACAGCCGCGGGCCGCTGGGCCACCACGGCGACCGCCGCCGAGGGCGTGACGGCCGCCGCACGTGGGGGTCACTACTCCCCCAACGCCGCCCCGCTGCACCCGACCGCGTTCCTGAAGCTGCCGCCGGGGCGTGTCACCGCCGAGGGCTGGCTCGCCGGCCAGCTCCGGCTCCAGCTGGACGGCCTCTGCGGCCGCTACGAGGAGTTCTCGCACTTCCTCGACTTCGAGAACTCCGGCTGGGTCCGCCCCGACCGGGGCGGCTGGGAGGAGGTCCCCTACTGGCTGCGCGGATACACGGACCTGGCGATCGTCACGGGCGACGCGAAGGCGCTGGCCGCCACACGCCGGTGGATCGACGCGATCCTCGCGACCCAGCAGTCCGACGGTTTCTTCGGCCCGAAGGCCCTGCGCACCTCGCTGAACGGCGGCCCCGACTTCTGGCCGTTCCTGCCCCTGATCCAGGCGCTGCGCTCCTGGCAGGAGTACGACGGGGACAACCGGATCATCCCGTTCCTCAGCAGGTTCTTCCGCTACATGAACGCGCAGGGCCCCGGCGCCTTCGACACCAGCTGGATCGCCCTGCGCTGGGGCGACGGTCTCGACAGCGTCTACTGGCTGTTCAACCGCACCGGCGACGCCTTCCTGCTCGATCTCGCGGACAAGATCCACCGGCACGGCGCCGACTGGGGCGACAACCTGGTCAACCCGCACAACGTCAACATCGCGCAGGGCTTCCGCGAGCCCGCCCAGTACGCCCTGCGCAGCGGCTCACCGCAGGACACTCGGGACACGTACGGGACGTACGCCAAGGCCATGGACGCGTACGGGCAGTTCCCCGGCGGCGGATTCGCCGGGGACGAGAACGCCCGGCCCGGTCACGGGGACCCCCGGCAGGGCTTCGAGACCTGCGGGATCGTCGAGTTCATGGCGAGCCACCAACTGCTCACCCGGATCACGGGCGACCCGCTCTGGGCGGACCGCTGCGAGGAGCTGGCCTTCAACTCACTGCCCGCCTCGCTGGACCCGTCGGGGAAGGCGATCCACTACGTCACCAGCGCCAACAGCGTCGACCTGGACAACGTGCCCAAGCGGGACAGGCAGTTCCAGAACGGCTTCGCCATGCAGGCCTACCTTCCGGGCGTCGACCAGTACCGCTGCTGCCCGCACAACTACGGCATGGGATGGCCCTACTTCGTCGAGGAGCTCTGGCTCGCCACCCCGGACGGCGGTCTCGCCGCGGCGATGTACGCGCCCTGCGCGGTCACCGCGAAGGTCGCGGACGGCACGGAGGTCACCTTCACCGAGGAGACGGGCTACCCGTTCACGGACACGGTCACCCTCTCCCTCGCGTCCCCGAAGGCGCTGCGCTTCCCCCTGGTCCTGCGCGTCCCCGCCTGGTGCGACGAGCCGGACATCAGGGTCAACGGGCAGCGCGTCACCGCACCCGCCGGCCCCGCGTTCACCAGGATCGAGCGGACCTGGTCCGACGGCGACCAGGTCACCCTGCGCCTGCCGCAGCGGACCACCGTGCGCACCTGGGCGGACAACCACGGCTCGGTCAGCGTGGACCACGGCCCCCTCACGTACTCCCTGCGCATCGGGGAGTCGTACGAACGCATCGGGGGCACCGACCAGTTCCCGGAGTACGCGGTCCACGCCACCACTCCCTGGAACTACGGCCTCGTCCTGGACGGCGCGCGGCCCCCCACCGCCCTGCGCCGCCGCTCCCCCGGCGCCAACCCCTTCACGCTGGAGGGCACCCCGCTCTCCATGACCGCCCGCGCCCGCCGCATCCCCGAGTGGAGCGCCGACGACGAGCACGTGGTGGAGCCGCTCCGGCCGAGCCCGGCACGCAGCACCGAGCCGGTCGAGGAGGTCACGCTCGTCCCGATGGGCGCGGCACGGCTGCGGATCACATCCTTCCCGACAGCGGGCCCGGGCGGGTCCCCGTGGCTCGCGGACCGGTGGTACCGGATGGCCAACCGGAACTCCGGCAAGGTGCTGGGCGTGGACCTCATGTCCACCGCGAACAGCGCCCACGTCGTCCAGTTCGCCGACACCGGGACCGCCGACCACCTGTGGCGGCTCGTGGCCAACGGCGACGGCTGGTACCGCATCCGCAACCGGCACTCGGGCAAGGTGCTCGGCGTGGACCTCATGTCGACGGCGAACAGCGCGCACGTCGTCCAGTTCGACGACAACGACACGGCGGACCATCTGTGGCAGCTCGTACCGGACGGGGACGGCTGGTACCACATCCGCAACCGCAACTCGGACAAGGTGCTGGGCGTGGACGGCATGTCCACCGCCGACAGCGCCCACGTCGTCCAGTACGACGACAACGGGACCGCGGACCACCTCTGGCAACTGCTCTGAGCAGCGGTACGCCGACGTGCCACCCCACGCGCCGGCCGGCGCGGGGGGCTCCTCCTCCTGAAGGAGTACCTGGAATGCGATCCGCACCCGCACCGCGCCGCAGTACCTTATGGAGACGATTGACCGCCGGCAGCGGCCTGCTGGCACTGCTCGTCACCGCGCTCGTGGGAGCCGCCACCGGCCCGGCCGCCGCCGCGCCCACGGCCTGGGCACCGAAGCCGGCGCCGATGACGACACCCTGGACCAACCAGGTGTCCGTCGACAACCCGCTCCCCGAGTATCCGCGCCCGCAGCTGACCCGCCCCGACTGGGCCAATCTCAACGGCGTCTGGGACTTCGCGGTGACCGGCCGCGACGCCGGGCAGCCCGCGGCGTTCTCCGAGCAGATCAGGGTCCCGTTCGTCGCGGAGTCCTCGCTCTCCGGCATCAAGCGCAAGATCACCGAGAACGACAAGCTCTGGTACAAGCGCACCTTCACCGTGCCGTCGGACTGGAACGGCCGCCGCACCGTACTCAACTTCGGTGCCTCCGACTGGCAGAGCACCGTCTGGGTCAACGGCACCCAGGTCGGCGCCCACAAGGGCGGCTTCGACTCGTTCTCGTACGACATCACTCCCCAGCTCAACGGCGGTACGAACACCGTCGTGGTCTCCGTGTACGACCCGACGCAGACCGGTGGCCAGGCCGTCGGCAAGCAGCGGATCAACGACGTGAACCCGCACCCGGGCGGCGGGATCTTCTACACAGCGGCCTCGGGGATCTGGCAGACGGTCTGGCTGGAGCCCGTCGCCGCGTCGCACGTCACACGCCTGGACATGACCCCGGACCTCGGGAACAGCACCCTGCGGGTGAAGGTGCAGGCGGCAGCAGCAGCCGGCCGGAGCGCGAGGGTCACCGTCTCCAGCGGTGGCACGGTCGTGGGTACGGCGACGGGTGCCCCCGGCGCGGACATCTCCGTACCGGTGCCGAACCCCCGGCTGTGGAGCCCCGACGACCCGTTCCTCTACGACGTGCGCGCCGAACTGCTCGACGGGGCGGCCGTGGTGGACACGGTGGGCGGCTACGCGGGCATGCGGTCGGTCGGAATCGCGAAGGTCGACAACATCCTGCGACCGGTCCTCAACGGGAAGTTCGTCTTCCAGACCGGGACACTCGACCAGGGCTACTGGCCCGACGGCATCTACACGGCGCCCACCGACGCCGCTCTGAAGTCCGATCTCCAGGCACACAAGGACCTCGGCTTCAACATGGTCCGCAAGCACATCAAGGTCGAACCCCAGCGCTGGTTCTACTGGGCGGACAAGCTGGGGCTCCTCGTCTGGCAGGACATGCCCGCCATGGACACCGGGAAGACCCCCGGCGCCGCGGCACGGACCCAGTGGGAGGCCGAGTACCACGCGGTCATCGACCAGCACCGCAGCTCCCCATCGGTGGTCATGTGGGTGAACCAGAACGAGGGCTGGGGCCAGTACGACCAGGCCAGGATCGCCGACGAGGTGAAGGCGTACGACCCGTCGCGGCTCGTCAACAACATGAGCGGGGTCAACTGCTGCGGTTCGGTGGACGGCGGCAACGGCGACGTGATCGACAACCACATCTACGTCGGTCCCGGGAACACCGCGCCGACCGCGACCCGGGCCGCCGTCCTCGGCGAGTTCGGCGGCCTGGGCTACAAGGTGCCGGGCCACGAGTGGTATCCGGGCGGTGGCTTCAGCTACGAGGACCAGGCGAGCCTCTCCGCCCTCGGCGACCGTTTCGTGGGCCTCCTCGACGCCATCCGAGTCGGCCAGTTGCCCGCCGGGCTCTCCGCTTCGGTCTACACGGAGATCACGGACGTCGAGAACGAGGCGAACGGGCTGCTCACCTACGACCGCCAGGTGGTCAAGGTGGACACCGCCCGGGTGAAGGCCGCCAACCAGGCCCTGATCCAGGCGTCGAGGACTCCCCCGGCGCCGGTCACCCTGCCCACCGGGAACAGGTCGCTCCGGGTCACCACTCCGGGGCACACGAACAAATACCTGCGCCATTCCCAGGAGCTCGCCTACACGGCCGTCGTCGACAGCGGCAGCACCGCGCTGCTGAAGAACGACGCCACGTGGAAGGTCGTCACCGGCCTGGCGAACAGCAACTGCTATTCGCTCGAGTCGCGCAACTACCCCGGTGAGTACCTGCGCCACCGGGACTTCCGGGTCCGCCGCGACGCGAGCGACGGCTCGGCCCTCTTCAAGGCCGACGCCACCTGGTGCGCGGTGGCGGGTCAGGGCGGCGTGCGGCTGTCGAGCGCCAATCTGCCCGGCAGCTATCTGCGCCACATCGGCTCGGAGGTGTGGCTGGCCACTCCGGGCGGCGGTCACGCCTGGGACAACGCGGCGACCTTCACCGAGGACACGACGTGGGCGGTGGACGCCCCCTGGGCACCCTGAGGTGAGGCCCCGGGCCCGGCGGGCCGGCCGCCGGGCCCGGTGGTGTCACGCATCGCCCATGACCAGGCCTTCGATGGTGTGCTTCTGCACGATGGGGGTCAGCTCCTCCACGACCGGGCAGTGCAGGTGGGCGCGGACCCGCCCGGGCAGCGACGCCCAGTATTCCCTGGTCACCGCCATGTCGTGCTGCGCGTCGTTGCCGGCCCCCGGTGCGTCGATGCCGAGCACCAGGACGGGCCGGGCGTCGGGCGAGTGGTTGGCCGTCCCCCGGTGGATCGTCAGGGCGGAACGGGCCGAGACGTCCCCACGCCTCGGGTACTTGCGCTCGGCGAGGGAGGCATAGCGCGGGTAGGAGTCCCGGGGAGGGAACATGCCGTGACCGAAGCGCGGGTCGTCGTCCCACTGGGTGCCCGGAGCGATCTCGAACGGCCCCATGTCGTCGCGCGTGTCCACGGCGGTGAGGTTGAAGGCCAGAGATGTCAGCCGGCGCCGGTTCCGGGTGGCCTCCGGCATGGGGAAGTCCCGGTGCCAGGGCTGGTTCACCGCTCCGGCCAGCGGGACGTCGAAGCCCAGCTCGACGATGCGGTAGTCGGCCCCCAGGACGGCCTCGGCCACCCCACGCACCCACGGATGGTCGACGAGGTCCACGAAGCCCCGCAGTTGCTCGGGGTGTATCTCCACGTAGAAGCGGTGCGGTCCCCGGCCGACCGCCCCGCCCTCCCGGCCGCGCGCCTCGGCGAAGGCCTTCTCGATGTCGTCCCGCATCGCGTCGGCCCACTCCGGGGTGAAGGCACCCCGGCACGCGGTGATCCCGGCCGTGTAGAGATCCTGGACGGCCGCGTCGAGGTTCGGGGCGAGGGAGGTCTCGGGCATGGCAGTGGTCCCTTTCAACGGCGGGAAGCGGGCACAACAGGCGGGCACAGGCGCGGTGTCGCTCTCCTGCGGCCCTGTCGACGCGCCCATATTGCAACGTTGCAAGCAACGTGGCAAGAGGTAGCACGCGATGTCGGAGGGCAGGCCTGTTACGGTGCACAGCGCAGAGGGCACGGTCCGCCGACCGCCCCCGCAGGCAGAGGGACGGGAGCGCACCGGCTGTGGCAGCGAGACTCAAGGATGTCGCCGCACTCGCAGGCGTGTCGGTCAGGACCGTCTCCAACGTCGTGAGCAACGCCGCGGCCGTCGCCCCGGCCACGCGCGCCCGGGTCGTGGCGGCCGTGGAGGAGCTGGGGTATCGCCCCAACCTCGCCGCCCGCAATCTCCGTCAGGGGCGTACGGGCCTCATCGGGGTCGTCGTGCCCGAGATCCACTCCCCGTACTTCGGCGCACTGACGGGCCTTCTCATCGACGCGGCGCAGGAGCGCGGCTGGACGGTTCTCCTGGAGCGGACGGGAGGGCGGGCGGATCTGGAGCGGCGGCTCCTGGACGGGTCCGAGGGCCACCAGGTCGACGGGATGATCATCAGCCCCTGGTCCACGTCTCCGGCCGGTCTCGCGTCACTCGCCGGTGGCCTGCCACTGGTCGTCCTGGGCGAGCTGGAGCCGGACGGGTCGATCGACCATGTGGCTCTGGACAACGTGGGGGCGGCGCGGGATGCCGCTCGTCATCTCGTCTCGCTGGGCCGTCGGCGTGTCGCGGCGATCGGCCTGCAGTCGGGGCTGGGCCACGGAACGGCCGAGCTGCGTGCCGAGGGCTTCCGGCAAGGGCTGCGGGAGGCCGGTCTGCGTCCGGTGGCCGAGGTGGAGGTGGCCGACCTGCACCGGGCCGAAGGGGCGCGGGCTCTGCGTGAGCTGCTGGAGGCACCCGGTTCCGTCGACGCCGTCTTCTGCTTCAGCGACGAACTGGCCCTCGGGGCGCTGCGCGTGGCGGCGGAACAGGGCGTGCGGGTGCCGGAGGATCTGGCGCTCATGGGGTTCGACGACATCGAGGACGGCCGGTTCGCCGTCCCCTCCCTCACCACGATCGCCCCGGACCGGGAGCAGATCGCCGAACGCGCGGTGCAGTGCCTGACCGAGCGTGTCCTGGGGAGGTTCGAGGCGCTGGCCGGCCGCAGGATCGTGGTCCCGCACCGCGTGGTGGTCCGGGAGAGCACCGGAGCCGCGGTCTCACCGGTGTGACCACCGCGGCGCGCCGCGCCGACAGGTTGAGCGGCGGAACCGGGGGACAGCGCGGAGCTCCCGGCAGCGCGGCCTGTGCGCACGCTGCCGGGAGCGGTTCCGCGGGGTTGCTCCCTACGGCTGTTCGCCGTCGTGGAGCGCGGTCACCTCTTGGTCGGTGAGCGCCTTGTCGTACACCTTCACCTGGTCGACGGAGCCGTTCCAGAAGTCGGTGTTGCCGCCGGACCACTTGGCGCGGCCCACGGACAGCGCGCCGCTGCTGACGTCGGCGCTGCCGGCCGCCGCGGTGGAGGCGAGCTTGCCGTCGACGTACAGCTTGATCTCGTCACCGCTGCGCACGCCGACCAGGTGGTACCACTGGCCGAGCTCGGGCTTGATCTCCAGCCGGGCGCGGTGGGCGCCCGGGGTGGAGAAGGCGAACCCGCCCTGTCCGTACTGGAGGTAGAACGGGTTCTCCTGGCGTCGGCCGTCCTGGCTGACGACGGTGCCGTAGTTGCCCGGAAGCGCGTCGAGCGACGCCCAGGCCGACACGGTGTAGTCACCGGTGGTGTCGACGACCGGGCCGTCGGTCTGCGCGTACTGGCCTTCGCCGTTGAACTTCAGCGCCGAGCCCTGCACTCCCGGTGCCCAGGACGCCCCCTCGGAGAGGGTGAGGTCCTTGTGGTTCGGGCCGCTGTCGGCGGCCTTGGTGCCCTTGTTCTCGTCGAGGGACCAGGCACCGCCGCCCTTGACCTCGTCCCGCTCGCCCGCTGCCGCGCCGGCGGCGATGACCTCCTGGTTGATCTTCCGCACCTTGGCGGCGTCGACCTTGATCTCCCGGCGGTCGTACGTCCAGAGGCCGTTGAGCTCGTTCTCCAGGTCGGTCACCTGGGTGTAGATGGAGCCGGAGAGTTCGGCGCCGGCCGCCTCCAGGTAGTACGTACGGGTGTTGTCGACGTACTTGGCGGTCAGGGCGTCCTTGTCCGCGACACCGCTGTAGATCGCGGTGGGGGCACCGGGCCACATGTGGCCGGGGATCCGCAGGGTGAAGCCGCCGTGCTCACCGTCCATCGCGGCACGCGTCTCGTCGGGGAAGGCCGGGTCGGTGTTGTTGTAGTCGTGGTGGTCGATGATGTCGCCCTTGCCGGAGTCGCCCTTGGAGTTGCAGCAGTTGACACCGCTGTGGGCGCTGACGACGCGGGAGGGGTCGGCGGCCTGGACCTTCTCGGTGATCTTGCCGGTCTCGGTACGGTCCCACTCACCCCAGCCCTCGTTGAAGACGATCCACGCACCGATCGAGGGGTAGTTGTGCAGCTGCTCCATCATCTCGGCGCCCTGGTCGAGGAAGGCCTTCTGGCCCTTCTCGCCGGTGAGGTTGCCGGAGACGAAGTCCTGCCACACCAGAAGGCCCAGCTGGTCGGCGTGGTAGTACCACCGCGCCGGCTCGACCTTGATGTGCTTGCGGACGGAGTTGAAGCCGAGGTCCTTCTGCGCCTTCAGGTCGAAGACCAGGGCGTCGTCGCTGGGCGCCGTGTTCAGACCGTCGGGGTAGAAGCCCTGGTCGAGCTGGGCGAGGGAGAAGAACGGCTTCCCGTTGAGCACCAGCTTCTGGTAGCCGCCGACCTCGGCGACGCCGAAGGAGCGCATGCCGAAGTAGCTGTCGACGGTGTCCTTGGAGCGGCCGTCCTTGAGGGTGACCTCGAGGTCGTACAGGTAGGGGTCGTCCGGGGTCCACAGGTGCTGCTCGGCGACCGGCAGGCTCAGCTCGCTGTTGGCACGGCCGGTGACGGTGCCGACGACCTTGCCCTTCTTGTCGCGGGCGACGGCCGTGACACGGGCGGACTTCGAGGCGTCCTCGGAGTTGACCGTCAGGGCGAGACGGCCCTTGTCGATGTCCGGCGTGGTCGTGAGGGAGTCGACGGCGGCCGGGGCGACGGGCTCCATCCAGACGGTCTGCCAGATACCGGAGGAGGCCGTGTAGAAGATGCCGCTGGGGTTCGAGGACTGCTTGCCCGTGGGCTGGTCGGCTCCGGTGGTGTCGGTGACCGCGACGACGATCTCCTGGGGGCCGCCGCCCTTGACGGCGTCGGTGATGTCGGCGCTGAAGGCGGTGTAGCCGCCGGTGTGCTCGGCGACCTGCTTGCCGTTGACCCAGACCCGCGCCTGGTAGTCGACGGCGCCGAAGTTGAGCTTCAGGCGGTCGTCGTCGCCCCGCTTGCCGACCGACCAGCTCTTGGGCACGGTGACGAGCTTGCGGTAGAACATGTGGTCTTCGTGGCGCTCGAGTCCGGAGAGCTGCGACTCGACCGGGTAGGGCACGGTGATCCGCTCGTCGAGCTTCTTGCCGAAGACCGGCTTCTCACCGGCGGTGGCTCCGGCGAACTCCCACTGCCCGTTGAGGTTCTTCCAGTCGTCGCGCACCTGCTGCGGGCGGGGGTACTCGGGCATCGGGTTCTTGCGGTCGACCTTGTCGCCCCACGGCGTGGTCAGCCGGTGCGTGGAGAGGTTCTTCGCCCTGCGGCTGATCTCCGGTACGGTCTCGTCGCCGTTCTTCAGGCCGCCCTCGCCGTCGTAGACGACCTTGAGCTGCTGGCCCTTCTGGACCGCGGCGCCCAGAGTGACGACGAGCGCCTTGCGGTTGTTCGACGCCTTGGCGACCGACTTCACCGGCATCGGTGTCGTGTCCGCCTCGATGGCGAGGTGGTCCTTGACGTCCTTGATGCCGCTGACCTCGTGGTCGAAGGTCGCCTGCACCTTGAGGCCGTTCTCCGCGACGGTCAGCCCGACCGGGTACACCTCGAAGTCGGACGGCGGGGTGAAGGCCGACTCCGGCACGATCTGCTTGGCGAGCTTCGCGCTCGACCAGCGCAGGAACATGTTCGCCCCGCCGGTGTCCTGGAACATCTCCAGCCGGAACGTGTGCGCCTCTCCGGCCTTCAGTGCGACCGGAGCGCTGGTCTGCTCCTTGTCCCAGTCCGGCTCCCAGTGGTCGATGACCGCCTTGTCGTCGATGAAGAGCCGGAAGCCGTTGTCACCGATGGCGGAGAAGGTGTAGTCACCCGTCTCCGGGGCCTCGATCTGTCCCGTCCAGCGGGCGGTGGTGTGCTCGGTCTGCCCCGTGGCCGACTCGAAGGCACCGGTCAGACCGGGGAAGTTGATGTCCGGGTCGAGCGCGGTCGCGCCGAGCTTCGCGAAGTCGCGGGCGCCCGGGGCGGACATGGCGAAGTACTCGCCCTTGAGACCGTGCACCTCGGTGGACGGGTCCTCCTTGGTGAACGCCGCGGCGGTGGCGGCGTCCGCCGCGGGGGCCGCGGGAGCCGCGGCGGCGGTCGGCACCAGGGTGGCCCCGAGCGGGAGCAGCAGCGCCGCCGTACAGGCGAGTGATCTGAAAAGCGTGCGGGGGCGGGCTAGTTGTCGTATCAAGGCGTCGTCCTCGTCGAAGAAGCCGGAGTGCCCCGAACCGCGGAGCACTGCACATAGTCGAACATTGAGCCACAGCCTCAAACAGCTGACAACGGTCGTGCACGCAGATTTTTCAACGATAGAAAATTGAGACCCCTCCCGCCCGCCACGGCGGGCAGGCGGAGCCCGGCGAGCGGCGTCGCGCCGCCCACCGGGCTTCGGGCCAGGGCCGGTCGGTGCGCTACCGCGGAAGTCCCGCAGGTCCGGTGGCCCAGGATGTGTTCGGCCGGTCGGCGAGCCGGTAGGTCAGCGTCCCCCCGCGGGTGACCAGCCGGGCATCCGTCCACGACCTGTCGGCAGTCCGTCCGTCGACCTTCACCGCGTCGATGTACGGATGTGTCGCATCGGCCTCCGGGGCGCTGATCCGGATGTCACCGCCCTGCGGCCGGTGCAGCACCGCGGTCGGGAACAGCGGCGCTCCCAGCAGCATGGTGGCGCTGCCGGGTGTCTGCGGGTAGAGGCCGAGGGCCGAGAAGACGTACCAGGCCGACATGGTGCCGAGGTCGTCGTTGCCGGGCAGGCCTCGCGGGCCGGTCCCGTAGACCGTGTTCACGATCTCCCGTACGGTCTCCTGGGTCTTCCACGGCTGCCCCAGCGCGTTGTAGAGCCAAGGGGCGTGGATGCCCGGCTCGTTGGTCGGGTCGTAGCGCAGCGCGTCGCCGCCCTTGACCGACCAGGAGCCGTCCGCCTTGTGGAAGAAGCCGTCCAGCCGCCCGGCCGCCACGTCCCGGCCACCCATCGCCTCGGCCAGCCCCCGCACGTCCTGCGGGACCATCCAGGTGTACGTGGCACTGGTGCCCTGTGCGAAGCCCCGGTCGCTGCCCGGGCTGAAGGGTGTCACCCAGGAGCCGTCGAGGTTGCGTGCCTGGATGTAGCCGGTGGTCCCGGCGCCGTCGCCGGCCTCGGGGTTGAAGACGTTGCGCCACCAGAGGCCGCGTTCCTCGAATGCGTCGGCCTCCTCGTCGCGCCCGAGCAGCCGGGCCCAACGGCCGAGTGCCGCGTCGGCGACCGCGTCCTCCAGCGTCTCGGCGGCACCGCCCCAGCAGTGGCAGACGTCCTGGGCCGCGTAGTGGGACTCCAGGTACTGCGCGAGATTGGGCCGCTGGCCGGTGCACTGGCCGGGGCATCCCGCGTCGGAGAGTCCGTCCGGGTGGGGCACCGTGGCCTGCCGTGCCAGGGATTCGAAGGCACCCTCGTAGTCGAAGTTGCGTACTCCCATCGCGTAGAACGTGGCGAGGGTGGCGGCCGTGGGATCGCCCGTCATCACGTGTGTGGCGCCGTTGACGTGCACCCATCGGTCCCAGACGCCGCCGTTCTGCCGGGCGAAGTTGTAGAGCGACTGCGCGAAGTCGCCCGCGATCCTCGGTTTGAGGAGGGCGAGGAGCTGGATCTGGACGCGGTACTGGTCCCAGCCGGAGAAGTTGCTGTACTGGGCCTTCTGACCGCGCGTCACGCGGTGCGGCTTGCCGTCCATGCCCGGATAGCGGCCGTCCCTGTCGCTGATCAGGTTGGGCTGCATCAGCGAGTGGTACAGCGCCGTGTAGAACGCGGTGCGCTGCGCGTCGCTGCCGCCGCCGATGCGCGCGGAGGCGAGCTCGCGGTCCCAGGCGGCGGATCCCGCGCGGGCCACGTCGTCGACGCTCGCCCTCGGGGCGATCTCCTGGCGGAGGTTGGCCTCGGCGCCCGCCTGGCTGACGTAGGAGATCCCGATCCGCATGCGGACGTCGTCGTCGGCCGCGGTGTCGAAGCCGACCCAGCCACCGGAACCGCGCCCGGCGCGGTCGGCCCCGGTGGCGTATCCCTCGCCGCCGCTCCCACCGGTGGCGCCCGGAGCGAGGGTGCCGTCGCGCCAGGTGCCCGTGGTGGAGAAGGCGCGGTCGAAGGAGGCGCTGAAGTAGAGCCGGTAGTAGCTCTTGCGGTTGTTGGTTCCGCCGTTGGCGCGCCTGCCGCAGAACGCCCCGGTGAGCACCGAACCGGTCACCTTGCGGTGGGCGGTGTCGATCTCGATCTCGGCATCCTCGCTGCCGTTCAGGGAGTTGGACACCCGGAAGAGCAGATTGGCGGGCTTGTCCGCCGGGAAGCTGAAGTCGGCCACTCCGGCACGCTCGCTGACGGCCAGGTCGGCGGTGGCTCCGGAGTCCAGTCCGACGGTGTAACGGCCGGGAACGGCACGCTCGTTATCGTGCGAGAAGCCGGACGCGTAGACGGCGTCCTTCGTGTCGGCGGACGGCGAGGAGGTGACGTCGCCGACGAACGGCATGATCGGCACGTCGCCCGCGGCGCCGGGGTTGCACCCGGCCCCGTTGACATGGGTGAGGCTCAGCCCGCGCATCCGGGTGACCCCGTACTCGTAACCGTTGGCCGCCCCGGTGCTCGTCTGGTCACCCGTGGTGCTGGTGGGGGACCAGGCGATCATGCCGTACGGACGGACCGCGCCGGGATAGGTGTTGCCGCCGTTCGCCGTACCGATCATCGGGTCCACGTGGGCGGTGGGGCGCGCGACCAGCGCCTCGGCCTCGGCGGCCGGCGGCACGACTGCGCCGGCGAGCGCGCCGGTGAGGGCGATCGCGGCGGCCCGTGCGGCGAGACGCCGGGCCGGGGTCGGTCTGGAGGGCATGTTCTCGGATACCTCCGACAGAGGGGGACAACGTTGTCAGCGCCGTTCGGACCACGGCGCCACAGCGTTGATCGATTCGCCGCCGAGCGTAGGTGCCCGCGGCGTGCCAGGGAATGCCGCGGACGGATCCGACCGGTGAACGCGTGATGAACGGGGCCCCGGGGTCACGCTTTGACACGATGGAGACTGCCGGAAGAAGCACCGAGCCGTAGCAGAGGAGCACCGTGATCCGCTGGACGTACGCCTTCATCGACCGGCCCGCAGCAGCCGCCGGTCGCGCCGCCGCCTTCTGGAGCGCGGTCACCGGCACCCAGGTCTCCACGCCGTGGGGAGAGCGGAGCGAATTCACCACCCTGCTGCCGGGCGGGGCCGACGCCTGCCTTGCGGTGCAGGCGGTGGGAGGGGAGGCAGGGGCCCATCCCGATCTGGCGGTGGACGACATGGCCGCCTTCACCGCACAGGCCCTCCGGCTGGGCGCCCTGGAGGAGACCCGGCACCCGGAGCTGACCGTCCTGCGCTCCCCCGGCGGCCAGCCGTTCTGTGTCGTGCCCTGGCGGGGCCAGCGGGCGCGGCCGCCGGTCCTCACCGGCCCCGGCGGCGCCACGAGCAGGCTGGACCAGATCTGTCTCGACGTGTCACCGGCCGTGTTCGACGCGGAGGTCGCGTTCTGGGCGGCGCTGACCGGCTGGGAGGCGCGCCCGGGCGTCCACCGGGAGTTCCATATGCTCCGCCCGTCGCAGGACCTGCCCGTCCATCTGCTCGTCCAGCGCCTGGACGAGCCCCGCCACGCCTCGGCGCATCTGGATCTCGCCTGCTCGGACCTGGCGGCCGAACGGGCGCAACACGAAGGGCAGGGCGCCGAGTTCGTGCGCGACGGCGACGGCTGGACGGTGATGCGGGACCCTGCGGGCGGGGTCTACTGCCTCACCGGGCGCGATCCCGTGACCGGCGAGTAGGGCCGGGCGGTCCCGCCCGCCGCCTCGGAGGGGAGCCGGGGTGTCCGCCCTTCACTCCACGTGAACTGTCAGGTAGCCTGACGTTTCAGTCGGAGCCGATCCCGGAGGTTCACCATGACCATGGAGTACGCCACCCAGTACCGCACCCGCTCCCACATCCCCCCGGAGCCGGGCAAGCCGTATTTCATCGAGAAGGGCATGGGCGACCGGGCCCACCTCTTCGGTGACCTCGTGACCGTCTACGCCGGTGGCGAGCAGACCGAGAACGCCTTCAACTTCTTCACCGTCGAGGGGGTGAAGGGCGACATCATCCCCGCGCACATGCACACGGACACCTACGAGGTGTTCTACATCGGCAGCGGCGCGGCCCGGCTCTTCGTCGAGGACCAGGAAGGTGAGCAGTACGAGAAGCTGCTGACCACCGGCGACTTCGGTTTCGTGCCCAAGAACTGCCCGCACGCCTACCGCATCGAGCGCCATCACAGCCAGATCATCGGGGTGGCCGCGGGGCCGGGCGGTACCTTCGAGCGCTTCTTCGAGAACCTCGGGACGCCGACCGAGGAGCTGACCCTGCCGCGCGAGCCGTACGTCCCCGAGCCGCAGAAGTTCGGCACGGTGCCGGAGCAGTTCGACGTCCGCTTCATGCCCGGCCAGCAGTGGCGCACCCGGGACTGACCGGCCGTTCGCTGCCCGCTCCCGCCCTGAGGAACGCCCGCACCCCACGAAAGTCAGGTCCATGCCGCTGCCCTCCGATCCCCCCTCCTCCCCCTTCGTGCCTCCCGCCCCGCCGGACCCGGCCACGCTTCCGCTCCCGTCCCCCTCACGCCCCGCGCCCGGCGTGAGGCTGCTGCGCGGAGCGGTCTACCAGCTGCTGGAAGGACGCAGGGCGCTGGAGCTGGACGTATGGCTGCCGGAGGACGCCGGTGCTCACGTCCCCCTCGTCGTGTTCGTGCACGGAGGCGGCTGGCACACCGGTCTGCGGGACAACCTGGGGCCCCGCTTCCGCTCCTGGCGGCCGGGGCCGTTCGCCCGTCTCGTCGAGGCCGGATTCGCCGTCGCGTGCCTCGACTACCGGCTCAGCGGCGAAGCCCACTTCCCCGCGCAACGGGACGACGTCACCGCCGCTCTGCGCTGGCTGCGCACCCGCGCGGACGAGCTGGGCGTGGACGCGTCCCGCACCGTCCTGTGGGGGGAGTCGGCGGGCGCGCACCTGGCGGCCCACGCCGCTCTCTCGGCGCCGGCCGAGGGAATCGACCCGGTCCGCGGCTGCGTGTGCTGGTACGTCCCCAGCGATCTGGTCGCCCTCGCAGAGGACCACGGGGGCGGCTACGACGCCCACGACCCGGCCACCTACGAGGCGCGCCTCCTCGGAGCGGCGGCCGGCGCCGACCCGGAGAGGGCGAGGGCTGCGAGTCCGGTGGCCCACGTCACCGCGCAGGCCCCTCCCTTCCTCCTCCTGCACGGGACGGCCGACACGGCCGTCCCCACCCGGCAGAGCGTCCGGCTGGCCGACGCGCTGCGGGAGGCGGGGACGCCCGTGGAGCTCCGCCTGATCGAGGGGGCCCAGCACCTGTGGCTGGGTGTTCCCGACGAGCGGGTCACCGAGTGTTTCGAGCGTTCGGTGGAGTTCACCCGCGCGCGTACCCGCTGATCACGGGCACGCGGGGGTGCCGGGCCGACGCGGCCGGTCGTTATGCTCGGAGCTCCGCCTGCCCATCGAGGAACCATGACCGCCGACGCCGCACCGAACATGCCCCAGCTCCTCAGCGAGGCCAAACGCTGGTTCGACGACGCCCTGCTGGCCGGCATGACGGCCGCCGGTGAGCAGCCCGTGACCGCCGCGCAGGCCGCGGTCTTCGCGACGCTCGATCCGGACGGAAACTCGATCTCCGAGCTGGCGCGGCGGATGGGCGTCACCCGTCAGACGACGCACCAGGCGGTGCACAGCCTGATCGGCCTCGGCCTGCTGGAGCAGACGCCCGATCCGTCGTCCGCCCGGTCGCGGATCGTCCGCACCACCCCGGAAGGTGCCCGGGCGCACGAGCGGGCACAGATCATGCTCTCCCGCATAGAAGCCGTCCTGGCGGAGCGCATCGGTCCGCAGGCCGGGCTGCTGCGCGACATCCTCACGCGGTCCTGGGGCGAACCGCCCCTGCTGTCGACGGGCCCCTGAACCTCGGCCGACGGGCCGTGCCCCTGGGCAGGGGCACGGCCCGCCGGTACGTCACGGCGTGGTGATGCTCGGCCGCGGCGCGGTCGCCATCCCGCTGCCGATGGCGAAGCTGGGGTGCGGCGGCTGATTGTAGGCCGTGTTCTGCCAGGCCAGCGCGGTCCGGTACATGGTGTCGTGGAGCAGAGTGGTGATCTTCGTACCGGTCTCGTGCGGCGTGGAGTAGATCCGCAGCGCGGTGTTGTTGGTGGTCGGCCAGACGACTTCCTCGCGCCAGTCGCCGAAGAGGTCGCCGGAGATCGCGGGCGTGGCCTTGGTGCCGTTGCCGGAGTGGACGGAGGCCCCGGTCAGCAGGCGGGTGTCGGCCGAGGTGCCGTACTTGTCGATGTGGGTGCCGTCGAGGAGTTCACGGGTCGTGTCGCCGTCCCACCAGGACAGGAAGTTGGAGCTGGACGGCTTACGGCTGGTGACCACGTCACCCTTCGGTCCGCGCACGCCGGAGACGGCGGAGGACCAGGACTCGGCGCCCGCGCTGCCGGACCAGATGTCACCGGACACGCCGCGTCCGTTGTCCCCGCTCGCCGGAGTGGACCAGAGGATCTGGCCGGACTTGGCGTCCGCCATCCATGAGGACGGCTTGGAGCTGTCCTCGTCGACCTTGAACTCCTCCAGGCCCGCCCTGGAGGGGTCGAGGTCCCCCACGTGCATGGCGTCGCCGTGGCCGTTCTTCGTGGTCCACAGTCCGCTCCCGTTGTCGTCCACGGCCATGGCGCCGTAGATGATCTCGTCCTTGCCGTCACCGTCGGCGTCGGCGATGGACAGCTGGTGGTTGCCCTGGCCGTCGTATCCCTTGCCGGAGTTGGTCGAGCTGTTCGTGTCGAAGGTCCAGCGCCGGGTGAAGGTGCCGCCCCGCCAGTCCCAGGCGGCGATGACGCTGCGCGTGTAGTAGCCGCGCGCCATGATCAGGGACGGCCTGGCGCCGTCCAGATAGGCCGTGCCGGCGAGGAAGCGGTCGACCCGGTTGCCGTAGGAGTCACCCCACGAGGACACCGTGCCGCGCGCGGGGACGTAGTCGACAGTGCCCATCGCCGCCCCGGTTCTCCCGTTGAACATCGTCAGGAACTCGGGGCCGGACAGGATGTATCCGGAGGAGTTGCGGTAGTCGGCGGAGGAACTGCCGATCACCCTGCCGGCACCGTCGACGCTGCCGTCGGCGGTCTTCATGGCCACCTCGGCCTGGCCGTCACCGTCGTAGTCGTACACCTGGAACTGGGTGTAGTGCGCGCCCGAGCGGATGTTGCGTCCGAGGTCGATCCGCCAGAGCCGGGTGCCGTCGAGGCGGATCCCGTCGATGACCGTGTTGCCCGTGTAGCCGGACTGGGAGTTGTCCTTGGCGTTGGTGGGCTGCCACTTCAGTACGAAGTCGAGGGCGCCGTCGCCGTCCAGGTCACCGACGGACGCGTCGTTGGCCTCGTAGGTGTAGGCGACCCCGTCGGGTGTCGTCCCGCCGGCGGGCGGGCTGATGGGCACGTCCTTGTATCCGGTGCGGAACTGGATCGCGTGCACGGAGTCGCTCTGCTCCACGCCGTCGACGACCGCGCGGACCGTGTAGTCGGCGGTGGCGGGCGCACCGGAGTGGAAGTAGTTCGTCGAGGCGGTGACCGGCGAGGCGTTGACCTTGGTGCCCGCCCGGTAGACGTTGAACGCCACGTTGTCGGGGTCGGTACCGAGCCAGCGCCAGCTGACGAGGTTTCCGCTGTCGGTGTGCACGCTGACGACGCCGCGGTCGAGCGCCTCGGCCTGCCGCGCTGTGGCGGCCTGCGAGGCGGGGCCGAGGGCTACGAGCCCGCCGGCGGCGAGCAGCCCGGCCGCCAGGGCGCCGACCAGCGCGCGGGTACGGGTGATGCGGCGTCTGCGGCGGGGGCGGGAAGCGGTGTGGGGAAGCAGAGGCTCCACGGGAGGCACCTTCCGGCAGGGGACGGCTTACGCCCCCTCAGTTGCTCCCGGGTGCCGAAAGGTTGCCGCGGGTCTCCTTCTCCGTCATGGCGGGCCGCCCCCGCACCGCACCCGCCGCGGCGTGCAGTGAGCGCAGGGCCAGCAGCAGGAACCCGATGTCGTCGAGGTAGACGGGGTCCGGCAGAAGGTCCACGGGCGACACGGTGTAGATCACCGCCGCCCAGACGAGCGCCTTGTTCCGCAGGGGGATGCCGGCGTCGATGAGGAGTCTTCTGGCCCGGATCACCCGTACCAGCAGGACGAGGGCGGCACCTGCCATGAGCAGGAGTACGAGCGCGCCGATGATGAGCCAGACCGAGGTGTCCATGGCTCATCGTCTCCCGGCCGGGCGGCCGGAGCGCGGAGGCTTCACCCGTGGCTCCTGGCCTGTTGACGGGCGCGACGGCGCTTCAGGGCACGGCGCTCGTTCTCGTCCATGCCTCCCCACACACCCGAGTCCTGTCCGTTCTCCAGCGCCCACTCCAGGCACTGTTCCCGCACGGGGCAGGTCCCGCAGACGGCCTTGGCCTCCTCGGCCTGCACGAGTGCGGGCCCGGTGCTGCCGATGGGGAAGAACAGGTCGGGGTCCTCTTCGCGGCATGCCGCGTGCATGCGCCAGTTGTCCATCTCTCTCACTCCTTCTCGCTGGGAACGGTCCGTCGGTCTCTGCTGGATCGCGCCTGGTTTTCGGGTACCGCACTGTGCGCGTGACCGTCATACGGCGATCGAAACCCCAACGGGCCCGGCCTTCAGGGGTTTCCGGAATCCGGTCCGCCTTCCGGCAGCGGCGTGCCCGGGTGCGGGGCAGCCGCGCACGCGCTGTCCAGCCGGATGCGGTAGTGCATGACGGCGGCCGGGTCGTCGATGACGTCCACCCGCGCCCCCGCGGTCTCCAGGACAGCGCGGTCACCGATCTCCGGGGCCGGTACGCGCAGCAGATGCAGCGGTGGCACACCGGTCATCGGGTGCGGTGGGGCGTCGAGGGGTACCACCTGCACCGTGAGGTGCCGGCGGTGGGCCGCCTCCTCCAGCACCGCCCGTTGTCCGGCCATCACGGAGGGTCCGCCGACCGTCGTACGGAGGGCCGCGGCGGGGAACAGGGCCCAGAGGGCCGCGCCGCGCGCCTCCAGGCGTCGCTGCCGCTCCGCCAGCAGTTCGAGGTGCCGGTCGCGCCGAGGGGGCGGATCGGCGGTCAGGCTGCGGCACAGGGCCGCCTCGTAGGCCGGGGTGCGCAGGAGCTCGGGGACCAGAGCGGGGTGCCAGGTCCGGACGAGCGCGGCGGAGGACTCGATGCCGATGACCTCCTGCTGCCACGGGTCCATCGCGTCCCGCCACGCGTGCCACCAGCCCGGCAGGTTCGCGGCCGCGATGCCGGCCATGATCGGCTCGGCCTCCTCGTCGGACACGGCGTAACGCTCCAGGAGGACCCGGACCTGATGGGCGTCGAGCCCGGTCTCGGCACGCTCGATTCGCCGGACGGTGGCGGGATGGGCACCGAGTGCCACCGAAGCCGCCTGGAGGCTGACGCCCGCTCGCTCCCGGAGCATCCGCAGGCGCGCCGCCAGGACACGGTGTTCAACGGTGGGGCCGGACCGGGGCCTCATCCACGTCCCTTCTCACAAGCTCCGACGGGCGCGGTCGCAGCGGTCCCGGCGCCGATTCGGAACCATCCTGACATTCTGCCTCTTGCAAAGTATGCACTTTGCACGGACAGTACGTACATGTCGGAAATAGTTGCGTGCGCGCGTTCCGCCCCGGAGGAATCGGGCGGGCGGAGCGCACAGAGCTGGTGGATTCCCCGCCTTCCCCGGGCCGTCCCGGTGGCGAGGCACCGCGTGCAGGAAGCCATGCGGAGCTGGGGAGAACCCGACGAACGCGTCGAGACGGCGGCCCTGGTCGTGACCGAGCTGGTGACGAACGCGGTGGAGCACACCGCGGGCCGGCGGATCCGGTGCCGTCTCCTGCGGACGCCCGGCCGGCTGCGCATCTGCGTGTGGAACCGCGGGCGGCGCCACGTGCCGAAACTCCCCGGTCCACGGGACCGGCCGCCCGGCACCCCGGCGGAGAGCCCGCACGGCGCGGAGGGCCCCGGCCCGGTGGCCTTCGGCGGGCCGGACGGCACGGACGACGGCTTCAGTCTCGCGTCGGTGCCCGAGGACGGCCGGGGCCTGATGCTCGTGGACGCGCTCGCGGCGCGATGGGGCACGCGCAGCAGCGTGTCCGGCCGACTCGTCTGGGCCGACATCTGAGGCGTCGGGACGCGGGCGGGTGGTTCACCCGTGCCGGATCGCTGTATCGGCCCGTCGGACGAGGAGCCGGGTGAGGCAGGCCGGCCCCGCAGATAAATGCCTCGACATGGGTCGCGCTGATCAGGGACGCTTCGCGCGATGACCAGAATCGATGACACACCGCCCGCATGGGACGAGCGCACCCAGCTCACCACGTTTCTCGACTACACACGTGACACCGCACGCGCCAAGTGCGAGGGCGTTTCGCCGGAGAACGCCCGCAGGGCGCTCCTGCCGGGCTCACCCCTCATGACCATGAGCGGAGTGATCAACCACCTCCGCTGGGTCGAGTACTACTGGTTCCAGGTGGTCTTCCTCGGCGAGGAGGACCGGGGGCCCTGGACCGAGGAGGACCCCGACCGCGAGATGCGTATCGCCGTCGACTTCCCGCTTGCGCAGTTGCTCGACGAGTACGCCGGACAGAGCGCCCTCCACCGCGAACTGGTCGACGGGAACGACCTGGACAAGCAGGCCCAGGGAGCCGTCCGCGACGGACTCCACGTCGATCTGCGCTGGATCCTGCACCACCTCATCGAGGAGACGGCCCGCCACAACGGCCACCTGGACATCCTGCGCGAGATGCTCGACGGCACGACCGGGGACTAGGACAGGTCCTGGAAGTCGTACACCGCGAAGTCGGCGACCGGGCGGTACCCGAGCCGCTGGTAGAGACCGTTGCCGGTGGGATTGGCCAGGTCCGCGAAGAGCAGGACGATTCCGGGGCCGCTTTCTCGACCAGCGGGCCGATCAAGGACTCGAAGACGTCGTCGACCGGCTGACCGGACTGCGTCGCCCGTCGGAGCTCGGCGCGGGCCTGCTCGTCGGCGGCGGAACGGGGCCGGTCGCCGCACCCGGCGGCATCGATGGAGGCCACCGCGTAGCCGCACGCCGCGGAGTACCGGGCCCTGGCCACCGGCCGGGGTTCGCCCTTGGGCAGGCCGTTGTTGTGGGCCATGAGGATCAGCGGAGCCGGTTCGGCGGACAGGGGCGTCCATAGAGTGCCGGGAATCCGATTAACAGCCGGTCGCCGTGGTTCGCCATCGGTTTTCGCGCGGGCTCCGTGGCCCGGATGCCACGGAGCCACTCCCCCGGCCGGGACCGCTCAGGCCGGCGCCGTCCGGCACTCCGGGTGGCCCCAGCCGTTCGGGTTCTTGGCGATCATGTCCTTGGCCGCGTACGGCTTCCCGCAGTGGCACCGGCCCGCGAATTTCGCCCTGATCGTGGCGGCGGAGCGCGCCCGGCCC
The DNA here is from genome assembly GCF_045039765.1 of Streptomyces sp. NBC_01166. NCBI lineage: Bacteria > Bacillati > Actinomycetota > Actinomycetes > Kitasatosporales > Streptomycetaceae > Streptomyces > Streptomyces sp. NBC_01166. The sequence continues at coordinate 713,099 of NZ_CP108613.1, forward strand.
GTGGAGCCGCCGGTGGACCCGCTCGTGGACCCGCCCTTGGCCGCGCCCGCCGTCCGGCTCTTCGTCGAGCGGGCGGGCGCGGGCACCGGCATGTCCGCCGTGCCGTACGCGGTCCCCGCCGCCTGCTGCGAGACGGCCACCTCGCTCGCGGCCTGGTCGGCCAGAGCGTTGAGCGGGTCGCCGTCCACCTGGTGCGCCGGCACGTAGCGGAAGGTCACCGCGCGGCTGCTCAACAGCTCGTCGATGCCGACCACCAGCTCCCGGTTGGCGACCGGCTTGCCAGCCGACGTCTTCCAGCCGTTGCGCTTCCACCCCGGCAGCCACTTGGTCACCGCGTTCATCGCGTACTGCGAGTCCATGCGCACCTCGACGGGCACGGCCGGATCGGTCGACCTCAGCAGTTCCAGCAGGGCGGTGAGCTCGGCGACGTTGTTGGTTGCGGTGCCCAGCGGGCCCGCTTCCCACCGCTGGGGGTTCCCCTGGTCATCGGCCACGACCCACGCCCAGGCGGCAGGTCCCGGATTGCCCTTCGATGCCCCGTCACACGCGGCGATGATGCGCTCGTCCATGCCCCTGATCATGCCAGCCCGGAAGCTCAGGGCACGATCGAGTCGATGTATCCGCCGTCCACCCGCATGGCCGCGCCCGTCGTGGCGGAGGCCTGGGGGGAGCTGAGGTAGACGACGAGGTTCGCGATCTCCTCGGGCTCGATCAGGCGCTGGAGGAGGGACTGCGGGCGGTGCCGGCGCATGAAGACGCGCTGGGCCTCGTCCCAGGGGAGGTCATCGCCCACCAGCTCGTGGACGAAGTCCTCGACCCCGCCGGTGTGCGTGGGCCCGGCGATCACGGAGTTCACCGTCACCCCGGTGCCCGCGGCCTCCTTGGCGAAGCCTCGGGAGACGGCGAGCAGAGCGGTCTTCGACATGCCGTAGTGGATCATCTCGGCGGGGATGACGATCGCGGAGTCGCTCGCGATGTTCTGCACCCGGCCCCACCCCCGCTCGGTCATGCCGGGCAGGTAGCGGCGGATCAGACGCACCGCGCTGAGGACGTTGGTGTCGAAGTAGGCGCGCCACTCCTCGTCGGTGATCTCCAGCGGCGGCCGGGAGCCGAAGATGCCGAGGTTGTTGACGAGGATGTCCGTCGCGGGCACGGCCTCGTGGAGCTCCGCCGCCCCCTGCTCCGTGGCGAGGTCGCAGGCGACCGTGAGGACATCGGCGTCGGGCTCGGTGCCACGCAGCGCGTCCGCCGCCGTGACGAGCCGGTCCCGGCCCCGTCCGGTCAGCACGACGCGCGCTCCGGCACCGGCCAGCCCGGTGGCGATGGCGAGCCCGATGCCCTGCGAGGAGCCGGTCACGACAGCGGTCCTGCCGGCGAGATCGATACGCACCTTGCGGTCCTTCCGTCCCATGTCGGTGTGCGGGGTCGAAGAATCACCACCCTGTCACTCCCCGGCCCGGGACGCCTTCCGGCCGCCGTGCACTCCACCGCGCCCCGTCCGGATCAGGCCGTGGCGCGGCAACGGGGCTCCCGGCCCGTGGGAACGGCCGGGAGCCCCGTCGGGTGACTCAGAGAACGCCGGACTCGGAGACGGCGATCTTCGCCTTGGTCTTGCCGGTCGAGGAGCCGTACGACTCGATCTTGCGGACGAGCTCCATGCTCGCCTCGTCGGCGACCTCGCCGAAGACGACGTGCTTGCCGTCCAGCCACGGGGTGACGACGGTGGTGATGAAGAACTGCGAACCGTTGCTGTTCGGGCCCGCGTTGGCCATCGAGAGCAGGCCCGGCTTGTTGTGCTTCAGCGTGAAGTTCTCGTCGGCGAACTTCTCGCCGTAGATGCTCTTGCCGCCGGTGCCGTTGCCGTTGGTGAAGTCACCGCCCTGGAGCATGAAGTCCGGGATGACGCGGTGGAACGGCGAGCCCGCGTAGCCGAAGCCCTGCTCACCGGTGGCCAGCGCGCGGAAGTTCTCCGCGGTCTTGGGGGCCACGTCGTCGAAGAGGTTGAACACAATCCGCCCAGCGGGCTGGTCGTCGATGGTGATGTCGAAAAACGCCTTGATGGTCATGGGTCCATCCTGACATCACCCGGCGCCTCCCGGTGCACAGGCCCCGCCCCACGACGGCCGCGCGCCGCACGCGTACGGCGTACCACGGGGGTGAGCCGTGGTACGCCGTTTCAGTCAGGGAGAACGCCGCTTCCCCCTACCGGTGCCGCTCAGCGGTTGCCGTGGTGGCCGCCGCCACGGTGGTGCCGGCCCCAGGACTCGGAGTCGACCTTGTGCCCGCGGTTGTCGCGGAGCGTGGCGGTGTCCCTGCTGTCCCACACGTAGTGGCGGCGGTCCTGGTACACGTCGTGCCGGGTGTCACGGCCGACACCGGTGTGGACGCGGACGGAGGAGCGGCCGGGCAGCCGCAGGTCGAACGTGTACGAGCGGCGGCTCTCGTCGGTGAGCGTCCAGCCGCGGAGGTTGACGGAGTGGCGGCTGGTGTTGGTCACGGTGACCCACTCGGCGTTCAGGCTCCGGTTGGAGCCGTTGTCGCGGCCGGGGCTGTCGTACTGGATCTGGCCCAGGACGACGGCCGAGCGCTGTGCCGGCCGGTCGTGGCCGTGGTCCCGGCCATCGGCCGTTGCCGGAAGGGCCGCTGCGGCGAGCAGGGCGCCGGAGGCGAGGACGGTGGCGGTGATCCGTCGTGCGGAACGGGACATGGAAACCCCTCATCATGCGGGCCCGGGATGGAACTCCGGGCGTTTTTCCGACCCCGGCGTAGTGCCGGGAACGCAAACTTTGTCCCGCTTTCGAGGTGGCCGAAAGGCGCCCTGCTTCGTGTGACGAAGTGCGGACATTTCTGTCACACACAACTGCATGCGGCACGGATTGCGGCAGTCGTAGACCTGTCAACCGTTGATCGTTGCACCGACCCTTTCGGGGGGCCGTTCACCTGGTCGTGGCGCCCTGTTCACCCCGGCCCCGCTCCCCCGGGCGCCCCTGTCGGGAGCTCATCGATCCGTGTAACAGGAGCGACAGCGCTTACCTGGACAGACGTTCCGTTACCGCCTGGAAAGGAGCTCGCGCGTTCGAGCCTTCAGCATCCATCGCGAAGGGGCGAGCCGGATCCGCTGACCTCCACCGGTGACGAAAGCGTTCACGGGTGTCATCGGATCCAGCGCCATCGTCCTGGCCATCAGGACACCGACGGCCAGCGGGAGGAGCGTCACGGCCAGCGCCGTGCCGGCGCTGGCCAGGTTCTGGATGCGGGGGCGCGTCGGCGCTTCGGGGAGCATGGTCCCCATTCGACCAGCGGGGGCACGTGCCGGGATCGGGTCACGTACTCAGACGTCCCCCTCCCCGTACTCAGTCCGGCCCGTGTCCGCGCCGGGCGGAGCGGGTTTCAGCCGTCCGGACCCCGCCGGCCCGAGGCGTCGGCCCGGCCGCCGGCCCCGAGGAGACCCGTGGCCTCGAACGGAGCCGTCCGCGCCAGTCTGGGCAGCTCGCGCTTCGATAGCGCCGTGACGACCGGAGGCATCGCGGCGCGCACCAGCTGTGTGGCGCGGAGCCACGCCGGCATGTACGCGGCGGCACTGCGGCGCTCGACCGCCCGCACCATGTGGCGCGCCACGGTCTGTGCCGGGTAGACCTTGCGCGCGGGCCTGGGCATGTGCCCTCTCAGCTCGCGCAGCACGGGGTGCTGGTCGGCATCGCGGATCATGTCGGTGTCGGTCCAGTTCAGGTAGCCGATGCCCACCCCGACGTACTCATGGGCGAGCTCGGCACGCAGCGAGTGGGCGAACGACTCCACGCCGGCCTTGGAGGCGCAGTACGCGCTCATCATGGGCGCGGCGCCGATGGAGGCCAGCGATGCGATCTGGAGGTAGTAACCCCGTGTGACGCGCAGCTGGGGCAGGAAGACCCGTGCCGTGATCGCGCTGCCGATCAGGTTCACCTCGATCACGCGCCGCCAGGTCGCCGGGTCGGACTCCGCGAAGGGGCCGCCCTCGGCCAGGCCGGCGTTGGCGACCACGACCGAGACGGGACCGAGCCGCTCCCGTACGTCGTCGGCCACCCGCGCCATTCCCGCGTCGTCGGTGACGTCGGCCTCCCAGCATCGCGCCGGGCCCGGAAGCGAGTCCCGCACCGCGGCAAGGCCGGCTTCCTCCCGGCCGATCAGGGCCAGGGTGGCGCCGCGGTCCGCCAGCTCGCGTGCGATGGCCGCACCGAGGCCCCGTGCGGCGCCGGTCACCACGGCGACGCGGCCTTCCAGAGGACCAGGGGTGCCCGTCATACGCGTCTCCTCGGAATCGACCGCGTCGGCGCCGTACCGTCGGCTCGCGGACGGTGTTCCCACCCAAGCACTCCTGTCGGCCCGGCGCTCGGCGAGACGGACCGGCCTGCCTCTTACTCCGGCGAGGAGGGCGGGCCCCAGTGGGAGAACCGGGGCAGCCACTGCACCCGGTAGTCGGGGTGGCCGGCATGCTCGGCGGCCATCTGCCGGACGACGAAGCCCAGGCCCACGGCGCGGCCCGAGGTGAAGTCCTGGGCAGGGCGGTCGGTGTCGAGGACCGCGATCTCCTCGTACTCGTCCAGGAGCACCCTGGTGGTCTCGATGCGTCGCAGGGTGCGTGCCGGGTCCTGGAAGGCGATGTGCCGGTCGTAGGCACGCGACCGTACGACGAACGCGATGCCGCTCGTGCGGTCGTGCACCTCACCGGGTGCCTCGGCCGGAGTCCGCCAGCCGTCGCCGCCCGCTTCCCGCGCGATCTGCTCCTCCTCGGCGAGGCGTGCCCGCACGAAGGCCAACAGGTCCGAGTTGTCTGCCATCTGGTTCCGAATCCTTCTCCGTCACAGACCGTGGCGGAGATCCACTCACCGCCACGGACCCGTTCTGCCCGACCAGCAGAGGATGCCTCACCCGCGTGCCGGGGGCGCAGTCGGCACGGGGCGCGTCCGCATGACGGACACCGCACGGGGCTGTGACCGGCCGGATTCAGCGGGACGGATCCCGCCGGGCGGCCATGAGCAGCGCGATGTCGTCGGGCCGGTCCTCGTCCTGCCGGGCCTGTCCGATGATGCGGTCGGCCGTCTCGGCGAGCGGCATGTGTCCCACCGCGTCCAGGGTGCTGCGCAGCCGCTCGATGCCCTCGTCGATGTCCGTGCCCGCCTTCTCCACCAGCCCGTCCGTGAAGAGGGCGAGAACGGCTCCCGGGGCGAGACGCAGTTCCGTGACGGGGTAGGAGGCCTTGGGGTCGACGCCGAGCACCACACCTCCGGGGAGGTCCAGGACCTCGGTCCTGCCGTCCGGGTGCCGCAGGACGGGCTGGGGGTGGCCGGCGCGTACGGCCCGGGTGGCACCGGTCGCGGGGTCGAGCAGCACGTAGCAGCAGCTGGCGAACTGCCCGGGGTCGAGGCCGATGAGCAGCCGGTTGGTGGCGCTCATGATCTCCTGCGGTTCGTGCCCGATGAGCGTGAAGGCCCGTACGGCGCTGCGCAGTTGCCCCATGGTGGCCGCTGCCGCGACACCGTGCCCCTGGACGTCCCCGATGACGAGGGCGAGTCCGCTGCCCGTCTCGATGACGTCGTACCAGTCGCCCCCGATCTCGATGTCCTGGGTGCCCGAGAGGTAGCGCCCGACGGTGTCGACGTGGTCGACGACGGGCAGCCGGTGGGGCAGGAGGGCGTCCTGGAGGCCCCGGGCGAGCGCGGCCTCGGTGTCGTAGCGCTGGGCGCGCTGGAGTGCCTGGGCGATGAGCCCCGCCAGCGCGGTGAGCACGGTGCGTTCCTCGGGGCTGAAGCCGCGGGCCTGGTCGAATCCGAGGATGCACGAACCCACGGGCCGGCCCGACGCGATGAGCGGCAGGAAGGCGCGGGCGCCGACGCTGGCGTCCATGGGGATGCCGGGGTAGGCCTCGGCCAGCTGCTCCATGGACTCGAAGAACAGCGGCCTGCCCGTCGTGAGCGTCTCCACCCCGGGGATGCGGGCGTCGAGACCGACTCCGTCGAACTGGTCCAGGAACCCCTTGGGGAAGCCGGTCTCCCAGGCCAGGTAGAGGCGGCGCTCGTTCTGGAGGTAGATGGCCAGCTGTCTGCCGCCGAAGGCCGGCAGCAGCTCCTCCGTGACCACGGCCGAGACCTGACGCGCCGTGACTGCCTCCGTCAGTGCGATGGCCAGGGCGACCGGCCGGTACAGGACGGCCGAGCGGTCGGCCGGGGAGCCGAGCTCCCCTCCCGGGGTGGCGCCGGACTCCGGTGTGCGGCCGGGCCGCCCCGAGGGGCTGAAGGTGACGGTGACCCCGTCACGGCCGGGGAACATCGCGACGGACAGCCAGTCCTCCGGGGTGCGCCTGGCGAGGAAGTACACGGGGTCGTCCGAGAAGAGCGCGGCCCGCCGCTGGTCCTCGTAGGCGGGGCTCGCGAGCCAGGGCAGCGCCTCGCCGAGAGGCCGGCCGGTCAGTTCGGCCCTGGTGTGGCCGAGGAGCTGCTCCGCAGGGCGGTTGACGTAGGTGATCCGTCCGAGCCGGTCGTACGTGAGCATGCCGCGCGGGATCCGGTCGGCCGCGTCCGGTACGACCGGTCCGGCCCCCTGGTCGAACAGGACACCGGTCAGCCGGCCCGTGCGGCCGTCCAGATCCCCGGTGCCGGAGAGCTCGACCAGGAGCGGACGGCCGTCGGGGCTCCAGAGCCGCATCCGGCGCACATGGGGCTCCGCCGACCGCGCGGCTCTGCTCGCCAGCGTCCACAGCCCGTACACGTCCTCGGGCAGCAGCCCGGCCGTGAGCGCCTCCATGGAGCGCGCCGGCCCGTCCGTGGGCTCATGGCCCAGGATCGCGTGCGTACGCTCGTCCGCGGTGACCGTCCCGCTTTCCATGTCCCACGCGAAGTGTCCGACGCGCATCTGCCGCGCCGTGTTCGAGGGAAGCCGCAGGGGCATGGGCTCGCCGTCCCACTCGGCCGGCCCGTCCTGCGCGGCGATCTCGGCGCCGAGCTGCCGGGCGAGTGTCTCCAGCCGACGGCGGTCCGCGCCGCCGACCGGCACGCCCCGGGTGGCGTAGCGCAGCACCACGAGCACGCCCGCGGGTGTGGTCCCGCCCGGCACGGGCACGTAGAGGGACCCGAACGGGAACGGGAGGCCGGCCATCAGCTGCGGGAACCGGCGCATGGCCTCCTCGGCGTCGCCCAGATACACCGGCCGGTTCGACCGGTAGGCCTCGGCGACCGGGAAGGGCCGGTTCACGTGCATCCGCCACCAGGGGCGCAGCAGCGGGACGGGCAGCCCCGCGAGCACTGCCATCAGGAGGAGCCCCGGGGCCCGGGAGCGCAGATAGACGCCGCCCGCGTACCCCCCGACGGCGTCGACGGCGCTCACCACGGCCCGGGCGAGCACCAGCGACAGTCCGTCGGGCGTTCGGCTGCCATCGGGGCTCCAGGTCACACAGCCAGGATGCGCACCCGTGCGCGGGTGCGCATGTCCACCCCGGCGGCGCGCCCCGTCAGATGCCGGCGGGGGCCGAGGGCTCCGTGCCCGCCCGTGCGCACACCGAGGCGGCCGTCTCGGAGGCGAACGACAGCATGTCCCTCACCTCCTCCGGATACGGCGTCGCCGTGAAGGAGCCCAGGGCCCCCATGCGGCTCAGCAGTCCCGCGGTGAACGCGTCCCCCGCACCGATCGTGTTGACCACCTCGACCGGTGTGGCCGCGACGGAGACGGGCGGTGCGGTCGCCGTGTACGCCGTGCTGCCCCGGGCGCCACGGGTGAGGACCACCAGCCGTCCTCCCGCCGCCAGTTCCCGGCAGGTCTCCTCCGGATCGGCTCCGGGCCACAGCGTCTCCAGGTCCTCGTCGCTGACCTTCACGACGTGGGCCAGTCGGCACAGTTCGCGCAGAGCCGCCGAGCCGTGGTCCGCGCCCAGGGTGCGGTCCCGGCGGACGTTGGGGTCCACGACGAGCAGGGAGTGCTCGGCGGCCGCGGCGGCGGTGGCCCGCACGGCCGATGCCGCGGGCCCGACGACGGCCGCGAGCCCGCCCGCGTACACGGCACCGAAACCGGCGGCCCGCGTGGACAGGTCCGGCAGCCGGAAGGTCGCCGTGTCCTGGAGGTGGAAGTGGTAGCCCGTTCCCTCGGCCCCCGGCTCGGCGACGGCCAGCGCCGTGGGCAGGCCGGAGCGTTCGCAGAGGGTGAGGTCCACCCCGGCCGCCCGCAGCCGCTCCTCGATCGTGCGGGCGAAGCCGTCGCCACCCAGCCCTCCGGCGAACGCCACCGGGGTGCCGAGCCCGGCCAGCCCGATGGCGACGTTGGCCGGGGCCCCGCCGAACTGCGCGGCCCGCAGACCGCCGTCCCCGGCCACGGGCACGAGGTCGACGAGGGCCTCTCCGAGTACGAGGACGGCTCCGGGTCCGCCCGTCACGGCTCGACCACGATCTTGCGGCCGATGCCCGCCTTGAAGCGGTCGATGGCCTGCGGGTACTGGTCGAGCGGCAGCCGGTCGCTGATGAAGACGGCAGGGTCGAGGACCCCGGTGGCGAAGAGCGCGGCGGCGCGTTCGTAGCTGTGCAGGACGGCCATCGAGCCGGTGATGGTGATCTCCTGGTTGTAGATGCGGTACGGCTCGATGACGGCCGTCGTCGCGTAGTCGGCGACCCCGAACTGGAGGAAGGTCCCGCCCTTGGCGACGCGTCCCAGGCCGTCCTGGATGGCGGCCGCGTTGCCCGTGGCGTCGATGACGACGTCCCAGCCGCCGGGCCGCTCGAGCTCGTCGGCCCCGGCCGCCGACCGGGAGCAGCCGAGGAGGCCGGCCGTGGCGAGACGGTCGGGGTTGACATCCAGGATGTCCACGCCCGCCGCGCCGGTGCGCTTCGCGAGCTCCAGCATCATCAGGCCCATGGTCCCGGAGCCGTAGATCAGTACCTCGGCACCGAGGGTGCTGCTCAGTACGTCGTAGCCACGGACTGCGCAGGACAGCGGTTCGATGAGGGCCGCCTCCTTCACGTCGATGTGCTCGGGCAGCCGGACGCAGTTGGCGACGGGGGCCACGGCGTACTCGGCGGCGCCGCCGGAGACGGTGACGCCGATGGCGGCCCAGCGTTCGCAGAGGTTGCCGCGTCCACTGCGGCAGTAGCGGCACTCGTGGCAGTGCAGCGAGGGGTCGACGGCGACGCGGTCGCCGATGGCGAGCTCCGTGACGTCACGTCCGACGCCCACGATCTCCCCGGCGAACTCGTGGCCCGGGACGAGCGGCAGGGAGGGCGCGAACTCGCCCTGCAGGATGTGCAGATCGGTGCCGCACAGCCCGCAGGAGGCAACGGACACGACGACCTCGCGAGGGCCGGGCGTGGGGTCGGGGACGGTGGTGACGGAGATCTTCCCGGGTGCTTCGACGATGGCTGCCCGCATTATTTCACTGCTCCGAGAGACAGGCCCTGGACGAGTTTGTCCTGGGCGGCGTAGCCGGCGGCGAGCACCGGCAGGGACACGACGACGGACGCGGCGCACAGCTGGGCCAGGAAGAGGCCCTGGCTGGTGACGAATCCGGTGAGGAAGACGGGTGCCGTCTGGGCGACGACGCCTGTGAGCACCCGGGCGAAGAGCAGCTCGTTCCAGCTGAAGATGAAGCAGATCAGCGCGGTGGCAGCGATCCCGGGGGCGGCCATCGGTGCGACGACCCGGGCCAGGACGGTCGGCAGCCTCGCGCCGTCGACCTGGGCGGCCTCGATGACCGACACCGGCACGTCCGCGAGGAAGGACTGCATCATCCAGACCGCGATCGGCAGGTTCATCGAGGTGTAGAGCAGGACGAGGAGCCAGATGTTGTCCAGCATCCCGGCGTTCTTGGCGAACAGGTAGACCGGGAGGAGCCCCGCGACGACGGGCAGCATCTTCGTGGAAAGGAAGAAGAACATCACGTCCGTCCACTTCCGCACGCGCCGGATGGAGAGGGCGTACGCCGCCGGGAGCGCCAGCAGGAGCACCAGGACCGTGGAGAAGAAGGAGGCCCCCAGGGAGTTGAGCAGGGGTGGCCATGGGGTCACACCGGTGTCGGCTCCGAAGAAGGCGCGGTATCCGTCGAGGGTGAGCGGCGCGAAGAGGGAGGGCGGGTTGGTGGCGGCGTCGGACTCCGCGTGCAGCGAGGTCAGCAGCATCCAGAGCGCGGGCAGGCAGAAGGCGAGTCCTGCCGCCCAGGCCAGCAGGCCGAGTGCGGCGGAGCGCCGTCGGGCCCGTCGCAGGACGCGTCGCGCGGACGGGGCGGGCGCGGGGACGGTGGCGGTGGTCATGCGCGGTTCGCCTCCTCACTGAAGAGGGACGAGACGGTCCGGAGCGCGAAGGTGGCGATGATGATCGTGCCGATCACCACCACGACTCCCGCTGCGGACGCCAGTCCGTATTCGTGGGCCTGGTAGAAGGTCTGGTAGATCGTGTAGGGAAGGTTGGCGGTGTCGAGTCCGCCCGCGGTGATCGTGAACACCGCGTCGAAGTTCTGCACGATGTAGACGGCCCCGAGCAGCACGCCGAGTTCGAGGTACCTGCGCAGGTGCGGCAGGGTCAGGTAGCGGAAGGTCTGCCAGGCGCTCGCCCCGTCCAGACGCGCGGCCTCGACGACCTCCGCGGGCCGGCTCTGAAGCCCCGCGAGCAGGATCAGCATCATGAACGGCGTCCACTGCCAGACCAGTGCGGCGATGACCGCGAGCAGCGGCATGTCCGCGATCCAGTCCGGTTGGCTCGGGCTCGTGTCGCCGAAGAGGTCTCCCACCCAGCTGAGCGCGCCGTTGAGGAGGCCGTACTCCGGGTTGTACAGCGCGTGCTTCCACAGGAGCGCGGCGGAGACGGGCACGATCAGGAACGGCGTGATGAGCAGGGTACGGACCATGCCCCGGCCGAAGAACGTACGGTCCAGGAGCAGCGCGAGGGCCAGTCCGATGACGACGGTGGCGAGGACGACGCCCACGGTCAGCAGGATCGTGGTGAGGACCGAGTCGCGGAGCGCGGCGTCGGTGAAGACGGACGCGTAGTTGTCGAGCCCGTTGAAGGCGCGTTTGTCGGGGCTGAGGGAGTTCCAGTCGAAGAGCGAGATCACCAAGGTCGCCACGAACGGCAGCTGGGTGACGACGATCAGGAAGACCAGTGCGGGGAGCAGCGGAGCCCTCGTGGCCCACGCCCGGGCGCCGTTCCTCCTGCGGGCCGGGGCCGCGGGTGGCCGGGGTGGTGACTGGGGTGTGGTGCCGACTGCTGTGGTCATCGGTACTCCTTGGCAACCTGTTCGGCCAGCTTCTGGGAAGCGGCCAGCGCCTTGTCGACGGACTGGCGGCCGGCGATGGCCGCGCTGATCTCCTGCGCGACCCTGGTGCCGAGATCGGTGAACTCGGGGATGCCGACGAACTGGATCCCCGGCACGGGGCGCGGCTGGGTGCCCGGGTTCTTCGGGTCGGCCCCGGAGATGGCCTGCTCGGTGACGTCCGCGAAGGCACCTGCCGCCTTGCGGTATTCGGGGTTCTCGTAGGTGGAGGCGCGTTTGCCGGCCGGCGCGTTGGACCAGCCGCTGGTCTCGCCGACGAGCGACTCGTACTCCTTGCTGGAGGCCCAGGAGACGAACTTCCACGCGTCGTCCGCCTTCTTGGACGCCTTCTGGATGCCCCAGGCCCAGGTGTAGAGCCACCCGGAGCTCTTGGTCTCCTCGACCGGCGCGGGCACGTAGCCGATCTTCCCCTTGACCGGGGAGCCCGCCGCCTCCAGCGAACCGGCGCCCGCCGTGGCGTCGTACCACATGGCGGTCTTGCCCTGCGTCATGTTGTTGAGGCACTCGGCGTATCCGGACTGGGAGGCGCCGCGCTCGCCGTGCTTGCGCACGAGGTCCACGTAGAACTGGGTGGCCTTCTTGAACTCGGGTGAGGTGAGCCGGGGTTTCCAGTCCTCGGTGAACCAGGTGCCGCCCATGGTGTTGACCACGGTGGTGAGCGGGGCGACGAGCTCGCCCCAGCCGGGCAGTCCGCGCAGGCAGATGCCCTTCATGCCGGACTCGGCGCCGTCCGCCCTCGCCGCGAGCTCCGCCACCTCGGTCCAGGTGGGGTGCGCGGGCATGGTCAGCCCCTTCGCGTCGAAGACGTCCTTGCGGTACATGAGGAAGGACGACTCGCCGTAGAAGGGTTCGGCGTAGAGCTTGCCCTCGGCGGTGAGTGACTCCCTCAGCGGTTCGAGGATGTCGTCCTGGTCGAAGGCGGTGTCCTCGGCGGCGTAGGTGTCGAGGGGGTGCAGCCACTCGTTCTTCGCGAAGAAGGGCACTTCGAAGTTGCTGATGGTGCCGACGTCGTACTGTCCCGCCTGGTTGGAGAAGTCCTGACTGATCTTGTCGCGGACGTCGTTCTCCGGGAGCACCGTGAAGTGGACCTTGATGCCGGTCTCCTCGGTGAAGTGCTCGGCGGTCAGCTTCTGCAGCTCCAGCATCTGGGGGTTGTTCACCATCAGTACGTTCAGTGCGTCACCCCCTCCGAACGCGGTACCGCCTGCTCCGGCGCACCCGGCGGCGAGGAAGGCCATCACTGCCGTGCCCGCGACCGCACGCACGCGGGTCCCACGGCGTCGTTGCTGGTGGGGCATAGATTCTCCTGATCGGTCGTAGCGGCTCACGGATCGGTGCCCGTGCCCTCCGGCTCTCCTGACGGTTCCGGGCATGGCGGGGCTGCCCTCCGTCCCCGGCCTCGCTGGGGACGGCGGGGACGGAGACGGGGGCGGTGTGACGTTGTGGGGGCGGGGGTGTTCAGACGCGGATGACGTTCGGGCCTAGCAGGGAGTAGCGCTGGGCTTCCGCCGAGGGCAGACCGGTGTCGGTGACGACGGCCTCGAAGTCTCCGACACCGGCGAAGCGGCAGAAACTCACCGCTCCGAACTTCGAGTGGACGCCGGCGAAGACACGGCGGCGGGCGCTGCGCATGGCCTGCGCCTTGACCTCGCCGACCGCCGGGTCCGGGGTGGTCAGCCCGTACTGGCGGGAGATGCCGTTCGCACCGACGTACGCCAGGTCGATGACGAAGTCGGCGAGCATACGGGTCGCCCAGTGGTCGACGGTCGCCATGGTGCTGCCGCGCACCCGCCCGCCGAGGAGGAGCACGGCGGTCTTCTCCGAGTCCGCCAGGACCGTGGCGACGGCCAGGGACGCCGTGACCACCGTCAGCGGCCGGTCGCGGGGAAGCGCTTCGGCGATGAGCTGCGGGGTGAAGCCCTCGTCGACGAAGACCGTCTCGGCGTCACCGAGCAGCTCGGCGGCGGCCGTCGCGATCCGTGACTTCTGCGGTACGTGGTGCGTGGTGCGCATCGCCAGGGTGGTTTCGAACCCGGCGCTCTCGACCGGGTACGCACCACCGTGCGTGCGCCGGACGAGCCCGTGCTCCTCCAAGGTGTGCAGATCGCGCCTGATGGTCTCCTTGGCCACCTCGAACCGTTCGGCCAGCCGGTTCACGTCGACCGAACCGTCCCGTCGGGCCGTCTCGAGAATTCCCCGGCGGCGTTCCTCGGTGCCCACGACACATCCCTGCGCTAGTGCGAATCAGCCGTGGGCCCGGCGTCCGTTCGGGCCCACGCATTGTTTGTACAAGCAGAAACGGCTGTACGACCAGCTTCTTCGCGCCTCGGCCTCTGCCCGTTCATGCCCGTTTCCCCACAGGCTCCCACGCAGGTGGTCCGCGCTCCGGCGGCGACGGGGCGCCCGCGCAACGCCTGCTTCGCCCCGCGAGGTGCCCGTTTCGTGCCCGTCAGCGGTCACACAGGTGTGGGAGCCACTAGCACAACCGTGCCGTGATCGCGGCGAGAACAGCAGAGAAATGTCTGATTGCACACCTCAAGGCACGATTTCGGCCAACATTCCGGGCCTCGGGAGCCCGCGGACAACCTCCGGCCGTGTTCGCCCTCTCTCATGGGCAAAGCGACTCCACCGCCCCGACGGGGCACCCGGACATCGGAGAACGATGAGCAGCAGAACCCCCCGCAACCGCCTGTGGCGTCCGGTTGTCGCCGCAGCCGCGGCGATCACCGTGACCGCCGGCGTCGTCGCCGCGGCGCCCGACAGCGAGCAGGCGACGTCTGTTCCCCAGCTCGGTCTGGTCGCCGCCTCGAAGTCGGTGACGCTCGACTCGTGGAAGGAGGACCCGGGCGTCTACCTGGACCTCGGGACGTATCTCACCTCTTCCGGAGCCCCGCTGGAACTGCGGGTGACCCGTAAGAGCTACAAGGACCCGGTCATCGCCACCCAGGTCATCCACGAGGGGAACAAGACCCGGACCAAGGCCCTGCCCAAGGGCCTGGTGAAGGACTTCTCGGGGCTGCCGGACTTCGTCCGGATCACGGTCCGGGACGCCGCGGGCAAGGCTGTGGTGAACCGCACGGAGTCGTTCTGCCCGAACAACGCGTCGGGCCGGATCCTGCCCGACGCCCCGTCCACGTCGAAGTATCCCGAGAGCTGCCCGACGAACCCCTTCACGCTCGGATCGGTGTGGGGCGTCGAGAAGGGCTGGGCGTCCAACACCTATGCGGGCTACTACGCGGCGCCGGTCGCCCTGCCGGCCGGGACGTACACCGCGGAGGTGGCCGTCACCCAGCGCTACCGCGATCTGTTCAAGATCGCTGACGAACCGCAGACCGTCAAGGTGACCGTGCGCGAGCGCAGTTGGGAGGAGGAGAGCCCCGCCGGCGCCGCGGGCGCCCGTTCCGCGTCGGAGCACGCGGCCCACGGGGCCGGGCACTCGGGCCACGCCGGCCACACCGCCGTGCGGACTCCCGCCCCGGTGTCGGCGACCACCGGTGCGGGTCCCTCGTACAACGTGGGCCACGGCCCCCACCCGCCGGCGCCCGCCGCCGTGCCGTGGGCGGCCAAGCGCGAAGGCCTCCGGTCGGCGCAGGGCGACGGGCCGGGGCGTACGGACGGCTCCCGGCAGGCGCCCGCGGCACAGCCGAACGCGCAGCGGCCGACGGGCCGGGCCGCCGTTCCGGACGTCCCCAAGCCCGACCTGCGCTCCCTGCCCGCCTACGGGATCACCATCGGACAGGGCGACGCGGACGCGCCGGGCAAGGACTATCTGGCCTTCAGCGCCAACGTGTGGAACGCGGGCCCCGCACAGCTGGTCGTGGACGGCTTCCGCAAGCCGGGCAACGAGCTGATGGACGCCTACCAGTACTTCTACGACGCCTCGGGCAAGCAGGTCGGCTACACCCCGACCGGCACCATGGAATGGGACCCCCGCCCGGGTCATGAGCACTGGCACTTCACCGACTTCGCCAGCTACCGGCTGCTGAAGGCGGACCAGAAGGAGACCGTGCGCAGCGGCAAGGAGGCCTTCTGCCTGGCCAACACCGACGCGGTCGACTACACGGTGAAGAACGCCAACTGGCACCCGGACAACACCGATCTGTCCACGGCGTGCGGCCAGGAGAACTCCATCTCCGTACGGGAGGTGCTCGACGTGGGTTCCGGTGACACGTACACCCAGGACCTTCCGGGCCAGTCCTTCGACATCACCGGCCTGGCGAACGGCACGTACTACATCCAGGTGCTGGCCAACCCGGAGAACCGGCTCAAGGAGACCGACCTCGGCAACAACAGCGCCCTGCGGAAGGTGGTCCTGGGCGGCAAGCCCGGTGCCCGCACGGTGACCGTACCCAAGCACGACCTGGTCGACGCGCCCTGAGACCCGGCCTGCCGCGCGGCCCCCGGGACATGCTCCCGGGGGCCGCCGTCGTCGCCCGTGCGAGGGCAACCGCTGCCTCCCACCAGCGAGTTGCTGTGGCAGACTTCGCAGGCGGAGCGGTTCACCTCATCTGCGACGGAGCGCGTCATGACGACTGGGACACCCCGGCCCCCGATCGACACCAGCAGGCCTCACTCGGCTCGCGTGTACGACTCGCTGCTCGGCGGCAAGGACAACTACCCGGTGGACCAGGCGGTGGCACAGCAGCTGCCGGCCGAGGCGAAGGCCGGTGCGTTCCAGAACCGTGCCTTCATGAACCGGGCGACGGCCTGGCTGGCCGGCGAGGGGATCAGCCAGTTCCTCGACATCGGCACGGGGATCCCGACCGCGCCGAACCTGCACCAGATCGCCCAGGAGATCGATCCGCGGTCACGGGTCGTCTACTGCGACAACGACCCGATCGTCCTGCGCCACGCGGAGGCACTCCTGATCAGCAGTCCGGAAGGGGCCACGGACTACGTCCACGCGGACGTGCTCGAACCGGCCACGATCATCGCGGCGGCGCGCAAGGTCCTGGACTTCGACCGGCCCATCGCCCTCTCGCTCCTGGGTCTTCTCCACTTCCTCCCGGACGACCAGGACCCGCGGGCCATCGTGCGCACTCTGGTTTCCGCCCTGGCACCGGGCAGTTACGTGGTGCTGTCGCAGGGCGCCTCGGACGTGAACCCCGAGCGCGGCGAACAGGGTGCGGCCGAGTACGGCAAGGGGGGTATCCGGCTCGCTCTGCGCACCCGCGCCGAGTTCGCCGGCTTCTTCGAGGGCCTGGACATCGTCGAGCCGGGTCTGGTGACGGCTCCCGAGTGGTTCCGCGGCACGTCGGCCCCCGAGCAGGAGTTCAGCGGCGTATACGTCGCGGTCGCCCGCATCCCGTAGTCACGGTCCGGAAGGGGACGTGTCCATGACCGAGGACCACCAGCACGCGGCGGCCGAGGCGTTCGACGCCATCGGGGCCGACTACGAGACGGCCTTCGCCGGCTCGGCCGCGCACCACGACTCGCTGGACCGGCTGCTGGAGCGGCTGGCGCCGCACAGCAGGATTCTGGATGTCGGCAGCGGGACGGGCCGGCCGACCGCCCACACCCTGGCGGCCGCCGGGCACGAGGTGCTGGGTGTCGATGTCTCGCCCGTCATGGTGGACCTGGCGTCCCACCGGGTCCCCGGGGCGTCGTTCCGCCGGGCGGACATCCGGGAGGTCCCCCTGGAGAAGGAGAGCTTCGACGCCGTCTGCGTCTATTTCTCGCTCCTGCAGATGTCGCGCGACGAGCAGCGCGCGCTCGTGCACCGTCTGGCGGAAGCGCTCAGGCCGGGCGGTCATCTGGTCCTGGCGACCGTGCCGCTGGACGTGGAGGGCGTCAGCACCGTCTTCATGGGCCAGGAGGTGCGGGTCACCAGCTTCGGGCCCGAGGCGCTCAGGGCGCTCGCGGCCGATGCCGGGCTGACCGTCGTGCACGAGACCGGGGCGGTCTTCACTCCGGACCGCGCCGGAGCGGTGCCGGAGCCTCATCTGTTCCTGGACTGCCGTCGGTGACCCGCCGGGTGTCGCGTCACCCCGGCCCGTCGATCTCGGGCTGCAGCAGCTGTTCCGTCCAGATGACCTTGCCGCCGTCGTCGGTGTAGCGGGTGCCCCAGCGTTCGGCCAGCTGGGCGACGAGGAAGAGGCCCCTTCCCCCCTCGTCCATGCTGGCCGCCTGGCGCAGATGGGGTGAGGTGCTGCTGCGGTCGGACACCTCGCAGATCAGCGTCCTGTCGCGGATCAGCCGTACGCCGATCGGGCCGTTGGCGTAGCGGATGGAATTGGTGACCAGTTCGCTGAGGATCAGCTCGGTCGTGAAGGCCTCCTCGACCAGATTCCACTCGTTCAGCTTGCGGGACACGTCGGAGCGCACCCGCGCGACCGCGGAGGGATCGGAGGGCACGTCCCACTCGGCCACGTTCTCGGGGGCGAGACAGCGGGTGCGTCCGACGAGCAGCGCGATGTCGTCGCGGGCCTTGGCGGGCACCAGGACACGGAGAACGGCCTGGCAGGTCTCCTCCGGTGTCCGGTCGGGGTGTCCGGACAGGGTCTCGCGCAGCATCTCCAGCCCCTCGTCGATGTCGCGCTGGCGGTCCTCGACGAGCCCGTCCGTGTAGAGCACCAGACGGCTGTTCTCCGGAAGCTCCAGGTCGAGGGTCTCGAAGGGCATGCCGCCGAGCCCCAGGGGCGGGCCGCCCGGGACGTCGGCGAACACGGCCTCGCCCTCGGGGCTGACGATCACCGGCTGGAGGTGGCCCGCGCGGGCCATGGTGCAGCGTCCGGACGCCGGGTCGTAGATCGCGTAGAGGCAGGTGGCCCCGGTGACGCCGCCGCCTCCCTCCGAGCCCTCGGCCGACTCGTCCTGGTCGATGCGGGCGACGAGCTCGTCCAGGTGCCACAGCAGCTCGTCGGGCGGCAGGTCCAGCGTGGAGAAGTTGTGGACCGCCGTGCGCAGGCGCCCCATGGTGGCCGCCGCGTGGAGTCCGTGCCCGACCACGTCCCCCACCACGAGGGCGACCCGGGCGCCGGGCAGCGGGATGATGTCGAACCAGTCGCCGCCGACACCGCCCAGCCCGCCGAGCCCGGCCTGCGCGGGGAGGTACCGGTAGGCGGCGTCGATGGCGCTCTGGTCGGGAAGCCCCTGCGGCAGCAGGCTGCGCTGCAGGGTGACCGCCACGTTGTGCTCACGGGAGTAGCGGCGCGCGTTGTCTATGCTCACCGCGGCGCGGGCGACCAGCTCCTCCGCGACGGACAGGTCCTCGTCCTCGAACGGCTCGGGGGTCTCGGCCCGCCAGAACAGGGCAGCGCCGAGAAGCACGCCCCGGGCCCGCATCGGGACGGCCATCATCGAGTGGAATCCGCTCTCCACGATGCGCGCGGCGCGTTCCGGGTTCTGCTGCTGCCAGCCGGCGCGCCGCGCCAGATCGGTGTCGAGGACGGCTTCGCCCCTGAGCAGGGCGGCCCCGATGTCCGTGGTCTCGAGGAAACGGATCACCGAGCCGAGCGGGTGGAGCCCGGTGTCGTCGCGGGGGCCGCTGAAGGCCGAGCGGCGCAGGCCGTCGGTGGTGGCCCGGGCGGTCGTGGGTTCCTCGCCGCGCAGCACGCCTTCGGCCAGGTCCACGGTGGCGTAGTCGGCGAAGCGAGCCGTGGCGAACTCCGTCAGCTCCTCGCACGTCCGTACGACATCCAGGGCGGTGCCGATCTCCGTGCCCGCGTCGTAGAGGAGCTTCAGCCTGCCGCGCGCCATGGCCGCGCTGCCCGTGAGCGCCTGCAGCTCCGTGGTGTCACGCAGGGTCGTCACGCTCCCGGGCGGCCCGCCGTGCCTGTCCGTGGCCCGCTGGCTGATGGCCAGGATGCGGTCGCCCACGGAGTGCACCTCGTCGGTCGCGCTGCGCCCCGAGGTCAGCAGTCGGGTGGTCACCGGGTCGAGCCCGAGCTCCTCGACGGGCGTGCCCTCGATGTCCGGGGGCAGGTGCAGGAGCCTCCGCGCCTCGTCGTTGGCCAGCAGGAGCCGCCCGTCGCCGCCGACGATGAGCACGCCCTCCCGCACGGCGTGCAGAACGGCGTCGTGGTGCTCGTACATCTGGGTCATCTCGGTCGGGCCGAGCCCATGGGTCTGGCGTTTCAGGCGTCTGGTGACGAGGGCGGTGCCTCCCATGGTGAGCAGCAGGATTCCCGCGGCCGAGCCGAACAGGAGGGGGAACTGGTCCTCGGCGGCCCCGCTGACGCTCTTGATGGTGATGCCCGCGGACACCAGGCCCAATACCTGGCCGTTCGCGCCCTGCACCGGCACGACGGCCTGGACGAGCGGTCCGATGGTTCCGTCGACCTTCTCGGTGACGACACGGCCCTCCAGGGCGGGCTCCACGGTGCCGACGAACTTCTTGCCGATCCTGTCGGGCAGGGGATGCGTGTAGCGGACGGAATCGAGGTTCATGACGACGATGAAGTCGACTCCGGAGCCCTTGCGCGCCGCCTCGGCCTTGGGCTGGAGTACGGCGGTGGGATCGGGGCTCCGCAGAGCCGCGTCCACGCCGGGGGCGTTCGCGAAGGTCTCGGCCACGGCGACGGAGCGATTACGGGCTTCCCGTTCGCTGTCGGCCCGGGACTGCAGCACAAGCGCGGCCACGGATGCAGCGACGAGCAGCACCACGATCGCCACCTGCAGGAGAAAGACCTGACCAGCGAGGCTTCTCATCCGGAGAAACGAACGCGGGCGGCCGTAGCGTCCGGCCATGTCCCCCTTTCTACACGGCTTCCCGCTTCCTCGCCGCCCCGCCGTACGCGCGGGCACGTGGATGAGAGAGGTGACCGTGGAACCAGGGCGGGGCGGCACCCGGAGAGGGTGGCAGGGGCGGCCGGAGCCCCGTCAGGGCCAGCGGCTACTGCAGGGCGCGCACCGCGGCGGCGAAGAGCCGGGGCATCCGGTGGGCGGCGGGCACGATCAGTCCGGCGGTCCAGGGGTGTCCCGCGGCGCCCAGCAGCGCTCCGGTGAGCAGGCGGTGCCGTCGTGTCAGCCGCGCCCACTGCGCGGGGTAGGCCTCTGGCCGGCCCGAGGCGAGGCAGTCGACGGCCGCCGAGGCGGTCGCCGCGGCCAGGGCGATGCCCTCGCCGGTGAGCGCGTCGACGTAGCCCGCCGCGTCACCCGCCAGCAGGACCCGGCCGGCCCTCGGTGCGCTCGCGCTCCGGCGCAGCGGGCCGGCGCCGCGCACGGGGCCAGCCTCAAGTCCGCGGAGCCTGCCGGCCAGGGCGGGGAAGGCGGAGAGGTGCTGCTCGTAGGAACCCTGGTGGCGGCTGAGCACGGCCACTCCCACGAGCCCCTCCCCCACCGGTGTCACATAGGCCTCGCCGAGCCGCGACCAGTGGACTTCCACGAGGTCCGTCCAGGGGGCGGTCCGGTAGTGCCGGCGCAGCCCGTATCTGCGGGGTGCGGAGCAGGGGCGTTCCAGGCCGAGCGCACGGCGCAGCGGTGAGTGCAGGCCGTCGGCGGCGATCAGCCATCGGGCGGTCAGCCCCGCCGCCGTGACGCTGTCGGGCCCCTGGCGCACCTCCGCCGCCCGGCCGGCGACGACGCGTACCCCGAGGTCCTGGGCGCGCCGGTGCAGGACGGCGTGGAGCTCTGTGCGGCGGACGCCGAGCCCGGAGCTGCCCCGGAAGGCCGCCTCGGCCTGTCGGGGGCCCTCGACGTACCGGATCCCCCGGAGTTCGCTGCCGGCCGGAGTGACCCCCAGGGCGCGCAGGGCCGCCACTCCGCTGGGCATGATTCCCTCGCCGCAGGCCTTGTCCACGGGCATGGGCCGTGGTTCGACCACGACGGCCTCCAGGCCGGCCGCGGCGGCCCGGATCGC
The DNA here is from genome assembly GCF_045039765.1 of Streptomyces sp. NBC_01166. Taxonomy (NCBI): domain Bacteria; kingdom Bacillati; phylum Actinomycetota; class Actinomycetes; order Kitasatosporales; family Streptomycetaceae; genus Streptomyces; species Streptomyces sp. NBC_01166. The sequence goes on from NZ_CP108613.1 coordinate 734,179, forward strand.
CGCCGCGAGGCCGGCCGGTCCGCCGCCCGCCACCAGGATGTCGATCACGCGCGTGCGTCCGCTCCGACGAGGCGGGCCAGCGCGCCGTCCTCGCACCGGATGCGTACGGTCATGAGCGCCGCGTTGCCCACGGTGAACAGGACGGCGGTCACCCAGGCGCCGTGGACCAGCGGAAGGGCGGCTCCCTCGGCGGCGACCGCCACGTAGTTCGGATGGCGCAGCCACCGGTAGGGGCCGCCGGTCACCAGTGGCAGGCCGGGGACGACGATCACCCGGGTGTTCCAGCGGCGCCCCAGCGTGCGGACGCACCACCAGCGCAGTCCCTGCGCGGCGGCCACCACCGCGACCATGGCCCAGCCGGACCAGGGCACGAACGGGCGGCCGGCCAGCCATGTCTCGGCGAGACACGCGGCGAGCAGCCCGGTGTGCAGGGCCACCATCACCGGGTAGTGTCCACGCCCCGCTTCGGTGCCGCCCCGGGCCAGGCTCCAGCGGGCGTTGCGTAGCGCCACCGCGAGCTCGGCCAGGCGTTCGGCGGCGACGGCCAGCACGAGGGCCGTGTACCAGATCATGTGTTCCTCCGGACTACCAGCGCAGCAGCACCAGTTCGCAGCAGAAGCCGGGGCCCATGGCCATCAGCAGACCGGGCGTTCCGGGCTCGGGTCTCCGCTGTTCCATCGTGTCCCGCAGGACGTGCAGGACCGAGGACGACGACAGGTTGCCGACCTCGGCGAGCGAGCGCCAGGTGACGTCCAGGGCGCCCTCGGGCAGGGACAGGACGTCGGCGACGGCGTCCAGGACCTTGGGGCCGCCGGGATGGCAGACCCAGCGGGCGACGTCCTTCGGTTTCAGCCCGTGCTCCTCCAGGAAACCGCTGACGTCCTCGGCCAGATATCGGCGTACGACGTCGGGGACGGCCGGGTCGAGGACCACTCTGAAGCCGGAGCCGCGGATGTCCCAGCCCATGACGTGCCCGGTGTCCGGGTACAGGCGGCTGCGGGTGTCCACCACCTCCGGGCCGTCCACCGACGTCCGGTGGCCGTCGCCGACGAGGACCGCCGCCGCGGCGCCGTCGCCGAACAGCGCGGTGGCCACCAGGTTGGCGGGGCTCGCGTCGTCCCGCTGGAAGGTCAGGGAGCAGAGCTCGACCGAGAGCAGCACGGCCACCTGGCCCGGCCGGCCGTGCAGGTAGTCGTGCAGCCGCGCCACCCCGGCGGCTCCGGCGACGCAGCCCAGCCCGAAGACCGGAAGCCGCTTCACGTCGGGCCGAAGACCGAGACGCCCGACGAGCCGTGCGTCGATGGAGGGGGCGGCGATCCCCGTGACCGAGGTGAACAGCAGCAGGTCCACGTCGGCGGGGCGCAGTCCGGCCTTGCGCAGCGCGCCTCGGACGGCTTCGGCTCCGAGGTCGACGGCCGCTCCGATGAACACGTCGTTCGCGGCCCCGAAGCCGTCCAGTTCGCCGTAGCGCTCCAGGGGCAGCACCGTGTTCCGGTTGTGCACGCCCGCGTTGGCGTGGATCCGGTCGAGCACGCGGCGGTCGGTGCCCGCGGGCAGACAGGTGCGCGCCACCATGTCGGTGACGTCGCCCTGGGTGTGGCGGTGCGGCGGCAGGACTCCGTGCACGGCCGCGATCCGGGTCACCCTGGCCACCGCTTCGGAAAGGTCATGCCCACATCCTGCCTACAGAATGGGGCAAATCTGAGCACATGTGACGCGCGGCTGCCGTGTTCGTACGCCTCGGCGTCCTTACGATCGCCCCGTGGACACCACGGACCGGCCCTCGGCGCACGCGCCCTCCCTCCGCCTGTCCGGCCCGTGGCCGGGGCTCGCACTGTCCTGCCATCCGGGTCCGGTGGTGGCGGTGACCGCGCTCGTCACCGCGCTGGCCGTGAGCTCGGGGCCGGGGAGCGGCCGTCCGGTGCTGGTCGCCGGCGCCGTGCTCACCGGGCAGCTCTCCGTGGGGTGGTGCAACGACGCGTTCGACGCCCTGCGCGACGCCGAGGCCGCGCGGCCGGGCAAACCGGTGGCCCGGGGCGCGGTGAGCCGAAGTGCCGTGTGGGGCGCGGCGTTCACCGCGCTGTTCCTGTGCGTGGTGCTGTCGCTCGCGTGCGGTGGAGCGGCGGGTGCGGCGCATCTGGCCGGGGTCGTCGCGGCGTGGGCGTACAACCTGAGGCTCAAGGGGACGGTGGTGTCCTGGCTGCCGTACGCGATCGGCTTCGGCGCCCTTCCGTGTCTGGTCACCCTGAGCCTTCCCGGGAGCCCCTGGCCCGCGTGGTGGGCGGTGACGGCGGGTGCGCTGCTCGGCGTGGCGGCCCATCTGGGCGACGTGCTGCCGGACATCGAGGAGGATCTGCGGGCGGGTATCCGCGGTCTGCCCCAGCGGCTGGGCCCGGCCCGCACCCGGTTCCTGCTGCCCCTCCCGTTGGTGGCGGCCACCGCGGTGCTGGTCCTGGGCCCCGCGGGGCCGCCGGGCGGACTGGGTGTCGCCGTTCTCTCCGGTGTGGCTCTCTGCGCCGTGGCGGCGACGACGGTGTACGCGGGTCCACGGCCGGTCAGGGCGTGGCGCAAGACCGCGCTCGCGGGGACGGTGGCGGTGGCGGCGGCGGATGTTGCACTGCTGCTCGCCCGCGGTACGGAGATCGCCTGACGGCCCGTACGGACGTGCTGCCGTCCGTACGGGCCGTCAGCTCCGGCGTGACCGTTACTGGCCGGCGAGACCGGTGTGCGCGATACCGCGCACGATCTGCCGCTGGAAGAAGGCGAAGACGATCAGGAGCGGCATCCCGGCGATCACGAGCGAGGCCATGATCTGGGCGTACCGGACCCCGAAGGACGACTGGACGTTGACGAGGCCGACGGGCAGGGTCATGCCGCCCGGGTCGGTGGTCACGAGGAACGGCCAGAGGAAGTTGTTCCAGGTGGAGATGAAGGTGAAGATCGCCACGGCCGCCAGCACGGGCCGGGACAGCGGGATGACGATCGTCCAGAACACCCGCCAGCGGCCGGCGCCGTCGCAGAAGGCGGCCTCCTCCAACTCCCGGGGCACACCCTCGAAGAACTTCACCAGGATGAAGACCATGGCGGGCACGGCGACCTGGGGCAGGATCACACCCCAGTACGTGTCGACGAGGCCGAGCTGGACCATCTCGCGGAACAGGGGCGCGATGAGCACCTGCGGGGGCACCATGATGCCGGCGAGCACGAGCCCGTAGAGCAGTCGCCGGCCGCGGAAGTCGGTGCGGGTGAACCCGTAGGCGGCCATCGCGCACGTCACGACGGTCAGCAGCGTGGTCATGAGGGAGATGTACGCCGAGTTCATGAGCCAGACCATCAGGTCGCCGGACTCCCAGACCTTGGTGTACGCGTCGAAGGTGACGCGCGAGCCGATCCAGGAGAACGGTGTCTTCGTCGTGTCGCCCTCCGGCTTCAGGGAGGTGGCGACGGCCCAGGCGAGCGGCAGGAGCCAGGCCGCGGTGAGGAGCAGGGCGATGACGAGGAGGACGACCCTGCCGGGCGTCCAGCGCGGGCGGCGGCCCCCGGCGTCGGCGGACCGCTCCCGGCGTGGGGTGGGTCGGGTGGTGACGGTGGTGGAACCGCTCACTTCGCGGCCTCCTCAGCTCGGCGCCGGGACAGCAGCGGCTGCACCAGGGAGACGGTCAGGATCAGGGCGAAGAAGATGTACGAGACGGCGGAGGCGTAGCCGATGCGGTAGCCCGTGAAACCCTGCTGGTAGACGTACTGGAGGATCGGACGGGTGGAGTCGTCGGGGCCGCCGCCGGTCATGATGTATACCTGGTCGAAGATCTTCAGCGAGGCCAGTACCTGGAGGACCACGACCAGCCCCGTGGTGCGGCTGAGCATCGGCAGGGTGATGTGCAGGAGCCTCTTCCCGGCGCCCGCGCCGTCCAGTTCGGCGGCCTCGTACAGATGCGCCGGAATGGCCTGGAGGGCGGCGAGGTACAGCAGGAAGTTGAAGCCGACGGTCCACCAGACGGTGGTCGCCACGATGCTGAGCATGGCGTACCGCTCGTCCGTCAGCCATCCGATCTCCGGCGTCAGCCCGACGGCGGCGAGCAGCTGGTCGGCGAGGCCGAAGTCGGACGGCAGGATCATGTTCAGGAAGAGCAGGCAGACGACCCCGGACGGCAGCAGGAACGGCGCGAACCAGCTGAGCCGCCACAGCCACTGCACCACCCGCAGCTGGTGGGCGAGCAGCGCGAGCACGAGGCCGACGAGGACGAGGGGGACGGTGGACAGGACCGTGAACCAGACGGTGTTCCACAGCGAGGACCACACCTCGGGGTCGCGCACGGCTTCGGCGTAGTTGTCGAGGCCGACGAACTCACCTCCGGTGCCGGTGATGTTCTCGCTGGTGAGGCTCATGTGCAGGCCGGATATGAGCGGCCAGATGAGGAAGCCGGCGTAGACGAGGAGGAAGGGCGCGATGAACACCAGGCCGTGTTCGGTCCACTTCCTGTGCACGGCGCGGGCCGGGCGCCCGGCCGCACCCTCGGCGGGCTTCGCCACGGGTGCCGGCGCCGCCGCGGTGGTGGAGGTCATGACGCGGCTCCCGGGAGGGGGTTACGGGTGTCGAGGAGTGTCCGCAGCCGGGCCTTGGCCTCGGCCAGGGCGTTGCGCGGGCTCCTGGAGCCGGTGAGGACCCCGGAGAACACGGCTCCGAGCTCGATCCACAGCCGGGAGGCGGAGCCGGCGAACCACGCGGGTTCGTCCAGCGCCACGTCGTCGATCACAGTGCGGTACTCGGACTGCGGCTTCAGGGCGAGGTAGGCCGGATCATCGAGCACCGGCAGATAGGCGGGCACGTGCCCGCCCTCGGCCCAGGCCACGGAGTGCTTCAGCATCCAGGCGACGAGCGTGTGGGCCGCCTCGTTCGGGGCTCCCCCGCGGTCCGCCTGGTGCGGCAGGACCAAGGCGTGGCAGTCGGCCTGCGTGGCCGCGGTCCCGAAGAGCGCGGGAATGCGGGTCATGGAGAACGGCAGCCCGGTGGCCTTGAAGGTGGTGATCTCCCATTCGCCGTTGAGATGGAAGGCGGTCTTCCCGCCGTTGAAGACGCCGACGGATCCGGCGTAGTCGACGCGGCGCACCATCAGCCCTTCCTCCACGAGGCGGGCCAGGTACTCCAGCACCTGCAGCGCCTTGGCGTCGTCGAGCGCGAGGCGCTTGCCGTCCGCGGAGAGCACCGTGCCGCCGGTCTGCGCGTAGAAGCTGGAGAAGAGACGCCAGGGCGTGATGCAGTCGGGCCCGAGCGTCTCGGTCACCAGGCCCGGCTGTCCGGTCGCCTTCTTCGCGGCGCGCAGTGCGTCGGCGAAGTCGTCGGCACCGCTGATCGGCTTGAGCCGGCCGCCCGACATGAGTCCGGCCTTCTCGCAGATCTCGGTCTGGTAGTAGAGGACGAAGGGATGGGTGTCGAGCGGGACGGCGTACTGCTTGCCGCCCACCTGGCCCCGGCGCCAGATGTCCGGCGGGAAGTCCTTCTCCCGTATGCCGCGTTCGGCCAGCAGGTCGAGGTCGAACGGGTCGAGGAGCCTGCCGGGGGCGAAGCCCGCGAGCCGGGCGAGGTGGAGGGCGGCGAGCTCGGGCGCCCGCCCCCCTGCGCCGGCCATGCCGAGCTTCGTGTAGTACGGGGCGCCCCACTGCAGGGTCGAGGCTTCCAGCGCGATCTCCGGGTGCCCGGACCGGAAGCCGTCCAGCATTCCCTGCATGTTGACGCCGTCGCCGCCGCCGAACAGGTGCCAGTACCGCAGCAGGGTCTGTCCCGGACCCGCGGCGGTCGCCGGTGCTGCGCAGCCGGACAGGGAGCCCAGGGCTCCGGCGGCGGCCAGGGCGCCGGCACCGCCCGCGAGGGCTCGGCGCCGGCTGAGGAGGGGTGGTTGCATGGCGGCTCGTCTCGGCTCGTCTCTGAGGTGCGGGGACGCGTGAAGGGAGGCGGCACGTTCGATATTTCGACGCGTGACCGCTACTTCGGACGGGACCGTAGGCGCGGGAAAACGTCGCGTCAATGACTCACGCTGAAATTGCGAACAATGTTCGACACCACGAACAAGCCCCCGTCCCTGGCCCCTTGGAACCGGCGGACCGGAACGCTCACGCGAGGAGATATCGCGGGGATGCCCACACATTTCTTACTGGGGGGTAGGCCTGCCCGGCAGCCTTGCTATACCTTCCGTCTAACAAGGAGGACGGAGGGCGGCCCGGCCGGGACCGGAGCCGGTCCCTTGCTCACGGCTGCCGCCGTCTCCGGTCGGCAGCACGGGATATGACCACCCGTCACCGACATTCGCATGTGACAGCGCCAAGGAACATCACTGACGAACCGAGGAGCCGCACCATGGCAAGCAGCACTGTTCGGCCGGATGCCGAGGACCGGCCGCCCGAGGACCACCTCACCCGGCGCCTGCTCGAGTCGGCGGCCACGCTGGCGTACGACCCCGCCACCGAGGTCGACTGGGACACGCCGCTGGACAAGGACTTCCACGGTGCGAGCCCCGAGTGGAGCACTCTGTACGGCACCGCGTACTGGGGCGAGCTGACCGAGGACCAGCGCAAGGAACTGACGCGCCAGGAAGCCGCCTCGGTGGCCAGCACCGGCATCTGGTTCGAGATGATCCTCCAGCAGATGGTCCTGCGCGACGTCTACGCGAAGGACCCCACCAGCGCGGACGTCCAGTGGGCACTGACCGAGATAGCCGAGGAGTGCCGGCACTCGATCATGTTCGCCCGCGGCGCCCAGAAGCTGGGCGCCCCGCCCTACCGGCCGCACCGGCTCGCGGTGGAGCTCGGGCGGGCGTTCAAGACACTCGCGTTCGGCGAGGCGGCGTACGCGGCGATCCTCGTCGCCGAGGAGGTCCTCGACGTCATGCAGCGCGACTGGATGCGGGACGAGCGGGTCGTGCCTTTCGTCCGCACCATCAACAACATCCATGTCGTCGAGGAATCCCGGCACATGAAGTTCGCCCGCGCGGAGACCCGCAAGCACCTCAGCGGCGCGGGCCCGGTACGACGGCGGATCAACGCCCTGGTCATCGCCATCGCGTCGTACGTGATCGTCACCAGCATGGTGAACAAGGACGTGTACGCCAACGCCGGACTCGATGGGAAGCGTGCCATCGAGGAGGCGAAGGCCAACGAGCACCACAAGTCGATGATGCGCTCGAGCTGTTCGGGCCTCATGGAGTTCCTGGCCTCGGCCCGGCTGCTCACCAAGCCCGCCCTGGCGTTCTACAAGCGTGCCCATCTGATCTGAGCGGACGAGATGACCTACGCCATCACCCAGACGTGCTGCGGCGACGCCACCTGTATCTCGGTGTGTCCCGTGAACTGCATCCACCCGACCCCGGAGGAACCGGACTTCGGCCGGACGGAGATGCTGTACATCGACCCGAAGTCCTGCATCGACTGCGGTGCCTGCGCCGACGCCTGCCCGGTGGAGGCCGTCTTCCCGGTGGACAGCCTCCCCTCCTCGCAGCAGGAGTACGGCCCGCTCAACGCGGCGTACTTCGCGGACCGGGAGCCCGCGCGGGCCCCCGAGGGGCCGAACTTCCACGTGTGGGGCGAGCCGTCCTTCGACCGCAGCCTGCCGTCGGACTTCGGACCGCTCCGGGTCGCGGTCGTGGGCACGGGGCCGGCCGGGATGTACGCGGCCGAGGACCTGCTGCTGCACACGGGCGCCGAGGTGACGCTGATCGACCGGCTGCCGGTCGCGGGCGGGCTCATCCGCTACGGTGTGGCGCCCGACCACCTGTCCACGAAGAAGGCCGGAGACACGTTCGCCAGGTTCCACACGCATCCGAGGGTGCGCATGTGCCTCGGCCTCGAGGTGGGCAAGGACATCACTCCGGAGGAACTCGCCGCACACCACGACGCGGTGATCTACGCCGTCGGCGCGTCGGCCGGCCGCCGGCTCGGGATACCCGGTGAGGAGCTGCCCGGCAGCATCTGCGCGACGACGTTCGTCTCCTGGTACAACGCCCACCCCGAGGTCGCTCCGGACGCCGTGGACCTGTCCGCGGAGCGGGTCGTCGTCGTCGGCAACGGAAACGTGGCCCTCGACGCGGCGCGGATCCTGGTCTCGGACCCCGACGCGCTGGCGGCCGGGGACATCGCCGGCCACGCGCTGGAGGCCCTGCGCGCGGGCTCGGTGCGCGAGGTGGTGCTGCTCGGGCGACGGGGGCCCGAGGACGCGGCGTACACCAGGCCGGAGCTGCTCGCGCTCAAGCACCTGCCCGGCGTGGAGCTGGTGGTCGACGGCCACGACCCGAGGACCGGTGCGGCGATCGACGCGGCGGAGCCCGGTGACAGGGCCGCGCTCCTGGCGGATGTGGCCCGCGAGGAGGTGGACTGGTCGCGCCCGCCGCCGACGGGGCGCCGTATCGTGTTCCGCTTCCACTCCGCGCCGGTGGAGGCGCTCGGTGACGGCGGTGTCCGCGCGGTGCGGGTGAGCGGCGGCGACGACGGCCGGGAGATACCGGCCGGGCTGCTGTTGCGGGCCGTCGGTCAGCGTGGACTGCCGGTCGCCGGGCTGCCGTTCGACGAGGCGACGGGGACCGTTCCGCACGAGGGCGGCCGGGTGACGGGCCGGCCGGGGACGTACGTCGTGGGATGGATCAAGCGCGGCCCCTCGGGCGGCATCGGGGCCAACCGGACCTGCGCCGCCGAGACCGTGGGCACGCTGCTCGACGATGCCGTCGGAGGCTCCCTGCCCGCACCGGAGCAGGGGGCGAAGGCTTTCCGGCGCCTCGTGCGCCGCCGTAACCGGCGGATCGTGGACGCCCGCGGCCTGGCGGAGATAGAGCGTGCCGAGCTCGCCCTGGGCCGCCGCGACGGCCGCCCCCGGGTCAAGCTGGCGACGCTGCCCGAGCTGGTGGCGGCGGCGCGGGGTGGCCGACGGCGCATCCCGGGCTGAACACCCTTCCCGGCCCGTCGGGTTCACCGACGGGCCGGACGGCCGTGGAGCCGGACGGCCGTGGAGCCGGACGGCCGTGGAGCCGGCCCGCCTCAGAGCGGAGCGCCCACCCCTCCGACCGCGTCGTGAGGCCGGCCGGGCGCGTCCCTCTGCCCGCGTTCCACGACCGAGTCGAGGATCTCGCCGACCCTGATCGCGGTGTTCGACAGCAGGGATGACGTGATGCCGTGGGTGTGCTCCGTACCGCCCTGCAGATAGACGCCGCACCGCAGTCCCGGATCGGTCGCCACGCGGTAGTCGCGCTCGACACGGACCCGGCCCTGGTCGTCGAGCAGGCAGTGCTCCGCGATGTCGCCGAGCAGGCCGAGCGCGTCGGCGGGCTGGTAGCCGGTGGCGTAGACGACCACATCGGCGTCCAGCGTCGTCCGTTCCCCGGTGACCAGCGATTCGACCGTGGTGCGGACCGCGTCGGGTGTCTCGACGGCGTCGACGACCCGGGAGACGTTGAGGAAGCGCAGCCGCTCGGTTCCGAGGACCTTCTCCTGGTACGCCGTGCGGTAGAGGTCGTCGATGAGGTCGATGTCCACCACGGCGTAGTTGGTGTTGCCGTGATAGCCCATCAGTCTGCGTTTGGTCTCGTCCGGGGCGGTGAAGTACTCGTCGACCGCGTCCGGGTCGAAGATCCGGTTGGCGAAACCGCTGTCGTCGGCGGGGCTGTAGCCGTAGCGCGAGAAGACCGCGCAGACCTCGGCCTCCGGGAAGCGGCGGTGCAGATAGGCCACGTTCTCGGCCGCGCTCTGCCCCGCCCCGACGACGACGAAGCGGGACGGCGGCTCGGCCCCGTCCAGGCCGTCCACCCGGGCCAGCAGGTCGGAGGTGTGCCAGATCCGGTCCGTACGCTTGATCCCCTCGGGCATCTGCGGCCGTAGACCCGTGCCGATCACGAGGTTCCGCGCCCGGTGGACCACGGTCTCGGACCCCGAGCGGGAGGTCACGTCCACGTACTCCACGACACCGTCGTGCACCACCGGCCGGACATCGATGACCTCGTGCCCGTAGGACACCATGTCGTCCACCTGGGCGGCGGCCCATTCGAAGTAGGCGTGGAACTCGACCCGCAGCGGGAAGAGGCTCTTGCCGTTCACGAAGTCGACCAGACGCCCCTGGCTCTGCAGGTAGCAGAGGAAGCTGAACCCGCTCGACGGGTTCCGCAGCGTCACCAGGTCCTTGAGGAAGGACACCTGCATCGTGGCATCGTCGATCAGCATCCCGCGATGCCAGCCGAACCGCGGCTGCTTCTCGAAGAAGTGAGCGGTGACGGCCTGCTTCCTGCCGACGCGTTGGTTGCGCTCCGTGAGCGCTATCGCCATGGCCACATTGGACGGTCCGAAGCCGATTCCTATGAGGTCGTGGACCGGTGGTGCGTCGTCGGGTGAAGCCTGTGACATGTCACTCCCATCGTGCGGGGGCAGCCGCTTTGGCGGACGTGGGGAAAGCGGAACAGAGCACACCGACTGAGCGGCAGCCGGGGTGAAACTTAGGTAAAGCTAACCTCATCATTGCACGCTGTCGACAGGGCAATCCGGACGGATGCCCGGCAAGCCGCAGTCAACTCACCCTGAAGCGACAGACATTGCATGCTTAGGTTAGGCTTGCTTTACTAAGCATCATCGTCGTTCCGAGGAGGAACCTGTGCGGGTCGTCATGTTCGGCTATCAGACCTGGGGGCACCGGACCCTGCGAGCTCTCCTGGACTCCGCACATGACGTGGTGCTGGTGGTGACGCACCCCAGGAGCGAGCACGCGTACGAGAAGATCTGGAGCGACTCGGTCGCCGACCTCGCCGAGGAGAACGGCGTACCCGTCCTGATCCGCAACCGGCCCGACGACGAGGAGCTGCTCACCCGTCTCAAGGAGGCGGAGCCGGACATCATCGTGGCCAACAACTGGCGTACGTGGATTCCCCCGCACATCTACGGGCTCCCCCGGCACGGCACACTCAACGTCCACGATTCGCTGCTCCCGAAGTACGCGGGCTTCTCGCCCCTGATCTGGGCGCTGATCAACGGCGAGCGCGAGGTGGGCGTGACCGCGCACATGATGGACGCCGAACTCGACGCCGGCGACATCGTGGTGCAGCGCGCGGTGGAGGTCGGACCTGCCGACACGGCGACGGACCTGTTCCACAGGACCGTCGAACTCATCGCCCCCGTCACCACGGAGGCGCTCGACCTCATCGCCTCCGGACACACGGAATTCACCCGGCAGGACCGGTCCCTGGCGAGCTTCTTCCACAAGCGCGCCGAGGAGGACATCCGGATCGACTGGAACTGGCCGGCGGAGGACCTCGAGCGTCTCGTGCGCGCGCAGTCCGCCCCGTACCCCAGTGCGTTCACCCACCACAGGGGCCGGCGTCTGGAGATCGTCACGGCGGTCGTGTCCGAGGGCCGCTACGGCGGCACGCCCGGCAGGATCTTCTACCGCGAGGGTGACGGAGTGGTGATCGTCGCCGGGGCGGACGCCCGGACGGGCCGCAACCGCGGTCTGGCCGTCACCCGGGTGCGTACGGAGGACGGCCAGGAGCTGCCCGCGGCCGAGTACTTCACCTCGATGGGCGGCTACCTCACCGGCCGGCCCTGACCTCCCGGCCCCCTGCCGGCCGTCGCCACGTTAGGAAGAACCATGCACCAGCCGAGCGTGCCGGGGACGGCACCCGGGCCCCGGGCCGCGGGCGTGACGCCGGCGGGCGTGCTGAGCCTCAACGCCTATCTCATGTACGCGACGGGCAAGGCCGCACGCCGCAGGCTCACCGGCACGCTGACGGCTCACGGGCTGCGGCTGTGGCACCTGACCATCCTGGCCATGCTGGACGAGACCGGCCGGCTGTCCAAGGGCGATCTCGCCTCGCGACTGGACATGAACCAGAGCGATCTGACCAGGACCGTCACGGACCTGGACGCGGCCGGATACGTCGTGTGCGCCCGCGATCCATCGGACCGCCGCCGGATCGAGGTCGCCCTGACAGCGGCGGGCAGATGCGCTCTGGCACGTCTCGACGCCGAGGTGTCCGCCACCGAGGCGGACCTGCTCGCCCCGCTGAGCCCCGGGGAACGCGAGCTGTTCGCCTCCCTGCTGCGCCGCGTCCACTCGCACCTGGAACGGGACCGGGCGGCCGACGGCCCCACGGACACCGTCGCCGGACCGCGGGGATCGGGGCGGGACGGCGGGCACGACACGCATCCGGGCGCCCTTCGGCGCATGGAGTCCCGCCCCTCCGGATGAGGTAGACGCCCTGTTCCGGATCGAGGACGAGCGGGGCTTCGACGCGGCGCTGCCGGTGCGCACGTGACCGCAGCGGCGGTGGCGCTCGCCGCTGCGGTCACGGGGACGTACGGGCGGTCGGTCCCTCAGGCTCCGGCCGTCGACTGCGCCTCGGCCGCCGCACGGTAGAGGCGGCGCAGCCGCACCACGCCCAGGTCGTGCTGGTAGAGGTTCTCCTGCTGGTCGGCGTCCGTCGGCATGGCCTCCAGCATGACGCGGTCCTGTTCCAGGACGTCCCAGTGGCGCTGCTCGATCAGCGTCCGGTACAGGAAGCGCCAGGAGGCGCGCTGCCAGTCCTCGACCCGGCGGTAGCGCCAGAAGAAGACGCCGCTGCGCCGCTCGTCCACCGGGCAGACCATGCCGACGATGCCGAAGGGACCACCGGGACCGGCCGACGGCGGGTACGGGATCGAGAGGTCGACCCAGTCCACTCCGGTGCGGCAGAGCTCCACCCAGTCGAAGTTGACGCCGCGCTGGTCGGTCTTCTCGAAGAAGTAGCCGCGGTCGGTCTCCCGGATGCGGAACTTGGCCGTCGTGTCGCCGTCGAACATGGTGTGCGAGTCGTGGTGCAGGAATGCGCCGTGCATGGGGTCGAGCAGGTTCTCCACGGCGTACCGCCAGGGCGCGTCCCATTCCGCGTAGCAGAGGAACGCGTCCACGCCGGGGTCGGTCAGTGGCTCCGGCAGGGTCAGCTCGACGGGCTCGGGGTGCTCCTCGTCCCCGAAGTAGGCGAGGATCGCGCCCGCGACCTCGCGGACCGGCAGCGAGGTCACCAGCTTCTTGCCCTCCAGGCTGCAGCCCGGCAGCCCGGGCACGGAGGAGACGGTGCCGTCGGACTCGACCTCGACGCCGTGATACCAGCAGGCGACCCGGTCACCGAGGTGCTTGCCGAGCGAGAGCGGGGCACCGCGGTGCGGGCAGCGGTCGGCGAGCATCGACAGGGCGCCGTCGGAGCGCCGGAACAGCAGCCACTGCTCGCCGAGCGCGGTCACCTTGCGCATCGCGCCGGGGGCCACGAAGTGCGAGGGGACGACCGGGTGCCACTGGTTGCGCAGACCGGTGGCGTAGATGTGGTCCGCGGTGGCGGAGGACGACAGCGTCATGGTCAGGCTCCCAGTCGGTTCATCTCGGCGCGGAAGGATTCCTCGGTCCACGGGCTGCCGTCGGCGGCGTGGACCTGGCGGGCGTTGAGCCCGCGCACGACGTCGGCGAGCTCGTGGCCCTCGCGGGTGTAGACCTCTTCGAGGGTGGCGGCGAGTTTGTGCTCGTACGGGGTCGGCTCGTGCGTACGGGACTGGTGGACGTCCAGGTAGGGCCAGGTGTCGGTCACGGTGTCTCCTGAAAGTGCGGGGGGAAGGTGTCAGAGGTCGAGGACGAGCCGGCCGGAGGCGCACCGTGAGACGCAGATCATCATGGTGGTGTTCGCGGCCCGTTCGGCCTCGCTGAGCAGGAAGTCGCGGTGGTCCGGCGTGCCTTCGAGGACCCGGGTCTCGCAGGAACCGCAGATGCCGTCGCGGCACGAGTTGTTCACGGTGAGTCCGGCGCTCTCGGCGGCCTCCAGGACAGAGGTCCCGGCACCGACGGTGAGCGTCGTCCCGGAGGTGCGGCACTCGACCTCGAACGCCTCGTCGTCGCCGGTGCGTTCCACCGTCGGCGCGGCGAACCGCTCCAGGCGCAGCCGGTCAGCGGGGCAGCGCTGTTCGACGGCGGCGAGCAGGGGCTCGGGGCCGCAGGAGTACACCAGGGTGCCCTCGGGCAGCCCGGTGAGCGCGGAGTCCAGGTCGATGTGGCCGTGTTCGTCCTGCGGGACGAGCGTGACGTCGCCGCCCAGCGCGTCGAGTTCGCCGGTGAACGCCATGGAGGCCCTGCTCCTGCCGCCGTACACCATGCGCCACCGGGCTCCCCTGCGGGCAGCCGCCCGGGCCATCGCCAGCAGCGGGGTGATGCCGATTCCGCCGGCGACGAACACGTAGGAGTCAACGTCTTCCAGCACGAAGTGGTTACGCGGCTCGGAGACCGTGATCTCCTGGCCCGGCCGCAGCTGGGTGTGCACGAAGCGTGAACCGCCCCGCGAGGCGGGCTCGTTGAGCACGCCGATGCGGTAGACGTCCGGGGTGTGCGGGTCGCCGCACAGGCTGTACTGGCGGATCTGGCCGCCGGCGTGGACGTCGAGGTGCGCGCCGGGGGTCCAGGCGGGCAGGGGTTTGCCGTCGGGGTGGGTCAGTTCGACGGACAGGACGCCCTCGGCCTCCCAGGTCATACGACGGACGGTCAGCCGCAGCGAATCCTCGCTCATGGTCTGTTGCCTCCTTGCCGGCGGTTCGGTCGGCCGGGCTACTGGCCCGGGATCCTGACGGGCGGGGTGAACGGGTTCTTCATCGGGCCGAGGGCGTCGAGGTCGACCTCGACGAGCGTGGGGCCGGCCGAGGCGATGGCTCGGTCGAGCACCGGGCCGGCGTGTTCCTCGGCGGAGATGCGGGCGTACGGCAGGCCGCAGGCGCGGGCCAGGAGCTCGAAGTCGGGGGTGGTGAGGTCGACTCCCGAGCGGCGCTCGCTGTGGTGGTCCTGCATGTTGCGCAGGACTCCGTAGCCGCCGTCGTTGAAGACGATCAGGGTCAGACGGGGCCGTTCCTGGGCGAGGGTGAGGAGTTCGCCGAGGTGGACGGCGAGTCCGCCGTCGCCCGCGATCACGACGGTGGGCGCGTCGGGCCGCGCGAGCGCCGCGCCGATGCCCATGCCCAGTCCCTGGCCGATGCCGCCGCCGCGCGGGAAGACGTTGTCCTTCGGGTCGTACATCTCCAGGAGCCGGTTGCCCCAGCTGCTGGAGGGGATGGTGACGTCGCGGGCGACGACGGCCTCGCGGGGAAGCGCGGCGCGGATGGCGTCGCAGATCGCGGCCTGCGGTCCGATGTTGTCGTGCAGGATCGCGCGTACCTCGGTGCGTACGGCTCCGACGCGGTCCATCCAGCCGGGCTCGGCGGTCACGGCGTGCGGAAGCAGGGCCGTCAGGGCGCCTGCCGCTTCACCGTGCAGCGCGTGGGTGACCGGGTGGACCCTGCCGAGGGCAGCCGCGTCAACGTCGATCTGGATGTGGGCCCCGGGGAGTTCCAGGGTGTATTCCGCGGTCTCGTTCGACCGGAAGTGCGTGCCGATGGTCAGGAGGACGTCCGCGTCCTTGAGGAGGGCGCGCACCGCCGGTGTGGTGGCGAAGTTCCCGATGACCTGCGGGTGGTCCTCGGGGACGCTGCCCCGGCCGGAGTTCGAGGTGATCAGTCCGGCGCCGGTCGCCTCCAGCAGCCGGGCCAGCTCGCCGCGGGCGGTGTTCGCGCCGCCACCTGCCCAGACGAGCGGGCGGCGGGCGGCGGCCAGGAGGGCTCCCGCGGCGGCGAGTTCGCCCTTCGTGGGGGCCACGGGGGCGCTCTCCGCGTGCTCGGCGGCTTCGTCGGTCTGCGCGGCGTACTGGAGGTCGATCGGCCACTCCACGCTGGCGGGGCCGCCGGGCGCGGTCAGGGCCGAGCGGGCGGCCTCGCGCAGGATCCGGCCCGCCTGTGCGGCGTCCGGCACGCTCGCGGCGTACGCGGAGACGGCCTGGAGCATGCCGAGCTGGTCCTTGGTCTCGTGGATGAATCCCCGTCCGCTTCCCAGGAACTCGCTCTCCACCTGACCGGTGACGTGCAGCACGGAGCTGCCCGCGCTGAGCGCCTCGATCAGCGATCCGGCGGCGTTGCCCGCGCCGGTGCCGGTGGAGGTCAGGGCGCAGCCGAGGGAGCCCCGGGCGCGGCCGTAGGCGTCGGCGGCGTTGACGGCTGATGCCTCGTGCCGCACGGGCACGAAGCGCAGCTCGCGGTCGACGGCTTCGACGAGCGGCAGGTTGTGGACGCTGACGATGCCGAAGACGGTGTCGATGCCGAGTTCGCGCAGGACGGTGACGAGGAGATCGCCTCCGTTGTCGTGACGCATGGTGGTCTCCTCAGAGGATGGAGCGGCCGACGCCGCCGCAGACGTCGATGCTGGTGCCGGTGATGTAGGAGGCGCGGGGTGAGAGCAGGGTGACGACCGCGTACGCGACCTCCTCGGCCCGGCCGAGGCGGCCCAGTGCGATGCCCCGGTCCTCGGCCAGTTCCGTCTGCCATTCCTCGTACGACAGGCCGGAGTCCGCGGCCGCGTGGCGGCGGGTCCACTGGCCGGTGTCGACGAGTCCGAGGCATACGGAGTTGACCCGGATGCCGTCGGCGGCCAGTTCGACGGACAGGGACTTGGAGAGGTTGAGGATGCCGGCGCGTGCGGCACTCGTCGTGATCAGCCGGGTCTCGGGCTGCTTGGCCAGGACCGCGTTGATGTTGACGACGCTCGCCGCTCCGGACGCGGCCAGATGGGGGCGCGCCGCCTGGAGGGGGTTCAGCACCCCGGCGAACTTCAGCTCCAGTTCGTCGCGCCAGTCCTCGGCGGTGGAGTCGTCGAGCCCCTTCATGCGGGACTGTCCGGCGTTGTTGACCAGCCCGTCGAGCCCGCCGAACTCCTCGGCGGCGCGGCGGACGAAGCCGCGCACCGCGTCGGCGTCCCGTACGTCGCAGACGCCGGTCAGCAGGCGGCCGTTCGCGGCGCCGAGGCCGGCGGCCGCCTCGGCGAGCCGGCCGGCGTCCCGGCCGCAGGTGGCGACGCGCGCGCCCTCGTCGAGCAGGGCGCGGACCGTGGCCAGGCCGACGCCCGAGCTGCCGCCGGTGACCACGATGGTGCGGTCGGCGAGGCCCAGATCCATAACTCGTGTCTCCTGCGGTTCAGTTCATGGTGAAGCCGCCGTTGACGGCGATCACCTGTCCGGTCAGATAGCGGGATTCCTCGCCGAGCAGGAAGGAGACGATCCCGGTGAGGTCGTCCGGCTGCTGCGGGCGGGAGATGGCCCGGTTCATGCGGTAGAGGTCGTGCCGTTCGGCCGGCACGGTCTCGGTCGCCTCGCACTCGGTGAGGCCGGGGGCCACCGCGTTCACGGTGATCCCCCTGTCTCCGAGTTCGCGGGCCATGGCGCGGGTCAGCGCGATGACCGCGCCCTTGGAGGCGATGTAGTGGGCGAGCCGCGGGGAGCCGTACAGGGCGGCGTCCGAGGCGAGGTTGACGATGCGGCCCGGCTCGGTGAAGAGCGGGTACAGGGCCTTCGACACCAGCCAGGGGCTACGGGCGTTGACCGCCATCAGCCGGTCCCACACCTCGATGTCGATGTCCTGGAACTCCTTGCCGCCCACGCCGTTGGCGAGCGCCGCGTTGTTGACCAGGCCGTACAGCGGGCCGAGCTCGCGGACGGCGTCGGCGAGCGCCTCCACGGAGGCGGGGTCGGCGACGTCGCAGCGTACGAAGTGGGCGTCGATCCCCTCCGCGCGCAGCTCCGCCGCGGCGCGCTCGCCCCGCTCCCGTTCCAGTTCGGCGAGGACGACCCGGAAGCCGTCGGTGCCCGCCCGGCGGGCCATGGCCAGTCCGAGGCCACGGCCCGCTCCGGTGACGACGACGGTGCGCCGGCCTGCCGGGGGCTGGTCAGCCACGGGTGACGCCGTGCATCGGCGAGTACTCGGGGTAGGACGGCACCTGCGGCTTCTGCGTGCCGATGACGACGCAGAACAGGGCGTCGGTGTCGCCCTCGTTCTTGAGCGACCGGGTGACACCGGCGGGGACGACGATCATGTCGCGGTAGCCCAGGGTGCGGTACTCGGCCTCGTCGGCGCCGCGGTGGATGCCGACCTTGACCTCGCCCTCCAGGACGAAGAAGGCCTCCTCGACGTCGTGGTGGGTGTGGGCCGGGCCCTCGGCGCCGGGCGGCAGCAGCATGTTGGAGAAGGTGAACCCGCCGGAGGGGAGGATCCGGCTGTCGCTCTCGTGGTTGCCGGTGGCGCCGGAGCCGACGTAGCGGATCTGGCCGCGGCGGAACTGCGGGCCGGCCTTCTCCTGGAAGGACAGGGTGTCGAAGTCGGCGACCCGGGAGGCCTTGGTGGCGATGAGGGAGTCGGTGTACGCGGAGAGGTCGTCGCCGTTGTCGTACGCGTCGGTGGTCAGGGGCATGGTGGTGGCTCCTATTCGGGGATGGCCGCGGTGATGCGGAGGTGGGAGAGCACCCAGGCGTCGAAGTGGCCCGGCTGCTCCTGATTGGCCAGGTGACCGGCGTCCTTGACGATCACGTAGGCGGTCCTGTGGATGGCCCCGGCGATGGCCTGGCTCGCCTCGATGCCGGTGACCCGGTCCTGTTCGCCGCAGAGCACGAGGGTGGGGGCGGCGATCGAGGGGAGTTCGGCGCGCAGGTCGGCGGAGGCCATGGATTCGGCGGCGTGGGCGTAGCCCGGCAGGCGTACCGAGGCGGCCATGGTGTCGACGACGCGGGCCACCAGTTCGTCCGGCGCGTCGGGCGACACCAGCCGTGGGCCACGTGCTTCGGCGAAGGCGCGGGGGCCCAGCTCGGCGAGGTCGGCGGCCCTGGCGCGCATGCCGGCCGCCCTGGCCTCGTCGGTGCCCGAGCCGGGGCTGGAGTCGGCGATGATCAGTGAGGCGACGAGCTCCGGGTGGCGGGTGGCGAGGCGCAGCGCGATCACACCGCCCCAGGAGACGCCGAGGACGTGGGCGGTGGTGGCGCGCTCCCGGATGAGGGCGGCCGCCGCGTCCGCGTAGCCGTCCAGGTCGAGGGGGGCCTCGGGATCGGGCGACCTGGCGTACCCGGGGGCGTCCCAGGCCACGACCCGTACGTACGCGGAGAGTTCGGCGAGCTGCGGGGCGAAGGCGGCCGAGGACGAGCCGATGCCGTGCAGGCACAGCAGCAGCGGTCCGTGGTCGCCCGCCTCCTCGACGTGGACGTGGGCGGCGCTCACAGGATCTGCCCGGTCCGGCCGGCGAGTGCGGCGAGGCTGCGCAGCACGGCGTACGGCACCACCTGGCTGGTGGCCGGGTTGACGGGGTCGGGCAGGTGCGCGACCTCGAAGCGGTAGGAGCCGTGGCCGCCGGACGCCTCGATCACATGCCGCGTGTGCTGCGCCGCCGGGTCGGCGACGACCTGGACCCGCACAGCGTCCAGGTCGCCGACGGCCAGCGCGACCGAGGCGGCCACGTTCGTCGACTTGGGGAATTTGACCGGGACGTCGCGGGCGGTCCCGGACATGACCTCGACGGGGCCGGTCGCCGTCCGCATGCGTCCCAGCAGCTCCTCGTCCATCCAGGGCTGTTCGAGGGTGGAGGGCAGCTTGGTGGTGGTCAGCCGGACCTCGTCGAGCGGGCCGAGGGTGCGCACCGCCTGGAGCAGGTCGAGTCCGCCGACCGCGCCGCCCGTGAAGTACACCCGGCCGGGGCCGGCCGCCAGCAGCCGCTTGGTGAGCTCGTCGTCGGTCAGCGCGCCGGTGGAGGCGATGAGCAGGTCGGTGCCGGAGGCGAGGACCCGCTCGCCCCATTCTCGTACGACGCCCTGTCCTGCGGCCTCGACGACGAGGTCACAGGACTCCATCGCCTCCTCGAAGGTGGCCTGCCGCACGGGGGCGGCCTCGCCGAGCGGGCGGTTGTCGACGACGCAGACCAGCTCTGCGCCGGTCACACGCCCTTCGGCGAGCGCGGTGCCGACGACGCGGCCGATGGCGCCCCAGCCGACGACGGCGACCTTGCGTACGGTGCTCATGCGGTGGCCTCCTGGGCGTCTACGGGAACGAGCGGGCCGGGGCCCCGGTCGTCCGGGGTGGCGAGCGGGCCGGGGTCCGGGGAGCCGGCCATGCTGCAGCGGATCTCCTTCGACGGCGCGCCGGCCGTCCCCCACAGGTCGGAGAGCTCGGGGACCCGCCGCCACACCCGGGCGATCCAGGCGTCCTCGACGATCTGGGCCACCTCGGAGGTGTATTCGCAGACCAGCCCGGAGGGGTCGGTGAAGTAGGAGAAGGTGTTGTTCCCCGGGCCGTGCCGGCCGGGGCCCCACTGGGGGGTGATGCCGTGGTGGCGCAGCCGTCCGAGGCCCCGCATGAAGTGGTCGACCGAGGTCATCTCGTAGGCCACGTGGTTGAGCGAGGTCCACTCCGCCTGGTTGAAGGCGATGCAGTGGTGGTCGCTGTTGCAGCGGAGGAACGCCATCTGGTGCTCGGACCAGTCGGAGACGCGCAGCCCGAGCACGTCGCAGTAGAAGGCGACCGCGGCGTCGATGTCGGTCGTGTTGAGCACGGCGTGCGTCACCCCGACGGGGACGGCGCCGTCCCTGCCGCGCGGCACGACGGCGTCGACCTGGGCGCTGATCTCGATGAGGCGGCCCTCGGGGTCGGTGAACCGCAGTCCGTAGCCGCCGCCGGCCTGGTCCAACGGTCCGGGTCCGGTGACGGGCACCAGGGAGCGCGCTTCGAGGTGGCGCGCCGCCTCGTCGACCTCGGCGGGTGTGGCGACGGCGAAGGCGATCCTGCCGAGGCCGACCCGGTCCCGCTCGGTCAGGTGCAGGACGTGGTGCTCGTCGCTCGTGCCCCGGAGCCAGCGGGCGCCGGTGTCGGACTCGACGGTCTCGAGGCCCCAGACGTCCTCGTAGAAGTCGGCGGCCTCGGTGAAGGCCGGGGTGTGCAGCTCGACGTAGCGGAGCGAGCGGAGCCGGGCGATCGGACCGGGCGGTATCGGGTGCATGGGGTCCCTCCAGGACTGGCAGGTGTGCCGGGTCAGTTGGCCCACGGAAGCGGGTGGTCCGAGATGCCCCAGTACAGGGACTTCTGGCGCTGATAGGCGCGGATCGCGTCGCGGCCCTTCTCCGTGCCGAGGCCGCTGTCCTTCCACCCGCTGAAGGGGGTGGAGGCGCTGAACTGCTTGTAGGTGTTGATCCAGACGGTTCCGGCCTCGATCCGGCGCGCCAGCACCCCGGCGGCGCGCAGGTCGCGGGTCCAGATCCCGCAGGCCAGGCCGTAGACGGAGTCGTTGGCCTGGCGGACCAGGTCGTCCTCGTCGTCGTAGGGCAGGGCGACCAGGACCGGGCCGAAGATCTCCTCCTGACAGGTGCGCGAGGTGTTCGGGAGGCCGTCGAGGACGGTGGGCAGGTAGTACGCCCCGTCCTCGTACAGCTCTCCCTCGGGCGCCGCACCGCCGCACAGCACGCGGGCCCCTTCGGACCGGGCGAGGTCGACGTACGCGGCGACGGAGTCGCGGTGGCGGTGGTGCACCAGGGGGCCGACCTGGGTGGCCGGGTCGGTGCCGGGGCCGACGCGCAGCTTGCGTACGCGCTCGACCAGTTCACCGACGAAGGAGCCGTAGATCTCGCGTGCCACGAAGAGCCGGGACCCGGCGATGCAGGACTGGCCGCTGGACGAGAAGATCCCGAACAGCACGCCGGCCAGGGCCTGTTCGATGTCGGCGTCGGCGCGCACGATCGTCGGCGACTTGCCGCCCAGCTCCAGCGAGGCGGGGATCAGCTTCCGGGCGGCGGTCTCGGCGATGGACCGCCCCGTCTCCGTGCCCCCGGTGAACCCGATGCGGCCGACGAGAGGGTGGCGCACGAGGGCGTCCCCGACCACCCGGCCGCTGCCGGGCAGCACGGAGAGCAGTGCGGCCGGCAGCCGGAACTCGTCGAGCGCCTGGAAGACGATCCGCCCGAGCGCCAGGGAGACCAGGGGGGTCCAGGCCGCGGGCTTGAGGATCACCGCGTTGCCGGCGGCGAGCGCGGGAGCGATCTTCTGCGCGTCGCTGGCGACCGGGGAGTTCCAGGGGTTGATCGCGCCCACGACGCCGATGGGCTCGTGCGTGCTCACCGTGACGTACGGGCCCCGGGACGGGGTCACCGACTCCTCGGCCGTCTCCAGGACGGCCGCCATGTAGCGGAACGTGCCTGCCGCGCTGAGTGCGAGGGCCCTGGTCTCGGTGAGGGTCTTGCCGGTGTCGGCGGTCTGCAGGGCGGAGAGCTCGTCGGCGGCCCGCTCGGTGAGCTCGCCGATCCGGTGCAGGAGCCGCGCCCGCTCATGGGCGGGCAGGTCGCGCCAGGCCGGATCCGCCACGGCCTGCGCGGCGGCTTCGGCCGCTTCGGCGACCTCGTCCGCCGAGGCGGAGTGGACGGTGGCGAGGACGCGGCCGGTCGCCGGGTCGACCGTGTCGACGGGCTCGCCCGCACCGCGCCGCCACTGGCCCGCGATCAGGATTTGGGTGGGGAACTGCAGCACGGGTGGACCTCCGGACGAGGCGGAAAGGGGGGTGGACTCCGGGTGCGGACAGGCTCGTTGGGTTACCGCCACCGGACTGCCGAAGTGCTAGAAATCTAAGCGCTTAAGTTTCTCGACACAAGACCCTGAGGTGAAATCGTTGCCCGGGAGGTCTTGAGCACCACTTCCACGCGATCGATGATGGTGGCCGAGTCGCGGGGAGCAAGCTTCCTAAGCTCTTAACTATTGACCGCTTAGATATAGCCCCCTACTGTCTCCGCAACTCATCTGCCCGCGGAAGGACCCCCTCCATGACGACTGTGGCCGGCAAGCCCGCTCTCGGCTCGATCGCCGCGAGACTCGAACGACTGCCGCACTCGCGCTGGCACATCAAGGTCCGGTTCCTGATCGGCGCCGTCACCTTCTTCGAGGCGTTCGACCAGCTGCTGGCCGCGTCCGCACTGCCCGTCCTGATGAAGGAGTGGCACCTGTCCACCGGGCAGGCCACCTTCGCCGTCACCTCCGCCTCCATCGGCATGCTGCTCGGCGCCCTCGCGGCGGGCTGGCTGGGCGACCGCATCGGACGCGTGCGCACCGTCGCCCTGGGAGTCGGGGTCACGGGCCTCGCCAGCCTCGCCGTGGCCTTCTCCGGCAACATCGAGACGTTCTCGCTCTTCCGCTTCCTCCAGGGCCTCGGGATCGGCGGCGTCGTACCGGTCGCGGCGACGTACATCAACGAGATCGCCCGGTCCGACAAGCGGGGCCGCTTCGTCCTGCTGTACGAGATGATCTTCCCGGCCGGACTGGCGGCCGCCACCCTGCTCGCCGTCTGGGTGGTGCCGGCCTTCGGCTGGCGCGCGATGTTCCTCGTGGGCGCGCTTCCCGTGGTGATCGCCGCGCTGCTGCCGCGCCACGTCGAGGAGTCCCCGCGCTGGCTGCTGTCCCGTGGGCGTACGGCCGAGGCCGAGGCCGCGATCTCACGGATCGAGGCGGAGGTCGCCCGCGCTACCGCCGAGGAGCTCCCCGCGCCGGCTCCGTCCGTGGACACGCCGGACGGGCCCAAGGGCACCCTCATGGACCTGTTCCGGGGACGCTATCTGCGGCGCACGGCGGTCCTGTCGGGGCTGTGGTTCGTGGCGTACTACGTGAACCACGGCATCTCCACCTGGCTGCCCTCCCTCTACACGAAGGAGTTCGGCCTGGACCTCACCACGGCGCTCGTCTACACCCTGGTCAGCAACGTCACCGGCCTGCTGGGCACCTTCGTGGTGGCCATGCTGATCGACCGCATCGGCCGCAGGCCCGCCCTGATCGGCGCCTTCGTCGGCACCGTGCTCTCACTCGCCGTACTGGCGCTCGCCGGCGCGACCTCGGGAGGCCAGGTGGCCCTCTTCGCCTCGTGCACGACGTTCTTCCTGTACGCGATCAACGCGGGGCTCTACCTCTACTCCCCCGAGCTGTACCCCACGTCCAACCGGGCCAGGGGCGCGGCGTTCGGTGGCCTGTGGAACCGCTGCGGCGTCATCCTCGGCCCGGTGGCCGTCGGCGCGGTCATCGGGGCAGGCGGCGGGCTGGGGCTGGTCTTCGCGCAGCTCGCCGTCGTGGGCGCGGTGGGCGCCGTGATCGCGTGGTTCGCGGTCGAGACCAAGGGCAGGACGCTGGAGGAACTCAACGCCTGATCACGCCGGTGCGGGGCCGGTGGCCGGGAGCAGCGCTCACTGCTCCGGGCCACCGGCCCCGCGCGTCTGCGCCAGGGTCCCCAGGAGAGCCGCGAGCCGCCGGCGTTCCGCGTGCCCCAGGCCGGCCAGCAGCTCCCGCTCCCGCTCGGACCGCACGTCCGACACCCGGTCGGTCAGTTCGAGGCCCTCGGGGGTGAGGCACAGCCGGACGATCCTGCGGTCGCCGGTGTCCCGCTCCCGGCGGATCAGTCCGGCCTCCGCCAGCCGGTCGGCCTGCTGGGTGAGCCCGCCCGCCCGGGCGGAGCCCGCCGCCGCGACCTCGCCCGTCGTCAGCCGGTACGGGGCACCCGCCTCGCGCAGCGTCGCCAGGACGTCGTACGCGGGCAGGCTGATGCCGTACGCGCGCACCGCCCTGCCGACGACGAGCTGATGGCGCGCGGTGCAGTCGTTGAGCGCCCTGGTCAACGCCGGCAACGCCACCCACCGTGCCGGACTGCTGGTCCGCGAGAAGATCATCGACGCTGCCGCCCGCCGGCTGGGCGTCCCTGCCAGCCGCCTGGACCTGCGTGACGGCGTGGTGGCGGCGAAGGAGCCGGGCGGCCCGTCGATGGACCTGGCGGAGCTGGCCGGCCGGGCGCCGCTGCCCGGCGCGCCGGAACCCTCCGACGGCCGGCACGGCACCGAACTCAGCGAGACCGTGCACTTCCGGCCGCCCGGCTTCGCCGTCGCGAGCGGAGCACACGCGGCCGTCGTGGAGGTGGACGAGCACACGGGCGTCGTGGAGATCCTGCACTACGTCGTCGTCCACGACGCGGGTGTCATCGTCAACCCGATGATCGCCGAGGGCCAGGTCACGGGCGGGTCGCCCAGGGCATCGGCGGCGCCCTGTACGAGGAGATGGTCTACGGCCCCGACGGTCAGCCCAGGACCGGCACCTACATGGACTACCTGGTGCCCACCTCCTCGGAGATCCCCGACCTCGACATGGACGAACTCTTCACCGCGAGCCCGATGAACGACCTCGGGGTGAAGGGACTCGGGGAGGGCGGCGCGATCGCCCCGCAGGCGGTGCTCGCCAACGCCGTCGAGGACGCGTTGCGCCCCTTCGGCGTGGTCGTACGCCGCGGTCCGCTCTCGCCCAGCCGGGTGCGCGACCTGATCCGCACCGCGACCGCCGACGGCTGACCGGCCCCGAAGTCCGCTCCGAACCCAAGGATGGGAAAACCATGCAGCTCGACCACACCTTCACCGTTCCCGCCGGCCCCGATGACGCGTGGAAGCTCTTCCACGACCTCGCCCGGGTCGCGCCCTGTATGCCCGGTGCCGTGCTCGACACGCTCGACGGCGATTCGTTCACCGGCCGGGTCAAGGTCAAAATCGGTGCGGTGCAGATGAGTTACCGCGGCGAGGGCACCGTCACGCGCGACGAGACCGCTCGCTCGATGCACCTCGACCTCAGCGGCAGCGAGACCCGGGGCGCGGGAACCGCGTCCGCGACGGTGACCGCGCCCCTGGCCGAGGGCCCCGAAGGCACCCGGGTGCGCGTGCGGACCGACCTCGACATCACCGGACGTCCGGCGCAGTTCGGCCGCGGGATCATGACCGAGGTCGGGGACCGGCTGGTGCCGCAGTTCGCGGACCGACTCGAGGACCTCCTGCGGGCCCCGCCGGATCCGCGGACCCGGCGCCGGTCATGTCCCCGGCCGAGCCGGAGGCCGTGGACCTGGGCGCGGCGGCCCTGCCCGTGCTGCTCAGGAAGGCCGCCGTACCCGCGGCTGCCGTGCTGTTCGCCGTCGTGCTGGTCAGGGCGGTGAGGCGGCGGTCCCGCGGCTGAGTCTCCCATCACCTCAGCGGTAAGATTCTCAGTGCCGTGAGAAGCCGGGGGGACTCCGGCCGACGCCGTACGAGGGGATGAGATGGCAGCATCAAGGCCTGGGGACCAGGACGCCGTGGCGAAGGTGGTCGAGGACTGGGCGCGGGAGCGGCCGGAGCTGGACACGAGCCCGCTCGAGGTCCTCGCCCGGCTCCACCGCTCCTTCCTGCGCTACAGCACCGGACTCACCGAATCCGTCGAGCGGCACGGCCTGTCCGTCGCGGGCTTCGACGTCCTCACCGCGCTGCGCAGGTCCGGGGAGCCCTACCGGCTGACGGCCGGGCAGCTCGCCGACTCCGGGCTGGTGTCGTCGGCGGGGGTGACCCTGCGGATCGACCGTCTGGAGAAGGACGGCCTCATCGTCCGCGAGCGGGACACCCAGGACCGCAGGGTCGTCTACTCCCGGCTGACGGAGAAGGGCCTCGCGACCGTGGACACCGCGTTCACCGAGCACCTGGACAACGAGAACCGGATGCTCGGAGGACTGTCCCCCTCCGAGCGCCGGCAGCTCGCGCGGCTGCTCCGCAAGCTGGAGATCTCGATCCTCGACGCCGACGAGGAGCGGGCCGGCGCGGTGGAATGACCGCCGGGCCGGCATGGCTCCACTCCCCCGCCCTGGCAGGGGCACATCAGGATCTGAGGGGCGCGGAGAGTGCGCTCGCTCAGCGCGGAAGGCCTCGTCGGGCCACGATGAGCCGGGTCCGGCCGTCAATCGTTCGTGTGGGAGCACCGGCTGCCCTCGGCCCGCCTCGGCACCCGCATCCGGCGCATGAGGTCGCGCGTCCCGCGCCGATCGAGCGTGGTGCGCCAGACGACTCCCGGATACCGGGCCCGCAGGTGGGAGAGCGCTCTGGTGCCCAGCCCGCTGCGATGGAACTGCTTCTCGATGAGCACATCGGTGATGACCGCCTCCGCGCAGGAGGCGCAGAGGCGG
Source organism: Streptomyces sp. NBC_01166 (assembly GCF_045039765.1). NCBI lineage: Bacteria > Bacillati > Actinomycetota > Actinomycetes > Kitasatosporales > Streptomycetaceae > Streptomyces > Streptomyces sp. NBC_01166. The sequence goes on from NZ_CP108613.1 coordinate 761,021, forward strand.
AAATCCACGTGGCCCACCACCTTGCGCACGTGTACCAGGAGCAGACACTGCGTGTCACCGGCGCCCCGGCCGGGCGACTGCACCAGCTCGACCTCGCTGTAGGCGAGCATGCGCCGGTGCCAGTCGCCCTTGCGGTGCCTGAGCAGTCGGTGGCGGCCCCTGCCACCGTGGCGCGCGGGGTGTTCCACGTCGTCCGGCCCGCGGAGGGGCGCACCGTGGAGCGTGTCCGTCCTGGCCTGTGCGTAGCTTCCCTGCATGACACACGCCTGCCCCGCCTGCCGCGACCGATGCGTCCCTGCGGCCGGACGGCCTTCAGGTGCCGGGACCGGGGTCCGGCCGGACGGGCTCGGTGATACCCGCTCTGGCGGCCTCCAGCTGTGCCGCGAACGCGATCCCGAGGAACAGGACGATGCCGGTCAGGTTGGCCCACAGCAGCAGCGCCACGAATGCGGTCAGTGGCCCGTAGACAGCACCGAACGAACCACTTTTGCCCACGTAGAACGTGAGCAGCCAGGTGGCCGCGACCCACAGGACCAGATGCACGGCGGATCCGAAGACCAGCCACGTGTAGCCGGGCTGCACACGCCGGGGTGACCAGCGGAAGATCACCGCGGAGGCCAATGCGGCGCAGACCGTTCCGACCGGTATTTCGAGGACATCCCACCAGCCGAGCCAGGACCGCGACCAGCCGAGGGCCTCCACCACCGAGTCCCCGACGGCTTCGCCGGCGACCAGCACGAGGAACCCCAGCATCAGCGGCAGCCCCGCGGCGACTGCCAGCAGCAGGCCGCGACCGTACTTGGCGAGGAAGGGGCGATCGCGCTCGATGCCGTAGATGCGGTTACAGCCTCGTTCGATCTGGCCCATCGCCGAGGCGAGATTGAGCACGGCGAAGCCGAGGCCGAACCACATCGCCAGCGCCCCTGCCGTCGTGGAACCCGCGCTCCGGCGGGTGTCCCGCAACGCTCCCTGCACGAGTTCCACGCTGGCGCCGGGCACGATCCTTCCGAGCGTCAGCTCGATCACTCGGCCGATGCTCTCGGTGTGCACCGTCGTGGCCACGCCCACCAGCGCGATCACGAAGGGCACCATGCCCACGACCACCTGAAATCCGAGGGACCTCGCGAAGGAGAATCCGTCGGCATACCGGAACCGTGCGAAGGCGTCGAGGAGCAGCTTGCGCCCGCCGTAATGGCGCAGCGCGCTGAGAGCTTCGTCCCCCGAAAGCTCCTCCCCGATCATGTCCCGCGTCTGCGGCACATGGACGACTGTCCCCATGGCACCTCTCCTACGACTGTCGGTTCTGCTGTCCCGACCCGCCCGCACAGTAGTTCGTGCAGGGACAGCAGAGCCATCAGCCCCTGGACCTGCGCACCACATGGGCGGACGGCAGAGGCGGGGTGGTCATCGTCGGACGGCTCCGTGGTCCGTCCGCCGCGGGAAGAGAGGGGCCAGTTCCTCGGCCAGGGCGGTGAGCTGGGCGCGTCCGGGGTGTCCGGCGAAGGCCGCGATCTGGAGGAGGGATCCGCCCCCGCGCACGGTCAGCAGCTCGGTGTCGAGCAGCCCTGGGACGATCCGGCGGATCGCGTCGGTGGCGGCGGGTTCGGCGAGCAGCTCCGCCAGAGGCGTACGGAGACCGAGGGCCCCTTCGGGGAACTCGCCGGAACGGGCGGCCGGTTCACGGGCCGCCTCGGCACGCTCGCGCCGGCCGGCCACCAGCAGGTGGGCCTCGGTCACCTCGTCGGGGTCCTGCGTCAGGCCGAGCCGCTCGTACTGGTCGTCCGGCGCCTCGCTCGCCTTCAGCCGCTCCACCAGCAGCCCCACGCCCTTGGTGAAGCCGAACGGTTCGGCGAGGTTCGGATCGGACAGCTCTCCGGAGGTGAAGCGGCAGGCGTGAGCGGGCCGAGCCCACGGGCGGCACCGATTGCGTGATCAAAATCTGGTGCGGTTAACATATGAGCACCGCCTAGCTCGAAAGATGGACTTGTGACTGCCACCGAGGACTCGTTCACCAATTGGAAGACCCGCGAGGAGATCGCGGAGTCGATGATCCCGATCATCGGGAAGCTGCACCGGGAGCGGGACGTCACGATCCTGCTCCACAGCCGCTCCCTGGTGAACAAGTCGGTGGTCAGCATCCTCAAGACCCACCGTTTCGCCCGGCAGATAGCCGGCGAGGAGCTCTCGGTCACCGAGACGCTGCCGTTCCTGCACGCCCTCATGGCGCTCGACCTCGGCCCGTCGCAGATCGATCTGGGCATGCTCGCCTCGACGTACCGGACGGACGACCGCGGCCTGTCGGTGGGCGACTTCACCGCCGAGGCCGTCGCCGGCGCCACGGGCGCCAACAAGACGGAGCGCCGCGAGGCGCGCGACGTGGTGCTCTACGGGTTCGGCCGCATCGGCCGCCTCCTGGCCCGCCTGCTCATCGAGAAGACCGGTTCCGGCAACGGCCTGCGCCTGCGCGCCATCGTCGTACGCCAGGGCGCCGGGCAGGACATCGTGAAGCGCGCCTCGCTGCTGCGCCGGGACTCCATCCACGGTCAGTTCCAGGGCACGATCACCGTCGACGAGGCGAACAGCCGGATCATCGCCAACGGCAACGAGATCCAGGTGATCTACTCCGACGACCCGACTGCGGTGGACTACACGGCGCACGGCATCAAGGACGCCATCCTCATCGACAACACGGGCCGCTGGCGCGACCGCGAGGGGCTGTCCAAGCACCTGCGCCCCGGCATCGCGAAGGTCGTCCTGACGGCGCCCGGCAAGGGCGATGTCCCCAACATCGTGCACGGGGTGAACCACGACACGATCAAGCCGGACGAGCAGATCATCTCCTGCGCCTCCTGCACCACCAACGCGATCGTCCCGCCGCTGAAGGCGATGGCGGACGAGTACGGCGTGCTGCGCGGTCACGTGGAGACGGTCCACTCGTTCACCAACGACCAGAACCTGCTGGACAATTACCACAACTCGGACCGTCGGGGCCGCTCGGCGCCGCTCAACATGGTCATCACCGAGACGGGCGCCGCCTCCGCAGTCACCAAGGCGCTGCCCGACCTCGACGCGAAGATCACCGGCAGCTCGATCCGGGTCCCGGTGCCGGACGTCTCGATCGCGATCCTGAACCTGCAGCTCGCGCGCGGCACCGACCGCCAGGAGGTCCTCGACTACCTCCGCAACGTGTCGCTGACCTCGCCGCTCAGGCGCCAGATCGACTTCATCACCGCTCCCGACGCGGTCTCGAGCGACTTCATCGGCTCGCGCCACGCCTCGATCGTCGACGCAGGAGCCACCAAGGTCGAGGGCGACAACGCGATCCTCTACCTCTGGTACGACAACGAGTTCGGCTACTCCTCCCAGGTCGTCCGGGTCGTCCAGCACGTCTCCGGGGTCGAGTACCCGACCTACCCGGCACCGGCGGTCTGATACGGGCGGAAGACCCTACGGCTCCCGGGGCCACGAGGCGGCACCGGGAGCCTTCGCCATGGCCCGGTCAGACGGTCCCGCTGCGGACGGCGGTGACCGCCACCGTGGTGGAGGCCATCGTGAATCCGCCGCCCATCGCGTCGATCGCGGCCCCGACCTCCTTGAGCACCTTCGCCAACGGTTCCGACGGGAGCCGGGTGAGGGGACCTTGGGTCGGCAGCAGGTCCAGCCATTCGTCCCGGGTGTAGGCGCGCTCCCAGTCGAAGCGCCACCGCTCGGCGTCACCGAAGCCGCCTGCCTCACGGATCCCGTCCGCGGCCCTGTCGAGGATCGCCTCGTACGCGCCCCCGGACCGCTCGGCCGCCGGCCGGCTGAACGGTGAGTCGGGCACCTCCCGCCGGTAGGCCGTCACGAAGGCGTCGGTCACCTCGGGCGGAGGCTCGAAGACATGCCAGAACGCCGCCAGCCGCCCGCCGGGCCGCAGCACCTGCGCGACCTTGGCCGCACCGGCGACCGGGTCGATCCAGTGCCAGGCCTGCCCGGCGACGACCATGTCGAACCGGCGGTCACCCGGATCCCAGGCCTCCAGCGTGGCCACCTCGACCTCGATGCCGCTGTGCCGCGCGATGTCGGCCATCCGCGCGTCGGGGTCGACGCCGAGCACGGTGCAGCCGGCCGCCCGGAACTGCCGGGCTCCGATGCCGGTGCCGCAGCCGACATCGAGGACGCGGGTACCGGGGCAGGCGGCGATCACGGCCTGCACCAAGGCGTCGGGGTAGGGAGGACGGGCCCGGTCGTAACGCTCGGCGTCCGAGCCGAACGACTCCGCCACCTCCCGGGCCCGATGGGGCTCACCCCCGGAAGGCGCTGTCTGCTTGTTCGGTAGAGTGGGCATGCGCCCACCTTAGTGGGCACATGCCCACTCGCTCAAGAGGCCGGATGAGAAACGGGGAGCACGATGCCGACAGGGGTGCACATCCACGACGCGCGTCAACAGCTGTTCGACGCCGCGGAGCGTGTCCTGCTCCGGGACGGACCGAGCGCACTGACCAGCAGGGCGGTCACCACGGAGGCAGGGTGCGCCAAGGGCGTCCTGCACCGCCACTTCACCGACTTCGACGCCTTCCTCGCCGCACTCGTCGTGGAACGGACCGGCGAGGTGGAAACCCAGGCAGCCGCCCTGCGGGACTCCGCGGGGACGGGCACGGTCACGGGCAACCTCACCCCCGCGCTGACGGCCCTCTTCGGCTCCGTCGCCGTGGCGATCATCCCCCTCATCACCTTCCGCGACGAGCTGCGCGCCAGACTGCGCCGGACCTGGCCGTCCGGCGTCCCCGTCCTGTCGGAGGGGGTGACGATGGTCGCCTCCTACCTCTCCGCGGAGCGCGACCTGGGCCGCATCGACGCGGACGCCGACATCGGCACGCTCGCCCCCACCTTGATCGGGGCCGGGCATCTGCTGTTCGCCGACCGGGACAACCCCACGCCGGGAGCCGACGCGGTGCACAGGATGGTGGCCACGGTCCTCGCGGGCGCCATGAGTGAACCGGCATGACCGGAGCCCGGACATCCGCACGGGGTCGGTGACGGCGTGCGGCCCGTTTGCCGTCGGCCACGCCCCTCCCTCGTACGGGAACACCGGTGCGTGTCGCGGGGGCCCTTCACCAAGGGCAGCGCTGAGCCGGCACCCACGCGCGCGGCGGGCCGGTCTCAGACCGGGTCCGCCGCCTCCGCCTCCGGCAGCGGCTGTTCGGCCCAGATGGTCTTGCCGGTGCTCGTGTAGCGGGTGCCCCAGCGCTCGGTGAGACTCGCGACGAGCAGGAGGCCGCGTCCGCCTTCGTCGAAGATCCGGGCACGGCGCAGATGGGGGGCGGTACTGCTGCCGTCGAAGACCTCGCAGATGAGCGCGGTGTCCCGGATGAGGCGGAGCCGGATCGGTTCGGCGCCGTAGCGGATGGCGTTGGTGACCAGTTCGCTGACGACCAGCTCGGTGGTGAACACCGCGTCGTCCAGGCCCCACTCCGTGAGCTGGGCGGCGGCACGCTTACGGGCGTCCGAGACGACGGACGGGTCGGCGGGGAGGTCCCACGCGGCGTAGTGGCCCGCGTCGAGCCTCCGGGTACGGGCCATCAGCAGGGCGACGTCGTCGTTCGGCTGTTCGGGAACCAGCGCGTCCACGACGGTGTCGCAGGCTTCTTCGAGGGAGTACGTGGAGCGGCCGAGGAGGTCGCGGAGCTCGGCGAGGGCTTGATCGACGTCCCGGCCCGCCGTCTCGATCAGGCCGTCCGTGTACAGGGCGAGCCGGCTGCCCTCGGGCAGCTCGAACTCGGTCCCCTCGAAGGTCAGGCCGCCCACGCCGAGCGGTGGCCCGGAGGGCAGCGGCAGCTGTCTGACGGTGCCGTCCGGGGAGGCCAGCATCGGCTCGGGGTGGCCCGCCCTGGCCATGGTGCAGAGCCCTGTCGAGGGGTCGTAGACGGCGTAGAGGCAGGTGGCACCGGCTACCTGCGCGCCCTCGGAACTGTCCGTCGGCTGTTCACGGTCGAGCGTGAGCACCAGGTCGTCGAGCTGGGTGAGGAGTTCCTCGGGTGCGAGGTCGACATCGGCGAGGGTCCGTACGGCGGTGCGGAGCCTGCCCATGGTGGCCGAGGCGTGGAGACCGTGGCCGACGACGTCACCGACCACCAGCGCGACCCGCGCCCCGGAGAGCGGGATCACGTCGAACCAGTCCCCTCCGATGCCCGCCCCGGTGGTGTTCGGGAGATAGCGTGCCGTGACCTCGACCGCCTGCTGCCGGGCGGCCCGGCGCGGCAGCAGGCTGCGCTGCAGGGCGAGCGCCGTGGCCCGCTCCCGGGTGTACCGACGGGCGTTGTCCACGCATACGGCCGCACGCGAGACGAGTTCGGCGGCGAGCTGCAGATCTGCGGCGCCGAACCCGCCGGGGGTCCGGTGCCGGCAGAACATGGATGTGCCGAGAGTGATGCCACGGGCCCGCAGCGGAACCACCAGAATCGAGTGGATCCTGTTCTCACGCAGGCTCCGGGCCCGTGCGGGATCGACCATTCTCCAGCGTTGCAGCGTCTCCTCGCCGACGGTGAAGCGCACCGGCTCCCCGAGGACCAGTGTGCGGCCCACCTCGGAGTCCCGGTCGTACGCATGGGTCTCACCGAGGGGGACGACCGACTCGGGGCACCCTTCGAGCACGGACTGCTGGGCCACCCGGTGGAAGCTGATCGTGTCCCCGTGGAGCACCGAACGCGCCTCGTCGCCCGTCAGCACCTCGGAGAGCAGGTCGACGGTCACGAAGTCGGCGAAGTCCTCGACGGCGAGCTCCGCCAGCTCCTCGGCGGTGCGCCCCACATCGAGCGTGCTGCCGATGCGCCCGCTGGCCTTGCTCAGCACGGCCAGCCGCCTGCGCGCCATGAACTGCTCGGTCGTATCGAGTGTCACGACGGACACTCCCTGGACCTCGCCGGCGGCGTTCCGTACGGGCGACATCGCCGCCTGCCAGATGTGCTCGCTGCCCGCCACCACGAGATGCGTCTCGTACGGCTCGCCCTCGCCCGTCCTCAGCACCCGGTCGATGGCTTCGGTGAGCCCTTTCCCGCCTTCGAGGAACAGTCCGGGCTCGATCTCCCCGGGCAGGAGCCCGATCAGGGAGGCTTCGGTCTTGCTGACCGAAGCGGCCGCTGCCGCATTGGCCATGGCCAGCACCTGGTCCCGCCCGAAGTAGGCCACGGGCACCGGCAGCTGCTCCAGGATCTGGCGGCGCACCTCGTCGGACGGCACGCAGGCGGGCCTCTCCTCACCCACGGCCTCCGGTGTGGGCTCACCACTGCCGGCCGACGGGCCCGCTCGGCCCGTCCCGTCCATGCTCATGGGCTCATCACTCGTCCTCCCCGCCTAGGCAGGTCGCCCACGAACACCCATATGCGACCTTTGTTCAAGAATGCCTTCGCGGGTTCCCGCTCTCAACCGCCGACTCCCCCCGGCGCAGCCGATTGGCTCAGCGGACCCCGACGGCGAGCGGGCCGCCCGCGTGGAACGCCAGCTTCGCGAAGCGTTCGCCTATGCGACGGTGCGTGGCGGCGTCGGGGTGCAGGGCGTCGGGGAGCGGCAGCTCCGCGGAGTCGGCCTCGCCGTAGAGTTCGCGGCCGTCGAGGTGGTGCAGATTCGGGTCCTCGGCCGCCCGCTGCTCGACGATGCGGGCGAGTTCGTCCCTGATGATGCCCAGCGTGAGCTTGCCGGCAGCCGTTTCGGCCGGGTCACCCGCGGCGCTGAACTTCAGCTTCCCCTCGCTGAGGGCGCTGTGGTCCGGTGCGCTGGGGCCGGGGGTCTCCTCGTGGATGGGACAGAGGATGGGCGAGACGACCAGCAGCGGGGTGGTGGGGTGTCCTTCGCGGATCGTGTCGAGGAAGCCGTGGACGGCCGGGGTGAAGGCGCGCAGGCGCATCACGTCCGTGTTGACCAGGTTGATGCCGATCTTGACGCTGATCCGGTCGGCGGGTGTGTCCCGCAGGGCGCGGGCGGTGAACGGGTCGAGCAGGGCACCGCCACCGAACCCCAGGTTGACCAGCTCCACCCCGCCGTGGGCGGCGGCCAGCGCGGGCCAGGTGCCGGTGGGACTCGCGACATCGGAGCCCTGACTGATGGAGCTGCCGTGATGGAGCCAGACCGTCCGGCCCCGGTCCGGGACCGGCTCGACCGGGGCGTCGGTGCGCAGGGCCACCAGCTCGGTGGTCTCGTTGTGCGGCAGCCAGATCTCGAGTTCCTTCAGGTCCGCGGACAGACCGCTGAAGCGGAGGGTGCCCACCGGTCCCGGCCGGAACCCGGCCGATCCGGTGGCCATGTCGATGGTCAGGGTGTTGCCCCCCGTCACGGTGGCCTGGTCCGCGAGGCGGCCGTCGACCAGCAGGTCGTAGACGCCGTCCGGCCGGGGCGGGGCCCCCGCGTACGCCCTCTTGGTGGGCAGGGTGTCCAGCTCCACGACGGTCGCCCGCGTACGCACGACGAGGCGCACGCCGGAGGGCTGGGCCTCCGCCATGGCCAGCTGGCCGTCGGTGTTCCGGGCGCGCGCACGGGCGGGCAGCCGGTGCGGCAGCAGGCCGCGCTCGGTGCGCTCCAGGTCGAGGGCGCCCCGCAGGAGGTCCTCGGTGAGGGGGGTCGTGCTCAGCTGGGTGCTCATTGTTCGTACCTGTTCCGTCGTGCGTCGGCTCGGCCGGGTGGGGCCTGCCGGATTCAGGGCGCGGGCCAGTTCCGCAGCAGGGCGTCGAGGGCGTCCAGGACCCGCGACCAGGTCTCCTGCGTGCCGGGGGCGCTGTGGCTGAAGCTTCCGCCCGATTCCAGGCTGATGTAGCCGTGGAAGACGCTGCCCAGCAGCCGGACCGCATGTGTCTGGTCGGGCTCCGTGAGGTCGTAGCCGCGCAGGATCGCCCGCGTCATCTGGGCGTGCCTCGGGCCGGCACTGGCGGCGGCCGCCTCCGGGTCGAGCCTGAGCTGCGCCGCGGCGTAGCGGCCGGGGTGCTCCCGGGCGTAGTCGCGGTAGGCGTTGGCGAACGCCTCCAGCGCGTCCTTGCCGGCTCGTCCGGCCAGAGCGGCGGCGACGCGGTCGGCGAGTTCTCCCAGGGCCAGCAGGGCGATCCTCGTCCTGAGGTCCTGGGAGTTCTTCAGATGCGAGTAGAGGCTCGCGTCCTTGACGCCGAACTGCCGGGCGAGTGCCGCGACGGTCACGTTGTCGAAGCCGACCTCGTCCGCCATGTCCGCTCCGGCCTGCGTCAGGCGTTCTGCGGTCAGTCCTGCTCGTGCCATGGTCACCCTTCCTCCGCCGGATTCGATTATGCATTTACCTAGAGGCATTAGGCAAATGATCGAGGCTTCTAGGTAAGCGTTCACGGAGCCGCGCAGACGCCGTCGCCACCGCGTGCTCAGCCGCCGTGGACACGAGCCGCGGGGAGGCCGGCCAGGATCGCCGCGACCGTCTCGTCCGGTGTCTGCCGCGAGGTGTCCAGCCTGAGGCCGATGCCGGGCGTCTCCTCCCGGAGACTGTGGTCGAGCGCCTCGACCGTCCAGGCGCCGTAGCCGGTCTTCGGGCGCGCCGCTTCCCTGTCCCGCACGACCTCGGCGGAGGGAGCCAGCACGACGACGTACAGGGGGCGTGTGCGCACCCTCCCGACGTAGCGCTCCAGGTCCGCGCCGAGGACGATGTCCTGGACGATCGCGGTCCACCCGTCGCGCGCGTACTCGTCGGCCACGAGCGCGGAGAGCCGTTGGCGGAGCTCCAGTTGGGCCCTGGCCTCCGCGGTCTCCTCCGGCATCAGTTCCTCCCGGCCCGAGACGGTCATGCGGCGGAACACGTCACCTCGCACATGCGCCGCGCGGGGCAGACGCTCGGCCAGGAGCTGGGCCACGGTCGACTTCCCCGACGCCATCACACCGGTGATCAGGACGACGGCCGGGCCGGGTTCGATGTCCACACGGCTCCTCTCGCTCACATACGCCAGACGCTGACGCGAGAGCGTACCCGCGCGGGGAGCGGGGCGCGGCCCGGGATTTCGGCCGCTGAAGCCCGCCCTCGCGTACGGACCGCGTCAAGAAATGCACCCCTCCCGTATGGAGCCCGTCAACGGCGCTCAACACCCGGCAGGCCATGCGGTTTGCTTTTCTTCGGCCACACCGGCCGATTCCATTCATTCCACTTCATACAGGAGCTCACGATGGCCGATCTGGCCTTCGTCGCCACCACGATCGCGGTTTTCGCACTGGTGGCTCTCATAGCAAGGGGGGTGACGAAACTGTGACCGCCGAGACCATCGCCGGCCTGGTCGTGGCCGTCTCCCTGCTGGTGTACCTCGTCCTTGCGCTCGTGTACCCGGAGAGGTTCTGAAGCTCGATATGAGCCCTGTAACAGCTGGTGTGCTTCAGTTGCTCGCGCTGATTTCCGCGCTTGCCCTCGCATACCGTCCGCTCGGTGACTACATGGCCCGGGTCTACTCCTCGGAAAGGCATTACCGGCCGGAGAAATGGATTTACCGTGCCGTCGGAGCCGATCCGTCGGCATCGATGCGCTGGCCCGCCTATCTGCGCGGAGTACTCGCTTTCTCCGCGGTGAGCGTCCTCTTCCTCTACGCGCTTCAGCGTCTGCAGGGGGCTCTGCCCGGTTCGCTCGGCTTCGTGTCGATCGACCCGGACCAGGCGTTCAACACCGCGGCGTCCTTCGTGGCGAACACCAACTGGCAGTCGTACTACGGCGAACAGGCCATGGGCCACCTCGTACAGACCGGCGGCCTCGCGGTGCAGAACTTCGTCTCGGCCGCTGTCGGCATGGCCGTGGCCGTGGCCCTCGTACGCGGGTTCTCGCGCTCCCGCACCGGCGAGCTCGGAAACTTCTGGACGGACCTGGTGCGCGGCACCGTACGCATCCTGCTGCCGATCGCCGTGATCGGCGCCGTTGTCCTGGTGGCGTGCGGTGTCATCCAGAACTTCTCCGGCATCCACGAGGTCGGGCAGTTCACGGGCGGCGCGCAGCAGTGGAACGGGGGCGCGGTCGCCTCGCAGGAGGTCATCAAGGAGCTGGGTACGAACGGTGGCGGCTACTTCAACGCCAACTCCGCCCACCCTTTCGAGAATCCGACCCCTTTCTCCAACCTGTTCGAGATCTTCCTGATCCTCCTGATCCCGTTCGCGCTGACCCGCACCTTCGGCCGCATGGTCGGCAACCTGCGGCAGGGCTACGCGATCCTAGCCACGATGGCCACCATCTGGATCGGCTTCACGGCCCTGATGATGTGGACGGAGTTCGCCCACCACGGCCCGGCTCTCGACATCGCCGGCGGTGCCATGGAGGGCAAGGAGACACGGTTCGGCATCGGCGGATCGTCGGTATTCGCCGTGGCGACCACTCTCACTTCGACCGGTGCGGTGAACTCCTTCCACTCCTCGTACACGGGGCTGGGCGGCGGCATCACCATGCTCGGCATGCAGTTGGGGGAGATCGCGCCCGGCGGTGTCGGATCCGGTCTCTACGGCATGCTGGTCATGGCGGTCATCGCCGTGTTCATCGCCGGCCTCATGGTCGGCCGTACACCCGAGTACCTCGGGAAGAAGATCGGCACCCGGCAGATCAAGCTCGCGGCGTGCTACATCCTGATCACGCCGGCGCTGGTGCTCTGCTTCACCGCGGTGGCGATGGCGCTGCCGACTCCGGCCGACTCGATGACCAACAGCGGTGCGCACGGGTTCTCCGAGATCCTCTACGCCTACACCTCCGGCGCCAACAACAACGGCTCCGCCTTCGCCGGGCTCAACGCCGACACCCAGTGGTTCAACACCACCATCGGCATCGCGATGCTGCTCGGGCGCTTCCTGCCCATCGTGTTCGTCCTGGCACTGGCCGGCTCGCTCGCCGAGCAGCACCCCGTCCCCGCCACAGCGGGCACCCTGCGGACCGACAAGCCCCTCTACGCGGGCCTGCTGGTCGGCACGATCCTCATCCTCACCGGTCTGACCTACTTCCCGGCCCTGGCGCTGGGGCCGCTCGCCGAAGGACTCTCCTCATGAGTACCGTCACCCCCACCCGTGCCCCGCACGAAGACCTGTCCGGCGACGGCGCCGCGTCCGGGCGCGTCGGCGGGGGGCTCTTCGACCCGAAGCAGCTGCTCAGGTCCTTCCCGGACGCGGTGCGGAAGCTCGACCCGCGCGTCATGATCAAGTCCCCGGTCATGTTCGTGGTGTTGGTCGGCTCGGTGGTCACCACCCTGCTGGCACTCCAGGATCCGGGGGACTGGTTCGGCTGGGCCATCACGGCCTGGCTGTGGCTGACCACGGTCTTCGCCAACCTCGCCGAAGCCGTCGCCGAGGGACGCGGCAAGGCTCAGGCCGACACCCTGCGCAAGGCGAAGACCGACACGGTCGCCCGCCGGCTGAACGGCCGTGACGAGGTGGAGGTGCCCGGCACCGAGCTGCGCGTCGGCGATCTGGTCGTCTGCGAGGCCGGTGACATCATCCCCGGCGACGGTGATGTCGTCGAGGGCGTGGCGTCCGTGGACGAGTCGGCCGTCACCGGGGAATCCGCCCCGGTGATCCGGGAGTCGGGCGGTGACCGCAGTGCCGTCACCGGTGGCACGAAGGTGCTCTCCGACCGGATCGTCGTGAGGATCACCACCGAGCCGGGGAAGACCTTCATCGACCGGATGATCGCTCTGGTCGAGGGCGCCGCCCGGCAGAAGACCCCCAACGAGATCGCGCTCAACATCCTGCTCGCCTCGCTGACCATCGTCTTCCTGCTCGCCGTCGTGACCCTCCAGCCGTTCGCGATCTACGCCGGCGCCAGGCAGTCCATGATCGTGCTGGTCGCGCTGCTGGTCTGCCTGATCCCGACGACCATCGGCGCCCTCCTCTCCGCGATCGGCATCGCGGGCATGGACCGTCTCGTCCAGCGCAATGTGCTGGCCATGTCGGGGCGCGCGGTGGAGGCGGCGGGTGACGTCTCGACGCTGCTGCTCGACAAGACCGGCACCATCACGCTCGGGAACCGGCAGGCGGCGGAGTTCGTGCCGGTGAGGGGAGCGACCGAGGCGGAGCTGGCCGATGCGGCGCAGCTGTCCTCGCTGGCCGACGAGACTCCCGAAGGCCGCTCGATCGTGGTCCTCGCGAAGGAGAAGTACGGTCTTCGCGAACGCCACCAGGGTGAGCTCACCCACGCCGCATGGGTCGCCTTCACGGCTCAGACCCGTATGTCCGGGGTGGACGTGGACGGTCTCAAGGTTCGCAAGGGGGCGGCCGGTTCGGTCGTCGCGTGGGTACGGGAGCGGGGCGGCCACGTCGCCGACGACGCCGGTGCGCTCGCCGGCCGGATCTCGGAGGCCGGCGGCACCCCGCTGCTCGTCGCCGTCGAGGATGCGAAGGGCGCCCGGATCCTGGGCGTCATCCATCTGAAGGACGTCGTCAAGGACGGCATGCGGGAGCGGTTCGACGAACTGCGGCGGATGGGCATCAGGACCGTCATGATCACGGGCGACAACCCGCTGACCGCCAAGGCGATCGCCGACGAGGCGGGAGTCGACGACTTCCTCGCCGAGGCCACCCCCGAGGACAAGATGGCCCTCATCAAGCGGGAGCAGGCGGGCGGCAAGCTCGTCGCGATGACGGGGGACGGCACCAACGACGCCCCGGCACTCGCCCAGGCGGACGTCGGCGTGGCGATGAACACCGGCACCTCGGCCGCCAAGGAGGCCGGGAACATGGTGGACCTGGACTCCGACCCCACCAAGCTCATCGAGATCGTCGCGATCGGGAAGCAGCTCCTCATCACACGGGGCGCCCTGACCACCTTCTCCATCGCCAACGACGTCGCGAAGTACTTCGCGATCATCCCGGCCATGTTCGCGGTGGTCCACCCGGGCCTGGACAAACTGAACATCATGGGTCTCGCGTCACCCGAGTCCGCGATCCTGTCCGCCGTCATCTTCAACGCGCTGATCATCATCGCCCTCGTACCGCTGGCCCTCAAGGGGGTCAGGTACCGGCCGGCCGGCGCCGACAGAATGCTGCGGCGCAACCTCGGGGTCTACGGACTCGGCGGCCTGATCGCCCCGTTCATCGGCATCAAGATCATCGACCTGCTCCTCTCCCTCGTTCCCGGGCTCTCCTGAACCAGAAACGGCTGATCAGCCATGAACACCTCTCTCAAGAACACCGCCCGCCTCGTCGGCGCGGGGTTGCGCGCCCTGCTCGTCCTCAGCGTCATCTGCGGCGTCCTCTACCCGCTCGCCGTGACGGGCGTCGCCCAGGCGCTCTTCAGCGAAAAGGCCAACGGTTCCGAGATCACTGACGGGGACGGCCGGACCGTCGGGTCGTCCCTGATCGGGCAGACCTACAACCTGCCGAAGCAGAACCCCGACGACCCGGACGAGGTGGCGAAGCCGGACCTGAAGTGGTTCCAGCCCCGCCCGTCGAACGGTCTGGGCAGCAACAGCGTGAATCCTCAGTACTCACTGGTCCTCTCAGGTGCCACCAACCGTTCGGCGGACAACGCCGACCTGGTCACGTGGGTCACCGAGGCGAAGGCGGCGGTCGTGGCGGACAACTCCACCCCGTCCTACAAGGTGCGGCCCCAGGACGTGCCGGCCGACGCGGTCACCTCCTCCGGCTCGGGGCTCGACCCGGGCATCTCCCCGGCGTACGCGGAACTCCAGGTCCACCGGGTCGCCGAGAGGAACAACCTCCCCGTCGAGCGGGTCACGAAGCTGGTGGCCGATCACACCGAGGGCCGCACCCTCGGATTCATGGGCGAGCCCCGGGTCAACGTCCTGGAGCTCAACACCGCCCTCAAGGACGTGAGCAAGGGCTGACACAGCTCGGCGGTCAGCGGCGGCGGTTCCGGCGGGAACCGCCGCCGCTCACGTTCCGGCCTCCCCCGCCCGGGCCGCTTCGCCGTTCGGCCTCGGTCGCCCCCGAGTTCACCTCTCTTCCGAAACTTTCGAAAACTTCGGACGTGAATTCCGAACCACTTCTCATGGAGTACGACCATCAACTCCATGCCGATCGAGTGCGACTACCACTGAACTGGTAAAACAGCCCTCAGGGCATCCAATCCCCCGATCGACGGTTTCGTAATCCTTGCCGAAACTATTGACACCCGCCGGGGCCAGTTCAACACTGTTCGCCGTCGACAGACCTCAATCACTGTCGATCCGGGTCCCCCCGACCCGGCACCCCAGGCCGGTCGCCGAACACGACGGCCGGCCCAGTCCGGCCGGGACGCGCGACACCCACACGCCATCGCGTCATCGCCCGTGCACCGCACCCCCCACAGAGGGCGTCTCGCGCTGCCCGGAACCCCCACCCGGCCTCACGAGGACGAGGAGGAAAGCACGCACATGAACGACGCACCCGCACAGTCGACGAGCCGCAGACGCGGCCGACTCAGACGGTCCATCCGCAATGTCATCGCCATGGCGACGGCAGCCGTGGCCGTGCTGGCCCTGCCCGGCAGCGCGAGCGCGGACACGGTCGTCAACTCGAACCGGACCGGCACCGACAACGGCTACTACTACTCCTTCTGGACCGACAGCCCCGGCACCGTCTCGATGAACCTGTCATCCGGCGGGGGGTACAGCACGTCGTGGAACAACACCGGCAACTTCGTCGCAGGCAAGGGATGGAGCACCGGCGGACGCAGGAGCGTGACGTACTCGGGCTCCTTCAACCCGTCCGGCAACGCCTATCTCACCCTCTACGGATGGTCGACGAACCCGCTCGTGGAGTACTACATCGTCGACAACTGGGGCACCTACCGCCCGACGGGCACGTTCAAGGGCACCGTCACCAGCGACGGCGGAACGTACGACATCTACGAGACGACCCGCGTCAACGCCCCGTCGATCGAGGGCACTCGCACGTTCAAGCAGTTCTGGAGCGTCCGGCAGTCGAAGCGGACCGGCGGAACCATCACCACCGGCAACCACTTCGACGCGTGGGCCCGGCAGGGGATGAACCTGGGCACCTTCAACTACATGATCATGGCGACCGAGGGCTACCAGAGCAGCGGAAGCTCCAACATCACCGTGGGCGGCACCTCCGGCGGCGGCGGTGACGGAGGTGGTGGTGGCGGAGGCTGCACCGCCACCGTGACCGCGGGCGAGAAGTGGAGCGACCGTTACAACCTCAACGTCTCGGTCTCCGGCGCCGCCAACTGGACCGTCACCATGAACGTCCCCTCCCCCGCCAAGGTCATCTC
The DNA here is from genome assembly GCF_045039765.1 of Streptomyces sp. NBC_01166. Classification (NCBI taxonomy): domain Bacteria; kingdom Bacillati; phylum Actinomycetota; class Actinomycetes; order Kitasatosporales; family Streptomycetaceae; genus Streptomyces; species Streptomyces sp. NBC_01166. The sequence continues at coordinate 777,186 of NZ_CP108613.1, forward strand.
CACCTGGAACACGAGCGCCAGTTATCCCAGCGCCCAGGTACTGAGTGCCAGGTCCAACGGCAGTGGCAACAACTGGGGCGCCACCATCCAGGCCAACGGCAACTGGACCTGGCCCACCGTCAGCTGCGCCGCCGGCTGACACCCGGCGGCCGGTACGTCCCGGCCGTGGGGCGGCGGTCCCTGCCCGCCGCCCCACGGCCAACCGTCTCTCCCCCATGCCCCCTGTCCACCAGGACGAGAAAGGACTCACCGCATGCGCATCACACCACGCCTGTCCCTGCGGCCGGCGGTCACGGCACTGGCCGTCGCCGCGATGGCCGCGACCGCCACGGTCGCCGTGGACACCACGCCCTCCCACGCCGCGGCGGGCGCCGCCTGCAGCGGATACGTCGGGCTCACCTTCGACGACGGCCCGTCGGGCAGCACCCCGGCCCTGCTCAACGCCCTCAGGCAGAACGGGCTGCGGGCCACGATGTTCAACCAGGGCCAGTACGCCGCAGCCGACCCGGCCAAGGTGCGGGCGCAGGTGGACGCCGGCATGTGGGTCGGCAACCACAGCTACACGCACCCGCACCTGACCCAGCAGAGTCAGGCGCAGGTCGACTCGGAACTCTCCCGGACCCAGCAGGCCATCGCCGCCGGGGGCGGGGGTACGCCGAAGCTGTTCCGCCCGCCGTACGGTGAGACCAACTCGACGGTGCAGGCGGCCGCGGCCAAGTACGGCCTGACCCAGATCATCTGGGACGTCGACTCGCAGGACTGGAACAACGCGAGCACCGACGCGATCGTGCAGGCCAACGCCCGGCTCACCAACGGCCAGATCATCCTCATGCACGACTGGCCGGCCAACACGCTCGCGGCCATCCCGCGCATCGCGCAGGGCCTGGCGAGCCGAGGGCTGTGCGCCGGCATGATCTCGCCGCAGACCGGCCGAGCCGTCGCTCCTGACAGCGGTAGCAGCGGTGGGGGCGGTGGCAGCGGCGGTTGCACCGCCACCGTGACCGCGGGCCAGAAGTGGAGCGACCGTTACAACCTCAACGTCTCGGTCTCCGGGGCCGACAACTGGACCGTCACCATGAACGTCCCCTCCCCCGCGAAGATCCTCTCCACCTGGAACACCAGCACCACCTACCCCAGCGCGCAGGTACTCAGCGCCAAATCCAACGGCAGCGGCAACAACTGGGGGGCCACCATCCAGGCCAACAGCAACTGGACCTGGCCCACCGTCACCTGCTCCGCCGGCTGACACCCGGGCGCGTCCCGGGCCGGTGGGGTGGTGGCCCTGCCCGCCGCTCCCACCGGCCCGGCCGCGTCTGCGAACAGCCCTGCCAGGGACTCACCCGGTACGTAGGCGACATCACCGGCGAAGTGCCCTTGTCCGACAGCGGAGTTGCGCTCCATCCGACTCCCGGGCACTCCCGTTGCCTATTCTGGTCGCAAGCTGATCATCCGCTGCCCCGCACACCCAGGAGTTCGCCATGTCCCGACCGGAGAACGATGCCCCCGCCCTGCGCATCGACACCAGCAGACCCCATCCCGCCCGGATGTACGACTGGTTCCTCGGCGGCAAGGACAACTACCCGGTGGACGAGGCCATGGGCAGGCAGATGCTGGCCGTCGAACCCTCGGTCCCGGTCATGGCGAAGGTGAACCGGGCGTTCATGCACCGCGCCACCCGGTGGCTGACCGAGCAGGGGATCCGGCAGTTCCTCGACATCGGCACGGGGATACCCACCGAGCCGAATCTGCACCAGGTGGCCCAGCAGGCGGCGCCGGCCGCCCGGGTCGTCTACTGCGACAACGATCCCATCGTCCTGGCGCACGCCGAGGCCCTGCTGAAGGGCACTCCGGAGGGCGCCATCGACTATGTGCAGGCGGACGCCCGCGAGGTGGACGCCATCCTCGAACACGCCGGCAAGACCCTGGACTTCAGCCGGCCGGTCGCGCTCTCGTTGATCTCGTTGCTGCACTTCGTGAGCGACGAGGACGGGGCCTACGAGCTGGTGGCGCGGCTGACCGAGGTGCTCGCGCCGGGCAGCCATGTGGTGATCTCGCACCTCACCGCCGACTTCCACCCGGCGGAGGCGGGCAAGGTCAACGAGATGTACAAGGCCAACACCCTCACCCTGGCACCCCGCACGCGAGTTCAGTTCGCCCGCTTCTTCGACGGACTCGACATCGTCGAACCGGGCATCGTGGCAGCGGAAGCCTGGCACCCCGGACTCGGTGAACCCGTCCCCGGCCAGGACGACATCGTCAGCGCGGGCTATGTGGCGGTCGGCCGCAAGCCGTAGGCCGTCCCATGGAGCCGGGCCGTCGCTCCGCGGGGGGTGACGGTCCGGTATGGCTGACAAGGCGTTGTTGACCTCGTCGGCGGCCCCGCCTGATTCTCGGATGATCCGCTCGTACGCCGAGAACCAGGGAGGCAACACCATGACGGCCACAGCCGGAGAGACGCCGGTTCCCTATCCCTTCAACGAACCGGACGGGATCGGTCTGGCGGACGCGTACCACGAAGCTCTGGAACGGCCCGGCCTCGTGCGCGTACGCATGACGTACGGAGACCCCGCCTGGCTGGCCACCCGGTACGCGGACGCGCGCCTGGTCCTCGGCGACCGCCGCTTCAGCCGGGCCGAGGCCCTCCGCCACGACGAGCCGCGCCAGTCGGAGGGGAGCCGGGACAGCGGCATCCTGAGCATGGACCCTCCGGGGCACACCCGGCTGCGGACCCTGGTGGCGAAGGCGTTCACCGTGCATCAGGTGGAGAAGTTACGCCCCTGGGTACGGAAGCTGGCCCATGGCCTGCTGGACGAGCTGGAGGCCCAGGGGCAGCCGGCCGACCTGGTGGAGCACTACGCGCTGCCGATTCCCGTCGCGGTCATCTGCCGCATGCTCGGCGTACCGGAGGAGGACCGCCCGAGGTTCCGGGCCTGGAGCGACGCCGCCCTCTCCACCAGCTCCCTGACCGCCGAGGAGTTCCTTCGCAGCCGTGAGGAGCTGCGCGCGTACATGGGTTCGCTGATCGACGAGCACCGGCGCAGCCCGCGGCAGGATCTGATGACGGGGCTGATCGAGGCCCGCGACACCGGGGACCGGCTCACCGAACTGGAACTGGTCGACCTCTGTGTCGGCATCCTCGTCGCCGGCCATGAGACCACCGCGACCCAGATCCCGAACTTCGTGTACGCGCTGCTCGAACACCCCGATCAGCTGAAGCTGCTGCGGGAGCGCCCCGAGCTGATCCGCGGCGCGGTCGAGGAGCTGATGCGGTTCGTCCCGCTCGGCAGCGGCGCCGGCTTCCCCCGTTACGCGACGGAGGACGTGGAGGTCGGCGGCACGCTCGTCCGGGCCGGCGAGCCGGTGCTCGTCGCGGTCGGTGCCGCCAACCGCGACGCCCTGAAGTTCGAGGGCCCCGGACGCCTCGACGTGGCCCGGACCGGTGTCCAGCATCTGGGGTTCGGGCACGGGGTCCACCACTGTCTGGGCGCGCCGCTCGCCAGGCTGGAGCTTCAGGAGGCGCTGGAAGCGCTGCTCGGGCGCTTCCCCGCCCTGCATGTGGCAGGGGACCTGAAGTGGAAGAACCAGATGCTCGTGCGCGGTCCGCGTGAGATGCCGGTGGGGTGGTGACCGCCGTGGCGTGGACGACCGAGGTGGACCGCGAGCTGTGCATGGGTTCGGGCATGTGCGCGGGTATGGCGTCCGATCTGTACGCCCTCGACGACGAGGACCGGGCCAGGCCAGTCCGGGAACGGATCGCTCCTGACGAACGCGCGCTGGACGCCGCGGACTCGTGCCCCGCGGCGGCGATCCTGGTCCGCGACGGGGACCGGGCGATCGGGCCGCGTCCCTGAGAGGGGGGAGGCCGGGCTGCCGCGTCAGCCGTCGGCCCGGCCCCCTGCCTCGGACCCGTCTTCCCGCACCCGGACGCAGGACAGGACCACGACGAGAGGCCAGAACGACTGCGCGAACGTGAGGACGCGCTCGGCCGCACCCGCGGTGTCGAGCACGAGGAGGGCGAGCAGGAACCAGGCACCGCCGAGCCATATCAGCGCGGCCGCCACGATGGACGGCCCGGCCCGCAGCCCCCAAGGCGGAACCGTACGCGGCACGCCGGCGGCACCTGGCCCGGACGAGGCTCCCCGGCCGGCGGTGGAGCGTCGCACGGCCAGGACCGGCCACACCGCGAGCAGCGAGAACCCCACGGCCACGACGGCGCCGTGCGAGAACGAGCCACCACTGCTCGGTGCCGGGAACAGAGCCAGCAGCATCGCCGAGACCCCACCGCCGGCCAGGGCCACCCGTCCGAACGGCGCGGCGGGTCGCAGTCCGCACGCGGTCACCACGTGGCAGGCTCCGAGGGCGAGCAGAGCGGACGTCATCACCCAGTAACCGGCGGCGCCGTCGGCGGCCAGGATGCTGATCGTCGCCGACGCGGGATCGTAGCCGGACCCCTGGAGCACCGCGGAGACCGCCCAGCCGCCGACGAGGAGGACCGGGGCGCACACCGAGGAGAACAGGACCCACCAGGAGACAGACCGCATCGGTGAACGGTAGAGCGCCCGGACCGGCAACGGGCGGTGCACACGCAGGAGAGCGCGTACTCCGCTCGCAAGCGGGTACACGCGTGACGGTGGGTCACACGACGGCGTGTGCAGCCGCACCGCTAGGCCGGGCCGGACGAAGGCCCCCGTGTCCCGGCGCCCCGCACCGGACGTGGATCTGAACAGAACAGAGGAGAACCTGCTGTGCTGACACCCAGTCCTCAGGACCTGAGAGTCGCTCTGGCCCGCTACGCCGACGCACGGATCGAGGACGCGCGCCGCTCCACCGACGCGACCGCCCGTGCCGCGGAGGACGCCGCCTACACCCTGTGCGTGATGACCGGCACCCAGACGGTTCCGCAAGCCCTCCATGTCGCCGACACCATGCTCGGCATGCGGACAGCGGTCTCCCCCGCCCTCCGCCGGACCGTCGGTACGCAGCGGGACGACAAGCTCCAGGCCGTCTGACCCGCGGCTGCACTCCGGCTCGCCCCGCGTTGCCCTTCGCCCGCCGTGCCCGCCGTCGGCCTAATCCCGCCCGGCGTCGCCTCACCCCCGCGACGCTGGTCGGGTGGACGACAGCCGAGCGGGAACGGGCGAGGAGAGGAACGCGGAACGGCTGACCGCCCTGTCCGACGGAATCTTCGCCATCGCCATGACCCTGCTGGTGCTCGATGTCCGGGTGCCGCCGGGACTGACCGCGGACGGCTTCCGGGAAGCCGTCCGCGAGGTGGTGCCGGATCTCGGCGCCTACGCGTTGAGCTTCACGATCCTGGCGGGCTTCTGGCGGGATCACCGCCGGATCGTGGAGCTGGTCCCGCGGTTCGAGGGGCGGTCGCTGAAACTCGCGCTCGCCTGGCTCGGCACCATCGCGCTCATCCCCTTCCCGACCGCCTTGCTGTCGGAGTACGCATCCGAACCACTGGCGGTCGCCGTCTACGCGGGCGCGGTATGCCTCACCAATCTGCTGGAACTGGCAGTGCTGCGGACAGGACTGCACGGGACATGGCCCTCCGATCCCGCCACGGAGCGGACCGCCCGCTTCGTGGCCGCCGATCTGGGGAACACCGCCCTGGTCTTCGGCGCCACCGCCCCGCTCGCCTACGCCGTGTCACCCTTGGCCGCCATGCTGTCCTGGCTGGCCCTCCTGCCGCTCAAGGTGACGCTCGGCCGCCGGTACCGCCGCGCCAGGTCCTCCTGACGCGGGGCCGGACAGCGGTCCGGCGCCGTCGTCGTCCCTCGACGGCGCCGGACCCGCTCACCTGTGGGCAGCCGTCAGCGATTCGTAGTACGCACCGAGCTGACGCAGATAGAAGAGGTCCCCGGTGTCCTGATCACGCTCGAAGCGCGGGGCCTCCTTGATCTGCTCCTTGGTGCACCCGACCTTGATCACACGCTCGACGTCGTCGACGCCGGTCACCATGCCGGCGGGCACGACGACGCTTCTCCCGAACTTCCAGACTCCCGCGTCGATCACCAGATGGTCGAACCCCGGGACCGGCGAGAGCCTGACGACGGTGCCCACGCTCCCGTCCGGTGCTTCCACGTCGTACCCGATGACGCCGTCACCCAGTGCGCCGTCCGCCTGTGCCCGCCCCGCCCAGACCTTTTCCATGGTCACCTCCTTGCCTGGCAGCCGGCCGTTCCGGCTGCCGGACCTTCCATATGCCCCTGCGAGCGCGAGCGATGCGGGCCGGGCCGGCCTGATACCCGGACGACGTCACAAAGCCATCTCGTACGCCCCGGACAGGGCCTCGACCCGGTCCCAGACCCGTGCCGACCGGGCGTCGTCCACGACGGGACGCCGCACCGCGCCGATGGCCCAGCGCTGCTGTCCCTCGGTGGCCGAGTCCTTGCCGTGCAGCTCGACGGCGTTCGCGGAGAAGTCGCGGACGAGTACGGAGAACAGCTCGTCGAGCACGTCCTCGTCCAGTCCGGTCAGCCTGGCCTGCTCCAGGATCAGCTGCCCGTGCACCACCAGGGCGAAGAGCTGGCCGACGGACAGCAGGAAATCGAGGTCGCGGCTCTGCTCCTCGTCGGGCGCGGAGTCGGACACGAAGTCGCACAGCGCGTCCGCCTGCTCCCGGAAGCGGGCGACGTTGGGGAGCGCGGCGTAGGCGTCGTAGGCCGGACGCCAGTCGTGGAAGCGTACGGAGCCGAGGCCGCGGGCCGGTCCCTGCCGGAAGAGGAACGCGTCGTCCGCGGCGTCCAGACGCGTCGTCACGGGTTCGTACCCGGCGGGGTCCAGCAGGTGGTTGCGCATGAACTTCAGGATGAGGGCGAGATTGACGTGGACCGTGCCCTCCAGCTTGGGCAGGCTGCGGATCTCCACGGCCGCCTGGGCGAAGTACGTGTCCTTCTCGAAGCCCTTGGCGGCGATGACGTCCCACATCAGGTCGATGACCTTCTCGCCCTCCGTGGTCACCTTCATCTTCGTCATCGGGTTGAACAGCAGGTAGCGGCGGTCGTCGGGACCGGCCGAGCGGAAGTAGTCGACGGCGCGGTCGCTGAACAGCTTCATGCCGACGAGCCGGACGTAGGCGTCGGCCAGCTCGCGGCGGACGTGGGGGAAGGCGGTGACGGGGCGGCCGTAGAGGATGCGGTTCTGCGCATGGGTGACGGCCTCGTACATCGCGTGCTCGCAGATGCCGATCGAGGCGGTGCAGAGGTTGAACTTGCCCACATTGACGGTGTTGAGGGCGGCGTCGAAGGCGGCGCGGCCGGTGTGCAGGACGTCGTCGGGGCCGACGGGGTAGCCGTCGAGGCGGAACTCGCTGACGTACTTGGAGGAGTCGACGACGTTCTTCACCAGGTGGTAGGCGGGGTGGCGGCTGTCGGCCGCGAAGAAGACGTAGCCCTCCGGACCCTCGACGTCGGTGCGCCTGCCGAAGACGGAGACGAGTCCGGCGGCGTTGCCGTTGCCTATGTAGTACTTGGAACCGGTGGCCAGGAAGCCGCCGTCGCTGTCCGGCTCCAGGAGCATGTCCGTGGAGTAGATGTCGGCGCCGTGCGCCTTCTCCGAAAGGCCGAAGGCGAACACCTCGCCCTGGCTGAGGAGTCGTGCCGCGCGGCTGCGGGCGGCGGCGTTGTCGCTCTGCCAGACCGGGCCGAGACCGAGGATGGTCACCTGCCAGGCGTACCAGTAGTCGAGTCCGTAGAACCCGAAGATCTCGTTGAGCGCGGCGATCCGGGCCGTGTCCCAGCGCTGGCCGTCTCGCTCCGCGGCGGAGGCGGGGGTGAGGAAGGTGGCGAAGAGGCCTTCCTTCGCGGCGAATTCGAGGAAGTCGCCCAGCCAGGCGCGCGTCCGGTAGTCCTCGATCAGCCGGCGCTTGCCGCGGGCCTCGAACCAGTCGACGGTGGCGCGCAGCAGCCTGCGGGTCTCCGGGTCGAAGTGTGCCGGGTCGTAGGTACGAGGGTTGAACAGCAGCGGGTCGGCCATGGTGGCACGCCTTCCGGGAGGTTGTGGGCGGGAGGATGCGGTAGCGGGTTCAGCTGCGCGGATGGTCCGCGCCGAGCCGGTGGAGAGTGGCGAGTACGTCGTCGAGCCAGGCGACCGTCATGCGCTCGTAGGCGATGCCGCCGCGCAGCACGACGTGCTGCAGCTCCTGCCCCGCGTCGAGCGGCGCGGGGGCGCCGGGGCCGGTGAAGTCACGCAGTTCCCCTGCGAGGTAGTGCGCGAGCCGGTCGCTGTGCACCCGGTGGTGCCGCTCGACCTCGTGGAGCAGCGCGGCCGGGTCGTCGAAGGCCGCACCACGGATCTTCACGGCGAGGTCGTGGCGGAGGCTCTCGGGTTCGATCGGTTCGTGCAGCCAGCCGGAGAGGGCGGCGCGGCCCGGGCCGGCGACGGAGTACTCCTTCTTGTCCGGCCTGCGCTCCTGCGGGACGTCGCGGACGTCGAGCAGGCCGTCGCTCTCCATGCGCTTCAGGACGCGGTAGATCTGCTGATGGGTGGCGGTCCAGAAGTAACCGATGGACCGCTCGAACCGCCGGGCGAGCTCATAGCCCGAGCCCGGCTGTTCCAGCAGGGAGACGAGGATCGCGTGTTCGAGCGCCATGCCCCGATCGTTCTATGCAACTGGTTGCATAGCAAGCGGCGGCGGGCGGGTGAGACGCTCCTCACCCGTCCGCCGCCGTGTGGACGACCTCAGTGCTCACCCCACGGCGAGTCGTACTTCACACCGAGCGCGCCCGCCTCTTCGGGCGTCAGCAGCCGCGGCGCCCGCTCCCCCAGGGCGAGGAGCAGGGCGGACACCTCCTCCAGTTCCACCGCCGCGTCGACGGCGCGGGCCATCGTGGGCCCGGCGAGTACGGGGCCGTGGTTCTGGAGGAGCGCGGCGCGGAGCGGGAAGGGCAGCCGGGCCAGGCCCTCGGCCTGGTCCGCGTCGCCGGGCGGGGCGTACGGGACGAGCGGGGTCTGGCCGACGCGCATCACGAAGTACGGGGTCAGCGGCGGCACCGCGCTCCTCACCGACCACGGGGGGAGGCATGACACCGCGGTGGCGTTCCGGGCGTGCAGGTGTACGACGGCGCGGTTGCCGGGGTCGCGCCGGTAGAAGGCGCTGTGCAGGGGGAATTCCTTGGACGGCCGCGGTCCGTCGAGGTGGGTGCCGGCGAGGTCGAGCACGCTGAGACCGTCGGGGTCGACCTCGGCGAGGTCGGCGCCGGTGGGGGTGATGAGGATGCGGTCGTCGACCCGGACACTGAGGTTGCCGGAGGAACCGGGGCTGAGCCCGAGGGCCGCGAGCCGGGCGCCGGCGACGGCGAGGTCGGTGCGGGGGTCGGTCATGCCAGTGCGCTCCAGGCTTCCGTGAAGATGGTGGTGTCGCCGAAGTTGCCCGACTTGAGGGCGAGATCCACGGTGTGGTCCCGGCCGTACGCCCGGCCTTCGGCACGTGCCCAGGTGACGCCGGCGGCGATGGGCGAGCCGATGGACAGGGTGCGGACACCGAGGGCTGTGACGACGGCTCCGGAGGTCTCACCGCCGGCCACGAGGAGGCGGCGCGCACCGGCTCCCACCAGGTCGGTGGCGCAGGTGGCGAGGGCCCGCTCGACGAGCTCGGAAGCGGCGGGGCCGTCGTGCGGCGCCGCGTGTTCGAGGTCGCCGAGGTCGTCGACGGCGTAGATGAGAGGCGGCTTCGCCGGGTCGTCGTCCCAGGCTCGGCGCGCGAAGGCGACGAGTCCGGCGACCGTCCCCGCGAAGTCGGCGCGCAGGGCGGCCAGGTCGAGCTTGCGGTGGGGCAGGTGGGCGCGCGCGTGGGCGACCTGGGCGCGTGTGGCCGACGACGCGCTGCCGGAGAGGACGACGCCGGGGTCGCCGGGGCGGGAGGCGGGCTCTGCGCGGGCGGCTTCGGCGTGCGGGCCGGTGAGACCGAGGGCGAGTCCGGCCGCGCCGGTGACGAGGGTGAAGTGGGCGGTGGCCGCGCAGACGGTCACCAGGTCCTCGTCGCTCACGGCGTCCACCACGACCAGGGCGCCGGCGAGGTCAGGGGCGTCGAGAGCGGCACGCAGCGCGTCGCTGCCCTTCCGCACGGTGTCGAGCCCGACGAGGCGCACCGGGTGGCCGGTCTGCGGGGTGAGCAGCCGGCCGACGTGGGAGTCCCGCATCGGCGTGAGCGGGTGGTGCCGCATGGGGCTCTCGTCGAGGAGTTCGTCGTGGACGAAGAGGCGGCCCTTGTAGACGGTGCGTCCGGTGGCGGGGAACGAGGGGACGACGACCGTGCGGCATTCGCCCAGTTCCGCGAGGAGTGCGTCGGCCACCGGGCCGATGTTGCCGCGCGGGGTGGAGTCGAAGGTGGAGCAGTACTTGAAGTAGAAGCGCTCGCAGCCGGACCCGCGCAGGGCGCGCAGGGCGGCGAGTGACGTACCGACGGCCTCCTCGACCGGCGCGGTGCGCGACTTGAGGGCCACCACCACCGCGTCGGCGTCACGCACAGCCGCCGCCCCCGGGCCCTCGGAGAGGGCGTCCGGTCCCACGGTCACCACGGTCCGGTGGCCCCGGGCGACGAGCATGGTGGCGAGATCGGTTGCTCCGGTGAAGTCGTCGGCGATGGCCCCGAGGGTCGGCATCGGACCTCCTTGCGTTGGGGGGTGCGGTACCGGGTGGAGTTCCCCGGCAGCCTGTGTGTGAAAAAATGTTAACAGACTTTACGCAGACGAGATCTGCTGATACATCTTGTTAACACGCTCCCCTGTGGTGCTCGTGCCGTAGCCGAGACCGCGTCTGCCGGAGCCGTTGAACCGAGCCGTGTGCCCGTCTAGGAGAGCCCATGAACCTGCATCACCTGTTCGCCGGAACCGGCGACCGGACCGTGCGCTACGCACTGTCCGGAGCCGGCGGCGGCTTCGCCCGGACCCTGCTGGCCCAGACCCCGCGCATCGGGCGTCTGGCTCCTGCCGTCCTGTGCGACCGTGACGTGGAGCGGCTGCGCGGCATGCTCGTCGAGCTCGGCTACCCGGCGGAGGGCCTGGCCGTCTGCGCGGACGCCGACGAGGTCGCGCGGGCCGCGGATCAGGGGGCCGTCGCCCTGGTCGCGGACGGCGCGCTGCTCTCCGCCGCGCCCTGGGACATCCTCGTCGAGGCGACCGGAAGCCCGGCCGACGGATACGCGATGGCCCGCGAGGCGCTGACCGGCGGCCGTCACGTCGCCATGGTCAGCAAGGAGGTCGACTCCGTCGCCGGGCTGCACCTCGCGGACCTGGCACATGACAACGGCGTCGTCTACACCACGGCGGACGGCGACCAGCCCGCGAACCTCATCGCGCTCGTGACCTGGGCGGAGCTCCTCGGCCTGGACATCGTGGCGATCGGCAAGTCCAGCGAGTACGACCTCGTGTACGACCCGGAGACCAACTCGGTCACCCAGCTCGACACCACGGTCCCCGCGCCTGAACTGACCGGGCTCCTGAGCCTCGGATCCGACGTGCGCGCCACGCTCGCCGCACGCGCGGCCGCCTTGACCGCTCTGCCGACCGGCGCCACCGCCGACTACTGCGAGATGGCGGTGGTCGCGACCAACACGGGCTTCCGGCCGGACGTCGAGCGCCTGCACTACCCGGTCGCCCGGATCGCCGAACTCGCCGACGTCTACGCCCTGCGTGAGGACGGCGGTGTCCTGCACCGCGCCGGGACCGTCGACGTGTTCAGCGCGCTGCGGCTACCGGACGAGGCCTCGTTCGCCGGCGGTGTCTTCGTCGTCGTACGCACCGGTGACCCGGTCACCTGGGAGACGCTGCGCGGCAAGGGCCACGTCGTCAGCAGGGACGGGCGCTACGCGGCGATCTACCTGCCGTACCACCTCATGGGCGTCGAGACACCGGTCTCGCTGCTGTCCGCCGTGCTCCACGACCGGCCCTCCGGCGGCGCCGACCCGCGCGCCCACGCCATGCTCGCAGGCCGCGCCCGGCGCGACCTCCCCGCGGGCACCGTGCTGGACATGGGCGGCCACCACCACGACGTCACCGGCGTCCAGGCCGTCCTGCTCCGCGACGAGGACGCTCCCGCCGACGCGGCACCGCTGTACCTCGCGGCGCACACCACCCTCGGGCGGGATGTCCGCGCCGGCGCCCTGATCACCCTCGGCGACCTCGCCGACCCGGACGCGGACCTGCTGCACGCCTGGACCTCCGGGCGCGCCTCGCGCGCCACCGACGCCCCCGCCCCCTACGCGAGCCGATGATGAGTACCGACCTCCAGAACCTCCTGCTGGGCGCGGCCGCGGTCGTCGTCCTGATCCTGCTGATCACCAAGGCCAAGCTCCATCCGTTCCTGGCGCTGGCGCTGTCGGCCCTGGGCCTGGGTCTCGCGGCGGGCCTCGGTCCCGGCGACACCGTCGAGCACTTCCAGGACGGTTTCGGCGACGCGCTGAAGAGCACCGGACCGACGATCGGGCTGGGCACCATACTCGGCGGCATCCTGCTGGGCTCCGGCGGAGCCGACCGGATCGCCACCGTCTTCATCGGCGCCCGCCCGGTCAAGTGGATCCCGACGGCGATCACCGCCGCAGCCCTGCTCATCGGGATGCCGCACCTCTTCGACGTCAGCTTCGTGATGCTGGTGCCGCTGGTGTACGCCGTCGCCAAGCGCACCGGCACGCACCTGCTGTACGTCGGGCTGCCCCTCGCCGCGGGTCTCTACATCTCGCACGGCCTGCTCCCGCCGCACCCCTCCCCCACGCTGGCGGTCTCGGCGTACGGGGCGAACACCGGGCTGACCATCATGTACGGCCTGATCATCGGCATCCCGATCGCGGTGATCAGCGGACCGCTGCTGACCAAGTTCGCCTCGCGGTGGTTCGGCCCGGCCCCGGACCTCGACAAGGGCCCGATCCCGGAGACGAGCCCCGAGCCGGAGAACCGGAAGCGGCCGGCCTCCTTCGTGCTCGCCCTGATCACCGTGCTGCTGCCGCCCGTCCTGATGCTGATCGGGACCATCGGCACCGCGAACACCGCTGAGGGCTCCCTGCCCTACGCGGTCTTCGAGGCGTGCGACTCCTCGGTCATATCCCTGCTGGCCGCGGTGATCTTCGCCTTCTTCGCGCTGGGACTGCGCTCCGGCTTCGGTCTGAACCAGCTCCAGAAGATGGCGGGCAAGGGCCTCGGCCCGGTCGGCGGGATCGTGCTGATCCTCGGCGCCGGCGGCGGTCTCAAGGCGATGCTCACCGCGACCGGCATCGACAAGCTGATCTCCGACTACGCGGTGGACTGGTCGATCCCGCCGCTGCTGCTCGCCTGGCTGGTCGCCGCTCTGCTGCGCATCTGCCTCGGATCGGCGACGGTGGCCACCGCGGCCGCCACCGGTATCGTCGCTCCGCTGATCGGCGCGTACCCGGGCCTCTCCCCCGAACTGCTGGTGCTGGCGACGGCGTCGGGAGCGGTGATGCTGTCGCACGTCAACGACTCCGGATTCTGGCTGTTCAAGGAGTACTACCAGCTCTCGGTGGCCCAGACGTTCCGCACCTGGACCCTGATGCTGTCCCTGCAGTCGCTGCTCAGCCTCGGCGGAGTGCTCCTGCTCAGCACGTTCGTGGGGTCCTGACACCGCGCCGTGTTGGGACGCGGCGGGCGGGGACGGCACAATCGAGCAGCGACCGCGGTGGTCGCGCGAGGAAAGGTAAGAAGCAGTGGCCGACGAAGAGCAGTTGCCCCTGATCCCCGATCAACGGCGCGAGCTCCTGTTGAAGCATCTGCGGCGCGACGGAGTACTGAGCGTGCAGCAGATCACCCAGCTCTTCGGCGTCTCCCACATGACCGTCCGCCGCGACATCGCAGAACTGGAGCGTCAGGGACTGGTGTTCTCCGTGCCCGGCGGGGCACGGATCGCCAGTCACCTCCAGAGCGAGCCCAGCTTCCAGGCCAAGTCGGTGCTGGAGCAGCCCGAGAAGCAGGCCATGGCCACGGCCGCCGCCGGGCTCGTGCGGGAGGGCATGACTGTCTACCTGGACGCGGGGACGACGCTGCTGGCCATGGTGCCGCTGCTCGCGCGCCACGAGTCGCTGACGGTCGTCACCAACGACTTCACGACCGTCGACCGGCTGATGGCCTCCTCGCACCTCGACGTCATACACATCGGTGGCCAGGTGGACCCGTCCAACCGGTCGAGTGTGGGCCGGCTCGCGGCCACGACGCTGCGTCAGCTCGCACTCGACATCGCCTTCATCAGCACCAGTTCCTGGGACCTGCTGCGCGGGGTGACCACCCCTTCGGCGGCGAAGGTGGAGGTCAAGCAGGCGGCGATGGAGTGCACGGGGTCGAGCGTGCTGGTCGCCGGCGCGTCGAAGTACGGGACGTTCGGCAAGTTCCGGGTGGCGCCGCTCAGCGCGTTCGACACCATCGTCACCGACGACTCCCTGGCCGAGGCCGCTGCCGAGGGGCTGCGGGCCGGCGGCGCGGACCTGCGGCTGGCGGCCGTCTGAGCCCTGCCCCTCCCCGGGTCTCCGGTGAGGGGCAGGGCTCAGAGGGCGTCGGCGGCTGTTCCGGTGAGGCGCGCCGATTCGTCCTGAAGAACCCGCGCCGTGTTCATGTCCTGAGCCCGGGCCGACATGTGGGCGGGTGCGGGGCCTCCCCGTGTCCCGTCCAGCAGTCGCTGGCCGTAGTAGCTCCCGCCGTCCCGTCCGGCCATCCGCGGTCCCGCCTGTCCGAGGTCCGTCGCGGCGAGGCCGGGCTGGGCCGCGAGCGCGAGCACCTGCTTGCCGGCCGCGTCCGCCCTGCGCTGGAGTTCCGCGGTGAAGAGCAGGTTGGCCGGCTTCGACTGCGCGTACGCACACCACTTCTCGTAGCCCCGCTCGACGTTGAGGTTGTCGAAGTCGATACGCCCGATCCGGTGCGCCGGCGATGACACCGCCCATGAGTGCATACGTCACGCCTCACCGGGGAGCGCCGCTCCACACCCGTGGCCGCAGGGCCGTACGGGTGGGGCACGCACCGTCAGCCGTCGGCTTCCCGTCCGCCCCGCCCCGGCTGCTCGGGAGGCTCGGTGGGCGAGACTCCGGTCACCCGTGTCCCGGGATGCCGGATCGCGCACAGGTACCCGATACCGAGCGCGATGGCCATCCCGTAGAACACCCACTGGTTCGCCTCGGCGAAGTCCATTCGGACCGCGTCCATCGAGTCCCTCATGAGGGTGGCGACCCGGCCTCCGCCGGACGGCTCCTGTGCGTCCGGATTTCCGGTGACGGCCTCCGCGACCGATCTGGCGGCGTCGTTCGCCGCGCCTGCCGGCACGCCTCTGGACGTGAGGGTCTCCACGACCCTGTCGGTGGTGACGTGGGTGAGGATCGTCCCGAAGACTGCGATCCCGATGCTCGCCGCGTAGTTGCGCACGGTCTGGGTGAGGCCGGTGACCTCGCCGTACGAGGCGCCGATCGACCGGTTGACCGCGTCGGTGGACGCCGGGGCGAGGAGGAAGCCGATGCCCGCTCCGGCGAGCGCGGCGTACGGCCACTGGTCGTGCATCGACAGGTCCGTCAGCTTGTTCGCCCACAGGGCGAACCCGACGGCGCCGAGCGCCGTGCCGATCTTCATCGCCGGACGGGCTCCGCGCCGGTCCAGGATGCGGCCGCCCCACTGGGACGCGATCCCGAACCCGATGAAGAAGTAGAGCAGGTACAGGGCGGCCTGGTTCGGCGAGGCGCTCAGCGAGACCTGTGCGTAGACGGACGCGAAGAAGAAGACCGGGACGAAGGCCAGCATCGCGAGGAAGAGGACGAGCATGTCGACGGTGAACGCCCGGTCGTGGAAGACACGCAGCTTGATGAGCGGTTCCGCCACCCCGAGTTCGTAGCGGCAGAACACCGCCAGGACGACGAGCCCGCCCACGATGCACACCCAGGTGGCGACGCTGCTCCAGCCCCACGCGGACGCCTGCTGGAACCCGAACACGCTCAGCCCCATGCCCACGGCCACCAGGACGGCACCGGGCACGTCCAGCTTCTCGCGCCGGCGGATCTCGGGGATGTGAGCCATGACGGCCAGGACGAGGGCGATGACGGCGATCGGCACGTTCACCCAGAAGATCGCCCGCCAGGTCCAGGCCGTCAGCCAGCCGCCGAGCAGCGGCCCGACCGCGGTGAGCGCTCCGGAGAGACCGAAGAACAGCGCGAGCGCACGGCCGCGCTTCTCCACGGGGAAGACGGCGATGACCACGGCGAGCGCGGCGGGGAACATGAGCGCCGCGCCGAGTCCCTGGGTGGCACGGAAGATGATCAGCCAGGCCTGTGCGAAGTCACCTTCCGGGACGCAGCCGCACAGCACGGAGGAGACGACGAACAGGAGCGTGCCGATCACCATCACCCGGCGGTGGCCGAAGATGTCGGACAGCCTCCCGCCGAGCGCGAAGAATGCGGCGAGGGCGAGCAGGTAGGCATTGACGACCCATTGCATCCCGGAGGACGAGAGCCCGAGTTCCTCGATGATGCTCGGCGCGGCGACGGCGACGATCGTCTGGTCGATGAACGTCATCGACACGGCGAAGAGCATCGCCGCGAGGGCCAGCGTCTGGTTGGCGGCTCCCCCTGCGGCAGGGGGGCCGGCCGTGTCCGGGCCGGGAGTGTCGGTGCGCATGATCCGAGTGTGAACCGGATGGGAGAAGCCCGCACATCCAGGTCGCGGCCGTCGTACGGCGGATGGCGGTGCCTCAGCTCCTCCGCTCCTCTGCTCTTCCGCGGCCGGACCGGCCGTCAGCTCGGAGGGCCCGCCGTGGCCCGCGGAGCGGGTTCGTCCTCGGTGCGGGAGCGGTGCAGGGCCAGCATGGCCTGGTCGTCCTGCGGCCGGCCGCCGACGTGGCGCCGGACGTCCTGGATCAGCGTGTCCAGGATCTGCCCCGGAGCGAGGCGTCCGCCGGAGCGCGCCCGTCTGCCGAGGACGAGAGGCAGGCGTGCGACGGGGTCGTAGAAGCGCCCGGCGGCATCGCGCGACTCGGTGACGCCGTCGGTGAAGCAGAGCAGGGTGGAGCCGGCGGGAAAGGGGAAGCTGTCGACCGGGGAGCTCCACGCGCCCAGATCGCTCATCCCCAGTGGGGGCGCCTCCTCGGACGCACCGAGGAGGGTGGCGCGGCCCTGTGCGTCCAGGAGTACCGGAGGCGGATGGCCCCGGTTGACCAGGCGTACGGTCTCCAGGTCCGTGGAGAACTCGGCGATGAGCGCTGTCGTGAAGCCCTCCGACTGTTGCTGGCCGCCACGCCGGCCGCCCTCGCGCAGGAGGGCCCGCTCCAGCCGGGTCACGAGCTGCGGGAGGTCCTCGGCCTCGTCCGCCGCGTACCGGAAGGCGCCGAGGTCGGCGCTGACGGCGCTGACCGCCCCGAGGCCCTTTCCCCGAACGTCCCCGACCATGACCCGGATCCCGTACGGGGTGCTCTGCACCACGTACAGGTCGCCGCCGATCAGTGCCTCGCTCTCGGCGGGCACGTACCGGGCGTCGACGTGCAGGTCCCCCAGCCGCGACGGGGGCCTGGGCAGCACGGCCCGCTGGGCGACGGCCGCGACGTGCTGGGCGCGCCGGGCGCGGGCGTCCTGTCTGCGCAGCGTGCGGTGGATCAGGACGGCGAGGGCGGTGACGGCCGCCAGGGTGATCTGGTTGGCGATGCCCGCGCGCCAGCCGAAGGTCCCGTCGAGCCGTGCGAGGAACGCGTGGACGACCATCGCCGTGAGCCCGATGCCGATGATCGCGCGGATGCCGCAGAGCGGCGCGGCGGCGACGGGTGCAGCCATGAGCAGCGGCGCGGACGTCACGTCGTGCGGGGTGACCAGGTCGACCACCACGGCCAGCACGATGAGGCCTACGGGGATCCACTGGGTTCTCAGCAGCTGCGGCACTCCCCCACGCTGCCCGCAAGCACGGCCCTCCGCATCCCCGGCGTCACGGTCCGGCGTACATGACGGGGCTTCTGACGGGCATGAGCCTCTTGTGGTCGCGGGGCGGGCCGGTGTTCCTCCCGACGTCATGATCTTCGGTCCGGCGCACACCCGTTCGCGGGACAGTCGCGTGCATTGCCCACGTAAGTGCTCGTACGGAGCAGCCGGTGCCTCATCACAGGGGACGTCATGCGCCTTCGGAAGACATCCGTCGTCATCGCCGCCGCAGTGGCGGCCGCCCTCGCCCTCACCGCCTGCGGCGGTGAGGGCGGCAGCGGCACGGGCGCGGCGGCGCCCGCGCGGGGGGAGACGTCCGCCGACTCCGGCAGCCGGAGCGGCGCCGGTGCCACGACCGCCACGGAGGGTTCCGGCGTAGGGGACGGCCGGGCCTCGGCATCAGCCCCGGCCTCCGAGGCCCCGTCCGCCTCCTCGGCCGGGGGTATCTGCCGGACGGCGGACCTCTCCTTCAGCAGTTCCGGCGGCATGGCGGAGGGCGAGGTGCTGATCAACCTGGAGAACACCGGCTCTGCGTCCTGCTCGATGCACGGGTTCCCCGGCCTGGACCTCACGGGCAAGGACGGCACCGTGAGCGCCGAACGCAACGGCGGCCGGTCGGTACCGACGGTCACGCTGGCCCCCGGGGAGCGCACGAACTTCTCCTTGTACTTCCCGCCGAACACCGGCGGAGGCTCGGGCGTCACGTTCACCTCGGCGGTCGTGACGCCGCCGGACGAGACCCGTTCGCACACCATGTCCCTCTCCGTGAACATCCCCGCGGGGTCCGGCTCCGCTTCCCGCGTCACGGTGACCCCGGTCGGCTCGGGCAAATAGGCGTGACGGCACCTCAGGGCCGGGGTACGGCGGGCTGCTAGGCTCGCCGTGGACATCGCTCTCTCGGTGAGGAGACCGGACATGGTGGGAGACGACGACATCTCCGGGTGACACCCGGATGTGATCGCCCGTGGGCAGGTGCGCGACAGCGCCGTTGCCGCGAGGCCCTGTGTCGTTCCCGTTTCCCCCTGCCCGCCCCGGGCGGAAGCCTGTCCGCCCGTACGCACACGAGGTCATCTCCCATGTCCGACGCCTCCGCAGCCCTGCTCGCACGCGACATCGTCCGTTCCTTCGGCGACGGGCGCGTGGTCGACGGTTTCTCCCTCACGGCGCCCCCCGGCCACCGCATCGGACTGATCGGGGAGAACGGCGTCGGCAAGTCGACATTGCTCCGTCTGCTCGCCGGGGCCGACGAACCGGACGCGGGAAGCATCACCCGCCCGGCCGATCTGGGCTTCCTGCACCAGGAGATGCCGTTCGCCGCCGCCGCCACGATCGCTGACGTGCTGGACGAGGCGCTGAGCGAGGTCCGCGACGATCTCGCCGAGATCGAGCGCCTCACCGGGGAACTCGCCCGCGCCGACGAGGACTCCCCCGGGTACGCCGCGCTGCTCGACGCCTACGGCCGGCGGCTGGAGCGCGCCCAGGAGCAGGAGGCGTGGGACGCCGACCGGCGCGCCACGATGGTGCTGGAAGGCCTCGGCCTCGGCGGGATCCGGCGGGACCGGACACTCGGTTCCCTGTCCGGTGGGCAGCGCGGGCGGCTGGCCCTGGCTTCCCTCCTGGTCCGGAGGCCTTCCGCGCTGCTGCTGGACGAGCCGACCAACCATCTCGACGACCGTGCCGCGGAGTTCCTGGAGGAGCAGGTGTGCGGCCTGCCCGGCGCCGTCGTCGTGGCGAGCCATGACCGGGCCTTCCTCGACGCCGTGTGCACGGACCTGGTCGACCTCGACCCCGCCATGGACGGGCCGGTGCGGTACGGCGGCAACTACACCGCCTACCAGGCCGAGAAGCGGGCCGAACGGGAACGCTGGGAACGGCGTTTCGCGGAGGAACAGGAGGAGCTGGAGGCATTGCACCGGTCGATCGGCACGACCACGCATCGCGTCGCCCCGGACCGTGGACCGCGTGACAACGAGAAGATGGGTTACGGCGTCCGGGCCAACCGGGTGCAGAGCCAGATCTCGCGCCGGGCGCGCAACGCCGCCCGCCGGCTGGACGAACTCGAACGGCACCGGATCGCCGAGCCTCCGCAGCCGCTGCGGTTCCGGCGCACCGCCCTCGCCGGACCTTCGGCGGACGGGCTCCTCGTCTCCCTTCGGGACGTGCGGGTGCGGGGCCGCCTCGCCGTCGACCGCCTCGACGTGGCGGCGACCGAACGGCTGCTCGTGACGGGTGACAACGGGGCGGGGAAGTCGACGCTCCTGGCCGTGCTCGCCGGACGTCTCGCGGCGGACGGCGACGTGCGGCGCAAGGGCGGCCTCTCGGTGGGGATGCTGGCCCAGGACACCGTGTTCGCGCGGCCGGACCGCACCGTCCGGGACACCTACGCACACGCCCTCGGGAGCGAGCGTGCGGAGGCCGTACCGCTGGGTTCGCTGGGGCTGATGAGCGAGGCGGACCTGGGCAAGCAGGTCGGGCGCCTCTCCGTCGGCCAGCGCCGCAGGCTCGCGCTGGCCCTCCTGGTGGCGCATCCGCCCGAGTTGCTGCTGCTCGACGAACCCACGAACCATCTGTCCCCCCGCCTCTGCGACGAACTCGAGGCGGCCATGGGTGCGGGCCCCGGAGCGATCGTCCTGGCCGGTCACGACCGCTGGCTGCGGAGGCGATGGCAAGGGCGCGAGCTGCGCCTCCGGCCCTGGTAGGCGGGGACTGCGAGCGGACGCATCCTGGACATCGCGTCCATATGGTGAGACGCGCTTGCGAAGGCCCATGCCTGCGGCGTCTCATCGCGCCTGTGCAAACCGAACAGATATCCCCTGATCAACCGGCCTCCGACGACAAGGCGGCGAGGCGCGCCGTCACGGTGTTCCCCGTCCTCGTGCTTGCGGCGGGCGTAGCCGGTCTCGTCACCCCCGGCACGTTCGACGGCTGGACGGAATCGGTTCCGTACCTGCTGGGGATCGTCATGTTCTGCATGGGCCTGACGATGACTCCGCTCGACTTCAGGGGCGTGGCGAAGCGCCCGTGGGCCGTGGCCATCGGGCTGGTCGCGCACTACGTGATCATGCCGGGGCTGGGCTGGGCCATCGCCCACCTGCTCGGGCTGCCGCCGCAGCTGGCGGCCGGACTGATCCTGGTCGGCTGCGCGCCGAGCGGTACGGCGTCGAACGTGGTGACCTTCCTGGCCCGCGGCGACGTGGCGCTGTCGGTCTCCGTCGCCACCGTCTCCACCCTGGTTGCCCCCCTGGTGACGCCCCCGCTCACGCTGCTGCTCGCGGGTGCGTACCTGCCGGTGGACGCCGGCTCGATGATCACGGACATCCTCAAGACAGTGCTGCTTCCGGTCCTCGGCGGCCTCGCGGTGCGGCTCGTCGCGGGCAAGCTCGTCGACCGGGTGCTGGGCCTCATGCCCTGGCTGTCGTCGCTGGCCATCGCCGCGATCGTCTGCGCCGTCGTGGCGGGCAGTGCCGGCACGATCAAGTCGGCCGCCGTGACCGTGCTGATCGCCGTCGTGCTGCACAACGGCCTCGGACTCGCACTCGGTTACGGTGCGGGCAAGATCTCAGGACTCGGCCGGCCCGCAAGCCGCGCCATGGCCTTCGAGGTCGGCATGCAGAACTCCGGGCTCGCCGCCTCGCTGGCGACCGCTCACTTCAGTCCGCTGGCCGCCCTGCCGGCCGCGGTGTTCTCCGTGTGGCACAACATCTCGGGCGCGCTGGTCGCCGCATGGATGGCGCACCGGTCACGGCGGGACGAGTCGGCACCGGCGGTCGCCGCCCCGGCACCGAGGACCGCGGCCGCCGAGGAATCCTGACCTCGGGCCGCAGTTCACCGCCGAAGGCGTTCGTCCGGGGTTCCGGACGAACGCCTTCGGGCGTTCCACAGGGTTCACACCGGCCCGGCCGCCATGCTCCGTATCAGGCTCTTGGGCCGCAGGTCCGTCCAGTTCTGCTCCACGTAGTCGAGGCAGGCCTGACGGGTGTCCTCCTGATGGGCCACGGTCCAGCCGCCGGGCACCTCGGCGAAGGCAGGCCACAGCGAGTGCTGTCCCTCGTCGTTGACGAGCACCAGGTAGGTGCCGTTCTCGTCCTCGAAGGGGTTGGTCACCGGAACTCCTTGAACTTAGGTAAGGCTACCTTCACTTAATTGCTGTCACCTTACCCGGATCACCCACGGCTGACGCACCCCGTTCCGTAACTCGCCTCCGCCCCTCCCGATCGCCTCGCCCACCTCCGCCGACGAGATGAGCCAGGGGCGACGCTGTGCGCGAGGGCGCCCAGGACGCCTGGGGGCTGTGCGGGATCCGCCGAGCTCTCATGGACGGTCGTCAGGCTCCGCCGGCCTGCCGACAGGGCGGCCGGAGCCCTGCTCGGGCGTCCCTCGCACGGAGGACCGCGCCCCGGCGCGCGTGGCCCTCAGGGACGACCCCATGACCAACACGGAGAGGGATTCGTGGAACCCCCGGTCGCTCGTACCGTCTTGATCAGGGACGGCGGCCGGCCGACGGCCGGTGACCAGGACCCGAAGACAGGCGAGACGGTGAGGGTGGCACGGGTGACTCAGCAGAATCGGCCGATGGACAAGGCGTTCGCTCCCGAATACCAGGGGGCGCTCGGCTCGTTGTCGGTGAACTCCTCCCTCACCGAGGTGCTGGCGAAAGGGATCGAGGAGTTGCGGGCAGCGGAACGTGCCGGGCAGCAGCGGGAAATGGCACGCTGCGGGCTCGCTGTCGCGGAGGCGCACCGGCGGCTGGGGCACGTGACGGATGCCGACACCGCGTGGAAGTCGAGTTACCGTGCGGCGCGTGAGGCCGAGGATGTCGGAGCCATGGCGTGGGCGCTGTGGAGCGGCGGCACGCTCGCCCGCCAGCGAGGCTCGCTGGCTCTGGCCTACCGGCTGCTCGGGCTCGCGGCCGACATGGGCGAGCGAGGGGGCGACGTGGTGGTACGCGGCTACTCGCTCGCCGGTCTCGCGGAGACCGGGCGCATCCAGGGCGACTATCAGGCCGTCGGCAAGCTGCACGAACAGCTTCTCGCCGAGGCCCGCAGGCGCGGAGAGGCCAGGCACACGGTCTGGGCGCTGGAAGGCATAGCCCAGATGCACCGGAACACCGGCTCGTACGACAAGGCGCTCGCGCTCTTCGAGGAGGCGGCCGAGACCGCGGGTGACGCCGACGACCGGCGAGGCCGCGCCTGGGCGCTGCGCGGCATAGCGGACGTGGTGTCCGTACGCGACGGTGAGGTGGAGCGTGCCCTGGCGTTGCTCACCGAGGCCGAATTCATCTGCCGCGAGATGAAGTTGTCCAGCGCGCTGGCGTACAACCACAAGATGCGCGGCAATGTGCACTACCGGGCGGGGCAGTACGCACAGGCCCGCGACACCTACGCGCAGGCGCTCGCCGAATTCCAGGAGATGAACGAGCCACGGGGGACCGCGCTGTCCCGGCTGGGGCTCGCCAAATCGCTCGCCCGGCTCGGCCGGAACCCGGCGGAGACAGTCGTGGAGCTGTCCGGTCTCCGCCGGACCCTGGACCGCATCGGCCTGAGGCACGCACGGGAGATGGTCGACAAGGCCGCGGCCGAGCTGGGGCTGGGCCCGCTGCCCGACGCAGGCCACCGCGTCGAGGAGGCGGCGACGCGATGACCTCCCCCACGACCGTCTCCGCACCCGCCGGGGCAGCCGCGACCTCGGACACCGGGCCACCTGAGGCCGCGGCCTCCGCTCCCCGCGTACTGGCGCGCTGTCGCGATCTGGTACGTCCGTCCTTGTCCGCCGCGATAGAGCGCCTCCACCCGTGGCCGGGTGAGATGGCCGCGTTCTCACTCGGCTGGTGCGAGGTCGGCGGTGCGCCCGCCGACGGGTCCTTCGAGGGCAAGGGCGTGCGCCAGGCCCTCGCCGTGCTGTGCGCCGAGGCGGCGGGCGCACCCGGGAAGAGCGCCGTGCCCGGGGCGGTGGCGGTCGAGCTGGTCCACACCTTCTCGCTGCTGCACGACGACATCATGGACGGGGACGGGACCCGGCGGCAGCGCGAGACCGTGTGGAAGGCGTACGGCACCGGGCCGGCCGTGCTCGCGGGCGATGCCCTCTTCGCACTCGCCGTGCAGACGCTCGCCGAGACAGCGGGCCCGCACACCGCCGGGGCCGTGTGCAGGCTGTCCGAGACACTGAGCGGTCTCGTACGCGGCCAGGCGGAGGACCTGCTCTTCGCGGCCCGGCCCTGGACCGGGCCCGGCGCCGTCCGGACCGACGAGTACCGTTCCATGGCCGAGCTCAAGACCGGCACCCTCCTGGGCTGCGCCGCGGCGCTCGGCGGCCTTCTGGGAGGCGCACCCGCCCGCACCGTCGCCGCCCTTGACCGGGCCGGACGGCACCTCGGGGTGGCCTTCCAGGCCGTCGACGACCTGCTCGGAATCTGGGGTGACCCACTGGTGACGGGCAAGCCGGTCCACAGCGATCTGAGGCAGCAGAAGAAGACCTATCCCGTGCTCGCCGCCCTTGCCGGGGACGGGTTCCACTCCAGGGAACTCGCCGCTCTTCTGAACTCACCGCTTCCCCTCGACGACGCCGGTACGGTTCGCGCGGCCGCGCTGGTCGAGGCGTGCGGCGGCCGCGCCGCCACCTTGGAAGAGGCCCGCCACCACCTCGACGCCGCCCGTGGCTGCCTACGGAGCGTGCCCCTCGTCCCACGTGCGGCGCGCGAGATCGAGCTGCTGCTCGAGTTCCTGCTGCACCGCAGGGTGTGAATGCGCCCGCCGTCGCGAGGGGGTGACACAAGCATCACCGCACCGGGGGACGCCGGTGTGTGGCCCAGTATTCGGCGGCGGTGATGCCGAGCAGCACCACGTCGTGGTGGCCGCCGGCGAAGAACTCATGCTCGCGGAGCCTGCCCTCCTCGACGAAGCCCAGCTTGCGGTAGAGCGCGAGTGAGCCGTCGTTGAAGGCGTAGACCTCCACCTCGCACTTGTTGTAGCGCTGCTCGGCGAACATATAGGTGAGGACGAGTTCCGTCGCCTCGGCCGCGTACCCTCTGCGGCGGTGGGCGCGGCTGATCTCGACGCCGGTCCTGAACCGTCCCGCACGGCTGTCGGTCTCTCCGACTGTCACGGACCCCGCGAAAGCCCGGTCCGCCAGCCCCTCGACCACCAGGCGGAAGGCTTCGCCTCCCGGCGGGCGCCCCGCCCGCTCGGCGGTCCAGGACCGGAAACTCTCGGCGGAGCGCGGGGGTTCGACCAGATCCGCGTTACGGACGTCGAGCGTGTTCCGGGCCAGGTCGAAAAAGCCTTCCCAGTCATCGGGCTCGACACCTCGCAGGCGTACCTTCTCCCCGGTCCACATGCCGCTCATCGCGCCCACCTGTCCTGTGTCGGTTGCAGGGCGCTCACGGCCATGCCTGTCGGACGGGACACACTAGCGGCGGCGCGCGGTCGACGGCCCGGCTATCCCAGAAGCGCGGCAACGATGATCAGTACGGGGATCGAGGCCACGGTGGACAGCAGGATGGACTCCCGGGCGATTTGTTCGCCGACCCGGTACTGCGAGGCGTAGGTGTACAGGTTCTGCGCCGCGGGCAGCGCCGAGGTCACGACGACGTCGAGGAGAGCGGCGCCCTGCAGATGGAAGACGCCCGCGCCGATGGCCCAGGCGATGAGCGGCTGGACGGTCGTCTTGAGGGTGGCGGAGAGAACGATGGCGGGCCGGTTGTCCCCCCGGGCGGGTATGCCGCTGCCGCGCAGGGAAATCCCGAAGGCCAGCAGGACCGCGGGGACGGACATGTTGCCGATGAGGGTGAGGGGTTCGAGGGCCGGCGACGGGACGGTCCATCCGCTGGCGGCCACGACGACACCCGAGAGCGAGCCGACGGCCATCGGATTGCGGAGCGGTGTGGTCAGGCGCTGCAGGAGAGGGCGGGGCTCGCCGGGCCGGTTCAGGTCGAGGATGGTCAGGGCCAGCGGGGTGACGACGATCTGCTGGAAGAGCAGGACGGGGGCGACCAGGGAGGCGTCCCCCAGCACGTAGACGGCGATCGGGATCCCGAGGTTGCCGGCGTTGACGTAGCTGGAGCACAGGGCGCCGATGGTGATCTGTCCCGTTCCCCATCGTCGTAGGAGTCCTACGGTGATGAAGAGGGCGGCCGCGGAGGCGGTCCCCGCGGCGGTGACGAGGAGCCGTTGGGAGAAGATGACCGACAGGTCCGCGCCCGCCAGGGTCGTGAAGAGCAGGGCGGGGGTCGCCACGTTGAAGGCGAGCCTGGTCAGGACCGTCCGGCCTTCGTCTCCCAGGTGTCCGCGGCGCCCGAGGACGTAGCCGATGCCGATGACGACGGCGATCACCGCGAAACCCGTGAGAACTCCCCGCATGGACTTCCTTGCTGATGGATCGTATGCGTCCGGTCAGCGAGCGGCGATGGCCGGCCTGTGCCGGAACCGCGCGGGGCTCAGGCCCCCCGCTTCCGCCCGGAAGCCGCCCGCCGATGCGTTGACCAGGGCTTAGCCTACGGTCACCGTGGCGCGGTGCTCAGCGACCGGTCGCCCGGAGCGGGGCTCTGCGCGCGCCCCCGGCCCCTGCGGCCGCGAAGCGGGACGGCGGCGTGCCGAAGGCACGCGTGAAAGCCGCGGTGAACGCGGCGGGAGAGGCGTAGCCGAGGCGGCCACCGACCTCACTGACCGACGCGGAGCGCAGGAGCGGCACAGCCGCGAGCAGACGGGCACGGGCCCGCCAGACGGCCGGGCTCTCACCGGCCTCAAAGCGGAAACGCCGGGTGAAAGCCCGCTCGCTCATGTTCGTCGCGGCGGCCCATGCGGCGTTGGTGACGCCGGCGTCGGGGGCGGCCAGATAGGCGCGGCAGAGCCTCGCGAGATCGGTGGAGGCCGGAATCCCCACGTGGAAGGGCAGGGGGGCGCGCTCGGAGATCTCATGCAGGAGGAGCGCGGCGATGGTTCCCTCGCGCCCCGACAGGCTGTAGTCGGGCTCGAACTCCACGGCGGCCAGCAGCAGTTCACGCAGGAGGGGCGGAACGTCGACGACCGTGCAGGTGGCGGGCCACCAGGGGACGGCGTCCGGCTCGATGTACAGACTCCGGGTGCTCACCCCGAGCATGCGGACACGGTGCCGGGTAGCGGCGGGAATCAGCACGGCACGCTCGGGCGGGACGGTCCAGGTCCCGTCGGCGGTGTCCACGACCATGACCCCTGTGGCTCCGTAGAGGAACTGCGCACGGCGGTGTTCGTGCAGGTCCAGTACGTGACCGGGCGGGTAGTCGGTGCCGATCGGCAGGACGACCCGGTCGACGTGGTCGACCTCGGCCAGCGGGACGTTCTTCACCCCTCCACCGTACTGGCTGGGACGCGAAAGAAGTGCGCCGACCATCGCATGCGGGACGCCCCCTGCGGCTGGTGGAGTAGGGCGCATGGACGTGGTGATGCTGACAGGGGTCGGGCTCCTCACCGGGGTGACGACGGTGCTGTTCGGGTTCGGCGGCGGATTCGTCGCGGTGCCGGTCGTGGTGTGGGCCGACGCCGCGCTCGGCGGGGATGCGATGCGGGTGGCGACGGCCACCTCGGCCCTGGTGATGGTGGTGAACGCGGGATTCGCCACAGCGGTCACACCGCGACGGGTACTCGTCGCCCTCCGCGGCAGCCGTCCGCTGCTGCTCCTCCTGTCGGCCGGCGCCGTGGCCGGCGCTCTCGCAACGCGCCTCGCCCCGGCCGGTCCGACGCGCTGGGCGTTCGTCGCCTACGTCGCTCTCACCGTCGCCGACCTGCTTCTGCGCCCCGGCTTCCTGCGTACGGCCGCCCGGGCCCGGGCGGCCGCGGAAGCGCCACGGCCCCTGCCCGCCGTCCTCGGCGCGCCGGTCGGTGCCGTCGCGGCGTTCCTCGGGGTGGGCGGCAGCGTCATGACCGTCCCCGCCATGCGGCGGGCCGGACACACCATGCACACGGCGACCGCGCTGGCCAACCCTCTGACCCTCGCCATCGCACTGCCGGCCACCGCGGTGTCCCTGGGCGCCGCCGCTGTCCCCGCCGCCATCGACGCGCACGTGCACCTGGTGGGGCTCATCGACGTCCGCGCCGCCTCGGCGCTGCTCCTCGGGGCTCTGCCGGTCATCGCGGTACTGCGTCGCCGCCCGCCGCGGATCCCCGACCGCGCCCACGCATGGGCCTACATCGGACTGCTCATCGCCGTGACCGCGGCGATGGTGGGGTCGGCGTAGAGGAACGCCTCCCCCACGGCTCTCCCGGTCCCGCGGGCGCGGGTATGTCGAGGGCCCGCGCGAGGGCGGCGGTGACGGGGGCCCGGTGGTCGGGCAGATGCTCGGACACCCAGCTGGAGGCCACTGCGAGGAAGCCGGCCAGGTCACGCTCGGCTTCGTCCGTCAGGCGGCGGAGCTCCGTCACGGGCAGCTCGATCACCGGGCTGTCGCACCGCTCGGCGTCCACGGTCAACCGGACGGTGTCGCCGCGAACTTCGACGAGCGGGTCGGGGTCATGGCCGCATTCGACGTGTCCGTCGCCGTCGAGGGCCTTGCGCCAGTCCCGCCAGTCCTCAAGCCCGCTGCAGCACCCCGGCAGGAAGGTGATGCCTTCGGAGCTGTCCGTGACCCGCATGCCACCGGCCGCGAAGAGGTCGTCGAACGTCAGCAGCCCGTGCAGGAACGAACCGAGCGGGTCGACGGGCCGTGGCGGGCGGTCGCCGTGTTCGGGTTCGATGTCGTTGCACTTGGCGATGCTCATCACCGCTGCGCCGGCCTCGGCAGCGGTGAGCTCCCCGTCGAGTGCCAGGTAGCCGAACGACTTGACGTCGGCGACCGGCCAGAAGCCGAAGCCGTCGGCCGGGTAGATCTCCAGGACGGGCTGCATAACGATCACCCCCGGAGTATTCCGCGCACCGGCCGCGTCGGCACCCGGTTTCGCACCGGGCGGACCGGCCGGTGCGGAGCCGCAGCCGACGTCAGCGGAGCTCGGAGCCCTCCGTGCTCTCACGCAGGACGAGACGGTGAGCCACCACGCGGTCCTGAGGTGCCTGGACACCGGAGCCCTCGGGGTCGTCCGTCCGCGGAGTCAGCGCGGCTGCTTCCTCGATGCGGTGGTTCAGGAGCTGGACGGCGACCCTGGCCACCGCCGCCTTGTCCGGCGCCACGGTGCTCAGCGTCGGGACGCTGAACCGGCCCCCCTCCACGTCGTCGAAACCGATCACCGCCACATCCTCGGGCACGCGGAGCCCGTGTTCGTGGAGCGCCCGCAACGCCCCCAGGGCGAGCTGGTCGTTGAGGCACAGCAGAGCGTCCGGGCGCAGGCCGGCATCGAGTGCCCGGGTCACCGCCCGGGCGCCGGCGGGCATTCTGAAGTCGTCCACCGCCAGGAGCGCGTCCGGGTGGTGGGTGAGTCCCTCCTCGGCCAGGGCCGCGAGGTAGCCACGCGTGCGGGCCTCCGCGGTCCCGAGGCCGGGGGCCTCGTGTCCACCGACCGCGAGGATGTTCCGGCGCCCGAGGGCGATCAGATGCTCGGTGGCCTGACGCGCGGCCTTCTCGTTGTCGATGGCGACATGGTCGGCCCCTTCCTCCAGCAGCTCCCCGAGCAGCACGGTCGGCGGAACACCGGCCCGCTGACGCAGGTCGTCCGCGGTGAGGGCGAGCGGGCTGAGGATGATCCCGTCCACGAAGTCGGAGCCGAAGCCGGCGAGTGCGGCCAGCTCGTGCTCGCGGTCCGCTCCGCTCTGATGGATCAGCACCGTGAGGGAGAGCTGCTCCGCCTCGCGGATCACGTGCCGGGCGAGCTCCGCGAAGTAAGGGACGTCCAGCTCCGGAACGACGAGGGCGATGATGCCGGTGCGCCCCTTCCGCAGATGTCGGCCCGCCAGGTTCACCCGGTACCCGAGGTGCTCGATGGACTCGCGGACCACGCGCCGGGTGCGTTCGGAGACGTGGACGTAGTCGTTGATCACGTTGGAGACCGTCTTCTCCGACACCCCCGCGTGCCGTGCGACGTCCTTGATCCTGGGCCGTGCCACGGCCGACCTCCCTGCCATCGAACGCTGCCGATTCTATGTCCCCGCGTTCCGGGGGCCGTCGGAGGCGTCGGACACGGTACGAGGCGCGCTCCGCAGGTCTCGAACACCCGTACCGCTCGAACTCTTTACAGCCAATGTACATCGATGTAAAAACATGTGACCGCACCGTTTCAGCCAGTGCGGCCACCCACCTGTCGTGTGCGGTGGACCCGCCCGCACGGGCGGGTCCACCGCCGATCCGGCATGAGCGTCCGGCCGTCGAAAGGTCCGCGATGAGTTTTTCGTCCTCCGCCCACGAGGCGTCGGCCGTGCCCGGCTCCGGCCCGGCACCCGGGATCGGCCGCCGCCGGTTCCTGCGTCACGGAACAGCCGGGGCGGGCGCACTGCTCGCCATGGGCCCACTGGCCGGGTGCTCCTCCCCGGCCTCCGCCTCCGATGCCTCGGCGCTCAGCGTCTGGGACCTGTTCCAGGGCGGTGACGGCATGCTGATGAACGACATGATCAAGGCCGTCTCCCAGGGCCCCGAGGGCTTCCGGATCGACCGCACGATCCTCGACTGGGGGCCGTCGTACTACACGAAGCTCGCCATGTCCGCCGCGGGCGGACGCGCCTCCGACGTGGCGGTCCTGCACCTGTCCCGGCTTGCCGGCTACGCGCCGGGCGGACTGCTGGACCCCTTCGACCTCGATCTGCTGGCCGAGTTCGGCGTCACCGAGAAGGACTTCACACCGGCGGTCTGGTCCCGCACGAAACATCAGGGGCGCGTCTACGCCATCCCTCTGGACGTCCACCCGTTCATCGTCTTCTACGACCGGAAGGCCGCGGGCGAGGCCGGCCTCCTCGACCCCAAGGGCGAACTCGCCCCCATGGGTTCACCGAAGGCGCTCCTGGAGGCGGGCAAGGCCCTGGCCGACGTCACGGGGGAATCCGGCATCCTCTTCGGCCATGTCACCGACACCGCTCAGAGCTGGCGGCAGTTCGCCGCGCTCTACGCGCAGACCGGTGCGGCCTTCACCCTGCCGGACGGCGGCCCGGCCGAGATCGACACCGACGCGGCGGTACAGGTCGTGTCGTTCATGCAGCAGCTCTTCGACGGCAGGACGAACCCCAACAACCTGGACTACAACAGCGCGCTGGCCGGTTTCCTGGGCGGTCGCGGGGGCATGGCCATGCTCGGGGAGTGGGAGCTGCCGACGCTCCAGAAGTCCGGGATCCCGCTCGGAGCCGCGCCCTTCCCGCAGGTGTTCGGCCGGCCCGCCGTCTACACCGACTCCCACAGCTTCGTCCTGCCGCACCAGAGCAGCCCGGACCCGGCCCGCCGCAGGGAAGCGCACCGCTACGTCGCCCAGATACTCAAGCAGAGCCTGACCTGGGCGAGCGCGGGTCACATCCCGGCATACCAGCCGGTGCTCGCCGAGCCGGAGTACGCGGCGCTGAAGCCGCAGTCCTCGTACGCCGACGCCGGGAAGGTAGCGGTCCTCGATCCGCCGAACTGGTTCGCCGGGGCGGCGTCGAACTTCCAGAACCGCATGTGCCAGCCGCTCCAGTCGGCGTTGCTCGGCAACACCTCCGCCGAGAAGGCGGTGCGGCAGATGGTCCGTGAGGCGAACACGCTGCTGCGGCAGCCCAATCCGGTGGCCTGACCGAGCAGAAGGAGTTACCGACGTGACCACCACCACGCCCGTCGCCGCCCCCGCGCCCACCGGCGAACGGCCCCTCTCCCCGTCTCCCCGCCGCGGCTCCCGCCGGCGCGGCCCGGGCCTGCTCTTCGTCCTGCCCTTCGCGGTCCCCTTCGTGCTCTTCCTGGTGTGGCCCGTGGTCCAGGGCGTTTGGATGAGCCTCACCGACAGTTCTCTCGCGCTGCGCGACACGTCGTTCGTCGGGTTCGACAACTACGCCGAGGCTTTCGGGGACCCGGACGTCTGGAGCAGTCTCGGCAACACGGTCCTCTTCACCGCCCTCTCCAGCATCCCCCTGGTGCTGGTCGCTCTGGTCATGGCGCTCCTGGTGCACAGCGGGCTGGCCGGCCAGTGGGTGTGGCGGCTGTCCTTCTTCGTGCCGTACCTGCTGCCGGTGACCGTCGTGACCCTCATCTGGACCTGGCTCTACCAGCCGGACATCGGCCTCGGCAACGAACTGCTCAGGACACTCGGCTTCGAACCGGTCGGCTGGCTGTCCGACGAGGCCGTCGCGATGTGGTCGGTGGCCGCGCTCACGGTGTGGTGGACCGTCGGCTTCAACTTCCTGCTCTACCTCGCCGCTCTGCAGTCCCTGCCGACGACGTACGACGAGGCCGCCGCACTCGACGGTGCCGGCGCATGGCGCCGCCTGTGGTCCGTCACCCTCCCCCAGCTGCGCAGGACCACCGTCCTGGTCTCGATGCTCCAGATCCTCGCGTCGCTCAAGGTGTTCGACCAGATCTACATCCTCACCAAGGGCGGCCCCAACGGCTCGACCCGCCCCATCCTCGAGTACGTGTACGACGTCGGGTTCACCGGTTACCGGCTGGGCTACGCCTCCGCGGTCTCCTACGTCTTCTTCGCCCTCGTGATCGTCGTCTCGCTCTTGCAGCTCCGTCTCTTCCGCCAGGAGGACTGACCGATGTCCACCACCGCAACCACCGTGCGGACCCGGCGCCGCCCACCCAGGGACTCGGCCGGATCCCCCCTGCTCCTCGGCCACGGCCGGCTGCCGCGCGTCCTGGCCGGTACCGCGCTCACCGTGCTGGCGGCCGTCTGGGTGCTGCCGTTCCTCTGGGCGGTGGCCACGTCTCTCCAGAGTGAGCAGGACGTGTCCAAGCCGGGACTGTCCCCGTTCAAGGGCGCCTTCACCCTGTCCGCCTACGAGCAGATCCTCGAACGCGGCAACGTGGTCCTCTGGGCGGCGAACAGTTTCCTGGTGGCCGGACTGGTCACCCTGATCACCGTCGCGATCTCCACCCTGGCCGCCTACGGCTTCTCGCGCGGGACGTTCCGCGGCCGCCGTGGACTGATGGCCGTGACCGTCGCAGCGGTCATGGTCCCGCCGCAACTGCTCGTCGTGCCCCTGTTCGAGCAGATGCTGATGTTCAACCTGGTGGACACCTACGCGGCGATGATCCTGCCCCAGGTCGTGGCGCCCATGATGGTGTTCATCCTGAAGCGGTTCTTCGACGGCATACCCCGGGAGCTGGAGGACGCGGCCCGGCTCGACGGCGCGTCCGAGGTGCGCGTCTTCCGGTCGGTCGTGCTGCCGCTCTCCCGGCCGATCGTGGCGGCCGTGTCGATCTTCGTGTTCATCGGTGCGTGGAACAACTTCCTGTGGCCGTTCATCGTCATCAACGATCCCGACCTGATGACGCTCCCGGTGGGCCTGGCCACCGTCAAGGACGCCTTCGGGATCCAGTACGCCCAGGCCATGGCATCGGCCCTGCTGGCGGCGCTGCCGCTGGTCGTGGTGTTCCTGCTCTTCCAGCGCCGCATCGTCAGCTCGGTCGCCACCACCGGGCTCGGCGGATCCTGATCCGCCCCGCACTCCCCTTTCTCCGTACCACCCCGGGGCCGGCGGTCCGCCGCCGGTCCGACGACTCACTGGAGCATGTGTGCCCACTCACTCCGTACCCCGCCCGGAGTACCCGCGACCGCAGTTCGTCCGTCGCGACTGGCTCAACCTGAACGGCCTCTGGCAGTTCGAGACCGACAGAGGCGACAGCGGTCTCGAGCGTGGTCTCCTCACCCGTGAGCTGGACGGGGAGATCCTCGTCCCCTTCCCGCCGGAGTCCGAGCTGTCAGGGATCGGCGACACCGACTTCCTGGAGGCCGTCTGGTACCGACGGGTTCTCCAGCTGCCGGCCGCGTGGGCGGGACGCCGGGTCCTGCTGCACTTCGGGGCCGTCGACCACGACACGACCGTCTGGGCGAACGGCACCGAGGTCGCACGTCATCGCGGCGGCTTCACCCCGTTCTCCGCCGATCTCGGCGACATCGCCGGTTCCGGGGAGGACGTGGTCGTCACCGTCCGGGCCCGCGACCCCCGCTCGGGCCCGCAGGCACGTGGCAAGCAGGCGATCAAGTACGCCAACCACGACTGCAACTACACGCGTGTGACCGGCATCTGGCAGACCGTCTGGCTGGAGCCCGTCCATGAGGTGCATCTGAGGCGTCCGCGCATCACCCCTGACCTGGCCGGTTCCGCATTCCACCTGGAACTCCCGCTGTCCGGAATCCTTCCGGGCCACCGCGTGCGGGCCGTCCTGAGCGACGGGGACGGAGAGGTGTGCCGGGCCGAGGCACGTGCCGACCTCGACCTCGCGCCCCGCCTCCACCTCCCGGTCCCGGAGGAGCGGCGGCGCGAGTGGGGTCCGGACGACCCGCACCTGTACGCCCTCCGGCTCGAACTCACCGACGAGCGGGGCGAGGTGCTCGACTCGGTGGAGAGTTACGCCGGGCTGCGCGCCGTCGGCGTACGGGGCAAGGCGGTCACTCTCAACGGGCGCCCGCTCTTCCAGCGGCTCGTCCTCGACCAGGGCTGGTATCCGGACGGGCTGATGACCGCGCCGACCGACGAGGCGCTGGTCCGCGACATCGAACTCGCGATGGAGGCGGGCTTCAACGGGGCCCGGCTCCACCAGAAGGTCTTCGAGGAGCGCTTCCTGTACCACGCGGACCGCCTCGGTTATCTGGTCTGGGGCGAGTTCGGCGACTGGGGCTGCGAGACGGGCGGTTCGTCGGGGAACAACCAGCAGCCCGACGCCTCCTACGTCAGCCAGTGGCTGGAGGCCGTGGAACGCGACTACTCGCACCCCTCGATCGTCGGCTGGTGCCCGCTCAACGAGACGTACCAGAAGCTGCACGACCGAATCACCGGGCTCGACGACGTCACCCGGGCCATGTTCCTCGCCACCAAGGCGCTGGACACCACCCGTCCCGTGATCGACGCGTCCGGCTACGCCCACCGGGTCGCGGAGACCGACATCTACGACGCACACAACTACGAGCAGGATCCGGAGGCCTTCCGGCAGCTGATGGCCGGTCTGGCCAAGGGCGAGCCGTTCGTCAACGCCTACGAGAACGGGGCCGCCTACTCGCAGCCCTACCGGGGGCAGCCCTACTTCGTCAGTGAGTTCGGCGGCATCTGGTGGAACCCTGAGGCCGCGGCCGAGCTGTCCGGCGAGGACCGCACCGTCTCCTGGGGTTACGGCGAGCGGGTGCGCAACGAGGAGGAGTTCCACGAGCGCTTCAGCGGCCTCACCGGCGTGCTGCTGCAGGATCCCGCGATGTTCGGCTACTGCTACACACAGCTGACCGACGTCTTCCAGGAGGAGAACGGCGTCTACCGCTTCGACCGCTCCGCCAAACTCGACGTGGAGCGTATCCGGGCAGCCCAGACACGCCCCGCCGCCATCGAGGAGCAGGACGGCCACTGACACACGGCCCGGGCCCTCGCGGCGGCGTGCACCGCGAGGGCCCGGGCGGTGCTGCTTCAGCCCGTGTAGGAGGCGAGGACCCGGGTGAAGTCCCACGGCTGCTGGGAGACTCCCGAGCAGGTGTCGGCCCCGCCGCCGGTGCAGGGCCGGTCACGGTTGACGGACCAGAAGGTGAGCCGTGCGAGGTGGCGCTGCTGTGCGTAGCCGAGGATGGTCCGGAAGTCGGCCACGGTCACGGTCTCGCCGTTGTCGGTGATGCCGTTCATCGACGAGATACCGGTGTGCCGGTAGGCCTGGTCGTCCGAGTACCCGTAGGCGTTCTTCACGGCGGTCTTGAGGCCTTCGGCCGCGCGGACGGTGAGCTGGCCCATGTTCTGGCCGGCCCCGCCGAAGTTGAACGGCATGATGGTCCAGCTGTCGACCGTGAGACCGGAGGCTGCGGCCTTCGAGATCAGGCTGGAGTCGGGACCGTTCTGTCCGGTGCCGAAGGTGACGTACACCTTGATCCCGGGGTTGTTCGCCCTGATGGTCTTCAGCGCGTCGACCGTGCGCTGCTGGACCGCGGGGCTGTCGTACGCGGCGGCCTCGATGTCGATGTCGATGGCCTTGAGCCCGTAGGCGTTGACGACCTTCTGGTACGCGGCTGCCAGCTCACCCGCGCTGGAGCAGGAGCTCTCCAGTTTGTTGCCGCTCCAGCCCCCGAAGGACGGGATGACATCTCCGCCGGCCGCGCGCACGGTGTTGATCGTCTGCTGGTCGACGCCGCCGGTCAGCGGGCGGCCGCCGTCCCACTGCGGGTTGCAGTAGCCGTTGCTGAGGACGAAGGCGAGGGTGAACCACTTGACGCCGGTCGCGTTCATGACGGTGGTGGGGCTGGGCGGGCTGCCCCAGCCGTTGTAGAGGTACGGGGCCACGGCCATGGCTCCCGGGCCGGGGGTTCCGCCGCCCGCGCTCGGCGCGGTCCACTTCTGGTTGGCGGCGCCGGTGCAGGTCCAGATCTGCAACCGCGACCCGTTGGCACTGCTCCCACCACTGACGTCCAGGCACTTGTCCGCCTGCGGATTCACGATGTCCCGCGCGGCCGGAGTCGCCCACTGCTGCGCCGCCGAACCGTTGCAGTCCCACAGCTGCACCTGCGTACCGTCCGCCGTACCACCCGACGCCACATCCAGGCACTTCCCCAACGCCCGGATCGTCCCGTCACCACCCACCGTCCACTGCTGCGCGGCCGTGCCGTTGCAGTCGTACAACTGCACCGCCGTACCGTTCGCAGCCGAACCGGCCGCCACATCCACACACTTCCCCGCCAGACCCGTGATGGGGCCGGTGGCCGTCGCGGCGCCGTTCGCGGGTGTGGCGGTCAGGCCGGTGAGCAGGGCGGCGGTCGCGGCCACCGCGCTCAGCAGGCCCCGTACCCCGGGTCTCGCCATGGGCCTCGTCTTCATCGGGTCACCGTCCACTTCTGGTTGGCGGCGCCGGTGCAGGTCCAGATCTGCAACCGCGACCCGTTGGCACTGCTCCCACCACTGACGTCCAGGCACTTGTCCGCCTGCGGATTCACGATGTCCCGCGCGGCCGGAGTCGCCCACTGCTGCGCCGCCGAACCGTTGCAGTCCCACAACTGCACCTGCGTACCGTCCGCCGTACCACCCGACGCCACATCCAGGCACTTCCCCAACGCCCGGATCGTCCCGTCACCACCCACCGTCCACTGCTGCGCGGCCGTGCCGTTGCAGTCGTACAACTGCACCGCCGTACCGTTCGCAGCCGAACCGGCCGCCACATCCACACACTTCCCCGCCAGACCCGTGATGGGTCCTCCGCCGCCGCCCGGCTGGCCGCTGTCGGAGCTGACCCGGACGTAGTCGACGAGGAGCTGCTGCGGGAAGGACGTGCTCGCGTCGGGGTCGCCGGGCCAATAACCGCCGACCGCCAGGTTGAGGATCACGAAGAACGGCTTGTCGAAGACCCACTGCCGTCCGCCGAGGTCGGCGGGGGTGCGCCGCTGGTAGACGGTGCCGTCGACGGTCCACGTGATGGAGTTCGGACTCCAGTCGACGGCGAAGGTGTGGAAGGCGTCGGCGAACGTCTGTCCGCCGGGCAGGCTGTAGCCGGCGCCTATACCTCCGCTGCCGGAGTAGCCGGGGCCGTGCAGGGTGCCGTGGACGGTGCCGGGTTCGAAGCCGACGTTCTCCATGATGTCGATCTCACCGCTGTTGGGCCAGCCCACCTGGCCGATGTCGTTGCCGAGCATCCAGAAGGCGGGCCATATGCCCTGCCCGCGCGGAATCTTCATCCGGGCCTCCACCCGGCCGTACGTGGTGGTGAACTTGCCGGCCGTGTTCAGCCGGGCGGAGGTGTACTCGCACCGCCCGTACCAGCACTGGTAGTTGCCGGGGTTCTCCTTGCGGGCGGTGATGACGAGGTTGCCCTGGCCGTCGAGGGCGGCGTTGTTGCTGCCCGCCGTGTAGTACTGCCGTTCGTGGTTGCTGACGTTGTCACCGGTCTCGATCTGCCACTTGGAACCGTTGACGGCGGACCCGGCCGGACCGTCGAAGTCGTCCGAGAACGTGACGGCTGCCGGCGCAGCGGCGGCGGCCGGGGTCACCGGCGCCGGTGCGCTCCGCGCCGGGACGGTGACCAGCGAGGCGAGGCCGAGCGCCATGACGAGGGACAGAACCAGACGCCGAGGCGAACGCGGGGAACTCATGCCTTCTCCCTTCGGGGAGCGTGATGGACTGACGCGCGCATGTCAGATCCGAGCGAGTCGGGCAGGCACCACATCGAACACTCCCCGTACGCCCCCGAATCGATCGGAAAGGGCGGGCGGAGGGGCGGGAGCACTTAGTTCACCCCTTGATATAAGGAGTGAACACGGAGTGTGTCAAGGGTTTGGTATAGACCGGAGATACGTACGCCGGAGCGGCTCCGGTGATCAGCACGGCAACGCCCCCGCAGTACCCGCCGCACACCGCCCTCCCGAACTATGGTGAACACCGAGCACGGACGTATGAGGAGGGACACGATCGACACCGCCGAAATGGGCCGGCCCCCGCTGGACCCCGCCAGCGTCCTGAACGCGAAGAACACCCTCTTCGAGCTCCTCGGCCGCGCGGGAGTGTTCCGGGGCGAGGCGGAAGAACTGATCGCGCTCGTGGAGGCCGGCGCCGTCGTGGACGCGCACGACGAGGCCGGGAAGGCGCAGAACGCCCCGGCCGGCTCCGAGGGGCCGCCGTACGGCGCCGGCTGGCACGACGGCGCCCGGGCGGTCGGGGACGAACTCCTCCGCGTCGCCGAGCGGGCACTCGAGCGTGCCATCGGCCCGGCATCCGGCTCGGCAGGGGGCACAGCACAGGGCCATCACCTCGTCGGACGGGTGGACGTGGAGCGCGCGAAGGTCGCGGTGACACCGCTCTACCTCGCGTTCAGCGCTACCTCGGACCTCGACCCCGAGGTGTCGGACGAGGTTCTCACCGCGGTGCTCGGCACGATGAGCGTCGTGGGCCGGGTCGGGTACGCCGGACAGCTGGAGCGGTTCACCGAGCCCCACCGGCAGCGGCTGGACCGGTTGTACGCGCGGTTCGGGCCGGGCAGCCACATCGCCGTCCACGGCCGTTACTCCCTCCTCCACTCCCCCACGAGCATCGCCGTGCTCGAACGCCTCGTCGGCGCGCCGGAGGCGCTCCGGGCCGAGTGGGAGCGCGCGGAGCTCCCGCCGGCGTGGCTGGAGGGACTCGCGACCGCTTGGCGCGCGTCGGAGGCCCCGGCCGGCTGACGCGGGGCACCCGCGTGGTCCGCAGGTGCCCCGCTGATCCGAACGAAAGGCGCTAGCTCAGCGGCTCGATGCGGATGTCACGGAACCGCACCGTGTTGCCGTGGTCCTGGAGACGGATCGCTCCGGCCGAGGGGCTCTCCGGCGCACCCGCACCGGTCGGTCCGTCGATCGCGACGTCGTCGTGGACCTTCTTGCCGTTCCACACCACCGTGACGCGCGCGTCGGCGGTCTTGCGGCCGCTGTCGTCGAAGCGCGCCGCGCGGAAGGTGATGTCGTACTTCTGCCATGTCTCCGGGGCGGTGGCCGCGTTGACGTCCGGCGCCCTCTTCTCGTAGATCGCACCGGCCTCGTTCGTGTCGAGGGTGGTGTCGCCGTACGAATCGAGGATCTGCAGCTCGTACCGGTCCTGGAGGTAGATCCCGCTGTTGCCGCGGTCCTGGCCTGTCACGTCGTCCGGCAGCAGTGGCACCCGGAACTCCAGCCGCAGCCTGAAGTCCTGGTAGGCGTCCTTGGTGCGGATGTCACCGCAGCACACCTCCATGGACTGCTCGGCGGCCTGCGGCCATTCGACCGTCCGGCCGTCCGTGTGCTGCCACTGCGCCTGGGAGGCGGTGGTCCCGTCGAAGAGGGCGACGGGAGCTCCGTGCGGGCGCACGGTGATCAGGTCGAGGTTGACATGGCCGGTGTCACCCGGGTCGAAGCGGTACGAGACGGTGTTCGGCCCCGCGTGCAGACGGACCCGCTCGGTCTGCGTCGACCAGGCGTCCCAGGTGCCGGTGGAGGCGAGTCTCGTCTGTCTCACCTTCTTCCCGTTGACGTAGAGGGAGAGTGACTTGGTGCCCTGGAAGGGGTTGGGGCCGTTGGAGTAGCGCAGGTTCACGTCGTAGTCGCCGACCTTGGGGGCTGTCACGTCGAAGGTCGTGGCGGCCTGGCCCTCGGTGGCGTAGCGGTCGACGAAGCCGCTGCCCGAGTAGCCGGTGTGGTCGGTGTGGATGCCTGCCGTACCGGTGAGCCGTGCCTCCTCGGCCTCGTACAACGTGGCCGGCGGCGGCTGTTTCCCCGGCAGGGCGTTGAGCGTGTACCAGGCCTCCGTGCTCCACAGGGTCTCGCCCGACTCGGAGGCGAAGGGGCGCGGTGAGCGGAGGTGTACGACACGGTCGGGCTTGAGTCCGTCGAGACGCAGCCGCACGGTGCGGCCGTCCTCGGAGAGGGCCGCCGAACTCACGGCGAGCTGTTCCTCGGCGATCTTCGGGCCGCCGTAGTCGGACGTGGGTGTGTAGCGCCACTGCTCCGCCTGGTAGTGCGACGTCAGCTCCGCTGCCGTGGCCTCCGACAGGGGCTGGGTGTATTCCAGGTCGAAACCGCCGGGAACCGCACGCATCTCCTTGATGTCGAAGGTGTTGCCCCCGTTCGGCGTGAGTTTCTGCAGGCCGAACTTAAGC
Organism: Streptomyces sp. NBC_01166; assembly: GCF_045039765.1. Classification (NCBI taxonomy): domain Bacteria; kingdom Bacillati; phylum Actinomycetota; class Actinomycetes; order Kitasatosporales; family Streptomycetaceae; genus Streptomyces; species Streptomyces sp. NBC_01166. The sequence continues at coordinate 817,694 of NZ_CP108613.1, forward strand.
TTCCCTTCCTGGCCCCAGTTGCCGTCGGCGCCGAGACCGCCCGTGTAAATGGCGCCGTCGGGTCCCATGGTGATGCGGTTGACGCCGGCTTCGAGCCCCTGCGTGTAGCGGAACACCGCGCCCTGGTACTGGCCCTTCACCTTCTCCAGGTAACCGCGCTGGAGCCCGCCGTAGGTGACGTCGCCGAACAGCATCTGACCGGCGAAGCGGCCCTCCGTCAGATACAGCGGCGTACTGGGAGAATTGGCGATCTCGTTCTGCGGCAGCCAGAGCACCGGCTGGGTCACGGGCTGGTTGTCGAATTTGCCCGTCGGCTGGGTGTAGTGGTTGAAGAAGCGGTCCTGCTTGATCTGGACGAGCTTCGACGCGGGCAGCCAGCCGCCCTGGTTGTCGGTGGTGAAGATGGAGTTGCCGGGGCCCCATCCGATGCCGTTCGGGGTCCGCAGCCCGCCCGCGATCGCATGGATCTTGCCCGTCTTCTTGCTGACCTTGTACGTCGTGCCGCGGCCCTGCGCCGGCTGCGGGGTGGTCGTCGCACCGCCGTAGTTGATGGCGACGGACAGGTTCACATAGAAGTAGCCGTCACGGTAGAGCAGTCCGAACGCGAACTCGTGGAAGTTCCCGCCGTACGGCCAGGTGGCGACCGTGCGGTACTCGTCGGTCACGAAGTCCTTGTCGGAGTCGACGAGTTGCGTCAGCTCGTGTTTCTGCGAGACGTACAGCGATCCGTCGACGTACTTGATGCCCATCGGCTCGCGCAGGCCCTCGGCGACCTTCGTCACCGTCACCTTGTCGCGGCTGGTGTCACCGGTGACATGGCCGAGGAGGTAGACCTCGCCGGTCACGTTCTCGGAGCCACCCCAGGTGGAGAGCGCCAGGCGGCCGTCGGGCAGCCAGTCCATTCCGGTGACCTGCGGCTCGAAGCCGTCCGGGCGCAGATCGGTGAGGTCGAGGTCGGGGCGTACGTCGGTGAGCGGCAGTCCGTCACCGGGGCTGTCCGCGCCCGATTCGCACTCCTTGCGGCCCGGCGCGGTGACCCGGACGACCCCGGCGTCGGTGCTCAGGGACTCGTTCGGAATGACGCCGAAGTCGTCCGCGCCCGGCGGCTTCCACGCGAGGGTCAGCTGCTGCTCGCCCCCGCGCTCGAAGTAGTCGACGCGGAACGGATGCGAGCCCGCGGTGAGTTGGACGGATCCGTCCTTGGGCTCGGCACCGTGCAGACCGTCGTGGTCGATGACCTCCCGGTCGTCGATGGTCAGCCGGGAGCCGTCGTCGCTGTTGAGCCGGAAGGAGTACGTTCCGTCGGCCGGGACGACCAGGTAGCCGGACGCCTCCGCCACGAAGTTGTCGGCGTAGCCACCGAAGTCGTCGGCCGTGGACCAGTCCACGGTGGGCATCAGCTTGTCGTGGTTGGGCGTCTGGCCGGGCTTCAGCGTGCACAGCTTGCTGAGTGGCACCTGGGTGTCGAAGACGCGCAGGGTGACGCCGGGTTCCTGGGGCGGGATGTCGTCGGGCGCGGCGGCGGCCGGGTGGCCGGCCCAGACGCCGCCCGCGAGGAAGGTGCCGACGAGCAGAGTGGTGAGCCGTCTTCGGGCACGTGACAACAGCCGTGGATGCATCGGTCCTCCAGCAGGGGGTGGCACTCCGGTCGGGCTGTACTGATCCGCGAATTAGCACTACGCCTACGGTGGCGCCGCCACGCTAGGGGACTTCTGCCGGGGAAGTCCATACTTTGTCATCTGCGAGTTCAAAGTTCGGCACGCGCCCCGGCGACCCCGGAAGTCCGTAACTGACGAAACGTCAAGATCCGTTCACCGGGGCGCTGACGGAGTTCTGGCGTGCGTACGGGGAAGCCTCGTGGCCCCTGCCGCGGCGAGCAGGCAGAAGCCGAGCACCCACCAGAAGGTGTCGGCGAACGCCGAGGAGATGTCCTGGCCACGGGCGGAGAGCCGCCCTTGGAGGACCACGGCGAGAGCGGCGGTACCCACCGAACCGCCCACGGTGTTGAGCAGGTTGAGCGCTCCGGACGCACGGGGGAGCTGCTCCGGCTCGATCCGGCTGTAGACGATGTTCATCACCGGCGCTCCGACCATCGCCATCCCGAGGCCGCGCACGGCGAGCGCCGTGGCGATCACGGCGTCCGGGATGCCGTGGCCGAGCTGGGTGAACGGAACGGTGCCCGCGAGGATCAGCACGATGCCGGTCACCACCAGGGTCCGCGGTGCCACCTTGTCGATGGTGCGGTTGACCAGGACCGACCCCGCGGCCGCGCCCAGCCCCTGGGGGGCCAGGAGCAGCCCGGCCTCCCATGCCGAGAGGCCGCGGCCGGTCTGGAAGTACAGCGGCAGGAGGAACATCGTGCCGAAGACCGAAGCGCCCAGCACCACCAGTGCGAGGGCGGCCGCGCCGAAGGGCGGCCGGGTGAAGAGCCGGGGGTCGACCAGCGGTGTGGCGCGGGTGCGTAGCCCGTGCACGGTGAAACCGGCCAGCATCGCCAGTCCCGCGGTCACTCCGACGGTGGCCGGAAGTGTGTGGTTGTTGGCCACCTCGGTCAGGCCGTACACCAGCACGGCCAGGCCGGGCGAGAGCAACGCGGCGCCCCGCAGGTCGAACGGCGTCCGCCGCGGTGACGGCGGCACCGTGGGCACGTGCCGACGGGCGAGCAGAGCGGCGACCGCCCCGATCGGCAGGTTGACCAGAAACAGCCACGGCCAGGGCGCCACACTGAGGACGGAGCCGCCCGCGAGCGGGCCGAAGACCGGTGAGAGCAGCGGGACGACCGCGACGACGCTGATCACCCGGCCGGTACGGTTCGGTCCCGCGACGCGGGCCAGCAGTGCCTGCCCGGTCGCGGGCAGCAGCCCGCCTCCGAGGCCCTGGATCACCCGGAAGACGATCAGGCTGGTCGCCGACCATGCGAGCGCGCACAGAAGCGAGCCGAGCAGGAAGACGCCCACGGCGGCGAGCCATGTCCGCTTACCGCCGAACCGGTCGGCCAGCCAGCCGGACGCGGGCACGGCGGCGACCACGGCCAGGAGGTAGGCCGTGCTGACCCACTGGATCTCCGCGACCGACGCGCCGAACTCTTCGGTCAGGGCGTCGATTCCGACACTGACGATCGTGGCGTCCAGGGTGGCCATGAAGGTGCCGAGCACCAGGATGAACGCGACCCGCAGCAGCTGTCGGTCCACTCGCTCGGCGGGAGGCGCGACGTCCTTGCTCATCGGCTCTCCAGGAGATCGAGCACGTCGGCGTCGAGGTGCTTGTCCAGGTTTCGGAGCAGGTCGAGCAGCTCCTCCGCGAGCCCGTCGACATCCACCCCCGCCCGGTGGGCGAGCACGCCGGTCCAGCCGTCGCCGTCCGGCATGACCGTCAGGGTCGCCGGGTGGTGCGTGGCCTCGCGGAAGCGGGTGCCGACGACCGTGAGCCCCGGGGCGGGTTCGCGGAGGCGTTCCGGGTCGACGGGGTAGTTCTCGAAGACCACCATGCTGTCGAACAGCCGGTTCCGCCCGGTCAACCGTTCCAGGTCGGACAGGGCGACATGCTGGTGCTCCACCAGGGCCCGCTGCCGGGTCTGGATGTCGGCCAGCGTGTCGGCGAGTGTTCCGGCGAGCCGTGCCCGCACGGGCACGGTGTTGGCCAGCAGCCCGATGATCTCCTCGACACCGTCCAACTCAGGGGGACGGCAGGCGACCATGGCCCCGAAACAGACGTCCGTCCGGCCGGAGCGCCTGGCGAGCAGCACCGACCAGGCGCCCTGCACCAGCGTGTTGCGTGTCAGACCGCGGCCCGCGGCGAGGCGGCTGAGATCCGCCACCAGGGCGGCGTCGAAGTCGATGACCTCGGGTGCCTGCCATGCCGGGCCCGGCACGCCGCCGCCCAGGTGGTCGCCCTCGGGCAGGCCGTCGAGCTCGGCCTTCCACGCCCCGAGGTCGGGCTCGTGCTCGGCGCACCAGCTCAGGTAGTCGGCGAACGGTACGGGGGCGGGCAGCTCCGGGGCCACGCCTCGCACCCGCGCCGTGTAGAGGGCGAACAGCTCGGTGAGGATGCGCGGGGCCGACCAGCCGTCGGAGAGGACGTGATGGGTGGTCAGGACCAGGTCGGAGCGCTCGGGGCCGCACCTGATCACGGTCAGGCGCACCAGCGGGCCTGCCGTGAGGTCGAAGGGCTCGGCCAGGTCTGCGGCCAGCACCTCCTCGGCCGGCTCGTCGGTCACCCGGAAGTCCGGCCTGGGCGACATGGGGATCACCGCCAGGGCGGCGGGAAACACGGCGCCCAGGTTCGGGTGGCGGGCCAGCAGTTCGTCGCCCGCGGCGCGCAGGGCGTCGGTCTCGAGCGGGCCGGCGAGGGAGAACGCCGACTGCACGGTGTACGGGTCGGGCCGCTCGGTGCGCGAGTGCCGCAGCATCACCTCCTGCAACGGGGTGAGCGGCTGTATGCCGGCGACCGGACGGTCGGGGCCGAGCGCCCTGATCTCCGGCGCGGCCGCGGTGCTCAGGAGCGTGGTCCGCAGATGTCCGCCCAGGTCCTCGATCTCGGCGGCGGTGAACAGCGCGGAGGGCCACGTGATCCGTACCCCGAGCACGTCGTCGCGTACGAGGGCGTTGACCATCAGGCTGTGCGGAAGGGGCATGGCGTCGGAGCCGCCCGAGCCGAGCGGGTCGGCGTCCGGGGGTGCCTGCCACGGCGTCTCGTCCACCGGGGCGCCGGGGTACTGGCCGAGGTAGTTCCAGGCGACCTCCGGTTGCACGGGGTCCAGCAGGCCGGCAGCGGTGAGAATGCCGTGGCCGAGGCCGTCGCCCTGCGCGCGCAGCCGCTCCCTGACGGCCTTGACGTCGTCGTCCGCGTCGAGCAGCACGGGGTGGACGGCCGTGAACCAGCCGACGGTCTGCGACAGATCGACCTGCCGGGGGCGGCCATGGCTCTCCAGCGCGACCAGGAGCCTCCGCGTCCCGCGCCAGTCCCGTACCGCCTGGGCGAGCGCCGTCAGCAGCACGGCGTCCGGGGTGGTGCGGTAGGCGGCGGGCAGGGTCGTGATCAGGGCGCGCGTCGATTCGGCGTCGAGCCGGATCTCGTGGTGCGTCGCCGTCGCCACGGTGTCCCGGGCGGGGTCGAGCGGGCGAGTGAGAGCCTGTGTGGCGCTCATCCGCTGCCAGTGCGGCAGTTCGGCTCGCCGGTCGGCGTCGTGCAGTGAACGCGCCCAGCCGAGGAACGACTCGCCGTGCCGGGCCAGTGTTCCACCGGAGTAGGCGTGTTCCACGTCGTCCAGCAGGACGCGCCAGGACACACCGTCGACGACCAGGTGGTGGGCGATCAGGACGAGCCGGCCCGGCCTGGCCGGCCCGGCGTCCACCCATACCGCGCGCAGCAGCGGACCGGTGCGCGGGTCCATCGCGCCCCGGGCCGCCTCCGTCCCGGAGTCGGACGCGGCCCGCAGGTCGTCCGCCGCCGGTACTCGGGTCAGCACGTCGGCTCCGGTGACCGTGCCGACGGGCGGGATGCGCAGCACGTCCCCGGCCAGCCGGGCACGCAGTACGTCGTGCCGGGCCAGGAGCGTGTCGAGCACGCCCCGCCAGGCCGTCTCGTCGCCGCCGGGCGGGACACAGATCTCCACCCACTGGCAGAACCCGTCCGCGGCCGCCCCCGCACGGCGCAGCAGGTCCCGCATGACCGGGGTCAGCGGCGCGTCCCCGACCGCGGGTGCGTCGCCGGCGTCGAGGTCCCGGGCCCGCGCCGCGATGCCGGCGACGGTCTCCCCCTCGAACACGTCGCGCGCGGCCAGTCCGAGCCCTTGGCGCCGGGCACGAGAGACCACTTGCAGCGCGACGATGCTGTCTCCGCCGACGGCGAAGAAGTCGTCGTCGAGGCCCACGTCGGCGGTGCCCAGGACGTCCCGGAACACCGCGAGCAGCAGCGCTTCGGCCTCGGTGGCGGGCTCACGCCGTGCCGCGGCCGTGATCTCGGGGGCCGGCAGTGCCGAGGTGTCGAGCTTGCCGCCGGGGCTCAGCGGCAGCCGGCTGATCGGCACGAGCGCCGTGGGCACCATGTGGTCGGGCATCTCCCCGGCCAGGTACTCCCGCAGCCGCGCGGTGTCGAGGTCGGCGTCGTCGGTGGGGATGACGTAGCCGACGAGCCTGCCCTCCCGCATGATCACGGCACAGGCGCGGACATCGGGATGGCTGGTGAGGGTGGACTCGATCTCGCCCAGTTCGACGCGGAAGCCGCGGATCTTGACCTGGTGGTCGGCGCGGCCGAGGAACACCAGTTGGCCGTCCGGCCGCCACCGCACCAGGTCGCCGGTGCGGTAGATCCGCTCCCCCGGCGGGCCGAACGGAGAGGCCACGAACGCCGCGGCGGTCAGGCCGGGACGGCCGAGGTAGCCACGCGCCAGGCTCGGCCCGCCGAGGTACAGCTCGCCCGTCACGCCGACGCCGACCGGCTGGAGTCCGCCGTCGAGGACGTAGGCGCGGACGTCGGGGTCCGGGCGTCCGATAGGCAGCGGTCCGGTGTCCTCCGGGTCGTACCGCCACGTCGTGGAGTTGATCGTGACCTCGGTCGGCCCGTAGGCGTTGAAGAGTGCTCTGCGGCCCTCGCCCCAGCGCCGCGCCAGCTCGGGGTCGAGGCGCTCGGCGCCGACGACGAAGAAAACGTCGGGATCGACGGTGCGGTCGTCGGGCATGGCGGCCAGGAACGAGGGGAGCAGGTTCACTCCCGTCACCCGGTGCTCGACGATGTAGTCGAGGAGTTCGTCGCCGGGAACGCGCACCTCCTCGGGTGCGATCACGGACGTGCCGCCCGAGAGCAGGGGCACCATGGTCTGCCAGAACGCGACGTCGAAGCTGGTCGACGCGAAGTGCAGGTACCGGTCGTGCTCGGTGACGCCTACGACCTCTTCCTGGAGCGCGATCAGATCGGGCACGCCCCGGTGCGTCACACCTACGCCCTTGGGGCGCCCGGTGGTGCCGGAGGTGTAGATGACGTAGGCGAGCGCGTCGTCGGTGAGCGTGGCGCGTGCGTCGGCCGGGTCGGTGTCCGGCGCCGACGCGAGCGTGCTCGGGTCGTCCAGCCGCAGCACCGGGATCTCGCGTGCGACGGGCAGTTCGGCGCCGGTCGTCACGACTGCGGCCGGTTCGATGTCGTCGAACATGTAGGCCAGCCGCTCGCGCGGGTAACTCGCGTCCATCGGTACGTACACGGCGCCGGCCTTGGCCACGCCGAACAGCGCCACGGTCATCTCGATGTCGCGTCCGAGCAGGACCGCCACCGGGTCCTGGGGCCGTACGCCGTTCGCGATCAGCGCGTGGGCGAGCCTGTTGGCCTGCGCGTCCAGTTCGGCGTAGCTGAGGCTTCGGTCCCGGCAGACCAGCGCCTCGGCGTCGGACTTGCGGTCCACCCAGGCGGCGAACTCGTCCAGCCAGTTGCCGCGGGCCCTGGCGGCGACGACCTCGGTGCCGGTGCGGAGCATCCGCGCCCGCTCGTCGGCGTCGAGCGCGGGCAGCCGGATCGCGGGCCGTGCCGGGTCGTCGACGATCTCCCGCAGGAGGTTGCGCAGCCAGCGGCCGTAGTCGCGTACGGCCGACGCCTCGAAGGCGCGTGGCTGGTAGCCGAGGCCGATGGTGATCTCGTCGTCGGGGATCACGATGACGGTCAGCGCGTAGTGCGTGGCGTCGGTGATGTCCACCCCGGCCAGGTCGAGGCCGGGGGCGAGGGGGGTGCGCTTCCGGCTGGACAGCGGGAAGTTCTCCATCACGAGCATCGTGTCGAACAGTTCGCCGATGCCCGTGGCCCGCTGGATCTCGGGCAGACCGACGTGGTGGTGCTCGGCCAGGGTGACGCTCTCGGAGTGCACCCGGGCCATGAGCTCACGGGCCGTCATGTCCCGGCTGTGCCGGACACGTACGGGGATCGTGGTGCCGAGCTGGCCGATCATCGACTCGACTCCGTCGACCTCGGCGGGCCGCCCGGAGACCGGGCAGCCGAACACGACGTCGAGGCGTCCGGTGAGCCTGCCCAGCAGCAGTCCCCACGCGGTCTGGAGGACCGTGGTCAGGGTGACGCCCTCGTCGCGGGCGAACGCGCGCAGCCGGTCGCTGAACCCGCGGCCCAGCCCGATGGTTTCCCGGCCCGGCCGCTCGATGCCTGTCTCGGTGCGCGCGGGGGCCAGCCTGGTCGCGTCGTCGACGCCGGCCAGGGCGTCCCGCCACGCGCCGAGCGACGCGTCCCGGTCCCGTCCCGCCAGCCACCGGAAGTACTCCGACAGCGGCTGACCGGCGGGGGCGGCGGGCCCGCCGCCCAGTTCGGCGTAGATGGCGAGGAGGCTCCGGCCGACCAGGGGCATCGACCAGCCGTCGAGCAGGGAGTGGTGATTGGTGATCACCAGCTTGTGCTCGGAGGGCCCGACACGGGACAGCAGGAAGCGGATCAGCGGCGGCCTGCCCGGGTCGAACGGGCGCTCCAGATCGGCGCGTGCGGCCTCGGGGAACCGGTCGTCCTGCCGCCAGTCCAGGGTGATGTCGGCGGGGATCACCTGCACCACGTCGTCGCCGGCCGTGCCCAGGTACACGCGCAGAGCGGGGTGCCGGCGCAGAAGTTCGCGTGCGGCCTCCGCCATCCGGTCCGGGATCAGCTCGCCGGCCAGGGTGGTCACGGCCTGGACGACGTAGACGTCGGTCTCGTCCTCGTCGCGGACCAGGGTGTGGAAGGACAGCCCGACCTGGAGCGGTGTGGCGGGCAGTACGTCGGCGATGCGGCCGGTGCGTTCGAGGGCGTCGATGGCTGCCTGGTCGAGGTGGACCAGGGGGAGGTCGGACGGGGTGAGCCCGCCCCGGGTGTGAAGCGCGTGTTCGGTCAGTGTGTCCAGGGCCGCGGCCCAGGCCGTCTGCAGGGCCGCCACGACGTCGGTGCCGAGCACTTCGGTCGCCGCGGTCCACTCGACGGCGAGCCGGGGCGCGTCTCCCTCGTGGACGAAGCAGTTGAGGGCCAGGACCTGTTCCAGGGCCTTGGCGCCGGGCTCGATCACCGAGAAGGCGTCGTGTTCCGGCAGACGCCATCCGGTCGCGGACAGCGGGGCGAACCGGCCCAGGTAGTTCAGCAGTACGTCCGGGGGCGGGGTGGCCGAGAGCTCGGTACCGGCCTCCGGGTCGAGGTGGCGCAGGACGCCGTATCCGATGCCGGCGTCGGGGACGTGGCGCCTGGCCTCCTTGGCGGCGCGCAGGGCACGGCCCGCGTCGTCGGAGGCGGGAACGCGCACGGGGTACTCGCTGGTGAACCAGCCGACCGTGCGGGAGAGGTCGAGGTGTTCGCGGCCGTGGCCCTCCATGGAGACCGTGATGTCGTCACCGGGCAGGCCCCAGCTCCGCAGGGCGAGCACGAGCGCCGCCAGCAGCACCTCGTCCACGCCGGCGCGGTAGGCCGCGGGCAGCGTCGTCAGGAGCGCCTCGGTGGCCTCGGGCGAGGCCACGGTGACCGAGCGGTGGGCGGTCGACACCGTGTCACGCGCCGGGTCCAGCGGCCGGGTGCCCAGACGGGACGCGGTCGCGAGCGCCTGTCGCCAGTGGTCGAGTTCGCCCCGTCGCGCGCCGGTCGCCCCCTGTTCGGCGAGCAGCAGGGAGTGCCGCCGCCATGATGCTCCGACCGGGTCGAGGGCGCCGCCCGTGCACGCCGTGTGCAGGTCGGGCAGGAGGACGCGCCAGGACACGCCGTCCATGGCGAGGTGGTGCACGACGACGACGAGGCGGTCCGCGGTGTCGTCACAGCTGCGGAGGAGGGCGGCCCGCAGGAGGTCGCCCGTCCTGGGGTCGAGTTCTCCCGCCAGTCGCCGGGCCAGGGCGGTCGTGCCCTCGCCGCGTACCTCGTCCACGACGGCCCGTACCGTGCCCCGGGGCAGCACCTCCAGGCCGTCGGCCACCCGCAGCCGCAGGGCGTCGTGGTGGTCGAGCACGGCCTGCACGCCGGTGACCAGAGAGTCGCGGTCCAGTTCGTCCACGCTCAGGGCGGTCCACTGGGCGTATCCGGCGACCACGTCCACATCGGGATGCGGGTCGAGCAGGCCGCGCACGATCGGCGGCGCGGGCACGGCTCCGGCCGGGTCGTCCACCGGCTCGGGCACGTCCTGCAGCAGTTCGGCGGAGGCGGCCAGGGCGGCGAAGCTGCGGCGCCCCAGCAGGTCTCGCGGCCGCAGCCCGAGACCCACGGCCCGCAGCCTGCTGCTGACGGTGATCGCGGTGATGCTGTCCCCGCCGAGGGCGAAGAAGTCGTCGTCCACACCGACTCGTTCGACATCGAGCGCGTCGGCGAGTACGGCGCAGAGCAGGCGCTCCCGTTCGGTGCTCGGTTCCCGTCCGCCGCCTGCGGCCGCGGGCGCGGGGAGGGCGGCGCGGTCGAGCTTGCCGTTGGGCGTGACGGGCAGTTCGGCGAGCACCACCACCGCCGCGGGCACCATGTGGTCGGGCAGCCTCTCGGCGAGGTGCGCGCGCACCGCGTCCCCGGTGACCGAGCCCGACACGACGTAACCGACCAGCCGGGACGAGAGCACCCTGGCGGCGGCCGCCGTGACCCCGGGCACCGCCGCGAGGGCCGCTTCGACCTCGCCGGTCTCCACCCGGTGTCCGCGGATCTTGACCTGTCCGTCGCCCCTGCCCCCGTATTCGAGACCCCGGCCGGGAACCCATCGGGCCAGGTCGCCGGTGCGGTACATACGATCGCCCGGCGCACCGTACGGGTCGGCGACGAAGCGGTCGGCGGTGGCCCCCGGCCGGCCGAGGTAGCCGCGGGCCAGGTGCGGCCCTGCCAGGTACAGCTCGCCCGTCGTGCCGTAGGGGACGGGTTGCAGGGCACTGTCCAGCACGTAGGTCCGGGTGCCGGCGAGCGGGTGGCCGATCGTCGGCACCCCGTCGTCGATCCGGGCGGTGGTGCTGTCGACGGTGGCCTCGGTCGGGCCGTAGATGTTGCGCGCGTTCGTCCCCGACCCGGCGACCTTCCGCCAGAGCGCGGGCGGGGTGGCCTCCCCGCCGAGGACCAGCAGCGTCGGACGCAGGTCCAGCAGACCGCCCTCGATCAGCGGCGCGGCCATCGACGGCGTGGTGTCGACGATGTCGATGCCGTCGCGGGTGTACGCGGCGAGCAGGGCGTCGGCGTCACGGATCGTCTCGGCGTCGTAGACGTGCAGTTCGTGGCCGCACAGCAGCCACACCAGGTGGTCGAACGCGGAGTCGAAGGCGAACGAGTAGGTGTGAGCGGCGCGCAGCCGCCTGCCCGCGGCCTGCTCGGCCTCCGCGACGACGGTGGACCGCTGGTGGTGCAGCAGCTGGGCCAGACCGCCGACGCGGCCGAGCACGCCCTTGGGCCGTCCGGTCGACCCGGAGGTGTGGATCACGTAGGCCAGGTGCTCGGGGTGCCGAGGCGCGGCCAGTTCACCGGACGTCAGGGGCGCGCCCGGAAGGACGGCGGCCTCCGCGAGCAGGGTGTCCCACGGCAGCCCGTCGATCGCGCCGGACGTCACCACCAGCGCGGGGCGGGTGTCGTCGATCAGCTCGCGCAGTCGCTCGGGCGGGTACGCGGCGTCCAGGGGCAGGAACGCGGCGCCCGCGTCCAGCACGGCCAGCAGGGCTACGACCGAGTCGGCGGAGCGTGGCAGCGCGAGCGCCACGACGTCGTCGGCCCCGATCCCGCGGGCCCGCAGTGCGCGGGCCAGCCGGTGCACCCGGTCCGCGAGGTCCGCCGCGGTCAGCCGCTCCTCACCGCAGACCAGGGCCGTACGCCCGGGTCCGGCGGCGGCCATCGCGTCGAACGCGGTGGGCACGTCCACGGGGGTGCCGGGCAGCGGAGGCGGGCACCAGGCCTCCATGAGCCGGTCCACGTCGCCGGTCATGGCGATCCGCCCGACGGGCCTGCCGTCGACGAGCGCGGTCAGCAGGGTGCGCAGCCCTGACAGCAGGCTGTCCACCGCTGCCTGGTCGTTGGTCCGCGCGTCGACCTCGAAGCCGAGCAGCAGCCCGCCGTCCCGGGTCGGAAGGACGCTCAGGCCCATGTCCTCCGGGGGGCCTCCCGCGACGTTGCGCATCACACCACCGGCCCCGGCGAAGTCGATCGCCAGGTCGAACGCCTTGAGGTTGATCCCGCGTCCGTGCAGCAGAGCGCCGGCGCCGGGCACGCCGAGGTCCTGCGGAAGGTCCTCGCCCCGGTACCGCTGGTGGTCGCGCATCTCGCGCATCGCGGAGGCCACCCGCCGGCTCAGGTCGCCGAGTCCGTCGCCGCCGCGCACGGTGACCCGCAGCGGCAGTACGTTGACGGCCATGGCGGGCGTACGCAGCTCGACGGAGCCGGCCCGGCACATCAGCGGCAGCGCGAACACGACGTCCGTGCGGGCCAGCATGCGGTGCAGGAAGGCGGCGTACCCGGCGATCAGCGCCTCACCCCAGGTGACGCCCTCGGTGTCGGCGAACGCGCGCAGCCGGGCCGTCTCCTCGGGTGTGAGGACGGTACGGGCGGTGAGGGTGCGGTCGGGGGCGCCGACGGCGGCGTCGGGCCCGTCGAGGGAACCGAGTTCGGGCAGCGGGGTGAACCGCTCGACCCAGTACGCCCGGTCCTCGGCGAACCGGTCGCTGTCCCGGTAGGCCTGGTCGGCGGCGACGAGGGCGGCGAAGCTGCCGAACGTCGACCTGGCGGGCTCGCTCCCCCGCACCAGGGCGGTGTAGCGGGCGCCGGTGCGGCGGGCGAGCATCGCCGCGGTGTAGCCGTCGAAGACCAGGTGGTGGCCGAGCTGGGTGTACCAGACCTCCCGGTCGGAGAGCCGGATGACGGTGCGTGAGTAGAGCGGCCGGTCCACCATCCCCCGGCACTGCTCGGCCGCCCGCGCTCGCTCGGCGTCGACCAGTGCCTGGGCGGCGGCCACGGGATCGGCCGCTCCCCTGACGTCGATCACCTCGGGGGGCTCGACCGGCTCCTCGCTGACCGCCTGTCGGGGGCCCTGGGGGGTGTCGTACACCCGCAACCGCAGCGTCTCGGCCTCCTCGGTGGTCGCCCGGACGGCCTCGACCAGCGCCTGGACGTCGACCGGCTCGCCGCCGGATATCTCCACGACGTCGCCGACCACGTAGTACGGCGAGTCCGGCTCCAGACGCTGCGCGTTCCAGATGCCCAACTGGGCCCGGGTCAGGGGGAGGAGGCCGTCGGAGGAGACGCTTGCGGTGCTCAACTTACTCTCCTTGAAGTGTGGGGACGACCATCGGTGTGCCGGTCACGGGGTCGGGGACGATGACACTCGGCAGGTCGAATACGTCCTTCATGAGGGCGGCGTCCACGATGTCTCCGGGGACGCCCTCGGCGACCACCCTGCCGTCCCTCATGGCGACCAGGTGGTCGGCGAAGCGGCACGCCTGATTGATGTCGTGCAGGACGGCGACGACTGTGCGGCCCTCGTCGCGCAGCCGGGCCAGCAGGCCGAGCAACTGGTACTGGTGGGTGATGTCCAGGAACGACGTCGGTTCGTCGAGCAGCAGGTAGGGAGTCCGCTGGGCCAGCACCATGGCGATCCACACCCGCTGCCGCTGCCCGCCGGACAGTTCCTGCACCGGCCGGTCGGCGAGGTCCTCGACACCGGCGGCGGCCATCGCCTCGGTGACGGCCTCCTCGTCGTCCGGCGACCACAGGGCCAGCAGGGACTGGTGCGGGAACCGTCCCCGGCTCACGAGCTGCCGGACCTTGATGTCGTCGGGGGCGAGCGGGTCCTGCGGCAGGAAGCCGAGTTGCTTGGCCAGTGCCTTGGGCGCGTACCCGCCGACCTCACGGCCGTCGAGTTCCACGTGCCCGGCTTCCGGGCGCAGCAGCCGCACCAGGGCGCGCAACAGGGTCGATTTGCCACAGGCGTTGGGGCCCACGACGGCGGTGAACGCGCCGTCGGGGACGTCGAGGCTCAGCCGTGTGGACACGACCCGGTCTCCGTAGCGCAGGGTGATGTCCCGCGCGGTCAGGCGTGCGGTCACGCGCGCCTCACCTCCTTGGTCAGCAGCCAGATCAGATAGCAACCGCCGATCGCGGTGCTCACCACTCCCACGGGCAGCGCGACGGGCGCCAGCAGCATCTGGGCGAGCAGATCGGCGCCTTGGAGCAGAACCGCCCCGGTCAGCGCGGCCGGGAGCAGTGGCACGCCGGCCGCGCCGGCGAGCCTGCGGCCGATCTGCGGGGCGGCCAGGGCGATGAACGCGATCGGTCCGGCCACCGCGGTCACCGTGGCCGTGCAGCCGACGCCGACCAGCACCATCAGCAGCCGGAGCCGGTTGAGTCCGACCCCGGTGGTCGCCGCGACCGCGTCGCCGAGCGATGCCTGGTGCATGGCGTGCGCCCGCGTGGTCATCAGGATCAGCAGTACGGCGATCACCGCGAACGGGATCTGCACGTCGCCCCACCCGACGCCGTTGAGTGAACCCGCGCTCCAGCCGACTGCGGCGATGGCCACCTCCAGCTCGGCGCGCAGCACGATCCACGAGTTGATCGCCGTCACCATCGCGTTGACCGCGATGCCGATCACCACCAGCCGCAGTCCGGAGAAGCCCCGTTGGTAGGCCAGCAGGTAGATCGCCGCCGCGACGAGCAGTCCGCCGAGCACGGAGCCGGCGGCCAGCTGCAAGGACGTGCCCGAGAGCACGGTGATGGCGACGAGGGCACCGGTGTAGGCGCCGGCGTCGAGGCCGATCACGTCCGGGCTGCCCATCGGGTTGCGGGTGAGGTTCTGGAAGATCGCCCCCGCCACACCGAGTGCGGCGCCGAAGACGAGCCCGGCCAGCACGCGCGGGAGCCGCCAGTCCGAGATCACCACGGAGTGTTCCGCCCCGGTCAGTACCGCGAACACCTTGCCCGGGGACGCCCAGGAGGCGCCGTAGCAGAGCCCGAGCAGTCCGAGGCCCAGCATCAGGGCGGCCATGACCGACACGAGTACGGTCGTACGGCGTTCGATTCTCAGTCCGAGTGTGTTCACAGTGACCCCGCCCCGTAGCGCCGGACGGCCCAGATCAGCATGGGGCCGCCGAGGAACGCGGTCACGATGCCCACGGGCACCTCGCCGGTCGGCAGCAGCAGCCGGGAGCCGATGTCGGCGGCCACCAGCAGGACGGGACCCAGCACCATCGAGTAGAGGATCAGCCAGGGCACCGAGCCCGCCGCCGGCTTGCGTACCAGGTGCGGCACGATCAGCCCGACGAACAGGATCGGCCCGGCCACCGCCGTAGCCGCTGCGCAGAGCACGGTGATGAGCACGAGCGCGGCTGCCCGCACCCGGCCCACTCCCGCGCCCAGGGTGTGCGCCACGCTCTCGCCGAGCGCCAGGGCGTTGAGCGCCCTGCTCAGCAGCAGCGCGCCGCACAGACAGACCACGATCGCGGCCAACGGGAGTGCGAGCGGCGCCTGTTCGCGGGCCGCCAGCGATCCGACCGACCAGAACCGGTACATGTCGAAGACATCCGGGAGCATCAGCCGCAGGCCGAGCGCGACACCGCTCAGCACCGCTGTCAGGGCCACTCCGGTGAGTACGAGACGGAGCGGCGAGCGGCGCCCCACGGCGGCCACCAGGAGCGCCGCGAGCACGGATCCGATCACGGCGAAGCCGAGCTGGCCCGCCTGCCCGGCGGCCAGTCCGAGCGCCGAGCCGACGGTGATGGTGAACCCGGCACCCGCGGTGACCCCGAGGATGCCGGGCTCGGCCAGCGGGTTGCGGGCCAGCGTCTGGATCAGCGCGCCCGACACCGCGAGGGCGGCGCCCACCGCGACGGCGAGCAGTGAGCGGGGCCCTCGGACGTCACGCACGATCACGTGGTCGTCGGTGCCCTGGTAGTCCAGCAATGCGCGGACGACCTCGGCCGGCGGGACCGGGCGGGCGCCTATGCCCATGCTGAGCACGGCGACGACCGCCAGCAGCACCAGTCCCCCGACGAGCAGGCCGATCTGCGGCAGGGCGGCCCGCGTCTTCACCGCCGGCCCCGACGCGCGACCCGCGGCGGTCACGACTTCAGCAGCGGAGCGAACGACGTGTCGATCGCGTCCAGGGTGTTCATGGCCGACCCGTAGGTCGCGGCCTCGGTGTAGCGGAGCGGGAAGGTCTTGCCGGCCTTGACGGCGGGCAGGTTCTTCCACAGCTTGGAGTCGAGGACGTACTGGACCGCTTCGGAGACGGTGCCGTCGGCGTTGACGGAGTACGTGATGGCGTCGGCCTCGGCGAGCGACGCCGGAAGCTCCTCGAGGGAGGGGTACTCGCTGACCGCGCTCGATCCCTTGCCGGGCTTCTTGACCTTGCCGTAGTACTTCGCGCCGATGTCCTGGGCGATGTTGGTCCCCCACGAGCCGTCGAACTCGCGATGGAAGTTGCCCTTGGCCACCTCGCCGTACGCTCCGACGTGGCCCAGCTTGAGCTGGGGCAGCACGTCCTTGTACTTCGTCGCCAGCTCGGCGGCCTTGGCCTCGTACGCCTTCTGACCGGCGTCGAACTTGTCGAGGGCGCCGGCCGCGTCGGCCTGCTTGCGGGACAGGTCACGCCAGGCGGAGGGCAGGGTCGGGCCGATGGCCACGACGGGGGCGATGGTCTCCAGCCGCTTGACGTCGATGTCGCCGAGCACGGGGGCGGGCACACCGATGACGATCAGGTCGGGCTCGGCCTCGGCGATGGCCTCGTAGTTGGTCTCGGCCGCCTGCTCACCCGCCACCTTGGTGAGCTTCTTGTACTCGGCGAGGTCCTCCTTGCTCATCATCGGCTCGCCGCGCTTCCACGACGAGATCCCGACGAGCGGCGCGTCGGCCTCGATCAGGGCGGGCACGGCATAGCCGGTGGCCACCACACGCTTCGGGTCCGCCGGAATGGTGATCTTCCCGTTGTCCGCGGCGAACACCCGGGTCTTGGCCTCCCCTGAGGCGTCCGACCCGCCCTCACCCTCCGACGAGGACCCGCATCCGGCCAGGATCAAGGCCAGCGACACGGCGCCGACGAGGCCGGAGGTTCTGCGTATGGACATGCGATGCTCCTCGAAATTTAGGTAAGGCTTACCTTAGTTCAAAAATTCACGTCAAGACACCCAGGAGCGGCATCAAGTCCGCTTCCCGACCTGCCCGTCGGTCAGTGGTCGTCCTCGTCGAAGTCGGCGACCCCGCGCTTCCAGTAACCGGTGATGTCGTGGTCGGCCTTGCCCAGACGCAACTCGTCGCGGACCCAGCGGCGCAGGGGCTTGATCTGCCCCGCCTCGCCCGCGACCCACACGTACACCCGCTCACCCTCGGGCACGGTCACCGAGGTCACGGCCCGTACGAACGCCTCGTCGGCCGCCGCCGACCGGTCGTCGCGGTGCAGCCAGCGCACCTCGACGCCCTCGGGCGCGAAGAGCTCGATCTGCTCTGCGGCGTCAGGGACTTCGACGAACGCCCAGCCCTTCGCACTCCTGGGCAGCTCCTCCAGCCGGCGCGCGATGGCGGGGAGGGCCGTGATGTCGCCCGCGAGCAGGTACCGGTCGTAGGAGTGCGGGACGATCAGCCCGCCGGGCGGACCCGCCAGATGCATCACGGCGCCGGGCCGGGCCTCGCGCGCCCAGTCGGAGGCGAGACCGCCGTCGTGGAGGGCGATGTCGATATCGATCTCACCGGAGACCGGGTCGTAACGCCGCACCGTGTACTGACGCGAGCGGAGCACCGATCCCGCCCAACGCAGCATCGTCCCGTTCGGCTCCGGCAGTCGCAGGGTGCCGTCCGAGTCCGGGAAGAGCAGTTTCACGTGTTCGTCCGGCGCATGGGCCTCGAACCCCTCGGTGCCCTTCCCGCCGAGGGTCACCCGCAGCAGACCGGCCCCGACCATGACGGTCCGTACGACCTCGGTCTCCCGGACGCCGATCGGGTAGCCCACCTTCTCGGCGTGGAGGCCCGCACGGACTTCTGCGATCCGGTCCAGGTGACGGGCCCGGTGGTCGGCCAGGCTCATGCGGCGCCACCCGTCAGGAGCTCCGTCCAGTGTCCCAGTTCGGGCTGTTCGGCCAGGTCTGGGTACTCCAGCGTGTCCGCCCCCGCTCCGCGCCAGCGCTCGATCAGGACCATCGTCCGCACCGAGTCGAGCCCCAGGTCGTTCAGGTTGTCGTCGAGCTCGATCTCGGCGGGGTCGCAGCCGATCAGTTCCGCGACGTCGGCACGAACGCGCTCGGGCGTCAAGGTCTGCTGGTTCATGGGATGACTCCTGAGGGGATGGACACCGGCTGCGGGGTAAGCGCCGGCGATGGTGGTCACGACGCCCCATCGCGGGGGCGACGTACGCGCACGCCCGACCGGGGCACCAGCCCCGTCCGAACCTAGGCGAGGCTAACCTAACTTCAAGTTCCTTGGGGCAGAATACACAGTGCGGATCGCTGTGATGCGGCCCTCCCACCACGTGATTCCGCCGGTCGTGACCTGCCATCAGAGCCCCGCGCGGTCAAGCCGGTTGATCTTGAGCAACCGGCGACCGGCGACCGGCACGAAGCTCCCGTTGGACCGGCGTGGGCCGGTCCCTCATCGGAGCCGCGCTTCCCCGGAACCGTCCTGCCGATCATGGTTGGTAGCCTCGAAGGATGACTGCGATCTTCGACGAAGCCGTCCGCGCCCGGCTGCAGGCTCCCCACATCTGGTACGTCGGCACCGTGTCAGCCGACGGTGCGCCGCAGGTCAGCCCGATGTGGGTGGACCTGGAGGGCGAGGGCGAGCTGACGTTCAACACCTCGGTGGGCCGGGTGAAGGAGGAGAACCTGCGCCGCGACCCGCGCGTCTACCTCTCCCACGCGGACGCCGCCGATCCCTTCGACCGCGTACAGATCAGCGGTGAGGTGGCCCGCTTCATCGAGGGCGAGGAGGCGCACACACGGATGGACCGGCTGGCACAGAAGTACCTGGGCAGCGAGCGGTTCGAGTGGCTCATGCCGGAGGAGCAGCGGGTCGCCGTGATCGTCCGCCCGCTCAAGGTGCGGCACATCGTCGGTGTCGAGCGGTTCCGGCCCGGCGGCCCGGTCCCTGAACAGCCCGTCGACGGATCCCCGTACGCCTGACCCATGGACAAACCGTACGGCCGAGGCCGTGACCCCGCGCCGGGTCACGGCCTCGGGCGTACGACGACGGCTCACCGGGGTGCCCGCGCGGTTGATCCCCGGGGAGTGAGCGACAGGGTGGGATGCGCGATCCGGCACAGCTGGGACTCGCCCCCACACGCCGGCGACGAGGAGCTCCTCGACCGTGCCCCCGGCCGGCACCATCTCGCCGGGGGCCGGGAGCCGGGAACCGCAGGACGGAACGCGGGGCGACGGTCATCTCGACGAGTGGTGCGGGTCCCTTCGCTGCTGCGCCTGCTCAACGCAACGGGAGGAGGAGCGCCGGGACTTCAGGCTTACGGCTGCGACGACTCGGGCAAGGTGAGGATCTCGGCTCCGTCCTCGGTGATGGCGATCGTGTGCTCGCTGTGCGCCGTCCGGCAACCCGTCGCGCTTCGGAGCGTCCACCCGTCGGCGTCGGTGACGAGTTTCGCGGTGTCCGCCATGACCCACGGCTCCAGCGCCAGCAGCAGTCCGGGGCGCAGTTTGTATCCACGGCCGGGCCGGCCGGTGTTCGCCACGTGGGGGTCCTGGTGCATCGTCGACCCGATGCCATGCCCTCCGAATTCGGTGTTGATCTCGTACCCGGCCTGGCCGAGGACCGTGCCGATGGCGTGGGAGATGTCGCCGATACGAGCTCCGGGCCCGGCGGCGGCGATCCCTGCGGCCAGCGCGCGCTCGGTCGCCTTGATCATCGCGATGCTCTCCGAGGGCTGCGCATCGCCCACGACGAAGCTGATGGCGGCGTCCGCGGCGATTCCTCGCTTGGAGACGGCCAGGTCCAGCGTCAGCAGATCCCCGTCGGCGAGTGTGTAGTCGTGGGGCCGACCGTGGAGCACGGCATCGTTGACGGCCGTGCAGATGTAGTGGCCGAACGGGCCTCGCCCGAAGGACGGCGCATAGTCGACGTAGCAGGATTGCGCCCCCGCCTCGGCGATCATCGCCTTGGTCCACCGGTCGATGTCCAGGAGATTCGTGCCGACCGTGCTCCGGCTCTTCAGTGTCTGCAGGATGCCTGCGACCAGGGCGCCTGTGTCTTTTGCCCGGGCCAGCAGGGCGGGGTTCAGGATCTCGATCATGTGCCACTTTCCTCACGGAACCAACAACTATACCGGTCAAACTATACCGGTATTAGAATCGTGGTCGTGGTCGGACTGCCGCCCGGTCCCGCAGAGGTCGCACGTGCCGTCAATTCGGCACCCTTGCGCGTCAGGCCCGGAGAGAACGCTTGATGAACTCGACGGCCAAACCTGCATGCGAGCGCGGCGGCAGGACACGCCGGGCGGTCGGGCACGTCGGGCGGTCGGGCTCGTCGGCCTCACCACGCGGCGGCGTTCAGCGGGGAAGCACCCAGTCCGGCGCCCAGGTTCCGGCGGCACCGGCGCCGGTAGCGCCGGAGGCGAGGTGAGCTCGGAGGGTGGCCAGCGCCGGGTGGGGGTTGTCGCGGTGCCAGAGGAGTGAGTGCGGGTACACGGGCGTCGGGCCGGTCACCGGGATGCGGCGCAGGCCGTGGCCGGCGGGCCAGACGAGGCGCGTCCGCCCTCCCATGAAGGTGGCCAGGGCCGGTGTGTCGGCGACGGTGTCCAGGAGGGCGTCGGAGCCGAAGTTGGGGCCGGTCGCCTCGATGGTGAGGCCGAACGCGGCGACGAGGTCGTCGTAGTACGCGGCCCACTCCGTTCCGGGCACGATGCCGGGCATCCAGATACGGTGCCCGGCGAGCTGGGCGACGGTCACGGACCGGGCGCCCGCCAGCGCGTGGGCGGGGCCCGTGAGAAGTTCGAGCGGCTCGTCGAGCACCCGGACGGACTCGATGTCCTCCGGGAGGGGCCGACCGGGCACGGCGACGGCCCGGAAGGACGCGTCGATCGCACCGGACCGGATGGCGGCTACGGCCGTCTCGATTTCGAACAGCATCACCACGTCGAGGTCGATCTCGGGGTGCGCCCGGTGGAAGTCGCGCATCAGGCCCGATACCCCACCACGCGAGTTGATCACGTCGACGCGGAGCGGACGGCTGCCGGTGTGCACGGACGCGACGGCGCGCTCGGCGACGCGCAGCAGCTCGCGTGCATGGGGCAGGAACGCCTGCCCGTCGATAGTGAGCCCGGCTCCGCGCGCGGTGCGGGTGAACAGTCGCACGCCGAGGGTTCGCTCCAGCGCGGCGATGCGTTTGGAGACGGCCTGCTGGGTGACCGCCAGCTCGGTGGCGGCCTCCTGGAACTGCCCCGCGTCGGCGGCGGCGACGAAGGTCCGGACGGCGTCGAGGTCCATGCCCGGCACTCTACGGCCACAACTGTTGGTTGTGGATTTCGGCCCTGTGGTTGTTTGACCCCCGGTCACAGGGCTCGCTTTGATGATGCCGATCGCGGATCGGTTGTACGGGTGAGGGGCGAGGGGCCGGGCATGGGGAGCGGGCACCGACTGGGCCGACGGTTCGGGTGGCTCTGGGGAGCGTACGGAACCAGCGCGCTCGGCACGTGGCTCGCCTTCGGCGCGTTTCCGCTGATCGCCGTCCAGGTGCTGCACGCCGGACCGGCCGAGGTCGCGGCCCTGTCCTCCGTGGGGGCGGCGGTGGGCGCGGCGGTCGCGGTGCCGCTCGGCCCGTGGGTGGAGTTCCGCCGCAAGCGGCCGGTGCTGATCACGATGGACCTGATCCGGTTCGCGGCGCTGCTGACGGTCCCCGCCGCGTTCGCGCTGGGCGCGCTCACCTTCGTTCAGCTCCTGCTGGTCACCGTCGTCGTCTCGGCAGCGGACATCACCTTCCGCGCCGCCTCGGGCGCGTATCTGAAGACGCTTCTGCCGCCCGAGGACCTGCTGATCGCCAACGCCCGGTTCGAGTCCACGAACTGGACGACCACGATCATCGGACCGCCGCTGGGCGGCGGGTTGACCGGGCTCCTCGGTCCCGTGGCCACGCTGGTGGCCGACGCGGTCAGCTATCTGCTCTCGGCCCTGGGCATCCGCGCGACGGGTGGGCAGGAGCCGCTGCCCGGACGACGGGAGGCCGCCCGTATGCGGGCAGGGGACCTGCTCGACGGCTGGCGGTACATCCTCGCGGACGCGACACTGCGTGCCCTGTTCTTCAACACCGCCTTGTTCAACGGCCTGGTGATGGCCACCCAGCCGCTGCTCGCCGTTCTCATGCTCGGCCGGCTGGGGTTCGCACCGTGGCAGTACGGCCTCGCGTTCGCCGCTCCCGCGGTCGGCGGCCTGCTCGGTTCACGGCTTGCCCGGCCGCTGGCCACCCGGTTCGGGCAGCATCAGGTCCTGGTCGTGTCGGGGACGCTGCGGGCGGTCTGGCCCGTCGGCCTGGCCTTCCTGGGGCCGGGCACCGGCGGGCTGCTGCTGGTGATGGGGGTCGAGCTCGGGCTCATCTTCTGCTGCGCCGTCTTCAACCCCGTCCACGCCACCTGCCGCCTGGAGCGCACCGCCACCGACCGGGTCACCCGCACCCTGTCCGCCTGGGCGGTGACGACCAAGGCTTCGGCCGCGCTCCTGACGGCCCTCTGGGGAGTGCTGGGCAGCCTGCTCGGCCCTCGCACAGCCATCGGCCTGGCCGGTGTACTCGTGCTGGCGACCCCGTTGCTGCTCCCCCGACAGGAATCCGGACGAACTTCGAGGCGCAGATCAGAAAAATCAATTTTTCTTCGTTGATAACTTAAAAAACTCAAGCTAAAAATAAAGAGCGAAAGTCACCAAGAGTGAGGGGCCGAGGGTGGACTGGCAGGAACTGACGGACCTGACGCGTGGACAGCCGTTCGTGGTCGAGCGTGTCCGCCTCACGGGCAGCGGCGTGGCGGTCGAGGGGCAGTTCGAGCCGCCGCAGCTTGCTCAGCTCGGCATCGACGACCAGGTGTTCGTCGCCGCGTTCGTACGGTCGCACGGTTCGATCAAGGAGATGGAGCGGATCTTCGGGGTGAGCTACCCGACGATCAAGTCCCGGCTGAAGCGGATCGCGGAGCACCTCGACTTCGTCGACACCGACCCGGCGCCCACCGGCGCCGCCGACGTCGTCGACCGGCTTCGACGCGGGGAGATCAGCGCCCAGGAGGCGCTGGCCGAGCTGGAGAAGCCTCGGTGATCCCGTTGGTGACGGTACGCCGCCGCCGTCGGGACGGCCGATGGCGACGGCTGCACGTCCCGGTCCTGCCGCTCCTGCTGGCGTTGTCCCCGCTGCTGCTGCTCGCCGTGGCGGCCGGAGTGTTCGTCTGCCGCGCCACCGGCGTGAGCCCGGGAGGCGCACTGCGCGGCGCGGGGCAGCTGGTTCGGGCTCTGCCCGGCACCCGGTTCGAGCTCGAGTACGACGGAACGGCCGTCATGGTAAGCGTCAGATGAGTCGGAGGAGCAGTAGATGAACGAGCAACGCCGCCAGATCCTGGAGATGCTGGCCGAGGGCAAGATCACCGCGGACGAGGCCGAGCGCCTGATCGGCGCCCTCGAGCGCGAGCAGCCCGAGTCGCCGACGGGAGCCGCGTCCCGCCCGAAGTCCCGGCCCAAGTACCTGCGCGTGGTCGTGAACGCGGCAGACGAATCCGGCAAGGAGGGTGGGAGCCGGGTCAATATCCGGGTCCCGCTGCAACTGCTGCGCGCCGGGGTCCGGCTCACCAGCCTCCTCCCCCCGCAGGCACTGACCAAGGTCAACGCGGAGCTGGACAAGGCAGGGGTGCCGATCGACCTCAGCGAGCTCAAACCTCAGCACCTCGAAGACCTCATCGAGCATCTCGACGACGTCAGCGTCGACGTCGACGACCCCGACGCCAAGGTTCAGGTGTTCTGCGAGTGACACCGCCCCGGTCGGGCCGCCCGTCCGGGCTACGGGGACGGGGCCGCCCGGCCGGCTGACGGCCGCGGACGCTCGGCCTCTCCCGGCGGGTGCCCGGGATCCCGCGGCCGATATCGCGGCGGCCGTTACCCCGCCGGGGGCGACCGATCACCCGATCCGCGCACCGCCGCCGCGGTGAGCCCGCGGTCCGACCGCGCTCGGGGCCGCTTCCGGTGCCCGGAGGCGGCATCGCCGCCGCCCAATCACACGCCGGCCGGGCGCGCGCAGCACGACCGATGCCTCCGACGCCTCGGAGCAGACGGAGAACACCATCCGGCGCGCGGATCCCGGCGTGTAGGGGCCGGCGCTCCGCCCTGTGTCACGCCGGCTCAGCTCGCTTCGGTGCCATCCCGCAGGGCGGCGATCCTGCCCTTCAGGGCCCAGGGCACCTCGGACGCGTCGACGCGTACGTCGATCACCGTCGGGCCGTCGGTGGCACTCAGGGCACTCGTCAGCTCCGCCTCGAAACGCGGCAGGGTACGCACCGTCACGCCGTGGGCCCCCAGGCCTCGCCCGATGGTGGCCGCATCCATCGGGGTGCGGTACATGGCTCCGTGGGAGTGGCCGAACACGCCGTCCTGGACGTTCTGGACCATGGCGTTGCCGCCGTTGTTCAGGACGACCCAGATCACCGGCAGACCTTCCTCCGAGGCCGTGTGGGTCTCCATCCCGCTCATCGCGTACGCGGCGTCACCCGTGAGCGCCACGACCGGGCGTCCAGCAGCGGCGAGCGAGCCCCCCACGGCGGCGCCGGCGCTGTAGCCCATGGAGCCGACGTTCAGGGAGACATGGACTGCCCCGGGGGGCCGGCTGACGTAGTACTGGCCCAACCAGCTCAGGCAGTTGCCGTTGTCGACGAAGAGCTGTGTCCCGGCCGGTGACAACCTGCTCATCGACGCGACGACGGCCGAGGCGCGCAGTCCGCTTCCTCCTGTGTGCGGTTCCGCAGGCTGCGGCTGCCACGTCGGCCTCTCCGGACTCCGGCCGTGCTGCGGTCGCCCGGTCCCCAGGACTTCGAGCACGGCGGTCAGGGTGGCGGCGGCGTCGCCGACGACTTCGATGTCCGCCGGGAAGCCCGCATCCATGCGCAGCGGGTCGATGTCGACCCGGCACACGCGCCTGCCCGCCGTCAGTCCCGGGTGCCAGTTGGCGGTGGAGAGTTCACCCAGCGCGCTGCCCAGCACGAGGAGCGTGTCGACGGCAGGGTCGAGAACCACCTCATGTGCCCGTGGAGAGCCGGCGAACCCGAAGACGCCGGCGGAGAGAGGATGGTCCTCCGGGAAGACGCTCTTCCCCTTGATCGTGGTGGCGACCGGCCACCCCAGCCGTTCGGCCAGGCGGGTCAGAGGCTGCGTGGCACGGGCGATTTTGGCTCCCTGACCTGCGAGTACCACTCCCTTTCCGGCTTCCCCCAGCAGGTCCGCCATCTGCCTCACCGCAGCCTGAGCCGGCTCGGTGACAGAAGCGGAGCGCAAGCGTTC
Source organism: Streptomyces sp. NBC_01166 (assembly GCF_045039765.1). Taxonomy (NCBI): domain Bacteria; kingdom Bacillati; phylum Actinomycetota; class Actinomycetes; order Kitasatosporales; family Streptomycetaceae; genus Streptomyces; species Streptomyces sp. NBC_01166. The sequence goes on from NZ_CP108613.1 coordinate 843,076, forward strand.
CAGGGTCCGTATGCAGGAGCCCGTATCGGTCGACACAGACTTCGTGAGGAAGTCGGTCGGCACCGAGAGGTGCACGGCCCCGGGGCGGCCTGCCCGTGCGGTCCGCATGGCATGGGCGAGCAGCCTGGGTGTCTGATCGGGGTGGAGCACGAGAGCCGACAGTTTGGTGGCCGAGCGGAAGGCGGCGACGGTATCGACGGACCAGTTGCCGCCGCTGCTGTCCTGCAGGCTTCCACGGCCCGCCAGCGACGTTCCTGTCTGGGCCGTGATGACCAGTATCGGCACTCCGTCGCTGGTCGCGCTCGCCGCAGCGGTCAACGCGTGCAGGGCGCCGGGCCCTGCGGTGGTGCACACCACCCCTGGGCAACCGGTCGCCTGTGCGGTCCCCTCTGCCATGAAGCCGGCACCTTCCTCGTGCCTGGCCAGCACCATGCGTATGCCCGGCTCGCGGTCCACGGCCTCGTACAGGGAGAGGAGCGGCCCTCCCGGGACGCCGAAGACATGGCGTACGCCGAGTGCGCGAAGGCCCCGTACGAGCAGTTCGGCGACCGTGGGCGGCTGGGAGGCAGAACTGCCGCCCGGTATCGGGCAGCTGTCGGATGTCATCTGAACGATCCTCGCTTACCGTGATGAGAGCAGTGGGTCCTGCGGACGGACTCCGGGCGCCGAAAGGAGCCGAGGATGGAGAACGACCCCTCCCGTTCACCGGCGGACCGGAACGAGCCCGAGCCGGTCACGCTCGACCTCGCACAGGCCGTCGTTGCCGGTTCCCTTCGCGGAATCTCGCTGGACGCCACACATGTCACTGTCAGCAAGACCGTCATACCTCCGCACGGCAGCACTGGTTGGCACTACCACCCGGGCCCGGTCCTCGTGCTGGTCGCTGAAGGTACCCTCACTCACACATATGCCGACGGGAGCACCGATACCGTCGGCGCCGGTTCCTGCTTCGTGGAGTTGTCGGGCCCGGAGAACGCCCACGTGGGGGTCAATCCGGCAGCGGTTCCGCTCGTTCTGCACGCGGTCTATTTCCTGCCCGACGCGTCATCCCCACGGGCCGTGCCGGTTCCCGAACCTCATTGAGGAAAGCCACCGAGCGGATCCCTGACGGACGGGAACGAAATCTCGGACGGCTCTTCCACGAACGCCGCGCGATGAACGAGCTCACTCTCTTCACCCGCCGCCATGAACGCACGGGTTCTGTGCGCGCTGATGATTTCCGCCAGGACAAAGGGATCATTCATGGGCCCATCATCAACTCGATCCGCCCGGTTGCGCCTTTTCGCCTGCTCCACTCGGTGCCGAGGCATCAGCTCCGTCGGCACCGGTCACCCGGGCGCGTAACGGTGCCCCCGTTCACACCTGAGTTACCCGTCCGCCTGGGACGGAACACGACGGGCGCCGCTGAATACGTGAATGTGTTGAAGACTCACCCGGTCCGGTCCGGTCCGTGCGCAGCCGGGGATTCGGCGGTCAGGGGTCGCCCAAGCCGGTGCGCACTTCCTCGAGCAGCGCGCGGACGGCAGGCTGCGCACGGTAGGCGAGGAACAGGCGCCGCAGTTCGCGGTCGACGCGGCTCACCTGGGCGGACCGAAGACCGGACTTGGCCAGCAGGAATTCGCGCCAGCTCGCACTCGCCTCTTCCACATGCCCCTGACTCATCAGCAGACCCGTCCGGGCCCCGTGTGTGAGTGCGCACCCGCGTCGGTCTTCCGGTGGCCGGTGAAGTGCGCAGGAGTCCAAGGCCGCGACCGCGCCCGGCAGGTCCCCCAGCCGGTGCAGTGTCTGCGCCTGCTGGTACTTGAGTGCGGCAACGGGGTAGCTCGCGAAGGGGCCGGTGTCGGATGCGTCTGCGTCGGATGCCTGCTCGGCTTCGCCCAGGGCCCGCAAGGCCGCGCGTCTGTTCCCCACCGCGGCCTGAGCGACCGCGAGCTGGGCGGTGACGAAGGCCCGTGCAGGTGCCGGCGCTGACGGTGGTAAGGCCAGAGAAGCGCGCTCCCCGTGGGCCAGCGCGGCACGGCGGTGGTCCAGGAGGAGAGCCTGACAGCTCATCCCCCGCTGCACCACGGCCCAAGTGGTCCGGTCGTCAGCTTCGTTCGCAAGCCCGAGCGCTGCGACGAAGTAGCGCTGAGCGACTCCGTGAAGGGCGCTGTCCGCGTACTTGCGGGCGAGCAGGAACACCAAGTGCGCCGACTCCGTGAGCAGTTCGCGGTGGACCGACTCGCTTGCCGGGCTTCGGAGCCACGGGGCGACGTCGTCGGCCAGGTAGACACCGAGTGCGGTACGGGCGTAGCCGCCGCCGTGCCGATCCAGCCCGGTGGTGAAACCGAGGACCGCCAGTTTCAGCGTGTCGACCTCCGGCCGGCCGACCCTCGCCCCCGCCCGGGGGCCGGTGTTGCCGCCCGGAGGATGTGCCGGATCACGCCACTCGGGTATGTGACGTAAACCGGACCTGTACGGCGTCCGGTGGAGCGGAGCCCGCTGCAACGGGTGGGCGTCCAGGCCGGCCAGTTGAGCGAGATGCGCGACCGCACCGTCCTTCGTGGGCGGACCGGCGGGTGAGTTCCCCTTTTCCGGGAACCCGGCAGTGGCCGCTGTGACGCTCCGGCCCAGTCTGCGGGAGAGCACTTCCCCGACGAGCTGAGGCACAGGGTGGCGTGGACGGGTTCCGGAAAGCCAGTGGGCCACGGATGTCCGGTCGTAGGAAAGCTCGATACCGACCTCCGCGCCCGCCGCGTTCACTGCGCGGGCAAGCGCCGAAGCGGTCCAGGCCGCCTCGGTCAGAAGCATCCGAAGGTCTCTGTTGGGCCCGCGCCTACTCGCCATCCGTGCGCTTCCTCTCCTACGCACGTCGCCCATCGCCCTGGGATCCCCACACGAGGAGCCGACGCCCTGCTTCAGCCCAGCTTCCCCTGATCGACGGGAAGATACCGGCGAATCCCGGCCCCGGGGCCGGGCCGGGCGTTCAACGCGTTCACACATCGGTCGCCGCGAGGCCAGGTAGTACACCGGCTCGGGGGCACCTTCCCGTGACGGAACCAACCGCATTTCCACGAAGGGGCGGCTGCCCCTCTCAGGAAGGAAGGTGTCCTCGTGACAGGAATTCCCTATCCCCCCTCACCTCAGGCCGACGCGAATCTGGAGGAGCTGCCGACACCGCTCAACGTGTTCCGCATGCTCAATCACGCGCCCCCGCTGACCGATCCCGCGGTGCGCCTCGGAAGGGCGATTCTCGCTTCCACGGCATTGAGTCCACGATTGCGCGAGATGGCCGTCCTTACGGTCGCTGCACGCACGGGTTGCCGGTACGAACGCAGCCAGCACACACCGGTCGCCCGGGCGGTCGGAGTGACCGGAGACCAGATGGACGTCCTCGCATCGGGAGAAATCACCGAAGGCCTTTTCACCGAGCAGCAACGGACCGCTCTGACAGCGGTGACGGAATTGCTGACCGGCCACACGCTGGAGCCGGCGACGCTGAAATCCCTCCAGGAACAGTACAGCGACCAGGAGATCGTCGAACTCATCGCTCTCACCGGGTACTACACGATGCTGGCCGGGCTGGCCAACGGCCTGGACGTGGACGTGGACCCCGCGGGTGACCTTCTCACCCCATTGGTCAACCAGCAGGAGCCGAGCCCCACCGTCGCACCCGGCCCTCCCGGGCCGCCGCACGTCAGGGAGACCTCATGAACCACCATCAGGGAAACCACGCGAACATGCATCTGTTCCCCGGTCAGGGCACGTTTTCCGTGACATCACTGACCGCCGCCCTGAGCCGTAGCCGCCTCCTGCGGGACGCGTTCGACGAGGTGGCCGGCCAGACCGACCCGGTGGCCGTCGCACACGATCAGGAACCGCTGGGACCCGAACTGACGGGACCTACTCCGCCGTCCACGACCGATCTGGCCCGTGCCGGCAGGGTCGAGCTGGCCATGTTCACTGCCGCCATGGCGGCCCACCGAGCCCTGAGCCAAGTGTACGGACCACCCGCAGCCGTGGTGGGGGTCAGTCTGGGGGACCTCCCCGCCCTCACCGCCGCCGGCGCCTTCACCGTGTCCGACGGGGCCCGGATGACGCTCGCCGCCGCGCCCATCCAGAGGTCGTGCCCCGGCCGGATGGTCCATCTCGCCTGTTCCGCGCGTGTGGCGGACGAGATCATCGACCGGTCCGGCGTGCGGAATGCCGCTCCCGCTCTCGTCAACGACGACCGGTCGGTCGTCGTGACCGCGCCCCGGAGCGGCGTCGACGCGATTCAGGCTGCGGCAGCCGGACAGGACGTTCCCGCGGCGCTGGTGCCTGTGCCGTTCGGCTCCCACCACCCCGGACTCGGGGAGTACGCGGAAGAGGGTTACGAGGCGATCCGGCCGTTCGAACCCATGCCCGCGCGCATCCCCGTCTACTCGGCCGCGGGGGCCCGCCGTTACTGCTTCCGAGGTGACATCGCGCGCCAGATCTCGGACAACCTGGTCACCAGGGTCGAGCTGCCCACCGTCCTGGATCGCGGCATGCGGCACCGGCCGGACGTCGTCCTCGACCTCGACACCAGCGGCAGCCTGGCATCGAGCGCACGCAAGGTGCTGCCGGACGACCGCTCCGTCGCCGTGTGCGCACCGTTCCAGGAGGAGAGGTTCCCGTGGTGAGTGGTGAGCGCGTGGTCGGCGTAGCGTCCGCGCGCACACCGTTCACCCGAACTATGGTGTCCCGCCACATACGCCCCTGACCTGCCCCTTCCTACGGTATGGCGACACGGAAACGTCCCCGCCAACTGTCCGGAAGTGGTGTCCATGGCCGCCCCAGCAACCGCTCCCCCGCCGCCGTCCAACCTCCGCCGCATCGTCGCCGCGAGCCTCGTCGGGACCACGGTGGAGTGGTACGACTTCTTCCTCTACGGCTCCGCCGCCGCGCTGGTCTTCAACAAGCTGTTCTTCCCCGGGTCCGACCCGCTCGTCGGTACTCTCCTCTCCTTCCTCACCTACGCCGTGGGCTTCGCCGCCCGCCCGATCGGGGCCCTGGTGTTCGGGCACTACGGCGACCGGCTCGGGCGCAAGAAACTGCTGGTGCTGAGCCTCCTGATGATGGGCGGCGCGACCTTCGCGATAGGGCTCCTGCCGACGCACGCCACCATCGGTTCCGCCGCACCCGTCCTGCTCACCGTCCTGCGGCTGGTGCAGGGGTTCGCCCTCGGCGGCGAGTGGGGCGGTGCCGTGCTGCTCGTGTCGGAGCACGGCGACGCGAAACGGCGGGGGTTCTGGGCGTCGTGGCCTCAGACGGGGGCGCCCGCGGGCCAGTTGCTCGCGACCGCGGTGCTCTCCGCCCTCACGGCGCTCATGTCCGAGTCCGCCTTCGAGGCCTGGGGCTGGCGGATACCCTTCCTCCTCTCCGGGGTGCTCGTGATCCTGGGTCTGTGGATTCGTCTCTCTGTCGATGAATCGCCTGTCTTCAAGGCGGCCCTGGCCCAGGCCGAGCAGCGGAAGGCTACGGCCGCCCCCGCCGAGAAGATGCCTCTGGTCGCGGTTCTGCGGCATCACTGGCGCGATGTGCTGATCGCCATGGGCGCGCGGATGGCGGAGAACATCAGCTACTACGTGATCACCGCGTTCATCCTCGTGTACGCGACGACATCCGCGGACCTGAGCAAGCAGACGGCGCTCAACGCCGTACTCGTCGCGTCCGCCGTGCACTTCGCCGTGATCCCGCTGTGGGGGGCGCTGTCCGACCGGGTGGGGCGCAGGCCCGTCTATCTGGTCGGCGCCATCGGTGTGGCGCTGTGGATGTTCCCGTTCTTCGCGCTGATCGACAGCCGGAGCTTCGGGAGTCTGCTGCTGGCGGTCACCGTCGGACTGATCTTCCACGGCGCCATGTACGCGCCGCAGGCGGCCTTCTTCGCGGAGATGTTCGCGACGCGGATGCGTTACTCGGGCGCGTCGATCGGCGCCCAGTTCTCCTCGGTCGCCGCGGGCGCCCCGGCGCCCCTCATCGCCACGGCGCTGCTCGCCGACTTCGGCAGCTCGACGCCGATCTCGTTGTACGTCATCGCCGCCTCGCTCCTCACCGTGCTGGCGATCGTCTGCGCGAAGGAGACCAGGAGCCGGGACCTCGCCGACATCGAGCCGGACGCCGGCCGGCAGGCCGCGGACACCGCGACGCTGCCCGCCGACGCCCGTAGCGTCTGAACCGGCCGTACCGAAGGGCCCGTCTCCGCCGGGGAGCCGGGCCCGTCAGGCCTCGGGAGTCCGCTCGAACCAGGTGGGGCCGTCCGTGAGGGACTGCTTGATCCGGAAGACCGAGAATTCGCTCAGCGGCGGCAGCGCGTCGACGTCGAACCACGCGACTTCCAGCGACTCGTCGTCGTTCACCCGCGCCTCGCCGCCGGTGGCCCGGCACCGGAAGGTGATGTCGACATACTGGCAGCGGTCTCCGTTGGCGTACTGCACCGGCTTCAGCGCCTGGGTGAGCACCACCCGCTCCGCGACGCAGTGCACCGCGGTCTCCTCGTACACCTCGCGCTCCGCTGTCGCCGCGGGCTCCTCGCCCGGCTCGCCGATCCCGCCGATGACCGACCACTTGCCGGTGTCCGACCGCCGGCCGAGCAGCACCCTGCCCTGGTCGTCGAAGACGACGGCGGTGACTCCCGGCAGCAGGAGCAGCTGGTGGCCGGCGGTGGCACGGATGTCGCGGATGAAGTCTGGAGTAGCCATGCGGCCGAGCCTACGTGGCGGCCGGAACGTCCTCCGGACCGGCCGGCCCGTCCTGCCGGACCTTCCTCGCACGCACCGAACGGGCTGTCGCCCAGCCGAGACCGGCGACGGCGAGCAACGCCAGGACGCCCTCGGGCAGGGTGCCCAGACGAGTGGCGGGGGTGAGTGAGGACCGCAGCGGCACCTCGTCGACCAGGGCGTCCGGGGTGAACATCTTCGTCTTCTCCACGATCGTCCCGTCCGGCCGGATCACCGCGCTGACACCGCTGGTGACGGGCACGACGACGGACCGCCCGTGCTCGACCGCCCGCACCTGGCTCATCGCCAGCTGCTGGTAGGTCATCTCGCTCCGCCCGAAGGTCGCGTTGTTGCTCGGTACGGCGATCAGCTGTCCGCCGTTCTTGACGGTGTCGCGTACGGCGTCGTCGAACGCGGCCTCGTAACAGGTCACGAGCCCGACCTTCGTGCCCGCCAGGTCGAACACGCCGACCTTGCTGCCGGGGCCGAAGTCCCGCTGCACCCGGTCGACGTCCTTGCTGAAGATCCGTGCCACCGACCTCATCGGCATGTACTCGCCGAACGGCTGGATGTGCCGCTTGTCGTAGGTGTCCACAGGGCCGCTCTCCGGGTCCCACTCGATCAGGGTGTTGCGGAGCGGTCCGGTGTCGGGGGTGAGGACGGCGCCGATGACGGTGGGGGCGCCGATGGCCCGCACGGCCCGGTCGATGGCCTCGCGGGCGTCGGCGTTGCGGTAGGGGTCGAGGTCGGACGAGTTCTCCGGCCACAGCACGAAGTCGGGCTGGGGTACCTTCCCGGCCTTCACGTCCCGCGCCAGCTGTTCCGTACGCTCCGCGTGGTTGTCCAGGACGGCCCGGCGCTGGGAGTTGAAGTCGAGCCCGAGGCGCGGCACGTTGCCCTGGACCGCCGCGACCGTGGCGGTGCCGTCCTCGGGCGAGTCGTCCACGAGCGGGAGGGCTGCCAGGGCGGCGGCGACCGGGGCGGCCACGGTGACGGCCGCGGCGACGACCGCGGAGCGGGGCACGGTGCCGTCGGCCCGATGGCGGCGGAACTGCCGGGCGGCCTCCAGGAGCCCGAAGCCGCACAGCACGACGGCGAACGTGAGCAGGGGGGTCCCGCCCACCGCCGCGAGCGGCAGGAACGCGCTGTCGGCCTGGCCGAAGGCGATCTTGCCCCAGGGGAAGCCGCCGAACGGGACACGGGCGCGGAGCGCCTCGTCCAGGGTCCACACGCCCGCTGCCCAGACGGGCCAGTACGGGAGCCGGGAGACCGCGGCGATCCCGACGCAGCCGACGGCGATGAAGAGGGCCTCCGCCAGCGCGAGCGCCAGCCAGGGGACGGGGCCGACCTCCTCCCCCGTCCAGTGCAGCAGGGGCAGCATGAAGCCGAGGCCCGCGAGGAGGCCGAGGCCCAGTGCCGCCCGCAGCCGCCGTGCGGTCAGGACCCACCCCAGCAGGGCGAAGCCGGGCAGCACCAGCCACCAGAGCGGCCGGGGCGGAAAGCTCGCGTAGAGCAGCACACCGGACAGCACGGCGGCGGCAGGCCGGACGAGCCGCGGCCACAGCTTCCTGCTGCGGGACACGGGGGCGGGCGGCGGTTCGGCGGTGGTGATGGTGGCGCTCACCTGCCGGAGTCTACGGTGGGCGGCTGTGAGGGCGGCAGCCGCTCCTGCCGTCCCGTACCCCGGCGGCTCAGCTCCCCGTGGTCTTCCCGGGGGCGGGGAGGTGCAGGCGGTCCCGGATGAAACGTACGGCGGCTTCCGCGTCGTCCACAGTGACGGTGAAGGTCATGCCGTCACCCAGCCGGAGCACCAGTGCCTCCCCCCGGCGCACGACCACGGCCGTGCCCTGCTCGGGGCGCCAGCGGTAGCCCCAGCCGCCCCACTGGCGCGGAGTGACCTTGGGTGCGAAGTCCGCGCCCACCACATGCGTGAGGAGGATCCGGCGCCTCGGAAGCCCGGCGTGACCGCAGCGCACCTCGAGGGCGTCGCCGTCGACCTTCACGGCCACGTGGACGAAGGCGAGGGTCCCGAAGAGGATCAGAAGCCCTGCGGCGACACAGCCGATGACGGACATGAGCAGAGGGGCGAACCCGCCGTGCCAGGCCGAGTCGACCGCGAGTTCGATGCCGAGCGCGAGACATGCGGCGCCGATGGCCGCGAGCAGCCACTGGAAGCGATTGGTGGCCCGTCCCGTCCAGACCGTGCTCGGGGCCTGGCTCGAACCGTGCCACGTGTTACCGGGGTGGTCCGTCATGCCCAGCAGCGTACCCACGTTCCGCGCCGCGGGGAGGGGGCCTGCGTCCCGGCGGGGCGCCGGGCGCGCTCAGAGCGCGGGGGTGACGGCCTTGAGCAGCAGGCCCTCGGCGTAGGCCAGAGCGGGTTCGGGCAGGTCGCCGGCGTGTCCGGCGAGCAGCACGGTGAGAGTGCCGACCGGTTCGGCCGACGGAGCGGGCACCGCCCCGACGCGGCGGAGCGCCTGGGCGGCCACCGCGTCGGCGGAGCCGTGGAGCACGAGGGGTGCGCGGCCGGGCCGGTTGCTCTCGACAGCGGCGCGAATGCGTTCGGCCACCAGTTCGTAGTGGGTGCAGCCCAGGACGACGTCCGTCACCCCTGCGGGGGTGAGAGCGGCGGCGGCGGCCACCGCGCGGTCGATCGCCTCCTCGTCGGCGTGCTCCACCGCGTCGGCGAGACCCGGGCAGGGCACTTCGGTCACGTCCACGGAGCGGGCGAATTCATTGATCAGCCCACGCTGGTAGGGGCTCCCGGTGGTCGCCGGCGTGGCCCAGATCGCGAAGGGGCCGCCGCCCGCGGCGGCCGGCTTGATCGCGGGCACCGTGCCGATGACCGGCAGTCCGGGCTCCAGTTCGGCCCGCAGGGCGGGCAGGGCGTGGACGGACGCGGTGTTGCACGCGACGATCAGGGCGTCCGGCCGGTGGTCCGCCGCGGCGCGGGCCACGGCGAGCGCGCGCCGGGTCACGTCCTCGGGCGTACGGGGCCCCCAGGGCATCGACCCGGGATCCGACGACACCACCAGATCGGCGTCGGGCCGCAGCCGGCGTACCGCGGCCGCTGCCGCGAGCAGGCCGATTCCCGAGTCCATGAGTGCGATCTTCACCCGGTCACCATAGTCGACAGCCCTTGCGGCACCGCCGGAGTGGGGCACACTTCGACGGATGAGCGCCGTTGCCTGGATCGCCGTGGGTTCGCTGATCGTGTGGATGTGGCTGTTGCTCGGCCAGGGCTTCTTCTGGCGGACCGACCAGCGGCTGCCCTTGCGCGGGGACCCGACGCGCTGGCCCTCGGTGGCCGTGGTCGTACCCGCGAGGGACGAGGCCGAGGTCCTGCCGATGAGTCTGCCGTCCCTGCTCGCCCAGGACTATCCGGGTGACGCGGAGGTCATCCTGGTCGACGACTGCAGCGGCGACGGCACGGGCGGGCTCGCCCGCGCGCTGTCCGAGCGGTACGGCGGGCTGCCGCTGACCGTGGTGACGCCCGGTGAGCCGGAACCGGGATGGACGGGCAAGCTGTGGGCCCTGCGGCACGGGATGGAGCTGGCCCGGCAGCGTAAGCCCGAGTTCCTGCTCCTGACGGACGCCGACATCGCTCATGAGCCGGACAGCCTGCGGGAACTCGTCGCCGCGGCCGGGAACGAGGGCGCGGGCGGTTTCGACCTTGTCTCGCAGATGGCCAGGCTGCGGGTGGCGAGCACCTGGGAGCGGCTGGTCGTGCCGGCCTTCGTCTACTTCTTCGGGCAGCTCTACCCGTTCCGCCGAGTGAACGGCAAGGGGTCGCGCACGGCCGCGGCGGCGGGCGGATGCGTACTGCTGCGGGCCGGAGCCGTCGAGCGCGCGCGGCTCCCGGAGTCCATCCGTTCGGCGGTGATCGACGACGTGTCGCTGGCGCGCGCCGTGCGGCGCAGCGGCGGCCGCATCTGGCTCGGACTCGCCGACCGGGTGGACAGTGTGAGGCCCTACCCTCGGCTGGCGGACCTGTGGCACATGGTCGCGCGGAGTGCGTACGCTCAGCTGCGGCACAGCCCCACACTGCTCGCGGGCACGGTCCTCGGCCTGGGCCTGGTCTACGTCGCGCCGCCCGTCACGCTGGTGGCGGGGCTGCTGACAGGCGATCCGGTGGCAGCGGCGGCCGGCGGGGCGGCCTGGGCGGTGATGGCGGGGACGTACATGCCCATGCTCGGGTACTACCGGCAGTCGCTGTGGCTGGCACCGCTGCTGCCCTTCACCGCGGTCCTCTATCTCCTGATGACGGTGGACTCCGCGGTGCAGCACTACCGGGGGCTCGGCGCGGCCTGGAAGGGGCGTACGTACGCCCGCCCCGAGGCCGCGCCGGAGCCCTGAGCCCGGCGGGTCACTTGCGCCCGGGTGTCCAGTTCATGCCCCACCCGTAGGCGGCGTCGATGGTCCGCTGGGGGCTGACCCCGCGCTGGGGGACGAGATAGCGGGCCTCGCGCTGCACGGTGAGGTCTCCCCCGGTGCTGGTGATCAGCGCGAGCGCGCACACCGTGGAAGGCACGGTGCATTCGTCGAGGGAGAAGTCGATCGCCGCCCCGTTCTGCGGCTGGAGCGTGACGGTGGCATGCAGGTCGGCGAAGCTCCGGGCGCCTTCGTAGATCGTGACGAAGATCAGGACACGGCGCAGCCGGTCCTTGTGGTCGAGGTTGACCGTGAGGTTCTCGCCGGACGAGTCGGCGCCCGTGCGGTCGTCCCCGTCGAGGTGGATGTAGGGCGGCTGCCGGAGAGAGCCGTAGGCGTTTCCCAACGCCTGCACGACTCCCTTGCTGCCGTCCGTGAGCTCGTACAGTGCGCAGAGATCGAGGTCCAGGTCCGCGTGCATGGCGACGGCCCTGCCGAGTTTCGCGCCCCAGCCCTTGAACTGCTTGCGCACCTCCCAGTTGAGATTGACGCGCAGCGCTCCGGAGGTGCCGCCCTGTTTCGACAGCGACACCGTGGGGACTTCCTTGGTCAGCGTGACCTTGGTCAGCCGCACGGCCTGCACGACGGGCGGGGCGGGCGGAGGCGTCGGGGCGGCCGCGGGTGCGGCCGGGCGCGCGGGCGGCTGCGGAGCGCTCTGCGGCTGCCGGGGCGGCGGCGACTGCTGCGGTTCGTCGACGGAGATGCCGAAATCCGTGGCGAGGCCCGCGAGTCCGGTGTCGTATCCCTGTCCCACGGCCCTGAACTTCCAGGCGCCCTGGCGGAGGTAGAGCTCACCGAGGATGAACGCGGTCTCGACGGTCGCGTCGGCGCTCTCGAAGCGCGCGATCTCCGAGTTGTCGACCGTGTTCACGATCCTCACGTAGAGGCCGGCCACCCGTCCGAAGGTTCCGCCGTCCGCCGACGCCGCGATCACGACACGGTCGATCGCCGGCTCCATCCGCGCGAAGTCCACGACGAGGCTGTCCGTGACGGCGCCCCCGGACGTCCGCTTGCCTTCGTGGCGCACCCCACCGGACCCGTGCGCCGGCTGGTTGTAGAAGACGAAGTCCGCGTCGCTGCGTACCTTTCCCGACACCAGAAGGAGCGCCGAGGCATCCACGTCCGGTGTCCCGGGTGATGTACGCCAGCCCAGCTCGACCCGCACGGCCTGAGCCGGCACCGCGACATTGGTTCCCTTTTGCATGGTCATGCTCGCCCCCATCACGAGTCCGGCTGCCCGGAGAGTCTCCCGACAACCTAATCCCCGGCCCTGCGGGGAGCCCACACTCCCGACGGGACAGCCGCCGGCGGTCCTCCGGCTGCTGTCCCGCACGAGGTGCTCACACGTCGCGGACCAGCCCCTTCGCCGACGTCGTCATCGTCGGGACGAGACCGCGAGCATCGGCAGCGAGAGTGTGTCGGCCAGGGCCTGCTGTCCGGATATGTTCACGTGGACACCGTCGCCGGTGTCGTAGGGCGGGTTGATGGCGTTCGGCTTCAACGGGTCCTTCAGAACCTGGTCGAAGCCCATGATGCCGTCGCAGGTGCCACTGCAGTCGTTCCGGTTCAGGACGAACGAGTTGACGGTGTGGCGGACCCTGTTGTGGTCGTCGGTGTAGCCCGGACGGGGGGTCACAGGAGTGACGTACACCTTGATGCCGGCCGCGTGCAGCCGTCGGAAGGTGTCGCGGTAGCTCGCCAGCACCTGCTCGGCGTCGCATCCGGCGGGCAGGTCGTTGGTGCCGTAGTAGTAGAGGACCCCGGTGACTCCGTGCAGGGCCAGGACGTCCCTCTGCAGGCGCGCCCCCGCGTCCAGACCGCGCAGGGGTTCGGCGAGCTTCGGGCAGTCGGGAGCGCTGGTGGTGCCGTTGACACCGGCGTTCGCCACCGCGAGCCGGCCCGTGGGGGGCAGCTCCGTGGTGATCCGCCGTGCGAGGTCGTCGGTCCATCGGCGGTTGGCGCCGGGCTGTGTGCAGCCGGGGCCGCAGTCGGTGGATCCGACCCCGTCGACCACGGAGCTGCCGTAGGCGACGAGGCTGCCCTTCAGGCGCGGGTTGTGTACGTCCACGGCGGTGACCAGATAGGTGGACCCGGTCGTCTCCGTGTAGGCGGCGGGACTCGTGTCGCGGGTGTGGTCCCCGGTGCCGGGCGCGGTCAGGTAGTTGGTACGGAACGCGGTCCCGTGCCGGCCCGGGACGACGGTGCCGGAGACGGACAAGGAGACCGCGACATCCGCCTGGGCGTGGGTCGTCAGGACGGTGGCGTCACTCCAGAGCTCGCCGCCGGCCGGGATGACTGCCTCCGGCCGGCCGTCGAAGGTGACGGGCCGGGGGCGCCCCTGTGTGGCGGCGCTCCCGCCGTCGGTGAGTCCCACGGTGGCGGCGTCCACGGTGAGGGGGGTCGTGCCGAATGTGTTCTGGATCCGGATGCGGAGCGCGTCGCCCCCCTGGCTGAGGTGGCTGACCATGCGAACGGTCTGGTCACGCAAGGGCGTGGGGGCGAGGTCGTGCTGTGAGTTCGACCAGGACGTGAACCAGCCACGCGAGCCGGACCGTTGGCCGGACGCGGTGTCACCCGCGGCGTCGGTCGTCGGTGCGGAGACGGCGAGGGCTGCCGCCGACATCGCGGCGGCCAACGCGATCGACGTGCGTCTCGCCTGCGGTATCCGGAGGCGGCGGGCTCCGGCGAGGAGGGATCGGATCAACGGCTTGCCTTTCCATGGGGAGAGGGGAAGGGTTTCCGTGCTGGGGTCCTCCGGCCGCGCTCCGACGGGAGGTTCAGGGGCCGTGCGCCTACGCCGGTCCGTTCCGAATCCTCAGGCGCGAAGAGCCCGCTTCATGATCTTGCCGAGGTCGTTACGGGGCAGCTCGGAGAGGTACCGCACGGTCCGCGGACGCTTGTGCGGGGCGAGCTGAGCAGCGACGTGGTCGGCCAACTCGGTTACGCCAGGGCAGTGCTGGGGGTCCTCCGGTACGATCCACGCCACGATCCGCTCGCCGAGGTCGGCGTCCGGCTCCCCCGTCACAGCCGCGTCCCTCACTCCGGGGTACTCCATCAGCGCGTTCTCGATCTCGCCCGCGCCGATCTTGTAGCCGCCGCTCTTGATGAGGTCGGTCGCCTTGCGGCCGACGATGCGGACGTAGCCGTCCGGATCGAGCACCGCCATGTCCCCGGTGCGGAACCACCCGTCCCCGGTGAACGCCTCGGTGGTGGCTTCGGGCCGGTTGAGGTACTCGGTGAAGAGGTTCGGGCCCCGCACCTGGATCTCGCCCACGACGTCCGGACCCGTGCCGGCCGGTTCGCCCTCCTCGTCGACGACCCGCAACTCGACGCCGCGCAAGGGCACTCCGACGGTTCCGGCCCGAGGCTCGCCGTCCGCGCGCACGCTGGTGTTCATCAGGGTCTCCGTCATCCCGTACCGCTCGATGACGGTCCGGCCTGTCGCCTCCGCGATCCGCTCGTGGTCGCGTGCCGGAAGCGCCGCCGATCCCGACACGAGCAGGCGCGCACCGGACAGCGCTCGGGCCAGCGCGGCGTCACCCGGCCCCGCGGAGAGGGCCTCGGCGATGCGGTGGTACATGGTCGGGACACCGAACAGCATCGTGGCCCCGGCGCTCAGCTCCCGTGCCACACCCTCGGTGCTGAACCGGCCGAGGTGGCGCACCGATCCCCCGCGTCGCAGAGGCCCGAGGATGCCGAGGATGAGCCCGTGCACGTGGAACAGCGGCAGCGCGTGGACCAGTACGTCGTCGGCCTCCCACTCCCAGGCGTCCCGGAGGGCGTCCAGCGTGCTGGTCAGGGCCCGCCGCGGCAGGACGGCGCCCTTGGGCGGGCCGGTGGTGCCGGAGGTGTAGACGATCAGGGCGGGGTGGCCCGGGCCGGGTTCGACGGGAAGCGCGCCCGCCGGCCCCGCGTTCGCGTCGACGTTCTCGCGAGGCAGTCCGTCCAGCGCGGCGGGGAGTGCGTCGCCCGCTGCGGCCAGGACCAGCGACGGCGCGCTGTCGGCCACGATGTGTGCCAGTTCCCGCTCGCCGGTCCGTGGATTGAGCGGCACCGCGGGCACTCCGGCGAGGAGGGCCGCCACCACGCCGACGGCGGTCTCCAGGGTCGGCGTCGCCCATACGGCGACCCGGCGAGCCGTACCCAGGGTCGCGGCGAGGCAGCCGGCCGACGCCGCGAGTTCCTCGTACGACAGGGTGCGGTCCCCGAACCGCAGGGCGGGCCGCGCACTGCGCTCGGCGAGTGCGGGGAACAGTGCCGTGGGGGCATTCACGCGTCGTACTCCGATCGACGGAACGGCGGAAAGGGGAGAGCCGCGGGCGGCGGTCTGCCGGGAGTCACCCGAATCCCGGCACCACCAGGACGAGCCACGCCGCGGCGGGCACCACTGCGACGACGACCCCGCCGTAGACCATCAGCTGCTTGAAGAAGCGTTCCCGGTCGACGTCCGGCGCCGCGGCGAGAACGAGTGCGCCGTTCGTCGAGAAGGGGCTGACGTCCACCACGGTCGCCGACACGGCCAGCGCCGCGATCATCCCGATCGCCCCGATCTCTCCCTGTGCGAGGAACGGCACGGCCAGCGGGATCAGCGCGCCCATGATGCCGACCGAGGAGGCGAACGCGGAGACGATCGCGCCGATGTAGCACAGCAGCAGCGCCGCGAGCAGCGGTACTCCGATGCCTCCGACGCCCTCCCCGGCCCACTTGATCGTGCCCATCTCCTCGAGCACGCCGACGTAGGTCAGTACGCCGCAGATGAGCAGCACGGTGGGCCAGGCGATCGCGCCGACCGCCTGGCGGCTGGTGTCCGGCCACGCGGCGCTGATCAGCACGGCGAGCGTGATGGCGGTCAGGCCCGCGTCCAGATCGAAGCCGAGTACGGCGACGACCAGGGCGATCAGCGCGAGAAGGGTGGCCGCCCGGGGTGCGTCGAGCCGGGTGGTCTCCTCGTCCGCGGGAGGTCCGGGTGAGTCGTCGCTCTCCACGGCACGGTGCCGGGCGAGCTTCAGTCCGCCGAAGAGCACGAACACCACACCGGCGATGACCAGGTTGGCGGCCAGCGAGGCGAGGAACAGGGCGATCTCGTTGCCCGGCAGGTTCTCGCGCTCCACGATGCCGTTCACGATCGAGCCGTAGATGCTGATCGGGGAGAAGCCGCCGCCCTGCGCACCGTGCACCACCATCGCGCCCATCAGGAGCGGGCTGATGCCGTAACGGGCGGCGAAGCTCAGAGCGATCGGTGCGACGATCGCCACCGCGGCGGGGCTGACCGCGCCGATCGCCGTCAGCGCCCCGGTGATCACGAACATCACCCAGGGGATCAGGGCGATACGCCCGCCGACCAGGCGTATGGACGCGTGCACCAGCCAGTCCGTGGTGCCGTTGGCCCGGGCGATCGCGAACAGATAGGTGACGCCGACCAGGACGACGAAGAGGTCCCCGGGAAACCCGGCGAAGATGCCGTCCGCGTCCAGGTCGGCGACCAGCTCCCCCACCACGAACGCGGCGGCGAAGGCCAGCGCGCCCATGTTGATCGAGCGGGTGGTGGCGATCACGAAGACCACCACGAGTACGAGGATAGAGATGAGTTCCGCGGACATTGCGGGCTCCTGTCCTGGGCCGACCCTTATTGGTCTGGTGGATGAGCCACTTCGCCTGTTGACGGCACTCAGAGTCCGGGGAGCGGCAACAGCCGTCAAGGGGGTGCGCAGGAATTGGTTCAGCCTCCGGACCACTGGGCGCTGCTACGCTGCCGGTGCCAAGAGGGCGCGGGGACCCTCCGGAACAGGGGCAGGGGATGTCCGACGCACTGCGGCCCATGGGGCGCACACGACTGTACGAGCAAGTGCTCGACCGACTGCGCTCCTTCGCCGCCGAGAGCGGTCTGGTGGCCGGCGACAGGCTTCCGCCTGAGCGCGACCTCGCTCAGCGCCTGAGAGTCTCCCGGGCCTCGGTGAAGCAGGCCATCGTCGTCCTCGAGGTGCAGGGGCTCGTCGAGGTGCGGCACGGAGGCGGCACCTACCTCCTCGGGGACGGACTGGACGCCGAACCCGTCGAGCGGCTCGTCGAGCGCCGGCGCAGACTGCCCGATGTGCTGGAGGCACGTGAGGCACTGGAGACCAAACTCGCCGAACTCGCGGCGGAGCGGCGCACCGAGCAGGATCTGACCGCGCTGCGGGCATCGCTCGCCCACATGGCGGCGGAGATCGCCGACGGGGGCCACGGCATCGAAGGCGACCGGCGCTTCCACGCCGCGGTGACCGCGGCCGCCCACAGCGCGCTGCTGGCGGAGTTCATGCGGTCCATCGCCGACCAGATCACCGAGAGCAGGCACGAGTCCCTGCGCCAGCCGAGGCGGCCCGGCCGCTCCCTGACCCAGCACCAGGCCATCCTCGACGCCATCGAGGAGCGGCGCGGCAAGGCCGCCGCCGCGGCGATGCGGCGCCATGTCCGCACCGTCGCGAAGGTGAGGCTCCTGGACTGGAACCCCGAACCGGACACCGCCGACGGGACGTCCTGAACCGTGCCGGACGACGGCCGGGCAGGTGCCGCCCTCCGCGGCGCGTGCGCCACTTCTCGTAGGCCGTAAAAAAAGCCCCCGCTGTCAACGGAAGCTTTGGCAATGTTTTAGCAGGTCAGGCGGCCAGAACTGGCGTAAAACGGATAAGCCCAAGATTGGGGCTCCCCAACCGGCACATCGTGGGCTTAACTTATGTGTCATGACCTCCCCCCGCTCCACCTACGGCAGCGGCTACTACGCCGCGCCGTCGTTCCCCGACACCCCGATCTACGACTCCCTCGTCGCCGAGCGGGGGACCCCTCAGATCGCGCCGATCCGGGTTCCCGCCGCCTACGACACCGGGAACAGCTACCTGCCGGCTCTGCCGTCCGCTCTTCCGGCGCTGCCCGCTGCCCCGTCGCAGCACACCGGCTCCTACGGCTACCCGCAGCAGGCGGCGCCGCAGCCGCAGTACCAGAACGCCGGGATGCAGCAGGCGCCGACGATGCAGCCCGCACAGCTGCAGCACGCGCCGGCCCCGTACATCCCGCAGCAGCCGTCGGCGCCCCGCGGCTACCAGCAGCAACAGCAGCAGCAGCGGCCCGGCACGGGTTACGAGGCGATGCGTCCCGCGTCGCCCCGGCCCGTGCCCGCTCCCGCGCAGTCGCCGTACGAGGACCCGTACAACCGCCCGTACCAGAGCCGGGGCTACTGACGGGCGCTGCCTGCCGTCGTCAGTGACGGCTGGCAGGATGAGTGCATGCTTTCGCCTGCGCTCAGTGCCGTACACATCCACCCGGTCAAGTCGCTGGCTGCCCGCGCCGCCGACGAGGCCGTCGTCGAGCCATGGGGACTCGCCGGCGACCGCCGCTGGATGCTGATCGACAGCGGGAGCAGGGTCGTCACGCAGCGTCAGCAGCCGCGCATGGCACAGCTGTCCGCCGAGCCCGTGCCGGGCGGCGGACTCGTGCTGTCGGCGCCCGGGAGCCCGTCCCTGACGGTGGAGGTGCCCGACCCGGCCCGCACGGTCGTCACGGAGCTCCACCGGAGCAAGGTCACGATGGTCCTGGCCGCGGACGCCGCCCACGCCTGGTTCGGTGCGCGTCTCGGTGCGGAGGTCCGGCTCGTCCATCTCGACGCGCCGTCGCACCGCAGACCCGTCGATCCGGAGTTCGGCCGGCCGGGCGAGACGGTGTCGCTCGCCGACACGTTCCCGTTGCTCCTCACCACGCGTGCCTCGCTGGACGCGCTCAACTCGCTGGTGGCCCAGGGGGACCATCCGGACGAGGGGCCGCTGCCGATGAACCGGTTCCGGCCGAACGTGGTCGTGGACGGCACCGCGCCCTGGGCCGAGGACGACTGGAAGCGGATCGCGATCGGGGAGGTCGCGTTCCGTGTCGCCAAGCCGTGCGGACGGTGCGTCATCACGACCACCGACCAGCGGACCGGTGAGCGGGGCAAGGAGCCGTTGCGCACGCTCGCCCGGCACCGCCGGGACGGGAAGCTCCTCCTCTTCGGCCAGCTCCTGGTCCCGGAGGGCACCGGTGTGATCCGGGCCGGGGATCCGGTGCGGATCCTCGGCTGACCACCCGGCGCACCGGCGCGGATCGGATCGGAACTCGGGCGGGCATGGGGGCCGTTGGCGGCGTGAGGTTGCTCTCTCTTCGCCGTCGGAGGACGCAATCGCCGCCCTCCCGGGTTATCACGGACAGGGAAGGGGGTGCATGACTGTGCGAGCGGTTCTGGGAATCCGGCGGTGGCGGCACAATCCCGTGTGCCGGGCCACCGACCGGCACGAGGCATGGGTGGCGCTGACCGCGCTGCTCCTGATGCTGCTGGCGGCACCGGCCCTCGGCTGGAAGGTCGGCGCGCTCACGGACGACGCGCTCCGGCGGACGGTGCGGACCCAGCACGAGCAACGCCATCCGACCGCGGCTGTCGTGGTCCGCGCGGCCTCGGGCACGTCCCGCTTCGCCCAGGACCCCGAGGCGGCCGTCGCCGAGGGCTCCATGCGTACGTCGGTGGTGGCCGACTGGCTCGCCCCGGACGGTACGGCACGCACGGGCACCGTGTCGACGGGGTCCACGGAGACCGCACCCGGCACCCGCATCCAGATCTGGACGGACGACCGGGGCCGTCCCGCGATGCGTCCCATGGACATGTCCACGGCCCGCACCCACACGGTGCTCGCAGGCATCGGTGCGGCGCTGATCGCGGGCGGCCTGACCGAAATCGCCCGCAGGCTCGTCGTATGGCGCATGATGCAACGGCGGTACACCCGGCTCGACCGTGCCTGGGCCGAAGTCGGCCCCGACTGGGGCAGAACGGGTACGGGCAGCTGACCTCGGGGGCGCAGGTTCCTCTCGTATCCGGCTGACCAGTGGCCTTCGGCGGCCGACCCGTCAACTCGCGCCCGTCTCGCGCGCTACGGTGGACCGGCCCGCCCGACTCCTCGGCAGGCGGGCCAGAGGGCTGCCGGCCGACCGGCGGCGACTGGGGACACGTACGAGGCAGCGCACACGGCACGAGGTGGGGGCACAGCAGCACCATGGCACAGGGCACGGTCCAGGTGACGCACACCGGCACATCGCGATGGCGGCGCCGTACGGGCGAATACGCATCCCTCACCGCAGCCCTGGAGGCCGCAGCGGACGGTGACGTCCTCACCATCGCCCCCGGCACCTACCGGGAGAATCTCGTCGTCCACCGAGCGGTGACGCTGCGCGGCCCCGAGGGATCCGCGGGTTCGGTACGCATCGCGCCGGTCGACGGTGTCCCCCTGACCGTCCGCGCCTCCGCCGTCGTCCAGGACCTGCATGTGGAGGGCCAGGACTCGGCCGCCCCCGCGCTGCTCGTCGAGGAGGGCGCCCCCGAGCTGTCGGACCTGCGCATCGTGACCAGGTCGGCCGCCGGCATGGAGGTGCGGGGCGCCGCCAGGCCCACCGTGCGCCGCTGCACGGTCGACAACCCGGCCGGGGTGGGCATCGCCGTACTCGACGGCGCCGGCGGCGTGTTCGAGGAGTGCGAGGTCGTCTCGGCGGGCCAGTCCGGCGTCTCGGTCCGCGACGGCGCGCACCCCCGGCTCGAGCGCTGCCGCGTGCACCACTCGTCGGGGGCGGGGCTGAGCGTGACCGGGGAGGGCAGCGGCCTCGAGGCGGTGGGCTGCGAGGTGTACGAGATCAAGGGCAGCGGGGTGCAGGTCACCTCCCGCGGTACCGCGCACCTCACGGACTGCAGTGTCCACCGCACGTCCGCCGACGGGATCACCCTGGACACCGACGCGGTCCTCACGCTCGCGGACTGCGACATCCACGACATCCCGGAGAACGCGGTCGACCTGCGCTCCCGTTCGGTCCTCACTCTGACCCGTTCCACCGTCCGCAGGTTCGGCCGCAACGGCCTCTCGGTCTGGGACCCGGGTACCCGCGTGGACGCCAACCAGTGCGAGATCCACGACAGCACGGGTGACTACCCGGCGGTGTGGGTCAGCGACGGGGCCACGGTGATACTCGACTCGTGCCGTGTCCATGACGTGCCCGACGCCCTCTTCGTCCTCGACCGGGGCTCACGCGCGGATGTCGTGGACAGCGATCTGACCCAGATCCGCAACACGGCTGTCTCGGTGAGCGACGGCGCCACCGCCCAGCTCGACGACTGCCGGATCCGCGAGGCCTCCACCGGAGCGTGGTTCCGGGACCACGGGAGCGGCGGCACACTGAACAACTGCACCATCGACGCGGCGCAGACCGGGGTCATCGTGACCAAGGGCGCCGACCCGACCATCGAGAGGTGCACGGTCACCTCGCCCGCGGAGGCCGGTTTCTACGTCTCCGCCGAGGGCCGGGGCACCTTCGACAGCTGCCGGGTCACGGGGAGCGACGGCTACGGCTTCCACGTGATGGACGGCTGCCGCTCGACCCTGACCCGGTGCCGGACCGAGCGGTGCGCACGCGGCGGATACGAGTTCGCCGACGGCTCCGGTGGCGACGGCGGCACCAGTGGTCCGGTGGCGCGGGACTGCACCAGCGACGAGAGCGGTCTGCGCAGCGCCACTCCCCCGCCCCCGCCGGTACTGACGGCGACGCAGACCACGCCCGGGCTGCTGGGTGCGATGCCCGGGCAGCGGACGGCCGAACCCGCCGCGGTGTCCGCGGCGCCCGCCGAACCGGTGCGCGACTCGGGCGCCGTGCTGGGCGAGCTCGACGCGTTGGTGGGCCTCGACAGCGTCAAGCGTGAGGTGCGGGCGCTGACCGACATGATCGAGGTGGGCCGGCGCCGCCGGCTGGCGGGTCTGAAGGCGGCATCGGTGCGCCGGCACCTGGTCTTCACCGGCTCCCCCGGCACGGGCAAGACGACGGTGGCCCGGCTGTACGGGGAGATCCTGGCCTCGCTCGGCGTCCTGGAGCACGGCCACCTCGTGGAGGTCTCGCGCGTCGATCTGGTCGGCGAGCACATCGGGTCCACCGCCATCCGCACCCAGGAGGCGTTCGACCGGGCGCGCGGCGGGGTCCTGTTCGTCGACGAGGCGTACGCGCTCTCGCCCGAGGACTCGGGCCGCGACTTCGGCCGGGAGGCCATCGACACTCTGGTGAAGCTGATGGAGGACCACCGCGACGCCGTGGTGGTGATCGTGGCCGGGTACACGCACGAGATGGAGCGCTTCCTCACCGTCAACCCCGGTGTGGCCTCCCGTTTCTCACGGACCATCACCTTCAGCGACTACGAGCCCGAGGAGCTGCTGCGGATCGTCGAGCAGCAGAGCGACGAGCACGAGTACAGCCTGGCGGAGGGGACGGGGGAAGCGCTGCTCAAGTACTTCACGGTGCTTCCCAAGGGCCCCGCCTTCGGTAACGGCCGAACGGCCCGTCAGACCTTCGAGTCGATGGTGGAGCGGCACGCGGGCCGGGTCGCCCAGCTCCCCGAACCGACCACCGAGGACCTGACCATGCTCTACCCCGAGGACCTTCCGGCGCTTCCCTGAGCAGTGCTGCCCCGGCCCTCCGCACCCGCCTGCTGGGGCACGACCGGCTCGAGCCGTTCCAGGAGCGCGGCACGCTCGACGGCGAAGACCGGGTCGGCCTGGTAGTCGGAGTGCCCCAGGATGGGTTCCGGCAGCGGGTGTTCGGCGGTGCGCCCGTAGACCAGCGGGTCCTTCAGCGGCCCCCGGTCCACTTCGTGGCCCGGCCCCTCGTCGATCCTGACGGGGCCGCCGATCGGGTCCGTCGAACGCCAGAGGTTCCGCCAGCAGTGGACGGACCGGTGCAGCCCTTCGAGGGGGACGCGGCCGAAGTAGGCCGGGAACCAGCGCCCGTACAGCCGCTCGATCGGGGAACCGTACGTGAGCAGCGCGACCCGGCGCCGGGCGGAGTCGGGGAGCTGCCACACCGCCGCCGCGGCGAGCACGCTTCCCTGGGAGTGGCCGGAGATGACGAGCCTGCCGCGGGTGCGCCCCGTCCAGGCGCACATGCGGGACGAGAGGTCCGGGACGGCCCGCTCCGCGTAGCAGGGCGGTGCGAACGGATGGGCGGCACGCGGCCAGAACGTACCCACGTCCCACAGGATGCCGATGGTGCGCCGGGCGGAGACGTCACGGTAGGCACGGCGCCCCCAGGTGACGAGCAGTATCACGCCGAAACCGGTCATCCAGGAGCCGGTCGACTGGGCGGTCTCGGCGACCGACTCGACGAACGGACCCGTGCCGTCCGTCGCGAGGCCGGGAACCTCGCCGGTGAGCCAGGACCCGGTCACGGCTCCGGCGCCGAGCAGCAGCGTGGCGGCGGAGAGCAGTCCTAGGATCCCCGGCGCGGAGTCGGTGAGCGCGGCGGTGGCCCGGGTGCGGGCGATCCGCCGGGTGCGTCCGGGCTCGGGGTGCCTCTCCTCGTACTCCGCCTCGACGGCGGGCCCCAGCCGGCGGGCGCGGCGCACGGTGCGGACGGCCAGCCAGATGACGGGCGGGAGCAGGAGCAGCAGCAGGACCGGGATCACGGAGGCCTGCCAGCTGAGGAGCACGGGCGGCCCCTCTATGTCCGCGCCCGCACCCATGCCGGGCGTACCGGGGCCGTCGAGCCAGTCGGCCACGCGCTGGGCGATCCCGCCGGTCATGACCCCGCCGAGCGCGCAGGCGAGCATGGCCACCGCCGGGCCGCCGAGACCATGGAGGGTGGTGCGCGGCTCGGGGGCGCGCCGGTACAGGCTCAGGGCCACCACGGCGAGTACGGAGACGAGCAGGCCCTGACCCAGGGCGAGCGTGCGGAAGACGGCCTCTCCGGAGAGGGCACCCGAGGACACCCAGTCGGGGCGCGACCACCCGGCGTACACGACCGTGCCGAGCAGCAGGGCGAGGGCGGCGCCGGGCAGGAAGGTGGTGACGGCCCGGTCGAGCCGGTTGTCGAGGCGCCGCTCGCTGCGTCCCCGGTGGCAGACCACCGCGACGACGACGAGTCCGCACAGGGCGAGGGCGGACTCGAACAGGGCGCCGATGACCGGGGGTACGGGGCTGCCGGCGGCCCTGTCGTGCCGGGCCGCCGTGCTGCCGACCGCGGCCGCGACCATGAGGAGTCCGGCAGCGGTGTGCGCCGCGCGCAGCCGGGCCACCAGCCTGCGTCCGTACCAGAAGCCGGGCCTGCCGAGGGCCGGGCGGACGACGGGGGCGCCGGACTGGGCGGCCACATCCGTGTCCGCCTCCTCGTCCGTCTCCGCGCTGTCCGGTTCGTCCCAGGTCAGGGAGCGCTGTGACTCGTAGGCTGTCCAGGTGCGGTTGGACAGGTACCAGAGGAGTCCCACCAGGGCGGCGGGTACGAGCGCCGCGACGGCGAGGCGGCGTCCGGGCTGGGCGAACCAGCCGTCCTGCCGTGTGGAGAGGAAGCCCAGCCAGGAGCGCTGCACGGAGCACTCGGGCGTCCCCGCGCACTGCCAGGCCACCAGGTCGAGGGCGACCTCGCAGACCGCGGCGGTAAGGAGCACGGTCAGGCTGAGCGCGAGGAGCCGCACCAGCACCCCGTAGAGCCGGACCGTCCGCTTACGCCCCTGGGCGGCGGGCCGCATCCAGTGGGCGAGGTTGACCACCATGAAGGGGAGCAGCAGCAACCACAGGGCGCGGGAGCCGTTGCCCGAGGTG
Organism: Streptomyces sp. NBC_01166; assembly: GCF_045039765.1. Lineage (NCBI taxonomy): Bacteria > Bacillati > Actinomycetota > Actinomycetes > Kitasatosporales > Streptomycetaceae > Streptomyces > Streptomyces sp. NBC_01166. The sequence goes on from NZ_CP108613.1 coordinate 867,842, forward strand.
AGGTTGGACCAGCAGTAGGCCTCGGCGATGGGCCCGTCCCGGTGGCGCTCGGGGTGGTGTTCGGCTCCGACGTCCTCGGTGCGCCGGTGGACGGCTGCCGTGGCGTCACCGGTGATCCTCGTCGTACGCGGGTCGCCGAGCATCTCCTGCGGAGTGGTTCCGCCGACACCGTGGACGAGCAGTTCCAGTGCGACGCCGCTGCTCTGCGCGGCCTCGGCCTTGGGGGCAGGGGGCAATGTCGGTGACTCGCTCTCTGGTCCTTCCGGCTCGCGGCCGGTGGGCGGCTGTTCGTCCGGGACGGGCTGGGCTGATGCGCGTCGGACGGGCTGGGCTGATGCGCAGTCACCACCATCGCCGACGGGAGCCGTCCGCCGCACCGGCTCTCACCGAATCTCCCCAGTGGCACGGCTCGTACGCGTGCGTGGGAGGATGTGGGAGTCCCGCAGGACCGCTGCAGGACCGTGCGGACAGAGCGAAGGACCGGGGCCCCGCGTTGAGCGAGAATCAGAACCTGCTCGCGGAGCAGCGGCGTGCGCTCATTCTGGACGACGTACGCAAGCGTGGCGGGGTCAGGGTCAACGAGCTGACCCGCAAGCTGAGCGTCTCCGACATGACCATCCGCCGGGACCTGGACGCACTGGCGCGCCAGGGTGTCATCGAGAAGGTCCACGGCGGAGCCGTGCCGGTCGTCGAGGCGAGCACGCACGAGCCCGGTTTCGAGGCCAAGTCGACGCTGGAGCTCAGCGCCAAGGAGGACATCGCGCGCACGGCCGCCGGGATGGCGCTGCCCGGCAGTGCGATCGCGCTCTCAGGCGGCACGACGACGTTCGCGCTGGCCAGGCATCTCCTGGACGTCCCGGGCCTGACCGTGGTGACGAACTCGGTGCGGGTCGCCGATGTGTTCCACGGCGCGCAGCGGCCGACGGCTGCGGGCGGTGCGCGGGCCGGTGCGGCCACGGTGGTGCTGACCGGCGGGGTGCGTACGCCTTCGGACTCGCTCGTCGGGCCGGTCGCGGACCGCGCGATCAGCTCGCTCCACTTCGACGTGCTGTTCCTCGGCGTGCACGGGATCTCGGTCGAGGCCGGTCTCTCCACGCCCAATCTCGCGGAGGCCGAGACGAACCGCCGCTTCGTGCGGGCGGCCAGGCGTGTCGTCGTGGTCGCCGACCACACCAAGTGGGGCACGGTGGGCCTGAGTTCGTTCGCGGCGCTGGACGAGGTCGATGCCTTCGTCACGGACGCGGGTCTGCCGGACTCGGTCAGGCAGGAGATCGAGGAGCACCTGCCGGGCCTGGTGGTGGCGGGCGGGCCGGCGGACGAGTAGTCCGACGGCGGGTGCCGCCGCCACGCCTTCCGTTCCTGGGCCCGCAGACGGCGGACGTCCTAGGATCGGGCTGTGGCCGTATTCCGCATAGAGCGTTTCACTCCCCTCCCTGCCGCCGAGGCGTGGCGACGGGTGACCGACTGGGAGCGGCACGGCGGGACCGTTCCGTTCACCTCGGTCACCGTCCCCGCTGGCCTGCCCACCGGGACGGGGACGGTCTTCGTCGCCCGTACCGGCGTGGGGCCGCTTGGTTTCGACGATCCGATGGAAGTGGTGCGGTGGACCCCGCCGGCCGCAGGCCGGGCGGGGCTGTGCCGGCTGGAGAAGCGGGGTTCCCTGGTGCGCGGCCGGGCGTCGATCGACGTATGCCCGACCGGTTCGGGTTCGCATGTGATCTGGGTCGAGGAGCTGCGTGTGAGGCTGCTGCCGCGCTGGACGGATCCGCTGCTGGCCGGCGCGGGGCGGCGGGTCTTCGGCCGGGTGCTCGGCACTCTGCTCGACGACTGAGGCCTGACCGCGCGCCCCGTCCCGGCGGTGCGGTGTCTCCCGGGGCCTGCGCCCAGGAGGGGCGGCGGGGAGCGCCATGCGGTATCCCGGATCCATGGGTGTGCGGCAGTCGGTACCCGGGCTCAGGGGCGGTGCCCGGCGGTCCCGGGCCTTCATCGCGGTGCCCGCTGGCCGAGCGGGTGGCCTCGTGGCCGGGTATGGGGGCCCGAGCCGCTGCCGGAGCGGATCTCCGCCGATCTGCCGCGCCACGCGGGCGGCCACCTGGGGGGCGTCGCCCTCGTGGCGGTGGAACCGCTTCCGGGTCCGGGGTGAGCGGCCCGGCTCAGGCCGGCCAGGTGCCGGTGGCCAGGAAGTGGTCGATCGTCTCCGTGTAGGGCCGGATGTCCAGGCCCTGCTCGCTCAGCCAGGCGTCCGAGTAGTACTTGTCGAGGTAACGGTCGCCCGGGTCGCAGAACAGCGTGACGACGCTTCCTGTACTCCCCCGCTCCACCATCTCGGCCACGAGCTTGAACGCGCTCCACAACCCGGTGCCGGTGGAGCCGCCCGCCTTGCGGCCGATGGCGCGCTCCAGCACCCGGACGGCCGCCACGCTGGCCGCGTCGGGCACCTTCATCATCCGGTCGATGGCTCCGGGCACGAAGCTGGGCTCCATGCGGGGTCGGCCGATGCCTTCGATGCGGGAGCCGCAGTCGCTGGTCGCCAGCTGGTCGTTCCGGGTCCACCCGTCGAAGAAACAGGAGTTCTCCGGGTCGGGTACGCAGATCCGCGTGTCGTGCTGCATGTAGCGGACGTAGCGCCCGATGGTCGCGGAGGTCCCGCCGGTGCCGGCGGTGGCGACGATCCAGGCGGGTTCGGGATACCGCTCCATCCTCAGCTGCTGGTAGATCGACTCGGCGATGTTGTTGTTGCCGCGCCAGTCGGTGGCGCGCTCGGCGTAGGTGAACTGGTCCATGTAGTGGCCGCCGGTCTCGGCCGCCAGGGCCGCCGACTCCTCGTACAGCCTGCGGGAGTCGTCGACGAAGTGGCACTGACCGCCGTGGAATTCGATGAGGCGGCACTTCTCCGGGCTGGTGGTCCGGGGCATCACGGCGACGAACGGCACACCGATCAGCTTCGCGAAGTAGGCCTCCGAGACTGCCGTCGAGCCGCTGGAGGCCTCGATGACCGGCTTGCCCCGGCGGATCCAGCCGTTGCAGAGCCCGTAGAGGAAGAGCGAACGGGCCAGCCGGTGCTTGAGGCTGCCCGTCGGGTGCGTCGACTCGTCCTTGAGATAGAGGTCGATGCCCCAGTGCTCCGGCAGCGGGAAGCGCAGGAGATGGGTGTCCGCCGAACGGTTCGCGTCCGCCTGGACCTTGCGCACCGCTTCCTTGAGCCAGGCCCGGTAGTCCGGGTCGCTCCGGTCGACGTCGACGGTCTCCATGACGCCACCGCCAGGTGTGTTCTCACCGGTGTCCATCAGCGGTCTCCTTCGGGTGACGGCGGTTCTCCACGGGACCCACGATATTCCCCCCACCTGCACAAACGTTTACTTTGGCGTCCCATAGGCCTCCCTTGGCCCCGGGCGTCCCGCCGGCACACCCGGACGCGTGCCCGATCCGGGCCGTGGCCGGAATCGATCGCGGTGAGGCCTGGCGTACGGGCCCTGTCCATGGGCAGAATTGCAGAAGCCGGTACAAGGGGGGCGAAGTCGCCATGGCCGAGACAGAATTCAGTCCTGCGGATTTCCGCGCGCGGGAGTTCGGCGCGGTGGAGTTCAGGGCGAGCGACGTCAGGATCCGCCGTTGGGCGCGGTCGCTGACCAGGGCCGGCCAAGTGATCGTCGAGGACGGCCGGATCGCGCTGCTGACGAGCGACGGGCGGGAGATCGCCAGCGCCCCGGTGACCGCGGTGAGCGCCGGGAAGCCATGGTTCCTGGCCGCCGACTCGGCGATCGCCCGGATCAACGGCGTGCGGTACCGGCTGACCATGGGCCAGCGCAACCGCAGGCCCGGCGGGGCGGCGCCGGTCCGCAGATTCCTGAAGGCGCTGCGCAGCGCCGCGGGACGGCGGTCTGACGCTACGGTCCGGTAGGAACACCGCGAGTTGCGGAGCCCAACCCCCTGAGTCACGCTGTTCACACGTCACTGATGGTGTACCGGCGGTGACAGCGAAAGCCGCCCCGCCGGGAGCCACGCAGGGCGGACCACGCATGACCAGAAACAGCAGCCAGCCATCTGCTGGATCCGTTCCTTCGTCTTCTTCCGGACCTATTTCGGGGAGTCGCAGCCGTGATCAGCGAGCCAAGCAGGCACTGCGCGGTGGAGCTCCAAGCCCTGCCGTCGCGGATCGGTCAGGTCCGCAGAATCATTTCGGCGCAACTGCGCTACTGGCATCTCGATCCTCTGATCGACCCGGCAGCGCTCGGTGTCACCGAACTGCTGACCAACGTCCACCGGCACGCACAGCCGGACAAATCATGCACCGTCGAGATCGAGCTGCTGCTCGACCGGCTGACGGTCTCCGTCCACGACCACGACCCCCGGCTGCCGACCGTGTGCGACGCCGATCAGTCCGCCACCTCCGGGCGCGGGCTGGCGATGATCGCCGCGGTCAGCGAGAGCTGGGGTGTACGACCGAGCGACGACGCGGGAAAGGTCATCTGGTTCACCCTGCCGGCACCGTCGTTCACCACCGCTCTGCCCCCTCTCCCGGTGTACGGGTCGACGACCGACGGCCCGTTCGGCTCGGACGTCGCGGGGCTCATGGAGCCGACGGCAGCACGGACGCGGGCCCGGTCGGCCGTCGTCGGCTGACGGGAAGGCGGCCGCGCGCCGTACACCGCGCACAGGAGCGCGTCGGTCCTCCCGGACCGACGCGCTCCGCTCCGTTCCCGCCCGGAGCCTCACCCACCTCCCGCGGTCACGCCGGGCCGTCCTTCTCGTAACGGCCGTAGGGCTCGTCAAGGACGGAGAGCCTCCGCCAGTACTCGTCCTCGTCGATCTCACCGGCGGCGAACCGCCGGCCCAGGAGATCGATCGGCGAGTGCTCGCCCGTGGGCCCGCCCCGCCGGACGCCGTGCGACTGCCAGGGCCCCGGGCGGCGGCCGCGCCGGACGGTGCGGCGCAGCAGCGTGATGACGCCGACCGCGACGGCCGCCCAGATGAGGGGGAAGAGGAGGATCCAGGGCCCGGGCCCTCCGTGGTTCGCCAGCGTGTTCATCTCGGTCAGCTCCTCGGTCAATCGTTCGTCCGTGCGTTCCTGTCACCTACGAGCCTGTCTCCGGGAGGCGGCCGGAGCGTCGTACGGGCGGCGGCAGTTCGCGTACGGCGGTGGGAGTACGGCGGAGCCGGGCACCTGCTTCCGCCGACCGCCGTGGATTCTGTACCTACTGGTATGTACAGTGGAGTTCATGAGCACTCCGGACCGGTTGATCGAAGCCACCCAGGAGCTCCTTTGGGAGCGCGGATATGTCGGCACCAGCCCCAAGGCGATCCAGCAGCGGGCCGGGGCGGGCCAGGGCAGCATGTATCACCACTTCGCGGGCAAGCCCGACCTGGCGCTCGCCGCCGTGCTCCGCACATCCGCGGAGATGCGGGAGACGGCCGGCCGCCTGCTGGACGGCCCCGGATCGGCGTACGAGCGGATCTCGGCCTATCTGCTGCGCGAGCGTGACGTGCTGCGGGGCTGCCCGGTGGGGCGGCTGACGATGGATCCCGAGGTGGTGGCCGACGACGCGCTGCGAGCACCGGTGGACGAAACGATCGGCTGGCTGCGCGGCCGGCTCACCGAGATCCTCCAGGAGGGCCTGGACGTGGGCGAGTTCTCCCCCGGCCTCGTGCCCCGGGACGTCGCGGCGGCCGTCGTGGCCACGGTTCAGGGGGGCTACGTCCTGGCCCGTGCGTCCGGTTCGCCGGCGGCGTTCGACTCGGCCGTCCACGGGCTGCTCTCCCTGCTCGCCCCGCACGTACCACCGAGCCGCACAGCCTGAGGAGTACGCCATGCACGCCATGCAGTACGAGATCACCCTGCCCGCCGACTACGACATGGGGATCATCCGGGAGCGGGTCGCGGCCAGGGGGCATCTCCTCGACGGCTTTCCGGGGCTGGGCCTCAAGGCGTACCTGGTCCGCGAACGCGGTGGCACCTCGCCGGTCAACCAGTACGCGCCGCTGTATCTGTGGTCCGCCCCGGAGGGCATGAACACCTTCCTCTGGGGCCCCGGGTTCCAGGGCATCGTGGATGACTTCGGCCGCCCCGAGGTGCAGCACTGGACCGGACTCTCCTTCCAGGAGGGTGCGGCCTCGGCGGCGCTCCCCCGCACGGCGGTCCGCCGCCGCGAGCGGGTCGCGGACACCGCGGCCCCGGCTGTCGCGGTGGAGGCCGCGCTGGAGGAGAGCCGTCGGCTGGCCGCCGCCCCCGGGGCCGTCGCCACCGCGCTGGCCGTCGATCCGCGCCACTGGGAGCTGCTCCACTTCACGCTCTGGGAGGACGAGCCGTCGGGCGACGCGGGCGACCGCTTCGAGGTGCTGCACCTGTCGTCGCCGGAGCGTGACCGGCTGGGGCGGGGGAAGCAGTGGTGAGCCCGGTCCGTACGGTCCTCGGGGACGTCCCCGCCGGCGAGCTCGGCGTCTGCGACGCGCACGACCACCTCTTCATCCGCAGCCCGGTGCTGCCCGGGCTGGAGCTCGACGACCCGGAAGAGGCAGGCGAGCGGCTGAGGAGCTTCCACGAGCTGGGCGGACGGACCGTCGTCCAGTGGACTCCGCACGGGATGGGCAGGCGGGCCGGGGACCTGGCGGCGCTCTCCCGAGCCGGCGGTACGCGGATCGTCGCGGCGACCGGGCTGCACCAAGCCGCCCATTACGCGCCCGGGTTGCTCGGCCGGATCATGCCGGAACTGGAAGAACTGTTCGTCTCGGAGATCACGGAAGGGATCGGGGCCACAGGAGTACGGGCGGGGCTGATCAAGGTGGCCGGGGCGTTCCACGGCATCGACCCGCACGCCAGGCACACCATGACGGCTGCTGCCGGTGCCCATCGGCGTACGGGGGCTCCGATCGCCGTCCATCTGGAGCTGGGTACGGGTGCGCGGGACGTACTGGATCTGCTGTGCGGGGAGCTGGGGGTGGAGCCGCGGCGGGTCATCCTCGGCCATCCGGGCCGGTTCCCGGACGGCGTCGCGCAGCTCGATGCCGCGCGGGTGGGCGCGTTCCTGGCGTTCGACGGCCCTTCCCGGGCGAATCACGCCACGGACTGGCGGCTGCCGGAGCAGCTCGCCGGGCTCGCGGAGGCCGGGTTCGGCGGGCAGTTGCTGCTCGGCGGCGACACCACGGTGCCCGGGACGCCCGGCATGCCGTATCTGCTGCGGCGGCTGCGCCCACGACTGGCGCGGTCGCTTGGCGAGGAGCTCCTGGGAGCGATGCTCGTGGCCAATCCCGCGCGGGCGTTCGCCCTGGCCGCGCGCTGAGCGTGGCCGCCCCCGGCCCGCCGGTCAGGCCAGTGCGGCCAGCGGGTCGTCGAGAACGGGCTGCCAGGCCAGTTCGGCCGCGCCCACCAGGCTGTTGTGGTCGAGCGTGCAGGACAGGATCGGCACGCTTCCGCTGCGCCCCCAGAGGCTGCGGTCGGCGACGACGGCCCGCAGGCGTTCGGGGTCGGCCTCCAGGAGATCGCGGTGCAGGCCGCCGAGGATGATCCTGTCCGGGTTGAGGATGTTGACCAGCCCGGCCAGGCCCAGGCCGAGACGGTCGATCAGCTCCTCGGCCGCGGCCCGCACATCGGGGTCGCCGTACTCGGTGCGGAGCAGGCCGCCGGACTGCTTGAGCAGCGACTCCTCGGGGCCGGGCTCCCGGCCGGCCGCCGTGAGGAAGGCGAGGGGGTCCGTCTCCACGTCGAGGCAGCCTCGCCCGCCGCAGTGGCAGGGGCCGCCCTCAGGGTTGACGGTCAGATGCCCGACCTCCAGGGCGAGCCCCGAACTCCCGCTGTGGAGGCGGCCGTCCAGGACGAGGGCGCCACCCACCCCCCGGTGGCCGGTGGCCACGCAGAGCAGGTGCTGAGCACCACGCCCCGCGCCGTGCCGGTGCTCGGCGAGGGCGGCGAGGTTGACGTCGTTGGCGGTGAAGGCGGGGCCCGTGATGCCCGCGGCGCGTACGCAGGTGGAGAAGATCTCCCGGACCGGCGCTCCGGCCGGCCAGGCGATGTGCAGCGGATTGAGGGCCGTTCCCTCCGGTTCGGCCACGGCGGAGGGAACGGCGAGCCCGGCCCCGACGCAGCGCAGCCCGGTCTCTCGCAGGAGCTGGGCCCCCGCCTCGACGACCTCGCCGAGGACCTGGGCGGGATCGGCCATGACGGCGACGCAGCCGGGCGCGGTGGCCACGATCCTGCCCCCGAGCCCCACGAGCGCGGCGCGGAAGCCGTCGGAGTGCACCTGGGCGGCGAGAGCCACGGGCCCGCTGTCGCGGATGGACAGCCGGTGCGAGGGGCGGCCCTGGGAGCCGGCGGCGGAGCCCGGGCTGGAGTCGACCTTGATGAGCCCGAGCGCCTCGAGCTCCGCGGCCACCGCGCCCGCTGTGGCACGGGTGACGCCGAGTTCGGAGGTGAGCACGGCGCGGGTGGGGGCACGCCCGGTGTGCACGAGCTCCAGGGCGGGCCCGAGCGCGCTGCGGCCCCTCTCCAACTTCGTCCGCGTGGTGGTCGACTTGCCGTTCATGGGGGCGAGTCTCCCATGATCCGGAGCCGTTGCCGACGCTCCGGCACCCCGCACCGTTCACCGGCCGGTCACCGGCGCAGCGGCCTTGCGCGCTCCCTCCGGGCGACCCTATCCTCACTTTGTGCCGCAAGTAAACAAACTGCGGACGGCCCTGCCGGGGGAACGTGGCGGAGACACCGCTCCACCTTCGCCGGCCCGCCTCCGTACCGCGCTGACCGTGTTCTTCGCCCTCGACGGGTTCCTCTTCGCCGGCTGGGTGGTCCGCATCCCGGCCATCAAGGACCGGACGGGGGCCAGCGCCTCCACCCTCGGGCTCGCCCTGCTCGGCGTCTCCGCCGGTGCGGTGATCACGATGATGCTCACCGGGAGGCTCTGCTGGCGCTACGGAAGTCACGCGGTCACCGTGGTCTGCGGTGTGCTGCTGTCACTGAGCATCGCCCTTCCGGCACAGATGGGTTCGGCGCTCACCCTCGGCCTCGTGCTCCTGCTCTTCGGTGCCGCGTACGGCGGGCTGAACGTGGCGATGAACAGCGCGGCCGTCGAAGTGGTCTCCGCGTTGCGCCGCCCGGTGATGCCGAGCTTCCACGCCGCCTTCAGCTTCGGCGGCATGGCGGGCGCGGGCCTCGGCGGGCTGGTCGCCGGCAGTCTCTCGCCCGCGACCCATCTCTTCGCCCTGACGGGCACCGGACTTCTCGTCACCGCGGTGACCGGCCCGGTGCTCCTGCGTGGCCGGACCGCCGCGCCCCCGGTGGAACAGCGGGCGACGGACGCCCGTGAGCTGCCGAAGGGGATGAGCGCCCAGGCGCGCCGGGTCGTCGTCCTCTTCGGTGTCATCGCCCTCTGCACGGCGTACGGGGAAGGGGCACTGGCCGAGTGGGGCGCGCTGCACCTCAGCCAGGACCTCGGTGCCGCCCCCGGTCTCGCCGCCGCCGGATACTCCTTGTTCGCGCTGACGATGGCCATCGGCAGGCTCAGCGGCACCGCTCTCCTCGAACGGTTCGGGCAGACCCGCACGCTGGTGGCGGGCGGGGCCACGGCCGCGGCGGGGATGCTGCTCGGCGCGCTGGCTCCGGCAGTCTGGCTCGTACTGCTCGGCTTCGCCGTGGCCGGTCTGGGACTGGCCAACATATTTCCCGTCGCGGTCGGCCGGGCGGGCGCGCTGGCCGGGCCCAGCGGGGTGGCCGCAGCGTCCACCCTCGGCTACGGCGGGATGCTCCTGGGGCCGCCGGTGATCGGCTTCCTCGCCGACTGGATCTCCCTCCCGGTGGCCCTCACCACGGTGACGTTGCTCGCCGCCACGGCGGCGGTACTGGGCGGTGCCGCCCGCAACGTGAGCGAACACCTGAGCGGTTGAGTAGCCGTACTCAGGCACCACCGGCTCTCCCGGCACAGGATGGAGGCATCAGCCATCCACGGGAGCGGGACATGAGTCATCAGGTGACGAACAACCGGCAGTTGCGCACTCTGGCACGACTGACCTTCGGCAACACGGCTTCGCGGATATACCTCGGTCTCGTACTGGCGGCCTCGGTGTTCGTCGCGGTGGACACCCTGTTCGTGTCCCACGAGGACGCCTCGTTCGCCGGTGTCTGGGTGTTCTTCCTCGCCGCCCCGACCGTGTTCGTGTTCCTCCTCGGCAGCTCGATGGCCGGCGCGGACTTCGGGGGCCCAGCCTGGTTCATCTATCTCGCGCTGGTCGTGTCGGTGCTCGTGCAGGCCTGTGCGCTGGGCTGGTTCTCACGGCTGCTGCTCCGCGGGCCCCGCCGGGGCGGTTCCGCACACCCCCAGGGCGCCTGACGCCGCTCTGGCACAATCGCCGGCGTGGAGACCACCGAGCACCTGACAGCCCTTACCGCTGAAGGCCACGCCCTCGCTCGCGCCGCACGCGAGGCGGGGACGGACACCCCGGTCCCGACCTGCCCGGGATGGCGGGTGCGCGACCCCCTCGAGCACACCTCCATGGTCCACCGCTGGGCCACCGCGTTCGTCGTCGACGGGCACCGGACGTACCGCCCGGCGGCCGACGAGCCCGAACTGGACGGCGAAGCACTGCTCGACCGTTTCACCGAGGGCCACCGCCTGCTTGTCGACGCGCTCCGGACCGCACCGGACGGCCTGGAGTGCTGGACGGTCTTTCCCTCCCAGGCCCCGCTCGCGTTCTGGGCGCGCCGCCAGGCGCACGAGACCAGAATCCACCGGGTGGACGCGGAGTCGGCGCGGGGCGGCCCCCTCACCCCCGTGACACCGCCGCACGCGGTGGACGGCATCGACGAGCTTCTGGCCGGCTTCCACGCCCGCGCAAAGAGCCGTGTCCGTACGGAGTCCCCGCGCACTCTCCGGGTGCGGGCCGTGGACACGGACGCGGTGTGGACCGTACGTCTGTCGGCCGATCCGCCGCTCACGGTGCGCGGGGCCGCCGCCCTGGAGACACCGGCCGACTGCACGCTCAGCGGCACGGCCGAGGAGCTCTACCCGGGGCTGTGGAACCGCGTCCCGCTGTCGTCCGTCGGCTTGTCCGGGGACCCAGGGTTCGTCGCGCTGTGGGAGGAGAACTCCGCCGTCGTCTGGTCGTGAGCGGGGCCGGGTCCGCTCAGCCCCCCGGCCTGTCCGCTTCCCGGTCCTGTCCGGCGCCAGGGTGGTTGAGCATCCGGGAGAGCACCGCCCGCTGGAGGGGCCTGGCCTCGGTATGGCGGGCCCGGCCGGTCTCCGTCAGCTCGACACGCACACCGCGGCGGTCCTCGCTGCACATCGCGCGGCGCACGAGGCCGTCCCTCTCGAGCCGCGCGACGAGACGCGACAGCGCGCTCTGGCTGAGATGGACCCGCGAAGCGATCTCCTGAACGCGGAGGCAGCCGTCGCCGCCCTCCGCACCGGCTTCCGCGAGGATGTCCAGGACCTCGAAGTCACTGGCTCCCAGGCCGTGCCGGTCCAGCGCCCGGTCCAGCTCACCCAGGGTCCTGGCGTGCAGCGCGAGCATCTCGCGCCACTCGCCGACGAGCGCCTGCTCGGACTTCTTCGCTGCCATGACCGCACGCTAGCAGAGGGGGGAACCATTCATGCACACACATTAAATGCATACGCATCAGAACATTCCGAGTCGGATCCGGGGCCGGCGGGAAGCGGCGGGAAGACGCGGGGAACTGCCGAAATCGCGCGGAAACGCAGCCTTGCCGTCGGCCACGACTCCTGTGACACTTCGGACATGTCGCGACGCACTCAGGCGGAACGGGACGCCATGACCGTGGAGATCGGGTACGCCCTGGTCAGCGGAGCCGTGGTCGCCGCGGCCACCTTCGCCGGGGTCTGCCTCCCCGCGCTGCTCCTCCACCTGCCGGCCGGTGCGGAACGCGTGCTGTTCCGGTTGGGGGCTGTGCTCGGCGCGCTGGTGTTCGCCCTCCGGATGGTGCACGTGCTCCGGCACTTCCCCCGCACGGCCGAGGAGCGGCGCCTGCCGGTCGTTCAGCCGAGCCAGCCGGGCCGCACGAGCCCCGACTCATAGGCCAGTACGACGAGTTGGGCCCTGTCCCGGGTGCCCAGCTTGACCATGGCGCGGCTGACGTGGGTCTTCGCGGTGAGCGGGCTGACGACGAGCCTGCGGGCGATCTCCTCGTTGGTGAGGCCGATGCCGACCAGGGCCATGACCTCCCGCTCACGTTCGGTGAGTTCGTCCAGGACCGTCGCCGCCGCGGGCGCCTTGGAGCGGGCCGCGAACTCCGCGATGAGCCGCCGGGTGACTCCCGGCGACAGCAGGGCGTCCCCGGCCACCACCGCACGGACCGCGCGCAGCAGTTCGTCCGGTTCGGTGTCCTTGACCAGGAATCCGGAGGCTCCGGACCGGATCGCCTCGAAGACGTACTCGTCGAGTTCGAAGGTGGTGAGCATGACCACCTTCACCTCGTGGAGGGCCGGGTCGTCGGTGATCGCCCGGGTCGCCGCCAGACCGTCCAGCTTCGGCATCCGGATGTCCATGAGCACGGTGTCGGGGCGCAGTTCGCGCACGAGGCGTACGGCCTCCGCCCCGTCGGCGGCCTCACCGGCCACCTCGATGTCCGGCTGGGCGTCCAGAAGCGCCCGGAACCCTGCCCGTACCAGCAACTGGTCGTCGGCGAGCAGTACGCGGATCACGTCGTTCCCTCCGTTCCCGTCTCGTCCCGTGCGGCGGGCCCGCCCCGGCCGGGCCGCAGGGGGAGTTCCGCCGTGACGCGGAATCCGCCGTCGGGACGAGGGCCCGCGTCGATCGTGCCACCCAGGGCCGCGGCCCGCTCCCGCATGCCGATGAGTCCGTTGCCGCTGCCTCCGGCGTCGTCGCCCGTGGCCGGCCCCTCGTCGTCGACCAGCAGTCCGAGGTGTTCGCGACCGTACGCGATCCGGACACGTGCGGTACGCGATCCCGAGTGCCGCACCACATTCGTCAGAGCCTCCTGCACGATGCGGAAGGCGGCGAGGTCGGTACCGGGCGGAACCGGCCCCCGGGCACCGTCCGTTTCGACGGTCACGGTGAGCCCCGCTCCTGCGGCCTGGTCGACCAGCTCGGGCAAGCGGTCCAGGCCTGGGGCCGGAGCCCGGGGGGCGTCGCCGGGGGTCCGGAGGTTCTCCAGCACCTGACGCACCTCGCCGAGCGCCTCCTTGCTGGCGGACTTGATCGTGGTGAGTGCCGTACGGGCCTGTTCGGGATCGGAGTCGAGCAGGGCCAGCCCGACCCCGGCCTGCACGTTGATGACGGAAATGCTGTGGGCCAGGACGTCGTGGAGTTCGCGGGCCATGCGCAGCCGCTCCTCGTCGGCCCGTCGTTTCTCCGCGGCCTCCCGCTCCGCCCTGGCCGCCGCCCACTGCTCACGGCGCACCCGGAGGAGTTCGGCCGCGGCGACGACGGCCACGACCCAGGCGGTGATGAACGCCTCCTGGGCCCAGGGAGCCGGGCCGTCGCCGTCCGGCGGCAGCCATCGGTACAGCCAGTGCGCGACCAGCAGGTGCCCCGCCCACAGGGTGCCCAGCGACCACCATGCCGCCTTGCGGTGGCCCGCCACGATGGCACTGAAGCAGCCGACGGCGACGGCGAGGAAGACCGGGCCGTACGGATACCCGAGGCCGAGATAGACGAGCGTGGCGACGGACGTGCCGGCCACCGCGACGACAGGGTGGCGGTGGCGCACGAGCAGCACGGCGACCGCGGCGAGGAGCAGCAGCCGGGCGGCGAGGCCGAGCGGTTCGCGGTCCTGGCCGTGCGCGGCGACAGTGGTGCCCACCATCACGATCACGCCGACGACGACGGTCGACGGCCATGGCAGCCGGTCGCCGCGCCGTCCCCGGCCGGCGAACCTCCCCAGGCCGCCGGGCCCCTCCCCGCCGTCGTACCGTCCGCGCCACGGGAGGCCGTGGCCGGCCCGTCGGCCTCCCGGCCCGGGGCGGGGGCCGGCCGCCGCACTCTGGTGCGCTCGCTGATCCTGCATACCGGCCACGCTAGACGCGCGAACCCCCGGCGCACGTCAGCCGGGCGTGGTGATCCCACGTACTCCCTGCGGAGTACCCGCCCGGGGCGCCGCCCCGGCCTCTCCGCCCCGCGCCTGCGCGCCCGGGGGGATACACGGCCGCCCCCGCCCCTCGTCAGCCTCCGGCGCCCCGGGCTCCGGAGTGCCGGCCGTCCAGCAGGCCGACCGAACGCCCGAGCTCCTGAACAGCGTGCCGGAAGAACTGTTCGCGTGCCTCGACCACGCGGTTGAACTGACCGAAGAGTTCGAAGGAGATCAGCCCGAAGAGCTGCGCCCACGCGGCGACCAGGGCCACCACGACGGCGGGCGGCAGGTCCTCGGCCAGGTCGGCCGCCATCCGCGCGCCCTCGGTGCGCAGTCCGGCATCCTGCGGGGGGACGGCGAGGCCCTCGGCGAGGTAGGCGTCGCGTACGAGACCAATCAGGGCTTGGCCCACGCGTGAGGCGGGGCCGACGGTGTCCTGCGGGGCGGTGTAGCCGGGGACCGGCGAGCCGAAGATCAGCGCGTACTCATGGGGGTGGGCCAGGGCCCAGTCGCGTACGGCGCAGCCGACGGCCAGCCAGCGGGCCGGGTGGGGGACGGCCGGGAGGCCTGCCTTGCCGCGCGCCGCCGTCTCCGCGGCTTCGCCCACCGCGTCGTAGGCGTCGACGATGAGCGCCGTCAGCAGGTCGTCGCGGCTGGGGAAGTAGCGGTAGAGCGCGGAGGACACCATGCCGAGCTCGCGGGCGACGGCACGCAGGGAGAGCTTCGCGGCGCCTTCGGCGGCGAGCTGTCTCCTGGCCTCGTCCTTGATGGCCGCGGTGACTTCGATGCGGGCGCGTTCTCGGGCTCCTCGAATGGTGCTCATCGGTTCAGTCTGCCATGCGATCGGAGCAGTGAACAAAAACGAGAGCACTGCTCTTGCTTTGGTGCGCCGCACTCGTGCACACTGATCTCAAGCGAGAGCACCGCTCTCCCAACGGCACTCGATGGCAGGAGCCACCCATGTCGCAGCAGCCGTACTACCTCCAGGCCAACGCCTTCGCCCAGCGGATGAACGGTGTCGTCGGCTGGCTCGCACGGCACGGCGTCAGCCTCCTCGGCTCCGCCGAGATGTCGGTACGGGGCCGTAAGAGCGGCCGGATGCAGCGCATCCCCGTCAACCCCCACCGCCACGACGGCGTCCAGTACCTGGTCTCCGCCCGCGGCCACTCCCAGTGGGTGCGCAACATGCGCGTGGCCGGAGGCGGAGAGCTGAAGGTCGGCCGGAAGGTCCGTGCCTTCACCGCCGTGGAGATCCCGGACGACGAGCAGAAGGTGCGGATCGTCCGCGCCTATCTGAAGCGCTGGGGCTGGGAGGTCAACCAGTACTTCCAGGGCATCACGGTGAAGTCGACCGACGCCGAGCTCCTGGCCGCCTGCCCCGACCACCCGGTCTTCCGGATCACGGTCGAGAGCTGACCCCGCCCGCCCCCTGGCGGTCCATCACATGCATCGCCCGCTGCGCCAGCGGATGCGTACGGACCAGCTCGGCCAGTGACGTCGTCCCCCGGGTGACCCCCGCGAACGCGTTCCAGGCAGGGCGGAAGCCCGTCAGCACCGCGTGCAGGATCCCCGGGCGCCGCTCGAACAGCCTGAGCATGCGGCGTCCGACACTCATCTCCACACCCAGCCCCGCCTTGATCGCGAAAGCGTAGTTGAGCGCCTGCCGGCGGGCGTCGACCGCGTCGTGCGCCTCCGCGATCCGCACGGCCCATTCGCCCGCGAGCCGCCCGGACCGCAGTGCGAAGGAGATGCCCTCCCTGGTCCAGGGTTCCAGCAGCCCGGCCGCGTCGCCGCAGACCACGACCCGTCCGCGGGAGAGCGGCGAGTCGTCGCTGCGGCACCGGGTCAGATGGCCTGAGGAGACAGTGGGCTCGAACCCGGCGAGGCCCAGCCGTCCGACGAAGTCCTCCAGATACCGCTTGGTCCCCGCACCGTCGCCGCGCGCCGAGATGACGCCGACGGTCAGCGTGTCGCCCTTGGGGAAGACCCAGCCGTAACTCCCGGGCATCGGGCCCCAGTCGATGAGCACCCGGCCCGCCCAGTCCTCGGCGACCGTCTCCGGGACGGGGATCTCCACCTCGAGCCCGAGGTCCACCTGGTCGAGCTTCACGCCGACATGAGCCCCTATGCGGCCGGCGCTGCCGTCCGCGCCGACGACGGCCCGGGCGAGCACCGTCTCCCCGCCGGCCAGCACGACGGCGACCGTACGCCGGTCGGGCACGGCCGTGCCGTGCTGCTCCACCCGCGTCACCGCCACGCCCGTGCGCAGCTCGGCACCGGCCTTCTGGGCCTCTTCCACCAGACCGGCGTCGAACTCCGGCCGGTTGATCAGCCCGAAGAGCATCCGCTTGGACCTGCGGGTGCGCGACAGCTTCCCGTTGAGCGAGAAGGTGACCGCGTGGATCCGGTCCTTCAGGGGGAGTTCGAACCCGGGGGGCAGGGAGTCCCGCGAGTACCCGATGATTCCACCGCCGCACGTCTTGTAGCGGGGGATCTCCGCCTTCTCCAGCAACAGCACCCGACGGCCTGCGACAGCCGCCGCGTACGCCGCGGAAGCTCCGGCCGGGCCCGCGCCGACCACGACGACGTCCCATACCGAGGACTCCTGCGGTACCGACGACGTCTCATCCGGCTCACGTCCGGCGTCTGCGTTCTCGCTGCTCACGATGTGCTTCTGCTCCTGATCCGACCAGTGGCCCCAGCTGCTCACGGCATCCTACGGCGCGCCGTGGCCGAACTCCGCTGTGGGAGGATCAGCCATGAATTCGTTGTACACGTGTCGCCGCGTCCACGGCGTCGCCCCCGGCCGCGTACACACCGCGCCATAGTCCTAACGTCGCACCCACGAGGAGCGTGCCCATGACCGCCCGTCCGATTTCAGAGACCGTCGCCTCGCTGATGCCCCGCGCGAAAGCGGAGCTCGCCGAGCTGGTGGCCTTCCGGTCGGTGGCGGACCCCGCACAGTTCCCCCGGAGCGAGTGCGAGGCGGCGGCAGGCTGGGTCGCGGACGCGCTGCGCGCCGAGGGCTTCCAGGACGTCGCGCTGCTCGACACCCCCGACGGAACCCAGTCGGTGTACGGCTACCTGCCGGGCCCGCCCGGATCGCCCACGGTGCTGCTCTACGCGCACTACGACGTGCAGCCGCCGCTGGACGAGTCCGCCTGGCTCTCCCCTCCGTTCGAGCTGACCGAGCGCGACGGCCGCTGGTTCGGCCGGGGTACCGCGGACTGCAAGGGCGGCTTCATCATGCACCTGCTCGCGGTGCGCGCCCTCATGGCGAACGGCGGCGTGCCGGTGTCCGTCAAGGTGATCGCGGAGGGCTCGGAGGAGCAGGGCACGGGCGGCCTCGAACGGTACGCCGAGGCGCACCCGGAGCTGCTGGCCGCCGACTCGATCGTCATCGGTGACGCGGGCAACTTCCGCGTCGGGCTGCCCACCGTCACCGCGACGCTGCGCGGTATGACCATGCTGCGGGTGCGGCTCGACACCCTCGAAGGGAACCTGCACTCCGGACAGTTCGGCGGCGCGGCACCCGACGCGCTGGCCGCGATGATCCAGCTGCTGGCGTCCCTGCGGGACGAGGACGGCACGACCACGGTCGACGGACTCACGGCCGACGCGGAGTGGGACGGGCTGCAGTACCCGGAGAGCGAGTTCCGCGGCGACGCCAAGGTGCTCGACGGCGTGGGGCTCATCGGCACGGGTACGGTCGCCGACCGCATCTGGGCGCGGCCCGCGGTGACCGTCATCGGCATCGACTGCCCGCCGGTGGTGGGAGCCACTCCGTCGCTCCAGGCGAGCGCCCGGGCGCAGATCAGTCTGCGGGTGCCGCCGGGCCACGACGCCTCCGAGGCGACGAAGCTGCTGACCGCCCACCTCGAGTCGCACGCCCCCTGGGGAGCACGCGTCTCCGTCGAACAGGTCGGCCAGGGACAGCCGTTCCGCGCCGACGTCACCAGCCCCGCCTACGCGTCGATGGCCGAGGCCATGCGGCTCGCCTACCCGGGTGAGGAGATGCAGGCCTCCGGCATGGGGGGCTCCATCCCGCTCTGCAACACCCTGGCCGCGCTGTACCCCCAGGCGGAGATCCTGCTCATCGGGCTGAGCGAGCCCGAGGCCCAGATCCACGCGGTGAACGAGAGCGTGTCCCCCGAGGAGCTGGAGCGGCTCTCGGTCGCCGAGGCGCTCTTCCTGCGGAACTACGCGGAGTCCAGGAACGGCTGAGGGCCGCGCCCGCCCCCGTACGCGCTGAGCGGAGTCGCCCGGAGCAGAACTCCGGGCGGCGGGCCGCCCGCCGTCCGTACGTTGACCGTATGGACCGTGTCGAGGTACTTCCGCAGCTGCACATGTTCCGCTTCCCGATCGGCCAGGCGTATCTCTGGCGTGACGGCGCGGACCTGACATTGATCGACGCCGGTGATGTGCACGCGGCGGCCGCCGTCGAGGACGGCATACGGGGCCTCGGTGCGGACCCGGCCGGGATCCGGCGGATCGTCCTCACCCACGGCCACCCCGACCACTACGGCGCCGCCCAGGAGCTGGCGGACAGATACGGCGCCGAGATCCTGGCGCACCGGCTGGACGCCCCGGTGGTCCGGGGCGAGGAGCGCATGCCCGATCCCGACCTGCACGACTGGGAACGGCCCCTGTACGCCCATGCGCTGACGGTCCCCGAGGCGCCGCCCACCCGGGTCGACCGCGAGCTGGAGGACGGCGACGAGCTCCCGTTCGGGGGCGGGGCACGGGTGGTCCACTCCCCCGGTCACACCCCCGGCTCGATCGGCGTGCACCTGCCCCGCCACGACGTGCTGTTCACCGGGGACACCGTGGCGGGGGTGGACCGGGTGATGCCGGGTGTGTTCAACACCGACCACGCACAGGTACGGGCGTCCTTCCGCCGACTGGCCGCCCTCCGTCCGGTCGTCGCCTGCTTCGGCCACGGTGACCCGCTCACCACCGACGCGGCGTCCGTCCTGCGGGCCGCCGCGCGGTGAACGGCGGCCCGCAGGACGCTATCGGCCGCCCACGGGCACTCCGGCCTCCAGATTCAGCACGGTGGACCGCTCGCGGGCGCGCAGCGCCCAGCGGAGCCTCTCGAAGCGGGTCGGCGGCAGCAGGCCGGCCGCCTCCTCCTCGGTGACGAACCGCCAGCCACGCAGCTCCGAACCCGGCAGCAGCAGCCGCGCGGCGTCCTCGCCCCGCAGCCGGCCGCCGTCGAACAGGAAGCGCAGTCCTCCGTACGCGGGCGGCTTCGGCGCCTCCCAGTCGATCACCAGAAGCCCCGGCACCGTGCCCAGGTGGAGCCCCAGCTCCTCGGCGACCTCTCGTATCCCGGCCTGGGCGGGAGCCTCTCCGGGTTCCACCACGCCGCCGGGGAACTCCCAGCCGGGTTTGTAGGTGGGGTCGACGAGCAGCACCCGGTCCTGCTCGTCGAAGAGCAGCACCCCGGAGGCGACGGTCTCCGCACGCGGTTCGGGGGTCTGGACTATGCCGCACTCCCTGGCCTCGCCGGTGCGCAGTGCTTCGGCAATCCGCTGGGCCGTCTCGTAAGGGGTGAGGGCGCTGGTGTCGATGGTGTGGGCGTCGGCGGTGATCCATCCGAGGGCCGCCCGGTAGGGCTCGATGTGCTCGTAGGCCCATTGCCGGACGCGCTCACTGTGCTCGGGATCGTCGGCGAATTCCTCGCGCTGGGCGATCCGGCTCCGCAGGATCGTTTCCTCAGGTGAGAGCAGTACATGACGCACCGGTATGCGCCGGGAGGCGAGCCCGCCGAATATCTCGTCGCGGTACTCCTGCCTCAGCAGTGTCATCGGCACGACCAGTACCCCGGAGAGTTCCGCGAGAAGCGCGGCGGCCGTGTCGACCACCAGGCGCCGCCATATCGGCAGGTCCTGGAAGTCGGTCACCTCGGCTAGCTTCTTCTGGGGCAGTAGCCGACGCAGTCCCCCGCCGGTCAGTCCGGGGTCGTAGAAGGTGCTGTTCGGGATCAGATCGATCAGTTCGCACGCGGCGCTGGTCTTGCCCGCACTGAACGCACCGTTGATCCAGACGATCACGGGTCCCCCTCTTCCGTAGCCCCCTGTGGCTTGCCCGCAACACCCCGCTCCGGAAACCCCGCACGGGCGACTCGGTTGCGCCGGCGCGGACGCCGGGGGCGTCCCACTGTACGAGCCGGGCCCGGCGCACCGCCGTAACGAGTGACGGCCGGACGTCGTTGGAGCGGACAGTCACTGGAACGACGAGGGGATGCGCGGTGCGCCGCACGGTACTGGGGCAGTTTCCCGCTGGAGGGCCACGGGGCAGCCGGCCCGCCGAGGAGTTCGCCGCCGCCCGCCGCGGGGAGGGCATGGCCGCCGAGGTGGTGATGGACCTGGAGCAGGACGCCTTCCTGGTGGTGGCGCCTCGGCAGCCGACGGACAGGGGCCGCTGACCGGGCGGCCCTGTCCCTACGGGGTGGCTACGGCCCGTACGCCGTTCGAGGTGACGTGGCGGACCGTCGAGGCCGCGGCGGCCGCACCGACCAGTCCCGCGTCGGTGCCCATCACCGCGGAGGTCACGGTGAGGTCCTGGACGAAGGACAGCGTGGCGTAGTCGCGCAGGGACCTGCGCAGCGGCGCGAAGAGCACCTCGCCCGCTCCCGCCACTCCCCCGCCGATCACGGCGATGTCGATGTCCGTCAGGGTGGCGGTGGCGGCGATCCCGGCGGCGAGAGCCTGGGCGGCCCGCTCGAAGGAAGCGGCGGCGACCGGGTCCCCCGCCCGCGCGGCGGCGGCCACCGCGGCGGCCGTGGCATCACCGTCCGGGCCGGGGCGCCAGCCGTTCTCCAGGGCCCGCCGGGCGATGTTCGGCCCGCTGGCGATGCGCTCCACGCAGCCGCGCGCGCCGCAGGGGCAGGGGTCGCCGTCCAGATCGACACTGATGTGCCCGATGTGACCGGCGTTGCCCGAGGGGCCCGGGTACAGCTTTCCGCCGAGTACGAGACCGCCGCCGACTCCGGTGGAGACGACCAGGCACAGCGCGTTGTCATAACCCCGGGCGGCGCCCAGCCAGTGTTCGGCCGCCGTCATCGCGACCCCGTCGCCGACGAGCGTGACCGGCAGCCCGCCGGTCGCCGCGGCCACCCGGTCCACCAGCGGGAAGCCGCGCCAGCCAGGGACATTGACCGGGCTGACCGTGCCCGCCGAGGCGTCGACGGGCCCCGCACTCCCGATGCCGACCGCACGCGTCCGGTGCCACAGCGGCGAGGCCGCCAGCTCCGTCAGGACGTCGCTCACCGCACCCATCACGGCCTCGGCGCCCTCGCGGGCCGGGGTGGGGCGCTGCGCCCGTACGAGAAGGGATCCGCCGCCGTCCACCAACGCCCCGGCGATCTTGGTACCGCCGATGTCGAGCGCGGTGACGAGGTCGGTATGCATCGGTGTGGACTCTCCGGAGGGGGTGAGGCGCAGGACCTGCGACTTCAGTCAGATGATGCTCCTAGTCTCCATTCTCTTGACAACGTTGTCCAGGGCCTATGCTCGACGCCACAGCATCCGGCCCGTTCCCGGCACCGCCGAAGGGGGCCGGAATCACCCGTTCCCGACGTCAGGACAGCGCACCGTGGCCGAGACCGCCCGCCATTCCGAGTCCCGCTACGGCAACAGGCCGACCATGAAGGACGTGGCAGCCCGTGCCGGAGTAGGCCTCAAGACGGTCTCACGCGTGGTGAACAGCGAGCCCGGAGTCACCCCCGACACCGAACGCCGCGTCCAGG
Organism: Streptomyces sp. NBC_01166; assembly: GCF_045039765.1. Classification (NCBI taxonomy): domain Bacteria; kingdom Bacillati; phylum Actinomycetota; class Actinomycetes; order Kitasatosporales; family Streptomycetaceae; genus Streptomyces; species Streptomyces sp. NBC_01166. The sequence continues at coordinate 889,624 of NZ_CP108613.1, forward strand.
AGGCGATCGAGGCGCTCGGATTCCGCCGCAACGACAGCGCGCGCGTCCTGCGCAAGGGCCGAACCGCGTCGATCGGCCTCGTGCTGGAGGACCTCGCGGACCCCTTCTACGGCCCGCTGAGCCGCGCCGTCGAGGAGGTGGCCCGCGCCCATGGCGCGCTGCTGATCAACGGCTCCAGCGCGGAGGACCCGGAGCGCGAGCAGGAGCTCGTCCTCGCGCTCTGCGCCCGCCGGGTGGACGGCCTCATCGTGATCCCGGCGGGCGACGACCACCGCTACCTGGAGCCCGAGATGAAGGCCGGCATCGCCACCGTGTTCGTCGACCGTCCGGCGGGCCGGGTCGACGCGGACATGGTCCTGTCGGACAGCTTCGGCGGGGCGCGCGCGGGCGTCGCCCACCTGGTCGCGCACGGCCATCGCAGGATCGGCTTCATCGGTGACCAGCCGCGCATCCACACCGCGACGGAACGACTGCGCGGGTACCACGCGGCCCTGGCCGACGCGGGGATCGAGGTGGAGGACGCCTGGGTCTCCCTGGGCCCGACCGACCCGGCCCGGGTCAGGTCCGCCGCCGAGGCCATGCTGGCCGGGCCCGAGCCGGTGACCGCCCTCTTCGCGGGCAACAACCGCGTGACGGTCACGGCGGTCCGCGTCCTGGCCGAGTGCGAACGCCGGATCGCCCTGGTCGGCTTCGACGACATCGAGCTGGCCGACCTGCTCGGCATCACGGTGATCTCGCAGGACGCCGCGGCGGTCGGCCGCACCGCGGCGGAGCACCTCTTCCGCCGCCTCGACGGCGCCGCTCACGCCCCTGCGCGGGTGGAGCTCCCGACGCGGCTCATCCCACGCGGCTCGGGGGAACTCCCGCCCGCGTGAACGCCCGGGGCAGGTGAGCCCCGGGCGTTCCGGACGGGAGACCTCAGGGGGCCGTCACGGTCAGCCCGCCGCGCCGGGGCGAGGCGAAGCCGTCGAGGTCCGCGCGGCTCAGGCCGGTGAGGTCCGTGACCTCCGGGGTGTCCAGGGCGCCGCAGTCGATGCCACGGAGCAGGTAGCCGCTCAGCGCCTTCGCGGTGGCGGGCTCGTCCATGACGTCCCCGCCGGCCTTGGCCACATAGGCGGCGAGCCGGGACGCGGCCTGGCCGAGGCCCTCGCGGTAGAAGCTGTAGACGGCGGCGTAGCGGGTGGGCAGGTGGCCCGGGTGCATGTCCCAGCCCTGGTAGTAGGCGCGGGCCAGAGCGCGGCGGGTGAGGCCGTAGTGCAGGCGCCAGGCGTCGTGGACCTGCTGGGCGGGGCCGACCGGAAGCACGTTCGTGGAGCCGTCGCAGACCCGCACGCCGGTGCCCGCGGCGGCGACCTGCATGACGGCCTTGGCATGGTCGGCGGCGGGATGGTCACTGGCCTGGTAGGCGGGGCTGACACCGACACAGGCGCTGTAGTCGAAGGTCCCGTAGTGCAGACCGGTCGCCCGGCCCCGGGCGGCGTCGATCATGCGGGCCACTGCGGCGGTTCCGTCGGCCGCCAGGATGGACTGGCTGGTCTCGATCTGGATCTCGAACCCGAGGCGGCCGGAGGGCAGACCGTGGGTCTCCTCGAAGGCCTCGAGCAGCCGCACGAAGGCGGTGACCTGTTCGGGGTACGTCACCTTGGGCAGCGTCAGCACGAGCCCCTCGGGGAGACCTCCTGCCCGCATCAGGCCGGTGAGGAAGATGTCCGTGGTGCGGATGCCCCGGTCACGTACGGCGGCTTCCATGCACTTCATCCGGATGCCCATGTACGGAGCCGCGGTCCCGTCGGCGTACGCCTCGGCCACCAGACGCGCCGCGCGGGCGGCGGCCTCGTCCTCCTCCGCGTCGGGGCGCGGGCCGTACCCGTCCTCGAAGTCGATGCGCAGGTCCTCGACCGGCTCGCGCTCCAGCTTGGCGCGTACGCGGTCGTGGACCGGCTCGGCGAGCTCCTGCGGGATCCCGAGGACCGAGGCGAGGGCGGTGGCGTCGGGGGCGTGCTCGTCCAGCGCCGCAATCGCCTGGTCACCCCAGGTGCGGAGGGTCGTGGGGGTGAAGCTGTCCGCGGGCACGTAGACGGTGTGGACGGGCTGACGCGTGCCGGGGTCTCCTGGGTACCGGCGGGCCAGTTCGGCGTCCACCGATGTGAGGGAGGCGCTGATCTCCTCACCGACCGTGCCGGCGAGGCTCGTTGCCACCTTCTCCTGCTGACCCATGACCGTACCCTCCACGTATTCAGTAATTCCGCTTCCCGGAATCTTTCATCCGCATAGTGAAGTTATAAGTCTCCCGGCCCTGCGTCAATGGTGGTCGGAAACAGCCCGGGGCCGCGCGGTGAGAACACCACGCGGCCCCGGGCCGTCGTACGGGCAGAGCTCCTGCCGGGTCAGCCCTTGCGGGTCTTGACCTCGTCGGTGAGCTGCGGGACGACGTCGAAGAGGTCGCCGACGACGCCGTAGTCGACGAGGTCGAAGATCGGGGCTTCGGCGTCCTTGTTGACCGCGACGATGGTCTTCGAGGTCTGCATGCCGGCCCGGTGCTGGATCGCGCCGGAGATGCCCGAGGCGATGTACAGCTGCGGGGACACGCTCTTGCCGGTCTGGCCGACCTGGTTGGTGTGCGGGTACCAGCCGGCGTCGACCGCGGCACGCGAGGCACCGACGGCCGCACCGAGGGAGTCGGCGAGCGCCTCGATGATCGCGAAGTTCTCGGCGCCGTTGACGCCGCGTCCGCCGGAGACGACGATCGCGGCCTCGGTCAGCTCCGGACGGCCGGTCGACTCACGCGGGGTGCGCGAGAGGACCTTGGTGCCGGTGGCCGTGGCGGAGAAGGAGACCGTGAGGGCCTCGACGGCACCGGCGGCCGGGGCGGCCTCGACGGCGGCCGAGTTCGGCTTGACCGTGATGACCGGAGTGCCCTTGGAGACACGGGACTTGGTGGTGTACGAGGCGGCGAACGCCGACTGCGTCGCGACCGGGCCCGAGTCACCGGCCTCCAGGTCCACGGCGTCGGTGATGATGCCGGATCCGATGCGCAGCGCGAGGCGGGCCGCGATCTCCTTGGCCTCGGCCGAGGAGGGCAGCAGCACGGCGGCCGGGGAGACCGCGTCGTACGCGGCCTGGAGCGCGTCCACCTTCGGTACGACGAGGTAGTCGGCGAACTCCGGCGCGTCGGCGGTCAGTACCTTGACCGCACCGTGCTCGGCGAGCGCGGCGGCGGTGTCGGCGGCACCCTTGCCGAGGGCGAGCGCGACGGGCTCGCCGATGCGGCGGGCGAGCGTCAGCAGCTCCAGGGTGGGCTTGCGGACGGCACCGTCCACGTGATCGACATAGACGAGAACTTCAGCCATGGGACTTCAATCTCCTGCGTGCGAAAGAGGCGGGGCGGCGATGGGGACGGGCGGGGCTCAGATGAACTTCTGGCCCGCGAGGAACTCGGCCAGCTGCTTGCCGCCCTCGCCCTCGTCCTTGACGATCGTGCCCGCGGTGCGGGCGGGACGCTCGGCCGCGGAGTCGACCGCGGTCCAGGAGCCGCCCAGGCCGACCTCGTCCGCCTCGATCTCAAGGTCCTCGAGGTCCAGCGACTCGACCGGCTTCTTCTTCGCCGCCATGATGCCCTTGAACGACGGGTAGCGGGCCTCGCCCGACTGGTCGGTCACCGAGACCACGGCCGGCAGGGACGCCTCGAGCTGCTCGGACGCGGAGTCGCCGTCACGGCGGCCCTTGACCGTGCCGCCGTCGACCGAGACCTCGGAGAGCAGCGTGACCTGCGGGACGCCGAGGCGCTCCGCGAGCAGAGCCGGGAGCACGCCCATGGTGCCGTCCGTCGACGCCATGCCGCAGATGACCAGGTCGTAACCGGTCTTCTCGACAGCCTTGGCCAGGACCAGGGAGGTACCGATGACGTCGGTACCGTGCAGGTCGTCGTCCTCGACGTGGACGGCCTTGTCGGCGCCCATCGACAGCGCCTTGCGCAGCGCGTCCTTGGCGTCCTCGGGGCCCACCGTGAGCACGGTGATCTCCGCGTCGTCCGCCTCGTCGGCGATCTGCAGCGCCTGCTCGACCGCGTACTCGTCGAGCTCCGACAGCAGACCGTCGACGTCGTCACGGTCCAGGGTCAGGTCATCGGCGAAGTGCCGGTCGCCGGTGGCGTCGGGCACGTACTTCACACAGACAACGATCCTCAAGCTCACGCCGGCTCTCCTACTGCATCGTCATTTCTGGGCTGCCTTGTTGCACGCAGCATAGGCGCCTTATCGGGCGGTTTCCGGTCGGGGCGACCCGGCTCCCGGCCAAAATATTACTCGCCAGTACACCCAGTACATTACCCATAAGCAAGCGCTTGGAACTGTGACGTAGCCAACGAGGTCGGCTCCGGCACCGCCTTGCTCGCCCTCAGTCTCGCAGAGCCGTGAAACGCCCCTGGTGGTAGACCAGCGGCCTGCCGCCCCGCGACGGGTCCCCGGCCACGGCCTCGGCGATCACGATGCGGTGGTCCCCCGCCGGGATCCGGGCCACCACCCGGCAGACCAGCCAGGCGACCACACCCCCGAGCAGGGGCACCCCCTCGGGGCCCCTGCTCCAGTCGGTGGAGGGGCCGAACCGGTCGGCGCCGCTGCGGGCGAACGTCGCGGCGAGCTCCTGCTGGTCCTCGCCGAGTATGTGCACGCCCACGTGCTCCGCCTCCGCGACCACGGGCCAGCTGGAGGACGAGGTGCCCACACCGAAGGAGACGAGCGGGGGCTCGGCGGCGACGGAGTTGAGCGAGGTGGCGGTGAAGCCGACCGGCCCCGCGCCCGCGGCGGTGATCACCGCGACCCCGGCGGCGTGCCGACGGAAGACGGAGCGGAGGAGTTCGGGGGAAGCCGTCCGGGTGGTGCCGAGATCGGGCGAGGCCGTCATGGGGTGTCCTTCTGCGAGGGGGCGGTACGGGGCGTGGGGTCTTCAGGCACCCGGACAGCGCGCACTCGCGTGGCGCACGAGGTCGACATGGACCCGGCCGAAAAGAAGGAGTTCTGGCGGCATAACGTCAGAGTGACGATGCGTGGTGTACACAGTCAAGTGCGTCCCGTCATGTGGGAGATGCGTCACGGTCCGTCACATCGCCTGCCCCAGAGCGGCGACGACATCCGCCGCACGCGGCTGCCCCGCCGCCCGGCGGACGATGCGGCCCGCCGCGTCGAGCACCAGGACCGTGGGGGTCCGGCTGATGCCGAGGCTGCGCACGAGCGCGAGATGCGCCTCGGCGTCGATCTCGACATGGGCGACGCCGTCGACCATCCCGGCCACCTCCGCGAGGGTGCGCCTGGTGGCGCGGCACGGCTGGCAGAACGCGGTCGAGAACTGCACGAGAGTCGCCCGATCCCCCAGTTCCGCGCCGAGTTGGGCCGCGTCCAGCGTGCCCGCGTCCGTCCGCCCGTCCATCCCGGCCTCCCTCTCAGAGCTCTGCGCAAAGGGTCAGCGCCCTGCGACCTCATTACATTCCCGGATGATTCACGTGACGAGAATCTCTCGCGCCGGGCCCTTTGGGGCTGGCCACGGCGTCGCGCATGGGGCACGATCGCCCCAATGCCGAAAACCTACGGCTGCGTAACTTCCGCCGGGAGAACCCTCCCCAGGCATTGAAGAAGGGTCTTCATCCAGATGGCAGAGCTCGTCTATCGGCCGGTCATCGGCGCCGCTCGCACGCTGTTCAAGGCGCTCGACCTGAAGATCGACACCCAGGGTTCGGAGCACATCCCGAAGACCGGTGGCGCGGTTCTGGTCAGCAACCACATCAGCTATCTGGACTTCATCTTCACCGGGCTCGGCGCCCTGCCCCAGAAGCGGCTCGTCCGCTTCATGGCGAAGGAGTCGGTGTTCCGCCACAAGGTGTCGGGACCGCTGATGCGCGGCATGAAGCACATCCCCGTCGACCGTAACCAGGGCGAGGACGCCTACGCGCACGCGCTCGCGTCGCTGCGCGCGGGCGAGATCGTCGGAGTGTTCCCCGAGGCGACGATCTCCCAGTCCTTCACGCTGAAGAGCTTCAAGTCGGGCGCCGCGCGCCTCGCCCAGGAGGCGGGCGTGCCGCTGGTCCCGATGGCGCTGTGGGGTACCCAGCGACTGTGGACCAAGGGGCGCCCGCGCAATTTCCGGCGCAGCCACACCCCGATCACGATTCGCGTGGGCGAGGCCCTGGAGGCCCCCACCGACCAGTACGCGGGTGCGATCACCCGCCGGCTGCGTGAACGCGTCCAGGAGCTCCTCGAGGCGGCACAGCGCGCCTACCCGGTGCGCCCCAAGGACGCGGCCGACACCTGGTGGGTGCCGGCGCACCTCGGCGGTACGGCTCCGACGCCCGCGGAGGCTCGCGAACTCGGCTGATCCTCCGCGCGTCGGAGGGAAGGTCACGCCGGGTCGTGGAGGGTGATCCGTACTCCGGGGCTGATCTTCTCGAGCGACTCGGCGAGTTCGGCGGCCGCGGCCCCGAGCTCCGGCGCCGTCACGGGAGCGAGGCCCTCCAGAAGGAAGACGGCGTTGACCGATTCCTCGGTGAGACGGGTGCGTGTGCCCTGGCGCCAGTTCCAGCGCCTGCAGGTGACGCACTCGTCGTCACGCCAGACGACCTCCCCGGGGTCGGGGTGCTCCACGACCTCCTCGCCGCCCGCGACCGTGGGGAACGGGTCCAGGCCGGTGGAGCGCACCAGCCTCATGGCGCCGCTGATGCGGTCGGTGTCCTCTCCGCCGACCGGGATCAGATGGGCGACACTGACCGCGTTGTAGAGATCGACCAGCCGGTTGATGCGGGGCAGCCCGGCCTCGGTGAGGGCGCGCCTCGCGAGGGCTTCGGCGGAGTTGCGGGTCCGGGAGGGCTTGGCGCCGAAGGCCGTGTACATCTCACGCCAGGCGGCCACATGCGGGTCCTCGTGCGGCGCCCGGCCGCAGAGCCGCTCGGTGAGCCTTCGGGTCGCGTCGTCGAGCAGCGCCGAACTCTCGTCGTCGCTGGGGCCGTTGACGAGGCCGTGCGCCTCGACGGCGATGTGGGTGAAGCCGGGGGCGAGGCTGCGGACCTCGTCGGAGACCGTGATCGTCAGGGTCATCTTCTGCAGTGCTCCGGTGCGGGTTTCGGGGACATGGCCGGGCTCAGAGCGTGGCCGGAAGGTTCCGGCCCAGCTCCGCGCGGTCGCGTGAGCTCCGCAGGGCATGGAGAGTCGCCGCGTGCGGTACTGCATATACTACCGGATAGTCCATTTCATTGAACTCCGGCCGCGGTACCCAGGCCAGCCGCTCCTCGCCGGCCGAGAACCGGGCGTCGACTCCGCCCACGTTCCCGCGCGGATCCTGCCGCACCCACCGCTCCCACCCGGGCAGCCGCACCGCGACCAAGCCGTGGATGACGAGGTCCGTGCCGTCACTCCCGGCGAGCCGCTGGTAGCAGAGGCCGGCATGGATGCCCGCGGCCCGCAGCAGCGCGGTCAGGGCGTGCGACTTCGCGTAACAGATACCGGTGCGGGCGGCCAGGACGTCGGACGCACGCCAGGTGACCCGCGGATCTCCCGTGTCCATCGAGTGCGGGATGGTGTCGCGCACGAACGCGAAGGCCGCCGAAGCGTATGCGTATGCGTCGACCGTCTCGGCGCCGAGACGCTCGGACGTCTCCCGCACGAGGGGATGACGGTGGTCGATGACCTCATCCTCGGCCAGATAGGCGGAGATGTCCGAGTCGTGCTGGATCAGCTTCATGCCCGGGGAGCGTAGCGATGCGGCCGACCGGACGCAATACAATTCCGATCGGCCGCATAAGTATGTGGCTGCTACTGCCGGGCCATCTCCTCCTTGAGCGCCAGAACGAAGGAGTCGACGTCGTCCTCACGAGTGTCGAAGGCACACATCCAGCGGACGTCTCCCGCCTTCTCGTCCCAGAAGTAGAACCTGAACCGCTTCTGCAGCCGTTCGGTCACCTCGTGCGGCAGCCTCGCGAAGACGGCGTTGGCCTGCACCGGGTAGAGGATCTCCACCCCGTCCACCGTCCGGACCCCGTCGGCGAGCCGCTGGGCCATGGCGTTGGCGTGGCGCGCGTTGCGCAGCCAGAGATCCCGCGCGAGCAGCGCCTCGAGCTGGACCGAGACGAAGCGCATCTTGGAGGCGAGCTGCATCGACAGCTTGCGCAGATGCTTCATGGCCCGGACCGCGTCCGGGTTCAGGACGACCACGGCCTCACCGAAGAGCGCGCCGTTCTTGGTGCCGCCGAAGGACAGGACGTCCACGCCGACCGTGTTGGTGAACGTACGCATCGGCACGTCCAGCGATGCCGCGGCGTTGGCTATCCGGGCGCCGTCGAGGTGCACCTTCATGCCCCGCTCGTGGGCGTGCTCGCAGATGGCGCGGATCTCGGCGGGCGTGTAGACGGTGCCGAGCTCCGTGTTCTGGGTGATCGAGACGACCTGCGGCATCGCCCGGTGCTCGTCGTCCCAGCCGTACGCCTCCCGGTCGATGAGCTCCGGTGTGAGCTTGCCGTCCGGGGTCGGGACGGTGAGCAGCTTCAGCCCGCCCACCCGCTCCGGCGCCCCGCCCTCGTCCACGTTGATGTGGGCGGACTCGGCACAGATCACCGCGCCCCAGCGGTCGGTCAGCGCCTGGAGGGCGACGACGTTGGCTCCGGTGCCGTTGAAGACCGGGAAGGCCTCGGCGGTGGGACCGAAGTGGCTGTGCATGATCCGCTGGAGGTGTCCGGTGTAGTCGTCCTCGCCGTAGGCGACCTGGTGGCCGCCGTTGGCGAGGGCGAGGGCAGCGAGGACCTCAGGGTGCGCGCCGGCGTAGTTGTCACTGGCGAAACCGCGCACCTGCGGGTCGTGATGACGTCGCGCGTCGGTCCTTACGGTTGCGGGGTCAGCCACAGACGCTTTCCGTTCACTTCTCCGGCGGGCATGTCCCAGACTCCGGCGATGGCATCGGCCAGCTCCGTGACGTCCGTGAAGCCCGCGAACTTCGCATTCGGGCGCTCGGCGCGCATCGCGTCGTGCACCAGTGCCTTGACGACCAGGATCGCAGCAGCCGACGTCGGGCCCGCTTCGCCCCCCGCCTTTCGGAAGGCGTCCGCCAGGGCGAGCGTCCAGGCCTCGGCCGCCGCCTTGGACGCGGCGTAGGCGGCGTTGCCTGCGGTGGGGGCGCCGGCTCCGGCCGCGCTGATCAGCACGTACCGGCCGCGGTCGCTGCGCTGGAGGACCTCGTGGAAGGCGAGCGAGGTGGACTGGACCGTGCGGATCAGCAGCTTCTCCAGGTAGTCCCAGTCGGCCAGGCTGGTGTCCGCGAAGCCGGAGCCGCCGCGCCAGCCTCCGACGAGATGCACCAGTCCGTCGACGCGGCCGAACTCCTTCTCCGTCTTGAGGGCCCACTCCCGCGCGGCCGCCGGATCGAGGAGGTCGACCGTGTCGCCGGTGACGGTCGCTCCCCCGTGGGCGTAACGCGCGGCGTCGACCGCTTCCACGAGCCGCTCGGGGTTCGCGTCGGAGGCGACCACGGTCGCCCCCGCCTCCGCGAGCCTGAGCAGGGTGGCGCGGCCCGCCGGCCCCGCCGCTCCGGCCACCGCGATCACGGCGCCCTCGAGCACACCGTTGTCGTCCCTGCCTGTTCCGTTCATCGCCACCGCCTCCTCAGAACCCGCGCTCACGCAGCTGCCCGCCCGGCGTCCGCCGCGGTGATCCCCTTGGTGGAGGCGATCACATGCTTCAGCTTCTTCGAGAGCGCCTCATAGAACATGCTCAGGGGAAACTCGTCCGGAAGCACGTCGTCGACGAGCTTACGAGGCGGTTGGTTCAGGTCCAGGGCATCCGGGCCCTTGGCCCAGCGGGATCCCGGGTGGGGTGCGAGATAGGTCGCGACAAGGTCGTACGCCGCGAACCAGTGCACGAGCTTCGGGCGGTCGATGCCGTCGCGGTAGAGCTTCTCGATCTCACCGCAGAGCTGGTTGGTGACCTCGGGGGCGCGGGCCCAGTCGATCTTGAGCGTGTTGTCGGTCCAGCGGACGACGTCGTGCTTGTGGAGGTAGGCGAAGAGCAGCTGACCGCCCAGGCCGTCGTAGTTCCGCACACGCTCGCCGGTGACGGGGAAGCGGAACATCCGGTCGAAGAGCACGGCGAACTGGACGTCGCGGCCCTGGCCGAAGCCGTCGGCCTCCAGCTTCACCGCCTCCCGGAAGGCGGTGAGGTCGCAGCGCAGCTCCTCCAGCCCGTACATCCAGAACGGCTGACGCTGCTTGATCATGAACGGGTCGAACGGAAGGTCGCCGTGGCTGTGGGTGCGGTCATGGACCATGTCCCAGAGCACGAACGCCTGCTCGCACCGCTTCTGGTCGCCGATCATCTCGCGGACGTCGTCGGGCAGCTCGACGCCCAGCAGGTCGACGGAGGCCTCGGTCACGCGGCGGAAGCGGGCGGCCTCACGGTCGCAGAAGATGCCGCCCCAGCTGAAGCGCTCCGGCGCCTCGCGTACGGCGATGGTCTCGGGGAAGAGCACGGCGGAGTTGGTGTCGTAACCCGAGGTGAAGTCCTCGAAGGTGATGCCGCAGAACATCGGGTTGTCGTAGCGCGTGGCCTCGAGGTCGGCGAGCCACTCGGGCCACACCATCCGCAGCACGACGGCTTCGAGATTGCGGTCCGGATTGCCGTTCTGCGTGTACATCGCGAACACGACCAGGTGCTGGAGGCCGTCCGCGCGGCTCCTGGCGGGCTGGAAGGCGAGCAGGGAGTCGAGGAAGTCCGGGACACCGAACCCGTCCGCGGCCCAGCGGCGCAGGTCGGTGACGAGCGCGCGGTGGTAGGCGTGGTCGTGCGGGAGCAGCGGGGAGAGCTGCTCGACCGCGGTGACGACGCGCTCGATGACGGCCCCGGCCGTTTCGGCCGAGGGCGCGCCCTCGGACCCGAAGTCGATGGAGCCGTCCTTGGACTGCCAGGGGCGGAGCTCCTCCACGGCACTCTTGAGCGCCGGCCAGGCAGGGTGCTCCACGACCCGCTGGGCAGAAGCTATCGCGCCGGTGGCGGCGGCGTGCTCAAGAATTTCCGTCATAACACTTCCTTCACGGGAGAACCTCGCGTCAAGCAACCGTATCCATCCACGGCTCCATCAGACAAGTGGAGGGCAGCAAATCATCCTGCCGACTCACATTTTCACCGTTATTTTTCCTGCCACACCTCCATGCGACAACTTCTTCCGCCGGACTGGCAGGGCAGGGGCCGTCCTGCACGGGAGAACTGGTTCCCTGGGGGTAGGAGCCGCACGCGGGGCGTACACGACGGACGGAAGCGGGAGTGCCTTGACTTTTCTCACCATCGGTCATCGCGGTGTCATGGGTGTCGAGCCGGAGAACACACTGCGTTCGTTCGCGCACGCGGAGCAGGCCGGCATGGACGCCGTCGAACTGGATCTCCACCTGAGCAAGGACGGCGCGCTCGCCGTGATGCACGACGCCGCCGTGGACCGCACGACGGACGGGCGGGGGCTGATCGCCGAGAAGACGCTGGCGGAGCTCCGCGAGCTCGACGCCGGGCAGGGCGAACGGGTGCCGGTTTTCGAGGAGGTGCTCGACGCCATCGGCTCGCCCGTCCAGGCCGAGATCAAGGACGTGGCGGCGGCGAGGGCACTGGCCGAGGTGATGCTGCGACGTGATCTGGCCGCCCGCGTAGAGGTCTCCTCGTTCCACGACGAGGCGGTCGCCGAGATCGCGCAGCTCGTCCCGGGCGTACGCACGGTGCTCATCGCCAGTCACTGGGAGGGCGATGTGGTGGACCGGGCGAAGGCGGTGGGCGCGGCGACGCTCGCCCTGAATATCCGCCGCCTCACCCTCGAGGTCGTCGAGCACGCCCACGCGGAAGGGCTGAAGGTGATCGGCTGGGTGGTCAACACCCCCGACCACCTGCGCCTTGTCCGCGCACTGGGCCTGGACGGCGCGACGACCGACTATCCGGAGATCCGGCGCGCAGGGCGCTTCACCGCCTGAGGCACCCCGCGCGCATCCCGTTTCCCGTGCCCTACAGCTCCTTGACCAGGAGCTCGAAGGCGAGATCGTCGCGCTGCGGGATGCCGAAACGCTCGTCGCCGTACGGGAAGGGCGTGAGCTCTCCCGTACGGCGGTAGCCCCGGCGCTCGTACCAGGCGATCAGGTCCTCGCGGACCGAGATCACCGTCATGTGCATCTCGCTCACACCCCATTCCTCCCGGGCCGTGCGCTCCGCCTCGGCGATGATGACCTTGCCGAGGCCCGCGCCCTGCAGCTCCGGCTTCACCGCGAACATGCCGAAGTACGCGGCCTGCCCACGGTGTTCGAGCTGGCAGCAGGCGACCGGCCCGCCGTCCTGCTCGGCTATGAGGACCCGGCCCCCGGGGACCGCGAGCACCTCGCGCACCCCGTCGGCGTCCGTGCGCTGCCCCTGGAGAATGTCCGCCTCGGTGGTCCATCCGGTCCGGCTCTCGTCGCCCCGGTAGGCGGACTCGACGAGTCGCACGAGGAGCGGCACGTCGTCGCCGGTCGCGTCGCGGAAGGTGAGTGACCGTGCCGTGGCCGGTGCGCTGTCCATGTGGTTCTTCTCCGGTCCTGTGCTGCCGACGGTGTTTTCCAGAGACTAACCCGCCCCCCCGCCGCGCCCCCGCAGGTTCTGGCGCGCTCCCCCAGTACCCCAATGCGCCCCGGTAGGAGCGGTCGGTACGGGGCATCGATGGGACGACACCGGCGTGATTCGCCGTAGGGGGAGGTGCACCGTGCACGGACCGGCGCTGTCCGGCTGGCTGCTCATGGTGTTGTGCGGGGCCACGGGGGCGTACTGCCTGCTGCGGACCCGCGACGGCACGGAGCGGGAACGCAGATCGGCGCGCGCCGAGGCGCTGATGGGGTTCGGTATGGCCGCGATGGCCGTGCCCGCGGCCCTGCTCACGCTCCCGGAGTGGACGTGGTTGGTGTACGCGGTGGTGTTCGGCGCAGCCGCGCTGCAGGCGGTCGTGTACGCCAGGAGCGGCGGTCACCATCTGCACCATCTGGTCGGCTCGCTGGCCATGGTCTACATGGCCGTGGCCATGGCCCCGGGAGCCGCCCATGCCACGGGAGGCGGCCACGCGGGCCACGGAGCGGGCACGGCCGGGGGCATTCCCGTGCTGACCGGAGCGCTGCTCGTCTACTACGCGCTCTACGTCCTGCACTCGGCGGGGCAGCTGATACCTGCCCCCACGCCCGTCGGCGTGACGGCCGGCGGGGGCGGTGGCGGCCACACCGGCATGACGGCGGCCCCGCCCTGGGGCGCGCGGCCGGAACTGGCCCTGGCGTGCAGGCTCACCATGGGGATAGCCATGTTCGCCATGCTGCTCACGCTGTGAGGCGGCCCGGCCCCGCGCCGTGTCGTACGTCACTTGGCGCGCGCGGCCATACCCGTGGGTACCACGGCACTCATAGGCTGACGCCATGTTGGTCTCCCTCGCGCTGCTGCTGCTCGGTGCACTGGCTGCCGTCGTGGCCCCGGGCCTGATGGCGAGGGCCCGATGGCCCGAGCGCGAGCCGGTCGTGGCCCTGTGGGTCTGGCAGTGCGTGGTCGCGGGCGTCCTGTTGTCGTTCGGGCTCTCCATGACCTTCAGTGCGGCTGCCGCCTGGCAGGCGGTCCGCGGCCATGTCTTCGCCCCCGCTCCGCACGCCGTGGTCGAGGCGTACGCCCTGGGCGCGTACGGGCCGTGGTCGGCGGTCATCGCGGTCCTGCTGGCGCTCGGCGGACTGTGGACCGCCGCCATGCTCGTACGGGAGATCCACCGGGCCCGGGCCCGCCGTCGGCAGCGGCGCGGCGAACTGCTGGTGCGTTCCCCCCTGATGCCGGGCGAGGAGCCCGGCAGCGGGCGTCTCGTGGTGCTGGAGGGCGAACGGCCAGACGCCTGGTGGCTGCCGGGGGCGGCTCCTCAACTGGTCATCACCACCGCGGCACTCGGCCGGCTGAAGGGGCGTCAGCTCGATGCCGTGCTGGCGCACGAGCAGGGCCACGCCCAGGCCCGTCACGACTGGCTCCTGCACTGCTCGGACGCGCTCGCGACCGGATTCCCGCAGGTGCCGGTGTTCGCGGCGTTCCGCGACGAGATGCACCACCTCGTCGAACTGGCCGCGGACGATGTGGCGTCACGGCGCTTCGGGCGTCTCACGATCGCACTCGCCCTGGTCGAACTCAACGAGGACCGCGGTGTGTTCGGCCCGGCGCCGGCCTCCGGAGCCCATGTGCCGCTCAGGGTCAACCGCTTGCTCGCCCCCGTGGACCGGCTGACCGCGGGGCGCCGACTGCGGCTGACCGCCGCCGCCGCGCTGGTACCCGTCATACCGTTGCTGGTGGCCTTCGTACCGGGACTCAGGGCACTGGGATAGCCTCACGGGCGGATCATGCACGAGGATCATCCCCATGCACTCCCCTCCTCCCCTCCCCCCGCCCGCCCGGCGCCCCTTCCTGATCACGGGCGTCGTCTGCGCCTCGCTGTCCCTCGTTCTGCTCGTGCTGGTCGCGGTGCGCTGGCCGCCCTTGATGTCCATGGACACCTCGGTGGCCGGGGCGCTGCACCGCCGGGCGGTGACCGAACCGGGGCTGGTCCAGGTCAGCCGGGTACTGACGGACTGGGTGTGGGACCCCTGGACCATGCGCGTGCTGACCGCCGTCGTCGTGGTCGCCCTGTGGTGGCACGGCTTCCGGCTGCTCGCGGGGTGGGTCGCCGCGACCAGTCTGCTCACCTCGCTCGTGCAGCAGGGGCTGAAGGCCGCCGTGGGCCGGGAACGCCCCCGGTGGATCGACCCGGTGGACTCGGCGCAGTACGCGGCCTTCCCCTCGGGTCACGCCATGACCGCGGCTGTCACCTGCGGGCTGCTCGTGTGGCTGCTGCGTCTGTACGGCGCGCGCCCGCCCCTGTGGTGGGGCTCACTCGTGCTCGCCGTGATCTCGGTGACCGGCGTGGCCCTCACTCGTGTCTACCTGGGCGTGCACTGGCTGAGCGATGTGGTGGGTGGAACGCTCATGGGCGTCGCCCTGGCCTCGCTGTCAGCGGCCGGCTACACCGAGTACACCAGGCGAAGCCGGCGGCCTGCCGGTGACGGCGGCTCGCCCTTGTAGATCCTGACCGGAGGCGGCCAAGATCGGCTCATGTCAATCAAGGGTGTACTTTTCGATTTCTCCGGGACCCTCTTCCGGATCGAGTCCGTCTCCGCGTGGCTGCGCGCGGTCCTCGACGCACGGGGCACGGACGTGGAGCAGGCGGACTTCGAGCACTGGACGCGTGGGCTCACCGAGGCCGGAGCGCTGCCCGGCGGCCCGGCCCCCTCACGGATCCCGCCGGCGCTGGCCGCCGCGTGGGCCGACCGCGACCGCACCGCGCCGGCGCACAGGGAGGCGTACACCGGGCTGGCCCGGCAGGTGACCCTCCCGGACCCGGCCCTGTACGACGCTCTGTACGACCGCCACATGACCCCTGCCGCCTGGCAGCCGTACCCCGATGCGGCCGAGGTGCTGCGCGGGCTGCGCCGCGACGGCACCGCGGTCGGGATCGTCAGCAACATCGGCTGGGACCTGCGCCCCGTCTTCCGCGCGCACGGCCTGGACGAATTCGTCGACGCGTACGTCCTGTCGTACGAACACGGCGTCCAGAAGCCCGATCCGCACCTGTTCCGCACGGCGTGCGCGCTGCTGGAGCTGGATCCCGCGGATGTGGTGATGGTGGGTGACGACCGCCACGCGGACGCCGGCGCGGCCGCCGTGGGCTGTGAGGTGCGTTTCGTGGACCATCTGCCCGTGGCGGAGCGGCCGGACGGGCTCCGGGCGCTCGGACTTCCGGAACTCGCCGCGGAGACGCCCGGCACACACCGTCCGTGAAGGATTCCGGGAGACGGTGTGAGGGATATCCCTGTCCCGGAGGGGGTCCTGCGGCCCGCAGGGGGTTTAGTTTGGTGGACATGTCCCCGTATCCGAACCCGTCCGCCACCGTGCGCCCCGCCTCCGTGGTCAACGAAGAGATCCGCACCCTGTGGCAGCGCTCGGGCGGACTGCTGTCCCCGGACGACGAGACGGAGTACCAGCGCCTGCTGGTGGAGTGGGCCGCGGCCGCGGGCACGAGCGTGCGGCCGGCGGCCTGAGCGGCGCGCCGTCCCGTGTCTGATTCCGGCGATCCCCCGCATCGCCGGAATCAGGGATACAGCATGTCCCCGTGCCGCCCACCGGTCAATGAGATAAACGTGCCCCGCCGGGCGGAGACCGTCCGGCGGGGCACTCGCTTTCAACTGCGGGAGGAACCTGTGGTTCAGCGGTCGAAGTAGTCCGGCTGCGTCTGCACGTTGAGCTCCTTCAGCCGCACCTTCTTCGCCGGGTCGGTCCGCCGGTCGTCGAGCTTCAGGACGTCGAAGCCCTTGGCGATGTCGTTGGAGTAGATGTAGCCGTTGTAGTAGTAGGCCGACCACGGGCCGGCCGTGGTGACCGCGTCCGTGGAGACCGGACCGCGCTCGAAGTACGCGATCTCCTTCGGCTTCGAGGAGTTGGTGAAGTCCCACACGGAGACGCCGCCCTGGTACCAGGCCTGGACCATCAGGTCCTTGCCCTTGACCGGGATGATCGAGCCGTTGTGCGCGACGCACACCTCGGTGTCCGCCTGCGGGCGATCGATCTTGAAGTAGCTGCGGAAGACCAGCTTGCGGTGGTCCCCCCTGCCCGTGATGTCGTAGACGCCGTCGGCACCGCGGTTCGGGCCGATCTCGTCGTTGCAGGTGGCCGCACCGCCGCCGCCGAGCTCATCGGTGAACACGACCTTGTCGGCATCCTGGTTGAAGGTCGCCGAGTGCCAGAACGCGAAGTTCACGTTGTCCTGGACCCGGTCGATGATCTTCGGGTTCTCCGGGTCCTTGATGGAGAACAGCAGGCCGTCACCCATGCACGCCCCGGCCGCCAGGTCCTTGGACGGCAGCACGGTGATGTCGTGGCACCCGGTGGTCTTGGAGACGCCGGGGTTGGCCGGCGCTCCGGGGTTGCCGCCGTCCGGGAAGAGCACCGGGAAGTTCACGATCCGGGAGTCCTCGGGGGCGCTGCGCGGCACCTTGATGACGGAGATTCCGTCGTGCGGCGGCTGGCAGTCCGGGAACGTCTCGTTCGGCGAGTACGAGGAGACGTACACGTACACGTTCCTGCGCTCGGGGACGATCGTGTGGGTGTGCGAACCGCACGCGGTCTCGACGGCGGCGACGTACTTCGGGTGGCGCTTGTCGCTGATGTCGAAGACCTTCATGCCCTCCCAGGACGACTTCTCCGTGGCGGGCTGCGTGGTGCTGGCACAGGAGTTGTCACTGCGGGAGGAGTCGGTCGACAGGAAGAGGAGATCCCCGGAGACCGAGATGTCGTTCTGCGAACCGGGGCACAGAACCTGTGCGACGGTCCTCGGCTTCTTCGGGTTGCGGATGTCGAAGATCCGGAAGCCGTCGTAGTTCCCGGCATAGGCGTAGGTGCCCTGGAAGGCCAGGTCCGTGTTGGTCCCCTGGAGCGCGTCCTTGGGGACGTTCGTGAGGTGCTCGATGTTGGCGCTGTGGACGATCTCGTCCACGCCGGGTATCTCGCCGCTCTCGATCGCGGCCCGTGCTTCGGCCTGCTCGCTCGCGGAAACACCGCTGCGGGTGGTGGCGGTGTCACCGGGGTCCGGTGTCGCGGCCGCGGGTCCGGCCGTGAACAGCGTGGCGATGAGCCCGGCCGCGGCTGCCGCCACGCCCAGACGTCTGCGCCGCACGCTGGTGGTGTGCAACGAGGTCACTGCGTCCTCCCTTGTATCCGTTCGTCGACGAACGGTCCTTGGACCCCGGCAGTATCGTCCCTCTCATGTACACACCAACAGATGGCAACAGAGACGTAATAAAAGTTTTTGATCACGAGCAGGTGGAAGGTGTTAGGACAGTCTGCGACAAACTCATGTGTCAATGGAGGTCGCCGTGTTGATGCCCCGTCGGACCACACGCGTGCGCGCAGCCGCCCTGGCGACGACGCTCGTGGCCGCAGTTCTCGCTCTCGGGGGCTGCGACGACGGCAGCGGCGGAGCGGCCGACGCCGGGGCGGACAAGGGCGTTTCGGTCGTGGCTCCCGGGAAGCCCGGTGAACCGGCCAGGACGCTCTCGGCGGACGAAGCGGCGAAGGCCGCCGGCAACGACACGCCCAACTCCGCCGACTTCCGCTACGCCCGCATGATGATCCAGCATCACGAACAGGCGCTCGTGCTCACCGCCCTCGTTCCCGGACGGGCGTCGTCCGCATCTGTCGAACGGCTCGCGAAACGCATATCGGCAGCCCAGAAGCCGGAGATCGGCGCCATGGAGGGCTGGCTGAAGAACAACGGCGGGGACGACCGTGAGGAGACGCACGACCACTCCACGATGCCCGGCATGGCGACCGACAAACAGATCGAGAAGCTGCGCGCCTCGCAGGGCAAGGCCTTCGACGAACTGTTCCTGGAGCTGATGATCACCCACCACCAGGGCGCGGTCACGATGGCGACCGAGGCTCTCGCCGACGGCAACAACGTACTGGTGGAGGAGATGGCCAACGACGTCGTCGCGCAGCAGACCGTGGAGATCGACCGGATGCGCGGCCTGATGACCTGAAGGGCCCCACCGGGACCCCCGGGCCCGCGAGCCTCTCCCCGCTTCCCCGCGGCGGTGCCATGCTGGAGGGAACCTGCCGCAGGAGGTGCGCCGTGCTCCGTGTCGCCGTCGTGGGTTCGGGCCCCAGCGGGGTCTACACCGCACAGGCCCTGCTGGAGCAGTCCCGGGTGCCGGACGTGCGCGTGCACGTGCTGGACCGGCTGCCCACACCGTACGGACTCGTCCGCTACGGTGTGGCACCCGACCACGAGAAGATCAAGTCGCTGCAGAGCAGTCTCCGTGCGGTCCTGGAGGACGACCGGATCACCTTCGTCGGCCATGTCGGAGTGGGTGACGAGGGCGGGCTTTCACCCGCCCGGCTCAAGGAGCTGTACCACGCGGTGGTCTACTGCGTCGGCGCCGCGGAGGACCGGCCGCTCGCCGTTCCCGGGGAGGGCCTGCCGGGGAGCTGCTCCGCCACCGAGTTCGTCTCCTGGTACAGCGCCCACCCGGACGCGGCCGCCGGCGCCTTCGCGCTCCGGGCCCGTTCGGCCGTGGTGGTCGGCGTCGGGAACGTGGCGGTCGACGTGGCCCGGATCCTCGCCCGCGGCGCGGCCGAGCTGCGGGGCACGGATGTCCCGCGGGCCGCGCTCGACGCGCTGGGGGCGAGCAGGGTGCGTGAGGTCCACATCGTCGGCAGACGCGGCCCCTCGCAGGCCAGGTTCACCACGAAGGAGCTCCGCGAACTGGGCGCGCTCCCCGGGGCCCGTATCGCCGTCGACGGGGCGGAGCTGGCGCTGGATCCGGCGTATGCCGTCGCGGCGGGGCGTCCGGGGGCGCCGCTGCCTGCCGTGGTCCGGCGCAATCTGGACGTGCTGCGCGGGTGGGCGACGGATCCGCCGTCCACGACGGCGGGCCAGGAGCGCCGCATCCGGCTGCGGTTCTTCCTGCGTCCGGTCGAGCTGCTGGAGCGGGACGGGCGGGTCGCCGGAGTGCGGTTCGCTCGGACGGCCCCGGACGGCGCAGGAGGCGTACGGGACACCGGGGTGTACGAGGACGTCGAGGCGCAGCTCGTGCTGCGGGCCGTGGGGTACCGGGGGACGCCCCTGCCCGGCCTGCCCTTCGACCCGGTGCGCGGCACCGTGCCGCATCTCGCGGGCCGCGTGGTCAGGGACGGGGCGGCGTCGCCCGGGGAGTACGTCGCCGGGTGGATCAAGCGCGGCCCCACCGGGGTGATCGGTTCGAACAGATCGTGCGCGAAGGAGACGGTCGCCTCGCTGATCGAGGACGCGCCGCTGCTCGTCGGCCGGGAGGTCTCCGCCGACCCCCTGGGCGCTCTCCGGGCCCAGGGGCTGCGTCCGGTGGAGTGGGACGGCTGGCTGTCCATCGAGCGTGCGGAGTCGGCGCTCGGCCGCTCTCTCGGCCGCGGGCCGGTGAAGATTCCCGACTGGTCCGGGCTGCTCGACGCCGCTCGGGGCGAGTCCCGGTAGCGCGTCAGCTCAGGCCGAGACGCTCGGCCTGCAGCTCCACCCCGCCGAGAACACTGTCCAGCAGGCCGGGGAAGAGTGCCTCCAGATCCTCGGTCCGTACGCAGCTCAGCTTGGCCGTGCCACGGTAGAACTGGGAGATGACGCCGTTCTCGCGGAGCACCCGGAAGTGGTGCGTGGTGGTGGACTTGGAGACCGGGAGATCGAAGCGGGAACAGGACTGCTCGTCGGTCGCGCCTGCCAGTTGGTGCACGATCCGGAGCCTGATCGGATCGGACAGCGCGTGGAGCACGCCCTCGACGCGGATCTCCTCGCGCGAGGGGTGGGCGAGCACGCGAGCGGCGTTCGACGTCACGGTGCCTCCACTTCGTCCGGGGGGGCCCATTGTACGAGAGTCGTCGTAGTTTTATCCACGGGCCGCCGCCACGAGCCGGACGCGAGGGCTGCCGTCCGGTCTCCGGCCGAACTCCTCCAGCGGCAGCAGCCGCACGGCGAATCCGGTCCCCACGAGGTCGTCCACCACCCCGGCGAGCGGGAACGTGCGGTAGTACATGACGAAGGGCGGACGCCACAGCGCGTTGCGCGCCCGCATGGCCAGGTCGAAGCCGAGCATGGACCAGTAGGCCCGGGAGCCCACCGCCGGAGGCGCGCCAACCGGGAAGACGAACAGGCCGCCGGGCCGCAACGCCGCGTAGACCTGGTCGAACAGTGCGGGGCGTTCCTCCGGCAGGAAATGGCCGAACGCCCCGAAGCTCAGGGCCAGGTCGAACACGCCCGTGAACGGCAGGGCCAGGGCGTCGGCCCGGACCCAGTCAACGGCGGGACCACCGGCGTCCACGGCGTACGCCTCCCGGGCGACGTCGAGCATGCCGGCGCTGAAGTCGATGCCGGTGACCCGATCCCGGCACAGCCCGCGCAGCACGCCGACCCCCGCCCCGGTGCCGCAGCAGACGTCCAGACCCCGGTCGAAGGGCCCGAGGGGCCGCACCGCGTCGGCGACGGCTTCGAGCACCCGGTCCGGGGTCCGGTAGGGCGTCAGGTCGAACTTCGGCGCGAGAAGGTCGTATCCGCGCATCGTCGAGGAGAGCGCCTGCACGGCCAGTTCGCGCAGTGTGGGGCCCTGGGGAGTGAACATCGCCGCTCAGCGTACCCACAGACGCGGTGTCACACCGCCCGCCCGTACTGGTCGGGCGTCCGGATGTCACCACCGAGTTCGCGCGCGGCCTTGCGGGCGAAGTAGGGGTCACGCAGCAGCTCGCGGCCGAGCAGGACGGCGTCGGCGCTGCCGTCGGCGAGGATCTTCTCCGCCTGCACGGGGTCGGTGATCAGCCCCACCGCGGCCACCGGAAGGCCGGTCTCCTTGCGCACCCGCTCGGCGAACGGCACCTGGTAACCGGGCTCCACGGGGATGCTCGCCCTCGGCGCCAGACCGCCGGTCGAGACGTCCAGCAGGTCGACGCCGTGAGCGAGCAGCTCGCGCGCGAAGCGGACGGTGTCGTCGGCGGTCCAGCCCTCGCGCGGGTCGTCCCCGTTCTCGGTGAGCCAGTCGGTTGCGGAGATGCGGAAGAAGAGCGGGAGCTCCTCGGGCCACACGGCGCGCACGGCGTCCACGACCTCCAGTGCGAAGCGTGTGCGGTTCTCGAAGGAGCCACCGTAGGCGTCGGTGCGGTGGTTGCTCTCCGGGGACAGGAACTGTCCGATCAGATAGCCGTGCGCTCCGTGGATCTCGGCGACCTTGAAGCCCGCGTCGAGCGCCCGGCGGGCGGCGTCGGCGAACTGCCGCACGACCTGCTGGATGTCGTCGACGCCCAGCTCGGCGGGCACCGTGTGGCCCTCGTCGTACGCGAGGGGGCTCGGGGCGACCGTCTGCCAGCCCTCGGGGTCACCGGCATCGATGGAGGCCCCACCGCGCCAGGGACGGTCCGTCGACGCCTTCCGTCCGGCATGCGCGAGCTGGATCCCCGGGACGGTTCCCTGAGACGCGAGGAAGCCGGTGATCCGGCGGAACGCCTCCACCTGACGGTCGTTCCAGATGCCGAGGTCGGCGGGGCTGATCCTGCCCTCCGGGCTGACGGCGGTCGCCTCGACCAGGACGAGCCCGGTGCCGCCGACCGCGCGGGAGGCGTAGTGGGCCACGTGCCATTCGTTGGCCGTACCCGCCTCGGGGCCTGACGTTTCCGCACTGTACTGGCACATCGGGGCCATCCAGACCCGGTTGGGGACGGTCAGCGACCGAAGGGCGTAGGGCTCGAACAGTGCACTCACAGGGGACTCCGATTCCTCGGGACGCGACAGGCTGCGCGACGGCCCGGGGCGCCCCGGGCCGTCGCTTCGTACGAGATTCACCGTACTACGAGATTCACCGTACTACGGCAGCTGTCGAAATACGAAGTGGCCCGTACGCCTTCCTCACCGCTCCGGCCGCAGCCGACGCCGGAGGCGGATGTCCGCGTCGGCCTCGTACATCTGGCTCCAGCTGCGTCCGCCTCCCGACGTCCAGGTCACCTGGACGTTCGCGCCGTCCGTCCGGACGGACTCCACCGTCATCAGCCGGTCCCCGTCCCGTACGTCCCCGCGCAGCAGCTCGCGCGCCTTGACGGTGACGGGCTCAGCCGACCGCGCGCTCTCCGTCTCGGCGGCCGCGGCGACGAGTGCCGCGGCCAGTTCCCTGGCCGCGGCCGTCGAGCAGGACCAGGAGTCGCCCTCGATCCGGATCCCGACCCGGAGGGGCCCCTCCGCGGGCCCGGGGGCCACCTCCAGCGCCGCACCGCGCCCCTCGGTGTCCAGGATCTCGATGCTCATTCCTGCCGCCTCCTCGTCCCGCTCCGGTCAGCTCAGCCGGAGACTCTCCGGCGGGCCCAGATAGCTGGGCTTGAGGCCGCCGGTGTCCACCACGAGGTTCTGGAGTACCACGGTCGGGTCGACCATCCAGAATTTCAGTACGTGGGCGCCCGCCCTGCCGATGTGGTGCGCGGTGCCGGTGCGGTTGACGTTGTCCGAGGTGTTGCGGGCCCACTGCGTGTTCATGGTGCCGTCGTCCGACCCCGTGACCTCGGTGATGTCGACGGACTGCGGGGCGTCGTCGTCGAAGGAGACGGCGTACGTGAGTCCGTCGGTGGCCAGGGCGCTGTTGCGGGGCGACAGATACGCCCAGACGGTCACCGGCCCGGTGGTGAACAGGCTGACCCGGTACTCCAGCCGGGGCCCCCGGCCGCCGGGGGTCTGCCGTGCCGCGGTGACGGGGAAGGGCTCCATGCCCGATCCGGTACGGCCGATGCCCGGCAGGCGGCGCCAGGAGATCCCCTCCCTGCCGACCGCCCGGTGGAAGTGGTCGGCCTCGATGGAGACGTAGCCGTTGGCCTCGACGAACCCCTTGAGCTGTGACCGCTCCAGCCGGGGCCGGTCGACCACGGCACGGACGGTGACCTCCCTGCCGCCGGGGCCGGAGACGGTGACGGGAACCCGTGTGACGCCCTTCGGGGCCCGGGACCAGTCGACCCGGAAGGTCACCCGGGTCTGGGCGTCCACCCTGCCCCGCGTCCGGTCGGCGACCAGCCAGGAGGCGCCCGTACGGATGCGGAAGTCGAAGGGTTCGCTGCCCCGGTTGAACACCTCCACGTACTGCGCGGGCTGGCTCTGGTAGGGGCTGAAGACGGGCAGGACGGCCTCAGCGCCGGACGCCGGCCACCAGTCGGACGAGCCGTCGACGGCCACGCCCATCTCGGCCCTGCGCGGGAGTTCGATGCGCCGCACGGCGGGGAAGATCTCGTCCGCGATCGCCACGTTGTTCAGCTCGGGCTGCTGCCAGGGGGCGTTGGGGCCGTAACGGTCCACATCGCCGTAGCCGATGTGCGGCTGGGTCTGGAAGCCTTCCCATTTGCCGTCGGCCACCTCGGTGTTGAAGCGGCGCGCCAGTGCGAAGTCCTCGGCCAGGCCCGCCTCGGCGGTCGCCGCGAGCTGGTTGGTCAGGGCGCGGCCCTGGGGTGCGTAGTGCAGGTTGGTGAATTCCGCCTCCCGCAGGGCGTACAGATTGGCGGTCGCCCGGACCGCGTAGCCGACGAGCTCGTACCAGGCGTCCTGCGCGGACGCCGGCAGGCTCCGCCGGACACGTTCGGCGGCGGCGTCGAGGCGCTGCCAGTCCTCGGTGACCCGCTCCAGCTCGCGGTAGTCGACGATGCTGAAGGGCGTGGCCCGGTCGTCGTAGACGATGGCGGAGGAGTCCGTGGCCGGGTCCTTGGCCGGATCGAGAGTGATCTTCCGGTTGAGCAGCTCGGGCTTGCGGCGGGACTGCAGCCGGGCGTACGTACGCAGGATCTCGGCGATCTCCTCCGCCCGGCGCTCGCCGAAGTTCTGCGCGGCGTAACGCTCCTCCCACTCGGGGAGCGCCTCCAGAGGCCAGCGGTCGGGGTCCCAGGCGTACTCCAGGAAGAACTGGGTGGGCAGTTCGTTGCCCTTGAGGTCGCCCACGTTGGTGACCCAGAGGCCGTGGTTGCCGTAGGCCGCGCTCTGGTGGAGCTGGTCCCACATGTTGGGGAGCGAGGCGGTGTCGACCCACTTGTAGTTGCGCCCCACCCCGACGTAGTCGAAGTGGTAGTAGAGGCCGTAACCGCCGCTGCGGGCATCGTTCTTCAGGTCCGGCAGCTTGCGGACGTTGGCCCAGTTGTCGTCGGTGAGGACGACGGTGATGTCGTCGGGCACCCTCAGTCCACGGTCCCAGTAGTGCTGGACCTCCTTGTAAAGGGTCCAGACCTGCGGGACGGCGTCCTGTTCGCCGAGTTCCTCGGCGAGGATCTGACGCTGGGTGGCGATGATCTCCGTCATCAGGTCGATTCCGTCGCCGTCCGGCAGGCTGACGTCGCCGTTGCCGCGCATCCCGAGGGTGACCACGCCCTCGAAGTCCTCGTCCGCCATGCGGCGGACGCCCTGACGCCAGTAGGCCTTGATGGCCTCGGCGTTGCGGCGGAACGACCACTCGCCGGTGCCGCCGTACGGGTCGTGGCCCGGCTCGGTGATGTTTCCCGCACTGTCGCGGACAGCGGCGACGGCGTGCCGGTTCCACTCCTCGATGCCCCGCATCATGGGCGCCTCGTGGGAGGTGCCCATGACGACCCCGTAGGCCTTCGCGGTGGCGTGGTTCTCCGGGTCGTCCTCGGCGAAGGCGCGGCCCCAGACCGCCGGCCAGAGGTAGTTGGCCTTGAGCCGCAGCATCACTTCGAAGATCCTGGCGTAGAAGGCGGCGTTGAAGCCGCCCTCGAAGCCGGGCGCCTTGCCGGGGCCGAAGAAGGCGGGTGCCCAGGTGCCGAGCGCAGGGTTCTCGTCGTTGATGAAGAACCCGCGGTACTTCACGGCGGGGGTGCCCTGGCTGTACCGGCCGGGCAGGACGTACAGCGCGTCGCGGTGGACGGGGGTGACGTCGTCCCACCAGTACCAGGGCGAGACCCCGATGCCGCGGGAGACGTCGTACGCGCCGAAGATCGTGCCGCGCTGGTCGCTGCCGGCGATGACGAACGCGCGCTCCACTCCGGGCAGCGGCTTCTCCACCACCGTCTGCAGGCTGGTCTCCCACGTGCCCGCGATCCCGGAGACCCTGAGCTTGCCCGCGGCGATCAGGCCGTCGATCAGCGGACTGCGGCCGATGGTGCCGACGAGGACGATCTCGCGGGCGCGGGGCGCCTCGTTCCGGAAGAGCGCGGGGCGCACGCCGGTGACGCGCTCGATGTCGTCCCGGAGGTCGCCTGCCACCCGGACAACGCCGTCGTGATCCTTGTCGCTGACCACGACCGGGACCGCCTTGCCGGCCCTGACCAGGGGGAAGGCACCGGAGCGTGGCGTGAAGGAGATGTACGCCCCGGGGTCGGTGGGGCGCACCCCCGGGGAGCGCCCCGAGCCGGCGGGCGTCGCCGCGGCCTCCCCCGTCAGCCCCATCAGCGACCCGAGGGGCGTCGCCGCCAGTGCCGTGACGCCGAGGCCGGCCCCGAGGACCGCTCTGCGGCTGGTGTGCTTGTCCATGTCGCTCTCCCCATTTTGTTCACACTCATGACAAATTGAGTGGGCGTGAGCCCTTGGCAGATGTGCGGTGCGGGCGCCGCGAGGTCAGTCGGTGACGGCGGGCGCGGCTGCGGGCCGCCGGGCTGCGGGCGCCGGTCCGCCTTCCTCGCCCGGGCCGGGCGAGAGCGCGGCGACGATGGCGTCGGCGGTGCCGTCCGGCTCCGGGCTGATCAGCCCGACGACGATGTACACCACCAGCGAGGTGACGAGCGGTGTGACGATCACGAGCGTCTGGTCCGTGCTGTCCAGCCCGAACTTCACGAGGAGGTACCCGAGCATCCCCAGCGCCCAGGAGGACAGTGCGGCCCGGGGCCCGAACCGGCGGAAGGCGGGCAGCAGCCCCAGCAGCATCGGAATCGATATGGGGCCCATCACGGCCGCGACCAGTCCGACGATGATGCCCAGCACACCACCGAAGTGGTCCGCCTCGATCGCGACGATCATGCTGACGCCGATGAAGACGACGGTGCACACCCGGGCGACGAGCAGCCCGGTCGCCGGGGGGAGATCCCGGGCGCGGCGGACCACGGCGGGGATGATGTCGCGGGTGACCACCGCGGAGACCGCGTTGGCGTCCGAGGAAGCCATCGCCATGGTGTGCGAGAACATCCCCGCCAGCGTCAGCCCGACGAGCCCGGCGGGCAGGTACGACTCCGCCATGAGCGCGTAGACCTTCTCCGGGTCCGCGATGTCCGGCAGCAGCACGGCCGCGGCGACGGGCGGGAAGAGCAGGACGGCCGGCCAGAACACGTACAGCAGGGCGGAGAGCCCGGCCGAACGGCGGGCCGCCTTCGGGGAGTCCGTGGCCATGTAGCGCTGGGCCAGGTTCCACATGCCGCCGTTGTACTCGAAGAGCTTCACGACGACGTACGCGCCGAGGAAGGTCGCGGTGTACGGACCGACGAGCGGCTGCCCGTGCCCCTCGGGCAGCCTGTGCCAGATGGTGCCCAGGCCGGCCAGGCCGTCGCCGAGGCGGTCCAGCACGACCCAGAGCATGGCGAGTGCGGCCGCGCCCTGGATGACGAACTGCCCGAAGTCGGTGAGCGCGTCGGCCCACAGGCCGCCGACGGTGCAGTAGAGGAGGGTGACGATGCCGGTGATCAGGATGCCGGTGGTCATCGACATGCCGGTGAACACGTTGAGCAGCACGGCCACGGAGGCCCACTTGGCGGCCACGTCGAACACCTTGAGCAGCGCGCCGCTCCACGCGAGCGCCTGCTGGGTGGGCACGTTGTAGCGCTTGGCGAGGTACTCCAGGGGCGAGGCGACCGCGTAGCGCTGCCTGAGCCGCTGCCAGCGCGGGGCGAACAGCCAGGCGCCCACCGCGGTACCGAAGGCGAGCGGCAGGAAGGCCCAGACGTAGACGGTGATGCCGTAGCTGTAGGCGATGGCGGCGTAGGCGACGAACACGGCGGCGCTGTAGCCGGACATGTGGTGCGAGATGCCGGAGAGCCACCACGGCATCCGGCCGCCTCCGGTGAAGTAGTCGCTCACGTTGCCGACGCGGCGGTGCGACCAGAGGCCGATGAGCAGCATCACCAGGAAATAGCCGCCCAGGGCGGCCCAGTCGAGCGGGGCCATCAGAACTCCTCGATGTGCGTACGTGACCGGGGCCGCGCGGCGGGGAACCGGCGGCCCGGGCGGATTACCGGCGGGGCGTCCTCTCTCGTACGAGGGGCCGATCCGCTTCATGCAGCCGGTGTCGTCCCGGTTGCGCGGTCGTCGGCGTGGCAGCCGCCGGGTGGGTCATCGCGGCCGGGCGGATGCCCAGGTGCGGGTCGGAGTGCACACAGCCCCATGCCGAAGGTGCCGCGGATCCCGGAGAGGAGCCCGGAGCGGTGCAGGCCGCCCCGGTGACGGTCCGGCAGCACGATCTCGCGATCGCCCGCAGTGCGCAGGACTCGTGCACACCGACCGCGTTCCGCGGGGCCGGGTCCCGGAAGACGACCGGAGTGATGCGCACTCCGGTGGTGTTCCGGAGATCCGTCGTCGTCCCGCACCTCTCCGTGCCTGTGGTGGTGTGTGGTTCAGTGCCGGCCCGCGGCGAGCGTCAGGGTCTGGCGCAGGGTGCTGTAGGCGGGCTTGGGGACGTAGTTCTCGTCGAAGATGTTGGCCGCGCCCTCGCCGGGGAAGGTGTCCGGGACCCAGGAGTAGGTGTCGGAGAAGCCCCAGACGGTGAAGTCGTTGCAGCCCGGGGTGAGGAGGCAGCCGCGCAGCAGGACGGCGTAGCCCTCGGCCTGGGCCTCGAGCTCCGTGCTGTCGGCCGGCATGGGGATCCGGACGTCCGCCTCCGTGATCGCGGTCTCGAGGCCGAGACGGTCGAAGCGCAGCATGTTGTCGGCGATGTCGTGGGGTGCGCTGTACTGGACGCCGAGGTGGCCCTGGATGCCGACTCCGTGGACGGGCACGTGCTGCTCACGCAGCTCGGTGACCAGCTCGTGGAGGGCCGTGCTCTTCGCGTTGACGCCCTCGATGTTGTAGTCGTTGATGAAGAGGCGGGCCTTTGGGTCCGCTCGGTGGGCCCAGCGGAAGGCGTCCGCGATGTAGCCGGGGCCGAGCTTCCGCAGCCAGATGCTGTCCCTCAGCGTGCCGTCGTCGTTGAAGGCCTCGTTCACGACGTCCCACTGCCAGATCTCGCCCTTGAAGTGCGTGACCTGGTCCGTGATGTGCCGGCGCAGGATCTCCCGGAGCTCGGCGGTGGTGAAGTCGCCCTCGTTCAGCCATGCGGGCAGCTGGTTGTGCCAGACCAGGGTGTGGCCGCGGACCAGCTGTCCGTTCTTCTTCGCGAAGTCGACGAGCTCGTCGGCGGCGGCCCAGTCGTGCGTCCCCCGCTGCGGCTCGACCACCTCCCACTTCATGACGTTCTCGGCGGTGACGGAGGAGAACTCCCCCGCGGCCTTGGCCCGGTAGGGCGCGTCCTCGGCCAGGGCGGAGGTGTCGACCGCCGTCCCGATGCGCAGTCCGGCCTTCCGGCCGAGGTCGCCGAGGCTCCGCGGGGCGGCGCTGTGACCCTTTCCGCCCTGCCGTCCGGAGTCGTTGCCGGCGGCGGAGGCGCTGGAGAGGGTGAACGCGGAGACCAGGAGGACGGCGGCCGCCGAGCCGACCGCGACCGAACGAGTTGCCTTGAGCATGACAGGTACCTTTCCGTGGTGACGCGGGGACGCGAAGCCTGCGCCCGGGCGCGCCGAGGTGGCCTTCGAAAGTTTCGACACCGCCCCCCGCCCCCGGAGGGTGCGCGGGGCGGGTGTGCGGGGGCCGAGGCCCCCGCACGTCACACCCGGGCGATCAGCGAGTCGACGGACGTGGCGCACACCATGCGGCGGCGGTGATCGACGGTCCGCTCAGGGCCGGTGAGACGCAGCCGTACGGTGTGCTTGACGTCGGCCAGGTCGCTGGAGGTGGCGAGGCGCAGCTCCAGGTCGCCGGGCTCGACGATCCGGCGCCCGTCGGCCCCGGTGAAGGAGACCAGGTCCGGGTGGAATCGGAAGCTGACCTTCCGGGACTCCCCCGGGGCGAGCTCCACCCGGGCGTACCCGATGAGCCGCGCCTCGGGGCGCGTGGTCTGGGCGACCGGGTCGTGGACGTAGAGCTGGACCACTTCGGCCCCGTCCCGGTCTCCGGTGTTGCGCACGGTGACCGCGAGGTCGGTCTCGCCGTCGGTGGGAAGGTCGGCCGGCACGTCGGCACCGGCCTCCCAGGCGAACGAGGTGTACGAGAGCCCGTGACCGAAGGGATAGAGCGGGGTCGGGTCCAGGTTGCTGACCCCGTTGGCCCGGCCGAGCGGCGGCTGCAGATACGTCCACGGCTGGCCGCCCGCACCGTTGGGCACGCTCACGGGCAGACGCCCGGAGGGGTTGACCCGCCCCGAGAGCACGCCCGCGAGCGCCGGGCCGCCCTCCTCACCGGGGAAGAACGCCTGCACACAGCCGGCCAGCCGGTCCGCACGACCGCCGAGTGCGTACGTCCGTCCCGTCAGCAGGACGAGGACGACCGGGGTGCCGGTCGCGAGCAGCGCGTCGAGGAGCTCGCCCTGGAGACCGGGCAGCGCCAGATCGGCCGCGTCGCAGCCCTCGCCGGAGGTACCGCGGCCGAAGAGCCCGGCCCGGTCGCCGAGCACGGCCACGCAGACGTCGGCCCCGGCCGCCAGAGCGGTGGCCTCCTCGATCCGGGAGGCGTCCGTGCCGTCCACGTCACAGCCCTGCGCGTAGTCGATGCCCGCACCGGGGAACTCCTCACGGAGCGCCTCCAGCACGGTCGGCACGTCGATGCCCATGGCTGCCTCTGGGTGCTGCACCCCGACGTGGCTGGGGAAGGAGTAGCAGCCGAGCATGGCCAGCGGGTCGTCGGCGCGGGGCCCCACGACCGCGATCCGTCCGGTGCCGCTCAGCGGGAGCACGGCCTCGGGGTTGGCCAGCAGGACACAGGACCGCTCGGCGAGCAGCCGGGCCAGGGCCCTGTTCCGCGGCGGGTCGAGGTCCACCGTGCCGCGCGCCTGCCCGGGATCCACCCCGTTGAGCACGGCGGGCAGGACCTTCCGGTCCGGATCGAGCAGGCCGAGCTCGCACTTCTGCAGCAGGACCCTGCGCAGGGCACGGTCCACCAGTTCCTCCGCCACGAGTCCGTCGCGTACGGCGGCGACCAGGGCGTCACCGTAGCTGCGCACGGTGGGCAGCTCCACGTCGACGCCCGCGGTGAGGGCCAGGCGCGCGGCGTCGCCGCGGTCCGCGGCCACCTTGTGCAGGGTCTCCAGGAAGCCGATGCCGAAGTAGTCGGCGACGACGGTGCCGGTGAACCCCCAGGTGTCGCGGAGGAGTCCGGTGAGCAGCGACGGGTCGGCGGCCACGGGTACGCCGTCGATCTCGGCGTACGACAGCATCACCGAGCGGGCGCCGCCGTCACGGATCGCCATCTCGAACGGAGGCAGGATCACATCGGCCATCTCCCGGGCACCGGCCCGGACCGGGGAGAGGTTGCGGGCGCCGGCCGACGCCGAGTAGCCCGCGAAGTGCTTGAGCGTGGCGACGACCCCGGAGGACTCCAGGCCCCGGACGTAGGCCGTACCGATGGTCGCGACGAGGTAGGGGTCCTCGCCGATCGTCTCCTCCACGCGGCCCCAGCGCAGGTCCCGCACCACGTCCAGGACCGGGGCGAGGCCCTGGTGGACACCGACCGACCGCATGTCGCTGCCGATGCGGTGGCCCATCTCGGCGACCAGCTCCGGGTCCCAGGCGGCGCCCCAGGCGAGCGGGACCGGATAGGCGGTGGCGCCCCAGGCGGTGAAGCCGGCCAGGCACTCCTCGTGGGCGAGGGCGGGGATCCCGAACCTGCCCGCCGCGGAGATCCTGGCCTGCGCGGTGGCCAGCGAGACCGCGCCGACGCCGGGGTCGACCGGCGCGGTGCCGAACGGGCGCGTGAGCTGGCCGAGTCCACGCGTGGTGATGTCCTCGAAGTCGACCGGGTCGACCATGTCGTTCTGGTGCGGTGCGACTCCGTCGCCCTCCGCGTCGGCGCCCACCCAGATTCCGTAGAGCTGGGCAGCCTTCTCCTCTAGGGTCATACGGGCCGCGAGGTCGGCCACCCGCTCCTCGGGGCTGAACGACGGGTCGCTCCACGGGCCGTCGGCGGTGGTGGGCGGGTCGGCCCGGCGGGTGTGCGGGGCGGGGTGGATTGCCATGGCGGCAGGGGTTCCTCTCATGAGTGCGGTGGTCCGGAGCGGCGTCGATGTGCTATTTGCCGCCCACCCCCATCAGGCCGTTGATCAGCGCCCGCCTCGCCACGAGGTACACGGCGAAGATGGGTATGACGGAGAGGATGATCGCCGCCAGTACCGCGGGGATGTTCACGCCGAACTGGCTCATGAAGTTGAACAGTCCGAGCGTCAGCACCCGTTGCTCCTCCGACTGCGTCAGGATCAGCGGGAAGAGAAAACCGTTCCACGCCTGCAGGGCGGAGAAGATCGCCACCGTGCTGATCCCGGCCTTGGACAGCGGCACCGCCAGCTGCCAGAGCATGCGCACGGGCGAGGCACCGTCGAGGGCCATCGCCTCGTACATCTCCTCCGAGACGTCGCGCATCGTGCCGCTCAGCACGAGGACCGCGACAGGCATCGCGAAGGCCGCGGTGGGCAGGATGATCGCCCACAGGGTGTCGTACAGCCCCATCTTGCCGATCATCAGGTACAGGGGCACGATCACCGCCTGCGCCGGGATCGCCACACCGAGCAGGAACGTCCGGAAGGCGAGCGACGAGAGCCGGCTGCGGGTGCGCACCGCCACGTATGCCACCGGGACGGAGAGCACCAGCACGATGGCGACCGTGGCCACGGCGACGATCGCGGTGTTGCCGATCAGCGAGAGGAACCCGCTGTCGAGCACGAAGTTGTAGTTGTCGAGCGTCGGATCCGAGGGGACGGCCAGCGGGTCGCCGTTCAGCGCCTCGTCCTGGTGCATCAGCGACGCGGAGACCAGCGTGTAGAGCGGCACCAGCACGATGACGAGCCAGATCAGCGAGCCGATGCCGGCCACGGGGTTGCCCAGGGACCTGCGCCGGCGGACCGGGCGGCCGCGGCGCGGCGGGGTGGGTGTCGTGCGCTGCCGCGGCGAAGCGGGGCGGGTGTCGATCGACATCTCGTCACATACCTTCCCGGGTTGACCGCATGGTCCCGAAGCCACTGAGGCGGACCATGATCAGCGAGATGCTGGTGGCCACGACGACGAGAGCCGTGGCGATGGCCGCCGCGTAGCCGAGGTCGTACGTCTGGAAGCCGGTCCGGTACATCAGGTAGGGCAGGATCGTCGTGTCCGTGCCGGGGCCGCCCTTGGTCATGATGAGTACGGTGTCGAAGTACGTCAGCGAGCCGACGATCATCAGGATCGACGAGGTCGTCATCGTGTGGCGCAGCTGCGGCAGGGTGATGTGGAAGAACTGCCGCAGCATGCCCGCGCCGTCGATGGAGGCGGCCTGGTAGAGGACCTCCGGGATCTGCCGGGCACCGCCCTGGTAGATCAGCGTGTGGAAGGGCATGAACTGCCAGCCGCCGACGAACGCCACCACGAGCAGGGCGCCGGTGGACGATCCCATGACGTTGGGGTCGATGCCGAGCCAGGGCCCGATCGTCTGGATCACACCGAAGTTGGGGTCCAGCAGGGCGCGGAACAGCATCGCGATGGCGGTGGTGGAGAGCAGCAGCGGGATGAAGAAGACCGCGGACAGGAACGCGCGGCTGCGCTGGCGGCCCGCGGCCCAGACACCGAGCAGCAGGGCCACCGGGGTCTGGAAGAGCCAGCTGATCGTGGTGAGCAGGAGGCTCAGCCAGGCTGCCTGGCCGAACTCGGAGTCCTTGAACAGCCGGGTCCAGTTGTCCAGGCCGGTGAAGACCGGGGAGTCGAGCCCGTCCCACTCGCAGAAGGAGAGATAGACGGCGATCGCCAGAGGGACGATCGCGAAGACGGCGAAGAAGAGTATGCCGGGAACGGCCCAGGCGACCGGCGGGCGGCCGACGTTGCCGACGGCCGCCTTCCTGTCTCCGTGGCTCTTCGCGACCGGAGTGTGGTGGGACATCGTTACTTTGCGGCCTTCATTGCTTCGACGAACTGCTCGGGGGTCGTCTTGCCGGCGAACAGCTTGCTGATCTCCGTGAGCAGTGGCGTGGCGTACTGGGATTCGAGCGCCTGGTCCCACGAGAGGGTGAAGCTCGGGGCCTTCTGCACCATTTCGTACTGGTCGGTGGCGAACTCCGGGTTGGGTGAACCGCTCAGCATCGAGGCCGCGTTGGACGTGGTGGGTACGTCACCGTTGTCGACGAGGGCCTGCGCGTAGGTCTTCGACGCCATCGCCTTCAGGAAGGCGATCGCGGTGTCCTTGTGCTTGGTCCGGGCGTTGATCGACCAGTAGTTGGTGGGATTGCCCACCACGTTCGCGGGGTCCCCCACGCCGCCGGCGACGGTCGGGAAGGCGGTCCAGCCGAGGTCCTTCTTGGCGAACTCGGGGGCCTTGCCCAACTGCGTCGAGTACTCCCACGAACCCATGAGGTGCATGGCGGCCTTGCCCTTGCTGAGCAGTGTCGGCGCCGCTCCGCTGCCGTAGTCCACGGAGTTGAAGTTCTTGCCGAAGGCGCCCTGGTCGATCAGCTCCTTGACGGTCTGCGCCGTCTTGAGCACCGCGGGGTCGCCCCAGCCTTCGGTGTCGCCGTCCTGGATCTTCTTGAAGACGTCGGGGCCGGCGATCCGGTCCAGCAGGTACTCCATCCACATCAGCTCGGGCCACTTCTCCGAGCCGCCGAGGGCGAAGGGGATGATTCCGGCGGCCTTGAAGGTCTTGATCGCCGCCTGGAGGTCTTCCCAGGTCTTCGGCGGCTCGATCTTGTGCTCGGCGAAGAGGGTCTTGTTGTAGAAGAGCATCACGGGCTGCATGCCGCGCATGGGCACCCCGTAGACCTTCCCTTCGAGACCGCCGGCCGTCATGATCGACGGAATGAAGCCGTCCTTGAGCGTGGCGTCGTTCTTGACCGTCGAGGTCAGATCGACCAGGTCCTTGGAGTCGACGTACGGCTTGATGGACCCGCCGCCCCAGTTGAAGAAGACGTCCGGGGCGCTGGGCGAGCCCATGGCGCTGCGCAGCTTGTTCACGTAGTCGGCGCCGGGGACCGGAACCAGCTTCACCTTGACCTTGGAGGTCTTGTTGAACGTGTCGACCGCCGCCTGCTGAACCTTGACCGCGTCGTCCCCGTAGACGTAAGCGGTGATGGTCCCGCTGTCGCTCCCGCCCCCGCCGGAGCCGCAGCCGGCCAGCACGCCGGCCATGACCATCGCCGCGCCCGCCGCGGCCCATCTCGTCGTACGTGTGCCCTGAGTGAATATCCCCGACCGCATGACCGCACCTCTGTCGAATGTTTCGGCGTGCCTTTCGAATGTTGCCGGAACCGTACGGTCGTGTTTCGGGCGCGTCAAGAGGGCAGGAGCAAGGATTTACCAACCTTGCCCGGACGCCTGTCCGGAGCTGTGGGGGAGCTACGATTCGTGCATGAGCCCTGCAAAGGTCCAGCCCCAACAGGAGAAGGCGCCCGTCGACGAGTCGTCGGAGAGCACCGCCACGCTGGCAGAGATCGCCCGAGCGGCCGGAGTTTCGGCTCCGACAGTTTCGAAAGTGCTGAACGGCCGCGCCGATGTCGCCCCAGGTACGCGCACGAAGGTGGAGGAGCTGTTGCTGCGGCACGGCTACCGCCGCAGGCGTGGCGCCTCCCAGCAGTCCCAGCTCATCGACCTGGTCTTCCACGAGCTGGACAGCGCCTGGGCGATGGAGGTCGTCCGGGGCGTCGAGAACGTCGCGAGGGAGGAGGGCCTGAGCCTGGTCCTCTCGGAGAGCGCGGGCCGGCTCACCCCGGGCCAGACATGGGTGGACGGCGTGCTGGCGCGCCGGCCGGCAGGGGTGATCCTGGTGCTCTCGGACCTGGACGCTGCGCAGCGTGCCCAGCTGACGAGCCGCTCCATCCCGTTCGTCGTCGTCGATCCGGCGGGCGACCCGGGTGACGACATCCCGTCGGTCGGGGCGGCCAACTGGCAGGGCGGGCTTGCCGCGACCCGCCATCTGACGGGGCTGGGCCACCGGCGGATCGGCGTCATCGGCGGACCGGCCCGCATGATGTGCAGCCGCGCCCGGATCGACGGTTACCG
Organism: Streptomyces sp. NBC_01166; assembly: GCF_045039765.1. Classification (NCBI taxonomy): domain Bacteria; kingdom Bacillati; phylum Actinomycetota; class Actinomycetes; order Kitasatosporales; family Streptomycetaceae; genus Streptomyces; species Streptomyces sp. NBC_01166. The sequence goes on from NZ_CP108613.1 coordinate 925,419, forward strand.
CGCCGCCCTGGAGACCTCGGGCGTTCCGATGGACCCCGAGCTGGTCCGGGAGGGCGAGTTCAACCACGAGGGCGGCTATACGGCGGCCCTGGAGCTGCTGCGCCTGCCGGAACCGCCCACGGCCATCTTCGCCGGGGACGATCTGCAGGCACTCGGTGTCTACGAGGCCGCGCGCGAGCTGGGACTGCGGATCCCGGAGGACCTCAGTGTGGTCGGCTTCGACGACCTGCCGCTCACCCGCTGGATCGGACCGCCGCTCACCACGGTGCGCCAGCCGCTCATAGAGATGGCCGAGACCGCCGCCCGGCTGGTCCTCGACCTGGGCCGGGGCAGGCAGCCGGCGACCACCCGGGTCGACCTGGCGACGAGCCTGGTGGTGCGCAGCAGCACGGCCCCGCCGGCACGCTGAGCGGTGGCCGTGACTCCGCGGACCGGGCGACGGGGAGGCCGTAAGCCACCGGTGAGGCTCGGGCCGGCCGGTGGCTGTGCGCGTCCATGGCCGCTGTGACCTGGGCGGGTGCCGTCGTTGCGGGCCGTTGTCAGTGGCGGGGTGCAGACTGACCCGTATCCGGCACAACGGCGTCTCGGGAGGTCTTGTCATGACCGATGTACTGCTCACCGTAGGCACCCGCAAAGGGCTCTTCCTCGGCCGCAGACGCGGCGGGACATGGGAGTTCGGCGATCCGCACTTCAACGCCCAGGCGATCTACTCGATCGCGATCGACACCCGCGGGAAGGCGCCCCGGCTGCTGGTCGGCGGCGACAGCGCGCACTGGGGCCCTTCCGTCTTTCACTCCGACGACCTGGGTGCCACCTGGGTGGAGCCGAAGCAGCCTGCCGTGAAGTTCCCGCAGTTCACCGACGCGTCGCTGGAGCGGGTCTGGCAGCTGCACCCCGCAGGCCCCGAGGCCCCCGACGTCGTCTACGCGGGGACCGAGCCGGCCGCGCTGTTCCGGTCGGACGACCGGGGCGAGTCCTTCGAACTGGTCCGCCCGCTCTGGGAGCACCCGACCCGGTCCCAGTGGGTCCCGGGCGGGGGCGGCGAGGGCCTCCACACCATCCTGACCGACCCGAGGGACGCCCGGGCGGTGACCGTCGCCGTGTCCACCGCGGGCGTGTTCCGTACCGAGGACGGCGGTGAGCGCTGGGCTCCCTCCAACAAGGGGGTTTCCGCCGTCTTCCTGCCGGACCCCGATCCCGAGTTCGGTCAGTGCGTGCACAAGGTCACCCGGGACGCGACCGATCCCGACCGGCTCTACCTCCAGAACCACTGGGGCGTGTTCCGCAGCGACGACGGCGGGAAGCGCTGGAAGGACATCGGCTCCGGCCTGCCCTCGGACTTCGGCTTCGCCGCCGCCGCGCACCCTCACCGTCCGGACACGTTCTACGTCTTCCCGATCAACGCCGACGCCGACCGTGTCCCCGCCGGACACCGCTGCCGGGTGTACCGCACGCAGGACGCGGGCGAGACATGGGAGCCGCTGACCCGCGGTCTTCCGGACGGCGATCACTACGGGACGGTGCTGCGCGACGCGCTCTGCACGGACGACGCGGACCCGGCCGGCGTCTACTTCGGCAATCGCAACGGGGAGGTGTACGCGAGCGCGGACGACGGCGACAGCTGGCAGCAGCTCGTCTCGCATCTGCCGGACGTGCTGTGCGTGCGGGCAGCCGTGATCGGCTGACCAGGCGCCGTGTCACCGCCCGCCGGATCATTCCTCGGTCGGCACGCAGAGCACCGGAACGGTCGACAGGTGCAGGAGCTTGTGCGGGGTGGAGCCGAGCAGCGCACCCCGCAGCGGGCTCTCGCCCCAGCTGCCCACCACGATGACTCTCGCTCCGTGGCGCGAGGCGGCTTCGATCAGCGCCTGTGCCGGACTCAGGTCGATGACCTCGACCGTGGTCGGCACGTCGGCCTCCTCGGCCGAGGCGACGGCGCGCTCCAGCCCGGTGCGCCCGGCCTGGCGGATGGCCTCGTAGTGGGCGCGGTACTCCTCGCCGGTAGGACCGGGCGGCGCCGCCCCGTAGACCAGGACCAGCCGCTCGCCGAACGCGGCGGCCACCTCGATCGCCGCCTCCAGGGCACGCGCGGCACCCGGCGACTCGTCGTATCCGAGGACCACGGACATCTCAGGGCTCCTTGCCGTGTACGAGGTCTGGGTCCACCACACCTCGGCGTTCGGCCCAGAAGGCCGGCGACCGGAATCGCAGCACCACCATGAGCACCACACCGGCGAGGCTGATGCAGATGCCGATGACGAGAGGGGGACCGAGCCCGAACCAGGAGGTCCCGCTGTAGGAGTTCGCCGGGTCGGACATGTCCATGACCGACCTGACGAGCAGCCAGGTGAGCAGCCCGGCTCCGACCAGCGGACCGAGGCCGACGAGGAAGAAGTTGCGCACGCTCTCCGTCAGATGGCGGCGGTAGTAGACGGTGCACGCCACCCCGGTGAGCGCGTAGTAGAAGGCGATGAGCAGGGACAGTGCGGTCAGGGAGTCGAAGAGTGCGTTCTCGCTGACCTGGCTGACGACGAGATACCAGGCGATGGCGATGGCGGCCACCCACCACGTGCTCACGTCGGGGGTCCGGAACCGTGGGCTGATACGGGCGAAGTGAGCGGGAAGCGCGTGGCGGCGGGCCATGGACAGTGCGGTGCGCGACGCCGGGATGATGGTGGTCTGGGTCGAGGCGAGCGCGGACGTCGCGACCGCGAGCAGCACGATCCAGTCCCAGCCCCCCATGACCTCGCCGGCGAGCAGGGCGAAGACGAACTCCTCCTCCCCCGCGTTCTCCGACAGATAGGCCGTTCCGGCGAACGCGACGACGGCGAAGCCGACGGACAGGTAGGTGACCAGAAGGATGACCGTCGACCACACGCCGGCCTTTCCTGGCGCACTCGCGGAGTCCTCGACCTCCTCGGTGAGGTTCACGGCCGATTCCCAGCCCCAGTAGATGAAGACGCCCAGCAGCAGCCCGCTCGTGAGGGCCGCGCCGCCCGCCCCGAAGGGGTTGAGCCACTCGGCCGAGGGTCTGACCGAGTCGAAGGACGTGGTGCCCGCGTAGACCCGGTAGAGCGCGACGATCACGAACACCAGGAGGAAGGCCACCTGAGCCAGGATCAGGACGTTCTGCACCTTGGCCGACAGCTCGGTCCCGATGACGCACAGCCCGGTCATCACGATGATCAGGAGCACGGTGAGCAGTTGGCGGACGAAAGTGTTCTCTGCCCAGCTGTCGAGTCCGACGGCGAGGAGCCCGAAGCTGACGGCGATGTCCGCCAGTGACCCGACCACGAGCACACCGGTCATCGCGATCGCCCAGCCGCCGAGCCAGCCGGTCCACGGGCCCAGGGCGCGCGTCACCCAGGAGAACGTCGTCCCGCAGTCCTGGTCGACCTTGTTCAGGTAGTAGAAGGCCGAGGCGATGAGCAGCATCGGCACGAAGGACGCGAAGAGCGCGCCTGGTGCGTAGATGCCGACGAGCGCGACGATCGGGCCGATGACGGCCGCCACCGAATAGGCAGGGGACGTGGCGTTCAGTCCGATGACCAGCGCGTCGACGAAGCCGATCGCGTTCGGCTTCAAGGTTGCCGGTGGGGCGGATCCGGCAGGGTCCTTCGCCATGTTCCCTCGCTCGGGTCACAGGCCTGAAGAGAAGGCGGAATGTTTTCTTCCACATGCTATGGACGTACTTCCGGGTGCGCATGTCCGGCGGGCCGGCATCGCGGCTGTCACTGCTCGCGCATGCCCCACGGGGCGCCGTACTCCGTCAGCAGGTCGAGGAACGGCCTCGGCGGCATGGCCTCCGGCCCCAGCACTCCGCTGCCGCCCCAGACGCCGCTCGCGACGAGTTCGAGCGCGGCGACGGGGTTGATCGCCGTCTGCCAGACCACGGCCTGGGAGCCGTATTCGCGCATCGACCACTGGTTGTCGACCACGTGGTACAGGTAGACCTCCCGGGGCCGCCCGTCCTTGCTCCCCTTCACCCAGGTGCCCGCGCACGTCTTCCCGTGCATCCGCTCGCCGAGTCCTGCCGGGTCGGGCAGGCAGGCGGCCACCACGTCACGCGGCGAGACGTCGGCGTTCCCTGCACCGCTCTTCACCGACACGGGGTCCGTACGGTCGAGACCCAGCTTGTGCAGCGTGCGCAGCACCCCGATGAACTCGTCACCCAGGCCGTACTTGAAGGTGACGCGCCGGACCTTCAGCCACCGCGGGACGAGCAGTACCTCCTCGTGTTCGACGTTGACGCACTCGACGGGCCCGATGCCCTCGGGAAAGTCGAAGACCTCCGGCTCGCTGAAGGGGGCGGTGGTGAACCAGCCGCGCCCCTCCTCGTAGACGACCGGTGGGTTCAGACACTCCTCGATGGTGGTCCAGATGCTGAAGGACGGGGCGAAGTCGTAGCCCTCCACCGTCAGGTCGGCGCCGTCCCTGATCCCGATCTCCTCGATCTCGTCGAACAGTTCGTCGGAGGCGTACCGGGCGAACACGTCCGAGAGCCCGGGCTCCACGCCCATCCCGACCAGCGCGAGCCGCCCGGTGGCCTCCCACTCGGCCGCCCGGTCGAACTGCGCGTCGCCGAGCTTGACGCCGCACTCCTCGTACGGGCGGGACGGGTGCGGCCGGGAGAGGGACATGGCCATGTCCATGTAGTGCGCGCCATGGGCGAGAGCCGCCTCGAACAAGGGCATGACGAAACGCGGGTCGGTGGCGTTGAGCAGGACGTCGCAGCGGTGTCCGGCGAGAGCGGCTCGCACGGCTGACCGGTCGGACGCGTCCAGCCGGACCGCGTCGAAACGGTCCCCGCGCTCCCCGAGGGCAGCGACGGCGCTCTCGGCCCGGCCGATGTCGTAGTCGGCGACCGTCATGTGCTCGAAGAAGGGCCGCCGGGCCGCGATCCTTGTGATCGCCGTGCCCACGCCACCCGCGCCGACCAGGAGGACACGCATCGGACACCACTCCTCTGCCGCTTCTGCCGCGGCAACGGCTCCAGCCGGGCCGGCCGGTCCGGTGGAGTGGGGACGCTAACAGCCGGGGCGCCCGGCGGCGGGCAGCCGTCCGGGCGGTGTCCCGCGTCCGGGCTATCCGTCCCGGGGCGCCCACCCGGACGGGCGCCCGGCGGCGAGGAGCGAGCTCCCGGCTCGTCGGGACGCGGCCCCGGCCACCGCTGTCAGCGGAGTGTCCGCCCCCGGGGGCGGAAGGATGACGAAGGGTGACGGTGAAGCAGGATGTCCGGCCCGGCACCGCTCACGGCAGGCGCCAGTCCACGGGCTGTTCCCCGGCGCGCAGCAGGTAGTCGTTGGTGCGGCTGAAAGGCCGCGAGCCGAAGAAACCGCGGTCCGCGGACATGGGGGAAGGATGGGCGGATTCGATCGCGGGCAGATCGCCGAGGAGCGGCCGCACATTGCGCGCGTCCCGCCCCCACAGCACGGAGACCATCGGCTTGCCCCGGGCGGCCAGGGCGCGGATCGCCTGCTCGGTCACTTCTTCCCAGCCCTTGCCACGGTGTGCGGCGGGTTTCCCGGGAGCCGTGGTGAGTGCCCTGTTGAGCAGCAGCACGCCCTGCTGCGTCCAGGGCGTCAGGTCTCCGTTCGAAGGCCGGGGAAGGCCCAGGTCGGAGTGGAGCTCCCTGAAGATGTTCTCCAGGCTTCCCGGCAGACGTCGCACGTCGGGCGCCACCGCGAAACTGAGACCGATGGCCATGCCCGGTGTCGGGTAGGGGTCCTGACCCACTATCAGGACGCGCACCTCGTCGAAGGGCTGCTGGAAGGCGCGCAGCACGTTCTTCCCCGCGGGGAGATAGGTGCGGCCCGCCCCGATCTCCGCACGGAGGAAATCCCCCATCGCGGCGACCCGGTCGGCCACCGGCCCCAACGCCTCGGCCCAGCCGGGCTCCACAAGTTCGCTCAACGGTCGCGCTGCCACACCCGTCACTCTACCGGCCTACACGGGCCGGAGTGATCATGTGGTCCCCCATGGACGGGCGTGAGCGATAGGGTGCCGGTCGTCGTCAGTCCTCCATCCCCCCGGAGTCCAGCCATGAGGCGCGCAGGCGTTCGTCCGCAGACAGCGTTGCCCGTGGCTTCCGGCGGTCGGGCCTCCCGGCGGCTGCCGTGAGCGCCGGCACGTTCGTCCTCGGCGTCGACTCGGGCGGGTCAGGGCTCCGCGTGGCCCTCGGGCCGGTGGAGGCGGAGAACCCGGCGCTGACCGTCGCCTGCGCCGAGCCGGTGCGGACGGGGACGGACGGCATAGACGCCGGACACCTGCTGGAGCAGCTGCTGCCCGCCGTACGCGGGCTGCTGGAGCAGGCGGGTCCCGGGGCGACCGTCGTCGCCGCCGCGATCGGGGCCGCGGGAATGGCGACCCTCGGCGAACAGCTGCGCGCTCTGCTGCCGGACGCGCTCGCCGGCTCGCTGGGCGTGCGGCGGGTGGCGCTGGCCGCCGACGCGGTGACCGCGTACGCCGGAGCGCTGGGACAGCGGCCCGGAGCGGTCGTCGCGGGTGGCACGGGCCTGATCGCACTCGGCACCGATCTGACGTCGTGGCACAGGGCGGACGGCTGGGGGCATCTGCTGGGCGACAGCGGCGGCGGCGCCTGGATCGGCCGGGCGGGACTCGATGCTGCGATGCGGGCCCACGACGGCCGCCGCGGAGGGTCGTCCGCGCTGCTGACACGGCTGGAGGCGGTCCTCGGTCCGGCCACCGGCCTTCCGGGCCTGCTCTATCCGCGTACGGACCGTCCGGCGCTGCTCGCCTCGTTCGCCCCCGAGGTCGGGGCCTGCGCCCTCCAGGACGAGGTCGCGGCGGGCATCCTGCGGGAGGCGGCGGCCCACATCGCCGAGGCAGCGGCAGCGGTGTGTCCCCGCCCCACCGGCTCCAGCCCTGACGGGTGCGAAGTCGCTCTGACCGGTGGGCTGTTCCGCATGGGTGAGCCTCTTCTCGGCCCGCTGCGGGCCGAGCTGGCGAAGCAGGTCCCGCAGGCACGGGTGGTTCCGGCGAAGGGTGATCCGCTGCACGGTGCGCTGGAGATCGCCCGCGCCCTCGCAGGACCGGGGCTGCGACTCCCGGCCCACCCTTCACTGCTCTTCGTACCGGGAGTAACCTAGACGATTCGAGCGGTCGTCCGTCCGGACAGAGCAGGTCAGTTGCCCGCTATGCCACTCAACAGACATATACGGACAGATAACGCCTGACGGCCCCCTCCCCGAACAGAGGGGCACCCAAAACCAGTAGCATGCGGCGCCATGAGCACCCCCACTGGGCCCGCTTCCGGCCTGCCTGTACGAATGCCGCGACCTCGCCAGTCCGGACGGCACCGCCGCCCGGAGCCCGTGGTCGCACCTGAGGGCGCTGCCGCGCTCGTTCTCGCCCTTCCCGGTACCCCTTCCCCGGCCTCGCGCAGCCTGGCCGAGGAAGTGATCAGCATCGCCCGCTCCGAGCTGCCCGGTCTGAACGCGCAGATCGGTTATCTCGACGGCGACGACGCCGAATTTCCCACTCTCGTCTCCGCGCTCACCCATGTCGCCGCCGAGCGCACCGCGCGCTACGAGCAGGCCGTCGCCGCGGGCCGCGAGGTCGCTGCGCCCTCGGGCCCGTCCGCCGTCGTGGTGCCGCTGCTCGCCGGCCCGGACAGCGCCCTGATCCGGCGCATACGGCAGGCCGTCATGGACAGTGGCACGCAGGCCGAGCTGACCGACGTACTGGGTCCGCACCCGCTGCTCGCCGAGGCACTGCACGTACGCCTTTCGGAGGCCGGTCTGGCGCGCGCCGACCGCGCGAGGCTGTTCACCGTGGCGACCGCGGCCGACGGCATCGTGCTGGCCACGGTGGGTGGCGAGGAGGCCGTGCAGGCCGCCGGGATCACCGGCATGCTGCTGGCCGCCCGTCTCGCCGTGCCCGTGATGGCCGCGGCCCTGGACGTGGAGGGCTCGGTCGCCTCGATCGCCGCTCAGCTGCAGAACTCCGGTTCGGCGCAGCTGGCGCTCGCGCCGTACCTGGTGGGCCCGGAGATCGACCCGGGGCTGCTGGACGCCGCCGCGAAGGAGGCCGGCTGCTCGACCGCCGAGCCGCTCGGCGCGTACCCGGCCATCGGCAAGCTGGTGCTCTCGCTGTACGCGACGACGCTGGGCATCACCCCGGAGACTCCCCAGGGAGCGCAGGCGCACTGATCCGCGCCACACAAGTGCCGGGCGATGCGGCGCGGACCGGTTCACGCCGGTCCGCGCCGCAGGCCGTCGCGGGGCCGGGCGTCAGGCGAAGACCACGCAGGAGGCGGCCGGAACCTCGATGGAGCCCGCGTGTGCCGGGATTCCCGTCTCCGCGTCCACGGCGAACCAGCTGACGTTCCCGGAGTGCTCGTTTGCGGCGTAGAGCCACTGCCCGGTGGGGTCGAGGGTGAGATCGCGGGGCCAGCGTCCGCCGCAGCCCACAGCCGCTGCCAGGACGAGTTTCTCGGCCGTCTCGTCGAGTGTGAGGACGGAGATGCTGTCATGGCCGCGATTGGCGGTCCACAGGAACCGGCCGTCGTGCGAGACCACCACCTCCGACGGGTACGTACGCACGCCGGCGCCCTCGTCGTGGTCGTGCGGCAGCACCTGCGTCTCCCCGAGCGGTTCGAGCAGACCTCCCGCTGCGTCCCAGCGGCACACGGTGACCGTCGGCTCGAGCTCGTTCAGGACGTACGCATGTCCCCCGGACGGGTGAAAGGCGAGATGGCGCGGTCCGGTCCCCGGCCGCAGTGCCGTCTCGGCGTGCAGCCGCAAGGAGCCGGTGGCGGGGTCGAGTGCGCAGACGCGTACGGAGTCGGTACCGAGGTCCACGCTCAGCACCCAGTTCCCCGAGGGGTCGGCCAGCACCTGGTGCGCGTGCGGGCCCGACTGGCGGCCCTCGTCGGGACCTCGGCCCTCGTGCCGCAGCACCCCGGCCGCCGGGCCGGGTGAGCCGTCGTCCCGGACCGGCAGCGCGGTGACGCTCCCGGAGCCGTAGTTGGCCGTCAGGAGGTGCCCCGCGGAGACGGTCAGGTGGGTCGGGCTGCCCCCGCCGACCGGCCGTACCTCGCCGATCAGCCGCGGCGTGCCGTCGTCGTCGATACCGAAGGCCGCGGCGGCGCCCTCGGAGGTCTCGCTGACCGCGTACAGCACGGGGTCGCCCGTCCCGGGAGCACGGCCGACGGCGAGGAAGGAGGGGTCGGCGACGGCGTCCGTGGACGCGAGCACGGACGGCGCTCCGGTGTCCCGGTCGACGGCGGCGACACTGACGCCGAGTCCGCCCGCCGACGTGAACGACCCTATGAATGCCCGCTTCTCTTCGTCGGCGCCCATCCCGCTACCCCTCTTCGCGTCCGTCACGATCTTCCCGGCCGACGGTAGCAGGCGACGTTTCCCGGTCCGGGCCTGAACGTGGGGCGTCAGGCTGCCGATCGGCGGAGCGCGGGGGGGCGAGCCGGGGTGATGCCCGACGATCCCGCCGTGCGTGACGGCTCAGGCGCCGGCCGTGATCCGGCGGGACCTGCGGAGGGGCACCGCGAGTTCGAGCAGGGCCTGCTCCAGCGCATGGAGGTGGGCGAGCATCTGCTCGGCGCCCGTCGGCTCCGTAGCCGCCATGTCGTCGGGTCGGAGGTGCCGCCCGACGGCCGGCGCATCGGTGAGGGCCTCGACGGCCGCCTCCACCCGCCAGCAGGCCGCGGCGAGCCGGACGTCGTGCGAGGCCTCGGGGTCGGCAGCGACGGAGGCCAGGCCGCGCACCTCGCGTACGCAGTCGTCGAGCAGCGCGAGCACCTGCCGCGCCCGTCGTTTGCGGGCCTTCAGCGGGTTGAGCGGGTGCACCAGCGGCGCGAGCGACAAGCGCACCCGGCCGAGGATCGCCTCCAGCTCGACGACGCGCCCGGGTGGGTCGGCGTCCTCGCTCCCGGCGAGCCGGGCGGCGGCCTCCGCCGTGCACGTGTGCACGCATCGGAGCGCCCGCTCCACCCAGGCCTCGGTCACCGAGTGCGTGGTCACCGGCAGCACGAACAGCACCGCCAGTACGGCGCCGAGCGCCCCGACCGCCGTCTCGGTCACCCGCAGCACGAGCAGACCCGTGTCGAGCACGCCGAGCAGCCCGTACAGCATGCTCGCCATGACGGTCACGGCCAGCATCATCCAGGTGTAGGAGACAGCGGCGGTGTAGAAGATCCCGAACACACTGATCGCCACGACCAAGGCGGCCACGACCGGCTCATGGTGCAGCGGCACAGCCACGGCGAAACCCAAACCGATCCCGAGCACCGTGCCCAGGAATCGCCGGAACCCGCGGACCACGGTCTCGCCTCGCGAGGTCGTGGCCACGAACACCCACCAGGTGGCGCCGACAGCCCAGTACCAACGCTGGTCGGAGAGCACCTGCCCCACCGCGAGCGCGAACCCCGCTCCCACTGTCGCCTGCACGGCCTGCCGCGTCGTGATCCGCGCGAGCCCGGATGCCCCGGCAGGGAGGGCGACCGCCACGGGGGCCGCGAGCCGCCGCTCGTAGCACCACACACCGAACCGCACCGCCGACGACGCGACGAGCGACAGCAGCACGGCCGCGTACAGCTCGGGCAGCTGGCCGGGCACGGTGTGCAGGAACTGCGCGGAGAAGTAGGACATGAAGCCGAACACGCCCAGCGAGTGCCCGCGAGGTCCCCACCGCCTCGCGTACACCCCCGCCCCCACGACGGCGAGGAACGCCAGGTCGCGGGCGACGGGCACGTCGTGCAGCACGGCGGCGAGCGTGAGAACCGGGAGGCCGACGACGGGGAGGAAGGCGGTCGTGATCGCCTGCCCACGCACCGTCGCGTCGGTCACCGTGAACAGTGCGAGCAGCGCGGCCAGGCCACCGGTGACGGCCGCCGCCAGCGAGTGCCCGGCGGCCCCGCACAGCGCGACGGCGAGCCCGATGCCGAGCACAGCCCGGGAAGCGAACCGCAGCCGTATCTGTCCCGGATCCGGTGCCACGAACGCCCTCTTCAGCAAGTTGCCCCGTACCTTTCGCACACAGACCAGCACAGACATGAGAAAGGCGCCGCGGAGATCCCCGGGGGACCCGCAGCGCCATTGATACCTCCATCTCAGCACTATGGGGTCTGATGGTTCAACCGACGCCCAATACACTGGGCCATTGGCCCACAAAGGACTGGCATCGCTCGGCCACAGGAGAGCCAACGGACCAGCCACGGTCAAGAGCCGCGCAGTCTTCGTCGGCGAGGCGGCGGTCCTCGTCAGCGAGATCGACCGGCCCCGGTCACGCTGCGCGTCGTGCACCTTCGGGCTTGATGCACTCAAGGAGATCAGCGTTCACGGCAGCATGATGATCTACTGCATGGAGTGACCATGCGCCTGGCCGGTCCGTACAAGGTGTCCGGCGGCGAGCGAATGAGGCTGCGATGAGTGAACTGACGAAGCCCGAGATCGACCTCCCGGAGGGTGACGCTCCCACCGAGCTGACAATCCGCGACCTCGTCGTCGGGGACGGGCTCGAGGCGAAGCCGGGCAGGGTGGTCCAGGTCCACTACGTCGGGGTCACCTACGGGTCCGGAAAGGAGTTCGACACCTCCTGGGACCGGGGCCGGACGTTCAAGTTCGCCGTGGGCGGTGGCAAGGTCATCAAGGGCTGGGACCGCGGGATCAGAGGGATGAAGGTCGGCGGCAGGCGCGAGATCATCGTTCCCCCGCGCCTCGGCTACGGCGACCAGTCACCCTCGACGTTGATCCCGGCGGGCTCGACACTCGTCTTCGTGGTGGACCTGCTCTCCGTCGCAGCCTGAGGCCTTCTGCTGCGCGGGCTCTCCGCCCGGAAACCCAGCCCGGTCCACCGGCCGACGGCCGGGGCGCCCGATGAGGCCGGCCGTCGCGGGTGAGTGCGGAAGCAGCGGGCGGCGGTCCGGGCGGACACAGTGCCCTGCCTGGGCCGAACCCCCGCGGGACGCCTTCCGCAGATCCCACGCGCGCTCCGTGATGCCCCGTCACCGGCCGTACGTGGTGCGGCACAGGTCGACGATGTCGGCGGACGCGACCCCCCGCCCCGTCGCACAGACGGTGCGCATGTCGTACGTCTGCCGCGGCCGCGCCCGGTGGGGCGTGCCCGCGCCGCGCCGCGGGCCGGGCCTGGCGGGCTCCGCACGTCGCGGCTGGTTCCGCACCTCCTGGCGCACCGGGGGCGCGACCACGTCCGCACGCCGGGCAGGAGCACGCGCCCCCTTCTCCTCCTTCCGCTTCCCACCGTCCGCACGGTCCGGCCCCTCCTCGGTCTTCCCGAGGGCGTCATGGACGGCCGGGGGCGCGGTGGGCACCGTGGACGCCTGTGCGGCGGGGGCGTTTCCGGGACGTACGGAGGCGGGGGACGCCGGCCTCTCCGCTCCTGCCTGGACGGAGACGCAGCCGGCCGCGCCCAGCAGGGCGACGAGCACGAGGGGGATGGACCGCAGGTTCATGCCCTGGTCAACGACGGGCAGTGCGAGCGGACACGTCCGGAAGCTCCGGGCGGGAGCGCTCAGTCGGACAGGCCGGACCGGGCGATCCCCAGCGCGCGGTGGATGGTGCGGGACAGCGCGGCCGGCTGCGGGTCCGCGCTCCACGCCCACTGCTCGACCGCGATGCGGAGCGCCCCGTTCAGCAGGGTCGCCTGCACCCGTGGTTCGAGGTCGTCCGGCCCGTGGCCCGTCCGCTCGGCGATGACCGCGGCGAAGGCCGGCTCCGCGTCGTGGTGGACCTGCAGCCACACGGCGCGCAGCCCGGGTTCGGTCCGGGTGAGCAGGACCAGGTCGCGCAGGGCGTCCGCGTCGGGGCCCGCCGATGCGACCGGGTGCGAGGACGGGCTCCCCACGACGGCTTCCACCAGCGGCCGGTCGCGCGGCCACGACCTCATGAGGGCGATGACGAAGTCGAGCGCGTAGGTCAGCAGGGGGCGTACGCACAACTCCTTCGATGAGGTGTAGCGCCACAGGGTCCGCTGCGAGATTCCCGCGGCGGCGGCGATCTCCTCGGCGGTGGTCGCGGCCACACCCCGTACGGCGAAGAGGCGCACGGCTTCACGGGCGATCTCCAGCCGGGTCGCGGCCTTGCGGCGCTCCGTCAGCGGCGGGCGTCCGAGGCGGACTCCACCGTCGGCCACGGCTCCGGCGGTGGCCGGGGCAGGGTCCGGCGCCCCTCCGGCGTGCGCGGCTTCCACGGTTTTCGGCCACCTTCCTTCACAGCTGGGCCCATCGTAGCGATATCTTTTCTGGCACCGCCTGCCATTTTGGCACCGCACGCCATTAAAGGTAGCGTGCCGACCCCTGCCGACGAACCCGAGGAGCATCACGTGAGCACCACCACCAGCGGCCCGGGCCGCAGCGTCATCGTCACCGGCGCCGGCTCGGGCATCGGCCGTGCCACCGCTCTGCTGTTCGCGAAGGAGGGGGCCCGCATCGTGATCGCCGACGTCGACGAGGCGGCCGCCCGGACCGTCGCGGAGGAGGTGGAACTGGACGGCGGGACCGCGGTCACCGTGATCGGGGACCTCCGCGACCAGGCCGTCGTCGACCGGGTGGCCGCGGCCGCGGCGGAGGAGTTCGGCGGCATAGACGTCCTGGTCAACAACGCCGGAATCATGGACAGCATGTCGGCGGCGGCCGACACCGGTGACGACGAGTGGGAGCGCGTCATCGGCATCAACCTCACAGCCCCGTTCCGTCTCACGCGTGCCGTGTTGCCGCACATGCTCGCCGCGGGGAAGGGCGCCGTCGTCTTCACCGCCTCCGAGGCCTCCCTGAGGGGCAGCGCCGCGGGTGCCGCGTACACGGCGTCCAAGCACGGCATCGCGGGCCTGACCAAGTCCCTGGCCGTCATGTACCGCGACAGGGGCATCCGCTCCAACGCCATCGCGCCCGGCGGCACGATCACCAACATCCGGGTCGATGCCGACCGGGGCGCCCACGGGCCGGCCGCTCTCGCCCCCTACATGGGCAACGTCGGTTCGCCCGCGCGGGCGGAGGAGCAGGCGGCGGCGATCCTCTTCCTGGCATCCGACGCGGCGAGCAACATCAACGGGGCGATCCTCCCCGTCGACAACGGCTGGTCCGCGGTCTGAACCCTGGCCCTGGGTAGAGTCGGGCGACCGATCACCGAGCCAGGAGGAGCACAGCCCGACATGGCGGTGGACGCCCTCGACACCCGCATCCTCCGGCTGCTCATCGAGCAGCCGCGCACCAGCGTGCGCGAGTACGCGCGCATCCTCGGCGTGGCACGCGGGACCCTGCAGGCCCGGATGGACCGTCTCGAGCGGGACGGAGTGATCACGGGCACGGGCCCCGCCCTCTCCCCCGCGGCCCTCGGCCACCCGGTACTCGCCTTCGTGCATCTGGAGGTGACGCAGGGGCATCTGGACGAGGTGGGTGACGCGCTCGCCGCCGTCCCGGAGATCATCGAGGCGTTCTCGACGACCGGGGGCGGTGACCTCCTGACTCGCGTCGTGGCCCGCGACAACGGGCATCTGGAGGACGTGATCCAGCAGCTGATCCAGCTCCCCGGAGTGGTCAGGACCCGGACGGACGTGGCCCTGCGCGAGCGGGTGGCACACCGGGTCCTGCCGCTCGTCGAGTCGGTGGGGCGGGCAGCGGGACCGGGCTGATCACCGTCGGGCATGCTGGAGGCCATGAAGACCGCGCCCTCCCCCGCCCCGCCCGTACTGTTCGACCTCGACGGCACCCTGGTGGACAGCGAGCCGAACTACTACGAGGCGGGGCGCCGGCTGCTCGCCAGGTACGGCGTGCGGGACTTCAGCTGGGAGAACCACACCCGCTTCATCGGGATCGGCACCCGGGAGACCCTCACGGTCCTGCGGGAGGAGTACGGGATCGAGGCGCCGGTCGACGAACTCCTGGCCGGCAAGAACGCCCTGTACCTGGAGCTCGCCGGCGCCTCGACCGAAGCCTTCCCGGAGATGCGGGCCCTCGTCGAGCGGCTGCACGAGGACGGGGTGCCGATGGCGGTGGCGTCGGGGTCCTCCAGGGCGGCGATCGCGGCCTCGCTCGCGGTCACGGGGCTGGAGGCGCACCTCCCGCTGTACGTGTCCGCGGAGGAGGTGGCGCACGGCAAGCCGGAGCCCGACGTGTTCCTGGAGGCGGCCCGGCGGCTCGGTGTGGCGCCCGGCTCATGCGTGGTCCTGGAGGACGCCGTCCCGGGAGTCCGGGCGGCTCACGCGGCGGGAATGCGCTGCGTCGCCGTCCCCGACCTCCATGCGGCGGCTGACGGCGCGGAGTTCGGGAAGGCGGAGTTGCTGTTCCCGGGCGGGCAGGCGGAATTCACCGCTGCGGCCGTGCTGGACTGGCTCCACGCCGGGTGAGAACAAGCCGGTCCGGCCCGCCGATTGGCCGGATCCGGCGTCTCGTGCTCCGGCCGGGCGAGCGGGGGTCCCGGGGGCGGATATCCTGATCATGCCGCGCACCCCGACGCACCGTACCGAGGCGATGAGCCCGATGAGGTCGCCGCCGCGGCAGTCGGAGAGGGCCATAATTCGAGATTGGTGTGCACAGGTGCTGGTTGCTGGGCGGTACCGGCTGATATCCCCCATCGGCCGTGGCGGTATGGGTGAGGTGTGGCGCGCCACGGACGAAGTGCTGGGCCGGGCCGTGGCGGTGAAGCTGCTGCTGGGTGACCAGGCCGATGCCTCGTCGACCGCACGCTTCCGCCTGGAGGCGCAGACGGCCGCGCGTCTGAGCCACCCTCACCTGGTGGCCGTGTTCGACTTCGGCTCATGGGAGGACCGCTTCTATCTCGTGATGGAGCTGGTCGAGGGAAGGAGCCTCGGGGATCTGCTGGAGGCCCAGGAGACCGTCCATCCCGAGCAGGTCGCCCATATCGCCGGCCAGGCCGCCGCCGGTCTGGCCGCCGCTCACCGGCAGGGCATCGTCCACCGGGACATCAAGCCCGGCAACCTGATGCTGGACGCCGACGGGTCCGTGAAGATCGGGGACTTCGGCATCGCCCAGTTCGTCGACGACCCCTCGACGGCGCTGACCACGGCCGGCCACATCGTCGGTACGAGCCTGTATCTGGCTCCCGAGCGGGCCCTCGGCCGTACGGCGGACTCCGCGTCGGACATGTACTCGCTGGGCTGCGTCATCTATCAACTGCTGGCCGGGCAGCCGCCGTTCCGCTCGGACACGGCGACCGCGACGCTCTACCAGCACGTGGACACGCCTCCGGTGCCGGTCAGGCAGCGGGGGGTGGACATCTCCCCCGCGTTCGACTCGTACCTCCTGGGCCTGCTGGCGAAGCAGCCCGAGGACCGGCCGAGCGCGCAGCAGGTCTCCGACTGGTTCCGTACGGATGCCTGGCGTGGCCGGCCCGAGCCGCTGCCGCACCACGCGGCCGCCGCCCCGCGGCCCGCCACGCATGTCCCTCCCGCGCCGGCCCCGGGCGCCCAGGCCGCCGGGGGCCCGTCGACGTACCGGCTGCCGCAGTCCGGCGGCCGCAGACGGGCGGCTCCCGCGCCCCGGACGTCCAGATCCGCGGCCAGATCGGCCACGACGCGCCGGATCAGCACGAGTGAGGCCATCCGCCGCCGCCCGCGTGTGGCGAGTGCAGTGGCCGGTACGGTCGCCTTCCTGGCGGCGGTGTATCTGGGCACGATCCTCTTCGCGCCGGACACCGGGGCGGCGGACACCCCGGATCCCGGCTCCTCGCCGACTGCGGGGCTCGAATCGCCCGCGCCGACCGGACCGGCGGTGGAGCCGGCCCAGGACGGCGAGGGCGAGGACGACTGAGCCTTCGGCTCACCAGCGCGCGTGTACCTCCGCGCGGATCCGGCGGTCGTACAGGTCGCGCACCGCGTCGAGGGTGCTCTGCGGGAGTGGCGGGAGAGCGGCGGCCGACGCGTTGGCCCGGGCCTGCTCGACCGACCGTGCACCGGGGATGACGCTGGTGACACCGGGCTGCTGGATGATCCAGCGCAGTGCGGTCTGTGCCGGGGTGGCGCCTTCGGGAGCGAATCCGGCGAACTCCGCGGCGGCGGCCACGCCCGTCGCGTAGTCGACGCCGGAGAACGTCTCGCCCTGGTCGAACGCCTCGCCGTGCCGGTTGTACGTGCGGTGGTCCTCGGGAGCGAAGACCGTGTCGGCGGTGTACTTGCCGGACAGCAGCCCGGAGGCGAGCGGAACGCGCGCGATGATGCCGACCCCGGCCTCCGCCGCGGCCGGGAGGACCTCGTCGAGGGGCTTCAGGCGGAAGGGGTTGAGGATGATCTGGACGCTCGCGACTCCGGGCCTGGCGATGGCCGTGAGCGCCTCGGCGCATGTCTCCACGCTCACCGCGTACGCGGCGATCCGCTGCTCGGAGACGAGCGTGTCGAGGGCGTCGTACACGGCGTCGGAGGAGTAGACCGCCGTGGGCGGGCAGTGCAGTTGTACGAGATCGAGGGTGTCGACGCCGAGGTTGGCGCGCGAGCGGTCGTTCCAGGTACGGAAGTTGTCCAGGACGTAGTTCTCCGGAAGCTGTTCGGCTCGCCTGCCCATCTTGGTGGCGACGAAGACGTCCGCGTCCGGGCGTTCCTTCAGATAGCGGCCGATGAGCTGTTCGCTGCGGCCGTCGCCGTAGACGTCGGCGGTGTCGAAGAAGGTGACTCCCGACTCGACGGCGGCGTCGAGGACGCCGAAGGCGTCGGCCTCCCGCACCTCGCCCCAGTCCCCGCCCAGCTGCCAGGTGCCCTGTCCTACGACCGATACGTCACGGCCGGTCCTGCCGAGTGTGCGCTGCTCCATACGGATCATGCTACGTCCGCAAGCGGACCGGCGGCGGTGGCCGGCGCCGGTCCGCGTGCGCGCTCAGTCGGCTGTGGTCACGCGGACGTAGTCGACGACGAGCTGCTGCGGGAAGCTCGTGCTGCCGTCGGGGTCGCCGGGCCAGTAACCGCCCACGGCGAGGTTGAGGATGAGGAAGAACGGCTTGTCGAACACCCAGGCGTTGCCGTTGAGGTCCGCGGGTGTCCGGCGCTGGTAGACGGTTCCGTCGACGGACCAGGTGATGGAGTCGGGGGCCCAGTCCACGGCGAAGGTGTGGAAGTCGTCGGCGAAGGCGGCTCCGCCCGGCAGGGTGTAGCCGGCGCCTATCCCGCCGCTGCCGGAGTAGCCGGGGCCGTGCAGCGTGCCGTGGACGGTGCCGGGTTCGAAGCCGACGTTCTCCATGATGTCGATCTCACCGCTGTTGGGCCAGCCGACGCTGCCGATGTCGGCGCCGAGCATCCAGAAGGCCGGCCAGATGCCCTGTCCGCGCGGGATCTTCATCCTGCTCTCGACGTGTCCGTACGTCGCGGTGAACTTGCCCGAGGTGTTGAGCCGGGACGAGGTGTACTCACAGGTCCCGTACCAGCACTGGTAGTTGCCGGGGTTCTCCTTGCGCGCGGTGATGACCAGGTTGCCCTGGCCGTCGAGGGCGGCGTTGCTGTTGCCCGAGGTGTAGTACTGCCGCTCGTGGTTGTTGACGTTGTCGCCGGTCTCCGTCAGCCACTTGCCGCCGTCGACGGCCGAGCCCGCGGGGCCGTCGAACTCGTCGGCGAAGGCCACGGCCGCCGTCCGGGAGTTCGTGGAGGACGCAGCCGTGTGGGGGGCGGGTGCGGCCGAGGCTCCGGCGGGAAGCGCGGTCATGACCATGGAGCAGCAGAGCAGGGAGAGTGCGGCGTACAGCGTCGTACGGCGCCTCTTCGGGAGGCGGCGCACGGCGTGGTGGGGAGAATGCACGGTCATCACTTCTTTTCGGGGTGGGGGGATGACAGTCATGCGCATGACAGGTAGACGCCGAGAGGTGAACGCTTCGCACGCTCGCCCCGGCGGCATCTTTCAACACTTGATTTAAGGGAGTGGTCCGAGGCCCGTCAAGGATCTGGTCCGGACCGGGCGGGTACGGGTAGAACTCGACGCGGCGGGGAACGGACAACTCATGCGCATCCGTACCGAAGTCACCGTTCCCGCCACCCTCGCCCTGGCCGTCGCCCTGCTGGCTCCGGCCGGCGCCGCGACGGCCTCCTCCGCCACACCCGCTGTCCCCACCTGTCGGGAGGGCAGCCTGAAGGTCGCCGCCGCAGCCTCCGACCAGCCCGAGACGCTGCGCATCAGCGTCACCAACCGGGGCCGCCAGGCCTGCGTCGTCGACCGCATCCCCACGGTCGTCTTCGGCGACCTGGACGGCCCGGCCCTGCCGGTGCCCGAGGGCGCGAGCGGTCCGTACCGTCTGCCGGCGGGCGGATCCGGCTACGCCGCGGTGCGCACCCTGGACCCGGCGGCCACGGAGCTGCGGGTGGTGGACCGGCTGACGGTCGCCGGTGACCCCGCGCACCGCGGGCGGACCTTCGACTCCGCCTCGCTGGGGGCGCCGGACGGGATCCGGGTGTGGGAGCCGGTGACCACGTGGTGGCACCGCTCGAGCGCGGCGGCCGACGCGACCCTCGAGCGGTACACCGACTGACCGGACTCTCCGCGCGGCTGCCGTCGTGCGGCGTGCGGTCGACGGCCGCACAGTGGAGACATGGACTGTGCGGGGCCTGCCCGGCCTCGGCCGGGCAGGCGCACATCGTCCGACCGCATCCCGGCGGAAGGATCAGACGTGGATACCGAGAGCACACGGCGTTTCGTGGTGCAGATCCACGACGCCCGGCGCATGCATTTCGATTTCCGTCTCGAGGTCGGCGGCGTCCTGAAGTCCTGGGCCGTGCCGCGCGGCCCGTCGGACAACCCCAGCGACAAACGGCTGGCCGTGCCGACGGACGACCACCCCTTGGAGTACCGAGAGTTCGAGGGCGTCATTCCGCAGGACGAGCAGGGCAGCGGCACCGTGATCGTCTGGGACCAGGGCACCTACACCCCGACCAGCCATGACCTCGCGGGTGACCCCGTCCCGTTCGCCGAGTCCCTGGAGCGCGGGCACGCCACGTTCCGGCTCGAGGGCGCCAAGCTGCACGGGGAGTTCGCGCTCACCCGCTTCCGCATCGACGACGAGGAAGGGACCCGGGGGCCGGAGGCCTGGCTGCTGATCAAGGCGAACGACCGGCAGGCCGTCCACGACCGGGCGGGCACCCCCGACCCGTACCACGCACGCTCGGCCCGCACCGGCCGGACGCTGCACCAGGTCGCCGTGGCCGAGCGGGAGGGCGCCCGCTGAGCACTCACCGGAGGGGCGGCGCGTCACCGGACCCGGTGAGCCGGTCCAGGACGTCTGTGTAGCGGGAGCGCTTGTCGGGACGGGCCTGGCCGACGGCGTGCCGCAGAGCGGGGACGGCGGCTCCGCCCATCAGCAGCAGTCCTTCGGCGGCCTCTCCTCGGACACCCTGATGCGTGTGGCCGAGCAGGGCGACCAGCGCGGGAACGGCGGGTTCCCAGGCGGCGTGACAGAGCGTCCTGATGGCCATGCGCCTGATGTCCGGCTGCGGGTCGTCCAGCAGGACGGCCGTGTGGAGCAGGTGGGCCGGCCGGTCCAGCATGGTGCGCGAGATCCGGTGGGCGTGCAGCCTGACCTTGGGCCGGGGATGGGTCAGCAGCGCACCGATGACCTCCTTCAGGGCGGGGTCCGGGTCCGGGGCGCGGCCGGTGTGCTCCTCGGCGAGGCGGGAGAGGGCCCTGCGTATCTGCTCCGGTCCCCCGGTCCGGGCCAGACGCAGCAGTTCGGCGCGCCCGGGCCGGTGGACCGCTCCGGCGGGAGCCGCCGTACGGAGGCCGGAACCCGGCCCCTCGTCCAGGAGGAACCTCTCGGCCAGGTCGTCCCGCCCCTCGGCACGCAGCCGCTCCCGGATCCTCGTCCTGTCCGGGGAGCCCAGCAGCGGCCGCCCCGCAAGCAGGTCCAGGAACCCCCAGGATCCCGCCTCGATCCGGGGCAGGAGGTGGTCCGCCAGGATTTCCGCGGGTGCCGTCCGCAGGGCCTGGGCGGCTTCCGTCCGGAGACCGGAGGGGCCGTGCTCCCACCATCCGAGCAGCAGCGGGATCAGAGGCACGAGGTCCCAGGGGTCCAGGTGCGGGGCGAGGCGGACCACCCTGGCGGGCATGATCCCTCCACCGCCCAGCTCTGCGGGAGCGACGGTGGCCAGTGCGCGCGCCAGGCGGTCTCCGGGCGGCAGGTCGACACGTCCTCGGAGGTACGCGTCGAGGACCGCGCGTGCCGTCTCCGGCTCCGGCCAGTCCAGGAGCTGCCGGGCCGCGCCGGATCTGCGGCCGGGGTCCGGCGCTTCCAGCGTTTCCATCAGCCGGGTGCGCCGCTCGGCGGAACGCGGCCGGCCGGGGGCGTCGCGTACGACTTCCGAAGCCGGGCCTGCCGTCTCGGAGAGCGTCCACGGGGGCGTTCCGAGAGGTTGAAGGTCCGTCATCCAGTCGACCAGAAGGGCGCGTACCCCGTCGTCGACGGCATCGGGGTACGCGTCGACAAGGGCGCCGAGGCGCTGCCTGGAGTCCGGCGGGTACGGGGCGCGGCGCCGGAACTCCTCCAGGGCGCGACGGGTGCGGAGGGCCTGGCGCAGCGCGGACCGCCACGCTTCCGCCTCCTTGCCGGGCGTGGGCGGCTCCGGCACTCCGAACGCCTCATGCAGTACGGCGTTCTCGGCCTTCTGTACGTCGTCGTCGAGGCGCGCGGCGGCGAGGGCCCGGTCCAGGTCGCCTCCGACGGGCACGGCATCGCAGGCACGGAGCAGCCGCAGCGCCGGCACGTGCTGAGGGGGCGTCATGGCGCGTACGGCATCGGCGAGTGCCATGCGCTCCGGCCAGGGCAGCCGGGGAGCCACGGCCTGGAGTACGGCGAGGAGTCCGGGCCGGTGTTCCCGCTCGCCCGAGAGGCCGTCCGTCAGCACCTGGACGGAGTCCGCCATCTTCTCCAGTTCGTCGGACGGCCAGGGTGCGGGGCACATCCGCAGGACGAGGCCGAGGACCCGGTCGCGGGCGCCTTCCGGTACGGACCGGGCCAGGCACAGCCACTCCGCCAGCATCGGCCGCAGCTCCCTCAGGCGCCGTGGCCGCAGAGCGTCCGGGCTGTCCGCGAGGCGCAGGGCGACCGGCGCGCTCCAGCCGTGGTCGACGAGCCGGGTGGCCCAGGACTCGGCCTCGTCGGCCGGCCGACGGCCGGACGGTGCGTTCCCGTGGGCGGCCGACAGCTCCGCGAGGTCGGCGGCGCTCCCCGCACCGAGGCGGATACGGCCGTCGGCCACCGCGGCGAGCAGGTCCGGCACGAGCGGGGAGCCCTGGTCGGCCAGGGCGACGACCGTGCGGGCGGTGAGGGCGCCGGTGAGGGCCCCCAGCAGCAGCGTGCGCTCGCGGGGGGCGCCGGTGCGTGCCGCGGCGGCGAGGACCGTGGCCGTGCAGGCGTCACCCAGCACCGCGCGCAGCGCGGCGACCAGTCCGGCGCGCAGCCCCGGGTTGTCGTTGCGGCCGAGTGCGCGCAGGAGGCCGGGCACGGCGGCCGGTGTCCCGGCGCGCGCGAGGGCCGACGCGGCGGTCTTCCTGATGTTCATGTTGGGGTGGTCCAGGAGTGCGGTGATCGCCGGGCAGGCCCAGTGCGCCTCCGCGTGGCCGAGGGCCAGCAGCGACTGCCGTACGGTCTGGATGTCCTCGGCCCGGGTCAGGGCGATCAGCGTCGCCGACAGGGCCTGCGCGTCCTCGCCGCCCGCGCCCGCGGCCAGGAGGGCGATCACCTGCTTGCGCACATGCGGATCGCGGTGGCGGAGCAGCCGGTGCACGCGGGGGCGGGTCTCCGCGGACGGTGCGCGCCGCAGGACTTCGAGGAGGACGGACTGCTGACGGGCGGACAGGTCCGGCCTGTCCAGCAGGTCCAGGACGATCCCGGCCATCAGCGCGTCGCCGGCCTCCCGGGCGTCCCGGGCACCGAGCAGGCAGGACGGCCTGATCCTGCGCCGCTCGTGCAGGCGGCCGCCCAGACCGCGTACGGCGTCCACGATCTCCTGGGGGACGACGGGCTCCCCGGCGGGGGCCGGTTCCGGGTGCGGGTCCGTCTCCACCGTCTCCCACGAGGCCGCCAGTCCGCTCACGACCCTCAGCAGCAGGCCGGTGAGGGCGGGCAGGGTGGCGGCGCTCCCGCGGGCCGCGAGCGCGCGGAGGGCCGCCACCGGATCGGCCGGCTCCGGACCCCCGGTCAGCAGGGCCAGTTCGCGCTCGTCGGGGGCTCCGAGGTCGGCCGCGACGGCCGGTGGCGGCGCGGTGGGATCGACACGGGCGAGCAGGTGGCGCCGGAGGTCCGGATCGGTGTTCAGCTGCCACAGGAGCTCGAGTGCCCGGTGGCGTACGGGGCGGAGGAAGGGCGCGGTCCCACGGCCGTCGGGGTCCGGGCCGAGCGCCTCGGTCAGCACCGCGACGGTGCGGTCTCCGCCGATGGCTTCGAGCGAGTCGAGGGCGGCGGCCGGGACTTCGGGCAGCAGCGCGAGGACGGCCTCCTCGGCGTCCTCATGACGGAGTGCGCGGATCGCGCCGAGGAACGGCGCGGGTACGCGTGCGGAGGGGAGCAGCCGGGTGACCGCGGCCCCGATCGGGAGGTCTCCCGTCCCCTGCCCGGCCAGGGCGACGAGCAGGTCGAGCCTGTGCGGCGCGCCCGGGTCGTCCGCAGGGGCGTCGACGAGCAGGTCCAGGACCGTCCGGCGGCAGGTGTAGAGGATCGTCGCGACCGTGCGGGGATCGATCGAATGATCGGCCAGCGCCAGGCCGACGACGGCCGGTGCCTGCGACGCGTCGGGGAAGTGCCCGCGCCTGTGGAGCCCTTGCAGACAGCTCATCGCGGGTCCGCCGAGCAGCAGCGGGTCCTGGGCCGCGATGTCCAGGAGCGTGCCGATGTCGCCGCGTCCCGCCAGATCACCGAGGAGTTCCATGGCCAGTCGGCGTACCGCCGGAGGTACGGCGGGGTCCGCCGCCGTACGCGGCAGCAGCGACCCGTGCCCGTGCCGGGCCGCGGCGGTGAGCGCGGGGGCCGCGACCGCGACCGGCCGGGCGGGGTCGAAGTACGGGGCGAAGAAGGCGGCGGGAAGGGGGTCCGACGCCGCCCAGGGCTCGGCCAGTTCCTCCAGGGCGGCGGCCGCGACGGCCGTGTCGTCCTGGCCCGCACCGAGCAGCCCGGCCAGATGGTCCCTGGCGAGGCCGGGGGCCAGCAGACCGGCGTGCAGGCCCTGCCGGATCAGCCGGACCGCCTCCGCACGCAAGGTGGGGTCACGGGTGCCCAGGACCTCCGCCACGAGCCGGTCCGGCCGGTGGGCGTCCCGGGCGTCGATGGAGCGAACGGCCTGGTGGAGTGCTTCCCCGGCCGGCTCGTCCCGCAGCCCGGAGGGGTCGGTGAGGAGTTCGGCACGCAGCCAGGCGATCCGTACCCGTTCCGGCAGCGGGACCGTACGCCAGGCGGGCAGCCCGCGCGGGAGGTGGATCCCGAGACGGCCGTGGAGCCCTGCCAGGAGGAGCGACTCGTCGGGCGACTCAGGGACGTCCGGCGGCAGCAGTGCCGCCAGCTCGGCCGCTTCACCGGCCGGCAGGTGGGGCCCGGCCGCCCGCTCGGCGAGGAGGGCCAGCCCCAGATGCCTCGTACGACGGTCCGTGTGTCCGACGAGCCGGCCGAGCTCGGAGACCGGGCAGAGGTCAACCGCCATGTCACGCCCCGGACGTCCCGTGTGTCGCTGCTGTATCCGCGCGTCCGCGGGGCTCGTGGTCACCCGGGGATATTAGGTGCGTACGGGACGGCTCAGCCAGTGGATACCGGTGCTGTCAGCGGACCGCCCCGACCCGGGACGCCAGTTGCTCGCGCAGCCGGGTGAGGCGGGCGATCTCCGCGTCGAGGACGGCCAGTCTCCGCGCGGCGACCCCCGGGCTCTCCGCGTCCCCGTCACCCGATCCGCCGCAGCACTGCGGCGGATCGTCCATCAGCAGGTCGAGACGGTCCGCGCAGTGGCTCAGGTCCTCCACTGTGAGACCCAGGGCCAGCAGCTCCCGGATGAACCCGACCCGGGCGACATCGCGTGCGCTGTACTGCCGCTGCCCCGTGGTGCTGCGCGCCGGAGGGGGCAGCAGCCCCCGCTCCTCGTAGAACCGGAGCGCTCTCGGTGTGGTCCCGGCAGCCGCCGCCGCGTCACCGATCCGCATCTCCCCACCCCCACCTGCTGCTGTGCCGTCCCGGTGCTACAGCTCGACCACCACTGTGCCGAGATGCTGTCCGGCCATCAACTCGTGCAACGCGGAAGGGGCGTTGTGGATGCCCGCGATCCGTACGTGCGGAAAGGTGATCTCGCCCGAGCGCAGCCACTCGCCGAACTTCCGGGTCCATTCGCCCTGGGCCTCGGGATGGTCCAGCCCGGTGATCCCGCGCATCGTGATCCGCTTGACGACCAGCTGGAAGGTGTCGATCTCGACCGGCGCCGTGGTGCCGCCCCCGTCTCCGGACAGCTGGCCCGCCAGCGTGCCGACCAGGACGAAACGGGCGCCGGGCCGTGCGGCCCGTACGGCCGCCCGCAGCTGCTCACCCCCGACCATGTCGACAAAGACATCAATGCCCTCGGGAGCCGCTCCGGCCAGCCGGGCCGACAGGGATTCCTCCGGGCTTCTCGCCACGACCGCGTCGTATCCGAGAGCGTCCGTCATCCTCCGGGCCTTGGCCGGAGAACCCGTGGACCCGATGACACGTCCGGCCCCGAGCAACCGGGCGATCTGGCCCGCCATGGAGCCGATGCCCCCGGCACCGCCCGACACGAACACGGTCTCCCCCGGCTGGAGTTCCGCGATCCGGGTGAGCGCCGTGTACGCCAGGGAGCCCTGGGACAGATGAGCCGCCGGATCGGGGAGCCCACCGCCGTCGAGGAGCTCGCACTCGGCAGCGGGGACCACCGCGTACTCCCGCCAGCCCTGGAAGTGCGAGACCGTCGCCCCCACCGGCGGTCCGGCGGGTCCGCGCCGCGCCGCGACCTCACCGACGGCCGGGCCGAACAGCGCGTCCCCAGGATTCAGACCGGCGAAGGGCGCGCCCTCCACCCCGCCGCCGATGAGGGTGCGCAGGGCGGGGAAGACCTGGAAGTACGTGTTGCGCACCAGCACCTCCCCCTCCCCCGGCCGGGGAAGCGGCTGCTCCACGACACGGAAGTGCTCGGGGCGCGGCAGCCCGTCGGGGACGGCCGCGAGCCGTACCTCCCGGGAGGTACGCGGCAGGGTCGGGCGTGCGGTCATGGGCGGACTCCTCGTCTGCGTGCTCCGGGCCGGTCGGCCGGAGCACGCAGACGCTAAACCCTCACCCGTGCGTCAGGGGCAATGGCCGGACCGCCTCAGGAGTTCGTGGTGGAGGCGAGGTGGGCGAACACCACCACGTTGTCCTCGTAGTCCTTCTTCTTCTTGTCGTAGACACCACCGCAGGTGATCAGCCGCAGCTGGGCGGTGCCGTTGTCGGCGTACACGCGGTCGTCCGGGAAGTCCTCCTTGCTGAAGGTCTCGACCGTGTCGATCTTGAACGTGGCGACGGAGCCGTCCCGGCGGGTGATGTCCACGGTGTTGCCCGCCTTGAGCGTGCTGAGCAGCAGGAACACGGCGGGACCGGTCTTGGTGTCGACGTGCCCGGCGACCACCGAGGTGCCGCGCTCACCAGGGGTGGCACCGTCCTTGAACCAGCCCGCGAGATTCGCGTCGTTCGCGGGCGGCGCGTCCAGTTGCCCGGAGGGGCCGATCGACAGGGGCGTGAAGGGGGCGTCGACGGCGATCGACTTGATCGAGATCCGTTCGGGCTCGGACCGGGGCAGCCCGAGGCGGGCGGAGGACGCGGATGCCGAGGGTGCGGGCGAGGCGGGCGCCGAGGCCGCGGGCAGGGACACCACGGCGGGGGCAGGCGGGACTCCGGCCGACGCGTCGAAGGAGTTGTAGACGAGGAGGAAGCCCAGCCCCACCGCCGCGACGGGCCACAGCAGGGAACGGCCGAGGGCAGGGGAGGCGGGGGCTGGTTCTGACGGCTGCGGGGCGGCCATGCGCATGCTGCCTTTCGCGTTTGGGAGGGGCGGGCGACTGTACGGGGAAATCGGCGCGGCCACCGCCCCGGAGAGGGCGGCGGCCACGACAGATTCGATCAGCGGTGCGATGCGCCGGTCAGGCGGCCGCCGCACCCGTGGCGTTGCGGCGGCGCAGCTTGTACGCGGCGGCACCCAGGCCACCGAGCATCAGCACCGAACCGGCGGCCAGGCCGCTGCCGGAGAGCGCCATCGCTCCACCGCCGGTGTGGACGCCGCCCTCGGGCTTCTCGTGCTTCCAGGTCTGCTCGCTGTCGCCGGAGCCGGACTCCTTGTCCTTGTCCTTCTCCCAGTCGTCGGCCGACAGACCGGCGAGCGCACCGCCACCGGCGTGTACGCCGCCCTCGGGCTTGTCCTGCTTCCACGAGTCCGGCTTCTCACGGTCGTCGTTGCTGCCGGAACCGGACTCCTTGTCCTTGTCCTTCTCCCAGTCGTCGGCCGACAGACCGGCGAGCGCACCGCCACCGGCGTGTACGCCGCCTTCCGGCTTCTCGTGCTTCCACGAGTCCGGCTTCTCACGGTCGTCGTTGCTGCCGGAACCGGACTCCTTGTCCTTGTCCTTCTCCCAGTCGTCGGCCGACACGAGGGCCAGCGCACCGCCACCGGTGTGGACGCCGCCCTCGGGCTTGTCGTGCTTCCACGAGTCCGGCTTCTCACGGTCGTCGTTGCTGCTGGCGGAGGAACCGCTGTCCTTGTCCCAGTCGTCCGCCGAGGTCACGGCGTATGCGGCGGGAACGGAGACCGCGAGGACCGCCGTGACGGCGGCCGATGCGAACAGGGTGCGGGCAGAGCGCATGGATACACAGTCCTTTCGCCACCCCCGCGCTGGCCGGCTGGTTGTCGGCTCATCGGATCACGGGTGCGACGTGATCCACCGTCAGCTGAAATCCGGAGGCGCACCACTCGGGAAGGCCGCATTCGAGGGAAGGAGTGGGCTCATCGTGTGACAGGAAGCCAGATGTCACCCGTTGGACGGCACGCCACGCCGGGAGGAGGTTTGGGCGGCGACGATCATCGGTGTAGGGGGCTCACGGGGTGCTCGTAGGATCACGGCATGAACGACATAGCACCTGCCGGCTGCTGCTCACCCAGCCGTAAAGGGCCTGACGGCCCGTCCGGGACCGCCCCCTCCGTCCGCCCCGGGCAGGACCGGGCCGCTCCCGCGGTATCAGCGGCGAAGGATGTCGCCGACGGGACGGTGCTGCTCACGGGAGGACCGTTCCTCATGGGGACCGAGGACCCCGACGGGTTCCGGGCGGACGGTGAGGGCCCGGTCCGCGAGGTGCGGGTGTCCGCCTTCCGCATCGATGCCCACGCGGTCAGCAACGAGCGGTTCGCGGAGTTCGTCTCGGCCACCGGTCACGTCACGGAGGCCGAGCGTTTCGGCTGGTCGTACGTCTTCGCCGGGTTCCTGCCGGCCGCGCTCCGTCGCGGCGCCGGCCGTCCGGACGGCGCCCCGTGGTGGTGCGGGGTGGAGGGAGTCCGGTGGGACAGGCCCGAAGGTCCCGGCAGCGGGATCGAGGACCGCGCGGACCATCCCGTCGTGCATGTCTCGTGGAACGACGCGCGCGCGTACTGCCGTTGGGCGGAGGCCCGGCTGCCGACGGAAGCCGAGTGGGAGTACGCGGCGCGGGGCGGCCTGGTGCAGGCACGCTTCCCGTGGGGCGACGAGCTGACCCCCGACGGGGAGCACCGCTGCAACGTCTGGCAGGGGCACTTCCCCACGAAGAACACCGCCGAGGACGGCTACGCGGGCACCGCACCGGTCGATGCCTACCAGCCCAACGGATACGGCCTGTACAACATGGCGGGGAACGTCTGGGAGTGGTGCCAGGACTGGTGGAGCACCGACCGTCAGGCGGCCCGCCGGAGCGACCCGCGCGGGCCGGGCGCGGGTGACGCCAAGGTGATCCGGGGCGGCTCCTACCTGTGCCACCGCTCGTACTGCAACCGCTACCGGGTGGCGGCGCGCACCCGCAACACGCCGGACAGCACGACGGGGAACCTCGGCTTCCGCTGTGTGCGCCCGGCCTGATCCCGCCGTCATTGCGGCAACATGAATATTTTTCCGGGTCATTGACTAAAAAATCGCGCGGTCATCATGCTGGGCGCCATGCACTCACACGGTGGACCTCTCTCGCGGCTGAGGCGCGGGCACGAGGAACGCGTACTCGGTCTGCTGCGCCGTCACGGACCACAGAGCCGAGCCGAGCTCGGACGCCAGGCCGGGCTGTCGCGTACCACGCTGTACGACATAGTCGGGACCCTGGTCGCGAGCGGTGCCGTCGTGGCGGCCGCCGCGGAACCGGGTCCGCGCCGGCGCGGCCGTCCGGTCGAGCACCTCACGCTCAATCCCGCGGCCGGCCAGGCCGTCGGCATCGATTTCGCCCGGCGCGCCGTTCATGTGGCCGCCGCCAACGTGGCGCACGAAGTCATCGGGTCGGCGAGCCGGGCCCATCCTCCCGGGCTCTCCTGGGAGCGGCGGGTGGAACTGGCCGAGCGGCTGGTCGCCTCGCTGGCGGGCGGCACCCTGCGGCTGGCCGCCCTCGGCACGACCGGTGCGGTCGGGGTCGGTGTCGTGGGCCCGGTGCGGACGGCCGCGGGCGCACCCGAGGAACCGCTGGCGAATCTGGCCGGGCTGCTGGGCAAGCGGTTCGGGGCCCCGGTCCTGCTGGACAACAACACCCGGCTCGCGGCCCTCGCGGAGTCCACCTGGGGGGCTGCGGCGGCAAGCCAGGACGTGCTGTATCTGCGTCTGTCCCACGGAGTGGGCGGCGGCCTCGTGGTGAACGGTTCGCTCCACCGGGGTGTGGACGGACTGGCGGGCGAGCTCGGCCACATCACCGCCGATCCCGAAGGCCGACCGTGCGAGTGCGGGGGCACGGGGTGCCTGGAGACGATCGCGTCGATCGGGCCCGTACTCGCCTCCTTCCGCGCCCTGGGCGGACGCGCGGACGACGTACCGACCCTGCTGCGAGCGGTCGAGAACGGCGACCGGGCGGCACACGAGGTGCTACGGGCGGCGGGGGCCAGGACCGGCACGGTGCTCGCGGGGGTCGTCAACGCGGTCGGTCCGGGTGTGATCGTGCTGGGCGGTGAGCTGGCCCGGGCCGGCGAGGCGCTGCTCGCACCCGTGCAGGAGGCACTCGACGCGCATGTCATGCCGCTGGCCCGTGGGCGCGTGACGCTGCTGCCCGCCGGGCTCGGCGAGGCGGGCGGCGCGCTCGGCGGGGTCGCCCTCGCCCTCCATGAATCCCCTCTGCTCGCCCGCTACCCGGGGCCGGGCGCCGACGACCTTCCCGAGGACGCCACATGAGTTCCACGGAGACACCCCTGAAGCAGGCCGGACCCGTACTCGAGGACGCGGTACCCGCCCGCGAGCGCCGGCGGAAGCGCCTCCGGGCCCCCGCGGTCGTACTGAACCTGATCGCCCTGGCGGCGGGCATCGGCCTGTGGGCCTGGCTGGCGTCGCTCGGGGTGCAGGCGCTCCCGGGGCCCGCCGCCGTGGCGGGCAGGGCGGGGGAGCTGATCGCTGACGGCACGCTGGCCGACGACTCGCTGGCGAGCCTGCGCCGGGTCCTGAGCGGTTTCGCGCTGGGCACCCTGCTGGCCGTGCCGGTGGGCTTCCTGATGGGCTGGTATCCGGTGGCCCGCGGGCTGCTGGAGCCGTACGTCCAGTTCTTCCGCACCGTGCCGCCGCTGGCCATGATCCCGCTGGCCATCGTGCTCCTGGGCATCGGCGAGGTGCCCAAGGTGTTCGTCATCTTCCTGGCGGCGTTCCTGTCGAGCGTCGTGGCGGCCTTCCAGGGCGTCGTGGGGGTCGACAGGACGCTCATCGACGCCGCCCGGGTGCTGGGCGCCCGGGACGGGACCATCTTCCTGAAGGTGGTCGTCCCCGCCTCCGCTCCGTTCATCCTCGTCGGGATGCGGATCGGCCTGGGCTCCGCCTGGGGAACCCTCGTCGCGGCGGAGTTGATCGCCGCCCAGGAGGGGCTCGGCTACCGGATGCAGAACGCCCAGCTCTACTACGACCTCCCCACCATCTTCGTCGGTCTGATCACCATCGGTCTGCTCGGCCTTCTGATGGACCGGTTGCTGCTGCTGGCCGAACGTCGCCTCACCCGTTGGCAGGAGACCCGATGAACGCCAAGATCTCCTTCCGGAACGTCTCACGGACCTTTCCGCTGAAGAAGACCACCTTCACCGCCCTGGACGAGGTGTCGCTGGACATCGGTGACGAGGAGTTCGTCACCGTCGTCGGCCCGTCCGGGTGCGGCAAGAGCACCCTGCTCAATCTGGCCGCCGGCCTCGCCGTCCCGACCTCGGGCGAGGTCCTCGTCGACGGGCGGCCCGTCGGCGGTCCCGGACCGGACCGTGGGGTGATCTTCCAGCAGTACGCGCTCTTCCCCTGGCTGACCGTGCGCGGCAACGTCGAGTTCGGGCTGAAGCTGGCGTCCGTGCCGGCCGCCGAGCGGAAGCGGCGGGCGGAGCGCGCCATCGAGCTGGTCGGTCTCACCGACTTCGCCGACGCGCTTCCCAAGACGCTGTCGGGCGGGATGAAGCAGCGCTGCGCGATCGCCCGTGCCTACGCCGTCGATCCGCAGGTGCTGCTGATGGACGAACCCTTCGGAGCCCTGGACGCCCTGACCCGGGTCCAGCTGCAGGACCAGCTCCTGGACACCTGGAGCCGTGACAAGCGCACCGTCCTGTTCGTCACGCACGACGTGGACGAGGCCGTGTACCTCGCGCGTCGCGTCGTCGTGATGGCCGCGCGGCCGGGACGGATCCAGTCGGTCATCGATGTGGACCTGCCGTATCCGCGTACCGAAGCCATCCGGCTCTCCCCCGAGTTCGCCCGGATCCGCAATGCCGTGTGGACCTCCGTCTACCACCAGTCCCCGGCCGCCCCGGCCGCCTGAGACCTCCCAGCCGCTCACCCGAACTCCCGTAAGGAACCCTGCGTCATGCGTCTACCTCAGCGCGCCCTGACGGCGGCCGTCGCCGTGTCCGCCCTGGCACTCTCCGTCACCGGGTGCTCCGGTGACTCGTCCTCCGACGGAGCCTCCACCGTCCGATTCGGCTACATCAGCGACTACAACGGCGCGAGTCTGCTGGCCATCGCGGACAAGCAGGGGCTGTGGAAGAAGGAGGGGCTGAACCCCGAGTACAAGCCGTTCACCAACGGCCCGCTGCAGATCCAGGCGCTCGGGTCCGACAACCTCGACTTCGGCTACATCGGGCCCGGCGCCATGTGGCTGCCCGCGTCGGGCAAGGCCAAGGTCGTCGCGATCAACACGCTCGCCCGCGCCGACCGGGTCATAGCCCAGCCCGGCATCACCTCCATCAAGGGCCTCAAGGGCAAGAAGGTCGGGGTGCCCGAGGGCACCTCCGGCGCGATGGCGCTCAACCTCGCGCTGCAGAAGGCCGGGATGTCGGAGAAGGACATCGAGAAGGTGCCGATGGACCCGTCCACGGTCGTCTCGGCGTTCGTCTCCGGGCAGATCGACGGGGCGGGCCTCTGGTATCCCCTGATCGACACCATCAAGGCGAAGCAGCCGAAGCTCAACGAGGTCGCCAGCACGGCGGACTTCAAGGACCGGGCGTTCCCCACGGCCTTCGTGGCGCCCGCCAAGAGCGACGAGAAGCTGAACAGCAAGGTCGTCAAGGTCCTCCAGGAGGCCAACGACTGGCGCGCCGCACACCCCGACGAGGCCATCGACGCGGCTGCCTCGCTGCTGAAGATCGACCGCGACAAGGTGGCGGCCGACGCGGCCAACGTGGAGACGCTGTCGACGGCCGATCTGGTCGCCAGGACCGCGGACGGCACCGTGGACGGCTGGCTGGACGGGCTCGGCGATTTCTTCGTGGACACGGGCCAGCTCAAGAAGGCCCCGGCGGCGGACACCTACTACGAGGGCGATCTCTACACGAAGGCGTACAAGAAGTGAACCTGCTCTTCCTGATGACCGATCAGCACCGGGTGGACACCCTCGGCTGTTACGGCAATCCGCACGTCGCCACCCCGAACCTGGACCGGCTGGCGGCCACCGGCACACGCTTCGACCGCTTCTACACGCCCACCGCGATCTGCACCCCGGCGCGCGCGAGCCTGCTCACCGGACAGGCGCCCTTCCGGCACCGGCTGCTCGCCAACTACGAGCGCAACGTGGGTTATCTGGAGGACCTGCGGGAGGACGCCTTCACCTTCCCGGCGGCCCTGGCGGAGCGCGACTACCGGCTGGGGCTCATCGGCAAGTGGCACGGCGGGACCCATCGCAACGCCGCCTCGTACGGTTTCGAGGGCCCGGACCTGCCGGGCTGGCACAACCCTGTCGACCATCCGGACTACCTGGCGTATCTGGAGGAGCGCGGGCTGCCGCCTTACCGCATCTCCGAGCCGATCCGGGGCACGGCCCCGGGCGGCAACCCGGGGAATCTGCTGGCCGCCCGGCTGCACCAGCCGGTGGAGGCGACGTTCGAGCACTACCTCGCCACCCGGGCCATCGAGCATCTGGAACGGTACGCGGCCGGCGAGGAGCCGTTCTTCCTGGCGACGCACTTCTTCGGCCCGCATCTGCCCTATCTGCTCCCGGACGCCTACTTCGACCTCTACGATCCGGAGCTCGTCGAACTTCCGCCGTCCATCGCCGAGACCTTCGAGGGCAAGCCACCGGTGCAGCGCAACTACAGCGCGCACTGGGCCTTCGACACCATCCCGATCGAGACGACCCGCAAACTGATCGCCGTCTACTGGGGCTATGTGACCCTCATCGACGAACAGATCGGACGCATCCTCACCCGCCTCGACGAGCTGGGGCTCAGCGAGGACACCTCCGTGTTCTTCACCGCGGACCACGGCGAGTTCACCGGCGCCCACCGGCTCCACGACAAGGGTCCGGCGATGTACGAGGACATCTACCGCATCCCCGGCATCATCCGGATCCCCGGGGCCGCCCCGCAGGTCAGGGACGAGCTGGTCAGCCTCACCGACTGCACCGCCACACTGCTCGAACTGGCGGGCTGCGACCCGTCGCCGGCCGTGGACAGCCGCAGCCTGGTCCCGCTGGTCAAGGGTGAGACCCCAGACTGGCCGGGTGAGCTGGTCGCGGAGTTCCACGGCCACCACTTCCCGTACCCGCAGCGGATGATCCGCGACGACCGCTACAAGCTCGTCGTCAATCCGGAGTCGGTCAACGAGCTGTACGACCTGGAGGCGGACCCGCACGAGCTCAGCAACCGCTACACGCACCCCGAATTCAAGGCGGTCCGGGCCCGGTTGATGCGGCGGCTGTACGAGCTGCTGCGGGACAGGGGCGACAACTTCTACCACTGGATGACGTCCATGTACGACATCGGCGCCTCCGACTACGACCCGAGCCTGAGCGCCTTCGAGACGGACGACACGACCTGGACCGCGACGGCGGATCCGGGCGGGACACTCGCGGAGACCCCATGAGACGCACACGAAGGAGCGCCCGCACCCGCTTCCTGCCCCGGTGGGCGGCCGCAGCGGCCGCCCTGGTCTGGATCCTCACCCTCGCTTCCGCTCCGTCGCACGGTGCGCAGGACCGCGCGGCCTCCAGGGCGACGTACACCAACCCGGTGTCCACCGGGGCCGTCGACACCTTCCCCGACCCCGCGATGATCCGCGGCAAGGACGGTCTCTGGTACGCCTACGGCACCCAGAATCCCGTCATGCAGAGCAAGGGCGAGGACGGGGAGCGCATGCTGCCCATCCTGCGCTCGGCCGACATGGTGACGTGGGAGTACGCGGGCGAGGTGTTCACGCCCGGGAACAAGCCGGCCTGGCACGAGGGTTCGCGGCTGTGGGCGCCCGAGGTGCGCTACGCCCTCGGCCGTTACTACCTCTACTACTCCGTGCCCGGGCGCAACACCGTCGGCCTCGTCACGTCCACCACACCCACGGGCCCGTGGACCGACCGCGGAGCCGTGCTGCCCTCGCCGAGCGGCTGCCCGGCGGGCAACATCGACCAGGCGCAGTTCACGGACACGGACGGCACCCCCTACCTGTACTGGGGCAGTTACGACACGATCTGCGTCGCGAAGCTGAACGCCAACCTGTCCCGGACCGAGGGCGAGGTCACGCAGGTGGCCCGTGGCCGCCGGGTCGAGGGCGGCTTCGTCGTGCGGCGTGACGACTTCTACTACCTGTTCTACTCCGACGCCGGCTGCTGCGACGGCGCGTACAGCGGCTACCAGGTGAAGGTGGGCCGCTCCACCAGCCCCACCGGTCCCTTCACCGACGACGAGGGCACCGGACTGATGGCCCTCACCAGCAAGGCGGGCGTGGTCGCCGGGGCCAACGGCAACCGGTGGATCGGCCCCGGCCACAACTCCCTCCAGACCGACCTCGCGGGCCAGGACTGGCTGGTCTACCACGGCATCCCCGCCGAGTCACCCGATCTCGCCCCGGCCTCGAACGGCACCCTGAAGCTGACCCGGCGCCCGATGCTCATCGACCGGCTCGACTGGATCGACGGCTGGCCCGTCGTACGCGCCGGCGCGGGGCCCTCGGACGGGCCGACAGCCGCGCCGGTTACCTCCTGGGCGACGGGCGGAACCTTCGAGGACGGCGGCCTGTCGGGCTGGCGCCCGAAGGGCGACGCGCCCACCGGCTGGTCCACCGCGACCCATCCGGACTCGGGCGTCCACGCCGTGTACGCCCCCGGCGCTTCCAGGACGGGCACCGCGTACCTCGTCGCCGATGGACGCGCCCCCGCGGACCTGCGGGCCGAGGCGGACCTGAAGGTGACGGAGGCGGGTGGCGCCGCGGGGCTCACCGTCGCCTACCGGGACCCCGGCAACCGGATCGTGGCCTGGCTCGACCGGGCGCGCGGCGCGCTCGTCACCGACGTACGTGTGGGCGGCAGGAGCCGTGGCGAGCAGGTCACCGAGCTGCCCTCCGGATTCTCCTGGGACACCTGGAACAACGTGTCCGTGGAACTGCGCGGCACCCGGCTGACGGCCGAGGTGACCGGTGACCGGCTGCGGGACCCGGTAGCCCTGCAGTCCCGTGACCTGCCGGACGCCGCTGTGCGCAAGGGCGCGGTGGGTGCCGCCGCGCGAGGCGCCGGCGCGGCGGCGGACAACGTGGGGGCGGCCGCCCTGTACCGGCCTGTCAAGAAGCGGGTGGTCCTCGATCCGCCGGGGCGTCTGCTGCGGGAATTCAGCGACGAGTTCGACACCGCCACGGTCCCGGGCACCGGTGCCGCATCCCCCTGGCAGTGGGTGCGCGGGCCGGCCGCGGGGGTCACCGTGTCCGACGGGGCGCTGTCCTGGCCGACGCAGAACGCCGAGCTCCATCTCGGCAACAACACGGCGTCCGTGCTCCTGCGGGACGCGCCCAGGGGTGACTACACGGTCGAGACCGAGCTGCGCTTCGCCCCCGACCGGGCGGCCCAACAGGCCGGTCTCGTGCTGTACGAGAACGACGACCGTTGGTTCAAGCTCGTCCACTCGGTGCTGCCGCTCACCAACGGCGACGGCGCCGTGCTCGATGTCAGCGAGTTCGGCAAGGAGGGCGAGCGCCCCACCACCACCCCGCCGACGGCCGTGGCCAACGCCCCGATGTTCGGGGGACCCACGGCCGACACGATGTGGCTGCGGATGGCCTACCACCGCGACACCACGCACGGGGAGCACGAGGTACGCGCGTCCACCAGCCGCGACGGCATCCACTGGTCGCCGGGCGGCACCTGGACCCTTCCGGTGCGGGGGGAGCTGAGGATCGGCCTGGTGTCCCACAACCGGGCGGGCGCGACAGCGGACTTCGGGTACGTACGGACGTACGGAGCCTCCTGAAACCCGCTACCACTTCCTGAACCCATAACCCGTCAGTTATCACAATCAGTCACCGAGGAGGGCGATCCGGAGGGGCCTTCAGCGCGCCGGAGCCATCAGTTCTTGTCGACAACAGGCCCTGAGATACCTGTTGTTGCACATCTCTTGACGCGTCCGTAACCAGGGTGGAGTATCTCGCACAGCCGGAGAGAGCGCTCTCCGGCTGTGCGCGTCGTGTACCCGCCCCACGACTCAGGAGACCCCATGTACGCACCTCCGAACCTCCACAGACCCGCGTTCGCACCGCTCGGAAGACGCAGCGGCGTGCTGGCCGTCATTGCCGGCCTCGTCCTCTCGCTCCTGGCCTTCGTCCCCCAGCCCCCCGCGAGCGCCGCACCCTCGCTGCTCTCCCAGGGGAAGACGGTCACCTCGTCCAGCCAGGAGAACGACGGCACCCCCGCCGCCGCCGCGGTGGACGGGAACAGCGGAACGCGCTGGTCGAGCGCGTTCTCCGACCCCCAGTGGATCAAGGTCGACCTCGGCGCCGCCGCCTCGGTCAGCCAGGTCGTGCTCCGCTGGGAGGCGGCCTACTCCACCGGCTACCGGATCGAGTTCTCCCCGGACAACAGCAGCTGGAGCACCGCCTACTCCACCACCACCGGCCCCGGCGGCACGGAGACCCTGAACGTCTCCGGCACCGCTCGCTACGTCAGGCTGACCGGCACCGCGCGCGCCACCGGATACGGCCACTCGCTCTGGGAGTTCCAGGTGTTCGGCACGACCGGCGGAGGTGACCCGCAGATCCCCGGCGGTGGTGACCTCGGCCCCAACGTGCTGGTCTTCGACCCCTCGACCCCGGACATCCAGGGCAAGGTCGACGCGATCTTCAAGCAGCAGGAGTCCGCGCAGTTCGGCACGGGCCGCTACGCGCTGATGTTCAAGCCGGGCACGTACAACAACATCAACGCCCAGATCGGCTTCTACACCTCGATCGCCGGACTCGGCCTCAAGCCCGACGACACCACCTTCAACGGCGATGTCACCGTGGACGCGGGCTGGTTCAACGGCAACGCCACCCAGAACTTCTGGCGCTCGGCCGAGAACCTCGCGCTCAATCCGGTGAACGGCACCAACCGCTGGGCCGTCTCCCAGGCCGCCCCCTTCCGCCGCATGCACGTCAAGGGCGGCCTCAACCTCGCGCCGAACGGCTACGGCTGGGCGAGCGGCGGCTACATCGCCGACAGCAAGATCGACGGCCAGGTCGGCCCCTACTCGCAGCAGCAGTGGTACACCCGCGACAGCTCCATCGGCAGCTGGGGCAACGGCGTCTGGAACATGACGTTCTCCGGCGTCGAGGGCGCCCCCGCCCAGAGCTTCCCCGAGCCGCCGTACACCACGCTGAACAACACCCCGGTCTCCCGCGAGAAGCCCTTCCTCTACCTCGACGGCAACGACTACAAGGTCTTCGTCCCCGCCAAGCGCACCAACGCACGCGGTGTCTCGTGGAACGGCACCCCGCAGGGAGAGTCCGTCCCGCTGAGCCAGTTCTACGTCGTGAAGCCCGGTGCGACCGCGCAGACCATCAACGCGGCCGTACGCCAGGGGCTGCACCTGCTGTTCACCCCGGGCATCTACCACGTCGACCAGCCCATCGAGATCAACCGCGCGAACACCGTGGCCCTCGGCCTCGGGCTCGCCACCATCATCCCGGACAACGGCGTGACCGCGATCAAGGTCGGCGACGTCGACGGCGTCAAGCTCGCCGGACTCCTCGTGGACGCGGGCACGCAGAACTCCTCCGTGCTCGTCCAGGTCGGTCCTGAGGGCGCGGCGGCCGACCACTCGGCCAATCCCACCAGCCTCCAGGACGTGTTCGTCCGGGTAGGCGGCGCGGGCGCCGGCAAGGCGACCACCGGGATGGTGGTCAACAGTGACGACACGATCATCGACCACACCTGGCTGTGGCGCGCGGACCACGGCGACGGGGTCGGCTGGGAGACCAACCGGTCCGACTACGGCCTCCGGGTGAACGGTGACGACGTGCTGGCCACCGGGCTGTTCGTCGAACACTTCAACAAGTACGACGTCCAGTGGTACGGCGAGAACGGGAAGACGATCTTCTTCCAGAACGAGAAGGCGTACGACGCCCCCAACCAGGCCGCCATCCAGAACGGTGACATCAAGGGCTACGCCGCCTACAAGGTGGCCGACTCCGTCACCACCCACGAGGGCTGGGGCATGGGCAGCTACTGCTACTTCAACGTCGACCCGACCATCCGCCAGCAGCACGGCTTCCAGGCCCCGGTGAAACCCGGAGTCAAGTTCCACGACCTGCTCGTCGTCTCCCTCGGCGGCCAGGGACAGTACGACCACGTCATCAACAACACCGGATCCCCCACCTCCGGCACGTCGACCGTCCCCTCCCAGGTGGTGTCCTTTCCCTGAGACGGGATGAGATGAGCGAGCCGGCTCATCGGACGGCGCGGGGCCCGGCGGTCACTCCCTGCCGGGCCCCGCGTCACGTCCCGAGGAGCATGGCCAGATACACCGGCAGGTCCGGCCCGTCCGCCGGAATCGCGCGCAGCCCGAGATAGCCGTCGGGCCGCACGACGACCGCCTCACCGCCCCGCGCACCGTAGGTACGGCGAAACTCGTCGAGGCTGTCGTGCACGGCGGGCAGGCGCAGCGCGGGCGCGCCCACCTTCGGAGCGAGCACCGCACAGGCGTTCAGCATGCCGTGGGCCGCGTGCACCGCCGAGGCCGCCACCTGGTCGAACGATGCGAGCTGGTCCTCGTGGTCGGCGTAGAGGATCAGGGTGTGCTCGCGCTCCCGCAGCAGGCTGAACAGCCGGGCGGGGAAGGTTCCCAGGGCGTACAGGAGGCCGCCGCAGTCGGGCGCCCGGTCGCCCGGTGCCGGGCCGTCGTGTGCTGAGCCGTTCGGCCCCACGATCTCGCTGCCCCGGTATCCGAGGAGGAGCTGGGCCTCACGGAGCATCATGGTCGCCGGGTCGTCCGGGTCGGCCTGGATGCCGCTCCGCGCGTGGCGCAGGGTGCGGTCCACCACTTCCTCACCGACCGGCCGGCGTTCGGCGTCGTAGCTCTCCAGCAGTCCGGCACCCGCGTGCCCCCGCACCGCGGCGGCGACCTTCCACGCCAGGTTGTACGCGTCCTGGATCCCGGTGTTCATCCCCTGGGCGCCCGTGGGCGGGTGGATGTGCGCGGCGTCCCCGGCCACGAAGACCCGCCCCCGGCCGTACCGGCCGACGATGCGGTGGCTGATGCGGAACACCGAGGACCAGCGCAGCGAGGACGCGGTCGTGGGGCGGGGGGAGAGCCGGTCGAGCACTGCCTGGATGTGTTCGACACCGGGCACCGGGCCCTGTTCACCGCTCAGGCCGTGCGTGACGCCGTCCGCGTCCTTCCGCCCCGCACGCGAGAGTTCGGGCGGGGCCGCCATCGACATCCGGTAGCGGCGGTCACCGGGCAGCGGGATGCACACGAGGAGGTCGTCCGGTTGCCCGTCGACGACGTGCGAGGCGCGGATGCCGTATCCGGCCGGCAGGTCCCAGTCGACCTCGACGTCTCCCAGCATGTACTCCACGGGAAGGGCCGCGCCTTCGAAGGACAGGCCCAGCCCCTTGCGCACCGCGCTGTGGGCGCCGTCGCAGCCCAGGAGGTAGTGCGCCGTCAGTTCCTCGGTGCCTCCCGACGGTACGGAGAGAAGGACCCGCACCTCGTCGGAGTCCTGCTCGAACGAGACGAGTTCGGTGCCGCGTTCGACGTCGCCTCCCCTGCTGCGGAGGAGTTCCTCCAGGAGCCGCTCGGTCTCGTACTGCGGGAGGGCGGCGAAGCCGTAGGGCACCTCCGGAGGCAGTTCGAGATCGATCCGGGGGCCTTCCTCACCGTTGACGTAGAGCAGTTGCCCCTTCAGCGGAACCGCTGTCTCCAGGGCCTCA
This sequence comes from Streptomyces sp. NBC_01166, assembly GCF_045039765.1. Lineage (NCBI taxonomy): Bacteria > Bacillati > Actinomycetota > Actinomycetes > Kitasatosporales > Streptomycetaceae > Streptomyces > Streptomyces sp. NBC_01166. Next base: position 966,173 of record NZ_CP108613.1, read on the forward strand.
CGGACCATCCCCATCCGGTCCCAGATCTCCAGTGTCCGGGGCTGGACGCCCACGGCCCGTGCATAGGGAAGACGTGCCGGGAGCCGGTCGACGATCCGGCACGACACTCCGCGGCGGCACAGCTCGGACGCGGCTGTCAGGCCGACGGGGCCCGCCCCTGCGATCAGCACATCGACGTCGACCACGGGTGCCTCCCAGGGCGAGGTGCGTTCACTCCAATGCAGCACGCCGTGGACGGTATGTCCATTTGGCGGCCCGCGGGGCCGGTGCGGGGTGTGGTCTGCTCGCCGCACCGGCCCCCGGGGGTCAGCCGACGGTGCAGGCCTCACCGCCCAGCGTGAACGCGTCCGGCTCGGTGCTGCCGCCCGGTGTCGTGCCGGTGAAGCCGAAGCCGGCCGAGGAGCCGGGCGCCACCTTGCCGTTCCAGCCGACGTTCGTCACGGTGACCTTCGCCCCGCCCTGCTGGTGGGTGGCGTTCCACATCTGGGTGACCTTCTGACCGCCCGGGAAGGACCAGCCCAGCTGCCAGCCGTCGTAGGCCGTGCTGCCGGTGTTGGTGACCGTCACCTCGGCCTGGAAGCCGCCGGACCACTGGTTGGTGACCGTGTAGGTCACCGCGCAGTCGGCAGCCGCCGGCGGCTCCTCCGGGTCGGGATCGGGGTCCGGGTCGGTGCCCGGCCCGCCGGTGCCGGAGGACTCGCCGACCTGGATGCCCCGGCCGTTCGTGGAGACGTACACCCGGCCGTAGACCCGTGGGTCCCCGGTGATGGCCGCGCCCGTCCAGGCCCACTGGTGCGCGTCGTCGTTGATCCGTGTCCAGTTGGCGCCCGCGTCCGTGGACCGGAAGATGCCGCGCACCCCGCCGATCTTCGCGCTGACGAAGACGGTCTGGTATGAGGCCCCGGACGCCGCCTTGCCGAAGCCGACGCTGTCGGCCTGCTCCACTCCGGAGAACTCGGTGAAACTCGTACCGGAGTCGGTGGAGCGCCAGAGCCCGTACGCCCCCGTGGCGGCGCCGCCCGCGAGCCAGATGTCGCCCTCCTTGCCGGGCAACGCCTTGAAGCGGACGTTGCCCTCGGCCGGGAGGCCGGTCGCCTTCGCGGTGAACGTGGCGCCGCCGTCGGTCGACACGTAGAAGGTGCCGCCCTTGAATCCGTAGAACTTCTCCGGGTTCTCCCGGTCCGACTCGACCGTCGCGCCCGCCGGGATTCCCGTCGAGGCCGTCCAGGAGTTGCCGTAACCGGTGGTGTGATGGACGGCCGCGCCGTCCGGGCTCCAGACGAATCCACTGCCGTCCGCCGCGGCGGCGACCGTGCCTCCGCCGGTGACACCGGAGGGTTCGGAGCCCTGGAACCAGTTGGCACCGTTGTCGGTGGAGAAGCCGATGTGCGGAGCGGCGTCGGCGTTGCCGACCCGCACGACGGTGCCGGGGGACTTCTCCGCGAAGTCCAGGCTGGTGGTCGAGTCCAGGTTCGGGGAGGTGAACATCATGGCGGGCACCGTGTCGAGGTCGGTGTGCCGGAAGCCTCCGATGTCGCCGAGGGCGCTCAGCAGCGGCGCGCCGGAGGGCGGGCTGGCCAGGTCGTTGACGGCCGTCTCCTCCAGTCCCTTCACCATCGGCTCGATCGTGAACTGGCTCCCGGAGTCCCAGGACGTGAGGTCCTCGGTGCCGTAGACCGTGGCACCCGTGCCGTACATCATCCGGTCCGAGTCGAAGGGGTCGATCTCCAGGGACTCGGTCATCCAGCCCAGTTTGGGCGCGGTCTCCGGCGGTGAGGGGTTCGCTCCCCAGCTGAGCCAGGGCACCGAGGAGACGTCCAGCGTGTAGCGGTTCGAGCGGTTGGGGTAGCTGGTGTAGTCCCATGCCTGTGTCCACGTCGCGCCGCTGTCCGTGGAGCGGAAGATCTGAGTGTCGGGCCACCACGAGCTGTAGGCGGTCGCCATCAGGGTGCCGGGCTTCTGCCGGTCGACGGAGATGCCGCTGAAGCCGTAGTAGGTGTCGGCCTCCGCGACGGGACTGACGTCCGTCCAGGCGCCGGACTCCGTGTCGTACCGCCAGATCTGTCCCTTGCCGCCGTCGTACGGGCCGCCCGTGTCACTCAGCGTCAGGTAGAGATGGCCCGTCGATGAGTCGAGTACGCCCTTGTGCGCGAGGTACCCGGTCGGCTGGCCGGCGATCCTGGACCAGGTGGAGCCGCCGTCCGTGGAGCGGTAGACGGTGTTCTCCTTGTCGGCGACCCCGACGTAGATGTCCTGGGTGGCGCTGCCCGCACCGCCGGAGCGTTCGTCGAAGGTCACCCACACGATGCCCTGGTTGTCGTTGCCGTACCCGCTGGTGTCCGTGGGGTCCTGCGCGTAGTTGCCGGGGTTCGGGAAGGCGGTCACCTCCGACCACGTGACGCCCGAGTCGGTGGACCGCCAGAGCCCGTTGCCGCTGGGGGCGCCGAGGTACAGCACGGAGTTCTTGTTCGGGTCGACCGCGAGCCGCTCCCCCATCCCGCGCCCCGGCATGTTGCCGCCGAGCTTGAAGGGCAGCGTGGCCGCCTTCCAGGAGGCGCCCCGGTCCGAGGAGCGCAGGACGGCCCCGTTCTTCGGGTCCCAGTCGTTGGTGTACGTGCCGACGGCGGCGTACACGTTGTCGGGTTCGGCCGCGTCGGAGGCGAGACTCACCACCCCGGACCAGCCCCACCGGTCCCAGTCCACCCAGTCCAGCAGCGGTGTCCACTGCTTGCCCGACTGGTCCCAGCGGTAGGCGCCGCCGATGTCGGTGCGCGCGTAGGCGAGGTTCTTCTCGGACCGGTTGAAGACGATGCCCGGCACGAAGCCGCCCCCGTCGATCCGTGCGTTCTTCCATGTGTATGTGTCCGCGGCTACGGACACATCCGATGCCTCGGCCGTGGCGGGCCCTTCGTCCGAGCGTGCGACGGCCGGGGTTCCGGTGACCGTCAACCCGGCGGTGAGGGCAAGTGCCGCCAGTAGGGCGGCGATTGGTCTGGCGCTCAAGCGCACGGAAACGTCCTCTCCGAGCTGGACCGCCGCTCAACGGCGGTACGGGGCTGACACAGAGATGGGAGCGCTCCCATAAAGCATCCCGATGGTAGCGCCGCGTGTCGCCCTGGAGAAGGGTGGTGCGGACGTTTCATCGGATGAATCAGACCCGCCCCTCCCGTCCGACCACGCAAGCACCCGCACTCCACCCACGACACCCAGGAAAGGAAGCACATCTTCTCCACATATCCGGAGGCCGCGTGACAGCGTGATCACTTGAACGCGGATAACGCTTCATAAATGCGCCGTTCATTCATACGCCGGGCACAGAGAAAAGAGAGCCATGTTCATCTTTCACAACCACGTGAATACCGATACCTTCCGAACTTCGCTCGGCTTCCCTCGTCACCGGCGCCCGGAATTGAAAGGGCCCCCGGATCGAAGAAACCTGCACACGGCGTGCGCACACCGATCACGCGACCTGGCACGGAACGCCAGGTCCAGACCGGGTCAGGGGGTGATTGAGGCGGGAGTGCCCCACTTGGGGGGCGTGAAGCTGCGGGGTCACGGAATTCATCCTGTGAAGCTCGTGAAGGATTCGCCGCCATGGAATGAACACTTCTGCACGTAAGTCGATTCCAGCAGGCCTTTAACCACAGATCCGCCGCAGTTCGATTGGCTGTACGAGGCACGGGCGTGCTTTGATCCTGACCCATACGGAGGCCGCACCACGGGTTTCCGTATATAGGCAATTTCCACACGAAGGGCAGCGCTCATCATGAACTACACCCCCCAGGTCGAGACCGCCGAGATCTCCGACAGCGACCTCGACAACGTCTCGGGCGGCCTCGTCGGCGGCGTGCTCGGCAACGTCACGGGCACCGTTGAGGGCATCGTCCCGGTCGCCGGCGTCGTCGGCTCGGTCACCGGTCTCGTCGAGTCCGCCACCGGCGTGAACACGGGCGCGGTCACCGGCCTGGCCACCGGCCTCACCGCCGGTCTCTGAGACACGGCAGTACCCCACCGAGCCCCGGAACCCGTCGGTTCCGGGGCTCGGTGCCGACCGCTGACAGGTGAGGGAAGAGTTCCGTGCAGTTCCGCCAACAGGCCCTTTCCAAGCTGCAGTCGCCCGAACAGCTCGACCTTCCGGTGCGCTTCGCCCGCCCGCAGGGCCTGCTCGTCCTCTGCGTCACCGTCGCGGTGATGGCCGCCGCCTGCTTCTGGGCCGTTACGGGCTCCGTCGCCAGCACCCTCGACGCCCCCGGCATCCTCACGCACTCCCGCGGCAGTTACATCCTGCAGAGCCCCGTCGCCGGCCAGATCACCGAGGTGCTCGCCGACGAGGGCGAGACCCTGCCCCGGAACTCCCCCCTGCTCAAGGTCCGTACGGCGCAGGGTGAACGCGTCGTCCGCACGATCGACGCGGGCCGGCTCACCTCGGTGACGGCCACGATCGGCGCCGTGGTCACCACCGGCGCGGACGTGGCGAGCGTCGAACGGATCGACGGCGCCGACGACCCGCTGGTCGTCCTGCTCTACGTGTCCGGCAGCAGTGCCGCCTCGGTCCCGGTGGGCGCCTCCGTCGACCTCACCGTCCAGTCCGTGCCCGCCCAGCAGTACGGGGTGCTGCGCGGCAAGGTGGCCGCGGTCGGCAGGGCCGCGCAGACACAGCAGCAGATCACCCGCTTCCTCGGTGACGCCCAGCTCGGCGAGCAGTTCTCCCGGCACGGCAGGCCGTTGGCGGTCCTGGTGAAGATCGAGCCCTCGGACTCCACTAAGTCCGGCTACCGGTGGTCTTCGGCCGACGGCCCCCCGTACGCGATCGGCTCCATGACCCTGGCCACCGGCTCCGTCCGTCTCGCCGACCAGCGCCCGATCGATTGGCTGCTCCCGTGACCGCACCGCATCCGTCCCCCACCGCCCAGCAGCTGCCGCCGCCCAGCCGTGGCAGGCACCGCCCGGAGGGGGCCCCGGGCAACAGGCGGCGGTCGCGCCCGGCGGCGAAGCCCGGGCGGACCAAGACCGTGCACACCCCCACCGTGCTCCAGATGGAGGCGCTGGAGTGCGGTGCGGCCTCACTGGCGATGGTGCTCGGCCACTACGGCCGCCATGTGCCGCTGGAGGAGCTGCGGATCGCCTGCGGCGTCTCGCGTGACGGCTCGCGCGCCAGCAACGTGCTCAAGGCCGCCCGCAGTTACGGTCTCCAGGCCAAGGGCATGCAGATGGAGCCGGCGGCCCTCGCGGAGGTCCGGGCGCCCGCCATCCTGTTCTGGGAGTTCAACCACTACGTCGTGTACGACGGCGTGGGGCGCCGTCTCGGACGGCGGGGCGTGTACATCAACGACCCCGACAAGGGGCGCCGGTTCGTGCCCGCCGAGGATTTCGACACCAGCTTCACCGGGGTCGTCCTGGTCCTCGAACCCGGCGAGGGCTTCGAGCGCGGCGGACGGAAGCCCGGTGTCATGGCCGCCCTGCCGGCCCGGCTGCGCGGCACGACGGGCACGATGCTGGTCGCCCTGCTCGCCAGCCTGCTGCTGGTGGCGGTCGGGGCGACGCTCCCGGCCCTGAGCCGTACCTATATCGACATGTTCATGATTGGCGAACAGACCTCGCTGCTGGGCGTGCTGTTCGCCGCGATGGGCACCATGGTCGCCCTCACCGTCGTGCTGACATGGCTGCAACAGGCGAATCTGCTGCGTGGGCGCGTCATCGCGTCGACGCTCGGCAGCGCGCGCTTCTTCCGGCATCTGCTCCGGCTGCCCGTCACCTTCTTCTCGCAGCGCAGCCCCGCCGACCTCGTCCAGCGTCTCCAGTCGAACGACGCCGTGGCCGAGACCCTCGCCCGGGACCTCACCGCGGCGGGCGTGGACGGCATCGTCGTCCTCCTCTACGCTTTTTTGCTCTGGACCTACGACCCCCAGCTGACCTTGATCGGAGTGGGGATCGCCCTGCTCAACGTGGTCGCCATGCGCATCGTCGTACGAATGCGGGCCGTCGGGACCCAGAAGCTGCGGGCCGACAGCGCGCGGCTCACGAACACCTCGTACACCGGCCTCCAGCTGATCGAGACGATGAAGGCCACTGGCGGCGAGAACGGGTACTTCCGCCGGTGGGCCGGGCAGCACGCGACGACCTTGGAGGAGCAGCAGCGCCTCGGTGTGCCGAGCGCCTGGCTGGGCATCGTCGCCCCGGCCCTCGCGACGCTCAACAGCGCGCTGATCCTGTGGATCGGCGGACTACGGGCCGTCGAGGGGCACATCTCGATCGGTCTGCTCGTCGCCTTCCAGGCTCTGGTGACCCGCTTCACCGCGCCGGTCACCCGGCTCAACGGGGTGGCCGGCAGGGTCCAGGACTTCGCTGCCGACGTTGCCCGGCTCAAGGACGTCGAGAACTTCCCCGTCGACCCGCTGTACTCCCGCCGTGAGCCTGCGGCGAGCACCCGCCGTCTCAAGGGCCATGTGACGCTGGAGGACATCACCTTCGGCTACAGCCCGCTCGACAAGCCGCTGCTCACCGGCTTCTCGCTCTCCGTGGGACCCGGGCAGCAGGTGGCGCTCGTCGGCGGTTCGGGCAGCGGCAAGTCGACGGTCTCGCGGCTCATCTCGGGTCTCTACAGCCCCTGGGAGGGCACGATCCGCATCGACGGGCAGCGTCTGGAGGACATACCCCGGGGGGCGCTGGCCGCGTCCGTGTCCTTCGTCGACCAGGATGTCTTCCTCTTCGAGGGGACGGTCCGGGACAACGTGGCGCTGTGGGATCCCTCGGTCCCGGACGAGGCCGTGGCCGAAGCCCTCCGGGACGCCGCCCTGTACGACGTCGTCGCCCGCCGGCCGCGCGGCATCCACAGCCGGGTGGAGCAGGACGGCCGGAACTTCTCCGGCGGGCAGCGTCAGCGCCTGGAGATCGCCCGGGCACTCGTGCGCCGCCCCAGCATCCTGGTCCTGGACGAGGTGACCAGCGCGCTGGACGCAGAGACGGAGCGGGTCATCATCGACAACCTGCGGCGGCGTGGCTGTGCCTGCGTCGTGATCGCGCACCGGCTCAGCACCGTCCGCGACAGCGACGAGATCGTGGTCCTGGACCACGGGACCGTCGTGGAGCGCGGCCGGCACGAGAACCTGGTGGCCGCCGGGGGCCCGTACGCCGATCTGGTCAGGGAGCACTGACGTGGCATCCGTACATCCTCTCGCGGGCACGGAGGCTCCCGGGCAGGACCCGGTCATCGGCGCGCTGGGAGCTCTCGGCGAGCCGGTCGACTGCGCCGGGCTGCGGAGTCTGTCGCTGGAGGGCCCCCAGGTGCTGTGGCTCGTCGTGGGCGGCGCCCTCGACCTGTTCGCCGTGGACGCGGTGGAGCAGGGGCACTGGCACTTCCTGGGCCGGCTCGAACCGGGAACACTCGTGCTGGGCCCCGTCGAGGGCCCGCAGCACACCCTGGTCGGGCGGCCGCTCCAGGAGTGCGTGCTGCGCCGGATCCCGCTGCGTGAGCTGTACCGGCCGGAGTACGCCGACCAGGGGGCGCACGAGGCGCAGTACCGCAGCCGTTACGACACCGGGGACGCGACGCTGAGCCTGCTGGAGCACGCCTTCTCGCTCGGCGTGGGCCGGAGCCAGCGGGTGCTGTTCGAGGCCCCGCTGGACGGGCGGACCACCTTCGACGAAGCGGTGGGCGACGACGACATCCTGTGGCTTCCGGTGTCGCCCGGCAGTGTGCAGTACGGCGCCGCGTTCAGCGCCGAGGCGGCGGGTGACCTGCTCGTCGACCCGGCGATGTGGCAGGGGATGGTCAATCAGCAGTACCGCCTGCTCTCGGCGCTGGACCGCTGGATCGAACAGCTGGAGCGCGCGCACGAGGACCGGACCGCGGCGGGCATGAAGGCGGGCGAGGCCGTCCGCAAGGAGGCCGACCAGGCGCTGCTGACGTCGATCGGCCGGTCCCGGAGGGGCTCCTCGCCTGCGACGGGGGCCTCGGACGACGCGGTGTACGCGGCCTGCCGCCTGGTGGCGCGGGACTCCGGGATCGTCCTCGGTGAGCCCGCGACGGGCGGGGCGGTGAGCGACCGGATCGACCCGGTGGAGCGGGTGGCGGTCGCCTCGCGTGTCCGCACCCGGGCGGTACGGCTCGCCGGACGGTGGTGGCGGGAGAACTCCGGGCCGCTGGTGGGCCGTCGGGCCGCGTCCGGAGCACCGGTCGCCCTGCTCTGGCGCCGGGGCCGCTACGAGGCGGTCAACCCGCTGACGGGGCGGCGCAGCCGTGTCGACAGCTCCTCCGCGCAGGAGTTCGACGAACGAGCCGTGATGTTCTACCGGCCGCTGCCGGAGCAGCCCTTGAGCAAGAGGCAGCTGCTGCGGTTCGGCCTGTTCGGCACCAGGGGCGACCTTCGGAGACTTGTGCTGGCGGGGCTGGTGACGGTGGCGCTGGGTTCGCTGGTGCCGATCGCGACCGGCAAGGTGCTCGGCGTGTACGTGCCCAACGCGCAGAACGCCCTCATCGTGCAGGTGTCGCTGGCCGTCATCATCTCCGGTGTGGTCTCGGCGGCCTTCATGCTGCTGCAGAACCTCACGATCCTGCGGATGGAGGGGCGGATCGAGAGCACGCTCCAGCCCGCGGTCTGGGACCGGCTGCTGCGGCTGCCGACGAAGTTCTTCACGGAGCGCTCCACGGGCGAACTGGCGAGCGCGGCGATGGGGGTCAGCTCCATCCGCAGGGTGCTGTCCGGCACCGGTCCGGTCGTCGTGCAGGCGGGCACGCTGGGGGCGATGAATCTGGGCCTGCTGCTCTGGTTCAGTGTGCCGCTGGCTCTCACCGCCGTCGCGATGCTGGTGGTCATCGCCGGGGTGTTCCTCACCATGGGCATGTGGGAGCTCCGTTGGCAGCGCCGTCTGGTCGTGCTGGGCAACAAGCTCAACAACCAGGCGTTCCAGACGCTGCGAGGGCTGCCCAAGCTGCGGGTCGCTGCGGCCGAGAGCTTCGCGTACGGGGCGTGGGCGGCCGAGTTCGCCCGCAGCCGCGAGCTGCAGAAGCGGGCGGGCCGGATCAAGAATCTGACGACGGTCCTGAACGCGGTCTATCTGCCGCTGTGTTCGCTCGTCATCTTCGTCCTGCTGGCGGGCCCGGCACGCGGATCACTCACGGCCGCCGAGTTCCTGACCTTCAACACGTCCGTGACGATGCTGCTGACGGCCGTCACCCAGCTGACCGGGGCCTTCGTGTCAGCCGCCGCCGTACTGCCGATGTTCGAGCAGATCAAGCCGGTGCTCGACGAGGCACCCGAGGTACGCGGCGCCAGCACCCAGCCGGGCGAGCTGTCCGGGGAGATCGAGGCCAGAGGGGTGTCGTTCCGCTACTCCGACGACGGCCCCGTCGTCCTCGACGACGTGTCGCTGACCGTGCGCCCCGGGGAGTTCGTCGCGGTCGTCGGCCCGAGCGGATGCGGCAAATCGACCCTGCTGAGGCTCCTCATCGGCTTCGACAAGCCGGTCTCGGGCAGTGTCCTGTACGACGGCCAGGACCTGACGGCGCTCGACCAGGCGGCGGTGCGCCGCCAGTGCGGGGTCGTCCTGCAGAACGCCCAGCCGCTGTCCGGATCGATCCTGGACTGCATCTGTGGCGCCGAGGTCTTCACCCAGGAGGAGGCGTGGGAGGCCGCGGCGATGGCGGGGCTGGCCGAGGACATCAAGCGGATGCCGATGGGGCTGCAGACCATGATCTCCGGCGGGGGCTCGATCTCCGGGGGGCAGCGCCAGCGGCTGATGATCGCCCAGGCTCTCGTCCGGCGCCCTCGCATCCTGTTCTTCGACGAGGCGACCAGTGCGCTGGACAACGAGACGCAGCGCACGGTGATCGAGAGCACGAGGTCCCTGCGGGCCACCCGGGTGGTGATCGCGCACCGGCTGTCCACGGTCATGGACGCCGACCGGGTGATCGTCATGGCGGACGGCCGCGTCGTCCAGGAGGGGCCGCCCGCCGAGCTCCTCGCGGACACGGACGGGCAGCTCCATGAACTGGTGCGGCGTCAGATGAGCTAGGACCGGCGCCCGCCCGGTACGGGGGGCTCCACCGCGTCGCGGATGCTGGCACGGGCCGCCGCGGCGACGGCCTCGGCGGTGATGCCGAACTCGTCGTACAGCCGCTGGTAGTCGGCGGAGGCGCCGTAGTGCTCCAGGCTGACGATCCGGCCGGCGTCGCCGACCACCTCGCGCCAGCCCTGGCCGACGGCGGCCTCGACGCTCACCCGTGCGCGCACGTCCGGCGGCAGCACCTCGTCCTGGTAGGACAGCGGCTGCTCGGCGAACCATTCGCGGCAGGGCATCGAGACCACGCGGACGGCCAGGCCTTCGTCGACGAGCAGCTTGCGGGCGTCGAGAGCGATCTGGACCTCCGACCCCGTCGCCACGAGGATGACGTCGGGGACGGTTCCGGAGGCCTCCACGAGGATGTAGGCGCCGCGCGCGGCTCCCTCGGCTGGGGCGTGGACCCCGTCGGCACGGTCGAGCACCGGCAGGTTCTGCCGGGTGAGGACGAGGCCGGCGGGCCGGTCGGTGTGCTCCAGGATCGTCCGCCAGCAGGTGGTGGTCTCGTTGGCGTCCCCGGGGCGTACGACGTCGAGCCCGGGGATCGCGCGCAGGGCGGCCAGGTGTTCGACGGGCTGATGGGTGGGACCGTCCTCGCCGAGCCCGATCGAGTCGTGGGTCCACACATAGGTGGCGGGAAGCTTCATCAGGGCGCCGAGGCGGACGGCGGGGCGCATGTAGTCGCTGAACGTGAGGAACGTGCCGCCGTAGGGACGGGTCAGGCTCTGCAGCGCGATGCCGTTGAGCACCGCGCCCATGGCGTGCTCGCGGATGCCGAAGTGCAGGGTGCGCCCGTAGGGGCCTCCCGAGAACTCGGCCGTCTGCCGGTCGGCCGGGATGAAGGAGGGCTCGCCGTCCATGGTGGTGTTGTTGCTCCCCGCGAGGTCCGCGGAGCCGCCCCACAGCTCGGGCAGGACCGGTGCGAGCGCGGTGAGCACCTTGCCGGACGCCTTGCGGGTGGCCATGCCCTTGGGGTCGGCCGGGAAGTCCGGCAGGGCGTCGGTCCAGCCGTCCGGGAGCTCCTGCTCACGCAGCCGGTCCAGCAGGGCCGCCCTCTCCGGGCTGGCGGTCCGCCACTCCTCGTAGGCCCGCTCCCAGCGCTTCCGGGCCTCCCTGCCCCGCTCCCCCACGGCCCGGGTGTGGGCGAGGACCTCGTCCTCCATGGGGAAGTACTCCTCGGGGTCGAAGCCGAGGAGCCGCTTGGTGCCGGCGACCTCGTCGTCCCCCAGGGCCGCCCCGTGCGCCTTACCGGTGTTCTTCTTCGTGGGCGCCGGCCATCCGATGATCGTGCGCAGCATGATCAGTGAGGGCCGGGACCGCTCCGCCTTCGCCGCCTCGATCGCGGCGAGCAGCGCGTCGACGTCCTCGACGTAGTCGCCCGTTCGGGTCCAGTCCACGGTCTGCACGTGCCAGCCGTACGCGGCGAAGCGGGCCGGCACGTCCTCACTGAACGAGATGTCTGTGTCGTCCTCGATGGAGATGTGGTTGGAGTCGTAGAAGGTGATGAGGTTGCCCAGCTGCTGATGTCCTGCCAGCGACGCGGCCTCGGAGGCGACGCCCTCCATCATGTCGCCGTCGGACGCGAGCACGTAGACGTGGTGGTCGAACGGGCTGGTGCCAGGTGCGGCGTCCGGGTCGAGCAGGCCCCGCTCCCGGCGTGCGGCCATCGCCATCCCGACGGAGGCGCCCATGCCCTGGCCCAGCGGTCCCGTGGTGATCTCGACGCCGCGGGTGTGCCGGTACTCCGGGTGGCCGGGGGTCGCCGACCCCCAGGTCCGCAGCGCCTTCAGGTCGTCCATCTCCAGGCCGTAGCCGGCCAGGTAGAGCTGGATGTACAGGGTGAGGCTGGTGTGGCCGCACGAGAGGACGAAGCGGTCCCTGCCCAGCCATTGGTCGTCGGCGGGGTCGTGCCGCATGACCTGCTGGAAGAGCAGGTAGGCGAGCGGGGCCAGGCTCATCGCCGTGCCGGGGTGGCCGTTGCCCGTCTTCTGCACGGCATCGGCGGCGAGTACCCGCACGGTGTCCACCGCGCGCAGGTCCACGTCGCTCCACCCCGCCCGCTCGGCCAGTGGCCGGGCGAGGCCGGGGTCTCGTGATGCCGTTAGGCCTGAAGAGGATCGCTCGGGCGCCATGGTTTTGTCTCCCTCGGACGTCGCGTCTCGGTACGACGGGGCCGGTAGGTGCGGCTCGCCACCTTTCGCATCCTCTGTTTTCCCGCCGCCCTCCGCACCCGGAGTGGCGGCGGAAGAGGCTCCGTCGCCCGGTCGCCTACCCTCTGCGGCCCCCGACAGGCACGACGAACTTGTTCGTAACGAACATGTTCGTTACCGTTGGACAGTGACCCCGCGATCCCCGGAACACCGAAGCCGCCGCGAACGGCCGGCCAAGCCCGCCCTCACCCACGAAACCATCGTCAGTGCAGCCGTCCGGCTCATGGCCGCCGAAGGACTGCAGCGCGTCACCATGCGCCGACTGGCCCAGGAGCTCGACACCGGGCCCGCTTCGCTGTACGTGTACGTCGCCGGCACGGCGGAACTGCACGCCGCGATCCTCGAGGAGCTTCTCGGCGAGGTCGACCTCACTCCGGCCGCCGGCGACGGCGACTGGCGTGACCGGCTGGCGCAGGTACTCCTGTCGTACACCCGCGTCCTTTTCGACCACCCCGGCCTCGCCCGTTCCGCACTGCTCGCCCGGCCCGCCGGGCCGCACTACCTGGCGCTCGTCGAGACGGTCCTCGCGATCCTGCACCAGGGCGACGTGCCCGACGCGCAGGCCGCCTGGGGAGTGGACGTACTCCTCCAGGTGGCCACCGCCACCGCTGCCGAGCAGTCCGGGCGCGCGGGCGATCCCGACGCCGAGGCCGAGCACGACGCCCTCGTCGAGACATTGCGGCAGGCATCCCCCCGGGCCCACCCGCGTATCGCCGCCCTCGGCAGCGACCTCGCCTCCGGTACCCCGCAGCAACGGCTGGCCTGGATCTTCCGTGCGGTCGTCAACGGCACGGCCGGCACACCCCGCTGAGCCCGCCGGAAGTGCCCGTACCCGTACGAAGGAAAGCGAAGGCATGACCATGAACACCACCCCGCACCACCCCATAACCATCGTCGGCGCCGGCATCGGCGGCCTGGTCCTCGCCAGGGTTCTTCACGTGCACGGCTTCGAGTCCGCCGTCTTCGACCTGGACGCCGACCGGCATGCCCGCACCCAGGGCGGCATGCTCGACATCCACGGGGAGACCGGGCAGGCGGCGCTGCGCGCCGCGGGGCTGTACGAGGAGTTCCGGGCCCGGGTGCATCCCGGCGGCGAAGCCGCGCGCGTGGTCGACAAGCAGGGCCGCGTGATGCTGGACCACAAGGACGACGGCAACGGCGACCGGCCCGAGATCGACCGCGGCGATCTGCGCGATCTCCTGCTCGACTCGCTCCCCGGGGGCACCGTCCGCTGGGGCGCCAAGGTCATGGGGGCAGAGCCGCTCGGCGACGGGCGCCACGCGGTGACGCTCGCCGACGGCACCACGTTCACCACCGGCCTGCTCATCGGGGCGGACGGAGCGTGGTCGAGGATCCGGCCGCTCCTGTCCGGGGCCCGGCCCGCGTACACCGGCATCTCCTTCGTCGAGCTCGACCTCCACGACGCCGATGCCCGCCACCCCGAGTGCGCCGAGCTGATCGGGGGCGGGATGTTCTTCGGGCTCGGCGAGAACAAGGGGTTCCTCGCCCACCGCGAGACGGACGGGAGTCTGCACGTCTACGTGGCGCTGCGCGCAGCCGAGGACTGGCTGTCCACCGTCGACTTCACCGACACCGAGGCCGCGAAGGCCGCGCTGCTGGCGCACTTCACCACATGGGCGCCCGGCCTGCGCAAGCTGATCACCGAGGCGGACGGCCCACTGACCCCCCGCCTCATCCACGCACTGCCCACCGGGCACCGCTGGCAGCGCGTTCCCGGTGTCACCCTGCTCGGCGACGCCGCGCACCTGATGTCGCCGTTCGCGGGTGAGGGCGCCAACCTCGCCATGATCGACGGTGCCGACCTGGGGCAGGCCGTCGCCACTCACCAGGGGGACACCGAGGCCGCGCTGTCGGCCTACGAGGCGGTCCTGTTCCCGCGGAGCGAGCAGACCGCCCTGGAGTCCGCACGGGGCCAGGAGACGCTGTTCGACGACCGGGCGCCGCAGCCGCTCATCGACATGTTCACCTCTCATGGGGAAGGCGGAGCCTGACCGTTGGATGACGGCGCCCTTGTTCCCGAGGGGTCCGGCTTGGACACAGGCCGAGCCGCTGCGTGCGTGGACGTTCAGCCGAAGCGGCTGAACAGCTCTTCGAGATAGTCCTCCAACCTTCTTGTGAGCAGGGCCGAGGTCAGGTCGGTGCGACCCAGTTCACGCCAGGGCACCGCTACCTTCTCGGCATCCGGCGCGAACCCGAGCGCATCCAGGACACGCCAGTACAGGTGAGCGGCCGGGTCGTCGCTCAGCGCGCCCCCGCAGGCCAGATAGCTGTCGGCCAGCCGCATTCCTTCCTGGACGCCGTACAGGAGAGCCAGGGCGGTGGAACAGTGCGCCACGTCCAGATCGGCCGGCCCCCAGGAGGTCTCCACCCAGTCGACGACACCACTGATCTCCGTGCGGGCGCCCTGCCCGGTGAGGAGCACGTTGCCGGGGTGGAAGTCCCGGTGCAGGAAGCAAGGCCGGTATTCAGGTGGATCGCGCCGGATGACGTCCACAGCTCGCTGCCACAAGTCCGGTCGCCCGGTGGATTCGGGCAGCCGCACCCGGTCGGGCGAGGCCCAGCCCTGGTACACGCGTGGCCGGACCTCGGGCGGGACACGCACCTGGTGAATACCGAGGAGTTGGCGGGCCAGAAGCTCGGTCCGCAGCCCCGCCCCCACCTCATCCAATCGCACACCGCCGGGCAGCAGTGACATCAGCAACGACGGGTGGTCGCAGTACGCCGCCGTCGCATCGACACCGAGACACTCCGCCACCGGCACCTCGGTCTCGCGGAGAAGAGTCAACACATCCGATTCGCGGGTGAGCAGACCCTTCGCATGCTGGACGAAGAAGGGCTTCACGAACGACCTCAGCACGAACCACTGCGGCTCCGCCGTCCCACTGACGCGAAGACTCCGCATCTCCGAGGTCCAGCCCCCACGCAGTCGCTCGACGGCGTCGATGCGGCGCCCTCCGCCGAGACGTTCCTCCACCCAGGCGCGCGTGTCGGACCAGCCTCGGTCATCGATGGCGCCCGCGACGGCCACACCCTCATTCGCAACCATGCACACAACCTATCGACCGCCTGTGGATGATCAGGTTCACCTCAGGACGGAGAGTCGGCGGGCGGATCGCCCGGAGCCCGGCCCCACCCGCTCACATCACCGCGACGTCCGTGAAGCGGGCCGCGGTGTGCAGTTCGGACTCGATGTCCCCCGCGGTGCGGCGCAGTTCGGGCAGCACCTGCTCCAGGCATTCACCGATCGTCCGGCTGCTGCTGTGCATGGCGACGTTGATGGACGCGATCGCCGTGCCCGCCCGGTCCCGTACGGGTACGGCGATCGAGCGCAGGCCCGCCTCCAGCTCCTCGTCGACCAGGGCGTACCCCTCGGTGCTCACACGCTCCAGCGCGGCTTCGAGTTCGGTGCGGTGGGTGAGGGTGTGGGGCGCCAGGGGGCGCAGCTCCGCGTGGTCGAGGAGCGGCCCGAGCTCGTCCGCGGGCAGTCCGGCCAGCAGGGCGCGGCCCAGAGAGGTGGCGTAGGCGGGGAAGCGTGTGCCGACGGTGATGTCGACGTTCATGATGCGGTGGGTGGCGGCGCGCGCCACGTACTGCACGGAGTCGTCGACGAGGACGGCGAGGGAGGCTGAATCCTCGATCCGTCCGGCCAGCGCGGCGAGGTGTGGATCGGCGATCTTCGCCAGGGTCGTACGGGAGAGCGGTGCGTAGCCGAGGGCCAGGACGCGTGGTGTCAGCCGGTGGTCACGGCCTTCGACCGTGACGTACCCGAGGTGTTCGAGGGTGATCAGGGCGCGGCGGGCGGAGGCGCGCGAGAGACCGGTGGCGCGTGCGACGGCACTGAGCGTCAGGCCGGCGCCGTCCTCCCCGAAGGCGGTGATGACCGTCAGGCCCCGGGCGAGGGACTCGATGAACTCCCGGCCGAGCTCCTGCTTCGAGGCCGTGGTCCAGGAGGCGAGGGCGCCCGGGGCCGAAGTCGGGTCCGCGGGGGGCTCGTCACGCAGTCGGCGCTCCATCGCAGAGGCGGCGTCGAGCAGCCGGGGCAGGAGGTCCTCCCGGAGGCCCCGCACGGTGTGCCTGCTGGTGTGGCTGACCACGCTGAGCACGCACGCGAAGCCTCCCGCGTGATCCCGCACCGGCACGGCGAGGGCGAGGAGGCCTGGCTCGATCAGCTGGTCGTCCACCACCCAGCCGTCCGCCCGCGCCGATTCCACCCGCTCCTCGAACAGGTCGTCCGCCGACCGGGGCCCCCGAGGCAGGGACGGGAAGTCCGCCCCGTCCGGGTCCGAAGCCCGCCGCTCCCGCCAGGCCCGCCACTCCTCCGATCCCCATCGGGTGGCGAACAGCGTGCCCGGGGCGGTGCGTTCGGCCGGCAGCAGATCACCGATGCGGAAGCGCAGGGACATCGCGCGCCGGCGGGTGGCCTGGTGCACGAAGCGGACACCGCTGCCGTCGGGAACGGCGAGGGAGACGGACTCGTCGAGCTCCTCCGCGAGGTCGTCCACCCGGCCGCCGAGGAGGCCGGGAAGGCGGACCGAGGAGAGGTAGGCGTTGCCCAGCTCCATCAGGCGCGGCGCGAGGGTGACGACCTTGCCGTCGAGGCGGACGTATCCCGTGCGGGCGAGCGTGAGCGTGATCCGGTCGACGGTCGAGCGGGCCAGCCCGGTGGCGCGCTCCAGATCACTGAGGCCGAGGGAGCCGTCGGCGTCGGTCAGCCGGCGCAGGACGGCTATGCCGCGCATCAGCGGGGCCACCGCCTCCGCGGGCGTCTCCTCGCCCGGCTGTGGCGTGCCGGTCGGTGCCATCTGTCCTCCGTCGGGTGGGGGCGGCCGATGCCGGGACCGTTGACAGAGCTCCGGCCCTGGCGGCAGACTCACACCATCGTAGTGAAGGAAACTTCACTATGCGAACACTATTGGATGGACGGTCCCATGGACAAGGTGGTCGCGTCAGCGGCGCTGGCCGTCGCCGACGTGCCGGACGGCGCTTCGGTGGCGGTGGGAGGCTTCGGTCTCAGCGGTGTGCCGAACGTGTTGATCGATGCTCTGTACGCGAGCGGCGTCAGCGGGCTCGGTGTCGTGTCCAACAACTGCGGAGCGATGGACACGGGGCTCGCGGTGCTGCTCTCCGCCGGCCGGATCACCAGGGTGACCGGCTCGTACATCGGCGGGAACAAGGAGTTCGCCCGGCAGTACCTCGGGGGCGAGCTGGAACTCGAACTGATCCCCCAGGGCACCCTCGCCGAGCGCCTCCGGGCGGGCGGGGCGGGGATACCCGCGTTCTACACCCCCGCCGGCGTGGGCACGCAGGTCGCCGACGGCGGGCTCCCCTGGCGCTACGACGGCGACGGCGGGGTGGCCGTGGCCTCCCCGGCCAAGGAGGTACGCGACTTCGACGGCACCGAGTACGTCCTGGAGCACAGCATCCGCACCGACTTCGCCCTCGTCAGGGCGGCGAAGGGCGACCGGCACGGCAATCTGGTCTTCAACAAGTCCGCGCGCAACTTCAACCCGCTCGCCGCCATGGCCGGCCGCATCACCGTCGCGGAGGTCGAGGAGCTGGTCGAACCGGGCGAGATCGACCCGGACCACGTGCACCTGCCCGGCATCTTCGTGCAGCGGGTGGTCGCGCTGACAGCCGAGCAGGCCGTGGACAAGAAGGTCGAGAAGCGGACGATCACGGAGCGGGGGGCACAGGGCTGATGGCCTGGAACCGGAACGAGATGGCCGCCAGGGCGGCCGCGGAGCTGCGCGACGGCGAGTACGTCAACCTCGGCATCGGACTGCCGACGCTGATCCCGAACCACCTGCCCGAGGGCGTTCACGTCGTCCTGGAGTCCGAGAACGGCATCCTGGGCACCGGCGCCTTCCCGTACGACGAGGATGTCGACCCCGATCTGATCAACGCGGGCAAGGAGACGGTGACCGTGCGTCCCGGGGCCTCGTTCTTCGACTCGGCGCTCTCCTTCGGCATGATCCGGGGCGGTCACATCGACGCCGCCGTCCTCGGGGCGATGGAGGTCTCGGCCCGGGGCGACCTCGCCAACTGGGCGGTGCCGGGAAAGATGGTGACGGGCATCGGCGGGGCCATGGACCTCGTGCACGGGGCCCGCCGCGTCATCGTGACCATGACGCACACCTCCAAGGACGGCAGCCCGAAGATCGTCGAGGAGTGCACCCTTCCACTGACCGGCAAGGCGTGCGTCCACCGCATCATCACGGATCTCGCCGTGCTCGACGTGACCGACGACGGCCTGCTCCTGGTGGAGACCGCCCCCGGGGTGAGTGTCGCCGAGGTCCTGGAGAGGACGGCCGCCCCGGTCATCACCCCCGAAAGGGTCACCTCATGAGCTTCCGCCCCCGCGACGTGTACATCGTCGACGCCGTCCGCACCCCGATCGGCAGGTACAACGGGGCACTGGCGCAGGTACGGCCCGACGACCTCGCCGCCCACACCATCCGCGCACTGCTCGAGCGCACCCCGGAGCTCGACCCGTCGCGCATCGGTGACGTGGTGCTGGGAAACGCCAACGGCGCGGGTGAGGAGAACCGCAACGTCGGCAGGATGGCCGCGCTCCTCGCGGGTCTGCCGGTCTCCGTCCCCGGCGTGACCGTCAACCGCCTCTGCGCCTCCGGCCTCGAAGCCGTGGTGCACGCGGCCCGTGCGGTGGCGCTCGGGGACCACTCGCTCGTCGTGGCCGGCGGCGTCGAGTCGATGACCCGCGCCCCGTACGTCCTGCCCAAGAGCGACCGCGCCTTCCCCGCCGGGCACACCGAGATGTACTCGACCACCCTGGGCTGGCGCATGGTCAACCCCCGGATGGATCCGCAGTGGACGGTGCCGCTCGGCGAGAGCGCCGAGCTGATCGCCGACAAGCACGCCATCAGCCGGGAACAGCAGGACGAGTTCGCTCTCGCCTCCCACCGGAAGGCGTCGGCGGCACGGGCGGCGGGGCTGTTCGACGGGGAGATCGCGCCCCTGACGATCCCGCGCCGGAAGGGCGATCCGCTCGTCGTCGACCGGGACGAGTGCATCAGGGACGACGCCTCGCTGGAGGCCATGGCCAAGCTCCGCCCGTCGTTCCGCACGGAGGGCGGCACCGTCACCGCGGGCAACTCCTCCCCGCTGAACGACGGTGCGGCGGCCCTGCTGCTGGCGGACGAGGAAGGCCTCCGGGCCACAGGCCGCGAACCGCTCGCCCGGATCACGGCCTCCGCCGTGTCGGCCAACGAACCGCACTACTTCGGGCTCGCTCCCGTCGAGGCCGTGAACAGGGCGCTCGACCGGGCGGGCAGGAGCTTCGCCGACCTCGCGGCCCTCGAACTCAACGAGGCGTTCGCCGCCCAGGTCCTGGGCTGCCTCGCCGAGTGGCCCGACCTCGACCCGTCCGTCCTCAACCCTCGTGGTGGAGCGATCGCGATCGGCCACCCGCTCGGCGCCTCGGGAGCCCGCCTCGCCGGGTCCGTCGCGCACCAGCTCAGGGCCGCCGGGTCCGGGACCGGCGTGGCGACACTGTGCATCGGCGTGGGCCAGGGCTCCGCGCTGGTGCTGGAGAGGTAGCCCGGGGCTGCGGGGGCGCCCTCCTCCCGAGCGGCGGAACGGGCGTGCCGGATGAATGATGGACGGCATGACCTCCCAGACCGTGATTCCGGCGGCGGACACGATGCCGCCCGTGCGGCTGCCGCCGCCGGGCGGCCCGGAAGGCACGAGGACGTCGAGCACGGGCGGAGAGGGCCGCCCGGGGACGGCGAGGGCCGCTCGATGAGGTCCACGGACGGGCTGCTGGAGATCGGCTTCATGCGCACGGTGTTCGACAGCCTGGGGACAGGGGTCTTCGTCACCGACAACACCGGCAGGCTCACCGCCTGCAACCCACGTGCTCAACAGATCCTCCGCCGTCCGCAGGAGCAGATGCTCGGTCATGACATGCACGATCTGCTGCACCGCGGACCGGACGGCGCCACGGTCCCGCGGGACGAGTGCGTCATGCTGACCGTCCTGGAGAGCGGCCGGCCGGCCGAGGGCAGCGAGGAACTCTTCCTGCGTGGGGACGGCACCCTGGTGCCGATCATCTGGGCGGCGACTCCGTTGCGGCACGAGGGACTTGCGGAAGGCTCGGTGGTCGTCTTCCACGATTTCAGCCTGCACCGTGACGCGGCCGAGCAGACCGCGGCCTATCTCGCGGCCCTGGAGGGGCTCACCGCCCGGCTGACGATGGTGGCGGAGGTGTCGACGGTCCTGATCTCCGCCCTGGAGACACCGGAGATGCTGGACAGACTGGCCGGACTGCTCGTGCCGGACATGGGTGACTGGGCTGCGATCGACGTGCACACCGCGAGGCAGGCGGGCGAGATGCAGCGCGTCGCCGTCCGTGCCCCTCGCGACCACCGGGCGGCCGAGTCACTCAAGGGCCCGCTGCCGCCCCTGCCCGAATCAACCCGTTCCGCCGTGGTCCAGGCCATGCGGAGCGCCGAGCCCGTCGTTCTCGACGCGGACGCCCTCGCGGAGCTGCCGGACAGCCCGCTCGCGCGCGCCCACCGGGAACTCTTCGACCGGCTGGGGGGCAGCTGCGCCGTTGTGGTGCCCCTGCACACCCGGCGGCAGGTCTTCGGCGCGCTGACCGTGGCGCGGGTCGCCCCCGGATCCTCCTACAGCGAGGCCGAGGTCTTCGTACTGGCCGACATCGCGCGCCGCGCCGGCCTGGTCATGGAGGCCGCCGTACTGTTCGAGCAGCAGCGGCATGTCGCCGAGACCATGCAGCGCCAGCTCCTCACTCCCCTGCCGCAGGTCGACCACCTCACGATGGCGGCCCGCTACCGGCCCGCCGAGAGCGCCGCCGAGATCGGCGGGGACTGGTACGACTCCTTCCTCCTGGGCGACGGCGTCCTGACGATGGTCATCGGGGACGTCGTCGGCCACGATCTCAAGGCCGCGGCCCACATGGCCGAGGTCCGCAACATGCTGCGCGCCCTGGCCTGGGACCGGACGGAACCCCCCAGTCTGATCATGCGCCGTCTGGACGAGGCCATGACCCATACGAGTGATGCGCCCATGGCCACCTGTGTCTTCGCCCGGATCGAAGGCGAGGAGGGCGGGCCCTGGCAGCTCCACTGGGTCAACGCCGGCCACCCCCCGCCGCTCCTGATCACGGCCGACGGGCACACGCGCTTCCTCGAGGACGGCCACGGCCCTCTCCTCGGTCTCAGCTCGGCCCTGCACATGGGGCTGGGGTGGCCCGACGCCCATGTGGACCTCCCGCCCCGGTCGACGCTGCTGCTGTACACCGACGGGCTCGTCGAGAGCCGCACCCGTGACATCGAAGCCGGTCTCGCCACACTGCGCCGGCATGCCGCGGCCCTGGCCCGTCGGGACATCGAGGACTTCCTCGACGAGCTCCTGGTCCGCATCGAGCCCAGCGGCGACGACGTCGCCCTGCTGGTCCTGCGCACCCCGGCGGCGGGCGTCGGCGCCGGCACGGACGAGGCACCGGCGCAGCATGCGCACAGCCCGGCCGCCGGCAACCGCGGAGCGCCCGGGTCCCGTATCGAGGACACACCCGTCAGGGACACCTCCGAACCGGCCTGACGCATACGACGGGCGTCCTGACAAGGGGGGTTGAGGACACCTTCGATTCGGGGCCGGGACGCACCGATCTTGCGGCGGCCGCCTGGCAGGGTCATCGGTGAGCGACCGATCGGTCCGCGTGATTCCGGGCCACGACTCAGGGGGAACACCCATGCACCGCAAGCACCTCGCCGCAGCAGTCCTGCTCGCCGCCACGCTGACCGGGGCACTCGCCCCTGTGGCAGCCGCCCGTCCGTAGGACCCGGTACAGCGTCAGCTCGACCTGCTCGTGGACAGGGACGGTGTTCCCGGCGCACTCGCGTACGACGGCAGGACCACCCGGACGGCCGGGGTGGCGGACCTGGTGTCCGGCCGTCACATGCCGGGCGCCCAGGGCCGGTTCCGGCTGGCCAGCGACACCAAGGCGTTCACCGCGACCGCCGTCATGCGCCTGGTCGCGGACGGTCGGATACGTCTCGACGACCGCGCCGGGGTCCATGTGCCCCAGCTCGCCGGAAGCGCCATCACCGTACGTCAGCTGCTGAAGCAGACCAGTGGGCTGCCGGAGTACTCCGCGCTGGTCGACTGGTCCGAGGCGGGCACGTCGGAGGAGTATCTGGCGTCGGCGCTCGACGCGGAGCCCGTCTTCGAGCCCGGGGAGGACTGGGCTACTCGAACACCAACTATCTGGTACTCGGCATGGTGATCGACAAGGCCTCGGGCGTCGGCTTCCGCACCTCGAGCGTACGATCCTGCGCCCGCTGCACCTGGACGACACCTACTGGCCGGCCCCGGGCGAGCTGACCCTGCGCGGCCCGCACGCCCGCAACTACGGCGTGCACCCCGCGTCCCCGGAGGCAGGCGTCGTGGACGTGACCGAGCTTCCCGGGTACGAGTTCGGCGCGTCCGGCGGGCTCGTGTCCACACCCGAGGACCTCAACGCCTTCTGGGACGGCCTGTTCGGCGGCCGGCTCCTGCCCGACCGGGCGCTGCGCCCGATGATGCGGGACACCACCGGCATCGGCGGCAGGGACGTCTACCCCGCGGGCAGCCGCTACGGCTACGGCATCGCCTCGATCCCGCTCAGCTGCGGCGGCGTCTACTGGGGCCATGGCGGTGACCTGCCCGGCGGCTCGGTGGGCGGGGGCCGGGCCACGGGCGGCCGGGGCACCGTGACCGTCTACACCACGACCTGGGCGGCCGAGGGCGACAGTCTGGAGCATCTCCAGGGCGCGGTGGACGCCGCGCTGTGCGGCAAGGGCCACGGGTGAGCCGGCCCCACGCCACAAGGACCTGACCCGACGGAGCGCCGGGTCAGGTCCGGCCGGCGACCCTTCGGCCGAGCTGTTCGAGAAAGTGCTGGACGGACTCTGCGGTGACTTCGAAATCGGCGAGCCAGGAGGCGGTGGCCGACCTCCAGACCCGTCCGCTTCCTGCCACCGCGAACAGACGCCCACCACCGTCACTGGCAAACACGATGCCAGGTGGCTCGTCGTCGATCTGGACGGATCCGTACTCGCGCAGGTGCTCCGCTACCGTCGAGGCCGGGTGGACGAAGTATCCGTGCTCCACATCAGGCATGGAAATTTCGCAGACCACCCAGTAAAGGGTCGTCAGGTCGGAGGGGATCGGCGTCAGATCCACGAGTGCGCCCGTCGCCCCATGACTCTCATCCGTTGCGAGGACGACGGCGTTCCCACCGGGCGGATAGCCGTGCGTCTCCAGGAACGACGACATCAGAGCCGAGAGCCCAGCAGAAGTCCGCTCGCACCAGCCCCGTACCCACTCCGCGTCGAGCCGCTCACCGGACACGTCCGTCCTCCTCGCGCCCGACGCGGCAGATGTGTCGCAGGCGTGGGGCCCACTCGGATGTACCGAGGATGACGTTCACTCCGCTGACCTGGTGCTTTTACGCTGGCCGGCATGGAAGCGCGCCTTCTTCTGACGATTCCCGCACGTGTTCATGTCACACCATTTGCGGGTGCGACTCTGGCTGGTGTCGAAGAAGGCGGCCCGGCAGGTCGGGGATGCGCACAAGGCCAGCTTTCCGTCTCGTTCGCCTGCGATGACGCTGATCGCGTCGGCGGCGATCACGCTGAGGGCATCTTCCACACAGGAAGCCGAGCTGAGCCGCCATCGCCGTTCACCCTCGGGCGTCAGGATCGCTGCGGCCCGGCCTTGAGCGCTGCAGTCGTTGATGACTTGGACAGCGGAAGCAGGGAGAGCGTCCTGGATCGCCGCAGCTGTCGCGGCGGCGTGGATCGACTCCCTCAGTTCCCGAGCGAGTTCGAGCTGGGCGGTGGTGCAGGAGTCCACGGCGAGGCCGCTCACCGCCAGCCAGTCGATGAGCCGGTGAGGCGTGGGAATGCGCTCCACAGCGTCACCACGACGCTCCGACAGAGTCCCGGTGAAGCTCATCGCGAGCACCTTGCCGAGGCGGAAGTCAGGGAACGCAGCACACATGGAACCACCTTAGCCGGTTGCAGCGGGGCTCGGAGAACTGCTAGAACCGTCTTAGCCGGTTCACAGAAGACCGTGGCCGGCTCCACGACGGCCAGGAGGTCTCATGCCCCGTCCGACCAGCGACGTGCAAGCATTTGAAGCCCATGCCACTGACGTCGAGCTCGACGATCTGCGCGCGCGACTGGCCGCGGCGCGGCTGCCGGAGGCCGAGACGGTCCATCGCACCGCGCCCGGCCCTCGCCGATGGGAGCAGGGCGTTCCTCTGGCCGACCTCGTCGACGTCGTGAACTACTGGCGCACCGGGTACAACTGGCGGTCGTTCGAAGAGCGCCTCAACCGGATCGGCCAGTTCCGCACGACCATCGATGATCTGGGAATCCACTTCCTGCACCGCCGGTCCCCGCACGCGGATGCCACTCCCCTGCTCCTGACGCACGGCTGGCCGGACAGCATCGCTCGGTTCATCGACGTAGTGGACGAGTTGGCAGATCCGAAGGATGCGAACGCGCCGGCGTTCCACGTCGTGGTCCCCTCGCTGCCAGGCTTCGGTTACAGCGACAAGCCGGCCACCACCGGGTGGGGAACCGAAAAGATCGCAGCCGCGTGGGTGGAGCTGATGGGAAGGCTCGGCTACGACAAGTTCGTGGCCCACGGCGGCGACTGGGGAGGCAACATCACCACGGTTCTCGGCGGCAGGTTCCCGGCGCACGTCCTCGGCATCCACACGACGTTCGCGGAGGGACCGCCCGGGCTGACCACGGACGGGCTGACGGCGATCGAGCGCAGGTGGACCGAGGAAACCCGTGATTTCTGGCGCCACCACGCGGCGTACGCGAAGCAGCAGGCGACCCGACCGCAGACCATCGGCTACTCGCTCGTCGACTCACCGATCGGGCTTCTTGCCTGGATCCTCGACAAGTTCGCCGAGTGGTCGGACACCGAGGACAGCCCGTTCGAGACGATCTCCCGAGACCGCATTCTCGACGACGTCACCCTGTACTGGCTGACGCGGACCGGCGCGTCGGCGGCCCGCATCTACTACGAGAGCCACAACTCGCTGGACCCCGGACTTCGGGTCGACGTCCCGTCGGCACTCACCATGTATCCCCGCGATGTCGAGAAGTGCCCGCGCCCCTGGGCGCAGGAGCGGTACCGGCAGATCGTGCGATGGAGGTCGCCCGAAGCCGGGGGGCATTTCCCGTCGCTGGAGGTTCCCGGATACTTCGTCAAAGACCTGCAAGAGGGCCTCGCGGCGGTGCTGGCCGCCCATCGGTGAACGCGGCTCGGCGACCGGCGCTCGCCTGGACTCCGGGTGCGTCAACGGCCCGCCCGCCTCGGCCCGGGAGGGTCGAAGCTCACCCCGTGCTCGTCGAGCGCGGTGAAGACGGTCACGCGACCCGTCTCGAAGGCGAAGCTGGTGTCGACGTTACCCTGAGCGATGTCCTCGCCTGTCCCTTCGAGCCGTTCGGCCCCCTGAGCGGCAACCCTCGCAAGGGTCGAAGCCGGGCCACCGCGACTGGCGAGGTGGCTGAACGGCGGCAGGGTCGCCTCACCCTCGTGTGCATCACAGCAGGTAGGGATACAGGCTGACCCTGTCGCGCTCGACACGGACCTCGACCCACGTTCCGTCAACCGCAACCGGTGGCAGCGGATCGGCGACGTCGAACAGGATCTGTGAGTCACCCGCTTCCAGCACCGCCCCGCCGTCGCCCGTGAGAGTCAGACGCCCCCGGAAGACGACCTGACTGCCGTTCTCACTCAACGCGGGCGAGGGACAGACCACTGGTTGGGTGTTCCCGCCCCAGGCCACGTCGTCATCAACAGTCCACTCCACATAATGCTCGCAGCCCACATCCGTCGGGCCCCCACACCAGAGCCCGACGGCGACGCCCACCTCCGAGCGCACCCGGACCATCGCAGCCCCGCCGGAGATCTTTCGTACTGCTTCAATCTGGACCAACACCCCGCAATCATCCACGCCAGGGGCGCATACCAAGCCGGTCCTGCGGGCTCATCCGGTCGTGCGGGCGGCCATGTCGAGCAGCTCCTGTATGTGCAGGCCGTGGGCGGCGTCGATGTCGGTCCCCCGGCCGGTCCTGACGGCGGTGGCGAATTCGCGCCGGAGGACCGGCCAGCATTCCTCGTGGTCGATGCCGGCCGTGTCGTAGACCAGCTCCTCCCCCGGGCCGAACAGTTCGATCCTGGTCCGGGCCTTCGGGAGCCGCACGCAGCCCGAGAGGGATGCCTGGCTGACCGCGCCGTTCTCGTGCTCACAGGTCAGTTCGACCCAGCGGCGCGGGTCCCCGGTCGCCCGTACGGAGACGATGGGCGCGACCGCGGTGTCGAGGAGGTCCAGGAGGTGGGGGCCGAGGTCGAGCAGCGCGCCGTGTTCCAGCCGCCAGGACGTGGCGAACTCCCCGCCGAGGAAGGCCCCGTGCAGATAACAGGAGCGGGCTCCCGTGACCTCGCGGGTGGCCGCCTCGGCGAGGAAGGCGCGGGTGGCCGGGTGGTACCGCTTCGTGAGGACGAGCTGGGAGACCACCCCGTGGTCGCGGACGGCGTCCGCCACGGCGCGGGCCGCGCCGAGATCGGCGCCGAGCGGCTTCTCCAGCAGGAGGGCGCGGCCCGCAGCCGCGGCACGGGGTGCGAGGGCGGCCTGCACGGCGGGCGGCACGGCGAACGCGACCGCCTCGCAGCGGTCGAGGAGTTCCTCGAAGGAGTCGGCGACCGGTGCGCCGTAGGGCTCCGCGACCTCGGCCGCGGCCTCGGGGCGGCGCGCCCAGACCGCCGCCAGGGAGGTTTCCGGCCCGGCCGCGAGCATGCGGGCGTGCATGGTCCGGGCCCAGGGCCCTGCGCCCACGAGGCCGACGCGGACCGGTTCGTGGGGGCGGCTGTCCTGGAGGGGGGCGGTGGACATGGTGCTCTCCGTCGTTCTGCTGGGGGCGGTGGCTCAGGCGCCGGTACGGGCGAGTGCCGCGAGGCGGGCGTCGGCGCGTTCGGGCGCGTACAGGTGGTCGATGACCATGCGGGCGGCTCCGACCAGGGCCGCGCGGTCGCCCAGCTCGGAGGTGACGACCTGGAGGTGGGCGGTGGTGCGCGGCATGGCGCGCTGGTAGATGAGTTCGCGGACGCCGGTGAGGAACGGGGTGCCGGCCAGGTCGCCGCTGAGCATCAGTACGCCGGGGTTGAGCAGCGTGACGACCGTGACCAGGACCTCGCCGACGCGCTGTCCCGCCTCGCGGGCGAGCCTGACGGCATCCGGCTGGCCCGCGGCGAGATGCTCGCGTACGTCGGAGCCCGACGCGGTGGGCACACCGGCCGCGGTGAGCTGTCCGGCGATCGACCGGCCGCTGGCGACGGCGGCGAGGCATCCGTAGGACCCGCACATGCACAGTGCGTCAGGGCGATCGTGCAGCCGGATGTGGCCGATGTCGCCCGCCCCGCCGTCGATGCCCCGGTAGACCTCGCCTCCGACGACGACGCCGGCGCCGATACCCGTGGACGCCTTGATGAGGACGAAGGCGCTGCAGTCCGGGTGGCCGGCCCGCTGCTCGGCCAGGGCCATCAGGTTGGCGTCGTTGTCCACGAAGACGGGCAGGGGCCCGGCGGCCGGCATCGGTCCGACGTGCTCGGTCCAGGCCTCCCGCAGTCGTTCCCGTACGGGGAAGCGGTCCCAGCCGGGCATGATCGGCGGCTGCACGATCTGGGCCGACTCCCAGTCCACCGGCCCCGGCACGGAGAGCCCGATGCCGCAGACACGCTCGGCCCCCACTCCCGCCTCGGCGAGCAGCGGGCCGAACCAGCGCGCCAGTTGGTCCAGGGC
The DNA here is from genome assembly GCF_045039765.1 of Streptomyces sp. NBC_01166. Taxonomy (NCBI): domain Bacteria; kingdom Bacillati; phylum Actinomycetota; class Actinomycetes; order Kitasatosporales; family Streptomycetaceae; genus Streptomyces; species Streptomyces sp. NBC_01166. The sequence continues at coordinate 994,310 of NZ_CP108613.1, forward strand.
GCGGTCGGGGCCGTCGGCGATGACGAGGGCCCCGGTGTGCTCGGCGAGGACGGTGCCGGAGAGGTCGAGCGCGGCGACGCGGGCGTGCCGGGTCTCCAGGTCCGCGACGAGCACCACGGCGTGCCCCGGGTCGAACTCCAGCCGGGCGGAGGGGCGTCCGCCGGTGGAGGTGCCGGTGGCGCCGCGCAGCCAGCCCGCTCCGAAGAGCTGGTCGAGCCGGTGTCCCACCGTGGAGCGGGACAGGCCGGTCGCCTGCTGGAGCTCGCCGCGCGTGGTGGCTTCGCCGCTGCGAATGAGCTGCAGCAGATGCCCCGCGCTGGCCTGGTTTCCTGCCATCCCCGCCGTCCTCGCCCTGTCTGTCGCGTCGCTGCCCGGCCCCGGGGGCCGTTGGATCCCGCCCTGCCGGCCCTCCCGGCTCCCGGCGTCAGCCCTTGTCCGCACCGCTGGTCAGGCCCTCGGTGAGGAGCCGTTCGGCGGAGAAGAACAGGAGTACCACAGGGATGGTGAGGACGACCGACCCGGCCATCAGCACCGTCTTGGACACCTCGATGCCGTTGGCGAGTTGCTGGAGACCGAGGGAGACGGTCCACCGTTCCGGGTCGGCCGCCAGGAAGAGGAGGGCGAACAGGAACTCGTTCCAGGCGATCATGAAGACGTACAGCCCGGTGGCCATGAGGGTCGGCAGGGCGAGCGGCAGGATGATCTTGCGTACGGTCTGCAGCCGTGACGCGCCGTCGATCGCCGCCGCCTCCTCGATGCTGAACGGGATGGTGACGAAGTAGTTCTTGAGCATGTAGATCGAGACGGGCACGGTCTGCGCGATGTAGACGATGGCGAGCCCGACGAGGCTCCCGGACAGCCCCATCTTCGCGAACATGACGAAGAGCGGGACGGCCAGCAGCGTGGCCGGGAACAGGTAGACGGCCAGGAAGACCGCGCTGATCTGGCGGTTGCCGAAGAACTTCAGCCGGCTGACGGCGTACGCGCCCGGTACCGCGGCGGCCAGCGTGAGCAGGACGGTGGCGACGGCGACGAGCGCCGAGTTGAGCAGCATGCCGAGGAAGCCCTGGCCGCCGTCCTCCGAGGACTTGAGGACGCTCTCGTACGTGTCGAGCGTGAAGTCCTTCGCCGAGACCCAGAGGTTGCCCGGGTCCAGGAGCAGTGCGTCGATGGGCTTCACCGACAGCATCAGCATGTAGTAGAAGGGCACGATCGTGATCGCCGCGAGAAAGGCGATCACCACCCAGCGCAGGACTCCGAAGAACCGTTCCTCGAACTGGGCGCGGGTCAGCCGCGGCCGGGGCCGCCGCGACTCGGGCAGCGGGCGGGCGGTGCGCTCGGCCGGCTCATGGGTCATGGTCGGGGTGGGGGTCATGCCGACTCCTCCTGCATCTTCTTGCCGAAGAACTTGAAGTAGACGCCCAGGAGGGCCATGAGCACGACGGCGAGGACGAGGGCCTGCGCGGAGGCCGCTCCGACGTCGAAGCGCGAGGTGAGGAAGTCGTAGACGCGGACGGCCACGACGTCCGTGCCGGAACCGCCGCCGGTGAGCAGGTAGATGTCGTCGAACTTGTTGAACGTCATGATGAAGCGCAGGACGGACAGCAGGGCGATGACAGGCATCAGCTGCGGCAGCAGGATGTGGCGGAAGCGCTGGGACAGCGTGGCACCGTCGACCTCGGCGGCCTCCTCGAGACCGTCCGGTACCGCCTGGAGGCGGGCGAGCATGAAGAGGAAGGCGAACGGGAAGTAGCGCCAGGTCTCGAAGGCGATGACGGTGAGCAGCGCCAGCGGGATGTCGAAGTGGACCCCGAGCACGCCGACTTCGTAGGAACGGGTGGACAGGAAGGCGATGGGGTCGTCCCACCCGAAGAGCTTCTGGCCCCATTCGTTCACGATGCCGTACTGCGGGCTGAGTGCGACCTCCCACACGAAGGAGACCGCGACCACGGGGGCGACGTACGGCAGGAGCATGGCGGCGCGCAGTGCGCCCCTTCCGCGGAAGGGCTTGCGCAGGGCGAGGGCGGCGATCAGACCGAGGACGACGGAGCCGGCGGTGGCGCCGACGGTGTAGAGGAGCGTGGTGCCGAGGCTGCTCCAGAAGCCGGGCGAGCCGAAGACCTGGGAGAAGTTGTCCAGGGTCCAGCGACCGAAGAGGCCGTTCTCCTGGATGTCGACCAGCTTGGCGTTCTGGAAGGCGAGCAGGACGGTCCAGAGGATCGGCAGGATCACCACGACCAGGACCACCAGGAAGGTGGGGGTCACGAAGGCGAGGCCCGCGCGGTTCTCCCGCCTGCTCGTACTCTGCGGTGGGATGCGGCGCTTCTTCGCGCCGCTCGTGATTGTGCTCATGGGTCGGTTACCTCGTGAGGGAGCGGCGGGCGGCTACTGGAGGGACTTCTGGAGGGCGGCCACTTCGTCGTTGGCCTCCTCGGCGGCCTCGTCGGGCGAGAGCTGGCCACTGGTCATCGCCCCGATGGCCTTGCCGACGGGGAGTTCGCCGTTCGTGGCGCCGACAAGGGCGCCCTGCCCCTGGGTCAGGCCCCACCGCTTCATGCCTCCGACACCGGTGACGAGCCGGTCGAGGAGCGCGGAGGGGTAGGCCTTCTGCATGGATTCGCGGCGGTCGACGCCCATGACGCTGGCGCGCCACGCCTGCTCGAAGGAGCCGGGCTTCTCCGCCGTGCCGGTACGGACGGGGATCTTGCCCTCGGGGGCCATGCCGAACCAGTCGGCGTACCCGTTGCCCATCATGTACTCGATGAACTTCTGGGAGGCGTCCGTCTCGGCGGTCCGGGTGACGGCCCAGGAGGTGATCTCGCCGAACTGGGCGGGTTCCTTGCCGTCGGGGCCCTTCAGGGAGGTGACGACGCCGGTGTTACGGGCCAGGAACTTCGGGTCCTTCTTGCACTCCGGGCAGCTGGGCAGCGCGTCCGACCGCAGGCCCGCCAGCTCGTCCAGGAGGAAGGACGACCAGACCATCATCGACGACTGACCGGCGAAGTAGGTGGCGCGGGTGGAGTCCACGCTCTGGGTGCCGGGCGCTCCGTGCTCGCGGGCGAGATCGTCGTACGCCGCGAAGGCGTTTCGGCACGCCGGTGAGTCGAGAGCGGGCTCGCCCGCCTCGTCGACCAGCTGGCAGCCGTTGGCCAGGGCGAGGTCCTCGAAGCTCTGCTGGGTGAAGACGTCCGAGGGGTCGGTGGCCAGCGAGATGCCGTCCCGGCCGCCCTGGTCGAGGGCGGCGGCGGCCTTCAGGGCGCTCGGGTAGTCCTCCGGTGCGTCGAGCCCGGCCTTCGTGAACAGGTCCTTGCGGTAGACGAGGATCTGGAGCCAGGCGTCGGAGGGGACGCCGAGCCTGGTGCCTCTGTCGGATGTGAGCTCGAGCGCGTTGCTGTTGAACGTGTCCGGCCGCAGATCCTTCACGATGCGGTCCGCGACCTCGGTGTTGAGCAGGCCGTTGCCGTACATCTGCCAGACCTGGCCCATCGGGACCGCCCCGATCACATCCGGGAGCTTGCCGGCCGCGGCGGCGGACATGATCAGCTGCGGCAGCTGGGCCTCGTCCACGCCGACGAGGTCGACCTCGACGCCGCTCTCCTTCTCGAAACGGCTGATGACCTTTCTGGTCGCCGCCATCCGCGGCGGCAGGTTCTCCTGTGACCACACCGTGATCCTGTTGTCGGGCCGCTCTGCGCCGGAGCTGCCGGAGCAGCCGGCCAAAAGGCCGCCGGCCAGGGTCGCGGCGAGCCCGAACAGGGTCACCCTCGACCGTCGGGTCTTCATCACCATGCTGTGTCCTCACGCCACTTACGCACTTTCCTGACGCATCTCAGCATCACTTTTGCTTATTGACAAGACATAACTCTGAGATATCTTCGACTGAAGTCAGCGAGCAACACCCCTCCAAGCGCTACCGGAGCCCCCCGTGGAACGCGTCGTCCAGTTCACCGGCCCCCGTCAGGTCGAAGTCGCCGAGCACGAGAGTGCTCCGCTTCCCGCGGGGCACCTGCGGGTCCGCACCCGCTACTCCGGCATTTCGGCAGGAACCGAACTCACCGCCTACCGAGGGACGAATCCGTACCTGACACGCACCTGGGACGCCGAGGCCCGGATCTTCCGCGACGGGGCGGCCGGGATCGAGTACCCGGTGGCCGGCTGGGGCTACTCCGAGGTCGGCGAGGTCACCGAGGTCTCCCCCGAGCTCGTCGGCACGCCCGGTATGCCGGTCGAGGGCGATCTGGTCTGGGGCATCTGGGGGCACCGCAGCGAGGGCATCGTCCCGGCCGAGCGCATGGTCGGCCACACCCTGCCCGCGGGCCTGGAACCGCTCGCCGGGGCCTTCGCCCGGGTCGGCGCCATCGCGTACAACGCGATCCTCGCCGCCGACATCCACCTGGGCGAGGACGTGGCCGTCTTCGGCCAGGGCGTCATCGGGCTGCTCACCACCCGTCTCGCCCAGCTCAACGGCGCGCGCGTCACCGCGGTCGACGCGCTCGACGGACGGCTCGCGACGGCCCGGGAGTACGGGGCGCGGCACACCCTCAACGCCCGTACCGGCACCGTCGCCGAAAGCATCCGGGCCGCCACCGGCGGGGCGGGCGCCGATGTCGCGATCGAGATCAGCGGTGTGTACCCGGCCCTGCACGAGGCCGTGCGCTCCGTCACCGTCGGCGGCCGGGTCGTGGCCTCCGGCTTCTACCAGGGTGACGGCGCGGGTCTTCGCCTCGGCGACGAGTTCCACCACAACCGGGTGCAGCTGATCTGCTCCCAGATCGGCGGAGTGCCCCCGCAACTGGCGGGGCGCTGGACCGTCGAGCGGCTCCAGCAGACCTTCCTCTCGCTGGTCGCCGAAGGCCAGGTCGACGTGAAGTCCCTGGTCAGCCACGTCGTCCCGGTGGCGGAAGCCGCCGACGCGTATGTGCTGCTCGACGAGAAGCCCGCCGACGCCCTCCAGGTCGTCCTGGAGTTCTGAGCCCTCGCGGCCCGGACCGATCACACCACCAGAACTCCCGAGCGCCGTCCGCCGGCGCCGAAAGGCACCCCATGCTGAAAACCGCCTGCCAGGAACAGCTCCTCCCCGGCGACACACTCCAGGAGAAGTGGGCCTTCGCCCAGGACGCCGGCTACGACGCCGTGGAGCTGCGCTCGAAGGGGGATTTCCACTTCCGTGACCGCCTGCCCGAGCTCAAGCAGGCCCTGGCCGACGGTGTGGTCATGCCGACCGTCTGCGTCGACATGCTGCACTTCTTCGCCGCGTTCGACGACGGCCTGCGCCGTGACGCCCTGGAGCAGATGAAGTCCCAGCTCTCCGTCGCTGCCGAGATCGGGGCGCTGGGCGTCCAGACCCCCGCGTCCTACGGGATGTTCTCGCGCAGGCTCCCCCCGTTCGAGCCGCCGCGCACCGAGGAGCAGGACCGCGAGGTGCTGCTGTCCGGCCTCTCCGAGCTGGGGGAGCACGCGCGCCGCGAGGGCGTCACCCTCTACCTGGAGCCGCTCAACCGGTACGAGGACCACATGGTCAACCGGCTGGAGCAGGCCGTCGACCTGATCCGTACGGTGGGCCTGGACTCGGTCCGCATCGGTATCGACAGCTATCACATGAACATCGAGGAGGCCGACCCCTCGGCGTCGATCCTGGCGGCGGCGCCCTACATCGGCCACGCCCAGGTCAGCGACTCGAACCGCTTCCAGCCGGGGGCCGGCCACCTCGACTGGCCCGCTTGGATCGGCGCGCTGCACAGCATCGGCTACGACGGCTACCTCGCCGCCGAGTGCCGGCTGACCGGCGACCCGCTGGCGGCCGTGCGCTCCGTCCCCGCGTTCCTCCGGAGGTCCGGCGCGTGACGTCGCTGCTCGAAACCCCCGTGCCCGCCGCCGCCGATCACCTGACCCTTCGGCGCGGCGCGGCACGGGTACTCCTCACCAACTGGACGGGGTCCTCCACCGTCCCGTCGCGCGGGCTGTATCCGCACCAGTGGAGCTGGGACTCGGCCTTCATCGCGATCGGTCTGCGCCATCTGTCCGTGCGCCGGGCCCAGCGTGAGCTGGAGAGCCTGCTGGGCGCGCAGTGGACCGACGGGCGCGTCCCCCACATCGTGTTCAGCCCCGCCGTGCCCCTCGACGCGTACTTCCCCAGCCCCGACTTCTGGCGCTCCTCCACGGACGGCGCCACGGCAGGCGCCCCGGCAGGCACCGAGACCTCCGGCATCGTGCAGCCCCCGGTGCACGCGCTCGCGGCCTGGCTCGTCTACCGGGCGGACCCGGAGACCTCGCGCAGCCGCGGTTTCCTGCCCCGTGTGTACGACCGGCTCGTGGCCTGGCACGACTACCTCACGGGCCCCCGCGACCTCGGCGGCGGCGGGCTGGCGGCCATGGTGCACCCGTGGGAGCCCGGCATGGACAACAGCCCCTGCTGGGACGGCCCGTTGGGACGTGTCGAGCCGGCCGCCCCCGGTTCGTACCGCCGCGCCGACCTTGACCACGGGCAGGCCTCGGAACGTCCGACCGACCTGGACTACGGACGCTATGTGCGGCTCGCCGCCGACTACCGCGACAGCGGTTACGCGGACGTGCCGGGCGGGCATGCCTTCGCGGTCGAGGACCCCTGTGTCAACGCTCTGCTGATCGTCTCCGAGCACGCGCTGGCCCGGATCGCCGCCGAGACGGGTGCGGACCCCGCCCCCCACGAGGCGCGGGCGGCGCGCCTCACCGCGGCCCTGTTGGAGCGGCTCTGGTCGCCCGCCGACGGCATGTTCCTCTGCCGTGACCTGGTCGGCGGCGAGCTGATCCCCGAGCGCAGCGTCGCCGGGCTCGTCCCGCTCATGGTGCCCGGACTCCCCCAGGACATCGTGGACGCCCTGCTCGGCACGGCGACGGGCACCGGTTTCCGCCTCGGCGAGGTCCCGATGGCTCCGTCGTACGACATCACCGGACACGCCTTCGACCCCTCCCGCTACTGGCGCGGCCCCGCCTGGTTCAACACCAACTGGCTGCTGGAGCGCGGTCTGCGCCGGTGCGGGCACGCGCAGACCGCCGATTCCCTGCGCGGGGCCATGCTCGACGCCGCCGGTGCCAGCTCCTTCGCCGAGTACGTGGACCCCTTCACGGCCGAGGCCCGCGGGACCCGCTCCTTCGGCTGGACGGCCGCCCTCACCCTCGATCTGCTGGCCGCCACGCGGCCTGCCGACGGCGGTGCCCCCCGCACCGCACCGATCGGAGCACACACGTGAACGGCAAGGCGGACACCACCCTGGTCCGCGCGGGCACCTTCGCGGTCCTCGGGGCCGACGGCGGTGTGAGCGGCCGTCGCGGCACCTCCCCCGACGGACTGTTCCATCGCGACGCCCGGCATCTGAGCCGGTGGGCACTGACCGTCGACGGCACCGAGCCGGCCGTGCTGGTGCCGTCGGACGGCGAGGCGTCCGCCCGGTGCGTGCTCACACCCCCGGGCACCAGGGACGAACCGGCGGGCTACACCGTCTTCCGCGAACAGGCCGTCGACACAGGCGTCCTGACGGAGTCCCTGCGCCTGGTGAACAACCGTCCGGCGCCCGTCACCGCGGTCCTCTCCCTCACCGCCGACGCCGACTTCGCCGACCAGTTCGAGCTGCGCTCCGACAAGCGGCGGTACGAGAAGGCCGGTGCCCTGCGCACGGCGAGCGTCCACGCCGAGGGGGTCACCTTCACCTACGAGCGCGGCACATGGCTGTCCCGTACGGCGGTGTGCGCCACGCCCGCCCCGGCCGCCGTCCGGCCCGTGGGCGTACAGGACACGGCCCACCGGCTGGACTGGCACCTGGAACTGCCCGCCCACGGCACCGCCGAACTCCTGATCACCGTCACGGCGTACGCGCACGGCGCGCCCGCGCCGGCCCTCGTCGGTACACCGGCCGAGGCGGTCGCGGAGCGTGCGGCGGACACGTCGGCGTTCACGGGCGCGCCGCTGCCCGTTCCGGCCGGTGCGCCCGAGGGTCTGGCCGCCGCCTGTGCCCGTGGGCTGAGCGACCTGGCGGCCCTGCGGGTCCCCGCCACCGGCCCGGACGGTGAACACGTGCGCGTACCCGCGGCGGGGATCCCCTGGTTCCTCACGCTCTTCGGGCGCGACTCCCTGTTCACCTCGCTCTTCGCGCTGCCGTACCGGCCGGAGCTGGCGGAGGGCACCCTGCGTGCCCTGGCCACCACCCAGGGCACGGAGTACGACACCGCCCGCGGCGAGCAGCCGGGGCGCATCGTCCACGAGATCCGGCACGGCGAGCTGGCCCACTTCCGCCAGGTGCCGTACGGCCGCTACTACGGCTCGGTCGACGCCACCCCGCTCTTCCTCGTGCTCCTGGACAGCTTCACCGAGGCCACCGGCGACCGCGCCCTGGCCGCCCGTCTGGAGGACCACGCGCGGGCGGCGGTGGACTGGATGTTCCGCGACGGCGGCCTGGACGACGGCGGCTACCTGGTCTACTCGCCCGACCCGCAGGGTCTGGTGAACCAGAACTGGAAGGACTCCGACGGCGCCGTCTGCTTCCTAGACGGTACCCAGGCCGAGGGACCGATCGCGGTCGCGGAGGCACAGGGCTACGCCTACGACGCGCTGGTGCGCACCGCGCGGCTGGCCCGCTCGGTGTGGGACGACGACGCGTACGCCGACCGGCTCGACGGCGCGGCCGCCGGTCTGCGGGCCCGGTTCCTGCGGGACTTCTGGATGCCCGGCCCCGACTTCCCGGCGCTCGCCCTGGACGGCCGGGGCAGGCAGGTCGACTCGCTGGCCTCGGATGCCGGGCACCTGCTGTGGTCCGGCATCCTGGACGACCGGCACGCGCGGCGCGTGGGGCGGCGGCTGCTGGAACCCGACTTCTTCTCGGGCTGGGCCATCCGTACGCTGGCGTCCGGCCAGCCGGGGTACCACCCGCTCTCGTACCACCGGGGCACGTCCTGGCCGCACGACAACGCGGTCATCCTGCTCGGTCTGGCACGGTGCGGCCTGCGGGACGAGGCGCGCACGGTCGCCCTCGGTCTGCTGGAGGCGTCGGCCCACCACGGTCACCGGCTGCCCGAGGTCATGGCGGGCTACTCGCGCGCCCAGCACCCCCGGCCTGTTCCGTACCCCCATTCCTGCTCCCCGCAGGCCTGGGCGGCGGCGACTCCTCTGGCCGTACTCACCGCGCTGCTGGAGGAGGACGAACATGTTCCCGCCCGCCACGGCGCCCCGGGAGTGGCACAGGCTTGGCCCGTGGACCAGGGGCCGCAGCGGCCGTGACGTCGGCGTAAGAGGTGACGCGCGATGAGGCTTGCCGTCCAGGAGTTCCTGTACCTCGACTCCCAGGGCCGCCCCGGTCGTCCTGCGGCTCGTCAGCCGCAGGACGACCGCGCGGGCTCTCGGTACACACCTTCGAGAAGACGGGACTGCCGGAACAGGGCATGTACGCGGCCTGAGCCCTGCTGTGGGTAAAGGGGACGGGCTGCTACCGCTGGCCGTGCACCTGGTCCTGAAGGCGGCGGCCCTCGTCCCGCAGCCGCTGGTCCTGCAGGGCCTTGCCGTCCGCTTCCATCTTCCGCCCTCGCAGCAGCTTGAGCGCGGAAACCATCTTGCCCATGAGACCACCTCACGATCTCGATACCGCCGGACCTGTGCACGACAGATCCTTCCGTCCGGCCGGCCGGGGCGACTCCGAAGAGCCGCCCCGGTCCGCCTTGCCCCAATTTTTCCCCCCTGTCCGAACCGAATGCAAGTGCGGAAAGTCCCCCGCGTTCGGACAGGGGGAAGAAGCACGGGTGTGCGGTCAGCGCGGTGCCCGGATCCTGTCGATGATGCGTGTCCAGTTGTCGCTGCCGTGCCCGTCCTCGACCGCGTGCCGGTAGTGGGCCTGCACGGCCAGCGGGAGCGCGAGGTCGAGTCCGAGTGACGTGCTGGTCTCGACGATGTGGTCGGCCGTCGCACCCATCATGGTGACCGTGCTGAGGTGGCCGGGATGCTCGCCGGCATCGAGCGCGGCGCCGGGACGCTCTTCGCCGGCGCTCATGATGTCGCCGATCGTGCCGGCGGCGGCGAGCAGCTCCGGCAGCGATTCCTCGGCCTTCATCCCGGCGGTTCCAAGCATCGCTGTGGCGTGCATCAGCGCGGAGAGGGTGGTGAGAAACACCGCGAGCTGGGCTTGGTACATCATCTGGGCGAGGCCCGGATCGTCGCCCAGATACCTGGGTGCGCCGAGCGGCGCCAATGCCGCCCGGTGCCTCTCCATCACTTCACCGGGACCGCTGTAGTAGACGTAGGACGCCTCCGTGCCGACCATCGGCGCCGGGGTCATGACCCCGCCGGTGAGGAAGGCGGCACCGTGGCCCGCCGCCCAGGCGGCAGCCTCGCGTGTGCGATCGGGAGTGTCGGAACTCAGGTTCACCAGCGTCCGGCCGGCCAACGATCCGGTCGCATCACCGAGGATGTCGTACATCGCCCGGTAGTCGGTGAGGCTGAGGATCACGAGGGCGCTCGCGTCGAGGGCCTCGCGCGGTGTCGCCGCGCGCGTCGCCCCGTCGGCGACGACGCCGTCGGCGCGGCCGGGGGTGCGGTTCCAGACGGTGACCGGGCGGCCGGTGGCGAGGAGGGTGCGTGTCATCGCCCGGCCCATCGGGCCGAGCCCGATCACGGTGACAGCGTCGTCTTGTCCGGTGTTACGGGTCTGTTCGTTCACCCCCCCATCCTCGGAGAGCACCACTACTCTCGGAAGTACCCACTATTTTCTGCGGTACTTACCTTTTAGTAAGGGAGCCACTGATGGCCAAGGCGCCGAGACGCGGGCCCTACATCTGCGGCATCGACGCCGCGTTCGACGTGGTGAGCGGCAAGTGGAAGGGGCTGATCCTCTGGGAGCTCGACGCCCATCGCGTACGCCGGTTCGCCGAGCTCCGCCGCGGACTGCCGGGAGTGAGCGAGAAGATGCTCACCCAGCACCTGCGTGAGATGGAGGCGGACGGCCTCGTGCACCGGAAGGTCTACGCCGAGGTGCCGCCACGCGTGGAGTACTCCCTGACCGAGCACGGACACACGCTCAACCAGGCGCTCGAACCGCTGGGCACCTGGGGCGTCGAGCGTATGCGCCGCGAAGGCTCCGACAGGGCCGACGTGGTGGAGACTCCACACGCTTGAGCGGCGGTCCGGCCGGTCGGACGTGGCATTTCGGCTCGCGGAAGACCGGGTCCGCGACCTTGACGCGCGGCGTCCCCCTCGGCCGATCATGGCCCCATGACTCGCGCCCTCTCGACGCAGCCCGTCATTGCCTCCGGCTCGCTCGCCGGTTCCTCCCAGCCTGTCCTCGCCGCTGCCGGGGGCCTGCTGCTACGCCCCTGGGAAGAGGGCGACGTACCAGGGTTCCTCTCCGCCTATCGCGACGAGGAGATCCGCCGCTGGCACACACGCCGGCCCCTGACCGAGGCCCAGGTCCGGGAGTGGTTCGAAGACCATCGCCGGGACTGGCGACGTGAGAAGGGAGGCCACTGGGCGGTCACCCGTGACGGCGGGGAGATGCTCGGCCGGATCGCCCTGCGCGGGCTGGACCTCGACGACGGCGTCGCCGACGTCGCGTACTGGGTGCTCCCGGCCGCTCGTGGCGCCGGCGTGGCCTCCGGTGCCGTCGCCGCGCTCACTACCTGGGCCCTGCACGAGATCGGCTTCCACCGCCTGGAGTTGGACCACTCGACGCGAAACACCGCTTCCTGCGGGGTCGCCATGAAATCCGGCTACCTGCTGGAAGGCACCAGGCGCAGCGCCGCGGTGCACGACGACGGCCGGCACGACATGCACCTGCACGCCCGCATCCGGAGCGACTGAGCCCGTCCGGTCTCCACATCGCAGGCAGCCGGACGCAGTTGGTGAATTCAGACCGGGGACACAGCGACCAGGACGACGTCGGGGCCGCCGAAGACCGCGGTGTTACGCAGACAGGTCTGGGCACGCGCCCAGCGGGGGAGGCGTCCTCGGCGGCCCGGAGCGGCAACTCACCACGTAGAACCGAGCGAGCCCCCACCGGTCACTCACAGCTCGCCGGGGCCGTCGACCCTGCGGAAGGGGATGCCGAGCAGGTCCGCCGCGGCCTTGAAGTCCTTGGCGCGGTGGCCGGTGCAGAGGGTCCAGTGATGCCCGATTCCGGTCGAGGACCAGGCGTCCGTCCATTCCCCGGGGTCGAAGCCGAAGTCGACACGGGAGGTGGTGTTCCCGATCTCCAGCAGGGGCCCCGGAACGACTTCGCCCTCGGAGACGATGAAGCTGAAGGTGCCGTCCGCCTCCTGACCGATGCCGAAGGTGGTGACCGGACCGTGCGTCACGTCGAACTCCACGCTGACCCCCCAGCCACGCTTGCCGTGGTAGACGCCGAGTCCGCGCAGGAGCGGGTCCCTGGACGAGATGGCGAGGTGAGCGGGTCCGTCGTGTCCCATCTCCACCACCCCGTCACGGAAGTTGAGGGCCTGGAGCTCGGTGAACGACCCACCCGCGCCGAGGGTGTCGGCGATCAGCATGGCGAGGCTGGTGCGGAGTTCGTACTCGCCGGCGACCGGTATGCCGCGGGCGGTGAGCAGAGAGGCGCCGAGGATCATGCCCGCGCCGAGCCGCTCGTGGATCTCGCCGTCGAGGCCGCGGTGGTAGTACGCGAGGCTGTCGAGGCCGAAGTCCTCCACCAGGCGGTCGAGACCCACCGAAACCCGGGCCGCCCAGTCGAGGTCCTCCTCCTTGACCGAGCCGTCGAGAGTGAAGACGCGGCGGGCCAGGGCGACGCGTTCGGCGGCCTGCTCGTCCGTCACCGCCGCGACCCTGACCCGCAGGTCGTCGAATTCCAGCACCTCCACATGCCCGCCGAACTGGCTGGACACCAGGGTCATGTCCGTGGAGACGTCCAGCATCCCCGGGTAGAGGTGTCCCATCAGGCCGTGCCGGCCATGACGCATCGCACCACGCACACCGGCCGAAGAGATCCACCTGCCGATCCGGGTCCAGGCGTTCTCGTCGTGCAGATGCCCCGAGACCGAACGGAACGGGATGCCGCTGCGCCGGAAGACGTTGGCGACCTCGGGCAGCGGGCACTGCCCGCAATAGGCCAGCCACTGCCCCGTACCGGTGTTCGGGTGGTCCATCGCTTCGGTCGGCTGGAGGTCGATGACCAGGACGGGCGTGTGGGTGCGCTGCGCGATCGGCAGCACCATCGAGGCGGTCAGATACGTCGTCAGGAACGTGACGACGATGTCGCAGTCGGCCTTGCGCAGCACCTCGGCCGCCTTGGCGGCTTCCTGCGGGTCCGAGATGAAGCCGGCGTCGACCACCTCGCAGCCCATCCCCTCGAATCGCCGGGTGACGAACAGCGCCGAGTCCTGCAGTTGGCCGAGGAGGCCCGGGAACTGCGGCCAGTACGCACCGAGTCCACCGGAGACCAGTCCGACGCGGGTACGGCGCCGCCGCACCGGTGTGAGAGCCCCGTCGAGCACGGCGGGGGAAAGGTCGTCGGCCATTCAAGCGCCCCTTCCTGAAAGTTCCACGGCTGCGAGGTTAAGCACGGGTGACGCAGGCCGACAAGGGGTTGAAACGTATCAATCAAGCGGCGGGAGGGCTGCCCGAAGGGCACGCTCCGGGGCGCGCGGTCAGGTTCTGTGGACAGGATCACCGTGAGCCGAGGTCGTCGCTCCCCCGGCCCGCTCGCGCCATGGCGAGCGGGCCGGGGGCTGCGCGCGGTCCGGGGACCCGGCTGATCTACTTCCGGGCCGGCGCCGTACCGGCGCTGCCGTTGATGACGAACTGCGATCCGGGTTCGACCTCGACGTCGCCGTCCGCCGAACCGGTGATGGTCACATCGGTCAGGGTCGCGCTGCCCCGTGCGCCTCCGTGGGCCAGGATCCCGGACCCGTTGACGGAGTTGTCGATGCGGACGTCCGAGATCTTCGCTCCGGGCACGGACCCGCCGCCGGACTTGAACTGGATCCCGTCGTAGGTCGAGTCATGGATGTCGGTGTCGCGGATCGTGACACCGGGAATGTCCTGGCCGGCGGCGAACAGCGTGATCGCGCCGAACTCCTGGGCCTCCCCCCAGAACGCCCCGCCCGTGCGGTGGAGCGCGTTGTTGGCGATCAGTGTGTCCCCGGAGAAGGGCAGCGGGTCGTGGTCCGTCGCCAGCATGATGCCGGGGTAGTTCATCGTGTCGGAGATGATGTTGTTCTCGATGGTGTTGCCGTAACCGCCGTAGACCGCGATGCCGTTGGCCCTCCACGGCAGCTGGATCGTGTTGTTGCGGAAGTGGTTGTCGTGACCGACGTCCACCGACGGGTTCTTCACGTACTTGCTCGACCACACGGCCAGCGAGTCGTCCCCGGTATTCCTGAAGGAGGAGTTGAACACCGTTGAATTGCGCGTCCCGTTGGCGAGGTTGATGCCGTCCGCGTAGGTGTTGCGTATCCGCATCCCCGTGAACTCGACGCCGTCACCGGGTCCCCAGAGATCCGGGATGTTGTCGTAGTCGCGGCCGACCCAGACCCCCACGTTCGCGTGTTCCAGCCAGATGTTGGTGATCTTGGTGTCGTCGCCGAAGCGTCCGTTCAGTCCCACTCCGCCCTCGGCGTTCCCGTCCCCTCCGCGGATGGTGCCGGAGCCGAAGATCGCCAGGTCCGAGATCTTGGTGTTGTCGTCGATGTCGAAGCCGAAGTTCCCCTCGTGCGGGTGGTTGATACCGCCCGCGTCCTGCGGCTGGGTGAGTGTGTACAGCTGGGAGTGCCACATGCCCGAACCGCGGATCGTGACGTCCCTGATGCCGACCTGGTTGAACTGCCCCCGGTTCAGCGGGTCGTCGGTCAGGATCTTCTGCTCCTGCCGCCACTGCCCCGGCGGGATCCACACGCAGTCGATGTCTCCGTTCTGATCGGCCGTCACCGCCCGCTGAATGGCGTCCGTGTCGTCGATCCCGTCGTTCGGAACAGCGCCGTAGGAGGTGATCGAGGTGCATCCGGCCGGCTGGCTCGCCGCCGGCGCCACCTGCTCCAGGTCGACGAGGTCGATGACGTAGAAGGACGCCGTGTCGCCCGCGTCCCGCTGGAGGCGGAACTTCGTCCCGGCGGGGTAGGTCCGGCCGAGCAGGGCGTTGGACTCGTCGAAGAGCCTGCGGGCGTCCGCCTGCGGCTGGTTGGTCAGACCCTCCGGACTGTCGGTGTCGCCGTAGAGCCAGCTGTGCTTGGAGGAGAGGGTCAGCTTCCGGGCGAAGGTGCCGTCGGCGTACAGGCTGATCGTCGCCTCGGTCCCGCCGCCGCCGGGGGCGTCGGGGATGGAGTTGCGGACCACGATCGAGTTCGTCGGCACGGTCGAGGTGACCTCGACGTACTCACCGGTGGTGTTCAGCCGCACGGACTCACGGCCCGAGGACTCCGTGGCGAAGTTGGTGTGGCCGAAGGTGCGCTTCTGGTCGGACTTCAGCAACGTGCCCTTGTACGCACCCTGTTCGGCCTCGTACTCGGTGTACGGGACCGCGGCGCCGCGGCCGACCACGATGGCGCGCGAGAAGACGTTGTTGTTCTCGTCGGTCTCGGTGACCACACCCGTCGCGTCCGCGGTGGCGGTGAGGTTGGCCCCGCCGCTCCTGGCGGTCCAGCTCCCGTTGATGGGCACGGTGACGGTGGATCCGGCGGGAACCGACCCTGTCGTCCCGTTCAGTGTGGTGCTCTCCACCAGGAGACGGGTCACCGTGGACGAACTCACGGCAGTCGTACCACGGTTGTGGAGAGACACGGTGAAGCTGACGGCTGCGCCCACAGCGGGATTCGACGGGCTGGAGGTGATGCCGAGCACCTCCAGGTCGGGGCCGGGGCTCTGGCCGACGACCAGCTTCGACGAGGCGGTGAGGCTGTTGTTGCTGTTGTCCTGCTCGACGACGGTGTCGGTGGGATCGACCACGGCCGAGACGCTGTACGTGCCCATCGGCTGCCTGCCCACGTCGACCGGCACGGTGGCCGAGGCTCCGGCGGCGAGACCGTTCACCGCCGCGCTGCCGACGACCACCCCTGCCAGGCTCACGTCGACGGCCGTCGCGGCGGCGGCGGACGTGCCCGTGTTGCGCACGGTGGCGTTCACGGTGACGTCGTCCGTCTCGGACGGCGTGGCGGGTGACCAGGTCAGCCCGGTGACGGTCAGGTCGGGGTTGGGAGCCGCGGTGCCGGCGACCTGGATCTCGGCGACCTGGGCCCCGGGGGCGCCGGTGTTGGCGAAGAACTTGAGCTGCACGTCCGCATACCTGCCGCTGACCGGGATGGTCACCGTGTTCTGGTTCCCCGAGGGGTTGAACACGTGGTCGGCGCGGTCCTTCAGCGAGGTGAAGCCGGTGGCCGACTGGGCGCGGCCGAGCACCTGAAGACTCTGCGTCCGGGTTGCCCACGCCTGGTCCGGGGAGAGCTTGACGACGACGGCCTGGATGTCCGCGTCGGCGCCGAGTTTCACCGTCAGCGTCGAGGGGTGGCCGTTCGCCTCCCAGTACGTACCGAGCTTGTCGTCATTGGCGTTGGCCGCCACATAGGTCTGCGTGGACGACGACGCCTCGATCGGCTTGTTCAGCGCCAGGTTGGAGCCGTCGACGGGAAGCGGACCGGAGCCTTCCTCGCCGTGGACCTCGACCTGGGAGAGCTGTGCGGCGTTCCAGCCGGTGTTGGCGGTCACCTGGACCCGGATGTACCGCACCTGCTTCGCGGTGAAGCCGACGGTGACGGTGTTGCCCGCCGCCGGGGTGAACTCGCGGGCGGCCGATGCCGACAGGGTGCTGAAGCTGCTCCCGTCCGTGCTGCCCTGGACGCCGAGTGTCTGGGTCCGGGCCTCCCAGGTGGCCGGCAGCTTCAGCACCACCTGGTCGACGTCGAAGGAGCTGCCGAGGTCGATCCGGATCCACTGCGGGAAGGTGCCGGAGCTCTCCCAGTACGTCTGCTGGCTGCCGTCGGTGACGTTCGACGCGGGGTAGGCGCCGTGCGACCCACTGGTCGTCACCTGCTTACCGAGGGCCAGGTCGGGGCTCCGGTCGGCCGCCGTGGCGACGACGGGCAGGAGTCCGACGGTCATCAGTGCGGCTGCCACCGCGCCGATGACGAACCGCCGTCCGAATTGCTTCCATCTCATGCTGTCCTCTGTTCCGTGCGGCTGCGGGACCGGGAGGGCACGGTGACGCCTCACCGACCGCGCGATGCGTACGGCATCGGCGGTCGAGGACGGGCAGGTGCGGGCTGCCGGCACACCGACGAGGGGGCGATCAGGGACGCCGACAGGAGAGGGAGCAGGCCACCTGCCGGAAACTCGCGCGCATTGCCTAGGTTTTTGAGCGAACCAGTCAATATTTTGCGGTGTCGAGGTGACAGGTTTCTAGCAGGCCGCACTTTTGTCAACGGTCCTCACACCGGGGGCCGCTCCCCCGGAACTTCCGGGCGGCAGGCTCTCAGGCGTGCCGGTCCCGCCGGAGCGCGACGAGGGGGAGGAACAGCAGGTCCACGACTTCCTCCAGGTCGGCCTCGGACGGGGTGCGGCGGGCCATGAGGAGGTCATGGAGGACCAGGACCACCGGGAGCGCGACCAACCGGTCGGGAAGCGGAACCCCGGGATCGATCTCACCGCGGCGGGCGGCACGCTCCAGGACCGTACGCATCCAGTCGCCTCCAGGGCTGCGGTTACGCGAGGTCAGATACGCGGACAGCTCCGTGTCCTGCCCCTGCTCCGCGGCGAGCGCCTGTCGCACATGGGCCAGACCGGCCGTCTGCCCGACGACGAAGCGGAGCAGGGCGAGCACGTCACCGCGCAGATTTCCCGTGTCCGGCGGCTCGTCCGGGACGGGCGGCGCCTTGCTGCGCAGGGCGGCAAGGACGAGTTCCCGTTTCGTCGGCCAGCGGCGGTAGAGGACGGCGCGGCTGGTGCCGGCGCGGCCCGCGACCGCTTCGTAGGTCAGCTGTTCGTAGCCGGCGGCGGTCAGCTCGTCCCAAGTCGCGTCGAGGAGCGCCGCTTCCAGCTCGACCCCTCGGCGACGCTTGCGCGCAGGCTCTTTAGACACGTCGTGTATCTTAAGCGAAACCGTAAGATACACAGCGACTCTTATTGGAGGCGTCGGAATGCGCGGCAGAGGAATCCACTACGACACCGGCATGTACGTCCTCGGCAAACACTCCAGGCCGTCCTTCGACCCCCGTGTCGTCGAGCGGGAGATACGCGTCATCAGCGAGGACCTGCACTGCAACGCGATCCGCGTCATCGGCGACGACCCCGACCGCATCGACGTGGCGGCACGGTACGCGGCGGCCGCGGGACTCCAGGTCTGGTACTCGCCCTTCCCCTGCGAGATGACGAACGAGCAGATGCTGCCGTACTTCGTCGACTGCGCCGAGCGGGCCGAGCGGCTGCGCCTCGACGGCGCGGACGTCGTCCTCGTCACGGGCTGCGAGCTGAGCCTGTTCGCCCAGGGGTACCTGCCCGGCGACACCTTCGCGGCCCGCATCCCGGTCCTCGCCGGTCCCGACCGGGAGTCCGCCCTCCAGGGCATCCCCGACCGGGTCAACGCCTTCCTCGGTGAGGTCGTCGACGCCGTGCGGCCCGTCTTCGGCGGACCTGTCACCTACGCCTCCAACCCCTTGGACGGCGTGGACTGGAGCCCGTTCGACATCGTCGGCCTCGACGCTTTCCGCGGCCTGCGCAACGCCGCCACCTACCGCGACGACCTGCGCCGGGAGTTCGCCCACGGCAAACCGGTGGCGATCCTGGAGGTCGGCTGCTGCACCTTCCGCGGGGCCGGCGACTACGGCGGCGCCGGATGGTACGTGGCCATGGAGCCGGACGGCGTCACACTCAAGTCCGACCTGGTGCGCGACGAAGGCGAACAGGTTCGCTACATGGACGAACTCATGCCCGTCTTCGAGGAGGAGGGCGTCGACTCCGTCTTCTGGTTCAGCTTCGCCGACGGCCGCGCACCCCACCGACCGGTCGGCGGCCCGGACCTGGACATGGCCTCCTACAGCATCGTCAAGCTGCTCCAGGAGGACCACGGCGTCCCCGCGTCCTCACGCGCCTATCCCGACATGCGCTGGGAACCGAAGGAAGCGTTCCACGCGCTCGCAGGCCACTACGAAGCCCTCGCCACATCGGGCGCCGTCGCCCCGGCCCCGAAGTAGACGCCTGTGGCGGGTTGCACGGCGCCACCCGCCACGGTTCAGGGAGCAGGCGTCACCACGACGACCAGGTCACCCCGGCAGAGATCCGGCGTGCGCCTGCTCCCGCATCCGGACCCGGGACAGCCCGAACTTCCGCAGGTGCCCACGGGGCCGTCCATCCACGCCGCCCCCGTTGCGGACGCGCGTGGCACTGGCGTCACGCGGCCGGCGCCGCGGCTCCTCGACGGCCACTCTCCGGGCCGCCTCCGCCGCCCACGGTTCACGGATGATCCCTTTACTTCGAAGGACACGGAACTGCTGCGGAAGTAAGTGACCGGCCACCGCGCCGCTTTCCGGTCAATGCGGCGTGGCTGGGGACGCGGCGCCGCTACCCGAACCCCGAATCATGGGTTAGGTTAGGCATACCTAAGTAACTGCAATGAGGTCTCCCCGCCCGCTCCTCTGGAGAACTTGGATGCGTCCTTTCAACTCCCGCGCCAACCAGCCCACCCCCGCCGAACGCGTGCTGTCCATCCTGACCGCGGCTCATTCGATGACAGTGGTGAGCGACGGGCTCGACCCCGTCGAGGTGCACCGCCTCGACGGTACGGCCGCGATGGGCCACATCCACCTGCACGAACCGTCGGAGGCCGGCTCCCCCCACCCGGGGCCACGCGTCCCCGTCCGGCTGGAGTTCACCGACATCGCGCCCACGCCCGTACGGGACCGCACGCGCGCCCGTGTCACGGTGACCGGCCTGCTGGCGACCCCGTACACCACAGACGCCGCGGAGAGCACCTGCATGGAGTTCGGCCAGGCGGTCTTCGAGGACCACAGGGGCCGCACGTTCGTCACGCTGGACACACTGCAGGACACCGACCCCGATCCGATCGCCACGAGCGAGGCCGGGATGCTGACCCACCTCGTGGACGATCACGGCGAACTCGTCCCCCTCCTCCTTCGCCTGGTGCAGCCGCAGCCGGCGAAGGGCGCGACGCGCGTCCTCCCGCTGGCGATGGACCGCTACGGCGTGACCCTGCGTCTGGAGTACCCGGGCACCCACCGCGATGTGCGCCTGCCGTTCGCGAAGCCCGTGGCCCGGCTCGACCAGGCCGGTCCTCAGATCCACGCCCTGCTGGCGGCCGCGCGTCGCGCGTCCCACCGGAACCAGCTGCTGACCTGACCTCGGGCGGACGAGAGACCGGACGGGGACCGCGTCGGGGTGCGCCGATTCCATCACGCAGCAGCCTGCTCCAGCCCCGCTGCCCACTTCGACAGTGCGCTGAAGTCCTCCGCCAGGAGGCCCAGGCGTGGGTCCACCCGGTGCAGGAGCGCTGGAGCATCGTGGTGCTCCTGGACCCATGCGCGGTCTTCAGGACCCAGCTCGTCGTCCACCCAGGCGAACGGCCGGCCCTGTGCGTACTCGACCAACGCCCGTGTCTTCCAGTGCAGTCGGTGGCTCTGCGGCGTCGTGGACGGCCAGTCGACGAAGGGGAGTGTGGGCAGCCCGAGGTGTGGGCCGATCCAGTCGTTCGCCTCGTTCTTCCACGTCGTGGCCCACACGAGCTCGTAGGGCAACGCCAAGAGGTCTTTCCCGTGGTCGTGGTTGAGCCAGACCCGCAAGGGCTTGTCCCACGGGTTCTCCCACCCGGTCGGGCGCATGCGGTGCGTGCCGTAGCCGGCAGGACGCTTGTGCGGCGGGGCGGCGTAGGGGTTCAAAGGGCCGTCCACATCGAGCAGGAGCAGCGGACGTCCATCGCTCTCGTACCCCATGCTCCTCCCCCCGAAGCAGTGACGTAGAAGGGCGATTGTAGGTGGGTGGGCATGAGGCGGTCCGTCGAACGCCGCGTTCAGAGATGGTTTCCCGTGACGGCAGCCGGGACAGCGGCACGAGGCGAGGCGAGGCAGCCCGGTCCGGCCCTCCGCCTCCGCACCCTGGATAGTTGCAGGGTCCTTCCGAGTGCCCGCCCGCACCGGTGCCGGCGAACTACCGAGGGGGAACTCGCGATGGGATTCAGGACAAAGGTGGCAGCCGTCTGACACCACGGTCCGGCCCGGCGGACGCCCCTCAGCCGCGGGGAAGAGCTGCTTGCTCGTTTTCGAGGGGCCTGAGCTGGGCCGACCCGGAGCCTCGGATCGAGGTGCCCGTCGCCGTCGAGGTCGCCCCAGGTTCCGTCAGGAACGCGTCCGGGGGGTGGCATGTGCCACCCCCCGGTCATGTCTGCGCGTCCTCAGGTCTGCGGACGGCTGCCGTGGTTCGCGCCGTTCTTGCGGCGGGCCTTCTTCTTGCGACGTCGCTTCGAGGACATCGAACCTCCTGGATCAATAGTTTTCGCACACTATCCACCGGATTGTCGGATCCGGCGGCCAATGAGCCCCTTACCCACCGACACGTCGGCAAACACCCGATCGTGATCCGGACAGGTGGCGTACGTCACGGCGCGCGACAGCCGGTTCACTGCCCGTCGGGCCCTCCGCGTCCGGTTCGGCCGACGCTCCGGCCTCCATGGACAGCCGTCGACCCGCTGTGATGTGATCCGTGCGGCGGAACGGCCCCGTCTGGCGCTGCTCACCGGGCGATCCTCAGGTGCGTTCGCGCGAAGGCGGCCCGGGCCCCTCGTCCATATCCACCGACGCTCGATCACCCGTGGGTCCATCGCCACGGCGAGCGCCCGGGTCCGTCCCCCCAGGCTCGAAAGTTCCGTACACATGCAGAAGACCAAAGCCGCACTCTGGGAATTCCTCCAGGGGCTCGGCAAGACGTTCATGCTCCCCGTGGCCCTGCTCGCGTTCTGCGGCATCATGCTGGGCATCGGCTCCTCACTCTCCAGCGAGGCCGTCACCGACAATCTGCCCTTCCTGAAGGCAGAGGGCTTCCACCTCGTCTTCACCTGGATGGCCAACACGGGTCTGGTGGCCTTCACCTTCCTGCCCGTCCTCTTCGCGATGGCGATTCCCCTCGGCCTCGCCCGCGAGGACAAGGGCGTGGCGGCGTTCTCGGGTTTCGTCGGCTTCGCGGCCATGAATCTCGCGGTGAACTTCTACCTCACCGCCAAGGGTGTCGACTTCGAGGACGACGCCGCCGTCGAGCACTACGGCATAGCCGATGTGCTCGGTGTGCAGTCCATCGATACGGGACTCCTCGGAGCCGTGGCCGTTGGCATCGTTGTCAGCCTCCTCCACCAGCGCTTTCGTACGCAGCGGATGCCTGACGCACTGGCCTTCTTCGGTGGTCTGCGCTTCGTCCCGATCATCTCCGCTCTCGTCCTGAGCGTCCTCGGTCTGCTCATCCCCCTGGTGTGGCCGGCCTTCAACGGCTGGATCACCGCGGTGGGCCGCGGCATCGGGCACACCGGTGTCTTCGGGCCGTTCTTCTTCGGCATGGGAGAGGTGCTGCTGCGCCCCATCGGTCTGCACCACATCCTGGTGGCCATGTTCCGGTTCACCGACGTCGGCGGTTCGGGAGCCGTGTGCGGGGACAACGTCTCCGGTGCCCTGAACATGTTCTACGCGCACCTCGACTGCGCGGGCGCGCCGAGTGCCGCAGTCACGGACGCGACGCACTTCCTCTCCCAGGGCAAGATGGCGTCCTACCTCGGCGGCCTGCCGGGCGCCGCGCTCGCGATGTACCACTGCGCGCACAGGAAGATGCGCCCGGAGATCAAGGCGCTCCTCGTGTCCGGCGTGGTGGCCTGCGTGGTCGGCGGCATCACGGAGCCGCTGGAGTTCCTGTTCCTGTTCGTCGCGCCGTGGCTGTACGCCATCCACGCTGTCCTGGTGGGGCTCGGCTTCCTCACGGCTGCCCTGCTCGGCGTCTTCATCGGCAACACGGACGGCAACGTCATCGACTGGCTGGTCTTCGGCGTCCTCCAGGGATCGACCACCAAGTGGTACCTGGTGCCGGTGATCGCGGCGGTGTGGTTCGCCGTCTACTACTTCCTGTTCCGCTGGGCGATCAACCGCTTCGACCTCAAGACCCCCGGGCGCGAGGAGGAACAGGACGAGAAGGACGGCGAGCCCGTCGCTCCGGACTCGGCGGAGCAGCCCGCGCGCGAGCTGGTCGCGGGCAAGTACGACGCCGTCGCCATCCTCGACGCGATCGGCGGCGCCGGCAACATCCGGTCCCTGGACAACTGCATCACCCGCCTGCGCATGACGGTGGGGGACGCGGCGCAGGTGGACGAGGCGCGGCTGAAGAAGCTCGGCGCCGTAGGCGTGATCAAGCTCGACGGCCACAACGTGCAGGTCATCATCGGGCCGCAGGTCCAGTCGGTGAAGGACGCCATCGCCACCATGATCCCGGTGGGCTGACCATGGCTTCCCCCTCCCCCGCGTCGCAGGATCCGTACGGCTTCGGCACCGTCGTGGACCGGCACGGCACCTGGTGCACACAGTGGGACTACGTCGAGGACCGTTTCGGCGTGCCGGACCTGCTGCCGTTCACGATTTCCGACATGGACTTCGAGACCGCCCCGGAGATCATGGCCGCACTCCACGGCCGGCTGGACCACGCCGTGCTGGGTTACTCGCGGTGGCGGCAGGACGACTTCCTCTCCGCGATCGTCCACTGGTACGCGACGCGGCACGCGACGGCCGTCGACCCCGCGTCGATCGTCTACGCGCCGTCCGTCGTCTACCAGCTGTCACAGCTGCTCCGGCTGTGGTCGCGCCCCGGGGACGGCGTGGTCGCCCACACCCCCATGTACGACGCGTTCCCCAAGACCGTGGCGGCCCACGGGCGGCAGCTCCGGGAGTGTCCGCTCGACGACCGGGCGGAGCTGGAGCGGCTCCTGGCGTTGCCCGACACGGCCGTGCTGCTCCTGTGCTCGCCGCACAACCCGACGGGCAAGGTCTGGTCCGCCGACGAGCTGGATTGGATGGCGCGGCTGTGCGCGGAGCACGGAGTGGCCGTCATCAGCGACGAGATCCACGGCGACCTGGCCCATCCCCCGCACGTTCACCGCCCCTGGTCCGGACTCGGGGGCGAGGGCCGGTGGGCGGTGATCACCTCGGCGTCGAAATCATTCAACATCCCTGCTTTGACAGGGAGTTACGGGATCATCGGCGACCCCGCGTCGCGCGACGCGTATCTGCGGCAGCTCAAGGAGGCCGACGGCCTCTCCTCCCCCGCCGTGCTGTCACTGGTCGGGCACATCGCCGCGTACAGGGAGGGAGCACCCTGGCTGGACGCCTTGCGTACGTACCTCGCCGGAAACCTCGCGATGGTCGCCGACCGCCTCCGCGGGGAGTTCCCGCAGCTCGGCTGGGAGCCCCCGGAGGCGGGATACCTCGCCTGGATCGACCTGCGGCCGCTCGGCGTCGACGACGAGGCGCTGCAACGCGAACTCGTCGAGGTGGAGAAGGTGGCCATCATGCCGGGAACGGCGTACGGCGCCCCGGGGTGGGTCCGGCTCAACGTCGGATGCCCCCGGTCCAAGGCGGTCACGGGCGTCGAGGCACTGGCGCGCGCGCTGCGCCGGCTCACGCGGGCGCGCGGGTGACCGGCACCCGCCCCGGTGAGGTCCGACCCACCGGGGCGGGGCAGCGGACTGCCGGACGAGGCCGGGCATTTTGCCCGCACATGGTTCCGCACCAACTCTTGACATCTATATAATTGCTATATGCATCAATCGTCATCCCCGGCAGGCCTCACCGACGAGCAGCGCATCGAAAGCGCTGCCCGGGGCCTCCTCAGAGGCATCGGACGGCTCTCGCAGACGCTCTTCCGCACCGGGGACTTCGGGCTCAGCCGCAGCCAGGTGGCCGTACTCGACGCACTGGAGGACGGCCCGCGGCGGGTGACCGCTCTTGCCGCGTACACGGGCATGTCCCAGCCGCGCGTGACAGTGGTTCTGCAGAGCGTCGAGGAGCGCGGCCTGGCCACGCGCGAACGCCGCGCCACCGACCGACGCGTCGTGGAGGCCTCCCTGACCCCTGCCGGAGGGGACCTGCTCGACCGGGGGCGCCGGCGGATGGCCGCGGCGCTCCTGCGAGGCCTCGACGCGGGCGTCGACGACTCCGAGCGCGCCGTGGGCGCCGCCCGGAACGCCCTCACCACCCTGCTCGACGCGATGGATTCGGAGCCCAGTTGATCAGCCCAGGTACCGCGCCGTCGGACACGGCGTCGGAACTCGCGCCCTCCGCACCGCCCACCCGCGCCCCCGCCGTCGCACCGCACCGGGTGGGCGGCCCACGGCGGCGCTGGGACTGGATTCTCGCGGCGGACCCCGGCCTGGGGCAGCTCCAGGCGGGCTGGCGCACCCTCGTCGCGATGGTGACCTCGCTCGCGGTCGGCTACGGGATGGCCCGGGCCCTGGACGTCCCGGCCATGATCGGCATGATCGTCGGCGGGATGATGGGCCTGATGAGCGCCTTCGCCGTCGCCGAGAACACCTGGCAGCGGCTCACCCGCGCCATCCTGTGGATGCCGTTCCCGTACGCCGCCGTCCTGTGGGCGGCCACCGAGCTGCACGACGACCGCGGCCTGGAGATCAGCCTGATGGTCGCGGCGCTTGCCCTGACCTTCTTCCTCGCCCGCTTCGGACAGCTGTCGCTGCTCACGGGCATGATGCTGTTCAACGGCCTGATGGTCGGCATGATGGCGGACATCCCCTCCGCCATGTGGGGCAAGGCGTTCGCCGTCGCCCTGGTCTCCGCCGGTGCGGTGCTCCTGACACGGCTGCTGTTCTGCTGTCCGATGCCGCGCGAGGACCTGCTGCGCACCCAGCGCGCCTTCGTCGTGGAGGCACGCCGGGTGGCCGACGCGGCCATCGAGACGCTGGACCCCGACGCCGACCAGGAGCGGGCCGTGCGCCGCATGGCACGTGCCCTGCACCACCTCAACGTCACCACCGTCACCATCGACGGCCGGCTCGCCCAGCCGGAGGTCGCCGCGGACCCCGGCATGGCCGAACTGCTGCACCGCCACCTCTTTGACGCCGAGCTGGCCCTGCGCGGTATCGGCCGGGCCGTGCAGGACCTGGCCCGCCTCGACGTACCGCCGCACCTGCGCGAGGCGATGGCCGTCGGCCTCGTCATCGCACGGGACACGCCCCTCGGCAGCGCGCAGGGCCTGCGTCCGGCCGCCGAACGCATCCGCCGCCAGGCCGACCGCGTGCGCGAGCACCCCGACACGGGCGACAGCCGGGCGCAGACCGTCGAGCTCGCCCGTCGCGTGGCCCATCTCCTCGACTCGCTGGCCGGATCGCTCTCCCGCTGGCTCGCGCTGGGCTGGAACTCCCCGGAATCCCCTGCGCAGGTCCCCTTCCAGCCGACCGTGGCCCTGGAGCGCAACCGCCCCGCCGGGTCGGCGGGCGCGACACAGCGCGTGCTCGCCGCGCGCACGGAGAAGAGCTGGCGGCGCGCCGTCCCCTTCGTACGCGCACCACTGCACGCGGGGGTGGCCGCCGCCATCGTCTGCCCGATCACCGACGCGATCGACCCGCAGCGCTTCTACTGGGGTCTCGTCGGTGTGATGATCACCCTCTTCGGCACGAACACGACGCACGAGCGGCTGCGCAAGTTCGGCCACCGTATGGCGGGCACGGTGATCGGCGCCGTGCTCGGCATCGCCCTGCTCCATCTCCTGGGCCACGGCCACGTCTACGGGACGCTGACGGTCATCGTGGCGGGCCTTACCCTCGGGGCCTGGGGGATGCAGCGCGCCTACGCCCTCTGGGTCGTCGGGCTCGTCGTCGCGCTGGTGCAGTTGTACGGACTGACGACGCCCTACGGCGGGATGGACCACCTGCTCGGCGAGCGACTGCTGGACAACGGCCTCGGGATACTCGTCGCCACCGCGTGTGCCGCACTGATCTTCCCGTTGTCGAGCCGCAGGATCACGCGGGAGGCGGAGCGCGGCTACGTGTCCGCCGTCGACACCCTCGTCTCCCAGCTCGCCCTGCGCTGGGAGGACCCCGATGCCCCCGTACGGCTCCGTGGAGCCGCCCGCGGGGTGGACTCCGCCCTGTTCGAGGTCCTGAGCCTGGCCCGTCCGCTGGTCCGGATGCCACGCGGTCTGCGGGGGCGTGACGCGGACAACCGCACCGCGCTGCTCACCACGGCGACGGGCCATGCCCGCGCCCTCGCGGCGGCTGCGGACATCGACATCGACCTGGCCCCGGGGCCGGCCGAACGGTTCGCCCGCATCACCACGACGCTGAGCTGTTCACTGCGTGCCCTCGACCGCTCGCTGACGACCGGTGAGCCCGAGGGGGGCTGGCAGCGGGTGGGCCCACTGGTACGGGAGTTGAGGGCGGACCTGGACAAGGCACCGCCCGGACCACGGGCGTCGCGCATCCGCACGACGCTGCGGGAGCTCTCCGCACTCGACGAGACGCTCGCCGGCTACGCGGAGCGGTGCGGGCTCGCCGTGCACGACAACGCTCCCGGGACCACGGCGGGTTCACCGATGGAACGCCGTACTCGGGCGCTCGTGGCGGAGTGGTCCCTGCGGCCGGCGACACGGGCAGCGGTCGCTCCGGGGAACGCCACTCGCACCGCCACGGCCACTGACGCACCTCGGACGGCCCCGGGGCCGGGCCCGGTGACCGACACGGAGACAGCCGGAGTGACCGTCGCGGGCACCGTCCGGTGCGCAGCGCATCCAGCGGGGTGTGCGGGATGGATCACCGTGATCGACGCACGGGGGAAGCGGGTCGCGGCAGGGCCGGTGCGGTCGGGCCGGTACCTCGTCGACGGGCTCCGGGCGGGGAGTCACACGCTCATCGTGTCGGCGACGTCCCACGCCCCGCACGCGGAGTTCCTGTACGTGCCGGAATCGCGGGAGACCGGCCGAATCGGCCACGACATGCGGCTGTAGCGAGCGCGAAGGCGCGCCCGCGCCGTCTCCGCCCCGTCAGTGCCCGGCGGCCGCCTTCACCAGCGCGACCGCGACACCGATCACCGCGTCGGCCAGACCCGCCAGCACGGCCGGCAGAACACCGCCTCCCATGCGCAGCCCTCCCGCGCACCCCCAGGCGAAGAGTGAGGCGATGCCCACTCCGGCGGCCGTCGTCAGGGCGGCGGACAGGGACAGGACGTCCAACGCCGCGAGGGTGATCATCACAGCCGGGCCGACCGCGCAGGACAGCAGCGGGCTGCTGACGTACAGCATGCGCCGCAGGTCGTGGCCCGTCGCGAGGTGACGGTGGACCGTGCGGTGCGCCTGCTGGTCGGCGACGAAGGCCGCGAGCCACAGCCCCAGAGCGGTCGTCAGCACCGTGGCCAGGGCGCCTGTGGTGCCGGCTTCGCCCAGGGACAGGCCGACCACCACGGCGATCATCGTGATCGTCGCGTAGATACGCTCCTTGAGCCGGTCCGCCGACGCACCCGCGGCCTGCTCGGGCGGCAGTCCTGACAGCCGGTCGTCCGCCATGTGGTTTCCCTCGTACGTCACGGGACGGCGGACGTCGCGCGTCCCTGGTCCGGCACCGCGGCAGGCCCACGGGAAGCGCCGTGGCCACGGCCACCAGCATGCCCTGCCGGCGGTCCGGAACCCGGAACCACGAGACCGCCGCGGCGGGTGTCACGCCTCGGGCCGCCTACTGCCCGCAGGCGGTGAGGTGACGCAGGAGTGAGTCCAACGACTCCTGCGGCCGCTCCCCCGCGGTGTCGACGACGATGTGGTCCCCGTTCCACGGCTCGTGGTCGTGGTCGAGGACCTGCTGCCAATCGGGCGGTTCAGGCCGGGGATGTCGACGGACTGCGAGGTCACCCGGTGCCGGTGCTCGTCCCGGTCCGGGGGCGCGGGGCCGGGCCCGAGTGGACGCACGCCTGCTCGATGGTGTCGATCCGCAGGTGGACCGCACCGATCCGTGAGGCGAGGAGTCGCGCGAGCGTGGTCTTTCCGGTTCCGGGCAGTCCACCGATGACGATGAGCATGCTCCCGTGCTGTCATCGAGTGCTGCCGTCGAGTGCTGTCCGGGCGGGCGGCCGTATGGTCAGCCGAGGACGAACGGGAGTCTCGCGGCGAGTTCGCCCAGGTCGGCCTTCTCCGCGTCGGTCGGGGGACGCCGTCCGGTGCCGACCAGCAGCGCGTCCTTGTCGGAGAGGGAGGCGGGGAAGGCGCTACCGGCGATCTCCTCCAGCAACTGACGGGAGCGGGCGAGGCCTTCCGCGGGTGCTTCCGGGACATCGGGGAGGTGCGCGGCGAGATCGAGGTGGTGCAGCGTCCACTCCAGGACGTACGTGGTGAGGTAGTCGCCCACGCTCATGACCTCCCCGCGGGTGCCGACCCGGAGGCCGGGGGCGGCGAGTCCGGCGGCACGGCCGGCCGCGGATCCCACGTCGTCCAGGTGGAACTTCAGCAGCGAGGGCTGCTCGTACGCGGCGGCCAGCCTCACGGTCAGCGCGTCGAGCGGATCGTCGCCGCTCGGCGGAGTCCCGGTGATCTCCCAGTAGCTGACCGCGTCCCGGGTCGGCTCCGTAGCGGCCGGAGTCGCGAGGGTGATCAGGACGTCCTGGGCGTCGATGACCAGATGGCACACCAGGTCCCGCACGAGCCACCCGGCGCAGCCGGACGGCTGTGAGAAGTCCTCGTCCGGGAGTTCGGCGACCACCGTGCGCAATGCCGCCCACGAGCGTGAGAAGAGATTCACACCGGCAACGCTAGTGCGCTGCCGCGAGGGCCTGCAAGGACGCTCACGGTCCGGGCGCGGCCGCCCCCGGCCTCACTGTGGCTCCCGCGGGCCCTCCTCCAGCCGGGCTCGGAGGGAGCGGGCCAAGTCGTCAGCCCGGTCAGCCGTTACCCGCTCGGGCTCCGGTCGGCCGAGCAGCCGGAAGACGCCCGGCCCTCGTTGCTCGGGAGGCAGGTCCGTCATGCGCGGCACGATGTGGAAGTGCGCGTGGGCGAAACCTTCGGCTTCGGCGAACTGGACGACGTAGGTCTTGGCGCAGCCGGTCACGCTCCGGAGAGCCCGGGAGAGCCTGACCTGCCATGTCCCCAGGGCGGCTGCCTCGGCGTCTGTGAGGTCGTGGACGGCGGTGACATGACGGCGGGGCAGGAGCACCAGCCAGCCGGGCAGTGCCGTGTCGAAGGCGTGGGCCACCCGCCAGTGCTCGTCGGACGCGACGCGCTCGCGTGGTGGGAGTTCGCCGAACTGTGCTTCTCTGCCGCACGCGTAGCAGTCGGGAGCCCTCATGGACCCCGATGGTAGAACCACCCCGTGCCGCCGGGCGGGTGTTCGGGCACATGGGGACGAGGTTGATGTGTACTTACGTGACACGAGGGCGAGTTCACCGCGACGCGAGCAGAGAGGGCACCGCCCATGGGACGGCCGACGACGTCAACACCCCTGCCGAGGAACACGAAGGTGCTGTCCATCGGACTGCATCCGAGTGCGCTCGACCACACCCGGATGCCCGACGGTCTCGACGAGGCAGCGCTCACCGCCCGGATCGCGGCCGGGAACACGGCGCTGCGTGCGGCGGGGTTCGATGCCGTCCCGTGCCTGATCGACACCTCTCCGGACCGCGCCGAGGCGACCGTCCGGAAGCGTCTCCAGGAACATGCGTTCGGTTTGGCGATGATCGGCGGTGGCATACGCATGGCGCCGGAGAACACCCTGCTGTTCGAGCGGCTGGTCAACGTCCTGGCCGAGGCGGCGCCCGGGATCCGGCTGTGCTTCAACACGTCGCCCGAGACCACGGTCGATGCGCTGAGGCGGTGGATCCGGGAGTGAGGGGGAAGAGCCTGCGCTCCGGGCCCCCGTCCTGCCGCCCGGCTCGGTCGTACCGTTCCGGGCGGCAGGCTCCCGGATGTCAGAGCGACGTCATGACGTGCTTGATCCGGGTGTAGTCCTCGAAGCCGTACGCGGAGAGGTCCTTGCCGTAGCCGGACTTCTTGAACCCGCCGTGCGGCATCTCGGCGACGAGTGCCATGTGGGTGTTGATCCAGACACAGCCGAAGTCGAGCTTCTTCGACATCCGCATCGCCCGCGCGTGGTCCTTGGTCCACACCGAGGAGGCCAGGGCGTAATCCACGCCGTTGGCGTACTCGACGGCCTGGGCCTCGTCCGTGAACGACTGGACGGTCATGACCGGTCCGAAGACCTCCTGCTGGACGATCTCGTCGTCCTGGCGGAGGCCCGAGACGACCGTCGGGGCGTAGAAGTAGCCCTTGTCGCCGACCCGGTGGCCGCCCGCCTCGATCCTGGCGTGCTCGGGCAGGCGCTCGATGAACCCGCTGACCTGGGCGAGCTGACCCGCGTTGTTGAGGGGCCCGTACAGCACGTCCTCGTCGTCCGGGAGCCCGGTCCTCGTGTCGGCCGCCGCCTTGGCGAGGGCGGTGACGAACTCGTCGTGGACGGACTCGTGGACGAGGACGCGGGTGGCGGCCGTGCAGTCCTGACCGGCGTTGAAGAAGCCGCCGACCACCAGGTCCTCGACCGCCTTCGCCAGGTCGGCGTCCTCGAAGATCACGGCGGGAGCCTTGCCGCCCAGCTCCAGGTGGACACGCTTGACGTCCTTGGACGCGCTCTCGGCGACCTGGATGCCGGCCCGCACCGAGCCGGTGATGGAGGCCATCGCCGGGGTCGGGTGCTCCACCATCAGCCGGCCGGTGTCACGGTCACCGCAGACCACGTTGAAGATTCCGGTGGGGAGCTCCAGCTCTGTCAGGACACCGCCGATGATCTCAGCCATCAGCACCGTGGACGCCGGGGTGGTGTCCGAGGGCTTGAGGACCACCGCGTTGCCCGCGGCGAGCGCGGGCGCGAACTTCCACACCGCCATCAGCAGGGGGTAGTTCCAGGGCGCGACCTGGGCGCAGACGCCCACCGGCTCACGGCGGATGATGGAGGTGAGGCCCTCCATGTACTCGCCGGCCGAACGGCCTTCGAGCAGCCGGGCGGCACCCGCGAAGAAGCGCACCTGGTCGATGGCGGGGGCGACTTCCTCGCTGCCCGTGAGGTGGAGCGGCTTGCCGGTGTCCCGGCTCTCCGCGGCGACCAGGTCGTCCGCCCGTGCCTCCATCGCGTCGGCGATCTTCAGCAGCGCGCGCTGGCGCACGGACGGTGTGGTGTCGCGCCAGACGGGGAACGCGGCGGCCGCGGCCGCCATCGCCGCGTCGACGTCGGCCGCCCCCGAGAGGGGGGAAGTCGCGTAGACGTCGCCCGTGGTGGGGTCCACCACATCGAGCGTACGGCCGTCCGAGGCGTCGGCGAACGCACCGTCGATGTAGTTGCGGAACGTGGTGCTCATGGAGGTCTCTCCCGGTCAGGCGGTGGTGCGGGCGGAAAGGTGTGCGTGGACGGCGGCCGTCCTCGGCGCGGGCGAGGACGGGGGCGCGTCCGGCGGAGGAGTCAGTGGGCCGTTGCGGGTTCGGTGGCGGGGCCCTCCGCGCCGCCGGTGATCGGAGGCACCGGGGAGTCCGAGGCCCGGACGAAGCGGGGTCCGTCCGGTCCGTACACGGCACGCGGTTCGGGGAACAGGGCGAGCAGTGCGAGGTAAAGGACGGTGGCGAGGGCGAGGCCCACCGGCAGGGAGATGTCCGTGCCGTTGGCGAGGTCACCGAGCGAGCCGACGAACTGGCCGGGCAGGTTGGTGAAGAGGAGCGCCACGACGGCCGAGACGAGCCAGGTGGACAGGCCACGCCAGTTCCAGCCGTGCGTGAACCAGTAACGGCCGCCGCGCTGACGGCGGTTGAAGACCTGGAGCGCCTCGGCGTCGTACCAGCCGCGGCGAGTGACGTAGCCCAGCGCCATCACGATCATCCACGGTGCGGTACAGGTGATGATCAGCGTCGCGAAGGTGGAGATGGACTGCGCGAGATTGAGCGCGAAGCGGCCGACGAAGATGAACGCGATGGACAGGACGCCGATGAAGAAGGTGGCCTGGACGCGGCTGAAGCGCGTGAAGACGCTGGAGAAGTCGAGGCCCGTGCCGTAGAGGGCCGTCGTACCGGTGGAGAGGCCGCCGATCAGCGCGATCAGGCAGAGCGGCAGGAAGTACCAGCCGGGCGAGATCGCGAGCAGCCCGCCCACGTAGTTGGGGGCCGCGGGGTCGACGTACTTCGCGGCCTTCGACGCGATGATCGACGCGGTGGCCAGGCCGAAGAGGAACGGCAGCAGGGTGGCGATCTGGGCGAGGAAGGCGGCCCCCATCACCCGGCGGCGCGGGGCCCCGGCCGGTATGTAGCGGGACCAGTCGCCGAGGAACGCGCCGAAGGAGACCGGGTTGGAGAGCACGATCAGCGCGGCGCCGATGAACGACGGCCAGAACAGTGGGTCTGCGGTCGAGGCGAAGGCTCCCGCGTAACCGGGGTCGAAGTCTCCGGCGAAGGCGAACGCGCCGAGGACGAAGAGGGACGACGCGGCCAGCACCGCGATCTTGTTGACCAGCAGCATGAAACGGAAGCCGTAGACGCAGACGACCAGCACGAGTCCGGCGAAGACCGCGTACGCGACGCCGTACGTGAGATCCGATTCGGGGAGGTCGACGAGACGGTGCGCGCCTCCGACGAGTGCGTCCCCCGAGGACCACACCGAGATCGAGAAGAAGGCGATCGCCGTGAGCAGGGAGAGGAACGAGCCGACGACCCTGCCGTGTACGCCCAGGTGCGCGGAGGAGGAGACGGCGTTGTTGGTGCCGTTGGCCGGTCCGAACAACGCCATCGGGGCGAGCAGCAGCGCACCCGCGACGAGGCCGAGAACGGTCGCGGCGAGGCCCTGCCAGAAGGAGAGGCCGAAGAGGATCGGGAAGGCGCCCAGCACACAGGTCGCGAAGGTGTTGGCACCGCCGAAGGCGAGCCGGAACAGATCGACCGGGCGGGCCGTGCGGTCCTCGTCCGGGATCCGCTCGACACCATAGGTCTCGATTTCGGTGATCGAGGTCGTCACGGACGCTCCACCTTCCGTTCATGCGTCGGGGCGTCCCAGCAGTCTGTGGCCCGCAGATGATCAGCGACAACTGTGTTCAGCACAAAGATGTAGGCTGCCGACTGTGGCCGGCAACAAACTCACCGTCGAGGATCTGCTCTCCTTCCCGGCGCTCCAGCTCTCGGTGAAGGCCGGCAGCGGCGGCCTGGGCCGGTCCGTGTCGTGGGCGCACGCCAGCGAGCTCGCCGACCCGACGCCCTGGCTGCTGGGCGCCGAGGTGATCATGACGGCCGGTCTGGCGGTCCCCCGCAGTGCGGCCGGGCAACGCGCCTATCTGGAGCGGCTGGACGACGCGGGTGTATCCGCTCTCGCGCTCTCGGCCCAGCTGCACATGCCGCCCCTCCACGACGCGCTCTTCGAGGCAGCCGAGGAACGCGGCTTCCCGGTCCTCGAAGTCCCGCTCGCCGTCCCCTTCATCGCTGTCGCCCAGGAGATCGCGGCTTCGGTCCAGGAGGACGCCCGGCACCGGCTGGGGGCGCAGCTCCAGGTCTTCGGCTCCCTGCGCTGGCTGGTCGCCGAGGACCTCGACACCCCGGCGCTCCTGCGCCGTCTCGAAGGCCTGTCGGGCTACGACATCTACCTCTGCACGCCGCAGGGCCGCCCGCTCCTGCCGGGCGTCCCCACCCCGGACCCCGGTGTCCTGCCCGCGTCCGTCGACGCCCCGCCCACGATGCCCGGCGGCTTCGTCATCCCGGTGCCCGCGCCCGGCGGGCCGGCGGGCTTCCTCGTCGCGTACGAGCGCCAGGGCGCCCAGCCGGCGGGCCTCGCCGTGGTCCAGCACATCGCCACGGTGGCGGCGCTGCGGCTGGCCATGGTGCGCAACGAGCGCGAGGTGCTGCGCCGCGAGGGGGCGGAGACCCTGGCCGAGCTGTTGCAGGAGGTCCTCGACCCGGAAGCGGCCCGCCGTCGGCTCGCCCGGCATGCGATCGAGGGCGACGCCGTGCTGTTCGTGGTCCGCCGCGCCACTGACGAGGCGCTGCTGAGCTGCCTGGAGGGTCACCCTCATCTGCTGCTCACCTGGGGCGAGGACCGCTACGTCCTGGGAGCGCCGGACCTGGCGGAGGCCGTCGGTGGGCTGCCGGCCGTGGCGGCCGGGATGAGCCGTCCTTTCGCGCCGGGCGTCGCGCTGAAGGTCGCCGAGCGCGAGGCGCTCTGGGCCGTCTCGAAGGCCGTGGAGTCGGGCCGCCCGGTCGTCCGGTACGGCGACGACTCGACGGGCCGGTGGCTGCCCGACGACCCCGCTGTCCTGACCGCCCTGGTCGAGCATGTGCTCGGCGAGGTCCTGCGGTACGACGAGGCCCACGACTCGCATCTGCTGGTCTCGGCCCGCACCTGGATGGAGCGCGACCGCCGTACGGAGACGGCCGCGGCGGCGCTGCACATCCACCCGAACACCCTTGCGTACCGGCTGCGCCGCTTCGGTGCTCTCTCACAACGAGATCTGACATCGACGGGCGCGCTGGCCGAGGTCTGGCTGGCGATCCAGGCGGCGGGCGCGCTGGGTCTCACCGACTGACACCGGTTCTGTCTCCCGTGATTTCTCCGGGCCTGAAATCCGTGACGGGGGGTAGGCGGGCGGTGTACTGAGCTGCGTGGTGCAGCTGACGAACGGGGGAACTGGCATGGAACGGCTGGCGACGAGGTGCGGGACCGAGCAGGACAGGACGCAGGGCGACGCGGGCGTCGTGGCAGGTAGCGCCGCGTACGACATGGAGTCCGGGGAGATTTCCCGTGCTCGTGGTTTCGTTCGGGAGTTTCTGTCCGATGCACGGACCCTGCGAGGTGTGGACGTGCCCGCGCGGGCCATGGAGGTCTCGCAGCTGGTGGTGAGCGAGCTCGCCACGAATGTCTGCAAGTACGCGCCGGGCCCGTGCCTGCTGGATCTCGAGGTGGACGGCAGCATGCTGACCATCACGATGTGGGACTCGGGCTCCGTGCTCCCCAGCGCTGTGCAGGGCGACCCCTCACGGGCGGGGCAGCACGGCCTGGAGATCGTTCTCGCGGTCTGCCAGAGCTTCGAGGTGCGCCGCGAGCCTGTGGGCAAGCGGGTGCGCGTACAGATCTCGCTGCTCGACGGCTTGGACGGCGACCTTGCGGGCCAGTCGCCCTGGTGACGCCCGGTGGATGACAAGCGGCACGGCCACACCCCGGGAGGGGTGTGGCCGTGCCGTGTGTGGCTCGTGCCTCAGTAGGCGGAGTCGACGTTGTCGATGGAGCCGTACTTGTCGGCCGCGTAGTTGGCGGCCGCGGTGATGTTGGCGACCGGGTCGGTCAGGTCCTTCGGGGTGCCCGAGACGTGATAGGCGTCGAAGGTCGGCTGGATGACCTGCAGCAGGCCCTTGGAGGGCGTGCCGTTCTGCGCGTTGACGTCCCAGTCGTTGGATGCCTCGGGGTCGCCGCCGGACTCACGCATGATGTTGCTGTGCAGACCCTCGTAGCTGCCCGGGATCCCCTTGGCGTCCATGATCTTGAGGGATTCCCGGATCCAGCTGTCCAGGTTGTCCTTGTCGGCAGCCGCCTTGTCTGCCTTCTCACCGATGGCGTCCGCCTGCGCGGCGACTCCGGCGGCCGAGACGCCGGCCGACGCGGCCACGCTGTGCGAGGCCGGCTCGGAGGCGTGCGCGGGGGACGGGGCGAGGGTCAGAGCGGCTGCTGCGGCTCCTGCCGCGCACAGTCCGGAGACCGCGAACCTGCGGATCCGGGCGGTACGGGCGGTGGGGGCCAGGGACTGAGCGGACGTACGGATAAAACACTCTCCTTGCGCTGATGTCAGGGACGTCCCGGGGCCGGAGTCCGGAGCGGAGACGCGCGGCGGAGTCCGTAACGGAATGCCGCGATCCACCGGTCCGGGGCGTCAGCTCCCCGGGGCTCGAACCATGATTAGCGGCACGCCGCGACGACGGCAACGACCCGGGCTACTAGGCGTTTACGTAGTCCGGGGCCGGAGGTGCGAACGGTGCGCCCGGACACCGAGACCTGGGAACCGGCTGCTACTACCGCGTCTCGTATGTGACCTGGGACCTATGGGCCGACTCACAGACCGACGCACGTGGGTCCGGCATTCGGGCGATGTCTCCGCCGGACCCAGGAGGATGCGGGTGCTCGGGGGAAGGGCTCGTGCACGGCCCTTCTTCGCGGTACGCGCCGCGCGCCGGAGGTCACCGGCCGCTCGCAGGATGGGAACGACGACATGGGCCACTGGCTGTCACCGGACCAGGTCGACACGGTGACCCGCTGGCTCGACCTGGCCGGTGTCTTCATCTGCGCACTGCTCGGCGGCGTCGTCGCGAGGCACGAGGGGCTGGACCTGTTCGGATATCTGGTCGTCGGCACCGTGTCCGGGCTGGGTGGCGGCCTGATCCGCGACACGCTGCTCCAGCACGGCACCCCCGTGGCCCTCACGGACGCCGCCTACCTGCCCACCGCGTTCGCGGGCGCCCTCCTCGCCTTCGTCCTCTCCTTGGACCAGGACCAGTGGGCCAGGGCATTCACCGCCCTGGACGCCGCTGTCATCGGCTTCTGGTCCGTGGCCGGTGCGCAGAAGACACTGGCCGCCGGTCTCGGCTGGCTGCCCGCCGTCCTCCTCGGCACCATCACGGCGGTCGGCGGCGGAGCCGTGCGTGACCTGCTGCTGCGGCGGGTGCCGGAGGTCTTCGGAGGCAACGGCCTGTACGCCACGGTGGCCGTCGCGGTGGCCGGGGTCTATGTGATCTGCGCAGACCTGAACCGGCCCACCCTGGGCATCGTCTGCGGTGTGCTCCTGGCCCTCGTCTTCAGGCTGCTCGCCCACCGGCGGGGCTGGTACCTGCCGGTAGGGCTCTCGCTGGAACCGCGTACCGCCCTGAACGCGGTGCGCGACAGAACTCCCTGGGGTACGGCTACGGGCCGACGCCCACGAGGAAGGAAGAATCCCATGTCAGCGCCGCTCGACCGCGTCCTGTCCGGTCTCCCCGGTATCCGCCGGGCCGCCGAGGACTTCTACAAGGACCTGCACGCCCACCCTGAACTCGGCAACGAGGAGCACCGCACCGCCTCGCGCGCGGCGGAACTCCTGCGGGGCTGTGGGTACGAGGTGACGGAGAACATCGGCACCACGGGTGTCGTCGGCGTCCTGTCCAACGGCGACGGCCCGACGGTGCTGCTGCGCGCGGACATGGACGCCCTGCCGGTCCGGGAGGCCACCGGGCTGCCGTACGCGTCGACCGTCACCGTGACCGGGGACGACGAGCAGGAGCGTCCGGTCATGCACGCCTGCGGCCACGACGTGCACGTCACCTGCCTGCTCGGCTTCGCACAGCTCATGGCCTCGGGCAGGGACGCCTGGCAGGGCACCGTCATCGCGCTCTTCCAGCCCTCGGAGGAGAACGGCGACGGTGCGGACGCCATGGTGGACGGCGGTCTGGCCGATCGTGTTCCCCGGCCGGACGTCGCTCTCGCCCAGCACGTCCTCCCCTACCCGGCCGGATACGTCGGAGTGAGGCGGGGATCGTTCCTGTCGGCAGCGGACAGTCTGCGCATCACCCTGTACGGGCGCGGTGCCCACGGCTCCATGCCGCAGGCCGCCGTCGACCCCGTCGTCATGGCGGCCATGTGCGTGGTGCGCCTGCAGACCGTCGTCTCGCGCGAACTGGCCGCCACCACACCTGCCGTACTCACCGTCGGCAGCATCAAGGCCGGCGCGAGCCCCAACGTCATCCCGGACACCGCCGTCATCGAGCTCAACGTCCGCACCTACGACGACGCCACGCGCAAGCAGGTCCTGGAAGCGGTCCGGCGCTGCGTCAACGCCGAGGCGGCCGCGTCGAACGCGCCCGAGGAGCCCCTCATCGAGCGGCTCAACGCGTTCCCCCCGACCGTCAACGACCCCGATGTCGCCGACCGCGTCGACCGCGCCCACTTCGGCGACGAAGCACACACCATCGACCTCCAGACCGCCAGCGAGGACTTCAGCCGCATCCCGCAGGCACTGGGCGCCCCCTTCGCCTACTGGGGTATCGGCGGTATCGACCCGGACACGTACCGGGCAGCAGACGAGCGAGGCACCGTCGCGCAGGACATCCCCGTCAACCACTCCCCCGCCTTCGCTCCCGTCCTCCAGCCCACCCTGGACACCGGCATCACCGCGCTCACCGTCGCCGCCTTCGCCTGGCTCGGCCGGGACGCGTGAGCCTGAGCGCTGTCGGCGGCATTGACGCTTGGGGACGGCCCCCCTAGGGTTCCGGCGGCTTGACGAACAGTGTTCGACATCACGAACGCAAGGCAGGCGCTCCCCCGACCACGGAAAGGGCCGCACGATGTCCCCCTCCATCAGCAGACGGCACCTCCTCCGGACGGCAGGGGCCACCGCCGTCGTCTCCGCCGCCGGGCCCCTGGTCGGCAACTCTCCCGCCGGAGCTGCCGTTCCCCCGCGCGTGGCCGGCATCGGGGTGTCCGCCTCCCCCTTCGCTCTCGGTCAGGTCCGTCTGGCCGAGAGCCGGTGGCTGGACAACCAGAACCGCACCCGCGCCTACCTCCAGTTCGTCGACCCCGACCGGCTGCTGTACAACTTCCGTGCCAATCACGGGCTGTCCACCCGTGGAGCGGCTGCCACCGGCGGCTGGGACGCTCCCACGTTCCCCTTCCGCACCCACATCCAGGGCCATTTCCTGACGGCCTGGGCGCAGTTGTACGCCGTCACCGGGGACACCGCCTGCCGGGACAAGGCGGTCCACATGGTCGCGGAACTGGCCAGGTGCCAGGCCAACAACAAGGCCGCCGGGTTCGGCGCCGGATATCTCTCCGGCTACCCGGAGTCGGAGTTCACCGCCCTCGAGGAGCGGACCCTGGACAACGGCAACGTGCCGTACTACACGATCCACAAGACGCTCACCGGCCTGCTGGACGTGTGGCGGCACATCGGCAGCACCCAGGCCCGGGACGTGCTGCTGGCATTGGCCGGCTGGGTCGACCGGCGCACGGCCCGGCTCAGCGGCGGGCAGATGCAGACCATGCTGGAGACCGAGTTCGGCGGCATGAACACCGTGCTCACCGATCTCTACCTCCAGACCGGCGACACACGGTGGCTCGCCGTCGCCCGGCGCTTCGACCACGCCGCCGTGTTCGACCCACTGGCCGCCGGCCAGGACCGGCTCGACG
Source organism: Streptomyces sp. NBC_01166 (assembly GCF_045039765.1). NCBI lineage: Bacteria > Bacillati > Actinomycetota > Actinomycetes > Kitasatosporales > Streptomycetaceae > Streptomyces > Streptomyces sp. NBC_01166. The sequence continues at coordinate 1,034,443 of NZ_CP108613.1, forward strand.
GACTGCACGCCAACACCCAGGTACCGAAGTGGATCGGAGCGGCACGCGAGTACGGGGCCACGGGGACCACGCGCTACCGGGACATCGCCACCAACGCCTGGAACGCCTGCGTCGGCACGCACACGTACGCGATCGGCGGCAACAGCCAGGCGGAGCACTTCCGCGCGCCGAACGCCATCGCCGCGTACCTGAAGCGGGACACGTGCGAAAGCTGCAACACGTTCAACATGCTCACCCTCACCCGTGAACTGTTCACGCTGGACCCGGACAGGGCGGCCCTGTTCGACTTCTACGAGCAGGCGTGGCTCAACCAGATGATCGGGCAGCAGGACCCGGCCGACCGCCACGGCCACGTCACCTACTTCACCCCGCTCGAACCGGGAGGCCGGCGTGGTGTGGGACCGGCCTGGGGCGGCGGCACCTGGAGCACCGACTACGACTCCTTCTGGTGCTGCCAGGGCACGGGCCTGGAAATGCACACCAGGCTCATGGACTCCGTCTACTTCCACCGTGACACCACACTGATCGTGAACCTGTTCGTGCCGTCGGTGCTCACCTGGACGCAGCGTGGGATCACCGTCACCCAGAGCACGTCGTTCCCGGTCGGCGACACCACGACCCTGCGGATAACCGGCGACGCCGCCGGTACCTGGGCGATGCGCATCCGCATCCCGGGCTGGACATCGGGGGCCACGGTCGCTGTCAACGGCGTGGCCCAGGACATCGCCACCACGCCCGGAAGCTACGCGACCGTGACCCGTTCCTGGGCTGCCGGCGACACGGTCACCGTCCGCCTGCCCATGCGGGTCGTCCTGCGGGCGGCCGCCGACGACCCCGACGTCGTGGCGGTCACGTACGGTCCGACGGTCCTCTCCGGTGACTACGGCGACCGCTCACTCGGTTCCCTCCCGGTGCTCGACACTGCCTCGGTCACACGGACCGGCGGCAGTTCGCTCGCGTTCACCGCCGTCGCCGACGGCTCCACGGTCGGCCTGGGCCCGTTCCACGATGCGCACGGCCACAACTACACCGTCTACTGGAAGGCCGGTCGCCCGCTGGCCGGGGCGGATTCCGTGGACTTCGCCGGTGCGCGCAAGGGAGTTGACGGAGGATCGACCGGAGGCCCTGGAGCGGGATCTTCGGCCGGCGGTCGGCCGTGAGGAGGCCGTTGGTCTCCTGTTCGGTGTCGGTGAACGGCGGCGGTGGAGCGGATGTCCACCACGGTGGCGGCGAACGCCAGCGGCCCGGGCAGCAGCGGGATCAACAGGGGCATCGACCACGCGAGGAGCGCCGCGAGCAGCACGGCTGCGGCCAGCAGGAGGGCGCCTCCCGGGTCGGCGGCGGAGCGGACGAGTCCCTCGCGTACGGACAGCCGGTGCGGGGCCCGGAGCGCGGTGGCGCGCAGCCCGACGACGGCAGCCGCGAGGGCGAGCAGGGCCAGGGCGGGTGCCACGACGGGTGCCCCGGGCAGCTCGCTGCGGACCAGGGCGGCGTCGATCAAGAGGAGCAGGACGAGTACGGGCACCAGCAGTCCGGCGGCGAGCGTGCGGAGGGACAGGTGTGCCCGGAGCCGTCCGGCGTACGCCCCGAAACCGACCGGCAGGCCGTCGTGCGCGGTCCGGCGCAGGCTTCCCGACGCCGCGGCGAATGCGGCCGGGGCGGTGACGACCGGCAGGCAGGCGAGGCTCGTGAGCAGTCCGACGAGCAGCATGTCGGCGAAGAGGCTGAAGCCGGATCCGAAGACCTCGCCGGGCTCCCGGCGGTCGCGGTGCGGCACGGTGGGTGCGTGGGACACGGTGGTTCAGCCCTTCAGCCCGGAGGTGGCCATGCCCTGCACCAGGTAGCGCTGGAACACGAAGAAGAACAGCACGATCGGGAGTACGGAGATCACCGACATGGCGAACATCGGTCCGTACGCGGAGGTGCTGGACTGGTCGACGAAGCTGCGCAGGGCCAGGGTGATGGTGAATTTCTCCGGCGCGAACAGGTAGATCATCTGGGTGAAGAAGTCGTTCCACGTCCAGATGAACGTGAAGATGGCCGTGGTGATCAGCGCGGGCCGGCTCAGCGGCAGAGTGATCGACCAGAAGGTGCGGAAGGGACCGCACCCGTCGATGCGGGCGGACTCCTCCAGCTCACGGGGAAGCCCGCGCATGAACTGCACGATGAGGAAGACGAAGAACGCCTCGGTGGCAAGGAACTTGGGCAGGATCAGCGGCCAGTAGGTGTCCACCAGGCCTAGCTGGTTGAAGACGATGTACTGCGGGATCAGCACGACGTGGTGCGGCAGCATCAGCGTCGCCACCATGAAGGCGAACATCCCCTTGCGCATACGGAAGCGCATCCGGGCGAAGGCGTAGGCGGCAAGCGAGCAGGACAGGACGTTGCCGAGGACGGCGCCGCCCGCGATCACCAGGGTGTTGCCGAGCAGCCTGGTGACGGAGACGCCCGACACACCGTCGAGGGCGGTCGTGTAGTTGGACCACTCCAGGTGGCTCGGCCACAGGTCGAGGCTGGTGACCACCTCGTCGACCGGCTTGAGTGACGTGGCGAGCAGCCAGGCCAGGGGATACAGCAGGACGAGAAGGCTCACTGCCGCGGCCGTGTGCGGCAGCCACCGCTTCGTGGCGAAGTTCATCGTCCCTCCTCGTCCGCGTAGAAGACCCAGGACCGGGAGGTCCGGAACAGGATCAGGGTGACCAGGCCGATGGCGATGAGCAGCAGCCAGGCCATCGCCGACGCGTAGCCCATGTGGGAGGCGGTGAAGCCGCGCTCGTACAGGTAGAGCGTGTAGAACATGGTCGAGTCCGCCGGTCCGCCGTCGCCGCCGCTGATGGCGAAGGCGGGCGTGAAGACCTGGAAGGACTGGATGGTCTCGAGGACCAGGTTGAAGAAGACGACCGGGGAGAGCATCGGCACGGTGACGGAGACGAACTGCCGCCACCGGCCGGCCCCGTCGAGCGCCGCCGCCTCGTAGAGGTCGGGTGAGATCTGCTGCAGACCGGCCAGGAAGATCACCATGGGTGCGCCGAACTGCCACACGGTGAGCAGCACGACGGCGAACACCGCCAGGTCGGGGTTGCCGACCCAGCCGCCGAGGTCGATGCCGATCGCGCCCAGCACGCCGTCGACCGAGCCGCCGTCGTTGAACAGGGCCTTCCACACCAGGGCGATGGACATGCTCGCCCCGAGCAGGGAAGGCGCGTAGAACGCGGAGCGGTAGAAGGCACGGCCCCGGCCGAGGTTCTTCAGCAGCATCGCCACACCGAGGGCCAGGGCCAGTTTCAGCGGGACGGCGACCACGACGTACAGCAGGGTGGTTCCCACCGAACGCCAGTACCGCGGGTCTTCGGTGAGCATCTCGGTGTAGTTGCGCAGGCCGACCCATCGCGGCGCGTCGAAGAGGTTGTAGTCGGTGAAGGACAGGTACAGGGACACGGCCATCGGCACGAGGGTCAGGATGCCCGCGCCGATCATCCACGGTGAGAGGAACACATAGGCGGGCCACTGCTTCTCGCGTACCTGGCGGCGCCGCTTCTCCGGCGGCTTCGGGGGCGTCGTCCGGTCGGTGGACGCGGGTGTGTCGGTCGAGACCGCGCTCATGACCTCAGCTCCCTGTTCGCCTCGTCGATGAGTTCACGCGCGGACTCCCGGGGTGTGGCGAGGCCGTATGCCACGCGCTGGTACTGGCGCTTGAAGGCGTTCTGGATCGCGACGTCGCCCCGCGGCGGTGCGGCCGGCGGGGCGTCGAGGCCGTACTTCTCCATCTCCTGCGCATACCGGTAGATCTCCAGCTCCGCGCCCTTGAGGGTCTTGGCGACCCGGCCCGCGACCATCCGGTTGGGCGGAGTGGACCGGGTGAAGCCGAGGATGTCCCCTGCCCGCCGGTCGTTGAGCAGGAAGTCGACCAACTGGGCTGCTTCCTTGGGGTGTTCGGTGCTCGATCCGACACCGAAGAGCATGGAGGGCTTGAAGTACGAGCCCTGGCGGCCGCCGGTCGACGGGGTGGGGCCGAAGCGGATCTGGTCACCGAGGAGGTCCGGGTAGCCGGGGAACGGCGCGTCCCAGGTGAAGTCGGAGGCCGCGAGACCGCGGCCGATGGGGCTGGTCTCGGTGGTGACGGCCTGCACGGTGTCCTTGGCCTGGGCTGCGGCGCCCTCACGGCGCAGCGTGTCGCAGAGTGCCCAGAACTCGGTGAGGTCGTCCTCGGTGAAGCCGAGCTCGGTCTGTCCGGCGTACAGCTTCCCGCCGCGGCTGCGCAGCCACGTCTCGAACACGTCCTCGTTGACCCCGCCGTCGTTGGTGCCCGCGAAGGGGCGGCCGTCGGGGGACTTCAGGCCGAGGGCGGCGATGCGCCTGTTCGCCTCCGCCCACTCCTCCCAGGTCCGGTCCGGCCGGGGGGTGGGGACGCCGGCCTTCTTGTAGATGGCGGAGTCGTAGGCGTATCCGGTGATGCCGCGGCCCGCGGGCAGTGCGTACTGCTTGCCCTCGTAGGTGCCCGTGCGGACGAATTCCGGGTCCATCTCGGAGGTGCGGATCGTCCTGTCCCGGATGGCGTCGCCCAGTGGCAGGAGTGCGCCGCCGCCCGCGTACTGGGAGATCTGGCGGTAGTCGAGCTGGGCGACGTCGGGGATGCCGCCCCCGGCCGCCTGCGTGGCCAGCTTCTGCATGTACGAGCCGAAGTCGCCGTTGGAGGTCCGGACGGTGACGCCGGGGTGTTCCTTCTCGAAGAGCCGCACGGCCTGCACGGTGCGGGAGGCGCGGTCGTCGTTGCCCCACCAGGAGAACGTGAGGGTGATTCCTTCTGAGCTGCCGCCGCTCCCGGCGGAACACGCGGTGAGCGACGCCATCAGTGCGGTGCCGAGGCCGGCGCCGGCCGCGGCCAGGACGGCCCGGCGGCTCGGTTGCCGGCCGCTTCGGGGCTCAGGCATGGGGGCCTTCCAGGGGTGGGACATGGGTGGAGGAGGGGCCCGGGCGTGCTGCCGGGCCCCCGGTCCGGGCGACGGGTTCCGTCAGATGCCCGGGTAGACGTCCAGGCGGCCGCACATGCCGAAGCGTCCGCGTGCGATGGGGCCGGTCGAGGTGACCCGGGCATCCGCCAGGTGCCGCCCGTCCCCGCCACGCAGGGCGCCGAGCTGGGCCTCGGTGGCCGACGCGGCGGCGTGCGCCCCGTCCCGCCATCGCTGTTCCCAGCCGTCGAGGCGAGGCCGCACCAGCTCGGCGGCCGCCCGCTGGAAGGCCGCGAGCGGTTCCGGGTCGCCGCTCTCGGTGGCCTCGCGCAGCTCCAGGAATCGGCGGGTCGCCAGATCCCGGCGTGCGCGGGCGACGTCCGCCTGCTCGGCCTCGGAGACGTCGGCCGGGATACGGACCGCGTCGGCGTAGGTGCCGGGGTCGCCGAGGCGGTCCTGCGGCAGCGTGAGGACGGCGTCCCCCGCTTCCGGGAGACCGCTGTTCTGCATCACCACGACGATCTCCAGACCGCCTTCGTTGACCAGGCGGTGGATCGTACCGGGCGTGAACCAGGCGACGGAGCCCGCCTCCAGGGGCGTCTCCTGGTAGCCCGCGGTGGTGAGCGTCTGCACGGCACCCCGGCCGGCGGTGACCACGTAACCCTCGCTGCAGGTGAGGTGCAGATGGGGGGTGCCACCTCCGGGCAGGCCCTCGACGGTGGGCCAGTCGTAGACGCTCAGCCGTGACACGCCGACCGCTGCCGGAAACCCGTCGTACGTCGCGCTCACCACGTCTGCGCCTCCAGGTGTGCCGCGACCCGTTCGCGGTCCCAGGCGCCGTCCGCCACGAGCACGCGGTAGCTCCGGTCGAGCGTGTCGCCGGGGGCGAGGACCAGCTCCTCGTGGAACGCCCAGGACGGCGCGACCGCTGCGAACGGGGCGCTGCGCACGAACCAGTGAGCCGGGTGGGTCCCCTTGTCGCCCGCGTGGTCGTTGGCGGGCGCGTGCTCGAAGACGACCGTGGCATGGCCGTCACGGCCGTCGTGCTCACCGACGTATGCCAGCCAGGGCGCCTGACTGCCCATCAGGTCCTCGCCGTCCGAATCGGCGGTGAAGACCTTGCCGTCGCGGAAGGCGCGGGGGCCGCGCCAGAAGAGTCCGGTGTATCCGGCGGCGGGACGGCCGTGGGTCGTGGGGCTGCCGAAACGCAGCGGCTCCTCCCGCCGGTTGGTGACCGACGAGGTCCAGCTGAGCGTCCAGCTGCCGGCCTCCGCGTCGACGTCGCACACCTCGATGCGGCGCTCCTCCTCGGCCCACAGCTCGCCGTCGTACGGGTGCCAGTTCAGCCGTTCGGCGATGACGGCCCGGTCACCGGCCGCGGAGACCTCGCCGAAGGCCACATGGGCCATCGAGCCGATCCTCTCCGGCAGTGCGAGGTACCCCTCGCCGTGCACATAGGTGTTGCCGCCCCACAGGTTCTGGCCCGACAGGTGGGAGGCCGTCAGCTGCAGCCCCTTGTGCCACCGGTGGTCGTTGGGCCGGTAGTCCGTGACGAGTCCGCCGGAGAGGGTCCTGACCGGGTGCAGGTAGGGCTTGGGCGCCTCCCATGGGGCCTCGGGGCGGTACACGTAGGCGAACAGCTCGGTGCCGGTCGCCTCGTGCGCGACGGTGATCCGGTCACCGTGGGCGTGGGTCAGCGAGAGCGTCATACGTGGTCCTCTTCCTTGCGGGTGGTGGCCGGCGCCCAGCCGGGGGCGCCGCCGTGCAGTTCGGTGTAGTAGGGGTCGCCGGGCCCGATGTCACCCGCACGCACGGGTGTGCCGGTGAACGCGGACTTGTACAGGGCGGTGATGAATTCGAGCGTCTGACGGCCGCCGACGCCGCTGGTGGGGTGGCGCCGCCCGCCCCTGATGTCGGCGACCAGCGCACGCAGCTGGGCGACGTGCGAGCTGGGCTCGTCGGCGCCGAAGTCCTGCCAGGCCGCCGCGGTCTCCCCGGGGACTCCGGGCGCCGGGGTGATGCGCCAGTCCGCGTTGCGGTAGCCGTACAGGTGGGTGAGCTCGATCGTGGCCTTCTCGCAGTCGATGCGGATCCGGCTGACCTCGTCGGGGCTGAGCACGCTGTTGACGACGGTGGCGACAGCTCCGCCCTCGAAGCGGATCTGCGCGGTGGACACGTCCTCGGTCTCCACGTCGTGCACGAGCCGCGCCGCCATGCCGCGCACCTCGGCCCAGGGCCCCATCAGATCGAGCAGCAGGTCGGTCTGGTGGATGCCGTGGCCCATGGCGGGGCCCCCGCCCTCGGTGGCCCAACGGCCGCGCCACGGAACCGCGTAGTACGCCGTGTCCCGGTACCAGGTGGTCTGGCAGTGCGCCACGAGCGGTCGGCCGAACGCACCGCTGCGCAGCAGCCGTCGGACGTGACGCGCGCCGGAACCGAAGCGGTGCTGGAAGACGATGGCCGCGTACGGGTCCGCGTCACCGCCCTTCTCCGCCGCCTCGATCGCGTCGAAGTCGGCGAGGGACGGGCACGGCGGCTTCTCGCACCACACCCAGGCGCCGGCCTTCAGCGCCGCGACCGACTGCTCCCGGTGTACGGCCGGCGGCGTGCACAGCACCACGAGATCCGGGCGCACGTCGGCGAGCATGGCGTCGAGTTCCGTGCCGGCGTACGGGATTCCGGCCTCGTCCGCGAGCAGTCGGACGGCGTTCCCGTCGACGTCGACCGCGGCGACGACCTCCACCTCGCCCTCCGCGGCCAGGGCCTGAAGGGCGGGCAGATGACTGGAGCGTGCGATCCCTCCCGTGCCGACCACGGCTGTGCGCAGCGGGGCGCTCGAACGGTGCGGAGACATGCAGACCCTCTCGTGAAGCGGGTGGGCGGAGCACTACGGCCTCGGGCCGTAGTGACGAGCCGGCCCGGGCAGCGGCCCTGGTGAGGGCGGCCGACCGCGCGCCGCAGCCGTCCGGCGGTCCCGATAGAAAGCGTTTGCTGTCGTGGCCGTCGTCGACGTGTTCCAACGTTGTAACCGCCGTAAGTCTCCGAGGTCAACCCATCGGACAGCACGGGCTCGAGATCCGCTCCGAGCCCTGACACTGCGCGACAGTCCATGCATAATCCGGTGAATGACGACAAGGGAGGCCGGTCGGTGGCAGCGGTGACGCTCAAGGACGTGGCGGAGCGCGCGGGGGTGTCGATCAAGACCGTGTCCAACGTTGTACGTGGCGCCCCCCGGGTGTCCGAAGCCACCCGGGAACGGGTGATGCGCGCCGTGGGCGACCTCGGCTACCGCCCCAACCCGACGGCGCGCCGCCTCCGGACGGGACGCAGCGGTCTGATCGGGCTCGCCGTCCCGGACCTCGCGACGCCCTACTTCGCGGAGCTGGCCCACCATGTCAGGTCGGAGGCCGCGGCGTTGCAGCTCACCGTCCTGATCGAGGAGACCCTGGGGGACGCGACGGAGGAGCTGCGCCTGGCGACGGGCGTCGGCGCCTCGCTCCTGGACGGGATGATCCTTTCACCGCTGCACGTGTCGCTCGGTGAACTTGCCCCGGTGGCAAGCGAGTTCCCCCTCGTACTGCTGGGCGAGCGCAACTACGGGGGCGACCGGATCGTGGCGGACCATGTTCTGATCGACAACGTCGCGGCGGCTCGTGAGGCGACCGCGCACCTCGCCGGCCTGGGACGGACCCGGATCGCCGCCGTGGGCGTGGACGCCCAGGGGTCCGCGACCAGTCGGCAGCGCCTCGAAGGGTTCCAACAGGCCTTGCACGGCTCCGGGTTGACATTCGATCCCCGGCTGGCACCCCCGGTGAGGGAGTTCGACCGGCGCAACGGCCTGCTGGCCACGCGCGCGCTCGCCGCCCTGCCGCAGGCCGTGCGGCCCGACGCGGTGTTCTGTTTCAGCGACCCGCTGGCCGTCGGAGCACAGCGGGCCTTGTACGAAGCGGGGATGAGCGTCCCGGGGGACGTCGCGGTGGCGAGCATCGACGGCTCGGACGAGGCGCTCTACAGCACGCCGTCCCTCACCTCGGTGGTGCCGGACAAGGCTGCGATCGCGGCCTTGGCGGTGAAGTGCCTGGCGACACGCATCCGTTCGGAGGTGCCGCTGCCGTTCGAGGTCCACATGGCCCCGCACTGGCTGGAAACACGGGAGTCCACCGACGGCGTACGAAGACAGCTGGCCCCGTGAGCCGGAGCAGCCGAACGCGGGGCGCGCACACCCCTCGCAGACCACCCGCCGTCATGCGGTGGGCCGTGGACACCACGAGGCCGACGGGTGGCCGTCCGGACGTCAGAGGATGAAGACGCTTCCCGCGGTTTCGGAGTGGTACGTCCCGCCCGGATGGACGAGCTCCTCCACCTGTCCCGTGCAGTCGGGACCTGAGTGCACCTCGGCGATGGCGTCGGTGTGGTTGGTCACCGACGACGGATACCACTTGATCGAGTAACAGCCGGACGGGTCCTTGTACTCACCACCATTGATGACCAGCACACCTTCGGCCGCGTATGCGGAACCCTGGACCGTGAGGGCCAGCGCTGCGGCGGCCGCGAACACTCCCAGGCTTGTCGCCATGCGTCTCTTCATGCGCGTCGTTCCTTTCGATGCCGCGAGCCGTGTCTGCAACGACTCACTGTCATCACGCAAAGTATCGGCGATCGGACGAAAGGTGAATGCGGTGGACCCGGACGGCCCGGGTCGGTGTTCCGGCCGCCAGGCGTCGATGTGATCTGTTCGAACTCCTGCACGCAATGGCACACTTGGTGTGCACGTGGCATTTACGACGCCGGCCGCATCGACTCAGGGAAGGTGGCTTCACGTGATCGCCATTCGTCGTGCGCTCGCCCCTCTCCGTAAAGTCTTCACCGCCCATCCGCCCGTCCCCGTCCCGCCTCGGGACCCGACCCGCCCGCGGCACAACGTCTTCGAAGCCGCCGCGACGTACGTGACCGCAAGCGCCGAGGAGGACACGGACCGCCTCGACGACGCGGCGGGCTGGGTCGCGCCCGACGCCTTGGCCTTCGGGATCAACGAGCTCGCCTGCCGAGCCGTGATCGCTCTGGCCAGGGAGCGCGACGAGCCCGTGGAGGTCGTGGCACGCGGTCTCCTCGGCTTGCCGGAAGCGCAACCGGCGGGAGCGGCGCCAGGGCGCCGAGAACCACCCGGCGACAAGGGCTGAACCAATGACACTGCGCTCCGATGTCGCCGAGTTGCTGGCGGGGGCCGGCATCATCGACGTGGACGTCGATGATGCCGTCGCGGACGAGCACGTCCGATCGTCCGCGTACCGACGCGTCGTCTCGGTGACCGCTGCCTCGCGGAGCCGCGACCGGGACCGCGAGGTGGTGGCCACGATCCTGCGCGATCCCGTCGAGATGGTGTCCAAGACCGCGGCGGTCGACCTCGTGGACCGGATCGCGATGAAGGCGACCGGCCCCGCGGAGTTCCGGCAGTGGTCGGCCGAACTGCTGCCGGAGATCGGCCGGCTCAGGGCGGAGGGGTATCGCGAGTTCATCCGCCGCCGCATGGACGACTGGCTGTTCTACCTGTCCGTCAAGGACGGTCACGTGTCGACGCCGGCCGAGCTGGCGAAGGTCACGGACTGGATGCAGCGCTTCCTCGCCACGGGGTCGACGTCGCCGGCGGTACTCGCCCTGCTCGCCGAGTCGGGCAGCACCAGGAAGATACGGAACATCGCGAAGGACCGGGCCGGGAGCCGCAGGCTGAAAACGCAATGGGCCGGCAGGAGGCAGTCGGCAGATGCGCCGACTGCCTCACCCCGGGACGGCGGCATGTCCGACGGTCATGCGGGAGAACACGTCGCCGGCGAAAAGCGACGTAGGCCCAGCCACGCCAGGTCCTGACCTGACCAGTGTGACCAGACCGGTCACACCGTCGGCAGCCGCGGCACGCTCTCGATCAGCCGGCGGGTGTACGAGTGCGCGGGTTCGCCGAGCACCTGGGCGGTGGCTCCCTGCTCGACGACCCGGCCACGCTCCAGCACGGCGGTGCGCTCGCACAAGGAGGCCACGACCGACAGGTCGTGGGAGACCATCACCATCGTCAGCCCCCGCTCCTCCTTCAGCTCGGCCAGCAGGTCGACGACCTTCACCCGGGTGGTGACGTCCAGCGCGCTGACCGGTTCGTCGGCCAGCAGGACCCGTGGGTCGCAGACGGTGGCCCGGGCGATGGCGATGCGCTGGCGCTGGCCGCCGGAGAACTCGCGCGGGTAGCGGTCGACGGCGTCCGCCTGGAGGCCGACGCGCTCGAGCGCCGTGGCCACCTGGGGCGCCGCCGTGGCGCGGGTGGCGAGCCCGAGGGAACGCAACGGTTCCGCGACGATCGCGCCGACCTTCCGGCTGGGGTCGAGGGAGGAGTACGGGTCCTGGAAGACGCACTGCACGCTGCGCCGGAAACGGCGCATCTGCTCGCGGTCGCGCGGGTTCAGGCCGGCCCCGTCGAATCGGACCGTGCCGGCCGTGGGGCGGGCCAGCCCCAGCAGCAGGCGCAGCAGCGTCGTCTTGCCCGCGCCGGACTCGCCGACCAGCGCGAGGCTCTCGCCCGCTTCGACGGCGAGGGACACGTCCCGCACCACGTCGGCGGCGGCACCCCGGTAGCGCACCGCGGCGTCCTTCAGCTCCAGCACCGGTGTCATCGCGGGCTCCTCAGGTCCAGGGCGGACTCCAGCTTCCGGGCACTGGCGACCAGAGCCCTGGTGTACTCCTCGCGTGGCGCGCGCACGATGTCGTGGACCGCGCCCTGCTCGACGGCCCGGCCGTCCTTCATGACCAGCACCCGGTCGGTGACCCTGGCGACGACGGCGAGGTCGTGGCTGACGAACAGCACGGCCATCTCCCGCTCCCGCACCAGGCCGTCGATCAGCTCCAGCATCTCCGCCTGCACGGACACGTCCAGGGCGGTGGTGGGCTCGTCGGCGATGAGCAGCTTCGGCTCGCAGGCCAGCGCCATCGCGAGGGCGACGCGCTGACGCTGGCCGCCGGAGATCTCGTGCGCGAAGGCGCGGGCGATGCGGTCGGGGTCGGGCAGCCGTACCTGTTCGAGGGCGTCGTGCACGGCCCCGCGGAGCTGCTTGCCCTTGAGGCCCGTGCGGCGGGCGAGCGGCTCGGCGATCTGGCGGCCCAGCCGCATCAGCGGGTCGAGTGCGGTCAGCGGCTCCTGGAAGACCACGGCCGCGTCCCGCCCGCGTACGGCGGTGAGCCGCTTCTCGGCGGCGCCCACGGTCTGCGTCCCGGCCAGTTCCACACTGCCGGCCGAGGTCATGCCGTCCGGCAGCAGCCCGAGCACGGCGAGCGTGGTCAGAGACTTGCCGGAGCCGGACTCACCGATGAGTCCGAGCCGTTCACCGCCGGCCACAGTGAAGGACAGGTCGTCGACCAGGGTCCGCCCGTCGGGAGCGTGGACGGTCAGTCCGCGTACGTCGAGGAGAGTCACGTGCGCCTCCGCCGGGTGGCCGGGTCGAGGGTGTCACGCATGCCGTCGGCGACGAGGTTCACACCGATGACGAGCAGTACGAGCAGGATGCCGGGCGCGAGGGCGCCGGCCGGCGCCGTGGTGAAGGTGGCCTGGGCCTCCTGGAGCATGCGGCCCCAGGACGCGTTGGGCGGCGGCGCTCCGAGTCCCAGGTAGGAGAGCCCGGCCTCGGCGAGCACGGCGAGGCCGAACTGCAGGGCGAGGTTGACCACCAGTGTGGGCCAGATGTTGGGCAGGACGTGGGAGAGGACCGTGCGCGGCCAGGAGGTGCCGGAGGTACGGGCGGCGGTGATGTAGTCCTGGGCCAGGACCCGCTTGACCAGGATGCGCACCAGCCGCGCCACGACCGCGCTCTGCGCCAGGCCGATCGCCAGGACCGCCGAGCCGAGCGTCGCCGACCGTGCGGCGACGATGAGCATCGCCAGCAGCAGCGTCGGGAAGGCGATGAGGATGTCGAGGAACGCCGAGAGCGTGTCGTCGATCCAGCCCTGTGCGAACGCCGCGAGCACTCCCAGGGTGACCCCGATGGCGGCGGCGATCGTCACCGAGCCGAGCCCTGCCTCGACGGCGATGCGGGAGCCGGTCATCACCTGGGTGAACAGGTCGCGCCCGAGCTTGTCGGTACCGAGCAGGTGACCGCCGCCGGGCCCGGCGAGCCGTCCGCCGGAGGTGTCCTCGGCGTCGTAGGGCAGCCAGAAGAACGACACCACGGCCAGCAGGGCGATCAGACCGGCCAGTACGCATCCGACGGCGAGGGTGGCGGAGCGCCGCGGTGAGCGCGGCTTCGCGGAGGGCTTCTTGGGCGGCTTCGTGGGGGTGAGCAGGTCCGTGCCGGTCATCGGGCACCTCCCGAGAGTCGGCCGCGCAGCCGCGGATCGATGATCCGCTGGACCAGGTCGGCCACGAAGCCGATCATCAGCACCGCGAGGGTGGATACGAACAGCACGCCCTGGATGACCGGGTAGTCGTGCTGTGCGATGCCGGTGGCGAGCAGCGAGCCGAGGCCCGGCAGCGCGTACACCGACTCCACGACCACGGCGCCGAGCAGCGTCGAGGCGAGTTCGATACCGAGGACGGAGATCACCGGCACGGCGCCGTTGCGCAGACCGTGCCGCCACATGGCGCGGCCGAAGGACGAGCCGAGGGCGCGGGCGGTCCGCAGGTAGTCGCTGCCGAGGACGTCGAGGGTGGCGGAGCGGACGTAGCGGATCAGGGACGCGCTCATCACGAGGGCGATGGTCACGACCGGCAGGACGAGGGCGCGGAACGCCTCGGCGGGGTCGGACCAGCCGTCCTGCGGGAACCCGCCGGAGGGCAGCCAGCCCGCGTTCAGCGCGAACACCGCGATCAGGATCATGCCGAGCCAGAACACGGGTATCGCGATGCCCAGTTGGGACACGCCGCTGAGCAGCGCGCCGTACCAGGTGTGCCGCTTGTACGCGGCGACGAACCCCGCGGGTACCGCGACCAGGACGGCAAGGACGAATGCGGCCAGGGTGAGCGGCACGGTGACGTCCAGCCGGGCGGTGACCTCGGGTCCCACGGGCAGCGAGCTGACGAACGAGGTGCCGAGGTCGCCGCTGGCCAGCTGCCCGAGCCAGTGGGTGAACTGTTCGGGCAGCGGGCGGTCGGAACCGATGGAGTGGCGGGCCGCGGCTATCTGCTCAGGGCCGGCGCCCACCGCGGTGAGCGCGTTGGCCGGGTCGCCGGGCAGCATCCGCAGCAGCACGAACAGCACCACGCTCGCCAGGGCCAGCGATACGGCGAGGAAGGCGAGCCGGCGCAGCAGATAGCGCGCCATCAGCCCGTCTTCTTGATGTCGTAGGCGAAGAACTGGGAGTTCAGGCCGTTGAGCGGGTAGCCGGAGAGCTTGTTGTTCGCGACGACGATCTGCGGGTAGAGGTACAGCCAGTCGCTGGCGGCGTCCTCGGCGGTCTGCCGGTTGACCTTCTTGAGCAGCTCGGTCTGCTCGGCGGTGCTGGAGGCTTCCTCGGCCTGCTCCACCCACTTGCTGACCTGCGGGTTGTCGTAGCCCCAGTAGAAGTCGGGGTTGCCGTACCAGACCAGGTCGCGGTCGTTGACGTGTTCCTGGAGCGTGGCCGTGAAGTCGTGGTTCTTGTAGACCTTCGTGTACCACTCGTCCGGCGTGATCGTGTTGATCTTGACCGTGATGCCGACCTTGGCGAGCTGGGACTTGATGAAGGTCGCCGCCGTCGGGTGCGGGTCGTAGTTGGGGGTGTCGAGGGTGAAGCTGAAGCCCTTGGCGTAACCGGCCTCGGCAAGCAGCTTCTTGGCCTTCGTCACGTCGTGGGCGTCGACGTCGGTGAGGTCCTCGTACCAGGGGTCGGTGGGCGGCACCATCGAGCCGATCTGCTTGCCGTAGCCGCCCCAGACGGACTCCAGGAGCTTCTTGTCGTCGATGGCGGCGGACACGGCCCGGCGCACCTTGACGTCGGTGAAGGGCTTGGCCTTGTCGTTGAACGCCAGCAGCAGCTTGGTGGTGGAGTCGCCGTCGTTCACCTTGTAGTTGCCGTTGCTCTTGAACTGCTCCAGGGCGTCGGGCGACTGCTCGCTCGTGACCACGTCGACGGCGTTCGTCAGCAGCGCGTTGTTCAGCGCCGTGGCGTCCTTGTAGTAGTGGAAGACGACCTGCTTGTTGGCGGCGGCGTCGCCCCAGTAACCGGCGAAGCGGTTCAGGCTCAGCGCGGAGCCACGGGTCCACTTGTTCAGGGTGTACGGGCCGGTGCCGTCCTCGGTCGTCTTCAGTTCCTTCGCCTGGGAGTTGATGATCCAGACGTAGGAGAGGTTGTAGACGAAGGAAATCGACTTCTTGGAGAGCGTGATCTTCACGGTCCGCGCGTCCGGGGTGGCGATGTCCTTGACGACCTCGAGATTGCTCTTGCGTGCGGACTGCGAGTCGTCCGCGAGCACCTTCTCCAGGCTGTACTTGACGTCCTGGCTGGTGAGTTCCTTGCCGCTGTGGAACTTCACACCGTCGCGGAGGGTGAAGGTGTAGGTGAGACCGTCGGCGCTGGTCTCGTAGTCCTGGGCGAGGAGCTTGTCGACCTTGCCGTCGTCGGCGAGTTCGAACAGGCCCTCGTAGACGTTGCCGTTGAGCGCCTCCGTGACACCCTGGCCGCCGCCCGCGGTGTTGTCGAGGTTCTGCGGCTCGTAGAGGGAGCCGATGTTGACAACCGCGTCCTTGTCCCAGGTGCCGCCCGAGGCGCTGGACCCGCCGGAGCCGCCGCAGGCGGTCAGGGTCAGGGCGAGAGCGGCGGCGGAGGCGGTGCCGTACAGGACGTTCTTCTTGGTACTCATGGGGTGAGGGCTCTTTCGGTGCGGGGAGCTGCGGGGTGATCAGTGCTGGGCGTCGAAGCCGTCACGGAAGACAGGGAGCTTCTCGCCGGCCTCGACGGGCAGGTGGAAGCGGTTCTGCCGCGGCGGCATCGGACAGTTGTACTGATCGGAGAATCCGCAGGGCGGCACGAAGGCCTGGTTGAAGTCGAGGACGACCCGGGTCTCGTCCTCCGTACGCCGCACGAAGAGGAAGCGGCCGGCCCCGTAGGTGATGTCACCGTTGGTCGGGTCGCCGAAGACGAGGAGCAGCGTGCCGTCGTCGTCGAAGGCGCTGAGCGTGTACGGGCGGCCGTCGACGGTGAGCGTGATGTCTCCGGGGACGACCAGGTCGCGGCTGCCGCCGTTGTCCCGGATGTGCTCGAAGGCGATGCGCCGGGCGTCGGCGACAGGCGTGTACGAGGCTTCCAGGACCCAGGCGGGGTCGTAGGGGAAGGCATCCACCCGGTCGAAGTGGCGGATGGCGGGCGCGTCGGCGTCCCAGAATCGCAGACCGTGCTCGTCCTGGCCGCTGACCCGGTCGGTGCGCCGGAGGGTGGTGACGGTCACGGTCTCCGGCTGACCCGCTCGCGCGTCCGCCACGTCCGGGACCTCACCGGCCGGAGCCCAGCGGGTCTCGACCAGGGCGAGATTGCCGGTCGGGGACGTGAGCGCGCGGTGGCGCTCGGCACGCCAGGCGTCCCATTCCTCCGCGGGGTCGATGGATGCGCGGTCGGGGGCGGCATGGGACACGGCGTTACTCATTCGTCTAGGTGGAGCAGCCCTCACAGCCTCTGGGTAGCAGGACGTGAATATATGGCCAAAGCATCACCTTTATTGTCCATAAGCCCACCTAATGTCAAACGTACCTGTCACATTGTGAGACGAATCCCGGCCCGGACCGCGACGCGGAGGTTGTGCCGAGAAGACGCGGACGGTGTCCGCCCCTCCGTGGAAGTACTCGCCCCCGGCCACCGCCGGCAGGGTGGCCGCGGCCGACCTGGAGCGGATCCGGAGCACTCCAGGAGGCGTTGAACCCCGCGGTGGCACCCGACGGCGACGATCCACATATCCGTCGAGGCCGTGAGTCACTCAGCCTGAACAGCACCTGCCGGGACCTCGAAGACGATCACGAGCCCGTCGCTCTCGTTCCCCTGCTCGCCGACGCGGGTGAAACCGAAAGCCGCGACGGTTGCCAGCGAGGCGCTGTTGTCGGCTCTGACCCTGGCCCGCACGGTCCTGACCTCGGGTTCGGCGGCAGCCCTGACGAGCAGCGCCCTCAACATGGCTCGGGCATAGCCCTGGCGGCGATGTCCAGGCACGACGGTGAAGCCGACCTCGACCATGCCGGCATCGTCCGGTGGCCCGTGAAACCCGGCGTCACCGACGACGATCCCGTCCGGCTCGGACACCGCGACCCGCGTGATCCAGGGCGCGGCAGACGGGTTCTCGGCGAGCTGGCCGGCGCGATGGCGGAAGATCCAGCGAGCCCGGTCGCAGACGAAGTGTTCGTCCAGGGCGACGCCGGCCTCGGCGCTGCCCCCGGCGAGGTCACCGTCGGCAAGGGCCCCCAGAGCCTTCGCGCTCAGCTCGACGAAGCGGACGTGTTTGGAGGTGGCGAGCGAGGTGGCGAGAGGTTCGTTGTTCATCGCGGAGATGCTGGCCCGGCGCCGAAGGACTGTCCACTGCTTTACGACCTCGGCGGACAGGATCGTCCCGGTCGGCCCGTCCACCGTCGGACTACGGCTGTCCGAAGGCGCGCAGAAGTTTCGTCCGCTTGCGTCGGGCGCTGGTCACACACCGGAAGCGTGGCCGCGCACCGCCCGCGGTGATCGCGAAGGTCCGGTCACTTCCCGCCCGGATCACAGACACCTCCGTTGAGCGTGCGCTCCGGCCACTCAGCCGGCCCCGCCGTCGAGCAGCCAGCTGTAGCGCAGCCGCAGTGCCCGCTCCGTGCTGGCCACCGCAGTGCCGATACCGACGGCGATGTTGAGCCATCCCGGCAGGTCGACGGGCGAGGTGAAGGTCCCGATGCGTTCCGCGACGGGCTCCACCTGGGTGACCGTCCCGATGAGCTGCGAGACGAGGAGAGCCAGGGCGAGGACGAGCACGATCGACGACATGACACCGAAACAGCGGCTCAGTACGGGGTGCGCCCTGTCGAAGTGTGCGCGGCGTCCTTCGGCGGAGCGGGGGTCGGGGGTGAGTTGGTACTCGGCCCCCTCTGCGGTGACGTAGTGGCAGCGCTTGATCCCGAAGGCGCTCATCCTCACCTCGACGGTGCCGCCCTGGACGGGGAAGTTGGCGGGGAGTTTCGACCGGGCGTGCTGCCTGCCGTCGAGGTACAGGTGGGCCTTGACCTCACCGGACGACTGGTTCTGCCCATGCCTGACGTCGACGGCGTAGACCGCCTGCCTGCCGTCGTCCTGCGGCAGCCGAAGGTAGAACAGTGCGCGGAAGAGCATCTGCCACCAACGGAACCGCTTCAGCGTCCGCCCGTCCCCCGGCGTGACCCGCTGCGCGGCCCTGTGACGCCGCCACTCCTTGAACATGCCTCCCGCTCCCTCCACCCGCCCGGCTCCGCCGCGCGGACGACGCCCTGCGACGGTCGCTGTCCCACGGTCCGGAATCCGAGTCTGTCCGCGCGGACCGCCCCGCACATCAGCCCGGCGGTCCTGAGGGCCTTCGACCGCGGGCGAGGCACTGGTTCGACTCAGGTCCAAGGCGGTGTCAGCCCCAGGTCCGACTCGTCGGCCGCACCGCCTGGCGATAATGACCAGGTGAACACGGACGGCGCGCCACAGCTCGGATGGTGGCAGCAGACCTGGCGACTGGCAGCAGCCGCGGCAGTGGGCATTCCGGCCTGGCTCTACACGGGTGTGCTGCTGCACTGGCAGGGCGCCGAAACGGGCTCCTGGTTCGTCATCGGTGATCCGCTGGTGGCTCTCGGCTGTCTGGCCGCGCTTCTGTGGCGGCGGCGGTTCCCGCTCGCGGTCGCCTTGGCGGTCGCGATCGCCTCGGCCGCGTCGGCACTCGCGGCCGGCGCCGCGCTCGTGGCGCTGGGCTCGGTCTCCACTCGTCGACGTCCGGCGGAGATCGGGGCCGTCGTGTCGGCCTACGTGATCGCGTCGCAGTTCGCCGTCGGGTTCTACCCGGTCCAGATCCCGCCCGGCTCGTTCTGGCTCCAGGTCGCGTTCCCGGCACTGACCGCGGGCATCGCTGTGGCCGTCGGTATGGCCGTCGGCGCGCGGCGTGTCGAGGTTCGGTCCTTGCGGGAGCGGGCGGAGAGCGCAGAACGGGAACAGAGCGCACGAGCGGCGCAGGTACGGGCCCTGGAACGCAACCGGATCGCCCGCGAGATGCACGACGTGCTCGCGCACCGGATCTCCCTGGTCGCCATGCAGGCGGGGGTGCTGGACCACCGCAGCGACCTCGGGGCCGAGGACAGCCGCGTGCTGGTCCGCGGCATCGCCGAGGCCTCCCACAGCGCGCTGGAGGAACTACGGGATGTCCTCGGTGTGCTCCGCGCCGACCCGGGCCACCCGGAACCACCCCAGCCCTCCCTCGACCGGATCCCCGAACTCGTCGCCGAGGCCCGCGCATCCGGACTGGACGTCACGCTCACCAGCACCGTGTCGGGAACACCGTCCGACGTCGTCGGACGGACCTGCTACCGGGTCGTCCAGGAAGGGCTCACCAACGCCGCCAAACACGCCCCGGGCGCACGCATCCACATCGCTCTCGCGGGAACGGCGGACGACGGACTCGATGTCAGCGTCCACAACTCCTCGGCGACCACGAAGCCCGTCCAACCGCCGGCATCGGGATTCGGACTGCTCGGCCTCGCCGAACGGGTAGGCCTCGCCGGCGGAAAGCTCGACCATCACCCCGGCCCCGGCAACGGATATGTCCTCACGGCGCGACTACCCTGGCCGAACCCCATCCACGAAAAGAGAACATGAGTGGACAGCGAGCGGGAGCCGGTGCGTGTCGCCGTCGTAGACGACGAACAGCTCGTGCGGATGGCGCTGCGGCTCGTCATCGACGGCGAACCCGACCTGACCGTCGTCGCGGAGGCGGCCGACGGGAACGCCGCGATCACCATGGTGGACGAACACCGGCCGGACGTCGTGCTGATGGACGTACGGATGCCCGGTCGTGACGGTCTCAGCGCGACCCGGGAGCTCCTCACCCGCCCGGAGCCGCCCCGGGTGCTCATGCTGACCACGTTCGACTCCGACGATCTGATCCTCGGCGCACTGCGCGCCGGAGCGCTGGGGTTCGTCCTCAAGGACACCCCACCGCCGCAGATCCTCGACGCCGTGCGGGCCGTCGCGGACGGCAACCCCGTGCTGTCTCCCGCGGCCACGGCACGGGTGATCGCCGCGGCCACCGGGCCTCGGTCCTCCCACGCCCGCGACTCGTCCCGCGAGGCCGCGCGGAGGCGGCTGTCCACACTGACCGAACGGGAACTCCAGACCGCTCGGGCCATCGCCGACGGACTGGGCAACCCTGAGATCGCGCGAAGGCTGAACATCACAGTCGCGACCGTCAAGGCGCACACAGGCGCCCTGTTCGCCAAGCTGGCGGCCGAGAACCGGGTGCAGATCGCCCTCTTGGTCCGTGACGCGGAGGAGTGACCGTGTCAGTCCCGGGTGATCACGATGACATCGTCGCTCTCGTTCCAACGCCGGACGTCGGTCTTGCGGGGGTTGACCCGCACCCCGTAGCCGGGCCCCGTCGTCGCGCGGTCACGGCACCGGTATCCGATGGCGCACTCTCCTCGGCGCGAAGCAGACTCGACGACGGTGGCGAAGGAGGCGCGGCACCCCGCCCTCACATAGTGGCCGGCCGGCTTGAGCTGGATCGTGTTGCCGCCGGGAGCGAGGAGTTCCTCGAACAGGCCGGCGAGATGCCAGTTCTGCGAGATCTGAGAGATCAGAAGGCCGACCAGTTTGCCGCTGACGACGAAATCGGCCCCGGGGCCGACCGGCGCGATGGCCCTGTTGCGGTCATCGGTCATCTCGGTGACCACGGTGACCGGGCTCCCCGACGTGCGTTCCAGATCGCGCAGGAGCAGCAGGGTCACCAGCGTGCGGTCGTCAGGCGCACCGCCACAGACCTCGCGGTCGGGGCCGAGGACGATGACGCCGTCGTACGCAGCGAGGTCCAGGCCGTTCACCGTCTCGGGCAAGGTGGGGTCTCCGGGGCGCAGGACGACCGTGAGGCGGGTGGCGACCTCCGCCTCCGCGGCGCGAACCTCCGCGGCGGTGGGCTCCCCGCCGTCTGCCACCACGTGGAGGACCGAGCCGGGGCCCACGTGGTCGGACAGGTGGCGGACGATGCGGCGTGCGCGGCGGTTCCACCCCAGCAGGAGCATCCTTTCGGACCGCGACGCCGCCGGTGGCCGGGACACGATCACCGACGCGTCGACGGGCGCGGGCTCAGGGGCCTCCGTCGTGGTGTCGTCGTCCTCCGCGATCACGACGATCCGGTCGCCCGTACGAACGAGCGAGTCGGGTGCGGGGTTGAGCCGCAGCTCCCCGCCCGCACGCACGATGCCGACCGCCGTCGACGCCGGATAGGCCGTCAGGACTTCGGCGAACGTGCGGCCGTCCTGCATCGGCGCCTCGACCACGTAGAACTCGTCGCCGGCGAAGTCCAGCAACTCCTGGTACACGGTCGACAGCCCGGGCTGCCGGGCGCACTGTGCCACGAGCCGTGCGGTGATGTCGTCGATCTCCACGACGACCGCCCCCGGGCCGGCGGCGAGAGTGGCGGCCAGCCGGTAGCGGCCGTCCCGGACCACAGCCAGGATCCGGGCGCGGCAGTCGTCGTCGATCGCCGCCCGGAGGGACAGCAGGTTCTTGACGATCTCGGCGTCCTCGTCGGGTTCGTCGCGCGGTAGCACCAGGACGACGTCCGCCGTGGCCGGGCTGACCCGTTCGAGCGCGGCCGGGTCCGTCGGGCGGCCGTTGCGGCAGATGAGCCGGGTGCCGCCTGTGTCACCCACTTCGGTACGCAACTCCTCCTCCATGTCCGTCTTGTCCCGGTCGGCCAGGACGGCGATGGCTCTCCGCCCCTGGTTGGCGTTGGCCTCCACGATCTCGGCCACGACCGTGAAGATCTGGTCGGACCAGCCGAGTACGACGGTGTGGCCGTCCTCCAGGACGGTGGAGTGGCCTCGGCGGAGGTCCAGGAGCTTCTCGGTGATCGCGGCGGTGATCAGGCTGACGAGGGTGGACACGTAGAAAAGAGCGACCAGGGCGAGGAAGACCGACAGGACGACGCGCAGGGGCGATCCGGGCTCTCCGCCCAGCCGCAGGGTCTGTCCGACGCTCCGCCACACCGCAGCGGCCTTCGCCCACCGGTCGTCGGGTGCCTGCTCGTCCGTCCACACCAGAATCGCGCTGGCCGGGACGACGATGACCAGGCACGCGACGGCGAGCCAACCGATGAGGGCCGCGGCACCACCTGCAAGCGTGTTGTCGAACCAATACCGCGCCTGCTCGCTCAGCGCTGCCCGGCGGGACACCCCCGCGGCAGGGCCCACCGGGGCCGTGGGGGCGGCCTGACCTTGCCGTTGCTTACCCACCCTGGCGGCCCCGGGCCGGCGGCGCCTGTCCTGATCGTTGCTCGTCTTGTGCACAGCAGCAGCGTGAAGAGTCGTTGACCACGGCATACGGGTATCCGTTCGCGGTTCATCCTTTAGAGGACGAAGTGGACATCGGCGCGGCTTCTCCCCCTGCCCGGCGTGGCCGGCTGTCCGCCGCGCGTGTCCGCTTCACCCAGACCGTGGCGCCGGCCCCTCAGGCCAACCGGAACACCGGGCCACGCGGAGTGAACGGCAGAGTGACACCCTGCGGGATCATCGCTGCCTCAGGACGGTCACGCCGCGGGTCGTGTCCCACAGGCCACCGAGCGTGCGAATCGAGTGCTCCAGGCTGGATCTCTGGGAATCGTGGGCCATGGTCGCTCTCCCCTGCTCGTATGGTGCTTGCGGACGTGATCGCGGGCGCTGGACGGGCGGCGGCGTAGCCAGTCGTACGTCGTGCGCCCCGCGGCCTCATGCCTGGGGGCGGCCGAAGGCGGCGTCGGAATCGTCGCCGCCCCAACCACCCCGAGTACGCCACAGGACGTGAACCCCGAAGACCTCGCGCACGGTCTCGGCAGCCCAGTCCTCGGCAGGCGGCTCGCACAGGACCAGGTGCAGGCGGTCGGCCGGCGTGTGCAGGGTGTGGTTGATCTCGAGAAGACGGGTCGCTCCCGAGCGGAGATCCTCGTACGCGGAGTGGCCCACTCCCAGAACCTCGTAGACGTACAGCCCGTCGCCCACGGTGCAGAGGACGTCGACAGCCTCCGAGTCGTTCGGCTGAAGGTCCGCCCACAGCAGCTCCGACTTCAAGGCGTGGCGCACCGCCTCGTGCTTCTTGCAGGTGCGGTCGACGGCGGCCGAGGCCTCCAGGGCGCGCAGGAAGCCTTCCTTCGAGGTCACGGCCGGTACCGCGGGTGCTTCTTCGACGGTGGTCACGAGTTCGGCTTCCTTCTGATCTGCGTGCTCGGGCTGGTGGGCGGCGGGTTCGGTGGTGTTGTCGAGGGTCACGGCGTCGGCCAGGCGGGTGCGGAGCGTCTTCTGTGCTTCAGCCAGAGCCACGGCCCATCCGGACTCGGCGAGTTCTGACCTCAGGCGAGCGGTCTCCAGTGTGCTGTCCTTCAGCGCGCGGTTGGTGCGTGATGCGAGGTCTCTCAGCACGCCCAGGCGCTGCCGGTCGGGGGAGCCGAGAACGCGGTACACGTCCACCCAGTCCGGCGAGTCGCGGCGGAGGATACGGTTGACAATGCCCTGCAGTTCGGACAGCCGGGCACGCGCATCCGCCACGACTACCTCGTCGCCGGCGATGAGGTCTTCGAGCACGCCGAGCGCCGCCAGATAGCGCTGAGCCATCTTCGTCGAGATGGGCAGGCGGCCCCGACTGTCAGTGGTGAGCACACTCTGGCCCGTCTCGTTGGCGAACACCCAGCAGTCCAGTTCGTCGCCGGGGCGGGGAGGCGTGGAACCGTGCCGGACCGTGAGGGCCAAGGGCCGGTCCGTCTCGGGGCTGAGTGCCTGAACCTTGTAGCGGCCGCCCGGCCCGGGGCCGAGCACCCGGACGCGGATATCTGCCCCGATCTCGGGGACGTCGCCCCGGTCCGTACCGGATCCTGTCTCGGCGGAGGGGGCGTCCTGGTGGCCGGGATCCGTCTCCGTGAGGACATCCGGAAGCGGCGAGGTGTGCAGCACCGTCAGGCTCTGCGTGCTGCGCGTGAGGGCGATGTACAGCTGCCGCAGGCCGGTCGGACCGCGGCCGGCGAAGGTGGCGGGCTCGAGGACCAGGACATGGTCGTACTCCATGCCCTTCGCTTGAGGCGCGGCCAGAACGGATACCGCCTCACGGTCCGTTCCCGTGAGGTCGGCGCCCTCATCGAGGCGACGGCTGATCTCCTCCAGCCAGGGCGAGTCGTCGGGGACGATGACGGCGACGGAGCGCGGTGTGTTCCCGTCGCTGGTGCCGACCAGGCGGGTCATCTGGGTGACGGTGTCGTCGAGCAGCTGCCCCGGTTCGGTCGCCACCGTTCGTACGGCGTCCTCCCCCGCTCTTCGCACAGCCTGCGGGTACAGCTGTCCCGGGGCGACCGCGCCGGCGAGGGGCGCGACGAAGTCCATGATCTCGGCCGGCACGCGGTAGCTGGTGCTCAGCTCGGCGACGCGCCAGTCCCCGTGATCGGACAGAAGTGCGCCGAGAGGGTCCCAGCTGAGGTGGGTGTGGGGGCCGGTGGCCTGGGCGAGGTCGCCGAGGACCGTCATGGAGCCGCCGACGGCGCAACGGCGGCGCAGCGCGCGGGCCTGCAGCGGGGTGAGGTCCTGGGCCTCGTCGATGACGATGTGCCCGTAGCGGCGGGGTGTCTCCCCCGCAATGAGGAACCGGAGTTCTTCGAGGCAGACATGGTCGTCGAGACTCCAGGGCTCGGCGTCGGCGGTGGCGGCCCGGGGCCGGTGCAGGGCTGCCTGCTCGTCGGCGTCGAGGATGCCGTCCGCGCAGGCGTGCAGGAGGTCTGGCGAGTCGTAGAGGCTGCGCAGGGCCTCCCTTGCGCCGGGCGACGGCCAGATGCGTTCGACGAGCCGCTCGACGCGGCGGTTGCGTTCGAGGTCGCGACGGATCGTGCCGCCCTGGCCTCGCCGGGGGGCGATGGTGGCCAGCTCCTGGAGGAGCCGGTCGACGAACAGGCTGCGGAAGCGTT
Organism: Streptomyces sp. NBC_01166; assembly: GCF_045039765.1. Classification (NCBI taxonomy): domain Bacteria; kingdom Bacillati; phylum Actinomycetota; class Actinomycetes; order Kitasatosporales; family Streptomycetaceae; genus Streptomyces; species Streptomyces sp. NBC_01166. Next base: position 1,059,496 of record NZ_CP108613.1, read on the forward strand.
CGCGGCGCTGCCGGTAGGGGCCGTCAACGGCGCGTGCCTCGTCGAGGAGTGTGAGGACCTCGGACTTCGGCACGCGGAGCGTCGTACTGCCGGCGGTGACGACGACGGCCGGCTCGTCGCCCTCGTAGGAGGGCGCGGTGGTGAGGTCGTCGAGTGCCTCGGGACGGCAGTCGCTCTCGACACGGCGCCGCAGCACGGCCGCCATCCGCTCGTCGGACTTCACCTGCCGCGCCTGCGAGGTGTCGGTGCCGAGGGTCTCGCCCTCCCACAGCCGGTTCAGCTGGACGACGTTGACGTCGCGTGTGCCGAGCGTGGGCAGCACCTGACCGACGTAGTCGAGGAATCTCTGGTGCGGGCCGATGACGAGGATGTCCTGGGCCTTGAAGTGCTCGTTGTTGACGAGCCAGGTCACGCGGTGCAGCCCGACGGCGGACTTGCCGGTACCCGGGCCGCCCTGCACGACGAGGATGTCGGAGGGTGAGCCGGTGACCAGGTCCATCTGGTCACGGCGGATGGTCTCGACGATGTCCCGCATCCGGCCACCGCGCGAGCGCCGCAGCTCGCGCAGCAGGAAATCGTCCGGCTGGAGCGGCTTACGGCGCTGGTGGCGGACGACGTCGCCGGGCGTCGGGGACGGCGGACGGCCCACCGGCTGTTCGTCGCCCGGCTCCGGACGCCTCGCGACGGGCGTCTCGGGGGCCATCTGCGTATCTGCCCCGGTCGCGTCGTCCGCGGCCGGGCGCGGCTGCGGGACGGATGCGGGGGAAGGGTCCGCAGCTGCGATCTCGTCGAAGTAGTCCTGGACGACACGCTGTACGCAACGCAGCCGCCGCCGCAGAACCACCTCCCCGGGTGCCTCGGGCAAGGCCTCGGCCCACCTCTTGGCGAGTGTGCTGGTCCACAGCAGGACCACCGGATCGTTCTCGGCATCGCGCACACCCCGCCGACCGATGTACCAGGGACGCGGCTTCACGCCCGGGTCATCCGGCGCGTCCACCCGGGAGAAGACCAGCGCCTCGTCACCGAGCCCTCCGTACGCTTCGGCCTGCGCCTCCGCGTGCTTCCGGTTGGCGATGCCGTCCTTCCCGCTCGCCGAAGCCGTCGCGGCCGACGTCCCGGTCATCTCGGCCAGCTTCGCGGTGTAACAGGCGTACGCGTGGTCCACCGCCGTCTGCTCGGTGGCGATTACCTCGTCGTGCGTGGTGGTGCCCATGTACATCCTCCCTGCGGGCGCCCGTGAGCGCCGCTACGGGCCTGCGCCCGTACCCCGCTGCAACAACTACCAGAAGCCGGACGGTGACAACTAGTCAGATGCCAAGTTCGCGTACCAGCTCCCCGACCTCGGCATGCCGGACGCTCACCTGATCGCGCGGGGGCCTGATCTCGTACTGGTGGTGTGGCCCGGAGTTCGATACGACACAGGCCGGGCAGCACGTAGGCGTGTGCTGCTTCCGGGAGGCTAGGCCGTCTCTCTCGGATCTTGTCGCTGCTTTCCCCCGCCTCTCTGTTCCCACCCGCCGAGCGGCAGGATGGACGGATGGCGATGAGCGAGACGGAACTGCTGGCCCTCCTGCGTGAACTCGACGACCCCGAGCGGCTGGAGTGGCCGCTGAACTACGACCGCGCCGCAGCCAGCCTCACGTTCGGCAGGCTGGTGCGCCGGCTCGAGGCGGACTTCGGGGTCCAGTGCGAGTTCGAGCAGGAAACGCAGGACTCCAGCGAATACGGGCGTATACGCGTGCCGGCCCAGGCGACGCTCTGCGGGACGCGGATCGTGGTCTGCGTGAGCAAGTTCGGCTCTCTCGCCGAGGTCTGCGCCGACAATCCAGGGGCCTACTTCGGCACGGACGACGCCCGAGAGGAAGGCGCGCTGGACCCCTCCGACCTTGCCACCGTGGAGCGAGCGCTGGACGATATCGGCTACGTGAGCGTCCCCGAGGAACTGCTGGAAAGCGACTACGAGGGCCCAAGTGCGCTGGTGCTGTTCGAAGCGCGGCCCACTTGGTGGACGCGGTTCTTCGGCCTTGTGTGATCCGCCTGCCCGGCGGGATCTCGCAGCAAGAACGGTTCCGACTACCCCCGCCGGCTGGCTGCGCGGAGATCGGCGATAGACGGCATGCTGTCCATCGCTTCTTCTGCACGTCCGTGTTTGATGAGGAGCGCGGCCACCTCCCACGCCTCCACGTCGGCATCTGCCCGGAGCAGGCCGAGAGCCTCGTCGACGCGTCCTGACTGCTCCAGGATCCACGCGGTGCTGGATGTCAGTCCGTACACGTCCGTCGGTAGGGTCTTGGCGTAGGCGAGGGCTTCCTCGTATCGGCCTGCCTCGCCCAGCAGCCCTATCCGATTCGTGTGGAACCAGGACGAGTGCTCGTCGATGTATTCGGCATCGCGCTCGTCGAGGATGGCCAGGGCGTCATCGAAACGCCCGGCCTCGGAAAGAAGATGGATGACGCTTTCGAGAAGGCAGGCATCGTGGTGGTCGAACGTAGGTCGTCCCACCTCGACGGCCTCCGCGATCCGACCCTGCCGCCCCAGCAGCTCGATCAATGGCCAGCGGCAGCGGTCCCACTCGTCAGCCGCAATGAAACGTCGCAGGACGGTCTCGGCCTCTTCGGCCTGACCGCGGTCTTCGAGGGCCCTGGCGTAGTAGGGCAAGCCGACGTGCGCGTGCTCCCCTATGCCCAGTTCGCGCAGTTCGTCTATGCGACCGTTGCGCTGGAGGAGTTCGGCATAGGCGGTGAGCGTGTTCTGGACCAGGAAGTGACCGGCGGCTATGTCTGCCCTGAGTAGCCGGACGGCCTCGTCGACGCGGCCCGCGCGTTCCAGGACCTGGGCCTGAAGGTCCTGCGCATTACTGGCATCGAGGTTCCATCGTTCCTCACCGCAGGCGGTGCGGGCCCGCTCGGCCTTCGGTGCGAGCAGTTCAAGGACCCGCTCGTCCCGGTTCTGTCCCTCGGTCAGCTCGACCAGGGTGGACAAGAGCCATCCCCTGTCAAGATGCGGGGTGAGAACGGCGATCGCTTCATCCACCTGTCCCGCCTTGACCAGCAGCTCCGCGAAGTTGCGGCACACGTGCTCCGACGCCAAATCCGTATCGTCCGGGCGGCCCCAGTCCAGCGCCTGCTGTACCCGTCCCGCCTGCAGCATGATGTCGGCAGCCGCCCAGCGTGCTGGCTCCCAGCCAACTTCGACAAACGGCTTCAGTACGCCCAGAGCCCGCTCGAACTCCGCCATCCTGCCCAGCTCGCACGCTGCCGCCCTCGCGCAGGACCACGCTCCCCTTGAAGCCGCCCGGACCAGCAGTTCCACGTGCCCTTGCTCTACCAACAGGTCCACCAACACGGGCGGGTATCCACCGAGACCCCGTGACTGCCAGTTAAGATCATCAATATTCACGGGCTGAGCGTACGGTCGCCCACTGACAAACCAGCGGCACCATACTTCGATCGCTGAGCTAGCCGATCGTCGGCAACGCTCCTTCCCTCTAGCCGTTTCGACGGTCCTCAACTGCACCGCGTTGACTGGCGCGCAGCAGGTCGTCCATCACGACAAGGCAAACGTTGCCTGATACGGCACTGATGGCCCTGGCCTCGGTGAGCGCCTGCCCGGTCGGATCCGCCAGGTGCCTGCCGGGGCCAGTCGGTAGACAGCACCGCGAGCCGGTTTCATCTGATTTTCCGTTTTCGACAGCCTTCGTAGGCTCGTATCCCTATGCTGAGCGCCCAAGGCTGAGCAGTGGGGGGCAAATGGGCGAAGCCGGGCATGGCCATGAGCCGAAGATCGATGACACACGACGTCGGGTCTCCTGGAAGTTTCTTGCCGCGGTGGCGGTCTTCTCGTACCTCATATCGCGGGCGCTCAGGGGCGGCTCCTGGTATCCGCCCCTGGTGCTGCTCGTCCTGGGTGTCGTCGTACTCACCGTGCGGCACATACGGGACACGAGCATGGTCGGCATGGGCCAGCTCCTGCGTGAGGCCACCGTTGCGGAGCCGCTGATGAAGCGACTGACGAGGGCGGACCAGCTGAGTCTGGCCGGAGAGGTCGCCGCAGCCGTCGAGTTGCTCGATTCCGTGGCTGCGGATCCGGCCACCCGGCGGTTCCCGCTGCTGGCGGCGCACGTCGCCATGAAGCGCAGCGACTTCGCGGTGGGGCAGGGCGACCTGGCGACCGCCGAGTCGGAGGCGATCGCTGCGGTGCGCCACCACGAGAAGGGCCGTAACCGCTCCGCCCATTCCGAGGCGCTGGAGAAGCTTGGCAAGATCCAGTTGATCCTGGGCCGGAACGACGAGGCGGACGCCACCGTCACTCAGGCTGTGGCCGTCGGCGGGGGCCACATGTTCCGGATCAGCCGGGTCCGTGCGGAGCTCTACCTCGCCAACCTCGCCTTCGATCAGGACGACGTTCCGCAGGCCGCCGAACACGCCATGACGGCCCGCACGCTGGCCGCCAAGTGGCACTGCTACCCGCAACACGCCGGTGCGTGCGACCTGCTCGCCGTCGTAGCGCTCGCTGAGAACCGCGTCGCGGACGCGGCCACATGGACCGCCGAGGCCGATCGTGCGCTCTCGCGCGAAGGCAGTACATCGCCTCACCGCGTACGCCACCTGATCGCCACCGCCCTGGTCGCCCATGGGCAGGGCGACGAGACGGGCGCCCTCGCCGCTTACCTGCAGATGATGCGGGGCGTCGCCGAACTGCGCACCGGCTGGGGTTGGCGCGATGCCCAGGCGTATTACGTCGACCTCTACAGCGAACACGAGTTCGCCGCGTACACCACGGCGCACGCGCTGTATCAGAGCGGCGACCACCAAGCCCTGGACGCCTTCGCGTCGCTCCTCGACCTCGGCAGCCGGACCGCCCTGCGGCGCATGCTGCGCGGTGAACTCGTCTCGCGTACACCCGACGACCTCGAGGAGGACGGCATGGGGGAGATCGTCGGCCTGCTGACGACGCTGGCCGGAGCCGAGGCCACGAGTAGCGGTCCGGAGGGTGCGCTGATCGCCGAGGTCCAGTCGGCCCCCGCCCGGCCCGAAGAAACGAGCGGCCAGGTGGCGCGGGCGTACGAGCGTCTGGAGACGCTGGTGTCACTGAGGTTCCGTTGGGCCATCGAAGTGGACGGCGACGCCCCGGTCGCCGATCCGCGCACGTACGCGGATCGCTGGAACAGCCATGTGCTGCACGCACGGCTCGTGTCCAACGGCCAGGAGACCTCTGTGGTGGGGCTGTGGACGACCCCCGACGGCACGAGGCTCCCCTTCCTGCACCCGGTCCAGGGAGCCGCGGCGGCGCTGCTCGGCGACGTGGCCGGCATCGAGTCCCTGCGGAGCGGGCGGAAGCCGGTGACGCCGCCGGAGCCGGACACCACCGGGGAGACAGAGGGTGTTCGCGCCGAAGCACCGGACTGGCGGAGGACGCCACGCCATCGCCACCTGGCCTCCCGAGACGTCTTACCCTGGGCGGCCTTGGCCCGTCTTCTGCTGCCGCCCGGTCTCCTGGAACTCCTGGACGACGCCGACCCCCGCGGCGCAGTGCCCAAGCTGCTGGTCGTCCCGGACTCAAGCCTGTGGCGGGTGCCGTGGGCCGCTCTGAGCGTCGCGCCGGATGACCCGGATGGGTACGTAGTGGACCGATCGGTCCTCGCCATGTCGCCGAGCCTGTCCCTCATGGAGGGCCAGCAGCAGACTCCCCGGCCTGCCTCGGGCACGGAGGGCGGGGTGCCCGGACGGGCATTCACGTTTCTCTCCGGTGTGAACGCCGAAGGGCTGGACCTTGAACGGGCCGCCCTTGATGCCGCGTACGGCACCGGTGTCGTCCACGCCCGGACCCCCGGGCAGTTGCTGTCGCTGCTGGACCCCGACGGCGTGGACTTCGTGGTCGGTGCCGCCTCCGTGCACGGCAACGACAGACCGGGACTCGCGCACGCCCTGCACCTCGACCGGCACACCACGCTGTCCGCTGCCCGCATGCTTACCCTGCGGTTCCCGCGCACGCTGCTCTTCAACGCCTGTCTCTCCGCTGAACTCGACGAACGCCGCGGCACCGATCCGCTCGGCATCCCGACGGTCGCGTTGTGCCGAGGCGCCGAGACGGTCATCGGGGGGATCTTCCCGCTGCCGGACGGGAAGGGGAAGAACCCCCTGTACAGCCACCCGACGGCCCGCATCCTGGCCGCCCTCTACCAGCTCCTGGCCGAGGGCGTCGCGCCGGCCACGGCACTGCGCACCGCCCAGCGCCAGTTCCGGGCAGAGGTCGGCCCGGTCCCGCCGCTGCTGTGGGCGGGACTTGTCAGTATCACGGCGTCGTTCGATGACCCACCCAACACCTGACCCACCCATATCTGGAGCCTGCAGAGAAAGGACGCGTGCGTCATGACGACCCGAAACAGTGAGCCATCACCGGACCCTCAGAACAACGGGGGCGAGGGAGCGGACTGGGAGGACGAGTTCGGTTTCGACGACCGCCAGTTCGTCGTCGAGGATCTCACCGACGGGCCCGAGCTCCCGTTGCCACCCGCCGTGACCGGCGCCCCTCCCGCCCCGACGCCCGCCGTCGAACCGCCAGGGGAGCCAAGTGCCCAGTAGTGTCATCGCCGCAGTGCTGCTGCTCGCCGCGATGACTCCGGGTTATGCCTTCCACCGGTCCATGAACCGCTACCGCCCCAAGGACACCAGGTCCTCAACCACCGAGGTCGTCGAGCTGTTCAGCGTGGGGGCGCTGGCGACCGCCGCCGGGCTGCTGCTGACCCTGCTCCTCGGTGAACTCGCGCCCTTTCTCGTGACGCTCCGTGAGGTGACGAAGGCACCGGCCCACTTCCGGGACCACCCCTGGTCGTGGGTCGGTGCGGTGGTGCTGGCCATGGCACTGAGCATGGCGCTCAGCACGCTGGCCGGCGTGTACGCAGGCCGGAAGTCACCGAGACGTACGGGCGCTGCGGTCCGGGAGGGGACAGTGGCTGTACACGCTCTCACCGACCGCGCGGGGCCGGACAAGCGACGCAAGCCGTTCGTCTCCGTCGAGCTGTCCGACGGGAGATTGGTGGAGGGCTACGTGCGCTACGTGTCGACCGATCCGGACCCGGCCCGTCGGGACATCGTGCTCCAGCGGCCGATCGCGTGGACGGGCCCGGGCGCCGTACCGCGCACCGCGTCACCGGCCGTGTGTGTCTTCGTACCGGGGGCGCTCGTGCGTGTGGTGCACATCAGTTATCCGCCTGCGCAGGCACCGAGCGCCACACCGGTGCTCCGGTCGCAGGCGGCGTCGGCCGCTCCGTAGACCTGGTCCTCAGAGCCATCGAGCCCGTGGTCAACGAGTGGTCCACGGGCAGAGCCTCGGACAGCTGAGCAGTCCTTGCCTCCCCGCCGGTCCTGGCAGAGATCTTCTCCGCCAGGACCGGCGTCTGCGAGCGGCGCATGGCAGTGCGACAAGCCGAGCCAGCGCGCCCTCGAGGCGCCCGTGTTCTACGGGCGGGCGTGGTCATGGCACATCCTGGGAGATGACCCAGATACGCCAGAGACCGCCGCGAGATGATCTTGGAGACCGTCTCGCCCTGCGCATCCACGACGGGGCGTTCTCCGCGATGGATCTCACCGCCCGCTACCCGCGTACCGGCGAGCTGCTGGCCACCGTGAAGTTCATGGTCCGGACCCTCGCCGCCCCGCAGTCGGCCAGGCCGACGCTTGGTGTCGGACTGGTCGTACTGCGCGGGCCGGCAGGCGCGCCGTACCGGGTACGGGTCCGTCGCCTGAACGGTGCACTCGTGCACGGCGCGGGGGCGGCCGACAGGTGTGAACTACTTCGCTCTCCGCAGCCATCGTTCTCGGCCTCGACATTCGCTGTGCTACGACCGTCTGCATCTTTGCGCTCCTCCGTGCCGACCAGGATGGACATCGTCTCTGTCGTGCGGGCGCTCCCGGACCTCGTGCTTGCCCCGCTCCCCGGCGCCGCCAGTGAATGGGCATGAGCCCCGGATCGCCGGTATCGACGGCGGGTCTGACACACGAATCCCGCCGGTGGTCACCCGAGCCACCAACCAGATCAGCGACTATTCCTCGCTTTCTGGTCCCGGCTCAGCTGCAGTCGCCAGCGGCGCCTCACCGCCCCTGGGCGTCGGCGCGGCCCGTGGGCGTCAACTGGGCATGTGCCGCGGGGAGTTGGACCGGGCGCTGGAGCGGGGCGTGCATACAGGCGGCATGGTCGCGTTAAAGTGCCCGCCGTGGAGGCGGGATGGCCCGTGGAGCCGCTCGAGAACGTCCCGGTTCGCCGGGCAGGGCCACCATCGCTCGACTGATCAAATCCTGCGCGCCAGGCGATGACACACGGATACGATGCGCTCGCCGCTCGTACAGACGTGCCCATCGGGGCACCCTGCGTGCGATCAACGGGAGGAATCACTTGACCATGTCCTTCGGCGCGAGACCGCGTGCAGTTCTCGCCTCTCTGGGAGCTGTTGCCATGGCGCTGGCCGGCGCCGCAACCCCGGCGAACGCGGTCGACGGGACGCTCACCCCACCGACTCATCTGTTCAACGAGTACAGACACTGCGCGACGGACGCACAGCAGCCTTCGTACCGGTGGGCCCGCGAAGGTCTGCTGGTGGAAGGCATCCCCGGAGTCACAGAGGCCACGGGAGGCGCCCGCGTCAGCGTGCGGTACCAGGTCTGGCCGGTAGCCGATCCCTCGAAGATCACCACGGTCACCCGCGACTACGCCACCCCCGGATTCGAGGCTCCCGCCACACTTCCGGCAAGCGCGTTCGTCGATGGGCAGAGCTACGCGTGGCAGGCGCGGACGGTGGCAGGGGACGCGGTCTCGGACTGGTCAGCGCCCTGCTATGTCACCGTCGACAACAGCAAACCTGCGAATGCCCCCTCCATCACCTCGTCGAACTACACACCCGAGACATGGAACGAGGGCGGCGAGCCGGTCGAGTTCACGCTCGGCGCGAACGGCGTCGACGATGTCGAGGGCTTCGAGTTCTCCTGGCAGCAGAGCCTGCCGGTCATCGGTACGAGTATCGGTGACCACGGCATTCCGCAGCCCGTCGACCCGTACGCCGATACAAAGTACTTCAAGCGCGCCAACACGCTCGGTGGCTCGACCACGCTCAGTCTGGTGCCGCCGACCGGCTCCGGTCCGATGACGCTGTGGGTGCGCAGCCTGGACCGCGCCTACAACGGGTCGGGGATCGCCAGGTACGACTTCCGAGTCAATTCCACGGCGCCCACCATCTCACCGGCGGTCCCGGAACCCGAGTTCGGTCAGCCTACCGAGTTCACGTTGCGCCCCGACCCCGAGCTGCAGGCGAAGAGCCCTGTCGTGAGCTACTCCGTCAAGACCATCGGAGGTCAGGAAGACAGGACCTTCGACGTCACGGCACGACCGGACGGCACTGCGACGGTGGAGCTCGCGCTGGATGGCCTCTACAACGAGCACCTCCAGGTGAGTAGCAGGAGTGGCAACGGATGGGTGAGCGACGCAGCGTGGTGGGGTATCAGTTTCGACACCACGCCCGGTGTCTCCTCGGTCACCTACCCTGAAAACGGTTCGGGCGGTGGCATCGGCGTTCCGGGCACCTTCACGTTCACACCCAGGGTGAAGGATGTCGTGAGCTTCACGTACAGCTTCAACAACGGTGACCCGGAGGTGACGGTCCCCGCGGGCGCCGACCACACGGCAAGCATCGACTGGAGCCCGGCCGCGGATGGCTGGCATGACCTCACGGTGTACGCGACGACCCGCTCGGGCCTTCAGCTGGCGCCCTACGACTACTTCTTCACCGTGAACTGAATCCAACCCACCAGATGGTCCCGGGCCCGGGCTCCCCTGCGGAGGCCGGGCCCGCGTCTGCACAGGCCGGTCAGGCCGGTCAGGCCGGTCAGGCGTCATCGTCGCTCCCGCGGCACCCGACGATGACTACCCCGAAGAATGCCGGATGCCTATTCAATAGCGGCCGTGTTGGAGACCGACCTGGCCTGGTACCGCGAGGACCGTACGGACGAGACCGAGTTCCGCTCCGTCACCGACCTCCGGGGACTTGGCCTCCATCCGTAGAGACCATCCCCGCGGGGGCGGGGAGCAGACTGCGTGACCTGCAGGTTCATCGGCGAGGGGACGCGTTTCTGGGCACCTTCACGAGAATCGACACTACAGACATAGTTCACTTATCTTCCAAAGAGCCAGAACTGCTGCGCTGGAACTCTACCGAGATCAGCAGTCGGCCGGGGCCCGGCAAACAGCTACCTTCGGTGACCACAGACCGGCTTGCACAGCTGTCCACCAAGCAGCACCCGGTAAGGCATCGCTGCCGGTCGCAGGACCACAGGGCCAAGACCCAAGTGACCGTCCAGCTCCTGCCGCAGCTACTATCCGGTCTCCGTCCGGTCGGCGCCTCCCCGGAACTTCTGGGGTGGCGGCCTTCAGCTCGTCGAGGAAGAGGCAGTACGGTTCGTCGCGCGCGATGCTCTCCGGCAGGCAGAACACGGACCGCCCGTCGCGGATCTGCGGCACACCGATCATCTACTTCGGCACGTGGGAGAGTGAGCCCGCTCAGTTTGGGAGCGCCCACGGACCGCCCGCAGCCGATTATCGGGCGGGTCGGCCCACCAGGTCCGGCGCGCGCAGCATCTCCGGCGGGATGCCCCAGGCGTCGACGAAGTCGACCGCGAGGGGGCGGACCTTGCGGCAGAGGTCGTTCACCTCGCGGCTGATCGCCTTGGAGCGCTGGACGGTCAGCCGGCCGTGCTCCATGAACCAGGCCCGGTCCGCCTCGATCGTGGACAGGGCGAACAGGTCGCACAGCAGGCCCAGCGCGACCTTGTTGCCGCCCTCCGGCAGTGTGCGCACCTTGTCGACGAACGCCTCCAGCACCAGGCGCTCGACGTGTGCGTGGGCGACCGCGATGACGTGGTCCTGCACCTGCGAGAAGACGACGCCGGGATTGCGCTTCTGGTCGACCCCGCGCTTGAGCCGGCGGGCCACGCCGGCGAGCATGTGCTCCTCGCGGTAGCGGAGCATCGCGAGCTGGTACTCCGAGTCGAGCAGGCCGGCTTCCTGGTCCCACTCGTCGCCGCCGGGCAGCAGGTCACGGACCCGCTCGAGCAGCTTGTGGGCCGAGGTCTTCTCGATGACCGTCTCGACGGCGAGGCCGGTGACGTAGCGCACCATGCCGAGCTGGTCCAGGTCCTCGAACTCGGCCGCGTAATGGGTGAGCAGGCCCTTGGCCACGAGCTGCAGCAGGACGTGGTTGTCGCCCTCGAAGGTGGTGAAGATGTCGCTGTCGGCCTTGAGGGCGGCGAACCGGTTGACGGCGAGATAGCCGGCTCCGCCGCACGCCTCGCGGCACTCCTGGACGACCCGGGTGGCGTGCCAGGTGGCGAGCGCCTTGGTGCCGGCGGCCCGCGCCTCCAGTCGGCGCCGTCCCTGCGCGTCGTCCTTGATGCCGGAGAAGACCTCGTGCAGTTGCGTGCGCACGACGTCCTGCGCGAAGTGCAACGCGTACGTACGTGCGATGAGCGGCAGCAGACGACGCTGGTGCAGACCGTAGTCGAGGAGCAGTTGCTCCTCCGTGTCCGAGGCCGCTTCGAACTGGCGGCGCCGCACGGCGTACTTCGTGGCGATCGCGAGGGCGACCTTGGCGGCGTTGACCCCGGCGCCGCCCACGCTGACCCGGCCCTGCACCAGCGTGCCGAGCATGGTGAAGAAGCGTCGGTCGGGGTTCTCGATCGGGCTCTCGTAGACACCTTCGGCGGTGACGTCGGCGAACCGGTTGAGCAGCGCCTCACGCGGCACCCGTACGCCGTCGAACCAGATGCGTCCGTTGTCCACGCCGTTGAGGCCCATCTTGCGGCCGTCGTCCTCGATCCGGACGCCGGGCGCCACTTCGCCGCCGGCCCGGATCGGCACGACGAACGCGTGCACCCCCCGGGACTCCCCGCCGACCTCCAGCTGGGCGAAGACGACTGCCAGCTCGGCGTGGCGCGCCGCGTTGCCGATGTAGTCCTTGCGGGCATGGTCGCCGTCGGTGGTGATGACGAACTCCTGGCGGGCGGCGTCGTACGTCGCGCGGGTGCCGAGCGCCTGGACATTGGAGCCGTGCCCGGTCTCGGTCATCGCGAAGCATCCCATCAGCCGCCCGGTGATCAGGTCCGGCAGATAGGCGTCGTGGTGGCGTTCGGTGCCCAGCTGCAGGATCGCGCCGCCGAAGAGGCCGAACTGCACGCCGACCTTCACCAGCACCGAGAGGTCACCGAAGGCAAGCGTCTCGAACGCGGCGATCGAGGCCCCGATGTCGCCGCCCCCGCCGTACTTGCCCAGGAAGCCCATGCCGGTCTGGCCCGTCGCAGCCATCTCGACCACGAGCTCACGCACCCGCTCGCGAAACGCGTCGAAGCCGAGCTCGTCGGCCTCCTCGAGGACGGAGGCGTACGTCACAAGGTTGGTCCGGACGAGGTCGCGGATCTCGGCGTACTCGCCGTCGAGCACCTCTGTCAGCGCCTGGACGTCGATCTCGGGCTGCACGTAACCGCTCGGGTCGGTGGATGTGTTGTCAGTGGCCATGCCATTTCGCTACCCCGCCCCGACGCGATCAAGCGGTCGGCCCGCGCTCCCGGAGCCATACGAGGGAAGGATGGGGCTGCCGGCGCCCGCAGTGATGGCCGCCGACGGCGAAAGGCGAGGCGGTACTCTGAAACCGATGACCGGGCGCGCCCCCGTATGACCAGCACGCCACCGGTCGGCTTCCAGCTGACAAGGCAGCAGAACACCCGTGAGCTCCACGCTGATCCGCTTGATCGAGCCCTCCGACGGCGCCGTGCTCGCCGGGCTGCTCGCCCGGGACCGGCAGGCGTACGCGCGCTGGCTGCCCGCGAGGCCCGCGGAGTTCTACACGCCCGAGGGGCAGGCCCAGGTCATCGAGTCCCTTCTGCGTTCCCATGACCAGGGGCTCGCATGGCCCGGCGTCGTGGTCTCCGACGACACCGTCATCGGACAGGTGACCATCAGCTCGATCCTGCGCGGGCCGTTTCAGAAGGGCTTCCTCGGCTACTGGGTCTCTTCGCTTCACCATGGACTCGGTCACACGAGCCGTGCCGTCGGCCTCGCAGTGCGGATCGCCGAGGACAAGCTGAACCTGCATCGGCTGGAGGCGCACACCCAGCTGGAGAACCTCGCGTCCCAGTCGATTCTCCGCAAGCACGGATTCAACCCCTGGGGCATCGCCCACGAGCATTTCCACGCCGAAGGCGCATGGCGTGACGAAGTGTTCTGGGAGAGGAGACTGACCGGCGGACTCGCCCCTCAGCCGTAACGCCGTGACGACCGGGGGCGGCCGGGGTCCGGGGAGGGCACAACCGGCGCCGTCCCGCGCCGACTCGACGGACCTGTCACCCCTGCCCGTGAGACGACCGTAGCCGGAATCGGCCCAGGCCCGGGCGTCTGCGCCCGAACACGGCGCCCGACGCGCACCCTGGCGTCCGATCCCCGGCAGCCCCGTCCTCCCTTTTCACCGGCGCGCCACATCTTTTGATGAATCATCAGAAAGTTCAGGAGATTCGTACCGAACCTCTGGACAGTCCCCGGGGCCGCGCCCTAATCTCTCGGCGCATCGAGACATACGTTTCGCCCAGGTAACACCGCAGCCGATCGGCGTTCCCCCCGAACGCTCCTCACCTCACGAATCTCTCCACGTCTCTCCCCCCACGGCCGGGCCCCGCCCGTCACGAGGCACCGCGCGATCGCAGGCAAGCGGTCGTCGCGCACGCACCGTCTCAGCACCCCCGTCGGAACGGGGAAACCGGCCGGGTCTCCGACCCCGCCGTGAACGCAGTGGAAGGGAAGCGACATGAAGATTCGCACGTTCATCGCGACGGCCTCACTGGTGGCATCCGGGACCCTGGTGGCCTTCTCCGGCTCGGCCCAGGCCGCGCTCTACACCACCTGTGTCGGTGACGGCGGGGCCGTGACCGTCGGCAACGACCTCGTCGTACCGGCCGGGAAGTCCTGCACCCTCACCGGGACGAAGGTCAAGGGCACGGTGACGGTCGAGGCCGGAGCCGACCTCGTGGCGGCGGGTGCCACCTTCAACGGCGCGGTCACCGTCGAGGAGAACGCCTACCTCGATCTCACCGACACCACCGTGAAGGGCGCGCTCACCACCGAATCCGCCTTCGGCGCGCACCTGGAGAAGAGCAACCTCAAGGCGGTCGACGCCACGGAGGGATTCGTCTACGTGGTCGACTCGACGCTCGGCGGGAACGTCAGAACCGGCGCCGGCGAGCTGTACGTCTCCGGGAGCACACTCAGCGGCTCGCTGACGGGCGACGGCAACCAGTACAGCGATGTGTACGACTCCACCGTCAAGGGCGCGCTCACCGTCGACGGCAACACCCTCGGCGGCGTGTTCTGCGCCAGCGAGGTGTACGGCGCCGCGAAGTACGCGGGCAACGCGGACAACCTCCAGCTCGGCGGCGAGGGCCTGCTCGGCTCCTGCGCGGGCGCCTCGTACTTCGGCGGCAACCTCGCGGTCACCGACAACACCGCGAAGGCCGTGCTCGACAACGCGATCGTGCGCGGCGGGCTCACCGCGACCGGCAACGACCCCGTCCTGGTCGTGGGCGAACTGGCGCGGGTCCGTGGCGCCGTCACCGGCGAGACCGCCACCGCCGCCGCTTCCTCCTCCCGCTCGGCGAAGGAGGCTGCGCCGGAGGACCGGGGTGCCGACCTCGCCGAGAAGGCCGCCGCCCGCGCCGCCCAGGCGCGGGCCGACGCCCACGGGGCGGGCAGGTCCAGCCTCTGACGCCGAGCGGTACAGCCGGCGGCCCACGTGGTGGTCCGCCCGGCGGTACCGGCCGGCGGCCCGCCCCCGCCGCCGTACCTCCGCACAGCGCGGCGGCTCCCCTCCCGCCGTCGCCCACGCCCGATCCCCGGAACCCCGGGGGTCCACGTCGCCGGGCGCACAGACCCATTTGCGCCCCGACCCGTACGTCCTTCTCCTCAGTACCCAGGAGTGACCGTGAGTCATATCCGCAAGTCCTTCGACCGCAGGGACTTCCTGCGTGCCACCGTCGGCACCACCGTGGCCATCGCCGCAGCCTCCGTCACCGGGGCCGTGGCGACCTCGGCCGCCGCCGCACCGAGCGGTCTGTCCATCCCCAAGGACCGGATCGGCATCCAGCTCTACAGCATCCGCGACAAGGTCAGTGCGCTGGGCTTCGCCGTCGTCCTCCCCGAACTGGCCCGGATCGGCTACAAGGAGATCGAGTTCGCCGGATACACCCAGTCCACCTCCATCCTTGGCCGGCAGATCACTCTCCCGGAGATCCGCACGCTGCTCGACGACCACGGACTGCGGGCGGTCGGCAGCCACGTCGGCATCGGCAATCTGCGGACCAACCTGCAGGCCGAACTGGACGCCGCGCAGATACTCGGGATGCCCCACGTGGGCACCGCCAACGCACCCTCGAACGTCAACACCGTCGCGGGCTACCGCGCCGCCGCCGACGAGTTCAACGTCTGGGGCGCGGCGGCGACCGCGCGTGGTCTCAAGCTCTACCAGCACAACCACGCGGGAGAGTTCGCATTCGCCACCGACCAGCCGTCGGTCCGGCTGTACGACGTGTTCCTCAAGAACACCGACCCACGCCATGTCTACCTGGAGCTGGACATCTACTGGGCCTACGTGGGCCAGTACCGCTGGCCCGGATTCGACCCCGCCGCGTACGTGCGCAACCAGCCCTACCGCTACCCGCTGTTCCACATGAAGGACGGCGACGCCAACGCGGCGAACGTCAACGGCTTCGACATCGTCGAGTTCGGCGCCGGTGACCTCCCGTACGAGAGGTTCATCCGCGACATCGGGCCCCGTGCCTCGCACGTCGGCATCTGGGAGCAGGACACCGCGCCCAACACCCAGCCCAATCCGCCCGGTTCGCTCGGTGCGGCGGAGCGCAGCTTCACCGCGCTCGAAGGGCTCCTCGCCTGAACAGCGCCCACGGCAAGGGAGGCGCCTCCACGTGAGGCGCCTCCGTGTCCGCTCCTCACCGCCAGCGATCAAGGAGACGCATCACCGTGCACCGCACTCTGAGACGCCTGATCACAGGGGTTCTGCTCATGGCACTGCCCGCGCTGGGCGGTGTGGCGCTCGCGCCCGCCGCTCAGGCGCACCCCGGCCATGAACACGCCCTGGACTGGTCGAACTACGAGAAGGTCACCCTGACGAAGGACACCGGCGAGCCGATCGACCTCGCCGTGCTGCCCGACAACCGCGTCCTGCACACGGCCCGCAACGGCGACGTACGGCTCACCGACCCCGGCAGCGGCGTCACGAAGGTCGTCAACCACGTCGACGTGTACCAGAACTCCGAGATGGGGCTGCAGACCGTCACGCTCGACCCGGACTTCGCCACCAACAAGTGGGTCTACCTGTACTACTCGCCGCCGCTGAACACCCCGGCCGGCTCCGCACCGCTCCAACTGCCCGCCGGGCAGGACGACTCGTACTGGAAGCAGTGGGAGGGGTACGACACCCTGACCCGCTTCAAGTGGACCGGGGACAAGCTCGACCTCTCCACCGCACAGGAGATCATCCGGGTCGACAGCAACCGCGGCCAGTGCTGTCACGTGGCCGGTGACGTGGACTTCGACGGGGAGGGGAACCTCTACCTCGCGACCGGCGGCAACACCCCCGCGTCGGGCCCGAACGTCAACGGCTACACGCCGATCAACGACGCGGCCGGTTACAACCCCGGGCTCGACGAGCGCCGCGGGTCGGGCAGCACCAACGACCTGCGGGGCAAGATCCTGCGCATCCATGTGCAGGAGGACGGCAGTTACACCATCCCTGAAGGGAACCTCTTCGAGCCCGGCACGGACAGGACCCGTCCCGAGATCTTCGTGATGGGCCTGCGCAATCCCTTCCGGCTGGCGGTGGATCCCGAGACCGACGCCGTGATGTGGGGCGACTACGGCCCCGACGCCGGTACCGCCGACCCGAATCGCGGGCCGATGGGCTACGTCGAGTGGCAGACCACGACCAAGGCCCTGAACAGCGGCTGGCCGTACTGCACGGGTGACAACAGCAAGCCCTACCGGGACTTCGACTTCGCCACCCTCACGCCCGGCCCCGCCTTCGACTGCGCGGCGCCGGTCAACGACTCCCGCTGGAACACCGGCCTGACCGAGCTGCCCGCGGCCGCGCCGGCCACGCTCTGGTACGGCGACCGGGACACCGACCAGCCCTGGCCCGAGCTGACCGCCTTCCGCGGTCCCGGCGGCCCGGGTGGGCAGGCCCCGATGGGCGGCCCCGTCTACCACTACGACGCGGACAACCCCTCACCCGGCAAGTTCCCCGAGTACTGGGACGGCAAGGCGTTCTTCGCGGAGTTCTCCCAGGACTACGTCGCCGCGCTCACGCTCGACGGGCCGGACGGCCCCGTGAGCAAGCTGGAGAACCTCCTGCCCAACAGCGAGCGTTCGCAGAACGGCATCCCGCAGTGGGACAACCCGATGGACCTGGAGTTCGGTCCGGACGGCGCGCTCTACGTCCTCGACTACGGTGACGGCTTCTTCCGGCAGAATCCCGACGCCGGCCTCTACCGGATCGACTACGCCGAGGGCAACAAGGCACCCACCGCCGTGATCAAGGCCGACAGGACGTCCGGCCAGGCCCCTCTGAAGGTCTCGTTCGACGCCACCGGCTCCAGCGACCCGGAGAACGGCGACCTCACCTACCAGTGGGACCTCGACGGCGACGGCACCTTCGACGCCACCGGGCCCACGGCCACCCGTACGTATCCGGAGAACGGCCAGTTCCAGGCGCGGCTGAAGGTCTCCGACCCCCAGGGCAAGTCCGGCCTGTCGAGCCGTCAGATCACCGTGGGCAACACGGCGCCGACGGTACGGATCACCTCGCCCCCCGACGGCGGGTTCTTCAACTGGGGCGACGCCGTGCCGTACGGCATAGCCGTCGAGGACCCGGAGGACGGCACCACGCCCGACTGTGCCAAGGCGGCCTGGACGTTCGGTCTCGGGCACAACCAGCACGGGCACCCGGTCAACAGCGGCACCGGCTGCGCGGGCGGCGTCGTCACCCCGACCGACGCGGGGCACGGTGACACCGAGAACGTCTTCGGCGTGCTCGGAATCACCTACACCGACAAGGGTGCGGGCGGCGTTCCGCCGGCCACCGGCGACGCCCAGGTGGTGCTCAACCCGGCCCTCATGCAGGCCGAGCACTACGACTCGGCGGAGGGAGTCACGGTCACGGACGACACCACGGCGTCCGGGCAGCGCAAGCTGACCTCCTTCGACGCGGATGACTGGATCGCGTACGACCCGGTGTCGTTCGCCGGGATCACCGGGGTGCAGACCCGCGCGAGTGGCGCCGGCACTCTGGCGCTGCGCTGGGGCGCGGCCGACGCGGAGCCGTTCGCCACGGTGTCGGTTCCGGCCGGCGAGGGCTGGCAGACCGTCACCACCGCGCTTCCCGGGGGGCCTTCGGGGAGCGGGGAGGTCTTCGTCACCAGCTCGGGCGGTGTCGAGCTGGACTCACTGACCTTCCAGGGCGCGGGCGTCGCGGACCGGACCGCGCCCAAGGTCACCGCCACGCTCAACCCGCCCCGGCCCAACGGTGACGACGGCTGGTACACCGGCAACGTGTCGCTCGCTGTCTCGGCGACCGACAACGGGACGGTCGCGAGCCGTCAGTACTCGGTCGACGGAGGGACGACGTGGCAGTCGGCCAACGCGGCCGTCACGCTGTCCACCGAGGGCGCCACGACCGTCCGTTACCGGGCGACGGACAACGGCGGCAACGTCTCCGAGGTGCGTTCGCTCACCGTACGGATCGACCGCACCGGCCCCACGGTGGCGGTGAACGGTCTCGACACCGACGGCGTGTACGGGGATTCCGAGCGACCCACGCCGGTCTTCTCGGCGCAGGACGCGGTGTCCGGCGGGGCCACTGCGACGGCCACACTGGACGGCAGATCCGTCACCTCGGGCCAGGTGCTGGAGCTGTGGCGGCTGCCACTGGGGAGCCATGACCTCACGGTCAGGGCCCGGGACAAGGCCGGCAACACCACCACGAAGACCGTCACCTTCACGACCCGTACGTCCTACGCGGACATCCGCGGGCTGATCACCCGGCTGCGGGCCGACGGCCTGATCACGGCGCAGGGACAGCAGCGGCTCACCGTACGGCTCGCCCAGGCGGAGGCGCACGCCGATGCGGGCCGCACCGGTCAGGCCGCGGCCGTGCTGGAGTCGTTCGCCGGCTACACGTCCGACACCGCCCTCGTCCCGGACGGCGAGGCCGGCGCGGCACTGGCACGGAGCGCGCGGGCGTTGAAGGTAGGCGCCGCCGGCTGACGCCAGGAGGGACGGAGCTGCCCCGCTGTCACCGGCGGGGCAGTTCTGTGCCCGGTGCTTGCGAGAGGTGGGTGCTTCCAGGTGGCGGGGCGGGAGTTCCGTCAACAGTGCGGCAACTTTCTGCGTTCTATGAAAAAGTTGCCGGAAGTCGCCCGCGCCTCACTTTGCGGCGCGCGAGCGCGGACCCCGCCGGGCATCACGTTGCCGGGTCTCCGTGCCACGCCGCGACAACTCCCCAAGCTCTCCGAGGGCGTTCAGAGGAAGTGAGTCCGTGAACCTTCAGTACCGCGTGTTGAGTCTATTGCGTGACAACGGACCGCTGTCCCGCGCCCAACTCGCGGACCGGCTGGAGGTCCCACGCCCGCGGCTGCTCGGCGAACTCGACCGCATGGTCGCGGCCGGGCTCGTCCGCGAGGCCGGCCCCGCCGCGTCGCGCGGCGGGCGGCGCTCCACCCTCGTCCAGCTCGATCCCGGGGTGCGCTTCGCCGCCGTCGATCTGGGCGCCAGCTCCATCGACATCGAGATCACCGACGGCTCGCTGGCACCGGTGGCCTCCTGCTCCGAGCCGGCGGACATCCGCTCCGGGCCGGTCGCCGTGCTCGGGCGCGTCAGCGAACTCCTGCGAGCGCTGGCGGACGAAGGGCACTACGCGCGACTCGACGCGATCGGCATCGGACTGCCGGGGCCGGTCAGCTTCCGCGAGGGCATACCCGTCTCGCCGCCGATCATGGTGGGCTGGAACCGCTTCCCGGTACGCGACACCCTCGCCCGTGCGCACGGCTGTCCCGTCGTGGTCGACAACGACGTCAACGTGATGTCCCTCGGGGAGCAGCACAGCGGGGTCGCGAGGACCGTCGACCACCTGCTGTTCGTGAAGATCGGCAGTGGTATCGGATCCGGCATGCAGCACCACGGCCGCATCTACCGGGGCGCGGAGGGGTGTGCCGGCGACATCGGGCACGTCCAGGTCGAGGCCGAGGCAGACGGACCTGTCTGCTCCTGCGGGAACACCGGCTGCCTGGAGGCGTACTTCGGCGGGGTGGCGCTGTCCAGGGACGCAACGGAGGCCGCGAGGTCCGGGCAGTCACCCGCCCTTGCCGAACGGCTCGCCGAGCGGGGGGTCCTGACCGCCCGGGATGTCGGGGAGTGCGCGGACGGCGGCGACAGCACGAGCGTCGGCCTGATCCGGGCCGGGGGCCACCGGGTCGGACAGGTCCTCGCCACACTGGTCAGCTTCATGAACCCGTCGATGATCGTGATCGGCGGAGGACTGACCGGGCTGGGCTACCCCCTGCTCGCCGAGATCCGCAGCGTCGTGTACAAACGGTCGCTCCCCCTGGCCACCGGAAACCTGCCGATCGTCATGTCCGAACTCGGCCCTCGCGCGGGGGTGGTGGGAGCCGCGCTCCTGGCGAGCGAACTCGCCTACGGCGAGGTGTCGGTGGCCGGGGACGCCCGAGCGGCGGAGGCCGCCGGATAGGCGCCCCGGCCGGTTTTCCCCGCTCGATCAAGCCGCATTCCTCTGTTGCTTTTTGTACGTGGACGCGGGGCCCTCCGGCGCGCCGACGCTGAAGGACTACACCCGCCTGGCGCCGGAGAGCAGCCGGCACGAGGGCGTCGGCTTCGGCTGGGCGGGCAACACGCCCGATGCCACCGAAACCGGGCTGTTCGATGTCGTCCGCCGCGACTACGTACGGGACAGTGCCCCCACCGTGCTGCGGTTGAAGCTGCCCGCCGGACGCTTCACGGCACATCTGCTCACCGGCGACCGAACACGTTCAGCAGGACACTGATCGTCCGGTGGACGGTGCGGAGAGGGCCCGCAGTGAGCAGCTCGACGGCCGGGAGTTCACCTGGCTCCGGGTTCCGCTGGACGGTGGTCCCTCCGGACGCGAGGTGGACCTGGAACTGTCCGCGAAGGAGGACCAGACCTGGCATCTGAGCGCCTGCCTCGTCCTGGCGGACGAGGCGACCTGGGGGGACGGCAGGGGCCTGTTTCGAAAAGTTACGAGGTGAGGTTGGCGAATCCCGGGGAACAAGGGGCGACAGACGATGGGAGGTTGCCATGGATGGCAGAGATCTGGAACTTGGCGAGCTTCTGGCCGCCGCGGAGTCCGCGCCGCCCGGAGCGTCCGTCGGCGTGGTCGCGCACGATCTGCGCAAGCGCTTCGGGGCGGAGAGTGTGTCGTTCCTGTTCGTCGACCTCATGGGGGAGCGACTGCTACGCCTGACCGCGCCCGTCGAGGGTGACATGGCGGACGTTCCGGAACAGATCGGTCTGCAAGACAGCGTCTACGACACGGTTCTCCGCAGCCAGCGCCAGTACGTGGGGCCGGACGGCCAGGGCGGCCGGCGCGTGATCTCGCCGGTGAGCAACAGGGGCGACTGTATCGGTGTGCTGGAGGTGACACTGCAGTACGCCGACGAGGCGGTGCTCGGACAGATCAGCGACGCAGCCCACGCACTGGCTTACATCATCGTCACGGACCGCCGCTTCACCGACCTCTACCACGCCGGCCGGCGCACCACCCGGACCAGCCTGGCCGCCGAGATCCAGCATCAGCTGCTCCCTTCGGCCTCCTGCTGCGAGGCTCCCCAGTTCACGCTCGCCGCAGGTCTTGTCCCGGCCGACGACATCGGCGGCGACACCTACGACTACACCCTCGATCAGGACACGCTGCACCTGTCCATCACCGACGCCATGGGCCACGACACCGACTCCGCCCTGCTGGCCACATTGGTCACGGGCGCGCTGCGCGGCGCCCGCCGCACAGGCTGCGACGCGCTGCACCAGGCCCATCGCGCTCACGAGGCCCTGCTGAGCCACAGGCGTGGGCTGGCGACCGGACAGCTGCTGTGCGTCCGACTCGAGACGGGCACCTGCGAACTCGTCAACGCGGGGCACCCCTGGCCCCTTCGCCTGCGGGAGGATGCCACCGAGGCCGAGGAGGTCCAGCTCGCCGTCAACCTGCCGTTCGGCGTGGCGGCGCCCACCTCCTACCAGCTCCAGACGCTTCAGCTGCACCCCGGCGACCGCCTCGTCCTGCTCACCGACGGCATGCAGGAACGAGGGGCCGCGGCGGTCGATCTGGCCCACCTCGTGGGCGAGACCCGCGCCTCGCATCCCAGGGAGGCCGTCCGCGCCCTGACCACAGCGGTGCTGAATGCCTGCCGGGGCAACCTCAGGGACGACGCGACCGTCCTCATACTGGACTGGCACGGAACCGAGGAGACCGTTCGGCGAGGCACGCTCGCGGCGCACTGAGTCGTTCAGACGGTGATGGTCTTGTACTCGATGTACTGGGAGAGGCCGGCAGCCCCGTACTCGCGACCGATGCCGCTGGCCTTGAAGCCTCCGAACGGACCGTCGAAGCCGACGGAAGCGCCGTTGACCGTCACGGTTCCGGTGCGGATCCGGCGAGCCACAGCCAGGGCCCGGGCCTCGTCGGAGGACCACACGCCGCCGGAGAGTCCGTACTCGGAGTCGTTGGCGATGCGTACGGCGTCGTCCTCGTCGTCGTAGGCGATGACGACCAGGACGGGGCCGAAGATCTCCTCCTGCGCGATCCGCATGGAGTTGTCGACGTCGGCGAACAGGGTCGGGGTGACGTAGTTACCCCTTTCCAGGCCCTCGGGGACCTGCGGGCCTCCGGTCACCAGGCGGGCGCCTTCCTCGATGCCCAGCGCGATGTAGTCGCGCACCCGCTGCTGCTGGTCCCGGCGGATCATCGGGCCGATGAAGGTGTCCGGCTCCTCGGGGTCACCCACCTTCAGGGACTCCACGAGCTCCTTCAGCGCGGCCACGACCTCCTCATGACGGGAGCGCGGTACGAGGATGCGGGTCTGGGCGATGCAGGACTCGCCGTTGTTGAGCAGCGAGCCGAACTTCAGCCCTTGAACCGCCTCGGCCACGTCGGCGTCCGGAAGGATCACCGCCGCCGACTTGCCGCCCAGCTCGAGGCTGACGCGCTTCAGCTGTTCACCCGCGATCGAGGCGATCCGGCGCCCCGCCCGCGTCGATCCGGTGAACGCGATCTTGTCGACCCCCGGGTGTGACACCAGGTACTCGCTGGTCTCCCTGTCCGCCGGCAGGACGCTGATCACGCCCTCCGGCAGGCCGGCCTGCTCCAGCAGTTCTGCCAGCAGCCCCATGCTCAGGGAGTTCTCCGGCGACACCTTCAGCACCACCGAGTTTCCCGCCAGCAGGGCCGGAATGATCTTCGCCGTCGCCGACGAGAACGGTGAGTTCCACGGAATCACAGCGGCCACCACGCCCACCGCCTCCCGGCGCACCACGCTGCGCACCGGCGAAGCAGGATCGGAGGGCTCCAGGGTCTCCTCCCATCCGAACTCCTCCGCCGCCTTCAGGTAAGCGTTCGCCTGCCGCGTGAGGCCCGGCTGACCGGCAAGCGTGAACCACCTGGCCGATCCGTTCTCCGCCGAGATCAGCGCGGCGATCCTCTCGGCGCCCGCTTCCCGCAGGGCGTTGAACTCGCGCAGTACGGCGACCCGTTCAGCAGGCGCCACTCCCTGCCACACGCCTGCCTCGAACGCTGCGCGCGCCGCTGCCACCGCACGGTCCACATCGGCCGGCAGGGCCTGCGCCGCACGGCCGATCACGGTCTGGTCGTGCGGGGAGCGGATCTCCCGCAGCCCCGCGCCGCTCGGGTCCGTCCAGGAACCGGCGATGAAGAGCCGGTCGTAGGTGATCATTCGCTCCCGCCTCCATGAGCTCGTTTAAATGTCTCACCAATGTAGCACTTCGCTCGATTGATAGCACTCTCCTGTGCTACCCGGAGCGCCGGGCACGGCCTCTTCCCCCCGCACGCGGGCACGTGACATCGTGAGTTCCCATGTCACAGAGCACTCGTACGCGACTGGGCGTGGCCCTCCCGACGTTCGGTCCGGACGCAAATCCCGAAGGCATCATCAGAGCGGGCCGCACCGCGGAGGACATGGGCTACGACTCCCTGTGGACGGGTGACCGCCTGCTCGCCCCGGCCGAGCCGAGCGCGCCCTACCCGGGCCGGGGTGGCGTGATGCCACGCACCTACGAGAACCACCTGGACCCCCTTGTAGCCCTGACGTTCGCCGCGGCGCACACGAGCCGGGTCCGCCTCGGGACCAGCACGCTGAACGGCCTCTGGCAGCCGCCGATCATGCTCGCCCGGTCATTGACCACGCTCGACCTGGTCAGCCGGGGGCGCCTCGACGTCGGCCTCGGGCTCGGCTGGATGCCCGAGGAGTACGAGGCGGTGGACGTGCCGTGGGAAGGCAGGGGCGCGAGGCTGGACGAGACGCTCGACGTCCTGGAGGGGTACTGGGCCGGCGGTTCCTTCGCCCACGACGGGAGGCTGTTCACCGTTCCGGAGACGGAAGTGGGGCTCGGGCCGCATCAGCGGCCCGGGCCTCCCGTGCTCCTCGCGGCGTTCACACCCCGGGGCTTCGCCCGCATCGGACGACGGCTCGACGGCTGGCTGCCCGGCGCCATGCCGCTGACGTACCTCATGGACATGTGGGGCGCCATCGTGCGGGAGGCCGAGAAGGCGGAACGGGACCCGGCCACTCTGAGGATGGCGCTGCGTGTGAACCTCGAACTGACCCACACCGAAGCGGAGCCGGAGCAGGTGCCACAGCGGGGAACACTGCAGCAGTACGTCGACTACGCCCGGGCCGCGGCCGAGCACGGCGTGCATGAACTGTTCGTGGATTTCGGCCAGACACCCGTCACGCTCGACGAACGAATCGACCTGGCCGGCCGCTTCCTCACCGGAGTGCGTGCGGGATGACGGGCCGTACGCGGGTGCACTCGCGTACGTCAGGTCCTTCCGAGCCCTCGCAGCAGCGTGTCGACGACGAGGTCGGCCGCCCGGGCGGCCGACAGATCCGGCATCTGCCGCGACGCGAGGTGCATGAGCTGGGGCAGCAGAACACCGGCCCAGCCCGCCGGTGCGTCGGAGCGGAGGAGGCCCTCGTCGGTGGCGCGTCGGAGGAAGGCGTCGACTTCGCGGATCGAAGCGTCCCTGCGGGCGCGGACCTCGTCGTCGGCGAGCATGCGGGCCAGGTCCACGGGCCAGGTCCGGTTCACGCCGATGATGTTCTCGACGTACCGGTGCAGAGCCACAGCTACCGGGGCCTCACGCAGTCGCGCGTCCTCGATGGCCCGCTCGATGGCCTCCAGCCGGGACGCGTAGACGGCCGCGAGGAGTTCCTCGCGGGAGGCGAAGCGCCGGTAGACCGTCCGCCGGTCCACCCCGGCCTCGGCGGCGATGCTCGCGATACTGGCACCCGGATCGGCGGCCAGCATGCGCGCCCCGGTGGTCAGGACCGCTTCCATGTTGCGTACGGCGTCGGCTCTCACGCCTGGATTTTACCCACACCCGAGGAGCCTGTGGCCATACATGTCCCACGGGTGCGCGAGTATCACATAACAGAAGCCACATCGGAGTGGTGGATGTGCGTCCCCGGGTCCCTCAGGACGCCGGGTCCGGGCAGCACACGACGTCGCGTGGCGTTGCCCACGGGGCAGGCATAGCCTCGTAGGAGGGGCGGGATACGACGCGCGGGGTCCCGCGTGCACCGATCCGACTTGCCGGGAGGTCACGGCATGGTACGGGGTATCCGCAACACCATCGGACTGATCCTGGCTGTCCTGGGCGCTGCCGCTGCACTGTGGGCGCCGTTCCGCAATTGGTACAGCGGCCGGCTCGGCCATGACTACCGGGTCTGGGAGCTGTTCACCGGGGCCGGGGTGACCGACTCGGGCGCAGGGTTGTTCGCGTCCATGTTCCTGCCCCTCCTCGTCGCCGCCGTACTCACGGTCATCGGAGTGGTGTGGCGGTCGCGCCTGCTCGTCCTCATCGCCGGAATCATCGCCCTCGGGTTCGCAGTCCTGTGGATGGTCAGGCAGGGGCAGGCGCAAGGCAGCCTGACGGCCTCGGGGGACGGCAACGGTCTCGGCAGCGGAGTGGGGCTCGCCCTTCTCGGCGGCGTACTCATGCTGGTCGGATCGGCAGTCATGAGCGGGCGCGAGCACCGGGCGGAGCGCCGGGCGCGCCATGAACGGGGACAGCGGGAGCAGGACACTGTGCACGCCGAGGATCGGAACCGTCGCGGTGCGGAACCCGATTCCCCCTACGGCATGGCGGCCCGCAGCGACACCGAACCGACGGCTGCCGCCCCTGGGGACAGCGGGGAAGACCGGCGCACGGCCACCGACTCCGTCGGCCGGGCTCCGGGAGAAGCGGTGCCGCCGCGGCACGCCCGGCAGCAGCCGCCCGCGCCGCGCGGCAGGCCGGTGCCGGCCAGAGACGCAGGGTCCGACGGCGCGGGGCGCGGAGAGCGGGACCGTACGCAGTACGAGCAGGGCGACCAGCCAGGCGGCTCCCACTCGTCGGACGACCCCCGTTCGGGCCGATGGCACCTGCATCGCGGCGACCGGTCCTGATCCGGTCGCCTGCTACCCCAGGGGGCGTGGCGCAGGCTGATCGCTTGACGGCAGGAGTCGACGTCTGAACGTACGTGCCCGCACAACGGGAAAGGCGGCCGGTGCCGCCGGGGTCAGCCCGACTTCGGCGGCTTCTGCGCGTCGAAGGCGAATAGGGTGTTGTCGGCCGCGGCCACGATCACCGCGCGCCCCGCGACGGTCACGCGCGGGCTCTCGCCCTCCCCGCCGGACAGACCCTCGGCCTGCGGATCCGTCGTCCACAGGGGTTTGCCGTCGTCTTGCGACAGCGCGACGACCCGGCCGGTGGCCGAGCTGAAATACAGCGCGCCGGCTCCCGCCACGGGGCCCGAAGCGCCCTCCACGGGCGTCTGCCGCGACCACTTCTTCCGTCCGGTCGCGGGGTCGAGCGCCGTGACAAGGCCCGTCTGTCCGCTCACGTAGACGGTGCCGTCCGCCATGCCGGGCGTCCCCGCGTACGTCTTGGCCAGTCGGGAGTACGTGACCTTCCGCGAGGCCGGGTCGACCCGCGCCACCCCGTCGTACCCGGCCAGCGCCGTGCCCTCCCTGTGCTCCTGAAGGAGTACGAGACCGCCCTGGTCGACGCCCACCGGCCTGGCGGGCCCGTCGACCGCGATGGGCCCGCCCAGTGTCCCCGAGGCGCGGTCGAGCGTCTGCAGGGTGGGGTGGCGCACCTCCAGGGCATCCACCTCGGCTTCCGTCGCGCACATCGCGAAGAGCCGCGGTCCCGCGGGGACGGGAGCGCACTGCGTACCCGCGGGAAACGGTGTCTTCCAGGTCACCTCGCCGCTGTGCGCGTCCCGCGCCTCGAAGCGGGAGTTGGAGGCGTCGACCGTCACGACGGCGGAGCCGGCCACGACGGCGTCCTGGGTCCGGCCCGTGACGGCCGTGGACTGGGCGCCGGACGGCACGGACCACAGCTCCCGGCCGCTGTCCGCGTCGATGGCCACCACCTCGCGGGGAGGGCCCTGCGGGGCGTCCTGGGAGGCGAAGCGGTAGCCGAGCACCGTGTCGTCGGTGGCGCCCACCAGGTGCATGCCCTGGACGGGGACGCCCGGGCTCTTCGCCGTCCACGCTCTCGAGCCGTCCACGGCACTGATACGGGTCGCGACGACACCGCCGCCCCCGCAGAACAGCGCGTCGCCGCGCGCGACGCAACGCAGCTCGTCGGGTATGCCCTCGTCACCGCCCTGCACGGTACTGCGCCACGGCTCGAAGCCGTCCGGAAGGGCGGCGGCCGGCGCCGCGACGCTGGCGCCCTTGTCGCCGCCGCTGCCTCCGAAGCTGCCCGTCTTCAGCGCGGCGACTCCCCCGCCGATCGCTGCCACCGCGATCGCGGCCGCGAGCACGGGCCGCCATCCACGACGCAGGCGGCGACCGGTCGGGGCGCCGCTGCTGCCCGTACCGGGACCGGCCGGGGCGGCGGCAGCCGGGACGGCCGGCGGCGGGGTGGCCGGCGGCGGGGTGGCCGGCGGCGGGGTGGCCTCCGCCCCGGAGTGATGCTGCGTGATCATGTCGCGGGTCCGGCTCGCGCCGGCCGCAGGCGTCTCGGTCCCACCGAGGTCGGACGGCAGGTCACGCAGCAGCACGAGGAGTTCGTCCGCCGAGGGGCGCCCCTCCGGCTCCTTGTCCAGGCAGGACTCGACGACCGCACGCAGAGCCGCCGGCACGGCGCCCAGCGACGGCTCCTCGTGCACCACCTGATACGCCGTCATGTAGGGACTGTCCGCGTCGAAGGGCCCGTGGCCCGTCGCGGAGTACACCAGCAGGGTCCCCAGCGAGAAGACATCGGACCGCGGACCCACACCGCGCGGCGCCTGCAGCTGCTCCGGCGACATGAAGGGCGGCGTACCGATGACACGCCCGGTCATCGTCAGCGTCTGCTGGTCCGCGGCGCGTGAGATGCCGAAGTCGATGACGCGCGGGCCCTCGGGCGAGAGAACGACGTTCGAGGGCTTCAGGTCACGGTGGACGACCCCCACCCGGTGGATGTCGCGCAGCGCCTCCGCCAGCCCGATGGCGAGCCTCCTCAGCTCCGCACCGTTCAGCGGGCCCTTCGCGGCGATGTGCTGGGCGAGCGTGTTCCCCTCGATATAGGTGGTCGCCATCCACGGCTGCTCGGCCTCAGGGGCGGCGTCGACCACGGCGGCGGTGAACGCGCCGCTCACCCGTCTCGCGGCCGCCACCTCCTGCCGGAAACGGATGCGGAACTCGTCGTCCCCCGCGAACTGCTGGTGGATCAGCTTGATCGCGACGGGTCGTCCCGAACTCGTACGGGCCAGGAAGACCGTGCCCATACCGCCGGAGCCGAGCCGTGCCTCGAGCGGATAGCCGCCGATCTCCGCTGGATCACCTCCGCGCAGCGTCACTCTTCCCGACCTCCCGTCCCCCGTGCACCTCGCCGTCACGGGCCCCTGCCTGTCCTGCACCCAAACTAACCGCAGGGCAGTACGGCAGAGCAAAGCGGGTGACGAAGAGGGAGCACCGGGCTGCTCCCGCGCCTCGCACGGCGGAGCCCCGCCAGGAGCCCGGCGTGGCTCCGCCGTGTCCGGGACACCGCGCGGTGCGGCCTGTCGCACACGCGTCACCCCGTGGGCGCAGGCCGATCCGACGCCTCGCCGCCCGGTTCCGCTACCAGCCGGCCTTCACCCCGGTGTAGGCCGTACGGCAGTCGGCGTTCGTGGCCTCCGCGGCCAGCTTCTCCATGGAGTTCTGCCAGACCTTCTTGGCCAGCTTCTCCAGCTCCCGCGTCGCGGCGGGCACGTTCGGGGCGTACTTCTTGATCGTGGCCATGGAGGACTTGGCGAACTTGTTGCACACGGGCCCGGTCGCGTTCCGGTAGCGGGTGTCCAGGTCCGCGGCGACGGCCTGGCCGTTCTGGGTCGCCCAGGTGTTCCAGGCCGCACACGCCGTCTCGGTGAGGACCGCCTGGTCGGCCTCGCTCAGCCCCAGGACCTCGGCCAGCATCGTGTTCTGGGCCTTGTCGGGGACCGTGAAGTCGACCACGGGGAACTTGTCGAGGGTCTCGAGCAGCGCCTCCTGACAGGCCGGGGGCAGCGGGGCGGCCTGTGCGGGCGAGGGGACGGCCAGGGCGGAGGCCGACAGGAGAACGGCGGTGAGGACGGTGCGCGAAAGGGTCATGAGGGTGGTGCTCCTTGCACGGAGAACGTGTCGGTCCGGGCACCGCGTCGGCGCCCGCGGCTACAGAACGATCAACGGCTTCCCTTGGTCACGGCCGTTGCGGGCGGGGCCTCTTGAGTGCCCTCGGCCGCAGCGGGCCCGGAGGGGGACGGAACGCCGGGCTTCCGTTCCGGTGGCAGCGCAGTGCGGGTGCGCCGTCGGAAGACCAGGAATCCGGCGAACGCGGCGCCGGTGAGCCACAGGACCTGGATCACGAGGCCCTCACGCACCGACGCGTCGGAGAAGGCCGCGGACATGCTCGCCTGCACGGCTCCGTACGTCGGCAGGAAGCGCACGACGGCGCTGTCCGATCCGGAGCTGGAGAGGGGGTTCTGCAGGGCGACGTCGAGGATGCTGATCATCAGGATGGCGAACATGCCCTCCACCTCGCGACGGAGCACCGATCCGAAGACCACGCCGAACGCGCCGTAGGTGAGGGCGGCGCAGAACAGCGCGGCGGCGAGCATGAGGGGCTGCCGGGGGGACCAGGCGAAACCCGCGGCGGCCGTCGCGTACGCGGCGACGGCGGCGCAGACCAGCGTGAGCGCGGAGAGCTTGGCGAGGACGAGGTGATACCTCGGGTATCCCGCCATGGCCAGGCGGCGGTCGAACGCACCGCCCGTGAAGGTGGCGGCGAACATCATGAACCCGGCGATCAGGGTGACCGCGTTCAGCGCCCCGGTGATCTGCGTGAGGTGGTTCCCCGGCGGGGACAGGATCTCTCCCGTGGCCCGCAGCCGGAACGGTGCGGGATCGTCGGGGATGGTCACATAGGCGAGCCCGATCCACACGGGGATGTACGCGACCACCAGCAGCATCGCGAAC
Source organism: Streptomyces sp. NBC_01166 (assembly GCF_045039765.1). Classification (NCBI taxonomy): domain Bacteria; kingdom Bacillati; phylum Actinomycetota; class Actinomycetes; order Kitasatosporales; family Streptomycetaceae; genus Streptomyces; species Streptomyces sp. NBC_01166. The sequence goes on from NZ_CP108613.1 coordinate 1,090,331, forward strand.
CGGTTGCGGGCATGCCCGATCAGGGCGTACCGGGACGCCGTGGTGAAGAGGGACCAGTGCCGCCTCATGCCGTCGCCCCCGCCCGCGGTTCCTGAAGGGTGAGGCGCCCGCCGTCCAGGCGCCACAGCACGTCCAGCCGGTCGATGTCGTACGCAAGATGAGAGACGACGAGCACCGAACGTCCGGCGTCGCGCAGACTCGTCGCCAGCTCCCAGAAGCGCAGATAGGTCTCCCAGTCGAACCCTTGGTAGGGCTCGTCCAGCAGCAGCACGTCCGGATCGTGCATGAGCGCCAGGGTCAGATTCAGCTTCTGCCGCGAGCCCCCGCTGAGCTGGCCGGCGCGCCGGTCGAGGTACTCGGTGAAGGCCAGGGTCTCCATCACTTCTCCGGCCCGCCGCAGGTCCGGGAGCCCGAACGCGTTCCGGAAGAAGTCGAGATGCTGGCGGACGGTGAAGGAGTCGTCCAGAACCACGGACTGCGGGCAGTAGCCGAACCTGCCGGCATGGCGCACCGACCCCCGGTCCGGCCTCAGTTCACCGGCGAGGGCCTTCAGCAGAGTCGTCTTGCCGGCGCCGTTCTCCCCGACGATCCCGGCGAGGGTGCCGGGCCGCAGCCGAAAGTCGACGCCCCGGAGAACGGCGTGCTGCCGGTAGGAGTGGTGCACATCTCTGACGTCCATCGCGCTGCTCCGTCGTGACAGGTCTTCCCGATGGCTGCGGAACCGGTCCGCGTCTTCCAGTCGGCGAGTTCGTCCGGCCGGCCACTCGGCGGCTCGACCGGTCCGCTCGTGGTCAACGAGCGGGCCACGCAGCGGAAACGGCGCCGGAAGCACGTCGGCGTCAACGTGGTGCACGACATGTCACGCGTGCGGCGGGTTCACCGCCGTCATCCGGTTCCGAGGGGGCGGGGGTGACTAGCGTGACCGGGCCGGGGCGCCGCGGCGGCCGGGCCCCGTCGTCCGGTCCGACCCCTTCGTGCGGTCCTGCCCACGCGCGTTCCGGCGCGTTCAACTCCACACGAGGGAAGGTCGGTCAGTCATGCGGAGAACGTGCGTGATCGGTGCGGGGCCGTCCGGCCTGGCAGCGAGCAAGGTCCTCGCCTCACGGAACGTTCCGTTCGACTGCTTCGAGGCCGGTTCGAAGATCGGCGGGCTCTGGCGGTACGGCAACGACAACGGCATGTCGGGGGTGTACGCGTCGCTGCACGCGAACATCTCGAAGGAGAGCATGTCCTTCTCCTCGCTGGCCATGCCGGAGACCTACCCGGTCTTTCCGCACCACAGCAAGGTCCTCGCCTACCTGGAGGACTACGCCACCTCCTTCGGCCTGCACCGCCACATCACGACCGGCACCGAGGTCACCTCGGTGCAACCCCTGGACGACGGCGGCTGGGCGGTCACCCGCCGACGCCGCGGGGACACGAACGCGGAGGCGGAGACGCGGCGTTACACCGAGGTGGTGGTGGCCAACGGCCACCACTGGGACCCCCGTCTCCCCGCCCCGGCCGTCCCCGGGGCCGAGGAGTTCGAGGGGCCGGCTGTCCACTCGCACGCCTACCGCTCCCCCGAGCCGTACGCCGGGCTGCGGGTGCTGGTGATCGGCATGGGCAACTCCGCGTGCGAGATCGCGGCGGAGATCTCCCGTACGGCCGCGCGGACGTACCTCTCCGCACGCGACGCGGCGCATGTGTTCCCCAAGATGCTGCTCGGCCGGCCGGCGGACCATCTGGTGTGGAGCCCGCTGTCCCGCCTTCCGCTGCCCCTCAAGGGGCCGGCGATGGCGCTCCTCCTGCGGCTCACCCGTGGCGCCCCGGCCCACTACGGGCTCCCCGAACCGGTCCGGGGCCCGCTCACCGCCCACCCCTCCACCTCGGACGAACTCCTCGTCCAGCTGGCCCGGGGCGCGGTCACCCCCAAGCCCGGCGTGAGCTCATTCGGCCGGGACACGGCGGCCTTCACGGACGGCAGCCGTGAACCCGTGGACGCCGTCGTGTACGCCACCGGTTACTCCATCTCCTTCCCCTTCCTGGACTCCTCCGTCTTCGCCGCCCCGGGCGGCCGCACCGAGCTCTACCTGCGCACGGTCCCGCCGCGGCTCCCCGGGCTCTACTTCATGGGGCTCGCCCAACCCGCCGGTGCGGCCTTCCCGTTGCTCGAACCGCAGGCGGAATGGATCAGCGACCTGATGGAGGGCACGGTCGCCCTTCCGTCACCGGCGGACATGGAGCAGGCGATCGCCCGTGAACGGCGCCGCCATGAGAAGACGTACGTGTCCACCTACCGCCACGGCATCGAGATCGACGTCCGCTCCTACCGGAGAGCCCTCCGCAGGGAACTCCGGGCGGGCAGGCGCCGGGCACGCGGTACGCTCCTGCCGCTGCCCGGCGTGACCGGCCCCGCTCCGGCGGCCGACGCCGCCTGATCCTCGCCGTCCGAGGGCCCGGCAAGGGGGCACGAGCTCACGCGGGCGCCGCGCTCTCCTCCAGCTCCCCCACGGCCTGCTCCCACAGCTCCGGCAGCAGTTCCGCCATCGGAAGGGCGCTGTCGGCGACGAAGGACACCTCGGCCCAGTCACCGAAGAACGACAGCCCCACCCCGAAGAGGTGCCCGGGTACGAGCAGGGGCAGCAGGGCGGTGCCCGTCACCTGCGTCTCCCCCAGGCTCCCCCTGTCGGCGAGCGGCATGGAGGTGGCCATGACGTTGGTGACGCGTGGGGAGAGCACCCTTCGCATGTACCAGTCGGTGGGGCGTCCCGGCATGAAGCGGACCAGGTCCTGAATGGCCTGCCGCCACGCCTCGCCCCGCAGCTTCCGGGTCGCCGTCATGACGTGGTCCAGTCGCCGCAGGGACGCCTCGCAGTCCTGGGACCCGTCCGGGCGCCGTGAGGCGATCCGCACGGGCAGCTCCAGCGGCAGGGCGAAGCAGCGGTTCCCCCACGTCTGGTCCTCGTCGGTGCGGCGCGCGTCGACGGGCAGCACGGCCGTCACCCGTGGGAGCGGTACACCGGAGCGGTCCGACCAGACCGACAACGCCCCGGCGAGTGCGGCGAGATGTACATCGTGGGCCGAGCCGCCGCGCGGCGCACCGATCCGGCGGAGGGTGTCCACCGGCACGCGCCCCCGCCACAGGCGTTGCTCCCCCGAGGGGACGAACGCGGCGCCGGGACGGTGACGGGGGACGACGAGGGAGCCCGCCACGAATTTCGTGGCCAGCCCGACGGCCGCGCCCACGCGCCGTGTCACCCCGGCCCCACGGCCCCCGCCCGGCACCGGGCGGGCGGAGGGCTCTCCCTCGCCCAGCATCGTCCGGAAGGTCATGGCGGCCGCCGAACCGTCCTGGCAGGCGTGGCGGAAGCGGTAGCACACGGCGTACGCGTCCGGTGCGTGGCCGTGGACCAGCCAGACCCCCCAGTACGCGCCGGGCGCGAACGGGGCGTTGAGCGCGGTGTGCAGGGCGGCGTCCCACCCCTCGGGGCCGTCGGCGACCACCTCGTGCACGTGCCGGTCGACGGCGAAGTCCGCGTCCGGCTGCCACCGAAGCCGGCGGCCGCCCTCGACCCGGCTGGTGAGCAGGGGCAGTTCGCCCAGGCGGAAGCCCACATACGCGCGGAGGTCCGCCAGGGCCGGGGCCGGGCCGCCGAGGTACGCGACGCCGCCGGCGTCCCAACGCACGTCGGGCCGGCGGCGTTCCAGGTTGAGGAAGGCGCGGTCGACGGAGTGGGTCGGGTGGCGGGGAGAGGGAACGGACCGACCGGACCGGACGGACGTGTCCGACGGGACGGACCGGGTGGACCGGGCGGACTGATCGGAGACGGGCATGGGGCAGGGCTCCTATTCGTGCCAACAGCGAGCGGGCCGACGGGAAGAGGGACGGGCGGCGCGCGGCGGGGCCGACCGGCAGGTCGAGAGCACCGGACCGGGCAGCCCGGCTACCCCCGCCCAACCATTCAGCATGACCACCGGCCACGGCGGAGCCGTCCGGCACCGGAATGCCGCTCCCGCTCCTGGCAGCCCCGTTCCCGCCCGCCGAGGTGGCCCGCCAGGCTCGCGGGGCACCCGTTCGCCGTGCGGTGCCCGGCCTGCTGCCGCCCGCAGCACGCCGCCGGAGGCGGGGGCACGCTCGGGAGGACCGTCCCGGAACGCCGCCCGCAAGGTCCCTCGAAGGGGGGACACGCCTCCGCGCTGTCGCGTCACCCCCCGTACGTCCGGGCGCCCTGGCCTGCGTCGGGATCCCTCCGATCGGTGCAGGTCGCACCCGTCACTGCGCGGCGTACTTCGTTCGGGTGAGCAGACCGAATCGGGGGCCCCGCCCTGCTCACCGTCTGACATCGTGTGCCGTACGCCGGAGATCATCGGACCCCGAGAGGGCCCGAGAAGCCCCCGGCGAGCTTGGGGGCGTCGGGGGGGCCGGCGAGCACTCGCCGCACCGGACCGGCCGGAGGGGTCGAGCCGCTCGCACCACGACCGCCGGGTGACACACCGCGCCGTGGGACGGCCGGTGGCGCCCCGTTCCGCCGCTCCCGGTCGCCGCAGCAGCGGCACCCCGTCCCCGCCCCTCCGCACCCGGTCGCGGGCCCGTCCCTTTCGAAGTCTTGGAGCCATGGTCGTGCATGTCGCCCTCACCGGCGCCACCGGATTTCTCGGACTGCGCCTGTTGCGTCGCCTGCTCGACACGAACCGGTCGCTCACGGTCCTGGCCCACGCGGGGTCGGGAGACGCCCTGTGCCGCATCACCCGGTTCTTCGAACTGACAGGTGCCCCAGAGGCGTTCGTCGCCGGGCTCCCCGGCCGGTTGCGGGTGGTGGAGACCGACCTCGCCGAGCCCCGGCTGGGATTGTCCGTGCGGGCGTTCCAGGAGCTGGCCGACGGCATCGGCACGATCTGGCACAGTGCGGGCAGCATCAACCTGGAGGGGGACCTCCCCGAGCTGCGCCGGACCAATGTCGAAGGGACCCGGCACCTTCTGGAGCTGGCCACCGCCGGCCGCGGTCGACCCGTGGTCCACCACGTGAGCACCGCCTTCGTGGCCGGAGCACGGCGTGAAGGGGTGGCGTACGAGGACGAGCTGGACGATGCCTGCGGTTTCGAGAACGCCTACGAACGCTCCAAGTACGAGGCGGAGCTGCTCGTCCACGCGTGGTCCAGGGAGCATGACCGCCCTGCTCTGGTCCTGCGGCCGAGCATCCTGGTCTCCGACGTGCCGCCGCACCCCGAACTGCCCGCGCATCCGCTGCTGGTCGTCGAGCGGATCCTGCGTGACGCGCGAAGGGCCGCGGGCCTCCAGGCCCCCGGCCGGCCCCGCGTCCGTACGGTGGGGCATCCGCACGGCCACCTGAATTTGCTGCAGGTGGAGCACGCGGCTGAGGTCATGGTGCGGCTGGCCGGCCGGACGCCCTCGGGCGGGGTCGACACGTACCACGTCGTCCATGACCGCGACGTGCCCGTACCCACCGTCGTCACCTTGCTCGAACAGCTGGTCCCGCTCACGATCGAGCTGGTCGCCACCAAGCCGGACGCCCCGTCGGCGCTGGAGGCGCTGCTGGACTTCTACCCGGGCATGACCACCTATCTGGCCCACCGGCGGCGGTTCGACGACACCCGGGTCAGGTCGCTGCTGGGGCCCTCGGCCGCGTCCACCCCCGTGGACCTCGACTACCTCTGGTCCGGTCTGGCCCCGCCCGGCCGGGCCCGCACCGCCTCGCCGGACGCACCCACGACCGCCTTCTCGTCCTCCCGTCACGCCTGACCAGCAGACGTCCTCTCGCGTTGGAGCCTCTCCGTGTCCGTCCTCGCAGCTCCCGGTTCCCCCGCCGCGTCCGCGCCGGCCTTCTCCCCCGAAGGGATCGCGGCCTGTGCCCGGCGGATCCGGGAACCCGTGCACGTGGTCAGCGGGCCGGACGGCCGTGAGCTGGGGCTCGCGACCGGTCCCGTGCCGGGCGGACCGGTGCTCGGTACGCTGCCGCCGCTGTATCCGGAGTGGCTCGGCGGCCGCACCTTCTGCGAGGCGCACGGCGTCCGCTTCCCCTATGTCGCGGGCGAGATGGCGAACGGCATCGCGACCACGGGGATGGTGGCGGCGATGGCCCGGGCGGACATGCTCGGCTTCTTCGGCGCGGGGGGTCTGGCGTACCCCGACGTGGAGCGGGCCGTGCACACGCTGGTCCAGGAGCTGGGACCGCGCCCGAACTGGGGCGTGAACCTCATCCACTCACCGGCCGAACCGGAGCTGGAGTGGCGCGTCGCCGAGCTGCTGGTGCGCGTCGGTGTCCCCCGGATCTCCGCGTCGGCGTTCATGGATCTGACCCCGGCTGTCGTGTTGTGCTCCGCCCGGGGCCTGCGCAGGGGCGCGGGCGGCGACATCGTCCGGCGTGCGAGGGTGCTCGCGAAGGTGTCCCGGCCCGAGGTGGCCGAGAAGTTCCTCTCCCCCGCCCCGGCCGCATTGCTGAGCTCCCTCGTCGCTCAGGGGGAACTGACCCAGGAGGAGTCGGAGCTGGCGGCCCGGGTGCCGGTGGCCGAGGACATCACCGTGGAGGCGGACAGCGGCGGGCACACCGACAACCGGCCGCTGTCGGCCCTCTTGCCGAGGATCGCCCTGCTGCGCGACGTCCTGTGCCGGCGGTTCGGCTACCGCCGGCCGGTCCGCATCGGGGCGGCCGGCGGCCTCGGCACACCGGATGCGGTGGCAGCCGCCTTCGCCCTCGGCGCGTCGTACGTGGTCGTCGGGTCGGTGAACCAGACGGCTGTCGAGGCGGGCCTGTCCGACGAGGCCAAGGCGATGCTCTGCGACGCGGACATCGCGGATGTGACCATGGCGCCGGCAGCCGACATGTTCGAGCTCGGTGTGAAGCTGCAGGTTCTCTCCCGGGGAACGATGTTCGCCCAGCGGGCCGGGCGGCTCCACACGGCGTACCGGGCGCACGGCTCGCTCGAGGAGATCCCGTCCGCGCTACGGGTTCCGATCGAACGTGACGTGCTGCGCGCCCCGTTCGACGAGATCTGGCAGCGGACCCGCACGTTCTGGGAGCAGCGCGATCCCGCGGAGATCACCCGCGCGGAGGCCGACCCGAAGCACCGCATGGCACTGGTCTTCCGCTGGTACCTGGGCAGTTCCAGCCGGTGGGCGATCACCGGGGACGGGACACGACGGGCCGACTACCAGATCTGGTGCGGACCGGCGATGGGCGCGTTCAACCGGTGGGTCGAGGGCACCTTGCTGGCCGAACCGGCGAACCGTTCGGTGGTGCAGATCGCGCTCAACCTGCTCGAGGGGGCCGCGGTGCTGACCCGGGCCCACCAACTGCGTACCTACGGAGTCCCGTTGGCGCCCGACGCGTTCACGTACACACCGTGCGAGCTGGCGTGAGCGGGCCCGGCGCCCGGAAGGCACCCACGATTACAGCCCCGCTGCGAGGAGAGACCGTGCACGATTCCCCGTCCCACCGGATTCCCGTCGCCGTGGTCGGCGTGGGCGCTGTGGTGCCCGGCGCGACGGACGCGGCCGGCTACTGGCGGATCGTGACAGGCGGCCGGGACCTGATGACCGAGGTGCCCCCGTCCCGCTGGCGGGTGGAGGACCACTACGACCCGGACCCGGCCGCCACCGACAAGACGTACGCCCGCCGGGGCGCCTTCCTGCCGGAGGTGGACTTCGAACCGATGGCTTACGGGGTGCCTCCCGCCAACCTGCCGGCGACGGACACCTCCCAGCTGCTCGCCCTGATGGTCGCCGACCAGGTGCTGGCGGACGCCGGCGGTCCGGCCGGGTTGGACCGGGAGCGGACCGGTGTCGTCCTCGGTGCGGCCGCCCTGGAACTCCTACCGCACATGTACGGGCGCACCCAGCGCCCGCTGTGGCTCGCGGGGCTGCGGGAGAGCGGCCTCGGGGAGGCAGAGGCGCAGGCCGTGTGCGACCGCATCTCGGCCCGTTTCGAGCCGTGGCGGGAATCGACCTTCCCCGGTCTGCTCGGGAACGTCGTCGCCGGCCGCATCGCCAACCGGTTCGATCTGCACGGCGTCAACCACACCACCGACGCAGCCTGTGCCAGTTCACTGGCCGCCCTGTCCACGGCCGTCGGTGAGCTGGCGCTCGGCCGGGCCGACCTGGTGATCAGCGGAGGCGTGGACACCGGGAACGACATCGGCATGTTCCTGTGCTTCTCCAAGACTCCCGCGCTGTCCCCCAGCGGTGACTGCCGACCGTTCTCGGCCGCGGCCGACGGCACCATGCTCGGCGAAGCGGTCGTCATGTATGCGCTGAAGCGGTTGTCCGACGCGGAGCGCGACGGCGACCGGATCCACGCCGTGATCCGGGGTATCGGCACCTCGTCCGACGGCAGGAGCACGGCGATCTACGCCCCGCTGCCCGACGGCCAGGCGCGCGCCCTGCGACGCGCCTACGAGGAGGCGGGTTACGGACCGGAGACCGTGGAGCTGGTCGAGGCGCACGGAACGGGCACGAAGGCCGGGGACACCGCCGAACTGGCCGCCCTCGGCGAGGTGTTCGGAGCGTCCGGCCGTCCGGACGGGCAGTGGTGCGCGATCGGCTCGGTCAAGTCGCAGATCGGCCACACCAAGTGCGCGGCGGGTGCTGCGGGACTGCTCAAGGCGGTCATGGCCCTGCACCACAAGGTGCTGCCGCCTACCGTCAAGGTCGACCGGCCGAATCCGGCGGCCGCCACCCCCGACGGCCCGTTCTACGTCAATACGGAGACCCGCCCGTGGGTACGGCCCGCCGGGCATCCTCGCCGGGCCTCGGTGTCGAGCTTCGGCTTCGGCGGCAGCAACTTCCACGTCACGCTGGAGGAGTACGTGCCCTCGGCGCAGGGCCGCGCGGCCCTGCGCCACCGGTGGGCGCCGAGCGAACTCGTCCTCTTCAGCGGCGCCTCCGTGTCGGATCTGGTGCCGCCGCGGACGGACGACGGCCGTCCGCTGGCCGCTCTGGCACGGGAGAGCCACACCTCCTTCTCATCCGCCGCCCGGGTGCGGCTGGCCGTCGTCGCCACCGACGCCGAGGACCTGCGGGAGAAATACGCGCAGGCGGTCGCGTCGATCCGGCAGCGACCCGGCGCGGCGTTCTCCACACCCGCCGGCGTCCGGTACGCGTCCGGGGAGCCCGCCCCGGGCCGAATCGGCTTCCTGTTCCCGGGGCAGGGATCCCAGTACGTCGGGATGGGAGCCGACCTCGCCATGCTGGCGCCGGCCGCCCAGGCCGTGTGGGACCGGCTCGGCGGCACCCGCTTCGCCGGGCGGCCGCTGCACCGCGTGGTGTTCCCGCCGCCCGCCTTCACCGATGAGGAGCGCGCGGACCGGCGGGCCCTCCTGGACGCCACCGAGTGGGCCCAGCCCGCCCTCGCCGTGCACGCGCTCGCACTGCTGGAGGTGGTGCGGGAGCTGGGACTGCGACCGGACTGCGTGGCGGGCCACAGCTTCGGTGAGCTGGTGGCGCTGCACTGCGCGGGTGTGCTGGGAGCGGAGGCGCTGGTGGGTCTGGCCCGCCGCCGCGGTGAGCTGATGCGGGACGCGGCGGTCACACCGGGGGCGATGCTGGCCGTGGCGGCGGACCGCGCGCACGTGGCGGAGGTGCTGGCCGGCGGCGGATTCGGCGAGATCTGGCCGGCCAACCACAACTCCCCGCACCAGGTGGTGCTCTCGGGTTCGCAGGAGGCCGTCCTGCGCGCCGAGGAGGCGTTCACGGCCGAGGGGGTGGGCACCCGTCGGCTGGCCACGTCGACCGCGTTCCACAGCCCGCTGGTCGCCGCGGCCGCCGAGCCGCTCGCCGCGTACCTGCGCACGGTGCCGCTCACGGAGCCCGGGATCGAGGTCTACGGCAACGCCGACGCGGCACCGTACCCGTCGCACCCCGACGAGGTGCGCAGCCGGGTCGCCGGTCATCTCGCCTCACCGGTGCTCTTCCAGGACCAGATCGAGGCGATGTACGCGGCGGGGGTCCGGACCTTCGTCGAGGTCGGCGCGGGCGCCGCGCTGACCGGTCTGGTCGGACAGATCCTCGGCGACCGCGAACACGCGGCCGTTCCCCTGGACCGGCCGGGCCGGTCCGGGGTCAGCACCCTGCACACCGCGCTCGGCGAACTCGCCGTGCGCGGCGTCCCCCTCGATCTCGACAGCCTCTGGGCGCCGTACGGCACGCCCGGAGCCTCAGCGAAGAAACGCGAGCCCCGAATGACCGTGAAGATCAGCGGAGCCAACTACGGTCAGCTCCACCAGCCCCGCGCCGCATCCACCGAACCGTCGCACGCACCGGAGCGCGGACCGGAAGGCCGACCGCGGACCGCCCCCGTGCACGCATCCGCGTCCGGCACCCCTGCGGTCCCACTGCCCGCGCCGGAGCCCACACACGATCCGGCGGACGCTCACGACGTCGTACCCTCGCCGGGGCCGGCGCCCGTGCACGAGACCGTCTCCCCTTACGCCGCCGAGGCCGTCGGCGCGGACTGGTATGCGGCGGTCGAGAATGTCCAGCGGCACACCGCGGAGGCCCACGCGGCCTGCCAACGCATGCTGACGGACAGCCATGTGGCCTTTCTGCGGATGACCGAGACGACTCTGGCCGCGATGCTCGGAATGCCCCGCACGGGTGAGGTGCTCGACGCGGCGGCTCTCCCCGTGCCGCTGCCCCTGCCCCGGCCTTCGTCACCGGGGCGCGCACCGGCGTCCGTGGCAACCGCTCCGGTCGTGGCCGGTGTCACGGCGGCCGTGCCCGCCCCGGCCGCCGCTCCCGCAGCCCCTTCGTACGCCGGTGCGGGAACAGCGCCTTCGCCCGCGACGGCTCCGGCTCCGGCTCCGGCTCCGGCTCCGGCTCCGGCTGATGATGTCGTGCCCCTTTCGCCGTCGGAGCTGGAGGAGTTGCTCCTCTCTGTGGTGGCCCAGCTCACCGGCTACCCCAGCGACATGCTCGACATGGACATGGAGCTGGAGGCGGACCTGGGGGTCGACTCCATCAAGCGCGTCGAGATCCTGTCGGCCGTACGTCGTCGGGTGGGCGACCTGGGGGCGGGAGACGTCGGCCACCTCGGCAAGCTCCGCACCCTGCGCGAGATCGTCCAGGCGCTCACCGCCGCCGCCCGGCCCTCGGGGGAGTCGGCGCCGGGCCCCCAGGACGCGGCCGGCTTCCCCGCGGGCGCGGTCGCCCCCGTACCGGAGCCCCATGGGGTCTCCGGGCCCTCCGGCGCCCCGGAGGACCTCACCGCCACGCGCACCGGGGCCGGTTGGACGACGGTGCTGACGAGGCTGGTACCGCGCATGGTGGAGTCGCCGGCCTCCGGCCTGGCGACGGCCGGACTGCTGGACCGCCCGGTCGTGGTGACCGGCGAGGGCACGGACGGATGCGGGCTGACCGGTCTCGTCGCCCGGAAGCTGACGGAGCGCGGAGTGGACGCCACCGCGGCGGCGGAGGTGCCCGCAGGCACACGCGGTGTCGTCCATCTCGGCGGGCTGACCGCGGGTGACGGGCCGCAGGAGGCGACGGAGGTCCACCGGTCGGCGTTCCGCGCGGCGCGTACGGTGGCGGCGCGAGCCGCCGCGGAGGGTGCGCTGTTCGTGACCGTCCAGGACACCGGGGGCGACTTCGGGCTCGGTGGCCGCGCGCCCGGCCGCGCGTGGCTGGGTGGTATCGCGGGGCTGGCCAGGACCGCGGCGAAGGAGTGGCCGGACGCCTCGGTAAGGATCGTCGACTGCGAGCGGGGCGGCCGGGAGGGCGAGGAGCTCGCCGAGGCGATCGTGCGGGAACTGCTCGAAGGCGGAGCCGACATGGAGGTCGGTCTCCGCGCGGACGGCACCCGCACCCTCCTGCAAACGGTGCCCGAGCAGGTGACGCCCGGCGACACGCGGCGGATCACCTCCGCGTCCGTGATCGTCGCAACCGGCGGGGCGCGTGGGGTGACCGCCGCCGCTCTGCTGGACCTGGCCAGGACCCACGGTCCACGTATCGTGCTGGTGGGCAGGACCGACCCGGCCGCCGAACCCGCCGAGCTGGCTTCGGCGTCCGACGAGCCGACGCTCACCCGGCTGCTCGCGGAGCGCTCCGGAAGGGACGCCGCGGACTCCTCGCCCGCCCGGATCGCGTCGCGGGCCAGGGAGATCCTGGCCGCGCGGGAGGTACGCGCGACACTGGCGGCGCTGGAGTCGGCCGGGTCCCCCGTCCGGTACGTCCAGGTCGACGCCCGCGACGCCGACGCCCTGGCCGCCGCTCTCCGCGACGTACGCGACACGTGGGGGCCGGTCACGGGCATCGTGCACGGTGCGGGGGTCCTGGCCGACAAGCTGATCGCCGACAAGAGCGATGAGCAGGCCGAGCTGGTGATGTCCACCAAGGTGGACGGTCTGCGGGCGCTGCTGGCCGCGACGGCGGACGATCCGCTGGACATGATCTGCCTGTTCTCCTCGGTGGCCGCCGTGTTCGGCAACACCGGGCAGAGCGACTACGCCATGGCCAACGAAGTCCTCCAACAGGTCGCGTCGGCCGAACAGGCCCGCCGCCCGGGCTGCCTGGTGCGGTGCATCGCCTGGGGCCCCTGGCAGGGCGGCATGGTCACACCCGCCCTGGCCGCACATTTCGACCGGTCCGGGGTCCCGCTCATCCCCCTGGAACAGGGCGCGGCCGCCTTCACGGCCGAGCTGGACGGCACCGCCGGTGACGCCCGCGTCGTCCTGGCGGCCGGGGACGATCCTGCGGCCCTCTCCCGGGTCGGCGGCCCGCCCCGGGCACAGGTGCTGGTCCGCTCGGACACCCTGCCGCAGCTGGCCGACCACGCTCCCGCCGAGACCCCGGTGCTGCCTGTGGCTCTGGTCCTGAACTGGTTCGCGAGCGCCGCTACGGCCTGGCTGCCGGCCCCCGGGCCGCTCGTCCTGCGCGATCTGCGTGTGTACAAGAAGTGCGCCCTGCCGGAACTGGCAGGTGCGGGCCACCGGCTCACCCTGTCCGGCAGCCGGGGCGCACCCGGTTCGCCGTCTGCTCTGGAGGCGGAGCTGCGGGGCGAGGACGGCCTGGCTCACTTCCGGGCCGTGCTGGACGCCGGGAGCGGGGAGCCGGACCCGGCGGCGTGGGACGCCCCGGCCGGCCTGAGGCCGCTCGGCCGGGCCGACGTGTACGACGGGAAGGTCCTCTTCCACGGTCCGTGGTTCCACGCCCTGCACGCGGTGCACGGCGTCTCCGAGCAGGGCGCCGAGGCGACCGTCGCGGGCGTGCGCGCCCTGGACTGGCAGGGCGCGCACTGGACGGTCGACCCGGCCGCCGTGGACGGTGCGCTCCAACTCGCCCTGCTCTGGGGCGAGGCCGTACTCGGGGCGGCGACGCTGCCCATGGCCGTCGCCGAGTGCAGGGTGCACCGGCGCGGCCCGTCGGACGGCACCGTGCGGTGTGTCGTACGGGGCCGCAAGGCACATGACACGGGGGCGCGCTGCGACGCGGCGCTGATCGACGCCGACGGCTCCGTGCGGCTGGAACTGATCGGTGTCGAGCTCGTCCGCCGCCCCTCCTGACCCCGTCCCCGCACTCCGCCCCGCCGTGAAGTGAGTACCCGCATGGATTTCGAACCGATCGCCGTCGTCGGCCGGGGCTGTGTGCTGCCCGGCGCGCTCGACCCGGACACGTTCTGGGAGAACATCGCCGCCGGCCGCACCACGGTGTCGGCTGCCCCGGCGGGTCGCTGGCGGTTGCCGCACCGCTGGGCCATGGGCTCGGTGGACGACCACCTCGACCGCACCTGGACCGATGTCGGCGGTTACGTCGAGGGGTTCGGGTCCGTCTTCGATCCGGCCGGCTTCCGGATCCCCCCGGAGCGGATCTCCTCACTGGACCCGCTCTTCCACTGGGTCCTGTACGGGGTGCGGCAGGCGCTGACGGAGGCGGGCCGCGTGGGACCGCTGCCGCGCGGGGGCCTGGTGATGGGAAACCTGTCGTACCCCACGCAGGCCGGGGCGGCCTTCTCCGAACACGTCTGGCTCTCCGCGCAGCGGTCCCCGCTCCGTGACGCCCTGCTGACGGGTGAACACCGGGCGCGCCCCGACGCACGCAACCGCTTCTCCTCCGGGCTGCCCGCACGGCTCGCGGCCCGTGCGCTCGGGCTCGGCGCGGGGGCGTGGGCCCTCGACGCGGCCTGCGCGTCCTCGTTGTACGCGATCAAGCTGGCGTGCGACCGGCTGCACGACGGCACGGCCGATCTGATGGTGGCCGGTGGGGTCAGCCGACCCGATCCCCTGTATCTGCACGTGGGGTTCTGCGGCCTGTCCGCGACGAGCCGCACGGGGCGCAGCCGCCCCTTCCACCGGGACGCGGACGGGCTGGTGCACGGCGAGGGGGCCGGATTCGTCGCCCTGATGCGGCATTCCGAGGCCCGCGCCGCCGGCCTGCCCGTGTTCGGTGTGATCCGCGGTGTGGGGCTGTCGAACGACGGGCGCGGTTCCGGGCTGATCAGCCCGTCGGAAGAGGGTCAGGTACGGGCCATGCGCCTGGCCTACGGCATGGCGGGCGTCGCTCCCGATTCGGTGTCGCTCGTCGAGTGTCATGCGACGGGAACGCCGGTCGGTGACGCGGTGGAGGTGCGGGGCATGGCCGGGGTCTTCGGGGCCGGTGACGACGTGCCCATCGGTTCGGCGAAGTCGAACGTCGGGCACCTGCTGGCTTCGGCGGGCGTGGCCGGGCTGCTCAAGGTGCTCGGTGCGCTGCGTGCGGGGGTCCGTCCGGCGACACTCGGCGCGGATCGGCCGCTGGACGCGCTGGCGGGCACGCCGTTGCGGGTGCTGACCGCTCCGGAGGAGTGGGCGGGGCCGCGCAGGGCGGCGGTGAGCGCCTTCGGGTTCGGCGGGACCAACGCCCATCTGGTCGTGGACCACGCGGAGGACGCTCCCCCGGCCTCCGTGCCGCGGCCGCCGCGCCGCGCGACGACTGCCGTACGGCGGCCCGACGGGCCTTCCGGCGGCCGGGCGGTGGCGATCGTCGCCCTCGGTGCCCGGGTCGGCGACGGGACCTGCGTCGAGGACCTCCGCCGGGCGGTGCTGGGCGGTGAACGTCGGGGTCCCGCCACGGAGATCGCCGTGGAGCTCACGGGCCTGTGCTTCCCGCCGTCGGGGCTGGAGCGGACCGTACGCCACCAACTTCTGGTGCTGGAGGCCGCACGGGAGGCCGCACGGGATGTGGTCCTGCCTCGCGAGCGGACCATGGTGGTCATCGGCATGGGGGTGGACCCCGAAGTGGCCCGGGCGGGCGCCCGCTGGCGGGTTCCGCACTGGCTGGAACAGGCCGCCGGGCAGGGCGTGAGAGTGCCGCCGGCCGGGCCGGCCCGGGACGCGTTCGTGCCGCCCATGACCGCGGAGGGGGTGGTGGGCAGCATGCCGAACCTCGTGGCCAGCCGGATCAGCACGCAACTGGACCTGGCCGGGCCGTCGTTCGCGGTGTCCGCGGAGGAGGCGTCCGGGCTGGTGGCGCTGGAGATCGCGGCGCGGGCCGTCCGGTCGGGGGAGGCCGATGCGGCGCTCGTCGGTGCCACCGACCTGTCCTGCGAGGCGGTTCACCGGGCGGCCCTGCGGGAGCTCGGGGGCGAGGGCGATCCGGGGGACGCGGCGGTCGTCCTGGTCCTCAAGCCCCTGGACGCCGCGCGCAGGGACGGCGACACCGTCGTCGCCCTGCTGGACGAGGGGGCCTCCGACGAGCCCGACATGGTCATCGGCGACGGCCCCGGCGCGGCGTTCGACCCGGCGTCGGCGTTCGGGCGTGCTCATGCTGCGTCCGGGCTGGCCTCCGTCGCGGTCGCGGCGCTCGCACTCCGGCACCGCGCCGTGCCGCGTCCGGGCGGGCCCGCGGACACCGCGGCCGTCGCCCACACCGCGCGGGCCGTGGTGACGCCGATGGAGGGGCCCGCCGCGGGCGTGCGCCTGCGCACGGGTGACCCTCGGCCGTGGCTGCGGGGACCGGCTCCGCGTCTGCACGTCTTCTCCGGGGCCGACCGCCGGGAGGTGCTGGCCGCGCTGGACTCGGGTACGGAGTCCGGCGCCGGACCGGCCCGGCTGGCGCTCGTGGTCGGCGGCGACACCACTCTGTCGGACCGTAAGGCGGCCGCCCGCCGCTGGCTGACGGGGGGCGGGCCCCGTCCCGCCGATGTGCTGTACCGGGACCGGCCGGTCGACGGGCGGACCGCGTTCGTGTACACCAACGGCTCGGCCGCGTACCCCGGGATGGGCCATGAGCTGATGCTCGCCCTTCCGTCGCTCGGCGAGGCCGTCCGGGACAGCCACCGGGCGATCGGCACGCGGTTGCGCTCCGAGCCGGAGCGGGAGCGCGGGGTGCTCGGCCAGATCTGGGCCGCCGCCGAACTGTCCGTCTTCCACACCGTGTTCACCCGCGAGGTGCTCGGTTTGCGGCCGGACGCCGCGCTCGGGTACTCCTCGGGCGAGTCGGCAGCCCTGGTCGCGCTGGGGGCCTGGCCGGACGCCTCGGGGCTGTACGAAGCCACCCTGGCCAGCGGTCTGTTCACGACCGAACTCACCGGTGAGCTCCGGGCGGTCCGGCGCCACTGGCAGCAGCGGGGCATCCAGGGCTCCCGGTGGTCGAGCTACCTGGTCAGCGTCCCCCTGGACGTGGTCCGTGCGGAGCTCGCCACGGAGGCCGCGGTCCATCTGATGGCGGTGAACGCGCCCGGGGTCTGCGTCATCGGTGGCGAGTCCCGGGCGTGCGCGGCTGTCGTGGCCAGGCTCGGCGCCGACCGTGCGATCGAGCTGGACTACGACATGGCGGCCCACGCGCCGGAGTTGGCCGAGGTCCGGGACGTATGGCGCGAAACCCACCGCCGGCCCACGGTCGAGGTGCCCGGGGTTCTGTTCTACAGCGGGGCCACCGGGCAGGCGTACCGGCCGACGGCCGAGCGGGCCGCCGAGGCGATCACCGCTCAGGGGCTGGGCACGATCGACTTCGCGGCCACGGTCGAGCAGGCCTGGGCCGACGGTGTCCGGGTGTTCGTGGAGCACGGGCCGAGGAGGCTGTGCACCGGCTGGATCAAGCGAGTCCTCGGCGACCGGGACCATGTGGCCGTCGCGCTGGACTCCCCGGAGGACACCGGGCTGCGCCAGCTGTGCCTTGCGGTGGCCGAACTCGTCGTCGCCGGAGTGCCCGTGCGGGCCGACGAGGTGTTCGCCCGGCTCGCCGAGGCCGCCACGGATCTCCCGCGGCCCGGGCCCACCGTCACCGTTCCCGTGATCGCGTCTCCGTGCCTGCCGCCCCTGGAGCCTGTTGTGACGATCCTGCCCCGGGCCCCCGAGCTGGCCCCGGTACCGGACGGACCCGGCCGTCCCTCCGCCGCCCCGCAGGACCGTGGTCCTCGACACTCCACCGCACCGGCCGTCCCGCCGGCGCGGGACTCCGGCGGCCTCACCACCCCGGCCGCTCTCGCCGTTCCCTCCCCCGGTGCCGTGGAACAGCGGCTCCGGCCGCCTGCCGAAAGCCCGGAGGAGCGGGGGGCGGTGGGAGTACGGGCCGCGGTCGTCCGGCAGAGTCTGCGGGTCGCCGCGCTGCACCAGGAGGTCATGGCCGGGCACACGGAGGCCCATCAGCGGTTCCTGCGGGTGTCGGCTCTCGCCGTCACCGCACTGACGACCGCAGTGCCGCCGGACCCCGACCCCGTACGGCGGCACGCCCCGGCCGCACCGCCCCCGCTCGTCCAGCCGCCTCCGGCGCCCACGCCGGCCCGGAGGCCGGGTCCGGCATTCGACCGCGGCCAGTTGGAGCACCTCGCCTCCCGTGAGATCTCCGCCCTGTTCGGCCCGCGCTTCGCCGAGCAGGACGGATACGCGGTGCAGACCCGGATGCCCGGGCCGCCCATGCTGTTCGCGGACCGGGTCACCGGCATCGACGCGGTGCCCGCGGCGCTGACCCTGCCGGCTCCGGCGCGCACGGACGGAAGGATCTGGACGGAGACCGACGTCCTGCGCGACAGCTGGTACCTGGACTCCACGGGACGCATGCCGGCCGGTCTGCTGATCGAGGCGGGCCAGGCCGATCTGCTCCTGCTCAGCTGGCTGGGTGTCGACCTCCTCAACCGGGGCGAGCGCGCCTACCGGCTGCTGGGCTGCGAGGTGACCTTCCACGGCGAGCCGCCGCGAGCCGGTGACACGCTGTGCTTCGAGATCCATGTCGACGGCCACGCGGAGGAGGAGGGCGTCCGGCTGGCCTTCTTCCACTACGACTGTTTCGTGGACGGCGAGCTCCGGCTCAGTGTCCGTGAGGGCCAGGCCGGGTTCTTCACCCCCGCGGAGCTCGCCGGCAGCGGCGGTGTCCGGTGGGATCCCGCCGAGCACGCGCCAGGCGACGACCTGCCGCTCGACCCGCCTGCCGTGCGCTGCGGAGAGACCCGTTTCGGCACGGACCGGGTGCGGGCCCTCGGGGAGGGGCGGCCGGCGGACTGCTTCGGACCGGGCTGGGAGGCGACGGCGGCCCATGTCCGCCCGCCGAGGCTCGACGAGGGCCGGCTGCGGCTGCTGGACGAGGTGACCGCCTTCGACCCGGCCGGCGGCCCGTGGGGCCGGGGCTATCTGCGTGCCGAGACCGCGTTGTCGCCGGACGACTGGTTCTTCGCCGGGCACTTCAAGAACGACCCCTGCATGCCGGGCACTCTGATGCTCCAGGGCGGTCTCCAGGCGATGGCGTTCTACCTCACGGCCATGGGCTTCACCGTCGACCGGGACGGCTGGCGCTTCGAACCGGTCAGCGGGATCCCCTACAGGGCCATGTGCCGGGGCCAGGCGACCCCGGAGGGCCGGCGGGTCGTCTACGAGGTGTTCGTACGCGGTGTCTCGGCCGGGCCGGAACCGACGCTCCACGCCGACGTGCTGGGTTCGGTGGACGGGACGAAGGCGTTCCTGGGCCGCGGCATGGCACTGCGGCTGGTACCCGACTGGCCGCTGGCTCGATGGCGGCACTCGGGCCCGCCCCTCGTCCAGGCCGGCGGAGCCCCGGTGCCGCTGTCGCGGCTGGGCGGGCTGGCCGGGCACCGCGAGGAGAAACCGGTGGCTGTGTCAGCCGACGGATTTCCCTTCGACTACGCCTCGCTGCTGGCGTGCGCCTGGGGCAGGCCGAGCGAGGCGTTCGGCGCCATGTACGAGCCCTTCGACGGCACCCGCAGGGTGGCCCGGCTCCCCGGGCCGCCGTACCACTTCATGAGCCGGATCGCCTCGGTGGACGGGCCGCAGGCCGGGATGCGGGAGGGCAGTACCGTCGTCGCGGAGTACGACGTACCGGCGGAGGCCTGGTACTTCGAGCAGAGCGGTGGCCACACCGTGCCGTTCGCCGTGCTCATGGAGATCGCGCTGCAACCCTGCGGGTGGCTCGCCTCGTACGTGGGCAGCGCGCTGACCACGGGCGTGGACCTGCTCTTCCGCAACCTCGACGGGTCGGGGACGGTCACCGGCGAGGTGACCCCGGCGACGCGTACGGTCCGTACCCGTGCCGAACTGACGCGCGTCTCGCGCAGCGGGGACATGATCATCGAGTCGTTCCGGGTGTCGTGCACGGCCGACGGCGTGCCCGTGCTCGAACTCTCCACGGTCTTCGGTTACTTCCCTCCGTCGGCCTTCGAGGGCCAGCAGGGTCTCGCGGCGTCGGCGGATGACCTGGCACGCCTCGACGAGCCCTGCGGCCGTACGGTCGATCTGACCGCCCGGCCCGCCCGGTACTGCGCCGGGGAGCCGCGCCTTCCGGGCCCCATGCTGCTGATGCTGGACCGGATCACGGGCTACTGGCCGGACGGGGGGAGCGCGGGACTCGGCCGGTTGCGGTCGGAGAAGGACGTTCGCCCGGACGCCTGGTTCTTCCGGGCCCACTTCTTCCAGGACCCGGTGCAGCCGGGCTCCCTGGGCCTCGAGGCCATGTGCCAGCTGCTCCAGTATCACCTCGTCGAACGGGGAGCGGGCGACGGCATCCCGCACCCCAGGTTCGAGCCGGTGCTGCCCGGCCGCGAGACGGCCTGGACGTACCGGGGCCAGATCACGCCTGCCCACCGGCTGATCCGGGTGGACATGGACATCGTGGAGAGCGGCACGGACGAGCGGGGCCCCTACGCGGTGGCGGACGCGTCGCTCTGGGGCGATGACACGTGCATCTACCGGGTGCGTGGGCTGGGTATGCGCGTGGTGTCCGGGGCGGACCGTCCACCACACACCTCACCCGGTGTTCCGCCCCGCGCGGACGGCCCACGGCATTGACGGCGCGCGCAGCCCGCACCCGCTCCTTCCGCGCAGCGCCGCACGCGCGGCGTTGGCGCCGGGGGCTCCGTGCACGCCGCCGCCCGGATGGGCCGAGGCCGACGCGAGGTACAGGCCCTTCACCGGTGTTTCGGGCCTCCCGGTACCGGCCGTCGGGCGGAACACCAGTTGCTGGTGCGCGGCTGCGGTCCCACCGTTGATCGCGCCGCCGTGCAGGTTGGCGTCCATGGACTCGAGGGTGGGCGGCGCGAGAAGACGCCGGGACGTGATGCGGGAGCGGAACCCGGGTGCCCAGCGTTCCACTTCGTTCTCCATGCGGTCGGCCATGGCTTCCTGCTCGCGCCGGTCCCATCGCCCCGTCAGGTCGTCCTCGCCCGCGTCCCCCTTGATCCGGTGCGGGACGTGGGTGTACGCCCAAGCCGACTCCGTGCCGGCGGGTGAGCGTGTGGCGTCGGCGGTGGTCATCTGTCCGAAGAGGAGGAAGGGGCGGTCGGGCACCTGGCCGGTCGCGATCTGGGCGGCGAAGCGGGTGAGACCGTCGACCCCGTCGGCCAGGTGGACGGTTCCCGCCGTGGACGCGTCCCCGGCGGTCCAGGGCACGGGGCCGTTCAGCGCCCAGTCGACCTTGAACGTCGCGAAGTCCCACTGGAACCGGCGCAGGTCGCTCAGCATCCGGCCGGGCAGGTGCCGTGCGTCGACCAGTTCGCCGTACAGCGCCGGCGCGGACACGTCGGCGAGGACGGCACGGGAGGCCGGTACGGCTTCGCCCCCCGCGGTGCGTACGCCGACGGCACGGCCGCCGCGTACGACGACCTCGGTCACGCGCTCTCCGCAGCGGACCACGCCACCGTGCCGTTCCAGCCGTCGCACCAGGGCCGCTGTGAGCGCCCCGGCTCCCCCTACCGGCACCGGGAAGCCGTATGTCTGGCCGAGCATGGACATGAGCCATCCGTAGCCTCCGCTCCCCGCAGCCTCCGGGCCGAGGTCCGCGTGCAGCGCGTTGCCCGCGAGGAGGAGCCTGCCCCCCTCGCCCCGGAACTCCTCCTCCCCGAGGCGACGCACGGGCAGCACCATCGTCCGTGCCATCCGGAGACCGCCGGACGCCCGGAGCCTGGCAGCGAGACGGAGGGCGGAGCCTACCGGCGGGAAGGGGGTGAACAGGGCCCGCAGGATGTCGGGACCCAGGCGGCTCCATGTGCCGTACAGATCGAGCCAGGCGGCCCCGTCGCCCGCGGCGAACGTGTCCAGCCCCGCCGCGGTGTCCTCCGCCCCGCGTTCGAGGACCGCGCACCGGCCGTCCGGCAGCGGATGCGCCAGCACACGCGGGGCGCGGCTCCATCTGAGCCCTTCCTCGTGGAGCTCCAGACCGCCGAGGACCGGCGAGGCGGCAGCCAGCGGGTAGAAGGCGCTGAAGAGGTCGCTCACGTAGTCGGGATGGACGCCGCGGTCGCTGCGGACCGCGCCGCCCGGCTCCTGCTGCGCCTCCAGCACCTCCACGCTCCAACCCGCAGCGGCGAGGAGATTCGCGGCGACGAGGCCGTTCGGCCCCGCCCCGATGACCACCGCGTCCGGCATCGATACCTCCATGTGTTCCCGACGTTCCTGGTCCGCCCGGCCCCGCTGCCGCGCCCTGCGGAGAGCTGTGATGGTCCTCCGGACCTCGTCGGATGCGCCGGCTTTCGTACCGGACCCTTCGGACCTCCTCACTCTCGCAAGCATCCGGGGGTTCCGCCGCCTGCCGGGCACCCGGCCGGGTATACGGGACGATGTGAAACCTTCTCCTGCGACGCCCTCGGCACCGGACTCCCCGGCCGCGCTCAAGAAGTCCCTGACCACCCCGCTGCTCTACTTCTTCATCCTCGGGGACGTCCTCGGGGCGGGGGTGTACGTCCTGGTGGGCCAGGTCGCCGCCGAATCGGGCGGCGCCGTGTGGGCTCCCCTGCTCGCGGCGTTGTGCCTGGCCCTGCTGACAGCGGCCTCCTATGCGGAGCTGGTCACCAAATATCCGCGCGCGGGCGGTGCCTCGCATTACGCCACCTTGGCCTACGGTCCGTTCGTCGGCTTCTTCGCCGGTTTCTGCATGCTCGCCGCCGGAGTCGTGTCGGTGGCCGCACTGGCCCGCGGGTTCGGCGGCGACTACCTGTCCGAGTTCGTCTCTCTCCCCGTGGTGCTGGTGACGATCGTCTTCCTGGTCGCGCTGGCGCTGCTGAACGCGCGAGGGATCAGCGAGTCGACCCGGGCCAACGTCGTCGCCACGGTCATCGAGGTCGGCGGACTGCTGCTCGTGATCGGGCTCGGAGCCTGGATCGTGCTGCGCGGTGACGGGGACGTGGGAAGACTGACGGAGTTGGGCACCGCGAGCGAGGGGCCCGCGGCAGCCCTGCTGAGCGGAGCGGTGCTCGCCTACTACTCCTTCGTGGGGTTCGAGACCTCCGTCAACGTGGCTGAGGAGACCCGTGACCCCCGCCGCTCGTATCCGAGGGCGCTGTTCGGCGCACTGGTCACGGCGGGCGCGGTGTACGCCCTGGTCGGAGCAGCCGCCGCGGCGGCCGTACCGACCGGAACGCTCGCCGGGTCGAGCGGGCCGCTCCTCGAAGTCGTCCGGGCCGCCGGCGGGGTCCCCACGGAGCTCTTCAGCGCCATCGCCCTGGTGGCCGTCGCGAACGGTGCCCTGCTGACGGGCATCATGTCCTCACGGCTGGCCTACGGCATGGCTCGGGACGGCCTGCTGCCCCGTTTCCTGACGAAGGTGCTGCCCGGGCGGCGCACGCCCTGGGCCGCCATCGCCGTGACCACCGGCCTCGCTCTGCTCCTGGCGCTGACCGGCGATGTCTCCACCCTCGCCTCCACCCTGGTCCTGCTCCTCCTCGTGGTCTTCTTCCTCGTCAACACCGCGCTCCTGGTGCTGCGTCGCGATGCCGCCCCTCGCGAGCACTTCCGGGCGCCGACGGCCGTACCCGTTCTCGGGGCTGTGTCCTGCGTCGTGCTCGCGACCCGGATCGAGCAGGAGGTCTGGCTGAGGGGGCTCCTCGTCCTGGCTGTCGGCGCGGTGCTCGGCGCCGTCGCCGCGGTGCGGTCACGCTCAGCGGCCTGAGGCGGGCTGTCCCTCGGGTGAGCCCTCGGAACCGGTGGTGATCCGGTCGAGGTCGTTCGCCGCCTTGGCGAGCAGGTCGAGCATCGCGAGTTCCGCCCGTGCCGGGTCGCGGTCCCGGACGGCGTCCAGCACAGCCTGATGGCTGGGCACGGGGTCGCCGGCTTCGGCGTGTGAGTGGACGAGCCGGTCGCGCTCACGGAGACCTGGTTCGAGCAGCATGTCCATGCGGGTCAGCATCTCGTTGCCGGTGGCGGCCAACAGGGCCCGGTGGAAAGCCGCGTCGCTCTCCGCCGCGGCTGCCGAATCGGCCCGGGCGCGCCCCATGGCGTCCAGTGCCTCCTGGAGCGCGACCAGGTCCGCGTCCGTCCGGTGCAGTGCGGCGCGGTGCGCCGCCGCGGGTTCGACGATGGACCGGACGTCGGCGAGGTCCCGCATCAGCTGGTCGGCGCCGCCCCCCTCGACTCTCCAGCGAATGACGTCCGCGTCGAGCAGGTTCCAGCGGCTTCGCTCGGTGACGAACGTTCCACGCTTCTGACGTGCGTCGATCAGCCCTTTGCTCGCGAGGACCTTGAGCGATTCCCGCATGACGGTGAGGCTCACGTCGAGTTCCTCGCCCAGTGCACGGATGTCCAGGGTCGCTCCCACGGGGATGCCGCCGCCCACGATGCGTGCCCCGAGGATGTGCACGACCTGTCCGTGGACGCCTCGTCCGCTGTAGGACGCCATGTCGCGCTCTCCTCTCGATACACGCACCGAGGTGCGCGCTGTGTGGGTGCTGCTGCGCGTGCAGAGCGACCACACTTTAGCGGTAGGCATTAATTATGAATACATCTTGACAGGGTAGGGGCCCGCGCCCACGATGAAGCCACTTCCCCGAGCCGCACACGCAGGAGCCGCCTGTCATGTTGTCGTTGCGTAGCCAGAAGCCGTCCCCGGCACTGTCCGGGCACCTTCCGATGGGCAGCGCGGAAGGGGCTCCGCGGGCCGTGTCGGTGGACAGCCGCCGGGTGCTCCGCGCAGGCGAGGCGTGGATCCCCGTCATGGGCGAGTTCCACTTCAGCCGGTATCCGGCAGCGGAATGGCGCGAGGAGCTGCTGAAGATGCGCGCGGGCGGCATCGACCTCGTCGCCACGTATCTCTTCTGGAACCAGCACGAGGATCTGCGCGGCACCCTGCGCTTCGACGGGAACCTCGACGTACGCCACTTCGTACAGCTGTGCGGGGAACTCGGTCTGGCCGTGGCGGTGCGCATCGGTCCGTGGTCGCACGGCGAGTGCCGCAACGGCGGCTTCCCCGACTGGCTGGAGGGCGTCGACTGCACGCCCCGCACCGACGATCCGGCCTACCTGGCCCTCGTCGAGCCGTACTACGCCCGGATCGCGCACGAGCTGCGCGGGCTCGCGCACGACGAGGGCGGGCCGATCGTCGCCGTACAGGTCGAGAACGAGCTGTACGACCAGCCGGCCCACCTCGCGACGCTCCGGCGTACGGCGGAGGCCGTGGGTATCCGGGCACCGCTGTGGACCGCGACGGGATGGGGTGCGGCACAGCTTCCCGAGGACGTCCTGCTGCCTCTGTACGGCGGCTACCCCGAGGCGTTCTGGGAGGACGCGCACGAGGGCTGGACGCGGGACATGCGTCGCCACTACTTCTTCACGCCCATCCGCGACGACCACGCCATCGGTGCCGACCTCCGGAACTCCGCACCCACCGGCACGGGCCCGGACGACCGCCGCTACCCGTACGCCACCTGCGAACTCGGCGGCGGCATGGCCATCGCCTACCACCGCCGCCCCGTCGTGCCGGCCGAGGACGTCACCTCGCTGGCGCTGGCCAAGCTCGGCAGCGGCTCCGTGTGGCAGGGCTACTACCTGTACCACGGCTGCTCACAGCGCCTGGACCGGTCGGTCCCCAACCAGGAGTCCCACGCCACGGGTTACCCCAACGACCTGCCGAGGATCTCGTACGACTTCCAGGCACCCCTCGGCGAGTACGGGCAGGTCCGGCCGTCGTTCCACGGGCTGCGGCTCCAGCACCTCTTCCTGGCGGACTCCGGGGCCGACCTGGCCGGGATGCCGACGGCACTCCCCGACGCCGAGCCCGACGGGCTCGACGACCGCACCACCCTGCGCTGGGCCGTCCGCTCCGACGGTGAGCGAGGGTTCCTGTTCGTCAACAACCACCAGCCGCACGAGTCGTTGTCGGAGCACGAGCAGGTCCGTTTCCGGGTCGTGCTCGACGACGCCCGCACCGTGACCTTCCCCGGGCAGCCGGTGACCGTGCCTTCCGGAGCCCACTTCGTCTGGCCGGTCGGCTACGACCTGGGTGGCGGAATCCGGCTGGGCTGGGCAACTGCCCAGCCCGTCACCCGGCTCCACGTCGACGGCCTCCCGCTGACCGTGCTCGCCGCCACCGCCGGGATCCCTGTGAGCCTCGCCCTGCCCGCCGGGCTGCGTGTCGAAGGCCCGGCAGAGGTGACGGCGGGTGCGGACTCCACCCTGGTGTGCGTGCCCGAGCCCGGCGCGGGCGCCCTCCTCACGGTCCACGGCCCGGCAGGCCCCGTGCGCGTGCTCGTGCTCGACGAGGACCGCGCGCGGTCCGTGAACCGGGTCCGTGTCTGGGGCGAGGACAGGCTGGTCCTGTGCGACGAGCTCGTCCTGGCCGACGGCCCCGAACTGCGCCTGCACACCGTCTCCTCCACCCCCTCGTTCGCCCTGCTGCCCGCACCGGCCGCGCTGTCCGCGCCGGGCCTCGGCGCCCCTGAGGCCGACGGCGCCTTCACCCGGTGGACGCTCCGCCTGCCCTCGGAGTCGTACGAACGCGTCGTGACCTGTGTGCGGTCCGGGGCCGAAGCCCCGCCCGCGAGGACCGGTGGCTCGCACAACCGCGCCTCCGCTCCACGGGACGAGGACTTCGACTCCGCTGCCGTGTACCGGATCTCCGTTCCCCGCGCCGCCTTCGATGTCGAAGGCGAAGTGCTGCTGCGTCTCTCCTTCACCGGCGATGTCGCGCGCGCGTACATCGGAGGCCGGCTCGTCGCCGACCACTTCTGGTACGGCCCCGAGTGGGAGATCGGCCTGCGCCGGTTCGCCGACGAGGCCGTCGAGCACGGTGTCGAGATCCGCCTGCTCCCGCTGCCCCATGACAGCAAGGTCCACGTCGACGCCTCCGTCCGCGAAGGACTCGACGCCGCGCACGGGGCGGCTGTCCTGCACACGGCCCGGCTGGAACACGTTCGCCGGGCGTCCGTCCGTTCCGCCGACGCCGGCCTTGACTGACCTCGGAGGCAGAGCCCTGCTCCGCGGCGCGGGCGGTCTCCGGATGACCGGTCAAGCGATCGCCGACGGCGACACACCCGCTACCTCCGACCCACGGAAGGCTTCTCCACCATGCCCACCGCGCTGCCGGACCACCTTCCCGCCACCCTCACCATCTCCCTGTGGGACTTCACCTGGTACACGCGTACCGGTCCCGGCGAGCCCTTCGCCGACCTCGACCGCGCCTTCGCCGAAGCGGTCGAGCGCGGCTACAACACCGTCCGCGTCTGCGCCATGCCGCTGCTGCTGTTCGGCACCGGGCTCGACACCACCGGCCTCCGGCTCGGCCCCCTCGGCGGTGAGTACGGGCAGCGGGTGCGCTGGTACGACGTACGCGGCACCACCGAGATCGACGCGCGTGCCCATCTGCTCGCTCTGTTCGAGGCGGCCCGACGGCACGACTGCTTCGTCATCCTGTCCAGCTGGGAGTACCAGCAGTCACCCGCCTTCGCCGGTGACCGGGCCTGGTTCGACGCGATCATGGCGATCGAGCCCGAGCGGCGGGCGGAGGCGCTCGCCGACGCGCTGGCCGACCTCATCGACTTCCTCGCGGCCCACGACGGCCTGGACGACCGGATCGCCTTCACCGAGCTCCACAACGAGGTCCAGGCGGGCCGCCTGGCCGAAGGACTCACCGGTGACGACACCGTGGTGGCCCTGCGCCCCCGGCTGGAACGTGGCCTGGCCCGGTTCCGCGAGCGGCACCCCGGCCGGCCGGTCACCGTCAACTACGCCGAGGTGCCCGTGGGTTCCATGCGAGGCATCCCCCGCGACATCGACGTAGCCGTGTTCCACCCGTACGTCTACGGCGTCCTCGACGAGCTCCTCCACATCTACGCCCTGCGGGACCCCTCCCGGCCCTTCCCCCAGGAACGCGCCGCGAGGGAGCTCCTGCGCCCCGGAGCACCCGCCCTGGAGGAGTGGGCGCCACCGGAGGAGGACCGGTGGCGCCTCGAAGCGACCGTCGTCGGCCTGCGCGAGGTCTACCTCCACGACTGGTGCGACCCGGACCTCTTCGACGCCTGGCTCTACGACCGCTACGCAGTCCACCGCGCCGCGATGGAAGCGAAGCTCGGCATCTGGATCGCGGCCGCCGCCGACTGGGCCGCGGAGACCGGTGTGCCCTTCGTCCTCGGCGAGGGCTGGATCGGATACACGCCGCTGCACGGCACCTTCGAAGAGGGCCCGGTCGGCGCGGCGTTCTGCCGGCGCGCGGTCACCGAAGCCGCCCGGGCCGGAGCACGCGGATCCGTCGTGTGCTCCAACGCCGCCCCGCAGCACCCCATGTGGGGGGACATCCGCCTCCAGCGGGAATGCAACGCCTTGCTGGGTGGACGAGCCGTCTGACTCCAGGTCGTCGTGGGCCGTGCCCCCTGTTCTCCGGGGCACGGCCCGCACGGGTGTTCCTTGCTGGTCACCCGGCCCTCGATGCCAGGGCAGGATCAGCGGACGGCGCTGCCGGGGGTGGCGTCGAGCAGGCCCAGTTCGTCACGGTGGGGCAGCCCTTCCCAGTCGCCGTCCGAGGCGACGCCGAAGGCCGCGGTGGTGGTGGCACGGTGGAGCCTGGCGAGCGGGTCGAGACCGTCGAGCAGTCCGGACAGATATCCGGCACAGAACGCGTCACCCGCGCCGACGGTGTCGGTGACCGGAACCGGGCGGGCGGCCGCGTGCACCGGGGCCGCCCCGGGGAGGTACAGGTCGGCGCCGTCCGCGCCACGCTTGACGGCCACCTCACCGATCCCCGCCTCGAAGAGTTCCGCGACCAGGTCGGCTTCCGTCCTGTCGGCGGCCGCCCCGGGGTCCGTGCACAAGAGGGGGAGTTCGTCGTCGGACGCGATCACGGCATCCACGTAGGGAAGCAGCGGGTGCAGCGCCGTTGCGGCGGCCTCCTGGCTCCACAGCCGCGTGCGGTGGTTGACGTCGAGGGAGACCGTCCAGCCGTGCTCGGCGGCGTATGCGGCAGCGGACCGCACCGCGGCCAGAGGACCGTCGCCGAGTGCGCAGGTGATGCCGGTCAGGTGCAGGATGCGGGCCCCCGCCTCCAGGGCCGGCGCCAGGTCCTCGGGCCGCTGGCGGGAGGCGGCGGAGCCTGAGCGCCAGTAGTGCACGCGTGCCAGGTCGGCGACGCGGCGCTCCCTGAGCATGGCGCCGGTCGGCGCCTCCGGGTCCGTCGTGGCGTGGCTGGTCACGACCCCCTCGCCACGCAAGGTGCGAAGGATGACCCGGCCCGGTTCGTCCCTGCCGGTGCGTCCGGCCCACGAGACGCGGTGGCCGAGCCGCGCCAGGCCCACGGCGACGTTGAACTCGGCCCCCGCCACCGTCGTCCGCGCCGTACCGCCCGCGCTCAGCGGCCCCTCGGTCTGCAACGAGAGCATGGCCTCACCGAAGGTGAGGACGTCCACGGCCGGGATGCTCACGAGCGCGCCTCCGAACGGCAGACGCCCAGGAAGTCCTTCGCCCGCTTCCGCAGGTCGGCCAGGTCGCCGCCGTGGGGGGCGTCACCGGCGAGCGGGCTGCCCACACCCACGGCGACGGCCCCCGCCTCGAAGTACTCCGCGGCCGCGTGTGCGTCCACGCCGCCGACCGGTACGAACGGCAGGTCGGGGAAGGGGTCGCGCAGGGCGCGAAGATACGCGGGGCCGCCCAGCGAGGCGGGGAACAGCTTGACCGCGCTCGCGCCTCCGGTGCTCACCGCGACCGCCTCGGAAGGGGTCAGCGCGCCCGCCAGCACGGGCAGGCGCCGGGCCACGGCCTCCTCGAACCCGCCGCCCAGCGCGGGAGTGACGATCCAGGTCGCGCCGGCTTCCTGGGCACGCCGGGCGTCGTCAGCGGTGACGACGGTCCCCGCCCCGATCGCGACGGACGAGTCGACGGCGCTCGCCGCCCGGGAGATGACCGTGAGGGCGTCGGCCGTGTTCAGGGAGACCTCGATGAGCCCGATGCCCTCCTCCGCGAGGGTCAGAACCGTACGCAACGAGGCTTCGGCATCGCGGCCCCGCACGATCGCGACGAGGCGGTCGCGGCGCAGCCGGGTGGTGAAATCGTCTGTTTCCATGTGGGCTTACTGCTCCGTGAGGTGTGACAGGAGGTGTACGTCGGGCGGTGCGGCGGGCAGGACGGCGTACGGCCGCTCACCACTCGGCGAAGGAACCGTCCGGGTGGCGCCAGACCGGACCACGCCAGTCCGGTGTGTTTCCATCGGCCGCCCGTACGACTCTCTCATCGACCTCGATCCCCAGTCCCGGCCGGGTGGGCCGGTTCAGGTGTCCTTCGTCGAAGCGGAACACCTCTCGGTCGACGACGTAGTCGAGGACCTCGGCCCCCGTGTTGTAGTGGATGCCGATGCTCTGTTCCTGGATGAGGAAGTTGGGTACGGAGAACGCGATCTGGAGGCTCGCCGCGAGGGAGAGGGGCCCCAGCGGGCAGTGCGGGGCCACCAGTACGTCGAAGGTCTCCGCCAGGGCCGCGATTCGGCGCACCTCCGAGATACCGCCGGCGTGCGAGAGGTCCGGCTGCAGAACCGCGATACCGGCCTGGAGCGCGGGCAGCGCGTCGGTCCGCGAGAAGAGCCGTTCGCCCGTGGCCACGGGGATCGGTGTCGCCTCGACGACATCCCGCAGCAGGTGGGTGTGCTCGGGCAGCAGGGGTTCCTCGACGAACAGGGGATTCAGCGGCGCGAGGTACGGCAGGACCCGGCGGGAGTTCGCCATGTTGAACCGGCCGTGGAAGTCCAGGGCGAAGTCGCGGTCCGGACCGAGGACCTCGCGGGCCGTCGCGGCGCGCTGGACGACGGCGTCGATGTCACGGGTGCTCGCGATCCGGTTCATCCTGCCGGAGGCGTTCATCTTCACCGCGGTGAACCCTGCCTCCACCTGTGCCTGGACGGCGTCGGCGATCTCCCCCGGCTCGTCTCCGCCCACCCAGCTGTAGGCCCGCACCCGCTCGCGGACCGGCCCGCCCAGGAGTACGTGGACGGGCACCCCCAGCGTCTTGCCGGCGATGTCCCACAACGCCTGGTCGAGCCCGGCCACCGCGCTCGAAAGGACGGGGCCCCCTCGGTAGAAGGAGCCCTTCGTCATGACCTGCCAGTGGTCCTCGATGCGCATCGGGTCCTTGCCGATGAGGAGTTCGGCGAGCTCGTGGACGGCAGTGCGCACTGTCGCCGCTCGTCCCTCGACGACCGGCTCGCCCCAGCCGACGACGCCGTCGTCGGTCTCCACGCGACAGAAGAGCCAGCGGGGCGGTACGGCGAAGGTCTCGACGCGTGCGATCTTCAAGAAGGTGCTCCAGGAGATGGCCGCGGGCAGCGCGGCGTCGGATGAGGCCGGATGGTTCAGGAGCGCGACAAGGCTCCGGAGGACTGCCGTTCAGGATGAGTTCTTCATGACGCTCCACCCGCCGTCCACCACCAATGAGGCGCCTGTCATGAAGGACGCGTCGTCACTGAGGAGAAAGGAGATCGTCGACGCGATCTCCTCCGGCCGGCCGAGCCTCTTTGCGGCGGTCTCCTCGGCCGCGACCCGCCGGTCTTCCTCACCGATGTCCGACCACGCCTGGGTGAGCACCGGCCCGGGCAGGACGGAGTTGACGCGGACCTGCCCTCCGTACTCCACGGCGAGCTGTCGGGCCAGCCCCGTCAGACCGGCCTTGGCCGCGGCGTACGCGGGGCGCCCGGGCAGCCCCACGAGCGCGTGGACCGACGAGACCAGGACAGCGCTACCGCCGGTGGTACGCAGATCGTCGAGGCAGGCACGGAAGCCCAGGTAGGAGCCGGTGAGCGAGACCGCGAGCTGGCGGTTCCACTCCGCCACGCCGATCACGTCGGCCGATCCGATCCGCACGGTGCAGGCGTTGCTCACCAACGAGTGGACGGGGCCGAACGCCTCACGAGCGGCATGAACCGCCGACCGCCACGAGGATTCCTCGGACACGTCGCAGTGCTGGAAGAGCGCACGGCCGCCGGCCTCACGGATACCTTCGGCGACCTGCTGACCGGCGTGCGCATCGATGTCGGCGAGCAGGACGCCGGCGCCCTCGGAGGCCAGCCGCCGGGCCGTGGCGGCGCCGATGCCGGATGCACCGCCGGTCACCAGGACGCAACGCCCGTCGAAGCGCCCGTGGCGGGACGGATGCAGATGGTCCACGACGGTCTCCAGGTACGCCAGACTGACAGATCCATAGCATTAAATATTAATTATCGGTTCCCGCCAAGGGACCCCGCAGTGTTCGCACCGACGCAGTCGTCGGAGCACACCGGCCTCGCGACCACTCACGCTGTCGTCACGCGAATCGCGCGCCCGGTTGAAAGGTGGCCACTTCTGACCCCGAGCCGGTCCTCGGCTGCAGCGACATCTCAATGCTCCATCTGGTGCTCCCGACGTTCGTCGAAGTACCCGATTCGGTGACGCGTGACAACGGCCGCCGGGAACACGGCCGCCGTCGCCATGTTTGCGCGTGCTGCTACCGGTCACACGAGAAGTGTTCCTGACGCCGATCAGAGCAAGGTGTGAATGACATGGCTGCCGATGAGAAGACCCAGGCGAAGACCGAGCAGGCCAAGGGCAAGGTCAAGGAGGCCGCGGGCCGCGCGGTCGGGAACGAACGCCTCACCGCCGAAGGCCGGGCCGACCAGACCAAGGGCGACGCCCGCCAGGCCAAGGAGAAGGCGAAGGACGCTTTCAAGCACTGACTCCCGCGCGAGCGCGACGCGCTCACTCCGCGATGTGTGTGGCCCGGCCGTGCCGGGCCACACGCATGTCGGCCGTCACGAGGCGTGGGGCGTGCCGGGTCGGCCCAGAACGCCGTTCCTCCCGTTCCGGGGCGCTGCCGCCCGGAGTTCAGCTGACGTCCCCGCCGTGCTGGGGTTTCGGAGCGCCCGGCGGCACGAAGCAGGGGCGCTGCCGCCCGGAGTTCAGCTGACGTCCCCGCCGTGCTGGGGTTTCGGAGCGCCCGGCGGCACGAAGCAGGCGGTGACAGTCTTGCCCGAGGCCTGCGGATGCGTGGCCCAGCCGTCGGCGAGCGCGTCGACGATGGCCATTCCGCGCCCCCCGGTCGTCGTGAGATCTTCGGGCTGCTTGGCGGGAAGCAGGGAATCGGAGTCGTGGACACTGACGTGCAGGCAGTGGCTGTCCCAGGTGAGAACCAGCTGGGCGTCACTGTGCGCATGAACGTGCGCGTTGGTGATCAGCTCGGAGACGCTGAGCAGGATCGCGTCCACCGTCTCGGGTGCGTCCTGGGTCCACTCCAGGGACGCCAGGTGCTCCCGTGTCCACCGGCGGCCGGCCCGCACCCCTTGCGCCGCCGGAAACGACTGCGCCCACCCCATCGCACGCAGCGACGTGTCCTTCGCCATCGACTCTCCCTCACTCGGCTCTCCTCACCACCTACCCCCGCCCTCGATGTACACCCCTAGAACCCGAGCGGTCCGGCCGGCGTGTCCCGACGCCGAAGCGGGGGTCTGTCCGCGGGATGTCCGGGCACACGCACCTCACACCCTTCGAGAGGAGCACCCATGCTCGGCATAGCCGCAGCCGTCCTGTTCGCCATCGCTTTCCTGATCAACGCGGCGGACATCGCCACCAACGAAGTCTTCTCCTCCGTGAACGTCATGCTTCTGGGCCTGACACTTCTCGCCCTCCACGTCGCGGGAATCGGAGCGGGCCGCCCCTCCCGCAGACGCTGACGACATCCACGAGAGCCCGGCGTGGGCCGGCCGCTCATCGAGCTCCCTCCCCCGCGCCACGCAGCAGCCCTGGTCCCGAGTCAATTCCGGACCAGGGCTGCTCCGTCATGTGACCCCTGACGTGCCGATCCCCTCGAAGCCCGTAGCCACTGCGGCTGATGGGTGTGAGGGCCGGCCCGGCGTCGCACCTCCCGCGACGACGACGAGTACCCGAGTCGTCGTGCCGGTGACCGAAGGCACCACCTGACACACATGGCCGCACGAGCCCGAGTGCATGCCGCCGGGCCGGAGGTGTTGCGGCGGTATTGCAGCGACGTCAGAACCGTTGACCTTCCGGCCCGGGACGTTTACGTTGCCGAACTAACAGCATGTTAGTAGACATGTTGTTCGGTTACGCGCCAAAGGAGTCCCGTGCCACGCTCCGTCGACACCGCGCCCGTCGAATCTTCGCCTCGCCCTGAGCACGTCCCCCGCCGCACCGACCGCCGGGCGTGGGTGATCCTCGTGATGATCGTGGTCTTCATGATGATCAGCTACGCCGACAAGGCCGTCCTCGGTCTCGCGGCGGTGCCGCTGATGGAGGAACTGGGTATCGGCAAGAGCACGTACGGACTGATCTCCAGCTCCTTCTACCTCTTGTTCAGCCTGTCCGGGCTCGTCGTCGGCTTCTTCTCGTCAAGGATCTCCAGCCGTGCCCTGCTCCTCGCCATGGCCGCGCTCTGGGCCGTCGCCCAGCTCCCGGTCCTGCTGGTCGCCGCCGTGCCCTCGCTGATCGCCGGGCGCGTCCTGCTCGGCATGGCGGAGGGCCCTGCCGCCTCCATGTCCATGCACGCGCTCTACAAGTGGTTCCCGACCGGCCGGCGAGGCCTGCCGTCCGCGCTGCAGATCGGTGGCGCCGCGCTCGGGACCGCCGTCTCCGCCCCGCTGCTCACCTGGCTCATCGTGGACCACGGCTGGCGTTCGGCATTCGTGGCTCTCATGCTCGTCAGTGTCGCGTGGTGCCTGGTCTGGCCTTTCGTGGGTCAGGACGGGCCCTTCGGCGGAGAGGAGCGGAAGCCGTCCGGAGGCGAGGGCCGTCCGCTGCGCGCGGCAGCACCTCCCCTGAGGGCCCTGCTGACGAACGGCACCGTGACGGGCGGAATCCTCAGCGCCTTCGGGTCCCACTGGGCACTGGCGCTCTCCAGCGCGTGGCTGCCGGTCTATCTGCAGACGGAGATGGACATGACCGCGACCGGCGCCTCCACCGTCGTCAGTGGGGTCTCGGTGGTGAGCCTGGTGCTCCTGCTGTCCGTGCCCGCCTATGTCGACCGCCTCAAGCGCCGCGGCGTGTCCAGCAGGCGCGCGGATGGCATCCCGCAGGGCACGGCGGTCCTGGTCGCGGGGTGCGCACTGGCCCTGCTGCCCTTCGCCGGCGGAGCGCCGGTGCAACTCACGCTGATCGCGGTGGCGTTCGGCTGTCACGCGGTCGCCCTTCCGCTACACTACGTCACCACGGCGACGGTCGTTCCCGACGGCCGCCGTGGCGCCGTGTTCGGCGTCGTGGCCGCTTCGGGAACCCTGCCGGGCCTGTTCGTTCCCTAACTGACCGGGCATCTCGTCGACAACGCGGCCACGGAGACGGCCGGTTACACCGTGTCGTTCCTGCTGTCCGCAGGCGTCATGGCTGTGTGCGGACTGCTGGCGATCGCAACCATCCGCCCGGAGCGGGACGCCCGGCGGCTGAATCCCGCAGCAGCACCCGCTCCGACACCTCAGGCGGGCGAGTCGAAGCCCGTGGCCCAATAGCGGCCGCGCAGGGCGAGGTCGAGCAGCATGCGCACGACCTCCTCGGCCGGCATGGGGGGCGCGTCCTGCTCCACCCACCACTGCAGGACTCCGACCTGCTCACCCACCCAGGCCCTGGCCAGCACCTCGGAGTCGATTCTCGGTTCGACCGCGTTACGTTCGGAGCGGCCACGGAACTCCTGCGCGGCAACGCGGGCACAAGCTTCCGTGAACATCCGCAGAGGCTTGCCGTCCCCCTCCCCGCGCAGCACGATCCGATAGAGGTCACGCTCGTCGTGCGCGTGGCGCAGCATCTGCAGGATCGGTTTACCCGTGAAGCCCACCGCACTGTCCTGCACCGCAGGTCGCAGCCGGACGTCGAGTTCGGCCAGGAGGTCCGCGGTCACCCGGGCGAAGAGCTCGTCCTTGTCGCGGAAGTGGCTGTAGAAGGTCGCGCGGCCCACGTCCGCCCGCTGGGTGATGTCCTCGACGCTCAGGGCGGTGAACCCCCGCTCGAGCACGAGTTCCACCAAGGCGTCACGCAGCGCCTTGCGCGTCTTGCGAACGCGCCTGTCCTCGGCCAAAGCCGTCCCTCTTTCCCTTGCCGCGCCCGGGCCCCCTGCCGGGGGTGCGACAGCTCAGTGTACGGAAGCCTTGACTCTCCACCCGTTACTGAACAGACTGTCTCAAAACTTGCAACCCGTCGATAAAGCCTTGCCGATGTGCGTCCCTCACATGTGACCGGTCCCAGGAGCCTCCCGATGAACCTCGGTACGTACCTCACACGCAGCGCCCGCCACCGGCCTGCTCACCCCGCGCTGGTGTGCGGGGACCAGATCTGGTCCTACGGCCGGCTGGAGACCGCCGCCAATCGGCTCGGCTCCGCGCTACTGCGGCGCGGGCTGCGTCCCGGCGACGCAGTGGCCTCACTCGCCTGGAACCGTGCCGAACTCGTGGAGGTCGAGTTCGCGCTGTACAAGGCAGGGCTGATCCGTGTGCCGGTCAACGCCCGGCTGGGCCGCGCCGAGATCGAGCACATCCTGCGGGACGCTCCCGTCCGTGTTCTGGTGTTCGACGCCGCGCATCGGGTGGACGCCCTGGCCGCTGTCGAGGCCGCGGGCACCGGCTGCCTGCCCGTGCTGCTCGACTCCGCCGCCGACGCCATTGCCGACGACAGGCCGAGGACCGGGCCTCAGACGGTCCCGTACGCCGACCTGCTGGCCGAGGGCGACACCGGAGTCGTGGCCGTCGAGACCTCTGAACACGACCCGGCCGTACTCAATTTCACCTCGGGTTCGACCGGCGCTCTCAAAGCGGCGGTGCAGACGTTCGGCAACCGCCTCGCGAACATGCGGAAGACGCTGATGAGCGAGGAATCCCGGCCCGGCCCCGCCACCCGTTACCTGGCCTGCGGGCCCATCACCCACGCCACCGGCATGGTGCTGCTCGCCGGTGTGTTCGGTGGCGCGACCACTCACATCCTGCCGGCGTGGAGCGCGGAGGCCTTCTTCGATCTCGTCGAGCGGGAGCGGATCACCTCCACGTTCCTCGTGCCGGCCATGCTCAACATGGTGCTGGCCCACCCGGGTGCGGCGGAGCGCGATCTGTCGAGTCTCACGAGCGTCCGTATCGGCGGGGCCCCGGTGTCCCCCCAGCGGCTGCGCGACGCCGTCGCCCTGTTCGGGCCGGTCGTCGCCCAGGGGTACGGGCTGGCGGAGACCACCAGCGTGGTGGCCGGCCTCTCGAGCGCCGACATCCTGCGGGCGGTGACCGACGACGAAGAACTCCTCCGGTCGTGCGGGCGCCCCGCCTACGACTCCGAGGTCCGTGTCGTCGACGGACGTGGGGACGAACTGCCGCCTCGCGGGATCGGAGAGGTCATCGTGCGCGGCCCCGACTGCGTACGCGAGTACTGGCACGCCCCCGACCTGTCGGCGGAGACCTTCCGCGACGGCTGGGTGCACACCGGCGACCTGGCCTGGATGCGCGAGGACGGCTATCTGTTCCTGGTCGACCGGAAGAAGGACATGATCATCTCCGGCGGCTTCAACATCTACAGCACCGAGGTGGAGACCGCCCTGTACGAGCACCCCGCCGTACTGGAGGCCTGTGTGGTCGGTGTGCCCGACGAGAAATGGGGCGAGGCCGTCAAGGCCGTCGTCGTGACCCGCCCCGGGCAGCACGTCGGTGAGCAGGAACTGGCCGACTTCTGCGCCACGCGCCTGGACCGGTTCAAGAAGCCGAGCTCGGTCGAGTTCGTGGCCGCGCTCCCCCACAACCGCAACGGCAAGCTCGACCGCAAGGCCGTGCGCGAGCCCTTCTGGGCGGGCGCCGACCGCCGCGTGCACTGAACCCCTCAGGAGAGACCGCACATGACCTTCTCGTTCCGCCCCGCATACGAGGACCCGCACCTCGCCGGACTCGTCGACCGTCTGCGCACCTACCTGGAGGGCGAACTCGCCGACTACGAACGCGAGCGGGGTATCACACGCGACACCCGGCTCACCCGTGCCGATCTCGAACCCGTCTGGCAGCGCAGTCGCGAACTCGGCTTCTACGGCATCCAGTTGCCGGCGCAGTACGGGGGCCAGGCCATCAGCAACGTCCAGCTCGCCGCACTCAAGGAGGAGATCGGCGCCAGCGGACGAGTCCTCGGCCACTCGGTGCTCGGCGACATGGGCGGACCGCTCCGGGCAGGGGACATCCTGAAGCACGCCACGGAGCACCAGCTCACGACCTATCTGCTTCCTCTCGTACGCGGTGAACGCGCCTGTTGTTTCTCCCTGACCGAGGCCGACGCCGGATCCGACGTACGGTCCATGACCACCACCGCCGTACCGGACGGGGACGGGTACCGGCTGACCGGCCACAAGGTGTTCAGCTCGGCGGGGCCCTTCGCCGATTTCGCGATCGTGGTGGCGAGGACGGCCGGTACGGAGGACTCCTTCTCCGCGTTCCTGGTCGACCTGGACAGCCCCGGTTGCCGTGTGGTGGAGGGTGCCACCCCGATGTCCGGCGAGCACATCGAGAGCGACATCATCCTGACGGACTGTCATGTCCCGGCGGCCAACCTGCTGGGCGGAGAAGGCCAGGGGCTGAAGATCGCGCTGGGCCGGGTGACGAGCAACCGGCTGCTGCACTGCCCCACCGCCATCGGCGCCGCCCGCCGCGCCCTCCAGCTCACCCGCGACCGCGCCCTGACCCGCAAGGCCGCCGGCGGCCGGCCCCTCATGGAACTGCAGTCGATCCAGCACAAGCTGGCCGACATGGCTACGGATCTCTACGCGGCCCGTTCGATGACCTACGCCGCTCTGGTCGCCCTGGACGGCGGAGCCGACGTCCGGGCGGAAGCGTTCATGTGCAAACTGTTCGTCGCCGAATCGGCCTTCCGCATCCTCGACCAGGCCGTCCAGATCCACGGTAAGGAGGGGCTCACCCAGGGCAACGAGATCGAGTACCTCTTCCGCAAGATGCGCATGTTCCGCGTCCTGACCGGTACCTCCGAGATCCAGCGCAACGGCATCGCGAGGTCCCTGGTCACGCTTGCCTGAGGACGCGGTCAGCTCCCGCAGCAGGACGAGACCGAACCGGCACCGGCCGCCCTGCTGCTACGCGGTGACGTGGCGGACGGGCACATCGGCCGTCCAGCAGGAAGAAGGCCGGTCACCTTCGGCGACCGGCCGGTTCCACCCGCCTCGGACACGCCGTAGCCATTCCGAACCGGCCGCCTGCTACGGCTGCGTCCTGCGGGATTCCCGCGCGGCGGTGTACTCCGACAGCATGGACTCGAGACGGCTCACCATGAAGCGGTAGTACTCCTGCATCTCGCCGAGCCGGTGCTGCTGCACTGCCGTCATCCTGGCGCCTCGCAGCTGCGCCTGTTCGGCGAGCTCGCGCAGTTGGGCGGTCGAAGAGACGATGTGCTGCAGGCACCCGGCCCAGGCGTCCTCCCTCCAGCGGAAGACGAAATGCCGCTGTCCTGCCTCTTTGTAGCGCTCCACGGTGCCGTTGGTGACGAGCAGCCGCGTCATCTCCGAGACCGACCCCTTGCTCGCGTCAAGGGCCTCCTGCAGTTCGGCGAGGGTCATCGGTTTCTCGCTCAGCATCAACAGGCCGGCCGCCCGGCCGGCCATCGGCGGCCAGCCCATCGCCCGGCCGACATGCATGCCGAACTCCTCGACGAGTACTTCGTGGGCGTCAGCGTTGCTGCCCTCGGCCGCCTGGGACACCGAGGCCTCCAAGAATCAGAATAAAGTGAACGTTCAGTATTGACTGAACCATGCGCCCGAGTGGAGAGTACCGGGCAAGCCTGCGGACCTCCGGGGCCACGAGCGATCACCCTACGGCGGGAGACGAGATATGACGAGCGGCAGCTGGGACGTCATCGTGGTGGGGGCGGGATCGGCGGGCGCGGCGTACGCGGTCCGCTCGGCGGAGAAGGGCAAGCGGGTCCTGCTGCTGGAGGCGGGCCCCGATTACCGGTCGGCACAGATGCACGAGGCGTGGCGCTCACCCAACCCGGTGGTCGCCCTGATGGATCCCGCAGCGGCCGAGGGGCTGCTGTGGACGGGCCTCATGTCCTCCCGCACCGACAGGCAGCAGCAGGCTCCCTACTGGCGCGGCCGGGGGGCCGGTGGCAGCTCGTCGGTCAACGGGCAGATCGCGATCCGGCCGCCGATGGCGGACTTCGACGACTGGGCGGCCCTCGGCTGTTCGGGGTGGTCACCGGAGGATGTCCTGCCGTACTTCGCGAAGCTGGAGGACGACACGGAGTTCGGCGACGAGCCCTACCACGGGCGTGGTGGGCCCACGCCGGTCCATCGGATGCCGCAGGACCGGTGGGGCGCTGTGGACACCGCGCTGGCCCGTTCCGCTCTGGCGGCCGGGTTCGGCTGGGCCCCTGACGTCAACGCGCCTTCGACAACCGGGGTCTCGCCGTACCCGATCAATTCGCGTCATGGCCGGCGGGTGACGGTCAACGACGCGTACCTGGAGACGGCACGGGAGCTGAGCACGCTCACCATCCGCGGGGACGCACTCGTGGAACGGGTGGTCCTCGCCGGCGGCCGGGCTGTGGGAGTCCGGCTGCTCGTCGGCGGGCAGGTGGTGACCGAGCGGGCCGACACGGTCGTCCTCAGTGCCGGTGTGATCCACTCCCCCGCGATCCTCATGCGCTCGGGCATCGGCCCCGCGGCGCACCTGCGTTCTGTGGGCATCGACGTCCGCCACGACCTTCCGGTGGGGCTCGGCATGCAGGACCACCCGATGGCTCTGGTGTCGATCCCGCTGAAGGATGCGGCAGCGGTCAGAACACCGCACGATCGGCACACCAACGTCTGCGTCCGATGGACCAGCGGAGCGGACGCCCCGCAGAACGACTTGATGTTCGTCGCGCTCAACCAGAACGTGCTGGCCATGGCCACCGCCTCGACCGGCACCAGCTCGGGAGCCTTCGGGGTTTGGCTGAACCAGAACCACTCCCGCGGGGCGCTGACGCTGGCCTCGGCCGACCCCTCCGACCAGCCGCTGGTGCGGCAGCGGATGCTCTCCGACGAGAGGGACCTCGCCCGCATGCGCCACGGTGTACGGACGCTGGTCGACATGGCCCGCCGGCCCGAGGTCGCGGAGATCACAGCCGGCTCGCTCGAGAAGGAGAACGCGGCTCTGTTCCGCGTGCTGGAGAGCGACGCCGGGCTCGACGACTACTTGCTGACCACGGTCGTGGACGCGCAGCACGGGACCAGCACCTGCCGCATGGGCGCGGCCGGCGACCCCGGCACGGTCGTCGACAGCGAGTGCCGCGTCCTCGGCGTGGACGGCCTGCACGTGGTCGACGCCTCGGTCTTTCCGGCCGTGCCGCGCGCCAACACCAATCTCGCCACGATCATGGTCGGTGAGCTCATGGCCGACCGGATCGCCTGACCTGACCCCGCTTGCCGATTCTTTCAGCGGGCCGGGCCCTGTCGGTGTCACGCCCCCGCTCCGTCCACGGAGGAGATCTCCCGATGAAAACCTTGCAGAACCTTGTCGGCGGCATGTGGGAGGACTCCCTGGACGACGCGCTGCTCGATGTCGTCGACCCCGCCACCGAGGACGTCGTCGCCCGCGCTCCCGGTGGCTGCGGGGGCGACATCGACCGCGCGGTAGCCGCGGCGGTGCGGGCACAGCCCGCATGGGCCGCGCTGCCCGTGTCCGAGCGTGTCGCGCAGCTCTCCACCTGGGCGGACACCATCGCCGAGCACGCCGATGAACTCGCCGAACTCGAGTGCCGGGAGATGGGCAAGCCGGTCGGGATCGGACGCACCTTCATCGACGGTGCCGTGGCGGGCCTCAAGGCCGCGGCGGCCCAGGCGCTGTCGTACGGCTTCGAGGAGACGGTCAGCCACGCGGACGGCAGCGCGACGAGGATCCTGCGGCACCCGCTGGGGGCCACCGCGGTGATCACGCCCTGGAACTTCCCGGTTCCCATGGTTCTCGGCGCGCTCGGCCCCCTCCTGGCAGCCGGCAACACCGTCGTCGTCAAGCCCTCGGAGCGCTCCCCTCTGTCGGCCGTGAGGCTCTTCGAGCTGCTGAACCTGCCGCCGGGGGTGGTGAACCTGGTCCTCGGCGATGCGCGGGCCGGAGTGCCTCTGGCCGAGCACGAGCAGATCCGGCTCGTGCACTTCACGGGGTCCGTCGAGGCCGGCCGAGAAGTCGGAGCGGGTACCGGCAGGCTGTTGCACCGCGCGGTGCTCGAACTCGGCGGCAAGGACCCGGTCGTCATCGACTCGGGAGTCGACCCCGCAGCGACGGCCGCCGCCGTCGCGTTCGGCGCCTTCATCAACACCGGGCAGATCTGCACGTCCATGGAACGTATCTACGTGCACCAGGAGATCGCGGACGAGTTCATCGACGCCCTGGTGCAGGCGGCGCGGTCGTACACCATGGGCGACGGTCACGACGAAGGCGTCATGATGGGCCCGCTGGTCGACGGGCGTCAGCGCGACATCGTCCGGCGGCACGTCGCCGACGCGGTCGAGCGAGGTGCGACGATCCGCGCGGGAGGGACCGATCCGGACGGCAAGGGCTTCTTCTACCCGGCCACGGTCCTGACCGGCGTCGACGAGTCGATGCTGGCGATGAGCGAGGAGACCTTCGGCCCGCTCGCCCCCGTCGTGGTCGTCTCCTCCTTCGAGGAGGGTCTCGAGCGGGCCTCCCGGTCCCGCTTCGGCCTCGCCGCGACGGTCTACACCGACGACCCCGACCACATCGCCGCTGCCGCCCGGATCCCCGCAGGTGTCGTCTGGATCAACCAGTGGCAGGGCGGTGGCCCCGAACGCCTCTACGAACCCGCCGGCGACAGCGGCATGGGAGCCACGGGCTCGACCGCGGCCTA
The DNA here is from genome assembly GCF_045039765.1 of Streptomyces sp. NBC_01166. NCBI lineage: Bacteria > Bacillati > Actinomycetota > Actinomycetes > Kitasatosporales > Streptomycetaceae > Streptomyces > Streptomyces sp. NBC_01166. The sequence goes on from NZ_CP108613.1 coordinate 1,132,765, forward strand.
TGACGCCGCCACCCGGCCGGCCACCGTCCACATCGCCTCGCGGCCGGCGTCATGAGGACCGTACCGGTGGCTCCCAAGAGCATCATCGAGCGGCGGATCCGGACCGCGGAACGCGGACTGGTGGATCTGTCCCACCGGATCCACGCCCACCCGGAACTCGCCTTCCAGGAGGTCCGAGCCAGTGACTGGGTCGCCCAGCACCTGAGCGAGGCCGGCTTCGAGGTCGAACACGGCTGCTACGGCCTGCCCACCGCGGTCCGCGCCACCGTGGGCTCCGGGCCGCTGCACATCGCGGTCTGCGCGGAGTACGACGCGCTGCCCGAAATCGGCCACGCCTGCGGACACAACGTGATCGCTGCCGCCGCGGTGGGCGCCGGCCTCGGGCTGGCAGGCCTCGCCGACGACCTCGGGATCACGCTCACCGTCCTCGGGACACCGGCCGAGGAAGGAGGCGGCGGCAAAGTACTGATGCTCGAACGCGGAGCCTTCGACGGGCTCGACGCCGCCATGATGGTGCATCCAGCGGCCGCCGAGATGGATGCCATGCCCGGCTCGGCGGTCTCCATGTTCGACGTGTCCTACCGCGGCACGCCCGCGCATGCGGGCGCCTATCCCGAACGTGGCGTCAACGCCGCCGACGCCATGACCGTCGCCCAGGTGGCCATCGGGCTGATGCGCCAGCAGACCGCGGGCGGGGACCGCATCCAGGGCATCGTCACCGAGGCCGGCACCGCGGCGAACATCATCCCGGAGGCCAGCCGGGGCCGATGGGTCGTCCGCTCGGACACACTGTCGACGCTGACACCGCTCAGGGCACGGGTACAGCGCTGCTTCGAGGCCGGGGCACTCGCGACCGGCTGTGAACTGTCGATCGCCCCGGCCGGCCCCGACTACGCCGACCTGCGGCCCGACCCCCGGCTGCTGGCGCTGTACCGGACCAACGCGGAGGCACTCGGCCGGACCTTCGCGGACCTGCCCGGCGGCGCAGCCGTCGGAGCCGCGACCGACATGGGCAACGTCTCCCACGTCGTGCCCACCATCCACCCCATGCTCGGACTGGACTGCGCACCCGCCGTCAACCACCAGCCCGAGTTCACCGCCGCGTGCATCACTCCGGCCGCGGACCGCGCCGTCATCGACGGCGCCGTCGCCATGGCCTGGACCGCCGCAGACCTCGCCGCGGCCTCCCGAACGGGCCGCTTGTGACACACGACCGGAAGTCCAGGGTCAGCAGGGTGTGTGACCACGGCAGCCCGGCTCCAGCGAAGTGCCCGTCCGTACGATCGCCCGGCGCGGGTTGTCGGTAGGGACCGGCGCCGGTAACCGGTTCACGTCACGGCCGTGGTCCCATCCCGGCGAAGAGGGCGTCGAGAATTCGGTCGACGTATGCGTGGGTCAGTGGTTCCTGTGTGATCAGCAGGCGGAAGTACAGGGGGCCGGAGAGGACCGCCATCGCCAGGTCCAGGTCGAAGTCGGACGCCAGTTGGCCCTGTTCTCGTGCCGCCTGGAGGCGTGCGACGGTCTTGGCCGCCTGTGGGGCGATGAACCGCTCATTGAGCGCGCCGGCTACGCCGGGGTCGAACTGGGCCTCGCCGACCAGAGCCTGGAAGAGGGGGCGGAGCGGTGCGGTGGCCAGGAGATCGACGGTCTCGTAGATCTGCTTGCGCAGGTCTGCGACGACATCAGCCGTGTCGGGGTAGTCCAGCGCTGACTCGGCGAGCGACAGCAGTGAGTCGAGCAGCAGGGCGCCCTTGGAGGGCCATCGGCGATAGATGGTGTGCTTGCCGACGCCGGCCCGGGCAGCGATGGCTTCGATGCTGAGCTTGGCGTAGCCGAGTTCCTGCCCCAGATCGAGCGTGGTCCGCATGATGGCTTTGGTCAGGTCGGGGCCGCTACGACGGGCGTTGGTCATGTTCCCACAGTAACGGAACGGCACGGCACGTGCCGTGCTTGACAGGATGGCATCATCCCGGCACGCTTCAGCCGGAACGGCACGGCACGTGCCGTTCCTTCGGAGGGGTGGGTGTGTGGACACTGACGGGATCATGGCGGGTGCGGGCTCGGCGGGCCGGATGCCGACCGACGAACCGCGGCGCCTGTGCGCCGCATCGGAGCCTTCTTCAACCGCACGCGTTCGGTGGCACTCGGGGCTGTCGGACAGGGGGTGCGGACGGGCACGGCGGGCGGACCATACCCCCCCAGCTCGCCGCGCCCGTCACCGCCCCGGACCCCGGAATGCCCGGTACAGGAGGCCACTTGGGCAGGGAAAACGCAACTTCGACATGGCCCGCATAGACAGCTACCTTCACCTGGTCTTCGGCGATCGCCCACGGTCGCGCAGGAGTTCCTACGGCTGTGCCACCCGCGACGGGATGAGTCGGTCAGGCCATAAGAATCCTCGCCCCGTGCGTAAACCACCGAACCGGACCCGCACCGGGCACCCCCGATCAAGGAGAGACGCATGCCCCAACTGGCGCTGTACACGTTCGGCGTCCTGAAGTCACCTCTCGTCGATCCCGCACCTCTCACGCGCGAGTTCTACGACATTGGTGAGGCCGTCTACGGGAAGATCAGTCAGCACCCCGGGTACCTCGCTCGTGCTGAAGCGGCAGACGGTGACCAGGGCATGCTCTTCGAGGCGGACTGGGGAGCATGGGGAGACTTCGCCGTACCGACCTGGTACGGCAAGGGCCGTACGGTGGAAACCACCGCCCTGGCCGCGACACTCTCACTCTGGACCGACCTGCGCCCCGCCTTCGACGCGGTCTACACCGGTCTGCACCGTGAGGCGCTGAACAGGCGTCACGACTGGTTCGAGAGGACTGGACACCCGGGTCACGTCTGCTGGTGGGTCTCCGACGGCGTGATACCCACCTGGCGCGACGGGGTCTCCAGGCTGGAGCACCTCCACGACCACGGCGCCGCGCCGCACGCCTTCACCTTCCACCACCCGTTCGCCCCAGAGGGGACTTCGACCAGGGTCAAAGGCATCGGGCCGAAGAGCGACCAGGTTCGCTGACAGGGAAGCCCGAACGACTGGATTCGCTTCCCGTGCGCAACCGTCACAGCTCCCTCCCGCACCCGTGATCCACCGCCCCCGCGCTCGCCCTCACCTCTCGGAAATGAGCCGCCGCCATGCCCGCCACCACCGATCGGACCTCCTTCACCGACTGGCTCCACAGCCATGCCACCCCGCTGGGCCACCTCGCCCCGTCAGCGCCCCTGGACGACCTGGAACCGCTGCGCGACATGCTCGACGGCGCCCGAGTGGTCGCCCTCGGCGAACACTCCCACTTCATCGACGAGTTCGCCGCGATGCGCCAACGCGTCCTGCGGTTCCTCGTCGAACGCTGCGGCTTCACCGTCCTGGCCTTCGAGTACGGCTTCTGCGAAGCCATACCCCTCGACGCCTGGACCCGAGGCACGGGAGCGGACGACGACCTCTCCGCGCTCCTGGCAACCGCGGTGCCCATCGGACTCCACGATCCGCTGCGCTTCATCCGCCGCCACAACCGCACCGCCGCGGAACCGGTCCGCTTCGCAGGAGTCGACATCCCGGCGGCCGGCGGGTCGCTGCTCCCCGCCTTGGCCCCGGTCGCCGACTACCTCCGCCACATCGACCCGGAAACCCTGCCGACGGTCCGGAGCGCGACCACGATCGCCGCGTCCTTCGCCGGTGACTCGGCAGCCGTGGCCGCACCCGCATGGGCGCGTCTGACCACCACCGACCAGGACACCCTCAGCGCGCTCCTGGCGCGGCTGCTCATCCGATTCCGTTCCCTGGAACCGCTGTACGTCTCCCGCGGAGACCGTCACAGCTACGACACCGCCCTGCGGTGCCTGGAGGCCGCCTGTCACGGCGACTACACCTTCCGCGCCATGGCCGCCCTCTTCGCCGGAGAGGGTCTCACGGCCGACACCTCCGCCCGCGACCGCTACATGGCGGAGTCACTTCTGTGGCACCTGAACCGGCTCGAACCCACGGCCCGCGTCGTACTGATGGCGCACAACGCCCACATCCAGAGGACGCCGATCGCCTTCGACGGCCACCTCACAGGGCTCCCCATGGGGCAGCACCTGCACCACGCCCTGGGTGACTCGTACTTCGCCCTCGGCCTGACCAGCGTCACCGGCCACACCGCCGACATGCGTCGTGACGAGAGCGCTCCCTTCGGATTCAGCGTCCACGACACCCCGCTGGAGCCACCCGTGCCGGGAAGCATCGAAGCGGCCTTCGCCGAGACCGGCCTCGGACTCGCCGTCGCCGGTCTTCGTCAGGCCCGGGCCGAGAATCTCCGCACCCCTGACCGCATCCGTATGCAGGGGATCTACCAGCACACCCCGGTCATCGACGCGTTCGACGGCATCCTCAGCACACCCGCCTCCACCACCACCGACCTGGAGAAGCCATGACCAGCAGGTTCACCGAATTGGTCTTCGATTGCCATGATCCGCAGCGGCTCGCTGCCTTCTGGTGCGAAGTCCTGGACTTCACCGTGCTCGACCGGAGCGAGGGGAAGGTCGAGATCGGCTCCTGGGAGCCGACCGTCGAAGCTGTCCGGGGCGGCCAGATGACGCCAACGCTGGTGTTCATCAAGGTGCCCGAGGGAAAAACCGTGAAGAACCGGCTCCACCTCGACGTGAGCCCCATCGACGCCGGAACCGACGACGAAGTCGCCAGACTGCTCAGCCTCGGCGCCACCACGGTGGACGTGGGCCAGGGCCCCGCCCGCAATTGGACGGTCATGGCCGACCCCGAGGGCAACGAATTCGACGTCCTGCGCAGCCTGGCACCTCCCACCCACACGACGCCCACCGCATAGCCGGCATTAATCGTCCTGGAGTTGATCACACCGGGTCGTCCGCTATCGCTGCCAGCAGCAGGCCGTCGCGTGCCAGCCAGCGTCCGGAGAAGACGGCCGGTTCGTCGTCCGTCCGCGCGGGACGGGACGGCCGCAGCCGCGCGCGGAACGTGTTGCGGTCCGGGTCGATCGTGACCACGGCGTCGTGGAACCCGAGCCAGCGCCCGGTGAGCGGGAACCACGCCTTGTAGACCGCTTCCTTGCAGCAGAAGAGAAGCCGGTCCCAATGGACCGGGTCAGCACGGGTCCGCAGGTCCTCGATGTGGCGCCGCTCGGCGGCGTCGGCGATCTGGTCGATGACGGCGGGCAACGGCTCGTCGGGCTCGGCGTCCACGCCGACAGCGCGCACGAGGTCCGACGGGGCGACGGCCGCCGCACGGTAGCCGGGGCAGTGAGTCATGCTCCCCACGATCGCCTGCGGCCAGCGCGGAGCACCGTACGCGTCCGGGACCAGTGCCGTCGGCCCCACGCCCAGCTCCGCCAGCGCCGCTCGCGCGCAGCGTCGCACCGTGGCGTACTCGCGGCGGCGCCGTTGCGTCGCGCCGGAGACGGCCTCGCTCTCCCCGGGGAGGAGCGGCGCCTCGACGGAGTCGTCGAACGCCTCGGCGGACCGGACGCCGGGCGGCAGCAGTTCCTCGATCAACGTCCCACCCGGCTCATCCCGGTCCGCCGAGGGCCGCACGGGCCTTCGCGAGGGCGTCCCGGCCCCCGCCGAAGGGGCTCAGCAGTCCGAGCGCCCGTGAACGGGTACCCTCGGCCAGATTGTTGCGCGCGAAACCTTGGAGGGTCCCCGACGGACCGAGATCGAGGTAAAGGAAGTCTCCGCGTTCCTGCATGGCCCGCATGGTGCTCTCGAACTCGATCGGCCGGCGGGCCACCCGCCAGAAGTGTCCGGCGGTGGGGCGCGTGACCGGACGGCCGTCCACGCACGAGTACCAGGGGATGACGGGCGCGGTCAGCGTCACACCCTCGAAGCAGTCGTGGAACGTCTCCCGCACGTCGTCCATGAGGTACGAGTGGAACCCGTGCTCCACCGGCACAGGCTGGTGGAGCACGCCGGCGGCACGCAGTTGTGCGGCCGCGCGGTCGAGTACGTCCGTCCTGCCGGCGACGACCAGGTGCCCCGGGTAGTTCCGCGCGGCCACGTCGGTGCCGTGCAGCGCCGGCGCGTCGTCGAAGACCGTCATGTCGGCGAGGACGGCGAGCATCCCACCGGGAACCCGGGCGTGCACCAGCGCGGCCTGGCGCACCAGCAGGCGCAGACAGTCCGCCGGTTCGATGGCTCCGGCCACCGCGGCGGCCGCGTACTCCCCCAGGCTCGAACCGAGCACGGAGCGTACGGGGATTCCGGCGGCCCGTACCGCCTCGGCGAGCGCCAGCTGGAACATGACGATCGCCGGATGCGTGAACCGGGTATCGGTGAACGGGTCCGTCTTCCGCCTGGCCGGGTCGAAGACCCGGTCCAGGACGGACGAGCCCGACTCATCGACGACCACGGCGTCGTACCGGAGCAGTGCGGCGCGGAAGACGGCGTCCGCCTCGAACAGCTCGCGCCCCATGTGGTGGTACTGCGATCCCTGACCCGAGAACATGAAGACGGTGGGCAGTCCCCGCGGGCCCCGCTCACCGCCGGAGCGGAGCGGGGCCTGCGGGGCGCCGGTGTCACGCGGCACCGGCATGCGATTCCAGCATCCGCTCGGCCTGTTCGAGATCCAGGCTCCCGGCCATCACGCGGCGGAGCACCTCCTCGATCTCCGGGTCGTCCTGTTGTCGCGCCATCCTTCCCGCGAGGTGGCCGGCGAACTTGCGGAGGGTGGGGTACTCGTAGATGTCGGCAACCGGCAGGTCGGTGCCGTAACGGTCGTTGACCGCGCGCATCCACTCCACGGCGATGATGGAGTCCAGACCGACGTCCATGAACGGGTCGTCGGCCCCCAGTTCTTCGCGCGGGACGTACAGCACGTCCGCAAGGGTCTCCGTCAGCTCCGATACCAGCGAGGACGGGTCCGCCGGAGCGTCCCGCGTCTCCGTCGCGGTGGCCGGGCGCCCTGCGGCCACCGGGCCCCGGTCTCCGCCGTCGGATACGGGCTGTGCCGTGGTGGCGGCCAGTTCGGCGGCGAGCTCCCGGATCGTCGAGAACTCGTACACGTCGGCCGTCCCCAGGGATACCTCGAATCGGGCGTTGACGACGCGGATCCACTCCACGGCGACGATCGAGTCGAGGCCGACGTCGATGAATTTGCGGTCGATGCCGACCTCCTCCTGTTCCAGATAGAGCACCTCGGCGAGGCTGTCCGCGAGCTGCCGCTCCAGATCCGCGGCATCGGTCCTACGCGGTGCGGGCGGCGCGGTGACCGGCGTCGGAGCTGACGGCGCGGGCAGTACCCTCAGTCCGATCCCGCGCGGTTTGGGCACGGCCGGCCTGGGCCCTTCCCCCGGCCGGGGGTACGCCGAGAGCACGGCGAGCCGGGCGCCCGTCGTCGGCTCCGGGTCGGGTGCGGTTGTCACGGGCACTGCGGGCGGCGGCTCCACCGTGGCGGCCTCGGCGACCGGGGGCACGACGGCGCGCCCGGCAGCGGCCGGCGCCGTGGTGTCCGCCTCGTCCGGCTGCGTCGCCGGCAGCCAGTACCGGCGCCGCTGGAAGACGTAGGCCGGCAGGTGGACGCGCCGCGCCTCGCCGTCGGTGTGCAGCCCGTCCCATTCGACGGGTCCGCCGAGCGTCCACAGCTCGGCGATCTTCTCCAGCTTCCCCTTGGCGCCCCAGCTCCGCACCATCGCGGCGGCGTCCTCGTCCCCGGCCAGCACCGCCAGCTGCGCCCGGTCCTCGGCCGTTCCCTGCCGGCACTGTGGGGACAGGTCCTCCGCGTCGGCGAACGCCCGCAGGTCCGTGGTGAGTTCGTCGAGATCGGCGACGACGAAGGCTACGCGGTGGGTCATCTCGGTACGCCCCGTCTGAAGGGTGTACGCGATGTCCCGCAGCGCCGGGGCGTCGGAGCCGGGTTCGGTGCCCGCGGCCTCGAGGGAGCCGAGCAGGTTCCGCGCCATGGACCGCAGTTGTTGAGCACTCCCGGCGGACACGGGCACCAGGTGCCGGGGCTGCGTGGCGGCGACGGCGGGCTGGACCGGAGCGCTCCCGGCGGGCAGGTGTTCCTCCAGCAGTACGTGCGCGTTGCTGCCGCCGAAGCCGAACGAGCTGACGCCCGCGCGGAGCGGGAGCACGGAGCTGTCGGGCGCCGCGACCGGTTCCCAGGGCTGTGCCCGGTCCACGACGTGGAAGGGGCTGCCGTCCAGCTTGATGAGCGGGTTGAGCTTCGCGAAGTGCAGCGTGGCCGGCAGGGTCCGGTGCTTCATCGACGCCACGACCTTCAGCATGCCGGCCATGCCTGCCGCCGACTCGAGGTGGCCGATGTTCGACTTGACCGAGCCGAGTCCGCAGGATCCCGCGGGCAGTTCCACCCCGTCCCGCTCGGCCAGGCGTCCGAAGGCGGTCTTGAGGCCGTGCACCTCGATGGGGTCGCCCAGCGGTGTGCCGGGGCCGTGGGCCTCGATGTAGCCGACTGTGCCGGGGCCGACACCGGCCCGTGTGTAGACGCTGCTGACCAGGTCGGCGTGCGCCTGCGGATTGGTGATCGTCAGCGAGTTCGTCCGTCCGCCGTGATTCGTGCCGATGCCGCGGATGACGGCGTGGACGGCGTCCCCGTCGGCGACCGCGGTGGCCAGGGGCTTCAGCAGGATCACCGCTCCGCCCTCGGCCCGTACGTATCCGTCCGCCTGGCTGTCGAAGGCCCTGCAGAGGCCGTCACCGGAGAGCATGCCGTTGCGGCTCAGCGCCTCGAACCTGCGGCTGGACCAGCACAGGTTCACGCCGCCGGCCAGGGCGTACTCGCAGTCGCCGTGTTCGAGCGCGCGGACCGCCTGCTGCACGGCGACCAGTGAGCTCGCGCACGCCGTGTCGACCGTCATGCTGGGCCCGAGCAGGTCGAACCAGTAGGAGATCCGGTTGGCGATGATCGCAGCCGAGGTCCCGGTCGGCAGATACGCGTCGACGGGGCCGTGCCGGGTCTCGGCCAGCTCGGTGTAGTCGGAGTTGGCGACCCCCATGAACACACCGGTGCGTGACCCCTGCAGTGCGGACGCCCGGTATCCGGCGTCCTCGATGGCCTGCCAGGCGAGTTCCATGGCGAGCCGCTGCTGCGGATCCATGAACATCGCCTCACGTGGCGAGATGTTGAAGAAGGCGGCGTCGAAGGCCTCGGCGTCGGCGAGGAACCCGCCGCGCACGGCGGGCCCGTCCTGCTCCGTGGCCCCGGAGCCGCGCCGGCCCGCCCGCCGGTCGGCCGGCAGGTCACCGATCGCACAGCGGCCTTCCTCCAGCAACTGCCAGAACTCGTCCATCGACTCCGCGCCGGGGAAACGCAGGCTCACCCCGACTATGGCGATCTCCTCGGCCCGCACGCTTCCGCTTCCCTCCGCGTCGTCATCCACATGTGTCATGACCTCTGTCCCCGTTCTCTCAGGCCGGCCCGCCGCCACCCTGCTTCCGGTGCACGAACTCGGTGATCCCCGAGAGGGACACGAGCACGTTCATGAAGAGGTCCTCGTCCGTCATCTCGACCTTCAGGTCCTCCTGCAGGAAGCGGAGAATGTTCAGGTAGTCGCGCGATTCGACGACTCCTGCCTTGAAGAGGTCGGTGTCCTCCGTGACCTCGCCGTCGAAGTCCACCAGGAGGGTGTCCTCCATGAACTGCCTGATCTGCCCGCGCACTGCGTCCATCGCCCTGGTTTCCTTACGTCTGAGAGGTGTTTCCGGTGTGGTGGGCACGGCGGGGATCACGTCCGGTCCGCCTTGCGGCCCCGGATGGTGCAGACCTTGCGGCGCCACATCAGCCGGTCCTCGTGCCAGGTGAACTCGGTGGCGACGTCCGGGTCCGCCAGTCCGGTCGCGAGGAGCCCACCGATCCGGGCGCGGCTCTCCTCGGTCTGCGCGACGTGCTCCACGTAGTCATGGAAGTCGAGGAGCGACTCGGACTCGAAGAGGCCGGTGACCCTGACGCCGTTGTCCTTGAAGAGGCCGAAGAACTCCCGCTTCCCGTAGGTGAGGTGATGGCTCCGGTCGATGAGCCGTTCCATCTCCTCGAAGTAGCGGTCCTTCTTCTCGTCGCCGTACGCCATGACGTCCTGGACGCACAGCAGTCCGCCGGGCCGGCAGCAGCGCACCATCCCGGCGAACACGTCCTGGTAGCGCGCCATGTGGTGGAAGGCCGACCGGGACACGACGGCGGAGAACCGGTCGCTCCGCAGGCCGAGCCTTTCCACGTCGTGGCACTCGAAGGAGGCGTTGTCCAGGCCTCGGCCGGCGGCGTTCCGGCGGGCGACCGCGATCATCCCCTCGGAGATGTCCACGCCCGTGACCGTACGCACGAGGCGGGCGCCGTGCAGCGCCATGGCTCCGGTGCCGCAGGCCACGTCCAGCAGGTCGTCGTCCGGCCCGAGCTCGCAGAACTCCGCGAGCCCCCTGAGCGTGCGCTCGTCCTTCGTGACCGACCAGTTGTCGAAGTGTTCCGCCCCTGCGTCGAACTGCTCGACGACCGCGCGATTGGTCCTCACCGTCTTCACTCCCCGTTCTCGAATGTCTGTGCGTAGGCGATCTTTCCGGTGGCCGTGCGGCTGATCAGCGGCACCTGGACGACGCGCACCTGCGTCGGGTCCACGTGGAAGGTCCGGCGCAGGGTCTGCTTGACCTGCCTGACCAGGGCCGGGTCCTCGACGGCGACGGCCAGTTGTTCGTCGCTGCCCCCGCAGGCACAGGTGATGCCGCTCTGCGCGAGGCCCAGTTCGAGTGCGTCGAGGTCGTAACGGATGCCGGACAGCTTCACGAAGCGGCCGCGCCGCCCGGCGATGTAGTAGCAGCCGTCCTCGTCGGCCCAGGCGAGGTCGCCGGTGTCGAGGACCCCGCCGAGCTCGTCCCCACGGGCCAGGTCGGCCCGTCCGCCCGCATGGCCCTGCATCACGTTGGGGCCCTCGTAGCAGAGACTGCCGGTCCGTCCCGGGGCGGTGACGGCCACCCCGTGCTCGTCCCTGAGGTACAGCGTCCCGCCGGGCACGGCCCGTCCGATGCTGCCGGGCTTGGATGCCAGGAGGCCGGGCTCCAGGTAGGCGATGCGGGCTGTGGCCTCGGTCTGTCCGTACATCACGTAGAAGCGGGCCCCTCTGCGCTCCGCTTCGGCGGCGTACCGTTCGACCCGCTCCGCGGGCAGCCGGCCGCCCGCCTGGGTGAAGTAGCGCAGGCTCGGCAGGTCGAGCGAGGCGAACCGCAGGGTGTCCAGCATCTCGTACGTGTAGGGCACGCCCGAGAACGACGTCGCTCCGTTCTTGCGGAAGAAGTCCCAGAACTCGCCCCGCACCAGGGACGCGTCGGTGAGCAGCAGTGTCGCCCCGGCATGCAGATGGCTGGTGATGACCGAGAGGCCGTAGGAGTAGCTCATGGGGAGGCTGGTGACGGGCCGCTCGGTCTCGTCCAGGCCGAGGTATTCGGCGATGGAGCGTGCGTTGGCCGCGATGTTCGCCCGGGTCAGCCGCACCCCCTTGGGCGAGCCGGTCGATCCGGAAGTGAGCAGCACGGCGCCCAGGTCCGCGTGGAGGGGCTCCCCCGTTCCGTAACGTGTCGTGGTCAGGGTGTGGTCGCCCATCGTGAACAGCGCCGGGCCCGTCTCCCGGCCCGTCCCCCACACGTACTCAGGCCGGTAGGCGTCCATGAGCCGGGCGACCAGGACGGCGTCGATGCCGTGATCGACCGGCAGCACCGCATGGCCGGCCAGGATGCCGCCCAGGTATCCGACGAGCGACTCCGTGCGATTGCTCGTCCTCAGCAGGATCAGCGACCGCTCACCTCGGGGCAGACGGGCGCCGAACGCGCGTGCTGTCCGGTGCAGTTCACGGTACGAGAAGCTGCGGCCGCGGTCGTCGACCACCGCAGTCCTGTCACCGAACCGGTGCAAGTCCTCGAAAAAGTCCATGTCTCCGTGTTTCCGAGCGGGGACCGCTCCCCTTGCGACGTGACTACTTGACCGGTGTGCCGATGAGGTACACGACCTCGCCCTTGCCGACGCCCTCGGCGTGCACCGCGGTGCCGATCTTCCACTCGTAGTCCACCGCCTCGATGCCGGCCGTGAGTTCGCGCAACTGGTCCGGTGTGTACACCCGGAGGATCGAGACGACGCCGTCCCAGATCGTGGCGAGGGGGATCACCGGAAGCAGATACGTGAAGAGGATCCGGGACGCTCTGAAGGGCTTCAGGAAGGGCGTCACCAGGAGGAGGCCGATCGGCACGGTGACGACGAGTTTGGCGATGGCCTTGGGGCCTTTGTTGCCGAGTTCGAAGACTCCGATCGGCACCTTCTTGTCCACCGCGTCCTGCAGGATGGCCGTGGCGGTGTCCGGCTTGAAGTGGTGGAACGCCGTGAAGATGGTGCGGAATCCGTCGAGCCGGCCGGGAACGTCCGTGGCGTCGACGGGCCCGGACTCGTACTCGACTCCCTCGCAGCTCTGCTTGATCTTCTCGAAAGCCTCCAGGTTCGGGTACTTGTCGCTGAGGGTGACGGTCACCTTCCTGTCGAGCAGTGCGGACAGGTCCCGCTGCAGATTGGCGATGCCGCCGCTGCCGCCGGAACACAGGTCCAGGATCCGCACCGGGTCCTCCCCGTCCACGGCTTCCGCGATGAGGGGCACCACGGGTGCGTACCTGTTGGTCTTGGAGAAGACGAACGAGAGGAAGTCCGTGGTGCCGCGCCGGAACACGTCGGGGAACCAGGTGAGGTCCTCGAACTCGAAAAGATGCCGCCGCTTCATTGCTTCTCCTTGTGGTGGTGGCTCATTCGGACAAAGTCTGCTCAGGGGGCCAGAGCGCGCGCGATGTGCAGGAGCAGCAGGCGCTGGTCCTGGTCCTCGCGCAGGAAGAGGTGGTCGCCGGAGACCAGGTGCAGGGCGAAGGCTCCGCTGGTCGCCTTCTGCCAAGCGGCCATGTCGGACTCGGTGACCTTGTCGTCGCGGAGCCCGTGCACCGCGGTGACGGGGACGTCGAAGGTGGCCTCGTCGGGCTCCTGGTAGTCCCTCACCAGCTTCAGTTCCGCGAGCCGTGTGGGCAGCAGGGCCCGGGCCAGTTCCTCGCTGACGTCGGCCTCGGAGGTGAGCACGCCGAGCACGGCCTCGCGCTCGGCGGGTGTCGCGGTGGCCAGATCGGCCGGACCGGGGATCTCGTCGTAGCCGATCGCGGCGAACTTCTCGCGGGTGAAGGCCACCAGGGGGTTCGGCCGCACGCTGGGAGCCGAGTACGCGCCGACGAAGAGGTGCCCGGGCTTGATCCCGTGCCGCCGCCACAGCCGGTGGGCGACCCGGTAGGCGAGGAGTGCGCCCATGCTGTGCCCGTAGAAGGCGTAGGGGCGGTCGAGTTCGGGCAGCAACGCCTCGCAGAGCGCGTCGGCCGCGGCCTCGGCGTCCTCGAAGGCCTTCTCCCTGATCCGGCTCTCCTTGCCCGGCAGCTGTACGGGGCACACCTCGATGTCGTCGGGGAGCAGTTCCTGCCAGCCGCGGTACACCGACGCTCCGCCCCCGCTGCCGTACGGCAGGCAGAACAGCTTCAGCCGCGCCCGGGGGTTGGGCGTGCGGTGTGCGATCCAGCCGGCCGCCGCGGTGGCGGCCCGCGGGCCGGCCGGGGCCGGGCCGGCGGCCGCCGGCACTTCGGCGAGGTCCAGACCGGGCAGCACGGCGGCGGCGAGGTCGCGCACGGAGGGCCCCTCGATCAGGGTCTCCATCGGCAGGCGCACCCGCAACTCCTGCTCGATGAGCGCCTTCGCCCTGACTCCGACCAGGGAGTCCATGCCCAGATCGGAGAGACGCTCGTGGGGGTCCAGATCCTCGTCGTCCATGCGCAGCAGTTCGGCGAACCGCTCCCGCAGGTACTCCTCCAGGCGGGCGGCGCGACGCTCCGCGGACGTCCGGCCCAGCTCCAAGAGGATCGGGGAGGGCTCGCTGTCCTGGCTGCCGTCCGCGCCGCCGTCGGCCGCCAGCTCCCGGAAGAGCTGGTCGTGTTCGGCTCCGATGCCCTTCATCGTGACGCCGCCCACACTCGCCGAGATCCTTCCGCGTCCGTCGAGAAGCGCAAGCGCGCCCCGCAGTTCGGCTGTCTCCTCGTCGAACTCCTCCACCGTGACCCGGCACCAGAGGTCGCCCTGGTGCTCGTCCGTCGGGAGCCGGATCTCGCGCCACTCGGTGACCATGAACTTCATGTCGGGGGGCACGGACCGGGGCAGCGCGGCGTGGAAGAGCTGGGCGCACGCGTCGAGGGCGCCGGGGTGGGAACCCACCAGCCAGGGGCCGGCGGTGTCCAGGCCGGCCGGTGCCACGAGGCGGGCCAGTGCCGCTCCTTCACGCGTCCACACCTCGGACAGCCAGCGCACGTCCTCACCCAGGGCCAGTCGGCGCTCGGCCGCGGCCTGCCCGTAGAAGGCGTCTCCTGCGGTCGGACCGTCGAATCCATGGGTGAGGGGGCCGGATTCCGGTGGGGCGGCCGGCGCCTCGCTTGCGGGCCGGTCCCCGGCGGGAACGAACGAACCCTCGGCGTGCCGCGTCCAGTCCCTGCGGTGTTCTCCCTGGGCGTGCACGGTGAACCCCGGTGTGCCGTCCGGTCCCTCCTGCAGGGCGACCACGAGGCGGTTGTCCCGGTCCTCGCGCAGGACCAGAGGGCTGGTGAAGCGGAGGGACCGGATGGCCGGGGGCTCACCCTCGGCGGTCAGCCGCAGCGCGCGGGCCACCAGCTCCAGATAGTGGCCGACATGCATCACCCCATGGGTGGCGCGCACGTCGGGTACCGCGGCCATCGGCACGTCGAAGCCGACCTGGTCGGCACCGAGCGGCGCGTGGATGAGCTGTCCCTCCAGTGAGCCCCGGGGCGCGGCCGGCCGCGCCGGGGCCGCACCGGGGGGTGCCTCCTGCGTCCAGAAGGGCTTGCGCTGGTACGGGTACGTCGGCAGCAGCACCTTGCGCCGGTCGTGACCGCTGTCGAAGCCGGCCCAGTCCACGGGCGTTCCCGCCTCGTACAGCGCGGCGAGCGTCCGTGCGAGCTGCGGCCAGGCCTCCGTCTCCGTCGCGGTCCCGTTGCCGTACGCACCGGCAGGCCGGTCCGCGGGGGCGGGGGGCGCCATGGTCACGCAGTGGTCGTAATCCGCCGCGAGCCGCTGCACGACGGGCCCGAAGGGCTCGGCAGGCACCGTGCCGGCGCCCTCCCACCAGGTGGGGTCGAGCAGCTCCCGGCGGTCCACGACACCGCCGGTGGACCCGGAGAACACACGGGCCCCGGCCGGGCGCAGCCGTATCCCACCGGAGGGCCGCGCCGACGACGGCAGCAGGAACGCGAGTGCCGTGCCCGGATCCATGACGCCGGCCGCGCAGGCGGCGGCGTACACGCCGCTGCCCCGGCCGATGACGGCGTGCGGCCGGACTCCCCAGGACGCCCACATCCGGTCGAGTGCGTATTCCAGGCAGAAGGCCGCGACGGCGTCCGCCGCGGCGGGCGGCGTCCGGTTGCGGGTGCCGGCGAGGCCGTCCGTGATCCCGGTTCCGCCACGGCTGCGCACCGCCTCGTCGCAGGCGTCCGCGGCGGCGCGGAACGCGGGCTGCGTCGCGTACAGCTCCCTGGCGAGCCGGTCGTCGTAGCGGCCCGCGAAGACGAAAGCCGTGCGCGGACCGGAGGCCGGGCGCGGTGCGGCCTCAGGAGGCGTGTACTCCCGCAGCCGCTGCCTCAGCTCCGCGTGGTCGCCGGCGACCACGGCGAGGCGGTGCGCGAAATGGCTGCGCCCCGCATTCGCGGTGTGGCAGAGGTCGCCGAGCGCCGGGAGGCCGCCGCCGTCGAGGAACCGCAGGTAGGAGTCGGTGAGCGCACGCAGCGCGCCCTTGCTCCTCGCGGAGAGCGCCAGGAGGTGCAGAGGGCGTTCGCCGTGCCCGCCGCGCGGCCCGGCCGGCTCCGGCGCCTCGGCGACGATCGCGTGAGCGTTCGTGCCGCTGAAACCGTACGAGCTGATGGCGGCGGTTCGAGCGCCCGCACCTGCTTCCCATTCCTCGCACGTACGGGGGACGGACGCGGGTATGTCGGCCAGCCTGATCTTCGGGTTGACCGTGTTCAGGTGCAGGTTGGGAGGGACCTTGCCGTGCTGCAGACACAGCACGAGCTTGATGAGGCCCGCCACACCGGCCGCCGCTTCCAGGTGGCCGATGTTGCTCTTGACCGACCCGATGCGCAACTCCCGCTCGCGGGACGGGTCGTTCGCGAATACGTCCTTGATGGCCTGGAACTCGATCGGGTCGCCGAGCGCCGTCCCCGTACCGTGCGCCTCGAAGTAGCCGACTTCGGCAGGGACCACACCGGCCTCGGCGAGGGTACGGCGGATCAGGTCGCGCTGGGCCGAGCCGTTGGGCACCGTCAGACCGCTGCCGGGACCGTCCTGGTTGACCCCGCTGGCCTTGATGACGGCCAGGACCGGGTCTCCGTCGCGCCGGGCGTCGGACAGGCGCTTCAGTACGACGACACCGCAGCCCTCACCCCGCCCGTACCCGTCCCCGCTCGCGTCGAAGGACTTGCACCGCCCGTCCTTGGACAGCGCCCCCAGGTCGCACAGCGAGGCGAAGCCGGTGGGCGACAGCAGGAGGTTGACCCCGCCGGCGAGCGCGGTGTCCGACTCTCCCCTCAGCAGGCTCTCGCAGGCCAGATGGACGGACACGAGCGAGGACGAACAAGCGGTGTCGACGGACAGCGAGGGCCCCTGGGCGCCGAGGACGTAGGAGACGCGGCCGGACATGATGGCGGACATCGCGCCGGTCAGTGTGTAGGGGTTGCCGTACTGCTCGGCCCGGGGCAGACCGGCGTACTCGGAACCGATCACCCCGATGAACACACCGGTCCTGGTGCCCCTGAGGCTGTCGGCGGGGATGCCCGCCCGTTCGAGCGCCTCCCAGGCCACCTCCAGGAGGAGTCGCTGCTGGGGGTCCGTCTCGGCCGCTTCGAGGGGCGAGATCCCGAAGAAGTGTGCGTCGAATCCGCGGATGTCCTCCTGGAGGAATCCGCCCTCCTTGAGATAGATCTTGCCCGGCTTCCCGGGTTCGGGGTCGTACAGCTCCTCGACGTCCCACCGGTCCGCGGGCACCTCGACCACGCCGTCGCCACCACCGCTGAGGAACTCCCAGTAAGCCTCCGGCGTGACGCTGCCGCCCGGGAAGCGGCAGCCCATGCCGACCACGGCCACCGGCTCGCGCGTCCGCGCGCCCTGTGCGCCTTCCTGCCTGAGTTTCCTGATGGTGCGCAGCGACTCCGACAGGAGTGCCTTGTAGTCGTCCGGCTTCACTTCCACGGCCATGCCGTCACCTCCCCTTGTCACGCGATCGCGCCGAGCTCGAGCAGCTCCTGCCGCAACTGGGCGACCGTGTCGGCCAGTTCGGGATCAGTACGTTCGACGGGACCGGGCCCGACCGGGCCTGAACCGGCGGGACCCGCACCGAAGGCTGTCCGTCCGATGTCGTCCCAGGGGATCAGCCCCCGCAGATGCGCGGTGAGCGCCACGACCGTGGGGTGCTCGAAGACCGCCGTGTCCGCCACATCCACGCCGAGTTCGGTCTCCAGCGACAGCCGGAACTTCTCGACCATGACCGATTCCATTCCCAGGTCGAAGAAGCCCCGGTCCGGGTCGGGCAGTTCGGAGGGCGGGTAGTCGAGGAGCTCGGCGAGCCGCTCCCGCAGGAAGGCCGCCAGGATGTCGTCCCGCTCGAAATCCATCGCCTCGGCCAGAGATGCCCGCAGCGCGGAGACGCCGGGCGGCGGCGTACCGGACGGCTCCGGGGCCGCATCGGCCGGGGCCGGCCGGGCGGACGGTTCCCGTGCGGGCCGGGCGGGCTCCGTCGGCACGACCGGCTGCCGCGCCTCCTGCCGTCCTGGAGGCCGGGTCAGGGAGCCGGTGCCCGATCCGCTGCGCCCGGTCCAATAACGGTCACCCGAGAAGGGGTACGTGGGCAGCGGAACCCGTGCCGGTTCGGCTCCGCCGCGGAGTGCGGACCAGTCGACGGACGCACCGAGCACCCAGGCCCGCGCGGTCTCCTCCGGCCCGTCGGAACCCGGAGCATGGTGAGGCGCCGTCCCTGCCGCCCCGCCGTTCGGCGCGGCCCGGCCGACGTGAAGGCGTGTCCCGTCCTCGCCTCCCCGCAGGTACGCGTCCAGGGTTCGGACCGCGTCCGCCTCGTCCGTCGCCACGAAGGCGAGCCGGTGCTCGTGGGCGTCCCGCCCGGTCTGCAGCGTGTCGGCCACCGCCGCGAGCCCGCCCGGCTGGTCGCCCGCCGAGTTGAGGTGGTCGCGCAGCGCCTCGGCGCCGGCGCGCAGTGCGGAGCCGGTCCTCGCGGAGAGCGGCACGACCACGGGGCCTGTCCGTCCGGCCGGTGCGGCGGCGGACGTGTACTCCTCGACGACGGCGTGGACGTTCACGCCCCCGGCGCCGAAGGAGCTGATCCCGGCCCGCCGCGGCACCTCGTGTACGGAGCCGTCCCCGGCGGTGATGACGGGGCGCCGCCATTCGCCCGTGGCCCGCTGCACGTAGAAGGGGGTGGCCTCGAAATCGATGTGCGGATTGAGATCCTCGGAGTGGGTGAGCGACGCGGCCAGTTGCCGGTGCTTCAGCTGCAGCAGCACCTTGGTGAGCTGCGCGATGCCGGCGGCCGCCTCCAGGTGTCCGATGCCCGACTTCACGGAGCCGATGGCGCAGAACTGCGTGTCACCGGTGTCCTTGCCGAACGCCTGCGCCAGTCCGGCCACTTCCACCGGGTCGCCGAGTTTGGTGCCGGTGCCGTGCGCCTCCACGTAGCTGATGGTCCTGGCGTCGACGCCCGCCTTGTCCAGTGCGCGCCCGATCACCTCGGCCTGCGCGGAAGGGTTGGGCACGCTGTAACCGAAGGTCCGGCCGTCGTTGTTGACCGCCGTCGCCCTGATGACGCCGTAGATGTGGTCGCCGTCCCGCTCCGCCGCCGCCAGCGGCTTCAGCAGCACGGCGCCGACCCCCTCGCCGGGCACGTACCCGTCTCCGTCCTTGCCGAAGGACCGGCACCGGCCGTCGCTGGCAGCGAATTGCCCGGCGCACAGCGAGACGTACTTGCTCGGGTGCAGGGAGAGGTTCACCCCTCCGGCGAGAGCCATGGCCGACTCACCGCTGCGGACGCTCTCACAGGCGAGGTGCACGGCGAGCAGCGAGGACGAGCAGGCGGTGTCCACGGACAGGCTCGGACCGCGCAGGTTGTAGAGGTAGGAAACCCGGTTGGCGATGGAGTACAGCTGGGAGTTGACGGGCGCGAAGTGCCCCTCCCGGTACCCCTCCGCCTGGTGCAGTTGGTAGTTGTTGAACGTGGCCCCGACGAACACGCCCACCGACGCGCGGCCGTCCGCCGCGGTGGGGTCGTGCAGCCGTTCCCGGGAGTACCCGGCGTCCTCCAGGCAGGCCGCGGCCGTCTCCAGGAACAGCCGCTCCTGCGGGTCCATGTGCTTGGCCTCGAGCGGTGAGATCCCGAAGAAGTCCGCGTCGAAGCGGTCCACGTCGGGCAGGAAGCCGCCCCACTTGCAGTACATCCCCTCGCCCTTGCCGCGCACTGCGTTTCGTGAGCCGTAGTCGCGGTGGTCCCAGCGCTCCTTCGGGATTTCGACGACGCAGTCGCGGGCGAACTCCAGATTGGTCCAGAACTCCCGGAGGGTGTGCGCCTTGGGGTACCGGCCGCTCACGCCGACGACGGCGACGGCCTCGCCGGGCGGGACGCCGCCGGCCTCACCGGGAGGCGCCGCCACCTCTGTGTCCTGACGGGCCGTCACAGGGGCGGCCGGCCGCTCGGGCATGCGGGCGGCAAGGAATCCGGCCAGCGCACCGATGGTCTTGTGCGTGAAGAAGGCCTCCGCGGGAATCTCCCCGAAGACGGCCTCCAGGCGTTCCAGGAGCTGGCGTACGGCGAGCGAGTCCACGCCGATCTCGTGGAAGGCGGTCCGGGCGGACAGCTGCCGCCGGTCGATGTTCAGGAGGTGCGACAGCTCGTCCGCGAGCAGCGCGGTGGCGTCGTCGTCCGGCGGCGGACCGGAGGTCCCGCCTCCAGGGGCCGGTGCCCGGTCCAGGGACGGTGTCCGGTCACGTGCCGGTGCCCGGTCACCTGCCGGTGTCCGGTCGCGCGCAGGCTCGGAGGCGGCCGGCCCGAAGGAGTCCCGGAACTCGGCCAGCCAGTACCGCTCGTCGGCGAACGGGTACCCCGGCAGATGGGTCCGGCGCGGTCGGTGTTTCCCGTGCAGCGGCTCCCAGTCGGGGCTGCCGCCCGCCAGCCACTCGTCGGCGGCCCGGGCGATCTCCCCCGTGGCGGTCAGCTCTTCCGGCCTGGTGGCCCATGCCCCCGCCGTGCCCCCGTCGGCGAAGTCGTCGAGGGAGTCCAGGAGTTGCGCGCGGGTGGTAGCCACCGTCGCCATCCGGCACGCCAGCGGGTCCCTGCCCACCTGGGTCGTGTACGCCCAGTCGGCCAGATCGGCGTCCGGGTCGGCCGCCACCGCATCCCGGAGCCGGACGGCGTAGGCACGCAGTCGATCCTCGGTCCTGGCGGACAGCACGAGCAGTACGGGGTGCTGCTGCGCCTCCGGGTCGGGCCTGACGGCGGGTACGGCTTGATCCGGGACGTACTCCTCGATCACGAGGTGCGCGTTGGTGCCGCTGAAACCGAAGGAACTCACCGCCGCCCGACGCGGTGCGCCGTCGACCGCGTCCCAGGGCTCCGGTCGGGTGGCCAGGTAGAACGGGCTCTGCTCCAGGGCGATGTGTTCGTTCACCGTGTCGACGTGCAGGGTCGGTGCCCGCATACCGTGACGCAGGGAGAGCAGGACCTTGAGCACCCCGGCGATGCCGGCCGCCGTGAGCAGATGGCCGATGTTGCTCTTCACGGATCCCAGTGAGCAGAAGCCGGTGCGGTCCGTGAAGGCGCGGAACGCCTCGGTCAGGGCTTCGACCTCGATGGGGTCTCCGAGCTTCGTGCCCGTGCCGTGCGCCTCGACCATGGTGATCGTTCCGGGGTCGATACCGAAGCGCTCGTACACCTCCTGTTGGAGCCGCGTCTGGGAAGCGGCGCTCGGAGCCGTCATTCCGTTGGTCCGGCCGTCCTGGTTGACGCCCCAGCCACGGATCACCCCGCGGATCGGGTCACCGTCACGCACGGCGTCGTCCAGGCGTTTCAGCAGGACGACCCCGACGCCCTCCCCCGGGACGAAGCCGTCGGCGCCCGCGTCGAACGTCTTGCACCGGCCGTCCTTGGACAGCATCCCGGCCTTGCTGGTCATGATGTGCATCGAGGGCCCGGAGATCACCGACACACCACCGGCCAGTGCCAGGTCGCTGTTGCCGAGCAGCAGGCTGTCGCACGCTTCGGCGATGGCCACGAGCGAGGAGGAGCAGGCCGTGTCGACGGCCAGACTCGGCCCCTTGAGGTTGAGCAGATACGCGATCCGGGCGCTCAGGATCGACGACGCGGCACCGGTGAAACCCTGCGGGTTGTCGCCCTTCTGCATCAGGTACTGACCGTATTCACTGGAGGCGCAGCCCACGAAGACGCCGCAGCGGGCGCCGGAAAGGGCCGACGGCGCGATCCCGGCATCCTCGATGCAGTGCCAGCTGCTGGTCAGGAAGATCCGTTGCTGGGGGTCCATGTGCACGGCCTCGACCGGCGAGATGTTGAAGAACAGCGGATCGAAGGAGTCCGCCGTCTCCAGCGCGCCCATCCACCTGCTGTACGTCTTGCCGGGGGCCCTCGGATCGGGGTCGGCGTACGACTCCAGGGGCCACCGCGAGTCGGGGACCTCGGACACGCAGTCCCGGCCGGCCGTGAGGTTGTCCCAGAACACGTCGAGGTCCGGTGCCATCGGCAGCTGGCCGGCCATGCCGATGACGGCGATCGCCCGGCCGGTGTCCGGTCCCGCCTCCGGCGGGGTCTTTTCCGGGGCCGGCTCCGTGCCGGACTTCTGCCGTCGCGGCTCCGCCCCGGCAGGCCGGGGGGCTTCGGCGGTCGCCGGCACGGCGGGCGTCCCGGTTCCGAGCTGTGCGTGGATGCGGTCGCGGACCTCGGGCTGGTTCACGAACGTCCGGTCGTGCATGGCCAGTTCCCGCTCAAGAGTGCCCGCTACGCGGTCGCGTACCGGCCCGGCGAGCAGGGTCTTGAGGCCGATGAGGGACTCGCGCGGTGCCTGAGCGAGCTCCCGCGCCAGAGCCAGCGCGGTCTCGCGGACCTGCGACCGGGGGACGACCGGGAACGGCACACCCCGCTCGGCCAGTTCCGAGCCCCGGTACCTGCGACCGGTGAAGAGGATCTCCCGGGCCAGCGCGGATCCGAACCGCTCGGGGAAGATCAGGGTGGCTCCCGCTCCCGGCGTGAATCCGTACGTCATGTAGTTGCTGGTGTAGTAACTCTCCGAGCTGAACACGGCGAAGTCGCAGAACATGCCCATGGACCAGCCCGCCCCGATGCCGTGTCCCTGCATGGCGGCGACGACGGGCAGTTCGCAGTCGAGCGGCAGGTGGTAGACGCCCAGGTCGGTGAACTTGACCCGGCCCTCCTGGATCGCCAGCAACCCCTCCTTCGTCCCTCCGGAAGCGAAGTAACTGTCGTAGCCGGTGAGCACCACGACGCGGGCGCTGTCGTCCGCCTGGATCTCCGCGAAGGCACGGGTCAGCCCGGCCACCAGGCCGGGCGAGAAGCCGTTCCCGTGCGCGCGGTCCTCCATCACCACCAGCGCGATCCCCGGTTCGACGTGCCGCCAGCGCACGGGGCTCCCGTCGCCGGGCCGCTCGGCAGCGCCGTGCTCCCGGGGCCGGGAAACCGCTGCGGGAGCCATCAGGGCGCGCAGCCGGCTCTCGGCCGCGTCGGGGGTGATTTCGCCGTTCCTCAGTGCGGCGAACACTTCCTGTGCGTTCACCGCCGGGGCTCCTTGCCGAGGTCCTGGAACAGCTTCCCGGCCGCATCGACATCCAGGTCGCCACGCTGTACTCCCGCGACCAGGGCGTGCAGGCCTTGCCCGGACGGCCCCCGGTCGATCTGTGGTGAGAGGAAGCGGCGGAACTCGCGGACGGTCGGGTGGTCGTAGATCTTCGACGCGGTGACGGACAGACCGTAGGTGGCGTTCACCCACTGCACCCACTCCACGCCCACGATCGAATCGAGCCCGAGATCGGCGAAGCTTCTGTCCGGGTCGATCTCGTCACGCGGCACCGCCAGGATCTCGGACAGCCCCACCGCCAGTTCGTCCTCCAGACGCTCGCCGGAGACACCGGCCGGTGCCGGCGAAGGCTCCGTCGCGGAGGGCACGGGCCGCGACGTCCTCGGGGGACGCGACGGCGGAGCGGGAACCGGGCCGGCGGCCGGCGCCGCGGGGACTGTGGCCGGCGCCGGTGCATCGTCTGCCGGGCGCGTGCGCTCCGACAGCACCGACAACCGGATGCGGTTCGCCGGCCCGCCGGATGCGGCGACGGTCGGCGGTTGTGCCACGGCGGGGGCGTGTTCGGGCCGCACCGCGGGGCGGGGCGGGGCGGCCGCAGAGTCCAGGGCTGCGCGGTCATGCTCTGCCGGGGCGGCTGAGGCCTCGTCACCGATCCAGAACCGCTCCTTGGCGAAGGGATAGGTGGGGAGGCTCATCCGGTACGGCAGGTGTTCCCCGTAGAACTGTTCCCACTGCACCCTCATGCCCATGGTCCACAGCCTGAGCAGCTTGCCGATGCCACCGGTCGTGGCCAGCGCCGCGAGAGCCTCGCCGATGCCGTTGTCGTCGAGCAGCAGGTCCAGGACCTCCTTGTGCCGGCGGGAGCTCCCCCGGTGTACGCCCTCCGCGGAGTCCGGGTCGGCGAGCCAGGCGGTCAGCCGGCTCTCCAGTTCGGCCGTGCTCGCCACGGCAAGGGCGAGCCGCTCCTCCAGTTCCTCACGCCCCGTCTGCAGGGTGAACGCGGCGTCGGCCAGCCGGTCGTCCCTCACCACACCGTCGCGGACGGCCTGTGCCAGCTGGCCCGCTCTGGCGTTCAGCTGCTCGGGGGTGCGCGCCGACAGGACGATGAGCGCGGGGCGTTCGGGGGTGACGTGGTTCACCGGAAGGTCCCGGCCGTCCTCCCCGGGACGCGGAACGTACTCCTCGATCAGGACGTGGGCGTTCGCTCCGCCGGCGCCGAACGAGGAGATGCCCGCGATCCGGGGCGCGGTCGTGATGTCGCCGTCACGCACCACCGTGGGCCGCTTCCACTCACCGAGTTCCCGCTGGAGGGTGAAGGGGGTCTGCTCGAAGCGGAGGTTGGGGTTGAGCTGATCGGCATGGAGGCTGGGCGCCAGGGCGCCGTGCCGCAGTTGCAGGACTACCTTGGTCAGGCCCGCCATACCGGCTGCGGCCTCCAGGTGACCGATGCCGGACTTCACCGACCCGATGGCGCAGAAACCGTCGTCCTGGGTGTCCGTGCGGAAGGCCCCCGTGAGTCCGGCCAGTTCGATCGGATCACCGAGTTCGGTGCCGGTGCCGTGCGCTTCGATGTAGCTGACGGCCCGGGCGTCGATGCCCGCCTTGTCGAGCGTCCTGCGGATGAGGGCGGTCTGCGCAGTGGGGCTGGGCACCGTGTAGCCGTGGGTGCGGCCGCCGTGGTTGATGCCCGTGGCCGGGATCAGGGCGTGGATCTGGTCGTGGTCGGCGACGGCGTCGGACAGCCGTTTCAGAATGACGGCACCCACGCCCTCACCCGGTACGAAGCCGTCGGCACCCGCACCGAAGCTCTTGCAGCGGCCGTCGGACGCCAGCATGCGGTGGGCGCTCATGCCGATGTAGTTGGACGGGTGCAGGTAGAGGTTGACGCCACCCGCGACGGCCATGCGGCACTCCTCCCGCAGGATGTGCTCGCATGCCTCGTGGAGGGCGGTGAGGGAGGAGGAGCACATCGTGTCGACCGGCATGCTCGGGCCGTGGACGTCCAGCAGGTACGAGACGCGGTTGGCCACCGAGGCGAAGGAGCTGTGCAGTTCGCCCCGCCACCCGGCGGCCCGGGCCTCGGGACCGTAGAGGTTGTATCCGGTCTTGGTGATGCCGGCGAACACGCCGACACTGCCCTCGTAGGTCCGGCCCATCTGCTCCCGCGTGCAGCCGGCGTCCTCCATGGCCTCCCACACCGCCGTGATGAACAGCCGTTCCTGCGGGTCCATCAGACGGGCTTCGCGCGGGGACATCTGGAAGAAGAGCGGGTCGAAGTCGGCGAACCCGGCCAGGAACCCGCCCCACTTGCTGTAGCTCCTGCCGCGTGCGACGGCCTCCTCCGGGTCCGGGAGGTAGAAGTCGTCCAGCCCCCAGCGGTCGGCCGGGATCTCGGTGACGCAGTCGTCTCCCGCGGCGAGCCGCTCCCAGAACTGCTGCAGATCGTCCGCCTGCGGATAGCGTCCGGAGATGCCGACGATGGCGATCGGCTCGCGCTCCACGGCCCGGGCCGGACGAGGGGCCGTCCGGTGGGCCCGGGGCGCGGGTGGCGCCTCGGATAGGGCTGAAACGGCTGCCACCGCACCGGGGGCGGAGGCGGACGCGGCGGACGCCGTGCCCGTCCACCCGGCACACTCGGCGGGGAACTCCGTGAGCAGGTAGTCCGCGGCCTGCGCGATGGTCCGGCGCTCGAAGAAGAGCGTGCGGGGCAGGTCGGGGAAGTCGTCCTCGAGCATCCGGTTCCACCGGGTGATCATCACGGAGTCGATCCCGTACGTCTCCAGCGGTGCTCGCGCGTCGAGGCTCTCCTCGCCCAGCTTCACGATGCCGCCGAGCTGCCGCTTCAGCCGTCGTACGACCGCCTCACGCAGTGGATCCCGGTCCACGGTGGCCCGCTCCGTCCGCGCGGTGCGCGGAAGAGCGGTGTCGTTCACATGATTCATGATGTCGTCCCCGGCTCCCGCGAACACGGCCAGCCGCCCGACTCCGGCGGCGATCCCTCGGTACAGCGCCTGCAGAGCGCTCTCGGTCTCCAGCGCGGCCGCCCCCGTCGATGCGCGGAGCCGCTCCTGTGTCTCTTCGTCCATCCGCATGCCGCCCTCACGCCACAGAGGCCAGTGCACGCACAGTGCCTGCCCGTGCCGCTCCCCGGCGGCGGTGAGCTCGTTACGCCGCACGGTGCAGTGGCCCATGAAGCCGTTGGCGGCGGCGTAGTCCGCCTGTCCGACGTTCCCCACGACGGCGGTGGCGGACGAGAAGGCCAGAAAGACGTCGAGCGGATCGTCCTTGGTGCTCTCGTCGAGATTCACCCACCCCGTCACCTTGGGGGCCAGGACACGGCGCACCCCTGCGGCCGTCCGCCCGATGAGGAAGGCGTCGTCGAGCACCCCGGCGCAGTGGATCACGCCGTTCGGGCCTCCGAACCGGCTGCGGACCTCAGCCATGAGGCGATCGGTCTGCGCCCGGTCGGTGATGTCCGCGGTCACGTACTCGGCGTGCGCCCCGAGCTCCCGCATCGCCCGCAGCGCGTCCCGCGTCGCCGGCCGGTCCGGGCCCGAACGGCCGGTCAGCACGATCCTCGCCCCCGACGTGCACCGCGCGATCTCCCTGGCCAGGTGCAGTCCGATCGCCCCTGCGCCGCCGGTGATCACATAGACGCCGTGGTCCTTCCAGGGCGCCGGGGCGACCGCCGGTGCGGTGGCTTCGCGGTAACGGGCCACCAGCCTTTCGCCGCCCTCGTGGCGGACGTGCCGGTCCCCGGCGCGCGCGGCGTTCTCCATGACGACCGGGGTCAGCCGGTCCGCCCGGTCGCCGGCTTCGATCAGCTGGGCGATCACCCTCGGGTTCTCCAGCGTGACGGACCGCAGCATCCCCGACAGGGCGGTCAGCGCGGCGTCGCCGCCTCGTCCCAAGACGACAAGCTGGACCAGTGACCGGCCTCCCACGGCGCGGCGCAGCACGTCCTGAAGGACCTGTGTCAGCTGCACCGTGTGGTCCTCGAAGCGCCGGTCGGCGCGTTGCTCGGCGGAGCGCAGCACGGTCAGCCGTACCCGTCCCTCCCTCAGACCGATGTGGTCCGGCAGGCCGTCCGGCAACCCTGCTCCGCACAGGATGATGTCGTGGTGGGCGAACCGCTGTGCGTCGGCGGTGCCCGTGCCGGCGTCCTCCCCGGCGGCCCAGCCCGGGACGAGCAGCAGCGCTGGGTCGACGACGGTCTCGGGCACGGCGGCCGGCGCGGGCGGTGCGGGCGTCTCCTGCCGTGTGACCCAGTACCTGCCCCGGGCGAACGGGTAGCCAGGCAGCGGGATCCTGCGGGGGCGGGGCCCGGCGGCGTCGCGCGTCCAGTCGGCATCGGCGCCTCGCACCCACGTCCGCAGCGCCGCGTCGTGCTCGCCCTCGGCCAGCAGGTCCTCCACGCTCCTGGTGTGCGGGCCGTCCTGGCCGCCAGGCCTCTCCTCGTAGGCGGGGCTGAAACCCCGGTGGAGACCGGGCGTCTCGTCGCCGTCCAGGAACCGCCGCAGCGTACGGCCGAGTTCGTCCAGGGAACCGGCCATGAAGGCCAGTCGCGCCGCCATGGCCTCCCGGCCCGTCTGCAGGGTGAACGCGATGCTCGCGAGGTCCCCCTCGCCGTAATCGCGGTCCGGGTCGCGGAGCGCCGCCAGCAGCCCTCGGGCCCTCTCGCGCAGGCGGTCCTCGTCCATGGCGGAGAGGACGACGGGGTGGCGGGTGCCGGCGGCAGCCCCGCCGGAGGTCCCCGTGTCGTCGGTGTCCGCCGGGGTGAACTCCTCGATCAGTACGTGCGCGTTGGCCCCGCCCGCCCCGAACGAGGAGATGCCCGCGAGCCGTGGGTGCTCGGCGCCCTCCAGGACGGGACGCTTCCAGGGGCCGGTCTCCTGTTGGAGGGCGAAGGGCGTGTCGGCGAAGTCGATCTCGGGGTTCGGGGTCCGCGCGTGCAGCGTCGGTGCGATCCGTCCGTGGCGCAACTGCATCAGGACCTTGGTGACCCCGGCGATTCCGGCGGCGCTCTCCAGGTGGCCGACGTTGCTCTTCACCGAACCGATGGCGCAGAACTGCCGGTCCGCGGTGTGCTGCTCGAACGCCCGCCTGAGAGCGGCGACTTCGATGGGGTCTCCGAGCGCGGTGCCGGTGCCGTGGGCCTCCACGTAGCTGACGGACCGGGCATTACGGCCGGCCCGCTCCAGGCAGGCGGTGACGAGCTCGGCCTGGGCGCGGGGGTTGGGCACCGTGTAGCCGGTGGTACGGCCTCCGGCGTTGAGGTGGGTGGCCTTGATCACGCCGTGGACGGTGTCACCCGCGGCCACGGCCGCCGCGAGGGGCTTCAGCACGAGGGCTCCCACGCCCTCCCCGTCGACGAATCCGTCGGCCCCCTCGCCGAACGCCTTGCAGCGGTCGCCCGCCGAGAGCATGGTCAGGGAGCTCAGGCGCAGATAGTGCACGGGATCGACGATCAGGTTGACGCCGCCGGCCACGGCACACTCGCAGGAGCCGTTCCGCAGGCTCTCGACCGCGAGGTGGATCGCGGTGAGCGAGGCGGAGCACGCGGTGTCGACGGCCAGGCTCGGGCCCCGGAAGTCGAGCGCGTGGGAGACACGGTTGGCCACGGACCAGTAGTGCGCCCCGGTGGGGTAGTTGCCGTTCATGACACCGACGAAGACGCCGACCTGTCGGCTGCCGGACAACCCGGCGGGCGAGTACCCGGCGTCCTCGACGGCGGAGTACGCGGTTTCGAGGAACAGCCTCTCCTGCGGATCCATCCGCTCCGCCTCGGCGGGCGAGATGCGGAAGAAGAGAGGGTCGAACGCGTCGACGTCGGTGAGGAAGCCGCCCCACCTGGTGTAGGCGGCGCCGGGGGCACCGCGCTCCGGACTGAAGTACGTCCGCCAGTCCCAGCGCTCCGGCGGGATCTCCGTGATGCTGCTGCGGCCGTCCCGCAGATTGCGCCAGAACGCGTGGATGTCCTCGGCCCCGGGGTACCGGCCCGCCAGTCCGATCACGGCGATGTCCCCCTCGCCGTCCGTGCGGTCCGGCCGGTGGACGGCGGGGCGCGGCGTGCGCTCCTCCGGCGGCCCCTGCGAGGCGGCCGTCTCCTGCGGACGGGGCGTCTCCCGCGGCCCGTCCACGGCGGGCGTCTCGTCCGTCAGCCCGAGCAGCCCGGGGAGCCGTGCGCCGTGCGCAGCGACGAAGTGGCCGGCCAGTTCCTCGATCGTCGGGTACTCGAAGAAGACCGTGCTGCTCACCTTGCCGAGCCTGTCGCGCAGTTCGGCACCGAGCTGGGTGACCACGAGGGAGTCCAGCCCGTAGCTCTGGAGCGGCTCGGCCGGGTCGATCCGGTGCACCGGGTACTTGAGCGCGGCGGCGACCAGCTCCGTGAGATACGGCGTCACGCGTGCCGTGAGCTCGTCCGCCGTGCCGGCGGCGTCCGCGCCGGCTGTGTGGTCAGGGGTGTCGGTGGCTCCGGTGCGGCCGGCCGCGTGCCCGCCGCCCGGGGCGCCGGCCGCGACGGGGCTCCCGGCCGGTCCGGATCCGGGGCTGTCCGGCCGTCCGCGGCGTACGAAGCCGTCGCTCTCGGCGCCCAGCAACTGCTGCCCCGCCTCCGCGCCCGGGACGTCGGGCGAGAGTACGGGCCTGAGTCCTTCCTCCGTCAGCACCCGCTTCCACGTCTCCACGCTCAGACCCGGGGAGCCGGTCAGCCTCAGCTCCGGGTCCGTGTGGCGCCACCAGCCCTCCAGCAGCCCGAAGGTGAGGTGGGCGAACAGGGTGTTGCCGACCAGCTCGTTGACCAGCAGCAGAGCACCCGGCCTGAGCAGCGCCTTGGTGTGCCGCAGCGCGCGGCGCACCGATGCGGTCGCGTGGAGCACGTTGGCCGCGATCACCAGGTCGTATCCGCCGACGGCCAGACCCTGCTCCTCGGGCGGCCGCTCCACGTCGAAGGTCCGGCACACGAGGAACGGATGCCGTGTGCCGTAGGTCCGCTCCGCATGGGTCAGGAAGGCGGCGGAGACATCGGTGTACGTGTACTCCGCGATGCGGTCGGTGAAAGGTGCGAGCCTGCCGAGGACGGCCTCGCTGGTCGCTCCGGTCCCGGCGCCGACCTCAAGGATGCGCACCCGCGCGCCGGGCCGCCGGTCCACCAGTTCCGCAACGCGGGCGGCGGCCTCCGCGGCCAGCGCCTCACGCCCGGCGTCGGCGGCGGGGTCGTCCTTGTAGACCGCCTCCACCAGGTGCAGCGACGAGTCGGGGAAGAGCACCTCGGTGGCCGGCACCTCTCCGGTCAGGATGCCGGGGATACGGCGCACCGTGCGGTCGAGCAGGGCGGCCCGTCCGCGGAGCGCGGGCAGGGCCTGCCACTGCGGGAGCTCCTGGTCCCACTCCCGCCACAGCTGTGCGGCGGCGCCCGGCTCCCCGACGTCGGCGCGGATCACCCGGAGGGTCTCGCGCGTCCACTCGCGGTAGGCCGGACCGATGGCCGCGCCGGCCATGACCTCGTCGAGCCCCGCCCCGTCCGGGGCTCCCAGCTCGGCCAGTTGGGCCCGCAGCAGCTGCCGCAGCAGCCGTTCCATGTGCTGCTGCGCCTGCGTCGGTGTCACTGCTCTTCCCCTCCGTCGGAAACGCCCACCGAAGTGGTCCTGGCATGTCCCGTCGGCCGGTCGGCGATGAGCCGTGCCAGGTCGGGGAGAGTCGGGTGGTCGATGAATGCCGCCTGCGTCAGGTGCATCCGGTACTGCTCACCTATCTGCTGGGCCAGTTCGGTCAGTTGGGCGGGTCCGAAGCCGTAGGCGGTCAGTTCACGGCCGTCGTCCGAGGGCTGGATCGGCCCCTCGATCCGGGCCCCGGCCAGCTCGCGGAGTTCTGCGAGTACGGTCCCGTCCCCGGGAGGCTCCTCCCGGTGCACGTCCCCGGCCGAAGCCGGGGTCAGGCTCTGGGTCATGTCCAGGGCTCCGATGCGTCCCGGGTCCGCGGCCTTCATCAGGGCGAGCCGGTCGAAGGGGGACGAGAGCAGGAATTCCAGGGCCGCCATGCCTTCGGACGGCTCGATGGATCCGATGCCCTCCCGCGCCATGCGCTCGCGGTACGCGTCGGACGCCACGACCCCGACGCTCCCCCAGTAACCCCAGTTCATGACCTTCACCGCGCAGGGCCATTCCTGGGCGAGCCGGTGGGCGAGGGCGTCCTTGAAGGCACACCCGGCCGCGTAGTTCGCCTGTCCGGCGCCCTTGACGAACGAGATGACCGACGAGAAGAACAGCACGAAGTCGAGCGGTACGTCACGGAAGACCTGTGCCATGCGGACCCCGACGTCCAGCTTGGCCGCGTAGCCGGCCCGGAAGCGCTCCTCCGTCATCCCCGCCAGGCTCCGGTCGAGGAGGGAGATCGCCGCGTGCACCACTCCGTGCAGCGCGCCGAACCGGTCGAGGGTGATGCGGCACGCGCGGCGCAGCTGCGCCTCGTCGGTGGCGTCCGCCTGGATGTAGACCGGTGCGTGGCCGAAGCCGGCCAGTCGATCGAGCCGGCGGGTGATGTCCGTGTCGAGGGGCCGCCGTCCGACCCACACGATCCGGGCCCGGTACGTCCTGATGAGGTACTCGGACCACGTGTCGCCGAGTCCCCCGGCCCCGCCGATCACCAGGTACACGCCTCCGTACCGGTATCCGGTGGGCTCTGCGGGCGTCCGGGCGTCGACGGGGATGAGCCTCCGTCCGTGCCAGGCACCGGACCGCAGGGCCAGCACGTCCACGCCCGTCTCCCGGGGCAGGCGGCGCAGCGCTCCCTCGGGCCACCGTCCGTCGGCCGGGAGGTCGACGCTGCGTACCCGCCAGCCGGGCTGTTCGTTGGCGAGCGAGCCGGCCACCCCGTGCACCCCCGCGTGCGTCGGATCGACGGTGTCGTACGGTCCGCACGGCTCGCTCTGCCGTGTGACGACGGTGAGCGTCAGTGCCCTCTGCTCATAGCCCAGTTCGAGCAGCGCTTTGATCAGCCGGAAGAGCTGGAGCACACCGCCGTTCTGGGCCTGCGGCACCTGGTCCCAGCCGTCCTCCGTCACGGTTCCGCGGGGCGCCGCCCAGACGAGGTGGCCGATCTCCCCGTACCCGTCGACCAGGTCGCGCAGTTCGGCCACCGACGCATCCGGCGCCACCTCGGGCAAGGCGGCGTCCGGGAAGTCCGCCGCGAGCGCCGGCCGGATCACCGGGTCACCGCCCAGGAGGACGGTGCGGCCCCCGGCGGACGCCGTCACGTCGTTCTCCTCGAACGTCAGCACGTCCCACACCTGCGCGGCCATGACGGTCTCCACCGGCGCGTCGGCGGCGGGTGCCGTGTCGCGCCAGGTACGGCAGGCCGCGCCGCGGATGCGCACACAGACGGTCCCGTCCTCGTCGCAGACGTCCACGTCGAACGTCCGGAGCGCCTTCGTGCCGGCCCGTTCCCGCACCCGGGCCCATCCGGCGTCGCGGCACGGGGCGAGTACGTCGACCTCGTCGACGGAGAACGGGAGGGCGGGGCCGTCGAGCCCCTCCGGAGTGTCCGCGGAGGGGAACATCAGTCCCACCACCGCCTGCAGCGCGGAGTCGAGCAGGCTCGGGTGGAGTCCGTACGCGGTGGCGGTGTCCCGCACGGCGTCCGGCAGGGCCAGCCGGGCGAGGGCCTGGGCTGCTCCGACGTCGATGTGCCGGATGCCGTGGAAGGCGGGTCCGTACTCCATCCCGGCCCGCCGGAACGTCTCGTAGCACTGATCGGCCGTCAGGTGCCGTACGTCGCATGCTGTGCGGATCGCCGCCACGTCGAGCGTCTCGCGGACGGCCACCTCGTCCGTCAACGCCTCCACCCGTCCACGGCAGTGCAGGGCAGGCTCCCCACCGGTCCGGGCCGGCGCTCCGTGCACGGTGAAGGCGCTCGCGCCGTCGGCCGCGGGTGTCAGTGTGACGTCGAGACGCAGGGGCCCGTCCGCCGCCTCGGCA
This sequence comes from Streptomyces sp. NBC_01166, assembly GCF_045039765.1. Lineage (NCBI taxonomy): Bacteria > Bacillati > Actinomycetota > Actinomycetes > Kitasatosporales > Streptomycetaceae > Streptomyces > Streptomyces sp. NBC_01166. The sequence goes on from NZ_CP108613.1 coordinate 1,165,632, forward strand.
GGCGCCGTCCAGACCACGTCGGCGAGGCGCAGGGGGCGGTCGGGGAGGCCGCCCGCCTGGCGGTGCGCCTGCGCCGCCGCCCGGGCGATCTCCAGGTGGGCGACGCCGGGCAGGATCCTGCGTCCGAGCACCCGGTGGTCGGCGAGGAAGAACTCCGTGCCGGAGTATTCCGGGCGGAACGTGGTGTGCCCGCTGTCCGGCTCCGCGGCGGGCAGCAGCGGACCGCCGGACTCCGGGGCGGCGGGTGCCGCCTTTCCCGCCGTGTCCGGGAGCCAGTAGCGCTCGCCTGCGAACGGATACGTCGGCAGACCGACGAGCCTCGGCCGGGCCGTGCCGTGCAGCGACCGCCAGTCGAAGGCGGCGCCGTGCACCCATGCGTCGAGCAGTGCCGCGTACTCCAGCGCGTCATGCGTGCCGTGCAGTGCCGGGGCCGGCACAGTGGCGTGCCCCGAGCCGGCGGAGGCGCGGCCCCGGTGGACCCGGTCGTCGGCACGCCCCTCGGCGAACCCCTCCAGGATGCCTACGAGTTCGCCGACCGAGGACACGACGCAGCCCATGCGTTCGGGCATCGCCTCCCGTCCCGTCTGCAGGGTGTACGCGATGTCGGGCAGGCCGGAGCCGGCCGGCGGGCCGTCGCGCAGTGCGTCGGCCAGCAGCCGCGCCCGTTCCACGAGCCGCTCCTCGCTCCGAGCCGAGAGCACGACCGCCGCCGGGCGGGCCGTGCCGTCGGGCGCGGCCCGCGGCAGGTCCTCGGAGGCCGGAACGAACTCCTCGACCACCACGTGCGCGTAGGCGCCCGAGATGCCGAACGAGCTGATGCCCGCGCGGAGCGGGACCCCTTCGGAGGCGATCCAGTCCTGGGGTTCGGTGGCCGCCCGCAGCGCTCCGCCGTCCCACTTGATCAGCGGGTTGTGGTCCCGCAACCGGGGCAGCGGCGGGATCCGGCGGTGGCGCAACTGCAGGATCACCTTCAGCAGGCCTGCCAGGCCCGCGGCGCCTTCGGTGTGCCCGATGTTCGCCTTGACCGAGCCGACCGAGCAGAAGCCCTCCCGCTCGGTGTACCGCCTGAAGGCCCGGTTCAGCGCGGTGATCTCGATGGGGTCGCCGAGTTTGGTCCCGGTCCCGTGCGCCTCGACGTAGCTGATCGTCTCCGGCGGGACCCCGGAGTCCTGCCACGCCCTGACGACCGCGTTCTCCTCACCCTCGACGCTGGGCGCGGTGAAGGACGGGGTGTAACCGCCGTGGCGGGCCGCGGAGCCCTTGATCACCGCGTGGATCCGGTCTCCGTCCTCGACGGCTCTGCTCAGCGGCTTGAGCAGCACCGTGCCGATGCACTCGCCCGGGACGTACCCGTCGGCCTCCTCGGCGAAGGTGTGGCAGCGGCCCGTCGGCGACAGAGCGCCCACGCTGCTGAAGAAGCGGTAGTGGTACGACGACAGCAGCAGGTTCACCCCGCCGACGAACGCAGTGGCGCACTCCCCGCTGCGCAGCGCCTGGCAGGCCTGGTGCAGCGCCACCAGCGAGGAGGAGCACGCGGTGTCCACTGCCACGCTCGGGCCCTTGAGGTCGAAGGCGAAGGAGACCCGGTTGGCGAGGACCGTGTGGTGGTTGCCCAGACCGGCGTACGGCTCGACGGGCAGCCGCCGCTCGTTGATCACGTCCAGGTAGTCGTGGCAGCAGACCCCGATGAACACGCCGGTGTCACTGCCCCGGAGCCGTGCGGCGGCGCCCGCGTCCTCGGCCGTGGCGTAGACGCTCTGCAGCAGCAGCCGCAGCTGGGGGTCCATCCACTCGGCCTCGCGCGGCGAGATGCGGAAGAACTCCGCGTCGAAGGTGTCGACGTCCTCGAGGAACCCGCCCCACTTGCAGTACGTCTTGTCGCGGGCCCCCGGGGTCGCGTCGAACCAGGGACGGTAGTCCCAGTGGTCCGGCGGGATCTCACTGATCACGTCCTTGCGGGCGACCAGGTTCTGCCAGAACTCGTCGAGGTCCGCCGCACCGGGCAGCATCCCGTGCATGCCGATGACCGCGATGTCCTCGTGCCCGGCGCGGTCGGCTTCCGCGCGGGCCGGGAGCACGGGTGCAGGCGTGGGTGCGGGTCCGGAGGCGGGTACGGGTGCCGCGCCCACCGCCGGCCACCCGCCTCCGGGGCCGGAGGCGAACACGTCGCGGTGGTCCCGGAGGAAGTGGTCCGCCAGCTGGTCCAGACTGGGGTACTCGAAGAACAGGGCGGGGCTCAGTTCGAGTCCGTTGTCCCGCTCGATGTCCGAGGTCAGCGAGACCAGTTGCTCCGAAGTGACGCCCAGGTCCATCAGGTTGATCCGCGGGTCGACCTCCTGCCCGGGATCGTCGAGCAGGGCCGCGACCTTGCCGGCGAGGTAGCGCCGGATGGCCTCGGGCAGGTCGTCCTGCGTGGTGACCACGGGGACCACGGGGGGTGCCGCCGGGCGGACGCGTTTCATGGAGCATGCGCTCAGCCGTGCGACGACCTCACCGGCGTCATCCGTCAGGTCCGCGTCGAACACCACCAGCTCACCGGAGTCCCGGCGCAGCCGCACGGTCAGCCACACCCGTCCTCGCACCGCGGCGCGCCGCGCCCGCACCTCCTCGACGCCGAAGGGCAGATAGCCGGTGGAACCGTCCTCGTCGAGGAAGAGCAACGCCGCCTGGAAGGCGCTGTACATGAGCAACGGGTCCAGGGAGTGTCCCCTCGTCCCGTCCCCCGTGATGTCGACGGCGGCCACCACCGTCGAGCCGTCCGCGTACAGCTCGGCGAAGGTCCTGAACGTCTCCCCGATCTCGATCGCCGGGTTCCGTCCGTACAGCCGCTCCGGGTCCACCGGTGGCAGTCCGGCCACGCGGTCGGCCCTCTCCGGTTCGTACGCGGCCCCGCGTATCCGGCACTCGGCCGCCGGGGTCCACGGCTCGCGTGCGTCCTTGCGGTACACCGCCCGGACGTGCAGGTCCTCCCGGGAGGGTGTGTCGTCCGGTTCCAGCCGGATCTCGGCCCGGGTTCCGTCGGGCAGCTCGACCGTACGCAGGAACGTCAGCCGGCTCAGCCGGGCGGCGTCGTGCTGCGGGAAGCGGTCGAAGAACCAGTCGAGCGCCAGGCCGGCGTGGGTCATGCCGATGAGGGTCGGCACTCCTGCCACGGTGTGGTCGCGGACGTACGGGTCCTGGGAGCGGAAGTGGAGGCTCTCCCCTCCCGGGGCGGGCTCCGGGGACGAGGCGAGTTCCGGGGCCGGCACGGGCTCCGCGGCCGGGGCGAGGGCCGTGTACCAGTACGTGTCCTCGGCGAAGGGGTATCCCGGCAGGTGGACGCGGCGCGGCGTGCCGTCGTGGAGGAGGGCCCACTCGTCGGCCGTGAGGTCCACGCCCTGCAGCCAGGCCGCGGCGAGTTCCGGCAGCTCCGGCAGGGCCGTCCGCGCCGGCCACCGGCGGCGGTGCGACGCCGGGACACGCCGTGGCTCCCCGGCGGAGGACGAGGACGTCAGCGCGGCCTCGTATGTGCGTACGTGGCCGTCCAGCGCCCCGAGCAGTTCCTCGCGCGAGGCGGCGACGAATGCGGCGCGCACGTCCATCGCCTCGCGTCCGGTCTGCAGGGTCCAGGCCGTGGCCGCGAGGTCCGCCCCCGGTGTGTCGAGCAGGTGCCGGTGCAGCCCGGCGGCCTGGCGCGCCAGCGCGTCGGGGGTTTTCGCGGACAGCACGAACAGGTGGCCGCCGCCGCGCGCGGAACCGGTCGGCGGCGTGGGGGCGGCCGTGTACTCCTCCAGCACGATGTGGGCGTTGCTGCCGCTGAAGCCGAAGGCGCTCACACAGCCGAGGCGAGGACGTCCGTCGGGAGCGTCCCAGGGGCGGGTGCGGGTGTTCAGGTAGAAGGGCGAGGAGGGGAAGTCGAAGTGCGGGTTGGGCTCTTCCACGTGCAGCGTGGGCACCAGCGTGCGGTGGCGGAGGGAGAGCAGCGTCTTGTGGAGCCCGGCCACCCCCGCTGCCGCGGTCCCGTGGCCGATGTTGCCCTTGACCGAGCCGACGGCGCAGAACTCGCGTTTGTCCGTGCGTTCCCGGAACACCGTGTTCAGTGCGTCGAGTTCGATGAAGTCGCCCATGGTGGTGCCGGTGGCGTGTGCCTCGATGTGGCCGATGTCCGCGGGGTCGATGTCCCGCGCCGCGTACAGCTGCCGCATCAGTGCGGCCTGGCTGCGCCTGCCCGGGGCCGTGATGCCGTTGGTGCTGCCGTTCTGGTTGACGGCCGTCGCGACGATCACACCGTGGACGGGATCGCCGTCGCGCTCCGCGTCGTCGAGACGCTTGAGCACCAGGGCCCCGACGCCCTCACCGGGTACGAATCCGTCGGCACGGCTGTCGAAGGGGCGGCACTGCCCGGTCGGGGACAGCATGCCGGCGGCGCTCATGCTCACATACCGGTCGGCGCCCAGGTAAAGACTGACCCCGCCGGCCAGCGCCAGGTCGGTCTCGCCCGCGCGGAGGGCCTGGCAGGCCAGGTGCACGGCGACCAGGGACGAGGTGCAGGCCGCGTCCACCGACATGGCCGGGCCTGTGAGATTGAGGTGATAGGCGATCCGGGCCGCCGCGATGGCCCCGTTGGTCCCGGTCGCATTGCCGGCGTCAGGAGCGTGCCGGGAGAGGAGGTCCCCGTACTCATGGCTGGCCAGCCCCAGATAGACACCGCAGGCGCGGCCGTCGAGCCGCTCCCGGCCGTATCCGGCGTCCTCGAAGGCATGGAAGGCCTCCTGGAGGAACAACCGGTGCTGGGGGTCCGTCGCGTGCGCCTCGGCCTGCGGTATCCCGAAGAACGCCGGGTCGAAGGCGTCGAAGTCCGAGAGCGCCCCGATCCACCTGCAGTCGGTCCTGCCGGGGCGGCGGCTCTGCGGATCGTAGTGGGCATCGACGTCCCAGCGTCCGGCGGGCACCTCGGTGACGGTCGACCGGCCGGCGCGCAGGTTCTCCCAGTACCGGTCGAGGTTCTCGGCCCCGGGATAGCGGCCGGACATGCCGATGACCGCGACGGCCTGCCGTGCCGGCACCTGTGCGGGTGCGACGGTCTCCGGCCGGGTTCCGGCTTCCGGGGCGGTGCCGGGGGCGGCCGGTCCGGAAGCCAGGAGGTTCCGGGCCTCGTCGAGTCCGATCCTGCCGGACCGCAGAGCCAGCAGAAGGTCTTTGGTCTGCATCTCTCTCACTCTCCGAACAGATCGGTGACTCGCTGCCGGACTTCCTCGCGGTGGAAGGTCAGTTCGTGCATCGCGAGTTCCGCCTGGATGACGTCCGGCAGTTCCTTGCGGACGGGCGCCACCAGATGCTGTTTGAGGGCCCGCAGGGACACGGCCGGCTTGTCGGCCAGTTCCCTGGCCCGTCGGAGGGCCTCGGGCAGGACGTCCTTGCGCGGCAGAACGGGGAACGGCACGCCGCGTGCGGCGAGCTCCGCGCCGCGGTGGTTGGCGCCGTTCAGCAGCATCTCCTGCGCCAGCGGAAGCCCCAGTTTCCTGGGGAGGATGCAGGTGGCCCCCATGCCGGGAGTGAAGCCGTAGCGCATGAAGTTGGCGGTGTAGACGCTCTCCCGGCTGAGCACCACGAGATCGGCGTACAGCCCCATGACGAAGCCACCGCCGATGCCGTGCCCCTGCATGGCGGAGATGACGGGCACAGCGCATTCGAGCGCCAGGCTGTACAGGTTCAGGTCGGTGAACCGGCTGCGGCCCTCGTAGATGGCCAGCAGTCCCTCCTGCGTGCCGCCGGAGGAGAAGTAGCTGCCGTATCCGGTCATGACGACGACCTTGCACGTGTCGTCACGCCGAACCGTCTCGAAGGCGTCGAGCAGGCCGTCCACCAGCTCCGGGGTGAAGGCGTTCCTGCCCACCCGGTCCTGCATGGTCAGCAGGACGATTCCCGGCTCGACCTCACGGAGATCGACGACCGGCCCGGTCACGCCTGCCACGGCAGTATCCCTTCCTCTGCGTAGCGACGGATCAGCTCGAGGTTCCGCTCGTCGGAGAAGACCTCCCGGTTTCCCGCCAGGGCGGCCGGGCGTGACGCGGTCAGGCTGTCGTCCAGTGCGTGGAGATAGCGCTTGTAGCGGGCGATCCCCGTCCTGGGCAGGCACGTGAGCCGGGTGAGGTGCCTGCGCAGAAGGGCGTCGCTGTTGGCGCCCGTCGCATCCACGAGTCCGGCCGTCGCGGCCGCCGCGGCATCGAACGGCATCGTCATCAGCGTCATGTAGTGCGCCTTCTGGAATCCGCAGCGCCGGACGAGGAAGGGCAGCACGCACGCCGGGTAGAGCCCGAAGAGCAGTTCCGAGAGGCTGAACCGGGCGGAGTCCCCGGCGATGACGATGTCGCTGGCCGCGGCCAGTCCGACGCCGCCGGCATTGGCTGTCCCGCGCACGTGCGAGACCGTGACGAAGGGGCCCGTCGCCAGTCGCAGGAACAGTGTGTAGAGCAGTTCCGGACTCCGGTCCGCCTCTTCGTCCGAGGTGTCCCCAGCGGTGAGCTCCTGGAAGTCCGCGCCGAAACAGAAGTGTTCAGGCGTTCCTTCGAGCACCACCACGGTGGCGGTCTCCTGATGCCGGTCGAGTGCGTCGAGGAGTTCTGTGACCATGAGCCCGTTCAGGGCGTTCTTCGCCTCCGGCCTGTCCATGCGGATGCGGCAGACGGTACCGGTGGTCTCGGTTCGGATCGTCCGGTAGCTCATGCGGCCCACCTGTACTCCCGGTGGTATTCGCTGATCCGCTCCAGGACCAGCCCGCGTGTGCCCCGTTCGGTGCCGAGCTCCTTGGCGTACCGCTCGGGATCCAGTGCGACGTTGCGGGTGCCGAACGCCACGGAGGCGCTGTCCCGCAGCACCTGCTCGTACGCCTCCATCGACAGCAGGTTCCGCTCCAGCAGGGCTTGTTCCGTCCCGAGTCCGCGGAGCTGCTCCTGTCCCCGTGCCGTGGCCACTCCGCTGTAGAACTCCGCGCAGCAGCCGGAGCCGTAGGAGAAGCAGCCGATCCTGCGTGGTTCCTCGAAGGATCCGTGCACGAGGGTCGCGGCGAGCGAGGCGAAGACGCTTGCGCCCATCATGTTCCCCGTGTGGCGCGCGTACCGGAGCCCCGGCACGACGCGTTCGAGGAAATCGGCCTCGGTCTCGGCGCCCCGGGTTCCGGCGAACTTGCGCATCATGGTGCGGTGGGCGCCCTTCACCATGCCGCCGAAGGGCGTGTGGAACGCCAGGTATCCGAACGTGTCCCGGTAGTCGGCCTCCGGAACGCGGCGCAGGTACGCGCGGAAGGTCTGCTCGCAGCAGTCCAGGTAGGACATCAGCCCGAGGTCGGCGTCCCCGGCCTCCCCCGTGGTCGAGGGCCGGCAGGTGTCCATCACTTCGTAGCCGTACGACCCGTACGCGCCGTGATCGAGGTGGAGGACCCGGGGATCGTCCCCGACCAGGAGGGCGGCGGCACCGGCACCGGACGTCGGTTCCATGAAGGCCCAGTCCATGGTGACCGAGTCGGCGTCCTCGGGCATCGCGTAGCGCGACACGTCGGTGGCGACCACCAGCGCCTTGGCCCCGGGTGAGGTGCCGGACCGGATGAAGTCGACGGCCGTCTGCAGTCCCGCGGTCCCGGCGTAGCAGGCGTTCTTGATCTCGAACAGCCGGCAGTTGCGGTTCAGCCCCAGGTGGTGGTGCAGGTAGCTGCTGAGCGACTTCCCGAAGTCCACTCCCGATTCCGTGCACACCACGAGCATCTCGATACGGTCCCGTTCGGCGTCGGAGAGCGCTTCCACCAGCGGCTTCGCGGCGTTGACCCCGAACGTCACCGGATCCTCGAAAGGCAGCGCGACAGTCTTGCGGTGCACCATCAGCTCTGCGGACCTCAGCGTGTCCAGACCTCGGTGCTCCATCAGTTCCGGCACGTCGATACAGGCGCTTCCCCCAAAGATGTTGAGTGCTTCTATGCCGACGGGGACCGTGTGCATTGCCTACCTTCCTCAGCCGTTCGCGTTCTGCAGACAGAGAGCGGTGTTCACGCCTCCGAAGCCCATGCTCAGAGTCAGCGCGTGGGTGATCCGGCGGGACTCGGCCTGCCCCCGCACCCAGTTCAGCGTGGGGTCGATCGGGGTCTCCAGGTTCCGTGTCGGATGCAGCACGGCCGCCTCCATCTGCAGGAGCGTGGCGACCACCTCGACGGTCCCCGCCGCGCTCAGTCCGTGGCCGGTGATCGACTTGGTCGCGTTCAGATACGCCCCGTCGAGTCCGCAGGCGCGCAGGGCCGCCAGCTCCACCGGATCGCCGACGCCCGATCCCGTGCCGTGCGGGTTCACGTAGTCGATGTCCCCCGGTGCCCGGCCGGCGTGCGCGAGTGCCTGTCCGATGGCCCGGCTCTCGCCGTCGACGGAGGGGTCCGGGTTCCGGTTGGCGTCGACAGCGACACCCCAGCCGGTCACAGCCGCGTACGGCCGTGCTCCGCGTCCGCCGCCCGTCGAGGCACGCTCGACGACGACCGCGCCGCAGGCCTCCCCGTAGATGAATCCGTCACTCAGCGAGTCGAACGGCCGGCAGGCCAGGTCGGGTTCGTCCGCGAACCGGTCGGACCCCATGGCCCCGATCGAGCGCAATGCCTGGCACTCCCAGGAGGACAGATCCGCCAGTGCGCCGATCGCGACACATACGTCGACCGCTCCCGAACGCACCGCCTGGGCCGCCTGGATGACGGCCAACTGGCCGCTCGCCGAGGCGCCGCCCACGGTGTGAGCCGCACCGCGGATGCCGAACTGCTCGCTGCACAGTCCGCATAGATCGCTGTCCAGGAAGGAGAAGGCGTACGTGGGCGGCAGATAGGCCGGCCTGTCGCGGTAGGCATCCTGTTTGAGCATCAACTCCCGCTGCTGGACGTTCGAACCACCGATGACCAGGCCCACGCGTTCGGGGTCGGCCGTGTCCAGGCGTGCGTCCTCCCATGCCTCGTGCAGGGCGAGCAGCGCGGCCCGTCCGGAGAGGGAGACCGTGCGCAGCAGCCTTCCGGAGAACCTGCCTGGAAGGGTGAGTTCAGCGATTTCCGCGCCCAGGAAGCCCCGTTCGCCGCCCCTCCCGGGGCGCTCCATGACAGCGAAGCGCCCGCCACCGGAAAACAGGCCCTGTGCGAACTCCTTCTTTCCCGTTCCTGCCGCGGTGACCACACCGCAGCCGGTGATGACGAGGTCTTCAGGCATTCGACTTCGCATGCAGGGCGTCGACCAGGTCGCCTATGTTCGAGACGCCGGCGAGCTCGACTCGTGCCATCTGCAAAGACAGGGATTCCATGGCGAGCATGGTCACTTCGGCCCGGTCGACGGAGTTCGCCCCGAGGTCCGTCAGCCTGTCCTCCAAGCGGACCGGACGGCCCTCCAGATCGGGAAGCACCTCGTAGATGTGCCCCTTGACCATTTCGAAGATCTCGTCCCGCTGCATTTCGCGACTCCCCTTGTTCTTCTGCTGTGTCGGGTGGTGGGTGCGTCAGGCCCAGACGTACTCTCGGTGGAATTCGTTGATCTCCTGCAGGATGAGCCGGCCGGTCATCCGACCGGTCGCCATTCCGGCCGGAAGTGTGGCGGGGTCGAGCTTCCAGTTACGCGTACCGAAAGTGACTGCGCCGCCTCCGGACAACAGGTCCTCGTACTCCGGGATCGTCAGTTCGTGACGTGCGTCGAGATGCCGGGCGATTTCCATTCCGCGGAGCATTTCCCGGCCGTCCGGCGTGATGACCCCGCTGTAGAATTCGGAGCAGCAGCCGGAGCCGTAGGAAAAGACACCGACGCGTCGTGGAGCATCGATGGAGCAGTTGTCGATCGTGCTCGCCAATGAGAGGAAGACGGTTCCGCCCATGATGTTTCCGGTGCGCTGGCAGTAGCGGATTCCCGGCTCCACCCGCTCCAGGAAGTCGCTCTCGACCTCGGCCCGGGAGGACTTCGACATCTTCCTCATCATGGTGCGGTGCGCGCCCTTCACCATTCCGCCGAACGGTGTGTGGAAGGCGAGGTGATGGAACGTCGCGCGGTAATCGGCGTCGGCCACCCGACGCTGATATTCGAGGAATGTCTGCTCGCAGCAGTCCAGGTAGGAGAGAAGCGACAGGTCGGCGTCGCCCGCCTCGCTGTCGGCCGTGGGCCGGCAGGTGTCCATCACCTCGTGCCCGTAGTAGCCGTTGGCCCCGGCGTCCACCTCGAAGACCGTCGGCGTGTCGCTGACGAGCATGGCTACGGCGCCGGCCCCGGAACTGGGCTCCGCGAAGGACCAGTCCTCGGTCAGCGCGTCACCGCCGTCCACCACGGTGAACCGGGAGATGTCGGTGGTGACGACCAGCGCCTTCGCACCGGGTGACGCCTGCGAGAGGACGAAGTTGACGGCCGTCTGGAAGCCCGCGGTCCCGGAGTAGCACGCGTTCTTGATCTCGAACAGCCGGCAGTTGCGGCTCAGTCCGAGGTGATGGTGCACATAGGTGCTCAGCGACTTCCCGAAGTCGATACCCGATTCGGTGCAGGTGATCACCATTTCGATCCGCGCCCGTTCGGCATCGGTCAGCGCGTCGACGATCGGTTTGGCGGCGTTGACGGCGAACGTGACCGGATCCTCGCACGGCAGAGCCACCGTCTTCTGTCGCATGAGCAGGTTCTCGAAGCGTGCCCTGTCCAGCCGGCGGTGGTCGACCAGCCGCATGACGTCCAAATACGCAGTGCCGCCGAACACGTTCATCGCTTCGATCCCGGCAGACCTCATCCTTGTCCCCTCTCGTCCAAGCCACTCGCTCACGGCCACGGCCCCGGCGCTCTCAGTCGCTCCCGGCCGCGTCCCGGATGCGTTCGATCAGGGAAGTCAGCACGCGCCCCGTCCCCACCTCCACGAACTCCTCCTGGCCGACGGAAAGCAGGTGGCGGATGGTCTCCACCCAGCGCACGGGCTGGGTGATCTGTTCGGTGAGACACGTCTCGACCCGGGCGAGGTCGTACGCCTTGGCGTCGACGTTCGCGATGACGGGAATCGTCGGCGCGCGGAAGCGCGGTGACGTGTCGGCGAGGTACTGGGCGAACTCCGCCCGCGCCGGAGCCATCTGCCGGCTGTGGAAGGCGCCGCTCGTCCGGAGTTCGGTGAATCCCACGTCGCCGGGAAGAGAGGTGAAGACGTCCCGTGCCGCTGCGATCGCCGGCTTCAGGCCGGACACGACCACCTGCGTGGGCGCGTTGTCGTTCGCCACCTCGATGTCGGTGAGTTCGTGCCGGTCCAGCAGCTGTGACACCTGCTCGCGGTCGAGGCCGGTGACCGCCGCCATGCCGCCGCCTTCGATGCGGCCCATGGCCGCGCCCCGCTTCCGGACCAGCCGCAGACCCGTCTCGAAGTCCAGCACCCCGGCGGCCAGCAGGGCGTTGTACTCGCCGAGGCTGTGGCCGGCCACGTACTCCGGGACCTGTCCTGTCTCCTTGGTGCGCTTCAGATACGTCAGCGTGTTGACGACGTAGACCGCCGGCTGCGTGTACTGCGTCTCGTTCTGGAGTTGGTTCGGATTCTCGGTGCACAGCTTCTTGACCGAATAGCCGAGGATACGGTCAGCACGCTCGGTGATATCAGGGAATTCATCGAACAACGCACGCCCCATACCCTTGCGTTGCGATCCCTGACCCGGAAAAACATACGTGCTCATTTCGCTCCTGTCTCGCTTTCCGGATCAGCACGGAACACACATGCGGAGAAAACCGGACGCCACGTCAACACAGTGAGGAATGCGGGGTGAAACCGCCGTCCACATTGACGGCAGGAAAACGGGCGACCTGTCATGACATGCCCGTTTCGGGGGGTGCGCCGCCCCCGGGAGGAGTGAAGGGTGATCGCGGTCTTCCGTAGCGGCCTCGTCGCCGATGGGATATCCGCGCTGTCGATTCAGTCAGAAGCCGGCACAAACACGTCGTCCCCCATCGTTCGTGTCCCACGGTCGACGGCTTCGGTCAGGTCCGTCGTGCTCATCGATATCACCGGGATCCGTGAGTAGTTGTCAAGTACCGGTATCGGATCGGTGATCAGCGGAACTGCGCGACGGCCGCAGGGTCAACGCGCGTCAACTCTGGTTCTACCAGGCGACTTGAACATTCCTTGGGAATTACTGTCGGACCGGAAACACGTCTCACCCGTCTCACTGGTTGTCGGGCCATTGATCAACTCCTGTCGTCCCTGTACCGTTACCGAAGGCCGCGACTGGCGAAGGTGGACAACCACCGGGGAACGGCTGCTGTACGCACAGATGCGAACGCCGTCCGCCTGGGTGTTCCCGTCAACGATGTCCTTCCGAGGGAGTCATGACGTGGAACTTCGCTATGGGATCAATCCGCAGCAGCGTCTCGCCGAGGTGGCACCGACGCGGTCCGGGCAGTGGCCCGTACGGCTGCTGAACGGCGTGCCCTCCTACATCAACCTGCTGGACGCGCTCAACGCCTGGCGGCTCGTCAGTGAGGCGAGCGCGGCTCTGGGCAAGCCGGCCGCCGCCTCGTTCAAGCACGTGTCCCCGGCAGGCGCCGCCGTGGACGGCCCGCTGGACGAGGTCGTCAGGGATCTGTACCAGCTCGGCGACACGTCGGTCGGCGCACTCACCGGCGCCTACCTCCGCGCCCGCGACGCCGACCCCAAGTCCTCGTACGGGGACTTCGCCGCCGTCTCCCACCCCATCGACGACGAACTGGCCGACCTGCTGGCCCGGGTGATCTGCGACGGGGTCATCGCTCCCGGCTACGCCCCTGGCACGGTCGACAAGCTGAGCAAGAAGAAGAACGGCCGCTTCCTGGTCCTGGAGGCCGACAGCACTGCCGTACCGCCGCGGCGGGAGACCCGCGAGGTGTCCGGGCTCCGTCTGACACAGGACCGTGACGCGGTCCCCCTCACCCGGGATCTGTTCACCCTGCGGCACGGGGAGATCACCGCCGAGGCGACGGACGACCTGCTCCTGGGCCTCGCGGTGCTGCGCTACACCCAGTCCAACTCGGTCTGCTATCTGCGGGACGGGATGACTCTGGGCATCGGCGCCGGCCAGCAGTCCCGGGTGGACTGCACCAGGCTGGCGGGGGCGAAGACCGACACGTGGTGGCTACGGCGCCACCCGGCCGTCAGGGCACTGGACTTCGAGCCCGGCCTTCGGCGCCAGGACCGGATCAACTGGCAGGTCCGATTCATCGAGGGCGATCTGACGAAGGACGAGGAGAACAGGCTGGCGCAGGTGCTCCGCACGCCGGCGGTCCCGCCGGACGCGGAGGAGCGTGCGCGGTGGATGCATGCCCTGACCGGGGTGTCCTTCGTCTCCGACGGCGCCCTGCCCTTCCGCGACAACGTCGACCACGCGAAGCGGCACGGGGTCTCCGCCATCGCCGAACCGGGCGGCTCCATCCGGTCCGACGAGGTCGAGGCAGCCTGCCGCGAGCAGGGCATCGCGCTCGCGCACACCGGTCTTCGGCTCTTCCATCACTGAGCGCCGTCGGGCCCGAGGTCGTCGTACGCCCGGGCCTGAAGGCTGTAGAGCTCGGCGTAGAGGCCGCCCGCAGCGACCAGGTCGGGGTGCGCCCCGTATTCGAGGACCGTGCCCTTCCTGAGGACCACGATGCGGTCGGCCGTCCGCACGGTGGACAGACGGTGGGAGACGAAGAGTGTGACTGAGCCCGCCCGGGAGGCCGCGGCCTCGGCCGATGCGACGAAACGGTCGAACAGGGCGTGCTCGGCCATCGCGTCCAGAGCTGCGGCAGGTTCGTCGAGCGCCAGGACGAGGGGATCGGCGCGCATCATGGCCCGGGCGAGTGCCAGGGTCTGCCACTGACCTCCGGACAGTTCGGCCCCGTCGCCGTACGCATGGCCGACCAGTCCGTCGACCCCTCCGGGGACCCGGGCGACGATCGGCCCGGCGTGCGCACGCCCGAGCACCTCGCCGAGGACCGCGTCGTCGTCCAGGTCCGGCAGGTGGCCGATGCCGACGTTCTCCCTCAGTCGCAGTTCCAGCTTGGAGAAGTCCTGGAACAGCATGGCCACCCTGGACCGCCAGCGGTCGGGCGGCATGGACCACAGATCCACACCGTCGACGAGGATGCGTCCGCCCGTCGGCCGGTACAGCCCGCACAGCAGTTTCACCAGAGTGCTCTTACCGGCGCCGTTCTCACCGACCACGGCGACGGACGTACCGGCCGGGATGACGAAGGACACGCCGTCCAGCACAGGCGTGCCGGTGCCGGGGTAGGCGAAGGACACGTTGTCGAACCGGATGCCGTCGGTCATCCGCAGGGGAACGGGAGCGGTGCCGGCGGGCCGCGGCGAGTCGTCCGGCACCGAGAAGCCCGCCAGCTCCGCGATGCGTCCGAAGGTCCGCCCGGCCCCCTGGAGCGTGGCCAGCAGAACCAGGGCGTTGGTCACCTGGATACTGACCTGCGCGGCGAGGGTGACGACCAGGAGGACGTCGCCGACGCTCGCCGCACCGTGCACGGCCTGCCCGATGACCAGCAGCACAGCTCCCGAGTACACCAGGGCGAACAGCAGCTGCCCCGCGGCGCGCGAACCCGCGGCGCGAAGGTGCGCCGTCCGGCGCTCCTTCGTCGCGGACGCCCAGGCGTCCTGCTGAAGCTGGAGGATGCGGTCCTCGGCGTGGCACAGACGCACCTCCTTCATGGAGTCACCGCTGGTGGCCACATCGAGGAGATGCGTACTGAGCCGACTGGCCGCGGCGCCGCGTTCCTTGGCCCTCTCGATGATGTTCTGTGCCCGGTTGCTGATGAGCACCGGGGGCACGACGGCGGCGGGCAGGAGCATCAGCCAGGGGTCCACCGTGCTCAGAACGACGATCGTGACCGCGGTCTGCACTCCCAGTCCGCCGAGCTGCAGCACGCTCTCCAGGGCGTGCCGGGTCCGTGCGAGATCCTCCCGTACGACGGTGAGGGTCTCGGTGAATCCGGGTAAGTCGAAGTGACCGATGCCAGGGGTGCCGTTGGATATGTCGAGCACATCCTCGTGCAGAGCCGCCTCGACCAGTTCACCCACCTCGAAGTAGTACAGATGGGCGAAATGGCTCATGGTCAACTCGAATACGAGAAGCAGGCCGATGGCCACGGCCACCGCGGTGGCACGACCGCCGTCGCCGGCGAGCGTGTCGTCCATGAGTGTTCTGAGCAGTCCGGCGACCAGCGGGGTGGCCGACAGCCCGACCAGCAGCAGTGCGGCCGCCGTCACGAGGCGACGTGCGTCGAGCCGCCATCCGAGGACCAGCAGCCGGCCGGCTGCGAGCACCGTGGTCCTCACGGTGCTGTCCTGCCGTCCACGTCGTGCGCGGCGAACCGGCGTGCCTGGAGACGGAACAGCCGCTCGTAGCTTCCCCTGGCAGCCATCAACTCCTGGTGGCTGCCGCGCTCCACGATCCGTCCGTCCTCTAGGACAAGGATCTGGTCGGCCTTGCGGACGGTCGAGAACCGATGCGAGATGATCACGCTGGTGACCCCCTTCACCGTCTCCAGGAAGCGGTCGAAGAACTCCACCTCGGCGCGGGCGTCGAGCTGTGCGGTGGGCTCGTCCAGCACCAGCAGCGAGGCTCCGTGGCGTACGGCGAAGAGGGCGCGTGCCAGGGCGACGCGCTGCCACTGGCCGCCGGAGAGATCACGGCCGCCGCGGTATCCGCGGGACAGGACCGTGGACAGTCCGTCCGGCAGCCGCTCCAGGGCGTCGAGGACGCCGGCGCGTTCAGCCGCCTCGCGGATGCCGTCCGTGTCGTCGGCCCACCGGGGCGCGCCGAGGGCGATGTTGGCCGCGGCGCTCAGCTCGTAGCGCACGAAGTCCTGGAAGATCACCGAAAGCCGGGACTGCCATTCCCGCGGATCGAGCTCTGTGAGGGGCCGGTCATCGACGGTGATCCGGCCGGAGGAGGGGTCGTAGAACCTTGCCAGCAGTTTCACCAGGGTGGTCTTCCCTCCGCCGCTCAGGCCCACGATGGCCGTCGAGGTCCCCGCAGGCAGACCGAGATCCAGTCCGCGCAGCACTTCGGGGGCATCAGGCCCGTAACCGAACCGCACGTCCTGGAAGCTCACCCCGCGGGCGACCGGGCCCGCTCCGGCGATCGTGCCCCCGGCGCTCCCGGGGCGCATCTGTGCGGCGCTCTCCTCGAACCGGCTCAGCGCGTGGTACCCCTGCAGTCCGTACTGGGTCTGGGCATCGCTCTCCGGGAAGAAGACCCCGAAGCGGATCGGGATGGTGATGGTCTGGATCGCCACCGCCAGTTCCAGCACCGACAGTTCGCCGGCGGCGGCTGATCGGGCCAGAAGCACGAGTGAGGCGCAGCCGCCCAGCATGCCGAGCGCCGCGAAGCCGATGAAGGGGCGCAGCAGGATGCGGCGGCGTCCCGCCCAGAGGGAGCCCAGATAGGCGCGGGCCTCGGAGCGTTCCCTGGCTCGCAGCCATTCCACCAGGCCGAGAACACGGATGTCCTTGGCCGCCGACTCCGACGAGGCGTAGGTACGCACGTACGTCATGGCGCGCCGGCGCCCGGCAAGGCCTTGCCAGACCTTCGCGAACCGTCCCAGGGAGCCGCGCTGCCCGAAGCGCGTGACGAGCGCGGTCATGGCCAGGACCCCGCCCGCGACCGGTGACAGGGTGACCGCGGCGAGCAGGACGGCGCCCACCAGCTGGCCGTAGCGCGCGACGAGCGCCAGCACCCCGGCGATCGCCTCTCCCGGAGTAGGCATCGCCCGGTCGAGCGCGGCCCGGGAGTCGGCAAGGATGTCGAGCATGTCGGGACGGTCCAGCGCGGACAGAGGAGCGTCCCGCAGCGCCGCGCTCATGAGGCGGTGGATGCAGTATCCGTCCACCCGCCGAGCCGCGATCTCCCCCAGGGCGGTCTGGAACGGCACAAGGCACTGCTGAACCGCGAAGGTGCCGCAGGCGACGAGGAGGGCCGCGACCAGTGGCGGCCAGCCGGCCCCCGGAGCCGCCGCGCCGGGAATGCGTCCGATCAGCACGCTCATGGCCACGACGAAGCCCAGGGGCAACAGCCCGATCGCCGTGTTGGCCAGGACGGAGGCCACGACGATGCCGCGTCCCGCATGGGGCAGGAGCCGCAGGACGGCGCGCCACTTCTCGGCGCGTGCGCCGACGGCACGGGCCACGGCTGATGCCGTGGCCCGCCGGCCCTTACCGCGTCGCATGGACCATGAACGTCCGGATGTCTTCCGGGATCATCGGGGAGGGACGGACCTGCGGTGTCAGCCCGTGCTGCCGCAGCAGGCCGCAGATCTGCCCGAGCCGCTCGTTCAGGTCCTGGACCTCCAGGATCACCTGGCGGACGAGCGGCCAGTGGCCGGCGTCGATGCCCAGCAGCACCTCCAGCTCCGCGCCTTCGACGTCGACCTTGAGCAGGTCGATGACCTGGTCCGGCTTCAGGTAGGTGGACAGGCGCTCGACCGGGACGCTCACGGTGTAACCGGCGTGCTGTCGCTCGACGTCGTCGACGGGCTCCTCCCGGGCGAGTACCTCCTTCTGCAGTTCCTTCTCGTGGGGGTAGCGCGTCGAATTGCCCGGCAGCACCGGATAGTAGGTGAAGTCCACCCGCTTCTCACGGACGGATCCCAGAGCGAGTTCCTCGATCTCGATGCCGCTCAGGCGGCTGCGCGCGATGTTCGCGCGCAGGGCCCGCGCGGACTCGGGCATCGGCTCGAAGGCGTGGATCCGGGCGTCTGCTCTCAGCTGTTTGACGAAGAGGGCGAACAGGCCGATGTTGGCACCGACGTCGACGACGAAGGCGTTCTCCGGCAGAGAGATCTCCTCGTATCCACCGCATTCGAAGATCTCCTCGTACTGCCACCTCAGCTCCTTCTCGCTGGGCGCCAGCAGACTCACGTGCGGGCGGATCGTGAAGAGGTGCAGGCCCGTCAGGTCCTCGGCCGCACCTTCCGCTTCCGACGTCACGCCCCGGGCAGGGACGGCGTCCTCCCCGCCGAGCCGAAGGCTGAGACCGCGAGCACGGGCGGTGCGGGCAGCGGATTCGGCCTGCGCGGTCAGGTTCGCGAGCGCGACGACACGCGGTGGCACGGATGACATCCGGTAGATCGCCGCGCTGGAGGCCGCGAGGCCCGAGTCGATCCTCTCGACCCGCGCCTCCCAGACCGTGTCACCGCTCCTGGTGACCTCGATCGCCCGGCCGCCCTGGGCGTCGGTGACGAGAACGTTGTCATTGCCGAGCAGTTCGCAGCCACCGGCCACGGCCGAGTAGAACGACTCCGGCGGATCGGCGGCGTACTGCCAGACGACCGATCCGGTGACGGGATCGGTCTCCACCACCCGTGAACGTCCGACCGCGTATCCGTTGTCGAAGACGAGGACGTTGCCGTTCTTCAGCACGGAGGGCTGGTGCTGACGGGAGAGCTCGCCCGGCCCCCACCACCAGCGGACGGAGTGTGCCTCCAGGTCCAGGACCGCGATCAGGTCCAGGTTCCGTACGGAGACGAGGACGCTGCCCTCACCCCACAGACCCTGCGGATGCGCGTCGAGCACCTCGAGGGTGTTGGTGTGCAGGACGTCACTCGGCCATCCCGGCAGTTCGTGAAAGTACCGCAGGGCATCGAAACTGCCCAGCTCCGCCACCTCGGAGAGCAGTGCGGCATCGAGCTTCCGGTATCCGGGCGCCGGCTCCGTGCGGCCCTCGCCGTATCGGCGCCGCCCGATCTCGTCGTCGATCAACGCCCGCAGGGAGGGCTCCGTGGCCAGCAGCTCGTAGAGGGAATGAACGGCGAGCCGGCGTCCCTCCGGGTCGAGGACGGTCACGGTGTCGTCGAGGATGATGTGTTCCTCGTCCCCCCACCCGACCAGCTTGGGTTCCTGTGAGAGCACATGGATTCTCCCCGCCCGGTCGAAGCCGAGATCGTGGTGGGCGGCCACCTCCGCCCGCCATATGAGCTGTGAGTCGGGGCCGAGTTTCAGGAGCGACTTCCGTGGCACCGTGGCGTAGAGACTTCCGTCGTCCGCGAGCTCCACGTGGTTCCAGCCCCGCAGGTACGTCGGAGGGTCGGTCTCGGGGCTCAGCTGGTCCAGCGAGTTGCTCCACATGTGCACGCACTCGGCCCGGCTGTTGATGAGGCACGCGATGGGTTCGGGATAGGAGGACGAGGGTGAGAAGAGCAGGAACTTCTCATCGCCTTCGGTTTCAGGTCGGTTCACTTGTGTCTCCCGCAGTCGAAAGGTGTCGTGCGATGACGTGCCGTTCGATCAGGGCGGGTGCCGACCGCCGTTCAGCCGGACTGCCCGCCCGAGCCCTCCAGGACGACCGCGACCGGGCCGGTGACTCTGCCCCTCACGGCCGGTCGAGTCCCAGGAACCGCAGCGCGTTCCCCGCGAGTTGTTGCTGTACGGCCTCCTCGCCGAGCCCTGCTTCCCTCAGCCAGCCGGGCAGGTGGCGAGGCAGATGGCCGTAGCCGACTCCCCCGTACGCAGCCAACTGAGTGCGTGTGCACACGTCGTGGGAGTGGGTGAGCCGGTCGCCGTAACCGAGTTCGATGACCTGCAGCAGTGCCTGCACACGTTCCGTGTCCTTCGGCATGCGGTCCGGACCGTACTGGTACTCGTCCCCCCAGATGTCGAAGGCGACGTAGCAGCCGCGGTCGAGGAGAGCGGTGAGGAGTGAGGTGTCCTCCGTGCCGCGGACGTCGAGGTGGCAGAGGCTGACACGGGACAGGTCGACCCCGTGCCGCTCGAGGATGTCCAGTGCTGCGAGACCTTGGGGGTCCCACGGGTGCAGATGGATGAAGACGGGCGCGCCGGTACGCCGGTGTGCCTCGGCCGCCGCCGCGAGTGCCGTGTGTTCACGAGGCGTGATCGGGCTGCCGGTTCCGATCTCGCCGATGACGCCCGCCGGATGGTCCGGGTCCGTCAGGGCCCGGACCATGGCGTCCGCCAGCCGGCCCGCGGAGGCATCTCGCAGCGACGGCGGCCAGGAACCGTCGATGTAGGGGCCGCACCCCGTGATGATGTCGACTCCGGCACGTGCCGACACCTCGGCCAGCCGTTCCGGGTCCCGGCCGATGGTGTCCGGGGTGAGGTCCACGATCAGGGAGCGGCTGGACACCTCGGAGAGCAGGCCGAGTTCACGAACGGCGAGATCCACGTCGTCGAGGACCAGGTTGTCAGGGCAGGCGAAGGGGTTCTGCCGGACGAGCTCCAGATTGTCCGGGCCGACCCGCTGGTCCCGCAGCAGCTCGTGGCGTGGATCGTCGGCGGCCAGCCAGCACCGCAGATCGAGGAGGATGTGCTCGTGGGCGAGCACCGTGTCGTAGTGCGCGGCAGGGCTCCTGCCGCGCACCGTGCGGGGTCTCCAGACGGGCATGATGCGTTGCTCCTCGCGCGCGCTCAGGAGGCTTTGACGTCGGGAGCGGCGTAGATCTCCTCGTACGCCGCCGCGCAGGCCTCCCGGAAGCGCGCGTCGGACGTGACGTCACGCGTGCGGGGACGGGCCAGGTCGATGGGGATGTCACGCCGGATCCGCCCCGGGGTCCCGCCCATGACGAGCACCCGGTCCGAGAGGTAGACCGCTTCCTCGATGTCATGCGTCACGAACAGCACGGTGAGGCGGTGCTGTTCCCACAGCTGGGTCAGCAGGTCCTGCATGACACGCCGGGTCAGGGCGTCGAGGGCACCGAAGGGCTCATCCATGAGCAGCACCGCGGGCCGGTAGGACAGCGCCCTCGCGATGGCCACACGCTGCTGCATCCCGCCGGAGAGCTGGTCCGGGAAGGCGTCGGTGCGAGCACCGAGACCGACCTGGTCGAGCAGGGCCAGCGCCTCGGCCCGCCGTTCCCGGCGCGTCAGGCCTGCCTGGTCACGGAGGGCGAACTCGACGTTCTGCACCGCCGTCATCCAGGGGAAGAGGGTGTACTTCTGGAAGACCATGCCGCGGTCGCGCCCCGGGCCCTCGACACGGCTTCCGTCCAGGACGACCGTTCCCGTGGTCGGCGGAACGAGGCCGGCGACGACGTTCAGCAGCGTCGACTTGCCGCATCCGGAGGTGCCGACGACGGAGACGAATTCGTTGCGTGCGAGGGCGAGATCGAGCGGGGCGACCGCCGTGGTGTCGCCGAAGCTCACTGACACCTCACGCAGCTGAAGGTGAGCGGTGTCGTCGTGCATGACTGGTCCTTTCACTTGTTCAGCTCGGCAGGACGGAACAGCAGGAGGCCTGCGCGCCGCAGGAGCTGGTCGGTGACGAGTCCGAGCAGACCGAGCACCAGGAGGTAGCCGATGATCGTCTCCGTGGACAGGTAGCGCTGCGCGAGAGTGATGCGGTAACCCAGTCCGGATGTCGCGGCGACGAGTTCGGCGACGACCAGCCAGGTCCACGCCCAGCCGAGGCTGACGCGCAGCGAGTCCCAGAGCGCCGGGGCGCCGGCGCGCAGCACGATGCGCTGGAGAATCTGCTGCCGTGTGAGGCCGAGCGTGCGGCCCACATCGATGAGTTCGGTGGGTACGCGTCGGACGTTGTCCGTGAACAGCAGGACTTGCTGGAAGAAGGTCCCGATGAAGATGATGAGGAACTTCTGTCCGTCGTCCGTGCCCACCCACAGGATGGTCAGGGGGACGAAGGCCACGACGGGCATGTAGCGGATGAAGTCGATGACGGGTTCGAAGCAGGCCGCCCACAGCTTGAAGCGCCCCATCAGGATGCCCAGGGGCAGCGCGAGGACGGTGGCGAGAAGGAAGCCGACCCCCACCCTGTATACCGAGACGCCCAGGTCCTCCCAGAGCTCGCCGCCCGCCGACAGTTCCGTGAGCCGGGACAGCACGGCGTCCGGGCTCGGCAGGAAGAGCCGGTCGACCCACTCAAGGGCCGTGATCAGCCACCAGACGCCGAGCAGGACGAGAAAGGACACGACGGGTACGCCCGCGGAGAGGGTCTGCCGGGTCCGGCCGGCCCCTCGCGTCGTGGGCGGGCCGGACTTGCCGGGCGGAGTGGTGGTGGTGCGGTCCTTGTCCACGAGGTTGGTCATGACTGCTTCCCGCCTGGCAGGTAGCGGCCGTCGACCGCGGCGTCGGTGTCGACGTCACCCTGCAGCAGACCCGCGTCCTTGGCCACCGAGGCGACCTCCGGGAGAACGGAGCTCACGTATTCACCGGTCAGTTTCGTCTCGTTCTCCGAGCGGCCGTAGTACTCGATGCCGTCGAAGGCCGTGCCCAGTTCCTTCGGGTTCGCGCCGACGCCTCGCGCCATGACCGCGCGGGATGCCTCCGGGGCCTTCGCGTACTCGCCGACCGCGTCGTTCCACGTCTTGACGAGTGCGGCGACCTGGCCCGGCTTCTCGGCGAGGACGTCGGCCCGGACCACGAACACGTCGGAGATGAGCCCTGGGTTCTCGGCCGCCGAGTACACCGATCGGGTGGTCGGCTGTTTCGCCTGCGCCGCCGAGACGTACGGCTCGTACGTGACCGCCGCGTCGACACGTCCGGCCAGGAAGGCGCTGCCGGCATCCGTGGCGGACATGGGGACACGCTTGATGTCGTCGATGTCCATGCCGTTCTGGCGCAGTCCGTAGCGCAGCAGGATGTCGCTGGTGGTGCCCTCCTCGTAGGCGACCCTCTTGCCCTTGAGAGCCTTGATGCTGTTGGTACCTGCTCGGGTGAGGACGGCGTCGGCCTGCTTGCTGACGTCCTCCAGCATCACGATTCTGATGTCGACCCCGGAGGCGATCAGATTGAGCGCCGTGTGCGAGGAGACATTGGCACCGTCGATCTTCCCGCCGGCCAGGGCGGCGTTGAGCTGGTCGTCGGTGGTGAAGTTGACCTGCTCGAACGCCGTGCGGTGCTGCTTCGCGTACCCCTTCTCCTCGGCGATGTACCAGGGGGCGTAGCCGATCCACGGCTGTGTTCCGAGACGGAAGGTACCCGGCTCAGGGGTGGCGGGGATCTTCACCGGTCCGTCGGCGGCGCTCCGGTCGTCGGTGCTGCAGCCGCTCGTCAGGACGAGCAGGGCGGTGGCGGCAAGGGCGCCGACATGGCGTTTGGCGATGGGCATGGGGATGTTTCTCCAAAGTGGGTCAGGGGGCCACGGGTTGGCGGGTGCCGCGGACCACCGAGGGGACGGCTGCCCCGGCCAGGGCCATGAGCAGACCGAAGGCGAGCCAGCCCATGGCTCCGAAACCGATGACGATGCTGGTGGCGGCCACAGGGGTGAGTGCCGATCCCAGCTGGGAGGTCATACCGAAGAAGCCCTGGTACTGTCCGTGCGCGCCTTCCGGAGCCAGTTCGTACGAGAGGGCCCAGGAGCCGGCGCTGTAGAGCAGTTCGCCCAGCACATGTACCGCGGTCCCCACGACGAGCAGGGCCACGGCCAGGCCCAGGGGCGCGTCCGCGGACCAGGCGAACAGGGCGCAGCAGGCCAGCAAAGCGATGCCGGCCAGCCTCGAGGTGCGCGCCGCCGCATCGGCGTCGGTGGCGCGCCGGCTGACCCGGACCTGGAACAGCACCACACCGAGCGTGTTCAGGACGAGCAGTGCCGCGTACAGCGAGTTGGGTGCCTCCGTACGCTCGCTGATCCAGAGCGGCAGCGCGATGGTGAGGAGGCCGACGTTCAGGACGAGCGCGACATTGAGGAGTCCGACCAGTGCGTAACGACGGTCACGGAAGACCGCCCAGGGGGACGCCCGCGTCTGTGCGCTTCCGCCGGTGATCGCGGGCAGACGCATCTGGACCAGGCCGCCGACGGAGAACAGGACTCCGCAGCCGACGAGTCCCCAGGCCTGCACGGACGGGGCGTCGTACGAGAGTATGACGCCGCCGACGAGAGCGCCGACGGCGACACCCGCGTTCGTCACCGACCGCAGGTAGGCACGGGCCTGGACACGCTCGGCGCCTTCGGTGATACCTGCGATCAGGGCGCCGAACGCCGCACCGCCGGCGGACTCCGTCAGCGCGGCGAGCACGGCGACAGCGACGAAGAACACGAACCCGTCCATGGACGCGTAGGCACAGGTCACGATGCCCTGCAGGACGAAGCAGGCGGACGACACCTCCCGGGGCCCGAGGACGTCCGCCAGGTGCCCCGCCGGCACGCTCACCGCCATGGCGGCAACGGCGGCAATGGTCATGCCGATTCCCACCAGGCGGACCGACATCCCGGCGGCATGCGCGAAGTAGAGCACGCTGACCGTGAAGAAGACGCCGTGTCCCACCGCGCGTGTGAGCGTGGCGACGGCGAGCACGCGCAGATCGGCGGTGCGCGGCAGAACCTGGGCGGGGAATCGCACGATGCCCTTCATTCCTCTCGTACGACGCCTGGTCAGATCTGGTCGAGCAGGCGGAGGTCGTCCAGCAGGTCCCGGGTCCGTGTCCAGTGGGACCGGGCCTCCTCCGCCCTGGTGCCGTGCAGGAAGGAGAGCCAGTCACCGCCGGAGGAGTAGGACGTGGAGGTGCCGTCGGCGAAGCGGACCGCGGTGTCCACCAGGAAGTCGCGGACACAGAACAGATCCGTGGCGTACGACATCGGGTAGGTCTCCCCGGGGAGCAGGGTGCCGAAGTCGATGGTCCAGCCGTCCGACTCGCGGCGCCGACGGGTGAACTCGTTGCAGACGAGCGTGACCACCGAACCACTCGTCACACCTGCCGCCTCGGCGACAGCGGTCAGAGTGCCGCCGGTCTGCACACAGTCGTCGACGACGAGCACGCGCGTGCTGCCGCTCGGGACCACGACCTCCAGGGGGGTGCCGTCCCTGCTCAGTACGCTGTGCTCGGAGAAGAACGCGTCCCCGGAGTCGGAGAGGATCTTGGCCGCGGGTACGTCGAGGCGTCCGGCGAGCCGGCGGCCCTGTTCCTCGAGCTGGTCGGCGAAACGCCTTCCCCCGGAGCCGATGACGATCGCCACGTCGTGTGCGGGCAGCGTGGGGGTCCGGGCCAGGAACTCGGCCAGTGCGTGGTCCCAGCTGATGAGTTCGACGGCTATGTGGTCCAGGTCGATGAGCCCGGCCACGTTCAGCACGCAGCGGCGGACCGCTCCCACGGCCTCGGCCACCGCCTCCTCGCCGAGCTCCCGCGCACGCGGGAGGGTGGGGATCAGCCCGGTCAGATCGTCGAGAAGGTAGACGTGGCGCAGCGGCGAGAGGCCCTCCCCGGCGGGGGCGGCCGCCTGCTGTTCGGTCACCGCGCTCATGCCTGCCCCGCTTCCGTCTCGGCCGGCGGGGCGGCTTCCTTCTCGTCCTCGGGGCGGAACGCGGGCGAATTCACGGCGAGCATGTGCACGACCGCCTCACTGCGGTTGATGCTTCCGTGCGGCACGTGCCGGGGAACCGGGATGACGTCGCCGCGGGTGACGGGGAACTTGTCGTCGCCCAGATGCATCTCGAGCTCACCGCTGAGGATGTAGAGGATCTCCTCACCGTCGTCGTGCACCACCGGGGTGCGCACCGCTCCGGGCAGGATCTCCAGGAAGTCCATGGAGACCGTGCCGAGGTCGGCCAGGTTGCGCATCCACATGGTCTCGGTCAGCCAGACCTGCTTCTCACTCATGCGGTGGCACCCCGCAGGGCGAGGGCGGCGTCCAGCGCCTTCGGGTAGGCGTCGGTCGTCCACTCCAGCGCCTCCTGGTCGTGGGCGGCACTCACGAACCACTGCGACAGCCAGCTGGCACGGGGATTGGGCCGCAGATCGCCCTTGAAGATGTTCACGCCGCGCGCCTGGAGCTCCTGCACGAGGTGCCCGTAGAGCACGGTGTCCGTGGCCAGGGCCTGTGCGTGCGTGCGGACGGGCGAGTCGGTGAAGAAGAACTGGAAGACAGAGGTGTCTCCCTGACATACGGCGGGCACACCACGGCGTTCAAGCTCGGCAGCCATGAACTGCTGGAGCTGCGTGCCGTGTTCGGCGATCCGCTCGTACACCGGCTCGGTCTCGAGGACGTCGAGGACCGCGTGGGCGGCGGCGACAGAGACGGAGTTGGCGTCGTACGTGGCCGCCTGGTAAGCGGTGCCGGAGGCGAGCGGCGCCATCGCCTCGGCCGTTCCGGCGCAGATCCCGATGGGGAATCCGGCGCTGACCGCCTTGCTGTAGGTGACGAGGTCCGCGGTGACGCCGAAGCGTTCCTGGGCGCCACCCGGCGCGAGCCGGAATCCGGTGATGCACTCGTCGAAGATCAGCAGAGCACCGGTACCCGTGGCCTGCTCCCGCAGGAAGGCGAGGAAGCCCTCGTCCGCCGGGACCGGCCCCGCGTGGCAGAGCATGGGTTCGCAGAGCACGGCCGCGAGCCGGTCACCGTGGCGTGCGATGACGTCCCGGACCGCTTCACGGTCGTTCCACTCGACGACGATCATCCGCTCGCCGGCGTCGTCCGGCAGACCTCGGTCGTACTCCAGGTCGGGGACGAACCGTGAGATCTCCTCGGAGAACCACCCGTGGTAGTGCCCCTCGAACTTCAGGACGAGTTGACGTCCGGTGGCCGCGCGGGCCGCACGCAGCGCGCAGTGGACCGCTTCGCTCCCGCTGTTGACGAGACGTATCGCGTCCTTGTTCGCGAGCCCGGTGATGCGCTCGGCCAGGCGGTACGCCTCGTGGGTGCGGTTGTCGCCCACGTTCACGGAGCGGCCCACCTGCTGCCGGACCGCGTCGACAACACGTGGATGACAGTGTCCGAGCATCTGGGAACAGTTCCCCAGGAGGTAGTCGGTCAGCTTGCCGGTCGCCGTGGTTAGCCAGGGACCGGAGGCGGAGGTGACGTAGGTGTCGCTTTCGCTGAAGCGGTTGGAGAGCAGATCCATGGGGCGGCCCTTCACTTGTCGGACGGTGCTGCGGCGGCGGGCACGCGCAGGCGCTGGGAGTGCGCGTGCCGGGGGAACCCCTCGTACGCCGCCAGTGGGTCGATCAGCCGGGCGAGACGCTCCTGGGCGGGAGCGCCGATGCGGGAGATCACCACGGTGCGACGGAAGGTCTCCGCGGTGACGGCTGAATGGGAACGTGCGGACCGCCCCGTCGGCAGGCACCCGGGGGCGCCCGTCATGTAGGCGGCGGAGATGCCGGTCGGCTGGCCGACCTGGATCGCGGAGAACGCCGTGATGGCCGGCAGGAGTTCCTCGGCCCGCTCGGCGGAGACCGCCAGCTGGATCTGCTCGCCGCCGAGGGTGTTGGCGGTGCGCACGGCGGCTGCCTGGTCCCGGCACAGCACGGTCGTGCCGCACCGTCGCCAGATGGTGGCGGCCTCCTCGTCGGCCGCCATCTCCGCCGCGAACGCCTCGGCGACGGACGCCTGCCACGTGATGAGGACGAGGCGCGGGGCGTGCCCGTGCTCGGACTCGGTCAGCAGATCGGCCGCCAGAAGTGCGGGATCAGCCGTGTCGTCGGCAAGGACGGTGCAGTCGGTAGGCCCGAACTGCGGTCCGACACCGATGCCCTGGAGCCCAGCCAGTTGCTGTGCCGCCACCACGTGCGGGCCGCCGGGCCCGACGATGAGCTCCGCTGCGGGCAGCGTGGGTGCGCCGAGTGCGATCGCGGCGAGGGTGGTGGGCCCGTTCGCGGCTATCAGGTGCTCGATGCCGGCGCTCCGGGCGATCCAGCACGCGGCCGGGTCGGGCAGCCCGTCGTCCTCCGGCGGCAGCACTGCGGTGATGTGGGCCACCCCCGCAACTTTCGCCGCCACTGCGAGGCCCGCGAGTGTGGAGGGATAGCGCTCCTGTCCGCCCGGAACGTACAGGCAGGTACTGCTGACGGGGCGGCGTTCCAGGCGTGTGGTGATCCCGTCGCCCACGGACACCTGGGCGGCCGGCGCCAGGAACGCCTCGTTGACCTGGCGGTGGGCCTCCATGCTGGCCTGCAGACTGGCGGCAAGTTCGGGCGAGACCTGCGCGGCACGGCTGTTCACGACGTCGTCGGCGATGACGAGCGGTTCCCGGACGGTGACACCGTCGAAGCGTTCGGTCGCGTCCACGACGGCGGTGGCGCCTCGTTCGCGTACGTCGTCGTACAGCTTCTGCAGGTCTTGGCGCACTGCCTCGGAGGCGAGTTCGGCGGCGGCGCCGAGTTCGGCGAGGCGCTGGTGGAAATCGGGGTCGGTGTCCGTGAGGACGTCGAAAGCGGTCATGGCTGGTAGGCCTCCGGAACGGGACACGGGTCGATGAGGACGTCGAGAACGCTGGGCCCCCCGGTGGCCCTGGCGGCGCGGAGCGCGGTGTCGAGTTCGTCGGCGGTGCGGACCGTCTCGGCGTGGGCGCCCAGCGACCGGGCGAGGAGCACATGGTCCGTGGGCGGCAGGTCGGCGGCGACGACCGGGTGGCCTTCCCGTTCGAACCAGGCGCGCTGGGTGCCGAGCGTGCCGTTGTTGAAGATGACCCAGGTGACGTCGGCCCGCTCCGCGACGGCCGTCGAGATCTCCAGGGCTCCCATCATGAAACCGCCGTCGCCGCACACGCAGATCACGTGTTCGTCGGGGTGCTCGTCCGCCCGGGCCATCCACGCGCCGGTCGCTCCGGCAACGGCGTGGCCCATGGTGCCGAGGCCGCCGTTGATGATGAACCGGTTGTCCCCGCGGGTGCGCAGGTGCCGCTCGCCCCAGTAGGCGTTCTGGCCGATGTCGGCGACCACGGTGGTGCGATGGTCGAGATGGCGGTTGAGGGTCTCGCAGACGGTGACCGGATGCAGGGCGGTGCTGCGGCTCGCCTCGACCTGATCGGGAAGACGGCGTCGCATGTCGGTGGCCCAGGCCAGACCGCCGGCGGCGGGGCCCGGGGGAAGCGCGGCGAGACGGCGTACGACATCCGCCGCGTCGCCCAGGATCCCCTGGCCGAATTCGGCATTGGCTTCGAGCTCGCGCCGGTCGTTGTTGATCCGTACGACGCGGTCCCCGCGAAGTGTGTCGGGCCAGCCCGCGGTACTGAGGTAGGTGAAGGCGACACCGAGGGCGACGACCAGGTCCGCCTCGTGGTGGAAGGCCTCGTTGGCCGCGCGGGTGCCGAACACGCCGACGGGGCCCAGGACACGCGGGTCGGTCTCGTCGAGGACCGACTTGGCGAGGAAGGTGCCGGCCACGGCCATGTCCCGGGAGCGGGCCAGCGCCAGGGCGTCGTCCAGGGCTCCGCTGCGGGCGACGCCGTTGCCGATCAGCAACAGGGGGCGCCTGGCCTGTCGCACCGCCGCGTCCAGAGCCCGGAGTTCGTCCTCGGTGGCGCGCACGGCCGCGGCGGCCGGGAAGGTCTCGGCAGCCGGGGACGGCTCGATCCGTTCGGGAACGAGGTCGAGCAGCAGGTCGCTGGGAATGTCGACGTGGACGGGGCCGGGACGTCCTTCGGTCGCCAGTCGCAGAGCCGCGCTCAGGTCCGGGATCAGTTGCTCGACGGAGGTGGGCTGGAAGCTTCCCTTGGTGGTGGACGCGAACATCGCGCGGATGTCGGGGGTCCGGCCGATGCCCGTCCCCTCCTGGATGCCGTACCTGCCGAACTCGTGGGTCGCCGCCTGAGCGGTGAGGGCGAGCACGGGGACGCTGTCCATGTAGGAGGCCGCGAGGCCCGTCAGCAGGTTGATGGCACCGGGGCCGGATGTCGCCAGACAGCAGCCGATACCGCCGAGTCGTGCGTGCATGTCCGCCATGAAGGCGGCGCCTTGCTCATGCCGGGTCAGCACGACGGGGATGCCGTGTTCGTTCGCCATCTCGTGGAACAAGGGGAGGATGCGCTGGCCGGGGATCCCGAACGCGCGGCGGATACCTGCCTGCGCGAGGACGGAGGCCACGGCGGCCGCGCCTGTCTGCTTGGTCACAGCACCCCCGCGGGGGTGGTGAGCCGGTCGTGCACGTCCGCGACCGCGGAGACGACCCGGGCCACCGTGTCAGGGCGGCACACACCGATGCGGACGTGCCGGTCGAATCCGAGGGAACGGCCGTCACGCACCTGGATCGCGTGCTCGGACACCAGCTGCTGCACGAAGGCTTCCCTCTGCGGGCCGACTTCGGCCAGTACGAAATTCGCCTGTGAAGGCAGACATCGGATGCCGTACCTGGCCAGGCCTTCGGACAGCAGGGTCCGGGAGACGATGGAGTCGTGGACGACGTGCCGAAGATGGTCCTGGTCCTGCAGCGCTGCCGTCGCCGCGGCGATCGCGACACGGTTGACGTTGTAGGGGAGGACCGTACGGAGCCCGGCCATGGCATCGATGATGCGCGGGCTGCCGATCGCGTATCCGCAGCGCAGCCCCGCGAGGCCGTAGGCCTTGGAGAAGGTGCGAAGCACCACGATGTTGTCGGTGTCCGTGATGTCCGTCAGGCCGGAGGTGAAGTCCTGCGGCACGGCGAATTCGGCGTAGGCCTCGTCGAGGACCAGCACGCCGTTCCCCTCGACGGTCGCCTGGTGGACTCGGCGTATCTCGTCGCTGTCCAGGGCGCGTCCGAGCGGGTTGTGCGGGTTGCACACGATCGTGATGTCCGCGGTTCGGGCCTGTTCGACGAGTTCGTCTACGTCGGGGCCGTTCTCGTCCAGGGGGACGAGCCGCGTGGTCAGTCCGGCGGTCTCGAAGGCGGCGGTGTAGCCGGCGAAAGTGCGCTCCGTGGTGACCCCGCGGCCGCCCGCGGCGCAGGTGGCCAGGACGGTGAGCAGAATGAGCTCGTCCGCGCCGTTGCCCACCAGGACCCAGTCGGCGGGTACCCCGTAATGAGAGGCGAGCGCACCGCGCAGAGGCTCGGTGTCGGAGTTCGGGTAGTGGTTGATCCGCTCGACCTCGGCGCGGGCCGCGGCCAGGGCCTTGGGCGAGGCCCCGAAGGGGCTCTCGCTCAGCGCCAGGCGCTCCACGCCGTGCGGATCGAGGGCGTGCGGGCCGGCTTTGAAGGGAACGAGGCTGGGGAATTTACGCACTGGGTATGTCCTCGTGAGAGGTGGAAGGGGGCTCGGCTGACTCCTGCCGGGTGACGACCGCGTCACTGAACCAGTCGCGCAGTTCCCGCAGGAGTACGTCGAGTTCGGCGCCCTCGGGGGCCACGATGACGGCGTCCGCCAGGCGGGCGGCGGTCCAGACCGTGGTGTCCGGGACCGCGTCGTCCGAGTTCACGAGATAGCGGAAGTCGGTGACTTCCGGTCGCTCTAGGACCTCGTCCTCGGTAGGGCGGGAGACGAGCTGCCCGGGAGCGGCCGTCAGGTAGGTCCAGGCGACGTCGTTCCCGATCGCCGGGCGCGGAGGCGTGACCGGCAGACCGGCGGCGATCTCGATGCCGGCCCGGTAGAGATCGAGTCCGAACTTACGCAGGACCGCCTCGCGGACCATGGCGCCGCCGAGCCGGGCCGCGCATTCGCCGAACACAAGGCGATCGGGCCCTTCCTGGTGGAACGCCTCCAGGTGGAACAGGCCGTCCCGCAGGCCCAGCACGGAAAGACTGCGCTCAGCCAGATCGTGGCCCAGCCGGTAGGCCCACTTCTCGCGCTCGGGGTCCAGGCACCAGCTCCACAGGAGCGAGCCCTGCCTGGTGTCGATCGGGTTCACCCCGTACCGCGACACCGCCAGGAATTCCAGCTCGCCGTCGCGCACGTAGCCGTCCAGATGCCATTCGCGGCCCGGGACGAAGGACTCCGCGATGAAGGTGCGACGCCCGAGCACGACAGGTGTCTCGTCGTGTGTGCGCGCTTCGGCCTGCGCCCGCTCGACGTCGGCGGCGTCCCGGGTCAGCACGGTGATCGAGGTGCCTGCGCCCGCGATGGGTTTGAGCACGGTCGGAAAGCCGAACTCCGCCACCTGGGAGGGGACCTCGGGACTGAGGATGTCCGGGATCTCTAGGTGGGCGGGGATGTCGAACCCCGCCGCGGTCAGATGGTCCTTCTGCAGCGCCTTGTCGCGGAAGCGGCACATCACGTCCGCATCGGGCCCTCGTACTCCGAGGTGCTCGGCCACGAGCCCCGCTGAGGCCAGGGCCCATTCCTCCTGCGTGTGGACCGCGATGCAGCCGGACAGATCGAGTCTGGCCACGGCCCTCAACACGTGCTCGACACTGGAAAGTTGTTCCACGAGCATCGACTGGTCGGCTTCCGCGGGGTCCACCTGACCGCTGTCCCACTGCCCGGGCGGGTAGAGCACCACAGTGCGCAGACCGAGCTCACGGGCGATGCGGATGTAGGGGGTGCGCCATCCGAGAAGGAGGATGCTCGGCTTCGGAGTCATCGGAGCCCTTCCTGACGGATCGTCACGGACGCGGCATGCGCGGGAAATCCCTCGTGGGTGGCGAGCGCTGTCACGGTCGGCGCGATCCGGGCGAACGCGGCGCGATCCAGCCCCGCGACGGCGATGCGCTTCAGATAGGTCGCCGTGGTCACGCCGCTGGTGATACGCGCGAAGCCGTTGGTGGGCAGCGTGGCCGGAGTCCCGATCGCGAAGTTCGACGCGGCGAAGGTGGTCCACTGCCCCAGCAGGACGGTGCCGGCGTGGCGTACGAGCGGCAGCAGCGACTCGGGGTCCGCCACGGCCAGTTGGAGGTGCTCGGGCGCGTAGTCGTTACCGATGTCCATGGCCTCGGACAACGAGCGCACCAGGACGATGCCTCCGTTGTCGTAGATGGAGCTGTGGGCGTAGCGGCGGCGCTGTTCGGGCAGCATGGCCGCCTGCCGTACCACCTCCTCGGCGGTCCGTGACAGCACGGACGCGTCCGTGCCCACGAGTACGGCGGACGAGTCCATGCCGTGCTCGGCCTCGTTCAGCAGGTCGGCGGCGAGGAGTTCGGGACGTGCCTGGTCGTCACAGACGATCAGGGAGTCGCTGGGGCCGTAGCCGACCTCGACCAGGCATCCGCTGCGCTGGACTTCACGCTGCGCCAGGGCCACCGCGGGGCTGCCGGGGCCGACGATCTTGTCCACGCGCGGGACGGTTTCGGTGCCATGGGCGAGCGCGGCGATCCCGGCCGGCCCGTTGACGCGGTAGACCTCGTCGATTCCGAGCTCCTGCGCGGCGACGAGGACCGCCGGGTCCACCTCGCCCGCGGTGCCCGCGACGGGCGGCACCGCGACGGCGATGCGCGGCACGCCGGCCACGACGGCGGGCGTGGCGATCTGCACCAGGACCGAGGGGAAGGAGCCCTTTCCGCAGGGGACGAAGAGTCCCACGCTGTCGAGCGGCCGTGCCGTGACCCCGAGCAGCGTGCCGTCCGCCCGCTCCTGCCAGGAAGCGTGCTCCAGCTCCCTTTCGCTGAAGGCCCTGACCTGGGCGATGGCCACGCGGATGGCGTCCGTCGTCGCCGGGTCGAGCGAGGCCCGTGCCTCCGCGAACTCCTCTGCGCTCACCCGGATGTGCTGTTGCGTCAGGTCGATGCGGTCGAACTGCTTCAGCGCCTGCAGCAGGGCGGCGTCCCCCTGCGTACGGACGTCCTCGATCAGCTGCTGGATGCCGGCCAGCAAGGCATCACCGGCGTGGTCGTCGGCCGGGCGAGCAGGTCTGAACAGGCGCGCCCGCGCCTCGGGCGAGGCCGTGGCCCAATCGAGCACGGGAGGTGGAGAGTCAGTCATCAAAGCCCCTTGGTGCGAACTAATGTCCTGAAAACGCGGATCAGCACAACAATCACGGAGATATCCGCCGTGCGTGTCGACAGATGAGTTCAGGCGCCACGAATCCCCCTGGTCATGGGCAGGCGCTGCCGGGGCCGCGTTCTCAACGCGTCAGAGACCCCCGGACCGACAGCGTCGGACACTGACGACACATGCACTCACCGCCTCGTGGGGCCGCGCTGTTTGCGTGGGTGGCACGCGGATCAGTGAGTGATCATCAGCCGCTTCGTGTTGCACAAGTGTTTATCAACGGTGAAGCACTGTCAACGACCTATCAGGTTGCGGCCGGGCCGAACTGCATCACATGGCAGCTTTTATCCCAGTTGACCTGCACGTTTGTCACGCACACATCATGCTAGAGGTGTCCACCCACTGAACAACGGGCGCGATGCGCGCCGTCCGTGACTTTGAACAGTTGAACAGGAAAACTTGTGAATCCACGGTTTTGCGAGTGACGTTCACCGCCACGGCGGTGCACGGCCAGGTGCGGCAGCGTCTCGCCGCGGCGACTCCCACGGTGCGGCGCTGCCGCTTTTCCTGCCTCAGCCGGCGAAGCCCGCGAACAACTGTTCGAGCACGACAGCGATCCCGTCCGCGTCGTTCGAGGCGGTGACCTCGTCCGCCACTGCCTTCAGCCCGGTGTGCGCGTTCTCCATCGCCACCCCGCGCGCCGCCCACTCGAACATCGGGATGTCGTTCGGCATGTCCCCGAAGGCGATCACGCCCGCGGCCGGCACTCCGAGCTCGCGTGCTGCCAGGGAAAGCCCCGTCGCCTTGGTGAGACCCGGCGGCAGCAGCTCCACCACACCCGCGCCGGCCATCATCACCCCGACCACATCACCCGCCGTCCGCCGCGCCACATCGGCGAGCCGGTCGTCGTCGAACTCCGGATGCTGGATGTAGATCTTGTTCAACGGCGCCGCCCACAGATCCGACGGCTCCACCATGGCCACGTACGGCAGTGGGTGCGCCGTCTCCTCACCTTCGCCGGGCCTGCGGAAATCAGGTGTGGCGATGACCTCGCCCTCGAGCCCGTCCCTGCTCACGGCCATGGCCAGGGGGCCGGTCACGGCCTCGATCCTCGACAGAGCCGACGCGGCCGTCCGCCTGTCGAGCGTGACGGATGTGATCAGCCGCTGCTCCCCCGCGTGGAAGACCTGAGCGCCCTGCCCGCACACCGCTATGCCCCGGTAGTCCAGGTAGTCGAGGATCGGCCGGGTCCACGGCACGGACCGTCCTGTCACCACGATGTGCGCCGCGCCCGCCGCCGCCACACCGGCGAGCGCGGCGCGTGTACGATCCGACACCGTGTCGTCGGAACGCAGCAGCGTCCCGTCCAGATCGGTCGCGACCAGTTGGTACGGGAATCCGGCCACGCCCGACCCGGAGGCGCTCCGCAGGAGCCCGGCTCCGGGGTCCCGCGGTCGCCGGGACACTGAAGCGCCGCCTTCCGTACGCCCTCGCAGCACGGTCACCGCTCCTCGATCCGAGCCGCACCCGACGCGAGACGACGGGACTCCGGCGGGGCCGTGCTGTTCACCGGAAGCTCCCGACCGGGTCCTCGGCCGCCAGGTCACGCAGTTCACGCGCGACCCTCGCTTCGTCCGCGCAGAACCTGTCCAGCGAGTACCGGTGAACGCCGTACTTGTGCTGACTGAACTCCCCGACATAGGCCGTGAGGCGCTGCTCGATGTCGGCGGTGACGTCCAGTTTCAGGAATTCGAAGATCGTGCAGGCAGTGGCCACCGGGTCGGCTGAGAGCGTGGTGTAGCTGATGTCCAGGGCTCTGCCGTCGAGCGGGTTCGCCTGCCGGAAGGCTTGCTGTGCGCGAATCAGCTGCTCTATCAGCGAGGCAAGTTGCGCACCGTACGTGTGGACCGGCTGGTTCTCGTAGGACAGCTTGCGCACGCTCTCCAGCAGACTGCAGAGCGAACCGAGCACCTCGGCGGGGTCACGGTGGAGGTAGATGAACCGTGCGTCGCCGTACACCTTGTTGATCTCGTTCAGATACAGCGCGTGATAGGGGTCCTTGAGGACGAAATTCCCCCCGGGACGCCGCCATTGGATGTGCTGGAGCTGTGACCGGTGAGACAGGAACGCGCGTTCCATGTCGGCGGAGGCAAGCCATTCGCCGTACTCCGGCACGTCGAAGCAGAACAGGAAGAGGAAGCTGCGCAGCTCGTTCATGAGGAGCCAGCTGCACTCCTCCGGCCCTTCGGGGGACTGCGCGTGGATGGAACGGAAGCTCGGGGTCTTCTCGTGCTGCACTTCCAGCCCTGCCCGGCACTTCGCGATGAGGTCTTCCCGCCCCTCGCCCCGGGGGGTGGCCGGAGACTGGAGTTCCCAGAACAGGGGGGCGCGCAGGGCGGGGTGCACGGCCAACAAGTTGTGGAGCAGCGTGGTCCCGCTCCGGGGCAATCCAAGAATGAAGACCGGTTCGTGGATGGCCGTCCGTGCGATATCCGGGTGTGACCGGGCGTTCTCGGCGAGGTGCAGACGGTTCTCCAGAGCGCCCAGGGGCATGCCGAGCGCGCACGTCCTGCCGTAGGGGCCCAGGTCACCGGCGGTCCTGCGCAGCGATTCGAGGAGGATTTCGAGGCTTTCCTCGAATCCGGGCTCACCGAAGTCGGAGAGTCCGGTGTTCTTGACCGCCTCCTCCATGAGCCGGTCCTTCGTCAGCTGCCGCAGGATGTCTTCTTCACCCATGTCCCGTCCCTCTCACCAGTTGCATTGCGTCGTGGTCTCGCGCCTGCAGGTCGATGAACACCGGTTTCCGAGCCGAAGACGACAGCACACCGCCTCTGGCTTGCCCCCGTAAGCCCTCACCCCGCCTCGACGGGGCACATCGGCCCGGTCGAAGTTGCGTCAGCGTTCATCAGTCGGCAGTTGGGTGTCAAGGGGAGTCCGCCCGCCGGCGGGCGTAGCACAGCGGTCCCCCTCCGTCGCACCATGGGCTTGAACTGCACTTTCGTGTCACCCGAACGCACTTGATCACCAGTTCGGCCGCAGACCCGGGAGCCTCTGCAGCAGGAGTCCGAGGGCGACTGAATCTTTGAACGCCTGTGCAGTAGAGTGCATGACCGAAGAGCTTGATGTCGGGTAGGGGGCCGATAGCCTGTGAGGGCGTCGATGCCTGCGTCATACGTCTGGTGACCAGGATCGTTGCTGTCGAGAGGAACCACCTGTGGCACGTCGGGTTCGTTCGGAAGAGCGCAAGAAGCAGCTGGTCAAGGCGGCCGAGGAGTGCATCGCGGAGCTCGGGCTCTCCGCTCTCACCATCCGGGAGATCGCGTCCAGGGCAGGAATGTCACCCGGCTCGGTGCTCTACCACTATCCGGAGACGGACGACCTGGTGTACGACGTGCACCGGGCACTGGTCAACCGGTATGTGGATCACCGCATGCAGGCCATGTCGAGGGTGGTCGACCCCTCGCGGCGACTGGTCAGGGCATTCGAGTCGGGACTTCCCTCGGGCCCTGAGGACCAGATCTGCGGCATGCTGTACGAGCTGCACGGTCTCGCCACACGGAGCAAGCAGCACGCCGCTCTGATGACGTCGCTCTGGGATCGGGAGATCATGCTCTACGAGAGCATCATCGACAGCGGGCTGGCAGCCAAGCAGTTCCGCGCGGAGATGTCCGCACGCGCTCTCGCGGAAGCGTTGCTGGCCATGGAGGACGGCCTTGGTCTGCACATCGTCAGCGACAACGCTTCCGTTTCCGTGAACGATGCGCTGAACATGCTTGTCACCACCGCCTCGGTCTGGCTGAAGGCCGACCTCTCGAAGCATCTCTGACCGGAACGCACCCGGTCGGAGATCACGCAGGGCGATTGGAGCGGCTCGGTCTCCCACGGCGCTTCGCTGAGCCGTCCGGGCTCCGGACCGTGCGGGTTGTGCTCCCGGACCGGCGATGACGGAGACCACGGCTGCGGTGTCGGTCTGCTGAAGTATCCTTCCCGCCACCGCACACCGACCCGTAGGACCAAGAGAATCGACTGGCATGTCTGCCTTCCCGCTGCCCTTTCATGCTTCCCGTTCCATATCGTTCGCGACGCCTCGTACGCTGCGGGAACTCCAGATGATGCGGTGCAGCTCGCACATCCGGGCGAAGCCGGGGTGGTTCGACAAGATGAACGATGCCGAAATCGTCGCCAGGTGGACGCAAGAAGCCGTCGCCCAAGGGCTCACCGAAGCGCAGGTTCGTTACGTGCTTGACGAACTCGTGCATTACGCGGCACTGCGGGACGGACGGACCGGCATCGAAGTGTCGGCCGTCGACGGCGTCTGGCAGTCGGACACATTGGTCGACGACAAGCTCAGGTCCCGGCTGCGCGAGGCGGTTCGCGTTCTGGAAGAGGTCCCCGAAGCAGAAAAGGACTGGCATCCCGGATCCGACGGTCAGGTGATGGATCTGGTTCATCCCTCGCTGTTCTGTCTGGTGAGGGAGGTGAGCGGGGCGCCCGAGCGGGCTTGGCAGAACCCCACGGACCGCTACTCGAAATACGAGTTCTCGGAGAAATTCCAGTGGCTTCCCACGGACGTCGATGTCAGTTCCGACGGCAATGTGGTCTTCCGTTCGTACGTCAACAACGTCCACCCCGAAGCGCATCACGAACTGGCATCCGTCCTGCCGGACTTGTTCGCGCGCTTGCGTCCTCTGTTCGAGAACGTGCTCACCGACCTGCGCCATCCGCGGCCCCTGCGGATCGAGGCTGATCCTTTCGCATGGTACGACTCGGAGCCGGAGTACCCGGACGAGTCCTCCTACGGTGATGACGGGGCCTACGCAGAAGCCCTTCGTGCATGGGAGGAGGCCCAGGACGACTGGTGGGAGAACCGCCGCCCGGTCATCCCGGACGCGCCGTCCTTCACGCCGCCCGTGTTGCCCGACGGATCCGCCCGAGTCGACCTGCGCGGTCGCGGTCTCCAGGTCATCGTCAAGCTCGCCACCATTCACCTCACCCCGGAAAAGCCTGAGTACACCGGCGGTTCGTGGCATGTCGAGGGAATGCTGAACGAGCGGATCGTGTCGACCGGCATCTACTACTGGGACAGCGAGAACATCACCGAAAGCCGGCTGAGCTTCCGGTCGGCGCTCGACGACCCGCGCTACGAACAGAACGACGACAACGGTCTGCGGGAGGTCTACGGCCTGGAGGACGAAGACGCACTGAATCAGACGCTGGGGTCGGCCACCACCCCAGCGGGCCGCTGCCTGGCTTTCCCGAACATGCTGCAACACCGCGTCGGCTCGTTCCGCCTCACGGATCCCAGCCGCCCGGGACATCGCAAGATTCTCGCGTTCTTCCTGGTCGACCCGTCGGAAAACATCGTCTCGACCTCTGATGTGCCACCGCAACAACCGTGGTCAGGCACCTCGACCATGACTCTTGAACAAGCCAGGAGCTACCGCGAACAGCTCATGCAGGAACGCAAGTTCTTCGTCGACGAGCACAACGAGCAGCTCTACGAACGAGAATTCTCCCTCTGCGAGCACTGAGCCTCTTTCCTCCGGAATGGGCGTACCACTGAGCACGGTGCCTGCCAGAGAATTGCCCACGGTGCCCAGTGGTCGCCGACCCGCCTGATGGACACGGCAGTCAAGACGTCCAGTACGCCCTCATCGACGGTGGACGCTGACGGCGTAACCGCCGTCGTCGTAAGGGTCGGCATCCCAGGTGGCGAACCGGTCGACGAGGGTGAGCCCGGCCGCTGCGCAGCAGTCGTCGTAGTCCGACAGCGTAAGGCTGGGCGGCACCGGCAGGTGGGCTTCGTCGAGGCCGAAGCCGGCGACCAGCAGGCCGCCCGGACGCAGTGCCGCGGCCAGGTGCTCGACCACCGTGGACTCGGTGCCGGGGGCAAGCAAAGGGAAGATATTGCCCGCAGCGACGACAAGGTCGAAGTCTCCGGCGATGCCGAGCCGGGCCGGCTCGAACTCCGCCAGGTCGCTCCGGAACCAGGGCAGTCCCGGCGCCTCCTTCCGCGCCACTGCCAGCATCGACGCGTCCAGATCCACCCCGACACAGTCGTACCCGAGTTCCGCGAGCCGGATCATGACGCGTCCGGTTCCGCAACCGGCGTCCAGCACCCTCGCTCCGACAGGCACGAGAGCTGCACAGAACTGCGCCTCGCCGTGCACGTTCTTTCCACTACGGGCCAGGGTGGCGAAACGTGCGGCGTAGTCCTCCCCGGACGCTTTCCCGGTCAAATCCGTCCAGCGGCTCATAAGGCCAACTATAGGGCGACCATGCGACTGCGCGAAGAGTCGGCTGGGCGCACAGCGCTGATGGAAGTCATTCCGGTCGGAGGTCGTGCAGTTCGTCGACGAGGGCGAATCCGTCCGCTATCCAGGCCAGCTCGGTTCGGGCGCGGGCGATGAGCCCGTCGTAGGCGTACACCTTGTAGCGCACCGCGAGCTCGGCCTCCCGCTCGGCCAGCTTGGACAGGCGGGCGGCCAGGGTGGGGTGAGTGCGGTCGACGAGCGCGGCCCGGGTGCCTTCGAGCATGCTCAATTGCTCCTCCCAGTACACCTGTTGCTGCGTGAGCTGCTCACGCACCGACGCGGGGTCGGCGAAGTCGAAGTAGGCCGCCTTCAGGAACGCCGGGTCGCGCTGCCGCTGAGGCGTCAACGGGGAGCTCATCCACGCCCGGAAGTCGGCGAGGCCGGCGGCGGTGACGTGGTACTCCTTCTTCGTCCCCTTCTTGCCCCAGGGCACCTCGACCGAGGTGAGCAGCCCGTCGCGCTCCATCCGGTTGAGCTCGGGATAGATCTGCGAGTCCGGGGCGTGCCAGACATGGGCCACCGAGCGACTGAAGCTCTTCGAGATGTCGTACCCAGTCATCGGGCGACCGGTGAGCAGCGCGGTCAGCGCGTACCGCAGGGACAAGGCACTACCTCCCCTTCCGGACTGATCAAGGTACACACCCTTGCCACTCACTATATCCATAGCTAGTTTGTGACCCGCGCAACACATACCTCTCTCCATAGGGAGTTCCTATGTCCCTCTCCGTCTCTCCCCCGCCGGACACCGCACCACCGACCACCGCAGCGGCGAAGATCTTCAACTACCCCCGCAACGCCTGGTACGTCGCTGCCTGGGACTACGAGGTCACCGCCCGGCAGCCGCTGGCCCGCACGGTCGCGGGCGTACCGCTGGCGTTGTGGCGCAACTCGGAGGGCCGCGCGGTGGCCCTCGCGGACGCCTGCTGGCATCGGCTCGCTCCGCTGTCGAAGGGCAGGATCCTCGGCGACGAGCTGCAGTGTCCGTACCACGGTCTGCGGTACAACTCGACCGGCCGCTGCACAGGGATGCCCGCGCAGGAGACGATCAACCCCAGCGCGGTGGTCCCCTCGTACCCCCTCGTCGAACGCTACCGGTACCTCTGGGTCTGGGTCGGCGATCCGGACCTGGCCGATCCGACCACCGTGCCCGACATGCATCAGATGGATGATCCGGCGTGGGCCGGCGACGGCAGGACGATCCACGCCGAATGCAACTACCAGCTCGTCCTCGACAACCTCATGGACCTCACCCACGAGGAGTTCGTGCACTCCTCGAGCATCGGCCAGGAGGAGTTGTCGGAGGCCGAGTTCGACGTGACACACGAGGGCGACACGGTGACCGTCGCCCGATGGATGCGCGACATCGACGCCCCTCCGTTCTGGTTGAAGAACATGCGCGACAAGTACCCGGGCTTCTCCGGCAAGGTCGACCGCTGGCAGATCATCAAGTTCGAGGCACCGGCCACGATCCGCATAGACGTCGGTGTGGCGAAGGCCGGCACGGGTGCGCCCGAGGGCGATCGCAGCCAGGGCGTCAACGGATACGTGATGAACACGATCACTCCCGAGACCGATCGCACCTCCCACTACTTCTGGGCGTTCATGCGCGACTACTGCCTGGACAGCCAGACCATCACCACCCAGCTGCGCCAGGCGGTGCACGGGGTCTTCGGCGAGGACGAAGACATGCTCTGCGCCCAGCAGCGCGCCATCGACGCCAACCCGGACCACGAGTTCTACAGCCTCAACATCGATGCCGGCGGGATGTGGGTACGCCGGATACTCGAGCGCATGATCGCGGCCGAGGGGCGTCCCTCCTCCGTGCCCGCCGCCGGTCAGGGGGCCTGAAGTGGCGGTGCAGACCCGGCTTCGTTGGCAGCGGGCCCGGGTCGTCGAGGTGTCCGACGCCGCTGTCGGCGTCCGCCGCATCGTCCTGGCCCCCGAGCAGCCCGAGCACGCCGCGCCAGGCACGCACATCGACGTGGAGATCGGGGGCGGCGCCCGCCGGGTGCGTTCCTACTCTGTAGTGCGCTCCGAGGACGGCGGCCGCCGGCTGACCCTCAGCGTGCAGCTCTCCCCCACCTCGTCCGGTGGCTCGGCGGCGATGCACCGGCTGGAGGCCGGGGACGAGCTGACCGTCACCGGTCCGCTGCAGAACTTCCCCCTCGCGGTCGGGGCCACCCGCTACGTACTCGTCGCCGGTGGCATCGGCGTCACCGCGTTGGTGGCGATGGCCTCCGCCCTACGGCGACGCGGTGCCGACTACACGCTGGTGTTCGCCGGTCGCAGCCGCGTCGTGATGGCGTACCTCGACGAACTGGTCGCGGAGCACGGCGAGAGAGTCCGTGTCCACGTCGTCGACGAGGGCACTCCGCTGGCGGTGGACGACCTCGTCGCCGAGATCCCCCGGACGCCCGCCGCGGCGAGCACCGAGCTCTACATGTGCGGCCCGATCGGGCTCATGAACGCCGTCTCGCAGAGCTGGGCCGTACACGACCTGCCGGCAACCAACCTGCGCTTCGAGACCTTCGGTTCCAGCGGCCGGCACCCGGCCGAGGAGTTCGTGGTGCGTCTTCCTCAGCTCGACCGGGAGATCACCGTCGCAGCCGACACGTCGATCCTCGATGCCCTCGAGGCGGCCGGTGTCGGGACGCTCTCGGACTGCCGCAAAGGCGAGTGCGGGCTGTGTCTGGCGAAGGTGGTCGACTCCACCGGCACCATCGACCACCGCGACGTCTTCCTGAGCGGGCCGCAGAAGGAGCGTTCGGGCCGCCTGTGCCTCTGCGTCTCCCGAGCAGTGGCAGCCGACAGCGGCTCGGACGACCCCGCCGTCCTCACCCTCCACCTCACCTGACCCGGTGCAGCACCGCGTACGCCCGGATCCCTCACCACCTGGACACCCATGAGCATCGCTGCACGCATATCGCAGACACCGATGAGCGGCTACCAATGGCTGATCGTCGCGCTCTGCACCTTCATGAACTGCCTGGACGGCTTCGATGTCATGGCGGTCGCCTTCACGGGGCCGTCGGTCACCGAGGAGTTCGCGCTCAGCGGCTCGCAGTTCGGGCTGCTGGTCTCGGTCGGCCTCATCGGGATGGCGATCGGCTCGATGCTGCTCGCGCCCTTCGCCGATGTCATCGGCCGGCGGCCCCTGATCCTGATCAGCCTCACCCTCTGCACGATCGGCATGTTCGGCGCGGCTATGGCGCCGTCGGCGACGGTGATGGGCATTTTCCGTCTCGTCACCGGCCTCGGGGTCGGCGGAATCCTGGCGAGCACCAACGTGATCGCCAGCGAGTTCTCCAACGCCAGGAACCGTGGTCTCGCCATCGGTATCTACACCGCCGGCTACGGGCTCGGTGCCACCGCGGCGAGCCTGGTGGCGAAGGCCGCCCTGGGCGGCGACTGGCGGATCGTCTTCCACGCCGGTGGCGTGGGGACCCTGCTGGCCCTGATAGTGATCGCCGTCGTCCTCCCCGAGTCGGTCGCATTTCTCGAGCAGCGCCGTCCGAGCGGTGCGCTGGAACGGATCAACCGGACGCTGGCCCGGATGCGGATGGAGGCCGTCACCGACACCGACCTCGACCGGGCGGCCGCCACCCGGGCGGACACCGGGCGGGCCGGCTCGGGCTGGCTCAAGCAACTGATGACCCCGACCATCCTGCTCTGGCTCACCTTCATCACGATC
Source organism: Streptomyces sp. NBC_01166 (assembly GCF_045039765.1). Classification (NCBI taxonomy): domain Bacteria; kingdom Bacillati; phylum Actinomycetota; class Actinomycetes; order Kitasatosporales; family Streptomycetaceae; genus Streptomyces; species Streptomyces sp. NBC_01166. The sequence continues at coordinate 1,209,098 of NZ_CP108613.1, forward strand.
ATGTTCGGCTTCTACTTCGTCAACAGCTGGACCCCCACGCTCCTGGTCGAGGAGGGCCTCTCGGAGAGCGCGGCGGTGACCGCCGGAATGGCGATCTCGATCGGCGGCACGGTCGGCTCGGTCCTCTACGGCGTCGCCGCCCGGGTGCGTACGCCGAGGGTGGTGCTGATCGGGTTCTCCCTGCTCTCGGCCGCGATGATGATCGTCTTCATCCTGAGCACCTCGACCCTGTGGCTCGGTTTCGGCATCGGTGTCGTCGTCGGCGCCCTGATCAACGGCTGCATCGCCGGTGCGTACACCGTCGGTCCGCCGCTCTACCCGGCCAACGTCCGCAGCGTCGGCATGGGCTGGGCGCTCGGGATGGGACGTATCGGCGCCATCCTGTCCCCGACCATCGCCGGCATGCTCAAGGACACGGGAGCCTCCGCGACGCAGCTCTACGTCGGCGCCGCCATCGTGGTCGCCGCCTGCGCACTCGTCCTGGTAGGCCTGCGCCGGTACGACCCGGAGTCCCGCCCCGAAGCGAAGGAGGCACTCGCCGTCTGACCGCTGCCCGGCCTCCTCGCGACCCGGGCCGGCCGGTCTTCGGCCGGCCTGGGGTCGGGACTTCGCATTTCACAGGCCGTTGTTCTCCCGGACGGACCTGATCCGGCGGGACAGGGCGGTCTATGCATCGAAGGCGCCCTGTCCGCGCTCGGACCGAAGCGGAAACATCGAGGCGTGCGCGGCGCCGTGACCGAAGGGCGTACGGGCGAGGTTGCGTCCGGCGGCCGGCGGCACTGATCGTCCGTCCTGGGACGGCTGGCGGCCTGCGCCTCGGTACAGCTGGCCGCGCTCGGTTCGCGAGAGCTGAATGGTCCGGGCGAGCGAGGGAGCTGGTCACCGACCGGGGCCACACCCAGCGACATGACGTGGCCAGAGTCTTCGCGTACTTCGGCCGGTTGCTGTCCCGCACCATATCGGTACGGCACAGCAACCGGCCGATGAGTACCGGTGCCGGCTCGGTTCAGGCGCTAGGCCAGCAGAGCGCCGAGGACCATGCCGCCGATCAGGCCGACAGCGCTGACCACGATGGCGGGCACGGCGAGTCGCTCGTGCCGGACGGTCTTGGCGATGATGGCAAGTATCAGGCCCACCACGCCGAAGACGATCGGCAGGAAGAGGAGTGAGATCACGCCCAGCACCATCGCGATGATGCTCAGCACATTGCCGCCGGCGGTGCGCTGCGGTGCACCGTGGGGCTGCTGCCCGGTCGGTCGGTTGCCATACTGCGTCGTCATGTGCCTCTCCTTCGAGCGATCGTCGTGCGACCCGACCCCGAATGGACCGGCTCACTCTACGGTTGCCCCCAATTACCCGGGAAACACAGGAACTTGAGACGGCGGTACCACGCAAGGCCGGGCATCCCGTGCGGCGGTCGAGGTGCCGGCGGCTGTGCATCGGCTCGACTGCGGTGGCTTCGGCTTGAGGACATTGCTGGCAGGCGACGTCGTGTGCCGCGTCATCACTTCCTCAACTCCGGTACAGGAGGCGCTCAGAGCGACTGGTGCCCGAGGAAACGGCCGGTCTCTTCCCGGGCCGTTGAAACATCACGTAGATCTGGCCGCACGCGGCGTCGTGAGCGCGTTCGTTCGATCGGTCCTCGGCTGCATCGCGTGCCCCTGCGCAGGCTTCGGCAGGTGGACAGAAGCCCGAGTGGAGGAGATGGAGATCGTTGACCGCTTTTGGAAAGGTCGCGCCGGTCCGCCTCGGTGAGGTGGTCGTGGAGGACTTCAGCAAAGGGCCCGGCATCGCACGGAATCATCCCGCAGTTGGGACTGGGGACTCGTGACCGGGAACGAACAGGACTGGCATCGGATCTCGGACGGCCTGTCAGTCATGCACGCGCTTGAACGGGTTCTCGGCCGCAGGCATTCCGAGAAATCTCCCCGGTGGACAGACCTCGGCTTCCCCGTGATCGACCGGGGCAAGTACGCGATCTTCCCGCTCGCGGTGGCCCGTTTGCAGAAGGATGACGATTCCGGAGCGGCCGTCCGCCTGTCGGACATGAGGCGCAGCCTGCAGCGCAGCTGCGTCCACTTCTTCGGAGGCGATGACTTTCATGCGGAAATGGAGCTCGATACCGAGGACGGGTACGGCCGGAAGCTCGCTGACACCGGAGCCGTCGTCACCGGACCGCCCTGGGAGTGCCTGTGGTGCATCCAGCGCTTTGCCGTGGTGCTCGCGCACTCGGTCGATCAGCCACGCGCGTCGGAATCCCTGGCCCTCCACATCATCCCGATGGACTGGGTCCGGTACCGCCCGCTCAACCCGGGAACGAAACGTGAAGCATCACGCTACCGACGGATCGTCAGAGAACGGGACGCCGCTGATGTGGTCTGGTCGTGGCCGCTTTCGGTTCCGGACGAATGAGGAAGTCGGGAACGCGGCTTCCGGCTCTTCGCCCGATGCGGGGCGGGAGCGGGAGTAACGCCCCTCACCTGCGGAGGCGGATGGGTGCGCGGACTCACGCCGTCCGACCCGCTATCCGAAGAAGCTCAACCGCACCTGACGGCCCTTATTGTCGACGTTCGTATCCATCAAACTCCGTTAAAGCAATCGCCAAGGCACTCGATCCCACCCGCCACGTGGCACCTCATCGAGAAGGTGATGCGTTAAGCGGGATTGAAGATAGTTGCAGGTCAACGCAGGTAGGGGGCCTCGCCAAGCACCCCTTCGGGCATCTGGAGCGTTCACGAACAGTCACAGGCGCACTCCGGCCGCGCCATTGCGGCTGTCCGACAGTGCGCATCGGCCGACAGCTTCTCGACCCCAGCGGTGCCGTGCTCCGGCCCACTCGGCTCCCACGGCGCTCCGGTGAGCCGTCCGGGCTGCGGATCCTCCTGCATACGCTTCCGGACCGGCGATGGCAGGGACTCCGCCTGCCGTGTCGGTTGGCGACCGGAGGGCCATAACAGGGTCGGAACCGTACACCAGGCCGGTGGGGTGTGGCGCATGGGGCTTTTCCGAGTACCGAGCTGATCAGTCGATGGCTCCGGTGTCAGTCTGGAGCGCCTCTCCCGGCGAGAAGGTGGGGTACTCCACCTCTTGGCGGGTACCCGCGTCCCCAGGTGCGTCGGTCGCGGCTCGCCAAGGGCATCGGCCCTTCGATGCAGTGGGAGAGGGAATGAGGCTTCGCGACTTTGCTCAGGCCACAGCTTCCCGGTGCTCCGCCGAGGTGCTGGGGGGCCGGTACCGTCTGGACGAGCTCCTCGGCTCAGGCGGTGCTGCGGATGTCCACCGAGGTTTCGATCTGCGGTTGCGTCGCCCGGTCGCGGTCAAGATCTTCCGTCCCCACGCCGACATCGGCATGGAGGAGACCTGGCACAGCGAAGCGGTGATCCTGGCCCGGCTGCACCATCCTGGCCTTGTCACCGCCTACGACGCCGGGCAGCACGATGGACGCGCCTTCCTGGTCATGCAACTGATCCAAGGTGACACGCTGAAGGCCCGCATCGCTGAGGGACCGCTGCCACCCGAAGCGACTGCTGCAATCGGCGCGGACCTTGCTCATGGATTGGCTCACGCACACGAAACTGGAATCATCCATCGAGATGTCAAGCCGTCCAACGTTCTCCTGGATGCCAGGAACCGGCCCCACCTTGCCGACTTCGGCATCTCCCGGCTGCTGGACGCCACCTCCCACACCACGACCGGCACCCTCATCGGCACCGCGGCTTACCTCTCTCCCGAACAGGTCCTCGGCGAGCCTGTTGGCCGGCCCGCCGACATATACGCCCTCGGTCTGGTGCTCCTCGAATGCCTCACAGGCAGGCTCGAGTACGACGGTGGCCCCCTTGAAGCCGCGATCGCACGCCTGCACCGACGCCCCGTCCTGCCTCAATGGCTGCCGGAACAACTGAGCATTCTGCTGCGAGACATGACCGACCTGGACGAACAGAACCGTCCGACGGCCCGTCACTGCGCGGATGCCCTGACGGCGCTGGCCGACGAGGCACACCTCGCACCCGGGCCGTCGGCGCCCGCCACCAGTCTCATCGGCAGCCCAGGAACATCGCAGACGACCGAGCACACGCACACGAATCCGATGCCCCGTGAAAAACGGGCCGCTCCCCGAACCACGCCTGCGCGGGGTCGCACCCTCATGGCGGGCGCGACCATCGCACTCGCCGCCGTCACGGCAGCCACCCTCTCCATCACCGGCAGCTCCGCGCCACAAGGCAGTGACCGAAGCGCGACCAGGGCTACGGGCGCCGCCCCCGCAGGAGAGGCGGGTCCCTCGGGCAGCGCGGGGCGGAAGAAGTCCGACACCACACCCACGGCGGCGCCGCCCTCTGAGCCCACCGACTCCGCCGGCATGTCCCCTCGGCACACTGACGGACAAGCCTTCCGCCCTGATCCTCAAGGCCAGAAAAGGGAATCCGCCATCGGTGCAGGCGTGCACAGCTCATCAGGGAAGGCGGCGCAAGCCGCACCAGCCACATCTGCGGCGACGACGCAGGGCGGCACACCGACCGCCGCGCCCCACCGGCCGCCTGGCCAAGCGAAGAAAACAGGAGAGGTCACGAACAAAGCTCAGCAGGAGAAGGCCAACAAGAGGGCGCCGCAACACTGAAGGTGCGACGCCCTGAAGAGCCCGGGGCGCTGCCAGGCGTTGCAGCATCGTCGGCCGGTGTTGAGAACCTCGCCGGGGCCCTGGTGCGCGGGGTGGCGGCCGGGCAGGCTAGTTTGCTCGGATGAGTCTCCTTGATGATGTGGCCGAGCGCGACGGCTGGCGGTGCTGGGTGTGTGACGAAGCGGTCGACCCCGACGAGTCGGTGAACGACCCGCGGGGGCCCAGCGTCGACAGCCGGACTGCCGACCGGAAGGCCAAGGTCGCCGAGCGGCTCGCACACCGCGGATGTAACACCCGCAAGGGCGCTGTCAAAGTGGTCATCGCCTGGCCGGACCGCTTGTACGTGGTCGAGCCCGCGCCGCTGATCACCGTTGCCGGAAGGCTGGAGCGCAAGGGGGGCCGCGAGATGGTGGGCCGTTGTCCGACGAGGCAGGACGCCCAAGAAGCGGCGGACTGGCTGGTGGACCGGTTCTCCCGACTGGTACCGGGGCTGCCGGTGACCGCCGACATCGAGCCGGGCGGCGGCCAGTTCCTTGTCACCCTGGCCACCGGCCGCCGCTGACCAGGGATCACCAGCGCATACTCGCGTCGAGCTGCCCAATGGGCCATGGTCTCCCTCTGCCTGGTGACCGCTATCGGCATCGGCCCCAGATGGGCATCCGGACGTCGGTATCGCCCTCGCCATCAGTTCGCTGGCCCGGCAGAGCGACAATCTCCAGCTCTAGGTTCGGCAGCGGGCCCTGCTCTTCGTTCAGGGCCGCTGAGGCGCTCCTTCACCCGATGAGTCGTGGCCGCACCGAGCGTCACCGCCTTGCTGTTCGGCGCGTGGGGCGTCCTCGGCCTGGTGCTGAGGAGGCGTCTGCGCGGCGGTTCCCGGAACGGCCTCGTCGAAGAGGCCGCTGGCGTTCGGGCTCTTGATCACCGGCTTCTCGGGGTCGAAGATATTGGAATGACTGTCGAAGAGCTGCTCTGGGACATGGACGGCACACTGTTGGACACCAGCGTCGTGGTGCCCGCAGCGTTCGTGAAGACCGTGCAAGCACTGGGCGGACGGTCTGTCGACGCGGCCGAGGTCGTTGGCGCCTACTGGCGCGGAACACCCGAGGTCATCCTGGAGCATCTCGTCGGCCGTCAACTGGCACCGGACGAGATGGACCTCTACTACCAGGAACTGGAGAGCGCTGCACCCGCCCTATACCCCGGGGTGCGTGAGGTCTTCGACGCGTTGCGTACCCAGGGGCGGGTGTGCGCGGTGTTCACTGGGGCAAGTACCCGGGCGGCCTTGATGCTGCTGAAGTCCGCGGGTCTGGAGGTCGACCTCGTCATTGGCGGGGACCAGGTCCAGCGCTCCAAGCCGGCACCGGACGGCATCCTGCTCGCCGCAGACAAGCTCGGCACCGATGCGACACAGTTGGCGTACGTCGGCGACTCCCCACTGGACCTGCGAGCCGCCCGGGCAGCGGGCGGTCACAGTGCCGCAGCCGGATGGGGGCACATGTACGACGCGGCGGAGCCAGCGAACTCGATCCTGGCCCACCCGCAGGAGGCTCTGGACCTGCTGGCGAAGCGCGCAGCCAGCTGACGGACCCCATGCCGGCACCGGACGCGTCGGGGTGGCGACAGATCATCGACACTTGGCTCTCATGGGAGGCCATCTGACGCAGAGACTCGTGCCGGGCAGCTTGTGGGTGCTCGTGGAGCCGGTGCTTCCAGCCTTCCGGGTTCGCCGACGGGGCGGAGGCACTGCTCCAGTACACGTACTCACGGACCCGCAGGGCTTGCCGATGGTGGTCGGAGTTTCCGCTGCCAGCGTCAACGACCTCCAGGCCCTCGGTCCGCTCATCCTCGGCGTGCGCGGCTCGTTCGCGGCGCGGTCCGCGCCGGCGGCACCCTGACAAGCTTCGAGCCCGGCTTGCCGAAGCAGCGCGAGCTCAGCCGGTGAACGAGGCTGTCCGGGACGGCTCCGACGTCGTTATCACACCGGCCACACCAAGATCATCTCACTGTGACCAGCGGATACCGGGCAACCTTCAGTTGATGATTTCGGCGCGGTCGTCCAGACGGATTGCGGCCAGCCGGTCTCGCCACGTCTGGAGAGCTTCGGGTGTCTGTCGCGTCCACCCCGTGACCTCGCCGATGATCCGGAGCGGTTCCCTGCTGCGGTAGGAGCGGGTGGGATTGCCAGGGAACTTCTTGTCGGTGACGTTGGGATCGTTCTCGAACTCCCCGGTCGGTTCGACGACATACACTCGCGGGGTCCCGTCGCCGGCGGCGAGTTCAGCGGCGAGTCCCGCGCCGTCGCGCAGCGCAGTGAAGTAGATGTGGTTCATCACGATTTCGGGCCGGTAGTTAGAACGGAAACCTGCGGTGAGGAGATCACCGACCTGCAGCTCGGCCTTCGTGCCGTGATAGAACGGCCCCTCGTCCAACACCTCGTCCATCGACACAGGCTATCAAGCCAAGCTGTCGCGACTGCGAACTATCCGGACACCTCAGGGTCCTAACTCGTCAAGCCGTACGCTCGCAGCCGCTGTGTAGCCTGTCGATCTGTTCGAACGGGATGAGGAGGCCGCCGGTGGATGCCGAAGGAACGCATACTGCGGTCCAGCTTCCCGAAGGGTCCTGGTGCGACTGGGACGTCGTCACCTGGGACGGCGGACAGCTCAGGCTCGCCGCCGACCACGACCTGACCTACCATCACGGCCTGGAACTGATCTTCAGCGAACCGATCTTCGTGAGTTGTCCGTCCGGCTTTCGCGATCCGGTCTTCCGATCCCCGTCGCCCGACGAGCTCCTGAAAGTCACTCGTCAACTCGGCGAGATGCCGACCAACGTGGTCGCCTTCGAGGCCGACGCCGGCGGGCAGGAGCCGGTCTCGTGCCTCATCGCCACAGAGCGCCTCGACATCGTCCAGGAAACCGTCCTGCGATGCTGGCGCGAGGATGCAGGCCCCGATCAGCGCTTCGCTCGCTGGGTGACGTCCCCACGCCAGTAGGCGCACTGGGCTATGCGGCCGCTGTGCCGCCCTGGGCGGTCTGTGCCGGGAAGGCCAGTGCCTCGTCACATGGACGGCACTGCTGGAGGCAGCGGTAGAGCTGGCCGATCATGCGGTCGAAGAGGTTGCGCTGGGCGGCGGCGTGCCAGTCTGCGTGGTTCCCGCGTCGTCGCCGGTAGTGGGCTTCGGCGCCGGGTGAGGCGGTGATCGCGGAGAAGGACCAGAGGTAGCCGCCCCTCGCGGAGGGCTTTGACGACCGGAGACGCCCCCTGACGGCTTGGGAGCCCGCCAGAGGTGGATCACGCTCGGTGACCTGCGGACCGGCAGGCAGCCGTGCTCGCCACTCAGTTGGCGCGGCCGGACTCCTCCTTTACAGTCCCCTCCAAGCAACTCGCTAGCCAAAGAAGCTCAACCGAACCTGACGGTCGGCATTGTCCCCGTTGGTATCGACCAGACACACGGACTGCCACGTCCCCAGTTCCAGCCTCCCCCCGATCACCGGCAAGGTGGCATGCGGCGGCACCAGTGCCGGGAGCACGTGGTCGCGGCCGTGGCCCGGGCTTCCGTGGCGGTGGCGCCAGCGGTCGTCGGCGGGGAGCAGGGTCTGCAGCGCCGTGAGGAGGTCGTCGTCGCTGCCGGCGCCCGTTTCCAGGATCGCGATCCCGGCGGTGGCATGGGGGACGAAGACGTTGAGCAGGCCGTCCCGTCCGTGAGCGACGCGGTCCAGGAACTGCGTGCAGTCGCCCGTCAGGTCCATGACCGTTTCGGCCCGTCCCGTGGTGACGCTCAGCAGGTGTGTGGCAAAGGTGTCGGACATGGCCCCATTCTCTCGTCGTCGGGACGGGCCGCGCCCACCGGGAAGATCCGGGGCCGGGCCAAGGTTGGTAGAAACGTGAACAACTTCGGGACGCGTGAGCTGGACGTGGTCGTCATCGGCGCCGGGCAGGCAGGGCTGTCCGCCGCCTATCACCTCCGCCGCGCCGGACTCGGCCCCGACCGGGACTTCGTCGTGCTGGATCACGCGCCCCGGCCCGGCGGCGCCTGGCAGTTCCGCTGGCCCTCGCTCACGTACGGCAAGGTGCACGGCATGCACGCCCTGCCCGGCATGGAGCTGAGGGACGCTGATGGCAGCCGTCCCTCGTCCGAGGTGATCGGAGCGCACTTCGACGCGTACGAGAGCCGCTTCGGCCTGCAGGTGCACCGGCCTGTCGAGGTGAGCGCCGTACGCGACGGTGAGGCCGGGCGGCTGCTCGTCGAGACCTCCGAGGGTACGTACGCCACGCGCGCCCTGATCAATGCCACCGGCACCTGGGACCGTCCGTTCTGGCCGCGCTATCCGGGTCAGGAGACGTTCCGGGGGCGGCAGCTGCACACCGCCGGCTATCCGGGGCCGGAGGAGTTCGCCGGCCTCCGGGTTGTCGTGGTCGGTGGCGGCGCGTCGGGCACCCAGCACCTGATGGAGATAGCCGAGGTCGCGGCGGAGACGTACTGGGTGACGCGGCGCCCCCCGGTGTTCCGCGACGGGCCGTTCGGCGAGGAGGAGGGGCGGGCCGCGGTGGCCATGGTGGAGGAGCGCGTACGCCGCGGGCTTCCGCCTCAGAGCGTGGTCAGCGTGACCGGACTGCCGCTCAACGACGCCGTCCGGCGCGCACGCGAGCAGGGCGTGCTCGACCGGCTCCCCATGTTCGAGCGGATAACGCCGGACGGGGTGGCCTGGTCCGACGGCCGGACCGTCGACGCCGACGTGATCCTCTGGGCGACCGGCTTCCGGGCGGCCGTCGATCACCTGGCACCGCTGAAGCTCCGCGAACCGGGCGGCGGCATCCGCGTCGAGGACACGCGGGCCGTGCGGGACCCACGCGTCCACCTCGTCGGCTACGGCCCCTCCGCCAGCACCATCGGCGCCAACCGCGCCGGCCGGCAGGCCGTCCGCTCGGTCACCCGGCTGCTGGACAGCGTGCCGGTCTGATCCCGCTCCGGTGCCTGCTTGCCGGCGTCGTCCACTTCGCGGGTTGGCTCGTCTGATCGTTTCTGCACCACGGCGCCGCCGCTCCCCGTCCCACGGGAGCGGCGGCGCTTCCGTGCGTCCGCTCCGTCAGGACCGGGGATCCCTGACGGTGGGTCCGGTGAACGGGGGCAGTTCGGCAAAGCGCGGATCCACCGTGACCCCCTCGGTGAGCGCGTCGAGCGTACGGCGCACCCGGCTGAGCGGGTGGTCGGGGAACTTCGAGTCCCAGCGGAGATGGTCCGCCGCATGGAAGGGAAGGCCGCCCCGCACATCCGGTGCGTAGGGGTGTGGGCGGAAGTACGCGTCGGGGCCGACTTCGGCCATCACGACGGCTTCCCGCATCCCTGTCATCCCGCGCTCGGGTGCCTGGATCTTCACCACGGTGCTGCACGCCTGGCGGGGCACCGTGAAGCTGCCGATGAACACCTGCCCGCTGGGCTGCTGGGGCAGTGGCACCTTGATTATCTGCCGCAGTGCGGGCAGGCCCCCGAGCCGTTTCACCGACGCTTCGATGAGTCCGCCGCCCGCCTGCGCGGTCCAGTGGGTGAGGGTGGTCCGCAGCGCGGGGCCGTCGTCCAGGCCGGCCGGGAGGTCGGGCGGCAGGGCGAAGTAGTACACGGACAGCACATCGCCGTCGTCGTTGGCCCAGGCGTCACCCTGGGCGCCGGCGTCGCTGTCCAGGGGCCGGTATCCGGGGAGTTCCACCCCGAGCAGTGCTCTCATGCGTGGGGATCATGCCGCACCTGCCGGTGGCTTCGCAGCCGGATCCCGCTCCTCAGGTGGCAGCCGGGACCGGATGGCTGTCGCGGCGGATCAGGGCTGCATAGCGTCCGTCCTGCGCGAGCAGTTCCTCGTGCGTGCCACGCTCGACCGTGCGGCCGTCGTCCAGGACGACGATCTGGTCCGCGTCCCTGATGGTCGAGAGCCGGTGCGCGATGGTGAGCGTGGTGCGGCCCTTCGAAAGGGAGTCGATGGCCTGCTGCACGGCGTGTTCCGTACGGGTGTCGAGGGCGCTCGTCGCCTCGTCGAGGATCAGCACGGGCGGGTTCCGGAGAATCGTGCGGGCGATCGCCAGCCGCTGCTTCTCGCCCCCGGAGAATCGGTATCCGCGTTCGCCTACGAGGGTGTCGTAGCCGTCGGGCAGCCCGGCGATGTGCTCGTGGATCTGGGCGGCGCGGGCGGCGGCCTCGATCTCCTCGTCGGTGGCGTCCGGTTTGGCGAAGCGGAGGTTCTCGGCGACCGAGGCGTGGAAGAGGTAGGTCTCCTGCGAGACCACTCCGACGGCACGCGCGAGGGTGTCGAAGTCCAGGTCGCGCACGTCGACGCCGTCGATGGTGACCCGGCCCCCTGTGACGTCGTACAGCCGCGGCACCAGGTAGCTGAGCGTGGACTTGCCCGATCCGGTGGGGCCGACGACCGCCAGGCCGGTCCCGGCGGGCACGGTCACATCGATGCCGCTCAGGGTCGGCCCGCTCTTCTCGTCGTAGCTGAAGGTGACGTCCTCGAAGGCGATCTCGCCGCGGATCTTCTCCAGCCGGACGGGCTTCTCGGGCTCGGTGATGTCCACCCGGAGATCGAGGTACTCGAAGATGCGTGCGAACAGGGCGAGGGACGTCTGCATCTGGACACCGGTGGCGAGCAGGCTCACGGCCGGCCGGAAGAGGCCCTGCTGGAGCGAGACGAAGGCGACCAGGGTGCCGAGGGAGACCGCCGTGGCGCCCGACTGGAGGGTGAGACCGGCTGCCCAGTAGATGACGGCGGGCATGGCGGCCATCACGATCCCGATGGTGGACATCCTCCAGCGCCCCGCCATGTTGGAACGCACCTCGAGGTCGACGAGCCGCTCCGATTCCTCGGAGAAGGCCTTGGTGAGCGAGTCCGAGCGGCCCATGGTCCGGCCGAGCAGGATTCCGCTGACCGAGAGCGATTCGGTGACCGTGGCGGCCATGGCGGCCATCTGCTTCTGGCGCTGGGTGGTGATCTTCTTGCGCTCCCGGCCGACTCGCCGGCTGATCCAGACGAAGACGGGCAGCAGGAGCAGCGAGACGACCGTGAGCCGCCAGTCCAGCGCGAGCATGGCCACCACGGTCGCGATGACGGAGGTGAGGTTGGAGACCAGCGAGGTGGCGGTGGATGTGACCGTCGCCTGCATGCCGCCGATGTCGTTGGCGATACGGGACTGGACCTCGCCCGTGCGGGTCCGGGTGAAGAAGGCGAGCGGCATCCGCTGCAGCTGGGTGTAGACGGCGGTGCGCAGGTCGTGCATGACGCGCTGTCCGACCGTCGTGGAGATCAGGGTCTGCAGGACGCCGAAGACGCTGTTCATCACGGCGGTGAGGATCATGCCGAGCGCGAGCAGCGTGAGCAGCCCCGTGCGCCCCTGGGGGATCGCGGTGTCCAGGATCTCGCGGAGCAGGAACGGGGAGGCGACCGACACCAGGGAGGAGGCGCCGACCAGCAGCCCCACCACCGTGAGTCTGCCGCGGTAGGGCCGGAAGAGCCGGAAGATGCGGCGCAGCTCGGCGGGCGGCTGCCCCGCGCCTGCGGCTGGAGGTGTCCAGACGGGTTCGTCGGGTTTCATGGGCTCCTTCGAGAGCGTGCGAATGAGGGGGCGCCCGTGCGTCCGGCAGCCGGCACCGAGGCCCGGTCGAGCTGACGGGAAGGGCGAACTTTCAAGAGCCTAGCTCATTGTTACCTCTATTCACAATGAACAAGGTCCTGATATTGTTCCCTCATGGACTCCCCCGACTCCGACGGCATGCTCGCCGAGCAGCTGTTGCGGCTCACCCGCCGCCTCCAGCGCATCCAGAGCCGGCAGCTGGAGCCGATCGGCATCACCCCGGCCCAGTTCCGCCTGCTGCGCACGACCGCGCACTACGACGGCGCGCCCCGGATGGCCGATCTCGCCGAGCGCCTGGACGTCGTCCCACGGGCCGTGACCACTCTGGTCGACGGCCTGGAGGCGAGCGGCCGGGTGCGGCGCGCCCCTGATCCGGCCAACCGCCGGGTGGTCCGTATCGAGATCACCGAGGAGGGCCGCGCCGTGCTCCGTTCGATGCGCGCCGCGCGCAAGGCCGCCGCGGAGGAGATCCTGGCTCCATTGACCGCCGAACAGCGTGAGGTGCTCGGCGGACTGCTCACCGCTCTGGTCGACGGGATGCCGGAGCGCCGCCGCTGCTGAGGCACGCGGTGCGGCCGCCGCACCGCACCGTCGAGGGGACCTGACATGCCGCTGTTGGAGCCGAAGCCGGAAGCCCTGCGCCCTGGGACGGCACGCCAGCCGTCCCCCGATCGGGTGCCCGGCTGGAAGGCGTCGGGGACACCGGCGGAGCTGCGGGACGGTCTGACCGCCCTGCTCGGCGCGGAGAAGGTCCTGTGGAAGATCTCCGACCTGGTGCGCTACGCCTCGGACGCCAGCCCCTACCGCTTTCTTCCGCAGGTCGTCGTGGTCCCCGAGGACATCGACGACATCTCCGCGATCCTCTCCTACGCGCACGGCAAGGGCCGTGACGTCGTCTTCCGGGCGGCGGGCACGAGCCTCAACGGCCAGGCTCAGGGCGAGGACATCCTCGTGGACGTACGCCGTCACTGGACGGGGATCGAGGTCCTGGACGACGGGGCGCGGGCCCGGATCCGCCCGGGCACCACCGTCATGCGGGCGAACATCACGCTCGCCCGGCACGGCAGGCTCCTCGGCCCCGATCCCGCCAGCGCGATCGCCTGCACCGTCGGCGGCGTCGTCGCGAACAACGCCTCCGGGATGACCGCGGGGACGACGCGTAATTCGTACCGCACGGTCTCCTCCCTCACCTTCGTCCTGCCGAGCGGCACGGTGGTCGACACGGCCGAGCCCGATGCCGACGAGCTGCTGCGCCACGCGGAGCCGCGCCTGTGCGACGGGCTGATGGCACTCAAGGCGGAGATCGAGGCGGACGCGCCGCTCACGGCCCGGATCCGCGCCAAGTACGAGATCAAGAACACCAACGGCTACCGCCTCGACGCGTTCCTCGACGGATCGACCCCCGTCGAGATCCTGCGCGGGCTGATGGTCGGCTCCGAGGGCACCTTCGGCTTCATCTCCGAGGTCGTCTTCGACACCCTGCCCCTGGACCGGCACGTCTCCTCCGCGCTGCTGTTCTTCCCTTCCCTGACCTCGGCGGCGGCAGCGGTGCCCCGGTTCAACGAGGCAGGCGCGATCGCCGTGGAGCTGATGGACGGCAACACGCTGCGCGCCTCGGTGAGGGTCCAGGGCGTTCCCTCGGACTGGGCGGGTCTCCCGCAGGCCACGGCGGCGCTCCTGGTGGAGTTCCGCGCCCCGGACGAGACCGCGCTGGGGACGTACGAGGAGGCGGCGGCCTCGGTCGTCAGCGGCCTCGACCTCGTCGTGCCGGCCGTCTCCGTCACCAACGAGTTCACCCGGGACGCCGGGACCATCGCGGGGTACTGGACGGCCCGGAAGGCGTTCGTCACCGCCGTCGGCGGCTCCCGTCCGTCGGGCACGACGCTGATCACGGAGGACTTCGCCGTTCCGCCGTCCCGGCTAGCGGAGGCCTGCGAGGCGCTGCTCGAGCTCCAGGCGGTGCACGGCTTCGACGCCGCCGTCGCAGGCCACGCGGCCCACGGGAATCTCCACTTCCTGCTCGCCTTCGACGCCGCGCGGCCCGCCGACGTCGAGCGGTACGCGGCGTTCATGGACGACTTCTGCACGCTGGTCGTGGACCGTTTCGACGGATCGCTGAAGGCGGAGCACGCCACCGGCCGCAACATCGCCCCGTTCCTCGAGCTGGAGTGGGGCCCGAAGGCGACCGAGCTGATGTGGCGTACGAAGCAGGTCATCGACCCCGAGGGGGTGCTGGCGCCGCGGATCGTCCTGGACCGCGACCCGAAGGCACATCTGCGCGGGCTCAAGACCATCCCCTCGGTCGAGCCGGTCGCCGACCCGTGCATCGAGTGCGGCTTCTGCGAACCGACCTGCCCCAGCGAGGACCTGACGACCACTCCGCGCCAACGGATCGTGCTGCGCCGGGAGATGATGCGCCAGCCGGACCGCTCCCCCGTGGAAGCGGGTCTGCTGGACGCCTACGGTTACGACGCCGTGGACACCTGCGCGGGCGACTCCACGTGCAAGCTGGCCTGCCCTGTCGGCATCGACACCGGCGCGATGATGAAGGACTTCCGCCACCATCGGCACTCCGCCCGCGAGGAGCGGGTCGCGGTGCTCACCGCGAAGTACTTCGCGGCGGTGGAGACCACGGCCCGGCTCGCGGTCGCCGCTGCCCACACCGTGCCAGGAACGGCCCGTGACCGGGTGCTCGGGGCCGCGACCAGGCTCGCCCGCCGGGCTGTCCGGCCGGATCTCGTGCCGGAGTGGTTGCCGGAGATCCCCGGCGCCGCCTCGCTCCGGCTCCCCCCGACCTCGCGGGCGGGGGCGAGTGCCGTCTACTACCCGGCCTGCGTGAACCGCATCTTCGCCGGCCCCGAGGACCAGGGCGCGCTGTCGCTCGCCGACGCCGTGGTCTCCGTGTCGGCGCGGGCCGGGAAGCCCGTATGGATCCCCCAGGACGTCGCGGGGACCTGCTGCGCGACGATCTGGCACTCCAAGGGTTACGACGCGGCCAACGCCGTCATGGCCAACCGCATCGTGGAGGCCGCCTGGGGCTGGACCGCGGGTGGCAGGCTGCCGCTTGTGGTCGACGCCTCCTCCTGCACCCTGGGCCTGGCGCACGAGGTGGTGCCCTTTCTCACCGAGGACAACCGGGAGTTGCACCGCGAGCTGACCGTCGTCGACTCGCTCGTCTGGGCGGCCGAGGAGCTGCTTCCCGCCCTGACCGTGTTCCGCAGGACGGGATCCGCCGTGCTCCATCCGACCTGCTCCATGCAGCATCTCGGCGACGTGGCACAGCTGCGTACGGTCGCCGAGGCCTGCGCCGAGGAGGTCGTCGTCCCCGACGACGCCGGCTGCTGTGCCTTCGCGGGCGACCGCGGCATGCTGCACAAGGAGCTCACCGACTCGGCGACCGCCAAAGAGGGTGCCGAGGTGAGGGCCCGGGAGTACGACGCGTATCTGTCGGCCAACCGGATGTGCGAGATCGGCATGGACCGGGCCACCGGCCACCCCTACCACTCGGCGCTGATCGAGCTGGAGCGGGCCACACGGCCGGTCCTCTGACTCCGGGCGCACGCCCACACGCCGGAACCGGGCGCACGCCCACACGCCGGAACCGGGCGCACGCCCACACATCGGAACCGGTCGCACGCCCGCCCGTCTGCAAACCGGGCGCACGCCCGCAGTCCGCTCCCTGCTCCGCAGAGCCGACGGCCCGCCGCCGCCCTCTCGGCCGCTTCCCCGTGCCCGCACACCGCCGCCGCGCCGTCGGCCGCAGCAAAGTCCATGGTTTACGCGCGAGAGTCCAATCGCATCCCTTGCACAACAACAGCCCCACCGTTCAAGGTCCTTACCAAGGTCCGGGCGCCCGCCTCATCACGGGTTCCCGGATTCGTCTGCGCACCGTCGGATCGCCCTTTCTGGAGGCTCGATGAATGACGACGCACCACAGGATCTGGACCCTCTGAACACGGACGACGGCTCGATGAGCCGTCGTTCCGTGCTTCGCACCACAGCCGGGGCAGCCGGTATCGCCGGCGTCGGACTCGGCTTCGGCACCCTCGGCAGCGGCACCGCGGCGGCGGCGGAGAATGCGCCGGCCGCCGCCTCCGGCCCCGCCGCCTCTCCCACCCGCAAGGGCGCCACCATGGCCGGCGTCCCCTTCGAGCGCCGCTCCACCGTGCGGGTCGGCATCGTGGGGCTCGGCAATCGCGGCGGCAGCATGATCGATCTCTTCCTCGCCGTGGCCGGGGTACGGGTCGTCGCGGTCTGCGACCCGGTGAAGGACAAGGCCGAACAGGCCGCCGCGAAGGTCACGGCGGCGGGCCAGCCTGCGCCCGCCGTGTACACGAACGGCGAGGACGACTACGAGAACCTCTGCAAGCGCGGCGACATCGACTTCGTCTACGTGGCCACGCCCTGGGACTTCCACTTCGAGATGGCGAAGACCGCCATGCTCAACGGCAAGCACGTCGGCGTCGAGTGTCCGGTCGCCCTGCGGCTCGACCAGCTCTGGGAGCTGGTCGACCTCTCCGAGCGGACCCGGCGGCACTGCATGCAACTGGAGAACTGCTGCTACGGCCAGAACGAGATGCGGGTGCTGCGGATGGCGCACGCCGGCCTCTTCGGCGATCTGCTGCACGGCGCGGGCGCGTACAACCACGATCTGCGCGGGCTGATGTTCGACCCCGACTACTACGAGGGCCCGTGGCGGCGGCTGTGGCACACCCGGCTGCGCGGTGACCTCTACCCCAACCACGGGTTCGGGCCGGTCGCCAACTACATGGACGTCAATCGCGGCGACCGCGCGGTGTCCATCACCAGCGTCGGCTCCCCCTCGCTCGGCCTCGCCGAGTACCGCGAGAAGCACATGCCGAAGGGCGACCCGAGCTGGAAGGAGACCTATATCGAGAGCGACCGGACGATCAGTCTCGTCCGGACCGCCAAGGGCCGGGTCATCCGCCTGGAGCACGACGTGTCGACGCCCCACCCCTACTCGCGGATCAACAACCTCGGAGGCACCAAGGGCGTCTTCGAGGACTACCCGGCCCGTATCTATCTGGAGCCCGATCACACCGACGACCAGTGGGCGGACTTCTCCGCGTACGCCGACTGGGACCACTGGCTGTGGAAGGAGCACGCCAACCCGCCCGGTGGTCACGGCGGGATGGACTACATGCTGGTGTTCCGGCTGATGCAGTGCATGCGCCTCGGGCTCGTCCCCGACTTCGATGTGTACGACGCGGCCACCTGGACCGCGCCGGTCCCGCTGAGCCACCTCTCCATCAAGGCCGGGGGCGCCCCGCAGCAGATCCCGGACTTCACCCGCGGCGAGTGGAAGAAGGAACGCCCGGGCATGGACTCCCAACAGCCCGACGAGTAGGCCGGATCGGGCCCCGGCGTCGGGGCCCGATCCCCCGCACCGAAATAATCGGTTGCCCCGGGCGGGGTCAGGAAGCGAACCTTGCACGGTTTGGTCCCCCACTGTTCCACGAGGTCCTCCACGGATCTCCGCTTCCGATCCTTGGGACGTCATGCAGATTCGCGATCTTCCGTACTCGGATCCCGGCGATCCCGATGTAAGGTCAGGCCCCCGTTTTCTCTACTGGCTCGGGCGGAACCAGCTCACCGGCCAGCTCAAGTCCCTCGCCTGGGGGCTGCTCCACCACTGCGCGATCGCGGGCCTCCCGCTCGCCGTCGGCCTGGCGGTGGAGGCCGTCATCGACCGGTCCGGCCGTGACCTCGCGAGGGCCGGCGTTCTCCTCACCGTCCTGGGCATCCTCATCGCCCTCGGCGACACCATGCTCCACCGGACGGCGGTCACGAACTGGATCACCGCCGCGGCGCGGGTTCAGCAGCTGCTGGCGCGCAGAACCGCCGAGCTCGGCTCGGCGCTGACCCGGAGGGTGGCGGCCGGAGAAGTGGTCGCCGTGTCCACCGGCGACGTCGAGAAGATCGGATGGTTCGTCGAGGCCCTGTCACGCTTCCTGGCTGCTGCGACCGCGCTGGTGCTGATCTGCGTCGGGCTGGTCTTCTACCTGCCCTCGCTCGGTGTGCTGGTCGCGATCGCCACCCCGGTGCTCGCCCTGACCGTACTTCCGCTGCTCCCCCGGGCCACCCGCCGGGCGGATCTCCAGCGTGAGAAGGCGGGCCGGGCCACGGAACTGGCCTCCGACACGGTCGCCGGGCTGCGGGTGCTGCGCGGCATCGGCGGCGAGGAGCTGTTCCTCGACCGCTACCGGCGTGCGTCCCAGGAGGTCCGCGAGGCGGCCGTCCGCAGTGCGCGGATGTGGGCGCTCATCTCGGCGATCCAGGTGTTCCTGCCGGGAGTTCTGCTGATCTCGCTGGTCTGGTACGGCGCGACGCTGGCCCGGGACGGCCGGATCGACGTCGGCCAGCTGGTCACCGTGTACAGCGCGGCGACCCTGATGCTCTTCCCTCTGCGCAACGTGGAGGAGATCGCCATGGCGTACTCCTTCTCGCGGCCGTCCGCGCAGCGCGCGGTCCGGGTGCTGTCCCTGCGTCGCAGTACCCGTCCCCCGACGGCGGACACCCCTGCTCCCCGGGGCGATCTGTACGACCCGGTGACCGGACTGATGGCGCCGCAGGGCCTGTTCACCGCAGTGGTCTGCGGCGATCCCGACGAGGCGGGACGGCTGGCGGAGCGGCTCGGCGGCCACACCGAGCCCGACGACGACGCTTCCGTGGATGCCCCCTCGGTGCTGCTCGGCGGTGTGCCGCTGGACGAGCTGCCGCTCGACACGGCACGCGCCGCGGTGCTGGTGCAGGACAAGGACCCCGTGCTGCTCTCCGGGACGCTGCGGGAGCTGCTGGACGTCCCGTCCTCGGGCGGCGTGTCGGCCGAGGACGCGCTCGACGCCGCCCGGTGCGGTGACGTGCTGGACGCGCTGGCGCAGGCATCCGTCGACGCGGACGGAGACCCCATGAACACCCGGATCACCGAGCGCGGCAGATCCCTGTCGGGCGGTCAGCGGCAGCGGCTGGCGCTGGCCCGGTCGCTGGTCACCGACCCGGAGGCGCTCGTGCTCGACGAGCCGACGTCCGCCGTGGACTCCCACACCGAGGCCAGCGTCGCCGCCGGTGTCGAGCTGCTGCGCCGGGGCCGTACGACGGTGGCGTTCGCCTCGTCACCGCTGCTGCTGGACGTCGCCGACCGCGTCGTGCTCCTGCACGGGGGCACGGTCGTCGCGGCGGGGACGCACCGCGAACTGCTGCGGAACGACCACCGGTACCGCGCGGTCGTGACCCGTGAGACCGACGACGAGGCCCCTGCGCGGGACGGGATCCCCGCGGCCGACGGCCTCCGGCCGGCCCGGGCGGCCGAAGAAATCGAGGAGACGGCATGATCGGCCTGGCCACACCGGAGTACGACCCGGCGGCACCGCAGTCGGCGACGACCCTGCCGGTCGGTACACCGACGACCGTACGGACGTATGTACGTGCCCTGCTGCGGCGCCACCGCAGGCCGTTCGCGGTGCTGATCGCCGCCAACGCGGTCGCGGTGATCGCGTCGATCACCGGCCCCTACCTGCTCGGCGGACTCGTCGAGGACCTGTCGAACGGTGTCACCGACCTCCATCTGGAGCGCACCGCCGCGGTGTTCGCCCTGGCGCTGGTCGTGCAGACCGTGTTCACGCGGGCGATGCGGCTGCGCGGGGCGATCCTCGGCGAGGAGATGCTGGCCGATCTGCGCGAGGACTTCCTCGTACGCTCGGTGGGCCTGCCTCCCGGTGTCCTGGAGCGGGCCGGGACGGGTGATCTGCTGTCCAGGATCACCACGGACGTCGACCGGCTGGCCAACGCGATGCGTGAGGCCGTGCCGCAGCTGGCGATCGGGGTCGTCTGGGCGGGGCTGCTGCTCGGCGCGCTGACCGTCACCGCCCCGCCACTGGCGCTCGCCGCCCTGATCGCGCTTCCGGTGCTGGTCGTCGGCTGCCGCTGGTACTTCCGGCGGGCGCCCTCGGCGTACCGCTCGGAGGCGGCCGGGTATGCGGCGGTCGCGGCCGCGCTCGCCGAGACCGTGGACGCCGGGCGGACCGTCGAGTCCCACCGGCTGGGGTCCCGCAGGGTCGCGCTGTCTGACCGGCGGGTCGCGGAGTGGACAGCATGGGAGCGGTACACCCTGTTCCTGCGCTCGGTGCTCTTCCCGGTCATCAACACCACGTACGTGACGATTCTCGGCGCGGTGCTGATGCTCGGCGGCTGGTTCGTGATCGAGGGCTGGATCACCGTCGGGCAGCTGACGACGGGGGCGCTGCTGGCGCAGATGATGGTGGACCCGATCGGCCTGATCCTGCGCTGGTACGACGAGCTGCAGGTCGCCCAGGTGTCGCTGGCCAGGCTCGTCGGCGTGCGGGAGATCGAGCCCGACGCCGGTGACGACCTCGTCGGTCCCGAAGGCCGGGAGGTGAAGGCCCAGGAGGTGCACTTCGGTTACCGCGCGGGCGTGGACGTCCTGCACGAGGTGTCCCTGGACGTCGCCCCGGGTACGCGGCTGGCGCTGGTCGGGCCGTCGGGTGCGGGCAAGTCCACGCTGGGGAGGCTGCTGGCGGGGATCTACGCGCCCCGGGCGGGTTCGGTCTCGCTGGGCGGTGCCGAACTGTCCCGGATGACGGCCGAGCGGGTACGGACCCATGTGGCTCTCGTCAACCAGGAGCACCACGTGTTCGTGGGATCGCTCCGGGACAACCTCCTGCTCGCCCGTACGGGAGCCGAGGACGCCGAGCTGTGGGCTTCGCTCGCCGCTGTGGACGCGGACGGCTGGGCGAAGGCTCTCGACGCGGGTCTGGACACGGAGGTCGGCTCGGGCGGTCTGGCCCTCACCCCTGCTCAGGCGCAGCAGATCGCCCTGGCCCGCCTCGTCCTGGCGGACCCGCACACGCTGGTGCTGGACGAGGCGACGTCGCTGCTGGACCCGCGGGCGGCCCGGCACCTGGAGCGGTCGCTGGCGCAGGTGCTGGACGGCCGCACGGTGGTGGCGATCGCGCACCGGCTGCACACCGCGCACGACGCGGATGTGATCGCGGTGGTCGAGGACGGCCGGATCAGCGAACTGGGCAGCCACGACGAGCTGGTGGCCGCGGAGGGTGCGTACGCGTCGCTGTGGCGCTCCTGGCACGGCTGAGCCACGGGCGGCCGTCGCCGTCCCGGCCGGGGCCCTGCCACGTGTCACCGTCCCGGCGGCAGGGCCCCGCCGCACAAGAGGCGAACTCGGTCCCCTCCGGTAAGGATGAGGGAGTGACTGGCCTCGGATACGGGGCAGGCGAGCGATGACCGCGTAAGCCCGAGAAGGGACGCACACCGTGGCACGACCCAGGATTCTCGTTGTCGGCGCCGGCTTTGCCGGGGTCGAGTGCGTACGCCGGCTGGAGCGCACTCTCGCGCCCGGCGAGGCGGACATCGCGCTCGTCACCCCGTTCTCGTACCAGCTCTACCTGCCGTTGCTCCCTCAGGTCGCTTCCGGGGTGCTCACCCCCCAGTCGGTCGCCGTCTCCCTGCGTCGCAGCCGGCGCCACCGCACCCGGATCGTGCCGGGCGGGGCCATCGGGGTGGACACCAAGGCGAAGGTCTGCGTGGTCCGCAAGATCACGGATGAGATCGTGAACGAGCCGTACGACTACATCGTGCTGGCCGCGGGCAGCGTCACCCGGACCTTCGACATCCCTGGGCTGGTCGAGAACGCCCGGGGCATGAAGACCCTGGCGGAGGCCGCCTACATCCGGGATCACGTCATCTCCCAGCTCGATCTGGCCGATGCCAGTCACGACGAGGAGGAGCGGGCGTCGCGGCTGCAGTTCGTGGTGGTGGGCGGCGGGTACGCCGGCACCGAGACGGCCGCCTGTCTGCAGCTGCTCACCACCAACGCGGTCAAGCACTACCCGAGGCTGGACCCGAAGCTGATCAAGTGGCATCTGATCGACATCGCGCCGAAGCTCATGCCGGAGCTCGGTGACAAGCTCGGTCTCAGCGCCCTGGAGATCCTGCGCAAGCGCGGGATCGAGGTCTCGCTGGGTGTCTCCGTGGCCGAGGCGGGGCCGGACAAGGTGACGTTCACGGACGGCCGGGTGCTCCCCTGCCGCACGCTGATCTGGACCGCCGGGGTCGCCGCGAGCCCGCTCATCGCCACCCTCGACGCCGAGACGGTCCGCGGCCGCCTCGCCGTGACGCCGGAGATGACGCTGCCCGGCAGCGACGGCGTGTTCGCGCTCGGCGACGCGGCGGCGGTGCCGGACCTGGCCAAGGGCGACGGGGCGATCTGCCCGCCCACCGCTCAGCACGCCATGCGCCAGGGCCGCAAGCTCGCGGACAACATCATCGCGTCGCTGCGTGGCCGTCCGCTGCAGCCGTACGTCCACAAGGACCTCGGGCTGGTCGTGGACCTCGGCGGCCGGGACGCGGTGTCCAAACCGTTGGGCATCGAGCTGAAGGGCCTGCCGGCCCAGGCCGCGGCGCGCGGCTACCACTGGGCGGCGCTGCGGACGAACGTCGCGAAGACCCGCGTCATGACCAACTGGCTGCTCAACGCGATCGCCGGTGACGACTTCGTGCGGACGGGGTTCCAGGCCCGCAAGCAGGCGACCCTGCGCGACTTCGAGTACACGGACGCGTATCTCACGCCGGAGGAGATCCGCGCGCACACGGCCGGCGCCGACGTCCGCGGCTGAACCGCCCGCCCGGCCCCTGTCCCCGCCGCGGGGCGGGGGCCGGGGTCATGTCCGGCGGGAGAGCACCGTGTCGACGGTGTCCGCCTCATCGGCCCGCTTGTCCTCGCGGTAGCGCAGGACACGGGCGAACCGCAGCGTGACACCCGCCGGGTAGCGCGTGGAGGCCTGGAGTCCGTCGTAGGCGATCTCCACGACCAGTTCCGGGCGCACCGTCACCACGTGCCCGTCGTCGCCGGTGGCCAGCTCCCGGAGCCGTTCGGTCTGCCACGTGAGCACCGTGTCCGTGAGCCCCTTGAAGGTCTTGCCCAGCATCGCGAACGTGCCGTCCTCCCGGCGTGCCCCCAGGTGCAGGTTGGAGAGCTTCCCGGTGCGTCGGCCGTGGCCCCATTCGGCGGCGAGCACCACGAGGTCCAGGGTGTGCACGGGTTTCACCTTGAGCCAGGAGGCGCCCCTGCGGCCGGCGCTGTACACCGCCGTGTCGCCCTTGACGACGACGCCCTCGTGGCCGCGGGCCAGTGTGGCCTCGGAGAACGCCACGGCCGCCTCGCGCTGCGCCTCGTCCGCCGGGTCCTCCACGACGACGCGGCGTACGCGCATCGGCTCGGGGACCAGCCCTGCCAGTTCCCGGTGGCGTTCGGCGAAGGGGAGGTCGAGGAGCTCGCGGCCGTCGACGGACAGCACGTCGAAGAAGACGGGGACCACGGGGACGGCGCCCGCGGCGGTGGCGACGTCGCGCCGGGATCCGACCCGGCCGGCGGTCTCCTGGAACGGCCGGGGCCTCCCGTCGTCCCCGAGCGCGATCACCTCGCCGTCGAGGATGAACCGGTCCGCGGGGAATCCGGTCACCGCCGCCGCGAGTTCGGGGAGCCGGTCGGTGATGTCGTCGAGGGTGCGGGTGTAGACGCCGACCCGCTCGCCGTCGCGGTGCACCTGCACGCGGATGCCGTCCAGCTTCTCCTCGACGGCGCAGGAGCCCAGCCGGTCGATCGCTTCGGTCACCGAGCGGGCGGTGTGCGCGAGCATGGGCTGGACCGGCCGTCCGACGGTGAGCCGGAAGGACGCGAGGCCCCCGGGGCCGTCCGCCAGCAGGGTGCGGGCGACGGGTCCGAGCGACCCGGCGAGCATGACGGCGCGCCGTACGTCGGCGGGCGGTGCTCCGGCGGCGTCGGCCAGGGCGTCGACGGCGACGGCGTCCAGCGCGCCCTGCCGCACCTCACCGGTGAGCAGTGCGCGAAGGAAGCGCTGCTCGTCGGCGGTGGCGGCAGCGAGAAGACCGGTCAGGCGTTCCTTGCGGGCGGCCTGCGAGCCCGGGCCGCCGAGGGCTCCGATGGCCGTCAGCTCCGCGTCGGTCTCCGTGACGGTCAGCGTGGGCGTGTCGGCGGGCGTCACGTCGTGGCGCAGGGCGCTCCAGCCGATCCCGAGCCGGCCCTGCGGGAGGCGCCCGGCAAGGTAGGGGATGACGACCGGGACGTCGTCAGGGCCCGCCTCCCGGAAGAGCCCGGCCAGCAGGGCCGTCTTCCGGGTACGGGCCGACGTCGCGGCGACCTCCAGGGACACATGGGCGAGCCTGGCGAGCAGCATGCCGCCATGGTGCTACGGCGGCGGGCTCGCCGCCCCCCGGAGGGCGCTCCTGGCGTCAGATGACGTTGAGCGCCGCCGCGGCGCCCACTCCCCCGAGGATCATGAAGAGGGGCATCAGCACCTTGAGCTCCACCCAGCTGCCGGCCCGGAACCGCATGGCCTTCGGCGGCCCGAGCGGATACCAGCGCTTACGGCCCAGCGGTATCGGCCACAGGATCGGGCAGCCCGAGACGGTCAGGGCGTCGCCGATGTCATGGACGAGGGCGCCGAGCACGATGGGGAGTCCGAGCCAGAGGTACTCCTGGCCGGGCGCGGTGAACAGCCAGTCCGAGCCGTTGCCCGGCTGGTCGAGCACTCCCGCGAGGATCCAGGCGCTGGTCGCGCCGAGCAGCCATACGAGGACGTCGCTGGAGACCCTGGCCGCCCGCCACAGCAGGCCTTCCACGGCGAGCACGAGATGGACGAAGAGGATGCCCAGGACCGCCCACCGGCCGCCGAAGACGGCGGCGGCAGAGGCTCCGGCGCCGATCAGCACCGCCCAGAGCCAGGTGTGGGTGAGGGTGCGGTGGCCGCCGTTCCTGCGCGGGTCGCCGGGGCCCCGGGTCGCCTTGTAGACGGAGTACGAGAGCTTGTCGACTATCTCGCAGACACCCTTGGAGATCGGTCCGAAGGCCCGGGAGATGGTGGCCGACTTGTGGTCGAGGTCCGGGGCGAGCGCGGCGCCGGCGGTGATCAGGGCCCCCACGGCCAGGACGGGCCAGGGCATCGTGTGGCCCATGGCGGCGGCCGCGGCACCCACCCCCAGCCAGGCCGCTGCCCCTGACAGAGAGTGTGCCGGTCCCATCATGGCTGTTCCCGCCCCCATCGTGATTCGGCCGTGTGTCCAGGCCGGGCCGCCATCGTCTGTGTGCGGCAGCCGAGTTGAGTGGGAAGCGTATCGTCCGTGATCTTCGCGGGATCCTCCGGTTCCCTCATCCGGGCCGGAGGCATGCAAGATGGGGGCGTGACCCTTATCGATCAGCTGCCCCCGACCGCAGACCCGGACGCCCTCTTCGAGGCCTTCTCGTCATGGACCGAATCGCAGGGCATCACCCTCTATCCGGCTCAGGAGGAGGCGCTGATCGAGGTGGTCTCCGGGGCCAATGTGATCCTCTCCACCCCCACGGGGTCCGGAAAGAGCCTGGTGGCGGCGGGTGCGCACTTCACGGCGCTGGCCCAGGACAAGGTCACCTTCTACACCGCGCCCATCAAGGCGCTGGTCTCGGAGAAGTTCTTCGACCTGTGCAAGCTCTTCGGCACGGAGAACGTCGGCATGCTGACCGGGGACGCCTCGGTCAATGCCGACGCCCCGGTCATCTGCTGCACCGCCGAGGTGCTCGCGTCGATCGCGCTGCGTGACGGCAAGTACGCCGACATCGGCCAGGTCGTGATGGACGAGTTCCACTTCTACGCGGAGCAGGACCGCGGCTGGGCGTGGCAGATCCCGATCCTGGAGCTTCCGCAGGCCCAGTTCGTCCTGATGTCGGCCACCCTCGGCGACGTCAAGATGTTCGAGGAGGACCTGACCCGCCGGACCGGCCGCCCGACGTCCGTCGTGCGCTCCGCGACCCGGCCGGTGCCGCTGAGCTACGAGTACCGCCTGACGCCGATCACGGAGACGCTCACGGAGCTCCTGGACACCCGGCAGTCGCCCGTCTACATCGTGCACTTCACGCAGGCCGCGGCGGTGGAGCGGGCGCAGTCGCTGATGAGCATCAACATGTGCACGAAGGAGGAGAAGGAGAAGATCGCCGACCTGATCGGCAACTTCCGCTTCACCACCAAGTTCGGCCAGAACCTCTCCCGCTACGTGCGCCACGGAATCGGGGTGCACCACGCGGGCATGCTCCCCAAGTACCGCCGCCTCGTCGAGAAGCTCGCGCAGGCGGGCCTGCTGAAGGTCATCTGCGGCACGGACACGCTCGGCGTCGGCGTCAACGTGCCCATCCGCACGGTGCTCTTCACCGCCCTCACCAAGTACGACGGCACCCGGGTGCGCACGCTGCGCGCCCGTGAGTTCCACCAGATCGCGGGCCGCGCCGGCCGTGCCGGGTTCGACACGGCGGGCTTCGTCGTCGCGCAGGCCCCCGAGCACGTCATCGAGAACGAGAAGGCCGTCAAGAAGGCGGGCGACGACCCCAAGAAGAAGCGCAAGGTGGTCCGCAAGAAGGCCCCCGAGGGCTTCGTCGCCTGGTCGGAGACCACCTTCGACAAGCTGATCCAGTCCGAGCCGGAGCCGCTGACCTCCCGCTTCCGGGTCACGCACACGATGCTGCTCTCGGTGATCGCCCGCCCGGGCAACGCCTTCGAGGCGATGCGTCATCTGCTCGAGGACAACCACGAGCCGCGCAAGGCGCAGCTGAGGCACATCCGCCGGGCCATCGCGATCTACCGCTCGCTGCTCGACGGCGGTGTGGTGGAGCAGCTCGACACACCCGACGCCGAGGGCAGGATCGTACGGCTCACCGTCGACCTCCAGCAGGACTTCGCGCTCAACCAGCCGCTGTCCACCTTCGCGTTGGCCGCCTTCGACCTGCTGGACGCCGAATCCCCCTCGTACGCCCTGGACATGGTCTCCGTCGTCGAGTCGACGCTCGACGACCCGAGGCAGATCCTGGCCGCCCAGCAGAACAAGGCGCGGGGCGAGGCCATCGGGCGGATGAAGGCGGACGGTGTCGAGTACGAGGAGCGGATGGAGCTGCTCCAGGAGGTCACGTACCCCAAGCCGCTGAGCGAGCTGCTCTGGCACGCGTACGACGTGTACCGCACGAGCCACCCGTGGGTCGGCGACCACCCCGTGTCGCCGAAGTCGGTGATCCGCGACATGTACGAACGGGCCATGACCTTCACGGAGTTCACCTCGAACTACGAGCTGGCCCGCACCGAGGGCATCGTCCTGCGGTACCTGGCGAGCGCGTACAAGGCCCTCGAGCACACCATCCCCGACGACCTGAAGTCCGAGGACCTGGAGGACCTGATCGCCTGGCTGGGCGAGATGGTGCGTCAGGTGGACTCCAGCCTGCTGGACGAGTGGGAGCAGCTGGCCAACCCGGAGGTGGAGACCGCCGAGCAGGCGCAGGAGCGGGCCGACGAGGTCAAGCCGGTGACGGCCAACGCCCGTGCCTTCCGTGTGCTGGTGCGCAACGCGATGTTCCGCCGGGTGGAGCTGGCCGCGTTGGACCGGGTCCGCGACCTGGGCGAGCTGGACGCCGACTCGGGCTGGGACGAGGACGCCTGGGGCGAGGCGATGGACGACTACTGGGAAGCGCACGAGGAGCTGGGTACGGGCCCGGACGCGCGCGGCCCGAAGCTCCTGAAGATCGACGAGGACCAGGAGCACGGTCTCTGGCGGGTGTGGCAGGCCTTCGCCGACCCGGCAGGGGACCACGACTGGGGAATTCGTGCGGAGGTCGATCTCGCGGCCTCCGACGAGGAGGGCCGGGCGGTCGTCCGGGTCACGGCCGTGGGCCAGCTGTGACGGCGCGCCGGCCAGGAGAGTGGAGAAGAACCGCATGACGAACCCCGCCGACGGACTGGTCGATCTGCTCGACCTGGAGCGGATCGAGGTCAACATCTTCCGTGGCCGCAGCCCCGACGAGTCCCTGCAACGGGTCTTCGGCGGGCAGGTCGCGGGCCAGGCGCTGGTCGCGGCCGGCCGCACGACCGACGGGGACCGTCCCGTCCACTCGCTGCACGCCTACTTCCTGCGTCCGGGCCGTCCCGGCGTGCCGATCGTCTACGACGTGGAGCGGGTGCGGGACGGCCGGTCCTTCACCACGCGCCGGGTCACGGCCGTGCAGCAGGGCCGGACGATCTTCAATCTGACGGCGTCCTTCCACCGCCCGGAGGAGGCCGGCTTCGAGCACCAGCTGCCGCCGGCCCGCGTCGTGCCCGGTCCGGACGAGCTGCCGACGGTCGCCGACGAGGTGCGCGAGCACCTGGGCGGTCTGCCGGAGGCACTGGAGCGGATGGCCCGGCGCCAGCCCTTCGACATCCGCTACGTCGACCGGCTGCGCTGGACGCGTGAGGAGATCAAGGACGCGGACCCGCGCAGCGCGGTGTGGATGCGCGCGGTCGGGCCCCTGGGCGACGACCCGCTCGTGCACACCTGCGCACTGACGTACGCGAGTGACATGACGCTGCTGGACGCGGTACGTATCCCGGTCGAGCCGCTGTGGGGGCCGCGCGGCTTCGACATGGCGTCGCTGGACCACGCCATGTGGTTCCACCGGCCGTTCCGGGCGGACGAGTGGTTCCTCTACGACCAGGAGTCGCCCATCGCCACGGGTGGCCGTGGACTGGCCAGGGGGCGGATCTACGACCGTCAGGGGCAGCTCCTGGTGTCCGTGGTGCAGGAGGGGTTGTTCCGCCGTCTCGACGGCGCGTAGGCCCTGCGTGCGCGGTCGGTCAGGTGCCGGGCAGCGGGTCCTGGTCGACCTCGTGGCGGCGGGTCCGGATGTCCGGGCCCGTGGGATGCAGCTTGGCGTCGCAGGCGGGGCCCAGCCCCGTGCGGCGTGATTCCGCTCCGGTGAGGGGCCGCCCGCAGAGGGCGCACCTCACCGGGCGCCGGCCCTCGCGACGGCCGGCGTCCGGCTGCGGTCCGGGGAAGAGTTCAGGAAAGGGCTCGGGGGGTTCCACGTACGGATCCTCTCAGGCCGGTGTGACACACCACGGAGGGGCACAGCGGTGAGCAGCGTACTGAGGATGGTGCCCGCGCCACGGGGCGAGGGGCCGGCCGGGGGCGGTGCCGCCGCTCCGGTGGGGCACCAGGTGTTGTGTGCGGACGGCTCGGCGCCCGAGCGCGTGGCGGCGTACGTGGAGCGCGAACTGCCGCCGGGCGGGATACCCGTCTACCGGGCGGCACGGGGCAGCGGTGCGCGCTCCTTCGTCCTGTGGGCGGACGAGCACCGCCGGGAGCGGCTGGCCACCCTGGTGACGGTGTCCGCCGGGAGCGGTGTCGCGGCCTACCAGGTGCTCGGGGCACACGGAGAGCTGATCGGCACGGTCGTCCGTGAGAAGGCGCTGCGGGGCAGGGGGCTGCGTACCCGCTGGACGGTGACCCCTGCGGGCGGCCAGGAGGCGGTGGGCTTCAAGGGCAGGATCCTCTGGTGGTGCGTGTGGTGGCTGCTCTCCCCGCTGCAGACGTTGATCATCGTGGCGAGTCTGCTCAGCGGCGACGGTGACGCGGCGCGTGGGCCCCGCCGCATCGTGTGGCGTGCGGGCGGGCAGGTTCCGGTGGAGTTCAGGTCGAAGGGCGACACGGTGCACCTGCACGCGCCCGGGTACGACCGGCGGCTGGGTGCGGCGCTCGTGGCCGTGCTGCGCACGTTCGACAGCCCGCTGCTCGGCAAGGAGTGGGACGACGGGAAGGACTGACGGCCGGTCCGCTGCCGGTCGGGCGGCTCGTCGAGGATCCGGGCCGCTGTGATGAGTGACAGGTGGGTGAACACCTTCGGGAAGTTGCCCGGTTGCTCGCCGCGGGGGCCGATCTCCTCGGCAAAGACGCCGGCGTCGGGCGAGAGGCGCACGTAGCCGCCGCGGTCGAGCAGGGCGGCGAAGATGCTCGGGGAGTCGAAACGGGGGGCCGGTGAACCAGTCGACGACGCCCTGCGCCGACACCAGCGCACCCGTCTGCAGTTCACCGACCAGACCATGGGCCGCTATGGGAAGGTATCGGTCCATGACCGTCCAATGTCCGCTTTA
This sequence comes from Streptomyces sp. NBC_01166, assembly GCF_045039765.1. Classification (NCBI taxonomy): domain Bacteria; kingdom Bacillati; phylum Actinomycetota; class Actinomycetes; order Kitasatosporales; family Streptomycetaceae; genus Streptomyces; species Streptomyces sp. NBC_01166. Next base: position 1,239,329 of record NZ_CP108613.1, read on the forward strand.
CCACTGTGAAAGCCACTATCCGGGAAAGGCCTCCCACCCTCTCCTCAAACCTCGCGGAGGTGCAGCGTGGACATGATCCACGTCCGCGCGGTCAGCCCGCCGGACCTCACGGGGCGGGTCGAGGAGCTCCTGGCGGGCGATCCGTACGTCCTGAACCTGATCGTGCAGCGGGGCGCCGCGCGTAACCCCGTCGGCGACTCCGTCGCATGCGACGTGCTGACGGGAGCCGCGAACGAGGTCCTGCGCGGCCTGCGGGACCTCCGGGTCGATGTCCACGGATCGGTCGTCATCGAGCCGGTCGACATGGCGTTCCCGGGCCGGGCCTCGGAAGGCGCCACGCGACGGCTCGGGGCACTCGCCGGCACACCGGTCTGGGAACAGGTGGAGGCCCGCATCCGGTCCGGGGGGCGATACGCACCGAGCTTCTACCTCTACCTGGTCGTCGCGGGCCTGATCGGATCCGTGGGCATCGTGACCAACTCCCAGATCCTGATCGTGGGCGCGATGGTCGTCGGCCCGGAATACGGGGCGATCGTCGCCGTGGCCCTGGGCCTCGACAGGGGGGACCGGGGCATGGTCCGCACCGGTCTGTCCGCTCTCTGGAAGGGCTTTCTGCTGACGGTGGCGGTCACCCTCCTCTTCAGTCTGCTCATCCGCGGCTTCGGCCTGCAGTCGGAGGCGTTCGACCGGGGGCTGCGTCCCGTCTCCAATCTGATCAACACCCCCAACTTCTTCTCCTTCGCGGTCGCCGCCCTGGCCGGTGTCGTCGGCATCGTGTCGCTCACCGAGGCCCGCACGAGCGCCCTCCTGGGAGTGTTCATCTCGGTGACGACGATCCCGGCGGCCTCCGCCATCAGCGTCTCCGCGGCCTTCGCCGGCTGGTCCGAGGCCTGGGGTTCCCTCATCCAGCTCCTGGTCAACATCGCCGTGCTGATCGTGGTGGGGGCTCTCGCACTCAGGTCCCAGCGGGCCATCTGGCGGCGCGTGGGCCGGAGACAGGGGGCGCGCGGCGGCGGGCCGTCCTGAGGCCCCGCGAGCGGAGCGGCCCCGGGTCGCGCCGAGCGGCCGGAACGGCGTCCGGCCGGGATGATGGGGGCAGGGCCGCCCGCAGGCCCCGCGCGCAGTCAGGAGGGCCGCCATGCCCCAGGAACGCACCTCACCACTCCGTGCCCTGCCCGGCGCGACACCGAAGGAACGGGCCGCGCTCGGCAGGGCGGCCCGCAAACAGGTCCCCAGGTCCAGCCATCACGCGTACGAGCCGCCGTCCGACCGGCCGGACCCGCTGACCATCCTGGAGGCGCAGTCGGCGGCCAGGGTGCAGGAGCTCGTCCCGATCCGGTACGGGCGGATGGCGGAGTCGCCGTTCCGCTTCTACCGGGGCGCCGCGGCCGTCATGGCGTCCGATCTCGCCGGGACACCGGACTCCGGGATCAGGGCCCAGCTCTGCGGTGACGCCCACCTCCTGAACTTCAGGCTGCTCGCCTCCCCCGAGCGCCACCTGCTGTTCGACATCAACGACTTCGACGAGACGCTGCCCGGGCCCTGGGAGTGGGATGTCAAGCGCCTCGCGGCCAGCTTCGTCATCGCGGGGCGGGCCAACGGATTCACGGACCGCGAGCGGAAGCGCATCGTGCGGGCCACGGTGCGGTCGTACCGGGAGTCGATGATCCGGTTCGCCGGCATGCGAAACCTCGATGTCTGGTACACGCAGATCGACGAGGGGCAGCTCCGGGCGGCGGGCGCCGACAAACTGGCCGCCAGAGGCCGCGAGCGCCTGGCCAGGGCGACCGCGAAGGCCCGCACCCGGGACAGCCTGCAGGCGTTCGACAAGCTCACCGAGGTGTCCGGCGGACGGCTCCGGCTCTCGGCGGATCCGCCGCTGCTCGTACCGGTCGAGGACCTGTTGGAGGACGTCGAGCGCGATGTCACGGAGCGGCAGTTCCGGAGACTCCTACGACGCTACGGCCGCAGCCTCCCGTCGGACCGGCGGGCCCTGCTCGCCGACTTCCGCCCGGTGGACATGGCCCGCAAGGTCGTGGGGGTGGGCAGCGTCGGAACCCGCTGCTGGATCATCCTCCTGCTCGGCCGGGACGGCGGCGATCCGCTCCTCCTGCAGGCCAAGGAGGCCGACACCTCGGTACTCGCGCCGTTCGCGGGGCCGAGCGCGTACCGGAACCAGGGCGAGCGCGTGGTGGCCGGCCAGCGCCTGATGCAGGCGGCCGGCGACATCTTCCTCGGCTGGGAGCGGGTGGACGGGTTCGACGGGCGGCGCCGGGACTTCTACGTACGCCAACTGCGCGACTGGAAGGGCATCGCCGAGCCGGAACTGATGGTGCCGCGCGGGATGGCCGCCTTCGGCGAGTTGTGCGGGACGACCCTGGCCCGCGCCCACGCGCGATCCGGTGACCGGATAGCCATCGCGGCCTATCTGGGGCACGGTGACGTGTTCGACCGGGCACTGGCGACGTTCGCCGAGCTGTACGCCGACCGGAACGAGCGGGACCACCGGGCGCTTACCGACGCGGTTGCGGCGGGCCGTCTCCCCGCCGCCGGGCCGGACGCACGGTAGCGGTGGCCCGAATCGCCGGGCGTGAACAGCGGGTACATCACGGACAGAACGCCACATCGTGGTATCACCGTGTGGATCCCGGCGGGACAGCGTGTTCCGGCAGGGACCCGACGCTGAGGAGACCATGACGATGTCGGCCGAACCCGGAACAGCACCCGGGACCGAACACCCGGATCCCCTCACCGTGGTGCGCACCCGGGGATACGCCGTACTGCTGGTCATGGTGGCGCTGCTCGGAGTCCCCATCTCCGCGGCGGCGTTCGGCTTCCTGGCGCTCGTCCACGAGCTCCAGTCCCTGACCTACAAGGACCTGCCCCACGCGCTGGGCTTCGGGAGCACGCCGTCGTGGTGGCCGGTCCCGCTGCTCGCCGTGGCGGGCCTGCTGACGGGGCTGGCCATCCGTCACCTGCCGGGAACGGGCGGTCACAAGCCGGCGGAAGGGTTCGTGAACACGGGGGCGCCGACCGCCGCGGAACTGCCGGGGATCGCGCTCGCCGCGCTGGCGTCCCTGGGTCTCGGCGCCGTGCTCGGGCCCGAGGCCCCGCTCATCGCGCTCGGCGGGGGGCTGGCCGTCTGCGCGGCGCGGCTGCTGAAGCCGGGCATCCAGCCGAGTGCGGCCGCGATGGTGGCGGCAGCGGGGAGTTTCGCCGCGGTCAGCGCCCTCCTGGGATCGCCGCTCCTCGGCGCGTTCCTGCTGATGGAGGCGTCCGGACTCGCCGGAATGATGCTCGGCCTGGTGCTCGTGCCGGGGCTTCTCGCCTCCGGCATCGGGTCGCTCATCTTCATCGGCCTGGGCTCGTGGACCGGTCTGGGCACGTACTCCCTGACCCTCCCCCACGTCCCTCACGCCCCCCAGCCCACCGTCGCCGAGTTCGGCTGGGCCCTCGTGCTCGGGGCCGCGGCCGCGCTCGCGGGCACGGGCATCAGGAGACTCGCCCTGGCCCTGCAGGGGCGGGTCGAGCGGCGGCGCGTGATCGCGGCCGTGGTGATGGGCCTGACCGTCGGTGTGCTCGCGCTCCTCTACGCCGAGAGCACGGGGAGGAACGCGTCCGAGGTGCTGTACTCGGGCCAGGACGCCCTCGGCGGCCTGCTCGCCGAGGACGCCACGTACACGGTGGGGACGCTCCTCGTGCTGATCATCTGCAAGGCGCTCGCGTACTCGACCTCGCTGAGCGCCTTCAGGGGCGGCCCCATCTTCCCGTCGATGTTCCTCGGCGCGGCGGGCGGGCTCGCCATGTCGCACCTGCCGGGCCTGAACGCCACCTCGGGTTTCGCGATGGGAATCGGGGCCATGTGCGTGGCGATGCTCAGGCTGCCGATGACCTCGGTGCTGCTCGCCACGCTGCTGCTGGGATCCGAGGGCGTCACGGTCATGCCGCTCGTGATCGTCTCCGTGGTGGTGTCCTACGTCCTCACACTCAGGCTCGGACGCTCTTCTGAGGCCCCACACACAGCGCCCAGATGACGAAGATGTTGATGGCGATGAGCACCAGGGACCAGAACGGGTAGTAGGGGAGCCACAGGAAGTGGGCGACCACCAGGAGCCCGGCGAGCACGACACCGACGGCGCGCGCCCACAGGGCCCCGCTGAAGAGCGCGAACCCGGCGAGGACGACGACGATGCCCAGGATGAGGTGCACCCAGCCCCAGCCCGTGAGGCTGAACTGGAACACGTAGTTGCGTGTCGAGACGAACAGGTCGTCCTTGGCGATGGCGGCGATGCCCTCGAGTATGGCCATGGCCCCACCGAAGATCATCATCACCGCCGCGAACACGGTCCAGCCGGACTGGGCTGCGCGCCCACCGGCAGTGTCGTGCCCCACCTTCGTCCCGCTAGCACTTCCAGCCATGTCGGCCTCCTCGATTCCCAGCCGATGAGCGGCTCGTCGAGTCGCTTCGCGGCTTATGTTCCGTTTATCAGCCTGACACGGCATCACCCGATCGGCACTCTTCTCAGAACAGAGATATGCTCCCGAATGTGAGAGAGCCTGAGCTGCCGCCCGACAACGTCGACGACCGCCTCGCGGCAAGGCTGAGCATGCTCCGCACCGAACGCGGATGGTCTCTGGACGAGCTGTCCGGCCGAGCCGGTGTGAGCCGCTCGACCCTGTCGCGGCTGGAGCGCGGGGAGCTGAGTCCCACCACGGCCGTGCTCGGCCGGCTGTGCACGGTCTACGGGCGCACGATGTCCCGGCTGCTGATGGAGGTGGAGGCGGAGCCGCCACAGCTGGTCCCCGCCGCACGGCAGCCGGTGTGGCGGGACGAGTCGTCCGGGTTCGTGCGCCGCTCCGTCTCGCCGCCGCACCCCGGCCTGCGCGCCGAGGTCATCGAGGGCACGCTCGACGCCGGCGCGGCGCTCTCGTACGAGAACGCGCCGGTGCCCGGTGTGGAGCAGCACATCTGGGTACTCGAGGGCACGGTCGAGATCACGGTCGGCGGGACCACGCACACCGTGCGCGAGGGCGACTGCCTGCGCTTCCGGCTGCGCGGGCCCTCGCACTTCCGCTGTCCGGGCCCGCTACGCGTCCGCTACGCACTGATGATTGTCCTGCCGTGAATGTGAAAGGACCCGCTTCATGACCGAGATCGTCCCCGTGTCCGGCCCCGAACTGATCACGTACGCCGATGAGCTCGCCGCCCTGCTGATCGAGGCGGTGGAGGACGGGGCCTCCGTCGGCTTCCTCGCCCCGCTGGACCGCGCGGCGGCCGCCATCTGGTGGCGGGAGCGGGCCGCCGCCGTCGAGGCGGGGAGTCACCAGGTGTGGATCGCCCGGGACGACGAACGGCTGGCGGGCACGATCGGCCTGGTCAAGGCGGCCCTGCCCAACGCCCGCCACCGCGCGGAGGTCGCGAAGCTCGTGGTCAGGCCGTCGGCCCGGAACCGGGGGGTCGGCCGGGCCCTGCTCGCCGCGGTCGAGCGGTCCGCCGCCGCCGAGGGGCTGACGCTGCTGGTCCTGGACACCGAGACGGGAAGCGACGCCGAGAGGCTCTACCGCTCGGCGGGGTGGACGCCCTGCGGCTCCGTGCCGGACTACGCGTCGGACCCGTTCGGCACGCTCAGGGCGACCACGTTCTACTACCGGGCGCTGGACCCGCGGGAGGCTCCTGCGCAGGGCCCGTCACAATGAGAGGGACGCCACGCCACCGAGGAGACATCCCATGACGCTGCACGACATCCCGCTCCGTACGCTCGCCGGCGAACCGACCACCCTGGGCGCCTACAAGGGTTCGGCGGTCCTGCTGGTGAACGTCGCTTCCCAGTGCGGGCTCACTCCGCAGTACGCCGGTCTGGAAAGGCTCCAGAAGGAGTACGCGGACCGGGGCTTCACCGTTCTCGGGGTGCCCTGCAACCAGTTCGCGGGCCAGGAGCCGGGCACCGCGGAGGAGATCCAGACGTTCTGCTCGACGACCTACGGGGTCAGCTTCCCGCTGCTGGAGAAGATCGACGTCAACGGCGAGAACCGGCACCCGCTGTACACGGAGCTGACGAAGCTCGACGACGCCGAGGGCACGGCGGGGGACGTCCAGTGGAACTTCGAGAAGTTCCTGATCTCCCCGGCCGGTGAGCCGGTCGCGCGGATCCGCCCCCGCACCGAGCCGGAGGCGCCCGAGGTCGTGGCGGCCGTCGAGGCGCAGCTGCCGCGGTAGCGGTAACGGACAACACGCGGGGCCGGACCGTGCACGGTCCGGCCCCGCGGCCTCACCAGCGCTCCGCCCCCGCCACGCGGAAGGCGGCGGGTTCGATGTTTCGTGAGAAGGAACGGCCGCCATGGGGCGGTCGGCCCGCAGCCGCGTCAACCGGTCGGGGGCGCGATCACAGCCAGGTGATGGCCAGCCAGATGGTCACGGCCGCAGTGGCGATGAGCCCGACGTTGAGTGCGATCCGGCGGTCTCCGCCGGTGAGGTGGACGGGGATTGCAGCGATCTGCAGGAGCACGAACCCGATGGCCGCAGCCAGTGCCAGCCAGGGCGCGATACCGGTGAGCGGCGGCAGGATCAGCCCGGTCGCGCCGAGTATTTCGACCGTCCCCAGCGCCCTCACGGCGGGCAGGGGTATGCGATCGACCCAGGCCATCATCGGGCGGAGTTGCTCTCGGTCACGGAAGAGCTTCATCGCGCCTGCGTAGAGGTAGAAGAGGGCGAGCAGTCCGGCGACGATCCAATACGCGATGTTCATGATTCCCGTCTGCGGTCACCGGTCGCAGGTGACCCGTTGATTCCCGTGGCAGCCCGTGGCGAAGACCCGAGCCATGATCTGAGTGGTCCGGAAGCTGAGAGGTGGGAGCGCCCCGGCGGCGCCGGCCGGGCCGGCTTCAGGCCAGGTCGGTGGCGGGCTCGGTCGCGTAGCGGCTCATCACCCGGGCGCCGTCCTGCGGCGTCAGCGGCCGGCCGTCGGCAGTCATGTCCTGGAGGTCTCGGAAGTACTGCACGTACAGGTCAGGGGTGAATGTGCTGAGCATGACGGCGGGTTGGTCGGTGATGTTGGCGAAGGTGTGCGGGGCGCCGGGCGGGACCATCACGAGCGCGCCCCTGGTGGCGTCGTACTCCTTGTCCCCGACGGTGAACCGCACCGTGCCGGAGACGATGTAGAAGCCCTCGTCGTGCTGGGCGTGGCGGTGCTGCGGCGGACCGGGGGTGTGCGGGGCGAGGACGGATTCGGCAATGCCGAGGCGGTGCCCGGTGTGGCTGCCGTCTTCGAGAACGCGCATGCGCGTGGTGCCCAAGACGATCGTTTCGCCGTCGTCGGGACCCACCACCCACACGGCGGGGTCGGCCTGCGGTGCACTGGACTTCGCTTCTTCGATCATGCTCCAAGTGCACCGCCAGGGCCCTGCGACTGTCCAAGACCCATTCCACGACGCCGATACCTTGTGGGTATCGCCGCAGCGTGGAGCTATGTACCCCCGCGCTACTCCATGACGGTCCCTGAGAAACTCCACTACGGTCGGCCGCCACTCGAAGTCACCCCGGCGTCGACCTACGCGACACCGGCCTGGCCGACCCGACCTGCGGACCGCGCGCCGGCGCGAAGGCGGTGATCACGTCGACGAGCTCGGCCGGTGCTTCCAGCGGGATCAGGTGACCCGTCTCCGGGATCACCTCGAAGTCGACTTCGGAGAGGTAGGGCACCAGGTTGTCGCGGAGCACGTCGACGGGCTCGACGTGGTCGTTCTCTCCGGCGACGACGAGCGCGGGGACACTGATCATGCGGGTGTGCTCGGTGATGTCCTCCGCGATGCCGCGCAGCGGCCACTCCGCGCGGGCGGCATCGGCCCCGGCACGCGAGTCGGTCGCGATCTGCGACTTCATTGCTTCGGGCAGCTCGGTCGCGGTGAGGATGTTGTCCCGTGCGCCGGCGACGGATTCGTCGGAGTCGTAGGCGTGGGAGAGGGCTTCCTGGTACTCGGGAGTGATCTCCGCGGCGGGCTTCGCCGGGCCGGGAGCGACGAGGGCGATCCCTCGGAGGCGCGCGGGCCTGCTCGCCGCGACCAGCTGCGCGACCTTGCCGCCCATGGAATGTCCGACGAGGACGTAGTCGGTGACGCCCGCGTCGGCGATCACGGCGAGCGTGTCGTCCGCGAACCGGCGGAGCGTGTAGGGACCGGACAGGCTGCTCGACCGGCCCCACCCACGGAAGTCGACCGTGAGGACGTCGCGCCCCGCGAGGCGGTCGACGACGAGGTCCCAGGTGCGGGCGGAACCACCCCAGTAGTGCAGGAACACCAGGGTCGGCCCGGTACCCGGCCGGTGGTCGTAAGCGGGCAGCAGCGGCTGCTGTGTCGTGCTCATCGCATGTCCTCGATCAGTGTTCCGAAGCGGATCTTCCCCACTGATTGAATCTCTGCGGCCCCCTCCGGGGCATCGGCGCGACTGGTCGCCCGATGGTGGAAACTGGACACGTGACCGCGATCCGGCAGATGACGTACCGTCCCTTCGGGCACGGTGCCGCCGCTGTCGAGACGATGACGTTCGGCCGCCTTCGCGAGCTGAACGACGGCGGGACGCAACGCGCCGACTTCCATGTCCTCGCCGTCGTCGATGCCGGGCACGGATCGGTCACCGTGGACTTCTCCGTGCACCCGCTCCGGGAGCGGTCCGCGGTGTGGATCGCTCCTGGCGCGGTGCACCGGTGGGATGACATCGCCGGCGTGGCGGGGCACCTCGTGCTGTTCGTCCCGACCGCGCCCGTCAGCCATGCCGCCAGAGAGCTCGTCGCGTCCCCCGACGTGATCGCGCAGTGGAACATTCCCGACGCCGACTGGCCGTTCGTCGACGCCGCGCGGAACCATCTCCTGCTCGAGGCGTCCGCCCCGCCCGTGGACGGGCCGGCGGAGCTGCCCGAGATCCTGCTCTCCGCGCTCATCGCACGGCTCCGGCCGCCGCACGGCGAAGCGTCGGCGACGAATCCGGTGTTCCGGCTGTTCCGGGCCGAGGTCGAAGCGCACTTCCGGGAACACCACGACGCCGGTTACTACGCCCGGGCACTGGGATACGCGCCCCGCACCCTTTCAAGAGCGGTGCAGCGGGCCACCGGCCGCACCGCCAAGGCGTACATCGTCGATCGGGTCGTGCTGGAAGCCAAACGGCTCCTCGCGCACGACCGCCTCACTGCGGCCGGCTGTGCCGGCACGCTCGGCTTCCCCGACGCGTCCAACTTCTCGGTGCTCTTCCGGAAGGCGACAGGCATGCCCCCGGGCGCGTGGCAGACATCGGTGACCGTCGAGTGAGGTCGCGTACGCCGCACTGCCTCGGGCTTTCACGATCGCGCCCGTCCAGGACTTGATCAGCTGACCGGAGCCGTGGGTACCGGCGCCCGCCCGGCGCGAGGCTCGGGCGACCGCTTGCCCGCGTACACGCCACAACGACGAATCGGCCGCCGGCGGAAGCCGGCGGCCGATCACGAACGATCGGGGCTAGCGGATCGGCATGCCCGACAGGGTGCGGGCGATGACCAGACGCTGGATCTCGCTCGTGCCCTCGAAGATGGTGTAGATCGCGGCGTCCCGGTGCATGCGCTCGACCGGGTACTCACGGGTGAAGCCGTTGCCGCCGAGGATCTGCACGGCCTGGGCGGTGACCGTCTTCGCCGTCTCGCTCGCGTAGAGCTTCGACATCGAACCCTCGGCCGCGGTGAACGGCTTGCCGGCGCTCGCCATCCAGGAGGCACGCCAGACGAGCAGCCGGGCTGCGTCGATCTGGGTGCGCATGTCGGCCAGCTGGAAGGCGATGCCCTGGTTGTCGATGATCGGGCGGCCGAACTGGGTCCGCGTCTTGGCGTAGTCGAGGGCGACCTCATAGGCGGCGCGCGCGGTGCCGACCGCCATGGCGCCGACGGCCGGGCGGGACGCCTCGAAGGTCGCCATCGCCGCGTTCTTCACGCGCTCGCCGCCGGACCTGGCGCGCTCGCGGGCCCGGGCGAGGCGCTCGTCGAGCTTCTCCTTGCCGCCGAGCAGGCAGTGGCCGGGGACGCGGACGTCCTCGAGGACGACCTCGGCCGTGTGCGAGGCGCGGATGCCGTGCTTCTTGAACTTCTGCCCCTGCGAGAGGCCGGGAGTGGCCGGCGGGACGATGAAGGAGGCGTGGCCCTTCGAGCCCAGCTCGGGGTCGACGACGGCGACGACGACGTGGACGTTGGCGATGCCGCCGTTGGTCGCCCAGGTCTTGGTGCCGTTGAGGATCCACTCGTCCTTGGCCTCGTCGTACACCGCGCGGGTGCGCATCGAGGCGACGTCGGAACCGGCGTCCGGCTCGGAGGAGCAGAAGGCCGCGACCTTCACGTCGTCGGCGTCCCCGTACATCTGCGGGATCCAGGTGCCGATCTGCTCCTCGGTGCCGTTGGCGAGGACGCCGACGGCCGCCAGACCGGTGCCGACGATCGACAGGGCGATACCCGCGTCACCCCAGAAGAGCTCCTCCATGGCCATGGGGATGCCCAGGCCCGTAGGGTCGAAGAACTGCTGGGCATAGAAGTCGAGGGAGTAGATGCCTACCTTGGCCGCCTCCTGGATGACGGGCCAGGGCGTTTCCTCACGCTCGTCCCACTCCGAAGCGGCCGGCCGGATCACCTCGGCGGCGAATCCGTGCAGCCAGTCACGGACCTGCTTCTGGTCGTCGTTGAGCTCGAGCGTGAACTCGGCCATGTTCCCTCCATGCACTTCCGGAAAACCCGTTACTAGCGGTAACACCAGTCTGTTACCAGCAAGTAGCCTCTGTCAACCAGTCAGCTGCGGATCCGCGCACGGCGGACCCAGGGTGTTACGTTGCCCGGGCGTGACGAGATCGCAGGACAGTTGGGTGGGGCGGGAGAAACGACATGGAGACCACAAGAGGGGCCGAACGGCAGCGGACAGCGGCCGAACGCCGCCGCCGGGAGCTGCTCGAAGCCGCGGACCGAGTGGTGCTCAGGGACGGCCCGAAGGCGTCGATGAACGCGATCGCCGCGGAGGCCGGGATCACCAAGCCCATCCTCTACCGGCACTTCGGCGACAAGGGCGGCCTCTACCGTGCGCTCGCCAAACGCCACACCGACGCACTGCTGAGCGCCCTGCGGGCCGCGCTCGACGCCCCCTCGGAGCGGCGCGAACGGGTCGAGTCGACCCTGGACACCTACCTCGCGGCGATCGAGGCGCGCCCCCAGGTCTACCGCTTCCTGATGCACCCGTCCGACGACGCGGCCCCCTCCCCCGAACAGGGCTTCGACGTCGGCCGTCATTCCGCGCCCCTGCTGCGCCGCCTCGGCGAGGAGCTGGGGAAGGTGATCGCGGAGCGGGTCGATCTCGGTCCGGACAGCGAGCAGATGGCCCGCATCTGGGGTCACGGCATCGTCGGCATGATGCACGCGGCCGGCGACTGGTGGCTGGGCGACCGGCCGTGCTCGCGGGAGCAGCTGGTACGCAGCCTCGCCGACCTGCTCTGGGGCAGGCTCGCCGAGGCCCGCGACCTGCCCGGCGGCCAGGGGTTCTGAGCGACCACCGGGCCCCGGGGGCTCAGCCGTCGGCCGCCGTACGCGCCCAGGGCGCCCGCCGGGCCGCGCGCAGCGCCCTGGCCCGGCGCAGCCCCGTCAGCCGGTCCGTGTAGACCGAGCCTTCGAGGTGGTCGCACTCGTGCTGCAGACAGCGGGCGAACCAGCCGGTGCCGGCGATCCGCACCGGCTCCCCCGTCACCGTCCGGCCTTCGACCACCGCGTGGTCGAAACGCGGAGTGGCGGCTTCGAGCCCCGGGAGCGAGAGGCACCCCTCCGGTCCGCGTACGGTGATGCCGTCCGCCTCGACGAGCACGGGATTGACGACGTGGCCCAGGTGCCGGACCTCGTCGTCGTCCGGACAGTCGAAGACGAACACCTTGAGAGGGGAGCCGATCTGGTTCGCGGCGAGCCCCACGCCGTTCGCGGCGTACATGGTGGCGAACATGTCCTCCACCAGCCGGGCGAGCGACGGGTCGAATTCGGTGACGTCGTCGCACGGACTGTGGAGCACCGGGGCGCCGAGCAGAGTCATGGCGCGAACGCGTCCGGTACTGCCGGGGATCGGGCGGTTTCGCATGGGGAGAAGCGTACGTTCCACGTGACCTCCACGTTCCCCGTGGTGCCGAGGTGCGGTCGCCGCGCCGGACATCGATAGGCTGGGCGAGGACTTACGCAAGGAGGATCTAGGACGATGGCAGGCAACACGGAGCCGTTGTCGCCGCGGGCCAAGCTCGCCGTGACGGCGGGCAAGGCCGCGGCGGCGGTGTCGCGCGCTGCGGGGCGCGGCAGCGGATCGGTGATCGGCGGCCGGGTGGCGCTCAAGCTCGACCCCGACCTGCTCGGGCGGCTGGCGCAGCACCTGGACGTGATCCTCGTGTCCGCGACGAACGGCAAGACGACCACCACCCGGCTGATCGCGGAAGCGCTCACGGCCGCCGGTCCCGTCGTGTCGAACGCGCTCGGAGCCAACATGCCCGCGGGGATCACCTCCGCGCTGGCAGGGGGCTCGGACGCGCGGTACGGCGTGATCGAGGTCGACGAGAAGTACCTCGCGGGTGTGGCACGCGACACGACACCGAAGGTCATCGCGCTGCTCAACCTCTCCCGCGACCAGCTGGACCGCGCGGCGGAGACCCGGATGCTGGCGGAGAAGTGGCGTGAGGGCCTGTCGGGCTCGAAGGCCGTGATCGTGGCCAACGCCGACGACCCGCTGATCGTCTGGGCCGCTTCCTCCTCCCCCAATGTCGTGTGGGTCGCGGCGGGCCAGGCGTGGAAGGACGACGCCTGGTCCTGCCCGTCCTGCGGCGGTGTGATGCAGCGTCCCGGTGACGACTGGTTCTGCGGCGAGTGCGGCTTCCGCCGCCCCGCCCCGAGCTGGGCGCTGAACGGCGACTACGTCCTGGACCCGCACGGTTCCGCGTGGCCGATCCACCTCCAGCTGCCGGGCCGGGCCAACAAGGCCAACGCCACGAGCTCGGCCGCCGTGGCCGCTGTCTTCGGCGTGCCGCCGCAGGTCGCCCTGGAGCGCATGTACCAGGTGCAGGCCGTGGCGGGCCGCTACGACGTCGTCACCTTCCTCGGCCGTGAGCTCCGGCTCCTGCTGGCGAAGAACCCGGCCGGCTGGCTCGAGACGTTCTCCCTGATCGACCCGCCGCCCACCCCGGTGATCCTCTCGGTGAACGCCCGTGGCGCCGACGGTACGGACACCTCCTGGCTGTGGGACGTGGACTACACCCAGCTCTACGGTCACCCGATCTTCGTGCTCGGCGACCGCAAGCTGGACCTCGCGGTCCGGCTCGAGGTGGCCGGACTGGACTTCCGGGTCTGCGAGACCCTGGACGAGGCCGTCCAGATGGCCCCGCCCGGCCGCATCGAGGTCATCGCCAACTACACCGCCTTCCAGGATCTGCGCCGTCGTGTCGGCAACTGACCCCCGCGCGGGCAACCCCCGGAGAGGACGAAGCATGAGCAACAACAGCCTGCGGCTGGTGTGGGTCTACCCCGACCTCCTCAGCACCTACGGCGACCAGGGCAACGCCCTGGTGGTGGAGCGCCGGGCCCGGCAGCGCGGCCTCGACGTGGCGCGCGTCGACGTGCGCAGCGACCAGCCCATCCCGACGTCGGGCGACATCTACCTGATCGGCGGCGGTGAGGACCGGCCGCAGCGGCTCGCCTCGGAGCGGCTGCGCCGTGACGGCGGGCTGAACAGGGCCGCGGCGAACGGCGCGATCATCTTCTCGGTCTGCGCGGGCTACCAGATCCTCGGCCACGAGTTCATCAACGACCTCGGCGAGCGCGAGCCCGGCCTCGGGCTGCTCGACGTCGTCTCGACCCGTGGTGAGGGCGCGCGGTGCGTCGGCGACGTGCTCGGCGACATCGATCCGAACCTGGGCCTGCCGCCGCTGACCGGTTTCGAGAACCACCAGGGCGTCACCCACCTCGGTCCCTCGGCGCGCCCGTTCGCCCGGGTGCGTCTCGGCCGGGGCAACGGCACGGGCGACGGCACGGAAGGCGCGTACAACGACACCGTCTTCGGTACGTACATGCACGGCCCGGTCCTGGCGCGGAACCCGCTGATCGCGGACCTGCTGCTGAAGCTGGCCCTGGACGTCAACGCCCTGCCGCCGAGCGACGACCGGTGGTACGAGGCGCTGCGCGCCGAGCGCATCGCCGCCGCGACACAGCCCGCCTGACGCCGCCCGTTACGGGCCGGCCCCTCCGGGGGCCGGTCCGCGTGTGCCGGGCCGGTGTACATCCGGTGGACGTCCAGCAGTCGGACAGTGGGTTCGGTCCGGCCACCCCGCGCCGGTAGGGTGGCGGGGATCCAACCGGACGACGTGGTCCGGCGTCGGCCCACGTTGCAAAGGTTTCCCGGGCAATGCGAATTGGTGTGCTCACCTCCGGCGGCGACTGCCCCGGCCTCAACGCCGTCATCCGTTCCGTCGTACACCGCGCGGTCGTCGACCACGGCGACGAGGTCATCGGCTTCCACGACGGCTGGAAGGGCCTGCTCGAGTGCGACTACCGCAAGCTCGACCTCGACGCGGTCGGCGGCATCCTCGCACGTGGTGGCACGATCCTCGGCTCCTCCCGTGTCCAGCCCGCGCACCTGCGTGACGGCGTGGAGCGGGCGAAGGGCCATGTCGCGGATCTCGGCCTGGACGCGATCATCCCGATCGGCGGCGAGGGCACGCTGAAGGCCGCCAACCTGCTCTCGGAGGCGGGCCTGCCCATCGTCGGTGTGCCGAAGACCATCGACAACGACATCGCCTCCACCGACGTGACCTTCGGTTTCGACACGGCCGTCGGCGTCGCGACCGAGGCGCTGGACCGGCTGAAGACCACGGCGGAGTCGCACCAGCGTGTGCTGATCGTCGAGGTCATGGGCCGCCACACCGGCTGGATCGCGCTGCACTCGGGCATGGCGGCCGGCGCGCACGCCATCGTCGTACCCGAGCGGCCCTTCGACATCGACGAGCTGACCGAGCTGGTCGGCAAGCGCTTCTCGGACGGCAAGAAGTTCGCGATCGTCGTCGTCGCGGAGGGCGCCAAGCCGCGGGAGGGCTCCATGGAGTTCAACCAGGGCACGAAGGACATCTACGGCCATGAGCGCTTCGCCGGTGTGGCGACGCAGCTCTCCGGCGAGCTGGAGCAGCGCCTCGGCAAGGAGGCCCGCCCGGTGATCCTCGGCCATGTGCAGCGCGGCGGCACCCCGACCGCGTACGACCGTGTCCTGGCCACCCGCTTCGGCTGGCACGCGGTGGAGGCCGCTCACCGCGGCGAGTTCGGCATGATGACGGCGCTGCGCGGCACGGACATCACGATGGTCCCCCTGGCGGCCGCGGTGGAGACCCTGAAGACGGTCCCGGCCGAGCGCTACGCCGAGGCGCAGGTCGTGCTCTGACCGTCACGACACCCGCTGAACCGCCCCCGGCCGCACCCGCGGCCGGGGGCGGTTCTAGTCTGGACCGGACAACCGGCACGAAACGGGGACGTCCCCAGCGGGAGTGAACAGATGGATCACGGCGGGCACGGCACGAACATGGATCTGCCGCCGTTCACGCTGGGACGCGGGCTCGAGTTCTCCGCGGACCCGTTCTTCCTGGTCGGCTGCGTCGCCGCCCTCGCCCTGTACGGCTACGGGGTCGCGCGGCTGCGCGCCCGTGGCGACGGCTGGCCGGTGAACCGGATCGTGTTCTTCGTCATCGGTGTGCTGTCGATCGCCCTGGTGATGTGCACGGGGCTGAACGACTACGGCATGGTCATGTTTAGCGTGCACATGGTGCAGCACATGGTGATCAGCATGGTGTCGCCGATCCTGCTGCTGCTGGGCGCCCCGGTGACGCTGGCACTGCGGGCGCTGCCCGTGGCCGGGCGGGACCGTACAGGACCTCGCGAGCTGCTGCTCAAGCTGCTCCACAGCCGCTACATGAAGATCATCACGCATCCGGTCTTCACGATCCCGCTCTTCATCGCGAGCCTGTACGGGCTCTACTTCACTCCGCTGTTCGACTTCCTCATGGGGTCGAAGACGGGCCACATCGCGATGATGGTGCACTTCCTGGCGGTCGGCCTGGTGTTCTTCTGGCCGATCATGGGCATCGACCCGGGCCCGCACCGGCCGGGTTACGTGATGCGGATGCTGGAGCTCTTCGCGGGCATGCCCTTCCACGCGTTCTTCGGGATCGCGCTGATGATGGCGAGCCAGCCGATGGTGAAGGCCTACGAGAATCCCCCGGCCTCACTCGGTATCGATGCCCTGGGCGACCAGTCCGCGGCCGGTGGGATCGCCTGGGCCTTCAGCGAGATCCCGTCCGTGCTGGTGCTGATCGCGCTGGTCTTCCAGTGGTACCGCTCCGAGCAGCGGACGGCCAAGCGTTCCGACCGTGCCGCCGACCGGGACGGCGACCAGGAACTGAAGGCGTACAACGCCTATCTCGCCTCATTGCAGGCGCGCGGCCAGTAGCGGTGGGCGCCCCCGAGGGGTGACCATGGCTTCACCGGCCGTGCGGCCGGGTGAGGAGCGTGCAGCTCATGCCTGGATCCACGAAAACCATGGGAGTGCTCACGGTCGGCGCGCTGGTCGCGGTGACGGCGTACACAGTGGCGCTGGGGAGCAACGGCTGGCTCTGGTTCGGCTGGGTGGTCCTCGGGCTCGCCACTCTGGGGATGCTCGCCACCCGCGACACCTGAGGGGATGAGCGGTCGGCCCGCTGCCACGCTTCCCACCGCCGGCGCGGGCCTGCCGGCCTCCGTACACAGCCGGCGTACGGCGCCGTGCGGAGGTGCTCCACCGGTGTCACGCTGGTGGGACTGTGTGGCGCATGACCGGCCGACGTGGACCGCAGGTTCGTGTCGGCCGCGCGTCCTCGTCGGCGGGAAGTGGGTGCTTCGCATGGACAGGGCCGGGCTGATCGAGGCGGTCGGACGCAAGACGGCGGGGGACGGCGAAGTGCCGGCCGAGCAGATCGGCCGGGTCGTGGACGCCCTGTTCGGCACGGTCGCGGAGGCCGGCGTGATCGCCGACGCGCTCAAGGATGGGAGAGCGGTCACCCTGGTGGGCTTCGGCAGCTTCCACGACGTGGGCGGCGAGGCCTCTTTGCGCCCGGGCAAGGCTCTCAACGAGTTCATCCACGACCAGGCCGGATGAGCGGGGTCCCGGTCCGATGGCAGCGGTGACGCTACGGGCCGAAGGCCGCGCGGCGGCCGAGGACGTCTGGCTGCGCTATGTCACACCGGCCCGATGGCCGTCCTGGTCGCCGCAGATCATGGCGGTGCGCGTGAACGATGAACGGATCAGGCCCGGCACCCGGGGTGAGATCGTGTCCCTGTTCGGGGTCACGGCAGCGTTCGTCGTCGAGTCGGTGGACGAGGAACGGTGGCGGTGGGCGTGGAGGGTCCGGCTCGGGCCGGTACGCCTGCGGCTGCGTCACGAGGTCCAGCACCGACCCGGCGGATCGGCCACGACACTCCGGATCGAGGGTCCTGCCGTCGCCCTCGCCGTCTATGCCGGCCCGGCGCGGTGGGCGCTGGGGCGCCTGCTCCGTGGGTGACGGGGCGGCCGCCCGGCACGGATTGCGCGTGTGCTGCCTCGCCCTCGACTCACCGCGTCCTGGACCGGAACGGCCGCGGCAAGGCCGCCGGTGTTCCGCCGGTCATGCGAGGCCCGACCAGTAGTCCACCGGCGCGAGGCCCGTGCTGCGGCCGTTCCGGTCCAGGATCCGGCCGACGTGCTTCACGGTGCGCAGCACGATCGCCCGCTCGGTGATGCGTAGCCGGTGGTCGGCGAGCCGGCTCTCCAGATGGGCCTCCATGCTGTGGACGTCCGCCAGATCACGCTGCCACAGATCGAGGATGAGGTTGTCGCGCCCGGTCGTGACGGTGCACATGCGCAGTTCGGGCAGAGTGCTCAGCGAGGCGACGGTGTCCTCGAGGTGGCGTGCCGGGACGGACGCGAAGTACACCACCGAGACCGGAAACCCGGTGAGTGGACGGGCGAGCGTGCACCGCAGTGCGAGACGCCGGTTGCCGGTGAGGACGCGCAGCCGGCGGCGGACGGTGGCCGGGCTGGTGCCGGCCGCCGTGGCCAGGTCGCGCACCGGCATGCGCCCGTTGTGCCCGAGAGCGAGGGCCAGCGCCCGGTCCACCGGTCGCAGCGGCTCGTCCGGCACCTCCTCCCGGGGCACCGTGAGGGCCCTCTGCTGAGCCCGGCTGAGGCTGCGCAGCCTCCACCGGTCGCCCTCGAAGGGGACGGCGGTGATCACGTGGACCCGGGTGGTGCGGATGCCGGGAAGACGGGCGATGCGCTGACCGACCAGACGGGAGAGGTCGTCGATGCTCGCCGCGCCCACGATGGCGAGCAGGTCCCGGCTCCCGGTGGTCTGTTTGAGACTGAGGATGCGACTGTCCCGGGCCAGGCTGTCCAGGCTGGACTCGAGCGGCAGACCGCCCATGTCGATCTCGACCTGCGCGTAGACGCCGTCGTCGTGGCCGGGCGAGAGGTAGCCGTCCACCCAGGCCGTCCCCGTCCGCTCCAGGCGGTCCCAGCGCCGGGCCGCGGTGACCGGGTCTATCCCCAGGACATCGCCGAGGCGGGTCCACGACACCCTCGGCTGCGTCTGCAGGGCGTGGATGATCGCGAGGTCCAGTTCGTCGGGGTGCGGCATGTTCTGCGTCTGCATGGGGTGACCGAATCCTGCATCCGGTGAGAGATCGTGTCCAGTTCCGGCGATTTTACGGGCGCGTAATTCCGGTTCTGGAAGGTAGGGCGCCATGAGTACCCCCCTTTCCTCTCAGGTGCCCTCCGCCCCCGTTCTGCCGGCCGTCGCCTCACTGCGCCTGACCGGTGCACGGCTGATCGACGGCACGGGGTCGGAGCCGGTCGCCGATGCCGTGGTCGATGTGGACGACCGCGGCCTGATCGTCCATGCCGGGCCCGCCGCCACCGCGCCGCCGGCGCCGCCCCGTGCCCGCACCATCGACGTCGCGGGCCGCACCGTGCTTCCCGGTTTCGTCGATGCCCACGTCCACCTCGGCGTCGAGTCGGCGCGGCACATGGTGCGGCGTTTCGCCGAGGACCCCGCTCTGGAGGCCTTCCGCACCGCTTCCCGGCTGCGCGTCACACTGGACGCCGGTATCACCACAGCCCGTGACCTGGGCGGACTGTCCGCAGGCTTCCGGGAGGCAGTCGCCCAGGGCCTGACCGCCGGACCGCGTCTGCACACCGCGGTGCGCATACTCAGCCACACCGGTGGCCACGCCGACTTCCACACCGACTGCGGCTTCGACACCAGCGCCGGTATGGGGGAGGTCGCCGACACCCCGGACGAGGTACGGCTCGCGGTGCGCAGGCTGCTGCGGTCCGGGGCCGACGTGATCAAGATCTGCGCGACCGGCGGCATGTCCAGCCCGTACGACCAGCCCGACGACGAAGGCCTGACCGTCGAGGAGATACGCGCGGTCGTGGAGGAGACCGACCGGCACGGGGGCCGCCCCGTCGCCGCGCACGCGCAGGGCACGGCCGGCATCCTCAACGCCGTGCGGGGTGGTGTCACCAGCGTCGAGCACGGTTACGGCTTGACCGCACAGGCCCGGGAACTCGCCGGGGAGAAGGGCGTGTTCCTCGTCCCGACCCTCTCCACGGTGTTCGACGGCATCGACAAGGCGACCATGGAACCCTTCCACTACGAGAAGAAGCTCCGCTGGTCGGACATCACGCGCACCAACATCGCCGCGGCCATCGCCGACGGGATGAAGATCGCCATGGGCACCGACTCGGCGATGGTGCCGCACGGCCGCAATCTGCGTGAACTGCTCCACCTCACCTCCCTCGGCATGACGCCGCTCCAGGCGATCACCGCCGGCACTCTCACCGCGGCCCGGCTCCTCGGCCTCGACGACCGCATCGGCACCCTGGAGACGGGCAAGGAAGCCGATCTGGTGGTGTGCGACGGCGATCCGCTGGCCGATGTCTCGGTGCTCGCCGACCCGTCCCGCATCGTCCTCGTCGCGCAGCGCGGTGCCGTGCGGAAGGACCTGCTCACGGGCGGCAGGCGTCCGGACACGGAGGCGGGAAGCCGATGACCCCGCGCACCGAGACCTCCACGGCCTCCGGGGGCAGCACGCTGCTCGACACGGTGCTGGGCGGCATCGAGCGGGCCGGCAACAGGCTCCCGCACCCGGTCGTGCTGTTCCTCTGCCTCTTCGCCCTCCTCGGCATCGTCTCCACCGCCCTGGCCGCCGCCGGTGCGACGGTGACGGTGCCGGGCGACGACCAAGTCCTGGAAGTGAAGGGCCTGTTCACCGGCGAAGGGATCACCTGGCTGCTGGAGAACTTCATCCCCAACTTCACCGGCTTCCCGTCCCTGGGCACCGTGCTGCTCATGATGGCCGCCGTCGGGGTCGCCGAACGCACGGGGATGCTCGAGACAGCCGTCCGCGTCTCCATCGGGCGGGCCCCGAAGGCCGTGCTGCCCTACCTGGTGGCTTTCGTCGCCGCGCAGGGCCACCTCATGAGCGACGTGGCGATCCTCATCATCCCCCCGCTTGCCGCGCTCGTCTTCAAGGGCGCCGGCCGGAACCCGATCGCCGGGCTGATCGGCGGGTTCGCGTGCGTGTGCGCCGGATACGCGGCGGGCTTCTCCATCGGTGCGCTGGACGCCCTCTACACGGGCATCACCGAGCAGGCCGCCGCCGTCCTGCCGGGAGGGGAGGACGCGCCGACGCACATCCTCATCAACTACTTCTTCACCGCCGCGGCGAGCGTCGTCCTCGCCCTGATCGGCGGCTTCCTCATCGACCGCGTCCTCGAACCACGTCTGCCCGCCGCCGTGGAGGCAGCGCCGACGGACGGGGACGGCACGGCGGACGACGACGGTTACCGGCCCACTCTGGAGGTCACCACGACGGAGCGCCGCGGACTCCGGATCGCGGGACTGTCGGTCCTGGTGTATGCGGCCGTCGTCATCGTCTGCTGGCTCCTTCCCGGCTCGGCGCTGCGGGGAGAGGGGGGCGCGCTGGTGCCCTCCCCGGTGCTGACGGGCATCGTGCCCCTGCTGTTCGTCGCCTTCCTCATCGCGGGCGTGATCTACGGCAAGGTCACCGGCAAGGTGCGCAAAGCCGGCGACGTGCCGGAGATGATGGCCGAGTCGGTCACCGGCATGTCCGCATACATCGTGCTGATCCTGGTGATCGCTCAGGTCATCGGCGTCTTCGACTGGTCGAACGTCGGCACCCTGCTGGCCGTGAAGGGGGCCGCGCTCCTCGAGTCGGCGGGGCTCACGGGATTCACCGGGCTGGTCCTGTTCGTGCTGCTGGTCTGCCTGCTGAACCTGTTCGTGACGTCGGGGTCCGCACTCTGGTCCCTGGTGGCCCCGGTCTTCGTACCCGCGTTCATGCTCATCGGCCTCGAACCGGCCGTCACCCAGGCGGCGTTCCGCATCGGGGACTCGGCGACCCAGATGATCACGCCGTTGAACCCGTACGTCTTCCTGATGCTCATCATCCTGCGGCGCTACGAACCCGACGCGAAGCTGGGCACGATACTCTCGCGCCTCTTCGTCTTCGTCGTTCCCTTCCTGGTGGCCTGGCTGATCGCGCTGGGTGTCTTCTACGGCTTGGACCTGCCTCTCGGCCCGGGTGCGGACATCCACCGGAACTGACCGCCACGAGAGCACAGAGGGGGCACGTCAGGGAGGGTCCTCCGACACGGTTCGGAGGACCCTCCCGCGGGCTCCCGCCATGTCGCGGCGGCCGGGGAAGAGGCGGGTGCCCGACCGCCCCCGTTCTGCGGGGCTTCCCGGAAGCGCCCGGAACAGAGCTACGATCTCCGCCGGAGAGAAGCGACGGAGTCCGTACGCACCATCGACTGATGAGGCGTCAGGTGAGGCGACGAGAAGCGGGTACCAGTCGGAAGAGGCCGGTCCGCCGTCAGCCGCGCCGACGAGTCGGCCACACAAGTGACAACACCATGCGTGACCTGGCAGAACGCGGCCAACAGCCCGGTCCGGAAGGCTAGGAGAGATGCTGTGTTCTATTACGTCCTGAAGTATGTCGTGCTGGGTCCCCTGCTCCGGCTGGTGTTCCGGCCCCGCATCGAGGGGCTGGAACACATTCCCGACGACGGCGCAGCCATCGTCGCGGGCAACCACCTCTCCTTCTCGGACCACTTCCTGATGCCCGCCATCCTCCGGCGCCGCATCACGTTCCTCGCGAAGGCCGAGTACTTCACCGGCCCCGGCATCAAGGGCAAGCTGACCGCGGCGTTCTTCCACAGCATCGGGCAGATCCCCGTGGACCGGTCCGGCAAGGAGGCCGGACAGGCGGCCATCCGCGAGGGGCTGGGGGTGCTCAGCAAGGGGGAACTGCTCGGCATCTATCCGGAGGGCACCCGCTCGCACGACGGGCGGCTGTACAAGGGCAAGGTCGGGGTCGCGGTGATGGCGATCAGGGCAGGTGTACCGGTCATCCCCTGCGCCATGGTCGGCACGTTCGAGATCCAGCCGCCCGGTCAGAAGGTGCCCAGCATCAAGCGGGTCACGATCCGGTTCGGGGAGCCGCTGGACTTCTCCCGCTACGCCGGCCTGGCGGACCAGAAGGCGGCGATCCGGGCCGTCACGGACGAGATCATGTACGCCATTCTCGGCCTCTCCGGTCAGGAGTACGTAGATGAGTACGCGGTCAAGGCGAAGGCGGCGCAGGCCGAGGAGACCAAGAAGTTCCCACGTCGGCCACGCTGAGCGGGGAATCTGCTGAGGGCCGATTTCGCTGGTCCGGCCGCTGAGGCCGCCGTAGCGTTTCCCGCATGAGCAGAGGACGAGCGTTCGTACTGGGAGCCACGGGACAGATCGGCCGTCCCGCGGTGCGGGCTCTGGCCGAGGACGGCTGGGAGGTGATCGCGGCCTCACGTGCAGGCGGCCGGGACAGCGGCTGGGACGAGGGGGTCCGCTCCGTCGCGGTGGACCGCGAGGACGAGGGGGCGCTGGAGGCGGCGCTGGGCGACGGCTGTGATGTCCTGGTCGACATGGTCGCCTTCGGCCGGGAGCACGCCACGCAGCTCGCCGGGCTCGCGGGCCGGGTCGGCTCCGCGGTCGTCATATCCAGCGGCGCGGTGTACGAGGACGACCGGGGCCGGGGTTTCGACACACAGGGCGAGCCGGACGGTTTCCCGGAGTATCCCGTGCCGGTCCCGGAGACACAGGGCACCGTCGCCCCGGGGGACGCGACGTACGGGACGCGGAAGATCGCACTGGAGCGGGAACTGCTCGCGGCCGGTGACGCGTTGCCGGTGACGCTGCTCCGGGCGGGGGCGATCCACGGGACGCACTGCCGGACGCCACGCGAGCTGTATTTCGTCAAGCGGCTGGTGGACGGACGCCGGCGGCGGGTCCTCGCGTACGACGGGGCGAGCCGCTTCCACCCGGCCCATGTGTCCAACATCGCCGAGCTGATACGCCTCGCCGCTCCGCGCCCGGCCTCCCGGGTGCTCAACGCGGCGGACCCGCAGGCACCGACCGTCGCCGAGATCGGCGCGGCCGTCGACGCGGTGCTCGGGGTGGAGACCGAGACGGTGCTGGTGGCGGGTGCGGCGCCCGAGGGCGGTATCGGGGAGTCGCCGTGGAGCGGTGCGCATCCCGTCGTGTACGACATGGCCGCTGCCGAACGGGAGCTGGGCTACCGCCCGGTCACGGGATATGCCGAGTCGCTGCCGCAGACCGTCGAATGGCTCGTCGCAGAGCTCGACGGACGCGACTGGAAGCAGGCCTTCCCGAAGATGGCCCGCAACTACGGCGAGGCGCTCTTCGACTACGCGGCCGAGGACGCCTGGCTGGAGCGGCACGACCGGGGAGCGTGAGCGGACCGCGCACCAGCCCCGAGGGGGTGAGCGGGCGGCCGCCGGATGACATCGGCCGCCCGCTCACGTCAGGTGGTGATCACGGAGTCGGTGTGGCGTGCGGGGTGCACGTCACATCGCGCCGGTCGGTCTTCCCCGTGAGCAGGTAGGTGTCCACCCGCTCGTTGACGCAGGGGTTGACCAGGCCCGTGACACCGTGCGAACCGGCGCCCTTCTCGGTGATGAGACGGGAGCCCTTGAAGCGCTTGTGCAGCTCGACGGCGCCCTCGTACGGGGTGGCGGCGTCGCGTGTGGACTGCACGATCAGGACCGGAGGCAGGCCCTTGCCGGTGCGGACGTCCAGCGGAGTCTGCTGCTTGGACGACCAGGTCGCACACGGCAGGTTCATCCAGGCGTTGGCCCAGGTCATGAACGGGTGGTCCTTGTGCAGCCGGGTGTTGTCGCGGTCCCACTTCTTCCAGCTGGTGGGCCACTTGGCGTCCGCGCACTCGACCGCCGTGTACACGGCGTTGCTGTTCTCCGAGCTGATGTTGCCCGCGGTGTCCGACAGGTCGGGTGCCGCGGCGTCGATCAGCGCCTGGGTGTAGCCGCCCCGGTAGTCGCTCCAGACCTGGGCGGTGGGCGCCCAGGCGGAGTCGTAGTACGGCGCGCCCTGGAAGAAACCGATGAGTTCGGCGGGGCCGAGGACGCCGCCGATCGGGTTCTTCTTGGCCGCGGCGCGCAGGGTCAGCCACGCCTGCTCCACCTTCTCGGGCGTGTCACCGATGTGGTAGGCCGCGTCGTTCTCGGCGACCCATGCCTTCCAGTCGTTCCAGCGCGTCTGGAAGGCGATGTCCTGGTTGAGGTTGGCCTCGTACCAGATGTTGTCCTTCGCCGGGTTGACCACGCTGTCGACGACCATGCGGCGTACGTGCGACGGGAAGAGCGTGCCGTAGACCGCGCCCAGGTAGGTGCCGTAGGAGACACCCAGGAAGTTGAGCTTCCGCTCACCGAGCGCGGCGCGGATGACATCCAGGTCGCGGGCGGTGTTGGGCGTCGTCATGTGCGGCAGCATGTCGCCGCTGCGCTCGGCGCAGCCGTCGGCGTACTCGGCCGCGAGCTTGCGCTGGGCCCGCTTGTCGGCCTCGCTGTCCGGCACCGGATCGGCCTTCGGGGCCTTCACGAACTCCTGGGGATCGATGCAGGAGATCGGCGCGGAGTGGCCGACCCCGCGCGGGTCGAAGCCGACGAAGTCGTACGCCTTCGCGGTCTTCGTCCAGAGCGGGTTCTTGGTGACGATGCGCTTCGGGAACGCCATGCCCGAGCCGCCGGGGCCTCCGGGGTTGTAGACGAGCGCGCCCTGGCGTTCGTCCTTCGTGCCCGTGCTGACGTGCCGGTCGACGGCGAGCTTGATCTGCTTGCCGCTCGGCTTCGCGTAGTCGAGCGGAACGCTCACCCAGCCGCACTGGATGGGCGCGGCGATCGCCCAGTCGGCCGGACAGTCCGTCCAGTCGATTCCGGCCTTCGCGGCCCGGGCCGCGGCGATCTGGACACCGCGCGCTTCCTGGCCGCCGTGGTGCCGGCTGTCGGCACCGGCGGCCGGTGCGGCTATCGCCCCCGCTATGAGCGTGCCCGCGATCAGTGTGCCGGCCGAACCGAGCACCGCTGTGCGTCTCAAGTGGAACCTCCCCCTGCGTGATGCGCCGCCGGTGGCGGCGCGCTGGTTCACATGTCCAGGAGGATCCTTTCGTCTGTGAGGTTGCTGAGAACAAGGCGTACGCGTGTTTCTTTACCGAACCAATAACCGGTGCCCCCTGTCCCGCTGAGCGAACTCACGGCTCCCTAAGGGCCTTTGCCTCCTTCAGCAGACCCTCCAGCGCCTCGTCCAGCACCGCGCGCAGCAGCCGTGCGTCGGCGGCGAGCGCGGTCACCAGGACGGCGGGCCCGGCCAGCGGGGTGAGCGCGGCGGTGGGGCCGAGCAGCAGCGGTGCGGGAGGACCGTCGTCGAAGGCGGGGTCGACGACGAGCAGCTGGCCGACGGCGCGGTGGCCGCCCAGGACGGCCGCGCCGTCCCAGCCTCCTGGCGCTCCGGGCCCGTAGGACAGTTGCTGGTCGAGCAGCGGGCGGCCGGATCGCCGCACGGTCAGACGCGTCGAGAGCCGGCCGGTGGGTTCACCGTGCCTGCCCAGAATCTGTTCCTCACGGAGCACCAGGCGGGCACTGCCGGCGAGATCGGCCCGGGTGGTCATGTCGAGATCGCTGCCGTGCGCGGAGACGATCTGTTCGGGGAGCCAGTGGAGTTCGGCCCCCTCCCCCACGCTCAGCCGCACGTCGTACGAGGCGGGGCCCGCGTCCGGGCCGGCCCCGGGGAGCGCCACGGTGGCCGCGGCGGAGTCCACGGCCACCCGGGCGCCGTCCTCGGCCCGCGCCTCGATCGTGAGCCGGTCCCCGCCGAGGGGCGCGCTCATCGCGCCGACCACGGTGACACGCGCGTACGCGGGGTCCGGGGATCTGGTCCGGCGCAGGGCGAGCGGGCCCTCGCTCCGGAGGACCGGCAGCACGGTGGATCCCCGTCCGTCGGCGCACGCCGTGATCCGGGCTGTGGCCGTGACGCTCATGCGGTCCAGTCCGCGAGCCGGGCCCGCACCCAGTCGGCCACGGGCCCGACACCGTCGGCGCCGGTCAGGGAGGTGAGCACCACGGGGAGGTCACCGCGCTGCTCCGCGGCGTCGCGGGCCATCCTGCCCAGGTCGGAGCCGACGTAGGGGGCGAGGTCGGTCTTGTTGATGACGAGCAGGTCTGCGGTGGTGACACCGGGGCCGCCCTTGCGGGGGATGTCGTCGCCGCCCGCGACGTCGATCACGAAGACCTGCGCGTCGACGAGGCCCTTGGAGAAGGTCGCGGTGAGATTGTCGCCGCCCGATTCGACGAGGATGAGGTCGAGGGGGCCCACGGAGGCCTCCAGGTCCTCGACCGCCTCGAGGTTGGCCGAGATGTCGTCCCGGATCGCGGTGTGCGGGCAGGCGCCGGTCTCGACGGCCTGGATGCGCTCGGGCGGCAGCACCGCGTTGCGGAGGAGGAAGGCGGCGTCCTCGCGGGTGTAGATGTCGTTGGTGACGACGGCGATGGAGATCCGGTCGCGCAGTGCGCGGCAGAGGGCGGCGACGGTGGCCGTCTTGCCCGATCCGACCGGTCCTCCCAGGCCGATCCGAAGCGCGCGGCGGGTGCCGTCGGGGCGGGTGGAGTCGGCGCTGACGGCGGCGGGGCCGTTGTGCGCGTGGTCGAGATGCATGGGTGCGGCTCCTGGTGATGACGGTGAGCTGAGATTCGCGGGATTCAGGACGCGAACAGGCGGACGGGCCAGGCCGCGTGGGCCTCGGCGGAGATGTCGAGCAGCGGGGCGGAGGCGGCGGGCAGGGCGTCGATGCCGTGCCGTGCCGCCTCGGCGGCCTGTTCGGCGACCCGGTCGAGGGCGGGTGCGAGCCGGGCGAGGACCGCGGTCGCCTCGAAGGGGTCCAGCGACAGCAGACGGACCACCGCCGTGGCCGGGCCGCTGACCGCTTCGTAGGCGACGCAGTGTGCGGCGTCGGCGGCGTCGAGGCCGGCCGCCCGCGCCGTGAGCCCGAGGACTACGGGCTGGTGGGCGCCGCGCGGCCGGGCTTCGGCGAGCGCGGCCAGTTCGGCGCTCGGCCAGGTGGCTCGCGCCGCCCTCATCAGCTGCCGGCCGAGCTTGCGGGCGACGTTCCTGAGTGCCGGCGAGGGCGTCCGGGCGTCGGCGGCCGCGTCGAGGGCGAGCGGGTCCAGGCCGTGGGCGGCCGCGGCGGCCAGGGCGGCGGAGGTGAGCCCGGTGGTGTGAAGCCGGCCCAGGCAGAAGTCCGCCAGGTCCTCGGCGTTCCGGATGCGTCCCGCCTTGACGGCCGGCTCGGCTCCGCCGGAGTGGGCGTGCCCACCTGCGGGGAACCGGCCGTCGGCGAGCACGAGCAGGGCTGCGCGCGTCGTCATGAAGTGCTGTCCTGCCCTCAGAAAAGGAAGTACCGCTGGGCCATGGGGAGCTCCGCGGCGGGGGCGGGTTCGACCGGATCGCCGTCGATGGTGACGGCGAAGCTGTCGGGGTCGACCTGGACCCGGGGCAGGGCGTCGTTCTCGCGCATGTCCGCCTTGGTGACCCCTCGGGTGCTGGTGATCGGCACGAACTCCTTGCCCAGCCCCAGGCGTTCCGGCAGCCCGGCCTCGACGGCGGCCGAGGAGACGAAGTTGAGGGAGTTGGCCGAGGGTGCGCGGCCCACGGCACCGAACATCGGGCGCGGCATGACCGGCTGCGGGGTGGGGATCGACGCGTTGGCGTCGCCCATCTGCGCGTAGGCGATCTGGCCCCCCTTGATCACGGTCTGCGGTTTGACGCCGAAGAACGCCGGGTCCCACAGCACGAGATCGGCGAGCTTTCCGGTCTCGACGGACCCGATCTCCCGGTCCAGTCCTTGCGCCACCGCCGGGTTGATCGTGTATTTGGCGACATAGCGACGTGCCCGGTGGTTGTCGGCGTGACCGTCGCCCGGCAGGGCTCCGCGCCGCCGCTTCATCACGTGGGCGGTCTGCCAGGTACGCAGGATCACCTCGCCGATGCGGCCCATCGCCTGGGAGTCCGAGGAGATGATCGAGATGGCTCCCAGGTCGTGGAGGATGTCCTCGGCCGCGATGGTCGAGGGCCGGATCCGGGACTCGGCGAAGGCGAGGTCCTCCGGCACCGTGGGGTTGAGGTGGTGGCAGACCATCAGCATGTCGAGGTGTTCCTCGATGGTGTTGATGGTGTGCGGCCGGGTCGGGTTGGTGGAGCTGGGCAGGACGTAGGGCTCCGAGACCACGCTGATGATGTCGGGAGCGTGCCCGCCGCCCGCGCCTTCGGTGTGGTACGCGTGGATGGAGCGCCCCGCGATGGCGGCCAGCGTGTCGGCGACGAACCCGGCCTCGTTGAGCGTGTCCGTGTGGATGGCGAGCTGGGCGCCGGTCTCCTCGCACACGCTCAGGCAGGCGTCGATGACGGCGGGGGTGGCACCCCAGTCCTCATGGATCTTGAACCCCAGCGCACCCGCACGCAATTGGGAGTGCATGGCCTCCCGGGACATCGTGTTGCCCTTGCCGAGCAGACCGATGTTGACCGGGTAGGCCTCGAGCGCCTCGAACATCCGGGCAAGGTGCCAGGGGCCCGGGGTGATCGTGGTGGCCTTGGTCCCCTCGGCCGGGCCCGTGCCCCCACCGACGAGGGTGGTGATCCCGGAGGAGAGAGCCTGGTCGACGAGGGTCGGCGAGATGAAGTGGACGTGCGCGTCGATGGCACCGGCGGTGACGAATTTGCCGTTGCCCGCGATGATCTCGGTCTCGGGGCCGATGACCAGCTCGGGGTGGACGCCGTCCATCGTGTCCGGGTTGCCGGCCTTGCCGATCCCGGTGATCCGGCCGTCACGGATGCCGATGTCGGCCTTGACGACTCCCCAGTGGTCGATGATGACGGCGCCGGTGATGACGGTGTCGGGTGCCCCTTCGGCGCGGGTGGTCCGCGCCTGCCCCATGGATTCGCGGATCACCTTGCCACCGCCGAACACCGCCTCGTCACCGGCCCGTCCGGGGCCGCCGGAGCGGTCCTCCTCGATCTCGACCACGAGATCGGTGTCGGCGAGCCGGATGCGGTCGCCGGTGGTGGGCCCGAACAGGTCGGCGTACACGGGGCGGCTGAGCTCAGGCATCGAGGGAACCTCCGGTCTCGCCGCGCAGTCCGGGGACGATGCGCAGACCTGCGAGCGGGACGAGTTCGACATCGACGGGGATACCGGGCTCGAAGCGCACAGCGGTTCCGGCGGCGATGTTCAGCCGCAGCCCGTGGGCGGCGCGGCGGTCGAAGTCCAGGCCGGGGTTGGCCTCGGCGAAGTGGTAGTGCGAGCCGACCTGGACGGGCCGGTCAGCGGCGTTGAGGACGGTGAGACGGGTGGCGGGGCGCCCCTCGTTGAGCGCGATCCGCCCCTCCGCGAACAGGATCTCTCCGGGAATCATCGGCCGTTCCCCCGTCAGACGATCGGTTCGTGGACGGTGACGAGCTTGGTGCCGTCGGGGAAGGTGGCCTCCACCTGTACGTCGTGGATCATCTCGGGGATGCCGTCCATGACGTCGTCGCGAGTGAGGACCTTCCTTCCGGAGGCCATCAGTTCGGCCACGGTCCGGCCGTCGCGGGCGCCTTCCAGCAGGTGCGACGTGATCAGCGCGATCGCCTCGGGGTGATTCAAGCGCAGTCCGCGCGCCCTGCGCTTCTCGGCGACATCGGCCGCCACATGGATGAGCAGGCGTTCCTGTTCGTGCGGAGTCAGTTGCACGCTTCCACCCTCTTCGTCTCCCGCCCGGTACCTGCCCCGGACGCAGCGGGACCCTATCCCGCCTTCAACACTCTGTTGAACGATGAAGAGGATTCCGCGACCAGGTATTGCACGTTAGGGCGGAAGTTTTTCCGGCGCGTTAACTGATCTTTGACTGGTTCATGGACATCAGCCCGCGCAACCCGTTCTCCAGGACGGCGGGTTCGACTCCACCGAAGAGAGCCTCCTGTGCCATGAACCCCTGAGCGGTGGCGATCATGGTGCGGGCGACATCATCGGCCGGAACGTCGGAGCGCATGAGGCCGGCCGCGCGGTACGCGTCCACCAGCTTCGACCAGGCGGCGCGCATGCCGGCGTAGCCGTCCTCGAGCGTCCTCGCCAACATGTCGTTGCGCAGCGTCTCGGCCCACACCTGGACGATGAGCGCGGCGCACGCGCGGCGCTCCATCCCGTACATCTGCTCCTCGAAGATCCCGCGCAGCACCCTGCCGAGCAGCACATCGGGCGTGGGGGGCGGGGTGAGCTCCGCAGCCTCCTCGAAGGCGCTCCGAATGGAGCGGAACGCCTCGTCGGCGATGGCCGCGATCAGGTCCTCCTTGCCCGCGAAGTAGCGGTAGACGGCTCCGGCCGACAGCCCGACCTCCTTCAGCACGTCCTGCATCGAGGTGCCGTGGAAGCCGTTGCGGGCGAAGCAGCGCGCGGCGCCGGCGAGGATCTGCCGACGGCGGGCGTCGAGGTGCTCCTGGGATACACGTGCCATGGCCTCAATCTAAAACGAACGTTCCTTCTTGACAAGCGTCCGGGCCGGGGAGACAGTGGCCACACTTCCTAAAACGAACGATCCTTCTCTTTGAATTGAGGCAGTCGTCATGCCTGCTGCGCCGAACAGCCGCGCGGTCGCGGTCATCCTCCTCGTCCCGCTGATCGTGACACTCAGCCTCTGGGCGTTCTCCTGGCCCGCCGCCCGGATCGCCCCGCGCGACCTGCCCGTGGGCGTCGCAGGCCCCGCGCCGGTGGCCGAACAGCTGCAGAGGCAGCTCGAACAGCGTGCGGGAGCATTCGAGATCCACCGTTACGACGACGAGGGCGCGGCCCGCGACGCGATCGAGGACCGGGTCGTATACGGCGCCGTCGTCGTCACCGAGGAGGGCCCACGGCTGCTCACCGCCTCGGCGGCGAGCACCGTCGTCGCCCAGCTGTTGACCGAGGCGGCCAAGGGGGCGGCTCCGTCGGGAAGGGCCGTACCGGTCACGGACGTCGTCGCCGCGCCCGAGTCGGATCCGCGCGGCGCGGCGCTCGGCGCGAGCATCCTCCCGCTGGCACTCGCCGGTGTCGCCGCCGGGGCGTTGGTGACCGTCATGAGGCTGCGCGGCGCCAGGGGGGCCGTGGCCCTGGTCGGCGCGGCGGCCCTGGTGGGCGTCGCCGCCACGGCCGTCGCCCACAGCTGGCTGGGTGTGGTGACGGGTGACTGGTGGACGGAAGCCGGCGTCGTCGGGCTCACCGTGCTGGCCATCTCCTCCGGTGTCGGAGGGCTCGCGGCACTGTTCGGCTCGAAGGGCATCGGCGTGGGCGCGCTGCTGATGGTGCTGCTCGGCAATTCGTTCTCGGGCGTCACGAGCGCACCTGAGCTGCTCCCCGAACCGGTCGGCGCGATCGGCCAGTGGCTCCCGCCGGGCGCGGGCGGCTCACTGCTGAGGTCGGTGGCCTTCTTCGACGGCGCCGCGGCGGTCGGGGCCGTGCTGACCCTGACGACCTGGGCCGTACTGGGGCTTGCAGCCGTATTGATCGGCGGCCGCCGGCAGCCGGAAGCGGGCAGCCCCGCCGAACTCCCCGGCCGGCGCCGGGAACCGGTCCTCACGGACTGAAGGACATCCCCGGACGAGCCGAGCCCCCGCCAGGACAGGCGGGGGCTCGGTTTTTCGCGGTTCGGCGGCAGACGGGGGCGCGGGGTTCCGCGGACCGGGTCAGCGGTCCCGGTCGTCGTGGCCGCGGTGCTCCGCCGCAAGCCCGAAGCGGTGCTGTTCGCCTTGAGCAGACGACACGGAGCGGAACGAGGAGACCGAACTGATCACCTGCTCCTCGGCCGCCGCTTCCTGCGCCGCAGCCTCACCACTTTCGAGTCGTTGCAGGTCAGCGGCCGAAACCAGGGCCACCAGGGGCTTTCCGTGCCGCGTCACCACGACCCGTTCACCCCCGTAGACGACGCGGTTGATCAGTTCGGCGAGCTCCGCCCGGGCTTGCGTCACCGGAATCTCGTAGGCCATACCCCCATCTTAACCTCCTGTACGTCCTGTACATTTTTTACGTACTGCGCTTCGCTTTGGTCCGAGGAGAGGCATCGCCATGTTCCGTCCCGCCGCCCGCTACGTCCTGCCCGAGTTCACCGAGCGCACCGCCTACGGCTCCCGGAGCATGGATCCGTACTCGAAGCTGCTGTCCGAGCGGATCGTCTTTCTCGGCACGCCGGTCGACGACACCGCGGCGACCGACCTGATCGCACAGTTCATGTATCTGGAGCACTCGGACCCCGACCGGCCCCTGTCCCTCTACATCAACTCGCCCGGCGGCTCCTTCAACGCCATGACCGCGATCTACGACACCATGCACTTCCTGGCCTGCGAGGTGGAGACCTTCTGCCTCGGCCAGGCGGGTTCGAGCGCCGCGGTGCTGCTCGCGGCCGGCGCGCCCGGACGCCGACATGCCCTGCCTGGCGCCCGGGTAGTCATTCAGCAACCCGCCCTGGAAGAGCCGGTGCAGGGCCAGCCCTCCGATCTCGAGATCCAGGCCCGCGAGTTGGAGCGCGAGCGCGAGATGCTCACCGCCATGCTGGCCCGTCACACGGGGCGTTCCACACGGGAGATCAGCGCAGACATCGAACGGGACACCATCCTCGACGCCCCGGCCGCCCTGGCGTTCGGACTGGTGGACCACGTGATGGAGAACCGCACGCCGTCCCAGCCGCCGCATCCCGCGAGGTGAACGCCCGATGCTCTCACCGCAGTTCCCACCGCTCCCCGCCCTGACCCGCGCCGAGGCCGAGTTCATCGACTGCTACCTGGAAGTGCTGGACCAGCTCGGCCGCATCAACCCCGCCCGCGGCAGCGACACGTACGGGGCGCTCCGGGCGGCTCAGGCTCTCGCGTCCCGGGCCACCGCCCTCCGCGACGCACTCGCGCTGATGCACGAGCGGGGCGAGTCACAGATCCACGCGGACACTCTGGCCGGGGCACTGCGGCTGCTGGACGGCGAGCGTCGCGCCGGACGGGTCGCCGTGCCTCCCGCGTCGTCGAGTTGAGCACCACGGCGCCCGACTCGGCTGCCGCACCCGCCTTTCGGCACCTCTTTTCGACACGCCCGGCGGCCTGACGAGTTTTCCTCGCTCGATCGGCGTAGAAGGTCCCCCGCCCGAGGGACAGCCCAACTTGCGCGACAGGCGCGGACACTGAACCGAATCTGTTGTTCCGCCGCTGGTGCGCGGCCGGTCCGGTGCGGCCGCCCCGACTGCGGGCCGGCCGCGTCCACCCGATCGGATCAATCGTGACGACTCTCACATATCGGTACTTCAGAGAGGAAATCCGGCGGCGTGTGCGTAAAGATCCCTGGGACGACAAGCCCCCGCCACCGCGGCGGGGCGGTCCGGGCGGACGCCGAGTCCTGCCGCCGTCCGGATGCCTGGTCGACAGGAGTGGATCGGCAGGAGTGGAGGACCCGAGCACAACGGGCCGACCGGAGTTCCGGACGGCCCTCGGGGTGAAGCCGCTTCCCGCGGCCGGGCAACTTCGCCAGCCCGAACCCGACAGGTCATCCTTCACAGGCGGCTGACGAAGGGTTGCGCATGACTGCGCAGGTTCATGTCCCGTCTCTGTTCGCCCGGGTCGGTACGGCCTCGGTTCTGACATTCGCCGTGGGCACCACCATGATGACTCCTGGTCTCGTGAACGACGCCGAGGCCGCCGCCCACTCGACGACGGCGCTCAGGATCGCGGCCTCGAAGAAGGGCGCGCCCTACAGATGGGGCGCCACGGGCCCCCACAGGTTCGACTGCTCAGGGCTCACGCTCTACTCGTTCAAGAAGGCCGGCAAGAAACTACCCCGCACGGCTCAGCAGCAGTACAACAAGACCCGCCATATCTCCAGGTCGCAGCGGAAACGCGGCGACCTGGTCTTCTTCCACGCGGGCCGCAGCGTGTACCACGTCGGGATCTACGCCGGCAGCGGGAAGATCTGGCATTCACCGAAGACCGGCGCCGTGGTCCGGCTGGAGAAGATCTGGTCCGGCAATGTTCTGTACGGGAGGGTCCGCTGAGGTCCCTCCCTTCTCCGTTCAGTGCAGCAGGGGGCCCGTCACCAGCACGAGCCCCAACGCGGTGAGCGCCGTGCCGCTGCCACCCTCGATCACCCGGGTGGCACGCGGCCGACGCAGCCACCGGCCCAGGCGGTCCACCAGCAGGGCGACGGCCGGGAACCAGACGAGTGCGAGCAGGACGACGACGGAGGCCAGCAGCAGTGTCCTGGGCAGCGGTGGCTCTCCCTCGGGGACGAACTGGGGCAGCAGGCTGAGGAAGAGCACGGGCGCCTTCGGGTTGAGGGCGTTGGTCAGGAAGCCCTGGCGCAGTGACCTTCCGGCCCCCGACGGCGTCCTGCCCTCGCTCTCCTCCTCGGCAGCGGTGCCGGCGGTGGCGCGCCGGCGCATCGCGTACAGGCCGCTGAGCCCGAGGTAGAGCACGTACGCGCCGCCGAGCAGCTGGACGGTGCGGAACAGGGCGGGCATCGTCACGAGCACGGCGGCGAGTCCGGCCGCGGCCAGCGCGGTGTGCACCACCAGCCCTCCGGCGACCCCGACGGCGGTGGCGAGCCCGGACCGCCGGGATGCGAGCGCGTTGCGTACGACCACGGTGAAGTCGGCGCCGGGAAGGGCCACCATCCCCGCGGCCACGGCGACGAAGGCGAGCAGTTGTGCGTCCATGGGTCCACCCTGACCGATCGCAGCCCTTAGCATGTACTTGCAATCTTCTGGGTCTGCCAAAAGGAACGCTTAATGTACGACCCGACGCGGCTGGCCGCGCTGGTGGCGGTGTCCGAGGCCGGATCGATCACGCGTGCGGCGGCGCGGCTGGGTTACACCGCGCCCGCCCTCTCGCAGCAGCTGGCCAAGCTGGAGAAGGAGACCGGCGCGGCACTCCTCGTCCGCCACCACCGGGGGGCACGGCTGACGGCCGCCGGTGAGCTGCTGGCAGGGCGGGCCAGACGCATCCTGGACGAGATGGACCAGGCGCGGCACGAGCTGGCCGGGCTCGCAGGGCTGTCGGGCGGCCGGCTGCGGGTCGGCACGTTCGTCACGGCCGGGATCCATCTGCTGCCGCCGGTGCTCACCGCGTTCCGGCGCGCCCACCCCGACGTGGAACTTGCCGTCACGGACTACGAGCCGCCCGCCGGCGTCGCCGCCGTGGCGGCCGGCGACGTGGACCTGGCGCTGACCCACGCGTACGAACCCGCGGCCGCCGATCCGCTCCCGTCGGGGGTGTTCGCCGAGCCGCTGCTCGTCGAGGAGCTGGTGCTGGTCACCGCGCTCGGGCAGATGCTGTCCGAGGGCAGCGGCCCGCTGCCCGTGGCCGAACTCGCGGGCCGGCCGCTGATCAGCAGCGCACCCGACCATCCGCCGCGTCGCGGGGTGGAGCGTGCGCTGGCGGAGGCGGGGGCCACCCCCGCCGTGGTCTGCGAGTCGCCCGGGTACGCGCTGGTGTGCGCCCTGGTCAGCGCGGGGATCGGCGTGGCGGTGGTGCCGGAGATGGTGGCCGCGATGTCCCCTGCGCCGCTCGCCGTCCGGCGCCTGGAACCCGCCGCCTTCCGGCGGACGATCTCCGTCGTGCACCGGGAGGACCGGAACACCGCGGCCGCGACGACGCTGATGGCGCTGCTGCGCAGCGGGTTCGGCCGGGCCTCAGCCGTGTGAGGACGCCCCGGCGCCCCACG
Source organism: Streptomyces sp. NBC_01166 (assembly GCF_045039765.1). Lineage (NCBI taxonomy): Bacteria > Bacillati > Actinomycetota > Actinomycetes > Kitasatosporales > Streptomycetaceae > Streptomyces > Streptomyces sp. NBC_01166. The sequence goes on from NZ_CP108613.1 coordinate 1,275,529, forward strand.
GCCCGGACCGCACGGCCCGCACCACCGACCACCCGCACCGCACGGGGACCTGCCCGACGGCTTCAGGCCTGCGCGGGAACCGGCCAAGGCAGAGCGATCGACACGGTCTTGCCCCCGTCCGGAGTGGGGCTGACGCTGAGCCGCCCGCCGTGCTCCTTCGTCAGGGCCCGGATGATCACCATGCCGCGGCCGTTGTCCTGCCGGACCGCGGCGGGCAGCCGCTGGGGCCAGCGGGGATGGCTGTCCGTCACGCCCAGATAGAACTCCACGTCCCGGTCGAGGCGGAGGTCCACCGTGAAGGTGGGTGACTGCCCGAAGGTGTGCTGGACGGCGTTGGTGGCGAGTTCCGAGACGATCAGCCGGATGGTGTCAGCGGTGTCGCCGTCCTCGGCCAGACCCCATTCGGCGAGCACCCGGGCCACATGTCTCCGGGCTGTGGAGACCGAGGCCGGATCGCTCGGCAGAGTGACGGTTGCTTCCTGATGGTCTGCCATGGCGACGCCGTCCCTTTCCCGCCCTGACCGGCCCGTGGCCGGCCTGGATTGTGCTTCGCGCCAGACTGCCACCGATGCCGTCCTCCATGACGGCGATCCACCTAGATATGCATATATCTATCGCTCATTACGGTGAACTCCGCCCCCTGCGCCGTGTACGGGCGTAACACTGGCCCCTTTCCGAGCCGGACCCGCCCGGGCGGCTCTCCGTACAACGGGAGGAGGCCGCCATGCGAAACGGCCCTGCGGTACGCCGTCGCAAGCTCGGGGAGGAGCTGCGCAGCCTGCGTCACACATCGGGACTCACGAGCCGGGACGCCGCCGGGCTGCTGGGCTGGCACCAGTCGAAGATGAGCCGGATCGAGACGGGGGCGAGCGGCGTGACGCCCGGTGACGTAACCCGCCTCCTGGACGCCTACGGCGTGGACGACCGTCAGCTGCGCTGCCTGCTCCAGACGCTCGCCGGCTCGGCGGGCGGAGGCGGAAGCGGGTGGTGGCACGCCTATCGTGGGCTCATCCCGCCCCAGTACCGCGACTTCATCAGCCTGGAGTCCCAGGCCGATGCCGCCCGCACACTGGAGACGTCCGTGGTCCCGGGCCTGCTGCAGACCGCCGACTACGCGCGGGCGGTGACCCGTTCCTCGCTGGACGGGCTGCCGCCCGCACAGCTGGATTCCCTGGTGGAGGTCAGACTCGCCCGGCAGAGCGTCCTCCACGCGCCCCGGCCGCTGCGGCTCAGTGCCGTACTCGACGAAGCCGTGTTACGGCGAGTGGTCGGCGGCCCCGGGGTCATGGAGGAGCAGCTCCTCCATCTGTCACAGGTCGCCCAACTTCCGCACGTGACGCTGCAGTTACTGCCGTTCGAGGCCGGGAGCTACATCGGCCTCACAGGCTCTTTCGTTATTTTTTCATTTCCGACCACTTCTGATCTAGACGTGGTCGTTCTTGACCACTTGACGAGTAGTCTCTATCTGGAGCGGAAAGAAGACCTCGAGGCGTACAGCTCGGCCTTCCGCACGATGCAGGGGCACGCGCTGTCGCCCGAGCGTTCGCTGGACCTCATCTCCGCGATAGGCCGCGGTGATCAGACGGGACCTTCAGACTGCCCGAGGGAGCCACGATGTCCGACCGTCTCGCACAGCCCGCACCCGGGTGGCGGCGCAGCAGCCGCAGCACCGGAATGAACAACTGCGTGGAAACCGCGCCGGCCGGCGACGAGGAGCTCGCCGTGCGGGACTCCAAGGACACGTCCCTGCCGCCGCTTCGATTCTCGGCGTCGGCGTGGACGTCCTTCGTCGCCGGACTCGACGGCCGCCGGGTCAGCTGACGGGCTCCGGCGCGGTGGAGAGGATCGTGCCCACGGCTGTCGCGATCTGCTCCTGCGTCAGGTCGGCCCGGGCTGTCAGCCTCAGTCGGGAGATCCCGTCCGGCACCGACGGCGGCCGGAAGCATCCCACCGCGAGGCCGGCCGTGCGGCAGGCGGCCGCCCATCGCACCGCGGACTCCGCCGAGGGCGCGCGGACCGATACGACGGCGGCGTCGGGGCGCACGGCGGTCAGGCCAACCGCCGTCAGCCGGCCGTACAGCTCGACGGCGACCGCCCCGGCCCTCGCCGCGCGTCCGGGTTCGCGGCGCAGCAGCCGCAGAGCGCCCAGAGCCGCGCCGACGGCCGCGGGTGCGAGACCGGTGTCGAAGATGAACGTGCGCGCCGTGTTGACCAGGTGGCGGATGACCCGGGCGGAGCCGAGCACCGCTCCCCCCTGGCTGCCGAGCGACTTGGAGAGGGTGAGGGTGGCGACGACCCCCTCGTCGCCCGCCAGTCCGGCAGCCGCGAGCGCGCCGCGCCCGCCCTCGCCCAGGACACCCAGTCCGTGCGCGTCGTCCACGAGGAGGGCCGCGCCGGCTTCGCGGCAGACACCGGCGAGTGCTGCCAGCGGAGCGGCGTCCCCGTCCACCGAGAAGACGGAGTCGGTCACGGCCAGAGCCCGTCCGTCGTGGTCGTGGAGCGCCTTTCGCACCGCCTCGGGGTCCGCGTGCGGCACGACGGCGGTGGCGGCCCGGGCGAGCCGGCAGCCGTCCACGATCGAGGCGTGGTTGCCCGCGTCGGACACGATCAGCGACTCGTGTCCGGTGAGCGCCGTGAGGGCGGCGAGGTTGGCCGCGTAACCGGACGAGAACACCAGGGCGGCTTCGAATCCGCAGAAGTCGGCGAGTTCGCGTTCGAGTTCTGCGTGCAGCGTGGTGGATCCGGTGACGAGCCGTGAGCCGGTGGCGCCCCCGCCCCATGTCCGTGCCGCCTCGGCGGCGGCCGAGGTGACCTCGGGGTGCCGGCTCAGACCCAGGTAGTCGTTGCTCGCGAGGTCCAGCAGTTCCGTGTCGGCGGGCCGGGGGCGCAGCGTCCGGACGAGTCCGGCGTCGGCACGGCGCCGGGCCTCGTCGTCGATCCAGTCGAACGGGGCGTAGGACATGAGCAGGTCCCTTTTTGTAGGCAGCTCACAGACCCTAACCGGGCGCGCAACAGGCCAGGGTGTGGCAATACACACAGCATCGACCGGCTCTGCTGTCCGGTTCCTCCTTGGCCGATGACGGTGCCGTACGTCAGGATCAAGGCCATGGACCTGCTGAATACGCTGGTGGACAAGGGGCTGCGGCGCGAACTGCCGACCCGTGACGAAGCGCTCGCCGTGCTGGCGACGTCCGACGACGAACTGCTCGACGTGGTGGCCGCGGCCGGAAAGGTACGCCGCCAGTGGTTCGGGCGGCGCGTGAAGCTCAACTATCTGGTGAACCTGAAGTCCGGGCTCTGCCCCGAGGACTGCTCGTACTGTTCGCAGCGGCTCGGTTCCGAGGCGGGCATCCTCAAGTACACCTGGCTGAAACCGGACGAGGCCACGAAGGCCGCCGCCGCCGGGGTGGCCGGCGGCGCGAAGCGGGTCTGCCTGGTGGCGAGCGGCCGGGGGCCGACGGACCGGGACGTCGACCGGGTGTCGCAGACAATCGAGGCGATCAAGGAGCAGCACGAGGACGTCGAGGTGTGTGCGTGCCTCGGCCTGCTCTCGCAGGGCCAGGCCGACCGGCTGAAGTCCGCGGGCGCGGACGCGTACAACCACAACCTCAACACCTCGGAGGGGACGTACGGGCAGATCACGACCACCCACACGTACGCCGACCGGGTGGACACCGTGCAGCAGGCCCAGGCCGCCGGCCTCTCGGCGTGCTCGGGGCTGATCGCGGGGATGGGTGAGAGCGACGCCGATCTGGTGGATGTCGTGTTCTCGCTGCGTGACCTGGACCCCGACTCGGTGCCGGTGAACTTCCTGATCCCCATCGAGGGCACCCCGCTCGCCAAGGAGTGGCACCTCACTCCCCAGCGGTGCCTGCGCATCCTGGCGATGGTCCGGTTCGTCTGCCCGGACGTCGAGGTGCGGCTCGCGGGCGGCCGTGAGGTCCACCTGCGGTCGATGCAGCCGCTCGCACTGAACCTGGTCAACTCGATCTTCCTGGGTGACTACCTGACCACCGAGGGCCAGTCGGGCCAGTCCGACCTCGACATGATCGCGGACGCCGGATTCGAGGTGGAGGGGGCGGACACCACGACGCTTCCCGAACACCGCGCCCTGACGGGCGGCGGCTGCGGTTCGCACGAGGGCGGCTGCGCTCCGTGCGGCGAGACCCCCGAGGCCGCTCCGGAGCCGTCCGAGGTCCTGGCGGCGCGTACGGATCTGGTGACGGTCCGCCGTCGCGGTACCGGGACGGACCTCGCGCCCAATGCCTGATCCGCTCCGCCCGGCCGAACTCCGCGCTCTGGACCGGGCCCACGTCTGGCACCCCTACGGCCCGATGCCGGGCCGGCAGGAGCCGCTCGTCGTGGAGTCCGCGTCCGGGGTTCGTCTCCGCCTCGCCGAACCCGCCCACGGTCAGCACGAGTTGGTGGACGGCATGTCGTCCTGGTGGTCCGCGGTCCACGGCTACAACCATCCGGTGCTCAACGAGGCCGCCCGCGGCCAGCTGGACCGGATGAGTCATGTGATGTTCGGCGGGCTCACCCACGAGCCCGCCGTCCGGCTGGCGACCCGGCTGGTGGAGATCACTCCGGAGCCGCTGCAGCACGTCTTCCTCGCCGATTCGGGCTCGGTCTCCGTCGAGGTCGCGGTGAAGATGTGCCTGCAGTACTGGCGTTCGGCGGGGCGGCCCGCCAAGCACCGGCTGCTCACCTGGCGCGGCGGCTACCACGGTGACACCTGGCAGCCGATGTCGGTGTGCGACCCCCAGGGCGGGATGCACGAGCTGTGGTCGGGGTCCCTTCCCCGGCAGATCTTCGCGGACGCCCCTCCGGACGGTTTCGACGCCGAGCCCGACGACACCTACGTGAGGCATCTGCGCGAGCTGGTGGCCGCGCACGCCGACGAGACGGCGGCGGTCGTCGTGGAGCCGGTGGTGCAGGGGGCGGGCGGGATGCGCTTCCACTCCCCCGCGTATCTGCGGGTGCTCCGGGAGGCGTGCGACGCGAATGACGTGCTGCTGGTGTTCGACGAGATCGCGACGGGGTTCGGCCGCACCGGGCAGCTGTTCGCCGCGGGGCACGCCGGGGTCTCCCCGGATGTCATGTGTGTCGGCAAGGCGCTGACCGGGGGCTATCTGACGCTGGCTGCGACGCTGTGCACCTCGCGGGTGGCGGAGGGCATCTCGAGCGGGGATGTGCCGGTGCTCGCGCACGGGCCGACGTTCATGGGCAATCCGCTCGCCTCGGCGGTGGCCTGCGCCTCCGTCGATCTCCTGCTGGGCCAGGACTGGGAGCTGGAGGTGAAGCGGATCGGCACGGGACTGCGCCAGGGGCTGGCGGAGGCCGTCGGTACGCCGGGCGTACGGGATGTCCGGGTGCTGGGCGCGATCGGGGTCGTGCAGCTCGACCACGAGGTCGACATGGAGGCCGCCACACGGGCCGCGGTGCGCGAGGGCGTCTGGCTGCGCCCGTTCCGCGATCTCGTGTACACGATGCCGCCGTACGTGACCGGCGACGACGATGTGGCAAGGATCTGCCGGGCCGTGTGCGCGGCTGCGAGGGAGGGCTGAGATGACGATCCTCGTGGTGACCGGTACGGGCACCGAGATCGGCAAGACGATCGTGACCGCGGCGGTCGCGGCCGCTTACCGGGACCGCCGGGTCGCGGTCCTCAAGCCCGCCCAGACGGGTCTCGCACCGGGCGAACCGGGGGACGCCGCCGAGGTGGCACGGCTGGCCGGCGCTCATGTGACGGCCGTCGAACTGGCCAGATTCCCGGAGCCGTTGGCACCGGAGACGGCCGCACGCCGGGCAGGCCTCACCCCCGTACGCCCGTACGAGATCGCCGAGGCCGCCCAGAAGCTGGCGGCGGAGCACGACCTGGTGCTGGTCGAAGGCGCGGGCGGGCTGCTCGTCCGCTACGACGAGCAGGGAGCCACGCTCGCGGACGCCGCACGGCTGATGGCGGCGCCCGTGCTGGTGGTGGCCCCTGCCGGCCTGGGCACGCTCAACGCCACCGCCCTGACGACGGAGGCGCTTAGGGCGCGAGGACTCACGTGTCCCGGAGTGGTGGTGGGGAGCATGCCGGCCGATCCGGACCTGGCCTCGCGCTGCAACATCGACGACCTCCCGGTCGCCGCGGGCGTCCCGCTGCTCGGCGCGGTGCCGGCCGGCTCCGGGGCGCTCGAACCGGCCGACTTCCGGGCGCGGGCGGCGGGTTGGCTGGCACCGGAACTCGGCGGTCACCGTATGAGCGGCTGAGCGGGGCCGTACGGGGGAGAATCGAAGGAGAGCCGTATCCACGTGCCCTCCGAGGAGGCCCGATCATGCGTCGGCGCAGCACACCTGTCCCCCGTGACGCGGTGCACCACCCGGTCTTCGCCCGCTTCTACGCCAGGCTGAGCGTGGCGGCCGACCTCAAGGGGGGTGTGGCGGACCGTCGCGACGAGCTTCTCGCGGGTCTTTCCGGGCGTGTCATCGAGATCGGCGCGGGCAACGGCCTCAACTTCGCGCACTACCCGGGGGCCGTGTCCGAAGTCGTCGCGATCGAACCCGAGCGGAGCTTGCGGCAGCTGGCGGCCGGTGCGGCGCTGCGCTCGGAGGTACCGTTCGATGTGGTGCCGGGCACGGCCGAGGCGCTGCCGGTCAAGAGCGAGGCGTTCGACGCGGCGGTGGCCTCACTGGTGCTGTGCACCGTGCGGGATCTGCCCCGCGCGCTGGCGGAGATCAAGCGGGTGCTGAGACCGGGCGGTGAGCTGCGCTTCTTCGAGCACACCCTGGCCCCTGGCCGGGCGCTGGCGACCGCGCAGCGGGCGGCGGACCGCACTCTCTGGCCACTGCTCTTCGGGGGCTGTCACACCGCGCGGGACACGGTGGCGGCCATCGAGGAGGCCGGCTTCGAGCTGGGGATGTGCCGCAGGTTCCGCATCCCGGACAAGGGCGTTCAGCTGCCGAGCTCGCCGTGTGTGCTCGGTGTGGCCCGCCGGTCGGCCGTGGTGGACCGCGCGGCGGAGGCAGGCTGAGGAAGGCCGGTCACAGGCTCCACCGGCGGAGCTCTTCGGCGATGGTCCGGACGTCGGCCTTGCCCTCCTTCACCAGCCGCGCGAGATCGCGCACCTGCTCGGGAGAGGTGATGACCTTCAGCCCCGAGGCGACGAGATAGCCGTAGGCGACGGCGGAGGCGAACATGGCGTTGGAGTGCTCGAGCGCGGGCACGTGCAGGAGCAGCTGGAGCAGGGCCGCCGCCCGGGAGTGCGGGTCGCTGTAGACGGGGCTGCCGAAGATCTCCGCCTCGTGCCGGCTGACCGCGGCGACGAGCGCGCCCCAGTCGACGACCTGCGGATCACCGGGCGTCTTGTGCTCGGCGACCATGAGCAGCCAGGAAAGGTCGATCTGCAGGTTCAACGGGTGCCTTCGCGCTCCGGGCCGAACTCCTCGGCGAACACCGACTCGTACTGCTTCATGAAGTCGGCCGCGGCCTCGACGAAGGTGTGTCCCACCTCGCCCGCATCCTGTTTGACGAGTTCCTCTATGTAGCGGTTCACGCTCATCCCCCGCTGGAGGGCGCGCTGTCGCGCCGCCTCGGCGGTGGCCTCGTCCACTCGAACGTTCAGCTGAGTCTTGGGCACGCCATCACGCTAGCGCGTGTGCGCTAGCACTCGCAAGAGGAACGGGGCGGGACGACGCACCCGACACGGCCCGGCGGCGAAACAGTTCGCCCTTCCCACGAACGCTCTGATTGGCTCTGGCCATGACCGATCTCGATATCCGCTGCGCGGCCCTCTCCGACGTCGACGACGTGCTGCGGTTCTGGCGCGAGGCCGCGGAGGGCACCAGCATCACCGACGACCACGAGGGGGTCGCCCGGCTGATCACGCGGGACCCCGAGGCCCTGCTCCTCGCGGAACGCGACGGCCGGATCGCCGGGACCGTCATAGCCGGCTTCGACGGATGGCGATGTTCCGCGTACCGGCTCGCCGTGCACCCCGCCTGCCGTCGGCAGGGCGTCGCGACCGCGCTGCTGGAAGCCGCGGAACGACGATTCCTGACACTGAGCGGCCGCCGGGTCGACGCCATGGTGCTGGAATCCAACGAGCGGGCCCATCACGCGTGGGGCGCGGCTGGCTACCATCGCGAGGACCACTGGCGGCGCTGGGTCAAGTCCCTGTGACCACGCCCGGAACCGCCGAATGCCCCTGAGCGGGCGCCGGCCATCCGCCCGTACAGGGCATTTTGCCGATCCTTTACTATGTATTCTCGACCGTCCGACCCTTTCGAAAGGTGTGAGCGTCCGCCCATGGGCGAGCCCCCCAGTAGTAGACACTGCCGACATCGCGCGAACCTTCTGCCCCTGCCCGATCATGGGACGGAGGTGAACCGATGACCGAAGTGCTCCTGCTCCTCGTGGCGGTACTGCTCTCCCTCGCCTGCGGAGCGTTCGTGGCGGCGGAGTTCTCCCTGACCACCGTGGAGCGCGGCGATCTCGAACGGGCCGTCGAGCGAGGGGACCGGGGTGCGGCGGGAGCACTCAAGGCCGTACGCAGCCTCACCTACCAGCTTTCCGGCGCACAGCTCGGCATCACCGTCACCAACCTGATCGTGGGCATGCTCTCCGAGCCGTCCATCTCCAAGCTGATCCGGGGGCCGGTGGAAGCGACGGGGCTGTCGCCCGGTGTGTCCTCCTCGCTGGCACTCGTCATCGGCACGGCGCTGTCCACCGTCGTCCTGATGGTGGTTGGTGAGCTCGTCCCGAAGAACTGGGCGATCTCCTCCCCCCTGGCCGTCGCCCGGACGGTCGCAGCGCCGCAGCGCGCATTCACGGCGGTCTTCCGTCCCTTCATCAGCCACCTCAACAACACCGCCAACCGGATCGTGCGGCGCTTCGGCCTCGAGCCGGCCGAGGAGCTGGCCTCGGCCCGCAGCCCGCAGGAGCTGGTGGCCCTGGCGCGCCACTCCGCCAAGGAGGGTGCGCTGGAGGCGGACACCGCCGAACTCTTCGTACGCACCCTCAACCTGTCCGAACTGACCGCGGAGAACGTGATGACCCCCCGCGTCCAGGTCACCGCCCTCGAGGTCCAGGCGACCGCCGAGGACGTCGCGAACGCCACCCGGGCGACCGGCCTCTCCCGGTTCCCCGTCTACCGGGGCAGCCTGGACACGGTCGTCGGCGTCGCCCACATCAAGGACGTACTGGCCATTCCCGCGGACCAGCGGCCCCGTAAGCGGGTGTCCGACATGCTGCGCGAACCACTGCTCGTGCCCGAGACGCTCACCGTGGACCGCCTGCTGGACCGGCTCTCCGGAAAGCTGGCCATGGCCGTCGTCATCGACGAGTACGGCGGCACGGCGGGAGTCGTGACGCTGGAGGACATCGTGGAGGAAGTGGTCGGCGAGGTGCGGGACGAGCACGACCCGCACGAGACCCCCGACCTGGCGGCCGCGGGCGAGGACGCGGACGGACGCACCCTGTGGTCCGCCGACGGAGCGGCCCGCACGGACCAGCTCCGCACCATCGGGCTGCGGGTACCGGACGGTCCGTACGAGACACTGGCCGGTCTGATCGCGACGGAGGTGGGCCGCATCCCGGTGGTCGGCGACACCGTCGAGCTCGCCGGGTGGCGCATCGACGTGGTGGACGCTTCGGGGCATCGCGCCGCGCGTGCGCTGCTGCACGCCCCGCTGCCCGGCAGCGACGAGCAGGCGGAGGACGAACGATGATCGCCGTCCAGCTCTTCATCGGCCTGCTGACCCTGGTCGTCAACGCCTTCTTCGTCGGCGCGGAGTTCGCGCTGATCTCCGTACGCCGCAGTCAGATCGAGCCCGAGGCCGAAGCCGGAAACCGCCGGGCCCGCAGTGTCATCTGGGGGCTCGAGCACGTGTCGGCGCTCCTCGCGGCGGCACAGCTGGGCATCACGCTCTGCACCCTGGTGCTGGGCATCGTCGCCGAGCCCGCCATCGCCCATCTGCTGGAACCCGTCTTCGACGGGGTGGGGGTGCCGCACGGGCTGGTGCACCCGATCTCGTTCGTCATCGCCCTGACCGTGGCGACGTATCTGCACATGCTGCTGGGCGAGATGGTGCCGAAGAACATCGCGCTGGCCGAGCCGGTCCGCACGGCGCTGCTGCTCGGACCGCCGCTCGTCACGCTCGCCAGGGCGCTGAAGCCGGTGATCTTCGCGATCAACGCCTTCGCCAACACGCTGCTCAAGCTGCTGCGGGTGGAGATCAAGGACGAGGTCTCCGCGACGTTCTCCGACGACGAGCTGGCACGCCTCGTCAAGGACGCCGAGGATTCCGGGCTCGTCGACGACCGCTCGGCGGACCGCCTGCGCCACGCGCTGGAACTGGGCCGGCGCCCGGTCCGGGACGTGCTCCTCCCGGTCGACCGGGTGCTCTACACCAGGGTCGGCACGACCCCGGAGGAGCTGGAGCGGCTCTCCCACGAGTCCGGCTTCTCGCGCTTCCCCGTGATGGACAGCGAGCAGCGCATCATCGGATACCTGCATGTGAAGGACGCTCTGGACGCCACGCCGCGCGACGTGCCCTTCCCGGTCAGCGCTCTGCGGCCGATCGCCCGGGTGCGTGCGGCAACGCCTCTGGACGACGTGCTGACCGCGCTGCGGCGCAGTCGTACGCATCTGGCGGCCGTGCTCGACGAGGACGGCCGGCTGGTCGGCATGATCACGATGGAGGACGTGCTTCGTGAGCTGGTGGGCAGGCCGCAGCCCCGCTGACGCCCGCGTCGGCGTCGGGTGACGGCACGGGGAGGGGCGGGGCTGCGGCCGCGCCCCTCTTCCGTGCTCCCGCGGCCCCCTGGTGAGGGGCCGCGGTCGCGGTACGATCGGCAGCGCCATGGAATTGAATGCCTCCTACACCAGTCTTGTCGCGGTCGGCGACTCGTTCACCGAGGGCATGTCGGACCTGCTGCCGGACGGTTCCTACCGCGGCTGGGCCGACGTCCTCGCCGCCCGCCTCGCGGCACGCGCACCCGGCTTCCGGTACGCCAATCTCGCCGTACGGGGAAAGCTCATCGGCCAGATCGTGGACGAGCAGGTCTCGATCGCCGCCGCACTGCAGCCGGATGTGATCACCCTCGTCGGCGGGCTCAACGACACCTTGCGGCCCAAATGCGACATGGGCATGGTCCGCGGCCGGCTGGAGGAGGCGGTGGAGCGACTCGCGCCGGCGTGCAAGACCTTGGTGCTGATGCGCAGCCCGGGCCGGAACGGTCCGGTGATGGAACGTTTCCGTCCGCGCATGGAGGAGCTGTTCTCGCTGGTCGGCGACTTGGCCGAGCGCCATGGCGCGGTGGTGACCGACCTGTACGGCGCGCCGTCGCTGGGAGATCCGCGGATGTGGGACGTGGACCGGCTGCACCTGACGGCCGAGGGACACCGCAGGGTCGCGGAGGCGGTCTGGCAGACGCTGGGGCTGCCCGCGGAGAGCGACTGGCAGACCCCGATGCCGGTGTCCGCGCCCGCTCGGTGGGCACAGCGGCGGATCGACGACGTACGGTTCGCCCGGCACCATCTGATGCCCTGGATCGGGCGGCGCCTGACCGGGCGCTCGTCCGGCGACGGCCGGGCAGGCGCGCAGTTCGACTCGGAGCTGGGCAAGGCGTACTGGATCACTCCCGCGGACACGGCGAGCCCGGGGCCGGTGACCGGTTGGCGTCGACTGGACGGCTGACCGGTTCGCGCCGGCTTGACTGCTGACCGGTTGGCGCAGTTGTTCCTGTTGCGCATGTGACTGGTGGGGCAGCATGGGCGTTCAGCGCGCAGGACCACCCTGGGCACCGGAGCGGAGAGTGCCCATGAGCGGCGTACCGGACATCCAGGAACCGGCGGACGGGATCGACACCGGCACGCCTCACTCGGCACGGGTCTGGAACTACTGGCTGGGCGGCAAGGACAACTACGAAGTGGACCGTCGGCTCGGCGCGACGATGGAAGAGCTCTATCCGCAGATCATCGACATCGCCCGGGCTTCCCGCCGCTTCCAGGCCCGGGCGGTGCGTTATCTGGCCGGGGAGGCGGGGATCCGGCAGTTCCTCGATCTCGGCACCGGCCTGCCGACCGCGAACGCGACGCACGAGGTCGCGCAGGCCGTCGCCCCGGCGGCGCGCGTGGTGTACGTGGACCACGACCCGATTGTGCTGGCCCACGCGCGCGCACTGCTGACGAGCAGCCCGGAGGGCGCCACGAACTACGTGCACGCGGATCTCAGGGACACGGACGCCGTGCTTCGGGAGGCCGCCCGGACTCTGGATCTTCAGCAGCCGGTGGCGCTGATGGTGCTCTCCACCTTGGGACACATCGCCGACCCGGGTGAGGCTGCCGCCCTTCTGCGCGGCTACCTCGACGCGGTCCCCGCCGGAAGCTTCCTGATGCTGTGCGACACCATCGAGACCGAGGAGACCCGGGCGGCTTCCGACGAGTACGCCAGCGGTGGTGCCATGCCGTACATCTCACGCCCCAAGGCGGTTGTGCGTTCCTTCGCGGAGGGGCTGGATCTCGTCGAACCCGGATTCGGGTCGATCAGCCTGTGGCGCCCCGAGGAGCCTCCGGCGGGTGAGCCCGTGGACCAGTGGGGCTTCGTGGCCGCGAAGCCCTGAAAAGCCGGCGGACCGGAGACCTGTGCCGGCCCTCGTAGGAAGCCACATACCGGCCCGCGGCGCGGACCTGCAGAAACCGCCAGTAGAATCCGGACACGTGACTGCTGTGTCTGCGAAGCCTCGCATCCCCAATGTCCTGGCCGGCCGCTATGCCTCTACGGAGCTGGCCGTCCTCTGGTCCCCCGAGCAGAAGGTGAAGCTGGAACGTCAGCTGTGGCTGGCGGTGCTGCGCGCTCAGAAGGACCTCGGGATCGAGGTACCCGACGCGGCGCCGACCGACTACGAGCGTGTGATCGACCAGGTCGACCTCGCCTCGATCGCCGAGCGCGAGAAGGTCACCCGGCACGACGTGAAGGCGCGGATCGAGGAGTTCAACGCTCTCGCCGGCCATGAGCAGGTCCACAAGGGCATGACCTCCCGGGACCTCACCGAGAACGTCGAGCAGCTGCAGATCCGGCTCTCGCTGGAGCTGATGCGCGACCGCACGGTGGCGGTTCTGGCGCGGCTGGGCAAGCTGGCGGCGGAGTACAGCGAGCTGGTCATCGCGGGTCGCTCGCACAACGTCGCCGCACAGGCGACCACGCTCGGCAAGCGCTTCGCCACCGCCGCGGACGAGCTGCTGGTGGCTTACGGGCGCCTGGAGGACCTGCTGGGCCGCTACCCGCTGCGCGGCATCAAGGGCCCCGTCGGGACGGCGCAGGACATGCTGGACCTGCTGGGCGGAGACGCGAGCAAGCTCGCCGACCTGGAGCAGCGCGTCGCCGGCCATCTCGGCTTCGCGCACGCCTTCACCTCCGTCGGCCAGGTCTATCCCCGTTCCCTCGACTACGACGTGGTCACCGCGCTGGTGCAGCTGGCCGCCGCGCCGTCGTCGGTCGCCAAGACCATCCGGCTGATGGCCGGACACGAGCTGGTGACGGAGGGCTTCAAGCCGGGCCAGGTCGGCTCGTCGGCGATGCCGCACAAGATGAACACGCGCTCCTGCGAGCGGGTCAACGGGCTGATGGTGATCCTGCGCGGCTACGCGTCGATGACGGGCGAGCTGGCGGGTGACCAGTGGAACGAGGGCGACGTGTCCTGTTCCGTGGTCCGCCGGGTCGCGCTGCCGGATGCCTTCTTCGCATTCGACGGTCTGCTGGAGACGTTCCTCACCGTGCTCGACGAGTTCGGCGCGTTCCCCGCGGTCGTCGCGCGTGAGCTGGACCGCTACCTCCCCTTCCTCGCCACGACCAAGGTGCTGATGGCCTCGGTGCGGGCAGGGGTCGGCCGCGAGGTCGCGCACGAGGCCATCAAGGAGAACGCGGTCGCCTCGGCTCTCGCCATGCGGGAGCAGGGAGCGGAGCGCAACGAGCTGCTGGACAAGCTGGCGGCCGACGAGCGCATTCCGCTCGACCGCGGTGAGCTCGATGCCCTCATGGCGGACAAGCTCTCGTTCACCGGCGCGGCGGGCGATCAGGTCGCCGCTCTGGTGTCCAGGATCGAGGAGATCGCCAAGCAGCACCCGGAGGCCGCGGCCTACACCCCCGGCTCCATTCTCTGACGGCCGGCTCCACAGCCGTATGACACCCGATGAGCTGCAGGCCGCCCGCGACCGCGTCGTACCCGACGTCGTCGCGGGCGGTCTGCGTGTGCTGTTCTGCGGAATCAACCCGAGCCTGATGACCGCGGCTACGGGGCACCATTTCGCTCATCCCGGCAATCGGTTCTGGCCGGTGCTGCATCTGTCGGGCTTCACGCCCAGGCAGCTGAAACCGTCGGAACAGGATCAGCTTCTGGGCTACGGCCTGGGCATCACCAATGTGGTGTCCAGAGCCACCGCACGGGCGGACGAGTTGAGGCCGGAAGAATTCCGTGCGGGCGGAGAAGTACTTTCGGCCAAGGTGGAAGCGCTGGCCCCGCGGCTGCTGGCCGTGGTCGGGGTTACCGCCTACCGCTCGGCCTTCGGCGACCGCAGTGCGCGGATCGGCCCGCAGGAGCGGACCATCGGCGGCGCGCGTGTCTGGGCGCTGCCCAACCCGAGCGGCCTGAACGCACACTGGACCGTGAGCACCATGGCGGAGGAGTACGCCCGCCTGTCGGCGGCGGCTGAGCAGAACGGCTCGTAACAGGCCACCTGACTCGCCACGTGGCGGACGAGCGACAGGGCTACTGCGCAGGCGACGGCGGCCCTTCCGGCATTCGGCGCGTGCGGCGTGCGTGCGACGTGCGGTATGCGTGCGACGTGCGGGCAACGCGCGGCGTGCGGGCGACGTGCGGGCAACGCGCGGGTGAGTACGGATAGCGCGCTTACGGAGTCGTAGGTGGGTCAGGGCGGGTCGACCACAGTGACCAGCACTCCCAACTCGCAACCCGGTCCGTCATCCTCCAGGTAGAGCACGACGGCGACCCACCGGTCCTCCGCGCGCCACAGCTGAAGATGCTCACAACTCGCGACGGGGTCGGCCCAGGGCTCGGCTATCACCTCCCCTGTCATCATCCGTTCCTGCGCGCTCCACAGGCTGACAATCTGCGGTTCTCCCCAGCGCATGGTGAGCAGTGCGAGCAGGGCGTCGTGTTCCGCCAGGCATTGCGCGCGGCGTTCGAGGCGGTCCACCTCGTCCCCGTCCCTGTGGTCGTCCTCGCTGAGGAGAAGCGCCGTGTGGTAGCCAGGTCCGCTGCTTCCCGAGCCCGCCGGGACGCGCTCCAAGGGGAATTCCCTGGTGCGCATCCCGTCGATGAGGCGGAGATGATGTGCGGTGGTCATACCGTCAGTAAACCGCCCCGCACTGACACATGGCGTCACACCGATCCTCCCCCGCCTTTCCCGGGTACAGAAAGCCGGCCTCCAGGCACCGCGGTGACCGCGCTGTTCGCACCCCTCTTACCGCACTCTCAGGCGTCTCGCGTCCGGAGTCTCCACCAGCCGGCGAGCAGGGCGGCGCCGGCCCATGCCGCGGTCACTGCCAGACCTGCCCACGGTCCGAGGCTTCCGTCCGGATCCTGGTGGAGCACCAATTGCCCTGCCTGATCGGGAAGATATCGGGCGATGCCCCCCGCGATGTCTCCGACGACGAAGGAGACGATCAGCAGGAAAGGGATGAGCGTACTGAGCACGGCGACAGCACTGCGCAGCACCGCCGTCAGTCCTGCGGCGAACAGGGCGATCAGCGCGAGATAGATCCCGCCTCCGAACGACGCGCGGAGCGCCCCGGGGTCCCCCAGGCCGATCGCGTACTCACCCATGAACATCTGTCCCACCAGAAACGTGGCGAAGCTGGTAACCATCCCCATGGCGAGGGCGAGACCGCCGACCACCGACATCTTCGCGGCGTAGAGAAGGCCTCGTCGGGGTACGGCCGAGAGGGATATACGCAGACCTCCGTTCAGGAACTCGGAGGACAGAGCCGTCGCCCCGAAGCTTATGGCCGCGATCTGGCCGAAGTTCAGTGCGTAGAAGGCCGAGAGCAGCAGATCATGGCCGGCGTCGTCAGCCTCTGCCTGCCCCACGGTGGCGAACGCGAGCACCGTGACGGCAAGTGTGGCAGCGAATACCGCTATCAGTGAGAACAGTACGGACCGCACCGATTTGATCTTGATCCATTCGGAGCGCAGTACCGCCGTGGTCGGAGTGGTCACGATGGTCAGACCTCCTGGCGTGGGGCCGGCGATGCGGCCGCCGCGAATTCTGATTCGTCCGTGGTGAGATCGAGGTAGGCCTCCTCCAAGGTTGGCTGCAGGTCTATGAGTTCGAGCAGGGGAATGCCTTCGACCGCGGCTGCGGCGCCGACCTCCTCCGCCTTGGCCCCGTCGACGGTCCAGCGTCCGTCGTCCTCACGCACCGGCGTGTATCCCTTGCGGATCAGGACTTCGCAGAGCCGGGTGGCGTCGGTGGTGCGGAGCCGGACACCTGGCCGGCCGCGGGAGTCGAGGAATTCCTGCATCGGCAGATCTGCGAGGAGCCGTCCTCGGCCGAGCACGATCAGGTGGTCGGCGAACGAGGAGGTCTCGTTCATCAAGTGGCTGGAGACCAGGACGGTGCGGCCCTCGCGGGCCATGCCGCGCATCAGCTCGCGGATCCAGATGATGCCTTCCGGATCCAGCCCGTTCGACGGTTCGTCCAGCATCACCACGTCCGGCTCACCGAGCAGCGCTCCCGCGATCCCGAGGCGTTGTCGCATTCCGAGCGAGAACGTCTTGATCCTCCGTCTCGCGACCGCTGCGAGGCCCGTTTCCTCCAGGACCTCGTCGGCCCTGCTCTCGGCTATGCCGTTGCTCACCGCGAGAGTGAGCAAGTGGTCCCGCGCGGTGCGTGAGCCGTGGGCTGCCTGGGCGTCGAGCAGGGCGCCCACCCGGCGAAGCGGACTTCCCAGCGAGGCGTACGCCCGCCCGCCGATGGTGGCGGTGCCGGCTGTGGGCCGGTCCAGGCCCAGGACGAGTCGCATGGTGGTGGACTTGCCCGCCCCGTTGGGCCCGAGAAAGCCTGTCACGCGGCCCGGTCTCACGCTGAACGTGAGCTGGTCCACGGCGCGAGTGGGCCCGTAGTCCTTGGTGAGTTCGTGGACGTCGATGCTGGTCATGTGCCAAGCCTGGCTGCCTGCCGCCGGCTGCGGCCTCCCCCGCCAGGGTGGTTCGTCTCCCTCGCTCGGGGGAGCCCTCCGTGCCCCTGCGCTGAGACGATGGCGGCATGCGCCACTTCCTCGGGCCGCTGGCCGCGCCCGTCACGTACAGCCGCTGGCTGCATCTCCTCATTCCGTCCGCGGTCGTCAGCCTATGGATGTTCATCGCCATCGACACTCCGTGGGTACCGATGCCCTTCGTCTTCGCGGTTCCGGTCGGGCTGCTGCCCGCGATGCGCCTTGCCGAAGGGATACAGGCGCAGCTCCTCCTCACCCCCGGGGAGCGCGGCCGGCCGGACCCCACCATCTCCGCCGCACCCGCGGGCACGTGGGGGGACCGCTGGCGCACCGTGGCCTGGCTCGAGGTCAGGCTGCTGCTCACGGCGGCGGTGGGCTTCGCCACCGTGTGGCTGTCGACGACCACGTTCGACCTCATCAGTGTCTCGGTGGGTGCGACTCCGAGCGTGGACTGGCTGACGGACTTCCTCGAAGTGCGGTGGCTGTGCGGGCTGCTGGCCCCGCTGCCGGTCCTGATACTTCTCGGATGGGTCGTCCTGTGCGGAGAGGTGGCCACCGCGGCCGCCCGCGGGCTGCTGGGGCCCTCGCCGACGGAGCGGCTGACCGCTCTGGAGGAGCGCACCGAGCAGCTTCTGGAGCGAAACCGCATAGCGCGCGAGCTTCATGATTCGATCGGACACGCGCTCACGGTCGCGGTCGTGCAGGCGGGGGCTGCCAGGACGGCGGGCAATCCGGAGTTCACCGCTCGGGCCCTCGCCGCCATCGAGGAGACGGGGCGCCAGGCACTGGACGATCTGGAGCGTGTCCTGCGCGTGTTGAGGGAGTCGAATCCTCCCGCCGGGGCTTACCCGACCCTGGTCGAAGCCGACCGGCTGCTGGATTCGGCCCGCGGCTCCGGCGTGAAGATGGACGTGGAAATGACCGGGCCGCTCGATCTGGTCCCCGGCCCGGTGTCCCGTGAGGGCTACCGGATTCTGCAGGAGTCGCTCACCAATGTGCTGCGTCATGCCGGCGCCGTTCCCGTACGGGTGAGGATCGCCGTGGCGAAGGAGAGGCTGGAGCTGGAGGTGGCCAACCCGCTCGCGGCATCGGCCCGTGCCCCGAGCAGCGGCAGCGGGCTGCGGGGTATACGGGAGAGGGCCGCCCTGCTGGGTGGCCAGGCCAGAACGGGCCCGCACGAAGGGGAATGGATCGTGCACGCGAGCCTTCCGCTGGACCGCATACGCTGACCGGATGCCGGTCACCGTACTTCTCGTCGACGACGAACCTCTGGTGCGCGCGGGGCTCCGCGCGGTCCTGGAAGCGCAGGACGACATCGAGGTGGTGGGTGAGGCCGCCGACGGTGCGGCCGTGATCCCTCTCGTCAGCAGGCTCCGGCCCGACGTCGTGGCCATGGATGTGCGCATGCCCCTGATGGACGGCATCGAGGCGACCCGGCTGGTGCTGCGCACCGTTACCGATCCGCCGAAGATCTTGGTGGTGACCACATTCGAGAACGACGAGTACGTCTACGAGGCGCTGCGGGCAGGGGCGGACGGGTTTCTGCTCAAGCGGGCCCGGCCCGCAGAGATCGTTCACGCGGTGAGGCTGGTTGCCGAAGGTGAGTCGCTGCTGTTCCCCGCAGCGGTCCGGCAGCTCGCCGCGGACTACGGCACGAGCAAGGCGCGGGACGCGATGGTCCGGGCGGCGCTCACCGACCGCGAGGCGGCAGTGCTCCGCCTCATGGCACGGGGCCGGTCCAACGCGGAGATCGCCGCCGAGCTCGTCGTGGGTGTGGAGACCGTGAAGTCACATGTCAGCGCCGTGCTTGCGAAGTTGGGTGCCAGGGACCGCACACAAGCAGTGATCGCAGCCTACGAGTCAGGCTTCGTAGCTCCCCGCTGACCCTCGGCGTTCCTACTGCACCCCTCCCCAGGCCCGGACCGGTGCCGGTTGTCTCTCTACGGGTGCTGCTCGCCGAGGTCGGGGTCAGCGAGTACGATCCGGCAGACATGGGCACGACCTGGGAGGACACACGGTGGGCAGGCTGACCGGTGGGGACCCGTCTCTGCTGCGGAGGATCAATTCCGCGGTGGTGCTGCATGCCCTGCGAGGGGCGGATTCGCCCACGCTCACGGACCTGACCCGCATCACAGGTCTGTCGCGCCCCACGGTCGAAGGTGTCGTCGAGGGGCTCTTCGCGGCGGGCCTGGTGGTGGAGGCGCTGCCCGACGAGAGCGGAACCAGGCGCCAGGGCCGGCCTGCCAGGCGCTTCAGGTTCCGCGCCGAGGCCGGGTTCCTGCTGGGCATCGAGATAGGCCCGCACCGGGTCTCCGCCCTGCTGTCCGGGCTGGACGGCCGGATCGTCGGCGCCGGCTCACGGGACGTCTCCGAGACGGCGTGTGCGGATGACAGACTCGACCAGGTCAGAGGCATGATCGCCGATGTGCTGCGCCGCACCGGCGTGCAGCGGAGCAGCTTGCGCGCGGTCGGCGTGGGCAGCCCCGGCATCGTGGAGGCCGACGGCACCGTCC
Source organism: Streptomyces sp. NBC_01166 (assembly GCF_045039765.1). Taxonomy (NCBI): domain Bacteria; kingdom Bacillati; phylum Actinomycetota; class Actinomycetes; order Kitasatosporales; family Streptomycetaceae; genus Streptomyces; species Streptomyces sp. NBC_01166. Next base: position 1,295,265 of record NZ_CP108613.1, read on the forward strand.
GACTGGGCACCGCTCTGCCGGACTGGACCGGTCTCGCGCTCGGCGAAAGACTGCGGCGTTCCTTCCGGTGCCCCGTCCTGGTGGAGAACGACGCCAACGCGGCCGCGGTGGCCGAACACTGGAAGGGCGCGGCGACCGAGTCGGACGACGTCGTCTTCGTCCTGGCGGGTTTGAGCCCGGGCGCCGGGTCGCTGATCGGCGGGCGACTGCACCGTGGGTTCGGTGGTGCGGCCGGAGAGATCGGCGCACTGCATCTCCTCGGCCGCGATGTCACACCGGAGCACCTGCTCTCCACGACGGACACCCCGCTGGACCCTCTGGACGAGCATGCCGTCGCCGCGGTCTTCGCCAAGGCCAAACACGGCGATGCGCGGGCGCAGGCCGCGGTCGCACGGTTCATCCAGCGTCTGATGCACGATGTCGCGGCTCTGGTGCTGGCGCTCGATCCGGAGCTCGTGGTCATCGGCGGTTGGGCCGCCGGCCTGGACGGTGTTCTCGACCCGCTCCGCGACGAGCTCGCCCGCTACTGCCTGCGGCCGCCGCGGGTGACCCTCTCCCTCCTCGGAGAGGCGGCTGTCGCCACGGGCGCGCTGCGGCTGGCCCTGGACCATGTGGAGGAACAGCTCTTCGCCGTGGAAGGAACGGTGACGGCCCGCCGCTGACGGCGACGGGCCGTGAAGAAACGGGATCGGCCCCCTGCACCCGGGCAGGACTTCCGGGCAAACCCCCGTCCGGGAAGCCGTGACGGAACTCCGTGAGGGACCCCGCGTCCGGGAAGCAGGCTCCCGGCGACGTCGGGTGCAGGTCTCCCGAACGTCAGGAGGCTTTGCGCTCCTGCTCGTCGTGGCTGATCTCCAGCGCGCCGGAATCCCCGAAGGTGAGCCGGCAGGTGTCGGCCCTGTATGTGGCTACGGAGACCGCTGCCGTTCCTGCGGCGGCGAAATGCCGGGTGGTGACCACGAGAACCGGGGCGCCGGGGAGCCGGTCGAGCTCCTTCGCGTCGTCCGCGCGGGCCGAACCGAGCTCGACCGAGCGGTCCTGGCCGTCGAGGTCGAGGCGGTGCAGTTCCCGCAGGACTTTGCGGGCCCGGACAGGCCCTGACGGCGCTTCGATGGCTGACAGCTCGGGGACGGAAGACGTCGGCACGTAGAGGAGTTCGGCCGCCACGGCCTGCCCCTGAGCGACCCGGATGCGGCGCACCACATGCACAGGTTCCCCGGCGTCCGTACCGAGCAGCGCGGCGACCGCCGGAGGAGCCGTGTCCGTGGAGCACTCGATGGGCTGCCACGCGTCGTCCGTGTCGCCGCCCGCCCATCCCTGCTGTGCGGTGGCAACAGCCACGCCGACCCGGGGCGGGGCGACGGTGGTGCCCACGCCGCGGCGCCGCTGCAGCCTGCCTTCGAGTTCGAGCTGCTCCAGCGCCTGGCGGAGGGTGGCCCTGGCTACGCCGAAGCGCGCCGCGAGGTCCCGCTCGTTGGGCAGGACCTCTCCCACCGCGAAGTCCGAGTCGAGTGCCTCACTGAGCACGGTCTTGAGGTGCCAGTACTTCGGCTCCTGCACCGATTCCAGCTGCGTGGTCCCCACCCTGTCCTCCGCATCCGCCCGGTGGCTTGTATTCCGCGACGTTATTTATTAAAGGTTCCTGCCTTATCGTTCAGACCTTAGGACGGCGAACCACCTTGGTCAAGACCAATCCTCGCGCCGTGACGCAGCGAAACGATCCACTGCCGCAGAGCGTTCACGGGACGTTCGTATGGTGACGGGCGCAGGCAACACGAAGCCCCACGGCCGACACCATCGGTGAGGGTCGTGGGGCTGGGTGGGGCGCATGAGTCCCTGGGCCGGGGCTTCCGCCCGCGCCACTAACCCGCGCGCACCGCTGCCAGTTTGTCCGGGTTGCGGATGACGTAGACACACTGGATGACTCCGTCGCCGACCTCGGCCTGGAACACCGTGTCCACCTCTCCCTTCACACTGAACACCAGGGCGGGACCGCCGTTGAGTTCCAGGATGCGGACCTCCGTCGCGGCAGACAGGTCCTGGCCCACCGCGATGAGGAAGCGGCCGACCTTGTCAGCCGTCTCGATGACCCGCCGCGGCGCCCTCGCCTTGCCTCCGCTGTCGCTGACGAGGCGCACGTCGGGAGCCAGCAGGGCCAGCAGTTGCTCCAGGTCCCCGCCCGAGGCGGCGGCGAGGAAGCGCTCGGTGAGATCGCGCCGCACGGCCGGGTCCACGTCGTACCGCGGCTTGCGCTCCTCCACGTGGCGCTTGGCACGGCCGGCCAGCTGCCGTACCGCCGCCTCGGACCGTTCGAGAGCGGCGCCGATCTCCGCATACGGGAAACCGAAGGCCTCGCGCAGGACGAAGACGGCACGCTCCAGCGGGGAAAGGGTCTCGAGGACGACCAGCACGGCGAGGGACACGGAGTCGGCGAGCACCACGCGGTCGGCGGAGTCAGGGACGGCCGGACCGAATTCGGTGGCCACGGGTTCGGGCAGCCACGGCCCGACGTAGGCCTCGCGCCGGGACCTCAGGTGGCGCAGCCGGTCGATGGCCAGCCGCGTGGTGATCCGGACGAGAAAGGCCCGCGGCTCCCGCACATCCTCACGCTCCGCCGACGACCAGCGCAGCCACGCCTCCTGCACCACGTCCTCGGCGTCGGCGACGCGGCCGAGCATGCGGTAGGCGACCCCGGTGAGGAAGGGCCGGTGTTCTTCGAAGGGATCGGTCGCTGTGTCGGCAGTCACTCATCCATCCCAGCCGACGCGCCTGAGGGTGTCCAGCGGGAATCGCGCTCTCCCCTTGAACTACGAGCTACCCGGCGGTAATCATTGTTGACGAGGCGTCTCATTCCTTCCGCCCCGACCCGGCAGGCTCGTCCCGAGGAGCAGCATGGCCGCCACGATCTCGTTCGCAGTGGACTCCCCCGTCGGCCGGCGTACGGTCGATGTGTCGTACGAACGGACTGGTTCGGGCGAACCGTTGGTGCTGCTGCACGGCATCGGTCATCACCGTCAGGCATGGGATCCGGTCGTGCGCATCCTGGCGGCCGAGCGGGACGTCATAGCGGTGGACCTGCCCGGGTTCGGCGCCTCACCGGCGCTGCCGCAGGGGCTCGACCATGATCTGCGGACCATGGTTCCGGTGCTCGGCTCGTTCTTCGACGCGCTCGGCGTGGCGCGGCCACATGTGGCCGGTAACTCTCTGGGAGGCCTGCTGGCACTGGAGTTGGGGCGCGAGAAGCTCGTCCGTTCGGTGACGGCGCTGTCCCCCGCCGGCTTCTGGACCCGGAGCGAGCGCCGCTACGCCTTCGGGGTGCTGCGGGCGATGCGCGGAGCGGCCCTCTCGATGCCGATGCCGCTGATCGAGCGGCTGTCGCAGAGCTCACCCGGCCGGGCCGCACTGACCAGCACCATCTACGCGCGCCCCGGCCGCCGTTCACCGGGCGCGGTCGTGTCGGAGACCGTCGCCCTGCGCGAGGCCACCGCGTTCCGGCAGACTCTGGCGGCCGGTCTGACCGTCGCGTTCACCGACGACGTACCGGACGTCCCCGTCAGCATCGCCTGGGGCGACAAGGACCGGCTGCTCCTGCGCCGGCAGGGCGTCAGGGCCAAGCACGTGATACCGGGCGCGCGCCTCGTGCGCCTTCCGGACTGCGGCCATGTCCCGATGAACGACGCCCCGGCCGCCGTCGCGCGGGTCATCCTCGACACGAGCCGCCGACGCACCGGTGCCGCCCCGTCCCAGAACGCCTGATCCCAGCGCCACCCCCAGACCCACCAGAAGGCTGCCCACGCCCTGACCCACGCCGTACGTCCCCGTACCGACCAGCGGTGCGGTCAGCGCGGCCGATACGGGGATCAGCCCGGAGAAGAGCGTGGCCCGCTCGGCCCCGATGCGCCGCATGCCGCTGTACCAGCACACGAAACCGATGACGGTGACCACTGCCGCCTGCCAGAGCAACGCCAGGCCCTCCCCCACGGTGGGCATCCGCAGAATGCCTCCTCCGTCGAGCAGGACGCCGAGCAGCGCGGATTCCACGGCCGCCACGGCGCACACGACCGCCGACAGCAGTTTCGGTCCGAGGGGCCGCAGCACCGGCACGGCAAGCACCGCGAAGCCGACCTCACCACCGAGTGCGCCCACCGAGTAGAGGACGCCCGCCAGGTCGGTCCGGCCCCAGCCCTGGACGGTGAACGCCCCGACGGCCACGAGACCCGCCGCACACAGAACCGCCCGGGTGGGGCGGCGCCCTTCCATGGCGGGCACGAGGACGCCGACGACGATGGGCGCGCACCCGACGAGCACTCCCGGCACAGCTGGTTCGGCCGTACGTTCCGCCGCCAGGACGGCGAGATTGAAACCGACCATTCCGATGGCGGCGAGAGCCCCCAGGCGGCCCCACTGCCTCCGGGTGAGCGTCCTCAGGACCGCGGCGGGCCGGGGGCCGCCGCCTGAGCGCAGCAATGGCAGGAGCAGCAGGGCGGCCAGGCCGTACCGCACTGCCTGCCCGCCCGCGTACGGGTAGTCGCCGAGGACGCTGTTCGCCGTGAAGGAGGCGCCTACGAGGGTGCAGGCGAAGGCAGCGAGGAGGGCCCCGCGCAAGCGAGTTGCGTTCATGAGGGCGACGCTAGATTCCGTGGCGGTCCCGTTTAAGGTCCACTTCCATGACTTCTTCGGGGACCAATCCACCGCCCGGTCCGGTCTCGCCCGACGGGGGCGGGGACGCTTCAGCCGCCTGGGAACTGCTGCTCCCCGCCGCCTCCGCCCCCGCACGCCGGCGGGGACGCGCGCTGCAGTCGGCCCTGCGTGATGCCGTGCGTTCGGGCCGTCTGGCAGCAGGCACCCGGCTGCCTGCCAGCCGTGAGCTCGCGGCCGATCTCGGGGTGTCGCGCGGCCTGGTGACCGAGGCGTACGAGCAGCTGACGGCGGAGAGTTACCTCCGCGCCGGCCGGGGCGCGGGCACCTGGGTGAGCGGAGCGGTGCGGCCCGCCGCGCAGGGAGCGCGGGATCTGTCACCGTGGGCGCCCGGCCCCCAGGTGGACTTCCGTCCGGGCACCCCGGACCTCGCGCTCTTCCCGCGGACCGCCTGGGCGGCGGCTCATCGCACGGTCCTGGACCGGCTGCCGCACAGCTCCCTCGGCTACCCGGATCCGCGCGGCCTGCCGGAGCTGCGCGTGGCGCTGGCCTCCCTGCTCACCAGGCGCCGTGGCGTGGTGGCCGATCCGGAGCGGCTGGTGGTGTGCTCGGGAGTGGCCCAGGCCACGACCCTGCTGGGGTTCGTCCTGCGCGAGCGCGGCGAAGCAGCGGTCGGTGTCGAGGATCCCGGCAGCCCCGAGCACGCCTCGTTGTTCGCCTCCACCGGCCTGAGGACGCTTCCGCTGCCGCTCGACGACGAAGGACTGGCGGTCGAACCGCTGCTGCGCTCCGGGGTGCGCGCGGTGGTCACGACCCCGGCTCACCAGTTCCCCACCGGCATCGCGTACTCCTCCGGGCGGCGCGGCGAACTGCTCGACTGGGCCCGGCGCACCTCGGGCGTGATCATGGAGGACGACTACGACGGCGACTTCCGCTACGACCGGGCGCCGGTCGGGGCCCTGCAGGGTCTGGACCCGGAACATGTCGTGTACACCGGCTCGGTGAGCAAGTCCCTGGCTCCCGGCCTGCGGCTCGGCTGGCTCATCGCCCCGGCCTCGATGACCGAAGCCATCGTCGCCCGCAAGCGCACGATGGACCTGGGCAACCCGTCGGTCGACCAGGCGGTACTGGCGGACTTCGTCGCCGGCGGCGGCTACGACCGACAGCTGCGCCGCTGTCAGCGCGCGTACCGGGAGCGCCGCGACACCCTTACGGAAGCCCTGGCCAGGCACTTCCCGGGGGCGGAGGTCAGCGGGATCTCCGCGGGTCTGCACATCATCGCCCGGCTGCCGGAACGATTCGGGCCGCAGGACGAGTTCCTGCGGCGGGCGGCGGGCGCCGGCATCGCGCTGCGTCCGCTGAGCGACTGCACGGCGGGCGAGGCGCGGGACAGCACGGTCCGTCTGGTGCTCGGTTACGCGCAGCTGGCGCCCGCCGTCGTGGAGCACGGTGTCCGGCTCCTGGCCGAGGCGGTCCGAGACGGCCGGGCACCCCGGGTCCCGGTGGTCGAGGCATAGGGGCGGAGGGGCGGACCGACCGGTTGTTCATCTGTGGTTGGCGTGCCCGCCGCCACCAGGTATTAGGCATAGGGCTGCAGTCAGCCTGTACGCCCCCGCTGTCCCGGCAGCCCTCTCGCCCATGGAGGCGCATCGATGTCGAACCGTCCCCTCGTCCCGGCCCCCGGCCGCCGCACCGTCCTGCGTGGCTCGCTCCTGGCCTCGGCGGCGGTCGCCGTGCCGGCCGCGGTCACCACGGCTCCCGCTTTCGCGCTGTCGGGCCGGCCGAGCGCGTCCTGGGGCGTGCAGGTCGGTGATGTCACGGCGTCGTCCGCCCTCGTCTGGGTCCGTTCGGACCGCCCCGCGCAGATGGTGGTGGAGACCTCCGCGACCGAGTCCTTCCGCCGGGCCCGCACATGGCACGGCCCGCTGGTCGACGCACGTACGGACTTCACCGGCACGACCCCGCTGTACGGCCTGCCGGCCGGCGAGCAGGTGCACTATCGCGTCACGCTCGCGGACCCGCACGACCCGCGTCGCACGGGAAAGCCGGTGTACGGAACCTTCCGCACGGCACCTGCGCGCCGGCGTGACGGGGTGCGATTCCTCTGGTCCGGCGACATCGCGGGCCAGGGGTGGGGCATCAACCCCGACATCGGCGGCTACCGGGTGTACGACGAAATGCGCCGCCTGGACCCGGACTTCTTCCTCTGCAGCGGCGACAACATCTATGCCGACGGAGTGATCGAGCCCAGCGTGACGCTGCCCGACGGCCGGATCTGGCGCAACATCACGACCCCGGAGAAGTCGAAGGTCGCCGAGACCCTGGCCGAGTACCGCGGGAACTTCCGGTACAACCTGCTCGACGACAACCTGCGGGAGTTCAACGCGCAGGTCCCCTCCGTCATCCAGTGGGACGACCACGAGGTGCGGAACAACTGGTACCCGGGCCAGATCCTCGACGACGCCCGTTACACGGAGAAGAACGTGGACCTGCTCGCCACGCGCTCGATGCGGGCGTTCCGAGAGTACTTCCCGGTCACGACGCTCCAGGGATCGCCGGACGAGCGGCGCATGCACCGCGTGGTGCGGCACGGTCCGCTGCTCGATCTGTTCGTGCTGGACATGCGGTCCTTCCGCAACGCCAACTCCCCCGGCAGGCAGCCCGACGACACCCAGGGCATCCTCGGCGCCGAGCAACTGCGCTGGCTCCAGCGCGAGCTGTCGCGGTCCCGTGCGGTGTGGAAGGTGATCGCCGCCGACATGCCGCTGGGGCTGGTGGTCCCCGACGGAGCCACGGACTTCGAGGCGGTCGCCCAGGGAGACCCGGGCGCACCGCTGGGGCGCGAACTGCAGATCGCGGAGCTGCTGCGCTACATCAAGCACCGGCGTATCACCGGTACCGTCTGGCTGACGGCCGACGTGCACTACACCTCCGCCCAGCATTACGCCCCCGAGCGCGCGGCCTTCAAGGACTTCGCGCCGTTCTGGGAGTTCGTCTCGGGCCCTCTGGCGGCGGGCAGCTTCCCGGCCAACGCGCTGGACGGGACATTCGGCCCGGAGCGGGTCTTCGTCCGGGCACCCGACCGGCAGAACGTCTCCCCCATGGAACAGCCGCAGTTCTTCGGAGAGGTCGACATCGACGGCGGGAGCGGGGAGCTGACCGTGCGGCTGCGGGCGCAGGGCGGCACGGTCCTGTTCAGCAAGGTGCTGCAGCCGGGGCGCACCGGACAGTGAGTTCCGACCTTGGGGGGGCCGGACGGGCTCGTCGGCGGTGCGAGGACGAGGACACGAAAAAGGTGCTGAAGGCGACCAGATCCACACGTAACCCATCAGTCACAATGCGTTCGTGATCAGGCAACACCGTTCGGTCACAGTGAAGGCATGACTGATGTGACATCCGCGAAGAGTGCCCGCCGTCCGCACCACTGGCGGCGGGACCTGATCGAGCTGGCCGCCCTCTTCACGGCCGTGGCCGTGGCCGACGCGATCGCCAACCTGATCGGGCACCAGCCCGACGGGCCCTATCTGCTCATGGCGTCGGCCGTGGCTCTGGCCGCCACGGCCGCCTTCCACACGTGGTGGGCGCGGCGGCACAGTCACGCACCACCCCCGGACACCGATACCGGCGCCGGCCCGGGGCGTCTCTCCGCCGACGCCGAGGAAACCGTAGGGACCGACGAGCCCGCCGAAACGGTGCTCTGGCGGATGCGGACGACCGTGCGGGACACGCCGGGCGCCCTGGCCGCCCTCTGCATCGCCCTGGCCCGTCACCGGATCGACATCCTGACCCTGCAGACCCACCCCCTGGCCGAGGGCACCGTCGACGAGTTCCTGCTGCGTGCGCCCGCGACGCTGCCGGCCCAGCAGCTCACCCGGGAGGTCTCCGCCGCCGGCGGGTCCGCCACCTGGATCGAGCGCGCGGACGCCCACGACCTGGTGGACACGCCCACCCGGGTCCTCGGCCTCGCCACCCGCACCGCGCTGGACGCGGCCGAACTCCCGCTGGCCCTGCGCCAGCTCCTGGGCCGGTGCACCATCCACTCGCTGCCCGCCCTGTCCATCACCGGCCGCCCCACCGGGGAGAGCGCACCGGTGGAAGGTGTCCTCGAGGAGACCGTGATGAGGCTGCGCGATCCGTCGGGCGGTGTCATCACCGTGGAGCGCCCCTACCTCCCCTTCACCCCGACGGAGTTCGCCCGTGCCCGTGCGCTGGTCGAGCTCGACGCGCGGCTCGGCCCGCGCGTCCCGCGCAGCGAGGACGTCCTCACCCTGCCGGAGGGCAACGAGATCACCGTGCGCCGCGCGGACCGCGACGACCTCGACGCGGCCCTCGCCATGCACGGACGCTGCTCCGAGCACACCCTGGGCCTGCGCTACCACGGTCCGGTCCGTGACGCCGACCGGTATCTGGACCACCTGCTCAGTCCCCGTTTCGGCCGCACACTCGCCGTGCAGACGGCCTCCGGCCGGCTGGTGGCGCTCGGCCACCTGCTCTGGGACGGGGACGATACCGAGGTAGCCCTCCTCGTCGAGGACGACTGGCAGCGCCGCGGCATCGGCTCCGAGCTCCTCGGCCGGCTGGTGGCCCTGGCTGTCGAGGCGGGCTGCGAGAGCGTCTACGCGGTGACGCAGGCCCACAACACGGGGATGGTGGCCGCCATGCGGGCGCTCTCGCTGCCTCTCGACTACCAGATCGAGGAAGGCACCCTGGTCATCACCGCACGGCTGGCCGCGGCTCCCGCCCAGCAGTTCGCGCCGCCTGCGGAACAGCGCTTCCGTCACTGAGCGCCTGGCACAGATCCGCCCAGAGGTCCTCGACGTCCTCCAGGCCGACGGACATACGCAGCAGACGGTCACCGACACCGGCGGCCCTCCGGTCTCCTTCACCCACGATGCGGTGGCTGATGGAGGCCGGATGCTGGATGAGGGTGTCCACGCTGCCGAGGCTCACGGCGGGCGTGATCAGCCGGACCCCCGCGATGACCCGGTGCGGCTCCCCGAACACCTCGAAGGACACCATCGCGCCGCCCACCTCCGGGTAGTGCACGCGGGCCACGCGGGGGTCGGCCGAGAGCCTGCGGGTCAGTTCGGCGGCGGAGGCCGAAGCGGCCCGGATCCGTACCGGCAGGGTAGACAGCCCGCGCAGCAGCAGATATCCGGCCATCGGATGCAGCACGCCGCCGGTGGCGAACCGGACCTGGCGCAGGGTCGCGGCGAACTCCTCGTCGCAGGCCACGACTCCACCCATCACATCACCGTGACCGCCCAGGTACTTGGTGGCACTGTGCAGCACGATCCGGGCCCCGTGTTCGAGGGGCCGCTGCAGCACGGGCGTGGCGAAGGTGTTGTCGACGAGGAGCGGCACGGAGCCGCAGGAGTGTGCCACGGCCCTGATGTCGATCTCGGCCAGCGTCGGATTGGCGGGCGTCTCCACCATCACCAGACCGGTGTCCGGGCGGATCGCGTCGGCGATGCCCGCCGGATCCGTCCACGTCACCTCGGTGCCCAGCAGTCCGGCGCTCAGGAGGTGGTCGCTGCAGCCGTAGAGCGGCCGCACCGCGACCACATGACGCAGCCCCAGGCTCGCGCGGGCCAGCAGGACAGCGGTGAGCGCCGCCATCCCGCTGGCGAACGCGACCGCGCTGTCCGCTCCTTCCAGCCGGGCCAGTGCCGTTTCGAAGCGGCCCGTCGTCGGGTTGTCGAGCCGTGCGTAGACAGGCGGGCCGTCGGGCCTGGCCCCGGTGGTGGCGAAGGCGTCGATGCGCGCGGCCTCGCCCCGGGAGTCGTACGAGGGATAGGTGGTGGACAGGTCGATCGGCGCGGCGTGCAGGCCGAGAGAGGCGAGGTCGTCGCGTCCGGCGTGCACGGCTTCGGTGGCGAGCGCCCTGGACCGGAAGGGGGGCTGGGATGTCAGCGAGGAGGCTTCGGTGTCCATGTCACCAGCCTGAACAGCAACCGGCCCGAGGCATCGGAACGCCGTGCTACGTTCGCCCGATGCCTGAATCCGTCGTTCTCGATCCGGTTGATCTGCACATTCTGCGGCTGCTGCAGAACGATGCGCGGACGACGTACAGGGAGCTGGCCGCAGAAGTCGGAGTGGCCCCGTCCACATGTCTGGACCGTGTGGCACGGCTGCGCCGGTCCGGTGTGATCCTCGGGCACCGGCTGCGGCTCGATCCGGCGCGGCTCGGCAGGGGCCTGGAGGCGCTCCTGCTGGTCCAGGTCCGGCCGCACCGCAGGGAGCTCATCGGCCCCTTCGTCGAACGGGTCAGGGCGCTGCCCGAATCCAGGGCGTTCTTCCACCTCACCGGACCCGACGACTATCTGGTGCATGTGGCCGTCGCCGACCCGACGGACCTGCAGCGCTTGGTGCTGGACGAGTTCACCTCACGCCGCGAGGTGGCGCGCGTGGAGACCCGGCTGATCTTCCAGCAGTGGGAGTGCGGCCCTCTGATGCCGCCGGCGACCGGCGCGTGATCCGAAGTCCTGTTTCCCCGTGACGCGGAGGCCTTCTCCGTACGAGGATGTCCCACATGTCAGACACATCGAGCAGCGCACTGCCGCGCCAGGTCGCCGACGCCTACGTCGACGCATACATCGAACTCGACCCGATCACAGGTACCTATCTCGGTGTCGCGGAAAGCTCCCGCCGGCTGCCCGATTTCTCGCCCGCCGGCCAGGCCGCCCTGGCCGGACTCATCCGCAGCACCCTCAGTGAACTCGACGCCGCCGAGCAGGTGCCGGGTGCGGACGCCGACGAGGAGCGGCGGTGTGCGCGCCTGCTGCGGGAGCGCCTGACGGCCGAACTCGCCGTCCATGAGGCCGAGGAGGGGCTGCGGGCCGTTTCCAACATCCACTCCCCGGCGCACAGCCTCCGCGACGTGTTCTCGGCGACACCGACGGCGACGGACGATGACTGGGCCGCGGTCGTGGACCGGCTGCGGGCGGTACCGGCGGCGCTGGAGGGGTATCGCGAGTCGCTCGCCCTCGGTCTGGAGCGCAAGCTGTACGGCGGTCCCCGTCCGGCCGCGACGTTCATCGGCCAGTTGGGGACCTGGGCAGGGGAGGACGGCGGGCCCGGATTCTTCCAGGACTTCGTGGCCGGGGGACCCGCGTCGCTGCGCCCCGAGCTGGACGAGGCGGCCGGGCAGGCCGCCGCGGCCCTGGTCGCCCTGCGGGACTGGATGAGGGACGTCTACGCGCCCGCGATCGAGGGCGCCCCCGACACGGTGGGCCGGGAGCGCTACGCCCGCTGGGCACGCCAGTTCAACGGCACGGACCTGGATCTCGACGAGGCGTACGCCTACGGCTGGTCCGAATACCACCGGCTGCTGGCCGAGATGAAGACCGAGGCGGACAAGATCCTCCCCGGCGCGGGCCCCTGGGAGGCGCTCGCCCACCTCGACGTGCACGGCAAGCACATCGAGGGTGTGGAAGAGGTCCGGGTCTGGCTGCAGAGCCTGATGGACGAGGCCATCGAGGCGCTCGACGGCACCCACTTCGAACTCGCCGAGCGCGTGCGGAAGGTGGAGTCCCGGATCGCTCCCGCGGGCGGTGCCGCAGCTCCCTACTACACCGGGCCGTCGGAGGACTTCTCGCGGCCGGGCCGCACCTGGCTCCCCACCATGGGCGAGACCCGTTTCCCCGTGTACGACCTGGTGTCCACCTGGTACCACGAGGGCGTGCCGGGCCACCACCTGCAGATCGCGCAGTGGACGCATGTCGCGGACAGCCTCTCCCGCTATCAGGCGTCGGTCGGCCAGGTCAGCGCCAACGCAGAGGGCTGGGCGCTGTACGCCGAGCGGCTCATGGACGAACTGGGCTTCCTGCCCGACGCCGAGCGCCGCCTCGGTTATCTGGACGCGCAGATGATGCGCGCCTGCCGGGTGATCGTCGACATCGGCATGCATCTGGAGCTGGAGATCCCCGGCGACTCCCCGTTCCATCCTGGTGAGCGGTGGACGCCTGCTCTGGCCGAGGAGTTCTTCGGCAGCCACAGCGGCCGGCCCGCCGACTTCGTGGAGAGCGAGCTGACCCGCTACCTCTCCATGCCGGGGCAGGCCATCGGCTACAAGCTGGGCGAGCGTGCCTGGCTGCTGGGCCGGGAGAACGCCCGGAAGGCACACGGCGACGCGTTCGATCTCAAGGCCTGGCACATGGCGGCCCTGTCGCAGGGGTCGCTCGGTCTGGACGACCTCGTGGAAGAGCTGTCCAGGCTCTGATCCCGGCGGTGCGGGGGCCGGTGCGCGCCGCCGGCCCCCCGCACGCCTCTCTCCCCCACCGCCAGCCCGAAGGATGATGTCCGCATGCCTGCGACCGGCTTTCTGTTCTGCTGCGACCCTCTGCGCCCGCGGCACCCTGATCCTGCGTTCGCCCAGGAAGCGGCCGCGGCACGGCGTGCCGGTGCGCGGACCGCCTCGGTCGACCACGACGCGCTGCTCGCCGGGGATGCGGAGGCGGCCGTCGGCCGGGTACCGCAGGACTCGGGGGCTTACTGGTACCGGGGCTGGATGGTTCCGCCCGCCCGCTACGCGGAGCTGCAGGACGCACTCGCCGCCCGTGGCTGCTCGCTGCTCACCGATGCCCCCGCCTACCGCACTGCCCACGAACTCCCCGGCTGGTACGAGGTGTTCGCCGATCTCACCCCGCGCAGCGTGTGGCGCGCCCTGGCCGCCGGTGAAGCGCTGCCGGAGCCGTCCGTGTGGTCGGGCCTCGCCGGGGGGCTCGGCTCCGGCCCGGGAATCGTCAAGGACTTCGTGAAGTCCCGTAAGCACGAATGGGATGAGGCGTGCTTCGTCCCGGAGCTGGGGGACGAGGAACGGCTCGCTCGCGTCGTCGGCCGGTTCGTCGAACTGCAGGGGGACTTCCTGGCCGGCGGCGTAGTGCTGCGCGCGTACGAACCGTTCGTGCCGGGCGGAGAGGCACGGGTGTGGTGGCTGGACGGCGAGGCGGTGCGGGTGACGGCTCATCCGGACACGCCCGGCCTGCTCCCGGCGCCCGCCCTCGACGCCGTCGGCGAAGCCGTCCGCGCTCTCGGCTGCCGGTGGGTGACCACCGACATGGCGCTGCGGGAGGACGGGGCGTGGCGGGTGGTGGAGGTCGGTGACGGTCAGGTCAGCGGCCTCCCCGCCGGGGACACCGGCGAGGGCCTGTTCGGAGCCCTCACCGGTACCTGACGGCATCCGGGAGCACTCGCCCCCGTCAGGCGATCAGCCGCTGAGCGTCCCGGCCGCCCGGTGGACCACCGCCGATCCGTGCCGCTCCTTCACCACCTCGAGCTGGGCCGGGATGCGACGGCGCAGGTCGGCCACATGGCTGACGATGCCGACACTGCGGTCGCGTTCGCGCAGCGAGTCCAGGACGTCGAGCACCTCGTCCAGCGTCTGGTCGTCCAGGCTGCCGAAACCCTCGTCGATGAAGAGCGTGTCCAGACGCACTCCGCCCGCCTCGTCCGTCACCACGTCGGCGAGGCCGAGCGCCAGCGCGAGCGAGGCGAAGAAGGTCTCCCCGCCGGACAGCGTGGCCGTGTCGCGCTCCCGGCCCGTCCAGGAGTCGACGACATGCAGTCCGAGCCCCGCCCTGCGGCCCCCGCTGCGCTCGTCGGAGTGGACCAGCGTGTAGCGGCCCGCCGACATCCGCTGGAGGCGGGCCGTCGCCGCGGCGGCCACCTGTTCGAGGCGCGCCGCCAGCACGTACGCCTCCAGCCGCATCTTGCGCTCGTTGTCCGCGGAGGTGCCGGCGGTCAGACCGGCGAGACGAGCCACCCTCTCGTACTCCTGGCGCAGGGGGCCCAGGGCGCGAACCTCTTCCTCCGCGCGACGGGAGAGCCGGCCGAGCTCAACGCAGCGCTCCTCGGCGGCGGCATGCGTCGCGGCGCTGTCGCGCAGCACCTGCGCGGACCGGTCGTACGCCTCCTGGGCCGCGTCCGGCTCCGCGGGCGGCCGGTCCGAGGCGACCCGGGCGTCCTCCTCGGCCAGCCGGTCGGCGACCGTGGCGGCCTCCGTCTGCCAGGCGTCGATGCGGTGCTGCAACTCCCGCTGCGCGGCATCGCCCAGGAGCTTCGCGGCGGCGGCCTCCGGGGTGGCGAAACCGGCCCTGAAGGCGGCGTCGGCGAGCCTGCCGTCGGCCTCCTTGAGCCGCTCGGCCGCGTCCTGCTCCACACGGAGTGCCTCGGCGGCGTCGGCCAGCAGCCCGGCACGGCGCTCCAGGAGACCGGCGTGTTCCGCCACGGAGTCGCAAGCACCCCGCGCTTTCACCAACTCGGCTTCCAGCGCGGACCGTTCACGGTCGAGCGCTTCCCGCTGCGAGGTGCGGGCCGCTCCACGCCGCTCGGCCTGCTGCCGGTCGTCGAGGCGGCCGAGGTGCTCACGCTCGGCGGCGGCGAGTGCTTCCCTGGCCGCGTGCGTCCCCGCGGCCGTGCGGTGCGCGTCCGCGTGCTCCCGGGTCAGGCGGTCGACGACGTCCCGCAGTGCGGCCACGGAGGCGTGCGACCGGCCGGCCGGCCCTGTGGCCCCGTCCTCGTCCTCCGGGTCCGCCGCCTCCGCCCGGGCCGCGGCGAGGCGTTCGCGCACCACCCCGAGCTCGTTCTCCGCCTCGGCACGGTCCCGGTCCGCCCGCTGGTGGGCGGCGAGCGCCGCCTCCTCCGTGGCCCGGTCCACGTGGCCGGCCTCCGCGCGGGCCGGCTCCGGGTGCTCCGCCGAGCCGCACACCGTACAGGCGACGCCATCGACGAGCTGACCCGCCAGCTCCGCGGCGATGCCCCGCAGCCGCTGCTCCCGCAGCGCCAGCCATTTCTCGTGCGCCTCCACGGCACGCTCGCGCGCCGCGGTCAGGGCGGCCGCCGCGGTCTCCTCCCGGACACCAAGGGCGTCACGGCGGCGTGCCGCCTCCAGCCTCCTGCGCGCGGGGTCGAGGCGGCCGGCCAGCTGTTCCGCGCGGGTCGCGGCCTCCTGAGCCGTCTCGACGCGTTCCCTGAGGCTCCGGTGGGTGGCGTCCCAGCCGGCCAGCCACTGTGCCGCCTCCTGGATCAGTTCGTCGTCGGAGCGGGACTGCCTTTCCAGGCCGGAGCGTTCGGCGTCGATCTCCCGGCTGCGCCGTTCGGCCCGGCGTGCGGCGTCGAGTGCGCCCAGCTCCGCCCGCAGTGAGCGTTCCGTGCCGGCCAGCTGCTCGAAGCCCGCTTCGGCCAGTTCGGGAGGCAGCATCGCACGGGACCGCTCGCGGGCCTCGACAGCCGTGCGATGGGCCCGCTCCGCCTCGTCGCGCAGGTCGAGCGCCGGCGCGACCAGGTCCGCCTTGCGCGCGCGGGCCAGCTGTTCGTGGCAGCGGTCGCGTTCCGCACGGCGGTCCTCCAGTCCTGCGGCACGGCGTCGGGTCTCCTCGTAGCGCTGCTGGAGCCGGGCGAGTTCACGCTCGGCTTCGAATGCGCGGCGCGCGGCGGCGGCCCGGCCCTCGGCCCCGGCCAGGACGCACCGGGCGATGTCGGACCGTTCAGCGGCTCCGCTGCGCGCGACGGCGGCCCACTGCAGGACCCCTTCGGCGAGACCGGGCTCACCCGGCCTCGCGTCCGGCAGCGGCACCTCGTCCGCCACCGGACCGGCCGCCTGGGCGATGCGCTGGGCCAGGGCGAGGATCCGCTCGTCCCCCGCCTTGACCCGGGCTTCGGCCACGCGTCGCAGTTCGGCCAGGCGCTCCTCGACCGCGGCGAAGCGGCGGGTGTCGAAGAGCCTGCCGAGCAGCTTCCCGCGCGCCTCGGCGTCGGCGCGCAGAAACCGCGCGAAGTCGCCCTGCGGCAGGAGTACCACCTGACAGAACTGGTCCCGGCTCATCCCGATGAGGCCGCCGATCTCCTCGCCGATCTCCTGGTGGGAGCGGCTGAGAGCCTTCCAGCCGTGTTCCGGGTCGTACTCGCGCAGCCAGCTCTGCGCCTTCTCGGTCGTGAAGCCGCCGCCCCTCTTCTTGGGGCGGGGCTGGGCGGGGCGCCTCGTGATCTCCAGGCGGCGTCCTCCGACGGTCAGCTCCAGGCACACCTCGGTCGGCAGGTCCACCGGGGCGTGGTCACTGCGCAGCGAGGTGCCGGGGCTCTGCCGGGCACCGGGCACCGCCCCGTACAGGCCGTAGCAGACGGCGTCGAGGACGGAGGTCTTGCCCGCGCCGGTGGGGCCGTGCAGCAGGAAGATCCCGGCCGAGGACAGTGCGTCGAAGTCGACTTCCTGAGTGGCGCCGAAGGGCCCGAACGCGGTCAGGGTGAGTTTGTGCAGCCTCAACGGGACACCTCGTCCACTCCGTCGCCCACCCGTACGTCGTCGAGGACGGCGCGCAGCACCGTCCGTTCCTGTGCGCTGGGTCCGCTTCCGCCGCGTACATGGGCCACGAAGTCCTCCGCCACCTGCTGGTCGTCACGCCCCCGCAGCCGCTGGGCGTACGAAGCGAGGGGGTCCTGAGGGGAGCGCTCGGGGTCGAAGACCAGGCTGAGGGTGTGCGGGAAGCGCTCCGTCAGGCGGGCCATCGGCTCGTCCGGCCGCGCCGGGTCCGTGAGCGTGGCCTCCACCCAGGACTCCTGGTGCCGTTCGAGGGCGGGGTCCTCCAGCAGCGTGCCGAGGCGTCCGCGGAGCCGTGCCAGCGGGCGCGGCGCAGGGCAGTCGATGCGTTCGGCGGCCATGTCCCCGCCGGGACCGAGGTCGATCAGCCACATCGTCTTGCGGTGCGTGTGCTCGGAGAAGGAGTAGGCGAGAGGCGAGCCCGAGTAGCGCACGCGTTCCGTGACCGTCTGGCAGCCGTGCAGATGGCCGAGTGCGACGTAGTCGACGCCGTCGAAGACTCCTGCGGGGACGGCGGCGACACCGCCGACGGTGATGTCGCGTTCGCTGTCACTCGGTTCGCCGCCCGCCACGAACGCGTGGGCGAGAACCACGGACCGGGTGCCGTCCGGCCGCGCGGCGAGGTCGGCCCGCACCCGGTCCATCGCGGCGGTCAGGACGGCTTCGTGCCCCGCCTTCGAGGCACCCAGGCTGTCCCTGACGAGTGCCGGCTCCAGATAGGGGAGGCCGTAGAACGCCACGTCGCCATGCGTGTCGCGCAGCACGACCGGGGTGGCGCAGTCGGCGGGGTCGGTACGCAGATGGATGCCGGCCCGGGCGATCAGCCCCGCGCCGACGCCGAGTCTGCGGGCCGAGTCGTGGTTCCCGGAGATCATGACGGTCGGTACGCCGGCGGCGGCGAGCCGGTGCAGCGCGTCGTCGAAGAGCTGGACCGCCGGGAGCGGCGGCACGGCCCTGTCGTAGACGTCGCCCGCCACGACGACCACGTCGACGGCGTGCTCGCGCACCGTCATGACGAGGTGGTCGAGATACGCGGCCTGGGCGTCGAGCATGGAGACGCGGTGGAAGGACCGCCCCAGATGCCAGTCCGAGGTGTGCAGAATCCTCATGCCATCACTCCGGCTGCTCCGACCCGCATGTGCCACTTCCTCCGCCCCCAGGACCGGACCGGTCCGCACGCTGTCCAGCCGCGGATTTCCGCGGCCGGCCCGACCACGCTAATGCCGCGCGGCCCCGGGCCCCTCATCCGCCCGGGACATCCCCGTACGCCTCGCCGCCCGGTTCGAACGTCGCGGAGCCTGCCGTGGCGTCGGCCAGCCAGGCCCTGAAGCCGTCGACGTCGGCGTCCGGCACTCCGATGGCGATGGTCACAGCCTCCGCGTAGGTCACGTCGCGGACGTCCACTCCGGTGGCCCGCAGATCGTTCTCCAGCTTGCCCGCCCGCTGGTGGTCGACGGTGACGGTGGCGAGGCGGAACCGGCGGCGGGTGGTCGTGCCCAGCGCGTCGAGCGCTTCGCCTACCGCTCCTCCGTACGCCCGGATCAGTCCGCCCGCTCCGAGCTTGACGCCGCCGAAGTAGCGGGTGACTACCGCGACGGCGTACCGCACCTCACGGCGCATGAGCATCTGCAGCATGGGGACGCCCGCCGTCCCGCCGGGCTCCCCGTCGTCACCGGCCTTCTGCACGGAGGCGTCGGCGCCGATGACGTAGGCGAAGCAGTTGTGGTTGGCGGTGGGGTGTTCCTTGCGGACGCGCGCGATGAACTCCTGCGCCTCCTGCTCGGTGGCGGCGGGGGCGAGCGCGCAGAGGAAGCGGGATCGGCTGACCTCGGTCTCGTGCACGCCCGCGCGGGCGACTGTCCGGTACTGCTCCTGCATCGGTCCACCCTATGCGCCGGGCCGCCCCGCACTTTCACCCTCCCGTGGGGAATGGTCCGGCGGGACCGTCCGTTGTCAGGGCATGTACGCAGACGACGAGACGGTTCGCAGGATTCTCCAGGACACGGGCGACACCTGGGCGGTGGTCGGCCTGTCCACCAACCGCACCCGCGCGGCCTACGGGGTGGCGGAGGTCCTCAAGCGCTTCGGCAAGAGGGTGGTGCCCGTCCACCCCAAGGCGGAGCCGGTCCACGGCGAACAGGGATACGCCTCACTGGCGGACATACCCTTCCCCGTCGACGTGGTGGATGTCTTCGTCAACAGCGACCTGGCGGGCGGTGTCGCCGACGAGGCGGTTGCGGTCGGCGCGAAGGCGGTCTGGTTCCAGCTCGGCGTGATCGACGAGGAGGCGTCCGACCGCACGCGCGCCGCCGGTCTCGCCATGGTGATGGACCGCTGCCCCGCGATCGAGATACCCCGCCTGGACCGTCGCCGCTGAAGCCTGCTGCGGGGTGTCCTCCGGCGCGCTCGGCAGAACGCCGCCGGACGCGCCCACCGGCACGCGGTCGCCCGCCGCCCGAAGGCGTGGTGTCGCGGGAGGCCTCCGGCGGGGAGAATGTGCGCTGTGACACAGCATCTCCTCCTCGGCGGTGAGCGCGCCGCCACCCAGCTGTACGAGCTCGGCGTGCGGCGGGGCGGCGTCCTGCTGGTGCATGCCTCGATGCGCTCCGCGGGCGGTGACGCGGGCGGCATGGCCGATGCGCTGCGCCGGACCCTGGGCCCGGAGGGGACGCTGGTCGTCCCTGCCTTCACCCCGGAGAATTCCGACACCTCGCGCACATACCTGGACCGGGTCCGCGGCCTGAGTGCCGAGGCCCGCGCCGAGGTGCGTGCGTCGATGCCGGCGTTCGACCCGGCGACGTCTCCGGCACCCGGCATGGGCGCGCTCGCCGAGTCGGTGCGGCTGGCTCCGGGCGCGCTGCGCAGCGCCCACCCGCAGACCTCGTTCGCCGCGCTCGGCCCGGCGGCGGAGAAGCTGCTGTCGAGCCACCGCGCGGACTGTCACCTGGGCGAGGACTCCCCCCTCGCCCGGCTGTACGAGGCGGACGCATCGGTGCTGCTGCTGGGCACGGGCTTCGACAGCTGCACCGCCTTCCACCTCGCGGAGTACCGCCGCCCCGCCCCGCCCCGCCGTCTCTACCGCTGCGTGGTGGCGTCGGAGGGCGGACGCCGCTGGTGGGAGTACGAGGACATCGCCCTGGACGACAGCGACTTCGCCGCGCTCGGGGCCGACTTCGTCCGTGCGCGGGCCGGAGTGGTCGGCAACGGCCGGGTGGGGGCGGCGCGGAGCCACCTGTTCCCTCTCCGCGCGGCTGTGGACTTCGCTGCGGAATGGCTCAGGGACCGTCGGCCCAGCGGCTGTTGAGCGTCCCCGTCCACTGCCGCCCCCTCAGACGCCGAGGCCCTCCAGCACGAGCGCTCCCGGCAGTGCGGCCAGCGCCTTGCCCGGGACGATCAGCTTGCCGCGGCGGCTGCCGCTGCCGATCAGGACCCACTCCTCGTCCGCCACGGCGGGGTCGACCAGGAGGGGCCAGGCCGCCGGGAGGCCGATCGGGGTGATCCCTCCGTACTCCATGCCGGTCTCGCCCACGGCCACGTCCATCGGGGCGAAGGACGCCTTACGGGTCCCGAGGTGCTTGCGCACCACCCCGTTCACGTCGACCCGAGCACGCGACAGCACCACGCACGCGGCGAGGGTCGTGTCAGCGCCGCGCTTGCCCGCGACCACCACGCAGTTGGCCGACGTGTCGAGCAGCTCCAGGCCGTAGCGCTCGGTGAACACGGCCGTGTCGGCGATCTCGGGGTCGGTGTCGACGTGGAGGACCGACTCGGCCGGGATGCCGCCCCAGCCGGTCTCCACCGCTGCCGCGACGGGAGGGATGAGCAGGTCCAGCCGGTCGGCGGCAGGGGCGGCATCGCTGAAGATACCCAGGAGTGAGCGCATGCCGCTCACGCTAACAGCCCTCATGCGCTGCTCACTTGCCCACTCGGCGGACCGGTGGGATCGAGACCGCCATGGTCAGGTCGGCGGGCTCGGGGCCGTCGTTGCGGTAGCTGTGCGGCACGTGCGCCTCGAACGTCGCCGAGGTGCCGGCGGGCACCACATGGGTCTCGCCGTCGACGATCAGGGTCAGCTCTCCCGCCGTGACGTGCAGGAGCTCCACCGTCCCCTCGGGGTGCGGGTCGGAGGCGCTGCTGTCGCCGGGCATCAGATGCCAGGACCAGAGCTCGATCGGCCCCCTGGCCTCCGTGCCCACCAGGAGCGTGGTCGAGCTGCCCGCCTCCGTCGACCACATGCGCACCGCCTGGTCCTCCGGCACCAGCCGCACCTGGGACCCCTGCTCGTAGTCGAGCAAGGTGGTGATGCTGACGCCCAGCGCGTCGGCGAGCTTCACGGTGGTGCCGACGCTCGGGTTCGTACGGGCCTGCTCGATCTGAATGATCATGCCGCGGCTGACCCCCGCCCGTGCCGCGAGAGCGTCCAGGGTGAAACCGCGCTCGCCCCGCCAGCGCTTGAGGTTGCGGGCGAGCGACTGCGTCAGCTGATCGAGGTCAGACACATTCCGTCCAATATTCTGGATGACAGAGTCGAAAATACTGCACTACCGTGTGGTGTCCCCACCCGACCATCAGACTGTACTGCGAGGCACCCGATGACAGCACTGTTCGCCCTGGCCACGAGCCTGCTGTGGGGGTTGGCCGATTTCGGCGGCGGCCTGCTGACCCGGCGCACCCCCGCCCTCACCGTGGTCGTCGTGTCGCAGTGCATCGCCGCCGTCGTCCTCGGGACCGTCGTGATCGCGACGGGCGGCTGGAGCGAGGCCGGGAGCCGCCTCTGGTTCGCGGTCGCGGCGGGGGCCGTCGGCCCTGTCGCGATGCTGAGCTTCTACAAGGCCCTGGCGCTGGGCCCGATGGGCGTGGTCTCCCCGCTCGGCTCCCTCGGAGTGGCGGTCCCGGTGGGAGTGGGGCTGCTGGTCGGCGAGCGGCCCGGGCTGCTGCAGTTCGCCGGGGTGGCGGTCGCCGTCGCGGGGGTCGTCATGGCCGGTGGGCCGCAGCTGCGCGGCGCGCCGGTGCAGCGCCAGGCGGTCGTGCTGACCCTGCTGGCCGCTTTCGGCTTCGGAGCGGTGATGACCCTGATCGCGGAGGCCTCCACCACGGTGACCGGTCTCTTCCTCGCCCTCTTCGTCCAGCGGCTCACGAACATCACGGTGGGCGGCACGGCCCTGTACGTCTCCGTACGCCGGGGCGGCCGCGCACTGCCCGAGGACGGCGGGGCGGCCGTCGTCCGGGCCGCGCTCCCCGCACTGGCCTTCGTCGGGCTCGCCGATGTCGCGGCCAACGGCACGTATTCGATCGCCGCCCAGCACGGCCCGGTGACGGTGGCCGCCGTCCTGGCCTCGCTGTATCCGGTGGTGACGGCGCTGGCGGCGCGAGGCGTGCTGGGTGAGCGACTGCGCGGGGTCCAGGCGGCGGGCGCGGGGCTGGCCCTGCTCGGAACACTCCTGCTGGCGACAGGCTGAGGGGCTCCCGGGAGAGGGCGGGCGGGGCCGAGGGGCATGTCAGGCCCCGTCGGCCGCGTCCTCCAGCAGCAGGGCCACAGCGGCCAGTTGCTCGGGCGTGACCCCGTCGGGGATCGGCACCGGCGCGGGAGTACGCAGCGGCGGCTGCCAGCCCTTCTCCGGATCCCAGCTCCGCACCACCCGGGCCGGCGCCCCAGCCACCACCGCGTGGTCGGGGACCTCTCCGCGTACGACGGCTCCTGCCGCGACCACCACGTTGCGGCCGAGCCTGGCCCCCGGGAGGATCACCGCCCCGGTGCCGATCCAGCAGCCTGGCCCGATCTCGACCGGCTCCATGCGCGGCCACTGCTTGCCGACCGGCTCGTGGGGATCGTCGTAACTGTGGTTGGTGGAGGTGATGTAGACGTACGGACCGCAGTAGGTGTCCGAGCCGATCGAGACGCTGGTGTCGGCGATGACGTGGCTGCCCCGGCCGAGCACCACACCGTCGCCCAGGGTCAGGACGGTCTCGGCCCCCAGATCCAGATCGGGCATCAGGCCGGCCGTGAGCGTCACCTGTTCACCGATGATGCAGTGGTCGCCCAGTTCGATCCATGGTTCCCCGAAGACGGTGCCCTGCGGGAAGGCGAGCCGGGTTCCCGTGCCGATACGGCGGAAGCGGAGGCGCCCGGGGTGCTGCGCGGTGACCGCTCCGGTCTCCTGCACCCAGGCCCAGACGCGGTGGACGGCGCGGGACGCGAGGCCACGCCGCCGGAGGGCCAGGGAGGAGAACGAGTTCCGGTTCTTCGGCACCCGCTCACGGTAGTCCGCCCGGGCGGAGCGGGTCCGCGCGACGGGCTGTGATGTTCACCCCACCTGTCCGGGGCGCCGGGACCGTCCATTACGGTTCGTGCGGAGCAAGGGGCGCCGAGCGCACCACACCCCACCGGAGGAGCAGGCGATGGCATTGCAGGCATTGGTCACCGGTATCGGCGGCAAGGAGCCGGACATCGATCCGGACGCCTTCCTCGCCCCGACCTCCGTCGTGATCGGCGATGTGTCGATGGCCGCGGGCTCCAGCGTCTGGTACCACGCGGTGCTCCGCGCCGACGCCGGCCCGATCTCCCTCGGGCCCGACAGCAACATCCAGGACAACTGCAGCGTGCACACGGACCCCGGCTTCCCCCTGACGGTGGGCGCCAGGGTCTCCGTCGGTCACAACGCCGTACTGCACGGCTGCGTCATCGAGGACGACGTCCTGGTCGGCATGGGCGCCACCGTGCTCAACGGCGCGCACATCGGGGCGGGTTCCCTGATCGCCGCACAGGCTCTCGTGCCGCAGGGGATGCGGGTTCCGCCGGGGTCCCTCGTCGCCGGGGTGCCCGCGAAGGTCAAGCGGGAGCTGACCGCCGAGGAACGCGAGGGCATCGCCTTCAACGCGGCGGGGTACGTGGAGCTGGCGAAGGCCCACCGCGCGGCGCACCAGGAGGACTGACGGCCGCGGCGGGCCCCTCGAGGGGCCCGCGCCGGGTCAGTCGGCCGGGACCGCGTCCGGCTCGGGTGCCGGCACCGGGTGCTCGGCCTGCTCCGCGGCCTTCTTGGCGCGGCTCTTCAGTACCAGCATCGAGACCAGGCCGATCAGCACGGCGGCCAGCAGCCCCAGCCACGAGAAGCGCTTGAGCCACGCCTCGGCGACGACTCCCACCGAGTAGATGACGGCGGTGGTGCCGCCGGCCCAGACGATCCCGCCCAGCACGTTGGCGATGAGGAACTTCCAGTACGGCATGTGCAGAACACCGGCCAGCGGTCCCGCGAAGATCCGCAGCAGTGCGACGAAGCGGCCGAAGAAGACCGCCCACATGCCCCACTTCTCGAACGAGCGCTCCGCCATGGCGATCTGGGGCGCCCCGAAGTGCTTGGGGAACTTTCCGCCGAGCCAGGCGAGCAGGGGGCGCCCTCCCTTGCGGCCGATGGCATACCCGACGGAGTCGCCGATGATCGCTCCGGCGGACGCACAGGCGCCGAGCACCACGGGGTCGATGTCGCCGTGCTGGGAGGCGAGGAGCGCCGAACTCACGAGGATGATCTCGCCGGGCAGCGGAATGCCCAGACTCTCGAGTCCGATGACGACCCCCACCAGGAGGTAAATGCTGACCGCGGGGACGGTCTCGAGCCACTCCTGGACGTGCAACGCGGGGTCCTTCCCGTAAGAGATCTGCGGCCGTGCACCACGGGTGGTGCACGGCGGGCAGCCTACCGGGCCGGACGGCCGGAGCGGCCCCCACGGCCCCCGACCGGGGCGTACGGGGGCCCGGCGGCGGTCAGCGGTTCGGGCGCAGTGTCCAGACCACGCTCATCTCGCTGGTGACGGCGCCGTCGGCGCGCCGGATCTCGACGCTCACGGGAAACTCTGGACGCTTGCCCTCGTCGAGTTCGGCGACGACCTCGGCCGCCGGGCGGCCGAGCACCGCCGTCGCGGTGAGTTCGCCCATGGCCACCTTCTTGAAGGCCATCTCCGTGGTGACGGGCAACGGGACGGCCCGGGTCATCTGGTCGCCGAACGCGGCGACGACGATCGCGCCGCTCGCCGACTCCGCGAGCGTGAACATCGCTCCGGCGTGGGGGCCGCCTAGGTGGTTGTGGTACTCGGCCCGGTCGGGGAGCGAGAGGACAGCGCGCTCCGCGGTCGTTTCGAGGTACGTGATGCCGAGGGTCCGGACCATCGGGACGCTCGCGGACAGGATGTCGCCGACTGTCATCTCTTCTGTGCTCATGGCCGCGATGTTACTAGCGAGTAGCACTCTTTGACCATCCCCTCACAGGGGCGCCCGTGGCAGAGGGCTCCCCACCCCTCTATGGTTACTGGCCATGTGGCCAGGACAGCAGCCGCCCGGGGGCGAGCAGAACCCGCAGGACCAGAATCAGAACCCGTACCAGCAGCCGGGGTACCAACAGCCGAATCCCTATCAGCAGCCGGGATACCAACAGCAGGGTCAGCCGGGCTATCCGCAGCCCAACCCGTACCAGCAGCCCACGGTGCCGCAGTACGCCGTACCGGGCGGGCCGGGCGGGCCCCAGCCGGACGACAAGAAGAAGACGACGATCGTCGCCGTGGTCGCGGCCACCGCGGTCGTCGTCGCGGCGGTCGTCACCGGTGTCGTCGTGATGAACAAGGACGACGACAAGGGCGGCTCGGACGTGGCCGACGGCAAGGCGTCCTCGTCGCCGTCCGCGAAGGCGTCCGAGTCCGCGTCGTCCTCCCCCGCGGCCAACCCGCGGGGCGGCGAGGACGCGGCGCCCACGGTTCCGGGCTGGAAGGTCGTGACCAACCCCAAGTGGGGCACGCAGTTCGACGTGCCCGGCGACTGGGAGGTCTCGGGCACCGGTGTGATCTCGGGCTTCGAGGACGTGAAGAACCCCACGGGTCCTCCGGCGGTCGGCTTCTCCGCGCCCGCGCACTACAAGACGAAGTGGTGCACCGACGACCCGGACAAGGACGGGACCAAGGACGACACCAGCCTGGCCGGGGTCGGCACCAAGGGCGGGCAGGGCGCCAAGAACACGGACGAGGCAGCCACGAACGAGGCCGCCAACTGGGTCTGGGCCGCCTATGCGCAGGAGGACCCGAAGGACAAGGTGAAGGTCGGCAAGCCCAAGCCGTACACGACCAAGTCGGGACTCTCGGGCAGCGTCGTCACGGCCACCGCCACGGGGCTGGCCAACAAGAACAAGTGCGACACCGACGGCAAGTCGATCGCGTTCACCTTCAAGAACGCCAAGGACGAGTACTCCTCCTGGATCCTCTACGCGAACGCGGGGATCGACGACGAACTCCCGGACGCGACCATCCAGAAGATCCTCAGCACCGTGCGTCTGGCGGAGGGCGCGGAGACCGCGTCCTGAGCCTCCGGCGCACACCGCCTGGACGATCCATTTGGCGGGAGGGGGGCGGGCCGGGGATAGTCCCTTGGTGACTTCCGCCGCCCCCTCACCGTCCCCCGCCCTCCGCTCCCTGCCGGAAGGCCGCAATTTCGGTCTGCTGACCGCCGCCGCGATCATCACGAGCCTGGGCACCAACGGCGCTCTGATCGCGGCGGCGTTCGCGGTTCTGGAGTCGGGCGGCGACGGCGGCGACGTCGGCCTGGTCGCAGCCGCGCGTACGGCGCCGCTGGTGCTCTTCCTGCTGATCGGCGGAGCGGTGGCGGACCGGCTGCCGCGCCACCGGGTGATGGTGGCCGCGAACACGCTCAACTGTGTCTCGCAGGCGGTCTTCGCCTGGCTGGTGCTGACCGGCGACGCCGAGCTGTGGCACATGATGCTGCTGACGGCGCTCTGCGGCACCGGGCAGGCCTTCTTCGGCCCGGCGGCCGAGGGCATGCTGATGTCCAGCGTCAGCGGTGAACAGGCGGCCCGCGCCTTCGCCTTCTTCCGGATGTCGATGCACGGCGCCGCCATCGGCGGCGCGGCACTCGGCGGGGCCATGATCGCGGCCATGGACCCGGGCTGGGTGCTGGCGGTCGACGCCGCCGCGTTCGCCGTCGCCGGTGGCCTCCGGGCCTTCCTGGACGTGAGCCACATCCCCGCGCGCGCACCTGGCGACGGGCTGCTCGCCGATCTCCGTGACGGCTGGCAGGAGGTCGTCGGGCGCCCCTGGCTCTGGGCCGTCGTGCTGCAGTTCTCCGTTGTGGTGGCCGTCGTCGGGGCCGCCGAGGCGGTGTACGGACCGCTCGTGGCGCGGGACGAGCTCGGAGGTGCCCGCCCCTGGGGGTTCGCTCTCGCGGCGTTCGGGGTCGGCACGCTGGGCGGGGCGCTGCTGATGATGCGGTGGAAACCCAGGCGGCTGCTGCTGGCCGGGACGCTCTGCGTGTTCCCGCTGGCCCTGCCGTCCGCGGGGCTCGCGATCCCGCTGCCGGTGGCAGGCCTCTGCGCGGTGATGTTCGTGACCGGGGTCGCCATCGAGGTGTTCGGGGTCTCCTGGATGACCGCTCTTCACCAGGAGATCCCGGAGGAGAAGCTCTCCCGGGTCGCGGCGTACGACTGGTTCGGCTCGGTGGCGATGGTGCCGCTGGCCACGGCCGCGGCCGGCCCGGTGGAGACGCTCGTCGGGCGCAGCCAGGCCCTCTGGGGCTGTGCCGCTCTGATCGTGCTGGTGACGGCGGGTGTGCTGTTCGTCCCGGATGTCAGGAATCTGACGCGGCGCACCTCGGTGAAGCAGGTCAGCGTCCCGGAGCGGTCCCGGGAGTCAGCCGATGCTGAAGGCGCCGTCCGGGGGCTCGGGTGAGGCCACGGCCTCGCTGTCCCGCACCGGCTTCGCGCCGCGCATGAACCGGGTGAGGGCCGCACCGTACTCGACCCGCGCGGGGAACGCGTCGGCGGCGCACAGCCGGGTGAGCGGAGCGACGTCGATCGGGGCGCGGGAGGCGAGCAGCACGGCGTTCCCGAAGCGCCGGCCGCGCAGGACAGCCGGTTCGGCGATGAGGGCGAGCTCGTCGAAGACCTCTGCGAAGTTGGCCAGTTGGGACCGCAGGAAGGCGAAGGGAGCGCTGTCGGCCAGGTTGGCCGCGTAGACGCCGTCCTTCCGCAGGACGCGTCCGGCGGCCCGCGCGTACTCCACGGAGGTGAGGTGCGCGGGCACCCGCGCCCCGCCGAAGACATCGGCGATCAACAGGTCGGCGGAGTCCTCCGGCGCCTCTTCCAGCCAGCCCCGGGCGTCGGTGCCGTGCACGGTGACGCCCGCGTCCCGGGGCAGCGGCAGGTGCTCGCGGACCAGGTCGACGAGCCCCCTGTCCGCCTCGGCCACCTGCTGCCGCGAGCCGGGGCGGGTGGCCGCGACGTACCGCGGCAGCGTGAGCGCCCCGCCGCCGAGATGCACGGCCTCCAGCGGCGTTCCCGGTGCGCCGGCCCGGTCCACGACATGGCCGAGCCGGCGTACGTACTCGAATTCGAGGTGCTCCGGCGCGTCCAGATCGACGTAGGACTGCGGGGCCCCGTCGACCGTGAGCAGCCAGGCCCGGTCCCGGTCGACGTCGGGCAGCAGCCTGGCGGTGCCGCAATCGGTGTCGCGGATGACGGGTATCGGCTCGTTCACCCCTCCATTGTGACGGGCTCCGAGCCCCTGTGGTGACGGGCGCCTGCCCCTCTCTCCCGCAGGGTCAGCCGTTCCACACCGCGGCGACCGCCTCGGTGTGGGCGGCGGACTGGGCGAGGCCGGCCCTGGCTGCCGCGGCCCGGCGGGCCGGGTCCAGGGAGTTCCGGCCGATGGCCTTCCGGGTGCCGGCGTCCGGGGTGATGACCTCGACGCGGGCGCCCGCGGCCTCCAATTCGGCGGCCTGTGCGCGGGGCGAGGCGATCACCTTGTTGCCGCTCGCGGTGGGTGCGATCACGATGACGCGTTCGTAACCGGAAACGAGGTGGGCGTTGGCCGGGGAGTGCACGCCGCCGTCGATCCAGCTCCCGCCGCCGGCGCTGACCACGGGCCAGACCGCCGGGACCGCGCAGCTCGCGGTGACGGCGTCGGTGAGTGCGACCGTGCCCGTCCTGTCGAAGGTGTGCAGAGCGCCCGTCAGCGCGTCCACGGCGGTGATCAGCAGGTGCCGTTCGGGCCATTCGGGCGACGGGAGCCTGCTCGCGATCGACTCGCGTCGTTCGTCCGCGGTCGCCGCGAGGCGGCTGTCCCGGGCCAGGGCGCCCAGTCTGCGTCCGTATTCGTCGGGTGTGCGGGAGGAGAGCACGGCTCTCGCGTACCGCAGGATGGTGACGGGCCCGAGCCGGCCCGCCGCTCCCCGCTCGTTCTCCGGGGAGGCCAACTGCCGCTCGTAGAGGTCGTCGATGCCGGCGGGGCCGAATGCCAGCTGCGCCCCGACGATGGCCCCCGCCGAGCTTCCGACGATCACATCGGCGGTGGAGAGGTCGACGCCCGCCTTGGCGAGGCCGTGCAGGATGCCGGTTTCCCAGGCGGTGCCGGTGACGCCTCCGGCACCCAGTACGAGAGCTGTGTCTGCCATGGCACCCAGTCTGGGGCACGGCGCGCGGCCCGCCTCCCCGGGGGGTGGGGAAACAGGCCGCGCCGAGCCGTCAGAGCAGACCGGTGACCGTACCGGCGCCGACCGTGCGGCCGCCCTCGCGGATCGCGAAACCGAGGCCGGACTCCAGCGGGACGTCACGGCCGAGCTCGACGGTCATGGTGACCGTGTCGCCGGGCCGCGCCACCGCCGCCTCGCCGAGGTCGACGTCCCCGACGACGTCCGCCGTACGGATGTAGAACTGCGGCCGGTATCCCGTGGTGACCGGCGTGGTCCGGCCTCCTTCCCGAGCCGACAGGACGTACACCTGCGCGGTGAACCGCCGGCTCGGGGTCACGCTGCCGGGCGCCGCGACCACATGGCCGCGGCGTACCCGGTCGCGCTCGACCCCGCGCAGCAGCAGCGCGACGTTGTCGCCGGCCTCGGCGGACTCCATCGGCTTCCCGAAGGTCTCCAGGCCGGTGACGACCGTCTCGACGTCCGCGCCGAGCACCGACACCCGGTCCCCGACGCGCACCGTCCCGCGCTCCACGGCCCCGGTGACGACGGTGCCGCGGCCGGTGATGGTGAGCACGTTCTCCACGGACAGGAGGAACGGCGCGTCGGTGTAGCGCACCGGCATCGGTACATACGTGTCGACGGCGTCCAGCAGCCCCTCGATGGACGCCGTCCATCGAGGGTCCCCCTGGAGCGCGCCGAGCCCCGACACCCGTACGACGGGCACGGTGTCCCCGCCGTAACCGTGCGCGGAGAGAAGCTCACGGACCTCCAGCTCGACCAGGTCGGTGAGCTCGGGGTCACCGGCGTCGGCCTTGTTGAGGGCGACGACGATGTGGTCGACGCCGACCTGACGGGCCAGCAGGACGTGCTCCGCGGTCTGCGGCATGATGCCGTCGAGCGCGGAGACGACGAGGATCGCCCCGTCGAGCTGCGCCGCCCCGGTGACCATGTTCTTGATGTAGTCGGCGTGTCCGGGCATGTCGACGTGCGCGTAGTGGCGGGTGTCGGTCTCGTACTCGACGTGCGCGATGTTGATGGTGATGCCGCGCTGAGCCTCCTCCGGGGCCCGGTCGATCCGGTCGAACGGCACGAAGGTGCCGGTGCCGCGGTCGCTGAGCACCTTGGTGATGGCGGCGGTCAGGGTGGTCTTGCCGTGGTCGACGTGGCCCATGGTGCCGATGTTGAGGTGCGGCTTGGTGCGCACGTATGCCGTCTTGGGCATGGCTCGTTCCTTGGAATTCGAAGCTGAGAAGAGAAGACCCCAGGGCCCCGCCGACCCTCCCCTTGCGGGGTCCGCCGGACTGTCGGGGGAGGGTCAGCTTCGGGCGCCGCCGAAGGGCGCCGTGGCAGCGGCGAACGCTGCGTCAGTTGCTGCTGCGACTGCTGCGGTGCATGCGGCCGCGAGGCTCACGGCAGCCTTCGGCGCGTCCGCGACTGCGGACTGCGCTGCGAGGAAGGCGTACCGGAACATGCCCTGATCATGGCGGAGCGACCGCACGACGTCGAATGATTTTCGCGCTGCCCGACCCCCGCCTGCCGCGCGGCGCTGGGGAGGGAACCGGTTGATCCGACGGCGCGTCACACGCAAGATCGATCATCGGAAGATCGCAGCGCGAAGGGGAACGGGGGCTGTTGCGTCGTGGGTTACACAATTCCTGAGGGCGTCGACACGATGCTCGATGTCATCGGTGTCGGCTGGCCGAACGTGGACGAGGACGCCTACCGCGACATGGCGGACTCGTTGCGGGAGTTCGCGGACGACGCGGACGACGATGCGGGGACCGCCTACGGACACATACAGAGACTGCTCGCCACCGGGCAGAGTGAGTCGCTGGCCGCCCTGGACCGGCACTGGTCGAAGGTGCAGGGGAAGCACAAGGATCTTGCCAAGGCCGCCCGCCTGGTGGCCGGTGCGCTCGACCGGGTCGCCGACATCATCGTCGCCCGCAAGATCGCCGCGGTGGGCGAACTGGCCGACCTGTGCGCCACGGTGGGCGTCACCCTGGCCTTCGCTCCGGTGACGGCCGGCCTGTCGACGCTGCTGGCCGGCGCCAAGATCGCCGCAACCCGGATCGCGTTCAAGCGGATCCTGAAGGAGATGGCGGAGGCGGCCGTCTCGGAGATCGTCGCCATGCTCACGGAGCCCGCGGTGGCCGCGATCGAGAACATCGTCGCCGACCTGGCGATACAGACCGCGATGAACGTCGCCGGCGTCCAGGACGGTTACGACGCCGGCCAGACGAAGCAGGCGGGCAAGGACGGCCTCCAGATCAACTCGGCGGGCGGCCCCACCGGTCCCGGTTCCGGGAGCGGTCTGGACATCGACCACGACGCGCACGGCAAGTCCGGTATGCACCTGGCCTCCGTGGAGGTCACCATGCGGTCCCGGGCCGGCAGCAAGCTGAGCAGGGCCAAGGGGCACCATGGCCGGGCCAAGGGCAAGGACTCCCTCACCGCTGTTCTCGACACCACCATCGAGGGCATCACGGAGAAGCTCACGAAGGCGCTCGACGACCTGGGGAACCACGTCGGCAAGAAGGTCCCCGCCGCCATCACCAGAAGTTCCAAGACGCACAAGGACACCGACGGCGACATCCGCGACGGCATCAAGGCCATCTCGTCGAAGGACGACAAGGACGGCGGCGACGTCCGCCGTAGGAGCTCGGAGCCCGTACGCCGGCGCCCCAAGTCGATGCGTGAGGCGCTGGACCGTGCCCGCGAGGTGGCGATGTCCCTGCTCAGCAGGCGCTGCAAGACCGACCCGGTGGACGTGGCCAGCGGAGAGATGGTGATGTCCCAGACCGACCTGGTCCTGCCGGGCATGCTGTCCCTGGTGCTGAGCCGCACACACATATCCGGCTACCGCTTCGGCCACTGCTACGGCAGCAGCTGGGCATCCACATTCGACGAGCGCCTGGAGATGACCGGTGCGGGCGCGGCCTGGGCGCGGGAGGACGGATCCGTCCTGTTCTATCCGGCACTGCCGGCTGAAGGGGGCCCGGAGACACTGCCGCTGGAGGGCGACCGGCTGCCGCTCGCCTTCGTCGACCAGGGTGCCCTCGGCAATGTCACGTACGAGGTCACCGACCCGCGTACGGGACTCGTCCGGCGCTTCGCGGGCAACCCGTACCGCTCGGGCCTGTACTGGCTGAACGAGATCGAGGACCGCAACGGCAACGCCTACCGGATCAGCCGCACCGAGGACGGCCTGCCGGTCCTCGTGACGCACGACGCCGGCTACCGGGTGCGCGTGAGTACCGACCCCGAACGCGGAGTGGTCACCGGCCTGGACGTGCAGACCCCTGAAGGACCGGTGCGGGTGGCCTCCTTCGGATACGACACCGGGCGGAACCTGGAGTCCGTCGCGGGCTCGTCCGGTGTGCCGCTGCGCTTCACCTACGACGGCGACCGCCGCGTCACGTCGTGGACGGACCGCAACGGCTACACGTACGCCTATGTGTACGACATCGCGGGCCGGGTGGTGGAGACGATCGGCCCCGACGGGGCGCTCTCCTCGCGCTTCTCCTACGACACCGAGGCCCGCGTCACCAGGTTCACCGACTCAACGGGCGCGATGACCGTCACCCGGTTCAACGACCTCGGCCAGACCGTCGCCGAGACCGACGCCCTGGGCCACACCGTGCTGTACACCTGGGACCGCTACGACAATCTGCTGTCGCGCACCGACGAACTCGGCAACACGGCCGAATTCGGCTACGACGAGCGTGGCGACCTGGTCACGATGCTCCTGCCCGACGGGCGCCGCGCGTCGGCCGCCTACGACGAGCGGCATCTGCCCGTATCGGTCGCGAGCCCGGACGGGTCCGTCTGGCGGCAGGCCTTCGACGACCGGGGGAACCGGCTGTCGGTGACGGCCCCGGACGGCACGTCGACCAGCTACACGTACGACGCGACGGGCGCCCCCGCCACGGTGACCTTCCCCAACGGCATGACGGAGCGGCGGGTCAACGATCCGGCGGGACTCACTCTGTCGGCCACGGACTCCCAGGGCGCCACGTACACCCTCACGCGGGACGCCTTCGGGCGGCCCTGCGAGTCGGCCGACGCGGCCGGATCCGTGACCCGGCTGGAGTGGACGCCGGACGGGCGGATGTCGCGGCGTACGGCCCCGGACGGCACGACCGAGACGTGGGCCTGGGACGAGGAGGGCAACTGCCTCTCGCACACCGATGCCCTGGGCGGCACGGTCCGGTTCGAGTACACCTGGTTCGATCTGCTGGCCGCACGCACCGGCGTGGACGGGGCGCGGTACGAGTTCGCGTACGACACCGAACTGCGGGTCACCGAAGTCCGCAGCCCCCAGGGCCCGACATGGGCCTATACCCACGGACCGACCGGTCTGGCGACGTCGGAGACGGACTTCGACGGCCGCACCACGCGCTACGAGCACGACGCGGCCGGGCGGCTCGTCGCCCGCGTCAGCCCGTCCGGCCACCGCATCACCATGGCCTACGACGCCCTCGGTCACCTGCGGGAGAAGGACGCCGCCGGGGTGGTCACCCGGTTCACCTACGACGCGGCCGACCGGCTGACCCGGGCCGAGACACCGGCGTCCGTCCTCACCCTGGAGCGCGACGCGACGGGCCGCCTGCTGGCGGAGACCGTCGACGGCCGCACCATGCGCTTCGGCTACGACGCCCACGGCGAGCTGATCTCGCGCACGACACCGACCGGGGCCGTCACGTCGTACGCGTACGACCCGGGCGGCAATCGGACCCGCGTCGCGGTGGGCGGCCACGCCATGGACTTCACCCACGACGTACTGGGCCGCGAACTGCTCCGCACCTTCGGGCCCGCCACCGCCCCCGTGGCGCTCGCCTCCGCCTGGGACACCACCGGGCGTCTGACGTCCCAGACGGTGTCCACGGAGCGGCGCACGGTCCGCTCCCGGGCCTTCGGCTACCGCGCCGACGGCCTGCTCACCTCGGCCACCGACGAACTCAACGGGGTGACCACCCTGTTCGACCTCGATCCGCTGGGTCGGCCGCTCGGAGTGACCGTGGAGGACTGGTCGGAGCGGTACAGCTACGACGCCGCCGGGAACCAGACCGGCGCCCGGTGGCCCGACCGGGCGCGCCACACGGAGAGCTGCGGGGAGCGGGTGTACGAGGGGACGCGTCTGGTCTCCGGGGGCGGGCTGCGCTACGAGTACGACGACGCCGGCCGGGTCGTACTGCGCCAGAAGAAGCGCCTGTCCCGCAAGCCCGACACCTGGCGTTACACCTGGGACGCCGAGGACCGGCTCATCTCCTGCACCACGCCGGACGGCACGCTGTGGCACTACACCTACGACCCGTTCGGCCGTCGTACCGCCAAACACCGCATGGACGCGGACGGGACGACGGTCGCTGCCACGGTCCTCTTCTGCTGGGAGGACACCCGGCTGGCCGAGCAGACCGACGTCGCGTCCGGTGTCACCCTGACCTGGGACCACGAGGGCTACCGCCCCCTCTCCCAGTTGGAGCGCCGCACAGGCAGCGACGACGCCCGTCAGGACGAGATCGACAGCCGCTTCTTCGCCATCGTCACCGACCTGGTCGGCACGCCCACCGAACTCGTCGACGAACAGGGCGGGGTCGCCTGGCACAACCGCTCCACCGTCTGGGGTCTCACGGCCTGGAACCGCGACGCCACCGCCTACACCCCGCTGCGCTTCCCGGGCCAGTACGACGATCCGGAGACCGGACTCCACTACAACGTCCACCGGCACTACGACCCGGAGACTGCCCGCTACATATCGTCCGACCCGCTGGGGCTCGCCCCCGCCGCCAATCCGGCCACCTACGTGACCAATCCGTACACCTGGATGGATCCTGAGGGGCTGATCGCCAAGGGATGCACCGAGAAGGCCGGATGGTACGGCGGCCTGCTGCCGGCCAACGAGAGGGCGAACGGAACGCGGTTCCCCGTCTCGATGGAGGTCAACCACATCCCGCCCAAGGCGGCCTGGAAGCAGGTCATCGAGCCGGGCTTCTACA
The DNA here is from genome assembly GCF_045039765.1 of Streptomyces sp. NBC_01166. NCBI lineage: Bacteria > Bacillati > Actinomycetota > Actinomycetes > Kitasatosporales > Streptomycetaceae > Streptomyces > Streptomyces sp. NBC_01166. The sequence goes on from NZ_CP108613.1 coordinate 1,330,678, forward strand.
TCGCGAACAAGCCGCACAGGAAACAGAAGGTCAACAACGGCCCGGCCATCCGCATGGAACGCGCCGACCACAAGAAGCTGAACAGCACCGACAACGACCTGGTGGCCCAGGCATGGCACCAGTGGCAGCGCGAACTGATCAGCCAGGGACGGCTCACCGAGGCGATGCGGATGGACATCGACGACATCAAGCGCAAGTTCCCAGGAAAGTACGACGATCACATCCAGCAGATGGTGGAAAGCCTGAAGGACAACAAGAACCTGCAGGCGCTGCTCACCAAGAAGGGCTGGACGATCGACAAGGCCGAACTGCTGCGATGAGGACCCCGCCGCGATGGCCACCACCTCGAGGGCGGGGCACGGGGGTACGGCAGAGTAGTAGGCGGTACGTATCGGACGGTCGGAAGGTATGGCGATGATTCTGGAACTGCTGCCGGAGGTCGGGGTTGCCACGCTCAGGCTCGGCATGTCGGCCGACGAGGCGGTCGGGGCCGCACGCGAACTGGGCTTCGCACCGTCCGACCCGGACTACGGCGACGCGCCCGGACAGGTGCTCTGCGAGCACAGGGAGTCCCGGACCGAGTTCAACCTCGGCTTCACCAAGGGCGCGCTGACCGACATCCATATGTATCGCTTCCAGATCGAGGACGCCGATGTCGCGGTCGTCCTCGACGGGCTCGACGTCTTCCGGACCCCCGCCGACGAGCTGCTGGAGCGCCTCGAGGAACGGGGCCACACGGTCGAGCAGAACGACGACGGTGTGGACACACTTCCCGACCTCAAGGTGATCCTGTCCAACGAGAGCAGCTTCGAATACCCGATGGACGAGGAGGGGGACCCGATCTACTTCGACTACGTCCTCGTCACCTCCGTGGACTTCCGGGGTCCGCGCGGCGACTGACCGCGGCCTGCCGCACCGCGGCGAACGGGTGTGCCGTGCTCCGGAGCGCTCCTCGCGGCCGGCCGGGAACAGGGGCCACCGCGCCTTGTTCCGGGCCGGCCAGGCCCGGGGTCACCGCCCGGAAGGACTTGGGTGCGTGACGAGTGACTCGTCGTCCGCCGCCCGCACGTTACGGCGATCACACACCTGTTTCGGTTAGGCTCCCCAGATGTTCGACCCCGTCCCCGCAACACGGCCCTCCGGCGGCCTCGCAGTGCGCTGTACGAGGGCGCTGCTGTCCCCCTGGTCCCGGTTCTCCCTGCTCGTGGCGGTCCTGCTGGCCGCCGCGACCACCATGCTGCTGTTCGAACCACAGCGGCTGCTGGCCTCCGGCTGGCCACCACAACTCACGGGTTCCGCCGCGGCGATGCTGTTCGGGCTCGCGTACGGCGTGTGCACCGTGGCCTTCGTACCGCGTCCGCTGCTCAACCTGGCCGCCGGGGCGCTGTTCGGTGCCCAGGCCGGTCTCGCGGCGGCTCTGGCCGGAACCGTCCTCGGTGCCGGCGTCTCCTTCCTGCTCGGCAGGGTGCTGGGGCAGGACGCGCTCCGGACTCTGTTGCGCGGCAAGTACCTCAAGGCGGCGGACGGTCTGCTGAGCCGGCACGGGTTCAGGTCGATGCTGGCGCTGCGGCTCTTCCCCGGAGTGCCGTTCGCCGCGGCCAACTACTGCGCGGCGACCTCTCGCATGGGCTATCCGCCGTTCCTGCTGGCCACCGGGCTCGGCTCGATCCCGAACACGGCCGCGTACGTCATCGCGGGCAGCTCGGCCTCCTCCCCCACGTCACCGGTGTTCCTGGCCGCGATGGGCTTCATCGTGCTGTCCGGGGTGGGTGCGGCGCTCGTGGCCTGGCGCAGGCGGCACAAGCTGGGTGGCACGGACGGCGAGTCGTCGCCCGGGGCGGGCGACGCGGCGTAGCCAGGGGCAGGCGGGAGTCCGTTCACCTGCAGGCGATACGCTGCGCGCAACCGACAGAGGATGTCCGGGGCCGTGGCGTCCCGTCCCCTTTTCTGACCGCATCCGCACGCCGCCGACGGCCTTCGCGTCCGTCGGCCGTTGCATGAGTACCTCCGGGATGGCCTAAGCCCCATGAGCTGGTTCGAATCATTCGTCCTGGGCCTCGTTCAGGGACTGACCGAGTTCCTGCCGATCTCCTCCAGCGCGCACCTGCGGCTGACCGCGGCGTTCGCGGGCTGGCACGACCCGGGAGCCGCGTTCACCGCGATCACGCAGATCGGCACGGAAGCCGCGGTCCTCATCTACTTCCGCAAGGACATCGCCCGGATCATCTCGGCCTGGTTCCGGTCTCTGACCAACTCCTCGATGCGCGGCGACCACGACGCCCAGATGGGCTGGCTGGTCATCATCGGATCGATTCCCATCGGTGTGCTCGGGGTGACCTTCAAGGACCAGATCGAGGGCCCGTTCCGTGATCTGCGCCTGATCGCGACCACACTGATCGTCATGGGCATCGTCCTCGGCATCGCGGACCGGCTCGCGGCCCGCGACGAGACCGGCGGCAAGCACCGGGCCATCAAGGAGCGCAAGTCCCTGAAGGAACTGGGTGTCAGGGACGGCCTGATCTTCGGCGTCTGCCAGGCGATGGCCCTGATCCCGGGCGTCTCCCGCTCGGGCGCGACGATCAGCGGCGGTCTGCTCATGGGGTACACCCGCGAGGCGGCGGCCCGCTACTCCTTCCTGCTGGCGATTCCGGCGGTGCTGGCCTCGGGCGCGTTCGAACTGAAGGACGCGGGCGAGGGGCACGTCTCCTGGGGGCCGACGATCTTCGCGACGATCATCGCGTTCGCCGTCGGTTATGCCGTGATTGCCTGGTTCATGAAGTTCATCACGACGAAGAGTTTCATGCCGTTCGTCATCTACCGCGTGATCCTGGGCATCGTGCTGTTCATCCTGGTCGGCGCGGGTGCGCTGAGCCCGCACGCGGGAGAGTCCGCCGGCTGACGGGAGGCTTCGGCGCGGAAGTCTCCAGCTCCCGGATGTGTTTCTTCCGCTCCGGACGCCTGACCGGCGTCGGTGGAGTGGGGGGTGGTCAGCGGCCGGCCCGCTCCCGCTCGTATCCCCAAGCCGCGCCGAGGTAGTGCTCCTCGTCCGGATGAGCGGGCTGCGGCGGGCCGAGGCGAAGGGCCCCTTCCACGCACCGTCCGTCGTCGTGGCGGGCGAGGCCGTACACCGCGATGACCCGGACGTGGCGGTCATCGTCGTCCATCAGAGCAGCCATGGCATCGATGAGGACGGGATCGTGGTCCTTGCCGTCGGCGAACGTGAGGCAGGCGTCCTGCCGCACCCCTGCCTCCGGGTCGCGCATCAGCTCTCGCAGCGCCGTGCGAACCGCGCCGGAGAAGGCGGGTGGCGAGGGCCAGGCACCGAGTCCGCGCGCCACCGCGCGCCGGACGCGGGTCTCATGGTGGCCTGCGTGGGGCAGGAGGGCCGCTTCCGCTCGCGGACCGGAGTGCTCTCCGAGGGCGACCAGCACCTCGGCGAGGACGGCGGGGTCCGTCTCCTCGGCCGACCAGCCGGTGAACGTGTCCAGGGCGGGGCCGGCGAACGCGTCCTCGTCGCTGCCGTCGAAGAGATGGGTCAGCCGCAGTACCTCGGCGCCGAACAAGCGGTGCAGCGGCTCCGTGTGCGTGCGCAGTGCCGCGGCGGCCGTCCAGGTCGCCCGGTCGCGCCGGTGAGCCAGCAGCATGGTGGCAGCGGCCCATGACGCGTGGTCCTGATCGGCGTGGACAGTCGCCCGGGCCATGAGCTCCTCGAACGGGGTACGGGCACCGAGCAGTTCCTCCAGGCGTGTGAGGACCGCCCCGTGCCCGTCCCGCACGGTCATACCGTCGAGGGTGCACTCGTCGACGCTGTTGTACTCGTCGTCCTGGACCCGGGTCCGGGTGACGACGTCCTCGGAACCCGTGCGCCGCCGCAGTCCGGCCTCGACACCCGTCTCGCACCAGTCGCGGGCGAGGTCCCGCGCGTCCAGCAGCTCCGACTCGGCGTAGCGTCCCAGGATCCTGTCGTCCAGGAGGGCATGGACCAGAGCGGGCGACCCCGAGTCGACCGCCTCGCGCAGCGGCAGCAGGCTCCCCGGTGCGCCGGTCCGGGGATCCGCGCCGTACTGCAGCAGCAGTTGGGCGATGGCTCCGGAGTGCGTGCGGACCGCCAGGCAGAACGCGGCGTCGTCCACGTAGGGGCCGCGGTGCTCCACGAGAATCCTCCGCACCGCGGTGGTGTCCCCGGCCCGGACCGCGCCGATCAGCGGGGACTCGGCGTCCGCCGCACCGTCCGCACCCGTGTCCCTACCGGCATCAGTAGCCATGCTTCTGCTCCCCCGTCGCTTCTCCCGCAACCTCATTGTGGCAAGGACGCCGCGCGTGACGGAGGCCGAGCAGGCCGCGATGCCGAGGGCCGCGCCGTAGCAGCTCGCCGGGGGACGGGTCATTTCACCGATGACGTGGGCGCGCCGGAGCGGGAGGTTGGGCGTGGTCACGGCCGTCGGCCTCGCGCGGCAGCCGTGCGCCGGCCGCGTTCCCTCCCCACACCACGGAGAACCTCATGCCTCTCCCCCGTACCGCCGGTGCCGCACTGCTGGCCCTCGCGATCGCCTCGGTCACCACGTCCACCGCGGCAGCCGCCCCCGAGGCCGCCGAGGTGAACTACGTGGCCCTCGGCGACTCGTACGCCTCCGGTACCGGCGCCGGCAGCTACTCCGACATCACGTGCACCCGGAGCCGTAACGCCTACCCCGCTCTCTGGGCCGATGCCCACGACCCGGCCTCGTTCTCGTTCGCCGCCTGCGGTGGTGCGAAGATCCCCGACGTGCTCGGCGACCAGGTGGATGAGCTGGACGAGGAGACCACCCTGGTCAGTCTGAGCATCGGGGGCAACGACTCCGGCTTCGCCTCGACCATGCTCAGCTGTCAGTACTCCACCCAGTCGGCCTGCGAGCGGGCCCTGGAGACGGCCGGGGAGTACGTCGTGAACGAGCTGCCGGGCGAGCTGGACACCCTCTACGCGACCGTCCGCGCCCGGGCGCCCCGTGCCCAGGTCGTCGTCGTCGGTTACCCGCACCTCTACAAGGAGGGCGGCCTCTGCCTCGGCGGGCTCAGCTCCGCCAAGCGCACGGCCGTCAACCGGGGTTCGGATCTGCTCAACGAGACGATCGCGGGCCACGCGGCGGCGGCCGGGTTCGCGTTCGCGGACGGCCGGCCGGCGTTCGCCGGGCACGAGATCTGCACGAGCGACGCCTGGATCAGCAGCTCGAACGTCCACCCGACGGCCGAGGGCCACGAGTCCGCGTATCTGCCGGCCTTCAGCGCCGCCGTGTCGGGGAACTGATCTCAGTACACGTCGCGCACGTACCGTTTGTCGGCGGCGAGCTGCTTGACGTACGCGGCGGCGGCGTCCTCCTGGAGTCCGCCGTGGGCCATGGCGATGTCCCGCAGCGCCCGGTCCACGTCCTTCGCCATCCGGGAGGCGTCGCCGCAGACGTAGAAGTGGGCGCCGTCCTGGAGCCAGGACCAGAGCTGGGCACCGTGCTCCCGCATCCGGTCCTGTACGTAGATCTTGGCCCGCTGGTCGCGGGAGAAGGCGGTGTCCAGCCGGGTGAGGGTGGAGTCGCGGTGCAGGGAGTCGAGTTCGTCGCGGTAGTAGAAGTCGGTCGCCTTGCGCTGCTCGCCGAAGAACAGCCAGTTCGCGGCGCGGTGGCCGAGGGCGCGCCGTTCGTCGAGGAACCCGACGAACGGGGCGACCCCGGTGCCGGGACCGACCATCACCATGGGGGTGGCCGGGTCGGCCGGCGGACGGAAGTGCGGGGCACGCTGGACGAACACGGGGACGGGGCTGCCCGGTTCCGCGTCGGCGAGGAAGGTGGAGGCCACGCCCTTGCGGACGGTGCCGTGCCGGTTCTCGTAGCGGACGACGGAGACGGTGAGGCTCACGAGGCCGGGGTCGGTGAGCGGGCTGGAGGATATGGAGTAGAGCCTCGGCCGCAGGCGGGTGAGAGCCCCGGCCCACTCGGCGGCGGAGGCGCGGGCGGAGTACTCGGCGATGACGTCGACGGCCTGCCGGCCCCAGGTCCACTGGGCGAGTTCGCCCTTGTTGTCCGGGCGTAGGAGCTTCTTGAGGGTGCGGTCGTGGGTGCGTTCGGCGACCAGGCGCAGCAGCCCGGGGGTGATCCGGGCGATGTCCAGGTGACGGTGGAGCGCGTCCCCGAGCGACACGGACCCGACGCCTGACACCTCGACGGTGTCCGTGGGGTCCAGGCCGGTCACCGCGAGCCACTCCGCTACCAGTTCCGGGCAGTTGAGCGCTTCCACGCCGAGTGCGTCGCCCGCCTCGTAGGTGAGCGGTACGGGGCTGTCCTGCGTGTCGAAGGTGAACCGGCGCACTTCCTTGGTGGCGCCGGGGAGGCTGAGCAACTGGTTGCCCACGAGCCGCCCGGTCGCCGTCCTGGCGGTGCGGGACGGGGCCGACGGGGTGGCGGGAGCGGTGGGTCCGGCGGGGACGGCCGGGGCGCCCAGGGCTGCGAACACCTCGTCGAGCCACTGCCCGGCCGGCTCCTCGTAGTCCGGTTCACAGTCCGTACGGGGGACGAGCCGCACGGCGCCCAGTTCACCGAACCGCTCGTCGAGCCGCCTGCCGTGCCCGCAGAAGTCGTCGTACGAGGAGTCCCCGAGGGCGAGCACGGCGTAGCGGACCCCGTCCAGCCGGGGCGTGTCGGGCGCGTTGAGCGACTCCCAGAATCCGGAGCCGTTGTCCGGCGCGTCCCCGTCGCCGAACGTGCTGGTGACGACCAGCAGATCGGCTGTGCGCGGCAGGCTGTCCAGGGGGCTGTCATCCATCCCGAGGAGGGTCGCCGTCCGCCCTTCGGCGGTCAGCCGGCGGGCCGCGGCCGCGGCGACCTCCTCGGCGTTCCCGGTCTGCGAGGCCCACAGGACCACGACCTGCCGGCCCGGAACGGCGCCGGCCCCCTGGGCCGCCCCGGCGGACTCCGGGGCGCGGGAGGCATCCCCGGGGGCGCGCGAGAACATGCCGGCCAGTACGCCGTTGACCCACAGGGCACGGTCGGGTTCGAACGGCGCGTGCACCGGCAGTACGGGGGTGCCCGCCGGCTGTGTCCCGAGTCCCGCGAGGAATCCGGACAGATAGCGCCGCTCGTGCTCGGTCAGTACGGGCGGGGCCGTGTCCGCGATCCCGAACACCCCGGCGAGGGCGGCGGCGGGGCCGCCCACGGAAGCCGGGACAGGGACGGCGGGGGCCGGCGCGGCGGCCGGCACGACGGCGGCGACCTTCACCAGCGTCACCGCGCAGACCTTGAACTCGGGCTGGAAGGAGACCGGGTCGACGGCGTCGTTGGTGACGGCGTTGACGCTGAGGTACTCGCCGAAGAGATCGTTCCAGTGGAACGGCGCGAAGCAGTCGCCGGGCCGCACCCGGTCGGTCACGACGGCCGGCAGCACGGCCCGGCCGCGCCGCGAGGCGACCTCGACCGAGTCGCCCTCCGTGATCGAGAGGGCCGCCGCGTCCCGCGGGTTGATCTCCACGAACGGGCCCGGGTTCAGCCTGTTGAGCTTGGCGACCTTCCCCGTCTTCGTGAGGGTGTGCCACTGGTGCTGCAGGCGGCCGGTGTTGAGCACGTAGGGGAAGTCGTCGTCGGGCATCTCGGCCGGCGGCATGTGCGGGCGGGCGAAGAACGCCGCCCGCCCGCTCGGGGTGGGGAACACGAGCCGTGGCACGCTCCCGTCGGCGCGTACGGCCCGGTTCTGGCTGACCCCGTCGTTGAGGTAGCGGACCGGGTTGCGCGCGGGGCCGTCCGGGGTGGCGCTGGGCCACTGGACGGGGGTGCGGCGCAGCCGCTCGTAGGTGACTCCGCGCAGGTCGTAGCCGGTTCTCGGGTTGTGGGCCCGCTTGATCTCCTCGAAGACCTCCTCGGCGCTGCTGTAGCCGAAGGCCGCCTCGTACCCCATCTCACAGGCGATCCGCGCGATGATCCGCCAGTCCGGCCAGGCCTCCCCCGGCGGATCGGCGGCCTGTCCGGCGAGCGTGAGATTCCGTTCCGAGTTGATCATGACGCCCTCGGCTTCGCCCCACAGCGCGGCGGGCAGGGCGACGTCGGCGTACGCGTTGGTCTCGGTGTCGGCGAACACGTCCTGGGTGACCACGAACTCCGCGGACTCGAGCCCTTCGATGACCGTTCGGCGGTTGGCCACGGATGCCACCGGGTTGGTGCAGATGATCCAGCAGGCCTTGATCGCACCGTCCGACATGTGCCGGAACATGTCGACGGTCCCGACGCCCGCCGCGTCCGTGCGCAGGGTCCCGGGGGCGATGCCCCACAGCTCCTCGGTGAAGGCGCGGTCCTCGTCGGACTGCAGGCCCCGCTGCCCGGGCAGGCCCGGGCCCATGTAGCCCATCTCCCGGCCGCCCATGGCGTTGGGCTGGCCGGTGAGCGAGAAGGGGCCGCTGCCGGGGCGGCAGACGGCTCCGGTGGCCAGATGCAGATTGATCAGGGCGTTGGTGTTCCAGGTGCCGTGGGTGCTCTGGTTGAGGCCCATGGTCCAGCAGCTCATCCACTCACCCGCCTCGCCGATCCAGCGGGCGGCCAGCCGGATGTCCGCCTCGGGGATGCCGGTGATCTCCGCGACCGCGGCGGGCGTGTAGTCCCGCAGGAAGCCGGGCATCGCCTCCCAGCCCTCGGTATGCTCGGCGATGAACTCCGGGTCGGTGTGGCCGTTCTCCACGAGGAGGTGCATGAGGCCGTTGAGCAGGGCGAGGTCCGTGCCCGGGCGTATCTGCAGGAACAGGTCGGCCTTGGCGGCGGTGGCGTTGCGCCGGGGGTCCACGACGATGAGTTTCGCGCCGGCCTTCACCCGCTCCATGAGGCGGAGGAAGAGAATGGGGTGGCAGTCGGCCATGTTGGAGCCGATGACGAAGAACGTGTCGGCGTGGTCGAAGTCCTCGTACGACCCGGGCGGGCCGTCGGCGCCCAGCGAGAGTTTATAGCCGCTGCCCGCACTGGCCATGCAGAGCCGGGAGTTGGACTCGATCCAGCTCGTGCGGACGAAACCCTTGGCCAGCTTGTTGGCGAGGTACTGCGCCTCCAGCGTCATCTGCCCGGAGACGTAGAGGGCGAGCGCGTCGGGTCCGTGCTCGTCGACGATCGCGCGCAGCCGTCCGGCGGTCTCCTTGACCGCTGCTTCCATGGGCAGCGGCGCGGGCTCCTCGCTGCGGTCGGCCCGGACCAGGGCCGTCGTCAGCCTGCCCGGTGCGGCCAGCATCTCCGCGCTCGTCGCCCCCTTGGTGCAGAGCCGCCCGCCGTTCGCGGGGTGCGCCTTGTCTCCCGTGGCCTTGAGGACGGTGCGCCTGCCGTCGGGGCCCATGCCGATGTCCAGGACCATCCCGCACCCGACACCGCAGTACGAGCAGACCGTCCGCACCTGGGCGGGAGTGTCCGGCTGCGGGTTCGGCACGGTCATGGACGGCCTTTCATGGGGGACGCTGATGTCGCGACGGTACGAAACGCCCGTTTCCCGGGTGTCACGCCGGACGATCAAGCGTGGTTACGTCCGCTGCACAGTGGCACGCGCACGCCGGTGAGGGCCCGGCGGGCCCCCGGTGCGCAGCCGGGTCATAATCACGGTTCCGGGCTGTCCCGCCCCGGCCCGGAAGCTCTCCGACCCGGTGGAGGCTTGTATGAGCGCCGACGACCTTCCCGTGATCGCCGCCGTGGACGGTTCCGCCCCCAGCTGGGAGGCGCTCGACTGGGCCGCCGCCGAGGCGGTGCGCACCGGTCTGCCGCTGCTGATCGTGCACGTCAGGCCGCCCACCAGGCGTGCGGAGGAGGAGAGAGGGCTGCGGGAGGCCGAGGAGCTGCTCGCGCAGGCCGTGCTGCGGACCTCCCGGCTCGCCCCCGAGCTGCCCACCTCGACGCTGGCGCCGCTGGACTTTCCTTCCGCGGCGCTCACCTCGCTCAGCCGTGACGCCTCGCTGGTGGTCGTCGGTTCGCGCGGTCTCGGCGGATTCCGCTCGCTGATGATCGGATCCAACAGCCTGGCCACCGCCTCGATGGCGCACTGTCCGGTCGTCGTCGCCCACACCGGCAGGACGGACGAGGGCGAGATGGAGTCGTCGGACGCCTTCCCGGACGTGGTCGCGGGGGTCGCCGCCGACGAGAGCAGCGGCGCGGTCCTCGATTTCGCCTACGCGGCCGCCTCCTCCAGGCCGGGTGCACGGTTGCGGCTGGTGCACGGGTGGACGATGTTCTCCTCGATGCTGTCCGGCGGCCCGGTGTTCGACAGCGACGCGGCGGCGGAGTCGGCCGAGCGGGTGCTCGGCGAACTCACGGCGGGCCGGCGCGAGAGGTACCCGCAGGTGGAGGTCGTGCGCGAACCGGTCCGGGGGTCGGCGTCCCGCACCCTGGTCACGGCATCGGCCACCGCCGCGCTGACCGTGGTCGGGCGGCGCAGGGGCGGCGAGGCCCTCGGGCTGGGCCTCTCCCCCGTCGCTCAGACGACGGTGACGCACGCCCTCGGCCCGGTCGCCGTCGTCCCCACGTGACACCTGCCCCCGGACTGGGCGACACCTGCCCCCCGGACGGGGCCGGGAGGCCCTGCCCGGCCCCTTGGCTTGCGGCGTGCGACGGCCGAGACTTGGGCGATGACACAGCGCGTGGCTCTCGCGACGGTGATGGACCGGCTCTCCATCGATGCAGTGATCACCGATTACGCCGTGGCGTGGGGCGACGGCGTCTGGCAGGACTACGGCGCTCTGTTCACGCCGGACGGACGCGCCGACTACCGCGGTGCGGGCGGTGCCGAAGGGCGGGCCGCCGAGGCCGCGGGGTGGCTGGCGGAGAACCTGCGGGCTTACCCCGCCCGCCAGCACCTGATCGTCAACAGGCGCCTCGATCTCCAGGATCTGGGCGGCTACCCCGGTGACCGGGCGCAGGTGCGGGCCGACTACCTCAGCCCGGCGGGCCCGGGGGCCTGGGACGGGGAGGCGGCTCCGGCCCTGGTCACCGGCGGCGGGTATGTCTTCGAACTGGTGCGTACGGAACCGGGCTGGCGGATCCGCACCGTCACTGCGCACCGGAAGTGGCGGTACGCGCCGGGGGCGGCGGCCGGCTGAACCGCGGCAGGAGGGGGCGCCCGGCCGGTGGCCGCGGCACGCCCCCTGTGCGCTGCTGATCTTCTGCACCACACTGGGATCAGGCGCACGACCGGCGAGGAGGGCATGTATGCCGATGCTGCGCGGGCGGCTTCGCGACGAACCGCCCGGTGACGAAGGCGCACGGCCGTACGAGCGGCTGCTGCGGACCAGGACCGGGCGCGGCGCCGTGGCCCTGTGCGCGGGCGCCCTGCCCGCCCTGGCGTTTCCCGCGCCATCGCTCTGGTGGCTCGCCTACGTCGCCCTGGTGCCCTGGCTGCTGCTGATCCGCTCGGCGGCCACGGACCGCCGTGCGGCGGTCGACGGCTGGCTCGGCGGTACGGGCTTCATGCTCGCCGCGCACCACTGGCTGATGCCGAGCCTCCATGTCTTCATTCTGCTGCTCGCCGCCTTGCTGGGACTGCTCTGGGCTCCCTGGGGCGTGCTCGTGGCCCGGCTGCTGGGGGGCTCGCCCTCCGTCCGGCGTTCGGTGGCCGCGGTGGCCGTGGTGCCCTCCGGATGGCTGATGATCGAACTGGTCCGCTCCTGGGAGGGGCTCGGCGGCCCCTGGGGACTGCTGGGCGCCAGCCAGTGGGACGTACCGCCGGCGCTGCGCGTCGCCTCGGTGGGGGGTGTGTGGCTGGTGAGTCTGGGGCTCGTGGCCGTGAACACGGCCGTCGTGCTGCTGGCGGCCGCGCCGGCGGCCCGTACGGCCGGGGCCGCGTGTCTGGTGGCGGGGGCGCTGGGCGTGGGGGCGACGGTGCTCTGGGCGCCGCGTCCCGAGGAGACCGGCACGGCCCGGATCGCCGTCGTGCAACCGGGTGTCGTCGAGGGTCCCGGCAGCATCGAACGCCGCTTCGCGCATGGCGAGGAACTGACCCGGGGCCTCGCGGGCCGGGACGTGGACCTGGTGGTGTGGGGCGAGAGCAGCGTGGCCGTCGATCTGTCCCGGAGCAAGGCGACGGCGGACCGTGTCGCCGCACTGTCCCGTCTGGTCGGGGCCGATGTGCTGGTCAACATGGACGCCCGGCGCACGGACGGCCCCGACCGCGCCGGAATCTTCAAGTCGGCGGTGCTGGTGGGTCCGGACGGCCCGACCGGGGACCGCTACGACAAGATGCGCCTGGTGCCGTTCGGTGAGTACGTCCCGGCCCGCGCGCTCCTCGGCTGGGCGACCTCGGTCGGCAAGGCCGCGGGTGAGGACCGGCTGCGGGGAAGCGAGCCCGTGGTGATGGAGCTGCCGGACGGGCTGCGGGTGGGTCCCCTGGTGTGCTTCGAGTCGGCGTTCCCCGACATGAGCCGGCAGCTGACGAAGGACGGCGCCCAGCTGATCGTCGCCCAGTCCTCCACCTCGACGTTCCAGCAGAGCTGGGCCCCCGAGCAGCACGCCTCGCTGGGGGCGCTGCGGGCGGCGGAGACGGGCCGCCCGATGGTGCACGCCACGCTGACGGGCGTGAGCGCGGCGTACGGCCCCCGGGGCGAGCGGGTGGGGGTACCGCTGGGCACGGACGCGAGCGGGGCCGCCGTCTACGACGTACCGCTCGCCCGGGGCACCACCCTCTACGTCCGGCTGGGGGCCTGGCCCGTGTACGGCGCGCTGGCGGTGCTGGCCGTCTTCTTCGGAGCGGCGGGGCTGCGGTCCCTCAGGTCGCCTGCTCCGACGCGTCCAGGACCACCCGCTCGCACAGCCGGTGGGTCTCCAGGGCGTCCCGGGCGCTGAGCACCTCGCCGGACCGCACCGCGTCCAGGAAGGACAGCACGCTCTGTTCGATTCCGCGCTGGCGGGCGACCGGCACCCAGTCCCCGCGCCGCCGAAGGGTCGGCTGACCCTTGTGGTCCACGACGTCGGCGAGGTTGAGGACCTGCCGCTTCGTGTCCTGCCCCGAGACCTCCAGGATCTCCTCCGTCGACCCGTTGAGCCGGTTCATCATGCCGATGGCCGTGAATCCGTCGCCGGACAGCTGGAGCACCACGTGGTGCATGAGCCCTTCTGCGATCCGCGCCCGCACGACGACGTTCGACACGGGGCCGGGGACCAGGAAGCGCAGGGTGTCGACGACATGGATGAAGTCGTCCAGCACCATGCTGCGCGGGTCCTCGGGCAGGCCCACCCGGTTCTTCTGCAGGAGGATCAGCTCCCGCGGGTGCTCGGCGCACTGCGCGTACGACGGGGCGAGCCTGCGGTTGAACCCGACCGCGAGAGAGACACGGCGTTCCTCGGCGAGGGACACCAGCCGCTCGGACTCCGCGAGTTCGTAGGAGAGGGGCTTGTCGACGTAGGTGGGGACGCCCGCTTCGAGCAGCCGTCCCACGATCTCCGCGTGAGCGGCGGTCGGCGCGTGCACGAAGGCGGCGTCCATCCCCCGGTCGAGCAGCGAGCCGAGGTCCTCGTGGCACTGCCGCTCGGGGATCCGGTGGGCCCCGGCGACAGCCGCCAGCGTGGCCGGGGTGCGGGTCTGCAGATGCAGTTCGACGCCGGGCAGGGTCGTCAGTACCGGCAGATACGCCTTCTGCGCGATGTCGCCGAGCCCGATGCAGCCGACCTTCACGAGGTTCTCCCTGTCGCCTTGACCAGGGTCTTGTCACGGTCGCGTCGTCTGTCCTTCCCTGGTCCCGGCAGCATACGTGCGCTGCGGCGGCTGCCAGTCGCAGATCCCGTCGAACGTGCGCAGGACGAGACCCGGGCCCAGCCGGGAGACGGCGGACATCAGCCCGTTCCGCAGGGCCACGGCCGGCGCACTGGACAGCCCTGTCATCCGGGAGACCTGCGCCGCCTTGCGGACCATGGCGGTCGTACGGGGATGCCTGGCCGCGCTGTAGGCGGCCACACCCGCTCCCAGGTCACCGTCGGGTGTGACGTGGTGGGCGAGCACGACGGCGTCCTCGATGGCCTGGTTACCGCCCTGACCGAGGAAGGGGACCATGGCGTGCGCCGAGTCACCGACGAGCACGGTGCGGCCCCGGTGGAAGGAGGGCAGCGGATCGGCCAGCTGGTACACGTCGTGGCGCAGGACCTGGTCGGGCTCGACGGCGTCGATGATCGCGGGGATCGGGTCGTGCCAGTCGCCGTACCGGCGCAGCAGCTCGGCCTTCTCGTCGTCGGCGGCCCGGGCCCCGGCGGGGACCGCCGCCGCGGCGTAGGCGTAGATCCCGCCGTCCTTCAGGGGGTGGCTGCCCCAGAGCGCGCCGCGGCCCCAGGTCTCGTGCGAGCTGAAGGTACGGCCCAGCCCGGGGGCGAGGACGCGCCAGGTGGTGAAGCCGCTGTACGAGGGGCCGGGGTGGCCGGGGAACAGCTCGGTGCGCACGGCCGAGCCGATGCCGTCGGCACCGACCACCAGTTCGGCCTCGATGTCACCGGCGGCCGTCCTGACGAGGGCCGGGCTTCCGCCCGCGCGGCCCGGATCCACGAGTCGCGCCGGTGTCCCGGTGCGCACGGCGTCCTCGGGGAGCCGTGCACGCAGCAGATCGACGAGCGCCGAGCGGTGCAGCAGGACGAGCGGCCCGCCGAACCGTTCCGCCGCGGCGGCGCTGTCCGTGCGGGCGAGCCAGCGTCCGGACGGTGTGCGCATGCCGCCGTCCCCCTGCCAGGCCGCGAGGGACCTGACCTCGTCACCGAGTCCGATGACGTCGAGAGCGCGCTGGGAGTTGGGGGCGAGGCTGATGCCCGCGCCGACGGGTTCCAGTGAGGCGGCACGTTCGAACACGGTGACCTGCCACCCGCTCCGGTGCAGCGCCGCCGCGGCGGTGAGTCCGCCGATTCCGCTGCCGATGACCACCGCACGGGACGTCGTCATGACTGACTCCTCCTCGGAACTACATCTGTAGTAGGTGAGCTCCACCGTACTACAGGTGTAGTGAAGGCGGTAGATTGGTTCCATGCCCACACGCTCCACGCCCCCGGCGGCCGCCGACGCCCGGCCGTCCGCGCTCTCCCGCGCCGAACTGATCGCCGACACCGCTCTCACCCTTCTCGCCGAGCGCGGGATGAGAGGTCTCACCCATCGGGCGGTGGACGAGCGGGCCGGGCTCCCCCAGGGGTCGACGTCCAACCACGCCCGCACCAGGCAGGCCCTGCTGGAAGCCGCCGTCCGCCGCCTCGCCGAGCTGGAGGCACGGGTGCTCGCGCCGGGGGAGCTGCTCACCAGCAGCGATCCGGCCGGCGCCGCCGCGGGGCTCGCACACGCGCTGCACCGGTATCTCACCGGCTCCACCGACCTCCTGGTCTGCCGCTACGAACTCGCCTTGGAGGCCACCCGCCGCCCCGGCCTCCGGGTCTTCTACGACGAGGCGGGCCGGCGGTTCCGCGAACCGCTGGTGGCTCTGATGACCGCGGCGGGATCGTCCGAACCGGAGCGCCACGCGCTGTCCGTCGTGGCCTGGGCGGAGGGGATGATGTTCGCCTGCGCCGTGGGCTCCTACCACCGGGCCGTGCCGGCCGAGGAGGAGCTGCGCAGGGGCTGCGCCGAACTGCTGCGGGGGATGCTCGGCACCGGGGCCGCCGGTTGAGCGATGGCGCCGCCGGTCGTCACTGCGCGAGGGTTCCCGCATGACGACAGAGGAACGGTCCGTGCCGGCGCTCGACGCGGCCGGGCGACAGATGCTGGAGGGGTGGCTGGACCACCACCGCGCGACTCTGGCCATGAAGTGCGAGGGGCTGACCGACGCCCAGCTGCGGGAGGCGTCCGTGCCCCCGTCGGAATTCAGCCTGCTCGGTCTCGTGCGGCACCTGGCCGAGAACGAACGCGGCTGGTTCCGCGAGGTGCTGGCCGGCGAGAAGCTGCCGCCGATCTACGGGACCGACGAGGACCCGGACGGGGAGTTCCACGTCACCGATACGGACACCTGGGACGAAGCCAGGTCCACCTGGCTGGGGGAGATCGAAGCGGCCCGGGCCAACGCCGCCGGGGTCGGTCTCGACGACCTGTCCGTCGGCGTCGGCAGGCAGGGCACGCCCTTCAACCTCCGCTGGATCTACACGCACATGATCGAGGAGTACGCCCGGCACAACGGCCACGCCAACCTCCTGCGGGAACGGATCGACGGCGCGACCGGCGCCTGACCCCCCGGGACGGAGCCCCCGCGGCGAGCCGGCCCGCGTCACTCCCCCGCCGCGCTCCCCCGCATGCGCTGCTCCATCCGCCCGATGGCGGCGCGGATCCCTCCGCCGTATCCGTCGTCCTCCAGCACCCCTACGGCGTCCCAGGCACGGTCCAGATGGACCCGGGCGGACTCGAAGCGCTGGAGCTTCAGATAGTCCGCCGCCAGATTGAGGTGCAGGGAGGGGACGAGGGCCCGCACGGCGGTCACCTCCCGGCGCTCACCGCCCGGCTCCGGGTCCGTGCCGGGGCCCGCGTCCGGGGCCGTGACCTCCGCCCCGGTCAGGCCTTCCGCGGCTGTCAGCGCCCGGAGGTCCCAGGCGAGCTCGTCCCCGGGATCGTCCTGGGTGTCGGCCATGTAGTGGGCGAGGGTGCATCGGTGCAGGGCGGCACCGCGCTCACCGATCTCCGACCAGAGGATCCCGAACCGGTTGCGGGCCTCCTCCCTGTCCCCCGCGTGGAGCAGCATGATCGCCTGGCCGATCCTGGTCATGACGGCGTCCCCCGGCACTTCCCACTGCTCCACTACAGAGGTCCCCCCTGATCACCACCCGGCCTGTTCCGGTGGCTCAGACGCTAGCGGCAGCCACGGGCAATCACGCTCAGGCGCGTGCCCCGGCGGTCGGCCGGGTCGTCCCGAGGCCCAGGTCCGGGATCCGCCAGTCGACGGGCTCGTGGCCCTGCGCGGCCACCGCCTCGTTGATCTGCGTGAAGGGTCGGGAGCCGAACCACTTCTTGGCGGAGAGCGGCGAGGGGTGCGCGCCCTTGACCACCACATGGCGGTCCTGGTCGATCAGCGGGATCTTCTTCTGGGCGTAGTTGCCCCAGAGGACGAAGACGGCCGGGTCCGGCCGCTCGGCCACGGCGCGGATCACCGCGTCGGTGACCTTCTCCCAGCCCTTGGCCTTGTGCGAATTCGCCTCGCCGCCGCGGACCGTCAGCACCGCGTTGAGCAGCAGGACGCCCTGCTCGGCCCACGGCATCAGATATCCGTTGTCCGGGACCGGCAGCCCGAGCTCGTCGTTCAGCTCCTTGTAGATGTTGCGCAGCGAGGGGGGCGTCTTCACGCCCGGCCGGACCGAGAAGCAGAGGCCGTGTCCCTGCCCCTCGCCGTGGTAGGGGTCCTGGCCGAGGATGAGCACCTTCACCCGGTCGTACGGCGTGGCCTCCAGCGCGGCGAAGACCTGTTCGCGCGGCGGATACACCGGCCCCCTGGCCCGCTCCTCCTCGACGAAGTCCATGAGCTCCTTGAAGTAGGGCTTCTGCAGCTCTTCGCCGAGGACGCCGCGCCAGGACTCGGGCAGCAGGTCGGTGTCGGTCACGTCCACAACCTCCGGTAAGCAATCGGTTCTTGACCACAGAACCTACCGGGGACCACTGACAACCGGCCCGCCGAGCCCGCCGTCGTCCTCCTACCAGCTGGCCTTGCGGTACAGCTCCCACATCTGCATGACCGTCTGCGGGTCGAGCGCGCGCTCGCCTCCGCCGATGTCCTCCCCCGCGGCCACGTAGAGCTTGCCCTGCCACAGGGGCAGCAGCCGCACATCCTTCACGAGGATCTCCTGTGCCCGCTTGAACTGGTCGGAGACCGCACCTCGGTCGCTCTCCTTGCGGGAGGAGGGCAGCAGGTCCTGGGTGATCTCGTTCGTCAGGTACGGGGTTCCGGTGACGCTGTCCTCGCCGACGAAGGGGGCCACGAAGTTGTCCGGGTCGGGGAAGTCGGGGAACCAGCCACGGCCGAAGACCGGGTAGTCACCCTTGGTGAAGCCTTCCTGGAAGGACTTCCACGGCGCGCTCTTCAGCGTGATCCGGAACAGGCCGGACGCCTCCAGCTGGCGCTTCAGCTCGGCGAACTCGGGAGCGGTGGAGGAACCGTAGCGGTCCGTGGTGTACCAGAAGGTCATCTCGACCGGCTCGGTGATACCGGCCTGGGAGAGTATCGCCCTGGCCTTGGCGACGTCCGGGTCGCCGAAGGAGTCGAAGAAGCTGGTGGCGTGACCCGCGATGCCCTTCGGAACCATGGAGTAGAGCGGTTCCGCGGTGCCCCGGTAGACCTTGGCGACGAGGGCGTCCCGGTCCACGATCTGGGCGATGGCCCTCCGGACGGGGAGCTTCCCCGAAGCCGGGTCCTTGGGGTTGAAGACGAGGAAGCGGATGTCGGCGCCGACCGACTCCACGATCTGCAGGCCGTCGTTGTCCTTCTTGTTGTCCTCGAGACCGATGACCTCCTCGGCGGTGAGGCCTCGGTAGGTGGCGTCGATCTCCTTGTCCTTCAACGCCTTCACCATGGGGGTGGAGTCGGTGAAGTAGCGGATCGTGACCGCGTCGTTCTTCCGGTCGGCGAACCCCTTGTAACTGGGGTTCTTGGTCAGCTCGGCCTTCTTGCCCGGTTCGTACGAATCCATGACGTACGGCCCCGAACCCGTGACCTTGCCGTCGTCGCGGATGCTGTCCTCGGGGTAGTCACCGGGGGCGACGATCGACATGGCCGGTGTGGCCAGGATGAACGGGAAGGTCGCGTCCGCCCTGCTGAGG
Source organism: Streptomyces sp. NBC_01166 (assembly GCF_045039765.1). Taxonomy (NCBI): domain Bacteria; kingdom Bacillati; phylum Actinomycetota; class Actinomycetes; order Kitasatosporales; family Streptomycetaceae; genus Streptomyces; species Streptomyces sp. NBC_01166. Next base: position 1,349,401 of record NZ_CP108613.1, read on the forward strand.
TGGAAGATGACCGTGTCGTCCCCCTTGGTCTCGACCCGGTCGAGGGACCCGAGGAGGCCGGCCGGGCCGCCCTTGACCTTGATCTTGGTGATCCGGTCGATGGAGTACTTCACGGCCTCGGCGTCGATCTTCTCGCCGTTGGAGAATTTCAGGTCCGAACGCAGGGTGCACCGGTAGGCCATGCTCGTGGCGTCGGTGAACCGGCACTCCTTCGCCGCGTCCGGCTCGGGGCTGGTGCTGCCGGTCGGGAAGCTCACCAGGGTCTGGAAGACGTTCCTCATCAGCTCCCAGGAGCCGTCCCACGCCGCCGCGGGATCAAGGGTCGAGGGCGAGCTCGTCGTTCCGACCGATATCTGCTGGTCCGTTTCCGAACTGCTGTCGGACAGCAGACCGCAGCCGGCCAGCACAGAAAGGGAAGCAAGGGCTGCAGCGGCCTGCAGACTGGCCCGGTAGAACACGTGCACGCTCCTCGATCAGCCTTGGGGTCGGCAGACCATACCGCAGCGCCCCACCGGCACAATCCGCTGGCCCGGTGGGGCACTTGAGTCAATCAGGGCCAAACCGGCGCAGGCCTGTCTCAGGCCACGCCCGCATTCAGGAAAATACCGCCGTCGACCACGAGAGTCTGCCCCGTGACCCAGGCGGACTGCTCGGACGTGAGGAACGCCGCCGCCCCGCCGATGTCCTGCGGAACACCGAGCCGGCCCAGCGGGTAGGCCGCCGCGGCCTCGGCCTCACGGCCCTCGTACAGCGCCTCCGCGAACTTGGTCTTCACCACGGCGGGGGCGATCGCGTTGACCCGCACGACCGGCGCGAACTCGTGCGCCAGCTGGAGGGTCAGGTTGACCATCGCGGCCTTGCTCATGCCGTAGGCGCCGATGAACGGGGACGCGGAGACACCGGCGACCGACGCGATGTTGACGATCGCCCCGCCGTTCTCCCGCTGCCACGCCTTCCAGGTCTGCTGGGCGAATCCGAGCGCCGAGATCACATTGGTCTCGTAGACCTTGCGGGCCACGTTGAGATCGAGCTCGGCCATCGGCCCGAAGACCGGGTTCGTACCGGCGTTGTTGACCAGGTAGTCGACCCGGCCGAAGGCCTCCATGGCACGCTCGACGGCCGCGGCCTGGTGCGCCTCGTCGTGCGCCTTGCCCGCGATGCCGACCGCCCGGTCGGCGCCGAGCTTCTCCACGGCCTCCTTCAGGGCGTCCTCGCCACGGCCCGTGATGACGACCCGGTCGCCCCGGGCGACGAAAGCCTCCGCGATGCCGTAGCCGATGCCCCGGCTCGCGCCCGTGATGAGCGCGACCTTGCCACTGTCCTGCACAGTCATGGTGTCCGTTGCCCTTCCGGGGTCAGTTGAGCGGTCCGCCGGCGACGTACATGACCTGGCCGGACACGAAGCCCGCGTCGTCGCCGGTGAAGAAGGCGATCGCGTTGGCGATGTCCTCGGGGCGTCCCACGCGCTGCACCGGGATCTGCGTCGCGGCGGCGGCCTGGAACTCCTCGAAGCCCATGCCGACCCGCGCGGCCGTCTGGGCGGTCATCTCGGTGACGATGAATCCGGGGGCGACGGCGTTGGCGGTCACGCCGAACTTGCCGAGCTCCTTGGCGAGCGTCTTGGTGAAGCCCTGGAGGCCGGCCTTGACCGCGGAGTAGTTGGCCTGGCCCCGGTTGCCCAGCGCCGAGGAGGAGGAGAGCGAGACGATGCGGCCGAACTTGGCCTCCACCATGTGCGACTGGACGGCCTTGGCCATCAGGAACGCACCCTTGAGGTGGACGTTCATCACGAGGTCCCAGTCGGACTCGCTCATCTTGAAGAGCAGGTTGTCGCGGAGCACGCCCGCGTTGTTGACGAGGATCGTCGGGGCGCCCAGCTCGGCGGCGACACGCGCGACGGCGGCTTCCACCTGCGCGCTGTCCGAAACATCGCAGCCGACGGCGAGGGCCTTGCCCCCGGCGGCGGTGATCTTCTCGACCGTGTCCTTGCACGCCGCCTCGTCGAGGTCGAGTACGGCGACGGCGCGGCCCTCGGCCGCCAGGCGTACGGCGGTGGCGGCGCCGATGCCCCGTGCCGCTCCCGTCACGATGGCGACGCGCTGCTCGGTGGTGGACATGCTTGGTTCTCCTCGCCCTTGGATCGCGGCTCAGCGGACGTCAGGAAGTTCCCGATAACTGAGCAACCGCTTAGTACCTTCAGCAGACGAGACGCTAGAAGCCCCGGCACCCGGTGTCAACGGCACACGGGGGCCCGGGCGCATGTCACACCGGACGGTGCCGCCGCCCGGTGACTCCCGGACGGCGGCACCGCCCCCGCAATCAGCGCACCAGCAGATCGAGCAGCCGCTCGACCTCGGCGGCCGGGTCCGTGGTCAGACCGCTGTGCACGACGCCCGGCTGGACGACCGTGGAGCGGGGTGCGATCAGCCAGCGGAAGCGTCGCCCCGGATCGTCACCGGCCGCCTGGCCCGCGGCCTCGCCGCCGCCGCACACCCCTTCGACCGCCCGCAGCGCGGCCCGTACACCGAGTACGTCGGCACGCGGGTCCAGCGCCTTGAGCTTGCGCTCGTCCAGGTGCGTCCGCGCGGCGACGAACGACTTGGCCCGGCAGTACACCAGCACGCCCGCGTTGAAGCACTCACCGCGCTCCACGCGCGGCACGACGCGCAGGACCGCGTACTCGAAGACATCGCGCTCGCTCATCGGTCGCCGTCCTTGCTGTTCGCGGTGCCCGCCTGCGCGTCCCGGTCCTTCTTGGTGGGATGCGGCCAGGGGGTCAGGTGTTCGGTGAGCCATCCGGGGGCCTGGCTGGGCCGGGTCTTCGTGGGCCCCTCCATGAGGATGCGCTCATGAATGCTTCCGGCACGTGCCAGCAGCGGCTCCACGTACGCCCGGCGCAGCTGGTCCGTGGTCTCGAAGCCGGGTTCACCCGCCAGCCACTCGTCCGGCACGTCGGCCGTGACCTCGGTGAGGAGTTCCTCCGTGACCAGCGGGGCGAGCTCCGCGGCCGCGGCCGCGATGTCCGGACCGAACGGTGCGAGGACATGGTCGGAGGCGTTGTACGGCTTGGCCGCGGAGGCCTGCGCGCCCGGCCAGTTGTGGTGCCAGATCATGGTCGCCCCGTGGTCGATCAGCCACGGCTCCCCGTGCCAGACCAGCATGTTGGGGTTCCGCCACGACCGGTCCACGTTGTTGATCAGCGCGTCGAACCAGACGACCTTCCCGGCCTCCGCCGCGCCCACTTCGTACGCGAGCGGGTCGAATCCGAGCGAGCCGGGCAGAAAGTCCATCCCGAGGTTCAGACCGGCGCTGGCCTTGAGGAGCTCCTGCACCTCCTGGTCCGGCTCGGCGAGACCGATGACGGGGTCGAGCTGGATGGTCACCAGCTCCGGCACCCGCAGCCCCAGCCGCCTGCCGAGCTCTCCGCAGATGACCTCCGCGACCAGGGTCTTGCGGCCCTGTCCGGCCCCGGTGAACTTCATGACGTACGTCCCGAGATCGTCCGCCTCGACGATCCCGGGGAGCGAACCGCCTTCACGCAGGGGCGTGACATAGCGGGTCGCGGTTACTTCTGTCAGCACTGTTCCAGGCCACCCATCTATTCAACCTTGCAATCCGTGGTAAGCCCTGGAGGGGTGCAACAGTGGGATTCACCCGTCAACGGGCCCGGGGAGAATCTTGGGAGTCTCGGCCGGCCTCCCGATCTCCTCGCTCCCCGATCAGTCCGTCGATGGCAGTGCGCCCCTTGCTTCCAGCCTCCGGCATGAAGTGAGCATAGTAACCGAGGGTGATCACGGGCGAGGCAGCAAGGAAACCCTGATAAGTCACCCACCTCGGTGCGCGGGTCCTGAGCCATCGCCGTCAGCCACCTCGGCCGCCCGCACCCGCTGCTCCTCGCGCGCGGAGCCGACGTCGCGTTCCAGAGGGGTGCGGCTCACGGCTGTCGCAAGGTCCTCCAGGGCACGCTTCTGCAGTTCCGCCTCGCGCCGTAGCGCCGGGCTCCGGGCACCGGCACCCTCCCACGCCTGGAGGACCTCCTCCACTCGTCCCCAGTCCGGATTCCTGTGCTCGCGCATGTCGGCTGCCGCCTGCGCCGTGTCCGTTTCCAGGGCCTTGGCGAGTCCCTCCGCCTCGGGGGCGAAGGGACTGTCTGCTTGCGGGATGTGGTTCTCCATGAGCGTCGCCGCCCTGTCGAACCCTTCGAGCGCCTCCTGTGCCTCTTTCGCCTCACGCGATGTCAGGCCCCTGGGCCGGACCGGTTCCTGCTTCGCCTGGTCGTATGCCTCCTGCCAGGCGGCACGCGCCTTCCTGCTCGCCAGTTGTGCCCTGCGCATGTCGGCACGGCGCTCCCTGGTCGGTTCGGCGTAGCTGCGGAGCACTGCGGCCGCGTAGCGGCCGTTGGCGGCGAGCCAGTCCGCAAGCCGGCCCGGCAGCCGAGGCGTCTCCCATGCCGGGAACACCGCGTAGGCCAGCATTGCCAGGGCCCCGCCCAGCAGGGTGAGCACCATCCGCTCCGGGACCGTCTGTTCCCATGCCTGGCCGCCCATGCCGAGCAGGAAGACGACGTACGCGGCAGTGAAGCACTGGGAGTAGGCGTAGCCGGTACGGATCAGGGTGTACGACAGGCCCGCCGAGACTACCGCCAGGGCACCGAACAGATAGGCGTCCGGGCCCAGGGCCCGCACCATCCCCGTGGCGAGCGCGACCCCCACCAGGGTCCCGGCGAGACGGGCGACCGCACGCGCGTACGTCCGGTGGAAGTCCGGACGCATCACCATCACCGAGGTGATGGGCGCCCAGTAGCCGTGACCCAGGGGTAGCCGGGCGGCGATCAGATAGCCGAGTGTGGCTACCGCCGCCAGGCGAACGGCGTGCCGGACCACGGGCGAGTCGCGGCGGAGCTCACGGCGGGCCGCCCGCACAATGACCGGGACCAGCCGGAACATGGTCGGGCGCACCAGGAAAGGGGCGCCCTCGGGGCCGTGCGGCGTGAGCGTCCTTCCGCGCGCGTTGCCGCTCTCAGCGATCTCCAGCGCCTCGCCGAGCAGACCCGCGAGCCTCTCGGCGGCCTGCCGCGCGGGCCCGTCGAGCACCTCGTGCTCCTCGTCGACGCGCAGGACGTCCACAGTCTTGGGCGGTACCTCGACGGGAGTGCCGCGGCGGATCGATCGGGCGGCCGCATCCAACACGTCGGCGGCCGCGTCGAGCAGTTCCCGCGCGCGGTCTCTCCCTGGCCCCTCCGCCGGGGCGCCGACGTCCGGGTCGGCGAGCGCGGCGATGGCCGGCAGAATGCGCTCGGCGAGTCCCCGGGGGCCGTGCAGGACGGTGGGGCGGGTGCGTGCCTGTGAGGGCGTCACGGCGGCCGCGTCCCGGGCTGTCATCAATGGCTCCGGGTCGAACGGGGCGGTCGGGTCGTTCCGGAGCCGGCGGGCGTAGTGCGCCACGGCGGCCAGGGCGTCGGCGAGCGCGTCACGATGCGCCCCCCATCGGCGGATCGGGAACAGCAGGATCAGGACGGCCTGCGCCACTCCGCCGAGCGCGATGATCCCGGCGTGCTCCAGGGCTCGTCCGGCGCTCGTGGGCAGGGTGATGGTCACCAGCATGCTGCCGACCGTCGTCGCCGCGACGATCCCGGCGGTGGATCCGACGGCCCACGCCAGCCCCGCGACAAAGGTCCACAGGGCCAGCAGTGGGAGGAACGTCACGAGTCGCCCCGCCGCCAGGTAGCCCACCAGGGTGCTGAGCGCCAGCCCCGCGCCGGCGCCGAGCGCGATCACCTTGCGTGGGCGCCAGGTGCGCTGGAAGGTTGCCCCGCCCGCGGAGTAAGCGCCGAGGGCTGCGGATGCGGCGTATGCAGGAGAGCCCAGCCATAGCGCCGGCCCCACGACGATGGCCACACCGGCGGCCGTGCGCAGCGCGAGCAGGGGCTCCAGCCGCGTCTCCTCGATCTTGATCCCGGCCCGTAGGACTTCCCTGAAGGCCTGCGGCCACCTCACGGGCGGGAGCCCAGCCGGAACGCCATGCCGGGCCGCGTCGGCCTGCTTCGGGTTCGCCCGTCGTGCGAGAGAGCTTCCCGCACGGGCCGGAAGCATGGTGACGGCCGCAGGTCCTGGGACAGGGCGCTGCTACTGCGGACACCTCCGGCCGAAGGTCCGGCACAAGCCGACGAGCCGATGGACTGCTGGACAACCGGTCTGCCCTCCGTCAGCCCGGTCACCGGACGCACCATCACTTCACTCTCATCACCGCCGCCGAGGGGACGGGCAGGATGCGCCGTACGCCATCGCCATCGGCTCCTGTGCATCTTCATACAGCTAGCCATCGTGCTCGTCCTGGAGCATGTGTCGACGTTCCTGTTCGCGCTTGGAGTAGGCGGCTGCTCGGATTGCGTCGTCGCTCTCCAAGCCTGATCCCAGCGCGCCGCCCACCGTGGCAGTCGAAGCCACGAACCATGACAACGTCCAATAGTCCGCTGCGCTCAACGGGTTTCGTGTCATGGAAGCGAACACTTGGTCGTTGAGGATGAACAGCGCCCACACAAAGTTGATGACCATCAAGCCCACGTAGCAGACGAGCACCCCGATACCCACGGTCACGACTGTCGAGACGTTGTAGAGTCTCGCCCTCTGCCTCGCCTCCGGCGAGCTCTGTGCTGAGCGATGCCAAAGCTGCGCGTCCACGATCAGCCAGCCGATCATGAGCGCGACGGACCCGACCGTGGCGATGACTAGGCGTGGCACGCTCAGAGAGTCGGCCAGGCTCCACACGGTGGAGTTCACGGTGGCCACGGCTCCCGTGGCGAGTGCGGCCGCCAGGGCTTTCGAGAGGCCCGGCACCAAACGCCACGGCCGGTTGGCGCGGACCATGCCGAGGAGTACCCGCAGGTAACCTCGCCGCCCGCTGATGACGTACCGGAGATCAGCGCTCTCCTCCTTGCCGACCGGGCTCGGATGAATGGGTGCGAGAGAGCCGTCGGCCGATTCCAGAAGCAGCTGACTTCGAGGAGGCCCCCCAGGCTGGGTGGGCTGCGGGCCCGCTAAGCCGAGCACGGCTTCTTCCACCGCCCGGCGGGCCCTCGTCTGCAGCCGGAAGCCCCCCAGCGAAGGTAGTGACAACAAGGCCAAGCCGTGTTCGTGGCTCATGTTCGCCACGAGCCTGCGGCCGTGCGAGTGCAACGGGAGGTCGGTGAGGGCGACGACGACGTCCCAATTCTCCCCACTGCCACGGTCTATGATCCGGCGCATCAAGGCGGGCGGGTCCTCGGTCCCCGAGGTGAAGGGCTCACTGATCACTTCGATGTGGAACCGTCGCCCCTGGCCGGACCTGTCGGCGAGCCGTGCAGGAAGGGTCCGGGCCATGCGCTTCGCGATCTCGGTCGGTGCGTCCGGATCCGCCAGGAGAGCCACGACCGTAAGGCTCTGGGACGACGCGTGCATGACTGGCCCTTCTCGTCTGCTGCCCCCGGGATGGCAAGTGCTCACAGGATGCCCTCAGGCAAAGTCGACGCTGTGATGACACGCTGTCCCCGTGCCCGGTGGCGTCTTCGCCAGGGCGGCATTCGGCCGCGTAGCCGTGCCCCCCCCCCCCCTGCAGCCCACCTTCGTCTCGGGCACACCACGCCGGCCGGCTGATCACCGACCCCGGACCGCCGCATCGTTCGCTCACCGGCCCGTCACCGGCCGAGGCCCTTCGGGGCCTGCGGTGCGGACCAGGTTGCCGGCCATTTCCCGGTGCTCGTGCACGAGGCGGATCGCCATGGCGCCTTCGCCGGTGGCCGAGGCCACTCGTTTGACGGAGCCGCTCCTGACGTCGCCGGCGGCGAAGACCCCGGGGAGGCTGGTCTCCAGCAGCAATGGACCACGGCCGAGCGGGTCCCACCGGGTCTCGTCGGCAACAGCCTGGGCGTCCGCCCCGGTGAGGACGAAGCCCTTCTCGTCCAGGGCGAGCACGCCTCTCAGCCATTCCGTGCCCGGGCGGGCCCCGATGAACACGAACAGCGCGGCGGCCCGCAGCGTGCGGCGCTCACCATTTGCGTTGTCCTCCACGATCAGGGACTCCAGCTTCTCCTTCCCGGAGACGCCCCGGACTTCGGTGCGGAGCCGTACCTCGATCTTCGGGTGCCGTTCCACCTGGTCCACCAGGTACCGCGACATGTCGGCGTTGAGGTCGCCGCCACGGACGAGGAGGTGGACTCCGGATGCGTGGTTGGCCAGGAACAGTGCCGCCTGCCCGGCGGAGTTGCCCCCGCCGACCACGGCGACCGGGTCCGCCTCGCAGAGGCTGGCCTCGTGCACGGTCGCCGCGTAGTAGACGCTGATCCCTTCCAGGCGGTCGATGCCGGGCACCTCGAGCCTGCGGTACCGGACACCTGAGGCGAGCACCACGGCTCCCGCCCGGGCCTGGGACCCGTCCGTGAAGGCGACTACGTACTCGTCGTCCTGCGGGACGAGCCTGTCGACCTGGGCCGGCACCATGAGGCGGGCACCGAACTTGTGGGCCTGGAGCACCGCGCGTTCGATGAGCTCTCCCCCGGAGATGCCCGACGGGAAGCCGAGGTAGTTCTCGATGCGGGACGAGGTGCCTGCCTGGCCTCCCGTGGCCACGGCGTCGACGGAAATCGTGCTGAGGCCGTCGGAGGCGCCGTACACGGCGGCGGCGAGTCCCGCAGGACCCGCGCCGACCACCATCACGTCGCACCGGGCGGCCTTCGGCGTGGAGGTGGGCAGCCCGATGAGCCTGGCGAGTTCTGCGTTGCTCGGATTGCGCAGCACCCGCTCGCCCTTCCAGAGGACCACGGGAGTTTCCTCGGGGCGGATGGAGAACCGACGCAGCAGCGACTCAGCCTCTTTGTCCCTTTCCAGATCCAGCCAGCGGTGGGGCAGCCGGTTGCGGGCAGCGAACTCACGCAGCCGCAGCGTGTCCCGCGAGTAGCACGATCCCAGGATGCGGAAGCCCGCGCCGAGGCCGATGAGCAGATACCGTCGGCCCAGATAGGCGCGGAGGATCAGGTCGCCGAGTACGGGGTCGCGGCCGACCAAAGTGCGTTGGCGCTCCACCGGTACCGCCAGGATCTCGCCTGCCTCACGCACCACGGCGGTGTCGAACGCCGCCTGCCCCTCCAGCATCCCCAGTTCACCCAGGAACCTGCCGGGTCCGTGTACCGCCACCCTGCGCTCTTCGGGCCCGCCATGGTCCTGAAGGATCTCGACGGCCCCGCTGAGGATCGCGAGGAACTCCCGGAACGGCTCGCCCTCGCGGTACAACACCTCCCCTTCCGTGGTCCTGCGCCGCTCGCCGTGCACGGTCAGGTCCTGAAGCTGTTCGGGTGTCAGGCGTGGGAACGCCCCGTACCGGTCCGGCGTCTCGTGGATCGCACCGTTCTTGTGCTGGGCGGTGCTCATCAGACCAAAGCCTCGTGGACGTAGCACCAGCGCCAGTCTTCTCCCGGTTGGAAGGACTGCACGACGGGGTGACCGACGCTGCCCGCGTGTCGCCTCGCGTGCTTGAGGGGTGAGGAGTCGCAGCAGCCGACGTGTCCGCAGGTGAGGCAGAGCCGCAGATGCACCCATGGGGAATGCTCTTTGAGACACTCCTCGCAGCCCTGCGGGGTACGCGGCGTCACTGGCCGCACCATTGCCAGGTGCGGATCCGGAATCGTGGCCATGACGTTCTCCTATCTGAATAGTTGCTCGGCCGCGGCCCCCGTATGGTCTGCAGTCCGGTAGCCGTCGCTCACGCAGAAGTCCCCGGCCGTGACGGTTCGCCCAGCGGCTACGGCACCACGGCGGCCAGCGAGTTGGGCAGGCCGGATTTGAGGTGATCCCACTCCCCTTCGCTGACGTAACGCTTCAGAGCCTCCAGCACGCTGCGCACGACCGTTTCGATGCCGCCGTCGACCGCGTAGGGAAAGTCGTCCCTTACGCGCTGGAAGAATTCCTCGCCACTGAGTTTCACTGGTGTTTCGGAAGGCTTCCATCCGTCGTAGTAGACGCCGCGGATCAGAGTCGGAAGCTGTGCCCCGAGGTGCGCCGCTCCGTCGACGGAGAGGCGATCCCGTAGCCGGTGCAGGACGGCGCGCAGTGCGGCGTACGACTGTTTCCGGCGTTCCTTCGGCCAGCCATTGGCTTCCTCGATGTCCCTGAGGAGCCGATTCGCTTTGTCCACCATGGTATCGAAGGAGGAGAATGTCGACTCACCCATCTCATGGCTCCTTTCATTACCGGAGGGCAGGGCGGTGACGGGCATTCACCCGTATTGTCGAACTCCCTCTTCTCTGCGCTCCGTGATGTGGGTGTGATGAGGCTCGGCGGTCTCCGCCTAAGGGACGAGATTCCCTTGGTGCTCACCTTTTCGGCAGCGGCCGCCGGTACTTGCAGCCCTTGCGTCGGCCGGCCCATGGTGTTTCACCGCCCAGTAGTGGTCTACCGGCCCGCCAAGGCCTGTTCGACCCACTCACGCAGGGCATGTGCGGGTGCCGCACCGGCCTGTCGGGCGACCGTCTCACCTCGGTCCAGAACGATCAGCGTGGGCACCGCTTGGACCTCGAACCGTCGGCTGACCCTTGGGTTCTGGTCGACGTCTACCTTGACGAGCTTGATCCGTCCGGCGAGGTCGCGGGCGACCTGTTCGAGGGCCGGGCTGACCATGCGGCAGGGGCCGCACCAGGTGGCCCAGAGGTCGACGACGACGGGTTGTACGGCGTTGTCGGCCACTTCGGTGAAGTCGTCGTCACCCGCGTCGACGACCCAGGGCAGCGGCTGCTTGCAGTTGCCGCATTTAGGCCGTCCCTCGGCGGCAACAGGAATGCGGTTGTCGCGCCCGCAGTGCGGGCAGGTCACCGTCGTTGCACGGGTGGTGTTCACGCCGCCCTCGCTTCCCGGGCCTCCTCCTGCTGGTCGTAGGTGACCACCAGCTCTCCGTGTTGGGAATCGACACGGACCGTCGCGCCGTCCTGGACGTCGCCGCGCAGAAGAGCGCGCCCGACCAGCGTCTCGACCTCGTGGGAGATGTATCGCCGCAGCGGCCGGGCCCCGTACACCGGGTCGTAGCCCTGGTGGGAGATGAGCTCTCGGGCCGCATCGGTGAGTTCTACGGTGATGCGGCGATCCGCGAGCCGCTGCCGCAGCTCGTCGAACTGCAGCTCCACGATACGTTCGATCTGCCGCTCGCCGAGCGGCTTGAACAGCACGATGTCGTCGACGCGGTTGAGGAACTCCGGACGGAAGTGCCCCCGCAGCTCGCCCATCACCAGGGCGCGGGCCTCAGGCTTGATCTCACCCTCGGCGGTGGCACCGTCGAGGAGGTGCTCGGAGCCGATGTTGGACGTCATGATGATCACGGTGTTGCGGAAGTCGACGGTACGGCCCTGAGCATCGGTGATGCGGCCGTCATCGAGGATCTGCAGCAGGGTGTTGAAGACGTCGCTGTGCGCCTTCTCGATCTCGTCGAACAGCACGACCGAATACGGCTTGCGGCGTACCGCCTCGGTGAGCTGGCCGCCTTCCTCGTAGCCGACGTATCCGGGTGGTGCGCCCATGAGCCGACTGACGGTGTGCCGCTCCTGGTACTCACTCATGTCGAGGCGGACCATGTTCTCCTCGGAGTCGAACAGCGCCCGGGCGAGGGTCTTGGTCAGCTCTGTCTTTCCGACGCCGGTGGGGCCGAGGAAGATGAAGGAGCCGATGGGCCGGCGAGGGTCGCGGATGCCGGAGCGGGCTCGGATGATGGCGTCGGCGACGAGCTTGACGGCCTCGTCCTGGCCGACGACGCGCTCGCGAAGGATCTCGTCGAGGCGCAGCAGCTTGTCGCGTTCACCCTCCTGCAGGCGGGCGACCGGGACGCCGGTCCAGGCGGCGACGATCTCTGCGATCTCCTCTTCGGTGACCACCTCGCGCAGCAACCGGTTCTCTCCCTGCCTGGTGGCCAGCTGCTCCTCCTCCGCCGCGAGTCGACGCTCCAGGTCCTGGAGGCGGCCGTATCGGAGTTCGGCGGCCCGGTTGAGGTCGTAGGCGCGTTCGGCCTCCTCCGCCTCGTGGCGGACCTGCTCCAGTTCCTGGCGCAGTTCCTGCACACGCCGGATCGCCTGCCGTTCGGCCTCCCACTGGGCGTGTTTGGCGTCGGCCTCGCCCCGCAGGTCGGCCAGTTCCTTGCGCAGCTCCTCCAGGCGGGTTCTGCTGGCGGGGTCGGTCTCTTTGGAGAGGGCGGCGTCCTCGATCTCCAGGCGGGTGACGCGGCGGGTGATCTCGTCGAGTTCGGCAGGCATGGAGTCGATCTCGGTACGCAACCGGGCGCATGCCTCGTCGACGAGGTCGATGGCCTTGTCGGGCAGGAATCGATCGGTGATGTAGCGGTGGCTGAGGGTGGCGGCGGAGACCAGTGCGGTGTCCTGGATCTTGACGCCGTGGAAGACCTCCAGGCGCTCACGCAGTCCACGCAGGATGGAGATGGTGTCCTCGAGGCTGGGCTCGTCCACCACGACCTGCTGGAACCGTCGTTCGAGCGCGGCGTCCTTTTCGATGTGTTTGCGGTACTCGTCGAGGGTGGTGGCGCCGATCATGTGGAGTTCGCCGCGGGCGAGCATCGGTTTGAGCATGTTCCCCGCGTCCATGGCCCCTTCGGCGGCGCCCGCGCCGACGACGGTGTGCAGTTCGTCGACGAAGAGCAAGATGCCGCCTTGTGCAGCCTTGACCTCGCTGAGCACGGCCTTGAGGCGTTCCTCGAACTCACCGCGGTACTTGGCGCCGGCGACCAGGGAACCCATGTCGAGAGCGAACACGATCTTGTCGCGGAGTCCTTCGGGCACATCGCCGCGGACGATGCGCTGGGCGAGGCCCTCGACGATGGCCGTCTTGCCGACACCGGGGTCGCCGATGAGGACGGGGTTGTTCTTCGACTTGCGGCTCAGGATCTGCGTGACGCGGCGGATCTCGGCGTCCCGCCCGATGACCGGGTCGAGCCTGCCGTCCCTGGCCTCGACGACGAGATCGCGGCCGTACTTCTCCAGAGCCTCGTAGGCCACTTCGGGGTTGGCGGAGGTGACGCGCTGGTTGCCGCGGACCTGGGTCAGCGCGCCCAGAAACGAGTCCCTGGTGATCCCGGCCTGGTTGAGCAGTCGTCCGGTGGCTGTTGATGACCCCTCTTCAGCCAGGGCCAGCAGGAGGTGCTCCACGGACACGTACTCGTCCTTGAGGCGTTTGGCCTCCCGTTCAGCGGCGTCGAGCAGGCCGGAGAGGCGCTGAGTGACGAAGACCTGGCCGGGTGCCGCACCGGGGCCGGTGACCTTCGGGCGGCGGGAGAGTTCCTCGCGCACGGCCGCGCGCAGTTCCTTCGGCTCGGTTCCGGCCTGTTGCAGCAGCCGTGGGATCAGACCGTCCTCCTGATCGAGGAGTGCGAGCAGCAGGTGTTCTCCGTCCACTTCGGTCTGCCCCATGCGGACGGCCGCGGTCTGGGCCTCCTGGAGGGCTTCCTGGGATTTCTGTGTGAGACGGTTCATGTCCATGGGGGTGTATCACTCCTCGTGGCGCGGCCACGCAGCGCGGTTTCGAGCAGGCTGATGCGGTCGAGCAGGTCGAGCACCAGGCCGATGGATGCGTAATTGAGGCAGAGTCCGGAGCGCAGCCGCTGGATGCGGGCAAGTACCGCTGGGGCACCGGGGTCGAACACCAGGTGGCCCACGGCGTCGCGTTCGGCGTCGACCAGCCCGAGGGCGACGAACCGGCGGACCAGATCAGGATGGAGACCCGATCGACGGGCCACGGCCCCCAGGGAAAGTCTCGAGGCGGGAACGAGCGCATACCGGACAGCCGTCGAGGCGGTGCTGACGTGTGTGACCGGCTGCGCTGGACGGTCGCCTGCACCGGACCGGCCTGCCGCTCCCGTGGGTCGGTGGTTCATCGCGTCCTCCTGGGGTCGAACGAGGAGGTCGCGGCGAGCTCCTCGAACAGTTCACGCTCCCTGTCGCCAAGGGTGGGTGGCACCATGACGCGGAGTTCGGCGTACAGGTCGCCGTTCGCACCGCGCGGGTTCGGCATGCCCTCGCCCCGCAGCCGCAGCCGACGGCCGCTGGACGAGCCGGCAGGCACTGTGACCTTGGCTGTGCCACCGCCGGGGGTGGGCACCGGCACGGTCGCGCCCAGAGCCGCCTCCCAGGGGGTGACCGGGACCTGCACGTGGACATCACGGCCGTCCAGCCGGAACTGAGGATGGGGCTGAATCCTCACCCTCAGGTGCAGGTCGCCCGCGGGTGCGGCACCACTGCCCCGCCCTCCCTCTCCCGCCAGCCGGATGCGCTGCCCGTCGGTGACGCCCGGCGGGACGTCGACCTCGTAACGCCGCGGCTGCCCGGTGGGCCCGGCGAGTGTGACGGTGCGGCGGCCGCCCTTGTACGCCTCCTCGACGGTGAGCGGCAGTTCGGCCTCCTGGTCGGCTCCCGGCACGCCTGCGGAGCCGGAGCGGGCGCCTGCGCCGAAGAGCGAGCCGAACAGGTCCTCGATGTCCACATCCTCGGCTGAGAATTCATCGCCGAAGCCGGTGGTGTACCGGACGCGGGGGCCGCCCGCGCCTGCGGTCCGCTGGGTACGGAATCCGCCGCCCGCTCCGGCCGCGACCCGGTCGTCGAAGTCTTCGGGGATCTTGCGGAAGTCTTCGCCGAAGCGGTCGTAGCGTGCCCGGGTCTTCGGGTCCGACAGGACGCTGTACGCCTCGTTGAGTTCCTTGAAGCGTTCCTCCGCCGCCGGGTCCTTGTTGACGTCGGGATGGTGTTTGCGGGCGAGCTTGCGATATGCCTGCTGGATCTCGTCCTGGCTCGCGGTCCGCGACACTCCCAGCACTTCGTAGAGGTCCCGTGCCATGAGAGATCACTCCCGCTTCGCGACGGTCACGGTGGCGGGCCTGAGCTGCCGATCGCCGTCGCCGTAGCCCGGACGCAGCACCTGCACGACGGTGCCCGGCTCGACGTCGGGGTCATCGACCACGCTGACCACCTCGTGCCGGGCCGGGTCGAAGGCGACGCCGGTCTCCGCGTGCCGCGGGTAGCCGAGCAGTTCGAGAACATTCACCGCCTGGTCGCGGACTGCCCGGATGCCTTCCACGACCGCATCCGAATCGGCGTCGGCGTGGGACAGGGCGAGTTCGAGGTTGTCGAGGACGGGCAGGAAGGCAGCAGCGGTACGGGACCGCTCGACCGTCCGCTCCCGCTCCAGTTCCCTGGCGTGACGCTTGCGCAGGTTGTCGAGGTCGGCGAGCGCGCGCCGCCAGCGGTCCTCCAGTTCCTGCATCGCGGCCGTTCGCTCGTCCTCCGCGGGTGCAGGGCCGACGGCGTCGGATCCCGTTTCGTCGTTCGTCGCTTGCGGCCGGGGAGGCGGTCCGGGTTGACGCGAGTCCTCGTGGGGAGGGCGTACGGCGCCTTCCGGGGCCGGTTCGGCCGGCGTGGGTTCTTCGGGGTGGCGGGGCATGGCGGCCTCAACCCTTGTCGAACTCGGCGTCGATGACGTCGTCGTCACCGTTGCCACCACTCGGGGGAGCGCCGGTGGCGGCGTCCTGGCCCGGGCCTCCCGTGGCGGTGGCACCCTGCTGGGCAGCCAGTCCGGCGAGGACCTGCTGGAGTTCGGAGGCCAGTGGCCGCACACGCTCCACGCCTGCCTCTTCCTTGACCGCCGCCCGGGCATCGGAGACGAGCATCTCGGCGCGTGCCTTCTCGTGCGCGGGGGCTGCGTCGCCCAGTTCGGCGAGGCGCTTCTCGACCTGGTACGCGACGGCGTCGAGTTCGTTGCGTGCGTCTACGGCCTCGCGGAGCTCCCGGTCCTGGCCCTGGTTGCGTTCGGCCTCCTGGACCATGCGCTCGACCTCACTGCGGTCCAGGTTGGAGCTTTCGCTGATGGTGATGCCCTGTTCCTTGCCGGTGTCCCCGTCGCGCGCCTTGACATTGAGGATGCCGTTGGCGTCGATGTCGAAGGTGACCTCGATCTGGGGTTCGCCTCGCGGCGCCGGCCGGATGTCGGTGAGCTGGAACCGGCCGAGCACCCGGTTGTCGGCAGCACGCTCGCGCTCACCCTGGAGGACCACCACGTCGACGGCCGGCTGGTTGTCCTCGGCCGTGGAGAACGTCTCGGTACGCCGCACCGGGATGGTGGTGTTCCGCTCGATGATCTTCGTCATGACTCCGCCGCGCGTCTCGACGCCCAGCGACAGGGGTGTGACATCGAGCAGCAGGACGTCCTTGACCTCGCCCTTCAGCACCCCGGCCTGGATCGCGGCGCCCAGGGCCACGACTTCGTCGGGGTTGACGCTCATGTTGGGGTCCTTGCCGCCGGTCAGCCGGCGGACCAGGGCCTGGACCGCTGGTATGCGTGTGGAGCCGCCCACGAGGATGACCTCGTCGATGTCGCTCTCACCGACCTTGGCGTCGGCCATTGCCTGCTGGACCGGCTCCAGGCACCGTTCCACGAGGTCGCCGGTGATCTGCTCGAACGTGGACCGCATGACGGAGTCGGTGAGGTGTTTGGGGCCCGAGGCGTCGGCGGTGATGAACGGCAGGCTGACCTGCGTCTGCGTCACCGAACTGAGCTCGGTCTTGGCCTTCTCCGCCGCTTCGAACAGTCGTTGCAGCGCCTGCGGGTCATTACGCAGGTCGATGCCGTTCTCCTTCTGGAAGCCGTCTGCGAGGTGGTCCACCAGACGCCGGTCGAAGTCGTCGCCGCCCAGGTGGCTGTCCCCGGCGGTGGAGCGCACCTCCACCACGCCGTCGCCGACGTCGAGGATGCTCACGTCGAAGGTGCCGCCGCCCAGGTCGAAGACGAGGACGGTCTCGTGCTGCTTCTTGTCCATGCCGTACGCGAGGGCGGCCGCCGTCGGCTCGTTGATGATCCGCAGCACCTCCAGACCCGCGATCCGACCGGCGTCCTTCGTGGCGGTGCGCTGGGCGTCGTTGAAGTAGGCGGGCACCGTGATGACCGCCTCCGTGACGCGCTCGCCCATCTGCTTGGAGGCGTCGTCGGCGAGTTTGCGCAGCACCTGTGCGCTGATCTCCTCAGGCGCGTACAGCTTGTCGCGCACCTTGAAGCGGGCCGCTCCGCCGTCGCCCTCGACGACGTCGTACGCCACCGCTTTCGCCTCGTCGGAGATCTCGTCGAAGTGACGGCCTATGAATCGCTTGGCCGAGTAGATGGTGCCCTTGGGGTTGAGAATCGCCTGGCGCCGGGCCATCTGGCCCACCAGGCGCTCGCCGGTGTCGGTGAAGGCCACCACGGACGGTGTCGTGCGGTTGCCCTCGGTGTTGGGCACAACGGACGGCTCGCCGCCCTCCCACACGGCGATCACCGAGTTTGTGGTGCCCAGGTCGATGCCCACTGCCCTGGCCATGAGGAACTCCTTCCGGTCTGCGGCCTGCGCCGACTCTCCGGTTCACTTTCGTTCAGGTACGGACAGGACCTCCGCGGGTGATCCACGGCGCGACAGGTACCGCGTCGCCGCGACCACCTCGTACCGGCTCGGCTGCGTCGAGCGGGAGGGCAAGAGCATGCTGAACAGCTCCGTGACCAGCACACTCAAAAGCAGTCCCTGAGCGCGAGGAACAAGCCTGGGTCGACGGAGCCGAGCCGGTTCACCAGGCCGGACAGCCAGACGGTACGTCTCGTACCAGGCAGCCGGCCTCAACGCTGCTCAGTCATCGCCCTGTCTTTCCTGCCGGTTCGCAGGCGGAGGATCTCGAACGCACTCCAGCATGGCGAGCCGAGTGGCTCCACGCCTGCGCCTGGCCTGTCAGAGATCTACGAGCCCGGTCGACCTACGAGTACTAGAGTGAAAATACGGACATTTCGCACACGGGGTGGCTCGCGAGCGGGGTGACCGAAACACCATCGTCTCGCCCTCTGAGGGCCAGGAAGTGATCACATGGCCAGGAGTCGGCCGCGCAACCTGTACCGCCACTCCGACCGGAAGGGGAGTGCGTCGCGGGACAGTCCCGGGCGGCCGCCCGCGTGCAGAGGGTCCCACCCGCCTGATCAGCCCTCCGCCGACCATGCCCTCGACGAATTCACGGTGCTGTCCCGCACCCTGTTCGACGCCCCGGACGAAGGCGAGATCCTGCGCCTGGCCATGGACCACATAGCCGCCGCCGGGCCGTACAGCGCCGAAGCCGGCTACCTCGCAGCGGACGGTTACCTGGTCCCCAGCCCGGGAAACCGGCAGAATCATGCCTTGACCGTGGACCGGAGGGTGCGGGAGCTGGCCGGGCAGGACGGTCCTGTGACCGTACCCGGCAGGTCCTGGGGCCAAGCCCTGGGGCTGCGCGGACTCGAGAGACTCCACGGTTATCTCGTAGTGACGTCCCCTTCCCGACCCAGCGAAGCCGAGCGGTCCCTGCTCGCCACACTCGTCCGGCACACCGCTGCCGCACTGTCGGTCGCGTTCGCACACCGCCGCCGCCGTGAGGAGGCCGTGGAGCTGCACCGGCTCAGGGAGGAACGCGCAGCCCTCCAGCGGCAGCTGATCGCCGTCGTGGCCGAGCTGGCGTACGGGCGGGCCGTTCACGCGCTCATGGCCGACGTCGCCGCCTCGGGCGGTGGCGAGGAGGCCGTCACCCGCGCACTGCACGGACTGACCGGACTCCCCGCTCTGGTCGAGGACCGCTTCGGTCGGCTGAGGTCCTGGGCCGGCCCCAGTCGACCCGACCCCTATCCGGAACCGAACCCCGTGCGCCAGGACGAACTGCTGCACACCGTCGCCCGGCAGCCCGGGCCGGCGCGGATCAAGGACCGGCTGATCACTCTGATCCGCCCGCACGGCGAGATCCTGGGCATGCTGGCTCTGGTCGATCCCCAGGGCGAGGCAGTCAGGCACACCATGCTCGCGCTGGAACAGGCCGCCACGTCGCTCGCCCTGGAACTGGCGCACCTGCGCAATCTGGCCGAAGTGGAGCTGAGGCTGCACCGCGAGCTGGCCGACGACCTGCTGGCAGGGACGGACGACGAAAGCGCCTACGCCCGGTCCGAGGCAGTCGGACACGACCTGCACCGGAGCCATTACATCGTCGTGGTGCAGTGGTCGGACCGGGCTGTGGACGATTCCTTCGCCCAGACCGTGGGCCGGGCGGCCTCTGCCGTGGGCATGCGCTCACTGCTGACCCGACGTTCCGGCCACGTGGTCCTGGTCGCTGACGACAGGCCGCACGCCCGAGCGCTGTACGAGGCGCTCGCCCTGGAAACGGGGACACCGGCCGGGACGATCGGCGTGAGCGCCCCGTGCGATTCCCCGGACGACATCCCCCAGCGATTTCAGGAGGCGCAGCGCGCCCTGGAAGTGCGCCGCCATTCTCGTGAGCGATACGGCATGACGTTCTTCGACGAACTCGGCCTTTACCGCATCCTGGGGCCTGGCAACGATTACGGGGAACTTGAGGCGTTCGTCCACGAGTGGCTGGGGCAACTCATCGATTACGACGCCCTACACAACTCGGCTATGACGGAGACCCTGGCCCGGTACTTCGACTGCGGCGGCAACTACGACGAGACCGCCGCATCCCTCGCCATCCACCGCAGCACGCTGCGCTACCGACTCCAGCGCATCCGCGACATCAGCGGCAACGACCTCGCGAACGTCGAAGACCGGCTCAACCTCCAGGTGGCGACCCGAGTGTGGAAGATCGTGCTGGGCGGGCTCGGCTGACGCCCGTACTACAGCTGTGCAGGCGCAGCACCTGTCCCTGGAGTCGGGAGGTCCGCTTCTTCGGCCGTGATTCGTGCGTCCTGGCGTCGGATGCGGGATCGGTCCGAGCTCCCTCTCTTCCGGTCTTGTGACTGCGCCGCAGCGTGTTCGCCCGCCGCCCATGACACCTGCGAAACCGGGGCGACTTCTTCGCTGCACCAGCTTCGGTGCCAGGCGTGCAGTTCCCTACTCGCGGACCAGGGCACAGATGAGCTGCGACCGGCGTCATGCCTGGTCCCCAGGCTCCCCCGAGGCCCGATCGAACCTCGCAGGCGTCAGATCCTGCCGGCGTGTCGGTGGCGTCGGCCCACCTCAGCGGTGAGCCAGGAGAGCCCGGGTCTCGACGTCGATCTGCTGAGCCTCTCCGGTGGGAACGACCACGACGGGAACTCGCGCGCCGGGCTCGCTGATGATTTCGGGACGTTCGGCGACCAGCGGTCGCAGACCGCCCGTGAGGCCGAACACAGACAGCCCGGCGCACACCTCCTCACGCACCTCGGGCTGGTCCTCGCCGATCTCGCCGGTGAAAACCAGAGCGTCAAGACGGCTCAGGGATGCGGCCATCTCGGCGATGCCGCGGCGGCACTGGTGGGTGAAGACGTCAAGGGCGAGTGCTGCACGCTCGTCGCCTGCCGCCCGGCTGCCTACCAGGTCGCGCGTGTCGTCCGAAGTGCCGGAGAGGGCAAGCAGACCGGACCTGTGGTTCAGAGCGTCCTCGATCTCGTCCGCAGACAGATTCTTCCGTGTCAGCAGCCAGGTCAGGGCGCCAGGGTCGACGCTGCCGCTGCGCCGGGTCATCACCAATCCCTCCAGGGGCGTAAAGCCCATCGTCGTGTCGACACTGCGCCCGTCGCGCACCGCGCAGGCGGAGCAGCCACCGCCGAGGTGCACGATCACCAGGTGCAGTTGCTCGGGACGGCGGCCGAGAAGTTCACCGGTTCGGGCCAGCGCCCAGGCGTAGGACAGACCGTGGAAACCGTAGCGGCGCAGTCCGTACGCTTCGCGCCAGCTGGAAGGAACCGCGTACTCCCGTGCGGCGGCCGGTAGGCCGGCGTGGAATACGGTGTCGAAGCAGGCGACGTGCGGAACTCCGGGCAGCAGATCCCGAGCCGCGTCCAGAACGGTCAGTGCTTGCGGAACGTGCAATGGCGCGAGGTCTGCCACCCGGTCCAGGCGGGCGCGCACATCGTCGTCGAGCAGGGTGTGGCTGCGCAGCTCCGATCCGCCGTGGACGATGCGGTGACCCACAGCTGCGGGAGCCGGCCCTTCCTTCAGCATCTGCCGCAGCGATCCCGATGCCCCCTCGCCGGGGGGAGAGTCGCTGTGGTGTTCGTTGAGGACCTGACCCCCGTCCCCGAAGACCGTCAGACGCAGGCTCGATGACCCCGCGTCAGTCACCAGTACCGGGCTGGTTCGTGTTCGCACGCACCGATCCTCTCCCTCGTTCCGCCACATACTTCGAAAGAGACTTCGTGACTTTCGTGACGGGCTTCCACGCCCCGGCACTGCGTACCCGATCCGACCGCGCAGGAAACGGAACAGTCCACCGGGCGAGCCCGGCAGACCAGCGCATTCCGCGTACCGATCGACGCGCGCTCAGACCTCAGGCTGTAGGCGCGGCTACCCAGGGACCCGGACCAGGACGGCGCGGGGCTCAGAAGCGGTCGCCGTACCGGTTGACCGCGCCGGGCGCCGTGACCGCGGCCCGTACGGATTCGGAGGTGGCCTGCGGCGGCCGTGCCGTCCCCACGTGTTCCGCCGCCCGCCGGGCGGCCGGGAGCAAGCAGCGGATGTTCGCCGACAGGCCCTGGCGGCGCAGGAGTTCGGGGTGCGCCGAGACACCTTCCCCGAGCGGGCCGAGGAGATCGCCCCGCTGGCCTCGGCCTACCCTTGGCCGACCGATGACGCCTTCGTTGCGGAGCACCTCGATGCCTGGCTCACCCGAAATCACCGACCGCTCCTCCCGGGTGGTCGTCGCCGTACCGCCGCACCTGCGCGCCCAGTTCTTCACCGCCGAGGTGTGGCGGGAGCTGGAACGCTCCGCGCGGCTCACGGTCATCGACGAGCACACCGACCGGGCGGCGGTGGCGGCCGCCCTGCCCGGCGCCCGTGCGCTGATCCTCTCGTGGCGGGCGCCCAAGGTGGATGCCGAGCTTCTGTCCCACGCCGACCGGCTGGAGCTGGTGGCGCACACCGGCTCGGCGGTCGCCCCCTATGTCACCGAGGAGGTGTTCCGGCGGGGCAGCCTCGTCACCCAGGCCGGTGACGAGATGGCCCGCCCGGTCGCCGAGGTGGCTCTCGCCTTTACTCTCTCGCTGCTCCATCGCGTCCAGCGCTTCGACCACTCCCTGCGCGGCGGCCTGGACTGGGCGGCGGCGAGCGAGGCACCGCCGCGCCACGAGATCCACGGCAGCGACATCGGGGTGATCGGCGCCTCCCGCACCGGCCGGGCCTACATCCGGATGGCCCGGGCGATGGGAGCGCGGGTACGTGTCACCGACCCGTACCTCTCCGGCGCGGACGCCCGGGAGCTCGGCGTGGAATCCGTTCCGCTGGAGACGCTGCTCACGGGGAGCCGGATCGTGGCCGTGCACGCCCCGGTCACCGAGGAGACCCACCGGATGCTCGGCGCCGAGCAGCTGGCACTGATGCCTGACGGGGCGGGTCTGGTGAACACCGCCCGCGCGTGGCTGGTCGACCAGGACGCCCTCCTCGCCGAACTGGCCACCGGCCGGCTGGACGCGGCGCTCGATGTCTTCGACGCCGAGCCGCTGCCCGTCGGCCACCCCTTCCGCTCCCTGCCGAACGTGCTGCTCACCCCGCACCAGGGGGCCGGCAGCGTCGAGTGCAGGCAGCGGCTCGGCACCAGCGCCGTCAACGAGGTGCTGCGCCTGCTCGCGGGGCGTCCGCCGGTCCATGCCGTCACCGCCGAAGCCCTTGTCCGGCTGCGCTGAGCGTCGTATCCGTACGCGTCCCTGACAGGAGACCGGCCCTTCACGCGGCCGGCGGCCGTCAGGGGCGAATGACGATCTTTCCCACGTGTTCCCTGCGGGCGAGCTGTTCCTGCGCCCGGGCGGCCTGGTCCAGCGGGAACGTCGCGGCGACCACGGGCTGGATCGCGGCCTGGCGGGCGAGCTCCATGAGCAGGCCGAAGTGCGTGGGTGTGTGCATCGCGGAGCCGATCAGCTGCGCGTTGTGCAGGTAGAGGCGGCGCACGTCGAAGGCCACGTCGAACCCGCCGAGCGCGCCGGCTACGACCCATCGGCCACCTTCGCGCAACAGCGGCAGGCACTCGCTCACCAGATCCCCGGCGACCACGTCGAGTGCGACGTCGATGCCTTCCGGGGCGACGGCGCGGATCTGCCCGGCGACGTCGTGCGCACGGTCGATGACATCGTGCGCGCCCGCCTCCCGCACCGCGTCGATCTTGGATCCGCTGCTGATGGCGAGCACCCGCGCACCGCGCGCACGGGCGATCTGGATGAGCGCGAGGCCGACACCGCCGGACGCTCCGGAGACCAGGACGGTCTCCCCCTCCCGCAGCCGTCCCCGCTCGATCATGCCCAGCGCCGTGCCGTAGGCGGTCGGCAGTGTCGCAAGCTGGTCGTCGGTGAGCGGGGATTCCGTCACGTCGTGCACCTGCGCGGCCGGCGCGGTCACGTACTCTGCGTAGCCACCGTCACGTTCGCTCCCCATCAGGCCCACCGGGTTCGCGTCCGGGCCCTCGGTGTCGTAGATCGCCGGGTCGACGACCACACGGCGGCCGACCAGGCCTCCGTCCACGTCGGCGCCGACCGCCACGACCCGGCCTGCCACGTCGGCGCCCTGGATGCGCGGGAAGGCGATCGGGCCGCGCCAGCCCGACAGCGCCTTCGGGTCTCCCGGGCGGCCGTAGGCGCCCTCCCGGGTCCACAGGTCGGTGTTGTTCAGCGCTACGGCGCTCACCCGGACCAGCACCTCTCCCGCCTGCGGGGAAGGCACGGCCACCTCTGTCAGCTCGAGAACCTCCGGCCCTCCGTGCTCCGCGATCCGCACCGCTCGCATGGTCTCCGAGACACCCATCGTTCGAACCTCCTCATCGGTATACTGATCTGTATACCCTGCCCACCGTACACCGATCAGTGAAGAGGCGCCCGATGCCGGAAGCACAGTCCATGACACCGGCAGGCCGCCGCATCGTGGCGGCCGCCGAGGAGCTGTTCTACAACCGCGGGATCACGGCGGTCGGCGTGGATCTGATCGCTGAGCACTCAGGCGTGACCAAGCGGACCCTCTACAACCGGTTCGGTTCGAAGGACCACCTCGTGGCGGCCTACCTCGCGGAGCGTGACCGGCGCTGGCGGTCACTCGTCCGCGAGGCCGTCGACGCCTCCGACGGCCCCCTCGAGGCCGTCACCGCGCCCTTCGAAGCGCTGCGGGTCTGGAGCGGGACCAACACCCGCGGATGCGCGTTCATCAACGCGCTGGCCGAGCTCCCGGACCCCTCGCATCCCGCGCACCGCATCGCCGCGGACCAGAAGCTCTGGCTGCTGGACCTGTTCGGCGAGCTGGCCACCGCGGCGGGCTGCCCGGAACCCGGCGTTCTCGCCACCCGGCTCCTCGTACTCCATGAGGGCGCTCTCGCCACGCAGCCGCTCCCGCTCGAAACTCTTTCGGCGAGCATCGACCTGGCACGAGCCCTGGTCCGGTCCGGTGCGCCCGGGAGGCGCTGACCGAGGATCCCGGTCGTCGGTGGGTCAGGTGGGACCGTCGTCGGAGGAGAGTCCGCTGATCGCCTCCGCGACCTCCCGTACGACCGCGCGGGTGTCGGATTCCGTCGCCAGCCAGGTAGTCATGGTCAGCGGCATGTCGACGAGCGCCCCCCAACACCATGCCGGCAGCTGGGCCGCCGCGGTGTGGGCGGCCACCAGCACCGCGTCGGAGCCGGTCGCACAGGCGTGCGCGAGGGCGTGTTCGGTGAATCGGGAGAAGTGCCAGTGAGGCCGGATGCCGGCGGCCTGCGCGGCCGCGATGAGCCCGTGCTGCTGGGCCGGGACCTGGTCCTGGGAGTGCAGGAGGACCCGCAGGCCGTCGAGGTCGGTCAGCCGGTACGTCCCCTCGGCTGCCAGGGGATGATCCGGTCGGACGGCGATTCCGAGCGGGTCCCGCCGCACTCTCCGCACCGCATGCCCTTCGGGCGGAGGCTGGTGCACGAGGCAGATGTCCAGCCGTCCTTGTCCGAACAGCCGGAGCTGTTCGAAGCTGCTGGCTTCGACGTAGTCCGGTTCCGCACGGGGGACCCGGGCACGGACGGCGTCGACGATGTCGATCAGCCAGGAGCCTTCGGTTCCCGGTGGGACGCCGACCGTGACCGCCTGGCGGACGGGCTTCGCACCGGTCACCGTCTCCCGGGTCGCCTCGGCCATCGCGAGCAACTGGTGGGCATGCGGCAGCAGGGCCTGGCCGGCCGGGGTGAGCTCGACGCCTCGCGAGGTCCGCTGCAGCAATTGCCGCCCGAGCTCCCGCTCCAGATGAATGATCTGGCGGCTGAGGGAGGGCTGGGAGAGCAGCAGGCGCTGTGCCGCACGGTTCAGCGATCCCTCTTCGGCGGCGACCACGAAGTATCGCAGGTGACGCAGTTCCATCCAGCCCCCCGAACACCTCTCGGTAATGCCTCGTGAGCATATCCGGTCTGCCGCAAAGGACTTGGACGGCGAAGGGGGCAGCAGTCTCTAATGGAGCGATCCGGCCACGGACCGTGCGACACAGGCGGGTCCGGGGCGCCAGGCGATTCCGTCGGCTTCTGGATCCGGTGCCGGGCCTGGTGATCCCTTCCGTGACCCGGTCGGGATATGAGGAGCGAATGGCGGTCTCCGCTGCAGAGGGAGCGGGCCGGCCTGATCCCGAGCCCCGACGACCCACCATTCTGCGTACGAGGCGGGAGCATACGTGATGCCGTTCACCGATCTGCCCGACGTGAGGCTGTTCCACATCGACCGTCGGCCCTCGGCCGGCGTCCCGCGCACCGGCGCCCTCGGCATCCCGACCGTGCTGATCCACGGCATGTGGGGCAGCGTCGACACCTGGACCCACCAACTGCCCCGTCTACGTACCCGTTGCCGCACGCACGCCGTCGACCTGCGCGGGCACGGCCGCACCGGGCCGGCCGTCGGCGGGTACTCGACGGACCGTCATGCCGCGGACGTCGAAGCCTTCGTCGAACGGCTCGCGCTCGGCCCGGTGGTCCTGATCGGACATTCGATGGGCGCATCCGTGGCAGCCGTACTGGCGGCCCGCCGGCCCGACCTGGTGCACGCGCAGGTGTCGATCGACCCGGACTACGCCGGCACCGACGACAGCCGGGCGCGCCTGCGGGCGCTGGCCGACGAACTCGACGGTCCCTCGGCCGGGGCCGCCGCGTCGAGGATCGTCTCCGCCCTGGCCCAAGGACCCGACACGCCCGCGCACCTCGTCGAACAGCACCGGCTGGCCGCCATGCGGCTGCCGCCGGAGACCCGGGCACGCATCTTCCGGCACAACGCCTTCCACCCGGGCAGTATCCGGTTCCGGCCCGAAGCCGACGCTCTGCTCCGCCGGCGGCCTCAGCCGGTGCTGGCCCTGCACCGCGACACAGCCCGGATGCGCGCCGACGAACAGTCCTTCACCCACCCGGACAGCAAGGCCGTCGCCGTCCGGGGCGCCGGGCACTTCTTCCACCAGGAGATTCCCGCGTACGTGAACTCCGAGATCGACCGCTGGCTGGCCACACTGCCCCCGCCGGCTTCCTGGACTTGACGCAGGGCACGTCACCGACAGTCCGCGCCGCCTTCCGGCAGGAAGCGATGGCACCGGTCCCGGAAGCACACCCACACCCCCCGGCCATGAGCGCGGCGAGGGCGTGCGGTGGTTGTCGCCGGCAGGCGCGTCTGCGTCTCGCGCGACACCCGTCCCGGAGTCGTGGGCGTCCGCGGAGACGGAGTACGGGCCGGATCCGGCGTCCGGGGACACATGGGCGGCCCCGGACGCCGCTTCACGTCCGGCTCGTCATGCGTCGCGCAACCCGAGGGCGTCGAGGACCGCTTCGGCGACCTCGTCGGAACTGCGGGCGTCGGTGGCCACCACGACCCGGGCCACCTCGGCGTACAGGGGGCGGCGGGCCTCCATCAGCTCGCGCCAGCGCCGACGCGGGCTGTCGCCCAGCAGCGGCCGGGGAGTGTCCAGGCCGGTGCGCCGCATGGCCTCGGCATGCTCCACCGTGAGGTGGACGACGGGGTGACGGAGCAACAGGGCACGGGTCGAAGCGTCCAGGACGGCGCCGCCACCGAGCGCGAGCACCCCGCCGTGCCCGGTGACCGCGTCCCGCACCGCCCGCTTCTCCAGGTCACGGAAGTACGGTTCACCCTCCTCGGTGAAAATATCTCTGACCGACCGGCCGTGGGCGGCCACGATGTCCTCGTCGGTGTCCCGGAATCCGCAGCGGAGTCTCCCGGCCAGCAGCCTGCCGACCGTGGACTTCCCCACGCCCATGGGACCGACCAGGACGACGCGCGGCCCGTTCACCGGACCCACGGAGGCTCGGTGACCGCCGCGCGTTCAGCCAAGATCGTCATGACGCCCCTTCTGAATTCCGGTCGGCCGGAATTGTTCATCGACATGTCTCCCGCGCATCCGGCCGACCGGAGGAACTCAAGTCTCAACCGCGCCAATGCCTTTCGGCTTCGGTCTGTCGACCAGTCTGCCACTGGTCTCAGGACCAGGTCCACGTGCGGAATTCCGGCGTGCATCACAGATGGCCCCGAATTGCCTCTCCGGCCGGCCGGTGTGGGTTAACATTTTTGCCAGTCGCCGCTTCATGCCCGCGATTTCCGCTCTGGAACACCTTTCTCGAACTCAGCGCGTCTCCCTGTCGACCGCGCACGAAAGGCTCACCATGACCGCATTTTCTTCCTCCGATTCCGCCCATGTCGTGAAGGAGGCCCGTGCCGCCCTCGACGCCTTTCTCGACGGGCTCAACAGCCATGATCTGGAGAAGTGGACCAGCACTCTTCATTTCCCCCAGATCCGTATCCATGAAGGGGCTGTGACGCTCTGGCAGAATCCCGAGGAGTACATAAGGAGTTCGCAGGCGGAACTCGAGGCGCTGCTCGCGTCCGGCTGGCACCACAGCGCCTGGGCCGAGGTCGAGTTCCCCCAGGTCTCCGCCGATCAGGTGCACGCCCAGGTGCGGTTCAGCCGGCACGACGCCGAGGGACGTCCGCTCGGCGTCTTCGACTCGGTCTACGTCGTGACGCGGCAGGGTGAGCGGTGGGGCGTGCTCGCCCGGATCGGTTACGAGGCCGCCTGAGCACAAGGAGACCCGCGGTGGCGGGCGGGCCGGGGGATGTACCCGTCCGCCACCGCGGGTTGTTCGTGGCGCCTCCGGCCTGCGTCAGGGACCGACCGGCGACAGGGTCTCGCGCAACGCGGAACCGATCCTGGCGGCCAGGACGTGCTCGCCGGCCGCCGTCGGATGCAGGCCGTCGGCGAAGACCTCGGCAGCCTCGGAGACCGGGACGACGGTGAGTCCGTCCACGGTGCGGAGGTTCTTGTCACCCAGCCCTTCGAGCACCCGCACCGCCTCCTCGGTGTACGCGCGCACCTGCTCCAGCGTCAACCCGACGTTGTTCGCGGCCCGTTCGCGCTCCGGCGACGACAGAGGGGTGATCACCGCTATCGGCACGTCGGGGTGCCCGTCCCGGATGGTCTCGATGAAACCGCAGACCGCGGGGGCCCAGCTGCGCACCGAGAACGTGTCCCGCGTGTAGACGTTGATCCCCAGTTCCAGCGAGATCAGGTCGGCGGGCAGGTTCCTGATCGTCCGCGCGACCACGGGATCGAGGTGCGCCTCACCGGCGAAGCCGAGGTTGTGCAGCCGCCAGCCCTGCTCCGCCGCGACGAGCGCGGTCCAGGTCTCCGACGGCCCCGAGGCGAACATGCTGTGCGTGAGGGAGCTCCCGTACGTGACCCAGCGCGGGCCGGTGCGCTCCGCGGGCAGCACCGTGCTCTGCCCGCGGAAGCCGATCTCTCCGACGAGCGCGCGGCCCAGGTTCGGCAGCCACACCTCCACGTCCCGGAGCACGCCGCCAGCGGACGGGGCGGCGCCCGGGGCCAGCGGGACGGCGATCTCCCGCTCGCCGGAGACCTCGACGCGCCGTTCCAGTGCTCCGTCGACCCGGATGTCCACCGGTGCGCTGCCCGCTTCCACGATCAGCCGCAGGACCAGCTCCTCCGCGTCCGTGCGGACACCGCACCGGATGCCGGCGGGCATCGCCGCGAGGCGCGCGAAGTTGGGAGACAGCGTGGTGGCGAGCCGCTCCCCGGGAATCCGCCGGGGCAGCCAGGCCCCCTGGGACCATTCCGCCTGCGCGACCCCGTCCCAGGAGAGCCTGGGATCGTCGGGCGACAGCCACTCGGTGGCGCCCTCCCCCGCCCCGGACCCCGCGGGCCCGCTCATGCGCGCCCGCCCTCGAGTCCGGCTTTCGGCTGCGACTGCACGGCCTCACCGGCACTCGGCTCCTTTTCGGAGCCCCCGGACGGGCCGGAGGCTCCGAGCCCCACGGCCGAGGCGGCAGCGCCCACGAGCGAGAAGATGCCGACCGCGAGGAAGGCGTGGTGGTACGTGCTCACCTCGTCCGCCGACCCCGCGGCCAGGACGGCCGCACCGACGGCGACGCCGAGGCCGCCACCCAGCTGCACGGCCGACTGGATCAGCGAAGCCGCAAGGCCCTGCTTGTCGTCGGCGACCCCGCCGACGCCCGCGATGTTGAAGCCCAGGAAACTCGTGCCGTTGCCCAGGCCGTGGATGATCAGCGCCGGCAGCAGCACGGTGACGTAGGAGGAGTTCTCGTCCGCGCGCAGGAAGAGGAGGATTCCCAGGCCCTGGAGCAGCAGGCCGACCACGGCCGGGATGCGCAGACCGACCTTCCCGATGAGACGGGGGGCGATGTTCACCGCGACCAGGATGGAGACGGCCATCGGCACGATCGCCATACCGGCCTTCAGGGCGCTGTAGCCGAGCGTGTTCTGCAGGTAGAGCAGGGCGATGAACTGCCAGCCGATGGTGGCGCAGGCCCAGGCGATACCCACGATGTTGGCGGTGGAGAGGGTGCGTGAGCGGAAGATCGAGAGGTCGACCAGGGGGTCCGTACGCCGGCTCTGGATCACGACGAAGACGACGAGCAGCACCACGGACGCCACCAGGCCGCCCACGGTGGCCGCGGAGCCCCAACCCACCTCGGGGGCCCGGGTCAGCGCGAAGACGAGCAGCAGGACACCACCGGTGGCGGTGACGGCGCCGGAGACGTCGAAGCTGGGGCGCCGTCCGGTCCGCTCCCCGTCGGGAGCGATCACACCGCGCACCGACAGCAGGACGACGGCCGCCACGACGAACGGCACGAAGAAGGTGAGGCGCCAGCTCAGCGAGGTGAGGAGTCCGGAGAAGACCAGGCCCGCCGCGTAGCCGCTGGCGCCGGTGAGGCCGAACATGCCCATCGCCCGGTTACGCTCCGGACCCTCGGGGAACGTCGTCGTGATGATCGACAGCGCGGCGGGCGCGATGAACGCCGCGGCGATGCCCTTGACGACGCGCGTGATGATCAGCAGCCACCCGTCCGTGACCAGACCGCCGGCGAGACTCACGACGGCGAACACCGCCGTGGCCCAGAAGAAGATCCGGCGCCGTCCGAACAGGTCGGCCGCCCGGCCGCCCAGGAGCAGGAACCCGCCGTAGGCGACGGCGTATCCCGAGATGACCCATTGCAACTGCTCGGCGCTGAGCCCCATGTCGTCCTGCATCTCGGGGAGGGCGACCCCCATCAGCGAGACATCCATGGAGTCCAGGAAGAGCTGCGCGCACAACACCAGGAGTACGAGGTTCTTGCGCGCACTCATCCCCGGCGACGCCGCTAATGCTTCCGACTGCCGATCCGACATCTTCCCCGCCATTTCGTCTTGCAGACATCAATCTGCACGCCAACTATTGGCCATAAACGTAGCAGCGCAATCATCTTCAGTCAAACGATATGCGCGCCGCCTTTCGACCTCCGTCGAGAAAGAACGAGGGCCGGCGTCGCGTCGGGGCTGCGCGCCCCGGCACGACGCCGGCCACCGGTCGGTGCCGCGTTCAGCTCTCCTTCTTCCGCCCCCATGCCGTGAACACCGCGAGGGAGAGGTCATGGAAGCCCGGGTCGGTCAACTCCCGGTAGGCGGCCTCGAAATCCTCGTCCGTCGCCAGGCCCTCGGCGACCACGGCCTCCCGCGTCTGCTCCAGCGTCAGCCGCCACCACTCGGCCTCGTCGTCACCGCCCGTTATCCGCTGGAAGCGAGCGTCGTAGCCGATGTCGTCGAGCCCCTTGTCGCGCAGGGGCACCGGAAGGCTGCGCGCCCACTCCGTGTCCGTGCCCACGGCGCTCTCCAGGTGACTGCGGAAGGCCCGCATCACCTTGCGGTACGCCGGGTGCGGGGAGTCCTTGATGGGGAAGAACGAGGGTTCTTCGAGCAGCAGGACGCCGCCGGGCTTGAGCCATCGGGTGAGCCGGGCCACCGCCTTCTCCGGGTCCGGCAGATGGATGACGACGTAGCGGGTGTGGATGAAGTCGAAGGTTCCCTCGGGGAAGTCCTCCGTGTAGACGTCGTGCCGCAGCACCTGGACCCCCGCCTCGGAGAGTTCGTCGAGGTAGGTGGTGTCGAGGTCGGTGACGGTCACCTCGGCGCCCTCTCCGGCCAGCCAGCGCGCGACCGACCCGCCGCCGCCGCCCACCTCCAGGACGCGGTGTCCCGATGCCAGGCCCTGACGCCGGAAGTGGCCACGGGTGTGCTCGTCCAGGACGGACTCCAGCAACCGCAGCCGTTCCCGTTCGGTGGACACGGCGTGGCTGAACACCCCGTCCCTGTACCGCTCCTCGTTCCACTCCCAGCGTTCCCTGGACGGCCCGTCCGCGGGGGCCGCCGTGCCGGTTGATGCGGTCATCTGCGTTCTCCTTGATCGGTTCGAACTCGGCAGTGCGAGAGCCCGCGCGGGGCGCTCATACGAAAGTCGGCGGAGGGATGGCTCCAGGAGCACACCCGGCGAACCGCCCCCTCAGTCGATGAGGGCCTGGTTGACCAGCTGACGCAGACGGCTGTGCAGCGGATGGACGCTGGACGGCATGAGCTGGGTGAAGAACAGGACGGTCAGCTGCTCCACGGGATCCACCCAGAAGATCGTCCCGGCCGCGCTGTGCCAGGCGTACTCACCCGCAGCGGCCGGCACTCCGGCCGCCGCCGGGTCCTCGACCACGGCGAATCCCAGCCCGAAGCCGACGCCCGCGGTCGGCATCTCCGAGAAGACCGGACGGCCCACCGACTGCAGGTCGCCTCCGCCGGGCAGATGGTTGCGCCGCATGTGGCGCACGGTGCGCGGGCCCAGGATCCGCTCGCCCTCGAAGACGCCCTCCCCGAGCAGCATCTGGGTGAACCGGTGGTAGTCGCCGAGCGTGGTGACCAGCCCGGCACTGCCCGACAGGCAGGCGGGCGGGTGCAGCGCGCCGGCTCCGAGGTGGTCGGCCCTGGCCGCGCGCCCGGTGGCCGGGTCCGCGGTGTAGAAGGCGGCGAGGCGGTCCGCCTTCTCCTGCGGCACGTGGAAGGCGGTGTCGGCCATCCCGAGCGGCCCCAGGACGCGTTCGGCGAAGAACGCGTCGAGGCTCTTGCCGGACGCCACTTCGATCACACGGCCGAGCACATCGCTGGAGACGCCGTAGTTCCAGGCGGTGCCGGGTTCGAAGAGCAGCGGGAAGCCGGCCCACTGCTCGCAGCAGTCGGCCAGGTCCAGCCCGGGCGGCGTGGCCCACTCGAAGCCGGCCGCCGTGTAGATCTCGTCGACCGGGTGGGCCCGGTGGAAGCCGTAGGTGAGGCCCGAGGTGTGGCTGAGGAGGTGCTGGATGCGAATGGGGTTCGCGGCCGCGGTGGTGACCGGGCGCGCCGCGGGGCCCCGCTGGTAGACCCGTACATCCTCGAAGGCGGGGATGTAGCGGCTGACGGGGTCCTGGAGGCCGATCGTGCCGTCCTCGACCAGGGTCATCGCGGCGACGGAGGTGACCGGTTTGGTCATCGACCAGGCGCGGTAGATGGTGTCACCCCCGCTCGGCAGGTCGTTCTCCACATCGCGCCTGCCGTACTCCGCGAGGTGCGCCACCTTGCCCCTGCGCGTCACGGCCACCTGCCAGCCGGGCAGTCGGCCGTCGTCCACGTAGGAGGCCAGATGGCGGTCGATCCTCCGTAAGCGGTCGGCGTCCAGCCCGACCTCCGCCGGGTCGACCTCGATCTTGAGCTCGGGCACCTTGTCTCCTCATGATCTCGCGATACCGTGACCGATGGTTCGATGGTTCGCAACTTATAGAACTATAGAAGAGGCTCACTCGGCGCAACAAGTGCTTCCCGAGGCCGAGTTGGAGCGGATGCGCCTCGGCGCCGCCTCACGAGGAGGACACCGGCACGCTGCCCACCGTCACGGTGTTGCCCTCTCTGATGTATCCCCTCGGGTCGCGCAGGGGGTGGCCGGCGGCGTCCGGGTCGAGGAAGGCCGTCCATGCCGCGTCGGATCCCCCGCTCGCCGCCATGCCGGCCACCCGGGCACAGGCCCGCGTGTAGAAGCGCAGCACGGCCTCGGACATCGGCGCGAAGTGCTCGATCAGCACGGTGTGCTGGCGCACCCCGCTCAGCCCGGCCTCACCCAGCCACCGGTACAGCTCACCGGTGCGAAGCAACTGCCGTGCGTACCCCGGGGTCGCGGCCGCGTCACGGAAGAAGTCCGTGAACCGGAAGGGGTCTCCGGGGCGTACGGCGATGAGGGCCGCGTCGAGGTCCTTGACCGCCACGGTCCCGCCCGGGCGCACCACGCGGCGGAACTCCGCCAGGGCGCGGGGAAGTTCCTCGTCGCTCAGGTACTGCGTGGTGTTGGCACACCAGACGGCGTCGAACGAGTCGTCCGGGTAGGGCAGTTGCAGGATGTCGCCCTGCCGGATGTCCGGCTCCCACGGCGTGTCCGTGGTCCGCATGCGAGCTGCCGCGCGTTCGGTGTTCTCCTCGGCGAGGTCGAGGGCGGAGACCCGCCCCTGGGGGCCGACCGCGTCGGCCAGCCAGGGCAGAAAGGCGCCGGTGCCGCATCCGGCGTCGAGCACCCGCCACCCTGCTCGGATGCCGGCCGCCTCCAACGTCGCACGGTACGCGCCGGCACAGGCGTCGAAGTGGGCGTCGACGATGTCCTCGTGGGTGAAGCCGAGTCCGGTGGAGGTCGTGTAGCCCCATGAGCTGTGGTCCGTCGTGAGCATCTCTACCGTCCTCCTCCTGCGGTGCGCAGCACGGCTGCGGCGTCCTCGTGCAGCGCGGTGAGCAGTTCCGTGGTCGGGCCGGGGGCTTCGAGCGGCGGGAGGTGGCCGGCACCGGGCAGGACGACGAGCGTCCCGCGCGGCAGGGCGTCCGCCGCCGCACGGCCTTCGGCGACCGAGACGAGTTCGTCCTCGTCGCCCACGACCACCAGTGCCGGCACGTCGGTCGCGCGCAGGACCTCCAGCGAGTCGGGCCGCGAGGCGATGGCCCGTTGCGCCCAGGCGACCGCCTCGGGGCGGGCGGTCCGCGCGGTCGCGAGGAGCTCGGCGAGCATCGTGGGATGCCGGTCCCGGCTGGTGGCGCCGAGCAGGGCGGGCGTGGTGGCCTCGACCAGCCGGTCACGCGTGGCGTCGCCCCGCATCCCGTCGGCGAAGGCACGGCGCCGGACTGCCGCCTCGGGGCTGTCGGCCGTGGCACGGGCGGACAGCAGGGCCAGCGCACGGACCCGTCCGGGGTGGCGGCGCAGGAACGCCATCGCCGTGTAGCCGCCCATGGAACAGCCGGCGAGAACCACGTGGTCGATGCCCCGCCGGTCCAGTGCGGCGGCGAGGTCGTCGGCCACGACGTCGAGGGAGGGCGGCGCCGAGCCCAACGGCTGCTGCCCGAAGCCTCGTTGGTCGAGAGCCAGGACCCTGTGCCCGCGGGCGGTCAGGGATCGCGTCTGGGCCCTCCACATCGAGGAGTCCAGGGGCAGCGCGTGCAGGAGGACGATCGGCGTCCCGTCGGAAGCGCTCACCGGCCCGCGCTCCGTTCGGCGGCGGCGAGGAACGCGGCGACTTCCGGGGGCGGCGGGGTGTGCCGCAGCCGGGCGAGGGAGACCGGGGCGGGCGGGAGGTCCGGCACGGGGACGACCGTGATCCCGGGCGGCACGATCGCCTCCAGCGACCGGAACGACAGGTGCAGGGCGTCCGAGCCGCCGAGGATCTCCACCATGTCGGCGACGCTGCCCATGGGGTGGACCCGGCGGATCGGCGCTCCCCCCGGCGTGCGGGGTGGCACGACCTGGTCCCAGACGTAGGGAGGGAAGTCGCCCGGGCAGCGGAAGGCGTCGTAGGCGGTGATGTCCTCGATCGAGACGGACTCGTGGCCGGCCAGCGGGTGACCCGTCCGGACCAGGACGGCTCTGCCGTCGAGAGCGACCGTCCGGCTGGTGACGATGTCCGGTTCGTCCAGCGCGAACTTCACGAGTACGAAGTCCAGTTCGCCGGCCCGCAGCAGCCGGAACGGCTCCCGGACGTTGTAGGGCACGTAGCTCACCCGCTCCTCCTCGTACCCGGCCGCGGCGACGATCTGCCGGGCCTGGTGGGGCGAGCCGTGGACTCCGATGCGGAGCGGGCGGGCGACGGTGGAGGGAGGGGCTTTCGGCACTTCGGTTCTCCTGGGAGGCGTCAGTCCGGCGTATGCCCGGAGCTCGTGGGGATTGCGGCCGTCGGTGTCCACGCGCAGGGCCGCGTAGGGCGTGGGCAGTTCCGTCAGGCGTGGTACCGAACGCAGGGTCAGGCGGTCGCCGGGTCCGACCGTGCCGTCGATGACCGCCTCGGCCAGCAGGTGTCCGAGGTGGACCAGTGCGTCGGAGACGGTGAGGTGCTCCGTGGCGAGGTACAGGTCGCGGTGGACCGGCTCACGGCCGGGGTCCCGTGCCGTGCCCGGGACGTCGATGGTGACGGGCCGCCAGGCCGTCAGCGGACGTCGTCCGCTGAACGTCTTCAGCAGCCTGCGCAGACCGGTCGTGGCCTCGTCCGGCAGCGGCCCGGCCCAGGCTGCCGACCCGTCGGCGGCGATGTGCGTGAAGGTGAACCGCGGGCTCAGGTTGTCGGGACGCCCGGCCAGGTAGACGGTCCGGGTCAGGGAGCGGCGCCAGGCGTCGGCCTGCTCCGGCGGCAGGGACAGCACGAACGCGCAGGTCTCCGCCGCCCAGGAGGCGAGCCGGAGGTCGCGGACGACGGCGACCGCCGACACCCCGCCGGTGCGGCCGAGCGCGGCGTCGTCCTGGATCCGCTCCTTCGCCGCGAGCAGGGAGTGCGGGGTGACCGGGTTCACGCGGGCCGACAGGTCGGGGCGTGCGGCCCGGAGGCGCTCGCCCGCAACGGTCAGCAGCAGGTCCGGGGGAAGGGTCATAGGTACACCGTGGAGAGGAGGTCGCGGTCGATGGTGGGGCGGGCCCGGGCCGTCAGGGACGAGGTGAGCCGGTAGGGATCGACGTGGGTGTGGTCACGCCGGTGCCGGCGCAGGTCGTCCACGAGCGCCGGAACCCCGGCCCCGCGCTCGCTGGTCCGGCGCAGCAGCCGGCGCGCCCGGTCGAGGCTCCTCCGGAGGAGGTCGGTGCGGAAGGACTGCGCCTGTCCGGGGCCGAGGACGGCGACGAAGTAGAGCCGTACGCCGAGGCGTCGTACGTCCTCGTCGTCGTCCGTGCCGACGGCCTTGAGCAGGGCGCCCGCCGTGTGGTCCTGCCAACCGCCGTGCCGCGCGGATCTGATCGTGCCGTCGATGGGCACCCGACCGATCGGGACCCGGTGCACCTGGGGCCCCAGCCGGTTCAGCACGAGCTGCAGCAGCCGGTAGTCCGCGCCGAGCTCCGTGTCGTACAGCAACACGACCTCGTCGTACGCGGGTGCCATCGGCAGCAGTTCCCGCAGGGCGCAGGCGAGGTAGTTCGGGCGGCCCTCGGCCGTCACGATCTGGCGCAGTGGCAGGCCGTGCCGGGTGGCGTCGAGGTACACGGGGCCGCCGCTGGAGCGCTGGTCGAGGCCCAGGCCCAGGGCGACGAGCCGCTCGATCATCTCCTCCGTGCCGATCCCGGGTGGCTGATGGGCGGTCAGTCCGGGGTCGTGGAGGCCGAGCCGGGCGTAGTGCCCGCTCCACAGTCGCAGGACGCGTTCGCCGGCCGGGTGCACCCAGCCGTTGCTCTCCACCTCGTGCGCGTAGGGACGCAGGGCGGCGGCCGGTGGCGGTGGGCCGGCCCGGAACCGGATGTACAACTCACCGATCTCTTCCTCGGAAAGGGAGGCGTAGGGCAGATCCTCCTGGGTGCGGTCGAGGAACTCCCAGAACCCGAGGGTCTGCTCGGTGAGGTGGTAGGTCGTGGGGCTGTAGCGGTAGGTCACGTCGGCGAGGGGCGCGGTGGCCCGGAACATGACGTCGGTCCACAGCAGGCCCTTGAGGTGACTGGGAGTCAGCGGTTTGGCCGGGGTGACCGTGACGGGTGCGAGCAGCACCTTGCGACGCGCCTCGGGGGGATGCGGTGCGGTCATGCGTACGCCTCGTTCCGGACGGCGGTGACCAGTTCCTCCCGGGTCGGCGGGGGCGGCGCGGCCACGGCCGGTGCGGGGGCCGTCCGTACGCGCCGCCGGAACACCTCGTCGTCGAGGACGTCCTCGACGGTCTCCAGGCCCATCAGCACACGGGTGAGGCCGCGCCACACGGCCCCGTCGGTGGAGGCCGCCCGGGCGACCTCCGGCAGTGCCGGACGGGCGGACTCCGGTGCGGCCGGCGGCGGGCTTCCCGTGACCCTCGCCTGCCACAGGGCCGTCCGTGCCGTGTCCTCGCGGACGGCATGCTCGTACCACGACCGGTAGACGCCGTCAGCGATGCGTGCGGCACGTTCACCCTGCTCCTCGGCCGCCGGCTCGTCCTCCAGGAACTCCGCGAGCAGGAACGCGTGCCGCAGGGCCAGCGACATGCCCCGGCCGAACAGCGGGTCGGTGACGCACGCGGCGTCCCCGACCGGATACAGGCCCGCGATCGGTCCGGCGCCGGCGTCGGGGGCGCAGCACAGCTTGTTGGGCGGAAGGGTCATGGGGCGCACCTCACTGATCGCCTCGCCCACCATGGGATCCACCCAGGCGGCGAGGTGCGGCGAAAGACGGGCGACCGCGGTGAACGGGCCGGGGTGCCGCATGTCCGTCGTCTCCGGATCCGCGGTCGGCACGCCGAGGGTCAGGGCGTACGTGTCGTTGTCGGCGAGGTGCGCGACCGCCGCGTAGTGGTCCCAGATGCCGCCGGCCGCGTTGCCGCGGTTGAGCGGTCCGGGCAGCGTGCCGGGAGACCTGAGCCGGTAGAAGCGGGTGAAGGCGCGCACCCGGGTGGGCGCGGTCCGTTCAGGCGCCGGGGACAGTCCGGCGGCGGTGAGCCAGGACCGGGAGGCCGCCCGGCGTCCGGTGGCGTCCACCACGGCATGCGTGGGGATGATCACGCCGTCGCCGGTCACCAGGCCGGTGACCCGGCGCCCCGACGGCGTCGTGCGCAGGGCCACGACCGTGACGCCGTGGCTGATCCTGACGTTCGGCAGCGACCGCAGCACCTGGCGCAGGACCAGCTCGAAGACCGGACGGCGCACGGCGAGGGCCACGAGCTCCTCGTCGCCCGGCCGGCGGACCCCGTCGTCGGCCCCCGCCGGCAGCGCCCGCGTGAGGTCGAGCATGCGTGCTCCGGCCTCCGAGGCCGCGTCGAGCACCTGCGGAGCATGGGCTCTCAGCACGCGTACGCCGAGCGAGGTCAGGACGTGGGAGTGACCGCTCTGCGCGACGGTGGGTCTCCTCCACAGCTCGGCCGCCTTCTCCGGCGGTCCGTCCGGTGGCACCGGCGCCTGCTCCAGCACCCTGACGGACAGGCCTCGCAGTGCCAGGGCGAGGGCGGTGGCGAGCCCGGCCACACTGCCGCCCACCACGACGACAGCCCGGGTCACCGGCGTCGGCCGTGCACGAAGAACACCCGGCGCACGTCCTTGACCGCGCGGTCGGGGACCGGGTCCGGCCAGCGGCCGAAGTGGGCACCTGGCTCACCGGGCTGGACCGCGGCCACCTCGAAGCCGTACCGCTCGAAGAGCGCCTCGGGCTCGTCGCTGCCGAAGAGCCAGGGGCACCCCCAGCCCTCGAAGACGTCCAGGAGGGGCCGCATGTGCGGGAGGGAGAGGGCCGCGGAGTTGACGAGGTCGGCGGCGATGCGGCTGCCCGGGGCGCAGAAGGCGGCCACCCGCTCCAGCATGCGGTCGGTGTCCTTCTCGGGGATGTAGTACAGCAGCCCTTCGAGGAGCCAGGTGGACGGCAGGTCCGGGTCGTATCCGGCATCGCGGAGCCGGTCCTCCCAGTCGTCCGCGGTCAGGTCGACGGCCACCGTGACGTGGTCGACGCGCGGGCCGGTTCCCCGCAGGCGCTCCTCCTTGAAGGCGAGCACCGACGGCCGGTCGACCTCGAAGTACCGCAGGTGTTCCGGCCAGGGCAGCCGGTAGGCACGGGAGTCCATGCCGGCCGGGGCCACGACGAGCTGGGTCATCCCCCGCTCCTGGACGGCCTCCTGGAGGAGGTCGTCGAAGAACCTGGTGCGGATCGCGTTGTAGTCCGGGGTGCTGGGCACGCTCCGCTGCCGGCCGGGCGGGAACGTCGCGGCACGGATCTCCGCCAGGAGCCGGGGGCCTGCGTCCCCCACCAGCGCGGCCGCATACGGGTCCGTGTAGAGCCGGTCCTCGCGCCGGCTCTCGGCGGCGCGCAGGGCGGCTGTCAGCAGGGCGGTCTTCTCCACGGGGGCGGCGGGATCCTGGACGTGCGTCATGTGCCCTCTCCTCGTAGTGCGTCGGACGCGGCGATCAGTCGCCGCCACTGGCTCTCGTCCTGCCGGAACAGCCGGTCCTTGACCTGGGTGGGCCGGACACCGTCCGCCACGCGGGCGTGCCATTCGCTATGGAAGGCGTCGGGGTGCAGCAGCAGGAGCCGCGCGGCGCCGAGCCGCCTCTCGCGCAGGGCTCCGGCGTATCCCGGGGACTCGGCGGCCAGCTCCGTGTCGAGCAGCCCGGCGAACCGCACGGTCTCGGACGCCAGCCACGGAGACTGCGGGGCCACTGCGAACACGTACCGGGGCGCTTGGCCCGCCACTTCCTCCACCCGGCACGACACGCCCCTCAGCGCGAGGCCGGTGCTCGCGAGTGCCTGTCCCAGCGCTCTCACCACCTGGGCCTCGCGCAGGCGTTCCCCGGCCGCGTCCGACCGGGTGGCCCGGCCCGCGTACAGGACCCGCGGCACGCCCCGGACACGGTCCACCACGCGGACGACGTCCCCGACGGCGTACCGGTAGAGGCCTCCGACGTGGCTGAAGAGCACGTGGTAGTCGCGGTGCGGTTCGAGTTCCTCCGCCACGAGCGTCTCGGTGCCCGGGCCGAGGTCCTCGTCGGCGTCCACGAACTCGTACACGGCGGCGGAGGGGACGAGGCTGCCCGCGGCGGGATGCCGGTCGAGCGGCACCGCCACCGGCCCCTCCGACGCGGCCACCGGCGCGGGCAGGACACCGACTCCGGCCCCGAACCGCTCACGCAGGCCCGGCATGTACAGGGAGGCCACCCCGGTCGTCCAGCCGAACAACGCCCGGACCTGTGGCCAGACGTGAGCCGGGCTCGGCTCCCCGAAATGGTCGGCGAGGAACTCCAGTCGGGCGGCGCGCTCCGGATCGGGGGCTCCGTACGGCACTCCGCCCAGCGTCCCGTCGCGGACCTCCTTGACGATGCGCGGCCACCACAGGCCGAGCTGGTAGGGCACGGCCGCGATCATCGCCGGATTGATCCCGATGAATCCCCGCACGTCGCTCTGCACCGCCAGCCTCAGCCGCAGGTACATCTTCTCCAGGTGGTCCTCGGGGGCTACGTCCACGGGAAGGGTGGACCACGGGGCGGCGGTGCCCAGTTCGGCGGAGAGCGGTTCGCCGAACGCCGTGCCGAAGTCGACCTGGCTGGCTCCCACATGGGGGCGGCCGCTGCTCGTGACGGGAGGAACGGCGAGCGGATCGTGTTTGAGGTTCAGCACCGCGTCCGGACGCTCCATGAGCTCCGGGACACTCTCGATCAGCGGCGCCCAGGCCGCGTAGTAGAAGGGGAAGAAGACGGTCTTCATGAAACGGCGGGTGACCGGGACCTTCTTGTGGTCCCCGGTGCTTCCGCTGCTGGTGAAGTACACCACCGGCGCGTCCGCGGTCAGCAGGTTCGGCTCTCCGGCCGCCATGCGTTCGATCAGCGGGGCGTGCGCGGCGTAGTCCTGGACCGGCACCGCCGCCCGGAAGTCCTTCAGGGTGCGGATCGCGGCGAAGCCGTGACGGCGTCCGAACTCCGTGTCGCCGTTGAACTCCAGGAGATCTGCCAGCACGTGCTGTTGATGCCTGCTCAGGTCGTCGAGGCCGGCGCTCAGCCGGGCCCGCTCGGCGAACACCCGCTCCCGGTAGCGGTCCGCGTGGCCGGGTGTGCCCCAGCCCTGGGCGCTGCTCATGCCGCGAGGACCTCCCGCACGGCCGCGGCGGTCGCGGCTCTTCCGGAACGCTCCTCGACCACCGTGACGGGCAGTCCTCCCGTTTCCTCCAGCAACAGCTTTCCGAGGTTCTTCTGATAGCTCTCGAAACCGAACCACTCGGGCCGGTCGCCGAAGTACTCGAGGGGGTTGAGCCGGGATCCACGTCCCGAGCGACGCCAGGCGGTCTCGGGCGAGACGTCGAGATAGATCACCTCGCGCGGCTGGGGAAAGGAACGCCACCAGGTGTACAAGGGGTGTCCTTCGAGCCCGGCGAGCCGGCACTTCGCGAGGATCTTGTAGTAGTACGAGTCCATCAGGACGGGCACGTCCGGCTCCTGGCGTTCGAGCTGGTCCTTCAGGTGCACGACGGCGGTACCCAGCAGATTCGCGAGGAAGTCGGCGGAGTACGTGCGGCCCAGGCCCGGGAGTACGTCCCGGACGACGTTCCGGCGCAGCTGCGGGATCAGCCGGTGTTCTCCCGCCACGAGGTCGTCGTCGGTCGACAGGGTCCGCCAGCCGGGCAGCGATGCCGAGAGCTCCGCCATCACCGTGGACTTCCCGGCGCAGTCAGGCCCCAGCAGGACGTAAAACTGACGGTCCGTCACTTCTCGCTCCCTGTCTTCCGATCGCGTGCGTACCGGGGCAGACGGCCGAGGTACGAATGGACGTTGCGCCGTGTCTCGACGACCGAGTCGCCGCCGAACTTCTCCGCCACCGCGTCGGCCAGCACCAGAGCCACCATCGCCTCCGCGACGAACCCGGCCGCCGGCACCGCGCACACGTCGGAGCGCTGATGGTGGGCGGCGGTCGCGTCACCGGTGGCGACGTCGACCGTCCGCAGGGCCCGCGGCACGGTCGCGATCGGTTTCATCGCGGCCCGCACCCGCAGCAGCTCACCGGTGGTCAGCCCGCCCTCGGTGCCACCGGCGCGGCCCGAGGCCCGCCTGAGGCCCTCGGGCGTGCTGACGATCTCGTCGTGCGCCTTCGAACCCGGCACGCGTGCGAGGCCGAAGCCGTCACCCACCTCGACGCCCTTGATCGCCTGGATGCCCATGAGTGCCGCTGCGAGCCGGGCGTCCAGACGCCGGTCCCAGTGGACGTGCGAGCCCAGGCCGACCGGGACGCCGTACGCCAGCACCTCGACGACTCCCCCGAGGGTGTCGCCGTCCTTGTGGGCCTGGTCGATCTCCGCGACCATCGCCTTCGACGCGTCGGCGTCCAGGCAGCGCACCGGGTCGGCGTCGAGCCGCTCGACGTCGGAGGGGGTCGGGTACACGCCGCGGGGCGCCTCGGCGGCGGCCAGCTCCACGACGTGCGAGACGACCTCGATGCCGGCCGTCTCCTTCAGATAGGACCGGGCCACCGCGCCCAACGCGACGCGGGCGGCCGTCTCCCGCGCGGAGGCACGCTCCAGGACCGGCCGGGCCTCGTCGAAACCGTACTTCTGCATGCCCGCGAGGTCTGCGTGGCCTGGTCGCGGCCGGGTCAGCGGGGCGTTGCGGGCCAGACCCCCGAGGATCTCGGGGTCGACGGGGTCGGCCGCCATGACCTGCTCCCACTTCGGCCACTCCGTGTTGCCCACCATGACCGCGACCGGCGAGCCAAGCGTGAGGCCGTGCCGGACACCGCCGAGGAAGGTGACCTCGTCCCGCTCGAACTTCATCCGGGCGCCGCGCCCGTGACCGAGCCGTCGCCGCGCGAGTTGGTCGGCCACCATCTCCGTGGTGACCGGCACGCCGGCGGGAAGACCCTCCAGCGTCCCGACGAGTGCGGGGCCGTGGGACTCCCCCGCCGTCAGCCAGCGCAATCTGCTCAACGCGGTCCACCTGCCCGGCTGCTGTCACTCGCGGAGAGCGCCGCCTGCCCGTCATGGGCGCGTTCGAGCAGATGCCGCAGGTGCTTCATGCTCTCGTCACCGGTCTCTGTCTCCGGCGCCGAGAGGCCGTCCAAGGCGTCGAGCAGGACGGTGAGGTCGGCGCTCACCTCACGGAGCACCTCGGCGACGGCCGGGGCGTTGCCGCGCAACACGTCGCTCCAGGCCTCGGGTCCGGCGGCGGTGGTACGGGTGGCGTCGCGCAGTTCCGGTCCCGTCAGCCGCAGCACCTCCGGCACTGCGGGGTGGAACCGGGCGGCCAGCAGGGCGGCCATCGCGTACGGCGCGTGCGCTGCCCGGGCCATCGCGTGGTCGTGAGCCGCGCTCTTCATCACCACCGGCACAGCACCGCACAGCGCGGTCAGCGCGAGGGCTCGATTGAGGGTTTCCTGGGAGGTGACAGGGGTGGGGGTGAGGACCCAGGGGCGCCCTTCGAAGAGCGCGGCCGACGCGTCCCGCCCCGCGAGGTCCGTCACCGGGTGCCCACCGACGTAGGTGGCCGCGTCCGCGTGGCCGTGGGCGACATCGCGCTCGGGGACCGACTTGATGCCGGCCACATCGGTGTACGCGTACGCCAGACCGCGCCGCTGCCAGGCCGCGAGTGCGGGGCCGACTCCGCTCGGGTGGACGTCGAGCACAGCCAGGTCCACCGGCACCCGCGGGCCATCGGCGTCCGCGTGGGCCGGGTCCTCGGGGAGCAGCAGGACGTGTACGCCGTGCCGTGCCAGGGCCGCCGTCACCGAGGAGGCGATCACGCCGCTGCCCACCACGGCGACTGTGCGGGGCATCATGCGATCGCTCCCTCGGGGCGGTACATCTCGGCGACGAGGAACGCCAGGTCCAGCGACTGGCTGTGGTTCAGCCGCGGGTCGCAGGCGGTCTCGTAGCGCTGGTGGAGGTTGTCGACGAAGACCTCGGCGCCGCCGCCCACGCATTCGGTGACGTCGTCACCGGTGAGCTCGACGTGGATGCCGCCCGGGTGGGTGCCCAGCGACTTGTGGACCTCGAAGAATCCCTTGACCTCGTCCAGCACGTCGTCGAAGCGGCGGGTCTTGTGCCCGGAGGCCGCCTCGAAGGTGTTGCCGTGCATCGGGTCGCTCACCCAGGCCACCGTGGCGCCCGACGCGGTGACCTTCTCGATCAGCTCGGGGAGCCTGTCGCGGACCTTGTCGGCGCCCATGCGGACGATGAAGGTCAGCCGTCCCGGCTCGCGTTCGGGGTCGAGGCGCTCGATGTACCGGAGCGCCTCCTCGGCCGTGGCCGTGGGGCCGAGCTTGACGCCGATCGGGTTGCGGATTCTCGAGGCGAA
This sequence comes from Streptomyces sp. NBC_01166, assembly GCF_045039765.1. Classification (NCBI taxonomy): domain Bacteria; kingdom Bacillati; phylum Actinomycetota; class Actinomycetes; order Kitasatosporales; family Streptomycetaceae; genus Streptomyces; species Streptomyces sp. NBC_01166. The sequence continues at coordinate 1,393,931 of NZ_CP108613.1, forward strand.
CTCGATGTGTGCGTGGTCCAGTTGACGGGTGCGCTCGCCGATCCACAGCATGTGCGCGGAGACGTCGTACAGCTGCCCGGTGCGGGAGTCGACGCGGGTGAGTGCCGACTCGTAGTCGAGCAGCAGCGCCTCGTGCGAGGAGTAGAACTCGACGGTCTCGAACTCCTCGGGGTCGGCCCCGCAGGCGTGCATGAAGTTCAGCGCCTGTTCGATCTCACGGGCGAGCTGCTCGTAGCGCAGCCCGGACGGGGACGACTTCACGAAGTCCTGGTTCCAGGCGTGCACCTGACGCAGATCCGCGTACCCGCCGGTCGTGAAGGCGCGCACCAGGTTGAGCGTCGAGGCCGACGCGTTGTACATCCGCTTCAGACGCCCGGGGTCCGGGACGCGGGCGGCCTCGGTGAACTCGAAGCCGTTGACCGAGTCGCCGCGGTAGGTCGGCAGGGTCACGCCGTCGCGGGTCTCGGTCGGCTTGGAGCGCGGTTTGGAGTACTGCCCGGCGATCCGTCCGACCTTCACGACCGGGACCGAGGCCGCGTACGTCAGCACGGCGCCCATCTGCAGCAGCGTCTTGAGCTTGTTGCGGATCTGGTCGGCGGACACGGCGCCGAAGGCCTCGGCGCAGTCGCCGCCCTGCAGCAGGAACGCCTCCCCCTCGGCGACGGCCGCCATCCGGGAACGCAGTTGGTCGCACTCGCCGGCGAAGACGAGCGGCGGATAGGACTCGAGCTCCGCGACGACCGCGCGCAGGGCCTCGGGGTCGGGGTACTCGGGCTGCTGCGCCGCGGGCAGGTCTCGCCGGCCCGGGCGGGCCGGGACCGGTTCCTCCGGATAGGCATGCATGACTGGCTCTCCTGTAGCTCAAGAAGGTGGTCAGCGTCGGCCGACGGGGGGCGCTGCGGCTCCTCTGAATCCGATCGTCGGAACCGCACGTCGTGGCGGCGTCAGTGGCGCCATCTCGGACAGGTCTGCCAGGAAGGAATAGCGGCGGCGCAGTTCGGCGTCGGTGCGACGGCGGGAGTCCCCGTCTCTCAGCCCGGACCACCACCGCGTGATCTCGTACCAGCCGGGTGCCGAGTGAGCCCCGCCGAACTCCGCGACGGACAGTGCCGCGCAGAGGTCGGCGAACGCGAGGCGGTCGGCCAGGGGCCAGTCGGCCAGGGTCGCGAAGACGAAACCGGCCAGGAACACGTCGCCCGCGCCGGTGGGGTCCAGGGCGTCGACCGGGACCGCGGGGACGACCGCCTCCTCGCCGGTGCGTCCGTCGCAGGCGACGGCTCCCTGGGCGCCCATGGTCACCACGGCGACCGGAACGACCTCGGCGAGGGCGCGGGCGGCCGCCCGCGCGCTGTCGGTTCTGGTGTACCGCGTCGCCTCGGCGACGTTCGGCAGGAAGGCGTGGCAGTGACGGAGCCCGTCGAGGTCTGACACGGACCAGCGTCCCGTGGCGTCCCACCCGGTGTCGGCGAACACCAGGCTGCCGTCCTCCGCCGCCCGGCGGAGCCACTCCGCGTCCTCCCCGGGAGCGAGGCCCGTGACGCAGGCGCGGCTGCGGGGCGGGCGGCGCGGGGGAAACCGCTCCTCGGCCGGGGCCTCGTGCCCATGGGTGACCATGGTGCGTTCCCCGTCGTAGGCGAACGAGACCGTCACCGGGGAGTGCCAGCCCGCCGGTCTGCGCGATGTCGACAGATCGACCCCGTCGGCGGAGAGGTCCACCCAGCAGTGGTCGCCGTACTCGTCGTCGCCGAACGCCGCGCACAGCATGGCGCGCAGGCCGAGCCGGGCCAGTGCCGTCGCCGTGGTGGCCACGCCTCCGGGGCTGCACCCCATGCCGCGGGCCCAGGACTCGGCTCCCTTGACCGGGGCGCCTTCCAGTCCGGTGAAGACGATGTCCTGGAACACCGTGCCCACGACGTACACGTCGCACTCGGCGCCACCCTCCGCGGCAGTCTGCTCAGTACGTTCCACGGTCGGCTCCTCCTACGGCGGCGACCTGCGTCTCACGACGGGGTTCGGGCAGGCCGAGCCCGCGGTAGATGTCGAGCGTCGCCGTGGAACGGTTGAGGGTGATGAAGTGCAGACCGGGGGCGCCCTGGTCGAGCAGCTGCCGGGCCATCCCGGTGGCGTGGGCGACCCCGATGCGGTGGCCCTCGGCGGCGTCGTCACCCGCTTCCTCCAGGCGGCGGGCCAGGTCCGCCGGGACCGTGGCGCCGCTCAGCTCCGCGAATCGCGCCAGCTGCCCGAAGCGCGTGGCGGGCATGATCTCCGGGATCACCGGGATGGTGCAGCCCGCCGCGTCGAGCCGGTCGCGGAGCCTGAAGTAGTCCTCGGGCCGGAAGAACATCTGGGTGATCGCGAAGTCGGCTCCGGCCCTCGCCTTCGCCACGAAGTGGCCGATGTCGTCCTCCCAGTCCCGCGAGCGGGGGTGCCGCTCGGGAAACGCGGCGACGCCGATGCCGAAGTCACCGGATTCCCGTACCAGGCCCACCAGTTCGGCGGCGTGGCGCAGCCCTTCGGGGTGCGGGACCCAGGGCCCTCGGGGGTCGGACGGCGGATCCCCGCGCAGGACGAGGAGGTCACGGACTCCGGCGTGCGCGTACTGCCCGATGATCCGGCGGAGTTCGGCCACGGAGTGCCCGACGGCCGTGAGATGGGCGACGACGGGGAGCGTGGTGTCCTGCGCGATGCGCTCGGCGAGAGCGATCGTCCGGTCCCGGGAGGATCCGCCGGCACCGTAGGTGACGGAGACGAATGCGGGCCGTACGGCTTCCAGCTCGCGCAAGGTCTGCCACAGGGCCCGCTCGCCCGGCGAAGTCTGCGGTGAAATCAGCGGCTTCGGCGACTTCGGCGACTTCGGCGGGAAGATCTCGAAGGAGTAGAGGGTGCGCCCCTCGGCCAGCAGGCGGCGCACCCCGTCCGGTGACGTGCCCCGTGGTGTCACGACACCTCCCCACCGGTCCGGCCGAGAAAGCGCGCCAGCTCCTGTGCCGCCTCGGGCTCGTAAGCCGAAGCGCACAGCGTCAGCAGCTCCGCGTGGTCCAGCCGGTACTCCTGCGCCCCGACCGCGCGCAGTACGACGGCGGCCACCGCGCAGCCGAGCTGGGCGGCCCGGGTCGGGGTGAGCCCTCCTGCGACCGCCGCGAGGAAACCGGCGCGGAACCCGTCGCCGACGCCGGTGGGGTCCCGCGGTTCGGCCACGGGCACCGCCGCGACCTCGACGGGTGGCTCACCCCTCCGCTGGATCCGGCAGCCCTTCTCGCCCAGCGTCGTGATCCAGGTGCCGGCCCTGGCGAGCACGTCCGTCTCGGTCCAGCCCGTCTTGCGGAGCAGCAGGGTGTTCTCGTACTCGTTGGTGAAGAGGAAGCCGGCGCCGGTCACCAGGTCCCGGATCGTCTCGCCGTCGAGCCGTGCGAGCTGCTGCGACGGGTCGGCGGCGAAGGGCAGTCCTGCCGCACGGCAGTCCTGGGTGTGCCGCAGCATGGCCTCAGGGTCGTTCGCCCCGATCAGGACGAGGCCCACGCCGCCTGCGCGTTCCACCACCGCGCGGATGTCGATCGCCGCCGCCTCGCTCATCGCGCCGGCGTAGAACGAGGCGATCTGGTTCCCGTCGTCGTCCGTGGTGCACTGGAACCGCGCCGTGTGCCGGTCCTGCGACACGTGCACCGAGCCCGTGTCCACGCCATGGCGGGCGAGCCGTTCGCGGTGGTCCTCGAAGTCGCGTCCGACGGCCCCGACGAGCACGGGCCGCAGGCCGAGGCCGCCGAGGCCGAAGGCGATGTTGGAGGCGACGCCGCCCTGGCGGATGTGCAGTTCGTCGACCAGGAAGGAGAGCGACACGTGGTCGAGCGCGTCCGGCACGAGCTGTTCGGTGAACCGGCCCGGGAAGTGCATCAGATGGTCGGTGGCGATGGAACCTGTGACCGCTGTGCGCACCTCACACCCCCGCCGACTTCCGGAGCGCCGCCGCGCGATCCGTGCGCTCCCAGGTGAAGTCGGGGTGCCTGCGGCCGAAGTGGCCGTAAGCGGCGGACCGGGCGTAGATCGGACGCAGGAGACCCAGGTCCCGGATGATCGCCGCCGGGCGGAGATCGAAGACCTCACCGATCGCCTTCTCGATCCGCTCGGTCCCGATCCGGTGGGTGCCGAAGGTCTCGACGAACAGACCCACCGGCCGGGCCACGCCGATCGCGTAGGCGACCTGGACCTCGCAGCGCGAGGCGAGGCCTGCGGCGACGACGTTCTTGGCGACCCAGCGCATGGCGTACGCGGCCGAGCGGTCGACCTTGGACGGGTCCTTGCCGGAGAACGCGCCGCCACCGTGGCGGGCCATGCCGCCGTACGTGTCGATGATGATCTTGCGGCCGGTGAGGCCCGCGTCGCCCATCGGGCCGCCGATCTCGAAGCGGCCGGTCGGATTGACCAGGAGGCGGTAGCCCTCGGTGTCCAGCTTGATGCCCTCGTCGAGCAGCGCCCTGAGCTCCGGCTCCACGACGAGCTTCCGGATGTCCGGGGCCAGCAGGGAGTCCAGGTCCACGCCGGACGCGTGCTGCGAGGACACCACGACGGTGTCCAGTCGGACCGCCTTGTCGCCGTCGTACTCGATGGTGACCTGCGTCTTGCCGTCCGGACGCAGGTAGGGGACGGTGCCGTTCCTCCGTACGCCGGCCAGGCGCTTGGACAAGCGGTGCGCCAGGAAGATCGGCAGCGGCATCAGGGTCGGCGTCTCGTCGGTCGCGTAGCCGAACATGATGCCCTGGTCGCCGGCGCCCTGCCGGTCCAGCTCGTCCCCGACGCCGGCCTTGTCCGCCGTGTCCACGCCCTGCGCGATGTCCGGCGACTGCGCGCCGATCGACACCGTGACGCCGCAGGAGGCTCCGTCGAAGCCCTTCGCCGACGAGTCGTAGCCGATCTCGAGGATCTTGTCCCGGACCAGCTGCGGGATCGGGACACGGGCCTTGGTCGTGACCTCTCCGGCCACGTGCACCAGCCCGGTGGTGATCAGGGTCTCGACGGCGACGCGGGAGGTGGGGTCCTCCTTGAGCAGCGCGTCGAGAATGGTGTCGCTGATCTGGTCGGCGATCTTGTCGGGGTGTCCCTCGGTCACGGACTCGGAGGTGAACAGACGGCGTGTCACAGGACCACCCGCACGTCGTAGTCACGCAGCCAGCTGTCGAGTTGGAGCGCCCGGGGCAGGATGGGAGGCGGCGTGAACGCGCCGTTGAACCAGTCCTTGTTGTCGACCATGGCGCGCAGCGTCGCCGCGTCCAGCAGTTGCATGGCGGGCGAGCCCGGGTCGCCGATCATGTCCGAGACCGCGTCGCGGACGGAGTCCAGGTACTCGGAACCCTTTCCGACGGGGAATCCGCTCTTGGGCCGGTGCACGACCTCGGCGGGCAGCAGGTCCTCGACCGCGCTGCGGAGCAGGCCCTTCTCCTGGTCACCGAGGCGTTTGACCTGCCATGGCACGTTCCACACGTAGTCGACCAGGCGGTGGTCGCAGAACGGGACGCGGACCTCCAGGCCGTTGGCCATGCTCATCCGGTCCTTGCGGTCGAGGAGGAACGGCAGGAAGCGGGTCTGCTGGAGGTAGTACACCTCGCGCATCCGCCGGTCCGTTCCGGTCTCGCCCTCGAGGTGGGGCACCTCGCCCAGCGCCTCCTCGTACCGGGCGTCGAGGCGCTCGTGCAGGTCCAGGCTGCCGCGCAGGTGGCCGGAGAGGACGGCGTTGCGGTCCTGGACGCCGGCCGACCAGGGGAAGCCGTTCGTGGGCTTCCGGGCCTCGGAGACGAACCAGGGGTAACCACCGAACGCGTCGTCCGCGCCCTCGCCGGACAGGGCGACCGTCAGGTACCTGCTCACCTCGCGGAAGAGCAGATAGAGGGACACGTCCAGGTCGCCCACGCCGGGGATGTCGCGGGCCCGCAGGGTGGTCCGTGACTCGTGGAGCAGCGAGGCCGGCTCCACCAGGACCTCGGTGTGCTTGGTACCGAGGTGCCCGACGACCGCCTGCACGAACGGCGCGTCCCGGGAGACGTGCAGCGCGTCAGCGGTGAACTCCTCCTCGCTGCCTTCGAAGTCGACCGAGTACGTCGCCAGCGGGTCGAGGCCGTTGGCGGACAACACGCCCGCGCCCAGGGCCGTGATCGCGCTCGAGTCGATGCCGCCCGAGAGCAGGGCGCCCAGGGGCCTGTCGGCCTCGATCTGCTCGGAGACCGCCCGGTCGAGCAACTCGCGGACGCGGGCGACGGTGGTCGGGACGTCGTCCTCGTGCGGCGCACTGCGCAACTCCCAGTAGCGGTGCGGCCTCGCGCCCCGCCGGTCGAAGCGGATCAGGTGACCCGGCTTCACTTCGCGCAGGGTGCGGAAGACGGCGTCCCCGGGGCGCTTGGCCGCCACCGTGAAGACGTCGACCAGCCCCTCCGCGTCGACCTCCGGGGCGACCTGCCCGCTGGCGAACAGTGCCTTGGGCTCGGATCCGAAGATCACGCCCGACGCGTGTTCCGCGTAGTAGAGGGGTTTCACGCCCAGCGGATCACGTGCCAGCAGCAGCGTCTCCCGCGTGACGTCCCAGAGCGCGAAGGCGAACATTCCGGCGAACCGGGTGACGGCGGACTCGCCCCACTCACGGTACGAGGCCAGGATCACCTCCGTGTCCGTGCCGGTACGGAAGCGATGCCCGCGGGTGGTCAACTCAGCCCGGATCTCCCGGAAGTTGTGGATCTCGCCGCTGAAGGAGACCACTGCGAGCTCCCGGCCGTCGTCCTCCCCGCGGGCGACCATGGGCTGCTGCCCGTGGTCCACGTCGATGACCGCGAGCCTGCGATGCCCCAGTCCGATGCTGGGAGCACTCCACACTCCGGCGTCGTCCGGGCCGCGCAGGGCGAGTGTCTCGGCCATCCGGGAGACGGTGGCGACCTGACCGGTCATGTCACGTTCCCAGTCCAACCAGCCTGCTATGCCGCACATGTGCGTGAGCTCCTCACTTCTCGGAGGCTGTGGCGAAGCCGGCGAGGCTCGCCTCCACCACGCCCCGGATCGGGGCGGGCAGCCGGTCCCAGTTGCGCGCGTCGTTGAGGTCGAGGACCCTCGACAGCTTCCAGCCGAGGTACTGGCCGAGGGAGGCGAGCGGCGGGAGCGTCTCCACCGGGCGCAGCACCAGCTCGTAGCCCGGGAACAGGCCGCCGATGCGTTCGGCGGTCGCGCGTGACCAGGCCTCGTCGACGGGTACGTCGGTGGTGGCCAGGCACACGATGGCCGTACCGCGGATCACCAGCATGTAGTTCAGGACGGTCGGGCCGGTGTGCTCCTCCGGCCACAGGCCGGCCTCGAAGTCGTTCTGCCGGATGCCGTTGCCCTCCAGCACGATCAGGTCCTGGGAGCGTCCGAGGGTGCGCAGCAGCGGGGTGGCCACCCCGCACGGGCAGGGCGTTCCAGGGATCTCGACAAGGTCGCCCGTGCGGTACCGCAGCAGTGGCCTCGCTTGCATGTCGAGGGTGGTGACGACGAGTTCACCGCGGTCGGGGCTGCCCTCGATGAACCGGGTCCCGGTGTCGTCGGTCAGTTCCAGGACGTAGCTCTGCGTCTGGAGATGGAGGTTGCCCTGTTCGCAGGTGATGGCGGTGGTGCCGGTCTCCGAGGAGCCGTAGGCGGCGGAGTAGGCCTTGGCCCCGGTCAGCCGCTCCAGGTGCCGGATGAATCCCGGCCCCGTCTGCTCGGCCATGAGCAGGAGCTTGTCGAAGGCGGGCACCGGCTCGTCGTTGCGGTAGGCGAACTGGATCATCTCCAGGAGGCGGGACGGAGGCCCTACGAAGACGTTGACACCGAGTTCGCGGGTCAGTCGCAGCACCCGGGTGTAGTCACCCGTGATGTTGTCCACCCACGGCCGCAGGGACATCACCTGGAGATATTCGAGGACCTTCTCGAACTGGTAGGCCGCGGGGGCGAAGGGGGCGTTGATCAGGATGAGCGCCCGGTCGCTCCGGTCGAGGATGCGGGCCCACTGCTCCCCGATGTTGATGGTGTTCACGATCAGGTCGTCCAGGGCCTTCGGCGCCGCGACCGGGTTGCCCGTCGTGCCGGACGACTCGTAGTAGTGGAGGAACTCCGACAGGTCACGGGTGAACGCCTTGTGTCCGCCGGAGCTCAGGCTCTGCTTGGGCAGGAACGGCAGCTGGGGCAGGAGGTCCGCGATGACCGTCTCCGGGGCCGTCGCCTGTGCCTTCTTCGTGAGGTCCGCGAGCGTGTCGCGCTCGTAGAGGCCGGAGTCGGTTGCGGCCTCCAGGGTGGCGGAGAACTTCCTGCCCAGCGCGCCGGGTTCGGGGGTGCCCGCGTGGCTGTCACGGACGAGATCGGTGTGCGCCCGGGCGGTGGCCAGGAGTGTGTGCTCGATGTGGGAGTCACGCAGCAGCAACATCGGTGTCCTTGTCGGAGGTGAAGCCGGCCGCACGGGCCAGGCTGCCGTCGAGAATGAGCTCGCCGACCGCGGCGATGTCTCCGTCCATGCGCCGGTCGCCGTCGGTGAACGGGACGTGGGCGCGCACGACTTCGTGCACGCGCCGGACCCAGGGAGCCGCGTTCTCGCGTCCCCTGAGGTCGATGGCCTGGGCGCCGGCGAGCAGGGCGATCGCCGCGACCTGGCTCGTCAGTTCGTTCACGGTGCGGGCGTCGCGCGCGGCAAGGGTGCCCATGCTCACCTTGTCCTGGTTGTGGGCTTCGGTGGAGCGGGAGAACACACTGGCCGGAGCGGCGGTCTTGAGGGCCTCGGCGGTGATGGCGGAGGCGGCGATCTGCATGCCCTTGAATCCGTGGTGCAGTCCGGCCTCGTCGCTCAGTGAGGGGGGTACGAGGTTGGCCGGCAGCCCCGCGTTGAACTTCGGATCCACGACGAGCGCCAGCTGCCGGTCCAGGAGGTCGGCCACGTTCGCGGTGGCGATCTTGAGACTGTCCATCGCCTGGGCGACGTGTCCGGCGTAGAAGTTGCCGCCGTGGTGCACCCGCTCCTCCTCGACCGCGAAGAGCGGGTTGTCCGTGGAGGCGTTGATCTCCGTGGTCAGCCACTGCTCGACCCAGGTGAGGGTGTCGCGGAGGACACCGATGACATGCGGAGCACAGCGCACCGAGTAGTGGTCCTGGATGCGCTGTTCGAGCCTGCGGTAGTCGTCGTGCAGCGGGTCCGTCCCGTCCAGGATCTCCTCGTACGTCGTGGAGAGCCCGGACTCCGCGGTCATCCGCCGCACTTCCCTGGCCGTCGCGACCTGGCCGGGGTGGGGCTTGGCGTCGTGCAGGAACGCGGCGAAGTGGGAGGCGTTGCCCAACAGCGCCTCGCTGATGAACGCGGTGACGATCTCGGCGGTCCGGGCGATGCTCACGGCGTCGTGCGCGGCGAGGACGGCGAACGCGGTGGTGAACGACGTTCCGTTGATGAGCGCCAGCCCCTCCTTGGCCTCCAGGTCGAGGGGCGCGATGCCCGCCTCCCGCTGGGCCTCGGAGGCCGGCACGATCCGCTTGCCGTAGAGCACGTCGCCCTCGCCGAGCAGGACGGAGGCCACGTAACAGAGCGGCACCAGGTCCCCGCTGGCCCCCAGGGAGCCCCTCTCGGGTACACGCGGCAGGATGTCCGCGTCCAGGTGGGCGAGCAACCGCTCGATCACCAGGGGGCGGATTCCGGAGTTGCCGCGGGCCAGTGCGTTGGCGCGGATCAGGAAGGTGGCGCGGACCACGTCGTCCGCGGCTTCCGGGCCCGTGCCGTTGAGGTGATAGCGAATCAGGTTCCGTTGCAGATGAGCAGCGCGCTCAGGGCTGATCTGGTTGGTGACGCTGTCCCCGAAGCCCGTGGTCACACCGTAGATCGGCTTCCGGTCGGCGATCAGCCGGTTGCGCAGCCGCACGCTCCGCTCCGCGGCGTCCACCGCCCGGGATGCCAGCGCCACGGTGGGGGCCACGCCCTCCCTGGGCGGGCGGGCCAGTCGTACGACGTCGCGCAGGGTGAGCGATCGACCGTCGAGTTCGATCCCGACGTCGTGGGTCTGTGCGGTCACAGGGCACTCTCCGACGCAAATCGATTTGGCATGCGCCCAGCCTCTGTGATCGGCCGTGCTCCGGGCTTCCGCCGAGCGGCCAGTCTCTACCTGGGCCGAAGACCAGGAGGAATAGATGGTTCCGTATGAGTGCGCAGAGGGGCGCCGCACTGCAAAGCGGTGTCGCGAACCGATTTCCCCGTGACCAGCGGCGGAATGCGCGACGGAGCGAATGTTACAAGGTTATGTCTGGCCGAAAATCATTGAATGCAAGACGGTTATCGGGTTAGCATCTGCCAGCCGCACGCCTCGCGGCCAGTGTCCCGCAGTACTCCGGTCGCCGCCGCGAGCAGCAGCTCCGCGAAGCCATCCACAGGGGGATCAATGATCGACTGCGCCACCCACCGCACCGGAACGCCGATACGCGTCGCTGCGCCCAGAGGTCCTTCGATCCTGTCTGCCGGAATCGCCGCCGCCCTGCACTCGACACCAGGCATGAGCGTCATCAGCCCCGGCCGGCCCGGGCCGGAAGGACGGGAACCCAGGCCACAGGCCGACGTCCTCCTGGTGGAGGACGACCCTTCCTTATCTCCCCCCGAGGTCATCGCCGCCGCCCGGCCGTGGCAGGCCTCGGAGACCCGGCAGCGACGGGCCGGAGTCGTGCTGGTGACACAGGAGCCGACCATCGAGCGCATCGTCGCGTACCTGCGGTCGGGCGTCCGCGCCTTCGTCTGCCATGACGCACCGCTCGACGACCTGGTGGACGCCGTGCATTCGATCGCACGGGGAGAGGTGTTCCTCCCCCACGGAATAGCGGTCCAAATCATCGACGGAATACTGCCCCATCTCCCCTTCTTCACCCCCGGCACCACCTCACCCCTGGACCGGCTCACCACGCGTGAGAGGGAGGTCTACTCCCATGTGGCCGCGGGGCGGTCCAACGCGGAGATTGCCAGGGCGTGTTACCTGAGCGAAAAGACCGTGAAATTCCACGTCTCCAATATTCTCCGCAAACTCGGCGTGAAGAATCGCCTCCAGGCCGTCGCCCACGCCCATCAGGCGGTCGAGAAGGCGGCGTGAGAACGCAGTAGCACCTGGGCGCCGGGGCGCGGCCGCTCGCCGGCCTCGCCCCGTCAGCCTGTACAGCCCCAACTCCCTTGCTTGTCAGGGCAGTTCACCATATGATTCGATACTTAGCGAACTTTAGAATACTGGCCTTCTAGATCCGGAGTGCCTTCATGACCACGGATCCGCGCGGGCCGTCGGGCCTGTCCCGACTCCCGTCCCTCACGGGCCTGCGCTTCATCGCCGTTCTGTTCGTCTTCGCCTTCCATGCCTCCCTGGAGGCGCCGTTCAGCGACACCGGCTTCGGCCAGGCGTACGCGGACACGGTCATGAACGCGGGATGGCTGGGCGTGAGCTTCTTCTTCGTCCTCAGCGGGTTCGTCCTGACGTGGTCCGCCCGCCCCCGGGACACGGTGCCGGGCTTCTGGCGGCGGCGGGCCGCCAAGGTCTATCCGCTGCACATCGTCACCTGGGCCGTCGCCCTCGTCCTGGTGGCCGCGGCCGGCGCACCGGCACAGCTGCGCCAGGCGCTCCCGAACCTGTTCCTGTTGCACACCTGGTTCCCCGACCGCGACGTCTTCTCCAGCCTCAACGACGTGAGCTGGTCACTGTCCTGCGAGGTCTTCTTCTACCTGCTCTTCCCGTTCCTGCTGCGGGCCCTGCGACGCGTCGAGGCCGGCCGCCTGTGGGTGTGGGCGACCGTCACAGCACTCCTGGTTCCCGTGCTGCCACTGCTGGCCGAGCTGTTGCCGGACTCCCCGCCGCTGCCGTTCGGTTCCGGCTCCGAGTGGCAGTTCTGGTTCGTGTACGTGATCCCGGTGGGCCGCCTGCTGGAATTCTGCTTCGGCATGTTCCTGGCCAGGATGCTGCTGTCCGGGCGCACCGTCCCCGTCCCGGTCCTGCCCGCCGCCGCGCTCGTCCTCGTCGCCTACGCGGTCTCGCTCCAGCTCCCCTTCCTGTACGGGCTGACCAGCGTGACCGTCGTGCCCATCGGGCTGCTCATCGCAGCCGTCGCCCAGAAGGACATCCGCGGGACGGCCTCGGTACTGGCCCGCCCCGTGGCCGTCCGACTGGGGGAATGGTCCTTCGCCTTCTACCTCGTCCACCGACTGCTCCTCCAGCACGGGCACCGGCTGCTGGGCGAGGGCCGCACCTGGTCGACACCCACGGTGTTCGGCCTGCTCGCGGCCGCGTTCGCCCTGTCACTGCTGATCTCCTGGGCGCTGCACGTCTGCGTCGAACGTCCCGCGATGCGCCTGCTCGGTTCAGCCCGGGGCGGGTCCGCGCCTCCCCCGGCCCCCGCCAGGCCATCGGCCGCCGCCCCTCCCGCGACTACCGAAGCCGCCCCTTCCCGAACCGTCTGAAAGGGAACGACAGTATGTCCGACGACTCGCTCACCCAGTACCCGCTCCCCCTGGGCCCCCTCGGCGAACCCCCGGAGAAGTACTCCGAACTGCGCGCGAAGTGCCCGGTCTCCCGCGTCCGACTGCCCAGCGGTGACGCCGCGTGGATGGTCACCGGCTACGACGAGGTCGTGGCCGCCATGTCCGACCGGCGGCTGTCCCGTGCGGCCCTGCGCGAGCCCGGGGCGGTCCGCACGGTCAGCGGCGAGGACTTCTCGGACAACCCCTACAACCTCCTCAACCAGGAGGGCCAGGACCACACCCGGCTGCGCAGGCTCATCGCCCCCGCGTTCACCCCGCGCAAGGCCGAGCTGTGGCGGGCCAGGATCGAGGAGATAGCCCATGAGCTGATCGACCAGCTGATCGCCGGACCCCGTCCCGCCGACCTGCACCACGACTTCGCGGCCACGCTGCCCATCTGGGTCATCTGCGAGATGGTGGGCGCCCCGGTCGAGGACCGCGCGAAGCTCCAGAAGTGGACGGACCGGCTGGTCAGCATCACCGCGCACACGCCCGAGGAACGGCTGGCCGCCCGCGAGGAGTCCGCCGCGTACGTGGCCGGGCTGATCGCCCAGCACCGCGAGGAGCCGGGTGAGGACCTGCTCAGCACCCTCATCACGGCCCGCGACGACGCCGACCGGCTGAACGAGCGTGAGCTGGTCTGGCTGGGCATCAACCTGCTCGTCGCCGGCCACGACACGACCGTGAGCGCGATCTCGCGCAGCCTGTTCCAGCTGCTGCGCCACCCCGACCAGTGGCGCCTGCTGGTCGACAACCCCGACCTGCTCCCCGGGGCCACCGAGGAACTCCTGCGCTACGCGCCTCCCTCCGAGATCGGCTTCATGCGCATCGCGACGGAGGACGTCGAGCTCGCCGGCACCAAGGTGGCCAAGGGCGAGGGCGTCATCCCGGTGATGCACGCGGCCGGCCGTGACACCAGGCGGGTCTCCGCACCGGAGACGCTGGACCTCACCCGCACCGACACCACGCACCTCGCCTTCGGGCACGGCCACCACTACTGCCCTGGCGTCGGCGTCGCCCGGGTGGAACTCCAGTCGGCCTTCGGGACGCTCGCGAAGCGCCTTCCCTCGCTGCGTCTGGCCGTTCCCGCGGAGCAAGTGGAGTGGATCGGCGGACTGCTGACCCTGCGCCCCAAGGCCCTTCCCGTGGACTGGTGACGGCGGAACACATCTGATCGCGGACCGGAGTGCGGCGACGGGCTCGAGGAGCCCGGCCGCACTTCGGCCGTCCACGGCGGCGGTGCCGCCCACCGTGTATACGGCCGCGCACGCGTTAGACTTGACCATAAAGTAGAAAGAAAAATAATCTTGACACCCACTATGCAGCGGTCAGGATGACAGCAGCTGCACACGAGGGAGCCCGGATGACGACCAACCCGCCGCGAACCCGCCGGACCTCGCCGAGCAGGGCTGCCGACGACAGCGCACGCCGGCACTACTTCTCCACACTCGCCCTCGACCGTCCGGACATCGCCATGTGCCGGGCCACGACCGTGGTGGCCCGCGCCATCGACGTCGAACTCACCGACTACAGGGTCTCGGCGGCTCAGCACCTGGTGCTGAAGATGCTCAGCGACGTGGGGCCCTGTTCGCAGCAGGAGCTGAGCGAGCAGCTGCGCATCGACCGCAGCGTGATGGTCGGCTGCATCGACGGCCTGGAGGACTCGGGGCTGGTACGCCGCGAACGGCACCCCAAGGACCGGCGGGCCAACGCCATCACGCTGACGGCGGACGGGCTGGTCGCCCTGGCCGAGGTCGAGAGCGGGGTGCCGCGCCTTCTGGACCGCGCCTTCCAGGCACTCACGCCCGCGGAGCGCAAGACACTCACCCGTCTGATCGCCAAGATCCTCGAAGTCAAGTGAGTGGCCGGGCGGCGGCCGGCGCCGACAGCCGGTTCAGGAAACGGGCGCCAGGGCCCGCAGGGCACGCAGCATGCCGTCGGGGCCGGCACCGAATTCGGGCGCGGGGCTCACGGCGAGCAGCGGTGTGACCACACCGGCCTCGACGTAGCGCTCCACATGCGCGCGGCACTCCTCCGGGCTGCCGTGGACGAGGAGTTCGTCCACGAGCCGGTCCGGTACGGCTGCGGCGGCGCCTCTGAAGTCACCGGCAGCCCAGGCCCGCCTGGAGGGCTCCAGCACCTCGCCCCGTCCGAGCCAGTCGTGGAAGGCCGAGTAGGTCCGCGCGTTGAGGATCGCGCCCAGCATCGCCCGGCCCTGCGCCCGGGCGTAGCCCTTGTCCCGGGTGGGGCAGACGAAGATCCGCGCGACCACTTCCTTCGCCTTGCCCTCGGGACCCATCGCCTCCATCACCTGAGGAAGATCGTCCACGGCGAGGAAGTTGGTGACGAGTCCGTCGGCCTCCCGCCCGGCGAGCCGCAGCATCTGCGGCCGCAGGGCACCGATGAGGACCGGAGGTGCCGGGTCGGGCACGGAGGCGACGCGGAAGCCTTCGATGCTGAACGAGTCGAAGTCTCCCGACACGTACTCCCCGTTCAGGGCCGCCTTGAGGAAGCGCACCGTGTCGCGGACCCTTCGGTAGGGATGCTCGAAGGGGATGCCGTTGATGCGCGTGACGAACGGAGGCCCCGAGGATCCCACCCCGACCACGACCCGCCCGGGCGCGGCCTCCGCCAGCGTCGCCACCGTCATCGCCAGCAGGGCCGGGCCGCGCGTCTGCACCGGCAGCACGGCGGTTCCCACCCTCAGCTCCGGCGCCCATGCGGCGGCCAGCGCGAGCGGGGTGAAGCCGTCGTAGCCCGCGGCCTCGCCGGTCCAGGCGTCCGTGTAGCCGAGATCGGGGAGCTCCTCGATGATGCGACGGTGTGCGGACAGAGGAACGGTCTGGAGCGGGATCGTCACCCCGTAGCGGTCCAACGGCTCATTCCTTCCTTCTCACGGGGAGCACCCGGACGAGCCGAGGCGCCCGGGTCACAGCCACTCCAGTTTCATTTAATAGTTCGCCAACAATGAAACTATGAACTTCGACTGTGGCCATGTCAACACCCACCCGCGCGGCACCGGGTCACCACTGGCATCATCCGCTTGTCACGCGAGCAGTTGGAAGCATTCTTCGAGAAGGAGCCCAGTTGAACACGTCACCGGTGAACTCCTCACCCGGCAGCCCGCACCGCATGGACCCGTCCGGGGGCTGCCCGCACGCGGCCAACGCCCGCCTGCTGTCCCAGGGCGCTGTCACCGCAGTGATCCTGCCCGGCGGGGTGGAGGGCATGGCGGTCCTGGGACATGACGCCCTCAAGGAGTTCCTAGCGCACCCCGAAGTCGCCAAGGACGCGCAGCACTTCGCGGCGCTCCAAGCGGGTGAGATCGCCGACGGCTGGCCGTTGAAGACGTTCGCGACGGTGCAGGGGATGACGACCGCCGACGGAGCGGACCACCGACGGCTGCGGTCCCTGATGAGCAAGGCCTTCACCGCGCGCCGGGTGGAGGAACTCCGGCCACGTGTGGAGGCGTTGACGGCCTCGCTCCTGGACGGTCTCGACCGGGCCGCGGCCGCCGGTGACGGTGTCGCCGACCTGCGCGCGCACTTCGCGTTGCCGCTGCCCATGGGTGTCATCTGCGAACTCCTGGGCGTGGACGCCGAACACCACGACCGGCTGCACCACCTGTCCAACCGCATCGTCGCCACCGACATAGCCCCCGCGGAGGCCATGGCGGCCAACCGGGAGATGGTGGAGGTACTCGGCGCGGTGGCGGCCGCCCGCACGGAGAACCCCGGGGACGACCTCATCAGCGCGCTGATCGCGGCCCGGGAGGCCGACGGCGACCGGCTGGGCCCGCACGAGCTGATCGGCACCCTGATGCTCACGATCATCGCCGGACACGAGACGACGCTCAATCTGATCACCAACGCCGTACGCGCCCTGTGTGCCCACCGGGACCAGCTCGACCTTGTCCGGTCGGGCGGGGCGAGCTGGGAGGACGTGGTGGAGGAGACGCTGCGCTGGGACAGCCCGGTCAGCTACTTCCCGTTCCGCTACCCGACCCGCGATCTGACGCTAGACGGCACCGTCATCCCCAAGGGGACCCCGGTGCTGGCCGGTTACTCCGCGGCGGGCCGCGACAGGAAGGCCCACGGCCCGGATGCCGACCGGTTCGACATCACCCGTGACAGCGGGACCCGGCACCTCTCGCTCGGGCATGGCGCGCACTACTGCATGGGCGCCCCGCTGGCCCGGATGGAGGGCACTGCGGCGCTCGCGCAGTTGTTCGCGCGCTTCCCCGATCTGGATCTCGCCGTCCCGGAGGCCGAACTGCCGCGCCACGCCTCCTTCGTGGGCAACAGCGTGAGGGCGCTGCCGGTACGCCTGCGCGGCTGAGGCGGAGCGCCGGGCTGCGGAGAACCGGCGCGGGTGGCAGTCGGACACCAGGTGTTCCCACCTGACTCGAACAGCCCTTGTGCCCCCGCGCCGGCTCCGGTCTGCTGCATGACAGCAGACTCGTCCGGCCGGGTGACAACGTTGCCGGACCCCTCAGAGGCGGTGCAGGGCGCCGCCGTCGACGCACCGCACGAAGGAGTACGCCGATGCACTTACGCCCCTCCGCCACCATGCGACTGGCCCTCGCCACCGTGAGCGCCGTCGCCCTCTCCGTCACACAGGTGCCGCACGCCTCCGCCCACGGCCCGGGCGGGAAGTGGGTCGCCGCCTGGGGTGCGAGCCAGGTGGCCGGCAGTGCGATCCCAGGCAGCACCTGCCCCGCCGGGTCGGGGCTGGAGAACCAGACCGTCCGCAACGTGCTCTTCGTCAGCGCCGGCGGTGCAGGCGTCCGGGTCCGGCTCGCCAACACCTTCGGCACACGGCCGGTGAGCGTGGACCGTGTCACGGTCGCGCTCCAGCGGTCCGGGGCCGCAGCCGTGCCGGGCACACTGCGCGCCCTGACCTTCGACGGCCGCCGGGACACCACGATCGCAGCGGGTGAGGACCTCTTCAGTGACCCCGTACCGATGCGGGTGGAGGCCCTGTCCAAGCTGCTGGTCAGCGTGCACGTGGACGAGGCCACGGGCCCGGTGACCAATCATCCGTTCACCGCCCAGGGGAATTACCTCGCCGCGGGGGACGCGGCCGGCGACACGTCGGGCACTCCCTACTCGGACACCCCGTGCTGGATGCTGGTGAGCGGCGTCGACATACGCGGGAGCGCCCGTACCGCCGGTGCCGTGGTCACGTTCGGGGACTCCGTCACCGATACCGCGAGCACCACCGGCAATGCCGACCAGCGCTATCCGGACCACCTCGCCCGTCGACTGCGGGACCGGACGGGGCGCACGCTCGCCGTGGTCAACGCGGGGCTGGGCGGCAACCGCCTCATCGCCGAGCGGGACGGCGAGCCCTACTACGGCCCGTCGGGCATTTCGCGCGTGGAGCGCGACGCGCTCGGCCAGAGCGGCGTGCGGGCCGTCATCCTGCAGGAGGGCATCAACGACATCGGCTTCGGCGCGTCCGCCGAGGACATCGTCGCCGGGTACCGGACGTTCATCGAGAAGGTGCGCGCCAAGGGCGTCCCGGTGTACGGCGGCACCCTGCTGCCCTTCCGCGGGTCGTTCGTGTGGACCCCGGAACGCCAGGCGACCTGGACCACGGTCAACGACTGGATCCGGCACTCCGGCGCCTTCGACGGAGTGGTCGACTTCGCGGCGGCCACCGCATCGGCCACCGATCCGCTGGCGCTGGATCCGGCCTACGACAGCGGGGACGGCCTGCACCCCGGTGACGCGGGCACCCGTGCGATGGCCGATGCCGTCGACCTCGGCATGCTCCTCGCCGGGCCGGCGCGGAGGAATCAGCCCCGCGCCTGAACACGCGGCTGCGAGGATCCGTATCCACACCTGACGTCATCCTCACCCGGCGTCTCGTACTCGACGAAGGGAAAGCTGGGCATGAGCGCATCGCAGGAGAGCCGGATCCACGTAGGGCGTCGCGCCGTCGTCGCGGTCGGGGCGACGGGACTGGCCGTCGCTCTCACCGCGTGCGGCGGCGGATCCAAGGACTCCGGCGGTTCGGACACGGTCGAACCGGCCGGGGAGGGGGACGGTGCGAACGGCGGCGCGCCGCTCGCCCGGACAGCCGACATCCCGGAGGGCGGAGGCGTCGTCTTCGCCGACCAGGGGGTGGTGGTGACGCAGCCCAACGCCGGTGAGTTCAAGGCCTTCTCCTCGAAGTGCACCCACCAGGGCTGCGCGGTGAAGGGGATCGCCGACGGTGTGATCACCTGCCCGTGCCACAACAGCACGTTCGACGCGGCGACCGGCGAGGCGACGGGCGGCCCGGCGACCATGCCGCTGCCGGAGAAGCAGATCCGGGTGGAGGGCGGCGCCATCACCCTGGTGTGAGAGGCCGCACCGGTCGGGGCCGTTGCGTGATCACGGACGAGGCCCCATGATTTCCGGAACCGGCCGAAGCTCAGGAAGGCGTCCCGTGACCGTTGCCCAGCGCCGTGGCCGTCGGATCATGATGACCGACGCGGAACGGGACGCCTACCTCACGGAACAGCGGACCTGCCGGGTCGCCACGGTCTCCCCCGAGGGCATGCCGCACATCGGCGCCCTCTGGTTCGTGTGGGACGGCACCTCTGTCTGGCTGTACTCCCTCACCCGGAGCCTGCGCTGGGCCCAGCTGCGGCGCGACCCGAGGATCGCCGTGGTGGTGGACGACGGGACGGAGTACGGCGAGCTGCGCGGTGTGGAGCTCGCCGGAGAGGTCTCGTTCGTCGGCGAGGTTCCGCGCGCCGGCCAGGACTGCCCCGAACTGGACTCGCCCGAAAGGCTGTTCGCGTCGAAGTATTTCGGTCTGGACTCCATGCCGTACGACGACCGGCATGCCTGGCTGCGGATCGCACCACAGACCGTCAGGTCCTGGGACTTCACGAAGCTGTCGACCGGGGAGTGACCGTCACGGGCCTCCGGGAATCGGCGCGTGCAGAGTCCGGCCGGCCGCACGCAAAGCCTCCACTGCGGCCCTGATCGACGGCCTCCGGTCGGCGTCCGCGCGCCACACCGCGTGAACATGACGCCGCATCGGCTGTCGTACGGGCACCAGGCTCACCCCGTCCGGCACCGGCCCCCGCCCCAGTCGTGGCGCCACGCATACGCCGAATCCGGCCGCGATCAGGGCGAGTTGGGTGTGGTGCTCGCCTGCGAGGTGTGCGATGCGCGGCTCGATGCCCTTGGACCGCAGGGTGAACATCAGCCAGTCGTAACAGAATTCCCCCTCGGGCCAGGAGACCCAGTCGTCCTCGGCGAAGTCCTCGATATCCACCTCCGTCCGGCCGGCGAGGGGATGGCCGACGGGCATGGCGATGTCCGGTGCGTCGTCGAGCAGTTCCGCCTTGACGAGACCTCCGGGCACCGGCAGGCGCTTGTTGCTCCAGTCGAGCACCACCGCGAGGTCGGCGTCCCCCCGGAGCACCGCCCGGATTCCACTCTCCGGCTCCAGCTCCGTCGTACGCAGCCTGAGCTCCGGATGGTCCGCGCGGAGTGCCGTGAGAGCGGCGGGGAACAGCCCCCGGGCCGCCGTCGGGAAGGCCGCGAGCCGCACCTCGCCCACCACCTGGCCCCGCTGGGCCTCGATGTCGGACTGGGCCACCGCCACCTGCGAAAGGATCTTCGCGGCGTGGTCCGCCAGCAGCCGGCCGGCGTCGGTGAGGCGGACCCCCCGTCCGTTCTTGGCCAGGAGCTGCTGCCCCACCTCGCGTTCCAGCTTGGCCATCTGCTGGGAAACGGCCGAGGTGGTGACGTGAAGACCGTCGGCCGCGCCGCTCACCGAGCCGTGCCGTGCCAGGGCATCCAGCGTCCGCAGGCGCTCCAGATTCAACATGTAAGCAATGCTACGTCAAGAAGCTAACAAAGTCTCACTTGTTCTACGTCTTCTCGCTCGGCATGGTTGACTCATGAGCGCTCCCGCCGCACCGAGAACCGTGCCTGTTTCCGCCATCCCCACCTCCGCGCCCCCGATGCGGCGACGGGCCCTGGACTGGCGTGTCCGCTTCACGGCGTTGTCGCTCATCTGGGGGTTCAGCTTCCTGCTGATCAAGGTCGGCACCGACGGGTACGCCCCGTTCCAGGTGACCTTCGGCAGGCTGCTGGCCGGGACCGCGGTTCTCGCCGTCGCGATGGCGGTGCGCCGCGAGCGGCTGCCCCGCTCCGGCCGGACCTGGGGCCACCTGTTCGTCGCCGCGTTCTTCCTCAACGCCCTGCCCTTCTCGCTCTTCGCGTACGCCGAGCTGACCATCCCGTCCACCCTCGCCGGGATCTGCAACGCGACCTCGCCCCTGTGGGGCATGGCGCTCTCCCTCATCGCGCTCTCCGAGGACCGGCCCACCCGCCGCCGGGTCGCGGGACTCGGCGTGGGCTTCATCGGCGTACTCACGGTGCTGGGCGCCTGGCAGGGGTTCTCGGGCCTGGACGTGACCGGTACGGCGATGGCCCTGCTGGCCTCGCTCAGCTATCCCGTCGGCTGGATCTACGTCCGTCGCACCCTGGCGGGGACGGGCTCCTCCACCCTCGCGCTGACCGGCAGTCAGCTCTTTCTCGGCACCATGCAACTCGCACTGGTCGTGCCGCTGTTCACCTCGGTTCCCGGACGCTTCCCGCTGCTGCCCACACTCGCGGTGGTCGCCCTGGGAGCCCTCGGAACCGGACTCGCCGTCCTCCTGCAGTACGGCCTCGTCCAGGAAGTCGGCCCCACGACGGCGCAGATGGTCACCTACTTCATCCCGGTGATCGCCACGGCCGCCGGAGTGACCCTGCTCGGCGAGCAGTTGAGCTGGAACACCCCGGTGGGAGCCCTGGTGGTACTCGCCGGCGCGGCCCTCACCCAGGGCCGGGTCCGGAGGGCCGGCCGGCGCACCCCCTCCCGCGGACCGCTCAGCCGTAACTGACCGGGCGGGCGGGCGGCGCCGCTGCCGCCACCGCGTCGGCCAGCGGCTCGATGTCGGCGGCGGACAGCGACGAGACGGTCAGGCGCACCCCCTGCGGCGAGGCCATACGGAACCGGGCCCCCGGGGCCACGGCCCAGCCCGAGTGCAGCATCCGGGCCACCGCACCGGTCTCGTCGCTCACGGGGACCCACACGTTCATCCCGGTCCGCCCGTACGCCGCGATGCCCCGCTCCCCCAGGGCCCGTACGAGCGCGTCCCTGCGCCGCCCGTAGGAGTTGGCGACCACTGCCGTGTCGACGGCCCCTGTCGCCCACAGGTGCGCCACGGTTCGCTGCAGCAGCCCGCTGACCCAGCCGGGCCCCAGCCGCTGACGCCCCGTCACCCGGTCCACGGTGAGCCCGTCGCCGGTGAGCACGGCGAGCCGCAGGTCGGGTCCGTACGCCTTGGAGACCGATCGCACGAAGGCCCAGCGCTCCGTCATGCCTGCGAGCGGGTGCACCGGCAGGTCGACGATGGCGTGGCCGTGGTCGTCCTCGATCAGGAGCACACCGGGGTGCTCCGCGAGAACGGACCGCAGCTCGGCGGCCCTCCGGCTGCTCACCGACGCACCGGTCGGGTTCTGCGCCCGGTCGGTGACCACCAGAGCCCTGGCACCGTCCCGCAGGGCTCGCTCCACCTCGCCCGGCAGGGGGCCGTCGTCGTCCAGGGCGACCGGGACGACGCGCATCCCGAGCGCCGGGACGAGATCCAGCAGCGCGCCCCATCCCGGGTCCTCGACGGCGACCGCGTCACCGGGCCTGAGGTGCGCGGCGAGCACCCGCTCGATCGCGTCGAGGGACCCGGAGGTGACCGCCACCGGCCCGGCAGGCACACCGTCGGCGTCCAGGCCGGCCCGCGCGAGGCCCCCGAGGCGGGGGACCACCGCCGCGTCCCCGTAGAGACCGGGCTCCCGGCCGTACGCATCCGCGGCGGCGGCCAGCGCCTCCCCGAGGCCGGGCAGCAGGGCGGGGTCGGGGTTACCGTCACCCAGGTCACGGACGCCCGGAGGAGCCTCCACCCGCAGGGATCCACGCGACGTGCTCGCGGGTCGCGGCCGCACGCGGCTGCCCCGGCGCCCCGCCGTCTCGATCACTCCACGCTCGCGAAGGGTCCGGTATGCGGCGGCCACCGTATTCGGATTCACCCCCAGCAAGGTCGCCAACTCCCGCATGGGCGGCAGGACATGACCGGGCGCGAGGTCGCCCGACGCGACACCTCGCTCCACACTCGCGGCAATGTCGGATGCACGCCGCCCACTGATCCGATACTCTCCTAGCACAAAGAACACTATGCACTAGTGCAATGGAGTACGCAAATGCCGGACACCGCCACGCCCGACAGCACCGGCCTCCCCGGGGCCGCCGCCTACGAGCGGACGGACCGCACGGTCCCGAGCCGGTCCAGGGAACGCGCCTCGTACGACCACGAAACGGTCCACTCGATACTCGACACGGCCTACCTCTGCCACCTGGGCTTCGTCCGCGACGGCGCACCCGTCGTCCTCCCCACCCTCTTCGCCAGGGTCGGCGACCGGCTGTACGTGCACGGCTCGACCGGCTCACGCCCGCTGCGCACGACGGGCGCGGCGGATGCGGGCCTCGCCGTCTGCCTGACCGTGACGCATGTGGACGGTCTCGTGCTGGCCCGTTCCGCCTTCCATCACTCGATCAACTACCGCTCCGTGGTGGTCCACGGCATCGCCCGCACGGTGACCGACCCGGAGGAGCGGCGCATCGCACTCGACGCCATCGTCGACCAGGTCGTGCAGGGCAGGTCGAAGGACTCCCGGCCCGCCGACGCGAAGGAGCTCGCCGCGACCGCGGTGATCCGCCTGGACCTCGACGAGGTCTCCGCCAAGTCCCGTACCGGCGGGCCGAACGACGACCCCGAGGACCTCTCGCTGCCGTACTGGGCGGGCGTGGTTCCGCTGGCCCACGGATACGCGGCGCCGGTGCCCTCCGGCGACCTGGACCCGTCGGTCCAGGTGCCGGACTACCTCACCGCTCTGTGACCCACGAGCGGCGGCCTGCCATGCCCGTCCGTGACCTCGTCGGTCAGGCCGCCACGGCGGCCCGCCGACGGGCAGCGGCAGCACCGCGCGTCTCGGAGAAGGCCAGTCCCGCCACGGCGGCGAGCAGGAGCAGAGTGCCGACGACCGTGGCCGCGGTCAGCCGCTCCCGCAGCACCGTCACCGCGATGACGGCGGCGCTCACCGGTTCGAGAAGCATGATCACGGATACCGTCGCCGAGCGGACCACCGCGGCGCCCGCGAAGTAGAGCGCGTAGGCGAGCGCGGTCGGCACCGCCGCCACGTAGACGAGCAGCCACAGCACCTGCCCCGTCTCGACGGTGTGCGGCACGAGGCCTTCGGCCGCCGCCATGGGCAGCAGGCCCACGGCGCCGATACCGAAGGCCCACGCGCTGGTGGAGAGGGAGTCGCCGGCCGCACCGTCCCGGCCGAGCCACCGGGTCAGCAGCGTGATCGCCGCGTACCCCGCGGCGGACAGCACGGCCAGCAGCAGTCCGACAGGCCGCACTTCGGCCGGCTCACCGCCGAGCACCAGCACGGCGAGGCCGATGAGCGCGCCCGCCACGGCGGCGAGCCCGCCCCCGCCCAGCCGCTCCCCCATGGTGAGCCGCGCGCCGACCGCGATGAGGACGGGGCCCGCGCCCAGCGTGACGACGGTTCCGACCGCGAGTCCGGTCGCCTCGACCGCCGCGAAGTACGCGCTCTGGAACACGGTCAGCCCGATCCCGGTCCCCAGGATGCGGAGCAGCCGCCGACGGCGCGGCTCGGTGGGGGTATGCGGCCGGCGGGGGCGCAGTGCGAGCACCCCGCCCAGCAGGGCCAGGCCGCCGACGCAGCGCCAGAACGACAGGGCGAGCGGTCCGAGATCGCTGATCCGGAAGAGGAGGGAGGCTGCCGCGCCCGCCGTCCCCCAGGCGAGACCGGCGACGACGAGATAGACGAGGCTCCGCCCGACGGGCAGGCCGGGAACAGGGTGGGACATGTGATTCTCCAGAAGAAGGGGTGGTGGTCGCTCGGCTCCGCGCGCGGGCAGCGACGAACCGCTCGGGACGTACCCGAGCCCGGTCTTCGTCCGGAGTGGCCGCCTCGCGCTAGGCGGCAGGAGGCGGAAGTACGGTCAGCAGCATGATCGGCACCCTACGGCGAGGCCGGAGGCCGGGACAACTCACTTCCGGAACCGGCCGGCTCGCGGGCCCCCGTCGCCCCCGGTCCCGATGCCACCGGCCCGGACGGCGGCTTGGGCGCGGACGACTGCGCGATCAGAGCACCGAGCAGCACCACGCCACCACCCACGAGCTGTGGCGCGGAGAGGTGCTCACCCAGCAGCACCCAGGCGAGCACGGTCGCGATGACCGCCTCCAGGCAGGCGACGACGCCCGCGACCTGGGGCGAGAGCAGGCGTACCGACACCACACCGGTGGCGTAGGCCAGCACGGTCGCGAGCAGCACGATCCATCCGAGGAGCAGCCAGGCGGGCACCTCGTGCCCCTCCATGTCCGCGGTACCGCCGAGGACCGCCCAGTCCATGGCCCAGGGGCCCGCCACCACCGTGAGTACGGCCGCGCCCGCCAGCAGTCCGTACGCGATCACGCCCACGGGGTGCGGGGGTTCGGCGTCCGCCGTGTCGCCGTGGCCGGCGCCCTGGTCCGACAGGACGAAGTAGCCCACCTGGCAGCACGCCGCGCCGAGAGCGAGCAGCAGTCCGACCGCGTCGAAGCTCAGACCGGCCCACACCTCGACGACACAGGCGAGTCCGCCGACCGCGAGCACCACGCCGGCCGCGGCGGCGCGGGTGACGGGCCGCCGCTGCACGAAACGCACCCAGCCGAGGACGAGGGCGGGCGCCAGATACTCGATGAGGAGCGCGACGCCGACGGGGATGCGTGAGATCGAGGCGAAGTAGAAGGCCTGAACCCCGGCCACGGCGAACAGCCCGAAACCTGCCAGCAGTACGGGCCGCTCGCGCACCAGATTCCGGTGCCGCCAGGCGACCGGCAGCATGACGAGCGCGGCTCCGGTCACCCGCAGCCACACCACGTGCAGCGGGTCGAGCCCCGCCTCGATCAGCGGTTTGGCCGCAACCCCTGAACCACCGAATGCGAAGGCCGAGGCAAGGGCCAGGCCCAGACCGGCACTTCTCTTCTGAGTCGCGTGCATCGGCACATCATGGCAGCAGGCGTCAGCAGCGTCACCCCCGTCACACCTGTCCACCGCGTGTTCATGATCACCCGTACGGGCCCTTCGCGGCGGTTCGGTCCGCCGCGCGCACGCGGAGCGGCTCGACCGTGACCCCGGCCCGCTCCAGCACCTCGACCGCACGGCATCGGGGATCCGCGACCAGCGCCGCCAGCAGGTCGCGCCCGTCGGCGTGGAGCTCCCCGCGCAGCAGAGCGCTCCGGGCGGCCCGGTCCATGGCCGCTGCCGCCGAGGGCGACCACCCTTCGCCCGCGGGCTCCCGTACGGCCGGGAACGCGCCCGAATCCTCCTGCGTTCCCTGCCAGCGGAGGCCGTATCCGATGCTGCGCTGTACGAGATATCCGAGCACCCTGGCCAGCTGCGGCCCTCCGTCGAAGGCCTGCCGGACCTCAGGGTCGGACTCGACGAGGGAGTGCAGGAGGTGAGCCGTGTCGACATGGCGGTCACCGTCGCGCACCGCCCGCCGGCGCGCCCCCGTCACCACGGCGGTCATCGTGGCGCTCAGGCCGGCGCCGGCCCACGGGTGGTTCGGTGTGGCTTGTTCGGGGATCCCTGATGTCCGGTTCTGCACATCTCCACCCCATCAGCCCCGGGGAGCGAAAACATCCCCGGCGCGGCCCATCCGGCATCCCGCGGAAGGCGGGGACCGCCGCGGGGTTCCTCATCCTCGGGGATGAGATCACGCCATCACGGGCAGCGAGGTGGCGGGTGCGCCGGTCCGTACGGGGGACAGAAAAAGGACCCCACGACGGGGCCCTTCTCCGCTTGCGCGTACCGCACGGCTCAGTTCTCGTCGGCGAGGATCAGGTACAGCTTCTTACGGGCGTCGTTGATCACCGTGAGGGCCTTCTGCCGCTGGTCGGCCGAGCCGGTCTTCCAGACCTGGCCGAATGCCTCCATCAGACCGAAGCCGGCCTGCCGGATCTCGTTGACGCCCTCCCAGTCGACACCGCGCCCCGCCTCTTCCCAGGGGGCTTCGGGGCCGGACTCGGCCTCGCTGCGGCCGAGGTCGGTGAGGGTGAACAGCTTCTTGCCGCCCTCGCTGGCGCTGATGATCAGGCCCTCGTCCTCCAGAAGCTGGAGGGTGGGGTACACCGAGCCGGGGCTGGGCTTCCAGGCCCCTCCGCTGCGCTCGCCGATCTCCTGGATCATCTCGTAACCGTGCATCGAGCGGTCCTTGAGCAGCGCGAGGATGGACGCGCGTACGTCACCACGCCTGGCCCTCCCCCGGCCGCCTCCACGGCCGCGTCCGCCTCCGAAGGGTCCGCCGCCGAAGGGCGGCCCGAACGGACCGAAGGCGGCGCGGCCCTCGAAGTCTCCCCTGCCGGCGCCTCGGCGCCCGGGGCCGTAGCCGTGGTCGTGTCCGTGGTCGTTTCCATGTGAACGCATGACTGCGCTCCTCTCTGTCTTCAGTACCACGCGACTCTTCATTGAACGGTCGCGATGCCTCAACGATATATCGGAAGCTATCGCCTGGCAAGAGTTCGAAAGACCGCTCCGCTGACCTGTGACAGCGGTCTTGGGTCAGTTGCCACTGAAGCTGGACCGATGACGGCCCATGTCAGAGAAGACGGGTTGTTCCGTTTGTGACACCGAAGACGGGTCGATCGCTCGCTCCGCCTTCGACTTCTCAGAACCGATCTTTGAACCTCGGTTGATCTCGTACATGCGCCACGGTGGACGACTCGGTGCTCGCAAGGAGTCTGTGTACCCAGTGGCCCGGCATCGGGCTTCGCGGACGGCTTTCGGGTGCTTCGCACGCCGCGGTGATACGCCTTTGCCGTGCGGGCCGGCAGGCGGAGTCTGCCCTTACCTGGGCGCGCCGGAGTTTCCTTCTTCCACGGTTGCGGGGCCGTGCTCCGGCCCGGCAGGGGGTGGGTGTGGTGCCGAGTTCAGAGACGGTCGGCAACGTCAGCGTTGACCGGTACGAGCAGGTCGCGGAGCAGCTGCGCGAGGTCGTCGACACGTCCCAGGCATGACGCCGACAAGCCTGGTGCCAGCATGGGTGCCCGGGTCATGCCCCCAGATCCTCCGTCACGGGCAGGCACTCGGCGAGCAGGTCCACGACGTCGCGCCAGGCTCGCTGCGCGTGCTGTGGGTGGTAGCCGACGCCGGTGACCGTGGGGTGGTCGACCGGCGGGTGGTGGAAGGCGTGCAAGGCGCCGCCGTAGACCGTGAGGCGCCAGTCGACGCCCGCGGCCTGCATCTCAGCGGTGAACGCGTTCCGTTGCGCGGGCGGCATGATCGGGTCTTCCGACCCGACCCCGGCCCACACCGGGCAGCGAATGCGCTCCGCCTCGCCCGGTCGGCCCGTGGTGGTTGCGTTGACTGTCCCGATCGCGCGCAGGCTGACGCCGCCGCGCCCGAGTTCCAGTCCGACGGCGCCCCCGGTGCCGTAGCCGACGGCGGCGATCCGGTCGGGGTCGGTCCGCGGTTCGGTGCGCAACACGTCGAGCGCCGCCTGGCCGATGCTCCGCATCCGGTCGGGATCGGAGAGCAGTGGCATGCAACGGGCCAGCATCTCCTCGGGGTCGCTCAAATAGCGCCCGCCGTGGAGGTCGAAGGCCAGCGCTACGTATCCCAGCCCGGCGAGAGCATCGGCCCGGCGGCGCTCGACGTCGCTGAGCCCCATACCCTCCGGTCCGAGCAGCACCGCGGGCCGGCGGTCGACACCGGCCGGGAGCGCGAGGTGCCCGATCATCGTCAAACCGTCGGCCGGGTACTCGACCGTACGCGTCGTCATCGTCGTCGTCATGAGGCTGGACTGTAGTGATCGTCGAGCCCGGTCCGGCCGCTGTTCTGCCGCTGGCAGAGCAGCGCGGGTATCCCCCCCGAGATAGGGCGAGGGCTCACAAGAACCGTCACAGACCTCGTCCCCACAGCAGCTATCCGTCCCCCTTGCGCTTACCGGTGGGGGACACGAACAGCAGCTTGCCGGGGTAACCCGTGCCGGGTTGAGCCGGAGTCGGGTGAGGACGCGCCAGTTCTTCAGCGCGGCGAAACCGTGCTCGACGGGGGCGCGGGCGGCGGCGATGATCTGGTTGGCCTGCTTCTGTCCGGCGAATCAGGTGTCGGATGCTCAGCGATGGGTGAGCCGTCGTCAGCCGATGCCGTCGATGATGCGGAAGTCGCGCTCGACGCTGTCGGAGAGGACCACCAGTGCCTTCTGGTACGCCTCGCTCTCGTATGCCGCGACGGCCTGTTCGAAGCTGTCGAACTCGATCAGAACGACACGCTGCGTGTTTCCGGCCTCGTGGGCGACGACTCGACCGCCACGGGACAGGACGCGCCCGCCCCCAGCCTGCACAGCCGGACCGGCCAGCTTGTCGTAGGCAGTCAGCCTCTCAGGGTCGGAAATGGCGCGGTAGACACTGACCCAGTAGCCCTTGGCCATGGAAACCTCCTCTGTTCGGCCGGACATGTCCGGCTGCGAATCGACGCTCAGATTGCTCGGTCCCGGCGACAGGGCACCGGGCATGTGTAGGGGGTGCTGATCCGGCCTGGTTCGGCTCTGCCGCCCGCGGCTGCCGGTTGGCGTCCCGCTGAAGTCTTCCTCGGCGCCCGGCGCCTTCGGCGAGGGGGGAACATGCCGGAGACGGAAACGAAGGCCTCCCGGTCGACGGGGCCGGCCATGGCGGGCATTCCAGCCCGACCACGCAGGAGGAGACACGGCCTCATCCGAACCTCGCCGGGTGTCCGCCACCCGCTGGTGCCGTCGGCGTCAGCAGCAGGGTGAGGTCGAACGCCGGCGCGCTGTGGGTGATGGCACCGACGGATATCGCGTCGACTCCCGTCTCCGCGACGGCCCTGACGGTGTCCAGCGTGATGGATCCAGACGCCTCGAGTCGGGGTTTTGCCGACCCTCGCAGTGTCACGATGTGCCGCATGTCTTCGATGGGCATGTTGTCCAGCATGATCCACTCGACCCCGGTGCGCAGCGCCTCAGCTGCCTGGGCCACCGACTCGACTTCGACCTCAACGGCGATGCCGGTGGCGTTGTGTGCGCGGATGGCTGCGACAGCGGCGCCGACCCCGCCCGCCACGGCGATGTGGTTCTCCTTGAGCAGCACCATTGCGGCCAGGTCGAGGCGGTGGTTGCTCGCCCCGGCGGTCGCGACCGCGTACTTGTCCAGGGCACGGAGCCCGGGTGCCGTCTTGCGGGTGTCCAGGATTCGCACCGACAGTCCGGCCACCGCGTTCACGAACGCCGCGGCGTGGGTAGCGATGCCCGCCATGCGCTGCAGGAAGTTCAATGCGGTGCGCTCCCCGGTGATGATGGCGCGCGACGGTCCGGTCAGTTCCGCCAGGCTCTGTCCTGCCTGAACCCGTTCTCCGTCCTTTACGCGCACACTCACCTCGACGTCGTGGCCGAGCTGTCGGTAGACCTCACCGAGAAGCGGGAGGCCGGCGACCACGCCGTCCTGTCGGGCCAGGATGCGCGCGTGCGCACGCGCGTCAGCGGGCACCGCCCAGAGTGTGGTGACGTCGTCGCCGGCGCAGTCCTCGGCCAGCGCGGTTCGCACCGCCGACTCTCGGACCTGCGTTTCGATTTCATTCATCGGGAGCCTCCGGTAAGGAAAACGCAGAATTCGTGCATCCGGTGAAGGTGGGGCAGCTGCCCATGAGGGAGGGGCCCGGCAGCCGCGCCTCGGAGTACTCCCGGGTGGTGCTCATCGGCTGGTCCCGGTCGTGATGGGCAAGAAGTCGGCGAAACGAGGGGCACCGGGCTCGTGCGGCACGCGCGTGGCGCGCGCGGCGAAGCTGACGGCGTGGTACCACCCGCACAGCAGAAGCAGATCGAGCAGCTGCAGCTCGTCGAAGACCGACACGAGCCGTGCCCACAGCGCGTCATCGATGTCGGAACGCTCGTGCAGCGCGTCGACGGCGAGGATGAGCAGCCGTTCCCGCTCGGACGTCCAGCACTCGTCAGCGGCGCCGCCGTGCACCAGGGATGCCGCCTGCCCCCGGGTGAGCCCGACCCGTTCGGCGAACATCATCATGTGCACGCCCCACTCGTACTCGCAGCCGCACAGCACGCATGTCCGGTCGATGGCGATCTCACGCTCCCTCATGGTCAGGGTCAGCCGGCGGCCCAGCTCATAGCGCCCCCACCCGTGCATGGCGCCGGCCATCGGGAGGTTCCTGGCGAACATCCGGAACAATCCGATCGGCGGCACGCCCCCGGGCATCATGCGCGCGAGCAGCGCGCCGGCCTGGTCGGCGTACGGCGGTTCCAGCAGGGCTATTCGCGACATCGGCGCTCCCGTTGCCAGTGCTTCTGTTTTCGAATCACTATGCTGCTTCGATAAGCGAAGCGCAAGGAGGAGAGGGGAACATGGGAGGCGGAACACCGCGGCCCGGCGTACCGGTGCGGGGGTCCGAATCGGGACGCCCGGTCATGGCCGCACTCGATCTGCTGGGACGGCGCTGGACGCTGCGCATCCTGTGGGAGCTGAGTCGATCCCCGGGCGGTTTCCGTGAGTTGCAGCGCCGGTGCGAGGGCATGTCCTCCAGTGTGCTCAGTACCCGGCTCGGCGAGCTGACCGATGTCCGCCTGCTCACTCTGCGTGAGGACGGATATCACCTCACCCAGCTCGGTGGGGACCTTGTCGACGCCCTCCAACCGCTGTTTGCGTGGAGCCGGCGGTGGGCGGAGGAAGCGGACGCCGGTCCGGCACAAGGATCCCGGCACTGCGATGAGTAGATACGGTCTGCCCGTCACGATCGTCCGCGCGTGTCTGCGCGACGGCCACGGCGGTAGTCCCACGGCGGTGCTGGTGGAGAAGCCGTTGAGTGACGATGAGCGCCGTCGTGTGCCGGTTCTGATGGGAACGTCGCATGCCGTCTTCGTGTCGGTGCACGACAGCCGACGGGGCGGTCCGGTCGTGTCCCTCCGCTTCTTCACCGCCGAGGGAGAACTGCCTGCGTGCGGTCATGGGACGGTTGCCGCTCTGGCCTTCATGGCCGAGCGCGCCGGGGGCCGGGAGTATCGAGCCACCATCCACGCGGCAGGACGTGTCTTCCCTGGTTGGTCCGTACGGCAGAAGACGCATGTCGATGCCGCCTTCGACCCCGGTCCTGTCGACCTCCGCAGACCCACAGCTATGGAGTGCGACCTTGTCCTGCCCGCACTCGGTGTCACCTCGGGCACACTCGCTCCCGGTGCCCGCGTCGCCTCGGTGGGGCGGTCGCGGTTGCTGGTTCCCCTGACCACGCGGTCCGCTCTCACCACCCTCAGCCCGGACTTCGAACGGCTCCGTTCCGCCTGCGACCGTCTCGGTTTCCTGGGCTGCTACGCCTACTCGGTGCCGACGCCCACCGGCCGCGTCGCGGCCCGCATGTTCGCCCCGTCGATCGGCGTCGCGGAAGACATCGCCAACGCCAACAGCACCGCCTGCCTCGCTGCGCACCTGGCCCGCCAGGGCATCAGCGACATCGCAGTCGACATGGGTGACTCCCTCGGCAGTCCCTCCACGATCACCGCCACCGCACAACCCGACGCGTCGGGGCTGCGGGTCCTCGTGGGCGGCGCCGCGGATGTCATACGCAGCATCCGCATGCCATAGCCGGCCCGAAGCTCATCAGCGGCCGGCACGTCAGACGATCTCCACCGTGGACACCGGCCGACGACCAGTCCGAGTATCCCGCCCGCCACCACACCAACCCTCGTGGCCTGCGAGCTTCACGATGCACACGGCTCACTGGTCAGCCGTCGCGGTGGCCCACGGACTGACCCGCTTCGGCACCGCAGCCGGAACCCGCCTCACTCGGCGTCATCGTCCTCGTCCGGCTCTGTGGCGTCCGGATCACGCAGGGGGCGCAGCCCGTCGAACTGGACTCTCCGGCCGATTACAAGGGCCGACGGCGCTTGAGCCTGCCCATCCGCTCACGCGTGTCACCGCCGGAGCCCGGTCCAGCAGGACCAGCCGCTCCCGCTCCAGCCACGACTCGTACCCCACGTGATCCCGCACGGACACCGAGTAGTACCAGCCTGCGAACCCCCAGGCCTCCTTGTGCCGGCTGATCTCGCGTACAGGCTCAGGCGCCTCCATGGGGCGGACGGTCTAAGGTGCGCGCATGACTGAGCCCTCCTACCTCGCCGCGGTCCGGGAGTCCTACGACACCGTCGCCGCCGACTACGCTGCACGCGTCAAAGCCCCCGCGGAGCTCGATCCCCTGTCACGCGCGATGCTGGCCACGTTCGCCGAGGTCGTCCGGACGGCCGGGCACGGACCTGTCGCGGATCTGGGATGCGGGCCCGGCAAGGTCACGGCGCATCTGGCAGGCCTGGGGGTGTCAGCCTTCGGCGTCGACGTGTCCCCGAAGATGATCGAGCTGGCCCGGCGGGACCGTCCCGGTCTGCGGTTCGCGGTCGGCTCGATGACCGCGCTGCCGATCGGGGACGGAGAGCTCGGCGGCATCCTGGCCTACTACTCGACCCACCACACACCACCGGAGATGCTGCCCGTCGTGTTCGCCGAATTCCGGCGCACGCTCGCGCCCGGCGGGCACCTGATGATGGCCGGCCACGTGGGAGACGGCGAGCTCCTGCGTCCGACGCAGGCGTACGGAGGCCACCCGGTCTCCTACGAGTCCCATCTGGTGGAGCCGGACCGGATCGTCGCCCTGCTGGAGCAGGCCGGACTCGTCGTCACCGCGCGCCTGCTGGAAGAGCCCGGCGAAGGGTCGAAGAGGGCGGCCGGCACCTTCTTCGCCCGGAAACCCGAGCGTCCCTGAGCGGATTCCGGGCGCGAAGCCCGGCCCCCGGCGCCCACAGGCCGCGCATCCGCGATTGGCCTTGGACCACGCGGAACGGCCCCGCCTACGGTCGGCTTCATGAAGATCCGCATCGTCGACGCGTTCACCGACCGCCCCTTCGCCGGCAACCCCGCCGGAGTCGTGATCCTGGACTCCGGCACATTCCCCGAGTCGGACCGCCTCCAGCGCATCGCCTCCGAGGTCAATCTCTCGGAGACGGCCTTCCTCCACCCCCTGCCGCCGGGCGGTGAGGCCGACTGGGCGCTGCGCTGGTTCACCCCCACCACCGAGGTCGATCTCTGCGGGCACGCGACACTCGCCGCCGCCCATGTCCTGCACACGACCGGAGTCGCGAGCGGCACGGTGCGCCACGCCAGCCGTTCCGGCGTCCTGCGCACCACCGCCCATGACGACGGCACCGTGACCCTGGACTTCCCGACCGCGCCGCTCACCCCCGCCACCGCCCCGCCCGGGATCGCGGAAGCACTCGGCGCGTCACCCCTCTCCCTCCACGACACGGGGAAGCACATCGGCGACCTCCTGGTGGAGCTCGCCGACGAAGCGGCCGTACGCGCCCTGAAGCCCGACTTCCCCGCACTCGTCTCCTGCTCCCGCCGGGGCGTCATCGCCACAGCGGCGGCCGAGGACCCGGCCGGGGCGTACGACTTCGTCTCGCGCGGCTTCTTCCCCGGGGTCGGCATCGACGAGGATCCGGTGACCGGCAGCGCCCACACCGCCCTGGCCCCCTTCTGGTCGGCCAGGCTCGGCCGTGACGACCTCATCGGCCTCCAGGCCTCCGCCCGCTCGGGCCTGGTCCGCACCTCCTTGCGCGGCGAGCGCACGCTGCTGACGGGCAGCGCGGTCACGGTGATCGACGGGGAACTGCTCGCCGGGCTCTGACAGCGGCGGGAGCGGACCTCGCTCACGGGGTGGGCAGCCAGCCCACCTTCCCGGCGAGCAGCGCGTATCCGACGAACGCCCCGATGTCGAGCAGGGCGTGCGCGACGACCAGCGGCCCGACCCGCCCCCAGCGCCTGTAGAGCAGCACGAAGACGACGCCCATGGCCACGTTCCCGATGAAGCCGCCGATCCCCTGGTACAGGTGGTACGAGCCGCGCAGCACGGAACTCGCCACCAGTGCGGCCATGGGCGTCCACCCCAACTGCCCCAGCCGGCGGAGCAGATA
Source organism: Streptomyces sp. NBC_01166 (assembly GCF_045039765.1). Taxonomy (NCBI): domain Bacteria; kingdom Bacillati; phylum Actinomycetota; class Actinomycetes; order Kitasatosporales; family Streptomycetaceae; genus Streptomyces; species Streptomyces sp. NBC_01166. The sequence continues at coordinate 1,428,540 of NZ_CP108613.1, forward strand.
GCCGACGACGATGACTTCCTCCACGAGGGAGTTCTGCACCGCGGAGAGGATCAGTACGGGGAACTTCCACCACACGTCGGGCAGTGACTCCGGTACGACCGTCAGGTTGAATCCCGCGGCACGCGCCACCAGGTAGAACGCCAGCCCCACGCTGCCGATCCCCGCCGCGACGAGGGTCCCCCTGCCCAGGTCCGGCCAGGGCCTGGTGCGGTCGAGACCGAGGGTCCGCAGTCCGGCCCGCTCCCGGAGCAGCAGGTGGGCCACCAGCGCGACCGGCACCAGGGCGGAGGTGATGCCGAACAGCTGCCACGCCAGGTCCAGCCAGGGCCGCCCGGGAGCGTACGAGCCGTTCAGCGTCGCCGCCTGATCCTTGAGACCCCCGGGTTTCGTCAGAGACCCGATGAAGCTGATCAGGGCGGACACCCCGCTGGCCCCGAGTGAGAGAGCCAGCACGAGGAGGGTCTCCGACCGGAGGATCCGCCGGGACACCTCCTCGTGAGGAATGGATTCAGCCACGCGCCCCGCCTCCACCTGTACACCTGCCATCAGCTGTGCGTCGTCATAGCTTGCCCGACGGGGCCGGGGCGGAGGGACACCGGGAGGCGGTCTCCTCAGGGCGCGGGAAAGCCGATGGGCCAGGTGTGCACCGGCTCACCCACCTGCATCAGCTCGCCGTAGCGTCGGGTGGTGGCTGCCAGCGCGCCCTCCCGTTCGAGTCCCGCGTCCAGGGCGCGGTGGTAGGTGTCGACCTGCCAGGAGGCGCCGTTCACCCTGAGCCTGCAGCGCTCCTCGATGACGCCGAGGTAGCGGTCCCGGTCCGAGGACTCGATATTCCACGCGTCCAGCCCGGCGGCCGCGAGCGGCAGCAGTTCGTCCCGTACGAGCTTGACGGCCGGCACCTTCGCCACGCCGCCGGACCGGCCGGGGCGCGGCCACAGCAGCTCGGCCTCGATCCCGTGGCGGCAGGCGGCGTCGAAGTTCTCGGCTGCCGCCTCGAAGGGCAGCTTGGTCCACACCGGCCGGGATTCGTCGGCGAGGGCGCGCACCAGCCCGTAGTAGAAGGCGGCATTGGCGATCACGTCGTCGACCGTGGGGCCGGCGGGCAGGACCCGGTTCTCCACCCTCAGGTGGGGCACGCCGTCGGCCAGCCCGTACACCGGACGGTTCCACCGGTAGACCGTGCCGTTGTGCAGGACGAGCTCGGCCAGGGCCGGTACGCCGCCCTCGTCGAGGACCCGCAGCGGGTCCTCCTCGTCGCAGATCGGCAGCAGGGGCGGGTAGTAGCGCAGGTTCTCCTCGAAGAGCTCGTACGCCGAGCTGATCCAGCGCTCCCCGAACCAGGTCCTGGGGCGTACCCCCTGATTCCGCAGTTCGGGCGGCCGCACGTCCGTGGCCTGCTGGAACAGCGGCGGCCTCGACTCGCGCCACAGCTCCTTGCCGAACAGGAAGGGGGAGTTCGCCCCGACTGCGATCTGCACGGACGCGATGGCCTGCGCCGCGTTCCAGACGTCGGCGAAACGGTCCGGCGTCACCTGCAGGTGCAACTGCACCGAGGTGCAGGCCGACTCGGGGGCGATCGAGGCGGAGGTCGAGACCAATCGCTCGACACCTTCGATATCGAGGACGAATTCCTCGCCGCGCGCGGCCGCCATTTGGTCGTTGAGGAGCGTGTAACGGTCGACGTCCGAGAGGTTCGCCGAAACCACGTCGTCCCGGCCGAGGGTCGGCAGGATGCCGATCATCACGATCCCCGCGTCGACCTCCGCCGCCTTCCGGTGGGCATATGCGAGCCCCGTACGCAACTCCTCGGCCAGCTGATCGAATACCCGGCCGCTCAGCCGGTGGGGAAGAATATTTACTTCCAGGTTGAACATCCCCAGTTCCGTCTGGAAATCCCGGCTGGCGATGCGCTGGAGCACCTCCGCATTCCGCATCCTCGGCATGCCGTCCGATCCTGCGAGATTCAGCTCGATCTCCAGCCCCATGAGATTCCTGGGACGATCGAACCTCCGCTCCGACAGGAGCCTCTCCAGCCCCGCCAGGCACTGGGTGAGCTTCTCGCGGTACGTCTGCCGATCGGACGGGGCAAAGGCACCCGCCACGACCTTCTCGCCCATCGAAGGGTCCCTCCTCGAGTGGGCGGCCCGCGGCACAGGCCGCTCGTATCACGATCGATAATGCCCCGACGAGATGATCCGTAACGCCCCCACGACCGATGGGCACCCAGTAGTCTGGTGACTGAAGCCGGAGGCACATTCCGAAGGCATGGGGCATACGCAGTTTGCCAGGTCGGGTTGCCCGGCTGAAACACCGACGGGTTTCAGCCTACCGCCGCGCCGGGAAAGTACCTGGCAACGCGGGTCGGGAGCGGCCCGAATCCACAGAAACCGCGCAATTCAAAGTCTCGAATCCGCCTTGCGCGCAATATGCGGGTCGGCTAGCCGAAACACCGTGTGAACATTTGTCGTATAAACTCTGCGAACGAGGCAGAGAGTTGACGCACCGGCCCGTCCGCCCCGTCACCGGCCTTCCTCTGGCCCCGCACGCCGACAGCGCCGTCTGCACCCGCCCACGCACCACCGTGTCTCCGAAGTGAGAGGCGACCCACTATGCCGCTGCATGTTTCCCCGGCCCCCGCGCCCGCACTGCGCAGCGTTCTCGCGGCACTCGGTTCTCCCACCGCAGTCCGCGAGGCCCACACGCCCGCTCTCCGGTCCGTCCAGGGATCGCTGAGCCCCGAACTCCCGCTTCCCGTCCATGTACTGGACCGGATCGTGCCGAACGACGCCGCACCGCGCACCCGCCTCGCCGGCTGGCGCTTCCTGATCCGCAGCGGTGAGCGCGCCGTCGCCGCCGCGGACACCATGCTCACCGCCGACGGCTGGACCTTCTCGCACTTCTTCGAGGGCCCTTACATCGTCTCCACCGAACTCGCCGTACGCCAGGCGGAGTCGTCGACGACGCACTACCAGCCACGTCTGCTGTCGGTGCCCGAGCTGTACATGTTCACGCTGTGGCTGCACCACGACATCGAGGCCGACGCCGCCGGCGGCACGCTCGCCCCGACCGATGTGCTGGTGCCCCTGGCACCCGCTCCCCCGGGCATCACGGCTCACCGTCCGCACCACGTCGCGGAGCTGCTTCCGGTCATGACACTGCGTGTCACCCCGGCGCCTCTGCCGGACCTTCCCGAACTCCCCGGCCTCCTCGGGTCGCCGGCCTGACACTCCTGACACACGCGCCCCCGCCGAGACTGCTCGGCGGGGGCGCGTCCGTACCCGTCCGGACTAGTCCGGTCAGGTCACCCCGAACCATCCGAACGGACAGCCAAGTTGGATCGAACCGTCCGGCCGGGTGATGCGTCATGGGAGGAGAACAGCAGCTGCCGCGAAATCCCTGCGGAGAGACGTCCGTAGGGCAACACTGGGACCGGACCGACTTGATACGGGGGCGGCCATGAACACATCGTCCAGCCGCAGGACACTCGACTCAACGCAGCGAAAGAACCCACCCATGTGCCAGCACCAGCCACCCTGTCCAACCGCTGACTCCAACGACCGGGAAGCCGCACGTCTGATGGCCCACCACCCGGAACAGGGCTGGAGCCTTCTGTGCAACGGCGTCCTGCTCTTCGAGGACACCGGTGAGCTGCTCCCTGACGGGCAGATCATCGCCCCTCACCGCCCGCTGAAGAGCGGTCAGGTGATGAAGGCCGCCTGACCGCGGCCGACGGAACACGGGGGCCGGCCCGGAGAAGTCTCCGCACCGGCCCCGACGCGTGTCCCCGTGCCTACTGGTCGTACGCGTCCAGCGGCGGGCAGGAGCAGACGAGGTTGCGGTCACCGAACGCACCGTCGATCCGGCGCACCGGCGGCCAGTACTTGTCCGAAGGCGTGACGCCGGCCGGGAAGACCGCCTCTTCGCGGCTGTAGGCGTGCGTCCACTCGCCACCGAGCGCCGCCGCCGTGTGCGGGGCGTTGCGCAGCGGGTTGTCGTCCCCGCTCCACTCACCGGAGGCGACCTTGTCGATCTCGCCGCGGATGGCGATCATCGTGTCGCAGAACCGGTCGAGCTCGGCGAGGTCCTCGCTCTCCGTCGGCTCGATCATCAGCGTCCCGGCCACCGGGAACGACATGGTCGGCGAGTGGAAGCCGTAGTCGATCAGCCGCTTGGCGATGTCGTCGATGCTGACACCGGTCGCCTTGGAGACCGGCCGCAGGTCCACGATGCACTCGTGCGCGACCAGGCCGGCCGGGCCGTTGTAGAGGACCGGGAAGTGCGGTTCGAGACGCTTGGCGATGTAGTTGGCCGCGAGTACCGCGACCTGCGTCGCACGCTTCAGACCCTCGCCCCCCATGAGACGTACGTACGCCCAGGAGATCGGCAGGATTCCGGCCGAGCCCCACGGAGCGGCAGAGATCGGCCCGACGCCGGTCTCGGGGCCCGCCGCGGGCTGGAGGGGGTGGTTGGGGAGGTACGGCGCCAGGTGGGCGCGTACTCCGACCGGGCCGACACCCGGGCCACCGCCGCCGTGCGGGATGCAGAAGGTCTTGTGCAGGTTCAGGTGGGAGACGTCACCGCCGAAGTGGCCCGGCTTGGCGAGACCGACCAGCGCGTTGAGGTTGGCACCGTCCACGTACACCTGACCGCCGGCGTCGTGCACCTCTCCGCAGATGTCGGCGACGTGCTCCTCGAAGACGCCGTGCGTGGAGGGGTAGGTGATCATGAGGACGGCGAGCTCGTCGCGGTGGGCCGCGATCTTGGCCCGGAGATCCTCTATGTCGACCTCGCCGTCGTCGGCGGTCTTCACCACGACGACCTTCATCCCGGCCATCACGGCGCTCGCGGCGTTGGTGCCGTGCGCGGAGGACGGGATCAGGCAGACCGTACGTCCGTGGTCCCCGTTGGCCCGGTGATACGCGCGCACGGCCAGCAGACCGGCGAATTCGCCCTGCGAACCGGCGTTGGGCTGGATGGAGACGGCGTCGTACCCGGTGACCTCGGCGAGACGCTCCTCCAGCTCCCGGATGAGGGTGAGGAAGCCCTGCGCCTGCTCGGCCGGCGCGAAGGGGTGCAGCGCACCGAATTCGGGCCAGGTGATCGACTCCATCTCGGCGGTCGCGTTGAGCTTCATCGTGCAGGAGCCGAGCGGGATCATGCCCCGGTCCAGCGCGTAGTCGCGGTCGGCGAGCTTGCGCAGGTAGCGCAGCATCGCCGTCTCGGAGCGGTACTGGTGGAAGACCGGGTGGGTGAGGACGTCGTCGCTGCGCAGCAGCCCCTCGGGCAGCGCGTCGGCCGTCGCGGTGTCCAGCGCCTCGATGTCGCCGTCGGCGCCGAAGGCCGCCCAGACGGCGGCGATCCGGGTGCGGGTCGTGGTCTCGTCGCAGGCGACGGAGACGTGGTCGGCGTCGACGAGCCGCAGGTTCACCCCGCGCTCACGGGCGGCGGCGACCACACCGGCCGCTCCCCCCGGCACGCGGACGGTGAGGGTGTCGAAGTACGCGTCGTGCACGACCTCGGTCCCGGCGGCCCGCAGCCCCTCGGCCAGGATGGCGGCGAACCGGTGGGTGCGCCGGGCGATCGTCCGCAGCCCCTCGGGCCCGTGGTAGACGGCGTACATGCCGGCCATGACGGCGAGCAGCACCTGGGCGGTGCAGATGTTGCTGGTGGCCTTCTCGCGGCGGATGTGCTGCTCGCGGGTCTGCAGCGCAAGCCGGTAGGCCTTGTCGCCGTCCGCGTCGACGGAGACACCGACGAGGCGGCCGGGCAGGCTGCGGGCGAACTTCTCGCGCACGGCCATGAAGCCGGCGTGCGGTCCGCCGAAGCCCATCGGGACGCCGAAGCGCTGGGTGGTGCCCACGGCGATGTCCGCGCCCAGTTCGCCGGGCGAGGTGAGCAGCGTCAGGGCCAGCAGGTCGGCGGCGACGGACACGATCGCGCCCAGCTCGTGCGCCTGCTCGATGACGGGCTTGATGTCGCGCACGGCACCGGAGGCGCCCGGGTACTGGAGCAGCACGCCGAAGACGCCCCGCTCGGCGATCTCGGCGGGGATGCCCTCGCCGAGGTCGGCGACGACCACCTCGACGCCGGTCGGCTCGGCGCGGGTCTCGATCACGGCGACGGTCTGCGGCAGGGTGTCGGAGTCGACCAGGAAGACGCCGCCCTTGACCTTGCCGACCCGCCGTGCCAGGGCCATGGCCTCGGCCGCTGCGGTGCCCTCGTCGAGGAGCGAGGCGCCCGAGGTCGGCAGCCCGGTGAGGTCGGCGACCATCGTCTGGAAGTTCAGGAGGGCCTCGAGCCGCCCCTGGGAGATCTCCGGCTGGTACGGCGTGTAGGCCGTGTACCAGGCGGGGTTCTCCATGACGTTGCGCAGGATCACCGGCGGGGTGAACGTCCCGTAGTAGCCGAGCCCGATCATCGGTGCGAGCACCTGGTTACGGTCGGCGAGGCTGCGCAGCTCGGCCAGCACCTCGGCCTCGGTACGGGCCGCGGGGAGGTTCAGCGCCTCGGCACTCTTGATCACGTCGGGCACCGCCGCGGCGGTGAGCTCGTCGAGGGAGCCGTAGCCGACCTGGGCCAGCATCTTCGCCTGGGCCTCGGCATCGGGCCCGATGTGGCGCTGCTCGAACGGAATGCCCTGCTCCAGCTGGGAGAGCGGAGTGCGACGGGGGGTCATGATGGAGGCCTCCTGGTCTGCCACGACCTGCGAGGGGCGCCACGGCGTGGCTGCCCGAACGGCCTCCCCATCTGTCATCTCGACCTGAGAGCTTCACCGGCACGCCCTGGGGCATACCGGCTTTCACCGTCGGTGAGGGTGGTTCCCGTCGCGGCACGTGCCGTACGGATCCCGCCCTGCTTTCCAGAGTGACCTCGTCCGTGCGGTACGGGGGCCTGAGAGATTCCGGGGAGGAGTTGCTCCTTCGGCGCCTCCGAATCGCTCCGGAGGACTCTCCCGCACAGGGTCAGCAGCCGTGCTCCAGCCTACCAGCGGGGCCGGGGCGGGCCGTCTCGAGTGGCCGACATCCCGGATCTGGCATTTCGTAGTGAGGGTGGAGCAGCCGCGACCACCTGATGCAGTTGTGACCAGTGGGAGGCACCGTGCAGACCGACATCGATCCGCGCAGCCTGATCGGCCGCAAGGCCTTCGACCGCCAAGGTGCCAAGATCGGAACGGTGGACGAGGTCTATCTCGACGACGCCACCGGGGTCCCCGAGTGGGCCGCCGTACGCACAGGTCTCTTCACCAGGGACGCGTTCGTCCCGCTGGAGCCGAGCGAATTCGTCGACGGCGCGCTCGTGGTCCCATTCGAGCGGGCCCTGATCAAGGACGCGCCGGACTTCGGCGTGGGCCGCCATCTCTCGCCCGAGCAGGAACTGCAGCTCTACCGCCATTACGGACTGGACTCCTCCCCCTCCGCCGGCCCGGGTCCGGACAGGGACTTCGGCAGGCTCGCCGGCCACGAGGAGTAGTCCACCGGGTCCCGCACCAGGCGGAGCGGATCGGCCGGCTGCAGCTGCGGATCATCGATCCGGAACGTCCGCACCCGGCCGGGTGGCGTCCACGGTTCCTCGAAGCGAACGGTGACCCGGCCGACGCCGCTGCCCTGCACCCAGCCGTGCCCGTGGACCTCGTGCCGTACGTCGTGCCCGGCCGGCCAGCGCCGCGCGGCCAGTTGCTCGTCGCTCTCCCGGGCCTCCCCTCCGGGCTCCTCCTCCCCCGTGCGACGCCCCTCGTCCGCCGCGGCGGAGGCTGCGACCGCTGCCGCGGCGGATTCCTCGGCGGCGTGCTCCGCGTCGGCTGCCTGCGCGAAGAGGTCCTCCTGCGTGAAGTCCGCCAGCCCCGTGACACCGACTCCGAGCAGCCGGACGCCGCCGGTCGTGTCGACGGCCTCCAGAAGGCGCGCAGCGGCCTCCCTGACCACCGTGGGGTCATCGGTGGGGCCGCGCAGCGTCTCGGACCGGGTGAGCGTCGAGAAGTCGTAACGGCGCACCTTGAGGACGACGGTGCGCCCGGACCGGCCTGCGCCCCGCAGCCGCTGCACGCACCGGTCCGCGAGCCGCTCGACCTCCGTCCTCACGCGCACCCGGTCGTGCAGGTCCACGTCGAAGGTGTCCTCGACCGAGACGGATTTGGCATCCCTCTCGGCGACGACGGGACGGTCGTCGTAACCCTGCGCCATGCGGTGGAGCGCGACGCCGTGCGCCTTGCCCAGCAGCCGCACGAGCTCCGCCTCGCCCGCCTCCGCCAGATGACTGACGAGGGTCATTCCCGCGCGCCGGAGATGGTCACCGGTGGCGGGGCCCACGCCCGGGAGGATGCGTACGGACATGGGCGCCAGGAGCTCACGCTCGGTGCCGGGCTCGATCAGCAGCAGCCCGTCCGGTTTCGCCTCCTCGGAGGCGATCTTGGCCAGCATCTTGGAGCCGGCCAGACCGACGGAACCACTGAGTCCGGTGACGCCTCTGATGACGGTGCGCAGTTGTCCGCCGATCGCCCGCGCGGACGCCGAGTCGTCGGCGACCCCGCCGGCCTCGAGGTCGACGAAGGCCTCGTCGAGGCTGAGCGGCTCGACGAGCGGTGACAGCCGTCCGAGCAGCTCCATCACCTGGTCGCTCACCGTCCGGTAGAGCGCGAAGCGCGGGACCAGATAGGCCGCGTTCGGCGCGAGGCGCCTCGCCTGTGCCATCGGCATCGCCGAATGCACGCCCAGACGCCTCGCCTCGTACGACGCGGTGGCGACCACGCCCCGCATCCCCAGGCCGCCCACCACCACCGGCTTGCCGCGCAGGCTCGGCTTCGACGCCTGCTCGGCCGAGGCGTAGAAGGCATCCATGTCCAGATGCAGGATGGTGGGTGCGGCTCTCACACGGACCGATGCTGCCCTACGCCACTGACAACCGCCCCACCCGGCGCACGCGTCGCGCCGGACCGCCCCGGTGAATCATTCAGCCCGCGCGATTGCGCCGGCGCGCCAGTTCATCGGCGGGGTTGTGCCCGATCAGGGTCTCCCCCGTGTCGACACGCTCCCCGTGGAGCTGGGACAGCGCCGCGTCGACATCCCGCCAGACGACACCGACGGCGATACCGAAGATGCCCTGGCCGCCCTGGAGAAGATTCACGACCTCGTCGGGCGAGGAGCACTCGTAGACCGTCGCACCGTCGCTCATCAGGGTCATCCGCTCGAGATCCGTGAATCCGCGCGCCCTGAGGTGCTGAACGGTGGTCCGGATGTTCTGCAGAGCGACCCCCGTGTCCAGGAACCGTTTGACGATCTTGAGGAGAACCACGTCCCGGAAGCTGTAGAGACGCTGCGTCCCCGACCCGTACGCCGGACGCACGCTCGGCTCCACGAGCCCCGTACGCGCCCAGTAGTCCAGCTGTCGGTAGGTGATCCCGGCCGCCGCGCACGCTGTCGGCCCCCGATAGCCGATGTCCCCTGCCACACCCACACCGTCCGCTGCCACCACAGCCGGCTGAACCGGCTGTCTGATGGAGTGGTCGGCCGCACTGCCGTGCTGCTGGTACGGCCCACCCGCAGCCGTACCGTCGCCGCTGCTTCTCACGCCGACCTCCGTCCTTGACCTGCCACCTCGAAGGTAGGCAGTCACCAGGGGTGCGTCAACGATCGCCACACTCGGCACGCCGAGTGATAATCACCCTGAGGGTGGTTTCGCGTGACTGATTTACGGGAACGGCTTGTCGGATGCGCTGACACCGCCTCCGCGGAAGGTCACTGGCTGTTGGTACCGAAGTCCTCCGGCGAGATCTGGTCGAGGAACTCGCGGAACTTCTCCACCTCGTCCTCCTGCTCGTCCGGGATGGCGATACCCGCGTCGTCCAGCACGCCGTCACTGCCGTAGATGGGCGTGCCGGTGCGCAGGGCGAGCGCTATGGCGTCGGACGGCCGCGCGCTCACCTCGACCCCGCTGGCAAAGACCAGCTCCGCGTAGAAAACCCCTTCCCGCAGGTCCGTGATGCGGACCTCGGTGAGCTCCTGGCCGACGGCCTCGAGCACATCCTTGAAGAGATCATGGGTCAGCGGCCTGGCCGGAGCCATGCCCTGCTGGGCGAAGGCGATCGCGGTCGCTTCCCCAGGGCCGATCCAAATAGGGAGATACCGGTCGCCTCCCACTTCACGCAGGAGCACGATCGGTTGGTTGGAGGGCATTTCCACCCGGACACCCACAACGTCGAGCTCGTTCACACAGCAACCCTAGGACGTGCCCGCCATGTTTGGATAGTCGGGCTCCTCCGCCCTCAGTGGAAGCCGGCCTTCAGAGCGCTCTGCACGAGCGCGGCGTGGAGCCGGACGGAGAGGTCAGCGAGCTCCTTCGCGGTGGCCTCCGCATGTGCCCTGGTCTGCGGATTCCTGTGTCGGCGCAGCGGCGCGACCACCTGCTCGACCAGTCCCGCCTCACGCTCCGCGGCCGCCTTGACGGCCCGCAGATGCCGAGGTTCGAGACCGAATCTTCCCAGGTCCGCCACCAGCCGTGCCACATTCACCGCCTCGGCGTCGTAGCTCCCCCCGGCGGCGGGCACGATCAGCCCGTACGACTCCCACTCGTCGAGCTGCTCCTCGGTGGCCTCGGTGGCCGCCAGGAGCTCGGAGCGTCCGATACGGGCGGCGGTGGCCTGCCCCAGGTCCTGGTCCCGGAGGGCGTCGGCGGGATCACCCGGTCCGCCGCCGGACGGCAGGGCCACCTGCTCACCGCGCGCGAGGGCCTCCAGGTGCTCACGGATGACCTTGAGCGGCAGGTAGTGGTCCCGCTGCATGCGCAGCACCTGCGCCAGCCGCTCGACGTCGGCGGGGCCGAACTTCCGGTAGCCCGACGCCGTCCGCTGGGGCTCGATGAGCCCCTCCGTCTCCAGGAAGCGGATCTTGGAGATGGTGACTTCGGGAAATTCGTCGCGCAGCTGCAGAAGCACCGTGCCGATGCTCATCGCGCGCTCGCCAGCGGCGGCGGTGCCGTGACCGGCACCGCCTGTCGGTGTTCGCAGCATGGACCTTCCTGGGGATCCCCCCGGACACTGTCCGGGGGAGGGTCACACGCCTCGCTGGCTCGCGTAGAAGACCAGCCGGTACTTTCCGATCTGGACTTCGTCGCCGTTGGTCAGCGCGACGGAATCGATGCGCTCGCGGTTGACGTAGGTGCCGTTGAGGCTGCCGACGTCTCCCACGGTGAAACTACCGTCCGGGTTCCTGTGGAACTCCACATGACGCCGCGACACGGTCACGTCGTCGAGGAAGATGTCGCTCTGCGGGTGACGGCCGGCCGTCGTCAGGTCACCGTCCAGCAGGAAGCGGCTTCCGGAGTTCGGGCCCCGTCGCACCACCAGCAGCGCGGAACCCGCCGGCAGGGCGTCGACGGCGGCCTGGGCCTCCGGGGAGAGCGACGGAACGGCCGTCTGGCCTGTCGCCTCGGCCTCGTACGCCTCGATACCGGAGATCGAGATCGTCGAGGTCGTCTCGGATGCACGCTCGGGCACTCCGCCCCTCAGCGGCGCACCGCAGTTGGAACAGAAACGGCTGGCCTCGGCATTGCGATGCCCGCACCTCGTACAGACCGGCATGGACGAGCCCTCCGGAGCGGGGGCGAACCCTCCACCCGTACTCGAGGTCGATGATTCACCGAAACCTATGCGCCCTGCACCTCCGGGGTCAACGGACGACGCGCCGGACCCGCCGGCGCCTCCCTGGACCTCGTCGCGGAAGAGCGGGCGCTCCGAACCCTGCTCCTCGGCACCCTGACGCGGAGCGCGGTGGCGGGCAGCGCTGTTGCTGTCCTCGCGGGCGCTCTTTCCGAACAACTTCGCAAACAACTTCACGGGCGTTTCCCCTTGACCGAAATAGACCCGCCCGTGGGGCAGGACGAACCCTGAATGAACACACCTGCCGACCCGGACATCCTCACAACGTCCGTATCCACCCGACAGTTTCCACCACGCGTCGCCGATCCGTTGCGCCGACCCCCCGCAACCTGGCACCCGTGTCCTTCGAGTACGGCGCTCCGCCGCCTCACTGGGGCGACGACCGAGCGTAATCAGGCTGCTTCGGGGGTCGCAAGGCGTCCACGACGATGTCGTCGGCGCGTGTCACCTCCGCCGTGGCCTGCTCCTTCTCGAGCGTCTGCACCACACCACCGGGGATGTTCAGAGCCGGCTCCAGGTCCTGCGGCTTGCCGATGACCTTGAACTCGTAGGGAGACTCGACCTTCCGGCCGTCGACTCTCAACTCTCCCCCGTCACCGGAGAAGTATGTGTTCGCCACCACCCGCACGCCGTTGATCTCGATGGCCTCGGCGCCCGCCGCGCGCAGCTCCTGGATGGTGTCGAGGAGCATGTCGGCCTCCACCGCGCCGGCCGGGTCACTGATGGTCAGCGTGATCCCGGGGCCGTGCGCGGCGACGGTACCTGCCAGGATACCGAGCTGCCGCTCCTTCTCGAGCGTCTGCTTGCGGGCCTCCTCCGCCTGGTCGGAGCTGTTCTCCAGTTCCGTGCGCTGGTCGTCGAGGCGCTGCTTCTCGTCCTCGAGGCGCTGGGTCCGGTTGTCGAGCTCGTCGAGGATGCGGACCAGGTCCTCCTGGCGGGCCCCGCGCAGGGCGCTGTTGTCGCTGTTCGACCTGACCTGGATGGCCAGGCCCAGACCGAGGACGAACAGCAGGAGCGCCACGATCAGTTGGGCTCTGCTCACCCTGGGCGGCCACAGGCCTGCCCGCAGCCGCTGGCGTCCCGAGGCCTCCTCCGACCCGGCCGGCGGAGACGGTGCGGGGCCGGGCTCGGGTGCTTCGGGCGCTTCCGGCGGGAGCGCGCCGGCGGGTCCCCCGCTGCCGGGCTCGAATCCGTGTCCCGGCTGCCGCCCGTCGTCCGGGTTCTGTTCGTTGCTCATCCCGTTGCTCATCGGCCTCACGCCCGGAAGACGTGCCGGCGGATGGCCGCGGCGTTGGAGAAGATCCGGATGCCGAGGACGACCACCACACCGGTGGAGAGCTGGGCCCCGACGCCCAGTTTGTCGCCGAGGAAGACGATCAGCGCGGCCACCACGACGTTCGACAGGAACGACACCACGAAGACCTTGTCCACGAAGATCCCGTCGAGCATGGCACGCAGCCCGCCGAAGACGGCGTCGAGCGCGGCGACCACGGCGATCGGCAGGTAAGGCTCGACCACCGCCGGCACTTCGGGCCGGACCAACAGTCCGACCACGACTCCCACGACGAGGCCCAGTACGGCGATCACGATGTGCCCTTCCCTGTGTCTGCCGCACCACTGCCCGTGTCTGCGGCCTGAGGCTCTGCTGTACGTACGATCAGGCTGGGCGCGGCCGGAAGGCGCACCTTCTCCTGCTCGGAGATGCTGGTGCGGATGTCGAAGCTCTCGTGCAGCGCCTGAAGATACTGGCCGTCCGCACTGTCCTGGAAGGCCGTGACGAGCTTCTTGCCGTCCCCCACCGCCTGCACCGTGTACGGCGGCACGAGCGGCCTGTTGTCGACCAGTATGGCGTCGCCCGCCGCGCGGATCGCGGAGAGGGCCGTCAGCCGCTGCCCGTTGATGGCGATCGCCTCGGCACCGGACTGCCAGAGACCGTTGACCACGCGCTGCATGTCCCGGTCGCGCACCCGCCCGGTGTCGGCGAAACCGGTGGACTCACGGGGGCCGCCACCGCCCTGGTCGGTGTCCTCGGCGTCGTCCACGACCAGCTTGATCCCGGGGCCTTCGACAGGGGTGGCGCCGGACAGCAACGCCACCAGGCCCCCCTGGTCCCCACCGTGCTCCTGAAGCGCCTTGCGCTGGCGCTCACCGACGTCCTTGCGCAGCTTGTCGACATCCGCCTCGAGCGTGTCGGCCGTGGAGGTCTCGGCGTTCACCCGGTCGATGAGTTCCTCGCGTTCCTTGGCCACGACAGGGGCCGCGACCCGCGCCTCCGCGGCACCGAGTGTCACCACGAGGGCCGCCAGCACCAGGCCGGCGGCTAGGCCCAGCTTGGCCTTCAGCGTGCGCGGCAGCCCGTCCCGCCCCTCGGACCGGCGACGCGCGGAGGCCTCGGCGTATCCCTCGTCGAGGCTGTGTTCCATCACGGTGGTCAGCAGCGACATCGACGCGTCGGGGCGAGGACGCGGCGGGGCGCTACTCCGATCGGGGGGCGGCTGCGACATGCCGCACATCGTCGCACGTCATGCCTGCTGCCGCCGAATGGCCCCACCGTGGGTCCGGAAGCCGCGCAACCCGGCTTCCGGACCCACGGTGGCCTGCTCAGTCGCCCGCGCTGTCCACGACCGCCGCCCACTCGTCGAGCAGCGCCTGGGCCGAGGCGTCGTCCGGGCCCTCGGCCCACAGGTGCGTGACCGCTTCCGCACGGTCGGGCAGCACCATCACCCACCGGCCGTCGGTCTCGACCACGCGGACTCCGTCGGTGGTGTCGACGCTGCGGTCCCCCGCCGCCTCCACGACCCGGCGCATGACGAGCCCCTTGACCGCCCACGGTGTGGCGAGGTCACGGCGCAGCACATGGGCACGCGGGATCCGGGCATCGATCTGGCTGAGGGTGAGCTGTGTCCTGGCCACGAGGCCGATGAGCCTGACGAAGGCGGCCGCACCGTCGAAGACACTGCTGAACTCCGGGATGATGAAGCCGCCACGACCGTCACCACCGAAGATCGTGGTGTCCTCCCGGCCCACGCGCGTCAGGTCGTCGGGCGACGTGGTCGTCCACTCCACCTGCGTACCGTGGTAGGCGGCGACCTGTTCGGCGACGCGGGTGGTGGTCACCGGCAGGGCGACCCGTCCGCTCCTGCGCTCGGCGGCCACGAGGTCGAGCATGACAAGCAGCGCCCGGTCGTCCTCGATGATGCGGCCCCGCTCGTCCACGAGGGACAGCCGTTCACCGACCGGGTCGAACCGTACGCCGAAGGCGGCCCGCGCGGACGACACGATCTCGCCGAGGCGCACCAGCCCGGCCCGCCGCGACTCGGCGGACTCGGTGGGGCGGGACTCGTCGAGCCCGGGGTTGATCGTCAGCGCGTCCACACCGAGGCGTCCGAGCAGGCTGGGCAGGACGAGCCCGGCGCTGCCGTTGGACGCGTCCACGACCACCTTGAGGCCCGCGTCGGCGATGCCGCTCGTGTCGACGTTGCGGAGCAGTGAGCCGGTGTAGGAGTCGAAGACGCTCGACGGGAAGTGGAGGTCGCCGATCTCGCCGGGGAAGGCCCGGCGGAATTCCTGACGGGCGTAGACGCGGTCCAGCTTCTTCTGGCGTGCCTGGGAGAGATCGGCTCCCCGCTCGTCGAAGAACATGATGTCGACCGAGTCGGGCACCCCGGGAGACGTACGGATCATGATGCCGCCTGCGCTGCCCCGTGCGGTCTGCTGACGGGCCACCGGCAGAGGCACGTTCTCCAGGTCCCGGACATCGATGGCGCTGGCCTGGAGGGCCGAGATGACCGCTCTCTTCAGTGCGCGTGCACCCCGGGAGTGGTCGCGGGCGGTCGTGACGGTCGCGTTCTTCTTCAGGGTCGTCGCGTACGCGCCGGCGAGCCGGACGGCGAGCTCCGGGGTGATCTCCACGTTCAGGATCCCGGACACACCGCGGGCGCCGAAGAGATGCGCCTGTCCTCGCGACTCCCAGATGACCGAGGTGTTCACGAAGGCGCCGGCTTCGATGGTCTTGAACGGGTAGACCCGGACATTGCCCTGGATGATCGATTCTTCGCCGACCAGGCACTCGTCGCCGATGACGGCGCCGTCCTCGATACGCGAGGCCCGCATGATGTCGGTGTTCTTACCGATCACGCAGCCGCGCAAATTGCTGTGCTGGCCGATGTACACGTTGTCGTGCACGACCGCCCGGTGCAGGAAGGCGCCGGATTTCACGACGACATTGGAGCCGATGACCGTGTGCTCACGGATCTCGGCGCCTGCCTCGATCTTGGCGTAGTCACCGATGTACAAGGGCCCCCGCAGTACCGCGTCGGGATGGACCTCGGCGCCTTCCGCCACCCAGACACCGGGCGAGATCTCGAAGCCGTCCAGCTCCACGTCGACCTTGCGCTCCAGCACATCGGCCTGGGCCTTCACATAGCTTTCGTGCGTGCCCACGTCCTCCCAGTAGCCCTCTGCGATATAGCCGCAGATCAGCTTGCCTTCCTTCATCAGCTGCGGGAACACGTCACCGGACCAGTCGACGGAGGTGTCGGCCTGGACGTAGTCGAAGACCTCGGGCTCCATGACGTAGATGCCCGTGTTCACCGTGTCCGAGAAGACCTGGCCCCAGGTCGGCTTCTCCAGGAAGCGCTCTACTTTTCCTTCTTCGTCCACGATCGTGATCCCGAATTCCAGCGGGTTCGGGACCCGGGTCAGGCACACCGTGACCAGTGCGCCCTTTTCCTTGTGGAACGCGATCAGGTCCGTCAGGTCGAAGTCCGTGAGGGCGTCGCCGGAAATGACCAGGAAGGTGTCGTCCTTCAGAGCTTCCTCGGCGTTCTTCACGCTTCCCGCGGTACCGAGTGGCTTCTCCTCGTTGGCATAGCTGAGCTCCATCCCGAGTTCCTCGCCGTCGCCGAAGTAATTCTTGACGAGGGAAGCGAGAAACTGGACCGTGACCACGGTCTCATTGAGCCCATGCCTTTTGAGCAGCCGCAGCACATGCTCCATGATCGGCCGATTGGCCACGGGCAGGAGCGGCTTGGGCATGCTTGAGGTCATGGGGCGAAGGCGGGTGCCTTCACCGCCTGCCATCACGACGGCCTTCATGTCGGAAACGTCCTCCTCGAAAGAGACGACGGTCTGGCCGACTTCGCCCGTCGGGGCAACACCACAACTGTCCGTGCGGGCCGGCGACTCTGCACGGCACCACGTCAACGAGCTAATCGGCTACTTGATCCGCCTTGACCAGACGGCGGACCTGGACCACGTATAGGATTCCTGCCCACCAATAGAGGGTTGTACCCCATCCAGCGAACGCCCATCCGAAAATGGTGCCCAGCGAAGCAAGCCAACCACTTCCGTCGCTGAGCAGCAACAAGGGGAAGGCGTACATCAGGTTGAAAGTTGCAGC
This sequence comes from Streptomyces sp. NBC_01166, assembly GCF_045039765.1. NCBI lineage: Bacteria > Bacillati > Actinomycetota > Actinomycetes > Kitasatosporales > Streptomycetaceae > Streptomyces > Streptomyces sp. NBC_01166. The sequence goes on from NZ_CP108613.1 coordinate 1,445,591, forward strand.
TTTGCCTAGGAAGTTCACCTGGGGCGGCGGATAGCCGTGCCGGCGAAGGATTCCCACCATCACGAGGAGCATCAGCTCACGGGCGAGGAGCGCGGCGGTCAGCCAGAGTGGCAGGATCTCCCGCCAGGTGAGCCCGACGAGGGTCGACAGAATGTAGAGGCGGTCGGCAGCCGGGTCCAGGAGCCGGCCGAGACTGCTGATCTGGTTCCACCGGCGGGCGAGCTTGCCGTCGAGGTAGTCGCTGACACCGCTCAGCATCAGGACCAGCAGGGCCCAGCCGTCACTGTTGGGCCCGCCGAACACGGGGCGAAGAATCAGCCACAGGAAGAGCGGTACGCCGACGAGGCGGGCCATGCTGAGGATGTTGGGGATGGTGAGTACTCGGTCCGTCTGAACTCGAGTCTCCTGGACCTCCACCCGGGGGCCTCCTGTGAAGAACGTGCCAATGATGCCCCCTGACCTTACCCTCAGTCTCCGAGGTCCGGTGCACAGGGGTGCGAGGGAAGGTTCTGAACGCAGAAAAGCCCCGTGCCACAAGGGCACGGGGCTTTCCCGGAATAATTGTTCGGCGGCGTCCTACCCTCCCACAGGGTCCCCCCTGCAGTACCATCGGCGCTGAAAGGCTTAGCTTCCGGGTTCGGAATGTAACCGGGCGTTTCCCTAACGCAATGACCACCGAAACACTATGAAATTAACCAACACCGGATAAAAACACGGCCGTTCGTTATTTCAGAACTAACACAGTGGACGCGAGCAACTGAGGACAAGCCCTCGGCCTATTAGTACCAGTCAGCTCCACCCGTTACCGGGCTTCCACATCTGGCCTATCAACCCAGTCGTCTACTGGGAGCCTTAACCACTCAAGGTGGTGGGAATACTCATCTCGAAGCAGGCTTCCCGCTTAGATGCTTTCAGCGGTTATCCTTTCCGAACGTAGCCAACCAGCCATGCCCTTGGCAGGACAACTGGCACACCAGAGGTTCGTCCGTCCCGGTCCTCTCGTACTAGGGACAGCCCTTCTCAATATTCCTACGCGCACAGCGGATAGGGACCGAACTGTCTCACGACGTTCTAAACCCAGCTCGCGTACCGCTTTAATGGGCGAACAGCCCAACCCTTGGGACCGACTCCAGCCCCAGGATGCGACGAGCCGACATCGAGGTGCCAAACCATCCCGTCGATATGGACTCTTGGGGAAGATCAGCCTGTTATCCCCGGGGTACCTTTTATCCGTTGAGCGACAGCGCTTCCACAAGCCACTGCCGGATCACTAGTCCCGACTTTCGTCCCTGCTCGACCCGTCGGTCTCACAGTCAAGCTCCCTTGTGCACTTACACTCAACACCTGATTGCCAACCAGGCTGAGGGAACCTTTGGGCGCCTCCGTTACTCTTTAGGAGGCAACCGCCCCAGTTAAACTACCCATCAGACACTGTCCCTGATCCGGATCACGGACCCAGGTTAGACATCCAGCACGACCAGAGTGGTATTTCAACGACGACTCCACAACCACTGGCGTGGCCGCTTCAAAGTCTCCCACCTATCCTACACAAGCCGAACCGAACACCAATATCAAACTATAGTAAAGGTCCCGGGGTCTTTCCGTCCTGCTGCGCGAAACGAGCATCTTTACTCGTAGTGCAATTTCACCGGGCCTATGGTTGAGACAGTCGAGAAGTCGTTACGCCATTCGTGCAGGTCGGAACTTACCCGACAAGGAATTTCGCTACCTTAGGATGGTTATAGTTACCACCGCCGTTTACTGGCGCTTAAGTTCTCAGCTTCGCACACCCGAAAGTGCACTAACCGGTCCCCTTAACGTTCCAGCACCGGGCAGGCGTCAGTCCGTATACATCGCCTTACGGCTTCGCACGGACCTGTGTTTTTAGTAAACAGTCGCTTCTCGCTGGTCTCTGCGGCCACCCCCAGCTCACCGAGTAAATCGGATCACCAGTGATGGCCCCCCTTCTCCCGAAGTTACGGGGGCATTTTGCCGAGTTCCTTAACCATAGTTCACCCGAACGCCTCGGTATTCTCTACCTGACTACCTGAGTCGGTTTAGGGTACGGGCCGCCATGAAACTCGCTAGAGGCTTTTCTCGACAGCATAGGATCATCCACTTCACCACAATCGGCTCGGCATCAGGTCTCAGCCTTAATGTGTGACGGATTTACCTACCACACGGCCTACACCCTTACCCCGGGAACAACCATCGCCCGGGTTGGACTACCTTCCTGCGTCACCCCATCGCTTACCTAGTACAAGTCTGGTTCGTCGGCTCCACCACTACCCTCAACTCCGAAGAGATCGGGCCGGCTTCACGGACTTAGCATCGCCTGATTCAGTATTGGGCGTTTCAAAGCGGGTACCGGAATATCAACCGGTTGTCCATCGACTACGCCTGTCGGCCTCGCCTTAGGTCCCGACTTACCCTGGGCAGATCAGCTTGACCCAGGAACCCTTAGTCAATCGGCGCACACGTTTCTCACGTGTGTATCGCTACTCATGCCTGCATTCTCACTCGTGAACCGTCCACAACTCGCTTCCGCGGCTGCTTCACCCGGCACACGACGCTCCCCTACCCATCCACACAGGCGTTGGCCCTATATGTGTGAATGACACGACTTCGGCGGTACGCTTGAGCCCCGCTACATTGTCGGCGCGGAATCACTTGACCAGTGAGCTATTACGCACTCTTTCAAGGGTGGCTGCTTCTAAGCCAACCTCCTGGTTGTCTCTGCGACTCCACATCCTTTCCCACTTAGCGTACGCTTAGGGGCCTTAGTCGATGCTCTGGGCTGTTTCCCTCTCGACCATGGAGCTTATCCCCCACAGTCTCACTGCCGTGCTCTCACTTACCGGCATTCGGAGTTTGGCTAAGGTCAGTAACCCGGTAGGGCCCATCGCCTATCCAGTGCTCTACCTCCGGCAAGAAACACACGACGCTGCACCTAAATGCATTTCGGGGAGAACCAGCTATCACGGAGTTTGATTGGCCTTTCACCCCTAACCACAGGTCATCCCCCAGGTTTTCAACCCTGGTGGGTTCGGTCCTCCACGAAGTCTTACCTCCGCTTCAACCTGCCCATGGCTAGATCACTCCGCTTCGGGTCTAGAGCGTGCAACTCAATCGCCCTATTCGGACTCGCTTTCGCTACGGCTTCCCCACACGGGTTAACCTCGCTACACACCGCTAACTCGCAGGCTCATTCTTCAAAAGGCACGCAGTCACGACTGCATGTGCAAGCACATACAGCGACGCTCCCACGGCTTGTAGGCACACGGTTTCAGGTACTATTTCACTCCGCTCCCGCGGTACTTTTCACCATTCCCTCACGGTACTATCCGCTATCGGTCACCAGGGAATATTTAGGCTTAGCGGGTGGTCCCGCCAGATTCACACGGGATTTCTCGGGCCCCGTGCTACTTGGGTGTCTCTTAAACGAGCCGTTGATGTTTCAGCTACGGGGGTCTTACCCTCTACGCCGGACCTTTCGCATGTCCTTCGCCTACATCAACGGTTTCTGACTCGCCTCACAGCCGGCAGACTGTGAAAAAGAGATCCCACAACCCCGTATGCGCAACCCCTGCCGGGTATCACACGCATACGGTTTGGCCTCATCCAGTTTCGCTCGCCACTACTCCCGGAATCACGGTTGTTTTCTCTTCCTGAGGGTACTGAGATGTTTCACTTCCCCTCGTTCCCTCCACACTGCCTATGTGTTCAGCAGCGGGTGACAGCCCATGACGACTGCCGGGTTTCCCCATTCGGAAACCCCCGGATCAAAGCTTGGTTGACAGCTCCCCGGGGACTATCGTGGCCTCCCACGTCCTTCATCGGTTCCTGGTGCCAAGGCATCCACCGTGCGCCCTTAAAAACTTGGCCACAGATGCTCGCGTCCACTGTGCAGTTCTCAAACAACGACCAGCCACCCATCACCCCACCCTTACAGGCGAGTTCACTGGGGCCGGCAACCGAAGGCAGCCTCACGGCCATACCTTCAGATACCCAACAGCGTGCCCGACCCGACCGATCCTCTTCACTTTCCACGCCGAAGCAGTACTCACGAAAACAACCTGTCGTGCCGAATAGTCAACGTTCCACCCTTGAGCAACCACCGTCGAACATTTGCCGACGAAATGGTCTCTGGATTCCCCGAAGAGAACCTAGATGCTCCTTAGAAAGGAGGTGATCCAGCCGCACCTTCCGGTACGGCTACCTTGTTACGACTTCGTCCCAATCGCCAGTCCCACCTTCGACAGCTCCCTCCCACAAGGGGTTGGGCCACCGGCTTCGGGTGTTACCGACTTTCGTGACGTGACGGGCGGTGTGTACAAGGCCCGGGAACGTATTCACCGCAGCAATGCTGATCTGCGATTACTAGCAACTCCGACTTCATGGGGTCGAGTTGCAGACCCCAATCCGAACTGAGACCGGCTTTTTGAGATTCGCTCCGCCTCGCGGCATCGCAGCTCATTGTACCGGCCATTGTAGCACGTGTGCAGCCCAAGACATAAGGGGCATGATGACTTGACGTCGTCCCCACCTTCCTCCGAGTTGACCCCGGCAGTCTCCTGTGAGTCCCCATCACCCCGAAGGGCATGCTGGCAACACAGAACAAGGGTTGCGCTCGTTGCGGGACTTAACCCAACATCTCACGACACGAGCTGACGACAGCCATGCACCACCTGTATACCGACCACAAGGGGGGCACCATCTCTGATGCTTTCCGGTATATGTCAAGCCTTGGTAAGGTTCTTCGCGTTGCGTCGAATTAAGCCACATGCTCCGCTGCTTGTGCGGGCCCCCGTCAATTCCTTTGAGTTTTAGCCTTGCGGCCGTACTCCCCAGGCGGGGAACTTAATGCGTTAGCTGCGGCACCGACGACGTGGAATGTCGCCAACACCTAGTTCCCAACGTTTACGGCGTGGACTACCAGGGTATCTAATCCTGTTCGCTCCCCACGCTTTCGCTCCTCAGCGTCAGTAATGGCCCAGAGATCCGCCTTCGCCACCGGTGTTCCTCCTGATATCTGCGCATTTCACCGCTACACCAGGAATTCCGATCTCCCCTACCACACTCTAGCTAGCCCGTATCGAATGCAGACTCGGGGTTAAGCCCCGAGCTTTCACATCCGACGTGACAAGCCGCCTACGAGCTCTTTACGCCCAATAATTCCGGACAACGCTCGCACCCTACGTATTACCGCGGCTGCTGGCACGTAGTTAGCCGGTGCTTCTTCTGCAGGTACCGTCACTTTCGCTTCTTCCCTGCTGAAAGAGGTTTACAACCCGAAGGCCGTCATCCCTCACGCGGCGTCGCTGCATCAGGCTTTCGCCCATTGTGCAATATTCCCCACTGCTGCCTCCCGTAGGAGTCTGGGCCGTGTCTCAGTCCCAGTGTGGCCGGTCGCCCTCTCAGGCCGGCTACCCGTCGTCGCCTTGGTAGGCCATTACCCCACCAACAAGCTGATAGGCCGCGGGCTCATCCTTCACCGCCGGAGCTTTTAACCCCGCCCCATGAGGGACAGAGTGTTATCCGGTATTAGACCCCGTTTCCAGGGCTTGTCCCAGAGTGAAGGGCAGATTGCCCACGTGTTACTCACCCGTTCGCCACTAATCCACCCCGAAGGGCTTCATCGTTCGACTTGCATGTGTTAAGCACGCCGCCAGCGTTCGTCCTGAGCCAGGATCAAACTCTCCATGAATGTTTTCCCGTAATCGGGAGAGCACCATAAAAGAGCGGGACAACCAACCGGAATAGGGTTGGCAATCCACTGCGTCCTCGCTGATGTTGCCTACCTGCCACATGGGCCGGTAGGACTTCAAAGGAACCACCAACCCACCGAAGTGGGCCGGGGTATCAACATATTTGGCGTTGACTTTTGGCACGCTGTTGAGTTCTCAAGGAACGGACGCTTCCTTCGGTCCCGTTTCACCGGGGCCCTCCGGGCGCTTCCCTTCGTTCTTGCGTTTCCGACTCTATCAGACTCTTTCGTGTCCGATTCCCGGTCGAAGCGGGTTCCTGCTCAATCGCTTTCCAGTTCTTCGCTTTCGCGTTTCCCTTTCGGCGAGTCCGACTCTATCAGGCCTTTTTCGTTCCTTTGACCGGCGGTCTCGCGAGCATGCGAGAGCACAATCAGAGTTAGAGTCTGGGCTTGGGAGTCGCTGTCCGCCCCCGACTCGAAGTCGTGTGGGGGCCAGGCAGGGATACGACAGTACAGGCCGCCGTGAGGCGAGGCAAATCGTTTCCGGTGCACCTCTAGGTCGGCCAACCGGTAGCTCTCGGGCGGAACCGGGACTTCATATGACTTACGCTGCTGACCAGTAAGCCGCCCTCCTTCAGTCGTGGCGGTGACATCCGGATCCCCACCTCTGGGAGGCTCTCCATGACCACAGTGACGTCCCCTCTTGCCGGCCGCGCCATCGGACTCACCGCGGTTCCCGACCCCGTGTTCTCCGGAGCGATGGTGGGTCCCGGTACGGCCATCGACCCCGTGCGCGAGCCTTCCGAGGCCGTCTCGCCGGTCGACGGAATCGTCGTCTCCCTCCACCCGCATGCCTTCGTCGTCGTCGACGACCAGGGCCACGGCGTACTGACCCACCTCGGGATCGACACCGTGCAGCTCAACGGCGAGGGCTTCGAGCTCCTCGTGAACAAGGGGGACACGGTCACCCGCGGTCAGGGCATCGTCCGCTGGGACCCGGCCGGCGTCGAGGCCGCCGGCAAGTCGGCGATCTGCCCGGTCGTGGCCCTGGAGGCCACCGCCGAGTCCCTCTCCGACGTGCGTGAGGACGGCGACGTGAAGGTCGGCGAGACTCTCTTCGGCTGGCAGTGACACCCTCGGCTCAGTAACCAGCCAATTGGGAATCCACCGCGGTGGCGCGGCCACCGCACAATCGGAGACGGGTGAAATGGAGACAACGCTGCGAGGCGTCGGCGTGAGTCACGGTGTGGCGATCGGCGAGGTTCGGCACATGGGTACGGCGGTCCTCGAGCCGCCGGCCAAACAGATTCCCGCGGACGAGGCCGAGCGCGAGCAGGGGCGTGCCCGTCAGGCCGTCGAGGCCGTGGCGGCCGACCTGATCGCGCGCGGCAATCTGGCGGGGGGCGAGGCACAGCACGTGCTCGAGGCCCAGGCCATGATGGCGCAGGATCCCGAGCTCATCGCCGATGTCGAGCGTCGTATCGCTGTCGGGAGCACCGCCGAGCGTGGCGTGTACGACGCGTTCGCCGCGTACCGGGCGCTGCTGGCCAACGCCGGGGAGTACCTGGCGGGGCGCGTCGCCGACCTCGACGACGTACGGAACCGGATCGTGGCGCGGCTGCTCGGTGTGCCGATGCCGGGTGTACCCGACAGTGATGAGCCGTACGTGCTGATCGCGCGTGACCTGGCTCCCGCCGACACGGCTCTGCTCGACCCCACGCTGGTGCTCGGCTTCGTGACGGAGGAGGGCGGGCCGACCAGCCACAGCGCCATTCTCGCGCGGGCGCTCGGTGTGCCTGCCGTGGTGGCTCTTCCCGGAGCGGGTGAGATCACCGAGGGCACGGTCGTCGCCGTCGACGGCAGCACCGGTGAGATCTTCGTCGAGCCCAGCCAGGAGAAGCGCTCCGAGATGGAGAGCGCCTCGGCGGCCCGCAAGGCGGCGCTGTCGGCGGTGACCGGTCCCGGTGCCACCTCCGACGGTCACAAGGTGCCGCTGCTCGCGAATGTCGGCGGCCCCGGTGACGTTCCCGCGGCGCTGGAAGCCGGTGCCGAGGGCGTCGGACTGTTCCGTACGGAGTTCCTCTTCCTGGACGACAGCAAGCAGGCGCCGTCCGAGGAGAAGCAGATCGCGGCGTACCGGGCGGTGCTGGAGGCGTTCCCCGAGGGGCGTGTCGTGGTGCGGGTGCTCGACGCCGGTGCCGACAAGCCGTTGGACTTCCTGACGCCGGCCGACGAGCCGAACCCCGCGCTGGGTGTGCGTGGGCTGCGCAGTCTGCTGGATCACCCGGATGTGCTGCGGACCCAGCTGACGGCGCTGTCCCGGGCGGCCGAGGGGCTGCCGGTGTACCTCGAGGTCATGGCCCCGATGGTCGCCGACCGTGCCGACGCGAAGGCGTTCGCCGACGCCTGCCGCGAGGCGGGACTGCAGGCGAAGTTCGGGGCGATGGTGGAGATTCCGTCCGCCGCGCTCAGGGCCCGCTCGATCCTGCAGGAGGTGGAGTTCCTCTCGCTGGGTACCAACGACCTGGCGCAGTACACCTTCGCGGCCGACCGTCAGGTGGGAGCCGTGTCGCGTCTCCAGGACCCGTGGCAGCCCGCGCTGCTCGACCTGGTCGCACTCTCGGCCGAGGCTGCCAGGGCCGAGGGCAAGAGCTGCGGCGTCTGTGGTGAGGCCGCTTCGGACCCGCTGCTGGCGTGTGTGCTGACCGGTCTGGGTGTCACCTCGCTGTCGATGGGTGCCGCGTCCATTCCCTACGTGCGGGCGACGCTGGCGAAGCACACGCTCGCGCAGTGCGAGCGTGCCGCCTCCGCCGCGCGTGCGGCGGACTCCGCCGACGACGCACGGCGTGCGGCGCAGGCGGTGCTGTCGGGCGAGTGATGCCGTCCGCCGCGCACGGTCGGATGTGAAGGGGTTCCCGCCGGTTCCGGCGGGAACCCCTTCTGTCTGTCAGCGGTGGACCTCCGGTTCGTCGGCACCGAGGTCGAAGCCCGCGCAGTACTCGACACCGGATTCCGGCGACACGGGTTCGCCGGTGTCGGCGTCCGTGCAGTAGGCGCTGAAGACCTCGCCCGCCGTGAGCGGGAGGAGGCTGCCCCGGTTCAGGCGCCAGCCGTGCACCCGATCCGGCGCGTCGGGAGCCGTGGTGCGCAGTACGACTCCGCCCTGGGTCTCGAGCGCTACCCCCGCGGCAAGCACGGTGGCGAACTCCGCTCCTTCCGACGATGCGAGGCGGGCCGGCCCGTCCATGTCGCGGGCGGTGTGGAGGACGGCGAGGAGCTGTTCGTTCTCCGCGGGCATGCTGCAGACGATGTGATGGGTGCCCGGGCCCGCCGTGTCCAGCAGGCGCATCAGCAGGTGGGACGCCCGGTCGAAGGCGGCCCGCCCGATGTCCTGGCCGCAGTCCGCGCAGTCACCGAGGCCTGCCAGCAGCATCGTGGCGTACTCCCATGTCGCGCGCCGGACCGCTCGTGAGACGAGCAGCGGGATCAGCGTGTCGATGGGCTGACCGGTGTAGGCCACGGTGGCGCCGGCCGACGCGACCTCCGCGACGAAGCGGCTCCGGCTTGTGCGTTCGTCGGGTTCCAGGCCGGACTCGGCGCAGAACTCGGCGTAGTCCTCCGGGTCGAAGAGGGCGACGGTGGTGTGCATTCCCTGTGCGGCGAGCGTCCGCAGCAGGCCTTCGACCTGCTGCAGGTAGACCGCGTGGTCGTCGAAGGTGAAGCTCCGGTAGTGGCGCATGGCCGCGAAGTCTTCGGGGTCGACCAGGAGGCCGACGGTGCTCGGTGCTTCGCGGCGCAGTGCGCGTCGCATGGATGTTCCGGCGCGCTGCCGGCTGCGTTCGGTCTGCTTGATGTGCGCCATGAGTCCCCCTGTGCGCTGTCGATCGATGCTCACTCAGCGTAATCAGGGGGACTGACAACGTCTGTCCGGCGGCTGGGTTCAGTGGCGGTCGCGGGCGAGGTCCTCGTAGAAGCGGAGGAGTTCGAGGTTGTCGACGGAGCCCGGGTTGACCGCCTTGGAAAGGGCTGTGCCCTGGAGGAGGCGCTTGACCGGAACCTCGATGCGCTTGCCGGTGAGGGTGTGCGGGATGCCGGGGACCTCGATGACCTCGTCCGGTACATGGCGGGGTGAGAGGTTCTCGCGGATGGTCCGCTTGATGCTGTCGCGGAGTTCGTCGTCGAGGGTGGCGCCTTCGGCGAGGTGGACGAACAGGGGCATCCAGTAGCCGCCGTCCGGCTCTTCGAGGCCGATGACGAGGGACTCGCGGATCTCGGGGAGCCGCTCGACCGCCTCGTAGATGTCGGCGGACCCCATGCGGACGCCCTGCCTGTTGAGCGTGGAGTCGGAGCGGCCGTGGATGATGACCGAGCCGCGGTCGGTGAGGGTGATCCAGTCTCCGTGCCGCCAGACACCGGGGTACGTGTCGAAGTAGCTGTCGTGGTAGCGGCGGCCGTCGGGGTCGTTCCAGAAGCGGACCGGCATGGAGGGCATGGGCGCGGTCACGACGAGTTCGCCGACCTCGCCGGTGAGCGGCTTGCCCGACGGGTCCCAGGACTGGAGATCGGTGCCCAGACAGGGGGCCTGCAGCTCGCCGATGTGGACCGGCAGGGTGGGTACCGCGCCCGCGAAGCAGCTGCAGACGTCCGTCCCGCCGCTGACGGAGGCGATCCACAGGTCGGCGCCGGTGCCGGTGAACTCGTCGTGGAGCCAGCGGAAGCCGTCGGGCGGGAGCGGGGAGCCGGTGGTGGCGACGCACTGGACACGGCTGAGGTCGTGGTCGCGGCCCGGGTGGACGTCCGCCTTCCGGCAGGCCATGACGTAGGCGGCCGACGTGCCGAAGAGGGTCGCGCCGGTCAGTTCGGCGACGCGCCACTGGGCCTGGACGTCCGGATAGCCGGGGCTGCCGTCGTAGAGCACGAGGGTGGTGCCGGTGAGCAGGCCGGAGACGAGGAAGTTCCACATCATCCAGCCGGTGGAGGTGTACCAGAAGAAGCGGTCGTCGGGGCCGAGGTCGCAGTGCAGCCCGATCTGCTTGAAGTGTTCGAGGAGGATCCCGCCCTGGGACTGGACGATGGCCTTCGGGAGGCCGGTCGTGCCGGAGGAGTACAGCACCCACAGCGGGTGCTCGAAGGGGACCTGCTCGAAGGCCGGTTCGGTCTCGGAGGCGGTGAGCGCGGACCATTCGAGAGTGCCTTCGGGCGCCTCCGTGCCGAGGAGCGGGATGTGGACGACCGCGCGGAGGGTGGGGAGTTCGCTGCGGAGCTCGGCGACGGTGCCCGTGCGGTCGTGCTCCTTGCCGCCGTAGCGGTACCCGTCGACGGTGAACAGGACGACGGGTTCGACCTGTTGGAAGCGGTCCAGGACACTGCGGGCGCCGAAGTCGGGGGCGCAGGAGGTCCAGACCGCGCCGACGGCGGCGGTGGCGAGGAACGCGACGACCGCTTGGGGGATGTTGGGGAGGTATCCGCTGACCCTGTCGCCGGGGGTGACGCCGAGGGCGCGGAGCTCGGCGGCGAGTGAGCCGGTCTGGCGCCGGAGTTCGGACCAGCTGATGGAGACCTGGGTGTGGGTCTCGTCGACGTACAGCAGGGCGGGGGCGTCCGCGCGGAGCGGGTCGTCGGCCGTGCGCAGGGCATGCTCGGCGTAGTTGAGGGTGGCGCCGGGGAACCACTGGGCGCCGGGCATGGTGCGGTCGCCGAGGACGGCGTCGTAAGGGGTGGAGAAGCGTACGTCGAACCAGTCGGCGACGGCCTCCCAGAAGGTGTCGAGCTCCTGGACCGACCAGCGGTGCAGCGCCGCGTAGCCGCCGTCGGCGGGGGCTCCGTGGCGTCCGGCCGCCCATCGCTGGAAGCGGGTGACGGCCGCCGCCTCGATGCGCTCGGGCTCGGGCTGCCAGAGGGGGGCTTCGCCGGCTGCTGAGGTCATGGAGGCTCCCTGGCCTTTCGGGTGTACGCGGGGGTGTGCGTGCGTCGCGCGCACGGGCTGGGGTGTGCGCGTGGACGGCTGTTACGGACGATGCCACGTGATCGTCTTGTGCACCAGGGTCCCTCTGCCATGACCGCGTGTCCGGCTGTGTGGTGAAGCCACAGGTGAACGGAAGCTGAACGGAGCACGCTTCGGTCCGGGCGGATGGCAGGGTGGCCCGCATGGATGGTCGTGACCTGGTGCGCTCGGTGAAAATGGTCGGTTCTGTACAGGGGATGCGCACGGTTCGCTCGGCCTGGCGGCGCCGGCGTGCGGATGCGCGGGCGCTGGCGTCGCGGGGTGCGGAACGGGCACGGGTGCCCGGGCTTCTGATCGGTGCGGAGCCCGGGCCGGGCGGTGGAGTCGTGCGGTTCGCGCGTTCGCAGCTGCGGATCAGGGTGGCGGTGGGCGGTGCGGTGTTCTGGTCCTGGGACGGCGCCGGGCCGCTGCCCTCGTACGCCCTGCCGGGAGACGGGCCGGAGGCCGATACGCGGGCGCGGCTGGAGCCGGACACGAACGGCGGCTGGCAGGTGGTGTCGGAGCGGCTGACGGTCGCCGTGTCGCGGCACGGGGCGCTGGAGTTGCGTACGCCCGGCGGAGTGGTGCTGCGCCGGGAGCTGCCGCCGCGCTGGTGGGAGCCGGTGGAGGGGGGCCCGGCGCGGTGGGTGCAGCGGTCCGAGGTCCCGGCCGACGCCCGCTTCTTCGGCCTGGGCGGCCGGGCCGGCGGTCCGAGGCTGAGGGAGGGGACGTACGGGCTGTGGAACACCGATCCGGGCGGTCGTTTCGGTCCGGGGGACGATCCGCTGTATCTGACGATGCCGGTGCAGGTGGTGGTCTCGGACGCGGGGACCCATCTGGCGTTCCACGACAACTCCTGGGCGGGCCGGGTGACGCTCCGCGAGGGCGAGGAGGGCGCGGGGTCGGGACACGACCGGCCGGGCGCGTGCGAGGTGCGGATGGAGGGTGGTCCGCTCCGCTGCTGGGTGGTCGTGGGTACGCCGGCCAAGGTGCTGCGGAGCTGGACGGCGCTGACGGGGGCGCCCGCGCTGCCGCCGTCGTGGGCACTGGGTCCGCAGCACGCCCGCTGGGGGTTCGGCAGTGAGCAGGAGGTGCGACGGGTCGTCGCGGGATACCGGGAGCGGGGGCTGCCGTTGTCGGTGCTGCATCTGGACATCGACCACTACGACGCGCATCAGGTCTTCACGGTCGACCGGGAGCGGTTCCCCGGTCTCCCCCGGCTGGCGAAGGAGCTGCGCGAGGACGGCGTCAGGCTGGTCTCGATCGTCGATCCGGCGGTGCGGGCCTCGGCTGGCAACGCGGTGTTCGACAGCGGCCTGGAGGTCGGTGCGGAGGGCGCGTTCGTCCGGGACCCGCAGGGCCTTCCGGTGCTGGGTGAGGTGTGGCCGGGCGAGTGCGTCTATCCGGATTTCACCGATCCTCTGGTGCGCGAATGGTGGGGCGCGCTGTACGAGGAGCGGCTCGGCCAGGGGTTCTCCGGGGTGTGGCACGACATGAACGAACCGGTGTCGTTCTCGGCCTTCGGGGATCCGTCGCTCCCCCGTTCGGCCCGGCACTCGCTGGAGGGCCGCGGCGGGGACCACCGGGAGGCCCACAACGTGTACGCCCTGGCGATGGCGAGCGCCGGGTACGAGGCGCTGTGCCGGCTGCGCCCCGACGAGCGGCCGTTCCTGTTCTCCCGTTCGGGCTGGGCGGGGCTGCAGCGGTACGGCGGCACCTGGTCCGGTGATGTGGCGACGGGGTGGCCGGGCCTCCGGGCCTCGCTGGCCCTGGTCCTGGGGCTCGGGCTCTGCGGGGTGCCGTACTCGGGGCCCGACGTCGGCGGGTTCGACGGGTCGCCGTCGCCCGAGCTGTATCTGCGCTGGTTCCAACTGGGCTCGTACATGCCGTTGTTCCGTACGCATGCGGCCATCGACGCGGGTCGCCGGGAGCCGTGGGAATTCGGGCCGGAGGTCCTCGCGCACGCCAAGCGCGCACTGGAGGAGCGGGAGCGGATGCACCCCTACTTCGTGACGCTGGCCCAGCTTGCCCGGCTGACGGGAGCACCGTATGTGCGGCCGGTGTGGTGGGGTGCCCCGGGGGACCGGGAGTTGCGGGACTGCGAGGACGCGTTCCTGCTGGGGGACGCGCTGCTGGTCGCGCCGGTGCTGGAGGAGGGCGCGGAGCGCAGGCCGGTGCGGCTGCCGCGCGGGCGGTGGTACGACACGGTGACCGGGCAGGCGTACGAGGGCCCGGGCCAAGCGGTGGTGGACGCTCCGCTGTCCCGGATTCCGGTGCTGGCGAGGGCCGGAGCCGTGATCCCGGTGCGGGGCCCGGACGGCGCTCTCGAACTGGAGGTGTGGGCTCCGTCGGCCGGGCGTACCGGGGGCGGGCTGGTGGTGCGGGACGCGGGCGACGGGTGGGCGCGTTCCGAGGTCGAGCGCTACACGTCCCGTCTCAGGGCCGGCCGCGTGGTGGTCGAGCGGGACGGTGAGGAGGCACTGGTGCCGTACCCGGTCCGCGTCCGGGGGCTGCCGGGCCCGGCGTGATCCCGCCGTGCTTCGACGTGGGGCCGGGATCCTGGAACCGCCGGCACCGGAACTGACGCGGCCGCGCCGGGCGTCAGCGCTCGATGTAGCCCTCGCGGAGTGTGCCGCCCGTCAGGTTCAGCACTCGGACGGCCGAGTCCGTCAGCGCTGTCGGGTCGGCGTGCCTGGCCAGGACGAGGTGTCCGTCGAGCAGGCGTCGGCCGAGGTCCGGGTCGGCCGCCCTCAGACGCCTGGGCAGCCACTTTCCGGCGCCGTTCCACGTGCGGTGATGCGCGGTGAGCAGCTCTGCCGCTTCACGGAGGACACGGTCCGCCACGGCCAGCTGTTCGTGCGGGTCGCTGTGGGGGCCGGTGTCGGTGAGGTCGTCCACGAGGTCGGTGAGCAGGGCTCGCCCGGCGTCGCGTTCGGGCCCGGTCAGGGGATCCGGGCCTGCCGCCAGCAGGGCTTTCGCCTCATGCCGAAGCGTCTCCACTTGGCCATCGGGGTCGAGGAGGACGATGGAGTCGGCGAAGAGGAAGAGAGCTGTCGCCCTGCGCGTGGTGCGGCTCTCCGCGAAGGCGGTTCGCAGGTCGGAGCGACTGTTGAGGAAGACCTCCGCCAGGCGGCCGTCGTGGCGGAGCAGCTCGCGACGTCTCACGCCGCCGTCAGGGAGAAGGACCGTGATGTCGAGGTCGCTGCCGGGAGTTGAGCGTCCGCGGGCGGCGGAACCTCCCAGCACCGCGCCGGTCGCCTCCGGATAGTGCGCGGACACGAGTCGGCCGGCCGCGCGGACGTCCGCGGCCGCCTGGTCGGGACCCGGCCGTCGTCCGGGATGCGGTCCGGCGTTCATGGCCGTCATCGTGCCAGGTCAGGAACCCTGGCGGTAGGCGCCGGCGAACCAGGAGCGTACGGCCTGGGTGTGCAGGGGGAAGGCGAGTTCGTCCGGGGTGTGCAGCACGTCGTATCCCGAGGTCTCGTCCGTGGGTGCGGAGGGCGGGAGTTCCACGGCGGGGCGTGGCGGGAGCAGGCCGAAGAGCAGCAGGTGGCCGTCCGGGGAGCTCAGGGCGTCGGCGAGGCGCACGTCCGTCGCGTCGGCGCGGATGCCGGTCTCCTCGCGCAGTTCGCGTACGACGGCGTGGCGCCAGTCCTCGGTGCGGTCGATGTAGCCGCCGGGCAGCGCGATCCCGCCCGGGTGCGGGGGGATGGTGCGGGTGATGACCACGAGGCCGGTGCCGCGTGGTCCGGTGACGGGCAACAGGGCGACGGCCACGGGAAGCGGGTTGCGGTAGGCCGTACGACCGCAGACCGTACAGGTGCGGGGCCAGGCGTCGGTGGCGTACGGGGCCCCGCAGCTGCCGCAGTGGGAGTCCTTCACGGGGCGGACTGTATCCGATCACTCTTCTCTTGCGGCTCCGGAGCTGATAGACGGTGTGCCCATGACAGGAACTGCTCGTCTTCTCCGCGCCCTGGCCGTCGCCGGCGCCGCCCTGCTCGCCGTGACCGCCGCTGCCCCGGTGGCGGCGGCCAAGCCCGAACCCAAGGCTCCGCCGGAGTTCGTCGACCTGCGCTCCGTCGATCCGACGATCATCACGGAGATGCGTTACACCACCGCGCACAACTTCATGGGCGAGCCGGTGGACGGCTACCGCCATCCCGTCTGCATCCTGACCCGGCCCGCCGCCCGCGCGCTGCGCACCGCCCAGCGGAGCCTCCTGCGCCAGGGCTACTCGCTCAAGGTGTACGACTGCTACCGGCCGCAGCGTGCCGTGGACCACTTCGTCCGCTGGGCGAAGGATCTCGACGACCAGGCCATGAAGGCGGAGTTCTATCCCATGGTCGACAAGACTCGGCTGTTCGAGGACGGTTACATCGCGGAGAAATCCGGTCACAGCCGGGGCAGCACGGTGGACCTCACCCTGGTGAAGTTGCCGGCACTGCCGACCAGGCCGTACGAGCCCGGCGAGGAGCTGGCCCCGTGCTACGCGCCGAAGGCCGAGCGCTTCCCGGACAACTCGGTGGACATGGGGACGGGTTACGACTGTTTCGACACCCTGTCGCACACGGACGACCCGCGGGTGCAGGGAGCGCAGCGCGCCAACCGGCAGTTCCTCAAGGAGACTCTGACCGGACTCGGGTTCGTGAATCTGGCGGAGGAGTGGTGGCACTTCACCTACAAGCCGGAGCTCTTCCCTGACACGTACTTCGACTTCCCGGTGGCCAGGCGCTCGGTGGCGGGTCACTGACGGGACGGGCGGAGAACGGGCGACCGGGACCACCCCCGTGGGCTCCGGCCGCCCGTTCTAGTTCTCGGACGCGGAACTGCCGTATCCGGTTGCCGAGGGAGCGATTACGGTGCCTTCATGTCACAGCAGACGTTCGGTTCGTATGAAGAGTTCTGGCCCTACTACGTCGCCATGCACTCCAGGGCGGCGACGCGATGGGTCCATCTGACCGGGACACTGACCGGTCTCGCGGTCACCGCGTACGGTCTGGCGCGCGGCCGGAAGCGCTACGCGCTGGCGTTGCCGCTCATCGGTTACGGCACCGCGTGGCCGGCGCACTTCCTCATCGAGAAGAACAACCCGGCGACGTTCGGACACCCCGCGTGGTCGCTGCGCGGCGACGTGCAGATGATCCGGATGATGCTCGCAGGACGGGACGGGGAGCTGGCCGAGACCGCGGCCGAGTGGCTCGCCGAGAACCCGTGAGCCCAGCCTGATCCGAGCGAGCGGCCCCGGGTGCGCGCGCAGGGTTGACGGGCCGTCACTCCGGGTGAAGACTCCTGTCACGCCCGCTGCCCCCCGCACCGTACGCGCGGTCCGTACCCCGGTCGGCGGGGGTACGGGCCGCGTTACGTGCGTGCCCGCCCGTCAGGTCCTGGCAGGTTCCCGGAGCCGGTCGGCATGCACCATGGCGTGCTCCACGACCGCCACGAGGACATCCCGGACGGACGCACGGTCACGTGCGTCGCAGAGCAGCACCGGCACCTCGGGGTCGAGGTCGAGTGCCGCCCGGACCGTCTCGGTGGGGAACTGCTCGGCGCCCTCGAAGAGGTTGACGGCGACGGTGAACGGTATTCCGCGGCGCTCGAAGTAGTCGACCGCCGCGAAGCAGTCCTCCAGCCTCCGGGTGTCCGCGAGGACCACGGCGCCGAGGGCGCCCTGGGCCAGCTCGTCCCAGAGGAACCAGAAGCGGTCCTGTCCGGGGGTCCCGAACAGGTAGAGGACCAGGTCCTCGCGCAGGGTGATGCGGCCGAAGTCCATGGCCACCGTCGTGGTGTTCTTGCCCTCGACCCCCGCCACGTCGTCGACGGGACGGCCGGCCTCGCTCAGCCTCTCCTCCGTGCGCAGCGGTCTGATCTCGCTGACCGCTCCCACCAGGGTCGTCTTGCCCACACCGAAGCCGCCGGCCACCAGGATCTTCAGGGTGACGGGCTCGACGTGCCGCCTTTTGCGGTTAGAGCGCCCGAAGGCCATTGATCACCTCGCGAAGAAGGCTCTCGTCCGGCAGCTCGGCCGGCGGAACGGGACGGGTGACGTGCACCAGTTCGTCCTCGACGAGGTCACCGACCAGGACACGGACCACCCCGACGGGGAGGTCCAGTCCGGAGGCGAGTTCGGCGATCGACTGGGGCATGTCGCTGCACAGTTCGACGATCTCCACGTGTTCCGGGGAGAGCGTCTGGTCCCGGCCGGGATCGTCGGCCGCCGGTTCGGGGATGACGATCGCGATCAGGTCGAGACGATGACGGGACGCGCTGCTGGTACGCCCCCGGGTCATCGCGTAGGGCCGGACCACCGGACCCGCTTCGGCGTCGTACCAGCGCGAGGAGCCCGCTTCTGCGGGCGCGGGCGGTGATCCGGGCGCGGTGTCCCGGGCGGAGTCTGCGCTCATCCCCTCGCCTCACCCTCCGGCGGGCAGACCGGTGGTCCGGGGGGCGTTGGCCAGGTGCGCCCCGACCCGCTTGACCATGAGGGTCATCTCGTACGCCACCTGCCCTACGTCCGAGTCCGAGTCGGCCAGGACGGCGAGACAGCTGCCGTCGCCCGCGGCCGTGACGAAGAGGAAGGCCTCGTCGAGCTCGACCACGGTCTGGCGGACGCGGCCGGCGTCGAAGTGACGGCCCACGCCCTTGGCGAGGCTGTGGAACCCGGAGGCGACGGCCGCCAGGTGCTCGCTGTCCTCACGGGTCAGGTCCTGGGACGTGCCGGTGGCGAGGCCGTCGCTGGAGAGCACCAGCGCCTTGCGGATGCTTGCGACGCGCTCGACCAGTTCGTCGAGGAGCCAGTTGAGTTCGCCGGAGCCCTGGCGTGAGGAGTTGTGTGCTGCGGCGTTCGGTGCGGTCATCGACCGTCCCCTCCCGGAGTGGTTCCTGGTGCTGCCCCGCCGGGGCCGGTCGCGTCCTCGGCGTTCTGCCGACGGCCGCGCTGCCAGCCGCGTTGAAGCGAAGCCATGCGATTGCGTACTTCGTCCGCATCACGTTCGAGGTCGTCGTCGGTGTATGCGGGAACGTGGCCGGAAGTCCGCCCTGCGGAGTCCTCCCGGAGCTGTGGGGCGAGGTTCGCCTGCCGGACCCTGCGCGGGAGGCCTCCCACCGTACCCGGCGCGGACGGCCTCGGCGCGGGCCTGAGCCTCGGCGGCGCCTCGTCGGCCGGGGAAGCGCCTCGGCCGGGCCCCGCGGTGACGGCTTCGGAGCCGGAGGTCTCAGGGGGGCCTTCGGTCGTACCGGGGTGCGAGCGGCCCCCGTCGCCGATCCGGCGGCCATGGCCGGCGGCGGGTGTCTGCGGCTTGCGGCGCGGCAGCGGGACGGGGCCGGCGGGACGCATCGGCCGGACGTCCGCCGAACGGCCGTCCGAGGCGTCGAAAGCCTGCTGGTGCTGTTCCCGGTCGGCTTCCCTGCGCAGGTCGCGGGCGCGGAAGATGCCTCCCCGCTCGCTCTCGGTGTCCTCCAGGTCGGATACGCCGTCGAGGACGGGGCCGAGTGCCGGGTCGAGTTCCCGGTCGAGGGCCGGGTCGGTGAACCCGAGTGTGCCCACCGGTCCTTCGAGCTCGACGGGCCCGTCGAGCACCGACGGATCGGTGAGGCCGGTGGGGACCGGGGAGAGGCCGGAGGGCCTGCCCGGGATGCTCTTGTCCGCGACTCCGTCCCTGCGGGCCTTGTCGCTGCCGGGCGCGGCGCTGCCCGGCCGGCCGCTGCCGATCGCCTTCTCGGCGCGCCGGTCGAGGCGGAAGCCGGTGCCGTGCGTGTCGGGTGCGTCGGTGAGCAGCTGCGCCGGGATGAAGACGACCGCGGTCGTCCCTCCGTACGGTGAAATCTGCAACGACACCCTGACGTTCTGCCGCTGGGCGAGCCGGCTGACGACGAAGAGGCCGAGCCTGTCGGTGTCGGAGAGTTCGAAGTCGGGGGTCTCGGCGAGCCTGAGGTTGGCGTCCAGGAGGACTTCCGGGGCCATGCCGAGGCCGCGGTCGTGGATCTCGAGGGTGAAGCCGTTGGCCACGCGTTCGCCGTGGACCTGTACGGCGGTGTGCGGTGGCGAGAACACCGTGGCGTTCTCCAGCAGCTCCGCGATCAGGTGGGTGAGGTCGGCGACGGCCGGGCCGCCCACGCCGATGCGGGGCAGGCGCCGGACCTCGATCCGCTCGTAGTCCTCGACCTCGGCGACCGCCGCGCGCACCACGTCCATCAGCTGGATCGGCTTGCGCCACTGCCGGGACGGGGCCGCCCCGGAGAGGATCACGAGGCCTTCGGCGTGGCGGCGCATGCGCGTGGTGAGGTGGTCGAGGCGGAAGAGATCGGCGAGCTCGTCGCTGTTCTCGGTGCGCCGCTCCATGGTGTCCAGGAGCGTCAGCTGACGGTGCAGCAGCACCTGGTTGCGACGGGCGAGGTTGACGAAGACCTCGGACACGCCGCGGCGCATGTCCGCCTGCTTGACCGCGGCCTCGACGGCGGCGCGCTGCAGCGTGTTGAGGGCCTGCCCGACCTGGCCTATCTCGTCCCGCTCGTAACTGAGGTGAGGCGCTTCGGTCTCCACGTCGACCTGCTCGCCCGCGGCCAGCCGACGCATGACGCTGGGGAGCCGCACTCCGGACACCTCGTGCGCGTCCTTGCGCAGCCGGGAGAGGTCGCGGACGAGTTCACGTCCCACGCGGACGGAGACGAAGACGGACACGAGCAGGGCGACGAATCCCAGGACGCCGGCCACGCCCGCCTGGATCAGGACCCGGTAGCCGGCGGGTTCCGCGCGGTCCTGGAAGCGGTTGGACATCTCGGTGCCGTCGTTGGCCAGGTGCTCCAGGACGGGTGGGGCCACTTCCTCCCAGCGCGCGGAGTCGATGGTGCCCGGCTTCGTGATCGGGCCCGCGGCGATGAGCCTCTGCTCGGCCGTTCGCAGCGGCTCGGTGTCGGGGCTGCGCCAGTACTGCTCCATGCGGCCGCGCTCGCTCGCCGGCAGGAGTTCGAGGTTGACCTCGTACAGGAGCGTGCGACTGGCGGCGAGGTCGGAGACGACACGGAGCTCGGGGGCGCCGAGCCGCCCCGCGATGAGGCCGGACGCCACCAGGGCGTCCTCACGGGAGAGCATCTCGCGGGCCCTGGAGATGCCGACCAGGGCCCGGACCTGCTTGTCCATGGAAACGTTCTCCATCGTGTGGAGACCGTTCAGGAAGCGGTAGCAGGGGTCGACGAGGCCGTTGTAGAAGTCGAGTGCCCTGGTCCGGTCGACGGTGCGCTTCTCGACCGACCCGCGCAGCGCGTCCAGGCCGTCGACCTCGCCGAGGATCGCGTCGAGCTGGGCCTCCGACTCCGGACTCAGCTTGTCCCGTACGTCCTTGCTCTTCGCGCTGCGCCTGACCTCGGCCACGACCCGGTCGGTCCGGGCGCGCTCGCGGCGCAGGAGGGGCAGGGCGTCCGAGGCCCGGGGGTCGGCGAGGAAGACGAGTGTCTGGCGGCGTTCGCCCTGCACTGCCCTGATGGTGTCTTCCAGCGGGTGGCCGACCTGCTCCACGATGGCGCTGGCGCCCATCAGCTCACCGGCCTCGCGGCCGGTGACGTAGGTGGCGAAGACCCAGAGACCTGTGAGAGAGGCGAGCGGCACCAGGAGCAACGCCACGATCTTCCTGCGGATGGACTTCCCGCGAAAGCGCATGGCCTCCCCCAGCTCGGCCCCGCACCGCGGGGGTGGTTGTGCCGGGCCCGGTGGTTCCGGTCGCCCGGTCTTCGTGGTTGTTCGGGTGTTCCTGCCGCAGCCCACCGAGCGTCGGTCGGAGTTCCGTCAACAAACGGCGCGAGCCTACTACTGACCTACCGGTAACTCGAAGACGTGTCCGGACGATTTCAGGCCGCTCTTCCCCGAGTTGCTCACCAGTTGTCCCGGTATTCCCTGCGAAGAAACTCGCGAAAGCGACAGAGAATCCCTGGCCGAAGGCGGTGCATCCACACAAGGCAGTTGGCTGGAATTCTTCCTTCCGTGACCTTGCGGGGCTGGTTGCCGCCCCCGGCGGGAATCTTCACGACCTGGTATTCGTCCACACGTACGGGGCAGAAGAACCTCACGGGGGTACGTGCGACAGGCAAGCGGCTCCGCCCGCGTAAAAGGGGCGCAAGCCGGGCAGCCACCCTTGAGTCGGACAGTGGTGGGGAGTTGAAGGTCCTTGGACACGGATGAGCGCCGGGGCGCGGCGGCATCGTCGGCGATCCCGTCACAGACGGGCACGGCACCGGCAGGAGGGGCGCCCGCCGGTGCCCACATCCCCCGTCAGCTGTGGGTGGACGAACCCGCGGTCCGGCGGAGGATGCCGGATCCGGTGCGGACGGCGGCCGTGCGCGCCGTCCTCATCATGTCGCTGACGATCATTCTGGCCATGGTGGCCTTCCTGTGCACGCTGGCCGGGTCCTGGCTCGCCTTCCCGATGGTGCTCACCGGTGTGGCGGGCACGGTGGTGGCGACGTGGTCGGTGCTGGACGTGTGGGTGACCCGGCAGGTGTGGAACCAGCGCAACGGCGTGGTGTCCGTCCCCAGCAGCACGGCGCGCCGCATGCGTCGGGAGCGCCGTGCCGCCAGGCGTGGGGCGCGGTCCCGGGCGCGCAGGGAGGCCCGGATACGACGCCGGGGCGAAGGCAGGCTCTCCCGGGCCTGATCGCCTGCGCCCCGGCCTCCCCTACCGCTTGTCCGCGGCCTGCTGGGCGGGCTCCGTGCGCGTGTCCGTCATCTCCGTACGCATCTCCGGGACCGTCGACGCGCCCACGGTGCCGGTCGCCTCTCCGCTCCGCTTGAACATGCGGGTCGCGGTGATCTCGCCGTGGACGGTCTCACCGGCGGGGCCCTGCTGGGGCAGCCCCGGCCTGAGGTGCTCCTCGACACTGATGTACTTCAGCCCTGCCCGAAGGTCCGCGTCGTTGCGGAGGCGGATGACGAGCGGGAATTCGGCGAGCGCCGTCGTGTCGAACAGCCCGGTGGTGTAGAGCAGCTGGACTCCGAGCGCATCGGAGACCGCGCGCTGCAGCTCCAGCAGGTACGTCGCGTTGGCTCGCCCGATGGGATTGTCGAGGAAGAGCGTGCCCGCGTGCCGGTGCCGGTCGCGGCCCCTGTCGTTGCTGCGCAGGGCCGCCATCGTGCAGTACAGCGCGATGGCGGCGGTGAGCAGCTGGCCGCCGGAGAAGACGTCGCCCATCTGCCCGACCGGGACGCGCTCGGCTCGCAGCACCGCGTCCGGCTTGAGGATCTCCACCGCGATGCCCTTGGGCTGCAGGGCCGCCTGTACGCCCCGCAGCAGGAGGGACATGCCGTCCCTGCGCAGGTCGGAGTTCTTCTTGAGGGCCGCGTGCGTGGCCTCGTCGATGACCTCGCCGAGCCTCTCGGTGAGCGTGGCCTGGTCGGGTTCCTCGAAACGGATCCGGAGGAATTCCTGGCCGGACCACTCCCCCAGCCCCTCGGGCAGCCGGGAGAGCCGCTGGGCGGAGCGGAGCGTCGTGAGGGCCGACTCCACGAGGCCTCGGAGCCGGTCGACGATGGAGTCGCGGTTGCGCTCCAGCTGGACCAGCTCGTCGGTGAGCACCCGCAGCCTGGGAGCGAAGGCGGCGGCCCACTTCTCGGCGTGATCGGGCAGGGCGGCTGCCGGGAGTTCCCGGATCTGCTGCCGGGCCGGGGTGCGGACCTGTTCGTAGCGGGTGGAGTTGGCGTGCCGCACGAGGACGTCGCTCGCCTCGCGTACGGAACTCTCCGCGGCCGACAGGTCGGTGGAGCAGCCGCGCAGTGAGCGGCGCGCCTCGGCGGCGGACTGCCTGGCCTCCTCCAGAGAGCCCGGGTACGGGTCGGGGGACTCGGTCTCGTCCTCGGCGCCGTGGTCCCTGAGCAGGTCACGCAGGAGTGCGGCGGTCTCGTCGAAGCCGCTCGCCGAGTCCTCGGCGGTGCGGTGGGCCCGCAGCAGTTCGGCGTGGGCTGCACGCGCGGTGTCCAACGCCTCGGTGGCGGAGGCGAGTTCGGCCGTCGCCGTACGGAGCAGAGCCTGGGCCTGGTCGGCGTCGGCCGGGGCCAGGTCGGCGGGGAGCTCCGTGTGGTGCGGTGCCTCGTGGGCGGGCGCGAGCCGTTCGGCTTCGCCGCGCAGTCGGCCGAGCTGCTCGCTGGCCGTGGATGCCCGGGTCTCCAGGAGCTGGACGTGGGACTCGGCGCGGGCGGCGGCCGCCTGCCGGGAGGGCCCGTCCGCTCCGTCGGTGCCTTCGAGGAGCTGGGCGGCGCGGGTGCGGACCTTGTTGGTGAGGCGGTCGAGTTCGGCCAGGGCGGCGCTCTCGTCGCTCTCGGCGCGCGCCTGCTCGGCACGCAGGTCGGCCCCGACACCCACCTTCTCGTACAGCCTGGAGGCCGCCCGGTACGCCTCGCGCAGGGCTGGCAGGGAGGTGCGCGCGCTGGAGGCGTCGGGCTCCGGGAGCGTTTCCGGGGCGCCCGCGATCTCGGCCCTCTCGGCACGCAGGGCACGGGCGGTGCGGTGGGCGTCGTCCGCGGCGCGCTGGGCGGCCCGGCGGTCCTCGTCGGCGGCGCGTGCCCGCTCCAGGCAGGCCGTGGCGCGTGCCTCCGATTCGGCTGCCTCGTCGGTCAGTTCGCGCAGTCGCGCCTGCCAGCCCGCGCGGTCGCGGAGACGGTGGGCGAGGCCCGCGAGCGCGTCGGCGGCGCGGCGGGCGCGCTGGGCCGCCTCCTGCCGCTCGTCGCGGACGCGCGCGGCGTCGGCAGCGGCCTCGTCCGCCTCGGCGCGCACGGTACGCGCCTCGGCGAGTGCGGCCTCCGCGGTCTCCGCGGCGGCGCGGGCGGTGCGGGCGGCCTCGCCGAGCTCGGCGAGCATCCCGGGCGGGCAGTCGGCGCGCCAGGAGCCGATGCGGGAGGCGAGGGAGCGGTCGGCGGCGAGCCGGGCCGCGAGCGACCTGATGTCCTCGTCGCGCGCCGCGGCGCGGGCGCGGAGCGCCTGGCGCTCCTCGTCCGCGGCGTGCTCGTCGTGCATCGCGGGGTTCGGCGGTACGAGGAACACGTCGTCGGCGCCGGCGCCCGGACCGCCGGGCGCGGGTACGGGGGCGAGGAGCGCCGCGGCGGTGCCCACGGCGACGGCCGACCGGGGCAGCAGGGCGGCGGCGGCCAGCACTTCGCGGGCGCGGGTGTGCGCGTCCGGGTCGGTGATGACGACACCGTCGACGAGCTCGGGACGCGCCGCCAGGACCGCGGCGTGGTCGGCGGGGTCCACGGCCTGGGCGAGGTAGCGCCAGCCGGGCAGGGCAGGGATGCCGTGCTCACCGAGGTACTCGACGGTGGTGAGGACGTCGGGCCCGGGCGGCAGCAGCCCGCCGTCCCCGAGGGCGCCGAGGATGCGGGAGTCGTCGGCGGCGGCGGTACGCAGGTCGAAGAGCCGTCGTTCGGCGGCGGAGACGCCCTGGTCGAGGAGCTCCCTCAGCTCGTCCGCGGCGCCATCGAACTCCTCGGCCGTGAGGGACTGCGCGTCCCCACCGGTGGCCTCTTCGTTCCCGTCCGTTCCCGCGGCGGCGCTGCGGGGGCGCGGGACACCGACGCCGCCGGCCGCCGGGAGACCCAGCAGGTCGGCGAGGCGGGGGTCGGCGGCGATCGACTCGGCGGCCCTGCGCTCGGCCTCGTAGGACTGCTCGGCGGCCTGTGCGCCGTCGGCGGCACGGGCCGCGGCGAGCTCGGTGCGGCTCTCGGCCGCCGCGGCTTCCCGGGCCTGGTCGGCGGTGGCCCTGGCCGCCTCGCGCGCGGTGTCCCAGGCGGCGACCGCGCTCTTCTCGGCGTCGTTCGCCGCGAGGGCAGCGCGGGCCGGGTCGGCGTCCGGCGCGGTGTCGTCCAGCCAGCCCGCGCGTACGGCTTCCGCGGTCTCCTGCTCGACCTCGGCGAGGCGCTGGCGCAGGTGTCCGGCCTCGCTGCGGGCGCGCTGGGCCTCGGTCGCCGCGGTGGTGGCGTCCCGGTGTGCCGTCTCCCCGGTGGACTGAAGGGTCGCTGAGCGCTCCTCCTCCTCGTCCGCCACCCGCTCCCCCGCCTCCGCGGCGGTGTGCAGGGCCCGTACGAGGTCGGCGGCGGCCGTGGCGCGTGCGGCCAGGGCGGGGGCCGCGTCCCGCTCCGCCTCACGGATGGCGACGGCGACGCGTGCAGAGCGGTCGGCGGCGGCACGGTGGCGCAGGACGGCTTCGGCGGCCTGCCAGGCGGAGTGCAGGGTGCGTGCCTCGCCCAGCTCGCGGCGCTGAGCCGCAGCGCTCTTCTCGGCGGCGGTGAGGGCCAGGGACGCGTGCCGGTAGGCCAGTTCGGCCGCGATCAGGTCCCGGCGGCCGCGGGTCGCTTCGGCCTCGGTGACGGTGTGGGCGGCGTCCGCGACCTGCTGGGCGAGCTCGGCGGTGCGGCCCCGCTCCTCCACGGCGCGCCCGGAGAGCCTGCGGGCGAGCGTGCGGGTGCGGCGTTCGGCACCGGCGTGGACGTCGCGGCTGCGGGCCCTGGCCGCGGTGGCGTCGACGATCCGGCCGAGCAGCTCGACCGAACCGGCGGTGAAGTCGCGTTCCGCGGTGAGTTCGGCGCGGCGGCCCAGCTTGTTGCCGAAGCCGCTGACGAGGTCGGCGAGGCCGTCGGTGTCACGGGTGTCGGTGACGGCCCGGAGCAGCAGGTCGGTGAAGTCGGAGTCCTTCTTGACCGCGAAGAGGCCGGCGGCCTCGCCCTCGTCGGCGTTCATCTCCCGCTGGTAGCGAAAGAGTTCGGGGTCGAGTCCGAGATCACCGAGGTGTTCGTTCCACCGGTCGTGGATCTCTTCCCAGTGCACGTCGAGGTGCGGGTAGAACTTGCCGGCGTCCGTGAGCGCGTCGCGGAACCCCTTCATCGTGCGGCGTCTGCCTCGGGCGTTCGAGACGCCTTCGGCGGGGCGGCCCACCGAGCTGGCCTCGGCCACGGGCAGGCTGTCGAGGCTGAGACCGGGCCCGGGGCGGAAGGAGTACCAGGCCTCGGCGAACTTACGGGGGTCGTTGGAGACCTGCCGGCCACGCCATTCGCTGACCTTGCCGACGACGACGCACTCGCCGGTCAGGGTGTGCTGCCACTCCAGGGCGACATGTCCGCAGTCGTCGGCGAGCAGGAACTTGCGCAGGACGCCGGAGCTGGCGCCGCCCAGGGTGTTGCGGTGGCCCGGCAGCATCACCGAGAAGATCAGCTTGAGCAGGACGGACTTGCCGCCGCCGTTCTCCAGGAAGAGCACACCGGCGGGCGCAGGGCGGCGTGGGGGGCCGACGGGCTCGTCCTCGAAGAACTCCGCCTGGGCCGGCGCGGGCCTGGGCACGGGCTCGCCGACTCCGCGCAGGTCGAGCACGGTGTCGGCGTAGCGCGCACCGGCGGGCCCGATGGAGTAGAGGCGGACCCGGGACAACTCGTACATGGCGGCGGACTCTCGTCGTTCTGGCGGCGGGCGGGCGGCTGGAGCGGCAGCGGGGGCAGCTCGGGGCGGTGCGGCGGTTCAGGAGTGGAAGGGGAGTCCCGCGTCGGCGGCCAGTTCCAGGCCTTCGTCGTCGGGCGGGGGCAGCAGGGTGGCCGAGCCGTCCGAGACCGGGACGACGCCGAGTTCCAGCAGTTCGGCCATGGCGGCACTGCCCGCCATGTCGCGCACCTGGAGCTGGTAGCGGGCGGTGGTGCGGTAGGCGCCGCCCGCGTCGTCCCCGGTGCGCTGGAGGAAGCCCGAGTCCGTGAGGAAGGCGACGGCCTTGCCGATGATGCCGGTGGTCGAACCGGCGAGCCGGCGGGCGTCCTTGGTGGCTCCGGTGGCGCTGCGGCGGGAGTAGATCCGCCACCCGGATTCCAGGCCGGGCGCGTCGGTGGCCGGGTCGGTGTTGTCGCCCTGCTCCTCGGCGCGCTCCTCCAGGCGTCGGCAGGCCTGGCGGACGAAGGCGTCTACGCCGTTGACGGTGATGCGGCCGATGTACGAGTCGTCGGCCAGGTCCTCGGGCCGGGGGAAGGCCATGGCCGCGACGGCGAGGTGGGCGAGACCGTGCAGGAAGCGGTCGGCGGAGTCGGGGGACGCGCGCCGGGCGTAGTCGCCCATGCGTACGGCGAAGACCGAGTCCTCACCGGCGGTCACGGCCATCCCGGCGCGGGTGGAGACCTCCAGCACGATGAGCCCGAGCCCGGTGGCGACGGCGTCGGCGAGCCTGGCGAAGGCGGGCTCCTCGCGGTAGCGGCGGAGCAGCTCGGTGTACTCGGCGTCGCGGGCGGGCATCAGCTTGGGCTGCAGCCCGAAGGAGACCAGCCGGGCGGCGTCGGCCGCGTCGGCGGGGGTGACCGCGGTGGGAGCGGCCGGCCGTGCGGTGTCGGCCGCCTGCGTGAAGGGCTGGTCGCCCCACGCGTCGGTGTGCTCGGCGTGCTGCTCGCTCAACTCGGTGACTCCTCGGTGGGGGTGCCGCTCCCGGGCGGCTGCGGGTGGGTGGTCGGGCCGGGGACGCTCACGAGGCGTCCTTGCGGTCCGCGGCCATGCCCGCCGCGTCCAGCAGGGCCATGCCCACTATCAGGTCGGCTCCGCCGAATTCGTGGTCCTCGAGCTGGGTGCCGTCGTCGACGGCGAACAGCAGCCGTCGCTCGCCCTGGCGGTAGGCGGTGCCCACGGGAGGGCTCGCCGCGTGGACGGCGAGCAGGGCGACGAGGTACGGCAGCTCGGGGTCGCGCAGCCGGGCCTCCGCCAGGAGTCCTGAGAGCCGGCGGGGGGCGTCGTGCTCCAGGTCGAGCAGCTCCATGGCGTATCCGAGCTGCTCCTCGCTGAACCGGCTGTCGTCCGGGGTGGCGATGAGGTCGGGCTCGGGCATCTCCGCGCCCAGGTGCTCGCGCTCCACCGGGGGCATGAGCAGCAGGTCGACGAGGTCGCCGACCCTGACCGAGGTGGGTGTGCGCAGCCCGGTGCCGTGCGCGAAGAACGCGTCGGTGGCCCGGGTGGCCTGCTCGACGGGGAGCGGCAGCAGGGGCACGACGAGCTGTCCGTAGAGGTCGAGGCCCGTCTGCGCGGTGGGTGTGGCGAATGCCTGGCGGTCCTGCTCGGCGCGGAAGAGGGGTCCTGCCTCCAGGAGCCTGGACTGGAGCTGGGTGTGGCGGCGGATGCAGTCCTTGACGATGTCGACGAGCTCGGCGGCACGGCGCTTGTGCTCGGGGTCCTCGGCCTCGTCCCTGGCCTTGCGGATGTTGGTGAGGATCGCGTTCTCGTGGCGGTAGCGGTCGGCGACGTGGTCGAGCGCCTCGGCGATCATGTCGGGGACGGCGTTGAGCCAGTCGACGGCGCGGACGTTGCGCCGGGTGGCCTCAAGGGTCCTGCGGAGCGTCTCGGCGTACTGCACGGTGCGGTAGCGGGCCTGTTCGGCGGCGAGCTGGGCGTCGGCGAGCCGGCCCCTGCTGATGAGGACCTCCAGCTTCACCTCGGCGGCGATCTGGGCGCTGGTGACGTCCGTGTCCAGGGCGCCCACCAGGACGTTGACCGCCTCGTCGGTGGCGCGGAGGTAGACCGTCCCGCCGTGGCCGGGGACTTCCTCGATGAGCTTGAAGTCGTAGTCCCTGCGGACGTAGACGCCGTCGGGTCCGAAGGTGCCGTACACCGCGCGGAAGCCGCGGTCCACGCTCCCGACGTTGACCAGGTTCTCCAGGACCCAGCGCGCGACCCGCTCGTGTTCGGTGACGGGCCGGCGGGGTGCCTGGGCCGCGACCCGCGGGAGGAGCCTGGCCACTATCTGGTCGTGGTCGGCGCCCGTGTCGAAGTCCATGTTGAGGGTGACGAGGTCGATCGCGGCGAGGGCGACCTCGGCCATCGCGTAGACCGTGTACTCGCCGGCCAGATTGGCCTTGCGCACGTCGAGGTCGTGCAGCGGAGCGGTGCAGGCGAGCGCGCGCAGCCGTCGCGAGAGCCCCTCATCGGCGGCGGGGCCCTGGGCGGGCCTCGGTCCCGCGCTGAGCTGGGGCGCAGCGGTGTGGGTGTCGGCAGGCGAAGTCACGCTGCACAGATTAGGTCCTCGCACCGACAACGGTCGAAACGGCGCAGAAGCGACCGGTCACGGCCGCCCGTAACCGCCCCCTCCCGGGGTGCGCAGCACGAGGACGTCCCCGGTGTCCAGCTCGACGGTGTCACACCCTTCGAGCGGCGTCACCGCCTGCCCGCCGGCCCGCTCGACGTACTGCTCGCCGAGAGCTCCGGGGCCGCCTCCCGCCATGCCGTACGGCGGCACCCGGCGGTGTCCCGACAGGAGCGCCACCGTGACGGGTTCGAGGAAGCGGAGCCTGCGTTCCACCCCCCGGCCGCCGTGCCACCGGCCCGGGCCTCCGCTTTCCTCCCGTACGGCGAAACTCTCCAGCAGCACCGGGTAGCGCCACTCGAGGATCTCCGGGTCGGTGAGCCGGGAGTTGGTCATATGGGTCTGCACGGCGTCGGCACCGTCGAATCCGTCACCGGCGCCGGACCCGCTCGCGACGGTCTCGTAGTACTGGACCCGGTCGTTGCCGAAGGTGAGGTTGTTCATGGTGCCGGATCCCTCGGCCTGGACGCCCAGGGCCGCGTAGAGGGCGCCGGTGACGGCCTGGGAGGTCTCGACGTTGCCGGCGACGGTCGCCGCCGGGTGGACGGGGGCGAGCATCGAGCCCTCCGGGACGCGGATGTCCAGGGGTTTCAGGCAGCCGCTGTTGAGCGGGATGTCCTCCTCGACGAGCGTCCGGAACACGTAGAGGACGGCGGCCATCACCACGGACCTGGGGGCGTTGAAGTTGCCGGTCTGCTGCGGGGACGTGCCCTCGAAGTCGAGGACGGCCCGGCGGGCGTCGCGGTCCACGGTCACCCTCACGGCGATGACGGCGCCGTTGTCGGTCTCGTAGCGGCAGGAGCCGTCGCGCAGCCCGGCCACGATCCGGCGTACGGACTCCTCGGCGTTGTCCTGGACGTGACCCATGTACGCCTGCACGACGTCCCGCCCGAACTGGCGTGTCATGCGCCGCAGTTCCGTGATGCCCTTCTCGTTGGCCGCGATCTGGGCGCGCAGGTCGGCGAGATTGGTGTCCGGGTCGCGTGAGGGGTGGGCCGCGGTCGTGAGCAGCTCCAGGGTCTGTGCCTCGCGGAAGGTTCCGTCGCGCACCAGCAGCCAGTTGTCGAACAGGACGCCCTCTTCGTCGATCGTACGGCTGAAGGCGGGCATGGAGCCCGGGGTGATGCCTCCGATCTCGGCGTGGTGGCCGCGTGAGGCGACCAGGAAGCGCAGTCGGCACTCCTGTCCGTCCGCCGGCTCGTCGAACACGGGCGTCACGACGGTCACATCCGGCAGGTGGGTGCCACCGTGGTAGGGATCGTTGACGGCGTACACGTCCCCGGGCCGGAGGGTGCCCTCGTTACGCCGCAGCACCTCTTTGATGGACTCCCCCATCGAACCCAGGTGGACCGGGATGTGCGGGGCGTTGGCCACGAGGTTGCCGTCCGCGTCGAACAGCGCGCACGAGAAGTCCAGCCGCTCCTTGATGTTGACGGAGTGCGCCGTGTTCTGCAGTCGTACGCCCATCTGTTCGGCGATCGACATGAAGAGGTTGTTGAACACTTCGAGCATGACGGGGTCCACCCGGGTGCCGACGGCGGTCCGCTCGGGCCGCGGCTCGGTCCGGCGCAGCACGAGGTGTCCGGCCGGCCCCGCCGTTGCCTGCCAGCCGCGGTCGACGACGGTGGTGGCGTCGTCCTCGGTGACGACGGCCGGGCCGGTCACGGTGTCCTCGGCGCGCAGTGTCGCGCGGCGGTACAGTCCGGCGTCCCGCCAGCTGCCCCCGGTGAACATCCGCACGCTTCCGAGCGGCCGGGCCGGCCCCTCCCCGGTACCCGGGCCGGCCTGGGGCGGGGTGTGCGGTCCGGCCGTTCCGGTGGCCTCCACGGAGACGGCCTCGACCACCAGGGGCTTGTCCATGGTGAATCCGTAGCGCGCCCGGTGGGCCTCGGTGAACTCCTCGGTCATGGCGGTGACGGTGCCGTGGGCGACGGGCAGGGCGGCGTCCGTGCCGGCGTAGCGCAGGAGGATCCGCGCGCGGGTGCCGATGGCGCTGTCGGGGACGCCGTCGCCCCTGAGTTCGGCCCGGGTGTGCTCCGCCAGGGACTCGCAGAGGCCGCGCACCCGGGTGCCGGTCGCGTCGTCCAGTGCGGCCTCGACGGACTGTTCGCGCATCGCGGTGGCGTCGGCGAGACCGATGCCGTACGCGGAGAGGACCCCGGCGAGCGGCGGTACGAGGACGGTGTCGATGCCCAGGGCGTCGGCGACGGCGCAGACGTGCTGCCCTCCGGCGCCGCCGAAGCCGGTGAGGGCGTAGCGGGTGATGTCGTGGCCCCGTTGGACGGAGATCTTCTTGACTGCGTTCGCCATGTTGAGCACGGCGATCTCCAGGAAACCCGCGGCCACTTCGGCGGCCGTACGGCGGCCCCCCGTGGTGGCCGACACCTCCTCGGCCAGGGCGTCGAAGCGCTCCTCCACGAGACGGGCGTCGAGCGACTGGTTCCCCTCGGGCCCGAAGACGGCGGGGAAGTGCTCCGGGCGGATGCGGCCGAGCATCACGTTGGCGTCGGTGACGGTGAGCGGCCCGTCCTTGCGGTAGGCGGCGGGTCCGGGGTCGGCCCCGGCCGAGTCGGGGCCGACGCGGTAACGCCGTCCGTCGAAGTGCAGGACGGATCCGCCGCCGGCGGCGACGGTGTGGATGCTCATCATGGGCGCGCTCATCCGCACCCCTGCCACCTGTGTCCCGAGCTCGCGTTCGAACTCGCCCGCGTAATGGGAGACATCGGTGGAGGTGCCGCCCATGTCGAAGCCGATGACCCGGTCGTGGCCCGCCTGGCCCGACGTACGCACCATGCCGACGACGCCTCCGGCCGGTCCGGAGAGCACCGCGTCCTTGCCCCGGAAGTGCGCGGCCTCGCGCAGCCCGCCGTTGGACTGCATGAACATGAGCCGGATGCCGGGGAGTTCGTCGGCCACCTCCTCGACGTAGCGGCGCAGGATCGGCGAGAGGTAGGCGTCGACGACGGTGGTGTCGCCGCGCGGCACGAGCTTGATCAGCGGGCTGACCTCGTGCGAGCAACTGACCTGGGTGAAGCCCGCGGCCCTGGCTTCCTCCGCGACGGCTCTCTCGTGGTCCGGGTGGCGGTAGCCGTGCATGAGCACGACGGCGGCGCTGCGGAACCCGTCCTCCGCGGCCTCCCTGAGCCGCCCGGCCACGACGTCGCGGCCGAGGGCCTTCACGGTGTCGCCGCGGGCATCGATGCGTTCGGGGACCTCGACGACCCGGCCGTACACCGCCTCGGGGAGCAGGATGCGGCGGTCGAAGAGGCGGGGCCGGTTCTGGTACGCGATCCGCAGGGCGTCCCGGAAGCCTTCGGTGACGACCAGGACGGTCGGCTCGCCCCGTCGCTCCAGGAGGGCGTTGGTGGCGACCGTCGTACCCATCTTGACGCCGGCGACCCGGTCGGCGGGGACCGGGTCGTGGGGGCCGAGACCGAGAAGCAGCCTGATCCCCGCGACGGCGGCGTCCCGGTAGCGGCCGGGGTCGTGCGACAGCAGTTTGCGGGAGATCAGTTGGCCGCCGGGGTCACGTCCCACCACGTCCGTGAAGGTGCCGCCGCGGTCGATCCAGAACTCCCAGCGTCCGGTCATCCCTCCATTCTGGCGCGCGGGACGAACCACCGCAGACACGGCGCACGGGCGGCCGGCTCCGGTGTGGGGCGGAGTCCCACGGGGGCGGAGCGACGGGGCGCACCGGCTGCTCGACGGCGGTCGCCTCCGGGGCCAGGTCGTCCTCACCGTCCGATGCCCCGGTGGGGCCTCGCCCGAACGAGGCCCCACCGGGACCCGGGCGCAGTGGAAGCGCAACCGGCCCGGCCTTCACATCAGATCCGTGACCTACGACGTCGCTCAGGGCCTGCTCGGCCCGTGCGTCGAGACGTTCGCTCACGCTGCGCACCCCCGGCGGGCGGTGTCCGGGCTCAGTGTGTCAGCGGAGCGCCGGCTCAGACGGCGGGCGCGTCGGGCCCGATCCTGCTGCGTACGGCGGTCTGGACCTCGGCCTCCTCGGCCGGGTCGGCGGCGAGCCGCCTCAGCCGTTCGGCGACCCGGATGTCCCCGGTCTCCGCGTGGTGCGCGGCCAGCTCCCGGGTGGTCTCCTCGCAGTCCCAGAGGCACTCGACGGCGAATCCGCTGGCGAAGGACGGGTCGGTGGCGGCCAGGGCCCGGGCGGCACGGCCCCGCAGGTGCGAGGAGGACGTCTCCCGGTACACGTGGCGCAGCACGGGTGCGGCACAGGCGATGCCCAGGCGGCCCGCGCCGTCGACGAGCGTCCAGAGGCGCGGGGCGTCGGGTCCCTCGCCCCTGACCGCCTCGCGCAGCGCGGCGAGCACGAGCGGGGCGTCCTGTGCGGCGCCGCGGCAGGCCAGGACCCCGGCCGCGGAGGCTCCGAGGGAGTCGGGCCGGTACGCCCAGCGCCGGGCCCGGTCGACCGCCGCTTCTCCGCACATGCGCTCGAAGGCGGCGACGGCCGCCTCCGCGACGGTGGGTGACGGGCCGGCGACGGCCCGCTCGATCAGGTCGAGCACTGCGGGGTCCTGGGCCTCGGCCAGATAGTGCAGGGCGGCGCAGCGCGCGCCCTCGGAGCCACTGCCGGCGGCCTCGACGATCAGTGGCCGGTCCTCGGTCCCGGCTACGGCGGAGAGGCAGCGGGCCGCGGGGACGTGGAGCGCGCTGCCGCGCTCCAGTCCGGCCTGGGCCCAGTCGAACACGGCCTGGACGCTCCAGCCGGGACGCGGTCCGCCCGGCCGCATCTGCCGCTGCCATCGGTCGAAGGAGCCCTGTTCCGTCGCCGCCCTGACCCGGGCGCCGACCGCTTCGCGCGGATCGTCGGCCCAGAGCCGCCAGGGCCGGGGCTCGAAGGCGTCCCGTACGGAGGCGGCCAGCTCGGCCGTGCCCTCCGGGGTGGTGGGGAAGCGCCCGAGCACCGGCTCGGCGAGGGAACGCAGCCCGGCGTCGTCGTCACGCAGGGCGAGCTCGTCGAGCGCCCACGCCCAGTTGGACCCTGTCGCGGCGTACCGGCGCAGGAGCACGAGGGCGTCGTCGCGTCCGTAGGAGGCGAGGTGGCCGAGCACGGCGAGGGCGAGACCCGTGCGTGAGTCGTCGGTGTCGAGGTGGTCCTCGGGATCCCACAGGTGCCGCTCGATCTCCTCGGTGCCACCGTCGAGATCGAGGTAGAGGCGCGCGTAGTAGAGGGAGCGGTTCTCCACCTGCCAGTCATGACGCGGATCGCTCAGGACGCAGTGGTTGAGAGCCGCGAGGGCCTCGGGGCGCGGTGCGGCGAGCGCGTGGAGCGTGCCGTCGCCGCGGCCCCTCTGCAGCAGGCCGAGCAGTGTGCCGCTCGGCGCTATGAACGGATCGAACATGGGGAAAGCCTCACATCAAGCTGTCGACGCGACCGGGACTGTGCTGTTCCATGTGCCGGGGTGACATCCCCTAGGCCGCGCAGCAACATGATCGGCCGACTGCCGTCTTCTGCCTGGTGCTCATCTTCCTCTGCCTCTCGTCGGTGGTCCGGAACGGACCCGCGACGTCATGATGACCCAGCCATTTCGCCGACGCGACCACATTTACGACGCAACGGCCGGCCGGCCGTTCAGCGCGCACCGAAGAGTTCCAGCAGGTCGTCCTTGCCGAACATGCGCGCGGTGTCCACGGCCGAGGGTGTCCCGGCGGCCGGATCGGCCCCCGCCGAGAGCAGCGCGTCGATCACCTCGCGCTCCCCCTTGAAGACGGCTCCGGCCAACGGGGTCTGCCCCCGGTCGTTGGCCCGGTCCGGGTCGGCGCCACGGCCCGCGAGCGCGACGACTGCGGGGGCGTGTCCGTGGTAGGCGGCGAGCATGAGGAGGGAGTCGCCCCGGTCGTTGGTGAGGTTCGCGGGGACACCCGCGTCGACATAGGCGGCGAGCGCGTCGCTCTCGCCCCGGCGGGCCAGGTCGAAGACCTTGGTCGCCAGCTCGATCACCTCGGGGTCGGGGGTCTCGCTCATCGGAGGGGCCGCCTTCCATTGCCGTTGTCGCGGTTGCTGACCTGGTGGGGAGTACGGCGGGGGGGCCGTACGAGTGAATCGACAGAGTACTGCTCCGGGGCAGTCCTCAGCCTGCCCAGCACCGGCGGGAGATCACCCCGCCGACGGCACTTTCCGGTGGGGACAGGGCCTGCGCGGTCCGAGGAGCCCCTGGCGCTGCGCCTGTTCGCCCACCGGTCGGGTGAAAACAAAGGATATTCACTCAGTT
Source organism: Streptomyces sp. NBC_01166 (assembly GCF_045039765.1). Lineage (NCBI taxonomy): Bacteria > Bacillati > Actinomycetota > Actinomycetes > Kitasatosporales > Streptomycetaceae > Streptomyces > Streptomyces sp. NBC_01166. The sequence continues at coordinate 1,481,583 of NZ_CP108613.1, forward strand.
GCACCTTTTATCGTATAGGTACATCTTGTGATCCTGGAAGTACTCATGGTGACTGTCCCCCTCAACCAGGAGAACCGCTCATGATCCTCTCCATCTCGGGCGTGGTACTGCTCGGCATCATCGTCTTCCTGTTCTTCAAGAAGGACGGGCTCAAGGCGTCCCACGCCCTCATCTGCGCTCTGTTCGGCTTCTACCTGGCCGGCACAGCCATCGCCCCCAGCATCACGGCCGGCGGGGCGAGCCTCGCCAGCATGCTGGGCGGGATCAAGTTCTGACGCTCCGAAACCGCTCCCACCTCTACAGGAGACCGACGTGGCCCGGCGACCACTCCCCCGCATCCTCAAGAGCGGCAGCGCTTCGATCACCCGCAGTCGCGAGATCGCGCGCACGGCCGCCGACAACGCCACCGACGTCCTCCATCCGATGATCACGGTCACCCGTGGCCTGCGGCTGCTGGCGGGAGCAGGGCGGCAGAAGTGGGCCGCGACACCCAGGGACCGGCGCGGGCACGTGCTGTTCCTCGTCGCGGCCTGTGTACTGGCGGTGGCGCTCATCCCCTACGGGCCTCTGCTGGCCCTCATCTCGGTGATGGGCGCTGCCGCGTGGCGGGGACGCGACCGCACCCCCGCGAGTACCGGCCCCGCCGAGGCGGAGGCCGCACGGCTCGCGGCGCTGTACGAGGCGCTGGTCCCGCACTTCTCCGTGGCCGACGACCCCGGTCCGCTGTTCTCCCACGGCGGCGACTGGGAGAAGGCCTTCGGCACGTCGTACGAGTTCGACGGCAACGGGCGTCTCACCCGGCTCCAGGTGAACTACCCTGCGTACTTCACCGACGGGGATCCGGCGTCCCGGGCCCGTGTGGAGCAGGTGCTCCACGTCAAGTCGGGCCGGGGCCGCGAGTACCACTTCGCCTGGGACGAGGAGAGCAACCACCTCCTCATGACCGTGCTCGCCGCACTCCCCACCACGATCGCCGCCCAGCGCTTCGTCACCGCGCCCGGCGAGACCGTGCTCGGCTTCACCGACGCGGACGCGGTCCGGCGCACCGTTCCGATCCAGGACGGCGACGTGACGCGGGACGCCTCTCCCGTGATCTGGCGGACCGGGGCCCGTTCGACGGAACCCCATCTGCTGATCGCCGGGCACCCCGGCAGCGGCACCACGACCCTGATGCGTTCGCTCGCCCTGCAGGCTCTCCAGCACGGCGACATCCTCGTCGTCGAGGGCGGCGGCACCGGCGAGTACGGCTTCCTGACCGGCCGGGACGGCGTACTGGCCGTGGAGTGCGGGCTCGCCGGTGCCCTCGCGACGCTCGAATGGGCGGCGCACGAGACCGAGCGCAGGCTCATCGCCGCCAACCGGGCCCGCCAGGCCGGGCACCCCGAGCCCGAGGACATCAAGCGCCCCCTCTGGATCCTCCTGGACCGCCCCAGCGCGCTGGGGCACCTGGCGGCCGCCGACGGCAGGCAGGATCCGCAGGAGCTCCTCCAGGTGCCGCTGCGGCACGGCCGCGCCGCAGGGGTGACGGTCGTGGTCGCGGACCAGTTCGACAGCCTGGACGCCCTCACCGAGACCGTGCGGACCCACACCAGGGCACGCGCCGTCCTCGGCCCCGCCGACCGGGAACAGGTCGAGGCGGTCCTGGGCGTCCAGCCGCACACCACGCCCACCCCCGACGTCCCGCCGGGCCGCGGCTACACCCGGCTGGGCACCGGGCCGGTCCTCCGGCTCCAGGTGCCGGCCACCCCGGACCCGTACGACGACGCCACGAGCGAGGCCCACCGGCAGGCGGTGCTCGACCTGCTCCCGGGTGGGACACCCGCCGTCGAGAAGGCCGTGACGGAGGACGCCGCCGAACCCGTGGCCGTGCACACGGAGCAGCTGGTCGGGACGCCCGCCGTCGCGGAAGGGTGACGTCGGGGCGCCTCAGGCCACGAAGGTCCGGGGCGCCTCGGCTCCCGCGCTCGCACCGGAGCCGACCAGCTCCGCGGCGGCGGCCAGCCGCAGCGCCGCCTCGTCCGCCACCGGGCCGCCCACCGTGAAGGGCAGCCGCACATAGCCCTCGAAGGCACCGTCGACCCCGAACCGAGGGCCCGACGGGACGCGGACGCCGACCCGTTCACCCGCCACGGCCAGCCGGGACCCGGAGAGGCCACCGCTGCGCACCCACAGGGTGAGGCCGCCGGCGGGCACCTCGAACTCCCACGCCGGGAGTTCCCGGCGCAGGGCGTGCACCAGGTCGTCCCTGTTCTCCCGGGCCTGTTCGCGCCGGATCTCCACGGCCTGCTCCCAGCCGCCCGTCCGCATCAGCCAGTTGATGGCGAGCTGTTCCAGCACGGGCGTCCCCATGTCGGCGTACGCGCGTGCCGCGACCAGGCTGCGGATGACGTCCGGAGCCGCCCGCACCCAGCCGATCCGCATGCCGGCCCAGAAGGCCTTGCTCGCGGAACCGACGGTCAGGACGGTGCTGCCCGCCGGATCGAACGCGCAGACCCTGCGGGGCATCTCGACATCCGGGTCCAGACGCAGTTCGTGCATGGTCTCGTCGACCACCAGGACCGTGCCCGCCGACCGCGCGGCCTCGACCAGGGCGCGGCGCTGCTGCTCGTCGGCGAGGGCCCCGGTGGGGTTGTGGAAGTCGGCGACGACGTAGGCCAGCCTCGGGGCGGCGTCCCGCAGGACCTGTCGCCAGCGGTTCATGTCCCAGCCGCCGAGGCCTTCCTCCATCGCCACCGGCACCAGCCTGGCGCCCGCCTCGCGCATGAGCTGGAGAATGTTGGCGTAGCTCGGGGACTCCACGGCGATGCGCTCGCCGCGCCCGGCGAAGAGATGACAGATGGCGTCGATGGCGCCCATCGCCCCGGTGGTGACCATGATCTGCTCGGGCATCGTGGGGATGCCGTGCCCGGTGTAGCGGTCCGCGATCATCTGGCGCAGTGCGGGAAGACCGGCCGGGTAATCGCCGTGCGTATGGGCGTACGGCGGCAGCTCCTCCAGGGCGCCCTGGACGGCACGGGTCAGCCACGGCTCCGGGGCGGGCAGCGAGGCGCAGCCCAGGTCGATCATGGAGCCGAGCGACTCCGGGGGCAGCGGTTCGAGGCCCCGGGCGGGCAGCGGGTTGCCCGCGGGGACCGCGGTCCAGCTCCCGGCGCCGCGGCGCGACTCCAGGAACCCCTCCGCCCGCAGCGCCTCGTACGCCGCGGCGACGGTGGTCCGGCTGAGGGACAGGGCCAGCGCGAGCTCCCGTTCGGCGGGAAGCCGCGCGGCGACCGGGACGCGGCCCTCCAGGACGAGCAGGCGCACACCGTCGGCCAGGGCACGGTAGGCCGGCGGCTTGCGCGAACCGGGCGGCAGGGGGCGCGCCTGCTGGCCCTGGAGCTGACGGGCGAGCTGCGCCGCACCGACGGTCGAAGTCCACTGCGCCATGCAGATCAGTCCACCTTCCTCGGATTGGCCATAGTTGGCAGCCAATCCCCTGCCACAGAGTGACATGCAGCAGTCCACTACCACCACACAGGGGGCACCACTTGTCCGACATCACCTCCCGGAGCGGTACCCGGCTCGCCCGGCGGCTGACCCACCTCTACGTGGGCCTGGCCCTGTACGGGGCGAGTTCCGCGCTCCTGGTCCGCGCCGGACTCGGACTCGAACCGTGGGGCGTGCTGCACCAGGGCCTCGCCGAGCGGACCGGCATCTCCATCGGGGTCGTCTCGATCATCGTCGGAGCGGTCGTGCTGCTCCTGTGGATCCCGATCCGGCAGCGCCCGGGGCTCGGCACCGTCTCCAACGTCTTCGCCGTCGGCATCGCGATGGACGGCACGCTCGCCCTCGTACCGGATGTGCACGGCCTCGGGGCCCAGATCCCGGTGATGGCCGCGGGCATCGTGCTCAACGGGGCCGCCACGGGCCTGTACATCTCCGCGCGCTTCGGCCCCGGGCCGCGCGACGGCCTGATGACGGGCCTGAACCGGCTCACGGGCCGTTCGATCAGGCTGGTGCGTACGGCGATCGAGGTGGCGGTGGTCGTGACCGGCTTCCTGCTCGGCGGTTCGCTGGGCGTCGGCACGGTCCTCTACGCCCTGGCCATCGGCCCGCTCGCCCAGTTCTTCCTGCGCTTCTTCGACCTCCCCGCGCCGGGATCCCGCACCGTGCCCGTTGCCGGACGGACACCGCGAGAGGCGATACTTCCGCGGTGACCGCAGTGACTTCGGGGCGCCACCCCTATCTGGACCATCCCTCCACGATCCCGTTCGCCCACCGGGGCGGGGCGGCGGACGGCATGGAGAACACCGCAGCCGCGTTCCGGCGCGCGGCCGGCGTCGGCTACCGCTACTTCGAGACGGATGTGCACGCCACGGCGGACGGCCGCCTCGTCGCCTTCCACGACGCGACCCTGGACCGGGTGACGGACTCCCGGGGGCGGATAACCGGGCTGCCCTGGAGCGAGGTGCGCCGGGCCAGGGTGGCGGGCAGCGAGCCGCTGCCGCTCTTCGAGGAACTGCTGGAGGAGTTCCCGGACGCCCGGTGGAACGTGGACATCAAGGCGGAGCCCGCCCTCGTCCCGCTCGTCGACCTGATCCGCAGGACCGGCGCGTGGGACCGGGTGTGCGTGGGGTCCTTCTCCGAGGCACGCGTGGCCAGGGCCCACCGCCTCGCGGGCCCCCGCCTGGCCACCTCGTACGGGGTGCGCGGCGTGCTCGGCCTGAGGCTGCGCTCGTACGGCATCCCGGCGGCGCTCCGGGCGGGCGCGGTCTGCGCGCAGGTCCCGGAGAGCCAGAACGGCGTCCGTGTCGTCGACCGGGGCTTCGTCCGCACGGCGCACGCGCGCGGCCTGCAGGTCCATGTCTGGACGGTCAACGAACCGGAACGGATGGCGGCACTCCTGGACCTCGGGGTGGATGGCATCATGACCGATCACATCGAGACGCTGCGCACGGTGCTGAGCGAGCGGGGGGCCTGGGCCTGACGCCGGGACCCGCCGCGTCCGCACGGGACGAACGAGGGGGCGCGGCGTGAGCACCGACATCGCAGGGACGGAGGATCCGGCGGGACCGCCGGCCGAGGCCGCCGTCCGCAGACGAGAGCAACGCGGCTGGTATTTCTACGACTTCGCGTGCTCCGTGTATTCCACCAGCGTCCTCACTGTCTTCCTCGGCCCCTATCTGACGTCGATCGCCAAGGCGGCGGCCGACGCGGACGGGTTCGTACACCCGCTCGGGATACCCGTGCGGGCCGGATCGCTCTTCGCGTACTCGGTGTCGGTGTCCATCGTGGTGGCGGTGATCGTCATGCCCCTCGTGGGCGCGGCGGCGGACCGCACGGGACGCAAGAAGCCCCTGCTCGCCGCGGCCGCGTACACGGGTGCGACGGCGACGGCCTGCATGTTCTTCCTGGACGGCCACCGCTATCTGCTGGGCGCCTTCCTGCTGATCGTCGCGAACGCGTCCATCTCCGTGTCGATGGCCCTCTACAACGCGTACCTCCCCCAGATCGCCACCCCGGAGGAACGCGACGCGGTCTCCTCGCGCGGCTGGGCCTTCGGGTACACCTCGGGTGCGTTCGTCCTCCTCCTGAACCTGGTCCTCTACACGGGCCACGACTCCTTCGAGCTCTCCGAGACCGACGCGGTCAGGATCTGCATCGCCTCGGCCGGCGTGTGGTGGGGCGCCTTCGCCCTCGTACCGCTGCGGCGGCTGCGCGACCGCAGGGTGGCACCCGGCGGCGACGGCTCGGTCGGATCCGGCTGGCGTCAGCTGCGGGCGACGCTGCGCGACATGCGCCGCCACCCGCTGACGCTGTCGTTCCTGCTCGCCTATCTGGTCTACAACGACGGCATCCAGACGGTGATCTCCCAGGCGTCGCTGTACGGCTCCGAGGAGCTCGGCCTCGACCAGACGACTCTGATCACGGCGGTACTGCTCGTGCAGGTCCTCGCGGTGGCGGGGGCGCTGGGCATGGGGCGGCTCGCCCGGATGTACGGGGCGAAGCGCACGATTCTCGCCTCGCTGGCCGTCTGGACGCTGATCCTCGCCGCGGCGTACGTGCTGCCCGCCGACGCGCCGGTGTTCTTCTACGTCCTGGCGGCCGCGATCGGGCTCGTGATGGGCGGCAGCCAGGCCCTCTCGCGGTCCCTGTTCTCTCACCTGGTTCCGCGCGGCAAGGAGGCGGAGTACTTCTCCGCCTACGAGATGAGCGACCGGGGACTCAGCTGGCTGGGACCCCTGGTCTTCGGTCTCGGCTACCAGCTCACCGGCAGTTACCGGGATGCGATCCTGTCCCTGGTGCTCTTCTTCGCGGTCGGCTCGGTGCTGCTGGCGAGGGTTCCCGTACGGGCCGCGGTGGCCGCCGCGGGCAATCCCGTGCCGGACCGGATTTAGACGTTGAAGTGAAAGGCCGGTAGTGTACGCCTTTGGTGTGCTCGGCGGACCGTTACTGCGAGTGGAAGAAGCCTGACCCTTGGGTGACAACTTCGACCAGAGGTGACAAACCGGGCACCGGCGGGTAGTAGACCCAGACCAAGCAGCGGCACGACGGGCGACGCATGACCGGCAACGGGAATCTTTACCGCCGACCGGACGTTGACCGGATGACGACGACAGCGACACCTGTCCTGTGGGCGACAAGCCCGGGAGGCACGATTCATGAGTGAGCGAGCTCTCCGCGGTACGCGACTCGTGGTTACCAGCTACGAGACGGACCGCGGCATCGATCTGGCCCCGCGCCAGGCGGTGGAGTACGCATGCCCGAACGGACATCGATTTGAGATGCCGTTCTCGGTAGAGGCGGAAATTCCGGCGGAGTGGGAGTGCAAGGCGTGCGGCGCCACGGCACTCCTGGTGGACGGGGATGGCCCCGAGGAGAAGAAGGGCAAGCCTGCGCGTACGCACTGGGACATGCTCATGGAGCGGCGTACACGCGAGGAGCTCGAGGAGGTGCTGGCCGAGAGGCTGGCGGTTCTGCGCTCCGGTGCCATGAACATCGCCGTGCACCCGCGGGACAGCAGGAAGTCTGCCTGACCGCGTATCACCGCAAAGATCAAGAGCCGCGGGCCACGACACAGAACATGTGTCGTGGCCCGCGGCTCTTCGTCGTCCGACGGCTCCCGTGTCAGGGGGTCGTCCGACGGCTGTCGTTCAGGGGATCAGCGGCGGGCGGTCCGTGCCCTGGCCGTCGTCGGGGCGGGGCCGGGCCGGAGTGCCGTCCTCCCGGATGACCTCGCCCGGAACCACCTTGCCGTCCGGGCGGTGGATACGGGCCTGCTGGAAGGCGTCGGAGAGGCCTCCCGGCCGCGCCGCGCGCATCCGGCTCTCCAGGGAGCGTTCCGCGTAGCGCCCGAGCACGGAGCGGACCGGGGGCAGCAGGAGCAGAAGCCCCGCCGCGTCGGAGATCACGCCGGGGATCATCAGGAGCAGGCCGCCCAGCATCAGGAAGCCGTTGCCCTTGCTGCCGGCCGGGGCGGCGGCCGGGGTCTCGGGAGCGCCTGGCTGCCCCGGCATCTGCTGGAGGGTCTCGGTGAGGTTGCGGAAGGCCCGCCGGCCCGCCCGCTTGATCACCGCTCCACCGAGTACGGCGCCGCCGACCAGGATCAGCAACACGGTGAAGCCGTTCGTCGCACCGGCGACCACGGTCAGCAGCCAGATCTCCAGCACCAGCCAGGCTGCGACGCCCAGTGGCAGGAGGGTACGGGCGCGTGAGCGCCGTGGACGGTTCGGAGGCGGTGTGCCGGTCGTCATGTCCCCAGTGTGCCTGTACGGGCGTGGAAGCGGCGTAAGGGGGTGATCATGAGGTCTCGGCGGGGCGGTCAGGACGTCTTGCGGCCCAGCACCTTGTTGGCCCGGCCGGTGATGCCCCAGCCGGTGACCCGCCACAGGGCCTCGACGAGGATGTCGCGGCTCATCTTGGAGTCACCGATCTCCCGCTCCATGAAGGTGATCGGCACCTCCACGACGTGATAGCCGGCCTCGACGGCCCGCCGGGCCAGGTCGACCTGGAAGCAGTAGCCCTGTGAGGCGACCTGGTCCAGGCCGAGACCGTCCAGGGTCCCGGTGCGGAAGGCGCGGTAACCGCCGGTGACGTCCCGCACGGAGAGGCCCAGCAGCATCCGGGAGTAGAGGCTGCCGCCGCGCGAGATCATCTCGCGGTGCCGGGGCCAGTTGACCACGCGGCCGCCGGGGACCCAGCGCGAGCCGAGGACCAGATCGGCGCCCTTCAGCGCGGTGAGGAGCCGGGGCAGTTCCTCGGGCTGGTGCGAGCCGTCCGCGTCCATCTCGACCAGGACGCCGTAGCCGTGCTCGGAGCCCCAGCGGAAGCCGGCCAGATAGGCGGCCCCGAGCCCTTCCTTGCCCTTGCGGTGCAGGACGTGCACCTGGCTGTCGCCGGCCGCGAGCTCGTCGGCGACCTTGCCGGTGCCGTCGGGGCTGTTGTCGTCGGCGACGAGGATGTCCGCTTCCGGCACGGCGGCGCGTACCCGGGCGACGATCAGCTTGACGTTCTCGGCCTCGTTGTAGGTCGGAATGATCACCAAGACTGTGCCGAGCGGGCCGAACTGCCTCTGACCGCCGTCGTTCACTACTGCCCCTTAAAGTCCGTACGCAGGTGCACACCATATCCAGCGCGACGCGGCCGGGCTCCGACGCGGTCACGGGGGTGGCGTGTGGCGCGCGGACAGAAGCGTGGAACTGGGGACAGAAGGACAGCACTGCGGATCGGGGCCCGGCGTCCTTCGGGCCGACCTGGGACCCGCTGGCTGCGGGTCGACCGAGAGCCGTTGTCTACTGAACCTCCGGGCCCCACCCGGGTCGCACCTGCCGTCCGGACGAAACCTTCCCTCGCCCCCGAGGCGCGGGCGCTGAACCTGGCTGTCAGTGGTGGTGCACCGGTGCGGCACACCGCCCCATGACCCAGCGGCGTTCGACGACTGCGTGGAGGTTTGACCGGTCGGACGTCCAGTGGTGGACCCGGCCGAACCTACCGGCCCGTGGGCACGTGCTGTCAACAGCCGCCCTACCTGCCGTTTCTTCTCAAAGCTCCTGGTCAGCGCCGAGGACGCGCAGGTCGCGGCGGAGTCCCGGCGCCTTCGATCGGCGGTACGAAATGTCCTGACGTCACTCGTTCGGCCGTACGTAGACAGTTTGTCCGAAGACCACCGTCCGCAGACAGACCGGAAGCTCCGCGCCCGGGGTGAGATCGGGCAGGCCAGGGGTGCCGGAACGGGGATCGGTGGACCACCGCGCCACCCGGTCGTCCGGGGCCTGGACCAGCAGGTCGCCGGTACGCCAGACGGCGTAGTCGGCCGGGGCTCCCGGGACGAGCACACCGCCGTCGTCCCGCCCGACGGCCCGCCAGCCGCCCCGTGTGTGTGCGGTGAAACCGGCGCGTACGGAGACCCGGTGCTCCGGTGTGCGGTGATGGGCGGCGGCCCGCACCGTGCCCCAGGGGTCCAGCGGGGTGACCGGGCTGTCCGAGCCGAAGGCGAGGGGCACGCCCGCGCGCAGCAGGGCGGCGTAGGGGTTGAGGGTGGCGGCGCGCTCCGCGCCCAGACGCCGGGCGTACATGCCGTCGGGGCCGCCCCAGGCGGCGTCGAAGGCGGGCTGGACGGAGGCGGTGAGGCCCAGTTCCGCGAAGGCGGCGACAGTCTCCGGGGTGAGCATCTCGGCGTGCTCCACCCGGTGCCTGGCGGCCCTGATCCGGGCGAGCCCGAGGGTCTCGGCGGCGGCCCGGACGCCGGCGACCACGGCGGAGACGGCCGCGTCGCCGATGGCGTGGAAGCCGGCCTGGAGCCCCGCCTCGGTGCACGCCGTCACATGTGCGGCGATCCGCGCGGCGTCGAGCCGGCCGGTGCCCGAGTGCGGGGCGTCGGCGTACGGCTCGTGCAGGAGGGCGGTGTGCGAGCCCAGGGAGCCGTCGACGAAGAGGTCTCCGGCCGCGCCGACGGCACCGAGCTCGCGGACACGGCGGGCGCCCTTCTCGTCCTCGACGGGCTCGGCCCAGTATCCGAAGACCCGGGGGCCGGGCTGCTCGGAGGCGAGCTTCAGCAGCCCGGTGAAGTCCTCCTCGTCCGAGATCTCCGGGCCCGCGCACTCGTGCACGGTCCCGATCCCCAGGGATGCGGCATGCGCCAGGGCGGCACGCTGGGCCAGCGCCCGCTGCGCCGGCGTGACGGCACCGTGGGCGGCCGCACGCACCGCGTGGTGGGCGTCGCCGGTCAGCGGGGCGTCGGGGTGGTAGCCGTGCAGCTCGGTGACGCCGGGAACCAGGTCCAGGAGCGCCGTGGTCACGACGGCGGAGTGGACGTCCACACGGGGCAGATAGACGGCCCTGCCGCCGGCCGCTTCGTCGAGCTCGCCGCGCGACGGGGGCCGCTGCTCCGGCCAGCGGGCGGCGTCCCAGCCGTGGCCGAGGATCACCCCGGCCCCCGCGTGGCCGTTCGCGAACGCACGCACGAGTCCGAGGGCTTCGGCGAGCGAGCGCGCGCCGGAGAGGTCCAGCCCCGTGAGGGCGAGTCCGGTCGACGTGGTGTGGACGTGGGAGTCCGTGAAGGCCGGGGTGACCAGCGCCCCTTCCAGGTCGATCACCTCGTCGACGCCGCTCGCGAAGGCGTCGGCCGCCCCCTCCGAGCCCACCCACGCGACATGGCCGCGTTCGACGACCATCGCGGTGGCGAACGGGTCGGCGGGGCTGTGGACGTCTCCACCGCGCAGCAGCACGGTGCGGTGTTCGCTCTGGGGGGCGGTGCTCTCGGTCATGGGACCAGTCTCGCGCCTGCCGGGTCCCGCGCCTTCCCCGCCCCCTCCGCAACGCCGGGCGGAACCCTCAGATACGCGGTGGACGCGCCTCGTAGGGCGTCGAGAGGACGACGGTCGTGCGGGTGGAGACGCCGGCGAGGGTGCGGATGCGGGTCAGCAGGTGCTCCAGCTCCAGGGGGCTGGAGACCCGCACCTTGAGGATGTAGTTCTCGTCGCCCGCGACGCTGTGGCACGCCTCCAGCTCCGGCACGCCGGCGAGCCGTTCGGCGATGTCGTCGGGTGCGCTCGGGTCGAAGGGTTTCACCGAGATGAACGCGGTGAGGGGCAGGCCCACGGCTTCGGGGTCGACGACCGCGGCGTAGCCCCGGATCACCCCGCGCTGCTCCAGCCGGCGGACACGCTGATGAACGGCCGAGGTGGACAGGCCGGTGGCCTTGCCCAGGTCGGTGTAGCTCATCCGCCCGTCCTTGACGAGCAACTCCACAATCTGACGGTCCAGCTCCTCCATGCGGATCAACCTATGGCCCCGGGCCCTCCAGGCACAGCCGTGAGACCCCTGGAAGGGCACGTTCGAGGGGCATGTGACGAATGCCACATGTTTACGGACCGGTAGCCGAGGGCGTCACGATTACGACCGGCCTCCGACGGGAAGTGCTTGCTGTGGCCGAGGCCGTGGCGCCTTGTCGGCCCACCCGAGGGGGGAAAGAACCATGCAGAGCCTGAAGCTCACCGGACGTACCGAACCGGAGTCCGACGATTACGCCGCTCCGGACGAGGACGCCGTTCCCGACGCGTACGACACGTTCGAGATGTACCGGGTGATCTGCCCGGACTGCGCCCAGCCGATCGCCCTGCTGGCGGACGAGGACGTACTTCCCGAGCACGCGCTGTGCCCCACGCCGTGGAACCCCTTCGTCCTCACCGTCTGCCCCGGTACGAACCGTGACGCCTCCAAGGCGCGCCCGGCCGACGAGTCGCTCGAGGCCCAGGAGCAGGAGACCGCGCTGCTGTTGACGCTCCCTCAGGGACTCGACTGGCGGATGCAGCCCTTCTCGCACGCCGGCGGCCCGGGGTCGCGTCCCCTGCGGTACATGCCCCAGGCCCGGCGTCACGCCGCCTGACGTCTCCGCACCGCGAGGGCGCACCTCTGCGCGCACCACGACGGCGGGGCCGGCGTGGTGCGGCCGGTGGCCGCGGCACCCGAGGAACGGGCGCGCGAATCGGCGGGGCAGTGACCCGGGACCCCGTGGCGCGTTGCCTCTGTATGACCACGCTGCATTCAACGGCCGGCCCCGTACGCCGCCGTCTCGCCGCACCGACGTCCGGAGAATCGGTTCCTCGGCCCGGACCGCCGGCCGGGGAGGCCGCGGGGCCGTCCGCGCCGCACTCCACCGACCCGCCCATCTACCGGGCCATGCTGCGCCATTGGGAGAGCTCGGGCCGGACCCTGCCGGGCCGCCATGATCAGGAGTGGAACCGGATCATGACGACACCGGTCTGGTCGGACCGGCCCGTCCGGGTCAGTGCGTCTCGGGACCCGCGAGGTGACGGGCGATGACCATCCGCTGGATCTGATTGGTGCCTTCGACGATCTGGAGCACCTTGGCCTCGCGCATCAGCCGCTCGACCGGGAAGTCGAGGGTGTAGCCGTAGCCCCCGAGGACCTGGACCGCGTCGGTGGTCACCTGCATGGCCGCGTCGGTGCAGAACAGTTTCGCCATGGCCGCCTGCCGCGAGAACGGGAGGCCGGCGTCGCGGAGCCGTGCCGCCTCCAGGTAGAGCGCCCGCCCCGCCTCGATCCGGGTGGCCATGTCGGCGAGCATGAAGCGCAGCCCCTGGAAGTCCGCGATGGGCCGGCCGAACTGGCGCCGGTCGGTGGCGTATCCGACCGCCTCGTCCAGGGCCGCCTGGGCGATGCCGATGGCGCAGGCGGCGATCCCCAGCCGCCCCGAGTCGAGCGCGGACAGGGCGATGGCGAAGCCCTGCCCCTCGTCACCGATGCGGCGGTCGCCGGAGATCCGTACGCCGTCGAAGTGCAGCTGGGCGGTGGGCGAGCCCTTCATGCCCATCTTCTTCTCGGGCAGGGCCGCACCGAGGCCCTCGGCGTCGCCGGGCACGAGGAAGGCCGTGATGCCGCGCGGGCCGTCCTCCCCGGTGCGGGCCAGCACCGTGTAGAAGTCGGCGATGCCTCCGTGTGTGATCCAGGCCTTGGTGCCGGTGATGACCCAGTCCTCGCCGTCCCGGACGGCCCTGGTGCGGAGCGAGGCGGCGTCGGATCCCGAGGAGGGCTCGGAGAGGCAGTAGGCGCCGAGCAGGCCACCCGAGAGCATCGCCGGGAGGTGGGCGGCCCGTTGCGCCTCGGTGCCGTATCCGGCAAGCGCGTGACAGGAAAGCGAGTGGACGCTGACGCCGAGGCCGACGGTGAGCCGGGCGGCCGCGAGCTCTTCGAGCACCTGGAGGTAGACCTCGTACGGCTGGTCGCCGCCGCCGTACGCGGAGTCGTACGGCAGTCCGAGCAGGCCGGCCTCGGAGAGCAGGGTGAAGACCGGGCGCGGGAAGAAACCCGCTTCCTCCTCCTCGGCCGCCCGGGGAGCGATTTCCTTCGACACGATGTCGCGTACGAGCTCGACGAGCTGCCGGGACTCCTCGGTGGGCAGACGGCGTTCCACCGGCTGCGGGGCACGGTCGGACATGACGGCGCTCTCCTCCCTGTCGGGCGTGACGGCGGTCGCGCGCGGGGTGTGCGCCGCACCGCCGGGTGGTCCCGGGCGATGCCCGGAAATCTACGGCTCCGCAGCCGATCCTGCCTTCCCGGATCACGGGAGGCGCTGGCCAGCGGCTGTGGCGCGTTGAGTATGCCCGATCGGAGCGCACGCGTCACCGGGTAGCCGGAGCCACGGCCAGGGAAATTGGTCCGAACCATTGACCCAACTGGTCTAGTCCTTCTACGGTCTCCCCCAATGCCTCATCGCGTCCATGCCAATTCCGGATTGCGCCGGGGCAGGCACCCCCCACACCCAAGCCCTCCCCCACGAGGAGCCACAATGACCGGACTTCACCGTCCTCGCGCCCGCCTCCGGGCGCTCACCGCCACCCTCTGTACCGCCGCGCTCGGAGCCGCTCTGCTCGGCGTCGCCGGTACGTCCTCCGCGGGTGCCGCCCCTGCCGCCGCCGAGGCCTCCGCACCGGCAGCCGCCGAAGCCACGCCCACCGCGGCCGGCGACAAGGTGGTCGGGTACTTCACCAACTGGGGTGTCTACGACCGCAATTACCACGTCAAGAACATCGAGACGTCAGGCTCGGCCGACAAGCTGACACACATCAACTACGCCTTCGGCAACGTCCAGGGCGGCAAGTGCACCATCGGCGACAGCTACGCCGACTACGAGAAGGCCTACACCGCGGACCAGTCGGTCGACGGCGTCGCGGACACCTGGGACCAGGAACTCCGCGGCAACTTCAACCAGTTGCGCAAGCTGAAGAAGCTGCACCCCGACCTGAAGGTCATCTGGTCCTTCGGCGGCTGGAGCTGGTCCGGCGGTTTCGGTGAGGCCGCGCAGAACCCCGCCGCCTTCGCCGAGTCCTGCTACGACCTGGTCGAGGACCCGCGCTGGGCCGATGTCTTCGACGGCATCGACATCGACTGGGAGTACCCGAACGCCTGCGGGCTGACCTGCGACACGAGTGGCCGCGACGCGTACGGCGGCCTCCTGTCGGCGCTGCGCTCGAAGTTCGGCACCGGCAATCTGATCACCTCGGCGATCACCGCGGACGGGTCCGACGGCGGCAAGATCGACGCGGTGGACTATGCGGGAGCGGCGAAGTACCTGGACTGGTACAACCCCATGACGTACGACTTCTTCGGCGCGTTCGCGGCGCAGGGGCCGACGGCTCCGCACTCACCGCTGACCTCCTACCCGGGCATCCCGACGGAGGGCTTCGACAGTGACGCGGCGATCTCCAAGCTCAAGGGCCTGGGCATCCCCGCGGAGAAGCTCCTGCTGGGCATCGGCTTCTACGGGCGCGGTTGGACCGGCGTCACCCAGGAGGAGCCGGGTGGCACGGCGACCGGGGCGGCCCCGGGGACGTACGAGGCGGGCATCGAGGACTACAAGGTCCTGAAGAGCAGCTGCCCGGCCACCAGCACGGTCGCCGGGACGGCGTACGCCCTCTGCGGCACCGACTGGTGGAGCTACGACACCCCGGCCACCATCGCCACGAAGATGGACTACAAGAACGAGCAGGGCCTGGGAGGCACGTTCTTCTGGGAGCTCAGCGGTGACACGACGGACGGTGAGCTGATCCGGGCCATCAACTAGCCCCGACGGGGTACACGACCCGCAGGGCGGGTCAGGGGTGGGGTGCCGGGCGGGCGCCCCACCCCACCCGTCGTTCACGGGTCACATCAGTCCGGCCTGGGTGACGAACATGGCGAGGACGACGACGAGCGTCCAGCCCAGGATGTGCTCCAGGACCTTCGGCCCGTCCTTGGGGCCGCCGGTACGGGCGCGGGTGTGGGTCCGGTTCTCGGCTGTGGTCGCGGTCATGGCATCTCACTCGGTCGTTCGGCGTGGGCATCCCCCGTGACCCGACCACAGTGCCAGCGGAAGCGGGCGACGCGGTAGAGATCCGGGTCACAGCGGCCCCGCGGGACGGCAGGCCGGAGGAAGGCCCGGATCCGCGCTCCCGCAGGGGATCGGCGGGCGGCGACACCTGGCGCGGGCGGGCCCGCTGTGCGCTACGCCATACCGCGCCGCAGGCTCCTGGCGGGACGTAGAACCGTCCCCTCGCCGCGACGGCCCGCCGGACACGCCTGCCCTCGGGACCATCGGCCGGATGCCGGCGATCCGGGCCGTGGATGCCATGAACCGAACCCGCCCGGCGGCGGCGCCCCGTGGAACCGTCCGAGGTGTCACGCGTCGGGCGGGCCTCCCAGACGTCTGCCGACCCGGGCGGCGGTCTCCCGGAGCCGGCTGTGGGCGGCGTCGTGCGTGTGCACCGGGTGCCACCACAGCGCTTCCCGCAGCGGCACCGCTTCGTACGGGGGCTCCACGATCCGCACGGCGGCGACCCGGGTAAAGGAGCCGGGATGGCAGGTGACCCAGGGCAGCCGGGCGAGATCCTGCTGCGTCAGCGTGCCGTCGACCACCAGCAAGTGGGCCGCTGCGGGGCCTGTCGAGGACCACGGCGCTGGAGCTCGGTGCACGGGGCAACCGCTTCGACACCGTCCATTCCGGCTGCATCGAGACCGAAGGGAACCCCGGAACCGTTCAGGAGCCGATATCCCGCAGCTCCGCGGCGAGTGCGCTGATGGCCGCGGGGTTGCGCGGGCTCTCGACGAGGTCGACGTAGTCGAGGACGACGATCCGGTCGTTCTTGATGGCGGACACGTTCGCGAGCGGCCCGTAGGACTTCAGGAACTCCCGCTTCCGGTCCGCGGTGGTGTCCCCGTAGTTGTTGATCACGATGACCTCGGGGTCGCGGGCGACGACCGTCTCCCAGCCCACCGTGGTCCAGCTGTCCTCGAGGTCCTTCATGATGTGGTCGCCGCCGGCCTTGGTGATGATGTCGTGGGGGCCCGCGTAGGCGCCCGAGGTCAGGGGCTTGTCCTGACCGTCGTCGTAGAGGAAGACGCGCGGCCGGTCGGCGCCTTCCGGGGCCTTCGCCTGTGCTTCGGCCACCTGCTTGCGGAACGAGGCGATGAGCGTGCCGGCCCGGTCCTCGACGTCGAAGATCCTGCCCAGGTTCCGCAGGTCGGTGTAGAGCGCGTCGAGCGGTGCCATCACCCCGCGGGCCTTGCCCTGCCCGTTGCGGCACGACTCGCTGAGCAGGTAGGAGTCGATGCCCACCCGCCGCAACGCGTCGGGGGTGAAGCCCTCGCCCTCGCTGAAGCCGTAGTTCCAGCCCGCGAAGACGAGATCGGCGCCGGCGTCGAGGACCAGCTCCTTGTTGATCCGCTCCTTCGAGAGCCACTTGGTCTTCCGGTATCCGTCCTTCCAGGGCACGGATGTCAGGTCCCCCTTGTCGTCGGGCATGACGTATCCGGCCATGTGGTCCTCGAGACCCAGCGAGAACATGATCTCGGTGATCCCGACATCGTTGGTGACCACGCGCTGCGGAGCCCTGTCGTACGTCTTCTTCTCGCCGCAGTTCTCGACGGTCACCGGGTAGTGGCCGCCGGCTGCCGGGGCGCCGTCCTCCTTCCCTCCCTCCGTGGTGACATCCGCCCCGCAGCCGGCGAGGGCGAGGGAGGCGGCCAGGACGAGCGCGGCGGGGCGTACGAGGCGACGCATGGCGGTGGGAACTCCTTGGGGCGGGGACGGGGGCGTCATGCGGACGGGAGCCGGTCGAAGAGCAGCTGGAGCGCACCCGTCTCCGGGTGCGGTACGCGATGGGCGCGGACGCCGAAGACCTCGGCCAGCAGCCCGGGCGTGAGGACGTCGTGGGGTGGGCCGGAGGCGGCGATCCGCCCACCGTCGATGACGTGGACGATGTCGCAGTGGCGCGCGGCGAGGTTGAGGTCGTGCAGGGCGGTGAGCGCGGTCAGGCCGCTGCCGCGTACCAGTGCGAGGACCTCCAGCTGCTGGGCGATGTCCAGGTGGTTGGTGGGCTCGTCGAGCACCAGCACCTGCGGCTGCTGGGCGAGCGCGCGGGCGATCAGGACCCGCTGCTTCTCGCCGCCGGAGAGGGTGAGGAAGCCGCGGTCGGCCAGGTGGCCGGCTCCTACGCTCTCCAGCGCCGCCTCACACGTGCGGCGGTCCTCGTCGGTGGTGCGGACCATCGGCCCCTGGTGCGGCAGCCGGCCCATGGCCACGGTCTCGGCGACGGTGAAGTCGAACTCCGCGACCACTTCCTGCGGAAGGGCGGCCAGCCGGCGCGCGCCCTCACGGGCCGTCATGGTCCGCAGGTCCTCGCCACCGATCCGCACCGATCCGGCCGACGGACGGAGCGCACGGTAGACGCAGCGCAACAGGGTCGACTTTCCGCTGCCGTTGGGGCCGACGAGACCGACGAGCTGTCCGCTGCCGGCTCGCAGCGTGACGTCCTCCACCAGCCGTGCGCCGGCGATCTCGACCGTGAGCGCGTCGATCTCGACCCGCATCACACACCTCCGAAGGTATAGGTGCGCCGGCGCATGAGCAGGACGAAGCACGGCACGCCGACGGCCGCGGTCAGTACGCCCACCGGCAGTTCGGCCGGTGCGAGCACCACGCGCGAGAGAATGTCCACCCAGATCAGCAGGACGGCGCCCGCCAGGGGCGCGACGGCCAGCAGGCGGCGGTGGTCCGCGCCGACCAGCATCCGTGCGGCGTGCGGGACCATCAGGCCCACGAAGCCGATCGCCCCGCTGACCGCGACGACCGCTCCGGTGACGGCGGCGGAGACGAGGAAGAGTTCCTTCCGCAGGCGGCCGGCGTCCACGCCGAGCGCGGCGGCGGTCTCGTCGCCCATGGCGAGGGCGTTCAGTCGCCGTGCAGACCAGCCGAGGTGGGCGAGGCCGCAGGCCACCGCGCCGGCGGCGATCGGCACGGACGACCAGTTGGCCCCGCCCAGGCTGCCGAGCAGCCACATCATCGCGGACCGTGCAGCCTCGCCTCGCTCCGCGGCGAACACCATGAAGGTGGTCACGGCCGAGAATCCGTAGTACATCGCGGTGCCGGTCAGCACGAGGCGCAGCGGTGTCAGGCCCCGGGCGGTCCGGGCGATCGTGTACACCAGGACCATGGCGAGGAGCGCGGAGAGGAAGGCCGCCGAGGACAGCGCCCAGACGCCGAGCGCGCCGAACGCCCCGAAGATGAGCACGGCGTTGGCACCGACGGCCGCACCCGAGGAGATGCCGAGGACGAACGGGTCGGCGAGCGCGTTGCGCACCATGGCCTGCACGGCTACGCCGACGGCCGCCAGCCCGGCCCCGACGACCGCGGCGAGGACGGCGCGGGGGAAGCGGAGCTCCCACACGATGGTGTACGAGGAGACCTCGTCGGGGGCTATGGTCCCGCCGGTCAGTCCCGCCCACAGATGGTGCAGCGTCTCGCCCCACGTCAGCCCCGAGGCCCCGATCCCCGCCCCGCAGGCGAGGGAGAGCGGGAGCGCGGCGCACAGGCCGGTCACCAGGAGGGGCAAGGAGACGCGTCCGGGGGGTGCGGGCCCACTGCCGGACCGGGTGCTGCGCGACAGCACGGCGGGTATTCGGTCGCGGGGCGTGGCCACAGGCGGTTCGCTTTCGCCTCGGGCCGTGCCTACGTAATCCAAGGAGCGGCTCGGGACGCCAGGCGCGCCGTGCGCAGCACCTCTCGCAGTCCACGGCGATCGACAGGAGCTTCGCCACCGTGGGTGATCGGGCTTACGGAACCTTGCGGGGCTCCGCCTACCGTTGCGGGTCAGCGCCGGACTTCGACCGGACTTCCCCCACGAGGCGCATGCAGCTTAGCGCGTGCCGGACGGCTGCCCGTCCCGGGGAAGTCCCCGGACGGCGCCCACACGATTCCGGCCAGCCGCACCGTCCGATTAAGTCAGTCGATTGATTTAAATGAGGGTCTGTTGTCTAGTGATCGAGAACGCGGAACCGAGGAGGCAGCCATGAGCGAAGTCCGGAAGGACCGGCCGCTGGACTACCCGGTCGTCGCCCCGACGGCCCTGGAGCCGCCCGGGGAATGGGCTGAACTGCGGCAGAAGTGCCCGGTGGCGGGCGTGACCTTTCCGAGCGGCGACGCGGCGGTGCTGCTGACCCGGTACGAGGACGTACGCACCGCGCTGGCCGATCCGCGGCTCACACGCGAGGGCCTGGCCAGGCCCGACGCCGCGCGCATCACGGCCGGTGACGCCGAGGGCATCTTCAGCAGCCCGATGGCAAGGGCCCTGAACGACGAGGGACATGAGCGCTGGCGCCGGATGGTGGGCAAGTGGTTCACCGCGAAACGGATGGGGGCGCTCAAGCCGCGCATGGAGGAGATGACCGACCAGCTCGTCGACAGGATGATCGAGCACGGCGCCCCCGCGGACATGGTGAGCCATCTGGCCCTCCCGCTGCCGGTCTACGTCATCTGCACCATGCTCGGGGTTCCCGAGAGCGACCGGGACCGCTTCAAGAAGTGGTCCGACACCTTCCTCAACACGACGAAGTACACGCGGGAGGAGACAGAGGCCGCCCACGGGGAGTTCGCCGACTACATGTCGGCACTCGTCGCCGGCAAGCGCGACGAGCCCGGGGACGATCTCCTCAGCCGGCTCATGGACGCGGCGGACGCCGAGGGCGAGCCGATGTCCGAGGCCGGTCTGGTGGCCACCGGCCAGGCCCTGCTGCTGGCAGGCCACGAGACCACAGCCGGGTTCATCGCCATGATGACGACGCACCTGCTGTCCGACCGCGGCCGCTGGGAGCGCCTGGTCGACGACCGGTCGCTGATCCGTTCCGCGGTGGAGGAGCTCCTGCGCTTCGACCCGAACGGCAGCGGCTTCGGGATGCTGCGCTACGCCCACGAGGACATAGAGTTCTCCGGCGGCACCGTGCCGAGCGGTACGACGGTCGTGTGCAGCATGGCGGCAGCCAACCGGGACGAACAGGCCTGGGAGAAACCCGATGTGATGGACCTGGGTCGCAGTCCCAACCCCCACCTCACGTTCGGCGCCGGACCGCACTCGTGCCTGGGCCAGCCACTGGCCCGCACGGAGCTGCAGGCCGTACTGGGGGTGCTGCTGCGCCGCCTCCCGGGCCTCAGGCTCGCCGTGGACCCCGCTGCCCTGCGGCGCCATGAAGGCATGCTCACCAGTCCGTTGCGCGAGGTGCCGGTGACATGGTGAACAGAACAGAGCCTCGCACCGGCCGCGGCGCCGGTACACGCGAGGCCATCATGACAGCGGCCGAGCGCCTCTACGCCGAGCACGGGCTGTCGAACGTCTCCAACCGCCAGATCGGCGAGGCGGCCGGCCAGGGCAACAACACGGCGGTCAGCTACCACTTCGGCAGCAGGGCGACGCTCGTACGGGCCATCATGACCAAGCACGGCACGGACATCGACGCGATCCGCGCGCGCTACGTGGAGGCCGCGGGCGACAGCACCGACCTGCGGGACTGGGTGCGTTGCCTGCTGCGCCCGGTGACCGACCACCATGCCGCTCTCGGTGTCCCCTCATGGCACGCCCGCTTCGCCGCGCAGGTGATGACCGACCCGCTGATGCGGACGCTGGTGGCGGACGAGTCCCTCACCCGTGACAGTCTGCGCCGCACCCTCCAGGGACTGGGCACGTGCCTGCACGACATCGTGCCCCCCGGTATCCGACCGGCGCGCGCCGAGATGGCCCGTCATCTGATCACCCATACCTGCGCGGAGCGGGAACGCTCCCTGGCCGAGGGCCCGGTCCGTCCCGGCTCGTCCTGGGAGCGCACCGCCGACGCGCTGGAGGACGCGCTGGTGGGACTGCTCGCCGCGCCCACCACCCGCCGCTGAACCGACCCGGGCCGACGAGGCCCCGTCCGACAAGGGAGAGAGCATGAAGATCACTGTGGACGAGGAGAAGTGCTGCGGCGCCGGGCAGTGCGTACTGATCGCCCCGGAGGTGTTCGACCAGCGCGACGAGGACGGCATCGTCGTCCTCCTGGACGCCGCACCCCCCGCCGACCGGCACAAGGTGGTCCGCGAGTCCGCCAGTGTCTGCCCTGCCGCTGCCATCCACCTCGGTGAGGGCACGTGAACACACCGTCGGGTGTGCTCGTCGTCGGCGCCGGCGCCGCAGGTCTCGCCGTCGTGGAGACCCTGCGCCGCAAGGGCTACCGCGGGCGGATCACACTGCTCGGCGAGGAGACCGGCGCGCCGTACGACCGTCCGCCGCTGTCCAAGCAGGTGCTCGCCGGGGCGTGGGAGGCAGAGCGCACGCATCTGCGCGCCCGTGACGTACTGGACTCCCTGGACGCCGAGTTCGTCCTCGGCGAACGCGCTTCGGCCCTCGACACCTCCACCCGTACCGTGCGCACGGCGAGCGGAGCCGAACTCGGGGCGGAAGCCGTCGTCCTGGCGACCGGACTGCGCGCGCGCAGGCTGCCGGGTCTGTCGGGGGCGGCGGGTGTGCATGTGCTCCGGACCCTCGACGACGCCGCGGGGCTACGGCGGGAACTGCTGGAGGCGCAGCGGGTCGTGGTCGTCGGTGACGGGGTGCTCGGCTCCGAGATCGCCGCCACGGCCCGTCTCATGGGAACCGACGTGACGCTCGCCGGCCCGCAGGCGGCGCCGATGCAGGCGCAGTTGGGCCCTGCCGCCGCCGAACTGCTCGCCGCGCTGCACACGGGGCACGGGGTACGGCTCCGGACGCACGCACCGGTGGACGGGCTGGCGACGGCAGGCGGACGCGTCACAGGTGTCCGTCTGGCCGGCGGCGATACGATCCCCGCCGATCTCGTCGTCTCGGCGGTCGGCAGCACCCCCGCCACCGACTGGCTGGCCGGCAGCGGGCTGGTACTGGACGACGGTGTGGTGTGCGACTCCCGCTGCCGCGCCGCCGACGGTGTCTACGCCGCCGGGGACGTGGCCCGCTTCCACCACGAGGCTCTCGGCCGGTCCCTGCGGCTGGAGAACCGTACGAACGCCACCGAGCATGCGATGTCCGTCGCGGCGAACATCCTGGGCGAGGACCGCCCCTACAGCCCCGTCCCTTACTTCTGGACCGACCAGCTCGGCGTGAAGATCCAGGTGTACGGGCTTCCCACACAGGCCGCCACCACGCAGATCGTCGAAGGGGGCACGGAGCAGGGCCGGTTCGTCGCCCTGCACCTCGACGACGACGGCAGCCCCGTCGCGGTCCTCGGCTGGAACATGCCGAAACAGGCCCGTCTGCACCGCCGGCTGCTGCTCGACCGGTACGCCCCCGCCGCCCGGCCCGAGTCCGCCGCCGCCCCTCGGTGAGCGGAACCACCGCCTGACGTCCGGCACGCCCGGCCCACTCCGACGGCCGCACGCTTCCGTCGCCCCCTACCGACTGATCCGCGTACGCCTCCCACGCCCCGCCGTGGCGGAGGCGGCCCCACCCCACCGGAGAAGACCATGACCAGCACGCCCGCAACTCCCGTCACTGCCGGCACTCCTGAGGCGAGGGCCGACGGCATCCCCGACTTCCCCCCGCCGCGCTCCTCGGAATGCCCCTTCGCGCCGTCGCCCGAGATGCGGGCGCTGTCCGGATACGGCCCGCTCACCCGGGTCCGCTCCTGGGGCGGCAGCACCCCCTGGGCCGTGACGGGGCACGCCGAGCAGAAGGCGCTGCTGTCCGACGCGCGTCTGAGCGTGGAGTTCACCCGGCCGGGCTTTCCCAGCCCCGTGGATCCCTCGCACGCCCATGCGGGCAGCACCGACCTGAGCTTCGTCGGCATGGACGACCCCGAGCACGCCCGGCTGCGCCGCATGATCAGCGGCGCCTTCACCATCAAGCGCATCGAGGCGATGCGCCCCCGCGTGCAGAAGATGGCCGACGACTTCATCGACGCCATGCTGGAGGGCCCCGGCACGGCCGACCTCGTCCAGGCGCTCGCCCTGCCCATCCCCTCCCTGGTCATCTCCGAGATGCTCGGCGTCCCCTACCGGGACCACGAGTTCTTCCAGACGAACAGCAAGGTCATCGTGTCCGCCGTCGCCTCTCCCGAGGAACGGCGCACGGCCCACACCAACCTCGCCGCCTACCTCGACGAGCTCGTCGGCCGCAAGCTCACCGAGCCCGGCGACGACCTCCTCTCCAGCCTCTGCACACAGATCGAGAACGGCGAACTCACCCGCCGGGAGGCCGCCACGATGGGCGTACTCCTTCTCCTCGGCGGACACGAGACCACCGCGAACATGATCAGCCTGGGTACGCTCCTGCTCCTCCAGCACCCTGAGCAACTGGCCCTGATCCGCGATACGGACGACCCCGCCGTCATCCGCGACGCCGTCGAGGAGCTCCTGCGCTACCTCTCCATCGTCCACCTCGGCCGCCGCCGCACCGCCCTGGAGGACATCGAGATCGCCGGTCGCACCATCCGTGCGGGAGAGGGCGTCATCCTCCTCGGCGAACTCGCCAACCGCGACCCCGCGGTCTTCCCCGACCCCGACCGACTCGACCTCACCCGCAACGCCCGTCACCACCAGGCGTTCGGAGCCGGCGCCCATCACTGCGTGGGCCAGCCACTGGCCCGCATGGAGCTCCAGGTCATCTATCCCACCCTCTTCCGTCGCATCCCCACCCTCCGCACCGTCGACGACCTCGACGCCGTCCCCTTCAAGTACGACGCCGTCATCTACGGCCTCCACGCCCTGCCCGTCACCTGGTGACCGCCCGGGAAACGGCTCGCAGCGGCACCGGTCCGAGGGGCCGTTGCGGGCGCCGCACCGTGCCGGCTCGGGCGGAGACCGACGCCGACTTCGGCGACACCCCCGTCCTCCTGGCCACCCGGATGGACGGCCGGGATCCGGACACGGCCGGGAAGCCGGCTCGTGGTCCCCGTGGACCGGTGCGGGGCGCGCTACGTCCGCGCGATCACCCGCGTGTGGGTCGGGGCGTGGCCGGAGCAGATGTGGACCACCCATCCACCGCCGGCCACCCCTGGAATCGGACCATCCTCCAGGTATGAACGCATGTGCCATGGAGATTCGCATTAAGCTTTGTAAATACAAGCAGGGCTCCACTAATCTGTCGCACATGCAGCCCCGCGCTGGGGATCGTCCCGCTCGGCGCGGCCCTCCGACAGCCGCCCGGGCGGCACAGGCCGGCCGAGTCCCCAAGGAGCTCCCCCTCATGTCTCTCTCCTTCACCCGACGGCGTACCGCGGCCGCGATCCTCACGGCGGTGCTCCTCGTTCCGCTGGCCGCCTGTGGCAGCGACGACAAGAAGGACTCGGGTGACAAGGCGTCGGCGTCCGGGGCGCCGGATGCGGACCTGACGGTTCTGGCCGCCTCCTCGCTCACCGACGTCTTCAAGACGGCCGGTGCGGCCTACGAGAAGAAGCACCCCGGGACCGAGGTGACCTTCTCGTTCGCCGGGTCGCAGGAGCTTGCCGCGCAGGTCAAGCAGGGCGCACCCGCCGACGCACTGGTGACGGCGGACACCAGGACGATGGACGCACTGAAGTCCGACACCGGGTCGCCGACGGTCATCGCGAAGAACCGACTGGTGATCGCCACGGGCAAGGGCAACCCGGAAAAGGTCGAAACCCTGAAGGACCTCGCCGACCCCGAGCTGAAGGTCGTCCTCGCCGCGCCCGAGGTGCCGGTCGGGCGCTACAGCCGGCAGATCCTGGACGCGCAGAAGATCGACGTGAAGCCCGTCTCCCAGGAGCCCAACGTCCGCGCCGTCCTCAGCAAGGTCGAACTCGGCGAGGCGGACGCCGGCCTCGTCTACAGGACCGACGCCGCCACCGCGTCCGGCAAGATCGACGCGGTCGACATCCCGGACGCGCAGAACGCCGTAGCCTCCTACCCGGCGGCGACCCTGAAGACCTCCGGGAACAGCGAGGCCGCGACCGCGTTCGTGGCATGGCTGTCCACCCCCGAGGCCCAGAAGATCCTCGCCGACGCCGGCTTCCAGAAGCCGTAGCGGGCATCCGCCCCGTGCGGGCGTCCCGTCCGCGGGACGGGACGCCCGCACGCCACTTCAGCATCGGGAATCTTCATGAGACGCCTTCGCCGCCGCGCCACCGGCCCCCGCGCCCCGATCGCCCTTGCGATCCCCGCACTGCTGGCCATCGCCTTCCTGCTCCTGCCTCTGCTGGGGATCATCACCCGTACGTCCTGGTCCGACCTGGGCGCTCACCTGACCAGCCCCGAAACGACCCAGGCGCTGAAGCTCTCCCTGGTCGTCTCCGCCTGGGCCCTGGGGCTCTCCCTCGTCCTCGGTGTGCCACTGGCCTGGCTTCTGGCCCGCGTCGACTTCCCCGGCAAGGCGTTCGTCCGCTCTCTCGTGCTCCTGCCGATGGTCCTGCCACCGACCGTCGGCGGCGTCGCCCTCCTTCTGGCCTTCGGCCGGCGCGGGCTCCTCGGCTCGTGGCTGGAGGACACGTTCGGACTCACGCTGCCGTTCCACACCTCCGGCGCCGTCCTGGCCGCGACCTTCGTCGCCATGCCGTTCCTGATCATCAGCCTCGAAGGAGCGCTGGGCGGACTTCGCCCTCGCTACGAGGAGACCGCTGCCTCCCTGGGAGCCTCACCGGTACGGGTGTTCTTCACCGTCACCCTGCCCATGGTCGCCCCCGGTCTCGCCGCGGGCGCGGCGCTGACCTGGGCGCGCGCCCTCGGCGAGTTCGGCGCGACCATCACCTTCGCCGGAAACCTCCCCGGCACGACCCAGACGCTTCCACTCCAGGTCTACCTGCTGCTCCAGGACAGCCCGGAAGCCGCGACCTCGGTCTCGCTCCTCCTGCTGGTCATCGCCATGGCCGTACTCATCGCGCTGCGCGGACGATGGACCGGCACCCCGAACTCCCCCCGGCCGCGCGCCCTGGCGGACGGTCCCGGCCCGGCCCCGCAGCTGGACACACCTGCCGCCTCGGACGTCACACCCGACGCCGGTGACTCGGAGGCAGGGGCAGGCTGGCCGCTCCACGCCACCGTCACGGGTTTCAACGACCTGACGCTGGACGCGGATGCCGGGACCACCATCGCGGTCGTCGGCCCCAACGGCGCCGGGAAGACCACCCTGCTGCGCGCGCTCCTCGGCCTCACCCCGCGCGCCCACGCCGAACTCCGGCTCGGCGACACCGACGTCACCACGCTCCCCCCGCACCGCAGGGGCGTCGCCTGGGTCCCCCAGGACGGGGCGCTCTTCCCCCACATGAACGCATCGGCCAATACCGCGTACGGGCTCCGCGCCCGTGGCGTCCCGCGCGCCGAGGCCCGTCGCAGTGCGCAGATGTGGCTGGACCGTCTGGGCGTAGGGCATCTCGCGCACCGCAGACCGGGTCAGATCTCGGGAGGCCAGGCCCAGCGGGTCGCGCTCGCCCGGGCGTTGGCCGCCCGGCCGCGGCTGCTTCTGCTCGACGAACCGCTCGCGGCCCTCGACCAGACCACACGCGCCCACGTCCGGCACACCCTCCGCCGCCATCTCGACGGCTTCGGCGGCGTATGCCTCATGGTCACCCACGACCCCGTCGAAGCCGTGGCGCTCGCCGACCGGGTCCTCGTCCTCGACGAGGGACGGACCCTGCAGGACGCCCCACCCGCCGAGGTCACCCGCAACCCGCGCTCCCCCTGGGTCGCCCGGATGCTCGGCCGCAACGCCTGGCCCGGCACCGCCACCGACGCCGGCATCCGACTCACCGACGGCGGCCTCCTCGTGGCCGCGGACCCGCTCCCGCCGGGGACGGACTCCCTCGCGATCATCGCTCCGGAAGCCGTCTCCGTGCACAGGGACAAGCCGACCGGCAGCCCCCGTAACGTCTGGCCGGGCACCGTACGGGAGATCACCACCAGCGGCAGCCGGCTGCGGGTCCTGGTCACCTCGGGCCAGGTGCCGGATCTCGTCGCCGAGATCACTCCTCAGGCCCTCGCCGAACTCGGCCTCGCCGAGGGAAGCTCCGTCTGGACCAGCGTCAAAGCCACGGAGGCGACCGTCGTCGCCCTCTGAGCAGACCGGGTGGCGGGAAGTCGTGGTGGCGGAGCAACCTGGGCTTGAGTCTCCACCAGGGGGAGACACGAAGGTGGGGACATGGACGACGACACGCTCCACTCGATCGGCGAGCTGGCCCGGCGGACCGGCCTCACGGTCAAGACCATCCGGTTCTACTCCGATCGCGGAATCGTGACGCCGACCGACCGCAGCCCCGCCGGCTACCGCCTTTACGCCGTCGACGCCGTCGCGCGCCTGGACCTCGTGCGGACCCTGCGCGACCTGGGACTGGACCTTCCCTCGATCCGGAAGGTCATGGACCGGGAGATCTCGCTCCCCGAGGTCGCCGCGGCGCACGCCGAAGCACTGGCCGTGCAGATCCGCACGCTGCGCCAGAGGCGCGCGGTCCTGACGGCTGTGGCCACACGCGGGGCGACCCCCGAGGAGACGGATCTCATGCACAAGCTCGCCCAGCTCTCCGAGCACGAACGCCGGTCCCTGATCGACGATTTCCTGGACTCCGTGTTCGGTGGTCCCGGCGCCGACCCCGTATTCGCGGCGGCCATGCGCTCGATGACTCCCGAACTGCCCGACAACCCCGAGGACGAACAGGTCCAGGCCTGGATGGAATTGGCCGAACTGTCCCAGGACCCCGACTTCCGCGCCGTCCTGCGGCGGACAGCCGAGGACCACGCGGCCGAGCGCGCCTGCGGAGGCACCACGGGGCCACACCGCGACCTTGTCGGAACGGTCCGTGACCTGGTCGGCCCGGCCCTGGCGGACGGTATCGAACCGGCCTCACCCCGAGCCGATCCCGTCGTCGCCGCGCTCACGGCCCACTACGCCCGTGTCCTCGGCCGCCCCGACGACGCCGAACTCCGCCGCCGGCTGCTGACGCGGCTGGAAGGGGTCAGCGATGCTCGCAGGGAGCGGTACTCCCAGCTCCTGGCGGTGATCAACCGCTGGTCGGCCCCGGAGAGGCTGGCGCCGGTGCTCGAGTGGTCCGTCGAGGCTCTGCGTGCCAGGGTGCGGCACTGACCCGCGCACGGGTTCACCCCCGGCGGGGATGATGGCCCCCCGCACCCCGGTTGGAGCCTGACATCTCGAACAACGCCGCCCCGGACGCCCAGTTCGCCCGCGACCCGTACCCCGCCTACGCGGCCATGCGCTCCGAATGCCCCGTACGGGCTGTGGCGTCCGGGTCCGGCGGACGCCGCAGCTACCTGGTCACGGGCTATGAGGAGGCCCGGCTGGCTCTCGGCGACGCGCGGCTCTCCAAGGACACCGCCGCCTTCTTCGCCGGCGTGGACTCGAAGCGCCGGCTGCATCCCGCCGTCGCGCACACCATGCTGGCCGGCGACCCGCCTCGTCACACCAGGCTCCGCAAGCTGGTCACCGGTGCGTTCACGAGCGGCGCCGTCGCCGGGCTCCGCCCCTTCATCACGCGGCTGACCGACGAACTGCTGGACCGCTGGCCCGCCGACGGGCCGGTCGACCTCGTCGCCGACCTCGCCGTCCCTCTTCCGGTCATGGTGATCTGCGAACTGCTCGGCGTGCCGGAGACCGACCGGCCCCAGGTTCAGCGCTGGTCCGCCGAACTGTTCGCCGCCGGAGAGCCCGGCCGCACCGACGCCGCCTCGTACGCCGTCGCCGAATACATGACCGGCCTCATCGCGTCGAAGCGTCTCCGGCCGGGCGATTCACTCCTGGACCGCCTCATCGCCGCACGCGACGGCGAGGACCACCTCGATGAGGACGAGCTGGTCTCCCTGGCCGTGCTGCTGCTCGTCGCCGGGCACGAGACGACCACCCACTTCCTGGGCAACGCCGCCCTGGCCCTGCTGCGGCACCCCGCCGCGATGGAACGCCTGCGCAGCGCCCCGGACTCCCTCCCGCAGGCGCTGGACGAGCTGCTCCGCTTCGACGCGCCGGTCAGCACCTCCACCTTCCGGTTCACCACGGAAGCCATCACCCTGGGCGGGACCGAGATCCCCGCGGGCGTCCCCGTACTCGTCGCCCTCGGAGCCGCCAACCGCGACCCCCGACGCTTCCCGGCGCCGGACCGGCTCGACCTGGACCGGGACGCCACCGGTCATCTCAGCTTCGGCCACGGCATCCACCGCTGCGTCGGCGCGCCCCTCGCGAAAGCCGAGGCCCACATCGCCCTACGCGCGATCCTGACCCGCTTCCCCCGCATCCGGCTCGCGGTGCCGGACGAGCGGCTGGTGTGGCGGCACACCCGTCTTGTCCGCGGACTGGATTCTCTCCCCGTTCTGACCTGACACGCCGGCCCGGCCGGATCCCCTTCACGGGAGCTCCGGCCGGCAGAAGGCTTTCGGCCCGGGGTCACACGGTCCCCGTCGGGGGGCGGTCCGTGCGAGAGCCCTACTTGCTGATCGCGAAGCGCATCAGCGCGTGCTCGTCACCCTGCTTGATCTTCCCCGCCGAATTGATCACTTCGAGTTTCCAGGCGCCCCCGACCCGCACGGCCTTCGCGACCGCGCAGCCGTTCTCCTGGGTCAGCAGGCTGGGCCAGATGTCGGCCACCTGCTGGGCGCTGCCGCCTGTCGCGTCGTAGACCTTGAA
This sequence comes from Streptomyces sp. NBC_01166, assembly GCF_045039765.1. Taxonomy (NCBI): domain Bacteria; kingdom Bacillati; phylum Actinomycetota; class Actinomycetes; order Kitasatosporales; family Streptomycetaceae; genus Streptomyces; species Streptomyces sp. NBC_01166. Next base: position 1,511,474 of record NZ_CP108613.1, read on the forward strand.
GCTGATGTTGCGGGCCTTCTGGAAGGAACTCCCCTTCTTGAAAGCGGCGGCGACGAACACGATCGACGTGATGTTGGCGGGGATGCGCGCGAATTCGACCGTGACGGTCTCGTCGTCGCCGTCGCCGCGCCCTGTCTGGTTGTCGCCGCTGTGCACCAGGGAGCCGTTGCCCATGGGGTCCAGCGAGTCCAGGCCTGCCAGACGCACCGGGTCGGCGCCCTGGACGGCGATGGCGATCAGGTCGAGGTCGGTCCCGGTCTTGCGGCGCAGCATGCCCATGACCCCGCCGCTGCTGCCGGCCGTGGGGTCCCAGGACACACCGATGGACAGATGGGTGACTCCGTCCAGATCTGCCGGTCCGTCTTCCTTGGTGAGCGTGATCATGTGTGGGCCGTCCTCTGCTGAAGGAAATACAACACGCAGAGTGTGCCTGTCGCCCCGGCAGCGCAATACGCCGGGCCTCACCTCTTCGCACTGTCCCGGTGGTGCTGTCCCGGCCCAGGACTGCGGCCCTGACCATTCCGCCCCATGCCTTCCGATCGACGGCGTTTCGGCCAACACCCACTCGTGGAGCACCTCTTACGGCACAAGGGCCCATGCATCCGACACCTTTCGACAACCGCGCGGAACCGGGATTCGAAACTCGGCCGAAAGACACGTGTTCGAAAACTGGCTGCGCTCGTTGAACCTGACGATCCCGACACGGCCACCAGGAAGGAGCGACGTTGACACGCACCGGCCCACGCCGCGACAGCTCGCGGGGCGAGAAAGGCACACCCGCGAAGGAGGAGATCTCGAACGCGGAGCGCGAGCTGTACGGGGGACGCCTGCGCTACGACCAGTCCTTCGTACGCCACGTGGGGCCGCTGACCCGGCTCTCGTTCCGGCACATGGCGGCCGCGCTGCCGCGCATGGTCGCCCTGGTACTGCGCACCGGATGGCGGACGGACCGGCGGGCGATGGCGGCAGTGGTGGCCGCACAGCTCGGGCAGGGAGTGACCGCGGCCTGGGGACTGGTCGCGGTCAACAGTGTGCTCACGAATCTGTTCGCGGAGGGTCCGACGGCGGACAAGCTGCGCGAAGCCCTTCCGGCCCTGACAGCTCTGGGGGCGACCGCGGTGGTCGCGGCCCTGCTGACGGCGTGGTCGACGGCGATGTCCGGACGGCTGGAACCGCAGGTGGAGCGGGCCGTCTCGGCGCGCTACTACAGGGCTGTCACCCGCGTCGAACTGGAGGCGACCGAACGCCCGGAGGTCCAGCGTGTGCTGGAGGCCGGCCGGTTCGGCACGGACTCGGCCCGCAGCATGCTGATGCTGTCGGTAGGGGTCGGCAACGTCCTCATCTCGATGGTGGCGGCCGCCGTCGTACTGGCGTCGTTGCACTGGATGCTGCTGCCGATGCTCCTGGTGATCGCCCTGCCCAAGGGATGGGGCGCGGTCAGCTCCGCACGCCGCGAGTACGTCTCGAAGCTGCACTGGATCGATCACCGGCGGGCCATCGCCTCACTCCTGGGATTCCTGACCCGACCGCACGCGCAGGGCGAGATCCGCGTGCACGCGGCCGGCACCAAACTGCTCAGCAGCTATGAGGAGATGTCCCACCAGACCGAGGCGGAGCAGCGCCGCCTGGCCCGTGCGCAGGCGTCCACGGATCTGGTGGCCGGCGCCTTCGCGGGCGTCGCGTCGGTGGCCTGCTACGGGGTCCTGTGGTGGCTGCTGGCCGACGGCTCGCTGCCACTCGCCGTCGGCGGCACCGCGGTCCTCGCGATCCGCGCCTCGACGGCACGGCTGACCTCCCTGGTCCAGCAGGTCAACCGGCTCTACGAGGAGCTGCTGTTCCTCACGGACACCGAGGACGCCATCGCCCTGGCCGAGGAGAACGCCATCCCCACCACCGGGACCCCGCTGCCGGCCCGCGTCCATCAAATCCGCGTCGACAACGTGTCGTACACCTACCCGGGAGCCGACTCCCCCGCGTTGCGGGACGTCAGCCTGCGGGTCCGCCGCGGCGAGGTGACCGCGCTGGTGGGCGCGAACGGCTCCGGGAAGACCACCCTGACCAAGGTGCTGGCCGGGCTGCTGGTGCCCCCGGACGGCGATGTGTGGTGGCAGGACGCCGACGGCAGCGACCGGGTCGGACTCCGGGACGCCGACCGGGCGGGAGTCTTCGCCCTGGTGGGGCTGCTCGCGCAGGACTTCCCCCGCTGGGAGATGACCGCGGCCGCGAATGTGGCGATCGGCGCCGGCGACCGCGTCCGTGACATGGACGGGGTGAAGTCCGCCGCGCTCTCCGCCGGGGTCCTCGGACTGATCGAGAACCTGCGCCACGGCTGGGACTCCATCGTCTACAAGGGCTACGAGCGCGGCGTCCAGCTCTCGGGCGGACAGTGGCAGAAGCTCGGCACGGCGCGAAGCCTGTACCGAGGGGCTCCCTTCCTCCTGGTCGACGAACCCACCTCGGCCCTCGACCCGCACGCGGAGATCGCCGCGTTCGAAGGCCTGTGGTCCCTCGCGGAAGAAGGCCACGCCGTCGTACTCGTGACCCACCGGCTCGCGGCCACGGCCGACGCGGACCACATCTACGTCCTCGACCAGGGCCGGGTGGCCGAAGAAGGCACCCACGAACAACTCATGACCCGGCCCGACGGCATCTACCGCAGCATGTTCACCGCCCAGGCCGCCCAGTACGCGACGAAGACCGCGGCCATCCCCCCGCAACCCGGCCACACCCCGGCACCGGAGTCGGCGACGGGCGGACCGGAGTCCGGTGCGGCGGCCGCCGAGCCGCCCCTGCCATGAATCCGGGAGACGACGTGAAGTCGGTCCCCCGTCGTCGTGACGCGAATCCCGTTCGAAATCAGCACCAACGAAGGGGCCCCGTGAGTCGTATCTGGCTACCACCGGAGGAGTACGCCTCGTCCGTGCCCAAGTCGACGGGTTTCGCCTGCGTGTTCTTCACCGACAAGGATCACCGGCCGGTGCAGTTGCGGGCCACGTACTCCCGGGCGCACCCGTGGCAGTTCCCGGGCGGAACGATGGATCACGGAGAGCGGCCCTGGCGGACGGCGCAGCGGGAGTGCCGTGAGGGGACCGGCATCGAGGTCGAGGGGCCTCCTGGTCTGCTCGCGTCGGTCTTCGGTCTTCCCGGGGGCGACTTGCCGTTCAGCACGACGGGGTGTGTGTTCGACGGCGGCCGGCTCACCGACGAGCAGTTCCGATCCATCGTTCTGGACCCGGACGAACATGACGCGGTTCGGGCCCTCCCGGTGGAGGGGTGGGAGCCGCTGATGCCTCCCCAGGACTTCGCCCGTCTGGAAGCGGTGATGACAGCACGGCTGACCGGCACGGCCGCCTACTTCGATTCCTGGGGCTGGGGGGACAGCTGAACGCCTCCAGGACCAGGCCTGCCCCCCCTTCCTCGATCGGAGAGTCATGACGACAGCGCCAGTTCCCGGCGAGCCGCCCAGCACGCTGATGAGCGACGAGGCCTACGGCGCGCTGCGGGCCGCAGCCGCTCTGTGGGTCGGCACGTCCGTACTGATCACCAACTCGTACGGGAAAGTACTGATCCAGCACGTCGACTACCGCGACACGTGCCTCCTGCCGGGAGGCGCCGTCGACCAGGGCGAGTCCCCTGCCCACGCCGCCGCGCGCGAGCTCATGGAGGAACTCGGGGTCGCCGCCCTCGTCGACCGGGGCCTGGCCGTCGACTGGGTTTCCACCGGTGCCGTCGACGCGCCCGCGTCCATGAGGTTTCCCGGCGAGATCCTCCACGTCTTCGACGGCGGCACCTGGGACGACGGACGGATCGCCGAGATCCGCCTGCCTCCGAGTGAGATCACCGGCATCGAGTTCGTCGAGCCCGCCCGGCTGCCCGGCCTGCTCTCCCCGGCCGACGCCCGCCGCGCTCTGTCCGCGCTGCGTGCCCGGATCAACGCCGCCGGCACAGTGCTTCTGGAGAACGGCCGTCCGATCACCCCCGGCGTCCTGGACCGCCTCGACGTCCTGCGGACCGCCCGCCCCGAGTACCACTACCCGTGGCACCGGGGCCCGGCCCCGCGCGAGCTCACCGTGACCCAGGTGTGGGCGTGGCTGTTCGCGCCGGACGGGCGCGTCCTCATCCTCCTCGACCCCGAGACCGGAAGCGCACTCCTGCCGGGCGGCAAGCCCGAGGAGCAGGACCAGGGCGACCCCGTGTCCACCCTGCACCGCGAAGCCGACGAGGAAGCCGCAGCCCGGTTCGGAAGCCCCTTGCTCCTCGGACACGTCACCGATCCCGCAGGACGGCGCGCGTACCTGCGCTACGCCGCAGCACTCACCGACGTCGGCCCTGCACGGTCCGATCCGGCCACAGGACTCACCTACACCCGCATCCTGGCGGCCCCCGAACAAGCCGCGGAGCTCTTCGACTGGGGGCCGTCCGTTGCCGATCACCTCGCCGCCGTCCACCGGGCTCGCCGGCGGCTGGGCATCCCCGGAGCCGCCCTCCAGCCCGTCACCGAACTCGGCATCACAGACCTCGTCCTGTCCGATGCCGCACACGGTCCAGGGGGAGCGGGCGGGTCTCGCCATCCTTCCCACGCCCCGTAGGCCGCACGGCCGCGCACCGCGCCGCCTGGACCGCTGCACGCCTTCGCAGGCGCCAGGAGATCCACGACGTACCAGACCCCCTGCTTCGCGTGGGGAGGAGGGTGGCAAGCTGGCGGTATGGATATCCTCCGCAGGAACAACGTCACTGTCACCGGCCGTACGGATGGGCCGGTGCTCCTGCTGGCGCACGGGTTCGGCTGTGATCAGAACATGTGGCGTCTGGTGGTCCCCGCCCTGGCCGAGCGCTACAGCGTGGTGCTGTTCGACTACGTGGGCTCGGGCCGGGCGGACCCTTCGGCCTGGGACGAGAAGCGCTACAGCTCGCTGGAGGGCTACGCGCAGGATGTGCTGGAGGTCTGCGAGGAACTTGACCTGCGGGACGTGACGTTCGTGGGGCACTCGGTCAGTGCGATGGTCGGGGCCCTCGCGGCGGCAAAGGCGCCGCAGCGCATCTCCCGCCTGGTCATGGTCGCGCCCTCGCCCCGCTACATCGACGACGACGGCTACCGCGGCGGGTTCAGCGCCGAGGACATCGACGAGCTGCTGGAGTCGTTGGAGTCGAACTATCTGGGCTGGTCCGCGGCGATGGCCCCGGTCATCATGGGCAACGCGGACCGGCCGGAACTCGGCGAGGAGCTGGCCGCCTCGTTCTGCGCGACCGACCCGGACATGGCCCGGGTCTTCGCCCGCACGACGTTCCTCTCCGACAGCCGCGAGGACCTCGGGACGATCACGGTGCCCACGCTGATCCTGGAATGCACTCAGGACATGATCGCCCCCCGCGAGGTCGGTGCCTACGTCCGGGACGCGATCCCCGGCAGCCGGCTGGTCACCCTCGAGGCGACAGGGCACTGCCCGCAGCTGAGCGCACCGCAGGCCACCGCCGGGGCGATCACCGACTTCGTCGGAGCCCTTCGGTGATGTGCCGTACCGACCAGGCACCGGAGCCGGGCGAGGAGCAGGACTTGGACGCCACGGACGCGGTGTTCACATCACTGCTGGAGGACAGTGCCGAGGAACTGTACGAGCAGGCGCCGTGCGGATATCTGTCGACGCTGATGGACGGCACGATCGCGAAGATCAACACCACGTTGCTGGACTGGCTGGGCCTGGATCAGTCCCGGGTGGTGGGACGCATGCGGTTCGCCGATCTGCTGACCGTGGGCGGCAAGCTGTACCACGAGACGCACTTCGCGCCGCTGCTGCAGATGAAGGGCGAGGTCAGCGGCATCGCCATGGACATCAAGGCCGCCGCCGGTCAACGGATTCCGGTGCTGGTCACCTCGAAGGTGAAGACCAGCAGGGACGGGGAGCCGCTGCTGATCCGCACCACGGTCTTCGACGCCCGGGACCGCCGCGCCTACGAGACCGAGCTGCTGCGCGGCCGGCGGGCGGCCGAGGAAGCACACAGACAGGCCGAGGCCGACCGTCAGCGGCTCCAGGAGGCGCTCGCCGTCCTGCAGCAGAGCCTGCTGCCCGCCGAGCTGCCCGCAGTTCCAGGGCTGGAGGCCGCCTCCTACTACCACACCGCCTCCCCGGATCTGCTGGGCGGAGACTTCTACGACCTGTTCCCCCTGGGCGCCGGCCGGTGGGCGTTCTTCCTCGGCGACGTGTGCGGCAAGGGCCCCCAGGCCGCCGCCGTCACCTCCCTGACCCGCTACACCCTGCGCGCCGCCGCCCTGCACGACGCCGACCCGGTCACCGTGCTGACCACGTTGAACACGGTGCTGCACGATCGGTACACCAGCGGCGACGCCCGCTACTGCACCGCCATATTCGGTGTCCTGGAGCCCGCCGACGGGCATGTCGGCGTGCACCTGGCCTCCGGCGGGCACCCTTCGGCACTGATCCAGCGCGCGGACGGCACCGCCGATTACCTACCCACCCCCGGCGGGATGCTCATCGGGGTCCTGCCCCAGGCACAGTTCACTGCCGTCCGCGCCCGGCTGCTCCCCGGCGACACCATGCTCCTCTACACCGACGGCCTGACCGAGGCCCGCACGGGCCCGGGCCGCGAGCTGTACGGCGAGGACGCCCTGCGCGCCTTCACCACCGCCCGGCTCCCCGCCGGGCCCCGGGAGCTGATCAGCGCCCTGTCCGGGCTGCTCGCCGGGTTCGGCGACGGACTCGACGACGACACCGCGCTGCTCGCCCTCGGCGTGCCCGCCGCGCTTCCCACCACAGCGACCGAAACCCTGACATGAGCCCACTGAAGATCAACACCCGAGAGGCCACCACCGGCCCCGTACTCCAGATCGTCGGCGACCTCGACCACGAGACGGCGCCCGAACTGCGCCGAGCCGTGGACGATCTCACCCTGGCCGTGGGACAACTGCTGGTACTGGATCTGGCCGCCCTGGAATTCTGCGACTCCAGCGGGATCAGCGCTCTGCTGACGGCCCGGAACCTGGTCGGCGCACAAGGCTGCGACATCGCTCTCGCCTCGGTACCCGCGAACACCACCCGCATCCTCGGCATCGTCGGCCTGGACCGGGTCTTCGCCATCCACCCGGACGTCTCGACCGCCACCGCACGCAGCTCCGCTGCCCGCTGTTCCTACCCCGGGGAGCGGGCAGCTGACGGAAGCTGAGGGGACATAGCTCAGCGCGAAGCAACGGACTGACGCCCGCCAGGGCGCCTCTCAGTGGCTGACGGGAACCCCGGTGACCGGGCCCTCCGGGACGCCGAGGCGCCGGGCGTCCCTTTCCGGGCGCATGAACAGGGCCGCCAGCATGCCGGTGATCAGCAGCAGGGCGGCCGTGACGAGCCAGCCGTTCTCGTAGCCGGACGTCGCTGACGCCGCGCTGTCCACGATCCGGCCGAGGACCAGGGGCGACACCACGCCGCCCAGAGCGAAGACCGCCACGAGGGCCCCGAGGACGACACCTCGCTGGGAAGGCGGCGTGATGCGGGCGATGGCAGTCTGCGCAGCGGTGATCATGACCAGGGCGATCGCCATGGGGCCGAACATCATCGGGATCTTGATCCATAGAGCGTCGGCGGTGGCGAACACGGTCACCGCGCCCGCCGAGGCCACCAGCAGCAGACCGGCACCGGCGCCCTCGGGCAGCCTGCCTCCGGTGCCGCGCAGGGCGGCCCGGCGTGCCAGCAGGCCGTGCGCCAGCAGGACCACGCCGTTGGCCACGGCAGCTCCACCGACCGCCGCGCCGGCCTGCCCGAGGTCCCAGCCCACCACCGTGCGGAGATAGTCCGGCAGCCAGGTGAGTTTGGCGCTCATCACCCAGTAGGCCGCGAACGCGCCCAGGGCCGCGGTGATGAACGTGCCGGAGAGGAAGACAGCCCGCAGCGGTACCTCTGCGGCCCCGGATCCGGCGTCCGCTGCGCGTGCTTCACGGCCGACCGGTGGGGCCAGTGGTCCTCCCTTGCCCTTGACCGCCCAGACCGCCGCCCACAGCAGACCCGCGATTCCCGCTGCGCCGAAGGCCCAGCGCCAGCCGAAGTGCGAGATCACCGCACCGAGCGTGGGCGCTGCCACCGCGACCCCCGCCGCCGCCCCCACCATGAGGATCGCCGTCGGCAGGGTGCGCTCCCGCTGCTCGAACCAGCCGTGCACATGGTGGACCGCCACGGGCGCCGACGGACCCTCGGCGATGCCCAGCAGCACCCTTGTCGCAATCAGCGTCCCGAAGCCCGCCGCGCCCCAGAGCATCGGCAGCTGGGTGGCCGACCACAGCAGGCCCATCGCCAGGAGCAGCACCGATGTGCGCACCTTGCGGGTCAGGAAGGAGACGGCCAGCGCGGACAGCGAGAAGAGGCTGAAGAAGGCGGCCTGGGCCATGCCGAACTCCTGGCGGCTCAGACCGAATTCCTTCATGATCTCCGGCCCGGCGAGCCCCAGGACGGCCTTGTCGGCGAAGTTCACCAGCATGAAGGCCAACAGCAGCCAGGTGGTCGTCCATGCCTGCCGGCCGCCGGCCGGTGGGCCTGCCGGGCCTGCGCGCCGTGCTGCGGCAGTCCTTGTCTCCACGATCACCCTCCTTGCTCTGCGCTGTCGTCCGCGGGCACGCCGCATCCGCAGCTGTCGTCGTCGACGACTCCCACGCTGATGGCTCCTGCGGCGCGCCGCCGTCCCTGGTCGCTGCGCGTCAGTTCGGTGGCGACGTCCGTTCCCGCGGCGACGGCGGCGGATTCGGCAGCCGCCCAGTTGAAGACGCCGCGCGCCATCGTCGAGGGCTCGCTTGCGGCCCGGCGGGCGAAGACCTCGGCCCGGATCCGTGCCACCTCACGGTCGGTCGGAGCGGCCAGCGCGGCGGTCTCGGCGAGGTGTGCTGCCAGCCGCAGTTCGCCGCGACCGAGCAACTGCTCGGCCCGGCCCGCCAGCACCTGCGCGCCGCCTGCCGCGTCGGCGAGTTCGGCGGCCAGCGCCGCTTCAGGGGCCGGCTTGAGGTTCGCCGGGTTCTGGTCGTACCAACCGCCCCAGAGACGCCACAGGTTGCGTACGACGAACTCCGGCTCGTCGTACGCCGGGTGCAGATACGGCTTCTCCAGGAGGCCCTGCGGGACCTTCACGCCGTGCAGCACCTCGTCGAGACGCGCTCCGGCATTCATCAGGTCCCGCGTCTGGGTGCACAGGGACTCGAGCAGCTCGGCGGTGTCGCCGAGCGCCTGCCGGATGCGGCCTGCGCCGAGGATCGGCACACCGTGCCCGGGGAGCAGCACCTCGGCCCCGAGGTCCTGCATGTCGCGCAGCGCCCGCGCCCATTCCACCGGGTAGCGCTGCACTTTCTGGGGGTTGCCCGCGTTGGGCGAGTTCCAGATGAAAAGGTCGCCCGTGCACAGGGTCTTCAGCTCCGGGATCCACACGTAGGTGTGGTCGTCGGTCTCGCCGCGGGCGTGCACCAGCTCGAAGGTCAGGTCTCCCCTGCGCACGGCCAGCCGGTCGCGGTAGGTCGTGTCCGGGTAGCGGTACTCCGTCGGCCACTGCAGGGAGGGCACACCGAACTGCCGCCGGTTGATCCACGTGTTGTACCCCGCCGTCTCGCGGTAGCGGTCGAAGCGCGCAACGACCGCCTCGTGCGCGACAACCTCGGGGCGCGCCGTCCCGGCCTCTGCGGCTTCCTTGTCGAAGGGCCCCACGCCGAAGACGTGATCCACATGGCCGTGGGTGTACACCACCGCGCTCACCGGAGCGGGCGAGTGGCCGCGCACCGACTCGTGCAGCTGGGACGCGGTACGGAAGTCGCCCGAGTCGACCAGTACCAGCCCGTCCCCGGTGTCGAAGACGGCCACGTTCGCGAAGGCCGGGAAGAACCCGGTGCGCTCACCGACGCGTACAAGGCCGCCGTCGGCGAAGGCCCCCGTGAAATGGGCCAGCAGCGACTCCTCGCCGGCCCAGACCCGGTCCGCGTACTCCATGTAACTGCTGGCATTGTGTTCCGTCATAGCGCCCGGCTCCTCGCACGTGATGCTGAGGGCCACTCCTCCTGCCCACCGGGGCGGGGTGGCCCGTCGATGTCCGTAGAGTCTGGTGCGGGGCCCGGCGAGGAGACACCCGCCGCGCTCACAACCGAACGCGCCGTACTCTGTGATCCGTCACAACCGTTCTTGAGGAAGGTGCGGCCGGTGCCCGACGAGCCGATACCTGAACGCAGCGGTGCGCATCCGGCGCTTTCACCCGCCGCGCAGGCTCTCGCCGCCCGGTGCGAGGGCCGCGTCAACGAGCTCGCCCGCCGCATGGCCCGCCAGAGTTTCGAACGCCTCCCCGGATACGGCGAGCTCCCCTCGGACGTGAAGGACGTGGAGATCGCCGCGACGGTCCGCAACGGGCTGCGCCTCTTCCTTCGCCGCGTACGCGACACCCAGGGCCGCGCCGGGGACTACAGCCTCTTCCGTGAACGCGCCGCCCAGCGCGCGGACGAGGGCATGCCCCTGCACACACTGCTCCGCAGCCACTCCACGGGCATCTACGTCCTCTGGCAAGCCCTCCGGGACGAGGCCACCGACGGGGAGGAAGGCGCTCTCATAGAACTCGTCGACTTCCTCCTGCGCGGTCACGAAGCCGTCATCGGCGCCGTGGCCGAGACCTACCTCGACGAACAGGCGGCCCTCTTCGCCGAACGACGTGAGCACCACCGGTCCCTCGTACGCAGGCTGTTGGACGGTTCCCTTCCCCCAGCGCGGGCCCTCGAGGAACTGGGCCTCGAAGGACCCTGCCTCGTCGTCCATCTGCACATGCCGCGAGGGCAGGTCACGGCGGCCTCGGCCGTCACGGACCGCCGTCAGGTCCGCCGTGTCCAGACCGTGGTCGACCGCGCGCTCGGCACCGAGGCGGTATCGCTGCTCGGCGTCGACGGAGGTCACGTGATCACACCGCGCCGGGCCGACGACACGGACGGCGTCCGTGCATGCGAGGAGCTGGCCGCCCGGCTCCGGCAGATCTGCGGCGACCACGTGCGACTCGCCGGGGTCACCGCCGCCACGCCCCAGGACGTGCCGGCTGCCGCCCGCACCGCCACCGACATCGTCCGGGTCGCCCGCGCCTGCGGACGTCCCGCCGGTGTGCACCGCATGGACGAGGTCCTGCTGGAGTACCACCTCTCCCGCCACGACGAGAGCAGCGACCGCATCGCCGCCCTGCTCGATCCTGTCGGCGACCGGCCCGAACTCATCGAGACCCTGCGCGCCCACCTTGAACACCGGCACGACCGACGTGGCACCGCACGCCACCTGGGGCTCCACCCCAACACCGTGGACAACCGGTTGGCGAGGATCGCCGAGCTCACCGGTCTCGACATCGCCTCCCCACGCGGCAACGCCCTGGCACTGGCCGCCCTGCTCCTGCGCGGCGACGCACCCCGGTGACCGCCCGCGGGATCAGGGGCCGGGTGTGCCGCTCCGTCAAGGTCACGAGGACCGGTACGGCCACCTCGCGCCAGGACGGTCAGGAGCGCTGCCGTCAGGTCGTCGAGGTGGCCGTAGGTCCCTACCCGCTCAGGTCAGCCCGAGCGACCGGAGCACACGGCGCTGGCCTGCCGTGGGGACAGCCGGCCAGTAGACGTAACAGACCCCTCCCGTGCCGCTCCTGACCGCGCCGTTGGCGTCGTAGCGCTTCGTGCGGAGCCAGATATTTTCCCACTCGCGCCGCCGGTAGACGCGGCGCACCGCGTCGTTGGACGGGGACGCGGGGTCGTTGGCGATCACGTCGCCGTCGGACGTGAAGCCGATGACGGTCATCAGGTGACCCGATGTCCCGTAGCCCGCCCCTGTCAGCTCGCCCTTGAGGAACGACTGGGACGTTATGACCGGGACGCCCGCGGCGATCAGCTTCTCCACATCGGTCAGCGACCCGAGCCGGGTGACCACGGCGTTCATGTCCTTGTACGTCGCGGCGTAGGCGGCATTGAAGGGCCAGTTGCCACATCCTTCGTACTGGTAGTCGAAGGTGTAGCGCGCCGCGTGGCACACCTGCGGGTCGGGGATGCCGGGCTTGACCCAGGCCAGGTCCTCCGGGGTGGGCTTGCGGCCCCAGTACTCGATGATCATCTGCGAGGAGGTGGGGCTGCACCAGGCCTCGCCCCCGTTGTCGTACTCCGGGTACTCCCCCACATGGACGTTCTGCGAGTAGCGGGGCACCTCCAGTTCCCGGGCGGCGCCGGGTTCCGTGGCGGGGACGGTGAAGCGGTCGGGGATGTCCGAGGCCATGGCGCCGACCCGGTGGACCGTGGGCGTGAGGCCGGTGCCGGGGGTGCGGTGGAGGGTGAGCCGCAGGCGGTAGGAGGCCAGCCGCAGCCCGCTCGCCGCGTCGTCCACGGAGAAGGTGTCGGTCCAGACCGAGCTCCTGCCGTCGGTCTGGTCGTCCACGGAGGTGCGGCGGATGTCCGCGTCACCGGCGGCCCATCGGCCCATCACGTACCAGGGCGTGTCCGTCCCGTCCGAGTAGCTGCCGCGCAGCTCGACCTGGATCCAGGTGCCCTGCGGGGTGTTGGCGTTCCAGGAGGCGATCACCTCGGTGGCGGGGACGGCCGAGCGGTGGACCGGAGAGGTCCAGGTCGCGTACTCCCAGGTGCTGGTCCTGCCGGTGTGCGGGTCGGTGTAGTCGGTGCTCCCGGCGGGGGCGGAGATCTCCAGGCCCGGCCGGCGTCCGGCGACCGCGCGGGTCCCGGCGGACGTGCCGCAGCGCCAGTCGGTGTACGTCGTCCAGAAACGGTTGTCCACGAGCGAGGCTGCCGCCGGTGATGGGGAGGTGCGGGAGGGGGCGGCGCTCGCGGGGCCGGCGGAGGCCACGGTGCCTGCCCCTGCCGCTGCCGCGAGCGCGGCGGTGAGCACGGTCCTGCGTGAAGTCGGTCTGGTCATGGGCGAGACCCCCGGTCGTTGAGCGGATTGGGGCTGCGGGTGCCGATCGGTGCGCCAACTATTGCGGGTCGAGGACGGATCCGGCCAGTGATTCGCCCCGTGCCGCGTCAGCAATATTGGTCTGGTCCACTGGCGTGACCTGGGCATGGCCGCGAGAGACACCGCGGACTCTCGTAGGGTGGGGACATGAACGACCTGGGGGACCACGCGCGCCGGCTGCGCTCCCTGCCCCCGTCCTGCGGGCCGGTGCGGCTGATCGCCGTCGACGGGCACGCGGGGTCCGGCAAGAGCACCTTCGCCGACCGCCTGGCCGCGGCGCTCGGCGGCGCCCCCGTACTGCGCCTGGACGACCTGGCCACGCACGAGGAGCTCTTCGCCTGGACGGACAGGCTCCGGGCGCAGGTCCTGGATCCGCTCTCGCGGGGAGAGGCCGCACGCTACGCGCCGTACGACTGGACGGCCCGTCGCTTCGGCCCGCCGAGGACGCTGGACCCCGCCCCCGTGGTCCTGATCGAGGGGGTGGGGGCCGGGCGCTCCGCGGTGCGGCCGTATCTCGCGGGGCTGCTGTGGATCGAGGGGGAGAGTGAGGCGTCCTGGGAGCAGGGCCGACTGCGCGACGGCCCCGGCCTCTCGGACTTCTGGGACGGCTGGACCGTCGCCGAGCACCGTCATTTCGCCGACGATCCCTCATATCCCTTCGCGGATGCGGTGATACGACGGATGCCCACGGGATACATGTGGCTGGATGGCCCTCGCCCGACAGCGGTGACGAGTCGAATCGTCACGGACAGTGAAGCGTGAGGGCCGCCATACCGGGCAGTACGAAAAAGCCCCGGAGCCGCTCCAACTCGGCTTGACCGAGGGGCCGTACAGGTCTTACGTTCTCAATGTGCGGCTTTTCGGAGCCCCCGCGGACGCGAAGCCCCCGGTTGTTCCCCCGTGATCGGGGGCTTCGTTCTGCCCTCACACCTCGCCGCACCGGGCCGTTCCCTCACCCTCGGTCACGGCCGTCGAAGCGCCGGTTACGCACTTAACCGCTCACTCCCTGTACAGGTACGATGCGTCTCGGGTGTGGTCAATTCCCGTCCCCGGCACGGTGATTAGGGGCGCCGAGCTGGGCATGCTGTGCGGGCGGGACATTCTGGGGGCACGGTTTGTGGGGGACCTGATGGACATCGGCACGCCGGGCACGCAGGCCCCGGCCGACCTTGCCTGGCTGCGTGGGGTGGACGCCTACACGATGGGCGCGTACCCACAGGCCGAGGAGGAGTTCAGAGCGGCGGTGCGTCTCGACCCCGGCATGGCGGACGGCTGGCTGGGCCTGCACGCCCTGCGGATCGACACCACCACGGCACTGTTACGCATGTACCGCCACCGCGACCGCTTCGGCGAGCAGCGCACCCGTCATCGCCGCACGCTCAACTCGTGGTACTGGCTGGGGTGGTGGGTCCAGCCCGTGCTGGAGAGTCCGCGCGATCTGCTCCTCGCGCACGCCTCGCACTGGCTGGACGGCCGCCATGTGCCGGAGCTGGACCGGGCGTTGGCGGGTCTTCCGCCGGTCGATACCGATCCCCAGGTCCGCTTCCTGCACGCCTGCCGCTCCTACCTGGTCAAGGACTGGGACCAGCTCGTACGCACCACGGAGCCGCTCATCGACGATCCGCTGCTCGGGATCGAGGCGGGCCTCTTCGGCGGCATGGCGCGGGTGCGTCTGGAGATGTACGGGCAGGCCGAGCCTCTGCTCTCCGCCGCGCTGATGCGCTGCCGCAGCGAGCAGCCGCAGCGCAAGGAGCTGCGCTACTGGCTGGCGCGGGCCCACGAGGGCACCGGCCGCAGCGCGGCGGCCCTGCCGCTGTACCGGGCGGTCCACCGCGTGGACCCGGCCTTCATGGACACCTCGGCCCGGCTCGCCGCGATCTCCGAGGGGGACGGCTACGACGAGGCCGCCGATCTCGCGGCGGTCTCACTGGCCGGCTTCGGCTCGGACGGCACGGGCCTGGAGGGACGGGCGGACGGCGACATGGCGCTCGGCACCGACCTGGTGGACGGCCGTGAGCCCTGGCTCGGCGGTGACCCGCAGGTCCTGCCAGGGGCCGTGGTGCCACCGCCGGCTTCCGGTGCCGCCGGGGCACGGCAGAAGCCCGGCGCACCGCGGGCCGCATCCTTCCCCGCGGGACCGAGCGACCCGGTGATGCTCGCGGAGGCCTTGGCCGAGCTCGAACGCATGGTCGGCCTCGAACCCGTGAAACGCCAGGTCAAGGCGCTGTCCGCGCAGCTGAACATGGCACGTCTCCGTGCGGAGCAGGGACTTCCGGTACAGCCGCCGAAGCGCCACTTCGTCTTCTCCGGGCCGTCCGGGACGGGCAAGACCACGGTCGCCCGCATCCTGGGCCGGGTCTTCTACGCCCTCGGGCTCCTCGGCGGCGACCATCTGGTGGAGGCCCAACGGTCCGATCTGGTCGGCGAGTTCCTCGGTCAGACAGCGGTGAAGGCCAACGAGCTGATCGATTCGGCACTCGGCGGGGTGCTCTTCGTGGACGAGGCGTACAGCCTCTCCAACTCCGGTTACAGCAAGGGCGACGCCTACGGCGACGAGGCCCTGCAGGTCCTCCTCAAGCGGGCCGAGGACAACAGGGACCACCTGGTCGTGATCCTCGCCGGCTATCCGGAAGGCATGGACCGGCTGCTCTCCACCAACCCGGGGCTCTCCTCACGCTTCACCACCCGGGTCGACTTCCCGAGCTACCGCCCCCTCGAACTCACCGCGATCGGCGGGGTGCTGGCCGCCGAGAACGGCGATGTGTGGGACGAGGAGTCCCTCGACGAGCTGCGCAGCATCAGCGGGCACGTGGTCGACCAGGGCTGGATCGACGAGCTGGGCAACGGCCGCTTCCTGCGCACCCTGTACGAGAAGAGCTGTGCCTACCGCGATCTGCGGCTGTCCGGCTACACCGCCGTGCCGACCCGGGACGATCTGGCCACGCTGCGGCTGCCGGACCTGATGCAGGCGTACGGCGAGGTGCTGTCGGGCCGGGGCCCGGTGGACCGGGGGAAGCAGGAACCCGGCAGCCTGTAGGCCCGCTGTCCGCCGGACGGCCCCGGCGAGGGGCCGTCCGGCGGCGGGGGTCAGCCCAGCGGCGCCATGGCCTTCGGCACCTCCACCGTGCGGCGGGGCACCGAGACGTGGTGGGCCGGGTCGCGGACCTCGCCCACGAGCATCTCCAGGACGTCCTCCATGGCGACCAGGCCGAGCACCCTGCCGGACGCGTCGGCGACCTGGGCGAGATGCGTGGCCGCGCGGCGCATCACCGTCAGGGCGTCGTCCAGCGGGAGCTCCGCCCGTACGGTCGCCATCGGGCGCCAGATCTGCTGCGGCACGGCCCGCTCGCCGTCCTCCAGCTCCAGGACGTCCTTGACGTGCAGATAGCCCATGAACGGGCCGCCGCCCTCGGCGCAGACGGGAAAGCGCGAGTAGCCGGTCCGCACGGTGAGCTCCTCGATGCGGCGCGGGGTGACGGAGGGGTCCACCGTCACCAGGGAGGCCCGGTCGAGCAGCACATCGGTGACGGGCCTGGTGCCCAGTTCGAGGGCGTCCCCGAGGCGGTCCCGCGCCTCCGGTTCCAGCAGACCGGCCATGCCGGCGTCCTCCACCAGCCGGTTGAGCTGCTCACTGGTGAAGACGGCCTCGACCTCGTCCTTCGGCTCGACCTTGAAGAGCCGCAGGACGAGATTGGCGCAGGCTCCGAGCGCGGAGGTGACCGGCCTGCAGAGCCGGGCGAAGCCGACCAGGCCGGGGCTGAGCCACATCGCGGTCTTCTCGGGGGCGGCCATCGCCAGGTTCTTCGGGACCATCTCGCCGATGACGAGGTGCAGGAAGACCACGGAGACGAGGGCCACCGCGAAGCCGAGCGGATGGACGAGCCCTTCGGGCACGTGTGCCGCGTGGAAGACCGGCTCCAGGAGGTGGGCCACGGTCGGCTCCGCGACGGCGCCGAGCGTGAGGGAGCAGACGGTGATGCCGAACTGCGCGGCGGCCATCATCTGCGGCAGGTTCTCCAGGCCGTACAGGACCTGTCTGGCCCGGCTCGACCCCCCTGCCGCAAGGGGTTCGACCTGGCTGCGCCGCACGGAGACGAGCGCGAACTCGGCTCCGACGAAGAATCCGTTCGCCAGCACCAGGAGACCGGCGAAGATCAGCTGTACGAGGCTCATCGCACGGCCTCCAGCAGATCCTGGGTGAGCCGTCCGGCCGGAGCCTGCGGTATGTCCGTCAGCCGGACGAAGCGGACCCGCTCGGCACGGTAGTGGCCGACCTGGCGGACGGAGATCCGCCAGCCGGGGAGTTCGGCCCGGTCGCCGGGGGCGGGGATGCGTCCCAGCAGATCGGCGACCAGCCCCGCCACGGTCTCGTACGGCCCTTCGGGTACGTCGAGGCCTATCCGCCGCAGGGTCAGCACCCGGGTACTGCCCTCCACGTCCCAGCCGGCCCGGCCGTCGTCGGCGACGACGGGTGTCAGCTCGGGGCGGTCGGCGCCCTCCACGTCGTGCTCGTCCCTGACCTCGCCGACGAGTTCTTCGATGATGTCCTCGAGGGTGACGACACCGGCGGTGCCGCCGTACTCGTCGACCACGACGGCGATCGGCTGCTCGCTGCGCAGCCGCTGGAGCAGCTGTTCGACGGGCAGGGTCTCCGGCACCAGGAGCGGTGCCACGGCGATCCGGCTCACCGGGGTGCGCAGCCGGTCCTGGGAGGGGACGGCCAGGGCGTTCTTGAGGTGGACCATGCCGACGACCTCGTCGATGCGGTCCTGGTAGACGGGGAAGCGGGACAGGCCGGTGGCCCGTGTGAGGTTGAGGACGTCCGCCGCGGTGGCCGACGTCTGGAGCGCGCTGACCTTCACGCGCGGGGTCATGACGTGCTGCGCGGTGAGTCCGGCGAGGGACAGGGTCCGCACGAAGAGATCGGCGGTGTCCTGCTCCAGGGTGCCGGCCTCGGCGGAGTGCCGGGCCAGCGAGACGAGTTCGCCCGGGGTCCTGGCCGAGGCGAGCTCGTCGGTGGGTTCGACCCCCAGCAGCCTGACCAGCCGGTTCGCGACGGTGTTCAGTGCGGTGATCACCGGGCGCAGGACGGTGGAGAAGCGGTGCTGGGGCCCGGCGACGAACCGGGCGACCTGGAGCGGCCGGGAGACCGCCCAGTTCTTGGGCACGAGCTCGCCGATCACCATCTGGACGGCGGAGGCGAACAGCATGCCGATCACGACGCTCACCCCGGGTACGGCCCCTTCGGGCAGTCCGGTGGCGGTGAGTGGTCCGGCGAGCAGCTGGGCGAGCGCCGGTTCGGCGAGCATGCCGACGACCAGCGAGGTGATGGTGATGCCGAGCTGGGTGCCGGAGAGCTGGAAGGAGAGTTCACGCAGGGCGGCGACGACGGTACGGGCCCGGCGGTCGCCTTCGGCGGCGGCGCGTTCGGCGTCCGGCCGTTCCACCGTGACGAGCCCGAATTCGGCTGCCACGAAGAACCCGTTGGCGAGGATGAGAAGGAATGCCGCGAGGAGCAGCAACAGGGGGGTGGTCATGCCGCCGCCTCCGGGGAGAGGGCGGCGCAGGTACTACCGGACGATCCGTCCATTGCTGGAGGGAGTCACTCCTTGGGTCGCAGGAATCTGCCCCGCGGCCTCGGGGGCCTTCTGGTGCGGGGCGGGGCGCACCCGGTGCGCCGCCGGATCCAGAATAATCGGGATCGGGGCGTACGGGGCAGGGGGCTCAGCCGTTCTCCGTGGCGTCGTTCACTCCGCTGCCGTGGAATTCGGCGAGCGCGCGGAGTGTCCGGGCGTCGCTGATGGCCCGTTTCCGGGCGATTCCGGGCTGGATGCCGAGGGCCGGCATGCTGGTGCCGTCGCTGAGGTCGAGGAAGACCCACGGGTCTCCGGCGCGCAGATTGACGCGGAGGATCTCGGCCCAGGCCAGTCGGCGGGTGCGGGTGATGTTGACCACCGTGACCCCCGTCTCGTCGGCGGTGACGCGCGGCCTGCTCAGCATGGCGAGGACGCCGAAGAAGAGAAGGGCGACGAAGACGAAGCTGGTCCGCTCCCCCGCGCTGAGGTTCTCCAGTATCAGCGCGACCGCGGTGATGACGACGAACATCGCCGCCCCCACGGCCAGCAGGACCACTCGGGTGAGGGTGGGCCTGAAGGTGGCCGGAAGAGCGGGGAGTTCGGGCGGCCGGGGCGCGGGGGCGGACATGGCGGCGCTGTCGTCCTTCGGTGTGCTCGTGGTCCGGCCGTCAGAGGCGGCAGGCGTGGATGGCCGTCGTGAGGATGGCGCGGGCGCCCAGCTCGTAGAGGTCGTCCATGATCCGCTGGGCCTCCTTGGAGGCGACCATGGAGCGGACGGCGACCCAGCCCTCGTGGTGCAGCGGGGAGATGGTCGGCGACTCCAGGCCCGGGGTGAGGGCGACAGCGCGCTCCAGGTGCTCGACCCGGCAGTCGTAGTCCATCATCACGTAGGTGCGGGCGACCAGGACGCCCTGGAGGCGGCGCAGGAACTGCTGCACCTTCGGGTCCTCGGCGTCGGCGCCCTTGCGGCGGATGACGACGGCTTCCGACGTCATGATGGGCTCGCCGATGACCTCGAGTCCGGCATTGCGCAGGCTGGTGCCGGTCTCGACGACATCGGCGATGACCTGGGCGACACCGAGTTCGATGGCGGTCTCGACCGCGCCGTCGAGGTGCACGACGGAGGCCTCCACGCCGGCGTCGGCGAGGTGCGCCGCGACGATGCCCTCGTAGGACGTGGCGATCGTCATGCCGCCGAAGTCCTTGGGGCCGGTGGCCGTGCCGGGCTTGGTGGCGTAACGGAAGGTCGAGCGCGCGAAGCCGAGCTGGAGGATCTCCTCGGCCTCGGCACCGGAGTCCAGCAGCAGGTCGCGGCCGGTGATGCCGATGTCGAGGCGGCCGGAGCTGACGTAGATCGCGATGTCGCGCGGCCGCAGGTAGAAGAACTCGACCTCGTTGGTCGGGTCGACCAGGACGAGTTCCTTCGACTCCTTGCGCTGCTGGTAGCCGGCCTCATGGAGCATCGCCATCGCAGGCCCGGAGAGTGAACCCTTGTTGGGGACGGCGATGCGCAGCATGAAGTCGGGTTTCCTTTGTGCGGAGGGATGTTCGGGGGGCGTGCGGGGCGTGGCTCAGAGGTGGGCGTAGACGTCGTCGAGGGAGATCCCGCGGGCGACCATCATCACCTGGACGTGGTAGAGCAGCTGCGAGATCTCCTCGGCGGCGGCTTCCTTGCCCTCGTATTCGGCGGCCATCCAGACCTCGGCGGCCTCCTCGACGACCTTCTTGCCGATGGCATGCACACCCTTGTCCACCAGCTCGGCGGTGCGGGAGGTGGAGGGGTCGCCGTCGGCGGCCTTGAGCTGCAGCTCGGCGAAGAGTTCTTCGAAGGTTTTGTTGGCCATGATGGTCCTAAGAATACGGGGTACGGGAGCGCTGCTCAGCGCCAGGGTTCGCTGACGGTGCGCAGCGTGGCGGCGGTGGCCACGGCGGCGGTGACCGCTTCGTGTCCCTTGTCCTCGTTGGAGCCCTCGAGTCCGGCCCGGTCCAGAGCCTGTTCCTCGTCGTCACAGGTGAGCACGCCGAATCCGACGGGTACGCCGGTGTCGACCGTGACCTGGGTGAGGCCGTTGGTCACGCCTTGGGACACGTATTCGAAGTGGGGAGTGCCGCCGCGGATGATCACCCCGAGGGCGACGATCGCGTCGTAGCCCCGGCCGGCGAGGACCTTGGCCACCACGGGGAGCTCGAAGCTGCCGGGGACCCGGAGCAGCGTCGGCTCGTCGATGCCGAGGTCACGCAGGGCGCGCAGCGCCCCGTCGACGAGCCCGTCCATGACCTTCTCGTGCCACTGGGCAGCGATCACCGCCACCCGCAGGTCTCCGCAGTTGCGTACGGACAGTTCGGGTGCGCCCTTGCCGCTCATGTCTCTCCTGTGTGTTCGTCGGTGCTTACTGGTTGCCGCAGGCCGACGCCGCGGCGTCGAGCCAGGGCAGGTCGTGCCCCATCCGGTCCCGCTTGGTGCGCAGGTACCGCAGGTTGTGCTCACCGGCCTGGACGGGCATCGGTTCACGCCCGGTGATCTTGAGCCCGTGCCGTACGAGGGCGGCGGTCTTGTCCGGGTTGTTGGTCATCAGACGCAGGGTCCGCACACCGAGGTCGCTCAGGATCTGGGCACCGGCGGCGTAGTCCCGGGCGTCGGCGGGCAGCCCGAGTTCGAGGTTGGCGTCCAGGGTGTCGGAGCCGCGTTCCTGGAGTTCGTACGCACGCAGCTTGGACAGCAGCCCGATGCCGCGGCCCTCGTGCCCGCGGAGGTAGACGACGACCCCGCGGCCCTCGGCGGTGACGCGTTCCATGGAGGTGTGCAGCTGAGGGCCGCAGTCGCAGCGCTGGGACTGGAAGATGTCCCCGGTCAGGCATTCGGAGTGGACCCGGACGAGGACGTCCTCGCCGTCTCCGATGTCGCCGTGGACGAGCGCGACGTGCTCGACGCCGTCGACGATGGAGCGGTAGCCGTACGCGGTGAACGGGCCGAAGGTGGTGGGCAGCCGGACCTCGGCCTCGCGGCGCACGGTGGGCTCGGCGCTGCGGCGGTAGGCGATCAGGTCCTCGATGGAGATGATCGTGAGGCCGTGCTTGCGGGCGAACGGAACGAGTTCGGGGAGCCTCAGCATGACGCCGTCCTCGCCCGCGATCTCGACGATGGCGCCCGCGGGGCGCAGCCCCGCGAGCCTGGCCAGGTCGACGGCCGCCTCGGTGTGGCCGTTGCGGACGAGGACACCGCCGGAGCGGGCGCGGAGCGGGAAGACGTGGCCGGGGCGCACGAAGTCGCCCGGGCCCGCCCTGCCGCCCGCCAGCATCCGGAGCGTGGTGGCGCGGTCGGCCGCGGAGATCCCGGTGGTCACTCCGTGTGCCGCGGAGGCGTCCACGGAGACGGTGAAGGCCGTCTGCATCGACTCGGTGTTGTGCGTGACCATCTGCGGGAGTTCGAGGCGGTCCAGCTCGTCGCTCTCCATGGGCGCGCAGATCAGACCGCGGCACTCGCTCATCATGAACGCGATGATCTCGGGGGTCGCCTTCTCGGCGGCGACGACGAGGTCGCCCTCGTTCTCCCGGTCCTCGTCGTCGACGACCACGACGGGCCGTCCGGCGGCGATGTCGCGGATCGCCTGTTCGACGGGGTCGAGCGAGAGGTCCTCGAGGGTGCGGTCGTGCAACCAGGTGGGCTGGGCAGTCATGCCGTGGCTCCTTCCAGAGCGGGTGTCCGCGTACGCAGCCACCAGTCGCGCATGCCCCACAGGACGAGGGCGCCGTAGACGACGTAGATGAGACCGGAGAAGGCGAGTCCGCTGTGGAAGTTGAGCGGTACGCCGACGAGGTCGACGAGCAGCCAGGCGAACCAGAACTCGACCATGCCGCGGGCCTGCGCCAGCATCGCGACGAGCGTGCCCGCGAAGATGTACGCGTCGGCCCACGGGCTCCAGGAGAGGGAGGGGAAGGCGGTGAAGAGGCCGCCGACCGCGAGGGTGCCGACGACGGCGCCGCCCAGCAGGTAGGCGCGCTCGCGCCAGGTGGCGAAGCGCACGGCGATGGACCCGTCCTGCGCCTGCTGCCGGCCGCGGGTCCACTGCTGCCAGCCCCACACGGCGACGGCGATGACGATCAGCTGCTTGCCGACGCTGCCCGCCTGCTGCACGGAGACGTTGGCGGCGACCAGGACGACGCCGGACAGGAGCTGGGCCGGCCAGGTCCAGACGGAGCGGAGCCAGCCGAGGGCCAGGGCTATCAGGCCGATCGTGTTGCCGAGCATGTCCGACCAGATGATGTGCTGCCCGAAGGCGGTGAAAGCCTCCGAGTTCAGCCAGTCCAGGGCGTTCATGCGACCGGCTCCCCCGACTCGGGCGCGGCGCCGTGGCCGAGCAGTCGTTCGACGTACTTCGCGAGGACGTCCACCTCGAGGTTGACCGCGTCGCCGGGCTCCTTGATGCCGAGCGTGGTCAGCGCGAGGGTGGTGGGGATGAGGCTGATGGTGAAGTGGTCGGTGCCCGCGTCGACGACGGTCAGGCTCACGCCGTCGACGGTGATCGAGCCCTTCTCCACCACGTAGCGGGTCAAGCCGGCGGGCAGGGAGATCTTGACGAGCTCCCAGTTCTCGGAGACCCGGCGCTCGATGATGTGACCGGTGCCGTCCACGTGCCCCTGGACGATGTGGCCGCCGAGGCGGCCGCCGAGGGCCATGGGGCGCTCCAGGTTGACCCGGGAGCCGGCGGCGAGCGCGCCGAGGCTGGAGCGGTTCAGCGTCTCGGCCATGACGTCGGCGGTGAACTCGTTCTCCCCGAGGTCCACGACGGTGAGGCAGACGCCGTTGACGGCGATGGAGTCGCCGTGTTTGGCGCCCTCGGTCACGACGGGGCCGCGCAGTCGGAAGCGGGAGGCGTCGTCGAGCTTCTCGACGGCGGTGACCTCACCCAGTTCTTCGACAATTCCGGTGAACACTCAGTTTCCCTTCCGAGCAGGAACGGGGACGGCGGTGATGCGCAGATCGGGGCCGATTCGGGCGGTCTCGGTCACATCGAGGCGCAACGCCTGGGAGATGGTGGAGATTCCGGCGTCCGCGAGGGCCGCGGGGCCCGCGCCGAGGAGCACCGGAGCGAGGTAGCCGACGACGGTGTCGACCGCTCCCGCGGCGACGAAGGAGCCGGCCAGGACGGGCCCGCCTTCGAGGAGTACGGAACGGAGGCCTCGGCCGTGGAGGGCGGCGAGCAGGGCGTCGATGTCCAGGCCGGGCCCCTGGGCGGCGCGCGGCAGGCGCAGCACGGCGTCGTCGGGGAGGTGGCCGGCCTCGGCGTCGTCGGCGACCGCGATCAGGGTGGGCGCCGTGGAGTCCAGGACCCGGGCTCCGGGGCGGACGGCGGTGGCGTCGGTGTCGACGACCACCCGGAGCGGCTGGACGGCGCCCTCGATGCCGCGTACGCCCAGCTGCGGGTCGTCGGCCCGGGCGGTTCCGGAGCCGACCACCACGGCGTCGGCCTCGGCGCGCAGCCGGTGGACGTCGGCGCGGGCCTCGGGGGAGGTGATCCAGCGGCTGGTGGCGTCGGCGGCGGCGATCCGGCCGTCGAGGGTCGCCGCGTACTTCCACAGGACGTACGGACGGCCGAGGCGGACCGAGGTGAGCCAGGCGGTGTTCCCGGCCTCCGCCTCGTCGGCGAGCAGTCCCTGTTCCACCTCGACGCCGGCGGAGCGCAGGGTGTCCGCACCACCGGTGGCCTGCGGGTTCGGATCGCTCACCGCGTACACGACACGGCTGACGCCGGCCTCGACGAGCGCCTGGGCGCAGGGTCCGGTGCGTCCGGTGTGGTTACAGGGTTCGAGGGTGACGCAGGCGGTGCCGCCCCGGGCCCGCTCGCCGGCCTCGCGCAGGGCGTGGACCTCGGCGTGCGGCCCTCCGGCGCGCTGGTGGAAGCCCTCACCGGCCTGTTCCCCGGCGGCGTCGAGGATGACGCATCCGACGACCGGATTCGGGCTGGTGGCGCCGAGTCCGCGGGCTGCGAGCGTGATCGCCCGCCGCATGGCGGTTCTTTCGGCTGCGGTGGCCACCGGGTCCTCCTGCCTCTTCGGGCACGGACTCCGGGGCCTGTCGATGACGACAGATGAAGCGGAACGCAACAGGGGAACGCCGAAAACCGAAGACACGGATGTGGGCGTCCCGGAACCTCCCGGAACACATCCGCCGACGGCGGCGTACCTGTGACGGCCCGCCGCGCACTGCCTCCCATCCGGACTTTCACCGTCGGTCCAGGAATCTCACCTGGTCAACCGGCCGCTGGATGCGGACGGGTCGCGGACTATAACCGCCGGTTCGGAATTACACCGACCCCGGAGTGCGCTGCTGCTGGTACATGGTCATTGTGCCACGTGACGCAACGGTCCATACGGGTGGCTTCTGTGGGACGGGTCACAGAGCGTGGGTGCGGCTGCGGGAACAGTGACCAGGGCCAGGCCCGACGGCTCCCTCGCAGGCGTGCGGGGGCGCTGCGTGTGGGTGGCTCAGCTTGCGGCGAGCCCCAGGAATCCCGCCCATGCCCGGACGCCGACGGTCAGCATCGGGCCGTCCGGCTGCTTCGAGTCCCGGATGTGCACGTGGGTGGCCACGGAGGCGACCTCGATGCACTCGCCGCCCTCGGCCCCGCTGTAGCTGCTCTTGAACCAAACCAGCTCCTGGGTGACAGGAGCATCGGTGGTCTTCATAGCTCTCCCAGCAACTTCTCGATGAACACCAGAGACTCTTGTGGAGTCAGAGCCTGCGAACGGATGATCCCATAGCGCGCCGCCACGGAGCGCACCTCGTCGCGATCGGTCAACAGGATGCTGCGCCCCTGCACCTCCAAGTACGCGAGTTGCTCGCCGCTCCTTCGCGTAATCAAGGTGAACGGACCATCCAGTCCGGCATTGTCCTCGCGAACCGTCGGCATGACCTGGATCTCTACGCTTCGCTGACGCCCCACAAGCAGAATCTGCTCCAGCACGCCCCGCAGCACCGCCCTCCCACCGAACGGCCTCCGCAGCACAGCTTCCTCGATCACGAAGCTCGTCAGGGGAGCAGGCCAACGGTTGAATACCTCCTGCCGCGCAATGCGAGACAACACGCGCTGCTCGATGGTGTCTTGATCAAGCAGCGGTCGACGCATCGCAAGGAGAGCACGGGTGTACTCCTCGGTTTGCAGAAGTCCAGGTACTGCGCTCACCGCATAGAGGAAGAGTTCCAGCGCCTCAGCCTCCAGCCGCGCGGCATCCCGGAAGAACGCCGGGTACTGCGACCGCGCCAGCTCCTCCTTCAGGGCCATCAGCAGCCCATCGGCCTCCAGCAACCGGTCCGCCTTGTCGACGAACTCAGGCTGCGGGATGCGCCGCCTTGCTCGAATGACGCGACCGACTGCGCCGCGTAGCCCAGCCGCTTCCCGAACTCCACCCGGTCCAGCCCCGCCCGCACCCGCAGCAGCTTCAACTGCCGCCCGAAGGCGACCGCCACGCCGTTCTCCGACCTGTTCTCCGGCTGCGTCCCCGACGAGGCCACCGCCTCCGCACCCATGGCCGCCTCGTCCTGCGTCATCGCCACCGCCTGTCCACGTACGTACACGCCTCGGCCTATCGCGTACAACTAGCTCGCGATGGAGGGCTCTTCGCCATCCCGGAGGCAGCGCCCGCCCCGGCTCGTCCCACTCGGGCACCGTAACGACCCACGTGTTCGCACGCACACCATTCCCGCCGCGTTCCATCGAAGGAGTGGCCCGACGCTCGACATCCGAGAGCCGAGCTTCGAGCGTCGGGAACGGATCGTTCACTCGTCGGGAGGACACGATCAAGGGCGCCGGCCCGACGCTTGAACTTCGGGATTCGGGGGCCGGGATGCGAGCGTCGAGACCCGAGCGATGTTGTTCACCCGGTAGGGAAAGAAGGGATTTGGGAAAACCTCCCCACCCTCCCGACCCCGTCACGGCCAGCCGGTATGACTAAATGTGATCAGCTTGCGGCGCACCGTCACGGCTGCTTACGGTGCCTCCAACGAATCGACCCCGACGCGGTGCGCAAACACCAGGCCGGGGTCTCACCCCAAGATCGAAACGGACGATCTCGTGGCTACCGAGCACCTTAGCCCTGCCCTTCGCACACCCGCATCCTCGCGCCCGTACGCGAGAGCCCGCCCCGGCTACGGCAAACGAACCGCACCAGATCAACGCGCGCCCCATGCGACGGACTTCGTCCTGATGCCGGAGCGCGAGCGGTACATCGCCGGTTACGTCGACCGGCTCCCCGACGGCGCGGCGATGGACATCAAGTCGCTCGCCAAACACCTTCCGCTGTACGGCCAGATGGCAGTCTCCAGCGCATTGAAGGCCCTCGGAGTGGCCGGGCATCTGCGGCGCGTACGCTGCCTTGCCGGCGAAGGGGATCAGGTCCGCTGGGTCTCTCGCACCTACTGGTCACGCACAGCACGCGACAACGAGTGGTGGGACGCGTTCCTGACCACCGAGGGCAGCCACCTCACGCCGGAAGAAGCGACGCCCGCTCCCCCGCCTGCCGACGCCGATTCAGAGGCTCCGGTCCAGGCCACGCCCCTGAACGCGACCGCATCACCGGCCGCCCCGCCCGAGCCCACCGCGCACCCTGCCCCGGCAGCCCCCGCGCCCGCACCACCCGTCGCGCCCGCGCAGCGCACACAGGCGACGCCCCCGGTTGCCGCCTCCCCCGCGTACCTCACCCTGGCTCAACTCGGCCGCAAGGACACCCGCCTGGCGCTCTCCGCATCCGACTGCCGCGCCCTGGAGCCGCTGGCCGCCGCCTGGTTCACACGCGGTGTGGATGCCGACTACCTCACCCAGGCCCTCACGGCGGGCCTCCCCGCACAGGTCGGCTCCCCCGTCGGCCTCGTACGCCGCCGCCTGACCGACAAACTCCCGCCGCAGGTGGCCAGCAGCCCGGCACCAGTCACGGCCGTCACGCCGGGACGCCGCCTCCTGGCGGAGTGCACCGAATGCGGGCGCCCCGGCTCACCCGAAGCCCTCCCCGACGGCCTCTGCCGCCCGTGCCGGAGCAATCCGCCGGAGGCGCACGCCACTCCGCCCGCCGAACGCGACGTACACGCACTGGTCGAACAGCTCCGCGACCTGACACGCCTGCCCTGACCGACCGACGGCGCAGGACGGGTCCCAAGTCAACAACAGACCTCGGGCATACCCACCGGCTCCTCGTGCGTACAGGCCCTGCACACGCCACGTACAACCACTCCATGACAGCGCGTCGCCTCTGGTCACGTTCGGGCACGGCGGCGCAACGTTGAGGAATGACCAGCACGCAACCGCCCCTCCCTGTCCGCCCGGCCCGCACTCCTCGCACCCGTTTCCCCTGGCACCACTTCACGATGCGTTTCAGCTCCACCCCGCGCGGCGCCCGGCTCGCCCGGCGCCTGGCCGGCGAGCGCCTCGACGCCTGGGGTGCCCCGTACGGGAGCGATACGCACGATGCGTTGCTGCTGACCGTTGCCGAGCTCAGCAGCAATGCCGTGCGCCACGGGCACGTGTCCGGCCGGGACTTCCGCCTCCGCCTCTCCGCCGAGGGCACGTCCATCCGCGTCGAGGTCACCGACACCCGGGGCGAACGCCTCCCCGCCCCCACCGATCCGGCCTCGCCCGATCAGGAGGACGGCCGCGGCCTCCTGTTGGTCGCAACCCTCGCCGACCGCTGGGGCTGGTACCCCTGCGCGGACGGGCCGGGCAAGACTGTGTGGGCGGTCCTGGAAGTCTCCCCCTTGCTCGTGGCAGCAGGATCCAGCCAGTAGGCGATGTCACGTTGCACTCGAAAATCCGTGCGTGTGATGATCCTGCGCATACCACGGGTGGGGACGGGATACCGGAGCAGCAGCGCAGGCGGTCACGGCTGGCGGACCTGGATGATCTTTCAGGGCCGCCCCCGGAGCGAGCGCCCCTTGTGACGTCGGTGGAGGCCGAGCAGGACCAGTTGCGTGCGGCTCAGCGGGAGTTTGCTGTGTTGCTGGGTGAGTTCCGGCGGACGGCGGTGCTGGTGCCTCTGGATGAGGCCGGTGATCTGTGGTCGGCGGAGCAGAGTGGTGTGCGGTGGATCTGCGCGTTCTCGGATGAGGAGTCGTTGGCCCGGTTCGCGGTGGCTCGTGGTGAAGCCGGGCGGGAGTGGACGTACCAGACCGTGCTGGGTGCACGGTTGCTCGATGTGATGGTGCCGTTGCTGCGGGGTCCTGCGGGGGTTGCGCTGGATGCGGGCAGTGTGGACGGCGGGATGTTGTTCCCGCCGGTGGCGGGCATCGTGCAAGCATCTCTCTTCCCTGCCGCAGCGAGATGCGATTGTCCAGCACTTCATGGGCCTGTTCTAGGAGATGGAAATGAATAATGTCCCAAAAGTATCGGAAACTTCGCTGGCTCGCGCGATCTTTGGCCCACTGGGAGGGATCGTTGAAATCGGCGCGGTAGCCGACTCCGGTGAATATACGAACCTCAACCATGTCTCCATCGAGAACTTCACCACTCGAAACCATGAAAATTTGCACCGGATTTTGCACATCACACAAATGATCGGCAAATTTCACGCATCAACGATGGCGCTCGTGGATGAGCTGGGGTGGCATGCCAACCACGAAGTAACCGCACCATCCCTGCTCCTATGGTCCGGAGGAATTGAGAAATACTCTCCGAACATTGAAACCCCTCAGGCCGTACATAGAATGCTGAGCACTGGCGGCGACCTACAATTGGTAGAGTTCATGCATGCATTGATTGGTGCGGCCGTAGCCAGGAGTCAACCCGCAGAATCAACATCCGAACTTATCATTCAAGCAGTCCGGGGAGCCTGCACCGTTGTTGGCATCAGTGAATCCGGTGCGGACCGCACAACATATCGAATGTGGCGCGTCGCGCATCTTCCGACTGTTCTGATGCCGAATTCAGGCTCACCAGAAGCTGTCAAGACTGGTTACAGGTCATTCGCGCATGCCATCGGGCGTCTCGTTTCGTGACGAGCGCAGCGAGTTGCGGGAGGACTGTCTCCGCACGCCGAAACCGAGCATAGTCGCCGCTCCACCGCTGGGCACAAGGACCGCGTGGTGCCCCACCCGGCACTCCCCCATGACCAGAGAGTGAGCCCCCTTCCCTTACTCCCGCAACTCCGCTGGACTGGAGATCGCCGGGCGGTACGAGCTGATCGAGGAGCTCAACAGCGGTGGCACGGGCGACGTGTGGCGTGGTTACGACGCCGTGCTGAACCGGCCCGTCGCCTTGACAGTGGTCCGGCGGCAGGCCGTGGCCGGCTCACGGCAGCTGGCAGAGGAGGTCGCCAAGCGGTTCAAGCGCGAGGCCCGGATCACCGCGCGCATCCAACACCCCGGTATGCCGCGAGTGTTCGACGCGGTGCTGGATGAGGCCTAACGAGCGGTTGTTCCTCGTCATGGAGCTGGTCGACGGCGTCCCGCTGTCTGCATACATCCATCCCGATCGCCCTCTGCCTGTCGCATGCCCACGAGGTGCCCGTCATCCACCGCGACCTCAAGCCGGTCAACATCCTGGTCGCGCAGGACGGGACGTGAAAATCCTCGCCTTCGTTCCAGTAGGAAGGAGCTTCAGTCCATGATCGAGGTAATGTTTTCGGTTCGGGCGGGACAGGGTGATCCCAGCGGTTTCGACCTCGGGGACATCTTCATCGAGGGAGAATACGGGTCAATGGGGTCGGGTGGCCATGTTCCCGATCAAGGAATGATGATCCACCCTTCAGTTACACTCCTTCTCGACTCCCTCAGGACGCTTTTCGCTGGCGAGAAGAAGCAGATTTCGTTCACCGGTGCCGATACGTCATTCCGGCTCGATTTCAAACGTGACAGGAGGGGACTCGTGTCGGTATCACAAGACGGAATACTGCTTGGGAGATCAAGCCTTGAGGATCTTTCATGCGCAACCCTCCGTGCAGCCCAAAACTTTTCCGAGGATTACCTATCGGCCCTTCCTGCGGAGGATGCGGTACGAAGCGACTACCTTTCCGCTCTGCGAGACCTCCACATGGCCATGACGCGAGAGCAGCAGAGGCACGGTTAGCGGTCGGATGCCTTCCTGGCCCCCGTCAAGCTTCCCCCGCACCGAACAGCGCCTCCTGCGCCGCGTCCCGCGCAGCGAACAGCGCTCCGCTCAGGACCGCGCCGCCGCCCAGCGTCCCGGCCCTGACTTCCGTACGCAGCGGTGACATCCGGACCAGTCGTTCCTCCACCCGCGCGGCGAGCGCGTCGCCCCCGGCGCGGCCGACCTCGCCGGCCAGGACGAGGCAGCCGGGGTCGAGGACGGAGACCACGGAGGCGGCTCCCAGCGCGAGGCGGTCGGCGAGCGCCGACAGGAACGCCTCACCGTTCCCGTCGCCCGCGCGCAGCGCGGCCCGGACGGCGAACGCGGCGGCGGGGTCCTGCTCCTGTGCCCCGTCCTCAGCCGGGCCCCACGTCCTGATGCCGTGTTCCGCGGCCAGCCGGCAGACTGCGGCGGAACCCACGAGGGAGTGAAAGCCTCCCTCGCAGTTGACCGCGGAGGGGACACCGGAGGTGCCGGGCACCGGCAGGAAGCCGATCTCCCCCGCTCCGCCCGAGGCGCCCCGGCGCAGCTTCCCGTCGAGCATCACGGCGGCGCCGATGCCGTTGCCGAGCCAGAGCAGCACGAAGGTGTCGCGGTCCTGGGCGGCTCCGATGCGGTGTTCCGCGACGGCGGCGAGATTGGTCTCGTTCTCCACGAGGACGGTGGCGGAGAGCCGCTGCTGGAGCTCCTTGACCAGGCCCCCGTGCCAGGCGGGGAGCCCGGCGGTGTTCCTGAGTTCGCCGGTGACCGGGTCGATGAGACCAGGGGCGCCGATGCCGACGCTGTGCAGCGGGGCGGTGCCCGCGGTGCGGGCCGTGCGCTCCAGCATCGCGACGGCGCGCTCGACGGCGGGCCGCGTCCCGGTGTCGCCGCCGATCGGCAGCGTGGCCTCGGCGAGGGTGACGCCGAGCAGGTCCGCGACGACCACGGCGACGCTGTCCGTACGCACGTCGAGGGCGGCCAGGTGCGCGCGGTCGGCCACGATCCCGTACAGCCGGGCATTGGGCCCCCGGCGGTCCGAGCCGCTCTCCCCGACGACCCGGACCAGCCCGGCGTCTTGGAGCCGCTCCACCAGATCGGCGACGGTGGGACGGGACAGGCCGGTCAGGGTCTTCAGCTGAGTGGCCGTCAGCGGGCCGTCCTGCTGGAGGAGCCGCAGGGCGAGCCGGTCGTTGATGGCCCGGGCTGTGCTCGGGGATGCGGGCATGCCGGGATCCTTCCAGATCACTGAGAGACCGCCGCCGGGGGGTTATTTATCAGGCAGGGTTCCTGATAGTTTACGCTCCGCACCGCGAGACGCGGCGCCGGGGTACCGGCGGGCCGCAATTTCCAGGGGAGGGCACGGCGTATGACAGAGGATCAAGCGGTCCCGGTCTTCGGCAGGGAGCAGATAAGGCGGGCCAGATACGCGGTCGCAGCGGTCTTCGCCGTACACGGGGCGGTGACCGGCAGCTTCGCGACCCGGGTCCCGTGGATCCAGGACCATGCCTCGGTGAGTGCGGGCCAGCTCGGTCTGGCACTCGCCTTCCCGGCCATCGGCGCCTCGCTGGCCATGCCACTGGCCGGCAGCGTCAGTCACCGCTTCGGGGCGCGGACGGCTCTGCGCGGTCTGCTGGCGCTCTGGACGCTGGCACTGATCCTGCCCGCCCTGGCCCCCAATCTGCTGACGCTCTGCCTCGCGCTGTTCGTCTACGGGGCGACCGCGGGGATGTCGGACGTCGCGATGAACGCACTCGGGGTCGAGGTGGAGAACCGTCTCGACAGGTCGATCATGTCCGGCCTGCACGGCATGTGGAGCGTGGGCGCCCTGATCGGTTCGGCGGGGGGCACGGTCGCGGCACACATCGGGGCCGACGCCCGGCTGCACCACACCCTGGCCGCGCTGGTGTTGACGGCGCTCGGCCTGGCCGCCTGCCAGGGGGTCCTGGACCTGCGCAGCCCGCCCGACGAGGAGCCGCCGCCGCGCTTCACCCTGCCGCCGAAGTCGGCGCTGGTCATCGGGGCGGTGGGCTTCTGCGCGGTGTTCGCCGAGGGGGCCAGCATGGACTGGTCGGCGGTCTACCTCCGGGACATCATGGGCAGCTCCGCCGGGCTCGCCGCGGCGTCGACCACGGCCTTCGCCCTCATGATGGCCATCGCCCGGATCGCCGGCGACAGGATCGTCGACCGTTTCGGTGCGGTGCGGACCGTACGGGTCGGAGGCGCGCTGGCCACGGTCGGCGGACTGCTCGTTGTCCTGGCTCCCGGTGCCGCCCTGGCGCTCACCGGCTTCGGGCTGCTGGGCCTCGGCGTGGCGGTCGTCGTTCCGCTGGCGTTCGCCGCGGCCGGCCGCAGCGGCACGAACCCGAGCCGGGCCATCGCGGGCGTCGCCACCATCACGTACACCTCCGGGCTCATCGCCCCGTCCGCGATCGGCTCGCTGGCCGAGGCGACGTCGCTGCTCGTGTCGTTCGGCCTGGTGACGGTGCTGGCGTTCGGCCTGGTCCTGGGAGCCGGGGTGCTGCGGGCGGGCGACCGCAAGGTCGCGGAGGGCGGCGTCCCGCAGCCCGCGCCGGACAGGAGCCCGGCGGGCGGCTGACGGCCTGGTGGCGTGCGGGCGGAGCGGAACGACAGATTCCACCGGCGGCGGGGCCGGGCGCGAGGCCGCGCCGCCTCGGCACTAACATGGCTCTGATCTTTTCCGCGGGTGGACCCCCAGGGCGCACCGCACACACCAATCAGGGAGCGACCATGGGCCTCGGCGTGCGCTGGACCTTGCACGGCGACGGAAAGACGCCCGCACCGGGCGCCGTGGTGCGCCCCGACGAGCGGCTCTCCTGGCCCCGTACGTTCGGGCTCGGCGCCCAGCACGTGGTGGCCATGTTCGGCGCGTCCTTCGTGGCGCCCGTCCTGATGGGCCTCGACCCGAACCTCGCCATCATGATGTCCGGCGTCGCCACCGCCATCTTCCTGCTGGCGACGAAGGGCAGGGTGCCCAGCTATCTGGGGTGCTCGCTCTCCTTCGTAGGCGTGGCAGCCACGATCCGCGCCAGTGGCGGCAGCAGTGCCACCGTCACCGGTGCGGTCCTTGTGGTCGGCGCCGTGCTGTTCCTGGTGGGGCTCGTGGTGCAGCGGTTCGGCGCGCGGATCATCCACGCGGCGATGCCTCCGGTGGTGACCGGCGCCGTCGTGATGCTGATCGGCTTCAACCTGGCACCCGTCACCGCGTCGACGTACTGGCCGCAGGACCAGTGGACGGCCCTGCTGGTGATGCTGTTCACCGGGCTGGCCGTGGTCTG
This sequence comes from Streptomyces sp. NBC_01166, assembly GCF_045039765.1. Taxonomy (NCBI): domain Bacteria; kingdom Bacillati; phylum Actinomycetota; class Actinomycetes; order Kitasatosporales; family Streptomycetaceae; genus Streptomyces; species Streptomyces sp. NBC_01166. The sequence continues at coordinate 1,545,340 of NZ_CP108613.1, forward strand.
TCTGCGCGGGTTCTTCTCGCGTATCGCGATCTTCCTGGGGCTCGTCTTCGGCTATGTCCTGTCCTGGGTGCTCGACCTGGTCTTCGGGAAGATCCACTCCCCGGCCGGCGGCGCGGAGGCCGTGGACCATTGGCGGCTGGACCTGTCGGCCGTGGCGGACGCGAACTGGATCGGGCTGCCGTCCTTCCACGCACCGAGCTTCGAGTGGTCCGCGATCCTGGTCGCGCTGCCGGTCGTCATCGCCCTGATCGCCGAGAACGCCGGGCATGTGAAGGCCGTCGGCGAGATGACCGGCGACTCCCTCGACGACAAGCTGGGCACCGCGATCGCCGCGGACGGCGCCGCCTCGATGCTGTCCACGGCCGTCGGCGGCCCGCCCAACACCACGTACTCCGAGAACATCGGCGTGATGGCGGCGACCCGGGTCTACTCCACCGCGGCCTACTGGGCGGCGGCCTTCTTCGCGCTGCTGTTCGGCCTCTGCCCCAAGTTCGGCGCGGTCGTCGCCGCGATCCCCGGCGGGGTGCTCGGCGGTATCACCGTGATCCTGTACGGCATGATCGGCCTGCTGGGCGCCCAGATCTGGCTGAACGCCAAGGTCGACCTGCGTAACCCCCTCAACCTCGTACCGGCCGCCGCGGGCATCATCATCGGCGTCGGCGGGGTCAGCCTGAAGATCACCGACAACTTCGAGCTGAGCGGCATCGCGCTCGGCACGCTCGTCGTGATCACGGGCTACCACGCGCTCCGGGCGTTCGCCCCGGCGCACCTGAAGACGCAGGAGCCCCTGCTGGACTCGGGCACGTCCCAGTACGACGAGGAGCCCCCGGCCGGTAAGGACTGACGGGGTCCGTGCCACCGGGGGCCCCGCTCCCGGCAGTACCACCGCTCAGCCGGTGGCCGGCTTGTTGGCATAGTCCGGGGTGGACGAGCCGGCTGAGGCGTCGCAGCCGTCGGACTCCCCCGGCAGTTTCACCCAGAGGTACGCGGTGACGACAGGGCTGCGGGAATGTGCAGCGGGAAGCCCTTCGTCCGCTTTCGGCTGCCCGGGTCGTGGCGGGGATCTTGTCAACGCGTCACGTCATGGATAGGACTGTCCGCGTGGATGATCACCAAAATCCACGCGTCCTGCCGCGACAGCCGATGGGGAGCATTTGATGAGCGACGCGCAGAGCACAGGGCAGACCCCGGGACAGCACGGAGGACTGAGCCGACGCCGCGTCCTGGGTGGTGCCGCCGGGCTGGCCGCCGTCACGGCGGGGCTGCCGGCCGGCAGTGCGCTCGCGGCGTCGGACGCGGCGTCAGACGCCGCCCGCTGGCGACGACACTGCGCGCGTGTGACGATCACCCGCGACGACTGGGGTGTCCCGCACGTGGTCGGCGAGAGTGACGCCGACGCGGTGTTCGGGATGATGTACAGCCAGGCCGAGGACGACTTCAACCGGGTCGAGACCAATTACCTGACAGCCCTCGGCCGGCTCGCCGAGGCCGAGGGCGAGAGCGCGATCTGGCAGGACCTGCGCCAGCGGCTCTATCTCGACCACGCGGAGCTGAAGAAGGACTACGCCAGGTCCCCCGCCTGGCTGCGCACCTTGATGCAGGCCTGGGCGGACGGCCTCAACTACTACCTCGCCACCCACCCCGACGTACGCCCGCGCGCACTCGACCGCTTCGAGCCGTGGATGCCGCTGAGCTTCTCGGAGGGCAGCATCGGCGGCGACATCGAGTCGATCCCGCTCAGCCGGCTCGAAGCCTTCTACGCCGGGCGCGAAGTGCCGATGACCGACGACGAGCTCGGCCTGACGTTCCGCGAGCCGACCGGATCGAACGGCATGGCCATCGCGCCGAGCCACACCCGCGACGGCCACGCCCTGCTCCTCATCAACCCCCACACCAGCTTCTTCTTCCGCGCCGAGCAGCATGTGACGAGCAGGCAGGGGCTCGACGTCTACGGGGCCGCCACCTGGGGCCAGTTCTTCATCTACCAGGGCTTCAACGCCGACACCGGCTGGATGCACACGACGGCCGGGGTCGACAACATCGACAACTTCGCCGAGACGATCGTGAGCGGCCCGGCCGGGGAGGACGGGGAGTACTTCTACCGTTACGGCGACGAGCTGCGCCCCGTCACCACCAGGACGGTCACGCTGTCCTGCCGCACCGAGGACGGCGGCCAGGAGGAGCGGAGCTTCACCACCTTCGCCACCCACCACGGCCCGGTGGTCCGCGAGGAGGACGGCAAGTGGATCGCGTGCGCGCTGATGAACAAGCCCGTCGAGGCGCTCAAGCAGAGCTTCCTGCGCACCACGACGAAGAACTACGAGGAGTACATCCGGGTCGCGGAACTCAAGGCGAACAGCTCCAACAACACCCTCTTCGCGGATTCCAGCGGTGACATCGCGTTTCTGATGCCGCAGTTCATGCCGAAGCGCGACGACCGTTTCGACTATCTCAAGAACGTCGACGGCAGCGACCCCGCCACCGACTGGAACGGACTGCACAGCCTGGCGAGCATGCCGCAGGCCGTGAATCCCAGGAACGGCTGGGCCTTCAACACCAACAACTGGCCCTGGACCGCCGCCGGTGACGAGAGCCCCGACGCCGCCGACTACCCGCGCTACTTCGACAAGGCCGGCGAGAATCCACGCGGGCCTCAGGCCATCCGGGTGCTCACCGCACGCAAGGACTTCACCCCTCGGACGCTGATCGAGGCCGCCTTCGACCCGTACCTCACGGCCTTCGCCCGGCTGCTCCCCGGCCTTGTCGCCGCGTGGGAGGGGCTTCCCCGTGGCAACGGGCAGCGGAAGCGGCTCTCCGGCCCGATCGCCCTGCTGCGCGACTGGGACTGTCGCTGGTCGACGCGGTCGACGGCCATGTCGGTGGCCGTGTTCTGGGGTGAGGACCTGTGGGCGATGACCGCGCAAGCGGCGGCGGACGCCGGACTCTCGGGATGGGACTACATGGCCGACCGCGCCACCGACGCCGAGCGCATCGAGGCGCTCGGCACGGCGGTGGCGCGGCTGGAGCGGGACTTCGGCAGCCGGTACGTGGAGTGGGGCGAGATCAACCGCTACCAGCGCAACGACGGTGCGATCGTCCAGGAGTTCGACGACGACAAGCCGAGCCTTCCGGTCCCCTTCGCTTCCTCGCGCTGGGGTTCGCTCGCGTCGTTCGGTGCGAAGGCCTACCCGGGTACGAAGCGCTACTACGGCACCAGCGGCAATTCCTTCGTCGCGGTGGTGGAGTTCGGGCCGCGGCTGCGCGCCTGGGCGGTCACGGCGGGCGGCGTGAGCGGCCACCCCGGCTCCCCGCACTTCGACGACCAGGCCGGACGCTACGCGAGCGGCGACCTGCGGCGCGTCTACTTCTACCCCGACGAGCTGAAGGGGCACGTGGAGCGGAGGTACCGGCCCGGCGAGTGAGAGCCCGCCGACCGGGACGGCCCGGTGGGGCCCGGGGCCGGGGTGGCCGTCACGCAGGCCGAGGGCGAGGCGGACGGGGTGGGCGCCTCGCCCCGGTCCTGCCCTCCGCGTGTACGCCCGGCACTGCCCGCCCCCTCCCCCGGCGCCCGGTGTTCGTCCGTTCCGATGAAGTCTCCGGCCCGTCGGCGCCGTGGCGAGCCCATGGCTGGGACGCTGCCCGCATGGACCGGATCGAGCAGTTCGCAATCCCGGCCGGCGCGGCCGGCGCGGTGACCGATGTCGGCACGGTGATCGAGCGGATGCGTGCGTTCCGCTCCGACTGGCCGCCCGAGGACGGTGTGGCGGTCTTCAACCAGATCTATCTGACGGTGACGGAGGCGGTCGGCCGGCACATCACGGACGGCGCGTTCACGGACCGGGAGGCCGTGTCCGCACTGGACGTGCGGTTCGCCGAGCACTATCTGGCGGCGGTCGACACAGCCGTCTCGGGCGACCGTCCGCCCGAGTGCTGGCGCCCGCTGTTCCAGTACCGCCGCCATCCGGGCGTACGTCCCCTGCAGTTCGCGCTGGCGGGTATCAACGCGCACATCGGGCACGATCTCGCCCTGGCCGTCGTGGACACCTGCCGTACGCTCGACTGCGCTCCGCCGGACCTCAAGGAGGAGTTCGACCGGGTGGGCGATCTCCTCGTGTTGCTGGAGGAACAGATCCGCGAGGATCTGATGCCCGGCCCCGATCTGCTGCAGGTCGCCGATCCCCTCATCCATCTCGCGGGGGCCTGGAGTCTGGAGCGGGCCCGCGAGGCGTCCTGGTCGGCGGCCCGGATGCTGTGGCAGCTGCGTGGAGTGCCGCCTCTGGCCGAGGAGTTCAGGGCACGGATGGATGCCGGAGCCGGCCTGGTGGGGCGCTTCCTGCTCACTCCGTGCCGCTGAGGCGGCGCGCCCGTCTCAGCCCTCCGGGAGCTCGACCGGCGCGATCTCGTCGAAGACGTCGCCCGGCCCCGGGTTCGCCGGGTCGGTGGCGCCGCCGAACTGCGCCATCACGCCCCATACGGCGTTCAGCGCGGTCTGTACGGCTCCCTCGGCCCAGCCCGCCGTCCACGAGATGTCGTCGCCCGCGAGGAACAGGCCGCGCTTGTCGGAGGGCAGCCGGTCCTGCATGAAGTGGGTGAAGAGGCGGCGCTGGTAACGGTAGTGGCCGGGCAGGTTCGCCTTGAACGCGCCCATGAAGTACGGCTCGTTCTCCCAGGAGACGGTGACCGGGTTGCCGATGATGTGCTTGCGGATGTCGACGCCCGGATAGATCTCGCCGAGCGACTTGAGCATGACGTCCATGCGTTCCTTCGGGGAGAGCGGCAGCCACTTCAGGCTGTCGTCGCACCACGTGTAGGAGAGGCAGATGACGGCCGGCTTGTCGGGCCCGTCGTCCAGGAGGTACGTCCCCCGGGTCATCCGGTCCGTGAGCGTCATGGACATCGCGTCCCGGCCGGTGACCTCGTCCTTGTCGAGCCAGAACGGCCGGTCGACGGGCACGAACAGCTTGGAGGACTCCATGTAGTGGGTGCGCTCCATCGCCGTCCAGTGGTCGATGGGGAAGAGCGCGTCGTCGCAGGCGATCTTGGAGAGCAGCAGCCAGGACTGTCCGGTGAAGACCGCCGCCCGGTAGGTGCGGATGTCACCCGTGGCGTCGGTGACCGTGATCCGGTTACCCGCCGTGCGGTCGAGCCGGGTCACTGCGGGGCGCGGCTGCCCGTCGTGCAGCGAGGACAGCGACGTGCCGTACGGCCAGTGCACGGTCTTCTGAGGTTCGCGGTCCCAGAGGCGCAGCGGAAGCTGCTGGCTGCCACCGACGATGCCCCGGTGGTGGTCGTCGGCCTCGGTGTAGACGACGCGGAGGATCTCCAGGATCGAGTTGGGGAAGTCGGTGTCCCAGCCGCCGGTACCGAAGCCGACCTGCCCGAAGATCTCGCGGTGCCGGAAGGAGGCGAAGGCCTCGGAGCCGCAGAGGAAGCCGTAGAAGGTCTGGTCGTCGAGCTTCTCGACGAGCTCCGCCCAGATCTCCCGGATGCGCGGTACGTCACGCTCGCGCATCGCGCGGTTCATGTCGGAGAAGTCCGCGCCCTCCTCCAGGCAGGAGTTCCAGGCGTCCATCACCTCGCGGTACACCTGGGGCAGGTCGTCGATGGTGCGCGCGTAGTGGGACTCGCCCTTGAGGTCGACGACGGTCGAGGGGGTCGCCGGGGAGAGCGGGTTGGGGAACGGCTTGGTCTCCAGCCCCACCAGGTCGATGTAGTGCTGGAGCGCCGTGGACGAGGGCGGGAAGCGCATGGCGCCCATCTCGGCGGTCAGCGAGGGGTCGCACCCGTCGAAGCCGACGGTGCGCAGCCGGCCGCCGATGCGGTCCGCCTCGTAGACGACGGGCTTCAGCCCCATCTTCATGAGTTCGTACGCGGTGATGATGCCGGAGAGGCCCCCGCCGATGACGGCCACCTCGGTGCCGTGCTCGGTGGCGGGTATCTGTCCGATGCCCGCCGGGTGGGCGAGGAAGTCGTCGTAGGCGTACGGGAAGTCCGGCCCGAACATGGTGATCGGCGGCTGCGCGTCGGTGTGCTGGACGGCGTTGGGCACCGTGGACGTCATGGGGTACGGACTCCTTGCGGGGGAAGCGTGGAACGGGGACGGGTGCTCAGACCAGGGAGCCGTACATGCCCGGCCGCCGGTCCTCGATGTACGGATTGGCGGCGCGCGACCCGGCGAGCAGGCCGGGGTCGGCCTCGCCGACGAGGAGCTCCTCGCCGCGGCCGGCGCGGACGCGGACCGTGCCGTCGGGGCCGGCCAGGCAGCTCAGCCCGGTGAAGTCGAACTCTCCCTCGCTGCCTGCCCTGTTGACGTACGCGATGTAGAGCTGGCTCTCGAAGGCGCGCACCGGCACGACGGATTCGGCGACGAACGTGAAGGGGTGCATCAGCGCGGTCGGGACCAGCAGCAGCTCGGTCCCGGCCAGGGCGTGCGCGCGCACGTTCTCCGGGAACTCGACGTCGTAGCAGATCAGCAGCCCGACCCGTACGCCGTCCAGCTCGGCCTGCACCACCGGCTGCTCGCCGGGGGTGAACCACTCCTCCTCGAAGCCGCCGTAGAGGTGGGTCTTGCGGTAGTTGGCGAGCGGCACCCCGTCGGGGCCGATGAGCTGTGCCGCGTTGAAGACCGCCTCGCCCGAACGCTCCGGGTACCCGTAGTGGATGGCGAGGCCGTGGCGTACGCAGATGCCGGCGACGGCTCGCGCGGAGGGTCCGTCCGCGGGTTCGGCCAGCTCGGGGACGGCGTCACCGATGGCGTATCCGGTGAGGAACAGCTCCGGGCAGACCAGCAGCCGGGCACCCGCGGCGGCGGCCCGTGCGGCGGCCTCGTCGAGCGCCGCGAGGTTGCCGTCCACGGAGCCGGCTCGTCCGGAGCTCTGGAGCAGGGCGGTACGCAACGGCGGCATGGCTGACCTCGGGCGGGACGGGCGGGGTGGGGAGACGTATTGAAGGTACGGCGCGGGGATCACGGCCGACAAGGCGCGATTGTTGCGCGTGTACCGTCGATCCGTTGCGTGAAAAGCAGCCGATGCGGTGATTTGTTGCGTGGGACGTCCTCGCAGGCCGGACGAGTGATTTCGGTCTCCCCCGCACCCGCCCGCAGGCCAGGGGCCCGGCTCCCGCGACGCCCGTACGAGGTCAGGCCGGCGGGCCGGAGGAGGAGTACCGCCGCAGCAGCGGCGAGAGCACGAGGACCGACTTGGTCCGCTCGACGTAGGGCTCGCCCGCGATCCGCTCCAGCACCTGCTCGAAGTGGCGCATGTCGGCGGCGAAGACCTGCACGACCGCGTCGGCGTCGCCCGTCACCGTGGACGCGGACGCGATCTCCGGATAGGCGGAGAGGCCACGCTTGATCGCCTCGGGGGCTGTGTTGCGGCTGCAGTAGATCTCGATGAACCCCTCGGTCTCCCAGCCGAGGGCCGCCGGGTCGACGCGCACGGTGAAGCCCGTGATGGCCCCTTCGGCGCGCAGCCGGTCCACGCGGCGCTTCACCGCGGGTGCCGAGAGGCCGATGAGGGCGCCGATGTCCGCGTAGGAGCGGCGGGCGTCCTCGGCGAGGGCGTGGACGATGCGTTCGTCGAGGTCGTTCAGGCGCACTTCGGGTGGATCACTTCTCTGCGGCGGAAGGTGTCGGGGGCGGCCGGGGTCTTCGGCCGCCCCCGAAGTAGACCATGCGCGCCCCGCGAGGGCGCGCTCACCGCGGGGGACGACCGGTCAGAAGGGGAACTCCGAGCGGCCGTGCTGGACCGAGATCCACTTCTGCGTGGTGAACGCTTCGAGCATCGACTCGCCGTTCAGCCGCCCGAGGCCGGAGTTCTTCTCCCCGCCGAAGGGGACGATGGGCTCGTCGTGGACCGTGCCGTCGTTGATGTGGATCATGCCGGTGCGGATCCGCTGCCCCACCCGCACGCCGCGCTCGATGTTGCCGGTGTGGACCGCGCCGCTCAGTCCGTACGGGGTGTCGTTGGCGATCCGTACGGCCTCGTCCTCCCCGTCGAAGGGGACGAGCAGGGCCACCGGACCGAAGATCTCCTGCTGCAGGACGGGGGAATCGGCGGCGAGGCCGGTCAGGACGGACGGGCTCACCACATTGCCCTCGCTTCGGCCGTGCAGCAGTGCCGTGGCGCCCGCCGCCACGGTCTCGTCGACGAGCCTGGACACGGCGTCGGCCTGCGAGGAGCTGATCAGCGGGCCGATGTGGGTCGCGGGGTCGGCCGGGTCGCCGACGCGGAGGGAGGCGACCTTGGCGACGAACTTCTCGGTGAACTCCTGCTCCACCGAGCGGTCCACCAGGATGCGGTTGGCCGCCATGCAGACCTGGCCCTGGTGGACGTAGCGGCTGAAGACGGCCGCGTCGACGGCGTAGTCCACGTCGGCGTCGTCCAGGACGATCAGCGCGCTGTTGCCGCCGAGTTCGAGCACCGCGCGCTTGAGGTTGGCCGCGCAGACCGTGGCGACGTGGCGGCCGATCCTGTCCGACCCGGTGAAGGAGATGACCTGCGGGACGGGGTGCTCCAGCAGGGCGTCGCCGATCTCGGCGATGTCGGTGACCACGACGTTCAGCAGTCCGGCGGGGAGCCCCGCCTCCTCGAACACCTTGGCGATCAGTGTGCCGCCGCAGACCGGGGTGTTCTGGTGCGGCTTGAGGACCACGGCGTTACCGAGGGCCAGCGCGGGCGCCACCGACTTGAGCGACAGCAGGAAGGGGAAGTTGAACGGGCTGATGACACCCACGACCCCGACCGGCAGCCGGTAGACGCGGTTCTCCTTGCCCTCGGTCGGCGAGGGGAGTATCTGCCCGGTGGACCGCAGTGCGAGCTGGACCGCCTCGCGCAGGAACTCCTTGGCCAGATGCAGCTCGAAGCCCGCCTTCAGCCGGGTGCCCCCGAGCTCCGCGACGATCGCCTCGCTGATCTCGGCCTCGCGCTCCTCGACGACCCGCAGCGCCTTCTCCAGCACCGCCCGCCGGGCGTAGGGGTTGGTGTCGGCCCACTCCGGCTGGGCCCGCTCGGCGGCGCGGTAGGCCTGGTCGACCTCACCGGCCGTGGCGACGGTGACCGAGGCGAGCTTCTCCCCGCTGTACGGGTTGAAGTCGATGATGTCCCAGGACCCCTTCCCCGGCCTCCACTCGCCGTCGATGTACTGCTGGGCCAGGTCGGTGAAGAAGGAGCTCATGGGATCCCTTACCGCAGAGGGGCGGGCAGCTGATTGCGGCTCATATTACTTATCCTTCAACCATGTTGAAGGGGAGACGGGAGCGCTCGCCTGTGAATGCCGTCAGGCAGCCATGACCTCGGGTGCACACACGAAAAGTGCCCCTCCCCGCGCGAACGGCGGGGAGGGGCACTCGTGCCACAGGGCCGCCGGGGCCCCCGGCATCAGCTCCAGCTGGCGTGGAGCGGCTTGCCCTCCGCGTAGCCCGCGGCGCTCTGGACACCCACGATCGCCTTCTCGGCGAACTCCTCGAGCGAGGAGGCGCCCGCGTAGGTGCAGGAGGAACGGACACCGGCGATGATCGAGTCGATCAGGTCCTCCACACCGGGGCGGGTCGGGTCGAGGAACATCCGCGAGGTGGAGATGCCCTCCTCGAACAGTCCCTTGCGGGCCCGGTCGTAGGCGGACTCCTCCGAGGTGCGGTTCTTGACCGCGCGCGCCGAGGCCATCCCGAACGACTCCTTGTAGTACCGCCCGTCGGCGGACTGCTGGAGGTCGCCGGGCGACTCGTACGTCCCGGCGAACCAGGAACCGATCATCACGTTGGACGCGCCGGCGGCCAGAGCCATCGCCACGTCGCGCGGGTGCCGGACGCCTCCGTCGGCCCAGACGTGCTTGCCGTGCTTCTTGGCCTCGGCGGCGCACTCCAGCACGGCGGAGAACTGCGGCCGGCCGACGCCGGTCATCATGCGGGTGGTGCACATCGCGCCCGGGCCCACGCCGACCTTGATGATGTCGGCGCCGGCCTCGATCAGGTCACGCACGCCCTCGGCTGCCACGACGTTGCCCGCGACGATCGGCACGGCCGGGTCGAGCGCCCGGACGGCGGCGACCGCGCTGATCATGGATTCCTGGTGACCGTGGGCGGTGTCCACGACGAGGGTGTCGACACCGGCGTCCAGGAGCTGCTTGGCCTTGCCCGCCACATCGCCGTTGATACCGACGGCCGCCGCGATCCGCAGCTTGCCGTCCGCGTCCGTCGCGGGGGTGTAGAGCGTCGCGCGCAGCGCGGCCTTGCGGGTGAGGATGCCGACGAGCCGGCCGTCCGCGTCGACCGCGGGTGCGAGCTTGCGGTTGGCGCCGTCGAGCTTGTTGAAGGCCTCGCGCGGATCGATGTCCGCGTCGAGCACCACCAGGTCCTTGGACATGACCTCGGAGAGCTGGGTGAAGCGGTCCACGCCGGTGAGGTCGTGGTCGGTGACGACACCGACCGGACGGTTCTCGGCGTCGACGACGACGCCGGCTCCGTGGGCCCGCTTGTGCAGGAGGGACAGCGCGTCGGCGACGGTCTGGCCGGGGGCCAGCACGATGGGCGTGTCGAGCACGAGGTGGCGCTTCTTGACCCAGCCGATGACCTCGGTGACGACCTCGATCGGGATGTCCTGCGGGATCACGACCAGACCACCGCGGCGGGCGATGGTTTCGGCCATCCGGCGGCCCGCGATGGCGGTCATGTTCGCGACGACGAGCGGGATGGTGGTGCCACTGCCGTCCGGCGACGAGAGGTCCACGGCCTGCCGGGAACCGACCGCGGAGCGGCCGGGGACCATGAAGACATCGTCGTACGTGAGGTCGTAGGGGACCGAGGGAGAGGTCGTGTAGCGACCGGTGCCGGGCTCAAGAAAACGCATAACACCCATTTTTTCATACGAAACGGTGCAGGTCGTTTCCACGAAGACACAGCAATGGACCCCCGCGTTCGTCAGTTCCTCCAAGGAGGCTGCCCGGGGGCCGGGCAAGTGGAAGCCTGCCTTACCCATGGACCCTACCCGAACGGTATTCGCTCCTTCGTGATCACTATCCCTGGACCGGGTGACGAGGGGTCAGGTAGCTTCAAAGACGCAGGTCCATGCGGTAGGCGCGACACCGCCCACGAACCCGGAACACCTGTCACGCGTTTGGCCGGAGAGGATGGGGATCCGCCTGTGGAGAGCGAACTGCCCGACATCTACTGCCCGTTCCCCCAGCGAAGCAATCCGCACGTGGCTCACACCCGTGAGCACCTCGACGCCTGGACGCGGCGCACCGGTCTGGTGCACCGGGAATCGGCCAGGAAGCGCTTCGAGCAGGCAGACTTCGGCGCCTTCGTGGGCATGGTCCACCCGACGGCCGACAGCGAGCACCTCGACCTGGTCGCCGACTGGTTCGTCTGGCTCTTCCTCGTCGACGACCAGCTGGACGACGGGCACCTGGGCCGCAGCCCGGAACGCGTACGCGACGTGGTGGAGCGGATGCGCGCCGTGATCGAGGGCGGGGCTTCCGCGCCCCTGCCCGACGAGGAGGCCCCCGCCGCGCTCGTCGCCCTGGCCGACCTGTGGGAACGTACGATCCCGAGGGCCGCCCCGCACTGGCGCGCCCGCTTCACCTGGCACCTCATGACGTATCTGACGACCGCCACCACCTGGGAGGCGGGGAACCGCGCCGACGGGGTCGTGCCGTCCGAGGCGACGTACATCGCCAAGCGCCGGCACACCGGGGCCATCCATGTGTGCATGGACCTGATAGAGATCGTGGCCGGCATCGGGGCGCCCGAGTCGATCCACAACGACGCCCGGTTCATCACGGCGCTCGAAGCCGCCTGCAACGTCGTGTGCTGGGCGAACGACGTCTACTCCTACGAGAAGGAGCAGGTGCTGGGCGAGATCCACAATCTCGTCCATCTGGTCCGGCACCATCGCGGCTACGGTGAGCGCCAGGCGCTGGAGCACGTATGTGCGGAGATAGCCGACGAGACGAGACGCTTCCTCGACGCGGAGGCCGAGCTGCTCGGACTGTACCCGGAGCTGGCGGGCCTGCTCGTGCCCTATCTCGACGGGATGCGGAGCTGGATGCGCGGAAATCTGGACTGGTCCCGGCAGACCCCCCGCTACAACCCGGCGGACGTCAGCCAGTACGCGGAGCCCGGGGCCTATCTGGAGGAGTCCGTGCTCGGCGTGAGCCCGGACCACGCGCGGCTGGGCGCGGGGGGCAGCGGCTGAAGCAGGACATGGCGGAGGCCGGGCACCGTGTGGTGCCCGGCCTCCCCTTTGTCCTCGGTCAGTCGTCGGGGTCGGCCCGCTCCAGCGCCGGGCGCTGTCCCGCGGCGAACTCCGTCAGGAGGTAGTCGGCGGCGGCGGTGTCCGTGACGAGGCTGGTGACCAGCCCCGAACGCAGCACGGCGCCGATCGCCGCCGCCTTCCGCTGTCCGCCGGCGATGGCCACCACCTCGGGGATCCGGCGCAGCCGGTCGGCCTCCACGGTGATGCACCGCTCGCCCAGGTCCCGGCCGACCCGGCGCCCGTTCGCGTCGAAGAGGTGGGCGGACATCTCCGCCGCCACACCGAGCGAGGCGTAGTGGGCGCGCTCCTCGTCCGAGAGCATGTCGTGGACGGTGGAGATGCCGGGCTCCCAGGATCCGATGGAGACCGCGGCGACCGTCACCTTGTCGAAGTACTCGAAGGCGCGGGCGATTCCCGTCTGGTGGCGCAGCGCGGCCGCCGTCGCCGGATCGGGCAGCAGCATCGGAGCGTAGATCGGGTGCGCCTCCCCGCCGGACACCTGCGCTGCGCGGCGGACCGCCTCGACCGAGCCGCGCTCGGCCGTACCCGCGTCGTAGACACCGGTCAGCTGCACGACCGTGCACGGGGGCAGCCGGTCGAGGGCCGCCGCCATGTGGATGGTGGAGCGGCCCCAGGCGAGGCCCAGCACATCGCCCTCGTTCACGAGCTCGCCGAGCAGCTCGGCCGCCACCTCACCCAGATTCTCCGGATCGGCGGCGTCGTCCTGCTCCTCCGCGGGGGACTCGACCACGACGGCGTGCCGCAGGCCGTAGCGGGCCCGGAGCGCGTCGGAGCGTTCCGCGTCCAGCTCCGCCGGTACCCGGATCTCGATCCGTACGAGATCACGCTCGAGGGCTGTCTCCAGGACCCGGGCCACCTTGAAGCGGCTGACGCCGAACTCCTCGGCGATCTGGATCTTCGACTTTCCCTCGAGGTAGAACCGGCGGGCCATGGCCGCCGCCTGCACCAGCTCCGCGGGTCCCATCCGCATGGCTGACCGACCCGCCGAGATGCCAGACACCGCGATCTCCTCACTGCTGTTCACACGCTGATACGCCGTTCATCCTGTCAGATGCGGCGATCCCTGGTCAGACCCGTCGGGCCGCGTTCATCCGAGGTTGGTTCAGTGGCCGCATGCCCAGGGCGCGGAAGCCGTGACCGTGTCCGCCTGCGCGCGCAGCGCCCGCACCGCCTCGGCCGGGTCCTCGGCCCCGTACACCGCCGAGCCGGCGACGAACACATCCGCGCCGGCCTCGGCGCACCGCTCGATGGTGGTGGCCGAGACTCCGCCGTCGACCTGGAGCCACAGCTCCAGGCCGTGCTTGGAGATCAGCTCACGCGTCCGGCGGATCTTCGGCAGCATGATGTCGAGGAACGCCTGGCCTCCGAAGCCGGGCTCCACCGTCATGATCAGCAGCATGTCGAGCTCGGGGAGCAGGTCCTCGTACGGCTCGATGGGCGTCGCGGGCTTGAGCGCCATGGAGGCTCGGGCGCCCTTGGCCCTGATCTCCCGGGCCAGCCTCACGGGGGCCGCCGCGGCCTCCGCGTGGAAGGTGACCGAGCCCGCACCGGCCTCGACGTACTGCGGAGCCCACCGGTCCGCGTTCTCGATCATCAGGTGGCAGTCCAGCGGGGTGTCCGTCGCCTTGCTCAACGCCTCCACGATGGGCACGCCGAGGGTCAGGTTGGGCACGAAATGGTTGTCCATGACATCTACATGGAGCCAGTCGGCGCCTTCCACGGCCTTCGCCTCCTCGGCGAGACGGGCGAAGTCGGCGGACAGGATGCTGGGGTTGATCTGGGCCATGCACCCAAGCCTGCCATGCCCGGCGCCGCTTCCCCGCCTCGGTGCGCCTCAAAGCCTCACGGGATCATCACGGTTCGCGCATTCGCGGCTTTTCGGCGGACCCGGCGGGCGGAGGACCCGCCCGGTCCGTACCAGGGCGCGGACAGCCCCTGGTGCGGGCCATGCGGCTGTGTTAGAAAATCCCCGTGATCAGCGACCAGTTCCTGAAGGAGCGCCTCAGCATCGATCTCTGCCGTGTGACCAGCTGCTCCTGTTGAGCCTGGCCCGGCAGCGCTGAGCGCTTCCAGAACTGTGCGGCGTCGTCCGCCCGCCTTCCGGCCGCCCCTCGGGTGAGCCGGCTTCATCCCTCAGAACCCTGTCCGTGAGCCGGACCGGACGTCTCCGTCCGTGTACGGCGCACCGGCCCGTCGGTTCTGCGGTCCCCTCCCCCGTTGCCGCGGGCGCGGTCCTCCGCGCTCCGCGTCCGCCTGCCCGGCCCTGTCCGCCCTGCCGGCGGCCCTGTGTCCGCGGCGCCCCTCCCGACGGAGTCCGCCATGACCACGCCCACCACCACGGAGAAACAGCCGTCCGGCCCGGCGCTCTCCGGTGAACCCGCTCCCGTGCCCCCTCCGCGCCGCCGCTCACCGGAGCGGGCCGCGCGGCTGCGCAGGGTGGGCCTGCGGCTGCTCGCGCTGGTCGTGCTGCTCGCACTCTGGCAGTTCGTCACCGCTCTGCGGTTGTGGTCCCCGTTGCTGGTGCCACCGCCCTCGGCGGTCTGGGACGCGCTCGTCGAGACGTCCGGGACGCATGACGGGGTGCGGGGCTATCAGGGCCACACCCTGATCGAACATCTGGGCATCAGCCTGCGGCGGATCGCCGTCGGTGCGGGCGCGGGGGTCCTGGCAGGGCTGGTGGCCGGGGTCCTGATGGGCACCTTGCCGTGGGTACGGGTGGTGTTCGAACCGGCGGTGGCCTTCCTCCGTACCCTGCCGCCGCTCGCCTACTTCAGCCTGCTGATCATCTGGTTCGGCATCGACGAGGCGCCCAAGCTGTGGCTGCTGGCGATCGCCGCCATGCCGCCCGTGGCCGTGGCCACGGCGTCCGCCGTCGCCTCCGCGCCGGCCTCGCTGGTGGAGGCCGCACGGGCCATCGGGGCACGCCGCTCCCAGGTGGTGGCCTCCGTCGTCCTGCCGTCCGCACTGCCGGAGATCCTCGTCGGCGTACGGCTGGCCTTCGGGATCGCGTACTCCTCGGTGGTCGCCGCGGAGACCGTCAACGGGCTGCCCGGCATCGGCGGCATGATCCGCGACGCCCAGCGCTACAACCAGTCCGACGTGGTCGTCCTCGGACTCTTCGCGATCGGTGTGTCCGGCCTGCTGATCGACGCCCTGCTGCGGGGCGCCGAGAACCGGCTCGCCCCCTGGCGCCGGCTGTCATGACCCCTGTGCCCCGGACTCGTCGTCCCTCTCCCCGTGCTCCCGAATCCGATCAACGAACGAAGGACTACCCCATGCCCGGAACACGCGGTACGCGCCGCACCTCCACGCTCGTCGCGGCTCTGGGAGCACTCGTCGTCGTGACCGCCTGCGGTACCGGCGGTGGCGGAGGCGGTGACGACCAGGGCGGCGGCAGCACGATACGGATCGGCTACCAGGCCTTCCCCAGCGGTGACTTGATCGTGAAGGAGAAGGGCCTGCTGGAGAAGGCCCTGCCGGACCACACGATCAAGTGGATCAAATTCGACTCGGGCGCGACCATCAACACGGCCTTCGTCGCGGGCTCGGTCGATCTGGCCGCGATCGGCTCCAGTCCGGTGGCGCGCGGTCTGTCCGCGCCGCTGAACATCCCGTACAAGGTCACCTGGGTGCTGGATGTCGCCGGTGACAACGAGGCGTTGGTGGCCCGTGACGGTTCCGGCATCAAGGGGGTCGAGGATCTCGCGGGCCGGAAGGTCGCCACACCCTTCAGCTCCACCTCGCACTACAGTCTGCTCGCCGCGCTCGACAAGGCGGGCGTGGACGCGTCGGAGGTCGATCTGCTCGACCTCGAACCGCAGGACATCGTCGCGGCCTGGTCCCGTGGGGACATCGACGCCGCGTACGTCTGGCTCCCGACGCTGGACGAGCTCGGGAAGACCGGCAAGACCCTGCTCTCCAGCCGGGAACTGGCCGCGTCGGGCAAGCCCACGCTCGACCTGGGGGTGGCGTCCACCGCCTTCATCGAGAAACAGCCCGAGGTCATCGCCACCTGGCGCAAGGCCCAGGCGCAGGCACTGGACCTGATCCATGACGACCCGTCGGCGGCCGCCGAGGCCGTGGGCAAGCAGCTCGGGACGAGCCCCGAGGACGCCGCCGCCCAGCTGAAGCAGGGCATCTTCCTCAAGCCGGCCGAACAGGCCGACGACAAGTGGCTCGGCCGCCCGGGCCGGGTCGGCGACCTGGCGCAGAACCTGCGGAGCGCGGCGGAGTTCCTGGCCGGGCAGAAGCAGATTCCGGCCGCACCGGAACTCTCCGAGCTTGAGAAGGCCGTGTACGTGGAAGGGCTCAGCGATGCCGTCTCCGAATGACCACCGCACCGACGCCGGGGACAGCTCCGGGGAAGCCGGGACCACGGCCCTCGCACCCGCCGTGTCCGTGCGTGGGGTGACCCACCGCTACGGTCGCGGCGCTGACGCCGTGACGGCCCTCGGCCCGCTGTCGCTCGACATCCCGGCCGGTGAGTTCCTGGTGCTCGTCGGCCCGTCCGGGAGCGGAAAGAGCACCTTGCTGCGACTGATCGCCGGCTTCGAGCACGCCTCCCGGGGCGAGGTCACCGTGCACGGCCGGACGCCCGAACCGGGACGTCAGGCGGGAGTCGTCTTCCAGCAGCCACGGCTGTTCCCCTGGCGCACCGTCGGCGAGAACATCTCCCTGGCGCTGCGCTACGCCGGAGTTCCCCGGGCCGGACGTCCCTCGCGGGTCGAGGAGTTGCTGGACCGGGTCGGGCTGGCCGGGACCGCACGGCGCAGGACCTGGCAGATATCGGGGGGCCAGCAGCAGCGGGTCGCCATCGCCCGGGCGCTGGCCGGCGGCAAGGATCTGCTGCTGCTGGACGAGCCGTTCGCCGCCCTGGACGCGCTGACCCGTGAGCGGCTCCAGGAGGACCTGAGAGCGGTGAGCTCCCGGACGGGGATCACCTCGGTCTTCGTCACGCACAGCGTGGACGAGGCCGTCTTCCTCGGTACCCGAGCCGTCGTCCTGAGCGCCGGGCCGGGTACGGTCGCCCTGGACATCCCGATCCCCCTGCCCCGCACCGGAGATGAGGACCCGGACGGACTGCGGGGGCTGCCCGAGTACGCCGCGCTGCGCGCCGAGATCGGAGCGGCGGTACGCGACGCGGCCCGCTGAACCGCCGGGGCCGGCCGCCCCGGGCAGGCGGCCCCGCACCACCCCCCACGCAGACAGGAGTCCCCATGTCCCCCACCGCTTCCATCGGTTCGGTCCCCGCGCTGCGCACCTCCCGGCTGCCTCCGGACGGGCTCTACGAAGGGCCCCGCGAGCTGCGCAGGCTGGCACCGGGTCAGCCAGACCGGCCCTACACGCTGTTCGACGTCGTTCCGCTCGGCGCGGTGATCGGGGCGGAGATCGGCGGTGTGGACCTGACCCGTCCGCTCACGCCCGCCGTGCGCGCGGAGCTCGACCGGGCGCTGCTGGAGTGGAAGGTGCTCTTCTTCCGCGGACAGCACCCCAGTTCGGCCGAGCAGCGGGCCTTCGCCCGCAACTGGGGCGAGCTGGAGACCAATCCGCTGCTGGCAGCCGGGGACGATCCGGAGGTGGCGCGCTTCGACCGCTCGTCCGCGCCGAGCTTCGAGAACGTCTGGCACACCGACGTGACGTTCCGCGAGCGGCCCGCGCTCGGCGCGGTCCTCCACCTGCGCGAGGTGCCCCCGTACGGCGGCGACACGATGTGGGCCGACATGGCCGCCGCGTACGACAACCTTCCGCAGGAGGTGAAGGCCCGCCTCGAAGGGGCGAGGGCGGTGCACGACTTCGTGCCGGGATTCGCGCGGTTCACCCCCGAGGAGCGGCTGGTCCGCTTCCAGGACCGCTTCCCGCCGGTCGAGCACCCCGTGGTGCGGACGCACCCCGCCACCGGGCGCCGGATGCTCTTCGTCAACACCTCGTTCACCACCCGGATCGTGGGCTGGGACCAGGAGGAGAGCGACCGGATGCTGCGGCTGCTGTTCCAGCAGGCGCACGTGCCCGAGTACCAGGTGCGCTTCACCTGGCGGGCGGGGGACGTCGCGTTCTGGGACAACCGGGCGACGCAGCACTACGCGGTGAACGACTACGCCCCGCACCGCAGGGTGGCCGAACGTGTCGCCGTCGCGGGAGACCGCCCGCGCTGACGGCCGGTTCGAGGCGGGTACGGCGCCCGCCCGCGCCGACCGGCCGGTCCGACGCGGGCGGGCGCCGCCGGGTCAGCCCGTGCGGCGCAGCAGCGCGAGGTACATCGCGTCGGTGCCGTGCAGGTGCGGCCACAGCTGGATGTCGGGCCCGTCGCCCAGGGCGGGGACTCCGGGCAGCAGCGGTCGGGCGTCGACCCACTCCGCCTCGAACGGTTCCCCGCCGCGCCCCTTGAGCACGTCCTCGACGACGACCCTGGTCTCCGCGAGGTGCGGTGAGCAGGTCGCGTAACCGACGACCCCGCCGACCCGTACGGCCTTCAGCGCCTCGCGCAGCAGACCGCGTTGCAGGGGGGCGAAGCGCTCCAGGTCCTCCGCGCGGCGCCGCCAGCGGGACTCCGGGCGCCTGCGCAGCGCGCCGAGGCCGGAGCAGGGGACGTCCATGAGGACCCGGTCGAAGGAGCCGGGCCGCCACGGCGGCCGGGTGCCGTCGGCGGTGATCACCTGGTACGGCCCCGGATTGCCGGCCAGCGCGCGCTCGACGAGCCGGGCGCGGTGCGGCTGCTTCTCGGCGGCGAGCAGGGTCGCGCCGCGTCCGGCGGCGAGCGCGGCCAGCAGCGCGGCCTTGCCGCCCGGACCGGCGCAGCCGTCCAGCCACCGGGTGTCGTCGCCCTCGACGGGGGCGTTGGCCAGGGCTGCGGCGACGAGCTGGCTGCCCTCGTCCTGCACACCGGCGCTGCCATCCCGTACGGCGGCCAGGGCGCCGGGCTCGCCACCCTCGGCCATCCGCACGGCGTACGGCGACCAGCGGCCGGGGAGCCCGCTCTCCTCACCGAGGGCGTCCAGCAGCTCCTCGGTGGTGGAGCGGCCGGGGCGGGCGGCCAGGGTCACCTCGGGCCGCTCGTTGTCGGCCTCCAGCAGGTCCTCGATCCCGGCGCGGCCGCCGCCCAGGGCGTCCCAGAGGGCGGAGACGATCCACCGGGGATGCGAGTGGACCACGGAGAGGTGTTCCTCGGCGTCCTCGTCGTACGCGGGCGCGACGCGCTCCACCCACCCGTCGAGGTCGTGAGCGGAGACCTTGCGCAGCACGGCGTTGACGAACTTGGCGCGGCCCTCGCCCAGCACCACCCGCGCCAGCTCCACACTGGCGGAGACGGCCGCGTGGGTGGGGATGCGGGTGCCGAGCAGCTGGTGGACGCCCATGTTGAGCACATCGAGCACGGGCGGGTCGACCTCGCGCAGCGGCCGGTCGATGCAGGCGGCGACGATCGCGTCGTAGGTGCCCTGCCGACGCAGCGTCCCGTAGACCAGCTCGGTCGCCAGCGCCGCGTCCCGGCCCTCGAAGTCGCCCTTGGCGCGCGCCTTCTTCAGCAGCGGGGGAAGGACGAGGTTGGCGTAGGCGTCGCGCTCGTCGACGGCCCTGAGCACCTCGAAGGCGAGGAACCGGACCGGGTCCTTCTTGGGACGCCGGTGCGGTGTGGAGGGACGGCGACGCTGCTGGTCGTTCACGTGAAAGGTGCTCCGCTGATGGTGAGGGGACGAACCCGTCCAGCGTACGTCGCCGGGCCCGCCCCCTGCCCCGGGGCCTCAGAGCCCCAGGAGCTCCCCGTGGGCGATGCGCACACCGCGGGCCCAGTCGGCGGCCCGCATCGGCTTCTTGCCCTGCGGCTGGACCCAGAGGAGCTCCACGGCGTGCGAGCCGGTGCCCACGTACACGTTGTTCTTGCCCGCGGAGAGCTCGCCGGGGGCGAGATCGGTGCGGTCCAGGACGGGCGCCGCCTGGACCAGCTTGAGGCGCTCCCCGCGGAAGAGGGTCCATGCCCCCGGCGCGGGGGTGCAGCCGCGCACGACGCGGTCGACCCTGAGTGCGGGGGCGGACCACTGCACCTGGGCGTCCTCGACGGTGATCTTGGGTGCGAGGGTGACGCCCTCGGCGGGCTGCGGGACGGCGTGCAGAGTGCCGTCCTCGATGCCGTCCATGGTCGCCGCGAGCAGCCCGGCGCCGGCGAAGGCCAGCCGGGTGAGCAGGTCTCCGCTGGTGTCGGTGGGCCGGACCTCCTCGGTGAGGACGCCGTAGACCGGTCCGGAGTCCAGCCCTTCCTCGATCAGGAAGGTTGACGCGCCCGTGACCTCGTCGCCGGCCATGACCGAGTGCTGCACGGGGGCGGCCCCGCGCCAGGCGGGCAGGAGCGAGAAGTGCAGATTGACCCAGCCCCTGGCCGGCACGTCCAGCGCGCTCTTGGGCAGCAGGGCGCCGTAGGCGACGACGGGGCAGCAGTCCGGTGCGATCTCGCGCAGGCGCGCCAGGAAGTCCTCGTCGCGCGGCCTGGCGGGCTTGAGTACCTCGATGCCCGCCTCCTCGGCGCGTTCTGCGACGGGGCTGGCGACCAGCCGGCGGCCCCGCCCGGCCGGAGCGTCGGGGCGGGTCACCACGGCGGCCACCTCGTGGCGGTCGGAGGCGATCAGGGCGTCCAGGGCGGGGACGGCGACCTCGGGGGTGCCTGCGAAGACGAGCTTCATGGGTGGCGGACTGCCTCTCGGGCCGGAACGTACGTGGCGAGCAGCACACCAGTCTAGGGGGTCACCCCGTGGTCCCGCCCGGCCTCCCCGGGCCGGACGGCGGGGGGCGTACGCAGG
The DNA here is from genome assembly GCF_045039765.1 of Streptomyces sp. NBC_01166. Classification (NCBI taxonomy): domain Bacteria; kingdom Bacillati; phylum Actinomycetota; class Actinomycetes; order Kitasatosporales; family Streptomycetaceae; genus Streptomyces; species Streptomyces sp. NBC_01166. The sequence continues at coordinate 1,566,398 of NZ_CP108613.1, forward strand.
TCCGCGCGCCCCGCGCATATGCACATACGCCCCTATTGCGTGACCACATGGCCGGGTGACGCGTTGGTCAAGTGAGATTGACCGAAGTGGGCCGCCGCCGCGCGGTCCGATCCCTTTCAACGCCGGTTCGAGAGGCTTGTTCATGGCCGACCACGCAACCCACGACGCCCAAGCGCGTGCCAGTCTGCACCTGTTGGTGCGGGACATCGAGCGGGTCCGGCGGCAGGTGGATGCGCTGCGTACGCTCACTGCTCAGCTGGGCAACGTCTACCGTCCGCGCCGCTCCGGCCCGTCCGCGGGCTTCGTCGTCTACGGCAGGGCGCCGGCCCCGACGGTCCGGCTCGCCCAGGAACTGCGGGACAGCGTCGAGACGCTGGTCACCGCGGCGGTGGACTTCGACCGCTCGCTGGGTTTCTCGTGGGACGCGGTGGGTTCCGCCCTCGGGGTCACGAAGCAGGCGGTGCACCGGCGTTACGGCGCGCGCCGCGCGACCCCGCAGCCCGGATCGGCGGAGGCCGCCTCCGAGAACGCGACGCGTGCGGTGCCCGCGACGCCGGGCTCTTCCTCCGTGCTGCCCACCGTGCCCCCGGCCCGCTCGATGCCGCCGCAGCCGTCGGACCGCCCGGGCGCCTTCCCCGGGCCGCGCAACGGCTGACGGACGGCGGTGAAGGCGGGGCGGCGCCTCCGCCCCTTCCCGGCCGCCTCAGCCGATGTCCGGCGGATCGATCCTGATCCGTACGGGATCTCCGGTCCCCTTGGCCGTCCGGGCCGCCAGCGCCGTCTTCAGGGCGGCCGCCAGCGCCGCTCCCCGCCCCGGCGGGACCCGGACCAGCGCACGGTCCCAGGTCTCGCCGGTGGGTGCGTCTCCCTGTCGGCGGGGCCTGCCGGGGGTGGCTGCCGGCACGGGGACCGGGCCGAGCACCTCCGCCTCGGGCGGCAGGTCCGCTCCGGCGAGGTAGGCGGCCACCGCCTCCGGCGGGCCGGTCACCGAGGCCATCCGGGACACCGGCGGGAAGCCGAGCTCGGCGCGTTCGGCGAGCTCACGTCGGGCGTGACCGACCGGGTCCCAGCGGACCAGGGCCTGCACGGGCCGCAGGGTCGGCTCGGCCACGATCACCACCGTGCCGCCCTCCGGCTGCCCCCGGACCAGCGCGGCGGCGGCCGTCCAGCGCCGCAGGGCCTCCTCGCCCGCCCGCAGGTCTGGCCGGCCGACCATCGCCCAGCCGTCCAGCAGCAGCGCCGCCGCGTAGCCGCCCTCGGCGACCGGCTCCGCGCCGGGGGTACTGACCACCAGGGCGGGCTGGCCGGGCACGGAGTCCAGCACATGGTCGCGCCCGGACGTCCGCACCGGGACGGCGGGGAACGCCCGTCCCAGCTCCTCGGCGGTCCTGCGGGCGCCGACGATCTGCGCCCGCAGCCGGACGCCGCCGCAGGCGGCGCAGCTCCAGGCCGTCTCGGCCCGCCCGCACCAGGCGCAGTTGAGATCCTGCTGGTCGGGTGCCTGCAGCGGCCCCGCGCAGTGCCTGCACCGGGCGGGTTCGCGGCAGCGCTCGCAGGCCAGCCTGGGCGCGTAGCCCCGGCGCGGCACCTGGACGAGCACGGGACCGCTGCGCAGGCCGTCCCGTACGGTCTGCCAGGCCAGGCTGGGCAGCCGTGCGGAGCGGGCGGCGCCGTCCCGCGCGAGCTCCCCGTCGCCGACGGTGCGCACGAGGGGGGCCGCGGCCCGCAGCTGGTCCCGGTCCGCGCGCAGGGGCAGGGCCCAGCCGCTCTCGACCAGCTGGGCGGCCTCCACCGTGCAGCTCGTGCCGCCGAGCAGGAACGCGCAGCGGCCGTGCGCCGCCCGCAGCTCCAGGACCTCCCTGACGTGCGCGAAGGGGGCGTTGTCGTCGCTGTGGCTGGAGTCTCCGTCGTCCCAGAGGGCCACCAGGCCCAGGTCCGCCACCGGGGCGAACATCGCGGCTCTGGTTCCGACCACCGCGCGCACGGAGCCGCGCCGGACGGCCAGCCACTGCCGGTAGCGCTTCTCCGGTCCGGAGTCGGCGGTCAGCAGCGCGTGGCGCCCCTCCCCCAGCACCGCGGTGAGCGCGGCGTCCACCCGCCCGGCACTCCGCCCGTCCGGTACGACGACGAGCGCGCCCCGCCCCGAGGCCAGGGTGGCGGCCATCGCGCGGGCGATCTCCTCGGGCCAGTGCGGTCCGGGAAGCGCGGTCCAGACGGCCCGGGGCGCCCCGCCCTCGGCCAGCGCACGCAGGAATCCCGGGCCCTGGGTGTAGCGCTCCCAGGTGCCGGGCGACGGGACAGGAGGCGGCGGCAGGGGGGCCGGTGAGGGCTTGGACTCGGCGCGGCCGTTCCTCGGCGGCACCGCGAGCTGCAGCACGTCCGCGAGGCTTCCGGCGTAACGGTCGGCGACGGCGCGCGAGAGCTCGAGCAGCTCCGGTCCGAGCACCGGCTCCGGCGAGACGACGTAGGCGAGGGCGGCCAGGGCCCCCTGGTAGTCCGACGAGGCCCGCCGCTCGATCAGGAAGCCGTCGATCAGCCCGCCGCCCTCGCGTCGCCCGCCGCGGACCTGACGTCCTCCGGCCCCGAACCGCACCCTCACCCGGACACCGGGCTGCGCGTCCGCGTCGAGCTCCACGGGTACGGCGTAGTCGAAGTACTGGTCGAGGTGGAGTGCGCCCTTGTTCACCAGGACGCGGGCGACCGGGAGCTTCTCGGCGAGCGGGGCGCCCCGCCAGGTCCGCGGCTTGGCACGCGGCACCTTGGCCCGGCGCACCGTCTCCCGGATGAGCGCAAGCTGCTCCGGTGCCCCGGACCCGGGCTCGTCGGACCGCTCGTCGTCGCTGCTCACAGCCACATTCCTACCAGACACCACTGACACGCCCCGGCTGCCCGGAAGAGCCGCACGCGCGGGGGCCCGGACACCTCGTGCGGTGTCCGGGCCCCTGTCGTGCAGGACGGCGAGCGGTGCTAGATCCCCGCTGCCTGGCGCAGCGCGTCCACGCGGTCGGTGCGCTCCCAGGTGAAGTCGGGGAGCTCGCGGCCGAAGTGCCCGTACGCCGCGGTCTGGGCGTAGATCGGGCGGAGCAGGTCGAGGTCGCGGATGATCGCGGCCGGGCGGAGGTCGAAGACCTCACCGATCGCGTGCTCGATCTTCTCCGTGTCGACCGCGGCGGTGCCGAAGGTCTCGACGAACAGGCCCACCGGCTCGGCCTTGCCGATCGCGTAGGCGACCTGGACCTCGCAGCGGGTGGCGAGCCCGGCCGCCACGACGTTCTTGGCGACCCAGCGCATGGCGTACGCGGCCGAGCGGTCGACCTTGGACGGGTCCTTGCCGGAGAACGCGCCGCCACCGTGGCGGGCCATGCCGCCGTACGTGTCGATGATGATCTTGCGGCCGGTGAGGCCCGCGTCGCCCATCGGGCCGCCGATCTCGAAGCGGCCGGTCGGATTGACCAGGAGGCGGTAGCCGTCCGTGTCCAGCTTGATGCCGTCCTCGATGAGCTGGTTGAGGACGTGCTCGACGACGAACTCGCGGATGTCGGGCGCGAGCAGCGAGTCCAGGTCGATGTCCGAGGCGTGCTGCGAGGAGACGACGACCGTGTCGAGGCGGACGGCCTTGTCGCCGTCGTACTCGATGGTGACCTGGGTCTTGCCGTCGGGACGCAGGTACGGGATGGTCCCGTTCTTGCGGACCTCGGAGAGCCTGCGCGAGAGCCGGTGCGCGAGGTAGATCGGCAGAGGCATCAGCTCGGGTGTCTCGTCGCAGGCGTAGCCGAACATCAGCCCCTGGTCGCCCGCGCCCTGCTTGTCGAGCTCGTCCTCGTCGCCCTCGACCCGCTTCTCGTACGCGGTGTCGACACCCTGGGCGATGTCCGGGGACTGCGCCCCGATGGACACCGAGACGCCGCAGGAGGCTCCGTCGAAGCCCTTCTTGGAGGAGTCGTAGCCGATCTCCAGCACCTTGTTGCGCACGAGGTTGGGGATGTCGGCGTAGGCCTTGGTCGTGACCTCACCCGCGACATGCACCAGACCGGTGGTGATCAAGGTCTCGACGGCGACGCGCGAGGAGGGGTCCTCACGCAGGAGGGCGTCGAGAATCGTGTCGCTGATCTGGTCAGCGATCTTGTCGGGGTGGCCCTCGGTAACGGACTCCGAGGTGAAGAGACGGCGGGACACATCGCTCCCTGGGGTTGCAGCGGCTGCTGGCTGATCATTGTCGGAATTCCGGGAGCTGCGCCCGGCACATTCCGTCGACCAGTTTATCGGTCGCTTCCGGTGATTGGGGCACGTGTCTCGCCCCTTGGGAGGTCTGTGACCTGCGGCACTGTTGACGGCGGTACGACAATCCCTCCTTCCGGGTACGAGATATGGCCGAATGTCATGAGATTCTCCACGCCGCGACGGCGTGTGTGCAATCTAGTCGAAACGCGCGGTCACCAGGTCCCAAACCGTGTCGGCAAGCGCTTCCTTCGGTCCGTACGGCACAGGCGTCTCACTGCCGTCGGCCCCGAGCACGAGCGCCTCGTTCTCCTCCGACCCGAAGGTCTTGCGCTCCCCCACCTCGTTCACGACGAGGAGGTCGCAGCCCTTGCGGCGGAGCTTCTCCCGGCCGTTGCGGAGGACGTCGTCGGTCTCCGCGGCGAATCCGACGACGAGCTGCCCCTCCCGGGCGCGGTCCGCGGCGACCTCGGCGAGGATGTCCGGATTGCGGACGAGCGCGACGGGGGCGGGCTCCTGGCCGTCCTTCTTCTTGATCTTCCCGGTCGCATAGGCGGCGGGCCGGAAGTCGGCGACGGCGGCGGCCATCACCACCACGTCGGCGTCGGCCGCCGCCTTCAGCACGGCCTCGCGCAGCTGTACGGCGGTCCCGGCACGCACGACGTCGGCGCCCGCGGGGTCGGGCAGCCCGGTGTTCGCCTCGATCAGCGTGACCCGGGCGCCGCGGGCGACGGCGGTGCGGGCCAGGGCGTAGCCCTGCTTGCCGGAGGAGCGGTTGCCCAGGTAGCGCACCGGGTCCAGCGGCTCACGCGTGCCGCCCGCGCTGATCACCACGTGCCGGCCCGCGAGGTCGGGGGCGCCGGCGCCCCGGGTCAGGACGCGCCGGCAGACCTCGAAGATCTCCCCCGGATCCGGCAGCCGGCCCTTGCCCGTGTCCACGCCGGTGAGCCGGCCGACGGCGGGCTCGATGACGACGGCGCCGCGACGGCGCAGGGTGGCGACGTTCTCCTGGGTGGCGGGGTGCTCCCACATCTCGGTGTGCATCGCGGGCGCGAAGACGACCGGACAGCGCGCGGTGAGCAGAGTGTTGGTGAGGAGGTCGTCGGCGAGGCCGTGGGCGGCCTTGGCGAGCATGTCGGCGGTGGCGGGGGCCACCACGACGAGGTCGGCGCCCTGGCCGATCCGGACGTGCGGCACCTCGTGCACGCTCTCCCAGACCTCGGTCGACACGGGGTTCCCGGAGAGGGCCGACCAGGTGGCCGCCCCGACGAAGTTCAGCGACGCGTCGGTCGGGACTACCCGTACGTCGTGGCCGGACTCGGTCAGCCTGCGCAGCAGCTCGCACGCCTTGTACGCGGCGATGCCTCCGCTGACCCCCAGGACGACCCTCGGCTTCTCCACTGCGTCTCCCCGCACTCGTGTTCTCCGCGCACTCGCGTGCGGCCTCGTGACGTACGCACCCCATGCTGCCTCACCGCCCCGGACACGGTCCGGCCGGTACGGCGGATCCCGTGGGTGGCGCGGAACACACCACAGGCCCGGCGGGTACCGACCGCCGGGCCTGTGGTGAAGGTGCGTTTCCTGCCGCCTGCTTACTGCGCGGGGCCCTCGATGGCCTCGGAGGTCAGCAGGCCCGCGTTGATCTCGCGGAGCGCGATCGAGAGCGGCTTCTCGTGCACGTGGGTGTCGACGAGCGGACCGACGTACTCGAGGAGGCCTTCACCGAGCTGCGAGTAGTACGCGTTGATCTGACGCGCGCGCTTGGCGGCGTAGATCACAAGGCTGTACTTCGAGTCGGTGGCCTCAAGGAGCTCATCAATCGGCGGGTTGATGATGCCCTCGGGCGTGGTGATGGAAGAGGACACTCTCTGCCTTCCGAAGGGGATAGAGATCAAAGAGATCTTTGATCATGCTGGTTCCGCAGTGGTGATGCTCTGCGTCCGTGGACGGTGAGGACAGTGGGTCAGTCGTCGGTACCACGGAGGCCGGAAGCCTGCAGCATCAACGTTAGCAGCTCGCGTGCCACGTCCTCGACCGAGGTGTTGACGAGCGTGGTGTCGAACTCCGCCTCGGCGGCCAGCTCGACCTTCGCGGCGGCGAGCCGGCGCTCGATCACTTCCTGCGACTCGGTCCCGCGGCCGGTGAGCCGGCGCACCAGCTCGTCCCAGCCGGGCGGCGCCAGGAAGACGAGCTGCGCCTCGGGCATCGACTGGCGGACCAGCCGGGCACCCTGGAGGTCGATCTCCAGCAGCACCGGCTCGCCCGCCTCCAGGCGGTCGAGCACCGCCCGGCGCGGCGTGCCGTACCGGTTGCCCGCGAACTCGGCCCACTCCAGCAGTTCGCCGTTGGCGATCAGCTTGTCGAACTCCTCGTCGTCCACGAAGAAGTAGTGGACGCCGTTGCGCTCGCCGGGGCGTGGCTTACGGGTCGTCGCGGACACCGAGAGCCAGACCTCGGGGTGAACCTTGCGCATATGAGCGACGACCGTGCTCTTGCCGACCCCTGAGGGGCCGGAGAGCACGGTCAGCCGCGGACGTACGTCCGGGGGTACGGGGGACGTCCCCCGGGATGTTGCAGCCATGGGGCGATTATCCCCGCTCTCAGGAGTGCCTGAGAACGTCAGGCGGCGCTGCCGCCGAACTCACGCTCCAAGGATGCGATCTGGTTGGAGCCAAGACCCCGGACACGGCGGCTCTCGGAGATACCGAGACGCTCCATGATCTGCTTGGCGCGGACCTTGCCCACGCCCGGCAGGGACTCGAGAAGGGCGGAGACCTTCATCTTGCCGATGACGTCGTTCTCCTGGCCCTGCTTGATGACCTCGTGGAGGGAGGCGCCGGAGTGCTTGAGTCGATTCTTGACCTCGGCCCGCTCCCGGCGAGCCGCGGCGGCCTTTTCGAGCGCGGCTGCGCGCTGTTCAGGGGTAAGGGGCGGAAGAGCCACGCCTACGTCACCTCGGATGTCGATCTGTCGGATACGGACCGGTGAGGAACCTGGTGGCACCACACCTGGTGAGCAACGAACAACGAGTGCTCGTTGGCTCTCGACGGAGACTAGCGGCCAAGGCCGCCTGAGTCAGCGAGAACAGCGGAAAAGTCCTGGTCAGCCTTGATCGACTCGGACATTTCAGCCATAACAACCCGGATTTCTGGTCAGAATTCCGTGAACAGGCTGTTACGTGGCATGGTCAGCTTTCCGAGACGGCCGTACGGACCTCGTCCGCGAACCGTCCGGCGGCTTCGCGCAGCCCTGACGCGTCCGGTCCGTGGCGGAGCACGCCCCGGCTCACGCTCGGCACCACATTGCCCACCGAGGCACCGAACACACCGGGCAGATCCGCGGGGGTCGCGCCCTGGGCGCCGATGCCGGGAGCGAGCAGCGGACCGTTGATCGCCAGATCCACACCCGCGTCCCCGAGCGTGGCACCGACCACCGCGCCGACGGAGCCGAGCGGCGCCGCCCCCGCGTTCTCGGCGGCCATGTGGTCGAGCATCACCTGGGCCAGCGGCCGTCCGTCCGCCGCGGTGGCCCGCTGGACCTCCGCGCCCTCCGGGTTGGAGGTGAGGGCGAGCACGAAGACTCCCGCGCCGGAGATCTCGGCGGCCTCCAGCGCGGGGCGCAGCGAACCGAAGCCGAGGTACGGCGAGACCGTGACCGCGTCGGAGAAGAGCGGCGAGTCCTTGTCGAGGTAGGTGGCCGCGTAGGCCTCCATGGTCGACCCGATGTCACCGCGCTTGGCGTCCATCAGCACGAGGGCCCCCGCCGCGCGGGCCTCTTCGACGGCCTTCTCCAGGACGGCGATGCCGCGCGATCCGAAGCGCTCGAAGAACGCGGACTGCGGTTTGAGCACGGCGACCCGGTCGGCCAGTGCCTCGACGACCGTACGGGTGAAGCGCTCCAGGCCCGCGATGTCGTCGTTCAGGCCCCAGGAGGTGAGCAGGGAGGAGTGCGGGTCGATGCCGACGCAGAGCGGCCCGCGGGTGTCCATGGCGTGGCGCAGGCGCGCGCCGAAGGGTTCAAGGGTCACTGCATGACCTTCCGTGTCTCGGCGCCGACGGCTTCGGCGAGGGTGGCGTACGGGGATGCGGCCAGGCGGGCGGCCAGGCCCTTGTGGACCGCGCGGGCGTAGAACGGGCCCTCGTAGATGAAGGCGCTGTAGCCCTGGACGAGCGTGGCACCGGCCAGGATGCGCTGCCAGGCGTCCTCGGCGTTCTCGATGCCCCCGACGCCCACCAGGGTGATCCGGGTGCCCACGCGGGCGTACAGGCGGCTCAGGACCTCCAGGGAGCGCTCCTTGAGGGGCGCGCCGGAGAGTCCGCCGGTCTCCTTGACCAGGGAGGCGTCGGACTTCAGGCCGAGGCCGTCGCGGGCGATGGTGGTGTTGGTGGCGATGATGCCGTCGAGACCCAGCTCGACGGCGAGGTCGGCGACCGCGTCGACGTCCTCGTCCGCGAGGTCCGGGGCGATCTTGACGAGGAGCGGGACCCGCCGGCCGGTGACGGTGCGGTCGGCGGCCTCACGCACGGCGGTGAGCAGCGGGCGGAGCGCCTCGGTGGCCTGGAGGTTGCGCAGACCGGGCGTGTTGGGCGAGGAGACGTTCACGACGAGGTAGTCGGCGTGGGCGGCGAGCCGCTCGGTGGACTTCACGTAGTCGCCCACGGCCTCGTCCTCGGGGACGACCTTGGTCTTGCCGATGTTGACACCGACGGTCGTACGGAAGACCGGGGTGCGGGCGGCGAGGCGTTCGGCCACGGCCGCGGAGCCCTCGTTGTTGAAGCCCATGCGGTTGATCAGCGCCCGGTCCGCGACGAGACGGAACAGCCGCTTCTTCGGGTTGCCGGGCTGCGGCTCACCGGTGACCGTGCCGATCTCGATGTGGTCGAAGCCGAGCATGGACATGCCGTCGATGGCGACGGCGTTCTTGTCGAAGCCGGCGGCGAGCCCGAACGGGCCGTGCATGCGCAGGCCGAGGGCCTCGGTGCGCAGCTCCTCGTGGCGGGGGGCGAGCGCGGCGGCGACGAAGGTGCGCAGGACCGGGGTGCGGGCGGCGAGGCGGATCCAGCGGAAGGCGAGGTGGTGGGCCTGCTCCGGGTCCATCCGCTTGAAGACCAGCTGGAAGAAGAGTTTGTACATCACGGTGTCCTCATGAAGAGGGGGACACCGTTTCCGGTGTCCCCCTGCTGGGCTTCCTAGTCGCGGGCCGCGGTCAGATGTTCCGCGTGTTCCTGGAGGGAACGTACGCCGACGCCGCCGTGGTTCAGCGCGTCGATGCCCTGGACGGCGGCGGCGAGCGCCTGGACCGTCGTGAGGCACGGCACCGACCGGGCGACCGCCGCGGTGCGGATCTCGTAGCCGTCGAGCCGGCCGCCCGTCCCGTACGGGGTGTTGACGATGAGGTCGACCTCACCGTCGTGGATCAGCTGGACGATGGTCTTCTCGCCGTTGGGACCCTCGCCCTCGGAGAGCTTGCGCACGACCGTGGCGTTGATGCCGTTGCGCTTGAGGACCTCGGCGGTGCCGGAGGTGGCCATCAGCTCGAAGCCGTGGGCGACCAGCTCGCGGGCCGGGAAGATCATCGTGCGCTTGTCGCGGTTGGCGACCGAGATGAAGGCACGGCCCTTGGTGGGCAGCGGTCCGTAGGCGCCGGCCTGCGACTTGGCGTACGCCGTGCCGAAGACGGAGTCGATGCCCATGACCTCACCGGTGGAGCGCATCTCCGGGCCGAGGACCGTGTCGACGCCGCGGCCCTGGATGTCGCGGAAGCGCGACCACGGCATGACGGCCTCCTTGACGGAGATCGGCGCGTCCAGCGGCAGGGTGCCGCCGTCGCCGGTCTTCGGCAGCAGGCCCTCCGCGCGCAGCTCCGCGACGGTCGCGCCCAGCGAGATGCGGGCGGCGGCCTTCGCGAGCGGGACCGCGGTCGCCTTCGAGGTGAAGGGGACGGTCCGCGAGGCGCGCGGGTTGGCCTCCAGGACGTAGAGGATGTCGCCGGAGAGCGCGAACTGGATGTTGATCAGCCCGCGTACGCCGACGCCCTTGGCGATGCCCTCGGTGGAGGCGCGCAGCCGCTTGATGTCATAACCGCCCAGGGTGATCGGGGGCAGCGCGCACGCCGAGTCGCCGGAGTGGATGCCGGCCTCCTCGATGTGCTCCATGACGCCGCCGAGGTAGAGCTCGGTGCCGTCGTAGAGAGCGTCGACGTCGATCTCGATCGCGTCGTCGAGGAAGCGGTCGACCAGGACCGGCCGGGTGGGGCTGATCTCGGTGGACTCCTCGATGTACGAGGACAGGCGGGTCTCGTCGTAGACGATCTCCATGCCCCGGCCGCCGAGCACGTAGGACGGGCGCACGAGGACGGGGTAGCCGATCTCGTCGGCGATGGCCTTGGCCTCGGTGAAGGTGGTGGCGGTGCCGTGCTTCGGGGCCGGCAGGCCGGCCTCGGCGAGAACCCGGCCGAAGGCGCCGCGGTCCTCGGCGGCGTGGATGGCCTCCGGGGAGGTCCCCACGATCGGCACGCCGTTGTCCTTGAGCGCCTGCGAGAGTCCGAGCGGGGTCTGGCCGCCGAGCTGGACGATCACACCGGCGATCGGGCCGGCCAGCGACTCGGCGTGCACGATCTCCAGGACGTCCTCGAGCGTGAGCGGCTCGAAGTAGAGCCGGTCGGAGGTGTCGTAGTCCGTGGAGACGGTCTCCGGGTTGCAGTTGACCATCACGGTCTCGTAGCCCGCGTCGCTCAGGGCGAAGGAGGCGTGGACGCAGGAGTAGTCGAACTCGATGCCCTGGCCGATGCGGTTCGGGCCGGAGCCGAGGATGATCACCGCGGGCTTGGTGCGCGGCGCGACCTCGCTCTCCTCGTCGTAGCTGGAGTAGAAGTACGGCGTCTTCGCGGCGAACTCGGCGGCGCAGGTGTCGACCGTCTTGTAGACCGGGCGGATGCCCAGCGCGTGCCGGACCTCGCGCACGACGTCCTCGCGCAGGCCGCGGATCTCGCCGATCTGCGTGTCGGAGAAGCCGTGCCGCTTGGCCTCGGCCAGGAGGTCGGTGTCGAGGCGCTCGGCGGCGGCCAGCTCGTCGGCGATCTCCTTGATCAGGAAGAGCTGGTCGACGAACCAGGGGTCGATCTTCGTGGCGTCGAAGACCTCTTCCTGGGTGGCGCCGGCGCGGATCGCCTGCATCACGGTGTTGATGCGGCCGTCCGTGGGGCGGACCGCTTCGGCGAGCAGTTCGGCCTTGTCGCCCGTCTCGCCGGTGAAGGCGAACTGCGAGCCCTTCTTCTCCAGGGAGCGCAGGGCCTTCTGGAGGGCCTCGGTGAAGTTGCGGCCGATCGCCATGGCCTCGCCCACCGACTTCATGGTGGTGGTGAGGGTGGAGTCGGCGGACGGGAACTTCTCGAAGGCGAAGCGCGGGGCCTTGACGACGACGTAGTCGAGTGTCGGCTCGAAGGAGGCCGGCGTCTTCTCGGTGATGTCGTTGGGGATCTCGTCGAGCGTGTAGCCCACGGCCAGCTTGGCGGCGATCTTGGCGATCGGGAAGCCGGTGGCCTTCGAGGCGAGCGCCGAGGAGCGGGAGACGCGCGGGTTCATCTCGATCACGATGATCCGGCCGTCGGCCGGGTCGATCGCGAACTGGATGTTGCAGCCGCCGGTGTCGACGCCGACCTCGCGGATGATCGCGATGCCGATGTCGCGCAGCCGCTGGTACTCACGGTCGGTGAGGGTCATCGCCGGGGCGACGGTGATGGAGTCGCCGGTGTGGACGCCCATCGGGTCGAAGTTCTCGATGGAGCAGACGACCACGACGTTGTCGTTCTTGTCGCGCATCAGCTCCAGCTCGTACTCCTTCCAGCCAAGGATGGACTCCTCAAGGAGCACCTCGGTGGTCGGCGAGAGCGTGAGGCCCTGTCCGGCGATGCGGCGCAGCTCCTCCTCGTCGTGGGCGAAGCCGGAGCCGGCGCCGCCCATGGTGAAGGAGGGGCGGACGACGACGGGATAGCCGCCGAGGGTGTCGACGCCCGCGATGACGTCGTCCATCGTGTGGCAGATGACGGAGCGGGCTGACTCGCCGTAACCGATCTTCGCCTTGACGGCTTCGACGACCCCCTTGAAGAGGTCGCGGTCCTCGCCCTTGTTGATGGCCTCGACGTTGGCGCCGATGAGCTCGACGCCGTACTTCTCCAGCACTCCGTTGTCGTGCATGGAGATCGCGGTGTTGAGTGCGGTCTGGCCGCCCAGGGTCGGGAGCAGCGCGTCGGGGCGCTCCTTGGCGATGATCTTCTCGACGAACTCGGGGGTGATCGGCTCGACGTACGTGGCGTCGGCGATCTCCGGGTCGGTCATGATCGTCGCCGGGTTGGAGTTTACCAGGATGACGCGCAGGCCCTCGGCCTTGAGCACGCGGCAGGCCTGGGTGCCGGAGTAGTCGAACTCGGCGGCCTGCCCGATGACGATCGGACCGGAGCCGATGACCAGGACGGACTGGATATCGGAGCGCTTAGGCACGCGGGCCCTCCATCAGGGTGACGAAACGGTCGAAGAGGTACGCGGCGTCGTGCGGGCCGGCGGCTGCTTCGGGGTGGTACTGGACGCTGAAGGCCGGCTGGTCGAGCAGCTGGAGGCCCTCGACGACCTGGTCGTTCAGGCATACGTGGGAGACCTCGGCGCGGCCGAACGCCGTGTCCGAGACCTTGTCGAGGGGGGCGTCGACGGCGAAGCCGTGGTTGTGCGCGGTGACCTCGACCTTGCCGGTCGTGCGGTCCTGCACGGGCTGGTTGATGCCCCGGTGGCCGTACTTCAGCTTGTAGGTGCCGAAGCCGAGCGAGCGGCCGAGGATCTGGTTACCGAAGCAGATGCCGAAGAGCGGGGTCTTCCGCTCCAGGACACCCCGCATGAGGGCGACGGGGTGGTCGGCGGTGGACGGGTCGCCGGGGCCGTTGGAGAAGAAGACTCCGTCGGGCTTCACCGCGTACACCTCGTCGAGGGTCGCGGTGGCCGGCAGGACGTGCACCTCGATGCCGCGCTCGGCCATGCGGTGCGGGGTCATGCCCTTGATGCCGAGGTCGATCGCCGCGACCGTGAACTTCTTGGTGCCGACGGCGGGGACGACGTACGCCTCCTTGGTGGCGACCTCGGCCGCGAGGTCGGCTCCGCTCATCTCGGGCGCCTGGCGCACCTTGGCGAGCAGCACGCCCTCGTCCTGGATGGCGTTGCCGGAGAAGATGCCGACGCGCATCGCGCCGCGCTCCCGGAGATGGCGGGTGAGCGCGCGGGTGTCGATGCCGCTGATGCCGACGACGCCCTGGCTCTCGAGCTCCTCGTCCAGCGAACGGCGGGAGCGCCAGTTGGAGGGGGTCCGGGCGGGGTCGCGCACGACGTAGCCGGAGACCCAGATCTGCTTGGACTCGGGGTCCTCGTCGTTCACGCCGGTGTTGCCGACGTGCGGGGCGGTCATGACGACGACCTGGCGGTGGTACGAGGGGTCGGTCAGCGTTTCCTGGTAACCGGTCATGCCGGTGGAGAACACCGCCTCGCCGAAGGTCTCCCCCACGGCCCCGTAGGCGCGGCCGCGGAAGGAGCGGCCGTCCTCCAGGACGAGTACGGCGGGAGCCTTTCCGGCTCCCCGGGTGGAGATCGTCATCGTGCGGTGCCTTCCGTCGTGCTGGTGGTGGTGCTGGTGAGGTGGTCACCGGCTGCGCCGGTGAGGTGATTGACGGCGTCGACCCACGCCTGGTGCTCGGCCGCGCGGTCGGAGCGGAAGCCGGAGTCGATCAGCTGGTCGCCGTGCTCCCAGGTGATGACCAGGAGGCCGCCCTCGGGCAGGACCTTGCCGGCGAGCGCCTTGTCGAGCCTGGCCTCGCGCAGCGCGGCGGCCGGTACGAAGAAGTCGGCCGCCCCGGTGCGTACGACGTCGAGGCCCTGCGCGGTGAGGGTCAGCTCGACCCGGCTGCGGGTGCCGAGGCCGTGCGCCACGATCCGGTCGAGCCACTGCCCGGCGGTCGTCGAGGCGTGGTAGCGGCCCGTGAGTGTGAGCAGCTTCTCGCCGTCCGCGAACCCTTCGGGGGTGGTCGTGAGTTCGGGCAGGCCGGACTGCAGGCTCCCCCGCCACTTCCATCCCTGGCGCATCAGCCAGTAGACGAAGGCGATGAGGACGACCAGTCCGAGGACCCAGCTGATGCGGGCGGACCAGTCCGTCACTTCGGCCGACTTCTCTTCGGCGGCCAGCTGGTAGAGGGGGTTGAGTGTTGTCACGCGAGCTTCCCGTCGACGACCGTGGCACGGCCCCGCAGGAAGGTGTGGGTCACTCGGCCGGGCAGCTCGCGACCCTCGTACGGAGTGTTGCGGCTGCGGGAGGCGAAGCCCGCGGGGTCCACAGCTCCACGGTATGCCGGATCGACCAGGGTGAGGTTGGCGGGCTCACCCGCCGAGACGGGCCGGCCGTGTCCTTCGAGCCTGCCGATGGCCGCGGGGCGGAAGGACATGCGGTCCGCGACGCCCGCCCAGTCGAGGAGACCGGTGTCCACCATCGTCTGCTGGACCACGGAGAGCGCGGTCTCCAGGCCCACCATGCCCATGGCGGCGGCGGCCCACTCGCAGTCCTTGTCCTCGTGCGGGTGGGGCGCGTGGTCGGTGGCCACACAGTCGATGGTGCCGTCGGCGAGGGCCTCGCGCAGGGCCATGACGTCGGCCTCGGTACGCAGCGGCGGGTTCACCTTGTAGACCGGGTTGTACGTCCGTACGAGCTCGTCGGTGAGGAGCAGGTGGTGCGGGGTGACCTCTGCGGTGACGTTCCAGCCCTTGGACTTGGCCCAGCGGACGATCTCCACGGAGCCGGCGGTCGACAGGTGGCAGATGTGGACCCGGGAGCCGACGTGGGCGGCGAGGAGGACGTCGCGCGCGATGATCGACTCCTCGGCGACGGCGGGCCAGCCGCCGAGGCCGAGCTCGGCCGAGACGACGCCCTCGTTCATCTGGGCGCCCTCGGTGAGGCGGGGCTCCTGGGCGTGCTGGGCGACGACACCGTCGAAGGCCTTCACGTACTCCAGTGCGCGGCGCATGATCACGGCGTCGTCGACGCACTTGCCGTCGTCGGAGAAGACCTTCACCCCGGCGGCGGAGTCGTGCATGGCGCCGAGCTCGGCGAGCTGCTTGCCCTCCAGGCCGACGGTGACGGCGCCGACGGGCTGCACGTCGCAGTAGCCGGACTCCCTGCCGAGCCGCCAGACCTGCTCGACGACGCCGGCGGTGTCGGCGACGGGGAAGGTGTTGGCCATGGCGTGGACGGCGGTGAAGCCGCCGACCGCGGCCGCCCTGGTCCCGGTGAGGACGGTCTCGGAGTCCTCGCGGCCGGGCTCACGCAGGTGGGTGTGCAGGTCGACGAGGCCGGGCAGCAGGATCCGGCCTGCCGCCTCGATCACGGTGGCGTCGCCCGCCTCGATGCCGGTGCCGGTCTCCGCGACCGTCTCGCCGTCGATGAGGACGTCCTGCGGCTCGCCGCCGAGGACCTTCGCACCGCGGATCAGGATCTTGCTCATGGTTACTTGTTCTCCTCGGTACGGGCGGAGGCGGACGGCAGGGCGGTCTCGGAACCGCCCAGCAGCAGGTACAGGACGGCCATGCGGGTGGAGACGCCGTTCGCGACCTGTTCGACGGCGGTGCAGCGGTCGGAGTCCGCGACCTCGGCGGTGATCTCCATGCCGCGGACCATCGGGCCGGGGTGCATCACGATGGCGTGCTCGGGCATCCGAGCCATGCGTTCGCCGTCCAGGCCGTAGCGGCGGGAGTACTCGCGCTCGGTCGGGAAGTAGGCGGCGTTCATCCGCTCGCGCTGCACACGGAGCATCATGACGGCGTCGGACTTCGGCAGCACGTCGTCGAGGCGGTAGCTGACGTCGCAGGGCCACTGCTCGACGCCTACGGGCACGAGGGTGGGCGGGGCCACCAGGGTGACGTGCGCACCGAGCGTGTGCAGCAGGTGCACGTTGGAGCGGGCCACGCGGCTGTGCAGGATGTCGCCGACGATCGTGATCCGGCGGCCTTCGAGGTCGCGGCCGATGCCCGCGTCGGGGCCCACCAGCCTGCGGCGCATCGTGAACGCGTCGAGCAGTGCCTGGGTGGGGTGCTCGTGCGTGCCGTCACCCGCGTTGACGACGGCGCTGTCGATCCAGCCCGAGGTCGCGAGGCGGTACGGGGCTCCGGAGGCGCCGTGCCGGATGACGACGGCGTCGGCGCCCATGGCCTCCAGGGTCAGGGCGGTGTCCTTGAGCGACTCGCCCTTGGAGACGGACGAGCCCTTGGCGGAGAAGTTGATGACGTCGGCGGAGAGGCGCTTGGCGGCGGCCTCGAACGAGATCCGCGTCCGGGTCGAGTCCTCGAAGAAGAGGTTGACGACCGTTCGTCCACGCAGGGTGGGAAGCTTCTTGATCGGCCGGTCCGCGACCCTCGCCATCTCCTCGGCGGTGTCGAGGATCAGGACGGCGTCGTCGCGGGTGAGGTCTGCGGCCGAGATGAGGTGGCGGGGTGTCCGGGGGTTGTCCCCGGGAGGGCGCAGCATCTGGGAGTCTCCGTGAAGGGTGGAGGGATCAGGCAGGCGGGCGTGCTGAAGCAGCCGTGCGGCCTTTCGGGCGCACAGGACGGGACTCGGCTACTGCTCGCCTGCCGGGACGGTCTGCTTGACACCGAGCAGCACGGCGTCGCGGCCGTCCTCCTCGGCGAGCTGGACCTTGACCGTCTCCCGCAGCGACGTGGGGAGGTTCTTGCCGACGTAGTCGGCACGGATCGGGAGCTCGCGGTGGCCCCGGTCGACGAGGACCGCGAGCTGTACGGCACGGGGCCGGCCGATGTCGCCGAGCGCGTCGAGTGCGGCGCGGATCGTGCGGCCGGAGAAGAGCACGTCGTCGACGAGCACGACGAGGCTGCCCTCGATGCCCTCACCGGGGATCTCGGTGCGCGCGAGGGCACGCGCCGGGCGCATCCGCAGATCGTCGCGGTACATCGTGATGTCGAGTGACCCGACCGGCGTCTTCCGGCCGGTGATCTCTTCGAGCTTTCCGGCGAGCCGACGGGCGAGGAAGACCCCTCGTGTCGGGATGCCGAGGAGCACCACGTCGTCGGCGCCCCTGGCGCGTTCGACGATCTCGTGGGCGATTCGGGTCAGTACCCGGGCGATGTCGGGAGCCTCGAGAACGGGGCGTGCCGCATTGCCGGTGTGGTCATGCTGTGCGTCCATAAGAAACGGACCTCCTTCTCCGCCTCACTGGACGGACGTTAAAGGACGTCGAAATTGCGTCATCCACGTTACCAGGGCTTGTGCGAGGCCCTGGCCCCGCCCCCGGGAGGCCGCAGTCCGGACCTTTCGGCTTGACGCAGCCAAGTAACGCTGCGTAACCTCACAGTGAGTTACCAGCCACGCGGCCCAGCCGCAGAATGTTCCAGCGTCCGGGGAGCCTTATGTCCAGCGAATACGCAAAGCAGCTCGGGGCCAAGCTCCGCGCCATCCGCACCCAGCAGGGCCTCTCCCTCCACGGCGTGGAGGAGAAGTCGCAGGGCCGCTGGAAGGCCGTCGTGGTCGGTTCCTACGAGCGCGGCGACCGCGCCGTGACCGTTCAGCGCCTTGCCGAGCTGGCCGACTTCTACGGCGTCCCGGTGCAGGAGCTCCTGCCCGGTACGACTCCTGGCGGTGCCGCCGAGCCGCCGCCGAAGCTGGTCCTCGACCTCGAGCGCCTCGCCCACGTGCCGCCGGAGAAGGCCGGACCGCTGCAGCGTTACGCGGCGACGATCCAGAGCCAGCGTGGCGACTACAACGGCAAGGTGCTGTCCATCCGCCAGGACGACCTGCGCACCCTGGCCGTGATCTACGACCAGTCGCCGTCCGTGCTCACGGAGCAGCTGATCAGCTGGGGCGTGCTGGACGCCGACGCGCGTCGCGCCGTGGCCCACGACGAGGGCTGACCACCAGCACCACGTAGAGCCTGCCGCCGGGCCGGCGGAGTCCTGAGGACTCCGCCGGCCCGGCGTTCTCATGTCCCGGCCCGTTCCGCCGCAGCCGGGGCGGACACGCCGAAGGGCCCACGGTCGCGTGCGACCGTGGGCCCTTCGTTCGGCTCTGTCGCCGCCGGAGGCTACTGCTCCCGGCGGAGATTCGGCTTGAGGTCCTTGAACCGGGCCAGCAGGCCGTTCACGAAGGCCGGGGAGTCGTCCGTGGAGAACTCCTTGGCGAGCTGGACCGCCTCGTCGATCACCACGGCGTCCGGGGTCGAGTCCATCCAGATCAGCTCGTACGCCCCGAGCCGCAGGATGCTCCGGTCGACGACCGGCATGCGGTCGATCTCCCAGTCCACGGCATAGGTGACGATGAGGTCGTCGATCCGGTCCGCGTACTGCGCGTACCCCTCGACCAGCTCCATCGTGAATTCACCGACCGGCGGCTGACGGTCATCGGTCCGCGAGAGCCGTACCCAGTCCGCGAGGACCGTCTGCACGGACTCACCGCGCTGGTCGGCCTCGAAAAGGATCTGGAAGGCGCGCTTGCGGGCCTTGTTCCGGGCAGCCACGGTTAGCTGTTCACCCGGCCGAGGTAGTCGCCCGTACGGGTGTCGACCTTGATCTTCTCGCCGGTGGTGATGAAGAGCGGGACACCGATCTCGTAACCGGTCTCCAGGGTGGCGGGCTTGGAGCCACCGGTGGAGCGGTCGCCCTGGACGCCCGGGTCGGTGTGCTGGATGGTCAGCTCGACCGCGGCGGGCAGCTCGACGTAGAGCACCTCGCCCTCGTGCTGCGCCACGGAGGCGGTGAAGCCCTCGATCAGGAAGTTGGCGGCGTCGCCGACGGCCTTGCGGTCGACCATGAGCTGGTCGTACGTGTCCATGTCCATGAAGACGAAGTACTCGCCGTCCATGTACGAGAACTGCATGTCCCGGCGGTCGATGGTGGCCGTTTCGACCTTCACGCCGGCGTTGAACGTCTTGTCGACGACCTTGCCGGAGAGCACGTTCTTGAGCTTGGTGCGCACGAAGGCGGGGCCCTTGCCGGGCTTGACGTGCTGGAACTCGACGACGGACCAGAGCTGGCCTCCGTCGAGCTTGAGCACCAGGCCGTTCTTGAGGTCGTTCGTGGAAGCCACGGTTGCGGAATCTCCTGGACTGAAGCTGGTGGACGACAAAGGATGCGCGCCCGGAGTCCTCCGCGAGGAGTTCCCCTAGAGCGCGAGCAGCTCCTTGGTCGTAATGGTGAGTAGCTCGGGTCCGCCGTCCGCCTCGGGGCGCACGACGAGCGTGTCATCGATCCGGACACCGCCCCGGCCCGGGAGGTGGACCCCCGGTTCGACGGTGACCGGCACACAAGCGTCCAGTTTACCCATGGCTGTCGGTGCCAACTGCGGGTCCTCGTCGATTTCGAGTCCGACCCCGTGCCCGGTGCTGGGCTGGAGGCAGTCCGCGTGACCCGCGGAGTCCAGGAGATGGCGGGCCGCGCGGTCCACGTCGCGGTAGGCGGCACCGGGGGCGAGAGCCTCCCTGCCGGCCCTCTGAGCGGCGAAAACAAGGTCGTAGAGCTCGATCTGCCAGTCCGCGGGACTGGTCCCGATGACGAAGGTGCGGCCGATCTCGCAGCGGTAGCCGCGGTAGTTCGCTCCCAGACAGACGGAGAGGAAATCACCCTCCTCGACCCTGCGGTCGGTGGGCCGGTGGCGCCCCAGACCGGAGTGGGGGCCCGTCCCCACCGAGGTGGCGAAGGCCGGGCCGTCGGCACCGTGGTCCACCAGCCGGCGCTCCAGCTCCAGGGCGAGGTGGCGTTCCGTGCGTCCCACCAGGATGGATTCGAGGAGCTCGCCCAGCGCCTGGTCGGTGATCTCCGCGGCGATCCGCAGGCAGGCGATCTCCTCCTCGTCCTTCACGAGACGAAGCTGCTCCACCGTGCTGCCCAGGTCACCGAGGCGCAGGCGGGGCGCGACGGAACTCATGGCGCGGTGGCGGGAGACCGTCAGGTCGTGTTCCTCGACCGACAGGGACTCGGCGTGCAGGCGAGCGGCGAGCTCGGCCGCCGCGACCACCGGGTCGCTGTCGGCGTCGGGGAGGACGGTCAGTCGCAGCCCCTCGTCGGGGCGCCCGTGGGCGGGGTCCCCGGTCGGCGCGCGGGGGGAGAGCAGGACATCCTCGCCGGGGCCGAGCAGCAGCACGGCGCCGGGCGGGGCCCCGCCCGCGAGATAGCGGACGTTGGCGGGGCGGGAGACCAGGGCGGCCGCGGATCCGGCGGCGGCGTACCGGTCACGCAGCTGCCCGCGTCGGACGGCGTACACCTCTGACATGTTCCCGAGCCTACGAGCGCGGGCCGGGCCCCGCCCGGTCAGCGCACCCGACCGGGGACCGCGCGGCCGTTACCAGGCCGGAGGGCTGGCTATGGAGCGGGCCAGGACGTCGTCCAGGACCCGCGCGGTCGTCTCGACGTCGTAGGTGGAGTTGTCGATGATCGGCAGGCCGGAGCCGTACCAGCCGGCCATGCGGCCGTGGATCCTGGCGACTTCCTCGTCGGAGAGCCTGCGGTTCCCGCTGCGTGCCGCGTTGCGCTCCAGGACGACCTCCAGGCCGGGCAGGAGGACCACGGGCAGCAGCCCGGGGCCCACGTGGCGCTTCCAGCCGCCGAGGCCCACGACGGGCCGGTCGGGGAAGACGGCGTCGTCGAGGATGCAGGAGATGCCGTTGGCCAGGAAATTACGGGCGGCGAAGCCACAGGTGCGCCGGGCCAGGCGGTACTGGGCCTCGGAGTGGTCGTTCCACCCTGCCTGCGGGTCGGCGAATCCGGAGCAGACCCATTCGCGGACGTCGTCCAGCGAGACGTGCGCGGTGGGGACCTGGCGGCGGCCCGCCCAGAGCTTGGCGACCGTGGTCTTTCCCGCTCCTGCGGGCCCGATCAGCAGCACGGCCAGGGTCGCCGCTCCGGTGCCCGCATCGGCGGGCGGCGCGGGCAGCGGGACGGGACCGCCGGGCGGCAGCTGGATGTGCCCGGTGGTCTCCCGGGAGGGCGGCACCGGGGCGTGCTGTGGCACAGGCGCCTGCGGCTGGGGCCCGGGAGCCATGTGAGGAGGAGGCGGCCCCGCCTGGCCGGGGTGGCCCTGGTGCTGGGCCTGGTGCTGGGCCTGGTGCTGGGCCTGGTGCTGGGCCTGGTGCGTCCACGGCCCGTTCCCGGGACCCTGGGGCGGCGGCAGCGGAGCCCCCACTGCGTGCTGCATCCCGTGCCACTCCGTCTCGTACAGGCAACTGGCGCTGGTCGACGGCAACCGTACCTCCCCCGGCCGCCACTCGGTGAACGGGCGGGGGAGGTACGAAGTGCCCGGTGTCAGTCCGTCAGTTCGTCGGCCAGCGCCCGCAGGGCCAGCCGGTAGGAACCGATTCCGAAGCCCGCCACGGTCCCGGTGGCCACCGGGGCGACCACCGAGGTGTGGCGGAACTCCTCTCGCGCGTACGGATTCGAGATGTGCACCTCGATCAGCGGGGCGGTGCGCTGGGCGGCCGCGTCCCGCATTCCGTACGAATAGTGCGTGAAGGCGCCGGGGTTGAGGACGACCGGAATCGAACCGTCCGCCGCCTCGTGGAGCCAGCGGATCAGTTCGCCCTCGTCATTGGTCTCGCGGACGTCGACGTCGAACCCGAGTTCCTTGCCGAGGGCCTGGCAGGTGTCGACCAGACCGGCGTAGGACGTGGCCCCGTACACGTCGGGCTCGCGGGAGCCGAGACGTCCGAGGTTCGGGCCGTTGAGCACGAAGACCCTGCGGGTCGTCATGCGGAGACCTCCCCGTAGGCGGCGAGCAGGACGGCCGGGTCGGGGCCCTCCAGCACGGTGGGCTTGCCGATGCCGTCCAGGACGATGAAGCGCAGCAGGTCGCCGCGGGACTTCTTGTCGACCTTCATGTTCTCCAGGAGCTTGGGCCACTGGTCACCGCGGTAGGTGAGCGGCAGCCCGACGGACTCCAGGACGGCGCGGTGCCGGTCGGCGGTGGCGTCGTCGAGGCGTCCCGCGAGCCGGCCCAGCTCCGCGGCGAAGACCATGCCGACCGAGACGGCCGCCCCGTGGCGCCACTTGTAGCGCTCGTTCTTCTCGATGGCGTGGGCGAGGGTGTGGCCGTAGTTGAGGATCTCCCTCAGGCCGGACTCCTTGAGGTCGCTGGAGACGACCTCGGCCTTGACCCGGATGGAACGCTCGATCAGCTCCGCGGTGTGCGGCCCGGCGGGCGTACGGGCGCCCTGGGGGTCGGCCTCCACGAGATCGAGGATGACCGGGTCGGCGATGAAACCGGCCTTGATGATCTCGGCCATGCCGGAGACGTAGTCGTGGACCGGCAGCGAGTCCAGCGCGGCGAGGTCGCAGAGCACACCGGCCGGCGGGTGGAAGGCGCCCACGAGGTTCTTGCCCTCGGCGGTGTTGATGCCGGTCTTGCCGCCGACCGCCGCGTCGACCATGCCGAGCACGGTCGTCGGTACGGCGATCCAGCGCACCCCGCGCAGCCAGGAGGCGGCGACGAAGCCCGCGACGTCGGTGGTGGCGCCGCCGCCGATGCCGACGATGACGTCGGTGCGGGTGAAGCCGGTCTGGCCGAGCGCCTTCCAGCAGTAGGCCGCGACCTCGACGGTCTTGGCCTCCTCGGCGTTCGGCAGCTGGATCGCGATGGCCTCGTAGCCCTGGGAGGCGAGGTCCTCACGGACCGCCTCGCCGGTCTCGGCGAGCGCCTCGGGGTGCAGGACGGCGACCCGCTTGGCACGGTCACCGATGAGATTCGGCAGCTCATCGAGGAGCTGGCGGCCGACGAGCACCTCGTACGGGTCGGTGCCTGCCGTGCCGGCGATCTGGATGCGTGTGGTGCCCTGCTCGGTCATGCGTGTCTTCTCCTGGTCGGACGGTACGGGCCCGCCTGTACGCTCCGGCAGCTCCAGTGCGTCGAGGATCGCCTGGGCGACCTCTTCCGGAGCGCGTTCGTCGGTGGCGACGGTGACGGCCGCCACCTCTTCGTAGAGAGGGCGCCGGGCGTCCATGAGCTCGCGCCACTGCCGTCGCGGGTTGACGGCGAGAAGGGGGCGGGCGGTGTTCAGCCCGACCCTCCGGACGGCCTCGTCCACATCCATGGAGAGATAGACGACCCGGCGGCCTGCGAGCAGGGCACGGGTCTCCGCGTCGAGCACCGCGCCGCCGCCGAGGGCGAGGACGCCGGTGTGCCGCTCGATCGCGTCCCGCACCGCCTGCTGTTCGAGAGCGCGGAAACGCTCCTCGCCTTCGTCGAAGAAGATCTCCGGGATGGCCTTGCCCGCCGTGGCCACGACGTCCGCGTCGGTGTCGCGGTAGGTGCTGCCCAGCCGGTCGGCGAGCAGCGCGCCCACCGTGGACTTGCCCACCCCCATCGGGCCCACCAGGACGATCAGCGGGCCGCTCACCGGATCTGGAGGTGGGAGAGGTACGACTGCACGTTGCGGTGGGTCTCGGCGACGCTGTCGCCGCCGAACTTCTCCGCCACCGCGTCGGCCAGCACCAGGGCGACCATCGCCTCGGCGACGATCCCGGCGGCCGGAACGGCGCACACGTCGGAACGCTGGTGGTGGGCCTTGGCCGCCTCGCCGGTGACGACGTCGACCGTGGCGAGCGCGCGGGGCACGGTGGCGATGGGCTTCATCGCCGCGCGGACCCGCAGCAGCTCACCGGTGGTCAGCCCGCCCTCGGTGCCGCCGGAGCGGCCGGAGGTGCGCCTGATCCCGTCCTCGGTGGCCACGATCTCGTCGTGTGCCTTGGAGCCCGGCACCCGGGCGAGGTCGAAGCCGTCGCCGACCTCGACGCCCTTGATGGCCTGGATGCCCATCAGCGCGGCGGCGAGACGGGCGTCGAGCCTGCGGTCCCAGTGGACGTGCGAGCCGAGGCCGACGGGGACGCCGTAGGCGAGCACCTCGACGACTCCGCCGAGGGTGTCGCCGTCCTTGTGGGCCTGGTCGATCTCCGCGACCATCGCCTTCGACGCGTCGGCGTCCAGGCAGCGCACGGGGTCGGCGTCGAGCCGCTCGACGTCGGAGGGCTTGGGGTAGACGCCGTAGGGCGCCTTGGCCGCGGCCAGCTCGACGACGTGGGAGACGATCTCGATGCCCGCGGTCTCCTTGAGGTAGGACCGGGCGACGGCGCCGAGGGCGACACGGGCCGCGGTCTCCCGGGCGCTGGCGCGCTCCAGGATCGGCCGGGCCTCGTCGAAGCCGTACTTCTGCATCCCGGCCAGGTCGGCGTGACCGGGCCTGGGGCGGGTCAGCGGGGCGTTACGGGCCTGCGCGGCCAGTACGTCGGGGTCGACCGGGTCGGCCGACATGACCTGCTCCCACTTGGGCCACTCGGTGTTGCCCACCATGACCGCGACGGGAGAGCCCATCGTCAGGCCGTGCCGGACACCGCCGAGGAAGGTGACCTCGTCCCGCTCGAACTTCATCCGGGCGCCGCGCCCGTAACCGAGCCGTCGCCTGGCGAGCGCGTCCGCCACCATCTCCGTGGTGACGGGGATACCGGCGGGAAGACCCTCCAGCGTCGCCACCAGTGCGGGGCCGTGCGACTCTCCGGCGGTCAGCCAGCGCAACCTGCTCAACGGTGCTCCTCATGCTCGCGCCTGTAACTGCAACGGCGCGACCGGGTGCGCGGCCCTGGCCCGCCGCCCCCGATCCTCCCACGATCGGGAGGGCCGACCGGCCGCCGGTCCAGCAGACGGACGTTTCACGGCCCGATTCGGACGGGCCTACCGGCGTTCCCGTGCCGCGAGTGCCTGCTCCCCGGCCGCCCGCATGACACCGAGCGGGCCGGGGGTCCGTCCGGTCATCTGCTCGACCTGGAGAACCGCCTGGTGGACGAGGAGGTCGAGCCCCCCGACGACCGTCCCCCCGGCCGCCGACCAGCGAGAGGCGAGGACCGTCGGCCAGGGCTCGTACAGCACGTCGAACAAGGTGCCGGGTGCGGTCGGGACGGCGTCCGCCAGGGCGTCCGTCGTGCCGGCCGGCGTAGTGGCGATCACGAGGGGTGCGCGCAGGGCCTCGTCGGCCCTGGCCCAGTCCGCGATCCTGACGTCGAGACCGAGGCGCTCGCTCCAGCCACGCATCTCGTCGGCCCGTGCAGCACTGCGCACGTACGCGGTGACCGGGCCGGTACAGATCACGGAGAGGGCGGCCAGCGCCGAGGACGCCGTGGCTCCGGCGCCGAGCACTGCGGCGGACTCGACCTTCTCGAGCCCGCGTTCGTGCAGGGCGGCGACCATCCCGGGGATATCGGTGTTGTCGCCGACGCGCCGGCCGTCCTTGGCGAAGATCACGGTGTTGACGGTCTCGACCGACGCCGCCGTGTCGCTGATGCCGTCCAGCAGCGGGATGATCGCCCGCTTCAGCGGCATGGTCAGGGAGAGCCCCGCCCAGGAGGAGTCCAGCCCCTCGACGAAGCCGGGGAGAGCCGCCTCGTCCACGTCGAAACGCTCGTACGACCAGTTCTCCAGGCCGAGCTCCGCGTACGCGGCGCGGTGCAGGACGGGCGAGAGGGAGTGGGCGATGGGCGAGCCGAGGACGGCTGCCCTGCGGGTTGTACTCACTGGTCTGCCTTGTTCTCTTCGTACTTCTCGCGGTTGCGCTCGTGCTCCTCGTTCGTCACCGCGAACAGCGTCTTGTCCTCGGTGACGGAGACGAAGTAGTACCAGGGGCCGGACGCGGGGTTGAGCGCCGACTGGAGCGCGTCAGCGCCAGGGTTGGTGATCGGGCCGAGCGGGAGCCCCTTGATGCTGTACGTGTTGTACGGATCGTCAATCTTCCGCAGGTCGTCGACGGCTCCCACGTCCAGCGTGCTCTCGTCCCGGATGTAATTGACCGTGGAGTCGAATTCGAGCCTGCCGACGGTTTCGAGGTTGTCCGGCTTGAGCCGGTTGTAGACGACCCTCGCAACCTTGTCGAAATCGTGCTTGTACTTGCCCTCTTCCTGAACAAGGCTCGCGACAGTGATGACGTCGAGCGGCGAGTCCAGATTAAGCTTTTTCGCGTTCTGCTCGAGATCAAGCTTCCCGTACTCCTTGTTAGCCCGGGTCACCATCTTTTTGAGGGCGTCCTCGGGCTTCGAGTCCTTGGGAACCGCGTAGGCGGCCGGGAAGAGGAAACCTTCCAGCGGATCCTTGACCTCGGGATCGTCGTCTGCCCATTCAGGAAGTCCGAGGCTCTCGGCCTTCGCCTTCGCGACCTTGGCCGTAGTGCCGGCCTTCAGCTCGAGCCTCTTGTCGATCGCCCCATAGATGCCGATGGTGCTCGTACCCTCGGGAATAACCAGCGCGTTCTGGCTCTTCGGGTTCAGCATCAGTTCGACAGCACTGTCGGCGGACATCTTCTCCTTCAGGAGATAGACACCGGCCTGCAAGGAGCCACCCTTGGGATTCCCGTTCTGCGCCGAGACGAAGGCATCGACGGATTTGACGACGCCCGCCTTCTTCAGGATGTTCGCGATCTCGTAGCCCAGGGCGCCTTCGGGGATCTCCACCTCGACCGTGCCCGTGCCGGAGCCCGCGTAGTCCGGGGCCTCCCCGAACTGACCCTGGTAGTACGAGTAGCCGAAGTAGCCCACTCCCCCGAGGCCGCCGACGAGGACCGCCGCGACGCCCAGGCACGCGCAGCCGTTACGGCTCTTCTTCTTGCCCTTGCCGCGGCGCTCGCCGCCGCCCCGGCGGGACTCGCGCGGGTCGTCGTCGTACTCGCCGTCATCCCCGGAACCGCGGGCGTCGGCCGGTGCGTCCACGCCTGTGAAGAAGGGATGCGTCTCCTCCTGCGGCACCTCCGGATCCCAGTCCGGACTCTGCTGCTGCGCGGGCTCCTCGCGACGCCCCGGGGGCTGCGGCGGAGGGTAGGCCTCGGGAGTGCCGTAGTAGTCGCCCTGCTCGCCGTAGCCGGGGTTGTTGCCGTACGGGGGCTGCTGCGCCCCGTACGGCATCGCCGCCTGCTGGCCGGTGTCCCAGCCACCGTCGTACGGCTGCTGCTGGGCGTACGGGTCCTGCGGCGCGCCGTACGGCTGCTGCGGCTGCTGCGTGTACGGGTCGTGCTGGTGCTGCGGCTGCTGCGTGTACGGGTCGTGCTGGTGCTGCGGCTGCTGCGCGTACGGATCCTGCTGGTAGCCCTGCTGGGCGTACGGGTCCTGGGCGTAGGGCTGCTGCTGGCCTTCGTACTGGCTCTGGCCGTGGGCAGCCTGCTGGCCTCCCCATCCCTGGTCCCCGTACAAGGGGTCCTCGGGATGCCACGGTTCGGAGCCGGAGCCCCGGCCATACTCAGTCATCGGTCCCCTTGAGCCGCGAGACGACGCTCCGTCTCTTCGCTTTGCTGTGCGGTGTCTGTTCGAACACCGGCGCATCGCGCGGAACGTTACCGTATCGCGATCAGGCAGCCACCTCGACGCCCTCGCCAGGTGCGGTGCCTGACGCCCGTTCGGACTCCAGAGCGTTCTGAAGGATCACCACAGCGGCAGCCTGGTCGATGACAGACCGGCCCTTCTTGGACTTCACGCCCGAAGCGCGTAGCCCCTGAGTGGCCGTCACTGTGGTCATCCTCTCGTCCAGAAGACGAACAGGAATTGGCGCGATCGCCTGGGCGAACACCTGCGCGAAAGCGCGGACCTTGGCAGCAGCCGGGCCCTCACCGCCGCCCAGGGACCGGGGCAGCCCGACGATGACCTCGATCGGCTCGTACTCCGCGACGATCTGCCCGAGCCGCCGGTGGGCGGCCGGGACGTCGCGTCCCGGCACGGTCTCCACCGGCGTGGCGAGGATCCCGTCGGGGTCGCACGAAGCGACCCCGATACGGGCGTCACCGACGTCGACGGCGAGTCGGCGTCCACGGCGCATCTGCGACATGCCGGACGTCACGCCGTCTCGGTGACGAGGCGTTCGACAGCGGCGACGGCGTCGCCGATGGCGTCCGGGTTCTGGCCGCCGCCCTGGGCGACGTCCGGCTTGCCACCGCCACCGCCACCGAGGGTCTTGGCGGCGGTGCGCACCAGCTCACCGGCCTTGAGGCCGCGCTCGCGGGCCGCCTCGTTGGTGGCGATGACCGTCAGCGGGCGGCCGTTGGCCGTGGTGAACAGGGCCACGACGGCCGGCCGGCCGCCCTGGATGCGCCCGCGCACGTCCAGGACCAGCTTGCGCAGGTCGTCGGCCGTGGTGCCGTCCGGCACCTGCCCGGTGACCAGGGCGACGCCACGCACGTCCTTGGCCGACTCCACGAGCCCGGCGGCGGCCGCCAGGACCTTCTCCGCGCGGAACTTCTCGATCTCCTTCTCGGCGTCCTTCAGCTTGCCGAGCATGCCGGAGATCTTCTCGGGGAGCTCCTCGGGGCGGCCCTTGAGCAGCTCCTGGAGCTGGGCGACGACCGTGTGCTCCTTGGCGAGGAAGTTGTACGCGTCGACGCCGACCAGGGCCTCGATGCGGCGCACACCCGAACCGATGGAAGACTCGCCGAGCAGCTTCACCAGGCCCAGCTGGGAGGTGTTGTGGACGTGCGTACCGCCGCACAGCTCCTTGGAGAAGTCGCCGATGGTGACGACGCGGACCCGCTCGCCGTACTTCTCGCCGAACTCCGCGATGGCGCCCTGCTTCTTGGCGTCGTCGATGGACATGACCTCGGCCTGGACGTCGAGCTCCCGCGAGAGGACCTCGTTGATCTTCTGCTCGACGTCGGTGAGGACCGTGCCGGGTACGGCGGCGGGCGAGCCGAAGTCGAAGCGGAAGCGGCCCGGCGAGTTCTCCGAGCCGGCCTGGGCGGCGGTCGGGCCGAGCGCGTCGCGCAGCGCCTGGTGCGTGAGGTGCGTGGCGCTGTGGGCGCGGGCGATGGCGCGGCGGCGGGTGTTGTCGATGGCGGCGTAGGCGGAGGCGCCGACCGTCACCTCGCCGACCTGGACCGAGCCCTTGTGGACCGAGACGCCCGGCACGGGCTGCTGCACGTCGCGGATCTGGATGACGGCGCCGCTGTCGAGCCGGATGCGGCCCTGGTCGGCGAGCTGGCCGCCGCCCTCGGCGTAGAAGGGGGTGCGGTCGAGGACGACCTCGACCTCGTCGCCCTCAGTGGCCGCGGGCGAGGGAACGCCGTCGACGAGCAGGCCGACGATCTTCGACTCACCCTCGGTGGAGGTGTAACCGGTGAACTCCGTGACGCCGGAGTTGTCGGCGACCTCGCGGTAGGCGGACAGGTCGGCGTGACCCGTCTTCTTGGCCTTGGCGTCGGCCTTGGCGCGCTCCCGCTGCTCCTTCATCAGGCGGCGGAAGCCGTCCTCGTCGACCGAGAGGCCCTGTTCGGCGGCCATCTCCAGGGTGAGGTCGATCGGGAAGCCCCAGGTGTCGTGGAGCAGGAACGCCTTGTCGCCGGCCAGGACCTTGCCACCGGAGGCCTTGGTCTCGGTGACGGCGGTGTCGAGGATGTTCGTCCCGCCCTTGAGGGCCTTCAGGAAGGCGGCTTCCTCGGCGAGGGCGACGGTCTCGATGCGCTTGCGGTCGGTGATCAGCTCCGGGTACTGCTGCCCCATGGTGTCGACGACGACGTCGACGAGCTCACGGACGACCGGGCCCGTGGCGCCCATGAGCCGCATGTTGCGGATGGCCCGGCGCATGATGCGGCGCAGGACGTAGCCACGGCCCTCGTTGCCCGGGGTGACGCCGTCGCCGATGAGCATCACCGACGTGCGGATGTGGTCGGCGACGACGCGGAGGGAGACGTCGGACCCCTGCTCGGCGCCGTAGCGCACGCCGGTCAGCTCGGTGGCCTTGTCCATGACGACGCGCAGGGTGTCGGTCTCGTACATGTTCTGTACGCCCTGCAGGATCATGGCGAGGCGTTCCAGGCCGAGACCGGTGTCGATGTTCTTCGACGGCAGGTCACCGATGATCGGGAAGTCCTCCTTGCCGTCGCCGGCACCCCGCACGTACTGCATGAAGACCAGGTTCCAGATCTCCACGTAGCGCTCGTCATTGACGGCGGGGCCGCCCTCGACGCCGAACTCCGGGCCGCGGTCGTAGTTGATCTCGGAGCACGGGCCGCAGGGGCCGGGGACGCCCATGGACCAGAAGTTGTCCTTCTTGCCCAGGCGCTGGATGCGCTCGGCCGGGACGCCGATCTTCTCGCGCCAGATCTGCTCGGCCTCGTCGTCGTCGAGGTAGACGGTGATCCAGAGGCGCTCCGGGTCGAGGCCGAAGCCGCCGTCCGCCACGGAGTTGGTGAGGGCCTCCCAGGCGAACTGGATGGCCCCTTCCTTGAAGTAGTCACCGAAGGAGAAGTTCCCGCACATCTGGAAGAACGTGCCGTGCCGGGTGGTCTTGCCGACCTCTTCGATGTCCGGCGTACGCACGCACTTCTGCACGCTGGTGACGCGCGGGGCGGGCGGCTTGACCTCACCGAGGAAGTAGGGCTTGAAGGGAACCATGCCCGCGGGGACCAGCAGCAGAGTCGGGTCGTCCGCGATGAGCGACGCCGAAGGCACGACGGTGTGACCGCGCTCCTCGAAGAAGCTCAGCCAGCGGCGGCGAATTTCAGCCGACTCCATTAGTGGTCCTCATTCCGGTTGTTCGAGTTGTAGGGGAGTGTTCGGTGGAGGGCGGGTTCGGGGTCGGCCGGCGCCTCGATGCCGAGCGCCCCGCCCAGTTCGGCCTCGCGCCTGACCATGCCCTCACGCACGTCGAGGGCGAAGTCCTTCAGCTTGTGACCTGCCTCGAGCGCCTTGTCGGCGGCCTGCGCCGCGAGGCTCTCGGGGGTCAGCTGCCGGATCTTGCGGTTGACCTTGGTGGTGGCCCAGACACCGGCGGCTGCGCCGGCGGTGAACCAGAACGTACGGCGGAACATCGCTGGATCAGTCCTTCTGTCCGCGGGAGCTTCGGCCGTTCCGCTTCCTGTCACGGGCGGACGGCACGGTACGGCCGACAATCACGGTGCGGCGGGAGGTCCGGCGGGCCTTGTCGGGCTCGGGCTCCGCGGCGGTACGGCGGCCGATCGCCTGCCGCACGCCGTAGCCGAACGCGGCGACCTTCACGAGCGGTCCGCCGAAGGTCGACGCGACGGTGGTGGAGAGCGCCGAGGCGTTGGAGGTGACCTCCTGGACGTCGCTCGCGATGGCGTCGACCTTGTCCAGCTGGGTCTGCGCGGATCGCAGCGTGGCCGAGGCGTCGGCGAGCAGCGGAACCGCCTGCTCCGTCACGTCCGCCACCAGCGCGGTGGTCGCCCTGAGCGTCTGGGCCAGTCTCACCAGTACTACGGCGAGAAAGGAAACCAGGATCGCCCAGAAGACAGCCACCAGGATGCCGGCCACCTCTCCACCGGACACAGTGCACCGCTCTCTGCTCGTCGCCCGCATCGGCCGGAACTCTCTCCCGGCCGGTACCTGCCTGTCACTGCTCGGCCGGCGGCGTGCTGCCACCACTGCCGATCGTCGTCCCCCGAGCCTATCGCGCCGGGCGTCGCACGCCGTACCGCATTACGGGCGGACGGCGGGGGTCCGGATGCGGGGAGATTGTACGGAGAGCTTATGTGCCAGTACTCTGCGTGTTTCATGCGACGCCCTCAGCGCCCCTGCCCTACGCCCGACGACGCGGAGCCCGCCCCCGTACGCGGAAATCTCCCGGCCGAGCTGAACACCTTCGTGGGACGCGACGACGAACTGGCCGAACTCGAGCCGCTCCTGCGGCAGTCGAGGCTCGTCACCGTGGCGGGGGTGGCCGGGGTCGGCAAGACCCGCTTCGTGACCAGGGCGGCAGCCCTGATGGAGAAACGGTACTGCGATGGGGTCTGGATCGCCGAGCTGTCGGCCGTCCAGGACCCCGCCCTGCTCGAACACGCGCTGGTCGAGGCGCTGGGACTCACCGACCACACCAGCAAACCGCCCCGCACCGTGCTGGTCGAGCACTGCGCGGAGCGCCGGCTCCTGCTCGTGATCGACGGCTTCGAGCATCTCGCCGACACCTGCGCCGAACTCGTACGGGAGTTGCTGCGCCGGGCCCCACGGCTCCAGGTGCTGGCCGCCGGGCGCCGCCCCCTGCGGGTGGACGGCGAACTCGCGTTCCCGCTGCTGCCGATGACGGACGACGACGCCCTGGAACTCTTCACCCTGCGCGCCGCCGCGGTGCGCCCCGGGTTCCGGCCGGCCGGCGGCGACCTCGATACCGCGCGGGAGCTCTGCAGCCGTCTCGACGGCATCCCGCTGGCTCTGGAGCTCGCCGCGGGGCGGCTGCGCGCCCTGACGATGGAGCAGGTGCTGCACCGCCTCGACGACCGTTTCCGGCTGCTGACCGGCGGCAGTCCGAGCGCACTCCCCCGCCACCAGACGCTGCGGACGGCCATCGGCTGGAGCCATGAGCTGTGCACTCCCGAGCAGCGGCTGCTGTGGGCGCGGCTCTCCGTGTTCGCGGGACAGTTCGACCTGGAGGCCGTCGAGTACATCTGCAGCGGCCCCGACCTGCCGGTCGACTCCGTGCTGGATGTGCTGGACGAGCTGCTGGCGCAGTCCGTGGTGCTGCGTGAGGACTCGGCCGTCGGCAGCCGCTACCGGCTGCTGGACACCGTGCGGGAGTACGGCGCCGAGTGGCTGCGCGCCACCGGGGACGCCGAGCGGCTGCGCCGGCGGCACCGGGACTGGTATCTGGGGCTCGCCACCTGGTGCGAGCTCGACTGGTTCAGCCCCCGGCAGGCGGAGGCCGCCGCCCGGGTCGACTGCGAGCTGCCCAACCTCCGCCGCGCGATGGAGTGCTCGATGGAGAGCCCGGAGGAGGTCCATCTCGCGCAGTATCTGGCGGGCACGCTCTGGTTCTACTGGGTGGGCTGCGGACGCCTCTCCGAGGGCCGCCACTGGCTGGACCACGTCCTGGAGGCGGAGTCCCCGTACGACCACTCAAGGCTGAAGGCCCTCTGGGTGCTCGGGTACGTCTCCGTGCTGCAGGGGGACCCGGCCGGCGCGGTGTCGGCGTTGCAGGAGTGCCGCGAGGAGGGCGAGCACTCGGGGGACGCCACCGCCGTGGCCTACGCCGTGCACCGCACGGGCTGCCTCTCGATCGTCACGGACGACCCGGTCCGCGCGGAGGTGCTGCTGCGCGACGCGCTCGGGCGCTACCGGGAGATCGGCGAGCTGAACAGCAATGTGCTGATGGCCCAGGTGGAGCTGGGCATGGCCGTGGCGTTCCGCGGGGACCTGGACACGGCCGCGGCGATCTGTGACGAGGTCCGCGAGATCTGCGAGGACCACGGTGAGCGGTGGGCTCTGGCCTACGCGCTGTACGTCCTGGGCTTCGCGGCGCTGCGGTCCGGGGCGAGCGGGCGGGCGCGCCGAATGCTCGGGGAGTCCCTGTCCATCGCGCACGCGTTCCACGATCTGCTCGGCACGGTCCTCTCGCTGGAGCTGCTGGCACTCGTCACGGTGGTCGAGGGGGACGCGGCGGAGGCGGCGGTGCTCCAGGGCGCGGCGGACCGGATCTGGCCGTCGGTGGGCCTGCCGCTGTTCGGCTCCGTCCACTACGGAGGGCCCCGGGTCGAGTGCGAGGGGCGGGCGCGGGGCGAGCTCGGCGACGAGCGCTACGAGGCGGAACGGCTCTCGGGCCGCCGGCTGGACGCCTCCGCGGCGGTGGCACGGGCGCTGGGCGCCGGTGCGGCCGACGGCCCGGGCCCGGCCGGCGTCTGTGCGGTTCCGGACGATCCCGGCGTGGCCCGGGAGGGCGACGGCACGGCCCTGGAGGGGACGTCCGGTGCCGGGGCGGCCGGGGAAACGCGAAGGCCCGCCGCCTCCCGGACAACAAGGAGGGGCGGGCCCGAGCTCGGTTGAGAGCTACGCCTGCGTCAGCGGGCGTAGTACTCGACGACGAGCTGCTCGTCGCAGATGACCGGGATTTCCTTGCGGTTCGGGTCCCGGTCCAGGCGGAAGGCCAGGGCCTTCAGGTTCACCTGGAGGTAGCGCGGGGTCTCGCCGTCGGTGTCGTAGCCACCCTCGCGGGCCACCTGGAAGGGGACCTTGGTGCGGCTGCGCTCGCGGACCTGCACGACGTCGTCGGGGCGCACGCGGAAGGACGGCTTGTCGACCTTGCCACCGTTGACCTCGATGTGGCCGTGGACGACCATCTGACGGGCCTGGTAGATGGTGCGGGCGATGCCCGAACGCAGGACCAGGGCGTCGAGGCGGCGCTCGAGCTCGACGACCAGCGCCTCGCCCGTCTTGCCCTCGGCCTTACGGGCGCGGTCGTAGGCGCGCGCCATCTGGCGCTCGCTGATGTCGTACTGCGCACGCAGACGCTGCTTCTCGAGCAGACGGACCTTGTAGTCCGAGTTCTGCTTGCGGCCACGGCCGTGCTCACCCGGCGGGTAGGGGCGGGCTTCGAAGTACTTGACAGCCTTCGGCGTCAGGGCGATGCCGAGGGCACGCGACTTCTTGACCTTGGGACGCGACTGGTTAGGCACGTTCTCCAGACCTCCGTTGTAGGTTAGGTTAGGCTTACCTTACTCAAGGAGATCGCATGTCTCGCCCTGGGAACACCACACACGTCACGGACAGCACAGACAGCGGCAGCACACCAGAAGGTGCTGCTACGACGGAAGGCCGATCTGATCGTGGTCAGCCGCGTCCCAGCGGGCTTGAAAACACTCGGATGCCGTCAGCAGCCGAGCGCACACGAACTCTCGTACAGAGTACCTGCTCCGCGGTGCTGCTCGTACCGGGGCTGTCGGTGATCCACCCGGACCAGCTGATGCCGGCCGACAGGAGCATCGGTCCCGAGGGGGATCTCTTCCTCTGCTTCCCCGTGGATTCCCCGGTCGTACGGGCCGCGACGCGCGCCCAGGGCGACGAGCTGACCGCTGTGCTGGAGATCACCGATGTCGCCCCGGTCTCGGTCCCGCACCGGATCCGCGGCCGCGCCCGGATCGCCGGCTGGCTCACCGCCGTGCCGGGGCTCGCGGAGCCCGGCCGGATGATCCTCCGGCTGGAGACCGGGGAGGCGTCGGTCGACGACCTGTGGGGGTTCGAGGAGGTGGAGCCGGAGGCCTTCCGGGACGCCGTCGCCGATCCGCTGGTCGCCCATGAGGCCGAGCTGCTCCAGCATCTGCACGCCGCGCACAGCGAGCGGATGGCCACGCTGTCCGCGCTGCTCGGGGACCGGGCCGAGTGCGGTTGCGCGGAGCACCGGCTCGGCGCCGTCCCGGTCGCGCTCGACCGCTTCGGGCTCCGGGTTCGGTTCGTCGACGGCCGCGACGCCTGCTTCGACGCCCGGTTCGAATTTCCCGAGCCCGTACGCGACATCACCGGGCTGCGCCGCGCGATGCACACCCTCTTCGAAGCGGCGGCCTGCTGATCGGCGCCCGTCACGAGGACGCCGGACCGCCCTGCTCCCCGCGGCCGAGCCGCTCCCGCACCCGGTCCGCCACGTCGGCGTAGCGCGCCTCCGCGCCGTACCGCGTGGGTTCGTAGTAGCGCCTGCCGCGGACGGCGTCCGGGGCGTACTCCTGGGCGGCGATACCGCCGGGGACGTCGTGCGGGTAGACGTAGCCCTGGGCGTGGCCCAGCTTGGCCGCGCCCTTGTAGTGGCCGTCGCGCAGGTGGGCCGGGACCGGGCCGGCGAGGCCCCGGCGCACGTCCTCCTGCGCAGCGGAGATCGCCAGGGTCGCCGCATTCGACTTGGGGGCGAGCGCCAGCGCGATAGTGGCATGGCTGAGGGTGAGCGCCGCCTCGGGGAAGCCGATCATGGCAACGGCCTGGGCCGCCGCCACCGCCGTGGGCAGTGCCGTCGGATCGGCGAGCCCGATGTCCTCGCTGGCGGAGATCATCAGCCGCCGGGCGATGAAGCGCGGGTCCTCCCCCGCCTCGATCATCCGGGCCAGATAGTGCAGGGCGGCGTCCACGTCGGAGCCGCGGATCGACTTGATCAGGGCGCTCGCCACGTCGTAGTGCTGGTCGCCGTCGCGGTCGTACTTCACGGCGGCGCGGTCGACGGTCTCCTCGAGCGTCGTGAGCGTGATCTCCCGCTCGTGCGTGGTGAGGGCCGCTCCGGCCGCCGCCTCCAGCGCGGTCAGCGCGCGCCGGGCGTCTCCGCCGGCGATGCGCAGCAGATGCGCCTCGGCGTCCTCGGGCAGGGTGACGGCGCCTCCCAGCCCCCGCTCGTCGGTCAGCGCCCGGCGCAGGAGCGCGCGCAGATCCTCGTCGGTGAGGGGCTCCAGGGTGAGGAGCAGGGAGCGAGACAGCAGCGGAGAGATGATCGAGAAGTACGGATTCTCCGTGGTGGCCGCGATCAGCGTGACCCAGCGGTTCTCCACGGCGGGGAGCAGGGAGTCCTGCTGGGCCTTGGAGAAGCGGTGGATCTCGTCGAGGAAGAGGACGGTCTCCTTGCCGAAGCCGCCGGTGGCGCGGCGCGCGCCCTCGATGACGGCCCGGACCTCCTTGACGCCGGCGGTGATCGCGGAGAGCTCGACGAAGCGCTTGTTGGTGGCCTTGCTGACCACGTACGCCAGGGTCGTCTTTCCCGTGCCGGGCGGGCCCCAGAGGATCACCGACGAGGGACCCGCGGGCCCGCCGCTCCCCTCACCGACGAGTCGCCGCAACGGCGAGCCCGGCTTGAGCAGGTGCTGCTGGCCGACCACCTCGTCCAGCGTACGAGGACGCATCCGGACAGCGAGGGGGCTGCTGGACGGGTCCTTCTCCTGGCGGTCTTCGGCTGCTGCGGTAAAGAGGTCGGGCTCCACGTCACGAAGCCTATGTCACCCCACTGACAGGACCGCCTGGAGCGTCAGCTGGTCCAGAAGTCCCACCACCGGGTCAGGATCAGCATGCCGATGATCCCGATCCAGAGGACCGGCGGCACCCAGTGGAACTCGGTGAGGGTGTTCCGCAGCCAGGCGGGGGCGGGCAGGATGCCGTGCTTGATGTTGTGCGTGGTGACGTAGCAGAACATGAAGATCGTGGCGACCCAGGCCAGGCAGCACCACAGGCAGAGCGAGTTGATGTTGTACAGCGACTGGTACTGCAGCCAGGTGCAGAAGCCGACGCCGAAGAGCGTGCCCGCGTTGAGGCCGAGCCAGTACCAGGCGCGGAAGCGTGCGCCGGCGAGGAGCGCCATGCCGATGCCGATGACCACCGAGTAGGTGGCGATGCCGAGCATCGGGTTCGGGAAGCCGAAGGCGGACGCCTGCTCGCTCTTCATGATGTTGCCGCACGCGACCACCGGGTTCAGGCTGCAGCCCGGGGTGAAGCTCGGGTCCTCGAGCAGCTTGAACTTGTCGATGGTGATCACCCAGGCGGCGAGCAGCCCGGCCGCGCCGGTGATCACCAGCAGCAGTGCGAGCGCACGGCTCGCGCCGAAGGTCTTCGCGCCGTTGTCCTCGTCCTGCCGGGAGGAGGGGTGGTCTACCGCTGCCATCGTCATATCGCCGTTCCATCACTGAGTAGCCGGCTGGGCATGGTCATTGTGCCGCACCGACGTTGTGGCCAGCCGTTCGATCGGCATAAAAGTGCGCGAGGACGGCCCTGCGCCCGGAGGTGCCAGGGACCCCCGCGTCCCTGGCCGGGCACGCGGCGGACGTCCGAGGCCCTGGTGAGCGCTCCGGGCGTCCTGACCCCGTAAGGGAATGTCCCCGGCAAGGTGAATCCACGCACCCGGAGTTGACGAAGGCGCCCTGGAACGCGCTGTGCCCGCCCGGGCGGACCGGGCGGGCACAGCGGTGGGACGTGCGGCTCAGGCCAGTTTGGCCCGCACCGTGGCCACGAGCGCGTCGAGCGCGACCGGCTCCTGGTCGCCCGACTCCATGTCCTTGAGCTGGACCGCGCCCTCGGCGAGATCACGCTCACCGGCCACGATCGTGAAGCGGGCACCGGAGCGGTTCGCGCTCTTCATCGCGCCCTTGAGGCCCCGGCCGCCGTACGCGAAGTCCGTGGCGACCCCGGCCTTACGCAGCTCCGTGACCAGACCGAAGAGCACCCGCCGAGCCTCGTCACCGAGAGGTACGGCATAGACGCTGGTGGTGGCGGGGATCGCGAGCTCGACGCCCTCCGCCTCCAGGGCGAGCACCGTGCGGTCCACACCGAGCGCCCAGCCGACGGACGGCAGCGCGGGGCCGCCGATCATCTCGGACAGCCCGTCGTAGCGGCCGCCGCCGCCCACCGCGGACTGGGAGCCCAGACCGTCGTGGACGAACTCGAAGGTCGTCCGCGTGTAGTAGTCGAGGCCGCGGACGAGCTTCTCGTCGTCCTCGTACACCACGCCCGCCGCCGTCAGGAGGTCGCGGACCTCCTCGTGGTACGCCTTACAGGCGTCGCAGAGGAAGTCGCGCAGCATCGGGGCACCCGTCAACTGCTTCTGGACGTCGGACCGCTTGTCGTCGAGCACCCGCAGCGGGTTGATCTCGATGCGGCGGCGGGTCTCCTCGTCGAGGTCGAGGTCGCGCAGGAACGTCTGGAGCGCCTCCCTGTAGACGGGGCGGCACTCCTTGTCGCCCAGCGAGTTCAGCAGGATGCGGAACTGGCTGAGGCCGAGCGAGCGGTACGCCTGGTCGGCGAGGATGATCAACTCGGCGTCCAGCGCCGGGTCCTCGGTACCGATGGCCTCGGCGCCCACCTGGGAGAAGTGACGGTAACGGCCCGCCTGCGGCTTCTCGTAGCGGTAGTACGAGCCGGAGTACCAGAGCTTGACGGGGAGGTTGCCCGCCTTGTGCAGGTTGGCCTCCAGCGCCGCGCGCAGCACGGACGCGGTGCCTTCGGGGCGCAGGGCGAGCTGGTCGCCGCCCTTGGTCTCGAAGGCGTACATCTCCTTGGACACGATGTCGGTGGACTCACCGACGCCACGCGAGAAGAGGGCGACGTCCTCGAAGCCGGGCGTCTCGATGTAGCCGTAGCCGGAGTTCTTCAGAGGTGCGGAGATCGCCTCGCGCACCGCGAGGAACTTCGCGGAGCGCGGCGGGATCAGGTCGTACGTGCCCTTGGGGGCCTGGAAGGTGCTCACGGTTCTTTTCTCTCGTCACATTCCTCGGCGGGGCGCGGCCAGACCGTTCATGTACGGGTTGGAGGCGCGCTCGCGGCCGATGGTCGTCTGGGGGCCGTGGCCGGACAGCACCACGGTCGAGTCGTCGAGCGGCAGGCACACGCGGGCCAGCGACTCGAGCAGCTCGGCGTGGTCGCCGCCGGGCAGGTCGGTGCGTCCGACGGAGCCGGCGAAGAGCAGGTCGCCCGAGAAGAGGACCTGCGGGACATCCGCGGCCTCGGGCATCCTGAACGTCACCGACCCCTTGGTATGGCCGGGCGCGTGCGCGACGCCGAACTCCAGACCCGCCAGCTCCAGCCGGGCTCCGTCGGTCAGCTCCTTGACGTCGTCCGGCTCACCCACGGTCAGCTCGCCCATCAGCGGCATCCCGATGGAACGGCCCAGGGCCTTCTCGGGATCGCTCATCATGTAGCGGTCCTCCGGGTGGATCCAGGCGGGGACGTCATGGGCACCGCAGACGGGGACGACCGAGGCGACGTGGTCGATGTGGCCGTGGGTGAGGACGACGGCGACGGGCTTGAGCCGATGCTTCTTCAGTGCTTCCTCGACGCCCTGGGCGGCCTGGTGGCCCGGGTCGATGATCACGCACTCCTCACCGGCGGCGGGGGCGACCAGGTAGCAATTGGTCCCCCAGGCCCCGGCGGGGAACCCGGCAATG
Source organism: Streptomyces sp. NBC_01166 (assembly GCF_045039765.1). Lineage (NCBI taxonomy): Bacteria > Bacillati > Actinomycetota > Actinomycetes > Kitasatosporales > Streptomycetaceae > Streptomyces > Streptomyces sp. NBC_01166. The sequence goes on from NZ_CP108613.1 coordinate 1,606,269, forward strand.
AGCACGTTCGTCCTTAGTGTTCGTCCGACGAGGAGGGCCGCTGAGGGGAATGCGGCAGATCAGAGACTACCGGCGCTCCTCATTCCACAGCTAACCCATATACCGTACGGGCATTCCAGGACCGATCACACGACGTACAAGGAGACCATCCGGTGGTCAGCAGCGATCAGCGGCGGCGGCAGCTCGCCCGGGAGAAGTTCGAGCGGCAGCAGCAGCGCCGGGAGGAAGCGCGCCGGAGGACGAGGCGTCTCACGGTGATCATCGCTTCGTCGGTGGCCGTGGTGGCGGTCATCGGTGTGGGCGCGTACGTCTCGCTCGACGGCGACGACTCGAAGACCTCGGCGGACGCGGCGGCGAGCGAAAGCCCGTCGGCATCGCCCTCGGCGAGCGAGAGCAGTGCTCCCGAGCCGGCGATGAAGATCGACAAGAAGGCCAAGTACTCGATGTCGCTCAAGACGAGCCAGGGCGACATCGGCATCGCGATGGACGCGGCGAAGACCCCGCACACCGTCAATTCGTTCAAGGCCCTCGCGGACAAGGGGTACTTCGACGACACGAAGTGTCACCGACTGACCACTGAGGGCATTTTCGTCCTGCAGTGCGGCGACCCGAAGGGTGACGGGACGGGTGGCCCCGGCTACACCATCCCGGACGAGAATCTGACCGCGCTGGGCAAGGCGGGCGACGAGGGCTCGGTGACGTACCCGGCGGGCACCGTCGCGATGGCGAACACCGGCCAGCCGGGCACAGGCGGCAGCCAGTTCTTCCTCGTCTACAAGGACACCAAACTGTCGCCCACCTACACGCCGTTCGGGACCATGGACGATGCGGGTCTGAAGGCCGTCAAGAAGGTCGCCGAGGCAGGCGTCGCCGGTGGGGCGGGCGACGGTGCCCCGAAGAAGACCGTCACGGTCGAGAAGGCGACGGTCGACAAGGCCTGACCGTACGCGCGGCCGCCCGGCACGAGGTCCTGGGAGCGCACCGGAGAATTTCAGCCGCGCTGAGTGCGGACAGCCGGGCGGCCGGTCGCCTAGATTGGCGTTGTGCAGGGCGGGCGCTGCCCGCCCCAGGAAACTGTGGACGATGCACGGGGGGCGAACCCTCTCGATGCATCAGGTGGAGGAGGCGCTGTGAGCAGCGACCCGTGGGGCCGTGTCGACGAGACGGGCACCGTGTACGTGCGTACAGCCGAGGGCGAGCAGGTCGTCGGATCGTGGCAGGCCGGTTCCCCCGAGGAGGCCCTGGCCTATTTCGAGCGCAAGTACGAGGGCCTGGTGGTCGAAATCGGCCTCCTCGAGCGGCGGGTGAAGACCACCGACCTGTCGGCGAAGGACGCCACCGCGGCGATCGAGCACCTGCGTCAGCAGGTCGACGAGCACCACGCCGTCGGTGACCTCGCCGCGCTCGGCAAGCGGCTGGACGCGCTCGTCGCGACGGTCGACTCGCGCCGCGAGGAGCGCAAGGCCCAGAAGGCGAAGCAGACCGACGAGGCCCGTCAGGCCAAGGAGGCGCTCGTCGTCGAGGCCGAGGAGCTGGCGCAGAGCGAGCAGTGGCGGTCGGCGGGTGAGCGCCTGAGGGCGCTCGTCGACACGTGGAAGGGGCTGCCCCGTCTGGACCGCAAGTCCGACGACGAGCTGTGGCACCGCTTCTCGCATGCCCGTTCCGCCTTCTCCAAGCGCCGCAAGGCCCACTTCGCGGCGCTCGACGCGCAGCGCGAGGAGGCCCGCAAGGTCAAGGAGAGGCTGGTCGCCGAGGCCGAGTCGCTCTCCGAATCGACCGACTGGGGTGCGACGGCCGCGCGTTACCGCGACCTGATGACCGAGTGGAAGGCGGCGGGCCGCGCCCAGCGCGAGGCCGAGGACGAGCTGTGGAACCGCTTCCGCGGGGCCCAGGACGTCTTCTTCGCCGCCCGCAGCGGGGTCTTCGCCGAACGGGACGCGGAGCAGGGCGAGAACCTCAAGCTCAAGGAGGAGCTCGCCGCCGAGGCCGAGAAGCTGGTCCCGGTGAGGGACCTGAAGGCGGCCAGGGCTGCGTTCCGGTCCATCAACGAGCGCTGGGAGGCCATCGGCCACGTGCCGCGTGACGCCCGCCCGAAGGTCGAGGGCCGGGTGCAGGCGGTGGAGCGGGCGCTCCAGGAGGCCGAGGAGTCCGAGTGGCGCCGGACGAACCCGGAGGCGCGGGCACGCGCCGCGGGTCTGACCGGTCAGCTCCAGGCGGCCGTCGACAAGCTGCGCACGCAGATCGACACGGCACGCGCCTCGGGCAACAACGCCAGGGCGGACAAGCTGTCGCGCGAGCTCGAGGGCCGGCAGGCGCTGCTGGACCAGGCGCTGAAGGGCCTGGAGGAGTTCGGCGGCTGAGCCGGGCGATCGCGTCCACACGAGAGGGGCTCCCGTACGCCTGGCGTACGGGAGCCCCTCTCGTGTGTGGACGGCGACGAAGAGTTGATGCGGCGCTTCCGGAGTCCGCCGGTGCCGTTGTCAGACCGAGGCGCGATGATCTCCATGTCGGCACGCGCACGTGTGCCGGCACCGGGTTCACTACGAGCTTGAGGCAGGTTCACCCATGAGACACACCCGTGCCGCCCTGACCGTCGCGGCCACCGCCCTTGCCCCGGCGCTCCTTCTGGCCGGCCCGGCCTTCGCCACCGGACCCGTGTCCTCACCCGCCCACGTGGCTGTGTCACCGGCGGTCGTGGTCCTGGAAACCCCGGTGGACGAGATGTCCGACGACGACGTCCGCGTCACCCTCTCCCGCATACTCGCCGACCCCGACTCCGGCCGAAGGGTCATCAGAGAGATCAACGCACTCCTCGACAACGGCACCCCCGAAGAAATGCGCACCTGGCTCGAAACCGGCTACCGCCTCGCCCAGGCCGAGGACGACCGCGTCGCCATCGTCAGCATCCTGAACCGCCCCGGCATCAGCGACGCGCTGCGCGCCGCGGTCCAGGAGGCCATCGACGGCACGCCCGAGGAGATGCGCTACTTCCTGGAGTACGGCCAGTACGAGGTCGACGCGTAGACGGCCGTGGACCCGCGTCCGGCAGGCTCGGCGCCTGCCGGACGCGTCGTCCTCAAGGCCTGCGCGCCGAGGTGACCCGGTAGACGTCGTAGACGCCCTCCACGCCGCGTACGGCCTTCAGGACGTGTCCCAGGTGCTTGGGGTCGCCCATCTCGAAGGTGAAGCGCGAGGTGGCCACCCGGTCTCGCGAGGTCTGCACGGCGGCCGACAGGATGTTCACGTGCTGGTCGGACAGGACGCGGGTGACGTCGGAGAGCAGTCGCGACCGGTCCAGTGCCTCGACCTGGATGGCGACGAGGAAGACCGACGACTGGGTGGGTGCCCACTCGACGTCGAGGATCCGCTCCGGCTGCTGCGAGAGCGAGTCGACGTTGACGCAGTCCGCACGGTGCACGGAGACCCCGCTGCCCCGGGTGACGAATCCGATGATCGGGTCGCCGGGCACGGGCGTGCAGCAGCGGGCCAGCTTGACCCAGACGTCCTCGACGCCCTTGACGACCACACCCGGATCCGCCTTGGCCCGGCGCTTGTTGCGGCCGTGCGAGGGCGGCGAGCTCTCCGCCAGGTCCTCGTTGGCCGCGTCCTCGCCGCCGAGCGCCTGGACGAGCTTCTGGACGACGCCGGCCGCGGCGACATGGCCCTCGCCGATCGCCGCGTACAGCGACGAGATGTCGGGGTAACGCATCTCGTGCGCCAGCGTGACCAGGGAGTCGCCCGTCAGGATCCGCTGGATCGGCAGGTTCTGCTTGCGCATGGCCCGCGCGATGGAGTCCTTGCCCTGCTCGATCGCCTCGTCGCGCCGCTCCTTGGAGAACCAGGCGCGGATCTTGTTGCGCGCCCGGGGCGACTTGACGAACTGGAGCCAGTCACGGGAGGGCCCCGCGCCGGCCGCCTTGGAGGTGAAGACCTCCACCAGGTCGCCGTTGTCGAGCGTCGACTCCAGCGGTACGAGCCGTCCGTTGACCCGTGCCCCTATGGTCCGGTGGCCGACCTCCGTGTGGACGGCGTACGCGAAGTCGACCGGCGTCGCACCGGCGGGCAGCGCTATCACGTCGCCCTTCGGCGTGAAGACGAAGACCTCGTTGCGCGACAGGTCGAAGCGCAGGGACTCCAGGAACTCGCTGGGGTCCTCGGTCTCCTTCTGCCAGTCCAGGAGCTGGCGCAGCCACGCCATGTCGTTGACGGTGTCCTGGCCTCGGCCGCCACCCGTGTTCTTCGGGATGTCGGTACGGACCTTGGAGGCACCCGCGACGGCCTCCTGCTTGTACTTCCAGTGCGCCGCGATGCCGTACTCCGCGCGGCGGTGCATGTCGAACGTGCGGATCTGGAGCTCGACGGGCTTGCCGCTGGGACCGATCACCGTGGTGTGCAGCGACTGGTACATGTTGAACTTGGGCATCGCGATGTAGTCCTTGAACCGCCCGGGCACCGGATTCCACCGGGCGTGGACGGTGCCGAGCGCCGCGTAGCAGTCGCGGACCGTGTCGACGAGGACGCGGATGCCCACCAGGTCGTAGATCTCGGCGAAGTCGCGGCCTCGCACGATCATCTTCTGGTAGACGCTGTAGTAGTGCTTCGGCCGGCCGGTGACGGTGGCCTTGATCCGCGCGGCGCGCAGGTCCGCCTGCACCTCGTCGGTCACTATGGCGAGGTACTCGTCGCGCTTGGGTGCGCGCTCGGCGACGAGGCGGACGATCTCGTCGTACATCTTGGGGTAGAGGATCGCGAAGGCGAGGTCCTCCAGCTCCCACTTGATGGTGTTCATGCCCAGGCGGTGAGCCAGCGGCGCGTAGATCTCGAGGGTCTCGCGGGCCTTCTTCTCCTGCTTCTCCCGCTTGAGGTAGCGCATGGTGCGCATGTTGTGCAGCCGGTCGGCGAGCTTGATGACGAGGACCCTGGGGTCCTTGGCCATCGCGACGACCATCTTGCGCACGGTCTCCGCCTGGGCGGCCTCGCCGAACTTGACCTTGTCGAGCTTGGTGACGCCGTCGACGAGCAGCGCCACCTGGTCGCCGAAGTCCTTGCGCAGGGTGTCCAGGCCGTACTCGGTGTCCTCGACGGTGTCGTGCAGCAGCCCGGCCATCAGCGTCGCCGGGTCCATGCCGAGCTCGGCGAGGATCGTAGTGACGGCGAGCGGATGAGTGATGTAGGGGTCGCCGCTCTTGCGCTTCTGGCCGCGGTGCCAGCGCTCGGCGACCTGGTACGCCTTCTCGATCTGCCGCAGAGTGGCCGACTCGATCTTGGGGTCGTTGCCGCGGACCGTACGCAGGAGGGGCTCGAGGACCGGGTTGTACGGACTGGAGCGCTGTACGCCCAGACGGGCGAGGCGGGCCCGGACGCGGTTGGAGGAGCCGCCGGAGCGTGCGGGTGCGGCGGGCGGGGTGGCAGCGGACCGGGCCGGGGGCTTCGCGGCGGGAGCCGGCGCAGGGGGCTTGGGCGCCGCAGGTCCGGAGGCGGGCGTCGCCGGGGGCTTCGTCCCGGAGGAGGGCGAGGAGGGCGCGGCCTTCGTGCCGGGCGGAGGCGCCGGCTTCGTCCCGGGCGGCGGGGTCGGCTTCGCCGGTGCTGCGGGCGGGCGGTCGCCCGGTGTCTCGGCGGGGCCCTGCGTGTGCCCGCCTGCGGGGCCGGGCTTGCCTGCTCCTTCGGGCTGCGCCTTCCCGGGCGTGGCGGAGGCCGCCGCGGGCCTTTCGGGCTGCGGGGCGGCGACTGGCTGGGCCTCGTCTGGCAAGAGCGCTCCTCGTGCGGATCCGGGCTACCGGAAACCCCATGGTATCGACCTCCGGGCGGGTCCTCGCCCGGGGAGTGTGGAACCCCTCACAACGCGGAACGGGCACCCGGATGTTCCCGGGTACCCGTCCTGTACGTCCCTACGCGCGCCGCCGCGGCGCGGTGCAGGTCAGAGGGTGATCAGGGCCTCCAGCGGGGCGTCCCGCAGCCCTGCCTCCAGCCGTGCGCGGCCGGCGAGGAAGCCGAGTTCCATGAGGACCGCCACCCCCGCGACCTGCGCACCGGCCCGCCTGATGAGCTCCAGCGAGGCCTCGGCGGTGCCGCCGGTGGCCAGGACGTCGTCGATGACCATGACCCGGTCGTCGGCGGCCAGGTCCTCGGCATGGATCTCGATCTCCGCCGTGCCGTACTCCAGCTCGTACGTCTGCCCCAGCGTCGCACCGGGCAGCTTCCCGGCCTTCCGCACGGGTACGAACCCGATCCCGGCCCGGACCGCGACCGGCGCGGCCAGGATGAAGCCTCGGGCCTCGAGGCCGACGATCTTGGTGGCACCGTGCCGGACGCACAGTTCCACGAAGAAGTCGGTCAGCGCGGAGAAGGCGACCGGGTCCGCGAGCAGCGGGGTGATGTCCTTGAACAGCACTCCGGGCTTCGGATAGTCCTGCACGTCACGGATCCGGCTGAGCAGGAGCTCCCGGGTGGCGTCGGTGACGTTCGTGGTCATCGGCGGTTCCTCGGGCTCCTGCCGTGGCCACCGGCCTGCCTGCGCGGGCCGACGACGGCCCCGGCCGTCCGGGAGTCCTCGTCCGGCCCGTCATCGAACTCCTCGGCCCGGTCGTCGCGCTCGTCCTCGACGGACTCGCCCTTGGCCGCGGCCGCGGCACGCTTGGCGAGGATCCGCTTCTTCAGTGCCTTTATCTGCGGCTCGCGTTCCTTGAGGTCGGCGACCAGCGGGGTGGCGATGAAGATCGAGGAGTACGCACCGGCGGCGAGGCCGACGAAGAGCGACAGCGAGATGTCGTTCAGCATGCCCGCGCCGAGGACGCCGCCACCGATGAACAGCAGACCGGCGACCGGCAGCAGGGCGACGACGGTGGTGTTGATGGAGCGCACCAGCGTGCCGTTGATGGAGCGGTTGGCGATCTCGCTGTAGGTCCAGCGGGTCTGTTTGGTGATCCCCTTCGTGCCCTCCTTGAGGCTGTCGAAGACGACGACCGTGTCGTAGAGGGAGTAACCGAGGATGGTCAGCAGACCGATCACGGTGCCGGGGGTCACCTCGAAGCCGACGAGGGCGTAGACGCCGACGGTGATGGTGATGTCGTGGATCAGCGCGACGAGCGCGGCGACGGCCATCCGCCACTCGAACGCGATGGCCAGGTAGACCACGACGAGGACCATGAAGATGCCGAGGCCGGTCCAGGCCTTGTTGGCGATCTGCTCACCCCAGCTGGGGCCGACGAGGTCCGCGTTGATCTTCGCCTCGGGCACGCCGAGGTCCTCGGAGAGCTGGGCCTTGATCTGGTCGGCCTTCTGGGTGTCGACCTCGGTGATCTGGATCCGGAGTCCGCCGTTGCCGAGCTCCTGGACGATCGCCTCGTGGCCGGAGGCCTCGACCGCGTCCTCGTGGGCCTGGGAGACGGACACCTTGGCCTTGGTGTCGGTCGTGAAGACGGCACCGCCCTTGAACTCGATGCCCATGTTCAGGCCGCTGACCGCCAGGCCGAGGATGGCCGTGATGGTGATCAGGATCGAGACGCCGTACCAGATCTTGCGCTTGCCGATGAAGTCGTAACCGACCTCGCCACGGTAGAGCCGGGCGCCGAGATTGCCGAGTCGCGACATCTCACGCCTCCTTCGGGTGGTCGGTGCGGGCGGTGACGCGGCGGGAGCGGCGCAGCGGCGGCTTGGCGCCGAGCCTCTTCGGGTCCAGGCCGGACCACGGGTGACCGCTGGCGAAGAACTTCGTGCGGGCCATGAGCGTCATGACGGGCTTGGTGAAGAGGAACACCACGACGACGTCGAGCAGGGTCGTGAGCCCGAGCGTGAACGCGAAGCCCTGGACCTTGCCGACGGTGACGAGGAAGAGGACGGCCGCCGCGAGGAACGACACGAAGTCGGACACGAGGATGGTGCGGCGGGCCCTGGGCCAGGCGCGCTCGACGGCCGGACGGAGCGTGCGGCCCTCACGGATCTCGTCGCGGATGCGTTCGAAGTAGACGATGAACGAGTCCGCTGTGATTCCGATCGCCACGATGGCACCGCAGACGGCCGGGAGGTTCAGCGCGAAGCCGATGGCCGGGCCGAGCAGGGCCATGATCGTGTACGTCAGGATGCCGGAGACCAGCAGGCTGAGAAGGGCGATGAGCGCCAGGCCACGGTAGTAGGCCACCAGGTAGATGACGACCAGGGCCAGCCCGATGGCGCCGGCGATGAGACCGGCCTCCAGCTGCTCGCCGCCGAGGGCGGCGGTGACGGTGGTGACGGTGTCCTCGCTGAAGGAGAGCGGGAGCGCGCCGTAGGACAGGACGTTGGCCAGGTCCTCCGCCGACTGCTGCGTGAAGCTGCCGGAGATCTCGGCGCTGCCGCTGAGCGCCTCGTTCACCTGCGGTGCGGAGACGACCTCACCGTCGAGGGAGATCGCGAACTGGTTCTGCGGGGACTGCTGCGACGACAGCTTCTTGGTGATCGTCTGGAACTTCTTGGAGCCCTTGTCGGTGAACTCCATCGAGACGAGCCAGATGCCGCGCTGCTGGTCGAACTGGGCCTTCGCGTCGTCGACGTCCGTACCGGAGACCTCGGCCGGGCCGAGGAGGTACTTGGCGTCACCCTCGGAGCTGCACGCGACCGTGGGGTCCTCGGGCTTGACGCCGTCGCCGGCCTTGGCGCGGGCGGCCGCGTCGGTGCAGTCCAGCGCGGTGAACTTCTTCTCGAGCGCCGCGGTGGCGGGGTCGGGCGTCCCGGTGGCCGCGGGGGTCTCCGATCCACCGGAGGTGCTCGCGGACGGGGTCGGCGTCGCGTCCTCCTTCAGGGCGCCGGTGACCGCGCGGCCCTGGGTGGTGGCGCTCGCCGAGGGCGTCGTCTTCGAATCGGAGGCTGTTTCCGGGTCGCTCGCCTTCGCACTGGGCGTGGCGCTCGGCTTCCCGGAACCGCTCGCGGACGGGCTCGTGGAACCCTCGGGGGTCGGTGCGCCGCCGGTGACCGTGAGCACGGGCCGGAAGTACAGCTGGGCGGTCGTGCCGACCTGCTCCCGGGCCTGCTTCGAATTCGTCCCCTTGGGAATGTTGACGATGATGTTCGAGGGGCCCTGGGTCTGAACCTCGGCCTCGGAGACACCCAGACCATTGACACGGCGTTCGATGATGCTGACCGCGGTGTTCATGTTGGTCTCGTTGATCGCGTCAGGCTTGCCGGGCTGGCTCTTCGCCTTGAGCGTGATCGATGTGCCGCCGGCCAGGTCGATGCCGAGCCGGGGCGTGGTGTGACCGGACAGGAACATCCCGCCGGTCAGGGCGACCATGGCGATCAGGATCAGAGCCAGGGCACGGCCCGGCTTGCCCTGTCCACCGGTTGAACCCCGGCCTTTCTTCGGTGCTGCCACCTTTTCGTTTCTCCCTGTCCAACCGCCCCGCGCCGGGTACGCGCCCGAGCGGCCACGAAGTGTTGTGGGGACCCGCCCCCGCAGAAGACCGCACGGCCCGTGAGACGCCGGACACCCTCGGGTGTCCGGCGTCTCTGGGTCGTGGAACTACTTCGCGTCGCCCTCGCCGTCGGCCTTGGCGTCCTTGACCTCGGAGCCCTTGGTCCCGGCGTCCTCCGGCGCGGCGTCCTCGGCCTTCTTGCCCAGGTCGATCTTCGCGACGTCGTCGGCCGCGTCCTCGTCCGTGGACTCCCCGGCGGTGAGCGATGAGGCGTCGTCGGGCACGACCGTGCCGTCGGCGTCCAGCTCGTCACCGTGGACGATGCGGTTGTACTCCGCGTCGTCGAGGACGGCGCCGATGGCGTTCTTCGCGAAGATGGCGTGCACGCCGGGCGCGATCTCGAGGAGGACCGTGTCGTCCAGAATCTCCTTGACGGTGGCGTACATGCCCCCGATCGTCCGGACGCCGGTACCGGGCTGCATGTCGTTGCGCATCTGCGCAGCCGCCTGCTGCTTCTTCTTGGCGGACCGGGTCATCAGGAACATGGCCCCGATGAGCACGATGAAGGGGAGGAGGGTCACGAGACTCACGGGACGGAACTTCCTTCGCACGACCACGCTGGATTCACGCGGCCTGGTCTACGGGGGTGGGTACACCGACCTGAACGGGCGGCATCGGCGGAGTCTAAGCGAGTCCGCATCATTGGAACAACGTCCAGCATGGCACCGTGGTTCCCCTGCTGGCCAACCCGTCCTGTGTCACGCCCCGAACAGGCCCTGTTGTCCCTTTGCACCGTGCTGCGGAGGCACGAGTCCGAGGTGCGCCCATGCCGCCGGGGTCGCGACCCTGCCCCGCGGGGTCCTCGCGAGCAGTCCTTCCCGTACGAGGAAGGGCTCGGCGACCTCCTCGACGGTCTCGCGCTCCTCGCCGACGGCCACGGCGAGGGTGGAGAGCCCGACGGGGCCTCCCCCGAAGAGCTTCAGCAGGGCGCCGAGCACCGCGCGGTCCAGCCGGTCGAGCCCCCGGGCGTCGACCTCGTACACCCGCAGGGCCGCGGCGGCGATGTCCCGGTCGATCCGTCCTTCGGCCTTGACCTGGGCGTAGTCCCGGACACGGCGCAGCAGCCGGTTGGCGATACGGGGCGTGCCCCGGGAGCGTCCGGCGATCTCGGCGGCGCCGGCTGTGTCTATGGCGACGTCGAGCAGGCCGGCGGACCGGTGGATGACCCGCTCCAGCTCGGTGGGGGCGTAGAACTCCATGTGGCCGGTGAAGCCGAAGCGGTCACGCAGCGGGGGAGGCAGCAGTCCCGCCCTGGTGGTGGCGCCGACGAGAGTGAACGGCGGCAGCTCCAGCGGAATGGCGGTGGCGCCCGGGCCCTTGCCGACGATGACGTCGACCCGGAAGTCCTCCATCGCCATGTAGAGCATCTCCTCGGCCGGCCGCGACATGCGGTGGATCTCGTCGAGGAAGAGGACCTCGCCCTCCTGGAGCGAGGACAGGATCGCGGCGAGATCGCCGGCGTGCTGGATGGCGGGGCCGGAGGTGATCCGGATCGGCGCGCCCATCTCGGCCGCGATGATCATGGAGAGGGTGGTCTTGCCCAGGCCGGGGGCGCCGGAGAGCAGGACGTGGTCGGCGGTGGCGCCCCGGGCGCGGGCCGCCCTGAGGACCAGGTCGAGCTGTTCCCGCACCGTCTCCTGGCCGACGAATTCGTGGAGGTCCTTCGGGCGCAGGGCCGCCTCGACGGCGGTGTCCTCGCCGTCCGCCCCGGCGTCCACGAGGCGGTCGTCCAGCCGCTCGTCCGTGAGGTCGCCGGTGTCGGGCCCGGTCTCGTCCCAGTTCATCTCGTCAGTCCCGCCTCGGGTGTTTCGGTGCCGGTCCGTGCGGTGTTCCGGCCGGCGTGCGGGGCGCGTGGCGGCCCCTGGGGTCAGCGTGCGCGGTTGAGTGTCTGGAGGGCGGCGCGCAGCAGCTGCGGTACGGGGGCCTGGCCGCTGTCGGCGATCGCGGCCTCGGCCTGCGGAGCCACCGCGGTCACCGCCTCGTCGGCCTCGCGGGTGGCGTAGCCGAGGCCGATCAGGGCGGCCTGCAGCTGGTCGCGCCAGGAGCTGCTGACGGCGGTGCCGATGCCCTGCTGCCCGATGTGCGCGCCGACCGGTTCGCCGAGCCGGTCCTTGAGTTCGAGGAGGAGCTTCTGGGCACCCTTCTTGCCGATGCCGGACACGGCGGTGAGCGCCTTCTCGTCACCGGTGGCCACGGCGATGCGCAGGGCGTCCGGGCTGTGGGTGGCGAGCATGGCCTGCGCGAGCCGGGGACCCACACCGCTGGCGGTCTGGAGCAGCTCGAAGATCTGCCGCTCGTCGTCGTCCGCGAAGCCGTAGAGGGTGAGCGAGTCCTCCCGGACCACCAGGGACGTCGCCAGTCTCGCCTCCTTGCCGATCCGCAGACCGGCGAGGGTCTCGGGGGTGCACTGGACGGCCATGCCGATGCCGCCGACCTCGATCACGGCCGTGGCCGGGGCTAGGGCGGCCACCGGGCCTGAGACGAAGGCGATCATGCGGTACGGCCTTTCAGCGTGCGGTGGGCGGCGACGGCCTGCTGCAGTCGGTTCTGCGCGGGCGCGCGCCAGATGTGGCAGATGGCGAGGGCGAGGGCGTCCGCGGCGTCGGCGGGCTTCGGCGGCGCGTCGAGCCGCAGCAGCCGGGTCACCATGGCGCCGACCTGCGCCTTGTCGGCGCGTCCCGACCCGGTGACGGCGGCCTTGACCTCGCTCGGGGTGTGCAGGGCGACCGGGATGCCGCGGCGCGACGCGCAGAGCATGGCGACGGCGCTGGCCTGTGCGGTGCCCATGACCGTACGCACGTTGTGCTGGCTGAACACCCGCTCCACGGCGACGAATTCGGGCCGGTGCTCGTCGAGCCACCGCTCGATGCCCTGCTCGATGGCGACGAGCCGGTGACCGAGCTCCGCGTCGGGCGGGGTCCGCACCACGCCGACGCCGACCATGGTGAGCGGCCGGCCGGCGACTCCCTCGACGACTCCGACACCGCACCGGGTCAGCCCCGGGTCCACACCCAACACCCGCATGAATGGGCCCCCTCCGCCGCTCGGTCATCTGTTCCCGCAGGCTATCGGCTCCCGCTGACAATGCGACGGGCCGACGGGGTGTGTCCCGTCGGCCCGTCCCGGTTGCGCCGCCTCAGGCGTCGACCTTCTCCATGACCTCGTCCGAGACGTCGAAGTTGGCGAAGACGTTCTGCACGTCGTCGCTGTCCTCCAGCGCGTCGATCAGCTTGAAGATCTTGCGCGCGCCCTCTTCGTCGAGCTCGACCTGCATGGTCGGGACGAAGTTGGCCTCGGCCGAGTCGTAGTCGATGCCGGCCTCCTGCAGCGCGGTGCGGACCGCGACCATGTCGGTGGCCTCGCTGAGCACCTCGAAGGTGTCACCGAGGTCGTTGACCTCCTCGGCACCGGCGTCGAGCACCGCACCGAGCACGTCGTCCTCGCCCAGCTCGCCCTTGGGGACGATCACGACACCCTTGCGGTTGAACAGGTACGAGACCGAGCCCGGGTCCGCCATCGAACCGCCGTTACGGGTCATGGCGACACGGACGTCGGACGCGGCGCGGTTGCGGTTGTCGGTGAGGCACTCGATGAGCACCGCGACGCCGTTCGGCCCGTAGCCCTCGTACATGATCGTCTCGTAGTCGGCGCCACCGGCCTCGAGACCGGCACCGCGCTTGACCGCCGAGTCGATGTTCTTGTTCGGGACCGAGCTCTTCTTGGCCTTCTGGATGGCGTCGAAGAGGGTCGGGTTGCCGGACACATCGGCACCGCCGGTGCGGGCCGCGACCTCGATGTTCTTGATCATCTTCGCGAAGAGCTTGCCGCGCTTGGCGTCGATCACGGCCTTCTTGTGCTTCGTCGTAGCCCATTTAGAGTGGCCGGACATCTGCCTTCTCCTTCGCGTCACCAAAATCGATCCGAACCCGAGAGATCCTACCGGGGTCGGATCAGCCCACGGCGCGCACCATGTCGGTGAAGAGTGCGTGCACCCGGTGGTCGCCGGTCAGTTCCGGGTGGAAAGACGTGGCGAGGGCGTTTCCCTGGCGTACGGCCACGATGTGCCCGCCGTGCACCGCGACGACCTCCGCGCGGGCGCCGACCGACTCCACCCAGGGGGCCCGGATGAAGACGCCCTCGACGGGTCCGCCGGGCACGCCGTCGACCTCGACGGCCGCCTCGAAGGACTCGTTCTGCCGCCCGAAAGCGTTACGGCGCACGATCATGTCGATGCCGCCGACCGTCTCCTGGCCGGAGCGCGGGTCGAGGATCTTGTCGGCGAGCAGGATCATGCCGGCGCAGGTGCCGTAGACCGGCATCCCGGCGGCAACCCGCTCACGCAGCGGTTCCAGCATGCCGAAGAGGACGGCCAGCTTGGACATCGTGGTGGACTCGCCACCGGGTATGACGAGCCCGTCGACCTCGGCGAGCTCCTCGGGCCGCCTGACCGGCCTGGCCACGGCGTCAGCCGAGGCCAGAGCGATCAGGTGTTCCCGTACGTCGCCCTGGAGAGCCAGGACTCCGATGACAGGGGTGTCGGTCATCGGTGCTTACCAGCCGCGGTTGGCGTAGCGCTCACCCTCGGGCAGCGTGTCGCAGTTGATGCCGACCATGGCCTCGCCGAGGTTGCGCGAGGCGTCCGCGATGATCTTCGGGTCGTCGTAGAAGGTGGTGGCCTTCACGATGGCGGCGGCGCGCTTGGCCGGGTCGCCGGACTTGAAGATGCCGGAGCCCACGAAGACGCCCTCGGCGCCGAGCTGACGCATCAGGGCCGCGTCCGCGGGGGTCGCCACGCCGCCGGCCGAGAACAGGACGACGGGCAGCCGGCCGAGCTCGGAGACCTCCTTGACCAGCTCGTAGGGGGCGCGGAGGTCCTTGGCGGCGGCGTACAGCTCGTTGTTGTCGAAGCCGCGCAGGCGGGCGATCTCGTTCTTGATCTGGCGCAGGTGGCGGACCGCCTCGACGACGTTGCCCGTGCCCGCCTCGCCCTTCGAGCGGATCATGGCGGCGCCCTCGGCGATACGGCGCAGGGCCTCGCCCAGGTTGGTGGCGCCGCAGACGAACGGGGTGGTGAAGGCGAACTTGTCGCTGTGGTTGACCTCGTCGGCCGGGGTGAGGACCTCGGACTCGTCGATGTAGTCGACGCCCAGGGACTGGAGCACCTGGGCCTCGACGAAGTGGCCGATGCGGGACTTGGCCATGACGGGGATGGAGACGGCCTCGATGATCTCCTCGATCATGTTGGGGTCCGACATCCGGGCCACGCCGCCGTCCTTGCGGATGTCGGCCGGCACCCGCTCCAGCGCCATGACGGCCACGGCGCCCGCGTCCTCGGCGATCTTCGCCTGCTCGGCGTTGACGACGTCCATGATCACGCCGCCCTTGAGCTGCTCGGCCATGCCGCGCTTGACGCGGGCGGTGCCGGTGGCCGGGGTCTCGGCGGACTGCGGGGTGGTGGGGAGCGTAGACACGGATCGACCTCACTGGGGGTGGAGAAACGCTGGACGGTGCAGATCCGAGCAAACGCTCCGGGAGCAGTCCACAGCAAGGGCCAATGAACACCGCGTGGATCGTTCTGCACGCCTCCGGGGCGATCCGGCCGATCGCCGCTCGCCGCCGGGGCGGTCCGCGCTCAGCTGCCGGGACGGTCCGCCAGGGCGACCGGCGGCTCGTCGTCCATCTCGAACGCGAGCGGGAACGGGGCGTGCCCCGCGAGCCGGAACAGCCGTACGGTCCGGTGTCTGCGCAGCGCGCGGGCGGCGCGCACCGAGTCGTTGTGGAAGCGGCGCGCCATCGGTACGCGGCGTACGGCGGCGGCCAGTTCCTTCGCCGCGTCCTCGCCGCCCGGGAACTCCTTCACGGCCTCGACCTGCGCCGCCTCGCCGAACACGGCCCGCAGGGCGGTGCTCAGCTCGCTCTCGGCGACCTCGCGCTGCTCCTCCTCGGCCTGCCGCGCCGCGTGCGCGGCCTCGTAGAGCACGATCGACGCGGCAGGGTCCAGGACCCCGGCGGTGGCCAGTTCCTGGGTGACCGAGGCGCGGCGCAGCAGCTGGGCGTCGAGCGCTGCCCGGGCCGCGTCGATACGGGCGTGGAGCCGGTCGAGCCGCCCGGCGGTCCAGCTGAGATACAGGCCGATCGCGAAGAGCGCGACGACGGTCCAGATGAGGATTTCGATCACGGGCGGCAAGGCTACCGTCGGAGGGGACCGCCCGGTCGCGCCGGTGCGCCTCCGGGGCGGTGACCGGCCTCGCTCAGTCCCGGGCGAGGCCGAAGCGCGCGCGGAGCCCCGTGCGTTCGTCGGTGTCCACGGCCGCCGCCCCGTCGGTCACCGTCTCGTACACCGCCAGGATGTCCGCGCCGACCGTCGTCCAGTCGAAGCGGCGCACATGCGCGCTGCCCCGTTCCCGCAGCCCCGAGCGCCGATCGGGGTCGCCAAGGAGCCGGATCGCGGCCGAGGCCAGGGCGTCCGCGTCCTCGTTGGCGAACAGGTCGCCGGCGGCTCCCTGGTCGAGCACCTGCGCGAACGCGTCCAGGTCGCTGGCGAGTACGGGCGCTCCGGCCGACAGGGCCTCGACCAGGATGATGCCGAAGCTCTCCCCGCCGGTGTTCGGCGCGACGTACACGTCGACGCTGCGCAGCAGCCTGGCCTTGTCCTCGTCGCTCACCATGCCGAGGAACTCGACGCGCGAGCGCATCTTCTCGGGCAGCGAGGCGACCGCCTCCTCCTCGTCGCCGCGCCCCGCGACCAGCAGCCGGGTCTCCGGGCGGGCGGCGAGGATCGTGGGCAGCGCCTTCATCAGGACGGGCAGCCCCTTGCGCGGCTCGTCGATGCGCCCTATGAAGCCGAGCGTGCCGCCCTGCCACGCGGACTTCGGCTCGGCCCGGGCGAAGAAGTCCACGTCGACGCCGTTCGGGATGACCACGGCGTCGCCGCCGAGGTGCTCGACCAGGGTCCGGCGGGCGTACTCGCTCACCGCGATCCGCGCGCTGATCTTCTCCAGCGCGGGCTGGAGGATCGGGTACGCCGCGATCATGGCCCTGGAGCGGGGGTTGGACGTGTGGAACGTGGCCACGATCGGCCCCTGCGCCGCCCAGCAGGTGAGCAGGCCGAGCGAGGGCGAGGTGGGCTCGTGGATGTGGATGACGTCGAAGGTGCCGTCGTTGAGCCAGCGCCTGACGCGCGCAGCCGACAGGAACCCGAAGTTCAGCCGGGCGACCGAGCCGTTGTACGGGACGGGCACGGCCCGGCCCGCGGAGACGACGTACGGCGGGAGCGGTGTCTCGTCGTCGGCGGGCGCGAGCACGGAGACGTCGTGGCCGAGGCGGATCAGGTGCTCGGCCAGGTCGCGGATGTGGAACTGCACCCCGCCCGGAACGTCCCAGGAGTACGGGCAGACGATGCCGATCTTCACGGAGCTTCCCCCTGGGGTTCCAGATCGGAGAGCCAGAGTCGCTGCAGCATGTGCCAGTCCTCCGGATGCTCGGCGATCCCGGTGGCGAAGGCATCGGCCAGCGCCTGTGTCATGGAGGACGTCTTCTCGGCCCGGGTGCCTGTCTCCGGTTCCGCGACGGGCGGATGGACCTGCGCCCGCATCACGGGCGTGCCGTCGTACCAGAGGGTCACGGGCAGCAGCAGCGCACCGGTCTGCTGGGCCAGCAGGGCCGGGCCGGCGGGCATGCGCGCGGTGTCGCCGAAGAAGTCCACCTCGACGCCGGAGGCGGACAGGTCGCGGTCGGCCACGAGGCAGACCAGCCCGCCGGCGCGCAGCCGCCGGGCGAGGATCCCGAACGCGGCGCCTCCGTTGTGCGGCAGGACCTCCATGCCGAGGCCCTGGCGGTAGGCGACGAACCGGTCGTAGAGGGTTTCGGGCTTGAGCCGCTCGGCGACCGTCGTGAACGGCACCTTGAGGTTCGTGGTGACCCACGCGCCCGCCAGATCCCAGTTGCCGAGGTGCGGCAACGCGAGGACGACGCCCCGGCCCGCTTCCAGGCTCTCGGTGAGCCGGTGGACGTCGCGGACCTCTATGGAGGCCTTGATCCGCTCCGGGGTCCAGGTCGGGAGCCGGAAGGACTCCATCCAGTAGCGCATGTACGAGCGCATGCCGGCCTTGGACAGCTCGGCGAGGCGGGCGGCGTCCGCGTCGGGCACCACCCGGGCGAGGTTCGACTCCAGCCGCAGCACGGACTTCCCGCGCCGCTTCCACACCTGATCGGCCAGGGTGCGGAAGAGCGCGGTGGCCGCCGGTTCGGGGAGCTTCTTGACCGCGCCCCAGCCCAGGCCGTAGAGCCCGTCGGTCAGCCGGCCCCTGAGATCGGTTCCGGTGCCGCTCACTGCGTGGCCTCGCTCCCCTGTTCCGCCGTCCCGCCCTGGGCGGCGGCCGCGGCGGCATCGGCCTCGGCCGACTCCCTGCGCACGGTCACCACCCGCTGGACCAGCGTCACCAGGCTGCCGACGGCGACGATCCACAGCGCGATCGGCAGCAGGACCTGGATCCCCGGCACACCGAAGCCGTGCAGGCCGGCGAGGCCCGCCGCGACCAGTGAGATGACGAGCCGCTCGGCGCGCTCCACCAGTCCGTTCACCGCGACCGGCAGGCCGATCGACTCGCCGCGCGCCTTCGTGTACGAGACCACCTGGCCGCTGGCCAGGCAGAAGATCGCGACCGCGCACAGCACGTTGTCGTCACCGCTGCCCGCGTACCAGAGCGCGAACCCGGCGAAGATCGCCCCGTCCGCGACCCGGTCGAGCGTCGAGTCCAGGAACGCGCCCCACCGGCTGGAGATCCCGGCCTGCCGGGCCATGTTGCCGTCGACCAGGTCCGAGAAGACGAAGACCGTGATCACGATCGTGCCCCAGAAGAACTCCCCCATCGGGAAGAAGACCAGCGCACCTGCCATCACTCCGGCCGTACCGACGAGAGTGACCGCGTCGGGACTGACCCCGAGGCGGAGCAGCAGAGCGGCGAACGGTGTGAGGACACGCGTAAAAAATGCACGCGCGTACTTGTTCAGCATGGCCTTCCCGAGGTTCGGTGGGCGCCGCGGCCCTTTCGGCCATCGGCTGGCCCATCGTAGTCACGAGCCGTGCCGCCCAACGGCGGGGCACCCCGTCCCGCCGGATGTCCCGGAAGTCATGCTTCGCCGTGTGCGACGTATGGACGGCTTCCGGCACGAGTGAAAAGCTCGAATGACCGCGGGCGTCGCCGAAGCCGCCGCGGCGGCTCCGCCCTGCCCGTGCATCCACTCCCCCAGCTCTTGCGGCACTGCGCCAACCGATCGGGAGGCACGCATCATGGGCGACAGGACTCACACGCACACCGGAGCCGCCGGCAGGGCAGCGACGGCCGACCGGCCCGCTTCCGTACGGAACGTGGTGCTGGTCGGCCACAGCGGCTCGGGCAAGACCACTCTGGTCGAGGCTCTCGCGCTGACGGCCGGGGCGCTGAACCGGGCCGGCCGGGTCGAGGACGGCACCACCGTCTCCGACCACGACGAGATCGAACAGCGCCGACGGCGTTCCGTACAGCTCTCGCTGGTCCCCGTCGAATGGGGCGGCTACAAGATCAATCTGCTGGACACCCCCGGCTACGCGGATTTCGTCGGGGACCTCAGGGCCGGTCTGCGCGCGGCGGACGCGGCCCTCTTCGTCGTCTCGGCCGCCCAGGAGGCCGACGCCGTGGCAGGCACCACCCGCGCGGTCTGGGAGGAGTGCGCGGCCGTCGGGATGCCCCGGGCGATCGTCGTCACCCACCTGGACACCGCGCGTACGTCCTTCGACGAGATAACCCGGATCTGCGGCCGGATCTTCGGGCACGACGACCCCGACGCGGTGCTCCCCCTCTACCTGCCGGTGCAGGGGCCCGAGGGCCCTGACGGACACGCGCCGCTGACCGGGCTCACCGGGCTCCTCACCCAGCGGATCTTCGACTACTCATCGGGGGAACGGCAGGAGGCACCGCCCAGCGGTGACCAGCGGGAACCGCTCCAGGAAGCCCGTAACCGGCTCATCGAGGGGATCATCGCCGAGAGCGAGGACGAGACCCTGATGGACCACTACCTCGGGGGCGGCGAGGTAGGCGTCACGACGCTCGTCGCGGACCTGGAACGCGCGGTCGCGCGCGGCTCCTTCCACCCCGTCCTCACCGCCGCGCCCGCCGCCGACGGCGCCCGCCAGGGCATCGGCACCGTGGAACTCCTCGATCTGATCACCCGCGGCTTCCCCTCTCCCGAGGAGCGCACCCTGCCCGCCGTCACCACCCCGGACGGCGCCCCGCGCCCCGCCCCGGTCTGCGATCCGGAGGCGCCCCTGGTCGCCGAGGTCGTGAAGACCACGTCCGACCCCTACGTGGGACGGATCTCCCTCGTGCGCGTCTTCTCCGGCACCCTGCGCCCCGACGACGCCGTGCACGTGCGCGGTCACGGGCTCACCGGACCCGGGGGCGGCGCCCGCCCCTGCCACGAGGCCGACGTACGCGTCGGGGCCCTCTCCGCACCCTTCGGCAGACAGCAGCACCCCCTGGACAGCTGCATCGCCGGAGACCTGGCCGGCGTCTCCAAGCTCGGCGGGGCCGAGACCGGGGACACCCTCTCCGGCAGCGGTGAACCGCTGCTGATGGAGCCGTGGACCACGCCCGACCCGCTGCTCCCGCTGGCGGTCCGGGCCCACGGCAAGGCCGACGAGGACAAGCTCTCGCAGGGGCTGGCGCGTCTGGTCGCCGAGGATCCGACCATGCGTCTTGAGCAGAACCAGGACACCCACCAGGTCGTCCTGTGGTGCATGGGCGAGGCGCACGCGGAGGTCGCGCTGGAGCGCCTGCGCAGCAGGTACGGCGTGCAGGTGGACGCCGAACCCCACCGCGTGCCGCTGCGCGAGACCTTCGCCTCGCGGACCCTGGGGCGGGGCCGGCACGTCAAGCAGTCCGGTGGTCACGGCCAGTACGCCATCTGCGAGATCGAGGTCGAGCCGCTGCCGCCCGGCACCGGTATCGAGTTCGTGGACAAGGTGGTCGGCGGTTCGGTGCCGCGGCAGTTCATCGCGTCCGTGGAGAAGGGCGTACGCGCCCAGGCGGCCCGCGGTGTCGCGGCCGGCCATCCGCTCGTCGACGTACGCGTCACCCTGCTCGACGGGAAGTCGCACTCGGTGGACTCCTCCGACGCCGCCTTCCAGACCGCGGGCGCCCTGGCGCTGCGCGAGGCCGCGGCCGACACCCGCATCCAGCTCCTCGAACCCGTCGCCGAGGTCGGCGTCCTCGTTCCGGACGACTACGTGGGGGCTGTCATGAGCGATCTCGCGGGGCGACGCGGGCGGGTCGTCGGCACCGAGCAGGCGACCGGTGAGCGGACGCTCGTACGGGCTGAGGTGCCGGAGATCGAGATCGGCAGGTACACCGTCGACCTCCGCTCCCTGACGCACGGCACCGGACGGTTCGACCGGGCGTACGCCCGGCACGAACCGATGCCTCCCCAACTCGCCGACCGCATCCGCGAAGCGCCGGAAAGCAGCACAAACGTGAGCTAGTTGACTGGATCTGGCTCCTTCCGCCCGCCCCCGGCCACATCGGCGGGCGGGCGGCGCGCCCGGACGATACTCTGTGGGCCCAGCTCAGAAGGTGTGCGACGTACGGTAGTTGGGAACAGCCGCAGGAGCAGACCGTGCGGGCGAGTGGGGGCGACAGTGGCCAACGACGGATTCGATTTCTCTCCCGGAGCGCAGATCCCGCTCCAGGGTTCGGGAGGGCAGGCGGTGGCGACCAACGCCCTCGCCTCCGCCGCGTACCGCGACAGCGATGTGACCGAGATCCTGAAGGCCAACAGCGAGTGGCACAAGTCCGAGGTGAAACCGGGCGAGTCCAAGCTGTTCAAGTCCGACTATTTCAAGCCGAATCTGGGCGAGGCGTTCTCCCGGGCCGTCCAGGAACGCATGCTCGGCGGCGGCCGCAACGCCCTCATCCAGTCCTTCGGCACCGACCCGCAGACCGTCGTCGAGCACTGCCTCTCCGCGAACGGTCTGCGCAAGGCCCGTGACAAGAAGCTCACCGTGGTCACCCTCGTCCTCGGCGTCCTCTTCCTGCCCGGGCTGCTGTTCTGGGTCCTCGCCTTCCGGCTGCGCGACTTCCTCAACAAGTCCAAGGACAGGTTCTTCCAGGCGCTGGGCGGCATCCTGCTCGTCGCGCTCGGCGCCGCCGCCGCGTTCTTCCTTGTCGCCATGCCCCTGACCGGGCCCCTGGCCCTCTACCTGCGCGCCTCGGCGATCGCCCCGGTGATCGGCTGGCTGGTCGCCAAGCGGATCGCCGAGACGTCCGTACGCGACCTGCGGGCCCGCTGGGAGGGGCTCCTGTCCGGCGCCGGCGTCATCGCGAAGATCCCCGAGGCCGCACCCAAGAGTCCCAACGAGACCGCGCGCGAGGCGCTGCGGCAGAGTCTGGAGAAGCTCGCGGCGGAGCAGCAGTCCAACGCCGTCTTCTACGCCGGCCCCAAGGGCATCCTGGGGATGGGCACCCGGTGGGGCGGCTGGCATCTCGCCGAGGAGCTCACCCCCGCGGACCCCACCAAGGAGATCCACCAGTTCCGCAGCTGGGACGTCGTGCGTGCCATCCACGACCAGCTGAAGCTGCTGGAGCGCGGCCCGCTGAACACCGGTGGTTTCCCCACGCCGTCCGTCAAGCACTGGATCGTGTCCCCCATCGGGGAGAACGCGGACTCCGTCTCCCGGCCCGCCGGGGAGGACGTCGCCACCTTCCAGGTCAAGCCCCACGAGATACAGCGCATCTGCAACCACCAGCAGTTCGGCAGCGGCGACCGACACTACCTGGGCGTCCAGTTCACCCTCTGGGACGGCCAGCTGGTGATCACCATGCTGATCACCGTCACCGTGCTCCACGAGACCCTGCGGATCGAGGTCACCGGACACGCACTGGGTCCCGTCCACGGGCTCTTCCTCAGCAAGCCTGAGGCACCGACCAAGACGGTCAAGAAGGCGGTCAGGTTCTGGGAGACCCGGAAGGTCGCGCTTCCGCTCATCAAGGCGAGCGAGGTCGTCCGGCTCGCCCTCCGGGCCCCTCTGACCTGGTATCCCCCACTGCTCGACTACCTGGGCGGCAAGATCGTCCTGCCCGAGCCGTTCGGCCTGCGCCACGCCTGGGCGGCCAAGCCGTGGGGGCACCGCTTCATGGCCGACGACGCCATGCGCGCCGCCACCCCGGTGCTGCGTGTGGTGCACTCCGCCGCCAAACGGGTCCTGACGGAGCACGGTGTCGACACCGAGCGCTTCGACACCCGCTCCTCGATCCTCAGCGGCATGGTCCAGGACCCCGCCCCGAGGAAGGCCGACGTCTACGACGCCTGACCCGGCCCGGGACGGGAACCCCCGCGGCTCAGGCTGACGGCTGTGCGGCCGGCCACACACCGGCCAGCATCGTCCGGGTGTCCCCCAGCAGCTGAGGAAGCACCTTCGTGTGACCGACGACGGGCATGAAGTTGGTGTCCCCGCCCCAGCGGGGCACCACGTGCTGGTGGAGGTGCGCGGCGATGCCCGCCCCTGCCTCGGCGCCCTGGTTCATCCCGATGTTGAAGCCGTGCGCCCCGGAGGCGGCCCGCAGCGCGACCATGGCCCGCTTGGTGAAGTCGGCCAGCTCCACGGTCTCCGGACCGTCGAGCTCGGTGTAGTCGGCCACGTGCCGGTACGGCACCACCATCAGGTGCCCGCCGTTGTACGGATAGAGATTGAGCACGGCGTAGACCCGCTCGCCCCTGGCGACGATGAGCCCGTCCTCGTCGGACTTCGAGGGGATCTCGCAGAACGGACAGCCGTCCCCGGCTCCCGGGCCGCTCGGCTTGCTCTCACCCTGGATGTAGGCCATCCGGTGGGGCGTCCACAGGCGCTGGAACGCGTCGGGCGTCCCCACTCCGATCTGCTGTTCCGGCTCACTCGTCATGCCGGTCAGCATATTGCGTCACTCCCGGCGCGCGTGTCGCCGGGGGCGAGCCCGCCGGGGCACCGCGATGCTGACGCCATGAGCGACCGCCCCACGGCCCCCGACCCCGCCCGGCTGAAGGAATGGGAGCAGCGCACCGAGGTGCCTCTCTTCGCCTCGGCGCTGGTCTTCCTCACCGGTTACGCGGTCCGCGTCCTCGTCGGCGCCCAGCCCTGGCGCGACATCGCCCTGGCGCTCGTCGCCGCCACCTGGCTGCTCTTCGTCGTGGACTACGGCGTGCGGCTCAGGCTCAGCGGCCTGGGCATCCGATTCGTGCACCGTCACTGGCTGGACACGGCCGTCCTGCTCCTGCCGCTGCTGCGCCCGCTGCGCATGGTCAAGGTCTACACGGCGGTCCAGCAGCGCAGGGCCGGCCCCGGGCTGAGTCTGTACGCCCGGGTGATGACGTATGCGAGCCTCTCCGCCGCGCTCCTGGGCTTCTCCTCGGCGCTCGCGGTCTACCACCAGGAGCAGGGGGCGCCCGGCTCCACCATCCGTACCTTCGGCGACTCGCTGTGGTGGGCGTGCGCGACGCTCACCACGGTGGGATACGGCGACGCGGTGCCGGTGACCCCGGTCGGCCGGGTGATCGCGGCGTTCATGATGGCGTGCGGGCTGGCTCTGCTCGGGGCGGTGACGGGCTCGTTCTCGTCGTGGCTGGTGGAGGTGTTCGAGCGGGAGGACGAGAAGAGGCCCCCGGGGAGCGCGTAGCTCTCCGGGGGCCTCCTGTCGGGCGGGGATCACACCTGCACGCGACGCTCCACCACGTCGACGAGCTTGGTGATCGCCTCGTCACGGGCGATGCCGTTCTCCTGCGAACCGTCGCGGTGGCGGAAGGACACCGTGCCCGCGTTCATGTCGTCGTCCCCGACGATGATCATGAACGGGACCTTGGCCTTCTGGTGGTTGCGGATCTTCTTCTGCATCCGGTCGGACGAGGCGTCCACCTCGACCCGCAGCCCCTTCTTGCGCGCCTCGGCGGCGAACTCCTGGAGGTACGGGATGTGGGTGTCGCCGATCGGGATGCCGACCGCCTGGACCGGGGCCAGCCAGACCGGGAACGCGCCCGCGTAGTGCTCCAGCAGCACCGCGAAGAAGCGTTCGATGGAGCCGAACAGCGCACGGTGGATCATGACCGGGCGCTGCTTGGTGCCGTCCGGGCCGGTGTACTCCAGGTCGAAGCGCTCCGGCAGGTTGAAGTCGAGCTGCACGGTCGACATCTGCCACGTACGGCCGATGGCGTCCTTGCACTGCACCGAGATCTTCGGGCCGTAGAACGCGGCGCCGCCCGGGTCCGGGACCAGCGGGAGGCCCTGCTTCTCGGCGACCTGACGCAGCGTCTCGGTGGCCTCTTCCCAGGCCTCGTCCGAGCCGACGAACTTCTCGGGGTCCTTGGTGGACAGCTCCAGGTAGAAGTCGGTCAGACCGTAGTCGCGGAGCAGGTTCAGGACGAAGGTGAGCGTCCGGTCGAGCTCCTCGGCCATCTGCTCGCGGGTGCAGTAGATGTGCGCGTCGTCCTGCGTGAAGCCGCGCGAGCGGGTCAGGCCGTGGACGACACCCGACTTCTCGTACCGGTACACCGTGCCGAACTCGAAGAGGCGGAGCGGCAGTTCACGGTAGGAACGGCCCCGCGCGTCGAAGATCAGGTTGTGCATCGGGCAGTTCATCGGCTTGAGGTAGTAGTCCACCCCGTCGTCGAGCTGCATGGGCGGGTACATGCCGTCGGCGTACCAGTCGAGGTGGCCGGACTTCTCGAAGAGCTTGCCCTTGGTGGCGTGGGGGCTGTAGACGAACTCGTAGCCCTCCTCCTCGTGGCGGCGCCGCGAGTAGTCCTCCATGGCCCGGCGGATGACGCCGCCCTTGGGGTGGAAGACCGCGAGGCCGGGGCCGATCTCGTCGGGGAAGGAGAAGAGGTCCAGCTCGTTGCCGAGCTTGCGGTGGTCGCGCTTGGCGGCCTCCTCCAGGAACAGCAGGTGCGCCTTGAGCTCGTCCTTGGTGGGCCAGGCGGTGCCGTAGATGCGCTGGAGCATCGGGTTCTTCTCGCTGCCCCGCCAGTACGCCGCCGCGTTACGCATCAGCTTGAACGCGGGGATGAACCGGGTGGTGGGCAGGTGCGGCCCCCTGCAGAGGTCCTTCCAGCACAGCTCGCCGGTCTTGGCGTCCAGGTTGTCGTAGATCGTCAGCTCGCCGCCGCCCACCTCGACGTCCGCGCCGTCGTCCGTGGAGGCGGAGCCCTTGATGCCGATGAGCTCCAGCTTGTACGGCTCGCCGGCGAGCTCCTCGCGGGCCGCCTCGTCGGTCACGACCCGGCGGGAGAACCTCTGGCCCCGCTTCTGGATCTCCTGCATCTTCTTCTCGATGGCCTTGAGGTCCTCGGGCGTGAACGGCTTCTCGACGTCGAAGTCGTAGTAGAAGCCGTCCTTGACCGGCGGGCCGATGCCCAGCTTGGCCTCGGGGTGCAGCTCCTGCACGGCCTGCGCCATCACGTGCGCGGTGGAGTGCCGCAGGATGTTCAGGCCGTCCTCGGAGGAGATCTCGACGGGCTCGACGACCTCGCCGTCCCCGAGCTCGTACGCGAGGTCCCGCAGCTCGCCGTCGACCCGGGCCGCGACGACGGTGCGCTGCCCGGGGAAGAGCTCGGCGGCCGTCGTGCCCGTCGTCACCACGTGCTCTTCCCGCTCGGAATCGCGTTGGATGATCACACGGACGTCTGACACCGGTCTCTCCTGACTGAGGGGGTGCGTCGCTTTCCTCTGGCGCGCGCAAGAGGAATCGTACCGAGCCGGGGGGCCTCGACGCGAAAGGGATACCGGGCGGGCTACTCCTCGTCCCCCGTGCACGCCTCCTCGAAGAAGTCGACGTTCTCGTGGAGCGACTTCATCAGCCGGTCCCGCTCGGCCTCGTCCACCTGCACCGGTGTGACCTGGGAGGCGCCGCTGAGCCGGCGGAAGCCGCCCCGGTTCTCCAGTCTGCCCTCCACCCGCAGCGGGAGTCCGACCAGGTGCGCGTGGCCCGCGATCCGGTAGGCCTCCTCGTCCAACTCGATCCGTACGTACGCCACCTCGGCTCCGGCCAGCACTCGCAGCCGCACGATGCCGGGGCCGCGCGGCCCGGAGCGGCGCAGCCGCACGACGGCTCCGGTGATGCGTACGGGAACGGCGGGCTCGTCCTGCTGGTAGCGCGCTCCCGCCATGCGGAGGGCGGGCAGATCGCCCGGGGAGAACTCGACGGGCTCGGGGTGCGCGGGGCACCCTTCGGGCGTTCCGGCTGCGGGCGCCCAGGCCAGCGTGATCCTGGCGCCCTCCGCTCCCCGGACGAGGGCGACGACCGCGTCGGTCAGTTCCCGGCTGACGCCGGCGGCGACGGCGGTGTCGAAGGCTTCCATGCCGCCGGTGGCCCGCTGGTAGTCGACGGCCTCCCGGGCCGCGTGCAGCGCCGCGTAGAGCTGTACGGCGACGGCCCGCCCCGAGGTGACAGGGACGAACGCGGTGAGGCAGCGGCCGTCGGCGGCGGGTCCGACCAGGGTGCCGTCCAGGGCCCTCCGGGCTTTCCCCCGGTGCCGGGCGCCGTGGTAGCCGGCCCGGCCGCGTACGGCGAGGGATCCGGCGAGGAGGATCTGCCGTGCCGCTCTGCGCAGCTGGTCGGTGCCGGTCCAGTCGGCGGCTCCCGAGGCGCCTTCGGGGACGTCACGCCACCAGCGGATCTCGTCGCTGGGCACGGTGAGGGCGACCAGGATGTCGCGGGCCGAGGGGGCGGCGCTCCGGGTGAGCGCGGTGAGGGCCTCGGCGAGCAGTTCCTCGCCGTCGGGGAAGGCGGTGCCGTCCGGCACGAGCAGGCTGGTGCCACCGGCGGCGGGACCGGGCGGGACCCAGCGGCTGTAGCGTCCGCTCGCGCCTCCGCGCCGGTGCCAGCCGTGGCGCCGCAGCAGGGCACCGAGGACGGCGGGGTCGACGCGTGCGGGGTCCGGGGCCCCTCCGGGGCCGGGGCCGTCGGCGTACGGGTGCGCACGGCTGCCCGCCGGGATCGTCCCTCCGGTGGGCTCGTCCATAGACCGGTGCATCAGGGTCTCCCTCCCGCCCCGACCCGGGCCATGATGTCGCAGAGCGCGCGGTCGTCGAAGATCCGCGAGGTCTGCATCCGCACGGTGGTCCGGTGCCGGCCCGTCACCGGGTGGCCGGCCAGGTTCGTCCAGTAACAGCAGTGCCGAAGGTCCAGCCGGTCGTGTCCGGCCCTCAGCCAGTCGTCCTGGCTGCGGGGCACGAGCATCACGACCAGGATCTTGTGCACCGACACCGGGGTGCGCGCGAGCTTCACCAGATGGGCGTTGTCGAGGGTGAAGGAGAACGCGGCGCCGGGTGGGTGCGGAGGGATCTGGTAGGTGCATTTGAGCTGCACCTTGATGGTCACTTCGTCGTCGACCGTGTGGTCGGGGGCGCCGTGGCTGACGTGCCAGTCGATGCCGTTGTCGGGAAAGGGCTGCGAGAGCGAACAGCCCGCCGCGGCCGCAACCGCGTGGAGGTAGCCCACCTGGAGGGTCTCCATGCAGGCGGTGGTGGCGAGTGTGCCGCGCAGCGGTGGTGTGCTCCGCTGTCGCGGCGGCTTTCCCCCGTGGTCCTCGGTGCGGGCGGGACTCCCTGGGTTCGGCTGCGCGAGCGCCATGGCTCCGTGCCTTCCGGGCTGTGCCGACCGGTTGCCCGGTCTCCGCTGGCGGGCTGGTCAACTTCCGTGCCCGTCACTTGTGTTGTCACCGCAGGAGGCGGGCCGTAAACGGCGTATCAGGCATAGGGCGCGGGTATCACCGAACCGGGCAGAGGAATCCCGCCATCTGCCGAGCAGGCGCGAGGAGTTCGGGGATGATGCACTGGTTCGAGGGGCCGCTGGCGGCTTTTGACACCGAGACAACAGGCGTGGATGTCGAGGAGGACCGGATCGTCTCGGCCGCCCTCGTCGTCCAGGACGCGGCGGGCGGACGGCTCCGCGTCACCCGCTGGCTGGTCAATCCGGGGATTCCGGTGCCGCCCGGCGCCACCGAGATCCACGGTCTGACCGACGACCACCTGCAGCGCAACGGCCGTTGGCCCGCGCCGGTCGTCGAGGAGATAGCCCGGGCGCTGGCGGAGCAGTGCGCGACGGGACGGCCGCTGGTCGTGATGAACGCACCGTTCGATCTGACGCTGCTGGACCGGGAGCTGAGGCGCCACCGGGCGTCGTCGCTGGCCGGCTATCTGCGGAACAAGCCGCTGTGCGTGCTGGACCCGCGGGTCCTGGACAAGCACCTGGACCGCTACCGCAAGGGCCGTCGCACGCTCACGGACCTGTGCGAGCTGTACGGGGTGACGCTGGACGGCGCGCACGACGCGGCGGCCGACGCGGCGGCGTCGCTCGAACTGGTGCGGGCGGTGGGGCGGCGGTTCTCCGCCCGGCTGGAGCGGCTGTCACCGGCCGAGGTGCACTCGCTGCAGGCGGTGTGGCACGCGGCTCAGGCGCGCGGGCTGCAGGCGTGGTTCGAGAAGAACGGCGCACCGGAGGCCGTGGATCCGGCGTGGCCGTTGCGTCCGGAGCTCCCCGCGGCGGCCTGACCGGCGCCGGGCACGCGAAAGCCGGTCCGTCGATGACACTGACGGACCGGCTTTTCCCGGGTGGGCGATACTGGTTTCGAACCAGTGACCTCTTCGGTGTGAACGAAGCGCTCTCCCACTGAGCTAATCGCCCGGGAACGGGTTGAACCATACAGGGCTCGGCGGTCTCCGTTCAAACCGCTTGGAGCCATGCCCCCAGTCCGCGGCGTCCGGCGCGCATCATCAGCGTGTGGTTGGCGCGGAAGAAGGGGCGGCAGGGGACGGCGAGCCGGCGCAGCAGCGCCCTGCGCACCTCGGCCTCCTGCTCGTACACGATGCGGCTGCCGCCCTTGTGCGGGGCGACGGTCCAGCGTGCCCAGCCTTCGAGGTCGCCGCTCATGGCCGCTTCGAGGGTCCGTGCGGCGGGGTCGTTGCGGCGCTGCCGCAGTGTCAGGACGAGGTCGTACGGGAGGGACGAGCGGAAGCGGGCCCGGGCGGTGGAGTCGTCGATGCGACTGATCCCCCGGACCTGGGGCCACCACCGGGGGTAGTCCTCGACGCGCTCCAGGGCGGCGTAGACGGTGTCGGGCGGCGCGGGCAGGTCCCAGACGCTCGTGAAGCGGTAGTGATTCCAGTCCATGGTTCCATCCTGCGCGCACGGCCCTACTCAGAGGCGGATCTGAGTAGGGGAACGCATGCACGAGGATGTGGCGGCCGCCACACTCCCGTACATGAGACATATGCCGCCGCCCGCCGAGGAATTGGCGCTCCTCGATCATGAACTGGCCCGGCTGGACGCCCGCCGGCTGCAGCTGCTGAACCGCCGTGCCTGGCTGGTGGGCGTGCTGGGCGCGGCGGCGGCCCCGTCACCCTTTCCGGCCCCGGCCGCCCGGCCGCAGGCTCCTGCTCTTCCCTACGCCCCGTCGGCGCCCGCGCACGGTACGCAGAATGTGCTGCTGGTCCTCGGTGGTCTGCTGCTGACGATCGCGGCGATCGCCTTCACCCTGTTCAGCTGGGGCGAGATGGGCATCGCGGGCCGTTCGGCGGTGCTGGCGGCGGTGACTGCGGGTGCGCTGGTGGCGCCGGCCCTGCTGCTGGCGCGCAAGCTGCCCTCGACCGCGGAGGCGGTGGCCGCTCTGGCGCTGGTGCTGACGGTGCTGGACGCTGTTGCCCTGCACGCGGTCGCCGCTCCCGGGACCGACGGACTCGTGTTCTCGGCGGTCGCGTCGGCGGTGCTGGCGGCGGTGTGGGCCCTGTACGGGCTGCTGCTCGGCCGGCTGCGGGTGCCGCTGCCCGGGGCCGTGGTGGCGGGGCAGCTGCCGCTGGTGCTGACCGCCTGGGCGGCGGGGTCGTCCGCGACCGGCTTCGGCTGGGCCCTCCTGGTGACTGCGGCGGCGGATGTCGCGGTGGTGTCGTGGGGCCGGGGGATCGCGGTGCGGGTCACGGCGGCTGTCGGGGCGGGGGTCACCGGGTTGTTCGCACTGCTCATCGGTCTGGGGCTGTCCGTGTCGGCCGGTGGGCCGCTCGCGGCAGCGGGCCCCGGGGCGTTGCTGTTGGCGGGCGCGGGGGTGGCCCTGGCGGGAGCGTGGCGCGCGCCGAAGGAGTGGGCCGTCACCGCGGGCGCGGTGGCGGGCCTGGCCTCGGTGGCCGCGGTGGGCGGTGTGCTGCGTACGGGGCTGCCGTGGAACTGGTCGGTCGTGGTGTATCTGCTCTGCGGCATCGCGTTGTCGCCGGTGGTGCGGCTCCGGGTCCCGCAGCCGGTGGGCCGGGGTGTGCTGGGGGCGTCCGCCGCGGTCACGGCGGGTGCGCTGGTGTGGGCGTCGCCCGTGGTGGCTGCGGTGCTGCTGGGTCCGGTGTCAGGGCTGGCGGACGTCTGGTCCGGCGCGCCGGAGGGGTTCCGGGGTGCGCTGGGGCCGTCGATGCCGTGGTCGGCGTCGGCCGCGTCCCCGGTGGTGCTCGCGGTGGTGGCGGGTGTGCTCGCGGCGCTGCGTCTCGGGTGGGCGCGCCGGACGCTCGTGGCGCCTCCTCAGGGGTGGCGGGTCGCCGCGGAGGCCGGTGCGACGGTCCTGGGCTGGAGCGCGGTGCCCGCGCTGCTCGCGGTGGCGGATGTGCCGTACGCGGTGGCGGTGGGCGTGGAACTGCTGCTGGTGGGCGGGCTGCTGGTGCTCGCGGTGCGGCGGGGGTCCGGAGCCGTCCCCCTGACCGCTCTGGCGTGTGCGCTCGTGGGTGCGGTGAGCGTGGGGCTGCTCGCTCTGGCCGCCGAGCCGGCCACGTACGCGGTGTTCGGAGGCCTGCTGGTGCTGTTCGCGGGTGCGGCTGCCCGGTCGCAGGCGGTGGTGGTGCGGTCGGTGCTCGCCGTCGGGTCGGTGCTGTGCGCGATCGTGGTGGCTACGGCGGCCGGGGCGTCGCTGGGGTGGAGCGCGCCCGGGTCCGCTCCGGTGGTGCTGGTCGTCCCGGCGGTGACGGTGCTGCTCGGGGCCCGGCTGCGGGAGGCGGCGGTGGCGTTGTCGCTGGAGGCCGCCGGGGCGTTCGGTGCGCTGGTGGCCGTGGGACTCGCGGTCACGGACGCGCCGTTCCTCGCGCTGGTGCTGGCGTTGTGCGGGGTGCTGGCGGCGGGGAGCGCGGTGCGGCCCGAGCGCCGGCCGGCCGCGGGGTATCTGGCGGCCGTGTTGTTCGTGGCGGCGATGTGGGTGCGGCTGGGGGCTTCGGGGGTGACGGCGCCTGAGGCGTACACGCTGCCCGTGTCGGTGGCCGCGTTCGCGGTGGGGTGGCTGCGGGGCCGCACGGACCCGGCCGTGTCGTCCTGGGTGGCGTACGGCCCGGCCCTCTCGACGACGATGGTGCCGAGCCTCGTGGTGGCGTGGACGGATACCGGCTGGCCACGGCCTCTGCTGCTGGGTGCGGCGGCCCTGGTGGTCACGCTGGTGGGCGCCCGTCTCCGCCTCCAGGCCCCGTTGGTGCTGGGCGGTTCGGTGCTGGCCCTGGTCGGCCTGCACGAGCTGGCCCCGCATGTGGTGCAGGTGCTCGACGCGCTCCCGCGCTGGGCGCCCCCGGCGCTCGCCGGGCTGCTGCTGCTCGCGGTCGGAGCGACCTACGAGCAGCGGCTGCGCGACGCGCGCCGGGTGCGGGAGAGCCTGGGCCGGATGCGCTGAGGTCAGGGGCCGGTCAGCTGGGCATCCGGTCTCCGACGAGGGCGAGGTTCTCGATGGCGGCGAGTCCGTAGAGCGCGGTGTCGTTGGTGTAGACCCAGTTGGCCTCGGTCCCGGGGACCGTGGTGACGGGGCCGGTCACCTCCTCGGTCTTCCAGGGGGCCGACTCCTTGTATCCGTCGCTGTTGTAGAACTTCTCCCAGGCGCGGGCGGCGAGCTTCTCGTCGCCCGTACGGACCGCGGCGTAGGCGTCCAGCCGTGAGTGGCCCTGGAAGAGCAGGAGGCTGCCGAAGTCGGACCCGTAGCGTGCTTTCTGTTCGGCCTTGGTCGCGTTGAAGTACCGGCAGTAGTCGAGGTACGCCTCCTCGAACTTCGGCACTTCGACGCCTACGAGGCCGATGAGTTCGGCGCACAGCTCGTTGAGGCCGAAGACCGCCGAGAGGTGCGAGACGCTGACGACCGGCTCGGTGTCGACGGCGAACCTCCCGGTGTCGAGGTCGTACAGGCCGCTGCCCTGGACGAAGCCGTTGGGCTGGGCGGCGATGGTCTCCATGGTTCCGAGGATGCGGGCCCTGGCCTTCGCGGCCTGCGGGCCGCCCCGCTCCCATTCGGTGAGCCAGGCGGAGACCAGCCCGCTCCAGTCGGTTCCGAAACCGATGGACAGGGCGTGCCGGTCCGGTGTGTAGGGCTCGGTACGGATCTTGCGGAGCGGGTCGAGGGCGAGGAAGGTCTCGTCGGAGTCGACGTTGGCGCGCATCAGGTCGCCGACACGCTCGTCGGCGGTGAGGAAGTAGTAGAAGCGCCGGTAGGTGGTGTTGGCGATGCGCTGCTGCTTGGCGCTGTCGGCGTAGTGCTGGATGCCGTGCCGGGTCCCGAGGCCGGCCCACTCGCCCAGGTGGTAGACGTCGACCTCGCCGGTGTGGCGGGTCATGGCCTCGGCGAAGCGGAATATGTCGGCGCGGCCGGAACGCAGGTAGGCGTACCAGAGCCACAGGTCGGGTGAGAGCTCGGAGTTGTCCCAGGCGTAGCCGCCGACGTCGTAGCGCCACTGGTGGCGGGCGGGGTCGTAGGAGTGCATGACGTCGCCGTAGTCCCAGAAGCCGTACCAGCGCCGCATTTCGACCTGGTCCTTGTAGTACGTGAAGAGGAAGTCGAGGTGGTCCTCGATCTTCGCCTTGGCCGGGGTCGAGCGGTCGACCGGGGAGAACAGTCCGCCGAAGACCTTCGCGCCGATCAGCTGGGACGGCGGCGCGACCAGCTGCGGGAGGGTGCGGACGGCCTCGGTCTGCTGGGCCAGGGCGGTGGCGCCGGGGGTGGAGTCATGGGCCCAGAAGAGGAGTTCGCTGGTGCGCGCGATGCCGTACGGGGTGCCGAAGCCGGGTTCGTAGTCCTCGTAGGTGATGTTGAGGCCTTCGAGCTGTTCGGCGTACGTGTCCTGGCCCAGGCCGTCGTGGTAGAAGCGCAGGTCCATCGGTTCGGCCTCGGGCGACCAGAGCCACAGGGTGACTTCGGCCGCGTCGGTGTGGGCGTCGCGGATGTCGAGCTGGGCGGGGAACTTCTCCCAGAAGTCGCGCAGGCCGAAGGCGAGTCCGCCGCTCGCCCCGCCGACGTATCCGAAGCCGGAGGCCCGCCGGCCGCCGCCCGCCGCGATCCAGCCGTGGCCCTTCTTCGTGCGCTTGCGGAGGGAGAAACCGTCGGCGGACAGCTGACTGAGAGTGTAGTCGCCCCAGGTGGGGATGAGGTGGAGGCGGCTGGTGACGCGCTGGTCCCAGGTGGCGGGGTCGGGGAGCTTCGTGCCCTCGAACTGGGCCGCCTGGACCGCGGCGCCGGGGTCGCGGCGCAGACCGGTGATGCCCTTGACGGCTTCCCGGAGCATGCCGGTGCCTTCGCCGCCGATGCGGATGTGCCGGTCGTAGGCCTCGTCCCGCATCGGGACGGTGAAGCGGACGCCGAGGCCGCGGATGAAGTCGCCGCCGGCCTTCCCGGGCTCCTGGGTGCCGTCGAAGGTGATGGTGTGCACCATGCGGAACGATTCGGCGCCGGCGTAGAAGTAGAGCCGCACCGAGAAGGGCAGCCAGGAGCGCTTCCCTCTGCGGTGCTTGCCCTCGATCCGGACGACGGCGCGTACCGGACCACTCTGTTCGACCTCGGTGGTGGTGACGGCGCTCTCGAACCGCTCGTACGCCTCGCGCCCCTGGTCGCCGTCCTCGATCTCGCCCTGCCGGATCAGGACGAGCCGTCCGTCCTTGGCGATCTCGGTGGAGCCACGGGTGAGGGAGGTGATGAGCGAGGAGCCGGACTTCCCGATCTTCGCGGTGATGACGCCGGTGGAGACGGTGATGGTGGACCCGGTGCTCTTGACGGCGACCTTGTGGGAGGGAGCCGCGGGCGCGCCCGGGCCGAGGACGAACTTCTTCGCGCCCGCGGCTTCGGGGCCCACGGCGTGCGCGGTCCATTTCGCGGAACCGTCGGGCCAGGTGGCGGTCGTCCACGACTGCACGGGGACGTCCTTGCCGTCCTCGGTGGTCAGCGCGAAGGTCTGGTCCTTGCGGTACTGCCCCTTGGGCCAGGGCACCCCGAGCGTGGAACCGGGCGCCGCACCGAGACCGCCGGACTCCAGCCAGCTCAGGGTGACGGGTTCGCCGGTGTGATCCGCGCCCGGTGCCGCCGCCGACGCGGGAGTGGCACCGGGGGACCAGCTGAACTGTGCGGCCGCGCCGGCCGCTGCCGCGGCCTTCAGAAGCGTTCTGCGGGGCATCCTGGACATGGGTGTGCCTCTCTCCGTGCTGATTCGGGACAGGGGACGGACGAACAGGTACGGGTCAGTGCGGGAGCAGCCGCACCCGCACCGCTGTGGCCGCGGCGGCGACGGCCCCGACGACGGGGACGGCAAGCGGCAGCACCAGGGCGCCGGACAGTACGACGACTGCCATCCCGCAGACGAGCAGCAGTGAGCCGGCCGGGTCCCGGACGGTGTTCCGGCCGGCCTCGGCCAGGAGGGGGCGCCAGAGGGCGCCGGGCTCCCAGCACGAGGCGGCGCGTACGACGGCGACCAGGAAGCCGATCATGGCGAGGATGCCGACCGCGCCCACGAAGGGCCCGCCGGGCAGTCCGGCGCGGACGGCCGCCAGGTCGAGCCAGAGCAGGCTCCCGGCGGCCCACACGGCCACACCGACGAGCCATCCGCCGCGGGCGGCGGCCCGGGCGTCGTCCGCGAACTCGCGCACCCCGCCGTGCTCACCGTCGAGGTAGCGGCGCAGGTGCCGGGTCCCCGCGGCGAAGGCCGCGGGGAACGTGAACAGCGGCAGGGCGGCGACGGCGATCCACACGCCGACGAGCAGGCATTCGGAGAACAGGGCGAAGCGGTTCATGACACGCGAACGCCTGGCCGGGGTACGGGTCTTCGTCGCCACGGTGTCAGCCCTTCAGGCCCGAGGTGGCCATGCCGTCGATCAGGTACCGCTGGAAGGCCACGAAGAAGGCCAGCACCGGGAGCAGCGCCACGAGTGACATGGCGACCATGCCGCCGTAGTCCGCGACCGCGTCCTGGTCGATGAACATCTTCAGCCCCAGGGAGACGGTGTATTTGTCCGGCTCGTTGAGGTACAGCAGGGGGCCCATGAAGTCGTTCCAGGCGTTGATGAACGTGAAGATCGCACTGGTGACGAGCGCCGGCCGGCAGAGCGGCATGACGATGGACCAGTAGGTCCTCAGGTGCCCGCAGCCGTCCAGCCGTGCCGCCTCGTCGAGCTCCTTGGGCAGTCCGCGCATGAACTGCACCATCAGGAAGACGAAGAAGGCGTCGGTGGCCAGGTACTTGCCGATCAGCAGCGGGGTGAAGGTGTTGATCAGCTCCAGCTTCTGGAACAGGACGTACTGCGGAATGATCAGTACGTGGTACGGCAGCAGGAGGGTGCCGATCATGACGGCGAACATGATGTTGCGGCCGGCGAACCGCACCTTGGCGAAGGCGTACGCGGTCAGCGAGCAGGACAGCACGACGCCGATCACGGAACCGATGGCTATGTAGGCCGAGTTCAGGAAGAACGTCGAGATGGGGATGGAGGCGATGCCCTCGGTGAGCCGGGCGTAGTTGTCACCGATCGGGTCCACCGGGAACAGGTCCAGGCCACCGATGATGTCGGCGCTGGGCTTGAACGAGGCCCCGATCGTCCACACCACCGGGTAGAGGACCACGGCGAGGATGACGAGCGCACCGAGGTGCCAGGCGAGTGCCCCGGGTCCCCGGCGGCGTACTGCTGCTGTCAGGAGACTCATCGGCCGCCCTCCTCGTAGTGCACCCAGCGCTTCTGGGACCAGAACAGCACGGCGGTGACCAGTCCGACCGCGAGCAGCAGCAGCCATCCCATGGCCGAGGCGAAGCCCATGCGGCTGTTCACGAAGCCTTGTTCGTACAGGTAACAGGTGTAGACGAGCGTCGCGTCGGCCGGTCCGCAGCTGCCGTTGCTGACGATGTAGGCCGAGCCGAAGATCTGGAACGAATGGATGGTCTCCAGCAGGACGTTGAAGAACAGGACGGGCGAGATCATCGGCAGCGTGATGTGGAAGAACCTGCGCCAGGGGCCGGCTCCGTCCACCTCGGCCGCTTCGTACAGTTCGCGCGGGACCTGCTTGAGGCCGGCCAGGAAGATGACCATCGGCGCGCCGAACTGCCACACGGTGAGGGCGATCAGCGCGTAGATGATCATCGCTGGATCGCCGATCCAGCCGCCGACCTCGAAGCCGAACACCTTCTGCGTACGGTCGACGATCGCGTCGTCCGAGAACAGCGCGCGCCAGACGATGGCCGCCGAGACGCTCGCCCCGATGAGGGACGGGGCGTAGAAGGCCGCGCGGTAGAAGGACTGGCCCCACCGCTTCTGCGCGAGCAGCATCGCGACGGCGAGTGCCGCGGCCAGCTTGACCGGGGTGCCGATCAGCACGTACCAGGAGGTGACCTTGACCGACTGGCGCCAGCGGGGGTCCGCGAACATGTCGGTGAAGTTCTGGAGGCCGATCCAGCGCGGGGCCTCGAACAGGTTGTACTCGGTGAACGACAGGTACAGCGAGAACACCATCGGCCCGGCGATCAGGAACAGGAAGCCCGCGATCCAGGGCGACATGAACAGATAGCCGGCCAGGTTCTCGCCGCGGTCCCGCCGCTTCTGTGCGGGGGGCGGCGCGCTTCCTCCGGGACCGTTCCGCTTGGCGGCGGAGCGGTCGTCCCCGGCTGCGAGCACGCCCGGGGAGGTGCGGATGTGAGTCACCTCGGTCCTCTCAGTTCGAGCCGAGGGCGGTCTTCGCCTCGGAGAAGAACTGCTTCACGGAGTCCTTCGGCGAGGTCTTGCCCAGGGACAGGTCGGCGCCGATGCGCAGGAAGGCCGCCTCGATGACGTCGGCGCCTGCCGGGTGCGGGGTGATCGGCTCCAGGACACCCGCGTCGGCGATCGCGGTCTCGTACGCGCCGATGGCCTTGCTGGGGGCGTCGGCGGGCTGGTAGGCCTCGAACTGCGCCGTGGTGGCGGGCACTCCGCGGTCGTATCCCATGATCCGGGCGACCTCGGGGTCGTGGGTCATGAAGCTGATGAAGGTGGCCACCTCGGCGGGGTGCTTGGTCCGCGCCGTGCCGCTCAGCATCAGCGAGCCCAGGTACTGACCGGTCTTCTTGCCGTCGGTGCTCGGGATGGGCGCGAGGCCGTAGCTGCTCTTGCCCTCCGCGCTGTAGCGGACCGAGAAGTTGTCCCAGGTGAACTCACCGGCGGACAGGCCCTTGGCGGTGGCCGACGCGGGCTTGAGCTGCTCGACCTTGTTGGGGTCGGCGTAGAGCCCCGACTTGACCCGCTCGAGGGCCTCGGTCCAGTACGGCAGCAGTTCGTCCTCGCCGAAGCCCATGCCGTCCTCGGTGAAGAAGGCCTTGCCGTTCTGGCGGAGGATCAGGTCGTACAGGTACATCACACCGTGCGGGCCGGCGTCACCGGCGATCTCCTGGCCGCGCTTGATCTTCTCCAGACCGGCCAGCCAGTCGTCCCACGTCCAGCCGATCTCGGGGGTGATGCCGGCCTTCTCGTACACCTTCTCGTCGATGACCAGGGCCATGGAGTTGCTGCCGACCGGCACGCCGAGCAGCTTGCCGTCGATCTCGGCGAACTTCTCCAGCCCGGAGCGGAAGCCGCCGAGGTCGAGGTTGCCCTTCTCCGCCTGGGGGCCGAGGTCGAGGAGAACGTTCTTCGCCTCGTACTTGCGCAGGAAGGTCACGGCGTTCTGGATGACGTCCGGGGGGTTGCCGCCGGCCGCCTGGGTGTTGAACTTCTTCCAGAAGTCCGCGTACTGCTGGAAGTCCGTCTTCACCTTGATCTTCGGGTGCTTCTTCTCGAAGAGGGTGACGCACTGCTGGACCTTCTTGGCACGGTCGTCCGCGCCCCACCACGAGTGCCGGATGGTGACCGGACCGCCGGAACCGCCGCTGCCCGAGCCGCAGCCGGCCGCGGTCAGGCCGAGACCGGCCGCAGAGAGGCCGGCCAGCTTCAGCAGCTGCCGCCGGTCCATGCCGTTGTTCCGAGACATAGCTCGCCCCCACCGTTCACATTGAATCGTTTTAGAAAGCGCTTGCTGGGTCAAAGTAGGGAGCGGCAGGGGGCGCGTCAACGGTTAGGACGAAATTTCGGCGACCGGACGACGGGCCGAACAGGCGACCGGGCGACAGGCCGAACAAACGGTGAGGGCGGCGCCGACGGGCGCGCCCGGAAACGCCGATGGCCCGGAAGCTTCTCAGAAGCTTCCGGGCCATCGGTCCGGGGTGGGCGATACTGGGTTCGAACCAGTGACCTCTTCGGTGTGAACGAAGCGCTCTCCCACTGAGCTAATCGCCCCGGCGCACGGCACACATTACCCCATGTCAGCGGCGCCTCCGGACCACTACCGGGTCACTGCTCGATCTTCCACGGCATCACTATGCCGAACTTCCAGACGTAGATCCCGACCAGCACCGCGATGATCACGAGCCCCACCGTGGTGAGGATGATGTTGCGCCGCCGGACCTTGGGGTCGAGGGCGCGCTGCGCGGCCTCCGTGACCTTGCGGCGGGTCCAGCGCAGGACGAGCTGCGCCCAGACGAATTCGGTCGCCCAGATCGCCATGCCGCCGAAGATCACCAGCCACCCCGGGCCCGGCAGCGGCAGCATCACGATGCCCGCGCCGACCACGGCGAGACCGACGACGAAGATCCCGACCTGCCAGCTCAGGTGGAGAACTCTCGATCCCTTGATGAACCCGGGCGCTCTCGAGCCCAGCTCGCGCTCCGCCGTCCGTCCGTCCCCCGCAGCGGAACTGCCGGCCGCCGGCGCGGCGACCTCTTCCCGCTCGTCACTCTCCGCGTTCATGGAGCCCAACCTACCGGAACGTCGATCGTCACCGGAATGGACGCATGACCCAAAGTTACACACCGCCGCACGAGCGACCTGAAGCATCACAAATAGGTCAGAGGGGTTTACAACGGCACCGTAGGTGGCATGTCGATTTCGCCGACGTGCGAATCCCCGAGCGCACACTGAGCGAAAGGCCCTGGCGCTTATGAACACCACGGTCAGCTGCGAGCTGCACCTGCGCCTCGTTGTGTCGAGCGAGTCCTCACTGCCTGTACCCGCGGGCCTGCGGTATGACACGGCCGACCCCTATGCCGTGCACGCCACCTTCCACACCGGAGCGGAGGAGACGGTCGAATGGGTTTTCGCCCGTGACCTCCTTGCCGAGGGGCTGCACCGGCCCACCGGCACCGGAGACGTCCGCGTCTGGCCATCACGTAGTCACGGTCAAGGCGTCGTCTGCATCGCACTGAGCTCCCCTGAGGGAGAAGCCCTGCTGGAAGCCCCGGCACGGGCCCTGGAGTCGTTCCTGAAGAGGACCGACGCCGCGGTCCCGCCCGGCACCGAGCATCGTCACTTCGATCTCGATACGGAGCTCTCACACATCCTGGCCGAGAGCTGAGCCAGGCCGAGAGCTGCGGGACGCCGTCCGACTCGGGGAGACGGCGTCGCGCGGACAACCTCATAGGGCAGGCACCGGCGCCGTCGCCGCGGAACCCACCGCGGCGGCGGCGCTGTGCGCGGGGGCGGGACGAACGCGGCGGGGGCGAGCAGGCGCGCCGGGGGTCGGCCGGCCCTCGCCACACCCGCACCATCCGCACCACGCGCCTCACCTCTGCCGCAGGAACCGCTTCCGGGGCCGCCGGAGCGGCCCGTGCGCTCCGCGGCGCCGTCCGGCCGGGAAAAGGGACCACCCTCCCCCGCCGAGCCCGTACCGGCCCCTGAGCGCCTCCGGCGAGCCAGTAGAGTCAGCCCGCATCGGTGGACGCCCGTCCGCCGGAGGCCAGGGAGCGAAGCGTGCTGATCCCACACGACACCAGGATCGCCCTCGAAACGGTGGTCGATCTGGTGAACACCGCGCCGGAGAGCGAGTCGGGCGACGGGCTCGCGGAGCTCACCGCGCTCTACGCCTTCGCGGAGCGCCACCACATCAGCGGCGTCGGAACCCTCGGCGACAAGGACCTGCGCGCCGTGCGGGACGTCCGGGGCCGGTTCGCCGAGATATTCGCCGCGCCCGACGCCCGCACGGCCGCGGACCTCGTCAACAGCCTGGTGGCCGCGGCCGGGACCACCCCGCAGCTCACGAATCACGACGGCTACGACTGGCACGTCCACTACTTCGCACCGGACGCCTCCATCGCGGACCACCTCGCGGCCGACTGCGGCATGGCCCTGGCCTTCATCGTCGTGGCGGGTGAGCAGGACCGGCTGCGGCGCTGCGAGGCCCCGGACTGCCGGGACGCCTTCGTCGACCTGTCGCGCAACCGCTCCCGCCGCTACTGCTCCAGCCGCACCTGCGGCAACCGGCTCCACGTCGCCGCGTACCGGGCCCGCCGCCGGGAAGCCGCGCGCTGAACCCTCCGCGGGCGGGCGGTGCGGCCGTCCCCGGGAGGGGGGCGGCCCTGCAGGACGGTGGGCGTCCGGGTGCGGCGGCCGTTCACGGCGGAAGGATCGCGGCGGCCGTTCACGGCGGAAGGATCGCGGCGGCCGCTCACAGCAGGAAGAGATCGTGCAGTGCGGCCATCAGCAGCAGGCCGCCGACGACCGTCAGGAAGATCATCAGCGGCGGCTGGGAAAGCGCGAAGAGGCAGCCACGCGGCTCTTCGGCGGGGGGTGCGGGGACGTCGCCCCGGGATGTGTCCACCATCTCGTAGTGATCATGACGCAGAGCGGACCCTGTTGGCGATCAACAAAGCTTTTCCCAGGGCGAGTTCACACACTCCAGGATGAATGGGAATCGCTCTCGCGTCCGAAGGTCCCGCATGCGTTCGCTCCACGTGTCCCCGCGCCGGGGCCCCGGCCCTCGTGTGGTGTCAGCGCGGGGCGGCGCTGGAGGCGCGTACGACGAGTTCCGGCTGGAGGACCACGCTGCGGTGCCGGTGGCTGCCGTCCCCGTCGTCCGCCTCCTCCAGGAGGAGCTCCGCCGCCATCCTGCCCATCACCACGGCGGGCTGCCGGACCGAGGTGAGAGGCACGGCGGCGGCCGCGGCGAACTCGATGTCGTCGTAGCCGACGATGGCGACGTCCTGCGGCACCCGCACGCCGGCGGCGTACAGCGACTGCAGGACACCGAGCGCCAGCAGGTCGTTGGCGCAGAACACGGCGGTCGGCCTGGGCACGAGGCCGAGGAGCCTGGCCCCCGCGTCGCGGCCGGCCGCCACATCCAGGCGGTCGGAGGGGATCTCCACGAGCGCCTCGGGGCCGAGCCCCGCCTCGGCGAGCGCCGCGAGGGCACCTTCGCGGCGGTCCCTGATCTGGTGGAGATCACCGGGCCCGCTCACATAGGCGACGGACCGGTGGCCCGCGGAGACGAGATGCCCGACGGCGAGCATGCCGCCTCGCACGTCGTCCACCGAGACGGCGCAGCTGTCGGTGGAGGCTGCCACGCGGTCGACCAGCACATAGGGGATCCGGTGGCGGGCGAAGGCTTCGAGGTTGCCGCCGGTGGCGTCGGCCGGGGTGACCAGCACGCCGCAGACCCGCTGCTCGGCGAAGAGCCCGAGATATTCGGCTTCCTCCTCCGGGCTCTGGCCGCTGTTGCAGACCATCACCCCGAGACCGGCCTCCCGGGCCGCTCGCTCGGCGCCGCGCGCGACGTCCACGAAGAACGGGTTGCCCATGTCCAGCACGAGCAGGGCCATGATGCGGCTGCGGCCCGCCCTGAGCTGCCTGGCCGACTCGCTGCGTACGTATCCGAGTTCCTCGATCGCCGCCAGCACACGGGCCCGGGTGTCGGGAAGCACCGCCTCGGGACGGTTGATCACATTGGAGACCGTGCCCACCGAGACTCCGGCCTGCCGGGCCACGTCCTTGATCCCTGCCACACGCCCCACTTGCCCTGCCCCACTGATGCCGTCCGGCCGCCGCGCGTCGGCGCCGGTCCCTGATCCTCGGACGGACGTCCAGCACGGTCCGTCACGCCGTCGCCCGGGCCGCGCCCACCGGATTGAATTGTTTCAATCCGCTCGGGACGCTAACCGCATCCACGGGATACCGTCAAGATCGGGGCGGCGCAACCCCGAGAATACCCAGACCCGGCACAGGCGTCGGCATTCCGCTGCCCGGGGTCGGCCATGAATCGATTCACGCCCCTTGCGTGCCACAGCTTCCTGTCCCCGGACCTCTCCGGACGGGACGGCCCGGGCGGCCTGTCAGATCCCGTGCTTCTTCAGAATGGCCTCGATGTCACTGAAGTCGTCACCGGGCGCGGCAGCCTGCTGCTGCCTCTTCGGCTTCTCCCGCGCCTGCTGGGACGTCGCTCCCGCACCGGAGGTCAGCGAGGGTGACGACGCGCCCGGCGCCACCGCGGCGCCCTGCTCCGCCGCCCGCGCGGCCTTGCGCTCCTTGCGGGTCGAGCCA
Organism: Streptomyces sp. NBC_01166; assembly: GCF_045039765.1. Lineage (NCBI taxonomy): Bacteria > Bacillati > Actinomycetota > Actinomycetes > Kitasatosporales > Streptomycetaceae > Streptomyces > Streptomyces sp. NBC_01166. Next base: position 1,649,335 of record NZ_CP108613.1, read on the forward strand.
CTTCGGCGCTCCACCGCGCGCGTGGTCATGAAGAGCAGCCAGGCCACGGCAAGCAGCCCGAAGCCGATCCAGACGCTCGGCTTGAAGACGATGCCCGACACCCACTCGACGACACCGGTCATCACCAGCCCCACGGGCACGAGCGAGTAGGCGGCGATCCGGGTCGCCGTGAGGAACCGCTTTCGGTACGCGGTGATCGCGGCGATGCCCAAACCGGCCGCCGACACCGCGGAACAGATGGTCTCGGCAAGCATCGGTGCCTCCAGCGATCGGGATACGTCCCTTCCATCCTGCACCGGTCACTGCCACAGGGGCCACGGCGCGGGCCCACATCAGGGACATTTCAGGGCCGCGGTCCTCCCCAGGTCCCGATTGGGAAGCGGGGGTCCGGCCTGAAAGACTGGTTTCATGAGCGATTCCCCCTCCGCCGCACCGGTCGTCCTCGACCTCTGGTGCGAGCTCGAGTGCCCCGACTGCCACCGGGCCCTCTCCGACGTCCACGCCCTGCGCGCCCGCTACGGCGACCGGCTGGAGGTACGGCTGCGCCACTTCCCGCTGGAGAAGCACAAGCACGCGTACGCCGCGGCGCAGGCCGCCGAGGAGGCCGCCGTCCAGGGCAAGGGGTGGCCGTACATCGAGGCCGTCCTGGCCCGCACCGCCGACCTCGCACGCGCGGGCGAGCCCCTGCTGCTCGAGGTGGCGGGCGAACTGGGCCTGGACGCCGAGGAGTTCGACACCGCCCTGATCGACGGACGGCATCTGCTGATCGTGGACGCGGACCAGGCCGAGGGCAAGGCGATCGGCGTCACGGGGACCCCGACGTACGTGATCGGTGACGAGCGGCTGGACGGCGGGAAGAGCCAGGACGGGCTGCTCGCGCGCATCGAGGAGATCGCCGACCGCCTGCTCGCCGGGCAGGGCTGACAGCCCGGCGCTGTCGGCGGCCGGGCGTCGCCGGCCGGTTACAGCGCCTTGGCCAGGTTGTACTGCGTCACCTCGTAACCGAGCGACTCGTACAGCCGCAGCGCGGGTGTGTTGTCCGCGAAGACGTGCAGGCCGAGGAGGCCGAGGCCGGCGTCGAGCGTGATCTCCTCCGCCAGGTGCATCAGCGCCCGGCCGTATCCGCGCCCCCGGTACTCCTCGCGCACCTCCACGTCGAAGACGTATCCGAGGTCGTCACCGTCCGGCACGTCACGACGCGCCACCCAGACATAGCCGAGGACGGCGCCGTCGTGGACGAGGACGTGGAAGTACATGCCGGGGGTGGCCAGGCCGTCCGGCAGGTTGGTGGCGTGGTCCGTCTCGGACTTGCGCCGCGCCTGCTCCTCCGGGACGCCGCGCTCCACCCACTCCTGCGTGTACGTGTCGACGCTGGTCGCCGCCCACGCGGCGTACTCCTGCTCCGTCATGGGACGTCCGGTGACCCCGGCGGGCAGTGCGGGGGCGGTCCGCCGGAGGGTCTTCAGCATGTTGCGGCTGCGCTCGTTGTAGCCGAGTACGGTCGCCAGGGCGCGGGCGGCATGGTTGTCCACGGGGGCCACCAGGCGGACCTGCGTACAGCCCCAGCCGCGGAGCACCTCCTCGGCGGCGAGCGCGGCGATGGTCCCCCGGCCACGCCTCCGGTGCGCCTCGTCGATGCCGAGCGACTGGAGTATGCCCGCCGAGGCGCCGAACGCCGGATCGGTGGAGATGGCGACGGCACCCACGGGCCGCCCGTTGTCGCACACGTCGTACGTCCGTGTCCGCACGCCGTCGGCGCCTTGCTGGACCGGCTCGGCCGGCCGGATGGTCGTGGTCATCAGGTCGTTCTATCCGCTGGGCGGCGGGCCGTCACCCCTTTTTCGGTTCCGGTTCCGGACTCACGGGTCGAGATCCTCCGCCGCGCGCTCGTCGAAGACCCGCATGGCCTTCGCCGTCACGGGCCCCGGAGCCCCGGGCAGCTCACGCGCGTCGACCCGGTGGACGGCCTGGATGTCGCGGAGCGTGGAGGTCAGGAAGATCTCGTCGGCCCGCTCGAGCACGTCCAGCGGGAGGTCGGTCTCCTGCGCACCCGTCCACTCCACGGCCAGCGCGCGGGTGATCCCCGCGAGGCACCCCGAGGTGATGGGCGGCGTGTGGATCCGGCCGTCGAGGACGACGAAGACGTTCGATCCGGTGCCCTCGCAGAGCTGCCCGACGGTGTTGGGGAAGAGCGCCTCCGAGGCGCCCCCCTCGTGGGCGCGCGCGAGAGCGACGACGTTCTCGGCGTACGAGGTGGTCTTGAGCCCTGTCACCGCGCCGCGTTCGTTGCGCGTCCAGGGGACGGTCACCACGGCGGTGCTGTCGGGGCGGCGCGTCGTCCCGCCCAGCGCGACGACCAGGCTGGGCCCGGCGTTCCCGCGGTCGGAGCCGAGCGGCGAGAGACCACCGGTGCAGGTGATCCGGAGCCGGCCGAGCTCCATGGGGTTGGCCTCGACGACCGCAGCCACCGCGTGTCGGACCTCGTCGTGATCGGGGTCCGTCAGGCCCATACCCCTGGCCGAGCGCGTCAGCCGGTCGAGGTGCCGGGTGAGGGCGAAGGGGCGGCCCCCGGCGACCTTGACGGTCTCGAAGATGCCGTCCCCCACGGTCAGCCCGTGATCGAACACGGACAGCCGTGCGTCGTCCGCGTCGTACAGTCCGCCGTTGACCCAGATCCTCATGACGCGGTTCTCCCTGTCTCCTCGTAGGCTCCCGACGCTACAGCGAGCAGCCGGGATGCCTTGAGCTCGGTCTCTGCCCATTCGCGTGCCGGGTCGGATCCCCAGGTGATGCCGGCTCCGGTGCCGAAGCGGAGAAGGGGGGCGGGCCCGGTCCGGTCGATCCAGAAGGTCCGTATACCGACGGCCAGTTCCGCCGTGCCCCGGTCGGCGTCCACCCAGCCGACCGCTCCGCAGTACGGGCCGCGGGGAGCCGTCTCCAGAGCTTCGATGATCCCCAGCGCGCTGGACTTCGGCGCGCCGGTGACGGATCCGGGCGGAAACGCGGCGGTAAGCAGCTCCGGCCAGCCGGCGCCGTCGGCGAGCCGTCCGCGCACGGTGGAGACGAGGTGGACGAGCCCGGGATGCTTCTCCACTGCGCAGAGGTCGGGGACGCTCACGCTGCCGGGTACGCAGACCCGGCCCAGGTCGTTGCGGACCAGATCCACGATCATGACGTTCTCCGCGTGGTCCTTCTCCAGCAGATCGTCCTCGGTGCGCCCGGTGCCCTTGATGGGGCCGGACTCGACCGTCCGGCCGTCCCGTGCGAGGAAGAGCTCGGGAGAGGCGGTGGCGATCTCCACACCGTGGTCCGGGAGCCGGATCGTTCCCGCGTAGGGCGCCGGGTTGCCGCGGGCGAGCAGCGCCGTGAGCGCGTCCACGTCGGCCCGGGGGCCGGGCAGCGGCGCGGACAGGACCCTGCAGAGGTTGGCCTGGTAGACCTCGCCGGCCGCGATGTGTTCACGGATCCGTCGCACCCCGGCCATGTAGGCCTGCTCGTCGAGAGAGGAGGTCCACTCCTCAGGGGAGGGCCCTCGCCAGGCCCCGGGCACGGGGAGGGGGACCTCTTCGGACCGCACAGTGGCGAAGCGGGCACAGACCAACCGGCCTTCGAAATCCGCACATACCGCCCAAAAGCCGGACGATTCAAGAGCTGCTGGGTCGCTGGTGACATCCAGCAGGCCGGAGGCGACGAGGCCACCGAAGCGGGCAAGGGGGGTGAGGTCGCGCACGTGACCGAGTCTAAGGCGGCACGCGGTGACCTGCGGCGGGCGACGGTGGCGCAGCACGCTGCGCAAACGCGTTTTTGTGCTGGCCCGGGAATCGGCTAGAGTTCAACACGTCGCCGGGACGCGCAAGCGGTCCGGGAAAGACAAGCGGACGTAGCTCAGTTGGTAGAGCGCAACCTTGCCAAGGTTGAGGTCGCCAGTTCGAACCTGGTCGTCCGCTCGCAGTAGATGGGGGATCTTCCCGAACCCCCGTCCCTGGTGGAGTGGCCGAGAGGCGAGGCAACGGCCTGCAAAGCCGTCTACACGGGTTCAAATCCCGTCTCCACCTCCAAGGACGATTAGCTCAGCGGGAGAGCACTTCCCTGACACGGAAGGGGTCACTGGTTCAATCCCAGTATCGTCCACCGGTCCGCAAGGACCCCCGCGCGATTAGCTCAGCGGGAGAGCGCTTCCCTGACACGGAAGAGGTCACTGGTTCAATCCCAGTATCGCGCACGCAGTACACGCAGGGTCACCCTGCGCGATTAGCTCAGCGGGAGAGCGCTTCCCTGACACGGAAGAGGTCACTGGTTCAATCCCAGTATCGCGCACCAGCCGAAACCCCCGGTCGTCTCGACGACCGGGGGTTTCGTCGTGGGCGGGGGCGGGCTCAGCCGGTGAAGAGCTGGGTGGCCTTGCGGACGAGCTCGTACAGTCCGTAGGCGAACGGCAGGGCGACCCAGAGCCAGGCGAACGCCATGAGGGGCTTACGAGTGCTGGTGGACACGGGGGCTCCCTTCCGGTGCCTCGTGGAAGCGTGCGTTGACCGGGCGTATGCATTCGTTGGCGACGAAGCCGACGACCAGCAGCCCGATCATGATCGTCAGGGAGGTCGTGTAGAGGCTGGGGCCGCTGTGCCCTGCCCGCTCCCCCGCGTCCGCGACCCGGTTGACGATCAGCGGGCCGAGGACGCCGGCCGTGGACCAGGCGGTCAGCAGGCGGCCGTGGATGGCTCCCACCTGGTAGGTGCCGAAGAGATCCTTCAGATAGGCCGGCGCGGTCGAGAACCCGCCGCCGTAGAAGGAGAGGATCACCAGCGCGCAGCAGATGAAGAGCGGCTTGGAGTCGTCCCCCAGCTGGGCGATGACCACGTACATGAGCGCGCCGACGCCGAGGTAGATCCGGTACATGTTCTTACGGCCGATCAGGTCCGAGGTGGAGGACCACAGGAGGCGTCCGCCCATGTTGGCCAGTGAGAGCAGGGCGACGAAGCCCGCCGCCGCGGAGACCGAGACCGGGGTGGCGGTGTTCGCGAAGAAGTCCTGGATCATGGGCACGGCCTTCTCGAGGATGCCGATGCCCGCGGTGACGTTCATGCAGAGGACCACCCACAGGCACCAGAACTGCGGCGTGCGCAGGGCGTTGCGGGCGGAGACCTGGGCGTTGGTGACGAGCCTGCGGGTCTCCTGCTTCGGTTCCCAGCCGTCGGGGAGCCAGCCGTCCGGCGGCACCCGCACGAGGACGACGCCGAGTGCCATGAACGCGGCGTAGACGACACCGTGGACGAGGAAGGCCGTGGCGATGCCGGAACGGTCGGTCCCGAAGCTCTCCAGCATCCCGGTGGACCAGGGTGAGGCGATGAGGGCGCCGCCGCCGAATCCCATGATGGCGATGCCCGTGGCCATGCCGGGCCGGTCGGGGAACCACTTGATGAGGGTGGAAACCGGCGAGATGTAGCCGATGCCGAGCCCTATGCCGCCGATGAATCCGTAGCCGAGGACGACGAGCCAGTACTGGCCGGTGGAGGCGCCCAGCGCGGCGACGAGGAAGCCGGAGGAGAAGCAGACGAGGGAGACGAACATCGCCCAGCGTGGGCCGTTGCGTTCGACGAGGGTGCCGCCGAAGGCGGCCGAGAGGCCGAGCATGACGATGCCCAGCTGGAACGGGAGAGCACTGGCGGTGCCCGAGAGGTCGAGAGCGGACTCGAGCGGGGGCTTGAACACGCTCCAGGCGTAGGCCTGTCCGATGGAGAGGTGCACGGCGAGCGCGGCGGGCGGTACGAGCCAGCGGCTCCACCCCGGGGGCGCGACAGTCCGGGACCTGTCGAGGAAGTTCATGGATCCGCACTCTAGGCATCAGCCATGGCCGTGACTAGATCATGAGAGGAAGTCGGTCGACCGTATGCAATGCGGGCCCGGGCACCGGCCCGGACCCGCCCTGCGGCACTACCCGCTCAGAATCCGCGGTCAGGAGCTGAACAGCATCCGGCCGAAGCTCTTCTGACGGTGGTGGCCGCCGTAGTGACCGCCCTGGTGCGGCGCTCCCCAGGCGGGGGCCGGTGCCGCGGGGTACGGCTGCTGAGCGGCGGGGTAGCCCTGCTGCGGGGCGGGCGGCGCGGGCGGGGCCTGCTGCGCCCACTGCGACTCCAGGCGGGTCAGGGACTCCAGCTCGCCGTAGTCGAGGAATATCCCGCGGCAGCCGCTGCACTGCTCGATCTGCACACCGTTGCGGTTGTACGTGTTCATCTGCGCATGACACTTGGGGCACTGGATCATCGGGTGGACTCCTCAGGTCGTGGCGGCGTCGCCGGATACATGCCCGGCGGCGCACGCTTCACCCTACGACGCGTATTCGGACGCCAACTCGGGCGGGAGGGAAGCAATTCGGACACATGCGTCGATCATCAACTGTTCCACCTCATCCGGACTGCGGCCCTCCGCCGCGGACTTGGCGAGTGCGAGGGCTGCCGTCTGCACCGTGAGCGCTCGTGCCGCGACGTCCAGCTCGGGCCACGGGTCCCCTTCGGCCCGTACGGCGGGGCCGCCGGACTCCCGGTAGGTGTCGAGGAAGCGCAGCCAGATCTCGGGCGACAGCAGGCCGGCGGCGTACCAGGCCGCGGGCCGCGCCAGGTCCCAGGCGGGGTCGCCCAGGCCGGTGTCGTCGATGTCGATCAGCAGCCAGGGGCCGCGCCGCGCGGGGTGCCGCACGAGCTGGCCGAGGTGGAGATCGCCGTGGCAGAGGAAGCCGTCCCGGTGCTCCGGTGTCGGCTGCTCGGCGCGGGCCCAGCCGGGCAGCCCTCGCCAGGCGGCCAGCACGGGGCCGGCAGCCGGGTCACCGGGGCGGGCGGCGCTCATCCGCGCCACGGCCCGGGCGGCCTTGACCGGACCGCGCATCGGCGGGAGCGGATGGGGCGGCGGGGTGCGGTGCAGCCGGGCCAGAAGGGCGGCGGCTTCCTCCCAGGGGGCCGCGTCCGGGTCCGAGGGGTCGACGGGTGAGCCGTACGGCCAGAGGCTCACGGTGCGGCCCTGGGCGCTGTCCGGTGGCACGTCCGGGGCGGGCAGCGGCGGGAGCAGGATCCCCGCCAGCCGGGGAGAGGCGGCCAGGGACAGGCGGGCCGCCAGGGCTGCGGGGTCCGAGTCCGGGGCGTGCGCCTTGGCCACGTGCCGGCCGCTGCGGACCACCGTGGCGTCGGGCCGGTCCGCGAGCACCTGGGGCGGCGCGCACACGCACGGCGTGGTGCCGGCGTGGACGCTGCCGTGCGCGAGCTCGCCCAGCGCGCGTACGACAGGGGTGGTGGTCATCTGACGGCTCCCGCGGAGGTGATCGGCCGGCCCGCGGCCGGTCCCGGCGGCGATCGTACGCGGCCGCCGGTGCCGTGGCGGGCGACGGGCCGCCGCGGCGGCGGAACGGGTCCGGACAGCGCGATGTCCGGCCAGCTCCCCAGCTGGCCGGACAAACGCTGCCGTCCGCCGCACCCCCGTCCCCACGGGGCTGTTGGCCGGATGTCCCGGTCCGGACCGCTCTTCCGGACCCGGGGCGCCGCTCAGCGCCCCAGCATCACGCCCACGGACGACGCCTGTGTGACCACTGCGTCCCAGCCGCCGAAGACGACGACCAGCAGGGCCGCCAGGGGAAGGACCATGGCTGTCGCCACCAGGGGGTGGCGCGTACCGGACGCGCGTACGCCGAACGAGGCGTATGCCCTGCGTCCCTGCGTGCGGATGATCGTCCGCGCGGCCGTGTCCGCCATGGTTCCTCTCCTGACCTGTTCCGGAGCGGCGGGCGTCTGGCCTCGGGGGACGAGTTCCACGCCCGCCGCTTGACTTCAAGATTAGGGAGACGGAAGACCCCCGTCGTCATGCCCGCGTACCGAATGCCGGGCCTCCCGGAGGATGAGCCGACCGCCCCCGGTGTACTCCCCTGGGTGGAGAAACGGTGATGGCCGCGGCACCCGGCACCTAGGGGTTGTCGTTCGGGTCAGGCCGGCATGATCCGAACGACAGGCCTCAGGGTCCGCTCCGGCCGGAGGTCGCTTCCGGGGTCAGGCCTCGGCGTTCGCCATCGGGAGCAGCCGGTCGAAGACGGCCGCGTCGGCCCGGATCACGACGGAGGCCTTCGTGTCCCGCAGCGCTCCCCGGGCGGTCAGCGCTGCGGGCCGATGCACGGAGGATCATCGGTCCGGGTCGGTCCGGGTCGGTCCGGGTCGGTCCGGGTCGGTCCGGAGGCGGGAGGCCTGGCCGGACCGACGCGGAGGAGGCGCGCTAGGCGTCGAGGGAGCGCTCGGAGGCGTCCTCACGAGGGACCGGCTGTTCCACCAGGGCGAGCACCCTGGTCGCCATGAACCGGGCGGTACGGACAACTGATCCACTTCGGGTGACTTCACTCACTTCCACCACCCCCCGGCGGACCGCTGTCTCCACCCTTCGGCCTGCCCTGGAGGCCACCACTTCGTACGTCCTGGTCGTGTCACCCGCGTCCACGACTATTTCCACACGATCGCCCTTCATTGATCCAATCCCCCTTATGCGACGGTCCTTTGAGATCTCGCACGGGCCACGGAGCCTGGATCCCCGGCTCCCTGACCACTCCTCAATTCTCCCACCGGGCACTGACAATCGATGGGCCGGTGAGGGCGCGGCCTCTGAGCGCGCCGCGCCACGGGTACGTAAGCTGTGCCTCGTCAGGCGGACCGGCAGCGGGGATGGGCAGACGATGGCGATGATGCGGCTCCGGCGCGAGGACCCGCGTGTCGTCGGCTCGTTCAGGCTGCACCGGCGACTGGGCGCGGGCGGCATGGGCGTCGTCTACCTGGGTTCCGACCGTCGGGGCCAGCGGGTGGCGCTGAAGGTGATCCGGCCCGATCTGGCGGAGGACCAGGAGTTCCGCTCGCGTTTCGCGCGCGAGGTGTCCGCCGCCCGGAGGATCCGCGGCGGCTGTACGGCCCGGCTGGTGGCCGCCGATCTGGAGGCGGACCGTCCGTGGTTCGCGACGCAGTACGTACCGGGTCCCTCGCTGCACGACAAGGTCGTCGAGGAGGGCCCTCTCTCGGCGGCCGAGGTGGCCTCGATCGGGGCGGCGCTCTCGGAGGGGCTGGTGGCGGTGCACGAGGCCGGTGTCGTCCACCGTGACCTGAAGCCGTCCAACATCCTCCTCTCCCCCAAGGGCCCCCGGATCATCGACTTCGGCATCGCCTGGGCGACCGGGGCCAGCACGCTCACCCACGTGGGGACTGCCGTCGGCTCGCCGGGCTTCCTGGCGCCCGAGCAGGTGCGCGGTGCGACGGTGACCCCCGCGACGGACGTGTTCTCGCTGGGCGCCACCCTGGCCTACGCGGCGATGGCGGACTCGCCCTTCGGGCACGGAAGTTCCGAGGTGATGCTCTACCGCGTGGTGCACGAGGAACCTCATCTGTTCGATGTGCACGACGCGCTCGCCCCCCTCGTACGGGCCTGTCTGGCGAAGGACCCGGAGGAGCGGCCGAGCACCCTGCAGCTCTCCATGCGGCTCAAGGAGATCGCCGCCCGGGAGGCGCAGGGGCTGCAGGAGCGCCGTCCGCCCGCCCAGCGGAGCGCACAGGAGCTGGACCGGCCGACCGGCCGGATGGAGGGCCCGTACACCGAACAGGCGACCCGGCACACGGCCGGGGGGTCCGCGCACGAGTCACGCGCGCCGGGCGGCCGGCGCCCCGCGTCGTCGCGCCCGGCGGCCCCTCGCACCGGTGGCTCGCAGTCCCGGGCGGCGCGGGGCGGCCCACGCTCCGGTCAGCAGCCCCAAGGGTCCAAGGGCACGAACGGCAGGCAGGCCTCGAGGCCCGGCGTCCGGACGACCTCCGCGGGTAAGGGCGGGAAGCGGCGGCCGGCCAACCCACGGCTGCTGCGCCAGCGGCTCGTCGTCTTCGTCGTGGTGACGCTGCTCGTCGCGCTGGGCATCGCGGCCGCCCAGGGCTGCCAGGGCCCGGCGCGCGGGCTGGGGGGTTCGCCGTCGCAGACGTACGACGGGGCCGCCGCCGGCCCCGCGCACGAGAGCGGGGCGGCTCCGGCTCAGGCGGATCCGGCCCGGGTCGCGTAGAAGGCGACGGCGGAGGCCGCGGCGACGTTGAGCGAGTCGACCCCGGCGTCCATCGGGATGCGTACGTGGGCGTCGGCCGCGACGAGCGCCCCGGGCGTGAGGCCGTCGCCCTCGGTGCCGAAGACGAGCGCCAGCTTCTCGTGCTGCTGTGCGACGAGTTCGTCCAGGGTGATCGACGTGTCGCTGAGGCAGAGTGCGGCGGTGGTGAAGCCCGCCTCGCGCAGTACGCCGACGTCCTCGGGCCATGACGTCAGGCGGGTCCAGGGGACGTGGAAGACGGACCCCATGGAGACCTTGACCGCCCTCCGGTAGAGCGGGTCGGCGCAGCGCGGGGTGAGCAGGACGGCGTCGACGCCGAGTGCGGCGGCGTTACGGAAGGCCGCTCCGAGATTGGCGTGGTCGACGATGTCCTCGAACACGGCGACCCGCCGTACGTCTCCCCGCTCCGGGGACAGCAGCGTGCCGACGTCGGGAAGCGGCTTGCGCTGCATGGACGCGAGGGCCCCACGGTGCACGTGGTAGCCGGTGACGCGTTCGGCGAGGGCCGGTGTGACCGCGTAGACCGGTGCGGTGGCCTCGTCGATCACATCGCGCATGACGTCGGTCCACTTGGCGGAGAGCATCATGGACCGCATCTCGTACCCGGCGTTCCCGGCACGCCGGATCACCTTCTCGCCCTCGGCGATGAAGAGGCCCTCGGCGGGTTCACGCCGTCGCCTGAGCTCGACGTCGGTCAGGCCTGTGTAGTCGCCCAGGCGCGGGTCGTCCGGGTCGTCGACGGTGATGAGTTCAGCCACGGGGTGCTACTGCCTTGTCGGGGTGGTGGGAGTGCGGGAGCGCGGCGGAGGTCCCGCCGCTCAGCCTTCGAGCCAGCCGGCCGGGTCCGTGGCGACGGCGACGACATCGCCGATGACGATGACGGCCGGGGGGCGCACCTCTTCCGTGACGACCCTCTCCCCGACGTCCGCGAGGGTCGCGTCGACCCGGCGCTGGGCTGCCGTGGTGCCCTCCTGGACGAGGGCCACCGGGGTGTCGGGGGCCTTGCCGTGGGCGATGAGGGCCTGGGAGATGGCGCCGATCTTGTCGACGGCCATCAGGAGGACCAGGGTGCCGCGCAGCTGTGCGAGCGCCTTCCAGTCGACCAGGGACCTCGGGTCGTCGGGTGCCACATGACCGCTGACCACCGTGAACTCGTGCGCGACGCCCCGGTGGGTGACGGGGATGCCCGCCGCTCCCGGCACGGAGATCGAGCTGGAGATGCCGGGGACGACCGTGCAGGCGATGCCCTCGGCGGCCAGCGCCTGTGCCTCCTCCATGCCACGGCCGAAGACGAACGGGTCGCCACCCTTGAGCCGGACCACGGACCTGCCGGCCTTGGCGTGGTCGATCAGCGCCTGGTTGATCGCCTCCTGCGCCATGTACCGGCCGTACGGGATCTTCGCGGCGTCGATCACCTCGACGTGCGGCGGGAGCTCGTCGAGCAGGTCGCGGGGGCCGAGGCGGTCGGCGATGACCACGTCGGCCTCGGCGAGGAGACGGCGGCCGCGGACCGTGATCAGGTCGGGGTCGCCGGGGCCACCGCCCACCAGCGCGACACCGGGGGCGCGGGTGCGGTGGTGCGGGGCGGCGAGGGTGCCGTCGCGCAGGCCCTCCACGATCGCGTCGCGGACCGCGGCGGAGTGCCGGGGGTCGCGGCCCTGCGAGGTGGTGGTGAGGACGGCTACCGTGATGCCCTCGCTGCGGCCGGTGGCCGGGGTCCAGGCGGTGGCCGCCTCCGCGTCGTCGCTCCGGACGCACCAGGTGCGGGTGCGCTCGGCCTCGGCGGACGCGGCGTCGTTGGCGGCGGCGTCGGACGACGCGACGAGGGCGTACCAGGTGTCGGCGAGGTCGCCGTCCTGATACCTGCGGCGCTCCCAGCGGATCTCACCGGTGTCGGCCATCGCCTCGACGGACGCCGTCGCCGACGGGGACACCAGGGTGATGTCGGCCCCGGCCGCGATGAGGGCGGGCAGCCGGCGCTGCGCGACCTGGCCACCGCCGACGACGACGACGCGGCGCCCGTTCAGGCGCAGTCCGACGGGGTAGGCAGGGTGATCGTCATGCTCGGCCATGGTCGTGCGGGCTCCTCGTGCAGGGTGCGGTGTGCTGCGGGCCGCTGCGGCGGTGGAGCGGCGGTGACGTGGGCTGGGTGAGGCGGTGACGCGTGGGACCACGATACGGGGTGGTCGGTCCGGCACCCGGGCTGTGCGGCGGGCCGGCCCGGAGGCCCGGGTACGGCCGGCCGCGCCCGGTCGTGCCCGCGTGGGACCGTGTGGTGCCCGGACGGGCCGGCCGGGCGCGTCCGGGCACGTGGCGGCTACTTCTCCGTGACGCCCGCGGAGTCGAACGTCGCCACCTCGTGCATCGCGCGGGCGGCGCTCTGCACGATGGGGAGCGCGAGCAGCGCGCCCGTGCCCTCACCGAGGCGGAGGTCGAGGTCGACCAGCGGACGCAGACCCAGCTTGTTGAGCGCGGCTACATGGCCGGGTTCCGCGCTGCGGTGCCCCGCGATGCACGCGGCGAGCGCCTCGGGGGCGATCGCCCGGGCGACCAGCGCGGCGGCGCCGGCGCTCACACCGTCCAGGATCACCGGCGTACGGAGCGAGGCGCCGCCCAGGAGGAAGCCCGCCATGGCGGCGTGCTCCAGGCCGCCGACCGCGGCCAGTACGCCGATGGGGTCCGTCGGGTCGGGCTGGTGCAGGTCCAGGGCGCGGCGCACCACGTCGACCTTGCGGGCGTGCATCTCGTCGTTGATCCCGGTACCGCGCCCGGTCACCTCCGACGGGTCCAGGCCGCTGTAGACGCAGATCAGCGCGGCCGACGCGGTGGTGTTGGCGATGCCCATCTCACCGGTGAGCAGGCCCTTGTTGCCTGCCGCCACCAGGTCGCGGGCGGTCTCGATGCCCACCTCGATGGCCGCGAGAACCTCTTCGCGGGTGAGGGCCGGGCCCGTGGTGAAGTCGGCCGTTCCGGCGCGGACCTTCCTGGGCAGCAGACCGGGCGTCGCGGGGAGTTCGGACGCCACACCGACGTCGACGACGCAGACCTCGGCGCCGACCTGGGCGGCGAAGGCGTTGCAGACGGCGCCGCCACCGAGGAAGTTGGCGACCATCTGCCCGGTGACCTCCTGCGGCCACGCTGTGACGCCCTGGGCGTGCACCCCGTGGTCACCGGCGAAGATCGCGACGGCGGCGGGCTCCGGGATCGGAGGCGGGCAGAGCCGGGAGAGCCCGGAGAGCTGCGCGGAGATGATCTCCAGCATGCCCAGCGCGCCGGCGGGCTTCGTCATCCGCTTCTGGCGTTCCCAGGCCTCGCCGAGCGCCTTGGCGTCCAGCGGGCGGATGCCGGCGATGGTCTCCTGGAGGAGGTTGTGCGGCTCCTCGCCCGGCAGGGCGCGGCGGCCGTACGTCTCCTCGTGGACGACCCAGGACAGCGGGCGGCGCTTGGACCAGCCCGCCTGCATCAGTTCGGGCTCCTTGGGGAATTCGTCGACGTATCCGACGCAGAGGTAGGCGACGACTTCGAGGTGGTCGGGCAGGCCCAGCGCCCGGACCATCTCCCGCTCGTCGAAGAAGCTGACCCAGCCGACGCCGAGGCCCTCCGCGCGGGCCGCCAGCCACAGGTTCTCCACGGCGAGCGCCGAGGAGTACGGGGCCATCTGCGGCTGGGTGTGCCGCCCCAGGGTGTGGCGGCCGCCGCGGGTGGGATCGGCGGTGACGACGATGTTCACGGGCGTGTCGAGGATGGCCTCGATCTTCAGTTCCTTGAACTGCTTGGCCCGGGCCTTGGGCAGCGACTTGGCGTACGCCTCGCGCTGACGCTGGGCCAGTTCGTGCATGGAGCGGCGCGTCTCCGCGGAGCGGATGACGACGAAGTCCCAGGGCTGCGAGTGGCCGACGCTCGGCGCGGTGTGCGCGGCCTCCAGGACGCGGAGGAGGACCTCGTGGGGGATGGGGTCACTGCGGAAGCCGTTGCGGATGTCGCGGCGTTCACGCATGACCCGCAGGACGGCCTCGCGCTCGGCGTCGTCGTAGCCGGGGGCGGGGAGGGAGGCCGGGGCCTCGGCCTCGGCGGCCTCGGCGGGGGCTGTTTCGGCCTCCGCCTCCTCGGTCTCCTCCGGCGTCTCGACAGTGGCCGGGGTCTCCTGGACGACTTCCTCGGTGGGGGCCGGGGCCTCGGCCGCCGGGGCCGGGGCCTGGGCCACCAGGGGCTCGGCTTCCGGGGCCTCGGGCTCCAGGACCTCCGGGGTCACGGCCTCGGGGGTCTCGATGATCTCGGGTCCGGTGCCGGGCTCCGGCTCCGGCTCCGGCTCGGCCAGGATCTGGGGTCCGGCCTGCGGGACGACGAGGGACTCCGGCTCGGGCTCCGCGACCTGCTCGGGCGCGGCCTCGGGCTGCTGGACGGCGACCGGCTCCGGCGCCTCCACGGCCTCGGGCACGACCGGTGCGGGCTCCGCCACGGCGGGCGCGGGCTCGGCGGCCGGCTCGGGCTCGGCGACGGGTACGGCGGTCCCGGCCGCGGGGGTCGGGGCGAGGTGCGGAGCCGTCGGTACGGAGCCCTCCACGGGCACGAACTGCACCGCCGGCTCAGCCGGGGCGGCGGCCTCGACGGGCAGTTCGACGGGCACCTCGGCGGGAGCGTCGACCGGGACGGGGGCCGGGGTCTCCGCCAGGGCCTCTGCGGGACGCTCCTCCACCGTCTCCGGCACCGGCGCGACGGGAGTCTCCGGGATCACGGCCGCCACGGGCTCCGGGGCGACCGTTTCTGCGGGAGCGACGGGCGTGACGGGCGGGGCAGCCACGACGGGTTCGACCGGTTCGGCAGGCGCGGCATACTGCTCGACCGGTTCGGCGGGCGCGACAGCCGCGTCGGGTTCGACGAGTTCGGCGGGCGCGGCATGCTGTTCGACGGGTTCGACCGGTTCGGCGGGCGCGGCATGCTGCTCGGCGGGTTCGACCGGTTCGGCAGGCGCGGCATGCTGCTCGGCGGGTACCACGGGCTCCGCCACCGGAGGCTCCACCACCGTCTCGGGCGCCACGGCGGGCTCAGGCGCGCCCCACGCGGGCGCGCCCTGGGGCGGGATCTCGCCGAGCTGCGGGCCGGGCAGCATGGAAGCGTCGTCCGCCGGGACGTCGAAGTACTCGGGCCCGGTCGTCGGCGGTCCCGCGTGCCGTACGGGCATCGGGTTCTGCGGGCCGGCCGGCCCCCGGTCCGCGAGCGAGCGGACGACTCCCCCGGTCGGCGGCCCCCCGTAGGAGGGCGCCTCGGTGGAGGCGGGGCCGCGGTGCAGCGGACGCCGGGCCGGTGCGGCCGCGACCGGGACCTGCGCGGGCGCGTGCGCCGCGACCCGCACGCCGTTGAGGTCGGCGGCGCCGGACCCGTGGGTGCCGTTCACCGCCCCGTCGTGCGCCGGGAACTGCTCGGGCACGCCCGCCGGTGCGGCCGGAGCGTCGCTCCAGGCGCCCTGGGGCGCAGGCATCAGAAGGAGGTCGTCGTCCTCTGGTGTGTGCTCGGAGGGTTCGAGGTAGGTGTAGGCGTCCGGGGCGGGGACGCCCGGCTGCTCCACCATGCCTGCGTTCTCCGGCAGTCCCTCGCCCGGGATCTGGCCGGTGTCAGTCATGCGTACCCCTCGCCCATCGTCAGTGCTCCTTCGCCCTTCGCCCGGGATGCCCGAACCACGGCACGCCGGTGCTCGTCAACAAGAACGAGCGGGCTCCCCGCGCGGCACGAAACGCGCGCGGAGGTATACATTCTCGCGGCCGTTCGCCGCCGCGACAGACAGTTCTGCCTCGGCTCGCTGTGGACTGCGCCACGTTGCGCGTCCCCCGGTTACGCCGTACCACATCGCGGACCAAAACGGTCCACTTTTCCGGACATTGACGAACGAACCGTCGAACGGCCGGGCGCGGTACAACAATCGGTCAGCCTACCTCGCACTCCCCCGCGAACACTTCAGGGGGCGAGGTCGGTACGCACCGCGGAGAGCATGAACACGACGGAGCGTTCGCGTTCGGCCCAGACGGAGGTGTCCAGTTCGACGGACTGGAGCAGCGCGCATTCGACCAGGTATCCGTTCTCACCGAGCGCCGCGCCCAACGCCTCCGCCTCGTCCCGGTTCGAGGCGTGGGTGACGATGCGTTCCGGCCGACGGTCCGCGACCGCCGTGACCACGGGCACCCCGCCGCCCCCGATCCGTACGACATCGGGTTCGGGCAGGCTTTCCAGGACGTGCGGGGCGGTGCCCATGACGACCTGGACGCCGACCTGGAAGGTGCGGGCGGCGGCGGCCGTACGCGCGCAGGCGTCCGGATCGCTGTCCACGGCGAGCACAGCGGCGCCGAACCGGGCTGCTTCCACGGCGAGTGCGCCGCTGCCGGAGCCGATGTCCCAGACGAGATCGCCGGTACGCGGTCCGAGGCGGGCGAGCTGGGCTGCGCGCAGCCCGGGGAACTCCCCTTCGCCGGTCTCCCCCGCCCCGCCGTACACCGCGGGCGGCAGGGCCCAGCCGCGAGGGCCCTCGGGGCGGCGGCCGGCGATCCAGGCACTGTTGGCGGTGGTCTCGGGACCGCCGCCGATGACGATGACGACATTGGGGTCGCGCCAGGTGTGGTCGGCCGTCTTGTCGGAGGTGAGGACGGTGACCCGCTCGCGTACGGTGCCGAGCTCCTCGCAGATCACGAAGGTGCGGTGGACGTTCTCGAGCAGCAGCGCGAGCTCGGCCGGGCCGGCTCCGGGCGATGTGAGTACGGCGACCTTGTGGTGGGCGCGGATGACGTTGACCGCGCGGCGCAGGGTACGGGGGTGGGCGACGACGATCTGTGCGTCGTCCCACGGCATTCCGGCGCGGGCGAAGGCGGTGGCGACGGACGAGACGGCGGGGACGACCTCGACCTCGAGCCCGTGTTCGGGCTTGCGCAGGGTGCGTACGACGCCGAAGAAGCCGGGGTCGCCGTCGGCGAGGACCACGGCGCTCCCCCGGTGCCCGGCGATCCTGCGGGCGGCCAGGTCGACGCTGCCGAGGCGGACCCGTTCCGCGCGCTCGGGCACTTCGGGGAGCGCGAGGTGGTGCGCGGCGCCGGCGACGAGCGTGGCGGCCGAGAGCGCGGCTGTGGCCGCGCCGGTCAGTGGCGAGCCGTCCCAGCCGATCACCGTGACCCGGTCGGCCATCGTCGTCAGTCTCCTGGGGTGTGAGCAGGCAGGGTGTCTCCGCGGGATGCGCGGAGCAAGGGTGAGCGTATCCGGTCCGTACCAACGCCCTGCCGGGGGCTCCCGCCCCGGGAGCCAGGGTCTTTCGTCCGGAGCAGGACCCAGGTCAGTTCCAGTCGTTGTACGTGCCGTAGCCGCCCGCGTCGGCCAGCTGCTCGGCGACGCCCTCCAGGTCCTCGGGCAGGAGTCCCCACACGATGAGGTCGGTCCTGATGTCGGCCCAGCCTCCGTCCTCGGTGGCGGTCCTGGCTATGCGGGCGTTCCGCAGGACTCCCTCGCTGATGCAGCCCAGCTTCTGGGCGACCTGCTGGGAGGCCGTGTTCCCGGCGGGGGTGCGCAGTTCGATCCGTTCGAAGCCCTGGTCGCGGAAGAGCCACTCGGCGAGGGCCAGCACGGACTCGGTGGCGTATCCCTCGCCGCGCGCCCAGGGGGCGGTGATGTAGCGGACCTCGGTGGCCAGGGTGCGCCGGTCGGTGTTGAGGAGCCGCACGGAACCGACGAGGCGCTGGGTGAGGAACTCGGTGACGGCGAAGACGATGCCGTTGCCTTGGGAGCGTTCGGCCGGGGCGATCCTGCGGACCCACCGTTCGGCGTCGACCTGGGTGTAGGGGTACGGGGCTTCGGTCCAGGCGGTGACGAGCTCATCGTTCATCATCTCGATGTACGCCGGGACGTCCGCCATGTCGAAGGGGCGCAGCACCAACCTGTCCGTGCTGATGGAGATGGACGGGAAGGTGGTAGTCATGCGCAGCTCCATG
Source organism: Streptomyces sp. NBC_01166 (assembly GCF_045039765.1). Classification (NCBI taxonomy): domain Bacteria; kingdom Bacillati; phylum Actinomycetota; class Actinomycetes; order Kitasatosporales; family Streptomycetaceae; genus Streptomyces; species Streptomyces sp. NBC_01166. The sequence continues at coordinate 1,667,392 of NZ_CP108613.1, forward strand.
CCGAAGACCGTGTAAAGCCACCAGCATGCAGCATCGGGGCGTGGATGCGCATGGCCGGGTCCGCACGGCGGAGCCCCGCACACCCTGGTGCGGGCGTGCGGGGCTCGTGGGGCAAGTGGTGCTGGGGTGTCAGGACTTGGCGGGCTCGCCGAAGGCGGGGACGATGGAGCCCTTGTAGGTGTCCTCGATGAACTTCTTGACCTCGTCGGAGTTCAGGAGCTTCGCGAGCTTCTGGACCCGGGGGTCGTCCTCGTTGCCGTCCTTGACAGCCAGGAAGTTGGCGTACGGGTTGCCCTCGGCCTTCTCCAGCACCAGGGAGTCCTGACCCGGCTTCAGGTCGGCCTCGATGGCGTAGTTGCCGTTGATGACGGCGGCGTCGACGTCGTCCAGGGCACGGGGCACGGTCGCGGCCTCGATCTCCTTGAACTCCAGGCCCTTCTTGTCCGTGATGTCGCTGAGCTTGGCGTTGGTGCCCACGCCGTCCTTGATGGTGATCAGCCCGTTCTCGGCGAGGAGCTGGAGCGCGCGGCCCTCGTTGGTGGTGTCGTTCGGGACGGCGACGGTCTGGCCGGCCTTGATGTCCTTCACGTCCTTGGCCTTCTTGGAGTAGAGGCCGAGGGGCTCCAGGTGGACGTTGACCACCGGGACGATGTGGGTCTTGTTCTTCTTGTTGAAGTCGTCCAGGTAGGGCTTGTGCTGGAAGAAGTTGGCGTCGACCTGGCCGTTCTCGGTGGCGGTGTTCGGCAGGACGTAGTCCGTGAACTCCTTGACCTCCAGCTTGAGGCCGGCCTTGTCCGCCAGGTTCTTCTTGACGTAGTTCAGGATGTCGGCGTGCGGCGTCGGGGACGCGGCGACGACGAGGGCCTTGGAGGTGTCGGCGTTGGCACCGGTCTCGCCCTTGGCGGCGGGGTCGGAGTCCGTACCGCAGGCGCTGAGGCCGAGGGCGAGGGCGGCGGCTGCGGCGGCGGCAGCGGTGATCTTGATGTTCTTACGCACGAAGAGTGCCTCTTTCTGGTGGTGGTGCGCCCGGACAAGGAGTTCGGGCTTCAGGGGGAGAAGGAAGTCAGGAGGAGGTGCGGCCCCGGCGGGCGAGCAGGCGTACGGCTCCGTCACCGATCAGCTGGACCACGGTCACGATGACGATCAGCAGCACGACGGTGATGAGCATGAACTGGTTGTCGAAGCGCTGGAATCCGTAGGTGACGGCCTTGGAGCCGAGCCCTTCGCCACCCACCGCTCCCGCCATCGCGGAGTAGCCGATGAGCACGATCACGGTCGTGGTGACGCCCGAGACGAGCGAGGGCAGCGCCTGCGGCAGCAGGACCTTGCGGACGATCGTCGGGACGGACCCGCCCATGGACTGGACGGCCTCGACGAGCCCGTGGTCGACCTCGCGCACCGCCGTCTCGACGAGCCGCGCGAAGAAGGGGATGGCGCCGATGGCGAGCGGCACGATCATCGCGGACGGGCCGATGAAGGTGCCGACGACCCAGGTGGTGAAGGGGATCAGGGCGATCAGCAGGATGATGAACGGCAGCGAGCGGCCGATGTTCACGATCACGCCGATGACCTTGTTCACCACCGTGTTCTGCAGCAGTCCGCCCTTGTCGGTGAGGACGAGCAGAATGCCGAGCGGCAGTCCGCCGACGACGGTGACGAGCGTGGACCAGAGCACCATGTAGAGGGTGTCGATGGTTCCCTGCGAGAGCAGTGGCTGCATTTCGGACCAGGTCACTTCGCCACCTCCTTGGTGATCGCGGCGGGGGTCTGGGAGGGGATGTCGGTGGCGCCGGCGGGGCCGCCGTCCACGACCTCGGCCTGGAGGCCCTGCTCGCGCAGGAAGCCGATCGGTACGACGTTCTCCTCGAAGCGGCCGGGCAGCTCGATGCGCATGCGGCCGATCTGCTTGCCGCCGACGGTGTCCATCGCGGCACCGAGGATCGAGATGTCGATGTTGTACGTCCGGGAGAGCTGCGAGATCACAGGCTGGGCCGCGGCCTCGCCGTGGAAGGTGACGTCGACGACGGTGGAGCCGGGGCCGGAGGCGGTGCCCCCGACGGGGAACAGCTCGTGGGCCAGCTCGGAGCCGGGGGTGGACAGCAGCTCACCGACGGTGCCCGACTCGACGATGCGGCCCTGCTTCATCAGCGCGGCGGAGTCGCAGACGGTCTTGACGACGTCCATCTCGTGCGTGATGAGCAGGACGGTGAGGCCGAGCTCCTGGTTGAGGTTGCGCAGCAGCTGCAGGATGGAGCGGGTGGTCTCGGGGTCGAGTGCGGAGGTCGCCTCGTCGGAGAGGAGCACCTTCGGGTCGCCCGCCAGGGCGCGGGCGATGCCGACGCGCTGCTTCTGGCCTCCGGACAGCTGACCGGGGTAGGCCTTCGCCTTGTCGGCGAGACCGACGAGGTCGAGGAGTTCGAACGCCTTGCGGGTGCGTTCCTGTCCGGAGATCCCGAGGATCTCCAGGGGGAGCTCGACGTTGTCGCGGACGGTACGCGAGTCCAGCAGATTGAAGTGCTGGAAGACCATGCCGATCCGGTTGCGCGCCCGGCGGAGCTCCTTGCCGGCGCGGCGGCCGCGGCCGGCGAGGGCGGTGAGGTCCTGTCCGGCGACCGTCACGGTGCCCGATGTGGGGCGTTCGAGGAGGTTGACGCAGCGGATGAGGGAGGACTTGCCGGCGCCGCTCTGTCCGATGACGCCGTAGACCTCGCCTTCGCGGACGTGCAGGTCCACGCCGTCCAGGGCGGTGACCTCTCGGCCGCGTGACTGGTAGACCTTCGTGAGGCCCGAAGTGGTGATCACAGGGTTTCCGTCACTGTCGAGTGCACGGCGCGGTGTCCGCCGGGCACGGGGCATTCATCTGAATGAGACTGTTCTCAGTGGTCGACCGGTGGGAGTCTCTGCATGGCCGGGCCGCGGCGGAGCCGCTGGGCGCGGGGCATGGGCGGGCCGGCTCGATCCGCTGGGTGCGGACGGCACGGGCACGGTCTCGCTTCGGGGCGCGAGGCTCGGGCGGGGACCCTCAGAAGGCGCGCATTCGACACATACAACGAGCACCGGGCGTCGGGATCGCCTCGGTCGCAGGGCTGCGGTAGCTCGTCGTGGTCATGGCCCAAGTAAAACAGACGTAACGTTCCGGCGATCCCCCGTGTCCGTATAGCGGACGGCCGTGGATATGTGCCCCTTGCAGTGGAGGCCGCCGCAGACACCGCCCTGACCTGCGGAAACGCGAGCCGCGCCACGTGCCGTCCCACCGGCGGGGCGATCATGCTGTGCGCACCCTGTGGCAAAGGCCACGCTTCCCCGCGACCACCGGCGCGCACGGGGCGTCCGGGCCCGCACGCGGCGGCTCCGCCCGTCCGTAATACCCTCACTTCATGCTCGACGCCCTGACGGTCGCGGTCGCCGTGACCGCGCTCGCCCTCGCCGCCTGGTGCGGATTCGCCGCCTATCGGGACCAGCCCACGAAGGACTGGCACTTCATCGGCATGGCGGTCGTGTCCGTGCTGGCGCTGGCGCAGCTGCTCGTGGGAATCGTGCAGCTGGCGAGCGGTGAGCGGCCCGACCAGGGCATGACGATCTTCATCGCCTATCTGATCGGCGCGTTCGCGGCCGTGCCCGCGGCGGGTTTCCTGTCGCTGTCGGAGCGGACCCGCTGGGGCTCGGTGACGGTGGCGGCCGGCGCGGTCGTGCTCGCCGTCCTCGAAGTACGGCTCTACGACATCTGGGGAAACTGACCTTGAGCGACACCGACCGCACGGGGAAGCCCGCGTCCCCGGCCCCACAGCCGAACGTCCCGGAGCAGAACGCCCCGCAGCAGAAGCGGCAGTTCGACCTCGGCACCGGGCCGGGGCGGGTACTGGTCTGGTTCTACGGGGTGTTCACCGTGGCCGCTGCGTCCCGCTCGATCGTCGAGATGATCCTGGACTTCGGCAAGGCGCCGCTCGCGTACGTCCTCTCGGCCGTCGCCGCCGTCGTGTACGGCTTCATCACGTACTCGCTGGTGCGGGGCGGGGAGAAGGCGCGCAGGGCGGCGCTGGTGTGCTGCGCCGCCGAGCTCGCCGGTGTGCTGATCGTCGGCACCTGGACGCTCCTGGAGCCGTCCGCCTTCCCGGACAGCACGGTGTGGTCGGGATTCGGCATGGGCTACCTGCTCATCCCGGTGATCCTGCCGGTCACCGGGATGATCTGGCTGCGCCGCGTGCGCAACGCCTGACGCCGGGCGTACGGGAGCCGTCAGGCGCCTCGTTCAGGCACTGGTCACATAGGCGGGGGCGGTGGCGTCCTTCTCCAGCAGGACCAGCCGGACGCCGTCACCTCCGGTGGCGTTGCCCACCTGGGCGTAGCCCGCCTTGCGGTAGAGCCGCAGATTGCCTTCGCTGCGCTCCCCCGTGTGCAGACGGAAGCGGGTGGCCGAACGCCCGTCGGCCAGGCCGGATTCCGCGGCCCGCAGGAGACGGGTGCCGAGGCCGTGGTTACGGAGCCGGGGGTGGACGCAGAGCTTGCCGATCCGGCCGGCGCCGTCGGCGTCGGTGAAGCCGCGTACCGAGCCGACGACTTCGTCACCGAGCCGGGCCACGAACACCAGGTCCGTGGCGACTTCGTCCCGCACCGAGTCGAGCGTCTGGACGAGTGGGTCGATCCGGTAGTTGCCGTAGAGCTCCGCCTCGCTCTGGAAACAGAGGTACTGGAGTCTGAAGATCTGCTCGACGTCCTGTGCTGTCGCCGCCGAGATGGTCACGCTCATGCCCATGTGTGCATGCCTCCCGCTCACCTGTCCGCCGGTTGTCTACCGCTCCATTCCCCGCAGTTCAGGAGCTACAACCTCCGCCGCCAGCATTCTGCGCAGACATCCAAGGCATCGGGAACGCATCGGGCCCAAACTCCCCTGTGACATACCCAACTCCCCTGCGATTTCCCGGTACGTCGGATCGTGGGGGGCCAGCATCGCCTCGAGTAAACGTGGGCACCTGCCGGGCAGCCGGCCCACCGCGGTGCGCAGCGCACGGCGTTCGTCGGCTCCCACCGCGAGCCGTTCGGGGCAGCCCCTCCAGTCACCCGGTGGCTCACCGGCGGTGTAGTCGCGCTCGCGCCGGATCCTGCGGCGGGCGACGCGCGCCTCGGCCCGCACGGCGGCGCGGACCCAGCGGGCGGGGTCAGCGGGCACGCCCGGGCCGTCCCGGCGTTCCAGCAGCTTCAGCCACACCGACTGCTCCAGGTCCGCGGCCTCGACGCCTGCGGCCTGGGCCTCGGCCCCCGCCTCCGCGCGCACCAGTGCGTGCAGGGCGCGCACGAGGGCCCGCCCGCCGTCGCCGGCCGCCTCGCCCGCCGCCTCGGCCGGGGCCGCCGGAACATGATCAAGAAGTGTCATGCCCCGTCAACGCTCCCCGTGCGCGGTGGGTTGCCGCACCCGGGGAGCTCCACCCGACCGGGGCATGAGGGCCGGGCGGCTGACGCGGCCCCTCGTATCTCAGCCCTCGGCGAAGTCTGCTGCCGCGAGCAGGGCGGTGTCCGGGTTGTCGGAGAAGATCCCGTCGATCCCTGTCTCGAAGTACGCCCGGAGAGCGCCGAACACGTCGCCGTACGCGTTCGGGTCGGTTCCGCGCCGGAAGTCCGCCGGCAGGAAGGTGTTCTCGTTGCGCAGGGTGTACGGGTGGAGGACCAGGCCCCGCGCGTGCGCGTCCGCCACCAGGGAGGTGGGGGACGTGAGCCGTCCTTGCCCGTCCTTGGGGATGACCAGGTCCAGCGTGGGGCCGATGCCCTGGGCGAAGGACGCGATCCACTTCAGCCCGGCGGGCTTCACCAGGTCGGCGACCGTACGGGGGTCACCGGCCTCCACGAAGTCCCACGGCCGCTCCTTCGGGCCGGACAGCAGGACGACACGGGGGGTTGCGACGAGCTTCGACAGCCGCTGCAGCGAGCCGGGCTCGAAGGACTGGAGGATCAGCGCGGAGTCCGCACGGTGCCGGCCGTGGCGGCGCAGCAGCCTGGCGAGGGGCTCCTCCAGGCCCAGGCCGAGGCCCCTGAAGTAGGAGGGGTGCTTGGTCTCGACGTAGAGCCAGACGGGCTCGCCCCGCCTGCGGCCCTCCTTGTCCGCCCAGCGCAGGACCTCTTCGAAGGTGGGGATCTCCCAGCGGCCGTCGTACAGCGTGTTCTCCTGGCGGTTGCCGGGGATGCGCTCCTTGGCCCGGAGGGTCTTCAGCTCGGCGAGGGTGAAGTCCTCGGTGAACCAGCCGGTGAGAGCCACGCCGTCGACCCGCTTGGTGGCCTTGCGGCTCGCGAACTCGGGGTGCTCGGCGACGTCCGTGGTGCCGGTGATGTCGTTCTCGTGGCGGCAGACCAGGTGGCCGTCCTTGGTCGGCACGAGGTCCTGCTCGACGATGTGCGCGCCCATGTCCAGGGCCAGCTGGTAGGAGCCGAGGGTGTGCTCCGGACGGTAGCCGCTGGCTCCGCGGTGGCCGACGACGGTGGGCACGGGCAGGTCCCGGTAGCCGCCCCGGCCGCCGCCTCGCCCGTCCGGGGCGCCACGCCCGGCGGCGTCGGCCGTTCCGGTGGCTCCGAGGGCCGTCGCGCCGAGGACTGCCGCCCCCAGGAGTATCCGCCGGCCGGGCCCGGTCTGCGCGCGCTCTGTCATAAAATGCTCCTCGCATGTGATGTCCGGCACCTTCGGGCGAGGCTTGATCGTAGGCAGCTACGCCATCGGTGGGGCGGACCGTGGACGAACATGGCGGAAACACACGTCAACACTGCGTATCCACTGGGTGAACCCGATGTGCGGAGAGGCAGTACCCGCGAGTATCGTCCTCACCTGCACAGACCCTCGCGAATTCCCGCCCCGGCCGCCCGGCCACGACACCGGAGGATGCGTTGTCCCGACTCACGGTCATCAAGGCAGTGCTCGGACCGATCCTGCGCCTGCTCTTCCGGCCACAGGTGGAGGGCGTCGAGAACATCCCGGGTGACGGCCCGGTGATCCTCGCGGGGAACCATCTGACGTTCATCGACTCGATGATCATGCCGATCTGCTGCGACCGGCCGGTTTTCTACATCGGCAAGGACGAGTACGTCACCGGCAAGGGCTTCAAGGGCCGGCTGATGGCCTGGTTCTTCACCGGCTGCGGCATGATCCCGGTGGACCGGGACGGCGGCCGCGGCGGCGTCGCGGCGCTGATGACGGGCCGCCGGGTGCTGGAGGAGGGCCACGCCTTCGCCATCTACCCGGAAGGCACCCGCTCCCCCGACGGCCGGCTCTACCGGGGCCGTACGGGTATCGCGAGGCTGACCCTGATGACCGGTGCGCCGGTCGTGCCGTTCGCGATGATCGGCACGGACAAGCTGCAGCCGGGCGGCGCGGGCCTGCCCCGCCCGGGCAAGGTCACGGTCCGCTTCGGTGAGCCGTTGGAGTTCTCGCGCTACGAGGGCATGGACCGCGACCGCTACGTCCTGCGGGCGGTGACGGACTCCGTGATGGCCGAGGTGATGCGCCTGTCCGGCCAGGAGTACGTCGACATGTACGCCACGAAGGCCAAGGCCGCCTGAGCCGGACGGGTGCACTCCGGTGACCCCGCGCGACCACGGCGCCGGGTCACTCACTCGTCGGGGATGATCCCCTCTTCCAGCTTCTGGCCGCGCAGCAGGAACCACGCGGCGACCGCGGTCGCGAGCAGCACGACGGCACCGACCGCCGCCGACACCCGCAGCCCGTTGACGAAGGCCTCCTGAGCCGCCACGACGAGCTCGCTCCCCTGCTGTGCGGGGAGGTGCTCCGACGTCTCCACAGCTCCGCCCAGCGACTCGTGTGCCGCCGTCGCGGCGGCGGCCGGGATGCCGTCCGGGGTCCCGAAGCCCTTGTAGACGCCTGTGACGATGGATCCGAGCAGCGCGATACCGAGGGCCGCCCCGAGCTCGTACGCCGTCTCGGACACCGCGGACGCGGAGCCCGCCTGTTCCTTCGGGACGCTGGAGAGGATCACGTCGGAGGTGACGGTGAAGGCGAATCCCGCGCCGACGCCCACCACCAGGAGCAGGACCCCGATCAGGGGATAGCCGGTCTCCTTGTGGATCACCGTGACCACGGCGAGCGACACGCCGATGGCGCCGAGTCCGACGGCGACCACGGAGCGCACGGAGTAGCGGCGCGCCACCCTCCCCGCCAGCAGGCCGGCGGTCACCGCGCCGACGGCCGCGGGCAGTTCGGCGAGGCCCGCCTCCAGCGGGCCCCGCCCCTGGACCAGCTGCAGGAACTGGGAGAGGAAGAAGACGATCCCGGACAGGCCGAGGATGGTCAGCAGGTCCGCGAGGACCGCTCCGGAGAACCCCCGGTGGTGGAAGAGCCGCATGTCCAGCAGTGGGGCGGGGAGCTTCAGCTGACGGCGCACGAACCAGGTGAGTGCCAGCACACCGCCGAGGGCCGCCACGCCGTTCTCCCAGCTCACGCCGTGCGCGGCGGCCTCCTTGACGGCGTACACGACGCCGATCATGCCGACCAGGGAGAGTCCCACACTGAGCAGGTCCCAGGGCCCCGGCGCCGGGTTCTTCGACTCGGGGATCATCTTGATGCCCACGACGACGAGGACGGCCATCACGGGCAGGTTGATCAGGAAGACCGAGCCCCACCAGAAGTGCTCCAGCAGGAGTCCGCCCACGACGGGCCCGACGGCGGCGCCCGCCGCGGCCATCGCGCCCCAGATACCGACGGCGAGGCTGCGTTCGCGCGGGTCGTGGAAGAGGTTGCGGATCAGGGCGAGCGTGGACGGCATCAGGGTGGCGCCCGCGACACCGAGCAGCGCCCGGGCCAGGATCATCATCTCGGGGCTGGACGCGTAGGCGTTCAGGACGGAGACCGCTCCGAAGGCGGCGGCGCCGGTCAGAAGGAGCTTCTTCCGGCCGATGCGGTCACCGAGGCTGCCCATGGAGACCAGGAGTCCGGCGATGACGAAGGAGTACACATCGCCGATCCAGAGCAGCTGGGTGCCGGTCGGTTCGAGGTCCTCGCTGAGGAACGGTGTCGCCAGGCCGAGGACGGTGGCGTCGACGGCGACGAGGAGCACGGCCAGGACGAGGACGGTGAGGGCGATCCACCGGCCCGGATGACGCACGTCGCCGGTGACGCCTGCCTTCGAAAAGGTGCTGCTCATTTCTCCACGCTCCGGCGTGCTCCGCCCAGGAGCAACTCGACGATCATGTACGGGAAGTCCTGCGCGGCCACCCGGCCCGTCTGCACGGACCACGCGCAACTCCCGATCAGGCCGTACAGTGCCTCGGTCAGCCAGGCGGGTGTGAGGTCGATCCGGAACTCGCCGCGTTCCTGGCCGCGCCGGAAGAAGGCCGAGACCCGGGCGTCCAGACGGCTCCAGCCCTCGTTGACGTCGTCGCCCTCGAAGAGCTGGTTCTCGGTGACGAGGAACGACAGCAGCCCGGCGCTCGGCTCGACGGCCGCGATCAGCCGCCGGAGCCCGCCCTCCGCGGTGCCCTCGTCGAGTGCGGCGGAGTCCAGGGCCGCCTCGAACTCCCGGATCCCGAGGTCCTCCAGCGCTCCGACCAGCGCGTCCCGCCCTGCGAAGTGCCGGTGCAGGGTGGCGCGTCCGATGCCCGCGGCCCGGGCGACCTCGTCCATGGTCGCCGTGGATTTACGGGTCAGCAGGGCGGCGGCGCTCCGCAGCACATGCTCACGATCAAGAGCCATGAGACAACCGTAGCCCATATGAGACATCAGAGTCCCACCCCCTTGACCCTTGATCGATCACGAGAGGGGCAGAACACCCTGGTGACCGGTCACGGCGGAGCAGTACCCGTCACTTTATGTCACGGTGTGTAATCACTTCAGCTCTCAGGGTAACTAACCTGCGTCCTGGCCGACGTCGGTGCGGGACGCCCGACGGGGGGTGGGCCGGCCTCCCCGCGGGACGGCTCCAGAACCAACCGGCCCTGAGGAGACACATGTCCGAGCAGAGCACGGTCGAGGTCGAAACGGCTTACGGCTTGGTGTCGGGGACGGCGGAGGACGGCATCGCCCGTTTCCTCGGAATGCCCTACGGCCGTGCACCGATCGGTGAGCTGCGTTTCGCCGCTCCCGTGCCGCCCGAGCCCTGGCAGGGCGTGCGGACGGCTCACGCTTTCGGGCCCACGCCCCCCAAGCCGCCACTGGGCGGCAAGCTCGGCGAGATCATGCCCGACCCGGAGGTCGCCGGCGACGAGTGGCTGAACCTCAACGTGTGGACGCCTGACACCGAGGGGGCTCTGCCCGTGCTGGTGTGGATCCACGGCGGCGGGTTCACCACCGGCTCGTCCGCCGTACCCGCCTACGACGGTGCGACCTTCGCCCGCGACGGCGTGGTGTGTGTCTCCATCAACTACCGCCTGGGGGTGGATGGCTTCGGCTATCTGCCGGACGCCCCGGCTCCGGCCAACCGCGGCCTCCTCGACCAGATCGCCGCGCTCACCTGGGTCCGCGAGAACATCGCCGGCTTCGGGGGCGACCCCGGCGACATCACGCTGTGCGGGGAGTCGGCCGGCGCCATGAGCGTGCTCGCCCTGCTCTCCCGCGACGAGGGCCTGTTCCACAAGGCGATCGTGCAGAGCGGCAACGCGCACATCGGCCAGACCCCGGAGGACGCCGCGCTGGTACTCGGCGCGGTGGCGGAGCGCCTGGGCGTCGAGCCCACCGCCGCCGCCCTGGCGGGCGTGGACATCGACGCCGCCTGGGCGTCGAGCCCACCGCCGCCGCCCTGGCGGGCGTGGACATCGACGATCTGACCGAGGCACAGAACGAGGTCTCCAAGGAAGTCAGCCAGAGCGCGGACGCGGACGCCTACGGGCCGAGCACCATCGCCTCCTGCGGCCTGGCGTTCCTGCCCGTCATCGACGGTGATGTGCTCCCCCGGCTTCCCGCGGCTGCAATCGCGGACGGCGCGGGCGCCCAGGTGCCGCTGCTGATGGGCACGACCACCGAGGAGTTCCGTCTCTTCATCGTGACCAGCGCTCTGGTGTCCGTGCTCCTTCCGGGTCCGTTCAAGACGCGCCTGAAGGCGTACGGGGCTCCGGACAGCGCCTACGACGCGTACGCGAAGAACGACACCGCCGCGTACCCGCGCAACAAGCCCTCCGGGATCGCCGCCGCGGTGCTGACCGACCGGATGTTCCGTATCCCGACCTACAGGGTCGCCGAGGCCCGGGGAGAGAACCAGGGGGCACCGACCTACCTGTACGAGTTCGGGTGGCGCTCCCCGGTCGTCCCCAACAACGTCCAGGTCAAGCTCGGCGCCTGCCACAGCCTTGACCTGCCCTTCGCCTGGGACACCCTCGGCCTGGAGGCCAACCAGAAGTTCACCGGGCCCCGTCCGCCCCAGCCCCTCGCGGACGCCCTGCACAGCACCTGGGCCGACTTCGCCAAGACCGGTCAGGCGTCGTGGAAGGAGTACGACGCGCAGGAGCGTCCCGTCATGACGTTCCGCCACAACAACACCACGTCCGACCAGGTCGTCAACGACCCCCGCGCGACCGAGCGCGAGCTGTGGGAGGGGCACCTGGACACCGCCTGACGGCCACCGCTGGCGCCGGGACGCCGAGCGGCTTCGGCCGCCGTCCCGGCGCCCCGGGAAATCCATGGGTGCCGGGCGGTCCAGGAGGCACCATGGCGGGATGAAGCCGCTGCTGCTGATCGACATCGACGGTCCGCTCAACCCGTACGCGGCGCTGTCCCGCCCCGCGCCTCCGGAGGGTTATCTGCTCCACCGGATGCGGCCGACCGGGTGGGAGGCGGGAACGCCGCTGCCCGTTCTGCTCAGCCCCGGGCACGGTGAGGAGCTGCTCGCCCTCGCCGCCCGGTACGAGCTCGTGTGGGCGACCACCTGGAAGGACGAGGCCAACGAATGGGTCGGCCCGCGTCTCGGGCTGCCCCCGTTGCCGTACATCGACTGGCCCGCGATGCACGGCGCCACGACCGACGGGACGTACTGGAAGACGCGGTATGTCGTCGACTACGCGGACGGAAGGCCGTTCGCCTGGGTCGACGACGAGATCTCCGACCTCGATACGGCCTGGGTCACCGCGCACCACCCGGGGCGGTCGCTGCTGCGGCGGATCGACCCCTGGGTGGGTCTGGTGCGGGCGGACTTCGATGTGCTCGCCGACTGGGCGTGAACCGGCGCACCTCTCCGACCGGGCCGGGCGTTGCCCTGCACTCCGGCCGGAGTGCACCGGCGCCGGGATCGGACGCGAGACGGCCGTTCAGCTCCAGGGGAGTGAGGCCCGGTGGCGCCAGTACGCTTCCGGCTCCTCCACCAGGGCGGCCAGCCGGTCCAGCCGGTCCGCGTCAAGGTCGAGCAGCGGGGCGTGCAGGTTCGCCGCCAGCTGGGTGACGGTGGCCGCGCCGGACAGGACGACTCCGGCCCACGGCTGGTGGAGCACCAGCGCCAGGGCGACGGCGTCCGCGTCCAGTCCGGCTTCGGTGCCGATCTCCCGGACGACGGCGGGCGCTTCGGTCCCGGCGAGCCGGCCGTTGGCCATGGCCTCCTTGACGATGACCGTGAGGCCGGCGTCGTGCGCCTCGGCGAGCGCCGCCCCGGCGGAGGTCTCCAGGGCGTTGTAGGTGGCCTGGACGGTGCGGAAGAGGGGTTCGCCGTCCACGGTCACGGCGAGGGCGGCCCGGATGGCGTCGCTCTGGCCGGGGCCGCTCGTGGAGAGGCCGATCGTGGTGCCTCCGGCGGCCAGCTCGGCGAGACGCGCGTGCAGGTCCTTGTCGCCGAGCGCCGGGCTGTCGGCGGTCACCGAGTGGATCTGGTACAGGTCGAGCCGGTCGCCGAGCAGCCCGGCCGTCTCGGCGTGCTGACGTTCGAAGGTGGCGAGTGAGTGATCCTTGACCTCGTGCGCCTCTGCGTCGACGCGCCAGTCGCCGGTGTAGGTGTAGCCCCATTTGCTGCCGATGACCACGTCCGTCGCGTCGGGGCGGGTGGCCAGCCACTCGGCGAGGAACTCCTCGGCGCGGCCGTAGGAGCGGGCGGCGTCGAAATAACGCACGCCCTGGGCGTAGGCCGCGTCCAGGAGTTCGTGGGTGTGGGCGCGCAGCGCGTCCACGCCGCGTTCGCCGGGCAGATCGCGGTCACGGTGCGGGGTGATGTAGCCGGGCCTTCCGACGGCGGCCAGACCGAGCCCGATGTGAGAGGTCGGGGTGGTCGCTCGGTTCAGGCGGGCGAAGGGCATCGCGGGCTCCTCTGGGTCGGTTCCGAACGCCTTCCCGTCAACGTAGCCCGCGATGCCTGCGAATCATCCGCGCGCGGTCGCCCAGGCGTGCTGCGTCACCAGGTCGGCCTTCACCTCGGCCAGCTGGACGGCGACGGCCGAGGGGGCGGTCCCGCCGCGGCCGTCGCGGGAGGCGAGCGCGCCGGGCACGTTCAGGACGGTGCGCACCTCCGGGGTGAGGTGCTCGGAGATCTTCGCGAACTGCTCGTCGGTGAGCTCGTCGAGCTCGATGCCCTGCTGCTCGCACACCTTGACGCACTCACCCGCGACCTCGTGCGCCACCCGGAACGGGACGCCCTGCTTGACCAGCCACTCGGCGATGTCCGTGGCGAGCGAGAAGCCGGCCGGGGCGAGTTCCTCCATGCGCTCCCGGTTGACGGTGAGCGTCGCCATCATGCCGGTGAAGGCGGGGAGCAGGACCTCGAGCTGGTCGCAGGAGTCGAAGACCGGCTCCTTGTCCTCCTGGAGATCACGGTTGTACGCGAGCGGGAGGGCCTTCAGGGTCGCCATCAGACCGGTCAGGTTGCCGATGAGGCGGCCGGACTTGCCGCGCGCCAGCTCGGCGATGTCCGGGTTCTTCTTCTGCGGCATGATCGAGGAGCCGGTGGAGAAGGCGTCGTGGAGGGTGACGAAGGAGAACTCCTTCGTGTTCCAGATGATGATCTCCTCGGCGATGCGGGAGAGGTTGACGCCGATCATCGCGGTGACGAAGGCGAACTCGGCGACGAAGTCCCGCGAGGCGGTGCCGTCGATGGAGTTGCCCACCGACCCGCGCTCGAAGCCGAGGTCCGCCGCGACCGCCTCCGGGTCGAGCCCGAGGGACGACCCGGCCAGCGCGCCGGAGCCGTAGGGCGACACCGCGGTCCGCTCGTCCCACTGCCGCAGCCGCTCCGCGTCCCTGGACAGGGACTGCACGTGCGCCAGGACGTGGTGGGCGAAGAGGACGGGCTGCGCGTGCTGGAGGTGCGTACGGCCGGGCATGGCCACGTCCGGGTGCGCCTCGGCCAGTCCGACCAGGGCGTCCTGGAGCCCCGCGACCAGTCCGCCGATGATCCGGGCGTGGTCACGCAGGTACATGCGGAAGAGCGTCGCCACCTGGTCGTTACGGGACCGGCCGGCGCGCAGCTTCCCGCCGAGGTCCGGACCGAGGCGCTCCAGGAGTCCCCGCTCCAGCGCGGTGTGCACGTCCTCGTCGGCGATGGTGCCGGTGAACGACCCGTCGGCGACCGCGGCCTCCAGCGAGTCCAGGCCCTCGATCATGCGGGCCAGCTCGTCGTCGGTGAGCAGCCCCGCCTTGTTCAGCACGCGGGCGTGCGCGCGGGAGCCCGCGATGTCGTACGGCGCGAGCCGCCAGTCGAAGTGGACGGAGGCGGACAGCTTGGCCAGCGCCTCGGCGGGGCCGTCGGCGAAACGGCCGCCCCAGAGGCGTACGTCGCTGTTGCCGGTGCCGTTGCTCACTGCGTGCTCCTCGGAAGTGCAAGGGGTGTGCGTCCGCCTCATGGCGCGCGATCACGAATGGCATAACTATGCAGTGGTCCGTATGTTTTGTCAAAGCTGCTGGTCAGCCCCTTGGCCGCGGCCAGGCTCGGGGCCTGCCGGTCGTCCTCTGAAATTCCTGGCGGCGACCGGTGTGCAGTACAAGAATGCGGCCATGGGAAAAACGTACGAACGTATAGACGGTCGGCTCCGGACCTTCATCGAGGAACAGCACCTCTTCTTCACCGCGACCGCGCCCCTGGACGGCGACGGCACGGTCAACCTCTCCCCCAAGGGGATGAGCGGCTCGTTCGCCGTCGTCGACGAACGGACCGTGGCCTACCTCGACTTCGCCGGCAGCACCGCCGAGACCATCGCGCACCTCCGGGAGAACGGGCGCATCACGCTGATGTGGTGCGCCTTCCAGGGCCCGCCCAACATCGTCCGTGTGCACGGGCGGGGCGAGCCGGTGTTCCGTGACGACCCGCGCTTCGCCGGGCTGCTCGGCCACTTCCCGGACATCGACCCCACCGCGCACGGGCTGCGCGCCATCATCGTGGTGACGGCCGATCTGATCCGGGACTCCTGCGGGTACGCGGTGCCGTTCATGTCGTACGAGGAGGACCGCACCCTGCACGCCGGCCGTTTCCGGCGCGAGGACGACGAAGGCCTGAGCAGGTACTTCGAGAAGAAGGACCACATCGCGACCAGCATCGACGGGCTGCCGGGGCTCCCCCTGCCGCTGCCCGCGATGCCCGCACCCGTCATGGAGTGAGCCGTTGGGCCGTACGGAGCAGGCGCGGTGGGGGTGGGAGGCGGCGCGCCGTACGGTCCGGAGCATGCGCAGACTCCTGGTGACGGTGTCGGTCCTGCTGGCCATGGCCGGTTCGCTCGCGGCGCGGCCCGCCGGTCCGCCGCCCCTTCCGGAGCGGCTGGCCGACACGGGCGGCGGTACACAGCTGATCACCGCCGAGGCCCCCGGCACGGACTCCGTCACGGGCACGGTCACCTGGTGGGACCGGCGCGGGGGCGGCTGGGTGGCGGCTGGGTCGGCGCCCGCGCGCTTCGGGGCGAACGGACTGGCCGACGGGGCCACCCGCACCCAGGGCACGAACACCACGCCCACCGGGCTGTACGACCTGCCGTACGCCTTCGGGATCAGGGCCGCCCCGCCCGGGACCCGCTACCCGTACCGCAAGGTCGGCGAGAACTCGTGGTGGTGCCAGGACAACGCGTCCCGGGCCTACAACCGCTGGGTGGAGCCGCGGCCCGCCGACTGCCGCGCGGACGAGGCCGAACACCTCGTCACCTATACCGCGCAGTACGCCCGTGCGCTCGTCATCGGCTTCAACTACGACCGGCCGGTGCGTGGCAGGGGCGCCGGGATCTTCCTCCACGTGGACGGCAAGGGCGCGACCGCCGGCTGTGTGTCCGTGCCGGCGGCCGCCATGGACCGGATCCTGGCCTGGGCCGACCCGGCACGCCGTCCGCACATCGCGGTCGGGACGGAGTCCGGCCCGACCGCGATCACCCGCTACTGAGGACCGCGGTCGTTCTGGGCCAGCCGCAGCAGATGGTCGGCCAGCGCCTGGCCGCCGTTCGGGTCACGGCTGATCAGCATCAGTGTGTCGTCCCCCGCGATCGTGCCGAGAATCGCCTGGAGTTCGGCCTGGTCGATGGCCGAGGCAAGGAACTGGGCGGCGCCCGGAGGCGTACGCAGCACCACGAGGTTGGCCGAGGCCTCCGCGGAGATGAGCAGCTCGGCGGAGAGCCTGCGCATCCGCTCCTCCTTGGCGGACCCGCCCAGCGGCGCCTGCGGGGTGCGGAATCCGCCCTCGCTCGGCACCGCGTAGATCAGCTCGCCGCCGGTGTTGCGGATCTTCACCGCGCCGAGCTCGTCCAGGTCGCGGGAGAGCGTCGCCTGGGTGACGCTCAGCCCGTCGTCGGACAGCAGCCTGGCCAGCTGGCTCTGCGAGCGCACCGGCTGGCGGTTCAGGATGTCCACGATCCTGCGGTGGCGGGCCGTGCGGGTCTGTGGCACCGACGGCCCTCCGTGGTCGGGTTCCTGCGCCTCGGTCATCGTCGTCGCCTCATTCTCCGGATGGTCACTCTCCGGATCGTCCGTCCCCGTAAGCCGCGTCGAGAGCTCCCGGCAGAATCCGCAGGAACGCGTCCACCTCGGCGTCACCGATGATCAGCGGCGGCATGAGCCGTACGACGTCGGGGGCGGGCGCGTTCACCAGGAGTCCGGCTCCCTGAGCCGCCTGCTGCACCTTCGGTGCGAGGGGCCCGGTGAGCACGATACCCAGCAGCAGTCCGGAGCCGCGGACGTGGGAGACCAACGGGTGCCCGAGGCCCTCGACGCCGTCCCTGATCTTCTCTCCGAGCCGCTTCACGGTGTCCAGAGCTCCGTCGGCTGCGAGCGTGTCCAGCACGGCGAGACCGGCGGCACAGGCGACGGGGTTGCCGCCGAACGTCGTGCCGTGCTGACCGGGCTTCAGCAGGTCGGCGGCGGCGCCGAACGCGACGGTGGCGCCGATCGGCAGTCCGCCGCCGAGCCCCTTGGCGAGCGTGACCACGTCGGGCTCGACGCCCTGGTGGGCCTGGTGCTCGAACCACTGGCCGCAGCGGCCGATCCCGGTCTGTACCTCGTCCAGGACGAGCAGCGTGCCGGTGGCCCGCGTGATCTCCCTGGCCGCCTCCAGATAGCCCTTGGGCGGTACGACGACGCCGATCTCACCCTGCACGGGCTCGATGATCAGCAGTGCCGTGTCGGTCGTCACCGCGGCCCGGAGCGCCTCGATGTCGCCGTACGGCACGTGCGTGACGTCGCCGGGCAGCGGCAGGAACGGGGTGCGCTTGGCGTGCTGGCCGGTCAGGGCGAGGCTGCCCATGGTCCGGCCGTGGAAGCCGCCGTCGGTGGCGACCATGTGCGTGCGCCCGGTCAGCCGGCCGATCTTGAAGGCCGCCTCGTTGGCCTCGGCGCCGGAGTTGCAGAAGAAGACCTTGCCCGTCCGCCCGAAGAGCTGGAGCAGCCGTTCGGCGAGCGCGATGGGGGGCTCGGCCGTGTAGAGGTTGGAGACATGGCCGAGGGAGGCGATCTGCGTCGAGACGGCCTCGACCACCGCGGGGTGGGCGTGGCCGAGCGCGTTGACCGCGATGCCGCCGACGAAGTCGAGGTACTCGGTGCCCTCCGCGTCCCAGACACGGGCACCCGCGCCACGCACCAGCGGCAGCTGCGGAGTGCCGTAGTTGTCCATGAGCGCGCCCTGCCAGCGCTGTGCGAACTCCTCGTTGCCGGTCATGACTCCCCCTCTGCGTCGTGCTCCGTGGCGGGTGTTGCGTCGGGAACGACCATCGTGCCGATTCCCTCGTCGGTGAAGATCTCCAGCAGGATCGAGTGCTGGACCCGGCCGTCGATGACACGGGCGGTCTCGACACCGTTGCGTACGGCGTGGAGGCACCCCTGCATCTTCGGCACCATGCCGCTGGAGAGGTCGGGCAGCAGCTTCTCCAGCTCGGTGGCCGTGAGCCGGCTGATGACGTCGTCGCTGTTCGGCCAGTCCTCGTAGAGGCCCTCGACGTCGGTGAGGACCATCAGCGTCTCGGCGTTCAGCGCGGCCGCGAGTGCGGCGGCCGCGGTGTCGGCGTTGACGTTGTAGACGTGGTTGTCCTCGGCGGAGCGGGCGATGGAGGAGATGACCGGGATACGGCCGTCGTCCAGCAGCGCCTGGATCGCTCCGGTGTCGATGGAGGTGATCTCACCGACACGGCCGATGTCGACGGCCTCACCGTCGATCATCGGGCGGTGCTGGGTGGCGGTGATCGTGTGGGCGTCCTCGCCGGTCATGCCGACGGCCAGCGGACCGTGCTGGTTGAGCAGCCCGACGAGCTCGCGCTGCACCTGCCCGGCCAGGACCATCCGTACGACGTCCATCGCCTCGGGCGTGGTGACCCTCAGACCGGCCTTGAACTCGCTGACAAGTCCCTGTTTGTCGAGCTGGGCGCTGATCTGCGGGCCGCCGCCGTGCACGACGACCGGCTTGAGGCCGGCGTGCCGCAGGAAGACGACGTCCTGGGCGAAGGCGGCCTTCAACTCCTCGTCGATCATGGCGTTTCCGCCGAACTTGATGACGACGGTCTTGCCGTTGTGCCGGGTGAGCCAGGGCAGCGCCTCGATGAGGATCTGCGCCTTGGGCAGCGCGGTGTGCTTCCTCGCGGCGCTCATGAGCTGTACGCGCTGTTCTCGTGGACGTACTCGGCGGTCAGGTCGTTGGCCCAGATGACGGCGGACTCGTCGCCTGCCGCGAGGTCCGCGGTGATCCTGACCTCCCGGTAGCGCATGTCGACCAGGTCGCGGTCCGCGCCGACGCTGCCGTTCTTGCAGACCCAGACGTCGTTGATGGCGACGTTCAGCCGGTCGGGCTCGAAGGCGGCCTTCGTGGTGCCGATCGCGGAGAGGACCCGGCCCCAGTTGGGGTCCTCGCCGTGGATGGCGCACTTCAGGAGGTTGTTACGGGCGATGGACCGGCCGACCTCGACGGCGTCGTCCTCGGTGGCCGCGTTGATCACCTCGATCCGGATGTCCTTCGAGGCGCCCTCGGCGTCACCGATCAGCTGCCGGGCGAGATCGGCGCAGACGCTCTGCACGGCCTGGTCGAACTCGGCCTGCGCGGGGGTGATTCCGCTCGCCCCGGAGGCGAGCAGCAGCACGGTGTCGTTGGTCGACATGCAGCCGTCGGAGTCGACCCGGTCGAAGGTGGTGCGCGTGGCGGCGCGCAACGCGGAGTCGAGCGCGGGCGCTTCGACGTCGGCGTCGGTGGTGAGGACGACCAGCATCGTGGCGAGGCCGGGGGCGAGCATGCCCGCGCCCTTGGCCATGCCGCCGACGGTCCAGCCCTCGCCGCCCGCGACGGCGGTCTTGTGGACCGTGTCCGTGGTCTTGATGGCGATGGCGGCCTTCTCGCCGCCGTGCTCGCTCAGGGCCGCCGCTGCCTTCTCGATGCCGGGCAGGAGCTTGTCCATGGGCAGGAGCAGGCCGATCAGCCCGGTCGAGGCGACCGCGATCTCCCCGGCGCTGTGGCCGCCGAGGACCTCGGCGGCCTTCTCCGCGGTGGCGTGGGTGTCCTGGAACCCCTGAGGGCCCGTACAGGCGTTGGCGCCACCGGAGTTGAGGACGACGGCGGTCACTTCGCCGCCCTTGAGTACCTGTTCCGACCAGAGGACGGGTGCGGCCTTGACGCGGTTGGAGGTGAAGACGCCCGCGGCGGCGCGGCGGGGCCCGTTGTTGACCACCAGGGCCAGGTCGGGACTACCGCTGTCCTTGATCCCGGCGGCGATGCCCGCCGCCGTGAATCCCTTGGCTGCCGTGACGCTCACGGTGCGACTCCGATCGTGGAAAGACCCGTGTCCTCGGGAAGTCCGAGGGCGATGTTCATGCTCTGCAGGGCGCCTCCGGCGGTGCCCTTGGCGAGGTTGTCGATGGCGCTGATCACGATGATCCGGCCGGCCGCCTCGTCGTGTGCGACCTGGATCTGCACGGCGTTGGATCCGTACACGGCCGCGGTGGCGGGCCACTGTCCTTCGGGAAGCAGGTCGACGAAGGGCTCGTCGGCGAAGGCCTTCTCGTACGCCGTACGGAGCGACTCGGCGCTGACCCCGGGCTTCGCCTTGGCGCTGCACGTGGCGAGGATGCCGCGGGGCATGGGCGCGAGGGTCGGCGTGAAGGACACGGAGACGGGCTCGCCGGCGGCGGCGCCGAGGTTCTGGATCATCTCGGGGGTGTGCCGGTGGACCCCGCCGACGCCGTACGGGGACATGTTGCCCATGACCTCGGAGCCGAGCAGGTGCGGCTTGGCCGCCTTGCCCGCGCCGGAGGTGCCGGACGCGGCGACGACGACGGCCTCGGGTTCGGCGAGGCCGGCCGCGTACGCCGGGAAGAGTGCGAGGGAGACGGCGGTGGGGTAGCAGCCGGGCACGGCGATACGCTTGGTGCCTTCCAGCGCTGCCCGGGCTCCGGGCAGCTCGGGCAGCCCGTAGGGCCAGGTGCCGGCGTGCGGCGATCCGTAGAACTTCTCCCAGTCGGCGGCGTTCTCGAGCCGGAAGTCGGCGCCCATGTCCACCACGAGCACCTCGTCACCGAGCTGTTCGGCCACGGCGGCGGACTGCCCGTGCGGCAGGGCCAGGAAGACGACGTCGTGCCCGCCGAGGACCTCCGCGGTGGTCGGCTGGAGAACACGGTCCGCGAGTGGCCTCAGGTGCGGCTGGAGCGCGCCGAGCCGCTCGCCGGCGTTGGAGTGGCCGGTGAGGGCCCCGATCTCGACCTGTGGGTGGGTGAGGAGCAGACGGAGCAGTTCCCCGCCGGCGTATCCGCTCGCCCCTGCCACTGCCGCACGTACCACCATCGGAAATTCCTCCTCATCGATGGCATGACTATACGCAGCTATGCAGTTTTATGCAAAGACCGCATGGGGCGCCCCGCGCGCGGTGACGGCGGTTGCGGCAGACCATCGGTACAGCATGAACACGGCGACGCACGGAGGAGAAGTGAGCGGCATGGACGAGATCGTCGACGAGATCAGCCGTGTGCACCGGGAGGTCGGCACACGCCGTGTGGGGTCCGAGGAGGCGGGCGCGGTGCTGTTGCGGCGCACCTTCGACGCGGGCCGCGACGAGGTCTGGGACGCGGTGACCTCGCCGGCGCGGATCGCCCGGTGGTTCCTGCCGGTCACCGGTGATTTCCGCGTCGGCGGCGGTTACCAGCTGGAGGGGAACGCCGGCGGCGAGATCCTCGAGTGCGTACGCCCGGAGCGGCTACGGGTGTCCTGGCGGTTCGGCCCCGACCCGGGCTTCAGCGAGGTCGAGGTGCGCCTCGCGCCGGAGGGCGCCCACCGGACGGTGTTCGAGCTGGAGCACGTGTCGGTGGTGCCCGAGGAGTTCCGGAGCCAGTTCGGGCCTGGTGCGGTCGGGATCGGCTGGGACCTGGCTCTTCTGGGGCTCGGGTGGCATCTGACGGGGGGCGGGATCAGCCCGGAGGACGCCGTGGAGTGGCAGAACTCTCCCGAGGCGAAGGCCTTCGTGGCCCGCTCCGGCGAGGAATGGGGACGCGCGTTCGCCGCTTCGGGCGCGGACCCGGAGACCGTGACCGCGACGACGGTGGCGACGATCGCGTTCTACACAGGGGAATAGGACGCCGTCACAGTGCCCGTGCGGTCCCGTCCCGTAGGCGCTCCTCGTACCGCCGGACGCCGTCCAGCATCCAGGTGTCGGGCCATTCCTCCGGGTCCACGGGCCCTATCAGGCGCTCCCCCGCCACACACCGAGGGTCGTCGCACCGGGCCAGCCCGTACACGGCCCAGATGCGCGCCATCTGGTCCTCGTGCTCCAGCAGGCTCGCCAGGGCGTCCGCGATCTCCGGGGTGTTGTCCGGATACTCGGCCAGCCAGGCGCCGGCCACCTTGCGCACGTCGGCGTCCTCGTCCCGTGCCAGCGTGAGCACCGCGTCCAGCGCCACGGGCGTGACGAGAAGCCTGTCCGACAGCATGAGGGTGCGGGGCACCATGCAGCGCACATCCGGGTCCGGGTGTGCGAGGAAGGAGAGGCCCACCGCTTCGGCCTCCGGGGTGTCGTGGTCGGCCAGGCCGTTCAGCACGGCGCAGAGGACCGAGGGGTCCTCCTCCTCGACCGCCCAGGAGCGGAAGATCTCCAACGCCCGCTGCTCGTAGGGCCGGGTCTCGGCCATGAAGCCCCCGTCCGCGATGGCCTTGAGGACTTCGGCGGCGAGGAGCCGGGGCAGGGGATCGGCGTGGGCCCGCAGCGCCGCCGCGGACTCCCAGGTCTCGTCGTCCTCCCTCCGGCTCAGGACGTACATCGGCCCCCACCAGTCGGCATGCTCGGGTCCCGGGGAGGCGAGGGCACGCCCCACCAGTTCGTCGAAGGGTGTACGCAGGCCGAAACGGGCTTCCAGGTCGGTGAGGATCTCCCCGTGCCCTTCGCGCACCGTGACACCGCCGAGGGTGAACTGCTCGTAGTCCTGGAAGTAGTTCTCGTCCCGGACCTGGACCCTCACGACGGGTTCCGAGGCCCCCGTCCGGCGCCGCAGTTCGGCCTCGGTGCCCGTCTCGTGCCACCGGCGCGCACGGTCCAGGAGCTCCGTGCGTGCGGCGGCGTCCACGGCGGGACCCGTTCCGTCGAGCAGCGCGGCGACCCCGGCGACGCAGCCGCCGTCGACGGCCCGCAGCAGTGGGGTGGAGCCGTCCGGCAGCCGGCGGTACGGGTCGGCGCCCCCTGCCACGAGGGCTTCGGCCACGGGTACGTCGTACGAGGCGACGGCCGCGCAGAGCAGCGGCAGGCCGTCCTCGCCGAGGGCGTCCGGGTCGGCGCCGGCGGCCAGGAGCTCCCCCACCGCAGCGGCGTCCCGCTCACGCACCGCGGCGACGAGCCGGGAGTCCCCGGCGGGCACGTCAGTCGCGGCCGGCCTGCTCGGCCCGGGCCGCGTCGCGCTCCTTGATGCGGGCCGCTTCCTTGCGGACGTCGGCCTGGGTGGCGCGCTCCTTCTGCAGCCACTCGGGGCTTTCCTGCTTCAGGGCGTCGATCTGCTCGGTGGTGAGGGGCTCGGTGACACCGCCGCGCGCGAGGCCGGCGATGGAGACGCCCAGCTTCGAGGCGACCACCGGCCGGGGGTGCGGGCCGGTGCGGCGCAGCTCCTGCAGCCACTCCGGCGGATCGGCCTGCAGCGCGTTCAGCTCGGCGCGCGAGACGACGCCCTCCTGGAACTCGGCGGGGGTGGCTTCGAGGTACACACCCAGCTTCTTCGCCGCGGTGGCGGGCTTCATTGTCTGGGTGGTCTGGTGCGACGTCATGGTGTCCAGGGTATCGAGCATGTGCGCCGCCTCCGACCACGGCCGGTAACCTGGCGGGGTGACAGGCTCGGAAGTACCCCCTGCGTTCCGGCTCGCCTACGTCCCGGGCGTGACCCCGACCAAGTGGGTGCGGATCTGGAACGAGCGGCTGCCCGACACCCCGCTGACCCTTGTCGGCGTGCCCGCGGCCGAGGCCGCCGCTCTGCTGCGCGACGGCGGCGCGGACGCCGGTTTCGTGCGGCTGCCCGTCGACCGTACGGACCTCAGCGCGATCCCCCTCTACACCGAGACGACCGTGGTCGTGATCCCCAAGGACCACGCCGCGACGGCCGTCGAGGAGATGTCGGCCGAGGATCTCGCCGAGGAGATCGTGCTGCACCCCCTCGACGACCCGCTCGACTGGGAGCGTCCGCCCGGCAGGCCCGCGTTCGAGCGGCCCGCCACGACCGCGGACGCCGTGGAGCTGGTGGCGGCGGGGGTGGGGCTGCTGGTCGTCCCGCAGTCCCTGGCGCGGCTGCACCACCGCAAGGACCTCACCTACCGGCCGCTGACGGGCGTCCCCGAGTCACGGATCGCCCTGTCGTGGCCGGAGGAGAAGACGACCGACCTGGTGGAGGAGTTCATCGGGATCGTCCGGGGCCGGACGGTCAACAGCACCCGGGGCCGGGCCCCGACGCCGCCGCAGCCCAAGGCCAGGCGCGCCGAGAAGAAGCCCGACAGGAAGGGCGGCGGCTCCCCGCGCAAACCGGCGGCGGGCAAGACCTCCCGGGGCGGCTCCGGCGGCGCGAAGAGCCCCAAGGGCGGCGCCAAGCGCGGGAAGCCCCGCCGCGGCCGGTAGGCGGACCCCCCTACCTGTAGTACTTGGGAGCTACGCGCCAGGTGCGCTCCCGAGCGGGACGCCGACCACGCGGGTCGGTCCATAACTTCGGTACCGGATTCAACGAGACCCACCCGGTACGGAAGGACTCCCCATGGCGCCCCGCCCACGGAACAGTCGCGCCCTGCGCGCCCTGCTCACCGCACTCGTCACCGCGTCCGTGGCGCTGCCGGTGTCGGGCGCGGCCCGCCCCGCCGCCGTTCCGGCCCCCGCCCCGGCCGCCCTCGCACCGCTGAGCACGGCACGGCCCTCCGCGCTGGAGGCCAGGTACGCGGCCGGCCGGGAGGAGATCCGGGCGGCACGGGACATGGCGGCGCGCCACGGTGACCGGCGACGGGCCGCCGCGCTCACCGCGATGGCGGCCCAGGGGCGCACCTTCCTGATGTTCGACGGGCGCGACGGCGGCCGCGGCGCGGAGGTCCTCGGGGATCTGTCCCGGGCCCGGCGTATCGCCGTACTCGTGCCGGGTGCGGGCGTCGACCTCGATCACTACGCGCGTTTCCGGCGTGGCGCCGCGGCACTCCTGGACGAACTGGGCAGCGGGTCCGCCGTCGTCGCCTGGCTCGGCTACCGGACGCCCACCACACTGGGCCCCTCCTCCCTGACATCGGCCCTGGCCGATGAGGCGGCTCCCGGACTGCGTACCTTCGTACGGGAGTTGGGCGCGGCCAGGCCCGCCGCCCGGATCTCCCTCCTCTGCCACTCCTACGGTTCCGTGGTCTGCGCCCGGGCCGCGTCCGGGCTCGATGTCGCGGACATCGTGCTGTACGGAAGTCCCGGCACCGGTGCCGGGAGCGCCGCCGCCCTGCACACCCGGGCGACGGTGCGGGCGGGCATCGGCGGGGACGACTGGATCGCCGGGGTCCCCCACGTCGAGCTCCCGCTGCCGTTCGCCACCGTCGGGTTCGGGACGGACCCGGTTTCACCGGAGTTCGGCGCCGAGCTCTTCGACGCGGGCGACGCCGGCCACAGCGACTACCTGGAACGCGGGTCCGTCTCGCTGCGCAGCATCGCCGGGATCGTCGCGGGGACGACCGGGGGCCGTCATGCGTGACCTCGTGCGGCGGGTGGACGTACGAGGCCTCGTGCGGCGGATCGACGCGGCGACGCCCCGGGACCGCGACCGCGCGGTGGACGCGCTGCGCGCGCTCGCCATCCTGGGTGTGGTGTGCGGCCACTGGCTGGTGACCGCGCTGGTCGCCGACACCGGCACGGTGCGGGGCGCGAGTCCGCTCCAGCACATGCCGGGGCTCGTCCCCGTCTCCTGGGTGTTCCAGACGCTCGCCGTCTTCTTCCTGGTGGGCGGCCAGGTGGGCGCGCAGGGGTACGCCTCCGCCCGGGCCCGGGGCGAGTCCTACGGGCACTGGCTGGGGATCCGGATGGGCCGCCTGTTCCGGCCGGTCGCCGTCGTGACGGTCGTGTGGGCCGTGGCGGCCGGCGTGATGCTGGCCTCGGGCGTGGACGAGGGCACGGTACGCGCGCTCGGCAAGCTGGTCTGGTCGCCCCTGTGGTTCCTGCTGGTCTTCGCGGCGCTGACCGCGGCGACCCCGCTGGTGGCACGCCTGCACCCGCTGTGGCCGCTCACCGTCGTCCTGTACGTCGACCTGGTCCGGCTGGGCTTCGACGGCCCCGCCGCTCTGGGCTGGATCAACGTGGCCGCGGGCTGGCTGGTCCCCTACTGCGTGGGGGCGGCCTGGGCGCGGGGCGGGCTCGGCGACCGGCGCACCGGATGGATGCTGCTGGTGGGCGGCGCGGCGGCCACGGCGGGGCTGGTGCTCTTCGCCGGGTATCCCGCCTCCATGGTCGGGGTGCCGGGCTCCACGCTCTCCAACCTCGACCCGCCGACGCTCGCCGCCGTGACCTTCGGCCTCGCGCAGTGCGGTGCGGCGCTGCTGCTGCTCGGGCGCCTGCGACGGGCTCTCGCGCGGCCCGCCCTGTGGACGGTGGTGGCTCTGCTGAACCTGTCCGCGATGACCGTGTTCCTGTGGCACCAGACCGCGATGATCGTGGTCACGGCGACGGCCCTGTTCCTGGGCGGCCCGCTTCCCGGGCTGCACACTGTCCCCGACGACTCCGGCTGGGTGCTCGCCCGGCTCGCCTGGCTGCCGGTGTTCGCCTTGGCGCTGCTGGTGTGCCGGTCCGCGTTCGGGGCGTACGAGCAGCGGGGCGGCGGCCGTTCGACGATCGTACGGTCCGGCTCCCCTGCCCGGACCCCGGAGTCGCGCCATGTCTAAGCTGAGCGCCATGACGGGGGTCGGGGGGCGGATCATGACGGCGCTGCGCGGGCTGCCGCGCATACTGCGCGAGGATCTGTGGACCGCACCCGTCGATCCCGTACCGCCCATGGGCGCGCCCGGCTCACCTGTCTGGCGGCCTGCTTTCGGGGTGCTGCTGACGCTCGGGGCGACGACCGTCGCCATCTGGCACGTTCCTGACCTGGTCCCGCACGGTGCCGCCGTTCCCGAATACGCGGTGCTCCTCGTCGTGCTTCAGGCGCTGGCACTCCTCGCCGGTATGTCACAGCCCTTGTACGCCTGGTGGGCCTCACTGGTCCTGATGGTCGCCAGCGTGCGGATCGCGGCGTCCGTGATGACGCCCGGCGAACTGTTTCCATGGACGGGGCCTGAGATGGCCCTGCAGAGCGGGGCGTTGTTCCTGCTGGCGCTCCGGGTACGTCCCCGGCGGGCGGGTCTGGCGCTCGCGCTGAGCCTGCTGGCGGGGCTGGTGGCCGGCTTCACCGTCAGGCCGCACCACTACTCCCTGGGCATGACCGCACTGGCCCTCCTCACAGCCGTGGTGATCGGCGCCGCGCTGCGCGCCCTGCGCGTGGCCCGCACGGAGCTGGTCGAGCAGTCCGAGCTCACGGAGGAGGAGCGGGCCCGGCGCACCCTCCTGGAGGAGCGCAACCGGATCGCGCGCGAGCTGCACGACGTGGTCGCCCATCACATGTCGGTGATCTCCATCCAGGCGCAGGTCGCCCCGCATCTGGTCGAGAACCCGTCGGACGAGCTCAGGGAGAACCTCGCCGGCATACGGGAGAACGCCGTCGAGGCGCTGGCCGAGCTGCGCCGGGTGCTCGGAGTGCTCCGCTCGGAGGACGCGGTGGCGGACGGGCTGCGGCATGCCCCGCAGCCCACCCTGGACCGCTTGGACGAACTGATCGGAAAGGTCCGGAGCGCGGGCGTCACCGTCGTGACGGAGACCACCGGCAGGCGTCGCCCGCTCCCGCCGGGGGTGGAGCTGTCGGCCTTCCGCATCGTGCAGGAGGCGCTGAGCAACGTGCTGCGGCACGCTCCCGGAGCGCGGGCCCGGGTGGAGGTCGGCTATCACTCCGCCAGCGTCACGGTCCGGGTCACCAACACCGCCCCGGATTCCCCCGGCCGGCCGACGAGCGGCGTCGGACACGGGCTGCTCGGCATGCGCGAACGCACCGCCATGCTGGGCGGTGACCTCACCCACGGCCGCACCCCCGGCGGGGGTTACGAAGTAGTGGCGACGCTCCCCCTGGAGGACCCCGCATGACCATCCGCGTACTGATCGCCGACGACCAGATGATGGTCCGGCAGGGCTTCACGGTGCTGCTGAACGCCGAGCCCGGCATCGAGGTCGTCGGGCAGGCGGTGGACGGTCTGGACGCACTGGAGAAGGCGGCCGAACTCGCCCCCGATGTCGTGCTGATGGACATACGGATGCCCCGCCTCGGGGGCATCGACGCGACCCGCCGCATCACCGAGGCGCCCGGCGCGGCCCCCAGGGTCCTCGTCCTGACCACCTTCGATCTCGACGAGTACGTGTACGAGGCGCTGCGCTCGGGGGCCTCCGGATTCCTGCTGAAGGACGCCTCGGCCGCCGAACTCGCCCAGGCCGTAAGGGTGGTGGCGGCCGGTGACGCCCTGCTCGCCCCGAACATCACCAAGCGTCTGATCGCCGAGTTCTCCCGGGTGAGCGCCGGGCCGCGCGCTCCCGGCAGGGAGCGCGTCGGCGATCTCACGGAACGCGAGACGGAGGTGCTGTCCCTCATCGCGCAGGGCCTGTCGAACGCCGAGATCGCGGTGCGCCTGGTGGTGGCGGAGCAGACCGTGAAGACCCATGTGAGCCGGATCCTGGTGAAGCTGGGCCTGCGCGACCGGACCCAGGCCGCGGTGTTCGCGTACGAGTCGGGGCTGGTGCGCCCGGCAGGCTACTGACCGCGGCTCACAGGGCCCCGTACACCGCGTCGACCAGCGCCATCTTGCGCGGGTCGTCGGCGATGTGGGGGCCCATGCGGTTCATGACGTAACCGAGCGCGATCCCCGCCTCCGGGTCGGCGAGACCGCAGGAACCGCCCGCCCCGTCGTGGCCGACGGCGCGCGGGTTGGGGCCGTACGACGCGTTCGGGCCGCTCAGCCAGAGGCCGAGGCCGAGCTCCGTCTCGTGGGCGAAGCCCGCTCCCAGCACCAGGTCCCGGCAGGCGCCCTGGCCCTCGCGGACCCGCTCGGCCGCCTCCTCGGACAGGATCCGCCGGCCGTCGAGGCTGCCGCGCCCGGCGAGGATGCCGTAGAGGGAGGCGACGGCGCGGGCGGTGCCGTGGCCGTTGGCGGCGGGGATCTCGGCGGCCCGCCACTCAGGGGTGTTGGCGGCGGCCGTACCCGTGCCGGGGTTGAGCAGGGAGGCGATGGCCAGCGGCTCCATGGCGGCGAAGAGCGCGGCCTGTTCGCGTGAGACGGCCTTCGGCTGGACGAGCTCGGCGACCCGGTCGGCGTCCTTCTCGGGGAGGCCGACGCCGAAGTCGATGGAGAGCGGGCCGGTGATCTCCTGCCGCAGGAACTCCCCGGGCAGCAGTCCGGTGATCCGGCGGACGACCTCGCCGACGAGGAAGCCGTACGAGATCGCGTGGTAGCCGGAGCGGGTGCCCGGTTCCCACCAGGGCTCGGTGGCCGCGAGGCGGGCGGTGGTCAGCTCCCAGTCGTAGAGCTCGGCCAGGGTGTGCGGGTCGCGCAGTCCGGCGACCCCGGAGCGGTGCGAGAGGAGGTGGCGTACGCGTACGGACTCCTTGCCCGCGGCGGCGAATTCGGGCCAGTATTCGGCCACCGGGGCGTCCAGGTCCAGGAGCCCCCGGTCGACGAGGACGTGGGCGCAGAGCGCGGTCGGGCCCTTCGTCGTGGACCAGACGTTGACCACGGTGTCCCGCTCCCACGGGCGGGTCCGTCCGCCGTCGGCCCAGCCGCCCCAGAGGTCCACCACGGGCTGTCCGTCGAGCAGGACGGTGACCGCCGCGCCCAGCTCGTCGCGTTCCGCGAAGTTCGCCGCGAACGCGTCGCGCACCGCGCCGAACCGGTCGTCACAGTGGCCTTGGATCTGCGGCACGGGTCTCTCCTCGTCTCGGTGCCACGCACCATACCGACTGGTCGGACTGGCGGGAAGACGCCGTACGCGAGGTTCCTTCGACCGGGGGATGCGGTCAGCGCGGACGTGCTTCGAGGCTGAGGCTCCAGCGGCCCGGCAGCCCGGTGATCGTCACGGTGGCGAGCGGACGCACGTCGACGTGCCAGTACGTCGACGGCGGGGCCTTGAGGGCGTACACCAGGGCCGCGCGGACCACGGCGGGCTCGGCGACGGCGACGAGGGCGCCCTCGCGGACCGGGCGGGTGTCGAGCCAGCCCCCCACCCGGGATATGAACGCGAGCAGGGATTCGCCACCGTGCGGCGCGGAGCGCGGATCGGCGAGCCAGGCGTCGACGGCGGCCGGCTCGCGGGCGGCCACTTCGGACAGGGTCAGCCCGCGCCACCGGCCCATGTCGCAGTCGCGCAGCGCGGGCTGGACGAGCGGGGCGAAGCCGAGGGCGTCGCCGGTGGCGCGGCTGCGCGGCGTGGGCGAGCAGTAGCGCAGTTCGGCGGCGCCGAGCGGCACCAGCGTGTAGGCGGCGAGCTGGACCTCGCGCCAGCCGGCGTGGTCGAGCGGCCGGTCGTCGTCGAAACGCTCGGCGAGGAGGGCGGAGCTGCGTGCTGCGGCGACGAGGGACACCCGAACACTCATGCGCGCGATCGTGGGGCCCTGCGCCGCCCCGGTCAAGAGGGCCGCCCGCCACGTGCGTTCCCCCGCTGCTCAGCTCATCTGGAGGGACATCCACATGTCCGGTTCGGCGAGCGGGGTGAATCCGAGCTTCGCGTACACCCCGTGGGCGTCCTTGGTGGCCAGGAGGAACCTGCGCACCCCCAGCGGGGCCAGGTCGTCCCGGACGGCGGTGACGAGCTGGGTGCCGAGCCCGCGGCCGCGGGCCGCGCGGTCGACGTACACGTCGCACACCCACGCGAAGGAGGCACGGTCGGTGATCACGCGTGCGTAGGCGGCCTGCGCGCCCGAAGCAAGGTCGTAGGCACCGTAGTTGAGCGAACCCGCTATTGCCCGGTCCTGCTGTTCGCGGGTGCGCCCCAGGGCCCAGTAGGCGTCCATGGACAGCCAGTGGTGGATACGTGCCGCGTCGAGCCGTGAGGCGTCGTCGGAGATCTCGTAGCGCTGCTCGGCGCTGTCGAAGTCGTTCATCCGGGGAGGCTATCGCCAGGCACCGGCAGTTCATCGAGGGCGGTGCGCAGTCGGCGCACCCCCTCGGCGATCTCGGCCGGGCCCGAAACGGCCGCGAAGCTCAGCCTGATGTGTCCGGCGGGGGGTTCGGCGCAGTGATACGGGCGGCCGGGCGCGACCGCCACTCCCGCCCGCAGGGCGGCGGAGACCAGGTCAGCCTCGCCTGCTCCAGTGCCCGCGAGCCGGAGCCAGATGATGCCGCCGCCCGACGGCACGTGCGGCAGGGCGAGTTCGGGCAGCCGGGTGCGCACCGCCGCCGTCATCGCGGTGCGGCGGCTGCCGAGCTCGGCGGCCACGGTACGGAGGTGGCGCTCCCAGGCCGGGGAGCCCACGAGTTCGAGCGCGGCCTCCTGGATCGGGCGGGGGACGAAGAAACTGTCGACGACCTGGATGGCGCGCAGCCGTTCCAGGACGGGCCCACGGGCGGCCAGCGCGCCGACGCGGAGGCTGGGAGATGTGATCTTGGTGAGGGAGCGCACATGGACGACGACGCCGTCCGGGTCGTGGGCCGCGAGGGGCTCGGGCAGCGGACCGGCGTCCGCGTGGACGAGGTGACGGGCGAAGTCGTCCTCGACGACGAAGGCGCCCGCGTCCCGGGCGGCGCGCAGGATCCGTGCGCGCCGTTCCGGGGCGAGGATCACACCCGTCGGGTTCTGGAAGAGCGGTTGACAGACGAAGACCCTCGCCCCGGTGGCCCGGAACGCCGCTTCCAGCAGGTCGGGCCGCACCCCGTCGGCGTCCATGGGCACGGGGACCGGTCGCAGGCCGGTGGCGCGGGCGGCGGCCAGCATGCCCGGGTAGGTGGGTGATTCGACGAGTACGGGGGCTCCCGGCGGGGCGAGCGCCCGCAGCGCGGTGGCCAGGGCGCTCTGCCCTCCCGCCGTGATCAGGACGTCGGCAGCGGTGAGCGTGGAGCCGATCTCCCGGGCGAACCAGGCGCGCAGCTCGGGCAGCCCGTCGGTGGGCGGCCTGCCCCAGGCCCCCGGCCGGCGGCCGGCCCGGGCCAGGGCGGCGGCCAGGGCACGCTCGGGCTGCAGGCCGGGGTGGAGGTAGCCACCGTTGAATTCGATGACGCCGGGCGGCGGTGCGGCGAGGGTCACGAGGACCCCCGAGGCGTCGACGGTGCGGGGCACGACCTCGGGCCCGCTGTCCCCGCTGAGCGAGACCTCCTGCCAGGAGGTGTCACCCGGAGCGGGTGCGGCCGTGCGGGCCTCGGCCAGGAAGGCTCCGGATCCGGGGCGGGTGACGACCAGACCTTCGGCGGCGAGTTGGGCAACGGCCCGGGAGACGGTCACCGGACTCACCTTGAAGCGCTCGACGAGTGCCCGACTGGACGGCAGCTTCCCACCTGGGGAGTAGCGGTCCAGCTCACCCTTCAGGGAATTCACCAGTTCGGACACACTGCTACGCTCATTCATGACAGTACAGAATAGCGCTACTGGACAGACGACGATAGCGGTCGTTGCCGGACCGCCCGGGGTGCGCCGCTCCCCCGGGGGCGGCGTCCTCCTCGCCGGACTCGGCGTCCTCGCCTTCTCGCTGACCTTCCCCTCGACGGTGTGGGGCCTGGAGAGTTTCGGCCCCTGGTCCCTGGTGGCGCTGCGCAGTGTGCTCGCGGCACTGATCGCGGGATGCGCGCTGCTCGCCGGCCGGGTCCCGCTGCCCGCCCGACGCCACTGGGCGGGTCTCGCGGTCGTCGCGGGCGGTGTGGTGGTGGGTTTCCCCCTGCTGACCACGCTCGCCCTGCAGACCTCGACGAGCTCGCACGCGGCCGTCGTGGTGGGGCTCCTGCCACTGACGACCGCGCTCCTCTCGGCGCTGCGCACCGGCTCCCGCCCGCAGCGCGCCTTCTGGGCGGCGGCGCTGGCCGGGGCGGCGGTGGTGATCGTCTTCACGGTCCAGCAGAGCGGCGGGAAGCTCTCCGCCGGTGATCTGTACCTGTTCGGGGCACTGCTGGTCTGCGCGGCGGGATACGCCGAGGGCGGCAGGCTGGCCGGGGTGATGGCGGGTTGGCAGGTGGTCGGCTGGGCCCTCGTCCTCGCCCTGCCGCTCGCCGCGGCCGGCGCCGCCGTGGCGCTGCCCTTCGAACCGGTGCACCTCACGGCGCACGGGGTCGTCGGGCTGGTCTGGGTGGCCGCCGGATCGACCTTCCTCGGGCTCTACGTCTGGTACCGGGGTATGGCGGAGATCGGGGTCCCGCGCGCCAGCCAGCTCCAGCTGGCGCAGCCGCTGCTCACCCTGGTCTGGTCGTTCCTCGCCCTCGGCGAGCGGGCGTCCGCCGCCGCCCCGGTGGCGGCGGTGGCCGTCCTGGTCTGCATCGCCGTCACCCAGCGGGCGGGGAGCCGCAGCGCGGGCCGCACGAGAGCCGACGCGCCCGTGGAGACATAGACTTGTCGACATGGACCGCCACCCCTGAGGAGGTCACTCCCGATGGAGGCACACACGGGCGACAGGCTGCTGACGCACGGCAGGACCGTGGGACAGCACGACCGGGTCGCAGAGATCATCGAGGTGCTCGGCGACAGGGGCAGTCCCCCGTACCGCCTGCGCTTCGAGGACGGGCACGAATCGATCAGGTCCCCGGGCCCCGACAGCGTCGTCCAGCACACGACCCCGGAGGACCGGGACCGCTAGCGCGCGCGTGGGCCGGGGGCACGAGTGGTCCCCGGCCCGCGCGTCCGGGCCGTGCGGGGCGTGAGCCCGGCGCTTCCGGTCAACGGGGTGTACGGGCCCGGACCTGGTAGTGGTCGGCCACCACCCGGGCCATGGCCCCGATGGGATCCGACTTCACCTGCCGCGCGGAGAAGTAGACATGACCGCCCACCTCCGGATGACCGGCGGCGAGGTCGAGGTGGCGGGAGAGCTCGGCGGGGTCCTGCCAGGCGGCGGGCTGGGCGGGGTCGCCGGCCTTGTAGAGCGCCTCCCCGATGTACAGGCCGACGCCGGTGCCGCGGACCGTCTCGGCCCACCACGGCAGCAGCTTCGCGTAGTCGGCGGCGGAGAAGCCGATGTTCCAGTAGATCTGCGGGCAGATGTAGTCGATCCAGCCCTCCTTCACCCACTTCCGGGTGTCGGCGTGCAGGTCGTCGTACGTCTGCACGCCGGCCGCGGTGTCGGAGCCCAGCGGATCGGTCGCGGCGTTGCGCCACACCGCGAAGGGGCTGATACCGAACCGGACGCCGCTCCTGACCTCCTTGATCCGCTCGGACGTCTCGCGCACCAGCCGGTCGGTGTTGTCGCGGCGCCAGGCCGCCTTGTCCGCGAAGTCCTCGCCGTACCGCTCGTACGCGGCGTCGTCGTCGAAGACCTGGCCGGCCACCGGGTAGGGGTAGAAGTAGTCGTCCCAGTGCACCGCGTCGACGGCGTAGCGACTCACCGCGTCGAGCATCGCGTCCTGGACGAACTCCCTGACCTCGGGCAGCCCCGGGTTGTAGTAGAGCTTCCCGCCGTACGGCAGGACCCAGTCCGGGTGGAGCCGCGCGGGGTGGGAGGCGACGAGACGCGACGGGTCCGTGTGGTTCGCGACCCGGTACGGGTTGAACCACGCGTGCAGCTCCAGACCGCGGGCGTGCGCCTCACGCACCGCCGTGCCCAGCGGGTCCCAGCCGGGGTCCTTGCCCTGGACACCGGTGAGGCACTGGGCCCACGGCTCGTACGACGAGGGCCACAGGGCGTCGGCGCTCGGCCGGACCTGGAGGACCACGGCGTTGAGCCGCAGTGCGACCGCCCGGTCCAGGTGGGCGATCAGCTCGGCCTCCTGGGCCGCGGCGCTCAGGCCCGGCGCCGAGGGCCAGTCCAGGTTGGCCACCGTGGCGATCCACACACCGCGCAACTCCCCCTCGCCCGCCCTGCGCCCCCGGCCTCCGTGCCGGGGGGACCCGGGTCCGCGCACGGCGGCGGCGTCACCCGCTGTCATCAGCGCGGCCGCCGTAGCGACCGCTCCCATCACCAATGACCTCCGGCCCATACGAGGCATCTGTGTACCTTTCGTCTCTCAGTTCCCGTGTGTCACATCGGCAGTGCGTGACACAGATCATGCCCGCTCACGGACCGCTGGACCCGCAGCTCACCGGAGCCGGATCGCGGAGTAACGTCGTGGGGTCGAGGCGGGCACCGGAATCACACGGGACTGCCGCACGAGGATCAGCGAAAGGCACGAGGTGACGGACTCTATGGCCGACATTGCACGCGTCGGAGTGGTGGGCTGTGGCCAGATGGGCGCAGGCATCGCGGAGGTGTGCGCTCGCAGCGGCCTCGAGGTCAAGGTGGCCGAGACCACCGGTGAGGCCCTGGAGATAGGGCGCACCCGGCTCCACAACTCCCTCTCCAAGGCCGCCGAACGCGGCAAGATCACCGCGGAGGAGCGGGACGAGACCCTCGCCCGCCTCAGCTTCACCACGGACCTCGGCGAATTCGCGGACCGCGATCTCGTGATCGAGGCCGTCGTGGAGAACGAGCAGGTCAAGACGGAGATCTTCCAGGTGCTCGATCAGGTGGTGACGCGGCCGGACGCGATCCTCGCCTCGAACACCTCCTCCATCCCGCTGGTGAAGCTGGCCGTGGCGACCTCCCGGCCGGACCAGGTCATCGGCATCCACTTCTTCAACCCGGCCCCGGTGCAGCGGCTCGTCGAGCTGATCCCCGCGCTGACGACGTCCGACGAGACCATAAAGCGTGCGGAAGCCGTCGTGCAGACCGTGCTGGACAAGCACGCGATCCGTGCCCAGGACCGGTCGGGCTTCGTCGTCAACGCCCTGCTGATCCCGTACCTGCTCTCGGCGATCCGGATGTTCGAGTCGGGCATCGCCAGCCGCGAGGACATCGACAACGGCATGGAGATGGGCTGCGCCCACCCGATGGGCCCGCTCAAGCTCGCCGACCTGATCGGCCTGGACACCGTGGCCTCGGTCGCCGACTCGATGTACGCGGAGTACAAGGAGCCCCTGTACGCCGCTCCCCCGCTGCTCCAGCGGATGGTCGACGCGGGCCGCCTCGGCCGCAAGACGGGCTCGGGCTTCTACCCGTACGACTGACCGCCCCTCCGCGGGCTCGGCGCTCACGCCGCCGGGCCCGCCGGGCACGTTCCCCGAGGTCAGGGCCGTGTACGGCCTCGAGAGCCTCGTCTCCTACTGCCGACCCGCCGCAGCGCCGTGGAGCGACCGCTCGGATGCGCGGGCCCGACTGCGCGCTGGTGGCCGACCTGCTGGTCGGGGCCGTGGACCGGCTGTTCCGGGCATCAGGAACGGCCGGGCACAGCGAGGACTCACCGCTTCAGCGGCTGTGGCGGGACGTCCACTCGACCGCCGGACACATCGTGCTCCGGTTCGGCCCTAACGCCAGCGCTTACGCAGCCCGGGCACTGTCCACCGGCCCGGCCGCGCGGTAGTGGACACCCCACGCCCCGGCCGGCCTCTCCATCCGGGGCCGGCCGGGGCACATCGCGTTCAGGCGGCCGGCGGCGGCCCGGGCGGAAAGGGGATCTCGGAGAGCAGCGGCAACAGCGACTCCTCCTCGTAGTCAAGGTGGGCGTTCAGCTCCGAGGACATCCGGGCCAGCTCCTTGCGGAACCGCTCCGGGTCGGCGCTCGTGATGTCGGAAAGCAGCGCGCTCAGCTCCTGCTGCAGCCGCGCCACCGTGACGTGTTCGGTCCGCAGCCGCTCGAAGACGCCCGCCAGGTGCGGGTTCTGTGCCGCGAGCGCCGGGAACATGTGGGCGTCCTCACCGGTGTGGTGGACCTCCAGCGTCTGGCAGAAGGCCAGGCAGTGCTGGCGAATCTGGAGCCCGAGCCCCACCGTCGGCACCGCCCCCTCGCCTTCGTGCGCGGCAGCCTTCGCGAAGTACTCGTCCACCTCGGCACTCACGTGCCGCAACTGCCCGCGCAGCCACACGTGCACCTCGACCACCTTGTCGGCCAGGCTCCGCACCTCCGCCGGGCCCTCGCCCGGAGCGGGGTCGCTCCTCTGCAGCGTCACCACGGGCAGGACACGGCTGGTGTTCTCCTGGTACTCGCCGTAGCCCGGCTCCGAGGCCACCACGTGCGCGAACAGCCGGTCGCGGTCCGCGCCCTCGGCCGGCACCGCGACCGCCTCGAAGGAGTTGGCGCCGATCTCCACCTGCACCAGCGGGTTCGCGAGCACGTTGTGGTACCAGTCGGGGTGTTTGGGTCCGCCCAGGTTGGAGCCGACGACCAAGAGCTCGTCGTCATGGGTCACATAGCCCAGCGGGGTGGTCCGCTCCTCGCCTGACTTGGCGCCGGTGGTGGTGAGCAGCAGCAGGTCACTGCCCTCGAAATAGCCGCCGACCTTTCCCTGGTTCGCGCGGAACTCGTCGATGACGGACTCATTGAAGGACATACGAGGTCGGACTCCGTGGTGAGGCGACAGAAGAAGGAGGGGAGGGGGTGCGTGCGCATAGGGCCGTACCAGCGAGAGAGGTGCTGGAAACGGGCCTGCCGGAAACGGCAGTTGCGACACGGAGTAAAGAGCACGGCCGACTAGAGCAGCGGTGCGGGCACGCCGAGGTGCCTGTCAGGCAGAACTGTGAGGAGAGAACGCATGGAGTGTTCCCCAAGGTGCGGGTGGTCGCCCGGTCACCGGCCGGGCCAGTTCTCTTTGGCCGGTGCCACGCGCCACATCTCTCATTAGAACGAGCGCTCAGGGACCTTGTCAACGCGGCCCGATCAGCCCCCTGGCCGGATTCAAGCGGACGCGTTCCATCTCCTGCACTTCTTCGCGATCCAGGTGGTCCTCCACGTCATCGGACTCGACTTCCGGCCGACGAACCTGAGTTCCGTCGGGTTCGTTCTGGGCTCCCTGGCAGTCTCGGTCGTCGCCGCGTGGGCGCTGTACGAACTAGTCGAGAAGCCGATGATGCGGAGGTTCGCCACCAAGCGCCGCGGCGAGGGCCAGCCGTCCGCCGTCGTACGTTCCTGAGACGCCGCGGGGGTTCGCCGCCGCGCGTTGAAAAGGTGATCGGGCCCGTTCGCGTCAGGAGGCGTCCCCGACGACCTGGCCTTGCTCTTTCGTGAGCGCCCGTCAGCTGCGGCTGGCGGGCGAACTGCGTTTCCGGGAGGGTATCGGGTATGCCGGTGGCCCGGCTGTCGTGCCGGGTGGGCGCCGGGTTCCACGGTTCCGGGGCTTCGGTATGTGGTCGTGAGGCGGTTGAAACTGCCGGTCAGCAGGCATGCGGCTGATCGTCCGCAAGGAACGGCCACACTCCGGCGCAAGGCAGAGCACCGGTAGCCCATGACGCGAACATGAACGCGGAGTACAAGGAGCCCCTGTACGCCGCTCACCCGCTGCTGCAGCGCATGGTGGACGCGGGCCGCCTCGGCCGCAAGACGGGCTCGGGCTTCTACCCGTACGACTGACCACCCGCCGACGGGTCCGGCGCTCACCCCGCCGGGCACTCCGGGGCGCGTTCTCCGAGGTCAGGACCGTGTGCGGCCCCGAAAGAGCCTCGCTTCTACTGCCGACCCGACGGAGTCGGCGGTGGCAGTACCAGACCCACTCCGCGGTGGCGAACTCGACCCGTCGGCCACCTGACCCAGTCCGCCCTGGGCAATGGGCTCGCCTTACAAATGGTGGCGCGGGCCGGCTGGCTGGTGGCGCGTCGCGCGAAGCGGACTGTGGGACACCCAATGCCCGGCTTCCGGTTCGGCGAGGCACAGTAGGACGGGGAGCGGTTGGCTATTCCCGAACTGCCGCCCGTGCCCGTGAGACCGCGGGGCGGGTGCATTGGCACAGGAGCGGTGCGGGGAAGGCAGGCGCAGCGTGAGTCTGGCTCAGGAAAGTTCTTCCAGCATTCCGTGCACATGAGCCACGGCAACCTCTATGTCGGTGTGCTTGTACTGCCCGGCGCGTGACTCCGCGGAGAGGACTCCGCCGCGGTGCACTTTCTCGAAGTCGCCATAGGGGAACTTGTACCGGCCTTTGTTCTCATCGTTCTGTTCGTCATCTTCGCCGAGGTACCACTTCCGGAATTCGGAAAAGCCGTGCTGCTCCAGGTAGCAGTTCTCCTCCTCGGCCGAGGGACGATGTTCGCTCCACTCGTCCCGGTCGTCGAGTACCACCTGCCGTTCCTTGACCAGCTTCTTCGCGTGATCAAAGGCTCGTGCGTTCAACTTCACCACCACGAGGTTCACACCTCCCACGCGTCGTCGTGCCACGGGTCAGCGGGGAATCCTCCCGGAATGACGCTCACCGGGGGGAGGGTATAACGCTCGGGTGTCTGACTGCGTGCCCCTGTATCCGCAGCGGATGATCCGCCGGTCCGGAGCGTCCATGGCTCATACATCGAGGTAGCGCTTCGCGTCCTCTTGTCCGCGCCCATTCTACGCCGCCGCGGGGATCGCTTGGACTGCCAGGTGAAATAAGCGCCACGGCTTCGGCCTGGCATGTGCAGGCGTGCCCCCGGAGGTATCTGGAATCCTGGAACCGTACATTGCGCACCGGTGCGCGGACAGTCGCCGGTGTGGGGCATTACCGTGGGCGAGGAGGAGAAAACCATGACCGTGATGGGCGTGTCCAGGTTCGAAAGGTTCTTCCGTGCCGCCGCAGGCCTCGACGTAGACAAGAACGATCTGAAGCGGTACAGCGACTTCGTCGACGGCAAGCTCTACGACCTCCTGCTCGTCGCCCAGGCCGCGGCCAAGGCGAACGACCGGGACATCGTCGAACTGTGGGATCTACCGATCACCAAGGGGCTTCAGGAGAGCATTCACCGGTTCCGGCGGCTGGACGAGGAGGTCGAGCTCAAGCCGATCCTCGAGCAGTTGGCCGCGCACCCCCTGCTCGACCGGGCACCCAGCGAGGAGACCGAGGCCCGGTACCCGGAGATCATCGGCGGGCTGAGCCTGGCACTCGCCGAAACCTTCAAGATCATGTATCCCGGCGTCAAGAACCCCCAGACCAATCACTGGGAGGGCGCGACCGCCATCTTCGACCTGCTCCTGTAGCCGGCCCTGCCCGTATTGCGCGGGTCCCCCCTTCAGGGGCCAGAACCACCCGCCCCCGCCCGCCTTGGCGAGCGGCGGAGCGCGGAGCAGGGACGTGTGAACGCCGTGCACCGGTCACGGTCGGGCTTATCGGTCCATGGTCTCGGCCACCGGCGCGGTGTAGCTGAGGCCGGATCGAGCATGGGGCCCCGCTACAGCCCCCACCTTCAAGTTCGGCGGGGTGAGAGGCGCCATGCGTTGCAATTCGGGGAATCAATGGCCCTTCGTGATGAACTTGATGGTGTGCCACCGGGGCGCCGTCACGTAGGTGACGGGGCCTCAGGTCCGACTGGACAAGAGCTTCGCCGAGGAGATCGCCGCCGCCCAGGACGACTGGCGCGCCGTGATCGCCACCGCCGTCACCCAGGGCGTCCCCACCCCCGCCTTCGCCGCCCCCCTCGCCTACTACGACTCCCTGCGCGCCGAACGCCTCCCCGCCGCCCTCACCCAGGGCCAACGCGACTGCTTCGGCGCACACACCTGCCACCGCACCGGCCAGAACGGCACGTTCCACACCCTCTGGGGCGGCGACAAGACCGAAAGCCGACCGACACCCTTGCACGCGGAGTACAAGGAGCCGAAGAAATGTACGCCGCTCCCCCGCTGCTCCAGCGCATGGTGGACGCGGGCCGGCTCGGCCACAAGACGGGCTCGGGGTTCTACCCGTACGACTGACCTCTCAGCTGTGGGCCCTGAGCCGGTGGTCCGGCTCAGGGCCCACAGTGCTTCCCTCCCTCGCGCACGGCGGGCCGATGCCGGGGCTTCTTCGCTCTCACGGGTCAGACGCCGAACGCAACCGACTCGTCCCGCGCCTCGCGCACGTCGGTTCCGAGGAAGGAAGCGTCCCGGAAGGCTTTGAGCCCCTTCGCCCTGGAAACCCCCAGCTTCTCCAGGACCTCCTCCTTCGCCAGGCCGCTGCCGCGCAGTTCGGCGCAGTGCCGTGCCAGCTCCAGACGCTCGGGATGGTCCTCGGGTGCGTCGTAGAAGACCGCGTCCTGCAACAGGTCCTTCACCGATTCGAGCGATCGGCCCATGGCTTGCGCGATCTGCGCCCTCGCCATGCCGGACCTCCTGTGCCGAAGAGCTTCCGCCGCCGCACGGCGTCGCTCCGTCTGCAGGTCCTCGTTGCGCGGAGGGGTGATTCCCGCCGCCTTACGGGCACGGTGGAGGAGGTTCTCGACGTGCTTGGGAGTCAGGGACAGCTCCTCGGCGATGTCCCGATTCCGCCGCCCCTCGCCGTGCAGTCGGAGCGCGTGCTCCTCCTGTGCTCGGCGCCGCAGACGCTCCTGCTCGCGTTCCTGTTCCTTCCGCCGCGCGATCTCGTTCTTGAACTCACGCGTCAGGGCCGACTTCACGGACCTGGCGAAGCGGACTCGCTCCTCGTCCGCCCGCATCTGCTCGCGGACGAAGTATCCGTGCCAGAACGGCATCCGCTCGCTGAGATCGCCGTCGCGCTTGCCGCCCCACGCGAACATGGGGTACCGCTCGCGGTTCCTCAGCAGAGCCTTCAGGGAGGACTCGTCCGGGGTGTAGCCGCCGTCCTGCCTCATGAGGAGACGCTGCTCCTCCGTCAGCTCCTCCAGGGCGGCTTCCGAGGCCGTCCTCAGGCCGGCCGCCTCGGTCATGGCCAGGAGGTCCTGCCAGCCCCACTTGGGTACGGTGAGGCCGAACCGGACCCCACCGTCGCCCTCCCAGCGGTTCACCTCCGCTCCGACGTACACCGCGAAGCCTGCGGCGTTCCATGCCCGCACGACGTCGTGCCACATCTTCGCGGCGGTCGCGGGCAGGTAGGCGACCCTCCGCCCGTCCACGTCATAGGCCACCGCTCGCGCGTCCCACGGGTTGGAGGGCTCAGGCACGAGCTCGGCCTCGACCTTCCGACCGGCATGGAATCTGCTCAGCGATTCCTGGTGGTAGTACGCCCCGGAGGCGTAGTACTCCCCTTCTGTACGGCCGTAGTCGCCGAGCAGGATACGGCCGGCGGGCCTGACGTACTCCCCGGCCCGACGTATGTGGACTCCCACAGCGTCCACCCCCCTCACCTCTGTCGCACGCTGTCCAGCCAGGTCGGACGGATGACACCAAACCACCTCCGACCTGCAACTATGCAATGATCGCACGCCCCGAATCGCTCCCACCCGAGGCCTGGCCGGGGTGGCCGAGGGGTCGCTCGGGGGGTGGTCGAGGACCCGTCGGACCGCACCGTCGTACGCGCAGGGCCGACCGGGGACATCCCGGCCGGCCCTCCGTGTGCGTTCAGCCCAGCCGCATGTGATGGAGCATCAGCAGACCGGCCGCCATGTTGGCCGCCGGTATCTCACCGCGCGCGATCATGTCGGGCACGAGTTTGAGCGGGACCCATTCGCGGCGCGAGGACTCGAAGTCGTCCGCCGGATGACCGGTGTACGTCGCCTCCCGGGACCAGAAGAGGTGGTGCCGGGCGTCGACGAGGCCGTTGGCCGGCTCCACGGTCAACAGCGGTTGCAGCTCGCCGGGGCGCCATCCGGTCTCCTCCTCCATCTCCCGCGCCGCCGCGGCAGCGATGTCCTCGCCGTCCTCGACCACACCCGCGGCCAGCTCCCAGCCCCAGCTGTCGGTGATGAAGCGGTGCCGCCACAGGAGCAGGACCTCGTTGGCCTCGTTGACGACGGTCGCCGCGGCGACGGCCCGGAGGCGGATGAGGTAGTGGTCCAGATGGCGGCCGTCGGGGAGTACGACATCCGCCAGATTGACCCGGAACCAGCGGTTCTCGTACACAGTCTGTTCGCTTAAGTTCGTCCACTGCACAGTTCTGCCACCTTCCGACTGGTCGATGGCAATATCGGAGCAGGGTCCGCCCCGCAGGGGAACGTGTGGAGGCTCCCGGGACGAGGCTCACAGGGGCACGCGCAGCTCCCCGTCGATGAGGCCGGCCGCCGCCACGGCGTCGGCGCTGCCGCTCGCGGCCAGCTGTTCCCGTACGGAGCGGAGCCGGTCCCGGAGCCGCTGGGATTCCATGCCCCGGGCGCGTTCCGCCATTTCCGAGGCGGTACGGGCCGCCTTGTCCGCCTCGCCCTGGAGCAGTTCGAGATGCGTCAGCATGGCGAGCCGGTGCACGGTCCCCCGGTCGTGCGCCGGGGAGCGTACGGCGGCGGCAGCGTGCTCCCGGGCGCCGGGGAGGTCCCCCAGGCACAGCAGCGCCTCCGCCACCTGGACGTTGACGAGGCCCGGCTGGACATATCCCGTCTCGTCCGGCTCGCCCCCGCTGCGGATGCGGCCGGCCTCGCCC
The DNA here is from genome assembly GCF_045039765.1 of Streptomyces sp. NBC_01166. Lineage (NCBI taxonomy): Bacteria > Bacillati > Actinomycetota > Actinomycetes > Kitasatosporales > Streptomycetaceae > Streptomyces > Streptomyces sp. NBC_01166. Next base: position 1,710,670 of record NZ_CP108613.1, read on the forward strand.
TCGGCGCGGCGGATGCACTCCAGGGCGCTGCGGTGGTCGCCGAGCTGGGCGTAGGCCTTGGCCTGCATCGCGTGCAGATCGGTGGCGAGCGCCGGGGTGATGTGCGGGCCCGCCGCGCGCAGTGCGGCCTCGGCGAAGGCCACCGACCGGCGGAATTCGGCCAGGTACAGCGACTGGTTGACGAGCAGTGCGATCACATAGCCGCCGAGCCCCCGGTCCCCGCTGGCCTTGGCCAGGCGCAGTGCCTGGTGGAAGTAGCGCTGGGCGAGTCCATGGGCGTCGGAGTCGTAGGCGCAGATGCCGGCGACGGCCACCAGTCCGGCGGTCGCGCGGTGGAGCTGACGGCCCATGGCGTCGCTGTACCCGCCGCGCAGCAGCGGCGCGGTCTCGGCGTTGAGGAAGCCGACGATGCGGGACCTGGTCGCGATGCCGCCCGCCTTTCGGTACATCTGTTCGTAGTGCGCCCTGGCCGCGCGGAGCATCGCTATGTCCGCCATGCTCACGCGGGACGGCCCGGGGCGTGAGACATCGGTGTCCTCGGGCGGGTTCTCCCACTCCCAGACCGGCATCACGGCTGTCGTGCCCGTGACGGCGGGGGCGGCGGTGAGGTGGGGACGCTGCTGTTCGTCGGAGCGCCACAGGGCCGTCGCGTGCTCGACGAACCCGGACAGGCCGGCGCTCGGGGCCGCCGCGTGGACGCCGGAGATCCCCATACCGATGTCGTCGAGCGTGACGGGCCGGCCCAGCCGGCCGGCCAGCACTTCGCAGATCAGGTCCGGGACCTGCCCGCGCGGGCGCTGGCCCTTGAGCCAGCGGGCGACCGCCGTGTGCTCGTAGCGCAGGCACAGCCCGCGGGCGCGGCCGGCCTGGTTGACATGACCGGCGAGCCCGGCGCGGGACACACCCGCCTCGTCGATCAGGGATTCGAGCAGGACATTGGGCTCCATCGCCCCCCCATGTGCGCGTCGCAATGAGCCTAGCGGAGCACGATTCACACGGGGTGTGAACGGAATGCCCGAACCATCCTGCTGTGCGCTCTGCCGCGCCGGGGCGCCTCTCGGTTGAATGAGCTCCTCGCAAGAGGCGGCCGGGTCGTCGGCTCCCCCTCGTAACAGTTCGACGACCCGCCCCCGCGCCGTTCGTTCTGCCGGCCTGCCCGACACTCCGTGGCAGGGCGGACGGCGCCGGATCGCACAGCCCACTGCCCCGATGACAGGAGGCCCGTGTGCGGTCCCCGGGCCGTCCTGCGAGAACAGAAGGGGCGTATCCGGTGGCCGGATACGCCCCTTCTCAACTCTGGTACGCCTACGCGCCGCGCAGCACCGCGCCGGTGCGCTCGGTGGCCAGGGCGACCGCGTTGTCGCGGGCCGCGGAGGCCTCCTCCACGGTCAGCGTGCGGTCCGGGGCACGGAACCGCAGCGCGTACGCCAGGGACTTGTTGCCCTCACCGATCTGCTCGCCGGTGAAGACGTCGAACAGCCGAAGCGATTCGAGCAGAGCGCCGGCGCCTTCGCGCAGGGCCTTCTCCACAGCGTCGGCGGGCACGTCCGAGGCGACGACGAGTGCGACGTCCTGGGTCGCCACCGGGAAGGTGGAGATGCGGGGCGCCTGGAGCGCACCGTCGACCGCCTGCTCCAGGACGTCGAGCTCGACCTCCATGGCGCAGGTCCGCTCGGGCAGGTGGAGCTCCTTGATGACGCGCGGGTGGAGTTCGCCCGCGTGTCCGAAGAGGGTCTCCTCGCCGTCGACCGTGACGTACAGCGCGGCGCAGCGGCCGGGGTGCCACGGTGCGTGCCGGTCGGCGCGGACCGTCACCTCGACGCCCGCCTCACGGGCGATGGTGCGCGCCGCCTCGACGGAGTCCGCCCAGTCGGCGGGGCGGCCCTTGCCCCACCAGCCGGCCAGCTCGCGGGCGCCCGCGAGGACGACGGCGGCGCGGCGCGGCTGACGCGGGAGCGCCGCGTCCAGTCCGGCGATCTCCTCGTCGGTGGGACGGCGGTCGACGGGCAGCCGTACGGCCTTGGTCTCCTCGCCGGTCGGCCTGAAGACCAGGCCGGTCTCGAAGAGCGCCAGGTCGTGGTTGCCGCGGCCGTCGTTGCGCCGCAGTGCGCCGAGCAGGCCCGGCAGCAGCGTCGTGCGCAGTGCGGGCTCCTCGTCGGAGAGCGGGTTGACGAGGGTGACCGTACGGCGGCGGGCGTCGTCCTTCTCCAGGCCGAGCTGGTCGAGGACGGCGTCGCCGATGAACGGGTAGCTCAGCGCCTCGACGTAACCGGCGCCCGCGAGGGCACGGCCGACGCGGCGGTGCAGCCGCTGGCGGTCGGTGAGCCCGCGTCCGGAGGGCGGCTTCGGAAGGGTCGACGGGAGGTTTTCGTACCCCTCCAGCCGGATGACCTCTTCGGCCAGGTCGTTCGGCTCGGCGAGGTCGGGGCGCCACGACGGCACCGTGACGATCAGCTCGTCCTGGCCGTAGACGTCGCAGCCGACCTGCTGGAGACGGCGTACGACGGTCTCGCGGCCGTACTCGACACCGGCCACCCGGTCGGGGTGGTTCGCCGGCATGGCGATGGTGCGGGGTGCGGACGGGGCGGTGATCTCCGTGACGCCGGCCTCGGCCGTGCCGCCCGCGAGGAGGACCAGCAGGTCGACCGTGCGCTGCGCGGCAGCGGCGGCGGCCTGCGGGTCGACGCCGCGCTCGAAGCGCTTGGACGCCTCGGAGCTCAGCTTGTGGCGGCGCGCGGTCCGGGCGATGGCGATCGCGTCGAAGTGCGCCGCCTCGATGACGACCTCGGTGGTCCCGGCCTCATCGGCCGAGTCCGCGATCTCCGTGTCGGCGCCGCCCATGACGCCCGCGAGGCCGATCGGCCCGCGGTCGTCGGTGATGACCAGGTCCTGGGAGTCCAGGACGCGCTTGACACCGTCGAGCGTGGTGAGCTTCTCGCCCTGCTGCGCGCGGCGCACCCCGATCGTCCCCGCGACACGGGTGCGGTCGTAGGCGTGCAGCGGCTGGCCGAGCTCCAGCATCACGTAGTTGGTGATGTCGACGGCCAGCGAGACGCTGCGCATCCCGGCCTTCTGCAGCCTGCGCTGCATCCAGATCGGGGAGCGCGCCTCGGGCCGCAGCCCGGTGACCGTACGCGCGGTGAACTTGCTGCAGCCGAACGGGTCGGACACCTTCACCGGGTAGCCGTGCGCGTTGGGCGGGGGCACGTCCAGGAGCGCCGGGTCGCGCAGCGGCAGCCCGTACGCGATGGCCGTCTCGCGGGCGACACCGCGCATGGAGAGGCAGTAGCCCCGGTCCGGCGTGACGGCGATGTCCAGGACCTCGTCGACGAGCTCGAGGAGCTCGATCGCGTCGGTGCCCGGCTCGAACTCCGGCGGCAGCACGATGATGCCGTGCGTGCCGTCGTCGCCCATGCCGAGCTCGTCCGTGGAGCAGATCATGCCGTGCGAGGTCTTGCCGTACGTCTTGCGCGCGGCGATCGCGAAGTCGCCGGGCAGCACGGCGCCCGGGAGGACCACGACGACCTTGTCGCCGACGGAGAAGTTACGGGCGCCGCAGACGATCTCCTGCGGCTCCCCGGTGCCGTTGGCGGTGCCGACGTCGACGGTGCAGAAGCGGATGGGCTTCTTGAAGCCCTCCAGCTCCTCGATGGTCAGGACCTGTCCGACGACCAGGGGGCCCGTGAGGCCGGCGCCGGTCTGCTCGACGGTCTCGACCTCGAGGCCGACGGAGACGAGCTTGGCCTGTACGTCACGGCCGGTCTCGGTCGCCGGCAGGTCGACGTATTCCCGCAGCCAGGAAAGCGGGACGCGCATCAGATCTCCATCCCGAACGGCCGGGTGAACCGGACGTCACCCTCGACCATGTCTCGCATGTCCTCTACGTTGTGGCGGAACATCAGCATCCGCTCGATGCCGAACCCGAAGGCGAATCCGCTGTACTTCTCGGGGTCGACGCCACAGGCGACGAGCACCTTGGGGTTGACCATGCCGCAGCCGCCGAGCTCGATCCAGCCCTCGCTGCCGCAGGTGCGGCAGGGGCGGTCCGGGTTGCCGACGGACTCGCCGCGGCAGACGTAGCAGACCATGTCCATCTCGGCGGACGGCTCGGTGAACGGGAAGAAGTTCGGCCGCAGCCGGGTCTTCATGTCCGGGCCGAAGAGCGCCTGGACCATGTGGTCGAGGGTGCCCTTGAGGTCGGCCATGGTGAGGCCCTCGTCGACGGCGAGCAGCTCGATCTGGTGGAAGACCGGGGTGTGCGTGGCGTCGAGCTCGTCGGTGCGGTAGACCCGGCCGGGGCAGACCACGTAGACGGGGGGCTTACGGCTGAGCAGCGAACGGGCCTGGACGGGCGAGGTGTGCGTCCGCAGCACGACACCGGACTCGTCGCCCTTGGCGCCGTCGGCGCCCTGGACGAAGAAGGTGTCCTGCATCTGCCGCGCCGGGTGGTCCGGCACGAAGTTCAGGGCGTCGAAGTTGAACCACTCCGCCTCGACCTCGGGGCCCTCGGCGATCTCGTAACCCATGGCGACGAAGACGTCGGCGACGCGCTCCATGATGGTCGTCAGGGGGTGGCGCGCACCGGCCGGGGTGCGGTCGTAGGGCAGGGTGACGTCCACCGCCTCCTCGACCAGCACCCGGGCGTCACGCTCGGCCTCCAGCTCGGCCTGGCGGGCGGCCAGCGCCTTGGAGACGGCGCCGCGGGCCTGGCCCACGCGCTTGCCCGCCTCGGCCTTGGCCTGCGGCGGCAGGGCGCCGATCTCGCGGTTGGCGAGCGACAGGGGCGAGGTACCACCGGTGTGCGCGGTCTTCGCCTGGGCGAGCGCGTCGAGGTCGCCCGCGGCGGCGAAGGCGGCGAACGCCTCGTCCCGCATGCGCTCGATCTCTTCCGGTTTCAGTGCCTCGACCTCGACTGGGTCGTACGACTTGTTCGGTGCCGACATCTCTTCCCGTGCTTCCGATTGGCTGGTGGCGACCTGGCTCGACGACTGAGGACGCAAAGGTGCCAAAAGTCGAGTCTACGGGCCGCCGGGAGGCGAAGAAGCCCGTGGGCAGCTCAGACCAGGTAGGCCGGCATGCTCACGGGCAGGATAAATCGGAATTCGGCGCCGCCGCCGGGTGCCCGGGCGACGGTGATCGTCCCGCCGTGCGCCTCGACGATGCCCTTGACGATGTACAGGCCCAGGCCGGTCCCGCCGCGCTTGCTCCCCCGCCAGAAGCGGGTGAAGACGCGGCCCATCGACTCCTCGGGGATGCCGGGGCCTTCGTCGCTCACGGTGACTGCCGTTCCACTCTCGTCGTCCTTGCCCGGCGCGGGCGCGGGGGCGATCTCAATAGTGACGGTTCCCTCGCCGTGCCGCACCGCGTTTTCCAGGAGGTTGCCCAGGACCTGGTCGACCTTGTCGGGGTCCGCCCAGAGAGCGGGCAGCGGCTGCCGGGTGTGGACGAGGAAGCGGTCGGGCGCCTGGCCGTTCGCCGTGTGCGCCTGGATGTGGCGTTCGACGGCCGCGGCGATGTCGACGGGCTGGCGGCGCAGCTCGAGCCGGCCGGAGTCGATACGGGAGATGTCGAGGAGCTCGGCGATGAGCCGGGTGACCCGGTTGGCATCGGCGTCGACGGTCTCCAGCATCAGCCGCTTCTGGTCGTCGGTGAACCGCTCCCACTTGGCCAGCAGCGTCGCGGTGAAGCCCTTCACCGAGGTCAGCGGGGAGCGCAGCTCATGGGCGACGGTGGCGATCAGCTCGGCGTGGCTGAGCTCGGTGCGCCGGCGCGCCTCCGTGCCGCGCAGCGACACGACGAGCCGGCGGACCGGGCCGGTCGGGGCTTCGCGTACGTACCGGGCGGAGACCAGGACCTCACGGCCGCCGGGGAGCAGCAGATTCCGCTCGGGCTGGCCGACCCGGGTGGAAAGGCCGCCGTACGGGTCGGTCAGGGCCCACCAGCGGCGGCCCTTGAGGTCTTCGAGGGGCAGTGCCTGGTCGAGGGAGCGGCCGAGCACCTCGGCCGCGGGTGTGGCGGTGATCCGGGCCGCGGCCGCGTTGAAGCAGATGACCTCGCCGTTCTCGTCGGCGACGACGAGACCGTCCGGCAGATCGTCCGGGTCGATGCCCGTCGCGGGGTCCCCGACGGCCTGGCTTTCGCCGGCCCCGCCGGAGAGGGCGCGCACGGCGGCCGTGTGTGTCGCTCGCGGCCTGCTCATGCCGACAGCCATCTTCCCGTACCCCACCTCTCGAACCGGTGCAGTGGGCCCCCGAGTTCGTCACCCTACTAGGCGCCGGCGGCCGGGCGACACCCTCCGGGACGGCACCGGCGGGGTGTGGCCCGTATCGGCCGGTGGGTCCCGGGGGTCAGCCGGCCCGCCGCGGGCGCTGGGCCCGCGCGGAGGCGTAGAGGCAGACGGCTGCGGCGGTGGCGAGGTTGAGGCTCTCGGCCTTTCCGTGGATCGGGACGCGGACCACTGCGTCGGCGAGGGCGCGGGTCTCCTCGGGGAGGCCCCACGCCTCGTTGCCGAACACCCAGGCGGTGGGCCCGCCCATGGTGCCCGCGTCGAGCTCGTCGTCGAGGTCGTCGCCCGCGCCGTCGGCCGCCAGGATGCGCACACCCGCGTCCCGGAGCCCCTGCACGGCCTGCTCCACGGGCACCCCGACGGCCACCGGCAGATGGAAGAGGGAGCCGACGGAGGCACGGACGGACTTGGGGTTGTAGAGGTCCACGGAGGCGTCGGTGAGCACCACCGCGTCCGCGCCTGCGGCGTCCGCGCAGCGCAGCACCGTGCCCGCGTTACCGGGGTCGCGTACGTGGGCGAGGACGGCGACCAGGGTGGGCTTCGCCGCCAGGATGTCCTCGAAGGGCGAGTCCAGGAACCGGCAGACGCCGATCAGCCCCTGGGGGGTGACGGTCTGCGAGACGTCGGCGAGCACGTCGCCGTCCGCAAGGTGGACGCGGGCGCCGGCTCCGCGCGCGGCGTCGATGATGTCGGCGTACCGGTCGGCCGCCTCGACGGTGGCGAAGAGCTCGGTCAGCGTGGGTTCGCCGTCGGTACCCCGGTGCGCGGCGGCCTCCCGCACGGCCTGTGGCCCCTCGGCGATGAACCTGCGCTCCTTGCCGCGGAAGTTGCGCCTGGCCAGCCGGCGTGCGGCGGCGATTCGCGGTGACCGCGCGGAGATCAGTTCGGGGGTGCCCATGGTCGGCGGCGAGCCTCTCTGCGTAAGTCAGCTTCTCTGCGTACGTTTCTCTGCGTACGGCTGACTACGTACGCGACACGTGCTGCAACGCACCGGACCCGCAGACGGCGCGCGCCTGCGGGTCCGGCTCGAAACGCTGGAACGACGGAAGTACTGCCTGGGTCAGGCGGCCTTCGGGGCGTTGACGTCGCTCGGGAGGGCCTTCTGGGCGACCTCGACGAGGGCGGCGAACGCGTTGGCGTCGTTGACCGCGAGCTCGGCCAGGATCTTGCGGTCCACCTCGATGTTGGCGGCCTTCAGACCCTGGATGAGGCGGTTGTACGTCATGCCGTTCTGGCGGGCGGCCGCGTTGATGCGCTGGATCCAGAGCTGACGGAAGTCGCCCTTGCGCTTCTTGCGGTCGTTGTAGTTGTAGACCAGGGAGTGGGTGACCTGCTCCTTGGCCTTGCGGTACAGGCGCGAACGCTGACCGCGGTAACCGCTGGCGGCCTCGAGGATCGCCCGGCGCTTCTTGTGGGCGTTTACCGCCCGCTTGACGCGTGCCACTTTTAACTCCTTGCAGCGGGGTCAGGTGGTCGAAGGGAGGACTCACCGGACCCGGAAACGAATTGGTCCCGGTCGGATCGAGGTCGCGCCTCCGGGTTCACCGGAGGCTGCGCCTCACTTGCCGAGAAGCTTCTTGACCTTCTTGGCGTCGGCCGGAGCCACGACGACCGTGCCGGTCAGCGAGCGGGTCTTCTTCGAGGACTTGTGCTCGAGCAGGTGGCGCTTGCCGGCCTTCTCGCGCAGCACCTTGCCGGAGCCCGTGATCTTGAAGCGCTTGCTGGCACCGCTGTGCGTCTTGTTCTTCGGCATCGCGCCGTTATCTCCTCGTCAGTGGCGCCCCTCTCGGTGCGGGCACCGGACTGCAGGGGCGTCAGATCTTTGGGTGGTTTCCGAGGGACCCGGGGGCGCCTGGGTGGCGACCCCCGGAGGTCACGCCTCGGAAGGTGTCTCGGCCGGAGCCTCGGCCGCTGCGGCCGGGGCCTCAGCGGTGTCATCGCCCTCGGACTCGGCGTCGGGGGCGAATCCCTGACGCTCCGCCTTGCGGGCGGCCTGGGCCTCGCGGGCTTCGGCCATGGCTTCGGTCTTCTTCTTGTGCGGGCCCAGAACCATGATCATGTTCCGGCCGTCCTGCTTCGGGTTCGACTCGATGAAGCCGAGGTCCTCGACGTCCGAAGCGAGACGCTGGAGCAGCCGGAAGCCCAGCTCGGGGCGGGACTGCTCGCGACCGCGGAACATGATCGTGATCTTGACCTTGTCCCCCTGCTTGAGGAACCGGACGACGTGACCCTTCTTGGTGTCGTAGTCGTGCGGGTCGATCTTCGGCCGGAGCTTCATTTCCTTGATGACCGTGTGCGCCTGGTTCTTGCGCGCCTCACGGGCCTTCATGGCCGACTCGTACTTGAACTTCCCGTAGTCCATGAGCTTGCACACGGGGGGACGGGCTGTCGCCGCCACCTCGACCAGGTCGAGGTCGTACTCCTGTGCGAGCTCCAGGGCCTTGGCAAGCGGGACAATCCCGACCTGCTCGCCGCTGGGACCGACAAGTCGCACCTCGGGAACGCGAATCCGGTCGTTGATGCGGGGCTCGGCGCTGATGGATCCTCCTCGGTAGCACCACGCGACCGCCTGGCGGACAGCCGCGTAACGTCTTATGTATGACCAACCGAGCCGGGAAAACAGAAACGCCCCGGACGGGACACAGGCGGGGCTCCTGGAAATACCGGAACACCGCCGCGTGCTACCGCGGGGCGCAATCGGGCGGCCCCATCGTCCGTACGGAACGATGGCTGCCACCTGACCGGTGACCCGCCGCCCCGGAGGACGGTCAGGTGGGAGATCGGAGCCTCCACTTGTGGGCCGGTCACATAGGTGTCCGGCCGGTCGTTACACAAGGTTAGCAGCTCCCCGGGGATGCGGCTAACCCGCTGTCCGGACGACTCCCGCAGGAGGAGCCGCGCCGACGTGGCCTTATCGTGTGGGGCATGAGCGACGCGACCACCCCCAGCACCGAGAACCCCGGCTTCGACGACATGGCCCGCGACATCGCGGAGGTTCCCGCGGTCGAGGTGATCGTGACCGTCGCCGTCAATCTGATGAGCGCGGCAGCCGTGAAGCTCGGGCTGACCGAGGAGGGCGAGCAGCACAAGGATCTCGACGAGGCCCGCAAGCTGGTCCAGGCCCTGGCCGGGCTGCTCGACGCGAGCGCCACCGAGATCAGCACGTTCCACGCCTCGCCGCTGCGCGACGGCCTGAAGTCGCTCCAGCTGGCCTTCCGTGAGGCCTCGCTCGTGCCGGACGAGCCGGGCCAGGGCCCGGGCGAGAAGTACACCGGTCCCGTCTACGGCTAGTCGCCCCCGCACCTCTCGAGCCCGTCGCCCGTCCCAGGCGGCGGGCTCGCGTGCGTCAGCGGCTGAACAGCGGCTCGCCCGGGGCGTCGGCGTCGGCCGGCAGCAGCGCCAGGTCGATTCCGCGCACCAGCCGGGCGCGGAGCACCTCGCTGGCCGACAGCGCGTCGGCGACCCGGCGGGCGGCGTCGCCGACCACGGCGTCCGGGGAGAGGACGAGGGCGAGGGTGCCGTCGGCCCGGCCGGGACCGAGGTGGGCGCGCAGCACCGCGGGCTCGGCGGCGACCGCGTCCCGCACCGCGGCGACGACGGCCGGGTCGTCGAGCGGGTCCGTGCTGGTGCGGTTCTCCGCCAGAGCGAGCAGCGCCGGGCCGGTCAGCTCGAAGGCGACGGGCCCCGCAAGGTCGAGCACCACGGTGTCCGCCTTCTCGTGCGCGGCCGCCTGCAGCGCCTGGTGCAGGGGTACGGCGACGGGGCGCGCCTGCGGATCCCAGCGGGCCAGCGAGGCGGTGGAGGTGAAGGCGGGCAGGGCGCGCCGGTCCCCGGCCTGCAGGGTCGGCACGGCCATGTCGCTGGTCTTCTCGCGGCGCAGGCCGTTCTCGTCCTCCTCGACCTCGCCGAGTACGGCGACGACCGGCACGAGCAGCCGGGCGCCGCGGAGCGCCGCGAGGACCGGGCCGACCGCCGTCCTGTCGTCGGCCCACGCCGCGAGGGCTGCCGTCAGTTCGGGCGAGGCAGTGCCGTCGTCGTCGGAGAAACCGGGGTCCGGGATGTTCTTGAGCGCCACACGACGAGCGTAGTGGGTCGGCTCTCTCACCTGGGCGACAGGTCGGGCACAGGCTGCTGCCAGCCGGGCTGCCTAGCGTCCGGGCCATGCCCCGTCACAGAACGCGCAGGCCCGCGCTGTCCGGCCTCCTGACCGCCGCCGCCGTGCTGCTCGCCGGTTCCGCCGCGGGAGGCGCGTATCTCGTGGCTCGCTCACCGGATGACGCACACGCGGCCGTGGCCGCCGTATCGTCCGCGTCGAGCCCGTCGGCCACGACGGGCCCGAGCGAGGAGCCCGAGGTGGATCTCGACGCGGAGCTGGCCGAGGCGCTGGCGCCCCTGGCGGACGGCGCCGATGTGTCGGTGGCCGTGCTGGACACGGAGAGCGGCGCGGGTGCCGTCTACGGGGACGGGGCGTACGACGCCGCCAGCATCGTGAAGGTCGACATCCTGGCGGCGCTGCTGCTCAGGGCGCAGGACGAGGACCGGGAGCTGAACGGCGCCGAACAGGCGTACGCGGAGGCCATGATCCGGCGCAGCGACAACACCTCGGCCACCGAACTGCTCAAGGTGATCGGCGGGGAGGAGGCCCTCGACGCGGCCAACGGACGGCTGGGGCTGACCGGGACGGAGGCGGCCCACGCGTGGGGCCTGACCCAGACGACGGCCGCCGACCAGGTGCGGCTGCTGGCGGCGGTGACCGGGACGGATTCGGAGCTGTCGGCGGCCTCGCGGGCGTACATCACGGAGCTGATGGGCCAGGTCGAGGCGGACCAGCGGTGGGGGGTGTCCGCGGCGGGCACCGACGCGGTGCTGAAGAACGGCTGGATGCCCAGGACGACGACCGGGCTGTGGGACGTCAACAGCATCGGGCGGGTGGAGAGCGGCGGGCACACCGTGCTGGTGGCGGTGCTGTCACGCGGGCACGCCACGAAGGAGGCGGGCATCGCTCTCGTGGAGTCCGTCGCGAAGACTGCGGTGGGCGTCACCGGATCGGGGTGAGGCCGGTCTGCTCAGCGGAGGGGGCGGGTGGGAAACGGGTTGTGCCGGGGAGAGGCTGCTCCGCCGACGGCTCCCCTGCCGCGCCACAGCACGACGGCCAGGGCGAGGAGCACGGCTCCGAGGCCGCCCGCCGCGGGTGCCAGCCAGCCCGCGGGATCCCGGTCGCCCCCCTGCGGGGCGGGCCCGGAGCCGAAGTACTCCTTGCGGTAGCCGGCCTTCGCGGACCGGGCGCTGAGCTCGTCGGGGCGCAGCTTCGCCCCCGCCTTGATCGCCGCGGCGGGATCGACCATGCCGTAGCCCCTGGCGTCGTCGCGGCCACCGGAGGGGGCGTCGCCGGCGGTGTCGGTGATCAGGGTCTTGATCTGTGCCGGCGAGAGGCCCGGGTGCGCGGCGCGCACGAGGGCGACGGCCCCGGAGACGAACGCCGACGCGGCGGAGGTGCCCCACTCGATGTAGTAGTGCCGGTCGGGGTTGGCCACGACGATGTCGACCCCGGGCGCGCTGACGGTGGCGTACCAGCGGCGGGTGGAGAACGCCGCGTGCGTGCCGTACTCGTCCACGGCCGCTGCGGCGATCACACCGGGGTAGGCGGCGGGGTAGGAGATCCGGTCGCCCTTCTCCCCGCTGTTCCCGGCGGAGGCGACGACGGAGACACCCTTGCCGAGGGCGTACTGCACGGCGGCGTCCTCGCCGGGCTCCGGGTGGGCCGACTCGCTGTCGTCGCCGAGGGAGAGGTTGATGACGTCGGCGCCGTGGTCGGCCGCCCAGCGGATGCCGTCGGCGAGCGCGGTTCCGCGTGACTCGCGGGCCTTGGCGCGCGACGGGTCGCCGGATTCGAGGATCACCCGCACGGGAAGGATCTTCACTTCCGGGGCGACACCGAGCACGCCGTCCCCCCGGCCGGGGCCGTTCCCGCGGCCCGCGATGATGCCGGCCATGGCGGTGCCGTGGAGGGCCCAGGAGCGGTCGCCGCGTTCGGCCCCGAAGCCGATGAGGTCCTTGCCCGGAAGCACCTGCCCGGCGAGGTCGGGGTGGTCGTCGTCGACCCCGGTGTCGAGGACCGCGACCGTCATGCCCTTGCCCTTGGTGGTCGCCCACGCCGTCCGCGTGTGGAGGGCCTCCAGGCCCCACTGCTGGTCGCGGATGGCGTCCGCCTGGGCGGGCACGGCGGGCAGCAGTGCGAAAGCGGTGGCCGTGGCCACGGCGGCGAGCGCCCGCAGCCGGCGGGTACGGGTCATTCCGGCTGCTCCGTGAGGTCGGTGACGGTCCTGCGCAGGGTGCGCTCGACCCGGTCGGCGACGCCCTCCGCCTCGTGGCCGAGCCCTGCCTGGGCCGGGGCGGTCGTGGCGTCGGAGGCCATGGCCGCGGCGGCGGGCTGCGGCTCGGTGACCGGGCGCCCGTCGGCGAAGCCGGAGACGGCGAACACGACGGCGGGCAGCTCGGTCAGGACGTGGACCGTCCAGCTGGCGCGCTGCCGGTCGCCGAAGCCCGCGGCGACGGTGCCCTTGACCGGGTAGGTGCGGGGCATCAGGTCGGAGCGGTCGGCGAGGCGCTGTGTGGTGAACCGGGTGTCGAGCGCGCTCATGGCGTCGGTGTCGCCCTCGGTGAAGACGATGCCGACGGTGGTGACGCTGCTGCGCGTGGCGTCGGTGTAGGTGGCGCGCACCAGGCGTTCGCAGCCGACGGGGCGGAGCGTCCGGAGCAGCAGCGGGTCCAGGCCCGCCGCGCAGCCGCTGTCGCTCGCGACGGCGACCCTGGTCCAGACGCGGTCGGTGGCTCCGGGGCCCGCGCCGTCTCCCTTGAGGGTGGCCGGGAAGAGGGTGTCGACGGGCACGCTGTGCCAGGCCGAGCGGCCCACGGAGTACGCGCTCCCGGCGCCGGGTTCGGCGGCGGAGTCGCCGGTGAGCCAACTGCCGGTGACCGCGCCGCCGATGAGCCCGAGGCCCAGCACGGCGCAGACCGCGGCCGCCGCGGTCCTGACGGGCTTCCTGGCCTTGACCGGGCGAAGCCGGGTGGTGGTCTCGGCGGGCGTCTCGGCGTACGCGTAATAGGCGCCGGGCGGGGCCGGGGTGGCGCCGGGGCGCGGGGTGAGGTCCACGGCGCCGACGGGCCTGCGCCTGGTGGCGGGGGGCGGTTGCGGTGGCGGCGGGCCGGGGTGGGCGGGCGGGACGGGGCGGAGCCGGGCGGTCGTCTCCACCGGGGGCAGGGGTGCGCCGCCGGGCACGGGCGGTGCGGATCCGGTGCGCGGGACCGGCGGCACGGGCTCGGCACGCGGGGCCGCGGGGGCGGGGAGCGCGGGGGCGCTGCCGGGGGCAGGAGGTGCGGGCTCCGGAGGGACCGGCGGCACGGCTGGGGTGCCGGGTACGGGCGGAGGGGTGGTCGGGCGGGGCGGCACTGGAGCGCGCTGCGCCTCGGTACTCATCCGTCCCCCTGGTCCACGTCCCCGCACCGCCCACGGACCGCCGTTGCGCACGGGCCCGTCGGTCGATCGTGTGACGGTCACTCTACGGGGTGGACGGCGCCCCGTGGGAACGGGACGGAGCGTGCGGGACGATCTGCACCGAACGTCCCCTACCCAGTGGTACGGCCGTCTGGCAAGCTGCGGGCCATGACTGCCCGCACCGCTGACCGGAGCCGCTACAACCGGGCCACCGCCCATCTCGACGCCCCGTTGGCCGTCGTCGACCTCGAGGCCTTCGACGCCAACGCCGACGACCTGGTGCGCCGTGCGGCCGGCAAGCCCATCCGGGTGGCGAGCAAGTCGGTACGCTGCCGAGCCCTTCTGGAGCGGGTGCTCGCGCGTCCCGGCTTCGCGGGGATCATGTCGTTCACGCTCGCGGAGTCGCTGTGGCTGGCCCGCGCCGGTTTCGACGACGTACTGCTGGCCTATCCGTCGGCCGACCGGTCCGCGTACGCCGAACTGGCGGCCGATCCGAAGCTCGCGGCGGCCGTGACGGTGATGGTGGACGATCACGCGCAGCTGGAGCTGATCGACGCGGCGCGGGCGGGCGGCACCGAGGAGATCCGGGTCTGTCTGGAGCTGGACACCTCACTGCGGCTGCTCGGCGGCCGGGTCAGGATCGGCGCGCTGCGCTCCCCTCTCCGCTCCCCCGCCCAACTGGCCGAGCTGGCCCGCTCGGTGGATCGCAGGCCCGGCTTCCGTCTGGTGGGCCTGATGGCGTACGAGGGTCACGTCGCCGGGGTGGGCGACTCGATCGCCGGCCGGCCGCTGCGTTCCCGCGCGGTCCGGCTGATGCAGTCGGCGGCCCGCAAGGAGCTGGCGGCCCGCCGCGCGGAGGTCGTGCGGGCGGTCCGCGCGGTGGCACCCGGCCTGGAGTTCGTGAACGGCGGCGGCACCGGCAGCGTGCAGCACACAGCCGCCGAGTCCGCGGTGACGGAGATCGCGGCGGGTTCCGGTCTCTACGTGCCGAGGCTGTTCGACAACTACACGTCGTTCAGGGGCCGTCCGGCGGCCCTGTTCGCGCAGCCCGTGGTGCGGCGGCCGGGCGTGGGCGTGGTGACGGTGCTCGGCGGCGGCTACCCGGCGTCCGGGGCGGCGGGCGCGGACCGGCTGCCGGTGCCTTATCTGCCCGAGGGCCTGCGCTACGACCCGCAGGAGGGCCCCGGCGAGGTCCAGACTCCGCTGCTAGGCGCCCCGGCGGACGATCTGCTGATCGGCGACAAGGTGTGGTTCCGGCACGCGAAGGCGGGCGAGCTGTGCGAGCGCTTCGACGAACTGCGGCTGATCGAGGGCGACCGGATCACGGCCACCGTGCCGACGTACCGCGGTGAGGGCCGGACGTTCCTGTAGTACCCCGCTCAGGGCCCGACGGTGCTGCCCACGCCGCCGCCGGTGGAGTCGCCGATCGGGCGGATGCCCCGGGTGATGGTGTCCATGAGGGAGAGCGGCAGGTCCTCCCGGCCCGCGTCGAACGCGAAGCGCACGATGACCGGCGTCTCGCTGCCCACCGCGGAGGGGAAGACGAGGGACTGCACGTAGCCGCCGGGGCCCTTGCCCGTGGTGACCTGGCGGCGCACCAGATATCCGGTGCGTCCCGCCACGGTCACGGACTTGGACGCCAGGTCCTTGTGGGACCTGATGCCCCCGTGGATGCGGTCGCCGAAGGTGTCCTTGCCGTAGGCGCGGTCGGCCGCCGTCCCGATGTCCTCCTCGGCCAGCGCCTTCATGGCCGTGAGGTCGGTGCCGCCGGCCGTCCGGACCGTGACGGTGCCGTGGTAGCAGAAGCTGCCCGAGTCGCCGGGGCAGGTGTAGGAGCCGACCGTACGCATCGTGGAGGCGTCGTCGAGGGTGTTCTCCGGCTTCTCCCAGCCGTCGGGAACCGGGAGTGTGACCCCGTTGAGCTGGTCGACCAGCACCGCGGGGTCGTCCTCCGGGCCCTCGGCGGGCGTCGGGCCGGGCGCGCTCGCGCTGTCCGTGGCGGTGGGGGGCGCACCGGTGCTGGGCGAGGACGTCGGCTGCGTACCGCCCCCGTCCTCACCCAGCACCAGGAAGCCGGTGACGGCGGCGGCGACAACGAGCAGGCCTGCCGCGGTCATGGCCACGGTCCGGGCGGTGGTGCCGGCTCCCCGGGGCGCGGCCTGTGGCCGGAGCCCGACCGGCTGCGTGACGGCGGTCGAGCGGGTGTACCCGGTCCAGGCCGTGCCGTCCCACCACCGCTCGGTGCCGGGCACGTTCACGTCCGGGTACCAGCCGGGCGGAGTCGCGTTGCTCATGCCGCCACCCTAGAAGCGTCAGTCGAGGGGGGTCACGTACGCCCCCGAGATTCCGCCGTCGACGAGGAAGTCGGTGGCGTTGACGAACGAGGAGTCGTCGCTCGCCAGGAAGGCGACGGCCGCCGCGATCTCCGTGGCCTCGGCGAACCGGCCGAGGGGAATGTGGACGAGCCTGCGGGCGGCACGCTCCGGGTCGGTGGCGAACAGCTCCTGGAGCAGGGGGGTGTTGACCGGGCCGGGGCACAGGGCGTTGACCCGGATCCCCTCGCGGGCGAACTGCACCCCGAGTTCGCGGGACAGGGCGAGGACGCCGCCCTTGGACGCGGTGTACGAGATCTGGGAGGTCGCCGCGCCCATCCGGGCCACGAAGGACGCGGTGTTGATGATCGAGCCGCGGCCCTGGCGCCTCATATAGGGGAGGGCGGCCTTGCAGCAGAGGTAGACGGAGGTGAGGTTGACGTCCTGGACGCGTTTCCAGGCCTCGAGACCGGTGGTGAGGATCGAGTCGTCGTCGGGCGGCGAGATGCCCGCGTTGTTGAAGGCGATGTCGACGGAGCCGTAGGTGTCGTCCGCCGCGGCGAAGAGCGCCTCGACCTGGTCGGGGTCGGTGACGTCGACGCGTACGAAGGTGCCTCCCGCCTCCTTCGCGGCGGCCTTGCCCGCGCTCTCGTCGATGTCGCCGCAGACGACGTGCGCCCCTTCCGACGCCAGCCGGCGGGCGGTGGCGAGGCCGATGCCGCTGCCCGCCCCGGTGATGACGGCGGTGCGGCCGGTCAGGCGGCGGCAGATGTTCCCCGTATCGGTGGTCATGTGTGGTCAGGCCTCCGTGCCGATGAAGACGTTCTTGGTTTCGGTGAAGGCCGCGAGGGCGTCGGGCCCCAGTTCACGGCCGAGCCCGGACTGTTTGTACCCGCCGAACGGGGTCCAGTAGCGGACCGCGGAGTGGGAGTTGACGGAGAGGTTCCCGGCCCGGACCGCCTGGGAGACCCGCAGGGCGCGGCCCACGTCGCGGGTCCAGATGGAGCCGGCCAGGCCGTGTTCGGTGGCGTCGGCCAGCCGGACGGCGTCGTCCTCGTCGTCGAAGCGGAGGACGACGGCGACCGGGCCGAAGACCTCCTCGGTGGCCACGGGAGCGTCGGGGGAGATGCCGGTGAGGACGGTCGGGGGGAACCAGAAGCCGGGGCCGGTGGGCGCGCTGCCCCGGATGCCGTCCGCGTCCTGGGGCACGTACGCGCGGACGCGCTCCAGTTGGGTCCGGGAGATCAGCGGGCCCATCTGCGTCTTCTCGTCCGACGGGTCCCCCACGACCACGGACGCGACGGCCGGGACGAGGAGCTCCAGGAAGCGGTCGTAGGCGGACCGCTGGACCAGGATGCGGGTGCGGGCACAGCAGTCCTGGCCCGCGTTGTCCAGGAAGGACATGGGCGCGGCAGCCGCGGCGGCCTCGATGTCGGCGTCGGCGAAGACGATGTTGGGGCTCTTGCCGCCGAGTTCGAGGGTCAGCCGCTTCACCCGGTCCGCGCACCTGGCCATGATCTGCTTGCCGACACGGGTCGACCCGGTGAAGACGATCTTGGCCACGCCCGGGTGTTCGACGAGCGCGTTGCCCGCCACGTCCCCCGCGCCGGGCAGTACCTGGAAGAGGTGTTCGGGGAGGCCGGCGTCGAGAGCGAGCCGGGCCAGCCGGAGGGCGGTGAGCGGGGTGGTCTCGGCCGGTTTGAGGAGGACGGCGTTGCCGGCGGCGAGGGCGGGGGCGGCGCCCCAGGCCGCGATCGGCATCGGGAAGTTCCACGGGGCGATCACTCCGACGACGCCCAGCGGTTCGAGGAAGGTGAGGTCGATGCCGCCCGGCACGGGGATCTGGCGTCCCGTCAGGCGTTCCACTCCCCCGGCCGCGTAGTCCAGCAGGTCCCGGACGTTGGCGGCCTCCCAGCGCGCGTTGCCCAGGGTGTGGCCGGCTTCGGTGACCTCCAGAAGGGCCAGTTCCTCGGCGTGTTCGTCGACGCGGACGGCGAAGCGGCGCAGCAGGCGGGCGCGGTCGCCGGGTGCCAGGGCGGCCCAGGTGCGCTGGGCGGCCGCGGCCCGTGTGACGGCGGTGTCCACCTCGGCGACGGTGGTGGCGGGGACGGTGGCGACGAGCTCCTCGGTCGCCGGATTCAGGACGCGGTGTTCGTGGTTCACGGGGTGCCTCACAGACGTTCGAAGGAGCGGCGGAGCTCCCAGTCGGTCACCGCTGCGTCGAAGGCCTCCAGTTCGACGCGCGCCATGTTGCGGTAGTGCGCGACGACGTCGTCGCCGAAGGCCTCCCGGGCCACCTCGCTGTCCTCCCAGAGGGCGGCGGCCTCGCGGAGCGTGGTGGGGACCTGGTCGTATCCGGCGGTGTAGGCGTTTCCCTCGCAGGCGTCGGGGAGTTCCAGTTCGTTCTCGATGCCGTGGAGCCCGGCGGCGACGAGGCCGGCGACCGCGAGGTACGGGTTGACGTCCCCGCCGGGCAGCCGGTTCTCGAAGCGCATCGAGCGGCCGTGACCGACGACGCGCAGGGCGCAGGTGCGGTTGTCGTGGCCCCAGGCGACGGCGGTCGGGGCGAAGGAGCCGGGCTGGAACCGCTTGTAGGAGTTGATGTTCGGCGCGTACAGCAGGGAGAAGTCGCGCAGGGCTGCGAGCTGGCCGGCGAGGAAGTGCCGCATCACGGGCGACATCGCGCCGCCCTCGCCCGCCATGACGCTGTGTCCACCGGTGTCCTGGAGCGAGAGGTGGATGTGGCAGGAGTTGCCCTCGCGCTCGTTGAACTTGGCCATGAAGGTGAGCGAGACGCCTTCCTGGGCGGCGATCTCCTTCGAGCCCGTCTTGTAGACGGCGTGCTGGTCGCAGGTGACGAGGGCCTCGTCGTAGCGGAAGACGATCTCGTGCTGGCCGGGGTTGCACTCGCCCTTCGCGGACTCGACGCACAGCCCGGCGGCCGCCATCTCGTTGCGGATGCGGCGCAGCAGCGGTTCGATGCGGCCCGTGCCGAGTACCGAGTAGTCGATGTTGTACTGGTTCGCCGGGGTGAGGCCGCGGTAGTCGCGGTCCCACGCCTCCTCGTAGGTGTCCTTGAAGACGATGAACTCGAGTTCCGTGCCGACGTGGGCGGTCAGTCCGTGTGCTGCGAGCCGCTCCAGCTGACGCCGGAGGATCTGGCGGGGCGCGGCGACGACCGGCGAGCCGTCTTCCCAGGAGAGGTCGGCCATGACGAGGGCGGTCCCCTCGTGCCAGGGGATCAGGCGCAGGGTCGTGAGGTCGGGGCGCATCGCGAAGTCGCCGTAGCCGTTGGACCAGGAGGACATGGCGAACCCGTCGACGGTGTTCATGTCCGTGTCGACGGCGAGCAGGTAGTTGCAGCCCTCCGTGCCGTGCTCCAGCACCTCGTCGAGGAAGAAGGACGCCGCGAACCGTTTGCCCTGCAGCCTGCCCTGCATGTCGGTGAAGGCGAGGACCACGGTGTCGATCTCACCGCGCTCGACGAGCACGCGCAGCTCGTCGGTCCCCAGCGGGGGTGTTCGGTCTGCCACGGGATGCTCCTCGTTCGGTCAGCCGGAAGGCTTAAGGTATGGGAGAAAACCATTGGGGGGAAGGGAATCGGGACGTGGCGGAAGAGACCGGGGAGCCCGGGTCCTCCGGCCGGCTGCTGCCCGCACTGCGGCCGGTCCGTGCGGGCAACGGTTTCGAGGAGGCCCTGGAGCAGATCCTCCAGGTGGTCCGGCTCGGCCTGGTGCCCGGTGGTGGGCGGCTGCCGGCCGAGCGCGAGCTGGCCGAACTCCTCGGGATCAGCCGCGTCACCCTGCGCGAGGTCCTGAAGGTCCTCCAGGACCAGGGTCTGATCGAGGCCCGGCGCGGCCGGTACGGCGGTACGTTCGTGCGTCACCGCACCGGCCCTGCCGACGGTGACGAGCTGCGCCGCCGGGTGGCGGGCGTGGACCTCGAGGACGTCCTGCTCTTCCGCGAGGTCCTGGAGTCGGGGGCGGCCGGGCTCTGCGCGGCGCGCGGCCTCGACGACGAGGGGGCGGACCGGCTGCGTACGGCTCTGGCGGCGACACACGAGGCACCTCTGCCCGACTACCGCAGGATCGACACCCTTTTCCATCTGACGCTGGCCGAGCTCTCCGGCTCCCCCTCCCTGGCCGCCCGGTACGCGGCGGTGAGGGCGAGCGTCAACGACCTGCTGGACTGCATCCCCCTGCTGGTGCGGAACCTCGAACATTCGCAGCATCAGCACACGGCCCTCGTCGCCGCGGTGCTCGACGGCGACGAGGCGGGCGCGCGGGCGGTGATGCGCGAGCACTGCGCGGGGACCGCCGCACTGCTCCGCGGCTTCCTGGCTTGATCCCGCCCTTCCGGATCACTGCTCTTGCGTGACGGCCCCGCACGAACAAAGGTATGACGCAACACCATTGCACCGGGCCGGCCGGCAGACCGGCCGCCGGAGGGACCGCACCATGCACGAACCGCTCATCGGCGTCACGACCTATCTGGAGCCGGCGGCTCGCTGGGGCGTCTGGGAACTCCCCGCGGCGGTGCTCCCCGCCGCCTACCCCGCGCTGGTCCAGCGCTCCGGCGGACTCGCCGCGCTGCTGCCACCGGACGACCCGGCGAAGGCTGCGGCCGTCGTGGCCCGGGTGGACGGCCTCGTGATCGCGGGCGGCGCCGACGTCGACCCCGGACTGTACGGCGCGGAGCGCGACTTCAGGACAGGTCCGCCGGCCCATGAGCGCGACACCTGGGAAGTGGCCCTGCTCCGCGCGGCGAGGGAGGCCGGCACCCCGGTGCTCGGGATCTGCCGGGGCATGCAGCTGCTCAACGTGGCGCTGGGCGGCACGCTCACCCAGCATCTGGACGGCCACGCGGGCCCGTTCGGCAAGGCCGGGGTCCTCGGCGAGCACCCGGTGACGCCGGTCCCGGGGACGCTGTACGCCTCGCTCGTGCCCGAGGAAACTTCCGTACCCACGTACCACCACCAGGCCGTGGACCGGCTCGCGCCGGGTTTGGTCGCCTCCGCCCACGCGGCGGACGGCACCGTGGAGGCGGTCGAACTGCCGGGGGACCGGTGGGTGCTCGGGGTCCAGTGGCACCCGGAGATGGGCGACGACCTGCGGATCATGCGGGCGCTGGTGGAAGCAGCCAGGGCGGCGGCGGCCGTACCTTCCGCCTGAGGCCCGCCACCCGACGGGCGCCCCGGGGGCGTCAGCGCTCCCGGGCCTCGCGGGCGGTCAGGGACAGCAGATCGCGCGCCGGCCCGGTGGGCCGGTGGCCGGCGGGCCAGACCGCGCGCAGCTGACGGCGCAGCCGTACGCCCTCGACCGGAACCTTGACCAGGCGCCGTGCGGAGAGCTCCTCGCCCAGCGCGAGTTCGCTCAGTACGCAGGGGCCGGCCCCGCTCTCCGCGGCCCCCTTCACCGCCGTGGTCGAGGAGAGCTCCAGCAGGGGGCGCGCCAGTCCGCCGTGCACCGCCAGTGCGGCGTCCAGGACCTGGCGGGTGCCCGAACCGTGTTCCCGCAGGATCAGGGGCGCCTCGGCGAGTTCCCCCGGGGTCAGCCGGGCCCGGCGCGCCCAGGGGTGGGAGGGGGCGACCACGACGACGAGCCGGTCGTGCGCGATGACGGTGCCGTCGAGTCCTTCCGGTATCGAGAGCCCCTCGACGAAGCCCAGATCAGCCTCACCGGACAGCAGGCGCAGGGCGACCGCCGCGGAGTTGCCCGCGAGCAGGGACACCGCGGTGTCCGGACGTTCGGCCCGCAGCGCGATCAGCCAGCCGGGCAGCAGGTACTCCGCGATGGTCATGCTCGCGGCGACCCGCAGCCGGGAGTCGCGCCGGTCCCGCAGCGCCTGGGCTCCCGCGTCGAACGCCTCGGCAGCCTCGACGACCCTGCGCGCCCAGTCGGTGACGAGGGCGCCCGCGTCCGTCAGCCGGGAGCCGCGCGGTGAGCGGTCCAGGAGCGCCACGCCCAGCTGCCGCTCCATCGACCGGATGCGCCCGGAGGCGGCGGGCTGGCTGATGCCGACGTCCCGCGCCGCCCTGCCCAGGCTCCCGTGCCGCGCGACGGCGAGCAGCAGCACCATGGCTCCCAGGTCGGGGACCCGGTGGGGCAGGGAGGAGGGCGTGGACCGAGGACTGGACATAAGCCCAGCCTATGACCTCATAGCCCCGCGCTCCCTGGTGGGCACCGGTCCGCCCGGCGAGAATCGTGGCATGGCCATCTTTCCGCAGACCAAGACCGGGACGCCCTCCTCCCGAACCGTCGCCCCCCGGCTCCCGGCCCTGCGGCACCTCGGCCCCAACTGGTACGCGACGGTGATGGGGACCGCCATCGTCGCGACGGCGGGCGCGGCGCTGCCCGTGGACGTGCCGGGTCTGCGGACCGTCTGCGTCGTGGTGTGGGCTCTGTCCGCCGTGGCACTGGCCGTCGTGCTGGCCGCCCGTGCCGGGCACTGGATCCTGCACCGGGACCAGGCCCGCGCCCACCTCCTGGATCCCGCCGTCGCCCCGTTCCACGGCTGTCTGTCCATGGCGCTGCTCGCCGTCGGCGCCGGCACCCTCGTGGTGGGCCAGGACGTCATCGGTCATCCCGCCGCCCTCGCCGTGGACGTGCTGCTGTTCACGGCGGGCACGGTCGCGGGCCTCGCCGCCGCCGTGGCGATCCCGTACCTCATGGTCGTACGCCACCGTCCTGCCCCGGGCACCGCGTCGCCGGTCTGGCTCCTGCCTCTGGTGGCCCCGATGGTCTCCGCCGCGGTGGGACCGCTGCTGGTGCCCGAGCTGGCCCCCGGTCAGGCGCGGGAGGCGCTCCTGCTGGCCTGTTACGCGATGTTCGGGCTGTCGCTGCTGGCGACCCTGGTGGTCGTCCCGCTGGTCTTCGCTCGGCTGGTCCACCAGGGCCCGCCGGCACTGGCGCTGACCCCGACGCTGTTCCTGGTGCTCGGGCCGCTCGGCCAGTCCACGACCGCCGTCAACCAGCTGGCCGACGTGGCACCGGGCGCGATCGCGGCGCCGTACGCCTCCGCGTTCGGCGCGTTCGCCGTCCTGTACGGGGTGCCGGTGATGGGGTTCGCCCTGCTGTGGCTGGCCCTGTCCGTCGCGCTGGTGGTGCGCGCGATGCGGCGCGGCATGCGGTTCACGATGACGTGGTGGGGGTTCACCTTCCCGGTCGGCACGTGTGTCACCGGCGCGGCGGGGCTGGCCCGGCACACCGGGCTGGACGCGTTCACCTGGCTGGCCGTGGCGCTCTACGCGCTGCTGGTGACCGCCTGGGCGGTCGCCGGCGCCCGGACACTGGGCGGGCTCTTCAGCGGAGCGCTGCTCGCAGCGCCCCGGCCGCTTCGGCCAGTGACGGTCCGTACCACGTGAGGTGACGCCCGTCGACGAGCACGGCGGGCAGGCCGGGGAAGGCCTCGGGCCCGTCGGCGGCGGTGAAGCGGTACGGCTCGTCGGGCAGTACGACCAGCTCGGCACCGGACGCGTTCAGCTCGGCCAGGGGGATGCGGGGGTAGCGGTCCTGGTGGCCGGCGTACACGTTCCGTACCCCGAGGCGGGCCAGCAGGTCGCCGGCGAAGGTGTCGCGGCCCAGCACCATCCAGGGCCTGCGCCAGACCGGCACGATCGCGGGGCGCGGGGTGGGAGCGGGCGGCAGCGCCGCCCAGGCGGTCCGGGACTCCTCCAGCCAGTGCGGCCGGGGCAGGCCGCAGGCGGTGAGGACCCGTTCCAGTTCGGCGAAGGCCTGGTCGAGGGTGCGCACCTCGGTGACCAGGACGTTCAGCCCGGCCTCTCTCAGGGCGGTCAGGTCCGCTTCCCGGTTCTCCTCCTCGTTGGCGACGACGAGGTCAGGACGCAGGGCTGCCACGGTGGCGGTGTCGGGGTTCTTCGTGCCGCCGATCCGGGCGGCGGTCAGCCCCGCGGGACGGGTGCACCAGTCGGTGACGCCGACGAGCAGCCCGGGAGCGGTGACGGCGACGGCCTCGGTGAGCGACGGGACCAGGGAGACGACACGCATCGGCACCGCCCCGTCAGCGGCGCGAGTCGTACGTCGCGTCGATGTGCTCGGCGACCGAGACCACCAGCAGCCGGGTGCCCGGCACGGTCGCCCGCCACCGGTGCCGCACCCCGCCGGAGAGGAAGAGGGTGTCGCCCCGGCCCAGCCGGTGGGCCCGGCCCTCGGCCTCGACCTCGACGGCGCCCTCCACGACGTACATCACCTCGTCGTTGCGGTGCTGGAACTCGCGCCCCAGGTCCTGCTCGCCGATGAACTCCAGCGCGCTGAGCTGGTGCCTTCCGCGCACCAGCCTGCGTACGCCGTCCTCGTCACCCGCCCGTACGACGTCCACGGCGCGTGCCGAGTCCGCCGCGGCCCGCAGCCGCTCGGTCGTGGTCTCCAGCGCCTCCGCCACCCGGTGCAGGGAGCGGGGGCTGGGTCTGGCCCGTTCGTTCTCGATCTGGCTGAGGAACGGTACGGACAGGCCGCTGCGCCCGGCCACCGCGGCCAGGGTGAGTCCGAGGCTCCTGCGGCGTCGGCGGACCGCCGCGCCCACTCGAAGGGCTTCCTTGTCGTCCATGTCCGGCTCCCTCCCCGGATCGCCATCCTCCCGGTTGCCAGCACCCTACGCATGTCGTTTGCGCGACGGAGTGCAGACCGGTGGACGGAGAACCTCGGGGAACCCCCTCCGACCAGCCTGAAGGGGACGGCCCCGGTTCGCGACCTGGGCCGTCCCCTTCAGGGTGACGCGTGGGTGGATCCGCGGATCAGCTGCCGACGGGCGCCAGCTTCTCCACCACGTCCGGGTTGGCGTCCATCCAGCGCCGGGCGGACTCCTTCTCCTTGCCGGCGCCGCCCTTCTGGAGCTCCACCTCGAGCGAGGCGAGCTGCGCCTCGGTGAGCTTGAAGTCCTTCAGCCAGCCGGTCAGCTCCGGGAAGTCCTTGGCGAAGTCCTTCTTGGCGACCGTGTGGATCTGCTCGCCCTTGCCCCAGGCACCCTTGGGGTCCTTGAGCTTCTTCAGGTCGTGCTTGCCGTAGGCCCAGTGCGGCGACCACAGGGTCACCACGACCGGCTCCTTCTTCTTGATCGACCGGTTCAGCTCGGCCAGCATCGACGAGGTGCTGGAGGAGACCACCTCGTACTCACCTTCGAGGCCGTACTCCTTGAGCACCTTCTTGTTCAGCGTGCCCATCATGCCGGCGCTCGACTCGATGCCGATGATCTTGCCGTTGAACTTCTTGCCCTGGCCCTTGAGGTCCTCGAGCGAGTCGATGCCCTTGACGTACGACGGAACCGTGAGCTCCAGCGAGGTCGGCCCGTACCAGGAGCCGAGATCGACGAGGTTCTCCTTGTACCGGTCCCAGTAGTCCTTGTGCGTCGTCGGCAGCCAGGAGTCGAACTGGACGTCGAGCTGGCCCTGTGCGAGACCGGTGTAGAGCGGTCCCGGGTCGAGCTGCTTGACCGTCGTCTTGTAGCCGCGGTCCTCCAGCATGTTCTGCCAGAGGTAGGTGCTGGCGATGGCCTCGTCCCACGGGAAGTACCCCATGTTGACGGTCTTGCCGGCATCCTTGCCCTGCTGCGCACCGCCGCCGCCCGGCACCGGGGCCAGCTTGTCGACCAGGCCGGGGTTCTTCTTCAGCCAGGCACGGACGCCGTCCTGCTCCTGGCCCTGGCCGGCGGTCTGGATCTCGTTCTCGAGGCTCGTCAGCTGCTTCTCGGTGAGCTTGAAGTCCTTGAGCCACTTGGAGACGGCGGGAGCCTTCTCGGCGAAGCCCTTGTGGGCGACGGTGTGGACCTCTTCGCCCTTGCCCCAGGCACCCTTCGGGTCCTTGAGCTTCTTCAGGTCGTGCTTGCCGTAGGCCCAGTGCGGCGACCACAGGGTCACCACGACCGGCTCCTTCTTCTTGATGGAGGCATTGAGCTCGGCGAGCATCGAGGAGGTGCTGGAGGAGACGACCTCGTACTCGCCCTCCAGGCCGTACTCCTTGAGCACCTTCTTGTTCAGGGTGCCCATCATCCCGGCGCTGGCCTCGATGCCGATGATCTTGCCGTCGAACTTCTTGCCCTGGCCCTTGAGGTCCTCGAGCGAGTCGATGCCCTTGACGTACGACGGAACCGTCAGCTCCAGCGAGGTCGGCCCGTACCAGGAACCCAGGTCGTCCAGCTGGTCGCTGTACTTGTCCCAGTAGTCCTTGTGCGTGGTCGGCAGCCAGGAGTCCGTCTGGAAGTCGATGTCGCCGCGGGCGACGCCGGAGTAGAGCGGACCGGCGTCGAGCTGGGTGATCCCGGTCTCGTAACCGCGCTGCTCCAGGATCTCCTTCCACAGGAAGGTGGAGGCGATGCCCTCGTCCCAGGGGATGTACCCCATGTTGATCTTCTGGCCCTGGCCGACGTTGCCGCCGTCGGCCGTGGTGGCCTTCGAGTCGCTGGAACCGGCGATGTTGAGGCCGCCCGCGACGAGCGCGAGGACGACGACACCGGTCATCGCGACGGCGGTTCCCGGCTTGTAGTGCGTGAACTTGAGCCGACGCGCACCGGCGGCGACCTTGGCGGCGGCGCGGCGGCCGAGCGGGGAGACCCGCTCGTTGAGCGCGCCGGTCATCCGGTCCAGGTACATGGCGAGGATGACGACGGCGATCCCGCTCTCGGCGGCGAGGCCGACCTGGAGCTGGGTGATGGCCGCGTAGACCTTCTCGCCGAGGCCGCCGGCGCCGGCCATGCCGCCGATGACGACCATCGACAGGGACAGCATGATGACCTGGTTGATCCCGGCCATGATCGTCGGCAGGGCGAGCGGCAGCTGCACCCGGGTGAGGGTGTGCTTGGGTGTGGTGCCGAAGGCCGCGGCGGCCTCGACCAGCTCGCCGTCGACCTGGCGGATGCCCAGCTCGGTCATCCGGACGCCGGGCGGCATCGCGAAGACGATGGTGGCGATCACGCCGGGGGTGACACCGACGCCGAAGAACATGACGCCGGGGATCAGGTAGACGAAGGCGGGCATCGTCTGCATGACGTCGAGCACCGGCCGCAGCGTGGCGCTGACCCTGTTGTTGCGCGCCGCCCAGATACCCGTGGGCACCGCGATGATGATCGTGATGACCGCGGCCACGACGACCAGCGAGAGGGTGGCCATCGCCTCGTCCCAGAGGGCGAGGGAGTCGATGAGCGCGAACCCTACGAAGGTGAGCACGGCGGGTATCACCCCGCGCAGCCAGAACGCGAGAACGGCGAAGATCCCCGCCATCAGCAGCGGCTCACCACCGCTCAGCACGGCGTTGACGCCGTCGTACATCCCGCCCAGCACGGTCTTGATGGCGTCGAAGATCCAGGTGAGGTTCGACTGGAGCCAGTCGACCACGTCCTCGACCCATGCACCGAAGGTGAACCTAGGCACCGGCGATCACCTTCTTGACCTCACGCGGGGCCGGGACCCGGCCGTCGGCCTGGCCGTCGACCTGCGGTTCCTCGCCGAGCGCGGCGAGCAGCCTGCCGCGCGGGACCATGCCTATGACCTTGCCGTCCTCACCGGTGACGGCGACGGCCGCCCCGCTGGTGGAGCAGGGGGTGAAGAGCTCGGCGATGGGCGTCTCGGCGGACACCGTCGCGGGCGCCTCGGCCTTCAGCTCGGCGTCGGAGCTGCCCGCCGCGGGCGCCTCCATGATCGAACCGGCGGTGAGCACCCGGGAGCGGTCGACGTCCTGGATGAAGGACGCGACGTAGTCGTTGGACGGCCGGACGAGGATGTCCTCGGCGGTGCCCTGCTGGACGATCTCGCCGTCCCGCATCACGGCGATACGGTCGCCGAGGCGCATGGCCTCGTTGAGGTCGTGCGTGATGAAGACGATGGTCTTCTTCAGACGCTTCTGCAGTTCGAGGAGCTGGTCCTGCATGTCGCGCCGGATCAGCGGGTCGAGCGCGCTGAAGGACTCGTCCATCAGGAGCAGGTCGGCGTCGGTGGCGAGCGCGCGGGCCAGACCCACACGCTGCTGCATGCCGCCGGACAGCTCGTCGGGCCAGGACTTCTCCCAGCCGGCGAGGCCGGTCATCTCCAGCGCCTCGGCGGCGCGCGCCTCCCGCGCGGCACGCGGGACGCCCTGGACCTCCAGGCCGTACGCGGCGTTCTCGAGCACACTCCTGTGAGGGAAGAGCGCGAAGTGCTGGAAGACCATGCTGATCTTCCTGGAGCGGACGGTGCGCAGGTCACGGGCGCTCAGGGCGGTCAGGTCCTGCCCGTCGAACAGCACACGTCCGGCGGTGGGCTCCAGCAGCCCGTTGAGCATCCGCAGCAATGTGGACTTCCCCGAACCGGAGAGTCCCATGACGACGAAGATCTGGCCAGGTTCCACGGTGAACGAGGCGTCGATCACCGCTGCGGTCGTTCCGTCGGCGCGCAGCTCGTCGCGGTGTGTGCCGCCTTCGAGCTTCTGCACGGCTTGATCGGGTCGTCTGCCGAACACTTTGTACAAGTGCTCAGCTTGCAGCCTTGACACATACACCTCACGCGTTGAACCGAAAACGGTCTGCCACCCCCGTCGGCAGACCGTGGAGCGGTGCGGATTCGGTCCGCAGAGCACGCGCATTCGTTGAAAAATGGACGTGGTCCGCTCCGGTGCCGCGCCTGCCCGCACTTACGCGACCCAAACACGTGTGTGATTCAGATCACTCACAAGAAACCGCTGTCGCGGGAACCGCGCGCTTCACCCGGCCCGGCTGTCGGAGGGGTACGGCATCATCGGGGTGTGACGCGACGCCTGATGCTCCTCGACACCGCCTCCCTCTACTTCCGCGCCTATTTCGGCGTCCCCGACTCGGTGCGCGCACCGGACGGCACCCCGGTCAACGCCGTGCGCGGACTGCTCGACTTCATCGCCAGGCTGGTCCAGGACCACCGGCCGGACGACCTGGTCGCCTGCATGGACGCGGACTGGCGCCCGCAGTGGAGGGTCGACCTGATCCCGACCTACAAGGCGCACCGGGTGGCCGTCGAGACCACCGAGGGCGTCCCCGACGAGGAGGAGGTCCCCGACACCCTCTCCCCGCAGGTCCCGGTGATCGAGGCCGTTCTGGACGCGCTCGGGATCGCCCGGGTGGGCGTCGCGCCGTACGAGGCGGACGACGTGATCGGCACGCTGGCCGGGCGGGCCACCGGCCCCGTGGACATCGTGACCGGGGACCGCGACCTCTATCAGCTGGTCGACGACGCCCGCCGGGTGCGGGTGCTCTATCCACTGAAGGGGGTGGGGACGCTCCAGGTGACGGATGAGGCCTGGCTGCGCGGGAAGTACGGCGTGGACGGCAGCGGATACGTCGACCTGGCCCTGCTGCGCGGCGACCCGAGCGACGGGCTGCCCGGGGTCCCCGGCATCGGCGAGAAGACGGCGGCGAAGCTGCTGGACGCCTTCGGCGACCTGGCCGGCATCATGGCCGCGGTGGACGATCCCGCGGCCCGGCTCACCCCGTCCCAGCGCAAGCGGCTCGACGAGGCCCGCGACTACGTGGCGGTGGCCCCGAAGGTCGTCCGTGTCGCCGATGACGTGCCGCTGCCCGATTTCACCCCCGCGCTCCCCCGCGAGCCGCGCGATCCCGCGGCGTTGGAGGCCCTCGCGACCCGATGGGGCCTCGGAAACGCGCTGCAGCGCCTGCTCCTCACACTCCAGGCATGAAGGTGCTAGCTTAGGTAAGCCTAAGTACGTAGAACCTCACATGGGCCCGTCCCACATCCGGGTCCAGAGCTAGGGAGCACTCCGTGGCAGAGCGGCCGCAACGCCGGACACCGAAGGCGCAGGGGGCGCAGGTCCTGCGCACCGAGCAGATCACCCCGCACATGGTGCGCGTGATTCTCGGCGGCGACGGCCTGGCCGGCTTCACCCTCGCCGGGTACACCGACCACTACATCAAGCTGTGCTTCGCCCCGGAGGGCGCGGACTACAGCCACCCCTTCGACATGGCCAGGATCCGCGAGGAGTACCCGCGCGAGCTGTGGCCCACCACCCGGACGTACACCGTGCGCTCCTGGGACCCCGACGCCCGCGAGCTCGCCGTCGATTTCGTGGTGCACGGCGACGAGGGCCTGGCGGGCCCCTGGGCGGCGCGCGCCCAGCCCGGCGACCAGGTGACCTTCCTGGGCCCCGGCGGCGGTTACGTCCCGGAGGCCTCGGCCGACTGGCACCTGCTGGTGGGCGACGAGAGTGCCCTGCCCGCGATCGCCGCGTCCCTGGAGCACCTGCCCGAGGGCGCGGTGGCGCATGCCTTCGTGGAGGTACCCGACGCCTCGGAGGAGCAGAAGCTCGTGGAGCCGGAAGGCGTCTCGGTGACCTGGCTGCACCGCGGCGACCGCCCGGTCGGCGAGGCTCTCGTCGCGGCGGTGAGGGGGCTGGAGTTCCCCGAGGGTGAGGTACAGGCCTTCGTCCACGGCGAGGCGGGCTTCGTGAAGGAGATCCGGCGCCACCTCCGACTGGAGCGCGGCATCCCGCTCCAGCAGCTGTCGATCTCGGGCTACTGGCGTCTCGGCCAGAACGACGACGCGTGGCGCGCGGTCAAGCGCGAGTGGAACGAGCAGGTGGAGCGCGAGCAGGAGAGCGCCGGGTAATCCTCCCCGCCCGCCCCGTGACCCGGTCGCCGTCCAGGACGGTGACCGGGTTTCGCGTGTGCCCTCACTCCCCGCCCCCCTGCTCCGCTCCGCCCTCGTAGGCCCGGGCGGAGGCGTCCACGTGGGCGAGCCGCCTGAGGGCGCCGAACATGGCCTCGCCGAGCACCGTGCCGACCACCACGCTCTCCACCAGGTCCTCGCGCGCCACCCGTCGCCGGACGTAGTCGAGATCCGCGTGGGCAATGGGCTCGGCCGCGTCCGCGTAGACGTCGAGCAGTTCGACGAATCCGCCGTGCCCCGCCCGGTGAAGGGCCGCCAGCACGCCCGCCAGTGACCGTCCGGCCGGGCTGTCCGCACGCACGAACCAGCCGCGCCGCGCCAGCAGCGCGGCGACCTCCTCGCGGGCCTCGGCCGACTCCGGCCCCTCCTCCTCGGATCCCTCGGACTCCTCGGGCCCCTCGGGCGTGATGCGCCTGGCCGCCGCGCCGAGCACCTTGTGCACCGGCTGCCCTGGATCGTCGACGGCTTCCAAAACTTCCGCGATGGCGGACAGCGACAGCCCTCCGACGTCCAGGAGGGCGCGGATCAGCCGCAGCCTGCGCTCGTGCCCGTCGTCGTATCGCGCCTGGTTGGGGCTGGTCAGAACACCGGCGGGCAGCAGCCCCTCGCGTACGTAGTACTTGATCGTCGGCACCGGGACCCCGGACCTGCGACTCAATTCGCCGATGCGCACTGTGTGTTCACCCTCCAGGAGGTTGCCAAGCCGACCCCCATCATAGATAGTCCCCCTATCGGATAGCGGACAGTGCCACTATCCATAATTCCTCTGGGGGGACCTATGCAGTCATGGCGCACATGGCACCGGCCGTTAGTGCTGTTCGCCGCCTCGATGGTCGTGATGTCCGTCGTCGGAGCGGTGGGGATCCTGGTGGACGGCCGGGTCCTCGCGGGCGCGCCGATCTGGGCCAAACCGTTCAAGTTCGCCGTCTCGTTCGTGGCGTACGCGCTGGCCCTGGCTTGGATGCTGACGTTGCTGACCCGCGGCCGGCGCGTCGGCCGGTGGGCCGGCACCGTGGTCGCCCTGGCGTGCGCCGGGGAGATGGTGATCATCACCGGCCAGGTGATCAGGGGGAAGCGGAGCCACTTCAACCACGAGACCGCGCTCGACTCGGCGTTGTACGACGCGATGGCCGCCACCGTCGCCGTCCTCTGGGCCGGCACGCTCGTCATCGCGCTCCTGCTGCTCCGCGCACGGATCGCCGACCGCGCCTCCGCCTGGGCCGTGCGCTCGGGGGTGCTGATCGCCCTGGTGGGCGCGGGGTTCGGCTTCCTGATGGCGCGGCCGTCCGCCGGACAGCGGGCGGCCGGCGGTCTCGACACCGCGGACGTGGTCGGCGCCCACGCGGTCGGTGTGCCGGACGGCGGGCCCTCGATGCCGCTGACCGGCTGGTCGACGACCGGCGGCGACCTGCGCGTCCCGCACTTCGTCGGCATGCACGCCCTGCAGGCACTCCCGCTGTTCGTGGTGGCCCTGATCCTCCTCGCGCCCCGGGTCGCCCGTCTGCGCGACCCGCGTGTGCGGCTGCGGCTGGTGCTCGTCACCTCCGGCGCGTACGCCGCGGTCGTCGCCCTGGTGGCCTGGCAGGCGCTGCGCGGCCAGCCGCTGGTCCACCCCGACGGCACGACACTCGCCGTCGCGGGACTGATCGTCACCGCGACGGCCGCGGGGGTCCTCGCCGCACGCCGCCCGGCCGCCCCCGCCTCATCGGCCACCGCGCCGGACAAGGAGCTCGTGTCATGACCGGTGCACTCTTCGAGATCACTTTCATGGCGGCCGCCCCGTTCTGGCTGCTCATGATCTTCGCGCCGAACTGGCGCCCCACCGAGCGCGTGGCGTCCTCGCCGCTGACCGTCCTGCCGGTGCTGACCCTCTGGGCGGTGATGGCCGCGCCGGTGTTCCCGGAGCTGTGGGCCGCGGTGAGCAGCCCGGACATCGACACGTTCCGCGACCTGACGTCGCTGGCGAACGGCGCCGGGGCCGTGTGGGCGCAGATCATCGCCTGGGATCTGCTGCTGGGGCAGTGGATGTTCCTGGAGTCGCGCAGGCTGGGGATGTCCCCGCTGGTGACGGGTCCGCTCCTGGTACTGACGATCCTGCTCTCACCGATCGGGCTGGTGGTCCTCCTCGTCGTCCGCGCGGCCAGGCGGACCCGGTCGCGGCCGGCCGGACAGGCGTACGGGAAGGTGGGCGGACCGGCCGATTCCTGAAGCGTCCGACCAATCCTCCGGGCAGCCGGCTCCGAATCACCCAGGAAACCGTTGCGTGCTCCGGGAGGACCGTCCGCGTGAGAGAAGCCGTACACATCAGTGGGGTCCCTTCGTCGGGCCCCGGCCTGCAGGAGTTGCTCGGCCAGGTCGCCCGCGGCGACCAGGCCGCCTTCACTCAGGTGTACGACCGGGTCAGCGGGCCGGTCCTCGGCCTGGTGCGGAGCGTTCTCCGCGACCCGGCCCAGTCGGAGGAGGTGGCCCAGGAGGTACTGGTCGAGGTGTGGCGCACCGCCCCCCGCTACCAGGCGTCCCGCGGCAGCGCCATGAACTGGGTGCTGACGCTCGCCCACCACCGCGCGGTGGACCGGGTCAGGTCGGCCGAGGCGACCGCGGCACGGGAGCACAAGGCTGCGCTGCTCGACCGCACCCCGGACTTCGACGAGGTGTCCGAGCAGGTCGAGAGCCGGCTGGAGAGGGAGCAGGTCCGGCGCTGTCTGCGGACGCTGTCCGAGCTCCAGCGGGAGTCGGTGACGCTGGCGTACTACCGCGGACTGACCTACCGCGAGGTCGGCGAGCTGCTGTCCGTACCACTGGGGACCATCAAGACACGGCTGCGCGACGGGCTCATCCGGCTGCGCGACTGCCTGGGGGTGAACGCATGAGCACGGCCGAGCTGCACACACTGACCGGGGCCTATGCCCTGCACGCGCTGCCGGACGAGGAGCGGGCCGCGTTCGAACGGCATCTGGGTGCCTGCGAGGCGTGCGCCCAGGAGGTACGGGAGCTGTCCGCCACCGCCGCCCGGCTGGGGCTCGCCGTGTCCGCCGCCCCGCCCCCGGGGCTCCGGGACCGGGTGCTGCGCGACATCACGACCGTGCGGCAGGAGCCGCCGCCCCGGGGCGGGAGTGCCGGCTCCGGGGTCTCCACCGGCCGGGCCGGGCGCTGGTCGACGTACGCGCTCGCCGCCTGCGTCGCCGCCGCTGCCGCCTTCGGCGGAGTCGCCGTGTGGCAGAACCAGGTCGCGCGGGACGCCCGGCAGGAGACCGCCCGGGCCGAACAGCACAACGAGCAGGTGGCGCGGGTGCTGACCGCACCGGACGCCAGGACCAGCGCCGCGGACCTCCGGGACGGCGCCCGGGGCACGGTGGTCGTCTCGCAGAGCGTGAACCGGGCGGTGTTCCTCGCGTCGGACATGGCGCCGCCGCCCGGCGGCAAGGTGTACCAACTGTGGTTCGACGACGGCGGCACCATGCGTGCGGCCGGGCTGATGAACCCGTCCGCCACGGATGACGCCGTTCTGCTGGACGGTCCGGTGGACCGCGCGTCCGGCATGGGCATCACCGTCGAACCGGCGGGCGGATCCGAACAGCCGACCTCCGACCCGGTGGCCCTGATGGAGTTCCAGGACGCCTGAGCCCGAGTGGGCGCACCCCTTTCCGGGAGCGCGCTCCCGGAAAGGGGTGCGGGAAGAAGCCGCTGGTGCGGGCCGGTCGGCCACCCCCGCTGCCCACGACGGCTGTGCGTCGCGCTCTCCTGCCGTTCCGGTTCCTTCCCGTGTCGCATGCCTGGCCGGGGCGCTGCCGGAGTGCCTCAGGGGTCATTCGGGGCAGCGGGCACCACGGATCGGCCTGTGCTCGGAATTACTTCGATCGGGTGAACGACCAATCCGCCGGGCGGTCCGCGCCGAACCCCTGGTGTGAGAACAGACCGAGATGTTTCGCAGAAGCAGGGGATCCCCGGGCCCCGGCGGTCCCGCTGGGCACGCGCCGCGTTCGCCGCGCTCAGCGGTCTGATCGCCGGTCTCACCGCCCTGTGCGTCGCCGAACTCGTCGCCGCTGCCGTGCGTCCCGAGGCGGGTCCGGTCACGGCCGTGGGCGGGGCGGTCATCGACCGCACTCCCCCGGCCGTCAAGGACTTCGCCGTACGGAACTTCGGCACCGACGACAAGCTGGTGCTGCAACTCGGGATCCTCGTCCTCCTGGCGGCCTTCGCCATGGCGGTGGGGGTCCTCGCGCTGCGGCACCGGTGGACCGGTGCCGCAGCCGTCCTGGTCTTCGGCGTGGTCGGGGCGGTGTCCGCGGCCGGCCGGCCGGAGGGCCGGCCGGGCGACGTACTGCCCTCGGTCGTGGGCGCGCTGGTGGCCGCAGGAGTGCTGTATCTCCTGGCCGGACGGCTGCGCGTCCCGGAAACCGTGCCGTCTCCCGCGGCTGGGGAGACGGACGGTGGGGCGCAACGCGCCTTGGACCGCCGCGGATTCGTGATCGCGGCGACCGCCGCCGCTGCGGCCTCGGCCGGTGCGGGGCTCCTGGGCCGACAGCTCCAGGCGTCCCAGCTGGCCGGGGTCTCCGCCTCACGCGGTGACCTCATCCTCCCGGCACCTGCCTCGGCGGCGCCCCCGATACCCGCAGCCGCCGATCTCGGCATCCGGGGCCTGAGCACCTTCACCACCGCGAACAAGGACTTCTACCGGGTGGACACCGCTCTGGTGGTCCCGCGCGTCGACGCCGCCGCATGGCGGCTGCGGATCCACGGCAAGGGGGTGGCGCGGCCCGTCGCCCTCAGCTTCCAGGACCTCCTGGGCCGCGAGCTCGTGGAGCGGGACATCACGCTGACCTGCGTGTCCAACCAGGTGGGTGGCCCCTATGTGGGCACGGCCCGGTGGATCGGCGTACGCCTGGCCGATCTGCTGCGCGAGGCCGGGGTGAAGCCCCCGTCGAAGGGCGGGCCCGCGGACCAGATCGTGGCGCGCTCCGTGGACGGGATGACGATCGGGACTCCGGTCGAGGAGGTAATGGACGGCCGTGACGCACTGCTCGCGGTCGGCATGAACGGCGAACCGCTGCCGTTCGACCACGGCTTCCCGGTCCGGATGGTCGTCCCCGGCCTCTACGGCTATGTCTCGGCGTGCAAGTGGATCCAGGACATCGAGCTCACGACGTTCGACGCGTACGACGCCTACTGGGTCGAGCGCGAGTGGTCCCGCGAGGCTCCGGTCAAGACCCAGTCCCGCATCGACACGCCGCGCCCCTTCGCCGCCCCCAGGGCGGGGACCGTGCCGGTCGCCGGTGTCGCCTGGGCCCAGCACCGGGGCATCGCCCGGGTCGAGGTCCGGGTCGACGGCGGGGAGTGGCACACCGCACGGCTGGCGGCGGCGGCCGGCCGTGACACCTGGCGCCAGTGGGTGTGGGAGTGGCCGGCCACGACCGGCCACCACACCCTCGAGGTCCGCGCGACGGACCGCACCGGGGTCACCCAGACCGACAGGCGGGTCGGCACCGTGCCCGACGGTGCGACCGGATGGCACTCGGTGGTGGTCGACGTGACCTGACGACCGAGCGCACTCCCTCTTCCCACCCCTTGATCAACGACTCACCGAGGAGAACACCATGAACAACCGTCACCTTCGCCGCCTCGCCGTCATCGTCTCCGCCGCGGCCGTGCTGCCGCTCGCGCTGACCGCCTGTTCCAGCGACGACACCTCCGCGTCCGGCTCCGACTCCGGTGCGGACAAGGCCGCGTCGAGCGCCCCGGCCAAGGAGACCGAGCCCATGAACGAGCCGTTCGGCCCGGGCTGCGCGACGGTCCCGAAGGAGGGTGCCGGCTCGTTCGACGGTATGGCGCAGGACCCGGTTGCGACGGCCGCGTCGAACAACCCGGCGCTGTCCACCCTGGTGACGGCGGTCAAGCAGGCCGGTCTCGTCGACACCCTCAACAGCGCCGAGAACACCACGGTGTTCGCCCCGACCAACGATGCCTTCGCCAAGATCCCGAAGGCGGACCTGGACAAGCTGCTCGCGAACAAGGCCGAGCTGACCAAGGTGCTCACCTCGCACGTGGTCGGCGAGAAGCTGACGCCGAAGCAGCTGGAGAAGGGCTCCTTCGACACCCTGGCGAAGACGGAGCTGACGACGTCGGGGTCGGAGACGTCCTACACGGTGAACGACTCCTCGAAGGTCGTCTGCGGCAACGTCCCGACCGCCAACGCGACGGTCTACATCGTGGACACCGTCCTGATGCCGGCCGCCTGACCGACGGCCCGTCGGTACGCTGACGGCATGACACCGAGCCCCGAGGACCGCGTCCTCCGCCCCGACCGGAGCGGCGCGGACCGCGGGGCTCGCGCCGTCGGCGCCGTCGTGGGCTCCGCGGTGGGTGACGCCCTGGGCGCCCCCTTCGAGTTCGGCCTCCCAGGGGTGTACTCCGCCCGGTTCCCGGACGGAGTGGGCGCGATGTGCGGGGGCGGCGGCTGGGATCCGGGTGAGGCCACGGACGACACACAGATGGCCGTCCTCGTCGGTGAATCACTGCTGGAGAACGGGGACCTGGACCTTCCCGACATCTTCGGCCGGTTCCGCCGGTGGGCGGCCGGTGAGCCGAAGGACATCGGTCTGCAGACGGAGGACGTCCTCACGAGCGGTGCGCCGTGGGACCTGGCCGCAGCGCTCCATTTCCAGGTCAACGGGCGTGCGGCGGGCAACGGTTCGCTGATGCGCGCGACCACGTCGGCTGTGTACTTCGCCCGGTCGGGGCGGACCGCCACCATGGACGCGGCCCGGCGGATCGCCGCCCTGACGCACGGCGACCGGGCGGCGTGGGAAGGCACCGCGGTCTTCCATGAACTCGTCCGTGTGGCGCTGGAAGGCGGCGACCCGCTCGCGGCCGTGGAGGACACGCTGGCCCTGGTCCACACAGGCCACCGGGCCCGTTGGGCCGCCGTACTGGCCCCGGACTGGCATCCGGACGACGCCACCGAGTTCAACGGCGCGGTCTGGCCCTGCCTCGGTACGGCGCTCTGGGCGCTGCGCACCACCGACTGCTTCGAGCGCGCCCTGGGCGCTGGCGTCGACGTGGGCGGGGACACCGACACGGTGGCCGCGGTCACCGGCGGCCTGGCCGGCGCGGTGTACGGCATCGACGCCGTCCCGGAACGCTGGACCCACCCCCTGCACGTACCGCTCCCGGGATACGGGGCCCGTGTGCTGCGGACGGCGGACCTGGTGTCACTGGCACGCCGCCTCGACGGAACCGCAGGATCCGACCGCCAGGAAAACTACACATAAAGGGCATATAAGAGCACACTGGTCTCGAGAGCTGATGACCGCACCTCTTGGCCGCGGTCGCTCCAGCAAGTGCGAAGGAGACCATCCTCATGAGTAACATCTCGCACACCGGAAGGGATGTTTCCGGGAAAACCGGTGACGTTTCCGGACACACCGGAAGAGACATCTCCGGACACCCTGACGCCGAAGAAATGCGAGCGCGCCACGACCGCCTGATGGGTGGTGGCGGCCGCCGCACCACGGCCGGTGCGGACGCCCCTGTGTTTCTGCTCGGTCTGTACTGCGCCGTCTCGCCGTGGGTGCTTCACTTCACCGCGAGCCAGCCCTCCCTGGTGACGCACAACCTCGTCATCGGCATCGCGATAGCCGTGCTGGCACTCTGCTTCACGGCCATGCCCGAGCGGATGACCGGGATGAGCATCGCCATCGTCGCGCTGGGCGCCTGGCTCATCGTGTCGACCTGGGTCGTGGGCCAGAGCCCTGACATGGGCGTCATCCTCAACAACGTGATCGTCGGTGGTCTGGCGATTGTGCTGGGGGCAGCCTGCGCGGGACTCTCGATGAAGAACAACAAGACCTGACGGGAGAACGCACAGGAGTGGCCACAGGCGCGTACAGCCGCCCGTGGCCACTCGTCCGTTCTTCCTCACCCGTGGGGAGGGAAGCCGCTCACCCCACCGAGCTGTACGCCACCACGCCCCGCAGCACCGCGTCGACGGCCTTGTGGGCGTTCTTCGCGACCGAACTGCCGTCCCGGGGCGCGGCGGCCGCGATCTGCCCGAGCACGTCGATGACCTGCTTGCACCACCGTACGAAGTCACCGGCCGGCATCTCCGCCTCGCGGAGGACCTCGTCCAGCGTCCGGCCGGAGGCCCACATGTAGACCGCCCAGGCGAAGCCGAGGTCGGGTTCGCGCTGTCCGACCCCTTCCGTCTGGCTGATCTTGAAGTCCTCCTCCAGGGCGTCGAGACGGCCCCAGATGCGGATCATCTCGCCCATCGCGGCCTTCGCGGGTCCTGAGGGCAGCTTGGGGGCGACCGCGTCGTCCGCCTGGCGCGCCTCGTAGACGAGCGCCGAGACGCAGGCGGCGAGTTCGGCGGGGTTGAGCCCCTCCCAGACGCGGTCCCGCAGGCATTCGCTGGCCAGCAGATCGAGCTCTCCGTAGAGCCGGGCCAGCCGACGGCCGTTGTCGGTGACCTCGTTGCCCCGCAGGTAGTCCAGTTCGGTCAGGAGCGCGACGATGCGGTCGAAGGTCCGGGCGATGGTGTTCGTCCGGCCCTCGATGCGGTGCTCCAGCTGCCGGGTGTCGCGCTGGAGCCGGTGATACCGCTCGGCCCAGCGCGCGTGGTCCTCGCGCTCGTCGCACCCGTGGCAGGGGTGCGCGCGCAGTTCCGTGCGCAGCCGGGCGATCTCGTGGTCGTCGGCCGCGGCGGCCCGCTGCTTGCGGTGCCTGCCCGGGTCGATGTGCCCCGCCTTGCTCCTCAGCGCGGAGGCCAGGTCGCGGCGGGACTGCGGTGAGCGCGGGTTGAACGACTTGGGCACCCGCATCCTCTCCAGCGCCTCGACCGGCACCGGGAAGTCGATGTGGGCCAGCCGCTTGACCTGCCGCTCGGCGGTCAGCACCAGGGGACGCGGTCCGTCGTGGTACTCCAGCCCGCGATGGCCGTTGGTCCGCCCGGCGGGCAGTCCCGGGTCGAGGACCAGGGCGAGTCCGGCGAACTTGCCGGTGGGGACGTGGATGACGTCGCCGGGCTTCAGCTTCTCCAGGGACGACGCGGCGGCCGCCCGCCGCTGGGCCGCGCCCTGTTTGGCCAGCTCCGTCTCGCGGTCCTTGAGGTCGCGGCGCAGTCGCGCGTACTCCTCGAAGTCCCCGAGGTGGCAGGTCATGCCCTCCTTGTAGCCCGCGAGGCCCTCCTCGTTGCGCTGGACCTGCCGGGAGATCCCGACGACGGACCGGTCGGCCTGGAACTGCGCGAAGGAGGTCTCGAGCAGCTCGCGCGAGCGGTGCCGCCCGAACTGCTGGACGAGGTTGACGGCCATGTTGTACGAGGGCCGGAAGCTGGAGCGCAGCGGATACGTACGCGTCCCCGCGAGTCCGGCGAGTGCTCCGGGGTCCATCCCCCGCTGCCAGAGGACGACCGCGTGGCCCTCGACGTCGATGCCGCGGCGCCCGGCCCGCCCTGTCAGCTGGGTGTACTCGCCGGGCGTGATGTCGGCGTGCTGTTCGCCGTTCCACTTGACGAGCTTCTCCAGCACCACGGAGCGCGCGGGCATGTTGATGCCGAGCGCCAGCGTCTCGGTGGCGAAGACCGCCTTGACCAGGCCGCGGACGAACAGCTCCTCCACGACCTCCTTGAAGGTCGGCAGCATCCCGGCGTGGTGCGCCGCGATGCCGCGCTCCAGGCCTTCGAGCCACTCGTAGTACCCGAGGACATGGAGGTCCTCGGGGGGAATGGAGGCCGTCCGCTCCTCGACGATCTCCCGCACCAGCCCGCGCTTGTTCTCGTCGTTCAGCCGAAGACCGGCCTGCAGGCACTGCTGGACAGCAGCCTGGCAGCCGGCCCGGCTGAAGATGAAGGTGATGGCGGGCAGCAGACCCTCGGCGTCGAGCCGGTCGATGACCTCGGGCCTGGACGGGGTCCAGATCCGGCTGCGCTGACGCCGCTCGCGCTCGCGGTCCGCCTCGCGCACCATCTTCCCGCGCCTGCGCTCGCGCGGGTTGTATCCGCGCTGGTTCTCCATGCGGGCGAGGCGGACGAGGTCCGGACTGACCTCACGACGGCCGGTGCCCCTGCCGCCGTGGTCGGTCTCCTCCTCGAAGAGGTCGTACATCCGGCGTCCGGCCATCACGTGCTGCCACAGCGGCACGGGCCGGTGCTCGGAGACGATCACCTGGGTGTCACCGCGGACGGTGTCCAGCCAGTCGCCGAACTCCTCGGCGTTGGACACGGTCGCCGAGAGCGAGACCAGCGTCACGGACTCCGGGAGGTGGATGATCACTTCCTCCCACACGGCGCCGCGGAAGCGGTCGGAGAGGTAGTGGACCTCGTCCATGACCACATAGCCGAGGCCGGTGAGAGCCTGGGAGCCCGCGTACAGCATGTTGCGCAGGACCTCGGTCGTCATGACGACCACGGGTGCGTCCGCGTTGACGCTGTTGTCACCGGTCAGCAGCCCGACCTTGTCCGCGCCGTAGCGCCGGACGAGATCGGTGAACTTCTGGTTGGACAGCGCCTTGATGGGCGTGGTGTAGAAGCACTTGCGGCCCTGCTGCAGGGCCAGGTGCACGGCGAATTCACCGACGATCGTCTTGCCCGACCCGGTCGGGGCCGCGACCAGTACCCCCTTGCCGGCCTCCAGGGCCTGGCAGGCCTCGATCTGGAACGGGTCCAGTCCGAATTCGTACATCTCGCGGAAGGGCCCGAGGGCGGTGGCCTGCTCGGCCGCACGGACCCGGGACGCCTGGTATCGCTCAGCTGGTGAGAGGTCCTCTGTCATCTTGATACGAGCCTACCCGCCCCGTATGACAGTCAGCCCGATCTTTATTTCACGGTGCAAGGACCCGTACCGCGCCGGGCACGCACGTGGCGCTGAGCGGCAGCGCGCCCAGCGGCTCACCGTCCGCGTACGCCGTGACACCGCCCGCGGCCAGCTCTATCGAGGACACCCGGTGCACGGTGACCTTCGGGTGCCCGAGATGCGTGCCCTTGTAGACCTTCGGGAAGACCTTGAGCAGGGTGGTCCGGCTGCAGTCACCCACCACGGTCACGTCGAAGAGGCCGTCGTCCATGACCGCGTCGGCACAGATCCGCATGCCGCCGCCGTACGTCGTCCCGTTGCCCACGGCGATCAGCGTCGCCTCGATCTCGGTCACCGGTCCGCCGTCCAGCCTGACGCGGTACGGGATCGGCCTGAAGGAGGCCAGCTCGGCGAGGATCGCCAGGTCGTACTTGAAGCGCCCGCCGACCCACCGCATCCGGTTCCCCCGGTCGTTGACCCGCGAGTCGAATCCCGAGGCGAGCACGGAGCCGAACCAGCGCTCCCCGACCCGGCCCAGGTCGATCGCGCGCGCCGTCCCGGCCTTGAGCATCTCGGCAGCCAGCCGTCCGGCGGCGGCGGGCGATCGGACCGGCAGCCCGAGGGCGCGGGCGAAGTCGTTCCCGGTGCCCACGGCGATGGCGCCGAGCGGTGTCGAGGTACCGGCGACGGCCTGCAGGGCGAGGGACATCATGCCGTCCCCGCCCACGGCTATCAGCGCCCCGGTCCCGTGTGCCACCGCCTCCCGGGCCCGGCGCAGTGCGTCGTCGGCGTCCTCGCCGAGAACCGTCCGTACGGAGAAGCCGGCGTCCCGCAGAGCGGAAGCGGCCGGCTGCGCGGCGCGCGCGCCCCGGCCGCTCCCCGCGGTGGGATTGACGAAGAGGGTGATCTCGCTGGTCACCCGCGGGACCCTACAAGGTCAGGTGATGTCGTCGTAACCGTTGAGCCGGTTCGTCCGCCCGCCGTCCGCGTCCCCGCTCGCCTGCCCCGGCAGAGCAGGCCGGGAGGACACCGGTTCGACGGCGCCGACCGCCTCGGGGGTCAGGTCCAGGCTCGACGCCTCGTCGTCGTCGAGCTCGGCGTCGGGGTTGGCACGCCGCCTGCGCTTGTCGTTGAGCAGCGAGAAGCCGACGGCCACGAAGTAGAGCACGGCGAGCGGGCCGGCCAGCAGCAGCATCGAGATGGGCTCGCCGCCAGGGGTGGCGATCGCCGCGAAAGCGGTCAGCCCGACGAGCATCCCGCGCCACCAGCGCAGCATGCGGGCGCCGGACAGGACACCGGTCAGGTTCAGCAGGATGAGCAGGAGCGGCAGCTCGAAGGCGAGCCCGAAGACGATCACCATCCGGGTGATCAGGTCCAGGAAGTCGTCAAGGGGCAGCAGGTTCTTCACGTTGTCGGGTGTGAAGCCGAGCATGATCTGCGCGGTCTGCGGGAGGATCGCGTACGCCAGGTAGGCGCCGGCGACGAAGAGCGGCACCCCGGCCACGACGAAGGCGATCGAGTAGCGCTTCTCCTGCTTGTGCAGGCCGGGGGCGACGAACCCCCAGAGCTGGTACAGCCACACCGGAGTGGCCACCAGCACGCCTGCCATCAGGGACACCTTCAGCGCGATGGTGAACGGCGACAGCAGACCGTTGGTGGTCATCTCCGCGCAGGGCCGACCGTTGATCATGGTCACGGCGCCGTTCTTGCAGCCGACCGAGTCCAGGATCGGCTTCATCAGGAACTCGAAGATTTCCTTCTGGAAGAACGCCGCCACGATCACGGCGACGATGATCGCCAGGACCGACTTCAGCAGCCGGTTGCGCAGCTCACGCAGGTGATCGAGGAGGGGCATCCGCCCCTCGTCGTCCTTCTCCTGCTTGCGGGCAGACTTGAGCAACCCACTTCCCTCGTCTCGTGCGGCAGCTTCAGATGGTGCGGATCAGCTGTCAGCTCTGGGTGGTGGGCTTGGCCTCGCTGACCGGGCGGGAGCTGGTGACATCTCCCGGAGCGGCCTGGATCGTGCGCGCGGTGGCCGCGGGCGGGGTGGTGTCCGCGACGTTCTCCGTGGTGGGCGCCGCGGGCTCCGCGTCGTCCTTCTTCATGGCCTTGGCCTCGCTCTTGAGGATGCGGGCCGACTTGCCGAGCGAACGCGCCATGTCGGGGAGCTTCTTGGCACCGAAGAGCAGCAGGACGACAGCGATGATCAGAACGATCTCGAGGGGCTTCAGATTGCCGATCATGTGCGACTTCCTTCTCACTGAGGCGTCTGGAGGGTGGGCTCGCTACCCGTTCGACCGGACAGTTGTCCGACCTTCGCGCTGGCAGCGATCGTAACCCGCAGGGGTAAACGTGAGGCAATGCCTGTGCGTACTCCCGCTTGCGGCCCACACCTCCCTGCCTGGGCCGCTCCAGCAGCGTACCCCCCGAACCGGTGAATCAGGAGGCCGCGCACTGCTATCGCAGGGCCTCTCCCGTGTCGGCGAGGGTGGTGGCCGCTCGTTCGAGATCCTCGGCCGCTCGGTTGATGCGGCGCGTGGTCGCGGCGACCTGTCCGGCTAGCCGCTGTGCCTCGACGAAGACCTTGACGGCCAGGACGCCGAGCACGGCCAGGCCGGCGAATCCCAGAGCGATGGCGAGCATGGGCCAGAACATGGGCGGATCCTCGGTGTCTCTCGTTACCGCAGGGCGGTGTGCAGGCGCAGTGTCCGTACCCCGCCGCCGCTGAGGAGTTCGATGATGCGCTCCCCGGCCGGCTTGCGGACCGCGGACCCGCAGGCGGGACACGTGAAGGA
Source organism: Streptomyces sp. NBC_01166 (assembly GCF_045039765.1). Taxonomy (NCBI): domain Bacteria; kingdom Bacillati; phylum Actinomycetota; class Actinomycetes; order Kitasatosporales; family Streptomycetaceae; genus Streptomyces; species Streptomyces sp. NBC_01166. Next base: position 1,754,980 of record NZ_CP108613.1, read on the forward strand.
GTAGAAGGTCGTACGGCGGCTGGCTCCTATGGCCAGCCGCAGTGAGCCCGCACCGAGCTCGAACCGCTCACGGCAGTCCGGGCAGGCCGCCCGGAAGCGCACGGTGTCGGGCACCGTGACCGGAACCGGTCCGGTCTGTGTGCTCGATATCGCAGTCATACGGCCTTCGTCTCCTCGGTGCACCGCCGGCCGCCTCTCAGAGCGCGCCGTCGTAGGCGGCCAGTGCCTCACGCGCCGCCAGCCGGGCGCTCTCGGCCAGGTCCGGGGGCGATGTGATGCGTCCTTCGCCGCCCAGCCGCAGGGCGAGCCTGCGCAGGGAGGCGGGGTCGGGCGTGCGGAGCGTGATCCGCAGACCGCCGTCGGGGAGCTCCTCCGCGCTGTCGTGCGGGTAGTACTCGGCGACCCACCGGCCGCCGGGGCCGACCTCGATCACGACCTCCGGGTCCTCGGCGGCGGGCTGCACCAGCCCCTCGGAGAGGTCCCGCAGCTCCAGCTCGGGCGGGGCGGACGGGGCGTCGAGGAGCCTGATCTCGGCGACCCGGTCGAGCCGGAACGTACGCCGCGCCTCGGAGAGGCGGCACCAGCCCTCCATATAGGTGTGGCCGACGGCGAACAGCCGGATCGGGTCGACCTCGCGCTCGGTCAGCTCGTCACGCGCGGGTGAGTAGTAACGCAGCCAGAGGCGACGCCGCTCGGAGATCGCCCGGTCGACGTCGGCGAAGACACCGCCCTCGGACTCGAAGGTGACCGAGAGCCGCGAGCTGGCGGCTCCCACCTCACCGGCCGCCGTCTCCAGCTTCGCGGTGGCGCGCACCAGCGCCTGCCGGTCGCTCTCCCGCAGGCCGGGGAGCGTGGCGACGGCCCGGGCGGCGACGAGCAGGGCCGTCGCCTCGTCGGCGGCCAGGCGCAGCGGCTCCGCGACGTCGTCCGGGTTGTGCCACCAGATCCGGTCGCCGTCGGTGTCGATGTCCAGCAGGTCACCACCGCGGAAGCTGGTCCCGCACATGGGCAGCACGTCGAGGTCGGAGATCAGCTCGTCCTCGGTGATCCCGAAGGCCCGGGCCACGTCCTGGACGTGCGCGCCGGGGCGCTCACGCAGATACGTGACGAGGGAGAGCATCCGCCGTGTCTGGTCGATCGCGTTCGTGGCCACGAGTACGGGTCCCCTCAGTCCTTGGCCACGGCGCGCAGCCGGTCCATCACGTCGGCCCGCAGATCGGCGGGTTCGCTCACGATCACGTCGGGCCCGAACTCCACGAGCCAGGCGTCCAGCCCGTGCCCGTACGGGATCTCCAACTCGTCCCAGCCGTCGCCCAGTTCCCGTACCGATATCGCGCGGGAGCGCAGCGGGTAGCCGGAGCCGGTACGCAGCCTGATGCGGGCGGTCCTGGTCGCGGTCTCCCCCGCCCAGCTCTCCACCGTCTCGCGGACGGTGACGGCGTCGGGCACGGGGGCCGTGAAGGCCCCTGCGCGGGAGCGGACCCGGCCGGAGATCCGGGAGAGCCGGAAGACCCGCTCGGCGCCCCGCTCGCGGTCCCAGCCGGCCAGATACCAGTGGCCGCGCCAGCACTCGAGCGTCCAGGGCTCGACCTGGCGCTGCTCCGGGCGGGCGGCGTTGCCCTTGCGGTAGTCGAAGGTGACCGGGCGGCGGTCCCGGCAGGCGAGCATCAGCGGTTCGAACGCGGCCTCGTGGACCGGGATGCGCGGTTCGAGAGCGCTGTGCACCTCGTAGGCGTCCTCGGCCTCCGGCATGCCGGCGGCCCGCAGCTTCTGCAGGGCGCCGCTGGCGGCGCCGGCGAGCCGGGCCTGCTGCCAGACCTTGGCGGCGAGCCCGAGGGCAGCGGCCTCCTCGGCGTCGAGGGTGATGGGGGGCAGCCGGTTGCTGTCGCGGCGCGCGAGGTATCCGGTGTCGCCGTCCAGATTCTCCACGGTCTCGATGATCAGGCCGAGTTCACGCAGGTCGTCCTTGTCGCGCTCGAACATCCGGTTGAAGGATTCGTCGGAGCCCGCCTCCAGGTAGGCCTCGATGGACCCGCGGAGCTCACGCTTGCTGAGCGGACGCCGGGTACCCAGCAGACACAGTGCCAGGTTCATCAGCCGTTCGGCCTTGGCAATCGCCATCGACGCCCTTTCTCGACGTGCTCTCCGACCGTCGACCGTACCGCCCCGGGGTGTCCGGACCAAAGCGAGGGCCCGTGCCTTGCGGCACGGGCCCTGACTGCTGTAGACGGACGGATCAGACGCCGACGAGGTCGCAGACGAAGATCAGCGTCTCGCCCGGGGCGATCGCGCCGCCGCCCGCGCCACGGTCACCGTAGGCGAGGTGCGCGGGGATGGTCAGCTGGCGACGGCCGCCGACCTTCATGCCCTGGACACCCTGGTCCCAGCCGGCGATGACCTGGCCGGCACCGAGCTGGAACTGCAGCGGGGTGCCGCGGTTCCAGGAGGCGTCGAACTCCTCGCCGGTGGAGAAGGCCACACCGACGTAGTGCACGGAGACGGTCTGCCCCGCCTGGGCCACCGGTCCGTCGCCCTCCCAGATCTCCTTGATCTCAAGGTCGGCCGGCGGCTCGCCACCCGGGAAGTCGATCTCGGGCTTGTCGATGCTCACTGAACTGCTCCTCTTACTGATGAACTGGGCAACCGGGACAGTCTTACATCTTTGTCAGGATGTCCACGGCGAAGACGAGGGTGGACTTCCCGGGGATGGACTGCTGGGCCTCGTCGCCGAAACCCTGGTCCGGCGGAATGACGAGCAGCACACGGCTGCCGACCTTCTTCCCGACCAGACCGTTCTTGAGACCCTTGAGGGTGACCTGGGCGAGCGGGAAGGTCTGGGTCTTGCCGGTCTGGTAGGTGCTGTCGAAAGCCTTGCTGCCCTTCCAGAGCAGACCCACGTAGTTCACGACGACGCTGTCGGTCTCCTTGATGACCTCGCCCTTGGACTCCAGCACGTAGTTGGAGACCAGCTTCTTCGGCGGGTCGGTCTTGGGGATCGTGACGGTCGGCGCCTTGCCGTCGGTCTTGGTCCCGACCTTCGGCAGGTCGATGTTGTCCTGGGCCACGGACGTGCCCTCGGCGGACTTCGGGATCTGCGTCGCCTTCACGATGTCGACGACGAAGACGAGGGTGGCGTTGGGCTTGATGTCGCCCTGGCCCTGCTCGCCGTAGCCGAGGCTCGGCGGGATGACCAACTCGACGCGGCTTCCGACCTTCTGGCCGACGAGCCCCTTGTCCCAGCCCTGGATGACCATGCCCGCGCCGAGCGTCAGGTCGAAGGGCTGCTTGCGGTCGAAGCTGTTGTCGAAGGGCTTGGTGGAGTCCCACGCCTGCCCGAGGTAGTTGACCTGGATCGCGTCGCCGTTCTTGAGCTTCGCGCCGTCACCCTCACTGATGACGTCGGTCTTCAGTTCCTTGGGAGGATCCCCCTCACCCTTCGCCAGAGTGGGCTTCTCGCCGAACTTCGCGCCCGCGGTGATCGCGGGAACGCCCTTCTCGGTCGAGGCGGAGTCGGAGGCCTTGTCGTCGCCGCATGCCGCCGCGGACAGCAGCAGAAGGGGGACGACGAGAAGGCCGGCAAGTCGGCGCACTGGTTCCTCAGATCTCAGACGGCACGTGAATGGTCCCCCGACACTCTAGGCGGACGGAAGGGCCCCGTACGAGGAACGTACGGGGCCCGGTCACATACGAGGCAGGACATTCCTGTCCGGGTCACATGCCCGCGATCAGCTTCTCCACCCGGTCGTCGACGGAACGGAAGGGGTCCTTGCACAGCACGGTGCGCTGCGCCTGGTCGTTGAGCTTGAGGTGGACCCAGTCGACGGTGAAGTCCCGTCGCTGCTCCTGGGCCCGCCGGATGAAGTCGCCGCGCAGCCGCGCCCTGGTCGTCTGCGGGGGCACCGACTTGCCCTCGAAGATCTTCATGTCGTTGCAGATGCGGGCGGCCTGGCCCTTGCGCTCCAGGAGGTAGTAGAGCCCGCGCCGCCGGTGGATGTCGTGGTAGGCGAGGTCTATCTGGGCGACCCTCGGATTCGACATGGTCATGTTGTGCTTGGCCCGGTACCGCTCGATGAGCTTGTACTTCATGACCCAGTCGATCTCGGTGCCGATCCGGTCGAGGTCCTCGGCCTCGATGGCGTCCAGCGTGCGGCCCCACAGCTCGAGGACCTGGTCGACGGTGCCGGTGCGGATGCCACGGCGCTCGACGAAGTCGACGGCCTTCTCGTAGTACTCGCGCTGGACCTCGATGGCGGATGCCTCGCGGCCGCTGGCCAGGCGCACCTTGCGCTGTCCCGTGATGTCGTGACTGACCTCGCGGATCGCCCGGATCGGGTTCTCCAGGGTCAGGTCCCGCATCACGGTGCCCGCCTCGATCATGCGCAGCACGAGATCGGTGGCGCCGACCTTGAGCAGCATGGTCGTCTCGGACATGTTGGAGTCACCGACGATGACGTGGAGGCGGCGGTACCGCTCCGCGTCGGCGTGCGGTTCGTCCCGGGTGTTGATGATGGGACGGGAGCGCGTCGTCGCGGAGCTGACGCCCTCCCAGATGTGCTCGGCCCGCTGGCTCACGCAGTAGACGGCTCCGCGCGGCGTCTGCAGCACCTTGCCGGCACCACAGATCAGCTGACGGGTGACGAGGAACGGAATGAGGATGTCCGCGAGCCGGGAGAATTCTCCGTGCCGGGCCACGAGGTAGTTCTCGTGGCACCCGTAGGAGTTTCCAGCCGAGTCGGTGTTGTTCTTGAAGAGATAGACGTCGCCCGCGATTCCCTCCTCGTGCAGGCGGCGTTCGGCGTCGACGAGCAGGCCTTCGAGAATGCGCTCGCCCGCCTTGTCGTGCGTGACCAGTTCGGTCACGTTGTCGCATTCGGGTGTCGCGTATTCCGGATGCGATCCCACGTCGAGGTACAGGCGGGCGCCGTTCCGCAGGAAGACATTGCTGCTGCGGCCCCATGACACAACACGGCGGAAGAGGTAGCGCGCCACTTCGTCAGGTGACAGTCGGCGCTGTCCCCTGAACGTGCACGTGACGCCGTACTCGTTCTCCAGCCCGAAAATGCGGCGGTCCATGACTGAACATTACGCCTTATGGCCTGAGCTGAAACCGGGTTCGGCAGCACCGTTTCGATCATTTTCCGAACCGGCCACAACCGCGGGCGTACGCCCGGGAGCTGCGAGGACCCTTCCGGTGGCCAGCAGAACCAGCAGCGCCGCCACTCCACCGGCCCCGGCGACGGCGAAACTCCACGCCGTCCCGCCGAGCTCGACGGCCGGGCCCGCCACCGCCGTTCCGGCCGCCGCGCCCACCCCGAAGGTCGTCACGAGCCAGGAGAACGCCTCGGTCACCGTGCCCTGCGGTGCGTGCCGGTCCACGACGATGAACGAGCACGCGATCGCCGGGGCGAGGAACACTCCGGCGAGGGCCGCCAGTGCGGTCATGGCGGGCACGCCGGGCGTCAGCATCAGCGGCAGATAGCCCAGCGCCAGCAGCGCGACGATGATCCGCAGCCTGCGCTCGGGCGCCCCGGCCCACTGCCGCGCCCCGTAGACCACTCCGCCGATCAGCGCGCCGAGGCCGAGCGCGGCCATCAGCCAGCCGTACACGGACTCCCGGCCCTGGTCGTCGGCGTAGGCGACACCGGCCACCGTGATGGAGCCGAGCGCGAGCCCGACGAAGAAGAAGGCGCCGAGCAGGGCGAGCAGTCCCGGCGAGCGCAGGGCGCCCAGCCAGTGCGCCTCGCGGGGCGCCGAGCGCCACACCCTGGAGGGCTCGGACAGGACGACGGACAGCGCACCCAGTACGCCGAGGGCGTTGATGACCAGGAGTGCGGCGGCGGGCGACCGGAGCGACACCAGGACCGTCACGAGGAGCGGCCCCACGGTGAACATGATCTCCTGGGCCACCGCGTCCATGGCGTACGCGCGGTGCACCCGGTCCTCCCGGCCCAGGACCGTCGGCCACAGGGCGCGCAGGCCGCCCTCCAGCGGGGGCGTGAACACGCCTGCCACGACGACCGCCGCGCAGGCTGCCGGGAGCGAGGCCAGGCCGATGAGGGCGAGCACGGCCATGCCGAGCGCGGAGACGACCGCCGCGGGGAGCTGGACACGCGGCTGGCCGTACAGGTCCACGGCCCGGCCCAGCAGGGGCTGCCCCACCGCTGTGGCGAGTCCGTACGCCGCCGCGAGGGCGCCCGCCAGCGTGTAGCTGCCGCCCTCCGCGCGGGTGAACAGGACGATCGCGATGTGGGCGGTGCCGTTCGGCAGCCGCCCCACCAGCGTTCCCGCGAGCAGCCGGGCGGCGTGCCGCGTCCGGAGGATGTCCATGTACCCCGCGGCCATGTCCGCCCCTCTCCCCCAGCGGTGCCACACCCTGGAGTTTTACGTATAACTTCGACGCTCATACGTACCATGTGGGCAGCCCGGGAGTCCATCCCGCCACGATCCGACCGGCCCAGCACGGAGGCACGAGTGAGCAGCACCCAGCGGCCCTCCCCACCACGGCCCACCAGCCGTGACGTGGCCCGGGCGGCGGGCGTCTCGCAGGCCACGGTCTCGCTCGTACTCGGTGACAAATGGCGGGGCCGGGTCTCCGCGGCGACCGCCGAGCGGGTCCGCGACAGTGCCAGGGACCTCGGCTACCGGCCGAATTTCGCGGCCCGCAGTCTCCGGCTGGGCCGCACCCGCACCGCCCTCCTCGTCGTCCCGGCGCTCACCAACGAGTTCTTCGCCCGGGTGTACTCGGGGGCCGCCGCCGTCGCCGCCGAGCACGACTTCGGCGTGGTCCTCTACCCGTCCCCCGACGGCACCGGTCCCGCCAGGGACCCGTTCGCCTCGGCCCGCGCGGCGCTCGACGGGGTGATCGCCTCGTCGATGGCGGCGGACGCCCTGGGGGCGCTGAGGGGCGCGGACCTGCCGCTGGTGATGCTGGACAGCGACCCCGAGGACCACGGCGCCGCGGCGCGCGTGAACCTCGACATCGCGGACGGCATGCGCCAGGTGACGGACCATCTGCTCGGCCTCGGCCACCGCCGGATCACGCACCTCGCCTCCGCCGTGGACACCTGGACCTTCGCGGTGCGTGCCCGGGCGCTGCGGGAGGCCGTGAGTGACGTCCCCGGCGCCGTTCTGCGCACCGTCACCGCCCCGCTCGACGTACGGTCCGGGCGCGAGGCCGCCGAGACGGTGCTGGCCGCCCCCGGCCCGCTGCCGACGGCCATCGTCTGTGACGACGACATCCTGGCCGCCGGCGCCTGCAAGGCGGTCCGCAGACGAGGGCTGCGGGTGCCCGACGACATCTCCGTGACCGGTTTCGACGACCTTGCGCTCGCCACGGCGGTGGAGCCGGAGCTCACCACCGTGCACCTCCCGGCCGAGCAGGTGGGTGAGCGCGGCATGACGGCTCTGCTGGCCGTCCTGGAGGGCCGCCCCGCGGCCCACCACGACCTCCCCGTCCGTCTGGTGGTTCGGGGCTCCACCGCGCCCCCGGCCACGGCGTGACGGAGCCCTCCGGCCGCCGCGTACGACGGCCGGAGGGCTCCGCCCGGAGATCTTCCGGTACCGGTTACTCCTTCGGGGCCTCGCCCGTGCCCTTCTCGGGCCCGTCGCTGCCCTTCCCAGGGGTGTCGGCGCCCTTCCCGGGGGTCTCGGTCCCGGCGGCCGGGGTGGAGCCGACCTCGGGCTCCTCCGTGTCGGACGGGGCGTCCGTCGGGGTCGCCCCCGCGCCGTCCGCGTCCAGCAGCCTGGTCAGCTGCCGGCCGACGATCCGCTTGAACTTGCGCTGTTGCGGCCTCGTACGGTCCAGGACCGCGACCTCGAGCCGCTCGGCGGGGATCTCCCGCTCGTTGCCGTTGGCCTCGCGGGACAGCGCCTGCACGGCCAGCTTCAGCGCCTCGGCGAGCGACATCCCGTCGCGGTGGCGCTGATCGAGGAAGCTGCTGATCTGCTCGGCGTTCCCGCCGACCGCGACGGAGCCGTGCTCGTCCACGATCGAACCGTCGTGCGGCAGCCGGTAGATCTGGTCGCCCTCGGGCCCGGCGCCGACCTCGGCGACCACCAGCTCCACCTCGTACGGCTTCTCGGCGGCGCTGGAGAAGATGGTGCCGAGCGTCTGCGCGTAGACGTTGGCCAGCCCACGGGCCGTCACGTCGTCGCGGTCGTAGGTGTATCCCCGCAGATCGGCGTAGCGCACTCCGCCGATGCGGAGGTTCTCGTACTCGTTGTACTTGCCGGCGGCGGCGAAGCCGATCCGGTCGTAGATCTCGCTGAACTTGTGCAGCGCGCGGGACGGGTTCTCGCCGACGAACACAATGCCGTCGGCGTACTGCAGCACAACCAGGCTGCGACCACGGGCGATGCCCTTCCGGGCGTATTCCGCCCGGTCGGCCATGGCCTGCTGAGGTGAGACATAGAACGGCGTCGACACCGGCTATCCGTCCCTTTCTGTCAGTGACGAGTGCATCGGAGAAGCATCGGGCCGGTCAGAGCAGCGCGGCGCGGGGGCCGTCGGGCTGCTCGAGCCGGCGCTCCAGGATCGCGCGCGCGATCTCCGAGGATTCCGCGTCGTCCAGCCTGCGGAAGCCCTCGTCGGTGATGACGGTGACGATCGGATAGATCCGGCGGGCCACGTCCGGGCCACCGGTCGCCGAGTCGTCGTCGGCCGCGTCGTACAGCGCCTGCACGACCAGCGTGAGTGTCTGCTCCTCCGTCAGGTCGTCGCGGAACAGCTTCTTCATCGACCCGCGCGCGAAGACCGAACCGGATCCGGTGGCCGCGTAGCCGCGCTCCTCGGAACGGCCGCCGGTGACGTCGTACGAGAAGATCCGGCCCTTCTCGCGGTCGACGTCGTACCCGGCGAACAGCGGGACGACCGCCAGGCCCTGCATGGCCATCGCCAGGTTGCTGCGGATCATCGTGGAGAGCCGGTTCGCCTTGCCCTCCAGGGAGAGCGTGGCGCCCTCGACCTTCTCGAAGTGCTCCAGCTCCAGCTGGAACAGCTTGACCATCTCCACGGCGAGACCCGCCGTGCCGGCGATGCCCACCGCCGAGTACTCGTCGGCCGGGAACACCTTCTCGATGTCGCGCTGCGCGATCATGTTCCCCATGGTCGCCCGCCGGTCACCGGCCAGCACCACTCCGCCGGGGAACGAGGCCGCCACGATGGTCGTGCCGTGCGGCGCCTCGATCGCGCCCTGCAGCGGCGGCAGGCTGCGGTTGCCGGGAAGGATCTCGGGTGAGTGGTCGGACAGGAAGTCCATGAACGAGGACGAACCCGGCGTCAGGAAGGCAGCTGGTAGACGCCCGGTGCTACGAGTGTTGGCTTCCACGCGTTTCCCTCCAGGTATGCGATGGCCCTGCGCAAGGAGTCAGGATCATCCCCAACTTGCCGATGGCCGAATTGCAGTTGAAGCAGTACGCCACGGACCCTACCCGTCCTGTGACGGTGATCAACATGATCCCGGGTGCGGAAGCATTTCCGCGGGACGCCCCGGTGATGCCCGGTGCGGGCGAGGGCGTCCCACGGAAATCGCCTGCCGGCGGCGCGAGCCCGCCGGCGAACGGTCCGGCCGGAAATCCGGCTGTTACTCGCCGCCCTTTTGGACGAACGATCGAACGAAGTCCTCGGCGTTGGACTCGAGTACGTCGTCGATCTCGTCGAGGACGTCGTCCACGTCCTCGCTGAGCTTCTCCTGTCGCTCCGCAAGGTCCTCGGTCGCCTGCGCGTCCTGCGCCTGCTCCTCGGTCTCCTCGGTGGAACGCGTCGCCTTCTGCTGTCCGCCGCCGGTGTCCTTGGTCGCCATGTAGCTCACCCCGCTCGGTTCGAAGCACTTGATCAGACCCTACCTACGGGGTCCGACATTGGCCCGGTACTTTCCTCAACGTCCGGAGGTCATCTGATTGATTCCCAGCCGGGACGCCTTTCAGCCCCCCGTCAGCGTCCGGACCAGCTCTTCCGCCGTGCGACAGCGGTCCAGGAGGTCCTTGACGTGGGCGCGTGTACCCCGCAACGGTTCCATCGTGGGAACCCGTTGCAGCGAGTCACGGTCGGGCAGATCGAAGATCACCGAGTCCCAGGAGGCCGCGGCGACGTCGTCCGCGTACTGCTCCAGGCAGCGGCCCCGGAAATAGGCCCTGGTGTCCTCGGGAGGCTTCGTACGGGCCCTCTCGACGTCGTTCTCGTCGAGGAGCCGCTTGATCTTCCCCCGGGCCGCCAGACGGTTGTACAGGCCCTTGTCTGCCCGTACGTCGGCGTACTGGAGGTCCACCAGGTGCAGGCGTGGCGCGTCCCAGTCCAGGCCGTCACGGCGCCGGTAGCCCTCCATGAGCTCCCGCTTGGCGATCCAGTCCAGCTCGCCCGAGAGGCTCATCGGGTCGTTCTCCAGGCGGTTCAGGGTGTCCTCCCAGCGGGCCAGGACATCCTTGGTCTGCTCGTCCGCGTCCGCCCCGTACCGCTCCTCGACGTACTTGCGGCCCAGCTCGAAGTACTCCATCTGCAGCTGCACCGCGGTGAGTGTCCGGCCGCTACGGAGCGTGATCAGCTGCTTCAGCGTCGGGTCGTGCGAGACCTGGTGCAGCGTGCGGACCGGCTGGTCCACCGCCAGGTCGACATTGATGAAGCCGTCCTCGATCATGGCCAGGACCAGCGAGGTGGTGCCGAGCTTCAGATAGGTCGAGATCTCGGAAAGGTTCGCGTCGCCGATGATCACATGCAGCCTGCGGTACTTCTCGGCGTCGGAGTGCGGCTCGTCGCGGGTGTTGATGATGGGGCGCTTGAGGGTCGTCTCCAGGCCGACCTCGACCTCGAAGTAGTCGGCGCGCTGGCTGATCTGGAATCCGTGCTCATGGCCGTCCTGGCCGATGCCGACCCGGCCCGCACCGGTGACGACCTGGCGGGAGACGAAGAACGGGGTCAGATGGCGCACGATGTCCGAGAAGGGGGTCTCCCGCTTCATCAGGTAGTTCTCGTGCGTGCCGTAGGACGCGCCCTTGTTGTCGGTGTTGTTCTTGTACAGATGGATCGGCTGGGCGCCCGGGATCGCGGCCGCCCGTTCCGCCGCCTCCGCCATCACCCGCTCGCCGGCCTTGTCCCAGAGCACCGCGTCCAGCGGATTGGTGATCTCCGGTGAGCTGTATTCGGGGTGCGCGTGGTCGACGTAGAGCCGCGCACCGTTGGTGAGGATGACATTGGCGAGGCCGATGTCCTCATCGGTGAGCTGGCTGGAGTCCGCGGTCTCACGGGCGAGGTCGAAGCCTCGCGCGTCGCGCAGCGGGTTCTCCTCCTCGAAGTCCCAGCGGGCGCGGCGCGCCCGGTGCATCGCCGCCGCGTAGGCGTTGACGATCTGGGACGAGGTGAGCATGGCATTGGCGTTGGGTTGACCGGGGACGGAGATCCCGTACTCCGTCTCGATGCCCATCACTCGCCGTACGGTCATGCGGCCCTCCTTGCCCGGCGTCGCTCCCGTCCGGGAGCGGCGCTCAAGTACCGCTGCTGGTCCGCGGTGCCCGTCCCCGCACTGCGCGACTCGGCGGTACGGCAGAGCCTAGAGCGCCTCTGCGCCGGTGGGGAGATCAATTACGTCATTGTTCGGGTGTGGCCGGAGCTGCCGGGAAAACGGCCGGCTGCGGATACCCTGCCGGGCATCCGCAGCCGGTCTGCGTTTTACAGGTACTGTCCGGTATTTGCCACCGTGTCGATGGAACGACCGGTGTCTGCGCCCTGCTTTCCGGTGACGAGTGTGCGGATGAACACGATCCGCTCGCCCTTCTTTCCGGAAATCCTGGCCCAGTCGTCCGGGTTGGTCGTGTTGGGCAGGTCCTCGTTCTCCTTGAACTCGTCCACGCAGGCCTGGAGGAGGTGGGAGACGCGCAGGCCCTTCTGGCCCTGCTCGAGGAATGCCTTGATGGCCATTTTCTTTGCCCGGTCCACGATGTTCTGAATCATCGCTCCGGAGTTGAAGTCCTTGAAGTACAGGACTTCCTTGTCGCCGTTCGCGTAGGTGACCTCGAGGAAGCGGTTCTCCTCGGATTCCGTGTACATCCGCTCCACGACGGACTGGATCATCGCGTGGGCGGCGGCCTCCCTCGACCCGGTGTGCTCGGACAGGTCGTCCGAGTGCAGCGGCAGCGAGGGCGTGAGGTACTTCGCGAAGATGTCCTTCGCGGCCTCCGCGTCCGGACGCTCGATCTTGATCTTCACATCGAGACGGCCGGGCCGCAGGATCGCGGGGTCGATCATGTCCTCACGGTTGGAGGCGCCGATGACGATGACGTTCTCCAGGCCCTCCACACCGTCGATCTCGGCGAGCAGCTGGGGGACGATGGTGTTCTCCACGTCCGAGCTGACACCGGAGCCACGGGTGCGGAAGAGGGATTCCATCTCGTCGAAGAAGACGATGACGGGGGTGCCCTCGCTCGCCTTCTCCCGGGCACGCTGGAAGACGAGGCGGATGTGCCGCTCGGTCTCACCGACGTACTTGTTGAGGAGCTCGGGGCCCTTGATATTGAGGAAGTAGCTCTTCCCCGCGGGCTGTCCCGTGACCTCGGCGACCTTCTTGGCCAGCGAGTTGGCGACGGCCTTGGCGATGAGTGTCTTGCCGCAGCCAGGGGGGCCGTAGAGCAGGATGCCCTTCGGCGGGCGGAGTTCGTGCTCCTTGAAGAGGTCCGGGTGGAGGTACGGGAGCTCGACCGCGTCGCGGATCAGTTCGATCTGGTCGCCCAGACCGCCGATCTTGTTGTAGTCGATGTCCGGGACCTCTTCGAGAACGAGCTCCTCGACCTCGCTCTTGGGGACCACTTCGTAGACGTAGCCGGACCTGGGTTCGAGCAGGAGGGCGTCGCCGGGGCGGATGGTGATGTCCAGCAGAGGCTCGGCGAGCCTCACCACCCGTTCCTCGTCGGTGTGCCCGACGACCAGGGCGCGCTCGCCGTCCTCGAGGATCTCCTTGAGGGTGACGATGTCCCCGGCCCGCTCGAATTCCATGGCCTCGACCACGTTGAGCGCTTCGTTGAGCATGACTTCCTGGCCTCGCCGGAGGCCCTCGAGCTCGACGCTCGGACTGACGTTCACCCGGAGCTTGCGGCCCCCGGTGAAGATGTCGCAGGTGTCGTCCTCGTTGGCCTGCAGGAAGACACCGAAGCCGGCCGGCGGTTGCGCGAGCCGGTCGACCTCCTCCTTGAGGGCCACGATCTGGTCGCGGGCCTCCCGGAGTGTGTTGGCGAGCCGCTCGTTCTGCGCGGACACGCCTGCCAGGTTGGTCTGCAACTCGACGATCCGCTCTTCGAGAATCCTCGTATGACGCGGAGAGTCGGCGAGCTTACGTCGCAGGACGGCGATTTCCTGCTCGAGATAGGCGACCTGGCCGGCTGGGTCCTCAGACCCTCGCCCGGGCCGGTTGCCGCGGTTGATGTCGTCGTCGTGGGCTGCCACGGTCCTCACCTCCTCCAAGGGGAGCTGGACGCTTCCTGACCCTACCTGGGTGGGTGATGATTGAAACCCCTAGATCACAAAGACCCGGGAGTCTGTCCGATCTTCACCCTTGCGCTCTCCCTCACGCCAAGGGAATACCCACCCTTCGGCACCGGAAAGCAGCCGGTTGTATCGTCGAAGCGTTCAACACCCGTCAGGGCTGGCTTCAATTGGTGCAGATACGCAGGGAACGGCAGGACACATGACCGTGCAGCAGGACGCTCCGGGCGACAGCGACACACAGGACCTCGAGGTCTGGATCGACCAGGATCTCTGTACGGGCGACGGCATCTGCGTGCAGTACGCACCTGAGGTGTTCGAGCTGGACATCGACGGTCTGGCGTACGTCAAGAGCGACGAGGACGAGCTCCTCCAGGACAAGGGCGCCACCACACCGGTGCCGCTGCCTCTCCTCCAGGACGTCGTGGACTCCGCCAAGGAATGTCCGGGCGACTGTATTCATGTACGTCGCGTTTCGGACAATGTAGAGGTCTTCGGGCCGGACGCGGAGTAACGGCTCAGACGCCTCGCGCGGTGGAGCCCTCGGGGCCGGCGGACTTGATGAACGCGTTGCCCTTCCACTGCCAGGAGGCGCTCTCCAGCTCGTCGGGGCAGCAGCGGGGGACGTCGGCCGAGGAGTAGCCGAGCAGGGTCGCCGACACGCGGCCGTCACGGACGGTGAAGTCGGTGACGTTGAGTTTCTGAGCGGGGTCCACCAGGGTCGCCACGACCCGGGGTGCGGCCCCGCTCGGCTGTGTCACGACGTAGATGCCGCTGGGTGGGGTGCCCGACCCCGCGGCGCAGCGTACGACGGCCACGGTCTCGGGCCCGCCGTCCCCGTCGAGGTCCCCGGGTGCGCTTTCGGCCACGGTGTGTCCGGCGGCGCCGCAGTCGAGCGGGAAGGCGACCTGCGCCGGGTCGGGCGCCTTCGCGGCGGGCGCACTCCCGTGCTGCGTGGTGACGCGGTGCTCGGACGCGGAGGCCGTCGCGGTGGCCGCCTCCGGCTGGAGCAGGCCCGCGGCGGCGACGACCGCGGCCATCGCCGTCGCCGTGGCGAGCCAGTGCACCGGCTTGGCGTCGGTGTGCGCGAGGTCCGGGAGCGCGGAGGTCTGCACGCGGTATGTCTCCTGTGGTTCCTGGTGCCTGGATAGGCGGTGCCGCACGGATGTCGGCGGGCGGGGGGTGGCCAGCATCGTGCCACACCTCACACCCGAGGGGAACGGCGGGGTCGTCGCGGCCGACGGGAAAGGCGCCGCCGCCGGGCTCCCCGGGTCGGTCCGGGAACTCGACGGCGGCGCCTTCGCGTTGTACGGGTCAGTCGCGGGTGGCGGAGCCGCTCCGGCTGCCGGGACCGTCGTAGTCGTCGCCGTAGGCGCCCTTGGACGGGCGGCGGCGGCGCAGCGGCGGCTCGACGCCGTCCGCGAGACGGCGGGCGGTGACGAGGAAGCCGGTGTGGCCGATCATCCGGTGGTCGGGGCGGACGGCCAGGCCTTCGACGTGCCAGTTGCGGATCATCGACTCCCACGGCTGCGGTTCCGCGAAGCAGCCGATCTCACGGATGGACTCGACCGTCCGCGAGAGCTGGGTCGTGGTCGCGACGTACGCGCAGAGGATGCCGCCGGGCACCAGGGCCTTGGAGACGGCCTCGAGGCACTCCCACGGGGCGAGCATGTCGAGGACGACACGGTCGACGTCGGTGTCCGAGAGGTTGTCCTGGAGGTCGCCGACGGTCAGCTGCCAGGCCGGGTGCGGCGAGCCGAAGTAGCGCTCGACGTTCTGCTGGGCGATCTCGGCGAAGTCCTCGCGGCGCTCGTAGGAGTGCAGCATGCCCTGCTCGCCGATGGCGCGCAGCAGGAAGGTGCTCAGCGCACCCGAGCCGACGCCGGCTTCGACGACGCGCGCACCGGGGAAGATGTCACCGAAGGCGAGGATCTGACCCGCGTCCTTCGGGTAGACCACGGCGGCACCGCGGGGCATGGACAGGACGTAGTCGGGGAGCAGGGGACGCAGCGCGAGATAGGCGACGTTTCCCGTGGTTCGGACAACACTGCCCTCGGGAGCACCGATCAGCTCGTCGTGCGGGAAAGAACCCTTGTGGGTGTGGAAATTCTTTCCGGCCTCGAGCGTGAAGGTGTAGTGGCGTCCCTTGGGGTCGGTGAGCTGGACCTGGTCCCCGACTTTGAATGGGCCGCGACGGCGGGCGGCACCGGTCGGTTCGGACATGTGACCAGCCTACCGGTATTTCGGGGGCCGCTTTCCGGACGTCAGGCCGAGGGACGGGCCATGGCCTTGATGAAGGCGCGCTCGACATCGGCGGTGGAGAGGACGCCGTAGATCTCGCCGGTCTCCTCGACCACCAGGTACTCGGTGGCCGGGGTGGCCTTCAGCCGGTCCAGCAGGGCCTCGCCCGCGAGTTCGGCCGGGACCTTCATACCGTCGGTGAGGTCCTGGGCGAGGCCGCTGACGGCCACCCAGGGCCTGCGGTGTTCGGGGACGCCGGCGATGGCCGCCTCCCGGACGACGCCCTTGGGGCTGCCCTGGCCGTCGACGACGACGAGGGCGCGGGCGCCCGCCTCGTTGGCGCGGCGGAGTGCCTCGGAGAGCGGGGTGGCGGACTCCACGGGCACGGCACGCCGGGTGAGGGTACGGGCGCGGAGTTCGGGGAGGTGCTCACGGAGCCGCGCCGTCCGCAGGCTGTTCCCGGCGCCGGTCCAGATGATCGCCGCGAGGATGGCCGCGAGGAGGGCGTCGGTGACGGTCTCGAACCCGCTGATCTCACCGGTGGCGTTGCCGAGGGCGCCGGTGTGGGTGAGCAGCGGGAGGCCGACGAAGACGGTGATGGCCAGGCCCCGGCCGACCCACGCGGCGGCGATGGTGCCGCTCATGGGCTTGCCCGTGATCTTCCAGACGACCGCGCGGAGCATGCGGCCGCCGTCCAGGGGCAGGCCGGGCAGCAGGTTGAAGGCGGCGACGATGAGGTTGGAGACCATCAGCCCGGCGAGGAGCACGCCGGGGACGGTGCCCGCTTCGACGAACTGGAGCGGGATGTAGAAGACACCGCCGAGGACGAGGGAGAGCAGGGGGCCCACGAAGGCGAGGACGAACTCGCGGCCAGGGGTCTCGGTCTCCTTCTCGATCTCGGAGACGCCGCCGAAGAACTGGAGCTGGATGCGGCGCACCGGCAGCTTGTAGCGCAGGGCGGCGACGGTGTGGGCGAGCTCGTGGACGAGCACGGACGCGTAGAAGGCGATCGCGAAGAAGAGCGCGACCAGGTAGCGGGCCCCGCCGAGTTCCGGCAGGACGCGGTCGAGCTGTCCTCCGAAGACCCATGTGATCAGCGCCGCGACGACGAACCAGCTGGGTGCGACGTACACGGGCACGCCGAAGGGGCGCCCCATCAGGAGGCCGCCTCCCGGGTCTGCCGGGCGTCGCGGTTTGCCCTTGTCCGGTCCGGTGCCGGGGTCCTTGCCCCCTGCGCCGGGCTGCGGGCGCCCGCTGTCGCCGCTCTCGTCCACGGGGTCCCTTCGGTCGGTGGCTTCTGCCACGATCATGCTGTGTGCGAGCTCTGTCGTCGATGGTATGCCGATGGGTGTCAGTGGCGGGCCGTAGGGTCTGCGACATGACGTCCGTACCGCGCCCGCCTCAGCCACCCTCGTCCCTGTCGCCGTCGCGCGCGAACGATTTCATGCAGTGCCCCCTGCTGTACCGCTTCCGGGTCATCGACAAGCTCCCGGAGAAGCCCAGTGAGGCTGCTACCCGGGGCACGCTGGTGCATGCGGTGCTTGAGCGTCTGTTCGACGCCCCGGCGGCGGACCGTACGGCGCCGAGGGCCAAGGCGCTGATCCCGGGCCAGTGGGACCGGCTGCTGGAGTCGAAGCCCGAGCTGACGGAGCTCTTCGAGGGGGATCCGGGGGGAGAGCGGCTCGCGGGGTGGCTCGGCGAGGCGGAGCGGCTCGTGGAGCGGTGGTTCTCGCTGGAGGACCCGACCCGCCTGGAGCCGGCCGAGCGGGAGCTGTTCGTCGAGACGGAGCTGGATTCGGGGCTGAGGCTGCGCGGCGTGATCGACCGCGTGGACGTGACCCCGACGGGTGACGTCCGCATCGTGGACTACAAGACGGGCAAGGCGCCCCGGCCGGAGTACGCGGAGGGCGCGCTCTTCCAGATGAAGTTCTACGCCCTGGTGGTGTGGCGCCTGAAGAACGTGGTCCCGCGCCGGCTCCAGCTGGTCTATCTCGGCAGCGGTGACGTGATGACGTACGACCCCGTGCCGGCGGACCTCGAGCGGGTGGAGCGCAAGCTGCTTGCGCTGTGGGAGGCAATCCGGCTCGCCACCGAGACGGGCGAGTGGCGGCCGAGGCCGACGAAGCTGTGCGGCTGGTGCGACCACCGGGCGGTCTGCCCGGAATTCGGCGGGACTCCCCCGGTCTATCCGCTGTCCGTGCGCCCGCCCGAATCGGTGGAGGCTGTGCAGGGCAGAATGGAGCCGGTCCGGCCCGAGGCCGGCCGGCCCGCGGCCCTGGAAGGCCCTTAAGGAGATTACGTGGCTATCCGCGTCCTGCTCGTCGATGATCAACCACTGCTGCGTACCGGTTTCCGGATGATCCTGGAGGCGGAGGGCGATCTGGCGGTGGTCGGTGAGGCCGGCGACGGCCTGCAGGCCATCGATCAGGTGCGGGCGCTGCAGCCCGATGTCGTGCTCATGGACATCCGGATGCCGCGGATGGACGGGGTCGAGGCGACCCGCCAGATCACGGGCCCCGGGCGGGACGGCCCGGCGAAGGTCCTGGTGCTGACGACGTTCGATCTCGACGAGTACGTGGTGGAGGCGCTGCGCGCCGGCGCCAGCGGCTTCCTGCTGAAGGACGCGCCGGCCAACGAGCTGGTGCAGGCCATCAGGGTGGTGGCCGCGGGCGAGGCGATGCTGGCGCCGAGCATCACGCGCCGGCTGCTCGACAAGTACGCCGACCATCTGCCGTCGGGCGAGGACCCCGTCCCGGACGCCCTGCACACCCTGACCGAGCGCGAGGTCGAGGTGCTGAAGCTGGTGGCGCGCGGGCTGTCCAACGCGGAGATCGCCGCGGACCTGTTCGTGAGTGAGACCACGGTCAAGACGCATGTGGGCCATGTGCTGACGAAGCTGCGCCTGCGCGACCGCGTGCAGGCCGCCGTCTACGCCTACGAGAGCGGTCTGGTGCGCCCCGGCGCCCAGTGAGACGGACGCAGGAACGGGCGCGGTCCGGGGCCAGTGGCCCCGGACCGCGCCCGTTCGTGCGGGATGCCGCGTCAGGAATCGCCGCGGCCCAGCTCCCAGAGCTGGAGGTCGGCCGAGGACGTGACGGCCCACTCCACACCGGTCAGCTCGTCGAGCGAGGCGACGTACTGCTTGCCCTGCCAGACCGGGAGCACGGGAACGTCGTTGGCAACGATGTCCTGGAGCTTCTCGAAGGTCGGCGTCGCGGCGCTGCGGTCGGCCTCGCGGCGGGACTGGGGAATGAGCGTGCCCTGCGCCTCGGTCGACGTGTACGGCGAGTTGAGGAAGTTGTCCTCGTCGAGGAACGGTGCGATGTAGGTCTCCGGGTCCGGGAAGTCGGGGAACCAGCCCATGCCGTACACGGCGTACTCGCCCTTCTTCTGGGCAGGGCGGAACTTGTCCCAGGGGGTGCCCTCGACGTCGACCTCGAACAGCTTCGTTGCGTTGAGCTGCTTCGCCAGCGCCTCGAACTCCGCCTTGGTCGCGGGACCGTAGTGGTCCGTCGTGTAGTGCAGCGTGAACTTCACCGGGGTGTCGATGCCGGCCTTGTCCAGGATCCCGGCGGCCGTGTCCACGTCGGGCTCGCCGTACCTGTTGTAGAACGAGTTGGTGTGACTGGTGATGCCGGACGGGATCAGCGAGTAGAGCGGCTCGGCGGTGCTGCCGTACACCTTGCTGGCGATGGACCCGCGGTCGATGATCTGGGCCATGGCCTGGCGCACGGCCTTGTTCTTCACCAAGGGGTCCTCGGTGTTGAAGCCGAGGTAGCTGATGGCGAGGCCCGGCATCTCGGTGAGCTTCACGCCCTCCTCCGGCTCCTCCAGCATCTTCTGGGACTGCTCGGGCGACATGGTGCGCGTCATCATGTCGATCTTCTTGTCGTCCAGAGCCTTCCCCATCGCCGCCGCGTCGGGGAAGAGGTCGAGCTCGACCTTCTCGTTCCTGACCTTCAGATCGCCCTTGTACTTGGGGTTCTTGGTGAAGACCACCTTGACGACCTGGTCGCCGTCGACCTCGGGCTTCATGGTGTAGGGGCCGGATCCGTCGACCTGGAAGCCTTCGCGGGCCTCCTTCGCCGGGTAGTTGTCCTTCTGGACGATGCCGGCGGGCGGCGTGGCGAGCTTGTAGGGGAAGGTGGCGTCCGAGGTCTTCAGGTGGAAGACGACCTGGTCCTCGCCCTTGGTCTCGATCGTGTCGATGTTGGAGAGCAGGCCGACCGGGCCGCTCTCGTCCTTGATGTCGAGAACCCGCTGGATGGAGTACTTCACGTCCTCCGGGGTGACGGGGGTGCCGTCCGCGAACGTGAGGCCGTCACGCAGCGTGCAGCGGTAGCTCTCGTTCTCGGTGTCGGTGAAGGTGCAGCTCTTCGCTGCCTCGGGCACCGGCTCGCCGCCGCCGCGGGGTATGTGGGTCAGGGTCTGCACGGTCTGGCGCAGGACGTTCCACACGCCCGCCTCGTAGCCGATGGCGGGGTCGAGGGGGGCCGGGTTGTCCTTCGAGGCGATGAACTGGTCCGTTGTCCCGACAACGATGGCATCGCCCCCGTCGTCCGACCCGCCGCAGGCGGCGAGCACGGGTGCGAGCAGGCCCACTACGGCCGGCAGCACCAGCGTCTTGCGGTTCATCTGGACGTTCTCCCTCATTCCGGCATGTGAGAAAACCGAGATTAGTAGGCGCCGCAGGGGGACTTGACCGGTGCGGATCGGCCGCGTATTCACTCGGTGATCGCCGATGACGGGTTGTCCATGTCACGCTCGGGAATGTTTCGTACACGACTTCATCAATACGGACGTATGGGGGCCTCGAATCGGACAGCCTGGCCGATCTGCAGGCCCCACGAACATTACGCCGAGTGACGAACATCACGCCCCCGCGCCGCCGGGTGTATTGACATGGACCTGATTCAGACGGTGCGCGAAAGCGGGGAACGAACAGATTTCACAGCTGAATTCTTGTCGCCTGTCCACGAAGCATTCTCGGTACACCCGCTCTCACTCGTCGGCGATCAGGTCCCGCAGGAAGGCGAGATCCACCTGCTCCAGGGAGGGCACGACCACCCGCCCGGGGGCGGGGGCGATCGGTGCCACGGACGGCACGGCGACGACCCGGCAGCCCGCCGCCTCGGCCGCGGCGACCCCGGTGGCGGTGTCCTCGATAACCGCGCAGCGCCAGGGATCCGCCCCGAAACCCGCCGCCGCGGCGAGGTACGGGTCGGGGTGGGGCTTCGTGCGGGACACCTCGTCCCCCGCGACCGTGAGCGCGAAGTGGTGGCGGCCCACCGAGTCCAGGACCCGGTCGATGATGCGCCGGTGCGAGGCGGAGACCAGCGCGGTGGGCACCTCGTGCGCGGCGAGCTCGGCGAGCAGCCGTGCGGCGCCCGGCATCAGTGGCGCACCGCGTCCGATGCGCTTCTCGAAGCGGTCGTTGAGCAGCACGGTGAGTTCTTCGATGGCGATGTCGGCCCCGGTGACCTCGATGAGGTATCCGGCGCTGCGGGTCATGGGCCCGCCGACGACCACCTCCCGCCAGGCCGGCTCGAGCCGGTGACCGAGGTCGGCGAAGACCTCGACCTCCACGTCCCACCAGAATCCTTCGGTGTCGACCAGTGTGCCGTCCATGTCGAGAAGGACGGCTTGCAGCGCCGACCCTTCGGCCGTACGGGTCAGGGACGCGGGGACCGTACTGGTCATCCGGCACACCTCCAAGAGGGACGAGAAGGCCGACCGCCTTCCCGGTGGGAACGGCGGCCGGCCTGCACTGGACCGACCAGTCTACGACTCGTGCACGTCCTGCGCGCGGAATAGCCCCTTACCGCGCGTTGAACAGTGCTCTACCGTGCGTTGAAGTACTTCGCCTCCGGGTGGTGGATGACGATCGCGTCCGTGGACTGCTCGGGGTGGAGCTGGAACTCCTCGGAGAGCTTCACACCGATCCGCTCGGGCTCCAGCAGCTCGGCGATCTTCGCCCGGTCCTCCAGGTCGGGGCAGGCCCCGTAGCCCAGCGAGAAGCGCGCGCCGCGGTACTTCAGCGCGAACATGTCCTCGACGTCGGAGGGGTCCTCGCCGGCGAAGCCCAGCTCGCTGCGGACCCGTGCGTGCCAGTACTCGGCGAGCGCCTCGGCCAGCTGCACGGACAGCCCGTGGAGCTCCAGGTAGTCGCGGTAGGAGTTCGACTCGAAGAGCGCGGCGGTGGCCCCGCCGATCTTCGAACCGACCGTGACGACCTGGAGGCCGATCACGTCCGTCTCCCCCGACTCCTCGGGGCGGAAGAAGTCGGCCAGGCAGAGGCGACGGCCGCGGCGCTGGCGCGGGAAGGTGAAGCGGGTGCGCTCCGAGCCGTCCTCGTGCAGCAGGATCAGGTCGTCGCCCTTGGAGACGCAGGGGAAGTAGCCGTAGACGACGGCGGCCTCCAGCAGGTTCTCGGTGTGCAGCTTGTCGAGCCAGCCGCGCAGGTGCGGCCTGCCCTCGCGCTCCACGAGCTCCTCGTACGTCGGCCCGTCACCGGCGCGGGCCTGCTTGAGGCCCCACTGGCCCTTGAAGAGCGCGCCCTCGTCCAGCCAGGAGGCGTACTCCTTGAGCTGGATGCCCTTGACGACCCTGGTGCCCCAGAACGGCGGCTCGGGGACCGGGTTGGTGACGGACACGTCGGACCGCACACCCTCCTCGGGCTCCACGACCTCGGCCGCGGGGGCTTCCCGCTTGGGCACCCTGCGCTGCTTCAGCTCGGGGAGGCTGGCGCCGGGGACACCGCGCTTGACCGCGATGAGAGCGTCCATGAGGCGCAGGCCCTCGAAGGCGTCGCGGGCGTAGCGGACCTCGCCCTCGTAGATCTCGTGCAGGTCCTGCTCGACGTAGGCCCTGGTCAGGGCGGCGCCACCGAGGATGACCGGGTAGTCGGCCGCCATCTTGCGCTGGTTCAGCTCCTCCAGGTTCTCCTTCATGATCACGGTGGACTTCACCAGGAGGCCCGACATGCCGATGACGTCGGCGCGGTGCTCCTCGGCGGCGTCCAGGATCGCGGAGACGGGCTGCTTGATGCCCAGGTTGACCACGTTGAAGCCGTTGTTGGACAGGATGATGTCGACGAGGTTCTTGCCGATGTCGTGGACGTCGCCCCGGACGGTGGCCAGCACGATGGTGCCCTTGCCGTCGTCGTCGGTCTTCTCCATGTGTGGTTCGAGGTGGGCGACCGCGCTCTTCATGACCTCGGCGGACTGCAGCACGAAGGGCAGCTGCATCTGGCCGGAGCCGAAGAGCTCACCCACGACCTTCATGCCCGCCAGCAGGGTGTCGTTGACGATCTCGAGCGCGGGCCGGGTCTGCAGCGCCTCGTCGAGGTCGGCCTCCAGGCCGTTCTTCTCCCCGTCGATGATGCGGCGCTGGAGCCGCTCGTCCAGCGGCAGAGCGAGGAGTTCCTCGGCCTTGCCCTGCTTCATCGACTTCATGTTGACGCCCTCGAAGAGCTCCATGAGCCGCTGCAGCGGGTCGTAGCCCTCCTCCCGGCGGTCGTGGATCAGGTCGAGGGCGACCTTGACCTGCTCCTCCTCCAGCCGGGCGATCGGCAGGATCTTGGAGGCGTGCACGATCGCGGAGTCCAGACCCGCCTTCACGCACTCGTCCAGGAAGACGGAGTTCAGGACGACGCGTGCCGCCGGGTTCAGACCGAAGGAGATGTTGGACAGACCCAGCGTGGTCTGTACGTCGGGGTGGCGGCGCTTCAGCTCGCGGATGGCACCGATCGTGGCGATCCCGTCCTTGCGGGACTCCTCCTGGCCCGTGCAGATGGTGAAGGTCAGGCAGTCGATGAGGATGTCCGACTCGTGGATGCCCCAGTTGGTGGTGAGGTCCTCGATGAGCCGCTCGGCGATGGCGACCTTGTGCTCGACGGTGCGGGCCTGGCCCTCCTCGTCGATGGTCAGCGCGATCAGCGCGGCGCCGTGCTCGGCGGCCAGCGCGCTGACCTTGGCGAAGCGGGACTCGGGGCCGTCGCCGTCCTCGTAGTTGACGGAGTTCAGTACGGCCCGGCCGCCCAGCTTCTCCAGTCCGGCGCGCAGGACGGGCACCTCGGTGGAGTCGAGCACGATCGGCAGGGTGGAGGCGGTGGCGAACCGGCCGGCCAGCTCCTCCATGTCGGCGACCCCGTCGCGCCCCACGTAGTCGACGCAGAGGTCGAGCATGTGGGCGCCTTCGCGGATCTGGTCGCGGGCCATCTCGACGCAGTCGTCCCAGCGCGCGTCGAGCATGGCCTCACGGAACTTCTTGGATCCGTTGGCGTTCGTACGCTCGCCGATCGCGAGGTACGAGGTGTCCTGGCGGAACGGGACGGTCTGGTAGAGCGAGGCCGCGCCGGGCTCGGGGCGCGGGGCACGGGTGGTGAGCTCGGCGCCGCGGACGCGGTCCACGAGCTGGCGCAGGTGCTCCGGCGTCGTACCGCAGCAGCCGCCGACGAGCGAGAGGCCGTACTCCTGGACGAAGGTCTCCTGGGCATCGGCCAGGCCCTCGGCGTCGAGCGGGAAGTGCGCCCCGTCCTTGGTGAGCACCGGCAGCCCGGCATTCGGCATGCAGAGCAGCGGGATGCGGGAGTGGCGGGTGAGGTAGCGCAGGTGCTCGCTCATCTCCGCGGGGCCGGTCGAGCAGTTCAGGCCGATCATGTCGACGCCGAGCGGTTCGAGCGCGGTCAGGGCGGCACCGATCTCGGAGCCGAGCAGCATGGTGCCGGTGGTCTCGAAGGCCAGTGAGCAGAGCACCAGGAGGTCGCTGCCCATCGCCTCCAGGGCGCGCCGAGCGCCGAGCACGGCGGCCTTGGTCTGCAGGAGGTCCTGCGTGGTCTCGATGATGAGCGCGTCGGCGCCGCCGGCGATCAGCCCCTCGGCGTTCTGCTGGAAGCCGTCGCGCAGGACCGTGTAGGGCGCGTGGCCCAGGGTCGGCAGCTTGGTGCCGGGGCCGATGGAGCCGAGCACCCAGCGCTGCTGGCCGGTGGACTCGGTGAACCGGTCGGCGACCTCGCGGGCGATGCGCGCGCCGGCCTCGGAGAGCTCCTGGATCCTGCCGGGGATGTCGTACTCACCCAGGGCGGAGGCGTTGGCCCCGAAGGTGTTCGTCTCGACGCAGTCCACGCCGACCGAGAAGTACTCCTCGTGCACCGAGCGGACGATGTCGGGGCGCGTGACGTTCAGGATCTCGTTGCAGCCTTCGAGGTCCTCGAAGTCCTCGAGGGTGGGGTCCTGGGCCTGGAGCATGGTGCCCATGGCACCGTCGGCCACCACGACCCGGGTGGCGAGCGCCTCACGGAGCGCTGCGGCTCGGGTCCGGCTGTCAGCTGAGGGGGTCGGCAACGAGGCCATGGATGTTCTCCCTGGGATGCGACGGCTGTCGGCTTTGCGTCCTTCTGCGGAAGGGGCACGCGGCCAGCGTAGCGGGGAGGCGCCCGGGGCGGGCATCGCGTCCCACGGGGCGGACTGCATGCTGTCCCGTGAACGGGCCCGCTCACAGGGTGACGCATAATCTTCGCGCCACCGGACAGAGGTCGGCATCGACCGATAGTGTTCAGCATTGTCGAACCGAGGTGGAGGAGTACGGCGCGATGGCGAAGAACATCCAGTCGCTCGAGCGGGCAGCCGCGATGCTGCGTCTGCTGGCAGGCGGCGAGCGTCGGCTCGGCCTGTCCGACATCTCGTCGTCCCTGGGTCTGGCCAAAGGCACGGCGCACGGCATCCTGCGCACCCTCCAGCACGAGGGCTTCGTCGAGCAGGACGCCGCGTCCGGGCGCTACCAGCTGGGCGCCGAGCTGCTGCGCCTGGGCAACAGCTATCTCGACGTGCACGAGCTGCGGGCCCGCGCGCTGGTGTGGACCGACGACCTGGCCCGCTCCAGCGGCGAGAGCGTCCACCTGGGCGTGCTGCACCAGCACGGGGTACTGATCGTCCACCACGTCTTCCGGCCCGACGACAGCCGCCAGGTGCTCGAGGTCGGCGCCATGCAGCCGCTGCACTCCACCGCGCTGGGCAAGGTCCTGGCCGCCTACGACCCGGTCGCGCACAGCGAGGCCACGGAGGTGGAGCGGCGGTCCTTCACGCCGCGCACCGTCACGGGCGACGAGGAGTTCGAGTCGCTGCTCGACCTGATCCGGGCGCAGGGCTGGGCGGCCGACGTCGAGGAGACCTGGGAGGGCGTGGCGGCCGCGGCCGCCCCCATCCACGACCGCCGCAGGATGCCGGTCGGCGCCGTGGCCGTGACCGGCGCGGTGGAGCGTGTCTGCGCCGGCGGCGAGCTGCGGCCCGAGCTCGTCGCGGCCGTACGGGACTGCGCCCGTGCCGTGTCCCGGGATCTGGGCGCCGGGCGCTTCTGAGCACACCCCGCGGCGTCGGTAACGATCGAGTCGCGCGTCACACACCTCTTGACGCACCCCCCATCGGGGAGAAACATTGCCGTTCACCGGTCGGCATTGTCGAACGCTTAACGGCAATACGCGTTAGAGTGTGACAGTGCCGAGGGCCGGTCAAGCCCTACAGGTGAAGTACCCGTCCCGAACGAGTACCCACCTGGGGGTGCGATCCACCGGAGGGACCCGGTGTTTCGCCTTCCCCTGGACGAAGGACAAAGGAGTCACGGGTGTCCAGCTCCGACATCTTCATCGGCGAGACCATCGGTACCGCCGTACTCATACTGCTCGGCGGCGGTGTCTGTGCCGCCGTCACGCTCAAGCGCTCCAAGGCGCACAACGCCGGCTGGCTGGCCATCACCTTCGGGTGGGGCTTCGCCGTACTGACCGGCGCCTACATCGCCTCCGGGGTGTCAGGCGCCCACCTCAATCCGGCCGTCACGATCGGCCTCGCCATCCAAGGTGGCACCGCGTGGAGCGACGTGCCCCTGTATCTCGCCTCCGAGCTGCTCGGCGCGATCATCGGTGCCGTGCTCGTCTGGGCCGTCTACTACGGCCAGTTCCACGCGCACCTCACGGATCCCGAGATCGTGAAGGACCAGCCGGCCGAGAAGGGCATGGTCGACCAGTCGTCCGCACCGAAGGCGGGCCCCGTGCTCGGCATCTTCACCACGGGTCCCGAGATCCGGCACACGGTGCAGAACATGGTCACGGAGATCATCGCGACCTTCGTGCTGATCCTGGCGATCCTCACCCAGGGCCTCAACGACGAGGGCAACGGCCTCGGCGCGCTGGGTGCCCTGATCACCGCACTGGTGGTCGTCGGCATCGGTCTGTCGCTCGGCGGTCCGACCGGCTACGCGATCAACCCGGTGCGTGACCTCGGTCCGCGCATCGTGCACGCGCTGCTGCCTCTGCCCAACAAGGGCGGGTCGGACTGGGGTTACGCCTGGGTACCGGTGGTAGGACCGCTCATCGGGGGCGCACTCGCCGGCGGGCTCTACAACCTCGCCTTCGCCTGAGCCCTCATCTTCGCACCGCACAGACTTCCGGGAGCCAACCGTGACCGACGCACACACCACCGGCCCGTTCATCGCGGCCATCGACCAGGGCACCACGTCCAGCCGCTGCATCGTCTTCGACAAGGACGGCCGGATCGTCTCCGTCGACCAGAAGGAGCACGAGCAGATCTTCCCCAAGCCGGGCTGGGTCGAACACGACGCGAATGAGATCTGGGAGAACGTCCAGGAGGTCGTCGCCGGGGCGATCGTCAAGGCGGGTATCACCTCCGCCGACGTCAAGGCGATCGGCATCACCAACCAGCGCGAGACCACCCTGCTCTGGGACAAGAACACCGGTGAGCCCGTCCACAACGCCCTCGTCTGGCAGGACACCCGCACCGACGCGCTCTGCAAGGAGCTCGGCCGCAACGTCGGCCAGGACCGCTTCCGCCGCGAGACGGGCCTGCCGCTCGCGTCGTACTTCGCCGGCCCGAAGGTGCGCTGGCTGCTCGACAACGTCGAGGGGCTGCGCGAGCGCGCCGAGCGGGGCGACATCCTCTTCGGGACGATGGACTCCTGGGTCATCTGGAATCTGACCGGAGGCACGGACGGCGGCGTGCACGTCACCGACGTCACCAACGCCTCGCGCACCCTCCTGATGAATCTCCACACGATGCAGTGGGACGACAAGATCGTCACGTCGCTGGAGATCCCCGCCTCCGTACTGCCGGAGATCCGGTCCTCCGCCGAGGTGTACGGCAACGCCAAGGGCGGCGTCCTCGACGGCGTCCCGGTGGCCTCCGCGCTCGGCGACCAGCAGGCCGCGCTGTTCGGCCAGACGTGTTTCGCCCAGGGCGAGGCCAAGTCCACGTACGGCACCGGCACCTTCATGCTGATGAACACCGGCCACACCCCGGTGAACTCGTACAACGGGCTGCTGACGACCGTCGGGTACCGGATCGGCGACCAGAAGCCGGTCTACGCCCTCGAGGGGTCCATCGCCGTCACCGGTTCGCTGGTGCAGTGGATGCGCGACCAGATGGGCCTCATCAAGTCCGCGGCCGAGATCGAGACGCTGGCCTCCTCCGTCGAGGACAACGGCGGCGCGTACTTCGTGCCCGCGTTCTCCGGTCTGTTCGCCCCGTACTGGCGGCCCGACGCCCGCGGTGTCATCGCGGGTCTCACCCGATACGTGACCAAGGCGCACATCGCCCGGGCCGTGCTCGAGGCCACCGCCTGGCAGACCCGCGAGATCAGCGACGCCATGACCAAGGACTCCGGTGTCGAGCTGACCGCGCTCAAGGTCGACGGCGGCATGACCTCCAACAACCTGCTGATGCAGACGCTCTCCGACTTCCTGGACGCGCCCGTGGTGCGCCCCATGGTCGCCGAGACCACCTGCCTCGGCGCCGCCTATGCCGCCGGCCTCGCCGTCGGCTTCTGGCCGGACACCGACGCACTGCGCGCCAACTGGCGCCGTGCCGCCGAGTGGACACCCCGCATGGACGCGGCCACCCGTGACCGCGAGTACAAGAGCTGGCTCAAGGCCGTCGAACGGACCATGGGCTGGATCGAGGACGAAGAGATCTGAGGAGCAATCGACATGACCACCCTGCAGAGCGTCCCCGCCCTCGGGACGCATCCGGCCTCCGGCTCCCTCCCGAGCCGTGCCGAGACCCGGGAGCAGCTTTCCAAGGCGACGTACGACCTCCTGGTGATCGGCGGCGGCATCCTGGGCATCTCCACCGCCTGGCACGCCGCGCAGTCCGGACTGCGGGTGGCCCTGGTGGACGCCGGCGACTTCGCCGGCGCCACCTCCTCGGCCTCCTCCAAGCTGCTCCACGGCGGTCTGCGCTACCTCCAGACCGGCGCGGTGAAGCTGGTCGCCGAGAACCACTTCGAGCGGCGCGCGGTGTCCCGTCAGGTCGCCCCGCACCTGGCCAACCCGCTCACCTTCTACCTGCCCGTCTACAAGGGCGGGCCGCACGGCGCCGCCAAGCTCGGCGCGGGTGTCTTCGCCTACTCGGCGCTGTCCGCGTTCGGTGACGGCGTCGGCCATGTGATCAGCCCGTCCCGGGCCGCGCGCGACGTGCCCGAGCTGCGTACGGACAACCTGAAGGCCGTCGCGGTCTACGGCGACGACCAGATGAACGACGCCCGGATGGCGCTGATGACGGTCCGCGCGGCCGTCGACGCGGGCGCCGTCGTCCTCAACCACGCCGCGGTGACCGGCCTGCGGTTCACCAAGGGCCGTGTCACGGGGGCCGAGCTGGAGGACCGTCAGGACGGCTCGGAGTTCGGCGTGAACGCCCGGCTCGTGCTGAACGCCACCGGCCCGTGGGTCGACCACCTGCGGAAGCTGGAGGACCCCGCCTCCGCGCCTTCCATACGTCTGTCCAAGGGCGCCCACCTCGTCCTCAAGCGCACCCGCCCCTGGAAGGCCGCGCTGGCGACGCCGATCGACAAGTACCGGATCACGTTCGCCCTGCCGTGGGAGGACATGCTGCTGCTCGGCACGACCGACGAGGAGTACGAGGGCGACCCGGCCGATGTCGCGGTCACCGAGAAGGACACGGCGCAGATCCTCGACGAGGCGGCGTTCTCCGTCCGGGACCAGCAGCTGTCACGCGATCTGATCACGTACTCCTTCGCGGGGCTGAGGGTACTGCCCGGCGGTCCGGGCGACACGTCCAAGGCCAAGCGCGAGACGGTCGTGACGGAGGGCCGCGGCGGCATGCTGTCGGTCGCGGGCGGCAAGTGGACGACGTTCCGCCACATCGGCCGTACGGTGATGAACAAGCTGGCCGAACTGCCCGGCCACCCCCTCGGCGAGGACATGGAGCCGATGGCACGGCTGCCGAAGAAGGTGCCGCTGCCCGGTATCGCCAACCCGAACGCGGTCGCGCACCGGCTGCTGGTCGACGGCGGTACACCCGGTCCCCGGATGCCCGCCGACACGGCCCGGCACCTGGCGACCCACTACGGCTCGCTCTCCTTCGACATCGCACGGCTGGCGAACGAGAACCCCGCGCTGGCCGAGCGCATCCACCCCGACGCACCGGAGATCTGGGCGCAGGTGGCGTACGCCCGCGACCGCGAGTGGGCAGAGACGGCGGACGACGTGCTGCGCCGCCGGACGACGCTGACGATCCGGGGCCTGGCCACGGACGGCATCCGGGCCAGGGTCGAGGACATGCTGGCCGACGGGCGCTGACGGCGCCGGCACGCAGGAGCAGGGGCGGTCTCCCGGTCGGGGAGGCCGCCCCTGCGGCGTGGGCTCCCCGGGACGTGCCATGCAGCCGCCATACGGGTGCAATGTGACGCGGGGACAGTGGAGAGATGTCCGAACACCAGGGATTCCATCTGTCAGTGGCGCTCAACGGCGCCGGTTCGCATCCGGCCGCGCCCGCCAGGCCCTTCACACCCGACGACTACGCCCGGCTGGTGCGCGGCGCCGAGGCCGGACTCCTCGACTTCATCACGGTGGAGGACGGCCCGGGACGGCTCGACTCCGCGCTGCTGCTCGCGCTGGCGGCGCAGGTCACCGACCGGCTCGGACTCGTCCCGCTGGGTCCCACGACGGGTGATCCCACGGCCTGGGCGACGCGGATCGCGACGCTCGACCATCTGAGCGCCGGGCGGGCCGGGGTGCGGCCCCGCGCCACGACGAGCAATCCGGAGCACGCCCGGCTCGTGGCGGTCCTCGGCACTCCCGAGGGCGACCGGCGGGTGGCCGAACTCTTCGCGCGGGCAGACGATTTCCTGACCGAGGCCACGGCGGCGTGGGACACCGCCGTGCCCTCCCCCCAGGGCAGGCCGCCGCTGACGCTGCTCGCGCACGCCACGGTCCCCTACCGGCTGGCGGCCGCGCACGGCGACGTCGTCCTCGTGACTCCGGCGGACACCGCCGGACTGGTCGCCATACGCAAGGAGGTCGAATCGCTGCTGGAGGAGGCGGGCCGGCCGCCCGGCGCGCTGCGCGTCTTCGCCGACGTCAACGTCGTGCTGGGCGACAGCCAGGAGGCGGCCGACGCGCGCCGGGCCGGCCTGGAGGAGGCGGCCGGAGCGCCGTTCACCTCGGACGCCGCCGTCTTCTGCGGTACGCCCGAGGGGCTGGCCGGCCTTCTTCAGGAGTGGTTCCACGAGGGCGGCGCGGACGGGTTCCGGCTACGGCCGGCGGTGCTTCCCGACGACCTGGACGCGATCGTCACCGGGCTGGTGCCTGTCCTGCAGCGGCGCGGGCTCTTCCGCACCGCGTACTCCGCCCGGACCCTGCGCGGCCACCTCGGCCTCGCCGGCGCCTGACACCCCGCCGCCCAGAGAAGGAAGGCTCCCGTGAAGTTCTCCGTACTCTCCCTCGTCGGCCATGCCCCGCATCCGCTGACGGGCCGACTCCCCTCGGCCGCCGAGCGGTTCCACGAGGTGATCGAGACAGGTGCGGCGGCGGAGCGGCTCGGCTTCGACGCGTACGCGATCGGGGAGCGGCACGCCGGGCCGTTCCTCTCGTCGAGCCCCGGCGTGGTCCTGGGCGCGCTTGCATCGAGGACCTCCACCATCCGGCTGCTGACCGGGGTCACGGTCGTCGCGATCCTCGATCCGGTGCGCGTGGCGGAGGAGTTCGCGACACTCGACCAGATCTCACGGGGCAGGCTCGAACTCGTCGTGGGGAAGGGCGCTGAGGCCGGCCACTTCAGCCTGTTCGGGCTGGACGAGGAGCGGCAGTGGGATCTGCAGAAGGAGAAGTACGAACTGCTGCGGCGGCTGTGGAGCGAGGAGGGCGTCGACTGGGAGGGTGAGTTCCGTCCGCCGCTGAAGAACGTGACGACCGTGCCACGTCCGTACGCCGGTCCCCCGCGCGTCTGGCACGGCTCGGCTACCAGTCTCAACTCCCCCGAGCTCGCGGCGAAGCACGGCGATCCGCTCTTCACGGCCAACGCGAT
Organism: Streptomyces sp. NBC_01166; assembly: GCF_045039765.1. Taxonomy (NCBI): domain Bacteria; kingdom Bacillati; phylum Actinomycetota; class Actinomycetes; order Kitasatosporales; family Streptomycetaceae; genus Streptomyces; species Streptomyces sp. NBC_01166. Next base: position 1,787,017 of record NZ_CP108613.1, read on the forward strand.
CCAGCCCCGTGAGGCGTACGCCGGGCTGATCGCCCACTACCGGGAGCGGTTCGAGGAGTACGGACACGACCCGGCGGAAGCGCGGGTGGCGGCGGGCTCCGGCGGCCTGCTGATCGCGGACACGACGGAGAAGGCCGTGGAACGCTACAAGGAGCTGTACGAGGCCAGGGTCGCCCAGTCGTTCAAGCCGCACCTGGAAGGCAGGGCCGGCTACAACACCCCCTTCCGCACGATCGAGGACGCGATCGCGAACGGGCCGCAGCTCATCGGCTCCCCTCAGCAGATCATCGACAAGATCCTCGGCTACCACGCGGTGTACGGGCACGACCTGCAGTCGATCACCGTGGACGGTTTCGGCCTGTCGCACGGCGAACAGCTGGAGACTCTGCAGCGGTTCGCCGAGGAGATCGCCCCGGTCGTACGGCGCGAGGCGCCCTCCACGCTCTGGGAGTGACCGGGGGCCGGTGCCTCCGACGGGTGTGGGGCGCGGCGCCGCCCGGGGGCCGCATAATGAGATCCATACATCGGATGTCTTGTGCGCGAGGAGGCCTTCATGGCCGTCACCGACGAAGCGATCGAGAAGATCAAGGGAATGATCGTCTCAGGCGCGCTGGCCCCGGGAGACCGTCTCCCCAAGGAGAGCGAACTCGCGGCCGAACTGGGCCTGTCGCGCAACTCCCTGCGGGAGGCGGTGCGCGCGCTGTCGCTGATGCGGATCCTCGACGTCCGTCAGGGCGACGGCACCTACGTCACCAGTCTGGATCCGCAGCTGCTCCTGGAGGCACTCAGCTTCGTGGTGGACTTCCACCGCGACGACACCGTGCTGGAGTTCTTCGCGGTCCGCCGGATCCTGGAGCCGGCGGCCACGGCGATGGCGGCCCTGCGCATGACCGAGGAACAGCTGGACGCGCTGAGTGCCCAGTTGGACGCACTCGGCCCGGAGCCCTCGGTGGAGGCGCTGGTCGCCGGCGACCTGGAGTTCCACCGCAGCATCGTCCAGCACTCCGGCAACTCGGTGCTGTGCTCCCTGCTGGACGGCCTGTCCGGCCCGACCACCCGGGCCAGGGTGTGGCGCGGGCTGACCCAGGAGGACGCGGTCGGCCGCACCCTGCGCGAGCACCGGGCGATTCTGGCCGCACTGCGGGACCGGGACGCCGAGGCGGCCCGGTCCTGGGCGACGGTGCACGTGGCGAGCGTGGAGCAGTGGCTGCGGTCAACCCTGTGAGGGGGCGGAGGGACGCAGCCGCAGGCCCTGCATCCCTCCGTCGACGGCGAGCGCGGTGCCGGTGACGGACGCCGCCGCCGGGCTCGCCAGATAGACGACGGCCGCGGCCACCTCGTCGGCGGAGACCAGCCGTCCCAGTGGCTGCCGGGCGTCGAGCGCGGCGCGCTCGGCCGCCGGGTCCTCGGCCTGACCGAGCAGCCGGCCGATCCAGGGGGTGTCCGCGGTCCCCGGATTGACGCAGTTGACCCTGATCCCCTCGCGGACGTGGTCGGCGGCCATCGCGAGGGTGAGGGAGAGCACGGCCCCCTTGCTGGCGCTGTAGAGCGCGCGCTGCGGCAGACCGGCGGTCGCGGCGATGGAGCAGGTCTGGGTGATCGACACGGCACCGGGCCGCCCCGCGGCGGCGCGGCGCAGATGAGGCAGCGCGTGGCGGGCCGTGCGGACCATGCCGAGCACGTTGATGTCCAGTACGCGGGTCCATTCCGCGTCCGTGTTGTCCTCGACGGTGCCGATCGAGCCGATCCCCGCGTTGGACACCAGGGTGTGCAGGCCGCCCAGCTCCGCGGCGGCCCGGTCGACGGCGTCCCGTACGGCGTCGTCGTCCGTGACGTCGGCCTCCAGGGCGAGTGCCCCCTCGGGAGCACCCTTGGGATCGAGGTCGAGGACCGCGACTCGCGCCCCGCGGGCGAGCAGCAGGGTCGCCACGGCGGCCCCGATCCCGGACGCGCCGCCCGTCACCAGGGCGGACAGCCCGTCGAAATCCTGCGTACCGGTCATCGGTCGGTCTCCTCGGGTGTGCGGGGGGCCTGCCACGCAAGCCCCTGCGGGTAGCGGTGTGCGGCGATGGAGGCGGGGAGCATCCGGGCCGAGAAGCCCGGTTCGCGGGGGGTGGCGTAGCGGCCGTTCTCGACGACGGCCGGGTCGGCGAAGTGTTCGTGGAGATGGTCGACGTACTCGATCACGCGGTCCTCCAGGCTGCCCGAGACCGCGATGTAGTCGAACATCGAGAGGTGCTGGACGAGTTCGCACAGCCCGACGCCTCCGGCGTGGGGGCAGACCGGCACGCCGAACTTGGCGGCGAGCAGCAGGACCGCGAGGTTCTCGTTGACCCCGGCCACGCGTGCGGCGTCGATCTGGACGAAGTCGACCGCGCCGGCCTGGAGCAGCTGCTTGAACACGACCCGGTTGGCGATGTGTTCGCCGGTGGCGACCTTGACCGGCTGCCCGGCGCGGACGGCGGCGTGGCCGAGCACGTCGTCGGGGCTGGTCGGCTCCTCGATCCAGTACGGGTCGTACGGGGCGAGCGCGTTCATCCACTCCAACGCCTCGGCGACGTCCCAGCGCTGGTTGGCGTCGACGGCGATCCGGATGCCGGGGCCGACGGCCCGGCGGGCGAGCGTGAGTCTGCGGATGTCGTCGTCCAGATCGGCGCCGACCTTCAGCTTGATCTGGGTGAAACCGTCCGCGACGGCCTCCTCGGCCAGACGTACGAGCTTGTCGTCGTCGTATCCCAGCCAGCCGGGCGAGGTGGTGTACGCCGGATAGCCCTCGGCCAGCAGCCGCTCGGTGCGCTCGGCGCGGCCCGGCTCAGCGGCGCGGAGGATGGCGAGCGCCTCCTGCGGAGTGAGGGCGTCGCTGAGGTAGCGGAAGTCGACGAGGGAGACGAGCTCCTCCGGGGTCATCTCCGCGAGGAACTGCCATACAGGCTTCCCGGCCAGCCTCGCCGCGAGGTCCCAGGCCGCGTTGACCACGGCTCCGGCCGCCATGTGCATCACGCCCTTCTCGGGGCCGAGCCAGCGCAGCTGGGAGTCGTGCGTGAGATTGCGGTACAGGGTGGCGAGGTCCGCGGCCGTACGCGGGACGGGGCGTCCCACCACGTAGGAGCGGAGCGCCTCGATGGCCGAGGCCATGACATCGTTTCCGCGTCCGATGGTGAAGCAGAAGCCGTGCCCCTCCGCGCCCTCGCCGTCCGTGCGCAGGACGACATATGCGGCCGAGTAGTCGGGGTCCGGGTTCATGGCGTCCGAGCCGTCCAGCTGTTCCGAGGTGGGAAAGCGGATGTCGTCGACCTCGAAATCCATGACGGTCAGACTCATGTGCGCCCCCAGGGGAATAACATCGGATCTCTCAATGGTCATCCGATGTATAGCCTCCCGCGGTCCCCGCAGTCCAGAGTCCGGACCGATTTTGATCGGTTTCTGTCGTTACAGCTCGGATGAATCAAGAGGTGGCACGCTTCACTTCCGCGCGCAAACGGCTGCGGCGGAACAGTGCGGAAGCCGTAAGGTTGGTCCGTACACAAGGGAACTTCGGAAGGAGGCCTGGGTGATCGAGCTCGAGGGGGTACCCGAGCTGATCGACCCGGTCATGGTGGCCGCGTTCGAGGGCTGGAACGACGCGGGTGACGCCGCCTCCACAGCGGTCGCGCATCTGGACCGGGAGTGGAAGGGCGAGGTCTTCGCGGCGCTCGACGCCGAGGACTACTACGACTTCCAGGTCAACCGGCCCACGGTGTGGCTGGACGGTGGGACACGCAAGATCACCTGGCCCACCACCCGGCTCTCCGTGGTGCGGGTCGGCGGCGAGAAGCCCCGTGATCTGGTGCTGATCCGCGGCATCGAGCCGTCCATGCGCTGGCGCTCGTACTGCAACGAGATCCTGGGCTTCGCCCATGAGCTGGGCGTCGAGATGGTCGTCATCCTGGGGGCGCTGCTCGGCGACACCCCGCACACCAGGCCGGTGCCCGTCAGCGGGGTCACCTCGGATCCGGACCTGGCGAGGACCATGGACCTGGAGGAGACCCGGTACGAGGGGCCGACCGGCATCGTGGGCATCCTCCAGGAGGCCTGCACGCACGCGGGGGTGCCCGCGGTGAGCCTGTGGGCGGCGGTGCCGCACTACGTGTCGCAGCCGCCGAACCCGAAGGCGACACTGGCGCTCCTGAACCGCCTGGAGGATCTGCTCGGACTGCGGATCCCGCTGGGCGAGCTGCCCGAGGACGCCCGCGCCTGGCAGCTCGGGGTCGATCAGCTGGCCGCCGAGGACAGCGAGGTCGCGGAGTACGTGCAGACGCTGGAGGAGGCGCGGGACACCGCCGAGCTGCCCGAGGCGTCGGGAGAGGCCATCGCCCGCGAGTTCGAGCGCTATCTGCGGCGCAGGGACATCGGCGGACCGGGCCAGGCACCGGGCGGTCACGCCACGGAGAGCGGTGACGTGCCCTACCTGCGGGACACCTCCGGCGGTCGCACGCGACCGCCGAAGCCGCAGCGCCCGGAGAAGGACAAGGGCCGGCCGAAGGACGCCGACGGGGGCACCACGCCCGAGGACCCGCCGCCCGCAGGGCCGGACGAGGACGCCCCGGACGACTGACCACCCGGCTCCCGCACGGGGAACGGCCCCGGACTTCGTCGATCTCTCGCGAAGTCCGGGGCCGTTCGGCGGTCTCTGGGCAGGGTCAGAGCGCGACGCCCAGCAGAGCGTCGACGGTGCGTGAGACGAGCCCGGGCGCACCCTCGTCCGTGCCTCCGCCGGAGGTCTGCTCCGCGGCCCAGCGGTCCACGGCGGCGAGGGCGGCCGGAGCGTCCAGGTCGTCGGCCAGGGCCTCCCGCACCTCCTCGACCAGCGCGTCGGCGGGGAGTCCGTCGGGACGGGAGACGGCGGCACGCCACTTGGCGAGACGCTCTACGGCGTCGGCGAGTACCTGGTCGGTCCACTCCCAGTCGGCCCTGTAGTGGTGGGCGAGCAGGGCGAGCCTGATCGCCGCGGGGTCCACGTCGTCCCGGCGCAGCGCCGACACGAAGACGAGGTTGCCCTTGGACTTGGACATCTTCTCGCCGTTCAGGGCGACCATGCCGGCGTGTACGTAGGCGCGGGCGAAGGGGTGCTCGCCCGTCAGCACCTGGGCGTGCGAGGCGCCCATCTCGTGGTGCGGGAAGGCGAGGTCGGAGCCGCCCCCCTGCACGTCGAAGCTCATCCCGAGGTGGTCGAGCGCGATGGCGACGCACTCGATGTGCCACCCCGGCCTGCCACGGCCGAGGGTGCCGCCGTCCCAGCTCGGCTCGCCCTCACGGGCGGCCATCCAGAGCATCGGGTCGAGCGGGTTCTTCTTGCCGGGGCGCTCCGGGTCACCGCCGCGCTCGGCGGAGAGCAGCCGCATGGCCTCGGCGTCGAGGCCGGAGACCTCGCCGAAGTGCGGGTCGCACTCGACGGAGAAGTACACGTCGCCGTCGAGTTCGTAGGCGGCGCCCGCGTCGCGGAGGCGTTCCACGAGCGGGACGATGCCGGGTATCGCCTCGACGGCCCCGATGTAGTGCTTCGGGGGGAGCATGCGCAGCGCGGTCATGTCCTCCCGGAAGAGAGCCGTCTCGCGCTCCGCGAGCTCGGTCCAGTCCTCGCCGTCGCGCACGGCCCGCTCCAGCAGCGGATCATCCACGTCGGTCACGTTCTGGACGTAGTGAACCTGCCGCTTGGTGTCGAGCCACACGCGCTGAACGAGGTCGAACGCGTTGTAGGTCGCCGCATGACCCATATGGGTCGCGTCGTACGGCGTGATGCCGCAGACATAGATGCGGGCGACGGGACCGGGGTCAAGGGTGATCCGTCCGCCGGTCGCGGTGTCGTGGATCCGAAGGTCGCGGCCCTTGCCAGGCAGGGCGGGGACCTCAGAAGCGGGCCAGGCATGCATGTCATGAGCGTAACCGGATGATGCTTCCGGATACGAACCGGATGGCAGATCGTGGCCGAAGAGGCGGTCTTGCGGACCCGGCGGTTTTCGCCTACGCACCGGGGCCCGGAGCGGCCTGCCGCTCCGGGCCCCGGTGGGGCGGTGTCACACGGGCGGCCACGGGATCGGCGGCCAGTCACCGCTCGGCAGGGGGTGTCGGCCGGACTTGCGGAGGCTCTCCACCCGGCCGCGCAGGGCCTCGATCTCCGCCGCGGTGATCAGTTCCCCCAACCGGGTGGCGAGCGTGGCGCCCGGTTCCAGGCCGTCGGAGAGCCGGTCGAGCACCTCGGCCGCCTCCGCCGTCAGCGGCTCGCCCGCCCACCCCCAGAGGAGCGTGCGCAGCTTGTCGTCGGCGTTGAAGGTGACGCCGTGGTCGATGCCGTACAGCCGCCCGCCGGGAGCGGACAGCAGGTGCCCTCCCTTGCGGTCACCGTTGTTGATCACCGCGTCCAGGACCGCGAGCCTGCGCAGCCGGGGATCGTCGGCGTGCACCAGCAGGGCGGTCTTCCCCTCCCCCACCTCGGCGAAGCCGACCGCCTTCCAGCCGTCCCCGGGCTCCTCGGCCTCGACGAGCGCGAGCAGGGGCGGCAGCCCGTGGACGGACGCCGCGGCGTCCTCGTCGCCGGCCTCCGCCTCGATCCACAGCTGGCACATCCCCTCGCCGTAGGGACCCTCCCGCAGCACCGTGGGCGGCACGAGTCCCCAGCCGGTGGCCTCGGAGATCTCGTACGCGGCGACCTCCCGCTGGGCGAGTGTGCCGTCGGGGAAGTCCCAGAGCGGCTGCTCGCCGGCGACCGGCTTGTAGACGCAGAGGCGTTCCTCGCCCTCGTGCGCGACCGTGCAGTGGAGCACCGCGTTCGACGCGCCCCTGACCCGGCCGAGGACCGTGAGCTCCCCCTCGGCGAGGAGAGTGCGCAGCCCCGCCTCCGTCAGGCCCCGCGACGGTATCCGTTCTGGCGCGGGCATACGTGTCCTTCCGGATCGAGGGGGAGGCTGCAGAGCGGGCAGGGCGGGCGGCCCGCGTTCACGACGTCCAGCGCGCGCTTGGCGAACGCCCGCGCCTGAGCACCGCTCAGCCGGACGCGCAGCATCGGCGGGCCGTTCTCCTCGTCCTGCAGAAGCCTTTCCTCGGCCTCGGCGAGGTCGTCCTCGGAGTCGGCGTCCAGTTCGACGAGGGCCTGCGCCTCGACGATCATGCGCTGCTCCTCGCCGTCCCAGGCGAGTGCCATCGTGCCGACCCTGAACTCCTCCTCGACGGGGGCGTCGAGCGGAGCGCTGTCGGTGACGTCCATGGGTGCCACCGCGGGCACCGGTGAGTTGCCGCCGGTCCGCCGCACGACCTCGTCGAGGAGTTCGTCGATCCGTTCGGCCAACGCGGCGACCTGCGTCTTCTCCAGGGCCACGCTGGTGACCCGTCCGCGCGAGGATGCCTGCAGGAAAAACGTACGGCGGCCAGGCAGCCCGACCGTACCGGCCACGAAACGGTCCGGAGGGTCGTAGAGGAACACCTGACGGGACACGTCCTGTCTCCCTTGAAAAATGTGATGGCGGATGGGGGCGGCCCCGGGGCCCTGCGAGATGTCCCGCAAGGCCTCTACGGCGCGTCCACCCTACTGCGCGGAGCGATCACGGTGCCCCAGCGCCGCCCCCGACGGCCGCATCCGTTGCCCTCTCCCCTGCCGCGTCGGCCCCGATGGCCTGTTCACGTGGTGCCAGGGACGCGAAGTCGCCGGTGTCGCCGAGGCGGAGGAGGAACGGGCGCAGCGAGGTGTAGCGGATCGCGGTGACGGAACACGGGTCGGCGTGCAGGCGCTGGAAGAGGTCGAGGTGCATGCCGAGCGCGTCGGCGACGAGGGCCTTGATGATGTCGCCGTGCGAGCACATCACGTACGTGGCGTCCTCGCCGTGCTCCGCCTCCACACGGGAGTTCCAGTCCCGGACGGCCTCGACGGCCCGGGCCTGCATGGCCCGCATGGACTCACCGCCGGGGAAGGCGGCGGCCGAGGGGTGCTGCTGGACGACCCTCATCAGCGGTTCGTCGGAGAGTTCGGCGAGCTTGCGCCCCGACCAGTCCCCGTAGTCGCACTCGCTGATCCGGTCCTCGATGTGCAGCGGGAGGTCCGGGCGGGCGTCGAGCAGCGGCTGGAGCGTCTCGCGGCAGCGCTGCAGCGGGCTGCTGACGGCTGCCACGAGCGGGAGGGCGGCCAGGCGGCCCGGCAGCGCGGCGGCCTGTTCTCCCCCGCGTTCGTCGAGGGAGACACCGGGGGTGCGGCCGGCGAGCACTCCGGAGGTGTTGGCGGTCGAGCGTCCGTGGCGTACAAGGATGAGCGTGGGCATACCTGCCAGCGTAGAGGTGCGTGAATGCTTCGCGGCAGGGAAGAATGCGCGGGTGATCGTCGACTGCGGAATTTACCGGGACGGGCGTCGGACCGAGGGTCCCGCCGACTTCTCCGATGCCCTCGACGAGGCACGCGCCACCGGGGACGCCTTCGTCTGGATCGGGCTGCACGAGCCGACGGAGAAGGAGTTCGACCTGGTCAGCAGCGAGTTCGCACTGCATCCGCTGGCGGTGGAGGACGCCCTGCGCGCCCATCAGCGGCCGAAGCTGGAGATCTACGACGACTCCCTGTTCGTCGTCATCAAGCCGGTGGTCTACGAGCAGGAGAGCGACACCGTGAGCGCGGGTGAGCTGATGCTGTTCATAGGGGACTCCTTCGTGGTGACGGTGCGCCACGGCGAGGGCGCCCCCCTCGCGGCCGTACGGACCCGGCTGGAGGCCGAGCCCGAGGTCCTGAAACACGGGCCCACGTCGGTGCTCTACGCGGTCAGCGACGCGGTGGTGGACCACTACATCGAGGTCGCGGCGGAGCTCCAGGTCGACCTGGAGGAGCTGGAGGCCCAGGTCTTCGCCCCGACCGGCTCCCGGGACTCCTCGAACACGGCGGCGGCCATCTACACCTTCAAGCGGCAGGTGCTCGAATTCCGCCGGGCGACCAATCCGCTGAGCGCGCCGATGGCGCGGCTGTCGAGCGCGGGGGTGCCGTTCGTCGACGCCGGTTCGCGGCCGTTCTTCCGGGACGTGAACGACCATCTGACGCGTGCCGTCGAGCACGTGGAGGGGCTCGACCGGCTGCTCTCGGACATTCTGTCGGCGCATCTGGCGCAGGTGGGCGTCCGGCAGAACGACGACATGCGGAAGATCTCGGCGTGGGCCGCCATGGCCGCCGTACCCACCATGGTGGCGGGGATCTACGGCATGAACTTCGAGCACATGCCCGAACTCGGCTGGCCGTGGACCTACCCGGCGGTGATCGCGCTGATGGGCGTCGCGGTGGCCGGGCTGTACCGCCTGTTCAAGCGCCGAGGCTGGCTGTAGAGCGCCTCAGGCGTACTCGTTCTCGGGGACGGCGGGGCCGCCGAGCGCGTCGCGCAGGGCGGGCTGTTCGAGGCTCACCATGCGCCGCCATCCCACCAGCCGCTCGTAGGCGTGCATCGCGTGGATGCCCGCGACGAGTACGGCAAACTTGGCGCGGGGCCAGCCCAGCACGGTGCCCATGTGCCTCATCACGGCGATGCTGACGTCGCGGTACACGCGGATCTCGGCCTGGGCGCACTCCCGCAGGACGGACTGGATCGTCCGTCCGTGTCCGGCCCCGGCGAAGCGGAGGAGCTCCTCGTGGCAGTAGGCGAGGTGGTTGTCCTCGTCCCGGGAGATCATCTTCACGGCGCGTCCGAGGACGGGGTGCCCGGCGAAGTGCTTGAGCAGGAGCCGCATCTGCTCGGACGCCCGCTGTTCGGTGACCCTGCTGTGGGCCAGGTAGACGATGATGTCCCGCTCGGTGAGCGGCTCCTCACGGCTGAGCCGGTCGTGTGCCAGGCCGATGCCGTGGCGCTCCAGCAGGAGGGTGTAGTCGGTCTCGTACGGCACCGTCACCGGCTGGAGTCCGCGCTGCTTCAGCAGGGCGTTGAAGATCCGGCCGTGCTTGTCCTCGTCGGCACCGTGGCGGGCGACCTTGGGCGCCAGCTCACGCAGTCCCGGGGGGACGAGCGCGGCGATGCGACCGTTCTCCCAGCCGCCCTGCGTCTCCCCGCCTGCGGCGATCGAGCAGAACAACCGGAACGACTCGTCGTTGTCGAGAATCTCCTGGAACAGACTCTTAGCCGAGAGCATCACTGCCACCTTTCGCACCGGTGTCCGCAGAGGCACAGTCAAATTCGGTACGCGTCGGTAGGCAACACGGGACGGGCCCGGCAGGGCCGAACGGGCGCCCGGCGGCGGCCGGACCTGCCCCGGCGTCCCGGGAGGAGTACGGGGCGTAACCCGGGAGCCGTGCGGGGCGTTGTTCCGTGCGACGGCCGTGGCGGGGAGGACCCCCGAGCCCCCACCACGGCCGTAGTGCTGTGCCGGCTGCTCAAGCGGCGAGGCCGGAACGCTCCAGGGCGTCGGTTCCGGCGCGCAGGGCCGCGAGCCGCTCGTCGAGCGTGAAGCCCGCCGGGGCGAGGGTCAGCGTCGTGACGCCGGCGGCCGCGTAGGCCTGCATACGGTCGGCGATCCGGTCCACCGAGCCGAGCAGCGTGGTCTGGTCGATCAGCTGGTGCGGTACGGCGGCCGCGGCGCCGGCCTTGTCCCCGGACAGGTACTTGTCCTGGATCTCGGCGGCTTCCTTCTCGTAGCCCATGCGCTGGGCGAGCTGGTTGTAGAAGTTCTGCTTGCGGCTGCCCATGCCGCCGACGTAGAGCGCGGTGTACGGGCGGAACATGTCGGCGAGACCGTTGATGTCGTCGCCGATGGCGAGCGGCACGGTGGGACAGACGTCGAAGCCGTCCATCGTCTTCCCGGCCTTCTCCCGCCCGGCCCGCAGGTGCTTCACCGCGGTCTCCTCCAGGTGGTCGGCGGAGGGGAAGATCAGCAGGGCCCCGTCGGCGATCTCGCCGGTCTGCTCCAGGTTCTTCGGGCCGATCGCGGCGATGTAGAGCGGGATGTGCTCGCGCTGCGGGTGGACGGTCAGCTTGATGGGCTTGCCCGGGCCGTCGGGCAGCGGCAGCGTCCAGTGCTCGCCCTCGTAGGACAGGCGCTCCCGGGACATCGCCTTGCGCACGATCTCGACGTATTCGCGGGTGCGGGCCAGCGGCTTGTCGAACTTGACGCCGTACCAGCCCTCGGAGACCTGTGGTCCGGAGACGCCGAGGCCCAGACGGAAACGGCCCCCGGAGAGCGAGTCGAGGGTGGCCGCGGTCATGGCCGTCATGGCGGGCTGGCGGGCCGGGATCTGCATGATGGCGGAGCCCACGTCGATCGACTCGGTCCGGGCTGCGACCCAGGCGAGCACTGTCGGCACGTCGGAGCCGTACGCCTCGGCCGCCCAGCAGACGTCGTAGCCGAGCCGGTCGGCCTCCTGGGCGACGGCGAGGTTGTCGCCGTCCATCCCCGCACCCCAGTAACCGAGATTGATGCCGAGCCGCATACCCACGCTCCCTCTACTGATCAGTAACGTTCCTGTGCCCCGGACTCTAGCGCGGGGCGCCGGAATCCGGCAGGCTCGCCCGGGGGCGAGGGTTGTCCACAGGCCTCCACCCCGTGGTGCCTCGGCCAGTAATCTCAGCGCCCATGGAGCAGAGGCATCTCGGCCGTACCGGCCTTCGTGTGTCCCGGATCGGGCTGGGCACCCTCACATGGGGCCGGGACACCGACGAACACGACGCCGCGGACCAGCTCAAGGCCTTCTGGGATGCGGGCGGCACCCTCGTCGACACCGCCGACGTCTACGGCGGCGGGGAGGCCGAACGCCTGCTGGGGCGCCTTCTGGACAATCTGGTGCCACGGCAGGACCTGGTCGTCGCGACCAAGGCGGGCAGCGTGCCCGACCCCTACCGCCGCTTCGACGGATCGCGGGGGCATCTCCTCGCCGCGCTCGACGCGTCCCTGCGGCGGCTCGGGACGGACTACGTCGATCTGTGGCAGATCCACGCCTTCGACCCCGTGACACCGCTGGACGAGACCCTGCAGGCACTGGACCTGGCCGTGTCCTCGGGGCGCGTCCGGTACGCCGGAGTGTCCAACTTCAGCGGCTGGCAGCTGGCCAAGGCGGCGACCTGGCAGCTCGCCGCGCCCGGGCTGCGCACCCGGCTGGCGTGTACGCAGATGGAGTACTCGCTGCTCCAGCGGGGCGTCGAGCGGGAGGTGCTGCCGGCGGCGCTGGACCTCGGGGTGGGGCTGCTGCCGTCGTCACCGCTGGGCCGCGGTGTGCTGACCGGCAAGTACCGCACCGGCACGCCGTCCGGCTCGCGGGGGGCCTCCGAGCAGCTGGCCCCTTTCGTCGAGCCGTACCTCGACGAGGCGGCGGGCAGGATCGTGGACGCGGTGGCCACGGCCGCCGACGGCCTCGCCACGACGCCCCTCCAGGTCGCGCTCGCCTGGGTGCGCGACCGGCCGGGAGTGGTGGCTCCGGTCGTCGGCGCGCGCAACGCGCAGCAGCTGACCGAGGCGTTGTCAGTGGAGGCGCTTAGTCTTCCTGACGAGATCTGCCAGGCGCTCGACGATGTGTCGGCGCCCGTGCACCGCTATCCCGACCAGGACTGGAGCACGCTGTGACTGCGCATCCCCGGGGAGAATCCCCGGATCCCGCGGCCGAGGACCACGAGGCCGTCGAGGACGCCGTTACCCAGGCCGCCGACGCGCCCGGCACGCCCGACGAGGGCGGCGCGGGGAGCGCGGAGGTGGCGGACGACGGCACGGAGGGCGCACAGGACCTGGAGCAGGCTCCCGGGGCGCCCGCTGCTTCCCCCGCGCCCGCCCTCTCGGAGGCCGAGGCGGAGCTGGCCGCGCAGCGCGAGCTGCGCGAGCGGATCGAGCAGCGCAAGGCCGAGAAGGAAGCGCCTATCGCGGCGGGGACGAAGCTGAGCGGGCCGGCGGCGGATCTGCTCGCGGCGGTCCGCGCGGTGGAGAGCGGCGAGAAGCCGGGCACCGCCTTCTTCGACTCGCCCGCCTCGGCGCCCGCACCCCGCCGGGCGGCCCCCGCTGCCCCGGCCGCGCCCGTGCGTCCCTCCCCGGCCCCGGAGCGGCAGGCGCACCGGGCCGCGTCCCCCGAGGCCGCCGCCTCGGTCGCGGAGGTGCTCGCCGAGGGCGGGGCCCCCGGGGCGCTGGCCGGCCCTGCCGCCGCCCGGCTCGGCGAAGGGGCCGCGGGTGTCCTCCGGGAGGACCCGTGGCAGCTGCTGTCCGTGCCCGGCGTGCGGCCCGAGCAGGCGGACGGCTTCGCGCGGGCGCTGCTGGGCGACGGGTGCGGGCCCGACGACGAGCGGCGCACGGCGGCCCTGGTGGGCTGGCTGCTGGAGCGGGCGGCGCTGCGCGGCCACACGGCGATGGACGCCGACGAGGTGCGGACGGCGCTCGCCGGATTCGCGGTGACCGATCCCGGGGAGGCCGTCCAGCAGGCCGCCGCCGAGGGCGTCGTGCTGGTCTTCCAGGACGACGAGGCCGACGACGGCGCCACGGAGCCGGAGGGCGCCGAGGAGGCCGGGGAGACGCCCGAGGACGGCACGCGGGGGGACGAGGAGCCGGTCACGGTGCTGCTGGGCCTCGACCGGTACGCCCTGGCCGAGGAGAGCCTCGCCGACGGGCTGGCACGCCTCGTCAACACCTGCGAGAAGGGTGCCGACTGGGCGGAGGCCGCTGCCGCCGCCCCGTCCCCTTCGGCGGGCGAGCTGATCCGGGCCGCCGCGACCGCGGGCCTGGTCGCCCACAGCGGGGGCGAGACCGCCCGGGCCGAGCCCGCCGCCCTCGTCGCCGCCGCGCACGGCCTCGGGCTGCGGGCCCTGGGCACCACCCACAGCGAGGACGGGAGGCGCAGGCTGGCGGCCGCGGTCGGTGACCCGGGCTCCGCCGTCACGCTCTCCGCCCTGCTCTCCGGCGAGGGCGGGCCCGGCCGGGACGCGGACGGCGCGTTCGCGCTCGACGTGCTGGTGGTGCTTGACGCCCCGCAGCTCGACGTGGAGACGGCCGCGATGCTGGTGGAGTCGCTCGCCGACGGGACGCGGCTGATCCTGAGCGGCGACCCGGGAGTGCTCGGGTCGGCCGGTGCGGGCCGGGTCTTCGCCGATGTGATCGCGGCTCGGGCCTGTCCGCACGTGGTCTCGCGCACGCCCGACCCCGGACCGATCGGCGAGCTGGTCTCCGGCATCGGGGCCGGGGAGCTCGCCCAGGTCGAGGCGCCCGGCAAGGAAGTGGTGATCGTGCCCGTGCGGGACGCGGGCGAGGCCGTCCACCGCACGGTGCAGTTGGTGGCCGACTCGGTGCCGCGCGCCATCGGCGTACCCTCCTCCGACACCCAGGTGATCACGGTCGGGCACGGCGGCTCGGCGGGCACGACCGCCCTGAACGCCGCGCTCAAGCAGCGGCTCAATCCGGGTCCGGGCCGGTTCGGCGGCTTCGACCCCGGCGACCGCGTGGTCCACGTCCCCTCGCCCGGCAGGGCGGTGCCCGGCTCGGTCGTCTCGGCCGACGCCGAGGGCCTGCACCTGGACTGTGCGGGCACGCCCGTCGTCGTACCGCAGGACCGGGTGGAGAGCTCGGTACGCCACGGCTGGGCGCTCAGCGCCCACCAGGCGGCCGGGATGCGCTGGCCCGCCGCTGTCGTCGTCCTGCCCGGCGACGCCGCCCAGGGACTCAGCAGGCCCTGGGTGTACACGGCGTTCAGCCGTGGGGAGCGGCACCTGTCCGTGGTGCACGGCGTGGACCAGGCCCTGCCGCGCGCGGTGGCCGAGGTGCCCGCCCAGGAGCGGACGACCCGGCTGCGGCCCCTGCTGGAGGCGCTGCCCACTCCGGACGCCTCGTAGGCCCGTCCCTGGGCTCCGACGCCTCGCGGGACGTCGGACGCCGGCCCGGGTGCGCCTGCGCGCCCGGGCCGGCGGACGGTGGGATCAGGCGCGGTCCGGGACGATGTCGTCCAGGTCCCCGTCCAGCTCGTCCTCCTCGTCGAAGACGGAGCTGACGTCGAAGCGGCAGACCACCATCGCGGGATCCGCCTCGTCGAACGGCGCGCCGAGCCACTCCCCCGGCTCGGGCAGCTCCTCCACGGCGGAGACCCAGAGGGTGGAGTCGCCCTCCTCCAGGCCGAACTCCTTGTGCCGGGACGCGATTTCGTCCGCCTCGTACTCGCCGAACACCACTCCCAGCGCGGCATGCACGCCGGCACCGGCGGCCGGCCCGGCGCCGGTGCCCCCGTTTTGTCCGTCCGGATCGAGGTCGGCGAGCCGCTGGGCCTGGGCGAGCAGCCGTGTGGGCTCCGCCACCGCGTAGTCGCGCCTGATCAGCACGCTGACGGCGTGCGGCTCCTCCGGGCCCGCGTAGGGCGGGAGGGAGTCCTCCGCGGCGGGGATCTCGAAGGGGGTGACCTCGTCGTAGCGGTCGTAGAGCAGTTCGTCGTAGACCTCGGCCGCAGCGGCCAGTGCGTTGAACGCGTCGTAGACGGCGGGGTCGTCGTCCCCGGTACGGCGTTCGACTGCCTGGAGGTGGCGGTCGAGCGCGGTTTTGACGGCATCGGCGGCGGCGCGTACCTCGGCAGCGGTGGGCTGCGCAGCATCAGACATAGGACAGACGCTATCCGTACCGGGGGTCTGCCCGCACAATAGATGCGATGCCGGAATACGAATTCATCGACGTGTACGTGCCGCGCGGGGTGTCCCGCAAGGAGGCGGCCCGCCTGCTGACCGACCATGCCGAGTACGGGCACTGGGAGTTGGACCGACTGACGCTGCGCCGTGACGGCAGCCGCCGGGTGCGGCTGCGCCGCCGCATCATCCGCCAGCTCCGGCCCACCTGGTAGGACGGAGCGGGTCCCGCGTGCGCGGAACCCGCTCGTCGGACCGCTGCCGCGCTACCGCTGTGCGGCGCCGCGCGAACGCCGGTACAGGACCGTGCCCGCACCTGCGAGGAGCATGCCCGCGCTCGCCGGGATGAGCAGGTCGAGCCCGCCCCCGCCGGTGTGAGCGAGCTGCTCGCCCGTCACCAGCTGGGTCTCGGGGGCCGGAGGGGCGTCCGGCGTGACCGGCTTCTCCGGGGTGTGCGGCGTCTGCGGCACGACGGGAGGCGGGACCGTCTCCGTGTCGTTCTCGCAGCCGTTGCCGAAGACCGGGTTGAGCAGCCCGCCCACGGTGACGCTGTTGCCGCAGACGTTCAGCGGGATCTCCACCGGCGCCTGCACCTGGTTGCCGGAGAGGATCCCGGGGGACCCCTTCGTCTCCGCCTGGGCCGAGGTGCCGGAGGCGCGGTGCCTGCCCGTCCCCGCCCCGCTGTCGCCCGCCTCTTCGTGCCCGGACGCCCGGCTGCCGGAGCCGTGACCGGACGAGGCGCCGCCGTCGGAGCTGTGCGCGTGGCCGGACTCCGAAGTTCCGTTTCCGCAGTCGTTCCCGCTCGTGGGGTTGAGCAGACCGCCGACGTCCACGGAGTTTCCGCACACGTTGACGGGTACGTCGATCGGGACCTGGATCGAGTTCCCCGAGAGCACTCCCGGTGAACCCGACGCGGCGCCGGCCGCTCCCGCGTCGGCGTGCGCGTAACCGCCGCCGAGCGCGAGCACTCCGCCCGCCGCTGCCATGGTGATCAGGCCTTTGCGTGTGACCTGTCGCATAGGTTGTCTTCCTGCCTTCTGCCTACCGAAATGCCCCGGGCACAGCCGTGCCGGGGGCCGAATGCCCAGCGGCCTCGGGGTGCATGGCGCGCACCCCGAGGCCGACCGGACTCAAACCCTTACGGGTTGACGCGCATCGTCACGCGTTGACGCAGGTGTTGCCGAAGGCGGGGTTCAGCAGCCCGATCACGGAGATCGTGTTGCCGCACACGTTCACCGGAACGTGGACCGGCACCTGAACGACGTTGCCCGAGAGCACGCCGGGGCTGCCGATGGCGGCACCCTGGGCGCCGGCGTCGGCGGAAGCCATACCCGCACCCGCGAGCACGAGACCACCGGTAGCAGCCGCGATTGCGACGACCTTCTTGATCATTATTCCTCCTGATTGACAAGTGCGGTCCCAGCCGCGGACCGCATCACTTGTAACGAGGAGGGAGTGAGGGGGCTACGAGCGCCGGATGCCTTTCACCCTTTCCGGTGAGGTGCGTACAGGCAGGCGAATTCGGTCGACCGAGGGGCTCAGGAGTGGTCGATGAACCGGTCGAGCACCCGGGCGCCGAACTTCAGGCCGTCCACCGGCACCCGCTCGTCCACACCGTGGAACATGCCCGCGAAGTCCAGCTCCGGCGGCAGCTTCAGGGGGGCGAAGCCGAAGCAGCGGATGCCGAGGTCGTCGAAGGACTTCGCGTCGGTGCCGCCGGACAGCATGTAGGGCACGGCACGGGCGATCGGGTCCTCGGCCTTGAGAGCGAGCTGGATCGCGTCCACCAGGGACCCGTCGAAACTCGTCTCCAGCGCCTTGTCGCCGTGCACGTCCTCACGCTTGACCCGCGGCCCGAGGATCCGGTCGAGGTCGGCCAGGAACTCCTCCTCGTAACCGGGCAGGAAGCGCCCGTCCACGTGCGCGGTGGCCTGTCCGGGGATCACGTTCACCTTGTAGCCGGCGCCGAGCATGGTGGGGGCGGCGGAGTTCTGCAGGGTGGCGCCGACCATCTTGGCGATACCACCGAGCTTGGCGAGCGTCGCCTCCATGTCCTCCGGGTCGAGCGGGGTGCCCAGGGCGTCGGACAGCTCGTCGAGGAAGGACCGTACGGTCTTGGTCACCCGGACCGGCCACTTGTGCCGGCCCAGCCGGCCGACGGCCTCGCAGAGCTCGGTGATGGCGTTGTCGTTGTTGGTCATGGAGCCGTGACCGGCGGTGCCGTCCACGGTGAGCCGCATCCAGTGCATGCCCTTCTGCGCCGTCTCCACCAGATAGAGGCGCAGGTTCTCGTTGACGGTGAAGGAGAAGCCGCCGACCTCACCGATCGCCTCGGTGACGCCGTCGAAGAGGTCCCGGTGGTTGTCGACGAGATGGCGCGCCCCGTACGTGCCGCCCGCCTCCTCGTCGGCCAGGAAGGCCAGCACGATGTCGCGCGGGGGCTTGCGGCCGCTGCGCATGCGGTCGCGGACGACCGCGAGGGTCATCGCGTCCATGTCCTTCATGTCGACCGCGCCGCGTCCCCACACACACCCGTCCGCGATCTCGCCGGAGAACGGGTCGTGCGTCCAGTCCGCCGCGTTGGCCGGCACGACGTCGGTGTGCCCGTGGATCAGCAGCGCCGGCTTGGAGGGGTCCTCGCCCTCGATCCGGGCCACGGTGGAGGCACGGCCCTTGTGGGACTCGAAGATCTTCGGCTCCAGCCCGACCTCGGCGAGCTTCTCGGCGATGTACTCGGCGGCGGCCCGTTCTCCGGGGCCGGAGTGGTCGCCGTAATTGCTGGTGTCGATCCGGATCAGGTCACGACAGAGGTCCACGACCTCATTCTCGGCGGTCTCGCCGATGCCGGCCCGGGCCGTGTTGGTCTCGCTCACGCTGCTTCCTTCCACTGTCGCGGTGGTGCTCCCCCTCATCCTCGCGCGCCCGACCCCGCCTGCCCAAGGCCGCCCGGCCCCCGTCATGCGCCTTTCACATGGCAGGGGCGTGATCGAGCACCCTCGAATGTTTGCTATGGTTTTCCACGTCGGAACGGGCCAGGGCCCGCGAGACAGACACCTTGTCCGGGTGGCGGAATGGCAGACGCGCTAGCTTGAGGTGCTAGTGCCCTTTATCGGGCGTGGGGGTTCAAGTCCCCCCTCGGACACCAGCAGAAAACCCCCAGGTCATCCTGGGGGTTTTCGCTTTTCCGGTCCTACTCCCTGATGCGCAGGAAGGTCACGGAATGTGCCGGGAAGGTGTGGGTGAGTACACGTCCGTCGACCCGCAGGGTCGATTTCCGTGGAGCCACCTGCCGGTCGTCGGCGGTGTTCACCGCGTCCGGGGCGGCCTGGAGCGTGGTGACCCGGGCGGTCCGTGAGGCCGGCTCCGCCCCCAGGTCGATCCGGGTCCTGGCATCCGATGCCTGGGCGTTGACCACCTTGACCACGAGCTCGCCGGTGGCGTCGTCGCGGGTGACCACCTGCCGGAAGGGTTCGGCGGGCTTGTCGTCGGTGAAGGTGCCCCACCGCTCGCCGTCGAGGAAGAGGGTGACCTGCCGGCCGCGCACCTGGATGCGGATGTCGTACGTGCGCCCCGTCTCGATCGTGGTGGTGTCCTCGGTCATCGTCTGCCTGGCGCCGTCGACCGCCTTCTCCACGGCGGAGCGGGTGTTGCCCCAGCCGCCGAGGTTCCACCAGTAGGTGTTCCCGGTGTCCTTGACCCCGAAGGCGACGAGGAAGCCCTCCTTGCCCGACTTCTTGGTGGCCTCGACCTTCATGTCGTAGTTCTGCCAGCCGGTGTCCCCCGCCGTGACCAGGGTGTCCTCGGCACTCTCGTCGGACTGGACGTACGCCCCGTCCTGGACGGCCCAGGAGCCGCGTCCGGCGGCCTTCGCCCACTGCGCGTCGCCGCCGGAGAAGTCGTCGCCCATCAGCCGGGTGCCGTCCTCCGCGGTGACCTCGACGTCGTCGTACGCGGCGCTGGTGGCCCAGGTCGACAGGCCGACGGCGCCGGTGATCGGTTCCGTGGTGGCGGGTGTCGGGGAGGAGGTGCTCGGCACGACGCGGTCACCGACGTTGTTCATGAAGAGCTTCTGCACCTCGTAGTTGGCCGACCCCCATGACTTCTCGTTGTCGAACCAGATCATGTCGGGCCGCCACTGCGCGTCGTTGGTGTCGGCGAGCAGCGGGGCGTACGAGGCGAGCTCCACGACGTCGGCGTTGCGTTCCAGGCCCGTCATGTAGGCGGCCTCCGCGAGGGCGTTGGAGAACCTGTTGTCGAGGGAGGCGTACTCACCGAGGAACACCTTCGGTCCCTGGCGGTCGTAGGCGTCGTAACGCGCGTTGTTCTCGAGGAACCACTGCGGGCTGTTGTAGTAGTGCTCGTCGACCATGGCGACATCCGCGTCCCGGTTGAGCTGCCAGGCCCGGTCGAAGGTGGCGCCGCTGTCGTCCGGGCCGGAGTTGCTGATCACGGTGATGTCGGGGTACCTGGCCTCGATCGCCTCGCGGAACTCGGTGAAGCGGGCGAAGAACTCGTCGGGGAGGTTCTCCTCGTTGCCGACCTCGAGGTGGGTGAGGCCGAACGGCGCGGGGTGGCCCATCGCGGCACGCTTGGCCCCCCAGGTGGAGCGCGCCGGGCCGTTGGCGAACTCGATCAGGTCGAGGGTGTCCTGGATGTGCCGCTCCAGCACTTCGGGGTCGTCGGTCGCCTTGTTCTGGCCGCAGCCGGTGACGAGGGCGGGCACGACGGGCAGGGCCATCGCCCCGATGTCCTCGGCGAACTGGAAGTACTCGTAGTACCCCAGGCCGTAGGTCTGGTTGTAGCCCCAGAAGTTGGCGTTTACGGGACGCTGCTCGACCGGGCCGATGGTCTCCTTCCACTGGTAGGAGCGCTTGCGCTCCCAGCCGGGAGCCTCGTAGGCCTCGTGGCTGCCGGTGTTG
The DNA here is from genome assembly GCF_045039765.1 of Streptomyces sp. NBC_01166. Classification (NCBI taxonomy): domain Bacteria; kingdom Bacillati; phylum Actinomycetota; class Actinomycetes; order Kitasatosporales; family Streptomycetaceae; genus Streptomyces; species Streptomyces sp. NBC_01166. The sequence continues at coordinate 1,807,490 of NZ_CP108613.1, forward strand.
ACGAGGCAGCCTCCGGGGAAGCGCAGGAAGCCGGGGTCCAGCGCGGCGGTCTTCTCCGCGAGGTCCTTGCGCAGGCCGTTCGCCCGGCCCTTGTAGGTGTCGTGGGGGAAGAGCGAGATCATGTCGAGCCGTACGGTGCCGCTGCCGCCCGCCGTGACGGTGAGGCGGCCGTCCGCCGCGGAGGTGCGAGCGGTGAGAGTTCCGGTGTACTTGGTCCAGCGGTCGCCGCGAGCCGTGACGCGCAGGGGCGCGGCGAGGGCGGTGCCGTCCGCCGTGGCCGCCCCGACGGTCAGGGAGGTGCCCTCGGGGCGGTCGGTGCGGGCCCATACGGAGAAGTCGTAACGCTTTCCCTTGCGCAGGGTCAGGCCCTGGTTGTAACCGGAGTTGATGACTCCGAAGCCTGCTCCGCGGTCTCCCGCGCCGTCCAGGTCGAGGCGGAGATAGCGCCGGTTGCGTTCGTTGAGCCGCCGGCCGTCGTCCACGGTCGTGGCGGTTCCCGTGCCGCCGGCGACCGAGGTCTCGCTCCACGCGGTCATGGGTGAGTACGCGGCGTTGTCGGCGCGGTCGTACTCGAAGGACCGGTTCTGGACGAGTTCGGCGTAGAGGCCGCCGTCCGCCGCGTGGTTGATGTCCTCGTAGAAGACGCCGTACATCGACTCGCTGATGGCGGGGCCCGTGCGGTCGGGGTGGACGGTGAGGGAGTAGTCGGTCGCGTCCGCCCGGGACGGACCGTCGTCGGCGCGGGTGGGTGCTGCCACCAGCGTGCCGAGCAGGAGGGCGATGACCGGGACGGTGAGTCTCGGCCACAGGTGCGGGTGCGGCATGGACGCTCCAGGGATCACTGTTCGACATATCGGACATTGACCAGAACTTCGAACGCAAGATAGGCAGGACGTCGCAGCGGGTCAACGCCTCTGCCTCAACTGGCCGGGACACACCCTCACGAGCGCACGGGGACCCCGAAGTCGGGAGTGCCGTCCGCACGCCAGCCGAACGGCTGGACACGGGTGTGGCGGTTGGGGTCGTGCAGCGGATCGCCGGTGATCTCCTCGTACGGCCGGGCGTGGTAGACGAGCACGTCCGTGCGGCCGTCCTCGGCGACGGTGAAGGAGTTGTGGCCGGGGCCGTACTGACCCGATTCCTCGCTGCCGGCGAAGACGGGCTCCGGGGACTTGGCCCAGGAACGCGGATCCATCAGATCGCTGCGGGAGTCGGCGGTGAGCAGGCCCATGCAGTAGTTGGCGTCGGTCGCGCTCGCGGAGTACGTCATGAAGACACGGCCGTTCCGCTTGATCACCGCCGGCCCCTCGTTGACCTTGAAGCCGACGCATTCCCAGGCGTACTCGGGTGTGCTGAGCCGGATCTGAGGCCCGGTCAGCGTGAGGGGGCCGGCCATCCGCGAGAGGAAGAGCCCGGTGTTGTTGTCGAGCCCCGGCTCGTACTGCGCCCAGGCGAGGTAGCGGTCGCCGCGGTGGGTGAAGGTGTGGGCGTCGAGGGAGAAGGTGTCCCAGGCGGTGGTGAGCTGACCCTTTTCGGTCCAGGTGCCGCGGGACGGGTCGGGGTTCGCGTTCTCCAGCACCCAGATCCGTATCTTCCACACGTCGTCGGCCGGGGCCGCGGCGAAGTAGACGTACCACTTGCCGTCGATGCGGTGGAGCTCCGGCGCCCAGATGTGGGCGGCCATGTCCCCGGTGGCGTGCCTGGTCCAGATCACCGCTTCCCTGGCGGTGCTGAGGCCGCGCAGGGTGCGGGAGGAACGCAGGATGATCCGGTCGTACTCGGGGACGCTGGCGGTGAAGTAGTAGCGGCCGTCGGTGTGCCGCGTGATGTGCGGGTCGGCGCGCTGCTCGACCAGCGGATTGCGGTACGGGGCCCGCCCTTCGGCGGCGTGTGCGACGCCGGGCGCGGCGGTGAGTGCCCCCGCCGCCAGGGCTCCCCTCAGCATGGTCCTGCGGCTGGGCACTTCGGCTCGGCTCATGGGTATCGCCTCTCACGTGGGGAGCTCACCCGGAAACTTTCGTGGGGATATCGCTCGGGGACTTCTCGTGGGGAACGGCGTGGAGCGGGATTCACCGGACCGCGCGCGCCGGGACCAGTTCCTGCGCCCGCAGTTCGCCGACGACGAGCGCGGCGTACTCGGTGGCACCGCGCGCCGAGGTGTGGGTGTTGTCGCGCTTCTCGTCGTAGAGGTAGAGCGCCTTGGACCCCTCGGGGCCGAGCCCCTCGACCCGGGCCCTGGTGAGGGCGGTGAGGTCGACGAGCGGGGTGTGCTGCTCGGCGGCGAGCGCACGCACCTCGGTGGGCAGGTCGACGCCCAGCCCGTTGACCAGCAGCGCGGTGCCGTTGTCGAGGGTGCCGTCGGCGTTGAACCAGCGGCGGACGATCGGCGTGACGAGCACGGGGCGCCCGCCATCGGCCCGTACGCCCTCGATCATCGCGGTGAGGTTGGCGCGGTAGGTCTCGCGGTCGGTCTGCTTGTCGTTGTGGGCGAGCTGGATGAGCACGAGGTCGCCGTGGTGGATACGGCTCCGGAGGGCGGGGAAGAGCGCGGGGTTGTCCCGGAACGTCTGCGAGCTCTCGCCGGAGTCGGCGTAGTTGGCCACGGACAGCCGGTCGGTGAGGTACTGCGGGAGCTGCTGGCCCCAGCCCGAGTAGGGGTCACCCGGCTGATCGCAGACGGTGGAGTCGCCGGCGAGCAGGATCTGGGGCACCCGGGCGCGCTCGACGTGCAGCGAGGCGAGCTGCGGGGCGGCGCCGCCGAAGGTGAGGTCGAGCCCCGGGCTGCCGGTGGCCCCGGTGGGTTCGCCCTCGGGGTCGCGCACATCCACGGTGAAGGTGCGGCGGAGGGTCCTGCCGGGGGCGTTCGGGGTCTCGGCGAGCACGGATCTGCGGGACTCCGCGGTGACCGCCGTGGAGCCGGCCTCCGCACCACCCCCGAGGACGGCCCGGACACGGTAGGTGCCGGGGGCGACGTCGAAGTGGCAGACGACGGGCGCGGTACCGGTGCAGTGGTCCCGCCCGGCCGCGACGCGGCCCTCGGCTCCGGCGGGAGCGGCCGCCAGGGTGGTCAGGGCCGCGGCGGCGGTGCAGGCGGCCAGCAGTACGGATCCGGCTCGGCGCATGGCGGGTCTCCTGGGTTGAATGGATTCAGCGGGGCCAGACCATACGCGGTCGCGCAAGCGCTTTCTACGGTGCGAACAGCTTTCTCCGGACCTCTTGACGGGGGTCATCGGCGGCCCTAACGTCGGTCCGATTCCACGAACGCAGTCCGATATTTCGAACGACCGTCGGGAGAGTCATGCGTCCGCACCTCACCGGGAGAGCCTTCGGCCCTCTGCTGCCCCTGCTGTCCCTCGTCGTCGGTCTGCTCGCGTTCCCCGCCGGCACGGCTCAGGCAGGGCCCGCCCCGACGGGCGACCGGGCCGCCACCGCACGGGCCGCCACCTCGCTCACGGTCCACGGACTCGGCGACGTACGCGGCAACCTGACGCTGCCCGTCGACGGCGCACACGGCACCTCCGTCACCTGGAGGTCCCACAAGCCCCGCGTCATCGACGCGACGGGGATCGTGCACCGCCCGGAACCCGGCGCGGGCCCGGAGCGGGTGAAGCTCACCGCGGTCGTCACGCGCGGGAGGGCCGCCACGCGCCGCACGTTCACCGCCTCCGTGCCCGAACTGCCCCGGAAGCAGGCCTACACCGGCTATGCCATGAGCTACTTCACCGGTGAGGGCACCGCCGACGGCGAGCAGATACGCATGTCGCTCAGCCGGGGTGACGACGCCCTGCACTGGCAGGAGCTGAACGGCGGCGAGCCGGTGCTCACCTCGGATCTCGGCACCGGCGGGCTCCGCGACCCGTTCATCATCCGCTCCCCGGAGGGCGACACGTTCTACCAGATCGCCACCGACCTCCGGATGTACGGGGGCAGCGGCGGCAGCTGGGACCAGGTGCAGCGCACCGGCAGCAGGTCGGTGATGGTCTGGGAGTCCGAGGACCTGGTGAACTGGACGGACCGGCGGCTGGTCGAGGTGGCGCCGGAGACCGCGGGCAACACCTGGGCACCCGAGGCCTATTACGACGAGGAGCTCGGCTCGTACGTCGTCTTCTGGGCCTCGAAGATCTACGCCCCCGACGACCCGGAACACACCGGCAGCACCTACAACAAGATGATGTACGCGACGACGCGCGACTTCCGCACCTTCAGCGAGCCGGCCGTATGGCACGACCCCGGATACTCGGTGATCGACTCGACGGTCATCCGTCACGACGGCAGCTACTACCGGTTCACCAAGGATGAGCGGAACCCGTCGTCGGACACCCCCTGTTCCAAGTTCATCACCGTGGAGAAGTCCCAGGAGCTGACCTCCGGCGCCTACGGTCTCGTCGCTGACTGCGTCGGCAAGGGCGCGGTCGAGCGCGGCGAGGGCCCGGCTGTCTTCAAGTCCAACACCGAGGAGAAGTGGTACCTGCTCATCGACGAATTCGGCGGCCGGGGCTACGTCCCCTTCGAGAGCACCGATCTCGATTCGGGGCACTGGTCCGTGTCCACCGACCACTCCCTCCCGGCGGGCGCCCGGCACGGCACGGTGCTGCCGGTCACGCAGGAGGAGTACGAGCGTCTGCTGGGGGCCTACGCGGTGGGATGATGGAGGGCCCTGCCCGTCCCTCCCGGGCCCCTCCGGCGACAAGGACCGACGCGATGAGAGGACGGGCGAAGCCTCCCGCCGCCCCGCTCCCCCAGCGCGCGGGCGTCGACCCGGTGCGGGTGCGGCTCCCGGCGGATCCGGCGGGGGCGTGGCCCACCGTCCGGGACCACCTCCTGGCCCGGTTCGCCGGCGCGATCGGCGCCGCGCGGGTGGACGTCATGCTCGCCGAGGGCAGGGTCGTCGGTGCGGACGGCGGTGCGGTACGGGCTGACGAGCCGTATACGGCCGGGCGCCACCTCTGGTTCCACCGTGACTTCGCACCCGAGGAGCCGGTGCCGTTCCCCATCGGCGTCGTGTACCGCGACGACCACCTGTTGATCGCGGACAAGCCGCACTTCCTGGCCACCACCCCGCGCGGCCGGCATGTCACCGAGACGCTGGTCGCCCGGCTGCGCGACGGGCTGGGACTGCCCGAGCTGCAGCCCGCGCACCGGCTGGACCGGCTGACGGCGGGCCTGGTGCTCTGTGTCGTACGGGCCGGGGACCGGGGCGCGTACCAGACGCTGTTCCGGGACCGGCTGGTGCACAAGGAGTACGAGGCGGTGGCTCCGTACGCTCCGGAGCTCGCGCTCCCGCGCACCGTGCGGAGCCGGATCGTGAAGGAGCGCGGGGTCATCGCCGCGCGCGAGGAGCCGGGGACCGCGAACAGCGAGAGCCGGATCGAACTCGTCGAGCACCGGGGCACCTTCGGCCGCTACCGGCTGGTGCCGGCGACCGGCCGCACCCATCAGCTGCGGGTCCATATGAACGCGCTGGGGCTGCCGTTGGTGAACGATCCGGTCTATCCGGTGGTGGAGCCCGAGCCGGAGCACGCGGACTACGGGCGGCCGTTGCAACTGCTCGCGAAGGTCCTGGAGTTCACCGACCCGGTCACGGGTGAGCCGCGCCGCTTCGAGAGCGGGCTGCGGCTCTCCGCGTGGCCGGACCGGTGAGCCCCGCCACGCTCAGTGGCCGCGGTTGATCCAGTCCTCCAGCTGCGGGGCCTCCGCGCCGATGGTCGTGGAGTCCCCGTGCCCGGTGCGGACCGCGGTCTCCGGGGGGAGGGCGAGAAGCCGGTCCCTGATCGAGTCGATGATCGTCGGGAAGTGCGAGAAGGACCGGCCCGTGGCGCCGGGCCCGCCCTGGAAGAGGGTGTCGCCGGTGAAGACGGTGTCCAGCTCCGGGGCGTACAGGCAGACCGCTCCCGGGGCGTGGCCCGGGGTGTGCAGGACCGTCAGCCGCGTTCCGGCGATCTCCAGCTCCTGGCCGTCGGCAAGCTCGGCGTCGGGGGCCCGGTGGGGGTGGGTCTGCTCCCAGAGCGGCAGGTCGTCGGGGTGCAGCAGGATCGGTGCCCCGGTCGCGTCGGCGAGGGCGGGCGCGGCGTCGATGTGGTCGTTGTGCGCGTGCGTGCAGATGATCGCGCGCAGCGTACGGCCGCCGAGCGCCGCCTGGATCGCGGCGGCGTCATGGGCGGCGTCGATGACGACGGCCTCGGTGTCGTCGCCGACGATCCAGACGTTGTTGTCGACGTCCCACTCGCCGCCGTCGAGGGCGAAGGTGCCGGAGGTGACCAGCTGGTCGATGCGGGCGGCCATCAGAACACCACCACCGAGCGCAGGACGTCACCGTCGTGCATCCGGGCGAAGGCCTGCTCGATCTCGCCGAGCTGGATGGTCTCGGTAACGAAGGCGCCCAGGTCCAGTCGTCCCTGCTGGTGCAGGTCGATGAGCATCGGGAAGTCACGCGAGGGCAGGCAGTCGCCGTACCAGGAGGACTTGAGCGAACCGCCGCGCCCGAACACGTCGAGGAGCGGGAGTTCGAGCTGCATCTCTGGCGTGGGCACTCCGACGAGGACGACGGTGCCGGCGAGGTCGCGGGCGTAGAACGCCTGCTTGTACGTCTCCGGACGGCCGACCGCCTCGATGACGACGTCGGCGCCGTTGCCGCCGGTCAGTGCGCGGATGGCCTCGACGGGGTCGTCGGAGCGGGAGTTGACGGTGTGGGTGGCGCCCATCTTCTTCGCCGTCTCCAGCTTGCGGTCGTCGATGTCGACCGCGATGATCCTGGCCGCTCCCGCGAGGCGGGCACCGGCGATCGCGGCGTCGCCGACGCCGCCGCAGCCGATGACGGCGACGGAGTCGCCGCGGCCGACCTGGCCGGTGTTGATGGCGGCGCCGATGCCCGCCATGACGCCGCAGCCGAGCAGTCCGGCGACCGCCGGGGAGACCTCGGGGTCGACCTTGGTGCACTGGCCGGCGGCGACGAGGGTCTTCTCCGCGAACGCGCCGATGCCGAGCGCCGGGGAGAGCTCGGTGCCGTCCAGGAGGGTCATCTTCTGCTTGGCGTTGTGGGTGTCGAAGCAGTACCAGGGGCGGCCGCGCAGACAGGCGCGGCACTGGCCGCACACCGCGCGCCAGTTGAGGACGACGAAGTCGCCCGGCTCGACGTCGGTGACGCCGTCACCGACGGACTCCACGACACCCGCGGCCTCGTGGCCGAGCAGGAAGGGGAAGTCGTCGTTGATGCCGCCCTGCTTGTAGTGCAGGTCGGTGTGGCAGACACCGCATGCCTGGATCTTGACCACGGCCTCGCCGGGGCCGGGGTCCGGGACCAGGATCGTCTCGACGCGCACCGGCTCGTTCTTCCCCGGTGCGATGACCCCTTGTACCTGCTGCGCCATGCCGTGGTCTCCCATCCCGACTGCCCCGTCATTCCGAAGATCGAACCCGCTCACCGTACCCGGGCGGGGGGCCGCTCATGGGGCCAGTACGTCCAGTTCGTGGAGCGCGCCGACCGCGATCTCCTTGGTCAGCCGTTCGGCACCCTCGGCGTCGCCCTCTCGTACGGCTTCGGCGAGCCGGACGTGGAGCGTGACGGCGGCCGGGTCCGGGTCCTCGAACATGACCTGGTGGTGGGTCCGGCCGGCCAGGACCTCGGCGACGACGTCGCCGAGCCGCGCGAACATCTCGTTGCCGGAGGCGTTGAGGACGATGCGGTGGAAGGCGGTGTCGTGCCGGAGGTAGCCCTCCAGCTGCTGGCCCCGCGAGGTCGCGACCATGCCGAGGGCGCACTCCGTGAGCGCGGCGCACTGCTCGGCGGTGGCGTTACGGGCCGCCAGGCCCGCGGCGACGGGTTCGACGGCGGACCGCAGCACGGTGAGGGAGCGCAGCTGCCGGGGCCGGTCGGAGCCGGCGAGCCGCCACCGGATGACCTGGGGGTCGTAGACGTTCCACTCCTCGGTGGGCCGCACGGTCACCCCGACCCGGCGCCGGGACTCGACCAGGTGCATGGATTCCAGGACGCGGACCACTTCGCGTACGACGGTGCGTGACACGTCGAACCGCTGGGCGAGCTCGTCGGTGCGCAGGACCTGGCCGGGCGGACAGTCCCCCGCCGCGATCTCCAGGCCCAGGGTGTCCAGCACATGCGTATGGAGCCCCTGGGCAGGTGTGGTCATACCCACAACCCTACGGGGCGGCCCGAGGGAACAAAAAGTACGACGTTTATGTCACAGCCTCTTGAATAAGTCGTATGTAATGGGTTTCAGTAGCGCGACGGACCGATGTCGCGGACCGATGTCGAAGAAGACAGCGAGGCACCAATGAGCACCCCCCACGTCGTCGTGGTGATGGGCGTAGCAGGGACCGGCAAGACCACGATCGGCCCCCTGCTCGCCGACGCACTGGGCGTCCCCTATGCCGAGGGCGACGACTTCCACCCGCCGGCCAACATCGCCAAGATGTCCGCCGGTACGCCCCTGGACGACAACGACCGCTGGCCGTGGCTGGACGCGATCGGGCAGTGGGCGCACGGCCGGGCGGAGCTGGGTGGCGTCGTCAGCAGCTCCGCGCTCAAGCGCTCCTACCGCGACCGGCTGCGGGCCGAGGCTCCCGGAGCCGTCTTTCTGCATCTGACCGGCGACCGGTCCCTCATCGAACACCGCATGGCGGACCGCAAGGGCCACTTCATGCCGACCGCGCTGCTCGACTCCCAGTTCGCCACCCTGCAGCCGCTGCAGGAGGACGAGGCGGGCGTCTCCGTCGACGTGTCCGGCACCCCCGAGGAAATCACCGACCGGGCCGTCGCCGCGCTGCGCCGGCTCGCGAACTAAGGATCACCACCGTGACCAGTCTCAGCGTCGAGATGCTGGCAGCGGATGCCGTCGAACCGATCACTTCGGCCGGTAACGCACAGCTGGGCATCGCCGTACTGGCGGGCATCGCCGTCATCGTCCTGCTCATCACCAAGTTCAAGATGCACGCGTTCCTCGCGTTGACCATCGGTTCACTCGCGCTCGGATCCTTCGCGGGGGCCAACCCGGCGAAGACCATCGCCAGCTTCACCGCGGGCCTCGGTTCGACCGTCGCGGGTGTCGGTGTCCTGATCGCCCTGGGTGCCATCCTGGGCAAGCTGCTCGCCGACTCCGGTGGCGCCGACCAGATCGTCGACACGATCCTCGCGAAGGCGAGCGGGCGCGCGATGCCGTGGGCGATGGTGCTGATCGCCTCGATCATCGGGCTTCCGCTCTTCTTCGAGGTCGGAATCGTGCTGATGATTCCGGTGGTGCTGCTGGTCGCCAAGCGCGGCAACTACTCGCTGATGCGGATCGGCATCCCCGCGCTCGCGGGTCTCTCCGTGATGCACGGGCTGATCCCCCCGCACCCCGGCCCGCTGGTCGCGATCGACGCGCTGGGCGCCAACCTCGGTGTCACGCTGGCCCTCGGCGTGCTGGTGGCCATCCCCACCGTGATCATCGCGGGTCCGGTCTTCTCCCGGTACGCCGCCCGCTGGGTGGACATCGAGGCGCCGGAGAAGATGATCCCGCAGCGTCCGTCCGAGGACCTGGAGCGCCGCCCCAGCTTCGGCGCGACCCTGGCGACGATCCTGCTGCCCGTCGTGCTGATGCTGATCAAGGCACTCGTCGACATCGTGGTGGACGACCCGGAGAACCACGTCCAGCGGGTCACCGACGTCATCGGCTCGCCGCTGATCGCGCTGCTCGCCGCCGTGATCGTCGGCATGTTCACCCTGGGCCGTGCGGCCGGATTCACCAAGGGCCGCCTCTCCAGCACCGTCGAGAAGTCGCTCGCCCCGATCGCGGGCATCCTGCTGATCGTGGGCGCCGGCGGTGGGTTCAAGCAGACCCTCATCGACGCCGGTGTCGGCCAGATGATCCTGGAGTTCTCCGAGAACTGGTCGATCCCCGCCCTGCTCCTCGGCTGGCTGATCGCCGTCGCGATACGGCTGGCGACGGGTTCGGCGACCGTGGCCACGATCTCCGCGGCCGGTCTGGTCGCCCCCCTCGCCGCGGACCTGTCGACCTCGCACGTCGCACTGCTCGTCCTCGCGGTCGGCGCGGGTTCGCTCTTCTTCAGCCACGTCAACGACGCGGGGTTCTGGCTGGTGAAGGAGTACTTCGGCATGGACGTCCCGCAGACGATCAAGACCTGGTCGGTGATGGAGACGATCATCTCCGTCGTCTCGCTGGGCTTCATCCTGCTGCTGTCGCTCGTGTTGTAGCCGGCCTCACTTCTCCGGCTCCCGCCACAGCGGGTGCTCGGAACGGGCCCAGAGGCGCTCGACCGACCCGGTGCGCATGCCACGGCGTGCCTCCGGGTCGGCGAGCGCCTTCGCCATGTGCCCGGCGAGGACGATGCCGATCGCGAGGGCCAGCCAGTCGTGGACGAAGGTCGCGCCCGTGCGCCACACCAGCGGGGCGAGCCCGGTGAACCACATCAGCAGTCCCGTGCCGAGCATGACGAGCACGGCGCCCGCGATCCAGGAGGCGTAGAGCTTCTGGCCCGCGTTGAACTTCCCGGCCGGCCGTGAGCCGGGCGTGCGGTCGCGGCGCAGGGCGGCCCGCAGCCACTGCCGGTCGTGCGGCCCGAACCGGTTGAGCCGGGAGAGGTCGGCGCGCAGGGCCCGGGACACGAGCCCGGCCAGCAGCGGTACGGGGACGAGCAGCCCGGACCACTCGTGCAGGGTGACCACGAGGTGCCGGCGGCCGACGAGTTCGGCGAGCTGGGGGACGTACAGGCAGGCGGCGGTGGCGACGCAGAGCAGTGTCAGCCAGGCCGTGGTGCGGTGCACCCAGCGCTCGGCGGTGGTGAAGCGCCGGATCCTCGGGGAGGGTTCAGACGGTGGGGGCGTCGTCGCGGCCGTTGGACCGGCCGACCCAGGCGTCGACGTCATAGCCGAGCTCCTCCCAGTATCCGGGGCGTACGGAGTCGGTGACGGTGATCCCGGAGAGCCATTTCGCCGACTTGTAGAAGTACATCGGGGCCACGTAGAGCCGGACCGGACCGCCGTGGGAGTGGGCCAGCGGCTTGTCCTGCATGCGCGTGGCGACCAGGACGTCGGGGCGGCGTGCCTGTTCGAGCGTGAGGCTCTCGCTGTAGGCGCCGTCGAAGCAGGTGAAGCGGATCGCCTTCGCGCCGGGCCGTACCCCTGCCGCGTCCAGCAGCGCCGAGAGCCTGACGCCCTCGAACGGGGTCTCGGGCACCCGCCAGCCGGTGACGCACTGGACGTCGCGCACCATGCGCGTCTGCGGCAGCTCCCCGAGGGTGTCGAGCGTGTACGTCGCCGGACGGTCGACCATGCCGTCCACGGTGAGGCGGTAGTCGGCGGCGGTCCTCTCGGGCACGGAGGTGGCGACCGAGTAGTAGCGGAAGCCGCCGCCGTTGGGCAGCAGGCCGGTGAGGCCGGTGGGGTCCTTGTCGGCTACGGCGCCCAGCCCGTTCTCCAGCGCACGCTGCAGTACGGGGGCGGCCGCCACCCCGGCGGCGCCGAGGCCGAGCATCGTCAGGACCAGACGGCGGCCGACGGGCGTGCCGCCGTCGTCGGGAGGGGGACTGTTCACCCGCCCATTCGAACACCCGCGGCCGCCTGTCACCAGGGGGCCGCGGGTGTGCGTCACTCTTCCGTGAGCAGCGCGGGATCAGCGCGGGCCGGGACCGACCTCCGCCGCCTTCTCCAGCTGGAACGCCTCGTTGCCGAGACCGATCCTGGCGTGCACCTCGGGCCTGGTGCGGCGCAGCACCGCCCCGTAGACCAGGCCCCCGGCGAGGGCCAGGACGATGACGCCTGGCAGCAGCCAGTTCAGCACCGAGCCGGGGCCGGAGCCGACCAGGACGTCGAAGTCCCGGACGGTGAAGACGGCGATGGCCAGCAGGGCGAGGCCCGCGAGCCCGGAGGCGACGAGCCGGGGCGCCTGGGCCCGGCCGGCGCCGCGCCGTACGAAGAACGCGATGACCGCGAAGGAGGCCGCGGCCATCAGCACGATGACGCCGAGCGCACCGACATTGCCCATCCAGGTGAACAGGTGCAGGACGGGCGCGGTCGGGTCGCCGACCGGGTTGTCGTCGGTGAGGGCGAAGGCGAGCACGATCACGACGGAGAGCGCGGACTGGAGCATGGAGCCGGTGGCGGGTGCTCCGCTCGCCTTGTTGGTGCGGCCGAAGCCCGCCGGCAGCAGCCCCTCACGGCCCATGGCGAACGCGTAGCGGGCCACCACGTTGTGGAAGCTGAGCAGCGCGGCGAACATGCCGGTGACGAACAGCACGTGCAGGACGTCGGTGAAGGTGGCGCCGAGCCGCTCCTCGGTGAGGCCGAAGAGCATCCCCGGGCCCTGCTCGACGGACATGCCCGCGATGGACGAGGGGCCCGCGGCGACGGTCAGGGCCCAGGAGCTGACGGCGAGGAACAGGGCGGCGTAGCCCACGGCCAGGAACATCACGCGGGACACGACGACCTGCGGGCGGCTGGTCTCCTCGGCGTACACCGGGGCCTGCTCGAAGCCGACGAACGCGGCGATGCAGAAGCAGAGCGCGGTGCCCAGGCCGGCTCCGGTCAGCGTCTCGGGGTTGAACGCGTGCAGCGACAGTCCCTCGGGGCCGGGCTCGGCGACGGCGGCGATGTCGAAGATCACGACGAGGGCGCACTCGATGACGAGCAGCACTCCGAGCACCTTGGCGTTGAGGTCGATCTTCAGCCAGCCCAGTACGCCGACGACGACCACGGCGACCAGGGCGGGGATCCACCACTGGAGGTCGATCTCGAGGTACGTGGCGAAGAGGCCCGAGACCTCGAAGCCGAGGATGCCGTAGATGCCGACCTGCATGGCGCTGTAGGCGACCAGCGCGACGAGCGAGGCGCCCGCGCCGGCCGTGGGGCCGAGGCCGCGGGCGATGTACGCGTAGAAGGCGCCGGCGTTGTGGACGTGCCGGCTCATCTCCGCGTAACCCACGCCGAACAGCATCAGGACGATGCCGAGGATGACGTAGAGCAGGGGCTGTCCGACGATGCCCATCACCCCGAAGACCGTGGGCATCACCCCGGCGACGACCATCAGGGGGGCGCTGGCGGCGAGGACGGACAGGAGCAGTCCGGGGGTGCCGAGCCGGTCGGCGCGCAGCGCGCGTTCCTCGCCCTTGTAGGTGTTGATCCCGCCGGTGCCGGCGGTCCCGGTCGTGCCGGTCTCGCTCGTATCTGTTCTGCCCGTCGACATGGCGGGGGTGGTCCCTTCCTCGATAACGAACGTGCGTCAGGGGGCACCGAGCGCGAGGGTGCGCGCGGCGACGAATTCGGGGTACGGGTCGCGGCCCGCGTACGACCACGGGGCCTCGGTCGCGTGGAGGCCGATGCGGTGGAAGATCGCGGCGGCCTCGGCGGGGCGGCCTTCGCAGATCTTCGCGTGGGCGAGGAAGTTGAGGTCGGCGGTGTGTCGGGGGTGGTCCTCGCGTTCCCATTCGAGCCACCAGTCGAAGGCGGCCTTCATCACCTGTCTGGCCCGCCGCCCCGACCAGTGGCCCGAGGCCGCCGGGTCGTCGGACACGGCACCGGCCGCGGCCAGGACGCGGTAGCGCTCGGCGTGGGCGACGACGGGGAGCACGGCGAGCGGCGAGTCGGCCGGGGCCTGCTCGGCGGCCCAGGCGGCGAAGTCGTACACCTCGTGGAGCGGGTCGCTCTCCGGGTGCGCCTCGGCGAGGCCTGCCGTCATGAGGTGGTGGGCGTGGTGGTGTTCGGGATGCCGGGCGCGGATCTCCTCGAAGTCCCTGGCGGCCGCCTCGTGGGTGCCGTGTGTGCGCTCCAGCGTCATCAGGCCGAGCCAGGGGGTGGGGTCGACGGGGTCCAGCGCGGCCGCGGCCAGGCACGCCTCGCGTGCCCGGGCCGCCTCACCTGCGCCGGCCTTGGGGCGCTGGGCACGGGCGACGGTGGCGCAGGCGAGGAGAGTAGTGGCGTCGCGGCTGTCCGGCTCGGCGAGCAGCCAGTCGCGCGCCCACCCGGCGGCGGACGGGACTGCGGCGAGGGCGAGGAGCCGGTGGCCGCGGCGGTCCCAGTCGGTGCCGGTCGCGACGAGCAGCGAGCGGGCCCGGGTCCAGCGGCCCTGGGCGAACTGCCCTCTTACGTCGATGAGTTCGCCGTCGTCGAGCGCCAGGTCGAAGGTGTGGTCCGGACGTACGCCCTTGCGGCGGGAACGGCCCAGGGGCGGCGGAGGCGGAGACATCCGCAGGCTTCCTTTTCCACTTCGACATGACGCGAGCACATATCGATGCTGTGTGCGAGCAAACGATCGCGGACAGCAAAGCGGTAGGCAATGGTCCGAGTCAAGGCCGGACCTGCCCCAACTGCGTGCATTTCACACACAGTTGACCGCGCAGCGAGGGTGGTCTGAACCATTCACGCAGTTCGCGAGCACGTACGGATGTGACGGGTGGGGCGGACGTGACGCGTGCCACACTGCCGCCATGGAGAACCGTGAACCGCTCAAGCCCTTCCTTCTCGCATTCCCCGGGCCCCTGCGCGACCAGCTGGTCGCGGCCGTGCTCTCGGGCGAGAAGGTCTCCACCTCCGGGCTGCTCGCGGAGTACGAGGTGGAGCGGGAGGAGCTGCCGCCGGTGGGCGAGCGGTCCGCGCTCATCGACTCCGCGGGGCGGGAGGTCGCCGTGGTCGAGCTGACGGAGGTGGAGGTGCTGCCGCTGGGGTCGGTCGGGCTGCGGCACGCGCTGGACGAGGGCGAGGGGTACACCTCGGTCGCCGGGTGGCGGGCGGGGCACGAGGCGTTCTGGCACAGCGAGGAGATGCGGGAGGCGCTGGGGGAACCGGAGTTCACCGTGGACGACGACACGATGATCGTGGCGGAGCGCTTCCGGGTGGTGGAGCTGCTGGAGTGACCGGCCGGCACTCCCGGCCTCCGGCCGGAGTCACCGCCCGCCGCCCCCGGGGCTCCTCCGGAGGGGCGGGCGGCGGGCCTCAGCCGGTCGCCTCCGCGGCCGCACGGCCCGCCGTCCGGCCCGAGAAGATGCAGCCGCCGAGGAAGGTGCCCTCCAGGGAGCGGTAGCCGTGGACCCCGCCGCCGCCGAAGCCCGCCGCCTCCCCTGCCGCGTACACCCCGGGCAGCGGGGTGCCGTCCTCGGTCAGGACGCGGGAGGACAGGTCCGTCTCCAGCCCCCCGAGAGACTTGCGGGTCAGGATGTTCAGCCGTACGGCGATGAGCGGGCCCGCGGCGGGGTCGAGGATGCGGTGCGGCTTCGCCGTGCGGATCAGTTTGTCGCCCAGGTAGGAGCGGGCGCCGTTGATCGCCGTGATCTGGAGGTCCTTGGTGAAGGGGTTGGCGATCTCACGGTCCCGGGCGGTGATCTCGCGACGCAGGGCGTCCTCGTCGATGAGTGCCTCGCCGGTGAGCGCGTTCATCCCGCGTACGAGCGCGCCGAGGTCCTTCTCCACGACGAAGTCCACGCCCTTGTCCATGAACGCCTTCACGGGCCCGGGGACGTCGGCGCGCGCCCTGCCGATCACGTCGCGCACGGACTTCCCGGTCAGGTCCGGGTTCTGCTCGGAGCCGGAGAGCGCGAACTCCTTGCCGATGATCTTCTGGTCGAGGACGAACCAGGTGTAGCCGTGGCCGGACCGCATGATGTGTTCGAGGGTGCCCAGGGTGTCGAAGCCCGGGAAGAGCGGCACCGGCAGCCTCGTGCCGCGGGCGTCCAGCCAGAGGGAGGACGGGCCCGGCAGGATCCGGATGCCGTGCTTGTCCCAGATGGGGTTCCAGTTCTCGATGCCCTCGGTGTAGTGCCACATCCGGTCGCGGTTGATGTGACGGGCGCCCGCCTTCTCGGCGATGCCCAGCATCAGTCCGTCGACATGGGCGGGCACACCGGAGAGCATCTTCTCCGGCGGGGTGCCCAGCCGCTCGGGCCACTGGGCGCGCACCAGGTCGTGGTTGCCGCCGATGCCGCCGGAGGTGACGATCACGGCCTGGGCCCTGAGCTCGAAGGCGCCGGTGGCCTCGCGGCTGCTCGCGGTGCCCCGCTCGGCGGCGCTCTCCTCCAGGATCTCGCCGGTGACCGTGTCGACGGCTCCGGCCGAGCGCCCGAGGCCGGTCACCCGGTGGCGGAAGCGCAGCTGGACGAGGCCCTTCGCCACGCCCTCACGGACGCGGCGCTCGAAGGGGGCGACGACGCCGGGCCCGGTGCCCCAGGTGATGTGGAAGCGGGGGACGGAGTTGCCGTGGCCGTTCGCGTCGTAGCCGCCGCGTTCGGCCCAGCCGACGACGGGGAAGAACCGCACCCCCTGGGCGTGCAGCCAGGACCGCTTCTCCCCGGCCGCGAAGTCGACGTACGCCTCCGCCCACTTCCGCGGCCAGTAATCCTCGTCACGGTCGAAGCCGGCGGTGCCGTACCAGTCCTGGAGGGCCAGGTCGTGGCTGTCCTTGATCCGCATCCGGCGCTGCTCGGGCGAGTCGACGAGGAAGAGCCCGCCGAAGGACCAGTGCGCCTGGCCGCCGACGGACTGCTCGGGTTCCTGGTCGAGCAGGATCACCGTGCGGCCCGCGTCGACCAGCTCGGCGGTGGCCGCCAGCCCCGCGAGTCCTGCCCCGATCACGATCACATCAGCGTCGTACGCCATGGGTTCCATCCTTCGGGGCGGTGCGGGGGCAGGGGCGGGCGAAGTTACTTGTGGGTCAGATCTTCGGTACGGGCCGCTCCCACGTCAACCGTCCGGCGGCGGCCGCCTCACGTCTCCGGAACACCCGCGGGGCTATCGTCGGACCGTGTCCTTGCTGGTACTCCTGCTCTCCGTGGGCGCCGCGTGCTGTACGGGCTTCGGTTTCGTCCTGCAGCAGGACGCGGCTCGCCGCGCACCACCGAGCGACTTCCTGTCGCCCCGACTCCTGCTCGACCTGATGAGGGTGCCGAGCTGGCTGGCCGGCATCGGCCTGATGATCTGCGGCATGGCCCTGGGGGCGCTGGCGCTCGGGCAGGGTGAGGTGTCGGTCGTCGAACCCCTGCTCGCCACCAATCTGCTCTTCGCGCTGGCCCTGTCGCGCTACTTCACCGGGCAGCGTCTCGGCCGCCAGGGGTGGGGTGGCCTCTGTCTGCTGGCCGGAGGCGTCACCGCGTTCCTGCTGGGTGGCCAACCGCGCGGCGGCGAGGCGGTGACGGAGCCGTTGCGTCACTGGCTGGTCATCGGCCTGGTGGCGGGGCTCGCGCTGGCCCTGACCGCCTTCGCCAGACATCCGCGCGCTCCGTGGACCCCCACGCTGCTGGGGGTGGCGGGAGGCCTGCTGAACGGACTGCAGGACGCCCTCACCCGGGTCAGCGGACTGCGGCTGGGCGAGGGCGGGTGGGGTGCGCTGTTCACAGGCTGGCAGCCGTACGCGCTCGTCGTCATGGGCGTGACCAGCCTGATCATCGTCCAGAGCGCGTTCGAGGCGGGGCCGCTGCGGATGTCCCTGCCGGGGCTGACCGCCGCGCAGCCGCTGGCGGGGATCGTCTGCGGGATCGGCTTCCTCGGCGACCAGGTGCGCACGGACACCGGCGCCCTGGCCTGGCAGGCCGCGGGGCTTGCCGCGATCGTGGCCGGGATCGTGCTGCTGGGGCTGCACCCGGCGATGCCGGAGGGCAAGGAGAAACACGGTGCCACGGCCGCCGACCGGTTGATGTTGGATGGACCCCATGACACCGGCTGACGAAATCCTGGACATCGTCGACGAGAACGACGAGGTCGTCGGACAGGCGCCACGCGGCGAGGCCACCGCGCGCGGCCTGCGCCACCGCTGCGTCTTCATCGAGGCACGGGATCCGGCGGGCCGGCTGTTCGTGCACCGCAGGACGGCGACGAAGCTGGTCTTCCCCTCGCACTACGACATGTTCGTCGGCGGGGTCGTGGGCGCGGGCGAGACGTACGACGAGGCGGCGCTCCGGGAGGCCGAGGAGGAGCTGGGGGTCTCGGGTCTCCCCCGGCCCACCCCGCTCTTCAAGTACCTCTACGAGAGTCCTCGGCACAGCTGGTGGTCGTACGTGTACGAGGTGCGCTGCGAGCTGCCCGTGCGGCCCCAGGCGGAGGAGGTCGACTGGCACACCTTCCTGACCGACGCGGAGCTGGAGGGGCGTCTCGGCGACCGGACGTGGGTGCCGGACGGGCTGGAGACCTACCACCGGCTGCGGGATTTCCGGGCGGCGGGCGACCGGGCGGGGACCTCCGCGTGAGCGGTTTCGTGCGCGGACTGCGGCTGTGGTTCGCCCCGGAGCGCATCCGCGAGGAGGGCGACACACCGGACTACCGCTTCTCGCTCGCCAACGAGCGCACCTTCCTCGCCTGGATCCGGACCGCTCTCGCACTCATCGGCGGCGGTTTCGCGGTCGACCAGTTCCTCCCGGAACTGGCGTGGGGTGTCCGCGCCGGCCTGGCCCTCGGGCTGCTGGCGGCCGGGGTGCTCTGCGCGCTGCGGGCCGTCAACCACTGGGTGCGGTGCGAGCGGGCGATGCGGCGCGGGGAGGATCTGCCGGTGTCGCGCTTCCCCGCGATGCTCAGCCTCGTGGTCGCCGTGGTGGCGGTCGCGATGGTGGTGGTGGTCCTGTTCGGATGGGAGGGCCGGTGACCGCCACCGGGCGCGACCCCGGCCTCCAGCCCGAGCGGACGCGGCTGGCCTGGCGCCGCACCACCCTGTCGTGCACGGTGGTGGCCCTGCTCGCGTTCCGGCAGGCGCTGCACCACGGGGCGACCGGGGCCGGGGTGCTCGCGGTGGCCCTGAGCCTGCTGGCCTGGCTGGGGTTCCTCGTGGTGGCGCACCGCCGGGTGACGGGCATGGGGTCCGCCGGGCCGCCCGCCGCGATGTCGCCGCGCCATGCGCTGACGGCGGCCGCCTGCACGGTCGCGCTCGCGGTGTTCGCCGCCGCGACGCTGTTCTGAGGGCCGTGCGGCCTCAGTCCTCCCAGGCCACGGCGACGACGATCTTGCCCCGGGTGCGCCCCTCCTGGTTGAGCCGGTAGGCCTCGGCGGCCTCCTCAAGGGGGAAGACCCGGTCGACGTGGACGGAGATGATGCCCTGCTCGGCGAGTCCGGCGAGGTGGGCGAGGTCGGCGGCGTCGGGCCGTACGAAGGCGTAGCGCCCGCCGTAGGAGAAGACCTCGGCGTCGGCGATGGACGCGAGCCGGCCCTCGGGCGCGAGGGTCTCGGCGGAGATCCGGAGGGCTTCCCCGCCGACCGTGTCGAACGCCGCGTCGAAGCCGTCGGGGACCAGGTCGCGGAGGCGGGCGGCCAGCCCGTCGCCGTACTCCACGGGTTCGCCGCCCAGCCTGCGTACGTAGTCGTGGTTGTGGGGCCCGGCCGTGCCCACGACCCGGCAGCCCGCGTGCCGGGCGAGCTGGACGGCGAGCGAGCCGACCCCTCCGGCGGCCGCGTGGACGAGGACGGTCTCGCCCTCCTGGACCTTGAGGGTGCGGTGCAGCACCTGGTGAGCGGTGAGGCCGCACAGCGGCAGGCCCGCCGCCTCCTCGAATCCGACGCTCAGGGGCTTGCGGGCGAGGGTGCGCACGGGTGCGGCGACGTACTCGGCGAAGGTGCCGCGCGAGAGGAAGTCCTCGCGCACGTAGCCGATGACCTCGTCCCCCACCGCGAACTCGTCCACGGCGGCGCCGGGCTGGACCACGACACCGGAGACGTCCCAGCCGGGGATGACGGGGAACACGGCCTCCAGCCCAGCCTGGAGGTAGCCCTCGCGGGCCTTCCAGTCGACGGGGTTGACGGCCGCCGCCCGCACCTTCACCAGGACCGAGTCGGGCCCGACCTTCGGGTCGGGCCGCTCGCCGTACTCCAGTACGTCGGCCGAGCCGTACCTGCTGTAGCTGATCGCCTTCATGCTCCGACGATCGGCGTGGTCCCGGGTGCCCGCAACTCAGGCCGTGACCACCTCGAAGGGCGGCAGCAGGGTCCGGGGGTCGTGGCCGGTGTGCCAGAGCCCGATGAGGAACGCCGTGGTCGCCTCCAGATACGCGGCCCGGTCGAGCCCGCCCGCCGGCAGGGGGACGCAGCCGAGGTCCCGGACCAGGGTCCCGACCGTCTCCAGGGCCGCCGCGTCGTCGCCGCAGAGCGGGACCGCGAGCCGGCCCTCGGCGAGGGCGGGCGGTGGCAGCCGCCACACCGAGTCGGGCAGGTGGTTGAAGGCCTTGACGACCCGCGCGCCGGTGGCGTCGGCGATCGTACGGGCTGCCCCCGGCCCCGTGCCGGTGGTGAGCCGGAAGCCGGCCCCGACGGCGTTGGTGCAGTCGACGACCACCCGGCCGCGCAGCGGTCCGTCCGCCGCGCCGAGTGCCGCGAGGACGCCCGCCACGGCGTCGTACGGCAGGGCGAGCAGCACCGCGTCGCCGAAGGCGGCCGCCTCCCCGAGCGTGCCGGCGCTCTGGCCGGTGCGGTCCGCGAGGGCCTCGGCCCGTGCCGTGCAGCGGCCTCCGAAGAGCACGCGGTGGCCTGCTGCCGCCCACCGGCCGCCCAGTGCCTCCGCCATGTTGCCGGTCCCGATGATGCCGATGCGCATGTACCTCTCCCCTGAACGCCCGTCACGTAGCGTCGTGCCGCAGGGGACGTTAGGGGTTCCGTTGCGCACCGTTCGGTGCCCGACGGACGGGGAAGGGGCATTCATGGACCGGCTGCTCGCCGACTGCCGGGCGCGGCTCGGCTTCGATCTGCTGGGGAACACCTGGAATCCGGTGGTCCTGTACGCCCTGGGGACGGGCCCGCGCCGTCCCCGTGAGCTCCTTACGGAGATCGGTGGCATCAGCGCCAAGGTGCTGACCGAGACACTGCGCAGGCTGGAGGGGTACGCGCTGGTGGAGCGCCGGGCGTACGCCGAGGCGCCACCGCGGGTGGAGTACGCCCTGACCGCGCTCGGCCGGACGCTGCTGGAGCCGATCGAGGCGCTGGGCCGCTGGTCGGCGACGTACGGGGACGCCTTCGTGGAGGCGCAGGGCTGGGAGGACTGACCCGGACCGGGGCGGGGAGCCGGAGATCACTTCTCGGATTCCGGGAGGACACTGGACGACATACCGACTGGTCGGCATCATGGTCCCGACCGTTCAACGTCCCGGAGGTGCGCCCCATGAGCCCAGTCCACCCGCCAGGTCTCGATCTCGACCTGCTGCGCGGCCATCTCGACCGTGAGCGGCCGGGGCTGGTGAACGGACCGCTCGACGCCCGGGTCATCGAGGGCGGCCGCTCGAACCTCACCTACATCGTCACCGACGGCACCGGGCAGTGGGTCGTGCGCAGGCCTCCCCTGGGCCATGTGCTGGCCACCGCACACGACATGAAGCGCGAGCACCGGGTGATCAGCGCCCTGCACTCCACGGCGGTCCCGGTGCCGGAGACTCTCCTGCTCTGCGAGGACGAGGCGGTGATCGGCTCGCCGTTCTACGTCATGGAGTACGTCGAGGGGACCCCCTACCGCACCGCGGAGCAGCTGTCCCCGCTGGGCGCCGAACGCACCAGGGCCGTCGTCCTGGGGCTCGTGGACACCCTGGTGGATCTGCACGCCGTGGACCCGGCCGCCGTCGGCCTCGGTGACTTCGGGCGTCCGGACGGCTTCCTGGACCGGCAGCTGCGGCGCTGGGGCAAGCAGCTGGACGCGTCACGCAACCGTGAGCTCGCCGGCATCGACGAGCTGCACGCCGCACTCGGCCGGGAGCTGCCCGTCTCCCCCGCGCCCGCCGTCGTGCACGGTGACTACCGCCTGGACAACGTCCTCATCGGTCAGGACGACCGGATCAAGGCGGTCCTGGACTGGGAGATGTCCACGCTCGGCGACCCGCTCACGGACCTCGGCCTGCTCGTGATGTACAGCTCCGACCTGGGCCTGCCCGAGTCGCCCGTCTCGACCACCAGCGGCGCCCCCGGCCATCCCGGCCCCGCCGAGCTGATCGAGCGCTACGCCGCCCGGTCCGGCCGCGACACCTCCGCCATCTCCTGGTACACGGCCTTCGCGTGGTTCAAGCTCGCCGTGATCCTCGAGGGCATCCACTACCGCTACACCCTGGGCCAGACCGTCGGCGCCGGCTTCGACCGCATCGGCGACCTGGTCCCGGTCTTCATCTCGCACGGCCTCACCACCCTCCAGGAAGGCTGATCACCCCGTGGACTTCGCATTCGACGCCCGTACCGAAGAGCTGCGCACCAAGCTGCTCACGTTCATGGACGAGCACGTCCACCCCGCCGAGGAGGTGGCCGAGGAGCAGCGCGCGCGGCTGGCGTCGCCGTGGGACACCCCGCAGGTCGTGGAGGACCTGAAGGCGGAGGCGCGCAGGCAGGGCCTGTGGAACCTCTTCCTGCCCGACGCGGAGTACGGCGCCGGGCTGACCAACCTCCAGTACGCCCCGCTGGCCGAGATCACCGGCCGCAGCCCCCACCTGGCGCCGACCGCGCTGAACTGCGCGGCGCCGGACACCGGGAACATGGAGGTGCTCTTCCAGTTCGGCTCGGAGGCGCAGAAGAAGCAGTGGCTGGAGCCGCTGCTCGCCGGGGAGATCCGCTCGGCGTTCGCGATGACGGAGCCCGACGTGGCCTCGTCGGACGCGACGAACATCGAGACCCGGATCGCCCGTGACGGCGACGAGTACGTCATCAACGGGCGCAAGTGGTACATCTCCGGGGCGATGAACCCGGACTGCGCGATCTTCATCGTGATGGGGAAGACCGACCCGGACAACGAGGACATCCGCCGTCAGCAGTCGATGATCCTGGTCCCGCGTGACACCCCGGGCCTGGAGGTGCGCCGTGCGATGCAGGTGTACGGCTACGAGGACCACTCCCACGGCGGCCACGCCGAGGTCGTCTTCACCGACGTACGCGTGCCCGCCGCCAATCTGATCGGCGAGGAGGGCGGCGGCTTCGCCATCGCCCAGGCGCGGCTGGGCCCGGGACGGATCCACCACTGCATGCGGCTGATCGGGATGGCCGAGCGCGCGATCGAGCTGATGTGCCGGCGGGCCGTGGCCCGTACGGCCTTCGGCAAGCCGCTGGCGCAGCAGGGCGTGGTCCAGAACTGGATCGCGGACGCCCGGGTGACGGTGGAGCAGCTGCGGCTGCTGGTGCTGAAGACGGCCTGGCTGATGGACACGGTGGGCAACCGCGGTGCGCACACCGAGATCCAGTCGATCAAGATCGCCACCCCGCGGGCGGTGTGCGACATCCTCGACCAGGCGGTGCAGCTGTACGGCGCCGGCGGCGTCAGCCAGGACTTCCCGCTGGCCGAACTCTGGTCGTCGGCACGGACGCTGCGGCTGGCGGACGGGCCTGACGAGGTGCACCAGCGGTCGCTGGCGCGGCGCGAGATCAAGAAGTACCTCTGAGCCCGATGCGGGGAGGCGCCCCCCGTGGCACCTCCCCGGCCGGTCAGAAGGTGAGCCCCCAGCTGTCGATGTAGCCGGTGTCCTGAGCGGCGACGTCCCGGACCTGGAGCTTCCAGGCCCCGTTGGCCGCCTCGGCGGACGCGTTGACCGTGTACGTCGCGATCACGTTGTCGGCCGAGTCGCTGCCGCTGGAGTTCTTCAGCCGGTAGGCGGTCCCGTCCGGCGCGAGCAGGTCGACGACGAGGTCACCGCGGTAGGTGTGCTTGATGTCGACGGCCACCTTGAGGGCCGAAGGGGCGTTGCCCGTACGGCCGGTGACGGAGACCGGCGAGGTCACGGCGGCCCCGTTGTCGGGGACGGCGACATCGGCGGCGTTGGTGAACACCGTGCCGGTCGGCGGGGTGACCGTGCCCGCCGACAGGGTCCAGACGGCGTGGGCGACCGCGTCGCTGTTGCGGTCCAGGGCCGTGTCGTTGATGTTGGCCGTCGTGTCGCACGAGGAGTGGTAGCAGCGGTCGAAGGACTGGCCCGCCGTGCCGCCCCACTTCTGCGCCTGGGCGCTCGTCTTCGTGTAGTCCGCGCCGGAGAAGAGCCCGCCCACGGGGACGCCCGCGTTCTTGAACGGGGCGTGGTCGGAGCGGCCGTCGCCTTCGGTCTCTATCTCGGTGGGTATCGACAGACCCGCGTAGTAGTCCTTGAAGGTCTGCTCGATGACCGGGTCGTCGTCGTAGACGAAGTAGCCGGGGTTGGGCGAGCCGATCATGTCGAAGTTGAGGTACCCGGCGAGCTTGGAACGCTCGGCGGTGGCCAGGTTGTTGACGTAGTACTTCGAGCCGACGAGTCCCAGCTCCTCGGCGCCCCACCAGGCGAAGCGCAGGTGCTTGTCCGGCGCGAGCTGAGCCCGGGAGACCGCGAGGGCGGTCTCCAGCACGGCGGCCGAGCCCGATCCGTTGTCGTTGATGCCGGCGCCGGAGGTCACCGAGTCGAGGTGGGACCCGGCCATAAGGACCTGGTTCGGGTCGCCGCCCGGCCAGTCGGCGATCAGGTTGTACCCGGTGGCCCCGCCGGAGGTGAACTGCTGGAGCGCCGTGGTGTATCCGGCGGCGTCCAGCTTGGCCTTCACGTAGTCGACGGACGCCTTGTAACCGGCCCTCCCGTGGGCCCGGTTGCCGCCGTTGGCGGTGGCGATCGACTGGAGCTGGGTGAGGTGCGCCTTGACGTTGGCGAGCGGGATGTCGGGGGCCGCGGCGGCGGCTCGGGGTGCGGCCTGGGCGGCCGGGGCGGCTGTCGCCAGCAGGGCGGCGACCGCGAGCGCGGCGGCGGAGAGGGATCTGCGACGGGCAGGTCTCATCGGGGGGCTCCGGATTCCGTTCGGGGACTGACGGAACGTGCGGGGGTCCCCGGGCGTGCACGACCGGGGCCTGGAGCGGTGGGGCTGGAAGCGCGCCCCCGATGCTCGGGTAGATGACCGAGCACCGTCAAGGGTGGATTCCGGACAGGCGTGTTCGCTGACCGGACACGCTCCTCTGGAACCGACGTACGCGTGCGCCGGAGCGTCTGGCGGCGGGGCACGCGCCGGGGGCGCTCGTCTGTGGTGTTCTGCCTGTTCAGCACGTTTCGCGCGCCGTGGCCCGGCCTCTTGGCGGGGTGTTCCGGTGGCCGCACACTCCGATTGGGATCCCGGTCGGGAGCCCCGCCCATGGCGTCGCGTGAAACGAGAGGCCCTCCATGCTCCCGCTCCGTCTGTCCGCCGCAGCCCTGTCCGCCGCGGCCCTCCTGCTGGCCGCCGCCTCCACCACCGCGTCCGCTCACACGCACGACACGAAGACGCACACCACCGTGCCGGACATCGCCGGCGGAGGCTTCGAGACGCCCGTCGTCCCGGCTCCGTCCCTCTTCACCACCTACCTCGGCGGGCAGGCCGTCGGCCCCTGGGCGGGCGGCGGCAACAGCGTCGACCTGACCTCCGACCGCCTGTGGGACGCCGCCGAGGGCAGCCAGTCGCTGGACCTCAACGGCAGTACGTCCGGCAGCGTCTCGCAGGAGATATCGACGCACCCCCTGACCTCGTACGTCGTCAGCTTCGAACTGGCCGGCAATCCGGCCTGGGCGCCCGCCCTGAAGACGGGTGAACTCAGAGTGGACGGCGTCCCCGTGAAGACGTTCAGCTTCGACGTCACGGGCCACGGTTTCCGGAACATGGGCTACACCCGGCAGACCGCCGTCTTCACCAACCTGCTGAAGAGCTCCGTCACCCTCACCTTCGCCAGCACCAGCCCCGGCCTCGGCGGCCCGGTCATCGACGACGTCCGGGTCCGGAGCTGCCTGCTGGTGCTCTGTCCGCCCGTCTCCTGATGCCGGATTCGCCGGGGCTTGTCAGTGCCGTCCGATAGCTTCCGGGGTATGGGGAGTTCTGGTGGGTCGCTGACGACCCGGTCCACGGCCGGCCTGCGCGGCCTCATGGAATCGGCCGGCTTCACGGAGGTCGAGGACGGGGAGTCACCGGCGGAGGGCTGGCAGGTGGCCGACTTCGCGGAGTACGGCCGACGCAGCGTGGCGGATCTCGTACGGCAAACCGGCGCCCCGGCGATCCTGGTGTCCTTCCTGGACAGCGATGTGGCGTTCGTCGAAGCGGTCACACCGGAGGGCGGGACGTGGGAGGCCGTCCTCAACCGCGACATGGCCGATGACTACGGCATACCGCTCGACCGATTCCCGGTCGGAGCCGCCGCGAGAGAGGCACTGGCCTGGGCGACCGCCGCAGGACTGACGGCGGATGAGGAGCTCCTGCATCAGGCCCTCACCGGGGCGGCGGCGTTCGCGGAGGAGCTGTCGTCGCTGCTGTTCACCGCTCTGGGCCTGTCGGGCCGGAGCTGAACGTCCAGGGGGCGGCGCAGCGCCCGGAGGGCCCGGTGCGCCGGGGCACCTCCGGGCCGGCCGCCATGTGCGGCCGGCGGGGCGGGCGCCGGGACGCCGTCAGGGGCGCAGCGCCCTCAGCAGCAGGTCGGCCAGGTGGTCCGCGACCTCCTGCTGGCTGAGCGGGCCGTCCGGGCTGTACCACGTGGACAGGTGGTGGACCGAGCCGAAGTGGTAGTCGACGACCAGGTCGGCCGGGGTCGCGGCGGAGAAGACTCCGGCGTTCTGGCCCTCTTCGATCAGGGCGCGGAAGCGTTCGTGGTAGCGCCGCCGTTCCATCCGGACCTGCTTGTTCTTCTCCGGGCTCAGGTGGTGCATCGAGCGGAAGAAGATCGAGGCGTCGTCGAGGTTGTCGATGGTGGTGACCACCACGTCCGCCGCCGCGTCACGCAGCCGCTGCTCGATCGGCGCCTCGGCGTTCGCGTAGGCGTCGAGCCGCTCCTGCTGGAGCCGCAGCACCCGGGCGTAGACCTCCTGGAGGAGGTCTTCCTTGGAGCCGAAGTAGTGGTAGAGCGCCCCTTTGGTGACGCCCGCCGCCTCGACGATCTCCTGGACGGAGGTGCGGTCGTACCCCTGTTCCGCGAAGAGCCGGGTGGCGGCGGCCAGCAGCCTCTGGGGGACGGGCGTACCGTTCCCGTCCGTCGCCTTGGCCATTGCCGCCACCTGTCCTCTCGTACCGTGCGTGAACTGTTCTAACGGGGGGAACGCAGTTCCCGCCTGAGGATCTTCCCACTCGCCGTCTTCGGGAGCTCGGTCAGGATCTCCACTTCACGCGGGTACTTGTAGGCGGCCAGCCGTTCCTTGCAGTACGCGCTGAGCTCGCCGGGCTCCGTCGCGGCGCCCGGCCGCAGGCTGACGTAGGCCCGGACGGTCTCCCCCCGATAGGCGTCGGGGACTCCCACGACGGCCGCCTCGCGGACCGCCGGGTGGGTGTAGAGGACGTCCTCGACCTCCCGGGGCCAGACCTTGAAGCCGGAGGCGTTGATCATGTCCTTCTTGCGGTCCACGACGTAGAGCCAGCCCGCCGTGTCCATGAAGCCGATGTCCCCGGTGCGCAGCTCGCCGTCCGGGAAGGCGGCCTCGGTGGCCTCCGGAAGGTTCCAGTAGCCGGAGACGACCTGCGGTCCGCGTACGGCGATCTCGCCCTGTTCGCCGAAGGGGACGTCGTCGCCCTTCTCGTCGATGATCCTGACCACGGTGTCGGGCCCGGGGACGCCGACGGACAGGGTCCCGGACACGGGGTCGACGGGCGCCTCGTGCTCCGGTGGTACGGAGGCGCAGGGCGCGGTGCACTCGGTGAGTCCGTAGCCGTTGCGGATGTACGGGCCGAACCCCTCGCGGAACTTCTCGACCAGGGCGGGAGGCAACGGCGCGCCGCCCGAGGAGATCACCTCGAAGGAGGCGAAGTGCTCCCGGGTGACGTCCGGGTGCGCGGCGAGCGCCATGAAGGCGGTCGACGGGCCCACCGTGTAGGCGGGCCGGTGCTCGGCGAAGGCCTCCAGGACGACGCTCGCCTCGAAGCGGTACGCGAGGACCAGAGTGCCCGCGTTGGCGATACAGGCGGCGAGCTGGCAGACCATGCCGGTGATGTGGAAGAGCGGGGCGAGCGCGAAGTAGGACGAGCCCTCCTCGATGGGGTGACCGGCCCGCTGACGCTCCGCGTTGATCATGATGTTGCCCTGGGAGTTCATGGCCCCCTTGGGGGTGCCGCTCGTCCCGGACGTGTAGCTGATCAGGGCGGTGTCCGACGCGGTGAGCTCCCGGCCCTCGGGGGCCGCGAGACCGCGACGGGCCACCTCCACCAGATCGGAGGCCCGGTCGCCGGGGCCGGGCGCGGGGAGCCGCTCGAAGCCGAGCACGCGCGGGTCGTCGGCCGACTGGAGGTCGAGCTCGCAGGCCGTGAGAACTGTCGTCACGCTCGGTGCGGCCTCCGCGGTGGCCCGCAGATAGGACTCCCAGGCCCGGTCGGAGCAGATGAGGGCGGTCACCTCCGCGTCCTTCAGCACATGCCCGACCTCGCCGGACTTGTACATCGGGTTGAGCGGGACGACGGTCGCGCCGGCCTTCCAGGCCCCGAGCAGCGCGAGCACGAAGTGCGGGGTGTTCTGGAGCATGATCGCGACCCGGTCGCCCCGCCGCAGCCCCTCGGCAGCGAGGTGCCCCGCCACGGAGTCGGACAGCTCGTCCGTCTCGCGGTAGCTGAGCCGCCCGTCGAAGTAGGCGAGCGCGGTGTGGTCCGGGGCCCGTCCGACGGCTGCCCGGAAGGCGTGCACCATGGTCTCGGCGGGGTGGACGGGGGCGAGCTGGGCCTCGCTGAGCAGGGCCGTCCAGGGCTTCGCCGCGTAGATCGACTCGGTCATGCGCCGGCCTCCTCCCACTTCTGCTGCAGGTGGTTCATGTTGCCGATCCAGTGGTCGGGGTCCTTGGCGCGGGCACGGTAGTAGCCGGCCACCTCGGGGTGCGGCAGGACGAGGAAGCGGTCCTGCTCCATGGCGTCGAACAGGGCGTCGGCGACGGCCTCCGGCTCGATCGCGGTGGGCGCGAGCACGAGGTCGCCCGCGGAGCCGGCGGCCGTGAGCATGTCCGTGCGCACACCCTGGGGGCAGATCGTGTGGACCTTGATCCCGCGGTGCCGGTAGGTCAGTGAGAGCCACTCGGCGAAGGCGACGGCGCCGTGCTTCGTCACGCTGTACGGGGCGGCGCCGATCATGGTCAGCAGGCCGGCCGCCGACGCGGTGGAGACGAAGCGGCCGCTGCCGCGCTCCAGCCACTCCGGCAGCAGTGCCTTGGCCGCGCGGACGTGCGCCATGACGTTGACGTCCCAGGCCCGGGCCCAGACGTCCTCCTCCGCGAAGGCGTCGCCGCCCGAGGCGAGGCCGGCATTGGCGCAGTACACGTCCACGGTGCCGCCGAGCGCCTCGCGCGCGGCGTCCACGATGACGGAGGCGTCGCCGGCCACGACCGTGCCGCCGATCTCCTCGGCGAGCGCCTTGACCCGCTCGCCGTCCAGGTCGTTGACGACGACCCGCGCGCCCTCCGCGGCGAATCTGCGGGCGAGGGCGGCCCCGATGCCGCCTCCGGCTCCCGTCACCACTACGCCAGCGCCCTGCACCGTACTCATCGGTCCCGCCTCTCTCAGCCGTCTTCCTGGCAGACTAACCAGTCGGTATGTGATCGGGGAAGGGGTTCGGGGCAGGACTGGGAATCTGCCCAGTCATGGGCGTTCCGTGCGGCCCGCACCCGCGCTAGCGTGCGTGACCATGACAGTCGACGCGATCATGGAGGTAGCGGAATGACCCTGTCCAGACGTGGTTTGCTGGCTGTCGGCGGTGCGATGGGAGCCCTCGCGACCACCACCGCGGGGCCGGGGACGGCCGTCGCGGCCGGCCGGGGACACGGCGCCGGGGGTGCCGGGGTACGTACCGGCTTCGAACGGCTCGCCGCCGACGGTTACCGGCTGCTGGCCGGGCAGAAGGTGGGTGTCGTCACCAATCCGACCGGGATCACCGCCGACGTACGCCACATCGTCGACGTGATGCACCCCGACGACCGGGTGAACCTGACCGCGGTCTTCGGCCCCGAGCACGGCTTCCGGGGAACGGCGCAGGCGGGCGGCTCGGAGGGGCGGTACGACGACCCGGCGACCGGGCTGCCGGTCTACGACACGTACCTGAAGAGCGGGCAGGCGCTTGCCGACGTCTTCACCGCGTCAGGTGTCGACACGGTGGTCTTCGACATCCAGGACGCGGGCGCCCGCTTCTACACGTACATCTGGACCCTGTACGACTGCATGGAGGCGGCGGCGCTGGCGGGCAAGCGGTTCGTCGTCCTGGACCGGCCGAATCCGGTGACCGGCCGGGCGGCTCTGGGGCCCGTCCTCGATCCGGCCTTCGCCACCTTTGTGGGTCGCCGGGAGATCTCCCAGGCGCACGGGATGACGGTGGCGGAGCTCGCACTGCTCTTCAACGCGGAGTTCCTGGCGGACCGTCCGGTGGAACTGGACGTGGTGAAGATGTCCGGATGGCACCGCAAGGACTTCTTCGACACAACGGGCCTGCCGTGGGTGCCTCCGAGCCCCAACATGCCGACACCGGAGACCGCGGTGGTCTACTCCGGGACGTGTCTGTTCGAGGGGACGAACCTCTCCGAGGGCCGGGGGACGACACGGCCGTTCGAGCTGCTCGGCGCGGAGGGCATCGACCACCGGTGGGCGGCGGCCGCGAACGGCCTGGAGCTGCCCGGGGTCGCCTTCCGTGAGGCGTACTTCGCGCCGACGTTCTCCAAGTTCCAGGGGAAGACGGTGGGCGGGGTCCAGGTGCACGTCCAGGACCGGGAAGCCTTCGACCCCGTACGCACGGGAATCGCCCTGCTGGTCACGGCGAAGCGGACCTGGAGCGGGTTCGCGTGGCGGGCGGACAACTGGATCGACAAGCTCACGGGCAACACCCGGGTCCGCACGATGATCGACGCGGGGGCGGACACCGACGAGGTGGTGGGCGCCTGGGCGGCGGACCTGGCGGCGTTCCGGAAGGTGCGGCGGGAACACCTGCTGTACCGGTGAACACGGAGGCGGGGTGGCACGGGCTCGGCCCGCACCACCCCGCCTCCGTCTCACCTCACTTGCGGAAGTAGCCGGTGATGTCCGCGATCAGGTCCAGGCTGCCCGACCGGTTGTAGAAACTCACCTTGCCGTTCACCACGGGAACGATCACCAGGTTCGGAGCCGTCTCACCCTTCACCAGGTTCAGGTTCGACGCGGCCGTCCGCGTCGTCCCGTCCGGATAGACCGACACGTAGCTCGTCGGCGCCGTCACGTTCGTCGCCGTCACGTTCAGCACGACCGCCGTGACACCCTCGGCCGGCACACCGTTGACGCCCGCCACCTGCAGCGTCACGACACTGTCCGCACCCACCGGCGCCTTCGCCACACCCAGACCCTCACGCGTGTCCATCACACGCTTCGGACCGAGGTTGATGTGGGACGCGCCTTCGTCGCCGGAGGTGAAGTAGCCGGTGATGTCCGCGATCAGGTCGAGCGTGCCCGACCGGTTGTAGAAACTCACCTTGCCGTTCACCACGGGAACGATCACCAGGTTCGGAGCCGTCTGACCCTTCACCAGGTTCAGGTTCGACGCGGCCGTCCGCGTCGTCCCGTCCGGATAGACCGACACGTAGCTCGTCGGCGCCGTCACGTTCGTCGCCGTCACGTTCAGCACGACCGCCGTGACACCCTCGGCCGGCACACCGTTGACGCCCGCCACCTGCAGCGTCACGACACTGTCCGCACCCACCGGCGCCTTCGCCACACCCAGACCCTCACGCGTGTCCATCACACGCTCCGGCCCGAGGTTGACGTGCGTGGAACCCTCGCCGACGGAGGTGAAGTAGCCGGTGATGTCCGCGATCAGGTCCAGGGTCCCCGACCGGTTGTAGAAACTCACCTTGCCGTTCACCACGGGAACGATCACCAAATTCGGAGCCGTCTCACCCTTCACCAGGTTCAGGTTCGACGCGGCCGTCCGCGTCGTCCCGTCCGGATAGACCGACACATAGCTCGTCTCCCCCGTCACGTTCGTCGCCGTCACGTTCAGCACGACGGCACCCACACCGGTGGCCGGGACTCCGTTCGTGCCGGTCACCGGGAGGGTGACCACACTGTCCGGACCGACGGGCTCCTTCGGTGCGCCCAGTCCCGTACGCGTGTCCATCAGACGCTGCGGGGTGAGGGGCACGAACTTCTTCGGACTCGGCACGTTCACGTTCACCGCGGCGGTGGTCGTGGCCTTGCCGGACTGGTGGACGGCCTTCACCGCGACCTTGTGGCTGCCCGGGACGAGTGTCGTGGAGGCGGTGCGCGCCTTGCCCGCGACGGTGGTCACGCTCTTGCCGTCGACGAGGAGCTCGAACCCGCCGATCAGCGAGGTCGGCGTGGTCGTCGACCAGTTCACCGAGACCGGGCCCGGCGTCTCGTAGCCGGAGTCCACGGCGAACGCCCCGCCGGCGACCGAGGTGACCTTGAGTGCCTGGACGGGGCCCGCGGCCAGTGTGCGGATGGCCGGAAGCTGCGGGTAGAGCTTCATGCCGGGGCACTCGGTGTTGAAGCCGTCCCGGTGACCCGAGATCTGGTTGAACGAGTAGGACTGGCCGGCGACGAACTCCTTGCCGGAGTAGTTCTTCTGCGTGGCGCCGGCGACCAGCGTGGTGCTGCCGGCCGGGTCACCGCCGTACTGCCCGAGCTTGTACGCGGCCACCCGGGCGGTCGCCTCGAGAGCGACGTTGGGCGCGCCGGTGTCCGTGTAGTTGCCGATGATCGCGACACTGGTCGACTCGCTGTTGAAGCCGTACGTGTGCGCGCCCATGACGGGCTGGTCGATGCCGCCCTGACGGCCCTCGAAGATCGTTCCGCACTTGTCGACGAGGAAGTTGTAGCCGAGGTCGCGCCAGCCGTTCGTCTTCACGTGGTAGACGTGCAGGGCTCGCACGACGGCCGCCGAATCCGCGCAGTTGTAGGTGCCGTCGGTGGTGTGGTGCACGAAGACGGCCTTGATGACGCCGCCTTCCAGGTAGATCGGTCCCTCGTTGTTCAGGGACTCGTCGGCGCCCCACTGCTCGCGGGTGACGACCGGGGGCTGCGGAACCGTCGACGGCGGGCCCGGGTCGACCTCGGCGGACGCGAAGGCGGCGGGCTGTGCGTCCGTGCCGCCGCCCGGTGCAGCGCCGGTCCCGGCGGCGGGGTCGACCATGTCGAGGCGGAGGCCGGCCGGCAGGGTGCCGGAGGCCGCCCCGTCACTCACCCGCACCTCGGCGCCGTCCGAGCGTCCGACCCAGACGGGCTCCGTGGAGCCGCGTTCCGTGGGGCGCTCGCCGTCGAGGCCGGGAAGGTACGGCTCCAGCGCGATCCAGTCGGTCCACTCGCCGGTCCCGGCGGCCCGGGTACGTACCTCGATCGTGCCCTTGATCTCGGCGTCGGCGTCGGGCCAGGACAGGCCCAGCATGCCGAACGGTTCGGTGGTACGCCGGGAGAGGGTGGCCTCGCCACGTCCCTCGGACTTCAGGGCGAGCTTGTGCACCTCGCTCCTGACCGGACCGTCCTGGCCCGCCGCGCCGTAGACCCCCGTCCCGGCGGCCGGCCGGCCCTCGTTCCGCACGTTTCCCGCATCGGCGCCGTTCGCGACGTTCTGGAACCCCAGAACGGCGACGACGCCGAGGGCGGCGGCCACAGCCGTACCGCGCACACGATTCAATCTCAAGTTGTCCCCACCCCTTGATGAACACGTCATTGTTGAACGGCGAAATGCTACTGGTCG
Source organism: Streptomyces sp. NBC_01166 (assembly GCF_045039765.1). Taxonomy (NCBI): domain Bacteria; kingdom Bacillati; phylum Actinomycetota; class Actinomycetes; order Kitasatosporales; family Streptomycetaceae; genus Streptomyces; species Streptomyces sp. NBC_01166. The sequence continues at coordinate 1,841,023 of NZ_CP108613.1, forward strand.
GCACTGACAACCGACGGCAGGTTTTCCGCCGAAACGTATCCGTCCTGCGAATGACGAGGGCCCCCGCACCGCCAGGAACAGCGTTACGGGGGCCGATTTCTGTCGTCTCGTCAGTTACGGGCGGTTCGCGCCGGGCCGGGCTCAGCGGTGCGAGGGGAACTCCACGACCTGCTGGTAGGTCGGCCGGTTCTGCCAGTGGATCGACTTCTGTGAGATCCCGCCCAGCGGGCGGTGGACGATCGCGTCGGTGCACCACTGCTCACCGGCCTCACAGCTGTCGTCACCCGGGTAGACCGTGGTCGCTGGTACGGCGGCCGCCTCCTTCAGGGTGCTGAGGAGGGCGGACCGGCAGGCGCTCAGGTCGCCGTTGCCGCAGTACGTTTTCGCCAGCGGCCCCTTGACGGTCTGCCCGAGGACCTGGCGCAGGTCCTTGTCGGCGAAGCCCCACCAGCCGTACTGGAAGGCGGAGCCGCTGTGCGCCCCGCTCGGCCCGTGGCTGGCCGCCGGGGACTCGTCCGTGGCCAGGTTCGCGGTCAGGGCGGTGTAGAGGCCGTCACCCAGTCCGGGGCGGAACTCCGCCTCGACCAGTTTCGGCCACCACGCGTCCATGATCCGTACCGCGTCCGCGTGCGTGTACGTGTGGGAGCCCGGGCTGGTCTCCTTGCGCTGAGACCCGGCCGCCCGCCAGGAATCCAGCTGCTGGACCACCGCGTTGAGCTCCGGGTCGGTGACCGGCTGGGAGCGGAGCACCTTCAGGAGCTCGGGCAGCAGCTGCTCGCCGCGCAGATCGGTGAGCGCCGCTTCCTCCATGGCGCGGGTGAGGGAGGCACGGGTCACCCCGCCCTCCTCGACCAGTTCGGACACCCGGTCGTCGAGCAGGTCACCCCGGTGCACGGCGCCGAAGCCGAACGCGGCGGTGGAGTAGTCCTCGGCCTGACGGTTGTTCCAGGAGATGTAGTAGTCCTGCCCGCTGGAGTGCGGGTGCTCGGCGAACGGCGTGTAGTCGGTGGTGTTGGCCGCCGGATCGTAGCCCCGCCACTCGTACGCCTTCTCGGCCTTGACCGGCAGCGCGGCGTCCACCCCGTCCGCTCGCACGGGGTTCATGCCGCTGTTGTAGTAGGCCGTGGTGCGGGAGTCCGCGTAGAACCAGTTGAAGGCGTAGTCGATGTGGCTCGCCGCCTGCTGGAAGGAGGCGGCGTCCGTCACGTACGCCGGGTCGTTGAGCAACTGGAAGCCGATGATCGAGTCGGCCTCGTGGCGGTAGGTGGTGCGCAGCGAGGTGTACGCGACGGGCTTGCCGTCCACCGTGGCGCGGTGGGTGACGATGCCGTAGTCCGTGCGCCACACCTGCATGCGGTATGAGCCCTTGGCGGTGGAGTCGGCGACGGTGGGCTTCCAGGAGTTGGCGCGTTCCAGCTTCTCCATGGCCGTGCAGGCGCCGTCGTTCCGGTAGTGCGTGGAGTCCTTGGTGGGGGCGGAGCCGTCGGGTTCGCAGAGCTCGACGGCGTACGTGTCGGTGATGTCCTGCGCCGCCGAGGTGGCGCTCCAGGCGTAGTCCTGACCGCGGCCCATCTGGATGTACATGCCGACTCCGGCGAAGGAGACGCCGCGGGCGCTGATGCCCGGGCCCTGGAGCTCCTGGAGCATCATCAGCTGCGGGGCGAAGTAGCCGGTCTGGGGGCCCATGACGGCGATCGGGTTGCCGCTCGCGGTGTGCCGGCCGGACACCAGGAGGGCGTTGGACATGCCCCGCTTCTGGGCGGCGTCGCCGGATCCGGGCAGCGATCCCTCCGGGATGACGCCGTCGTCGTACATCCCCTGGGCCGGTGCGAGGCGGGCGGGCGCGTCGACAGGGTTTTTCCTGTCGGTGCCCGCCGAGCCGGTCCGGTCGTATATCAGCGGTTCCGGGGTGACGGATCCCGCGTCGGGAAGAGCCGTCCCCCGGGCCTTGTCGGGCTTGCCGGCGTACGGGAACGAGGTGCCGTCGTGAACGGTGAGAACGGCCTCGGGGTCGTTGCGCTGGCGGAAGGATTCCCAGACCCGGGTGCCCTCCTCGACGCCGTACTTCTGCTGCGCGGCGAGCAGCGAGAGGGCGGCCTGGACCTCACCGCCGCCTCCGCCGCCGAACTGTCCGCCGACGACCGAGGCGATCGAGATCAGGTCGGTCAGCTCGAACGGCTGGATCTCGCCGATGTTCGTGATCGAGTCGATCTTCCCGGTGAGGACGTACTCGCCCGGGAAGTAGCGGCCCTTCTTGGACTTCTCGCGGTAGGAGTTGATCCCGTCGACGTAGGCCTGCGCGTCGGCCATCGCCTGCTCGCCGCGCGCACCCTCGGTGGTCCTGATCCGTTCGACCTGCGCTTCGAGGTCCGCCTCGGTGTACGGAGCCTGTGGCCAGAACTGCTGCTCGAGGCCCTGGTTGGCCAGTGCCCCGCCGGCGAAGGAGGTCAGCTGGCCGCGCCCGATGTGCCGGAACAGGTCCATCAGCCACAGCCGGTCCTGTCCGGCGGCGAACCCGGCGCCGAACTCCGTGCCGTAGCGGGTGGTGCCCTTGATGTGGGGCACGCCGCTCTTCTTGTCGCGTGTGATCGTGACGTCCTCGCGCGGCTTGGTCACGGACTCGACCTGATCGGCGGCGACCCCGAAGGAGGCGTCGTTGAAGAAGTCGGTCAGCTTCCGGTCGGTGAGGCCCGTATGCCCCTCGACCAGGCCGTTGTAGCGGTCGAGCTGGTCGTCGCTGTGCGCGGGGTGGGTGCCGAACGCCTTGTTGCCGAGGATCTCGACGAGCGTGGCGTTGCCGTTCTCGCCGGGCGGCAGGATGTCGGCGCACTGGCTGCCGCAGTGGTCGGTGACGGCGAGGGGCTCCGGCTCCGCCGCTCCGGCGCTGGGCGCCGAGGCGAGCAGGGACGTACCGAGAGCGAGGACGGCCGCGACTGTGGCGGCTCTGAGCGTGCGGGTGCGTGGGGGCATGCGTGCTCCTCCGGGTGGCCGATGCGCCGGAGGTTACTGGCGGTACACCCCGCCGGTAAGATGAACATCAGTCACTTTTTCCGAATCGCCACATGCGCACACCCGACCTCACATGGATCGTCTCAGCCCGTGGACGCGTTTCACCTTTGGATGGAGCCGAATCGGGCAGTCGTACGTCCATCCCTTGACGCCGAAGTACGAGCGACGGAGGTGGCAGTGCCATGGCCGGTTTCCGGAGTCTTGCGAGACAGGTCCGCGATCCGCGGGGCGATCTGGCTTTGCGGCGGTACTCGCTGCGCAAATGCCTGGAGCGATTCGCCCCGTACGGTCATCGGGCGACCTGGGATCATCTGTGCGCGCGGCACGGAATCGAGCCCGAGGACCGGGCCCCCGACCCGGTGCGCCTGATCCGCGCACTGGAGGAACTGGAGGAGGCGCGGGCCGTCTGGCTCGCGTACGAGGCGGGCTTCGCCGAGCGGCGGCGCCGTGAGAAGCACGACGGGCTGCGGCGGCCCGGCGCATTCGACGACTGGCACCGGCGGACCTGGGGCGGCAACGGGATCGCGCACTGCGAGGATCCGGGGGTCCATCCCGGCGCACCCCTGGCCGAGGTCCTGGGACGGCTGATCGCGGCCCTGGGCGCCAAGCCCGGCGCCGCGTGCCCGGTCTGCACGGGAACCGGCATCATCTGGCGACAGGACCTGGACCGCGAACCGTGGGCCGGTCCGGTCTGCACGGGCTGCGGCATCGTCGTCCCCCGGCCCGTCCTGACGGCGAAGGCGCTGGCCGAGGCCAGAAGGGCACGGACCAGGGCCCTGGCATCGGCGGCCTGAGCACCGCGGTCACGGAGCGACAGGGGCGCGCTCAGGAACGGTCGGCCGCGCCCCGCTCGGGCATCAGACGCGACCCGGTCATCCGGTCACCGAAGACGTCATCAGGGTTGGACAGCACACAGGTCTCCAGCGACAGGCAGCCGCAGCCGATGCAGTCGGTGAGGTGGTCGCGCAGCCGGCCCAGCTGCTTGATGCGCTCGTCCAGCTCCGAGCGCCAGGCACGCGAGAGCCGGGCCCAGTCCTCATGGTTCGGCGTGCGCTCCTCCGGCAGCTCGGCCAGCGCCTCCCTGATGGTGGCGAGCGGGATGCCCACCCGCTGCGCCGCCCGGACGAACGCCACCCGGCGCAGCGCGTCCCTGGTGTAGCGGCGCTGGTTGCCGCTGGTGCGGCTGCTGCTGATCAGGCCCTTGGACTCGTAGAAGTGCAGGGCGGACACCGCGGCGCCGCTGCGTGCGGAGAGCTGGCCGACGGTGAGTTCATGGAGTGACTGCGGGATCTGTGGCACTCCCCCCACCCTAATGGCCGCTTTCCGGCCTGTGCGGCCGCTCGGAAAACCCGCCGGTCCGTCGTTGACAGGACCGCGCGGCCCAACCATGCTGAGCAAGCGCTTAGACACCGCCCTGGAGGGCGACCGACAGCCGGAAGGCAGGGACCAGGAACATGGCAGAGCCGAAGATCTTCACGTCCGCACAGGAGCTGCGGGACGGGGTGGGCCAGGAGCTCGGTCACAGCGATTGGCTGGAGATCGAGCAGAAGAGGATCGACCAGTTCGCCGAGGCCACGGGCGACCACCAGTGGATCCACGTGGACCCGGAACGCGCCGCGGCCGGGCCCTTCGGCACCACGATCGCGCACGGCTACCTGACGCTGTCGCTGCTGCCGGTGCTCGTCCCGCAGATTCTGCGCGTCGAGGGCGCGAAGATGGGCATCAACTACGGGACCAACAAGGTCCGCTTCCCCTCGACCGTCCCGGTGGGCTCGCGGCTGCGCGCCACGGCCGTGCTCAAGAACGTCGAGGAGGCGGGCGGCGGCGTGCAGGTGACCGCCCTCGTCACCGTCGAGCGCGAGGGCGGCGACAAGCCGGCCTGCGTCGCGGAATCGGTCTCGCGCTACTACTTCTGATCCCGGGGCGCGCCCGCCCTCCGGAGCGCGCCGCGGTTTCCGATCCGTACGGAGTGCGCCGGGCCCGCGGGGGCGCCCGGCGTCACTTCTGGGCGCCCACCATGCGCAGGACGAGGTCCGCGTAGAGGGTGCCGACCTCCTCGGGCGTCCGGCTGCCCTGCGCGTTGAACCAGCGCGCCACGTCGATGCACAGGGACAGCACGGCGAGCGTGGTGCCGGGAACGTCCGGTACGTCGAACTCCCCCGCCCGGACACCGTCTCCGATGATCCGGCGCACCACGGCGTCGGTCTGCCTGCGCAGGGCCACGATCTCGGTGCGGTGGTCCTCGCCGAGAGCCTCCAGCTCGTACTGCACGACCCGGGCCGTGGTGTGCCGCTCCGCGTGCCAGCTGACGAAGGACCGGACCGCCTCGGCGAGCCGCTCGGCCGCCGTGCCGTCCTTGCCGGCCGCCGTCTCCAGGAGGAGCAGGGCCCGGTCGTGGCCGATCCTGCTGATCCGGTGGAGCAGCTCTTCCTTGGTCTTGTAGTGGATGTAGAGCGCGGCCGGGCTCATACCGGCCCGGCCGGCGATGTCACGGGTCGTGGTGGCGTGGTAGCCACGCTCCGCGAAGGCCTCGACGGCGGCGACGAGCAGTCGCCGGGCCGCTTCGGGCGTCACCTCGCTCCACGGCGTGTTCTCGCCGTCGGTCTCCTCCGCCGTGCTCATCGCCACGTGCCCCTTTCCGCTGGCAGGACGAACACCATACCGCGAACCTGAGCAAGCGCTTAGAGCACTCATGGGGTGAGACCGGTCAGAGCTTCTGGAAGGGATCGTGCTCGGCGAGGATCTTCTCCAGCCTGGCCTGGTCGACCCGGCTGACGATCTGCCCCGCCTCCTGCCGGTCCCTGATGACCTTGGCGAGGGTGAAGCACGAGGTGACCAGATAGAGGACGCCGATGGCGAGGAAGGCCCGCACCCAGGCGTCGGCGTCGAGGAAGAAGATACCGAGGGCCACGGCTCCCATGGCCACGCCGAAGGAGAGGACGGCCTGTCCGTAGAAGGCGGCGGTGCTCTGCTGCTTGACCGATGTTGTCTCACTCATGTGCACAGCATCCGGCGCCGGGGTGCGCCCCGGTATCCGTCGGCGTACTCAGCCGGTACTCATCGACGGCGGCGCGCGGGCCGGGCGGCCGGGCGACGGCTCCGCCCGGGGCCGGACCCGGCCCCGGGCGGAGCCGGACCTCAGGAAGACATCGCGCCCCGGTCGGACTCGCTGCGCAGTACGCAGAACTCGTTGCCCTCGGGGTCCGCGAGGACGGCCCAGCCCGCGCCGCCGGGTTCCCGGCGGTCGGCGACCAGGGTGGCACCGAGGCCCAGCAGGCGCTCGACCTCTTCCTCGCGCGAGCTCTCGGGGCGCAGGCACAGATGGACCCGGTTCTTGACCGTCTTCGGTTCCGGCACCTGGTTGAAGTACAGCGCCGGGCCCTCGGGCAGCACCACCTGGGTCTCGTGATCACCCGGCCCGTCCTCCGGGTGCGGCGGGCACCCGGTCACCTCACCCCAGAACCGGGCCAGTTCATAGGCATCCACACAGTCGATCGCCACGTTCTGCAGTACTGAGACCATGCGCGGAAGCCTGCCCGAGCACCACCCGGTCCGCCAGCCACTTGCTCGCGGACCTCCGGCACACCGGCTTCCGGACCGCCCCTAGAAGGCCGACACCCCGGTCAGCGCCCGGCCGATGATCAGCTTCTGGATCTGACTGGTGCCCTCGTACAGCGTCATCACGCGGGCGTCCCTGACCAGCTTGCCGACGGGGTACTCGTCGATGTAGCCGTAACCGCCGAACACCTGCAGGGCGTTGTTCGCCGCACGGACCGCGGCCTCGGAGGCGAAGAGCTTCGCCGTGGACGCTGCGGTGGCGAACTCCTGGCCGCGGTCGATGAGATCGGCGACCCGCCAGGTCAGCATGCGGGCGGCGTCGACGTCCACGGAGATGTCGCTGATGAGCTCCTGGACGAGCTGGTAGCTCGCGATGGACTTGCCGAACTGCTCACGCTCCCCGGCGTAGCGCACGGCGGCGTCCAGGGCGGCCTGCGCGATGCCGACACAGCCGGCCGCGACCGACATCCGGCCCTTGGCCAGGGCGGACATGGCGATGGAGAAGCCCTTGCCCTCGGGGCCCAGGAGCGTGGAGGCGGGGACGCGGACGTCCTCCAGGACCAGTTCGGCCGTGGCCTGGCCGCGCAGCCCGAGCTTGCCGTGGACGGTGCGCCGGGTCAGGCCGGGGGCGTCAGCCGGCACCAGGAAGGCGGAGACACCGCGGTGGCCGGGGGTGTCGTCGGTGCGGGCGAACAGCAGGACGACGTCGGCCCAGGTGCCGTTGGTGATGAACATCTTGGAGCCGTTGATGACGTAGTCGTCGCCGTCCCGCACGGCCCTGGTCGTGAGGTTCCCGGCGTCCGAACCGGTGCCCGGCTCGGTGAGACCGAAGCAGCCGATGGCCTCACCCGCGGTGAGTTTCGGCAGCCACTGCTGCTTCTGCTCCTCGCTGCCCCACGACGAGATCGTCTTGGCGACCAGGCCGAGCGATACGGAGACGATGCCGCGCACCGAGGAGTCACCACGGCCGAGCTCCTCGGTCACCAGGCAGTACGCGAGGTGGTCGCCGCCCGAGCCGCCGTACTCCTCCGGGATCGTCAGCCCGAGGAAGCCGAGGGCGCCCAGCTTCTTCACGATCGACTTGTCGACACTCTCGGCGCGGTCCCACTCGACGACATGCGGGGTGATCTCCCGCGCGACGAAGTCCTCGGCGAGCTGCCGGACGGCATCCTGCTCCTCGCTCAGCTCCAGGTTCATCCTGCGACACCCCACTTTTAATTAGCACTGCTAGTTTTCTGCTTGCAGGCCCTACTATGTGCCGCATGGCCCGACCGCGCAAGCCCCTCCTCAGCAGAGACCGCATCGTCGAGGCGGCGAGCGCGCTCGTCGACGCGGAAGGCCTGGACGCCGTCTCGACCCGCCGGCTCGCCGCGGAGCTGGGTGTGAGCGGGCCGTCGCTCTACAACCACTTCCGGAACAAGGACGAGATCCTCGACGCGGTCGCCGACGCCGTGTCCGCGCAGGTCGACCTGTCGATGTTCGAGGAGGACGACGCTCGCGACTGGCCCGCCGCCCTGCACGACTGGGCCGTCTCCTACCGCGCGGCGCTCGCCGAGCACCCGCACATCGTCCCGGTGCTCGCCCAGGGGCCCGGCCGCCGCCCGGCCGGCCTGCGGGTCGCGGACGCGGTCTTCGGGGCCATGGTGCGGGCCGGCTGGCCGCCCGCCCAGGCCACCTACATCGGCGCGCTGATGCGCTACTTCATCACCGGGTCGGCGCTCGGCTCCTTCGCCCGCGGTTTCGTCGACGACGAGACGGCGTACGACCCCGCCGACTACCCGCACCTCGGCCAGGCCCATCTGCTGGCCGACCGCCGGCAGCAGGTCGACGAGGGCGCGTTCGAGACCGGGCTGCGCGCCCTGCTGGACGGCCTCGCTCTGCAGTACGAGCAGACGGCCCCCGGCCGCACGGTTCGGCCCGCGCCGAACGGTGCCTGACGCATCCTGGACCCATGGCCCGTACGACACCGCACGATCCGGCCGCGCCACGGCTGGCCGCTCTGGCCTCCCTGCTCGCCGACGAGACCCGCGCCGCCTTCTGCCTGGCCCTGCTCGACGGCCGGGCCTGGACCGCGGGCGAGCTGGCCCGAGGCGCGGGCGTGGCCGCCTCGACAGCGAGTGAACATCTGTCCAAGCTGGTCGCGGGCGGACTGCTGGCCGAGGAGCGCCAGGGCCGCCACCGCTATCTGCGGCTCGCCGACGGGCGGATCGCGCAGCTGGTCGAGGAGCTGGCCGCCCATGCCGCTCCCGGTCCAACGACTCCCCCGCGCACCTTGCGCGAGGCGAACCTCCAGCATGCGCTGGCCCGGGGGCGCACCTGTTACGACCATCTCGCCGGCCGGCTCGGCATCCGCATCACCGACGCGATGACCGAGCGCGGACTCCTGCGGCAGGACACCGGTTTCGCGCTGACCGAGGACGGCCTGGAATGGTTCGGCGCGCTCGGTATCCCCCTGGCCACCGCTTCGCGGAGGCCCCTGGCGCGGGGGTGTCTGGACTGGACCGAGCGCCGGCAGCACCTGGCGGGGACCGCGGGTGCCGCGCTGTGCCGCCATCTGCTGGACGCCGGATGGTGCGAGCGGGTCGGGACGGGGCGCGCTGTCCGGGCCACCCCTGCGGGGCTCCGCGCCCTGTCGGCGTACCTGTCCATCGAGCCGGCGACGATTGACGTGAGCTGACAATTCGGTGGGCCCCGAAGCGTTCCCGGCTTACCGTCGTGGCCATGACGACGACACCGACAGCGCGCCCCGCCGCACCGGCCGCCTCCGGACGCGACTGGCGCGCCCCGGCCGCCGCGTGCACCACGGTCATCCTCTGGGCCTCCGCGTTCGTCTCCATCCGCAGCGCGGGCGAGGCGTACTCGCCGGGGGCGCTGGCCCTGGGCCGGCTCCTCGCGGGCACGCTGACGCTCGGAGCGATCCTGCTGGTACGCCGCGAGGGGCTGCCGTCCCGGGCCGCGTGGCCGGGCGTCATCGGCTCCGGGCTGCTCTGGTTCGGCCTGTACATGGTGGTGCTCAACTGGGGTGAGCAGCAGGTCGACGCCGGCACGGCGGCCATGATCGTGAACGTCGGACCGATCCTGATGGCCCTCCTGGGCGCCCGGCTGCTCGGGGAGGGGCTGCCGCGCCGGCTCCTGACGGGCATGGCGGTCTCGTTCGCGGGCGCCGTCGTCGTCGGTCTCTCCATGTCCGGCCACGGGAGTTCCTCCGTGCTCGGCGTGCTCCTGTGCCTGCTGGCCGCGGTGTCGTACGCGGGCGGGGTGGTCATCCAGAAGCCCGCGCTGCGCCACGGATCACCCCTGCAGATCACCACGTTCGGCTGCCTCATCGGGACGGTGGCCTGCCTGCCGTTCACCGGCGTACTGGTCTCCGAGGCGGCCGACGCTCCCCTGTCCGCCACGCTGAACATGGTCTATCTCGGGGTGTTCCCGACGGCGCTGGCCTTCACGACCTGGGCCTACGCACTGGCCCGGACCACCGCGGGCCGGATGGGCGCGACGACGTACGCGGTGCCGGCCCTGGTGGTGCTGATGTCCTGGCTGCTGCTCGACGAGGTGCCCGCGCTGCTCACCGTCGCGGGCGGGCTGCTCTGCCTGGCCGGGGTCGCGGTCTCGCGGACCCGTGCGCGGGCCGGCCGCGCGGGAGCGGCGGACCCTGTGGCGCCTGCGGATTCCTAGGGGCCCGAAGTCCTGCGTGGGAGGAGCTTAGGTCCCTGACACCGGCCGGGGGTGAGGCCGGACACTTGAAGAGATCCAGATGACCGGCCACCACCGCAGGAGGCACGCCTCATGCAGTCCTTGCTCCGCTCCGCCCTCGACCTACCGGGGCAGGCCGCTGCCGCGGCGGCGGCTGCCGCCGCTCCTTCCGTGTTCAACACCCAGCCCTGGTCGCTCGCCGTCGGCCCGGAGGGACTCGACGTGTACGCGGACCCGGGCCGGGCGTCGCTGCCGACGGCGTCGGCGGAGCGCGACGTCCACCTGTCGTGCGGGGCGGCGGTCCTCAACGCCCGGGCCGCACTCGCACGCCTGGGTCACGGAGCACGGGTGTCGCTGCTGCCCGACGCCGGCGACCCGCTGCTGGTGGCGCGGATCACGGTGACCGACGAGGCTCCCGACCATGTGCTGGGCCGGCTGTACGGCTGGGTGCACCTGCGCCGCACCAACCGGTACCCGTTCGCCCCCGAGCCCCTTCCGTCGGACGTGGTGGCGCTCCTGCACGACGCCGCGGGCCAGGAGGGGGCGAGCCTGCGGCTGCTGGACCGGGAGCCGGAGTACCAGCGCATGCTGTCCCTGATCCGGCGGGCGACGTGCGACGAGGAGGCGGCCGTCCGGGAGGACAGGGTCGCCCGGCTCTCCCCGGACAGCGCTCCCTCCGTCATTCCGGTCGGAAGTCTCGGACCTGTGCCCCGCCGCGGCGGCTACGACGACCCGCCCGTACGGGACATGGCCGAGGGAACCGACCTCCCCGGGCGCACGTATGCGGACTTCGAACCGCACCCGGACCTGGCCGTCCTGGAGACCCCGGGCGACGACCCCGCCTCCTGGGTGGCGGCCGGACAGGCCCTGCAGAGGCTGCTGCTCACAGCCGCGGAACACGCGGTCGCCGCCTCGTTCGCCAACCAGCCGCTGGAGGACGCCAACCTGCGCGACGACGTGTCGGCGAGTGCCGCGCACTACGGGCACCCGCAGATGGTCCTGCGCGTCGGCTATCCCCGGACGCAGCCGCCCCCCACTCCCCGCCGGCCACTGGGCGAGGCACTCCGCCGCGCGGGCGACTGACACCCGGCACCGCCTCGGTGGGGCCGCGGGGCGGAGCCGTGCGTTCCACGGCCCCGCACCTGTGCCGGCCGGAATGCGCGATCGGTCCTAGAAGACGACCAGCGCGCGGCCGCCCTTGCCGGCGATCATGTTGTCGAAGGCCGCCGGGATGCCGTCGAGCGAGATCCGCTCCGTCACCAGCATGGAGAGGTCGAACCGTTCGGCGCGGATGTGTTCGGCGAGCACCGGCAGGTCGCGCGCCGGGTCGCTGTTGCCGTAGACGCAGCCGGTGAGGGAACGGCCCCAGTGGAAGATCTCCAGGGCGTTGAAGGTCACCTGCTGGTCCTTGCCGCCGATGCCGACGACCGTGGTGCGGCCGCCGCGCCGGGTCGACTCCCAGGCTCCGCGGATCGTGGCGGGCCGGCCCACGCACTCCACGGCGACGTCGGCGCCCTGACCGCCGGTGAGCTTGCGGACGGCGCGCGGCGTGGTGTCGGACGCGACGACGTAGTCGGTGGCACCCGCCCGGCGGGCGAGTTCCTCCTTCTCCGGTGACACGTCCACGGCGATGATCTTCGACGCTCCGGCGATACGGGCGGCCTGGAGGACGGCGAGGCCGACCCCGCCGATCCCGAAGACGACGACGCTCTCGCCCTCGCGCACCCGGGCGGAGTGGTGGACCGCCCCGTAGCCGGTGAGGACCGCACAGCCCAGCAGGGCCGCGTCGTCGAGCGGGATGCCGGCCGGGGCGGGCAGCACGCAGTTGGCGGCGACGACGGTCTCCTGGGCGAAGGCCGCGACGTTCAGGCCGGGGTGGAGCTCGGTGCCGTCGGCCGTACGGGCGTGGATGTTGGCCGCGCCCTTGAGGGCGTCGGCGCAGAGCCAGACCTCGCCGATCCCGCAGTGGAAGCACGCCCCGCAGGACGGCGCCCAGTTGAGGACCACCGGGTCGCCCGCGGCGACATGGGTGACGTCCTCGCCGACGGAGAGCACCGTTCCGGCGCCCTCGTGGCCGAGGACGGCGGGGACGGGCAGTCGCATGGTGCCGTTGGACAGGGACAGGTCGGAGTGGCAGACACCGGCGGCGGCGAGAGAGACGCTCACCTGGCCGGGGCCGGGCTCCGGGAGTTCGATGTCGGTGATCTCCAGGGGAGCTCCGACGGCGGGCAGTACAGCGGCGCGGACCACGAACAGACTCCTCGGTGGATCGGCGTGGGGGTCAGAACTGCAGGGACTTGGTCTGGAGGTACTCGGAGAGGCCGTGCGGGCCGAGCTCGCGGCCCACCCCCGACTGCTTGTAACCGCCGAAGGGCGCGAGGGGGTTGAAGCGTCCGCCGTTGATGTCGACCTGCCCGGTGTCCATGCGGCGGGCGAAGGCCACGGCCTCCTCGTCGTCCGCGCCCCAGACGGCGCCGGCCAGCCCGTACACGGTGTCGTTGGCGATCCGCAGGGCGTCGTCCACGTCCTCGTACCGCAGGATCGAGAGGACCGGGCCGAAGATCTCCTCCTGCGCGATGGTCATGCCGGGCGTGACGTCGGCGAACACCGTGGGGCTGACGTAGTAGCCCTGGTCCTTGGGCGCCTCGGGGCCTCCCGCGACGAGGCGGGCGCCCTCCTCGATGCCCTTCTCGATGTAACCCCGCACCCGGGCCTGCTGCTTGGCGTTGACGACGGGGCCGACCCGCTCGCCGGGCACGTACTTGGCGACGGCCGTGGCGGCCAGACTCACGGCCTCCTCGTACCGCTCGGAGTCGACGAGCATCCGGGTCCAGGCGCTGCACGTCTGACCGGAGTTGGACATCACGTTGGCCACGCCGACGTTGACGGCCTTCGCGAGGTCGGCCCCGGGCAAGATGACGTTGGCGGACTTGCCGCCGAGCTCCAGCGCGACGCGCTTGACGGCCGCGCCCGCGGTGGCGCCGATCTGCTTGCCCACAGCCGTGGATCCGGTGAACGAGACGAGGTCGACGTCCTCGTGCTCGGCGAGGGCCTGTCCGGCGACCGCCCCGATGCCGGTGACCAGGTTGAAGACGCCGGCCGGCAGGCCCGCCTCCTGGACGGCCTCGGCGAAGAGCTGCGCGGTGAGCGGGGTGTCCTCGGCGGGCTTGAGGACGACGGTGCAGCCCGCGGCGAGCGCCGGGGCGACCTTGGCGACGATCTGGTGGAGCGGGTAGTTCCAGGGCGTGATCGCACCGACGACGCCGACGGGCTCCAGCAGGACGGTGGAGTTGCCGAGCTTCTCCTCGAAGGAGTACGAGGCGGCGAGTTCGGCGTACGAACCGGCGACCAGCACCGGTACCCCCGCGTGCACCGCCTGGGACATCGGCAGCGGCGAGCCGAGCTCGGCGGTGACGGTCTCGGCGATCTCGTCCTTGCGGGCGGCGAGCACGTCGCGCAGCGCGGCGATCCGCGCGGCACGGTCGGCGGGCGGGGTGGCCGCCCAGCCGGGGAACGCGGCGCGCGCGGCGCGTACCGCGGCGTCGACGTCCTCGGCGGTGCCCGCCGGGACGTGTCCGATGACCTGCTCGTCCGCCGGGTTCACGACCGGGATCGTGTCCCGGCCCGAGGCGGGCCGCCACTCCCCGCCGATGTACATCCCGTCATGCGCCTTCATGGCTGTTCCTCCCGGGCTCGCTGTGCCTGCCGCCGAAGCCGTGCGTCGTACGGACGGATGCCGTCCCGGCCCCAAACTAGCGCTGTTAGTTTTTTGGCGCCAGGGAACCACCGGAGACACAGATCACGCACGGCCGACGGCCACACTCGCACGCCGGGCCCGGGGATGTCCCGGGGTGGGAGGAGAGCGGCCGGGCCCGGGGCCGCGTCAGGCCGGATCCCGCTCGGCCCGGGAGCGTTCGGCACGGGGAGCCGGGGCCTCGGGGGCCGGACCGGGGTCCGGAGCCGCGCCCGCCGCCCCGGCTCCCCCGCCGCCCCGCAGCCCGAGTCCCGCCGCCCCGACGAGCAGGGCGCCGAGCATCACGAACGGCGCGGCGGTGCCCGCGACCCCGGCGATCAGTCCGGCCGAGGCGGGGGCCGCGACCTGGCCGAGCCGGTTGCCGGTGAGCCTGAGGGCGAGCGCGGTGGAGCGGGCAGCCGCGGGGGCCGCCTGGACGACGGTCGTCATCGAGAGGGGCTGGCCGACCCCCAGGCAGAAGCCCAGCACGGCGAGCATCACGGCGAGGCCCCACACCGGGACGGGCAGGGCGACGGCGGCGCAGAGGAGACCGCCGAGCAGGCAGGTCGTGGAGAGCAGCGCCGCCCTGCCGACCGCGCGCAGCATCGGTGTCATGACGAGCCGGCAGGCGATGGTCGCTGCGGCCCGCAGGCTGAGCAGCAGGCCGACGGTGGCGGGCGCGATACCACGGTGCTCGCCGACCACCGGCAGATAGGCGGTGAGGATGTCGGTGGCACTGAGCACGGCGAGGCTGATGAGGATGCCGGCCGGGACTCCCCGGGTGCGCAGGATGCTGCCCACCGGCACCTTCGGGGCCGCCTCCCGGGGCCGGTCGGCGGACCTGCGGTGCTCGATGCGCCAGAGGGACGTGAAGGAGACCGCGGCGACGACCGCCGAGACGAGCAGGGCGAGGGCGCTCGTACGGGCCATCGCGCCGTCCCGCTCGGAGATGAGATAGCCCGCGGCGATCGGTCCGACGAGCTGGCCGAGCGAGGCGCCGATGGTGAAGTGGCCGAAATTGCGGTCCTGTTCGGCGGGGGCGGACTGCCGGGCGACGAGCGACTGGGCGCCGATCACGAAGCAGAGGTGGCCGAGGCCCATGACTCCGCTCCAGGCGGCGAGCGCGGGGAGGGAGCCCGCGGTGCCGCTGAGCGCGCAGCCGCCGCCGATCAGGACGACCCCGACGGGCAGCAGCGGAGCGCAGCGGCCGTGATCGGTGCGCCGGCCGAGCGGTACGGCGGCGAAGAGCGGCAGGAGCGCGTACACACCGGCGATCACGCCGATCGCGCGCTCGTCGGCGCCCAGCGAGAGGGCCCGGTAGGAGACGGCGGGCCGCGCCATCGACACCGCCCCCTGCGCGAAGGCGAAGGCGATGACGAGGCGCAGCAGCCAGCCCCTGCCGGGCCGTGGTTCCGGAGGCATCAGATGATCCCGAAGAGGATTCCGGCTCCGAGGACCACCAGCGAGGTGAGCACGGCCCACTTGACGGTGAAGCGGGTGTGGTCGCCGAACTCGACCTTGGCCATGCCGACCAGGACGTAGACGGCGGGCACGAGCGGGGACGACATGTGCAGCGGCTGACCCACGATGGAGGCGCGGGCGACCTCCAGGGGGGAGACGCCGTGGGCGGCGCCGGCCTCGGCGAGCACGGGCAGAACTCCGAAGTAGAAGCCGTCGTTGGACATGAAGTAGGTGAGGGGGAGGCTCAGGACACCGGTGACGATGGCCATGTGCGGGCCCATGCCGTCGGGGATCGCCCCGACGAGCCAGTCCGCCATGTGTTCGACCATACCGGTGCCGGTCAGCACGCCGGTGAAGACGGCCGCGGCGAAGACCATGCCGGAGACGTTGAGCACGTTGTCGGCGTGGGCCGCGATCCGGGCTCGCTGGTCGGGCATGTGGGGGAAGTTGACGGTGAGGGCGAGGGCCGCACCGAGCAGGAAGAGCACCGGGATCGGCATGAGTTCCAGGATCATCGCGGCCAGCAGGGCGACGGTGAGGCCGGCGTTGAACCAGTAGAGCTTCGGGCGGAGCGTGGACCGGTCGGGGTCGAGCCCCTTGAACTCCTCGTCCTCCTCGTCCTCCTCGGTCCCTTCGGCCCCGGCCCCCTCGGTGCCCGCACCGCCGGTGCCCTTCGGAGCCTTCGTGAGGCGGTCGCCGCCGCTGCCCGCGCCGACGAGGACGGTCTCGGGCTCGGTCACCAGGGCCTCGTCGAGGGTGAGCATGCCGAGCCGCTTGCGCTCGCGGCGGCCCAGGACACAGGCCAGGAGGATGACGGCGAGCAGGCCGACGGCGAGAGCCGGGATCATCGGGACGAAGATGTCGGCCGCGTCCACCTTGAGCGCGGTGGCCGCGCGGGCGGTGGGGCCGCCCCAGGGCAGGGTGTTCATGACCCCGTTCGCGGTGGCGGCGACACCGGTCATCACGACCAGGCTCATCTTCAGCCGCTTGTAGAGCGGGTACATCGCCGAGACCGTGATCATGAAGGTGGTGGAGCCGTCGCCGTCCAGCGAGACGACCGCGGCGAGCAGGGCCGTCCCGATGACGATCCGCATCGGGTCGGCCTTGCAGAAGCGCAGGATGCCCCGGACGATCGGGTCGAAGAGGCCGACGTCGATCATCACGCCGAAGTAGACGATGGCGAACATCAGCATCGCCGCGGTCGGCGCGAGGGTGCCGACCCCTTCGATGACGTAGTCACCGAGCTGCGCGCCCTGCCCGACGGCCACGCAGAACAGGGCGGGGATCAGGACCAGCGCCGCGATCGGCGACATCTTCTTCATCA
Organism: Streptomyces sp. NBC_01166; assembly: GCF_045039765.1. Lineage (NCBI taxonomy): Bacteria > Bacillati > Actinomycetota > Actinomycetes > Kitasatosporales > Streptomycetaceae > Streptomyces > Streptomyces sp. NBC_01166. The sequence goes on from NZ_CP108613.1 coordinate 1,857,801, forward strand.
TGATCAGGACCAGGAAGGTCGCGATCATGGCAAAGCCGAGGATTGTCAACATATGGGATACCTAACGTTCACCTTTGAACTCTCACCGGTGTCGGCGGTCCGGATGACGTTAGGGGCCCTGAAGCAGCGTTAACAAGATGTTGACGCGTGAGCAATACGAGCAAAACCCCAGGTCAACGAGTTGGTGTTACGGAGACGGGGACGGCGTTGAGCACCGCGGTGCCGGACAGCGGGTCCAGGAGGCTGCCGTCCAGGAGCTGGTTCACGTTGACACCCGGATCCGCCCCGGCGACCGACATGCGGGTGCCCGGCCGGCTGTGGCCCCAGCCGTGCGGGAGGCTCACGACCCCGGCCCGCACCGAGTCGGTGATCTCGGCGGGCGCCTCGACCTCGCCGCCCGCGGCTGTGATCCGGGCGGTGTCGCCGTCCGCGAGTCCGATCCGGGCCGCGTCGTCGGGGTGGATCTGCAGGGTGCAGACGTTCGAGCCGCCACGCAGCGCGGCGACGTTGTGCATCCAGCTGTTGTTGGACCGCAGATGGCGGCGGCCGACGAGGACGAGGCCGTCGGGCCGCGCGCCCAGCGACGCGCGGAGGCGGGGGAGATCGGCGGCGATCGGCGCCGGGAAGAGCTCGATGCGGCCGCTGCGCGTCCTGAGCACCTGGGGGACACGCGGCTCCAGCGGGCCGAGATCGATCCCGTGGGGCCGCGTGAGGAGCTGCTCCAGCGTGAGCTCGTACGGACCGAGGCGCAGCATGAGGTCGAGGCGCCGTTCGGCCCCGGTGCTGCCGGTCAGGTCGGCCGCGAGGGACTCGGGGAGTCCCGCCTTGGCGATCATGGTGGTGATCACCAGGTCGTCGACGGCCTCGGGCGGCGCGCCGTGGTTGCCGCCGACGGCGAGAACCAGCCGGGCGAGGATCTCGCTCTCGTCCATCCGCCCCTCCTCCAGGGGCACGGCGGGGCCGCTGTAACGGACCTGGTTACGGACGGCCAGGGAGTTGAACGCGAAGTCGAAGTGGGCGCTCTGCGAGGGCGGCGGCGGGGGCAGCACGACGTCCGCGTGGCGCGCGGTCTCGTTGAGGTACGGATCGACGCTGATCATGAAGTCGAGGCCGTCGGCGAGCGCCCGGTCCAGGCGGTCCCCGTCGGGCGCGGAGAGCACCGGGTTGCCCGCGATGACGATCAGCGCCCGGATCCGGCCCTCCCCCGGTGTCTCGATCTCCTCGGCGAGTGCGGCCACGGGCAGTTCGCCCTTGGCCTCGGGGTGTCCGGAGACCCGGCTGCTCCAGCGGCCGAGGGAGAAGCCCTTCCCCGGCCCGGCGGCGCGCGGGGCACGGCCGGTGGCGGAGAGCGGGAAGAGGGCGCCGCCGGGGCGGTCGAGGTTGCCGGTGAGGATGTTCAGTACGTCGACGAGCCAGCTGGCCAGGGTGCCGTGCTCGACGGTGCAGCTGCCGATGCGCCCGTAGACGGCCGCGGAGGGTGCGGCGGCCAGCTCGCGGGCGATCTCCCGGATGGTGTCCGCGTCCAGGCCACAGGCCCCGGCGACCGCCTCGGGGGTGAAGTCGGAGACGGCTTCGGTCAGTTCGTCGTAACCGTCGAGGTGCTCCGCGAGCGCTCCGGGGTCGGCGAGCTTCTCCTCGACGACGACCTGGGTGAGTGCGGCGAGCAGCAGGGCGTCGGTGCCGGGCCTGATCGCGGCGTGCCGGTCGGCGAGGCGGGCGGTGCGAGTGCGGCGCGGGTCGATGACGGTGAGGGTGCCGCCCCGCTTGCGGAGCGCCTTGAGCTTGCCCGGGAAGTCGGGCGCCGTGCACAGACTGCCGTTGGACTCCAGCGGGTTGGCGCCGATCAGCAGCAGATGGGCGGTGCGGTCCAGGTCCGGTACGGGGATGGCGTTGGCGTCACCGAAGAGCAGTCCGCTGGAGACGTGCTTGGGCATCTGGTCCAGGGTGCTGGCGGTGAAGACGTTGCGGGTGCCGAGCGTGGACAGCAGCAGCGGCGGGTAGAGCCCGCCCGCCATCGTGTGCACATTGGGGTTGCCGAGGAAGACTCCGACGGCATGCTTGCCGTGCTCCGCGATCAGCGCCGGGATCTTCGCGGCGATCGCGTCGAAGGCCTCGCCCCAGGTCGCCTCGCGCAGGACGCCGTCCGTGCGGACGAGCGGGGTGCGCAGTCGGTCCGGGTCGGAGTCGAGCCCTCCGAAGGATGCCCCCTTGGGGCAGATGAACCCCTTGCTGAACACGTCCTCGCGGTCACCGCGGGCACCGGTGACCTCGGTCCCCTCGATCGTGAGGGTGAGTCCGCAGGTGGCCTCGCAGAGCGGGCAGACACGCAGAGCGGTACGGGATTCGTGGGACATGGGCCCTCCCCGGGGCGGCGGCAGCGGTGGCGCGCGGGCGTGAACCGGCGTCCCGCGGCGCGCTCGGCGGGCGCGGGCTCCCGGCGAATCGAGCATACCGACCGGTACGGATGCTGGCGAGGCTCTGGAGCGACCCGTTGTCCCGCCGCCCCGAGCCGGTCGGCCCGCCGCCCCGCACCGTCAGTCGAGGACGCCCGCGAGATAGGCCCGGAGCAGCACCCGGGTCTCCGCTATCAGGTCCGGGTCCCCCTCGGGGTCGGTGCGGAAGGCCAGTTGGAGCAGGGCGTCAGCGGCCTGCACGCAGACCAGGACGGTGCGGAGCAGGCGGGCGTCCGAGGCGGCCCCGTCACGCCCCCGGCCGAGATGCCCGGAGAGCAGCTCCGTCAGGCGGCCCGCGACGCGCCGGTTCACCTCCGCGTCGAGCGGCCCCGGGACGGGCACGGGAGGACCGAAGTCGACGAGGGCGAAGCCGGCGACGGAGCGCTTCATCGCCAGGTACTCGTCGAGCACGGCGTCGATGGCCGCGCGCCACTCCCGCTCCGGGATCGCCTCCAGTCTGGCGACGACCCGGCCGGCGTAGACCTCCAGGTTGCGCTCGGCCAGGGCGTCGACGAGCGCCCTCTTGTTGGGGAAGAAGCGGTAGACGGAGCCGATGGGCACGCCGGCCCGGTCGGCGACCGCCCGGGTGGAGAGCTGCTCGTAGCCGGTCTCGTCGAGCAGCACGGCGCCGGCGTCGAGGATGCGGGCGAGGCGGTCGGCGCTGCGCTGCTGCACGGGGACGCGTCGGAGGTTCGTATGAGCGTGGGACACGGCTCCATGATGCCTGTATGCCGTTGACGGGCCACGTTTCGATTCCTACGGTGATCCATAGGATTCTTCGTCAGGGGATCCACGGGATTCCTCATCCAACGGGAGCGCATGATGAGCGGCATCGAGCAGGCGAGGAAAACGGCGGAGAATCTCGGCCACATGTCGGGCTTCGGCAACGAGCACAGTTCGGAGGCCGTTCCGGGCGCCCTGCCCCACGGCCGCAACTCGCCCCAGCGCGCACCGCTCGGGCTGTACGCGGAACAGCTGAGCGGCTCGGCCTTCACCGAACCCCGCGCCCGTAACCGCCGCTCCTGGCTCTACCGGATCCGTCCGTCGGCCGCCCATCCCGCCTTCGTCCGCATCGACAACGGCACCCTGCGCACCGCCCCCTTCACGGAGACGGTCCCCGACCCGAACCGGCTGCGCTGGGACCCGCTCCCCGAACCCGCGCCCGGCACGGACTTCCTCACCGGCCTGTGGACGCTGGGCGGCAACGGCGACGCCACGCAGCGCACCGGCATGGCCGTGCACCTCTACAGCGCGGACACCTCCATGACGGACCGGGTGTTCAGCGACTCCGACGGGGAACTCCTGATCGTCCCCGAGCGCGGCGGCCTGCTCCTCCGCACCGAACTGGGCCTGCTGCGGGCCGAGCCCGGCCATGTGGCGCTGATCCCGCGTGGCGTCCGCTTCCGTGTCGAGCTGCTGGACACGACCGCCCGCGGCTACGTCTGCGAGAACTACGGGCAGCCCTTCGTCCTGCCCGACCTGGGGCCCATCGGCGCCAACGGCCTGGCGAACGCCCGGGACTTCCTCGCGCCCGTCGCCGCGTTCGAGGACCGCGAGGGCCCGGTCGAGGTGATCAACAAGTTCTGCGGGAACCTCTGGTCGGCGACGTACACCCACTCGCCGCTCGACGTCGTCGCCTGGCACGGCAACCACACGCCGTACGTCTACGACCTGCGCCACTTCAATGTGATGGGCACGATCAGCTACGACCACCCGGACCCGTCGATCTTCACGGTGCTGACCTCCCCGTCCGACACCCCGGGGCTGGCCGGCGTCGACTTCGTCGTCTTCGCCCCGCGCTGGCTGGTCGGCGAGGACACCTTCCGCCCGCCGTACTTCCACCGCAACGTGATGAGCGAGTACATGGGCCTGATCGAGGGCGCGTACGACGCCAAGGCCGGCGGCTTCGTGCCGGGCGGCGGCTCGCTGCACAACATGATGTCCGCGCACGGCCCGGACCGTGAGACCTTCGACCGGGCGAGCGCGGCGGAGCTGAAGCCGCAGAAGATCGACGACGGCCTGGCGTTCATGTTCGAGACCCGCTGGCCGGTCACGGCGACCGCGCAGGCCGCGGGGACGGACCGTCTCCAGCGCGGGTACGACGACGTGTGGCAGGGTCTGAGCCGCAACTTCCGGCCGTGAGACCGCACCGCAGAGAGTTCGGGTGAACCAGATGGATCAGGTGAACGAGGCGAGCCCGCCCGGCTTCGCCCCCGACTCCCTGGTGCTGAACAGGAAGCTGCCCCTCTGGTACCAGGTCTCGCAGTCACTGCGGGCCTCCATACTGGGCCGCCCCCAGGACTCCTCGGCGCGGCTGCCCACGGAGGAGCAGCTCGCACTGCACTACGGCGTCAGCGTCCTCACCATGCGCCAGGCCCTCAAGGAGCTGGAGACCGAGGGGCTGATCAGCAGACACCGGCGGCGCGGCACGTTCATCGAGCCGCGCGCCCGGCGGGTGTCGCCGGTCCGGCTGCTGGGTTCGATCGACGCGATCGTCGCCCAGCAGTCGGGCGAGCGCACGACCGTGCTCGGCCACGGCCGGGCGCCCGTTCCCGGCGACCTCGCCGAGTTCTTCCCGGACTGCCCCGAGGTGGTGAGCTACCGGCGGCTCCGCTGCGACGACGCGACGGACGAGCCCACCAACTGGGCGGAGAACGCGGTGCGCCCGGAGATCGCCGACCGGCTCGACGTGGCCGATCTGGAGCGGTGGCCGATGACGAAGGTGCTGCGTGACTCCCTCGGCGTACGCATCGCCCGGATCACGGACACCGTCGAGGCGCGCCTCGCCGACCCCGTCACGGCCGAGCTGCTCGGGGTCCCGCTGCTCAGCCCGATCCTGCACTACACGGGCGTGACGTACGACGAGGACGGCACGGTGGTGGACGTGGCGCGCATCCGCTACCGGGGCGACCGCTTCTCCTTCTCCGTGACCGTCGAGGCGCACTGACGGCGGGCCCGAGACGGGCGGTCGTCACGGGGGAGGCCGTTACGATGCCGGGGGCGGCGGACGTGGCGAGGGGGAGGACGACACGGTGGCAGCACGGGTGGCGGCCGGAGCCGGCGGGGGCGACGCGCTCCCGCTGCTGGACGACCTCATGCCCTGGTCGGTGCGCCCCCTGAGACCGGGACGCCCCTGGGTGACGGCCCCCGACGCCTCCTCGCTCCGGGCCCGCTGGGACCTGCTGGCACGGGCGGAGGGCGCCGAGCAGGAACGGCTGTTCCGGCCCAGCCGCTCCCGTACGCCGCTGACCCCGGCCGCGGCGCTGCCGGGCAGGTCCACCGGCACGAGTGCGTTCGCCCGGGACCCCGGACCGTATCCCGAACCGGTGCGGATCGCGCACGGGCCCTTCGACGAACAGTGGCTGATTCCCGACCACCGGCTGCTCGACGCGGCCCGCCCCGAGCTGTGGCGCGTGGCCGACGGGCACCAGCTCTTCGCCGTCGAGCACGGATACGTGCCCCAGGACGGCGGCCCGGCCCTCTCCGCGACCGCGCTGCTGCCCGACGGGCACTCCCCTGCGGGGCGGCCAGGCCGGATACGGCCGCTCTACCGGCGGCCGGGCGGCCTGGAGCCCAATCTCGCACCCGGCCTGACCGCCGAGCTGACCGCGCGCTACGGGGTACCGGTCAACGCCGGATCCGTCCTCGCCTGGACCCTTGCCGCCGCCCGTCCCTCCCCCGCCGGGCCGCTCGTCCCGCTGCCCGCCGACGGCGAGCTGTGGGAGCGGGGCGTGGAGCTCGGCCAGGAGCTGCTGCGGCTCCAGCTGCGCGGGGCACGTGGCGGTGAACGTCCGCGGCTGCCGGGCGGCCGGCGCCCGTATGTGCGGGCCGCGATCCCGCCCCGGCCCGACGGGCTGCGCTACGACGCCGAGGAGGAGACGCTCGTCGTCGGCGAGGGGCGCGTCTCCCCCGTTCCCGCCGGTGCCTGGGAGTTCCGGGTCAGCGGGGCACGGATGCTGGAGCTGTGGTTCGAGCGCCGCACGGCGGCGGGTGAGGGCCTCGCGGCGGTGGGGCCGCGCGGCTGGCCGCAGGAGCGGACCTCGGAACTGCTGGAGCTGATCACCGTCCTGGCGCTGCTCGCCGGACTGCGGCCCCGGCAACAGGCGCTGCGGGAGCGGCTGGAGGAGGCGGAGGCCCTCACCAGGGACGGGCTCCGCACGGCCGGGGTGCTTCCCGTCCCGGCGCCGGCCCGGCGTCCCGCGTCTGTGCTGGATCACCAGGAGGAGGGCCCGGAGGGGCAGTTCGCGCTGTTGTGAGAGAGCGGGAAGTGGTCACCGCTGTCGGCGTGTCGCGAACGCTGCCGCTCCGGCGCCGCGCTGCCGGGCGGGGCGCCGGCGCCGATGGGGTGCCGTACCGGCGCTGATGGAGCACACCGACGCAACGCTGCCGGCCCTGGGGATGACGGACGGGCGGAGAGCAGCACTGCGCCGGGACGGAGTGATCGTGGACGCGGCCCTGAGCGGAGGGCCGCACCGGTCGTGGAGCCGTCGGTCAGCGGCGGCTGCCGAAGAGCGAGCGCCGCAGTCGCCGCAGCGGGGCGAAGAGCGAGACACGCGCGCTCCTGCTCCTGCGGGTGTGCGCGGCGTCGCGCGAGGTGAGCTCGAGCATCAGCAGCGTCGCCTCCGCCGATTCCCGCTGCGGAACGGCGGGGCCGCCCAGCACTGCGAGATGGCGGTCGAGGCGCGAACTGGTCGCACCGCTCCCACATGTAATGGCAGGCACACGCGGCCTGCTGCGCACCGTTATCTGTTCCATGTCACTCCCCACCCGTACGAGGGCACCCGGCCCGGGCAGGTTAACCCTATCGTCCCGCGGTGACACTCGTGTATCCCGGCCGCAGGATTGCACACCCGTACACGGGGGTTGACGGCCCGTTACCGGATCCTGTCGGTTCCGGGACGGGTTGCATTAGCTTGGAGGGGATTCGTCCGTACTGCGCACCGCTGCTGATGGAGAGTCACCGATGAGTGAAGTCCCGGGAACCGGACGTGTGATCGCGGATCGTTACCGTCTTCTGGACCCGCTCGGCGAGGGCGCGGCGGGCATCGTGTGGCGCGCCCGCGACGAGGTGCTCGGGCGCGAGGTGGCGGTGAAGGAGGTGCGGGCCCCGGCGGAGCTGTCCGACGACGGCACCGGGCTTCTGCATGCCCGCCTGGAGCGGGAGGCCCGGGAGGCGACCCGTGTCACGCACCGCAACGCCGTCACCGTGCACGACGTCGTCACCCAGGACTCCCGGCCCTGGATCGTGATGGAGCTGGTCCGGGGGCTCGCCCTCTCCGACGTGCTGGACGCCGACGGCCCGCTGTCCCCCCGGCGGGCGGCCCGGGTCGGGGCGGAGGTGCTCGCGGCCCTGCGCGGCGCCCATGAGGCCGGCGTGCTGCACCGTGACGTGAAGCCGGGCAACGTGCTGCTGGCCAACGACGGGCGGGTGATGCTGAAGGACTTCGGCATCACCCCGGCCGACGGCTCGTCCGGCCTCACGGGTGAGCCCATCGGCTCCCCGGAATACCTCGCGCCCGAGCGCACGCAGGGGCGCACGCCGGGGCCCGAATCCGACCTCTGGTCGCTGGGCGTGCTTCTGTACACCGCCACCGAGGGGCGGTCACCGTTCGGCAGGGACGCTCCGCCGGACACCTTGCGCGCGGTCGGCGAGGAGGAGCCGCCGCCGCTCCGGCGGGCGGGCGCGCTCGCCCCTGTCATCGAGGGGCTGCTGCGCAAGGATCCGGCCGAGCGGCTCACGGCCGGGGACGCGGAGCACCGGCTGCGGATCCTGGCCGCGGGCGGGACCGGGACGCCCGGCGGCGGAGCGGCCGGCCCGCCGCCCACGCCGCCGACGGGCGAAACGGCCGTGGCGGCCGGGGAACCGGAGTCCGTCACGGGCAACCCGGAGCCCGTCGGCCTGACGAGGCGCACGGGCGTTCTGGTGGCCGTGGGGGCGATTGTCGCGCTGCTCGTCGCCGGGGGCCTCGTCTGGGCACTGACGGGCGACGACGACACGGACGAGAGGGGCGACGGGAAGACAGCGACGCACACCTGGGCGGCGTCGGCGGAGGCCTCGGGGCACACCCCCGTGAAGGCCGTGGAGCTCTTCGTGGCGAGCGGGAAGGAGACCCCGCGGGGCGGAGTCCCCTCCTCGGCGGACGGCTGAGCCGGCGCGCTGCGCCGCGGGGGTGCGGTCAGGCCTTCGAGTTGAGGACGGGCAGGTAGCCGCCCGACTGCCCGGCGGCCGTGGGGTGGTAGGACTCACCGATGTTGAGCCAGTTCACGCTGTGCAGCCAGGCGCTGCCCGAGCAGATCTCGTGCCCGGTGAAGGTCGAGGTGACGTCGCCGAAGGTGAACCCGTGGTCCGCCGCGCGCTTGGCGGTGGCGGCGTTGAGGTAGTCGGCGGCGCCGTTGATGGCGGAGCGTTCCTTCTCGCTCAGGCCGGCGATGCAGCCGCCGCCGAGCTTGTAGAAGCGGGGGTAGCCGAGGACGACCACGTGGGCCGCGGGCGCTTTGGCGCTGATCGCCGCGTACACGGAGTCCAGTTTGCCGGGGAGGGTCGAGTCGACGTAGGCGCGGGCGGTGGCGATCCTGCTCAGGCAGGTGGCCTCGGACTGCAGGACGCAGGTGGTCATGACGTCGGCGAAGCCGGCGTCGTTACCGCCGATGGAGATCGAGACGAGGTCGGTCGCGGAGGTCAGGGGGCCGAGCTGACCGGCTGTCACGTCGCCTGTCCTGGCTCCTGAGCACGCGGTGAAGGCGAACGAGGCGGGGTTGTTGGCCGCCTTCCAGAGGACGGGGTACGCGCGGGTGCTGCGCTTGCAGTCGCCGCTCGCGCTGTCGTAGGCGCCGGCTCCGACACCTGACGAGTACGAGTCACCCAGGGCCACATAGTCGACGGACTGTGCGGATTCCTGGGCCTGGGCGACGCTCGCACCGGTCAGAGCGAGAACGGTGCCGAGCAGGAGAGAGGACGAGAACGCCACGAGTCTGGACATTTTCATGGAACCTCCTTGGGCAGGATCTCTGCCTACTCCGTGGTAGCAGTACTGCCCCGAATTCCGGAAGTGTCCATGCCAAAAAGCTTCGACAACGTCTCCTTGACGCCCCCGTGGCGGTACGTCACATCGAAATCCGGCATCCGGCGCGCCGGGGGGCAAAGTTACGCGGCGAGGAGGGAGACCGTGCGGTGCCGGGAGATCGTCGCCGCCGAACCGGGCGCCCCTCCGGCCTCCTTCGCCCATCCCTACGGCTACTCCACCCGCCGGGTGCGGCGGCCGGCGCGCGCGGCGGGCTTCGCCCAGGCCCTCGCCGTGGGCAACGCCCTGGCGCCCCGCCGTCAGGGGCCGTACGCCCTGGAGCGGGTGACGGCCCGCCGCGGTACGGGCGCCGGCGAGTTCGCTGGGCTGGTCGAGGGCCGGGCTGTCGCACGGGCGTTCGCTGTGGACCGGGCGCTCACGAAGGGGTTCGCCGTGGTGCGCGGCGCGCGCCGGGCGGTCCGCGGGTTCCGGGGCTCCGGGCCGGCGGACACACCGGGCTGAGCCCCGCTCCCCTGGGGTCTTCCGCCTGGTCCGGGCGGAAGACCCCAGGGGCAGCTGCTGAAACGTGGGTGCGCGGGGCGCCGCCGTACCGGATCATGGGCGCCATGTCTGCCAACCCCGAGTCCGCCCTGCCGATCCGGCTCAACGTCGACGACAGCGATTCGCCGTCCGACGTCGTGGACGCGCTGTTCCTGGGCCGCTTCGCGACGGGCGAGCAGCCGTACTCCCACAGCTCCTCCCTCGACCGCGTCAAGTCGGGAGCGACCCTGCTGCCCGCGGCGGCCGAGGTCCTGAGGTCCGCCCGTGACGACGACCGCAGCGCGACCCTCGCCGAAGGCGACGGATGGACGCTGCTGATCTCGCGGTGGAACCGGGGCGCCGACGTCACGGTCACCGCCACCACCGCCGAGCTGGCCCAGAAGGTCCTGGCCGAGGCGACCGACGGGGCCCAGGACGAGCCGGAGCCGCAGCCCGAGAACGTGACCATGGGCTTCTGGTACGTGTCCCCGCGCCGCGGCCCGCACCGCACCACCCGGCAGATCGCCGCCGGCACCTGGGAGGAGGTCCGGTCCAACTACACGGCTCCGGTGGCCGATGCGATGGACCGGCTGATGAAGGTCACCCCCGACGACATCGCCGGCCGGCTGCTCCTGCTGCACGGCCCTCCCGGCACCGGCAAGACCTCGGCGCTGCGCACCCTCGCCCGGTCCTGGCGCGACTGGTGCCAGGTCGACTGCGTGCTGGATCCGGAGCGGCTCTTCAACGACGTCGGCTATCTGATGGACATCGCCATCGGCGAGGACGACGGTTCGGCGAAGGGGCGTTGGCGGCTGCTGCTCCTGGAGGACTGCGACGAGCTGATCCGCGGCGAGGCGAAGCACACGGCGGGTCAGGCGCTGTCCCGGCTGCTCAATCTGACGGACGGCCTGCTCGGCCAGGGCCGCAATGTGCTGGTGGGGGTGACCACCAACGAGGACCTGGAGCGGCTGCACCCCGCGGTGGTCAGGCCCGGCCGCTGCCTCGCCCGTATCGAGGTGGGTTCGCTGACCCGTGCGGAGTCGGTCTCCTGGCTGGGTACGGAGGAAGGGCTCGGCCGCGAGGGCGCCACGCTCGCCGAGCTGTACGCCCTGCGGCGGGGCAGCGGTCCCCCGTCCGTGCCGAAGCAGGACGCGGGTGCCGACGCGGGGCTGTACCTCTGAGCTGCGTTTCTGACCGGCCCGGCTACCGCGTGTAGGCGGCCCGTACCGCATCCTCCGCCAGGGCGAGCGCGTCGGCCCTGGAGAGGCCGAGGCGCCGGGCCTGCTCGGCGTACTCCTGCGCAGCTGTCGCCGCGTGGCGGGCCGCCGCGTCCCCCGCGGCGGCGATGAACGTCCCGTTGCGCCCCCGCGTCTCGATGACCCCGTCGCCCTCCAGCGCGCGGTAGGCCTTCGCCACGGTGTTGGCGGCGAGGCCCAGCTCCCCGGCGAGGCCGCGCACGGTCGGGAGGCGGTAGCCGACGGGCAGGGCGCCGGAGCGGGCCTGTTCGGACAGCTGGGCGCGCAGCTGTTCGTACGGGGCGGTGGCGGAGTCCGGGTCAACGGCGATCTTCAGGGTCACGCGCCGATTCTCTCCCACCGCCGGAAAATCGGAGGCGGCCGGGCGGGGCGCCCGCGTACCGTCCGGCGCATGACGGTGATGGTGCGTGACTTCCGGCCCTCCGACGCGGAGGCCTGGGTACAGGTGCGGCGTGCCGCGCTGCCCTACATGGTGACGACTCCGGAGCAGGTCCTGAGCGACCTGGCCGAGGCCCACCCCGGCCGGCACTACCGGCTGCTGGTCGCCGAGGAGGACGGCGAGGTGATCGGGACCGCGCAGGTGGGCATCTCCCACGAGAGCCCGGATCCGGGCCAGGGGTTCTGCAATCCGTACGTACGTCCGGACAGGACGGGCCGGGGCGCGGGGTCGCTCCTGGCGCGGAACGGCGAGGAGCATCTGGCGGACGTGGGCGCGACCGCCGTCTACACGTGGGTGCTCGACGAACCGGGCAACCGCTCGTTCGCCGAGAAGCGCGGCTACGCGGCGCGCAGGCCGGCGCACTTCCTCCGTCTCGGTCTTGCGGAGGGCGCCCTGCCCCCGCGTCCGGAGCTCCCCGCCGGGGTCGAGCTGCTCACGGCCGCCGACTTCGAGGACGACCCGCGTCCGATGTTCGAGGCCGACGCGGAGACGACCGCGGACGAGCCGAGCGACGTCCCGGTGGAGTTCGCCGACTACGAGGACTGGCTGGCCACGACCTGGCGGCGGCCCGGCTTCGACCACGCGCTCACCACGGTCGTGACGGTGGACGGGCAGATCGCGGCGTTCAGCGCGGCTGTGACCGACGGTCTCAACCGCTACTCGTCGGCCATGACCGGCACCCTGCGCGCCTTCCGGGGCAGGGGGCTGGCGAAGCTCGCCAAGAGCGACTCGCTGCACCGGGCGCGCGCCGCCGGATACACGGACGCCTACACGGGCAACGACGCCGACAACGCTCCGATGCTGGCGGTCAACCGCTGGTTCGGCTACGAGATCTGCGCCACGGAGGTGCGTCATGTCCGCCGTCTCCACTGAGAACGCCCTGTCCGTCCACCTGGTCAAGGCGGGCAGCACCAAGATCCGCTACCCGGCGGGCCTCGTCCGCGACGACGGCACCCGCATCACCGTCCGGGCCCCCTGGGCGGCGCCGCACACCCGTGACTTCGGTTTCGTACGGTTCGAGCCGGGCGATGTCCTCACCGAGCACTACTGGCGTGACCGGTGGTACGCGGTGAAGGAGGTACGCACCGGGGGCGGGCAGCTGAAGGGCTGGTACTGCGACGTCACCCGGCCCGCCGTGCTGCGGGGCGCCGAACTCCTGGTCGAGGACCTGGACCTGGATCTGTGGGTGCCGGCGGACGGCTCGTCCGTGCTGCGGCTCGACGAGGACGAGTTCGAGGAGAGCGGCCTGGCCGCCCGCGACCCGTCGGCGGCGGAGGCGGCCGTCCGGGCCCTCGACGAGCTGGAACACCTCGCCCGCACCGAGGGGCTGGCAGGACTCGTCACCTGAGCAGGGCACGGGGACCCCGAGGCGGGCGGCCCCGTACCCGCCATCTCCTGCACTTGCCGTCACCAACGAATCCGGGGGAATCCGTGGAGCGACCGGACGACCGCACCGCATTCGCCGTGCGCTTCTCGGCCGAACTCGTCGCCTGGGTGGCCACTCCCTGGGCGCTGGCCCCCCACTCCTGGGTGCTCGCCGTCCTGGCGGTGGTCGTCCTGATCGGCCTTCCCACCGTCTTCTCGACCCCTGGCGACAAGGCTCAGGTGATCGTCCCGGTGCCGGGCTCGGTCACGATCCTGCTGGTGCTGCTGCAGCTCGCCGCTGCCGTGATCTCCGCGTGGGCGGCCTGGCCCGCCTGGGCTGCCGTCCTCGTGTCCCTCCTGGCCGCCGCCACGCTCGTCACCGAACGGCGGCGCTGGCGGTGGCTGGTCACGGTGGATCACACGGGGTGACACACCCTGGCCGTCGCCGGCCCCGGCGCCACCCACCGGGCCGGCACCGGCGGACGGTCTCAGCCCGACGGGCGCTCAGCCACCACGCGGCCGGGCTCAGGGGGCAGGAAGCGTCGCAGCACCGGGGCGACGAGATCGGCCAGCGTGCCCGCGTCCATGTCCGTCGCCTCTTCCTCCGGCGTCTGCGCACTGTCCGCCCACCGCAGCAGCCCCAGCACGAGGTGGGGATCGTCCTCCCGGTCGCTGCCGGCAGCGGCCGCGACGGGGTCCAGGCCGCGCAGCAGCGCCCGTACGAGAACGCCCTCGCCCCACCCGGCCTCCATCGGTTCCGGCAGCCTGCCCAGCCAGACCAGCAGGGCGAGCGCGCGCCGGTGTCCGTCCGGCTCGGATTCGGCCAGGAGACCGCTCAGCTCATCCACGCGCGCCGCGTCGAGATCGGCGCATTCGCGCCCCGGCACCTCCCTCAGCCGCGTCCGCAGCACTCCCGGCACGTGGCGCGCCTCCAGGAGCTCGGCCCCGTGCGGCCCTCTGCCCGCCTGCCGGAACTGCGGTCGACCCTCGCGCAGCTCCAGCGCGTACGCGAGCCGGGTGGAGAGGAGAGCCAACCGCCTGGCGGTCCCCTGCCGGGCCAGCAGGAGCAGGAGTCCGGCCGGGTCGGCGAGCTCGAGATTGCCGCAGAACCGGCCGCCCTCCCACAGCAGGGCGTCGTTCCCGTGCAGGCTCGCCCGTCCGAGCAACTGCCCCTCGCCGCCGCGCAGAGCGAGAGTCGTACTGCCGAGGCAGCGGCAGCCGTCGTCCCCGACGGTGCCTCGCGTCGACAGGGTCCTCAGCTCCGCGAGAGCTTCCGCCGAGTCGATCCGCGCGAGCACCGTCCGTCCGTCCAGCGGTTCCGGGCCCTCTCCTCCGGCCAGCACCTCGACGAGACGGGTGCCCGCCCACACCTCGTCCCACCACTTCTCCACCGGATGCCCCATGGCGCCCAGTCTGCCCTCCCCGTAAGAACCGTGCGGTCGCAGGACGGAAGCGGGTCAGCCCTCCGGTCCCGAAGCGCAACTCGGCCGTCGCCGGGGCCGTTCAGCTCCAGGGCGCGACCAGCTCCACCTCGTGCCCCGCCGTGTTCGCCAGGCGGGCGGCGTAGGGCCCGCTCGCGTCGGCGTCCGGAGGGAGGCCGGTCGACAGCGGCCGCCAGCCGTGCCCCGTAGCCTCCGCCAGCAGGGCGTCGAGCGTGGCCCGGTCGCGGACGTGGAACGCCAGGCGGCTGACTCCCGGGCGCGGGCTGTCGTGCCGGCCGTCGGTCGGTCCGGGCGTGTGTGCGACCACCACATAGCTGTCGCCGCGCCGCCAGCTCCGGCCGTGCGCCCAGCGCTGGTACGGGACATGGCCGAGGCGTCCGAGCAGCCAGCCCCACTCCGCGTCGGCCTCGGCCGGGTCGGGCGCCCACAGCTCGACGTGGTGCAGCCGGCCGGTGGGGGCCGCCGCGACCGGCAGCGGGACGGCGCGCCGGGTGCCCCGCGGTGCGTACGCGACGGTGTCGTCGTCCTCGTGCCAGTGGATCAGGAAGCGCTGCTCGGCGCGGTACCCGTCCAGGCCCGCACGGCAGTACGCCACCATGTCGTCGGGCAGCGCGTCCAGGGGGAACCAGTCCAGCTCGGAGCACTTGTCCGGCTCCGCGTTCCGGGGCGGGCGCGCGGGGTCGTGATCCGCCTCGAAGAACCAGCCCATCCTGGGATTACCGCCCGGTCCCCTGTGCTGCATGACCAGGGCCACCCGGAGCTCGTCCGGATCCAGCTCGACGCCGATCTCCTCCGCCGCCTCCCGGATCATCGCCGCCCGGACGTCCTCGCCGTCCTCCGCGTGACCGGAGGGGGCGTGGAGCAGCCCGTCGGCATAGCCCGTGCCGGCCCGCCGGGCGAGCAGCACGTCGGGGCCCCTGCGCAGGATGAGGTGGACGTCGACCACCTCGGTGTGCCGGTGCGGCGGCTCGGCGCGGGCCACCAGGGCGTACCTGTCGTCGTCGACCTCCTTGCCCCAGAGCCGGGAGTCCCCGGACAGCGGCTCGTGGTGGACGCGCTCCGTGTGCTCGGCGAGGAGTGCGGTGAGGTCGGCCGCGGGGATCCCGGTGCCGTTCCACACGCCCTCGACGAGCACCAGCCGTCCGCCGGGCCGCAGCAGCGAGAACCAGTGCCGCAGGACGGCCGCCGGGTCGGGCAGCAGCCACACGATGTGCCGGGCGAGGATCACGTCGAACCGCTGCTTGCCGACCGGCGGGCGCGCCGCGTCGCCGACGAACACCTCGGTGCCCGTCCCGGCCAGCTTGGCACGCGCCTGCTCCACCATCCGGGCCGAGCGGTCGACGGCGGTGACGCGGTGCCCCTGGCCGGCGGCGAGCAGGGCCAGGCTGCCCGTACCGCATCCGAGATCGAGGACCGCGGAGCGCGCGGTGGGCAGCCAGGTCTCCATCCGTCGCGCCCAGGCGCTGCGGACCACCGGGTCGTGGAGGCCGTGGTCGGGCTCCTCGTCGAAGGAGTCGGCGGCGGCGTCCCAGTCGATCGTGGTCATGTCCGCAATCCTCTCAGCCGCCACCGACAATTCCTCAGCCCCGGTTCCGCCCCACGGCCTTCCTCACCAGTGGCCAGGCCAGGATCAGCGCGACGATGACGTAGACCGTCACGGAGAACGGGGTGTTGACCAGTCCGGTCACGCTGCCGTCGCTGATCTGGAGGGCGCGCCGCAGCTGTTGTTCGGCGGACGGGCCGAGGATGACCGCGATGATCGCGGGCAGCACCGGCAGGCCGTACCGCCGCATTCCGAAGCCGATCAGCCCGATGACCAGCAGGATCACCAGGTCGACGGCCTCCCCGCCCACCGCGTACGCCCCGACGGCGGCGAAGAACAGGATGCCCGCGTAGAGGTAGGGGCGCGGGATCCTCAGCAGCTTCGCCCAGAGCGGCGCGAGGGGCAGGTTCAGGGCGAGCAGCAGCACCATGCCGACGAAGAGGGAGGCGATCAGGCCCCAGACCAGCTCGGGTTCGCGTTCGAACAGGAGCGGGCCGGGCTGGATGCCGTACTGCTGGAAGGCTGCCAGCATGACGGCGGCGACGGCCGTGGTGGGCAGGCCGAGCGTGAGCATGGAGACCAGCGTTCCCGCGGCGGAGGCGGAGGCCGCCGACTCCGGCCCGGCGACGCCCTCGATGGCGCCCTTGCCGAACTCGTCGCGGTGCTTGGAGAGCCGCTTCTCGGTGACGTACGAGAGGAAGGTGGGGATCTCCGCGCCGCCCGCCGGGATCGCGCCGAACGGGAAGCCGATGAGGGGCCCGCGCAGCCACGACTTCCAGGTGCGCCGGACGTCGTCCCTGCCCAGCCAGGGGCGGCCGACGGGGATCGGCTTCCCGCTGGTGCGGCGCAGGTGGGCGGCGACCCAGAGGGCCTCCCCGATGGCGAAGAGTCCGACGGCCACGATCACCACGTCGATGCCGTCGGCCAGTTGGAGGGAGCCGAAGGTGAGGCGCTGCTGGCCCGTCATCTGGTCCAGGCCGACGAGGCCGATGGTGAGGCCGATGAGGAGCGACGCGAGACCGCGGATCCGGGAGGAGCCGAGGACGGAGGTGACGGCGATGAAGGCCAGCACCATGATGGCGAAGTAGTCGGGGGCGCCGATGTCGACGGCGAGCGAGGCGACGGTCGGGGCGAGGACGACCAGCAGGATCGTGCCGATCATGCCGCCGGCGAAGTGACCGACGGCGGCGGCGGCGAGCGCCTGTGCGCCGCGCCCGGCCTTCGCCATCGGGTTGCCCTCGATCGCGGCGACGACGGCCGCGCTCTCCCCCGGGGTGTTGAGGAGGATCGAGGTGGTGGAACCGCCGAACATCGCGCCGTAGTAGATCCCGGCGAACATGATGAAGGCGCCGGTCGGTTCGAGGCCGTACGTCACCGGAAGCAGCAGTGCCACGGCCATGGCGGGGCCGATGCCGGGGAGCACACCGATGGCCGTGCCGAGGAGGACGCCGAGCGCGGCCCAGAGCAGGTTGACCGGCGTGAGCGCCGTGCCGAAGCCGTCGATGAGGGAGTTGAGGGAATCCATCGGTCAGAGCACCCCCATCAGCGGGCCGCCCGGGAGGGGCACCCCGAGCAGGTTGTCGAAGACGAAGTAGGTCACCAGGGACAGTCCGGCCGCGATGAGCGGATCGCGGTCGAAGTGGCGGCTGCCCAGCGCGTAGGCCGAGCCCCAGAAGAGCAGGGCGCCGGAGACGGGGAAGCCGAGCGGGCCTATGAGGACGGCGAAGGCGAGGAAGACGCCGGTGAGCAGGGCGACGGTGCGCCGGTCAGCGGGTTCGTCGAGGTCGACGTCCTCGCCGGCCTCCGCCTCGCCGCGGCCGCCTCGCAGGACGTCGACGGCCAGCAGCACGGCGACGGCCAGCAGCCCGATGCCGACGGCGACCGGGACGGTCCTGGGACCGACGGGTCCGCGCTGGGTGATGTCCACGCTCATCGTCAGGGCGTCGGTCAGGACCAGGACGCCGAGCACGAGCAGCAGGACGCAGACGCCGAGCTCGGAGTGCTCGCGCAGCCAGGCGCGCGCGGTGGCGGGCCGGGCGGGGGTGTTCTCGTCGCTCACAGTCCCAGCTCCTTGAGGACGGTGGCGACGCGGCGGTCCTGGGCGTCCAGGAAGTCACCGAAGGCGTCACCGGTGAGGAAGGCGTCGTCCCAGCCGTTCTTCTTCATGGAGTCCCGCCACTGCTTCGAGTCGTGCAGCTCGCTGACCAGCCCGACGAGCTTGTCGCGCTCGGCCCGGGAGAGCCCGGGCGGGGCGACGATGCCGCGCCAGTTGGTGAAGTCGGTGTCGAGGCCGGCCTCGCGGAGGGTGGGCGCGTCGAGGCCCGGGACCCGCTTCGGGCCGGTGACGGCGAGCAGCCGGAGCTCGCCGGCCTCGATCTGGTCGAGGTACTCGCCGACGCCGGAGACACCGAAGCCCACCTTGTTGCCGAGGATCGAGGCGAGCAGTTCGCCGCCGCCGTCGAACGGGATGTAGTTGACCTGCTTGGGTGCGATCCCGGCGGCCTTCGCCATCAGCATCGGCGCCAGGTGGTCGGGCCCGCCCGGCGAGGAGCCGCCGCCGACCGGGATCTTCCCCGGGTCCTTCTTCCAGGCGGTGAGCAGCTGGCCGATCGTCCTGTACGGGGAGTCCTTGGCGACGACGACGATGTCCTGCTCCTCGGTGAGCCGGGCGATCGGGGTCGTGTCACCCAGGGTTTTGGGTGATTTGTTGGTGTGCACGGCGCCCACGACACCGAGGCCCATGGACATGGCGAGCTTGCCGTTGCCGTGCTCGGCGGCCAGCCGGGTCACGCCGACGGTGCCGCCGGCGCCGGGCAGGTTGAACACCTCGATGCCGTGGGTGAGCCCCGCGTCCTCGGCGTTCTTCGCCGCGGTGCGCGCCGTGATGTCGTAACCGCCGCCGGGTGTGTTGGGAACCATGAAGCGCAGTCCGGGGATCTGCGTGCCTGTGTCGGAACCGCTGCCGGTGGACAGCAGCGGCGGCCCGACGAGCACCAGCAGCGCTGCCCCGAACAGGGCGAGTGGAGTGCGCAGTCGCACCGGATGCCGCCTTTCGAGCTCTACGTGTACGGGTGTGATCGCGTGTGAGGTGGCCCACATGTTGCCTGCGCGTTAACGACCTGTCGCCTTTCCGGAATCAATGGACGTTGTGGTCGTTGTGGTCGCGCCCTACCGTGGCCGCGTGACGAAAGTGCTGGTGGTGGACGACGACTTCATGGTCGCGAAGCTGCACAGCCGGTATGTGTCCGCATTGGACGGTTTTACGGTCGTCGGCGTGGCCCACACGGGCGCCGAGGCCCTGCGCGCGGCCAGCAGAACACGTCCTGACCTGGTCCTGCTCGACATCTACCTGCCCGACATGGACGGGATTCAGGTCCTGCGGGAGCTGCGTGCGGCGGAGGAGCGGGACGGCGGCGCCCACAGTGCGGACGCTCTCTTCATCACCGCCGCCCGCGATGCCGGGGTGGTCAGGGCCGCCCTGCGGGCGGGCGCCCTGCACTACCTGATCAAACCGTTCCACCGCTCCGCCCTCCAGGAGCAGTTGCAGCACGTGGCCTCGCTGCGCCATCGCCTGGACGCGCTGGACGAGGCCCGCCAGGAGGCCCGCCAGGAGGATGTGGACCGTATCTTCGGCACCCGTCCGCCGGGCTCCCGCGAGCTCCCCAAGGGCCTGGCGGCCCACACCGCGGACCTGGTCGAACGTGTCCTGCGCGAGCACCCGGACGGTCTGTCGGCCTCCGAGTGCGCCGAGGCGGGCGCCCTCTCCCGGGTCAGCGCGCGCCGCTACCTGGAGTACTTCGCGGAGACGGGCCGGGCCGAGGTGTCGCTGCGCTACGGCGGCACTGGCCGGCCGGAGCGCCGCTACCGCGCGGTGTCCTGAGACCGGCCGGCGCAGGAGGCGGCGTGTCCGTGCCGGCCGGTTTCCCCGAGCCGCTCACCGCATAGCTGTCCTGTTCACGTAACGCTCGGCCCCCGGCCATACGCCGCGTGTGAGCATGACATCAATTCCCGGCAGCGTGTCCGAGGTTGGCGCAGATCAACCGAGGAGGGCGTAACCCGTGGTCGCGAATTCCGTGTCCCGCAGGCAGATGTTCGGATTCGGCGGGGCGGCAGCCGCCGCGCTGATGCTCGGGACGGGGGCGTGGGAGGCGCAGTCCGCGTTCGCCGCACCCACCCTGAAGGGTGACCCGTTCACCCTGGGTGTCGCCTCGGGCGACCCGACGTCGGACGGCGTCGTGCTCTGGACCCGCCTGGCTCCCGAACCCTTCGCACAGGACGGGCTCGGCGGCATGCCGGCGAAGCCGGTCCGTGTCCAGTACGAGGTGTCGCTCGACGAGCGGTTCCGCCGGGTCGTACGCCGGGGCAGCGTCGTCGCGACTCCCGAACTGGCGCACTCCGTCCACCCCGAGGTGCACGGGCTCGCCCCCGACCGCACGTACTGGTTCCGCTTCAAGGCCGGCTCCTCGATCTCCCCCGTGGGCCGTACGCGCACCACTCCGGCACCCTCGGACGACCCGCGCGAGCTGAAGTTCGCCTTCGCCTCCTGCCAGGCCTGGCAGGACGGCTACTTCACGGCGTACCACCACATGGCGCAGGAGGACCTGGACCTGGTGGTGCACCTCGGCGACTACCTGTACGAGCACGGCGTCAAGACGAACAAGCGCGGCGTGACGACCGATTCGAAGTTCCACACGGAGACCCTCGACCTCGCCCGCTACCGCCTCCAGTACGGCCTCTACAAGTCCGAGGCCCCGCTGCGCGAGGCGCACGCCAACTTCCCGTGGATCATGACGTTCGACGACCACGAGGTGGAGAACAACTGGGCGGACGAGACCTCCGAGAACAACGAGGACCCGAAGACCTTCATGCAGCGCAGGACCGACGCCTTCCAGGCCCTGTACGAGCACGCGCCGCTGCGCCGGCCCCAGTTGCCCGAGGGCCCCGACGTCCAGATGTACCGCAGGCTCCCCTACGGCCGGCTCGCCGACTTCACCATGCTCGACACACGCCAGTACCGTGACGACCAGGCGTGCGGCGACGGCTCGTCGGCCGACTGCGACGACCGCTTCGACAAGGGCCGGACCCTGCTCGGGGCCCGGCAGCGCGCCTGGGTGCTCAAGGGCTTCAGCCGCTCGCAGGCGCGCTGGCGGATCCTCGGCAACCAGGCCCCGATGGGCCAGACCGACCAGGACCCGGGCCCGGCGACGAACGTCTTCATGGATCCGTGGGACGGTTACGTCGCCGAGCGCAACCGGCTCCTCGCGGAGGCGGACACGCGCGGGGTGCGCAACCTGGTCGTGATCACGGGTGACCGCCACCAGAACTACGCCTGGGATCTCAAGCGCGACTTCGCCGACCCGGAGTCGCCGACCGTCGGCTCGGAGTTCGTGGGCACCTCGATCACCAGCGGGGGCGACGGCGCGGACATGACGGCCCAGGGCGAGACCTTCCTCGCGGCGAACCCGCACATGAAGTTCTTCAACAACCAGCGCGGCTACGTACGCGTCACGGTGGACCGCGAGCGGTGGACGAGCGACTTCCGCGTCCTGCCCTTCGTGACGAAGCCGGACGCCACGATCAGCACCCGCGCGAGCGTGGTCGTGGAGGACGGCACACCGGGCGTCCAGGTCTGACCCCGGGGCCCGGGGGCGGGGGGCCCGGGGCGCCCCGGGCCCGAAACCCGTTCTCGCCGCGCCTCGACGCCTGCCAGCATCGACGGATGGACGATGACGACGCGTTGTACCCCTCCGACCTGATCGGCGTACGGCTGCTGGGCGTGACCGCCCCGGTGAGCCGTCCGGTCCCGTCCCTGTGGCTGCATCCGGAAGGGGCTGCGCCTGTCCGGTTCCACGCGGACGGATTCACCCTGTCGCTCACGGCGGAACCCTGGACCGAGGACACCTCGGTGGTGTCCGGCCCTCAGGACGTCGCGCTGACGCACTTCGTGGGCGGGACGACCCGTTCGGTCCGGGAGATCCGCTACCGCGGGGGCACCGTCGACCACGTGTGCGGCCTGACGATCGGGTTCAGCGACGGAGAGGTACGCCTGCTGGCCCTCGACGGGGAGCTGGTCGTCGCCCACGGCCGGCACCTGGGCGCTGTCGAGGCCCGTCTGCACGAGGACGTCACTCTGGCCCAGGTCGTCAGGACCTGTCCGGCCTTCCCCTCCCAGTGGGATGCCTGGACGACGGACGACCAGTACCTGTATCTCCGTTACCGGCACGGAGTGGGCAGCGTGGAGCAGCATCCGAGCGAGGACCCCGACACGTGGGACGGCGAGGGCTCCAGGCTCCTGACCATGTGGGACGACGGAACCGACGGCGGAGAGATCGCGCTCCCCGACTTCCTCACGGAGGCCGGTCTGCGACTGGCACCGGACGCGGAGGTCTCCGTCCTGACCACCTGGCTCACAGGCCGGTCTTCCTGAGCCCTCCCCTAACCATCCCTTAAGCCCGCCATAACGATCGCCACCTGCGCCTTTCCCGGCCCGGATCCGCTTCCGGCGGCGGCTAGCTTGCTGATCACCAGACCTGGTCAACAGCCTTGCCGCCGAAGGAGAAACACCACCATGGCCGTCATCACCACCGCTCGCCGCAAGGTCGCCGGAGCCGTCGTCGCGCTCGGCGTCGCGCCGCTCGCGCTGACCGGGCTGTCCGCCTCCCCGGCCGCCGCCCACGGTTCGCTGAGCGATCCGGTCAGCCGGGTCTCGGCCTGTTTCGCGGAGGGGCCGGAGAGCCCGCGGTCGGCGGCCTGCCAGGCGGCGGTCGCGGCGGGAGGGACCCAGGCGCTGTACGACTGGAACGGCGTGAACATCGCCAACGCGGCCGGTCAGCACCGCGAGTTGATCCCGGACGGCAAGCTGTGCAGCGCGGGCAACGACAAGTTCAAGGGGCTCGACCTGCCGCGCGCCGACTGGCCGTCCACGCCCATGGAGGCGGGCAGCCACACCTTCCGGTTCCGGGCGACGGCTCCGCACAAGGGCTCGTTCGAGCTGTACCTGACCAAGGCGAGCTACGACCCGGCTCAGCCCCTGAAGTGGTCGGACCTCCAGGAGAAGCCGTTCGCCACGGCCACCGACCCGACGCTGGAGGACGGTTCGTACGTCTTCGACGGCACCGTGCCGGAGGCGTCGGGACGGCAGTTGATCTACACGGTCTGGCAGCGGTCGGACTCCCCCGAGGCCTTCTACGCCTGCTCCGACGTGGTCTTCGGCGGCGAGAAGTCCGGCAGCGGTTCCGTCGCGGCCGCGCCCGCGCCCACCGCGTCCGCCCCGTCCGAGCAGGAGATCGACGAGGGGGCCGAGCAGTCGTCCGTCGAGCACGGCGGACACGGGGACGACGACGCCTCGACCGGCGCGGAGGTCACCGAGGCGGCCCCGGCCGAGGGCACCGGGGCGAACGCGCCCGAGCCGAACAACGTCGCCGCCTCCCCCGCGGACACGGCCCCGGCGGACGAGGCCCTCGCCGAGACGGGTGGCAGCAGCAGCACCTCGTACCTCGCGATGGGAGGAGCCGCCGCGCTGGCCCTCGGGGCGAGCGCCCTGTTCGTCTCGGTCCGCCGCAGGTCCTCGGGCGGCGCGCACCGCGCCTGACCGGTGGTGACGGCGGGGCCTCCGGAACCTCCGGGGGCCCCGCCGCGCGTCTCAGCCGACGACCGAGGCGCAGGTGGTCGGGGTGGCGTGCGCCGGGTCGAGGGCGTTCACCACCTCGTGGAAGGCGATCCTGTCGATGGTCCCGATCGCGACGTGCTCGGACAGGTCGACCGGACACAGGTCCTGGAGCAGGACGTTGCGTACGTTCGGTCCGTCCAGGTACTGCGTGCGGTACGGGGTCACGACTTCGTCGTACCGGGTCGCGATGACGGTGTAGCGGACCCCGGGCACGGTGTCGCCGCCCGCGTTGAGCTTCGTGATGAAGGCGGAGCCGGCGATCTGGTCGGCGAGGCCCGGGGTGTTCTTCGTGAGGAGGTCCTCGGCGCCCGGGAAGTACGGCAGCAGCTGGGTGAGGCCGAGAAGCGTGGTGCCGTGGTTGTCGGGGGCGATCCCGACGAGGGCGTTCACCTTGTCGGCTCCGCCGAGGAACTTCAGGTAGTAATTGGGCATCATGCCGCCCTGGGAGTGGCCGACGAGGTCGGCCTCGGGCGCGCCGGTGGCGCCGAGCACCTTGTCGACGAACACGTCGAGCTGTCCTGCAGACTTCTCGATCGGGCCGAGTCCGTTGAAGAACGGCACGCCCGGGAGCTGTCCGTAGTCCAGCGAGAAGACGCAGTAGCCCCGGTTGACGAGGTACGGCGCGAGGACCAGCCAGTTGTCGACCGAGTTCCCGAAGGTTCCGTGGACGAGGACGACCGGCCGGGGGTGGGCTGCGGAGGGTTTGCAGGAGTAGTCGTTCCATCCACGGGACGGAGCGGCGGCTTCCGCCGCGGTCGCGGTCGCCGTGGGGGCGACGAGCGCGGCGACGGTGAGGAGCAGGGCGGCGAGGGTGCGGCGTGCGCGTGGGGAGCGCCGGGCACGGGTCCAGGGCAGCATCGGGTGGTCTCCTTGCGGCTCAAGGGAGTTGCGATGTCGGTGCGCCCTGCGGTCCGGACCACAGCGAATGACGTTTTTTCAACGTGCTCATGCCAAGTTACGCACGGGTAAGGTCAGGGGGGAAGTTACGCGTCGGTAAAAAGATTCCGGCGTCCCGGGGTCAGGCCGCGAGCCGCCCCGGCTTCACGGCCCCGGGGCCGAACCTGGCCCGCAGCCTGTCGGACACGGCCTCGATCCGCCGTGTCCGCTCGTCCACCGGGTCGAAGGTGAGCTGGTGGGCGGCGCGTTCCGCGTCGTGAAGCCCCTCCGCCCGCAGCCCGATCCCCCGCACCCGCGCCCGCTGCAGGGCGAACGAGTCCTGGATCCGGTATGCGAGCGAGGTGAGCGCCGCCGAGTGGGCGGTGGGCTCCGGGAGCGTACGGCTGCGGGTCAGCGTCGCGTAACCGGTCCGGTCGGCGTAGCGCACGGAGACCGCGAGCGATCGGCACACCTGGCCGTCGCCGCGCAGCCTGGCCCCCAGCTCCTCGGTGAGCGACAGGAGCGCGCGGCGGTGCTGCTCCGGGTCCAGCTCGTCGCGGGGGAAGGAGCGTTCGGCGGCGATCGACCGGGCGGCGGCGTTAGGCACGACCCGCGTACGGTCG
Organism: Streptomyces sp. NBC_01166; assembly: GCF_045039765.1. Taxonomy (NCBI): domain Bacteria; kingdom Bacillati; phylum Actinomycetota; class Actinomycetes; order Kitasatosporales; family Streptomycetaceae; genus Streptomyces; species Streptomyces sp. NBC_01166. The sequence goes on from NZ_CP108613.1 coordinate 1,883,008, forward strand.
ATGCCGTTGGCCCGCTCCCACAGCTCGCGCCCGGTCCGTACGCCGGTGATCCGCTGCAGGGTGGCGAGCGGTGCGGCGGCTATCCGGCCGATGGAGTCGAGCCCGTATCCGCACAGGGTGCGCGCGGTCGCCGTCCCGACGCCGTCCAGCGCGGCGGCGGGCTTGGACGCGAGGAAGCCGGCGTGCTCACCGGGGGGCACCACGAAGGTGGTGCCGGGTGTCGCCTGCCGTGCGGCCATCCTGGCCAGCATGGGGTTGGAGGCCGCACCGATCGCGCAGTCCACGCCGTGCAGGGCGAGGGCGCGCACCCGGATCACGGAGGCCAGACCCGCCGCGTCCTGTCCGAAGTAGCGCAGCGCGCCGCTGACATCGGCGAGCGCGGCGCCGGGCGGGGCCGCCTCGACGACCGGGGTGAACGCCCCGAGGAGGGCGAGCAGTCCCTCGTAACCCGCGCTGTCCGGCAGTCCGCCGCCGATCCGGCGGAACCGCAGGCACAGGACGGCCGGCTGTTCGTTCATCCCGCGCTCCCCTGGCTCCGGTGCCACAGCTTCCTCCCGGTGGGCGTCCCTTCACCGGCCGGCTGGAGATCGGACCACGGGTTCATCTCGTAGCCGGTCGGCAGCTGGATGCGGCGGCCGTCGTCGGAGGCCTCCTCCTCGCCGGAGGCGGGCTCCTCCGCCAGCCGTGCCGCGACCGCGTCGAGGCCGCCGGTGCGCCGCAGTTCGACCAGCTCCGCCAGGTTCCAGGCCGCCGAGCCGACCACACTCATGCTGCGCGCGCCGCGCCGCTGGACCACCCCGCGCACGAGCAGCAGCCAGGAGTGGAAGACGGTGTGCGCGCAGGCGGCGTGGCTGTCGTCGAAGAAGGCGAGGTCGACCAGGCCCGTCCCGTCGTCCAGGGTGGTGAAGATGACCCGGCGGCCGGAGCGGACCGGCGGGGTCTGGGTGGCCACCTTGGCGCCCGCGACCAGCACGGTCTCCCCGTGCCCCGCCTCCCGCAGCCGCTGGGCGGAGACCGCGCCGAGCTCCTTCAGGAAGGCGTGGTGATCGCCCATCAGATGGCGCGACACGTCCATGCTGAGGACGCCGAGCTCGGCACTGAGGCGTTCGGCGTCGTTGAGGTCGGGCAGCCCGACGGTGCCGGTCCGGTGCCCGCCGCCGAGCGGGAGCTGGGCGCCCGCCGCGCCGGAACCGGAGCTCCGCTGGGCGCGGTGGAGCTCGGACAGGTGCAGCAGCAGGTCCCTGCGGTTGGCGCCGAAGGCGTCCAGCGCGCCGACCTGGGCCAGCCGCTCGGCGGCCGGCTTCCCGGGCCTGGCCCGCTGCCAGAAGTCCAGCAGCGAGGTGTAGGGCTGCCCGGCCTCGATCCGGGCGACCTCGGCCTCACTGATGCCGTGGACGTCCGAGAGGGCCAGCCGCAATCCCCATTTATCACCGTTGTCGCCAGACACCAGTTCGATCCTATGAGCGGCCGCCGACCGGTTCACGTCCAGCGGCAGCACCGGTACCCCGCGCCGCCGCGCGTCCGCGAGCAGCAGCCGCTTCGGGTACATCCCGGGGTCGTGCGTGAGCAGCCCGGCGTAGAAGGCCGCCGGGTGGTGCGCCTTGAGCCAGGCCGACTGGTACGTCGGCACGGCGAAGGCGACCGCGTGCGCCTTGCAGAAGCCGTAGCTCCCGAACGCCTCGATGATCTCCCAGGCGCGGGCGATCACCTCGGCGCCGTACTTCCTCCGCGCCGCCCGCTGTGCGAACCAGACCCTGATCCGGGCCTGCGACTCGGGGTCGGAGAGCCCGCGCCGCACCCGGTCGGCCTCGCCGCGTCCGCAGCCGGTCATGATGTTCACCATCTCGATGATCTGCTCGTGGAAGACGACCACCCCGTAGGTGTCGCGCAGCGCCCCCTCCAGGTCGGGATGGGGATAACGCACGGGCGCGCGGCCGTGTCTTGCCTCGATGAACGGCCGCACCATGTCGGCGGCGACCGGCCCCGGCCGGAACAGCGAGATGTCGACGACCAGGTCGTGGAAGGTGGCGGGCTGGAGCCGGCCGACCAGGTCGCGCTGGCCCGGCGACTCGATCTGGAAGCAGCCGAGCGTCTCGGCGCTCTTGATCAGCCGGTACGTCTCCGGGTCGCCCTGCGGTACGGCGTCCAGGTCGACCTCCCGCCCCGAGGCCCGCTTCACCTCGGTCACCGCGTGCGCCATCGCCGACTGCATCCGCACGCCGAGCACATCGAGCTTGAGCAGCCCGAGGTGCTCCACGTCGTCCTTGTCGAACTGGGACATCGGGAAACCCTCGCCGCTGGTGGGCATGACCGGCGTGCGCCGCAGCAGCGAGTCGTCCGAGAGGAGCACCCCGCACGGGTGCATGGCGATGCCTCGCGGCAGCGCGTCCAGCGACTCCACCAGCTCCCAGAGCCGCCCGTACCGCTCCTTCCGCCCGGCCACGGCACGCAGTTCGGGCAGCTCCTCCATCGCGGCGCGGGCGTCCCTGGCCCGGATGTGCGGGAAGGCCTTGGCGAGCCTGTCGGTCTCGGACGGGTCCATGGAGAGCGCGGCGCCGACGTCGCGGATGGCGTGGCGCACCCGGTAGGTCTCGGGCATGGAGACGGTCGCGACCCGCTCGGCGCCGAAGCGCCCGATGATCGCGCGGTAGACGTCCAGGCGGCGGGCCGACTCGACGTCGATGTCGATGTCGGGCAGCACGAAGCGCCGCTTGGACAGGAAGCGCTCCATGAGCAGCCCGTGTTCGACCGGGTCGGCGTGGGCGATCCCGAGCAGGTGGTTGACCAGGGAACCGGCCCCGGAACCGCGTGCGGCGACCCGTATGCCCATCCCCTTCACGTCGTCGACGACCTGGGAGACCGTCAGGAAGTAGGAGGCGAAACCGTGGTGGGCGATGATGTCCAGCTCGTGGTGCATCCGGTCCCAGTAGTCGCGCCTGCGGTCGTAGCCGTGCCGCACCATGCCCGCGGCGGCACGGGAGGCCAGCACCCGCTGGGCGGTGCGCCGGCCGGCGCCGACGAGGTGCGGTTCGGGGAAGTGGACGCTGCCGAGCCCCAGGTCGTCCGCCGGGTCGACGAGACAGGCGTCGGCGGTGCGCCGGGTCTCCGCGAGCAGCCGCTGCCCCGCGTCCCGTCCGAGCCCTGCGGCGGAGGCGATCCGCTCGGCGGTCTCCCGCATCGCACCGGCGTCCTTGAGCCAGCGCTCCCCGCTGTCGAGGGGGGAACGACGCGGGTCGACGGGGACGAGCCGGCGGGCCGAGTCGAGCACGTCGGCGACGGGGCCCTGCCCGGGGTCGGCGTACCGGACGGCGTTGGTCAGGACGGCCCGCACCCCCTGCTCGGCGGCGAAGCCGACGGTACGGGCGGCGAGCCGCAGCGATCCCGGGCCGGTGCCCTCCCGGCCGTGGTGGACGGCTTCGAGGCGCAGGGCGTCGCCGTAGATCTCCCGCCAGGGGGCGAGCAGCGCGGCGGCCCGGTCGGGCCGGCCCGCTGCCAGCGCGGCGCCCACCTCCGAGGCGGGGCCGAGCAGCACGGTGAGCCCTTCGGCGGGCAGCGCGTCCCGGCCGACCAGGGGCTGCCCGGCGTCCGGGTCCCCGGCACCGGGGGCGTGGGCGGCGGTGACCAGCCGGCACAGCTCGGCCCAGCCGCGGGCGCCGTCCCGGGCGAGGAAGGTGACCCGGGGTGCGGATTCATCGACAAAGGCACCTCCGCGGACCGGTGTGCGCGGTCTGTGCGTACGGCCCCCCTCGCCGACCTGCCGCGCCACCGCGAGCTCCGCCCCGAAGAGCGGACGTATCCCGGCCTTCTCGCAGGCCCTGGCGAAGCGGACCGTGCCCGCGAGACTGTCGCGGTCGGTCAGCGCGAGGGCGTCCATCCCACGCTCGACGGCACGCTCGGCCAGCCGCTCCGGGTGCGATGCCCCGTACCGCAGGGAGAACCCGGAAACGGTATGCAGATGCGTGAACCCTGGCATCCGCACCTCCTGGACCGATCCGTACTCGCCACCCCCTCGCTCTCCACCATAGACCAAGTTTCGAACGTTCGTACGATAACCGGGTGCGGGGTCACCTCTCCGCCATTCGGCCCGGCCCCACCTGCGCGAACGCCGGACTCCCCGGACCGTGGGGGCATGACTTTCGCTGACGAGGTGAAGAGCGCCGTCACCGCACGGGCCGCACTACTGGTTGTCGGTGTCCTGGCACTGCAGCTGCTGTTCATCGCCTCGTACGTCGGCGCGCTGCACAGGCCCGACCCGACGGATGTCCCCTTCGGGGTCGTCGCCCCGCAGCAGGTGTCCGGGCAGCTCGTCACCCGGCTGAGTGATCTGCCGGGCGGTCCGCTCGATCCGCGCGCGGTCTCCGGCGAGGCCGAGGCCCGCCGGCAGATCCAGAACCGCGAGATCGACGGCGCCCTGATCGTCAGCCCCACCGGGGCGACGGACACCGTGCTCGTCGCCTCCGGGGGCGGCACCGTGCTGGCCACCTCGCTCACCAAGATCATCAAGGAGACGGAGGGGCCCCGGCAGCGCACCGTACGGACCGTGGACGTGGCACCCGCCTCCCCGGACGACTTCGACGGCCTCTCGTCGTTCTACCTGGTCGTGGGCTGGTGCGTGGGCGGCTACCTCTGCGCGTCGATCCTGGCGATCAGCGCGGGCACCAAGCCGGCCAACCGGCAGCGCGCGGTGATCCGCACCGCGGTCATGGCGCTGTACTCGATCGCGGGCGGCATCGGCGGCGCGGTCATCATCGGCCCCATCCTCGGTGCGCTCCCGGGCAGCGTCTGGGCCCTGGCCGGCCTGGGCGCCCTGACCGTCTTCGCCGTCGGCATGATCACGCTCGCCCTGGAGGCGCTCACCGGCATCGTCGGCATCGGCCTGGCCGTCCTGCTCATCGTGATCGCGGGCAACCCGAGCGCCGGCGGCGCCTTCCCGCTGCCGATGCTGCCGGACTTCTGGCGGGCGATCGGCCCCGCCCTGCCACCGGGAGCGGGCACCTGGGTGGCCCGCTCGATCGCGTACTTCAGGGGCAACGCGGTCACCGGCCCCCTGCTGGTGCTCTCCGCCTGGGCGGTCGTCGGCACTGCCCTGACCCTGCTCCTGTCGATGCGCCGCCGGGACACGGACGGGACGCGGCGGGCGGCCGCTCCCCGGGAAGCGGACTCCCCCGGGAGCAGCTCGAGCCTCGCCTGAGGCCGGGAATCGGCCCAGCATCTCCTCGACGAGACCGGCGGCCCCCGATCCGTGGCACGACGTGCCGGCCCGCCAGGTCGCCGCAGGCCTCCAGGCACCGGCGGTAGAACTCCGGCTGCTTCGTGCGGGCCGAGCCCGGAGAGATCAGCAGAACGTTCTCGGCACCGGCCGGCCGGGCCCCGGGGCTCCCGGTCCGCGCGGGAGCCGGAGCAGGGGCCGGCGAACTTCACGGCGTCGGTGTCGACCTGACCGGCGTGCGGCTGCATGACCCTCGGGATCATCGCCAGGGCCTCACGGCCGGCCGGAGAAGGTGTGTCCACGTCCGCGGCGGACGCCCCGGCACGGCGAGCCATCGCGCGGAGGGTCTGCCCGCTTGCCCGTGCGCGCTCCCCGCAGGCTCTGTCCGGGTGGTGGCGCGCGGGGCCGGTGCGTCCTTCCGGGTACGGGAAATGGGACGCCGCCCGCCCGTGTCAGCCGAGGCGCAGCTGAACTCCTGGCGACCGATCGGCGAAGTCGCTAGTCATGACAGGTTCATGACGGCATTCTGGGAGCTCCTCGCGAGACCCGCGAGGAGCACGGTCGGCACAACCCCCTTTCATCCGCCGGAGGTTGCTCATGCGTCGCCGATTCACCGTCCCGTTCGCCGCCCTCGCTGTGGCGCTCCCGCTCGCCCTCGTACCTGCCGTTTCCGCTTCGGCTGCCCCCTCGGACAAGCCGCAGGTCCTCAGCTCCTGGACACAGACGAGCGCCTCCAGCTACAACGCGTGGAACGCCGCGCGCAACAACCAGGGCGCCTGGGCCGCGTACGGCTTCGACTGGTCCACGGACTACTGCAGCACCTCACCCGACAACCCGTTCGGGTTCCCCTTCCAGACGGCCTGCGCCCGCCATGACTTCGGCTACCGGAACTACAAGGCCGCCGGCACGTTCTCCGCGAACAAGTCCCGCATAGACTCCGCGTTCTACTCGGACCTCAAGCGCGTGTGCGCCGCCTACTCCGGCGCCAAACTGACCTCGTGCAACAGCACGGCGTGGACGTACTACCACGCGGTGGACATCTTCGGAGTGGCCCCGGCCAAGGCCGGCGCCCTGTCGCTCACTGCATGATGCAGGGGCCTGAGGCCGCCCTCGCAGCGGCCTCAGGCCCCTCGTTCACAGGAGCGGCACACCCCTGCTGTTCGGCCGGCCGCCGCGCGAGACGGGCCCCACGCGGAGCCTGCTGAGGCGGATGACGAACTCCGCCGGATCGGAGCGAGGTCCGGCAGCGATGCCTCTCGGTGTCCTACGGCCACCGTGCCGCCGCACCACCGCCCTGGCCGGCATCCTGCCGTCCCTCCCGCCCGGTACGGCCGTCGTACGGGCCGGGGCACGGCACCCGTCGTACGGACCCGGCCGCCGCGCGGACGGGCAACGCTGCGGGAGGACTTCAGACCGGTCCCGCCGCCGATGCCCCATCAGCCGCCCGCGGTTCCCGCACCGGCGGGCGACACCTGACAAACGTCATCTCTTCCTGTGCACAAGGTCGTTCCCAAGGAGGATGGATGCCCGGTGTGGCGCGCAGAGGATGGGGAGCTCCGCCACGCACACCTGACGAGACGGGGTCCTCCCATGCGCAACACCCGCCCGAGCCCTCACCCCGACCACCGGGGACTGCGCCTGGCCGCCGTGACATCGGCGGCGCTGCTGTCGCTCGCGGTCGGTGCGCTTCCGGCCGGGGCGGCCTCCCCGCCGCCGGCCGCCGCCACCGCATCCGCCCCGGTCACCTCCGTCCTCGACCGGCAGGCGCTGCGTGCCTCCCTCGATGCGTTCCACCAGGCGGGGATGTACGGGGCCTATTCATCTGTCAGGGACGGCTCCGAGCAGTGGCGCGGAGCGGCAGGCGTCGCCGACATCGACAGCGGGCGGCCGATGCGCCCGGACTACGAGCACCGGATCGGCAGCATCACCAAGACCTTCACCTCGGTGGCCGTCCTCCAGCAGGTTGCCCAGGGCCGGATCGACCTGGACGCCCCCATCGGCGACTACCTTCCGGAGCTGGTGCCGGGCGAGCGGGGCCGGGAGGTGACGGTGCGGATGCTGCTGAACCACACGAGCGGCATCGCGGACTACATACTGCCGGCCTTCCCCAAGCTGGTGACGGACCCGGGGCAGGCCCTGGACGAAGGCCGGTTCCGCAAGCTGGCCCCCGAGGAGCTGGTCCGCCTCGGCCTGGCGGCCGAGCCGCCGGCGCCGCGTGGCACACACTCGTACGCGAACACCAACTACATCATCGCCGGACTGCTGCTGAAGAAGGTCACGGGCCAGGCCCCGGAGTCGTACATCACCGAGAACGTCATCCGCAAGGCCGGACTGCGGCACACGTACTTCCCGCGCTCCGCCCGCATATCGGGGCCGCACGCCAAGATGTACGAGTCGTTCTACGGAACCATCGACCCGGCGCGCGACTACAGCGTCTACGACATGTCCTGGGCCGGGACGGCCGGTGCGATGGTCTCCACGATGAACGACCTCAACGACTTCTACCGCCGGCTCCTGAGCGGAAAGTTGCTCGGCGCGGCGGAGCTGCGGGAGATGAAGACGACGGTCCCCGCCTACGAGCCGGCCCCCGGGCAGGAAGTGGCGATGCGGTACGGCCTCGGGCTCTACACCCTCAAGATGCCCAGCGGCGGCTGGTACTGGGGCCACGACGGTGGCGTGTTCGGGGCCGGGACCTGGGCGCTGTCCACGGAGGACGGACGTCGCCAGGCCGCGATCGGCTACAACCTGATGAAGTACGAGCGGTTCGGCGAGGACGGCAAGCCGTTGCCGGACCCGATCGGCGAGGCGCTGTTCGGATACATGGACGGAGCGCTGAGCGGCGCCCCCGCCGACCGGGCCCCCGGCGCCTCTCCTGTGCCCCGGCGTCTGGTCGCACCCGAGCAGCTGCGTTGAGGACGCTCGTCGTCATGCGGAAGGCCCGGGAGCCGGCCGGCGGAGGTGAGCCGCGTCAGCCGTACATCGCCACGCGGTACAGAGCCGCGAGCGCGTCGTCGATGGGATGAGGCTGCGGCCTGCCGGAGGAGTCGAGCCTGTTCCACCTCTGCAGGTTCACCGCGACGGACATCTGCCGCTCACCGTCGGCACGGGTCATGGACAGCGTCCCGCCGCCCCAGACCGTGCCGCCGTGGCCCCAGAAGACGCCCTGCCCGGGTCCCTCCATCGGGTACAGGCCGAGGCCGTAGTCGATCGTCCTTCCCTCCTGGGAGACGACCGGGCAGGTGCGTTGCATCTCCGCCAGCGACGACGGACCGACGATCTTCCCGGCCAGCAGCATGCCGAAGAAGCGGTTGAGGTCCGCGACGGTCGATATCAGCGAGGCCGACGGACCCACCCATGACATGTCGAAGACGCTGTAGTCGCGTGGCGGGTCGATCATGCCGAACCACGCCTCGTAGAGCCGCGAGTGCGGACCGTCGACGTACGGCCCGGCGGGGAGTTCGGTGTCCTGGAGCCCGGCGCGCTCGATGACGTTCCGGGTGATGCAACGCTCCGCCGTCGTGCCGGTCACCTGTTCCAGGAGTCGGGTGAGGAGCAGGTAGTTGGTGTTGGAGTACACCCCCGGAGTGCCGCCCGGGGCGCCGACGGCGGGCGCGGAGACCCCCATCCCGATCAGTTCGGCGGGGTCGAACCGCGTGAACCGGTGGTCGTCCAGGCTCTGGGGACCGGTGGCCGCCGGGGCGGGAAACCCCTTGAGGGAGGGGTAGGCGTACGGCAGGTACTCGGCGAGGCCGCTGGTGTGGTTGATCAGCATGCGGACCGTGATCGCGTCACCGCGCTCCCCGGGAACCAGCTCAGGAAGGTACCGGCCGATCGGTGCGTCGAGACCGATCCGACCGCTCTCGGCCTGCTGCAGAACCGCGGCGGCGGTGAAGGTCTTGGTGACGCTGCCGACCCGGTGCCGCATGTCGGCGGTCACGGGGCGGTCCGTGGCGACATCGGCGACCCCGGCGGCGCCGCGCCAGACCTGGTCACCGTCCCGCACCTCGGCGAACAGGCCGGGCATCCCGGCGCGGTGGACGGCTTCGATGGCTGCGTCCAGTCCCGCGGAATCCAAGGAGTTCTTCACGTCATGCGTCCTTTCGTGTTCCCCGGGGCCGGCTCCGCATCGGTCACCTGACCCGGACAACAGGGCACGAGTGGCAGGCCGGACCGCCCGGCCTACTCATGTCCTCATTATGCACGCGGTGCGTGCAACACCAAGTGCACAGGTAGGATGAGATCCGGCGAGAGGAGCAGGATGGCGGGCCGAAGGCGTTGGTCGACCGAAGAGATCCTGGATGCGGCGGCGGAACTGCTGCGCACGAGCGACGCTGATTCGTTCAGCGTGCGCAAGCTGGCCGCGGCCCTCGGAACCGACTCCTCCAGCCTCTACCGGCACTTCCGCAGCAAGACCGAACTGCTGCGCGCGGTCGCCGACCGGATCCTCCTGGCCGCGATGGACGACTACAGCCCCGAGGGCGACTGGAAGCAGCGCATCACTTCCCTGGCCCTGCATGTGAGAGAGGCCTTCGGGCAGCAGCCCCAGCTCGCCTCGGTCTGGGGACGCCACGCGTCGAGCGGCACCGGTTCCCGGCTGGTCATGGAGGAGGTCCTGCAGGCCCTGTCCGCGTCGGGGCTGCCCGACGAGGACATCCCGGCGCGCTACCACCGCATCGCGGTCCTCCTCGCCGCGCTGATCACCTCCGAGGCGAGGGTCAGCACCGTGACGCCCGAGGAGTACGAGCAGGGCATGGAGCTGTTCCGCGTGGCGGTTCTGGGCGCCGATCCCGAACGCTTCCCGGCCCTTTCCCGCTTCGCCCGCGAGGTCCGCCCCCTCGGGGTGGACCGTCGCGCCGCGTTCGAGGAGATCCTCGCCGCCCAGCTCGCCCATATCGAGGACGCGGTCCACCCGGACTGAGACGCCGCCTTCAAGCGGCGAGCCCGCCCCCTCGCGTGAGGGGGCGGGCTCGCCGGTTCACAGGAACCGAAGGAGGGCCGGAGGTCAGCCGATCTCGGCGCCGAAGGCCGCCAGTGCCTCGGGCACCGGCTGGAAGAACGTCTCGCCGCCGGCGGAGCAGTCACCGCTGCCGCCCGAGGTGAGACCGAGCGCGGTGTCGCCCGCGAAGAGCGAGCCGCCGCTGTCGCCGGGCTCGGCGCAGACCGTGGTCTGGATGAGGCCGTTGACGATGTCGCCGTTGCCGTAGTTGACCGTGGCGTCCAGCGCGGTGACCTCACCGTCGTGGACCTGGGTGGTGGAGCCGCTGCGGGTCACCGTCTGGCCGACGGTCGCGTCGCCGGCCTGGGTGATCGCCTGGGTGGAGCCGTTGTAGAGGTCCACCTCGCTGGGGTGCTCGACGTCGGAGGTGTACTTGACCAGGCCGTAGTCGTTGTCCGGGAAGCTGGAGCCCTCGTTGGCACCGATCTCCGCGCCGCCCTGCGAGTCGGACCAGCTGGTGATCCCCTCGGTGCAGTGGCCGGCGGTCAGGAAGTACGGCTCGCCGCCCTTGACCACGTTGAAGCCGAGCGAGCAGCGTCCGCCGTCGCCCCAGATGGCGTCGCCGCCCGCGATGAGGGGCTTGAACTCCCCTGCGGACTTCTTGAGTTCGGCCTTGGCGCCGAGCCCGTCGACGACCTTGCCGAGCTTGTCCCAGGCGGCGCCGTCGACCGTGCGGTCGGCCGTGACGACCACCTTGTTGCTGACCGGGTCGACCGCCCACGAGGTACCGGGGATGGTGGCCTTGTCGGTGAGGGTCTGCCGTGCGTTCGTCAGTTCGGCGAGCGTGTGCTGTACGAGTCTGGCCTTGCCGCCCGCCTGGCGGACCTGCTCGGCCGCCGCCTCGTCGACGACGTTGACGACGAGGTTCTTGGCTTTGGCGTCGTAGTACGAGCCCGCCTTGTCGCCGCCCAGGGCCTTGTCCAGGGTGGTGGCGAGACTTCCGGCCGAGTGGGCGTCGAGGGTCTTCGCGGTGAACTCGGGTACGTCGTCACTCGCGTTCGCGGTCTGGAACGTGACTCCTGCCGCGACCAGTGCGAGGACGGCCGATCCGGCCAGGGCCACACGCTTCCTGGGTATGCGTCGGTGCTTCAACTTCGACCTCCTGTGGGGCCGTGCACGGACAAGTGGGGTGTCCGGAGCACGGAGGATGGGGCGCCCACTATTCCGATGCGGCCGATAGCACACAAGGTCGACTTCCGGACGCGCACACGACGACGACGGTTCACCCGCGCCGCGTTCACAACCCGGGTGTCGCACCACGTCGGTTCCGTTCGCGAACACCCGGGGCGACGACCCTTCGGCAGCGGGTGAGGACTAGTCCTGTCCTGTAATGGCTCCTGGAGTCCGGATGCTGTGGAGGGCACTCCTGAAGCCGAACACCACCGAATGCCCCCGGACGTCCCGAACACCACCGGCTCGTTACGACAGGGAGTGCCGGTATCGCCTCCGATAGGTCATCATCGAACTGGCAGTACACACCGGGCAGTTGGTGTCCGGACCGAGCGGGGTGATGAGCGGAGGCACGTCGTGCGGAGTCGGGTGCGCGTGGCCGACGGACGGCATCTGATGGTCGAGCGACAGGGGGACCCCCGCGGCAGACCGGTGTTCCTCCTGCACGGCATGCCGGGCAGCCGGCTGGGGCCCGCTCCACGCGGGATGGTCCTCTACCAGCGGAACATGCAGCTGATCGCCTACGACCGCCCGGGGTACGGAGGCTCGGACCGGCTGCCGGGGCGGCGGGTGATGGACGTCGTCGAGGACGTGCGGGCGATCGCGGACTCCCTCGGCCTGGAACGCTTCGCCGTGGTCGGCCGTTCCGGCGGCGCACCGCACGCTCTGGCCTGCGCCGCGCTGATGCCCGACCGGGTCACCCGTGGTGCCGCTCTGGTCAGCCTGGCTCCCCCGGACGCCCAAGGGCTCGACTGGTTCGACGGGATGGCCGCGTCGAACGTGCTCGCGTACTCCCGGGCAGCGGCGGATCCCGACGGACTGGCGGAATCCTTCATCAGCCGCTCGGCGGAGATCCGGCAGAACCCGGCCCGGCTCCTGGACGACCTGCGCCGGGAGCTGACCGACTCCGACCGCACCGTGGTCAACGACGCCGGGATCCGCACGATGCTGCTCGCCAACTTCCGTGAAGGGCTGCGCACATCGGCGTACGGCTGGATCGACGACGCGCTCGCGTTCTGCAGGCCGTGGGGGTTCGACCCCGCCGACATCAGGTGTCCCGTGATGCTGTGGCACGGCGTGAAGGACGTGTTCTCCCCTGTGGGCCACTCCCGATGGCTGGCCGAACAGATCCCGGGCGCCACCGCCGTACTGGAACCGGCGGCGGCACACTTCGACGCGCTGTCCGTGCTGCCCGAGGTGCTCAACTGGCTGCTGGACGAACGGGAAGCAGGGAAAGCAGCGGTCTGCTGATCCCGGAGGGTGCCCCGGGCTCCGGAGGTCCGGAGCCCGGGGCACCCCGGCTCACACCGACATCGGCTCCAGCTCGCGCCAGAACCTGCGCTCGTCCCGCGCTATCCGCGTCAGCGGGTGCTCGTCGCCGAGCTGTCGTGCCAGTTCGTCCCCCGTCTCCGCCCGCAGACTCAGCGCCTCGTCCTTGCGTCCCATCGCGCCGAGCGTGACCGCGAGGTTCGACGTCATGGCCAGGGTCTCCGGGTGATGCGCCCCGAGAACGTCCCGGAGCTGGCCGGCGACCCGCCGCTCCGTCTCCAGGACGAGTTCGAGATCACCCCGCCCGGCCGTGGCGTTCGCCAGGTTCATGACGCAGAACAGCGTGTTCGGGTGCTCGCGGCCGAACACCTCACGCATCGAGGCGACCACCCGCGTCAGCAGCTTCTCCGCCTCCAGCGGCGCGCCCGTCCCGGAGAGGTAGGCGCCCAGATTGTTCTGCGCGGCCAGGGTGTACGGATGGTGCTCCCCCGGCACGTTCATGTACTGGTCCACCACCTCCTGCGCGGTGTCCCTCGCCTCGACCGCCTCCCCCGCGGCGAACAGGTCGGACGCCAGGTTGAGGTCGCAGGCCAGCGACTCGGGGTTGGCCGAGGTGTACTTGGCCCGGTACCTCGCCCGGGTGGCCACCGTCAGCCTCCGCGCGTCCTCCAGCTGCCCCGCCCTGCGCAGCGAGACCGCCAGACTCTTGGCGGCGCTGAGCGTGGTGGGGTAGGTCCGGCCGAGGGTGGCCTTGTACGCGTCGTAGGTCCGGCTCAGCAGACCGACCGAGTCCTCGTACCGCCCCACCTCGCGCAGGTCACGCGCCAGCGAGATGGCGGAGGACAGGCTGTACGGATGCTCGGGACCCAGGACCTCGGACCGCAGGTCGTAGACGTCCTGGTCGATCTCCCTGGCGCGGGCGTACTGTCCCACGCTCCGCAGGTTCAGCGCCAGGTTGTTCGCGGCGGCCAGCGTCCTGGGATGCCTGTCGTGGAAGATCTGGCTGAACCCCTCGTGCGCCGCGGTCGCCAGCTCGATCGCCCTGCCGTAGTCACCGAGGAGCCCGAGGTCGATCGCCAGACTGCTGGTGGTCATGAACGTGTGCGGATGCTCCGGCCCCAGCACGGCCCGCTGCCTGCCCAGGGTCACCTCGTCGAGCTCCTTGGCCTCCACGTACCGGCCGCGGGTGCGCAGGATGTTGGAGAGGTGGAAGCAGAGGTAGAGGTACTGCAGATCCTGGTTGCCCAGCATCTCCCGCCAGGTGTCGCGGAGTTCGTCCCCGAGCCGGCCCGCCGTCCGGACGTCTCCCCGCTTCCAGAGGTAGCGCACCCGGTCGATCAGCAGCCTGCGGGTCTCCGGATCCTTGCAGTTGCGCGCGTCGGACGGGCCGAGGTGCGGCCAGATCGTGGCGAAGCGCGGCCAGGTCTCGGGGTTGTCGATCGGCTCGTCGTCGTCGGGCCGGGCGCCCGCCAGGATGCGGTGGACGACATGCCTCGCCTCGCGCTGCTCCTCCTCGCTGAGCTGGGCCCTGATCACCGCCTGCACCAGACGGTGCACCTGGATGGAGTTCGACACCTGGTCGACCTTGGCCAGGGCGAAACGGCCGATCTCCCGGATGACCCGGCCCAGGACCAGCTTCTCCTGGAGCGAGGCGTCGTACGGCTTCAGCGCCTCGATCATCTCCTTGCTGTAGAGGAGATTCGCGGAGATCGGCTCGGGTGCGAAGAACGCGCAGAGCTGGAGCAGCCGCACCGCGGCGGGTGAACGCTCCTTGAGGCGTTCGATGGAGATGTTCCAGGTGGCGGCGACGGGCTGCGGATACCCGGCCGGCTGGTTCAGGGCCAGGACCTCCGGGGCCTGCTGGGCCAGCTGCTCCAGATAGGTGTCGATCGGGGTCGCGGTCTCCGCGATCCATGCCGCCGCCTGTTCGACCGCCAGCGGCAGATCTCCGACCGCGGTGGCCACCTGGGCGGCGTCCTCGTCGCTCAGCCCCGGTGCACGGCGCTGGAGGTGCTCGATCGACTCCTCCCGAAGGAACACGTCGACGGGCAGCGCGTCACCGTGCTGCGACCAGGACTGGTTCCTCGACGTGACGAGGATGTGACCGGATCCGCCCTGCGGGAAGTACCGGCTGAGGCGTTCCGGATCGTCGGCGTTGTCGAACACCAGCAGCCAGCGTTCCGAGGGCACCCCCCGGCGCAGCAGGTCCACGGCCTCCTGCGAAGCGGCCGCCATGTCGTCCCCGCCCTGGGCACCCAGCCGTACGGCGAGTTCGGCGAGGCTGGCCACGACGTCGTCGATCTGCTCGGACGATATCCACCACACCAGGTCGTAGTCGGCCATGAAGCGGTGCACGTACTCCAGGGCCACCTGTGTCTTGCCGACGCCGCCCAGGCCGTACAGGGTCTGCGGCTGCGGCAGCACGACGGCCATGCCGCCGCCGAGCTGGTCGCGCATCCGCTCCAGGACCAGGGAGCGGCCGGTGAAGCCGGGGTTGCGGGGCGGCGCGTTCCAGATCCTGGGCACGGTGCCGGGGAAGCGGGGGCCGGGCGACGTCCCGTCGCCGAGCTGCACCGGCCGGTCCAGGGCGCGCATCAGGGCCGTGGTGGCGTGCACCTCGTCCAGCCGGAACAGGTCGACCGGGTTGCGGTCGATGTACGGCGCGGAGAGCCGGACGTCGCTGACCCTGAGCGGCAGCAGCTGCCGCCGCCCGCCACCGGGGTCCTCGGAGACGGCGCGCTCCCAGAGGTCCACGGCCCGCTGGGACTTGAGGTAGGCGCTGGAGAGCAGGACGACGGTGCGGGTCGCGGTCTCGACGGCGTGGTTCGCGTCCATGGGGCCGGGCTCGGCGGAGACGTCGCGCGGGACCACCCGGAACCCGGCCCGGGTGAGGACGGATTCGATCCAGTCGGCCCACATGCGGTTCTCCGCCACATAGCTGAGGAAGAGATCGGCGGGCAGAGCCGGCCTGCGGCGGGTGAACGCGTCGCGGATGCGCAGCCGGACCTCCTCCCCCACCGGGGGCATCGAGGTGATCTCCTGCTGGGTGACGACCGCGGTGAGACGCTCGAACGCGGACAGGAGCGAGTTGCTGAGCCCGGCCTCGTCGCCGAAGGTCGCGAGGGTCTCCTCGTACGCGTAGTAGGGGCGGTACGGGATCTCCACCGCACCCCAGTAGGCGGTGAGTTCGTCGCCCGAGAGGTCACGGGGCAGCCGGTCGAACTTCAGCCGGGCCAGCGCCCGCCCGGCGTCGGCCTTCTCCTTCTCGCCCTCGTCGATCCGCATGGGGACGGGGAAGATCGAGATGGGCCGGCCGGTGTAGCGCTCGGCGATCTGCCGGGCGACGGAGGCCGCGCCGTCGATGGACTGGTCGCTGAGGGTGAAGCAGTCGACGAGCACGTCCGGGAGGTGGACGGTGCAGATGTCGGCGATGTCGCTGAGCCCCGTACGGCTGTCGATGAGGACGTAGTCGTAGTTGGCCTTCATGTCGTCCCGCAGGGCGTCGAAGAAGTGGCCGCCGCCGAGCCGGTCGTAGAAGTTGTCCCAGTCGAAGGTCGAGACGGTCGCGGAGTACTCGCGGTTCTGCCGTCCGGCGGAGACGAAGTCGAGGGTGCCGCCCCTCGGGAACTCCCAGCCGAGCGCCTCGGGGGTGAGCGAGACGGCGTGCGGCTGGATGCGGGCGTAGTCGCGGTGCCAGTCGTCGGCCCGCTGGGCGGGGTTGGTCGCGGCCCACGCGTATTCCGTGATCAGGTCGATCACGCCGGTGGTGGCCCCGAGCGTCGAGGGGTCGAGGAAGGGGTGGAAGAACCGGTGGAGCCCCGGTGCCTCCAGGTCCCAGTCGACTGCCAGCACCCGCTTGCCGTTGGCGGCCAGGATCCAGGCGGTGTTGGCCAGGGCCATGGTGCGCCCCGTACCGCCCTTGTACGAGTAGAAAGTGACGATGCGCCCGTCACGACCGGCTGTCATACGTCCTCCGCATCCGTCGCAGGGTCGTGCATGTCGGGTATGAACCGGGTGTTGCCCATGGGCCCCATCAGCCGCGTCCGCTCGCTGTGCCGCCCACCGGCCGGTGGATAGACCGTGGCGTGCCTCAGATACTGCTGGGCAGCCACCTCGACCACTTGGGGCAGGATCTGGCCGAACGCTTCCATACTGGGTACCCCCTTGGCCGCGACACGGCAGAAGGCCCGCCCCTGCCGCATCTTGACCGGCATCGTCTGCTCGAGTTTCTCGGTCAGTTCGGCTTCGGCCGCCCTGCTCTGATGGTCCTCCCTGCACCACGGGACGACCATGGTCACCCAGGGGCGGTTCTCCCGGTCGAAGGCGGCGAGCCGGCGTCTCAGGTCCTCATCCCGCAGGGCCCAGCGGTCGACCAGGAGGATCTCGGGGGTGCTCGGCGGCTGCTTGCCCTCCCGCTGACCGGGTTCCTCGTCGAACGACGTGATGACGGCCTGGTAGTTGAGGGAGCGCACGAGCTCTTCGGCCACGTAGGCCAGCGGTCTGGCGGCGGCCGGATGGTAGGGGTTCCACTCCTGGGGATTGTCGCCGTAGTACTCCGGGTTCCGGCCCTCCGGCAGGTCGTGGCGGGTGGGGGCGGCGATGGTGATCCGCATGGGCCTCGGGGCGCCCGCTCCGCTGCCCGGCGCACCGAAGGCGCTGGGGACGAGGCGGAAGTCGAGGGGTCTACCCGAGCCGATCTGCACGCTGTCGGCGACGTGGACGATGCGTTTGGCCAGCTGGTAGACGGCCTGCTCGTAATCCTGGGCGAACAGCGTGAGTTTGATCAGCCCGTAGAGCCCGTCGCTGACGTACCGGTCCCCGAAGTCCCGGTGGTTGAACTGTAACCGCTCGGCGGGGCCCGGCAGTTGGCTCGGCTGCACCGGCACCCAGAGCGCGGGAACGATCGCCTCCGCCGGCTGGTTCGACCGGGCCCTGTGGTGAATGGCGCGCTGCTCGAAGGCGTACCACTCCTTGCCGCACATCTCGCTGGCGAAGTAGCGCGGCGAGAAGAGCGGGACGAAGACCCGGCAGTTGGCCAGGACATTGCCCAGCCGTTCGGACCAGCCCTCGCCGGAGCGTATCTCCCGGTCCATGAATCCGGCCGGGGACCCCGCGGGGAGATTGGTCATGGCCATCACATGACCGCAGAGATCTTGGAAAAGCCGTTCGACCCACATGTCTGGGTCCGATCCACCGCCGTACCCCGGTGTATGCGCGTAGCTCAGAAAAAAGTACGGCCGATGGTCCGCTCGCTGTTGCGTCATGCGTGCACACGACCCCCGTCCTGTGTGAGCACCCGCATCCCAGGACTGTGGAGAGGGTGCGAGCGAATTCATCATTCCGGAGCGGACTCTGCTCCACCCCCACGGCGTTCGGTCAATCAACGCCGCTTTTCAGTCATCCATACCCAGGAATCATCGAACAGGTTCTTGATCCACGGCATTCATGAGGACGTTCATCCCACTTGTCCCATGTACACCTCTCGCCTCGTCACGGAGCGACCCCAGCAGCCGCATTCCTCCGACAGTGGGTTCGGCCGCCGCGTCCATCATGTCGAGAGCCTCGGGCACTCCGTCCATGAATCCGGGAACGAGGGGGGAAAGTCCCACGCGTTCGTACGTGCCGGCCAGGAGTCCGGAAAAAGGGACCTTCACATTCCGCTCCCAGGGCAGCCGGTATTCCCAGGCTCCGTCCAGCGCGTAGAGATCCGTGACGTCCAGGAGCGCCCGCAGCCTGGCCCGTCGCAGACCGCGCAGCAGCGCGAGGGCGAGCTCCAGGGTGTCCCCGGTCCACACGAGTCCGACGGTCCCGTGGCCGTGCGGCCGCTTCGTGTTGCGGCCGGCGACGAGCGGGGTCAGCGTGGTCAGGCTCTCCGCGGCGTCCGCCGCCTGGCGTGGTGCGGCCCGTTCCAGCAGCTCCCACGCGCGGCCGACGCCCTCGGCCCAGGCCTCCGCGTCCGCCGGGCTCAGTCGGGGCGCGGCAGGAGCGTCGAAGCAGTCCCTGTACGGGTCCAGGTCGTCGAGGGCGAGCCGGGGCACGCCCCCGGCTGCGAAGTGCCGCACCGGGAGCCAGTCGGGCCCCTCCGCCTCGCTCGCGACGATCTGTTCACCGCCGCCCTCACGCCGGACCGCGAACCCCTCACCGAGGGCTCGTACGAGAACCCGTCCCGGCCCGCCGGGCCCGGCGACCCGCAGCTCGCCGAGGGTGGGGAGGAAGAGCCTGCCGTCCCGGTAGTCGCAGGGCACCTCCAGGCCGAGACCGGCCCGGACCGCGGCAGCCGCCACGTACGACGGCAGCCGCAGCGCCTGGCCGACGGCTTCGGGCCGTTCGGCGTGCAGCCCTTCCAGGACGTCCAGCAGCCAGGTACGCGTATAGGGGTGCGCCATGACGCGGTCGAGCCCGGCGGCGCCCTCGCCGGAGGACTCCAGGACGCCCGCGAGCCCCCAGGCCTCCTCCCACCGGGCCCCGCCGCGGCCGTCCAGCGCCTCGTGGAGGCCGGCGAGGAGCGTGCGGGTCAGGTCGTGCTGCTCGGCGCCCAGTTCACGCCGGTCGGCCAGGGCCGGGGACACGGCGGCCGCGCTCGTGCGCGCCTGGATGCCCCGCACCAGCGCCTCCAGGTCGGCGCAGTAGACCGACGGGTTGTCGAAGTCGTTCGCCGCGCTGTACCGGTGGGTGTAGAGCCCACCGCCGCAGGAGCGTACGACGGGGCACCGGCGGCACGTCTCGCTGACGCCCGCCAGGCCGAGCTGCCGCGCCCGGACCCCGGGGTGGGCGGCCACGTCGTCGAAGGAGTGCGAGAACACGTCGAACCCGGTGGCCGCGGCGCCCTCGTAGGCGCTCTTGAGGGAGTCGACCTGTTCCAGCTGACCGTCCGTCTCGACGACCACCAGGTCCGTGGGGGCGAGTCCCAGGGACTCGGTGAGACTGGGGCCCCCGCTCAGCGTGGAGAGCACCGAGGAGAACAGGCGCACCGGCACCGGGCTCCCCTCCTCCTGCCAGCGGTCGAAGACCGCGAGGAGCCACTGGGCGTAGGCCGTGGGCGATCCGTCCGGACGGGGCGGCGGCTCGTCCCATGTGGCGTGCGGGAGGAGGAAGTCGATGAGCGGAGGATCGAGGGCCACCAGGGCGTCCAGCACCGCGTGCGGGTCGTTCTCGATGTCGACGGTGCACAGGAGCCCGAGGTTGAGATGGCGGTAGCGATCCTGCCGGAGGAGCTCGACCGCCTTCAGCACGAGGGGGTGGCTGCTGCGTCCGTCGGCGAATCGCCGGTGCCGGTCGTTGGCCGTACGGTCGCCGTCGAGGGAAATACCCACCTTGACGTCGAACTCGTCGAAGAGGTCCAGATAACGGGGGCTGAGCTGAAGGCCGTTGGTATGGATCCTGAGGTCCAGCTCGGCGACGCCCGCCAGGGCCGACCCGAACTCCTCGCAGACGCGCCGCAGTCGGCGGGGGCCCGCGAGCAGAGGCTCCCCTCCGTGCAGGATCACTGACACGGAGGGCAGTGCGTGTGTCTTCGCGTGCTCAGCGAGGCGCTGCGCCGTTCTGGAGATGACGTGATCAGAAACAGTCTTCGGCCGGGTTCTCCAGCTCTGATCAGCATGTTCGTAGACATAGCAATGATCGCAGGCTAGGTCACACCTGCTGTGAACCTTCAGAACGATTTCGCGGAACGGGACCGCGGGGCCTGTCATTCCACCACTCTAGTCCAGCCGCGCCGTGAATCCGGACGACGGGCCACTGCGGCCGATCGGCCGAACGGGTGGAATTCCTACAGCTTTACGGCGGCGGCGTCCCTGCTGTTCCTACAGCGAGGAGTTGAATGTCGAGATCTGTGTCGGACGTCCGCCTGCCGTCGCGAGCACCCGGCCCATCTTCTCAGCTGCTGCACTGCCTGATACGTCGATCTTCGCGAGCGGCACACGACGCTTCGCGACAGCGAAGCTCGGGGTGGATTCGTAGGTCTTCACGGCCGTCCTTGATGGGCTCGTTCCGGACACGGAAACAGCACCGGCACCTGCACCATTGCAGTGTCCGGCGGCACGACTTTACTCTCATGGCCCCGGTGTGCAACTCGACTCGTACAGCCGTAACCCGAGTGATTTACGGGACTACTCCAAATGGGCCATAACCCGTTCAGGCACCGCCCGGGGTGACCATTACATCGAATACAGGGGTGATCATGACGGCGATTCCAGGACCGCTGCAGAGCATGGTCTTCAGGAGCGCTGATCTGCCCGCACTCTTCCACCACACCGACGCCGTGGCCGTCGCACGCCAGCGCGAGGCGGTCAACACCACCCGCGGCCAGCTGGTCCTGCTCGTCCTGGGCACCGTACCCGCCGCCCTGCCCTGGCACGCCGAGATCGGTTCCGGTATCCAACTCCTCAATGGTATCGCGGTGTTGGCGTACCTAGGTGTCCTGATCACGACCTACCTCGGCTCCCGGCGCAAAGCAAAGTCGCACTGGCAACTCAACCGCTCCGCAGCCGAGTTCATCAAGTCCAACTGCTGGCGCTACGCGGTCCACGGCTCCCCCTTCGACTCCTCCGTCCAGCACCCCGAGGCGGTGTTCGCCAGCCGGCTCGAGGAAGGGCTCCAGGAGTTACGGAAGGTGGGGTGGGACGATCCGAGGGAAGAGATGGCGGACTCGGGCGGCGGTCTCATCACCGGGTCCATGAGGGAGCTGCGGGGGAAGGCGTTCACCGTACGCAAGGAGACGTACATCCGGGACCGGCTGATCGAGCAGCGGCGCTGGTACCGCAGGCGCAGGCTGGTGTCGCGGCGCGGTGCGCTCGTCTGGTCCAGCACCGTCGCCGCGCTGACGCTCCCGGCGCTGGTCCTCGCCGTGCTGCAGACCTTCGGCGGCGCCGGGTCGTTCGCGCTTACCGGGACGTTCTCCGCCGCTGCCGCCGCCTGTCTCGCCTGGAACGAGATGCGCCGTCACCATCCCCTGGTGACCGCGCACTCCCTGGTCGAGGACGACCTGGAGAACATGCAGGCCGCGATGGAGACCACCCTCACCGAAAGGCAGTGGGCGGCCGCCGTCTTCGAGACCGAGCGGATCGTCTCGCCCGAGCACACGGACTGGCTGGTCAGGCACCGGATGTGAGTGCTCGTGGCTCAGCCGCGCTCCACGCCGTCGCGCCAGATGACGGTGACCGGCCGGCCGAGGCTGCGGGCGTACGTCACGATGTCGCCGGTGCCTCCGAGGCCCCGTGCGGGCATGCCGTCCCAGACCGCGATCAGCCGGTCGCAGTGGTCGGCGATCCAGGCGCCCGCGGCGTAGTAGGCCTCGTCGGTGGAGTGCGGGAA
This sequence comes from Streptomyces sp. NBC_01166, assembly GCF_045039765.1. Taxonomy (NCBI): domain Bacteria; kingdom Bacillati; phylum Actinomycetota; class Actinomycetes; order Kitasatosporales; family Streptomycetaceae; genus Streptomyces; species Streptomyces sp. NBC_01166. The sequence continues at coordinate 1,904,964 of NZ_CP108613.1, forward strand.
GTCCAGCCGGATCTCACGGGCGGCCCGCGCCTTGAGCGTCCGGTAGCGCGCGAGGTCCACCTCGTCGGCGAAGCCCTCCTCGTAGTCACCGCTGGGGATGACCACGGTCAGCTCCGCGCCCTGGGCCAGCGCGAGGTCGGCGAAGAGCTGGTCCGCCCCGACCGCCAGGCTGGAGAGCGCCTCCAAGGAGCCCTCGTGTCCGCACAGGGCCGCCCTCAGCCCCTCCAGCACATGCTCCTGGGCCTCCTGGGGGATGGAACGGTGACCGGTCACTCCGATGCGTTTCACGGACCTGGAACCCCCCTGGTGTCTGCGGGGGCTCCCGGAAGGCATCCCTCCGGACCGCGCGGCGTCCGCCCCCCGTGGTACCTCTGCGACCGACCGTCCCCACATCCTCTCAACAGCCGCGGGCCGAAAGGGAGCCCCCGCCGGGGATCGGCGGGGGCTCACGGGAGTGCGGCGGTGCCCGGCCGGGTCAGAACACGCTGACGCCGTACGCGCTGAGTGCTTCGGTGACCGGCTGGAAGAAGGTCGTCCCGCCGGAGCTGCAGTTGCCGCTGCCGCCGGAGGTGAGACCGATCGCCCGGGTGCCCGAGTAGAGGGGTCCGCCGGAGTCGCCGGGTTCGGCGCACACATTGGTGCGGATCATGCCGTAGACGATGTCGCCACCGCCGTAGTTGACCGTGGCGTTGAGGCCGGTGACGGTGCCGCTGTGGGTGCCGGTGGTGGAGCCGCGCCGGGTGACGGACATGCCGACGGTGGCGTTGGCCGCGCTGGTGATGTCCTGGCTGCCGACGGTGCCGGACTTGGTGACCGAGGTGTTGGTGTAGCGGACGATGCCGTAGTCGTTGGTCGGGAAGCTCGATCCCGTGGTCGTGCCGAGGACCGTGGTGTGGGCCGAGTCGGACCACCAGGTCCCGGCGCCGTCGGTGCAGTGACCTGCCGTCAGGAAGTAGTAGGTGCTGCCGCTGCGGACGTTGAAGCCGAGGGAGCAGCGCCAGCTGGAGGCGTAGACGGCGTCGCCGCCCGAGATCAGCTTGCTGAACTTGCCGGGGGTGCGCTCGATGCGCAGGGCACCCGCGTCGGCGCCTGCGGACTCCTTGATCCGGTTGATCTCCGTCTGCGAGACGGTGCTGTCCACGGTGACGACGACCCGTCCGGTCGCCGGGTCGACGTTCCAGGCGGTGCCGGCGACGTCGGCGTCGAGCACGGCCTCTCCGGCCGCTCTGAGCTGGTCGGCGCCGTATGTTCCGGCCTGGTCGGCGTTGGCCGCCGGGACTGCGAGGGCGGCGACGGCCACGAGGCCGGCGGAGACGGCCGTGATCCGGGTGCGTCTCGCGGTGCTGCCGCTGCGGGGGTTGGTGCGCTTGATCCTCACTTTTCATTCCTCCCGAGGGGAATCGGGGGCCCGCCTGTGGGGTGGCCGGACCCGTGAGGCGCGGTCATGGGGCACGACACATCCGAAAGACGTTCGAATTCCGGATGTGTCGTACTCCTGACGGGCGCTGCTCGGGAGTATCAAGGGGCGTCAGGAGACCGCGCAAGAGCGCCTTTTCGGACTCGTGCGAACACGGGGTGGCGGGCCCCGGCAGCCCTGGGGCCACCAGGACCGCCGGGGCGGGCCGGGCTGATGGGGCCGCCTTCGCCTCGTGTCCGGCGTGGGACGGTTCAGCCGTCGATACGGTTCCGCTCCCCTGCGGCGACGGCCACCGTGAGGGTGTTGCCCGGCGGCGGGAAGGGGCAGATGAAGTGGTCGGCGAAGGCGCACGGCGGCAGCAGGGTGCGGTTGAAGTCGACGTGCACCCGTCCTTCCGCGTCGGGCGCCGGAGGCCTCAGGAAACGGAAGCGGTAGCTGCCGTTCCCGCTGGTGGTGTCGGCGAAGACGGCCCAGAGCGAACCGTCGGGCTCGACCGCCGCCTGGAGGGTGTGCTCGGCACCGTCCAGGGTGAAGGCGATCTCGCCCGCGAGCCCCAGCCCCCGTCGGCGCCCGTCGGCGTTCTCGACGCGGACGGTCCGGTCGGAGTCGTACGGCCTGAAGGTGCCGTCCAGCGACCACTTCGGGTCGTACGGGGTGGCGTCGATGCTCCGGAAGGCGTGCCTGGCCGGGGACTGGGGGTCGAAGTCCCTTACGGCCCAGAGGCCTTCACGGCTCAGCACGACCAGGCGGCGCTCGCCCTGTGCCACCCGGGAGGTGTCGATGGGTCCGCGGTCCGCGCCGAGGCGGACCTCGCCGGACAGCGGCTTCGTGTCGACGGTCAGCGCGTCCTCGGGCGTGGCGGTGAGCACCACCTCGCCGCCCTCCTCGCGCCACTGACCGGGCACGGCCGGAATTCGACCCTCCGGGTGGTCGGCGAGCCAGTGGGTGCCGGTGAGGGAGAGCGGGCCGTGCGGCGCGGCCACGGCGACGATGCGCCGCTCGTGCCAGCGCTGCCAGGCGTGGAACTCCTCGCTGTCCTGCTGTGCGTCCGTGCTCATGCGGTCAACTTTTCCATACGGGCCGGGCCAGGCCGAGGTGCGACCTCAGCGTGGAGCCGGTGTATTCGGTGCGGAAGGCCCCGCGCTCCTGGAGGAGCGGGACGACCCGGTCGACGAAGCCGTCGAGGCCGCCCGGGGTGAGATGCGGTACGAGGATGAAGCCGTCGGCCGCGTCGGTGGCGACGAACTTCTCCAGTTCGGCGGCGACCGTCGCGGGGGAACCGATGAAGGACTGCCGGGCCGTGGCCTCGATGGCCGTCTGGCGGATGGACAGCCCCTTCGCCTCGGAGAGCTCCCGCCATCGCGCGGCCGCGGCCAGCGGGTCCGCGACCCGGACCCTGCCCTGGACCAGGTCCGAGCCGGGATCCGGGTCGATCTCGGGGAGCGGCCCGTCGGGGTCGCACGAGGAGAGGTCGCGGCCCCAGATCTGTTCGAGGGCGAGGATCGCGTTCTGCGGCGACACCTGCTGGTGGCGTATCTCGGCGGCGTTCTGCTGGGCCTCCGCGTCGGTGTCACCGAGGACGACGGTGACCCCGGGCATGATCTTCAGGTCACCGGGCTGTCTGCCGTATTTCGCGAGGCGCGCCTTGACGTCGGCGTAGAACCGCCGGCCGGCCTCCAGGGTGCCGTGCCGGGTGAAGATGACGTCGGCGGCGGACGCGGCGAACTCCCGGCCCTCGTCGGAGTCCCCGGCCTGGATGACGACCGGGTGCCCCTGCGGGGAGCGCGGGACGGTGAACTCCCCGGAGATGTCGAAGTGCTGCCCCGAGTGCGCGAACGGCCGCGAGGCGCCCTCCGGTGTCCAGGAGTCCCACAACTCCCGTGCGGTGGCCACGAACTCGGCCGCCCGGGTGTAGCGGTCGGCCCGGTCGAGATAGCCGCCCCGGCGGAAGTTCTCGCCGGTGAAGGCGTCGGACGAGGTCACCACGTTCCACGCGGCGCGCCCGTCACTGAGGTGGTCGAGCGTGGCGAGACGCCGGGCGAGTTCGTACGGCTCGTTGAAGGTGGCGTTGACCGTGGCTGCGAGCCCCAGGCGTTCGGTGACGGCGGCCAGGGCGTTCAGGACGGTGAGGGACTCGGGGCGGCCGACCACGTCCAGGTCGTGGATGCGGCCGTTGTGCTCGCGCAGCCGCAGCCCTTCCGCGAGGAAGAAGAAGTCGAACTTCCCGCGCTCCGCGGTTCTCGCCAGGTGCTCGAACGAGGAGAAGTCGATCTGGCTCCGGGAGCGCGGATCGGTCCACACGGTGGTGCTGTTGACGCCCGGGAAGTGGGCGGCGAGATGCATCTGCTTCATGAACTGCCCCCTGAGGCTTTCGCGAGCGTGTGACGGTTGGCGGGCCGGCCGAGGCCGAGGTGCTCGCGGAGTGTGCCGCCCGGGTAGAAGGTGCGGAACAGGCTGCGGTGCTGGAGCAGGGCCACCGTCCCGTTGACGATCCTCTCCAGGTCGCGCTCCGGTGTGATGGGGGTGAGGTGGAAGCCGTCCACGGCTCCGCCCCGGTGCCACCGGATGATGAGTTCGGCGAGGTCGACCGGGCCGCCCCGGAAGTAGGTCCCCCGCCCGGCGAGCTGCGGACCGCTCTCCAGACCGGGTTCGGGCGCCTTCTCGGCGTCTCCGAGATCGACGGTGAGGGCGACCAGGATCCGCAGGCTGTCGGGGTCCCGGCCGTGGGCCGCGGCACTCCGGCGCAGGTCGTCGCGGAGCACGGCGGCCTGTTCGGGCGAGGTCGCCCGTACGTGGACGACGTCGGCGTACCGCGCGGCGGTCTCCCGGGCGGGGCCGCTCGTGCCGTCGATGACGGTGACGGGCCGCCCCTGCGGCGGCCGGGGCACGATGGCCGGGCCCCGGACGGAGAAGGTGCTGCCCTCGAAGTCGACGTAGTGCAGCTTGTCTCGGTCGATGAAGCGGCCGGTGGCGACGTCCCGGATCTCCGCGTCGTCCTCCCAGCTGTCCCACAGCCGGGCCCCGACGTCGGCGACCTCCCCCGCCTCCTGCCACAGGGCGCCGGCGGGTGCGGCGGACCGCCGGCCGAACAGCCGGGCCTCGGCCTCGGTCGTCGACACGTCGGCCTGCCACCCGGCCCGGCCCTTGCTGACCCAGTCGAGGGTGGCGACGGCGGACGAGACGTGGAAGGGCTCGGTGTGGGTGGTGGTGACGGTCGGTACGAGACCGATCCGCGTGGTGGCCGGGGCGACGCGGGCCAGCACGGCGAGCGCGTCGGGACCCGGGCGGCCGAAGGAGTCGCTCAGGGTGACGTAGTCGAGCGCTCCCCCTTCGGCGAGGCGCGCGAGCGTGACGTGGGAACCCGCGGCGTAGCGCGGGGGGCCACCGATCTCGGCGGCGAGGTGGAGTGGCCTGGTGGCGGACATGGGGGACCTCTCGGGTCAGTTCTCGGTCTTGGGGAGGCCGGGCGGGTTGATCTCCGACTTCTCGACGGCCTCGTCGGTCAGGCCCCAGCGCTTCAGCACCTTCGCGTACGAGCCGTCCTGGATGATGTGGTCGATCGCGGCGCCGTACGCCTCGACCAGGCCGCTGCCCTTCTTCGTGGTGGCGGCGATCTTCCCCTGGACGGCGTCGCCCCCGCCCGAGAGCGTGCCGACGACCTCCGACTGGCCGGCCGACGCGACGTGGTAGTTGGCCGAGGGGCTCGGACCGAAGTAGGCGTCGATACGGCCCGACTGGAGGGCGATGTAGTAATCGGTGGTGTTCTGGAAGTACTTGATCTCCACCGGCTTCCGGCCGGCCTTGACGTTCTCCTCGTCCCACTCGACGAGGATCTTCTCCTGGTTGGTGCCGGAGGCGACGGCGATGGTCTTCCCCGCCACGTCGGCGGGGCCGTTGACCTTCCAGCCGGATCCCTTCTTCGCTTCGAAGGCGATGTTGTCGAGCCGGTAGGTGGCGAAGTCGTACTTCTCCTTGCGCTCCTCGGTCACGGTGACGTTGGAGAGGACCGCGTCGAACTTGGAGCTGTCGAGGCCGACGAAGAGGTTCTCCCAGGAGACCTGCTCGAACACCGGCTTGAGTCCGAGCGTGTCGGCGACCAGGGTCGCCAGGTCGATCTCGACGCCGATCCGGGTCTTGTCGTCGGTCGCGTAGAAGCCGAGTGGCGGCGTGCTGTCGGCGCTGCCGCCGATCCGCAGCGTGCCGCGTTCGCGGATCGCGGCCGGCACCTCGGCCGCGACGGCGTCCACCTTCTTGCCTCTGATCCGGTTCTGGTCGGGGCCGATGTTGACACCGGTGTCCTTCTGCCCCTTGGCGCCGATCACGTCCTCGACGGCGTCGCTGCCGCCGCACGCGGTGAGCAGGCCGGCGGCGGTGAGCGTGGCGAGGACTGCGGTGAGGGTGCGGCGGACGGACACGTGATGGCTCCTGGGTTGCGGGAACGGCTGCGGGGACGGGTCTGGGGACATGGGTCAGAGGACCTTGGAGAGGAAGGCGCGGGTGCGCTCCTGCACCGGACGGTCGAGTACGTCTGCTGGCGGGCCTTGTTCGACGATCCGTCCCTCGTCCATGAAGACGACGGTGTCGGCGACCTCGCGGGCGAAACCGATCTCGTGCGTGACGACGATCATCGTGGTGCCCCCGTGGGCCAGGTCCTTGATGACGTCGAGGACCTCACCGACGAGCTCGGGATCCAGCGCCGAGGTCGGCTCGTCGAAGAGCAGCAGTCTCGGTTCCAGGGCGAGGGCGCGGGCGATCGCGACGCGCTGCTGCTGGCCGCCGGAGAGCTGCTTGGGGTAGGCGCCGGCCTTGTCGGCGAGCCCGACCCGTGCCAGGAGCTTCTCGGCCGCCGCGACGGCGTCCTTGCGCGGACGGCCGAGCGCGGCGATGGGGGCCTCGATGACGTTGTCGAGAACGGTGAGGTGCGGGAAGAGGTTGAAGTTCTGGAAGACGAAGCCGATCTTGGTGCGCTGCCGCAGGACCTCGCGCTCGCGCAGCTCGTACAGCTTGTCGCCGGACCTCCGGTAGCCGACGAGGGTGCCGTCGACGCTGATCCAGCCCTGGTCGACCTTCTCCAGGTGGTTGATGGTCCGCAGCAGGGTGGACTTCCCCGACCCCGAGGGGCCGAGGACGACGGTCACCTCGCCCGCGCGTACGGACAGGTCTATGCCGCGGAGCACCTCGAGCGGGCCGAAGCTCTTGTGGACGGACCGGATCTCGACCATGGGGCCGGATCCGGTGGATTCTTCTGTGGGTGTGCTCATCGCACGGCCCCCTTGGCGTAGTGACGTTCGACGTAGTGCTGGAGGACGGAAAGCAGGGTGGTCAGGAGGATGTACCAGGCCGTCGCGACCATGAGCAGGGGAACCACCCGGCCGTTGCGGCCGTAGACGACCTGGACCTGGTAGAAGAGTTCGCCGATCGCCATCACGGAGACGATCGAGGTGCCCTTGAAGAGCGAGATGATCTCGTTGGCGGCGTTCGGCAGGATGGAGCGCATCGCCTGCGGCAGCACGATGCGCCGCAGCTGCCGCAGCCGTGGGATCCCGAGCGCGGCGGCGGCTTCCAACTGACCGCCGTCCACGGCCAGTACGCCGCCACGGACGATCTCCGCCGCGTACGCCGCCTGGTGCAGGGCGAGCCCGAGGACGGCGGCGCTCATCGCGCCGACGAGGTTCATCGTGTCGAAGGAGACGAACCCGGGCCCGAAGGGGATGCCGAATTCGAGTTCCTTGTAGAGGTACGCCAGGTTGAACCAGAACAGCAGTTGGACGATGAGCGGGATCGAGCGGAACGCCCAGATGTAGGCGTACGAGACCCCTCTGAGGAAGGGGCTGTCGGACAGCCGCATGAAGGCCAGGACGATGCCGAGCGCGAAGCCGGTCACCGTGCCGTAGAAGGTCAGCTGGATAGTGACCCAGACGGCGTGCAGGATGGCTTCGGCGGTGATGAACCGGGCGAAGACGTCCCATTCCCAGCCGGGATTGGTGACCAGCCCGTTCAGGAACTGGGCGAGCAGCACGGCCGTGGCGGCGACGGCCACCCAGCGCCACGGGTGGCGCAGGGGCACGACCTTCAGGGCCGCGTAGTCGTGGTCGCGGACGGCCGCTTCCTCGCCGGGGTCCGTCCGGGCCTCCGGGTCGACGGTCGGATCGCTGGTCAGCGACATGGTGTGGGTTCCTTCTGCGACAGGATGCGAAAGAGGGGGCCGTGCTCACGCGGTGAGGCGGTCCCGACAGGAGAGGTCGCGCAGGAACGCCAGGGCCGTGCGGGCGGTGGCGTCGTTCTGCCGGAAGGCCGGGCCGCCGGTGCGCGGCCGGGTGAAGGCGCCGCCGCCGCGCGCGGTGGTGTAGGGGCCGAGGGCGAAGCGGCGCGGGTGCGGGCCGCCGTCGCGCTCCAGGACCCGGTTGTCGGCGGGGTCCACGGAGAGCAGCCCCGTGTCGGTGCCGGCCGCCCCGTCCTCGTACAGCGCGCTCAGCAGCGGGCTGCGGGTCCTGCGCAGCGAGGGATCGGGCAACCGGGCCTCGACCAGCGCGCGGGCCTCCGTGTACGCGCCGGGCACGGTGGCGCTGCGGGCGCGGAAGACGCCCTGTTCCTCGTCGGTCTCGACGGTCATGCCGGCGCCGAGGAAGCGGACGACCCCGGCCTTCGAGAGGGCGAGGAGCTGGCGCAGCCGGGGCCCGGGGGGCCCTGAGGCGAGGTAGCTGAAGAAGCCGTGCCACCGCTGGCCGATGTCGCCGGCTCCGACCAGCTGCCCGTACACGGAGAGCAGTCCGAGGAACACGGCGAGGTCGGAGCTGTGCGCGGGGTCGTGGCGGCGTTCGAGATCGGCGACGACGTAGGCGCGCAGCCCCTCCTGCAGTGAGTCGTACGTGGCGTGGCGCACCCCGTCGAGCGGGTGGTCGAGGGCGTCGAGGTCGAGTCTGTCGGCCGGGTCGGGGACGGCCGAGGCGACGAGCGCGGCGAGCTCGGGGCTGCCGGGCTCGGCGACGGCGTACTTCTCCTCGAAGTCGCCCAGGTCCACGGTGGTGCGCTCGGGATGGGCCGTGAAGAGCCGGTGGTAGTGGGCGTGGCCCAGCTCCTTGGTGATCAGCGGCCACAGGTCACGCCGGTAGTCCACGGGGCCGGGCCTGCTCAGGATCTCCTCCATCTGGGCGCCGCCGAAGTGGCGGGGCAGGGGCGGCCGTTCGCCGTCCCAGGTGTAGCCGATCTTGGAGTGGTACGGGACGCCCCGCCGTGACCCGACGTACAGGACGGGCTCCCTGCCGGAGGGGACGTAGACCCCGTCCTCGTACCGTCCGCCGCGCCCCTCGGTGAGCAGCACCATCAGGTCGATGAAGGCGAGTCCGAAGCCGCGTACGAGGACGGTCTCGCCCGCCGGCACTGCGGACAGGTCGGTGTCGGCGGTGAAGTCGGGCGGCAGGTGGACCAGCCCGTGGCGGCCGGCGAAGGCGGCCAGCTCCTGCTGTTCCGCGTCCGGTTCGGCGTCGAGGTGGCCGACGGCGAGGACGACGAGGTCGGCGACGAGCGGCTCGGCGCGCCCCTCGATCCGGACGCGCTGCCGGCCGTCGCGGGGCCCGGAGACGCGCAGGGCGCGGCCGGTGTGTTCGTGGAGCCGGACTCCGGGCGGGAGCGCGGCGACGGCCTGTCCGTACACCCAGCGCAGATAGGCGCTCTGCAGCCGCCGGCTGGGGAAGCCCTGGCCGCCGAGACCGCGGATCTCCTCCAGGACCCCGGGGTCGGCGGAGATCACGGTCCGTCCCTCGCGGACGTCCGCGGCCCAGGTGTGCAGGGCGGGGCCGGGGCTCACCGGGCCGTCCAGCTGGACGGTGTCGTCGGTGAACATGGTGACGTCCTCGGCCATGGAGTTCATCCAGAGCAGCGGGGACTGGTCCTGCCGCCAGATCCGGCCACCGCCCGGCGGGTAGGGGTCGACGAGGTGGATGTCCAGGGCTCGGTCGCCGTACAGCTCGGCGGCGTTGGCGGCTATGCGTTCGATGACGCCGGTGCCACGCGGTCCGCCGCCTATGACGACGAGCGTCGGGGTGTCGCTCACCGGACGCCCGCCGTGCCGCGTGCGTAGTGGCGTTCGACGTAGTACTGGCCGACGGAGAGCAGCGAGGTGATCACCGCGTACCAGAGGGTGGCGACCAGCAGCAGCGGAATGACCTCGTAGGTGCGGTGGTAGACGAGCTGCACGGAGTAGAGCAGGTCCTGCACGGCGATGATGCTGACGATCGAGGTGCCCTTCAACGTCCCGATCAGCATGTTCCCGGCGGGCGGCACGATGGAGCGCATGGCCTGCGGCAGCACGATCCGCCGGAACCGGCGCCAGGGCCCGAGACCGAGCGACTGGGCCGCCTCCAGCTGTCCGCGCTCGACGGACAGGATGCCGCCGCGCACCACCTCGGCGGCGTACGCGGCCTCGTGGAGCGTGAGGCCGATGACGGCTACGGCGATGGGGCTCAGCAGGTTGACCGTGTCGACGCCGAGGATCTGCGGATAGAGGGCGCCGATGTTGAACCAGAAGAGCAGCTGGACGAGGATCGGTGTCGACCTGAACAGCCAGATGTAGCCCCAGCTCACCGCCTGGAGAACGGGGTTGCCGGAGAGCCTGAACACGGCGAGCAGGGTGCCGAGGGCGAAGCCGAGCACCATGACGAGGCCGGTGAGCCACAGGGTGAGACCGAGGCCGCGCAGCACGGAGTCGGTCGTGAGGTACGCGCCCACGACGTCCCACTGGAAGGCGTCGTTGCGCACGACCGAGACCAGGACCGCACCGAGGAGGAGCAGGACGGCAACGGCCGCCGCCCACTGGCCGGTTCGGCGTACGGGGACGATGCGAGGGGTGTTCTTCCCGACGCGCTCGTCCGGCGGGACGGGTAGTGACGGGGTGGGGATTTCTGTCTGCGCGGACATGCGAAGGCTCCGTGGATGCAGAGATCGAACACGGGGCGTGCCTTCAGCGCGAAACACAACGTGGACCGGGCCCCTCAGCGCCGGTCCGCTTCCGAGAAAAGCGCCACCCGGTGCCGTTGTCAAGCTTGTCCACAGTGTGAGCCGTACGTCTCAGTTCAGTTGACGCGCCACCGGATGCCTGTTCCACTTGGGCCATGTATTCGCAGCAGTGGCTGGTCACCCGCTCCCACATCGACTTCGGTCGTGTGTGGTCCTGTTCCTGTTGAGCTGACCCCCTGCGTCTCCTTTTCTCCCGCTCGCGCCTTTGCCGGCGCCGGAGCGGATCCCCCTGCGTTCCTTCGCGTACACGACGTGGCTCGACCCTCCCCTCGTACAGCTGATCTCCCGCCCCGACGCTCCGTGCTGCCCCGGCCCCGGAGCGGGGTCGACGAATCCGGAGAAACTCCGTCATGCCCCGAACCAGGCAGACCGCTGCCTTCACACTGATCACCGTGGCCGCACTCGCACTCAGCGCCTGCGGGTCGGGCGACCCCACCGCCTCTCCGGCCGGCGCGGGTTCCTCGGCCAAGGGCAGGATCCCGACGACCGACGTGGTCTCGTCGGTGAAGAAGAACGAGGACGCGGCGAAGCTGCTGCCAGGGAAGGTGCGCGCCGCGGGCACGCTCTCCATCGCGACCGCCACGGGAGCCCCTCCCGGCGCCTTCTACCTGGAGGACGGGAAGACGCTCGCCGGGGCCGACATCGACTTCGCGGACGCGGCGGCCAAGGCGCTGGGGCTGAAGCTGAAGCGTGAGGTCGCCTCCTTCGAGGCGATCCTGCCGGCCCTGGGCAGTGGCAAGTACGACCTGGGCACGGGCAACTTCGGGGTGACGGACGAGCGCAGGAGGACGATCGACTTCGTCACCTACATCAACGACGGGCAGGGCTTCGCCGTCCGTGACGACAGCGACCTGAAGAAGGTCACCGACCTCACGCAGCTCTGCGGCCTGACCGTCGGCACCGGCGCGGGCACGACCTTCGAGGCGACCCTGGAGGAGAACAAGCACCTGTGCGCCGACGCGGGAAAGAAGCCGTACGAGGTCAAGACGTACTCCGATCCGTCCGCCGTCTGGATCTCGCTCCAGCAGGGCCGCAGCGATGTCGTGATGAACACGATCAACGGGCTGCGCTACGGCGTGACCCAGCTGGACGGGCTGCGCTTCCTCAACGAGTTCAAACGGCTCGACGTCGGCTTCGCCTTCAAGAAGGGCACTCCGCTGGCACCGGCCTTCCAGGCAGCGGTCAACGGCCTCGAGGCCGACGGGACCTACGACCGCATCCTGAAGAAGTGGGGCACCACCGGATCGGCGATCCGGACGTCGCGGATCTCGCCGCCCGAGATCAGGTGACGCCGCCGGGTGCTGACGGGTGACTGCCCGTCAGCAGTCGCACCCGCAGTCGCAGCCCTCACAGCAGCTGCAGCAGTTGCCGCAGCAGTTGCAGCCCTCCCCGCAGCCCTCGCACCAGTCGCAGCAGTCGGCCTTGTGGCAGAGCCCTTCGCGCTCCTGGCCGCTCCACGGGTCGTTGAAGCTGCTTGCACAGCACATCTGACAGGTGCAGGCGAGCCCCGCCCAGACCAGGCAGCCGGCTATCAGGCCGCGCCGGTTGCGGGGCGGCTCGGGCGGGAGCGGCGGGCCAGGAGGACCGTACGGGCCCCCCGGGGTCGGTGCGTACGGGTTGCCGGGCGGCGGGCCGTAGGCGCCCGAAGGCTGCCCGCCTGCCTGGTGGGAGCACGCCCCGGGTCCGAAGGCCCGGTCCACGGAGCGCCGCAGTTCGTGCACCAGGAGCACGTGCGCCAGCGTGCCGTGGGTGAATTCCGCGTCCCGCATCGCCAGGCGCACGCCGTGGAGCGCGTCGTCGCAGAGGCGGCGGGCCTCGGTGAGCGGTGTGCCGGTCGCGGTGAGCGGGTTCCAGGCACCCGACGCGGCGTCAGCCTCCCGGTCCTCGACGGCATCCAGCAGATGGGCGAGCCGTCCGAAGAGCCGTCCCGCCTCGGCGAGCGGCTCCGCGTTCTGCGGCTTGCCCGCGAGTACGGCGGTGTGCGCGAAGGCCGCGGCCGTCGCCGTCTCGGTGGGCTCGGTGACGGTCAGCAGCGGGGTGCCGGGGCCGGCGAGGGACTCGATGCCGGTCTGCCGGTCGACCGCGTCGACCAGGACCGCGGTGTCGAAGCCGAGCTCGGCCCCGGTGCGCGCACCGGCCCTGTCCCAGCCAGCCGCGACCCGGCGTGCGGCGGCGGCCACCGGGCGCCGCTTCAACAGACCGTCGCGGTCGGCCACATGGTCGCGCACCTTCGCGGAGGCCAGCACGAGCGACACGGCGGCGGCGAGCCTGGCCCCCTCCCCGCGGGCGACCGGAGCCGTCCGCATGGAGCGCAGGGGGCAGGGGCCGGCGGTGCGCCGCTGTCCGGCGGAGCGTTCGGACTGAGCCTCCGTCAGGACCGAGACGATCAGGCCGTCATAGTTCGTGACGACCCGGGCGAACTGCCCGTGGTCCGCGCGAAGAGCGAGACAGAGGCCGCAGAGATGAGCCATCCACTCGGTCTTGAGTCCCTCGGACAGCCGATGGGTACATGGCCTCACGATTCCGAACACGACGATCCCCCGGGAGCCGTTCACCTGACGAGCCGCGCTCATGCGCCTGCGCGGGGTGCATCGTATCGAGCCGTCCGTTCACCCGTACGCGCCCCATCTCACCCGTACGGACGGGTGCATCATATTTTCCTTCCGCAAGCCCCCCTTTGCGGTACGAACCCTGACGAATCGCCACATGTTCTGCACCAGTAGCGTCACGAATCGCCTGCGCGGCGACTATCCCCTTGGCGCTGTATCCGCATCATGGACGACCATAGGGATAGGAAAGAGATACGGAACCAACGAACCGCGGTGAGAGGAGGCGTCCATGGGATCGGTGCGCAAGGCAAGCGCCTGGCTGGGCCTCGTGGAGGACAACGACGAGCGGTACTACGACGACGAGTACTCCGAGGATGCTGAGACCGGCACGAATCAGCCATGGGTGACCGACCCGCGCGTGCGGGTCGCCTCCGAGAAAGCCGAGGACAAGGGCCGCCGGATCGCCACCGTCACCCCGGACAGCTTCCGGGACGCGCGCGCCATCGGCGAGCTCTTCCGGGACGGTGTGCCGGTGATCGTCAACCTCACCGCGATGGACCCCGGCGACGCCAAGCGCGTCGTGGACTTCGCCGCGGGACTCATCTTCGGCCTCCACGGTTCGATCGACCGCGTGGCGACCCGGGTCTTCCTGCTGTCCCCCGCCCACACCCAGGTGGTCAACGGCGAAGCCGTCGGCCGGCCCGCCGACGGCTTCTTCAACCAGAGCTGAGCGGGGCGCTCGCCGGAGAGCCCTACCGGAAAGCGTCCAGGCCGGTGAGCGCCTTGCCCAGCACCAGCTGGTGCATCTCCACGGTGCCCTCGTAGGTGAGCACCGACTCCAGGTTCGTCGCGTGCCGCATCACGGGGTATTCCAGCGAGATCCCGTTGGCGCCGAGAATCGTGCGCGAGGTACGGCAGATCTCGATCGCCTCCCGCACGTTGTTGAGCTTCCCGAAGCTGACCTGCTCGGGTCGGATCCGGCCGGCGTCCATCCGGCGGCCCAGGTGGTGGGCGAGCAGGATGCCCTTGTGGAGCTCCAGGGCCATGTCCGCGAGCTTGGCCTGGGTGAGCTGGAATCCGCCGATGGGCCTGCCGAACTGCTCACGGGACTTCGCGTAGTCGAGCGCCGCCTCGAAACTGGCGCGCGCGGCGCCCATGGCTCCCCAGACGATCCCGTAGCGGGCGTGGCTGAGGCAGCTGAGCGGGCCGCGCAGGCCGGTGGCTCCGGGCAGGACCGCGTCGGCGGGCAGCCGCACGCCGTCCAGCACCAGCTCGCTGGTGACGGAGGCGCGCAGCGACCACTTGTGTTTGATCTCGGGTGCGGAGAAGCCGGGGCTGTCCGTCGGCACGACGAAGCCGCGGATCCCCGAGCCGCCATCCGCCTGATCGGTCTGCGCCCATACGACGGCGACCCCGGCGACCGACCCGTTGGTGATCCACATCTTGCGGCCGGTGAGGATCCAGTCCTCGCCGTCCCGCTCCGCGTACGTCCGCATCCCCGCGGGATCGGAGCCGTGGTCCGGCTCGGTGAGGCCGAAGCACCCGATCGTCTCGCCGGCCGCCATGCCGGGCAGCCACCGCTGCTTCTGCTCCTCGGAGCCGAAGCGGTGGATCGCGTACATGGCGAGCGAACCCTGGACGGAGACCAGGGAGCGGATGCCGGAGTCGGCGGCCTCCAGCTCCAGACAGGCCAGGCCGTACTGGACGGCGCTCGCCCCGGCGCAGCCGTACCCCTGCAGGGACATGCCCAGCGCGCCGAGCGAGCCGAGCTCGCGGGCCAGCTCGCGGATGCCGCGGAGCTCGCCGTTCTCGTACCACTCGGCGATGTGCGGGAGGACCCGGTCGGCGGCCCAGGCGCGCACGGTGTCGCGGATCGCGAGATCCTCGGGGTCGAGGAGGTCGTCGATCCCGAGCGGGTCACCCGGATCGAACGGCCCGCCCTTCGACGGCGCGGACGGCGCAGACGGCTTCGCGGACTCGGTGGTGGACATGAGTGCCTCCGGCGGCTCGCACGGTACAGAAACGCGCCACGGTACTAAAACTAGCAGTGGTAGTTACGGCGCCGTGCCGACGTTACGGCTCAGCGTGCTGATCGTCCAGAGCCCGTGGCCTCGGCGGGTTCCCGCCGGGAGGGAAGGGGGACCCGGCGCGCCGGGGCGTCGGACGCCGCGAGCGGACGGTGCTCGCCGCGCGGTGCGGAGCCGGCCGTTCCGGGCCCCACGGCCTGCTCCGGGAGGGCGGCCTCCCGTTCCCGGCAGGCGCCCTTCACCGGCGGACAGTCCATGACGCGCGGGAGGCGCAGCGCCGCCAGCGCACCCAGCAGCAGGAGGCCCGCGCTGACCAGCAGAGTGACGTGGAGGCCGTCGACGAAGGCGTGCCGGGCCGTGTTCCGCAGCAGGTCACCCATGGGGCCGCCGAGCCGGCCGGCCACCTGGTAGGCCTCACCCAGCGAGTGCGAGGCCGCCGATCCCGCGGCGGCCGGCACTCCCTCCTCGTGGAGCCGGGAGAGCCCGGGCGCGTAGGCCGCGTTCATGACGCTGCCGAGCAGGGCGATGCCCATGCCCGCACCCAGCTGGTAGGAGGTCTCGCCTATCGCGGCCGCGCCGCCCGCCCGCTCGGCGGGGACCTCGCTCAGCATCGACTCGTACGCCCCGAACAGCGTGGACTGCAGCCCGAAACCCAGCAGCACGAAGCCGGCGGTCAGCAGCACGGGCCGGTCGTGCTGGCCCATCAGGGTCAGCAGGAGCACCGAGGCAGCGGTGAGCACGAAGCCCCACCCGACCATCCGGCGGGGACCGACGCGGCTCAGGGTGTACGAACCCGTGGCACCGGCCGCCATCGCGGCGAAGGTCAGCGGGAGCAGCCGCAGACCGGTCTGCAGCGGGCTCAGGTCCAGCACCAGCTGGAGGTACTGCACCGCGATCAGCTCCAGGCCGACCAGGGCCAGCATGGCGAGCACGATGCAGCCGACCGCGGTGGTGAAGGCGGGCCGGGAGAACATCGCGATGTCGATCAGCGGATGCGTACGCCGCTTCTGCCTGCGTACGAAGAGGACGACCAGTGCGGCTCCGGCGAACAGCGGGACCAGGGTGGCGGGGTTCAGCAGTCCTTCACCGCCGCCGATCCGCTTGATCCCGAGGACCACTCCGAGCACCCCGGCCGCCGCCATCAGCGCACCGAGCACGTCCCACGGGCCGTCGTCCACGCCGCGGGACTCGGGCAGCAGCCAGCGGCCGACCGGGAGGATCACCATCATGAGCGGGATGTTGATCAGGAAGACGGAGCCCCACCAGTAGTGCTCGACGAGGAAGCCGCCGATGACCGGCCCGGTCGCGGCTCCGACGGCGGCGACCGCGGTCCACACCCCGATGGCCAGGGCCCGCTCGCGGCGGTCGGGAAAGACCTGGCGGAGTATCGAGAGTGTGGCCGGCATGATCATCGCGCCGCCCACGCCGAGCAGGGCGCGCGCGGCGATCAGTACACCGGGCGAGCCGGCCGTCGCGGCGAGCGCGGAGGCGACGCCGAAGAGCGCGTAACCGAAGAGGAGGACACGCCGTCTGCCGATCCGGTCGCCGAGCGTGCCGAAGAGGATCAGCAGCGAGGCGCAGACCAGCGGGTAGGCGTCCACGATCCACAGCAGGCCGACGGCGCTGGGCCGCAGGTCCTCGGTGACGGCGGGGACGGCGACGTGCAGCACGGTCGCGTCGAGCGCGACGAGCAGGAGACTGAGGCAGAGGACGACCAGGACGACCCAGCGGTTGGCACCGTCGGCTGCTGCGCGCAGCCTGCTCACGGCCGTGGACGTCCCAGTCATGTACGTACCTCCCACAATGAGTCCCTCGCGCTCGGCAGACCTGCTGGGGCCGGCTCACGGCGTCCCCCGGGCCCGGCATCGACGGGCGAGTGAGCCGTCAGCGTACGCGAGTTCCAGGTGGTCACGCGTGGTGCAGCTCATACGTTCACCGGCCACCGGGTGTGGCGTACGCCACTCCGCCTCCCACGTCAGGGGGTCGCCCGGCCCGCCACGCCGGTCCCCCGGTGACGCGTCGGCGCGTCGGCCGGCGGCCCCTCCGAATGGCACGGCGACTCCCCGGCGCGGTCACGCTGCGCCATTCCATCGACACCCAAACATTTCTGCGAATAACGCGCGGAACTAATAGACGACGAGTCGAAACCCATTCCTCGCCGCACCGGGAATAGATGCCTGTCTGAGACAAAGTCCACATCACATCGTCATCACAAAGACGCGGGATCGGCCGGATCACACACTCACTCGCTGTAACGTCCATTGTGTGCGTACCGACATCTTTGCCCGTCTGGACCGGGAGCCGGAACCGCCGAAGATAGAGACCCCGCGGATGAGCCGTCACCGCATCGCTCTCTTCGGCGGGACTTTGGCGTTCTATCTCGCCATCGTCGTCGCCGTGCTGGTCTCGTCCTGGCTGGTGGCCCTCGACTGGAAGGTCATGCTGTTCCGGCCCTACCAGCAGTGGCCGGAGCTCCACGCCTTCCTCGACTACTACGTCGTGCTCGGCCAGCGTGGCCCCACGGCCGTGATGGTCGCCGCCTGGCTCGGCTGGCGCTCCTGGCGCCAGCACACGCTGCGCCCGCTGCTCACGCTGGGTGCGTCCCTGCTGCTGCTCAATCTGTCGGTGGGTGCGGTCAAGCTCGGCCTCGGGCGGCTCGGCCCGCACTACGCCACCCAGATCGGCTCGGCGGAGCTCTTCGCCGGCGGCGATATATTTCCTTCGGGCCACACCGCGAACGCCGTCGTGACCTGGGGAATCCTTGCCTATCTGGCCACCACGCCGCGGGCCAGGCGCTACCTCTCGGCGCTGTCGGCCTTCGTCTCGCTGGGCGTGGGGCTCACCACGGTCTACATCGGCACCCACTGGCTCAGCGACGTCCTGCTGGGCTGGGCCGCCGGCCTGCTGATCCTGCTCGCCCTGCCGTGGTTCGAGCCGCTGATCACGCGTGCCGAGGTCCTCATCCTCTCGGTGCGCGAGCAGTGGAGGAACCGCCGCAGGCGGCTCCGGAAGCCCGTGCCGTCTCCCGTGACACCGGAGCCGGTTCTGCTGCCACAGGCGCTGGGCGGCGGGGCGACCGCCGAAGGGGCGCAGGGGGCCGCGAGCAGGGCTGCGGCCCCCGGGGCACCGGGAACCGCCGGCGCGGGTCACCCGGGGGCCGCCGCCAGGGCCAGGGCGCATCCGGCACACCCCGTACGTCCGGAGCGGACGTCGCCGGCCTCGGCCGGCTCGCGCCGCCCGCCCCACGCGGACCGCTCGCCGAGGAGCAGCGCGGGCCCGTCCCGGCCGGTCGCCGGCGGGCCGGTCGCCCCCTGACTGCTCTACCCCCCTGACCTGCGGGGACGTACGTGTCACCGCGCCCACGCACGGCGAAGGCCCCGACTCCGGTCGGGGCCTTCGCTCGTCGGGTCCGGGTTCAGCCGACCCAGCAACGGGTCACGGTCGAGTCGTCCACCTCGAAGTTGATGCGTCCGCCACGGAACTCCATGGTGATGACGGTGCCCGGCGCGAGAGCCCGGACCGTGCTCCAGCCACGGTCTCTGGCCTGCCGTTCGGCGGCCTCCGCGTCGAGGCCGACGTACGTCTCGGGGGTGTCGTCCGGCTGGGCGGGAGGGGTCGGTACAGATGCCATACCCCTCACCGTAGGCCGCCCCGCGCCGTGGCGGAAGCGGTGGTGGCCACGGGTCCCGATGCATCTCCGTGTACCTCGGCGGTCACGCTTGTGTCACAGGATCCCCACGCGCGTATACCCGGGACGACTTCACCCGAACGGCAGCCCGACTCCACTCGGACTGAATTACGAGGCGTCCGGGAAATGCGCCCGCGAGAGCCGCCGGGAGGGAATTGAAGGGAGAGAGGGCGCCGTGCGCGATCCTCTTTCCGGAGACACCGGTAAGAAGAATATACGGGCACGCCACCTCGAATTCACTCCCCCTTATGTATTCCTTACCTTTCCCAGGCCCCGCCGCCCGGGCGCCCCGTCAGGCCCCCCTGCGGATCACCGCCGCGGCCTTGTAACGCAGCGCGTACGCCCCGTCCAGCACGCCGCCCTTGGACCGGTGGTACGCGCTACGCAGGACGCTCCGGGACCGCGTCCCGCCGCCCTGGGCGGCCAGCTCGGCGAAGAGTCTCTCGTGCCGCTCGGCGATCGGTGCCGGGTCGAACCGCGCGGCGGAGGCCCGTGCGGCGCGGCCCATGCGGTGCCGCAGGGCGTCGTCGTCGATCAGGCCGAGCAGGGCTTTGGCGAACGCGTGGGTGTCCCCCGGCGGAACCAGCCGCCCGTCCGTGCCGTCCTCGATGATCTCGGCCGGCCCGTGGGGGCAGTCCGTCGCCACGACGGGCACTCCGCACCGCATCGCCTCCACGATGGTCATGCCGAACGACTCCCGCTCGGAGGTGACGGCGGCGATGGAGCTCTTGGGCCACTCCTTCTCCATGGGGTCGGCCGAACCCATGAGGAAGACCCGCTCCCGGAGTCCGAGCTCGTCGACGAGACCGCGCAGGGGCTTCTGCTCGTTGCCGGACGCGTCCCCGGCGCCGTAGATCCGCAGCCGCCACTCCGGGCGCACCGCCGCGACCTCGGCGAAGGCCCGGATCAGTACGTCGTAGCGCTTGACCCGGTGCAGCCGGCCCGCCGCCACGATCGACTTGGCGTCGCAGTCCGCGGGTGGGCCGGCGGGCTCGGGCACGCTGTTCGGGATGGCCTCGATCCGCACGCCGGGCAGCCGCAGACCGGTGCGGTAGTCCCGGGCGTCGGCCTCGGTGACGGTGGTGACCGCGTCGAGCTGCTGGTACCGGTGGCTTATCTCCCGGCGGAGACGGTAGCCGTGGCTCTCGAGGGTGAGGTGCTCCTGGCCGACCCGCACCGGGCCGCGCCGCGCCTGCCGGCTGATGTGGACGTTGAGACCGGGGCGCGTGCCGACGACGACGTCGGCCTCCAGGGCTCCCAGATGAGCCGCGATGCGGCTGTCGGTGAGCCGGCTGTACTGCCGGTGCCTGGTGTCGCCACGCGGGAAGACCGACGCGGGCCTGGCGTGCTCCTCGGCCTCCCCGTCGTACCCCGGACTCGACTTGCGCAGATCGACGAGGTGGCTCATCCGCACACCCTCGGGTGCGCCTAGCTTCGGGTCGTCGCGGTGCCGGAAGACGGAGACGATCTCGACGTCGTGCTGTTCCGCCAGGGTCCTGGCGAGCGTGAAGGTGGTACGGATCGTTCCCCCGATGCCGTACGCGTTGTGGAGCAGAAATGAAATGTGCATTACGTAGTCGTTTCCCCTGTTCGACTGGTCTGCAACGGACCCTACGTGGCGTCAGGCCACGCCACAGCATTCGCACAGGAGTCGCACAAAGCCGTGACGTTTCGAACGAAGGCGCGTGCATCAGGGGCCTTTACACGGAGGGTTGGGCTCCGGTTCGTCCGCGCGGTCTTCCGGTTCATCGGTCTGCCGGCGCCGGCGCTTGACCGGTCTCTTAATCTCCCGATTCGCGCGTGACCCCGGCCCCGGGTCTTCCGTTGTCTTCCATGAGCCGGGGAACCGCCCGCCTCACGCACCGAGTTCGAGGAGCCACCCGTGCCGCGCATGCTCGACGTCAGCGAGGACGTACGCGCCGAGATCGGCGATGCCGAAGCCGACCGGCTGCTCGTCGGCGACAGTGCCCCAGGCAGTTACGACTGCACCTCATGCCGCACCCCCGGCGACTCCGACCAGGAACGCACCAGCACGGTGCTGTTCGTGGGCGACGAGACCGCCGTGCTCGCCTTCGCCCACGCGACCTGCATCCCCTCGCAGGTGGTCCAGGTCGCGGAGGACCAGCTCCAGGGCGCTGTGCGGTCCATCACCGGCAGCGAGCCACAGAATCCGGAGGGCCTCATGCCCGAACAGGCCGTCCTCGGCATCACCAGCGGTCTCGTCCTGATCGAGGACGACCTCCGCCCGGCCCTGGTCGTCGAACCGACCGGGCCGATCGCACGGCCCGGCACGGACGGCAGCGGCGGCGACCAGTTCCTCCAGCTCCTGCTGGAGCAGGGCTTCCAGCCCACGCCCCACCTCAACCGGCTGCCCGGTGTCCTCGCCGGCTGGTCCGTGCTCCTCGCCATGGGCCAGCTGCACGCGGTGCTGCAGCCCGGCGCCGGCGGCGGCAGCCCGGTCGCCTGGTGGCAGGCGCACCAGCCGCTCCAGGTCACCGAGGGCTGGCGGACGGCCGCCAACAAGGCGCAGAGCGTCCTGGTGTTCGCCGCTCCGGCCGGTTCCATCGGCCAGCAGCCGCGCGAGGACCTGCTCCGTGACGCACTGGACAAGGCCGCGGTCAACGGCCTCCTGGTCGCCGCGACGATGCCGCTCGCCGGGACCTGACCGTGTCCCTGCTGCCCTCCCCTGCCCGCCGAACAGCGTTTTCTCCGTCAGGCCCGCATCCGACGGGCGGTGAGGTCGTTGGCACCTATGTGCACTCATACGACCCTCCTCGCCAGCAGCAGACCCCGATTCCGGCCATGCGCCCGTCGCAGGACCCCTCGGGCGGTAAGTCCCCCACCCCGATCTACGACGCCCTGTACTCCGAGTACAGGCGATCGTTCCGGGCGCTTCCGGGGGACCGCACCGGTGAGGAGAATCTCGGCTTCAGAACGTTCGGCATCGGGACGTTCGGCAGCCGTGCACCGCTGAGCGGCCGTACGGCGGCGAACGCCCAGGGCAGCCACAGCGCGGGCGGCGGTGGCAACCCCGGTTCCTGGCAGCGGGTGGGGCGGCATGCCGGGCGTGCCCGGCCCGCGGCGCTGCCGCCCGGATCGACGGACGCCTGAGGGATACGGCGAAGCCCCCTGGGCCCCATGTGGGGCCCAGGGGGCTTCGCCATGCTCCTCAGCTCACTTCTTGCGGCCGCGCTTCTCGCGCACCCGCACCGAGATGTGCAGCGGCGTGCCCTCGAAGCCGAACTCCTCGCGCAGGCGGCGCTCGACGAAGCGGCGGTAGCCGTGCTCCAGGAAGCCGGACGAGAAGAGGACGAACCGCGGCGGCTTCGTGCCCGCCTGGGTGCCGAAGAGGATGCGGGGCTGCTTGCCGCCGCGCACCGGGTGCGGGTGGGACGCGACGATCTCACCGAGGAAGGCGTTGAGCCTGCCGGTGGGGATCCGGGTCTCCCAGCCCTCGATCGCGGTCTCGATCGCCGGGACCAGCTTCTCCATGTGCCGGCCGGTGACGGCCGAGACGTTGACGCGCGGGGCCCAGGCGACCTGCGCGAGCTCCGTGTCGATCTCGCGCTCCAGGTAGTAGCGGCGCTCCTCGTCGAGGGTGTCCCACTTGTTGAAGGCGATCACGATCGCACGGCCCGCTTCCACGGCCATGGTGACGATCCGCTGGTCCTGGACGCTGATGGACTCGCTCGAGTCGATCAGGATGACGGCGACCTCGGCCTTCTCCACGGCGGCCGCGGTACGCAGCGAGGCGTAGTAGTCCGCGCCCTCCTGGAGGTGGACCTTGCGGCGGATGCCGGCCGTGTCGATGAACTTCCAGGTGACGCCGCCGAGCTCGATCAGCTCGTCGACCGGGTCGCGGGTGGTGCCGGCGAGCTCGTTGACGACGACGCGGTCCTCGTTGGCGACCTTGTTCAGCAGCGAGGACTTGCCGACGTTCGGGCGGCCGATGAGCGCGATGCGGCGGGGGCCGCCGAGGGCGGTGCCGAAGGTCTGGGCCGGGGCCTCGGGCAGCGCCTCCAGGACGGCGTCCAGCATGTCTCCGGTGCCGCGGCCGTGCAGGGAGGAGACCGGGTGCGGCTCGCCGAGGCCGAGCGACCAGAGCGCGGTGGCGTCGGCCTCGCCGCTCTGTCCGTCGACCTTGTTGGCGCAGAGGACGACGGGCTTCTTGGCCTTGCGCAGCAGCCTGACGACGGCCTCGTCGGTGTCGGTCGCGCCGACCGTCGCGTCGACGACGAAGACGACCGCGTCGGCCGTCGAGATCGCGTACTCGGCCTGGGCGGCGACGGAGGCGTCGAGACCGAGGACGTCCTGCTCCCAGCCACCGGTGTCGACGACCTTGAAGCGGCGCCCGGCCCACTCGGCCTCGTAGCTGACGCGGTCACGGGTCACGCCGGGCTTGTCCTGGACGACGGCCTCGCGGCGGCCGATGATCCGGTTCACCAGGGTCGACTTGCCGACATTCGGGCGGCCGACGACGGCGAGCACGGGAAGCGGTCCGTGACCGGCCGCACCGATCGCGCCCTCGACCTCCTCGGGGTCGAACCCCTCCTGCGCGGCGAGCTCCATGAACTCCGCGTACTCGGCATCGCCAAGTGCTCCGTGCTCGTGGTCCGAGCCGCCGGAGTGAATCTGGTCGTTCATGAAGTCCGTTCCTCTTTGCATCATCATCGATGGGCCGCTTTCGCGCGGCCCACTACTCAAGTCTTGACCGAGCGCCCGGTGAGGCGCCTGGCGTTCTCCAGGTGCGCGGTCAGCTCTCCCTGGATCCGGAGAGTCGCCTCGTCCAGCGCCTTCCTCGTACGCCGGCCGCTGCCGTCACCTGCCTGGAAGGCGTCGCCGAAGACGACGTCGACCCTGCTTCGCAGCGGAGGCAGTGCTGATATCAACCGTCCGCGGCGCTCCGTGCTTCCCAGGACCGCGACGGGGACGATCGGCGCCCCGCCGCGCACCGCGAAGTACGCGAGCCCCGCGCGCAGGGAGGCGAAGTCGCCCTCGCCCCTGGTGCCCTCGGGGAAGATCCCGAGGACCCCGCCGTCGTCCAGCACGCCGAGTGCCTGCGTGATGGCGTTGCGGTCGACGGTCGTACGGTCCACCTTCAGCTGCCCGATTCCGCGGAGGAACGGGTCGAGGGGGCCGACGAACGCCTCTTTCTTGATCAGGAAGTGGACGGGCCGGGGCGCGGTGCCCATCAGCATCGGTCCGTCGATATTGTGCGCGTGGTTCACCGCGAGTATGACGGGTCCCGTGGTGGGGACGCGCCATGCTCCGAGCACACGGGGCCTGAAGAGCCCGTACATGAGCCCGATGCCGATCCCGCGCCCGACGGCCGCTCCGCGCAGCGTCGGCGCGGTGGTGGCTTCGGTCACTTCGCGGCCTGCTTCTCCCCGACGAGGGTGACGACGCACTCGATGACCTGCCCGAGGGTCAGGTCGGTGGTGTCCACCTCGACGGCGTCACCGGCCTTGGCCAGCGGCGAGGTCTTGCGGCCCGAGTCGGCGGCGTCCCGCTTGATCAGCGCCTCCCGGGTGGCGGCCAGGTCGGAGCCCTTGACCTCACCGCTGCGGCGCGCGGCGCGCGCCTCCGGGGAGGCGGTCAGGAAGATCTTGATGTCGGCGTCGGGCAGCACGGTGGTGCCGATGTCCCGGCCCTCGACGACGATGCCGCGCTCGGCCTCCTTGGCGATCGAGCGCTGCAGCTCGGTGATCAGGGCGCGTACCTCGGGCACGGCGCTGACGGCGCTGACCTTGGAGGTGACCTCCTGGGTGCGGATGGGGCCCGAGGCGTCCTCGCCGTCGACGGTGATCGTCGGGGCGGACGGGTCCGTGCCGGAGACGATGACCGGCTTGGCGGCGGCCGTGGCGATCTCGGCCGGGTTCTGCACGTCGATGCCGTTGTTCAGCATCCACCACGTGATCGCCCGGTACTGCGCGCCGGTGTCCAGGTAGCTCAGACCGAGCTGGGCGGCGACGGCCTTGGAGGTGCTCGACTTGCCGGTGCCGGAGGGGCCGTCGATGGCGACGATCACTGCGGCCGGGGCGGTCCGGGCGGCGGCGCTTACGGTTTCCACGGTGGTGGACACCTTCCTGGTACACGGGGACGGGCGGAGCGGGGCAGGGCAGACCGGGGCGCCCTCCCCCAAGGTTACCGAGTGCGCGAAGCGCCTTTGCACCCCCTGTCTCCGGGGCCCGTCCCCGGGCCCGCCCGGCCTTCCGGGACGAAGGCCCTTACGGGCGGATCGACCAGCCCCGTTCGCTGAGGGCCGCGCTCAGCGCGGGTGCGGCGCTCGGCTCGACCATCAGCTGGACCAGTCCGGCCTGCTGGCCGGTGGCGTGCTCGATGCGGACGTCCTCGATGTTGACGCCGGCCCGCCCCGCGTCGGCGAAGATCGATGCCAGCTCGCCCGGCCGGTCGCTGATGAGCACGGCGACGATCTCGTACGAGGCCGGGGCCGCCCCGTGCTTGCCGGGGACCCTGACCCGGCCCGCGTTGCCGCGCCGCAGGACGTCCTCGATGCCTTCGGTGCCGGTGCGGCGCTTGTCCTCGTCGGCGGACTGGAGGCCCCGCAGCGCCCGCACCGTCTCGTCCAGGTCGGTGGCGACGCCCGCCAGCACGTCGGCGACCGGGCCGGGGTTGGCGGAGAGGATCTCCACCCACATCCGGGGGTCGGAGGCCGCGATGCGGGTGACGTCCCTGATCCCCTGGCCGCACAGGCGTACGGCGGTCTCGTCGGCCTCCTCCAGCCGGGCGGCGACCATCGACGAGATCAGCTGCGGGGTGTGGGAGACCAGGGCGACGGCGCGGTCGTGGGCGTCGGCGTCCATGACGACCGGGACGGCCCGGCAGAGCGCGACCAGTTCCAGGGCGAGGTTGAGGACCTCGGTGTCCGTCTCCCGGGTGGGTGTGAGGACCCAGGGGCGTCCCTCGAAGAGGTCGGCGGTCGCCGCGAGAGGCCCGGAGCGCTCCTTGCCGGCCATGGGGTGCGTGCCGATGTACGGCGTGAGGTCGACGCCGAGCGCCTCCAGCTCACGGCGCGGGCCGCCCTTGACGCTGGCGACGTCGAGGTAGGCGCGCGCGATCCCGTCCCGCATGGCCGTGGCCAGCACGGACGCGGTGTGGGCGGGTGGCACGGCGATGATCGCCAGGTCCACGCGGCCCTCGGGCGCCTCGTCCGTGCCGGCGCCGAGCGCGGCGGCGGTCTGCGCCGAGGAGGGGTCGCGGTCGACGAGGTGCACCTGGACGCCGCGCCCCGCGAGGGCGAGGGCGGCGGAGGTGCCGACCAGTCCGGTTCCGATGACGAGGGCGGTTCTCACTGGGCGATGTCCTTGCGGAGGGCGCCGGTGGCGCCGAGGTAGACGTGGCTGATCTCGGACTTGGAGAGATACGTCTCCACGTGGGCCATGATGCGCACCACGCGGGGCATGGCCCCGGTGATGTCGAGCTCCTGGGCGCAGATCAGCGGTACGTCGACGATACCGAGGCCTCGGGCCGCGGCGGCCGGGAAATCGCTGTGCAGATCGGGGGTGGCGGTGAACCAGACGCTGATCAGGTCGTCTGCGACGAGCTGATTGCGTTCCAGGACCGCGGTGAGGAGTTCACTCACCCGCTCGTCCATGTGACCGGCTTCGTCCCGGTCCAGCTGGACGGCTCCACGGACTGCTCGTACCGCCACGTCGTACCCCTCGTCGCCTCGTGCTGCGTGCCCTTTCAGCCTAGAGGTGCGGCGACGCCGCCGGTCACGGTGCTCTGTCCGTGAGACGCGGAGGTGTGTCCGGCGCTCCCGCGGCACCCGGTCGGGCGCACGTATCGGCGGGTCGTGGGGCCGGGGCCCCGGGCGGGGACACGATGCCGTCATCGGACACACACCGGTCGACCCCGAGGAGAGCCATGAACGCACGGCGAAGGACGGTCCTGACGGC
This sequence comes from Streptomyces sp. NBC_01166, assembly GCF_045039765.1. Lineage (NCBI taxonomy): Bacteria > Bacillati > Actinomycetota > Actinomycetes > Kitasatosporales > Streptomycetaceae > Streptomyces > Streptomyces sp. NBC_01166. The sequence continues at coordinate 1,931,579 of NZ_CP108613.1, forward strand.
GGGAGCAGCCGCACTGGTGACGGGCTGCGGTTCGTCCGGTGGTGACGGGGGCGAGGAGAGCTCCCCGCCGGCCTCCGGGGACGCCGAGCTGGCCAGGACCTCGGACATCCCGGCCGGCGGCGGCACGATCTTCGAGGACCGCAGGATCGTGGTGACCCAGCCCGAGGCCGGCCGGTTCAAGGCCTTCTCCGCGGTCTGCACGCACGCGGGCTGCATCGTCTCCTCGGTCGCGGACGGAACCATCGACTGCGCCTGCCACGGCAGCCGGTTCAGCATCACGGACGGAGCCGTCGAGCAGGGCCCGGCGACGCGCCCGCTGCCCGCCGAGCGGATCACCGTCGAGGGCGACAGCATCCGGCTCGCGTAGGGGGCGCGACGTTTCGAGTGCCCGGCCCGGGGCGGGGACCGGACGAGGGCGGCCGTGTGACTCGCACCACACGGCGGCGGGGGTGGGTAGCCGGAGCGCGCCGGGGCCCCGCGCCTGCGCCGACGCCGGACGTAGGATCGGCCGCCAGGCCCGCGCGGCCCTCGTCCGTCCGCAGCGGCAAGGGCCCGTCCTCATGGAGAAGTCACGGTGCACCCCATCAGCACGCCCGCAGGAACGTCGCCTGACGCGGCCTCCGATCCCGCCGACGGCGCGCGGCTCGTCCGGGAGCACACCGTCTACTCCTGTGTGATGGGCTCCCGCGCCTTCGGGCTGGCCACCGACGGCAGCGACACGGACCGGCGTGGGGTCTTCCTCGCACCCACTCCGCTGTTCTGGGGCTTCACGAAGCCCCCCAGCCACGTCGAGGGCCCGGCCGACGAGCAGTTCTCCTGGGAACTGGAGCGCTTCTGCGAGCTGGCGCTGCGGGCGAACCCCAATGTGCTGGAGTGCCTGCACTCCCCGCTCGTGGAGCGGGTCGACGCGACGGGCCGCGAACTCCTCGGCCTGCGCGGGGCCTTCCTGTCCCGGCAGGCCCACGGAACGTTCGTACGCTACGCGCTGGGCCAGCGGCGGAAGCTGGAGGCCGATGTCCGTGCGCACGGCGCTCCGCGCTGGAAGCACGCCATGCATCTGCTGCGGCTGCTGGCCTCCTGCCGCGACCTGCTGCGGACGGGCGAGCTGCGGATCGAGGTCGGGGAGGCGCGCGAGGATCTGCTGGCGGTGAAGCGGGGCGAGGTCCCGTGGGCCGAGGTGGAGCGCCGCATGACGCGCCTGGCCGGGGAGAACGACGAGGCGGCCGCCCGCTCCCCGCTGCCGCCGGAGCCCGACCGGGAACGCGTGGAGGCCTTCCTGGTCCGGACCCGGCGGGCCTCGGCCGAGGGCTAGCCCTCGGCCGCCCCTCAGGCGGAGTCCGCCGGGCGGCGGGCGACCCAGAGCCGGCGTGTCGAGCGGACGACGAGGTCGTCCCGGTGGCGCACGTCCGCCGGGCCTCCGTCGACCAGGGCGCCGAGGGCGGCGAGGTCCGCGGGGTCGGCCCGGCCGTCGAGGGCGCCACGGATGCGGTCGAGCACGACGTGGGCGTACCGGCCGACACCTGCGGGCAGCGGGGCGCGCAGTTCCAGCCGCTCCGTGCGCTCGTCCTCGACCAGGAGGCCGGCCTCGGCCAGCATGGCTCCCCAGTCGGCGCCCAGGTGCGGCATCTGCTCGGCGTGGAGGCCGTCCAGCGCCTCGCGGCACCGCGCCTCCAGGCCGAGGCGGCCGGCCACGGCGTCGTCCGGGAGGAAACGCGGCATCCCGTCCAGCTCGGCGACGGCCACCAGTCCGCCGGGACGCAGCGCGGCCCGGACCCCGTCGAGGACGGCGGCCGGGTCGTCCACGTGGTGCAGGGAGGCCGAGGCCCAGACGAGGTCGGCGTCCGTGATGCCGGCGAGCCCGGCACCCGCGTCCGTCTCCAGGGTGCGCACCCGGTCGCCCAGGCCCTTCGCCCGGGCCGCCCCGACCAGCCGGGCGAGCATGGCGGGTGAGCTGTCGACGGCGGTCACAAGGGCGTGGGGGAAGCGTTCCAGCAGGGCGAACGTGCCGGTCCCGGTTCCCGACCCCAGGTCGACGACGTGCCCAACGCCCTCCCCGGCGAGCTCGGCGACCCGACTGGTCACCGCGGTGAGGTACGGGGCGAAGATCTCGGCGTCGAGATCGAGCACGGCGGCGAGAGCGTCGTCCTGGCCGGTGTCCGCCTGTCCATGGCCGTGCTCGTGGTGGTGGCCGGGGCCGTGGCGGTGCGGGTGGGAAGCGGAGGATGTCATGCGACCGAGCCTACGAAGATTTGCGCACAGCGCATACTCTCTTGCTCATGACGCAAGAAGGAAGTGGTCTGGACGGCCTCGTACGCAAACGGATCCGGGCCCTGCGGGCCGCGCACAGCTGGTCGCTCGACGACCTCGCCGCCCGCTGCCACCTCAGCCCTTCCACACTCAGCCGGATCGAGACCGGCCACCGGAGGATCGCGCTCGACCAGCTCACCGTGATCGCCCGGGCGCTGGGCACCTCCCTCGACCAGCTCGTCGAGACGGACGCCGACGACGTGGTCACGAACCCCACCCTCGATCTGGCGCGAGGCCTGACCCAGTGGGCGCTGCGCGGCCAGCCCGGCGTCACCGTGGCCCGGATACGGCTGACCGGTCCCCCGGCCGAAGGCCCCTCGGCGCTCAAGGCGCACCCCGGCCGGGAGTGGTTCACGGTGCTGTCCGGCACGGCCTTGCTGCTGCTGGGGGAACGGCGGCTACGGGTGGAGCAGGGGCAGGCGGCGGAGTTCACCACGATGCTCCCGCACGCGCTGGGCGCCGTCGGCGGCCCGGCCGAGGTCCTCGGCATCTTCGACCGGGACGGCCGCCGCTCCCATCTGCGCGAACGCGGGTGAGAGGGCGGCCGCCGGGTCGTCAGGACGGGACCGTCTCCCCCAGCCGCGCGCGGACGACGAGATCGTGCAGGGCGTCGAAGCCCGAGGGCGCCTCGGCGAGCCGTGACGCCGTCTGCGCCTCGTCGAGCACCGCGTTCAGGGCCTCGACGTCCTGTGCGACGGCCGGGCCGTCGGCCACGTGCGCGGCCCCGTGCTCGGCTTCGGCCTTCGCCTCGATCAGCGCGGGCAGGTAGGCGGGCGCGGCCACCTCGCCCAGCAGGGCCGGCAGATGCGCCACCAGGGTGCCGGTGCGCATCAGATGGATGCCGGTGAGCAGGGCGCGGAACGTGTAGAGGAGCGGCTTCAGCTCTCCGGTCCTCCCGTACAGCCGCCACTGCGTACCTGCGAAGCCCCGGTAGTGGTGGGCATGGTTGCGGGTCATCACCGCCGGTGCCAGCTCCACGAGTTCGGCGTGGAGCGCCGTGGTGTGCACCACCAGCGGGGACAGCAGCTGTTCGAGCACGTAGCCGTTGGGTTTCAGCATGAGCCTGACGAACTTGCGCAGATCATGGGTGACGAGGTCCATCTCGACCCCGTCGTGGTCCCACATCCGTGACCGAGTCTCCTCCGGCGTCCGGAGCCCTACGAGATCCTCCGCGGGCAGGACGTGGACCCCCCGCAGGTCCACGTCCGAGTCCCGCGAGGGAAAGCCGTACAGATGGGCGCCCGAGACCGTGGCGAACACGAGCGGGCAGGGCTCCCGTCCGAGTACCGGGGTCAGGTCGGTGACCGGCAGCCCGGCCTGTCGCAGGAGCGTCGTGTCGCTGTGCATCGGTCAGGCGTCCCAGAGTGCGGCCAGCGAGAGCAGGTCGCTGCGGTACTCGATGCGTTCCGACCACTGCTTGGGCCAGGCTCCCGCCCCCAGGTGCGCTCCGGCGAACGCGCCCGTGAGACAGGCGATGGAGTCGGAGTCGCCCCGGGTGCAGGCGGCGCGGCGCAGGGCGGTCAACGGGTCCTCGGGGAAGAGCAGGAAGCAGTGCAGGGCGGTGGCGAGGGCCTCCTCGGCGATCCAGCCGTCGCCGGTCCGCTCGCACGGGTCGGTCTCCGGCGACGGCCGGCGCAGGGCGTCCTGGACATGTCCCAGCACGGCCAGGCACTCGTCCCAGCCCCGGCTGATGAACGCCTCGGGCGAGGCGTCGTGGGTGTACCGCCACAGGTCACCGAGCCACCGGTTCAGGTAGCGGCCCCGGTTCTCGTACGCGTAGGAGCGCAGCTGGCCCACCAGGCCGAGCGGTTCGGCCCCCTGGGCGAGGAGGTACACCGCGCGGGCCGTCAGGTCGGAGGCGGCGAGGGCGGTGGGGTGGCCGTGGGTGAGGGCGGCCTGGAGCTGGGCGGCCCCGGCACGCTGTTCGTCGCTGAGGCCGGGCACAAGGCCGACGGGCGCGACGCGCATGTTGGCGCCGCAGCCCTTGGATCCGGTCCGGCTGGCCTCCTGCCAGATCCGGTCGCCCTCCAGCAGCGCACACGCCTCCAGGCAGGTACGACCGGGAGCGCGGTTGTTGTCGGGTGAGCGGTTCCAGCGCACGAACTCCTGCCGGACGGGGCCCACCATCCGCTCCGGGGTGAGCAGCCCCTGATCCATCGCGGTCCGGATGCCGCGTCCCAGGGCGAGGGTCATCTGGGTGTCGTCCGTGACGAACGCGGGCTCCGGGAGCCGCATCTCGCGCCAGGGCCCGCACTTCGCGAGGATCGCGGGAACGTCGTTGAACTCGGTGGGGAAGCCCAGGGCGTCGCCGAGCGCGAGCCCGGTCAGCGTGCCTGTGGCCGCCTGCTTGGTGAGAATCCGTGTCGGGATCATGATGTCCGTCCTTCAGGGCGTCCTTCCGGGCGCAACAGTGGAGGGTGCAGGGCGGTAGCGGCACCCGCCCGGTAGAGAGCGGCCGGTTTTCCCCGTCCGCCGGTGCGGCGCGGCGGTCCGTCCACGGCCTGGACGAAGCCGGGCGTGGTGAGGACCTTGCGCCGGAAGTTGGGCCGGTCGAGCTCGACGCCCCAGACGGTCTCGTAGACCCCCTGGAGCTCCCCGAGGGTGAACTCGGCGGGGCAGAACGCGGTGGCCAGGCAGGAGTATTCGAGCCTGGCGCCGATCCGGTCGTGCGCGTCGGCCAGGATGCGGTCGTGGTCGAAGGCGAGCGGCCCGGTGGTTCCCGCGTCCCACCACTGGGCGTGTGCGGCGTCCCCGCCACCCCGCGGTTCGGGGAGGTCGGGCACGAGTGCGGCGTACGCGACGGAGACGACCCGCATCCTGGGGTCGCGGTCCGGATCGCTGTAGGTGCGCAGCTGTTCGAGGTGGAAGGCGCACACGGACTTCTTCGTGAGGCCGGTCTCCTCGGCGAGCTCGCGGCGGGCGGCCTCCTCGGCGGATTCCCGGGGCAGGACGAAGCCGCCGGGCAGCGCCCACCGGCCCTTGTAGGGGGCCTCGCCGCGCTCGACGAGCAGTACATGGAGCCGTGCTTCGCGGACCGTGAAGACGGCGAGGTCGACGGTGACGGCGAACGGGAAGAAGGCGCGGGGGTCGTACCCCCCGGGTGCGGTGCTCATCGCCGCTCCGGCAGGGGTGCGGTGAAGTGCCAGCCGGTGGCGAGTAGCTCGTCCACGGCGGCGACCGCCGCTTCGAGGCGTTCGCCGCGGTCCCCGGTGATCTCGATGAACGGCCTTCCGGTACGGGTGAGTTCGGCACGGAAGCGGTCGGTCATCCAGGGCCGCAGCTCCTCGCCGTCGCGCAGTCCGTCGTCCTCGAACGCGACACCCTCGTGATCGGTGAGCAGCCAGAGGTGGTGGGCGACCCGGTCGGCGGTCTTCTCGACGAGCGGGTTGCGTCCGCCGATGTAGCGCTCGTGCCAGACGGTGGTGGCGAAGGAGTCGGTGTCGCAGATGAGCACCGGTGACCCCGCACGCGCGGCGGCGTCCTCCCTGGCGTTCTGCGTCTCGGCGATGAGGGGGAAGTCGTCCGTGGTGAAGGAGACGTCCTCCCACCGGGCGTCCGGCCACCGCTCGCGCAGGGCGGCGAGCTTGGCCTCGCTGAACTCCCGCCCGTACTCGGCGACGTACCGCGTCCCCGCCCACGCACCGCCGCGCCGGCGGTAGTGATCGGCGAGTGCCAGGGCCAGGGTGGTGGTGCCGGTGGACTCGGCGCCGAGGACGACGACCCGGCGCGCGAGCGCGGCCCGCACGGGCGGCTCCAGGTAGTCCCAGCAGCCGACGGGGTCGGCGCGGACCGCGGTGCCCGAGACGGGGAAGAGGGTGCGGCCGGGGTCGACGAGGACGGATTCCGCGCCGAAGCGGCGGGCCAGTTCCCCGCCGTACGCCTCGGAGGTGAAGACGGCGTCGACCCGTTCGGGAACCGCGCCGGTGAACACCTCCATGTGGGCGTCCCAGACCGCCGGGTCGGTGACGTCCATGGGGATGTCGTCGACGGTTCCCACCACCCGGACGTCGGGGTGCGCCTCACGCATCCAGGCGACCCGGTCGGCGAGCGGTACGGATTCGACCGAGGCGGCGCAGACCAGGACGGTGAGCCGCTCGCAACGGTCCCGTGCGGTGCGGACGAGGTGGTGGTGGCCGGCGTGCGGCGGATAGAACTTGCCCAGGACCAGTCCGTGCCCGTGGCGCTTCATACGGGCACCACCGTGTCCTCACGCCGGCCGGCTGTCAGGTCCCGGCTCCAGCTGCGCAGCCCGATGAGGCAGAGCGTGAGGAATCCGACGTACAGCAGGGAGGTGAGGTAGAGCTCCTTGTACGCGTACAGCGGGATGTAGACGACGTCCGCGGCGATCCACAGCCACCAGGACTCGACCCGCTTGCGGCACTGCCCGTACGTCGCCATGAGCGACAGGGAGGTGGTCAGGGCGTCCCAGAACGGCACGGTCGAGTCCGTGGCCCGGGACAGCAGCAGGGTGAGGCCGAGGGTCCCCGCCGCCCCCGCCGCGAACAGCCAGGTCCACTCGGTGCGGGTGGTGCTCCGCACCGGCAGGACGGATGTCCCTGGTCCACCCCCGTGGGTCCAGGTCCACCAGCCGTACGCGGCGAGGGAGATGAAGACGATCTGCAGGCCGGCGTCGGCGTACAGACCGGACTGGGCGAACAGCAGGATGAAGAACAGGTTGTTGGCGATGCCGATCGGCCAGTTGGCGAGATGCTGGCGGGCCACGAGCCAGACGCACAGCGCGCCGCTGCCGAAGCCCAGCACCTCGGTCCAGCTGACCGGGGTGTCCAGGACCGTCACCAGGGGCTGCTGCAAAGGATCGAGTATGTCCGCGAGCGTCACGCCGCCCTCCTCTTTTATGGTCACTCTGACTATAAAGAAGAAACGCCGGTCGCAAAAGGCCCGCGGCCGGTCCCGTTCGAAAAAGTGAACGAGGAACCGGCCGCGGGCCGTTCGGTGCGGGGTCGGGTTACAGACCGACCTCGCGCATCAGCATGCCGACTTCGGTGTTGGTCAGGCGGCGCAGCCAGCCCGACTTCTGGTCGCCCAGCGGGATCGGCCCGAAGGACGTGCGCACGAGACGCTCGACGGGGAAGCCGGCCTCGGCCAGCATCCGGCGGACGATGTGCTTGCGGCCCTCGTGGAGCGTGACCTCGACCAGGTAGTTCTTGCCGGTGTTCTCGACGACCCGGAAGTGGTCGGCGCGGGCGTAGCCGTCCTCCAGCTGGATGCCGTCCTTGAGCCGCTTGCCGAGGTCGCGCGGGAGCGGCCCCTGGATGGCGGCCAGGTAGGTCTTCTTCACGCCGTACCTGGGGTGCGTCAGACGGTGGGCCAGCTCGCCGTGGTTGGTGAGCAGGATGATGCCCTCGGTCTCGGTGTCGAGCCGTCCGACGTGGAACAGCCGCGTCTCGCGGTTGTTCACGTAGTCCCCGAGGTTCTGGCGGCCGTCCGGGTCGCCCATGGTGGAGACGACGCCGGCGGGCTTGTTCAGCGCGAAGAAGAGGTACGACTGGGTCGCGACGGTCAGGCCGTCGACCTTGATCTCGTCCTTCTGCGGGTCGACGCGCTTGCCCTGCTCCAGGACGATCTCGCCGTTGACCTCGACACGGGCCTGCTCGATCAGCTCCTCGCACGCCCGGCGCGAGCCCATGCCGGCCCGGGCGAGGATCTTCTGCAGACGCTCCCCCTCCTGCTCGGCTCCGGGGTGCGTCTTCGGCGTCCTGATCTCGGGCTTCTCCGCGTAACGGTCGCGGTTGCGCTGCTCGATCTTGGCGTCGAGCTCACGGGGGCGGGCGGGCGCACCCTGGCGCCGGCCGCCCTTGCTCACGTTCTGCGCGGGCTTCGGTCCGCCCTTGGCGCCGCCGCGGGCCGCGGCGCCGCGGCCCTTGCGGGGGCCGCCGTCGCCGCCCGGCTTGTCGGAGCCCACGTCGTAGCGGCGCTCCTCGGGGCGGGGCCGGCGGGGGCGCTGCTCCTGCTTGTCGTCGCGCCCTGAGCCGGAGACCCGGGGGTTCGGGTTGCTGTTCCTGCCGCTGCCGCTGGTGTTGGCGTTCCTTCCGGCACCGCTCCTGCCGCCGCCGCTCCGGGAGCCGCCGCCGCTCCTGCTGCCGCTGCCGTTGTTGCTGCCACTGCTTCGCATCAAAATTCCGTCTTGTCGTCTGCGTGAGTTTCCGGGGTGTCCGGTGCGTCCGGATCGAACGACGGCACACCCTCTAGCGTCTCAGCCTCGATCGCGTCCGCCTCCGGGAGGAAGGGCGCGAGCTCCGGGAGCTCGTCCAGGCCTCGCAGGCCCATGCGCTCCAGAAAGTAGTTCGTCGTCCTGTACAGGATCGCACCTGTTTCGGGTTCCGCGCCCGCCTCCCCGACGAGACCCCTCTGGAGCAGGGTCCGCATGACGCCGTCGCAGTTCACTCCGCGTACCGCCGAGACCCTCGACCGGCTGACCGGCTGACGGTACGCGACCACGGCGAGCGTCTCCAGCGCGGCCTGGGTGAGCCGGGCGTGCTGGCCGTCCAGGACGAAGCCCTCGACCGCTTCCGCGTACTCCGGACGGGTGTAGAAGCGCCAGCCCCCGGCGACGAGCCTCAGGTCGAATCCGCGGCGCTGGACGGTGTACTCGTCGGCCAGCTCCCGCAGGGCGTCCGCGACGGCCCTGCGGGGCCGCTGGAGGACCTTGGCGAGGTGTTCCTCGGTGGCGGGCTCGTCGACGACCATGAGGACCGCCTCCAGCGCGGGCTTGAGGTCGAGCCCGGCAACCAGGGCGTCGCGCCCCTCGTCGTCTGTGCTCATGCCTGTACGTCCTCCTGTGGCTCGCGCGCCTCTTGGTCGAACTCGTCCGTGACCACCGGTTCGGTCCCCTCGCCCCCGGCCCAGCGCACCAGGAGGTCACCGAGCGCCTCCTCCTGGTCGAGCGCGACGGCCTTCTCCCGGTAGAGCTCCAGGAGGGCCAGGAAGCGGGCGACGACCGTGAGGGTGTCCTCCGCGTCCTCGGTGAGCTCCCGGAAGCTGATCTCGCCCTCCGCGCGCAGCCGCGCGACCACGATCTCCGCCTGTTCGCGCACGCTGACCAGCGGGGCGTGGATGTGGTCGACGTACACCTGCGGCTTGGGTCTGGGCTGCATCGCCTTCACCGCGAGCCGCGCGAACCCCTCCGGGCCGATGCTGATCACGACCTCGGGCAGCAGCTCCGCGTGCTGGGGTTCGAGCCCCACCGTGCGGGGGTAGCGGCGGGACTCGGACTCCAGCCGGTCGCTGAAGATCTCCGCGATCCTCTTGTACGCGCGGTACTGCAGCAGCCGCGCGAAGAGCAGGTCCCGTGCCTCCAGGAGGGCCAGGTCGGCCTCGTCCTCCACCTCGGCGGTGGGGAGCAGCCGGGCGGCCTTCAGGTCGAGCAGGGTCGCGGCGACGACGAGGAATTCGGTGGTCTGGTCGAGGTCCCAGTCCGTTCCCATGGCCCGGATGTGTGCCATGAACTCGTCGGTGACCTTCGACAGGGCGACCTCGGTCACATCCAGCTTGTGCTTGGAGATCAGCTGGAGGAGCAGATCGAAGGGGCCCTCGAAGTTGACCAGCCGCACGGTGAACCGCCGGTCGTCGACGCCCCCGCCGGCCGCGTCCCCGGATTCGCCCGCCGTGGGCACGGCTTCGCCCGCCGTGGGCACGGCTTCGGCCGCGGCGGGCACGGCGGCCACCGGAACCGCCTCCGGAGGGCTCTCCACGGGCCTGTCAGCGGCCGGCGGGGCCGTAGGCGCCTCCACGGCCGTCACCGGCCCGGGAGGAGCCTCCGGGGCCGCAGGTGCCTCCGCGGGCCGTATCCCCGGCCCGCGGCCGAGGGCACGGCGGGTCGGGCGGGGCGTGTCGTCGGCAGTCGGCATGTGCTGGGGTCCAGGGGTGCGGCGGGAGGCGGGCGGTGGGCCCCGGGGCGGGGCCGTCCGTACGGTGGCCCTCCCCCGGCAGGCTACCGGCGCCGCGCCGGTCAGCGGCCCCGCAGCCTCCGTACGAGGATGCTCGCGTCGCCGCGCGACTCCAGGTCGGCCAGCACCACCGCGACCGCTTCCCGGACGATGCGCCCGCGGTCCACGGCCAGTCCGTGTTCGCCGCGCAGCACGAGGCGCGCGTGCTCGAGGTCCATCAGTTCCTCGGCCGACACATAGACGGTGATCTTCTCGTCGTGGCGCTCACGGCCACTGGGCCGCCGGTTGGCTCCCCGTCCGCCCCCGCGTCCGCGTTGCGGCTGGACGGTGGCGGACGTCCCGGTCTGTTCCTGACCGGGCGCGGTGCGGGCCCGGGGCGGGGCGGCCTGGCCCCGGTCGTCCCCGTCGGCACGGCTGCGGGAGCCGCCGCCGTCGGCGTCCGCCGCGGAGTGCTCCTCCTGGGAGGCCCCGGCGGGCGTGTCGCCGCTTCCCGGAGTGCCGCCCGGGCCGGTGTCCGACGGTGCCGAATCGCTTCCTCCGGCCGGTGCGGGAACCCGCGCCTCGCCGTTCGCCTTGCGCCGCCGCTCGGCGGGGGACGAGCCCTGGAGACCCATGCCCCCGGTGGTACGGAACAGCTCGTCGGCCCCCGGCAGACTCACTCGGCGTGACACCGGGCGAGCACCTCCCTGGCGAGCTGGCGGTAAGCGGCGGCACCGACCGAGTTCGACGCGTACGTGGTGATGGGCTCACCGGCGACCGTGGTCTCCGGGAAGCGCACCGTACGTCCGATGACGGTGTGGTAGACGTGCTCGTCGAAGGCCTCGACGACACGCGCGAGCACCTCACGGCTGTGCACCGTGCGGGAGTCGTACATCGTGGCCAGGATGCCGTCCAGCTCCAGCTCGGGGTTGAGCCTCTCCTGGACCTTCTCGATGGTCTCGGTGAGCAGCGCCACACCGCGCAGCGCGAAGAACTCGCACTCGAGCGGGACTATCACCTTGTGAGCCGCCGTCAGGGCGTTCACGGTGAGCAGGCCGAGCGAGGGCTGGCAGTCGATCACGATGTAGTCGTAGTCGGCCATCAGCGGCTTGAGGGCGCGCTGCAGCGTCGACTCGCGGGCCACCTCGCTCACCAGCTGCACCTCGGCCGCCGAGAGGTCGATGTTGCTGGGGAGCAGGTCCATGTTGGGCACGGCCGTCTTCAGCAGCACGTCGTCGGCCGCCATGCCCCGCTCCATGAGCAGGTTGTAGACGGTGAGGTCGAGCTCCATCGGGTTGACCCCGAGGCCGACGGACAGGGCTCCCTGCGGGTCGAAGTCGACGAGAAGGACGCGGCGGCCGTACTCGGCCAGCGCGGCACCCAGGTTGATGGTCGACGTGGTCTTGCCCACGCCGCCCTTCTGGTTGCACATCGCGATGATCTTCGCGGGGCCGTGGTCCGTCAGGGGACCTGGAATCGGGAAGTACGGCAACGGCCGGCCGGTCGGGCCGATCCGCTCGCGGCGCTGGCGGGCGGCGTCGGGCGCGAGGGTGGCCGCGTACTCCGGATCGGGCTCGTATTCGGCATCAGGGTCGTAGAAGTGCCCCTCGGGCACCTCGGCGAAGTCGGCGAAGTGGGAGGTCTCTCGGCCACTTTCGTTGCCGGCCATGGCGTTCACGTGTAGGCCGTCCATCATCTGGGGGGCTGTCGTCATGTGCTGGTGGGTGGCGAAGGTGCGGACAGCGACGGAGCCGACAGCTTCGAGCCCGATCGGGCTCAGACCCCGTGCAGGCATCCCTGGTTGACCACCCCCGGGAGTAATTGTCGACTCATTCACAAGTCGTCTTACCTCCTTGGATGTGACCAGGAAACTTATCGATAGGTCAGCGTGGCACCATGCCGACGATTGGCGACTCTATGGCGTGTCACCGGTTCGCAGCAACACAATCCGCCGGACCCGGCCCTATGTGTCGGCAATCGAACACCCCTCTGTCAAGAGCACGGAGCGCCCGGGGCGCACCTTTCGCGGGGGTGCAAAACGGGTAGAGGGTTACGTCTCAGGCGAGTTGATCCGGACCCTCTCATGCGTCCGGCCGGACCTTGCTGGGCAAGGTCCGGCCGGACGTGTGAGGTTGACGGGGAGGGTTGACCGCTCAGCCGAGAAGCGTGCTCAGTTCGACGTGGTCGAGGCCGTGCGCCTCGGCCACCTCACGGTAAACCACCTGGCCGTCATGGGTGTTGAGACCCTTGGCCAGTGCGGCGTCGCGACGCAGGGCGTCGGCCCAGCCCCGGTTCGCGAGCTCCAGGATGTAGGGCAGCGTGGCGTTCGTGAGGGCGTACGTGGAGGTGTTCGGCACGGCGCCGGGCATGTTCGCGACGCAGTAGAAGACCGAGTTGTGGACCGTGAAGGTCGGCTCGGCGTGCGTCGTCGGATACGAGTCCTCGAAGCAGCCTCCCTGGTCGATCGCAATGTCGACAAGAACACTTCCGGGCTTCATCTTCGCGACGAGCTCGTTGGTGACCAGCTTCGGCGCCTTCGCACCCGGGATCAGCACCGCGCCCACGACGAGGTCGGCCTCGACGACCGCCTTCTCGAGCTCGAGGGCGTTGGAGACGACCGTCCGCACCTTCGTGCCGAAGACCTTGTCCGCCTCGCGCAGCTTGTTGATGTCCTTGTCGAGCAGCGTGACGTGGAAGCCGAGCCCGACGGCGATCTGCGTGGCGTTCCAGCCGGAGACCCCGCCGCCGATGACGACGGCCCTGGCCGACCCCGTGCCGGGGACCCCGCCGGGGAGCACGCCACGCCCGCCGACCGAGCGCATCAGGTGGTACGCGCCGACCTGCGGGGCGAGGCGGCCGGCGACCTCGGACATCGGGGCGAGCAGCGGCAGCGCGCGGGTCGCGGTCTCGACGGTCTCGTACGCGATGGCGGTCGTGCCCGACTCCAGCAGGGCGTCCGTGCACGCGCGGGAGGCGGCGAGGTGCAGGTACGTGAAGAGCGTCTGGCCCTTGCGGAGGCGGTGGTACTCCTCGGCGACCGGCTCCTTCACCTTGAGCAGCAGGTCGGCGGCGGCCCAGACCTCGTCGGCGGTGGGCAGGATCTGCGCACCGGCGGCGACGTACTCCTCGTCCGGGATGGAGGATCCCTCGCCGGCGTGCTGCTCGACGAGGACCTGGTGGCCGTGGCGTACGAGCTCATGCACTCCGGCAGGGGTGATCGCCACCCGGAACTCGTTGTTCTTGACTTCGCGGGGGATGCCGACCTTCACGTCGATCACGGTCCTTGACTCGGAGGCTGGCTGGGCATAGCGGGACATACCCGCATGAACCAAGCATAAAGGGGGACACCGCAGAGATCTGCGGCAGAGCCATCATTAATGAAGGACTTCCCGCTGTCCAGCCTTACAAAGCATTAAGTTTTGTTCGAAGTACTACGGATTTCGCAGGCGGAGCCCTCGTCACCAAGCAATCTGTCGGCCGCCGCCCGGTGCAGCCTGGCCGCCGCCGGGTCCCCGAGCCGGTCCAGGGTGTCCGCCAGCCTGAGCTCCAACGCGGCCTGGAGACGCGTGTCGCCCGCCCTGCGCGCCAGGTCGACCGCCTCCCGGCAGGTGTGCAGCGACTCCTGGGGCCTGCCCGCGTACTCCTGCACCCGGGCGGCCTCGCTGAGCGCACGCGCCTGGGCCGGGAGGTCCCCGAGCCTGCGGTGGCCGGCCGCCGCGGCACGCCAGTCGCGCAGCGCCTCGCCGTACCGGCCGGCGTACGTGTGGACCGCTCCGAGCCGGCCGTACAGCCGCGCCGCTTCGGCCCGCTCCCCCTGTGTGAGCCGCTGCGCGAGCGCCCGGCCGTACCAGTCGGAGGCCCGGTTGAAGTCCCCGAGCTCGGCGTACGCGCCGCCTGCGGATTCCATCGCCCTGCCGGTCGCGTAGAGGTCGTTCGCCGCGCGTCCGGCGTCCAGCGCCGCCCGGTAGCGGGCCAGCGCCTCCCGCGTACGCCCGGTCCTGGCGTCCAGGTCGGCGAGGTTGAGCAGGGCGGCGGCCTTCTCCCGGGGCAGGTCACGGCGCTCCGCCACATCGAGGACCAGGCCGTGCAGCCCGTAGAGCACGGGGGCGGCGTCCTCGGTGCCCCGGTGCACGGCGAGGGCGCGGACGAGGGCGGCCACCAGTCGGCGGGCGAGCGTGTCCAGGTCGCCGTCGCGCACCGCGGCACGGGCGGAGGCGAGCAGCGCCGGCTCGCGGATCCTCAGCCACTCGGCGGCGTTCTCCGGACCGGGGAAGCGCAGCGAGCGCGGCAGTCCGGCGAGCCGGCGGCGGGCCGGGGAGTCCTCGGGGTCGGTCACCGCGCGGCAGGCCTGGAGCCGGCGCACGGTCCGCTCCAGCATCCTGGCCCGGGCGAGCTGGATCTCGGCGGGCCGCTCCCGCTCCTCCAGCACGGCGCGGACCAGCGGGGCGAGGCAGCCGGGCATCTCGTACTGGGGCTGCTCGGCACCGTTCGACCCGAGCAGCCCGAACCTGACGAAGTCGTCCAGAGTCGTCTGTGCGGCCGAGACGGAGCACCCGGCCAGGGCGGAGGCGGTGTGGGCGTCGGCCAGCCCGGCGGGGGCGAGGGCGAGCAGCCGCAGTATCCGGGCGGCGGCCGGCGGCAGCGACTCGTGGACCAGCCGGAAGGCCCGGGCCAGCGGGCGGCCGCCGGCGGGCTGTTCGGGTCCGTCCTGCTGGTCGCGCAGCTGCTTGGCGACATCGGCGACCGAGGCGCCGGGCCGGGCCGCGAGCCAGCCTGCGACCAGGGTCAGGGCGGCGGGCTGTCCGCCGCACTCCTCCGCGAGCGTCTCGGCGGTCCGCGGGTCGACGGTGATGCGGACCTGCCCGATGGCGCGGGCGAGCAGCTGCACCGCGGAGCCGGCGTCCAGCCCGCCGATGGTGCAGGGGCGGACGTCCGGGATGCCCGTGAGGGGGCCGGTCGCGGTGGCGACGACCAGACAGTCGGGGTTGTCCGGCAGCAGCGGTTCGACCTGTTCGGCGTCGACGGCGTCGTCGAGCAGGATCAGGGCGCGGCGCGCGGCGAAGGCCTCGCGGACCATCCCGGAGAGCTCGTCCTCGTCCGCTCCGGGCGGGGCGGCCACGGCGAGCAGGTCCAGGAGTGCGCGTGCGGTGCGCTCCGTGGGGACGCGCTCGCCCCCGGGTTCGGTGAGCGGGACACGGAACACGCCGTCGGGGTAGTCACCGGGTTCCGACAGCCGGCGGGCGAGCTCGGCGGCCAGTGCGGTGCGTCCGGATCCGGGCCTGCCGGCGATCAGGAGGACCCGTGCGCGGGCGGCTTTGCGGCCCGCCAGGGTGTCCAGGCCCGCGCGCTCGATGTCCTCCTGAAGGGCTTTCAACTCGCGCGCCCGGCCGAAGAACTGAGACGGAGTCACTTCCGGCGGCTCTCTGGTTCCCGCCGTCCCCGCCACTCCGGCCGGGCCGCTGGTGTCCACCGCCTGATCGGTCACGGGCCACGCTCCACTTCGCTGCACGCGGTTGCCCGCCGGAAGTCCGGTCGGGGCCTTTCGAGCGTAGTTCAGTGGTGCGGGCGATCACGGCCGAGCGCGGCGGACACGTCCCTCGATCGGATCAGCGTTTCGTACGATCGGCCCATGATCTGCCCGGCATCGGTCCGCCCTCGGGAGGGCGGACCGACCGGACCGGGTCAGGCCTCGAACGGGCGGGCGGGCCAGGGCGCCTCGGCAGGGCGCAGCGAGTCCACACCGTCGCCCGCGAGCACCGCGGTGAGCGACAGGACGCCCACGACCAGGCAGTTGTTGTGCAGATCGCCGCCCAGCACACCCCGTACGAGCTCCTCGAGAGGCACCCGCGCCTGCTCCATGTCGGCCTCCTCCTCGGAGACCTCGAAGCGCTCGCCCTCGGCCTCGGAGAGGTCCCGGGCGAGGAAGATGCGCACGGCTTCGTCGCAGCCGCCCGGCGTGGTGTAGACGTCGGTCAGCACCCGCCAGTCCTCGGCCTTGACGTGCGCCTCCTCGTAGAGCTCGCGCTGCGCGGCGTGCAGCGGGTTCTCGCCGGGGATGTCGAGCAGCCCCGCCGGGATCTCCCACAGCTTGTGGCGCACCGGGTGCCGGTACTGCCGCAGGACGAGCACCCGGCCGTCAGCGTCGAGCGCGAGGACGGCCACCGACCCGGGGTGGACCTGGTAGTCGCGGCTGTGGACGCTCCCGTCGGGCATCACGACGTCGTCGGTACGGACGCTGGTCTTGTTACCGGTGAAGGGCGTCACCGTCGCGGTGACCTGCCATTCCTCGGGCGTGTCCTGGAAACCCATGTACGTCCTCCCACGAACAAACAGAAACCGGGGTACGCATCCCGTGAGGGATCCGTACCCCGGTCAACCGTATCGCCTTACGCCTCGGCGCCGGGCGCCTGCGCTGCCGCGACCTTGCGCTCCACGGCTGCCTTCACCAGGCCGGCGAAGAGCGGGTGGGGGCGGGTGGGGCGGGAGCGCAGCTCCGGGTGCGCCTGGGTGGCGACCAGGTAGGGGTGCGTCTCACGCGGGTACTCGACGTACTCGACGAGCTTGTTGTCCGGGGAGGTGCCGGAGAAGACCAGTCCGGCCTTCTTCTCCAGCTCCGCGCGGTAGCCGTTGTTGACCTCGTAACGGTGGCGGTGGCGCTCCTCGACGTACGGCTCGTCGGCGTAGGCCTCGCGGACCAGGGAGCCCTCGGCGAGCTTCGCCGGGTACATGCCGAGCCGCATGGTGCCGCCCAGGTCGCCCGCGCCCTCGACGTACGCGAGCTGCTCCTCCATCGTCGAGATGACGGGGTGGGCCGTGGCCGCGTCGAACTCGGTGGAGTTGGCGTCGGTGATCCCGGCGAGGTTCCGCGCGGCCTCGATCACGATGCACTGGAGGCCGAGGCAGAGGCCGAGCAGCGGCACCTTGTTCTCGCGGGCGTACTGGATGGCGCCGACCTTGCCGACCACACCGCGCTCGCCGAAGCCGCCGGGGATGCAGACGGCGTCGACGTCGCCGAGCTGCTTCTGGGCGCCGGCCGGGGTCTTGCAGTCGTCGGAGGCGACCCACTTGACCTTGACGCGGGCCTTGTTCGCGAAGCCGCCGGCCCGGATGGCCTCGGTGACCGAGAGGTAGGCGTCGGGCAGGTCGATGTACTTGCCGACCAGGGCGACGGTGACCTCGTGGTCCGGGTTGTGGACACGGTCCAGCAGGTCGTCCCAGGTGGTCCAGTCGACGTCCCGGAACGGCAGGTCGAGCTTGCGGACGACGTAGGCGTCCAGGCCCTCCGTGTGCAGCACCTTGGGGATGTCGTAGATCGACCGGGCGTCCTTGCAGGCCACCACGGCGGTCTCGTCGACATCGCACATCAGCGAGATCTTGCGCTTGATGGCGGTCGGGACGTCGCGGTCGGCGCGCAGCACGATGGCGTCCGGCTGGATACCGATGTTGCGCAGGGCGGCGACGGAGTGCTGGGTGGGCTTGGTCTTCAGCTCGCCGGACGGGCCGATGTAGGGCAGCAGCGAGATGTGCACGACGAAGACGTTGTCGCGGCCGACCTCGTGGCGGACCTGGCGGACCGTCTCCAGGAAGGGAAGCGACTCGATGTCGCCGACCGTGCCGCCGACCTCGGTGATGACGACGTCCACGTCGTCGGTCGCCATGCGGCGGATGCGGTGCTTGATCTCGTTGGTGATGTGCGGGATGACCTGGACGGTGTCACCGAGGTACTCGCCGCGCCGCTCCTTGGCGATCACGGTGTTGTAGACCTGGCCGGTCGTGACGTTGGCCGAGCCGTCGAGGTCGACGTCGAGGAAGCGCTCGTAGTGGCCGATGTCCAGGTCGGTCTCGGCGCCGTCGTTGGTGACGAACACCTCACCGTGCTGGAAGGGGTTCATCGTGCCGGGGTCGACGTTGAGGTAGGGGTCGAGCTTCTGCATGGTGACCCGCAGGCCACGTGCCTTGAGCAGGGCACCCAGGCTGGAGGCAGTCAGACCCTTGCCGAGGGAGGAGGCGACACCCCCGGTGACGAAGATGTGCTTGGTCGTCGTGGATGTGGGCTGCATAGCCAAAGGGGGCTCCCGTGGTCGCGATCGTGAGGTGCGTGCCGGCATGCCGTACGAAGATTTTCTTCAGGCGCCGTCGCTGCGGTTCGGGGGCCTCGTCCACTGTCGGGACGACCACCGGTCCACGGGCTACCAGGGTAACAGCGACGAGGGGAGGCCGCTTCCGGCCATGCCCCTCCCGCGTGGGCACAAGATCACCACGTCCGTTTCAGGTCCCACCCATTCGCCCGTGACAGGCGACGGACAACTGCTGGACAGTCGCGCGGAACCCCCAGGTGCGTCGTATCCTGCTCGGACACTCGCTGCCGAGTTGGCCGGCCCAGCGGCTCCACCCCAGCCCGCTCACCCGTGCAAGAGCTCGTCGGTTCTATTACAACGACCCCTTGACCAGCAGTAAGCGCCCTTCGGGGCGACATGGCCGTTCGACTGGAGACGCACGTGGCCGGGCGCATCGAGGATTACGCACTCATCGGAGACATGCAGACCGCAGCCCTGGTCTGCCGGGACGGCACAGCGGACTGGCTGTGCCTGCCCCGCTTCGACTCACACGCGATTTTCGCCGGACTTCTCGGTACCGAGGAGAACGGCTTCTGGCGGCTTGGACCCGCCCGCCCGGAGGGGGCGGAGCCGCCGGCGGCGGACCGCCGCCGGTACCGCGGCGACTCGCTCATCCTGGAATCGGAGTGGGACACCCCACGCGGCACGGTCCGCGTGACCGATTTCATGCCGCCGCGTGACGGTGCCCCCCAGCTGATCCGCATCGTGGAGGGCGTGAGCGGCCGGGTGCCGATGCGCTCCGAGCTGCGGATGCGTTTCAGCTACGGACGGGTCACCCCCTGGGTGCACAAGGTCGACAGCCGTACGGTCGCCGTCGCGGGGCCCGACTCGGTGTGGCTGGACACGGACGCGGAGACGTACGGCCAGAATCTGACGACGTACTCCGACTTCACCGTGGCCCCCGGCGACCGGCTCGCGTTCACCATCAGCTGGCAGCCCTCGCACCACGAGCCGCCGAGCGTGCCGGAGCCGGAGGCCTCCCTGGAGGCGACGGAGAACTTCTGGCGCGAGTGGGTCGAACAGTGCACGTACCACGGCCCCTACCGGGAGGCCGTCGTCCGCTCGCTGATCACCCTGAAGGCGCTCACCTACGCCCCCACCGGCGGCATCGTGGCCGCGCCGACCACCTCCCTGCCGGAGGACATCGGCGGCTCCCGTAACTGGGACTACCGCTACACCTGGCTGCGGGACGCGGCGATCACGCTCTCGTCCCTGCTGCGCACGGGGTACCGCGAGGAGGCCCGCGCCTGGCGCGAGTGGCTGCTGCGGGCCGTCGCGGGCGACCCGGAGAACCTGCAGATCATGTACGGCATCGCGGGTGAGCGTGAGCTCGGCGAGGCGGAGCTGGACTGGCTGCCCGGATACGAGAACTCCGGCCCGGTCCGGGTCGGCAACGGAGCGGCGAACCAGCTGCAGCTCGATGTGTACGGCGAGGTCACCGAGGCGCTGCACCTGGCGCACATGACGGGGCTGACCCGCAACGACTACGCCATGGGCCTCCAGCTCAAGCTGATCAGCTATCTGGAGAAGCACTGGGACGAGCCGGACGAGGGCATCTGGGAGGTGCGCGGGCCGCGCCGCCACTTCGTGCACTCCAAGGTGATGGCCTGGGTCGCCGTCGACCGCACGATCAAGCTCATCGAGGCCGGGGACGCGGAGGGGCCGCTGGAGCGGTGGCTCCAGCTGCGCGACGACATCCACCGCGATGTCTGCGAGCGGGGCTACGACAAGGAGCGCAACACCTTCACCCAGTCGTACGGCTCGCAGGAGCTGGACGCGTCCCTGCTGCTGATTCCGCAGATGGGCTTCCTGCCGCCCGACGACAAGCGCGTCATCGGCACGATCGAGGCGATCCAGCGGGAGCTGTCCACGGAGGACGGCTTCGTCCTGCGCTACCCCACGGAGGGGGACGACGCGGGCGTCGACGGCCTCGAGGGCGACGAGGGCGCGTTCCTGGCCTGCTCGTTCTGGCTGGCGGACGACCTGGCGATGATCGGCCGGGTCGACGAGGCCCGCCGGCTCTTCGAGAAGCTGCTGTCCCTCCGCAACGACCTGGGCCTGCTGGCCGAGGAGTGGGACTCCGGGCTCCAGCGCCAGGTGGGCAACTTCCCGCAGGCGTTCAGCCATGTGCCGCTGATCGACACGGCGCTGCGGCTGACGGCCAGCGGGGCGTACGTCGGCTGATCCGGGGGTGCGGGATCCCGTTCCCCGTGCCGGACTCCGCGCGGAGATGTCGTAACCGCGTCGGATACGGCAGGTGAGCGGGGCTCATGCCTCTGACCTGAGGGGTGACGGGGCCTGTGGGACGGCCGACTTCCGCGGCCGGACCTACGATGGAAGGGCCCTGTCACGCCTTGCGAAGGGGGCACGCCATGACGCCCCGCACCCCTGCGACGGCCTCCGCTCCGGCCGGTCTCCGCTCCGGTTTCGCCGGCGGGATCCATGTCCCCGGCGACCCGGGCTACGACGAGGCGCGGACCGTCTTCAACAGCATGATCGACCGCAGACCCGCGGTGGTGGCCCAGTGCGCCTCCGAGGCGGATGTCGCGCGGGCTCTCCGCTTCGCACGCGAGGAGGGCCTGGAGGTCGCCGTGCGCGGGGGCGGTCACAGCGTGGCGGGCATGGCCCTGAGCGAGGGCGGTCTGGTGATCGACCTGCGCCGGATGCGCGCGGTGGAGGTCGACCGGGACGCCCACTCGGCCCGCGTCGGCGGCGGAGCCACCATGAGCGACCTGGACCGGGCCACCCAGCCGTACGCCCTGGCGACCACGGGCGGGCGGGTCTCCACCACCGGCGTCGGCGGCTTCACGCTGGGCGGCGGTTCGGGGTGGCTGGAGCGCGCTTTCGGGCTGGCCTGTGACAATCTGCTGGCCGCCGAGGTGGTCACGGCCGACGGCGGCTCCGTACACGCGAGCGCGCAGGAGAACCCGGAACTGTTCTGGGCCCTGCACGGCGGCGGCGGCAATTTCGGTGTGGTCACCTCCCTGACGCTGCGGCTCCACGACCTGCCGGCGATGAGCATGGCGCTGCTCCTCCTCCGCCCCGAGAACGGCCCGGAAGCGGTCCGTACGTTCCGGGACGTGATGGAGTCCGCCCCGGACGCGGCGGGCGGTGCCTGTATCTACATCACCGGGCCGCCCGAGGAGTGGGTGCCCGAGGGCCTGGTGGGCCACCTCGTGTGCGCGGTCCTGGTCACCTGCGCCGGCACGGAGGCGGAGCTGCGCGAGGTCGCGGCGCCCCTGCTGGCGCTGGAGCGCGAGGCCGAGGTGATCGACGCGATCGACTACGCGGACCTGCAGTGCATGCTCGACGACCCGCCCGGCATGCGGAACTACTGGTCGGCGGAGTATCTGGACGGCTTCCCCGACGAGGCCACGGCCGCCTTCTGCGCCGGTGCCGCCACGATGCCCGTCCCCTCCGGTTCGCAGCATGTGCTGTTCCCGATGGGCGGCGCGGTGGCCCGGGGACCCGCCGACTACCCCCTGCCCTGGCGCTCCTCCCCGTGGGCGGTGCATCCGTTCGGCGTCTGGGAGAGCGAGGCGGACGACGAGCAGAGCAAGGAGTGGGTGCGCCGGGTGCGCGGGGCGGTCATGCCGTGGGCGAGCGGCGCGGTCTATCTGAACTTCATCGGGCGTGAGGGCCAGGAGCGGGTCGTCGCGGGCTTCGGGGAGCACGCCTACGAGCGGCTCTCCCGTGTAAAGGCACGCTACGACCCGGACAACGTGTTCCATCTGAACCACAACGTCAGGCCGGCCGTGGCCGCGGTGTGACGCGCCGGGCCGGCGGCCGGTAACTTCCTGACCGGGGGCGTTCCCGCCCCTCGTGGACGGAGCACGAGCGCGCACGCGCACGATACGGAAGCACGAGGCCGGAGCCGGTGGAGACAGAGGGCGGGATCACCGTGCGGCGGGCCCTGGAGCTGCCGGGGCTGCGCGCCGGACTGCCGGAGGTGCTGGCCTGCGCGGACCGGCTGGACCGCACGGTGCGCTGGGTTCACGCCGGGGAGGCGCCGAACATCCCCGCGCTCCTCAAGGGCGGGGAGCTGCTGCTCTCCACGGGTCTCGGCCTCGGTTCACGGCCCGCCGACCAGCGCGCCTACGTCCGCAAGCTGGCCGACCGCGGTATCGCCGCGCTGGTCGTGGAGCTCGGGCCGCGTTTCGAGCGGCTGCCGACGGCGATCGTGGAGGCCGCGAGGACGGCGGGGCTGCCGCTCGTGCAGCTGCACCGCGAGGTGCCGTTCGTGGCGGTGACCGAGGAGATCCACACCGAGATCGTCAACGGCCACTACGCCCTGCTCCAGCGGGCGGAGGAGGTCCACCGGCGGTGCACACAGGCGGTGCTCGGCGGCGGCGGGGTGCCGCAGGTCCTGGGGATCCTGGCGGACTTCGCCGCGAACCCGGTCTTCCTGGAGACTCCGGACGGCCGGTTGCTGTTCGCCGCGGGGGCCGGGCCGGTGGGCGCCGATCCGCTGCAGGTCTGGGAGGGGCTGCGCGGGGACCGGGCGGCCCGTGAGGCGCCACCGGCCGGCGCGCTCCTGGTGGAGGTGCCGGGAGGCGGCCTCGGGGCCGGTTCCGTACGGGCCCGCCTGGTGCTGCTCCCGGTGTCGGGCCCGCTGGTGACGGTGCACCGGATGGCGGCCGAGCGGGCGGCGGGCATCCTGGCGGTCGTGCTGATGCAGGCCCGCCAGGAGGACGAGGTGGCGGCGCGGGGGCGCGGCGACTTCCTCACGGATCTCGCCGAGGGGCGGATCGCTCCCGAGGACGCTCCCGCGCAGGCCGGTGTGCTGGGCTTCCGGCCCGGCGGGGATCCGCTGCTGCCGGTGGTGATGAGGCTCGCGCCCGAGTCGGCCCCGTCGGGCAGCTGGGCGCTGCTGGCCCGGGCCGTGACGGAGGAGCTCGCGGCGGTGGGCTCGCCGCTGCTGGTGGGGGTGCGTCCGGTGGAGGGCAGGGTCCCGCTGCTGCTGGCGCTGCGCCCGGGGACCACCCGTGCGGCGCTCGGCGACCGGGTGGCGGCCGCGCTGCGGGCCGGGGCGGGGCGGGCCGGCCTGGAGCGGGCCGGTGACCGTACGCCGGTCGTCGTGGTGGTCGGGGCCGCGGGCGGCTGGGCGGCGGCGGGCGCGGGGCTGCGGCACGCGGCGGAGGCGGCGACGGCCGCGCAGGGGCTCGGGGAGCGCCCCTGGTACGACGCGCGCAGCCTGGACATCGATCTGCTGCTGTGGCGGCTGCGGGACCATCCGGATCTGGCGTCCTTCGTGGACCGGGCGATCGGGCCGCTGCGCGAACACGACAGGACGTCGCGTCCCGCCCTGCTGCCCACTCTGGAGGCGTACCTCGCCCATGCGGGCCGCAAGGCGGAGGCCGCGCGCGAACTGCATCTGAACCGGCAGACGCTCTACAACCGGCTGGCCCGCATCGGCGAGCTGCTCGGTACGGACCTGGACGACCCTCAGGCGGTGCTCGCCATGAGCCTGGCCCTGCGCGCCCGCCGCCACACCCTCTGACAGGTCAGCCGCGGGCGGCCGCCAGGGGCTGCGCCAACTCGTCGTAGACGGAGAGCACATGGGCGACCGTGTCGTCCTCGGTCGGCCAGCTCGCGGCCTGTGCGCGCCCCGAGTCGGCGAGCCGCTCCCGTCGCCCGGGGTCGCCGAGGAGCCGTACGACGGCTCCGGACAGCGCTTCGGCGTCCCCGGGAGGGACCAGCTCCGCTGCTTCGCCGACGAGTTCGGGCAGTCCGTCGGCCCGGGCCGCGACCAGCGGGACGCCGAGCCGCAGGGCCTCCTGGGCGAGCAGTGGCCCACCCTCCCCGCGGCCGGACAGTACGGCGATGTCGGCGGCGGCGAGGAGTTCACCGATGCCGTCCGAGCCGCCGCTGAGGACGACGGGCAGCCCCTCCGCCGCGATCCGCCGCCGGAGGGCGCCGGCCCTGGGCCCCTCCCCCGCGACGGCAAGCAGCGGCACGGGGTCCAGGGCGCTCCACCCGCGCGCCGCGTCCAGCAGTGTCTCCTGGTCGTGCTGTGCCACCGAGACCAGCAACGGCCTTCCGACCGCTCCCAGTTCGGCGCGCGTCTTGCCGTCGTCGGGGGCATCCGCGAAGCGGCTCGCGGGGATCGCTGCCGGTGCGAGCCTGGCGTCCCTGGCTCCTCGGCGGCGGGCCCGGTCGACCAGCTCCCAAGAGGTGCCCAGGACGACGGCGGCCGCGCGTGCGGCCCTCCGCTCCAGCAGCCGCAGCAGCCTGCCGCGGGTCCCGTCGGCGTGGGTGCGCGTGTGCCAGGTCACGACCAGGGGGATGCCCCGGCCGCTGAGGGCGATCCCGGCGCGTACGGCGGCGTGCAGCCCGTGGGCGTGGACGATGTCCGCCCCGGTGCAGGCGGTGCGGAGGGCGGCGACGGCCGCGGGGTCGCTGCGCCGGGGCACCGCGACGAAGCGGGCGCCCGTCGCGGGGAGGCCGTGGGCACGGCCTGAGCCGGCCGGGGCGCAGACGGTGACCTGCACGCCTCTGGCGACCAGACCTGCGGCGAGCGAGCTGACATGAGCGCTGCTTCCGGCACCGCCGCCCAGGACTTGGACCGTACGCAGCTGTGACACGTTGATTGGCTCCCGGGGATCCCGAGTCGGTGGAAAGTACAGCGCCAAGGATGCCAGTCCGTACGCACGTTCCGGGACTGACGAAACGTTGTTCCCGTCGTCGCGTCGACGGCCGGGCGGCCCGCCCCACCCGTACGAGTGAGGCGGGCGGCACGAGACTGACGCCTGTGGGCCGCTATCCGTCCGCTCGCGCGGTCTCCAGCAGTTCCTCGGCGTGTGCCCGGGCGGTCTCGGAGTCCTCCTGCCCGGCGAGCATCCGGGAGAGTTCCCGCACCCGGTCCTCACCTTCGAGGACCGTGACGCCGCTCCTGGTCACCGATCCGTCCACGGTCTTCTCGACCAGGAGCTGCCGGTCGGCGAAGGCGGCCACCTGCGGCAGGTGGGTGACCACGACGACCTGCGCGGACCTGGCGAGCTTCGCCAGCCGCCGGCCGACCTCGACGGCCGCCTTGCCGCCGACGCCCGCGTCGACCTCGTCGAAGAGGTACGTCGGCACGGGGTCGGAGCCCGCGAAGACCACCTCCACGGCGAGCATCACCCGGGACAGCTCACCGCCGGATGCGCCCTTGGCGATCGGCCGGGGCTGGGCGCCGGGGTGCGGCGCCAGCAGGAGCTCCACCTCGTCGGCGCCGGAGGGCCCGTAGAGCACGCTGCGGCCGCCGATGTCGATGCCGGACTCCTCGTCCGGTGCCTCGGTCTGCCTGATGGCGAAGGAGACCCGGGCGTGCGGCATCGCGAGCGACGCCAGCTCCTCGGTGACGGCCTCGGCGAAGCGTGCCGCCGCCTCGGTCCGCGCGTCGGTCAGCTCCTGGCCGAGGGCGGAGAGCTCGACACGCAGCGCGTCGCGCTCCGCCGTCAGCTCACCGATCCGGTCGTCGTCGCCCTCGAGTTCGGTCAGCCTGGAGGCACCGTCCTCGGCCCAGGCGAGCACGGAGGTGATGTCCTGGCCGTACTTGCGGGTGAGCGCGGTGAGCGCGGCACGCCGTTCCTCCACGGCGGCGAGCCGCAGCGGGTCGGCGTCGAGCTGGTCGGCGTATCCGGCGAGCTCCCCGGCCACGTCGGCGAGCAGGATCGAGATCTCGCCGATCCGGTCGGCGAGCGCGGCCAGCGCGGGGTCGTGGGCCCGTACGGCGTCCAAGGACTGTCCGGCGGCCGCCACCACCGTGGTGGCGTCCACGCCTTCCGGGTCCTCCGGATTCCCCGCGAGCGCCGCGTGGGCGAGGGCGGCCGCGGAGGCGAGTGCCTCGGCGTGGCCGAGCCGCTCGGCTTCCGCGGCGAGTTCGGTGTCCTCGCCGGGCAGCGGCTCCACGGCGGCGACCTCGTCGAGGCCGAAGCGCAGCAGATCCGCCTCCTGGGCGCGTTCCCTGGCCCGGGTGGTCAGCTCGTCGAGCTCGGTGACGACCGCGCGGAGCCGCCGGTAGGCCGCCGCGTACTTGGTGTGCGGGCCCTCGACACCGCCCCCGGCGTACCGGTCGAGCGCCTGGCGCTGCCGTGCGGGCTTGAGCAGGCCCTGCTGGTCGGTCTGGCCGTGCACGGCGACGAGTTCGTCGGCGAGCTCGGCGAGCAGCCCCACGGGCACGGATCTGCCCCCGAGATGGGCCCGGGAGCGCCCTTCCGCCGAAACGGTACGGCTGATGATCAGCGCACCGTCCTCGATCTCGCCCCCGGCCTCCTCGGCGCGCACCGCCGCCGCGTCGCCCCGGGACACCGTGATCCGCCCCTCGACGACCGCGGCCTTGGCGCCGACCCGCACGAGGGCGGGGTCGGCGCGCCCGCCGAGCAGCAGCCCGAGGCTGGTGACGACCATGGTCTTGCCCGCGCCGGTCTCGCCCGTCACCGCGGTGAAACCGGGTGACAGCTCCACCACCGCGTCGTCGATGACTCCGAGCGACCGTATCCGCATCTCCTCCAACACGGACATGACCTTACGAGGTCCGGAGCCCGGTGTGCGACGGGCCCCGGTGAAGGATTCACTCACGCGGGTGTGAGCAGCGGTCCGGGAAATCAGTGCGGAGCGCCCCGCCAGCCCTGTACGGGCAGCGCGAACTTGGCCACCAGACGGTCGGTGAACGATGCCTGGTGCAGCCGCGCGAGCCGTACGGGCACCGCGCCGCGCCGCACCTCCACCCTGGCCCCCGCGGGCAGCTCGACGGTCCGGCGGCCGTCGCACCACAGCACCCCGTGCGGGGTGTGCGGCTGGACCTCTACCGCCAGCACCGAGTCGGGCGAGGTCACCAGCGGCTTCGCGAACAGGGCGTGGGCGCTGATCGGCACCATGAGCAGTGCCTCGACCTCCGGCCAGACGACGGGTCCGCCCGCCGAGAAGGCGTAGGCGGTCGATCCGGTCGGGGTGGCGCAGACGATCCCGTCGCATCCGAAGCCGGTCACCGGACGGCCGTCGATCTCCAGGACCACTTCGAGCATCCGCTCGGGCGAGACCTTCTGGACGGCGGCCTCGTTGAGCGCCCAGTCGGTGTGCACGACGTCGCCGTTGCTGTGCACGATGACGTCGAGCGTCATCCGCTCCTCGACCTGGTACGCCCGGGTGACGACGCGGTCGACGACCTGGTCCAGGTCGTCACGCTCGGCCTCGGCGAGGAAGCCGACCCGTCCGAGGTTGACCCCGAGCATCGGCACACCGGAGGCGCGGGAGATCTCGGCCCCGCGCAGCAGCGTCCCGTCGCCGCCGAGCACGATCAGGAGTTCGCAGCCGTCCACGGCCGCGGGCGTCGCGTCGGTGACCGTGACCACGGACGGGGGAAGCGGCAGGTCCTGTGCCTCCACGGCCAGCACCCGGACGCCGAGGCCGTTGCGGAGCAGCCCCTGGACGACGAGCTCGGCGCTGCGGATCGCGGCCGGGCGGCCGGTGTGCGCCAGCAGGAAGACGATGCGTTCCGCGTTCCCTGGTTGTGCCGCTTGCGTTGTCAACGGGGCCCCTCCGCCACTGCGCGGTCGACGTCCGCGGGATCCAGCTCAGGTGCGCCGGCCCGCAGCCACAGAAAATACTCGACGTTTCCCGACGGGCCGGGCAGCGGGCTCGCCGTGACCCCCAGGACTCCGAGGCCGAGCAGACCGGCCCGTCGTGCCACTTCCCGTACGGCTTCGGCCCGCAGCTCGGGGCTGCGGACCACACCGCCGCTGCCGAGGCGCTCCTTGCCCACCTCGAACTGCGGCTTGACCATCAGCACCAGGTCGGCGTCGGGGGCGGCGCAGCGCGCGAGTGCGGGCAGCACGAGGCCGAGCGGGATGAACGAGAGGTCTCCCACCACCAGGTCCACCGGCTTCCCGTCGATCTGCTCCACCGTCAACTCGCGTACGTTCGTACGGTCCTTGACGGTGACGCGTTCATCGGACTGCAGGGACCAGGCGAGCTGCCCGTAGCCGACGTCCACCGCCACGACGTGTCCGGCGCCGGCCCGGAGCAGCACATCGGTGAAGCCTCCGGTCGAGGCCCCGGCGTCCAGTGCCCGCCGGCCTTCGACCTTCAGGCCCCGGGGCTCGAAGGCGGCGAGGGCGCCCGCGAGTTTGTGCCCGCCGCGCGAGACGTACTCGGGGTCGCTGTCGTCCTTGACGACGACGACGGCGGCGCTGGTCTCGACCTGGGTGGCCGGCTTGGTCGCGGTGTTCCCGCCGACGGTCACCCGCCCCGCTGCGATCAGCTGGCTCGCGTGCTCGCGCGAGCGGGCGAGCTTGCGGCGTACCAGCTCGGCGTCGAGGCGGCGACGTGCCACTCCTGCCACGTTCGGTTCAGCTCCTGTTGTCGTGCGCGGGCGTCGGTGCGGGTGCGGGCCGTGCGTCCAGCGCGGTGAGTTCGTCACGCAGCCCACGGTGTACATCCTCGTACACCTCGGTGTGGCCGTCCGCCGCGAGGTGGTCGGCGTCGGCCAGCCGCTCCAGCCGGGCATCCACACCTGCGTGCCCCGTGGGGGTGCGTGCCACGCCGAGGGGTGCGGGCGGGGCGGGGTCGAAGGAGGGCGCGGGAGGCGCGGCGGGAGGCGCCGCGGCCGCCTCACCCTGCTGCGCCGTGTCCGGCCCCGGCATCCAGTCGCTCATGCGGGAACGCTACCCCGAAGGGCCGGTGTACCGTCGGTGACGATGGCGACCATGGCGGAGTGCCGCAGCGCACTCGACACACTTTCCGACAATCTGGCGGGGGCGGACGGCGACGTCCGCGGCGCCGCCGACCTCGACCGCTCGCTGAGCTGCCACATCAGGGATCTCGACGTGACGTTCACCGGACGGCTGGTGAACGGCCGGATCCGGGTGCTGGACACGTACGACGGCCCGCCCCGGGAGAAGGCCGAGATCCGGCTCGCCATGACCGGGGACGACCTGGTGGCCATGGTCGACGGCGAGCTGAACTTCGCGAAGGCCTGGGCCTCCGGCCGGGTGCGGCTGGAGGCCGGCTTCCGCGATCTGCTGAAGCTCAAGTCGCTGCTGTGACCGGCGGCGGCCTCAGACGGGGGCCGCCGTGCGCTTCCTGCGGGCAGCGGGGACGACGAGCGGCGTTCCCGTCTCCGGGTCGTCGATGACCTGGCACCGCATCCCGAAGACCTCCTCCACGAGCTGCGCGGTGACGACGTCACCGGGCGCGCCCTCGGCGATGACCGCGCCCTCGCGCATCGCGATGAGGTGGGTGGCGTACCGGGCGGCGTGATTGAGGTCGTGCAGCACGGCGACGAGGGTGCGGCCCTGCGTCTCGTGGAGCTCCGCGCACAGGTCGAGCACGTCGATCTGGTGCTGGATGTCGAGATACGTCGTCGGCTCGTCCAGCAGCAGGAGCGGGGTCTGCTGGGCGAGGGCCATGGCGATCCAGACCCGCTGGCGCTGGCCGCCGGAGAGTTCGTCGACGTATCGGTCGGCGAGCTCGCCGACACCGGTCGACTCCATGGACTCCTTCACGATCCGCTCGTCCTCGGGTGACCACTGGCGCAGCAGCCCCTGGTGGGGGTAGCGGCCGCGTGAGACGAGGTCGGCGACGGTGATGCCGTCCGGGGCTATGGAGGACTGGGGAAGCAGGCCGAGCGTCCTGGCGACCTTCTTCGCGGGCATCCGGTGGATGGACTGCCCGTCCAGCAGGACGTCCCCGGCGTTCGGCTTCAGCATCCGGGAGAGGGCGCGCAGCAGGGTCGACTTGCCGCACGCGTTGGGGCCGACGATGACCGTGAAGGAATTGTCGGGGATCGCGACCGAGAGGTTCTCCGCGATGACCCGCTGGTCGTAGCCGAGGGTCACAGAGTCCGCGGTGAGGCGCTGCATGGTCGTACTCCCGGAGTCGGTGGGGTTGGTCTGCGAGGGGTCCGGCCCGCCCGGCTTCATATGCGGCCCGCCCTGCGCTCGGACACGAGGAGCCACAGCAGGTAGCAGCCGCCGAGCACGCCGGTGACGACGCCCACCGGGAGCTGGCGGTCCCCGAAGGCGTTCATGGCGGTCCAGTCGGCTACGAGGAGCAGGGCCGCTCCCGTGGCGGCCGCGGCGGCCAGGTTGGGGCCGGGTGCGCGGGTGAGGCGGCGGGCGACCTGCGGGGCGCTGAGCGAGACGAAGACGATGGGCCCCGCGGCGGCGGTGGCGACGGCGACGAGCAGCACGGCGCAGCCCAGCAGGACGAGCCGGGTGCGTTCCACCCGTACGCCCAGGGAGTGGGCGGCGTCGTCGCCCATCTCGATCATGCGCAGCGCCCGCCCGTGGCCGAGGACCAGGGGGATCAGGACGCAGCAGACCGCGAGGAGCGGCCAGACCTGCGCCCAGTCCCGCCCGTCCAGCGAACCGGTCATCCAGACGACGGCGCGGGTGGCGTCGACGAGGTTGGCCTTGGTGATCAGGTAGTGGATCGCGGCGGTGAGCATCGCGGCGGCTCCGATGCCGACCAGGACGAGCCGGTAGCCGTGCACCCCGCGTTTCCAGGCCAGCAGATAGACGGCGACGCCCGTCAGCAGGCCGCCGCCGACGGCGCCCGCCGCGACCTCGGTGGGTCCGCCGTGGAAGAGCACGATCATGGTGAGGGCCCCGACCGCGGCACCCTGGCCGAAACCGAGGACGTCCGGGCTGCCGAGCGGATTGCGCGAGACGCTCTGGAAGACGGCGCCCCCGACACCGAGCGCGGCGCCGACGAGCAGCCCGACGAGGACCCTCGGCAGCCGCAGTTCCGTGACGATGAACTCCTGCTGGAAGGTGCCGTTGCCGAACAGCGTGGTGACGACCTGACCGGGCGACATGGAGTAGTCGCCGCTGCCGATCAGCACCACGGCGGCGAAGGCCGCCGCCGCGACGAGCAGCGCGATCACGGCGAACGCCCGTGCGTCCACACGGAAGGAGAGCCCGCCGGCCGTCCGTACGGCATGGACGGTCTTCGTGGTGTCCTGTGCGGCCTTCACAGCTGGGCCATCCTCTTACGACGTACGAGATGGATGAAGACGGGCCCGCCCAGCAGCGCGGTGACGATGCCGACCTGGAGCTCGGCGGGGCGGGCGGCGACCCTGCCCACCACGTCGGCGCCGAGCAGCAGCACGGGCGCTAGGACGGCCGCGTAGGGCAGGATCCACCGCATGTCCGGGCCGGTGATGGTGCGGACCAGGTGCGGGATCATCAGCCCGATGAAGACGATCGGCCCGCACGCGGCGGTCGCCGCCCCGCAGAGCAGGGTGACGGCCACCATCGCGAGGACGCGTGTACGGGTCAGATGTGCGCCGAGCGCCCTGGCCGTGTCGTCGCCCATCTCCAGCGCGTTGAGCGGCCGTGCGATGAAGAGGGCGAGCAGCACGCCGAGGGCGATGAACGGCCACACCTTGCTGACGGTCTCCGGGTTCGCGGAGGCCAGCGATCCCACGGTCCAGAAGCGCAGCCGGTCCAGGGCTGCCGAGTCCAGCAGCTGTACGGCGTTGACGTAGCCGAAGAGCGCCGCGGTGACCGCCGTGCCGGCGAGCGCCAGCCGTACGGGGTTCGCGGACCGGCTGCCGCCGAGCACGTACACCGCGACGGAGACGATCGCGGCGCCGCCGAACGCGAACCAGACGTATCCGGTGAGCGAGGTGACGCCGAGGAAGGTGATGGCGGAGACGACTGCCGCCGCCGCACCCGCGTTGACACCCAGCAGACCGGGCTCGGCGAGCGGGTTGCGGGTCAGCGCCTGCATCACGGCGCCGGCCAGCCCCAGGGCGGCCCCGACGATCAGCCCCAGCACGGTGCGCGGGACCCGCACATCCCGTACGAGGACATCGCCGTTGGTGCCCGAGTAGTGGAACAGCCCGTGCCACACCTCGGAGAGGGGCAGGGCCTTGGCACCGATCGCGATACTCGCGAGGCACACCAGCACCAGTACGCCTACGGCGACCAGCAGCCCCACGGCTCGTACCGCGTGGCGCCCGGTGCGCGCGGGCTCGTCCGGCGCTGCCGCGGGACCGGCGTTCGTTTCAGAAGGGCTCTCGACCAACACCGGGTTAGGGTAGCCTACCCTCCGGTTCCGGCCACCACGGGGAACCGGAGGCATCCACTGCCCCGGCCGTCGGCTCCGCTCCGTGGAGCGGGCCGACCAGGACGTCCACCGCTCCGTGGAGCGGACCTGACGGGCCCCTCACCGCTACAGCCCGAGCCTGGCCACGGCCTTCCCCGCGTCCAGCCCGCACGAGCCGTCCCCGGCATGCGTCCACGCCGCTCCGCACAGGGCCCGCAGCCCGTCGATCGCGTCGCCGTCACCTTCCAGCACGAGCGCGTCCCCGCGCACCACGGCCGTCCAGCCGCCGCAGCGGAACCCGCCGTCCTCCTCCGACACCTCGGGCTGCCCGGTGAGCAGGCCCCGCAGGTCCCGGTCCACATAGGTCGGGCGGTACTTGGGTTCGGCCGCGATCAGCTGCGCCGCGTCGGTCACCCCGGTGAGGACGAGCAGCGAGTCCACGCCGCCGTTGAACGCGCCCTCGATGTCCGTGTCCAGCCGGTCCCCGACGACCAGCGGCCGCTTCGCCCCGGTCCGCAGCACGGTCTCGCGGTGCATCGGCGGCAGCGGCTTGCCCGCGACCTGCGGCTCGGCGCCGGTCGCGATCCGTACGACCTCGACCGCCGCGCCGTTGCCCGGGGCGATACCCCGGGCGCCGGGGATCGTCAGGTCCGTGTTGGACGCGAACCACACGGCCCCGCGCGAGATCGCGTACGCCGCCTCGGAGAAGCGGCCCCATGCCAGATCCGGCCCGCCGAACCCCTGCGCCACTGCGACGGGTTCGTCGTCCGCCGACTCCACCGGCACCAGGCCGCGCTCGCGCAGCGCGACCCGCAGCCCCTCGCCGCCGACCACGAGCACCTTCGCCCCGGACGGCAGCTGATCGGCCATCAGCCGGGCCACCGCCTGCGCCGACGTGATCACATCGGCGGCATCGGCCGGCACCCCGAGCTCCGTCAGGTGCTCCGCCACGGCGTCCGGCGTCCGCAGCGCGTTGTTCGTCACGTACGCGAGATGCATGCCGCCCGCGCGCGCACTGCCCAGCGACTCCACGGCGTGGACGATCGCATGCCCGCCCGCGTACACCACCCCGTCGAGATCGAGCAGGGCCGTGTCGTACGCCTCACTCAGCGCCACACCGCTTCCGAGCGGCCGGGACCTGTACTGCTGACTCATATGCGTACGCTCCTCTTTCCATGCTTCTCCCCCGATCATCGCGCATCGCGGGAGCGCACATACGATGCCCGAATGAACACATCCGGGCCCGCTGCCGGCGAGGGACTGCGGCTGGTCCCCTTCCGTGGACTGCGCTACGTCCCCGAACGGGTCGGCAGCCTCGCGGCGGTGACCTCACCTCCGTACGACGTCGTCGTCCGGCCCGACGGACTGCACCACCTGGAGTCCGCGGACCCGCACAACATCGTCCGGCTGATCCTCCCGCAGGCCGGCACGGCCGCCGCACGCCACCGGCAGGCCGCCGACACCCTGAAGCGCTGGCTGGCGGAGGGCGTCCTCGCCCCGGACCCGGTGCCCGTGCTCTACGTCTACGAACAGCGGGCCGGCGACATCCTCCAGCGCGGAGTGATCGGGGCCCTGGCCCTCTCCCCCGCGTCGGAGGGTGTGGTGCTGCCGCACGAGGACGTCATGGCCGATGTCGTGGAGGACCGCGCCGATCTGATGCGCGCCACGGCCGCCCACCTCGAACCCCTGCTCCTCAGCTACGCGGGAGACGGCGGGCCGAGCGGCACGACGGCCGTCATCGAGCGGGTGGTGGAGCGTCTGCCGCTCCTCACCACGACGACCGAGGACGGTTTCGGTCACCGTCTCTGGGCCGTCTCCGACCCTGCGGAGCAGGCGGAGATCGAGTCGGATCTCTCCCACCGCCAGGCACTGATCGCCGACGGCCACCACCGCTGGGCCACCTACCTGCGGCTCCAGCGGGAACAGTCCGCCCCCGGCCCCTGGGACTTCGGTCTCGTCCTGCTCGTCGACACCGCCCGCTATCCGCTGCGGGTTCGCGCCATCCACCGGCTGCTGCACCGCCTTCCGGTCGCCGAGGCCATCGAGGCCCTGGGCAGCTTCCGGGTCAGGGAGATCGAGGGACCGCTCTCCCGGGCCCTCGACGCACTCACCGAGGCCGCCGCGGAGGGCAACGCCTTTCTGCTCGCGGGCGACGGCAGTTTCCACCTCGTCGACCGGCCGGACGGAGATCTCCTCACCCGCACGGTTCGTGCCGACCAGCCGGCGGCCTGGCGCGCACTGGATGCGACCGTGCTGCACTCCACGCTCCTGGACCACGTCTGGAGGATTCCCGACGCCCCGGAGCACATCGCGTACATCCACGACACCGCGGCGGCCGTCGAGCAGGCAGAGCGGCACAATGCCACGGCAGTGCTGATGCACCCGGTCCGCGAGGACGTCGTCCGGGACCTGGCCAGACAGGGCGTCACCATGCCCCGTAAGTCGACCTCGTTCGGCCCCAAGCCGGCCACGGGACTCGTCCTGCGCACTCTCGACACGGACTGAGGAACGGGCAGCAAACAGAAGAGGGCGGCACCCCTGACGGGTGCCGCCCTCTTCTGTCAGCCCTTCAGCGCTTACGCCTTCGCAGAGCCTTCCGCGTCGTCGTCCTCGACTTCTTCGATTTCCTCGTCGTCGTCGTCGTAGTACTCCTCCACGCCGTCGTCCTCGTCGTCCTGGTCCTCGGCGCCCGGCGCCTCGGCCTCGACCACGGCCGGGTGCTCGTCGTCCTCACCCATGGCGTCGACGAACTCCACACCGTCGAGCGCGGCGAGCCGGTCCGACGCATCGGTCGCGCCGTCCTTGTCCGCCTCGAGGGCCTTGCCGAACCACTCACGTGCCTCGTCCTCGCGCCCTGCTTCCAGGAGCGCGTCCGCATACGCGTACCGCAGGCGCGGGGTCCACGAGTGGACGGCGCTGGAGGCGAGCTCGGGGCCCTGCAGCGTGACGATTGCCGCGTCGATCTGGCCCATGTCCCTGCGGGCTCCGGCGGCGACCAAGCGCATCTCGACCTGGCCGGCCTTGTCCAGCTTATGGACCTCGGGCCCACCGGCCATGTCCATCGCCCGCTCGGGCCTGCCGAGTCCACGCTCGCAGTCGGCCATGACGGGCCACAGGTCCACGGAGCCGGTCATGCGACGGGATGCCCTGAACTCGGCCAGCGCCTCCGCATACCTCTGCGTCGCGTACGCGGCGAAGCCGGCAGCCTCACGCACCGCTGCGACGCGCGAGGCCAGACGCAGTGCGATACGCGAGTATGCGTAGGCCTGCTCCGGGTCCTCGTCGAGGAGGCGGGCCACCATCACGAGGTTCCGTGCAACGTCCTCGGCCAGGGTCTTCGGCAGACTGTACAGCTCCTGCCGGACATCCTTGTCGATCTCGTGGCCGGTGACGTCGTCCGGGATGGGAAGCCGCTTGATCGGCTCACGGTCGCGGTCGTCGCGGCCCTGGTAGCCACCGCGGTCGTTGTCGCGGTCGCGGGGCGCACGACGATCCCTGTCACGGCTCCTGTCGTCACGACCACCACGGTCGTCGCGGCGGAAGCCGCCGCCGGCGCCTCGGCTGTCGTCGCGACGGGGGCCGCTGCTGGGACGGTCGTCACGGCGCTCGAAACCACCGCTGGGACGGCCACCACGGTCATCACGGCGCTCGAAACCACCGCTGGGACGGCCACCGCGGTCATCACGCTGACCACCGCGGTACCCACCACGCTCGTCATCACGACGCGGAGCCCGGTCGTCACGGCGGAAGCCGCCGCCGGCGCCGCCGCCTCGGTTGTCGTCGCGACGGGGGCCGCTGCTGGGACGGTCGTCACGGCGCTCGAAACCACCGCTGGGACGGCCACCACGGTCATCACGCTGACCACCGCGGTACCCACCACGCTCGTCATCACGACGCGGAGCCCGGTCGTCACGGCGGAAGCCGCCGCCGGCGCCGCCGCCTCGGTTGTCGTCGCGACGGGGGCCGCTGCTGGGACGGTCGTCACGGCGCTCGAAACCACCGCTGGGACGGCCACCACGGTCATCACGCTGACCACCGCGGTACCCACCACGCTCGTCATCACGACGCGGAGCCCGGTCGTCACGACGCTCGAAGCCACCACTGGGACGGCCACCGCGGTCATCACGACGGAAACCCCCACCGGCGCTGCCACCACGGCTGTCGTCACGACGCGGAGCGCGGTCGTCACGACGCTCGAAACCCCCGCTGGGACGGCCACCGCGGTCATCGCGACGCTCAAAACCACCACTGGGGCGACCACCCCGGTCATCACGACGGAAACCCCCACCGGCGCTGCCACCACGGCTGTCGTCACGACGGGGGCCGCTGCTGGGCCGGTCGTCACGACGCTCGAAACCACCACTGGGACGGCCACCGCGGTCATCACGCTGACCACCGCGGTACCCACCACGGCTGTCGTCACGACGGAAGCCACCACCGGTGCTACCACCACGGCTGTCGTCACGACGGAAGCCACCACCGGTGCTACCACCACGGCTGTCGTCACGACGGAAGCCACCACCGGTGCTACCACCACGGCTGTCGTCACGACGGGGGCCGCTGCTGGGCCGGTCGTCACGACGCGGAGCCCGGTCGTCGCGACGCTCGAAGCCACCGCTGGGGCGACCGCCGCGGTCATCACGCTGACCACCGCGGTACCCACCACGCTCGTCATCACGACGCGGAGCCCGGTCGTCACGACGGAAGCCACCACCGGTGTTACCACCACGGTTGTCGTCACGACGGGGGCCGCTGCTGGGACGGTCATCACGACGCGGAGCCCGGTCGTCACGACGGAAACCACCACCGGTGCTGCCACCACGGCTGTCGTCGCGGCGGGGTCCGCTGGAACGGTCGTTGGTGTCACGTCGAGGCGCGCCGGACCGGTCGTCGCGGCCGCCTCGGAAGCCGCCCCTGTCACCGCCGTCCCGGCGACGCGGCTCGCGCTCCGGACGGTCGTCGGAAGAGTTGGTGGACATGGGGGTGACTCCTGTCATCGGGTACCACAGACATTCTCGCGCAGCCGACCATCCGACGCGCTTCGGCAAAACAAAAAGGACCCCTGGCCCCAGCATGAACGCTGGGACCAAGGGTCCTGAAAGATTGTTCGGCGGCGTCCTACTCTCCCACAGGGTCCCCCCTGCAGTACCATCGGCGCTGAAAGGCTTAGCTTCCGGGTTCGGAATGTAACCGGGCGTTTCCCTAACGCAATGACCACCGAAACACTATCGGCCACTCCGCAATGCGGAGTATCGGCACTTAGCGAACAAGCACACTTTTCAGTTTAAGTAGTTGTTCAACCAGCACGACAGTTCGTGGCCTGGGAACAACACAGTGGACGCGAGCAACTGAGGACAAGCCCTCGGCCTATTAGTACCAGTCAGCTCCACCCGTTACCGGGCTTCCACATCTGGCCTATCAACCCAGTCGTCTACTGGGAGCCTTAACCACTCAAGGTGGTGGGAATACTCATCTCGAAGCAGGCTTCCCGCTTAGATGCTTTCAGCGGTTATCCTTTCCGAACGTAGCCAACCAGCCATGCCCTTGGCAGGACAACTGGCACACCAGAGGTTCGTCCGTCCCGGTCCTCTCGTACTAGGGACAGCCCTTCTCAATATTCCTACGCGCACAGCGGATAGGGACCGAACTGTCTCACGACGTTCTAAACCCAGCTCGCGTACCGCTTTAATGGGCGAACAGCCCAACCCTTGGGACCGACTCCAGCCCCAGGATGCGACGAGCCGACATCGAGGTGCCAAACCATCCCGTCGATATGGACTCTTGGGGAAGATCAGCCTGTTATCCCCGGGGTACCTTTTATCCGTTGAGCGACAGCGCTTCCACAAGCCACTGCCGGATCACTAGTCCCGACTTTCGTCCCTGCTCGACCCGTCGGTCTCACAGTCAAGCTCCCTTGTGCACTTACACTCAACACCTGATTGCCAACCAGGCTGAGGGAACCTTTGGGCGCCTCCGTTACTCTTTAGGAGGCAACCGCCCCAGTTAAACTACCCATCAGACACTGTCCCTGATCCGGATCACGGACCCAGGTTAGACATCCAGCACGACCAGAGTGGTATTTCAACGACGACTCCACAACCACTGGCGTGGCCGCTTCAAAGTCTCCCACCTATCCTACACAAGCCGAACCGAACACCAATATCAAACTATAGTAAAGGTCCCGGGGTCTTTCCGTCCTGCTGCGCGAAACGAGCATCTTTACTCGTAGTGCAATTTCACCGGGCCTATGGTTGAGACAGTCGAGAAGTCGTTACGCCATTCGTGCAGGTCGGAACTTACCCGACAAGGAATTTCGCTACCTTAGGATGGTTATAGTTACCACCGCCGTTTACTGGCGCTTAAGTTCTCAGCTTCGCACACCCGAAAGTGCACTAACCGGTCCCCTTAACGTTCCAGCACCGGGCAGGCGTCAGTCCGTATACATCGCCTTACGGCTTCGCACGGACCTGTGTTTTTAGTAAACAGTCGCTTCTCGCTGGTCTCTGCGGCCACCCCCAGCTCACCGAGTAAATCGGATCACCAGTGATGGCCCCCCTTCTCCCGAAGTTACGGGGGCATTTTGCCGAGTTCCTTAACCATAGTTCACCCGAACGCCTCGGTATTCTCTACCTGACTACCTGAGTCGGTTTAGGGTACGGGCCGCCATGAAACTCGCTAGAGGCTTTTCTCGACAGCATAGGATCATCCACTTCACCACAATCGGCTCGGCATCAGGTCTCAGCCTTAATGTGTGACGGATTTACCTACCACACGGCCTACACCCTTACCCCGGGAACAACCATCGCCCGGGTTGGACTACCTTCCTGCGTCACCCCATCGCTTACCTAGTACAAGTCTGGTTCGTCGGCTCCACCACTACCCTCAACTCCGAAGAGATCGGGCCGGCTTCACGGACTTAGCATCGCCTGATTCAGTATTGGGCGTTTCAAAGCGGGTACCGGAATATCAACCGGTTGTCCATCGACTACGCCTGTCGGCCTCGCCTTAGGTCCCGACTTACCCTGGGCAGATCAGCTTGACCCAGGAACCCTTAGTCAATCGGCGCACACGTTTCTCACGTGTGTATCGCTACTCATGCCTGCATTCTCACTCG
Source organism: Streptomyces sp. NBC_01166 (assembly GCF_045039765.1). NCBI lineage: Bacteria > Bacillati > Actinomycetota > Actinomycetes > Kitasatosporales > Streptomycetaceae > Streptomyces > Streptomyces sp. NBC_01166. The sequence goes on from NZ_CP108613.1 coordinate 1,971,037, forward strand.
TGAACCGTCCACAACTCGCTTCCGCGGCTGCTTCACCCGGCACACGACGCTCCCCTACCCATCCACACAGGCGTTGGCCCTATATGTGTGAATGACACGACTTCGGCGGTACGCTTGAGCCCCGCTACATTGTCGGCGCGGAATCACTTGACCAGTGAGCTATTACGCACTCTTTCAAGGGTGGCTGCTTCTAAGCCAACCTCCTGGTTGTCTCTGCGACTCCACATCCTTTCCCACTTAGCGTACGCTTAGGGGCCTTAGTCGATGCTCTGGGCTGTTTCCCTCTCGACCATGGAGCTTATCCCCCACAGTCTCACTGCCGTGCTCTCACTTACCGGCATTCGGAGTTTGGCTAAGGTCAGTAACCCGGTAGGGCCCATCGCCTATCCAGTGCTCTACCTCCGGCAAGAAACACACGACGCTGCACCTAAATGCATTTCGGGGAGAACCAGCTATCACGGAGTTTGATTGGCCTTTCACCCCTAACCACAGGTCATCCCCCAGGTTTTCAACCCTGGTGGGTTCGGTCCTCCACGAAGTCTTACCTCCGCTTCAACCTGCCCATGGCTAGATCACTCCGCTTCGGGTCTAGAGCGTGCAACTCAATCGCCCTATTCGGACTCGCTTTCGCTACGGCTTCCCCACACGGGTTAACCTCGCTACACACCGCTAACTCGCAGGCTCATTCTTCAAAAGGCACGCAGTCACGACTGCATGTGCAAGCACATACAGCGACGCTCCCACGGCTTGTAGGCACACGGTTTCAGGTACTATTTCACTCCGCTCCCGCGGTACTTTTCACCATTCCCTCACGGTACTATCCGCTATCGGTCACCAGGGAATATTTAGGCTTAGCGGGTGGTCCCGCCAGATTCACACGGGATTTCTCGGGCCCCGTGCTACTTGGGTGTCTCTTAAACGAGCCGTTGATGTTTCAGCTACGGGGGTCTTACCCTCTACGCCGGACCTTTCGCATGTCCTTCGCCTACATCAACGGTTTCTGACTCGCCTCACAGCCGGCAGACTGTGAAAAAGAGATCCCACAACCCCGTATGCGCAACCCCTGCCGGGTATCACACGCATACGGTTTGGCCTCATCCAGTTTCGCTCGCCACTACTCCCGGAATCACGGTTGTTTTCTCTTCCTGAGGGTACTGAGATGTTTCACTTCCCCTCGTTCCCTCCACACTGCCTATGTGTTCAGCAGCGGGTGACAGCCCATGACGACTGCCGGGTTTCCCCATTCGGAAACCCCCGGATCAAAGCTTGGTTGACAGCTCCCCGGGGACTATCGTGGCCTCCCACGTCCTTCATCGGTTCCTGGTGCCAAGGCATCCACCGTGCGCCCTTAAAAACTTGGCCACAGATGCTCGCGTCCACTGTGCAGTTCTCAAACAACGACCAGCCACCCATCACCCCACCCTTACAGGCGAGTTCACTGGGGCCGGCAACCAAAGGGACAGACTCAAACGAGCCCGTACCTTCAGATACCCAACAGCGTGCCCGACCCGATCAACCCGTTCCCGTTTTCCACGCCGAAGCAGTACTAACGAAACCGTGCTCATCGTGCCGAATAGTCAACGTTCCACCCTTGAGCAACCACCGTCGAACATTTGCCGACGAAATGGTCTCTGGATTCCCCGAAGAGAACCTAGATGCTCCTTAGAAAGGAGGTGATCCAGCCGCACCTTCCGGTACGGCTACCTTGTTACGACTTCGTCCCAATCGCCAGTCCCACCTTCGACAGCTCCCTCCCACAAGGGGTTGGGCCACCGGCTTCGGGTGTTACCGACTTTCGTGACGTGACGGGCGGTGTGTACAAGGCCCGGGAACGTATTCACCGCAGCAATGCTGATCTGCGATTACTAGCAACTCCGACTTCATGGGGTCGAGTTGCAGACCCCAATCCGAACTGAGACCGGCTTTTTGAGATTCGCTCCGCCTCGCGGCATCGCAGCTCATTGTACCGGCCATTGTAGCACGTGTGCAGCCCAAGACATAAGGGGCATGATGACTTGACGTCGTCCCCACCTTCCTCCGAGTTGACCCCGGCAGTCTCCTGTGAGTCCCCATCACCCCGAAGGGCATGCTGGCAACACAGAACAAGGGTTGCGCTCGTTGCGGGACTTAACCCAACATCTCACGACACGAGCTGACGACAGCCATGCACCACCTGTATACCGACCACAAGGGGGGCACCATCTCTGATGCTTTCCGGTATATGTCAAGCCTTGGTAAGGTTCTTCGCGTTGCGTCGAATTAAGCCACATGCTCCGCTGCTTGTGCGGGCCCCCGTCAATTCCTTTGAGTTTTAGCCTTGCGGCCGTACTCCCCAGGCGGGGAACTTAATGCGTTAGCTGCGGCACCGACGACGTGGAATGTCGCCAACACCTAGTTCCCAACGTTTACGGCGTGGACTACCAGGGTATCTAATCCTGTTCGCTCCCCACGCTTTCGCTCCTCAGCGTCAGTAATGGCCCAGAGATCCGCCTTCGCCACCGGTGTTCCTCCTGATATCTGCGCATTTCACCGCTACACCAGGAATTCCGATCTCCCCTACCACACTCTAGCTAGCCCGTATCGAATGCAGACTCGGGGTTAAGCCCCGAGCTTTCACATCCGACGTGACAAGCCGCCTACGAGCTCTTTACGCCCAATAATTCCGGACAACGCTCGCACCCTACGTATTACCGCGGCTGCTGGCACGTAGTTAGCCGGTGCTTCTTCTGCAGGTACCGTCACTTTCGCTTCTTCCCTGCTGAAAGAGGTTTACAACCCGAAGGCCGTCATCCCTCACGCGGCGTCGCTGCATCAGGCTTTCGCCCATTGTGCAATATTCCCCACTGCTGCCTCCCGTAGGAGTCTGGGCCGTGTCTCAGTCCCAGTGTGGCCGGTCGCCCTCTCAGGCCGGCTACCCGTCGTCGCCTTGGTAGGCCATTACCCCACCAACAAGCTGATAGGCCGCGGGCTCATCCTTCACCGCCGGAGCTTTTAACCCCGCCCCATGAGGGACAGAGTGTTATCCGGTATTAGACCCCGTTTCCAGGGCTTGTCCCAGAGTGAAGGGCAGATTGCCCACGTGTTACTCACCCGTTCGCCACTAATCCACCCCGAAGGGCTTCATCGTTCGACTTGCATGTGTTAAGCACGCCGCCAGCGTTCGTCCTGAGCCAGGATCAAACTCTCCATGAATGTTTTCCCGTAATCGGGAGAGCACCATAAAAGAGCGGGACAACCAACCGGAATAGGGTTGGCAATCCACTGCGTCCTCGCTGATGTTGCCTACCTGCCACATGGGCCGGTAGGACTTCAAAGGAACCACCAACCCACCGAAGTGGGCCGGGGTATCAACATATTTGGCGTTGACTTTTGGCACGCTGTTGAGTTCTCAAGGAACGGACGCTTCCTTCGGTCCCGTTTCACCGGGGCCCTCCGGGCGCTTCCCTTCGTTCTTGCGTTTCCGACTCTATCAGACTCTTTCGTGTCCGATTCCCGGTCGAAGCGGGTTCCTGCTCAATCGCTTTCCAGTTCTTCGCTTTCGCGTTTCCCTTTCGGCGTGGTCACTACATTAGCCGATTTCCTCGGCGACTCATAATCGAGTCGATGGGCGAATTTCGGCATGCCGAAATTGCACCCGCCAGGGGTGAATCGTAAGTAGTGGTTGGCCCTCTCACGATGCTTCGACCCGGTCCGATGGACCGCGCCAAGAACAACTGCATCCGTTCAAGCGGCTCGGACTACATTAGGGAAACAGCAGGGGCGAGTCAAGTTGCCCTACGGCGCGGCGCATGGGCGCGGGAGGGGCTGACCATGGGGTCGCCATCGGTCCAGAGGCGCCACGAGGGGTGAGGGCTGTCTCCGCCACACCCGTGCGAGGACCGTTCCGCACCTGGTCGGGGCGACGGGAAGCCTCGCAGGACGGACAGAGGGAGCCTTCGGCCCGCCACCACATCGACGCCGTTCAGCGCGGCCGACGTCGAGGGCGGTGGCCGGACGTGGCGGGGCCTTTGGCCATTTCTCTGTCGTGCTGGGCCGAGAATCGACGTTTGCGGGCCGTGTCCGCCCCGTGCCGATCTCGCCGGCCCGTCAGCCGGACGGGCCCCGGGCCGGTCAGTAGATCGGCGTCCGGTGCGTCAGGGCTTCGTCCAGCAGAGGATGCTCCGGCCGGACTCGGGCCCTGCCTCATCCTCGGTCAGCCACGGCACCACCGTGCCGAATCACGAGCGAGCCGCGAGCGAGGCACACAGCGGCTCAGGCTCCGGCGGACGGTTTGGCTCTCGGGCTCAGCCGGTACGCCGATACCGTCGGGTCACCGGCGAGGTAGAAACGGTGTTGCCAGTCATGGGCCTTGCTCACGCCCACCCGAGGGCCGACCTGGATGAGCGCGGCAGGTACAGCCTCACCCTTCGACAACACGACCGAGGTACCTGTCAGGAGGTCTGCGCCGTTGTGCTCCGCCGTGATGCCGAGTGCCTGGCAGAAGTTTCCCGGACCTCGGGCAAGGCGTGTGCTCTCGACCTTCTCCCCTCGCCGCTTGCGTGCCAGGTCTTCCCCCTCGATGACCCTGCCTGCCCGGATGAGGACGGCGGAGGCGATGCCGTCCGTCCCGGTAGCGACGTTGGCGCACCAGTGAAGACCGTGGGACCGGTAGACGTACAGATGTCCTGCGGGCCCGAACATGACGGCGTTACGGGGTGTACGGCCCCGGTAGGCATGGGAGGCCGGGTCAGCCGTACCGGAATACGCCTCGGTCTCCGTGATGGCGATGCTCACGGTTCCCTCGGGGGTCTTGCAGGTGAGGACACTCCCGAGCAGCCTGGGGGCAACCTCTTCGGCAGGATGGGCGAGGAGATCGATGTTCATGCTGACCGCCTTGACGTGCCGTACGTGAAGTAGACGTACGGGTGCCCCGGCGGCCCGGACATCACACTGTTGCGAGCCGTCCGGCCCCGGAAGGCGTGGGAGCCCCGATCGGTCTCGCCCAGGAGATCCGGTGCCGCCTCCAGGACGGGCCTGTCGAAGAATTCCCGCGTGAGCGGCGTACGGTCCATGCCCTCGTCCATGGCGTCCGAGGGTACTGGGATCGCGACGACGGGAACCGGCTACGGTCATGGCGCGTATGTAGGGGACAGGACCTAGGAGGAAAAACATGGGCTTCAAGCGGCTGCTCGCGAGCATGGGTGCCGGCGGTGCTTCGGTCGAGACCGAACTCACCGAAATCAATGTCGTCCCTGGCGGGGTGGTCCAGGGCGAGGTGCGGATCCAGGGCGGGTCCGTGGACCAGCAGATCGAGGGACTCTCGGTCGGTCTGCAGGCGCGGGTCGAGGTCGAGGGCGGCGACCAGGAGACCAAGCAGGACATCGAGTTCGCCAAGCTGCGCCTCGGTGGCGCCTTCGAGGCGCAGGCGGGCGCCGTGCACGTCGTGCCGTTCGGGCTGGAGATCCCCTGGGAGACGCCCATCACCATGTTCGCCGGGCAGCAGCTGCACGGCATGAACATCGGGGTGACCACGGAGCTGGAGATCGCGCGCGCCCTGGACTCCGGCGACCTGGACCCGGTCAACGTGCACCCGCTGCCCGCGCAGCAGGCGATCCTGGACGCCTTCGGGCAGCTGGGCTTCGGCTTCCGCAGTGCCGACATGGAGCGCGGCCACATCCGCGGCACGCGCCAGCGCCTGCCGTTCTACCAGGAGATCGAGTTCGTCCCCCCGCAGCAGTACCGGGGGCTGAACCAGGTGGAGCTGACCTTCGTCGCGGACGACCGCGAGATGGACGTCATCCTGGAGATGGACAAGAAGCCGGGGCTCTTCAGCGAGGGCAGCGACTCCTACCGTGCCTTCAAGGTGGGCCTCAACGACTTCCAGGGCACCGACTGGGCCGCGTACCTCAACCAGTGGCTCGCGCAGGTCGGCGGCCAGCGCAACTGGCTCTGACACACCCTCTAGGGTCGGTGGGAAGAACGCACAGCCGATCAGGAGAGGTGCTGACGTGACCGAGCCGAAGAGGGCGCCGCTGCCGCACGACTTCCATCCCGAGGTCCCCTCGTTCACCGTGGTGAGCGAGGACCTCGCGCCGGGAGCCGTACTCGCGGACGCCCAGGTGTTCGCGGCGGGGAACACCTCGCCGCAGCTGCGGTGGGAGGGCTTCCCCGCGGAGACGAAGAGCTTCGCCGTGACGTGCTTCGACCCTGACGCCCCCACGGGCAGCGGATTCTGGCACTGGGTGGTGTTCGACATCCCCGCCTCGGTCGCCGAGCTTCCCGCCGGCGCGGGCAGCGGGGCGTTCGAGGGTCTGCCCGAGGGGGCCGTCCAGGCCCGCAACGACTACGGGGCGAAGGAGTTCGGCGGTGCCGCGCCCCCCGCGGGTGAGAACCACCGCTACGTCTTCACCGTGTACGCGGTGGACACGGAGAAGCTCGGTCCCGACAGCGACGCCTCGCCCGCCGTGGTCGGATTCAACCTCCGGTTCCACACACTGGGCCGTGCCCAGCTGATCGGGGAGTACGCCGCTCCCGAAAGCTGAAGGTTCGCCTGCTGTTTGCCCTGCCCTGGTCTTGGAGAGATCAGGGCAGGGCACTTTTTATTGCGTTGTCCATCACGGCTCGCCCGGACAGAGTTGATCCGGGCCCGCCGACAGACGGGCGGCACACGGGAGGTGGGCAGGATGCGGGACACACTTGTACTCAACGCGAGCTTCGAGCCACTGTCGACGGTGACGCTCAACCGTGCGGTGGTTCTGATCCTGCAGGACAAGGCTGTGGTCGAGCAGTCGCATCCCGGGCTCCGTATGCGTGGTGCCGCCGTGGACATTCCGGTGCCCCGGGTGATCAGGCTCTGCCGGTACGTACGGGTGCCGTTCCGAAGACACGCGCCGTGGTCCAGAAGGGGTGTCCTCATACGGGACCAGCACCGGTGCGCGTACTGCGGGCGGCGGGCGAGCACCGTGGACCATGTGGTCCCGCGGGCCCAGGGCGGCCAGGACACCTGGCTGAACACCGTGGCCTCGTGCGCGGAGGACAACCACCGCAAGGCGGCGCGGACGCCGGAGCAGGCGGGCATGCCGCTGCTGCGGGAGCCGTTCGTGCCCTCGCCGGCGGACGCGATGCTGCTCGCGCTGGGTGCCGGTGGCCGGTCGGCGCTGCCGGAGTGGCTGGCACGCTCCGCGGCGTAGGCGCCGCGTCTCCCCCATACGAAGATGTGCGGAGCCCGTCCCTCGTACCGGAGGGACGGGCTCCGTCCGTCAGCGCAGCAGCAGTTGGACGATGGCCGCGGTACCGACGACCACGATCAGGGAGCGCAGGAAGACCGGGCTGAGCCGGCGGCCGACCCTGGCACCTATCTGGCCGCCGATCGCGGAGCCGACCGCGATGAGCACGACAGCCGTCCAGTCGAAGTGTGCGACGAAGAGGAAGAAGAGCGCGGCGACGCTGTTGACGACGGCGGCGAGGACGTTCTTGACGGCGTTGAGGCGCTGCATCGTGTCGTCGAGCAGCATGCCCATCAGGGAGAGGTAGATGATGCCCTGGGCCGCCGTGAAGTAGCCGCCGTAGACGCTGGCGAGCATGATTCCGGTGAAGAGCAGGGGCCCGCCGTCGAGGCGGGCGGGGGTGCCGTTGCGGTCGCGGCGGCGCTGTACCGCTCTGCTGATGCGGGGCTGCAGGATGACCAGCACCAGCGCGAGGGTGACGAGAACGGGGACGATCGTCTCGAACGCGGTGGAGGGCAGGGCGAGCAGGAGGGTGGCCCCCGTGAGTCCGCCGATCAGCGCCCCGGCGCTCAGCTTCAGTATGCGGCGGCGCTGGCCGGCGAGTTCCTCGCGGTAGCCGATGGCGCCGCTGATGGAGCCGGGGATCAGGCCGAGTGCGTTGGACACGGTCGCGGTGACCGGCGGCAGTCCGGTGGCGAGCAGGACGGGGAACGTGATCAGCGTTCCCGAGCCGACGATGGTGTTGATCGTGCCCGCGCCGATCCCGGCCGCGAAGACCGCGAGCATTTCCCAGATGGACAAGGCCATCTCCTTCGATGGTCAGTGACGCCTCCCCGCCATGAAGGTCGAGGGGCCTCACTGATCATGCACGAAGGTGTTTCCGGGTCAGTCGACCGGGGGCTGCTCCCGGCGTTCCGTACCGGTGTTGAAGCCGGGGGCGCCGCCGCCGAAGTTGCCGAACGCACCGCTGAGGCCCTTCAGGGCGTCGCCGATCTCGCTGGGCACGATCCAGAGCTTGTTGGCGTCGCCCTCGGCGATCTTGGGGAGCATCTGGAGGTACTGGTACGAGAGGAGCTTCTGGTCCGGGTCTCCGGCGTGGATGGACTCGAAGACCGTACGGATCGCCTGTGCTTCACCCTCGGCGCGCAGCGCGGACGCCTTGGCCTCACCTTCGGCGCGCAGGATCGCGGACTGCTTCTCGCCCTCCGCGGTGAGGATCGCGGACTGCCTGATGCCTTCGGCGGTGAGGATGGCGGCGCGCTTGTCACGGTCCGCGCGCATCTGCTTCTCCATCGAGTCCTGGATGGAGGTGGGCGGTTCGATGGCCTTGAGCTCGACACGGTTGACGCGGATGCCCCACTTGCCGGTGGCCTCGTCGAGGACTCCGCGCAGCGCGGCGTTGATCTCCTCGCGGGAGGTCAGGGTCCGCTCGAGGTCCATGCCGCCGATGATGTTGCGGAGCGTGGTGACGGTGAGCTGCTCGATCGCCTGGATGTAGCTTGCGACTTCGTATGTCGCGGCGCGGGCGTCGGTCACCTGGTAGTAGATGACGGTGTCGATGTTGACGACGAGGTTGTCCTGGGTGATCACCGGCTGGGGCGGGAAGGGGACGACCTGTTCGCGGAGGTCGATCCTGTTGCGGATCGAGTCGATGAACGGGACGACGATGTTCAGCCCGGCGTTGAGCGTGCGGGTGTAGCGGCCGAAGCGCTCCACGATGGCGGCACTGGCCTGCGGGATGACCTGGATCGTCTTGATCAGGGCGATGAAGACGAGCACCACCAGAATGATCAGGACGATGATGATCGGTTGCATCGTGTGCCTCGTGCCCTTCGGTTGCCGACGGATCGCGGTGATCGAGGTCGAGCGGTCAAGACGGTTTCGTTCTCATGATGATCGACTTCGAGTTTGGCAGACTGCGGCCTGCCGTGTGACCGGTTCGCTCACATGACGACGGCCGTTGCACCGTCGATGTCCACGACGTCCACCTGACGGCCGGGTTCGAAGGTCTGGTCGCCGTCGAGGGAGCGTGCGGACCAGACCTCGCCGGCGAGCTTGATGCGCCCGCCGCTGCCGTCCACCCGTTCCAGGACGACGGCCTGACGGCCTTTCAGAGCGTCGATGCCGGTGGCCTCGCCGGGCCTGGACGCCCGGTGTCTGGCCGCGATCGGGCGGACGACCGCGATCAGCGCGACCGACACCACGACGAACACCAGGACTTGGGCGACGATGCCGCCGCCGAGGGCCGCCACGACGGCCGCGGCCACCGCTCCGACGGCGAACATCCCGAATTCGGGCATCGCGGTCAGGACGAGGGGGATACCCAGTCCCACCGCGCCGATCAGCCACCACACCCACGCGTCGATGTCCACATGGTCATCGTAGGACCGCGAGTGCCTTCCCCGACAGGGCGCAGAGGAGGTTGGCTGTGGTGCGACTACTGGCCGAGGGGCAGTCCGTGTGCGGTGTAGCGGTCGCCGCGGTGCTCGACGACGAGCGGCAGCCCGAAGCAGAGCGAGAGGTTCCGGGAGCTGAGCTCGGTCTCCATGGGGCCCGCGGCGAGCACCTTGCCCTGACGGATCATCAGGACGTGGGTGAAGCCGGGCGCGATCTCCTCGACATGGTGGGTGACCATGACCATGGAGGGGGCGTACGGGTCACGGGCCAGCCTGCCGAGCCGGCGGACCAGGTCCTCGCGCCCGCCGAGGTCGAGCCCGGCGGCGGGCTCGTCGAGGAGGAGCAGCTCGGGGTCGGTCATCATGGCGCGGGCGATGAGGGTGCGCTTGCGCTCGCCCTCGGAGAGCGTGCCGAACTTGCGGTCGAGGAACTCGGTCATGCCGAGGCGGTCGAGGAAGGCGCGGGCGCGCTCCTCGTCGACGGCCTCGTAGTTCTCGTGCCAGGTCGCGGTCATGCCGTATGCGGCGGTGAGCACCGTCTGCAGCACGGTCTGCCGCTTGGGGAGCTTTTCGGCCATGGCCACGCCGGCGATGCCGATGCGGGGGCGGAGCTCGAAGACGTCGGTGCCGACCCCGCCGAGCCTCTCACCGAGGATCTTAGCCGTGCCGGTGCTCGGGAAGAGGTAGCTGGAGGCGATGTTGAGGAGGGTGGTCTTGCCGGCGCCGTTCGGTCCGAGGATGACCCAGCGCTCCCCCTCCTTGACCGACCAGGAGACGTCGTCCACCAGAGCGCGTCCGTCGCGGACCACGGATACGTCCACCAGCTCCAGTACATCGCTCATGGCGCGTTGTCTCCCCATACAGTGTCGAGATCGTCGCGTGCCTGTGGGCACAGCTCCCAGGGAAAACCTACGCCACCCGAGGAGTGCTCAAGTCCTGGGGCCGTTCCCTAGGCTGTTCCCCATGCTTTCGGAACCACGCTCAGGGCGGCTCGCCGCATGGGGAAACGCGCTTTTGGCCGGACTTGTGTCACCGGACGACGCGGCGCTCGCGATCGTCGGCGAGGACGCGGTGCACCGCGTCGAGGGGCTGCCCGGTGAGGCGGGGCCCGTCGGGCTCACGCTGGCGCTCGGCCGGCTGAGAGGGCTCGGTGCGACCGGTTTCCGGGTCGCGCTGCCGGTGCCCGGGCATCCGCTGGGGCTCAGCGGGCCGCCGGACTTCAATGCCCGGGCGCTGGAGGCGGAGGAGGCGGTGGTCACATCCGGGGCGCCGTACGGGCTCGTACCGGAGGTGAGCGAGGTGGGGCCCGCCGGGGATCTGCATGTCGAGACGGTGTGGCGCTGCCTGCCGGTGCGGGAGGCGCCACCTGCCGATGTGCCGTCGCTCGGCGAGGCGGAGCGGGAGCTCGCCGAGGCGCTGCGGGACGCGACGGCGGTGCTGTCGCGGCTGGATGTCGCCGGGTCCGGCCCGGTGGCGGAGGCCGCGGTGGATGCCTACCGGGCGCGGGCGGAGCGGGGGCGGGAGGTGCTGGCCCCGGGCTATCCGCCTCGGGCGGTCAGGGTGCTGGAGCTGGCTCAGCGCGTGGGGCTACTGGTGTCGGTGGCCCATGAGAACGGGCACGGCGGAGCGGTGAGCGCTTCCGAGATCGCGGCCCGGGGCGAGGCGCTGCGGCCGGTGGAGCGGGTGGCCCGGCGGGCGCAGGTCGCGGCGTACAACGCGTACGTGGAGGAGCGGGGGCGGTAGCGGACGAGGCGGACGCCGGGGCCCCGGCCGCCCGGGCGCGCTCGGGTGAGCGCGCCCGGGCGGCCGAGTGCGAGGCGTCGGTCAGCCGTTCAGGCCGAAGTTGCCGAAGGCCGGGTTGAGCAGGCCCACCACGTTGACCGTGTTGCCGACCACGTTCACCGGGATGCTCACCGGGACCTGGACGAGGTTGCCCGAGACGACGCCCGGGGAGCCGACGGCCGTGCCGTGGGCACCGGCGCCGCTGTGGCCCGTGGCGGAGGCGGCTCCGGCACCGGCGGCGATGAGTCCGCCCGCGATCATGGTGACGGTTGCGGCCTTCTTCAGGTTCTTCACTTCAGGATCCTCCTCGCGTCGCTGCGGCCGACCGCCGCAGCACGCATGGAGAACGCCGTCACGCCTCGCAGGGTGCGCCGTACGGGTGACATACACCCGACAGTATGAAACTCGGACTGAAGTGGAACCGTCCGCTTGTCCGGGAACGGGTCCCGGGAACGGTCCGGCGTACGGGCCTCCGTCGCAGGGGCGCCCGAGTCAGCCGGCTGCTCCGTGTCGGACCGCCCACAGCGCGGCCTGGGTCCTGTCCGACAGGTCGAGCTTCATCAGGATGTTCGAGACGTGCGTCTTCACGGTCTTCTCCGACAGGACCAGCGCGCGGGCGATCTCCCGGTTGGAGCGGCCGTCGGCGATCAGTCCGAGCACCTCCCGCTCCCGCTCGGTCAGAGTGCTCCCCCGCCCCGTGCCGTTCCCGGTGTCGTCCTGGGCCAGCAGCGCGCCGGCGACCTCCGGCTGGAGCAGGACATGGCCCGCGTGGACCGAGCGGATGGCCCCGGCCAGGGCGTCCGGGTCGACGTCCTTGTACACGTAACCCGATGCGCCCGCCCGCAGGGCGGGCACCACCGTGCGCTGCTCGGTGAAGCTGGTGACGATCAGCACCTTGGCGGGGTTCTCCAGCTCCCTGAGCCTGCGGAGCGCCTCGATGCCGTCCGTACCCGGCATCTTGATGTCCATCAGGACCACGTCCGGCCGGAGCTCCTCGGTCCTGGCGACGCCCTCGGCCCCGTCCGACGCCTCCCCTACGACCTCTATGTCGTCCTGGATCTCGAGGAACGTGCGCAGACCCCGGCGGACCACCTGGTGGTCGTCGACCAGGAGCACCTTGATGATCTTGTCAGCCACAGGGGACCTCCATCTGGACCGTGGTGCCCTTGCCGGGCTCCGAAGCGACGGTGAGGCGGCCGCCGACGCCGCCGGCCCGGTGCCGCATCGAGACGAGCCCCAGATGACGACCCGCGCGCCGGACGGCGTGGGTGTCGAAGCCGCGGCCGTCGTCGGTGATCCGCAGCACCGTGGACGAGGTGTGCCGGCTCAGGGTGACGGCGACCTGCCCGGCGCCCGAGTGGCGCAGGGCGTTGTGCAGGGCCTCCTGGGCGACCCGGAGGATCGCCTCCTCCTGGGCGGCGGGCAGGGCGCGTACCCCCGCGCTCTCGAAGGTGACCCGGGCGGTGTGGGCGCGGTCCATGACCTGGATCTGGGTACGGAGCGTGGCGACCAGGCCGTCCTCGTCCAGGGCGGCGGGGCGCAGCTCGACGACGGCCGCGCGCAGCTCGTCCACGGCCTCCCCGGCCAGGGTGGCGACCTGCTGGAGCTCGCCCTTGGCGCGCACCGGGTCGCGGTCGACGAGGGCCGCGGCGGCCTGGGCGGTGAGCCGGAGCGAGAAGAGCTTCTGGCTGACCGCGTCGTGCAGCTCGTGCGCGAGCCGTGAGCGCTCCTCGGCGATGGTGAGCTCACGGCTGCGTTCGTAGAGCCGGGCGTTGGTGAGGGCGATCGCGGCGTGCTGGGCGAGGATCCCGAGGAGCTCCTCGTCCTCCTCGGTGAAGTTGCAGCCGCCCGTCGGGCCGGGGCAGCGCTTGTTGGCGAGGAAGAGCGCGCCGATCGTCTCGTCGCCGTCCTGGATGGGCAGCCCGAGGAAGTCGGACATGTCGGGGTGCGCGTCGGGCCACCCCTCGAAGCGGGGGTCCTCGCGGACATCGGCGAGCCGCTGGGGCTTCGCCTCGTGGAGCATCGCCGCGAGGATGCCGTGCTGGCGGGGCAGCGGCCCGATGGCCTTCCACTGTTCGTCGCTGACGCCGTCGACGACGAACTGGGCGAAGCCACCGTGGTCGTCCGGCACGCCGAGGGCGGCGTACTCGGCGTCCAGCAGTTCGCGGGCGGAGGCGACGATCGTCTTGAGGACGTCCCTCATCTCCAGGTGCCGGCTCATGGCGAGCAGCGCGGCGCTGACAGCTGCGAGGCCCGACGGTGGGCGATGACTCATGTGTTCACCGTACCGGCGGGCCCACCACCCCCGTATCGGGCTGTGGACCACCGTCGTACGGGGCTCCGGACCTAGTCCCAAGTGCCGTACGCGGCTGCGGCCGATGGACGAGGCGGCGGGCCGCGCCCCGTTCCTACGTTGGTGCCGTCGGAACTCCACGAGGGTCGAGGGGATGGCTGTCATGCCGATCGCGATGATCACGGGCGGTTCGAAGGGGCTGGGGCGCGCGCTCGGCGCGGCTCTGGCGGGGAGGGGCTGGGATCTGGTGCTGGGCGCCAGGTCGGAGGAGGTGCTCCGGGCGACGGCCGCGGAGCTGGGCGGCCGGTACGGGACACGCGTGGTGCCGGTGGCCGGGGACGTCACGGATCCGGCGCACCGTGCGGCTCTGGCGGCCGCCGCCGGGGAGCTGGGCGGTCTCGACGTACTGGTGAGCAACGCGAGCGCGCTGGGCGCCGAGCCGCTCGTGCGGCTGGAGGCGCTGCCGCCGGCGGGACTGCGGCAGGCGCTGGAGACGAACGTGGTCGCGGCACTCGGGCTCGTGCAGGAGGCTCTGCCGCTGCTGCGGGCCTCGGCGGCCGGGGCGGTGGTCACGGTGAGCTCGGACGCGGCCACCGAGCCGTACGGGACGTGGGGCGGTTACGGGGCGTCGAAGGCGGCGCTCGACCAGCTGGCCGCGGTGCTCGGCGAGGAGGAGCCGGGCCTGCGGGTGTGGGCGGTGGATCCCGGTGACATGGGGACGGACCTCTATACGGCGGCGGTGCCGGACGACACCGGGCCCCGGCCGCGTCCGGAGAGCGTGGCACCCGCCTTCGTGCGGCTGCTGGAGCTGCGCCCCGCCAGCGGCAGGTACACGGCCTCCGCGCTGCTGGACTCGGACCGGCGGGCGGAGCGGTGACCGCCCTGGACTCCCTGCGGGTGCCTCCGGAGCTTTCGGCGCGGGTGCCCGCCGAGCAGCGGGGCGCGGGACGTGACGACGTGCGGCTGCTGGTCTCGCGGGGCGGTGCGGTCACGCACCGGAGGTTCAGGGAGCTGCCCGGGGAGCTGCGGGCCGGGGACGTCCTGGTGGTCAACACTTCGATGACGCTGGCGGCCGCGGTCAACGGGCGTCTGGGCGGTGAACGGGTCGTCGTGCACTTCTCGACCCGGGGTGAGGACGGCAGGTGGGCGGTGGAGCTGCGCCGGCCGGACGGTGACGGGACGACCCGGCCGCGCCCCGGCGGGCCGGCGGGAGCGGCGGTACGGCTCCCGGGCGGGGAGGCGCTGGTCCTGGACGAGCCCCTGGGGCCGCGCGAGGGGGCCAGGCTCTGGTGGGCGCGGGTGCCGCGGGACGTGCCCGGTCTGCTGAGCCGGTACGGGCGTCCGATCCGGTACGCGTACACGGAGCGGGACCAGCCGCTGTCGGCGTACCGGACGGTGTTCGCCGTGCCGTCGCCCGACGGGAGCGGTTCGGCGGAGATGCCGAGTGCGGCGCGGCCCTTCACCGCGGGTCTGGTGGCGGCGCTGGTGAGCCGCGGGGTGCAGTTCGCGCCGCTGACCCTGCATACGGGGGTGGCCTCGGCCGAGGTGCACGAACCGCCCTACCCGGAGCGTTTCGAGGTGCCGCGCACCACGGCCTGGCTGGTGAACGCGGCTCGGGCGGGCGGGGGCAGGGTGATCGCCGTGGGGACGACGGCGGTGCGGGCCCTGGAGTCCGCGGCGGGCGAGGACGCGGTGGTGCGGGCCTCGGCGGGGTGGACGGATCTGGTGGTGACGCCGCAGCGGGGGGTGCGGGTGGTGGACGGGCTGCTGACCGGGCTGCACGAGCCGGAGGCGTCCCACCTGCTGATGCTGGAGGCGGTCGCGGGGCGGGAGACGCTGCGGCGGGGGTACGCCCAGGCCCTGGACCACCGGTATCTCTGGCACGAGTTCGGGGACGCCCACCTCCTGCTGCCCCCTGCCCGATAAGTCGCTTACGCTCCGCATTACTGGAGCAACTTTTCGTGAGCGCGAAGGGGTCGCCATGTGAGCCCAGGCATAGGACCCACGTCACTTACGAAGTCGGATAGTTGGCGTAAAACGGGCAACTTGCCAGGGTTCAAACCGGACAAGGAGGTATGAACAAGACCCCGTTCCACTACCCGGCTTCGTACGTCACACCTTTGCCACGCCATTTTGCTGGCGCTAAGAATTGCATCTGTCCCCGACGGAGATGCTTCGGCTCTTCCGTCTCGTCCTCGCCGAGGACCCCCTGCAATTCGAAGAGGTACGACTGTATGTCCGTGTCCCGCATCTCCAGCCGTAGCCGTCGCCTGAACAAGGCGCAGAAGCTCTCCGTCGCGGGGGTCTCGACCCTGGCCGCCGCCGCTCTCGCCTTCTCGCTCGTCCCCGACGACGCTTCGGCCACGACCGAGCCGCAGGCCGCCGCGGCCGCCGCGCCGGTCGCCTACACCGGCTCGCAGGCCAAGAACATCCAGGCCGGCTCGATCGAGAAGAACTCGACGGCCGAGCAGCTGGTGAAGGCCGCCGACGCGGCCAAGGCCAAGGACGCCGCCGAGAAGAAGAAGGCCGCCGCCAAGGCGGAGGCGAAGGCCAAGGCCGTCGCCGAGGCCAAGAGCAAGGCCGCCGCGAAGGCCAAGGCCGACGCGAAGAAGCGTTCCGCCAAGAAGGCCAGCCGCGCGGCCGACCGCAAGCCGGTCTACGCCAACAACCTTGACGGCTGGATCCGTGAGGCTCTCGCCATCATGGACAAGAAGAACATCCCCGGTACGTACGAGGGCCTGCACCGCAACATCATCCGCGAGTCCAGCGGTAACCCGCGCGCCATCAACAACTGGGACATCAACGCGATCAACGGCATCCCCTCGAAGGGTCTGCTGCAGGTCATCAAGCCGACCTTCGACTTCTACCACGTCAAGGGCACCAAGCACGACCAGTACGACCCGGTCGCCAACATCACCGCGGCCGCCAACTACGCCGCGGACAAGTACGGCTCGATCGACAACGTCGACAGCGCGTACTGAGTCACGCACCGAGCATGACCTGGCAGAGCTGACCTGCCGGTCCGCAGCGTCGCGTGACCGGCCGGCACATGCCGAAGGGCGGCACCCCGCGGGGTGCCGCCCTCGGGCGTCTCCGGGTCCGGTGCGGGCCCGGCGGCGTTACTTGCGCATCACCTCGGGCTCATGGCGGCGCAGCATCCGCGAGACCGCGAAGAAGAGGACGGCGCTCATCACGAGCATCACCGTGATGTTGGTCCCCCACTGCCCGGCCGAGTGCTCCCAGAGCGGATCCAGGTCGGTGGGGTGCTCCGGATCCCACGGCGGCATGAGGTGGGCGAGGTCCAGCGTGGTGCCCGCGGCGGCCACCGCCCAGCGCGACGGCATCAGCCAGGCGAACTGCTCCACGCCCGGGGATCCGTAGACCTGGAAGAGCACGCCGGTGAAGACGACCTGGACGATGGCGAACATGACGAGCAGCGGCATGGTCTTCTCGGCGGTCTTCACCAGCGCGGAGATCAGCAGGCCGACCATCATCGAGGTGAAGCCGAGCACGGTGATCGACAGGCACATCTCCACGGCGGGGGGCATCAACAGGCCCTCCTCCGGCAGCTGGCGGGTGGAGAAGCCGATCCCGCAGAGGATCACGCCCTGGAAGGCCGTGATCACACCGAGGACGATCACCTTGGACAGCAGGTAGGCGGAACGGGAGAGACCGGTGGCCCGTTCCCGCTCGTAGATCACCCGCTCCTTGATCAGCTCTCGTACGGAGTTGGCCGCGGCGGCGAAGCACATGCCGACCGCGAGGATCAGCATGATGGTCCCGGCCTTGGCGTTGAACTGCTTGTTGGGCACGTCCGGCTCCACCAGGCCGAACTCCGCGGGAATGACCACGCTGACGATGCCGAGCACCGCCGGAAGGATCACCATCAGAGCGAGGAAGCCCCTGTCGGACGCGATCACCGAGATGTAGCGGCGCATCAGCGTCCACAGCTGGGCCGCCCAGCCCGACGGCTTCGGGGGGCGGATCTGCTGCGGCGGAGGCATGTGCACCGGCTGCGCGGCGACGGCGTCGATGTCCGCGGCGTACATCTGGTAGTGCTGCGAGCCGCGCCAGCGTCCCGCCCAGTCGTAGTCGCGGTAGTTCTCGAACGCGGAGAAGACGTCGGCCCAGCTGGTGTAGCCGAAGAAGTTCAGCGCCTCCTCGGGAGGACCGAAGTAGGCGACGGACCCGCCGGGCGCCATCACGAGGAGCTTGTCGCAGATGGCCAGCTCGGCCACGGAGTGCGTGACCACGAGGACCGTACGGCCGTCGTCGGCGAGACCGCGCAGCAGCTGCATGACATCGCGGTCCATGCCCGGGTCGAGGCCGGAGGTGGGCTCGTCCAGGAAGATCAGCGACGGCTTGGTCAGCAGCTCCAGGGCGACCGACACACGCTTGCGCTGGCCGCCGGAGAGCGAGGTGATCTTCTTGTCCTTGTGGATGTCGAGCTTGAGCTCGGCGAGGACCTCGTGGATCCGGGCGGTGCGCTCGGCCTCGGTGGTGTCCGCGGGGAAGCGGAGCTTGGCCGCGTACCGCAGAGCCCTGGTGACCGTGAGTTCCTTGTGCAGGATGTCGTCCTGCGGGACCAGGCCGATGCGCTGCCTGAGCTCGGCGAACTGCTTGTACAGGTTCCGGTTGTCGTAGAGGACGTCGCCCTGGTTGGCGGGCCGGTAGCCGGTGAGCGCCTTCAGCAGGGTGGACTTGCCGGAGCCCGAGGGGCCGATGACGGCGATCAACGACTTCTCCGGGACGCCGAACGACACGTCCTTGAGGATGTCCTTGCCGCCGTCCACCGTGACCGTGAGGTGGCGGGCCGAGAAGGAGACCTCACCGGTGTCGACGAACTCTTCCAGCCGGTCCCCGACCAGCCGGAAGGTCGAGTGACCGACACCGACGATGTCGTTCGGGCCGATGAGGGCGGAGCCGGACTTGCTGAGTGGCTGGCCGTTGACGTACGTGCCGTTGTGGGACCCGAGGTCCCGGATCTCGAAGCGGCCGTCGGGCGTCGCCCGGAATTCGGCGTGCAGGCGCGAGACCTGCAGGTCGGAGACGACCAGCTCGTTCTCCAGCGCACGGCCGATGCGCATGACCCGGCCGAGGTCCAGCTGGTGGAACGTGGTGGGGCTGCGGTCGCCGTAGACCGGCGGCCCCCCGGCGACGGCGCCGGGCCCGCCCGCTCCGGGCGGGTTGGCGTGGCCCTGCTGGTGCGGGACCGGGGGCTGCTGCATCTGCGGTGCCTGCTGCCATCCCGCCTGCTGCTGCGCCGGTCCGCCGGGCCAGCCGGCGGCGCCCTGCTGCTGCGGCTGCTGCACCGGGGCCTGCTGTGCCTGCACGGGAGGTACGGGGGCCTGCTGCTGCGCTCCCGCCGCCTGCCCGCCGTGGACCCCGGCACCCGCCGGGGCGATGAGGCTCACGCGCGGGCCGTCGGTGGCGTTGCCCAGGTGGACCGACGTCCCCGGGGCGATCTCCATCTGCTGGATGCGCCGGCCCTGCACGTAGGTGCCGTTCGTGCTGCCGTGGTCCTCGATGGACCAGCCGCGACCGTTCCAGCTGATCGTGGCATGCCGCCACGACACTCTGGCGTCGTCGATCATCAGGTCGCCCTGCGGATCACGTCCGAGGGTGTACGACCTGGACGGATCGAGCGCCCAGGTCCTTCCATTCAATTCCAGTACGAGTTCCGGCACTCCGCGCCCCACTAGTTGTCCCCCGTGTCGCCCCCGTCGCAGGGAGCCTAGGGATGCTGAACATCGTGGGGAACTATTCCAGGAGCGGTCCCGTAACGGAAAGCCGGGCGGCGTGAAGAGCGCGCGGAGGCTCTCCGTCCCCTTCGGCGACTCGGGAGAAAAGGGTCCGGAGCATCCCATCCGCGGCGCCCGTCTCCCGGCCCGGCGTCCACGCCGGGGGACGGCCTGCGGCTGTCCGCCACTCGGGACGGCTTCGGGGCCCGACCCGCCGACCTATACGGTGGGACCACCATGAGCGCATCTCAGCCACCTCGGTCACCCCGGTCTCCTGAGCCCCCCGAGTCCCCTCGGGACACGGACGCCCCCACTCTTCTCGTCAAGATCTTCGGGAAGGACCGGCCGGGCATCACCGCCGGACTTTTCGACACTCTCGCCGCCTATGCCGTCGACGTCGTGGACATCGAGCAGGTCGTCACCCGTGGCCGCATCGTCCTGTGCGCCCTGGTGACCTCGCCGACGCCCGACGGCACGACGGAGGGCGACCTCCGGGCGACCGTGCACAGCTGGGCGGAGTCGCTGAAGCTGCAGGCCGAGATCATCTCGGGCACGGGCGACAACCGTCCCCGCGGCTCCGGCCGTTCCCATGTGACCGTGCTGGGGCACCCGCTGACCGCGGAGTCCACCGCGTCGATAGCGGCCAGGATCACCTCCACCGGCGGCAACATCGACCGGATCTTCCGCCTGGCGAAGTACCCCGTCACCGCCGTCGAGTTCGCGGTGTCCGGCACCGGGACCGAGGCGCTGCGGACCGCGCTGGCGACGGAGGCCGCCGACATCGGTGTCGACATCGCCGTCATGTCGGCCGGGCTGAGCCGCCGGGCGCAGCGGCTGGTCGTCATGGACGTGGACTCGACGCTCATCCAGGACGAGGTCATCGAGCTGTTCGCGGCCCACGCTGGCTGCGAGGCCGAGGTCGCCGCGGTGACCGAGCAGGCGATGCGCGGCGAGCTCGACTTCGAGCAGTCGCTGCACGCGCGCGTGGCGCTGCTGGCGGGGCTCGACGTGTCGGTGGTGGAGAAGGTGCGGGCGGAGGTCCGGCTGACCCCCGGTGCCCGCACCCTGATCCGGACGCTGAAGCGGCTCGGCTACCAAGTGGGCGTGGTCTCGGGAGGGTTCACCCAGGTCACGGACGACCTCAAGGAGCGCCTCGGACTCGACTTCGCCTCCGCCAACACGCTGGAGGTCGTCGACGGCAGGCTCACCGGCCGGGTCGTGGGCGACATCGTGGACCGGGCGGGCAAGGCCCGGCTGCTGCGCAGCTTCGCGGAGCAGGCGGGGGTGCCGCTGGCGCAGACGGTGGCGATCGGTGACGGTGCCAACGATCTGGACATGCTGAACACCGCGGGCCTGGGTGTCGCCTTCAACGCCAAGCCGGTCGTCCGCCGAGCCGCCCACACGGCGGTGAACGTCCCCTTCCTGGACACCGTGCTGTATCTGCTCGGGATCACCCGCGAAGAGGTCGAGACGGCCGACGGCCTGGTGGACTGACCGCGCGCGAAGGGGCCCCGGCACAGCTGCTGTGCCGGGGCCCCTTCGCGCGTCGTACTCAGTCGTTCGGCGTCCAGTACTCGACGAGCTTGCCCGCGCCGTGTTCCAGGCTCTTCCACGAGCCCGGGAACTCGACGACGGCATAGGCGGCCGTCGGGAAGCCGTCCTTGGTCAGCCGGGCGAGAGCATCGCTCTCGGCCGACCCGCTGAGCGCGTCCGCGGCACCGTGCATACCGGGGTTGTGGCCGATGACCAGCAGATTCCGCACGTCGTCGGGCGTCTCGTTGAACAAGGCGATCAGTTCGCCGAGGGATGCCTCGTACAGCCTCTCCTCGTACACGGTCCTGGGGCGCTGCGCGAATTCGTGGACCGCGAGCTTCCAGGTCTCGCGGGTCCTGGTGGCGGTCGAGCACAGAGCCAGATCGAAAGCGGTCCCTGAATGGGCCAGCCGGCGGCCGGCGACGGGGGCGTCCTTCCTGCCCCGTTCCGCCAGTGGCCGCTCATGGTCGGACTCCTGCGACCATTCCGCCTTTGCATGCCTGAGAAGGACGATCCTGCGAGGTGTATCGGCGCTCATACACCTCAGCTTCGCACGAATTGTGCCTCCGGGCGCAGGGTGTTGACGTGCTCGCCCGCAGGGGGTGAAGGAAGGGCGACGGGCTGCGTACGGAGCCGGTCAGGCGGGCAGCAGCCCCGCGATGTGCCCGAGCAGCCGCCCGAGGGCGGGGTCGCCGGCCGAGGCGTGAGCCTGGCCGGGCTCCACGATCAGCAGGAGGAGCGCCGCGAAGGCGAGTGCGGGCAGCGCGACGGCCCACCACGGCAGCCTGACCTCGACGGAGTCCGTGGCGGCCGGGCGGTGGGTCCGGGTGTGCGTACGGGCCGACATGTCCGCCTCCGTTGGGTCCTCGGCTGTGTTACCCAGAACCTACGGGCCGGCCGGCGGCCGTCCCATCCGGTGACCCACCCACTGGACCCTGAACCTGGCCCCCTAGGGGACAGGGGGGCTGGCCCCACCCCCGCAGGCTCAGGGGGAGGCGATCGTGGCGATCACGCCGATGACTACGGAGATGAGAAGCATCGTCCCGAAGACGAGGAGCAGCTTCTTCTGACCGTTCTGGGGATTCGGATCGAGCACTGGCATGGGCACAGTCTCGCATCTCAGCATTCGTCCTCGATCGCCCGGTCCCGCCCCGCGAGGATGCCCGCGATCGTCTGGGGCACGAGGAGGGCCGCCATGAGGGCCAGCGGCAGGCCCCAGCCGCCACTGTGCTGGTAGAGCACGCCGACCAGCAGGGGGCCGGGGATCGAGAGGAGGTAGCCGGTGGACTGCGCGAAGGCGGAGAGCCTGACCACACCCGCGCCGGTCCGCGAACGCATCCCGATCATGGTGAGGGCGAGCGGGAAGGCGCAGTTGGCGATGCCCAGCAGCAGCGCCCAGAGCCAGGCGCCGCCGGCCGGGGCCAGATAGAGGCCCGCGTAGCCGAGAAGGCCGCACCCGCTGAGGACGAGGACGATCGGGCCCTGGGTGCGCAGCCGGGTGGCGACCCGGGGGATGACGAAGGCGAGGGGTACGCCCATGGCCATGACCACGGCGAGCAGGACGCCCGCGGTGCCCGCCGAGATCCCCGCGTCACGGAAGATCTGCGGAATCCAGCCCATCGTGATGTACGCGGCCGTGGCCTGGAGCCCGAAGAAGCAGGCGAGTGCCCAGGAGGTACGGCTGCGGGTGATCCGGAGGGCGGGGGCCCGCTCCCCGGCACGCCCCGCGGACTGCCCGGCGCCCGTACCGCGGTCCCGTACGAGCGGGATCCAGGGCAGGATCGCGACGGCCGACAGTCCCGCCCAGACGGCCAGTCCCGTCTTCCAGCTGCCGCCCAGCGCGTCCGTGAGGGGCACGGTGAGGGCGGCCGCGAGGGCGGTGCCGAGGGCCAGGGCCATCGAGTAGAGGCCTGTGACGGTGCCGACCCGGTCGGGGAACCAGCGCTTGACGATGACGGGCATCAGGACGTTGCTGACGGCGATGCCCATCAGGGCGAGGGCGCTGGCGGCGAGGAACCCGGCCGTACCGCCGGCGAACGGGCGGATCAGCAGGCCGGCGGTGATGGCCACCATGCCCGCGCAGACGACGGCGCCGGCGCCGAACCGGCGGGCCAGCCGGGGCGCCATGAAGCCGAACAGCGCGAAACAGAGCGGCGGCACGGAGGTGAGGACGCCGGCGACGCTGCCGCTCATGTGCAGGGTGTCCCGGACCTCTTCGAGGAGGGGGCCGAGGCTGGTGATGGCGGGCCGGAGGTTGAGCGCGGCGAGGACCAGACCGACGGTGACGATCCGCAGCACCCAGGGGGAAGGCCCGGGCGAGGCGCTCCCCGGCACGGGTGCAGGGGGGTGGGCGGGAGGGCTCAGGGTCGGGGTCTCGTCGTGACGCATGAGACCCATCATAGAATCATGGGATGATTGACTGTCCACTCCGATTCTCTCCCTGGGACAATCGGAACGACGATCCGACGGGCCCGCACCCCCCGGACCACCTTTCCGGACCACCTCTTCCGGACCACGAGCAAGGAGCACCATGGCGCTGACGTCCACGCGGCGTTCGGCTCTCGCCGACCAGGTGATTGCCCAGCTGAGGAATCAGATCACCACGGGCGAGTGGCCCGTGGGCTCACGGATCCCCACCGAGCCCGAGCTGGTCGAGCAGCTCGGGGTCGCCCGCAACACGGTGCGCGAGGCGGTGCGCGCCCTGGCGCACAACGGGCTGCTGGACATCCGCCAGGGCTCCGGCACGTACGTGGTGGCGACCAGTGAGCTGGCCGGGGTGATGCACCGCCGGTTCGCGGACGCCGACCCCCGGCACGTCGCGGAGCTGCGCTCCACGCTGGAGTCCTCGGCGGCCCGGCTCGCCGCCCTGCGCCGCACGGACCGGGATCTGCGGCAGCTGGACGCGCTGATGGTCCGGCGCGAGGAGACCTGGGCGTCCGGGGACACGGAGGCCTTCGTGGCCGCCGACGCGACACTGCACCTCGCCGTGGTCGCGGCCTCGCACAACGACGTGCTGACGGAGCTCTACGCCGACCTGAACGACCTGCTCCGTGACTACCTGCGCGACGACGTGGGCTCGAAGCTCGGGCCGCAGGAGCTCATGGACCACGCGCGGCTCGTCGAGGCGATCCGGGCGGGGGACGCGGAGACGGCCGCCGCCGAGGCGGCGGCCCACGCGCTGGACTGCCTGCGGGAGCGCGTCTGAGGCTCCCCCCTAGGACACCGAGTGGCTGACCCAGGCCGAGCCGACCTCTTTCCAGCAGCGGTCCTCGAGTTTGACCGTCCGGCCCGGCTGCACCGCGACCGCCCCGCCGTCGGCGTCGACGTCCCACCAGCGCGCGCACTCGGTGTGGAGGCGGACGACATCGGTCGTGGGGTACGGGTTGTGGCAGTAGGCGACCACCCGGGACCCCTCGACCGTCGTACGGCATTCGGCGCCCGAGGGCTCCGGTTCCGGTGCGAGGGGTGCGACTGCACCGCTCCGCGCCCGGTTGGCCGCACTGACGGCCACCGGGGCCAGGAGCCCCGCGACCACGGCCGCCGCTGCGAGCAGGGCCAAGGTTCGGCGACGTGTGGAGCGCACGGCGATCTCCTCCCCACAGCCTGACCAAAAGTCCGGTTCCACCACATTCTGCGGTGGAACGGCCATCTTTTCGACTTGAGCGCGGAAAGGGCCTCAGGCCACGCGCGACGGCCGCGTACCCCCGGCGAGGGGGACGCGGCCGTCGGTGAGGCGTGGGCGGGTCAGGCGCCCATCATGTGCACGCCGCCGTCGACGTGGATGATCTCGCCCGTCGTCTTCGGGAAGAAGTCCGAGAGCAGCGCCACGATGCCGCGGCCGGCCGGCTCGGGGTCGGTCATGTCCCACTCCAGCGGGGAGCGGTGGTTCCAGACGTCCGCGAGCTCACCGAAGCCCGGGATGGACTTGGCGGCCATGGAGCCGAGCGGTCCGGCCGAGACCAGGTTGCAGCGGATGCTGTCCTTGCCCAGGTCACGGGCGAGGTAGCGGGAGGTGGCCTCCAGCGCGGCCTTGGCCGGGCCCATCCAGTCGTACTGCGGCCAGGCGAACTGCGCGTCGAAGGTGAGGCCGACGATCGAGCCGCCGTCGTTCATCAGGGGCTTGCAGGCCATGGCGAGCGACTTCAGCGAGAACGCCGAGACGTGCATCGCGGTGGCGACCGACTCGAACGGGGTGTTCAGGAAGTTGCCGCCGAGCGCGTCCTGCGGCGCGAAGCCGATGGAGTGCACGACGCCGTCCAGCGAGCCGAGCTCCTCCTTGACCAGGCCGGCGAGGCGCTCCAGGTGCTCGTCGTTGGTGACGTCCAGCTCGAGGACCTTGACGGGCTTGGGGAGCTTCTTGGCGATCCGCTCGGTCAGCGTCGGCCGGGGAAAGGCCGTCAGGATGACCTCGGCGCCCTGCTCCTGGGCCACCTTCGCGGCGTGGAAAGCGATGGACGACTCCATCAGCACACCCGTGATGAGGATGCGCTTGCCGTCGAGAATTCCGCTCATGGTGATCAGTGACCCATGCCCAATCCGCCGTCAACGGGAATGACGGCTCCAGTGATGTACGAGGCGTCGTCGGACGCGAGGAAGCGCACCGCGGCGGCGATCTCGGCGGGCTGCGCGTAGCGCCCGAGCGGCACCTGCGACACGATGCCCTTGCGCTGCTCGTCCGTGAGCACCTGGGTCATGTCGGTGTCGACGAACCCGGGTGCGACGACGTTGAACGTGATGTTCCGCGAGCCGAGCTCACGGGCCAGCGACCGGGCGAAGCCGACCAGGCCCGCCTTGGACGCCGCGTAGTTGGCCTGTCCGGCCGAGCCGAGGAGGCCGACGACGGAGGAGATGAGGACGACACGGCCCTTCTTGGCGCGCAGCATCGCACGGTTGGCCCGCTTGACGACGCGGAAGGTGCCGGTGAGGTTGGTGTCGACCACGGACGTGAAGTCGTCCTCGGTCATCCGCATCAGCAACTGGTCCTTGGTGATACCGGCGTTGGCGACCAGCACCTCCACGGGACCGTGCTTCTCCTCGATCTCCTTGTAGGCCTGCTCCACCTGCTCGGTGTCGGTGATGTCGCACCGGACCGCGAGGACGCCCGCCTCGGTGAGCGCCTGCGGCGGCTCTCCGGAGCGGTAGGTGACGGCCACCTTGTCGCCGTTGTCGGCGAAGGCGCGGGCGATGGCGAGGCCGATGCCCCGGTTTCCTCCGGTGACGAGAACCGAGCGGCTCAACGGATCACCCTTTCCTTGGCGGTCTGGTACATCGAAAACCTATCGGTACCACCCCTCATCCAAGGAATCGGCCTCTGACAGCGCCGCCGGGCGCCGACTGTTGGATCCCTACAGAACGGTCCGGCCGGGACACGGCAACGTAAAACCGGAGCACGGGGACGCCGCGACCCCCCATGATTCACTGCGGAGACATTTTCAGAGGTGGAGAAGGGGAGGCCCGCGTGGCCCACGAGGTAGATCAGTCGTTCCTGGCCCTGCCGCTGCGTGCCCTCGCCGACGCGGCTCTCGCCCGCGCCCGCGCGCTCGGCGCCGTACACGCGGACTTCCGGTTCGAACGGGTGCGCGGCGCCTCCTGGCGCCTGCGGGACGCCCGGCCGTCCGGGACGTCGGACACCACCGACACCGGGTACGCGGTCCGGGTGGTGCACGGCGGGGCCTGGGGGTTCGCGTCCGGGGTGGACCTGACGATGGACGCGGCGGCGAAGGTGGCCTCGCAGGCCGTCGCCATGGCCAAGCTGTCCGCGAAGGTGATCGCGGCTGCCGGCTCCGACGAGCGTGTGGAGCTGGCGGACGAGCCGGTGCACGGCGAGCGGACCTGGGTGTCGGCGTACGAGCGTGACCCCTTCGACGTGCCGGACGCGGAGAAGGCGGGGCTGCTCGCCGAGTGGAGCGCGCGCCTGCTGCGGGCCGACGGGGTCGCACACGTGGACGCCTCGCTGATGACGGTCCACGAGAACAAGTTCTACGCGGACACCGCCGGCACCGTCACCACCCAGCAGCGGGTGCGGGTGCATCCGCAGCTGACCGCGGTGGCCGTGGACGGTACGACCGGCGAGTTCGACTCGATGCGGACGATCGCTCCGCCGGTGGGCCGGGGCTGGGAGTACCTCACGGGCACCGGCTGGGACTGGGACGCGGAACTGGAGCGCATCCCGGGGCTGCTGGCCGAGAAGATGCGGGCGCCGAGCGTCGAGGCGGGGACGTACGACCTGGTGGTCGACCCGTCCAATCTCTGGCTGACCATCCACGAGTCGATCGGCCACGCGACCGAGCTGGACCGGGCGCTGGGCTACGAGGCGGCGTACGCGGGGACCTCGTTCGCGACCTTCGACCAGCTGGGGAAGCTGACGTACGGCTCCCCCGTGATGAACGTGACCGGTGACCGCACCGCCGAGCACGGGCTCGCGACGGTCGGCTACGACGACGAGGGCGTCGAGGCCCAGTCCTGGGACCTGGTCAAGGACGGGACGCTGGTCGGCTACCAGACGGACCGGCGGATCGCGAAGCTGACGGGCCTGGGCCGGTCCAACGGGTGCGCGTACGCCGACTCCCCCGAGCACGTCCCCGTGCAGCGCATGGCGAACGTCTCGTTGCAGCCGGATCCGGGCGGGCTCTCCACGGAGGACCTGATCGGCGGGGTGGAGCGCGGGATCTATGTGGTCGGCGACCGGTCCTGGTCGATCGACATGCAGAGGTACAACTTCCAGTTCACCGGGCAGCGGTTTTTCAGGATCGAGAACGGCAGGCTGGCGGGCCAGCTGCGGGACGTGGCCTACCAGGCCACGACGACGGACTTCTGGGGCTCGATGGAGAAGGTCGGCGGCCCGCAGACCTACGTCCTGGGTGGCGCCTTCAACTGCGGCAAGGCCCAGCCGGGTCAGGTCGCGGCCGTCTCGCACGGCTGCCCCTCCGCCCTCTTCCGAGGCGTGAACATCCTCAACACGACGCAGGAGGCCGGGCGATGAGCCGCGTCAGCAAGCCGTACGAGATCGTCGAGCGCGCACTGGAACTGTCCACCGCCGACGGCTGCGTGGTCGTCGCGGACGAGAACTCCTCCGCCAATCTGCGCTGGGCCGGGAACGCGCTCACCACGAACGGGGTGACGCGGGGGCGGACCCTCACCGTGATCGCGACCGTGGACGGCGCGGAGGGGACGGCATCGGGTGTGGTGTCCCGCTCGGCCGTCACGGCCGACGACCTGGAACCGCTGGTGCGGGCCGCCGAGGCCGCCGCGCGTGGTGCCGGTCCCGCCGAGGACGCGCAGCCGCTGGTGTCCGGGGTGCCGGTGTCCGCCGACTTCACGGAGCCGCCGGCCGAGACGGGCTCCGACGTCTTCGCCGACTTCGCCCCGGCGCTCGGCGACGCCTTCGCGCGGGCCCGCTCGGGCGGCCGTGAGCTGTACGGCTTCGCCCACCACCAGCTGAGCTCGACGTATCTGGGTACGTCGACGGGGCTGCGGCTGCGCCACGACCAGCCGAACGGAACGCTGGAGCTGAACGCCAAGTCCCCGGACCGGACCCGTTCCGCCTGGGCGGGCAGGTCCACCCGGGACTTCAAGGACGTCGACCCGGCGGCCCTTGACGCGGAGCTGGCGCAGCGCCTCGGCTGGGCGGAGCGCAGGATCGAGCTGCCGGCCGGGCGCTACGAGACGCTGCTGCCGCCGACCGCGGTGGCCGACCTGCTGATCTACCAGTACTGGTCGGCGGGCGCGCGGGACGCCGCGGAGGGCCGGACGGTCTTCTCCCGGCCGGGCGGCGGTACGAGGATCGGCGAGACGCTCTCCGAGCTGCCGCTGACCCTGCGCAGCGATCCGCACGCCCCGGGGCTGGAGTCGGCCCCCTTCGTGATCGCGCACGCGTCGGGGGACGGTTCCTCGGTCTTCGACAACGGGCTGCCGCTGGCCCCGACCGACTGGATCAAGGACGGCAGGCTGGAGCGGCTGACCACGACCCGTCACTCCGCGGGGCTGACGGGTCTGCCGGTGGCCCCCGCGATGGACAACCTCGTCCTGGACGGGGGCGGTGAGCGGTCCCTGGAGGAGATGGTGGCCGCGACGACCGGCCGTGCGCTGCTGCTGACCTGCCTCTGGTACATCCGGGAGGTGGACCCGGCCACCCTGCTGCTGACCGGCCTGACCAGGGACGGGGTCTATCTGGTGGAGGACGGCGAGGTCCTCGGCGAGGTCAACAACTTCCGGTTCAACGAGTCGCCGGTCGGGCTGCTGTCCCGGGCGTCGGAGGCGGGCCGTACGGAGAAGACGCTGCCGCGCGAGTGGGGCGACTACTTCACCCGGGCCGCGATGCCCGCGCTGCGCATCCCCGACTTCCACATGAGCTCGGTCAGCCGGGGCGTATGACCCCCATAGACTGACCGGACAACCCATCGAACCCTGCAAGGAGAAAACGACCGTGACGGACATCGTCGACGAGCTGAAGTGGCGCGGGCTGTTCGCCCAGTCCACCGACGAGGACGCACTGCGCAAGGCTCTCGCGGACGGCCCGGTCACCTTCTATTGCGGCTTCGACCCGACCGCGGCGAGTCTGCACGTGGGCCATCTGGTGCAGGTGCTCACCATGCGCCGGCTCCAGCTCGCCGGGCTGAAGCCGCTCGCCCTGGTCGGCGGGGCGACCGGTCAGATCGGGGATCCGCGGCCGACCGCGGAGCGCACGCTGAACGACCCGGAGACCATCGCCGCGTGGGTCCAGCGGCTGCGCGGGCAGATCGAGCCCTTCCTCACCTTCGAGGGCCCGAACGCCGCCACGATGGTGAACAACCTGGACTGGACCGCGGGCCTCTCCGCGATCGAGTTCCTCCGGGACATCGGCAAGCACTTCCGGGTCAACAAGATGCTCACCAAGGACTCGGTGGCCCGCCGTCTGGAGTCGCAGGAGGGCATCAGCTACACGGAGTTCAGCTACCAGCTCCTCCAGGGCATGGACTACCTGGAGCTGTACCGACGCTACGGCTGCACCCTCCAGCAGGGCGGCAGCGACCAGTGGGGCAACCTCACGGCGGGGATCGACCTGATCCACCGCCTGGAGCCGGGTGCCGCCGTGCACGCACTGGCGACACCGCTGATGGTGAAGGCCGACGGCACCAAGTTCGGCAAGTCCGAGAGCGGGGCCGTCTGGCTCGACCCGGAGATGACGACGCCGTACGCGTTCTACCAGTTCTGGCTGAATGTGGACGACCGGGACATCTCGACGTACATGCGCATCCTCAGCTTCAAGAGCCTCGAGGAGCTCGAGGAGCTGGAGAAGCTCACCGAGGAGCGTCCGCAGGCACGTTCGGCGCAGCGGTCGCTGGCCGAGGAGCTGACGACGCTGGTGCACGGCGGCGAGCAGTGCGCGGCGGTCATCGCGGCGTCGAAGGCACTGTTCGGCCAGGGTGAGCTCGGCGAGCTGGACGAGGCGACGCTGAGCGCCGCCCTGTCCGAGGTGCCGCACGCCCGGGTCGCCGAGCTGGGCCCGGTGGTGGACCTCCTGGTCGAGGTCGGTCTCTCCGCCAGCAAGTCGGCCGCCCGCCGCACGGTCAAGGAGGGCGGGGCCTACGTGAACAACGCGAAGGTCACCGACGGGGAGACCGCTCCGGCACGCGAGGAGTTGCTGCACGGGCGCTGGCTGGTCCTGCGCCGGGGCAAGAAGAACCTGGCCGCCGTCGAGGTCGCCGCCGGCTGACGCCGACGAGCACAGCGCCGCGGCCGGCCACGCTTCACGCGTGGCCGGCCGCGGCGCTGTGCCGTACCGGGGTCAGGTTCGCTGCCTGTTGCCCCGTTTGCCTCGGATCGACTGCCAGACCATGTCGCCGACGCCCACGACGACCACGGCACCGATCAGCTGCAGCACATGGCGGATCCAGTCGATCCCCTTGGTGTCGTTGACCCCGATCCACGTCGCCACTGCGTTGCCGAGGATGCTGCCGAGGATGCCGAACACCACCGTCAGCCAGAGGGGGATGTCCTGCTTCCCCGGCAGGATCGCCCGGGCGATGACACCAAGCACCAGACCTACGATGATTGCCCACAACCAGCTCATATCGCCTCCTCGTGCGGCGCGGTAGTGCGCACGTCCGCCCAGTCTCGGCCTGCCGGACGTACGCCGCATGCCGGACAGGGCCGTACGTGGGAGCGCGGTCCGGACCCGGTCGCACAGGACTCGCCCCGGTCTCGAAGGAGGCGGACGCCGGGCGTACCGTAGGAGCGCACCGTCCGGGGAAGTCCGGCACAGAGATCTGGTGGTGGAATCACGATGCGGAAGCAGAGCGGTACGGAGGTCTTCCGGATCACCGGCGCCCGCCAGGGACTTGCCGACGACGTGCGGGGCAGGCAGCGGCGCTACATCATCTCGATGTCCGTGCGCACCGTCTCCGTGGTGCTGGCCACGACCCTGTGGAATGTCGAGAGGCATGTGGCCGTGGTGGCGCTCGCTCTGGGTGTTCTGCTCCCTTATGTCGCGGTGGTCATCGCCAACGCCGGTCGCGAGAACGCCCCTTCACTTCCTACGACGTTCGTGCCCGCACCGATGCGGCCGGCTCTCGGCACGGCCCCGGCGGCCGGCCCCGCGGAGCCCGCTCCGGAGCCGGTCACGGATCCCGGGCCGGCCGGCGGCGGGGGCAGTACGCGGCCCGCGGGCTGAGCGGAAGCGCTCTTCAAAGCTCAAGAAATGCTCAGATCAATCATGACGTTCCGGTGCACCTGACCCTGACCTCCGTGGCATACTTCGGGTGCGCTCCGCATCCCCCGTCGGAGCGACGGACCGACGCCGGGCAGCTCCCCCCGTGGCTGCTCGGCGTCGCCATTCTCCGGCGGGGATGCCTCGCACAGGGCCTCGGCCTGTGCGCAAGCCCGTCGGCTCACCGACGGGTTTTTCTTCTACCTCCGCCGGTCAGCGCCTGCCGCATAGCTCAGGAAAAGCTCAGATCAATCAAGATGTTCCGGTGCACCGTCGTCGGGCCCCCATGACATGGTTGTCGCCGGGCTGGCGCCAACCCCCCGAACGCCACAGTGAAGGGGACAGTCACATGACACTCGCACCGCGCAGGTACCCGCTGGACGGGCTCACGGATCGCCGGAACCGGTTGGTCATCGTCGTCATCGTCATCGTCGCGGCCGCCCCGTGGGTCGGTGAGCAGCCTGCGGCTGCCGCACTCGGCTTGCTGACAGCGGCTCTGCCGCTGACCGGCCCGGCCCGGCCCAGGCGTGCCGCCTGACGACACCGTCGGCAGCACGTGCCCGGTCCGACTCCGGGCCGGGCACGTGCTGCCGGATGCCCGGCCAGTCCGCGCGGGAAGGCCTGCGCTTAGGGTTGAGGCCGTGAACTTCCCCGAGACTTCCGCCGAGAGCGCCACCGGCGCACCGGTCTGTTCCGCCAAGGGCTGCCGCGCCGACGCCGTATGGGTGCTCGCCTGGAACAACCCCAAGCTGCACACCCCGGAGCGCCGCAAGACCTGGCTGGCCTGCGACGAGCACCGGGAGCACCTCTCCTCGTTCCTCGGTGTGCGCGGCTTCCTCAAGGATGTCGTGACGCTCGCGGAGTGGGAGTCCTCGGAGGCTGCGGGGTGACCTCGCCCGGTCCGAGGTCGCCCGGCGGCCTCTCAGCCACCGATCGCTGACATGGGCCGGTCGGGCTGCAGGAAGGTCGGGTCGTCGAGGCCGGAGCCCGCCTTCTTGCCCCACATCGCGAGCTTCCAGATCCTGGCGATCTCCTCGTCCGGTGCGTCGGAACGCAGCGCGCCGCGAAGGTCCGTCTCCTCGCGGGCGAAGAGACAGGTGCGGACCTGTCCGTCGGCGGTGAGCCGGGTGCGGTCGCAGGCTCCGCAGAACGGCCTGGTCACGGAGGCGATGACGCCGACGCGGTGCGGGCCGCCGTCCACGGTCCAGCGCTCGGCGGGGGCCGATCCGCGCTCCTCGTCCCCTTCGGCGGTGAGGGTGAAGCGCGTGCGCAGCGAGGTGAGGATGTCACCTGCTGTGATCATGCCGTCGCGCTTCCAGCCGTGCTGGGCGTCGAGCGGCATCTGTTCGATGAAGCGGAGCTCGTAGGCGTTGTCCACTGCCCAGGCGAGCAGGTCGGGGGCCTCGTCCTCGTTGAGCCCGGGCATGAGGACGGAGTTGACCTTGACGGGGGTGAGTCCCGCGTCGCGGGCGGCCTCCAGCCCGTCCAGTACGTCCTTGTGCCGGTCGCGGCGGGTGAGCGTCTTGAAGACGTCCGGGCGCAGGGTGTCCAGGGACACGTTGACCCGGTCGAGGCCTGCGGCCTTCAGGGCCGCGGCGGTGCGCTTGAGTCCGATGCCGTTGGTGGTGAGCGACATCCTGGGGCGGGACTCCAGGGCGGCGCACTGCTCGACGATGGAGACGAGCCCGGGGCGGAGCAGGGGCTCGCCGCCGGTGAAGCGGACCTCCGTGATGCCGAGCTCCGTGACGGCGATCCGGATGAGCCGGACGATCTCGTCGTCGCTGAGCAGCTCGGTCTTGGAGAGCCACTGCAGGCCTTCTTCCGGCATGCAGTAGGTGCAGCGGAGATTGCACTTGTCGGTCAGTGAGACACGCAGGTCGGTGGCGACCCGGCCGTAGGTGTCGATGAGCACTGTGGGCCTCCCCCGGTGATGTCCGCGGTTGCGGTCTGACACCTCCGAGACTACGCGAGGCCTGTGACATCGCGGGGGCTCGGTTGACACGAGGTGCGACGGGGCCCCGTCGTAGGTCTCTACGACGGGGCCCCGTGGAGGCGTGACCGGTGCGGCGGGGCCGGTCAGTGGGCGCCGGTGCCGGTGAGGGACTTGACCTCGAGTTCGGCGTACTTGCCCTTGTCCGGCTCCTCCTTGGAGAGGGCCGAGCCGACCCAGCCGAGCAGGAAGCCCAGCGGGATGGAGATGAGGCCGGGATTCTCCAGGGGGAACCAGGCGAAGTCCACGTCCGGGAACATCGAGCTGGCCTTCCCCGAGACGACCGGGGAGAAGAGCACCAGGATGACGGACGAGGCGAGACCGCCGTAGATGGACCAGAGGGCGCCCTGGGTGGTGAAGCGCTTCCAGAAGAGGCTGTAGAGGATGGTCGGCAGGTTGGCCGACGCGGCGACGGCGAAGGCCAGGGCCACGAGTCCCGCGACGTTCAGGTCGCGTGCCATCGCTCCGAGGCCGATGGAGACGACGCCGATCGCGACGGTGGCCCAGCGGGCCGCGCGCATCTCCTCCTTCTCGGTGGCCTTCCCCTTGCGGATGACGTTGGCGTAGATGTCGTGGGCGAAGGAGGACGAGGAGGCGAGCGTGAGCCCCGCGACGACGGCGAGGATCGTCGCGAAGGCGACGGCCGAGATGACGGCGAGCATGACGGCGCCCCCGGTGGTGCCGAGTCCGCCGAGGTACTCGGCGAGCTGGGGTGCCGCCGCGTTGCCCGCCGGGTTCTTCGCCTTGATCTCCTCGGGTCCGATGAGCGCCGCGGCGCCGAAGCCGAGGGCGATCGTCATCAGGTAGAAGGCGCCGATGATGCCGATGGCCCAGTTCACGGACTTGCGGGCGGCCTTGGCGGTCGGGACGGTGTAGAAGCGGATCAGGATGTGCGGCAGGCCCGCGGTGCCGAGGACGAGCGCGATGCCGAGCGAGATGAAGTCCAGCTTCGACACGTCGGTGGCGCCGTACTTGAGGCCGGGCTCCAGGAAGGCCGCGCCGTGTCCGCTCTTCTCCGCGGCGGTGCCGAGCAGGTCGGAGACGTTGAAGTCGAACTTCCACAGCACCATCAGGGTCATCAGCAGGGCGCCCGCGATGAGCAGCACGGCCTTGACCATCTGCACCCAGGTGGTGCCCTTCATGCCGCCGATGGTGACGTAGACGATCATCAGCACGCCGACCAGGGCCACGATGAGGATCTTGCCCGCGTCGCTGGTGATGCCGAGCAGCAGCGACACGAGGACGCCCGCGCCCGCCATCTGGGCCAGCAGGTAGAAGATCGACACCACGATGGTGGAGACGCCCGCAGCGGTGCGTACCGGCCTCTGCCGCATCCGGTAGGCGAGGACGTCGCCCATGGTGTACCGGCCCGAGTTGCGCAGCGGTTCGGCGACGAGCAGCAGGGCGACGAGCCAGGCGACGAGGAAGCCGATGGAGTAGAGGAAGCCGTCGTAGCCGAAGAGTGCGATGGCACCGGCGATGCCGAGGAAGGACGCCGCCGACATGTAGTCGCCGGAGACGGCGAGGCCGTTCTGGAAGGCGGTGAACTGCCGTCCGCCCGCGTAGAAGTCGGACGCGCTCTTGGTCTGCCGGCCGGCCCAGACGGTGATGCCCAGGGTCGCCGCGACGAAGACCGCGAAGAGGGTGATGATCAGCGGCCGGTGCTCGCTCGTCGACGACGCCTCGGCGGCGAGCTGGATCACGGCGTGCGGGGTGTGCGCGGCGCTCATGCGTCGGCCTCCAGACGGGACTTGATGGCCGCCGCCTGCGGATCGAGCTTGTTCGTGGCGTGGCGCGAGTAGAACCAGGCGATGAGGAACGTGGTGGCGAACTGGGCGAGGCCGAACACGAAGGCGACGTTGAAGTTCGCAAAGACGATCTTGCTCATGAACTCGTCGGCGTAGCTGGACAGCAGCACGTACAGCAGATACCAGGCGATGAAGCCGACGGTCAGCGGAAAGGCGAAGGAGCGGTGGGCGCGGCGCAGTTCGGTGAACTCCGGGCTGTTCTGCTCCTTCAGGAACGCCTCGGTCGTGGGCTGGACGGGACTGCCGTCCT
Organism: Streptomyces sp. NBC_01166; assembly: GCF_045039765.1. Lineage (NCBI taxonomy): Bacteria > Bacillati > Actinomycetota > Actinomycetes > Kitasatosporales > Streptomycetaceae > Streptomyces > Streptomyces sp. NBC_01166. The sequence continues at coordinate 2,006,722 of NZ_CP108613.1, forward strand.
CAGGGGTCTGGGGCGGCGGTGCTTCGGTGGCCACGGATTCTCCTCGCGACGCGGGTGCGGTGGTGGGAACGGTGGATTTCACGGGGAGTCCTCTGCGCTTTCGGGTAGCGGGGGGCTGATCACACGACTCCCTGTGCAACGGCACGGAGAGCGCGGCGAAGCGGTTCACCGCAGGTTCGGCCTTCTCGGCCCGGCTCCCCTGGACACGACTCCCGGAGGTCACACCTCGAACTCACTTGCCCGTATTCATTGATGCGCCGGGAAGATCAGCGATAACTTCACTGGTCATGTACCGGACGGACACACCGGTGTCCGGCCCACGGCACGGATGATGTGGAGAACCCATGGCTCATCTGGCATCCAGACGGACTCGCGTACTCACGCTGCCCGTCGGACTCGCGCTCACGGCCTCGCTCGGCTTCCTCCCGACGGGGACCGCGGCCGCGGCACCCGCGGACGAGCCGGCTGCGGTGGTTCCCGCGGACGGCCCTGAGCTGTCCTACGTCGTGAACACGCAGGCAGGCCACGGCACCGTCAAGCAGGTGCGGAAGGCGATATCCGCGGCGGGCGGAACCGTCGTGACGTCGTACGACAAGATAGGCGTCATCGTCGTCCACTCGCAGAACCCGGACTTCGGCGCGACGATCCGCAAGGCCAGGGGCGTCCGGTCGGCGGGTGCCACGCGCACCGCCCCGATCGTTCCGCAGGCGACGAAGGACATCGGCGTCGAGCAGCGCCTCACCGCCGCACAGGCGCAGGCGGCGTCGAAGGACGCGGTGGCGGGCCAGGACCCGCTGGAGCCGCTGCAGTGGGACCTGCCGGCCATCAAGGCGGACCAGGCGCACAAGAAGTCGCTCGGCAGCAGCAAGGTCACGGTCGGCGTCATCGACACCGGGGTCGACGACACGCACCCGGACCTGGCCCCGAACTTCGACCGCAAGGCCTCGGTGAACTGTGTGTCCGGCGCCCCGGACACCACGGACGGGGCCTGGCGGCCCGCGGCCGGTGAGAGCGACCACGGCACGCACGTCGCGGGCACCATAGCCGCGGCGAAGAACGGCACCGGGGTCACCGGCGTCGCGCCCGGCGTGAAGGTCTCCGGTATCAAGGTGTCCACGCCGGCCGGGTTCTTCTACACGGAGGCCGTCGTCTGCGGCTTCGTCTGGGCCGCCGAGCACGGTGTCGACGTGACGAACAGCAGCTATTACACCGACCCGTGGCTCTTCAACTGCAAGAACGACCCCGACCAGGGCGCCCTGGTGGAAGCGGTCACCCGCGCCACCCGCTACGCGGAGGGCAAGGGCGTCGTGAACGTCGCCGCGGCCGGCAACTCCGACCACGACCTGGCCCTCGACGCCATCGAGGACACGACGAGCCCCAACGACTCGACGACGGTCACCCGTACGGTCGACCCGAGCGCCTGCCCCGACATCCCGACCATGCTGCCGGGTGTCGTGACGGTCTCCGCGACTGGTGCGAAGAACCTCAAGTCGTCCTACTCGAACTACGGTCTCGGGGTCATCGACGTGGCCGCCCCCGGCGGTGACTCGACGCGCTACCAGGCGCCCGAGGCGCCGGCGGACAACGGTCTGATCCTGTCCACGCTGCCCGGCGGCGGATTCGGCTACAAGGCCGGTACGTCGATGGCGTCCCCGCACGTCGCGGGCGTCGCGGCCCTGATCAAGTCGACCCACCCGCGCGCCTCGGCGGGCGTGGTGAAGGCGCTGCTCACCCACCAGGCCGACGCCACCGCGTGCGGAGCGCCGTACGACATCGACGGTGACGGCACCGTCGACGCCGTCTGCGAGGGCGGCAAGCAGTACAACGGCTTCTACGGAGCCGGTGTCGTGGACGCGCTGGACGCGGTCCGCAGGTAAGGCATGAGGGAGGGGCCGGGGACAGCTGTCCCCGGCCCCTCCCGCGCTGTCCCCGGCCCCTCCCGCGTGTTGCTACGGCGTGATGAGGACCTTCAGCGCCGTGCGCTCGTCCATCGCCTTGTAGCCGCCCGGCACCCCGTCCAGCCCGACCGACAGGTCGAAGACCGGCGACGGGTCGATCGTGCCGTCCAGCACGTCGGGAAGCAGCTCCGGGATGTACGTGCGCACGGGGGCGACGCCGCCGCGCAGCGCGATGTTGCGGTCGAACATGTCGCCGAGGTCGATCCCGGTGCCGCTGCCGTGCGGGACCCCGACGTAGCCGATGGAGCCGCCGTCGCGGACGATGCCGATGGCCGTACGCATCGACTGCTCGGTGCCCACCGCCTCGATCACCCCGTGGGTGCCCTCTCCCCGCGTCAGTTCCCGTACGGCCGCGAGCGCCGCCTCGCCGCGCTCGGCGACGACGTCCGTGGCACCGAAGGCGCGGGCGATGTCCGTACGGGCCTGGTGCCGGCCCAGCGCGATGATCCGTCCGGCGCCGAGCCGCTTGGCCGCCATGACGCCGCACAGGCCGACCGCGCCGTCGCCGACGACCGCGACGGTGCTGCCCGGCTTCACGCCCGCGCCGAGCGCGGCGTGGTGACCGGTGCCCAGGACGTCGGAGAGTGCCAGGAGCGCGGTGAGCAGCCGGTCGTCGGAGGCCGCTGCGGCCGGGAGCCTGACCAGCGTGCCGTCGGCGAACGGGACCCGGACGGCCTCGCCCTGACCGCCGTCGGACCCGACCGATCCCCAGAAGCCGCCCTGGGGGCAGGAGGTGGTGAGTCCCTCGGCGCAGTACGTGCAGGTGCCGTCGGACCAGACGAAGGGGGCCACCACGAGGTCGCCGACGGCGAAGCCCTTGACCCCGGAGCCCGTCTCCTCGACGACGCCGAGGAATTCGTGGCCGATGCGCTGGCCCGGCTGCCGGGCCGACTCACCGCGGTAGGCCCACAGGTCACTGCCGCAGATGCAGGCCCGCAGGACCCTCAGGACCACGTCGGTGGGCTGCTGGACCGTGGCGTCGGGCACCTCCTCCACACGGATGTCGTGGGGGGCATGGATCACGGTGGCGCGCATGCGTGAGGGTCCTCGCTCGTCTCAGATTCTGATACTCCCCTCACGGTACGCCCCGGGGGCGGCGCCGGTGGAATCCGTCGTTCCGCCGAGCGCCCCCCTGGTGAGCAGGTATTGCGCGGCCAGATAGGTCAGCATGATCCAGAAATCGTGGGCGGGGAGCTGCGGCCGGTCGGCGATGCCGGTGGCGATGAGCGCGTCGGAGAGCAGGAAGAGAGCGCCGCCGAACGCGGCGTACCGTCCGAGCGCGCCGGCCCGCCAGGCCATGGCCGCGAGCAGCAGGCTGTATCCGGTCAGCGGGATCCGGAGCTCGCCCGGCAGCCCGGGCCAGAGGTAGGCGAGGAAGGCCACCAGGACGGCGGCGTACGCGAGTCCTGCGGCCGGGCGGAGACGGGCGCGGCCGAAGAGCAGGAGATAGCAGACGTGGCCCGCGGCGAAGCACGCCATCCCGGCGAGGAAGGCGGCCTCCGAGTCGGGCATCAGCAGCACGTCCCCGGCCCAGCCGCACAGCAGGGCGGCGACGAGCAGCCGGGGACCGCCGCGCGCCGCCGCGCAGGCGGCGAGCAGGGGCATCAGCAGTGGCTTGGCGACGAGATGGGCGGTCTGCACCCCGGCCAGGAGACCGGCCAGGTCGACGGCGGCCACGGCGAGGAAGGCGACGAGCAGCGGGCGCACGAGCCGGGGCGCACCCGCGCGGGGCGTCATCCGGTGCTCTCGGTGGCGGGGCGCGGCTTCACGGAGACGGTCGCGGCGGCGTCCGCGGGGCGCGACGGCTGCCAGCCCGGTCCACGGAAGATCCGTCCGGCCCGCTCGCCCCAGCTGGTGGCCGCCCGTACGTCGCGGGCGATGGCGGCGTACTCATGGGTGGCGACGCGGAGCGGGTTGTGGGTGGCGATGTTCTTGGTGAGCCCGAAGACGGGCCGCTCGGTCTCGGCGGTGAAGGAGCCGAAGAGGCGGTCCCAGACGATCAGGATCCCGCCGAAGTTGCGGTCGAGGTATCCGCCCTGGGAGGCGTGGTGGACCCGGTGGTGCGAGGGGGTGTTGAGGACGAACTCGAAGGGCCGCGGCAGCTTGTCGATCCGTTCGGTGTGTACCCAGAACTGGTAGACGAGGTTCGCCGAGGAGCAGAAGGCGAGCGCGGCCGGGTGGACCCCGCAGGCGATGAGCGGGACGTAGAACGGCCAGACGGTCAGCGAGGTCCAGGGCTGGCGCAGCGCCGTCGTGAGGTTGAACTTCCGGCTGGAGTGGTGGACCACGTGGCAGGCCCAGAGGATCCGGATGACGTGGTGGCCACGGTGGGACCAGTAGTAGAAGAAGTCCTGGGCCAGCAGCATCAGAAGGACCGTCCACCACAGGACGGGGACGCGCAGCGGGGTCAGCTCGTAGACGGCCGCGTAGATCGCGACGATGGGTATCTTCCACAGCAGGTCGAAGACCAGGCTGCCGAGTCCCATGGTGACGCTGGTGGCGGCGTCCTTGGCGTCGTACCCGGCGGCCTCCTCGTCCGGGTGGAGCCGGTGGAGCACCATTTCGAGGACGGTGAGCAGGACGAAGGCCGGGATCGACCACAGCACGACATCGGGCAGGTTCGGCTCCATGCGAGCACCGTAGAGCCCCACGAGGTGCCGGGCATAGACGTTGTTACCGACAAGTATGTGAGACGTGGCGTCATCAGGATTTGGCGGGTTCCGCCAACTCCCCCGTCGTACGTTTTCCGGCATGCGCGCCGCCGAGGGGGAGGAACGCACGTGAGCGGTACGGAGGTTGCGCTGATCCGCCTGGCCACCACGGTCATCGGGACGGTCGCCAGATCACTGCTGCCCCGCAGGCCCGGCGCCGGGCTGGTCCCGGACCCGGTCCGGCCGGCGCTCCCGGACCTGTCCCTGCTCACGGGCCTCAGCGCGCTGCGCATCCTGGTCCTCAACCACTGCTGGCTCGCCGAGGGCCTGGCGCCCCTGCGGGAGCTCCCGGCACCGGCCCGGGGAGGCGTGGAGCCCGCCCTCACACCCCCGCAGCCCCCAGCAGCGCCCCCGCCGCGTACGTCACCCCCATGGCCACCGCTCCCCCGGCCATGTTCCGCAGCACCGCGCGCCGTACGGGTGCCTCGCCCAGGCGGGCGCTCGACCAGCCGGTGAGGGCCAGCGCCACGAGCACCGACACCACGGTGACCGGCAGCCGCACGGAGGCGGGAGGCAGCACGATCGCCAGGAGCGGCAGCAGCGCGCCCACGGTGAACGCCAGGAAGCTCGCCCCCGCCGCGTGCCACGGGTTGGTCAGCTCGTCCGGGTCGATGCCCAGCTCGACCTCGGCGTGGGCGCGCAGCGCGTCGCGCTGCGTGAGCTGGACGGCGGCCTCCCTGGCGAGGGTGCTGCTCAGCCCCTTCTCCTCCAGCAGCCCGGTCAGCTCGGCGAGCTCGGCCTCCGGGGCCTCCTCCAGCTCCCTCTTCTCGGCGGCCAGCGCGGCCCTCTCCGAATCGCGCTGGGTGGACACCGAGACGTACTCGCCCGCCGCCATCGACATGGACCCCGCGAGCAGCCCGGCCAGGCCGGCCGTCAGCAGGGTGGAACGGGCCCCGGTGGCCCCGGCCACACCGACGACGAGGCCGGCGGTGGAGACCACCCCGTCGTTGGCCCCGAGCACCGCGGCCCGCAGCCAGTTGAGCCGGGTGCCGAGTCCGCGTCCGTGGGGTTCCTCATGTGTCCGCGCATCCGAGTCCGTCACCCCGGGAGCGTCTCACCGCGCCCTCCCCGGGCGCATCCCCGACCCGCGTCTCCGCCGCCGCGGCCAACTGCTCGGCACCGTCTCCACGTTCACGGCGCGGACCGCCCGGATAGGCCGCTGTCGGTCCCGGCCCGTATTCTCTGTGACCATGCTCGACGACCGCCAGACCGCAGCGCCGTGGCCGGCCGCGTATCCCCAGGGGTACGCGGTCGTCGACGTGGAGACCACCGGACTCGCCCGCGACGACCGGATAGTGTCCGCTGCCGTGTACCGACTGGACGCGAGAGGCGAGGTCGAGGACCACTGGTACACCCTGGTGAATCCCGAGCGGGACCCCGGCCCCGTCTGGATCCACGGCCTGACCAGCGATGTCCTGGAAGGCGCCCCGCTCTTCCCCGAGGTCGCCGCCCAGCTGTCCGAGCGGCTCGCCGGCCGGGTGCTCGTCGCCCACAACGCCGCGTTCGACTGGTCGATGATCGCCCGGGAGTACGCACGCGCGGCGGTCACCGCGCCCGTCGAGCAGCGGCTGTGCACCATCGCGCTCGCCAAGGAGCTCCGGCTCCCCCTGCCCAACCACAAGCTGGAGTCGCTGGCCGCGCACTTCGGCGTGGTGCAGGAGCGCGCGCACCACGCGCTGGACGACGCGCGGGTGCTGGCCGAGGCCTTCCGGCCGAGCCTGCTCGCCGCAGCGAGGGACGGGGTGCGGCTGCCGCTGCTGGAGTGCCGCCCGCTGACGGAGTGGTACGACTCCCCGGTCACCCCGCGCGCCGGCTACCGGCCCTCGGGCGGCCAGGGCAGCTGGCGCCCCTCGCGCAAACGGCCCGCGTGCCCGTATCCGAATCCCGGGCGCTACGAGTCGGACAAACCCCTCATGCAGGGCATGCGGGTGGCGTTCTCCGGGGACACCTCGGTGGACCGGGAGCTTCTGGAGGACCGCGCGGTGGAGGCGGGTCTGCACGTGGCGACCAGCGTGTCGCGGCTGACGAGTCTGCTCGTCACCAACGACCCGGACTCCGCGACGTCGAAGACGGTGAAGGCGAAGTCGTTCGGCACCCCGATCCTGGAGGAGAGCGCCTTCACCCATCTGCTGAGGGACGTGGCACCGGCCAGGACGGTCGCCGTGCCGAAGCCGTCACCGTCATCGGAGTGAACCGGGGGCGACTCGCCCCGCGTCGGCTCGCCCGCCGCCGTCCGGCGTCCCACCCTGTGGCGCATGGCACGTTGTGAGGTTTGCGGAAACGACTACGGGATGTCCTTCGAGGTGCACGCGCAGGGCGCGGTGCATGTCTTCGACTGCTTCTCCTGCGCCATTCACCGCATGGCGCCCATCTGTGAGCACTGCCGGGTCCAGGTCATCGGCCAGGGCGTCGAGGTCGACGGCCACTGGTACTGCGGCGGCCACTGCGCCCGCGCCGAAGGAAGGGCGGGCATCGTGGACAAAGTATGACGGGCTGTCCCGTCCGCGCGGGGGACCCTCCGTGCCGCACCCCATGACCCCGGTTGTACGGTCATGGGGTGTACCGCTTCCTGTTGACCCGGCAGTGGGTGATTCTCACCCTCCTCGTCCTCGCCATGATTCCCACGATGGTGGAGCTGGGCTTCTGGCAGCTGCACCGGCATGAACACCGGGTCGAGCAGAACGCGCTGATCACACGGAACCTCGAGGCGGACCCGGTCTCCGTCACCCGTCTCACCTCTCCGGGGCACACGGTCCCCCGCTCCGACTACTGGCGTGCCGTCAAGGCCACCGGGACGTTCGACACCGTGCACGAGGTGGTCGTACGCCGCCGCACCTCGCAGGACGAGCGCATCGGCGTACTGGTCCTGACCCCGCTGAACCTCAAGGGCGGCGGCACGGTCCTGGTGAACCGCGGCTGGGTCCCGGCCGCGGACGACCAGCAGGCCTTCCCGGAGGTCCCCGCCCCGCCGCGCGGCGAGGTCACCGTCACGGGCCAGCTCAAGGCGGACGAGACGACGAGCGCCAGTGGGATCAAGGACCTGGAAGGCCTGCCCGACCGCCAGGTGATGCTGATCAACAGTTCCCAGCAGTCGCATCTGCTCGGCCGCCCCGTCCTCGGCGGGTACGTCGAGCTCACCGCCCCCGAACCGGCCGACGGCAGCCCCGAGACGATCGCCGCCCCCGACGACAGCTCCATCGGCCCTCATATGGCGTACGCCGTCCAGTGGTGGCTCTTCGCCGCCGGGGTCCCGGTCGGCTGGGTCATCCTCGTACGCCGTGAGAAGCGCGACCGCGAGGAGGCCGCCCGGGACAAGGACGGCGACACCGCGGAACAGCCGGAGCCGGCGACCGCGTAGGGCCCGGATCACACCGGCTGTTCCCACCGCTTTCGCTGCTTAGCGTGGCTCAGGTTCGGGAAGACGCCAGAGCGTGACCCCACGCATCGAGGACTACGCCGTCATCGGCGATCTCCAGACCGCCGCCCTGGTCGGCAGGAACGGTTCTGTCGACTGGCTCTGTCTGCCCCGCTTCGACTCGGGCGCCTGCTTCGCCGCGCTTCTCGGCGACGAGGACAACGGACACTGGCGCATCGCCCCCCAGGGCACCGACAGCACCGACACCTGCACCCGGCGCGCCTACGTGGGCGACTCCCTGGTCCTGGAGACCTTCTGGGAGACCAGGACGGGGACCGTCAAGGTCATCGACTTCATGCCGCAGCGCGACAAGGCGCCCGACGTCATGCGGATCGTCGAGGGCGTCAGCGGCAGCGTCGACATGAGCTCCGTCCTGCGGCTGCGGTTCGACTTCGGCTCCGTCGTCCCGTGGATGCGCCGCTCGCACGGACACCGGGTGGCCGTCGCGGGCCCCGACTCCGTCTGGCTGCGCAGCGAGCCGCCGGTGAAGACGTGGGGCCAGCAGTTCAGCACCTGCTCGTCCTTCACGGTCGCCGAGGGCGAGACCGTGGCGTTCGTCCTCACCTGGCACCCCTCGCACTCCCCCCGCCCCAAGCTGATCGACCCTCACAAGGCGCTGAAGCACACCCTCACCGACTGGGCGAAGTGGGCGGCACGGTGCACGTACCACGGCAAGCACCGGGACGCGGTGCTCCGCTCCCTGATCACCCTGAAGGCGCTCACCTACGCGCCCACCGGCGGGATCGTGGCGGCCCTCACGACCTCGCTCCCCGAGGAGATCGGCGGCGTACGGAACTGGGACTACCGCTACTGCTGGCTGCGGGACTCCACCCTCACCCTGGCCGCCATGATCTCGGTCGGATACATGGAGGAGGCGGCCGCCTGGCGGGACTGGCTGCTGCGGGCCGTGGCCGGTGACCCCGCGGACCTCCAGATCATGTACGGGCTGGCCGGCGAGCGCAGACTTCCGGAGACGGAACTGCCGTGGCTGAGGGGGTACGAGAACTCGCCGCCGGTCCGCATCGGCAACGCCGCCGTGCGGCAGCAGCAGCTCGACGTGTACGGCGAGGTCATCGACTCGCTCAGGCTGGCCCGCAACGCCGGGCTCCACGACAAGCCGCATGCCTGGAATCTTCAGCTCAGTCTGCTCGGCTTCCTGGAATCCAACTGGCGTGAGCCGGACGAGGGTCTGTGGGAGATCCGCGGGCAGCGCCGGCACTTCGTGCACTCCAAGGTGATGGCCTGGGTCGCGGCCGACCGCGCGGTGCGCACCCTGGAGGAGAACCCGGATCTGCCGGGCGACGCCGACCGGTGGCGGGCGATGCGGGACGCCGTGCACGCGGAGGTCTGCGAGAAGGGCTATGACCCCGTGCGCAACACCTTCACCCAGTACTACGGCTCCCAGGAGCTGGACGCCTCGACCCTGCTGATCGTGCGCACCGGCTTCCTGCCGCCGGACGACCCCCGGGTGACCGGGACGGTCGACGCGGTGACCCGTGAGCTCGCCAACGACGGCCTGATCCGCCGCTACAGCACCGAGGGCGGGTCGGTGGACGGTCTTCCGGGCGACGAGGGGGCGTTCCTCGCCTGCTCGTTCTGGCTGGTCGACGCCCTGAACCGGACGGGCCGCAGGGACGAGGCCGAGGTCCTCTTCGAACGGCTCCTGGAGCTGCGCAACGACGTGGGGCTGATGGCCGAGGAGTACGACCCGCTGGCCCGGCGCCAGCTCGGCAACTACCCGCAGGCGTTCAGCCACGTCGGCCTGGTGAACAGCGCGGTCGACCTCGCCGGTGAGGACTTGGCAGGATAGGGCCATGGATCTTGGACTGAAGGACCGTGTGTACATCGTCACCGGGGCGACCCGCGGGCTGGGCAACGCCACCGCGCGCGCCCTCGCCGCCGACGGCGCGAAGGTGATCATCTCAGGCCGTGACGAGAAGACCGCCGCCGAGGCGGCCGCGGAGCTGGGCCCCGACGCCGTCGGGCTCGCCGCGGACAACGCCGACCCGCTGGCCGCCCGGCGGCTGGTGGACGCCGCGAAGGAACGCTTCGGCCGGCTGGACGGCATCCTCATCAGCGTCGGCGGCCCGGCCCCGGGCTTCGTCGCCGACAACACCGACGATCAGTGGCAGTCGGCCTTCGAGTCGGTCTTCCTCGGCGCGGTGCGTCTGGCCCGTACGGCGGCCGAGGCGCTCGGCGAGGGCGGCGTCATCGGCTTCGTCCTGTCCGGATCCGTGCACGAGCCGATCCCCGGCCTGACCATCTCCAACGGGCTGCGCCCCGGCCTCGCCGGCTTCGCCAAGTCCCTCGCCGACGAGCTGGGCCCGCGCGGCATCCGGGTCGTCGGGGTGCTGCCGGCCCGGATCGACACGGACCGGGTGCGCGAGCTGGACGCCTTGTCCGGCGACGCCGACGCGTCCCGTACGGCGAACGAGGCGCGCATCCCGCTGCGCCGCTACGGCACCCCGGAGGAATTCGGGAAGACCTCGGCCTTCCTGCTCTCCCCGGCCGCCTCCTATCTGACCGGCATCATGGTGCCGGTCGACGGCGGCGCCCGGCACGGTTTCTGAAGGCCCCCCGGGCGGTGCCGCCGGGGCGGCCCGTCAGGTCACCCGCTCCGCGCGGTGCTTGACCGCCTTGAGCCGGACCTCGGCGGGCAGCTCGTCCAGCCCGGCCGAGGTCCGCGCGTGGGTCAGCGCACCTTCGGAGAGCCCGCGCAGCACCAGTCCCGGGGCCGCGTGCGGCTCCATCAGCAGCCGTACACGGGCGCGCGGTGCGGTGCGCCGGCCGGTCAGCGTGGCCTTGGCCTCGGACACCCCGTCCAGGGCCCCGGCCTCGTCGCCGAGCACACCCTCCAGGGCCTTGCCGCGCAGCAGCGCTCCCTCGCCGTCGCCGCTGTCGACCAGCACCTCGGCGAGGCGCCCTCGGCGCAGCTGGGCGAGGAGCCACCACAGCGCGAGGACGACCAGGACGGCGAGGACCGCGATGACGGTGGGCCACCACCAGCCCTCGTCCCGCCACCTGGTCCGGTCGGCCTTGCTGAGCAGCACGTCGTCCGTGCCGTCGAAGGGCCACCAGGAGGGTGCGGACAGGCCGAGTCCCGTGGCGAGGACGGCCCCGCCGACGACGACGAGGATCAGCCCTGCCAGGCCGAGCAGGACCCGGTTGACGGTTTTGATCACGGGGTCACCCCTTCTTCGCCGGCCGGCGCACGTGCACCGAGAGGCCGGGCGGCCGCGCCAGGCCCAGTTCGCCGATGGCGTTGGACAGGACGGCGTCCAGGTCGGCCCTGACGTCGTCGAGTTCACGGAAGTGCGAGAGGGCGCGCACGGTCGCCTTACGACGGCTCATCTTCACCCGGACGGACTGCACACCGGCCACCTCCACGGCCCGGTCGCGCAGGACGAAGGCGGCGGCGTTCCGGTCGAGCCCTGCCCGTACACCCGTGTGCCGGCGGCTCATGGGGAGCAGGGAGCGCAGTCCTGGGGTGAGGGCCAGGAGGAGCAGCCAGAGGCCCAGCGCGGCTGCCAGCGCCGATCCCGCGAGGACCCATACGTCGTCGAGGTGACGGCTCGCCAGGTCGTCGGCGACGGAGCGCCGCCACTGCATGGCCGGGTGGTCGGCCCGCACCGCCGCGACGTCGTAGAGCAGAAGCCCGGCGCCGCCGAGCACGATCAGGGCGACCAGAGCAGCGGGGACCCTGCGCCCCGACCAGAAACGGCCCGCCCTGCCGGCGGTCCGCTCCGGCGCGGCGGCGGCTTCGTAGCTGGAGCCCGACGCGGACTGGTCCATCTCCAGCACCCCGCCGGGTGGTGACGACTCGACGGTGGGCAGGCGCCGCGTGCTGTTCTCCGGGTCCTGGGGCTCGTTCATCGGATGCTCCCCTCCGGTGCGGTGCCCGCTCCTGACCGATGCAGCCGTTCGACCTGCACCGCCACCTCGGGCACCTCCATCCCCGCAAGGGCTTTTACCCGCTCGGCCACACGCCGACGCACCGCGCCGCACTGCCGGCCGATGTCACAGGGGTAGGTCAGGTCGAGGCTGACCCGTACCCGGGCGGTCTCACGGTGCACGGTGACGGTGGCGCGCGGTGCGTCGGCGTCCTCGGGCCGTTCCTCGACGGCCTCCTTGGCCGCCTGCGCGGCGATCTTCGCGACGACCCGGTCGGCGATCCGGGTCTGCCCTCGCGCGGCGGCGTCGACCCGGCCTGTCACCCCCGTCACCGTCGCCGGTCGCCGCGCTCGCGACTCCGGAAGAAGTCGCCGGGTTCGAGGTCGCCGTCCAGGAAGCGGCCGGCGATGAAGCCGACCGCACCCAGCGCGGCCACCAGCAGAAAGGCCCCGAATCCGCCGAAGTATCCGGCGAAACCGAGCGCCATGCCGGCCACCAGGCCGACCACAGCCATGCTCATCGTGTGCTCCTCAACTGCCGCGCGGGAAAGGCCTACTGGACGCGTGACTCGGACTCGTCCTCGTCGTCGTCCTCGTCGGGCAGTTTGACGTCGCTCACGGCGATGTTGACCTCGACGACTTCCAGGCCGGTCATCCGCTCGACCGCCGCGATGACGTTCTCGCGCACATCGCGCGCCACCTCGGCGATCGCCACGCCGTACTCGACGACGATCTCCAGATCGAGGGCGGCCTGCGATTCGCCGACCTCCGCCTTGACGCCGCGGGACACGGACTTGTTGCCGCCGGGAACACGGTCGCGTACGGCGCCGAAGGTCCGGGAGATGCCGCTGCCCATCGCGTGGACCCCGCCGACGTCCCGTGCCGCCATTCCGGCGATCTTCTCGACCACACCGTCGGCGATGGTGGTACGGCCGCGTGTCGCGGGGGCGCCCCCGCCGCGCTTGCTGAACTGGCTCTGCCTGCCGTCGTCCCCGCCGGTCACACTGCCGGGGCTGTCGGGCCGGTTCCGCTGTGGGCTCTCGGTCATCGCCGCTCTTCCCTTCGGGGCGGGTTGAACTTCCGTGGCCCACAGTAAGTGCGCTTGCCCGGTCCCGCGCCGTGGATGGGGCAGGGTGGAGCAATGACAACGGCTGACAGCCCGCACCGGGCCGATGGATGGACGTCTGCGGTACGCCAACGGCTCGGTCTCGGCAGACTGCTCCCTTTGGGCGGCCCCGCAGACGGATCCTGGATCGCGGAACGAGCGGCGACAGAGGTGCTGAGGGACGCCGCGACCGGATCGGGGGCCGCGCTGGGGAAGCTCAGGATCGCCCCGGCCGACGAGGACCACGCCCCGGACCCGGTGGTGCCGCGGCCTCCCAGCGGGCTGCGGCCCGGACCGCTGAGGATCGAGGCCGGCTTCTCAGCGACGGCGCGGCGGCCGCTGCCCGCCACCGCTGACGCCTTGCGTGCCGCCCTGCTGGCGGCGGCGGCCCAGCGGCTCGGCCTGGTGGTCGACGAGGTGGACCTCAGAGTGACGGAGCTGCTGGAGGAGGAGCCCCGCCCCGACACGGAGCCGTCCGCCGTCGTTCACGCGGCGGAACCCGACGGATCCGCGGGGATGGCGGCGGCAGGGGTCCCGGGAGTCGTCTCGCTGACGCGGGTGCTGGGCAGCGCGGTGCAGCACTCGGAAGGCCATGTCCAGGTGGAGCTCGCGACGGCAGGGGACCACCGGGCACTCGATGTGGCGCAGGCGGTGCGCGGCGCGGTCGCCGATGCCGTGGAGGGCAGGCCGACGGTCGCCGTGCTGGTCACAGCCGTCGTGAAACGGGACTGACACGGCCCCCGCCGGGCGGCGTGAACCGTGTCGGTCCCGGCCGGGGCCACGGCTGTTCAGTCGGAGAGGCCCGCGAGGTCGCGCAGGCGGCGGCCCTGGGCGGCCCGCTCGGCGGTGCGCTGCTCCTCGTACGTACGCGAGACGGCGCCGCTCAGCAGCGCCTTGGTCTCGACGACCGCGTCGCGCGGGGCGGCGAGCAGGGCCCCTGTCAGGTCGCGCGCCGCCGCGTCGAGCTGGTCGGCGGGGACGACGAGGTTGGCGAGACCGGTGCGCTCGGCCTCCTCGGCGTGCACGAAGCGGCCGGTGGCGCAGATCTCGAGCGCGCGTGCGTACCCCACGAGGTTCACCAGGGGGTGGGTGCCCGTGAGGTCGGGAACGAGACCGAGGCTGGTCTCGCGCATGGCGAACTGCACGTCCTCGGCGACGATCCGCAGATCGCAGGCGAGGGCTAGCTGGAAGCCGGCACCGATCGCGTGCCCCTGGACGGCCGCGATCGACACGATGTCGTTGCGGCGCCACCAGGTGAACGCCTCCTGGTACTCGGCGATGGTCGCGTCGAGCTCGGCCTCCGGGCCGCGCGCCATGTCGAGGAAGGACGGCTCGCCGTCGAAGCCCTCGGGTGCGAATGCCTGCCGGTCGAGGCCCGCGGAGAAGGACTTGCCCTCGCCGCGGAGCACGACGACCCGCACGCTGCCGGGGAGTGCCCGTCCGGCCTCTGCCAACGCCCGCCACAGAGCGGGAGACTGAGCGTTGCGCTTGGCCGGGTTGGTGAGCGTCACCGTGGCAACCGCGTCATCGACGGTGAGCCGTACGCCGTCCTTGTCGAGCACAGAGTCGAGCGAGGTCATGGAGCGCCTCCGGATCGGGTGCAGTCAGCACTTACTGGCAAGTAACTGAACAGTAACCACCCGGACGACCTCATGGTCGGCCGGGTGGCCACCCGGTGTTCCGGTGAGCCCCAGGAGCGGACGTACGCCCGCTCCGAACCCGCTGCCGCCGTCAGGCCGTAGCGGCCTTCTTGCCGCGAGTCGCTCCGCCGCGTCCCCGCAGCGTGACTCCGGACTCGCTGAGCATCCGGTGGACGAATCCGTAGGAGCGGCCCGTTTCCTCGGCCAGCGCCCGGATGCTCGCACCGGAGTCGTACTTCTTCTTCAGGTCTGCCGCGAGCTTGTCGCGCGCGGCGCCGGTAACCCGGCTGCCCTTCTTCAGAGTCTCGGCCACCCGTGCCTCCTCAAGGAAGTGCGCTCTGGACTCTCATGATCACCCCTCCTGCGCTTCCTGGCCACCCATTCGGCAAGGTCCGTACGACCGGATTCCGCGTCCGGAAGCGGCGGAACACAAGCGGAATCCGGCATTCCAAGGGCCTTCGAGCCCCTGAGGGACGGCACGCGGGAAAAACGGCCAGGTCAGGGCTGTACGGGGTGGAGTGGCCGGAAATGAGTGCGCCCGACAGCTATCTGCCGGGCGCCGCGCCGGTGTACGAGACCCACTCACCCAGATGATGGATCACCGATGGGCCGAATGATCCAGAGGCATTGGATCACCGGGCCCCGCACCGGATCCAGGAGCCTCCGGCGGGTCAGGCGAGGGCCACCAGGTCCCGGTAGTCGGCGCCCCAGAGGTCCTCGACCCCGTCGGGCAGCAGGATGATCCGCTCCGGCTGGAGCGCCTCGACGGCGCCCTCGTCGTGGGTGACGAGGACGACGGCGCCCTTGTAGGTGCGCAGGGCCCCGAGGATCTCCTCACGGCTGGCCGGGTCGAGGTTGTTCGTCGGCTCGTCGAGCAGCAGCACGTTGGCGGAGGAGACGACGAGGGTGGCCAGGGCGAGCCGGGTCTTCTCACCGCCGGAGAGCACTCCGGCGGGCTTGTCCACGTCGTCGCCGGAGAAGAGGAAGGAGCCGAGGGTCTTACGGACCTCGACGAGGTCGAGATCGGGAGCCGCGGAGCGCATGTTCTCCAGGACGGTGCGCTCCGGGTCCAGGGTCTCGTGCTCCTGGGCGTAGTAGCCGAGCTTGAGGCCGTGGCCCTCGATGATCTGACCGGTGTCGGGCTTCTCCGCTCCGCCGAGGAGCCGCAGCAGCGTGGTCTTGCCCGCGCCGTTGAGACCGAGGATGACGACGCGTGAGCCCTTGTCGATGGCGAGGTCCACGTCGGTGAAGATCTCCAGCGACCCGTAGGACTTGGAGAGGCCCTCGGCCATCAGCGGGGTCTTGCCGCAGGGGGACGGCTCGGGGAAGCGCAGCTTGGCCACCTTGTCGGAGACCCGCACGGCCTCCAGCCCCGAGAGCAGTCGCTCCGCGCGCTTGGCCATGTTCTGGGCGGCGACGGTCTTGGTCGCCTTGGCGCGCATCTTGTCGGCCTGCGAGTTCAGGGACGCGGCCTTCTTCTCGGCGTTCTGGCGCTCACGCTTGCGGCGCTTCTCGTCGGCCTCGCGCTGCTGCTGGTAGAGCTTCCAGCCCATGTTGTAGATGTCGATCTGCGCGCGGTTGGCGTCGAGGTAGAACACCTTGTTGACCACGGTCTCGACCAGCTCGACGTCGTGGGAGATCACGATGAAGCCGCCGCGGTAGGTCTTGAGGTAGTCGCGCAGCCAGACGATCGAGTCCGCGTCGAGGTGGTTGGTGGGCTCGTCGAGCAGCAGGGTGTCGGCGTCCGAGAAGAGGATGCGGGCGAGCTCGACACGGCGGCGCTGACCACCGGAGAGGGTGTGCAGGGGCTGGCCGAGCACCCGGTCGGGCAGGCTCAGCGCGGCGGCGATGGTGGCGGCCTCGGCCTCTGCGGCGTACCCGCCCTTGGTGAGGAACTCCGTCTCCAGGCGCTCGTACCGCTTCATGGCCTTCTCGCGGGTGGCGCCCTTGCCGTTCGCCATCCGCTCCTCGTTCTCCCGCATCTTGCGCAGGATCTCGTCGAGCCCGCGGGCCGAGAGGATGCGGTCGCGGGCCAGGACGTCGAGGTCGCCGGTGCGCGGGTCCTGCGGGAGGTAGCCGACCTCACCGCTGTTGGTGATGGTGCCGCCGGCCGGTGTCCCCTCCCCCGCGAGGCACTTGGTGAGGGTCGTCTTGCCGGCGCCGTTGCGGCCGACCAGGCCGATGCGGTCGCCCTTGGCGATACGGAAGGAGGCGGACTCGATGAGGATGCGGGCGCCGGCGCGCAGCTCGATGCCGGAAGCGGTGATCACGGAAAAACTCCAGGGCGGTATGGACGGCGGAGGGACAGCGGGCTCACGACTCGACGCCGTCTAATGCACAAGGAGAATTGCCATGGGACTCAGTCTACTGGCGGTGTCCACCTGCTTTACCGCATGCTCCCGGCCCGTCACCGCTTCACTGCGGTACGTCACAGAGCCGGGCACACCCGTGCAAACTGGCTGATACTCGGCGCAGGACGGCACACGCGCCGTGGAGCGGCCGGAGCAGAGGGTGGTGGCCCATGCAGTTCGACGACGACGCCGGTCTGGACACGTCCGAGGTCCAGGACGTGCGCGGCAGCCGGATCCCGGGCGGCCGGGCGACCATGGGCGGCGGCATCGTCGGTCTCATCGCGCTGGTCCTCGGCCTGTTCTTCGGCGTGGGTCCGGAGCAGCTCGGCCTCTCCTCGGGCGACCCGGAGCCCGCGGCTACGTCCTCGTCGGCCGCACAGGTCGAGCAGAGCTGCCGGACGGGCGAGGACGCCAACACCAAGGACGACTGCCGGACCGTGGCGGTGGTCAACAGCGTGCAGGACTACTGGAGACAGGAGTTCGAGCGGAGCGGCGAGACCTGGACGGGAGCCCGGACCGTCCTGTTCAGCGACCGGATCGGCACCGCTTGCGGTTCGGCCACCTCGGCGGTGGGCCCCTTCTACTGCCCCGGCGACCGGCAGGTCTATCTGGACCTGGGGTTCTTCGACGAGCTGCGGACGACGTACGGGGCCGACGGCGGCCCGTTCGCCGAGGCGTACGTGGTGGCGCACGAGTACGGCCATCACGTGCAGAACCAGCTGGGCACCCTGAGCAGGGCGCAGGACGGCCGGCAGGGCGCCGGCAGCGGCTCCGTGAAGGTCGAGCTGCAGGCGGACTGTTTCGCCGGGGTCTGGGCGAACCACGCGACGACCACTCCGACCGAGTCGGGGAGGCCCCTGATCACGGAGCTGACCGAGGCGGACATCCAGGACGGCCTCGACGCGGCGGCGGCCGTCGGCGACGACCGGATCCAGGAGAAGTTCCAGGGGAGCGTGAATCCGGAGTCCTGGACGCACGGCTCGTCCGCGCAGCGCCGCCAGTGGTTCACCACGGGATTCCGCACCGGTGACCCGAGTCGCTGCAACACCTTCGGCTGACGTTGTCGGTGGCCGGTGGAAGACTGAGACGGAGATCACATCCAGTTGGCTGGAGAGGTGAGCGTGATGGCAGGCACGGACGGTGTTCCCACGATCTTTCCGACACTTCTGTACGACGACGCGAAGGCAGCGATCGGAGTGCTGACCCAGGCCCTGGGGTTCACCGCGGAAGGGGTGTACGAGGGCGAGGACGGCAGCGTGATCCATGCCGAGCTGTCCTGCGGCAACGGCCGGGTGATGCTCGGTTCCAAGGGGGGCGGGGGTGTCTTCGCCAAGGCGATGGCCGGTGCCGGGCCCGCCGGGGTGTACGTGGTGGTGGACGACGTGGACGCCCACCACGCGCGGGCCGTGGAGCACGGCGTGGAGATCCTGATGCCGCCCACGGACCAGGACTACGGCTCACGCGACTACATGGCGCGGGATGCGGAGGGCAACGTGTGGAGCTTCGGGACGTACTCCCCGGGGGCCTCGGGCTGACTCCCCCGGGGGCTGCGCCCCTGCGCCGGCCGGCGCGCGCGGTCAGGACCCGCCGGTGTGCACCTGGAACGCGGCGCGGCGTACGGCTTTGGCGAGGGCCGGGTCCGGGTGGGCGGCGGCCAGGGCGACCAGCACCTGGACGGTCCGCGGGTGCCCCACGGCGCGCACCTCGTCCAGGAGCGCGGGGACCGTGCCCTGGACCGCGGAGTCGAGATGGCGGACCAGCAGCCCGGTCTCGCCGTGGTCGGCCACGGCCGCGGCCGTGTCGACCCAGAGCCAGGTGGCCTCCTCACGGCTGAGGACGTCCTGGGCGTCGTCCGGGTCGGTGCCCTCGTACTCGGCGAGCCAGAGCAGTGCGTACGGGCGTAGCGGCGCCTCCGTGACGACGGAGCGGACGACGGGCTCCGCAGGGGCGCCGACGACGCGCAGCGCCTCGAAGGCGAGGCCGCGCAGCAGGGCGTCCTCGCCGCGGGCGACCGCCAGCAGTTCGGCGACCGCGCTGCCGACGGGCCGGGCGGCGAGCCAGGCCCGGTATTCGGCGCGGGCCGGGCCGGGGGTGAGCCGGGCGCAGCCGAGCAGCATGTCGGCCGCGGACTGCTCGATGTTGCCGGCCGGGCTCTGGGCGGCGACGCAGATCTGTTCGAGCTTGACCCAGACCGCCCAGTTGCCCAGCGGGGTGAGGGTGGCGTGACCGGCGCCGAGCGTGAGGGCGCCGACGGAGGCGAGGCCCTCCAGGGCCCAGTCGAGCAGCAGGGCGTTCAGGTCGGCGGACCGCCCGCCCGCGGATACGGGCTGTTCCTGCGGTCCGTACGACACCTCGCACCGCTCCTCGTGGAGCTCCGCGACGCGCTGGCCCAGCAGGTCGAGGAGCGCGGGCACGGTGACGGCGCCCGCCGAGAGCTGGAGCAGGGAGAGCACCTGGGGCACGGCCTCCACGGCTTCCGCCACCGCGGTGGCCTCGATGCCGTCGGGTGAGGCGTGGACCAGCGACCAGGCGTCGAAGAGCGCCACCCAGCCGCGGAGCACGGCGGAGTCGTCGCGGTCCCAGGCCCGCAGCCGCCAGCCGGGGCGGGCGGTGTCGCCGTGGATCTCGATGAGTCCGGCCAGCCTGGCCCGGTCCCAGCCGGCCCTGACCTGGGCCGGGGACAGCTCCAGTGCGGCGGCGGCCCGCTCCAGGGCCTGGGCGGCGAGCGGGGCGGAGCCCGTGCTCGTACCGTCCGCGGCCCAGTGGGCGATCCGTACGGCATCGGCCAGTACGGCCCTGGCCTGGCGTGCCAGTTCCGCCGGGGGCGGTGTGCCCTCGGGTGGGCGGGGGGCCGGCCTGGTGCGCCGGGTCGTCACGGCCTTGCGGGCGGTTGCCTGGGGTCGCGGGCGGACAAGTCGCAGCCTGGAGTCGCGCGGGGTACGGGACGTCACGAGGAGCAGTCTTGCCTCTGACGGCCCGAAAGCCCAAACGGAAGCCGTGTCACCGGGGTTCGGGAGGCTTCCGGGCAGGGGTGCCAACCGGGCGGTTCCGGCGCATCAGCTCACATCAGGGGCGTGAGGAAGCGCCGGAGCGCCTCTTCGTAACCGGCCGGGTCGGCATTCCACATCGCCGCATGCGGAGCCTGCGGTACGGAGTGCAGGGAGACCAGGTCCGGGCGGCGTTCGGCGAGTTCCCTGGACTGCTGCCAGGGAGCCAGGGTGTCGTCGGGGCCGTGGACGATCAGCGTGGGCGCGTGCAGGGCGGTCGGCACCGAGGTCTCCAGGAGCGGGGCTCCGTGCAGTCCGGTCTGGCCCTGGGCGGCCCGGACGGCGAGGGGCAGCAGCGCGGAGGGGACGCCCCGGGCCGAGGCGAGGGCGCGCAGGGTGGTCTTCCAGTCCAGGACCGGGGAGTCGAGGACGAGGCCGCTGATGCGATCGCGGAGGGCTGAGTTGACGGCCGCGTGCAGGGCCATCGAGGCGCCGGAGGACCAGCCGTACAGGATGACGTTCTCCGCCCCGTAGCGCACCGCGTAGCGGATGGCCGCGTCGAGGTCGCGCCACTCGGACTCGCCGAGGTGGGCGAGTCCGTCCGGGGAGCGCGGGGCGCCCGCGTCGCCGCGGTAGGCCAGGTCGAGCACCGGAAACTGCTGGGCGTTGAGGAACCCCATCACGTTCATGGGGTGGTCCCTGGTGGTGCCGAGGCCGTGCACCGTGATCACCCAGGTGTCGCGGGCGGCGGGCACGAACCAGGCGGGCAGGGGACCGAGTTCGCCGGGGACCTCGACCTCCTTGTAGGCGAGGCCGAGGGCGGCGAGCGGGTCGCCGCGGTGGAGCTCCGGGGTGAGGCGGACCCGGGCGCCGGGCTTCAGGCTGCCGAGGGTCACGCGCTCCAGCCGGCGGACCACCGTGTCGGGAGAGACGAAGGTATGGCCGCCGGGCACCTGGTCGATCACCGGGCCGACCACCGCGTGGACACCGCGGGCGGCCAGTCCGTACGTACCGGGGCGCAGCGCGGGGAAGGAGCGGGTCAGAGTGATCTGCCCGGCCGCGGTGGCGTGCACGGTGAGACGGCGGTCGGCGGGGAAGGGCCGTGGCGAGGGCGCCCCGAGGGCGGCGTCGCTGGCGTAGCGGCCGGCGGCGACCGCTGCCGCGCCGACGCCGAGGATCGAGGTTGCGGCCACTGCCGCCGCTGTTGCCGGGCGCACGGCTCCAGTGTCCTGGGCCGGGGCGCCGTTGGCCAGTGGGCAGGGGCCGTACGGCGCGGCGCCGGGCTCAGCCGCGCTGGCCGTAGCCCTTCAGGGCGTCCTGGACGTCGTGCAGCTGGGCCGGGGTGAGGAGGCTCGGGCTGTGGCCGGGCACGGAGCTCGCGGTGAGCCAGAGCCTGCACATCCATTCGAGCTGGGCGGTGCGGTCGTAGGCCTCGTCGAGGGTGCGCCCGTAGGTGACGGTGCCGTGGTTCCGCAGCAGGCAGCCGGTGCGGTCGCGCAGGGCGGCCAGCATGTTGTCGGCGAGCTCCGGCGTCCCGTAGCGCGCGTAGGCGGCGGTGCGGACGGGGCCGCCGAGCAGGGCGGCGGCGTAGTGGATGAGCGGCACCTCGGGGACGAGGGTGGAGACGGCCGTGGCGTGCACGGCGTGGGTGTGGACGACCGCCGCGGCGTCGCTGCCCCGGTAGACGGCCAGGTGGAGGGGGAGTTCGCTGGTCGGGACCAGGTCGCCGAGGACCTGGCGTCCTTCGAGGTCGACGGCGACGGCGTCCCCGGGGCCGAGCCGGTCGTAGGGCACCCCGCTGGGGGTGACCAGGACGATGTCGCCCACCCGGGCCGACACATTGCCCGAGGTTCCGACGACCAGGCCGTCCGCCGCCGTCCTCCGTGCCGTCGCGACGACACCGGCCCACGCCTGTTCGACAGCACGCTCATCCATGTCACCCATACGGGGATCCTAGAGTCACGTGACCGATGTCTCCCCGACGGACTGAATCGGCATCGGTCAAGATCCCCCACATCGGGCGGCACCGGGCCCCGCACCGGCGGCCGCGGTCCGGCCCACCCCTGGCGCACACAAGCGGAACCGGTGCACACGGTTGGGGTCACCGTGCCGCCCTGCCCAGTTCATCTTCCGTTCACCCTGGTTGCTTACGTTCCACGTGCCAATGACGTCGAACGATTGCCTGGGTAAATGGAACACATCACGCTGCTGCTCGCGATCGTGATCGTGACAGCTCTCGTGTTCGATTTCACGAACGGTTTCCACGACACCGCCAACGCGATGGCCACCACCATCTCGACCGGCGCTCTCAAGCCCAAGACAGCGGTGGCCATGTCCGCCGTTCTCAACCTCGTCGGCGCGTTCCTGTCGGTGGAGGTCGCCAAGACGATCTCCGGCGGGATCATCAACGAGAACGGCCTCAGAACCGAGGTCATCTTCGCGGCGCTCGTCGGCGCGATCCTGTGGAATCTGCTGACCTGGCTGGTCGGCCTGCCCTCCAGTTCCTCCCACGCACTCTTCGGCGGCCTCATCGGCGCCGCGGTCATGTCGGCCGGCTGGTCCTCGATCAACGGCGGCACCGTCGTCACCAAGGTCCTGCTGCCCGCGATCGCCGCCCCGGTCGTGGCCGGTCTCGCCGCGCTGCTGGCCACGAAGCTGACGTACCGCCTGAACCGGAAGATCACCGACGAGGCGCAGCTGAAGTCGACCGCCAAGGGGTACCGCGCCGGCCAGATCGCCTCGGCCGGTCTCGTCTCTCTCGCCCACGGCACCAACGACGCGCAGAAGACCATGGGCATCATCACCCTGGCCCTGGTCACCGGTGGCGTCCTCTCCCCCGGCTCCAACCCGCCGGTCTGGGTCATCGCCTCCGCGGGTATCGCCATCGCGATGGGCACCTACCTCGGCGGCTGGCGCATCATCCGCACCATGGGCAGCGGCCTCACCGACCTGCGTCCGCCGCAGGGCTTCGCGGCCCAGACCAGTGCGGCCACGGTCATCCTGGCCTCCTCGCACCTCGGCTTCTCCCTCTCCACCACGCAGTCCTGCTCCGGTGCCGTCATGGGCGCGGGCCTCGGACGCAAGGGAGGCGTGGTCCGCTGGTCCACCGCCACCCGGATGTTCGTCGCCTGGGGCCTGACCCTGCCGGCCGCCGGTCTGATGGGCGCGGGCGCCGAGTTCCTGACCAAGCAGGGGCCCTGGGGCGTCGGGGCGGTCGCCGTCCTTCTCGTCGCGGGCTCCGGCGCCATCTGGCTGCTGTCGCGCCGCAAGCCGGTCGACCACACCAACGTGAACGCGGAGGCCGAGCCCGCGGGCGTCGTCACCACCGCCATCTCCGCGGTCAGCCCGCCGCCGGCCGGTGTCGTCGTACCGGAGCTCAAGACCACCATCTCGGCCCCGGCCACGACGGCCGGAACCCCGGCCGACCCGGCCACGGTGTAAGGACGGATCCGCATGAACATCGACTGGGCAGCTCTCGCGTCCGTCTTCGGCGTCAGCCTCGTGGTCACCGTCGCACTGGTCGGCCTCTTCACCCTCGGCATCACGGGCATGGCCCGGCAGACGTCGACCGCGCAGGGCGGCGGCGGTGGCAACGGCCTGGTGCGCACCGGCGCGTACGCCTGCTTCGGGCTGTGCGCGGCGGCGGTCGCGTACGGGATCTATCTGATCGTCGCCTGACCGCTCCCACGCGGGTTCCCGCACCGGGCCGGACACACCACGTGTGTCCGGCCCGGTGTGCGTCTGAGCACATTGAAGCCTCGCAGGTCAGCGGCAGGTTGACGGGCATTCACGGGGCATGGTGGACTGCCGGAGCCATTTAGGCCGGCCGGCACATGGGGGGCGGGTGAAGGAGCGGGCCTGGGTGCGTGCAGCTGCAAGGCGGAGGATTGAGGCAACGCGGAGCGTTGTTGATTGACGCCAACGCCGCAGAGTGCGTGCCCAGGCCCGCGACGCCGCCCCCATGTGCCGGCCGGCCTTACGGCGACAGGAGAGGAAGCCGGTGCGAATCCGGCGCGGTCCCGCCACTGTCACCGGGGAGCAGCCTCCACACGGAAGTCACGGCCCGCCACCGCGGGCTGGAAGGCCGGAGGAACTGCGGATCCGGAAGCCAGGAGACTCTCGTCGCCGGTCACGTCGAACCAGGGCGCGGACCCTGAGTGAGGACATACGCCATGTCTGGCTGCCCTGCGTCGGTCGCTTCACCACCTGTCACGAAGGTCCTCCGAGGCGCGACGGCCGGCTGAGCGGTGCGAGCCGACCGCATCTTCGCGTACGGAGCCGCCGCCGGCCTGATCGCCGACCTGCTGTTCGGTGATCCCCGGCGTGGTCACCCCGTCGCCGCCTTCGGACGTGCGGCGGCGGGCGCCGAGCGCCGCCTGTGGCGCGACCACCGCGGCTGGGGCGCCTTGCACACGCTCGTCTGTGCCGGGAGTGCCACGGGCGCCGCCGCCCTGGCCGCGCGTGCCGCCCGGAACCGTCCCGCCGCCGCCGTGGCGCTGACCGCCGCCGCCACCTGGTCCGTCGTCGGGGGCACCTCGCTGGGGCGCGAGGCCCGCGCCATCGGCAGGGCGCTGGCCGCCGGGGACATCGAGTCGGCCCGGGAGCGGCTTCCGCATCTGTGCGGCCGCGACCCGCAGTCGCTGGACGGGCAGCAGATCGCCCGCGCCGTGGTGGAGTCCGTCGCCGAGAACACCTCCGACGCCGTCGTGGGAGCCCTCGTGTGGGGCGCGCTCGGCGGAGTGCCGGGACTGGTCGCCTTCCGGGCCGTCAACACCCTCGACGCCATGGTCGGGCACAAGTCGCCCCGCTACCGGCGCTACGGCTGGGCGTCGGCACGGCTCGACGACGTCGCCGGCTGGCCCGCGGCCCGGCTCACCGCCGTGCTCGCCGTGGCCGCCGGGGGGCGCCCGCGCGAGGCGGTCCGGGCCTGGCGGGCGGACGCGGACAGGCATCCCAGCCCCAACGCGGGCCCGGTGGAGGCCTCGTTCGCGGGGGCGCTCGGCGTACGTCTCGGCGGCACCCTCGCGTACGGCGGGCGGGTCGAGCACCGGCCGGTGCTCAACGGCGAGGCCGGCCGGGACGTGCGGGTCACGGACATCGAACGCGCGGCGCGGCTGTCGCGCCGGGTGAGTGTGCTGGCCCTCGTCGTGTGCGCGGCGGGGCGGTCGGCCATGGGACGGAGAGTCGGATGAGCGGCGGGCTGCTGGTCGCGGGGACCACCTCGGACGCGGGGAAGAGCGTCGTCACGGCAGGGATCTGCCGGTGGCTGGTGCGCCGGGGGGTGAAGGTCGCGCCGTTCAAGGCGCAGAACATGTCGCTGAACTCGTTCGTCACCCGGGAGGGGGCGGAGATCGGCCGCGCCCAGGCGATGCAGGCGCAGGCCGCCCGGGTGGAGCCGTCCGCGCTGATGAACCCGGTGCTGCTCAAGCCGGGCGGCGACCGGTCGAGCCAGGTCGTCCTGATGGGGAAGCCGGTCGGCGAGATGAGTGCGCGCGGCTACCACGGCGGTCGCCAGGAGGCGCTGCTGGGGACGGTCGTGGACTGTCTGGAGCAGCTGCGGGGCACGTATGACGCCGTGATCTGTGAGGGGGCGGGCAGTCCTGCCGAGATCAATCTGCGGCGCACGGACATCGTGAACATGGGCATCGCCCGGGCCGCGGGCTTCCCCGTGCTGGTGGTCGGCGACATCGACCGGGGCGGTGTGTTCGCCTCGTTCTTCGGCACGACGGCGCTGCTGAGCCCCGAGGACCAGTCGCTGGTCGCGGGTTACCTCGTCAACAAGTTCCGCGGTGACGTGTCGCTGCTGGAGCCCGGTCTCGACATGCTGCTCGGGCTCACGGGGCGGCGGACGTACGGGGTGCTGCCGTACGCCCACGGGCTGGGCATCGACGAGGAGGACGGGCTGCGGGTCTCGATGCGCGGCACCGTACGGGAGTCGGTCGTGGCGCCGCCGCACGGCGAGGACGTGTTGCGGGTCGCGGTGTGCGCCGTGCCGCTGATGTCGAACTTCACCGACGTGGACGCGCTGGCGGCCGAGCCGGGTGTGGTGGTGCGGTTCGTGGACCGGGCGGAGGAGCTCGTCGACGCGGACCTCGTGATCGTGCCCGGGACACGGGGCACCGTGAAGGCGCTGGCGTGGCTGCGCGAGCGGGGGCTGGCCGACGCGCTGGTGCGGCGGGCCGCGGAGGGCCGCCCGGTGCTGGGGATCTGCGGAGGGTTCCAGGTGCTGGGCGAGCGCATCGAGGACGACGTGGAGTCCCGGGCCGGGCTGGTCGAGGGGCTCGGACTGCTGCCCGTCCGCGTCCGTTTCGGCCGGGAGAAGGTCCTGGGGCGGCCCGTCGGGTCGGCGCTCGGGGAGCCGGTGGAGGGTTACGAGATCCACCACGGGGTCGCCGAGGTGAGCGGCGGCGAGCCGTTCCTGGACGGGTGCCGGGTGGGCTCGGTCTGGGGGACGCACTGGCACGGTTCGCTGGAGAGCGACGCGTTCCGGCGGGCGTTCCTGGGCGAGGTCGCGCGGGCCGCGGGGCGGCGGTTCACCGCGGCGCCGGACACGAGCTTCGGGGCGTTGCGGGCGGAACAGCTGGACCGGCTGGGGGATCTGATCGAGGAACACGCGGACACGGACGCGTTGTGGCGGCTGATCGAGACCGGCCCGCCGCAGGGGCTGCCGTTCATCCCGCCGGGTGCGCCGCCCGCGCCCGGTCATGCAGTTGTGGTTGCGACAGAGGAGGCCCTGTGAGTACGCCCTATCCCTTCACCGCCATCGTCGGACAGGACGATCTGCGGCTGGGGCTCCTGCTCAACGCGGTCAGCCCCGCCGTCGGCGGGGTCCTGGTCCGCGGCGAGAAGGGCACCGCCAAGTCCACCGCCGTACGCGCGCTCGCCGCGCTCATGCCCGAGGTCGCGGTCGTGGCGGGGTGCCGTTTCTCGTGCGACCCGGGAGCGCCCGATCCGGCGTGTCCCGACGGTCCCCACGAGACGGGTACGGGCGTGTCGCGTCCGGCGCGGACCGTGGAACTTCCGGTCGGCGCGTCGGAGGACCGGCTGGTCGGCGCCCTCGACATCGAACGGGCTCTCTCGGAGGGCGTGAAGGCCTTCGAGCCGGGGCTCCTCGCCGACGCCCATCGCGGGATCCTCTACGTCGACGAGGTCAATCTCCTCCATGACCACCTGGTGGACCTGCTGCTCGACGCGGCGGCCATGGGTGCCTCGTACGTGGAGCGGGAGGGTGTCTCCGTCCGTCACGCGGCGCGCTTTCTGCTGGTCGGGACGATGAACCCGGAGGAGGGCGAGCTCCGGCCTCAGCTGCTGGACCGCTTCGGGCTGACCGTCGAGGTGGCGGCCTCGCGTGAGACGGACCTGCGTGTCGAGGTCGTGCGGCGCAGGCTCGCCTACGACGACGATCCGGACGGGTTCGCCGCGCGGTGGGCCGACGAGGAGGCCGCGTTGCGCGAGCGGATCGTCGCCGCGCGCGCCCTGCTTCCCCATGTGGTGCTCGGCGACGGCGTGTTGCGGCAGATCGCGGCGACGTGCGCGGCGTTCGAGGTCGACGGGATGCGCGCCGACATCGTCATGGCCCGCACCGCGACGGCGCTGGCCGCATGGGCGGGACGCGAGGAGGTCGTCGCGGACGACGTGCGGCAGGCCGCGCTCCTGGCACTCCCCCACCGGCGCCGGCGCAATCCGTTCGACGCGCCCGGACTGGACGAGGACAAGCTGGACGAGGCCCTCCAGGACGCGGCGGACGGCGACGGCGGGGGCGACGACGATCCGGACCCCGACGGGCCCGGCGGCGGGGTGCCCCCGCAGGGCGGCGGCCCCGAGGACGGCGGTACGGACACGGATGGCCCCGACGACGGCGGTGCCGACGCGCCCGGCCCGGAGCAGACCGGGAGCGGCGACGCGCCCACGCCCGGCGGCGGTGCGGGGGAACAGCAGCCCGTGCGGGCCGGCGAGCCGTTCCGTACGAAGATGCTCAGCGTGCCCGGACTGGGCGAGGGCGCGGCCGGGCGACGGTCCCGGGCGCGCACCGAGCACGGGCGGACGACCGGATCCAGGCGCCCCGAGGGTGCGCTGACGAAGCTTCACCTGGCGGCGACCGTGCAGGCGGCGGCTCCGCACCAGCGGGCGCGCGGGCGTTCGGGGCGGGGTCTCGTCGTACGGCGGGACGATCTGCGGCAGGCGACGCGGGAGGGGCGCGAGGGCAATCTCGTGCTGTTCGTCGTGGACGCCTCCGGGTCGATGGCTGCCCGGCAGCGGATGAGCGCCGTGAAGGGGGCGGTGATGTCGCTGCTGCTGGACGCCTATCAGCGCCGTGACAAGGTCGGTCTGGTCACCTTCCGGGGCAAGGACGCCGAGGTGGCGCTGCCGCCCACGTCGTCGGTGGACGCGGCCGCGGCGCGGCTGGAGACGCTGCCGACCGGCGGGCGCACCCCGCTGGCCGCCGGGCTGCTCAAGGCGCACGACGTGCTGCGGGTGGAGCGGCTGCGTGATCCGTCACGGCGGGCGCTCCTCGTCGTGGTGACGGACGGCCGGGCGACCGGGGGCGTCGACCCGGTGGCGCTGGCGGCGCGGGCCGGACGGCTGCTCGCCTCGGAGGGCACCGCGTCGGTCGTCGTGGACTGCGAGTCGGGGATCGTACGCCTCGGGCTCGCCGCACAGCTCGCACGGGATCTGGGGGGCAGCGCGGTCACGCTCGACGAGCTGCGCGCCGACTCGATCGCCGGGCTGGTCAAGGACATCACTGCTGCCGGGAGGGCCGCTTAATGCCACAGGGACAGCCGGTATCGGTACCGGACGACGGACTGACGACACGTCAGCGGCGTAACCGTCCGCTGCTGTTCGTCCACACGGGCATCGGCAAGGGCAAGTCGACGGCGGCCTTCGGGCTGGCGCTGCGCGCCTGGAACCAGGGCTGGCCGATCGGGGTGTTCCAGTTCGTGAAGTCGGCGAAGTGGAAGGTCGGCGAGGAGAACGCGCTGAAGGTGCTGGGCGCGAGCGGCGAGGGCGGCACGGTCGACTGGCACAAGATGGGCGAGGGCTGGTCGTGGGTCCAGCGCGGCATCCACGGTGACAATTCCGACAACGAGGAGAAGGCCCGCGAGGGGTGGGAGCAGGTCAAGCGCGACCTGGCCGCCGAGACGTACAAGCTGTACGTGCTCGACGAGTTCGCCTACCCGATGCACTGGGGCTGGATCGACACCGACGAGGTCGTCGAGGTGATGCGCGACCGTCCGGGCACGCAGCACGTGGTGATCACGGGACGGAACGCGCCGCAGAAGCTGATCGAGGCCGCCGACCTGGTGACGGACATGTCGAAGGTCAAGCACCCGATGGACGCCGGCCAGAAGGGCCAGAGAGGCATCGAGTGGTGAGTGTTCCTCGTCTGGTCATCGCCGCGCCCGCTTCGGGCAGCGGCAAGACCACGGTCGCCACGGGCCTGATGGCAGCCTTCGCGGGGCGCGGTCTGGCGGTGTCCCCGCACAAGGTGGGGCCGGACTACATCGACCCGGGTTACCACGCGCTGGCGACCGGCCGCCCGGGACGCAACCTCGACGCGTACATGTGCGGGCCCGGTCTGATCGCCCCGCTGTTCACTCACGGGGCGAGTGGCTGCGACCTGGCCGTCGTCGAAGGGGTCATGGGGCTGTACGACGGGGCCTCGGGGCAGGGTGAACTCGCCTCGACCGCCCAGGTGTCCAAGCTGCTGCGGGCTCCCGTCGTGCTGGTCGTCGACGCGTCCTCGCAGTCGCGGTCGGTCGCGGCCCTCGTACACGGTTTCGCCTCCTGGGACCCGGAGGTGCGGATCGGCGGGGTGATCCTGAACAAGGTGGCCTCCGACCGCCATGAGGCGCTGCTCCGGGAGGCGCTCGACGAGTCCGGGCTGCCCGTGCTCGGGGTGCTGCGGCGGGCGCCGCAGGTGGCGACGCCGTCGCGTCATCTGGGCCTGGTCCCGGTGGCCGAGCGGCAGGCCGACGCCCTCGAAGCCGTACGGGCGATGGGTGACCGCGTGCGTGAGGGCTGTGACCTGGACGCCCTGATGGCGTTGGCGCGCTCGGCACCCGCCCTGCCCGACGAGGCGTGGGAGCCGCAGGCGTACCCCCAGGAGGGGGCCCGGCCGGTGGTGGCCGTGGCGGGCGGCGCGGCGTTCACCTTCGCCTACGCGGAGCACGCCGAGCTGCTGACGGCGGCGGGCGCGGAGGTGGCCGTATTCGACCCGCTGCACGACGAGAAGCTGCCCGCGGGCACGGCGGGGCTGGTCATCGGCGGCGGCTTCCCCGAGGTGTACGGACCGGAGCTGTCCGCGAACGAGCCGCTGCGCAGGGCGGTCACGGATCTGGCTCTCTCCGGTGCTCCCGTGGCGGCGGAGTGCGCGGGGCTGCTCTATCTGGCCCGTGAGCTGGACGGGCGGCCGATGTGCGGGGTGCTGGACGCCTCGGCCCGGATGTCCGAGCGGCTGACGCTCGGCTACCGGCAGGCGGTGGCGGTGTCCGACAGCGTGCTGGCCGTGGCCGGGACCCGGCTGCGCGGGCACGAGTTCCACCGGACGGTGCTGGAGCCCGGGGCGGGCGCGACGCCCGCCTGGGGTCTGCATCAGCCGGAGCGCCGGGTGGAGGGCTTCGTGCAGCAGGGCGTGCACGCGAGTTATCTGCACACGCACTGGGCGGCGGAGCCCGGGGTGGCCCGGCGTTTCGTGGAGCGGTGCCGGGGGTGACGTCGCTCCGCCCGCTGGGGCCGGTGCCGGGGCCCGCGTCACTCGGCGACGCCGACCACCAGCCAGATGAAGCCCACTCCCGCGACCGTGCACAGCAGCGTGGAGCGGGCCGGGTGGTCGTGGTGCGCCTCGGGGAGGATCTCGGCAGCGGCGAGGTAGAGGAGCGCCCCGCCGAAGAAGCCGAGATAACAGCCGAGCAGTTCCTCCGGAAGGGTGAACAGCAGCGTGGTCGCAGCGCCCACGATCGGGGCCAGTGCGTCCGCGTACAGCATCAGGAGCGCCTTTCGGCGGGCGTTTCCGTAGAGGCTGGTGATCGTGTACGTGTTGAATCCGTCGGCGAAGTCGTGGGTGATGACGGCGAGCGCGACGGCGGCCCCCATCCCGCCGCCGATCTGGAATGCGGCGCCGAGCGCGACGCCGTCCATCAGGCTGTGGCCCACCATCGCGGCCGCCGCCGTCAGCCCGACCTGCGGCACCCTCTCCTCGCCCGCCCCGTGCGCCGCCTGGCGTACGGCCAGCGAGCGCTCGACGAGATGGGCCGTCAGGAAGCCGCCCACGAACAGCAGCAGGGCCGCCGGCACGCCGAAGACCACACCGCCCGCGGCCTCCACCGCCTCGGGCAGCAGGTCGAGACCGACCACACCCAGCATCAGTCCGCCGGCGAAGCCGAGCACGAGGTGCCGGCGGTCGCTGACGCGCTGCGCGACCCAGCCGCCCGCCAGGGTCATCAGGAACGCGCCGAGCGCGACGAATACCGCCATGGGCCCTTGCTAGCGGATTGACCCCGCCTCCCGCACCTCAGGCCGCCCTTACCCGTGCCCCCAGCCCTGTCCTCGGAAGGACCTTCTGCCATGACCCGAGCCGCGCTCGTCGTCGGCGTCGGCGCGCGTCGCGGCGTCCAGGCCGAGGAGGTGCTCGGGCTGATCCGGAGGACGCTCCAGGAGGCCGGACTCGCGGCCGGCGACGTGATCGAGCTGGCCACCCTCGACACCAGGGCGGACGACCCGGGGATCGCCGGCGCGGCGGAGAGCCTGGGGGTGCCCGTGCGGTCGTACACGGCGGGAGCGCTGGCGGAGGTTCCCGTGCCCAACCCTTCCGCGGCGCCCCGTGCGGCTGTGGCCACCGGGTCGGTCGCGGAGGCCGCGGCGCTCGCGGACGCCGGTGAACTGCTGGTTCCCAAGCGGAAGTCGGCGTCGGCGACCTGCGCGGTGGCCCGCCGGAGGCCAACGGGAGCCACCTCGGCATCGACGAATGGCTCCGAGCCGTTCACCATTGCTGCCATGCTGCCCCCCACTGAGCACATCGAGAGCGCCGGGCCCGATCTGCGGCACCACGGCGACGCGGAAGTACGCGGCCTGGATCTGACCGACCTCGCCGTCAACGTACGGACCGGCACACCCCCGGACTGGCTGCGGCAGCGGATAGCCGCGTCGCTGGTGTCGCTGGCCGCCTACCCGGACGGGCGGCCGGCGCGGGCGGCGGTCGCGGGGCGGCACGGGCTGCCCGAGGAGAGAGTCCTGCTCACGGCGGGCGCGGCCGAGGCGTTCGTGCTGATCGCCCGGGCGCTGCCCGCCCGGCGGCCGGTCGTCGTGCATCCGCAGTTCACGGAGCCCGAGGCGGCCCTGCGCGCGGCGGGGCACCAGGTCGGGCGGGTGCTGCTGCGCCCGGAGGACGGCTTCCGGCTGGATCCGGCGGCGGTGCCGGAGGACGCGGACCTTGTGGTGGTCGGCAACCCGACCAACCCGACGTCCGTGCTGCATCCCGCGGGGGTGCTGGAGCGGCTGGCCCGGCCCGGGCGGACGCTGGTGGTCGACGAGGCGTTCATGGACGCCGTGCCGGGCGAGAGTGAGGCGCTGTGCGGGCGCACCGACGTACCGGGGCTGGTGGTGCTGCGGAGCCTGACGAAGACCTGGGGGCTGGCGGGGCTGCGGATCGGCTATGTGCTGGCCGAAC
The DNA here is from genome assembly GCF_045039765.1 of Streptomyces sp. NBC_01166. Lineage (NCBI taxonomy): Bacteria > Bacillati > Actinomycetota > Actinomycetes > Kitasatosporales > Streptomycetaceae > Streptomyces > Streptomyces sp. NBC_01166. The sequence continues at coordinate 2,039,446 of NZ_CP108613.1, forward strand.
CGGCGACGGTCGCCCTGCTGCAGGAGGCGCAGCCGCTGTGGCCGGTGAGCTCCCCCGCGCTGGCGGCGGCCGAGGCCTGCATGGAGCCTCGCGCCCTGGTCGAGGCGGCGGACGCGGCGGACCGGATCGCGGTGGACCGGGCGCATCTGCTGGCCGGTCTCGCGGAGTTCAGCGAGGTGCGGGTGGTGGAGCCGGCCGCAGGGCCGTTCGTGCTGCTGCGGCTGGAGCGGGCGGGCGAGGTACGGGATCTGCTGCGCTCACGCGGATTCGCGGCGCGGCGCGGGGACACGTTTCCCGGGCTGGGCGGTGAGTATCTGCGGCTCGCCGTGCGCGACCGTGTGACGACCAACAGATTCCTCCAGGCGCTCGACCTGGCGCTGCAGGGGCTGCCCCGGAGAACCGTCGGCTGACGGTTCTCCGGAGCGAGTGGGAGCGGTGCTCCGATGTGCGGACACCGCTCCCACCGGAAGGTGGTCAGTCCCGGGCGCGCTTACGGGCGAGGACCGTGGCGCCCGCTCCGACCGCCAGCAGGACGGCGGCTCCCCCCGCGATGTACGGGGTCGAGGAGCTGGATCCGGTCTCGGCGAGGTCGCCGGAGCCGGTGGCGGCCTGGACCGGGTCGGATCCGGTCTGGGGCTTCACGTCGACGGGCTCCTCCTTGCCGCCCGTGCCGCCCGTGTCGCCGGACCCGCTGTCGCCGCCGGTCGATCCGCCGTTGCCGGAGGAACCGCCGTTGTCCGAGCCGCCGTTCCCGGAACCACCGTTGTCCGAACCGCCGCCCTCGGGCGTCTCGCACGTCGCCTCGGCCAGCGTGATCTCGCCCTCCACCTCGGCGACGTTCAGCTTGAGCGGGTTCACGGAGACCCGCAGCTGGAGCGCCGTCGCGGCCGCCGTCCGCTTGGTCGTCACGGTCTTCGACAGGTCGAGCGTCACATCGCCGACGCCCGGCACCTCGACCTTCGTCGTGCCTCCCGACGTGAGCGTGGTCCTCTTGCCGAGCACCGTCACATGCCCCAGCACCTTCGACTCCGCGACCGGCTTGTGGCCCACCTCGCACACGGCCTTGGACGTGACCTTCTGGATCTCGATCAGCGAGAGCGCCCGCAGCCCCGGCACATGCACCCGCGCCGTGGCGAGGTTGCTGTACCCCTCCGCCTTGTGCGCGTCCACCGTGGCGTTCGCCGTGGCGACGTCGGCCTTCAGCATCTGGAAGGGGCGGCCCTTGTCGACGCCGTCGAGCTCGACGGTGAGTGCGGTCTTCTCCGCGCTCGCCGGCGCGTGGACCTCGTTGAGCGAGGTCATGAGCGGCACCTGGACCGTCTTGTTCAGGAGCGAGACGTCGAGCCCGGCGCGGAGCACGACCGCGCTCGCCTTTCCGTGGCCTCCGCCCGGAGTGGCCGGGGCCGTCGCGGTGGCTGCGTGCGCGGGGACGGCGACGAGCAGTGCGACGGGAGCGGCGGCGATCGCCAGGGCAGCCGAACGGAAGGTGTTGCTGTTCAAGATGGTGGAACCCCCACAAGAGACATGGAGCCACCGGAGCCGTCCAATGGGGGACATCGCGGGCACCGGTGGCCTCGACTCCGTGAATCTTTACGCACAGAGGGTGAACTGGCGGATACCTGGAGCCAGTTCACTCCAAAGAGGGGTTTCCGTGTGCACATTCGAATCCAACGGCACAGGAGTCCCTCGAAATCACCCGTTTCACGCCTCCGGGGCGTGCTCGACGGACGTCCCGGACGGCGCACCGAGAGGGGTTCAACGAGAGCCGGGGCCCGGGGTCACCGCCGGTCAACACGGCGCCCCTTCGGGGGCAGTCCGGCGGTCAGCCCATCACCCGTCCGTTGAGCACGACCGCTCGGGGGGACGCCAGCACCCGTACGTCCGCCCTCGGGTCCTCGTCGTACATCACCAGGTCCGCCGGCGCCCCCTCCTCCAGCACCGGCCGGCCGAGCCACCGCCGCGCGCCCCAGGCCGTGGCGGAGAGCGCGTCGAGGGGCGGGATGCCGGCCTTCACCAGTTCGGCCACCTCGTCCGCGATCAGGCCGTGGGCGAGCGAGCCGCCCGCATCCGTGCCCGTGAAGACCGGGATCCCCGCGTCGTACGCCGCGCGCACGGTGTCGTACCGGTTCGCGTGGAGCCGCCGCATATGGGCGGACCAGCGGGGGAACCTGGCCTCACCCCCTGCCGCCAGGTCGGGGAAGGTGGCGATGTTGACCAGGGTCGGGACGATCGCCACGCCACGCTCCGCGAAGAGCGGAATCGTGTCCTCGGTCAGCCCCGTCGCGTGCTCGATGCAGTCGATCCCGGCCTCCACCAGGTCCCGCAGCGCGTCCTCGGCGAAGCAGTGCGCGGTGACCCGGGCTCCGAGCCGGTGCGCCTCGGCGATCGCGGCCTCGACCTCGCCGCGCGGCCAGCAGGCGGTCAGGTCCCCGGCGTCCCGGTCGATCCAGTCACCCACGAGCTTCACCCAGCCGTCGCCCCGCCGCGCCTCCTGCGCGACGTAGGCGACGAGGTCGCCGGGCTCGATCTCATGGGCGAAGTTGCGGATGTAACGACGCGTCCTGGCGATGTGCCGCCCCGCCCTGATGATCTTCGGCAGATCCTCGCGGTCGTCCACCCACCGGGTGTCGGAGGGTGATCCCGCGTCACGGATGAGCAGCGTGCCGGCCTCCCGGTCGGTGAGGGCCTGCTTCTCGCTGGTCGCCGCGTCGACGGGGCCCTGGTGCCCGAGCCCCACATGGCAGTGCGCGTCCACGAGGCCGGGCAGCACCCATCCGGTGAGCGTCACGGCGTCGTCGGCGCCCGGCGGCCTCTCGTAGGTGATCCGCCCGCCGACCGCCCAGAGTCCGTCCCTCACCTCGTCGGGCCCGACGAGCACCCGCCCCTTGATCCGCAGCACCGGCGCCACCTCGTGATCACTCATGCACAGCACTGTACGAGGCCGTCCGGCCGGGGAGCAGGGGGGCGCTTAGTACCCTCGACGCAGGCGCTGAGAGCGCACCGGCCGACCCGAAGAGAGCAGCACCGTGACACACCCATTCCTCGACCTCGCCCCGCTCACCGCCGCGCGTTTCGCAGCGATCGAGCGGCGGGTGGCCGCCCTCCTCGGCACCGAGCAGGACGTCGTCATCATGCAGGGCGAGGCGCTGCTGCCCCTCGAAGGCTGCATCCGGGGCGGTGCCCGTCCCGGTTCGACCGCGCTGAACATCGTCACGGGACCGTACGGCCAGACCTTCGGCGACTGGCTGCGCGACTGCGGCGCCGAGGTCGTCGACCTGGCGGTGCCGTTCCACACGGCGGTCACCGCCGAGCAGGTCGAGCGCGCGCTGGCCGAGCATCCCGCCATCGACTTCGTGTCGCTCGTGCACGCGGAGGCGGCGACCGGCAACACCAACCCGGTCGCGGAGATCGGCGAGGTCGTGCGGGCGCACGGCGCGCTGTTCATGGTGGACGCCGTCGCGTCGGTGGGCGCGGAGCCGCTGCTGGTGGACGCCTGGGGCGTGGACCTGTGCGTCATCGGCGCGCAGAAGGCCATGGGCGGCCCGGCAGGGGTGTCCGCGGTGTCGGTGAGCGCGCGGGCGTGGGAGCGGATGGCCGCCAACCCGCAGGCCCCGCGGCAGTCGTACCTCTCACTGCTGGACTGGAAGGCCCGCTGGATCGACGGCGGCCGCAAGGCGCTGCCGCACGCGCCCGCACAGCTGGAGATGCTGGCGCTCGACGCCTGTCTGGAGCGGATCGAGGCGGACGGCCCGGACACGGTCATGGCGCGGCACGCCTCGGCGGCAGCGGCGACCCGGGCGGGCGCCACGGCGCTCGGCGGCGGGCTGGAGCCGTACGTCCACGACGCCCGTGACGCGGCGCCGGTCGCCACGACACTGCGGGTGCCGGCGGATCTCGACGCCGCGGCGCTGGTCGGCCGGGCGCTCGCGGCCGACTCCTCGCTGCCGCTGATCTCGGGGGGTGGGGCTCTGTCCAAGGAGATGATCCGGGTCAATCACTACGGTATGCACGCGACGCGGGACGCGGTGCTGTCCTCGCTGGCCGCCCTGGGCGCCGCGCTCGGCGAGGCGGGCCGGAAGACCGATATCGAGGCTTCCCGCGAAGCCGTCGCGGAAACCTGGCAGAACAACTGAATTAACTGAAGCCTGCACCTTCGACAATTCAATCGACGTGAAAGGGGAGCTGCTTTATCGGGAGCAGCTCCCCGCATTCTTCTTCCCCCGTTCCACAAGGCTAAACGCCACAGTTTTCACCCGATCGGCCTACGCAATGCGAACGGATCTCAGGAGAGTTACAACGATGTGACCGACCCCACATCGAGTCCGTTATGGCCGGTAAATTCCGGACAAGACTAGGGAAATCGCCCCTCGATCGAGCCCAGCCCGCGCCCGCGTGATAGCACAACAAGCCCGTTGACCCAACCCCCTGCGACGATGCAATTTTGATTTTTGCTGGGTAAATTCAATTCGCATGACCGCCGCACCAGCAGATTTTGCAAGTGCCCGAAGCGAATTCCTCAGAATCGACACCCCGCGAGTGGAGGACGGAGCCGCGATCTGGCGCATTGCCCGCGACTCCGAGGTACTGGACCTCAACTCCTCGTACAGTTACCTGCTGTGGTGTCGTGACTTCGCGGCGACCTCCGTGGTCGCCCGCGACGAGAACGGCGATCCGATCGCCTTCGTGACCGGATACATCCGCCCCGACCGCCCCGAGACGCTCGTCGTCTGGCAGGTGGCCGTCGACCAGGCCCACCGCGGCAAGGGACTGGCGGCCACGCTGCTGGACGCGCTGACCTCCCGTGTCGCCTCCGACCAGGGCCTGGCCTCGGTCGAGACGACCATCACCCCGGACAACACCGCCTCCGACCGGCTGTTCACGTCCTTCGCGCAGCGGCACGACGTGCCACTGGAGCGCGAGGTGCTCTTCGAGGGGGCGCTGTTCCCCGAGGGGACGCACCTCCCGGAGGTGCTCTACCGCATCGGTCCGTTCTAGGGCCTCTCAGCGCCCGTCCGCGCCCCGCCCGGGCGCGGCTCCCCCGGGCATGCCTGACCCGCCGCCCGTCACACCCCCCCTCGAGCAGGAGATCAGCTGTGACTATCACCCCGCCCGCCCTGAGTGTCTTCGAGACCCTGGAATCGGAAGTACGGAGCTACTGCCGCGGTTGGCCCGCAGTCTTCGACCGCGCGCAGGGCGCCCGGCTCACCGACGAGGACGGACACTCGTACCTCGACTTCTTCGCCGGTGCCGGTTCACTGAACTACGGCCACAACAACCCGGTACTGAAACGCGCGCTGATCGACTACATCGAGCGCGACGGCATCACCCACGGCCTCGACATGGCCACGACGGCCAAACGGGCGTTCCTCGAGACCTTCGAGAACGTGATCCTGCGCCCGCGTGACCTGCCCTACAAGGTGATGTTCCCCGGCCCGACCGGCACCAACGCCGTCGAGGCGGCGCTGAAGCTCGCCCGCAAGGTCAAGGGCCGCGAGTCCGTCGTCTCGTTCACCAACGCCTTCCACGGCATGTCGCTCGGTTCGCTCGCCGTGACCGGCAACGCCTTCAAGCGGGCCGGAGCCGGCATCCCGCTGGTGCACGGCACCCCGATGCCGTTCGACAACTACTTCGACGGCACCGTTCCCGACTTCATCTGGTTCGAGCGGCTCCTGGAGGACCAGGGTTCCGGGCTGAACAAGCCCGCCGCGGTGATCGTGGAGACCGTGCAGGGTGAGGGCGGCATCAACGTCGCCCGCGCCGAGTGGCTCCGCGCGCTCCAGGAGCTCTGCCACCGCCAGGACATGCTCCTGATCGTCGACGACATCCAGATGGGCTGCGGCCGGACCGGCGGCTTCTTCTCCTTCGAGGAGGCCGGTATCGTCCCGGACATCGTCACGCTGTCGAAGTCCATCAGCGGCTACGGCCTGCCGATGTCGCTCTGCCTCTTCAAGGGCGAGCTGGACATCTGGGAGCCGGGCGAGCACAACGGCACGTTCCGTGGCAACAACCCGGCCTTCGTGACCGCCGCCGCCACGCTCGACGCCTACTGGGCCGACGGCCAGATGGAGAAGCAGACCCTGGCCCGCGGCGAGCAGGTCGAGCAGACGATGCTGGCGATCTGCGGCGAGGAGCCGACCGCGCAGTTCCGTGGCCGTGGCCTGGTCTGGGGCCTGGAGTTCACCGACCCCGAGCGCGCCTCCGCCGTCTGCGCACGCGCCTTCGAGCTGGGGCTGCTGCTGGAGACCTCCGGCCCGCAGTCCGAGGTCGTCAAGCTGCTGCCGTCGCTGACCATCACCCCCGAGGAGCTGGACGAGGGCCTGCGCACGCTGGCCCGGTCCGTCCGCGACACCGCCTGAGCAGGGGTACGCACCCGCACAGGCACCACAGAGCAGGACAGAAGAGAAAGGCACCATCCCACCGTGATCGTCCGATCTTTCAGTGACATCGAGAACACCGACCGGCACATCAGGTCCGCTTCAGGCACCTGGGAGAGCAAGCGCATCGTGCTCGCCAAGGAGAAGGTGGGCTTCTCGCTCCACGAGACCGTGCTGTACGCGGGCACGGAGACGTCGATGTGGTACGCGAACCACATCGAGGCCGTTCTGTGCACCGAGGGCGAGGCCGAGCTCACCAACGACGAGACCGGCGAGAAGCACTGGATCTCCCCCGGGACGATGTACCTGCTGAACGGGCACGAGCACCACACCCTGCGGCCCAAGACCGACTTCCGCTGCGTGTGCGTCTTCAATCCCCCCGTCACCGGACGGGAGGACCATGACGAGAACGGTGTATACCCGCTGCTGACAGAGGAGGGCTGAAACATGACCACCGATGTACGCGCCGACCTGTACCCCTCGCGCGGCGCCGCCGAGATGACCACTCCCCGCCAGGACCCGGTCATCTGGTCCGCGCCGGGCGCGCCGGGACCGATCGCCGCGAAGGACCTCCAGTCCTTCGAGCACGACGGCTTCCTCGCCATCGACCAGCTCATCACCCCCGGCGAGGTGGCGGGCTACCACGCCGAGCTCGACCGGCTGATCGCCGATCCGCGGGTCCGTGCCGACGAACGCTCGATCATCGAGCCGAAGTCGCAGAGCGTGCGGTCCGTCTTCGAGGTCCACAAGCTCAGCGAGGTCTTCGCGAATCTGGTCCGCGACGAGCGTGTGGTGGGCCGGGCCCGCCAGATCCTGGGCTCCGACGTGTACGTCCACCAGTCGAGGATCAACGTCAAGCCGGGCTTCGGCGCCTCGGGCTTCTACTGGCACTCGGACTTCGAGACCTGGCACGCCGAGGACGGTCTGCCGAACATGCGGACCGTGTCGGTCTCCATCGCGCTGACCGAGAACTACGACACCAACGGCGGGCTGATGATCATGCCCGGCTCGCACAAGTCGTTCGTCGGCTGCGCGGGCGAGACGCCGAAGGACAACTACAAGAAGTCCCTGCAGATGCAGGACGCCGGCATCCCGTCCGACGAAGTGCTGACCAAGATGGCCGACCGCCACGGCATCAAGCTCTTCACCGGCAAGGCGGGCTCGGCGACCTGGTTCGACTGCAACGCCATGCACGGCTCCGGGGACAACATCACCCCCTACGCGCGCAGCAACGTCTTCATCGTCTTCAACAGCGTGGAGAACACGGCGCAGGAGCCCTTCGCGGCTCCGATCCGCCGGCCCGAGTTCATCGGGGCGCGTGACTTCACCCCTGTGAAGTAGGGGCGTACAACGGTGGGAAAGGGGCGGGACGCATCGCGCGTCCCGCCCCTTCGGCTTCGGGTGCACGTCCCGTGTCCAGCGGCTGACCGTGTGCGGGCCGGAACCGCCGGGTGGGCCCGTGCGTCTCCCCTGGCGACGAGAGACGGCAAGGGGCGAGGCCGTGGCGGGGAGTGCTGTGGACACCGGCCGTGGTGGGCGACCGAGGGGCGGCCTCTGGGTACCCGGCCTGGTGAACCTCGTTCTCGGCATACCGGCGATGGTCCCGCTCGATCTCGCGTGGTGGTTGCTGACCGAGTACCTGCCGATGGACTGCCGGAGCATGGAGGACGTGGGCCGTCCCGGGCATCCCGACTGCGAGTACACCACTCTTGATTACGCGGGCCCCGCGATGTTCATGCTGGCGGTGAGCGGGCTGTTCATGCTGGTGGTGATCCTGCTGGTGGACGTGGTCCTGCCACTGCGGCGCGGTGACCGTCCAGGCAGGTGGCTCGGCACGGCCGTGCTGGTCCTGGCGCCGTACACGGTGCTCGCGGCGCTGGGCTAGGAGCCGCCTCACAGGATCATCCGTCGCCCCGGACGGGCCGGCCTGCTCGTCGGCCGGTTTCTCGGCGCACACGAGCCGGTCGCACTCGGGACACCCGGGCACGGGCTCCGAAGCCCTCAGCGGGAAGGAGACGAACGGTCGTCAGGACCAGCGCCGAACAGACTGCCACGAAGCCGTTGCTAGGCTCCCACTGCCGATCGCGATCGTGATCGGCATGCGGTGAAGAGGTTGGGGGCCCCATGCGAGCGATATCCAGGACGTCGGCGATGACACTGGCGTGCCTGTTGGCCGGGGTCGCGCTCGTCGGGTGCGGGGGCGGTGACGACGAGGCCGCCCAGAAGTCGGCGGACGCCATGCTCGACGAGGCCAACACCCGCATGAGCAAGCTGAGTTCTCTGACCATCGAGATCACCAACGAGGTCGGCGACGACACGGTGACGTGGCAGATGACGACCGACCTGAAGAACCGGTGCCAGGTGAAGAACACCTTCTCCAGAAGCGGCACGTTGGAACAGATCCGGATCGGCGAGACGGACTACGTCCGCCCGGACAAGGCGTACCTGGAGACGTGGAGCGGCAACGACCTCGGCACCGCCCGGCCGGGTAAATGGGCGAAGGTGCCCGTCGCCGAGTCGAAGCCGGGCGGCGGGCTGTCCCAGTGCACCCGGCCCTTCGAGTCCTTCGGCACGGTCACGAAGGGCGAGTCCACCCGCATCGACGGCCGGAAGGCGCTCGGGCTGAAGGTGACCGATCCGTCGGACAAGGGAGGAAAGTACACCTTCTACGTCGCCACGGAGGGCGAGCCGCATCTGCTGAAGGCCGTGTACAAGGGCGGTGAGGGCGGGAAGCAGCTCACCACCACGTCGTTCAGCCATTTCGACGAGCCGCTGGACATCCGGCCGCCGGCGTCGGCCCAGGTGCTGGACATGAGCGAAAGCAAGGACTAGCTGCTCGGCCGGAGCGTCGGGGCGGAGTCCCGGGTGCGCATCGAGATCGCCATGATCAGGGCCACGAACCAGAACAGGCCCGTGACGGCGCCGATCAGGCTGACCACGACGACCAGGCCCAGGCGCTCCACTCCCCTGCGGTAGGCGATGAACGACGGCACGCAGAGGAGCAGAAGCCCGATCGGCACCAGGACGAGCAGTTCTATGGGACTGATGGTCGAGATCATCGGCCCACAGTAGATGACCGGAAGCCCGCTGCGTGGCGGTTGTTCAGGCGTCCGACGCCATTGTTTCGGCGGGCTGTTCACCTCCGACGTCACGTCCGGCCTGCACGGCGCCCCAGACGTCGGGGACCGGGGTGGGCAAGGGTGACCACGGCGGACGCGGCGGCCATCCGTCACTGCGCGGGACGGTCCGTGCTCCAGGACCACTCGGCCGCCGGCGAGGCGCTGGTGCGGGCACAGCATGCCCCCGACCTCCCGGGACCTGTTCTCGGTACCCGTCATTGCGAAGTTACGGACGCCCGAAACCACCTTATCGATCCGCTTTCCGTCCGCGACTTCCCAACGACCTGTAGCGCCGCCCGTCGTTCAACTCGCTGGACCTCGGTGGGTGGCAGCGGTCACAGTGGCGGCCATGACTTCGCTCGTACAGCACATCACCATCGACTGCGCCGATGCCTATGAACTGGCCCTCTTCTGGGCCGAGGTGCTCGGCTCGCCGGTCTCCGACGACGACGCGCCCGGCGATCCCGAGGCGCTCGTGGAGGCGCCGGGCGCGGCGCTGCTCTTCGTCACCGTGCCCGAACCCAAGCGCGCCAAGAACCGGATCCATCTGGATGTCCGTCCCGAGAGCCGCACCCGTGACGAGGAGGTCGAGCGGCTGCTCGCTCTCGGTGCCACACTGGTCGCCGACCACCGGAAGCCGAACGGGCGCGGCTGGGCGACACTGGCCGACCCGGAGGGCAACGAGTTCTGCGTGGAGTGCGGTGCGGCGGAGCGTGCCGCGCTGACCGGTACGCGGCTGCCGGTCACCGCCGACGACGTGACGCTGGCGGTGCGGCTGGCGGTCGACACCCTCGCTGAGTCGCCGAAGGACGACTGGCGTGTCCCGGCGGGGTCGTTGACGTGGGACTGCTGGGAGACCGTGGAGCATCTGAGCGACGACCTCTTCGCGTACGCGGTCCAACTCGGCCCGCGCAAGCCCTCGCTGGAGAGCGAGGTTCCCTACCGTTGGGCCCCGGACCGCGAGGGCGGTCCCTGGAACTCGATCTTCGCGAATCCGGAGGCGGGGACAGCAGGCCTGCTCCAGACGCTGGAGGCCAGTGGCGCCCTCCTGACCGCGATGGTCCGGACGGCCTCTCCCGCCCTCCGTTCCTACCACTCGCACGGCGTCTCCGACCCGGAGGGCTTCGCCGCGATGGGCGTCGTCGAGACCCTGGTGCACACCCATGACGTCGCCGCCGGGCTGTCGCTCTCCTGGTCCCCGCCCCGGGACCTCTGCGACCGGGTGCTGGCCCGGCTCTTCCCCGACGCCCCGGACGACGACGACCGGTGGACCGTGCTGCTGTGGTCCACCGGCCGCGCGGATCTGCCGGGTCGCGACCGCGTCACCTCGTGGAAGTGGCACGGTGTGCCGCTGTAGCCGTCAGCGGTGCGAGAACCACTTCGCCGCCGGGAGCAGCCTGCCGTTGTAGTCGAACACCGCCTGGTTCTCCCAGGCGTTGCCCGACGCCGGGTCGGCCGGGTCCCAGCCGCTGCCGGTGACCGCGGTCCACGCCGGCTCCCAGTAGACGGCGCCGAGTCCCCGGCCGTTCGGGACGGCCTCGACGACGTTCATGACGTCCCGGAGGTTCGCCGCCTGGCCGACCGGGGTCGCCGGGTAGCCGGCGACGAGCTGGTCGGCGGTGGCGACGTTGTTCTCCAGGCCGTCGTCGTCGGCGAGCGTGTGCGCGTAGGCGGTCTCGGCGACCATGACCGGCTTGCCGTACCGGGAGGCGGCGTCGTCGAGGTTGGTCTGGAGTTCGGCCAGCGAGCCGTGCCAGTAGGCGTAGTACGAGAGGGCGATGACGTCGAAGGGCACCTTCTGCGCCACCGCGTTGTCGAACCACCAGCGGGTGCCCGCGTTGTCGCCGCCCTCGGCGAGGTGCAGCGCCACCTTCGTGCTGGACGAGACCGCCTTGGCGGCGTTCGCTCCGGAGGTGAGGAGGCCGCCCAGCTGCGACCAGTTGTCGGTGGAGCCCTCCGGCCAGAGCAACCCGGCGTTGGTCTCGTTGCCGATCTGCACCATGTCGGCCGTGGTGCCCTGGGCCTTGAGCGCGTTCAGCACGTCGTACGTGTGGTTGTAGACGTCCGTGCGCAGCCGGGAGTAGCCGTGTCCGGCCCAGGCCGCGGGCTTGTTCTGCTTGCCGGGGTCGGCCCAGGCGTCGGAGTAGTGGAAGTCGATGAGCGTCTTCATGCCCAGCGCCTTGGCACGCTTGGCCATGGCGAGGACGTGGGCCTTGTCGTTGTAGCCGTCGGCCGGGTCCACCCAGACCTTGAGGCGTACGTAGTTCATCCCGGAGCTCTTGAGGATGCTCATGGCGTCCCCGGCCCTGCCGCTCGCGTCGCTGTACGTCGCGCCGTGCGCCTCGTTCTTCGGGAGGGTGGAGAGGTCACCGCCCCTGACGCTCAGCCCGGTGGACCCGGGGGTGAACGTGATGTCGTCGAAGTTGGCCCACTCCCCCGCGTGCGCGTCGGAGTTGAGGCTGATCGTGCAGGCCCCGCCGGTCACCTTGACGGAGGTGACCAGCCGGACCCAGGCGCCGTTCGCGGTCGGCGGCAGGTCGGTGCGCTGCTCGGCGGCGCCGCAGTTGCGCAGGGCGATGTAGGCGGAGTTCTGGCCTCCGCCGGAGCGGACCCAGGCGCTCAGGGTGTACGTGCCGTCGGTGAGGCCGCTCAGGTACTGGTAGGTCTCGACCTTGTACGCCGAGGCCGACCAGTGGCTGAGCCGGGTGCTGCCGCCGTGGCCGCCCGCCTCGGTGAAGGAGGCGGCGTCCTGCCCGCCGGCCGAGTACGTCGACCAGCCGGTCGCGCCCGACTCGAAACCGGTGTTGACGGGGGTGGTGGCCGCGTGGGCGGCCTGGGCGGGGAGCGCGGCGAACACGAGGCCGGACAGCGCGGCCACCGTCCCGGCCGCTTTCGCGCGGGTGTGCGTCGTTCCGTACATCGTCGATGTCCCTTCGACAGTTGTGCGGGGTAACGGGGGTGTGACGGGGGGGTGCGCCTCAGCCGTCGAGCCGTACGACGCGGACCGCGCCCGCCGGAACGGCGAGCTTGTCCACGGCGGGCTCGCCGGTGAGGAGTTCGGTGCCGGGGGCGTCCAGCGCCACGTCGGCGTCGGCGTCGGAGTGGTTGATCACGAAGAGGTAGCTGCCGGTGTCACCGGTGCGGCGCACCACCTCGACGTCGTACGGGAGGGCGGTGCGGGGCTCGATGCCGGCGTCGGCGGCGGCGCGGGCCAGGACGGTGTCCAGGCCGGGGCCGGAGAGCCGGGTGGAGATGTACCAGGCGGTGCCTTCGCCGAGCCGGTTGCGGGTGACGGCGGGGCGGCCGGCCGGGATGCCGTCGGCGTACGCCCAGACGGTCTCGGCGCCGCGCGGGATCACCACGTCCGACCAGACGTCGCCGGTCAGCTCAGGGCCTTCGGGGGCGCCCTCGGGGGTGACGAGGCGGACGGTGCCGCCCTCGCCGAGCGGGGAGAACTCCTCGACGGTCAGGCCGAGGACGTCCCGGAGCGCACCCGGGTAGGGGCCGGGGTGCACCGCGTCGTCGGTGTCGACGATGCCGGAGAAGTACGAGACGACGAGGGTGCCGCCGTTCTCGACGTACCGGCGCAGATTGCGTCCGCTCTCCTCGGTGGCGAGGTAGAGGGCGGGGACGACGACCAGCGGGTAGCCGGAGAGGTCGGCGTCCGGGTGGGCGAAGTCGACCGTGAGGTGCTGGTCGTAGAGCGAGGCGTAGAAGGTGTCGGCGCGCTCGCGGGCGTCGTGGTCCTCGCTCGGGCGCCACTCCAGGCGCTGCGCCCACCAGGACTCCCAGTCCCAGAGCATGGCCACGTCGGCGACGGTCCGGGTGGACCGGACGCCCTCCAGCAGACCGAGCCCGGCGCCGAGCGCGCTCACCTCGCGCCAGATCCGTGAGTCGGTGCCCGCGTGCGGGACCATCGCGGAGTGGAACTTCTCGGCGCCGCGCCGGGACTGCCGCCACTGGAAGAACATCGCGCCCTCGGATCCCCGGGCGACGTGGGCGAGGCTGTTCCGGGCCATCTCGCCGGGACGCTTCGCCGGGTTGCGGGGCTGCCAGTTGACGCCGCTCGTGGAGTGCTCCAGGAGCAGCCAGGGCGCGCCGCCCGCGACCGAGCGGGTGAGGTCGGCGGCCATGGCGAGGTTGACGTGGGTGCGGCGGCCGTCGGTGATCAGGTAGTGGTCGTTGGTGACGAGGTCGACCTCGCGGCCCCAGGCCCAGTAGTCGACGGAGTCGCACTGGCTGAGGGCGGTCATGAAGTTGGTGGTGACCGGGATGCCGGGGGCGAGCCGGTGCAGGATGTCGCGTTCGGCGGTGAAGTTCTCCCGCATGGTGGCGTCGGCGAAGCGGGCGTAGTCCAGCTGCTGGGCCGGGTTGCCGACGGTCGGGGTGGTGCGGGGCGGGTCGATGTCGTCGAGGCTGCGGTAGCGCTGGCCCCAGAAGGCGGTGCCCCAGGCCTCGTTGACCGCCTCGACCGAGCCGTGCCGGGCGGTGAGCCAGCGGCGGAAGCGGTCGGCGCAGTTGTCGCAGTAACAGGCGCTGACGGGGACGCCGTACTCGTTGTGGACGTGCCACATCGCGAGGGCGGGGTGGTTCGCGTAGCGGCGGGCGAGCTGCTCGGTGATGTTCGCAGCCGCCGCGCGGTAGGGGGCCGAGCTGTGGCAGATCGCGCCGCGTGACCCGAACGCGAGGCGTACCCCGTCGCGGCTGAGCGGGAGAGCCTCGGGGTGGGCGCGGTAGAACCAGGCGGGCGGTGCGACGGTGGGGGTGCCGAGGTCGGCGCGGACGCCGTTGACGTGCAGCAGGTCCAGGAGACGGTCGAGCCACCCGAAGTCGTAGGTGCCCGGTTCGGGCTCCAGCAGCGCCCAGGAGAAGATCCCGACGCTGACCATGGTCACGCCGGCTTCCCGCATCAGGCGTACGTCCTCGTGCCAGACCTCTTCGGGCCACTGCTCGGGGTTGTAGTCGCCGCCGAAGGCCAGTTTGTGCAGCCCGACCGGGTACGGCGTGGATTCTGAGTGCGGCATGGACAGCTCCTGGCTCTTTTGGACAACTTCTGGGAACGTGCACACACACTCTCGGCGGCGCAGGGCCAACATAACCGCACAGCAACAACCATTGACAAGTGTCGGTTTCGTTTCTCTACTGTGAACGCTCACAGCGCCTTTCCGGCCGGTCCGCCGATGCGCCTGTTCATCTCGTCAGGGGAGAAACCATGCAATACCGCACCGTCGCGGTGTCCACCGCCGCCGCACTCGCCGCCACCGCCCTGCTCTCCGGGTGCGGCTCGGACGACGGCGGCGACGAGCCGGCCTCCTCCGGGCCCGCCTCGCTGACCTACTGGGCGTGGGCGCCCGGCATGGACAAGGTCGCGGACATCTGGAACAAGGGTCCGGGCAAGGAGGCCGGCATCACCGTCACGGTGAAGAAGCAGGCGTCCGGCGACGACCTGGTCACCAAGATCATCACCGCGGCGAAGGCCCACAAGGCCCCCGACCTGGTCCAGGCCGAGTACCAGGCGCTCCCCACCCTGGTCTCCAACGACGTCCTCGCCGACATATCCGAGGAGGCGGGCGACGCGAAGGACGAGTTCGCCGACGGGGTCTGGCAGCAGACGACACTCGGCTCGGACGCCCTGTACGCCCTGCCGCAGGACTCCGGCCCGCTGATGTTCTACTACCGCAAGGACCTCTTCGAGCAGTACGGCCTGACCGTGCCCACCACCTGGGACGAGTTCGCCGAGACCGCCCGCGCGCTGAAGAAGAAGGCGCCGGACAAGGACCTCACCACCTTCTCGTCCAACGACTCGGGCCTCTTCGCGGGCCTCGCCCAGCAGGCGGGCGCGAAGTGGTGGACGACGGGCGGCGACAAGTGGAAGGTCGCCATCGACGACCCGGCCACGCAGAAGGTCGCCGACTTCTGGGGCGGCTTGGTCAAGGAGGGGGCCATCGACAACCAGCCGATGTACACCCCGGCCTGGAACAAGGCGCTCAACACCGGCAAGCAGGTCGCCTGGGTCAGCGCCGTCTGGGCGCCGGGCACCCTGACCACGGCCGCGCCCGAGACGAAGGGCAAGTGGGCCATGGCCCCGCTCCCCCAGTGGAAGGCCGGCGAGAACGTCACCGGCAGCTGGGGCGGCTCCTCCACGGCGGTCACCAACGACTCGAAGGACAAGAAGGCCGCCGCGGCCTTCGCGAAGTGGCTGAACACCGACCCCACCGCCCTCGCCGCGCTGGTGAAGGAGGGCGGCATCTACCCCGCCGCCACGGCCGCCCAGACCGGCGGCGCGCTCTCGAAGGCGCCGGACTACTTCTCCGGCCAGCCCGGCTTCTACACCGAGGCCGCCGAGATCGCCCAGGGCACCGCCCCGGCCGCCTGGGGCCCGAACGTCAACGTCGCGTACAGCGCCTTCAAGGACAACTTCGCCGCGGCGGCCAAGAACAGGTCGGACTTCGGCGCCGCGCTGACCGCCATGCAGGACGCCACCGTCGCGGACCTGAAGAAGCAGGGCTTCGGAGTCTCGGAGTGACTCGCACACCCCGCGGGAAGGCGTACGGGGTCAAGAGCGCCCCGTACGCCTTCCTGGTCCCCGCCACCCTCCTGTTCCTGCTCTTCTTCGCCCTGCCCATCGGCTACGCCGTATACCTCAGCTTCCGCCGGACCGAGGTCAAGGGGCTCGGCCTCGGCAAGGGAGCGCGCGACGAGATCTGGGCCGGGCTCTCCAACTACACCGACGCGCTCTCCGACTCGGAACTGCTGCACGGAGCGCTGCGCATCCTCGGCTACGGCGCGATCGTCGTCCCGGTGATGCTCGGCCTCGCCCTGCTCTTCGCCCTGCTGCTGGACACCGACGGGCTCCGGCTGCGCGGCTTCACCAGGCTGGCGATCTTCCTGCCGTACGCGATCCCCGGCGTCATCGCCGCGCTGATGTGGGGCTTCCTCTATCTGCCCGACGTCAGTCCCTTCCTCTACCTGCTCGACGCGATGGGGCTGCCGCAGCCCGATCTGCTGGACGGCGGGCCGCTGTACCTCTCGCTGGCCAACATCGCGGTGTGGGGCGGCACCGGCTTCAACATGATCGTGATCTACACCTCGCTGCGGGCGATCCCCGCCGAGATCTTCGAGGCCGCACGGCTCGACGGCTGCTCGCAGTTCCAGATCGCGCTGCGGATCAAGATCCCCATGGTGGCGCCCTCGCTGATCCTGACCTTCTTCTTCTCGATCATCGCGACGCTCCAGGTCTTCAGTGAGCCCACCACGCTGAAGCCGCTCACCAACTCGCTGTCCACCACCTGGAGTCCGCTGATGAAGGTCTACCAGGACGCCTTCGTCAACAACGACATCCACGCGGCGGCGGCCCAGGCGGTCATCATCGCCCTCGCCACCCTCGCCCTGTCCTTCGGCTTCCTCAGGGCGGCCAACTCCCGTACGAAGCAGGGAGACTCCCGATGAGCACCCAGTCCCTCGCCGCCCCCGGCCGCCGGCGTCCCCCGCTCGTCCCCACGGCCGCGCTGCTCCTCGGCGCCGTGTACTGCCTGCTGCCCGTCGTCTGGGTCCTGGTCGCCTCGACGAAGTCCGGCAGCGAGCTGTTCTCCACCTTCACCTTCCTGCCCGGCTCCGGGTTCACCGACAACGTCGCCGACCTCACGGAGTACCGCGACGGGGTCTACTGGAAGTGGATGGCCAACTCGGCCTTCTACGCCGGGGTGGGCGCCCTGCTGTCCACGGCCGTGTCCGCGGTCTCGGGGTACGCCCTGGCGGTGTACAGCTTCCGCGGCAAGGAGACGGTCTTCAACATCCTGCTCGCCGGGGTGCTGATGCCTCCGGTGATCCTGGCGGTGCCGCAGTACCTGCTGCTGGCCGAGGCCGACATGACCGACTCGTACCTCTCGGTCCTGCTGCCGCTGATCCTCTCCCCGTACGGCGTCTACCTCGCCCGGATCTACGCGGCCGCGGCCGTGCCGGCCGATGTGATCGAGGCGGGACGGATGGACGGTGGCGGCGAGTGGCGGATCTTCCGGACCATCGCGCTGCCGATGATGCTGCCGGGTCTGGTGACGGTCTTCCTGTTCCAGTTCGTGGCGGTCTGGAACAACTTCCTGCTGCCCTACATCATGCTCGGCGACGACGAGAAGTTCCCGGTGACCCTGGGGCTGTACACGCTGCTCCAGCAGGGCGCCAACACCCCGGCGCTGTACACGCTGGTCATCACGGGCGCGCTGCTGGCGATCATCCCGCTGATCGCCCTGTTCCTGGTGATCCAGCGGTTCTGGAGCCTGGACCTGCTCTCCGGCGCCGTAAAGTCCTGACTGCTCCTCAACAGGGCGACCTTTGATGAAAGATCATGCAACATGAGCCGCACAGAACAGAACGGCGCGGGACGCCGCAGGCCGCCGACGATCCACGACGTCGCCCGGGAGGCCGGGGTCTCCCGGGGCACGGTCTCCCGGGTGCTCAACGGCGGTCACAACGTCAGCCCGGCCGCGCTCGACGCGGTTCAGTCCGCCATCCGGCGGACCGGCTACACCGTGAACCGGCACGCCCGGTCCCTGATCACCGGACGCTCCGACTCGGTGGCGTTCCTGCTGACCGAGCCCCAGGAGCGCTTCTTCGAGGACCCGAACTTCAACGTGCTGCTGCGCGGGTGCACCACCGCGCTCGCCGCGCACGACATCCCGCTGCTCCTGATGATCGCGGGTACGGAGGCGGAGCGGCGCCGCAACATGCGCTACATCGCCGGGCACGTGGACGGGGTCCTGCTGGTCTCCAGCCACTCCGGAGACCCGGTCGCAGCGCAGCTGCACGAGGCCGGGGTGCCGCTGGTGGCCTGCGGGAAGCCGCTCGGGCAGGGGTCGCGGGTCAGCTATGTGGCCGCCGACGACCGGCACGGCGCCCGGGACATGGTGCGCTTCCTGTACGGGTCGGGGCGCCGCCGGATCGCCACGGTCACCGGGCCCCTGGACACCCCGGGCGGTGTGGACCGGCTGGCGGGTTACCGGGAGACGCTCGCGGAGTGCGGGCTGCCGGTCGACGAGGCCTTGATCGTGCCGGGCGACTACAGCCGGGCGGGCGGTGAGGCGGCGGCAGCGCTGCTGCTGGAGCGGGCGCCGGACGTGGACGCGGTGTTCGTCGCCTCGGACCTGATGGCGCAGGGGGTGCTGAGCACACTGGAGCGGGCCGGCCGGCGGGTGCCGCAGGACATCGCGGTCGGCGGGTTCGACGACTCGCCCGCGGCGCTCGCGGCGCGCCCGGAGCTGACGACGGTCCGCCAGCCGTGGGACCGGATCAGCGCCGAGATGGTGCGGGTGCTGCTGGCACAGATCGGCGGGGAGGATCCGGCCGCGGTCATCCTCCCCACCGAACTGGTGCGCCGGGACTCGGCGTAGGGGCGGGCGGCGCGGGGGCCGCGCCCCCACCGCCGGACACGTACCGGTCTCAGCCGACCCGCCGGGCCAGCACCTGCCCCGGCCAGGTCCCGGACAGGAAGCTGTCCGTGCGGGCGAATCCGTTGCGCTCGTAGTACGCGACGAGCTCGCCCCCGCCGCCCGCCCAGCAGTCGACCCGCAGCAGACCGACCCTGGCCCGCCGGGTCTCCTCCACGGCATGGGCCAGCAGAGCCGCCCCGATGCCCAGGCCGGCGTGCCGGCGGTCGGAGATGAGCAGGCGCACGTACCGCTCCGGTTCACCGGCGGGCGGGATCGGCATCTGCGGGTTGGGGCCGGTGTCGAGCACCAGCGCCCCGGCGGGCACGCCGTCCAGCTCCGCGACGTAGGGCGAGTTCACGGTGGTGTACCGCTCGATCCGGGCCGCGCCGCCGGACGTCTGCGAATACGGGACCGTGCCCCACTGTTCGGTGTTGCCGCGGGCGTTCATCCAGGCCACCGCGGAGTCGAGCATGTCCAGGATGGCCGGTGCGTCGGCCGGGCTGCCCGGCCTGATCCGTACGCCGTGCTTCGTGTCGTCGCTCACGGCGGAAGTCTGCCACGAGGCCCCGCCCGGCTTCACGCCTCCGGATCCGCGGCGCGCGTCAGACGGCGTCCAGCGCCGGGTAGTCGGTGTAGCCCTTCGCGTCGCCGCCGAAGAAGGTCGACGGGTCCGGGGTGTTGAAGGGCCCGCCGGCCTTCAGCCGGGCCGGCAGGTCCGGGTTGGCGAGGAACAGGGCGCCGTAGGAGATGACGTCGGCGATCCCGTCGTCGATGACCGTGTGGTGCTCGGGGCCGGTCGGCCCGTCGGAGAAGACGTTGAGGACGAGGGTCCCCGTGAACGCCTTGCGCAGCGCGAGCGTCAGCTCACGGGTGCCGGCCTGCTCCAGGATGTGCAGGTAGGCCAGCCCGAACGGCTCGATCTCGGTGACGAGCGCGGTGTAGACGGCGTCCGGCTCGGGCTCCTCGATGCCGTTGTAGGGGTTTCCGGGCGAGATGCGCAGCGCGGTCCGTTCGGCGCCGATCTCGGCGACGACGGCCTTGACCACCTCGACGGCGAAGCGGATACGGGCGGCGTCGGAGCCGCCCCACTCGTCGGTGCGCAGGTTGGTGTTGGGGGCCAGGAACTGCTGGATCAGGTATCCGTTGGCTCCGTGCAGCTCGACGCCGTCGAAGCCGGCCTCTATCGCGTTGCGCGAGGCCGTGACGAAGTCACCGATGGTCGCGCGGATCTCCGCGTCGGTGAGCTCGTGCGGCTCGACGAAGTCCTTCGGGCCCGCCTGGGTGTAGACCTGGCCGGGCGCCGCGACCGGGGAGGGTGCCACCGGGATCAGTCCGTCCGGCAGCAGCACGGGGTGGCCGATCCGGCCCGCGTGCATGATCTGGGCGAAGATCCGGCCGCCCGCCGCGTGGACGGAGTCGGTGACCTTGCGCCAGGAGGTGACCTGCTCTGCGCTGTGCAGGCCCGGGGTGGAGGGGTATCCCTGGCCCACCACGGAGGGCTGGATGCCCTCGGTGATGATCAGTCCGGCCGAGGCGCGCTGGGTGTAGTAGTCGACGGTGAGGTCCGTGGCGGTGCCCCCGTCCCCGGCCCTGCTGCGGGTCATCGGCGCGAGGGCGATGCGGTTGGACAGCTGGGTGCCGGAGAGGTCGACGGGGTCGAAAACGGTGGTCATGGAAGCCTCCGAGACATTTACATGGTCGGCCAAGTAACTGGGCGCCCGGTCACTCTAACCCATTAATTGGCCGACCAAGGTAAAGTTCATGAGGACGTCATGAACCCCGGCACCGACCGGGCCGCGACACCGCCCGAGGAGCCCCGATGAAGGACGACAGCACCGCCCCCGCCGATGCCGGCTGCGTCGGCGGGCTGCCGAGCGCGGCCCTCGGCGGCCCCGTCAGCCATGCCGTGTCACGGGTCGCCCGGCTGCACAGGATCACGGCGGGCCGCATGCTCAAGGGGCTCGGGCTCTATCCGGGCCAGGAGTTCCTGATGATGCACCTGTGGGACACCGGGGCGGTCCGCCAGTCCGAGCTGATCAAGGCCATGGACCTCGACCCGTCCACCGTCACCAAGATGCTCCAGCGCCTCGAGCAGGCCGGGCACGTGCGCCGCCGCCCCGACCCGGACGACCGGCGGGCCGTCCTGGTCGAGGCGACCGACGGGAGCTGCGCCCTGCACGACGAGGTGCGCAGCGCCTGGACGGGCCTGGAGGAGCACACCCTCGCGGGGCTGGGCCCGGCCGAGCGCGCGGAGCTGACCCGGCTGCTCGCCAAGGTGGAGGAGAACCTCTGCACCGAGGCCGGGGACTGCCCCGCGCGGTAGCTAGGCGGCCAGCACGGCCAGGGCGCGGTCGACGTCGGCCTCGGTGTTGTAGAGATGGAAGGCCGCCCTCAGATTCCCCGCGCGGGCCGAGACCATCACCCCCGCCGCGGCCAGGTCGGGCTCACGGGCGCCCAGGCCGGGCACCGCGACGACGGCCGAGGTGCCGGGCACCGCCTCGTGGCCGATCGACGCGAGGCCCTCCCGGAAGCGGGCGGCGAGTCCGGTGGCGTGCGCGTACACGGGGTCAACCCCGACCTCGGCCAGCAGGTCCAGCGACTGCTCGGCCCCGTGGTAGGCGAGGAACGCGACCGGTTCGTCGAAGCGCCGGGCGTCGACGGCGAGCTTCTCGACCGGCCCGTAGGTGCTGTTCCAGCGGTCCTCGGCCGCGACCCAGCCCGCATAGAGCGCCGGCAGGGTCGGCTGCGCCTCCTCGGTCACGGTCAGGAACGACGTCCCCCGGGGACACATCAGGAACTTGTACCCGCCGGTGACCGTGTAGTCGTACGCTCCGGCGTCCAGCGGCAGCCAGCCGGCCGACTGGCTGGCGTCCAGCATCGTGCGGGCCCCGTGCGCGGCCGCGGCCGCGCGGACCGCGTCCAGGTCGGCGACCCGGCCGTCGGCGGACTGGACCGCCGAGAAGGCGACGATCGCGGTCCCGGGCCGCACCGCGCCGGCCAGTTCGGCCAGCGGGACGTAACGCATCTTCAGATCACCGCGTACGGCGAAGGGGCTGACGACGGAGCTGAACTCCCCCGTCGGAGCCAGAACTTCGGCCCCCGCCGGGAGCGAGGCCGCGACGAGCCCCACATGCGCGGCGACGGAGCCGCCGACAGCCACCCGCGCGGGCGCGACACCCGCGAGCCGGGCGAACCCGGCGCGGGCGGCGTCCACGGCTTCGAAGCTGCCCGCACCGCCCCGGACGCCTGCCGCGCTCTCGGCTGCCAGCGCCTTGACGGCCTCGACGGCGCGACGGGGCAGCAACCCGCAGCTGGAGGTGTTGAGATAGGTGGTACCGGATGCGAATTCGGTGGCCCTGGCCCGGTCGATCGCAGAAGTCTCCATGCGGTCAGCCTGACGGCCGCTCAACCCCACGTCAATCACGCGAGTTCGAGCGGCGCGCCAAAGAAGTCCTTATACGCGCTGGTCGGACGGTGCGGTGCTGGGCACTTCGCAGGCCCCGTCCGCGTCGCAGGCGGCGGCGTCCCCGCCGACCTGGGTGAGCCCGGGGACCTGGCGGTCCTTCCACGCCTGCTCCAGGGCCTGGACGAAGACCTCCGCGGGCTGACCGCCGGAGATGCCGTAGCGGCGGTCGAGGACGAAGAACGGCACGGCGTTGGCGCCGAGCTCGGCCGCCTCCCGCTCATCGGCGCGTACGTCGTCGGCGTACGCCTCGGGGTCGGCCAGCACCGTACGCGCCTCGTCGGCGTCGAGCCCCGCCTCGGCGGCCAGGTCGGCGAGCACCGCGTCATCGAAGACCGAGCGCTCCTCGGCGAAGTTCGCCCGGTAGACGAGGGTCAGCAGCTCGTCCTGGCGTCCGCGGGCCTTGGCGAGGTGGAGCAGCCGGTGGATGTCAAAGGTGTTGCCGTGGTCACGCCCCTCGGTGCGGTAGCCCAGCCCCTCGGCCTGCGCGTTCGCCGCGACGTTGCCCTCCATGGCCCGGGCCTCCTCGGGGCTGCGCCCGTACTTCTGGGCCAGCATGTCGATCACCAGCTCGGTGTCGCCCTTGGCCCTCCCCGGGTCGAGCTCGAAGGAGCGGTGGACCACCTCGACCTCGTCACGGTGGTCGAATGCGGCCAGCCCCTTCTCGAAGCGCGCCTTTCCGACGTAGCACCACGGGCAGGCGATGTCGCTCCATATCTCGACGCGCATGACTCTTCTGCTCTCCAGTTCTGCAGTACCGGTGCGGAGGGAGCCTCCGCCGCCGGTTCAACGTGCGGACGGGCCGGCTGATTCCCGGAGGGGACCAGGGTGGGGCCCACCGCGGGCATCGCGGCGAGGACCAGCTCTCCGTCCCGCCACCGCGGCCGGACGAACTCCCGGGCGACCGGCTCACCCGGCCCCAGCGTGCCCCCGGGGGGTCAGACCACCGCCATCTCCTCGGTGACCATGACCGCCACCGAATCCATGTCGATGAAGGTGCTTTCGTCCGGATTCACCAACTCCTTGTAATTGCTGGATGCGAAGAACGCCTCGTGATCCCCCCAGTTTTCGAACCAGATCTCGGCGAGGCCGTCATGGGCGGGACCGGGATACCCGTCGGCGGGCACCGGATCGCTGATGGTCCCCTGCATGACGGAACCCACCCGGACAAGGCACGGACAGCCTTGACCGCGATGAACCAGGAACGAACACGCCTTTCATCCACGATCGAGAGCTTGACCACCGCCAGAGAGGCCCTCGATCAACTGATCGACGTGAACCGGGACTTCCTGGCAGCTGGATCGGCATAGCCTCCGAGGATGGATCTGCGACTGGCCGCGTACGCCGTGTGCATCGAGGACGGACGGGTGCTGCTCGCCCGCCACGCACCACCGGAGGAGGAGTCCAATTGGACTCTTCCGGGCGGCGGGGTCGAGCACGCGGAGGACCCGTTCGACGCAGTGATCCGGGAGGTCGCCGAGGAGACCGGCCTGGAGGCTGTGGTCGAGCGCCTGCTGGGCGTGGACTCACGGGTGGTCCCGGCCGGCGAGCGCCGTCTGCCCGGCCGGCCCGAACTCCATAACGTGGGCATCTTCTACCGGGTCCGCGTCACCGGCGGCAGGCTTCGGCCCGAGCCGGACGGTGAGACCGCCGATTCGGTCTGGATCCCGCTCTCCGAGGTCGCCCGCCTGGGCCGGTCCTCGCTGGTCGACATCGGCCTGGCCCTGGCACGGACCGCCCCGCCGACCGGCCACGTCGCTCCCGTGCCGGTCGGCGGCCTGGTCCAGCACTGAGGTCCCGCCGCCCGGGACGATCTCGGCCCGGACCGTCTTCCCGGACGGCGGATACGGACGTACACCCCAGTCCGTGGCGGGCGCCTCCACGACGGCCGTCCCGAAACCGTCCGCTCGCCGGACGGGGAGGCGCTCCGCGCGCGGGTCGGTGACCTCGACCCTGAGCGCCCGGCCGGGCAGCCGCGTCAGCGTGAGCCGGAAGCCCCGGCCGTTCAGCCGCCCGTGCCGGACGGCGTTGTACCGCCCCCACCTGGCCGTCTCCCCCGACGGGTGGACGCGCTTCGTGCGGTACGCCGCCGGGTCCTGAGGCCGGGGTCGGCCCGTCCTCAGGCCTCGGACTCGGCCGTCGGGGTCCTGGCTGCCGGTTCCTCCGCCTGCGGCGGCAGTTCGCGCCTCGTGCGGATCGGTGAGAGAAGGACGGGCAGGAAGGCGAGCGTCAGGACGACGCCGCCCACCCAGAGTGTGACGTGCACGCCCGCCAGTGCGCCGATCACACCGGACACGGCGGCGCCGACGGCGAGCGCGCCGGTGAGCAGGAAGCGGAAGGTGGCGTTCATGCGGCCGAGGAGGGGCAGGGTCGTCATGCGCTGGCGCAGGCTCACGCCGAGCACGTTGTTCATCCCCGTCCTGAACATGGTCAGCAGCCAGCCCGCGCCCGCCACCCACAGCCAGGGGCCACGGTCGACGAGCGGGACGAGCAGTCCTGCGGGAGCCAGGTACAGGCCGACGAGGCCGAGGGCGGGGCCGTAACCGAGGCGCCGGGCGGCGTACCCCGCGCAGCGGGCGCCCAGGAGGAGACCGATGCCGCCCGCCGCCCAGAACAGGCCCAGGACGCCTTCCGGGAGGCCGAGTTCGCGGACGAACAGCACGGGGAACATCGTGTTGAGGATCTGGGAGCCGAGGTTGGTGCAGGCCGAGGTGAGCGCGAGCGCCCGTAGCTCCTTGTTGCCGAGGACGTGCCGAAGCCCCTCGGCGATCTGCGGGCCCAGCCGGGTGGCCCGCCCGGGTGGGGCCGGGGGCGGTGCCGGTGTGCGGGTGAGGGCGGTGAGCCGGAGAGCGGAGACCAGGTAGCCCGTGGCCGCGGCGACCACGGCCACGGGGGCCGTCAGCAGCTGGACGAGGCCGCCGCCCGCGCCACGTCCGGCCACGGTGCCGGCGGCGATGAGGGTGTTCACGGCCGAGTTGGCCCGTACGAGGTCGGCGCGGCCGACCAGCCGTGGCAGGACGCTCTGCGAGCCGACGTCGGCGAACACGGTGGCGCAGCCGTGCAGCAGGACGACGGCGTACAGCTGCTCCAGCGTGAGTGCGTCCAGCCACCAGGCCGGCGGAATGGAGGCGAACAGCCCGGCCCGCACCAGATCCGCGGCGATCAGCACCCGCCGTTGCCGCATCCGGTCCAGCCAGGCCCCGGCGGGCAGGCCGATGAGGAGGAAGGCGACGGTGCTCAGGGTGGCGAGCGCCCCGACCTGGCCGGCGCTCGCGTCGAGAGCGGACACGGCGATGAGGGGTACGGCGACGTAACCGATGTTCGTGCCGAGCTGGCCGAAGGAGGTCGCGGTGAACAGGGCGCGGAAGTCCGCGTTGCGCCAGGGGGAGTCGGGTCGCATGACCGCTCACCCGGTGGTGGAGGAGCCGAGGCGACGCCGCGCTCCGGTGGTTCCGTCGGTGGGGCCTCCGGGCCGACGGGTGCGGGTCAGGCCCACGCCGATGAGTACGACGGCCATGCCCGTGACGACGCGGGCGCTCAGCTCCTCGTCGAGGACCAGGGCGCCCAGGGCCACCGAGACGACCGGCAGCAGATACCCGACGGTGGCCGCGGCCGTGGGGCCCTCGTCCACGATGAGCCGTGAGTTGAGGTGGAACGTGAGACCCGTACCGAAGATGCCCAGGGCGACGACGGCGAGCAGCGCACCGACGGTGGGGTCCCCCACGCCAGGGCCTGCGGGAAGGGCGAGCGTGGTCAGGCCGGTCGCGGCGACGAGCTGGGCCGCTGACAGGGCGAGGGGGGCGCCGTCCCGGCCGAGGAGATGGCGGGCCATGTAGGCGAAGGCGACTGCGTAGCTCAGTGCCGCGGCGAGGAGCAGCAGCGCGCCCCAGCTGGTCAGGCCGCTCTCCTGCCAGGGGGCGAAGACGAGCAGCACACCGGCGAAACCGAGGAGGAGGCCGGTCAGGCGCAGGGGGTGCCGGCCGCGCTCACTGCCGAGGGCGAGGCCGATCCCCATGGACCAGAGGGGAGTTGTGGCGTTGAGGACGCCCGCCACCCCGGAGTCGACGGTCTGCTCGCCGACGCTGAACAGGAAGAACGGCAGGACATTGCAGAAGACAGCGGCCACCACGAGATGCGCCCAGGTCCGGCGGGAGCGCGGGAGGCGCTGGCGGGCCGAGCGGGCGAGCGCCAGGAGGACGGCCGCGCCGAGCGCGCACCGGATGACCGTGATGTGCAGGGGGGCGAGGCCGCCGTTCAGGGCGATCTTGATCCAGAGGAAGCTCGATCCCCACAACAGGGCGAGAAGAGCCATGCGCATGAGGGTTCCTCGCTGACCGCTGAGCACTGTTCGCCTCCTGGCAGATGTCCGGCTTTGAACATTGCCCTGATGTCTTGAGTAAGACAAGCGAAAAAGTTTGCATGCAGCGTTAAGCTGAGCTACATGCTTGATGTGCGACGTATGCAGCTTCTCCGCGCGGTGGTCACCAGTGGGTCGGTCACCGCGGCGGCACGCAATCTCGGGTACACGCCGTCCGCGGTCAGCCAGCAGATGGCGGCGCTGGAGAAGGAGGCCGGGATCGCGCTCCTGGAGCGGTCCGGGCGGGGTGTGCGGCCGACGGACGCGGGGCGCCTGCTCAACGAGTACGCGACCCTCATCGGCGACCACCTCGCCGAGGCGGAGACCGCGCTGGCCGACCTGAGGGCCGGGCGGACGGGGCGGGTCGCCGTCCGCTACTTCGCGAGCGCGGGGGCCGCGCTGGTGGCCCCGGCACTGGCACGGCTCCGCCGCGAACACCCGGGCGTGCAGACCGAGCTGAGGCTGAGCGATCCCGAGGACTGGCTGCCGGAGGTGAGGGACGGCCGTGCTGATCTGGCCCTCGTGGTCCGGCCGCACGGCGGGCCGCCCGTCGACGGCATCCGGTTCGTGCCGCTGCTCGACGACCGGTTCCTCGCCGTGCTGCCGGAGGATCACCGGCTCGCCGCGCAGGACGAGATCGAGCTGAGCGGCCTCGCCGACGAGCCGTGGATCAGGAGCGACCGGCCGGGCCCCTGTCTGGACCCGGTTCTCGACGCCTGCGCCTCCGCCGGGTTCAGCCCGGGGTTCGTGGTGGAGAGCGAGGACCACGCCACGGCGCGGGCGTTCGTGGCCGCGGGGCTCGGTATCGCCCTGATTCCGGAGCTGGGGGCCGGCGATCCCCCTCCCGGCGTGCGTGTCCGCAGGGTCCGCGGCCCGGAGCCGGTCAGGTCGATCCACGCGGCGGTGCGGGAGTCGTCCCCGGCCGAGCAGCCCGCGCTGCGCGGGCTGCTCGACGCACTGCGGACCACGGCGGCCGCGGTGCGTCGCTAGCACCTGTGTCCGGCTTCGGGCTCCGTGCTCAGGGGTGTCCGGCCGGGAGCAGCAGCCGGAAGGTGCAGCCTTCACCGGGGCGGGTGTCGAGTTCCAGGCGGCCCCCGTGGGCCTCGGCGATCGTCGAGGCGATGGCGAGGCCGAGGCCGGATCCGCTGTCACGGGGGGCGCCGGAGACCGATGGCACCCGGTAGAAGCGGTCGAAGACCTGCCGGGCTTCCTGGGGTGCGAGACCGGGGCCGTCGTCGACGACCTCGATGCCGTGGACCGGGGCTCCGGAGGGCAGGGGCGGATTGACGCTCGTACGGCCGGGCCGGTCGGCGCCTCCCGTACGGGGGCCGACGCGCAGGCTCCCGACGCCTATCCGGAGCCGGGTGCCCGGCGGGGTGTGGGTGCAGGCGTTGTCCAGGAGGTTGGACAGCACCTGGGCGAGCTGATGGGGATCGCCGGAGCCTTCCACGACGTCGAGCTCCCCCGGGCCGTCGCCGTCCCCCGCCCCGAGCGGGGCGAGGGCGATGCGCCGGCCCGGGTGGCGTACGGCCGAGGCGGCGATGCCGTCCGCGGCCAGCGAGAGCAGGTCCACGGGACCGTGCTCGGTGGTGGGGGCGTCACCGAGCTTGGCCAGCAGGAAGAGGCTGTCGACCAGTCGGCTCATCCGCTCGGCGTTCTGCGCGATGAGCTCATGGGCCTCGCGTCTGCGGCGCGGGGACATGTGCGGGTCTTCCAGAAGGAGTTCGGCGAAGCCCTGGAGGGAGGTCAGGGGGGTGCGCAGTTCGTGCCCGGCGTCCGCCATGAAGCGGCGCAGCCTGCGCTCGGTCCTGTCCTTGCGGTGCAGGGCCGCGCGCAACTGGTCCAGCATCGTGTTGAAGGCGATGCCGAGGCGGCCGACCTCCGTGTCGGGGCTGGTGTCGGTGGCGTTCTGTTCGAGTTCACCGCTGGTGATGCGCCGGGCGGTGTGCTCGACGCGGGTCAGCGGCCGGAGGCCGAGGCGGACGGCGGCGCCCCCCAGCAGCGTCACTCCGGTCGCTGTGACCGCTCCGACGGCCAGACTGAACCAGAGCAGTCTGGACGTGGCTTCCTGCACGCTGTCCAGCGGCAGGGCGACGACGGCGCGCATGCCCCGGGGTCCGGAGTCGGCGACCACGCGCCAGTCGCCTTCACCGTCCCGGGCGGGCACCGTGGTGGGGCGTCCGTCCACGGGTTCACGCGCGGTGATGGCCTCGGCCAGGCGTGGTTCGCCCCGGCCGCTGCCGAGCGAGTCGGGCAGCAGGCGGCCCTCGGCGTCGTAGAAGTAGACGCGGAAGTCCGAGGGCAGGGTCTCGTGCGGGGGCGGCCGGTGGGAGGGCCCGGTGCCGTCGGCGATGTCCCGGTAGACGGGCGAGGGCGGACGGAAGTCGGTGAGCCGGTCGTCGACCTGCCCGATGAGCCAGGAGCGCATGAGGGTCAGCCCGGTGGCCTGGCACACCAGCACCGCCGCCGTGGCCAGGACCGTGGCGATCAGCACCAGCCGGGAGCGCAGGGAGCGGGGGCGCAGGCGCCTCGGTACCCCTCTCACGCCGTGCGGTCCCGGGGCAGGCGCAGGCAGTATCCGACGCCCCGCACGGTGTGGATGAGCGGGGGTTCGGTGCGGTCGATCTTGCGGCGCAGGTTCTTGATGTAGGTGTCGACGATGCGGGTGTCGCCGGCGAAGTCGTGGTTCCAGACCTTCTGCAGGATCTGCTGCTTCTCGAGCACCTTCCCGGGCTGCGCGATGAGGCAGGCCAGCAGCCGGAACTCCGTCGGTGACAGCGGCACCCGCTGCCCCGCGCGGTGCACGTCGTGTGCCTCTTCGTCGAGGATGAGGTCGGCGTAGCGCAGGGGCGGCCGCTCGGCGGGCGGTGCCGCGCGCGGCCCGGCGCTGCGGCGGAGGATGGCGCGCACCCGCAGCAGGACCTCCTGGACGTGGAAGGGCTTGGTGACGTAGTCGTCCCCGCCCGAGCTGAGGCCGATGATGCGGTCCTCGACGTCGGTGCGTGCGGTGAGGAAGAGGACCGGGGTGTAGACGCCCCGCGCACGCAGTTCGCGCGTGAGCGTGAAGCCGTCGGTGTCGGGGAGCATCACGTCCAGCACGATCAGGTCCGGCCCGCTGCGGCCCGTCCCGGCCAGGGCCTCCTGCCCGGTCCCCGCGGACACGACGGCGTAACCGGCCGCGTGCAGGGCGGAGGTGAGCAGGGTGCGGATGCTCGGGTCGTCCTCGACGACCAGAACGGTGTGCCGGGCTGAGGCCACAGGGTTCACCTCGGGTGGTGCGGGATTCATGCCGGCCGGGGCGGACCGGGGGCTCGGGGGTTCTCCACCGTACGGAACGGTCGGGAGGACGCGACTACGCGGGTGTACCGGCGCTCCGGACCGGATCGGGGGGAATCCCGGGCCCGGGGCGCCGGTGGTCAGCCGGTCACCTCCGTGTCCTTCGCCAGCGCCTCCGTGCGTGCGGTGACGGTCGTACGCAGTGTGGCCACCGCCTTCTTCAGCTCCGCCGCGTCGACACCGGCCTTCTCGGCCTGGCCGGAGATGTCCTCCAGCGCCTCGAGCGCCGCGCCGGAGCCGAAGAACTCCTCGTACAGCTCCTTGTAGGCCTTCTTGTACGCGGGGTCCAGGGCGTCGAGCTCCAGGAAGCGGTCCTTCAGCTCGTGGCCGCTCATGCCGCCCCGGGCTCCGCCGGCCTGGCCGCCTTCGCCCTCGCCCGCCTGGCCCTCGCCGGCCGGGCCGCCGGGGAAGCCGCCTTGCGGGCCGCCTTCGCCCGTGCCGCCGGGCATCCCTTCCGGTGCCCCTTCGGGAGGAGCGGGCATGCCGTCCTGACCCTCGGCGGCTCCGCCCTGTGCTGTCTCGTCGCCGCCCTGCGTACCCGCGTCCGCGCCACCGGGGCGGCCGCCGCCCATGCTCATCGAGTCGTCCGGACCGGCCTCGGCGTCCCCGCTGAAGGTGAGGTTGTAGTCCCATCCGAGGACGGAGAACTTCTTCGTGTCGAGGTCGTACCGGAGCAGGTAGTTCTTGCCCGGACCGGCCATGTCGTCGAAGTTCATCAGCAGGTTCTGCGTGGCGACGTACTTGGCGAACGACTCGACGTCGACGTGCTTGTCGAGGTCTGCGGCGAACTCCTCGTCCGACGCCTCGTCCACCCACTTGATGAACTTCATGACGGGTGAGAGGTCCTGGCTTCCGACCTTGTTGAGCTGCCGGAACGACGTCTCGTAGTCGGAGGGGTCGTCGCCCCTGTAGGCGAAGGTGCCACCCGCCCGCGCCTTGTACAGCACGCCGTTGCCGTCGACGGCCTCGGCGTACTCGGTGTCGGGGTTCTCCACCATGAGCCGGGTGACCTCCGGACCGTTGTTCACGGACACCGTGGTGAAGCCGTAACGCTCGGCCGTCTGCCCGCTCCCGTCCGTCAGTGACAGCGCCAGGGCTTCGTTCAGCGGCACCTGCTCGTCGGTTCCCGGACGCAGCGAGATCTCCCGCTCGCCCTGGTAGGCGCGGCCCTCGACGTACTCGTCGATCTCGATGAGCAGGGGGAGTTCCTCCGGTTTGTCGGCGGAGAGGTCGTACTGGGTCATCCCTCCCCCGGCGCCGCCCGCACGGTCTTCGGCACCGGCACCGGCTTCGGCTCCGGTACCGCCGCCGGCAGCCGTGCCGCCGGTGGCCCCGGCGCCAGGACCGCCGCCGTTCGCCGCCTGGCCGCGGTCCTGGCCCCCGCCGCCCTGTTGCTGCTGCGGGGCGCCCTGCCCGGCTCCGGCGGGCATCCGGCCGCCACCGGCTCCACCCTGGTTGCCGCGCAGGGACATCAGGGTGGAGTTCCCCTTCAGGCGGATCCCCACGTCCTGGAGGAAGACCCCGTCGATGGTGAGGTCGGCCTTGATGGAGTCCTTGGTCCCGTCGTCCTCGAACTCCTTGATCATCTTCTCGAAGTCGGTCTGCTTGTACTGCAGCTGGATCGCGTGCTCGACCGTGGTGTCGTAGAGGCCGACCGTGCCCTTGACGTTCTCGGTGATCGTGTCGGCCTCGACGCGGGACGAGGAGGTGACGTACGGGGAGATGCGGGCGTCCCCGAAGGCGTACACCATGACGGCGAGTCCCAGGCACAGCGCCCCGGCCGGCTTCCAGTGGTGCCGCAGCCGCACCGGGAGGCGGTCCTTGAGCCGCCGCCGGCGGACCGGCTCCGTGCCGCCGCTCATCACAGGTCGGTGGTGTCGTAACCGGTCAGCACCGTCACACGCTGCCCGGAGGTGCGCTCCTGGAGGGCCGTGACGAGGTCGCCGGGTTCCGTGCCCTTCTTCATCCGCACGGTGTAGAACACCTCGTTCAGGGCTCCGCCGCGGATCGTCTCCGTGCTCACCAGCTCGAACTCACTGGTGTACTTGATCAGCACGTCACGGATGGCGGGCGTGTAGTCCTCGCCCGCCGGGACCTGGACCTTGACGACCTGGCGCTGGACGTTCAGAGCGAACCAGTTGAACTTGAACATCACGAGGATCACGACGCAGATCACGACGGCGCCGACGGCGGCCAGCGTGTAGAAGCGGGCGCCGCAGGCCATGCCGATGGCCATCGCCAGGAAGATGAAGCCGACGTCCCTCGTCTCCTTCACCGCGTTCCTGAACCGGACCACGGACAACGCGCCGACCAGGGAGAACGCCCGTGCCAGGTTCGAGCCGACCACCAGCATGATCAGGGCGACGATCATGCCGACGATGACCAGCGTCTGGACGTACGACTGGCTGTAGGAGACGTTGCGGTGGGTGTACCGGTAGGTGTAGCCGATCACCGTGCTCAGGATGAACGACAGCGCCATGGCGGCGACCACGTCGGCGACGCTGAACGTCCCGCTAAGTTCCTGCAGATCGAAGTTCACTGTGCTCCTGCTTTCACCGGCGCGTGCGGCGCCGCCGGCTGCCCCAGTGGCAGCCGGGTGTGGGGGGTGGGAGGCGGACAGTCCGCCTCGTCGACGTGGAAGACCGACCTGGGCGCCAGGCCGAACGCCTCGATGGACTGCACGTACTTGCTGATCCGCACCAGGTTCAGATTCCGGCGCGCGGCCAGGTCGGTGATCCAGTGCGGTGTGCGCTCGTTGACCTTGATCTCCATCACCGTCATGTGGGGCGGGACGGTGAACCGGTTCTCCGGCGTGGCGGTCCCGAAGTGGAAGTCGCGGTCCCGGCCCCGGATCCGCCGGTCGAAGGTGACCCGCAGCCCCGTGTCGGAGGCGCGGCCGACCAGCGCCTCGCGCTGGTATCCGGTGATCGCCGTCGGCCGGAGGTTCAGCCGGATGACGAGGTCGAGCACCTCCTGGACGAAGGGGCTCTCCCCGGGCGAGTGCTCCACCATCTCCCGGGCGTCGCACAGCCTTCTGGCGGTGGCGTACGGGAAGGTGATGCGCCGCTTCTGTGTCACCCGGTTCACCCGCTGCTTGATCTCCACGCACACCGGCGACTCCTCGGTGACCCCGTCGAGGTCGCCGTAGTGCCGGATCCGCAGCTTGCGGCGGAACTTCAGGCCTTCGATCTTCTCCCAGTAGAACCGCAGCTCGGGGCTGTCGTAGTACAGGCTCCAGACCCCGTAGCCGCCCACCGGGCTGTTGAGGTCCCGGTCCATCCGCTCGCCGAGCTCCTCCCGGATCTCGATGGCCTGTTCGACGGGGACGAGGTACTTCAGCTCGAACCGGTTGAACGCGTGCAGTCTGCTCGCCACGTGCAGCGGCTGGTCACCCTCGGGGGCCGGGGCATCGCCGTCCCGGGACCCACGGGGTGCGGCCATGTCGGGTCGCGACACCATGCGCCTCCTTGCGTCTACGTGCCGGACCGGGCCGGCACGGACACGCAATCAAGGCCGCATGAGGAAGCCGTGAGAAACGCGGGTTGATTGCAGGAGGATTCAGGGTGACGCGCGGGTGAACACCGGGCGCCGCCCGGAGGGCCCGGAATCCCAGCACGGAGGGCCCGGAATCCTCTCGGATCCGGGCCCTCGGTGGGTGTACGTGTGCTCGGTCAGCTGCCGTCGCGCAGATCGCCAGGGCCGGCGGGCCGGAAGGCGATCCGGTCGAACGTCACCGTGCAGCCGTCGCCGGTGGGTGACTGGGCGAGGAAGCCGATACGGGCGGCGGCCCGCTCCTCCTCCGTGCCGAGGGTGAACAGCCGGACGAAGGTCCACCGTTCACCGTCCGCCGAGGCGTGGAAGGCGAAGGCCTCGCCGATGCGGCTGATCCGCAGCCAGCAACTGTCCCCCTCCACCACCGCGGAGTTCACGTCGTCCGAGTGACCTCGGGTGACCACGGTGCAGACCGTCGGGCGCTCCGGCGAGAGCTCCAGGCAGAGCTTCGCCCACTCCCGCTCCCCGACGTGGAGGTAGAGCACCCCCGCGTCGAAGGCGGCGGCGAAGCCGACGCGCACGCGGGCGATCAGCTGGAAGTCGCCCTCCGGCGCCGGGCCCAGCAGGCGCGGGGCGTCGGAGGCGGGCTCAAGGGAGTCGCCGCCGGGCGGGACGAAACGGTCCTGCTTCGCCCCGGCCGAACCGGTCAGCACGCCTTCGTCGTACGTCCATGCGCCGTCGGGCCCGAAGGGCTCCAGGGCGAAGGGGAGCTCGGGGAGCTGTACGGCCTTCATGCGCGGCGCCCGTCGACCCGGCGCGGCAGGTTCTGCGGGTTGTCCTCGCGGAGCTCCGGCGGCAGGAGCGCCTCGGGCGTGGACTGGTAGCTGACCGGGCGCAGCCAGCGCTCGATCGCGGTGGCGCCGACCGAGGTGGAGGTGGAGGTGGTGGCGGGGTAGGGGCCGCCGTGGTGCTGGGCGGGGGCGACGGCTACACCGGTCGGCCAGCCGTTGACCAGGACACGTCCGGCCACCGGGGTGAGCTCCGCCAGCAGTCCGGCGGCGCTGCCGTCGGCCTCCTCCGTGGCGATCTGGAGGGTGGCGGTGAGGTTGCCCGGGAGGCGTGACAGCACCGCGGTGATCTCGTCCGCGGAGTCGTAGCGCGCCACCACGGTGACCGGACCGAAGCACTCCTCCAGGAGCGCGTCGTGCGGCCCCTCCTGGGTCAGCCGCCGCGCCGGCACGGTGAAGAAGCCGGCGGAGACCGTGTGCTCGCCGCCCGCGCCCGGGGTGACCGGGGCGTCCACGTCCGGCAGCGCGGCCCGCTCGGCCACCCCGTGGACGAAGGCGTCGCGCATCCGGTGGTCGAGCATGACCCCGGCGCCCGTCCCACTCACCGTCTCGGTCAGCGACTTCAGCAGCTGGTCGCCCGCCTCTCCGGACGGGGCGAACACGAAACCGGGCTTGGTGCAGAACTGTCCGGCGCCCATGGTCATCGAGCCGCCGAGGCCGGCACCGATCTGCTCACCGCGCTCGGCGGCGGCCGCCTCGGTGACGACGACGGGGTTGAGCGAACCGAGCTCACCGTGGAAGGGGATCGGGGTGGGGCGGGAGGCCGCGGCGTCGAACAGGGCGCGGCCGCCGCGGATCGAGCCGGTGAACCCGGCGGCGGAGACGAGCGGATGCTTCACCAGCTCGACACCCGCGTCGAAGCCGTGGACAACGGTCAGGACGTCCTCGGGCAGACCGTGCTGCGCCGCGGCCCTGCGCAGGAGCGAGGCGCAGATCTCCGAGGTCGCGGGGTGGTCCGGGTGCGCCTTGACGACGACCGGGCAGCCCGCGGCGAGCGCGCTCGCGGTGTCGCCGCCGGGGACGGAGAAGGCGAGCGGGAAGTTGCTGGCCGCGTAGACGGCGACGACGCCGAGCGGGATCTTGTAGCGGCGCAGGTCCGGCCACGGCGGGGTGCGGCTGCCGTCCTCGTGGTCGATGTGGATGTCGAGGTACGCGCCCTCGTCGACGACCTCCGCGAAGGCCCGCAGCTGGGCCGCCGTGCGGGCCAGCTCGCCGGTCAGCCGGGCGGGGCCGAGCGCGGTCTCCGCGTCGGCCGCCTCGATGACGTGTTCCTGGGCCTCGGCGAGGAGGTCGGCCGCGGTGCGGAGGAACGCGGCGCGCACGGTGCGGTCGGCCAGCGCTCCGCGAACGGCGTGCGCCGCCCGGACCGCGCGGTCGACCTCCTCCGCTGTAGCCTCCACCGCAACCTGCTCACGCGGGTTCCCCGTTCGGGGGTCGACGCTCCAGACTGGTGCTGCTGCCACCGTATTTCCTTCCGTTCCACTGCCACACAGGAGAGGTTGTTCGGTATTCTGAACAGCGTTCCTGAACGTGAATACACAGGAACTCTATTTCCGGGCGTTCCGTGTTGGCAAGAAGTCGCAGGGTCGTACAAGAAGGCTGGAAGGGACATAAGGCATGTCGGTTGGCGAGTCCGGTGGGGCACAGGTCAAGTCCGCTGTACGGACGGTGGAACTCCTCGAATACTTCGCGGGGCGCCCCGGTATGCACTCGCTGGCCGCGGTGCAGGAAGCGGTCGGCTACCCCAAGTCCAGCCTCTACATGCTGCTGCGGACGCTGGTGGAGCTCGGCTGGGTGGAGACCGACGCCACGGGCACGCGGTACGGGATCGGCGTGCGCGCCCTGCTCGTCGGCACCTCGTACATCGACGGCGACGAGGTCGTCGCGGCCGCCCGCCCCACGCTGGACCGGCTCTCCGACGACACCACGGAGACCATCCACCTGGCCCGGCTGGACGGGACGAACGTGGTGTACCTCGCCACCCGGCAGTCGCAGCACTATCTGCGGCCCTTCACCCGGGTCGGCCGCCGGCTGCCCGCGCACTCCACCTCGCTGGGCAAGGCGCTGCTGGCGACCCACAGCGACGAGCAGGTCCGCAAGATGCTGCCCGAGACGCTGCCGGCACTGACGGAGCACACCCTCACCGACCGCGAGAAGCTGATCGAGGAGCTGCACCTCATCCGCGAGCAGGGGTACGCGGTGGACCGCGAGGAGAACACCCTGGGACTGCGCTGCTTCGGCGTCGCGATCCCGTACCGCACTCCGGCGCGCGACGCGATCAGCTGCTCGGTGCCGGTCGCCCGGCTCACGCCGGCGCACGAGCAGATGGTGAAGGACGCCCTGTTCGACGCCCGCGACCGGCTCACCCTCGCGACCCGCAGGCTCTGAGCACCGGGCGAACCGCCGCGCCCGGAGCGGTGCGCCTGAGAAACCGGTGAGAAGGAACACGAACGGGAACGCCCCCGGTGCCCCCGTTCGTCCCTCCAGCGGGATGAACAAGACGATCAGGCGCGCTTCGGTCTTCTGTCTGCTCATGGTCCTCGCCCTGCTGGTGCGGGCGACCTGGGTGCAGGCGTACGAGGCACGGGCGCTCGCAGACGACGAACACAACCGGCGGAACACCATCGCGCAGTACGCGCAGCCGCTCGGCGACATCATCGTGGCCGGATCCCCGGTCACCGGTTCGAAGGAGACGGACGGCGACGACCTCCGCTACAAACGCACCTACACCCAGGGCGAGCTGTACGCGGCGGTCACCGGCTACAGCTCGCAGGCCTACGGTGCCACCCAGCTGGAAGGCATCTACGGCGATGTCCTCGACGGCACGGACGACCGGCTGAAGAATCCCACCGATCTGCTCACCGGGGAGCAGACGTCCCCCGGCGATGTGCTCACGACCATCGATCCGGACGTGCAGAAGGCTGCCTTCGAGGCGCTTGGTGACGACCGGGGCGCGGCGGTCGCGATGGACCCCGAGACCGGGCGGATCCTGGGCATGGCCTCCTCCCCCTCGTACGATCCCTCCGACATCAGCGGGACGAACGACGGCGACGCCTGGCAGAAGCTGCTCGACGACAAGACCAAGCCGCTGGTCAACCGGGCGCTGCGGCAGCCGCTGCCGCCCGGTTCGACGTTCAAGCTGGTGGTGGCCTCGGCGGCGCTGGAGAACGGCCTGTACGGCTCGGTCGACGAGCCCACGGACAGCCCCGATCCGTACACCCTGCCGAACACGAGCACGGTCCTGTCGAACGAGAACCCCTCGGCCCCGTGCGAGAACGCCACTCTGCGCACCGCCCTCCAGTACTCCTGCAACAACGTCTTCGCGAAGGTCGCGGCCGATCTCGGCCAGGACAAGCTGAAGGCGATGGCGGACGCCTTCGGATTCGACACTTCGATGCTGGACGTGCCGGTGCGGGCGTCGCAGAGCGTGTACCCGACCGGTATGGACAAGGCGCAGACCGCGCTGACCGGCATCGGCCAGTTCGAGGTGACCGCGACCCCGATGCAGATGGCCATGGTCTCGGCCGCCCTCTCCAACGGCGGTGAGCTGGCCTCGCCGCACATGGTCGCGAAGGTGACCGACGCCGACGGCTCCACGATCCAGGAGTATCCGGACGGCGACACCGAACGGGTCGTGAAGGAGTCGACGGCCGAGCAGCTGCGCAGCGCGATGGTCACCGTCGTGGAGAAGGGGACCGGCAGCAATGCGAAGATCGACGGCGCAGAGGTGGGCGGCAAGACGGGAACCGCGCAGAACGGCGTGGACAACAGCAACACCCCGTACGCCTGGTTCACGTCGTACGCGAAGGACAAGTCCACCGGCAAGCAGGTCGCGGTCGCGGTGGTCGTCGAGGACTCCGGGGCTGCCCGTTCGGAGGTCAGCGGCAACGGCCTGGCGGCGCCGATCGCGCAGAAGATGATGAAGGCGGCCCTGAAGGGGTGACCCGTACCGCCCCGCCGACGTGAAGAAGTGATGTGTGCCGCCCCCGACGCCCTGACCGGCTGCCCGACTGTCACAGGCATCGCATACGCTGCGACCCAGCGGGGGCGCTCACACAGTTTCTTCACCCTGGGGGGTACGGATCATGGTGCGAAGACAGAAGCACAGACGCACGGTCACCACCGCGACGGCACTCGCGGTCCTTTTCAGCTCGGCGGCGCTGAGCGTCACGGCGGCCGGTCCGGCCGCGGCGGCCGACACCTCGAAGGTCCTCTCCCTGAAGTCCGCGGGAGACGTCCTGGTGGACGGCGTCCACCAGCGGGTCTACATATCGGACCCGACGGCCGGCAGGATCGTCGTCACCGATTACTCGGCGACGGTCGTCGCCACGCTCACCGGCCTGTCCGGTGTGAACGGCCTGGAACTCTCGGCCGACTCGGGCCTGGTGTACGCCGCCGTCACCGGCGGCAGCCGGATCATCGCGGTCGACACGCAGACGTACGCGCAGAGCGCGAGCTACGCCCTCGGCGGTCTCGACGGGGTCAGCACGCTCGCACAGGCCGGCGGCAAGCTGTGGTTCGGGTACAAGGAGGAGCACACCGGCGGCATCGGCTCGCTGGACCTGTCGGGCCCCGAACCCGTCGTCCAGCTCTCCCAGCAGAGCTCGCAGACCCACAACGGCACCATCGCCCCGGAGTTCGGCTCCGACCCGGCCGCCCCCGGCGTGCTGGCCGTCGGCGTGCGGGAGAGTGACGTCGTCGGCATCTACGACGTGTCGGACACCGGGCTGACGCTGCGCGTCAGCAAGTCGGTGGCGGGGAACCTCCGGGAACTGGACATCACCCCGGACGGCAAGGAAGTCATCACCGCGAGCGGCGCGCCGTACGTGCACCCGGCGTTCTCCACCGCCGACCTCTCGCCGGTCGTGACCTACCAGTCGTCCGACTACCCCAACGCCGTGGACGTCGCACCGGGCGGCGAGGTCGCGGGCGGCACCTTCTCCTGGTACGGGCCGGACGTCCACATCTTCTCGCACGGCGACCCGAACACGGTCCGGACCTTCGAGTTCCCCAACACGGGCAGCTCCTCCGGCGGGGACACCCTCGTGCCGGGCGCCCTGGCCTGGGCGCCGGACGGCAGCCGGATCTTCGCGGTGTCGGAGAACAGCCAGGGCGTGTTCTCCCTGCGTGTGCTGGGCGACCCCGCGAAGTCGCTCCCGGCGATCACCGTGAGCGCGCCCTCCAGCGCGGCGCGCGCCAAGGCCCTGACGGTCACGGGCCGGATCACCGCGAGCGTGGCGGTCCCCGCCGGGACCCCGCTGACGGTGACGCGCACCGACCTCGAGTCCCCCAAGGGCAAGGCGCTGCCCGCCGTCGCCACCAAGGCGGGCGGCACGTTCTCCTTCTCCGACACCCCGCCGGCCGGCGGGAACGTGACGTACAAGGTCTCCTACGCGGGCGACGCCACGCACACGCCGGCGAGCGGCTCCGACACCGTCGCGGTGTCACGGAGCGCGGTCACCCTCACCCTGAACAACAACAAGAAGGTGTTCTCCTACGGGAAGCCGGTCGCCTTCACCGCCGCCCTCGGCAAGACGTACAAGAACCGCACGGTGAAGATCTACGCGGACCGGGCCGGGGACGGCAAGGGCAAGTACCTGATCAAGTCGGGCACGGTGAACAGCGCGGGCAAGCTCTCCGGCACCCTGAACATGTTCCGGGACTCCTCCGTCTACGCCGTGTACGACGGCGACGCACGGACCGCGGCGAAGACCGCGACCGTGTGGGCGGGAGGCCAGGCCAAGGTCGGCACGTCCATCTCCCGGCACTACAAGACGGGGAAGATCGGCTCGACGACGTACTCCTACGTCCACAAGACGTCGCAGCCGTACTTCAACACCACGATGAACCCCTACCCGGGCCGCAAGCAGCGCCTGGACATCCAGATGTACTACCAGGGCGCCTGGCGCAGCGGCGGCTCGGAGTACTTCAAGCTGGACTCGGCCGGCAGGTCGGTCGTCAACCTCGGGAAGCCGGGGTCGAGTTCCGTCGGCTACAAGTTCCGGTTCCGGTCGGCGTACGTCAAGGGCGCCGGCTACTCCGGTGACGGCGTGAACTCGACGGTCTACGGCTCGTGGAAGTACATGTACGTCACCAACTGACGTCGCCCCCGTACGACGGCGCCGGCCTTCGAGCCCCGGACCGGGTCTCGAAGGCCGGCGCGCGGTCCTGCCGGGCTACCTCACCCCGAGCAGCTGCTCGACCGGGTCGATCGCGAAGTACACCGCGAACAGGGCCGCGGTGCCCCACAGCAGCCAGTGGACCTCCCTGGCCCTGCCGAGGACGGCCTTGATCACGACGTAGGACACGAAGCCCGCGCCGATGCCGTTGGTGATCGAGTAGGTGAACGGCATCACGGCGATGGTGAGGAAGGCCGGGATGGCGATCTCGTACTTCTCCCAGTCGATGTGCCGTACCTGTGCCATCAGCAGGAAGCCGACCGCGACCAGGGCAGGCGCCGCCGCCTGGGCGGGGACGATCGTGGCGAGCGGGGTGAGGAACAGCGCCACGGCGAAGAGCGCGCCGGTGACCAGCGAGGCGAAGCCGGTACGGGCGCCCTCGCCGACGCCCGCCGCCGACTCGACGTAGGAGGTGGCGGAGGACGCGGAGGCCGCGCCGCCCGCGACAGCGGCCGCGCCGTCGATGAGCAGGACGCGGCCCAGATTCGGCACCTTGCCGTCCTGGTCGAGGAGGCCCGCCTCGTGGGAGACGCCGACGACGGTGCCCATCGTGTCGAAGAAGTCGCTCAGCAGCAGGGTGAAGACCAGCAGCACGATGGTGATCACACCGACCTGCTGGAACGCGCCGAAGAGGCTGAAGGAGCCGATCAGCCCGAAGTCCGGTGCCGCGACCAGGTCCTCGGGGACGGCGGGGACGGTCAGGCCCCATGCGGTGGGGGCGATGTCGGCGATCCCGTTGATGATCACCGCCACCACGGTCGTCACGACGATGCTGATGAGGATGGCGCCCTTCACCCGGCGGGCGAGCAGCGCGACGGTGAGCAGCACGCCGACGCAGAAGACCAGGACCGGCCAGCCGGAGAGCTGCCCGGTGGCTCCGAGCTGGACGGGGACGGAACCGGTCTCGCCCGGGATGCGGGAGACGAACCCGGCGTCGACGAAGCCGATGAACGCGATGAAGAGCCCGATGCCCACGCTGATGGCCTGTTTGAGGGACGACGGGATCGCGTGCATGATCGCCTCGCGGAGCCCGGTGACCACGAGGACGCAGATCAGCAGGCCTTCGATCACGATGAGGCCCATCGCGTCGGGCCAGCTCATCAGCGGCGCGAGCTGGAAGGCGGCGACGGCGTTGAGGCCGAGGCCAGCGGCGAGGGCGAGCGGCAGATTGCCTGCGAGTCCCATGACGACGGTCATCACGGCGGCCACCAGGGCGGTGGCGGTGACGAGTTGGGGCCCCGAGAGGTGGTCGCCGAACTTGTCCTCGGCCGAGCCGAGGATGATCGGGTTGAGCACCAGGATGTAGGCCATCGTGAAGAAGGTGGCGAAGCCGCCGCGTATCTCGCGCCCGAGGTCGGAGCCCCGGGCGCTGATGGAGAAGAAGCGGTCGACCGCGCCCCGGCGGCCGGCCGCCGGGGCCCTCGCCTCCGGGGGCGCGGGGACCGTGGCGTCCTCGGTCTTCTGTACGGGCGCGGTGGGATCAGATGTGTCCGGCATGCACTCCTCCTTGTGTACGGTTCACGCGGCGGTCAGCC
Source organism: Streptomyces sp. NBC_01166 (assembly GCF_045039765.1). NCBI lineage: Bacteria > Bacillati > Actinomycetota > Actinomycetes > Kitasatosporales > Streptomycetaceae > Streptomyces > Streptomyces sp. NBC_01166. Next base: position 2,081,571 of record NZ_CP108613.1, read on the forward strand.
GGATTGTTCACCGGTCATGGGCATTTCAGGTTTTCCCTGTGTTACGTCTTGCGCGGCCCGCCCCCGTGCCGCCCTGATCCGCGGGCGGTTCGCCGGTGGAGAAGAAGTGGACCAGGGGCTTCAGGTTTTCGCCGTGTTACGCCTTACTGGGAGGCGCACGCGTCGAAGCGCTTCCGGGGTGCGCACCGGTTCGCCCCGCGAACGGAACGGGGAACGGGACTGGGAACGTACACAGCCCGGCCGAGCGCGCAGGGATCCAGGGCAGAGGAGAGGTACCCGTGGGCACAGTCGTGGATGATGCCGCTGCCGCCGAGTTCCATGCTTTCTTCGAGGCGCACTACGTCGAACTCGCCCGGCTCGCCCATCTGCTGACGGGTGAGGCCGACGCGGCGGACGACCTGGCCGCCGACGCGCTGATGGCGCTCTGGCACCGCTGGGACCGGGTCAGAGGCGCCGACCACCCGGTGGCGTACGCGAGAGGGGTTGTCGCCAATCTGGCCCGCACGCGCATCCGCAGCGCGGTGCGTGAGCGCCGGAGGATCGCGCTGTTCTGGGCGCCCCGCGGGGCCGGGGACGGCTATGCGGCGGACGGCCCCGACGTGTCGGCCGTGGTGGACGTCCAAGGCGCCCTGCGCCGCCTGCCGTTCCGCAAGCGCGCGTGCGTGGTGCTGAGGCACGCCTTCGACCTGTCGGAACGCGACACCGCTCTGGTCCTCGGGGTCTCGGTGGGTACGGTGAAGAGCCAGACCTCGCGCGGTGTGGCGGAACTCCAACGGCTGCTGGGGCCCGAGACCCCGGCGGCACAGGTACAGGTGGCGGCCGCCGGACAGCGCACCGGAGGAAGGCAGTGATGGACGAGGACCTGCGGGAGCGGCTTCGCACCGCCGCCGCTTCGCACCGCCCCGACCGGGCACGGATGCTGGCCCGGATCGAGCGCGGCATGGCGGAGGAACCGCCGGCCCGTCCCGCGCGCGCCCCTCGTGCGCCGATGCCGTGGCTGCGGGTCGCCGGCGCGACGGCGGCGGTGTGCGGGGTGCTGACGGCCGGCGCTTTCGCGGTCACGTCGGCGGGCCGGGAGGAGCCTGCGGGCGGGCAGCGGGTGGCGGCCGAGCCCGCGTCACCGACCCTCGCGCCGCCGTCCCCGGGCCGGGGCGGTGCCCTGCCCGCAGGGAAGGGCCCGCTGTGGTCGGACGGTTCGCTGAACCCGAACAGCAACGACTACTGGGCGCAGAGCGAGGTGACGGTCAAGACGGACCGGCCGCTGTCCGCTCTCACGGTCGAGCTGCGGATCGCGCTGAACGGCGGGGTGGCCACCACCGGTTCCTGGCGCTCCCTGCCGGAGCAGGACTTCGCGGTGTCGGCGCGCGAGGTGGACGGCTTCCTCGTGTACCGCTGGGCCCTGAAGCCCGGACGGAGCGTGCCGACCGGTACGCACACCTTCGCGGGGCAGTACAACCACGCGGAGGGGACCCGCGACGCGGGGCGGGACGACTACACGGCGCGGGCGCGTGCGGCGGCCGGCCCGGTGTCGGTGGGCGGGGACTTCAGCGCCACGCGCTGAGCGCCCGGCGGCGCCCGCCGGGCGCCGGAGGAAACAATCGCGGGACCCGGCAACCCTTCCGTGGACGGTGGCGACTCAGGTGTGCAAGACGCTCCCCCCACCTTCTAGGAATCGGGACCAGCCAACATGAGTGAACGCGCGCACACGCACCGCCGCCGCCCCGGAAAGCGCCGCATGGCCGCCGCGCTGACCGCGGCCCTGGGCCTCACCGGTGCCGCCCTGGCCACGAACATGATGCTCCAGCCCGCCGGTGCGGCGACGGCGGACGGGACGACGGCCGCCGCGGCCGAGTGGCCCACCCCCAGCGGCAGCCAGGCCGTCTCGAAGACCATCGAGGTCTCGGGGACGTACGACGGCGACCTCAAGGAGTTCTACGGCGAGGGTGACCTCGGCGGGGACGGCCAGGAGGAGGGCCAGGACGCACTCTTCGAACTCGCCGACGGGGCGACCCTCAAGAACGTCGTCCTGGGCTCCCCCGCCGCCGACGGTGTGCACTGCTCCGGCAGCTGCACCCTCGAGAACGTCTGGTGGACGGACGTCGGCGAGGACGCCGCCTCCTTCAAGGGCAAGTCGTCGGGCTCCGTGTACACGGTGAGCGGCGGCGGCGCCAAGGGGGCCGACGACAAGGTCTTCCAGTTCAACGGCGCGGGCAAGCTGACCGTCTCGGGCTTCCAGGTCGAGGACTTCGGCAAGCTCGTCCGGTCCTGCGGCAACTGCTCCACGATGTACAAGCGCGACATCGTCGTGAAGGACGTCGACGTCACGGCGCCGGGCAAGTCCCTCGTGGGCATCAACAGCAACTACGGGGACACCGCCACGCTGAGCTCGATCCGGATCCACGGCGACAGCAGCAAGAAGATCGAGCCGTGCGTCCGCTACGAGGGCAACGACAACGGTGACGAGCCGGAAGAGGTGGGCAGCGGCCCCGACGGCAAGTACTGCCTCTACTCCGAGTCGGACATCAGCTACGAGTAGAACCCGCATCCGCCACGCGGCCGCCCCCACCTGTCGCACCGGGCCGGTGGGGGCGGACCGCGCCGGCCGGCGCGCACGGCACCGGCGATTGCGTCATGGTTTCGCCCGGTCGACACTTGGACGTGAGGATCCTGCTCGGGGAACCTACCGAGGATGTGCGCGCATGCCCAGCTCCGACAGCACCGGCCGTAAGGGCCGGGACCCCGACGCCGAGATCGTGGTCCCGGAGGACGACGGCGGCCCTGATGTCGGGCCGTCAGATGTCTTCCTGGACGTCCCGGCGCTCCATGTGGACAAACTGGACCTGGAGGTCGACGACCTCGAGGCACACGTCTCCCTGCAGGCCGAGGTGCTCGACCTCCTGAAGCTGAACGTCGGGGCGGACGTGCGGCTCGGGCGGGTCCAGCTGGGTATCGAGGGCGTGGATGTCCAGGCACAGCTCAAGGTGCGGCTCCACCACATCGCCGCCATCGTCACCCGGCTGCTGGCCACGGTCGACCGCAACCCCCAGATCCTGGAGCAGCTGACCCGCGGGGTGGGTGCGGCGGTCGAGGACGTCGGGGCCGGCACCGGCAGGGCCGCAGGGGAGCTGGGCGAGGGCGCCGGCGCGGCGGTGAGCGAGGTCGGCCGGGGAGCGGGGACCGCGGTCGAGTCCGTCGGTGCGGGCACGGGCACGGCGGTGGAAGGCGTCGGCGACGCCGCGGGCTCCGCAGTCGAGGACGTGGGCCGCGGCGCCGCGGACGCGGTCGACGAAGCCGGCGAGGAGGTGCTCGGCGGCGAGCAGGAGGAGAAGGCGGAGAAGGAATCCGGCCGCCCGGCCGCCCGCCGCAGGCGCAGGCCTCCTGAGGACTCGGCCGAGCCGGACAGGCCCCGCCGCGCGGCTCCCGCCAAGAAGGCGAGCCGGAGCAGGAAGGCCGCGGCCGAGAAGACGGCAGCCGGGAAGCCGCCGGCCAGGAAGGCCGCGGCGAAGAAGCCGTCCGCGGCGAAGACGGTCACGAAGAAGGCGGCAGGCCGCCCCCGGCACCGGACGTAGCAGCCGGCCCCGGCGCGGACTCCCGGACCGGAGCTCCCAGCCATCCGTCAAGCCAGGCGAACACCTCGTCCTGCATCCCGGCCGTGAAGGCGTGGCCGGTGTCCGGCCGGACAGTGGTGGTCAGCCGGTCGCCCGCCCCCTGCGACTCCCAGACCGCACGCAGCTTCGCGTACGCCGTTTCCACCCCGGCCGCCGTGAAGAGGTGGTCCCGGCCGCCTGCGAGGAACAGTGCGGGCTTGGGGGCGGCGAGGGAGGCCACGTCCGGGATGTCGAGGCTGCGGTGCAGCCCGGGGTGGAGCATGAAGTAGGCGGACTGGCCCCGCAGCGTGTTGTCGCCCGGAACCATCATCTCCTTGAGCCCTGTCATCCAGCAGACGGCCGCCGCCGCCCTGACGCCGTCGGAGAGGGCGGACAGCTGCCAGGCGCGGTAGGCGCCCATGGAGAAGCCCAGCGCCCCGACGCGCGTCTCGTCCACCTCTGGCAGTGAGGCGAGGAAGGCCGCGGCACGGATGTCCTCGTGGGCGGCGAGGCCGGCCGGCGAGGTGCCCAGCTGAAGGAGGTTGGCGGCCAGGGCCTGCTGGTCCTCGTAGGCGAGCGGCCCCCGGTCGCCCCAGCCCAGGGTGTCCACGCCGAGCACGGCGTAGCCGCGGGCGGCCAGCTCGTCGCCGACGAACCTGCCGCCGTAGTTCCGGTCCGCCCACGCGGTGGCGCGCGCGAGGCGGTCCGGATCCGACCGGGGCCGCACGGTCTTCTCGCGGCCGATCGTGAACTCGGCCCCGTGGTCGTGGAGGACCAGCACCGCGGGGAAGGGCCCCGCCCCGTGCGGCATCAGCAGGGAGCCGCGCGCCCGCCCGTAACGGCTGAGTGCGAACTCCACGGTGCGCGCGGTGTACGGGCCGGCGTCGGACGCTTCGACGGTCACCGGGTCGAAGGGCTCGGGGCCGGGAGCCGCGGGCTGCATCAGCGACTCCGCGACCACGGCGCGCGCCTCGGCGCGCCAGGCCGGGAAGTCACGGCCCGCGGACCTCTCCCAGGAGAGCGGGAAGGTGAGTTCGTCCCTCAGCCGCTCGTAGAAGGCGGGAAGAACTCCTCGGGTGATCCCCAGGTTCACGCGTGGGGGCGCCAGTCGCCCAGGTATGCGGCCGCGGTGTGCGCCCGGGCCTCGGAAGCGCTCAGCTGCGGACGGTTGCCCGGGTCCGTGATGCGCGCGCCGGGGCCGGTGTTGCGGTACTCGGCGAAGCGCTGGTCCTGCCAGGGGAAGCCCGAGGACATCGTGCCGTACGGCGTGACCGCGTCGATGCCCGCGCCGAGGTGGCTGTCGCGGACGGTCAGCATCGGGTGCGCGGTGAGGTCCGAGGAGGGCACCCAGGGGCGGGCCAGCTTGTAGTAGGCGTCGGGGGCGGTGCTGGTGATCCGGGAGCGCAGGACCAGGTAGCCGCGCGGGTTGGCTCCCGCGGTGCTGGGGGCGAAGACGAAGCCGTACGGGGCCGAGGCCAGGTCGGTGCGGGTCAGGGTGCGGAAGTGGCAGCGGTCGTAGACGGCGGTGGCGCGGCCGAAGACGAAGTCGACGTCTCCCTCCACGTAGCAGTCGCGGTAGTACTGCCGGGCGAAGGCGGTGAGGGCGAGGGAGTCGGCGTACAGGGTGTCCTGGTGGCCGAGGAAACGGCAGCCGTAGAACGCGGAGCGGTCGCCCTGCACCTTGATCGCGACGGCCTGGGTGCCGGTGTACTCCGGGTTGTCGGAGCGCAGCCAGTCGTTGGCGAAGGTCACGTCGCGGGCGGTGAAACCGGCGGCCTGGACGGTGACGGTGGCCGATCCGCTCGTGCCGTAGGTGCCGGATCCGTCGGGCTTGGGCGTCCCGGCGGCGTTGTCGTACACGATGACGGTGTCACGGGGGTCGCCGCTCGCGCCGATCAGCGTGAGTTCCGCCCGGTCGGCGGGGACGAGGACCGTGGAGCGGTAGGTGCCGGGCGCGAGCACCACGGTGCGGCCGGTGCCGGACGCGGCGTCGACGGCGGCCTGCACGTCGGTGTGGTCGCCCCTGCCGCGCGGGTCGACGTAGAGCGTCCGTGCGTCGAGCCGGCGGGACGGCGAGCCGTAGCGGCCGAAGGGGCGCGGGTGCGCGGGCCGGGCCTGCGCGGCGGGTGTACCGAGGGCGAGGGCTGCGCCCGCACCCGCGAACAGGGTCAGCGCACTGCGTCTGCTGGGCATGGCGGTACTCCTTGCGAAGAGGGGGCGGGCCGGAGCGGCGCCTTCCGGGGTGGTGGAAGGGTGCGGTGCCGCTCCGGCCGGTCAAGGGGTGGGGTCAGCGGGCCGACGTCTTGCCGGCGCCCGCCTTGAGCCCCACCAGCAGGGGGACGACGAGGGGGTGGTCGACCTTCGTGCGCAGCGTCGGGGTCCAGCCGGCTCCCTCGGTGAGCTGCTCGGCGGGAACGCCCGCGTTGTGCACGGCGATCAGGTCGGTCTTCCGCCCGTTGACGTAGTTGTTCCCGGCCGTGAGGGAGGACTCGGACCACTTCTTGAGGATGGTCGCCTTGTCGAAGCCGGCGGGCACGGTGAAGGCGTTGTGCTCCGCGACGAGGTGGGACTCGGCGCCGATGCCGTACGTGTAGCCGTACGCGGCGCCCTTGGTGGCGGCGAAGTAGTTGTTGTAGGAGTCGACCTGGCCGAAGCGGACGCGGGGGGCGCGCTCCTTCACGTCCTTGAAGAGGTTGTGGTGCAGCGTCACGCGGAGCTTGCCCCGGTCGCTCGCACCGGCGCCGTCGCTGTTGCCGATGAGCATGGTCTTGTCGTGGTCCTTGAGGACGTTCCACGACACGGTGACGAGGTCGGCACCGCGCACGATGTCGAAGAGGCCGTCGTGCTGCTGGTACACCTGCCCGAAGTAGTGGGGCTGGTCGGCGTCGGGGCGGTCGCCGTCGCTGAAGGTGTTGTGGTCGACCCAGACGTGGCTGGAGCCGTAGACGACGAGGTTGTCGTACTCGGAGTTCCAGGCGCCCTGGTCACCGTCGGTGGGGTCCCACTGGGGGAAGCAGTCGTAGGTGTCCTCGAACGAGATGTTGCGGACGATGACGTTGGAGACGTTCTTCACCTGGAGGCTGGCGCCGATGATCGTGGCGTCCTTGCCGACGCCCACGAGCGTGGTGTTGGACGGGACGTTCACGTTGACCGCGGCCGCCTGCAGCTTCGCGGACGCGACCCGGGCGTCCTCCAGCGGGCCCGACGGGACCTCGTCGGTGCCCCAGACGGCCGGGTCGTAGGCCGCGAGGTACTTCTCCAGGGTGTAGCCGCCCTGCTGGTAGGCCTCGCAGCCGATGGGGGTGCCGGCGGCGTCGGAGTTGCCGTGGACGGTGCCGGCGATCCTGACGATCTTCGGCGCGTCCCCGGCGTCCTCGAAGGCGGCGATGAGCTCGGCCCGGTTGCTCACGGTGTAGATGTGCTCGGGGGTGGCCTTCGCGCCCCCCGTGGTGGAGCCCTCGGCCGCGGCCCAGCCGTCGCCCGAGGGAAGTACGGCGCGCTCGGTCCCCTTGCCGTGGTGGGAGGAGGCCTGGGCGGGGAGGCTCACGGCGAGGGCGAGCGAGGCACAGCCCATCACCACGGCAATGGCGCGGACATGTCTCATGCGTGCGGGCATGGCGGATCCCTAACTGTCGTACGGGGAATGGAGATGAGGAGGAGTGCGGGGAGCGGGGATCAGGCCTGGGGCCAGGTGATCCACGTCCCGGGCACCGGCTCGCCGAGGCGGCGCAGGTCGCGCCGGTCGAGCACGCGCCGGTCAAGCAGGGCACGGGCGGTCGTCCTGGCCACCTCGACCGCGCCGTCGGGCCGGAAGTGGGTGTTGTCCTGCTTGCCGTCGGGGTAGTTCGGCGACTCGCCGGGTTCCAGCCAGTTGAAGTACGCCTCGGTCCCGTCGGGGCCGAGTTCCTGCCAGCGGGCGAGGGAGAGCGCCTGGATGTCGAGCAGGGGCACGTCCTCCTCGGACGCCAGGGCGCGCATCGCGGCGGGGTACTCCCCGTGGGTGGGCTTCGCGGTGCCGTCCTCGGCGAACCGGCGGCGCTCGACCGGGGTGAGCAGCACGGGTTCCGCGCGCCGGGCGCGGGCGCCCTTGACGTACTGGCGCAGGTATTCCTGGTAGGTGGTGTACGGGTCGGTGCCGCGGGCGGGGTCCTCGGTCTTCTCGTCGTTGTGCCCGAACTGGACGAGGACGATGTCGCCAGGGCGGACGCCGTCCAGGAGGGCGGTGAGACGGCCCTCGTCGATGAAGCTCTTGGAACTCCGGCCGTTCACCGCGTGGTTGGCGACGGCGAGCGACCGGCCGAGGAAGAAGGGCAGGGCCATGCCCCAGCCGGTCTCGGGTGCGGCGTCCGCGTACTTCTGGGCCGCCGTGGAGTCGCCCGCGATGTGGAGTGTCCGGGGCCGGGGCCGGCCGCCGCCACCGCCGTGCGCGAACGCGGGAGTGGCGGAGAGGGCGAGAGGCAGCGCGAGGAGCGCGGCTGCCGTCCGTCTGCGGGTGAGTGACACAGGTTGACTGCCTCTCTCGGAGGACGAACGTGTGGTGGTGCGCAGGAAGAGGGGCCGGCGGCGGGGTGCGACCCGGACCGCCGCCGGCCCCCCGGTCAATGGGGGTGGGGCTGGGGTGGGACGGCCGGGATCAGCCGTTGCCCAGTTCCTTCCACTCCTTCTGGGCGGTGTTCAGCTCTTCGGCCATCTTGTCCAGGAAGTCCTTGGCCGTGACCTTGCCGAGGAGCAGCTTCTGGAACTCCGGCTCGTTGTCCGCCTTGCTGATGTTGTTCCAGTCGGGCAGGTAGTACGGCAGGTCGACGATCTTGGTGGAACCGTCGGTGAGGGCCTTCGCGGCGAGTGCGGTGGGCTCGGTCTCGTTGATCCACGGGTCCTTGGCCGCTTCGGTGTTGGCCGGGATGGCGCCCGCGGACTCGTTCCACTTGCTGTTGGACTCGTGCGAGGCCGCGAACTCGATGAACTTCCAGGCCGCGTTCTTGTTCTTGCTGGACCGGAAGAGGCCGAGTCCGTCGACGGGGTTGGAGACCTGGACGCGCGTGCCGCCCTCCCCGATGGGGGCGGGTATGCCGGCGAACTTGTCCTCGCCCAGCGCCTTCAGGTGGTCCTGGTAGGAGCCGAGGTTGTGGCTGAGCATCCCGATGGTGCCGGTGTCCCACTGGGCGACCATCTTGGTGAAGTCGTTGTTGACGTCGGCGGCCGGCGTCGTCTTCTTGAAGAGGGCGGCGTACTTCTCCAGCGCCGCGACGTTCTTCGGGTCGTTCAGGGTGGTCTTGTCGCCGTCCCAGAACTCCGTGATGCCGGTCTGGCCGTAGATCGCGTCCAGGGCCTGCGCGATGGATCCCGCACCGCCGCGGATGGTGTAGCCGAACTTGTTGTTCTTCGCGTCGGTGAGCTTGTCGGCGGCCTCGTAGAACTTGGGCCAGGTGGTGGGCGCCTCCAGCTTCGCCGCCTCGAACAGGTCGGTGCGGTACCAGAGCGCGCCGTTGTTCGCGGAGGTCGGCACGGTGTACATGTCGTCGCCCCGGCCGGCCGCGGCTCTGACGCTCTCGACCATGTTCTCGACGAGCTTGCCCTTCAGCTCCGACTTCTCCAGCCGGTCGCTGATCGGCTCCAGGGCCTCCTGGGACACGATGTTGGCGAGGTACGCGGTGCCGACGCCGCCCACGTCCGGCAGGCCGCCGCCCGCGATGGCCGTGTCGTACTTGGACTGGACGTCGGCGATCGGGATCGGGACGTACTTGACCTTGATGTCCGGGTTCTTCTTCTCGAAGTCCTTGATGATCTCGGTCCAGATGGCGGTGCGCGGACCACCGTTGTTGTCCCAGAAGGTGATCTCGCCCTTCCCGCTGCCCTCCGTGCCCGAGCTGCTGCCGTCGTCGCCACAGCCGGTGGCCGCGAGTGCCAGGACCGCGGTGAGGGACACCGCGGTCGCGGTACGCCCCCGGAGCGTCTTCGAGATGTTCATGTCGGCTCTTCTCTCTCGGATCTGTACGCGTACGTGGGGGGAGGTCAGTGGTGTGTGCGGTGCGGCGCGGTGCCGATGTGCTCCTGCGGACCCGCGTTCCGGGTCACGAGCCTCGGCACGTCGGCGGCGCGGTCCAGCGTGTACGGGTAGAAGTCACTCGGTTCGAAGGCGGCGCCCCAGGCGTCGGTGCGGCCCGTGGTGTTCCTCAGGATCGATCCGCGCTGGACCAGCTCGGCCGTGGCATCGGCCTGGTAGGGGTGCTGGACGTCCCGGTAGTAGCTGTTCTCGATGACCATCTTCGTGGCGCCGCGCGCCCAGTTGCCGTACGTCCACAGCGGGTCCCCGTCCGCGACCTGCGCGGAGAGGTAGTTGTTGTAGAGGTGGGCGTAGGCGCAGTTGTCGGCGGACGGGTTGCGCTGCTTCGTGCCGCTGAACCAGTTGTGGTCGATCGTGATCTGCGTGGTGACGTTCTCGGTCCAGCCGATGCCGAGCGCCTTGTTGTGGTTGTCGAAGTGGTTGTACGACACGGTGATGTACTGGCTGTCCTTGCGGATGTCGAGCAGCCCGTCGCCCATGTGCGTCAGCCGGTTGTGGTCGATCCAGACGTGGTCGGCGGTGTCCATCTGGATCGCGTCGAAGTCGGTGGTCTTCCCGTCCCAGTCACCCTCGACGTAGGAGTCGCGGATGGTGAGGTTACGGATGATGACGTTGCTGGTGCCCGGGTTCAGGTGGAGTTCGCCGTGGACGATCTCGCCCGTGTCGCCCACCCCGACGATGGTCTTGTCGGACGTGACGTCGATGTCCGCGCCGAAGGGTGCGACGGCGATGGAGCCGGCCACCCGGATGACGTAGGGCTCCTCGGCACCGGCGTACCTCTCCAGTCCCGCCTGGTCGGTGACGGTGACCACCTCACCGCCCCGGCCCCCTGTGGTGCCGCCCGCCAGCGAGGCGAAGCCGTGCGGTGTGGCGCCGCCGTGGTGCGCCGCGGGCTGTGACCCGGTGGCGGCCGACGCCGCGCCCGGGGCGGTGGGCAGGAGAAGGGAGGCGGCGAGGGCGATGGCGGTGAACAGCGTTCTCGCTCTGGTGCGCTCGGTACGGAGGTGCGTCATTGCGGCTCCCTACAGCGGTGCGGGGTCAGGTGGTGCGAGGTCTCGCGGTGGTGCGGTGCGCGGTGGTGCGGAATGCGGTGAAGCCTGCTGTTCCGGACGGCCCTGTCCCGGCCGGCGCGGTGGCGAAGAGCCCTAGGAGCGCTCCCACCCAACGCCAGGGGGCGGCCGCGAAGACCTGGCCGGACGCCTGGAAGCCGGCCCCGTCGCCGGTGTCGGCGTAGAAGCGGCAGCGGGCGCCCCGGGTGACCTCGATACGGACGCGGACGGCTGCCCCGGGCGCGGGGCGCGGGTGTTCCGCGTCCCGCTCGTGCTCGGCGACGGTTTCGGCGTACCGGTGCACGAGCCGCGCCGTCCCGTCGGCTCCCGCCTCCAGGCCGATCCACGAGAAGGCGTCCCCGAGCACGGCGAGCCCGGCCTTGGCCCCGGGTTCGTCGGAGTCCAGCGTGATGCCGGTCTCGACGGTGAACTCCTCGGCCGGCAGCCGCTGCACCAGGACGTTGGGCAGGGCGCGCAGATCATGGGCGTACGCGGTCCGTACGCAGCTGAGGCGCAGGCCGTCGCCGCCGTGCCCGACCGTCCAGCCGGGCCTCGGGTTGGCCGTCCACTGCCACTGACGCCCGTAGCGGCCGCCGGGGAAGTCGTCGCTGGAGGCCGGCGCTTCGACGGGCTGCTCCGGGGCCTTCGGGCGGCGGTGCACGAGGACGGGTTCGCCCTCGTCGCCGATGACCGGCCAGCCGTCCTCCCAGCGCATCGGCTGGAGGTGCACCACACGGCCGTACGCCCCGCGGTGCTGGAAGTGCAGGAACCAGTCCTCACCGGCGGCGGTCCTCACCCACCCGCCCTGGTGCGGCCCGTTGACGTCGGTGGTGCCCTGCGCGAGGACGACCCGCTCCTCGTAGGGCCCGTCGAACGTCCGCGAGCGGAAGGCGCCCTGCCAGCCGGTCTCCACTCCCCCGGCCGGGGCGAAGATCCAGAACCAGCCGTCGTGCCGGTAGAGCTTGGGGCCCTCCAGGGTGAACCACCCCGGGACGGTGTCGGCGTCGACGAGGGTCGTGCCCTCGTCGAGCAGCTCCCGGCCGTCGGGGCTCATCCGGTGGCCGGTGAGGCGGTTCTTGATGCCGGAGCGGGACTTCGCCCAGGCGTGCACCAGGTAGGCCTCGCCGGTCTCCTCGTCCCACAGGGGGCACGCGTCGATCAGGCCCTTGCCGGACTTGACGAGGTGCGGGGCGCTCCAGGGGCCGCGGATGTCCTCGGCGTTGATCTGCTGGATGCCGTGGTCGGGGTCGCCCCAGAAGATCCAGAAGCGTCCCGCGTGGTGGCGCAGCGAGGGCGCCCACACCCCGCAGTCGTGGCGGGGCACGGCGAAGTCGGCGTCCGGTCCGAGCCGGTCGAGGGCGTGGCCGACCAGGGTCCAGTTGACGAGGTCGCGGGAGTGCAGCAGGGGCAGTCCGGGGACGCGGCCGAAGCTGGACGCGGTGAGGTAGTAGTCGTCGCCGACGCGTACGACGTCCGGGTCGGACCAGTCGGCGTTCAGGACCGGGTTGCGGTAGGTGCCGTCCCCGAGGTCGGCGGTCCAGGGCATCGTCATGCGGAGACCGCCTTACGGACGTGGGCGGCCGCGGCGTCCCGGTCGAGGCGTCCGTCGGCGACGACGGTGACGACCCGGCGCACGACGGTGTCCCCGGCGGGGACGGGAAGCCGGCGGTCGGCGGCGAGGGAGGAGCCGACCCCCGGGTATTCGGTGGTCCGCACGAACCACGGGTCGCGCCGGGTCTCGTCGGTGGCGCCGGCGAAGACCAGCGTCCAGCCGTCCCCGGCGAGGGCCAGCCAGTCGGCGGCCCTGCCGTGCACGGCTTCCTCGCCGTCGAGCGTTCCGGTGAAGACGGCGGGCGGCGCGGCCTCCTTGGGGGCGCGCCAGAAGAAGCCGCCGTAACCGGCGCCGGGGCGGCCGTTGGTGGCGGGGCTGCCGATGGAGAGGTCGGTGGAGCCGCGGTTGGAGAGGGAGAAGGAGAAGTCCAGCGCCCAGGCGGTGTCGGAGATCTCGGCGACGGCGACCGTGCGGTGCTCGCGCAGCAGCTCGGCGCCGTCGGCCTCCCAGCTGAGCTCCTCCACGAAGCCGTCCGGGTCGCGCAGCTTCCAGCCGAGGTGGCGCTGCGTCCCGTGGTTGTCGAGCTCGGTGGGGCCCTGGTCGCGGACGAAGGTGCGGCCGCCCCAGAAGTTGTGTCCGGCGACGTCGGGCACCGCGACGGACGCGCCGAGGTGGTGGATGTGGTCGGCCGGACGCTCCTCGGTGACGGGGGTGCCGGCGAGCGTGGTGACGGGGTGCAGATAGGGACGGCTGTCGGTCCCGTGCCCGTAGGTGTAGCGGCCGACGGGGCGTCCGGCGCAGCTGAGGAGTGCGGTGGTCATGAGGTGCTCACCTCGCTGGGTCGCGCCCAGGAGGCGCCTAGTTCGGAGAAGAGGGTGAGGGTGTCGGCGGCGGCGGCGACGGTGCCGTCGATGCCGCGCACGATGCGCCGTACGCCGTCGCCCGTGTCGGCGGGCCGGGTGTCCCAGGCGGTGGCGGGCAGCGCGGTGGGCTCGGGGGCGGTGCGCACGGCGTCGAGGACCCGCATGAACGCGCCGGTGCGCTCCGGCGGTACGAGGAGCGCGGTGCCGTGCTCCAGGTGGTCGACGAGGTTCTCCAGGAGGTCGGTCCGTCCGTGCACGGTCTCCTCCGGGCCGTGTCCGGCGCGCTGGACGAGGACCCGGTCCTGCTTGTACCAGAAGGTGATGCGGCCGCGGTCGCCGTGGACGATCACATAGGGTTCGCCGGCCTCCTCCGCGCAGAGGGTGACCGCGACGGTCACCGGCAGCCCGTCGGTGGTGGTGACCCGGACGCAGCTGGTGTCGTCGGACTCGATGTCGTGGGCCCGGAAGAGCTCGGTCTCGATGGACGCGACGTCCTCGGCCGTTCCCCGGCCGGCGAGTTCGAGCGCGGTGGCGACGGCGTGGGCCAGCGGGTTGGTGAGCACCCCGTCGACCACGTCGGTCCCGCCCAGCCGGCGGCGCCCGGCCCAGGGCGCGCGCCGGAAGTAGGCGTCGTCGCGGACCCAGGCGCCGGCGGCGCCGATGCCCCGCACGGTGCCGACGGCCCCGGTGCGTACGAGGTCCTTGATGGCCGTCACGGCGTGCGAGCCGAAGGACTGGAAGCCGATCTGGCAGGCGATGCCCGCCTCCCGTACCCCGTCGGCCATGCGGGCGTAGTCGTCCCAGGTGGCGGCGGGCGGCTTCTCCAGGAGGAGGTGGACGCCCCGGGCCGCCGCGGTCAGGGCCAGTGCGGTGTGGGTCGGGATGGGGGTGCAGACGACCGCGGCGCGCGCGCCGGTGGAGTCCAGGAGGGACCCGAAGTCGGCGGACTGCTCCGGCATCTCGTCGGCGAACATGTCGAGTTCGGCGTCGCTCAGCGGGTTCAGTTCGCAGACGCCGGCCAGTCTGACCAGGCCCTGGTGCTGGAGCCTGCGGATGTTGGCGAGGTGCCAGCGGCCGTGGCCGCGGGCTCCGGCCAGGACGACGGGGAGGGGTGTGGTCGCACTCATCGGGCGGCCCTCCCCGCTCCGGCCTCGCGGGCCACGTCGGCGGCGGCGTCTTCGGCGCTGTCGACGGGACCGTGCAGGGTGGGTGTCCAGCCGGTGTCGGTGGCGAGATCGGTCTCGCTGCCGGAGTTGTAGGCGTTGTAGATGGAGACCAGGTCGACCGGGAAGCCGTTGAACACGGTGCCGCGCTCGGTGAGGGCACTGCCGTTCCAGCTCTTCAGCAGGTCGGCGACCTCGACGTGGCCCGGGGTCTCGAACGCGTTGTTCTCGGCGACGATCCGGGACTCGGTGGAGATGCCGAGGGAGTAGCGGTGGTCGGCGTCCTCGGGGATGACGTAGCGGTTGTTGTAGAGGTGGACCTGGCCGAAGCGGACCCGGGGGGCGCGCTGCACGACGGAGTGGAACTCGTTGTGGTGCAGGGTGACGCGGAGCTTGCCCCGGTCGGTGGTCACCCCGTCGCCGTTGCCGATGAGCATCGCCTTGTCGTGGTCGGCGAACCGGCTCCAGGAGACGGTGACGAGGTCGGAGCCGTTGGTGATGTCGAGGAGCCCGTCGTGGCGCAGGTAGTTGCGCCCGAAGTAGGTGGGCTCCCGGTCGTCGGGGTGGCCCTTGTCGCTCGCGGTGACGTGGTCGACCCAGACGTGGGTGGCGCCGCGCAGCCACAGCGTGTCGTACGCGGTCTTCCAGTCGCCGAGGCCGCCGGTGTTGGGCTGCCAGGCCGGGAAGCAGTCGTAGGCGTCACGGAGTTCGAGGTTGCGGATGATGACGTTGTCGGCGTCCTGGACCTGGAGGCTCGCGCCCTTGAGTACGGCGCCCGCACCGATCCCGACGATCGTGGTGTTCGAGCCGACCGGCAGCTCGACGCGCTCGGCCTGGCGGGCGGCGGACGCCTTGCGGGCGTCCTCCTGCGGGCCGGAGGGCTTGGCGCCGCCCCAGGTACGGGGGTCGTAGGCGGCCAGGTAGGCGTCGAGGGCGTAACCGTCGGTGGCGTAGTCGGCGCAGTCCAGCCGCCGTCCCCGGTCGTCGGTGTTGGCGTCGATCGTGCCGGCCACCCGGATGATCTTGGGGACGGAGCTGCCGCCGTCGAGCGCCGCGACGAGCTGGGCCCGGTTGCGCACGGTGAGGACGTGGTCCTCGTCGGCGGCGGAGCCTCCGGTCGTTCCCGTGCCTTCCGCGGCCCAGCCGTCGTCGTCGGCGAGCACCTCCCGGCCGAGATCCCGGCCGGGAGCCGTCGCGGCGGTCTCCGGCGCCGTGTCCGGCGACGCGGTGGCCGCCTGGGCGCCCGGCTGGAGGACCGTGCTGCCCAGCAGGAGGGCGAGCGCGGCACCGGCGCGGCGCGCCGTACGGGGGCGGAGCTTCCAGGTCATGTACGTCATCCCTTCACGGCGCCGGCGCTGAAGCCGGTGATGAGCCACTTCTGGATGAAGGCGAAGACGATCACCACGGGCACGGCGGCGATGACACCGCCCGCGGCCAGCGCCCCCAGGTCGACGCTGTCGGCGCCGATGAGGGTGTTGAGACCGACCGGGATCGTCTGCTTGTCCTGCTCGCTGAGGAACATCAGGGCGAACAGGAAGTGGTTCCAGCTGTGGACGAAGGCGAACGAGCCGACCGCGATCAGTCCGGGGCGCAGCAGCGGCAGGACGACGGCGCAGAAGGCCTTGAAGCGCGAGCAGCCGTCCACCCAGGCCGCCTCCTCGAGGGAGACCGGCACGTTCTTGATGAAGCCGCTGATCAGGATGATCGAGAGGGGGAGCTGGAAGACGGTCTCCGCGATGACGACACTCCCCAGGGAGTTGATCATCTGGAGGTTCTTGAAGATCTCGAAGAGCGGCACGAGCATCAGGGCGCCCGGGATGAACTGCGAGCAGAGCAGCGCCAGCATGAAGGCGCCCTTGATCTTGAAGTCGAACCGGGCCAGGGCGTAGCCGCCGGCCAGCGCGACCAGGGTCGTGGCGATCAGCGTCGCGACGCCGACGATCATGCTGTTCTGGAAGAAGAGGGCGAAGCTGCGCTCGTTCCAGACCTTGGAGAAGTGGTCCCCCGTCATCGGCCAGGGCACCAGCGAGGTGGAGCCGGCGGGCCGTACGGCGAAGAGGAACATCCAGTAGAACGGGATGAGGGTGAAGAGCAGATAGATCCCGAGCGGCACGTAGATCTGCCAGCGCGGTACGTCGTCGAAGGCCCGCTCACGCTTGGTGCGGCGGTGCGAGGAGGGCGGCGGGAGGTCGTTGCCCCCGGACAGTCCCGGCGTGCGGGCGTCGTTCTTCTCCACGAGTGCGGCAGTCACTTGTTGTCGCCTCCGAACTTGCTCAGGCGCAGATAGACGATCGAGCAGAAGAGGAGGATCACGAAGGCGACGGTGGTGAGCGCGGAGGCGTATCCGAAGTCGTGGCCCTCGATGCCTGTGTTGGCGACGTAGAGGGGCAAGGTGGTGGTCTCGCCCGCCGGTCCGCCGCCGGTGAGGGTGTAGAGCAGGTCGACGTTGTTGAACTCCCAGACCCCGCGCAGCAGGGTGGCCAGGATGATCGCGTCGCGCAGGTGCGGGAGCGTGATGTGGAAGAACTGCCGCAGCCGGCCCGCGCCGTCCACCGACGCCGCCTCGTACAGCTCCTTGGAGACGGACTGCAGGTCGGCGAGGATGAGGATGGCGAAGAAGGGGACCCCGCGCCAGAGTTCGGAGATGGTCGCCGCCCAGAAGACGGTCCCGGTGTCGGAGAGGACCGATGTGCCGTACTCACCGATCCCGGCGTCCGCGAGGTAGCGGCTGAAGCCGGTCGAGGAGTTGTAGAGCAGGATCCAGATGGTGCTGGTCAGCACGCCGGAGACGGCCCAGGGCGAGAAGACCATGGCGCGGGATATGCCGCGGCCGATGAAGGTCTGGTTGACGATCAGCGCGAGGGCGAGACCGAGTGCGAGCTGCAGGGTCACCTGCGTGAAGACCCACTGGGCGCTGAAGCCGAGCGTCGGCCAGAACTGCTCGTCCTCGGTGAAGATCTTGGTGAAGTTGTCGAAGCCGGCGAAACCGTTCCGCCACGGCTTGGTGACGTTGTAGTTCTGCAGGCTGTAGTAGAAGACGCTGACCACCGGATAGGCGATGAAGCCCAGCATCAGCAGGCCCGCGGGTGCGATCAGCAGATACGGCAAACGGCGGGGTGTGGCCGAGCGGCGCTTGGACGCCTTCCCCTTGGGGGGCGGTGTGGCCACGGCTGCGGATTGGGCCATGACGCGTCTCCGATCTCTGGAAAGTGCTGGATGTGCCGTTCTTTCGGTGCACGGTGCAAGCGCTTACCGTTTGCCGTTCGGCATCCCGGACGGGTCGGTGCGCGGAATTCTCTTCGCCCGGTTCAGCCCGCGTACGGGTCGGGCACTTCTCCCTGCCGTGCCAGGAATGCGAAGTCGCATCCGGTGTCGGCCTGGGTGATCTGGTCCTGGTAGAGCGCGCCGTATCCGCGCCCGTAACGGGCGGGCGGTTCGGTCCACCCGGACCTGCGGAGTTCCAGCTCCTCGTCGGTCACGTCGAGGTGGAGCAGCCGCGCCTCGACGTCCAGCGTGATGCTGTCACCGGTGCGGACCAGGGCGAGCGGTCCGCCGACGAAGGACTCGGGCGCGACGTGCAGGACGCAGGCCCCGTAACTGGTGCCGCTCATCCGGGCGTCGGAGATCCGCACCATGTCGCGTACGCCCTGCTTCAGCAGGTAGTCCGGGATCGGCAGCATGCCGTACTCGGGCATGCCGGGGCCGCCCTTGGGGCCGGCGTTGCGGAGCACCAGCACATGGTCGGGGGTGAGGGCCAGAGCCGGGTCGTTGATGGTGCGCTGCATCTCCTTGTAGTCGTCGAAGACGACCGCGGGACCGGTGTGGCGCAGCAGGTGCGGCTCGGCGGCGATGTGCTTGATGACCGCGCCGTCGGGGCAGAGGTTGCCGCGCAGGACCGCGACACCGCCCTCCTCCGCCAGGGGGTTGTCCCGCTCCCTGATGACGTCGGCGTCGTGGACGAGCGCCCCGTCGAGCTGTTCGCGCATCGTGGTGTGCGCGACGGTGGGCCGGTCCAGGTGGAGCACGTCGGTGAGCCGAGCCAGGAACCCGGGCAGCCCTCCGGCGAAGTGGAAGTCCTCCATCAGGTACTTCCCGCCGGGGCGGAGGTTGGCGAGGACGGGCACGGTGCGGGCGATGCGGTCGAAGTCGTCCAGGGTGAGCTTCACCCCGGAGCGGCCCGCCATGGCGATCAGGTGGATGACGGCGTTGGTGGAGCCGCCGAGGGCGAGGACGGTGGCGACCGCGTCCTCGTAGGCGTCCGCCGTGAGGAGCTGCGACAGCTTCAGCTGCTGCCACACCAGTTCGACGATCCGGATCCCGGACTGCGCCGCCATCCGGTCGTGACCGGAGTCCACGGCCGGGATGGAGGAGGCACCCGGCACGGTGACGCCCAGCGCCTCGGCGGCCGCCGTCAGGGTCGAGGCGGTGCCCATCGTCATGCAGTGACCGGGCGAGCGGGCGAGCCCGTTCTCCAGCTCGGCCATCTCGCAGTCGCCGATCAGGCCGGCCCGCTTGTCGTCCCAGTACTTCCACATGTCCGTGCCGGAGCCCAGGACCTCGTTGCGCCAGTGCCCCGGCAGCATCGGCCCGGCGGGCACGAAGACCGTCGGCAGGTCGACGGACGCGGCGCCCATCAGCAGCGCGGGGGTGGACTTGTCGCAGCCGCCCAGCAGCACCGCGCCGTCGACGGGGTAGGAGCGCAGCAGCTCCTCCGTCTCCATCGCCAGCATGTTGCGGTAGAGCATCGGGGTCGGCTTCTGGAAGGTCTCCGAGAGCGTGGACACCGGGAATTCGAGCGGGAAGCCGCCCGCCTGCCAGACGCCCCGCTTGACCGCCTGCGCGCGGTCGCGCAGATGGACGTGGCAGGGGTTGATGTCCGACCAGGTGTTGAGGATCGCGATGACCGGCTTGCCCAGGTGCTCCTCGGGGAGGTAGCCGAGCTGCCTGGTGCGGGCGCGGTGGCTGAACGAGCGGAGGCCGTCCGTGCCCCACCACTGGTGGCTGCGCAGCTCCTCGGGGGCGATGCGGCCCGTGCCGTTGTCCGTCATATCGACCACCCGGCGACCAGACCGGCGACCTCGGCGCGCTGCTCCTCGGGCAGTGCCCGGCTCGGTGCGCGTACGTCGCGGCGGCAGAGCCCGAGCGAGGCCAGGGCCTCCTTGACGACCGTCACGTTGTTGGCGGACTGCCGGTCGGCGCGCAGGTCCTCGAAGCGGCGGATCTGCTCCCACACCTTCATCGCCGCGAGGTAGTCGCCCGCCCGCAGCGCCTCCAGCATGGCGAGCGAGACACCGGGGGCGACGTTGACGAGTCCGGAGGTGAAGCCGCTGGCGCCGGTCGCGAAGTAGGAGGGGGCGTAGAGCTCGGCGAGCCCGGCGACCCATACGAACCGCTCCAGGCCGGCGTCCCGGGCGAACGCGCCGAAGCGGGCGGCGTCCGGGACGGCGTACTTCACGCCGATGACGTTGGGGCAGCTGTCCGCGAGCTCGGCGAGGCGCTCGCCGTCGAGCAGCGGGTTGCGGATGTACGGGACGACCCCGAGCCCGGGTACGGCCTCGGCGATGGCCCGGTGGTAGTCGATCCAGCCCTCCTGCGAGATGTAGGGGTGCACCGGCTGATGCACCATCACCATCTCGGCCCCGGCGTCCCTGGCGTGCTCGGCGGCGGCCACCGCGGTCGGCACGTCGTGGCCGACCCCCACCAGGACGGTGGCACGGCCGCCGGCCTCCTCGATGGTCAGCTCGGTGACGGTGCGCCGCTCGTCGGGGGTGAGTGCGTAGAACTCACCGGTGTTGCCGTTCGGGGTGACGATGCGGACGCCGCCGTCGAGCAGCCGTCGCAGCAGTGCGCGGTGCGCCGGGACGTCGATGCTCCCGTCCTCGGCGAACGGGGTCACCGGGATCGCCACAACGTCAGCGAGGGCCGCCTTCAGCGGGGAGAGGTCCATGCGGACTGGCCTTTCGTCGAGGTGCTGGTGATACACGTCCAGCTGGTGGTTCACGCTGTGTCACCCCCGTCTTCGTCGTCGGGGAAGGCACGGCGTACGAAGGATGCGATGTGGTCGTGCAGGGCCCCTACGGCGGCCGTCGCGTCGTCGGCGAGGGCGAGCCGCAGGATCTCCCGGTGCTCGGCCGCCTCGCGCTCCCAGGACGGGTTCGCCGACCAGGCCACGGTCGACACGAGCGCTGCCTGGTCGCGGATCTCGTCGAGCATCCGGGCGAGCAGCGGGTTCCCGCAGGGCAGGTAGAGGGCCCGGTGGAAGTCCCGGTTGGCGAGCGACCTGTCCGCCTTGTCGATCGCCGAGTCGGCACGCTCCAGGGCCTCCTGGGCCGCTTCGAGCGAGGCCTTGCGGGTCATGGAGCGGCGCAGCGCCTCCGGCTCCAGGAGCAGGCGTACGTCGTACACCTCCCGGGCCATGGCCGCGTCGACGAGCCGCACGGTGGCACCCTTGTACTGGCTCATGACCACCAGCCCGGTGCCGGCGAGCGTCTTCAGCGCCTCGCGTACGGGCGTCTTCGACACCCCGAACTGCGCGGCGAGTTCGGTCTCCACGAGCGCTTGCCCTGGCTTCAGCTGCGCGGTGAGGATCGCGTGCTTGATCGCCTCCAGCACGTACTGGGTCCTGGAGGGAATCGGGGCAGGCGCAAAGGTCATGGGTGAAGAGCTCTCACATCTCGCGTATCGCGTCTCATATATGACGTACGAAGTACGACGCGATGAAGCTAGAGCGGTGGGAATGTTTCGTCAACGCTTCTGGCAAAAGAAGTTCCGCGAACGTGGGATCCGCACCCTCCGCGGACGTGGGATCCGCACCTCCGGGCCGGCCCTCGCACCCCCGGGCGGACATGACTCAGGTCCCCGGCCGCACGCCGGGGACCTGGGTCTTCTCGAGGGTGGAACGCTCCGGAGTCAGCCGCCGCGGACGGCGGAGAGGGCGGTCGCGACGGCGCTCAGGTCCGGTCCGGAGGCCAGGCCCGCGTGGTAGAGGCGCAGTTCGTTCGCGCCGAGCGAGGCCGCGTGCGCGGCGTCGCTCTCCAGCGTGCCGGGGCTGCCGCCCATGCCGCTCACCACGTTGAAGTTCGCCGCCAGCACCCCGGACAGCTCCGCGAACGGCCCGAGAACGGCCTCGCGTGCCGTCGCGCCGCCGGTGCAGGGCAGCACGACGCCGTCCGCCGTGGAGAGGATGTGCGCGGGGTCGACCCCCACGTTGGCCCCGGTGCGGTAGGAGGCGGGATCGGCGTGGAGCAGGACCTGGAAGCCCGGCCCAGGTGCCGCTCCCCGTACGGCGGCGACAGCGGCCTCCTGCAGCCCCCTGGCGACAGGGTCACGCCACCGCCGGGTGGCGTCGGCGAGGCCCGCGCCGAGCAGCTTCTCCACCCCGGCCCAGCCCTGCTCACCGGAGCCGGATCCGGCCCAGACCGGTTCCAGGGCGTGGCGCACGGCGGTGCGCAGCTCCTCGGCGTCCTGCCCGACGGAGGCGTAGCCGGCCCGGCAGTCGGCGCAGAAGCAGAGGGACATCAGATACTGCGCCGCGTCCCCGAGCGCGACCCCGGAGGTCTTGTCGTGGGCGTGGAGATGGGCGAAGCCGTACCAGCCGCACGATTCCAGCTCGGTGCCCGACGCCCCGGGGCGTACGGCCGCCTCCGCCGCCAGGTCCACCAGGTACGCGCGGACGGCGGGCTGCGCGATGCACGGCGCCCAGGGGTAGCGGTCACCGTAGGCGTTGACCACGGAGGTGTCCGGATGCTCCTCGCCCAGGCGCGAGTTGTGCGCGAGGACCACCCAGGAGTGCACCTGGAGGCCTGCGCCCGCGAGGGCCTCGGCCGCCTCGGCGTACGGGTCCTCCCCCGTCACCCAGGACTGCGGGTAGGGGCGCAGCTCACGCCCCTCCCAGCGCGTGACGTCCGGCGGGTAGAGCACGGCCGCGTGTTCGGCGGTCACGATCCGGCGGCCGGGGTGGCGCGGGGTGAGGGCCCGGGTGGAGTGGTAGGCGGAGGCGAGTGTCACCTGCTGGACGCCGAGGCCGACGAGGCGGGCGGGGGCGTCCGGGTCCCCCACGACGTCCCAGGGGTACAGGAAAGCCGAGGCCTTCACTTCGCCTCACCCGCGCGGTACTTCTCCAGGACCGCGCGGCCGTTGGCGATGATCGAGGTCAGCTCCTCGATGTGCGCGGCCGGGGGCTCGGTGAGCGGGGTGCGCACCGTCCCGACGGCCAGCCCCTCGAGCCTGACGGCCGCCTTCACGAGCGACACCGCGTAACCGTGGCCCTTGGCCCGGAGTTCGACGAGCGGGCGGTAGAAGTGGTCGAGCAGCGCGTTGACCAGGTCGTCGTCACCGGAGTCCAGCGCCCGGTAGAACGCCAGGGCGATGTCCGGGGCGAAGGCGAAGACGGCGGAGGAGTAGAGCGTGACGCCGATGCCCCGGTAGGCGAGCCCGGTGAGCTCGGCGGTGGGCAGCCCGTTGAAGTACAGGAACTCCTCGCCGGGCAGCCCGGTGCGCACGGCGCTGACGATGCGCTGCATCAGGTCGAGGTCGCCGTAGCCGTCCTTGAGGCCGATGATCCCGGGGGTCCGGGCCAGGGCGACGACGGTCTCCGGGGTGAAGAGCGCGTTGTCCCGCTGGTAGACGATCGTCTCCAGGGAGGTGGCGGCGGCGAGGGCGGTGTAGTGGGCCAGCAGCCCTTCCTGGCCGGCGACGACGAGATAGGGCGGCATGGCGAGGAGCCCGTCCGCCCCCGCCTCCTCGGCGAGCTTCGCGTACTGGATCGCGAGCGCCGTGCCGTAACCGGCACCGGCGACCACGGGCACCTGCCCCGCGGTCTCCTCGACGGCCGCCCGGACGACGAGCCGGAACTCCTCCGGGGCCAGTGCGTGGAACTCGCCGGTGCCGCAGCAGGCGAAGACGGCCGCGGCGCCGGCGTCCACGCCCTTGCGCACGTGCGCGCGGAAGGCGTCGAGGTCGACGGCGCCGTCCGGCCCGTAGGCGGTGACGGGGAAGAAGAGCGGCCCGGCGACATCGGTGAGTCGGGCGGCAAGAGGGGCTGAGGTCACGGGCGCTCCCTGTGCAGATTCAGTCGTGCACAATTATGATCGGTGTCCATATCTCTGAACGCTGCCACGCTAAGGCAGCCGTGCGGCGCCGGTCAAGACAGGAACACCCAACCCCGGGACGAACCCACCCGGACCGAGCGACACTTGACGGGTCCGCCACGAGTTCCTAGCGTGTCCACGCATGTGAATGCTGCCCATGGATTTGACGCATCGGACGGTCGCGTGACTTCGGCGTGCCTGACGCACCCCGCCGCCCGCACCCCCACCCCGCGCAGCACCGCATCGCCCCGTCCGCGCACACCGCGCCCGCGCCCTGCGCCCGCACCGAGGAGATCCCCGAATGCCAGCTCCGCGCACCGTCCTTCTCACCGGCGCCGCCGGCGGCCTCGGCACCCTCATGCGGGGACTGCTTCCCGCGTACGGCTACGACCTCCGGCTCCTCGACCTCACCCCCATCGAGGGCGAACCGGACGCCGTCACCGCCGACCTCGGCGACAAGGCCGCGCTGCGGGAAGCGGTACGGGGTGTCGACGCGGTCGTCCACCTCGCGGGCATCTCCCTCGAGTCCTCGTTCGACAAGATCCTGCGCTCCAACATCGAGGGCACCTACAACCTCTACGAGGCGGCGCGCGAGGAGGGCGTCAGGCGCATCGTGTTCGCCTCCTCGAACCACGCCATCGGCTACACCCCGCGCCCGGTCGCCGGCGACCCGCTGATCCCGGTCGACACCCCGCGCCGGCCCGACACCTTCTACGGTCTGTCGAAGTCCTTCGGCGAGGACCTCGCGCAGTTCTACTGGGACAAGCACGGCATCGAGACCGTCTCCGTGCGGATCGGTTCCTGCTTCATGGAGCCGACGTCGGTGCGGATGCTCTCCGTCTGGATGAGCCCCGGCGACGGGGCGCGCCTGTTCCACGCGGCGCTCACCGCGGAGGACGTGCGGCACACGGTGGTCTACGGCTCCTCCGACAACACCCGGCTCTGGTGGGACCTGACGACGGCCCGCTCCCTCGGATACGAGCCGCAGGACGACTCCGAGCAGTACGCGGAGAAGCTCGTCGCCGAGCACGGGGAGCTGGACCCGGCGAACCCCGACCACGCCCACATCGGCGGCCATTTCGTCACGGACCCGCCGATCTGGCCGTACTAGGACCGGGCCCCCGGGCCCCGGAAATCCACGCGACGCGGCACCACGGGTCGGGCACCATTCGGGCATGCCGAAACCTTCCGGATTCCAGTACGAGCAGCACGGCGACGCGAGCGTCACCATCACGCACCACGGCCGCCCCGCGGGCACCCTGCGTGGCGGCCGGGCGGAGAAGTTCCTCGCGGAGGTGGCCTCCGGCGACGCCCAGCTCGTCATGGCCCGCTGGACGGGCGCGTACCGGCACGGCAACGAGCGCACCGCCCGCGAACACCCGCGCAACCGGGCGCGCGGCGGGCGCTGAGCCGTACGGAGCAAGTACGCGAAGGTAAGGGAACGGCAAAGCCGGGTCGTTCGTTACCCCGTGCATGACCGCAATGACCCCCGGCTCGAACATCCCTCTCTCCGCCGCCCGCGTGGCGGTGGACGTCGCCGCCCCGGTGCGGCTCGACGTCTCGGGCCTGCTGCTCACCGCCGACGGCAAGGTGCGCTCCGACGACGACTTCATCTTCTACAACCAGCCCTCGGGCCCCGGCGTGACCTACCGCTCGGGCGGCGGGTCGGCGCCCGACGCGATCGTGGTGGACACCACCGCGGTCCCCCCGGGCATCGAGAAGATCGTGGTCACGGCGAGCCCCGACGCCGCGGGCCAGACCTTCCGGGGCGTGGAGCCCACCGCCACCGTGCGCAACGCGGACGACGGCAGCGCGCTGGCCACGTTCACGCCGCCGCAGCTGGGCGGCGAGACGGCGCTGGTGGTCATCGAGATCTACCTGCGCAACGGCGCCTGGAAGGCCCGCGCGGTCGGCCAGGGCTATGCGAACGGGCTGGCGGGCATCGCCACGGACTTCGGCGTCTCGGTGGAGGAGCCCGCCCCGGCGGCGGCGCCCGCACCGGCCGCCGCACCCGTCGCACCGCCCGCCGCTCCGCCCATGGCTCCCCCGGCTGCCGCGCCCGTCGACCCGCGGATCGCGCCGCCGGCCCCCGCGGCACCGCCCGCACCGCCGGCCCCCGCCGGCTCCGGCAAGATCAATCTCGACAAGGGCCGGATCAGCCTCCAGAAGAACCAGACCGTGTCCCTCGTCAAGGGCGGCAAGCCTCTGCTCTCGCAGGTCAAGATGGGTCTTGGCTGGGAGCCCGCGTTCCGCGGCAAGGACATCGACCTCGACGCCTCGGTGATCGCCTTCGGCCCCAACCGCAATCACCTGGACAGCTGCTACTTCGGCAAGCTCTCCATCCTGAACGGCGCGATCAAGCACTCCGGCGACAACCTCACGGGTGAGGGCGCGGGCGACGACGAGGTGATCGTCGTGGATCTCGGCCGGATCCCCGCGGACGCGACCGGCCTGGTCTTCACGGTCAACTCGTTCACCGGCCAGAAGTTCACCGAGGTCGCCAAGGCCTACTGCCGGCTGATCGACGCGGGCACCGGCGAGGAGCTGGTCCGCTTCGATCTGACCGGCGCGGAGCCGCAGACCGGCGTCATGATGGCCAAGCTGATCAAGCAGTTCTCCGGCGAGTGGGAGATGACCGGAATGGGCGAGTTCGTGAAGTCCCGGACCGTCCGCGGCATGGTCAAGCCCGCCGCCAAGGCCCTGTAACACCGCCGTCCCCCGGAAACGGCTTCCGGGGCACCCGCGGGTTCTCCCCTCAGGTGCCCCGGATCCGGAGAGTTTCCGGTGGGACGCGGTGCGTGCTCGTTCGCTCTCTCAGAGCTTGGTCAGCTTGGAGTACGGGCTCAGGATCCTCCCCTGTCGCCCCGAGAAGTCGATGAGCACTGCGTCGTTGTCGCCCTCGACAGCGAGGACTCGGCCGAGTCCGAACTGGTCGTGCGACACCCTGTCGCCCACATCGAAGCATTCGACCGGTGGGGCCGCCTGGGCCGGGCGGTTGAAGGGACTGGAAGGCAGGTGACGCCGGGAACCGGCTGACTGTTTCATTACGGTCGAGTATGCGCCCTGTAAGCGCCCGACGCCATGCCCGACCGCTCCGGAGGGGTCAGTAGTGCCGCATTCGTAATCAGCGGTCCCAGGGCCAGTCCGCGCTCCTGCCCGCTTCCAGCAGGGGCACCATGCGGAACGCCGCGCCGGAAAGCCCCCCGAAGGTGTGGCGGTTCTCGCTTCCCGACGGCGCGTGCCCGACCCGGTACCCGGCGAGGTTCCAGGTGTAGACCGGCACGTCCGCCGGCATGCCCTCGGTGGCGTCCCCGTAGTGCGTGAACGACGCCTGCTCGTCGGTGACGATCAGAGCACCCGGTCGTGCCCGCGGTAGTGCTTGCGTACCGCCTGCACGGTATCGGTGCCGCCCAGGTCGCCGAAGCGCTCCAGGATCTTCAGGACGGACTCGCCCTTGCGGCACTCCACCTGCCGGCTGTTCGTGCCGAACTGCACCAGATGGGCCTCCGCGGCCCGGAGCGCCAGCGCCGCGCCGAAGACCGCCGCGGCGTCGGCCCGGTTCAGGAGCGAGCGGTCGGAGAGCGGCGACCACATCGAGCCGGACCGGTCGACGAGGACCGGGGTGCGGCCGGGCAGCGCGGGGACATTGCCCAGCGAGCGCCGTCGCACCCATGGACGGGATCACGGCCTCCCAGGCGGCGGCGTCCATCGGTCCCTGCAGCCAGCCCGCCAGGGCCTCCCAGGTCCTGGCGAACGTCCCCGTCCGCTCGTAGCGGTCTTCGTTGAAGCATCCCCACGAGCAGTAGGGCCCATGGGATCTGGCACCACGTTCCCTCGACCCGCATCGCAGGCACGGCGTAGGTTCCCCCCGCCGTGCCTGCGCGGCCTGCTTGCGGGTCATGCTGGCGCACGTTCTGCTGCAATGCTTCGCGCCGCGATACCGAACCGGCTCCTCGCACTGAGGGCACAGGGGCTAGGGCCGCCGAAGACTCTGGGCCCGCTGCATGGCAGTACCCAACAGACTGCACCGGTTACTGCAGAAGCGCCGATGCCCATTCAAACCCGCAGCATCGCAGTGATCACATGCCTTTGACATATGCGAAACGTAGCGTTCAGACGGTTTCCCCAAGCCGGATATCAGTCCGGTTCACCCGTTGGAGTTACCTCCCCTGGCGTGGCTGGCGCTTCCACGGACCCGTGATGGCGAGCATGATGCCGGGGGTCTGGATGTTGGCGAACAGCGTCTTTCCGTCCGGGGAGAAGGTGACCCCGGTGATCTCGCTGTAGGAGGGGTCCTCCTCCGTGCCGGCGTTGAGGTCGTTGCGCGCGATCGGGTAGGTGCGGCCGTTGTCGGTCGCGCCGAAGAGGTGCTGGATCCCGTTGCCGTCCTCGGAGATGACGATGCCGCCGTACGGGGACACGGTGATGTTGTCCGGGCCGTCGAAGGCGCCGTCCACGGACGGGTCGGCGTTGACGCCGAGAAGGACCTTGAGGGTGACCGTGCGGCGCTTGGGGTCGTAGAACCAGACCTGGCCGTCGTGGGCCACGGGGCTCTCGTCCCGGGCGAACGAGGAGACGAAGTAGGCGCCGCCGTCGCCCCACCACATGCCCTCGAGCTTGCGGGCGCGGGTCACCTGGGTGTCGGTGAACTGCTTGCGCACGGAGACGGTCTTCGCGTCCCGGTCGGGTACGTCGACCCAGTCCACGCCGTAGACGGTGCCGATCTCCGTGGCGCGGGACAGGTCGTCGACGAACGCGCCCCTCTTGTCGTAGCACTTGGTGGCCTGGAGGACACCGGCGTCGTCGGCGAGGGTGCGCAGCTTCCCCCGGCCGTGCTTGAAGCCGTGCGGCGGGACCCAGCGGTAGAGCAGGCCGTTGGGACCGGACGCGTCCTCGGTCAGGTAGGCGTGCCCCCGCTTCGGGTCGATGACGACGGCCTCGTGGGCGTACCGGCCGAACGCCTTGATGGGGCGCGGGTCGCGGTTGGCGCGCTTGTCGTACGGGTCGACCTCGAAGACGTAGCCGTGGTCCTTGAGCAGTCCGTTCTTGCCGGCCTTGTCCTCGGTCTCCTCGCAGGTGAGCCAGGTGCCCCACGCGGTGCTGCCACCCGCGCAGTTGGTCGACGTACCCGCGATGCCGACCCACTCGGCGGTGCGGCCGTCGCGACGGGTCTCCACGACCGTGCAGCCGCCGGCCGCGACCGGGTCGTAGACGAGGCCCTCGGTGAGCGGGACGGGGTACTCCCAGCCGGCCCGGGTGCCGGCCAGCTCGTGGTTGTTGACCAGGAGCGTGACACCACGGGCGCCTTCGAAGGCGGCGGTGCCGTCGTGGTTGGAGGGGGTCGGCTCGCCGGTCTCCAGCTTGGTGACCCCGCTGTGGGTGATGACGCGGTACGAGAATCCGGCGGGCAGCGCGAGGATGCCCTTCGGGTCGTCGATCAGCGGCCCGTAGCCCAGCTCCCTGCCGTGCCCGTGGCCCTTGTCGTCGTCGCCGTGCCCATGGCCGTGTCGCGAGTCCTCGGCGGCCAGGGCGCCGGGCGCCGTGGCCAGTGAGCCGACGGCGCCGGTCAGGGCTATTCCCGCACCGGTGAGGGCGGACTGTCTGCTGAATTCCCTGCGGGTGATCGACATGGCGGGCTCCTGGTGCTGCGTGGCCGGGTGGGTTGGCTCGATCACGTTCCCTCCCCCGCACCAACTCCAGCTGAACACCGGCCGGCGTGCCGGGGTCCTGTGTCCCAACCCGGCTCCCGTCCCAGGACAAACCCGCCCATCGGCGCGGCCCCGGCCGGCCGTGCCTGGCCGGAACGCGCCGGTCCGACGGCCGCCTCCGCCGCCGGGCGGTGGAGGCGGCCGGCGGGTGGTCAGCCCCGGCCGAGGGCCTTGCGGGCGGTCCCGAGGTCGAGGAGTGCCGTCTCCCCCGTGGAGTCGCTCAGGCCGTCGTTGTCGGTGACGGCGTAGACGTGGCCGTTGCCCGCCACGGTGAGTCCTTCGAGCTTCTCCTGCGTCCAGCCCTTCGTGGCCCGCAGGTCGGGCAGCACGTCGTGGGCGAGGGTCTTGGGCAGGACGGTGAGCGTGCCCTCCGGGGCTGCGGTCCTCGGCAGGCCGACCGTGTAGATCCTCTTGACCTCGGCGGCGGGGCCGTTCAGCTTGTCGCGTTCGATGACGGCGAGCCTGTTCCCCACCACGGTGATCTCGGAGAGGCCGATCCAGTCGCCGGGCGTGGTGGTGGTGCCGAGCCGGTAGCCGTACCAGCTCCAGGTGCCTGCCCGGACGTCGTAACGGCCGAGCCGGACCACGCCGGCCGGGTCGGTGGAGGCCTGGCGCTGGA
Organism: Streptomyces sp. NBC_01166; assembly: GCF_045039765.1. NCBI lineage: Bacteria > Bacillati > Actinomycetota > Actinomycetes > Kitasatosporales > Streptomycetaceae > Streptomyces > Streptomyces sp. NBC_01166. The sequence goes on from NZ_CP108613.1 coordinate 2,111,265, forward strand.
GGGCCGCCCAGACGATCTCGCGGCCGTCGCGGTCCGTGGTGGCGGTGACGCCTTCGAAGCCCTGCGAGCCGAGGCCCTGGGCGACGTCGGACGGGAGCGGGACGACCTGCTGGGTGACGCCGTGGCGGTCCAGGCGCACCAGCTGGTTGCCGGCGCCCGTCCTGCCCTCGACGGCCAGCCAGAAGCCGCCCCGCGGGCGGGCGTGGATGCCTTCGGCGTCGTAACCGACGGGCTTGCCCGCGGCGTCCTTGACGGTCAGCTCGCGCGTGATGACGGCCGGTGCGCCGTCCGCGTCGATCGTGAGGACGCGGGTGGTGGAGTACGCGGCGTCGGTGACGGTGTACAGCTCGTCGGCGCGGCCCGGCGCGGCCGACAGCGCGCCGAGCGCGCCCCAGCCGATGGGGGTGCCCTCGGAGTCCGGGCCCGAGACGAGCGAGGGGTAGGAGGGCGTGCCCCTGCCCAGCTCGAACAGGCTCACCGAGGCGCGCACCCCGGCCCCGGCGTCGTCCTCCTCGCTGGAGACCGCGAGCAGTCCGCGTGAGGGGATCGGCAGCAGGCCCTCGGGTCCGTTGGTGGCCGGCAGCACCTGCTCGAAGACCGGCCGGGTCGGCCTGCTGACGTCGTAGACGGCGACGAAGTTGCTGCGCTCGGAGCCCACGAAGGCGTAGCGCACCCCGTCGTAGGTGGCGACGGCCAGCCCTTCGGGCTCGGTGCCCTTGTTCTCGGAGCGGTCCTCGTTCAGCAGGCCGTAGCGCGCCGCGATGTGCTCGAAGCTGTTGCCGGCGTCCCAGGCGACCTTGCCGGTACGGCTGTCGAAGACGGTCCAGCCGCGGGTTCCGCCCTTCCAGTCGCCCTCGTTGGCGGTGGCCAGGTAGCGGTCGTCGATCCAGCCGAGGGCGTCCGGTTCGCGCGGCACGTCGGTGATGGACCCGGTCTGGTCGATGACGCCGTCCTCGACGGTGTCGATGCCGTCGACGGATGCCGTGCCGGCGCTGAACGCCTTGGTGAGGCGCCCCGACGCGAGGTCGATCATGACGACGCCGTTGTTCTCCTGGAGGGTCACGGCGAGCTGACCCCGGCTGTTGACGGAGACGTACTCCGGCTCCGGGTCGGTGGGTTCGGTGATTCCGGCGGCCGTGAGCACGGGCAGCGCGGAGCCGTCCGCCCGGGTCAGCGGCACCGCGCGGGTGGTCCACCGGGCCGGCGAGGAGCCCTTGAGGTCGACGATCCGGACGAACCCCGCGGGTGCCTGCGGGAGGTCGCCCTCCTCGCCGCCGGGCGGGGTGGCCTCCTCGTCGCGCTCGTTCTCGATGGCGACGGCGGCGTACCGCTTGTCCTTGCTGATCGCGATCGAGTCGGGCTGGCCGCCCAGGTCGTGACTGGCCACCCGCTCGCGGGTGGCCAGCGATATGACGTCGAGGCGTCCGGACGGCCGGCTGTAGCTCGCGCTGGTGTTCACGACGACGAGGACGTACCTGCCGACCACCGACACCGAGGTGGGCTCGTCCTCGGCGTCGCCCAGTTCGGCCAGGGAGAGTGTGCCGAGCCCCTCGGGCCGGCCGGCGTCGCTGATGTCGAGGAAGCCGATCCGCTTGGCTGCGGCGTCCGTGTGGACGAGTGTGCGGCCGTCCTCGCTGGTCGCGGAGATCTCGGCGACGGTCTGATCCGCGGCGTCCTCACCGGCCGGCCTGTTCCGGAAGACGGGGTAGGTGGCGGCGCGTTCGAAGGCCACCGGCTTCCGTCCGCGGTCCCCGCCGTGCGTCTGACCCGCGTTCGCCACACCTGCGCCCGCCAGGGTGCCCGCGGTCACGGCCAGGACCGCGAGTGCGGCACAGGTTCTCTTCGGGAGCATCGTTCCTCCGGTTCGGTCCACTGAGGAACCGGATGCTCGCAGCCGTGAACCATGGCCGATGGGCGGCACGGTGAACGGACGGCGAAGATCAGGAACACCGCCGGAGACCGACGGGCCGCGGCAGCCCTTCCGCCGCGGCCGTGCCGTACCCGCGCGTCAGCTCTGCTGCCGCGACCGCGCCTTGTACGCCGCCTTGCGGGCGGCCTTCGCGGCGCCGCGGTCGCTGTGGAGGCGGCCCATCGCCTCCAGGACCTCGGCGGTCGCCGGGTGCTCCACCCTCCAGGCCTCGTCGAAGAAGCCGCTGTGCTGGCCGGAGAGCCCCTCGACCAGCTCCTGGAGCTCGTCCAGGTCGCCGTCGGCGTCCAGTTGGGCGGCGATCGTGTCCACGGCCAGCCAGAAGATCATCGACTCCGGAGGCGCGGGCACGTCCGCCGCGCCGCGCTCCGCGAGCCAGACCCGCGCCAGACCGCCGAGCTCGGGATCACCCAGCACGGCGCGCACCGCGGGCTCGGCCTCCGGGCCGACCAGGGCGAGGGCCTGCTGGCAGTGGAGCCTGCGCAGCGGTGCCCGCCGGTCGCCGCCGCGCGCCGCGTCCAGGAGCTCCACAGCGGCGGCCTCCGCCCCCTCGGCTCCGCGTCGGCCGAGCCAGAGACCGACCTCGGTGCGCGCGGCCTCCTCGGGGTAGTACGCGATGCCGTCGAGGAGGGCGTCGGCCCCCTTGTCGGCGAGGTCACCGACGGCGGGGGCGTCCACTCCGGCCTCCAGCATCCGCTCCCGGATGCCGTAGAGGCCGAGGGGCGTCAGCTTCACCATGCCGTAGCGGGTGACGTCCTCGTCGTCGGCGGGCGGTGTCGCCGCCTCGCCCTCCTCGGTCAGCAACGTCTCGTCCACCGGCCGGTATTCGACGATCCCGATGGGTTCGAGGACCCGGAACTGGTCGTCCAGCCGCATCATCGCCTCGGACACCTGCTCCAGGACGTCGTCGGTGGGCTCCCCCATGTCGTCGGGCACCACCACCGAGGCGGCGAGGGCCGGCAGCGGCACGGGGCCGTCGGCGGGACCGGCCTCCGAGAGGGTCAGCAGGTAGAGGTTGCCGAGCACCCCGTCGAGGAATTCGGCCTCCTCCTCCGGGTCCCAGTCCAGGGCGTCGAAGTCGACGCTGCCGTCCTCACCGATGAGATCGGCGAAGTCGTCGAAGGCCGGGGCGGTGGCGTCCGCGTGCACGGCCTCCAGCCCGTCGAGCCAGATCGCGAGGACGTCCTGCGGGGATCCGGAGGTCAGCAGCGCCAGGTTCTCGCCGGCCGTGACGGTGCCCTCCGCGTCGCCCTCCCCGGTCCCGTCGGCGTCCTGGGGGTCCTCGAAGTCGACGAGCCCGGTGTCGACGGCGAGGCGCCACGCCTCGCTGGCGTATGCGGCGCCGTCCTCGTCGTCGCCGAGTCCCAGGTGCTGTGCGGCCTCGGGCAGCTGCGCCTCGACGAGCTCACCACCGGCGCCCACCCGGGTCGCCGGCCCCGCCCAGCGGGCGAGGCGGACGGCGCGGGCGAGCAGCGGAGCGGCCAGCGCGTCCCGTGCCAGCTCGGCCTCGGTGTGCAGCCGCACCGGCGGCAGGGAGGGGCGCTCTGCGGACATCAGGGGGTTCTCCTCGGGGCGTGCGCGGGCTGTGTGCGAGGGGCCGGCCCAGTGCGTACGGGGCCTTGGCCGCCCCCCAGCGTAGACGCATTTCGTCCCGAGCCGCCCGGTTCTCCTACAGGCCGGACGCGAGGCTGAGCGCAGGTGTGTAGCGGCGGACGGTACTGCGCCGCAGGGCGGGGTGATTCCGGACCCGGTGCCACTGCGGTGTCGTGGATCCGACCCCGTCGCCCGAGGCGGCGAGCGCGTCGACGTGGGCCTGTGCGCTCTCCCACTCGGCATAGTTGAGCACCCGCGTCCCGTCCGTACTGACGTGGAAGTGCGCCGAGATGCCGCCGGGCGCCGGCGCCGGATCGGACTCGAGCGCCTCGAACACCGCGTCCACCCAGTCACGTTGGCGAGCAGGGTCCGGCCCGTCGAGCTCGATGTCGACGATCACGACGCAGCCCGGCTCCCGGTTGTCCTGCTTCACCCCCGAGCGGTACAGCTCGAACGCGCGCAGCCCGAGCCGCTCGATGCCGGGAACGGCCGCGTCGATCTCGGCGACACGCTCGTCACGGCCTGTGCGGGCGAATTCCCGGTGGACGGATTCGTCGGTCCACTGCGAGTGGTGGAGCAGCGTCTTCCCGTCCTCCCCGGTGAGCACGGTGTACGAGAGAAGTCCGGGGTGCGGCCACTCGCGGGCCGCCCAGGCGGCACGGATGGCCTCGACCGTCAGGCGCTGCCGTTCGGGGGTGCCGACGTCCCAGGTGCTGACCTTGACGATCCCCGCGTCGGGACGGGTCAGCTCGGGACGGGAGTTGAACTGCACGGCGGGCATGGCGTGATCCTCTCCGGCGCACCCTCGCGGTGCGCCTTCGATCACCACTCTCATACGTCAAGTGCGCTTGAGGTCAAGGCCGGTCATCCGGCCGTCCGCGCACGCCACGCAGTCGTGTTCAGCTCGTCCATCAGGCGTATGTCGTGGCCCTCCAGCGGGAAGACGCGCGCCCCCGTGTCCGGGGCGGCGGCGATCTCCAGGGCGTCGCCCTCGATGAGGTCGCCGCCTTCCTGGGTGGAGACCCAGGCCAGCGTCGACGTGACGCTCGCGCCGGGCTTCAGCATGACCTCCTCCGGCCCCTCGTCGTTGCCGAACATCGATCCGCCCGCGTTCACGGGTACGGGGATGCGTTCGCCCTCGTCACCCAGCGCGCGGACGGACGGGTAGCCGTGGACGCGGTAGGGCTGCTTCCCGCAGTTGGTGAGCGTGAGGGTGACGGCGCGGTGGAACATCGCCGTCTGCACGGGGCCCATCTCCACGACCACACCGGAGGCGGGGCAGCCGTCGGCCGGCGCGGCGGGCGTGGGCGCTCCCTGGGCGGGGGCCTCCGTCGTGGCCCCGGCGCCCGGGGCGGGCTCGGCGTCCGCCGGCCGCGTCGTGCGGGTGGGGCCCGGCGACGGGCCCGGCTCCCCCTCGCCCGCGGGGACGAGGAAGCCGGCACAGCCGGACAGCGTCAGCGTGGCCGCCGTGAGCGCGGCGGCCGAGATCGTTCTCCGTACGCGCATGCCGTGCACCCACCCCCGGAACGGTTTGTCGCAACCGCGTTCGATCATGCCAGACGCCTCATCCACCGTTCAGCGTCTCTTGCCCTTCACCTCAAGCAGAACTAAGTGGACCCGCACACACCGGAAGCCGAGACTGCGGACATGACATCCCACACGGCCAGGCCCTTCGGCCGCGCCCTCTGCGCCATGATCACCCCGTTCACCGCCGCAGGTGACCTGGACCTGGACGCCGCCCGCCGGCACGCCTCCGGTCTCGTCGCGGACGGCTGCGACGGCCTCGTGCTCAGCGGCACCACCGGCGAGTCACCGACCACGACGGACGAGGAGAAGACCGCGCTGCTGCGGGCCGTCCGGGAGGCGGTCGGCGACTCCGTCCCGCTCGTCGCGGGCGTGGGCAGTTCCGACACCCGGCACACGGTCCGGCTGGCGCGGGAGGCCGAGGCCGCGGGCGCCGACGGGCTGCTGGTGGTGACGCCGTACTACAGCCGTCCCCCGCAGGCCGCCGTGGAGGCGCACTTCCTCCGGGTCGCGGAGGCCACGGGCATCGGGCTGATGCTGTACGACATCCCGGGCCGCACGGGCACGAGGATCGAACCGGCGACACTGCTCCGTCTGGCCGGACACCCGCGCGTCGTGGCGGTCAAGGACTGTTCGTACGACCTGCTCGCGGCCGCCAAGGTGATGGCGCGGACCTCGCTGGCCTACTACTCGGGGTGCGAGGAGCTGAACCTTCCGCTGTACGCGCTCGGCGGGGCCGGCTATGTGAGTACGGTCGCCAACGCGGCCCCGCGTCAGATGCGGGCCGTGCTGGACGCGTTCGACGCCGGCGACACGGCGGAGGCGGCCCGTCTCAACGGGCTCGCCGCCCCGCTGATCGAGGCCATGATGGCCGCCGGCCTGCCCGGCACGGTCACGGCGAAGGCGCTGCTGGACGCGGGCCCGGTCCGCGAACCGCTGCAGCCCGCCGGCCGCGAGGCGGTCGACGGGCTGCGCGGGGTGTACGGGGAACTCCTCGCCGCTACGGACTAGTCGTTGCTGTGCAGTACGTCGTTGAGCCCGTCCCAGACCGCGTTGTTCGGGCGGGCCTCGACGGCGCCGGTGACCGAGTTGCGGCGGAAGAGGATGTTCGAGGCGCCGGAGAGCTCGCGGGCCTTGACGACCTGGCCGTCGGGCATCGTGACCCGGGTGCCGGCCGTGACGTAGAGCCCGGCCTCGACGACGCACTCGTCGCCGAGCGCGATCCCGATGCCCGCCTCGGCGCCGATCAGGCAGCGCTGCCCGATGGCGATGCGCTCCTTGCCGCCGCCTGACAGCGTGCCCATGGTGGACGCGCCGCCGCCGATGTCGGAGCCGTCGCCGACGACGACGCCCGCGGAGATGCGGCCCTCGACCATGGAGGTGCCGAGGGTGCCCGCGTTGAAGTTCACGAAGCCCTCGTGCATCACGGTCGTACCGGAGGCCAGGTGGGCCCCGAGCCGCACCCGGTCGGCGTCGGCGATCCGCACGCCCTTGGGCGCGACGTAGTCCGTCATCCGGGGGAACTTGTCCACCGAGGTGACCTGGAGGTGCAGGCCCTCGGCGCGGGCGTTGAGCCGGACCTTCTCCAGGTCGTCGACGGCGACCGGGCCCAGCGAGGTCCAGGCGACGTTGGCGAGGTAGCCGAACATGCCGTCGAGGTTCTGCCCGTGGGGCTGCACGAGACGGTGCGAGAGCAGGTGCAGCCGCAGGTAGATGTCGTGCGTGTCGAGCGGCTTGTCGTCCAGTGAGGAGATGACCGTGGACACGGCGACGATCTCCACGCCGCGGCGTGCGTCCACGCCGATGGCCTTGGCCGCGCCGTCGCCGAGACGGTTCACCGCCTCCTCGGGGCTCAGGCGCTGCGTCCCGGCCGGGCCGGGCTCCGCGGCGAGCTCGGGGGCGGGGAACCAGGTGTCGAGGACGGTGCCGTCACCGGCGATGGTGGCGAGGCCGGCGGCGACGGCGCCGGTGGTGCGGGCGGAGCCCTGGGAAGTCGTGTCGGTCATGAACAGAACCTAACCGTCGGAGCCCCGCGCGGGCGAACCGGTCTCAGTTGCCGGAGCGTGTTCGCCCGGAGGAAGGGGGCGACCGGGTCCCGCACCGCTCGTCGCCCGCGGCCCGGACGAGGGTTCGCGCAGCCGCCGCGCCGCCAGCACGGCAACGCCCGCACCGCACGCGAGGGCCGCGCAGAGGGGCCAGAGCAGGGAGGGCGCGGCGGTGTACAGCGCACCGCCCAGGGGTGGGGCGAGGACCTGGCCGCTGATCGAGGCACCGGCGTACAGGCTCTGGAACCTGCCCTGGGCGTGGAGCGGCGCCTGGTCGGCGACGTAGGCGGTGGCCGTCGTCTTGTAGAGGATCTCGCCCAGGGTCAGCGACACCATCATCGAGACGGCGAACAGGGCGCCCGCCCCGGGGATCAGCACCGCGTAGCCGAGTCCGACGAGGAGCAGCCCGGTCCCGACGACGGTCAGCGGCGCCCGGCGGCGCAGGGCGTGCGCGGCGGGGAGTTCGAGGCAGAGGATGACTCCCCCGTTGACCGCGATCAGCCAGCCGTAGAACTGGGTGCCGTAGCCGTGGTCGGCGAGGAAGACGGGCAGGGTGGAGTACTGCTGACGGTAGACGAGGTCGACGCAGACGATCGCGGCGAGCAGGACCAGCACCGCGGGTCTGGCCCGGAGTTCGCGCCGGAGGCCCGGTGCGTGCGGATCGTGCGTGCGCAGGGTGTGGGCGGTGCCGCGGGACGGCAGGATCGCGGCCGCGTAGCCGGCGAAGAGCAGGGTGCCCACTCCGTCCGCGACGAAGAGCCGGTCGTACGAGGACGCGGCGGCGATCAGCGCGCCGAGGGGCGGCCCGACGGTGAAACCGCCGTTGGAGGCGAAGCGGGTGAGGGCGAAGCTCTGGCGGCGCCTTCCGGCGGGGACGGAGACCGCGACGAGCGCCGCGTTGGCCGCGCGGACGACCCCCGAGGCGTACTGGGCCAGCGGCAGCACCGCGTACAGGGCGGCCAGGGGCATCAGAGGGAGGGCGACGAGCGCGGCACCGCTCACACAGGCGCCGGTCAGGAGCATCCTCCGGTGGCCGTACCGGTCCCCGAACCAGCCGCCGGTGAAGTTTCCCCCGACCAGACCGATCCCGCCCATGCCGCTGATCACGCCCGCCTGGGCGACGGAGAGCCCGCGCGGTCCGGTGAGGTACACGAAGAGATAGACGAAGGTGAAGCTGACGACGGCGTTGAGGAAGGCGCCGAACGCCAGGAGCCGCACCGTTCTCGGTACGCCGCGCAGCATGCCCATCCCGCCCCCCGGGCAGTGAGTTCCTTTTGGGAACGGACTATGGCAGCCTGGGATCCGCAGGTCAACCGAGCAGGGCGCGCAGAAACTGCCGGCACCGGTCGCACTCCGGCAACGGAACGCCACCCTTCCGGCAACGGAGCGCCACCCGGGCACCGGAGGGAAGGGAGACGATGACGACTGCCGCGGAGGACCCCGGGGAGACGGCGTGGGTACGGGGACTGGTGGGCACCGGGCTGCCGGAGCTGCGACTGCCGGACCACGAGGGCGCATCGCGCGACCCCGTCGCCGCCACGCCGTACACGGTGCTGTATTTCTTTCCCGGCGCCTACTCGCTCCAGGACGCCTATCCGCCGGGGTGGGCCGGGATCCCGGGCGCGAGAGGCTGCACCTTCGAGTCGTGCACCTACCGCGACCAGCTGGCGGAGTTCACGGAGGCCGGTGCGACCGTGCACGGCGTGTCCACCCAGCACCCGGACGAGCAAAGGGCGTTCGCCGAGAAGGAGAAGCTGCGCTTCCCGCTGCTCTCCGACGCCGGACTGACGCTGACGGCCGCACTGCGGCTCCCCACGTTCCGCACGGCGGGCATCAGCCGGCTGAAGCGGCTGACGCTGGTGACGGGCCGGGACCGTACGGTCGTCGAGGCCCTGTATCCCGTCACGGACATCGAGGCGAGTGTGCGGGCGGCACTGGCGGCCGTCCGGCGGGGCACCGCCTGACCGGTGTCAGCGGCCCGCCCCGTCCGCGACCCTGGCCAGCATCTCCCTGGTGTACTCCGGGTCGAAGTCGCCGCCGGTGAGCAGCACCTGAAGGCTGATCCCGTCCAGCAGGGCCGTGAGCGCCCGCGCGGTGGCCCGGTCGGTGCGGTCGGCGATCAGGACGGCAAGGGCGTCGGCCCACTCGGCGGCGACCTGCCGCAGGGCGGGCCGGCGGAGGGCCGCGAGGTACAGCTCGTACTCCAGGGCCAGCGGCCCGCGCCCCGCGGCGAACCACTCCCCCAGCAGCCGGGTCAGCTCGTCGGCGAGCGGGACCTCGGGGTCGGAGAAGTACGGGCTCTCCCGCACCGTCCGGGCGAAGCTCTCGTTGCACCGGCGCAGGGCGGCGACCAGCAGTTCGTCGAGCGAGCCGAAGTGATACGTCGTCGAGCCGAGCGGCACGTCGGCCTCGGCGGCCACGGTGCGGTGGCTGAGCCCGCCGATACCCCGGTCCGCGACGACGCGGATGGCCGCGTCGATGATGCGCTCACGCCGCTCGGGGTCGTACCGCCGGACCATCAGTGGGCTCCTCCGAGATTGAGGACGACGACCCCCGCGACGACCAGAGCGATGCCCGCCAGCTTGACGAGGCCCGCGGACTCCCCCATCCAGAGGATGCCGATCGCGGCGACGGCCGCGGTGCCCGTCCCCGCCCAGATGGCATAGGCGGTGCCGATCGACAGCGTCTTGAGGGTCTGGGCCAGCAACGCGAAGGCCAGGACATAGCCGACGACGGTGATGAGCGAGGGCCACAGCCTGGTGAACCCCTCGCTGTATTTCATGGCCGTCGTCCCGGCCACCTCCGCCGCTATGGCCGCGGCCAGCATTCCGTATCCCATGCGTACAAGCGTACACAACGTTGCGTACGGCCGTACACAAGAACGGTGCACCCTTATCGTGACCGGCCAGGAAGGGATTCGGGTCCACCCCGGGACGCTACGGTGTCCGCACCGGTAGGACCGGATGACAACCGGACGATACGAGCAACGGAGCAGTGGTGGCGCAGGACGCAGGGTGGGGCGGGGGCGCCTACGGGGGCGCGGCGTACGGCGGAAGTCCCTACGGGGGGCCGCCGGGATGGGGCGGCTGGGTGCCACCGCCGAAGCCGGGAGTCATACCGCTCGCCCCGCTGAAGCTGGGGGACGTGCTGGGCGGGGCGTTCTCGACGATGGGCAGGTACTGGAAGCAGCTGTTCGGCATGGCCGCCGCGCTGTACGGCGGGGCGGCGCTCCTGATGGCGGCGGCGGTGGCCATCGCCTACTCCGCCGTCTCCGACCACCTGGAGCGGGTGGTCTCCCTCGACTACGACGAGGGGGCCTCGTCCTCGGACATCGTTCCGCTCGTGACCGCGGGCTGCCTCCTCGCCTTGCTGGGCATCGTCACCATGGCGGTCGTCTCCGGCCTGATGTACGCGGCGGTCCCGGCCGTGCTGCAGGAGGCGGTCCTGGGCAGGCCCGTGGCCTTCTCGACGGTATGGCGGAGGGCCTGGGCCCATGTCACCCCCGTGATCGGCGCACTGATCCTCACCGCCCTGGTCGCGATGGTGCCCGTGCTGCTCGTCATGGCGGTTTTCATCGGGGCGATCATCAGCCTCGTCACGATGGACAGTGGCGGTGGCGCCGGCACCGCCATCACGCTGGGCGTCGTCGGCGTCCTGATCACCGGGCCGCTGGCGGCCTGGATCTGGATAAAGGTGAGCCTGGCACCCGCGGCCGTGGTCTTCGAGGGCCGGGGGCCCGTGGCCGCGCTGCGCCGCTCGTCCCAGCTGGTGCGCGGCGACTGGTGGCGGATCTTCGGCATCACGCTGCTGGCCGGCGTGATAGCGGGCGCGGCCGGCTATGTCATCCAGATACCCTTCTCGGTCCTCGGCCTCTTCCCCGGCATGGTCGGGACAGCATCCCTGGAGGACGACCCGAGCCCCGCGGCGGTGATGGTCGCGATGAGCGGTTATCTGGTCGCGACCCTCCTGGGGCAGCTCGTGAGCCAGATCATCTCGACGACGTTCCCCCAGCTGGTGACCGGCCTGCTCTACGTCGACCGGCGGATGCGGACGGAGAACCTGGGCCCCGTCCTGGCCGAGGCCGCCGGCGTCCCCGCGCAGGGCCCGGTACCTCCGCCGTACGGGGGCGGCGCCCCGCAGTGGTGACCCGGCCGGGGCGGGAGCCCCGGCCGCGCCGGGTCACCCACCGCGGGAGGTGGCACCGGCCGGACCCTCCTGATCCGGGCGCGAGCAGCCGCCCGGGCGTCAGCCGTTCGACAGCTGCTCGCGCAGGACCGCACCCGCGGTGACGGGCTCGCGGCCGATCAGGGTGGCCAGTGTCGGGTCGACGGTGGCAAACTCCCCCGCCCGGGCGGCGGTGAAGATGCCCAGGAGCTGGTCCGCGGTCTCCGCGGGAACCCCCCGGCCCACCGCCTGCTCGAGGAACTGACCGTCGGGCACGGTGATCCTCGTGAGGGTGCGGCCCGTGACCTCGGTGGCTATGTCTGCCAGGTCGCCGAAGGTGAGCGCCCGCCCTCCGGTGAGCGGCGGCGTGGGGCCGTCGAAGCGGCCTTCGTCGGCCAGGACGGCGGCGGCCGCCTCCGCGAGGTCTCCATGAGCGGTCCAGCTGACCGGCCCGTCCTCGGGGAGCGCGAGCCGGCCGGACTCCAGGGCCTGGCCGACGAAGTGCGCGGCGCTGGCGGCGTAGAAGCCGTTACGCAGCGAGGTGAAGGGCACGCCGCAGGCGCGCAGCGCCTCCTCGGTGGCGGCGTGGTCGCGGCACGCCTGGAAACGCGAGGACTCCCCGGCCCCCATCTGGCTGGTGTAGAGGATGCGCCGGGCACCCGCCGCGACGGCCCCCTCGATCGCGACGCGGTGCTGCTTGACGCACTCGTCGCCCATTTTGTCGACCGAGACGATGAGCACCTGGGTGGCGCCCTCGAAGGCATGGGCGAGGCCGGCCGGGTCGGTGAAGCTTCCCTCCCGCACCCGCACCCCCCGCTCGGCCAGCGCCCGTGCCCTCCGCGGGTCGCGGACACTGACGCCGACCCGGTCCGCCGGCACGCGCGTGAGCAGTCGCTCGACGATCTGACGCCCCAGCTGTCCGGTGGCTCCGGTCACGATGATCATGATGCGCTCCCAAGTGTGGCGATGACATGGTTCCGTCGGAACCACTTGAACGGTACCACCGGTACTAACATCGTGACCATATCTCTGTTATCGACGATACTAACGACGGAACCGGTCAAGCGGTATCGTTGATCCATGCCATCACCTTCACGCGGCAGGGACGGCGCCACCGCCGCGAGGTCCGACACCGCGCCCCCGGCCCGGGAGCAGACCCGGCAGCGGGTCATCGAGGCCGCCATCGGCCTTCTGACGACCGGGGGCCGCGACGCGGTCACCACCCGGGCGGTCGCCGACGCCGCGGGCCTGCAGCCGCCCGCCATCTACCGGCTGTTCGGCGACAAGGACGGGCTGCTCGACGCTGTGGCCGAGCACGGATTCGCCACGTTCCTCGCGAGCAAGCACGTCGACCCCGACCCGCGGGATCCCATCGAGGACCTGCGAGCCGGCTGGGACGTCGCGGTCGAGTTCGGTCTGGCCAATCCGGCGCTGTACACCCTGATGTACACCGAACCCGCCAGGTCCGGCTCGGCCGCCTTCAGGACCGGCATGGAGATCCTGATGGGCCGTGTCCGGCGCCTGGCGGCCGGCGGCTGGCTGCGCGTCGACGAGGAGCTCGCGGCCCAGATCATCCACGCCATGGCGCGCGGCGCAGTGCTCACCTGGCTGTCCCTGCCCGAGGACCGGCGCGACCCCGCGCTGTTCACCACGCTGCGGGAGTCCATGGTCACCGCCGTCACCAACCAGGAGCCGGCCGTGCGGGACGCGGGCCCGGCAGGCGCCGCCCGCGCTCTGCGCGCCGTACTGCCCGAACAGACGCCCCTCAGCAGCGCGGAGCGGCACCTGCTGAGGGAGTGGCTGAACCGCCTGGCCACCGAGGGCTGAGCACACACGTAAAAGGCCCCCGGCGCAGTGCCGGGGGCCTTCCAGGACGTCTGGCTCAGACGTTGAAACCGAGCGCGCGAAGCTGCTCGCGACCGTCATCGGTGATCTTGTCGGGGCCCCACGGCGGCATCCAGACCCAGTTGATCCGGAGCTCGTTGACGATACCGTCCGTCGCGGACTTCGCCTGGTCCTCGATGACATCGGTCAGCGGACAGGCCGCCGACGTCAGGGTCATGTCGAGGGTCGCGATGTTGGCGTCGTCGATGTGGATGCCGTAGATCAGGCCCAGGTTGACCACGTCGATCCCCAGCTCGGGGTCGACCACGTCGTACAGGGCCTCGCGGACCTCCTCCTCGGAGGCCGGCTTGGTCGTAAGAGTCTCGTTGTCGCTCATGCCGTCTTCCCTTCGGACAGCGCCTGCGCCGTCGCGTCCTTCCACGCCATCCAGCTCAGCAGCGCGCACTTGACCCGGGCCGGATACTTGGAGACGCCGGCGAACGCGACCGCGTCCTCCAGCACCTCCTCCATCGCGTCGTCCGGCTCCAGCTGACCCTTGGACTGCATCAGTTCCAGGAAGGTCTCCTGGATCTTCTGCGCCTCGCCGAGCTGCTTGCCCACCAGAAGCTCGTTGAGCACGGAGGCGCTGGCCTGGCTGATGGAGCAGCCCTGGCCCTCGTAACTGACGTCGGCGATGGTGTCGCCGTCGTACTTCACGCGGAGCGTGATCTCGTCGCCGCACGTCGGGTTGACGTGGTGCACCTCGGCGTCGCCGTCCCGCAGGCCACGCCCGTGGGGGTGCTTGTAGTGGTCCAGGATCACTTCCTGGTACATGGAATCAAGCTTCACCAGTCAACCCTCAGCCGCTCTGCCATCTAACCGAAAAAGTTCCGCACGTGCTCGAGCCCGTCCACCAGGGCGTCGACCTCGGCGGGCGTGGAGTACAGATAGAACGACGCTCGCGTCGTCGCAGGAATTCCGTACCTCAGGCACACCGGGCGTGCGCAGTGGTGTCCGACCCGGACCGCGATGCCCTGCTCGTCGAGCACCTGGCCCACGTCGTGCGGGTGGATGTCGCCGAGCGTGAACGAGATCGTCGCGCCCCGGTCCTCGGCCGTCGCCGGGCCGATGATCCGGAGGTCCGGAACCTCCAGGAGCCGCCTCACCGCGTACTGGGTGATGGCCTGCTCATGGCGGTGGATGTTCTCCATGCCGATCGAGGAGAGGTAGTCCACGGCCGCGCCGAGGCCGACGGCCTGCGCGATCGGGGGCGTGCCCGCCTCGAACTTGTGCGGCGCGGGGGCGTACGTCGAGGAGTGCATCGACACGGTCTCGATCATCTCGCCGCCACCGAGGAACGGCGGCAGGTCCTCCAGGAGCTCCTGCCGTCCCCAGAGCACGCCGATGCCGGTCGGGCCGACCATCTTGTGGCCGGTGAAGGCCACGAAGTCGGCCTGCAGCGCCTGCACGTCGAGCACCATGTGCGGGGCCGCCTGCGAGGCGTCGATGCAGACCAGCGCGCCGACCTGCTGGGCGCGGCGGATGATCTTCTCGACCGGGTTGATCGTGCCCATGATGTTGGAGACCAGCGTGAAGGAGACGATCTTCGTCTTCTCCGTGATGATCTCGTCGATGTTGGACAGGTCCAGCCGGCCGTCGTCCGTGATGCCGAACCACTTGAGCTTCGCGCCGGTGCGCTGCGAGAGCAGCTGCCACGGCACGATGTTGGAGTGGTGCTCCATCTCGGTGGTGACGATCTCGGTGTCGCTGTCGACCCGGTAGGGCTCGTCCGCCCAGCCGAGCATGTTGGCGACGAGGTTCAGCGACTCCGAGGCGTTCTTGGTGAAGATCACCTCGTTGCGGCTGGGTGCGTTGATGAAGGCCGCGACCTTGTCGCGAGCGCCCTCGTACAGCGCGGTGGCCTCCTCGGCGATCGTGTACACGCCGCGGTGGACGTTGGCGTTGTGCCGCTCGTAGTACTCGTTGAGCGCGTCGAGCACCTGCCGCGGCTTCTGCGAGGTCGCCGCGCTGTCCAGGTAAACGATCTTCTTGCCGTCGTGGACCGTGCGGTCCAGGATCGGGAAGTCCTTGCGGATCGCCTCGGTGTCGAGGAGGCCGGAGAGCCCCTGTCGGGCGTCAGTCACGCGGAAGCGCCACCCTTCGTGTAGGCCTCGTAGCCCTCGTTCTCCAGCTGGTCGGCCAGCTCGGCACCGCCGGAGGCGGCGATCCGGCCGTTGGCGAAGACATGCACGTAGTCGGGCTTGATGTACTTGAGGATGCGTGTGTAGTGCGTGATCAGCAGGGTGCCGACCTCGCCGGTCTCGCGCACGCGGTTGACGCCCTCGGAGACCGTCTTCAGCGCGTCGACGTCCAGACCGGAGTCGGTCTCGTCGAGGACCGCGATCTTCGGCTTGAGGAGCTCCAGCTGAAGGATCTCGTGGCGCTTCTTCTCACCGCCGGAGAAGCCCTCGTTGACGTTGCGCTCGGCGAAGGCCGGGTCCATCTGGAGCTGGGCCATCGTCTCCTTGACCTCCTGCACCCACGTCCGCAGCTTGGGGGCCTCACCGCGGACGGCGGTGGCGGAGGTGCGCAGGAAGTTGGAGACCGAGACACCGGGGATCTCGACCGGGTACTGCATGGCGAGGAACAGGCCGGCGCGGGCCCGCTCGTCCACGGACATCTCCAGGACGTCCTCGCCGTCCAGGGTCACCGTGCCACTCGTGATCGTGTACTTGGGGTGACCCGCGAGCGAGTACGCGAGGGTGGACTTGCCGGACCCGTTCGGGCCCATGATGGCGTGGGTCTCGCCCTGCTTCACGGTCAGGTCGACGCCCTTGAGGATCTCCTTCGTGGCGTTGTCGGCCTCGACGGAGACGTGCAGGTCGCGGATTTCAAGCGTTGCCATGGGTGACTCAGGACTCCTGGGTGACGGAGACGAGCACATCGTCCCCTTCGATCTTTACGGGGTATACGGGGACGGGGCGCGTCGCGGGAAGACCGGACGGCTTGCCGGTGCGGAGGTCGAAGCTCGATCCGTGCAGCCAGCACTCGATCGAGCAGTCCTCCACCTCGCCCTCCGACAGCGAGACGTTCGCGTGCGAGCAGATGTCGTTGATCGCGAACACCTCGCCCTCGGTGCGGACGACGGAGACCGGCGTGCCGTCGAGCTCCACCCTCTTCGGGGTGTCGTCCTCCAGCTCGCTCAGCGCACAGGCTTTGACGAAGGCCATCAGACCGACGCCTTCAGCTCGGTCTCGATCTTGTCGAGGAGACGGGCTTCGACGTCGGGCAGACCGATCTGCTGGACCAGCTCGGCGAAGAAGCCGCGCACGACGAGTCGGCGGGCCTCCTCGGCCGGGATACCGCGGGACTGCAGGTAGAACAGCTGCTCGTCGTCGAAGCGGCCGGTCGCCGAGGCGTGGCCGGCGCCGACGATCTCGCCGGTCTCGATCTCCAGGTTCGGTACGGAGTCGACACGGGCGCCGTCGGAAAGAACCAGGTTGCGGTTCATCTCGTAGGTGTCGGTGCCCTCGGCCGCGGCCTGGATGAGCACGTCACCGATCCAGACGGCGTGGGCGCCGTCGCCCTGGAGCGCGCCCTTGTACACGGCGTTGGACTTGCAGTGCGGCGTGTTGTGGTCGACCAGGAGGCGGTGCTCCTGGTGCTGGCCCTTGTCGGTGAAGTACAGGCCGAAGAGCTCGGCCTCGCCGCCCGGGGCCGCGTACGCGACGCGCGGGTGGAGACGGACGAGGTCCCCGCCGAACGTCACGATGATCGACTTGAAGGAGGCGTCGCGGCCGACCAGCGCGTTGTGCTGGCCGACGTGGACGGCCGTGTCGTCCCAGTCCTGGACGGAGACGACGGTCAGCTTGGCACCGTCGCCCAGGACGTATTCGACGTTGGCCGCGAGCACTGCGTCACCGGTGTGGTCGATGACGACGACGGCCTCGGCGAAGGCGCCCAGCTCGATGACCTGGTGGCCGTAGGCCACGCCGCCCTCGCCGTGCACGGTGATCCGGACCGGCTCGCTGAGCACGGCCTCCTTGGCGACCGTGACGACCGAGGCGTGCTGGAAGGACGAGTACGCCTGGGCGGCGACCCGGTCCACCGGCGTCCCGGCCTTGCCGAGCCGCGCGTCGTCGCGGCCGACGGTCTCCACCGTGACGCCCGAGGGCGCCTCGACGACGACCTTGACACCGTCACCGGTGGCGACGGCGGTGCCGTCGTGCAGGCCGCGCAGCCGCTCCAGCGGCGTGAACCGCCACTCCTCCTCGCGGCCGTGCGGGACCGGGAAGTCCGCGACGTCGAAGGACGGGGGCGCGCTCATGCGCGTGGCGACGGTGGACTCGGCCGCCACCGCGATGGAACCGGCGGTCGTCGAACCGGCCGGGATGTTCTGAGCCTCAGCCATGGCTGTCGTAGTGCTCGCTTTCTCAGTCAAGAACTCTTCGGGACGCGGTCGGCGGGCGTGCTAGCCGACCGAACCCTCCATCTGCAGCTCGATCAGCCGGTTGAGCTCCAGGGCGTACTCCATGGGCAGCTCCTTGGCGATCGGCTCGACGAAGCCGCGCACGATCATCGCCATGGCCTCGAACTCCGTCATGCCGCGGCTCATCAGGTAGAAGAGCTGGTCCTCGGAGACCTTGGAGACGGTCGCCTCGTGACCCATCGACACGTCGTCCTCGCGGACGTCGACGTACGGGTAGGTGTCGGAGCGGGAGATGGTGTCCACGAGCAGCGCGTCGCACAGGACGTTGGACTTGGCGCCCGGCGCACCCTCGCCGATCTCGATGAGACCGCGGTAGGAGGTGCGGCCACCGCCTCGCGCCACCGACTTGGAGACGATGTTGGAGGAGGTGTTCGGAGCCATGTGGACCATCTTGGCGCCGGCGTCCTGGTGCTGGCCCTCGCCCGCGAAGGCGATGGACAGGGTCTCGCCCTTGGCGTGCTCGCCCATCAGGTAGACGGCCGGGTACTTCATGGTGACCTTGGAGCCGATGTTGCCGTCGACCCACTCCATGGTCGCGCCCTCGTACGCCACGGCGCGCTTGGTGACCAGGTTGTAGACGTTGTTCGACCAGTTCTGGATGGTCGTGTAGCGGCAGCGGCCGCCCTTCTTCACGATGATCTCGACGACCGCGGAGTGCAGCGAGTCCGAGGAGTAGATCGGCGCGGTGCAGCCCTCGACGTAGTGGACGTAGGCGTCCTCGTCGACGATGATCAGCGTCCGCTCGAACTGGCCCATGTTCTCCGTGTTGATACGGAAGTAGGCCTGGAGCGGGATCTCGACGTGCACGCCCTTCGGCACGTAGATGAAGGAGCCACCGGACCACACGGCGGAGTTCAGCGAGGCGAACTTGTTGTCACCGACGGGGATGACGGTGCCGAAGTACTCCTTGAAGAGCTCCGGGTGCTCCTTGAGCGCGGTGTCGGTGTCCATGAAGATGACACCCTGCGCCTCGAGCTCCTCGTTGATCTGGTGGTAGACCACCTCGGACTCGTACTGCGCGGCGACACCGGCGACCAGGCGCTGCTTCTCCGCCTCCGGGATGCCGAGCTTGTCGTACGTGTTCTTGATGTCCTCGGGCAGGTCCTCCCAGGACTCCGCCTGCTTCTCCGTGGACCGCACGAAGTACTTGATGTTGTCGAAGTCGATGCCCGACAGGTCCGAGCCCCAGTTCGGCATGGGCTTCTTGCCGAACAGCTTCAGGCCCTTGAGCCGGAGCTTCAGCATCCACTCCGGTTCGTTCTTCTTCTCCGAGATGTCGCGGACGACAGCTTCGGACAGGCCGCGCTTCGCCGCCGCGCCTGCCGCGTCGGAGTCGGCCCAGCCGAATTCGTACGTGCCCAGGCCGTCAAGCTCAGGGTGGGCAGTCTCCGTAGGGAGCGTCATGCGGGGTTCCTCCCGGCCGTACTTGCAGATGCTGAATGGGTGGTCTGTGAAGTCTGTGGTGCCGTGGGGCTGCTGCGCGGAACGAACGTCGTGCACACACCGTCGCCGTGGGCGAGGGTGGCGAGACGCTGCACATGGGTCCCGAGCAGGCTGGAGAAGAATTCCGTCTCCGCCTCGCACAGCTGCGGGAACTGCTCGGCTACGTGCGCGACCGGGCAGTGGTGCTGGCACAGTTGCTCGCCCTGCTGAAGGCCGGGCGCGCTGCGCGCCGTAGCAGCGTACCCGTCGGCCGACAAGGCCTTGGCCAAGGCCTCGGTGCGGGCCTCGGGGCCCGCGGCCTCGATCACGGCCCGGTACTTCTCGGACTGGGAGGCCATCCTGGCGCGGGCGAAGGCGACGAGCGCCTCGTCCCCCGCCGTGTCGGCGATCCAGCGCAGAGCGTCGGCGGCGAGCTTGTCGTAGGACTGGTCGAACGCGTCCCGGCCGCAGTCGGTGAGGGCGAAGACCTTGGCCGGACGGCCGCGGGTCCGCGCTCCGTAGACCCGCTGTTCACGGGCCTCGACCACATCGTCGGAGACGAGTGCGTCCAGATGGCGACGGACGGCGGCCTGGGTCAGGCCGACGCGCTTCGCCAGATCGGCGACGGTGGACGGGCCGTGGTCCAGGATGGAGCGCGCGACCCGGTTGCGCGTCGAGCGCTCACCGGTCGCGAGTTCCTCCTGGGGAGCCTCGCCAACGTATTTCACAACGCCATTGTTGCGTAATTCCTCCGGGCCTGACAACCCACCTCCCGGCCGGGCGCGGTGCCCTTCATCACTTAGGCAGACCTAAGTTGACCTGCGAAAACAGACGATCACAGCAGGCCGTCGCAGGTGGGCGCTCTCCGGACCGGCAGGTGGCCGGACCGCCGGAAAGCCTCCCGGGACCTGGGGGAACCCGGCGCGCCGGACCCCTCACCTGCCAGCCTAGACTTGCCCGCCATGAGCAGTGAGCCCGTCGTACAGGCCAGGGGCCTCGTCAAGCGGTACGGCACCAGAGCAGCGGTCGACGGCCTCGATCTGAAGGTCGCGGCGGGCGCCGTGACCGCGGTCCTCGGCCCCAACGGCGCCGGCAAGACCACCACGATCGAGACCTGCGAGGGCTACCGCCGTCCGGATGAGGGGACCGTACGGGTCCTCGGTCTCGACCCGGTCGCGGACGCCGCGGCGCTCCGCCCCCGTATCGGCGTGATGCTGCAGTCCGGCGGCGTCTACTCGGGCGCCCGGGCCGACGAGATGCTGCGCCACATGGCGAAACTGCACGCCCATCCGCTGGACGTCGACGCCCTCGTCGAACGCCTCGGGCTCGGCAGCTGCGGCCGGACCACCTACCGCCGGCTCTCCGGCGGCCAGCAGCAGCGCCTCGCGCTGGCCATGGCCGTCGTCGGCCGCCCCGAGCTGGTCTTCCTCGACGAGCCGACGGCGGGTCTCGACCCGCAGGCCCGCCGCTCGACCTGGGACCTGGTCCGGGAGCTGCGCACCGACGGGGTCTCGGTCGTCCTCACCACCCACTTCATGGACGAGGCCGAGCAGCTCGCCGACGACGTCGCCGTCATCGACGCGGGCCGGGTCATCGCCCAGGGCAGCCCGGAGCAGCTGTGCCGCGGCGGCGCCGAGAACACCCTGCGCTTCACCGGCCGCCCCGGCCTGGACCTCGGCTCGCTGCTGAAGGCGCTGCCCGACGGCAGCGAGGCGGCCGAGCTCACCACGGGCGCCTACCGCATCACCGGCCGGATCGACCCGGAGCTGCTGGCGACCGTCACCTCCTGGTGCGCCCAGCACGGTGTGATGCCGGACGGCATCGCGGTGGAGCGGCACACCCTCGAGGACGTCTTCCTGGAACTGACCGGCAAGGAGCTGCGCGCATGAGCGCCGGTACGTACACCCCGCGCCCCGGCGCCGCCCCGCTGCCGCGCATGATCGCCGCGCAGGCCGCGCTGGAGACGCGGATGCTCCTGCGCAACGGCGAACAGCTGCTGCTCACCGTGGTCATCCCGACACTGCTGCTCGTGCTGTTCAGCGCGGTCGACATCGTCGACACGGGCACGGGTGAGCCGGTCGACTTCCTGGCTCCCGGCGTCCTGGCGCTCGCGGTGATGTCCACGGCCTTCACGGGCCAGGCCATCGCGACCGGATTCGAACGCCGCTACGGGGTGCTCAAGCGGCTGGGCGCCTCGCCCCTGCCCCGCTGGGGACTGATGGCGGCGAAGACCGTCTCGGTGCTGGTCACGGAGGTGCTGCAGATCGTCCTCCTGACGGTGATCGCCTTCGCTCTGGGCTGGTCGCCCGAGGGCAGCCCGTTCGCCGTTCTGCTGCTCCTCGCCCTGGGCACCGTGGCCTTCTCCGGGCTCGGGCTGCTGATGGCGGGGACGCTGAAGGCCGAGGCGACGCTGGCGGCTGCCAACCTGGTCTTCCTGCTGCTGCTGGTCGGCGGCGGGGTCATCGTGCCGCTGGACAAGTTCCCGGACACGGTGCAGTCGGTGCTGGGCCTGCTGCCGATCTCGGCGCTCTCCGACGGGCTCAGGGACGTCCTCCAGCACGGGACGGCGCTGCCCTGGGGAGACGTCGCGGTCCTGGCCGTCTGGGCGGTCCTGGGGCTGGGCGCGGCGGCCAGGTTCTTCCGCTGGGAGTGAGCGGCCGCTGCCCGCCGGGATGTCCCGGCTCAGCCGGTAATGCCCACCCCTCGTGAAAACATGCACAAGCCGTTCCCTACGATAGGGCGCGTGGAAACCCCCATCTCCTACATCGCCAAGCGCTGGACACCGTCGGTGAAGACGGCCAAGCGCGCCGCACTCTCCGCGGTGGTGATGAGCGTCTTCATCATCATCACCGGCGGCGCGGTCCGGCTGACCGGTTCCGGCCTGGGCTGCGACACCTGGCCCAAGTGCACCGACGACAGCCTCTTCGCGACGCCCGAGCAGGGCCTGCACGGCGCCATCGAGTTCGGCAACCGGATGCTCACCTACGTCCTGTCGGCCGCGGTCGGCTGGGCGATCATCGCGGCGCGCTCGCTGAAGCCCCGCCGGCGCGGTCTCACCCGCCTGGCGTGGTCGCAGTTCTGGCTGGTGATGGGGAACGCCGTGATCGGCGGGATCACCGTCTGGGCGGGTCTCAACCCGTGGTCGGTGGCCGGGCACTTCCTGCTCGCCAACTGCCTGCTCACGGTGGCCGTGATCACCTGGGTGAGGATCGGCGAGGGCGACGGAGCCCCGCGTCCGCGCGCCCCGCGCCCGGTGCGGCAGCTGTCCTGGGCCATCGTCGCCACCACGGTCCTCCTGATCGTCCTGGGCACCACCGTGACCGGCTCCGGCAAGCACGCCGGTGACAGCAGCGACGTACCGCGCATGCCGTGGGACTGGAGCGCCGCCGCGCACATCCACGCCATCGCCGCCTGGGTCGTCTGCGTGCTGGCCCTCGCGATGTGGTTCGCCCTGCGCGTCGTCGACGCCCCCGCGGACACCCGGGCACGCGCCCGGGACCTGCTGATCGTGCTGGTGGCGCAGGGCGGTATCGGTTACGTCCAGTACTTCAACGACGTGCCCGAGCTCCTGGTCGGCCTCCACATGTTCGGCTCGGCGCTGCTGTGGATCGCGGTGCTGCGTCTGCTGCTGTCGCTGCGCGAGCGCCCGGCGGCCGACGCCGGCATTCCCGCGCCCGCGGCTGCCGGAGAGCTGCCGGAGCACGCCGCCGCGCGCTGAGCAAGACCGCCTCCCCGGCACGTTCCACCCGGCGTTTCGGACACAGTGCGTCCGTCCGCTGGACGGGTGCCGCCCCGCCCTCCACCATGGTCCCGGTCGACGACCGCGCGTCCGTCCGGGGGAAGGTGGGGCGATGGGCTCGTGCTCCGGGGCACACCGCATGGCCTGTTTCTACGAGAAGAGCTACGACGTAGGGGCCTTCAAGGACCGCGCCCAGCCCCTGCGCCGCGACGAACTCCCCGCGGTACCCACCCGCGCGCCCCTGCTGATACCGGTGGCCGGGGTGCTGCTGCTGGTGGCCGGCTTCTCCTGGAAGCTGGTCCTGCTCGAACTTCTGCTCGTCCCCGTCCTGGTGCTCCTGGCACGCCGGCGGGTGCGGGCACGGCTCAGGGCCCGTGAGAAGGCGGCGGCGTTCGCTGAGCGGGCGTACGCGCCTGCGGGCAGCGGCCGGTCGGGCTCGGCGATCCGGCACTGTTCCGGGTGCACGGGTGTCCTCGTACGCGCGAAGGACACCGACTCCCCGGACGACTACTCCACGCCCACCGACGCGGACGGCTGGGAGGCCTGGGCCCGCGGCCGGGGCGCGGAGTTCGGACCGGCCTCTCGGCCGGCCGAACCCGAGAAGCCTTAGGCCTTGTCGTTGGACGGGCCGCCGACCTGGATGCCCGCCATCCGGGACCACTCGTACGGGCCCGTGCGGACCTTGGCCGCGAACTCGCCGTCGAAGTCCTCGTGGACCGTGATGCCCGCCTTCAGCGTGGCGCTCTCGGCGACGGCGTAGGAGGGCGCGACCAGGTCGCCCCAGCCACCGTCCTCGCCGACCAGCACGATGCGGGTGCCCATCTGGCCGAGGTAGGCCAGCTGCCCCTCGGCGCCGCCGTGCGCCTTGGCGAAGGCGCCGATCTGCTTGGCGAGCTTCGCAGCCCTGCGCTCCGCGCGGGCCGCGTGCTTGCTGTCGTCCGTCTGCTGCGTCTGAGGCTCTGCCGTCTCTGCCATGGACAGGATGCTACCGACGGGTAGATCAACTGGCGACGGGCGGGGGGCGTGGCATCGGCCACGTCCCCCGCCCGTCGGCAGGTCTTCGGTGCGGCTACCTCAGGAAGGGGTCCACCGCGACGGCGACGAAGAGGAGCGAGACATAGGTGATGGACCAGTGGAACAGCCGCATCTCCTTGAGCTTGGCGCCCGTCACGCCGGACTTCGCACGGTTCTGCAGACCGTGCGCCTCCCAGAGCCAGAAGCCGCCGGTCAGCAGGGCCACGGCCGTGTAGAACCAGCCGGTGTAGCCCAGCGGGGTGAGCAGCAGCGAGACCCCGACCATGACCCAGCTGTAGACGACGATCTGGCGGGCCACCACGCGGTTGGAAGCGACGACCGGGAGCATCGGGACGCCGACCCGGGCGTAGTCCTCCTTCACCTTCATCGAGAGCGGCCAGTAGTGCGGCGGCGTCCAGAAGAAGATGACGGCGAAAAGGATCACCGCGGCCCAGGACATCGAATTCGTCACGGCGGACCAGCCGATGAGCACGGGCATGCAGCCCGCGATTCCACCCCACACGATGTTCTGCGAGGTACGGCGCTTCAGCAGCATCGTGTAGACGACGACGTAGAACAGAAGTGCGCCGAGCGAGAGGGCTGCGGACAGCCAGTTGACGAGCAGCCCGAACCAGACCGTGGAAATCACCGCGAGGGCGATTCCGAAGGCCAGGCACTCACGGGGGCTCACCATGCCCGTGACCAGCGGGCGCTGGGACGTACGGTCCATCAGCGCGTCGATGTCGCGGTCGATATACATGTTGAGCGCATTGGCACCGCCTGCGGAGAGATATCCGCCGACGGTGGTGGTAACTACGAGCCAAAGATCGGGCACGCCCTGAGCGGCGAGGAACATCACCGGAACGGTGGTGATCAACAGCAGCTCGATGATGCGCGGCTTGGTAAGAGCCACGAATGCCTTGATGCGGGCCCCGAACGGGCGATGGCCCCCTGGGCTCGGAGTCAAGGCGACCCCTGCGGGTCGGGACTCGACGGCCGTCACGCACACCCCTGACAGAGAAATCCCAGCAAGCTCCGGGCGTGAAGGCCCAGTAAAGACTTGCGCGAACCACACCACTGTAGACGTTGGGCATACGCCGCTCTTCGCGGGGGTGGGGTCGTGTTGGGGTGGCGCAGAAGTGAACGGAGGCGCTCATACGGGAGGCGAACTCCGCAGGTCGCCCGCACTGTGGAAAGGGCAGAAGTGCGGCCTTCCGACGGGGGTAGGCTCGACAATGCCCGGTGCGGTAACCAGTCACCGGTTTACAAACAGTGGAGAGGAGCCCTGACTCAGGGTGAGCACCAAGCCGACCACCACAGACCTCCAGTGGACCGAATTGGACCAGCGGGCCGTGGACACCGTCCGCGTCCTCGCCGCGGACGCCGTACAGAAGGTCGGAAACGGCCACCCGGGTACGGCGATGAGCCTCGCTCCTGCCGCGTACACCCTCTTCCAGAAGGTGATGCGCCACGACCCGGCGGACGCGGACTGGACCGGACGCGACCGGTTCGTACTGTCCGCGGGCCACTCCAGCCTGACGCTGTACATCCAGCTCTACCTCGCCGGATACGGCCTGGAGCTGGACGACCTCAAGGCTTTCCGCACCTGGGGCTCCAAGACGCCGGGCCACCCGGAGTACGGGCACACCACCGGTGTCGAGACGACGACCGGCCCGCTGGGCCAGGGTGTCGCCAACGCCGTGGGCATGGCGATGGCATCCCGCTACGAGCGCGGTCTCTTCGACCCGCAGGCGGCCCCCGGCACCTCCCCGTTCGACCACACCATCTGGGTCATCGCCGGTGACGGCTGCCTCCAGGAGGGCATCTCGGCCGAGGCGTCCTCGCTGGCCGGCCACCAGAAGCTCGGCAACCTGGTGCTGCTGTGGGACGACAACCACATCTCGATCGAGGGCGACACGGAGACCGCGGTCTCCGAGGACACCCTGAAGCGCTACGAGTCCTACGGCTGGCACGTCCAGCGCGTGGACCAGTCGCCCAGCGGCGACCTGGACCCCGAGGGTCTGTACCGCGCACTGCAGGCCGCCAAGGCCGAGACGGAGCGCCCGTCGTTCATCGCGGCCCGCTCGATCATCGCCTGGCCCGCCCCGAACGCCCAGAACACCGAGGCCGCGCACGGCTCGGCGCTCGGCGACGACGAGATCGCGGCCACGAAGCGGGTGCTCGGCTTCGACCCGGAGAAGACCTTCGAGGTCTCCGACGAGGTCATCGCGCACACCCGTGAGGCGCTGGACCGCGGCCGTGAGGCCAAGGCCGAGTGGGAGAAGTCCTTCGCCGCCTGGCGCACCGCCAACCCGGAGCGCGCCGCCGACTTCGACCGGATCGACGCCGGTGAGCTGCCCGCGGGCTGGGAGGAGCACCTCCCGGTCTTCGAGGCGGGCCACGGGGTCGCCACGCGTGCCGCCTCCGGCAAGGTCCTCCAGGCACTCGGCGGTGTCATCCCCGAGCTGTGGGGCGGCTCCGCCGACCTCGCCGGCTCGAACAACACCACGATCGACAAGACGTCGTCGTTCCTCCCGGCCGGCAACCCGCTGCCCGAGGCGGACCCGTACGGCCGGACGATCCACTTCGGCATCCGCGAGCACTCCATGGCCGCGGCCATGAACGGCATCGCGCTGCACGGCAACACCCGCATCTACGGCGGCACCTTCCTGGTGTTCTCCGACTACATGCGCAATGCCGTACGCCTCTCCGCGCTGATGCACCTGCCGGTGACGTACGTGTGGACGCACGACTCGATCGGCCTCGGCGAGGACGGCCCGACCCACCAGCCGGTCGAGCACATCGCCTCGCTGCGCGCGATCCCGGGCCTGAACGTCGTCCGGCCGGCCGACGCCAACGAGACGGCCATCGCCTGGCGCGAGATCCTGCGCCGCTGGACCAAGGTGTTCGGCAAGGGCGCCCCGCACGGTCTGGCGCTGACCCGCCAGGGCGTGCCCACCTACCCGGCGAACGAGAACACCGCCAAGGGCGGCTACGTGCTCTTCGACGCCGAGGGCGGCGAGGCGCAGGCCGTTCTGATCGCCACCGGCTCCGAGGTCCAGCTGGCCGTCGAGGCCCGCGACGAGCTCCAGGCGGCCGGTGTGCCGACCCGTGTGGTCTCGATGCCGTGTGTCGAGTGGTTCGAGGAGCAGGACCAGGCGTACAAGGACAGCGTGCTGCCGCCGTCCGTGAAGGCCAGGGTCGCCGTCGAGGCGGGCATCGGCCTCACCTGGCACCGGTACGTGGGCGACGCCGGCCGGATCGTCTCGCTGGAGCACTTCGGTGCGTCGGCGGACGCCAAGGTCCTCTTCCGCGAGTTCGGCTTCACCGCCGCGCACGTGGCGGAAGCCGCCCGGGAATCTCTCGCCGCCGCCGCGCGCTGACGCGGACATACGACTAGTAGGAGATGCAATTCTCATGACAGACGCACTCAAGCGCCTCTCCGACGAGGGCGTGGCGATCTGGCTGGACGACCTGTCGCGCAAGCGGATCACGTCCGGCAACCTCGCCGAGCTGATCGACCAGAGCCACGTCGTGGGTGTCACGACCAACCCGTCGATCTTCCAGAAGGCGATCTCCCAGGGCGACGGTTACGACCAGCAGCTCACCGACCTCGCCGCCCGCAAGGTGACGGTCGAGGAGGCGATCCGCATGATCACGACCGCGGACGTCCGTGACGCCGCCGACATCCTGCGTCCGGTCTTCGACGCGACGGACGGCCAGGACGGCCGGGTCTCCATCGAGGTCGACCCGCGCCTGGCCCACAACACCCTGGCCACGGTCGCCGAGGCCAAGCAGCTGGCCTGGCTGGTGGACCGGCCGAACACGCTCATCAAGATCCCGGCGACCAAGGCGGGCCTGCCGGCGATCACGGAGACCATCGGGCGGGGCATCAGTGTCAACGTGACGCTGATCTTCTCGCTGGAGCGCTACCGCGAGGTCATGGACGCCTACCTGGCGGGCCTGGAGAAGGCGAAGGCCGCCGGCCTGGACCTCTCCAAGATCCACTCTGTCGCCTCCTTCTTCGTGTCCCGCGTGGACACCGAGATCGACAAGCGCCTGGACGCGATCGGCAGCGACGAGGCGAAGGCCGCGAAGGGCAAGTCCGCCCTCGCCAACGCCCGTCTGGCCTACGAGGCGTACGAGGAGGTCTTCGCGGGCGACCGCTGGGCCGCCCTCGACAAGGCGCACGCGAACAAGCAGCGTCCGCTGTGGGCCTCCACCGGCGTCAAGGACCCGTCCCTCAAGGACACCCTGTACGTCGACGACCTCGTCGCCCCCAACACGGTGAACACCATGCCGGAGGCGACGCTGGACGCCGTGGCCGACCACGGCGAGATCACCGGCAACACCGTCGCCGGCCGCTACGAGCAGGCCCGTGCCGACCTCGACGCGATCAAGAAGCTCGGGGTCAGCTACGACGACGTCGTCCAGCTGCTGGAGGACGAGGGCGTCGAGAAGTTCGAGTCCGCCTGGAACGACCTGCTCAACTCCACCGAGGCCGAACTCAAGCGCCTCGCTCCTTCGGAGGGCTGACCACCTTGTCTGGTGTTCCCGGAGCCAACCCGCTCCGTGACGCTCAGGACCGACGGCTCCCGCGTATCGCGGGGCCGTCGGGCCTGGTGATCTTTGGCGTCACGGGCGATTTGTCCCGTAAAAAGCTGATGCCCGCCGTCTACGACCTGGCCAATCGCGGCCTGCTGCCACCGGGCTTCTCGCTCATCGGCTTCGCGCGCCGCGACTGGGAGGACGAAGACTTCGCCCAGGTCGTCCACGACGCCGTGAAGGAGCATTCCCGCACCCCGTTCCGCGAAGAGGTCTGGCAGCAGCTCAGCCAGGGCATGCGCTTCGTCCAGGGCAACTTCGACGACGACGACGCCTTCGAGACCCTCAGGGCGACGATCGAGGAGCTCGACAAGGCGCAGGGTACGGGCGGAAACTTCGCCTTCTACCTCTCCGTGCCGCCGAAGTTCTTCCCCAAGGTGGTCCAGCAGCTCAAGAAGCACGGGCTGGCCGACCAGAAGGAAGGCAGCTGGCGGCGGGCGGTCATCGAGAAGCCGTTCGGTCACGACCTGGAGAGCGCGCAGGAGCTCAACCAGCTCGTGCACGACGTCTTCCCGCCGAACGAGGTCTTCCGTATCGACCACTACCTCGGCAAGGAGACGGTCCAGAACATCCTGGCGCTGCGCTTCGCCAACACGATGTGGGAGCCGATCTGGAACAGGTCGTACGTCGACCACGTCCAGATCACGATGGCCGAGGACATCGGCATCGGCGGCCGGGCCGGTTACTACGACGGCATCGGCGCTGCCCGTGACGTCATCCAGAACCACCTGCTCCAGCTGCTGGCGCTGACGGCGATGGAGGAGCCCGGCTCCTTCCACCCCAAGGCGCTGGTCGCCGAGAAGCTGAAGGTGCTCACGGCGGTGGAGCTGCCCGAGGACCTCGGCAAGCACACGGTACGCGGGCAGTACACGCACGCGTGGCAGGGCGGCCAGGAGGTGCCCGGCTACCTCGAGGAAGACGGCATCGACCCCAAGTCGAAGACCGACACCTTCGCCGCGATCAAGCTGACGATCAACAACCGGCGCTGGGCGGGCGTGCCGTTCTACCTCCGTACCGGCAAGCGCCTCGGCCGCCGCGTCACCGAGATCGCGGTCGTCTTCAAGCGCGCCCCGTACCTGCCCTTCGAGTCCGGTGCCACGGAGGAGCTCGGCGGCAACGCCCTGGTCATCCGGGTGCAGCCGGACGAGGGGGTCACGGTCCGGTTCGGCTCCAAGGTCCCCGGCACCTCCATGGAGGTTCGGGACGTCACGATGGACTTCGCCTACGGCGAGTCCTTCACGGAGTCCAGCCCGGAGGCGTACGAGCGGCTCATCCTCGATGTCCTGCTCGGCGACGCCAACCTCTTCCCGCGCCACCAGGAGGTCGAGCTCTCCTGGAACATCCTCGACCCGATCGAGGAGTACTGGGACAAGCACGGCAAGCCCGCCCAGTACGCGGCCGGCACCTGGGGTCCGGCCGAGGCCGACGACATGCTCGCACGCGACGGACGGAGCTGGCGCCGGCCATGAAGATCGATCTCACGGAAACCACGTCCAGCAAGATCAACCAGGCCCTCATCTCGGCCCGCAGGTCCATCGGCTCCCCCGCCGTCGGCATGGTCCTCACCCTCGTCATCGTCACGGACGAGGAGAACGCCTACGACTCCCTCAAGGCGGCGAGCGACTCCTCGCGCGAGCACCCCTCACGGATCATCGTGGTGATCAAGAGGGTCAGCCGTTCGCCGCGTGCACGGCGCGACGCCCGGCTCGACGCCGAGATCCGGGTCGGCTCCGACGCCGGCTCGGGCGAGACCGTCGTCCTGCGTCTGCACGGCGAGCTGGCCAACCACGCCCAGTCCGTCGTCCTGCCGCTGCTGCTGCCGGACGCTCCGGTGGTGGCGTGGTGGCCCGAGGACGCTCCGGCGGATCCGGCGAAGGACCCGCTGGGCGCGCTCGCCCAGCGTCGTATCACCGACACCTACTCCGCCGAGCACCCGCTCGACGAGCTGTCGGTGCGCGCGGCGACGTACCGGCCAGGGGACACCGACCTGGCCTGGACGCGCATCACGCCGTGGCGCTCGATGCTGGCGGCGGCGCTCGACCAGCAGCCGGCGAAGGTCATCTCGGCAACGGTCGAGGGCGAGTCCGACAACCCGAGCTGCGAACTGCTGGCCATGTGGCTCGCGGACCGTCTCGGGGTACCGGTGGAGCGCACCCTCTCCGGTGGTCCCGGTCTGACGGCCGTGCGGCTGGAGACCAAGAACGGCGTGATCGTCCTGGACCGTCCCGACGGTTCGCTGGCGACGCTCTGCATGGCCGGGCAGCCGGACCGTGCGGTCGCGCTGAAGCGGCGGGAGACCGCCGAGCTCCTCGCGGAGGAGCTGCGCCGTCTGGACCCGGACAACATCTACGAGGCCACGGTTAAGTTCGGCGTGGAGCGCCTCGGCGGGCCCACGGAGCCGTCGTCCGTCGGTACGGGGCAGAAGCGGCCGGAGCCCGCGGGTTCCGCCGCCCCTGCCGCGAAGAAGGCGGCGGCCAAGAAGGCGGCGTCGAAGTGAGTGCTCCGCAGCTCGTCGTGCACCGCGACAAGGAGCTGATGGCCCAGGCCGCGGCGGCCAGGCTGATCACGAAGATCGTGGACGCCCAGGCCGCTCGCGGTGCCGCCTCGGTGGTCCTCACCGGTGGGCGAAACGGCAACGGCCTGCTGGCCGCGCTCGCCGGCTCGCCCGCCCGGGACGCGGTCGACTGGTCGCGGCTCGATCTGTGGTGGGGCGACGAGCGGTTCCTGCCCGAGGGCGATCCGGAGCGCAATGTCACGCAGGCCCGTGAGGCCCTGCTGGACAAGGTGGAGCTGGATCCCTCCCGGGTCCACGCGATGCCCGCGTCCGACGGGCCGTACGGCGGCGACGCCGACGCCGCGGCCGCGGGTTACGCGGCGGAACTCGCCGCCGCGGCGGGCCCGGAGGACCATGGGCCCGTGCCGACGTTCGACGTGCTGATGCTGGGCGTCGGCCCGGACACGCATGTCGCGTCGCTCTTCCCGGAGCTGCCCGCGGTGCGGGAGACCGAGCGCACCGTCGTCGGTGTGCACGGCGCTCCCAAGCCGCCGCCCACCCGCGTCTCGCTCACGCTGCCCGCCATCCGGGCGGCGCGCGAGGTGTGGCTCCTGGCCGCGGGCGAGGACAAGGCGGAGGCGGCCGAGATCGCGCTGTCCGGGGCCGGGGAGATCCAGGCGCCGGCGGCAGGGGCCTACGGCCGCAGCCGCACGTTGTGGCTGCTGGACGCCGCGGCGGCCTCGAAGCTGCCGCGTGCGCTGTATCCGCCCGCCTCGGCGTAACAGAGCACCGAACGAACGGCCCGCCCCGCTCTCCGTAGCGCGGCGGGCCGTTCGCTGTCGTGGGGCCGCGCGGCCCGTCTTTTTCGCCGCTCCTGCCGCACGGCTGGAGCGGATGAGCAGAAGTACCCCACGTCCCGGCCCCACCGTGTCCGCCTCCTCGACGCGGGGCACCTGGGCAGCCCTTCTCCGTGACAGCGACGGCCCTCGACCAGTGACCTCCGGGAGGGCTCGCGGGCCGTGCCCCTCGCCTCAGTCGCGGTCCAGGAAGGGCTCCAGCAGCCCCGGTACGGCGTCGGAGGCGAAGCCGAGACCTTCGGACGCGTCGGTGTCGTGCGCCGTGTAGGCGCCGCCTCCGGCGGCCGTCGTGGCGGTGACGCTCAGCAGCCCGGCCCGGCGCTGGAACCAGGACTGCCTCACCGTCCACCCGATCACACCCGCCCGCTGCAGGGCCGCCGTGGACCGCCGGACCGAACCGGACCGGGTCACCAGGTACCCGCCGGTGAGCGTGTGCCCAAGCGAGCGGTACGCGTCGACGGCCAGGAGCACGGCGACAGGCACGGACACCACCGCGCAGGCGAGCGCGGTCCAGAGCAGCACGGGCGTCAGCAGGACACCCAGGACCA
Source organism: Streptomyces sp. NBC_01166 (assembly GCF_045039765.1). Classification (NCBI taxonomy): domain Bacteria; kingdom Bacillati; phylum Actinomycetota; class Actinomycetes; order Kitasatosporales; family Streptomycetaceae; genus Streptomyces; species Streptomyces sp. NBC_01166. Next base: position 2,143,510 of record NZ_CP108613.1, read on the forward strand.
CCTGGACCAGCACGGGTGCCAGGGCGACGGACAGGGCACGGCGGAGCCGGCGGCCCCTGGCGGCGAGGGGGTGGCCGGTCAGGGGGGCGCCCGTCGGGGAGACCGGCTCGCGCAGCACCTCGGCGGCGATGGTGTCGGCCAGCGTGCGGGGCACGGCCGGCAGGAGGGTGTTGTGGTCGGCGCTCCGCGCCTCCTCGTTCTTGGCCAGACCCGTCGTGATCGCGTCCACCCTGGCGGCGCCCGCCAGCCGTACGCCCAGTGGCTCCACCAGGTCCACCCCGCGCAGCCGCCGCTCCTCGACGGACAGGGAACGCGCGGTCAGCAGCCCACGCCGCACCCGCAGGGTGCCTCCCGGTTCGCGCTCCAGGCGGTAGTTCCACCACATCTCGATCCACAGGCCGAGTGCCCCGACGACACCGGCGACCAGCGCCGCCACGACCAGGGTGACGATCGCCCAGACCAGCGGCGTGTCCCGGAAGCGGTCGGCGATCCAGTTGATCACCTCGGCCTGCGCCCCGACCCAGTCACTGACCTGCATCACACCGCCGACGGCCGCGCCGCCGAGCATGGGCGCGACGAAGGAGACGGGTGCGTAGCGGACCCAGCGGAGGTCGAGCGTGGCCAGTTCCCCGTCGCGGTGCGTTCCGGAGGACCCGGATGCGGCGCGGTCGAGGAGCTCTCGGCGCAGCCGCTCGCCCTCGGGGCGGGAAACGGGGTCCAGCGTGAGCGTGGAGTCGCCGCCCGAGTGCTCACCGGTGCCGATGCGCACCGAGACCAGCCCCAGGATCCGCAGCAGCGGATGGGCGGTGAGGTCGACGCTGCGGATCCGCTCGCGGGCCAGCGAGCGGCGCTTCACCAGGAGAAGCCCGGTGTGCAGGTCGACGCGCTCGGTGCCGACCCGGTAGCGGGTACGCCGCCACCGCACGTAGTCACCGGCGGCCGCGCAGCCGATCAGCAGGGCGGCGCCCGCCAGGACCCAGCCGATGGCGGCCGCGTATCCGAGACGGCCTGACAACGCGACCGTGACCGGCACGGCCGCGCCCGCGGCGACCCCCGCCGTGACCAGCGCGGTGACCAGGACCGTCCGTCGATGGAGCCGCCGCCAGCCGGGGCCGCTGTCGACGGCCGTGCTCATGTGGCGTCCCCGGGGGTCTCCTGGGTGATCCGGGTCAGCCGCTCGGCGAGCTCGGCCGCGGCCTCGTGCGTCAGGCCTTCGATCTGTACGGCGCCCTTGGCGGACGCGGTGGTGACGGTGACCGTCGCCAGCCCGAAGAGCTGTTCCAGCGGGCCCCGCACGGTGTCCACGGTCTGGATGCGGGACATCGGCGCGATCCGCCACTCCCGCAGGAAGGCCCCGGTGCTCACATAGACCGCCTCGTCGGTGACCTCCCAGCGGTGGGTGCGGAACCACCAGAGGGGGAAGAGGACGGCGCACAGCAGGCCGACGGCGCCGAGCACGGCGGCGGGCATCAGCAGCCAGAATCTGGCGGGCCCGATGAGCGCGCCCAGGATGCCGAGGACCGCGACCGGAGCCGCGGTCAGCAGCAGCCACTGGGCCCGCCACCAGCTGACGGCCCGGCGGTCGGGCGCGTTGCGCGGCGGCCTGAGCCGTATCGTCCCCTCCCCCGTGGTCATCGCTCAGCGGCCCCGCAGCGAGCGGTACGTCGAGACGAGCGCGGCGGTGGAGCTGTCCAGCTGTTCGCCGCCGGTGCCCTCGGTGAGGACCGGCTCGATCTTCTTGGCGAGGACCTTGCCGAGCTCGACGCCCCACTGGTCGAAGGAGTCGATGTTCCAGACGGCGCCCTGGACGAAGACCTTGTGCTCGTACAGCGCGATCAGCTGGCCGAGCACCGACGGGGTGAGGCGGTCCGCGAGGATCGTGGTCGTCGGGTGGTTGCCGCGGAACGTCTTGTGCGGCACGAGCTCCTCGGGCACGCCCTCGGCGCGGACCTCCTCGGGCGTCTTGCCGAAGGCGAGCGCCTGGGTCTGGGCGAAGAAGTTGGCCATCAGCAGGTCGTGCTGGGCGATCAGCCCGGGCAGCAGGTCCTGGACCGGTGCGGCGAAGCCGATGAAGTCGGCTGGGATGATCTTGGTGCCCTGGTGGATCAGCTGGTAGTAGGCGTGCTGCCCGTTGGTGCCGGGGGTGCCCCAGACGACCGGGCCTGTCTCCCACTCCACCGGATCGCCGTCCCGGTCCACGGACTTGCCGTTGGACTCCATGTCCAGCTGCTGCAAGTACGCGGTGAACTTGGACAGATAGTGGCTGTAGGGCAGCACCGCGTGCGACTGCGCGTCGAAGAACTGGCCGTACCAGATGCCCAGAAGGCCCAGCAGCAGCGGGGCGTTCTCCTCGGCGGGGGCGGTGCGGAAGTGCTCGTCGACGAGGCGGAAGCCGTCGAGCATCTCGCGGAACCGGTCCGGCCCGATGGCGATCATCAGCGACAGGCCGATCGCCGAGTCGTAGGAGTACCGGCCTCCGACCCAGTCCCAGAACTCGAACATGTTGGCCGTGTCGATGCCGAAGTCCGCGACCTTCTCCGCGTTGGTCGACAGTGCCACGAAGTGCTTGGCGACGGCGTCCTGACCGGCCCTCAGCTCGGTGAGCAGCCAGTCGCGGGCGGAGGTGGCGTTGGTGATGGTCTCGATCGTCGTGAAGGTCTTGGACGCGACGATGAAGAGGGTCTCGGCCGGGTCGAGGCCCTGTACCGCCTCATGGAGGTCGGCGCCGTCGACGTTCGACACGAAGCGGACGGTGAGCGAGCGGTCCGTGAAGGAGCGCAGCACCTCGTACGCCATGGCGGGGCCGAGGTCCGAGCCGCCGATACCGATGTTGACGATGTTCTTGATCGGCTTGCCGGTGTGACCGGTCCACCCGCCCGACCGGATCCGGTCGGAGAAGGCGGCCATCCTGTCGAGGACGGCGTGCACGGCCGGCACCACGTTCTCGCCGTCGACCTCGATCACGGCGCCACGCGGCGCGCGGAGCGCGGTGTGCAGGACGGCGCGGTCCTCGGTCGTGTTGATCTTCTCCCCGCGGAACATCGAGTCCCGCAGCCCGGCCACGTCCGTGGCGGCGGCGAGCTCGCGCAGAAGCCGCAGCGTCTCGTCGGTGACCAGGTGCTTGGAGTAGTCGATGTGGAGGTCGCCGACCCGGAGGGTGTACTGCTTCCCCCGGTCCGGCGCGTCCGCGAACAGCTGCCTCAGATGGGTCCCCCCGAGCTGCTCACGGTGCTTGCCGAGAGCCGTCCACTCGGGCATCTGGTTGAGCTTGGTTCGGCTTTGTGCGTTCATCCCGGAAATCGCCCACTTCTCTCGTACCTGCAACCTTCCCCGCTGCCCCTCCAACCTAATTGATCTGGAGGGCCCGACGGGGCATCGGCGAGCTGGTGGACGACATGCTGATTCCGGCCGGGCACCCAGGGGGTGACCGGCCGGTGAAAAGTGAGGGTCTTCCGTTTGGATCAGGCCGGATCAGGGAGCGGGGCCTGGTGCGTGCAGGTGCAAGGCGGAGGATCGGGACAACGCGGAGCGTTGTCGAGTGAGGACAACGCAGCGATGTGCGTGCCGGGCCCCGCGAGCCCAGCCTGATCCGAACGAGAAGCCCTAGATCTCGCCGCGGAGTTTCGCGAGGGCTTCGGCGAGGATCGCCTCGCCGTCCGCGTCGCTGCGCCGCTCGCGTACGTACGCCAGGTGCGTCTTGTACGGCTCGGTGCGCGGCGGGGCCGGCGGGCTGTCCCGGTCCTGTCCGGCCGGGAAGCCGCAGCGCGGGCAGTCCCAGGTCTCCGGTACCTGCGCGTCATGGGCGAAGCTCGGCTGCGTCTCGTGCCCGTTCGAGCACCAGAAGGAGATGCGGGCCCGTGGCGCGGACTCGCCGCGCTCGGCCTCCCCCATCGGCCCCGCTCCGACCCGGCTTCCCCGGATCGCGTTGCCACTTGCCACGGTCGTAACTCCCTGCGTGATGGTGCTCGAAGATGCCCCAGTCTACGTAAGGCCCAACGCGCGTCCAGTGAAAGGAGTTACACCCTCACCAGGAATTGCGGACGACGCGTCAGCTGTCCAGCTTGATGAGCAGAGCAAGGACGACAATGCACGCGAACCAGCCCAGACCGACGACGACGGTGATGCGGTCGAGGTTCCGCTCCGCGACCGAGGAGCCACCGACGGAGGACTGCATGCCACCACCGAACATGTCGGAAAGGCCGCCGCCCTTCCCCTTGTGCATCAGCACCAGCAGCATCAGCAGCAGGCTGAAGACGATCAGGGCGATCTCGAACGCCAAAACCACGGCTGGTCCCTACTTTCCGGAATTCCTAGGACTGCATGTACGAACAGCGGGGGCCCGGGGGTAGACCCCCCTCGGCCCCCGCAAGGGTACGACGGATCCGCGCTACCGCATACTCACTGGTCGCGGAAGCGGACGATCTTGACGAACTCGTCGGCGTCGAGGGCGGCGCCGCCGACGAGGGCACCGTCGACATCGGGCTGCGCCATGATGGCCGCGACGTTGCCGGACTTCACCGAGCCGCCGTACTGGATACGGACCGCGTCGGCCAGCTCCTGCGAGTACAGCTCCGCGAGACGGCCGCGGATCGCGCCGCAGACCTCCTGGGCGTCCTCGGGGGTTGCGACCTCGCCGGTCCCGATGGCCCAGACCGGTTCGTAGGCGATCACGATGGACTCGGCCTGCTCGGCCGGGACGTCCTTCAGGGCGCCGTCGAGCTGCGCCAGCGTGTAGGACACCTGGTCACCCGCCTTGCGGATGTCCAGGCCCTCACCGACGCAGAGGATCGGGGTCAGGCCGTGCCTGAACGCGGCCTTCACCTTGGCGTTGCAGATCTCGTCGTTCTCACCGTGGTACTGGCGGCGCTCGCTGTGGCCGACGGCGACGAACGTGCACTTCAGCTTGGCGAGCATGGGGCCGGAGATCTCACCGGTGTACGCGCCGGAGTCGTGCGCCGAGACGTCCTGGGCGCCGTACTTGATCTTCAGCTTGTCGCCGTCGACCAGCGTCTGCACGGAGCGCAGGTCGGTGAAGGGCGGCAGGACGGCGACCTCGACCGCGTCGTAGTCCTTGTCGGCCAGGGCGAAAGCGAGCTTCTGGACGTGGGCGATGGCCTCGAGGTGGTTGAGGTTCATCTTCCAGTTGCCCGCCATGAGCGGGGTGCGGGTGGTCATGAAAGGTCAGTCCTCCAGTGCGGCGAGGCCGGGAAGCGTCTTGCCCTCGAGGTATTCGAGGCTGGCGCCGCCACCGGTCGAGATGTGGCCGAATGCGTTCTCGTCGAAGCCCAGGATGCGGACGGCGGCCGCGGAGTCGCCGCCGCCGACGACGGTGAAGGCCTCGGAGTCGACGAGGGCCTGGGCGACCGCCTTGGTGCCCTCGGCGTAGTCGGGGTGCTCGAAGACGCCCATCGGGCCGTTCCAGAAGACGGTGGCCGCATCGGCGAGCTTCGAGGCGTACAGCTTGTTGGTCTCCGGGCCGTTGTCCAGCCCCATCGCGCCGGCGGGAATGGCGTCGGCGGCGACGGTGGTGGGGTTGCCCGGGGTCTTGGCCTTGAGGTCGGGGAACTTCTCCGAGACGACGACGTCGACGGGGAGCACGAACTCCACACCCTTCTCCTCGGCGCGCTTGAGGTATTCGAGCACCGCCGGGATCTGGTCCTCCTGGAGGAGGGAGCTGCCGACCTCGTACCCCTTGGCCTTGAGGAAGGTGTAGGCCATCCCGCCGCCGATGAGGATGCGGTCGGCCTTCTCCAGCAGGTGGTCGATGACCCCGAGCTTGTCGGAGACCTTCGAGCCGCCGAGGACTACGGCGTAGGGGCGCGTGACGTCCTCGGTGAGCTTCTTCAGGACACCGACCTCGGTGGCGATCAGGCTTCCGGCCGCGTGCGGCAGCCGGGCCGGGAGGTCGAAGACCGACGCGTGCTTGCGGTGGACGGCACCGAAGCCGTCGCCCACGTACACGTCGGCGAGCTCGGCGAGCTGATCGGCGAAGGCGCCGCGCTCGGCGTCGTCCTTCGACGTCTCGCCGGCGTTGAAGCGGAGGTTCTCGATGACGGCCACCTGGCCGTCGGTGAGAGCGGCGACCGTGGAGCGGGCGGACTCGCCGACGGTGTCGGTCGCGAAGGCGACCTCGGCACCGAGCAGCTCGCCCAGGCGCGCGGCGGCGGGGGCGAGCGAGAAGGCCGGGTCCGGGGCGCCCTTGGGGCGGCCCAGGTGCGAGGCGACGACGACCCGCGCGCCGGCTGCGGCGAGCCGGGCGATCGTCGGCTGGACGGCGCGGATGCGGCCGTCATCGGTGATCGTGGTGCCGTCCAGCGGCACGTTGAGGTCGGCGCGGACGAATACCCGCTTGCCCGCGACCCCTTCGTCGAGAAGTTCGTCGATCGTCTTCATCTCTGTTCCCATACTCCTTGGAAGGACGGATGAGCATGCGAGGGGGCTCGGACGGCGCCGCGTCGCGCCGTCCGAGCCCCTCACATCACACCTGGATGCCTGTCGATCCTAGGATCAGAGCTGGCCGCCGACGAAGACGGTCAGGTCGACGAGGCGGTTGGAGTAACCCCACTCGTTGTCGTACCAGCCGAGGATCTTCACCGAGTTGCCCTCCTGGACCATGGTCAGGGAGGAGTCGAAGGTGCAGGACGACGGGTCTCCGACGATGTCCGAGGACACGATCGGGTCCTCGGTGTAGGTCAGGAAGCCCTTGAGGTCGCCGTCGTCGGACGCCTTCTTGAACGCGGCGTTGACCTCGTCCTTGGTGACCTCGCGCTGAAGGGTCACGACGAGGTCGGTGGCGGAGCCGGTCGGGACCGGGACGCGCATCGCGATGCCGTCGAGCTTGCCCTTGAGCTGCGGGAGGACCAGGGCGGTCGCCTTGGCGGCGCCCGTCGTGGTCGGGATGATGTTCTCGGCGGCGGCGCGGGCGCGACGCAGGTCCGAGTGCGGGAAGTCCAGGATGCGCTGGTCGTTCGTGTACGCGTGGACCGTCGTCATCAGGCCCTTGACGATGCCGAAGTTCTCGTCGAGAACCTTGGCCATCGGCGCCACACAGTTGGTGGTGCAGGAGGCGTTGGAGATGACGTGGTGGTTGGCCGCGTCGTACTTGTCCTGGTTGACGCCCATCACGATGGTGATGTCCTCGTCCTTGGCCGGAGCCGAGATGAGGACCTTCTTGGCGCCACCGGCGATGTGCTTCTCGGCGTCGGCCTTCTTGGTGAAGATGCCGGTCGACTCGATGACGATGTCGACGCCCAGCTGACCCCAGGGGATGTCGGCCGGGTTGCGCTCGGAGAGCACCTTGATGGTGTGACCGTCGACGGTGATGGTGTCGGCGGTGTGGCTGACCTCTGCCTTGAGACGACCCAGAATGGTGTCGTACTTCAGCAGGTGAGCCGTGGTCGCAGTGTCACCCAGGTCGTTGACAGCCACGATCTCGATGTCCGCACCCTGCTCCAGCAGCGCGCGGAAGTAGTTACGACCGATGCGGCCAAAGCCGTTGATGCCTACGCGGATCGTCACGAACCGATCTCCTCGTTAGGAACGCCGGTTTCGATGCCGGCGAGTTTTATAGGGATGTCCCCGACCGCCTCCGACCCTACCTCTCCGAAGGCTCCGGAGTGACATCGAGAGCGGTGGTGCGGAAAGGGATCCCCTTACTCCCGAGTAGGAGCAAGGGATTCCGGTCGATGGAACCAGCGGGGCCGGCCGCCGCACCACCCGGTCACCAAGCGTCAACACCCGGTGTGGCCGGGCCTCTTGCGGCGCGAGGGCAGCCGCCGCCCTCTTGTCACCGGGAGTCACTGATGTCGGCTCAGTTGTCCCGGTTCCACCGACCAGGGGGCGTCGGCAATGGTTTCCGCGGATCATTTTCCGCCAAACGCCGGGGGCACCCCGCAAGCCCCACGCTCAATTGTGCGGAGCAGTACTCAATCGCTGAAATTGGCAGGCCGACGGCACACTTCCGGGGGACGCGGACAGTGGAACTGATGAGTTCGCCCGCTCAATCGTGCGGGGCGACGCTCGGAAAACCATTGCAGAAAAAGCTCTACGTCCCATACGGAAGACTCCCGCCCCGGCCAGGGAAAATATTGCCGGCCGCGGCCTCCAGGCGCCCGGCACCCCGCTTCCTGCCGCCGGAAGGCGTCAGGGCCCCGGCCGCGCCCGAGAGGGCGGCCGGGGCCCTGACGCGGCTGTCAGCCCACGAGGCCGTCGGCCAGCTCCTCGCTGAGGGTCGATTCCGTGCCGGGGATACCGAGGTCCTGGGCCCGCTTGTCGGCCATGGCCAGCAGGCGCCTGATCCGGCCCGCGACCGCGTCCTTGGTCAGCGGCGGGTCGGCGAGCGCTCCCAGCTCCTCCAGCGAGGCCTGCTTGTGCTCCATGCGCAGCCGTCCGGCCGCCGCGAGGTGCTCCGGGACCTCCTCGCCCAGGATCTCCAGCGCGCGCCCCACGCGGGCGCCCGCGGCGACCGCGGCACGGGCGGAGCGGCGGAGATTGGCGTCGTCGAAGTTGGCGAGCCGGTTGGCCGTGGCGCGGACCTCGCGCCGCATCCGGCGCTCCTCCCAGGCGAGCACCGCGTCATGGGCTCCCAGGCGGGTCAGCAGCGCGCCGATCGCGTCCCCGTCACGGACGACGACACGGTCCACCCCCCGCACCTCGCGCGCCTTGGCGGCGATGGAGAGCCTGCGGGCCGCGCCCACCAGGGCCAGGGCGGCCTCCGGGCCGGGGCAGGTCACCTCCAGCGAGGAGGAGCGGCCCGGCTCGGTGAGCGAACCGTGGGCCAGGAAGGCTCCCCGCCAGGCGGCCTCCGCGTCGCAGGTGGCCCCCGAGACCACCTGCGGGGGGAGGCCCCGGATGGGACGGCCGCGGCCGTCCACCAGGCCGGTCTGGCGGGCCAGCTGGTCGCCGCCCGCCACCACGCGTACGACGAAGCGCGAACCGCGCCGCAGTCCGCCGGGGGCCATCACGATCAGCTCCGAGCTGTGCCCGAAGATCTCCAGGATGTCCCGCTTCAGCCGGCGCGCCGCGCTCCCCGTGTCCAGCTCGGCCTCGATCACGATCCGGCCGCTCACCAGGTGCAGCCCGCCCGCGAACCGGAGAATCGCCGAGACCTCTGCCTTTCTGCAGCAGGTCCGGGTCACGGGAAGCCGAGAGATTTCGTCCTTCACCGCTGGCGTCATCGCCATGGGCCGATCCTTCCATGCATCCGAAAAATACGGTCGTACGCGGCGGCCAACAGCTCCGGATCATGAATCGGAACGCCGTCGGGTGAGGCCACGGGGGCCAGCTCGACCGCGGCTCCGAGCCGCTGTGCGGCGTCGGCGAGGGACTCGCGGTCGGGCACGGCGGCCTCGTCGGCCAGCACCACGTCCATGGCGAGTTTAGGGGCGTGTCGTCCCAAAACCTCCAAATGACGCTGCGGTGAGAACCCTTCTGTTTCACCGGGCTGTGGTGCGAGGTTCAGCGAGAGGACCTTACGGGCCTTCGTGGTCACCAGTGCGTCGAGCAGCTCCGGGACCAGCAGATGCGGAATCACGGAGGAAAACCAGGACCCTGGGCCCAGAACCACCCAATCGGCGTCCAGAACGGCGGCGACCGCCTCGGGAACCGCGGGCGGATCGGCCGGTACGAGGTGGACCGACTGCACCTCCCCCGGGGTCAGCGCCACCGTCGCCTGTCCGCGCACGGTGACCGTCTCGTCGGGGCGCTCCGGGTCGTGCCCCCGTACGAGGGCCTGGAGCTCCAGGGGGACGGCGGACATCGGCAGCACCCTGCCGTGCGCTCCGAGCAGCTTGCCGACCAGGTCGAGGGCCTGGACATGGTCGCCCAGCTGCTCCCAGAGGGCGACGATGAGCAGGTTGCCCACCGCGTGCTCGTGCAGATCGCCCTTGGACTCGAAGCGGTGCTGGATGACCTGGGCCCAGGTCTGGCCCCACTCGTCGTCCCCGCAGAGCGCGGCGAGCGCCTTGCGCAGGTCGCCCGGCGGGAGGACGCCGAGCTCCTCGCGGAGCCGGCCGCTGGAACCGCCGTCGTCGGCGACGGTCACGACGGCGGTGAGATCGCCGGTGATCCGGCGCAGCGCCGTGAGCGAGGCCGAGAGGCCCATGCCGCCGCCGAGGGCGACGACCTTGGGCTGTGCGCCGCGCTTACGGCCGGAGAGCGCGGCCGTGGCCCTGCTCAGCCTGCGCTGACGCGGATTGCGACTGGTCACTCGCGCCCCATGTCCCGGTGGACGAGGACGGTCTCGATCCCTTCGGTGGCCAGCCGGGCGGCCAGCTTCTCGGACATCGCCACGGAGCGGTGCTTGCCGCCCGTGCACCCCACGGCGATGGTCACGTAACGCTTGCCCTCGCGGCGGTAACCGGCGGCGATGAGCTGGAGCAGCTCGGTGTACTGGTTGAGGAATTCCTTGGCGCCCGGCTGGTCGAAGACGTAGTCGGACACCTCCTCGTTGAGCCCGGTGAAGGGGCGGAGCTCCGGGACCCAGTGCGGGTTCGGCAGGAAGCGGCAGTCGACGACGAGGTCGGCGTCGACCGGCAGCCCGTACTTGTAGCCGAACGACATCACCGTCGCCCGCAGCTCCGGCTCCTCGTCGCCGGCGAACTGCGCGTCCATCTTGGCCCGCAGCTCGTGCACGTTGAGGCTGGACGTGTCGATGACGAGGTCGGCGTCGCCGCGCAGCTCACGCAGCAGGTCACGCTCGGCCGCGATGCCGTCGACGATGCGGCCGTCGCCCTGGAGCGGGTGCGGACGGCGGACCGATTCGAAACGGCGTACGAGCGCGTCGTCGGAGGACTCCAGGAAGACGATCCGCCGGGTGACGTGCTTGGCCTCCAGGTCCGCGAGGGACTCCCGGAGATTGTCGAAGAAGCGGCGGCCCCGTACGTCGACGACGACGGCGATGCGGGCGACGTTGCCCTGGGACCGGGCGCCGAGCTCCACCATCGTGGGGATCAGCGCGGGCGGCAGGTTGTCGACGACGAACCAGCCGAGGTCCTCCAGACACTTGGCGGCGGTGCTGCGCCCGGCGCCCGACATGCCGGAGATGATCACCAGCTCGGGGATGGCGGGCGTGGTGGCCTCGGCCTTCTCCGCGGTGCTTCCCGTACTCATGTGTGCTGCTCCGTCTGCTCGGCCGCGTTCGTTCTGCTGTTCATACGCGTGGTCGGTCATGTCCTGCTGCCCCCGTCGTCCTCTTCAATGATCTCTCCAGTGGCGGTGTTCACGGCGGGTGCCGCCGGGGCGGCCGCGGCGAAGGCGGCGGCCACCGATTCCGCGGTCCTGCGCCCTATCCCCGGCACTCCGCAGATCTCGTCGATTGTCGCCTGCCGCAGCTTCTTGACGGAGCCGAAGTGCTTGATCAGCGCCTGCTTGCGGGTCTCGCCGAGGCCCGGGACGTCGTCCAGGGGGCTGCTGCGGATGCGCTTGGCCCGCTTGGCCCGCTGGTAGGTGATGGCGAAGCGGTGGGCCTCGTCCCGGATGCGCTGGAGGAGATAGAGCCCCTCGCTGGAGCGGGGCAGGACCACCGGATCGTCGTCATCGGGCAGCCAGACCTCTTCGAGGCGCTTCGCGAGACCGCAGACGGCGATGTCGTCGATGCCCAGCTCGTCGAGCGCGCGCTTGGCGGCGGCCACCTGTGGCCGGCCTCCGTCGACGACGACGAGCTGGGGCGGGTAGGCGAAGCGCTTGGGGCGGCCGTCGTCCTCGCGGGGCTCCTCGCGGACGAGGGCCGGGTCCTGCGCTTCGGGCGCGACCGCACCGGACACCGGCTCACCGGGCGCCGGCTGACCGGGCACGGGACCGCCGGGCGCGAGCTCCGCGGGTGCGGGGACGGGGCCGGTGGGCGCCGGGGTCTCCTCCCACTCCCCCGTCCGCTCCTTCTCCTGCAGGTAGCGCCTGAAGCGGCGGCCGATGACCTCGTGCATCGACCGGACGTCGTCCTGGCCCTCGAAGCCCTTGATCTGGAAGCGGCGGTATTCGCTCTTGCGTGCGAGGCCGTCCTCGAAGACCACCATCGACGCGACCACGTCGTCGCCCTGGAGGTGCGAGATGTCGAAGCACTCGACGCGCAGCGGAGCGGTCCCCAGCCCGAGCGCCTCGGCGATCTCCTCCAGGGCACGCGAGCGCGTCGTGAGGTCGGAGGCGCGCTTGGTCTTGTGCAGCCCCAGCGCCTGCTGGGCGTTGCGCTGGACCGTGCCCATCAGGTCCTTCTTGTCGCCCCGCTGCGGGATGCGCAGGCTGACCTGGGACCCCCTGCGGCCCGCGAGCCACTCGGACACCGCGTCGGGGTCCTCGGGGAGCGCGGGGACCAGCACCTCCTTGGGGACGGAGTCGCCCGACTCCTCCCCGTAGAGCTGCTGGAGCGCGTGCTCGACCAGGCCCGCCGTGTTGACGGCCTCGACCTTGTCGGTGACCCAGCCGCGCTGCCCCCGCACTCGTCCGCCGCGGACGTGGAAGATCTGGACCGCCGCTTCGAGCTCGTCCTCGGCGACGGCGATCAGGTCGGCGTCGGTGGCGTCGGCGAGGACGACGGCGCTCTTCTCCATGGCCCTCTTCAGCGCCCCGGCGTCGTCGCGCAGCCGGGCCGCACGCTCGTACTCCATCTCCTCGGCCGCCTGCATCATGTCCTTCTCGAGGCGGCGGATGTACGTCCCTGTGCGGCCTGCCATGAAGTCGCAGAAGTCCTCGGCCAGATCCCGGTGCTCCTCGGGGGTGACGCGCCCGACGCACGGGGCTGAGCACTTGCCGATGTAGCCGAGGAGACAGGGGCGTCCGGTCCGCTCGGCGTTCTTGAAGACACCGGCGGAGCAGGTGCGCACGGGGAAGACCCGGAGCATCAGGTCGACGGTCTCGCGGATGGCCCACGCGTGCCCGTACGGACCGAAGTAGCGCACGCCCTTCTTCTTCGCGCCGCGCATGACCTGGACGCGGGGGAATTCCTCGTTGAGCGTGACCGCGAGGTAGGGATAGCTCTTGTCGTCGCGGTACTTGACGTTGAACCGGGGATCGAACTCCTTGATCCAGGAGTACTCCAGCTGGAGCGCCTCGACCTCGGTGGAGACCACGGTCCATTCCACGGAGGCAGCCGTGGTGACCATCGTGCGGGTACGCGGGTGCAGACCGGCCAGGTCCTGGAAGTAGTTGGCCAGGCGCTGGCGCAGGTTCTTCGCCTTGCCGACGTAGATGACCCGGCGGTGCTCGTCGCGGAACTTGTAGACCCCCGGGGAGTCGGGGATCTGTCCCGGCTTGGGGCGGTAGCTGGAGGGGTCTGCCATGTCTCATACCCTACTTGCGGGCGGTGACAGAGCGGCATTTCCGAGGTCCCGGGTGCCCGGGACAGGCGGCCCTGTCAGGCTTCGGGGCCCGCGACGAGCTTTCCGCCCTCGACTTTCAGCGGGACGGAGGGCAGCGGCACGGTGGCTGGGCCCTGCACCGCCTTGCCCGTGGTCATGTCGAAGCGGCTGCCGTGGCAGGGGCAGTTGCCCTCGTTGCCCTCGACCTTGTCCAGGAGGCAGCCGGCGTGGGTGCACTGCGCGCTGAAGGCCTTGTACTCCCCGGCGGCCTGGCAGCTCACGACGACCCGCTGCTCCCGGTAGAGCTTCGCCCCGCCGACCGGGACCTCGTCGGCGGCACCGAGCTCGACGGGCGCGGTGGGCGTGGGCGTCTGCGCGTGGCCGAGCTTCGACTCGGTCGAACAGGCCGCCGCTCCCAGCCCGGCGGCACCGGCGAGAGCGGCGCCCTTCAGAACGGTACGGCGGGCGGCGGGCAGGCCGGGCATGCGGTCTCCACTGGTCGGGGGGACAGAGAGCCGCCGTCACCGTCCGGGGCACCGGGTGCCACGGACTCCGGGCACGGGCCGCACCTGAAGGCATGGGCGACAGACCCGACGATACCGGCGGAGAACGCCGGCCCTTCGACCGGCCCCGGAGAGCGCGGGCGGACGGAGAAGCCGTCGTGCGGGGTGACTGCCCGGAGAGGGCGGGCCCCAGGTGCGGGGCGCGCTCTCTCCGGCCGGTGTCAGGACTTCCGCGCGCGGGCGGTCTTCTTGGGCGCGGGCTTGTCGGCCGCCGCCTTTCCCGCCGTCCTGGCCGTGGCGGTCCTGCGGGCCGTGGCCGTCTTCGCGGCGACGGCCTTCTTCGCGGGCGCCTTACGGGCCTTACGGGCCGCCGGCACCGCTGCCTCACCGATCCGGCCCGCGCCCAGGATCTCCTGGAGGAACTTCCCGGTGTGGCTGGCCGGTACCGAGGCGATGTGCTCCGGGGTGCCCTCGGCGACGACCAGACCACCGCCGCTGCCGCCCTCGGGGCCCATGTCGACGACCCAGTCTGCGGTCTTGACGACATCGAGGTTGTGCTCGATGACGATCACCGTGTTGCCCTTGTCGACCAGGCCCGAGAGGACGGAGATGAGCTTGCTGATGTCCTCGAAGTGCAGACCGGTCGTCGGCTCGTCCAGGACGTAGACCGTACGGCCGGTGGAGCGCTTCTGCAGCTCGCTCGCCAGCTTCACCCGCTGGGCCTCACCGCCGGAGAGCGTCGGCGCGGACTGGCCGAGCCGGACGTAGCCGAGGCCGACCTCGTTGAGCGTGCGGAGGTGGCGGGCGATCGTCGGGACGGCCTCGAAGAATTCCAGGCCCTCCTCGATCGGCATGTCCAGCACCTCGGCGATGGACTTGCCCTTGTAGTGAACCTCCAGGGTCTCCCGGTTGTAGCGCGCGCCGTGGCAGACCTCGCACGGGACGTACACATCGGGCAGGAAGTTCATCTCGATCTTGATCGTGCCGTCGCCGGAGCAGTTCTCGCAGCGGCCGCCCTTGACGTTGAAGGAGAAGCGGCCCGGCAGATAGCCGCGCACCTTCGCCTCCATCGTCTCGGCGAACAGCCGGCGCACATGGTCGAAGACTCCGGTGTACGTCGCCGGGTTGGACCGGGGTGTGCGCCCGATGGGCGACTGGTCGACGTGGACGACCTTGTCGACGAGGTCGTCGCCGTCGACCCGGGTGTGCCGCCCGGGGACCGACTTGGCGCCGTTGAGCTCGCGCGCGAGGTGGGTGTAGAGGATGTCGTTGACCAGGGTCGACTTCCCCGAACCGGAGACGCCGGTGACCGCGGTGAGCACACCGAGCGGGAAGGAGACGTCGATGTCCTGGAGGTTGTTCTCCCGGGCGCCGTGCACCGTGAGGCGGCGCTTCGGGTCGACGGGACGCCGGATCTCCGGCATCTCGATCTCCCTCTTGCCCGACAGGTACTGGCCGGTGATCGACTCCTTGTTGGCCAGCAGCTCCTTGAGCGAGCCGGAGTGGACGACCTTGCCGCCGTGCTCGCCCGCGCCGGGACCGATGTCCACGACCCAGTCGGCGACCTTGATGGTGTCCTCGTCGTGCTCGACGACGATGAGCGTGTTGCCCATGTCCCGCAGCCGGACCAGGGTCTCGATCAGCCGGTGGTTGTCGCGCTGGTGCAGGCCGATGGACGGCTCGTCCAGCACGTACAGCACGCCGACGAGCCCCGAGCCGATCTGGGTGGCGAGCCGGATGCGCTGGGCCTCGCCGCCGGACAGGGTGCCGGCTGCGCGGTTCAGCGAGAGGTAGTCGAGGCCGACGTCGACGAGGAACCTCAGCCGCTCGTTGACCTCCTTGAGGACCCGCTCGGCGATCTTCTTGTCACGGGCGTTCAGCTTGAGGCGGCCCAGGAACTCGGCACACTCGCTGATCGACATCGCGGCGACCTCGGCGATGGACTTCTCCATCACCGTCACCGCGAGGACCAGCGGCTTGAGCCGGGTGCCCTCACAGGTCGGGCAGGCCACCTCGCGCATGTAGCCCTCGAAGCGCTCCCGGCTGGAGTCGCTCTCGGCCTCGGAGTGACGCCGCTTGACGTACTGGACGGCACCTTCGAAGCGGGGGGTGGTGTAGGCGCGCTCGCGCCCGTACCTGTTGCGGTAGCGGACCTCGGTCTGGATCTTGTGGCCGTGGAGCAGAGCCTTCTTGGCGCGCTGCGGCAGTCCGGCCCAGGGGATGTCCGTGCGGAATCCGAGGGCGTCGGCCAGCGCGGTGATCTGGCGCCCGAAGTACTCCTTGGTGTGGCCGTGCGACCAGGGGTGGATCGCACCCTCGTCCAGGGACTTGTCCTCGTCCGGGACGATCAGCTCCGGGTCGACCTCCATCCGCGTGCCGATGCCCGTGCAGTCGGGGCAGGCGCCGAAGGGGGAGTTGAAGGAGAAGGAGCGGGGCTCCAGCTCCTCGAAGGAGAGGTCGTCGTACGGGCAGTAGAGGTGCTCGGAGTACATCCGCTCACGCTCGGGGTCGTCCGCCTCGAGGTCGACGAAGTCGAGCACGACCATGCCGCCGGAGAGGCCGAGCGCGGTCTCGACCGAGTCGGTCAGCCGGCGCTTGGCGCTGTCCTTCACCGTGAGGCGGTCGATGACCACCTCGATGGTGTGCTTCTCCTGCTTCTTCAGCGTGGGCGGCTCGGACAGCTGGATCGTCTCGCCGTCGACCCGGGCCCTGCTGTAGCCCTTGGTCTGGAGGTCGGCGAAGAGGTCGACGAACTCCCCCTTGCGCTCGCGCACCAGCGGGGAGAGCACCTGGAAGCGGCTGCCCTCGGGCAGGCCGAGCACCTTGTCCACGATGGCCTGCGGCGACTGGCGCGCGATGGGCCTTCCGCACTCGGGGCAGTGCGGCTTGCCGATCCTGGCGAAGAGCAGCCGGAGGTAGTCGTAGACCTCGGTGATGGTGCCGACCGTCGAGCGCGGGTTGCGCGAGGTCGACTTCTGGTCGATGGAGACGGCGGGCGAGAGGCCTTCGATGAAGTCCACGTCCGGCTTGTCCATCTGGCCGAGGAACTGCCGGGCGTACGAGGAGAGGGACTCCACGTAGCGCCGCTGGCCCTCGGCGAAGATCGTGTCGAACGCGAGCGACGACTTGCCCGATCCGGAGAGCCCGGTGAAGACGATGAGGGAGTCACGGGGGAGATCGAGCGAGACGTTCTTCAGGTTGTGCTCGCGCGCGCCACGGACGATGAGACGGTCGGCCACGCCGGTCCGCACCTTTCTGGAGAGAAGTGGGGGAACTGAGCCCCTGTCCCAGGGTATGGGGGGCGCCACAGCGATGTACGAAGCTTTCGACTCCGAGCGTATAGCACGCGCATTCGATTTACGGTCGACCGAAGACTCCATCACCCGAATGAGTGGCGGGGTCTACGCTCGCTCCATGACTGATCATGCGCGCGACCTGGAAGCTGTACGTGAAGCGACCGATCGGCTGCTCAGCGCCACGGGCAAGATTGACGACGGCGCCGTTGCCGAGCCGTCGCGTCTGCCGGGCTGGAGCCGCGGCCATGTTCTTGCCCACCTGTCACGTAACGCCGACGCCCTCGTAAATGTTCTCCGAGGGCGCCCGATGTACGCGAACAGCGAAACCCGGGACGCCGACATCGAACGCGATGCCCCTCGCCCGCTGGCCGGACACCTCGCTGACCTGCGTACGAGCGGAGCAGCCTTCCTCGTCGCCGCCGAGGCGCCGGCCGACTGGTCGCGCACGGTCACGATGCGCAACGGTGTGACGGAATCGGCCTCCCGGATTCCCTTCCGCCGCTGGACCGAGGTCGAGCTGCACCACGTCGACCTGGGGGTGGGATACGAGCTGGAGGATCTGCCGGAGGAGTTCGTGATCCGGGAGAACGACTTCCTGGCGGAACGTTTCGCCGGCCATCCCGATGTCGTCCCCACGACGGCCGTCGCCCCCGACGGCCGGCTGTGGACCACGGGCGGCGGCGCCGACGGCGCTCCGGTCACCGTCCGGGGCACGGCCTCAGGCATCCTCGGGTGGCTCTGCGGCCGCCGTGACGGCTCCGCACTCACCGTGGAAGGCGGCAGCCTTCCCGCGCTGCCGCCGCTATAGGCTGCGTCACATGACGTACAGCGGAACGGTCAAGGTCGGCGGAGCTGCGGATGTGCACGAGCTGACGGATCTGATGATCTCCAAGGTCGCCGTCGGACCGATGAACAACAACGCGTATCTGCTGCGCTGCCGGGCCACCGGCGAGCAGCTCCTGATCGACGCGGCCGCCGAGGCCGGGACACTGCTGCGGCTGATCGGCGAGGACGGCATCGCGTCCGTCGTCACGACGCACCGGCACGGCGACCACTGGCAGGCGCTCGGCGAGGTGGTGGCGGCCACCGGAGCGCGGACGTACGCCGGGAGGCACGACGCCGAGGGCATCCCCGTCCCGACCGACGAGCTCGTGGAGGACAACGGCACGATCCGGGTGGGCCGGGTCTCGCTGACCGCGAGGCATCTGACCGGTCACACCCCGGGGTCCATCGCCCTGGTGTACGACGACCCGCACGGCGCCCCGCACGTGTTCACCGGGGACTGCCTCTTCCCCGGCGGCGTAGGCAATACGCACAAGGATCCGGAGGCGTTCGCGAGCCTGCTGCACGACGTGGAGACGAAGCTCTTCGACCGGCTCCCGGACGAGACGTGGGTCTACCCGGGCCACGGTCACGACACCACGCTCGGTGCCGAGCGCCCGCATCTGCCGGAGTGGCGCGAGCGCGGCTGGTGAACCGCCGAACGCCGGACGGCCGGGTGCCCCTCGTGGGGCCCCGGCCGTCGGTGTGTCCGTAGGCGCTACTTCTCCGCGCCGACGTTCTCGCTGTCGTCCTTCTCCTCGGCCTCCCGTGCCGCCTGCTTCTTGTTGGCGATCAGGCTGGTGACCGTGGTGACCACCAGGACGAGGCAGATGAAGGAGAGGGAGAACGGGATGGAGATCTCCGGGACGTGCACCCCGGACTCGTGCAGGGCGTGCAGCACCAGCTTTACGCCGATGAACCCGAGGATCACCGAGAGCCCGTAACTGAGGTGGACCAGCTTCTTCAGCAGACCACCGATGAGGAAGTACAGCTGACGCAGGCCCATCAGGGCGAAGGCGTTCGCGGTGAAGACGATGTACGGGTCCTGGGTCAGACCGAAGATCGCCGGGATCGAGTCCAGTGCGAACAGCACATCGGTGGTGCCGATGGCGAGCATGACCACCATCAGGGGGGTCATGACGCGCTTGCCGTTGTTCCGGATGAAGAGCTTCGTCCCGTGGTACTTGTCGGCGACACCGAAACGGTGCTCGATCGACTTCAGGAGGCGGTTCTCCTCCCAGTCGTCCTCGTCCTCGTCGGCCCGCGCCTCCTGGATCAGCTTCCAGGCGGTGTAGATCAGGAACGCGCCGAAGATATAGAAGATCCACGAGAAGTTCGCGATGACCGCGGCACCGGCTGCGATGAAGATCGCACGCAGCACCAGGGCGATCAGCACACCGATCAGCAGCACCCGCTGCTGGAGATGGCTGGGCACCGAGAACTTCGCCATGATCAGGACGAAGACGAAGAGGTTGTCGACACTGAGCGACTTCTCGGTGATGAAGCCGGCGAAGAATTCGCCCGAGGCCTGGCTCTCGCCGAAGACCAGCAGCCCGAGCCCGAAGAGGGCGGCCAGGGCGATCCAGACGATGGTCCAGATCCCGGCTTCCTTGGTCGACACGTCATGGGGCTTGCGCCCGATGAAGAAGTCGACGGAGATGAGGGCGACGAGACCGAGAATGGTCAGCGTCCAAAGAGTCCATGAAACGTCCACTGCGCCTCCGGCAGTTCGCTACGGCTATAGATCAGCGTCGTCGCTGCCGGAGGTCTCTTCCACCCGGGAGCGCGGGATGCGCGCCGGGCCGACGCCCCGGGACCGGTCACAGTCCGTACTGACGGGAACGCCGCGATCGGGAGTACTCCCCTCCGCACCAAGAACAGTACATGAAGCACCAAGAAACGGTAAAGTCCGTGCCAAGTGGCGATCAAAACGCCAGGTCAGAGGCTATGTGCCGGGAATTGACCTACCGTCATCCGCGGCTCAGCGGTGACCGCTTCGCCGCGCCGCGGCCACCAGCGCGAGCACCTGTTCCAGTACACGGCTGCCCTGCGGCGCCCTCAGCGGCTCGTACGTCCACGCGTGGCCCACCCAGGGGTCGGCGAGGTGGTCGTCGGCCACGGGGGTGATCCTCAGCAGGGAACGCCACAGCGGGTCGAGCACCGGGCCGTAGGCGCGGGCGTCCTCGCGGTCGGCCACCATCAGCAGGTGCACGCCCACCGAAGGCCCCTCGTCGGCCAGATAGCGCAGCTGGGTGACGGCCCTGTCGTCGAAGCCGTGCGGGAAGTCGTTGACGATCAGCAGGTGCTCCCCCGTGTCGAGGTCCGGGGGCAGCGCGTCCGCCGCGCCTGCCCTGATCGCCATCTGCACCAGATCGACGCGCCGGGTGAGGTGGGCGAGGACCGAGGACACGCCTTCCGCTCCCGCTGCGGGCGGCCCGGCGAGAACCCCGGAGGCGACCAGAGGGGAGAGCGGGCCCACGGCGGAACCGGCAGGGTCGATCACGTGTACGGAGAATTCGTCCGCCGGGTAGACGGCGAGCAGCCGCGCGGCCAGGGCGACCGCGGTCTCCATGGCCAGGGTGCGCAGTTGGTCCCCGGTCGTCGCGGCAGCCGCCTCGGAGGCCGTACGGCCGCTGTCGACCCAGATCCCGCGCTCCAGTGGCAGCCGCACCAGCAGCGGGATGCGCAGGCCGATGCCCTCGGGCAGATGGAGGTCGCCGATGCGAAGGGCCATCGGGATCTCCATCGGGACGCGGTAGCCGTGCCAGACGGGATTGCCCCAGCCCGCGTAGGCGGCGGGGAGGGCCGGTTCGACGACGGCGGACTCGGCGGCGAGCTGGGCGAGATCGCGCTCGAGCGCCTCGCGCGCCCGGCCGGTGAGTTCGTCGTGCTTGGCCCGGGCCTCCTCGCGGGCCCGGTCGCCGGCACCGCCGATGCGGCTGCGCGGGTCGGAGAGCGTCCGGTCGAGCTCCTGGTCCATCCGGGACTCGGCGAAGTCGACGGCGCTCCGGTAGGCGGCGACGGCGCGGGCCAGGTCCTCGAACATGCCCCAGATCTGGTTGTAGAGACGCTCGTCCATGGACCAGCCGGTGGCGTCGCCGGCGACGGGCTGCGCGGGCTGTCCCGGGGCGGCGGGCGGGGGCGGCGGGGGCGGCGCCGAGGTCTGTCGCCGCGGGTGCGCGTAGTTGACGGGACCGCCGGGTGCGTCTGTGTGCGGGGGCGCGGGCTCTGCCGACGGCTCGGGGATCCGCGCCGAGGCGGGCGGCCTGCCGCCGCCCCCGGTGGTCGCGGGGCCCGCCGGGTGGCGTACGCGCTCGCCTTCGGGGGCACGGGGCGGCGGGGGCACGGAGCGGGCGAGCCCGGAGGCGACCGCCTCCTGGATGGAGGCGGCCAGCTCCGCCGCCTCGGCCACCCCCTGGTCGGCGAGCATCTCGGCGAGCCCCGCGGCATAGCCCTGGCCGACGGCGCGGACCTTCCAGACCCCCTGGCGGCGGTAGAGCTCCAGTGCCGACACGGCGGACTCGGTGTCCAGGCCGGTGAGGGTGAACGTGGCGATCTCGGTGCCGTCGAGTCCGGTGACGGCGACGAAGGGGGCGGCCACCGCACCGAATCTGCCCGGCCGCCCGGCTCCGAGGGGCAGGGCGAGGAGCACGGTGACGCGGTGCACCGAGTCGGGCAGGGCATCCAGGTCCACGGCCAGCCGGTGGTCGGCCGCCGCCTGCCGGGACACCTCGAGTCCGGGTACCCGGTGCGACGCGGGGTGGGCGATCCACTCGGCGCCCCGGACGGTGCCCCGCTCGTCCCCGAGCGTGGCCCCGGCCACGACGGGTGAGCCCGCCGACACCCTGATCTCCAGACGGGTCTGGGGCAAGGTGTGGTTCTGCCCCCGGACCAGCTCGGCCGTCATCGCCCTGTCCCCTCGACGTTCGGTGTGGTGCCCTGCCATGGGCGCAGCTCCCGGCGGCGGGTGCCTCCGGGAGCTGCTCGTACGGATCGGCGGGCCGGGTGCCGCCCGTGCCCTGCCGCGTCTACAGGTGCGGCAGGATCGCCGGCATCAGGTCCTGGAACGTGCGGCCGTTGGCCGGGTTGCCGAGGGCGGTCATCTGCCATCCGCTGCCCGCGCGGTGCACCTTCGCCATGATCTGTGCCGTGTACTGGCCGCCGCCGTCCAGCGTGTAGCGGGCGAGCTCCTGGCCGTTGGTCTCGTCGACGATGCGGCAGAAGGCGTTCTGCACCTCCTGGAACGTCTGGCCGGTGAACGAGTTCACCGTGAAGACGATCTGGTCGATGTGGACCGGGACCCGCTGCAGGTCGACGAGGATCGCCTCGTCGTCGCCGCCCGAGCCGGCTCCGCCGACCAGGTTGTCGCCGGTGTGCTTGACCGAACCGTCGTCGCTGACGAGGTGGCGGAAGAACACGACGTCCACGGGCTGCTTGTCGGCGAAGAGCACCGCCGAGGCGTCCAGGTCGATCTCACGGGTACGCGAGCCGAACAGCCCTCGGCGCGGGGCCGCCTGCCAGCCGAGCCCCATCCGTACCGCGGTCAGGGTCCCCCCGTCGCTCTTCTGCAGGCTGATGGCCTGGCCCTTGGTCATGTTGACCGTCACGCGCTGTCCCCTCTCCGCTTGCCCCGCAACCGTCGGTGTGCGGTTTCCGAGCACCCTACGCAGTCCCCGCAGGCGGGAAGAGTCGCGGGCCGTTTTTGTGTCGGTCCTGCAACACTGCGGGCCCCACGGGGTCAGGCCAGCCCCGCCTCCCTCATCTGACGCAGCTCCTTCTTCAGCTCCCCCACCTCGTCACGCAGCCGTGCGGCCACCTCGAACTGCAGGTCGG
Organism: Streptomyces sp. NBC_01166; assembly: GCF_045039765.1. Classification (NCBI taxonomy): domain Bacteria; kingdom Bacillati; phylum Actinomycetota; class Actinomycetes; order Kitasatosporales; family Streptomycetaceae; genus Streptomyces; species Streptomyces sp. NBC_01166. Next base: position 2,166,253 of record NZ_CP108613.1, read on the forward strand.
CGGCGGCCGCACGCATGCGGTCCGTCATCTCCTCGATGATCCCCGCGAGCTCGGTGGCGGGCCGGTCGGTGACCACCGCGCCGTCCTTCTTCGCCCTGCCCCCGGCGGCCGCCTTGCCGCCCAGCGAGGGGACGGGGGCCTTGGTGTCCTTGGCCTGGCGGTAGCCGGTGCCGAGGAGCTGCTCGGTGTCGACCTCCTCGCGGGCGATGGACGCGACGATGTCGTTGATCTTCTTGCGGAGCGGCTGCGGGTCGACCCCACGCTCGGTGTTGTAGGCGATCTGCTTCTCGCGGCGGCGGTTGGTCTCGTCGATGGCCTGCGCCATCGCCGGGGTGACCTTGTCGGCGTACATATGGACCTGCCCCGAGACGTTACGGGCGGCACGGCCGATGGTCTGGATCAGGGACGTGCCGGAGCGCAGGAAGCCCTGCTTGTCGGCGTCGAGGATGGCCACGAGCGACACCTCGGGCAGGTCGAGGCCCTCACGCAGGAGGTTGATGCCGACCAGGACGTCGTACTCACCGGAGCGCAGCTCGCGCAGCAGCTCGATCCGGCGCAGCGTGTCGACGTCGCTGTGGAGGTAGCGGACCTGGATGCCCAGCTCCAGGAAGTAGTCCGTGAGGTCCTCGGACATCTTCTTGGTGAGGGTGGTGACCAGGACGCGCTCGTCCTTCTCGGTCCGCATGCGGATCTCGTGGACCAGGTCGTCGATCTGGCCCTCGGTGGGCTTGACGACGACCTCCGGGTCGACGAGCCCGGTGGGCCGGATGATCTGCTCGACGAAGCCGTCGCCCCGGGACATCTCGTACTTCCCGGGGGTGGCGGAGAGGTAGACCGTCTGGTCGATACGGCCCAGGAACTCCTCCCACTTCAGCGGACGGTTGTCCAGGGCGGAGGGCAGCCGGAAGCCGTGGTCGACGAGGGTCCGCTTACGGGAGGCGTCGCCCTCGTACATCGCGCCGATCTGCGGCACGGTGACGTGCGACTCGTCCAGGACGAGGAGGAAGTCCTCGGGGAAGTAGTCGAGGAGGGTGTTGGGGGCGGTGCCGGGAGAGCGGCCGTCGAAGTGCATCGAGTAGTTCTCGACACCGGAGCAGGTGCCGATCTGCCGGAGCATCTCGATGTCGTACGTGGTGCGCATGCGCAGCCGCTGGGCCTCCAGCATCTTGCCCTGCTTCTCCAGCTCGGCGAGGCGGACCTCCAGCTCCTGCTCGATGCCGCTGACCGCCTTCTCCATGCGCTCGGGGCCCGCCACGTAGTGGCTGGCGGGGAAGACGTGGAGCGAGGCGTCCTCGCTGATGACCTCGCCGGTCAGGGGGTGGAGGGTCGAGAGTGCCTCGATCTCGTCGCCGAACATCTCGATGCGGACGGCGAGCTCCTCGTACACCGGGAAGATCTCGATGGTGTCGCCGCGGACGCGGAAGGTGCCGCGGGTGAACGCGAGGTCGTTGCGCGTGTACTGGATCTCGACGAAGCGGCGCAGCAGCTGGTCACGGTCGATCTCGTCGCCGACCTTGAGCTGGACCATCCGGTCCACGTACTCCTGCGGGGTGCCCAGGCCGTAGATGCAGGAGACGGAGGCGACCACGACGACGTCGCGCCGGGTGAGCAGCGAATTCGTGGCGGAGTGGCGCAGACGCTCGACCTCCTCGTTGATCGAGGAGTCCTTCTCGATGTAGGTGTCCGACTGCGGGACGTACGCCTCGGGCTGGTAGTAGTCGTAGTACGAGACGAAGTACTCCACGGCGTTGTTCGGGAGGAGCTCGCGGAACTCGTTGGCCAGCTGGGCGGCCAGCGTCTTGTTCGGTGCCATCACCAGAGTGGGGCGCTGAAGCTTCTCGATCATCCAGGCGGTCGTCGCCGACTTGCCCGTGCCGGTCGCGCCGAGCAGGACGACGTCCTTCTCACCTGCGCGGACACGCCGGTCCAGCTCGGCGATCGCCGCCGGCTGGTCACCGCTGGGCTGGTAGGGACTGACGACCTCGAAAGGCGCCACCGAACGTTCGATCTTCGAGACTGGCCGCATGCAACCACCGTACGACCCCCCACTGACAACGGCCGGGGATCAGCGGTTCCACGGCTGCCGGGACGCCTTGCGGGCGGCGGACGCGTAGGGCGGCGTGTGCCGTCGCTGGGCCGGGATCGAGGTCACCGTTCCCCCGCCCCGTGCGGCCTGTCCCGGCGGTCGCCGGGCTTCTGCGGGGCCGCCGGACACCACCAGCGGGTCGATCATCACGACGACGGCGGCGAGCAGGAGGAAGCAGCCCGGTCCGATCATCATGGGCAGGAGCAGCGAGGTGGGCGCCTCGCCCGGCGGTGCCGGTACGGCGTCGGGATGCAGGTGCACCTGGAGCGCGGCCATCCCCGTGTAGTGCATCCCGCTCACGGCCACGCCCATGACCACGCTGGCGCCCAGGCTGGGGAGGAAGCCATGGATGGAGACAGCCGCCCAGAGCGCGGCGGTCGCGGCCACCACCGCGATGACGACGGAAAGCGCGACGGTGAGGGTGTCGTATTCGAACAGACCCTCGAAGTTCATTCCGGCCATGCCGAGGTAGTGCATGGAGGCGACCCCGAGGCCGGTGATCGTCCCGCCCGTGACCAGCGCCATCCGGGTGGCGCCCCGGTAGCCGACCAGGAAGATGCCGACCCCGACCATCCCGACGCCCACGGCGAGACTGGCGTAGGTGAGGGGCCTGTCGTAGCTCACCGGCGCTTCCTGGACGGTGAAGCCGAGCATCGCGATGAAGTGCATCGTCCAGATGCCGGACCCGATGGAGGTGGCGCCGAGTGCCAGCCAGCCGGCTCTGGACGCCCCGCGGGTGCGCAGGGACCGCGTGGTGCACCGAAGACCGAGCGCGGCACCGAGGCATGCCATGAGGAACGCCGTGACGGGTGTCACGAGTCCGTAGGTGAATCCGTCAACTGTGCCCTGCATGCTGGTACGCCCTTCGCGGTGTGCCCGGGTTCGGGGGTGACCCTAAAGGGCGAGGCCCGGCAAGCAAACATAAGAGCGGCATTTTATCCGCCTCCGGGCCCTCCGAGGACTCGGCGCCCACCCTTCCGTTCACAACATGGCCATCATCCTCCTCCCCTCCGTTGGGGATCTGATGCGAGTCTCTGCCTGAACGCATCTCGACGCGAGGAGTCCACGTGTCCGTACGCACAGCAACCGCTTCCGGAGCCGCCGCCGTCATGCTCGGCGCCTGCGTCCTGCTGCCCGCCACCCAGGCCCAGGCCTCGGGCGCGCAGGACAGCCCGGTCGTCTACGCCCACCGGGGCGCTTCCGCCTACGCCCCGGAGAACACCCTGGCCGCCGTGGACGCGGCGGACGACCTGGGCATCGCGTGGGTGGAGAACGACGTCCAGCTCACCAAGGACGGCGTGCTGGTCGTCGTGCACGACACCACCCTGAACAGGACCACCGACGCCGAGGAGGTCTTCCCCGACCGCGCGCCCTGGGCGGTCAAGGACTTCACCGCGGCGGAAATCGCGAAGCTGGACGCCGGCAGCTGGTTCGGCGCCGGCTTCGCGGGCGCCCGGGTGCCGACGCTCAGCCAGTACCTGCACCGTCTCGAGCGCAACCGCCAGAAGCTGCTCCTGGAGATCAAGAGCCCGGAGATCTACCCGGGGATCGAGAAGGAGACCCTGCGGGTCCTGCGCAAGGAGGGATGGCTCGACCGTGCCCACGTCAAGCACAAACTGATCATCCAGAGCTTCGGTGCAGAGAGTGTGAAAACTGTTCATGTTCAGCGGCCGGACGTCGTCACGGGCTTCCTGGGCACTCCGGCGGTGGCCGATCTGCCGTCGTACGCGGCGTTCACCGACCAGATCAATCCGTCGTACACGACGATCGGCGCCGACTACGTCGCCGCGGTGCAGAAGCTGAAGGGCGCCCATGGCAAGCCTCTCCAGGTCAACACCTGGACGGTGAACGACGCGGCGAAGGCTGCCGAGGTGGCCGACTTCGGCGTGGACGGCATCATCACCAACAACCCCGACGTCGTCAGGGACGCCACCCGCTGAGCGGCTGACGGGACGGCACTGTCAGTGGCCGGCCGTACGGTGGGTCGCATGGAGAGCAGCGAGCAGATCGTCGAGTGGTCCGTCGTGCCGAGCGACATCGGCCCGCTCCTGCTGGCCGCGACCCGCTCCGGCCTGGTCACCGTGGTCTTCCACGCGCGCCCGGCGGTCCGGGACAAGGTGCTGGAGCGGCTGCGGACACGGCTGGGCGCGGAGCCCGTGGAAGCTCCGGACTCCGCGCTGCTGGCCGAGCCGGTGCGCCAGCTCGCCGCGTATTTCGCCGGAGGGCTGCGGGACTTCTCGCTCGCCCTGGACTGGTCGCTGAGCTCCGGCTTCCACCGCGAGGTGCTCACCGAGCTGGCCTCCGGTGTGCCCTACGGGACGGTCGTGGGCTACGGCGAGCTGGCGAGCCGGGTCGGCCAGCCGGGCGCCGCCCAGGCCGTGGGGGCGGCCATGGGCTCCAACCCGCTGCCGGTCGTGGTCCCGTGCCACCGGGTGGTGGAGAGCGGCGGCGGGCTCGGCGGGTTCGGCGGCGGGCTGGAGACGAAGCGGCAGCTGCTGGCTCTGGAGGGCATACTCCCGCAGCCGCTGTTCTGAACGCCGTCCGTCCGGCGCCGAAGAGACGATCACCGCTCGTCCTTTCGTCGAAGGGCACATCACCGCGTCGTGCCGTACTCCGTCGCTTCGTAGCGACCGTGTCCGTCACGCGATGTCGCACGGAGGGACGAGCTGGCACACTGCCGCGGTGATGACAGCTCTCCCCGCATCCCGGATCACAGCCGCCGAGCTGCCGGCCCTGCGGCGCCGGATATCCGCCGTACTCGTCGGCAGCCAGATACTCGGCGGCCTCGGCGTGGCCGTCGGTATCGCGCTCGCCCCCGTCCTGGCGGCCGAGGTGAGTGGTTCCGAAGCCCTGTCGGGGCTCGCGCCGACCGCCTCCGTGACGGGCACCGCACTGCTGTCACTGCCGCTGGCCGCTCTGATGACCTCGCGGGGCAGGCGCGCCGGGCTCGTCTCGGCCTACCTGATCGGGGCGTTCGGGGCCTTCCTCGTGGTGACCGCCGCCGTCGTGGGCAGCTTTCCGCTGCTGCTGCTCGGCATGGCCGGTTTCGGTGCCGGCTCGTCGGCCAATCTCCAGGCGCGGTTCGCGGCGGCCGACCTCGCGGAGCCGGAGCGGCGCGGCCGGGCGATCTCCACCGTCATCTGGGCCACCACGATCGGTTCGGTGCTCGGCCCGAACATCGCCGCTCCTGCGAGCCGGGTGTTCCGGGGCACCTTCGTGCCCGAGACGGCGGGCCCGTTCGCCTGGGCCGCCGTCATCTTCCTGCTCACCGGGGCCGTGGTCGCCGTGCTGCTGCGCCCCGACCCGCTGCTGACCGCGCGGGCGCTCGCCTCCGAGGACACGGCCGACGCGGCGGGCCGATCGCTGCGGGCGGGGATGGCGGCGGTGCGGGCGGCCCCGATGGCCCGGATGGCACTCGTGACGGTCGCCGTGTCCCACACCGTGATGGTCTCCATCATGGTCATGACCCCTGTCCATCTGGGGCACCACGGCGCGGACATCCAGCTGATCGGCCTGGTCATCAGCGGACACATCGCCGGCATGTACGCACTGTCCCCCGTCATGGGCTGGCTCTCCGACCGGGTCGGCCGGCTCTCCGTCATCGGGCTGGCCGCCGGACTGCTCTGCTGCGCGGCGGTGTTGGCCGGTACGTCGGGTGACGGACACATCCGGACGGCCGCGGGCCTGTTCGTCCTGGGGCTCGGCTGGTCGGCGGGCCTGGTAGCGGGCTCGGCTCTGCTCACCGACTCCGTACCGCAGCCGGCACGGGCCGCCGTGCAAGGACTCTCCGACCTCACGATGAACACGGCGGCCGGCATCGGCGGCGCCGTCGCCGGAGTGATCGTCTCCCGGCTGGGCTACGGCTGGCTGAACGCGGTCGCCGCCTGCCTCCTCCTGCCGATGGCCGCGCTCGCGTTGCGCCGGGCGACCGCCCGGCCGGCCCCGGATTCCGCGAAGGCCTGACCACCCGCTCGACAGCCGGGTCGTGGCGGGTTTGCGGCACCCGGGCCCGCGACAGAGATGGTGCATGCCTCAGAATCCATCGGCACCCCTGTCGCAGGACCCCGGCCGCAGCACCCCCGTACTCTCCGAAGAGGTGCGGGAGGCCCTGGAAGAGCAACGCCCCGTGATCGCCCTGGAGTCGACGATCATCGCGCACGGGCTGCCGCGCCCCCGCAATCTCGACGTCGCCCAGGAACTGGAGGAGCTTGCGCGGAAGGCCGGCGCCGTCCCCGCCACAGTCGCCGTGCTGGACGGCCGTGCGCATGTGGGTCTGGACGGACCCCAGTTGGAGCGGGTCGCCGGGGACCCGGACGTACGCAAGCTGGGCCACCGTGACCTCGCGCCCGCGCTGGCCCTCGGCGCGAGCGGCGCCACCACCGTGTCCGCCACCGCCTTCCTCGCGGCGCGGGCCGGTCTGAGCGTCTTCGCGACCGGCGGGCTCGGCGGCGTACACCGCGAGTGGACACAGACGCAGGACGAGTCCGCGGACCTCCGGCTGCTCGCCCGGACCGGGATCACGGTGGTGTGCGCGGGCGTGAAGTCGATCCTGGACGTACCCGCGACACTGCAGCGCCTGGAGACCCTCGGTGTCGGTGTGCTGGGCTACGGGACGGAGTATTTCCCCGGCTTCTACCTGAGCAGCTCCGGGGAGCGGGTCGACTGGACCGTCCGTACGCCCGAGGACGTCGCGCAGGTGATGCGGGCCGGGAAGCAGCTGGGCGGCCCGCCCGCGGCGCTGATCGTCGCCAACCCCGTCCCGGAGGAGGAGCAGTTGGATCCGGAGGTGCACGACCGGGTGCTCGCCGGGGCCCTGGTCGCCTGCCGGACGCAGGGCGTCACGGGGCAGGCGGTCACCCCGTTCCTGCTGGAGTATCTGATGCGAGAGACCGGCGGGGCGTCCCTGGAGGCCAATCTCGCCGCCGTACGCGGAAACGTCCGGCTCGCCGCGCGGATCGCCGTGGCCGCGGCCGGCCGGTGAGCGGGCCCGGCCTCTCGGTGGGCGGGGGCGGTCTGCTCGTGGTCGGGGAGGTGGTCACCGACGTGGTCGTACGGCACACCTCCGCACCGCTGCACGGCACGGACACGCCCGCGCGGATCTCCACCCTGCCGGGCGGTGCGGGGGCCAACGTGGCCTGCTGGGCGGTACGTTCGGGGTGCCGGGACGTCCGGCTGCTCGCCCGGGCCGGGACGGAATCCGCGGCCTGGCACCGGGACGCGCTGCGTCGGGCCGGGGTGCGCCCCCTGCTGTGCGTGGACGAGGACGCCGCGACCGGCACGGTGGTGGCCCTGGTCGACTCCTCGGCCGAACGCACCTTCCTCACCGACAGCGGGGCGGTCCTGCGACTCTCGCCCGGCGACTGGTCTCCTTCGCTGCTGGACGGTGCCGCCCGGCTCCATCTGTCCGGATATCTCCTCTTCGGGCCGACGAGCCGGGCGACGGCGGCACTGGCGCTGCGGGAAGCCCGGCTGCGGGGTGTCCCGGTGAGCGTGGATCCGGCTTCGGCCGGATTCCTCGCCGCACTGGGCGCCGCCACGTTCCTGGACCTGGTCGAGGGGGTCGATCTGCTGCTGCCCAACGCGGACGAGGCACGCGAGCTGACGGGGCTGCCGGATCCCTCGGACGCCGCGGCCAAGCTGAGCCGTCATGTGGGCCGGGTCGCCGTCACTCTCGGGGACCGGGGCGTGCTGCTGGCGGCCGACGGCACGGTGACCGCGCGTGTGCCCGCCGGGGAGGCCGGCGCCCCGGTCGACTCGACAGGCGCGGGGGACGCGTTCACCGGCGGCTTCCTCGCGGCCCTCATCGCCGGTGCGGACGAGGTCTCGGCGGCCGCGGCGGGCTGCCGGGCAGGGGCCGAAGCGGTCGCGACGGTCGGGGGCCGCCCGGCGTGACGACCCCTCGCTTCAACCGCCGAGGCCCGTCCAGGCGGGGTGGCGCGGGTCGTCGGCGCGTACGACGGCGTCCGCGCGGTCGGCCGGGGCGACCTCGTCCTCGTACCGCGCGAAGGCGGGCAGCGTCCACCGCTCGCTCTCCCGCGTACGCCGTCGCAGTGCTCCCGGCGAGAGGCTCAGATGCACTCCGAGGTCGAACGGGAACCAGTGCCCGAGGAGCAGCGGCCCGTGCAGGATCAGTACCCCGCCCTCGGGCAGCACCTGGTACGGACTGCGGGTCGCCCGGTCCGTCGCGGGGTTCCAGAGATCGGGCAGGACCCGTCCGCTGCCGCCCGCCTCGAGCGGGCGGAACACCTCGCGCCACAGCGCCCCGGTGTCGAACCAGCTGTCGGCGTAGGAGTCCGGGTCCTCCTTGCCGTATTCGTAGCGCAGGCTGGCCGGGCGCAGGAAGCCACCCGTGGAGACGGTGAGCACCGGGCGCCCGCGGGCCCGCAGTGCCTCGGCGAGGTGGGCGGCGGCTTCCTCGGGGCGGGCGGCGGGAGCGCCGTCGACGCCGATCCTCAGCCAGGACCCGCCGTCGGCCGGTTCGAGTCCGTCGGCATGGGCGGCGAGGGCGCGGGCCAGCCGTTCCCAGGTGATGGGTTCAAAGTGCACGCATCCATCATCGCCCTGTCGCATCATCATCCGTATGGATCTCGCATACGCCCGTCGGTTCGCGTCCCGGTGGCAGGACGACTGGAACTCCCACGATCTGGACCGCATCCTCGCCCACTACGACGAGGACGTGACCTTCAGCTCACCGATGATCGCCCGGCTGACGGGCTCCCCGGCCGGGACGCTGCAGGGCAAGGCGGCGCTGCGCGCGTACTGGGCCGCCGGGCTGGAGAAAATCCCCGACCTGGAGTTCGAGGTGATGGACGTGCGCGCCGGCGTCGACGCGCTGGTGATCGACTACCGCAACCAGATCGGTGGCCGGGTGTACGAGGTGCTGACCTTCCGGGACGGGCTCGTCGTCTCCGGTTTCGGAGCGTACGGGGAGACGGCCGCCGTCTGACGGACGGCTCGGGGCGTGCGGGGAGATCCGCTGCGGGGCGGGCTCCCCCGGCGCTCTCATCCGGCCGGGCAGTCCACCGCGTCGGCGTCCTCGGAGAGTCACTGCCCTCGGGGAGTCGCGGACAGCTGATCGCCGTCGTCGGGTCCGGAACGCCGACGTGGGCCCTCCGCGGCTGCTCGGTCGAGGCGACACCGACGGGCCCGTCGTTCATCGAGCCGGCCACCGGCACACCGGGCACGATCTCGGCACGGAACCCGTCGTGCTGTGGGTGGCCTGCCTGCTCCATGACCGGCTCCCTCAGCATCCGGACCCATGGAACACGCGCACGCCACGCTCGAGTCGGCCTGCGGGCACCGGCGGCGCGGTCAGCCGCCGCCACGGAGTTCGACGGCGAGCGGGCTCTCGCCCAGGACCTCGGCCCGGCCCTCCTTGACGGCCTCGGCGAGGGTGCTCCCACCTCGCCCGATGGTCAGGACGGCCTCCGCGTCCAGCACGAGGCACGCGTCCGGGGCGTCGGCGGGACCGTAGCCGTACACCTCGCCTCCCGTCGCCTCCGCGCCGGCGCGGATGTGGAACTCGCCCTCGGGAAGCCTGACTTCGATGACTCCGCTGTGGGTGAGGCCGTCCATGGCCCGCAGCAGCGGCAGGGCGAACCAGTGGGCCCTGACCGCGTCCGTGGGCCGGCGTTCGCCGAGCGCGGGCGCGCCCCACCCGGCGAGCGCGGTGAGGACCGGGAGCAGTCCGCGCCCGTGCTCGGTCAGTTCGTAGACCGAGACGGCCGCCGGGGGCGGGAGGCGGCGGCGCACGGCCAGGCCGCCCTGTTCCATGTCCTTGAGCCGGGAGGCCAGCACATCCGTGCTCACTCCCGGCAGATCTGCGTGCAGATCCGTGTAGCGGCGCGGCCCGGCCAGCAGTTCACGGACGATCAGCAGGGTCCACCGGTCGCCGACGGAGTCGAGGGCACGGGCGGTGGCGCAGAACTGGTCGTAGCTCCGGCGGCGGACGGGACGTGCGGGCTGCTGCTGACGTGGCATGCGACGCAGTCTAGACATGTTGTTGGACTTTCCAAGCCCGAGCTTGGTAAAACCAAGTAACGCAAATTCAGGGTCGGGGAGGCACCGCATGGAGTTCCGGCAGTCCAGCAAGCTGAACGAGGTCTGCTACGAGATCCGGGGCCCGGTCATCGAGCAGGCCAACGCCCTGGAGGAGGCGGGCCACAGCGTGCTCCGCCTCAACACGGGCAATCCGGCGCTGTTCGGGTTCGAGGCCCCGGAAGAGATCGTCCAGGACATGATCCGGATGCTCCCTCAGGCGCACGGTTACACCGACTCGCGCGGCATCCTGTCCGCGCGCCGGGCCGTCGCGCAGCGCTATCAGGCGATGGGACTGGCCGATGTCGACGTGGACGACATCTTCCTCGGCAACGGGGTCTCCGAGCTGATCTCCATGGCCGTGCAGGGGCTCCTGGAGGACGGCGACGAGATCCTGATCCCGAGCCCCGACTATCCGCTGTGGACCGCCGTCACCACACTCGCGGGCGGCAGGGCCGTGCACTACACCTGCGACGAGGGAGCGGACTGGAACCCCGACCTCGCCGACATGGCCTCGAAGATCACCGACCGCACCCGGGCCATGGTGATCATCAACCCGAACAACCCGACGGGCGCCGTCTACTCCCGCGAAGTCCTCGACGGCATGCTCGACCTGGCGCGCCGGCACGGGCTGATGGTGTTCGCCGACGAGATCTACGACCAGATCCTGTACGACGGTGCCGAGCACCACAGCGTGGCGGTGCTGGCACCCGACCTGCTCTGCCTCACCTTCAGCGGGCTGTCCAAGACGTACCGGGTGGCGGGGTTCCGCTCCGGCTGGATGGTGGTGTCGGGCCCGCAGCAGCACGCCCGCAGCTATCTGGAGGGGCTCACCATGCTCGCCTCCATGCGACTCTGTCCCAACGCCCCGGCGCAGTACGCGATCCAGGCGGCGCTCGGCGGTCGGCAGTCGATCCGGGAGCTCGTCGCCCCGGGCGGCAGGCTCCACGAGCAGCGTGACCGGGCCTGGGAGCGCCTCAACGAGATCCCCGGGGTGTCGTGCGTGAAGCCGAAGGGCGCGCTGTACGCCTTCCCGCGCATCGACCCGAAGGTCCACCACATCGTCGACGACGAACGGTTCGTCCTGGACCTGCTGCTGCGGGAGAAGATCCAGGTGGTGCAGGGCACCGGCTTCAACTGGCCGCGCCCGGACCACTTCCGCATCCTCACCCTCCCGCACGCCGACGACCTGGACGCCGCGATCAGCCGCATCGGCCGCTTCCTGAACGGATACCGCCAGTGACCTGTACGACCTGCCGGACGCCCGTGCACACGCAGTTCGCCTCGCCCGGTCTGGTGAAGGCGATCGTGGAAGACGGGATCGATCCGGCCGGGGACCCCCGCTGGGCGGACTCGGGCGCCGCGTCGGCCTCCGACTACGCGCGCTGGGCAGGCCATCTGTGCGGTATGGCCTGCCTGCGCATGGCACTCGGCACCGGTGCGCCGACCCTGTTCGCCCTGCGGGACGGGGCGTTGAAGTACGACGCGTACACGGAGGACGCCGACGGTGTGATCAAGGGGCTGGTCTACGCTCCGTTCGCCCGGTACGTGTCCGAGGTCCACGGGCTCGACGCGGTCGTCCACCGGGACCTCTCCCCCGCCGGCATCCTGGAGATGCTGGACGAGGGACGAAGGGTGATGGCCTCGGTGCACTACGGGATCCGGCACCCGGAGCGGCCGGCCCCTGGGCGCGGCGGCCATCTGGTGCTGCTGACCTCCCGAACGGCGGACGGGGCCGGCGTCCACTTCCACAACCCGTCGGGGACCACGGCCGCGACCCGTGCGGCCGGCCTTCCGCTGCCGGTCTTCGAGCGCTTCTTCGCAGGCCGCGGGGTCTCCCTCCCCGCCGCTGCGACAACAGGCGCGTAGCTGCTCACCATTACGGGTGGTTCGGCCTCGATCGGGATGTCCCGCCGCGCGGGCGCGACGCCCTCGTGCCACGGTGGGCGCCGACCTCGTCCGACCGTTCAGGGGAGAGCACCTTGCCGCGTCCGAGCACACCGCCCGAGCCGCGTCCGAAGCGTTCCGGCAGGCGCACCGCGCTCACCGCAGCCGTCGCGGCCGCCGCCGTGCTGGCCGGAGGGACACCGATCGCGTACGCCACCCTCGGCGACGAAGTCCCCCCGGCCGCGGCCGCCCCCGCCGCGCGGGGCACGGCCCATGTCGAGACCCGCCTGTTCTTCGGCACGGAACGCCCGGACGGGGGGCCCGATGTGACGGGTGAGCAGTTCCGGTCGTTCATCGACCGCACGGTCACGCCCGCCTTCCCGGACGGGCTCACGGTCCAGGAGGGCCGGGGGCAGTGGCGCGACTCCAACGGGGTGATCGAGCGGGAGCGTTCGTACGAGCTGATCCTGCTGTACCCGGCGTCGGAGGCCCGTCTGCGCGACCCGCAGATCGAGCGGATCCGCACCGCGTACGAGAAGGCCTACGCACAGGACTCGGTGGCCAGGCTCGACGAACGCACCCTCGCCGACTTCTGAGGCCCGGACGTCCTTGCCCGTTCAGCGCCGGCTCAGCAGACGTGCGAGCCCCTGCACCCCGCCGGCGACGACCGGGAACAGAGCCAGGCCCGCGGCGGCCGCGCGTCCTCCCCCGACGGGGACACCGGCCGCCGCCAGCCGTCGCACGGCCCAGACGGAGTACGGAATGACGACCAGCGGGGCGGTGACGACGCCTGGGGTGTAGCCGCGGTAGGCGGCGGACTGCGCCAGGTGGACCGCCCCGTGCAGCCCGAACCCGAACAGGACAGTCCCGAAGAAGGGGCTGCGGCCTCCCGTGCGCGCACCGGCCGCCGAAGCCGCGGCGACCACCCCGGCCATCAGGCCGATGGCGGTGTTCACCTCACGCTGCGAGAGGTCCATCCGCCGCCACACCGCGTCCGGCACCTGCGGGAAACGCTCCTGGAGACGGGGCCGGGCCCTCGCGGCCCACCGGGCCATGGTGGCCAGCTCCTCCGCGTCGTGCACCGCCCATGCGGCGAAGAGCCCCCAGGTCACCGCGCCCGGCACCGGTTTCCCGGCCATATCCGCCCCCTGTCGGTAGCTGACGCGACGATGCGATGTCGCGTCACCACCGACCCTAGGCCGGGCCGGCCCGGTCCTCCCGGTGTTCGCTACTGTTCCGCCGCCGGGTTCACGAACCGGCGCCCACGGACGGACACGAGCAGGGAGCAAGCGACATGGGTGCGGCCATACGCCACTTCACCGCCATCGGCCCCGGAGACCAGGTGTTCACGGTCAACGTCGAGCGGGACTTCCGGTACGACCCGTACCGCGATTTCCTCGTCTGCGCGCACTGCGGCTGGTCCCCGTCGCTGCTGACCATGCGGCCTGTCGACGACATGGCCTGGGAGCATCTGGCCGGCTCCCACGACGCCGCCCGCGGACGGACCGATCAGGAGAACGAGTCCTTCCGCAAGGCGCGTTGGGTGGTACTCCCGCTGTGCGCGGTCCTGATCATCGTTCTGCTGGTGTTCCTGCAGAGCTGACGGCCCTGCATCAACCGCGCAGGGCAGTGAGGGCGGCGACAGGGTCGGGGTCCGGCGTCGCTCGGGGCCACCAGTCGTCCTCGCCCGGCTCGGATTCGTAGCCGTACCAGCGGCTGTCGTGGCCGAAGCGGAGCTGGAGGGTGCCGCCGGCGTTGGTCAGGTGGTTGCGCCAGGGCTGGAAGCGCGGGTGGTCGGCCGCGGCGAGGGCGGGCCGTGCCCGGTCGAACGGGCCGGCCGGCGGGTCCCACGGGGTTTCCAGCACCTCCAGCCCCTCCGCGCCGCCCTGCCGCCAGGCGGCGACGGCCCGTGCCAGGTCCGTCGTGCTGCGGCCGGTGGCGAAGGCCAGCTCGCGATAGAGGGCCCGGGTCGTGGCGGTGAGCCCTGCGGTGGGGCGGGAGGCGGCGATCCGGACGGCGTCCTGCCAGGTGCTGAGCCCGGCGAGCGGGTCCTCCCCGGTGGTGAGCATCGTGTGGGCGCGGGCCGCCGCGTCCGTGGCGAGGTGGTCGAGGCCGAGCGGGTCACGCGCGCCGGGCAGCTCCGGGTAGGACGGCGGCTCACCCGGGTGGGGCGGCACGGGCAGGGGTGCGGGCAGCGGCGGCAGGAAACGGTCGGCGAGGGCTTCCTGGGCCGCGACCGAGGGCATGGCGGGGGTCTCGGGACGTTCGCGCGCGGAGTGCTCGGCGTTGCGTCTGCCCAGCTCTTCGAGGAGCTCGCGCTCTCCCCTGCCGCGCATCAGCAGGAGGACGAACGGGTCGCTGTCCAGCAGCCGTGCCGTCTGGAAGCAGAGCGCCGCCACATGCTTGCAGGGCCAGCCGCGGTCAGGGCACGAGCAGTCCGGGTCCAGATCACCGGCGGCGGGCAGCAGCCGGACACCGGTCTCGCCCGCCGTGTCGACCAGGGAGTGCGGCATCTCCTTGTCCAGGAGGGCGGACAGATGCCCGGGCCTGGCCGCGACGGCGTCCAGGAAGGTGTCCCAGTCGGACGCCGAGAGCGTACGCAGGCGGAGCTCCGCGCGGTAGGGGCGGGGGCGGCTGCCGTGGACGTAGGCGATGACCCGGCCCGGGGTGACGGTGACCGCTGCGACATGGCCTCCGTCGGCGTACATACGGCCGCGGGCGAGACGGCCCTCGTCCATCGACAGGGACTGCAGGGCGTCCACCCAGGCGCGGCCCCACCAGCTCTCCGCGAAGGACCCTTCGGAGGCGCGGGCGGGCACCGCTTCGAAGGTGCGCCGCAGATCGTCGGGGCCCGGGCGGGCCGCGGGGCTCCCTCCGGGGCTCATGACGTCCTCCGGAGCGAGACGAGGTCGGCCAGGTCATGGTCGCTGAGCTCGGTCAGGGCGGCCTCGCCGGAACCGAGCACCGCGTCGGCGAGGGCCCGCTTGGACCGGAGCAGCTCGCTGATCCGGTCCTCGACGGTGCCCTCGGCGATCAGCCGGTGCACCTGGACGGGCTGGGTCTGGCCGATGCGGTACGCGCGGTCGGTGGCCTGCTCCTCGACCGCCGGGTTCCACCACCGGTCGTAGTGGATGACGTGGGCGGCCCGGGTGAGGTTGAGTCCGGTGCCCGCCGCCTTGAGGGAGAGCAGGAAGACGGGGACCTCGCCGGACTGGAAGCTGTCCACCATCCGCTCCCGCTCGGGCACCGGCGTGCCGCCGTGCAGCAGCTGGGAAGGGATCGCGCGGGAGGCGAGGTGGGCGGCGAGGAGCCTGGCCATCGACACGTACTGGGTGAAGATCAGGACGGAGCCGTCCTCGGAGAGGATGGTGTCGAGGAGCTCGTCGAGCAGGGCGAGCTTGCCGGAGCGCCCCGCGAGCCGGGTCGGCTCTTCCTTCAGATACTGCGCGGGGTGGTTGCAGATCTGCTTGAGCGAGCCCAGGAGCTTCATGATCAGGCCGCGGCGGGCGATGCCCTCCGACTGCTCGATGAACGCCATCGTCTCGCGGACGGCCGCCTCGTAGAGCGTGGCCTGTTCCCGGGTGAGGAAGACGGGGTGGTCGGTCTCGGTCTTGGGCGGCAGCTCGGGCGCGATGCCCGGGTCGGACTTCTTGCGGCGCAGCAGGAAGGGCCGGACCAGCCGGGAGAGCCGCTCGACGGCCTCCTCGTTGCCCAGGCCGGCGGCGGTGCCGGTGTTCTCGACGATCCTGGCGTGCCGGGAGCGGAACGCCTTGAGCGGGCCGAGCAGGCCCGGGGTGGTCCAGTCGAGCAGCGCCCACAGCTCGGAGAGGTTGTTCTCGACGGGGGTGCCGGTCAGGGCGACGCGGGCCGGGGCGGGGATGGTGCGCAGTGCCCTGGCGGTCGAGGAATGCGGATTCTTCACGTGCTGCGCCTCGTCGGCGACGACCAGCCCCCAGGTGTGCGCGGCGAGCTGCTCCGCGCTGGAGCGCATCGTGCCGTACGTCGTGAGGACGAAGCCGCCGTCGGAGCCGCCGAGGGAGCGGTCGGTGCCGTGGAAGCGGCGTACGGGGACGCCGGGTGCGAAGCGGTTGATCTCACGGTGCCAGTTGCCGAGGAGGGAGGCGGGGCAGACCACCAGCGTGGGGGCGGCATGCGCGCGGTGCAGATGGAGCGCGATGACGGTGATCGTCTTGCCGAGGCCCATGTCGTCGGCGAGACAGCCGCCCAGGCCGAGCGAGGTCATGCGGTCCAGCCAGGCCAGGCCGCGGAGCTGGTAGTCGCGGAGGGTGGCGTGGAGACCGGGCGGCGCCGGGAGGGTGGCGTCCTCGTCCAGGATGCGCGTGCGGAGCGCGGCGAGGGCACCGGCCGGCACGGCCTCGACCTGTTCGCCGTCCACCTCGGCGCTGCCCGTGAGGGCGACGGCGAGCGCGTCCACCGGGTCCAGGAGACCGAGCTCCCGCTTACGTGCCTTGCGGACGAGCGCGGGATCCACGACGACCCATTGGTCGCGCAGCCGCACCACCGGCCGGTGCGCCTCGGCCAGGGTGTCCATCTCGGCCTCGGTGAGCCGGTCGTCGCCCAGGGAGAGCTGCCAGTTGAACGCGAAGAGCTGCTCGGCGTCGAAGAAGGAGGTGCCGTCGGTGGCGGACCCCGGCGCAGGGCGGACGACGGCCGCAGCCGTGAGCGAGCGGGCGAGCTCCCGGGGCCAGTGGAGCGCCACCCCCGCCGCCGCGAGCCGTGCTCCGGCCGCGCCGATCAGCTCGTGGAGCTCGTCCTCGGTGACGGCGAGGACGTCGGGGGCGGGCTGGTCCAGCAGCCTCTCCAGCGGTGGCCAGACGCGGGCGGCGCGGCGCAGCGCGAGCACGGCGTCGATCCGGGCCCGTGGCCCGAAGGGCTCCCCCGCCCCGCCGCTCCACAGTGTGGCCGCGTCGGTGACGTACGTCGGATCGGCCAGGCTGTGCACCTGGGTGATGGCGGCGGCGGCGTGGCGCGTGGCGGCCGGGGTGCGGGTCGTCTCCTCGTCCCCGGTGTCCTCCCCGGAGGAGTCGAAGAGGTCGTACGCGGAGAGGTCGAGCCGGAGCGAGATGCGCACCCCCGCGTCGAGGCCGGCGGCCACCTCGACGGCCCAGGCGCGGGCGTCCGGCAGGTGCTGTCCCCCGGGGGCGGCGAACGGCGCACCCATGGCGTGGGCGGCGGCGGGTGTCCGGGGCAGGGTGTCGGCGACGGCGTCGAGGAAGGCGCCGAGCAGCGCACGGGGTTCGGGGACGCGCAGGGGCGTCCCGTCCAGCGGGACGGCGTGGCCCTCGGGCGGCATCGAGGCGGCGACGGCCCTGAGGTGGGCGATGTCCTCCGCGTCGCGCGGTCCTGCCCGCCAGGCGTCGTGGTCGCCGGCGGTCAGTCCGGGCAGGAGCCTGCCGCGCGCCACGAGGGTGAGGGCGTGCAGAGCCGCCGCTCCCCACGCGCGGGTGGCGGGGTGGGCAGCGGCGCGGTGCCTGGCGCGCGCGAGCAGGGGCACCGCGTCCCCGACGGGAAGCACGACGGCGGGCACGGTGAGGGTCCCGGCTCCGTCCGTGCCGTGCCGGACGGCGACCGTGAGTTCGGTGACGGCGCACCCGGGCCCGACGGCGGGCGGCACCGCGTCCGGGCCCGGGAGACCGACGGCCTCTTCGGGGTCCCAGAAAGCGATCCGGCCGTCCCGGGGCAGCGCTGCCGGCAGGAAGACCGCCGCGCACCGCAGCAGCCGGTCGACGGTGACGTCCTGCGCCTGCCGCGTCATCTCCACCGTCCCCTCCTGCCTCGGTCCGCTCACACTTCTCCTGTCTTCGCGAGTCTAGGCGGGGGGTGTGACAGCGCCCGCCCCGGCCGTGTCTCCACAGGTGGGACGGGCGGACAACCGTGTCAGTGACGGGTGAAGGGCCTGGTCCGGGAGCGGCCGGACGGCTCCTCCGGATCGAGTTCCGGGAGCGCCTCCGGGTCGAACTCCGGCACCCCGTCGGGCTCCGGGGCCCCGTCCGTGAGGGGACCGTCCGGGAGCGGCCGGTCCGTGAACGTCTGCTCCGTGACCGTCGGATCCATGACGGGCGCCTCCGCGGTGGACGGGTCCACGGGCTGTTCCGCGTCCGGCTGCCCGGCACCCACGGGCGGCTGCGGCTCCTGCCCCGGCCCCTGCTGTGCGCGTTCCAGGAAGCGGAGGAGCTCCACCGGGAACGGCAGGACCAGCGTGGAGTTCTTCTCGGCCGCGACCGCGACCACCGTCTGCAGCAGCCGCAGTTGCAGAGCCGCCGGCTGGGTCGACATCTGCTGCGCCGCCTGGGCGAGCTTCTTCGACGCCTGCAGCTCCGCGTCGGCGTTGATGACCCTCGCGCGCCGCTCACGGTCGGCCTCGGCCTGCCGGGCCATGGACCGCTTCATCGTCTCCGGCAGCGACACGTCCTTGATCTCGACCCGGTCGATCTGCACACCCCAGCCCACCGCGGGGCTGTCGATCATCAGTTCAAGACCCTGGTTCAGCTTCTCGCGGTCGGACAGCAGATCGTCCAGGTCGCTCTTACCGATGATCGACCGGAGGGAGGTCTGCGCCATCTGGGAGACCGCGAACCGGTAGTCCTCCACCTGGATCACCGCGCTCGCCGGGTCCACGACCTTGAAGTAGATGACCGCGTCCACCCGCACCGTGACGTTGTCGCGCGTGATCCCGTCCTGGGCGGGCACGGGCATCGTCACGATCTGCATGTTCACCTTACGGAGCCGGTCGAGGCCCGGGATGATCATGGTGAAGCCCGGAGGGCGCACCGCGTCGTGGAGCCGGCCGAGCCGGAGCACCACCCCCCGTTCGTACTGCTTGACCACCCGGGCCGCGGCCATGCCATAGAGCAGACCGCCCGCCAGCACGGCCACCAATACGACCAACAGAACCTGGACCATCACGGCCCCCTGACTCCAGGATGCGTCACCGCACCCACTCATCACGCCCTATTAACACGATATGCCCGATGCGCACACTTTCGAACCCCCGTCCGGGTGCCGGTGGCCCCGGCCGGCCGCGCAGCGGATGCCGGCGCCCCGGGGACCGGGCAGGGTGGCAGCGCCAGCACGTCTCTGTGACGTACCGATGAGCCGGACGAGCAGACGAGGACCCGCCCATGTCCGTCACCGCACCCCCCACCGTTCCCCGCCGACGTACCGGCATCGCCGCCGGTGCGGTCCTGCTCGCCCTTGCCGCCACGGGCTGTTCCGGCCTCGGGCGCACGGCGGTGGGGCCGGTGTCCTACACCACCGAGAAGGACGAGGTCGTCACCGTGCACAGCCCTTCGGTGAAGGGCTGTCACACGATGGACCCGGCCGGTTCGGGCAAGGTCGACAACCGGACCATGATCGACATGGTCCTCTACACCACCCGCGACTGCTCCGGCCGGGGGACCGCATACGTGGCCACCACGTTCTCCGACACCAACGCCGCGCGTGCTCTGCCCTGGCGCAGCTACAGCTTCATTCACTGACCGGCGCGGGCCGTTCGCCTCTGCCCGCGGAGCAGCGCGAACAGCTCCCGGGTCCGCTCACGGCGGTCCCGGGCGATGAGGACGACCAGGACGATGAGCAGCGCGGGCATGACCGCGTTCGGTGGGTCGAGCAGCGTCAGCTGGACGACGGACGCACCGGCCAGCAGCCCGACGAGGGCGATGGCGGCCGTTCCCGCGAGGAGCGGGATCAGCAGGGCCAGCGCGCCCGCCAGCTCCAGACCCCCGATCGCGTACATCGCCCCGCTGCCCCAGCCCATCCTGTCGAAGGACTCGACGGCCGACGCGTGGGCGGCGAGCTTGGCCACCGCGCTGAAGCCCAGGAACAGCGCGAGAACGACACGGGCCCCGGTCAGGGCGGCGGAGCCCACGCGGCGGCGCGGCGCGGAGGGGGCATTCGGCGCGGCGAGCGAGGCGGTGGCGACGGCTTCGGACATGGAGGTCTCCTCGGAGGGCGTGGTGGGTGAGTGACGTGCGCCGGCGCGCGGTGCGGCTCCTGCCGCCGCGCTTCCCGGCGCTCACCGAGAGGCAGACCGCACCGGTCCACGGAACTCATCGCCCCACGAGTCCCCAATGTGCCTTCCTTCAGGGCTGCCGGGGCCGCGCCAGCACCCAGACGCCGTCCGGTGTGAGATAGCGGCCGACGACGAGCCCGGCCTCCTCCAGATATGCCTCGAACCGCTCCACGGACAGCTCCCGCGACCGGAAGGTCTGCGTCCACCGGGCGTCCTCGAAGACGTACTCCACGCGCACCTCGTCCACCCCGTCACCGACGGGGTCCGACGAGAGGATCCGGATGATGCAGCCCGCGGCCCGGTCCTCCCTCTCCCGGGGCACATCGGAGTGGTAGTCGGCACCTTCCCGCTGGATGAGCACGACGCCGTCGTCCTTCACGTACCTGCGGCAGGTCCCGAGGAGCCCTTCCCTGACCCGGTGGTCGCTCGTGTGCACCAGGAACGACCCGAGCACCACGGCGTCGAACCGTTCCTCGCCGAGGTCCAGCGTCTCGATGGGGCTCCGGACCGTGCGCGCTCCGTGCACGTGCTCCAGCATCTGCGCGGACTCGTCCACCGCGGTCACGTCGAAGCCCAGTGCGACCAGGGGGTGCGTCACCCGACCGGCCCCGCATCCCAGTTCGAGCACGCTCGCTCCCGGGCGCAGCGCCGAGGCGATCACCTCGGGTTCGCTGCCGACGGACATGCGGGCGTACAGCTCGACCGCACAGCCGTCCGGTGTGATCGCACCTGGCCCCGTCCCCGTGTGTCCCTCACGTACCAGTTGTCCGCTCATACCCGCCAAAACGTACGGACGCGGGGCGGCGTTCCCTGGCGCGCCCCCTGTCGCGCCGCGGACGGCGGCCGTCGGATTTCCGTCCGCCGCGCCGCGGGGTCATCCTGGAGAGGAGGCGATGCAGATGCGTACCGGAAGTGAACCCTCCACCGCCCGGAGCCCCCTGCGGATGCGGCTCTGGCTGAGTCTCTGGGGCATGATCTGGGCCGCGTTCGGCCTGGCGGTCTTCGTGGCGACCGGACACACCGGCTGGGCGACGGCCTGCGGTGTGCTGCTCGCGGTGACGGTCACGGACTTCTGCGTCGTCGTCCGTCATATGCGGCAGGGCCCGCACTACCAGCCGGGCAGGGACGTCCCTCCGTACGAACCCGACCGGGGCGGGCGGGGCCGGTACGGCCGCTGAGTCCCGACCGGGGCGGGCGGGTCCGGTACGGCCGCCCGGCACCGTCAGGAAGGTTCGTCGAAGCGGGCCGCCCGCAGGTACTCCGGGTTCGGGTCGAGCGCGGCGGCCAGCCGGAAGTGGCGGGTGGCCTGCTCGGGCCGGCCGGCGCGCTGGAAGGTGCGTGCCAGGGCGAAGTGCGCGAAGGCGTTGTCCGGCTCGCGCTCCAGGACCAGCTCGAACTCCAGCTCGGCCGGGCGCAGTTGGGCGGCGGCGAAGAAGGCCCGGGCGCGCAGCAGCCGGGCAGCCGTGTTCTCCGGGTGGGCCGCTATCACCGAGTCGAGCAGCTTGACCGCACCCCGCGGGTCACGCGCCGCGAGCAGTTGCTCCGCCGCGCGGAAGTCGATCACATGCGTTTCCGGGTTGCTCTCGGGCACGGCCGTATCCTTCCCTTCGCCTGGCGCTCTGCAACATCCGGCAGGGTGCGCGTATTCCGCCGTACGCCGGGTCAGCCCCCGGCGGCCCGTGCGGTGAGCTCCGACCAGACCCTGCGGACCTGGGGTTCCAGACCCTCCAGGGGGCCGTCGTTGTCGACGACGATGTCGGCGACGGCCAGCCGCTCCTCGCGCGTGGCCTGCGCCGCCATGCGGGCGCGGGCGTCGGACTCCGTCATGCCGCGCAGCCGTACGAGCCGGTCGAGCTGGGTGCCGGGCGCGGCGTCGACGACCACGACGAGGTCGTAGACCGGGGCGAGGCCGTTCTCCGTGAGCAGCGGGACGTCGTGGACGACGACCGCGCCGGCCCCGGCGGCCCGTTCCAGCTCGGCGGAGCGGGCCCCGACGAGGGGGTGGACGATGGCGTTGAGCGTGGCAAGGCGTGCGGGGTCGGCGAAGACGATCGACCCGAGCGCCGACCGGTTCAGGGCGCCGTCGGCGCCGAGGATTCCGGGACCGAAGGCCTCGACGACAGCCGTGAGCCCGGGAGTGCCGGGCTCGACGACCTCGCGGGCGATCCGGTCGGCGTCGATCAGTACGGCTCCGTAGCGTGCGAGCAGCCGTGACACTTCGCTCTTGCCGGCGCCGATTCCACCGGTCAGGCCCACTTTCAGCATGAGCCGACCCTAGCCTCCGGCCGGGGGACGGCCGGAGGCCACCTCAGGAATCACCCTCACGTTCCGCGAGGAAGCGTTCGAATTCGCGGCCGATCTCGTCCGCCGACGGCAGGTCGGCCGGCTCTGCGACGAGGTTGCCCCGGGTCTCGGAACCCGCGATCGCGTCGTACTGGTGCTCCAGCCCTTCGACGAGCGTGACGAGCTCCTCGTCACCCTGGCCGACCTGCCGGTCGATCTCCGTCTGGGTGCGGTGCGCCTCCGTGCGCAGCGTGTGCGCGACGCTCGGCAGGACCAGCCCGGTCGCCGCGGTGACCGCTTCCAGGGCGGTGAGCGCGGCGTCCGGGTAGGCGGACCGGGCGACGTAGTGCGGCACATGGGCCGCCACGCCGAGGACGTCGTGCCCGGCCTCCATCAGCCGGTACTCGACGAGCGCCTCGACGGAGCCGGGGACCTGCGCCTCGTCGAAGGGGCTGCGGTGTCCGGGCATCAGGTCGGTGCGGTTGCCGTGCGGGGTGAGGCCGACGGGGCGGGTGTGCGGGACGCCCATGGGGATGCCGTGGAAGCTGACGGCGAGGCGCACGCCGAGCCGCTCCACGATCTGTTCCACGGCGGCCGCGAACCGCTCCCACTCGACGTCGGGCTCAGGCCCGGAGAGCAGCAGGAACGGGGCGCCCGTCGCGTCCTGGACGACCTTCACGTCCAGGGTGGGTGCCTCGAACGCCGTGTACCGGTCACGCCTGAAGGTGAGCAGGGGGCGGCGCGCCCGGTAGTCGACGAGCCGGTCGTGGTCGAAGCGGGCCACGGTCTGGTGGGGCAGCGTCTCGAGCAGGCCGTCGACGATCTGCTCGCCGGTCTCGCCCGCATCGATGTAGCCGTCGAAGTGGTAGAGCATGACCAGGCCGGCCGACTCCTGGGCGAGCGCCATGTCGACGACGGCCAGGCCCTTCGGCTCCCATTCGTACAAACTCTGCGGATCAGGCACGGTTACCGCTCCTCCTCGTGTTCCTCGACAAGAACACCCCGCCCGGCCACGGCATTCCCGCCCGCGCCCCCGGCCTCGCCGTTACGCGAGGACCCGGCTGTGCAGCGCCGTGACCGCCTTCCGTGCCGAGGTGAACGCCCCGTGCTGCCAGGCGTCGGTGTGGCTGAGGTAGTCACCGGCGAAGTACACATGCCCGGCGGGGCTGTTGAGCGGCGCGAAGGCGGGGGCGTCGGGCCCGCCGGACAGGGAGTGCCAGGAGGTCTCGAGGTAAGGCGTCTGGCGCCAGTGGTGGGAGAACGATGTGGCGAGTTCCGTGCGGTACTTGTCGCCGTGGATCTTCACGCCCTGGGCTACCGCCCGAGCCTCCCTCTCGCGCGGGGCGAGGGCGGCGTAGGCGTCGGCGTTCGCACCGGTGTTGTAGTAGCCGATGATGGTGCCGCGTTCACCGAGGTGCCCGTAGGACGGGTACCAGATGTGGGAGAGGTCCATGTCCGTCTCGGTGATGCCCCCGAAGATCCGGTGGTCGCTCTCCCACCAGCGGCTCCTGTACTCCAGCCCGATCTTGCCGGCCGAGGAAGGCTTGCAGGACTCCAGGGCGCTCTGGACGGCCGGACCGAGGTTGTGGGACGTCTTGGCCAGGATGTTGGGCGGGAGCGCGGCGATGCAGTAGTCGGCCTCGATGCGGCGGGTGCGGCCGGCCTGGGTGTAGGTGACGGAGACGCCGTGCGCCGTGTCCGTGATGCCGGTGACGGCCGCTCCGGTCCGGACACGCCGCTCGCCCACCGCCCGGGTGAGCGCCGCGGGTATCCGGTCCATACCGCCCACCGGCTGGAACATCAGCATCGCCTGGTCGTACTCGAATTCGAAGGAGAAGTAGCGTCCGACGCCGCTGGCGAAGACCTCGGACGCGGTGGGTACGGGGCCGAGCTCCTCACCCGGGGTCCCGGCGGCGGCCGGGTCGACGCGGTAGCCGCGCCGGGAGCTGCCGGTGTAGTCGAGCGTGTCGCCGATGTCGCCGAAGTCCTTGAGGAACTCCAGGAGCCGCTCCTGGTCGTCGGCGGTGATCTGCCGGTCGAGGGCGCCCTTGTCGCCGGCCTTGGCGAGGAGTTCGGCGACGTAGCCGTACATGTCGGCCTTGGCGGTGCGGTAGCGCACCGGCGCCTTCATGCCGGCCTTCTCGTTGAAGAGGTAGGCGTTGGCGTTCTCGTTGGTGAACACCTCGACGGGGACGCCGAGTTCCCGGCAGTAGTCGAGGGTGACCATCCACTGCGGGATCCGGCCGGGCCCGGCGTTCATGTACTGGCCGTCGCTGAAGCGGGCGGTCTGCCTGTTGCCGTAGGTGTCGGTGGTCGTGTCGCCGCCCCGGACGGTGAAGTTGCGCCCGCCGGTGCGGCCGCGGGCCTCCAGGACCGTACAGTCGTAGCCGGCTTTGCCCAGCTCGTACGCGGCGGCGAGGCCGGCGATGCCTCCGCCGACGACCACGACCTTGGCGGCGGCCTTCCCCTTCAGCGAGAAGTCGCCCGGGCTCGGCGCCCGGAAGGCGGGTTCGCGGCCCGCCGCGGCTGCGGTGGGCGCGAGTCCGAGAGCGCCCATCGTGGCGAACATGGCACCGGCGCCGCCGGTGAGGCCCACGTTGCGCAGAAAGCTGCGGCGGCTTGCGCCTGCCGCCACGGGAGAGTTCTGCGAGACGCGTGAGGTGTTCGACGTGTGTGTCATTCCCTGGCTCCCCTGGTGATCCGGACGTTGCGCGGATCCTGGCAAGCGCTCGTTACGGGCCGTCAGCTACTCGTGTATCCCACACGTTTCTTCCGCCCACCGGCCCCGGAGAGGTATTGGTCCAGACCTTGACATGTCCACACACCCCCCATACGGTCACGGGCAGATTCAGCGACTCGCCCGATATTCACGTACGAGAACATCTGAACCTCCTCGACGGGAAGGCACCCCCATGCGTACCCGCACACCGTCCCCCGCACTGCTGACCGCCGCACTCGCGGCGGCCGCCCTGCCCCTCGTCGCAGCCGGCCCCGCGCGGACGGCGGCGGTCGTCGACGTGAGCACCGCGGCGCAGCTCAAGGCGGCTCTCGCCGCCGCGGCCCCGGGCGACACGATCCGGCTCGCCGACGGCACGTACACCGGGAACTTCAAGGCGACCGTCCCGGCCACCTCCGCCGCGCGGATCACCCTCACCGGCTCCCCGGCGGCGGTCCTGACGGCCGGCGGCGGCTACGGGCTGCACATGGACGGAGCGTCGTACTGGACGGTGTACGGCGTCACCGTCACCGGCGGCCAGAAGGGCATCGTGACCGACGCGGCGAACGGCGTGGTCATCGACTCGGTGACCGTGCACGGCCTCGACATGGAGGGCGTCCACTTCCGCACGTCCAGCCGTGACGGCGTCCTGAAGAACTCCCGGATCCACGACACGGGCCGGAACGGCCGGGGCATGGGTGAGGGCGTGTACGTGGGCTCGGCGGGCGACCTCACCGACCGGAGCGACAACGCGCGGATCATCGGCAACACGATCGGTCCGGGGGTCGGCGGCGAGAACATCGACATCAAGGAAGGCACCACCGGCGCGGAGATCATCGGGAACACCTTCGACGGCAGCGGCCTGACCGGGGCCAACTACGACGACTCCTGGGTCGACGTGAAGGGCAACGACGTCCTGGTCGAGAACAACAAGGGCGTCCGCACCACGAACAACGGCTATGAGACGCACACCCAGCAGAGCGGCTGGGGCTGCGGCACCGTCTTCCGCGGCAACACCTCGGACCTGACCGGCGCCACCGGCGTCGGTCAGCTCGCCGTCAACGTGACCAACGCAGGCACGAGCTGCCGCACCACCGTGTACGCCTCCAACACGGTCTCCGGCGGCAAGGGGCTGACGAACATCGCCGTCACGCCCTGACGCCCGCGTCCGGACACGAGCGAGAGCCGCGTCCGGACATGAGTGAGGCCCGCCCCCCGGAGGGGACGGGCCTCACCTACAGCTCTACAGCTACTGCAGCCGATGAGCGACTGGGGTCAGAGCGTCAGCTCTGGCCGCCGGCCAGCTTCTCGCGCAGGGCAGCCAGGGCCTCGTCCGACGCCAGGGCGCCGGAGTTGTCCGCGGACTCCGAGGAGTACGAGCCGCCGCCACCGCTGCCGCCGGAGGCAGCCGGGGCAGCGCCGGCCGGGGCGGCAGCGCCCTCGGCAGCGGCAGCCTCGTCGGCCTCGCGGGACTTGATGACCTGGGCCTGGTGCTGCTCGAAGCGCTGCTGCGCCTCGGCGTACTGCGTCTCCCAGACCTCGCGCTGCGCCTCGAAGCCCTCGAGCCAGTCGTTGGTCTCGGGGTCGAAGCCCTCGGGGTAGATGTAGTTGCCCTGGTCGTCGTACGACGCGGCCATGCCGTACAGCGTCGGGTCGAACTCGACCGAGGCCGGGTCCCCGCCGAACGCCTCGTTGGCCTGCTTCAGCGAGAGGCTGATGCGACGGCGCTCGAGGTCGATGTCGATGACCTTGACGAAGATCTCGTCGTTGACCTGGACGACCTGCTCCGGGATCTCCACGTGGCGCTCGGCCAGCTCGGAGATGTGGACCAGACCCTCGATGCCCTCGTCGACGCGCACGAACGCACCGAACGGAACGAGCTTGGTGACCTTACCGGGAACGACCTGCCCGATCTGGTGCGTACGGGCGAACTGCTGCCACGGGTCTTCCTGCGTCGCCTTGAGCGACAGCGACACGCGCTCGCGGTCCATGTCGACGTCGAGGACCTCGACGGTGACTTCCTGGCCGACCTCGACAACCTCGGAGGGGTGGTCGATGTGCTTCCAGGAGAGCTCGGAGACGTGCACGAGACCGTCGACGCCACCCAGGTCCACGAAGGCACCGAAGTTGACGATCGAGGAGACGACGCCGGAGCGGACCTGACCCTTCTGCAGGGTCGTGAGGAACGTCTGGCGAACCTCGGACTGCGTCTGCTCGAGCCAGGCACGGCGGGACAGGACCACGTTGTTGCGGTTCTTGTCCAGCTCGATGATCTTGGCCTCGAGCTCCTTGCCCACGTAGGGCTGGAGGTCGCGGACACGACGCATCTCGACGAGCGACGCCGGGAGGAAGCCACGGAGGCCGATGTCGAGGATGAGACCACCCTTGACGACCTCGATGACGGTACCGGTGACGATGCCGTCTTCTTCCTTGATCTTCTCGATGGTGCCCCAGGCACGCTCGTACTGAGCGCGCTTCTTCGAGAGGATCAGGCGGCCTTCCTTGTCCTCCTTCTGGAGAACCAGGGCCTCGATCTCGTCGCCGACCTTGACGACCTCGTTCGGGTCGACGTCGTGCTTGATCGAGAGCTCGCGGCTCGGGATGACGCCTTCGGTCTTGTAACCGATGTCGAGGAGAACCTCGTCCCGGTCAACCTTGACGATGACACCGTCAACGATGTCGCCGTCGTTGAAGTACTTGATCGTCTCGTCGATCGCCGCGAGGAACGCGTCCGCGTCGCCGATGTCGTTGACCGCAACCTGCGGAGTGGTGGCGGTGGTCTCGGTGCTGCTCGTCATGTGGGAAAGGGCTCCGGTACGGACAGTGAGTCGTAGGTACTGCTACGCCGAGAGCCCGTATCGCCTCTGCAGAAGACCGGACAGCCTGGAGAGCGCCGATCCGTTAACCGGAAGGCGCCTCGACAACCGAGGGGACATGCAACAGACGCGAGCGCGGCCTGCTAGGTCTGAAGCGCGCAGGCTCGCAGCGCAACTTGTAGCATACGGGGGCAGCCGGACAGGGTCAATGCGCGAAGGCGCACACCCGGGGCACAACACCCCAATCCCGGCACAACTCACGTTCACCGAGGCCACATCGGTCGCAGCGGCGTGTCGTGCGCGCACAGGCGCACTCACCCCTACGGCCCGTGGAGGCACCCGCGCGAGGCGGGTGAAGGCAAACTACAACGACGGGCACGATGAGCCAAGAGATCTACGAGTCCGAACCTGAGGCGACCCGGCGGGAAGCCGGCGAGGCGGAGAGCAGCCGGGCGAGCCGCGGCTGGTGGGACCGGAACGCCGACGAGTACCAGAGCGACCACGGAGCGTTCCTCGGGGACGACCGCTTCGTCTGGGGCCCGGAGGGGCTGGACGAGGCGGAGGCGGCCCTGCTGGGCCCGGCGGGGGACCTGAAGGGTCTGGCCGTCCTGGAGATCGGGGCGGGCGCCGCCCAGTGCTCGCGCTGGCTCGCCTCGCGCGGCGCCCGCCCGGTGGCCCTGGACCTCTCCCACCGCCAGCTCCAGCACGCCCTGCGGATCGGAGACGGCGTCCCCCTCGTGGAGGCCGACGCCGGACGGCTCCCCTTCCGCGACGGCTCCTTCGACCTGGCCTGTTCCGCCTACGGCGCGGTGCCCTTCGTCGCCGACCCCGTGCAGGTGTTCCGCGAGGTGCACCGGGTGCTGCGGCCCGGGGGCCGCTGGGTCTTCTCGGTGACGCACCCGATCCGCTGGGCGTTCCCGGACGAGCCGGGTCCCGAGGGCCTCTCCGTCTCCGCCTCGTACTTCGACCGGGTGCCGTACGTGGAGCAGGACGGGAGCGGCGACGCGGTGTACGTGGAGCATCACAGGACGCTGGGCGACCGGGTGCGGGACGTGGTGGCGGGCGGCTTCCGCCTGATCGACCTCGTGGAGCCGGAGTGGCCGGCCTGGAACGACCAGGAGTGGGGCGGCTGGTCCCCGCTGCGCGGCAACCTGATCCCCGGCACCGCGATCTTCGTCTGCGAGCGGGACGACCGGGCCTCGTGAGGGACCACCGGTCCGCCTGAACGGCGGGCGTACGAGACTGGGGGCGTGATCCGTACCGACGCCCTGGACCAGTTGCCCGTACGCACCGCTGTGCCCGCCCTGGAGCGCGCGCTCGACGAGCGGGGTGCCGCGGTGCTGTGCGCGCCGCCCGGGACCGGCAAGACGACCCTCGTGCCCCTGGTCCTCGCCGGGCTGACCGGCGGCGGTCCGGCGCGCCGGGTGCTCGTCGTCGAGCCCCGCAGGATCGCCGCCCGGGCCGCGGCACGGCGGATGGCGTGGCTGCTCGGGGAGCGGCCCGGGGAACGGGTCGGTTTCACGGTGCGCGGGGAGCGCGTGGTGGGGCGCGGCACGGTGGTGGAGGTCGTGACCACCGGGGTGCTGCTCCAGCGGCTGCAGCGCGACCAGGAGCTGGCCGGCGTCGACGTGGTGATCATCGACGAGTGCCACGAGCGCCATCTGGACGCGGACACGGCCGCGGCGTTCCTCCTCGACGTACGGGGGACGATCAGGCCCGATCTGCGGCTGGTGGCGGCGTCGGCGACGACGGACGCGGCGGGCTGGGCGCGGCTGCTGGGTGACGCGCCGGTGGTCGAGGCGCAGGGGGTGTCCCATCCGGTAGAGGTGGTGTGGGCGCCGCCGGCCGGACCGGTACGCCCGCCGCACGGCATGAGGGTGGATCCGGCGCTGCTGACGCATGTGGCCGCCGTGGTGCGCCGGGCACTCGCCGAGCGCGACGGCGACGTCCTGTGCTTCCTGCCCGGTGTCGGAGAGATCAGCCGGGTGGCCGGTCAGCTCGCGGGCGTCGGCGCCGAGGTGCTCCAGGTCCACGGGCGCGCCCCGGCGGCCGTGCAGGACGCGGTGCTGGCGGGGCCGTCGGGCGGCCGCCGGGTGGTGCTGGCGACGTCCGTGGCGGAGTCGTCCCTCACGGTGCCCGGGGTCCGTGTCGTCGTGGATTCCGGCCTCTCCAGGGAGCCGCGTACCGACCACGCGCGGGGGCTGGGCGCCCTGACGACCGTACGGGCGTCGCGGGCGGCGGGACGCCAGCGTGCGGGCCGTGCGGGGCGCGAGGCTCCGGGCTCGGTGTACCGCTGCTGGGAGGAGGCCGAGGACGGGCGCCTGGCCGCGTTCCCCTCCCCCGAGATCAAGGTGGCCGACCTCGCGGCGTTCGCGCTGCAGGCGGCCTGCTGGGGCGATCCGGACGCCTCGGGGCTCGCGCTGCTGGACCCGCCGCCCGCCGGGGCCATGGGCGCGGCCCGGGAGGTGCTGACGGCGGTCGGCGCCGTGGACGCAGCGGGGCGCGCGACGAGCCGGGGCGTACGGATGTCCCGGCTCGGCCTGCACCCCCGGCTGGCCCGTGCCCTCCTGGACGGCGCGGACGAGGTCGGCGGGCGCCGTGCCGCGGAGGTGGTGGCGCTCATCGGCGAGGAGCCGCCGCGGGAGTACGGGGACGACCTGGCGCACGCGCTGCGCACGGCGCGGCGCGGCGGGGACGGTTACGCGGCGCGCTGGCGGCAGGAGGTGCGGCGGCTCTCCCAGTCCCTGGGCTCCTCGGCGGACGCCGGTACCGGCCCGGACGACGCGGCCGTGGGGCTGGTGGCGGCGCTGGCGTTCCCGGAGCGGGTGGCGCGGGCCCGGGGCGAGGGGGCGTTCCTGATGGTGTCGGGCACGGGCGCGGAGCTGCGGGACGGCTCGCGGCTGCGCAGCGCGCCGTGGCTCGCGGTCGCGGTCGCGGACCGGCCGGCCCATGCCGCGTCCGCCCGGGTGCGGCTTGCGGCCGTCGTCGACGAGGGCACCGCACGGCTGGCCGCGGGACATCTGCGGTTCTCCGGGGAGGAGGTCCGGTGGGCGGACGGAGACGTGGTGGCCCGTTCCGTGGAACGTCTGGGGGCCGTCGAGCTGTCCGCACGTGCGCTGCGCAGGCCGGCCCCGGAGCTGGTGCGCGGGGCGCTGCTGGAGGGGCTGCGCAGGGAGGGCCCGGGGCTGCTGGGGTGGAACCGGGACAGCGAGCAGCTGCGGCTGCGGCTCGCGTTCCTGCACCGGGTGCTGGGGGCGCCGTGGCCGGATGTGTCGGACGGCGCGCTGCTGGACCGCGCCGAGGAGTGGCTGGAGCCCGAGCTGTCCCGCGCCGGCCGCCGCGCGGATCTGGCGCGGATCGACGCCGGGCAGGCGGTGCGGCGGCTGCTGCCGTGGGCGACGGGCGAGGCGGCCCGGCTCGACGAGCTCGCCCCCGAGCGGATCGAGGTGCCGAGCGGGTCCCGGATCCGGGTGGAGTACGGCGGGGAGCAGCCCGTGCTCGCGGTGAAGCTCCAGGAGCTCTTCGGGCTGAGCGAGACGCCGCGGGTGGCCGGGGTGCCCGTCCTGGTCCATCTGCTGTCCCCCGCCGGGCGGCCGGCGGCGGTCACGGCGGACCTGGCGTCGTTCTGGCGGGAGGGGTACAGGGGCGTACGGGCGGAGCTGCGCGGCCGCTACCCGAAGCACCCGTGGCCGGAGGACCCGACGACGGTGGAGGCCACGCGCTTCACGTCGGCGCGGCTGCGCCGGGATTAGCGGAGGTGCCGGGACCAGCGAAGGTCCCAGGACCGACGGAGGCCCCAGGACAGCGGAGGCGCCGAGGCCAGCGGCTTCCGGCCGGAGCCGGAACCCGCTGGTCCCGTGCGGGTCAGGCCGCGGGGGCCTCGACCTTCAGCTCGACGGTCAGCGTGGCGCCGCTCGCGGTGGTGAGCCGCAGCCTGTAGGTGCCCGCCGTGTCGTCGGCGTAGATCTCCGGGAGTTCGAGGAGCCCGTCGGCACCGGTCTTCAGGGTCAGGATGCGGACGGGGAGGCCGAGCGCGTCCTTGAAGTACGGACCCTTGTCGTTCGCGGTGGGCGTCTCCGCATCGGTGATCATCGTGGCGGTGACGGGGGTGTCCGCCACCCCCGTGTCCTTGTACGCCGCCTTGACCTCGAGCCGGTCGGCGAACTCGGCGCCGGGGGCGGCCGTCAGGACCTTGTCGTCGCTACGGACGAGGGTGTCCGCGACCCGGGCCGTGACGCTCGCGAGGAGGCTGACGGTGCGCGGCGTGGTGGCGCCGGCGACGGCGGTCACCCTGAAGGGGCCCGCCTTCTCACCGGCCGTGAGGACGGGGGCGGTGACGGTGCCGTCGGCCCCGGTGGTCAGGGTCACGGTGCGCTTCCCGCCGGCGAAGCGGGTGTCCGTGTCGCCGACGACGGTGAAGGTGACCGACGTCTTGGCGAGCGGCGCGCCGAGCTTGTTCCTCGCCCGGACCTTGACGCGCTCGGAGAACGCGTCGCCTGCCGTGGCGGTGAGGGTGCCGGTGCCCGCGTTCTCGAGACTCCCGAAGGTCGCGCCGGGCGCCGGGGCGGGCGGCGGCGTGGTCGGCGGAGTCACCGGCGTGGTGGGCGGAGGTGTCGTGGGCGGCGGTGTGGTGGCGGGCGGCTTGGTGGCGGGCGGGGTGCTCGGCGACGAGGTGGCCGGCGGAGTGGGCGTGGGTGACGGGGAGGGCGTGCCGGTGTCCGTGTCCTTCGGGAGGACGCCCGTGCCGTCCGGGACCTCGTGGGTACCGCGCTTGTAGTAGTCGAACCAGGAGCGCACCGTGCGCAGGTACTCGGTGGAGTGGTTGTAGCTCAGCACCGCCCGGTCGAGGTCCGTGGCGAGCGACAGGTCGCGGGTGCCGGCGCAGAGGTAGCGGCCGGCGGCCAGCGCCGCGTCGTGGACGTTGTTGGGGTCCTTGCGCCCGTCGCCGTTCCCGTCCTGGCCCCAGGTCGCCCAGGTCGACGGGATGAACTGCATCGGTCCGACGGCGCGGTCGTGGGTCGAGTCCCCGTCGTACGCCCCGCCGTCGGTGTCCTTGATCAGCGCGAAGCCCTGGCCGTTGAGCGCCGGGCCGAGGATCGGGGAGAAGGTGGTGCCGTTCGCGTCGACCTTGCCGCCGCGGGCCTGGCCGGACTCGACCTTGCCGATCGCGGCGAGGAGCTGCCACGGCAGCCGGCACGCGGCGTCGGTGCTCGCGAGGTCCTGCTCGGCCTTCTTGTACGCGGCCAGGACGGTGGCCGGTATGCCCGCTTCGGCACTGCCGGTCACCGGCAGATTGACGGACGTACCGGGCTTGTTGGGCGTATCGAGCGGCGGGAGGTCGGTGTGGTAGGGCGAGTTGCCCGTGGCCGCGCTGTCGCCGGGCGGTGTCGCGCCGGCCGCGGTCCGGTCGTCCGCGGCACTGTCGGGGTGTGGTGCGGCGGGAGCCTGAGAGGCGGAGAGTGCTGCTACGGCGGCGGCGGCCACCGCGGTGGTGGTGGCCCCCCTGCGCAGCCTGCGGCCGAATTGCGCTGCCATACGTGTCGGTTCCTCCCCGTCGACGGCTGTCCGCGCTCCCCGCGCGAGAACTCAGGCGACCCTACGACAACTCCCGGCGTCCGAACACTGGTCCCCGCCCTGTTCTTACCGGTTTCTCAGCTTCGCTGCCGTCAAGTCGCCCGGGTGCCCCTGCGGGTGACACGGGCTCACGCATACTTGCCGCCATGCCGTTCACGCTCAGCCACGCCGCAGCCGTGCTCCCGGGAATCCGCAGGTCCGGCACGGGCCGTGGGTCCCTCGTCGCCTCCGCGCTCGTCGCCGGGTCGTTCGCTCCCGACCTCACCTACTACGCGGACACGGTCGTGCCGGGAGCGATGGAGTTCGGCGAGGTGACACACGCCGTGTGGGGAGTGTTCACCGTGGATGTACTCGTCACCGGCGCCCTGGTGGCGCTCTGGCTGCTGCTGCGCGAACCGCTCGTCGCGCTGCTGCCCGTGGCGGCGCGAGGGCGCGTGCACACCTTCGTACGGGGGCGGCGCCGTGAGCCGGGCCGCCCGGTCCTCCGCGGGGCGGTGTGGTTCGTCGTGTCCGCCGTCATCGGCTCGGGGACCCACGTCGTGTGGGACGCCTTCACGCATCACGACCGGTGGGGCACGGAGCTGATCCCCGTCCTCGGCCGGAGCGTCGGCGGCCACCCGGTGTTCCAGATCGTCCAGTACGGCAGTTCGGCCGTGGCCCTGGTGGTCCTGGCGTGGTTCACGCACACGGGCCTGCGGCGCACCGGGCCGGTCGCGGCTCCGGCGTCCGTGCCGGTGCTGAGCCGGGCCGAACGCGGGTGGGCCGCTGCGCTCCTGGTGCTGTGCGTCCTGCTGGGCGTCGTCCACCGGTGTGCCCGCTGGTACGCCTACTTCGGGCACGCCGACACGCCCCTCGACATCATCCCGACCGCGTGCTTCGGCGCCGGGGCGGGCCTGGCCGCCGGCCTGGTGCTGTACGGGGCGTGGGTGCGGCTGCTGCGGAGACCGTCCGTGCCCCGTCCCGCGGACGGGCCCCGTGCGGACACCGCACGGGGCCGCCCGGCCGGCCGGGACGCCGGCTGAGCACAGCTCCTGGAAGAGGCGTCAGTGCGCCGCCGTCTCCCAGTCCTTGCCGACGCCGACCGAGACGTCCAGCGGCGCACGGAGCTCGACCGCCGTGGACATCTCCCGGCGGAGGATCTCCTCGACCTGCTCCCGCTCGCCCTTCGCGATCTCCAGGACGATTTCGTCGTGGACCTGGAGCAGCATCCGTGACGTCAGCTCCGCCTCCCTGAGCGCACGGTCCACGTGCAGCATCGCGACCTTCACGATGTCGGCGGCCGTCCCCTGGATCGGAGCGTTGAGCGCCATCCGCTCGGCGGCCTCGCGCCGCTGCCGGTTGTCGCTGTTCAGGTCCGGGAGGTAGCGGCGGCGGCCGAGGATCGTCTCCGTGTACCCGGTGGACCTGGCCTCCTCCACGACCCGGTGCAGATAGTCGCGCACCCCGCCGAACCGCAGGAAGTAGGTGTCCATCAGCCCGCGCGCCTCGCCGGCCTCGATGTTCAGCTGCTGCGAGAGGCCGAACGCGGAGAGCCCGTAGGCCAGCCCGTACGACATCGCCTTGATCTTGCGGCGCATCTCCGCGTCGACGGCCGACTTCGCGACGCCGAACACCTGCGAGGCGACCGTCGTGTGCAGGTCCTCCCCGGAGGTGAACGCCTCGATCAGACCGGCGTCCTCCGAGAGGTGGGCCATCACCCGCAGCTCGATCTGGCTGTAGTCCGCCGTCATCAGGGTCTCGAAGCCCTCGCCGACCACGAAGCCCCGGCGGATCGCCCGCCCCTCGTCCGTACGCACGGGGATGTTCTGCAGGTTCGGGTCGGTGGACGAGAGCCGGCCCGTCGCCGCGACCGTCTGGTTGAACGTGGTGTGGATACGGCCGTCCCCACCGATCGTCTTGATCAGGCCCTCGACCGTGACCCGCAGCTTCGCCTGCTCCCGGTGGCGCAGCATGATGACCGGCAGCTCGTGCTCGGTCTGCGCGGCCAGCCAGGCCAGCGCGTCCGCGTCGGTCGTGTAGCCCGTCTTGGTCTTCTTCGTCTTCGGCAGGGCCAGCTCACCGAAGAGCACTTCCTGGAGCTGCTTGGGCGAGCCGAGGTTGAACTCACGGCCCACCGCGGCGTGCGCCTCCTTCACCGCCTGCTGCACCGCACCGGCGAACTGCTGCTCCATGCCCTCCAGATGCGCCCGGTCGGCAGCGATGCCGTGCCGCTCCAGACGGGCCAGCATGATCGATGTCGGCAGCTCCATGTCGTGCAGCAGCCCGGTGGCGCCGACCTCCTTCAGACGCGTCGTGAACGCGTCCCCCAGGTCCAGCACCGCGCGCGCCTGCGCCATCAGGGCGTCGGCCTCCGCACGGTCGTCCGCGCCGAAGGCCAGCTGCCCGTCGGACGCGGGGGCCGGGGCCAGCTCACGGCCGAGGTACTCCACGGCCAGGGCGTCCAGGGCGAAGGAGCGGCGGCCGGGCTTGACGAGATAGGCGGCGAGCGCGGTGTCCATGGTGATGCCCTCCAGCCGCCAGCCCTGCTCGGGGAAGACCCGCAGGGCGTTCTTGGCGTTGTGCAGGACCTTGGGCCGCTCCGGGTCCGCGAGCCAGGCGGCGAGGGCCTGCTCGTCGGCCTCGTCGAGCTCGGCCGGGTCCAGCCAGGCGGCGGCCCCGTCGGCGGCGGCGAGCGCGATCTCCGTGACCGTGCCCGACCCCAGCGACCAGGTGTCGACGGTCATCACACCGAGCGGCTGCCCGCCGTGCGCCTCCAGCCACGGAGCGACCTCGCCCGACCCCAGCACCGCGCCGTCCAGCTCGATACCGGCCAGGGGCTCCGGCGGACCGGCCTCCTCCGCACCCGGGTCGACGGCGAGCAGCCGCTCGCGCAGGCTCGGGTTACGGATCTCCAGGATGTCCAGCACGCCCGTGACCGCCGTGCGGTCGTACGGAGCGCGCTCGAGGTCGGCCGGGGCCTTCGGCAGCTCCACGTCACGGACCATCTCGGTCAGCACACGGTTCATCTTCACCGCGTCCAGATGGTCCCGGAAATTCTGGCCGGCCTTGCCCTTGACCTCGTCGGCCCGCTCGATCAACTCCGCGAACGACCCGAACTGGTTGATCCACTTCGCCGCCGTCTTCTCACCCACACCGGGGATACCCGGAAGGTTGTCCGAGGGGTCCCCCCGCAGCGCCGCGAAGTCCGGATACTGCGAAGGCGTGAGCCCGTACTTCTCCTGGACCTTCTCCGGGGTGAAGCGCGTCAGCTCCGAGACGCCCTTCGTCGGGTAGAGCACCGTCACGTTCTCCGTGATCAGCTGGAACGAGTCCCGGTCGCCCGTGACGATCAGCACCTCGAAGCCCGCCGCCTCGGCCTGCGTGGCCAGCGTCGCGATGACGTCGTCGGCCTCGAAACCGTCCACCGCGAACCGGTCCGCGTGCATCGCGTCCAGGAGCTCGCCGATCAGCTCGACCTGCCCCTTGAACTCGTCAGGGGTCTTCGAACGGTTCGCCTTGTACTCGGGGAACTCCTGCGCACGCCACGTCTTGCGGGACACGTCGAACGCCACCGCGAAATGAGTGGGCGCCTCGTCGCGCAGCGTGTTCGCCAGCATCGACATGAAGCCGTACACGGCATTCGTCGGCTGCCCCGTCGCCGTCGTGAAATTCTCCGCGGGCAGGGCGAAGAACGCCCTGTACGCCAGGGAGTGCCCGTCCATCAGGAGCAGGCGCGGTCGGTTGTCTGCCGTCTTCTTCGATGCCGTCTCAGCCACGCCCCCGATCCTGCCACGGACCACTGACAATCCGGACCGGCCGCCGCCCCGCCCCCGGCCAGGGACACCGCTGCCACACCCTCCGGAGCGGCCTCCCCGCCCTCACGCTTCCCGCGGAGGGACCCGGCACGCGTGCATGACAGGATCGAAGGACTGTCAAGGCGTAAGAAGAAGAGACAGGACGCCACGGGCCCGGCCGGACGCGACACGCGCGCCCGCACCGCACCCGGAGGCGGCCGAAGGCTCGAAGGGGAGCACCATGGCCACCAAGCCCCCGACCGGTGACCCGGTCCAGGACGCCCCGCGGATCGACGCGGTCCAGCACGCCGCCGCCGGACTGCCCGCCGTCGCCCACACCCTGCGCGTCGCCCAGCAGCAGATGGGCGTCCGGCGCACCGCGCAGACCCTCCTCAAGGTCAACCAGAAGGACGGCTTCGACTGCCCCGGCTGCGCCTGGCCCGAGGGCGACAAGCGCCACACCGCCGAATTCTGCGAGAACGGCGCCAAGGCCGTCGCCGAGGAAGCGACCCTGCGCCGCGTCACCCCCGGCTTCTTCGCCGCCCACCCCGTCGCCGACCTCGGCACCCGCAGCGGCTACTGGCTCGGCCAGCAGGGACGCATCACGCAGCCCGTGTATCTGCCCGAGGGCGCCGACCGGTACGAAGCCGTGACCTGGGAACGCGCCTTCGAGATCATCGCCGAGGAGCTGACCGCGCTCTCCTCCCCCGACGAGGCCCTCTTCTACACCTCCGGACGCACCAGCAACGAGGCGGCCTTCCTCCTCCAGCTCTTCGCCCGCGAGTTCGGCACCAACAACCTGCCCGACTGCTCCAACATGTGCCACGAGTCGTCCGGCTCGGCCCTCACCGAGACCATCGGGATCGGCAAGGGCAGCGTCAGCCTCGAGGACCTCCACCACGCCGACCTGATCATCGTCGCCGGACAGAACCCCGGCACCAACCACCCCCGGATGCTCTCCGCCCTCGAACAGGCCAAGAACGCCGGGGCGAAGATCATCTCCGTGAACCCGCTGCCCGAAGCCGGCCTCGAACGGTTCAAGAACCCCCAGACCGCCCACGGCGTGCTCAAGGGCGCCGCCCTCACCGACCTCTTCCTCCAGATCCGCATCGGCGGCGACCAGGCACTCTTCCGCCTCCTCAACAAAATGATCATCGAGGCCGACGGCGCGGTCGACACCGCCTTCATCGCCGAACACACACACGGCTACGAGGAATTCGCCCAGGCAGCCCGCACGGCCGACTGGGACGACACCCTCACCGCCACCGGCCTCGACCGCGATGCCATCGAACAGGCCCTCGCCATGATCCTCGCGTCGGAACGCACCATCGTCTGCTGGGCCATGGGCCTCACCCAGCACAAGCACTCCGTGCCGACCATCCGCGAAGTCGTCAACCTCCTCCTCCTGCGCGGCAACATCGGCAGGCCGGGCGCCGGCGTCTGCCCCGTACGCGGCCACTCCAACGTCCAGGGCGACCGCACCATGGGCATCTTCGAACGGCCCTCCACCGCCTTCCTCGACGCCCTCGACCAGGAATTCGGCATCACCTCGCCCCGGCACCACGGCTACGACGTCGTGCGGTCCATCCAGGCGCTCCGCGACGGCGACGCCAAGGTCTTCTTCGCCATGGGCGGCAACTTCGTCGGCGCCACCCCCGACACCGCCGTCACCGAGGCCGCCATGCGACGCGCACGGCTCACCGTCCACGTCTCGACCAAGCTCAACCGCTCGCACGCCGTCACCGGCACCCGCGCCCTGATCCTGCCCACCCTCGGCCGCACCGACAAGGACGTCCAGGCCGGCGGGAAGCAGTTCGTCACCGTCGAGGACTCCATGGGCATGGTCCACGCCTCACGCGGCAACCTCACCCCCGCGAGCCCCCACCTGCTCTCCGAACCCGCGATCGTCGCCCGCCTCGCCCGCGCCGTCCTCGGCCCCGCCTCCACCACCCCCTGGGAGGACTTCGAGAAGGACTACGGCACGATCCGCGACCGCATCTCCCGCGTCGTCCCCGGCTTCGAGGACTTCAACACCCGCGTGGCCCGCCCCGGCGGATTCACCCTCCCCCACGCCCCGCGCGACGAACGCCGCTTCCCCACCGCCACCGGCAAGGCCAACTTCACCGCCGCGCCCGTCGAGTACCCGGAACTCCCCGAAGGCAGGCTCCTGCTCCAGACCCTGCGCTCCCACGACCAGTACAACACCACGATCTACGGCCTCGACGACCGCTACCGCGGCATCAAGGGCGGCCGCCGCATCGTCATGGTCAACCCCGACGACGCCCAGGCCCTCGGCCTCGCCGACGGCGCCTACACCGACCTCGTCAGCGAATGGAAGGACGGCGTCGAACGCCGCGCCCCCGGCTTCCGCGTCGTCCACTACCCCACCGCCCGCGGCTGCGCCGCCGCGTACTACCCGGAGACCAACGTGCTCGTCCCCCTAGACGCCACCGCGGACACCAGCAACACGCCGGCCAGCAAATCGGTCGTCGTCCGGTTCGAGACGGCCTGAGCGCCCCTAAGCGCACGCTCAGCCGTCTGATAAGAACAGTGCACACAGCAACGAACGACCGCATACGAACCGCATACGATCGGAGCCGGACCCCATGGGCGAGCACACCGCACCCACGTTCCCCCAGGAGATCATCGACGAGTACGCGGCACTCGGCGTCGACCTCCCCGCACTCTTCTCAGCCGGCCACCTAGGCGAGCGCATGGGCGTCACGATCGTCGAGGCCTCCGCCGACCGCGTCGTGGGCACCATGCCCGTCGAGGGCAACACCCAGCCCTACGGACTCCTCCACGGCGGCGCCTCGGCCGTCCTCGCCGAGACCCTCGGCTCCATCGGCTCCATGCTCCACGGCGGCGCCACCAAGATCGCCGTCGGTGTCGACCTGAACTGCACCCACCACCGCGGCGTCCGCAACGGCCTCGTCACGGGCGTCGCCACCCCCGTGCACCGCGGCCGCTCCACCGCCACGTACGAGATCGTCATCACCGACGAGCACGACAAGCGGGTCTGCACCGCCCGCCTCACCTGCCTGCTCCGCGACGCACCCGGCACCGCCGCCGACTGACCCCCGCCCCTCAACACCCCCCTGCCCGGCCGGAAAGCGCACCGCTATCCGGACCGGGCAGACCCATATCCGAAGCATGCGAGGAAAGTTGGCGGACACGGAGGGTCAACACCCTTGACCGCCGCTTCCGTTCCATGAGCCACTTCAACAGCACCGCCCCCCTCACGGCACATCACACACATCCCACACATGTAACACTGCGTAACATGTGTGCAATACACGAAAAACGTCGCCCGCCCCGCCCCCGCACTCCCGGCCGGCATCCCCCATGCCCCTTGCGCCCCGATTCGCGCGACAGCACCAAGATCACCCCAAGCCCCTTAGCAGAGCTGCGGGTTCTCACCATGCGGTCACTTCACCGCCCGGGCAAAAGCCGTACACCTCCACACTGCGGCCAACAAGCCTTCCCCACGGCATAACAAGACAGTCACATCATCACCGGACCCATCCCGCACCCCCTCACCTGCCCTTAGAGTCACGGCCAGTCACCGCGCCGCCGGGCGCGTCTGCTGCACGGCCCTGTATCGACCAGTACGGCCCGGCGATCGTCACGGCACCTCAGCAGAGGAGGCCGCGCCAGGGAAAGGACCTTTCGTGCGACACCGTTCTTTGCTCATACTCACCACAGTGCTCACCACAGGCGCACTGACTCTCACCGCCTGCGGATCGCGCGACGACGACTCGAAGAGCAGCGGCGGCGGCGACACCCAGACCGTCGTCATCGGTGTCGACGCACCCCTGACCGGCGACCTCTCCGCCCTCGGTCTCGGCATCAAGAACTCCGCCGACCTCGCCGTGAAGACCGCCAACGCGGACAAGACCGTCCCCGGCATCAAATTCGAACTCCAGGCACTCGACGACCAGGCCCAGCCCTCCGTCGGCCAGCAGAACGCCCAGAAGTTCATCGGCAACAAGGACCTCCTCGGCGTCGTCGGCCCCCTGAACTCCGGCGTCTCCCAGTCGATGCAGAAGCCGCTCAACGACGCCAACCTCACCCAGGTCTCCCCCGCCAACACCGGCACCGAGCTGACCCAGGGCAACAACTGGAAGACCGGCGACAAGAAGCGCCCCTTCAAGACCTACTTCCGCACCGCCACCACGGACGCGATCCAGGGCGCCTTCGCCGCGAAGTACCTCTTCGACAACGCCAAGGTCAAGGACGTCTACCTCATCGACGACCAGAAGCCCTACGGCGCGGGCCTCGCCGCCTCCTTCAAGACGACCTTCACCGAGCTCGGCGGCAAGATCGTCGGAACCGACCACATCAACCCCGACGACCGCGACTTCAACTCCGTCGTCACCAAGGTCAAGCGCTCCGGCGCCAAGGCCGTCTACTACGGCGGTGAGTACCCCGCCGGCGCCCCCCTGAGCCAGCAGCTCAAGGACAGCGTCCAGATCCCCCTCATGGGCGGCGACGGCATGTACAGCGCCGACTTCATCAGCCTCAACAAGAAGGCCGAAGGCGACATCGCGACCTCCGTCGGCAAGCCCGTCGAAGAACTCGACTCCGCCAAGAAGTTCATCGCCGACTACAAGACGGCCGGATACAAGGACGCCTACGAGGCCTACGGCGGCGGCACCTACGACGCCACCTGGTCCATCATCGAGGCCGTCAAGGCCGTCGTCGCCGACAACGACGGCAAGCTCCCCGAGGACGCCCGCATCCAGGTCCTCGAAGCCATGAGCCAGGTCAAGTTCGACGGAGTCACCGGCCCCGTCTCCTTCGACGAATACGGCGACACCACCAACACCATGATGACCGCCTACCAGGTCACCAGCGGCAAGTGGGCCTCCAAGCTCAGCGAGGCCGTCAACTAGGTCCACCACGGACCCCACGGCCACAGCGCACTCACACAAGACCGCGCGGGAGCGCTACGAGCACTCCCGCGCGGTGCCATATCCGAACCACTCCACGGAGGCCCTGCGGTGCACGAACTGCCGCAACAGCTGGCCAATGGACTCATCCTCGGCGCGATGTACGGTCTCATCGCGATCGGTTACACGATGGTCTACGGAATCATCCAGCTCATCAACTTCGCACACGGCGAGATCTTCATGATCGGGGGCTTCGGAGCCCTCACGGTCTACCTCGGGCTTCCGTCCGGACTCTCACTGCTCGCTGCGATACCCCTCATGATCGCCGGCGGAGTCATCTGCTCCGTCGCCGTCAGCGTCGCCGCCGAACGCTTCGCCTACCGGCCACTGCGCACGGCACCACGCCTCGCCCCCCTCATCACCGCCATCGGCCTCTCCCTCGCACTCCAGCAGGCCGTATGGATGTGGTACCCCGACGCCACCAAGGACCGCTCCTTCCCCCAGTTCAAGGGCGAAGCGATCGACCTCTTCGGCGCCCACATCCAGCGCGGCGACCTCTTCGTCCTCATCGCCGCACCCATCTGCATGCTCGCCCTCGGCCTCTTCGTCTCCAAGACACGCGCCGGCCGCGGCATGCAGGCGACCTCCCAGGACCCCGACACCGCCAAGCTCATGGGCATCAACACCGACCGCATCATCGTCATGGCCTTCGCCATCGGTGCCGCGTTCGCCGCCGTCGCCGCCGTCGCCTACGGGCTCAAGAACGGCCAGATCGGCTTCCGCATGGGCTTCATCATGGGCCTCAAAGCCTTCACCGCAGCCGTCCTCGGCGGCATCGGCAACATCTACGGCGCCATGCTCGGCGGAGTCGTCCTCGGCGTCGCCGAAGCCCTCGCCACCGGCTACATGAGCGACGTACCCGGCATGGAACTCTTCGGAGGCGGCGCCTGGAAGGACGTATGGGCCTTCGTGCTCCTCATCCTCGTCCTCCTCATACGCCCGCAAGGCCTGCTGGGCGAACGCGTCGCGGACAGGGCGTGATACCGATGACCACCAACACCGCCCTGATCCCCCTGCCCACCACAGCAGCACGCGCCGCCACCACCACCGGCGCCGCACTCGCCCTCATCGGCACCTTCCTCGCCTGGACCTACACCGACACCTTCCCCGGCGACCTCACCGTC
Organism: Streptomyces sp. NBC_01166; assembly: GCF_045039765.1. NCBI lineage: Bacteria > Bacillati > Actinomycetota > Actinomycetes > Kitasatosporales > Streptomycetaceae > Streptomyces > Streptomyces sp. NBC_01166. The sequence goes on from NZ_CP108613.1 coordinate 2,209,533, forward strand.
ACCGGATACCCCGGCGGACTCCAGGTCCTCACCCTCATCAGCGCAGCACTCACCCTCCTCTTCGCCCTCTCCGGATACGGCATCAAGGGCCTGCGCTGGCTCACCCCCGGCGGCACCAACAGCCCCACCAGGCTCCTCGCCCTCGGCACCCTCCTCACCACCGCCTACACCGTCATCGCCGTCATCGTCACCAAGGACGACAACGGCAACCTCCTCGGACTGATCGAACTCGAACCCGGAGCCTGGGTCAGCCTCGCCGGCGCGATCGTCGCCACCATCGCCGCCCTCGGCCTCCCCAACGACCAGCCCCTCGACGACACCACCACCCCCAGCGCACTCAACCGATTCCTCGGCAGCCTCCGCGCACCGGCACCCGCCCGCGCCAAGGCACTCCCCGCCTGGGCCGAAATCCTCATCATCGCCGCCGCCTTCGGCGTCGCCCTCGAGGTCTTCACCTACGGCATCGACACCGAATACGCCGAACTCTTCATCGGCTACGTCATTGCCGTCGCCTTCGGATTCACCGCACTCACCCGGGCCGGACTCATCGCCCGCGTCACCGCGCTGACCTCCAAGCACCGCAACGTCACCCTGTGCGCCGCCCTCGTCGCAGCCTTCTGCTTCCCCTTCACCCAGCAGAACGAGGAATACGCCCTCATCGGCGCCAACATCCTCATCTTCGCGACCGTCGCACTCGGCCTCAACGTCGTCGTCGGCCTCGCCGGCCTCCTCGACCTCGGCTACGTCGCCTTCCTCGGCGTCGGCGCCTACGCCGCAGCACTCGTCTCCGGCAGCCCCCTCTCCCCCGTCGGCGTCCAGTTCCCCTTCTGGGCCGCCGTCCTCACCGGAGCCGCGGTCTCACTCGTCTTCGGCGTCGTCATCGGCGCCCCGACACTCCGCCTCCGCGGCGACTACCTCGCCATCGTCACCCTCGGATTCGGAGAGATCTTCCGCCTCACCGTCAACGCCCTCAACGGCGTCAGCGGCCCCGACCTCACCAACGGCTCCCAGGGCATCCCCAGCATCCCCGACCTCAACCTCTTCGGCTTCGACTTCGGACTCAGCCACGACCTCGGCGGCATCACCCTCGGCAGGTCCGCCAACTACTACCTGCTGATGCTCCTCTTCACCGCCGTCGTCGTCCTCGTCTTCCGACGCTCCGGAGAATCCCGCATCGGCCGGGCCTGGGTAGCCATCCGCGAGGACGAAACAGCGGCCACCGCCATGGGCATCAACGCCTTCCGGCTCAAACTGCTCGCCTTCGCCCTCGGCGCCACCCTCGCCGGCCTCGCCGGCACCGTGCAGGCACACGTCTCCTACACGGTCACCCCCGAGCAGTACCAGTTCGCCGGATCCGTACCCCCGAACTCCGTGTTCCTCCTCGCCGCCGTCGTCCTCGGCGGCATGGGAACCCTCAGCGGACCCCTCGTCGGCGCCGCACTGCTCTACCTCATCCCGGCCAAACTGCAGTTCATGCAGGACTACCAGCTCTTCCTCTTCGGACTCGCACTCATCCTCCTGATGCGCTTCCGCCCCGAAGGGCTCGTCGCCGACCGCAGGAAGCAGCTCGAATTCCACGAGACCGGCCAACTCGACGTACCACCGGACACACCACTCACCGACACAGCCGCCGGCACCACGAAGGCGGGGGCGTGACCACCATGACCAAGACAGACGCACCCACCGGCACCACCGTCCTCGACGCCAGCGGCGTCACCATGCGCTTCGGCGGCCTCACCGCCGTACGAGGCGTCGACCTCACCGTCAACGCCGGCGAGATCGTCGGACTCATCGGACCCAACGGCGCCGGCAAGACCACCTTCTTCAACTGCCTCACCGGCCTCTACGTCCCCACCGAAGGCAAGGTCAGCTACAAGGGCACCGTCCTGCCGCCCAAGCCCCACCTCGTCACCCAGGCAGGCATCGCCCGCACCTTCCAGAACATCCGCCTCTTCGCCAACATGACCGTCCTGGAAAACGTCCTCGTCGGACGCCACACCAGGACCGAAGAAGGCCTCTGGTCCGCCCTCCTGCGCCTCCCCGGCTACAAGAAGGCCGAGAACGCCAGCCGCGAACGCTGCATGGAACTCCTCGAGTTCATCGGCCTCGCCGACAAGGCCGACCACCTCGCGCGCAACCTCCCCTACGGAGACCAGCGCAAGCTGGAAATCGCCCGCGCCCTCGCCAGCGACCCCGGCCTCCTCCTCCTGGACGAGCCCACCGCCGGCATGAACCCCCAGGAAACCCGCGTCACCGAAGAACTCATCTTCGCCATCCGGGACCAGGGCATCGCCGTACTCGTCATCGAGCACGACATGCGGTTCATCTTCAACCTCTGCGACCGCGTCGCCGTCCTCGTCCAGGGCGAAAAACTCGTCGAGGGCACCGCCCCCGTCGTCCAGGGCGACGAACGCGTCGTCGCCGCCTACCTCGGCACCCCCTTCGAAGGCGCCCCCGGCGCCGAGGAAGCCGCCGAGGTCGCAGCCGCCGAAGCCACGGCAGCAGGCACAGCCAAGCCCGCCACCACCACCGAGGAGGAGGACACCCGATGACCGCACTGCTCGAGGTCGAAGACCTCCGCGTCGCCTACGGCAAGATCGAAGCCGTCAAGGGGATCTCCTTCACCGTCGAAGCCGGCCAGGTCGTCACCCTCATCGGCACCAACGGCGCGGGCAAGACCACCACCCTGCGCACCCTCTCCGGACTCCTCAAGCCCGCCGGCGGCCGCATCCTCTTCGAGGGCAAACCGCTCACCAACATCCCGGCACACAAGATCGTCTCCCTGGGCATCGCCCACTCCCCCGAGGGACGCCACATCTTCCCCCGGCTGACGATCGCCGAGAACCTCCTCCTCGGCGCCTACCTCCGCAACGACAAGGCAGGCATCGAGAAGGACATCCAGCGCGCCTACGACCTCTTCCCCATCCTCGGGGAACGACGGAAGCAGGCCGCCGGAACACTCTCCGGAGGCGAGCAGCAGATGCTCGCCATGGGACGCGCGCTCATGTCCCAGCCCAAGCTGCTCATGCTCGACGAGCCCTCCATGGGCCTCTCCCCGATCATGATGCAGAAGATCATGGAGACCATCGTCGAGCTCAAGGCGTCGGGCACCACGATCCTGCTCGTCGAGCAGAACGCCCAGGCGGCCCTCTCCCTCGCGGACCAGGGCCATGTCATGGAGGTCGGCAAGATCGTCCTCACCGGCACCGGGGCCGACCTCCTCCACGACGAGTCGGTCCGCAAGGCCTACCTCGGCGAGGACTGAAGACCCCCGCACACGGGAAGGGCCCGCCCCCGGATCTCCGGAGGCGGGCCCTTCCCGTACGTGCGTACCGGCTACTCGGCCGACTTCTTCTTCTCCTCGGCGTCCTCGATCAGCGCCTCGGCGAGCTGCTGCATCGACATCCGGCGGTCCATCGACGTCTTCTGGATCCAGCGGAACGCCGCCGGCTCGGAGAGCCCGTAATCCGTCTGCAGAATGCTCTTCGCCCGGTCCACCAGCTTCCGGGTCTCCAGCCGCTGCGAAAGATCCGCGATCTCGCTCTCCAGCGCCTTCAGCTCCGCGAACCGGGACACGGCCATCTCGATGGCCGGGACCACGTCGCTCTTGCTGAACGGCTTCACCAGATACGCCATGGCACCGGCGTCCCGCGCCCGCTCGACCAGATCCCGCTGCGAGAACGCCGTCAGCATCAGGACCGGGGCGATGGACTCCTCGGTGATCTTCTCAGCGGCCGAGATCCCGTCGAGGACGGGCATCTTCACATCGAGGATCACGAGGTCCGGGCGGTGCTCCCGCGCCAGCTCCACGGCCTGCTGCCCGTCCCCGGCCTGGCCGACGACCGAGTAGCCCTCTTCCTCCAGCATCTCTTTGAGGTCGAGGCGGATCAGCGCCTCGTCCTCGGCGATGACGACGCGGGTCGTCAGCGGCGGGACGTGCGACTTGTCGTCGTCGACGGCGTCTACGGGCTGGGGCGACTCGGGGGTGGTCACGGGGCTCCTTGGTATGGGGCAGATACTGCTCCCACGAGCCTACCTAGCTCCTGTAAGGTAGTGACGCGCAGGGCAGCGATGACCCTTCCTTTCTAAGGCCCCAGTACTCCAATGGTTAGAGAGGCCGCTCTCAAACAGCGGACAGTGTGGGTTCGAATCCCACCTGGGGCACTTTTCCTTCGATTCTAAAGCCGCAGCAAGTCGCGGCAACTTCACGAAATCGTGTGATCACCTCCGGGTATTCGCGCCGATGCGTTCGCCGCATGCGTCAAAGTCGAGAGCGTGTACGACCTCGACACTCGCAAGCACGCCCTGGCGCTGGTCGCTCAGGGCTTCAGTCAGAACTCCGTCAGCAAGCAGACCGGGATCTCCCGAGCCGCCATCCGTTCCTGGCTGCAACGAATAGAGCCCCTCGGATATGACCGGGGCGCCGAATGCCCTCGGTGCAGCAACACCCCGAGGCCTCCCGATGATCCTGCCGCGTACTCGTACCTGCTCGGCCTCTATCTCGGCGACGGCTGCGTCAGTTCCGCCAAGCGGGGTGTCTACTCCCTCCGCATCGCATGCGCCGACGCGTGGCCGGGGCTCATCGACGCCTGCGTAGAGGCCGTTCAGCGTGCGAGACCTGCCAACAAGGTCTGCCGAGTGCAGAGTCAGGGCTGCCAGTACGTCCAAAGCTTCAGCAAACACTGGCCCTGCTTCTTCCCTCAGCACGGGCCGGGCAAGAAGCACAACCGCGCGATCACGTTCGAACCATGGCAACAACAGATCGTGGACGCCCACCCTTGGGAATTCATCCGCGGTCTCATCCACTCCGACGGCTGCCGCATCATCAACTGGACCACCCGCCTCGTCCGTGGCGAGCAGAAACGGTACGAATACCCCCGGTACTTCTTCACCAACAAGTCCGACGACATCCGCAAGCTGTTCGGTGACACGCTCACTGCGGTCGGCGTGGAGTGGACCACCCTCGCCCGTGGCAGCGACCCGTTCAACATCTCCGTAGCCCGACGGGCGTCCGTCGCCCTCATGGACGCTCACGTCGGGCCGAAGTACTGACGACCGTCACTCCGGGCTGTCGTCCTCGCCGATGTGGTGCACCCGCACCAGATTCGTCGAGCCCGCGACTCCCGGCGGGGACCCGGCCGTGATGACCACGATGTCGCCCTTCTGGCATCGGCCGATCCGCAGCAGCTCCTCGTCCACCTGCGCCACCATCGCGTCCGTCGACTCCACGTGCGGCCCGAGGAAGGTCTCGACGCCCCACGTCAGGTTCAGCTGCGCGCGGGTGGCCTGGTCCGGGGTGAAGGCGAGGAGCGGGATCGGGGAGCGGTAGCGGGAGAGGCGCTTGACGGTGTCGCCGCTCTGGGTGAAGGCCACCAGGAATTTCGCGCCGAGGAAGTCGCCCATCTCGGCTGCCGCGCGGGCGACCGCGCCGCCCTGGGTGCGGGGCTTGTTGCGGTCGGTGAGGGGCGGGAGGCCCTTGGCGAGGATGTCCTCCTCGGCCGCTTCGACGATGCGGGCCATGGTGCGGACGGTCTCCACGGGGTACTTGCCGACGCTGGTCTCGCCGGAGAGCATCACGGCGTCCGTGCCGTCGATGACGGCGTTGGCGACGTCGGAGGCTTCGGCGCGGGTGGGGCGGGAGTTGTCGATCATCGAGTCGAGCATCTGGGTGGCGACGATGACCGGCTTGGCGTTGCGCTTGGCGAGTTTGATGGCGCGCTTCTGGACGATCGGGACTTGTTCCAGGGGCATTTCGACGCCGAGGTCGCCGCGGGCGACCATGATGCCGTCGAAGGCGGCGACGATGTCGTCGATGTTGTCGACGGCCTGGGGCTTCTCGACCTTGGCGATGACGGGGAGGCGGCGGTCCTCCTCGTCCATGATGCGGTGGACGTCGTCGATGTCGCGTCCGCTGCGCACGAAGGAGAGGGCGATGACGTCGGCGCCGGTGCGGATGGCCCAGCGGAGGTCTTCGATGTCCTTTTCGCTGAGTGCGGGGACGGAGACGGCGACGCCGGGGAGGTTCAGTCCCTTGTGGTCGGAGACCATGCCGCCTTCGATGACGGTGGTGTGGACGCGGGGTCCGTCGACTTCGGTGACTTCGAGGGTGACGCGGCCGTCGTCGATGAGGATGCGTTCGCCGGCGGTGACGTCGGAGGCGAGGCCGTCGTAGGTGGTGCCGCAGGTGGTGCGGTCGCCTTCCATGGGTTCGACGGTGATGGTGAAGTCGTCGCCGCGTTCAAGGAGTACGGGGCCTTCGGCGAAGCGGCCGAGGCGGATCTTCGGGCCTTGAAGGTCGGCGAGGATTCCTACGCTGCGGCCGGTTTCTTCGGAGGCTTTGCGTACGCGGTTGTAGCGCTCTTCGTGTTCGGCGTAGGTGCCGTGGCTGAGGTTGAGGCGGGCGATGTCCATTCCCGCTTCGACCAGTGCCTTGATCTGCTCGTATGTGTCGGTTGCGGGTCCCAGGGTACAAACGATTTTTGCTCGGCGCATGGTTCGAGCCTAGACCTTACCTGCGGGTAGGTAATTGTCTCTGCATGACTGTCCAACAGCCTTTCGGTGAAAGGTTATTGACAAGTGTTGAATTGTGCGGCGGGCCGCTCCGATGAGCGTCCGGGGGTGCGTGCCGACGGGGTGGCGGGCGTGGGGGCGGGGCTGCCGGTCACCAGATCGAAACCTGTTTGGGGTGTTGCGGGTGGGGGTGGCTGGGCCAGAATCTACGCGCGTTGTTCGCTCGAACGAGGAGTCAAGGATGCCGTTGAACCGTAGGACGTTTCTGGGCCGTTCGGCTGTCGCCGGTGCGGGTGTGGCGCTGGCGGGAGGGGGCGGTGCGGGGTCTGCGGCGGCCTCGGAGTCGAAGGGGCACGGTCACGGGCGTCCGCCGAAGCGGTACTCGTTCACGGTGATGGGGACGACGGACCTGCATGGGAACGTCTTCAACTGGGACTACTTCACGGACAAGGAGTTCGACGACTCGGCGCACAACGATGTCGGGCTGGCGAAGATCTCGACGCTGGTGGATCGGATCCGTGAGGAGCGGGGCCGTGGGAACACGTTGCTGATCGATGCGGGTGACACGATCCAGGGCACGCAGTTGTCGTACTACTACGCGAAGATCGATCCGATCACGGCGAAGCGTGGTCCGGTGCATCCGATGGCGCAGGCGATGAACAAGATCGGTTATGACGCGGCGGCGCTCGGGAATCATGAGTTCAACTACGGCATTCCGGTGTTGCGAAAGTTCGAGCAGCAGTGTGATTTTCCGTTGCTGGGTGCGAATGCTCTGGATGCGAAGACGTTGCGGCCGGCGTTCGCTCCGTATGTGATCAAGCGGGTGCGTACGCCGCATGGTCGTGATGTGCGGGTGGCGGTACTGGGGTTGACGAATCCTGGTATCGCGATCTGGGACAAGGCGAATGTGGGCGGGAAGATGGTGTTCCCGGGTCTTGAGGAGCAGGCGGCGAAGTGGGTGCCGAAGCTTCGTTCGATGGGTGCGGATGTGGTGATCGTTTCGGCGCATTCGGGTTCGTCGGGTACGTCGTCCTACGGGGATCAGTTGCCGTACGTCGAGAACGCGGCGGGTCTGGTGGCGGAGCAGGTGCCGGGGATCGACGCGATTCTGGTGGGTCACGCGCACTCGGAGATTCCTGAGTACTTCGTGACGAACAAGGAGACGGGGAAGAAGGTTGTTCTCTCGGAGCCGTTGAAGTGGGGGCAGCGGTTGACGCTGTTCGATTTCGACCTGGTGTGGGAGAAGGGCCGTTGGGTGGTCGAGAAGGTCGGCGCTTCGGTGCTGAACTCGAACACCGTGCCGGAGGACCCGCGGATCACGTCGTTGCTCGGGGATGAGCACACGAAGGTGGTGGCGTATGTGAACCAGGTGATCGGTACGTCGGTGGCGGCGATGTCGACGGCGGAGGCGCCGTGGAAGGACGAGCCGGTCATCGATCTGATCAATCTGGTGCAGGCGGAGACGGTGAAGGAGGCACTGGCGGGGGGTGAGTACGCGGCGTTGCCGGTGCTGTCGCAGGCGGCGTGCTTCTCGCGTACGGCGTCGATCCCTGCGGGTGAGGTGACGATCAAGGATGCTGCGGGGCTGTATCCGTTCGAGAACACGCTGGAGGCGCGGCTGCTGACGGGGGCGCAGCTGAAGGATTATCTGGAGTACTCGGTGAGGTACTACGTGCAGACGGCTGCCGGGGCTCCGGTGGACACGTCGAAGTTGACGAATGCGGAGAACATTCCGGATTACAACTATGACGTGGTGTCGGGTGTGACGTATGACGTGGATATCGCGAAGCCGGTGGGTTCGCGGATCGTGGGATTGTCGTTCGAGGGGGCGCCGGTGGATCCGGCGGCGCAGTTCGTGTTCGCGGTGAACAATTATCGGGCCAGTGGTGGCGGTAATTTCCCGCATGTGCCGGGTGCGAAGCAGTTGTGGGCGAATTCGGATGAGATCCGGAACACGATCATCGGGTGGGTTCAGGCGAAGGGGTCGGTGGATCCGGCGGAGTTCGCGTCGGTGGACTGGCGTCTGACGCGGGATGGTGTGCCGGTGTTCTAGCTGTTGGTGGGTGTGTGGGGCGGCCGTTCTCCTTGGGGAGGGCGGCCGCTTTCGTGTGGTCAGTGGTCCTGTGTGAGGGGGGTGAGCGTGGTGCCTTGTCCGGGGACGGCGGGGGCGGGGTGGGGGGTGAGGCCGAAGGTGGTGAAGGCGGTGCGTTGTGGGAGGGGGTAGGGGGTGGTGCCGGTGACGTTGTTGAGGATGGTGGCGCTGCGCCAGGCGGCGAGTCCGAGGTCGGGGGCGCCGACTCCGTGGGTGTGGCGTTCGGCGTTCTGTACGTAGATGTTGCCGGTGATGGTGGGGTCGAGGTCGAGGCGGAAGTCGGTGTGGATGCGGGGGCGTCCCCGGTTGTCGCGGTGGATGTGGGGGGCGATGCCGGTGAGGAGGGTGTCGAGGGGGCGTTCGCGGTAGCCGGTGGCGAGGACGACGGCGTCGGTGGTGAGGCGGCTTCGGGTGGTTTGTTGGGTGTGTTGGAGGTGGAGTTCGATGCGGTTGCCGCTGCCGGAGAGGCGGCCTGCTGTGCGGACGCTGACGCCGGGGGTGAGGGTGGCGTCGGGCCAGCCGCCGTGGAGGGTGCGGCGGTAGAGCTCGTCGTGGATGGCGGCGATGGTGTCGGTGTCGATGCCTTTGTGGAGTTGCCATTGCTGGGGGACGAGGGTGTCGCGTACGTGTTCGGGGAGTGCGTGGAAGTAGTGGGTGTAGTCGGGGGTGAAGTGTTCGAGGCCGAGTTTTGAGTACTCCATGGGTGCGAAGGCCTGGGTGCGGGCGAGCCAATGGATCTTTTCGATGCCTCGGGGGCGTGCGCGGAGGAGGTCGAGGAAGATTTCGGCGCCTGACTGGCCTGAGCCGATGACGGTGATGTGGTCGGCGCGGAGGAGGTCTTCGCGGTGGTGGAGGTAGTCGGCGGAGTGGATGACGGGGATGCCGGGGGCTTCCGCGAGGGGGCGGAGGGGTTCGGGGATGAAGGGGGCGGTGCCGACGCCGAGGGCGATGTGGCGGGTGTGGGTGCGGCCGAGTGCTCGGGCTTCGCCGTCGGGGCCGAGTTGGGTGTGGTCGACGTCGAAGTGGGAGTGCTCGGTGTTCCAGCGGATGGCGTCGACCTGGTGGTTGAAGTGGATGGTGGGGAGTTGTTCGCTGACCCATCGGCAGTAGGCGTCGTATTCGGCGCGGTGGATGTGGAATTGCTCGGCGAAGTAGAAGGGGTAGAGGCGGTCGCGGGTGCGGAGGTAGTTGAGGAAGGTCCAAGGGCTGGTGGGGTCGGCGAGGGTGGTGAGGTCGGCGAGGAAGGGGACTTGGAGGGTGGCGCCGTCGATGAGGAGGCCGGGGTGCCAGTGGAAGGCGGGGCGTTGTTCGTAGAAGGCGGCGGTGAGGGGGGTGTGGCCGGGGGTGGTGGGGATGCCGTCGGCGAGGGCGGCGAGGGAGAGGTTGAAGGGGCCGAGGCCGATGCCGAGGAGGTCGTAGGTCCGGTCGCCTTCGGCGGTGGCCCGGTCGCCTGCACGCGTGGTCCGGTCGGTCATCGGGGGGTGCTGCCTTCCGTGGCGGTGTGGGCGTGGGTGACGAGGGTGAGGAGCTGTTGGAGGTCGTCGGGGGTGGTGTGGGGGTTGAGGAGGGTGGCTTTGAGCCAGAGGCGGTCGTCGGCGTGGGCGCGGCCGAGTACGGCGTGGCCTTGGTCGAGGAGGGTGCGGCGGATGGTGGCGACGGTGGTGTCGTCGGTGTGGGTGGGGCGGAAGAGGACGGTGCTGATGGTGGGGCGGTCGTGGAGCTCGAGTGCTGGGTCCTGGTCGATGAGGTCGGCGAGGTGGTGGGCGGTGGCGATGGTGCGGTCGATGAGGTCGGCGAGTCCGTCGCGGCCGAGTGCTTGGAGGGTGACGGCGATCTTGAGGGCGTCGGGGCGGCGGGTGGTGCGGAGGGAGCGGCCGAGGAGGTCGGGGAGGCCTGCGTCGGTGTCGTCGTCGGCGTTGAGGTAGTGGGCGTGGTGGTGGAGGGCGTCCAGGTCGTGGTGGTGGGGGACGGCGAGGATGCCGGCTGATGCGGGTTGCCAGCCGAGTTTGTGCAGGTCGAGGGTGACGCTGTGGGCGCGGTGGAGGCTGCGGAGGGCGTGGCGGTGGGTGGGGCTGAAGAGGAGGGGGCCGCCGTAGGCGGCGTCGATGTGGAGGTCGGCGCCGTGGGTGGTGGTGAGGTCGGCGATGTCGGTGAGGGGGTCGATCTGGCCGGTGTCGGTGGTGCCTGCGGTGGCGGTGACGAGGAGGGGGCCGTCGTTGCGGATGAGGGCGTCGCGGAGTGCTGTGAGGTCCATGACGCCGGTGGGGGCGGGGATGACGACGGGTTGTGGGAGGCCGAGGAGCCAGGCGGCGCGGGTGATGCTGTGGTGGGCGTTGGCGGCGCAGATGGTCTGTACGGGGCCGTGGCGTTCGCGGGCGAGGAGGAGGGCGAGTTGGTTGGCTTCGGTGCCGCCGGTGGTGACGAGGGCGTCGGGGTCGGCGGTGTGGGGGTAGATCTCGGCGGCGAGGGCGGTGGTGAGGGCGGCTTCGAGGGCGGAGGCGGCGGGGGCCTGGTCCCAGGAGTCCATGGAGGGGTTGAGGGCTGATGCGGCGAGGTCGGCTGCTGCGGCGAGTGCGAGGGGTGGGGTGTGGAGGTGTGCGGCGCAGTGGGGGTGTGCGGGGTCGGCGGCGCCTTCGGTGAGGGCGGTGACGAGGGTGCGGAGGGCGTGGTGGGCGCCGGTGCCGTGGTCGGGGATGAGGGGGCCGGTGGTGTGGTGGAGCTTTTCGGTGACGGTGTGGGGGCCGCCGGCGGGGAGGGGGCCGTTGCGGCGGGTGGCGCCTTCGTGGAGTGCGGTGAGGACGGTGTCGATGAGGGGCCGCAGGTGGGCGGGGCCTGCGGTGCCTCCGGCGAGGGGCGGGGTGGGCATGGGTGGTGTGGTCCTTCGGGTGCGCGGGGGCGGTGGTGCCAGCTTGTCCGGATTGCGGAGGGGGCGGCCGAAGAGCCCAACGATCTCAACCCGAAAGGGGTACTGCGGTTCGGTGTGGGGGTGTTGGGTCCCCCGGGGCTGGTATAAGCGTTCGTTGTTCGCATGACTGTGCCCGGCTCCCTCGGTGAGGGGCCGGGCACAGTGGCGGCGGGGGTGCGCCTGGGGCGGCGGGGTGCGCTCAGGGGGCCGGCGTGGGTCGGTGGGCGTCGCGTACGGCGAGGGCGCGGCGGAGGTCGTCGAGCTGGTCGGTGAGTTTGCGGCGGAGGGCGGGGGTGAGTGCGGGGTTGGTGAGGGCCTGGTCGCCGAGGTGGATGCTGTCGGGGTCGACGGCGTGGGCGGGGAAGGCGTGGCGTCCGGCGGCTTCGGCGATGGCGGGGCCGCGGCGTGCGGCGAGTGCGATGGCGTCGGGGTAGTAGCGGGCGATGTAGGGGTGGGTGAGTTCGCTCTGTTCGGGCTGCCAGAAGCCTTGGGCGGTGGCGGTGAAGAGGTAGTTGGACAGGTTGTCGTTGGTGAACATGGCGTGCCAGGCGGCTGCTTTGGCTTCGGGGGTGGGGAGGGCGGCGCGGCAGCGGGCGGCGCCTTCCTGTCCGGTGGCGCTGGGGTCCTTGGCGAGTTCGTGTTCGATGGCGGTCTCGTCGGTGGCGCCGAGGATGGCGAGGCGGGTGAGGATGCGCCAGCGGAGTTCGGGGTCGAGTTCGGGTCCGCCGGGGACGGTGCCTTCGCGGAGCCAGTCCTGGATGGTGTCGGGCTGGGTGGCGGCGTCGATGAACTGACGCACGGCGGTGAGGCGGAGGCCGGGGTCGGGGCTGCCGGGTGTGGTGGTGCCGGGGCTCCGGTCCCAGTCCTTGGCGGTGAGGCCTTCGGTGCGGCGGAGGAGGTCGCGGCAGAGGGAGGTGAGGGTGGCGAGGGCGGTGGGCCGGTCCTCGGGCGTGAGGTAGCGGTCGGCGATGTGGGTGGCGGCGAAGCCGAGGACGCCGTGGACGAGGGCGAGGTCGGTTTCGTAGGGGAGGTGGGTGCGGGCGGCGGTGAGGTGGACGGAGGGGTGGAGTGCGCCGTCGCGGACCATGTCACGGGCGGTGTTCCAGATGACGGCGCGGGTGAGGGGGTCGGGGATGCCGGAGAGGTGGGTGAGGGCGGTGTTCCAGGAGTCGGGGTCGAGGCGGATCTTGGCGTAGGTGAGGTCGTGGTCGTTGAGGACGACGAGGTCGGGGCGGTGGCCGGGCTGGGTGGTGGGGGTGCCGTCCTGGGGGATGTCGAGTTCGAAGCGGTTGCGCAGGGTGAGCTGGTCGGTGCCGGTCTGGGTGTCGAGGCTGTGGTCGTAGGTGCCGACGGTGATGCGGTGGGGGCGGGTGCCGGCGCGGTCGACGGTGAGGTTCCAGCTGTTGCCGGTGGTTTCGGTTTGGGCGGTGAGGGTGTCGATGCCGGTGGTGCGGAGCCAGGTGGCGGCCCAGGCGTGGACGTCGCGGTCGGTGGCGGTGGCGAGGTTGTCGATGAAGTCGGCGAGGGTGGCGTTGGCGAATTTATGGCGGGCGAAGTGGGTGTTGATTCCGGCGAGGAAGTCCTTTTCGCCGAGCCAGGCGACGAGTTGGCGGAGTGCGGAGGCGCCCTTGGCGTAGGAGATGCCGTCGAAGTTGAGGAGGGCGGATTCGGTGTCGGGGACGGCGTCGGGGTCGGGGGCGACGGGGTGGGTGGTGGGGCGCTGGTCGGCGTCGTAGCCCCAGCCCTTTCGGGAGACGCCGAATTCGACCCAGGTGTCGGGGAATGGGGTCTCCCCTGCTCGAACGGAGTTGAGAGCTTGGGGAAGGGTGGCTTCGGTGAGTGTCTGGTAGCCCATGTATTCGGCGAAGGACTCGTTGAGCCAGATGTCGTCCCACCAGGTGAGGGTGACGAGGTCGCCGAACCACATGTGGGCCATTTCGTGGGCGATGACCATGGCGCGGGTCTGGCGTTCGGTGTCGGTGACGGCGGAGCGGTAGATGAATTCGTCGCGGAAGGTGACGAGTCCGGGGTTCTCCATGGCGCCGGCGTTGAATTCGGGGACGAAGGCCTGGTCGTAGGAGTCGAAGGGGTAGGGCTCGTCGAATTTCTCGTGGTAGCGGTCGTAGCAGGCGCGGGTGATGTCGAGGATCTCGTCGGCGTCGGCGTCGAGGTGGGGGGCGAGGGAGCGGCGGCAGTGGATCCCGAAGGGGAGGCCCGCGTGGTGGGTGGTGACCGAGTGCCAGGGGCCTGCGGCGACGGCGACGAGGTAGGTGGAGACGGGTGGGGTGGGGGCGATGGTCCAGCGGCCTTCGGTGGCCTGGGTGGCGGTTCCGTTGCCGAGGACGGTCCAGCCGGCGGGTGCGGTGACGGTGAGGTCGAACACGGATTTGAGGTCGGGCTGGTCGAAGGCGGCGAAGACGCGCTGGACGTCTTCCATGAAGAGCTGGGTGTAGACGTAGGTCTCGCCGTCGGCGGGGTCGGTGAAGCGGTGCATGCCTTCGCCGGTGCGGGAGTAGCGCATGGTGGCGTCGACGGTGAGTTCGTGGGGGCCTGCGGTGAGGCCGTCCAGGGGGTAGCGGTTCTGGTCGAGGCGCTCGGGGTCCAGGGGCTGTCCGTCGAGGCTGAGGGAGCGCAGGGTTTCCGGCTTGATCTCGACGAAGGTGTCTCCGGCCGTGTGGGCGGTGAACCGGATGGCGGTGCGGGAGCCGAAGGTCTCCTCGCCCGTGGTGAGGTCGAGGTCGACCGTGTACCGGTGTACGTCGAGGAGCTGGGCGCGGGTCTGCGCTTCGTTGCGCGTCAGTACGGACATGGCGCCCATGCTGCCGTACGGGTCCGGGGCTGTGCAGCGGGGTTCTCGCAGGGCTGACGGCGCCTGGCGGGGGCTCTGCGGCGCACTGGCGGTGCGGCCCGCGCCGGCCCCTGGGGCGGCGCGGGGCCGGGTGCGGCCCGGGGCCGGGGCGGGCAGTGGGCCCGGGGCCGGCGGTGCGGTCAGGCGGTGGGGCCCGCGGATTCCTCGGCGATGCGCTCGTGGTGGCGGATGACCTCGGCGACGATGAAGTTCAGCAGCTTCTCGGCGAAGGCGGGGTCCAGCTTGGCGCTCTCGGCGAGCTGCCGCAGCCGGGCGATCTGGCGGGCCTCGCGGGCGGGATCGGCGGGCGGCAGGTGGTGCTCGGCCTTGAGGTGGCCCACTTGCTGGGTGGCCTTGAAGCGCTCGGCGAGCATGTGGACGACCGCGGCGTCGATGTTGTCGATGCTCTCGCGCAGGCGGTTCAGTTCGGTGGTGACGTACTCGTCGATGTCGCTCGTGGTCATGGTCAGCGAGCTTAGACGCACCGGTCGTGGGGTGGTCGACGGCGGGTGGCCGGCGACTTCGTGGAGCCGGGCCCGGGGGCTCCCGCCGCTGCGGGAGCCCCCGGGGTGGTGCGCAGGCGGGTGGTGTCAGAGGGTCGCGGCGGCCGCGGCGATGGCGGAGGCGAACGTCGACACCTGCGTGTAGACGCCGGGGTAGCCGGGCCGGGCGCAGCCTTCGCCCCAGCTGACGATGCCGACCTGGGTCCAGGCTCCGGCGTTGTCCTTGCGGAACATGGGGCCGCCGGAGTCGCCCTGGCAGGTGTCGACGCCGCCGGTGCTGACGTATCCGGCGCAGATCTCCTCGCTGGGGACGAGGTCGCTGCCGTAGGCCTGCCGGCAGGTGGTGTCGGAGACGTAGGGGACGGTGGCCTTGAGGAGGTAGCGCTGCTGGCCTCCGCCCTCGGTTGCGGCGCCCCAGCCGGCGATGGTGAAGGTGCCGGTGTCGTAGGCGGTGGTGGTGGCGATCTTCAGGGTGGGCTGGTTGATGGGCTGGGCGAGTTTGATCAGTGCCCAGTCCTTGCCGACGCCGTTGTAGCCGGGTGCCTGGAGGACCTTGGTGGAGCGGACCTTGACCGCGGAGGACGACTGGAGGTCGACGGCTCCCGCGGTGGCGGTGATGGAGGTGTTGTTGCCGGATCCGTCGACGCAGTGTGCGGCGGTGAGCACGACGGTCTGGCTGTAGAGGGCGCCGCCGCAGCCCATGGAGAGCCGGACCATGAAGGGGAATTCGCCCTGGGCGGCGCGGGTTCCGCCGACGACGGGTGCGGGGGCGGCGGAGGCGTTCGACGGCTGGAGGCTGATGGTGGCGAGGGCTACCGCGGCTATGACGGAGCATCTCTTGAGGGCGCGCAGGAGCTGTTTCACGGGTGTGCCTGCTTTCGTGTGGGGGGTGACGGGGAGGGGCGCTGGGTGCAGGCGTGCGGGCGTGCGTGTCCTGGTCAGGGGGCGGGAACCAGCAATTCTCGGCATGCCCGCGACAAGAACGATCCGATTATCGGGAAGCGATCACCGCTGTCACAAGGCGGAGTTTCCGGCCAAGATCATCAGTCGTCCCCGGCCGGTTCCCGTCGGATCGGCCTAGAGTGAGGGTCCGTTGAGCGCCATTGATGGGGGTTCGGTCGTGAGCGACGGCAGTAACGGAAGCGGCGGCGGCCCGGTCGTCCACGGGTTCCCGCATCTCGACGCCGTCCGGTCCGCGATCACCGCGCTCTACCGGCGGGTCTCCCCCGACGGTGTGCGCGCCTACGCCACGAGCCTCGCCCCGGCCGACGCCGCCTTCTCCGATGTGGACGATCTGCATCTGGGCGCCCAGCGGGTGGCCGGTGCCCTGGTGCAGCACCTGCGTCTGCCGCAGGCCCGTATCGTCGTCGGCTTCAGGCGGATGGAGCACGCCGCGAGCGTCGAACTCACCGCCGGCCCGGAGTACTTCATCGAGCTCAACGACCGTTTCCGTACGCACCGCAGGGACATCGGGGCCGCGCTGGCGCACGAGATCACCCATGTGCTGCTGCACCGGCTGGGGCTGGAGCTTCCCGGCACCCGCGACAACGAGATCCTCACGGACACGGTGACGGCCTATCTCGGCGCGGGGTGGCTCCTGCTGGACGCCTTCCGTCAGGACGCGGTCTCCAGCCAGAAGCTCGGCTATCTCACGCCCGAGGAGTTCGGGTACGTACTCGCCAAGCGCGCGCTGGCCTTCGACGAGGACCCGTCCGTGTGGTTCACCAGCCCCCAGGCGTACACGGCGTACACCAAGGGGCGGGCCGAGGCCCTGCGCGACCTGCAGCGTCCTCCGCTGACCGCCGCGGGGTGGGCGGGCAGGCGCCGTTACGCCAAGGACCGCCGCCACGCCGGGGAGCACCCGGGAGCCGCCCCCGACCCGTCCGTGCCGTACGCCTTCGAGGGCGGCGGGGACGGACTGCGGGTCTCGTTCGCCTGCCCCACCTGCCACCAGCGGGTCCGCGTCCCGGTCAGGGGCCGGACGCGGGCCCGGTGCGGCCTGTGCCGCACGGTCCTGGAGTGCGACACCTGAGAAACCGTCCCGGTCCGGGGTGGTCGTAGGGTCGGTGTATGACGAATGGTCCGGTTGGGGGTGCCAGCAGCCTCTTCGAGGCGTTGTACGCCGATGAGAACGCCGTCGTACGGGCGCTCCGTGCGGGCGCGTCCGCCGAGTCGAGCGACGAGGAGGGGACGACCGCGCTCTATCTGGCGTCCGTGCAGGACCTGCCCGGCGCGGTACGGCTGCTCCTGGCGGCGGGCGCGGACCCGAACCGGGCGAGCGGCCCGGAGGCCGGCGATCTGCCGCTCTGCGGGGCGGCGTGCGGCGGGCACGCGGAGGTCGTCGCGGCGCTCCTGTCGGCCGGGGCCGAGCCGGATCTGAGCGAGGAGTTCGGCTTCACGGCGCTGCGCTGGGCGGCGGGCCTCGGTCACGCCCGGGTCGCGGAGACGCTCCTGGCCCACGGCGCCGACCCGGACGTGCCCGGCCCGCAGGGTGAGACGCCGCTGGTGGTGGCGGCCCGGCGGGGGTCGGCGCACACCGTACGGGCCCTGCTCCGCCACGGCGCCCGCGACCTGTACCCCGCGCTGGAGGAGGCCAGGCGCATGCTCACGCTGGACGTCGAGCGGGAGGTGCGGGACACGCTGCGGCGTATGTACGGGGACGAGGGCCACGAGAGCCTGGTGCGCCGCTCAACGGTGGACGGCGGGGTGACCGTGACGGTCGAACTGCTGCGGGGCGGGGAGCTGTTCGCGTCCCAGGACCTGCAGACGGGGCACGGGGCGATCGCGACGCTCCTGGAGAGCGGGCTGGGCCTGCGGGCCCCGTTCGAGGAGTTGGCCCTCCGGGCACTGCGGGAAGGTGAACCCGGGCTGGACAACTGGCTGGTGGCCGTCGGGGCGCTACGGCAGCGCGGTGACGAGGAGACGTTCCAGGCGGCGGCAGCGTGGACGGCGAGCGAGGATCCGCTGCGGCAGACCTTCGGTGTGGATGTGCTGGCACGGCTCGGATTCCATGGCGGCGGCAAACCGTTCGCCGACCGGGCGGTGCCGCTGCTGCGGGAGCTGGCCCGGACCGCGCCCCCGGCGCCGGCCGGGGCCGCGGCGCGGGCGCTCGACGGGTACGAGGCTGCACCCGGGAAGTGAGGCCGCGCGACGGGTGCGGTGACCGGCGGGACCGGTCACCGCACCCTGTGATCACGCCGCCCTGCGGCCACGGCCGGAAGCGCTGCCGCGCCCCGTGGAACCGGCCCGGCCTGCACCGGCGCCGCGCGCGGATCCGCCGGCACCACCACGGGCCGCACCGCCGCCGGCACCACCGCGAGCCGCGCCGCCGCCGGAGCCGCCACGCGCGCCGCCGCCCGCACCACCGCGGGCCGCGCCGCCGGCGCCACCCTGTGCCGCGCCCGAGCCCGCGCCCGTTCCGCCGCGCCGGCCGCGTCCGCGGCTGCCCGAGCGGAACGGTCCGCCGGCCGCCGCACCCGAACCCGAACCGGTGCCGCGCGTACGCGGCTTGGGCTGGGTCGGCTGCGGCACCTCGATGACGATCGCGACGCCGGACGGCTCACGGGCACCCGTGATCCGGCCGAGCTCGTCGTCGCTGGACTTGATCCGGGTGGTGCGCGGCGCGATGCCCGCGTCCTGCATCAGCCGGGTCATCTCGCGCTTCTCCTCGGGCAGCACGAGCGTGACGACGCTGCCGGACTCCCCGGCACGCGCCGTGCGCCCGCCGCGGTGGAGGTAGTCCTTGTGGTCGGTCGGCGGGTCCACGTTGACGACCAGGTCGAGGTCGTCGATGTGGATGCCACGAGCCGCCACGTTCGTCGCGACGAGCGCGGTGACCTGCCCGTTCTTGAACTGGTCCAGCGTCCGGTTGCGCTGCGGCTGGGACCGGCCGCCGTGCAGGGCCGCGGCCCGCACGCCACTGGCGAGGAGCCGCTTGGCGAAGCGGTCGGCGGCACGCTTGGTGTCGACGAACATGATCACGCGGCCCTCACGGGCGGCGATCTTCGTGGCGACGGCCTTCTTGTCCGTCTCGTCCAGGACGTGGAGCACGTGGTGCTCCATCGTGGTGACCGCACCGGCGGACGGGTCCACGGAGTGCACGACCGGGTCGGTGAGGAACATCTTGACCAGCCGGTCGATGTTCTTGTCGAGGGTCGCGGAGAACAGCATCCGCTGGCCGTCCGGCTCGACCTGCTTGAGCAGCGCGACGACCTGGGGCATGAAGCCCATGTCGGCCATCTGGTCGGCCTCGTCGAGGACGGTGATCGCGACCTCGTCGAGCCGGCAGTCGCCGCGCTCGATGAGGTCCTTGAGCCGGCCCGGAGTGGCGACGAGCACCTCGGCGCCGCGGCGCAGTGCGCCGGACTGCCTGCTGATCGACATGCCGCCGACGACGGTGGCGACGCGCAGGTTGACGGAGGTGGCGTACGGGGTCAGCGCGTCGGTGACCTGCTGGGCGAGCTCGCGGGTGGGGACGAGGACGAGTGCCAGCGGTGCGTGCGGCTCGGAGCGGCGTCCGGCGGTGCGGGCGAGGAGCGCCAGGCCGAAGGCCAGGGTCTTGCCCGAGCCGGTGCGGCCGCGGCCGAGGATGTCCCGGCCGGCCAGCGAGTTCGGCAGGGTGGCGCCCTGGATGGGGAAGGGGTCGGTCACGCCCTGTGCGGCGAGGGTCTTCAGCAGCGCGGCGGGCATGTCCAGGTCGGCGAAGGCGTCGACGGCGGGCAGCGCGGGGGTGAGGGTCTCCGGCACGGCGAACTCGCCGCCCTGGGCGGGCGCGGTCCTGCGGCGGGCCGGTGCCTTGCCGGATCCTCGGGTGTTCGCCTGCGGCCGGTCCGTGCCGCGGCCCCTTATCGGGCGGGTGCGGGCGGGTCGGTCCTGGCGTTCGGAGCGGGTCATACGGAATTGCCCTCCTGGGGGATTCCTGGGGTTACTGCCGACTGCTGTGGACTGCTTGATGTGCGCCCCAGGATGCAAGCACAGAGCAGGTGTCCCGGTTGCGGAACCGAACCGGGAAAGGATGAGTCGGAAACAGCACAAACCGGGGCCCGCACCTTCACGGTGCGGGCCCCGGTCGCGAGGTACGCGTCCGGCAATTAGGCCGGGACGATGTTCTCCGCCTGCGGGCCCTTCTGGCCCTGCGTGACGTCGAAGGAGACCTTCTGGCCCTCCTGGAGCTCACGGAAGCCCTGGGTGGCGATGTTCGAGTAGTGGGCGAAGACGTCGGCGCCGCCGCCGTCCTGCTCGATGAAGCCGAAGCCCTTTTCCGAGTTGAACCACTTCACGGTTCCAGTAGCCATGTCATTCTCCTAAAAGAGGTGCAGTGCCGGAAATCCGCACTTTACGAATTCCAAGTCGCCGCATTGAGCCCCATCCGGAGAAAGCCGGAAAACAATAAAGCGCCTGAGGAGGGTTCCCGTCAGGCGCACATAAAGTTCATGGGTACCAAAACTGCAACTCGGCAACCGTAGCACGTTCTGTCGGCGGGCGGCAGGTCGCTCCGCCCCCGGCGCGCCGGAAGCTCTGCTGACCAGCAGGGCGGCGGGGGCCGTTCACGACCGGTTCCGGCATCGTTCCCGGATGCTTCCCGCCCTGTTCCCCCAAGGGTCGGGAGCCCTCCGGCGGGCGACGGACGGCACCGTTCCGCCGGGTGG
This sequence comes from Streptomyces sp. NBC_01166, assembly GCF_045039765.1. Classification (NCBI taxonomy): domain Bacteria; kingdom Bacillati; phylum Actinomycetota; class Actinomycetes; order Kitasatosporales; family Streptomycetaceae; genus Streptomyces; species Streptomyces sp. NBC_01166. Next base: position 2,230,039 of record NZ_CP108613.1, read on the forward strand.
TCCATGAGGGACCGGGCGTCCTCGCCCGGGAGCCGGGTTCACCTGGATGCCGTATCGGCGCGCTTCCGGCCCGCGCGCCGCCCGGTGGCCGGTTCCGCGGCGGGGGTTACGCCGAGCGGGTGACGTCCCTGGGCCGGCCGCGTCAGCCCTCTCGTACCGGACTGTCGTCATTGGCCCTGCGCAGGGTGCGCAGCGGGTGGCCGGGGCGCCAGACCTGGACGACGAGGTCGTCGCCGTCGATCGTGGTCCGGACCACCTCGGTGGGTTCGGCGCGGAAGAGAAGGAAGGGCTCCGGCGGGGCCGCCTCGTCGCTGAAGCGTGCCAGCACGGCGGCGTCGGTGATCTCCACCGCCCGCCCGGAGATGCGTACGTCCCCGTCGGCCATCTCCGCGTCCGGCCCCGGATTGGCCTGGATGGCGAAGCGCGGGTCCCGCCGCAGGTCCAGTGCCTTACGGGAGCCGGGCATCATGCCCAGCCACAGCGCGTCCATGCGGAAATCCACCTCCAGGCCGGTGACCCGGGGGGAGCCGTCCGCGCGAAGGGTCGCGAGGACGTGGTGCTTGTACAGCTGGAACCGTTTCCGCACGGTGTCGGCGAAGGCCGGTTCCGCCGTGCGGAAGTCCTGCCACGAAGCGGGCGTCACGTTCGGTGTCATGGGGCCATCGAACCCCGTAAACCGGACATCCTCTGTCGTGTTTGTTCGCTGTCACGGATCGGACGCCCCCTGGCCCGGCTCAGCGCCTGCCGGGGCCCTGAGTTCCGGGCACCGGTCCCCCGGCCCCAGGTGTGCTCCGCCTCACCCGCGTTCGCTATCTTGAGCGCCGCCGCCCCCCTGCGGCCCTCCGTCCACGAAATGAAGGAGCCGGCCATGACGGCCGCCGCCACCACGTGTTATCGCCACCCGTCGCACGAGACGTATGTGCGCTGCACGCGATGCGACCGGTACATCTGCCCCGACTGCATGCGTGAGGCGTCCGTGGGGCACCACTGCGTGGAGTGCGTGCAGGAGGGGCAGCGCTCAGTCCGGCAGGCCCGCTCGCTGTTCGGCGGCGCGGTGCCGAGCGCCGCGACACCGGTCGTGACGTATGTGCTGATGGCGCTGAACATCGTGGCGTACGCCGTCGAGGTCGTCCGGTCCGGGACGGTGGACCGGTTCGGGATGCTCGGGGCGGCCCTGGTCGGGCCGGACGGCGAGCTGTACGTGTACGGGGGCTGGACCGCGCCCGGCTACGAGCTGGTGGGGGTGGCCGACGGGGAGTGGTACCGGCTGCTGACGGGCGCCTTCCTGCACCTCCCGCCCGACACTTCGTTCGGCGTGATGCACCTGGTCTTCAACATGCTCGCCCTGTGGAATCTGGGCCGGATCGTGGAGGGCCAGCTCGGCCGGGCGCGTTACCTCGGGCTGTACCTGCTGTCCGCGGTGGGCGGTTCGGTGCTGGTCTATCTGGTCTCGCCGGAGACACCGGCGGTCGGTGCGTCGGGTGTGATCTTCGGCCTGGCGGCGTCCTTCTACGTCATCAACCGCCGTCTGGGCCGGGACATGGGGCCGGTCAACCGCTTCATGGCGGGGTTCCTGCTCTGGATGGTGATCTCCGCCGTGTTCACCTCGTGGGAGGGCCACCTCGGCGGGCTGCTGACCGGCGGCCTGGTGACGTACGGGCTCGCGTACGCCCCGGCGAAACTGCGTACGTCTGCCGCGCAGCTGGCCGGCGGGGCGGTTCTGGTCGTGCTGCTGGCGGCGGTGGTGGCCGTGCGGACGGCCTCCCTGACGGGTGCGGCCTGACAAGGAGGGTGCGCGCCCGAAGGGACTCGGGGCGCCGCGGCCTGGCGAGGACGGTGCGCCCGAAGGGAATCCGGGCGGATGGCACGGGTCCTGCCCGGTGGACTACGTTGTGCCGCGATGACTACCGGGACGGCATTTCGCCATACACGGATCGGTGACCCGGCGCTCCCCTGAGCGCCGTACGGGCCGACGCCGGCCCGCACCGGGACGAAGGGCCCCGCGCCGCTGCGCGGGCTCCGCCTCCTGTCGTGCTGACCACAGCTCGACACGTCGACCACGACAGGAGAACTCATGCGCACCGAGACACGGACACTGCACATTCCCACCGCGGACGGCCGGGCCGACGCCTTCGCCGCCTTCCCCGACGGTGGTGAGCGGCACCCGGGGGTACTGATGTACCCGGACGGCTTCGGTATCCGGCCCGTGCTGCGGGAAATGGCCCGCGAGCTGGCGGGGCACGGGTACTACGTGCTCGTCCCCAACCTCTTCTACCGGCACGGCCCGGCACCGGTGACCGAGCTCCCCGAGCACATCGGGGAGGCGGCCCGGCCCGCGGTCCTCGCCCGGCTGATGCCCTTGATCGAGGCGCACACCGCGGAACGCACCCTGAGCGACGCCGAGGCCTACCTCAGGTTTCTCACCGGACGGCCCGAGGTGGGGACCGGACCGGTCGGGGTGACCGGCTACTGCATCGGCGGGCTTCTCGCGGTGCGCACCGCCGCGGCCCACCCCGGACAGGTGGCCGCCGTCGCCGCGTTCCACGGCCCCGTGGGCGCCGACGGGCCCGGCGGCCTCGCCGGGCTGACCGCCCGGGTCCACTTCGGCCACGCCGAGGGCGACGTGACGCCCGAGTCCCTCGGCGAGCTCGACCGGGCCCTGGAGAAGACGGGCGTCTGCTACACCTCCGAGATCTACCCCGGCACCGTGCACGGCTTCACCATGTCCGACACCGACGCCTTCGACCCTGACGCGCTGCGGCGTCACTGGGACCGCCTGCTGCCCCTCCTGGGACGCGCCCTGTCCGACGGCTGAGGACCCGGATCCCGCGGTTCTCCCGCCGCCTCGTCCCCGTCCCGGCGGGGGTGCCGGGGCGGCGAACTCGCCGGTCCACGGAGTGAGTCCGCCTTCTGGGATCATCGTCCCATGGCAAGAGATCTCTCGGCGGGGGAACCCGGGGCAGACGGGCCCGGTCAGGGTCCGCGCGGCCTTCTCCGGCGGCTGCACCCGCTCGACTGGCTCGCCGGGGGGCTGCTGGTCCTGGGGCTGCTCGCGGTGGTGACGGGGCTGCTGCCCCCGGAGCCCGCCGCGGACGAGATGCGGCGTGTGGGTCCGCTGGTGGTGTTCCTGGGCACCGTGATCGTGATGGCCGAACTGACGGGCCGGGCTCAGGTCTTCGATGTGGTGGCGGCCTGGGTGGCGCGGGCGGGACGGGGGCGTTATCCGCTGCTCTTCGGGCTGTGCGTGGCGTTCGCCTCGCTCACCACGATCACGCTGAATCTGGACACCACGGCGGTGCTGCTCACCCCGGTCATGCTGGCGCTGGCCGCCCGGGTGGGGATCGCGGCGGTCCCCCTGGCGATGACGACGGTGTGGCTGGCCAACACGGCGAGTCTGCTGCTGCCGGTCTCGAACCTGACGAATCTGCTGGCGGCGGACCGGGTGGCGCTCTCGCCGTCCGGCCTCGCCGCGGTGATGTGGCTGCCCCAGCTCGCGGCGATCGCCGTGACGGCGGCCTGCCTGTGGGTCTTCTACTGGCGGCGCGGCCGGCGCGGCGAGGGCCAGGACCGATACACCCCGCCGGAAGCGCCGGTGCCCGGGGATCCCGTCCTGCTGCGGATCTGCGCGGTGGCCTGCGCGGGTTTCCTGCTGGCGATCCTGGTGGCGGACGTTCCGCTCTGGTCGGTGTCGCTGACGGGGATGGTGGTGGTCGTGGTGGCGTTCGCCGTACGGCGCAGGCAGGAGCTGCGGCTGTCGCTGGTGCCGTGGCGGCTGCTGGTGCTGGTCCCCGGGATGTTCCTGGTGGTGGAGACGGTCGACGCGCACGGCCTGCACGAGCTGCTGGAGTCGGCGCTGGGCTCCGGCAACGGCTTCCTGGGGATGCTGCGGTCGGCGGCGGTGGGGGCGGGGCTGTCGAACGTCCTGAACAACCTGCCGGCGTATCTGGCGGGCGAGGCGGTCGTCCCGGCGGAGAACCACGAGCAGTTGCTGGCTCTGCTGATCGGCGTCAATGTGGGGCCGCTCGTCACCCCGTGGGCGTCCCTGGCGACGCTGCTGTGGTTCGAGCGGTGCCGCCGGCACGGGACGCGGATCGCCATGGGCCGTTTCGTGGGGACCGGTCTGCTGCTGTCGGTGACGGGCACGCTGGCCGCCGTGTCCGCGCTGGCGCTGGTCGGCTGAGCCCGGCCGGGTGCGGACGCGCCGCGGCGCCCGCCCTTGTCCGGTCGGGGACGGGGGCGGGCGCCGCGTTCAGTTCCGTACGCCGTTGTACGGGACGTCTGTGTGCCGTGGTCAGACCGTCAGGGAACGGTCCGTCGGGCGGATCGGGGCGTGCAGGGCACTGGTCCCGGTCAGGAAGCGGTCCACACCGCGCGCCGCGGAGCGGCCCTCGGCGATGGCCCAGACGATGAGGGACTGGCCGCGGCCCGCGTCACCGGCGACGTAGACGCCGTCGACGTTGGTCGCGTAGTTCTCGTCGCGTGCGATGTTGCCGCGCTCGTCGAGGTCGAGGCCGAACTGCTGGACGAGGCCGTTGGCCTGGTCGGTGCCGGTGAAGCCCATGGCCAGGGTGACGAGCTGGGCGGGGATGACGCGCTCGGTGCCGGCCTTCTGCTCCAGCTTGCCGTCCTTGAACTCCACCTCGATGAGGTGGAGGGACTGGACGTTGCCGTCCTCGTCGCCCTCGAAGTGGGTGGTGGAGACGGAGTAGATCCGCTCGCCGCCCTCCTCGTGCGCGGAGGTGACCTTGTAGAGCATCGGGAAGGTCGGCCAGGGCTGGTTGGCGTTACGCTCCTCGCCCGGCTGCGGCATGATCTCCAGCTGGGTGACGGAGGCCGCGCCCTGCCGGTGGGCGGTGCCGACGCAGTCGGCGCCGGTGTCGCCGCCGCCGATGACGACGACGTGCTTGCCCTCGGCGGTGATCGGGGAGACCGTCAGGTCGCCCTCCTGCACCTTGTTGGCGAGCGGGAGGTACTCCATCGCGAAGTGCACGCCGTTGAGGTCGCGGCCCGGGACGGGCAGGTCGCGGGAGACGGTGGCACCGGCGGCGATGACGACCGCGTCGTAGCGGCGGCGGAGCTTCGCGGCGTCGATGTCCTTGCCGATCTCCACCTCCGTGCGGAACTTGGTGCCTTCCGCGCGCATCTGCTCGATGCGGCGGTTGATGTGCGACTTCTCCATCTTGAACTCGGGGATGCCGTAGCGGAGGAGTCCTCCGATGCGGTCCGCGCGCTCGAAGACGGCGACGGTGTGGCCGGCGCGGGTCAGCTGCTGGGCGGCGGCGAGTCCCGCCGGGCCGGAGCCGATGACCGCGACGGTCTTGCCGGAGAGGCGCTCGGGCGGCTGCGGGGTGACGTCGCCGCTGTCCCACGCCTTGTCGATGATGCTGACTTCGACGTTCTTGATGGTGACGGCGGGCTGGTTGATGCCGAGGACGCACGCCGACTCGCAGGGAGCGGGGCACAGGCGGCCCGTGAACTCCGGGAAGTTGTTCGTGGCGTGCAGGCGCTCGGACGCCGCCGACCAGTCCTCGCGGTAGGCGTAGTCGTTCCACTCGGGGATGAGGTTTCCGAGCGGACAGCCGTTGTGGCAGAACGGGATGCCGCAGTCCATGCAGCGGCCGGCCTGCTTGCTGATGATCGGGAGCAGCGAGCCCGGAACGTAGACCTCGTTCCAGTCCTTGACACGCTCGCCGACGGGGCGGGTCTCGGCGACCTCGCGTCCGGTGGTCAGGAAGCCCTTGGGGTCAGCCATTGGTCGCCGCCTCCATCATCTTCTCGGTGGTCTCCTGCTCGGAGAGACCGGCGAGCTCAGCGGCGTCCTTGGCGGCGAGCACTGCCTTGTAGGTGGACGGGATGATCTTGCTGAAGCGGGTGACCGCGGAGTCCCAGTCGGCCAGCAGCTTCTCGGCGACCGTGGATCCGGTCTCCTCCTGGTGGCGGCGCACGACATCGTGCAGCCACTGCCTGTCGGTGTCGTCGAGGAGCTCGACGGCGGCGACGTTGCCGGTGTTGACGTTGTCGAGGTCGAGGTCGATGACGTACGCGATGCCGCCGGACATGCCTGCGGCGAAGTTGCGTCCGGTCTCGCCGAGGACGACGGCGTGGCCGCCGGTCATGTACTCGCAGCCGTGGTCGCCCACGCCTTCCGAGACGACCGTGGCACCGGAGTTACGGACGCAGAAGCGCTCGCCGGTCCGGCCGCGGAGGAAGAGCTCGCCGCCGGTCGCACCGTAGCCGATGGTGTTGCCGGCGATGGTGGAGTACTCGGCGAGGTGGTCGGCGCCGCGGTCCGGGCGGACGATGACACGGCCGCCGGAGAGGCCCTTGCCGACGTAGTCGTTGGCGTCGCCCTCCAGTCGCAGCGTCACACCGCGCGGTACGAACGCGCCGAAGGACTGGCCGGCGGACCCGGTGAAGGTGATGTCGATGGTGTCGTCGGGCAGGCCCGCACCGCCGAACTTCTTGGTCACCTCGTGGCCGAGCATGGTGCCGACGGTCCGGTTGATGTTGCGGATCGCGATCTGCGCCCGGACGGGCTGGGCGGCCTCGGCGCTGTCGGCGCCCAGGGCGTCGGCGGCGAGCTTGATCAGCTCGTTGTCGAGGGCCTTGGCCAGTCCGTGGTCCTGCTCGGCGATCTGGTGGCGCACCGCGCCCTCGGGGAGCTCGGGCACGTAGAAGAGGGGCTCGAGGTCGAGGCCCTGTGCCTTCCAGTGGGTGACGGCCCGCTCGGTGTCGAGGAGCTCGGCGTGGCCGACGGCCTCCTCGATCGTGCGGAAGCCGAGCTCGGCGAGGATCTCGCGGACCTCTTCGGCGATGAACTCGAAGAAGTTGACGATGTACTCGGCCTTGCCGGAGAACCGGTCGCGGAGGACGGGGTTCTGGGTGGCGATGCCGACCGGGCAGGTGTCGAGGTGACAGACGCGCATCATGACGCAGCCGGAGACGACGAGCGGCGCGGTCGCGAAACCGAACTCCTCGGCGCCCAGCAGCGCGGCGATGACGACGTCGCGGCCGGTCTTGAGCTGGCCGTCGGTCTGGACGACGATGCGGTCGCGCAGGCCGTTGAGCAGCAGGGTCTGCTGGGTCTCGGCGAGGCCGAGCTCCCAGGGGCCGCCCGCGTGCTTGAGCGAGGTGAGCGGCGAGGCGCCCGTGCCGCCGTCGTGGCCGGAGATGAGCACGACGTCCGCGTGGGCCTTGGAGACACCCGCGGCGACCGTGCCGACGCCGACCTCGGAGACCAGCTTCACGTGGACGCGGGCCGCCGGGTTGGCGTTCTTGAGGTCGTGGATCAGCTGAGCCAGGTCCTCGATGGAGTAGATGTCGTGGTGCGGCGGGGGCGAGATCAGGCCGACGCCCGGGGTGGAGTGCCGGGTCTTGGCGACCCACGGGTAGACCTTGTGGCCGGGCAGCTGGCCGCCCTCGCCGGGCTTGGCACCCTGCGCCATCTTGATCTGGATGTCGTCCGCGTTGACCAGGTACTCGCTGGTGACACCGAAGCGGCCGGAGGCGACCTGCTTGATGGACGAGCGGCGTGCCGGGTCGTAGAGACGCTCGGCGTCCTCGCCGCCCTCACCGGTGTTGGACTTGCCGCCCAGCTGGTTCATGGCGACGGCGAGCGTCTCGTGCGCCTCCTGGGAGATGGAGCCGTACGACATGGCGCCGGTGGAGAAGCGCTTGACGATCTCGGCTGCGGACTCGACCTCGTCGATGGAGATCGGCTCGCGGCCGCTCTTGAAGCCGAACAGTCCGCGGAGCGTCATGAGGCGCTCGGACTGCTCGTTGACCCGGCCGGTGTACTTCTTGAAGATGTCGTACCGGCGGTTGCGGGTGGCGTGCTGGAGGCGGAAGACCGTCTCCGGGTCGAACAGGTGCGGCTCGCCCTCGCGGCGCCACTGGTACTCGCCGCCGATCTCCAGCGCGCGGTGCGACGCGGAGATGCCGGAGGCGGGGTACGCCTTGGTGTGCCGGGCGGCGACCTCCTTGGCGACGACGTCGAGTCCGGCGCCGCCGATCTTGGTGGCGGTGCCGTTGAAGTACTTGGCGACGAAGGCCTCGTCGAGGCCGACGGCCTCGAAGACCTGGGCGCCGCGGTAGGAGGCGACGGTCGAGATGCCCATCTTGGACATGACCTTCAGGACGCCCTTGCCGAGGGCGTAGATCAGGTTGCGGATGGCCAGCTCGGGCTCGATGCCCTCGATGAACGTACCGGCGCGGACGAGGTCCTCGACGGATTCCATCGCGAGGTACGGGTTGACGGCGGCGGCGCCGTAACCGATGAGCAGCGCGACGTGGTGGACCTCGCGGACGTCGCCGGCCTCGACCAGCAGGCCCACCTGGGTGCGCTGCTTGGTGCGGATGAGGTGGTGGTGGACGGCCGAGGTGAGCAGCAGCGAGGGGATCGGTGCGTGCTCGGCGTCGGAGTGCCGGTCGGACAGGACGATGAGGCGGGCGCCGTCCTCTATGGCGGCGTCGACCTCGGTGGTGATCTGCTCGATCCGGGCGGCGAGTGCCTCGCCGCCGCCGCTGACGCGGTAGAGGCCGGACAGGGTCGCGGCCTTCATTCCCGGCATGTCGCCGTCGGCGTTGATGTGTATGAGCTTGGCCAGCTCGTCGTTGTCGATCACCGGGAAGGGCAGCGTGACGGCGCGACACGCGGCGGGGCTCGGTTCCAGGATGTTCCCCTGGGGGCCGAGCGTGGAGCGCAGCGAGGTGACGAGCTCCTCGCGGATGGCGTCCAGCGGCGGGTTGGTGACCTGGGCGAAGAGCTGGGTGAAGTAGTCGAAGAGCAGCCGGGGGCGCTCGGAGAGCGCGGCGATGGGCGAGTCGGTGCCCATGGAGCCGAGGGGTTCGCCGGCGGTGCGGGCCATCGGGGCGAGGAGGACGCGGAGCTCTTCCTCGGTGTAGCCGAAGGTCTGCTGGCGGCGGGTGACCGAGGCGTGGGTGTGGACGATGTGCTCGCGCTCGGGGAGGTCCTCGAGCTCGATCTCGCCTGTTTCCAGCCACTCCTCGTACGGGTTCTCGGCGGCCAGGGACGCCTTGATCTCGTCGTCCTCGACGATGCGGTGCTCGGCGGTGTCGACGAGGAACATCCTGCCGGGCTGGAGGCGGCCCTTGCGGACGACCTTGGCCGGGTCGATGTCCAGGACGCCGACCTCGGAGGAGAGCACGACGAGGCCGTCGTCGGTGACCCAGTAGCGGCCGGGGCGCAGTCCGTTGCGGTCGAGGACCGCGCCGACCTGGGTGCCGTCGGTGAAGGTGACGCAGGCCGGGCCGTCCCAGGGCTCCATCATCGTGGAGTGGTACTGGTAGAAGGCGCGGCGGGCCGGGTCCATGGAGGCGTGGTTCTCCCATGCCTCGGGGACCATCATCAGCACCGAGTGCGGCAGGGAGCGGCCGCCGAGGTGGAGCAGCTCCAGGACCTCGTCGAAGGAGGCGGAGTCGGAGGCGTCCGGGGTGCAGACGGGGAAGATCCGGTCGAGCTGCGCCTCGCCGAAGAGGCTGGAGGCGAGCTGGGACTCGCGGGCCTTCATCCAGTTGCGGTTGCCCTTGACCGTGTTGATCTCGCCGTTGTGCGCGACGAAGCGGTACGGGTGGGCGAGCGGCCAGCTGGGGAAGGTGTTGGTGGAGAAGCGGGAGTGGACCAGCGCGACCGCGGTGGCGAAGCGGCGGTCGGAGAGGTCCGGGAAGAACGGCTCCAGCTGCCCGGTGGTGAGCATGCCCTTGTAGACGATCGTGCGTGCGGAGAGCGAGGGGAAGTACACCCCGGCCTCACGCTCGGCCCGCTTGCGCAGGACGAATGCCTTGCGGTCCAGGACGATGCCGGTGCTCTCGCCGTCGGCGACGATCAGCTGGCGGAATTCGGGCATGGTGGCGCGGGCGCCCTTGCCGAGGATGTCAGGCGTGACCGGGACCTCGCGCCAGCCGAGGACGTCGAGGCCCTCTTCGGCGGCGATCTTCTCGATCTTCTTGACGGAGTCCGTGGAGTCGTCCGCGGGGAGGAACGCGATGCCGACGGCGTAGGAGCCGGCCTCGGGGAGCTCGAACGCGGTCTCTTCGCGGAGGAAGGCGTCCGGGACCTGAAGGAGAATGCCGGCGCCGTCACCCGAGTCGGGCTCGGATCCGGTGGCGCCGCGGTGTTCGAGGTTGCGCAGTACGGTCAGCGCCTGCTCGACCAGCTCATGGCTGGCCACACCGGTCAGAGTGGCCACGAACCCGACACCACAGGCGTCGTGCTCGTTACGGGGGTCGTACATCCCCTGCTGGACAGGGCGACCGTCCATGGGCGACCAGGCGTCGGAACGCATTGGCTCTCCCGTCGTCGTCGTGGCATGTGCTGTGCCGAGGGACGACGCTGGCCCTCTGCGAAATTTCGTGCAGGTTACATGATGGAACGCTTCTCAAAAAGCGAATAGCCCGTTCCAACATGCGGACACCACGGAGTCGTGGTGCGGGTGGGTCACGATCGGAAGGATCATTGTCGATCACTGTCCGGGGAGACCGCAGAGAGCAGGCGTCGTTGCCCGCGAGTGTCTACGGCTCTTGCCCGGCGGTCATGGAATCGAAACCGCCGAGTAACGGCTACTTATGTGTAGCACTGCATAGCGTCTCATTTTACGGGGGCCTACCCGATCCGCCCAGTGACGTGCGTCAAGACGTACGTCACACCGGTGCAACACGGCGGGGTGCCCGGGAAATCCCGGCATCCGGGCCGGGATTTCCCGGGCACCCCTCAGAGGCGTCAGCCGACGGCCACACCGAAGAGCGCACCCAGGCCGTAAGTGATCGCCGCGGCGGCCCCGCCGAGCACGAGCTGGCGCAGTCCGCTGAACCACCAGGTGCGTGCCGTCACCCTGGCCACGACAGCCCCGCAGCCGAAGAGGCCGGCCAGGGCGAGGAGCACGGCGGGCCACATCTCGGTGGCGCCGAGCAGATAGGGCAGCACGGGCAGGAGGGCACCCAGAGCGAAGGCACCGAAGGAGGACAGGGCGGCGACGAGGGGCGAGGGCAGGTCGCCCGGGTCGATGCCCAGCTCCTCGCGGGCGTGTATCTCGAGCGCCTGCTCCGGGTCCCTGGACAGCTGGCGCGCGACCTCCTGGGCGAGGGCGGGCTCGACCCCGCGGGACTCGTAGAGCGCGGCGAGCTCCCGCATCTCGTCCTGGGGGTGCTTGCGCAGCTCGCGCCGCTCGACGGCGAGCTCGGCCTCGACGAGCTCGCGCTGCGAGGCGACGGAGGTGTACTCCCCCGCGGCCATCGAGAACGCCCCTGCGGCGAGCCCGGCCAGGCCGGTGATGACGATGGTCTGCTGGGAGACCGCCCCTCCGGCGACGCCCGTCATCAGGGCGAGGTTGGAGACGAGGCCGTCCATGGCGCCGAACACCGCGGGCCGCAGCCAGCCGCCGTTGACGTCACGGTGCGTGTGGTTGTCCCGGTGGGCCTCGTGCAGTACGGCGTCGGTCTCGATGATGGACACAGCTCTCCCCTTTTCCGGGAGCGGTCCCCAAAGTCGCGCTTCCCGCTCCGCACCGTCGAAAATACGCACGAAAAAGGCCTCCCGCCAGCAAGGAAGGCCGAACTTACCTGCCTCGCGGCCGTCACCCGGGCGGCCGATTTGTACGAAATACGAGCCTCTCTTCGGCGCGATCGGGGAACCTCTCATATCCGGTTGTTCCGGGTGCGAGTGAAGGGTCGACACGATGGAGCTCAGGGCGGACGGTCCGGCGGCGGGCACGGGTGACCGGGCGCGGGGGGCGTTGCTGGGACTCGCGGTGGGGGACGCGCTCGGCGCACCGGCGGAGAACATGCGCCCGTCCGAGATCCGCCGCCGCTGGGGCCGTATCGAGGGTTTCGTCAGCGACGATCCGGCGGGTACCGACGACACCGAGTACGCGATCTTCTCCGGGCTGCTGCTGGCCAGGCACGGATCGGCGCTCACCGTCTCGCATGTCGAACGGGCCTGGCACCACTGGATCGCGGATCTGGACGAGGGTCCGTTCCGGGGAGCCGGATTCAGCGAGCGCGGGACGCTGGAGAATCTGCGGCGCGGGCTGGCCGCCCCGATCTCGGCGCAGCACCGGCACGCCTGGAGCGACGGTCTCGCGATGCGGGCGGCACCGTTCGGGGTGTTCGCGGCGGGCCGTCCCGCCGAGGCCGCCCGTCTGGTGGCGGTCGACGGCCGGGTGAGCCATGAGGGGGAGGGCATCTACGGCGGTCAGGCGGTCGCGGCGGGGGTGGCGGCAGCGATGGTGGGGGCGGGGCTGGCCTCGGTGATCGCGGCCGCGCTCTCGGTCGTGCCGATGGACTCCTGGACGGCCCGTTCGCTGCGCCGCGCGGTCACGGCCGCGCAGCGCTCGCACCCGGACCGGCTGGCCACCGAGCGCGCGGTGCGGTCCGCGGTGGTGATCGGCGGCTACCCGTGGACGGATCTGGCGCCGGAGGCGGTGGGCCTGGCCTTCGGCGCCCTCACGGCGGCGCGCGGCGATTTCCGTACGGCGGTGCTCACGGCGGTGAACATGGGCCGGGACGCCGACACCACGGCCGCCGTGGCGGGGGCGCTGGCAGGCGCCCTGCACGGGGCGTCGGCGATCCCCCGGGACTGGGCGGCGGCGATCGGCCCGGTGCGGGGCAGTTGCCTGCCGTCCATGCGGGGCTATCACGTCCTGGACATCGCGGATCTGCTGACCCCGGACGACGGGGAGGACACGCCGGCCCCGGACCGGGAGCCCACCGCCGCACCCGTCCCCCCGCGGCACGAGCCGCCCGGGGCGCGGCTGCCGGGCGGCGCGTGGCACACGCCCCTACGCACCGCCCCGGCCGCTCCGGCCTCCGGCGTGCGGCAGGACGCCTTGTGACCGCCGCCCGCGGCCCCGGGCGGGGCGCGCCCACCGCGCCGGCGGAACCCGTTTCGCACGTGGCCATCACGATCACCTCCGGGCCGGCGGCCGACGGCGGCGCCGGGGGCCGCGGCGCACCGGGCAGGCAGGCCAGGATCGAGGGGCTGCTGCTCGGGCTGGCCGCCGGTGACGCGGCCGGGTGGCCGGCCGCGCGGCACCGTGCGGCGCGGATGCCGGAGTGGACGAGGCGGCTCACCAGGGAGCTGGACACCTTCGCGGAGCAGAACGCGACGACGACCCTCCCCGTGCCCATCGCCCTCAACCAGCCGCCCGAGCCGCTGCGGCTCGGCCCGTCCGACGACGCCGAGTGGGCCGCGTTCTCCGCCCGGACCGTGCTGGCCGCCGCGGCCGACCACGCGCCGGACCTCTCCCCCGGCCACCGGATGCGGGACGCGGTCGACCGTTCGTGGAACGCGCTGGCGGCGAAGGTGGCCGCCGCGAGCGCCCGGGCGCCCGAGGTCGAGTCGGCCGTGCTTCCGCTCCGGGCGCGGATCTCCGTACGCGCCGGGCTCGGCAATCTGGCCGCCGGGCTGCGCCCGCCCGCCACCGGCCACGACAATCCGCACTACTTCGACGACGCGGCCTGCGTGCGGGCCGCCGTGCTCGCGGTCGTGCACCCCGGCGACCCGGCGGCGGCGGCCGGGCTCGCCGAGTTCGACGCCCGGTACACCCAGGACGGCGACGGCGTGCACGGCGCCCGCGCGATCGCCGCCGCGATCGCCGAGGCCCTGGCCGGGGCGGACGTCGACACGGTGGTGAACGCCGCACTCGACCAGCTCCCCGACGGCACCGAGATCGCGCGCAACGCCGCCCACGCGGTGCGGCTGGCCCGGGAGTTCGCGGACGAGGCGGCGGGCGCCTTCGCACTCGTCCCCGTGCTGGAGCACCAGATCGTGGACCACGTCTACAGCTACGGGATCGCCGCCGCCGAGACCGTGCCGGTCGCCCTCGCCCTGACGACCGCCGCCCGGGGCGAGTTCACCCAGGCCGTGCCCGCGGCGGCCTGCCTGTCCCGGGTCGCCGATTCGGCGCCGGCGCTGGCCGGCGCCCTGACCGGGGCGCTGGGCGGGGCGGCGACCGTGCCCGAGGGCTGGCGGGAGGCCTGCCGGACGCTGGCCGGGTGCGCGCTGCCCCTGCTCGCCGGTACGGACCTCATCGAACTCGCCGGGCTGCTGGCAGCCACGGAACCGGCCACCCCGGGTGGACAATCCCGACATGGCACACAAAACATCCGCACCGCTCGAGGCCGGCACGACCACCACGACGCTCACCCTGGATGAACGCATCACCGGAGCCCTCGTCGGCGCGGCCGTGGGGGACGCGCTCGGCGGACCCGTCGAGGGCTGGACGCCCGAGCAGATCGCCGAGCGTCACAGTGGCCGGGTGACCGGCGTCGTCGGGCCCTGGTACGGCGACGACTGGCGCACGGCGCGCCCCATCGCCCCGTACCACAAGGGCGACGGGCACGTCACCGACGACACCTTGATGACCCACGCTCTGGTCCGGGTGTACGAGACGGTGCGCGGTCACCTCGACGCGTACTCCGTCGCCGACCACCTCGTCCCGGACCTGATGTCGCGGCCCCGCTGGATCCCGGAGCTGGAGGCCGAGGCGCTCCCCCTGCAGCGGATCTTCCTCGCCGAGAAGTGGATCGTCACCCGGCTGCACTACGGGCACGCCGACCCCCGCGAGGCGGGCTCGGGGAACATCGTCAACTGCGGCGCGGCGATGTACATGGCCCCGGTCGGCCTGGTGAACGCGGCCCACCCGGAGGCCGCGTACGCGGAGGCGCTGGATGTCGCGGGCGCCCACCAGTCCTCGTACGGCCGGGAGGCGGCGGGGGTCCTGGCCGCCGCCGTCGCGGCCGCGTGCGCTCCGGACGCGACCCCCGCCTCGGTCGTCGGGACCGCTCTGGGCCTGGCCAAGGACGGCACCCGGTCGGCGATCGAGGCGGTGTGCGAAGTGGCCGCCCGCTACACGGACTTCGAGTCGGCGCTGGCACCGCTGCGCGAGGCGGTCGCCCCGTTCGACACGGTGGGGCCCCACTACCGCGACCCCTCGCTGGGCGCCCGGAGGCCCTCCCGGCTGCACTCCATCGAGGAGCTTCCGGTCGCGCTCGGCATGCTGCTCGTCGGCGACGGGGACTACCGGCGCTCGGTGCTCGGCTCGGTCAACTACGGCCGGGACTGCGACTCGATCGCCACGATGAGCGGCGCGCTCGCGGGTGCGCTCCACGGCGAGCAGGGCATCCCCGCGGCCTGGGTGAAGACGGTCGCCGACGCCAGCCGCCTCGATCTGCACGCCCCGGCGCGCGCCCTCGCGGAGGTGGCCCGGGAGGTCTTCGCCCGGGACACCGCCCGGCGCCGCGCGCACGAGGCGGCGTTCGCCGTGCTGACGGGCGACGGCCGGTGACCGTACGTCTGACGTGGGTCCAGCCCGAGGACCTGGTCGGCCACGAGCTGCGCCAGGCCGCGCAGGACGGCCGGGACGCCGGGGACGTCGAGCGGCGCTGGTGTGCGGCGGGCGGTGCTCCCGCCCCGGAGCGTGCGGGGGCCTCCGAGCCCGCCGCGCCGCGCCGGCTGCGCGCGCTCGCCGGGGAGCTCCTGGACGAACTCGCCCTGCTGGAGTGCCCGTCGGCCGAGGACGAGCCGACCGGCCTGTCCGGGATCCGGGCCGCGTGCCCGCGCTGGCCCGCCCCACGCGCCCGCGCGGTGTCCTTCGGGCCCGACCGTCTGCACGCGGCCTGGCTGGGGCGGGCCGCGGGCTGTCTGCTGGGCAAGCCGGTCGAGAAGCTGCCCCTGGCCGGCATCCGCGCCCTGGCCCGCGCCACCGGCAACTGGCCGCTCACCACCTGGTTCACCGCCCGGGGACTGCCCGGAGAGCTGGCCGCCGCGTACCCGTGGAACCGCCGCTCGGCACCCACCTCCCTCGCCGAGAACATCGACGGGATGCCGGAGGACGACGACCTCAACTACCCCTTGCTGACCGTGCTGCTGCTCCAGCGGCACGGCCACGGGTTCAGCACCTCCGACCTGGCCCGGCTGTGGCTCGACGAGCTCCCGGCGGGCCGTGTCTTCACCGCCGAGCGGATCGCGTACCGCAATCTGCTCGACGGGATCGAGCCGCCGGACACCGCGCGCCACCGCAACCCGTTCCGGGAGTGGATCGGCGCCCAGATCCGGGCCGATGTGCACGGCTGGACGCATCCCGGCGACCCGGGGGCCGCCGCGGAACAGGCCCACCGGGACGCGGTCCTCACCCATACGGCGAACGGGGTGTACGGCGCGATGTTCACCGCCGCCGCCCTCGCCGAGGCCGCCGGCGGCGAGACGGACGTGCACGGCTGTCTGGCGGCCGGGCTGCGGGTGGTGCCGCCCCGGTCCCGGTACGCGCGCGCGGTACGCCTCGGTGTCCGGACCGCCCGCGAGGAACGCGACTTCGACACGGTCGTGGACCGCCTCCACGACACGTTCGGCACCACTCACCACTGGGTGCACGTCCTGCCCAACGCGGCGCTGCTCGCCGCCGCCCTCACGCACGCGGACGGGGACTTCGGCCGCTCGGTCTGCTGCGCGGTGTCCGGCGGCTGGGACACCGACTCGAACGGTGCGACGGCCGGTTCGCTCGCGGGCCTGCTGGCCGGGCGGGCCTCCGCGCTGCCCGACCGGTGGACCGCCCCGCTCAAGAACCGCCTCGCCACCTCCGTCCCCGGCTTCGACTCCATCGGCTTCGACACCCTCGCGGAACTGACCCATCAGGAGGTATGCCGCCCATGACAGCCATCGCTGTGCTCGGCAGCACCAATATGGACCTGGTCGCCTACGTCGCCCGGGCCCCCGGACGCGGGGAGACCGTCACCGGAAGGGAGTTCCGGACCGTCCCCGGCGGCAAGGGGGCCAACCAGGCCGTCGCCGCGGCCCGCGCGGGCGGCGAGGTCGTGATGATCGGGGCGGTCGGGACCGATGAGTACGGCTCGTCGCTCCGGACGAACCTGGAGCACGCCGGTGTGGACACGGACCTGCTGCACACCGTCTCCGGGCCCAGCGGCACCGCGCACATCGTCGTCGACGACGAGGGGTCCAACGCGATCGTGGTGATCCCCGGCGCGAACGGCACCGTGACCGCGCTGGGCCCCGGCGAGAGAGCCGCCGTCGCCGCGGCCGGCTTGCTCCTCCTCCAGCTGGAACTCCCGCTCTCCGTCGTGGTGGAGGGAGCCCGGACCGCGAAGGCCCGGGGTGTGCGGACGATCCTCACCCCCTCCCCCGTGCAGCCGCTGCCGCCCGGACTCCTGGACGACGTGGACCTGCTGGTCCCCAACGAGCACGAGGCCGCGGAGCTCACCGGGTGCGTGGAACCGCACGCCGCGGCCCAGATCCTGCTGCGGCAGGTCCCCGAGGTCGTGATCACGCTCGGCAGGAAGGGGTGCCTGTACGCCGCACGCGGCGGCGAACCGGTCCTCTTCCCCGCCCCCGAGGTCACCGCAGTCGACACGACCGGAGCCGGGGACACCTTCGTCGGCACGCTCGCCGTGGCACTCGGCGAGGGCCGGTCCGTGCCGGAGGCGCTGGCCTGGGCGTCCTCCGCCGCCGCGCTCTGTGTGCAGAAACCGGGCGCCTCCACGTCCATGCCGTACCGAAGCGAGATCGATGCCCTATGAGTACGACGACCGCTCCCCTCACCGGCCTGCGGGTCCTGGACCTCGCCACCCTCTTCGCCGGGCCCCTCGCGGCCACCATGCTCGGGGACTTCGGGGCCGAGGTCATCAAGGTCGAGCATCCGCGCAAACCCGACCCCTCACGCGGGCACGGCCCCGCGAAGGACGGCATCGGCCTGTGGTGGAAGCTGCTCGGCCGGAACAAGCGCACGCTGACCCTCGACCTGTCCGCCCCGGGCGGCCGGGACGTGCTGCTGAGGCTGGCCGCGGACACCGATGTGGTCATCGAGAACTTCCGGCCCGGGACCCTGGAGCGCTGGGGCCTGGGCTGGGAGGAGCTCCGTGCCGCCAACCCCCGGCTGGTGCTGGCCAGGGTCACGGGCTTCGGGCAGACCGGCCCGTACGCGCACCGGCCCGGCTTCGGCACGCTCGCCGAGGCGATGAGCGGCTTCGCCGCCGTCACCGGAGAGCCCGACGGGCCGCCGACCCTGCCACCGTTCGGCCTGGCCGATTCGATCGCGGCCCTCGCCACGGCCTACGCGGTGATGACGGCGCTGTCCGGGCGCGACCTCACCGGGCAGGGCCAGGTGGTGGACATGGCGATCATCGAGCCGATCCTCACCGTGCTGGGGCCGCAGCCGCTCTGGTACGACCAGCTCGGGTACGTCCAGCCGCGGACCGGGAACCGATCCCGTAACAACGCCCCGCGCAACACCTACCGCACCTCCGACGGCCACTGGGTCGCCGTCTCCACCTCGGCCCAGTCGGTCGCGGAACGCGTGATGCACCTGGTGGGGCGCCCGGAACTGATCGAGGAACCGTGGTTCTCCGCCGGGACGACCCGCGCCGAGCACGCCGACGAACTCGACGAGGCGGTGGGCCACTGGATCGCCCGGCGCACCAGGGAGGAGGCGGTGGACGCCTTCGAGAAGGCCGAGGCGGCCATCGCGCCGATCCAGGACGTACGGGATGTGATGGAGGACCCCCAGTACCGGGCGCTGGGCACGATCACCGAGATCGACGACCCCGAGCTGGGGCCGCTGCGGATGCAGAACGTGCTGTTCCGGCTCTCGGAGACGCCGGGGGCGATCCGCTGGGCCGGCCGGCCGCACGGAGCGGACACGGACGAGATCCTGGCGGAGCTCGGCCTCTCCGCCCCCGCGGTCGCGGCGCTGCGGGACGAGGGGGCGCTGTGAGCGGCCCGGCGGTGGCGCTGACCTGGCTGTACGTTCCCGGCGACCGGCCCGAGGTGGTCCGCAAGGCGCTCGGCTCGGGTGCGGATGTGGTGATCATCGACCTGGAGGACGCCGTCGCACCGGACCGTAAGGAGTACGCGCGGTCGGCGACGGCGGAGCTCCTCTCCGATCCGGTCACGGCGGACCCGATGGCGGTGCCGGTCCATGTCCGGGTCCACGGCGAGGACGACGTGAAGGCGCTGGCGGGGCTGGCGGGGCTGTCCGGGATGCGGCTTCCGAAGATCACCCATGCGGCGTCCGTGCACCATGTCGCGGCCCTGGCCCCGGGTGTGCCGCTGTATCCGCTGCTGGAGTCGGCGCTGGCGATCGAGCACGCGTACTCGATCGCGGGGGCGCATCACGCCGTACGGGGTGTGGCGCTGGGCGAGGCGGACCTGCGGGCGGATCTGGGGGTGCGCGACGACGCCGGTCTCGACTGGCCGCGCAGCCGTGTGGTGGTCGCCGCCCGGGCGGCGGGGCTGAACCCGCCCGTGATGTCGGTGTACACGGATGTCCGGGACCTGTCGGGGCTGCGGTCGTCCTGTGCGCACGGGAGGAATCTCGGGCTGCTCGGCCGGGCGGCGATCCATCCCCGGCAGCTTCCGGTGATCGAGCGGGCGTTCCGGCCGACGTCACGGGAGGTGGAGGCGGCGGAGCAGATCGTGGAGGCGTCCCGGACGGAGGCGGGGGCGCAGGCCCTGCCGGACGGGAGGTTCGTCGACGCGGCCGTGGTGGCGACCGCGGAACGCACGCTCGCCTTGGCGCGCTCGCACCGATGAGGCCCGTACATGGGCGAAGGGGCCGCCGGACCGTGGTGGTCCGGCGGCCCCTTCGCGATGTGTGCGGGGGCGGGGAGCGTCAGCTCCTGTCGGCCTTCTGCGGGGTCCCGTCGGCCTCGGGGGCCGGCGCGTCGGCCTCCTCGGTGGTCCCGGGGACGGTCTCCTCGGAAGGGGATTCCTCGGACCCGGTCTCCCCGGAGGCGTCGGTGGTCTTCTCGCCGTCCTTGGTCAGGCTCACGGCGGCGGGCTCGACGATCTCCTCGCGGCCGGGGCGCACCTTCGCCGAGATCACGATGTAGACGACGGCGAGCACGAACACGATGATCGCGGTCCACACGTTGAGCCGGAGGCCCAGCACGTGGTGCGCCTCGTCGACGCGCATGTACTCGATCCATCCGCGGCCCGCGCAGTACGCGGCGACGTACAGCGCGAAGGCGCGGCCGTGTCCGAGCCTGAAGCGGTGGTCCGCCCAGATGACCAGGAGCGCGACGCCGACGCACCACAGGGACTCGTACAGGAACGTCGGGTGGTAGGTGCCCTCGACGCGGTTCGTGCCCTCGCTGATCTTCAGCGCCCAGGGGACGTCGGTCGGCTTGCCGTACAGCTCCTGGTTGAACCAGTTGCCCCAGCGGCCGATCGCCTGGGCGAAGGCGATACCGGGGGCCAGTGCGTCCGCCCAGGCCGGGAGCGGGATCCCACGGCGGCGGCAGCCGATCCAGGCACCGACCGCGCCGAGCGCGATCGCGCCCCAGATACCGAGGCCGCCCTCCCAGATCTTGAAGGCGTCGACCCAGTTCTCACCCTCGCTGAAGTACAGCTGGTAGTCGGTGATCACGTGGTAGAGCCTGCCGCCGACCAGGCCGAAGGGCACGGCCCAGACGGCGATGTCGGCGACGGTGCCGGCTTTGCCGCCTCTGGCGACCCAGCGCTTGTTGCCGAACCAGACGGCGACGAAGACACCGATGATGATGCAGAACGCGTAGCCGCGGAGCGGGATCGGGCCGAGCTCGATCACGCCGGTCGACGGGCTGGGAATGAAGGCAAGGTTCATGACGGGGTCGACGCTACCCTGCCGGACGGGACGTACGGCAAGCCGTCCGGCAACTTCTGGGTAACGGGGCCCCGGCGGAGTACCTCCGGGGCCACGGGCACGGCCTATGGGGTGGCGCCGACCGTGCCCGGCTTCTTGCCCTTGTTGGCCTCGGCGACCCACTTCTTGATGTTGGCGGCGGAGATCTGTTCGTTCCCCTTCTTCGGGAAGATCGACTCGCCGTTGAGCAGTGCGGTCGGTGTGCCCTGGAAGCCGCCTTCGGTGAACGCCTTGTTGGACTTCTCCACCCAGCTGTCGTGCGTGCCGTCCTCCACACAGCTGCGGAAGGCGGGCGTGTCCAGGCCCTTCACCTTGCCGGCCAGCTCGATCAGCTTGCTGTTCTCACCGAAGGCGTCGTCGGTCTCGGCGGGCTGATTGCGGAAGAGGGTGTCGTGGTACGGGGCGAACTTGCCCGCGTCCTGGGCGCAGGCGGCCGCGTTGGCCGCGCGCAGCGAACCGCTGCCGCCGAGGTTGCCGTCGATGATCGTGGCCAGGTGGTACTCCACCTTGAGCCGGCCGCTGTCGGTGAGCTCCGTGACGGTGTCGCGGAAGGTGTTCTCGAACTGGGCGCAGACCGGGCAGCGGAAGTCCTCCCAGATCGTGAGCGTGGACGGCGCGTCATCGGCCCCGACCTGGAGGGCGAGGCCGTCCTTGCCCATCGCCCCGGACGGGGTGACGGCGGGCCCGGCCTCGCTGTCCTTGTCGTTCTTGCCGGCGTTGGCCGCGATCACACCGATCACGGCTGCCAGCGCCAGCACCCCCACCACGGCGGTCGAGACGATCAGCGTGCGGCGGCGGCGGTCCCGCGCCCGGTCCTGCTCACGCTGCTGGGCCAGCCGGTCGCGCGCGGCTCTTCTGCGGTCTTGGTTCTCGCTCACACCGCGCAAACGAACCGGGGAGGCACGTCAGCGCCTCCCCGGTCCCAGGTCCACCCGTACGGATGACGCCCGCTGTCAGCGCTTTCGAACGCCTTCGGCCAGTTCGGCCGCCAGCGCGCGGACGGCGGCGAGACCTGCGGCCTCGTCCGGGGCGTCCAGCATCCGCTTGACGAAGGCCGAGCCGACGATCACGCCGTCGGCGAAGCCGGCGACCCGCTGGGCGTGCTCGGCGGTGGAGACGCCGATGCCGACGCAGACGGGCAGGTCCGTGGTGGCGCGGGTGCGCCGCACCAGGTCCTGGGCCTGCTCGCCGACCGATTCGCGGGTGCCGGTGACGCCCATCAGCGAGGAGGCGTACACGAATCCGGAGCCCGCGGCCGTGATGGTGGCGAGGCGCTCGTCCTTGCTGCTCGGGGCGACGACGAAGACGGTGGCGAGACCGTGCTTCTCGGCATGCTCCCTCCACAGCGCGGACTCCTGGACGGGCAGGTCGGGCAGGATGCACCCGGCGCCGCCCGCCTCGGCCAGCTCGGCGGTGAAGCGTTCCACCCCGTAGCGGTCGATCGGGTTCCAGTACGTCATGACGAGGATCGGCGCGCCCGTGGCCTCGTGCGTCTCACGGACCGTACGCATGATGTCGGCGATCTTGAGGCCGCCGCGCAGCGCGATGTCGTCGGCGGTCTGGATGACCGGCCCGTCGAGCACCGGGTCGCTGTGCGGGAGCCCGACCTCGATGACGTCGGCGCCTCCCGCGACGGCGGCCTTGACGGCGGCGATGCCGCCGTCGACGGTCGGGAAGCCGCCGGGCAGGTAGGCGATGAGCGCCGCCCGGTCCTCGGACGCCGCCTTGGCCAGCGTCGATTCGAGAAGCTCTCGGTTGCCGCTCACTTGGTGACCTCTTCCTCTCCGTCGGCCACGTCGGCCTCGACGACCGCGTCGGCGCCGTCGTACAGCCCGAAGTACCTCGCTGCCGTGTCCATGTCCTTGTCGCCGCGGCCGGACAGGTTGATCAGGATCAGCCCGTCCGGGCCGAGCTCCCGTCCGACCTCCAGGGCCCCCGCCAGCGCGTGCGCGCTCTCGATGGCCGGGATGATCCCCTCGGTGCGGGAGAGGAGGCGCAGCGCCTGCATGGCGTCGTCGTCGGTGACGGCGCGGTACTCGCCGCGGCCGATGTCCTTGAGGTAGGCGTGCTCGGGGCCGATGCCCGGGTAGTCGAGTCCGGCCGAGATCGAGTAGGGCTCGGTGATCTGCCCTTCCTCGTCCTGGAGGACGTAACTGCGCGAGCCGTGCAGGATCCCGGGCTCGCCCGCGGTCAGCGTCGCCGCGTGCTCGCCGGTCTCCACGCCGTGTCCGGCGGGTTCGCAGCCGATCAGCCGGACGCCCGCGTCCGGGATGAAGGCGTGGAAGAGACCGATGGCGTTGGAGCCGCCGCCGACGCAGGCGACCGCGGCGTCCGGCAGCCGGCCGGCGCGCTCCAGGATCTGGCGGCGGGCCTCGACGCCGATCACCCGGTGGAAGTCGCGGACCATCGCCGGGAAGGGGTGCGGCCCGGCGACCGTGCCGAAGAGGTAGTGCGTGCGGTCCACATTGGCGACCCAGTCGCGGAACGCCTCGTTGATGGCGTCCTTGAGTGTCCTGGAGCCGGACTTCACGGCGACGACCTCGGCGCCGAGCATCCGCATGCGCGCCACGTTCAGCGCCTGCCGCTCGGTGTCGATCTCGCCCATGTAGATGGTGCACTCGAGCCCGAAGAGGGCGCAGGCCGTCGCGGTGGCGACGCCGTGCTGACCCGCTCCGGTCTCCGCGATGACGCGGGTCTTGCCCATGCGCTTGGTGAGCAGGGCCTGGCCGAGCACGTTGTTGATCTTGTGCGAGCCGGTGTGGTTGAGGTCCTCACGCTTGAGGAAGACGCGGGCACCACCGGCGTGCTCGGCGAAGCGCGGGACCTCGGTCAGCGCGCTGGGCCGGCCCGTGTAGTCGACCATGAGCTGGTTGAGCTCGGCGGCGAAGGCCGGGTCCGCCTTGGCCTTGTCGTATTCGACGGCCACCTCGTCCACGGCGGCGACCAGCGCCTCCGGGATGAACTTGCCACCGAACGCGCCGAAGTATCCCTCGGCGCTGGGGATCAGACCCTCGGGGTCCGGGATGAAGAAGTCGGACGACATGCGACGTGCTCCTCGAATCGCAACGGGTGATGTCACCGTATGCGCCATGAGCGGAGCGCCACGCCGACCGGTCGACGGTCGGTGCGGTGGGGCGTGCGGATCCCCCTGTACCGGGGGACGGGCGACGGCCGGGGCTCGCTACGGCGCGGACCCCGTGCGCCATCGCATCCCGTTGACCTGGCCCGGCTCGTCGCCGATCACGTACCGCACCCGTCGGCCGTGCACACGCCGGGCGGGGGCGCGGCAGCCGCGGGGGCGGCAGCCGCGCGCCAGCGGCGCGTGCGGGTCCCGGGCGCTCGCGCCGGCGGGGCGCAGGCCCGGCCGGATGCGGGCGGAGGGACGGTGGGCGGGCACGGGCGGGATCAGCTCCGTCCGTGCCTGAGTGCCGGGTGGGCGCCTGCGGCGACCAGGTCGGCGACGGCGGCCCGGGGGTCGCGGCCGGTGACCAGGGACTCACCGACGAGCACCGCGTCCGCGCCGGCGTTGGCGTAGGCGATGAGGTCGTGCGGGCCGCGGACGCCGGACTCGGCGACCTTGACGATGTGGTCGGGGATCTCGGGGGCGACGCGTTCGAAGGTGGAACGGTCGACCTTGAGGTCCTTGAGGTTGCGCGCGTTGACACCGATGATCTTCGCCCCGGCGTCCACGGCGCGCTCCGCCTCCTCCTCGTCGTGGGCCTCGACGAGCGGCGTCAGGCCGATCGACTCGGCCCGCTCGATCAGCGAGACGAGGGCCTCCTGGTCGAGGGCGGCGACGATCAGCAGGGCGAGGTCGGCGCCGTGTGCCCGGGCCTCCCACAGCTGGTACGAGGTGACGATGAAGTCCTTGCGCAGGACCGGGATGTCGACCTTGGCGCGGACGGCCTCCAGGTCGGCGAGCGATCCGCCGAAGCGGCGCTCCTCGGTGAGGACCGAGATGACGGATGCGCCGCCGGCCTCGTAGTCCGCGGCGAGCGCGGCCGGGTCGGCGATGGCGGCAAGGGCCCCCTTCGAGGGGCTGGAGCGCTTGACCTCGCAGATGACGGTCACGCCCTCGCCGCGCAGTGCGGCGACTCCGTCCTTGGCCTGGGGAGCGCGCGCGGCGCGTTCCTTGAGCTCGTCGAGGCTGACACGCGCCTGCCGCTCCGCGAGGTCGGCGCGGACGCCGTCAATGATCTCGTCGAGCACACTCACGCGAGCGGCCCCCTTCCGAAGCGGTGATAGGTACAGGATCAGCCATCTCGATGGTATCCGCAGGACGGCTCAGGGCCCGCATCCGGCGGCCTTACGTCCCACTACCTGGTCATTCAGGGCGCCAGCGCCGAGCCGAAGGGCAGATTCCTGACCACGGAGAACACCAGCAGCACCGCCCCGACGCCCCACCAGTAGCCGGGCGCGAGGCCGATCCGAAGAGGCTTGCCCCGGCTCGCACGGACCGCCCAGAGCAGCCAGACCGCGGCGAATACGCCGTAGCCGACGACGGCCAGGGCGTTGGAGCCGAGGGCGGCGGCCAGGTCTCCGTGGGCGAACGCGTGTGCGCTGCGCAGCCCGCCGCAGCCGGGACAGAACAGGCCGGTGAAGCGGAGCATGGGGCAGACCGGGTAGTGGCCGGGCTCGTTGGGGTCGACCGTGGCGACGTAGCCGAAGGCTCCGACGACGGCGGCCATGACGCCGAGGGGCGTGGCGAGCCGGCGGAGCCGGGAGACAGGGGCGGGAGCCGGCAGACCCGGGCCCGGTACGGGGGGCTGGTCCGGGGCGGCGGCTGCGGGAGAGGCTGAGGCGTCCACGGGCCGATTGTCCACGCTCACGACGCGAGGCGCAGCCCGGTCCGGGCCGCGCCTCGCGTCGTGTCGCTGGTGCTCGTGACCGGTCAGACCGTGATCTGTGCCCGGGAGGCGCGGGCCCTGGCGTCCGCCATCTCGGCGGACTCCTTCGGCATGCCGAGGCCCGCCATCTTCATGGCGAGACCGACCACCCCGCCGAGGAGGACGACGGCGATACCGGCCCAGAAGCCGAGCGTGTTCGCCGCGACCATGAAGAGGCCGGCGATGCAGAAGCCGATGAAGGAGATGATGACACCGGTCCAGGCGGCCGGGGTGTGTCCGTGGCTGCTGCCCGCCATGAGTTGCTCCTAGTTGGTGTTGCGCTGAAGGTGTCGCGCTTACGAAAGCTTGCTGCCATTGTCCCGTACGTGCCGGTGGACGTGAGGCTGGGGGTCATGCCTCGCGCGTCGGGTCCTCGCCGCGGTCCAGGGCCTTCCACAGTTCCTCGGGCCGGTCGGGGTCCGGGGCGGTGCGGGGGGCCTTGCGCGGGCGGGGGGTGCCGTCCCGTTCGTACCGTCCCGACATGGCCGGCCAGCGGCTGCCGTAGCGCAGGGCGAGCAGTCCGGCGAGCAGGATGAGCAGCCCGCCGGCCGCGGTGACGTAGGGCCAGGCGGTGTGGCTGAGGGCGTCGACGGTGGCCGAGGTGTTGCCCGTGGTCTGCGCGGCCTGCTCGTCCAGGGCCGCGCTGTCCGAGGCTCCGGACCAGGCGCTCAGCCCTGCGCCGAGGCCGCTGAGGGCCAGCAGCCCTGCGACGATCAGCCGGCCCCCGCCGCGGACGGCGAAGACGGCGACGAGGGCGGCCAGGCCGACGACGGCCAGGGCAGCGGGGAGGCCGGTGACGTCCTGGCCGTCGGCGCTGAGCGGAAGGGTGCCGCCGCCGACGGCCGCCTTGCCCTCGGCCCAGGTCTGCCCGGAGGCGAGGAGGACGACGGTGGCGCCGGCCGCCCCGAGGAGCAGGCCGGCGGCCAGGCTTCGGCGGCTTCCTGCGCTGTCGGGCGCGGAGGCGGCTCGGGCACGGGGCTGGGGTACGGGGACAGCACTCACGTACTCCACTATCCCCTACCGGCTCAGCAAGCCCCGAGGCGGTTCGCCGTATGCACGGCTCGCAGGACCGCGGCGGCCTTGTTCCGGCACTCCGTGTCCTCGGCGACCGGGTCGGAGTCCGCGACGATGCCCGCGCCCGCCTGGACGTACGCGGTGCCGTCGCGGAGCAGGGCGGTCCGGATGGCGATGGCGGTGTCGGAGTCCCCGGCGAAGTCGAGGTAGCCGACGCAGCCGCCGTACAGGCCCCGCCGGCTGGGTTCGAGCTCCTCGATGATCTGCAGGGCGCGGGGCTTGGGCGCGCCGGAGAGGGTGCCAGCGGGGAAGCACGCGGTGAGGACGTCGAAGGCGCCGCGGCCCTCGGCGACGCGTCCGGTGACGGTGGAGACGATGTGCATCACGTGCGAGTACCGCTCGACCGACATGAAGTCGACGACCTCGACGCTGCCGGGCTCGCAGACCCGTCCCAGGTCGTTGCGGCCGAGGTCGACGAGCATCAGGTGCTCGGCGCGTTCCTTCGGGTCGGCGAGGAGCTCGTCGGCGAGCGCCTGGTCCTCCTGCGGGGTGGCGCCGCGGTGCCTGGTCCCGGCGATCGGGTGAACCATGGCCCGGCCGTCCTCGACCTTGACGAGCGCCTCGGGGCTGGAGCCGACGACGTCGAAGCCGTCGAAGCGGAAGAGGTACATGTACGGCGACGGGTTGGTGGCGCGCAGGACCCGGTAGACGTCCAGGGCGCTCGCCGTGCAGGGCGTCTCGAAGCGCTGGGAGGGGACGACCTGGAAGGCCTCGCCCGCCCTGATCCGCTCCTTGACGTCCTCCACGGCGTCCATGAACGCCTGGCCGCCCCAGAGCGCGGTGTACGGCGGGAGCTCGGAGGGCGGCAGCGCGGCGGGGGTGTTCTCCACGGGCCTGGAGAGGTCGCGCTCCATGGCGTCGAGCCGGGCGACCGCGTCCTGGTAGGCCTCGTCGACGCCGGTGTCCAGGTCGTTGTGGTTGATCGCGTTGGCGATCAGCAGGACGGTGCCGTTCCCGTGGTCGAGCACGGCGAGGTCCGAGGTGAGCAGCATGGTGAGCTCGGGGAGCTTCAGATCGTCGCCACCGTGCTCGGTGATCCGCTCCAGCCGGCGCACGACGTCGTAGCCGAGGTAGCCGACCATGCCGCCGGTGAACGGCGGCAGGCCCTCGTCGCCGACCAGGTCGCGGGGGGTGTGCAGGGTCTCGACGGTGGCCCGGAGCGCCTGCAGCGGGTCGCCTTCGACGGGGACGCCGACGGGCGGGGTGCCCAGCCAGTGGGCCGCTCCGTCGAGGGAGGTCAGGGTGGCGGCGCTGCGTACCCCGATGAAGGAGTAGCGGGACCAGGTGCGGCCGTTCTCCGCGGATTCGAGGAGGAACGTGCCGGTGCGTTCGGCCGCGAGCTTGCGGTAGAGCCCGACCGGGGTGTCACCGTCCGCGAGGAGCCGGCGGCTGACGGGGATGACGCGCCGGTCGACGGCGAGCTTGCGGAAGGTCTCGAGATCCATGGCGGCTGACCTTATCGGGGCGCGGTGAGCGGAAGGACGTCCTTGTCGAAGCAGGTGCGGGCGCCGGTGTGGCAGGCGGCACCCGTCTGGTCGACCTTCACCAGGACGGTGTCGGCGTCGCAGTCCAGGGCGACGGACCTGACCTGCTGGGTGTGGCCGGAGGTGTCGCCCTTGACCCAGTACTCCTGGCGGCTGCGGGACCAGTAGGTGCAGCGGCCCGTGGTGAGGGTGCGGTGCAGCGCCTCGTCGTCCATCCAGCCGAGCATGAGCACCTCGCCCGTGTCGTACTGCTGGGCGATGGCCGGGAACAGTCCGTCGGGGCCGCGCTTGAGGCGGGCGGCGACGGCCGGGTCGAGATTGCTGGCGGGCGTGGAGCCGGGCGTGCTGGTCATGCGCCCATTGTGCCGCGCCGGGCGGGGGCTTCCGGCCGTGCGTCCACTGGGCGGACCGCGGGCGTCGGTCGTACGCTGGCGGGCATGTCGACCCATGCGAAGCGTGAACGTCTTCTGCTCGCCGACCTGTTGGAAGCGGCGGGCCCCGAAGCCCAGACCCTGTGCAACGGCTGGAAGACCCGTGACCTGGCCGCCCATGTCGTGGTACGTGAACGCCGCGCCGACGCGGCGGGCGGGATCATGCTGGGTGCCCTGAAGAACCGGCTGGAGCGGGTCCAGGCCGAGTTCGCCGCCAAGCCGTACGAGGAGCTGATCCAGCTCATCCGTACGGGACCGCCGCGCTTCTCCCCCTTCGGTCTGAAGCAGCTGGACGAGGCGGCCAACACCGTCGAGTTCTACATCCACGCGGAGGACGTGCGCAGGGCCCAGCCCGACTGGTCCCAGCGGGACCTCGATCCGGTCTTCGCCGATGTGCTGTGGTCGCGCACGGAGAAGACGGCACGGATGCTGGGACGCCGTGCCCCGGTGGGGCTGGTGCTGCGGCGCCCGGACGGCCAGACGGCGGTCGCCCACAAGGGCACCCCGGTGGTGACGGTCACCGGGGAGCCGGGTGAGCTGCTGCTGTTCGCCGCCGGGCGGCAGGACGCGGCGCGGGTGGAGCTGGAGGGCGACAAGGACGCGCTGGCCCGGCTGCACACGGCCGAGCTCGGCCTGTAGCCCCTTCCGGAACGCTCAGGCGCCGCCCCGGGCACGTACGGGTGCCCGGCGGGTCCGGTGGCGGTGCCGGTCGTCGGGTGCGGTGCCGGGGTCCCGCCCCGATCCCAGCAGCCCGAGGAGGAATCCCGCCGGGATCGTGACCAGGCCCGGGGTCTGGAGCGGGAAGACGTCGAAGTCCCACTCCGGGAAGAGCGCGATCGGGGTGCCGGAGAACGCCGGCGACAGGACCATCAGGATCCCGATCAGCGGAAGCGTCCCGTACACGGTCCACCGCACCCCGCGGGCGTCGAAGCGCGGCCGGAACAGGGCGTACAGCAGGACGGGCGGCAGGACCGAGGCCGCTGCCGCGAACGACAGGGAGAGCAGCACCTGGGGGTTGCGGTCGTGGGTGTACGCCGAGAGGAGGACGGCGAGCGCCCCGATGCCGACGACGGCCCAGCGGGCGCGCCGGATCTCCCTGCTGGAGGCCTTGCCCTCGCCCTGGGCGCCCGACTTCACCGTGAAGTCGCGGGCCAGGGACGAGGCGGCGGCCAGGGTGATCCCGGCGACGGCGGCGAGGGTGGTGGCGAACGCGGCGCAGGCCACGAGTGCGAACAGGGGGCTGTCGCGCGGACCGGCCGCACCCGGGTCCAGGGCGCTGGTCACCATCAGCAGGGAGGTGCCGCCGGCCGGATCGGCGGCGTGCAGCAGTTCGCGGCCCACCAGCGCGGAGGCTCCGAGTCCGACGATGACGATGCCGACACAGAGCAGGGCGACCGGGCTCACGGCCCAGACGCCGGCCCTGCGGGCGGTCCAGGCGTCGCGGATCGGGTGGAGCCGCATCATGATGTGCGGCATGCAGGCGGCGCCGAGCAGGAGGGTGATCTGGAAGCCGATCAGGTCGAGCCCGCCCGCGAGTCCGTGGCCGAACTGCAGGCCGGGGCGCGCGTAGTCGCCACCCGCCCCGCTGCCCGCCCGGGCGGCGTCGAAGAGGGCGAAGGGGGACCAGTCGAAGCGCGCGAGGACGAGCCCCGCGAGCAGGGTGACCGCTCCCAGGACCACGGCCACCTTGAGGATCTGGATGTAGCCGGTACCCCGCATCCCGCCGAACGCCGAGTAGCAGACCATCAGTGCGCCACTGGCGACGGTGCAGCCGGTGAGGGCGCCGTCGGGCAGCCCGAACATGGAGGTCATGACGCGGCCGGCGGTGGTGAGCTGTACGAGCAGCAGCGGGGCCAGTACGACGAGGGTGGCCACGCCGAGCGCACGGCGTACGGACCCGTCGCCGAGCCGGTCGGCAAGGAAGTCCCCCATGGTGAACACGCCTTTGCGGCGCAGTCGTTCGGCGAAGAGGCGCATGACGAGGGCCAGCGAGGCGACCGTCGCCAGGGCGAACAGCAGGCCGTCGAATCCGGCGAGCGCGACGGATCCGGTGGTGGAGAGCAGCGTGGCGGCGGAGACGTAGTCCCCGGCGATGGCCAGTCCCGCGCCGACGGGGCCGAGGGTGGCGCCGCCCGCGTAGAAGTGTTCCGGATCGTCCTGGTCGGCGGCGGCGAGTCCGCACAGCAGCAGGGACACGGCGACGAAGGCGAGGAAGATCACCACGGCGAGGGACCGGGCGTCGATCGCGCCGCTCACCGGTTCCGCTCCGCCGGTACGGCTGTGCAAGGGGCAGCTGAAGACATGCGCGTCATGGCATCAGCCTGGGCGGGTGCGGCACAGGGGGCCGGGACGGGGCGCGGCGCGGGTACAGCCCACCCGGCGAAGGACTGTGCCGCCGCACAGTCGGCGGCCCCGGGCGCGGGGAGGGCCGCCCCCGGGGCCCGGCTCCCCCGAGGCCGGACGCCCCCGCCGCCACGTGGCGGCCGCCCTCAGCCCGGCAGCAGCCGCCGTGCCGCCAGCGCCAGGGACACCTCGACGGCGTCGGACGGCCGCGTCAGGCAGCGGCCCGTCAGCTGCTCGAACCGCCGCAGCCGGTTCAGCACCGTGTTGCGGTGGCAGTACAGCTTCGCTCCGGCCCGCTGGGCCGAGCCGTCCGAGTCGAGCCACGCGGTCAGCGTCTCGATGAGCACGTCCCGGTCCGCCGGGTCCAGCCGGTCCAGCGGCCCGAGGACCCGGTCGGCGAGTGCCGTCCCGAGGCCGGGCGAGGAGACGACGAGCGCGGCGGGCAGGTGCTCGTCGAGCAGGACGGTGCCGCCGGAAGCCGGACAGGTGCGCAGCGCCGTCTCGGCGAGGCGCCGCGCGTCACCGACGGAGGCGAGCCCGTCGACCACCGAGCTGATGCCGACGCGGGTGCCCGGAGGAGCCGTCAGGCCCTCGGCGAGCGCGGCGAGTTCACCGTCGGGGACCGAGGCGGAGGCGGGCCCGGCCTCGGTGTCCCCGTCGCACGGAGGCTCCGGCTCGGAGGCCGCCGGGGCGGCCCCCAGCGGCAGGACCGCCAGCTCCACCTCCCCCGCCGAGTGCCAGAGTGCGGGCGTTCCCTCGGCCAGGGCGACCGGCGGACGCCCGGTGCCGTGCGGGGCGCGGCGGGCCCCGGCGACCGCGAGTACGGCATAACG
This sequence comes from Streptomyces sp. NBC_01166, assembly GCF_045039765.1. Lineage (NCBI taxonomy): Bacteria > Bacillati > Actinomycetota > Actinomycetes > Kitasatosporales > Streptomycetaceae > Streptomyces > Streptomyces sp. NBC_01166. The sequence continues at coordinate 2,261,738 of NZ_CP108613.1, forward strand.
CCCCTGCACCGGGAGGCCCAGCATCTCCGCGGCGTCCGGCAGGTCCGCGATCCTGGCGGTGCCGTCCAGCAGGGCCGCCGTCATCAGGCGCTGCTGGTTCTCGCGGCGCCAGGAGAGCCTCCGTTCGGCCTGCCGGTACGCCTCGGCCACCACGCCGCAGTGCTCGTCGACGAAGTTCCAGACGTCGGCGGCGACATGGACGAGCAGCCGGGTGTCCTCGGGGTGGCGCCGGGCCGTGTCGTCGACCAGGTCCTGCCAGACCATCGCGCCGCCCATCCGGAAGGCGTGCATGACCGCGTCGAGCGGTACGCCTTGCTCGGCCCTGCTCTCGCCGATCCACCGGGAGGTGCGGTGGGCGGCCTCCCGGAACTCGCGGGGCTGGATGAGCGAGGCGACGTTGTGCCGCAGGGAGTGGTGGACCTCCTGCCAGATCTCGGCGGGCTCGGTCTCCATCGCGGCGCGGTAGGCGGGCTCCTGCTCCCGCAGCGCCTCGATCAGCCGGTCCGTGAGCTCCGGCAGCGCTTCCAGGAGCCCGCGGGCCGCCCGGTGGAGCACCGCTACGGCCTCGCGGTCGGCCAGGGAGCGGAAGCGGTGCGGCAACGGCGCTACGGGGGGCGGTCCGTGCAGCGCCCTGATCCGTGAACGTACGACCTGTGGCATGGCGGCCTCCACCGGGAATCGGCCGGCCGAGGTTGGGCCGGCCCCGGTGTGTGCCCGGCCCGGCATTGGGCGGGCGCACACCGATCGATCCTGACGACCGCAGAATGGCATACCGCCCGGTCGGTACCTAGAGGTATGCGCGGTTCTTCTCATCACGGTCCTGCAACCTCGCCCCACCGGCCCGATCCGGACGGGAGACCTGGGGTCCTTCGCCCGGATCAGGCCGGACGAGGCACTAGCGGTCCAGCAGCCTCGCGAGCTCGGTCCGGGACCTGACCCCGAGCGCCGCGAAGACGTTGCGGAGATGGTGGTCGACGGTCCGCGGGCTCACCGAGAGCCGTACCGCCACCTCACGGTTGGTGGCGCCCTCAGCGACACAGCGGGCGATCCGCTGCTGCTGCGGGGTCAGTCCGGCCAGCGGCCCGGGGCCGCTCTGGTCCGGCGGGTCCACCGCCTCACCGGCGGCCCGCAGCTCCCCGCCCGCCCGTTCGGCCCAGACGCGGGCCGAGCAGCGTTCGAAGGCGACCAGCGCGTCGCGCAGCGGGCCGCGGGCCTCACGGGTGCGGCGCAGCCGGCGCAGCAGCTGGCCGTGGAGGAGCTGGGTGCGGGCGCGCTCGAAGTCGCCGCCCGCGCGGTCGTGGTGGGCCAGCGCCTCCTCGTACCGGGCGGCGGCCTCCTCGGGCGGCGCCAGCAGGGCGCGGCAGCGGGCCAGCTGGGCGGGAACCTGGGGGTCGGTCGTCCGGGCGGTCCACAGCGCGAACTCCTCCACGGCCACGGCGAGTTCGTCGGCCCCGTCGTCGGCACGGCCGGAGAGCACCATCGCCTCGACGTAGCACGGCACGGCGAGCATCCGGGTGGCGAAGTGCCCCGTCCCCGGCCCCGGTCTGACCAGCGGGCCGAGCCGGGCCGCCGCCTCACCGGGCCGCCCGGCCGCCAGGTCCGCGCGGGCGACCGCCCAGGTGGCGAGCATGGCGGCCTGGGCCAGACCGTGCGGCCCCGCCCCGGCCAGCGCCGCGTCGGCATGGGCGGCGCACGCCTCGGCGGGCCCCTCCACCGAGGCGGCGAGCGCGAGCACGGAGTGCAGATGGGTGGCGGAGTTCTGCTGCCCGGTACGGCGGGCCGCGTGCAGCCCTTCCAGTGCGTGGGCCCGGGCCCTGGCGTGCTGCCCGGAGCGCAGTTCGGCGTAGGCGAGCTGCTCCAGGGCGTGCGGCAGCAGGGCTTCGGGCCCCCGGAGGCGTACGACGGCGAGGGCGCGGGCCCCTGCCCGGCAGGCCGCGTCGACCTCGCCGAGCACCAGGGCCGAGGCGCCCGCCCGCAGGAGCTCCCCGGCGTCCTCGGCGCGGTCGGCGGAGTCGAGGCAGCACCGCAGGAGGGCGTGGCCCCGGTCGGGGTGCCCGGCGAGCACGGCGCACATCCCGGCGCGGTACTGCGCCATGGACCGGTCGGCGGCGGCGACGGGGATGCGGTTCATGGCATCCAGGTACGCGATGGCGTCCCCCATGTCCCACGCCGCCTCCGCCGCGCCGAACAGGGCGTCCAGGGTGCGGCGCGGGTCGTGCGGGGCGAGCAGCTCCGCCGCGGTCAGGAGTGCTTCACGGGCGTCGGCGGCCGGTCCGTCGCGCAGGGCGAGCATGCCGCGTACGTAGGGTGCGGCGCCTCCGGCGAGGTGGGGGCCGACGCGGGCCAGCATGGCGCGGGCGCGGCCGGTGTCGCCGGCCAGCCGCGCCTGCTCGGCGGCCTCGGTGAACCGTGCGGCGCGCAGGGCCTCGTCGGTGGAGAGTGCGGCGGCGCGGGCCAGCGCTGCCGACCGTTCGCCGTGCGGGCGCGGGGCGGTGGCCGCGGCCTCCAGCTGGGCGGCGAGCGTGGCGTCCGGCCCGGGCGCCGCGCAGGCCAGCTGGACGAGCGCGGGCAGCGGAGCCGAGCCGGGCCCGGCGAGCAGCCCGGCGAGCAGTTCGTGCACGGCCCTGCGGCGGCCGGGCGGCGCCCGGTGCAGGACCGCACGGCGCAGCAGCGGGTGACTGAAGTGCACGCGGCTGCCCGTGCGTTGGAGCGCTCCGGCGGTGCCGGCGGGCGCGAAGAGCACCCGGTCGAGGTGCGCGGTCGCCAGCCCGGCCCGGGCGCCCGCCCTCAGCAGCAGGGCGGCGTCGGCTCCGGCCCCGTCCGGCTCGTGCTCCTCCGCGGCCGCGGCCAGCAGGAGCAGGGTGCGGGTGTCGGGCGGCAGGCCGTCGAGGTGCTCGGCGTGCGCGTCGAGGACACCCTCGGCGCCGGGGAGCGGGTACGGCAGCGCGGTGCGCCCGGCCAGCTGCCCCGGAGTGAGGCGGCCGGCCAGTCCGGCCAGCAGCCGTGGGTTGCCCGCCGCCTCGCGCAGGAGTTCGCTGCGCACGACGGGATCGACATCGGCCGTACCGTCGGTGAGCCGGTCCAGGAGCGCGGTCGCCGCGTCGTCGTCGAGCGGGCCGAGACGCAGGGCGGGGAGCCCGGCGAAGGCGGTCTCGTCGGCCGCGCCGATCACCACCGCGACCCGGCTGCCCGCGCCGAGCCTGCGGGCGGCGAAGCCGAGCGCGGCGCGGGAATCGGGGTCCCAGGCGTGCGCGTCGTCCACGCAGACCAGCAGGGGCTGTTCGGCCCCCAGGCCCCGCAGCAGGCCGAGCAGGCCGCCCGGCGTGATCCCGGAGCCCAGGATGGTGTCGGGCGTGACGGGCAGCGGGCCGGGGGCGGAGCAGAGGAGGGCGTGCAGCCCGCTGTAGGGCAGTCGCTGTTCGGTGGGGGCCGCGGCGGCGTACAGGACGGGCCCGCCGTGCCTTCCGAGGTAGTGGGCGGCGGCCTGCCGCAGCAGGGCGGTACGGCCGAGGCCGGGTGGCGAGGTCAGCACGAGCGCTCCGCCGCCCCCCGCCCGCAGCCTTCCCAACAGGGTTTCCAGGATGGCCAGTTCACCGCTGCGGCCGTACAGCCGGAGCGGACTGTGCACGGTCGTCGATGGGGTCACGCTCTCACGTTACTTCCGCGTAAACAGCGTCGGAAGGCTCGCGTCCGCTCCCTGTTCCCGGTCGGCCCGGAGCGGTGCGGGCTCCCAACGGAACGGCGTCCGTGCTGTGCCGGGGCACAGTGCCGGCCCGTTCCGCGGCGGCCGCCCGTAACGTCGGTGCATGACTGATGAATTGCGTACACACGACGGTTTGACCCTGCGTTACTGGTCCTGGTGGCGGAACCCGGACGGCGCCCTGCCCCCGGTGGTCCTGCTGCACGGCTTCGCCGCGCACGCCCGGCTGAACTGGGAGGGCCCCGGCGTCGTCGAGGCGCTCGTGGCGCGGGGCCGGCGGGTGTACGCCCTGGACGCGCGGGGCCACGGCGAGTCGGACCGGCCGCACGACGACACCCACTACGGCGAGTCGCTGATGGCCCGTGACGTGCGTCTGCTCATCGACCGTATCGGCGCGGACCACGTGCATCTCGTGGGGTATTCCATGGGCGCGGTGGTGGCGGTCCTCGTCGCGGCGGAGGACGCGCGCGTCAGCCGCCTGGTGGCCGGGGGCATAGGTGCGGGCGCGGTGGAGGTGGGCGGCCTGGACACCCGGGTGATGCCGCCCGAACTGGTCTCGGCGGCGCTGACGGCCGACGACGCGGCGGACGCGCCGGAGCGGACCCGGGCGTTCCGGGTGCTGGCCGACACGGCGGGCGGCGACCGGCTGGCGCTGGCCGCGCAGATACGGGCGGTGCACCGGGACGCGCTCCCGCTGGACCGGATCGCCGTCCCCACGCTGGTCCTGGCCGGTGCGGGCGATCCCCTCGCGACCCGGCCCGAGGTGCTGGCCTCGGCGATCGCGGGCGCCGAGCTGACCGTGCTGCCGGGCGACCACCTGACGGTGGTGCGCGATCCCGGGTTCGCCGAGGCCATCGCGGCGTTCCTCTCCCGCGGCTGAGAACCGGACGACGCGAAGGGGCCGGACCGCGGTACGCGCGGTCCGGCCCCGGTCGCCCCCCGGATCAGTGCGGGCAGTTGCCCCGGTACTCCGCGATCGTCAGGCTGGCCGACGGGATCGGGCAGAGGAACTGCTCGTAGCGGGTGTCGTTGTCGATGAAGCGCTTCAGCCACGAGATGCTGTACTTCGCGATCGTCGTGTTGGACGTGTTCGGGGTGAAGTGGGTGGCACCCCGGAGCTCCAGATACGCCTTGTCCAGCGAACTCGGCAGCGAGTTGTAGAACGGCTTCGAGTGCGTGGTGACGGAAGCGACCGTGTCACCGTCCGCCCCGACGACCAGGGTCGGGGTCTGCACCTCCGGCCACGTCTTGTCCGTGTTCCAGCCGGTCAGCGGGATCGCAGCCTTCAGCGAGGGACGGTCCTTGGCGGCCTCCAAGGTGCCACCGCCGCCCATGGAGTGGCCCATCACACCCAGCCGGGAGGAGTCGACCCGGCTGCGCACCGAGCTGTCCTCGGTCAAGTAGTCGAGAGCGGCCAGCAGCTGGTCACCGCGGCTGGCCGGCTGGTCCAACGTGGTGTTGGTGTCGATCGTGAACACCACGAAGCCCTGCGACGCCAGACGCGGACCCAGCCAGGCGATGCTCGACTCGTAGGCGGTGAAACCGGGCGAGATGACGACCGCCCCGAACGTACCGTCCGAGGTGGACGTCGGGTAGTAGATCGTGCCGCCGCCGAACCCTCTGACGCTCAGCGACGACACGGACGTCTGGGACGTGGCGTACGAACCGCGGCTCGCCTCGATACTCGAATTGCTCGGCGCCGGACCACGCTCGTACGGATTGTCGGCGGCCTGGGCTCCGCCGGGGACGAGCGCGGTGAGCAGACCGGCGGTCGCCGCCGCTGCCGCCAGGGCGCCCCTGACGGTGCGGGAGCGGCTCTTGGACATCCGGTGGTGGCGTGGGGAGATGTCGCCGGAGGGGAGGTGCTGCTGCACGGGGATTCCTCTCGGTTGTGGCGGAACCGCACCGGGGCCGCCTGCCGCCCCGTCGTCCTGGGGCCTTCGGGAGTGCACCGCGTCGGTAGCGCCGACCTTCATTGGCCTGCCGCCACTTTCGCGGTGGTTCCCCGCCCGGACATCGGCGAGATCGCCGGTCTTCGCTCCGGGTCCCACAGCCGGCGGCCCGGGCAGCAGCACGAAGGGCCGGACCGCGTGCACGCGGTCCGGCCCCCTGGTCCGCCGGTCAGGAGGTGTGCGGGCAGTTGCCCTTGTACTCGGCGATCGTCAGGCTCGTGGACGGCAGCGGGCAGAGGAACTGCTCGTAGCGGGTGTCGTTGTCGATGAAGCGCTTCAGCCACGAGATGCTGTACTTCGCGATCGTCGTGTTGGACGTGTTCGGGGTGAAGTGGGTGGCACCCCGGAGCTCCAGGTACGCCTTGTCCAGCGAACTCGGCAGCGAGTTGTAGAACGGCTCGGAGTGCGAGGCGACGGGGGCGATCGTGTCGCCGTCCGCCCCGACGACCAGGGTCGGGGTCTTCACCTCGGGCCAGGACTTGTCCGTGTTCCAGCCGGTCAGCGGGATCGCCGCCTGCAGCGACGGACGGTCCTTGGCGGCCTCCAGCGTGCCACCGCCGCCCATGGAGTGGCCCATCACGCCGAGCCGGGAGGAGTCGATCCGGGTACGGACCGAGCTGTCCTCGGTGAGGTAGTCCAGCGCGGCGAGCAGCTGGTCACCGCGGCTGGCCGGCTGGTCCGCCGTGGTGTTGGTGTCGATGGTGAACACCACGAAGCCCTGCGAGGCCAGCCGCGGCCCCAGCCAGGCGATGCTCGACTGGTAGGCGGTGAAGCCGGGTGAGATGACGACCGCGCCGAACGTGCCGTCCGAGGTAGACGTCGGGTAGTAGATCGTGCCGCCGCCGAAGCCGCTGACGCTCAGTGAGGAGACCGTGGTCTGGGACGTCGCGTACGAGCCGCGGCTCGCCTCGATACTCGAATTGCTCGGCGCCGGACCGCGCTCGTACGGATTGTCGGCGGCCTGCGCACCCGGCATCAGCGCCGTGACCAGACCGGCCGTGGCGGCCGCCGCCGCGACGGCGAACTTGACGGTGCGGGAGCGGCTCTTCGACATCCGGTGCTGGCGGGGGGAGATGTCGCCGGAGGGGAGGTGCTGCTGCACGAGGGGGGATCCTCTCGGTTGTGGCGAACCACACCGCGGCAGCCGGCCGCCCCGTCGTCCTGGGGCCTTCGGGAGTGCACCGCGTGGTGGCGCCGTCATGTTGTTGACGGCGCCACTCTGGCGGCGCGCCCTCCGGGCGGACATCGGCGAGATCGCCGGTCTTCGCGACCGGCGATCTCCCTGCCCTGGGTCAGCGAACGGGGTGCCCGGCCTCGCGCAGGGCGCCCTTGACCTCGGAGATCCGCAGGTCACCGAAGTGGAAGACCGATGCGGCGAGCACCGCGTCGGCGCCGGCGTCGACGGCCGGCGGGAAGTCCGCGAGGCGGCCCGCGCCGCCCGAGGCGATGACGGGGACGGTGACGTGGGCCCGTACCGCCTTGATCATCTCGGTGTCGTAACCGTCCTTCGTGCCGTCCGCGTCCATCGAGTTGAGCAGGATCTCGCCCGCCCCGAGTTCGGCCGCCCGGTGCGCCCACTCGACGGCGTCGATGCCGGTGCCCCTGCGGCCGCCGTGGGTCGTCACCTCGAAGGTGCCCTCGGGGGTGCGCCGGGCGTCGACGGAGAGCACGAGGACCTGGCGCCCGAAGCGTTCGGCGATCTCGCGGATCAGGTCGGGGCGGGCGATGGCGGCGGTGTTGACGCCGACCTTGTCGGCCCCGGCGCGCAGCAGCTTGTCGACGTCGTCGGGGGTGCGGACCCCGCCGCCGACGGTGAGCGGGATGAAGACCTGCTCGGCGGTGCGGCGCACCACGTCGTACGTCGTCTCGCGGTCACCGCTGGAGGCGGTGATGTCGAGGAACGTCAGCTCGTCGGCGCCCTCGGCGTCGTACAGCTTGGCCATCTCGACGGGGTCGCCCGCGTCGCGCAGGTTCTGGAAGTTGACGCCCTTGACGACACGGCCCTTGTCGACGTCCAGGCACGGGATGACCCGTACGGCGAGGGTCATCGCTCACCTGCCCGGTAGGCCTCGATCTCGATCTCGACGACCAGGGAGGGGTCGACGAAGCCGGACACGATGATCATGGAGGCGGCGGGGCGGACGTCGTCGAACAGCTCCTTGTGGGCGCGGCCCACCTCGTCGACGTCGCGGGCGTGCGTGATGTACATCCGGGTGCGGACGACGTCCTCGCGGCCGAGTCCGACCTGCTTCAGGGCGTCGAAGGCGAGCTGGAAGGAGGCGACGGCCTGCTCGTACGGACCGCCCGCGGAGATCTCGCCGTTGACCACGGCCGTGCAGCCGGAGACCAGGACGAGTCCGTTCGGGAGCTGGACCGCGCGTGAGTAGCCGAACTTCTCCTCCCACGGGCCGTCCGAGGCGAGGCGGCGTACGGAGTCCGTCATGCGGCGACCGCCTTGAGGGCCTCTTCGAGGGTGAAGGCCTTCGCGTAGAGCGCCTTGCCGACGATGGCTCCTTCGACGCCTTCCGGGACGAGCAGGGAGATCGCGCGCAGGTCGGCCAGCGAGGAGACGCCGCCGGAGGCCACGACGGGCCGGTCGGTGGCTGCGCAGACATCCCGCAGCAGGCCCAGGTTGGGACCCTCCAGGGTGCCGTCCTTGGCGATGTCGGTCACGACGTAGCGGGCGCAGCCCTCGGAGTCCAGACGGGCGAGTGTCTCGTAGAGGTCGCCGCCGTCGCGGGTCCAGCCGCGGCCGCGCAGTGTGGTGCCCCGGACGTCGAGGCCGACAGCGATCTTGTCGCCGTGCTCGGCGATGACCTTGGCGACCCACTCGGGGCTCTCCAGGGCGGCGGTGCCGAGGTTGACCCGGCGGCAGCCGGTGGCGAGGGCGGCTTCGAGGGAGGCGTCGTCGCGGATGCCGCCCGAGAGCTCGACCTTGATGTCCATGGCGCCGGCCACCTCGGCGATCAGCGCGCGGTTGTCGCCGGTGCCGAAGGCGGCGTCCAGGTCGACGAGGTGCAGCCACTCGGCGCCGGAGCTCTGCCAGGCGAGGGCCGCCTCGAGCGGGGAGCCGTAGGAGGTCTCGGAGCCGGATTCGCCGTGCACGAGGCGGACGGCCTGTCCGTCGCGGACGTCTACGGCGGGGAGCAGTTCAAGCTTCGGCATTACAGCGTCTCGATCCAGTTGGTCAGCAGCTGGGCGCCGGCATCGCCGGACTTCTCGGGGTGGAACTGGGTGGCCCACAGCGCGCCGTTCTCCACGGCGGCCACGAACCGCTCTCCGTGCGTGGCCCAGGTGACCTTGGGGGCACGGATCTTGGCGTTGGTCACTTCGAGGGACCAGTCGTGCGCCGCGTAGGAGTGCACGAAGTAGTAGCGGGCCTCGGCGTCCAGGCCCGCGAAGAGCTGGGATCCCTCGGGGGATTCGACGGTGTTCCAGCCCATGTGGGGCACGACGTCGGCCTTCAGCGGTCCGACGGTGCCGGGCCACTCGTCGAGGCCCTCCGTCTCGACGCCGTGCTCGATGCCGCGCTCGAACAGGATCTGCATGCCGACGCAGATGCCCATGACGGGACGCCCGCCGGACAGCCTGCGGCCGATGATCCATTCGCCGCGCGCCTGCTTCAGGCCCTCCATGCAGGCGGAGAAGGCGCCGACGCCGGGCACGAGCAGCCCGTCGGCGTTCATCGCGGTGTCGAAGTCGCGGGTGATCTCCACGTCCCCGCCGACGTGGGCGAGGGCCCGCTCGGCGGAACGGACGTTGCCGAAGCCGTAGTCGAAGACGACGACCTTCTTCTTGTCGCTCACAGTCCTCTTACCTCAGTCCCAGAGTCCCTGGATCCGCATGATGCCCGCCACCAGGCACATCACGGATCCGATCCCGAGGAGCACGACGACGCCCTTGGGCATGCCCTGCTTCCAGAAGGAGTAGACGCCGCCGGCCAGGAAGAGACCGACGATGATCAGAACGGTGTTGAGGCCGGTCACAGGGCGCCCTTCGTGGACGGAAGGATGCCGGCAGCGCGCGGGTCGTGCTCACTGGCGTAACGCAGGGCGCGGGCCAGCGCCTTGAACTGGCACTCCACGATGTGGTGGGCGTTGCGGCCGTACGGGACGTGGACGTGCAGGGCGATCTGCGCCTGGGCGACGAAGGACTCCAGGATGTGCCGCGTCATCGTCGTGTCGTACTCGCCGATCATCGGCGCCATCTTCTCCGGCTCGGTGTGCACCAGGTAGGGGCGGCCGGAGAGGTCGACGGTGACCTGGGCGAGCGACTCGTCCAGCGGGACGGTGCAGTTGCCGAAGCGGTAGATGCCGACCTTGTCGCCGAGCGCCTGCTTGAAGGCGGCGCCGAGCGCGAGGGCGGTGTCCTCGATGGTGTGGTGCGAGTCGATGTGCAGGTCGCCCTCGGTCTTCACCGTGAGGTCGAAGAGCCCGTGCCGGCCGAGCTGGTCGAGCATGTGGTCGTAGAAGCCGACCCCGGTCGCGACATCGACCTTGCCGGTGCCGTCGAGGTTGATCTCGACGAGCACGGAGGTCTCCTTGGTGGTCCGTTCCACCCTGCCTACGCGGCTCATGCGTCGTGCTCCTTCTTGAGTTCGCGCACCGCATCGAGGAACGCGTCGTTCTCTGCCGGGGTTCCCGCGGAGACCCGCAGCCACCCCGGTACGCCGTTGTCCCGGACCAGGACACCCCGGTCGAGGATCTGCTGCCAGGCGGTGTGGCTGTCGGCGAAGCGGCCGAACTGGACGAAGTTGGCGTCCGAGTCGGTGACGGCGAAGCCGGACTCCCGCAGCGCGTCGACCAGCCGGTCGCGCTCGCTCTTGAGCTGCGCGACGTACCCGAGCAGCGTATCGGTGTGTTCCAGGGCGGCGAGCGCGGTGGCCTGCGTGACGGAGGACAGGTGGTACGGCAGCCGCACCAGCTGGACCGCGTCGACGACGGCCGGTGCCGCCGCGAGGTAACCGAGGCGCAGGCCCGCGGCGCCGAACGCCTTGGACATGGTGCGCGAGAGGACCAGGTGCGGGCGGCCCTCGATCAGCGGGAGCAGCGAGGGGCGGTGGCTGAACTCTCCGTACGCCTCGTCGACGACGACCATCGAGGGCCGGGCGGCCTGGGCCGCGTCGTACAGGGCGACGACGGTCTCCGCGTCCACGGCGGTGCCGGTGGGGTTGTTGGGCGAGGTGATGAAGACGACCTCGGGCCGGTGCTCGGCGATGGCCTTCTTCGCCGCCTCCACGTCGATGGTGAAGTCCTCGTTGCGCGGTCCGGAGATCCAGCCGGTGCCGGTGCCGCGGGCGATGAGGGCGTGCATGGAGTACGAGGGCTCGAAGCCGATCGCGGTGCGCCCGGGGCCGCCGAAGGTCTGCAGCAGCTGCTGGAGGACCTCGTTGGATCCGTTGGCCGCCCAGACGTTGGCCGCCGCGACCTCGTGGCCCGCGGTGCGGGTGAGGTAGCGGGCGAGCTCGGTGCGGAGCTCCACGGCGTCGCGGTCGGGGTAGCGGTTGAGGTCGCGGGCGGCCTCACGGACCCGCTCCGCGATGCGGTCGACGAGAGCGTCGGGCAGGGGGTAAGGGTTCTCGTTGGTGTTCAGCCGGACCGGCACGTCGAGCTGGGGCGCCCCGTACGGGGACTGGCCGCGGAGCTCGTCGCGGATCGGGAGCGCGTCCCAGGGGTTGGTGCTGTTCGTCACGCTTGCGGAACCTTCCAGCCGAACCTGGCCTTGAGTGCGGCGCCGTGGGCGGGGAGGTCCTCCGCCTCGGCGAGGGTGACCACGTGGTGGGTGACCTCGGCGAGGGCGTCGCGGGTGTAGTCGACGATGTGGATGCCGCGCAGGAAGGACTGCACGGAGAGGCCCGAGGAGTGGCAGGCGCAGCCGCCGGTGGGCAGGACGTGGTTGGAGCCGGCGCAGTAGTCGCCGAGGGAGACGGGCGACCACGGGCCGACGAAGACCGCGCCGGCGTTGCGGACCCGGTCGGCGAGGACGGCGGCGTTCTCCGTCTGGATCTCCAGGTGCTCGGCGGCGTACGCGTCGACGACCTTGAGGCCGTCCTCCAGGTCGTTGACCAGGACGATCGCGGACTGGCGGCCGGTCAGCGCGGGCTCGATCCGGTCCGTGACGTGCTTGGTCGCGGCGACCTGGGGCGTCAGCTCGGCCTCGGTGGCGGCTGCCAGCTCCTCGGAGTCGGTGACGAGGACGGCGGCGGCCATCGGGTCGTGCTCGGCCTGGCTGATCAGGTCGGCGGCGACGTGCACCGGGTCGGCGCTCGCGTCGGCGAGGATCGCGATCTCGGTGGGGCCGGCCTCGGCGTCGATGCCGATACGGCCCTTGAGGAGGCGCTTGGCGGCGGCGACGTAGATGTTGCCGGGGCCCGTGACGAGATTCACGGGCAGGCAGTCCTCGGTGCCGTACGCGAACATCGCGACGGCCTGGGCGCCGCCGGCGGCGTACACCTCGTCGACGCCGAGCAGGGCGCAGGCGGCGAGGATCGTGGGGTGCGGCAGGCCGCCGAACTCCTTCTGGGGCGGGGAGGAGACGGCGAGGCCCTCGACGCCCGCCTCCTGGGCGGGGACGACGTTCATCACGACGGAGGACGGGTAGACCGCACGCCCGCCCGGCACGTAGAGCCCGACGCGCTCGACGGGCACCCACTTCTCGGTGACCGTGCCGCCGGGGACGACCTGGGTGGTGTGCGTGGTGCGGCGCTGCTCGCGGTGGACGAGGCGGGCACGGCGGATCGACTCCTCCAGGGCGGCGCGCACGGCGGGGTCGAGCTGCTCCAGCGCCTCGGTGATCGCGCCGGCGGGGACCCGGATCGAGTCGAGCCGGACGCGGTCGAATTTCTCCCCCCACTCGATCACTGCCGCCGAGCCACGATGGCGTACGTCCTCGCAGATGGGCCGCACCGTCTCCAGGGCGGCTTCCACGTCGAACTCGGCACGGGGCAGCAGGTCGCGCAGGGCGCCACCCTCGGGGAGGGCGGTACCGCGCAGATCGATTCGAGAGATCACACCGCAATTCTCTCAGACCGGTTCAGCCGTCCGGTCGCCCGTATCACTGGCTGATACATGTCCCGGCTGTCACTGCTGACCATTAGCGTTCACGTGGTCACACAGAGGGAAGAACGACTGTACGAAGCGCGGGTCGGACCGCGCAGGCGGAGGTGAGGCAGTGACCGAACCGCACGACGGCGAGATCCCCGACGGGCTCAGCGCCGCGGAGCTGGGTATGTGGCAGTCCTTCCGGAACGGCACGACCTACGATCTGCGTTCGCACGATCCGGTGCGCGACGACCCCTTCGCCCCGCACATCTGGGGCCCCGAGCGCAGTGTCGGCGCGCGCACGGTGGCGCGCCTGCTCCTCGACGGTCCGCCCGCGCGGCCGGGGCGGGTGGCCGCCCTGAAGCTCCGGGGCCTGCGGATCACCGGGAAGCTCGACCTGGCGGGCGGCCGGGTGTCTCCGTACGTCGAGCTCACGGGCTGCCGCTTCGAGCAGGAGGTCGTCCTGCCCGAGTGCCACTTCACCACGCTGCGGATGGTGGGCTGCGCGGTGCCGAGGCTGGACGCGGCCCGGCTCCGCACGGAGGGTGATCTGCATCTGCCGCGCTGCCGGATCGAGCGCGGCGTCCGGCTGACCGACGCCCAGATCGGCACGGACCTCCTGATCAACCAGATCGGCATCGGCCCCGACCGGCGCGGCCGCGCCTTCGTGGGCGACGGGATGTCGGTGGCGCAGGACCTGCAGGCCGAGATGATCGAGACGCGCGGCGAGCTGAGCCTGCGCGGGGCGAAGGTCGGCGGTTCGCTGAGCCTGCGCGGCAGCCGGCTGCGCGCCACGGACGGGCGGCGGGCGCTTAACGCCCCGCAGCTGAGCGTGGAGCGCACGCTGTACATGACAGAGGCGTGGGTGAGCATCGACACGGGGAACCAGGGCACCACTCCCCCGTTCGGTGTCGCGCGCGGCGGTGGTCCGGCGCGCGGGACGCGGGCGCAGGTCTTCGAGTGCCGGGGCGCGGTGCGGCTCGACGACGGGCGGTTCGGGGACGCGGTGGACCTGCACAAGGCCCGGTTCGTGCTCGCCGACCGCGAGGAGCTGTCGCTGCGCCGGATCGTCACGCCCGAGCTGCGCTTCAACGCGGAGCGTCCGAGGGAGGGCCGGGTCGTGCTGAACGGCGCGAAGGTGGTCACCCTGATCGACGTGTCGAGCAGCTGGCCCGGTCCGGGCGGGCTGGCGATGGGCGGCTTCGTGTACGAGAACCTCGTCCCGTACGGCCATTTCCCGCTCTCCCGGCGCCTGGAGTGGGTGCTGGCCGCGACCCCGGAGTACGTCCCGGAGCCGTACGAGCGCCTCGCGACGGTGCTCCGCAGCTGTGGGGAGGACGCGGACGCCCGCGAGGTGCTGCTGGCCAAGCAGCGGCGCCGGCGCGAGACGCTGCCGCCGGCGGGAAGGATCTGGGGCTATCTGCAGGACTGGACGGTGGCGTACGGCTACCGCCCGGGGCGGGCCCTGGTCTGGATGGCGGTGCTGTGGGCGGCGGGGGCGGTGGCCTTCTCCCAGTACCGCCCGGAGTCGATCAAGGGGGGCGAGCATCCGCAGTGGAATCCCGCGCTGTACGCGCTGGATCTGCTGGTACCGGTGATCAACCTCGGGCAGGACGGCTACTGGCTGCTGGAGGGCGGCTGGCAGTGGACGGCGGCGGCCCTCGTGCTGCTGGGGTGGATATTGGCCACGACGGTGGCGGCGGGCGCGTCCCGGCTCCTGCGGCGCGGCTGACCGGGGGCGGCGCACGGTCCGGCCGGATCCCTGTCGGGGCAGCGGTCGAAAGGACGGTCGAGGCCCGGCAGGACGGGCGGTTATCGGCAACCGTACGGTCGGAATCGCGCCACTCACGCGCGCTTCCTTTGCCCTTTCTTGACCCCGCCCAGGGCAACCCTTCCACTCGCTACAGAAGCTTCACAGAGGCCCTCTGGCGCAGCCCTCACCAGGGCTTTTCAATGGTCTGCACCATGGCTTTCCTCCGCGCAGTGCTGAGTTCCGCGCGCACGTTCCGGTACGGCCCCGGGCTGACCGCCGGGCTGCCGGCGGACGACGCGGTGATGCTCGACGCCCCCGACGAGCGGCTCTCCCCCGCGCTGGTGGCGGCGGCCCTCGGCGACTTCGAGCCCGCGGCCAAGCTCCTCGCCACCACCAGGGACGCCGCCGACTGGGAGACCCGGGACCGCACGCTGGCCCGGCTGGTCGCCTTCGCGCGCAGTCGCGACGGCTGGCTGACCGGCTGGCTGGCCGCCGCCCCGCGCGATCCGGACGCCCTGCTCGTCAAGGCCGCGCTGGCGGTGCGCCGCGCCTGGGAGTCCCCCGCCCACGCCGAGCTGCTGCTCGAGGTGGGGCCGCTGATCACGGCGGCGGCCGAGGCCGACGCCCATGACCCGGTGCCGTGGCGGCTGGCGCTCGACCACGCCCGGGGCACGCACGCCTCGCACACGGTCTTCGAGTCGCTGTGGGAGCAGGCCGTCCGCCGCTCGCCGCACCACTACGGCAGCCACGTCTCCGCTCTCCGGTACCTCTCGGCCGAGTGGTACGGCTCCCACCGCGAGTGCTTCGACTTCGCCGAGCGGGCGGCCGAGGACGCCGCCCGGGACTCCCTGGTGCAGGCCCTCCCCGTACGGGCGGCCTTCGCCCTGCTGCGGGACGAGAGGGCGTTCACGCGGGCGACCTCCGTGCAGACGGACCGGATCGACGCCGCCGCCGACCTCGCCATCCGGTTCTCGGCCGGATTCCCCGACGGTGATCCCTGGCCGGCGGAGGTCCGCAACCTGCTGGCCTACGTGCTGGTCGCACGCGGCCGCGCGGCCGAGGCACTGGAGCAGTTCCGGCTGATCGGGCCGTACGCGACCTCGTTCCCGTGGGCCTCCGTGACCGGGGAGGCGCTCGGCGGATTCCTCGACGCGCGCACCGACGTCCGGCTCCGGGTGGCCTCTTCCACGCCCCTGTGCGGGCGGCCGGAACACGGCGGGCGCCGCGGCCATTAGGCTTGGCCGTTGTGACCACCGCTCGCCTGCCTCTCTTCCCGCTGAACGCGGTGCTGTTCCCCGGCCTCGTGCTGCCGCTCAACGTCTTCGAGGAGCGTTATCGCGCCATGATGCGCGACCTGCTCGAGATCGACGAGGACGAACCGCGCCGCTTCGTGGTGGTCGCGATCCGCGACGGCCGCGAGACCGCCCCGACGGCCACCGGCATGCCGGACACGGCCGCCACCGCGCCTCCCTCCGAGCGGGCCCCGGGCGACGGCTTCGGGCCCGATCCCCTCCAGACCTTCCACCGGGTCGGCTGCGTCGCCGACGCGGCGAAGATCCGTGAGCGTGCCGACGGCAGTTTCGAGGTCCTGGCGACCGGCACCACACGGGTCCGGCTGCTCTCCGTCGACGCGAGCGGCCCGTTCCTGACGGCCGAGGTCGAGGAACTGCCCGAGGACCCGGGGGCCGCCGAGGGTGAGGACTCACCCACGGACGAGGCGGGCGCCCTCTCGGAGGGCGTCCTGCGCGCCTTCCGCAGCTACCAGAAGCGGCTGGCCGGAGCGAGCGAGCGTTCCCTGACGACGGGTGCGGACCTGCCCGACGACCCGTCCGTCGTCTCGTATCTCGTGGCCGCCGCCGCCGTGCTCGACGTCCCGACGAAGCAGCGGCTGCTCCAGGCCCCGGACACCGCGACCCGGCTGCGCGAGGAGCTGGCGCTCCTGCGCAGGGAGACGGCCGTCATCCGGCACCTGCCCTCCCTGCCCGCGTCCGAACTGACCCGCGACCCCACGTACCCCAACTGACCCGAGGACCGGCCCCGGTGGCGAAGAAGTCCAGGAAACAGCAGTCCGGCTCCACCCCGGCCACGGTCGCCCTGACCGCGGCCGGCACCGCGTTCACGGTCCACGCGTACGACCACGACCCCTCGTCGCCGTCCTACGGGGAGGAGGCGGCCGAGGCTCTCGGTGTCTCCGCCGACCGGGTGTTCAAGACCCTGGTCGCCGACGTCGACGGTGAACTGGTCGTCGCGGTCGTCCCTGTGGCGGGATCCCTGGACCTGAAGGCGCTGGCGTCGGCGGTGGGCGGCAAGCGTGCGGCCATGGCCGACCCGTCGGCGGCCGAACGCACCACGGGCTACGTGCGGGGAGGCATCTCCCCACTGGGCCAGCGCAAGCGCCTGCGTACGGTGCTGGACGCGTCGGCAGGGTCGTTTCCCACGATCTGCGTCTCGGCGGGGCGCCGGGGCCTGGAGGTCGAGCTCTCCCCCTCCGACCTGGCCACCCTGACGGACGCCACCCTGGCCCCGGTCGGCCGGTCGTAGCGGGAAGCCCCAGGCGCGTGAGGTTCGCGGAATGCGGGCCCCGGTATAACCGTTTCCGCACAGGTGAACGAATTTTCTTCTTCCGTACGTGCCGGACCCGGCGGCCTCGCGGCCACCCGGGAGCGACTGCTCGCGGAGCGCCGCTCCACGGAGTCCCGGCTCGCGGCTCTGCAGAGTGATTTCGACGGGATCGTCGAGGCGAACGCGCTGGTGGCGGTCGACGACGAACACGACCCGGAGGGATCCAGCACCGCCTTCGAGCGGGCCCATGTCGCCTCGTTGCTGGACCGGGCCCGGGACCACCTGGAAGAGGTGGACCGAGCCCTGGAGCGGCTGGAACGAGACGACTACGGGCGCTGCGAGGCGTGCCGTGAGCCGATCCCACCGGGCCGTCTGGAGGTGCGTCCGGCAGCGACGACCTGTGTACGGTGCGCTGCCGGCGCACCCCGCTGACGCCGTTCGCGACGGGCCGGGGAAGCGTGAACCGCTTCCGCCGGCACACGGTCAGCGCTTGAAGGCGCCCTTCGACTTCTCCTTGGTGTCACGGCCCTTGCCGCGGGCCTCCAGGGCCGCTCCCTTGGCCGCGGTGGTGTCGTCGCCGACCGCGTGGGCAACCTTGCGTACGGCCTTCCCGACGACCTGCTCGGCCTTGGCCTTGCTCTTCTCTCCGGCGCTCATGTCGGTCCTTTCGTAGGTGCTCACCCAGTCGCCTGCCCCTGTCTCCGGGACGGAAACGGCCCGAAGCCGAATCGCGCCGGGAGGGAGCAGGAAGGGCACCACGTGTGCCCCCGGGGGTGGGCGGCCGCGGGACACGTAGTGCTACGCGGGTTCCGCCGCGCCCGCGGAACCGTCACCGGTCCCGCTCGGTGTGGGTACGCGCGGAGCTCCCGAGCGGGTGAGCAGCCGTTCGACCTCCGCGAGCGGGCGCAGGACGCAGCGGTCGAGCAGCAGGGACGGGCTGATGAGGGTCGAGCCGACCTCCTGCCCGGCCTTGACGCAGGTGTAGGGCGAGCTGTGCACCGTCACGTCGTCGCCGACAGCCGTGATCCGGCCGGCCAGCGCCGCCTTGCGGGCGCAGATCGCCACCGGTCCGACGATCTCCCGGGTCGCGCGGCCCGCCCGCACCCGGCGCGCCCACAGCAGTTCCAGGATCAGGTGCCCGCGCACGGAGAAGCCGCCGATCGCCGTGCCGAGCAGCCAGCCGTCGCCCATCCGGCCGCGCAGCACCTGCGCCGTGTCCCGGCCGGCCGCGACCTCCAGCACGCTGCAGCGCGGGACGACCGCGCCCCTGCGGCCCCGTCCGTGCCCGGTACTGCGGCCGCCGCTGAGCGCACGGGTGCTCCGGTCGGTGAGCAGCCCCGTCCAGTAGCCCTCGCGGAGCAGCGTGACGGTCCGCGCGGCGGTGCCCTCGTCGTCGCGCGTGTAGCTGCCCGCGTACGGACGGGCCCCGGGCCGGTCCCTCACGGTCAGCGGGGCCGGCGTCCAGCGGTCGCCGAGGACGCGGCCGAGGGCGCCGCCGTCGGAGAGGTAGTTGTCGGCCTCGCTCGTGTGCCCGAAGCATTCGTGCGCCAGCACCCCGGCTGCGGTGGGCGACAGCAGCGCCGGTCCTGTCACCGGCTCCGCCAGCGGCGAGCGCAGCCGCAGCAGCGCCTGGTCGTCGAGGAGCTGCCGTACGCCCTGACGTAACTGTCCGGCCACGAAAGGCGGGTCGTAGGCGGCGGCGCCCCACTGGGGCGTCGTGCCGTGGTCCGGAGCACCGAGGCTGATGCGCACCCGCCACAGCCCGTCCCGCTCGTCCGGGACGATCCGTGCCCGCGGCCCCAGCTCCAGGCGCGCCGCGGCCAACGCCGCGGCCAGGACATCGGTCACGGCGCGGGCACGTCCGTCACCGCCCGCAGCGCTCGGCGCAACGCGTCCTCGAGCCCTTCGGTGTCGGGCGCGCCGAGCGGCAGCGGCTGCCACCAGGCCGGTTCCCGCGACAGTGCGCTCAGCAGGGGCTTGAGGTGCTGGGAGAGCGCGCTCCGGGCGTTGTAGGAGAAGGAGACACTGACGGAGCCTTCACCGTCGTCCCCCTCCACCCCCTCGTGCGGTGCGAACAGCGGCAGGTAGAGCACGTCGCCGGGGTGCAACTCCGCGCGCAGCGGCTCCTCGGGCAGATGGCCGGAGGGGACGAAGCCCTTGGTCTCCAGCATGCGGCTGCGCTGCCGCTCCGGCGCGGTGTCCTCGGGCAGACCCACCAGCCAGGTCTTCGAACCCCGCTGCTGCACGACGAAGTTGTCACTGTGGTCGAAGTGGCAGCCGATTCCCGCGCCGCGGCCCCGGGTCACCGAAAGGTCTGCCGTGCACTCGTCCCAGCCGAACAGATCAGTCAGCTTCGCGCAGGCGTCGGCCAGTTCCGGCAGGGTGTGCTGCGCCTGGTTGACGAAGAGCACCGTGCCGTCGGACCGCCGCCGCACCTGTGCTCCGGACCCGGGCTCCTGCGGTGTCCCTTCGAGGCGGCGCTCCAGGGCCTCGATGTCGGGCCAGTCGAGGGCGGGGGCCAGGAAGCGCGGGCCGACGCCGCGCCAGAGGACCGGGCGGCGGCGCCAGTGCTCCCGGTGGAAGAGGTCCAGGTCGAACTCGTCCGCCTCCGGCAGGATTCGTGTGGTCATCGCAGCCCCCATGCCCGCAGTCGCTGAAGCAGTTTCGCCCGTACGTCGGGTGGCGTACCCACGTCGTGACCGGCCAGGACCGAGGTCAGCGCGTCGAAGAGGGGGCGTCCGGCCGGGCCGATGACGCAGCGCCCCGCACCCGCGAGGAACATCGTGGGGCGCAGGTCCCAGTCGGCGGGTGCCTCGGAGTAGTCGCGGAAGGCGCAGAAAGTGCCTCCGTGGAAGGCCGAGTCGCGGAGCGTGACGTCGAAGGTGGCCTCCGCGCCCGTGGCGATCGCGCGGGCGACGGCGCAGGCGGCCTCGTGGTGAGCGAGCGGCTCAAGGGCGCACTCGGGGTCGAAGGACGGTCCTGCGGCCATGAACCGGTGGAAGCACTCGGGCAGCGAGAGACCACGCCCCCGGGGGGAGTAGGGCACGTCGCGGAAGTGCTGGAACTGCGGTGAGGCGAGGAAGAGTTCGGCCACCTCGTTGGTCCCGTGGCCGTGCCGCTCCCGGATCGTCTCCAGGGTGCGCGCGAAGGCCCCCTTGAGCCCCTGCCCCGTGCCCGTGCCGCCGCTGACCACCGCCGAGCGGATGTTGCGCCCGACCAGCCGCAGTTCCGTCAGGTCCACCCGGTCGAAGACCTCGATCAGGTCCGTGTCGAGCGGCGGCCGCATGCCGCCGGGGCCCTCCGCGGCGAACGCGGAGCGGAACCCCTGGTCGTACAGCAGCCGGTCCAGGACCCCCAGGATGCGTCCGTGCCGCCCCGCCTCGGCCGCGTCACCCGGGCCCGGCCTGCCCTTCACGTCGTACGCGTCGTCCGCGTGGTCCACCGCGGTGGTCTCATGCGGCATGGGCGGTCTCCTTCCAGTCGCGTACGAGGGAGAAGAGGCGCTCCGCGTTCGGTCGCGACTTGGGCACAAGCACCCCGTCGGCGGTGAACTTGGGGTCCTCGTAGGTGATTCCGGTCAGCCGCGGCATCATCGGCAGCAGGTGTTCCAGCAGGGTGAGCTGCTCGTCGAGGAGCACGCCGTGGTGCAGGTCCCGGAAGCGTCCGTCGACGATCTGGCAGCCGGACAGGTGCACCTCGTGGCAGCGGTCGAGCGGCAGCGCCTCAAGACCGTCGAACATGCGCGCTCCGGTGCGCCCCATCAGCCACTGGTAGGCGAGGATGTGACCGATGTCGATCGTCGCGTGCACGCCCGTCTCACGGACGACGGTGTCGAAGAACGCGAAGGCGTCCAGCGTGCCGACCAGGAAGCTGCCGCCCTCGGTGAAGCCGGGGAACTCCACGGACAGTGGTGCCCGCAACCGCTCGCGCCACTCCGCGACTCCCGCGACGCAGCGCCGCAGCCCCTCCGCGGTCAGTACGGGCGGCATCGGGTACGGCAGGCTGCGGCCCCCCAGCGACCAGATCCCCAGGTCCTCGATGATCCAGCGGAATCCGTAGCGTTCGACCAGGGTGTTGGTGAAGTCCGCGACGGCGGCACGCTCGTACCGCTCCGGGGAGCCGGTGTTGAGCAGGGTGTGGTGGAAGGCGCGCGGGCGGCCGTCTCCGAACAGTGCGAAGAGGTCGTCGTACGCGGGGAAGTAGCGCTCGGGTGTGAGCGGGCCGTAGTCGATGGGCTGGAAGGCGACGAACATGTAGTCGTACGTCTGCGCGTTGCGCCGCAGGAACGCCGCGACCTGGTCGGTCGGGCGGCCCTCCCCTGTCTTCTCGAATCCGATGCGTTCGCCCCAGACGAGGTCCATGCCCAGGCCGAGTCCCAGTTTGTCCATCAGGCTCTCTCCGCTTCCGGTGGGTCGAGCACGAGCAGCCTCTTGTCGACCATCTGCGCCAGCCAGCGGCGCGCCCCCGGCTCCTCGGAGGTGAGGCCGCCGCCGGGGGTACGCTCCACGCCCGCGGGTACGGCCGCCATCCGCGGCCAGGCGACGTCGGCCAGGAACCAGCGCGTACGGACGGAGTCGAGCGCCACTCCGAAACGCGGCCGGGCCCGCAACGCCGGCCCGGAGACCGGCGTCACCGCCGCGGGCCGGTCCCGCGCGCGCGACGAAAGGTCGGGCCGGACGGCCCGTTCGGCGTCCGGCACCGCCTCGACGGTCATGCGCAGCAGCCGCTGCCTGGCCTCCTCCGTCGCGGTGTCCCCGAGGAGCGCGCCGCCGACCCGGCCGCCGGCGAAGGCGAGGCCCTCGTTGGTGATCAGGTAGGCGTCGTCGTCCTGGCGCCGCCGGCCGGCCCACAGGTAGCTGCCCGGCTCGGCGACGACCAGTTGCATGGTGTCCAGGCCCATGTCCGCCGGGTGACGCTGCACCACCTCGGCCGTCTCACGGGAGCCCTGGACGGCGTCGTCGTGGTCGAAGCCGTCCATGAAGGACAGGTTGGTGACGATCCCGGCCCGGGTGAGGTTGAGTACGGCGCGCTCCGCGTGCGCCGCGTCCTGGCCCTTGTGCAGGGAGTCGAGAATGCCTTGGTTCGCGGTCTCGAAACCGGTCGACAGCTGCACACAGCCCGCCGCGCGCAGCCGTTCGCAGAAGGCGGGGTCGGCCAGTTCGCGTTCCAGACGCGCCCGGACCCGGAAGGTGAGCGACGCGCCGCGTCTCCGGACCGCCTCCGTCACGCGCAGCAAGTGGCGCAGTCCGGTGTTCTCGTCGGTGACCGCCACATCGGTCATCCCCAACCGGCGGGACAGCGCCACCAGGTGTCCGGCTGCCACCTCCGGGTCGATCTGCTGGAAGGCACGGGCGTCGCGGTAGCGGTTGCCGTACGAGCAGAAGGTGCACTTCCCCCAGTAGCAGCCGACCGTGAGCCGGTAGGGGAACTGGTGGGCCATGTTGGTGTAGACGGAGAAGTCGAACGGTGCGAAGTCCGGCATCGGCTGCTCACTCAGCACGAAGCCGTCCGCGAGCCCCGTCCGCTCTCGCACGGCGCCGCCCGCGCCTGTGGTCTCCTCCCGCGTGCCCTTCCTCCTCCCCGCCCGCGGAACGGCGGCGGCGGCACCCAGGACGCGGGTGAGGAAGTCCTCGCCGTGGCCGAGGCACCAGTGGTCGACGGCGTGGGAGGCGGTGACGTGCCGGCGCAGCGGTGCCGCCCACATCTGCACGGTGGGTCCGCCGAGCGCGATCCGCAGCGCCGGGCGCCGTTCCTTGAGCAGCACGCACAGGGTGAGGACCGGGACGAGCTGGCTGAAGAAGGGCACGGAGAAGGCCAGCATCCGTGGCGGGTCATCGGACAGCAGCTCCTCGAGGCGGTCGGCGCACCAGCGCGCCGACCAGCTCTCGCGGCCGGCGTCGACGTACCCGTCCAGCTCGGACAGCAGCAGCGGGCCGTCGACGATCCAGCCGTCCTGGGAGGCCTGCTGGGTGACGTAACGGACCGACGCCTGGATCGCCGTTTCCTGGGCGAAACCGGTGGAGCGGTCGCGGGCGGTCTCGAGGAGCAGGGTGCCGTGCCGGGCCCGGTAACGCTCACTGACGGTCCGGTAGATCTCGCCGGCGCTCGGCACCGACGCGCCAGGAACCGGGTCGTCCGCTGCGGACGGTTCGTGACGGCGGAGCAGGACGCGGGCGCGGTACTCCAGGTTCAGATCGAGTGTGCGGACCCGGTAGTCCTGAGCCGTCCAGGCGGCGGCGAGCTGCGGCAGCGCCAGGTACGGGAACTGGACGGCCTCGCTCACAGGCGGCATCACCAGCAGTACGTCGCTCATCGCTCATCCCCCTCCCGTGCTCCGCCCGGTGGTCCGTGCCCGCGTCAGCCGTTCGATGAGGTCCAGACGGTCCCTTGCCGCCCCTGCGCCTTCCGGGTCGCCCCGCGCCTCGGCGAGCACCCGGACGGTGCGCCAGACCCCGGCGCGCAGCGGCAGCTCCTCGGCCACGGCGCGGAATTCCGCCAGCGCGGCGCCGGGGCCCTCCAGGCGCAGGGTGGCGCGGGCCGACAGGACTCGCGCGTGCATCGCGAGGGTGTCGCGCGGGTCGAGCGCGACGGCCTCGCGCAGTCGGTCCCTCGCGGCGCTGTGATCGCCCCGCGCGTAGTGCGCCGCGCCGATCTTGTACGCCAGCCAGCTCGACCGGTACCCCTGGGCGGCCGCCCGCTCGTAGCATTCCTGGGCCCACGCGGGACTCGCGGAAGCGTTCGCCAGGCCGCGCAGGGCCACCGCCACTCCTGGCGCGGGATCCTCTGCGCCGGACTCCCCGCCGTCCGCCGCGGGCTCGTCGTGAGCCGGGAGCCCGGCGCCCTGGTGAACACGCAGCATCAGGTCCTCCGGCCACGGGGTGGAGGGCAGGAAAGAGGACTTCCGGGCCGTCAGCCCCAGCCGTCCCGCTACGTCCGGGCCGACCCCGCGGAACTCGCCGGGCAGGAACCCGGAGCGGGTGGACCACGTCATCGCGGACAGTTCGCTCCCGCAGGCCGCCACCAGGCCGGCCAGGTCGTCGACGGAGTGGTCGGCCCTGCCGTGCTCGTCCACCAACCAGTCCAGGTCGATGTCGGTGACGACGTCTCCGGTCACATGCCGGTCCAGGTGGCGGGTGAGGAGATCAGGCGGTACGACCGAAAGCCGTACGCCGCACAGTGTCACCGCCAGGCAGCACTCCCCGGTCCGCGCGTCGACCGGGGCACCGCCGGTGGCGATGAGGGACACGCAGTCCACCGCCCTGCTCTCCCAGCCTGCGTACGAGGTCCAGCTCGGCACCCACACCAGGTCGGTGAGGGCGGCGGCGAGGGCGGCGGCGGACCAGAAGTCGTCGAGACCGAAGGCGCCGGGCACGCCGCGCACGGGCAACCGGCGCAGCAGCTCCGCAGGGGACGTCCCGGCACCTGCCGCGGCGCGCAGGGCCTCCTCGCCGCCGGGGGCGAGGGGCTTGAGGTCCAGGTGGCGATCGAAGCAGACGACGGTGCGGTCGCGGTAGGGGCTCTGCGGCCACAGCGCCGCGACCTCGCCGTGCTCCTCGAACAGGTCAACTCGTCCCTGCATCCCGCACCCTTTCCGGAAGCGGCGCGGCCTGCGCCGGCGCGGGAGGCGTCCTGGGGGCGGGCAGCGGCGCCGAGGAGAAGCGGCGCGCGTCCGGGCTGAGCATGGCGGCGGCGGTGGTCACCAGGACGAGGACGCCTGCCCACAGCATGATCGTGCGGGCGTCGGCGAAGCGGAGCAGCACCGCGCCGAAGAGCTGGCCGAGGGGCAGTGAGGCGAAGGAGAAGAAGAAGTCGGCGGAGAACGCCCTGCCGTGCAGACTCTCGGGCACCTCCCGGCGCAGCCCGGCCATCTTCACGACGTCGAACGCCTGCTGGCCGATGCCGCCAGCGACGAACGCGGCGGTGAGCAGCAGCACCGATCCGGTCGCCACAGGTGCGAGCACGGTCACGCCGAAGAGGCCGAGCAGCGCCAGCGAGTACAGGCCCCTGCTCCGGCCGGTGACGCGCCCGCCCACCAGCGCGCCCACGACGGTGCCCACCGCGAAGGAGCCGAGCACGAAGCCGTAGACGGTGGCGCTGTGTCCCGTTTCCAGCAGGAACACCGGCAGGGCGACCATCCACGGTCCGACGGCGAGCAGGACGTGGACGACGGCGAGAATCTGCACGTGCCGCAGCCAGCGCACCCGCCACAGCACGGCGAGCCCGTCGAGGGCGGAGCGCAGCAGTGACTCATCGGGCTTCTCCGGCTCGTCGGACGTCCCGGCGGCCGGCCCGGCCGTCGCGGGGCTGTCCGTTGCAGGGCTGTCCGTTGCGGGGCAGTCCGTCGCAGGACTGTCCGTCGCAGGACTGTCCGGTACGGAGCGTGCCGCGTACCGGGCGCCCGCCCAGCGGGTCACGACCGCGGACAGGCCGAAGGCCACGGCGGCGGCGACGGCTCCCGCCGACGAGCTGAGGACGGCGACGACGGTGGCGGCGAGGGTGGGGCCGACGATGCCGGAGGTGTTGCGCATGCCTTCGAGGAGGCCGTACGCGGCGGTGACTGCGGCTTCCTCCGGGTCGGAACTGCCGGAGCCGTCAGGCGCGTCGGTTTCTCCGTCGGCCTTCCTGGCGGCGCGCGTTTCCCTGCGCAGCACCTGTGGGGTGATCAGCAGCAAGGCCGGTTCGCTCACCGCTTCACACAGACCGATGAGGACGGCCACACCGAGAATGACGGCGTCCAGC
Organism: Streptomyces sp. NBC_01166; assembly: GCF_045039765.1. Classification (NCBI taxonomy): domain Bacteria; kingdom Bacillati; phylum Actinomycetota; class Actinomycetes; order Kitasatosporales; family Streptomycetaceae; genus Streptomyces; species Streptomyces sp. NBC_01166. Next base: position 2,287,484 of record NZ_CP108613.1, read on the forward strand.
CGGCCGTCCCAGAGGAGGGCCAGCGAGACGAGTGCGAAGAAGCGGGTGGCATCCGCGGCGACCGCCGCCGCGACGGGGTTGACGCGGTCGAGAAGCGCGCCGCTGAAGAGGACGACACCGCCGAGCGCGATGAAGCGGGCGGCGAATACCGCTCCGATGGTCTCCGCTGTCGTTCCCGACCGTGCCGCTGCCACGACCACGATGATCGGAAAGAATGCGTCACCGAGCAGAGAAACAGCCTGCGCAAGGCAGAGCCCGGCGAAACGCCGATTTCCGAGCAGCTGTAGATATGTTCTCACCGGGGACGCGAGACCTTTCTCGAGGAGCCTGCCACCGGCGGTTTCACCGGCCGACGGCAGGCCTGCTTCGGTCCTTCGGTCAGTTCTTGAAGCGGAACGCGTGGAAGGCCACGCTCTCGTCCAGGTCCTCGGCCTCCAGAACTTCCAGGCTGTCGAGGTCTTCGATTTCGTCGAGGATGGTCTGCTCGTTGCGTGACTCGCCCATAATTCCTCCTGAAAACGGAAGGAGCGCGGCAGGCTGATTCCCACAGCGCCGAGAAAAAATGTAGCCGGGGAGTTCCTGCTTTGAGAATGCCGCTCGCCCTTCATGGCCGAAAGGGGCGATCCGAACAGCTCGACGAGTGTTCCGAACAGCTCAGCCCAACTCGTGCGAATACCGGTGCCGAGCTGGGCAGAATGCGTGATCGGAATGGGAAATTCAGAATTCGCAAGGGTGTGCGATGGCCGGTTCCCCATCCTTCGAAAGGGTGCCGTCCGGCTCCGCGGTCAAGCGGTGCCCCGGAGTCCGGGGGCGACACCACCCGGGTCGTCCACTTCGACAGGAAACGCACTGCCGTACGGGAGACCTCCCGGCCGCAGCGCACGGGTGCCCGGCCGCTGAAGCCGGCAGGTGACCGTGTCCGGAGCCCGCTACGGCCGCCCCGGGTCCGGCTTGTCCGCCGGCCGGCCGGCCTCTGCCGCCGGCCACTCGGAGGCACCGGAGGCAGCCCCGTCCCCCGCCTCGGCCCGAGGTGGCCCGTACGGGCTCTCCCACTCCGGCTCGGGATCCCGCGGTCCGAACAGCGCCGTCAGCCCCAGGTGGACGATCATCGCGGCGATGGGCCAGGCGAGCATCGCCGCCCCCACCGCGTGCAGCTCCAGCGGTGCGTCGAAGGTGACGCCCTTGCCGACCTCCTTGGCGTGGGCCACCACATCGGACGTCGGCCCGAACCACGTGCCGATCCCCCACGCCAGCAGGGAGCCGAGCAGCCCGCCCAGGGCGAGCCCCACCACCAGCGGGATGCCCCCGCGACGGCGGAGGAGGAACACGACGGCCGCCGAGACCAGGCCGAAGGCGAGTGCCAGCAGCACGAACGTGCCGTCGGCGCCGATGGCCTCCTCGCCCTCGCTGTTCTTGAGGAACACGGCGGTGTCGTCGGAGACGAGCGGCACCCGGGGCGCCAGCCACAGCCAGAGCAGCCCGAGGCCGACACCGGCCACCGTCAGCACCATGGCGATCACCGCGGCCTGCCGTAGCTCCGCACGCCGCTCGTCCGGGCCCGACTGCTCGCCGGGCAGGACGTGCGACCCGGTGGGCGGGTTCTGCCACGGGTCGTTCGGCTGGGGCTCGTGCGGCGGCGTCAACGGTGCGGTCACGGTGCCATCGTGCCAGGCGGACGTGTGCGCCGCCTCACCGGACCGCCGCACGCCGGTACGCCCATGTGGCCACGGCCAGCGAGAGCACACCCACAGCCGCGCACACCGCGAGGTCGAGGACGACGACCGCCCAGTCGGGGTGGGCGTCGAAGGACCTGGACAGCGCCTCGACGCCGTAGGTCGAAGGGAGCAGATCGCGCGCCCACCCGACCGGGCCGGGCAGCCGCTCGGCCGGCAGCACGCCCAGCAGCAGTGCCGCCGACATGCCCAGCTGTCCGAGCAGCGTCGCCACCTCCTGCCGCGGCGCCAGCAGCCCCAGTGCGGCGCCAAGGCCGGACAGCGCGGCTCCGGAGAGCGGGATGACGGCGACGAGCACCCACAGGTGCGTCATCGGGAGTCCGAACAGCGCGCTGCCCGCCACCGCCGTGACGATCGTGCCGGGCACGGTGAACGAGGCGTACGCGCCGGCCGCTCCCAGCACCACCGCGGCCGGCGGTACGGGCAGCGTCGCGTAGTGGTCGAGCCCTCCCCCGGCCCGGAGCTGGCCGAAGTACTGGGCGAGCAGGTTGAGCGCGACGAAGGCCACGACCAGCACGCTGGAACCTGCGACGACGGCACGTGCCTCCGCACCGCCGTCGACGACCCCGCGCATCAGCACCATGATCCCGACGGACTGGAAGGTCGCGACGAACAACAGCGGGATGCGCGCGACCCTGGCCCGCGACAGCTGCGCCCGGTACACGGCGGCCAGCGAGGGGAGCAGCCTGGCCCGCGGCGCGAGGGCCGCGGGGGCCGTGCGGGCGGGCGGGCCGGTCCGCACGACGGAGGGCCGCACCTTCGGCCCGGCCACCTTCGCGGACTCCGTGGGAACGATGCTCGTCACCTGGCAGTGCTCCCGTCCGACTCCGACACGTTTCGCGGCACGTTCACCGTCCTGCTCACGCCTTCACCAGTCCCTCGGCCCTGGCGGTGTCCCCGCCGAGCGCCAGATAGACGTCCTCCAGGCTGGGCGTGGCCAGCGTGAAGTCGTCGAGCGAGGAGAACGCCGCCCCGCCGGTCACCGCGGCGACCGCGGCCCGCGCCTCGTCGGGCCCGAGCCGCAGCACCCATTTGCGCCCCGACTCCTGCGCGGATTCGCGGAGCGCGGCCACCTCCGGGACGTCCAGCGGTGCGCGCTCGCGCCACACGAGCTCGACCCGCACCTCGCCCGCCACCCGTTCCTTGAGCCCGGACGGGGTGTCGCAGGCGATGACCTTGCCGCGCTCCATGACCGCCACCCGGTCCAGGACGGTCTCGGCCTCGATGACGTTGTGGGTCACGAGCAGCACCGTCGCCCCGTGCTCGGCACGCCTCCGGTCGACGGCGGACCAGACGGAGCGCCGGGCGACGGGGTCCATGCCGGTCGTCGGCTCGTCCAGCACCAGGACGGGGCGCTCGCCGACCAGCGTCGCGGCGAAGCAGGCCAGCCGCCGCTGCCCGCCGGACAGCTTCTTCAGCGGGCGTCCGGCGAGGCCGGTGATCCCGAGTTCCTCGAGTACGTCGTCGCGGGCGGCGCGCGCTGCCCGTACGGGCAGGCCCCTGAGCCGCCCGGTGGTCTCCGCGGCGAGCGACACGGTCAGTTCGTCGAGGGCGGTGGACTCCTGGCCCAGGTAGCCGATGAGCCGCGAGGCCCGCTCGGGGTGGCGCACCAGGTCGTGTCCCAGCACCTCGACGCTCCCGGAATCGGGACGCATCAGTCCGGTGAGCTGGCGTACGAGCGTGGACTTGCCCGCGCCGTTGGGGCCGAGCAGTCCGAAGATCTCGCCGCGCCGGACATCGAGGTGGACCCCGTCGGTGGCGCGCACCTCGGGGGTGGCGGCGCGGCCTCGTCGGCCGCGGACGGCGGGGTAGGTCTTGACCAGGTCACGCACCGCGCACACGGTGCCGGTCTGTGCCTGCGCTGCGCCCGTAGCCTGTGCTGTGCCCGTACTCACGAGGTATGAGCCTACGGGGTCGGATGCCCCGTATTGCGTCCGGGGCCGGGCAGCGCCGCCCCGCTCACTCCCCCGCGGGAGCGTGCTCGGCGGCGGCCCGTACGTCGATCTCGCGCCAGAACCCGGCCCTGATGGCATAGCGGTCGTGCTCGTCGATCTGGTCGTCCTTGTGCGCGAGCAGCCCGAAGCGGGCCGCGTACCTCAGGAGTTCCCCGTCGATGCGGTGCGGGATGCGGGGGTACATGGTGGACAGCTTCTGCAGGTGGACGGTCTCCGGCAGCCGTTCCATCCAGCGCCGGGCGAAGACCTGGCCGACCTCGAAGGGGTCACCGCCGACGGTGGTGATGTCCTCCTCCCGGTCCGCCCAGCGCTGTTCCGCGCTGGTGAGATGGGCCAGGGTCGGCAGGGACGCGGTCTCGGCCGGTTCGCCGAGCGGTCCGCCGCGCTCGACCCAGCCCTTGTCTGACGACCAGCGCAGTGTCGCGTTGGCGGCCGGCGGCTGCGCGGTCTGCTGCGCGGTCCCCGCTGCGGGCGCGCGCAGGCTCGCCAGGTCCTTGGGGGTGGGGACGCCCTTGTGCCCGGGTGTCGGCTGGGGGTGCGGGGCGGCTTCCGTGCCGGCCGTGCCGGTGCCGTTACGGGCCGCGGCGGCCTGGGCCTCCGAAGCCCGCTCGGCGGACGCGGCGAGGGCGGCCTCGGGCAGCGGCGCGGACAGGATCGCGGCGATCTCGGGGCGCGGGACGGGCGGGGGCGCACAGACGCCACCGGTCTCCTTGGCCCGTACGGCCTTGGTGATCCAGGCCCGGTCGAGCACCCGCCGCTCGTCGGCCTCGGCGACGAGGTCCTCGGACTGGTTGTAGTCGCCGTCGGCGGCCTGGACGGCCCAGAGGTGGACGGCGACGCCGTGCTCCTTGGCGGACATGAGTCCGGGCAGCAGATCGCCGTCACCGGTCACGAGCACCACGTCGGAGCAGGCGCGGTTCCTGGCCAGCTCGGTCAGTTCGGCATGCATGGCCGCGTCCACGCCCTTCTGCGCCCACCGTCCGTCACTGCGGGTGAGTGCGCCCAGCCGAACGGTCACCCTGGGCATGACGCGCAGCCTGCGGTGCTCGGGCTGCGGCACGCGGTCGGGGGCGCCGTCGAACCAGTAGATGCGCAGCAGGGGCTGTTCCGTATCGGCCTCCGCCCGCTCGCGCAGGCCCTGGATGAGGGCCGCGTGGTCGACGGTGATGCGGGACCGGGCGGGCTCTCCGGCCAGCAGGCTCGCGGCTGCGCCCAGCAAGTAGCCGGCGTCCACCAGGACGACGCAACGGTCCACGCGTTCCACCCTCTTCCAATTCGGGAGCGGATCGGCGGCCCCTGACATGGGGGTGCGTCCGCCGGCCCGGGGTTCGCTTACTCAGGGTTTCCTTCGAGTCTGCCCGACGGCACGGGGGTTAAGGTCCGGAACTCGATCATCGGCGTGGCGGATCCGGGAACGGCGGATGATACCTCGCCTACTACGCTCGGTAATGATCCAACATGCGTCCTTTGTGGTGATATGTGAGTCTGACAGCGGTTCTGGACCCCCCAGAGCTTCCACAGGAGGCATCACGATGGCGAAGAACAAGAACCGCAAGCAGGGCAGCCAGCACGACCGCGCCTCGGCTGCGGAGCGCGGCTCCGAGGAGGCCAAGTCGACGGCGTACGAGTCGCAGACCCAGCCCCAGTCGCAGGCGCAGGGCAGCCCGGCGGACGTCGCGCGCAAGCACCAGAAGCGCTTCGGCCACAACTGACCGGTTCACGGGCCGGCAGGCCGAGAGGGGCGCCCCGCCAGTGGCGGGGCGCCCCTCTCGTGGGTTCGGGGAGCCGTCAGCCGGCCAGGCAGGACGGGCCGAGCAGCACCTTCAGGTCGCCGAAGAGGGCGGGGTCCGGCTTGACCCGGTGCCGGTCGAGCCGGAGCACGGTGGTCTTGCGGGGGCCCTGGAGCCTGATGCGCACCTCGGTGTCACCGCGGTGGTTGTCGAGGACCTCACCGAGCCGGCTGACCATGGGCGGGGTGACCCTCACCGTGGGGATCGTCAGGATGACGGGGGCGTTGGACCCGGCGTTGGAGATGTCGGGGACCTGCATCTCCATGGCGACGAGGCGCGGCACGTCCTCGCGCTTGTCGAGGCGCCCCTTGACGAAGACGACGGTGTCCTCGACGAGCTGAGTGGAGACCAGCTGGTAGGTCGCGGGGAAGAACATGCACTCGATGGAGCCCGCGAGGTCCTCCACGGTCGCGATGGCCCAGGCGTTGCCCTGCTTGGTCATCTTGCGCTGGAGGCCGGAGATGATGCCGCCCACGGTGACGATCGCGCCGTCGGAGTGCTCACCGCCCGTGAGCTGCGAGATCGCCGCGTCCGACTTGTCGGACAGGACGTGCTCCAGGCCGAAGAGCGGGTGGTCGGAGACGTACAGCCCGAGCATCTCGCGCTCCTGCGCGAGCAGGTAGGACTTCTCCCACTCGATGTCGGAGAACTCCACGTCGAGACCGAAGCCGGGTTCGTCGCTGTCCGCCTCGCCGCCGCCGAAGAGGTCGAACTGTCCCTCGGCCTCCTTGCGCTTGACCTGCACGACGTTGTCGATCATCGGCTCGTGGTGGGCGACGAGCCCCTTGCGGGTGTGCCCCATCTCGTCGAAGGCGCCGGCCTTGATCAGCGATTCGACGGTGCGCTTGTTGCAGACGACCGCTTCGACCTTGTCGAGGAAGTCGGGGAACGTGGAGTACTTCCCCTTCGCCTTGCGGCACCTGATGATCGAGTCGACCACGTTCTGCCCGACGTTGCGGACGGCGGTCAGCCCGAAGAGGATCACGTCGTCACCCTGGGCGGCGAAGTTCGACTCGGACTCGTTGACGTTCGGCGGGAGCACCTTGATGCCCATGCGCCGGCACTCGTTGAGGTAGACCGCGGACTTGTCCTTGTCGTCCTTGACCGAGGTCAGCAGGGCCGCCATGTATTCGGCGGGGTAGTTCGCCTTGAGGTAGGCGGTCCAGTAGGTGACCAGGCCGTAGGCGGAGGAGTGCGCCTTGTTGAACGCGTATCCGGCGAAGGGCACCAGGACGTCCCACAGGGCCTTGATCGCCGCGTCGGAGAAGCCGTTCTTCTTGGCACCGGCCTCGAAGAGGACGAAGTTCTTCGCCAGCTCGTCGGCCTTCTTCTTGCCCATCACGCGGCGCAGGATGTCGGCCTCGCCGAGCGAGTACCCGGCGACGATCTGGGCGGCCTTCTGCACCTGCTCCTGGTACACGATCAGGCCGTAGGTGAGGCCGAGGACCTCCTTGAGCGGCTCCTCCAGCTCCGGGTGGATCGGGGTGATCTCCTGGCGGCCGTTCTTGCGCTCGGCGTAGTTCGTGTGCGAGTTCATTCCCATCGGGCCCGGCCGGTAGAGGGCCGAGACGGCGGAGATGTCCTCGAAGTTGTCGGGCTGCATCTGGCGCAGCAGCGAACGCATGGGGCCGCCGTCGAACTGGAACACCCCGAGCGTGTCGCCGCGGCAGAGCAGCTCGTACGTCTTGGGGTCGTCCAGCGGCAGGGAGAGCATCTCCAGGTCGACGCCCTTGTTGGCCTTCACCATCTTGATGGCGTCGTCCATGATCGTCAGGTTGCGCAGGCCGAGGAAGTCCATCTTCAGGAGGCCGAGCGACTCGCACTGGGGGTAGTCCCACTGCGTGATGGTGACGCCGTCGGTGTGCCGCACCCAGACCGGGGCGTGGTCGACGATGGGCTCGCTGGACATGATCACGCCTGCGGCGTGCACACCCATCTGCCGGACGAGGCCCTCGACGCCCTTGGCGGTGTCGATGACCTTCTGGACGTCCGGCTCGTTCTCGTACATCCCCCGGATCTCGCCCGCCTCGCTGTAGCGCGGGTGCTTGGGGTCGGTGATGCCGCTGAGGTCGATGCCCTTGCCGAGGACGTCGGCGGGCATGGCCTTGGTGAGGCGGTCGCCCATCGCGTAGGGGTAGCCCAGGACGCGCGCGGAGTCCTTGATGGCGTTCTTGGCCTTGATCTTGCCGTAGGTGCCGATCATGGCGACCTTGTCGGCGCCGTACTTCTCGGTGACGTACCGGATCACCTCGACGCGCCTGCGCTCGTCGAAGTCGATGTCGACGTCGGGCATGGAGACGCGCTCGGGGTTGAGGAAGCGCTCGAAGATCAGACCGTGGGTGATCGGGTCGAGGTCGGTGATGCCCATGGCGTACGCGACGATCGAACCGGCGGCGGAACCACGGCCGGGGCCGACCGCGATGCCGTTGTTCTTGGCCCACATGATGAAGTCGGCGACGACGAGGAAGTACCCCGGGAACCCCATCTGGATGATGATGTCCATCTCGTACTCGGCCTGCTTCTGCCGGTCCTCGGGGACGCCTCCGGGGTAGCGGCGCTCCATGCCGACCCGGACCTCCTCCTGGAACCAGGTGACCTCGGTGAAGCCCTCCGGGATGTCGAACTTCGGCATCAGGTCGCGCTTCTCGAACATGCCGGTGGTGTCGATCTGCTGCGCGACCAGGAGGGTGTTGGCGCAGCCCTCCTGCCAGGCGTCCGAGGAGTCGACGGCGTACATCTCGTCCGTCGTCTTCAGGTAGTAGCCCGTGCCGTCGAAGCGGAAGCGGTCCGGGTCGGAGAGGTTCTTGCCGGTCTGGATGCAGAGCAGCGCGTCGTGCGCGGTCGCCTCGTTGGCGTAGGTGTAGTGCGAGTCGTTCGTCACGAGCGGCGGGATGCCGAGCTTCTTGCCGACCCGCAGCAGGTCGTCGCGGACCCGGCGCTCGATGTCGATGCCGTGGTCCATCAGCTCCAGGAAGTACCGGTCCTTGCCGAAGATGTCCTGGTACTCGGAGGCCGCCTTGACCGCCTCGTCGAACTGGCCGAGGCGCAGACGGGTCTGCAGCTCACCCGAGGGGCACCCGGTGGAGGCGATCAGGCCCTCGGACCACTGGGAGATGGTCTCCTTGTCCATGCGCGGCCACTTCTGCAGCCAGCCCTCGGCGTACGCGTCCGAGGAGAGCTTGAAGAGGTTGTGCAGTCCGGTGCTGTTGGCCGCCCAGATCGTCTTGTGGGTGTAACCACCGGAACCCGAGACGTCGTCCCGCTTCTGGTGCGGCTGACCCCACTGGACCTTGCGCTTGTGCTTGCGGGACTCGGGGGCGACGTACGCCTCGATCCCGATGATCGGCGTCACACCCGCCTTCTTGGCCGAGTGGAAGAAGTCGTAGGCGCCGTGGAGGTTGCCGTGGTCGGTCATCGCGATGTGCGACATGCCCATCGTGTTCGCCGCCTCGAACATGTCCTTGAGCCGCGCGGCACCGTCCAGCAGCGAGTACTGGGTGTGGACGTGCAGGTGCGTGAAGGGCGGCTTGGTCACGGCGCTGTGCCTCCGGGAAAAACTCGGGATGACGACTGAGGGGAACAGCGTGGAAGTCTACGTCTCCGAGGTGACAAGCGGCGGGCACTCCGGGGTACGGTCGCGCGTTGGAAGACCGGGGACGCCCGTCCCATTTGTCATGAACGCCATGTACCAGGAGGCACCCAGCGATGTCGGACACGCAGACCGGCGCAGAGCAGCGCGGGGAGCAGATTCTCGCAGTTTTCGACACCGCGTTCGGGCAGCTCCTGGCCGCCGACCCCGCAGCCTTCCGGGTCAAGTTCCGCAAGATGGCGGGCTCGGCCTTCGCGTTCTACCGGGGCTCGGCCGGCCTCTTCTACGCCGATCTGGACCGCGAGCAGCACACCGGCGCCTATCTGGACGAGCGCACGAGCAGGGTGTGGATCCACGGCGACCTGCACGCCGAGAATTTCGGCACGTACATGGACGCCAACGGCCGGCTCGTGTTCAACGTCAACGACTTCGACGAGGCCTATGTGGGCCCCTTCACCTGGGACCTCAAGCGCTTCGCCGCCTCCGTCGCCCTGATCGGTTACGCCAAGGCGCTGGGCGACGACCAGATCGGTGAGCTGGTCCGGGTCTACGCCGCCGCCTACCGCGAGCGGATCCACGCCCTGGCGACCGGCGCCAAGAACGACGAGGTGCCGCCCTTCACCCTGGACACGGCCGACGGCCCGCTGCTGGGCGCGCTGCGCGACGCCAGGGCGCTCACCCGGTTCGGTCTGCTGGACTCGATGACGGAGATCCGGGACTTCGAGCGCCGGTTCACCGCCGACGGCGGCGCGATCGACCTGGACGCGGCGACGCGGTACAAGGTGCTCGCGGCGTTCGACGGCTATCTGGAGACACTGCCGGAGTCGAGCCTCACGCGCCCCGACTCGTACCGGGTGAAGGACGTCGTCGGCCGCCGGGGCATCGGCATCGGGTCGGCCGGTCTGCCCTCGTACAACATCCTTCTGGAGGGCAACAGCGACGCCCTGGAGAACGATGTGGTGATCTATCTCAAGCAGGCGCAGACCCCGGCCGTGTCCCGGCACATCACGGACGCGGCCGTGCGGGACTACTTCCAGCACGAGGGGCACCGCACGGTGATCTCGCAGCGCGCCCTCCAGGCGCACGCCGACCCGTGGCTGGGCTGGACCGAGCTGGACGGATCCGGGCAGCTGGTCGCCGAGGTCTCCCCGTACGCGGTCGATCTGGACTGGTCCGACATCGACGAGCCGGAGGAGATCGCGGCGGTGGTCGCCGATCTCGGCCGGGCCACGGCGACGATGCACTCGGCGGCGGACGACGAGAGCGGGCACTCGCTGGTGCCGTTCTCCACGGAGCGCGCGATCGACGCGGCCATCGCGGCCGACGAGGAGAGCTTCGCCGACCTGCTGGTGGACTTCGCGCACAGCTACGGCGCGCGCACCCGTGCCGATCACCAGATCTTCGTCGACCTCTTCCGCAACGGCCGGATCCCGGGCCTCTAGGGTCTTTCGTTCGGATCAGGCCCCGCGAGCCCAGCCTGATCCGAACGAGAGGCCTCCAGGGCCCCCGGGCCCGGGTCCCGCAGATCCTTAGGGCTCCCATACAGGAACGCATGGCAAACTCTCCGGCGATGGACGTATCAGGGACACCGATCAGAGCGGTACGCGCGGCGCTGTTCACCGCGCTCGTCGTCACGCTCTCGTCCGCGTCCCATGTGCTGCTCTCCCGGGTCCCGCTGCCGATGGCCGCCGTGGCGCTGCTGGCCGGGGCCGTCTTCGCCATGGCGTTCGCCCTGGCGGGCCGGGAGCGCGGCTTCGGCGCGATCGCCGGGCTGCTCGTCCCGCTGGAGCTGGCCGCCGACACGGTGTTCACCACCGGCCAGCACCTCTGTTACGGCGCGGCGGGCGGCCCGATCGCGGGCCCCCTGCGCTCCGTGGGCGTCGACGTACTCTGCGGCGGCGAACCGGGGCGCGGTGCCGACGGACTCTCCGGAGTGGCCTCGGTGGGCACACCGCTGGCCGGGGTGGCGGGCGAGGGCGGCCACGCCGCGGCCCTGCTGGCCTCGCCCGGCCCCGCTGTCCCCTGGCTGCTGCTGGCCGCGCACGTGGCCGTCGGCCTGCTGGCCGCCGCCTGGCTGCGGCGCGGCGAATCCGCGCTCGCGGGGCTGCTGCGCGCGGCCGCCGCCGTCGCCTTCCGGCCGCTGCTCACCGCGGTCGCCGTGGTGGGCACGGCCCGCCGCCGCGTGCGGTCCGGCGCCCGGCGCGCCGGGCGCCCGCACCCGCTCGCCCCGGCGCGCTTCCTGGTGCACTCCGTGGGACGGAGGGGCCCACCGCGTCCGGCTCCCACCCCTGCCTGAGTACGCGGTAAGTCCCCCGAGCCACCCCACATCCACGGAGCACCCCCATGAGCCAGCGCAACAGCCAGGCCAACAAGTCCGCCGCCCGCGAGCGGCTGCGCGCGGAGCGCGAGCGCCAGGCCAAGAAGGACAAGACCCGCAAGCAGGTCGTCGTCGGCGTCTCGGTCGTCGCCGTGCTCGCGATCGCCGGCGCCGTCAGCTACGGCGTGATGCAGCTGAACAAGCCCTCCGCCTGGGAGGCCGCGGCGGACGCGAAGAACGTCACCGCCCCCAAGAACACCTCGGGTGACGACGGCACGACGGTCGTGATCGGCGAGTCGAGCGCCAAGAAGACCCTGGAGCTGTACGAGGACTCGCGCTGCCCGATCTGCGCCACGTTCGAGCAGACGGTCGGAGAGACCGTGGCCAAGGACGTCGACGCCGGCAAGTACAAGATCAAGTACGTCGGCGCGACCTTCATCGACAACTCGGACAGCGGCGAGGGCTCGAAGAACGCCCTGAGCGCGCTCGGCGCGGCGCTGAACGTGAGCCCCGACGCCTTCCTGGAGTACAAGACCGCGCTGTACTCCGCGAAGTACCACCCCGAGGAGACCTCCGACAAGTTCGCCAAGGACAGCTACCTGATCGAGGTGGCGGACACGGTGGACGCGCTGAAGGGCAACAAGGCGTTCCAGAAGGACGTCGAGGACGGCACGTACGACGCCTGGGCGGTCAAGATGTCCAAGGCGTTCGACAAGAGCGGGGTCCAGGGCACGCCGACCCTCAAGATGGACGGCAAGACGCTCACCGCCGAGGGCAGCAAGAACGCGCCCATGACGGTGGCCGACTTCAACGCGGCTGTCACCAAGGCACTCAAGGGCTGACGGGAGAACCCGCGGCCCGACGGGTACCGCGGGCACAACTCCGGGCGTCATCCGGCCAACAGGCGGGCGAACTTCCTTTGTTCGCCCGCCTGTTCGCTCTACCCGCCAGTAGGGTGATCGTCCGTGACCAGACGACTCCTCTCCGCCGCACCCAGCCGCCGCACGGTCGTGAAGGCCGCCGCCGCCACCGCGGTCGCCGGCACCGTGCTCACCGCCACCGGCGCCCACGCCGCCGACGGCCCCGCCTTCCTGCACGGTGTCGCCTCCGGCGACCCCCTGCCCGACGGCGTACTCCTGTGGACCCGCGTCACCCCCTCCCCGAGCGCCGTGCCCGGCTCGGGCCTCGGCGCCGATACGCCCGTGGTCTGGGAGATCGCCGAGGACAAGGCCTTCACCAGGGTCGCCGCCCGCGGCACTGCCCTGGCGCGGGCCGGCGCCGACCACACCGTCAAGGCCGATGTCCGGGGGCTGCGCCCGGCCACGACCTATTGGTTCCGCTTCTCGGCTCCCCCCGGCGGGACCGAGGGCGGGCAGGGTGTCCTCTCCCCCGTCGGCCGCACCCGCACCGCGCCCGCCGCCGGGGCCGCCGTCGCCGGGATCCGGTTCGGGGTGGTCTCCTGCGCCAACTGGGAGGCCGGCTGGTTCTCCCCGTACCGCCACCTCGCGGACCGCGCCGACCTCGACGCCGTGCTGCACCTCGGCGACTACATCTACGAGTACGCGTCGGGCAGTTATCCGACCGAGGACACCGTCGTACGCCCCCACGCCCCGCTGCACGAGATCCTCACCCTCGGCGACTACCGCCTCCGGCACGGCACGTACAAGACGGACGCCGACCTCCAGGCGCTGCACGCCGCCCACCCGGTGATCGCCATCTGGGACGACCACGAGTTCGCCAACGACGCCTGGTCGGGGGGAGCCGAGAACCACACCCCCGGCACGGAGGGCTCCTGGGCCGCCCGGGTGGCCGCCGCGAAGCAGGCGTACTTCGAGTGGATGCCGGTCCGTGCCTCCACCGAGGGCACCGTCTACCGGCGGCTGAGCTTCGGCGGTCTCGCCGAGCTGCACCTGCTCGACCTGCGCAGCTTCCGTTCCGAGCAGGCGTCGATCGGCAACGGCGCGGTCGACGACCCCGGGCGCTCGATCACGGGGCGGGCGCAGCTGGACTGGCTGAAGGCCGGGCTGGCCGCGTCGGATGCCCGCTGGAAGCTCGTCGGCACCTCGGTGATGATCTCGCCGGTCGCCTTCGGGGCGCTGCCGGCGCATCTGCTGGCGCCGCTGGCGGAGCTGCTGGGGCTGCCCGCCGAGGGGCTGGCGGTCAACGTCGACCAGTGGGACGGCTACACGGACGACCGCAAGGAGCTGATCTCCCATCTGCGGGACAACGGCGTCAGCGACACGGTCTTCCTGACCGGCGACATCCACATGGCGTGGGCCAACGACGTACCGGTGAAGGCGGCGACGTATCCGCTCTCCGCCTCGGCGGCCACCGAGTTCGTGGTGACGTCGGTGACCTCGGACAACCTGGACGACATCCTGGGGGTGGCTCCGCAGACGGTGTCGCTCGTCGCCGCGGCGGCGGTGAAGACGGCCAACCGCCATGTGAAGTGGGTCGATCTGGACTCGCACGGCTACGGCGTCCTCGACGTGACGGCCGAGCGCTCGCAGATGGACTACTACGCGGTCTCCGACAAGACCGCGAAGGACGCGACGTCGTCCTGGGTCCGCTCTTACCGCACGCTCAGCGGCACGCAGCGGATCGAGCGGGTGAACGCGCCGGTGCGCTGACCGGCGGAGGCCCGGGCGGGGCCGCGCACCCCGGTGCGCGGCCCCGCCGCGTGACTACAGCGTGGCGAGGAAGCCGAGCGCCACCTTCCAGGTCAGGTCGGCGGCGTCCTGGTCGAAGTCGGGCAGATCGGGGTCGGTGTAGAGGTGCCCGGCCCCGGGATAGCGGTAGATCTCGACGTCGGCCCCGGTCCGCTGCATCTGGAGGTACCAGCTGTTCAGCCAGTCCGGCGACTCGAACACGTCGGGGTCGGCGACGTGCAGCTGTACGGGCAGCTCGTCCACCGAGGCGTTCTCGGCGATGTCCGACGTGCCGTGGAGCAGGAGCAGGCCGCGGGCCTTGGCGTCGCCGAGCGAGAGGGTCTGCGCCACGGACGCCCCGAACGAGAATCCCGCGTACACGAGGCCCTGGTCGGAGTAGGGCGCTGCGGCCAGGACGGCCCGCTTGAGCAGCTCCTCCTTGCCCACCTGTTCCTTGAAGGCCATTCCGTCCTCGACCGTTTCGAAGGTGTGCCCCTCGAAGAGATCGGGCACGCGCACCTCGTGCCCTGCTGCGCGCAGCCGCTCGGCGGAAGCGTGCACGGCCGGCCTCAGACCGTAGATCGAGTGGAAAAGCATGATGTTCATGCGGTCCATGGTGCCAGGCCTGCCCCGACTCTTGGAGGACGACGGAATGGAGAACGTACTGCGGCCGGTGCTCGTGCTGGGCGGGTCGCTGCTGATCACCCTGCTGGTGGGGTGGCTGGTCGATCTGCTGCTGCGCCGCGCCGACAGCCGTCATCACGAGACCCCTCTCTGGGGCCTGCTGCGGCTCTGCCGTCCACCCATGCAGGTGGTGCTCTGCACGGCGCTGCTGAGGGCCAGCTTCGACCAGCTCCGGATCGACGTCGTGCGGGACAACCGGGAAGCGATCGGGCAGGTCCTCACCCTGGTGCTGATCGGGGCGTCGGCCTGGCTGGTGATCCGCGTCGCCGCCACGATCGTCCAGTCCTCGTACGCCCGTTACGCGACCTCGACCCGCGACCCCGCGCGTGTGCGCCGGGTCCGGACCCAGGTCACGCTGATCCAGCGTGTGGTCACCGCGGTGGTGGCGACGGTCGCGGTCGCGGCGATGCTGCTCACCTTCCCCGCGATGCAGTCCGTCGGCACCTCGATGCTGGCCTCGGCCGGTGTGCTCGGCATCGTCGCCGGTGTCGCGGCCCAGTCGACGCTCGGCAACCTCTTCGCCGGGTTCCAGATCGCCTTCGGCGACATGGTGCGGCTCGGTGACACCGTGGTGGTCGACGGGGAATGGGGCACGGTGGAGGAGATCACCCTGACCTTCCTCACCGTGCGGACCTGGGACGAGCGGCGGTTCACGATGCCCGTGTCCTACTTCACGAGCAACCCTTTCGAGAACTGGTCGCGCGGCGGCGTGCAGATGACCGGCACCGTCTTCTTCCAGCTCGACCACTCGGCCCCGGTCGCGGCGATGCGTGACCGGCTGCGCGAGATCCTCGGTGAGTGCGCCGCCTGGGACGGCCGCGACTGGTCCCTGGCCGTCACGGACACCACCCCGACCACGATCGAGGTGCGGGCGGTGGTCACCGCGAAGGACGCGGACGACATCTGGACGGTGCGCTGCGCGGTGCGGGAGCAGATGATCGGCTGGCTCCGGGACAACCACCCGTACGCGCTGCCCCGGGTCGTGACGTCGCCGGCGGCGCTGCCGCCGGGGGACCACTGGCGGGAGCTGACGGGTGCGGACACCGACCTGACGCCGTCCAACGGGCATGTGCCGACCCCGGGCAAGGCGCCCCGCACAGGACGCGGCTGAGCGGTCCCCTGCGGGTGGGTGGGTCGGTCAGCGCAGGCTGCGTACGTCCAGGTAGCGCAGCACCCGGTCCACCACCTCGGGGTCCGATCCGGGCTCGCTGCGCGCGGCGAGCACCGCGTGACGGGCGGCGGACATCATCTCGCGCTGGATCCGGGCGACCTCCCTGAAGCGCTCGGCGCGCTGCGCGTACGCCTCGCGCCGCTCCTCGTCGACCATGTCCGGGCTGATCCGCGCCCCGATGTCGTACGCGGCGCGCTGCAGCCGCTCGAGGACCTCCTCGGGGAGTCCCTCGGTGTCCTGGACCTCCTTGAGGCGGGTCTTGGCCGCCTTGGCCGCCCGGATCGCGAGGTCGCGCTCCAGTGCCTGCTCGGCCTCGGTGTCCGCCCGGACGCCGAGCTTGCGCACGAGCCACGGCAGCGTCAGGCCCTGGAGGACGAGGGTCACCATGATGACGACGAAGGCGATGAAGACGATCTCGTCCCGGCCTGGGAAGGGCTTTCCGTCGTCCGTCTCCAGCGGGATCGCCAGCGCCAGCGCGACGGAGGCGACTCCCCGCATCCCCGCCCACCACATGATGACGGTCTCGCGCACGCCGGTGGGGATCTCCTCGCTGACGTCACGCCGGGTGTGCAGCCGCTTGGCGAGCCAGGCGGCGGGCAGCAGCCAGAGGAGCCGGACGCCGATGACGACCGCGGCGACGGCGAGGCCCCAGCCCAGCAGGCGCAGTTCGTGTCCGTCGGCGGTGCCGAAGACGTTGTGCAGTTCGAGGCCGATCAGGCCGAAGGCGACGCCCGTGATGAGGGTGTCGACGATCTCCCAGAAGGACCGGCCGGTGAGCCGCCCGAGGACGTCGTCGGCGTCCGCGGTGTGCTCGGCGAGGAAGAGCGCGGTGGTGAGGACGGCGAGCACGCCCGAGCCCATCAGCTCCTCGGCGAGTACGTAACTGACGAAGGGCACGAGGAGGGTCAGGCCGACCTGGAGGGTGGTGTCCCCCAGGTAACCCATCAGTTTGATGGTGAGCCAGCCGAGCACCAGGCCGACCACCACGGCGACGACGGCGGAGAGGATGAGCAGGCCGAACGCGGCCGGCAGCGAGAAGGTGCCGCTGACGGCGGCGGCGATCGCCACGTGGTAGAGGACGATGGCCGTGACGTCGTTGAACAGCCCCTCGCCCTCCAGGATCGACACGAGCCGGCGCGGCAGCCCGACCGAGCCGGCCACGGCCGTCGCCGCGACCGGATCGGGCGGGGCGACGAGCGCCCCCAGGGCCACGGCGGCGGCGATCGGCAGACCGGGGACCAGCGCGTTCGCGACGGCCGCGACGGCCGCCGTGGTGACGAAGACGAGGGCGACGGCCAGCAGGAAGATCGGCCGTCGGTTGGCCGCGAACTGCCGCCAGGAGGTGCGCTGTACGGAGGCGTAGAGCAACGGCGGCAGGAGGGCGGGGAGGATGAACTCCGGCGGGATGTCCACGTCGGGCACGAAACTGGCGAAGGCCATGACGATCCCGGCGAGGGTCATCAGGATCGGTGCCGGGAGACGCAGGCGCTCCCCGAGCGGCACCGTGACCACCGCTCCGAGCAGGAGCAGGAGCAGGAGCGCCATCTGGTCCACGTTGTGCCTTCCGCAGCGCGCGCGGGCCTCCGGGCCCGTGTTGATCAGCCGGTCAGAGCTCCCAGCCTGTCACGCGCACCCCTCGGACCTGCGGCAGCCCCCTGCGGGCCGCGCGGGTCAGAGCGCGCGGCGCATGGCCCGGTGCGGGATCCCTGCGTCCGGGAACTCCGGCCCGTAGGCCGCGTAGCCGAGCCGCTCGTAGAAGCCGAGCGCGTGCGTCTGGGCGTGCAGGTCCACGGCGGCCAGGCCGAGCGTGCGGGCCTGCTCCTCTATGGCGCGGACCAGAGCGGCCCCGACGCCCAGTCCACGGGCCTCGCGGGTCACGGCGAGCCGGCCGAGCGAACCCACGGTCAGGTCGCCGCCGGTCCTGTCCGCCGCGTCCTGACCGTGCAGCAGCCGTCCGGTGCCGAGCGCGGAGCCGTCCGCGGCTACGGCGATGACGTGCACCGCGGTGGCGTCATGGGCGTCGTACTCGATCTCCTCGGGGACCTGCTGCTCGCCGACGAAGACGTCCTTGCGGACCTGGAAGCACGCCGCGAGGTCGCTCTCGCCGAGGGCCCTTCGGGTGCTGTACGGGGCCGGCCCGGGGTTCATTCGCTCTCCGCGGCGATCGTGTCGAGGGCGTGGCGCAGGTCGTCCGGGTAGACGCTCTCGAATTCGACCCAGCCGCCGTCGGCCGGGTGCTCGAAGCCGAGCCGGACCGCGTGCAGCCACTGCCGGGTCAGGCCGAGGCGCTTGGCCAGCGTGGGGTCGGCGCCGTAGGTCAGGTCGCCGACGCAGGGGTGGCGGTGCGCGGACATGTGCACGCGGATCTGGTGCGTGCGCCCGGTCTCCAGCTTGATGTCGAGCAGGCTGGCCGCGCGGTAGGCCTCGATGAGGTCGTAGTGCGTCACGGAGGGCTTGCCCTCGGCGGTGACGGCCCACTTGTAGTCGTGCTGCGGGTGACGGCCGATGGGGGCGTCGATGGTGCCGCTCATCGGGTCGGGGTGGCCCTGCACGAGGGCGTGGTACTTCTTCTCGACGACCCGGTCGCGGAACTGCGCCTTGAGCAGGGTGTACGCCCGCTCGGACTTGGCCACGACCATCAGGCCGGAGGTGCCGACGTCCAGCCGGTGCACGATGCCCTGGCGCTCGGCGGCGCCCGACGTCGAGATGCGGTAGCCGGCCGCGGCGAGGCCGCCGATGACGGTGGTGCCGGTCCAGCCGGGGCTGGGGTGGGCGGCGACGCCGACCGGCTTCATGATGACGACTATGTCGTCGTCGTCATGGACGATCTCCATGCCCTCGACGGGCTCGGCGACGACCTGGACCGGAGCGGGTGCCTGGGGCATCTCCACTTCCAGCCAGGCACCGCCGTGCACCCGCTCGGACTTCCCGGCCACCGCGCCGTCCACCTGGACCTTCCCGGCAGCGGCCAGCTCGGCGGCCTTGGTGCGGGAGAACCCGAACATCCGGGAGATGGCGGCGTCGACACGCTCGCCCTCCAGGCCGTCGGGTACGGGCAGGGTGCGGACCTCGGGATACGTACTCACCAGTCGAGTATGCCTTGCGCCCGCTAGTCCTTGTGCACGGTGCCGTCGGGGTCCAGGCCCTTGAAGGAAAGGATCACGATGAGGATTCCGCCGCAGACGATCGCCGAGTCGGCGAGGTTGAAGACGGCGAAGTGCGCGGGGGCGATGAAGTCGACCACCGCGCCCTCGAAGACCCCGGGCGCGCGGAAGATGCGGTCGGTGAGGTTGCCGAGCGCTCCGCCGAGCAGCATGCCGAGGGCGATGGCCCAGGGCAGGCTGTAGAGCTTGCGGGCGAGCCGGACGATCACGATGATCACGACGGCCGCGATGGCGGTGAAGATCACGGTGAATGCCTCACCGATCCCGAAGGCGGCGCCCGCGTTACGGATCGCGTCGAGCTTCAGCCAGTCGCCGAAGATCTCGATCGGCTCCTCGTGCTCCAGCTTCGCGACCACGATCATCTTGCTGACCAGGTCCAGGAGGTAGGCCAGGACGGCCACACCGAGCAGTACCAGGATCTTCTTCCTGCCCCGGCCGCTGCCGGGCTCGTCGCTCCCTGCCGGGGTCGAGCCCCCGGCGGGCTGCTGGGGCTCAGCCCCCTCGGCCCCCTCGGCATCAGGGATATCCGGCGTACCGATGATGCGCTCCGCCTCTGCCACGTGAGTCCCTCAACCTAGGTGCCTGACTGAGGACGAGGGTACGACACCCCCGGGGGATCAGGGGCGTCAGGACCCGGACCTCACCGGCTTCCACCGCCCTTGAGGTCTTCCGTCGGGTCGGCCCGGCCCTTGAGGTCTTCGTCCGGGTCAGCCCAGGTCCCTGAGGTCTTCCGTCCGGGTCGGGCCCCGACCCGGACGGACGGCGGCCCCTAGCCGCGCCGCTCCTGCTTCTGCTTGTCCTCCACGCAGAGCGTGGCCCGGGGGAAGGCCTGCATCCGCGCCTTGCCGATCGGCTTGCCGCAGACCTCGCAGAGCCCGTAGGTGCCCGCGTCGAGCCTGGCGAGCGCCCGCTCGGTCTGGTCCAGGGTCTCCTGGGCGTGGGCCGCCAGGGAGAGCTCGTGCTCCCTGGTGATGTTCTTCGTGCCGGTGTCCGCGTCGTCGTCCCCCGCTCCGTCCCCCGAGTCGCGCATCAGGCCGGCGAGCGCCGCGCCCGACGCCTCCAGCTCGGTGCGCAGCCGCAGGACCTCGCCGGCCAGCTCGGTCCGCGCCGCGTCGACCTCCTCGGGGGTCCAGGGGTCCTCCCCCGGCCTGACCGCCAGGTCTCCGGGCGCCGTCGCGGCGCCGCCCCTGGCCGGGGGGACCGCGGTCGCGGTGCCCTCTCCTACAGCCGTGGTCCGGGCCGCGCTCTTCTTGGCTACCACCGTGTGGGCTCCTGTCTGCTCGGCGGCCTGGGCCGCCCCCGTGGCCTTCTTCGACGCCTTCTTGGCTGCGCTCTTCTTCGCCGTGCTCTTCTTCGCCGTGCTCTTCCTCGCCGTGCTCTTCTTCGCCGGCTCGTGATGCGCCGGGTCCTGACCGGCCTGTTCCGGTGCCGGCGGATGGTCCGCCGTCCTCTTCCCGGCGGCCTTCTCCTCGGCAGCCGCAGCCGTGGATCTCTCGGACGCCGATCTCGATGCGGCGGTCTTCTTCGCCACCATGGCCGCGGCCCCTTCACATATTGTGATCTTGCACGCGAATCGTGCTGGGACGATAAATCGACCCCAGCTCCGCGGCAACGGGGCACGCCGCCGGTTCGCCCCCTCCCCCTGCCGGTCGGTGGCGCGCCTGAAACCGTTGTGCCCAGCTCCCCGCCCGGTAATCCGTCCTCGCACGCCCTCCGGAGACTCCGTCCGTCCCGACTGGCCATTCGGGTGCAAGCACCTCCCACGTGCCTGTCGGTCGAAAACCGGTCGGCCGTCGCCCGCGAGGGCCCGTACACTGGCCGCAGCGAGAGGCATGGATGGGACGAGTAGCGTCGTACGCAGCCAGGAGCGACCCGGGGACGGTGGGAGCCCGGGGGCGAGCGCGTCGTGAAGATCAGCCCGGAGCCGCCGGAAGAAAGCTTTGGACAGTGGGCCCGGCCCGCCGTCCCAGGGCGACTAGACCCGGCATCGCGACCCCAATGAGGGGGCCACAGGCGCATGCCCGGGGCCAAGGAGGGTGGTACCGCGGGAGCTGACCAGGCTCTCGTCCCTCCGACGGAAGTGGAAGACGTCCGCCGGAGGAAGCCCGCACATGACATCGCCGCAGTACCGCCAGGTACCCGCCCAGGTCGACCTGCCCGCCCTCGAGCACGCCGTGCTCGACTTCTGGCGCGACAGCAAGGTCTTCGACAAGAGCCTCGAACAGTCCGAGGGCCGCCCCGAGTGGGTCTTCTACGAGGGCCCCCCGACGGCCAACGGCATGCCCGGGGCCCACCACATCGAGGCCCGCGTCTTCAAGGACGTCTTCCCGCGCTTCCGCACCATGCAGGGCTACCACGTCGGCCGCAAGGCCGGCTGGGACTGCCATGGCCTGCCGGTCGAGCTCGCGGTGGAGAAGGAGCTGGGCTTCAACGGCAAGAAGGACATCGAGGCCTACGGCATCGCCGAGTTCAACGCGAAGTGCCGTGAGTCCGTGACCCGCCACACCGACGCGTTCAGCGAGCTCACGACCCGCATGGGTTACTGGGTCGACCTGGACGACGCCTACCGCACGATGGACCCCGAGTACGTCGACTCCGTGTGGTGGTCGCTGAAGGAGATCTTCAACAAGGACCTGCTGGTCCAGGACCACCGCGTCGCCCCCTGGTGCCCCCGCTGCGGCACCGGCCTCTCGGACCACGAGCTGGCCCAGGGCTACGAGACGGTCGTCGACCCCTCGGTCTTCGTACGCTTCCCGCTCACGTCCGGCCCGCTGGCCGGCGAGGCCGCGCTGCTGGTCTGGACGACCACGCCGTGGACCCTGGTCTCCAACACCGCCGTCGCCGCCCACCCCGACGTCGACTACGTGGTCGCGACGAACGGCGAGGAGAAGCTCGTCGTGGCCCGGCCGCTGGTCGAGAAGGCGCTCGGCGAGGGCTGGGAGCTCACCGGTGAGACCTTCACCGGCCGCGAGATGGAGCGCTGGACGTACGAACGCCCGTTCCAGCTCGTCGAGTTCCCGAGCGAGGCGCACTACGTCGTCAACGCCGAGTACGTCACGACCGAGGACGGCACGGGTCTGGTCCACCAGTCCCCCGCCTTCGGCGCCGACGACCTCCTCGTCTGCCGCGCGTACGGCCTGCCGGTCGTCAACCCGGTCCGCCCCGACGGCACCTTCGAGGAGGACCTCCCGCTGGTCGGCGGCGTCTTCTTCAAGAAGGCCGACGAGGCTCTCACCGAGGACCTGGCCGCACGCGGCAAGCTCTTCCGCCACGTCCCGTACGAGCACAGCTACCCGCACTGCTGGCGCTGCCACACGGCCCTCCTCTACTACGCGCAGCCGTCCTGGTACATCCGCACGACGGCGGTCAAGGACCGGCTGCTCCAGGAGAACGAGAAGACCAACTGGTTCCCGGACTCGGTCAAGAACGGCCGCTTCGGCGACTGGCTGACCAACAACGTCGACTGGGCACTGTCGCGTAACCGCTACTGGGGCACCCCGCTGCCGATCTGGCGCTGCGAGGACAACCACCTGACCTGCGTGGGCTCCCGCGCCGAGCTGTCCGAGCTCACCGGCGCCGACCAGTCGGGACTGGACCCGCACCGGCCGTTCGTCGACGAGATCACGTTCACCTGCTCGCACGAGAACTGCCAGCTGGAGGCGTACCGCGTCCCGGAGGTCATCGACGCCTGGTACGACTCGGGTTCGATGCCGTTCGCGCAGTGGGGCTACCCGTACAAGAACAAGGAGGTCTTCGAGTCCCGCTATCCGGCGCAGTTCATCTCGGAGGCCATCGACCAGACCCGCGGCTGGTTCTACACGCTGATGGCGGTCGGCACGCTCGTCTTCGACAAGTCCAGTTACGAGAACGTGGTCTGCCTGGGCCACATCCTCGCCGAGGACGGCCGGAAGATGTCCAAGCACCTGGGCAACACCCTCGACCCGATCCCGCTGATGGACCAGCACGGCGCCGACGCGGTCCGCTGGTTCATGGCGGCGGGCGGCTCCCCCTGGGCCGCGCGCCGGGTGGGCCACGGCACGATCCAGGAGGTCGTCCGCAAGACGCTCCTCACGTACTGGAACACGGTGGCCTTCCAGGCCCTGTACGCCCGTACGTCGAACTGGGCGCCGTCGGCGGCCGACCCGGCCCCCGCCGACCGCACGGTCCTGGACCGCTGGCTGCTGAGCGAGCTCGGCGCCCTGGTGGACGGGGTCACCAAGGCTCTGGAGGGTTACGACACCCAGCGCGCCGGCAAGCTGCTCTCGGCGTTCGTCGACGACCTGTCCAACTGGTACGTCCGCCGCTCGCGCCGCCGCTTCTGGCAGGGCGACAAGGCGGCGCTGCGCACGCTGCACGAGGTCGTGGAGACGATCACCCGGCTGCTGGCCCCGCTGACGCCGTTCATCACGGAGCGGGTCTGGCAGGACCTGATCATCCCCGTCACCCCGGACGCCCCGGAGTCGGTGCACCTGTCCGACTGGCCCAAGGCGGACCCGGCGGCGATCGACCCCGCTCTCTCCTCGCAGATGGCGCTGGTGCGCCGCCTGGTGGAGCTCGGCCGCGCCACGCGTGCCGAGTCGGGGGTCAAGACCCGGCAGCCGCTGTCGCGCGCCCTGGTCGCGGCCTCAGGCTTCGAGTCGCTCACACCGGAGCTGCGCGCCCAGATCACGGAGGAGCTGAACGTCTCCTCCCTGGCTTCGCTCTCGGAGGTCGGCGGCTCACTGGTCGACACCACGGCGAAGGCGAACTTCCGCGCGCTGGGCAAGCGGTTCGGCAAGGGCGTCCAGGCGGTGGCCAAGGCCGTCGCGAACGCCGACGCCGCCGCGCTCAGCCTGGCTCTGCGCGAGGGCACGGCCTCGGTGGAGGTCGACGGTGAGCAGATCACCCTCGCCCCCGACGAGGTCATCATCACGGAGACCCCCCGCGAGGGCTGGTCGGTGGCGTCCGACTCGGGCGCGACGGTCGCCCTGGACCTGGAGATCACCCCGGAGCTGCGGGCCGCCGGACTCGCCCGTGACGCGATCCGGCTGATCCAGGAGGCACGCAAGAACAGCGGCCTGGACGTGGCGGACCGGATCGCGGTCCGCTGGACGTCCGCGTCCCCCGCGACGGCCGAGGCCCTGACCGCCCACGCGACGCTGATCGCGGACGAGGTCCTGGCCCTGGACTACGCGCAGGGTGAGGCGGACGACACGTACGGCACCCCGTTCGAGGACGAGGGCCTCGCCCTCACGTTCCGCCTCCGCAAGCACTGACACGCACGGCCTGAGCGGCCCGCCCATCCGACCGGATGGGCGGGCCGCTCCGTCTTTCCGGGGCGCCCCCAGCACCGGGACCCGGTCCTGCGGCTCCCAGCCCCCGGGAAGGCCGAGCCCCAGGCCGGGCTCCAGGGACGGAGGCCTCCCCTGCTGGGAAGCCGGACCCCAGCCAGGGCTCGCCCCCGAGGAGACCCCCAGCCCGGCCCCGGGGAGCCGCCCCTCCCCTGCCGGAAAGCCGGACCCCAGCCAGGGCTCGCCCCCGGGGAGATGCCAGCCCGGGTCCCCGGGGAGCAGGCCCCCTCCCTCACCGGGGAGGCCGAACCCCGGCCAAGCCTCACCCCGGCGCCTCCTCCTGTCCGGGATGCAACCAGCCCCCGGCCCCCACCCGGGACGCCCGTCCCGCCCCTCGGGAACACCTCCCAGCCCCTCCGGCGATTGAGGAGCGGGGGGTCCGGGGGCGGAGCCCCCGGTCATGGGAAGGGGGGACAAGCCCCCCGCAGCGGCCCACCCCACCCAGCCCGCCGGCCCACCCGCGGACAGGGCACGCAAAAGGGCCGGGCCCCGGGAAAACCCGGGGCCCGGCCCTCAGCCTGCCGACGGCTACGCGCTCAGCGAGCGCGAACCGCTCAGTTGTCGTCCTCGTCGATCAGGAACCCACGCATCGGCGACGGCGCCTGCTGCATCGGCTGCGGCGCCTGCGGCCGCACCGGTGCCATCGGCTGCGTCATCGCGGGCGACATCTGCTGCTGGCCGCCGCCGTACGACGGGCCACCGCCCATCGACTGGTTGCCGCCACCCATCTGCTGGTTGCCGTGACCACCGTGGTTGCCACCCATGGTGTGCCCCATCGCACCCGCACCGGCCGGAGCCAGCGAAGGCGACGGCGGCAGCGAGGCGGCGGCGGGCGTCCGCGGCGGAGCCAGCGAGTCGTCGGCCTGGGTCTCCAGCTGACGCAGCTGGCTCTCCAGGTAGGACTTCAGACGGGTCCGGTACTCGCGCTCGAAGCCACGCAGGTCCTCGACCTTGCGCTCCAGCGTCGCGCGGGCCGACTCCAGCGAGCCCATCGCCACGCGGTGCTTCTCCTGCGCGTCCCGCTCCAGGGCGTCCGCCTTGGCACGGGCGTCACGCTCGAGGCCCTCGGCACGGCTGCGCGCCTCGCCGACGATCTTGTTGGCCTCGGAACGGGCCTCCGCGATCGCCTGGTCGGCGGTCTGCTGAGCAAGGGAGAGGACACGGGCGGCGCTGTCGCCACCGGGACCGCCCTGGCCGGGCTGCTGCATCTGCTGCTGCTGCTGCATCTGCTGCATCTGCTGCTGCGGTGCGTGACCGCCCATGGGGCCGCCCATCGGGCCACCCATGGGACCGCCCTGCATCGGGCCGGGGCCGTGCGGGCCCTGCGGACCGGGACCGTGGCCACCCTGGGGGCCATGGCCGCTGGGACCGGCAGGCAGCTGCGGAGCTCCACCGGGCAGCTGGGGGGGACCCATCTGCGGGGGCTGCTGCTGCTGTACCGGCGGACCAGATATGGCGGCGGGCACCGGGGCCCCCGGCCGGTCCTGCTGCTCCGGCGGTTTCCGCATTCCCTGCTGCTGCTGGTTCTGCGCGGCGGCACGCGTGGCCGCGGCCAGCTTGGCGCGCAGGTCCTCGTTCTCACGGAGCAGTCGGGTCAGTTCCGATTCGACCTCGTCGAGGAAGGCATCGACCTCGTCCTCGTCATAGCCTTCTCGGAGGCGGACGGTCGTGAACTGCTTGTTCCGCACGTCCTCGGGGGTCAGCGGCATCTCTTCTTCACCTCTACGTAGTCGTCGGCAGTCGGCAAGACCGTATCGTTCACACGCTGCTCGCAAGTTTGCCCAGGAGGTTGAGCAGAATGTAGACGATGATCATCAGAACGAAGAAGGACAGGTCAAGTGCCACGCCCCCGAGACGCAACGGCGGTATGAACCGCCGCAGAAGCTTCAGCGGTGGATCCGTGACAGTGTAAGTGCCCTCGAGAACGACCACCATCGCCTTGCCTGGCTGCCATGAACGTGCGAACTGGAAGACATAGTCCATGACCAGCCGGAAGATCAGCACGATGAGGAAACACATCAGCGCGATATAGACCACATCCAGTGCGATGCCCATGTCCCGCGCTTCCCTCTCCCCTGGCTCTCGTAGCCCCGGCCACCCGGCCGGGTTGTTCCC
This sequence comes from Streptomyces sp. NBC_01166, assembly GCF_045039765.1. Classification (NCBI taxonomy): domain Bacteria; kingdom Bacillati; phylum Actinomycetota; class Actinomycetes; order Kitasatosporales; family Streptomycetaceae; genus Streptomyces; species Streptomyces sp. NBC_01166. The sequence continues at coordinate 2,313,980 of NZ_CP108613.1, forward strand.
GGTGTTCTCAGCTCTGGTTGAAGAACCCGCCCTCTGCGATGCGGGCCTTGTCCTCCGCCGTGACATCGACGTTAGCAGGCGACAACAGGAACACCTTCTGCGTCACACGCTCAATGCTGCCATGGAGACCGAAGACAAGTCCTGCGGCAAAGTCGACAAGTCGCTTCGCATCCGTGTCGTCCATCTCCGTGAGATTCATGATCACCGGAGTGCCTTCGCGGAAGTGTTCCCCGATGGTACGGGCCTCGTTGTAGGTCCTGGGGTGCAGCGTGGTGATCCTGTAGGGCTCACGCTCGGACACGACCTTGGGCATGATCACCGGTGCGTTCTTCTCCATGTTCGGGCGGTCAGGTGTGATGGATGCCACGGGGGCGATTCGGGCGGGTCGTCCGCTTTCCGCCGGGAGCTGAACCGGTTCCCGCGGCGCGGGCGGCTGTACCGATCGCACCGGTTCGTCCCGTTCCCGCTCCACAGGATGCGCGGGCTGGTGCCGCCGCCGGTCCCGCTCCGGCTCCGGCTCGGGTTCGAATTCGTCGTCGGGGTCGAACCCCGGACCGTCGTACCCATCGTCCTCCACGAGGCCGAGGTAGACCGCCATCTTGCGCATCGCGCCGGCCATGCTCCGAGTCCTCCGCTCTGTGGTGGATCGGCATTCGTGTCACCAAGTGCCCGAGATCCACTCCGGCCTGCCCGCTTCAAGCGGGAATGACCATATTTTCTGCTGTGGTCCGACTTGCTTCGCGACGTTACCCGAGCCGGGGTCGGACTCCGAGTACCGCCGTACCGACGCGTACATGTGTCGCCCCGGCCGCCACCGCGTCCTCGAGGTCCGCGCTCATCCCAGCAGAGACCATGTTCGCAGCCGGATGGTTCCCGCGCAGGCGGGATGAGAATTCCATCAGGCGGTCGAACGCGGCCCGTTGCCGGCCGGCGTAGGGACCGGCGAGCGGGGCGACGGTCATCAGGCCGTCGAGCCTGAGCCCTTCCGCCGCTTCCACCGCGGCCGCCAACTCCTCGATCGCGTCCGGCGCGACCCCGCCCCGGTCCCCTCGCTCACCGCTCTCGGCGTCGAGAGCGACCTGGATGAGGCAGCCGAGCTCTCGCTCACCCCGGACGGCCGCGGCCGAGAGTGCGGTGACCAGCTTCACGCGGTCCACCGACTGCACCACGTCGGCATAACCGGCCACGGACCGGACTTTGTTGGTCTGCAACTGTCCGACGAAGTGCCATGTGAGCGACAGATCCGCACAAGCCTCGGCTTTCGGCGCCGCGTCCTGATCACGATTCTCCGCGACCTGCCGCACACCGAGTTCGTGCAGAATGCGCACGTCGCTCGCGGGGTAGGTCTTGGTGACCACGACGAGGGTCACTTCCTCCCGCTTGCGGCCGGCCGAGACGCAGGCGGAAGCAATGCGTTCCTCCACCTGTGCCAGGTTCGCCGCGAGTTGAGCCCTGCGATCCGTCATGTCTTATCAGTCCAACCAGACATATCCGGCGAGCCGTCCTGTGGTGCGGTCGCGGCGGTACGAGAAATGGTCGCCGGATTCCAGAGTGCAGAACGGCGAGCTGTGCAGGTCCCCGACGCCGAGCTCCGCGAGCTGGGCGTGGACCCCGGCCGTGACGTCCACCGCGGGTGTTCCCCAAGCGGTCTCCGACCACGATGCCGGGACGGCTTCGGCGACCTCGGCGCGCATCTGCTCCGGAACCTCGTAACACCGTCCACAGACGGCCGGTCCGGTGTGCGCGGTGATCCGGGACGGTTCCGCCCCGAGTGCGATCATGGCCTCGACCGCGGCCGGTACGACTCCCGCGACCAGACCGGGCCTTCCCGCGTGGGCGGCGGCGACCACACCGGCCGCCGGATCGGCGAGCAGCACGGGCGTGCAGTCGGCGGTGAGCACCGCGAGCGGGAGTCCGCGCCGCGCCGTCACCACCGCGTCCACCGCGGGGATGTCCGCGGCGTCGCCCCAAGGGCCGTCCACCACGGCCACGTCACGCCCGTGCACCTGGTTCATCCAGACCACCCGGGCCGGGTCGAGACCGAGGGAGCGGGCTGCGCGCGCACGGTTCGCGCCGACGGCGGCGGGATCGTCGCCGACCGCACCGCCGAGGTTGAGCTCCTCGTACGGAACGGCGCTCACTCCGCCCCACCTGTCGGTGAAGGCGAAATGGGCGCCGCCCGCCGAAGACTCCGCGGCTTTCACCGCGTGCTGCGGACCTATCACTTCAAGAAGTCCGGTACGTCCAGCTCTTCGGCCTGGTTGTCCTGGTAGGGACGGGCCGTCGGGACGTGCGGCGGGGTGACCGGCGGCAGCGAGGTCTCGTTCGCCACGGGCGCCGGCTCGGCCGGCGTCTGGGGCTCCTCGCGCGGGGGCACGGAGCCCAGTCCGCCGCTCTGGCGGGCCGGCTCGGCGGTCCGGGCCGGCGGAGCCGACTCCTCGCGCTTGCCGGCACTGGATCCGAGGACGTTCTCCCGGCGGGCCGGCGGCTGTCCGCCGTCGAAGCCCGCGGCGATGACGGTGACCCGCACCTCGTCGCCCAGCGCGTCGTCGATGACCGCGCCGAAGATGATGTTCGCCTCGGGGTGGGCCGCCTCGCTCACCAGCTGGGCGGCCTCGTTGATCTCGAAGAGACCGAGGTCGCTGCCGCCGGAGATCGAGAGCAGGACACCGCGGGCGCCGTCGATGGACGCCTCCAGGAGCGGCGAGGAGATCGCCATCTCCGCGGCGGCCACCGCGCGGTCGTCGCCACGGGCGGATCCGATGCCCATGAGAGCCGATCCGGCCTCGGACATGACCGACTTGACGTCGGCGAAGTCGAGGTTGATCAGGCCCGGGGTGGTGATGAGGTCGGTGATGCCCTGGACACCCGAGAGCAGCACCTGGTCGGCCGACTTGAACGCGTCGAGCACGCTGACCTGGCGGTCCGAGATGGACAGCAGCCGGTCGTTGGGAATGACGATGAGGGTGTCGACCTCTTCGCGGAGCTCGGCGATGCCGTCCTCCGCCTGGTTCGCGCGTCGCCGGCCCTCGAATGTGAACGGGCGGGTGACCACGCCGATCGTCAGGGCGCCCAGCGAGCGCGCGATGTTGGCGACGACGGGTGCGCCGCCGGTGCCGGTGCCGCCGCCTTCTCCGGCGGTGACGAAGACCATGTCGGCCCCCTTGAGGACCTCCTCGATCTCCTCACGGTGGTCCTCTGCCGCCTTACGACCGACGGCCGGGTTCGCCCCGGCGCCGAGGCCACGGGTGAGTTCACGGCCGACGTCGAGCTTGACGTCGGCGTCGCTCATCAACAGTGCTTGCGCATCGGTGTTGATCGCGATGAACTCGACGCCCTTGAGACCGACCTCGATCATTCGGTTGATGGCATTGACACCACCGCCGCCGACACCGATGACCTTGATGACTGCGAGGTAGTTCTGCGGTGCTGCCACGTCGAAGGCCTCTCGCCTCGAGTTACGTGTCGTCGCTTCGCGGTAGTCCCGCCGCGACGACGGATGCCGATTGGGTCGGTCCGGACGCCGACCCAAACCCTAACGTTGAAGTTTAGGGTTACCAGTGTGTCTGCTTCTTGGACTCTTCCGAACAGGACACTAAGTCGACAAGTGGCGCACGTTCAACGAACACGCCGAACCTCCCGTTTTTCTTTTCACCCTATGTGATCACCCGTAGCGCTGACCAACCAGGGGGCTGGCCAGGCCAAACGTGCGTCAACTCTTGGACGCCGCAGGGGCGGTGGGAGCACTCACGTCGAAGTGTCCCGCTTTGGGAGACGCTTTCATGAGAGCGGTGAGCACCCGCGCCTTCACGGGCCCTTCCTCACTGCTGCCCCACATCACGGTCCGCCCCCCGGTCAGTTCGAGGACGGCGGAGTCGTACGAGGTGACCCGCACGGTCCTGGTCTCCCCCGCCACCTGCCCCGGAAGGTCCCCCGCGACACGGACCGCTTCGCGCAGCAGACGGTCACTGCCGAAGCGGCGCAGGCTGGCCGACTGATCAGGCGTCAATTCGAGCAGCGGTACACGCGGCGGCGCCTTGTCCACAGTTGCGAAGCGCACGCCTTTTCCGTCCACTTCAATGAACTTTGTGCCTTTTTCGACCAACAGGACCGGTTTCCGTTCGGTCACCTTAAGGCTGACACCGTGTGGCCATGACCGTACGACATCCACGGAGTCGATACGAGGCAACTTCTGGCGCAACCGGTCCGCGATCACCCCGGTGTCCACGGAAATCAGCGGGGACCCCACCGGGGCCGCCGCGGCGGCTTCCACTTCCCTCCGCGTGAGCACGTCGGTGCCGGTGGTCGTGACCCGCTCCAGCCTCAGCCAGGACGAGCCGTAGAGCACCCAGACCGTGCCGGCGGCGGTCAGCACGAGGCCGACAGCGGCCAGGACGAGCCGCGTACGGCCCGTCAGTCTTCGCCCCTGGGGGCCGATGTGCGGCGGGCGGGCCGGGGTGTCGGCCCGCTCGGCCTCACCGCGCTGGGCGGTCGTCGGTCCGGCCACGCTCGCTCCTTCGCCGGACCCGGGGCGCGTGCCCCGGGTCCGCACCGCCTCACGCCTTGCGGCGTGCGGCAATCGCTTCGTACACCATGCCGACGAGCAGGTCGTCGGCGTCCCGTCGCCCGAACTCCGCGGCGGCACGGGACATCTCGTACAGCCGGTGCGGGTCCGAGAGCACCGGAAGGACGTTGCCCTGCACCCATTCCGGGGTGAGCGCCGCGTCGTCCACCAGCAGACCACCGCCGGCGTTGACCACCGGCTGGGCGTTGAGCCGCTGTTCGCCGTTGCCGATCGGCAACGGGACGTAGGCGGCGGGCAGCCCGACGGCGGAGAGCTCGGCGACGGTCATCGCGCCCGCGCGGCAGAGCATCATGTCGGCCGCGGCGTACGCGAGATCCATCCGGTCCACGTACGGTACCGGGATGTAGGGCGGCATCCCCGGCATGTTGTCGATGCGCGGCAATTCGTTCTTCGGACCGACCACGTGCAGGATCTGGATTCCGGACCGCTGGAGCAGCGGTGCGATCCGCGTGACCACCTCGTTGAGGTGGCGGGCGCCCTGCGAGCCGCCGGAGACGAGCAGCGTCGGCAGGTTGGGGTCGAGACCGAAGGCGGCACGCGCCTCCGGGCGGACCCGGGCCCGGTCGAGGGTGGCGATGGTGCGGCGCAGCGGGATGCCGATGTAGCGGGCTCCGCGCAGCTTGCTGTCCGGGGTGGAGACGGCGACCCCGTGGGCGTACCGCGAACCGATCTTGTTGGCCAGGCCCGGCCGGGCGTTGGCCTCGTGGACGACGATCGGGACCCCTGCGCGCTTGGCCGCCAGGTAGCCCGGCAGGGCGACGTAGCCGCCGAAGCCGACCACGCAGTCAGCCTTGGTGCGCTCCAGGATCTGCTCGGCGGCCTTGATGGTGCCGCGCAGCCGCCCCGGGACGGTGATCAGCTCGGGTGTGGGCTTACGCGGCAGCGGTACGGCAGGGATCAGTGCCAGGTCGTACCCCCGCTCGGGTACGAGCCTGGTCTCGAGTCCGCGCTCCGTGCCGAGGGCAGTGATTCCCACGGTCGGGTCCTGCCTCCGCAGGGCGTCTGCGAGGGCAAGCGCGGGCTCGATGTGCCCGGCGGTCCCCCCGCCGGCGAGTACGACATGCACCGAAATTCACCGCTCTCCGGACGGACGCTTCGTGACGCGCCGTCTCATCGTCTTCCATCTGACCCCGGGCCTCCGCATGGCCAGGGCCGCTCTCGCCGCCGGGTCCTCCCGCGCGAAGGCGATCAGGAGTCCCACGGCGAACATGGTCGGCAGCAGGGCGGAACCCCCGTAGGAGAACAGCGGCAACGGGACACCGGCGATCGGCAACAGGCCGAGCACCGCACCGATGTTGATCACGGCCTGCGCCGTGATCCAGGTGGTCACGCCTCCCGCTGCGTACCTCACGAAGGGGTCCTCCGTGCGTCCGGCCACGCGGATACCCGCATAGCCTAGAGCCGCGAAGAGGGCCAGCACCGACAGCGTCCCCGCCAGGCCCAGTTCCTCCCCGGTGATGGCGAAGATGAAGTCGGTGTGGGGTTCGGGAAGTTGACCCCATTTTTCCACACTCGCGCCGAGCCCGGAACCGAACCATCCGCCTGAGGCGAGAGCATAGATCCCGTGCACCGCCTGCCAGCACGAGTCGCCGGGGCCGGGTTCGGACGCTCCGATGCAGCCTAGGCGGGACATCCGGTTGGGGCTGGTCTTGATGAGCAGGAAGCCGATGAGGCACGCGAAGGCGAGCACACCGGCGAAGAGCCTGGTGGGAGCGCCCGCGAGCCAGAGCAGGCCGAAGAGGATCGCGGTCAGGATGATCGCGGTGCCCATGTCGCCGCCGAGCATGATCAGTCCGAGCAGCATGAAGGCGACCGGCACGAGCGGCACGAGCATGTGCTTCCACTGGGCCAGCAGCCGCTTGTCCTGCTTGCGGGCGAGCAGGTCGGCGCCCCAGAGGATGAGGGCGAGCTTGCCGAACTCGCTGGGCTGGAGCTGGAAGGGGCCGCCGAGATAGATCCAGTTCTGGTTGCCGTTGACCGACATCCCTATCCCCGGCACCTGGACCAGGACCATCAGGAAGACCGTGCCCATGAGCAGCGGGTAGGCCAGCGCCCGGTGGAGTTTGACGGGCATCCTGGAGGCCAGCAGCATCAGGCCGGCCCCGATCACGGCGGCGAGGAACTGCTTGCGGAAGAAGTAGGTGCCGGGCCGTGCCAGCTCCAGCGCCTTGATCATCGAGGCGGAGTAGACCATGACGAGGCCGAGCACGGTGATGAGCATGCCGGCACCGAGGATCAGGTAGTACGCGGTCAGAGGCCGGTCCCAGGCCCGTCGTGCCCGCTCGTACGTCCGCCGCACCCCGGCGCCCCGGCGCGGCCGGGGCTGCCCGCCGCCGGACCTCGACGGTCCCCCGCCACGCGGCGAGGGGGGCCGTCGGGGGCCTGCGGCGGGCCGGCTCCGCAGGGCGAGCCCGGCCGGCGGCCCGGAGCCCGCGGGCAGCGGCCCGGCGAGCAGGGGCCGGGTGAGCACCCGGCTGATCGCGGCGGTGGCCCGTGAACGGCCGGCTCCGCGCGCGGCTGAGCTCTCGTCGGCCGGCATTGTCGCTGTCCCCTCCACTGCTCGTGCCCGGGGCTTTCGCCCGGGGCCCCGGCCCCGGCGGTGCTGCTCGTGCCGGGTCCCGGAACCCTCCCGGTCCTCCGGGACAGTACGACGCGGAGGCCGGGCCCGTCAGGCGCTCTCGTCGGCGAGTTGGCGGACCGCGTCCGCGAACGCCTCGCCCCGCTTGTTGTAGTTGACGAACATGTCCATCGAGGCACAGGCCGGGGCCAGCAGGACGGTGTCACCGTGCCGGGCCAGCCGTGCCGCTTCACGGACCGCTGCGGACATCGCCCCAGTGTCGGTCCGGTCGAGGTCGACCACCGGTACCTCGGGGGCGTGTCGCGCCAGGGCTTCGCGGATCAGCGCCCGGTCGGCGCCCATCAGCACGACACCCCTCAGCCGCTTCGCGGCCCCGCTGACCAGTTCGTCGAAGGTGGCGCCCTTGGCGAGGCCGCCGGCGATCCAGACGATCGGCTCGTAGGCCGCGAGGGAGGCCTCGGCGGCATGGGTGTTGGTGGCCTTGGAGTCGTCGATGTACGAGACCCCCGAGACGTCGGCGACGTGTTCGATGCGGTGGGCGTCGGGGCGGAAGGCACGCAGCCCGTCGCGCACGGCCGTCGGCGGTACGCCGAAGGCCCGGGCGAGGGCCGCCGCCGCCAGGGCGTTGGCGATGTTGTGCGGGGCCGGCGGATTGACGTCGCCGACCTCGGCGAGCTCCTGGGCCTGCTTCTGCCGGTTGGCGACGAAGGCCCGGTCCACGAGGATGCCGTCGACCACCCCGAGCTGCGAGGGGCCCGGCGTACCGAGGGTGAACCCGATGGCCCGGCAGCCCTCCTCCACGTCGGCCTCGCGCACGAGGTCCTCCGTCGCCCCGTCCTGCGCGTTGTAGACGCAGGCGACGCTGTTGCCCTCGTAGATCCGGCCCTTGTCGGCGGCGTAACCCGCCATGGAGCCGTGCCAGTCGAGGTGGTCCGGGGCCAGGTTGAGGACGGCACCGGAGTGGGCGCGCAGCGAGGGCGCCCAGTGGAGCTGGTAGCTGGAGAGCTCGACGGCGAGTACGTCGTACGTCTCGTCGCCGAGCACGGCGTCCAGCAGGGAGACCCCGATGTTGCCGACCGCGGCCGTGCGCAGGCCGGCGGCCTCGAGGATCGAGGCGAGCATCCGCACGGTCGTGGTCTTGCCGTTGGTGCCGGTGACCGCGAGCCAGGGTGCGGCATCGGGACCCCGCAGCCGCCAGGCGAGTTCGACGTCGCCCCAGACGGGGACGCCGCCCTCGGCGGCCGCCCTGAAGAGCGGCTTGCCGGGCTTCCAGCCGGGGGCCGTGACCACGAGCTCGGTGGACTCCGGCAGGGTGTCGCCGTCGCCGAGGCGCACGGTGACTCCGAGCGCCTCCAGCTCGGCGGCCTGGGCGCGGGAGCGCTCGTCGTCGCCGTCGTTGACGACGGTGACGAGAGCCCCCCGCTCGTGCAGGGCGCGGGCCGCGGGGATACCGCTGACGCCGAGCCCGGCCACCGTGACGTGCTTGCCCTGCCAGTCCACGTCGTTCACTTCTTGGCTGCCCATCCCGCGTAGAAGAGGCCGAGTCCGACGATCACGCACATGCCCTGGATGATCCAGAAGCGCACCACGACAAGGACTTCGGACCACCCCTTGAGTTCGAAGTGGTGCTGGAGCGGCGCCATGCGGAAGACCCGCTTGCCGGTCATCTTGAACGAGCCGACCTGGATGACCACCGACATGGTGATCATCACGAAGAGGCCGCCGAGGATGGCCATCAGGAACTCGGTGCGGGAGCAGATCGCGAGACCGGCGAGCGCTCCGCCGAGGGCGAGCGAACCGGTGTCACCCATGAAGATCTTGGCGGGCGAGGTGTTCCACCACAGGAAGCCGAAGCAGGCGCCCATCAGGGCCGAGGCGACGACCGCGAGGTCGAGCGGATCTCTCACCTCGAAACAGGCTTCCGGGTTGGTCAGGGTCGTCGCGTTGGCGCAGGACTCCTGGAACTGCCACAGCCCGATGAAGGTGTACGCGCCGAAGACCATCACCGACGCGCCGGTGGCGAGGCCGTCCAGACCGTCCGTCAGGTTCACGCCGTTGGACATGGCGAGAATCATGAACAGGGCCCAGACGACGAACAGCACCGGTCCGATCGACCAGCCGAAGTCCTCGACGAAGGAGAGCCGGGTCGATGCCGGGGTGTTGCCGCGGAGGTCGGCGAACTGGAGCGAGAGCACCGCGAAGGCGATGCCGACGATCAGCTGACCGGCCATCTTCGCCTTGGCACGCAGGCCCAGCGAGCGCTGCTTGACGATCTTGATGTAGTCGTCGAGGAAGCCGACGAGGCCCATCCCGGCCATCAGGAACAGGACGAGGACGCCGGAGAAGCGCATCTCCTCGCCCGTGATCACCTTCGCCAGGACGTACGCGATGATCGTGGCCAGGATGAAGGCGATACCACCCATGGTGGGCGTGCCCTTTTTACTGCCGTGGGTACGCGGGCCGTCGTCCCGGATGAACTGCCCGTAGCCCTTGCGGGCCAGAAGTTTGATCAGCAGCGGGGTGCCGACCAGGGTCAGGAAGAGCCCTATGGCTCCCGCGAAGAGGATCTGCCTCATCGGACGGCGACCTCGCCCTCGGTCGTCTCCAGCAGTGCCAGGGCGACCTTCTCCAGGCCGACCGACCGGGACGCCTTCACCAGCACGACGTCTCCCGGGCGCAGTTCACTGCGCAACAGGTCGACGGCCGCCTGTGCGTCGGACACGTGCACCGACTCCTCACCCCACGAACCCTCGTTATATGCGCCCAGTTGCAGCCAGGAGGCTTCTTGCCCCCCGACAGCGACGAGCTTGCTGACGTTGAGCCGGACGGCGAGCCGTCCGACCGCGTCGTGCTCGGCGAGCGACGCGTCACCGAGCTCGGCCATCTGACCGAGCACCGCCCACGTGCGCCCCCCGGCTGCCTGTCGGGCCTTGCCCATGGCGGCCAGCGCACGGAGTGCGGCCTTCATGGATTCGGGGTTCGCGTTGTAGGCGTCATTGACGACCGTCACACCGTCCGGACGCTCGGTGACCTCCATGCGCCAGCGGGAGAGGGTGCCCGCCCCGGAGAGCGCATCGGCGATCTCGGTCACGGACATGCCCAACTCATGGGCGACGGCGGCCGCGGCGAGCGCGTTCGACACGTGGTGCTCACCGTACAGGCGCAAGGTCACGTCGCTGCACCCGGTCGGGGTGTGGAGCGCGAAAGCGGGGCGGCCGTCGTCCGTGAGCCGCACGTTCTCTCCCCGTACGTCCGCATCCGGGGCCTCTCCGAAGAGGAGCACCCGCGCTTTTGTGCGGGATGCCATGGCCCGCACGAGCGGGTCGTCGGCGTTGAGGATCGCGGCGCCGTCCTCCGGGAGGACCTCGACGAGCTCGCCCTTGGCCTGGGCGATCGCCTCGCGGCTGCCGAACTCCCCGATGTGGGCGCTGCCCACGTTGAGGACCAGGCCGATCCTCGGTGGGGTCAGGTCGGCGAGGTAGTGGATGTGGCCGATACCGCGCGCGCCCATCTCCAGCACGAGATGGCGGGTTTCCGCCGTCGCGCGCAGCGCGGTGAGCGGCAGACCGATCTCGTTGTTGAGGGAGCCCGGCGTCCAGACTGTGGGCGCCTTGCGCTCCAGCAGCTGGGCGATCAGGTCCTTCGTGGACGTCTTGCCGGCCGAGCCGGTCAGCGCGACGACGGTGGTGCCGAGGCGTTCCACGACGGCGCGGGCGAGGGCGCCGAGGGCGGCCACGACGTCGTCGACGACGATCGCCGGGGCTCCGACGGGGCGGGCGGCGAGCACGGCCACCGCGCCCGCCTCGACGGCGCGCTGCGCGTAGTCGTGGCCGTCGACGCGCTCGCCCGCGAAAGCGGCGAACAGGGAGCCCTGCCGCACCTCCCGGGAGTCGATGACGACGGGGCCGGTGACGACGGCGGAGCCGTCCGGTACGTCGTGCGGCTGCCCGCCGACGATTCCGGCGATCTCGGCGAGGGAAAGGGCGATCACTTGGTCATCCCTGACTGTTGTTCTCGTGGGTGTGTACGCGGTCCTCGGCGTGCGCGGCGGCCGTGCGCCCCAGGGAGCGTTCGATGGCCTCGCGCAGGACCTTCCGGTCGTCGAAGGGGCGCACCACTCCGTGGATGTCCTGGCCCTGCTCGTGTCCCTTTCCGGCCACCAGCACGGTGTCACCGGGCTCGGCCCGGGCGACCGCGGCGGCGATGGCCGCGGCCCGGTCGGCCTCGACGATCACGTCGCCGCGCTCGTGGACGGGCACCTCGGCCGCACCGGAGAGCATCGCGGCGAGGATCGCGAGCGGGTCCTCGGAGCGGGGGTTGTCGGAGGTCAGTACGGCGGTGTCGGCGAGCCGTGCCGCGGCGGCGCCCATCGCGCCGCGCTTCGTCGTGTCGCGGTCACCGCCGCAGCCGAGCACGATGTGCACCCGGCCCTCGGTGACCTTCCGCAGGGAGCGCAGGACGGACTCGACGGCGTCGGTCTTGTGCGCGTAGTCGACGACCGCGAGGTACGGCTGGCCGGCGTCGACGCGTTCCAGCCGGCCGGGTACGCCGGGGACGGCCGCGATGCCGTCGGCCGCGATCTGCGGGTCGACGCCCGCGACGGCCAGGGTGACGATCGCGGCGAGGGTGTTGGCGACGTTGAACGGGCCGGGCAGCGGGGCCCTGGCGGTGATGCGCTCGCCCTTGGGGCCGATCACGGTGAAGCTGCTGTCCCGGGGGCCGACTTCGACGTCCTCGGCGCGCCACTCGGCGTCCGGGTGGCCCTCCGCCGAGAAGGTGACGACCGGGACGGACGCCTCCTCGACCAGCCGTCGGCCGTACTCGTCGTCGAAGTTGACGACGCCGAGCTTGCTGCGCTCCGGGGTGAACAGCTGCGCCTTGGCCTGGAAGTAGTCCTCCATCCCGGAGTGGAACTCCATGTGCTCCGGGCTGAGGTTGTTGAACACGGCGACATCGAAGACGCAGCCGTCGACCCGGCCGAGCACCAGGGCGTGGCTGGAGACCTCCATGGCGACCGCCTCGACCCCGCGTTCGCGCATGACGGCGAACAGTGCCTGGAGGTCGGTGGCTTCGGGGGTCGTGCGCTCCGACTTGATGCGTTCGTCGCCGATCCGCATCTCGACGGTGCCGATCAGTCCGGTGCTGCGTCCGGCGCCGCGCAGCCCGCCCTCGACGAGGTACGCCGTGGTGGTCTTGCCGGACGTTCCGGTGATGCCGATCTGGAGGAGGCCGACGCCCGGCCGTCCGTAGATCTCGGCCGCGATGTCGCCCATCCGGCCGCGCGGGTCCTCGGTGACGAGGACCGGGAGGCCGGTGTCGGCGGCGCGCTCGGCGCCCGCCGGGTCGGTGAGGATCGCGGCCGCGCCGAGGCCCGCCGCCTGGGCGGCGAAGTCGGCACCGTGGAAACGGGCACCGGGCAGGGCCGCGTACACGTCTCCGGGGCGCACGGCCCGGGAGTCGTGGGTGATTCCGGTGACCTCACCGGAATCCTGCGGTCCGGCACCGAGCCTGGCGGCCAGCTCTCCGAGGGACGTGGGCCGGAGCCTGTCCGGTCGGGGCGCTCCCGGGTAGGTCACAGGCGCGTCCTTCTGAGTGGTTTGACACTGATCAGCGTGGGGCACGGCGGTGAGCGTACCGGGCGGACCCGGCCTCTCGCGAAGTGAGGGGCCGGGGTCGCGGTACTTCTCGTTCCGGTTCCCGGGATCAGGGGTGATGGTCGTCACTGAGGGTTCCCCCGAGTTACTCGCCGGGCTTGAAGGACACCGGCAGCCGGGCGGGATCGCTGCCGGAGGGAGGGGTCTGGAGGGTCTTCAGGGCGAACTCCATGACCTTCTTGTAGATCGGGCCACAGATCTGGCCGCCGAAGTAGCTGCCCTTTGTGGGGTTCTGGATGGCGCAGTAGACGGCGATCTGCGGATCGTCGGCGGGGGCGAACCCCGCGAAGGACGCGGTGTAGCCCTTGTAGACGCCGCGTACGGGGTCGACACGGTTGGCCGTACCGGTCTTGCCCGCGACCCGGTAGCCCTCGATGTGGGCCTTGGCCCCGGTGCCTTCCTCGTCGTCCACCACGGACTCCAGCATCTTCGCCAGCGTCTTGGCCGTCTTCTCGCTGACCACCCGGGTGCGCTCCGGGGCTTCGGACGCCGTGTAGCGGTCGTCCGCGTCCTTGGTCCCGCGGACCAGGGTGGGCTCGATCCGGACCCCGCCGTTGGCGATGGTCTGGTAGACCGAGGCGGCCTGCATGGCGTTGAGCGAGAGTCCCTGGCCGAACGGGATCGTGTACTGCTGCGAGGTCGACCAGTCCTTGGGGTGGGCGATGATGCCGGGCGACTCGCCCGGGTAGTCGAGCCCCGTGGTGCTGCCGATGCCGAACTTGCGCAGGTAGGAGTACAGGACCTTGTTGGCCTCGGCCTGGGTCTTCCCGAGCTGCCCGGTGGCCAGGATGGTGCCGATGTTGCTCGACTTGGCGAGTACGCCGTTGAGCGTGAGGTACCAGGTGGGGTGGTCGATGTCGTCCCGGAAGAGCCGGTCGCCCCGGTGCAGCCGGTTGGGCACGGTGACGTGCGTACCGGGCGTTGCCGCCCCCTCCTCCAGCACCGCGGCCATGGACATGACCTTGCTGGTGGAGCCGGGCTCGTACACGTCCTGGAGGGCGGCATTGCCCAGGGCGGCCGCGTTGCTCTGTGCGAGGTCGTTGGGGTCGTAGCCGGGGGCGTTGGCCATGGCCAGCACCTCACCGGTCTTCGTGTTCTGGACGACCACGTAGCCGCGGTCCGCCTTGGACTCCTCGACCTGGTCGGCGATGGCGCGCTGGGCCGCCCACTGGATGTCGCGGTCGATCGTCAGCTCGACGTCGGTGCCCGCGACGGCCGGGATCTCCGTGGAGCCGGCGGTCGGTACGGGCCGGCCGCCCGCCTGGGCGTAGCGGATCTTGCCGTCCTCGCCCTGGAGCTGCTTGTTCAGCTGTGCTTCCAGGCCGCCGCCGCCCTTGCCCTCGGCGTTGACGAATCCCAGTATCCCGGCGGCGAGGTCGCCGTTGGGGTACACGCGCTTGGTGGTGGGCTCCTGGAGGACTCCGGCCAGGACGTTGGCTCCGGGGCCGCCCTTCGCCTTGTCCTCGGCGGCCTTCTCCGCGAAGACGGACTTGAGGTCCTTGATCTGCTTCCAGACCTGCGGGGTCTGGCGCCGTGCCAGCACCGTGTAGCGGCTCTTGGGGGTGGAGAGCTTCTTCGCCAGGTCCGCCTCGTCCTTGCCGAGGATCGGGGCGAGCAGGGCCGCCGCCTGCTGCGGCGCGTCCGGGGCCTTGCTGTCCTCGGGTGTGAAGAGCTTCGGGTCGGCCGTGATGTCGTGCGCGTCGACGCTGGTGGCCAGGGCGATGCCGCTGCGGTCGGTGATCTCACCGCGTTCGGCGGCGATCGTGTACTCCAGATAGCGGTTCTTCTCGGCCTTGGCGGAGTACGTGTCGGCGTCGACCGCCTGGACCTGGAGGAGCCGGACGACGAACGCCAGCATGACGAGGGTCAGGCAGAGGCTGATCAGGCGCAGCCGGGGGCGCGGGCTGCCCAGCCGGATGGAGCGCGGGGAGCCGCCGCGTCGCTTCCTGGCCGCCGGGCTCCGTGGACGCCGGGCGTCAGGGCGGCCGGCGGGCCGGGGGCGCCCCGGTCCGCCGGCCGCGTTACGGGAGCGCGCGGGGCCGGGGACACGGCGGCGCGGCGGTTCCTTGGACGGCACTGCGTCACCTGCCGGGGCTCGTCGGGGGCGGGGTCGGGCTGTTCGAGGCCGGTGCGGTGGGGGCCGTCGACGGCGTCGCGGGGGACGCGGAGGGCGACGCGGAGCCGGAGGACGAGGCCGGTCCGGCCGCGCTCGCCTCCGGCTCCGGGACCTCGGTGGGGGAAGGCTGCGCGGTGGCCCGCTCGGGCTCTCCGCGAACGGTGCCGTCCGGGTTCAGGAAGGCGGGGCTGCCGCCGGGCACCATGCCGAGCTCCCTGGCCCGGCGCTCCAGCGCGTCGGGTTCGGAGTAGCTGTCGACGTCCCTCTGGAGGGCCTGCTGCTCGTCGGTGAGCTCGGTGGTCTCCCGCTTCAGCTTGCTCAGCCTGAACGATCCTTCATTGAGCGCGGAGTTCAGCAGCAGGAGCGAGATCAGGCCACCCGCGAGCAGGAGCACGACCAGCAGGACGAAGGGGGTGCGGGCGGCGTTGCTCGGCCCCGACGGCATCAGCCGGGCGAGCCGGCCGGCCCGCCCCTTCATCTGCTCGGCCGTCCTGGTCACCGCGGTGCCACCGCCCTCATGCGCATCCGGCCGGCCCGGCGGGGTCCGCTCATCGCTCCTCCTCGCGGATCCGCTGGGCGCCGCGCAGCCTGGCGGGGGCGGCACGCCGGTTCTCGGCGACCTCTTCCTCGGTGGGCAGTTCGGCGCCGCGGGTCAGCAACTTCAGCCTGGGCTGGTAACGCTCGGGGACCACGGGCAGTCCGGGCGGCGCCGTGTTGGCGGCGCCGGCGGCGAAGACCTGCTTGACGAGGCGGTCCTCCAGCGAGTGGTACGAGAGGACGGCGATCCGGCCGCCGACGGCGAGGCTCCGCACCGCCGCCGGGATCGCCCGCTCCAGCACGGTGAGTTCACCGTTCACCTCGATGCGCAGGGCCTGGAAGGTGCGCTTGGCCGGATTGCCGCCGGTGCGCTTGGCGGCCTGCGGCAGGGAGTCACGGATCAGCTCGACGAGGCGGGCGCTGTTGCTGAAGGGTTCCTTCTCGCGTTCACGGACGACGGCGGAGACGATGCGCTTGGCCTGCTTCTCCTCGCCGTACGCCCGCAGGATCCGCACGAGTTCGCCCGGCGGGTAGGTGTTGAGCACCTCGGCCGCGCCGATGCCGGTCGTCTGGTCCATGCGCATGTCGAGCGGCGCGTCCTGGGCGTACGCGAAGCCGCGGTCCGCCTCGTCCAGCTGCATGGAGGAGACCCCGAGGTCGAACAGCACGCCCTGGACCTTGGGGATCCCCAGCCGGTCGAGGACCTCGGGGAGTTCGTCGTAGACCGCGTGCACCAGCGTGGCGCGGTCGCCGTACGGGGCGAGGCGCTCGCCGGAGAGCCGCAGAGCTTCCTTGTCCCGGTCGAGGGCGACCAGCCGGACCTCGGGGAAGGCGGCGAGCAGGGCCTCGCTGTGCCCACCGAGCCCGAGGGTGCAGTCGACGACGACCGGGGGCCGCGGTCCCGTCGCCTCCAGAGCCGGGGCCAACAGGTCCAGGCATCGCTGGAGCATCACCGGGACGTGTCGGGTCTGGCTCAAAGCGCCCTCTCAGGCTATGTCCCGTGTGGCCGCACATACGGCCTGGTCCCCGCCCGCCCGGAAGGGGAGGTCGGCCGGCGCCGGGGAAGGAGGCGTCGGCCGGCCGACGGGCGGGTGAGGGCCGGACCGCATGTACGCCGCACATCACGGGGAACTCGAAACATGTAAAAATATGCAGAATGTGCAGGCGTGTCGGTAACTTCGCGTCACTTTAGTCCACCCTGCCATTCGATCCATTCCCGATCAACGAACCGGGCAGCGCGTCGCACCGCCGCGGCGGACCGGCAAGCTCACCCGGCCGGGTGCCTGACGGTGAGGCTTGTGGGTTACCTCACAACAAGCCACGTTGACGTTCTTTGTCCCCTTCCACAGCACGCCAGGTCCAGTCTCGAACGCTAACGTCATAGCTATGTCGACTTCTGCGCAGGCTTCCGCCCAGACCGATTCCTCCTCGTCCTCCGCCGCCCGCTCCGGGGGGACGGTGACCGACCGCCTGGTCGAACTGAACACGCGTTACGCGGAGAAGTTCAGCGACCCGGGCATGGACGCGCGGCCCGTGCTGCAGGTCGCCGTGGTCGCCTGCATGGACGCCCGCCTCGACCTCCACGCCGCGCTGGGCCTGGAGCTCGGCGACTGTCACACCATCCGCAACGCGGGCGGCGTCGTCACCGACGACGTCATCCGGTCGCTGACGATCAGCCAGCGGGCGCTCGGCACCCGCAGCGTCGTGCTCATCCACCACACGAACTGCGGCATGGAATCGATCACCGAGGAGTTCCGGAAGGATCTGGAGTTCGAGGTCGGACAGCGCCCGGCCTGGGCGGTGGAGGCCTACACGGACGCCGACCAGGACGTACGGCAGTCGATGCAGCGCGTGCGCACCTCCCCGTTCCTCCTGCACACGGACGATGTCCGCGGCTTCGTCTTCGACGTGACCACCGGCTCGCTGCGCGAGATCCTGCCCGCCTCCTGAACCCCTCGACATACGGACCACATCCGGCATTTCGCCCTCACATATCCACAGGCGAGTGACACGAAGCGGTAACGCCAACAAGAATGCGGGTGTGACATCTCTCCGGGTCCTCCGGAGAGTGTCCGTATTTCGGGGCGGGCCGGGCAGCTTTGTGCGTCGGCCCGTGCACAAGGGGCCGAGGAGGGCCGGGTGACGACCTATGACGATCGAGCGAGCCTCACAGATCTGACCACCACAGCGGAGCGGGTACGCAGGTCGGTCGAGGGTGTGATCGAGGGCAAGCCTGAGGTCGTACGGCTTTCTCTGACCGTGCTGCTCGCCGAGGGGCATCTCCTGATCGAGGATGTGCCCGGGGTCGGCAAGACGATGCTGGCCAAGGCGCTGGCACGGTCCATCGACTGTTCGGTGCGGCGAATCCAGTTCACGCCGGACCTGCTGCCCTCGGACATCACCGGGGTCTCGATCTTCGATCAGCAGCGACGGGACTTCGAGTTCAAGCCGGGTGCGATCTTCGCCCAGATCGTGATCGGCGACGAGATCAACCGCGCGTCGCCCAAGACCCAGTCGGCGCTGCTGGAGTCGATGGAGGAACGCCAGGTCACGATCGACGGGCACACCTACGAGCTGCCCGATCCCTTCATGGTCGTGGCCACCCAGAACCCGGTGGAGATGGAGGGGACCTACCCTCTGCCCGAGGCGCAGCGTGACCGCTTCATGGCCCGGGTGTCGATCGGCTACCCGAGCGCCGAGGCCGAGCTCCAGATGCTCGACGTGCACGGCGGGGCCTCCCCTCTGGACGACCTGCAGCCGGTCGCCCATGCCCACGACATCGTGAAGCTGATCGACGCGGTGCGCACGGTCCACGTGGCCGAATCCGTCCGGCGCTACGCCGTGCAGCTGGTGGCGGCCACCCGCCAGCACCCGGATCTCAGGCTCGGGGCCTCGCCGCGCGCGACCCTGCATCTGCTGCGCGCCGCCAAGGCGTCGGCCGCGCTGAGCGGGCGGGAATACGCCCTGCCGGACGACGTCCAGGCCCTCGCGGTCGCGGTGCTCGCCCACCGGCTGCTGCTGACAGCCCAGGCGCAGCTCAACCGCCGTACGGCCGAGCAGGTCGTCCTGGACATCCTGCAGCGCACCCCGGTGCCGACGTCGGGCGGCGCGGCGGCCCCCGCGCAGCCCCCGCACCATCCGGGCACCCCGGTGTACGGCCGGCAGCCCGGCGCACGGCGGCTGTGATGACGTCCGGGGCGCCCGGCCCCGTGGACGACAGCGACGACAAGGGCGGCCTGCGGGCGGCTCTCGGCGGACTCACGACGCGGGGGCGGTCCTTCCTGGCCGCCGGCCTGGCGGCGGCGGTCTGCGCCTACGTGCTGGGCCAGGGCGACCTGCTCCGGGTGGGTCTGCTGCTGGCGGTGCTGCCGCTGGTCTGCGTCACCGTCCTCTACCGCACCCGCTACAGGGTGGCCGGCAGCCGCCGGCTGTCGCCGTCCCGGGTGCCGGCGGGATCGGAGGCGCGGGTCCATCTGCGCATGGACAACGTGTCCCGGCTCCACACGGGCCTGCTCATGCTCCAGGACCGCGTTCCGTACGTCCTCGGCCCCCGGCCCCGCTTCGTGCTGGACCGGGTGGAGCCGGGCGGCGTACGCGAGGTGTCCTACCGGGTCCGCTCCGACCTGCGCGGGCGCTACCCGCTGGGACCGCTGCAGCTGCAGCTGAGCGATCCGTTCGGGATGTGCGAGCTGACGCGCTCCTTCAGCGCCTACGACACCCTCGTGGTCATCCCCCGCACCGAGCCGCTTCCGCCGCTCCGGCTGGCCGGGGCGACCTCCGGGTACGGCGACGGCAGGCAGCGTTCGCTGGCGCTGGCCGGCGAGGACGACATCATTCCGCGCGGTTACCGCCACGGTGACGACCTGCGCCGGGTGCACTGGCGCTCCACCGCGCGCTACGGCGAGCTGATGGTGCGGCGGGAGGAACAGCCGCAGCGCGCGAGGTGCACGGTGCTGCTGGACACCCGGCGGATCGCCTATCGAGGGGCCGGCCCCGGGTCGGCCTTCGAATGGGCGGTGTCCGGGGCGGCTTCCGCACTGGTGCACATGCTGGAGCGGGGCTACGCGGTGCGGCTGCTCACGGACGAGGGGAGTTCCGTGCCGGGTGAAAGCGCGGACGGTTACGCCGGACCGACCCAGGAGTCCGCGGACTCGGCGGGGCTGATGATGGACACCCTCGCGGTCGTCGACCACTCCGACGGGGGCGGTCTCTCCCGGGCGTACGACGTGCTGCGCGGGGGCGGTGAAGGGCTGCTGGTGGCGTTCTTCGGCGATCTCGACGAGGAGCAGACGGCGGTGGCGGCCAGGATGCGGCAGCGCAGCCGGGGGGCCGTCGCGTTCGTGCTGGACGGCGACGACTGGGCGCGCGGCGCGGAAGCCGCGCCGCCGGCACCGGTCTCCGACCGCTTGCGGCTGCTGCGCGAGGCGGGATGGACGGCGATGGCGGTGCCACCCGGGGCGGAGCTCGCCCGGCTGTGGCAGCAGGCGGGCCAGGAGGGCTCGGGCGACCGGTCGCCCGCGGCCGGAACGACGACGGGGCTCTCCGGGAGTTGGTCATGAGCGGGCGTACCCGGCTGGCGCTGTGCGCCTTCGCGGCCACGATGCTGGCGGCGGGCTCCCTGCTGCCCCTGGTCGAGACGTCGAAGTGGGTCCTGGAGGCCGCGTTCCTGCTGGCCATCCAGAGCGGTGTGGGTGTGCTCGCCCGCCGGATGCGTGTGGCGCGGATCCTCACGGTCTCCCTCCAGGTGCTCGTGACCCTGCTGGCCCTGACCGTGGCGTTCGCCAGGGAGCACGCCCTGTTCGGTGTGGTGCCCGGGCCCCAGGCGGTCCAGCGGCTCGCCGAGCTGCTGACCCTGGGCGCCGACGACGTCAACAGGTACGCCATCCCGGCTCCGGCGACGGACGGCATCCGGCTGATGCTGATCGGCGGCGTGCTGCTGATCGGGCTCGCCGTGGACATCCTCGCGGTGACCCTCCGCGCCGCGGCGCCGGCCGGTCTGCCGCTGCTCGCCCTCTACTCGGTCGCGGCCGGGCTCTCCGACGGCGGGGCCGGCTGGCTCTGGTTCCTGCTCGCGGCGTGCGGCTATCTGCTTCTCCTGCTGGCCGAGGGCCGGGACCGGCTGTCCCAGTGGGGACGGGTCTTCGGCGGTGTGTCCCGTACGTCGGGCGGGCTGGCGGCCGGCCTGGACGGCTCCGGGCGTGCCGTGGCGTCGGTCCGTACGGGACGGCGGATCGGCGTGGTGGCGCTGGGCATCGCGCTGGCCGTGCCCGCGGCCCTGCCCGCGCTCGACGGCGGGCTCCTGGGCGGCACGGGCGGCGGGTCGGGCAGGGGGAGCGGCGGGGGCACGATCTCCGCGGTGAACCCGCTGGTCTCGCTGCAGAACAATCTCAACCAGCCGGAGAACCGGGAGGTGATGTCGTACCGCACCAACTCGGACAACCCGCAGGACTTCTATCTGCGCATCCTGGCCCTGGACCAGTTCACCGGCAGCGAGTGGCGTCCCTCGACCCGCCGGCTGAGGGACGTCCCGGCCAGGCTGCCGCAGCCGGCCGGCCTGGACGGGGGTGTCGCCGTCACCGAGATCCGGACGAACATCTCGGCGTCGCGTTCGTACCAGCAGACGTATCTGCCGCTCCCCTACCCGGCGAGCGAGGTGGACATCCAGGGCCGCTGGCGGTTCGAGCCCGAGGGCCGCACCCTCGTCGGCGACGACGGCCAGACGACGCGCGGCGCCCGGTACGAGGTCAGCAGCCTGGTGGTGGAGCCCACGGCTTCGCAGCTCGCCGCGGCCATGCAACCGCGTTCGGACCTGGCCCGTGAGTACACGCGGGTTCCCGCATCGCTGCCCGATGTGGTCGAGGAGACCGCCCGGCGGGTGACCGCGGGTGCCTCCAACGACTACGAGCGGGCGGTGAACCTGCAGGACTGGTTCGCCTCGGCGGGCGGTTTCCGCTACGACACGACGGTCACCTCGGGTACCGGCACCGCCGCGATCGAGCGCTTCCTGAAGGACAAGGAGGGCTTCTGCGTCCACTTCTCCTTCACGATGGCAGCGATGGCCAGGACCCTGGGCATCCCGGCCCGGGTCGCGGTGGGCTTCACGCCCGGCACGGTCCAGGCGGACGGTTCGGTGTCGGTCGGGCTGCGGGACGCGCACGCCTGGCCCGAGCTGTATTTCGAGGGCGTGGGCTGGACCCGCTTCGAGCCGACGCCGTCCCGCGGCACCACCCCGGCGTACACCCTGCCGGACGCTCCCTCGCAGGACCCCAGCGATCCGGCGCTTCCGACGGAAGGTGCCTCCACGGCGCCCACGGCCGCCCCCTCCGCCACGGAGTCCTGCCCCGCGCAGATGCGTCAGCAGGGTGAGTGCGGTGCGTCCACGGCCCCCGGCGCGACGGACTCCGGCGATCCCGGGACCCCGGCCGGCACGGTGGCGCTGTGGGTGATCGGCGCCCTGGTGGTGCTCACTCTCCCGCTCCTGCCGATGCTCTGGCGGATACGGGCTCGTGGCCGGAGGCTCGGCTCGTCAGGAGGACGTACGGCCGCTGACGCGGCGGCCAGAGTGATGGCCGCCTGGTGGGAGATCACCGATTCGGCCTGGGACCACGGCATTCCGCCGGACGAGTCGCAGACCCCTCGTAAGGCGGCGGCGCGCGTCGTGCGGCTGGGGCAGCTCGACGGGCAGGCGGCCGCCGCGGTCCACCGGGTGGCGGGTGCGGTGGAGCAGGTGCTGTACGCACCCGAGCCGGGCGCCACCTCCGCTTCGGCCGATGATGTGCGGGCCGTCCGGGCGGGACTGTGGGCCTCGGCCGGCCGGTGGGCGAAGGTGCGTGCGACGCTCGCGCCCCGTTCGGCCGTCCGGGTGATCTGGGCTCTCTCGGAACGCCGGACGGAGTACGGCCGCCGGTGGTCGGAGCGCGCGGGACGCGACCGCTGGGCGGCGCGGCTGCGCCGCCCGTCACGGCAGCAGGGCTGATCCCTGGAGCGGGGCCGGCGGCCGGCCGGCCCCGCTCCAGGACCGAAGCCGTTGCGGGTCACCGGCAGAGCTGGAAACGCGTGAGGGGCGGTCGCTTCGCAGCGACCGCCCCTCACGTGTGAGGTCCAGCTTCAAGTTCTCGGTGTGCGCGGACCGCGTCCGGTGCCGGTGGCTGCCCGCCGCCGGCCGGGAAGCGGAAAGCTCACTGGCCCTGTTCGTCGCGGCGGCGCTGCCACCGCTGTTCGATCCGGTTCATCATCGACCGGCGCTGCCTGGGATGTCGGCGTTCGCCTCCGCCCCCGCTCGCACTCCCCGCCGGCTGCTGCTCACCGGGCTTCGGCGCCTTGCGCCATCCGGTGACCGCCAGCACGGCACAGCCCAGCATGACGAGGAATCCCGCCACGCTGACCCAGGTCTGCTGGAAAACCATTCCGGCCATGAGGAGCGCGATACCCACCAGAAAACCGGCTACCGCCTGGTAGACCCGTCGCCGGGTGTACCTGCGCAGCCCGCTTCCCTCAAGCGCTGTAGCGAACTTGGGATCTTCGGCGTACAGCGCTCGCTCCATCTGCTCGAGCATTCGCTGCTCGTGCTCCGAGAGCGGCACGGAGTCCTCCTCGTCGTCGGCCGCGGGGGCGACCGGTATGCGGCCCTTCCAGGATAGGCAGGGATTCGCCCCCGTGAAACCCGCCCTCTAGCCATAGCCAGTCCGGACCGCCATTTCGGCTCGGCTGCTGAGGCGTAGATTCCCCGACCTCCGATCCGTCATGCCGGATGGTGTCACCCGATCATACGGGGCTCGCGGCCCGATCGGGTGTTCCCGGCAGTACTCCGTCTGCAGCTGCGTTGCTGATCAGCCGTGCTCCCGCCGCTTTCGCGGCTGTACTCCGGCAGTGTCACCGTCGCGGCTGGGCGCGCTTCTCTCCCAGAACGTGCAGCTGGGTCGCCACCGAGTGGAAGGCCGGCAGTTCCGCGACGGCCGCTTCCAGCTTGAGGAGCTCGTCCATCGCGCCCGGTTCGGTGTCCACGAGGACGCCCGGCACCAGGTCGCCGAAGACCCGGACGCCGTGGACCGCGCCGACCTCGACGCCCGCGGCGTCGACCAGTCCGGTCAGCTGGTCGGCGGTGAACCTGCGGGGCACCGGGTCGCCGTCGCCCCAGCGCCCGGCGGGGTCCGTCAGCGCCTGCCGGGCCTCGGCGAAGTGGCCCGCGAGCGCCCGGGCCAGGACGGCACCGCCGAGGCCGGCGCCCAGCAGGCTGAGGGCACCGGACGGGCGGAGCGCGTCGACCGCGTTGCGCACGCCCTCGGCGGGGTCGTCCACGTACTCCAGGACGCCGTGGCAGAGAACCGCGTCGTAACCGGCACGGTCCACCACCTCGAAGAGACCGAGGATGTCGCCCTGGACGCCTCGGACGCGGTCGGCGACACCGGCCTCGTCGGCCCGGCGCTCCAGCGCGAACAGGGCGTTCGGGCTGGGGTCGACGACGGTGACGCGATGGCCGAGCCGGGCGACGGGCACGGCGAAATTGCCGGTGCCGCCGCCGGTGTCCAGCACGTCCAGGGCTTCCCTGCCGGTCGCCTTTACCCGGCGCTCGAGAGCGTCCTTGAGGACCTCCCAGACCACGGCGGTACGGAGGGAGGCGCGGGGGCGCAGCTGGTCCGACACGGCAGTTGACTCCTCGGCACGGTGCCGCCACGGACGGCGGAGCGTGAACAGTGCAGGTGGTACGGGTGCTGTCCACCCTATTGCCTCGCACCGCCGGCGTGGTCATCCCGCGTCGGGCCGCTGATCGGAGCCGTCCCTCCGGGGCTGCGGCAGGACGGGCTGGAGGACCAGCATCCGCTCGACCAGGCGCAGGAACATGGCCGCGTCGCGCAGCAGATCGTCGGCGTCGCGGCTGGTGGCGGCGCCGGGTATGCCCGCCTCCGCCCGGGCCCTGCGCGGGGCTCCGGAGGCGAACAGGGCGCTCCACTCGGTGAGTTCCGGCGCGATGTCCGGGAGGACCTCCCAGGCGCTGCGGATCCGCTCCCTGCGGCGCCTGCCGGTCTCGGGCCGCCCGCGAGCGGCGAGCACGGCGGCCGCGGTGCGCAGCGCGGCGAGGTGGGCGGTGGCGTACCGCTCGTTGGGCACGTCGAGTACGGCGGCCTCGTCCAGGCCGGCGTGGGCCTGGGCGAGCAGATCGAGAGCGGCGGGCGGCGCCGTGGTGCGGCGCAGAACGGGATGGACGTCGGTTGCCGGACCGGTCAGTGAGGGGGCAGGGCTGCCTGCGCGGCGCCGCGGGGCGGCGGCTGCGGACGAGCTGGCCATGACGAACCTCCTGTCGTCGTGTGACGGCTCCGTGGCCGTATGTATCCATCGTGACGGCCCCCACTGACAATCCCTCAGATCGCACCTCTGACCAGGCACTTTGCTTCGCGCACGAGTTCGGGCTAGTTTTTTGCACTGACCAGTCAGTGCAAAAATGGGGGTGGGGTCGTGGACAGCCCGCACGGGGCGTCTCTGAGCGCCGAGGACTTCGGGCTGAAGGGTCCGCGCGGCTGGGCCTTCCGGGGGGTGGAGTTCACCGCCGGTCCCGGATCGCTCGTCGCGGTGGAAGGACCCTCCGGCTCGGGCCGTACGTGTCTGCTTCTGGCGCTCACCGGCCGGATGCGTTCCACGCAGGGGCACGCCGAGGTCGGGGGTGAACGCCTGCCCGGACGGCTCGCCGCCGTGCGCCGCTTCAGTGCCCTCGGCCCGGTCCCCGGCGTCAGCGACCTGGACCCCTCCCTCACCGTGGCCGAGCATCTGCGGGAACGGGCCCTGCTGCGGCGCCGCTTCGGCGGTTCGCCGCGCGCCCTGCTGCGGCCCCGCGCCGAACGCGCCGCCACGGCACGGGCGTCGATCGACACCGCGCTGGAGGCCGCGGGGCTCGACCTCGCGGTGCTGCCCAAGGCCGAACGGACCTCCGTGCGCGACCTGGAGCGTCTGGAGGCCCTGCGCCTGTCCGTCGCCCTCGCCCTGATGGGCCGTCCGCGGCTCCTCGCCGTCGACGACGCGGACCTCAAACTCTCCGCCACGGACCGCGCCCTGGCCTGGGAGCTGCTCCGCACCCTCGCGGTCGGCGGGACCACGGTGCTGGCCGTGTGCAGCGAGTCCCCGGAGGACGCGCTCACCGTGCGCACCCGCCCGGAGGCCGGAGCGGACGTACCCGATGACACGACGACCGGGAAGGACACGGCCGATGCGATCGCCGAGACTGGCCGCGCTTGAGCTGCGACGGTTCGGGAGGGGCCGGATGCCGCGCGCCGCACTCGTGGCGCTCCTCCTGTTGCCCCTGCTGTACGGAGCGCTCTACCTCTGGTCGTTCTGGGACCCGTACGGGCGGCTCGACCGCATCCCCGTCGCGCTCGTCAACGAGGACAAGGGGGCGGACACCGGCGGCGAACACCTCGCGGCCGGTGACGAGATCACCGGCAAGCTGCTCGACTCGAAGGTTTTCGACTGGCACCGGGTGGGCTCCGCCGAGGCGGAGAAGGGCGTCGAGGACGGGACGTACTACCTCTCGCTGACCATGCCGTCGGACTTCAGCGAGCGGATCGCATCGAGCTCCGGGGACTCCCCCGGCACCGGCGCCCTGCGGGTGCGCACGAACGACGCCAACAACTACATCGTCGGGCAGATCTCCAGGACGGTCTTCGCCGAGGTCCGCAGCGCCGCCTCGGCCAAGGCCTCGCGCGGCTTCCTGGACCGGATCTTCATCAACTTCTCGGGTCTGCACGACGCGACCGCGAAGGCGGCCAAGGGGGCCGACGACCTCGAGAGCGGCCTCACGAAGGCGAAGAAGGGCTCCAAGGACCTCGCGGACGGCCTGAAGGACGCCAAGTCGGGCAGCGGCACGCTCTCCACCGGCGTCACCAAGCTGGACAAGGGCGCCGGTGATCTCGAGACGGGGTCCCGGCAGGTCGCCGGCGGCACGCAGCTGCTCGCCGACAAGGTCAACGCGGTCGCCGAGGACGTGCGCCCCTTCCTGAAGGACAACGGCAAGGCCATCGGGGACACCGCCCGACTGGTCGCCGACTCCTCGAAGGCGGTGCGCGACAACCTGGACCTGCTGGCCGAAGCGGCGCCCACCGCCTCGGCCGCCGCCCACACGGCCTCCGACGACCTGACCGAGGTCTACCGCGACCGCTGCGAGGACCAGCCGCTGCCCGACCCCGGGGTGTGCCCGCAGCTGAAGCGCGCCAAGACCGCGGCAGAGGATGTCGCGAAGGTGTCCGACGACCTGAACGCCCTGGTCAAGAACCAGAAGGGCGACCTGGCGAAGCTGCGGACCCAGCTGACCACCCTGGAGAAGCAGGCCGACGCCCTGGCGAAGCGCTCGCCGAACCTGGACTCGGACCTGGAGTCCGCCGTGAAGAAGATCAACGCGCTCAACACGGGAGCGCACAAGGTCGCCAAGGGTGCCGACACGCTCCACACGGGTCTCGGGACCGCCAGGAAGGGCGCCGGGGACCTGGACGCCGGCGTCAAGAAGCTCAAGGCGGGCGCGACGACCCTGGACAGCGGGCTGTACCGGCTGGGCGACGGCTCCTCGACGCTCGCCCAGGGGCTGAACGACGGGGTCGGCAAGATCCCCGACTACGACAAGAAGGACCGCGACGCCCGTACCGGTGTCATGGCCGACCCCGTGCAGCTGGCCTCGTCCTCCCTGCACGCGGCGCCCAACTACGGCACCGGCTTCGCCCCGTACTTCATCCCGCTCTCGCTGTGGGTGGGCGCGATGGTGGCGTACATGCTGATCCAGCCGCTCAACCGGCGGGCGCTCGCGGCCGGGGCTCCGGCCTGGCGGATCGCCTTCGCGGGCTGGCTGCCCGTCGCCGCGACAGGCCTGCTCCAGGTCGCCGCCCTGATGTCGGTGCTGCACTGGCAGATCGGTCTGCAGATGACGCACGCCGCCGGGACGATCGGCTTCCTGGCCCTGGTGACCTGCTGCTTCGCAGCGATCGTGCAGTGGCTCAACGCCCGCTTCGGTGCGGCGGGCCGGATCCTCGTCCTGGCGGTGCTGATGCTGCAGCTGACCTCGGCCGGGGGCACCTATCCCGTCCAGACAAGTCCTGGGTTCTTCGGGGCGATCCACCCCTACCTGCCGATGACCTACGTCGTGGACGGGCTGCGCCGGCTGATCACGGGCGGCGGGCTCGGCCCGGTCTGGCAGGGCTGCGCCGTGCTGCTGGCGTTCACCGCGGGCGCTCTGGCGCTGACCGCCCTGTCCGCCCGCCGCAAGCAGGTGTGGACCCTGGACCGGCTGCACCCGGAGCTGAGTCTGTGACCGTGCCGGGACCTGTGAGAATCAAGGGCATGGACAGCAGTGGCACCACGCGCCGACAGGTCACCCGGCAGAAGCTCTACGAGGCGGCGGTGACCCTCATCGCGGAAAAAGGGTTCTCCGCGACGACGGTCGACGAGATCGCCGAACGCGCCGGGGTGGCCAAGGGCACGGTCTACTACAACTTCAAGAGCAAGAGCGAGCTGTTCGAGGAGCTGCTGCGGCACGGCGTCGGCCTGCTCACCCAGTCGCTGCGTTCGGCCGCCGACTCGGCGGAGGCGGGAGGCGGCACCCGTGTGGAGGCGCTGGACGCGATGATCAGGGCCGGTCTGGTCTTCATCGACCGCTACCCGGCCTTCACCCAGCTGTACGTCGCCGAGCTCTGGCGCACCAACCGTGCCTGGCAGTCGACCCTCCTGGTGGTGCGCCAGGAGGCCGTGGCCGTCGTCGAGGAGGTGCTCCGCGAAGGCGTCGCGGGCGGCGAGCTCAGCGAGGAGATCGACATCCAGCTGACGGCCGCCGCACTGGTCGGGATGGTCCTGGTGGCGGCTCTCGACTGGCAGGCGTTCCAGCCCGAGCGGACGCTCGACGACGTGCACTCCGCGTTGTCGCTGCTGCTGCACGGCCGGGTCAGCGGGCGCTGAGGCGGCCCGCGCACAGAGAAGACGCCGGTCCGGTGGAATTCGATCCCCCCGAATTCCGCCGGACCGGCGTCCCGTTCCGCCGCGAAGCCCTCCCCCGTGACCCCCGTGCTGTCCCCCGTGGTCCCGGAGCTCCGCGTCGTGCGCCCCCGTTGCGTCCGGGGTGCCGCGCCGTTCCGCCGCCCCGTGCCGGCGGTCCTGGCGCCACGCCCCTTCCGTGGTCCCCACTCTTCCGTCCGCGCAGGTGGGAGCCCATCCGCATCCCTACTCATCTCCCGCACTAGGTAGAGATACTCAGGCCTGTGCCCCAAGGCCCACCGGGCCTCCCTCCGACTGGTTACGATCGCGTCCGTGTCCGTACTCCCCCTGGTGTTCACGAGTGGCTGGGCGAGCGGGATCAACGCCTACGCCGTGGTCCTCCTCTTCGGCATCTTCGGCGCGACCGGTCTCACGGACGAGGTGCCCGAATCCCTTCAGCGCACCGATGTGCTCGTGACCGCCGGTGTGCTGTTCCTGTGCGAGGCGGTGGCCGACAAGATCCCGTACGTGGACTCGGCCTGGGACACGGCGCACACGGTGATCCGGCCCGTGGCGGGCGCGGTCGTCGCCGCCCTGCTGGCCGGTGAGAGCGGCTCGCTGCCGGAGCTCGCGGCGGGAGCCGTGGGCGGCTCCACCGCGCTGATGAGCCACCTGGTGAAGGCCGGCACCAGGATGGCGGTCAACACCTCGCCCGAACCCTTCAGCAACATCGGGGTCAGCGTCGTGGAGGATCTCGGCGTCGCCGGGATCATCACCTTCGCGGTCTTCAACCCGGTGGCGGCGGCCGTCGTCGCCGGCGTCCTGCTCCTGCTCGGCCTGCTGACACTGGTCTTCCTTGCCTCCAGGATCCGCCGGTTCCTGCGCCGCAGGGCCCAGCGCCGCGAGGAGGGACGTCTGGCCGGGGCGGGCAGGCACTGGCCTCACGAATGAGCTGTCGGTGGCACCCCTTAGGGTCACTGACATGGCACGAATTGCGGTGATCGGCGCCGGGACCGGCGCGATGGCGGCGGCTGCCCGGCTCTCCGTGGCAGGCCACCGGGTGACGGTGTACGAGCGGTCGGAGACCTACGGCGGCTCGCTCGGCAGGTACACGCGTGACGGTTTCGTCTTCGACACCGGCCCCGGGCTGCTGCATCTCCCCGCGGTCTACCGCGACCTGTTCGTGAAGACGGGCAAGGAGAGCCTGGAGCAGTGCGTCACGCTCACCCAGGTCGACCCGGCGAGCCGCCATCTCTTCGCGGACGGCACGACGGTGACCCTGCCCAACGCCTCGCGGGCGGGAGTGGTCGGCGCGCTGGACCGTGCGCTCGGTGAGGGGGCCGGGGCCCGCTGGGGGGACTTCCTCGGCCGGGCCGGGACCGCCTGGGACCGGTCGCGCAGGCCGCTGCTGGAGGAACCGCTGCCCGAGGACCCGCGGCCCCTGGGCCGCGACCCCTACCCCGCGGTGCGCCGGCGCAGGCTGTTGCGCGCCGCCCGGGAGGCGCGGACGGTGGCGGAGGTGGGCGCCTGGGAGCTGGCGGACCCCCGCCTGGCGGCCCTGCTCGACGGTTACGCCCTGTCGTACGGCCTCGACCCCCGCCGCGCCCCGGCCGCAGCGGCCCTCCTGCCGTACATGGAGGAGACGTTCGGCACCTGGTACGTCGCCGGGGGGATGCGCGCGCTGGCCGACGCGGTGTACGAGCGGTGCCTGGCCCGCAAGGTGGAGTTCGTCTTCGGCGCCGAGGCGGTCCGTGTGTCCGAGAAGGACGGGCGGGCGGCAGGGGTCGAGCTGGCCGACGGCACAGGCGTGGAGGCCGACCATGTGGTCCTCGGCGCGCAGCCGGCACCCGGTCTCCTGCCGGTCCGGGAGGGGTGGCCCACCAGGGAGCCCGGGGCTCCGGCACCGGGACGCTTCGTCGTGCTGCTGTCGCTGCGCGGCGCCCGGGAGCCCGGCGCCGTGCACCGGACCGTGGTGCACGCCGCGGACCCGGGGGCGGAGCAGGAGGCGGTCTTCGGCGGCCGGACGGCGGAGCGGCCCACGGTGACGGTGCTGCGCCCCGACGACCCGGCCACCCGCCCCGACGAGGAGCACGAGGCGGTGACCCTGATGGTGACGGTGGCGCCGCACGGTCCGGTCGACTGGACGGACGCCTCGCTGCGCGAACAGTTCGCGGACGCGGTGATCGGCCGGGCCGCCGAGGCCGTTCCGGGTCTCCGCGAGCGGATGATCCACGCCGAGGTGCGCACGCCCGCCGAGACGGCGGCCGACACGGGAGCCGAAGGCGGTTCGGTGCCGGCTCCGGCCCTGGCCGGGGCGGGCGGCTCGTATCTGCACTCGGGGAACCGCACCCCGCTGCCGGGCCTGTATCTGGCGGGCGGCTGGTCGCATCCGGGGGGCGGGCCGGCCCATGCCGGGATGTCGGGCGCCCTGGTGGCCGGTCTCGTAGTGGAGGGTGACGGGTTCCGCGGCTCGCAGTGAGCCCGCGGCCGGCCCTTCTCCGGACCGGCCGCCGCGCGCCGGCGGCCGGTGCGCGGGTCAGTAGCGGTACTGCTCGTTCTGGCCGGTGTCGTTCCCGTTGCCGTACGGAGCGGGCTGGACGGGTGCCTCCGGCGGCAGCGGGGGGTACTGGTCGCTCTCGCGCTGCTGCGGGACCCAGACGCCACCCGGCGGGGTATCGGTGTACTGCCCGGCGTACGGGTCCGCGGGCTGCTGCCCGTCGCCGTAGGAGGGGTCGTAGCCGCTGCCGTAGCCGTCGTACGCCGCGTACTGCCCGGTGCCCGTGGTGGTGCCCGTGCCGATGTAGGGGTCGGAGTAGGCGGCGTAGCCCGCCTGGTCCGCCCCGTAGTCGTACTGGCCCGCGTAGGTGCCCTGGTCCTGGTGGGTTTCCTGGCCCCCGTAGCCGCCCTGCCCGCCGTAGAGGTCCTGGCCGGCCGGCTGGCCGTAGCCGTTGTACGGGTCGTAGCCGGCGTACTGGGGCTGCGGTTCGCCGTGCTGGTCCTGGCCGTCGCGGCCGGCGGGGGCGGGGTCGGTGTAGATGCCGTACTGACCGGTGTCGTCCGGCAGCGGCTCCGGCGCGTAGACCGCGGCGGGGGCTGCCTCCGTCTGCTGGTCGTCCCCCTCGTACTCAAGGCCGGAGACCTCGAGGGTGGGCTTCTGGGCTCCCGTGCCGCCTGCCCCGCGCCGGCGGCGGCTCTCGCCCGGGCTGCCGCCGATGGCCCATCCCGTCGAGAAGCCGCGCCTGAAGGAGAGCGTCACGTACGTCTGGCCCGTCGCGAAGGCGATCGCCCCGAGAACGATCACGAACACGGAGGGGATCAGGACACCGAGGACGACACCGAGGAAGCCGGCGAAGGCGAGCAGCCGCCAGCGCAGGCGTGCCTTGTACTGCAGGAGCACCTCACCCAGCAGCCACAACGCCACTATGCCGAATGCGATGTAGAGGACCGTCCAGCCCACGCCCGCCCCCTCCTACGGCCACCGCCCCGGTTGGTGGCGGGTACGGCCGGTCAGGACTGCTTGTGCAGTCCGAGATTCTCGTAGATCTCGAGTGTCGCCGTCGAGTTGTTGAGCGTGATGAAGTGCAGCCCCGGGACACCCTCGGAGAGCAGTTTCGCGCAGAACTCCGTGGCGAACTCGATGCCAATGGAGCGTACAGCCGCAGGGTCGTCCTTCGCGGCGAGGATGCGCTCTTTCAGCGAGGAAGGCAGGGACGCGTTGCTGAGCTGCGCGAATCTCTCCAGTTGTCTGACGCTGGTGAGCGGCATCACCTCAGGGATGACCGGGGTGTCGCAACCCGCGGCGACCACGCGGTCACGCATCTGCAGATAACTCTCCGGGTGGAAGAACATCTGGGTGATCGCGTAGTCGGCACCGGCGCGGCACTTGTCCACGAAATGACTGATGTCGGTGTCCCAGTCGGCGGATCGCGGGTGCATCTCGGGAAAGGCCGCGACGCCGACGCAGAAATCACCGGCTTCCTTGATCAGCCGGACGAGATCCGCCGCGTACCGCACGCCCTGCGGGTGCTCGATCCACTCACCCATCGGGTCGCCGGGCGGGTCTCCGCGCACCGCGAGGATGTTGCGGATACCGGCGTCGGCGTACTGCCCGACCATGTTGCGCAGCTCGGCCACGGAGTGGTCGACGGCGGTGAGGTGTGCGACGGGCGTGAGCGTGGAGTCCGCGGCGATCTGCTGGGTCGCCCGGACCGTCCCGGCGCGGGTCGAACCGCCGGCCCCGTACGTCACGGAGACGAAGCTCGGTCCCACCGCCTCGACCCGGCGCAGGGCGTTCCAGAGGTTCCGTTCGCCCTTCTCCGTCTTGGGCGCCCAGAACTCGAACGAGAACGACGTCTCGCCGGTCGCGAGCAGCTCACGCACGGTGCGCGCGTGATCTGTCCGGGTGGAAGGTGTACCAAGAGCCATACTGGGAGGTTAACCAGGGCCTGGCGGTACCCCAACCAGGGCGAGCGAATTGCCCGGAATGAGGTGGGTTTTGTCCACCCTTCGGACAGCCGCTCCGACCGGGTGCGGGGCCGCCGGGTTCAGTTGGCGTGTGCCCGGATGCGTCGGGCGAGCGATGCTGCCGCCTCGGCCGGGTCCGCCGCCTCGGTGATCGCCCGCACGACGACGACGCGACGGGCGCCGGCGTCCAGCACCTCGTCCAGATTGCCGGCGTCGATCCCGCCGATGGCGAACCACGGCCGCGTCGTGCCGAGCGAGGCGGCATGGCGGACCAGGCCGAGGCCCGGGGCGTGCCGGCCGGGCTTGGTAGGGGTGGGCCAGCAGGGGCCCGTGCAGAAGTAGTCGACGCCGGCCTCGGCGACGGCGGCGTCGACCTCGGCCTCGGCGTGGGTGGAGCGCCCGATCACCACCTCGTCACCGATGACGTCGCGGGCGGCAGGCACCGGCAGATCGCCCTGGCCGAGGTGGAGCACGTCGGAGCCGATGGCGTGGGCGACATCGGCCCGGTCGTTCACCGCGAGGAGCGCCCCGTGGCGCTTGCAGGCGTCGGCGAACACCGCGAGGTGTTCGAGCTCCTCGGCCGCCTCCATGCCCTTGTCCCGCAGCTGCACGATGTCCACGCCGCCGGCCAGCACGGCGTCGAGGAACTCGGGGAGGTCTCCCTGCCGCTTGCGGGCGTCCGTGCACAGATAGAGCCGGGCGTCGGAAAGCTGGTCGCGAGGCGTGGACATGAAGAATTCCCCCGTCGGTACGTCGTTGGATCACTGAGGCGGCGACAACTCACCGTATGTCGATGGATCGCCGTGCCGGCAGGCCCGGTTACGGCGGAGTGCGGGCCGTGATGTTCCACGGCCCGCACCCCGCTCACGGTCCTCCGGTCAGACGGCGAGCGCCTGGGCCCGGCGCTTCACCTCCGTACCGCGATTCTCGCTCAGGGCCTGCGCGGGCGTGCCGGGCAGGGTCGGGTCGGGGGTGAAGAGCCAGTCCAGCATCTCTTCGTCGTTGTAGCCGTCGTCCCTCAGGAGCGTCAGGGTCCCTACGAGACCCTTGACCACCTTGTCGCCGTCGATGAAGGCGGCAGGCACCTGGAGCGCCCGGTTCTCACCACGTCGTACGGCGATCAGCTGGCCTTCCTTGACCAGCTGCCGTACGCGCGTCACCTCGACATCGAGCATTTCCGCGATGTCGGGAAGGTGGAGCCATGCGGGGACGAGAGCATCGATCTTTGCGTCAATCTCGGTCACAGGGACAAGCGTGCCATCCCGGACCGACAGTCGGTAGCCGGGCCGGGCGTACGAGGCCGTGCCTACCCCCGGAGCACCGCCGATTTCAGCGGGACGGAGGAGTCGGCGGCCCGCTCCGGGTCGATCCGCGCCCCCGCCTCGACGAGCTTGCGCCCCTGCGCCAGGTCGCGGGGCCTGCTGACGGCGAGCACGGCGACCAGGACCCCCTGCCGCAGCCAGCAGACCGTCCAGGACGGGTCACCCGGGTCGCCCCGCCACAGCAGCGTGTCGGCACCCGCGTGATGGCCGGCGTACTGCACGAAGCGGCCGAACTGCTCGGACCAGAAGTAGGGCACCGGGTCGTACGTCCTGACCGCACCGTCCGCGAGGGCGGCGGCGACCGTCCTCGGCCCCTGGAGGGCGTTGTCCCAGTGGTGGACCAGCAGCCGCTCCCCGTAGCGGGCGGACGGGAAGGAGGCGCAGTCGCCGACGGCGTAGACATCGGGCAGCGACGTGCGGAGCGAGCTGTCCGCGGTGACCGAGCCGTCGGGGCCGAGGGCGATGCCCGAGCCCGCGAGCCACGCGGTGGCGGGCCTGGCGCCGATGCCGACGACCACCGCCCCGGCGGGGATCACCCGGCCGTCCGTGAGGTGGACGGCGCCCTGTTCGACGCGTGCGACCCGGGCGCCGGTGAGGAGCTCGGCTCCGCTCTCGGCGTACCAGGCGGCCATCGGCTCGGCGACCTCGGCGGGCATCGTTCCCGCGAGGGGGCGGCCGGCGGCCTCCACGACGGTGACCGCGCACCCGGCCGCGCGGGCCGCCGTGGCGAACTCGGCGCCGATCCAGCCCGCGCCGACGACGACCACGTCGTGCTGCCGCTCCAGGACGGGCCGCAGCCGTGCCGCGTCGTCGAGGGTGCGCAGCAGATGGACGCCCGGCACGCCTTCGGAACCGGGCAGTGCGACGGGTTCCGCCCCGGTGGCGAGGACCAGGACGTCGTAGGCGACGGGCCCCTCCGGGGTGTCCAGCTCGTGCGCCACGGCACGCAGTCCGGCCACGTCGAGACCCAGGCGCAGAGTGATGTCCAGGGCCTCGAAGTCGACGTCGAAGGCGGAGTCCTCCGCCTTGCCGAGCAGGACCGCCTTGGACAGGGGCGGCCTGTCGTACGGCTGGTGGGGTTCGGCGCCGATCAGGGTGACCGGGCCGGTGAAGCCCTGTTCGCGCAGGGCCACGGCCGTCTGCACTCCGGCCATGCCGGCGCCCACGATCACGACTCCGCTCGGCCGCTGTCCCGCTGCCGGGTCCTGTGTCTGCTCGCTCACCTGTCCACCCTAGGGCCTCCCGTCCGGATCACGCCGGGCTCGTGGGACCTGGCCGGCGTCCGGCGGGAGCACGGGTCCGCCGGGCGAACGGGCCACGGGTACCGGTCCCTTACCCGCTGCGAGGGGTGGGGTCTAGGCTGGCCACCGTAAGGCACTCGCGGGAGTCCGGGCGTACCGGGCTGAGAGGGAGGCTGACCGGCCTCCGACCGTACGAACCTGATCCGGGTCATGCCGGCGAAGGGAGGGGCTGGACGCCCATGCGTATCTCCGCAGACAGTTCCGACGTCCTGGTCGTCGGAGGCGGCATCATCGGGCTGGTGACCGCCTGGCGGTCGGCCCAGCACGGCCTGCGCACCACGCTGGCCGATCCCGCGCCGGGCGGCGGCGCCGCCCAGGTCGCGGCCGGGATGCTCGCCGCCGTCACCGAACTCCACTACGGCGAGCAGACGCTGCTCGGCCTCAACGTGGCTTCCGCCGCACGCTATCCGGCGTTCGTGGCCGAGCTGGAGGAGGCGAGCGGGCAGGAGACCGGCTTCCGCGCCTGCGGCACCCTGTCCGTCGCGCTGGACTCGGACGACCGGGCACATCTGCGGGAGCTGCACGCCCTGCAGCAGCGTTCGGGACTGGAGTCCGAGTGGCTGAGCGGCCGCGAGTGCCGCCGTCTGGAACCGATGCTCGCCCCCGGCGTGCGCGGCGGGCTGCGCGTCGACGGCGACCACCAGGTGGATCCCAGGCGGCTGGCCTCGGCCCTGGTCACCGCGTGCGAGCGGGCGGGAGTGGTCTTCCGCCGTGCCTGGGTCCAGCGGCTCTCCGTCACGGGCGGCCGCGCGACGGGAGCGGTCCTGGCGGACGGCACCGAGCTCGCGGCCGGCCAGGTGGTACTCGCCGGCGGCAGCCTCAGCGGCCGGCTGCAGGGCGTTCCCGAGGCGGTCCTGCCGCCGGTACGCCCGGTCAAGGGCCAGGTGCTGCGGCTGACCGTGCCTCCCGCCTACGCCCCCTTCCTCAGCCGGACGGTGCGGGCGGTCGTGCGCGGCAGCCAGGTCTATCTGGTCCCCCGTGCCAACGGTGAGCTGGTGGTCGGCGCGACCACGGAGGAGATGGGCTGGGACACCACGGTCACCGCGGGCGGGGTGTACGAGCTGTTGCGGGACGCCCATGAGCTGATGCCGGGCATCACGGAGCTGCCGCTGACCGAGACCCGGGCCGGTCTGCGGCCCGCCTCGCCGGACAACGCGCCGCTGCTGGGGCCCACGGCACTGCCCGGACTGCATCTCGCCACCGGGCACCACCGCAACGGGGTGTTGCTGACCCCTGTCACCGGCGATGTGATGGCCCATGTGCTGACCACCGGCGAGCTGCCCGAGCTGGGCCGTCCCTTCGCGCCGCGCCGGTTCGCCGGCGTCTCCCCGGAGAGTTCACCGGCCTCCTCCCCCGAAGAAACCGCCCCCGCGCCGCAGGAGCAGCCCGTATGACACAGCCCGTGCCCGCCGCCGTCCCGGGTTCCGAGCCCGAGGCCGGTTCCGTGCCCGTTTCCGAGTCCGTCCCGGTCTCCGACCCCGGGCCCGTTTCCGAGCCCGTTTCCGTGTCCGTCAACGGGGAAGGCCGTACCGTGCCCGCCGGCACCGCGCTGGACACATTGGTCGCGGCGCTGACCACAGCGCCCTCCGGGGTCGCCGCCGCGGTGAACGAGGCCGTCGTCCCCCGCGGTCAGTGGTCCGCCACCACGCTCGCCGACGGCGACCGCGTCGAGGTCCTCACCGCGGTCCAGGGAGGCTGACCATGTCCGACGACCTCTTCACGCTCGGTTCCACCGCGTTCTCGTCCCGGCTGATCATGGGGACGGGCGGGGCGCCCAGCCTCGACGTGCTGGAACGCTCCCTGATCGCTTCCGGCACCGAGCTGACCACCGTGGCGATGCGCCGGCTCGACCCGACCGTGCAGGGCTCGGTGCTCTCCGTCCTGGAACGCCTCTCCATCCAGGTACTGCCGAACACCGCGGGCTGTTTCACCGCGGGTGAGGCCGTGCTGACCGCCAGGCTGGCCAGGGAGGCGCTGGGCACCGACTGGATCAAGCTGGAGGTCGTGGCCGACGAGCGGACCCTCCTGCCCGATCCGATCGAGCTGCTGGACGCCGCCGAGATCCTCGTCGACGACGGCTTCACGGTCCTGCCGTACACCAATGACGACCCGGTTCTGGCCCGCAAGCTCCAGGACGTGGGGTGCGCGGCGATCATGCCGCTCGGCTCCCCCATCGGTTCCGGGCTCGGCATCCGCAATCCCCACAACTTCCAGCTGATCACCGAGCAGGCGGCGGTCCCGGTGATCCTGGACGCCGGCGCCGGGACGGCCTCGGACGCGGCGCTGGCGATGGAGCTCGGCTGTGCCGCTGTGATGCTCGCCTCGGCCGTGACCCGGGCGCAGGAGCCCGAGCTGATGGCGGCCGCGATGCGGCACGCGGTGGACGGCGGACGCCTGGCGTACCGGGCGGGACGCATCCCGCGCCGCCATTTCGCGGAGGCGTCCTCGCCGGCGGAGGGCCGCGCGGTGCTGGATCCGGAACGCCCGGCCTTCTGAGGGCCGTGCACCGGCGGGGGTCTCCCCGTCACAGCACGCGCATGCCCCTGTCACGGCTCGGCACCGGAACGGTCCCCGGGAGGCCTGGTCCATCCGAGGTGTCCGTGGCAGCTCGTAGACTCGCCCTGTGGACACGACCCTCCAGGACCCCCTTGTCGGGCAGCTGCTCGACGGCCGCTATCGCATCGATGCGCGCATCGCCGTCGGCGGTATGGCCACGGTCTACCGGGCCGTGGACACCCGGCTCGACAGGGTGCTCGCCCTCAAGGTGATGCACCCGGCGCTGGCGACCGACGCGGCGTTCGTCGAACGCTTCATCCGCGAGGCCAAGTCCGTCGCCCGGCTCGCCCACCCCAATGTGGTGGCCGTCTTCGACCAGGGCGCCCAGGGCGCGTATGTGTACCTGGCGATGGAGTACGTCGCCGGGTGCACCCTGCGCGACGTCCTGCGCGAGCGCGGGGCGCTGCAGCCCCGGGCGGCGCTGGACATCCTCGAACCGATGCTGGCCGCCCTCGGCGCCGCGCACCGGGCGGGCTTCGTCCACCGCGACATGAAGCCGGAGAACGTCCTGATCGGGGACGACGGCCGGGTGAAGGTCGCCGACTTCGGTCTCGTACGCGCGGTGGGAACCGCCACGGACACCACCGGCTCGCTCCTGGGCACGGTCTCGTACCTCGCTCCGGAGCAGATCGAGCAGGGCACGGCCGACACCCGGTCCGATGTGTACGCCTGCGGTGTGGTGCTCTACGAGATGCTGACCGGCGGCAAGCCCCATGGCGGCGACACCGCCGCCCAGGTCCTCTACCAGCATCTGAACGAGGACGTCCCGGCGCCGTCCGGCGCCGTACCGGACCTGGCCGCCGGGCTGGACGAGCTGGTGGCCGCCGCGACGGCGCGCAACCCCGACGTCCGTCCGTCCGACGCGGTGGCCCTGCTCGCGCGGTCCCGTGAGATACGGGCGGCTCTCACCGAGGAGCAGCTCGGCGCGATGCCTCCGCAGGCCATCACGGCGGAGCACGACGGCGCCGAGGACCGTACGAGCGTGATCCCCAGGGTGATCCCGGCCGGCCAGGGCACCGCGCACCACACCAGCCGGCTGGAGATGCCCCCGTCCTCGCCCCGGGAGCCGGGGCGAGGGCGGCGCGGGCCCTTCGCCGGCCGCAGCCGGCGCGGGACGCTCGCCGTACTCGTCGCCGTCCTCCTGGTGCTGGGGGCCGGCGTGGGCGTCTGGTACATCAACTCGGGGCAGTTCACCCGGGTCCCGTCCCTCCTGGGCAAGACCCAGAGCGCTGCCGAGAAGCGGCTCGCGGACGAGGGGCTCGACCTGAAGGGTGTCGAGCGCTCCTACAGCGACACGGTGAAGCGCGGCACGGTGATCAGCAGCGATCCGGGTTCGGGTGAGCGCATCCGGGGCAACGACGCGGTGAAGCTGGTGATCTCGCGCGGCCCGGAGATCGTGAAGGTCCCCGATGTCGAGGCGCTCGCCCTCGCCGAGGCCCGGCGTGAGCTGAAGAAGGCGGGGCTCGCACCCGGAATGGTGACCCGGGAGTTCAGCGAGGAGATCGACCGGGGCAAGGTCATCCGAACGGATCCGCGGGCCGGCACCGAGCGCCATCCCGACTCGGCGGTCGCCCTGGTCGTCAGCAAGGGCAGCCCCGTCGACGTGCCCGACGTCTCCGGGCTCTCCGTCGCGGACGCCACGGCCGCGCTGGACGAGGCGGGTCTCAAGGCGAAGGTGCTGAGCGACCGGGTCAACTCGCCCGAGGCCGCGGGCGAGATCGCCCGGCAGTCGCCCGGCAGCGGCGCGGAGGCCGCCGAGGGCGACACGGTGGAGCTGACGATGTCCAAGGGCCCGCGCATGCTCCAGGTCCCCGATGTCACGGGGAAGGACGTCGACGACGCCCGGAGCACACTGGAGGACGCGGGGTTCGAGGTCAAGGTCGACCGCCCGTTCCTCTCCTTCAGCGACACGGTCGGCAGCCAGTCGGTCGAGGGCGGCGAGAAGGCCGCGGAAGGTTCCACGATCACCATCAGGACCAAGGCCCTGTAGACCCACGAGGACTGGCAGCACATGCGCAACCCCATCGGCGGTCACGTCCCCGTGGCCGGCGGACTCGCCAAGGTCGGCCTCGGCTACGCGCGGGAGCTGGCGGCGGAGACCGTTCAGGTCTTCGTCGCCAATCCCCGCGGCTGGGCGACACCGCCGGGGAACCCGGCACAGGACGAGCTGTTCCGCTCGGAGTGCGCCGCCGGGCGGATTCCCTCGTACGTCCATGCCCCGTACCTGATCAACTTCGGCTCGCACACCGAGGCCACGGTCGAGCGGTCGGTCCTGTCGCTGCGCCACTCGCTGCGGCGGGCGAGAGAGATCGGCGCCCTGGGCGTGGTGGTGCACACCGGCTCGGCGACCGGCGGACGTCCGCGTGAGGTCGCCCTCGCCCAGGTGCGTACGCACATGCTTCCGCTGCTGGACGAGCTGACCCACGACGACGACCCGTTCCTGCTGCTGGAGTCGACCGCCGGGCAGGGCTCCTCGCTCTGCTCGCGGACCTGGGACTTCGGCCCGTACTTCGAGGCCCTGGACTCCCACCCCAAGCTGGGGATCTGCCTGGACACCTGCCACATCTACGCGGCGGGCCACGATCTGACCGGCCCCTCCGGCATGCGGCAGACCCTGGATCTGCTGGTGGACACGGTCGGCGAGGGCCGGCTGAAGCTGATCCACGCCAATGACTCCAAGGACGTGGTGGGCGCCCACAAGGACCGGCACGAGAACATCGGCGCGGGCCACATAGGCGCCGAGCCGTTCCGCGAGCTGTTCTCGCACCCGGCGACCGAGGGTGTGCCGCTGATCATCGAGACGCCGGGCGGTAAGGAAGGCAATGCGGCGGACGTGGCCAGGCTGAAGGAGCTCAGGGGCCCCGCCACCGGGTGAGACGCCACGCCCTCAGGGGCCGGTGGACCGCTCAGAGCTCGGGGCCGTCCCCGGGCTCCTCCTGGTAGGAGTAGCGCTGCTCGCTCCACGGATCGCCGATGTTGTGGTAGCCGCGCTCCTCCCAGAAACCACGGCGGTCGGCCGACATGTATTCGATGCCCCGGACCCATTTGGGCCCCTTCCAGGCATACAGATGCGGCACGACGAGGCGCAGCGGGAAGCCGTGTTCGGCGGTGAGAAGATCGCCGTCCTTGTGGGTGGCGAACAGCGTCCGGCCGGACATGAAGTCGGCGATCCGGAGGTTCGAGCTGAATCCGTATTCGGCCCAGACCATCACATGGGTGACGTGGGGCGCCGGGGGTGCCAGTTCCACCACCTCGCGGGCCAGGATTCCGCCCCATTCGGCGCCGAGCATGCTGAATTTCGTCACGCAGTGGAGGTCCGCGACGACGGAGGAGAAGGGAAGTGCCGTGAATTCCTGGTGATTCCAGCAGTGCTTGTCACCGTCGGCCGTGGCCCCGAAGACCCTGAACTCCCAGCGGTCCGGTTTGAACTTGGGCACGGGCCCGTAATGGGTGACCGGCCAGCCGCGCTGCAGCCGTTGCCCCGGTGGAAGCCCGGACTGCTCTGCTGTGCCGCGTTCCCGGCTTTCCGGCTGACCCATGCCTCCATGGTGACAGACAGGCAGGGGTGGTCATGACCAGGGGAGAATTGATTCGGGCAACTCATACTAAGCGTGCACTTACTGGACGGCCGCATGGTGCGATGCGAGGATGCGCGCAAACGTGCCCAGTTCACCGGTTGGAAGGAGCCTCTGCGATGCAGGGCGACCCCGAGGTCCTCGAGTTCCTGAACGAACAGCTGACCGCCGAATTGACTGCCATCAATCAGTACTTCCTGCACGCGAAGATGCAGGACAACTTCGGCTGGACGAAGCTCGCCAAGTACACGCGGGCCGAATCGTTCGACGAGATGAAGCACGCGGAGATCCTCACCGACCGGATCCTGTTCCTGGACGGCCTGCCCAACTACCAGCGGCTCTTCCATGTCCGGGTCGGCCAGACGGTCACCGAGATGTTCCAGGCCGACCGTCAGGTCGAGGTGGAGGCGATCGACCGCCTCAGGCGGGGCATCGAGGTGATGCGCGGCAAGGGCGACATCACCTCGGCGAACATCTTCGAGTCCATCCTCGAGGACGAGGAGCACCACATCGATTATCTCGACACCCAGCTGGAGCTGGTCGAGAAGCTCGGTGAACCGCTCTACATCGCCCAGCTGATCGAGCAGCCGGACAGCTGATCCACGGCTCCGAAAAGGTCCCGCGCGGTCCGCGAGGAATTCTCAGGCGGCGTCGGAAAGGCTGACGCCGGGCGTGGTGCCGAGAGCGACGGGCGCACCGGCCGGGGCGCCCGTCGGCGCCGTACGTCCCTCGACGAGCTCACGGCGCGGGCAGTCGCCACGGCCGAGCAGCGCCTGGATCCTGCGGACGCAGCCGCCGCAGTCGGTGCCGGCCTTGCAGGCGGAAGCGATCTGGCGAGGCGTGCACGCACCGCCGTCCGCATGCTGTTTGACCTGGTCCTCCGTGATGCCGAAGCAGGAGCAGACGTACATGCGGTTCACCTCCCGACGGGTCGATCGCTGCGCCGTCCCGAATTCTCGGTGAGGCTAACCTAACCTTACCCGCGAGCTCCCGCACACAAAAGCCCCGGTACGCCTGTGGGGCACGGATCACATCGATCCGTGCCCCACGTGCGTCAACAGGGGTGATCCCTACTGGTCGCGGTACATCTCGGCGACCAGGAAGGCCAGGTCGAGGGACTGGCTGCGGTTGAGGCGCGGGTCGCAGGCCGTCTCGTAGCGCTGGTGCAGATCGTCCACGAAGATCTCGTGGCCGCCGCCGACGCACTCGGTGACGTCGTCGCCCGTGAGCTCGACGTGGATGCCGCCGGGGTGGGTCCCGAGCTCCTTGTGCACTTCGAAGAAGCCCTTGACCTCGTCGAGGACGTCGTCGAAACGGCGCGTCTTGTGGCCGGACGCGGCCTCGAAGGTGTTGCCGTGCATCGGGTCGGTCACCCACACCACCTTGGCGCCGGACGCGGTGACCTTCTCGACCAGCTCGGGGAGCTTGTCGCGGACCTTGTCGGCACCCATGCGGACGATGAAGGTCAGCCGGCCGGGCTCGCGCTCGGGGTCGAGGCGGTCGATGTAGCCGAGCGCCTCGTCGACGGTGGTCGTCGGGCCGAGCTTGATCCCGATGGGGTTGCGGATCTTCGAGGCGAACTCGATGTGCGCGCCGTCCATCTGGCGGGTGCGCTCACCGACCCAGACCATGTGGCCCGAGGTGTCGTACAGCTGGCCGGTGCGCGAGTCGGTGCGGGTCAGCGACGACTCGTAGTCCAGCAGCAGCGCCTCGTGCGAGGCGTAGAACTCGACCGCCTTGAACTCGGCCGGGTCCGTGCCGCACGCCTTCATGAAGTTCAGCGCGTTGTCGATCTCGCGGGCCAGGGCCTCGTAACGCTGCCCGGACGGCGAGGACTTCACGAAGTCCTGGTTCCAGGCGTGCACCTGGCGCAGGTCGGCGTAACCACCGGTGGTGAAGGCGCGCACCAGGTTCAGCGTGGAAGCGGACGCGTGGTACATCTGC
The DNA here is from genome assembly GCF_045039765.1 of Streptomyces sp. NBC_01166. Lineage (NCBI taxonomy): Bacteria > Bacillati > Actinomycetota > Actinomycetes > Kitasatosporales > Streptomycetaceae > Streptomyces > Streptomyces sp. NBC_01166. The sequence goes on from NZ_CP108613.1 coordinate 2,357,554, forward strand.
TTCAGCCGCTCGGGGTCCGGGATGCGGGCCGCCTCGGTGAACTCGAAGCCGTTGACGGAGTCGCCGCGGTAGGTCGGCAGGGTCACGCCGTCGCGGGTCTCGGTCGGCTTGGAGCGCGGCTTGGAGTACTGCCCGGCGATCCGGCCGATCTTGACGACCGGCACGGAGGCCGCGTACGTCAGGACGGCGCTCATCTGGAGCAGCGTCTTCAGCTTGGCCCGGATGTGCTCGGCGGACACGGCGTCGAAGGCCTCGGCGCAGTCGCCACCCTGCAGCAGGAACGCCTCGCCCTCGGCGACGGCTCCCAGACGGGCGCGCAGCTGGTCGCACTCGCCTGCGAAGACGAGCGGAGGATACGACTCGAGGTCCGCGAGTACGTCGCGCAGAGCCTCGGCATCGGGGTACTCGGGCTGCTGCGCCGCGGGAAGGTCTCGCCAGGTGTGGCCACCGGCGACGGAGGTATTGGCGTTCACGGTCACCTTGACAACATTACGGGGTCGGCGGGCGCGCCCCGTCCGCCCGCTCAACAAATGAGACGCGCGCTCGTTTGTCCACCGCGTCCGCTAAGGTACGTGGCATGTTCGCGCAGACAACCCAGAACTGGTGGTGGACCGCTCATCCGGCGGCCCGCTGATTCATCGCGCGTACAGACTTCGCGAAGGCCGCCCGAGGGGCGGCCTTCTCTGCGTTTCGGAGCCGGGAGCCGTTCCTCATCAGGAAGGAACGCCCATGCCCGAGCCCGTGTCCCGGCCCACGCCCGGCCGTGCCGTCGACCTGCTGTCCATGCTGCTCCGTGACGACTCCCCGCCCTTCGCCCTGCTGCGCAGGCGCACGCCCGGCAGGGACCACGACGTCGTCGAGGTCCTGACCGGTGAGGTGCGGGAGGTGGAACGGCTCGCCGACATCCCGGTGGGTGAGCTGCCCTCGCTGGCCCTGGTGCCCTTCCGGCAGATCGCCGAGCGCGGTTTCGACGTACGCGACGACGGCACCCCGCTCTCCGTGCTGGTCGCCGAGAAGGCGTACGAACTGCCGCTGGCCGAGGTGCTCGCGCACCTGCCCGGCCATGACGTGCGGGTCGAGGGCGGCGCCTTCGACGTCCCGGACGAGGAGTACGCCGAGACCGTCCGGCGGGTCATCGAGGACGAGATCGGGCAGGGCGAGGGCGCGAACTTCGTGATCCGGCGGACCTTCGGCGGCGAGATCCCCGGTTTCGGCCGGGCCGACGCGCTGGCGCTGTTCCGGCGGCTGCTGTCGGGCGAGCGCGGGGCGTACTGGACGTTCGTCGTCCGCACGGAGGACCGGACGCTGGTCGGCGCCAGCCCGGAGGTCCATGTGCGGATGTCCGGCGGGACCGTCGTGATGAACCCGATCAGCGGGACCTACCGCTACCCGGCCGAGGGGCCGACCGCGGAGAGCCTGCTGGCCTTCCTCGGCGACCGGAAGGAGACCGAGGAGCTCTCCATGGTGGTCGACGAGGAGCTCAAGATGATGTGCACCGTCGGCGACATGGGCGGCGTGGTGGTCGGGCCGCGGCTCAAGGAGATGGCCCATCTCGCGCACACGGAGTACGAGCTGCGCGGGCGTTCCTCACTGGACGTGCGCGAGGTCCTGAAGGAGACCATGTTCGCGGCCACCGTCACCGGCTCCCCCGTGCAGAACGCCTGCCGGGTGATCGAGCGGTACGAGCCGGGGGGCCGCGGCTACTACGCGGGCGCCCTCGCGCTGGTGAGCCGGGAGCCGGGCGGGGCGCAGACGCTGGACTCGCCGATCCTGATCCGCACCGCCGACATCTCGGCGTCCGGCCGGCTGCGGGTGCCGGTCGGGGCCACGCTCGTACGCCATTCCGACCCTGCGGGGGAGGTCGCCGAGACCCATGCGAAGGCTGCCGGTGTGCTCGCGGCGCTGGGCGTCCGGCCGGGGCGGCCCGAGACGGAGGCGGACCGTCCGCGGCTGGCGTCCGATCCCCGGGTGCAGGCCGCCCTGGACGACCGGCGCGGCGGACTGGCCCCCTTCTGGCTGCGGATGCAGGAGCGCACACAGGACCTGTCCGGTCATGCGCTGGTGGTGGACGGCGAGGACACCTTCACCGCGATGCTCGCCCATCTGCTGCGCTCCTCGGGTCTCACCGTCTCGGTGCGCCGGTACGACGAGCCCGGCCTCCGCGAGGCCGTACGGGCGCACGAGGGGCCGGTGGTACTGGGGCCCGGGCCCGGCGACCCGGGGGACGCGGCCGACCCGAAGATGCGGCTGCTGCGCGGGCTGGCCGCCGAACTGGTGCGGGAGCACCGCCACGGGCTGCTCGGCGTCTGCCTCGGGCATGAGCTGATCGCGGCGGAGCTGGGTCTGGAGATTGCGCGGAAGGCGGTGCCGTACCAGGGGGCGCAGACCCGGATCGACCTGTTCGGCAGGCCCGAGACGGTCGGCTTCTACAACAGCTTCACCGCGCTGTGCGACGAGGCGGCGGCCACGGAGCTGAGCGCCCACGGCATCGAGGCGAGCCGGGACGCGGCCTCCGGTGAGCTGCACGCGCTGCGGGGCCGGGGCTTCGCCTCGGTGCAGTTCCACCCCGAGTCGGTGCTGACGCTGCGCGGCGCCGAGATCGTGACGGGGCTGCTGGCGGCGCTGCCCGTGCCCAGCTGAAGGGTCCGGACTCCGGCACACTCCGGCCGACAACTTCAGTTGCCATCATCGCCTACGGTAACTAAAGTTGTCGGCATGGCGGCGAACGAGGTCTCTCACACGGAACTGACCGCACTCGAGCAATCCCTCTGCGACGCCCTGGCTCCGCTCGCAACGGCCCTGCGGGCCCGCGCCTCCGGGCTCCCCGAGGACCGCATGTGGGCGGAGGACCCCGTCGAGGTGTCTCTGTCGGTCCTCGCCGGCTGGAAGGTGGTGGACTCGGCGGTCGCGCGGCTGACCGCACGCGCCGCACGGACCGCCGGCTCCTACGGCGCGAGTTACGAACAGCTGGGCGCGGCCTGGGGCATAACGCGGCAGGGTGCCCGCAAGAAGTGGCCCGACGCGGTCGGCCGGCCGGCGGCAGCGGCGGAGCGGGGCACCGTCGAGCTGTTCGGGGGCACGGCCGAGCTGTTCCTGGAGTCCTCGTCGGGCAGTTGGCGGTGGACTGGGCGGGGTGCGGACGGCACGGACGGCGCGGCCGACGGGGACTCCCCCTGCGGCTCGATGGAGGAGGCGGCGGCGTACGCGGGCGCGTTCCTGAAGGAGCACGCGAAGGGGCACGCGGGCTAACGCGCGGGGAGCGCCGGGACCAGGACGTTGTCGCTGCGGCGGCCCGCCAGGTAGTCGGTGACGTTCTGCACCGTGGCGTCGATGATCTGCCCCACCGCGTCGCGCGTGTAATACGCCTGGTGCGAGGTCACGATGACGTTCGGGAAGGTGACGAGCCGGGCGAGGGTGTCGTCGTCGATGCCCTCCATGGACTTGTCGACGTAGAAGAGCCCTGCCTCCGCCTCGTAGACATCGAGCCCCACACCGGTGAAACGGCCGGTCCGCAGCTCGGTGACGAGAGCGCGGGAGTCGATCAGGCCGCCCCGGCTGGAGTTGACCAGGATCGCGTCGTCCTTCATCAAGGACAGGGCTTCCTCTCCGATGATGTGCTGCGTGGCCGGCAGCAGGGGCACATGGAGGCTGATCAGGTCGGACTCGGCGAAGAGGCGCTCCTTGTCCACGTACGTCATGCCGAGCGCGGTGCAGGCCGGATTCTCGGCGATGTCCCAGCCGAGCAGCTCCATGCCGAAGCCATGGGCGATCCGGGTGAACGCCTCACCGATCTTCCCCGTGCCGACCACACCTGCCGTACGGCCGTGCATGTCCCGGCCGAGGAGCCCGTCGAGCCGGAAGTCGAAGTCCCGGGTGCGGCTCACCGCGCGGACGATGCGGCGGTTGACGGCCATGGCCAGGGTCCAGGCGAATTCGGCGACCGAGTGGGGCGAGTAGTACGAGACGCGGGCGACGCGCAGGGCGAGCCGTTCTGCGACGTCGAGGTCGATGTTGTTGAAGCCGGTGGAGCGCTGGGCGATCATCTGCGTGCCGCCCGCCGCGAGTGACTGCAGGACGCGGCTGCCGAGGTCGGCGTTGACGCTGGTGGAGATGATCTCGTAGCCGGCCGCGATCGGGGCGGTGTCCTCGGTGAGGAAGACGTCCAGGCAGCGGACCTCGTGCAGGCCGGCGAAGGCCTTCTCGATCAGCGGCTTCTCGTCGGACTGCACGCCGAATGCCAGGATTTCCACGACGTCTCCCGGAAGAGGGGGCGGGGCCGGTCCTCGCGAATATACGACCCGCGCCCCCCGGGCGCCGCTCGGCCGGAGGGGGCCGGCGGGGGGGGGGATCAACCGAAGAAGACCCCCGCCTCCGCGTACAGGGCGGGGTCGACCGTCTTCAGGCGGGCCGTCGCCTCCGCGATCGGCACCCGCACGATGTCCGTCCCCCGGAGGGCGACCATCACCCCGGTGGCACCCTCGTGGACCGCGTCGATGGCGTGCAGCCCGAAGCGGGTCGCGAGCCAGCGGTCGAAGGCACTCGGCGTGCCGCCGCGCTGGACATGGCCGAGGACCGTGGTCCTGGCCTCCTTGCCGGTGCGCCGCTCGATCTCCTTGGCCAGCCATTCGCCCACACCCGAGAGCCGGACATGTCCGAAGGAGTCGTGGGAATCGTCCTTGAGGATCATCTCCCCCAGCGCGGGCGCCGCCCCCTCGGCCACCACCACGATCGGCGCGTAGCTCGCCCGGAAGCGGGAGGTGACCCACTCGCAGACCTGATCGATGTCGAAGCGCTGCTCCGGGATGAGGATGACGTTGGCCCCGCCGGCCAGACCGGAGTGGAGCGCGATCCAGCCCGCGTGGCGCCCCATCACCTCGACGACGAGTACCCGCATATGGGATTCGGCCGTGGTGTGGAGCCGGTCGATGGCCTCGGTGGCGATGGAGACGGCGGTGTCGAAACCGAAGGTGTAGTCGGTTCCGGAGAGGTCGTTGTCGATGGTCTTGGGAACGCCCACGCACGGGACGCCGTAGTCGTCGGACAGCTTCGCCGCGACACCGAGGGTGTCCTCCCCGCCGATCGTGATCAGGGAGTCGATCTCGTACTCGGCGAGGCTGTCCTTGATGCGGCGGACCCCCTGGCCGGCGTACTCGGCGTCGAACGGATTGGTCCGGGAGGAGCCGAGGATGGTGCCTCCGCGCGGCAGGATGCCCCGCACCACCGGTATGGAGAGCGGCACGGTCACGCCCTCCAGCGGCCCGCGCCAGCCGTCGCGGAACCCGGTGAAGTCGTAGCCGTACTCCTGCACGCCCTTGCGGACGATCGCGCGGATGACCGCGTTGAGCCCGGGGCAGTCGCCGCCCCCGGTCAGTACTCCGACCCGCATGAAAGCATCCCTTCGCCGAAGTGAGCTCGCCACGGGCCACGCTAATGGTGACCCAGGTCACTCCGGGATGGGTCGGACGGTCAATTCCGTTGCCGTACGCGCCGGTTGTCCGTCAGACGTCGTCGAGGCCGGCCTCGATGGCGTAGCGGACGAGCTCCACCCGGTTGTGCAGCTGGAGCTTGCCCAGGGTGTTCTGGACGTGGTTCTGCACCGTGCGGTGGGAGATGACCAGGCGCTCGGCGATCTGCTTGTACGAGAGCCCCTTGGCGACCAGTCGCAGGACCTCGGTCTCACGGTCGGTGAGCTGCGGGACCTTCGGCTGGTCGGGGGCCGCGGGGGCCGGGTCGGAGGCGAGCCGGCGGTACTCGCCGAGGACCAGTCCGGCGAGGCCCGGTGTGAAGACCGGGTCACCGGCCGCGGTCGCGCGTACGGCGTCGGTCAGCTCCTGGGTGCTCGCCGACTTCAGGAGATAGCCGGTGGCACCCGACTTCACGGCCTCCAGGACGTCGGCGTGCTCGCCGCTGGCGGAGAGCACCAGGACGCGCAGCCCCGGGTGCGATCCGACCAGCTCCTTGCAGACCTGGACGCCGGGCATCCCCGGCAGGTTCAGGTCGAGCACCAGGACGTCGGGCACCGCGGCCCCGGCCCGGCGCACGGCACCCGGGCCGTCGCCGGCGGTCGCGACCACGTCGAAGCCGGACTCGGCCAGATCGCGGGCGACGGCGTCGCGCCACATCGGGTGGTCGTCGACGACCATCACCCTGATGGCCCGTTCCTCGGATGCCTGTGTCTGCGGTGTACTCATCGGGCCGTTCCTGCCTTCCCCCGTGAAACCTTCGGGACCTTCAATTCGACCTCGGTGCCCTGGCCCGGGACCGAGATCAGTTCCGCTGTGCCGCCCAGATCGCGCAGCCGCCCGCGGATCGAGAGGGCGACACCGAGCCGGCCCTCCCCCTCCGCCTGGTCGAGTCTGCCCTCCGGGATGCCCGGGCCGTCGTCCCGGACCGTGACGATCACCTCGTCCGGCTCGTCCTCCACCAGGATCCACGCCTGGGCGTCCGGCCCCGCGTGGACCCGGACGTTGTCCAGCGCGGCGCTCACCGCGGCGGCCAGCTCACGCGCCGCGTCGGCCGCCAGCACCACCGGGGCGCCGGGCTCCGCGAAGGTGACCCGGGATCCGGCGTGCCGGGCGAGCAGCGCGCGCAGGTCGGCCTCGGCGATCTCCTCCTCGGGGGTCTCCACCGCGCGGACCACCGCGCCCTCGGCGCTGTCCTCGGAGACCCGGGTCGTCGGCACCAGGCCGCTGGAGACCAGGGTCCGCAGGGCGACCTCCTGCTCCCCGGCCATCCGGCCGAGCTCCGCGGCCTCGCCGCCCAGGGCCGTGCCACGCCGCTGGACCATGGCCAGCACCTGAAGGACGCTGTCGTGGATGTCGCGGGCGAGCCGCTCCCGCTCCCGGGTGGCGGCCTCGATCTCCAGGGCCCGCGCCAGGGTGCGCTCACTGGCCCGGGCCACCTCGACGACGTAGCCGATGGCGATGGAGGCGACCCAGACCAGCAGCACGTTGTGGAAGGTGTCCTCGCTGGGCTCGCCGCGCTCGACGATGTTGGCGGCGGCGACGAGGGTGGAGGCGAAGGCCGCCCAGCGCCAGCCGCCCTTGAGCGCGAAGGCGAGGACCGAGCCCGCGGTCCAGATCGACGGGAGCGTCGGGCCGTCCATGTGCTGGGCGTCGAAGTCGGCCAGCGGGGTCAGAAGGATGCCGGTCAGGGCGACCGTGAGGTCCAGGCCGAGGAAGCGCTTCGTGCAGCTCGCCGCGTTGGCCACCCCGGGAAGGGTGACGAGCGTCCAGAGCGCGAGGAACGCCAGGAAGGCGACGGCGACCCAGGGGCGCTCCCACTTGTCACGGCCGAAGCCGGCGAGCAGCGCCGCGTAGATCAGCGTCAGCACGCGGTACGCGGTCAGCGCGCGCCACAGCGGCTGCTCGACCGACATCCGTACGACTCGTTCACGCCCGGTCATGTCCCCTGCGTCCCCTCCCCCGGTTCCCGCCCCTGCCATGCTGCCCGTTCCGGGCGGCCGACGGCGCTCCTACGCGCCGCCGGGCCTCTGCGGCCCCTTGTTCTTCGCGTCCTCGGCGATCTGCCGTTTGGCCGCGGTCGCGTAGATGTCCACGTACTCCTGGCCGGAGAGCTTCATGATCTCGTACATGACCTCGTCGGTCACCGAGCGCAGGATGAACCGGTCACCCTCCATGCCCTGGTAGCGGCTGAAGTCCAGCGGCTTGCCGATCCTGATCCCGGGCCGCATCAGCCTGGGCATCACCTGGCCGGGGGGCTGGATCTTCTCCGTGTCGATCATCGCGACGGGGATGACGGGCGCACCGGTGGCGAGGGTCACCCGGGCGAGGCCGCCGGGCTTGCCCCGGTAGAGCCGGCCGTCGGGCGACCGGGTGCCCTCCGGGTAGATACCGAAGAGCCCCCCGCTCTCGATGACCTGGATGCCGGCCCTGATGGCCGCTTCGCCCGCGCCGCGGCCGCCGGAGCGGTCCACCGGGAGCTGCCCGACACCCTTGAAGAAGGCGGCGGTGAGCTTCCCCTTCACCCCGGGGGCGGTGAAGTACTCCGCCTTGGCGATGAAGGTCACCTTGCGGTCGAGGACCGCCGGCAGGAAGAAGGAGTCGGAGAAGGACAGATGGTTGCTCGCGAGGATCGCCGGCCCGTGTACGGGGATGTTCTCCAGGCCCTCCACCCACGGCCTGAAGGCGAGCTTCAGGGAGCCGCCGATGGAGAACTTCATTGCGCCGTAGATCAACTCGGGTGCCTCCTGTGTGCCGTCGATGAGACCTTAACCTGTGGGGCCGCGGCCTCCCCCCGCCCGCTCGGGACGGTGTCCTTCGCGGACGCCCCCGCAGGTGACGGCTGCTCGGGCGGTGACGGCCCTGGTCGGTGTCGGTCCGGTCGCGTACGGTGAAGTAATCCTTTTGCACACCCCCCGCACCCCGCCCCGCTTCATGAACAGGAGACCCCGGTGCCGGTCCTCCCTGGAGCCGAGCCGTTCCGCCATGAGGGCGGAGAGGTCGGCGTCCTCCTCTGTCACGGATTCACGGGTTCGCCGCAGTCCCTGCGCCCCTGGGCCGGCTACCTGGCGGAGCGCGGACTGACCGTGTCGCTCCCTCTGCTGCCCGGCCACGGCACCCGCTGGGAGGACATGGCCGTCACGGGCTGGCAGGACTGGTACGCGGAGGTGGACCGTGAGCTGCGCGCGCTGCGGGCGCAGTGCGCGCAGGTCTTCGTCTTCGGCCTCTCCATGGGCGGCGCCCTCGCGCTGCGCCTCGCCGCGAAGCACGGTGACGAGATCGCGGGCCTGGTGCTGGTGAATCCGGCGAACAAGGTGCACGGCCTCTCGGCGTACGCCCTGCCGGTGGCCCGCCATGTGGTGCGGACGACGAAGGGGCTGACCAGCGACATCGCGCTGGAGGGTGCCGAGGAGATCGGCTACGACCGGGTGCCGCTGCACGCCGCTCACTCCGTGCGGGCGTTCTTCCGGCTGGTCGACGCCGATCTGCCGCAGGTCACCCAGCCGATCGTGCTGCTGCACAGTCCGCAGGACCATGTCGTGCCGCCCGCCGACTCGGCGCGGATCCTCAGCCGGGTCTCCTCCAGGGACGTCGAGGAGATCCTCCTGGAACAGAGCTACCACGTGGCGACGTTGGACCACGATGCGGAGCGGATCTTCGACGAGAGCTACCGGTTCATCGACCGCCTCGCAACCGACGCTGGCAAGAAGGGGAGCACGTCCGGTGGCTGAGCACGACGCGGAGCGCGCGGGCAGTGACGAGGAGCGCGAACCGCGCCCCACGGAAGGAACGGCTGTCCCCGAGGGCACGGAGGGGGCCCGGCTCGACGAGGCAGCGGCCTGGGAGGCGATCGTCGCGGGGTACGGCGAGGAGCCGCCGGATCCGCCGGGCGCCAAGCCGTTCAAGTCGATCGAGGATCTGGCCCTGCTGGAGGACGACCAGGTCAACGTCCTGGACCCCTCTCCGGAGCCCGGCGCGGGTGACGACGCCGACAAGGGAGTGGGCGGGAAGACGTCCGGCGGGCCGCCGGAGAAGAAGCCGCTCGGCGGTTCGGTGGTCTTCGCGCCCGGGGTCGCGGGCCCGCGCGACTACGGCCTGGAGGAGCCCAAGGACGGCGACGTCGACGATCCGGACGACAGCGAGGAGGGACACTTCGTCCCGCCGGAGCCGCCGCCGCTCCCCGAGGCCGATGTGACGGCCAAGTTCGCCTGGCTCGCGGTCGTCGGCGGCCCGGTGCTGATGCTGGTCGCGGTGCTGATGCAGTGGGAGATGACGTGGTGGCTCACCACTCTCTCCATCGGCGGCTTCCTGGGCGGGTTCGCCACCCTGGTGGCGCGCATGCCCCACGACGACGAAGAGGACGACGACCCGGGGCGCGGCGCGGTCGTCTGACCCGCCCCGGGGCCGGCTCAGCTCCCCGCGGGCACCCTGAGGGCGGCCAGCACGGGCAGATGGTCCGTGGCCGCCCGCAGGTCCGCGCCGGTGACGCCGGGCAGGTCCTCGGGGACACCGCAGCCGAGCACCTCGATGCCGCCGGTCGCGAAGACCGCGTCGATCCGCTTGCGCGGCGCGTCGGGCGGGAAGGTGAGCTCGCCGCCCCAGGGCCGCACGGTCCGGCAGTCCTGCAGCCGCCCCGCCAGCCGCCGGAAGGCGCTCCCGTCCGGTACGTCGTTGAGGTCGCCGGCCACGACGGCGTGCGGGACGCCCATCGCGTCGATCCGCTCCAGCAGCAGTCCCGCCTGGGCCTGCCGTTCCTCCCGCTGCAGGCTGAGGTGGCAGCTGACGACACCGATCCGCGCCCCGGCGAACCGTACGACCGCCGTGGCCAGGCCACGCCGGTGCAGCCCCGGTGTGAGCGGCAGCAGGATGTCCTCGGTGCGTTCCACGGTGGCCCGCAGGGAGCAGAGCAGCAGCGGTCCCGCCGCCGTGGCCCCGCCGCTGAGGACCACCAGGTCGGTCATGGCCGCGAGCCGGGCCGCCGCCTTGCGCCAGCGGAAGAAGCGGGGGGCCTCCTGGACGCACACCAGATCGGGCTCGCATGCCCGGATGACACGGGCCAGCGCCTCGGTGTCGTCACGCAGCGAGCGCACGTTGTAGCTGAGCACTCTGATGACGGCCGAACCGTCCGGCTCGGTACGGGAGTCGGGCAGGGGCATCGGCTTCGTGACCATGGGAGGCACGATACGACGGACGCCCGTCGCTCCCCATGGGGCGCGACGGGCGTCGGACGTGCTGCGGGTGAGGTCAGCCCTGGCGTGCCAGGTCCGCCGCGCCCACCAGGCCCGCCTTGCCGCCCAGTTGGGCCGCGAGGACCTGCGCGTGCGGGCGCCATTCGCCGCCGATCAGCCAGCGCCGGAACGACTTGCGGATCGGGTCGAGGACCAGCTCGCCCTCGTCCGAGACGCCGCCGCCGACGATGAAGGCCGAGGGGTCGAAGAGCGAGGCGAGGTCGGCCAGTCCGGCTCCGGCCCAGCGGGCCAGCTCACGGAAGGAGTCGACGGCCACCGGGCAGCCCTGCCGGGCGGCCTCGCTGATGTGCTTGCCCTCGATGCCCTCCACGGTACCGTCGCCGAGCCCCAGGAGGATCGGTGCGTTCTCCGGGGTGGCGTTGGCGCGCTGCTTCGCGTACCGCACGAGAGCGCGCCCGGAGGCGTACTGCTCCCAGCAGCCCTGGCTGCCGCAGCCGCAGAGCAGGCCGTCCGGGACGACCCGGATGTGACCGAATTCCGCCGCCACACCGAAGCGTCCCCGGCGCAGCTTGTTGCCGATGATGATGCCGCCGCCCAGGCCGGTGCCGAGCGTGATGCAGATGACGTCGTCGTGGCCCTGGCCGGCACCGAAGCGGTATTCGCCCCAGGCCGCCGCGTTGGCGTCGTTCTCGACGACGACGGGCAGGCCGACGCGCTGCTCGACCTTGTCCTTGAGCGGCTCGTGGCGCCAGTTGATGTTCGGGGCGAACAGCACGGTGGCACGCTTGTCGTCGACGTATCCGGCCGCGCCGATGCCTACCGCCTCGACGTCGTGCCCTTCGCTCGCCCCGGACACGGCGGCGCTGATCGCGTCCACGATGCCTTCGGCGGTCGGCGGGGTGGATACCTTGAACGTCGAGAGGATCCGGCCCTCTTCGTCGACCACTCCAGCCGCGATCTTCGTGCCGCCGATATCGACGCCGATGGTGAGTCCCATGAATCCCTCAGTTTCGGTCGAGCCCCGCTACGGCCAACCGTACCCGAGCCGGGGACGGGCATTTCCTGCCCTCGGTCAGTCCAGGTCGATGTGTTCGCTGCCGCCGGTGCCCTCGTCGCGCGGGTCCGAGGGGTCTTCGGCCGCCTTCCTGGCGGTGCCGGGGGTGGATCCGGTGCCGCCCGACGTGCCTCCGGCGCCCTCTGTACCCCGGGTCCAGCGGCCCTCCTGGCCCTCGACGGCGGAGCGGTAGGCGGCGAGGAGCTCGTTCCCCGCGGCGGCGAGATGGTCGAAGAGGTCGGGATTCCGCTCGATGACGGGCTCGACCGCGGACTTGGCCTGCCGGATCACCTGCTGGACGGTGCCCTGGGCGGCCATGCCGAGCAGCGGCGACTGCAGCGAGGAGACCTTGTCGGCCACCGCGTCGATCAGTTTGCGCAGCTCCTCGGCGGCGGACCCCGGCTGCTGCCCGTACTGGGCCCGGCGGCGGGCCTTCTCCGCTTCGAGGTCCTCGGCGCAGGCCTCCGCCCACGCGTCGTCGTCGACGGGACGATCGGTGGCTTCACTCATGGCGGACTCCTGCGACGCGGTTGCCTGCGTGACCGTGCGGGCCACGTACTACCGACGTTACCCGAACGGTGGTACGCCGTTCATTGTGTCCGGGGCCAGAGCGCGGGGTCAGGTGTGAACCGGACACGCAGGACGCCGTCGGTGAGCGCGGCCCCGGAGACGGTGCAGCGGCGCAGCGCGGACTCCAGGCGGACGATCCGGTGGAACGGTCCGGCGGTGAGGAAGAGTTCGTCGCCGCGCCGGACGAGCTTGAGGTCCTCCTTGACCGCCCCGGGCAGCGGGAGGCACCACGCGATGACGCCGTCCCCGGCGTCCTCGGTCCACCAGGGGTCCCCGGCGTGTCCCGGCGCCCGGTCGTCCGTCGCGCAGGTCTCGGCGAGCAGGGCCAGGTCATCGGCGGTGCGCGGCTCGCGGCCGAGGTGGGCGGCCTCGCGTACGGACGTGCCGGGTGTCCACTCCTGGTGCCAGAGGTCCAGGCACTTCTCCTGCCGGGCGGCCAGCTCGGCGAACCAGGGGTCGGCGGAGTGCCGGGGCAGGACCCGGGAGGCCACGACGGAGTCGACGCGCAGACCGTGCAGGGCGAGTCCGGTACGGGCGGAGCGCAGCGCCTCGCCGGCGGCCTGACCCGGTTCGGCGACCAGGCGCACGGTGGTCGCGTTGTCCTCGACGAGGGCCTCGACGGCGGCCAGTTCGGCGTCCTTGCGGGCTGCGGCCTCGTACAGCCACTGCGCGGGCATGGGGACGCCGGCGAGCTGGGCGAGCACCGGGCGCAGGGCGCGGGCCGCCTGGCGTTCGGCGGGCAGGAGGCGGCGCAGATAGCGGCGCAGCTGTCCGGGCAGGGCGAGCAGGGCGAGGGCGTCGGGGAGCGGCGGCAGGTCGACGACGAGGACCTCGTGGCCGGCCTCCGGCCCGTCGCCCTCGGCCGCCCGGCGCAGGGCGTGCAGGACGGCGAGCTGTGCGCTGCCCGGCAGGTCGGTGAGTTCCTCGCCGTCGAGCCGGTTGGCGCCGAGCAGGTCGAGCAACCCGGAAGCCCGGTCCTGGAGCTCCAGGAGCTCGTCGCGGAAGTGCGCGGCGGAGTCGATGCGCGCGCAGGACAGGCGCTCGGTGTCCGCGGGGAGTGCGGGCACGGCGTCCGCGGAGATCAGGAGGGTGCGGCGGCCGGCGCGCGCCGAGGCGAGCGCGGTCGCCGCGGCGACGGTGGTACGGCCTGCGCCGCCGGGGCCGGTGACGAGGACCGTACGCACGCGATCAGGCCTTCGGGACGGACTCGACGCGCTTCTTCAGTCCGGCGAGGGCCCTGTCGATGATGACCTTCTCGGCCTTGCGCTTGATCATGCCGAGGAGCGGGATCTTGACGTCGACGGCGAGCCGGTAGGTGACCTCGGTGCGGTCGCCGTCGCCCAGCGGCGCCAGTGCGTAACTGCCGTCGAGGGCACGCAGCATCTGGGACTTGACCAGGGTCCAGCCGACCTCGTACGGGCTGTTCCAGGTGTAGGCGAGGACGTGGTCGTCCTTGATCGCTCCGGCGTCCAGGACGAGGCGGACCTGCTCGGCGCGCCCCTGGTCGTCGGTGGCCAGGATCTCGGCCTCCTTCACCTCGCCGGTCCACTCCGGGTAGCGGGCGAAGTCGGCGATCACTCCCATGACGTCGGCCGGTGCCGCCTCGATCGTGATGCTCGAGCTGGTGTGTTCAGCCATCGCCGTGGCCCTCCAGTGCGGTGTACCGGTCGCGTTCGGCAGAGGCCTGCCGTGTGCAGGCTATCGCGTGCCGGTGGCCCTCCCGCCCGCGCCCCGGCCCGCGGGCGGTGGCCGTGTCGCTCACCACTCCAGGGCCCAGGGGCGCCCGCTCGAGGCGAAATGGCCGACGTTGACGCACTCGGTGACGCCGATCCGCATCCTGCGGACCAGCGGCTGGTGGACGTGGCCGAAAATCGCGTAGCGGGGGCGGGTCCGGTGGATGGCGTCCAGGAGTGCGCGGCTGCCCCGCTCGAAGCGCCGGGCCACGGTGTCGTACGTCAGCTCCGGCACGTCCGGCGGGATGTGTGAGCAGAGGACGTCCACCGGACCGAGCGCCTCGACCTTGGCGGCGTACTCCTCGTCACTGATCTCGTACGGGGTGTTCATGGGGGTCTTGAGGCCTCCCCCTACGAACCCGAAGACGCGGCCTCCGATCTCTGCACGTTCGCCGTCCAGCACGGTGATACCGGAATGGGCGTACTCGGGCCAGAGCGAGGGGACGTCGACGTTGCCGTACGTGGCGTAGGTCGGGGTGGGCATGACCGCGAACATCTCGGCGTACTGCTTGCGCACCGCGGACAGGATCGCCGCGTTACGGTCCCTGCCCGCCCACAGCTCGCGGCCGAAGGCGCGTGCCTCGTCGAAACGGCGCGCGGTGCGCAGCTCGACGATGCGGTCGGCGTTGGCGACGCCGAACAGGTCGGGGAAGATGCCGCGCGAATGGTCCGCGTAGTCGAGGAAGAGGACCAGGTCGCCCAGACAGACGAGGGCGTCCGCACCGTCCCCGGCGCGCGCCAGCGCCTCCGCGTTCCCGTGCACGTCGCTGACGACGTGCACGCGTGTCCGTCGAGTGGGGGTTGTGTGCTGATTGTGCGGTGTGCCGGCTCCCATGGAGATCACCCTAGGTCTCCGCCCGCTGCTCTGGGTAGAGGCCGTCGGACCTGCGATTACTTCCGGATCGGGACACGGGTGGACTAATGTGCGCCGAAGGAGCACCGATATGTGTGATGCATAAGACATCTGGCCGGAACCCCCTTTCCGGAACCGAGTACCGGTGGGTAACGTCCCGCCAGTCCAGTCGTGCTCACCCCACTGAGCATCTGCCAGTCTTGGACCGATCCGGTACGTCGCACAGAGCCGTGGAACCGGAGCCCGATGAGGAGCAGCAGTCTTGCGCGAGTTCAGCCTTCCGGCCCTGTACGAGGTCCCTACGGACGGCAACCTGACGGATCTCATCCGCCGCAACGCCGCTCAGCATCCCGATGTCGCGGTGATGAGCCGGAAGGTGGCCGGCGTCTGGACGGACGTCACGGCGACCCGGTTCCTCGCTGAGGTCAGAGACGCCGCCAAGGGCCTGATCGCGGCGGGCATCCAGCCCGGCGACCGGGTCGCGCTCATGTCCCGCACCCGCTTCGAGTGGGTCCTGCTGGACTTCGCCATCTGGAGCGCGGGCGCCGTCACCGTGCCGGTGTACGAGACCAGCTCCGCCGAGCAGGTCCAGTGGATACTCGGTGACTCGGGCGCGGTCGCGGTCGTCGTGGAGAGCGGGACCCACGCGGAGTCCGTCACCTCGGTGCGGGACCGGCTCCCCGGTCTGCACCACGTCTGGGAGATCGACCGGGGCGCCGTCGGCGAGCTCGTCGCGGCGGGTGTCGAAGTCTCCGACGAGACGCTGGACCTGCGCATGGTGAGCGCGAAGGCCGACGACCCGGCGACGATCGTCTACACCTCGGGCACCACCGGCCGCCCCAAGGGCTGTGTGCTGACGCACCGCAGCTTCTTCGCGGAGTGCGGCAACATCGTGGAGCGGCTCAAGCCCCTCTTCCGCACCGGCGAGTGCTCCGTCCTGCTCTTCCTTCCCACGGCGCACGTCTTCGGCCGGCTGGTCGAGGTCGCGTCGGTGATGGCCCCGATCAAGCTCGGCTGCGTGCCGGACATCAAGAACCTGACGGACGAGCTGGCCTCGTTCCGGCCGACGCTGATCCTCGGTGTGCCGCGGGTGTTCGAGAAGGTCTACAACTCGGCGCGGGCCAAGGCCCAGGCCGACGGCAAGGGCAAGATCTTCGACCGGGCCGCCGACACCGCGATCGCGTACAGCCGTGCGCTGGGCACGCCCGAGGGCCCCTCGGTGGGCCTGAAGGTCAAGCACAAGGTCTTCGACAAGCTGGTGTTCAGCAAGCTGCGGGCCGTGCTCGGCGGCCGTGGCGAGTACGCGATCTCCGGCGGCGCCCCGCTGGGCGAGCGCCTCGGCCACTTCTTCCGCGGCATCGGCTTCACGGTGCTGGAGGGCTACGGCCTCACCGAGAGCTGCGCGGCCACCGCCTTCAATCCGTGGGACCGGCAGAAGATCGGTACGGTCGGCCAGCCGCTGCCGGGCTCGGTCGTGCGGATCGCGGACGACGGCGAGGTGCTGCTGCACGGCGAGCACCTGTTCACCGGGTACTGGCAGAACGAGGCCGCGACGGCCGAGGCACTGGCCGACGGCTGGTTCCACACGGGCGACATCGGCACGCTCGACGCGGACGGCTATCTCGCGATCACGGGCCGCAAGAAGGAGATCATCGTCACGGCGGGCGGCAAGAACGTCGCGCCCGCGGTGATCGAGGACCGGATCCGCGCGCACGCCCTGGTGGCCGAGTGCATGGTGGTCGGCGACGGACGCCCGTTCGTCGGCGCGCTGCTCACCCTCGACGAGGAGTTCCTCTCCCGCTGGGCAGAGGAGAACGGCAAGCCGGCCGGGTCGACGGCGGTCTCGCTGCGCGACGACCCCGATCTCCTGGCCGAGGTGCAGCGGGCCGTGGACGACGGCAACGCGGCGGTCTCCAAGGCGGAGTCGGTACGCAAGTTCCGCGTCCTGGCGGCTCAGTTCACCGAGGAGGCGGGCCACATCACGCCCTCGCTGAAGCTGAAGCGCAACGTCGTGGCGAAGGACTTCGCGGACGAGGTCGAGTCGCTCTACCGGGGCTGAACCCGGACGCACGCACGAGGAGGGGCCCGCACGGCGAACCGTGCGGGCCCCTCCTCGTGCGTGGTCAGAGCAGCGTCTTCAGCTGCTCGGCGAGCAGGTCCCAGCGCCACTTCTCCTCGACCCACGCCCTGCCCCGCTCCCCCATGCGCCGGCGCAGTTCCGGGTCGAGGAGCAGGGTGACGATCCGGTCGGCGGACTCCTCGGCGGAGCCGCCCCGCACCACCCATCCGGTCTCGCCGTCGAGCACGGCGTCGGGGGCGCCCCCCGAGTCGCCCGCCACGACGGGCAGTCCGGTCGCGGACGCCTCCAGGTAGACGATGCCGAGGCCTTCGACGTCCAGCCCCCCGCGCCGGGTGCGGCACGGCATGGCGAACACGTCGCCGGCGCCGTAGTGCGCGGGCAGCTCCTCCCAGGGCACCGGCCCGGTGAAGCGCACGGAGTCCTCGACGCCCGTCTCGGCCGCCAGCTTCTTCAGCTGCCCGGCGTACGGGCCGCCGCCCACGACGAGCAGGACCGCGTCCGGCACGCGCGCCAGGATCGCGGGCATGGCCAGGATGAGCGTGTCCTGGCCCTTGCGCGGCACCAGCCGCGAGACGCACACGACGACGGGCCGGTCCGCGAGCCCGAGCCGGGCCCTGATCCGGTCGCCGCCGGAGGCCGGGTGGAAGGTCTTCTCGTCGACCCCGGGCGGCAGCTGCACCATGCGGGCCGCGGCCTCGGGGGTGAGCGCCGCGGCGATCCTGGACCGGGTGTACTCGCCGAGGTAGGTGATGGTGTCGGTACCCTCGCCGATGCGGCGCAGCAGCTGCCGGGAAGCGGGCAGTTGTGCCCAGCCGGCCTCGTGGCCGTGGGTGGTGGCCACGATCCGGCGGGCACCGGCCCCGCGCAGCGCGGGCGCCATCAGCCCGAGCGGGGCGGCCGCGCCGAACCACACGGAGGAGCAGCCGTGTTCACGCAGCAGCCGGACCGCCCGCCGGGTGACCCCCGGGGTGGGCAGCAGCATCGTCGTACGGTCGCGTACGACGGTGAACGGCTGCTCGGCGTCGAAGGCCGCGGTGGCTTCGGCGCCTTCCGTGCCGCGCTTCCAGGTGGAGGCGTAGACCACGATCCGGTCGGGATCCATGCGCAGCGCCATGTTGTGGAGGAAGGCCTGGATGCCGCCGGGGCGGGGCGGGAAGTCGTTCGTCACGATCAGCGTCTTGTCCATCGCCGCCGACAGTACCGGGCGGCCCGACGGCCCTGCCTGACGGCTCCCGCACAGCCCGGGCCTGCATCATGGCGTGCATGACGGTCAGGACGGACGCGAGTGGCCGGGCTCTGTCCCTCGCCGTATGGGGTCTCACCCGGGCGGTGCTGCTGCTCTGCGTCTTCAAGGTGTTCACGGTGCCGGGCCCCGACGTCACGAGCGACGTCTCGGTGATCTACCGGGGCTGGTACGAGGTGCTCCGCACCGGCACGTACCCGCTGGACGACGTCACGTGGCAGTACCCGCCCGCCGCCGCCCTCGCCGTGCTCTCCCCGGATCTGCTGCCGTTCCTGGAGTACGCCTCCGCCTTCTTCGTCCTCGTGCTGCTGTGTGACGCGCTGGTGTTCGGTCTTCTGCTGTACGCGGGAAGCCGTCCGGGCATGCGCGACGCGGGCGCCTGGCTGTGGGTGGCGGGCGTGCCGCTGCTCGGGCCGACCGTGTACGCGCGCTACGACCTGATGGTGACGGCCGTCGCGGTGGCGGCACTGCTGGCGGGTGTCCGTCACCCCCGCGTGCTGGGGGCACTGGCCGCCTTCGGCACGCTGCTGAAGGTGTGGCCGGTGCTGGTGCTGGTGGGCACGGCCCGGGGCAGGGCCACCCGCCGCTCCTGGTCGGCGGCGGCGGTGACGCTCGCGCTGCTGGCCCTGGTGGCGGCGGTGGCGGTGCCCGGCGCGTTCGCCTTCCTGACGTTCCAGCGGGACCGGGGGCTGGAGATCGAGTCGCTGGGGGCGCTGGTCTTCCATGTGGCCCGGCAGTTCGGCTGGGAGGGCCGGGTGGAGCTCCGCTACGGCTCGATGGAGTTCGCCGGCCCGCATGTGGCGCTGGTGAGCACGCTGGCCCTGGCGCTGAGCGTGCTGGCCTTCGGCTGGCTGCTGGTGTGGCGGCTGCGGGCCCGCACGTTCGCGGTGCACACCCCGGCCGACGCGGCGTTCACCGCGGTGCTGCTGTTCACCGTGACCAGCCGTGTCATCAGCCCCCAGTACATGGTGTGGCCTCTCGGTGTCGCCGCGGTGTGCCTGGTCTTCCGGGGCAGCAGGATGGCGCTGCCCGCGTGTCTGGTCCTGGTGGCCACGGCCGTCACCCTGCTGGAGTTCCCGCTCGGCTTCGGGCATGTGGTGGCCAGTGACGCGGAGGGCCTGGAGTTGATGGCGGTACGCAACGGTCTGCTGCTCGTCGCGACGCTGAGCGCCGGGCGGCGGCTCTGGCGGGACACCGTGCCCCGGGTGGTGCGGGGGCGGGCGGCGGAGCCGGTCAGCCCAGCCGGGCGCGCAGATACTCCCGCCAGCGCGCCGTGAAGTCCTGGGGCGTGGTACCGAGCACGGTGTGCATGGCCTGCTCGACGGCCCCGTCCCGCTCGGAACGGCTCCCCACGGCCTTGTAGAAGGCGATCAGCTCCTCCTCGCCCCAGTCCTTCGCGATCAGCTCGCAGGCCAGCCAGGCGCCCTCGTAGGCCTGGGAGAGCTCCGCCGCGTCCTCGCCGAAGCCGAAGTCCTCGTCGGTCGGGAGCCGCGCGGGCAGGTCACCGCCCCGGACGGCCTCGGCGAGCTCCGGTGCGATCTCCGGGGCGGTGCGGCTCTCCTGGCGGTAGGCGGTCCAGTCGGCGACGCCCTCGGAGAGCCAGACGGGCGTGGCGGCGGAGGTGTGTGCCCGGGTCGCCACATGGGTGGTCTCGTGGGTGAGGACGACCCGCTGCCCGAAGTCGCCGAGCATTCCGTACGCCTGCGGATTGACGATCACCCGGTCCGCGGGCTCCCGGCCGCTTCCGCCCACCTTGCCGGTGGTGACTGCCGCTATGCCCCGGTAGCTGGCCGCGGGTGCGTCCAGGAGCCCCGCCATGTCCTCCACGGACTCCGGGACGAGCACCACGACCCGCTCGGCCCAGGGCTCCGGCCAGGTGCCGGTGACGGCAGGGACGGCCCGGTCCGCGGTGGCCGCGATCCGGCGCAGCTCCGCGGTCCGGCGGCCGACCCCGAGGACCAGGCTGTGCGTGCCCCGTACGACCTCGACGTCGCCCTGCTGCCAGAGCTGCCCCGGGGAGCCGTCGGCTGCCCTGTCGGCGGCGATGTACCAGCGGCCGCCCTCCCCCCGGCGGACCAGCTCCACCGTGCGGGAGGAGGACATGGGGGCCATGTCGTAGCCCTTGATCCGGTAGCGCAGTTCGACCTCGGCGCTCACCCGGTCCGCGCCTTCGTCGGTGACGCCCTTCACCTTGTACGCCCAAGACTCCAGCGGCACGTCGGCGAGGTTGCTCAGTTCGGTGCGCTGTGCGGCCCGGAAGGAGGCGGCACGGGGGTCGAGCGCGGCCAGGTACGCGTCGGTGTCGTGCTCCATGACCGCCTCGGCCCGGCGGTCCAGGGCGACGCCGACCTCCCGCGCGGTGATGCCGGTGGCGGAGTCCCCGGGGCCGGCGCAGGCGGGCACGAGCAGCAGAGCGGCGAGCACGGCGCTTGCCGTGCCCCGTCTGCGGGTGCGCTCCCGCCGCGCGTCCTGCGTCCGAACAGCCATCGGGCCGATCGTACGGTCATACGCGGGTGACCGAGGAGACGGGCATCATGCCGACGGGGTCGTAGCGCACCGGCGCTCCGGGGTACGGGGCGTGGATGACCTGCCCGTTTCCCGCGTACATCCCGATGTGGCCGGCATCCGCGCGGTAGGCGACCAGATCGCCCGGCCGCGCCTGCGCGAGCGGCACCATGCGGCCGGCGTACCGCTGCGCCTGCGAGGTCCGCGGCAGGCCGACGCCGGCCTGCGCGTACGCCCACTGCATCAGCCCGGAGCAGTCGAACCCGGCGGGCCCGTTGGCGCCCCAGACGTACGGACGGCCGAGGGCCTGCCGGGCCGCCATGAGAGCGGCCAGGCCGCGCGCGGAGGCGGGGGCTCCCTCGGTGAGCGTCTCGGACGGGCCGGAGCGGGACGCCCTGCCGAAGGACTCGCGGTCGGCGGCGGGCAGGGTGCGCAGGAGTTCCCGGGCGCGGGCCAGTTTGCCCTCCACGGTGCGCTTGTGGCGCGCCACCGCCGCGCTCTCCCGCTCCATGGCGGCGAGGGCACCGGCGGCCTCAGCACGGCTCTGCGCGATCTTCCGCTGGGCGTGGTGGAGCTTGCGCAGTGTCAGGGTCCGGCGCTCGCCCGCACGGTCGAGAGCGGCGGCCCGGTCCAGGAAGGTGTCCGGGTCCGAGGAGAGCAGGAGGGCGACCGAGGGGTCGATGCCGCCCGAGCGGTACTGCGCACCGGCCATGGAGCCGAGGGACTCCCGCATCCGGTTGACGTCCTCCTGCGTCCGGGCCGCCGAGTCCTGGGCCCTGGCGATCCGGCCGCGCAGCCGGCCGAGGCTCTCCCGGGCGGCGTTGTACTGCTCCGTGGCGCGCTCGGCCTCCCCGTACAGCCGGTCGACCGCGGCCTTCGCCGTCCCGTGGGTCTCCTCGGGCACGGCGCTCGCGGGAGTGGTCTGGAGGCCGGCCGCCGCGGTGGCCGCGGCGGCGGACAGGACGGTGGCCCGGACACCACGGTTGAGGCCGGGCCGGGTGGGACGGCGATGCGACACCACAGGAAGCCGCACTCCCTTCCGCTGTACGCAGATGTGCGCAGCCCCTGCCGCCCGGGACGGGCGGACCGACGACCGGGAGCTGCGCGGCAGCGCAGACAGTAACCGGACGGCTGCACCCCGGCCAAAGGCCACGCCGGAAGCGGGAGGGGGACGGAAAAGCCCCGCCCCGCCGGTGACCTGTGGTCTCCGGCGGGGCGGGGCTCCGTCGAGGGGTACCGCGATTCGCCCGTTCGGGCGTCAGACGCGCACGCCGAACTGGAAGGTGCCCATGTAGTCCATCGACTCGTAGCGGACCACGGCGCCGGGCTTCGGGGCGTGCAGGATCTGGTTGTTGCCCGCGTACAGGCCCACGTGCGAGGTGTTGTTGAAGAAGACCAGGTCGCCCGGCTTCAGGGCGCTGCGGCCGATCCGGACACCGTCGTTGATCTGGGTGTACGTGGTGCGGGTGATCTGGACGCCGGCCTGGGCGTACGCCCACTGGGTCAGACCCGAGCAGTCGTAGGCGTTGGGACCGGTGGCACCGGAGACGTACGCCTTGCCCTGCTGCGTGGAGGCGGCCTGGAGGGCGGCGGCGCCACGGGCTGAGGCGGGGACCTCGTTGCCGAGGTCGACCCGGTCACCGGCGGCGCGGCTGGCGCGCTGCTCGTCCTCGGCCATCTTGGCGCGCTCGGCTGCGGTGAGGGTGTTCAGCAGCTTCTGGGCGTCGGCCAGCTTGCCCTGGTACTTCTTCTTGTTCTCGTTCAGCGTCTTGCGGACGTCGGCGAGGTCGGCGAGCTTGCCCTCGGCCTCCTGGCGCTGCTGCGCGAGGGTGCGCTGCTTCGCCTGGATCTTCTGCAGCGACTCGGCCTGCTTGGCCGTCAGCTGGTCGAGCGCGGAGGCCTGGTCGAGGAAGCTGTCCGGGTCCGAGGAGAGCAGCAGCTGGACCGACGGGTCGAGACCACCGGAGCGGTACTGCGCGGTGGCGAGCGAACCGAGCTCGCCGCGCAGGGCGTTGAGCTCGTCCTGGCCGCGGGCGACCTTGTCCTGGAGCGCGTCGGCCTGCTTCTTGAGCTTGTCCTGCTGCTCCTTGGCGCCGTTCGCCTTCTCGGTGGCGACCTCGGCCTCGTGGTAGAGCTTGTCGACCTTCGCCTTGACCTCGCTCTTGGTCGGCTTGGGGTCGGCGTGGGCCGCCTGGGAGGTCAGGGCCACGGCCGCAGCGGCGGTCGCGGTGAGCACGGTCACGCGGGTGCGGCTCGGCTGCTTGGGACGACGGTGGGACGCCACGAAGGCGAGCTCCTTCTTCCTCGAGCCGCCTACCGGGTTGTGGGGGAAAGAATCCCCGGCTCCGTGCACGTCACGGACTCGGCGGTTCCTCCGCCGTCACCCCGGGTGGGCGATCAACCGTGCGAAGGTTCGAGGCCTGACCTTAGTGACCATCTTGTGATCAGTTCAAATCCTCACGAGCAAAATCTCGTCACACCAGGCACTTCTTTACTTTCATCACACTGCGCGTAGCGGCGACTTGACGGTACGTTCCAAAAACTCCGACAAGTCACTCATGTCTCACATGACGCGTCAGACGCGCGAAAGGCGCTTCAGGAGCAAGGCGGACGCGACCGGCCGCGCGCCGGCCTTCGCTACGCCGTCGGCCACTTCGCGGTCGGTGGAGACCACCACGACGGGCCTGCCCGACGGTTCGGCGCGCGCCAGTTGCCGGATCAGCTCGTCCGCGGTCACGCCCGCCTTGCTGAAGAGGACGCGGACCCCGCGGGGTGGTGCGAGCAGGACCGGGGCGGCCAGTTCGGCGCCGTCGAAGACGCAGGTCATCTCGGCCCCGGTCTGTGCCGCGAGGACCGAGAGGCCGCCCAGGAGGCGCAACCGCTGCTTCTCCAGCGGCATCTGCGGATAGCCGGTCTTGGTGACGTTGTAGCCGTCGACGATCAGATGCGCCTGCGGCAGGGCGAGCAGCTGGTCGAGCAGCGCCGGGTCGGTCTCCGAAAGGGCCCTGGCGGCAATGTCCTTCGGTGACATCCGGCCGGGTTCCACAGCTTCGACGCTGTCCGCGGGGCGGAGCGAGGAAGGAGGCAGGGCCAGTTCGCGGCGGAGACCCTGTGCCGCGTCGAGCACGGTGTCCAGGAGCAGCCGCAGCCGCATGTCCTCGACCGAGCGCCCCTCCCTGGCCGCCCGGCGGCCCGCCTCGACGGAGGCCTCCGCCTCGGCCAGCCGCGCCTTGAGCCGGCGGGACTCGCTCTCGGCCGCGGAGACCTGGGCCGCGGCCTCGGCCCGCACGGCGTCGGTCTCGGCGCCCGCCTTGCGCAGAGCCGCCTCTCCGCGCTTCACCTCACTGAGGGCGCTGCGCAGTTTGCGGTGGAGGGAGTCGGTCTCCTTGCGGGACGCGTCCAGCTCCGAGCGCAGCCGTTCGGTGTCGGCCCTGGTCTGGCCGCGGGCGCGGTCGAGCTCCTCACGCAGCCGCTCCAGCTCGCGCCTGGTCTCCTCGTCCGCACGCTCGGCGTGGGCCCGCTGGACCTCCTCGCCGGCCGCGGACACCAGCTTGACCCAGCCGGCCGGCCGCAGCACATAGGCGGCGGCCGCCACATCGACGGGGTCGGCGGCGGCGGGCGGGGCACCGGACGCGAGGGCGTCGGCCAGCTCCGGCTGGCTCTGGCCGATCCGCTCACCGATGCGCCGGCGGAACACCGGGTCGCTCTCCAGGGCCGCGGCCATCGCGTTACCCGCGAACTTGGCCCGCCTGCTCGGGGTGAAACGGGCGTACTGCCGGAGCTGGGCGGGGAGTTCGCCGACGGTCAGACCGCCGAACGCGTCCGAGACCAGCGCCACCACCTTGCGGCGCACGCCCTCGGGCAGCGGACGGTCGAGCGACTCCGCGGTGCCGTCGGCCGCGTCGGCCGGTCCGGCGCCGCCTGTCGGCTGCTCCACCATCCATCACCCCAATGTGTCTGTCCGCACTGCCCCGTCAGGAGTCGGCACCAGGCCTGTCGACCAGTTCGATCTGGTCCACGGCGTTGCACCAACGACAGCGCACCGACTCGATGGTCTCACTGACCACCTCGCGCTCCTCGATACTCGACTCCCCGGCCAGGTCGAGATGCACGTACTCCACGACCTTGGAGGAGCGCGTCACATCGAAACGGGTCAGGTTGCCGCAGAGCGTGCAGCGCCAGCGGGTCCCGTCCGTCGGCTGGGGAACCGTCGTCATCGTTGCGTCCTCTTTCGTCGTTCGTCGAGTCTCGTGCGTGCCCAGGCTTCGATCTCGCGGTGCGCCGTCGAACTGCGGATGTCCTGCTGTAACCCTACGGCCTTGCGCATACCTATCGGCACGGCGAGGCGGTCTGTCCCGTTCTCGCCCGGTGCGTCATGCTCTGTGCGTGACCTATCGGCGGGAAGTCCACTGGCGGAGGCGGGCCGGAGAGCTCCGGGCGGCGGCCGCGGCGGGCGGCGCCCCGGTCACGTACGGGCTGATAGCGCTCTGCTGCGCGGTGTTCCTGATCAGCCCGCTCTCCGGGTTCAACCCCGTCCACGGCAGCGCCGACGCGCTGCTGGCCGCTCAGGCCGGGTATTTCGAGCGGTGGGGCGTGATCCCCACCGAGCTGATGGAGGGCTCGGCCCACGCGGCCCTGACCCCGCTGACCGCGCTCTTCGTCCACGGCAGCTGGCTGCACCTGCTGGGCAACATGCTCTTCCTCTACGTGTTCGGCGCGATGGCCGAGGAGCGCATGGGCCGCACCGAGTTCACCTTCTTCTATCTCGCCTGCGGCTACTTCGCCCTGGTGGCCTACGCGGTGGTGCACGCGGACTCCGACCAGACACTGGTCGGCGCGTCGGGGGCGATCTCAGCGGTGCTCGGCGCGTTCCTCTATCTCTTCCCCCGGGCCCGCGTCACCAGCCTCTTCCCCTTCCTCTTCTTCCTGCCGCTGCGTTTCCCCGCCTGGATCGTGCTCGTGTTCTGGTTCGTCCTGCAGTGGCTGGCGGCGCGGAGCGCGGGCAGCGGCCCGGGCGTGGCGTACCTCGCGCACGTGGCGGGTTTCGCGGCCGGGTTCCTCTACGCCTGGGTGCGGTTCCGGGGTACTAGAGTGAAGTCTCCAGCCACGGCCACTGAGGGAGAAAGCCAGCCGTGATCACCGCGATCGTGCTCATCAAAACCAGCGTGGACCGGATCCCCGAGATCGCCGAGGCCATCGCCGCGCTGGACAGTGTCAGCGAAGTCTTCTCGGTCACCGGTACGTACGACCTGATCGCCATGGTCCGGGTCGCCCGGCACGACGATCTGGCCGATGTCATCCCGGGCCGGATCAGCAAGATCCAGGGCGTCGAGGGCACCGACACCCATGTGGCCTTCCGCACCTACTCGCAGCACGACCTCGAGGCGGCCTTCGCCATCGGTCTCGACGCCTGAGACGGCGTACGGCTCCGGCCGGGGACGGGGCGACACGCCTCCCGTTCCCGGCCGGAGCCGTGTCCGGACCCGCTCAGACCTGCGCGGCACCCCGGTCGGGCACGCAGCGGCCCTCCTCGGTGCGGTAGCTCCAGCGGGCGCCCTTGCTGACGAGCTCGCGGACGGCGCCCAGGAACCTCTCGATGTGCTCGTCCGGCGTGCCGGCGCCGAAGCTCACCCGGATGGCGTTGAGGGACCTCTCCCCCGGCGCGGCCTCCGGCGCGCCGCACTCGCCCGGCTCCTGCGGCTCGCTGCCCAGCAGGGTCCGCACCAGCGGGTGCGCGCAGAACAGTCCGTCGCGCACCCCGATGCCGTACTCGGCGGAGAGCGCCGCGGCGAAGTGCGAGCTGTTCCATCCCTCGACCACGAAGGAGATGACGCCGACCCTCGGGGCGTCGTCGCCGAAGAGCGAGAGCACCTTGACCTGGGGGACGTCGGCGAGCCCCTCACGGACCCGTGTCACCAGCTGCTGCTCCCGGGCGACCAACCGGTCGAATCCGGCCTCGGTCAGGGCCTTGCAGGCCGCGGCGATGGAGTAGACGCCGATGACGTTGGGCGATCCCGCCTCGTGCCGGGCCGGGGTGGTGTGCCACTCGACGTCCACACCGCCGTCGGTGCGCCGGGCGACCTTGCGGGAGGCGCCGCCACCCGCGAGGTACGGCTCCGCGTCCACCAGCCAGTCGGCGCGGCCGGCGAGGACGCCCGAGCCGAAGGGCGCGTACAGCTTGTGCCCGGAGAAGGCGACCCAGTCGACGTCCAGCTCGGCGATGTCCACCGGGTGGTGGGGGGCCAGCTGCGCCGCGTCGAGCACGATCCGCGCCCCGTGGGCGTGGGCGGCTGCGGCCAGTTCCTTCACCGGCCACAGCTCACCGGTGACGTTGGACGCGCCGGTCACGCAGACCAGTGCGGGACCATTGGGCTCCCGGCCGGCCAGCGCCCGCTCCAGCGTGGCGACCGCCTGGCCCGGGGTGCGCGGGGCGTCGAGGTAGGTCACCCGGGCGTCACGCCAGGGCAGCAGCGAGGCGTGGTGCTCGGTCTCGAACACGAACACCTCGCAGCCGGCGGGCAGCGCGGCGGCGAGCAGGTTGAGGGAGTCGGTCGTCGAGCGGGTGAAGACCACCTGGTCCTCCGCGCGGCAGCCGAGGAACTCCGCCACGGTCCGGCGGCTGTTCTCGAACAGGTCTGTGGAGAGCTGCGAGAGGTAGCCGGCGCCGCGGTGCACGCTGCCGTAGTACGGGGCGTAGGCCGCCACGTCCTCCCAGACCCGCTGGAGCGCCGGGGCGCTGGCCGCGTAGTCGAGGGCGGCGTAGGTGACGTCTCCGCCGGTAACGAGCGGAACGGTGACATCGGCGCCCAGAACCGGCAGCGGGGCACAAATGGACTGGTCGACGGCAGCGGTGGAGACAGACATGGCGAACTCCCGTAAAAGGCAGGCGAGATCCACGCACCGGCGGCCCGACAGGACGCAGCAGTGCGGGGAGAGAAAGAAAAAAGGGGTGTGCGGAGGAGGGCCTAGAGCCCTATCGCATTCGCTTGCTCACAGAAGACTCCCTGGGACCAGGACCCCAAGGGGTGGCATCCAACGATGCCGAGGGGCCCGCGCTTGCCACAGACCTCGCTGCCTGCGGCCTGGTCTTCACCCGGGGCACCCCGCCACGGACGGAGGGTTGCCGGACAGCGGGCCGGGGCCGTAGTCGCTGTCACTCATGACCTGCGCAGCATCTTGCCATACCCACGGCGACGCGCAAGGGCGCAGTCCGCGATCCGGACTGCGCCCTTGCTCACAGCCTGCGCCCTCAGGCGTTGCTGGCCGCCACCCAGCGCTCCAGCGCGCTCCTGGCCGCGCCCGAGTCGATCGACTGCGCGGCCCGCGCGATCCCGGCCGAGAGCTGCTCGTCCAGCGAGCCCTCGCCCGGGTCCAGCGCGACCAGTGCGGCAGCCGAGTTGAGCAGCACCGCGTCGCGTACGGGGCCGGTCTCCCCGTCGAGCAGCCGACGGGCCACATCCGCGTTGTACGAGGAGTCCGCGCCGCGCAGCGCCTCGACGGGGACCAGGTCCAGGCCGACGTCGCGCGGGTCGAAGGCCTGCTCGCGCACGGTGCCGTCGCGGACGATCCAGACCCGCGAGGTCGCCGTGGTGGTCAGCTCGTCGAGGCCGTCGTCGCCCCGGAAGACGAGCGCCGAGTTCCCCCGGTCCGCCAGCACCCCCGCGACGATGGGCGCCATCTTCGGGTCGGCGACCCCGATGGCCTGGGAACGCACCCGGGCCGGATTGGTGAGCGGGCCCAGGATGTTGAAGGTGGTCTGCGTGCCCAGCTCCTTGCGCGCCCTGGCCGCGTACCGAAGAGCGGGGTGGAACTTCACGGCGAAGCAGAAGGTGATGCCCGCCTCCTCGGCCACGGCCACGACGCGCTGCGGCGTGAGTTCGAGGTTGACGCCGAGCTTCTCCAGGACGTCGGAGGCACCGCTCGCCGAGGAGGAGGCCCGGTTGCCGTGCTTGACGACCTTCGCTCCGGTCCCCGCGACGACGATCGCCGACATGGTGGAGATGTTGACCGTCTTGGCCATGTCGCCGCCGGTGCCCACGATGTCGACCGTGCGGCCGGGCACCTCGATGGTGTGGGCGTGCTCGTACATGGCGCGGACGAGTCCGGTGACCTCGTCGACGGTCTCGCCCTTGGCCCGCAGGGCGACGGCGAAGCCCGCGATCTGCACGTCCGTGGCCTCGCCGCTCATGATGCGGTCCATGGCCCACGCCGTGTCGTCCGCGCCCAGGTGCTCGCCGCGCAGCAGGGGGGTCAGTACGCCGGGCCAGGTACGGGCCGCCACGCTGTCGCCGCCGTCCGGGGTCACAACGTTCATGGTCCGCTCCTGGGGGTCCACAGCCGATACAAGGGATACCTCCCACCCTATCCAGGCCCGGGGGCAGCGAAGAGCCCCGTCCATCGGATGGACGGGGCTCCTGCTGTGGCGGTCAGCTGAGGTGATCAGTGGTGGCCGTGGCCGCTGGTGATCTCCTTGTACTCCTCGGCGGTGGGCTTGGCGATCTGGTTGTCCTCGCCGTAGTAGCTCTTGCTGAGCCTGGCCCGGAGCTTCTGCAGCGCCGAAGGCTTGCGCTCGACACCGTTCTCGTCGACCGTCGGGCCGATCTCGACCGGCTTGTACTGCTCGTGCGCGGTGAGCGTGTGCAGCTGGCCGGGGCTGAGCGGCTCGTGGATCTCGACGAACTCACCGTGCGGCAGGCGCTTGATGGTGCCGGACTCGCGCCCGTGCAGCACCTTCTCCTTGTCGCGGCGCTGGAGGCCGAGGCAGATCCGCCGGGTGACGACGAACGCCAGGACCGGGCCGACGAAGAAGGCGATCCGTACGAACCAGCTGATCGCGTTGAGCGACAGGTGGAAGTGGGTCGCCCAGATGTCGTTGCCGCCGCCGATCAGCATGACGAAGTAGATCGTCACCCAGGCGACGCCGAGACCGGTACGGGTCGGAGCGTTGCGCGGACGGTCCAGGATGTGGTGCTCGCGCTTGTCCCCGGTGATCCAGGACTCGATGAACGGATAGAGCGCGAGTGCCCCGAGGACCACACCGAAGAGGACCAGCGGGATCAGCACGCCGAGGACCAGCGTGTGGCCCCAGAGGTTGATCTCCCAGCCCGGCATGACACGGACGAAGCCTTCGGCGAAGCCCATGTACCAGTCCGGCTGGGCGCCCGTGGACACCTGGTCGGGACGGTAGGGGCCGAGCGCCCAGATCGGGTTGATCGAGGCGATGCCCGCGATGATCGCGATGAAGCCGAAGACCAGGAAGAAGAATCCGCCTGCCTTGGCCATGTAGACCGGCAGCAGCGGCATGCCGACGACGTTCTTGTTCGTACGTCCCGGACCCGCGAACTGCGTGTGCTTGTGGAAGAACACCAGGATGAGGTGGCCGACCACGAGCCCGAGCATGATGCCCGGCAGCAGCAGGATGTGGATCGAGTAGAACCTCGCGATGATGTCGGTGCCGGGGAACTCCCCGCCGAACAGGAACATCGAGATGTACGTACCGACGATCGGCATCGACAGGATCGCGCCCTGCGTGAAGCGCACACCCGTACCGGAGAGCAGGTCGTCCGGGAGCGAGTAGCCGGTGAACCCGGTGAACATGCCGAGGACGAACAGCAGGAAGCCGAACAGCCAGTTGATCTCACGCGGCTTGCGGTACGCGCCGGTGAAGAACACCCGGAACATGTGCACGAACATGCCGGCGAGGAAGATCACCGCTGCCCAGTGGTGGATCTGCCGGACGAGCAGACCACCGCGGACGTCGAAGCTGATGTCCAGCGTCGAGGCGTACGCCTCGGACATCCGGATGCCCTGCATCGGCTCGTACGAGCCGTGGTAGACGACCTCGTTCATGCTCGGGTGGAAGAACAGCGTCAGATACACACCCGTGAGGATGATGATGATGAAGCTGTAGAGGCAGATCTCACCGAGCATGAAGGACCAGTGGTCCGGGAAGATCTTGCGCATGTTGGCCTTGGCCAGGCCGTAGATGCCGAGCCGGCCGTCCGCCCAGTCGGCCACCCGCTCACCGGCGGGCGCCTTGCGCTGTGTGTCTGTCGCAGTACTCATCCGCGCTCCCAGAAGGCAGGACCGACGGGCTCTTCGAAGTCACCGAGCGCCTCGAGGTTGCCCTCGCTGTTCACGCCGATCCGCAGCTGCGGGAGGGGGTGACCGGCCGGACCGAAGATGACGCGGGCGCCGTCGGAGAGGTCGAAGGTGGACTGGTGGCACGGGCAGAGCACGTGGTGCGTCTGCTGCTCGTACAGGCTGATCGGGCAGCCGACGTGGGTGCAGATCTTGGAGAAGGCCACGATTCCCTCGTGGGCCCACTCGCGCTCACGCTTGTCCTTGATGTTGTCCGGCTCGATGCGGATGATCATCAGGGCGGCCTTGGCGATCTGCGACTGGAAGTCGTGCGCGTCCTCCTCCAGGCCCTCGGGCATGGCGAAGGTCAGCGAACCGACGACGACGTCCTCGGGACGCAGCGGCTCCATCGTGTTCATGTTGACGAGCTGCTTGCCCTTGGCCCACAGGGTCTTGCGGAGCTTCTTCTCCGGCAGCGGACCGAGGTCGCGCAGCAGCACCACACCGGAGAGCGGCACCAGGGCCAGCGCACCGAACATGGTGTTGCGGATCAGCTTGCGCCGTCCGAGCGCGGACTCCCGGGCGCCGTCCGCGAAGTCGGCCATGACCTTGGCCTTGACCTCGGGCGTCGCCTCGATCGCGTGCCGGTCGTCGGCGACCTCCACGTCGGACATCAGGGTGCGCGCCCAGTGGACGGCCCCCGCGCCGATCAGGAAGAGCGCCAGGCCCAGGGTCAGACCCAGGGAGAAGTTCAGCGCGCTCACGTGGCCGAACGGCCAGATGTAGACGATCTTGTCGACCGGGAAGATGACGTACGAGGCGATGAAGCCGACCGTCGCCAGCATGGACAGCGTGAACATGAAGGCGACGGCCCGCTCGGAGCGGTTCGCGGCGCGTTCGTCGATGTCCTGGATGCGCGGCTTGTGGGCCGGCAGCCCCGGGTCGGCGAACGGGTCGCCCGCACCCTCTACCGCGCCGTGCGCGGTGCCCTGCTCTACCGGCAGGTTCTCTTCTGGAATCTGTTGGCTACTCATGACTTCTTGGCCTTAGCGGTGTGGGCCGCGACCCATACGGCGATGGCGATCAGGCCGCCCAGGCCGAAGATCCAGCCGAAGAGACCTTCGCTGACGGGGCCGAGGCCACCGAGCGAGAGCCCGCCGGGGTCCTCCGACTCATCACCGTTGACGGTCTTGATGTACGCGATGATGTCTTTCTTCTCCTGCTCGGGCATGGTGCTGTCCGGGAAGGAGGGCATGCTCTGCGGGCCGGTCTGCATGGCCTCGTAGATGTGCTTCGGGCTCACGCCTTCGAGGTCCGGGGCGTACTTGCCGTTCGTCAGCGCGCCGCCCTTGCCGGTGAAGTTGTGACACTGCGCGCAGTTGGTACGGAAGAGGTCTCCGCCCTTGGCCACGTCGGCACCCGAGGGGTCGACCTGGCTCTTGGTCGGCGTGATCGGACCGGCGCCCAGCGACGCGACGTACGCCGCGAGCTGGTCGATCTCGGCCTGGGTGTAGATGACCTTCTTCTTCGGGACCTGGGCGCCCGGCTGCTGAGCCGGCATGCGTCCGGTACCGACCTGGAAGTCGACGGCGGCGGAGCCGACGCCTACGAGGGACGGCCCGTCGGTGGTGCCCTGACCGCCGGATCCGTGGCAGCTGGCGCAGCCCACGGAGTAGAGCTTCTTGCCCTCGTCGATGGCGAGGGACTGGGCGGTTTCGTCGGCCTGCGCCTTACCCGCAGGCGCGAACGCGGCGTACAGCCCCCCGGTAGCCGCCAGCGCGAGGAGTAGTACGACGACCGCCGCCAGCGGATGGCGTCGTCGTGCGGAGAGCTTTTTCACGGATTACCCCGGTGTCAGGATCTTCTGCGTCGATGATGGGTGGGTGCGAGCCCTGTTACTTGATCATGTAGATCGTGGCGAACAGACCGATCCAGACGACATCGACGAAGTGCCAGTAGTAGGACACGACGATGGCGGCGGTGGCCTGTTCATGGGTGAATCTCGAGGCCGCGTATGTCCTGCCCAGGACGAGCAGGAAGGCGATGAGACCGCCTGTCACATGCAGACCGTGGAAGCCGGTCGTCAGGTAGAACACCGAACCGTACGGGTCGGAGGACAGGGAGAGACCCGCCTCCTTGACCAGCTCGGTGTACTCGAGGACCTGGCCTCCGATGAAGATCGCACCCATCACGAACGTGATGATGAACCAGGTGCGGAGCTTCTTCACATCGCCCCGCTCCGCGGCGAAAACGCCGAGCTGGCAGGTGAGAGAGGAAAGCACCAGGATCGTGGTGTTCGTCGCCGAGAACGGGAAGTTCAGATGGTGAGCCATCTCCTTCCAGTGATCGGGTCCCATCACCGATCGCAGGGTGAAGTACATCGCGAAGAGGGCCGCGAAGAACATCAGCTCGGAACTCAACCAGATGATGGTTCCGACGCTGGTGAGGTTCGGCCGATTGACCGACGGGTGCGCGTGCCCGGTTTCTACTGTCGTTGCTGTCGCCACGACCGACATTATGTCGGTCGCTTATCCCGCCCTCACTCCGGGGGGTGCCGTTCGGTGTGTCAGCGGTGTGTGTCCTCACCGAACGGCCCATCGAATCGCTGTCTTTACCGGTGCTGACAGGCAGTCCGCCGGAGTACGATCCGCCCATCGGTTCATGCCCGGAGAGCCCCGAAGACACAGACGTCACGGAGGAACAATGCAGCCGACCGCCACGGTCCTGGTCTACAGCGACGACGCCAACACCCGCGAGCAGGTGAGGCTGGCAGCCGGTCGGAGGCCTGCGGCGGACGTGCCACCGGTGGAGTTCCTGGAGTGCGCCACCCTGCCCGCCGTCCTGAGCGCGCTGGACCGGGGCGGTGTCGACGTCTGCGTGCTGGACGGCGAGACGGCCCCCGCCGGCGGCATGGGCGTCTGCCGGCAGATCAAGGACGAGATCTTCGACTGCCCGCCCGTCCTGCTGCTGATCGGACGCCCGCAGGACGCCTGGCTGGCCACGTGGAGCCGTGCGGACGCCGCTGTGACGCATCCGGTGGACCCGGTCGACTTCGCGGACGCTCTGGCCTCCCTGCTGCGCCACAGGCTGTCCGTAGGGGCCTGAGGCGGAGGGGCCCCGAACCCCTCCGCGGTGTCCTTCGAGGGCGCGGCGCACTCCCGGCCGGGTCAGACCTGGGGGCGCAGCCGCGCCGCCTCGACGTCGGTGCCCGAGTCCGGTGTGCCGCCCCCGTGCAGGGCGCTGCCCTTCCGCCAGGCGTCCCAGTCCAGGTTCCAGTCGCCGAAGCCGTTGTCGAACGGCGTCATGGTCTCGCCGTCGCTCCCGACGACCTTGACGATGTCGCCCTCACGTACGGTCTCGAAGAACCACTGGGCGTCGGCGGTGCTCATCCCCGTGCAGCCGTGGCTGACGTTGGCGCTGCCCTGCGAACCGGTCGACCAGGGCGCCGCGTGGACGTACTCACCGCTCCAGGTGACGCGTGTCGCCCAGTAGACGGGCAGGTCGTACGACTCCGAGGAGCCGGCGGAGATGCCGATGCTCTCCCCGCGCATACGTACGAACTGCTCCTTGGCCAGCACCACCTTGACGCCGTTGCGCGTGTCGAAGCCCGGCTTGCCCGTGGTGACCGGCAGGGTGTTGATCACCTCACCGTTGCGCAGCACGGTCATGGAGTGGTCGGAGGCGTCGGTGATCGCTTCTATGCGGTCGCCGGTGGTGAGCTTCAGGGGCTTCGCGGTGGCCCCGTAGAGGGCGTTGGTGACCTTTATGCCCTTGAGGTTGCTGCGGACGTCGATGGTGGCGTCGGCGGGCCAGTACTCCTTGGGCCGGTAGTGCAGGGTCTTGGCGTCGACCCAGTACCAGGAGCCCGTGACGGCGGGGGTGGACCGGACCTGCAGCCCGCGTTCCACGGTGGCCCTGGAGGCCTTGTCGGTGACCGGAGCGCTGAGTTCCGCTGTGAGGGGCTGTCCGA
The DNA here is from genome assembly GCF_045039765.1 of Streptomyces sp. NBC_01166. Classification (NCBI taxonomy): domain Bacteria; kingdom Bacillati; phylum Actinomycetota; class Actinomycetes; order Kitasatosporales; family Streptomycetaceae; genus Streptomyces; species Streptomyces sp. NBC_01166. Next base: position 2,392,293 of record NZ_CP108613.1, read on the forward strand.
CGCCGTAGGTGCCCGCCTGCGGGCCGAAGGCCACCTTCAGGAACTTCTTGGCCGAGGTCGTGCCGAAGGCGTACGTACGGCTGCCAGGGGCGCCGTCACCGTTCTCGGTGGAGACCTTGACGGTGTATCGGGTGCCGGCCGCGAGCGAGGTGGTGGAATGCCACCGCTTCCCGTCGGCGTCCAGTTCGCCCGCCAGGTGGCGGCCCTCCCTGTCGACGGCCGTCACGTCCGTGATCTTCGCGTCGTCGTCCTTGACGGTGACTTCGAGGGGCTTGTCGGGGTCGGCCTTCTCGTTCTCGGAGGGGCCGTTGAAGGAGACCAGGTCGGCCGCGTCGTACGGCTTCAGCGACAGCGGATGACCATCGGGCTCGCCACAGGCGGTCGCACCCGCTACCAGGGTCACGACCAGCAGGGTGCAGCTCACTACGGTGCGGATGCGCGGCGTGTGGTTCATGAACCCACGCTAAGAAGATTCATCCGATCCAGCGCGTTCAGTGACTGCAAACGGGGGCCCGGCCCGCTCATTGCTGAGCGGGCCGGGCCCCCGTACGGGTGCGACGCGTCCTGTGAGGGCGCGTCCTACTGGGTGCGGTTCTCTCCCCGGTAGTACTCGAAGACCCAGCCGAAGAGGCCGATCAGGAGCAGCGGGGCCGAGAAGTAGGCCAGCCACCAGCCGAAGACGACGGCCATGAAGAGGAACGCCCCGCCGATGGCCAGCGAGAGCGGCTGCCAGCTGTGCGGCGAGAAGAAGCCCACCTCACCGGCCTCGTCCGCGACGTCGGCTTCCTTGTTGTCCTGGGCCATCGCGTCGACCCTGTTGGCCGTGAAGGCCAGGTAGAAGCCGATCATGATGGTCAGCCCGAAGGCCAGGACCAGCGCGGTGGTACCGACCGGCTCCTTGGACCAGACGCCGTACGTGACGGCCATGGCCAGCATGAAGACGCTCAGCCAGATGAAGAGCTTGCCCTGGATCTTCACTTGCCGTCCTCCTTGCCACCGACGAGGACCTTGTCACCCTCGGACAGGTGATCGAGCTGCTCGAGTGCCGCGATCTCCGGGTGGTGCAGGTCGAACGCCGGGGATTCGGAACGGATCCTCGGCAGGCTGAGGAAGTTGTGCCGCGGGGGCGGGCAGGACGTCGCCCATTCGAGCGAACGGCCGTAGCCCCAGGGGTCGTCGACCTCGATCTTCTTGCCGTACTTGGCGGTCTTCCAGACGTTGTACATGAACGGAAGCATCGACAGTCCGAGCACGAACGAGGAGATCGTCGAGATCGTGTTCAGGGCGGTGAAGCCGTCGGCGGCGAGGTAGTCCGCGTAGCGACGCGGCATGCCCTCGGCACCGAGCCAGTGCTGCACCAGGAAGGTGCCGTGGAAGCCGATGAACAGCGTCCAGAAGGTCATCTTCCCGAGCCGCTCGTCCAGCATCTTGCCGGTGAACTTCGGCCACCAGAAGTGGAACCCGGCGAACATCGCGAAGACCACGGTGCCGAAGACGACGTAGTGGAAGTGCGCGACGACGAAGTACGAGTCGGAGATGTGGAAGTCCAGCGGCGGCGAGGCCAGGATCACGCCGGTCAGACCACCGAAGGCGAAGGTGATCAGGAAGCCGACCGACCAGAGCATCGGTGTCTCGAAGGACAACGATCCCTTCCACATCGTGCCGATCCAGTTGAAGAACTTCACACCGGTCGGTACCGCGATGAGGAATGTCATGAAGGAGAAGAACGGCAACAGCACGCCGCCCGTCACATACATGTGGTGCGCCCACACCGTCACCGAAAGGCCGGCGATGGCGATCGTCGCGCTGATCAGACCGACATAGCCGAACATCGGCTTGCGGCTGAACACCGGAATGATTTCGGAAATGATTCCGAAGAATGGTAGCGCGATGATGTACACCTCTGGATGGCCGAAGAACCAGAAGAGGTGTTGCCAGAGCAATGCGCCACCGTTGGCCGCATCGAAGATATGTGCGCCGAATTTACGGTCGACCTCCAGCGCGAAGAGCGCGGCGGCGAGGACCGGGAAGGCCAGCAGGACCAGGACACCGGTCAGCAGGACGTTCCAGGTGAAGATCGGCATGCGGAACATCGTCATGCCGGGGGCGCGCATGCAGATGATCGTGGTGATGAAGTTGACCGAGCCGAGGATCGTGCCGAAGCCGGAGAAGGCCAGACCCATGATCCACATGTCGGCACCGACGCCCGGCGAGCGGACGGCGTCCGACAGCGGGGAGTAGGCGAACCAGCCGAAGTCGGCCGCACCCTGCGGGGTGAGGAAGCCGGCCACGGCGATCAGCGAGCCGAAGAGGTACAGCCAGTACGCGAACATGTTCAGCCGCGGGAACGCCACGTCGGGCGCGCCGATCTGCAGCGGCATGATCCAGTTCGCGAACCCTGCGAACAGCGGCGTCGCGAACATCAGCAGCATGATCGTGCCGTGCATCGTGAACGCCTGGTTGAACTGCTCGTTCGACATGATCTGCGTACCCGGACGGGCCAGCTCGGCGCGCATGAAGAGCGCCAGGAGGCCACCGATGCAGAAGAACGCGAACGATGTGACCAGGTACATCGTGCCGATCGTCTTGTGGTCAGTGGTTGTCAGCCACTTGACGACGACACTCCCCGGCTGCTTGCGCCGCACCGGCAGCTCGTCCTCGAACGAGTCGTCTGCTGCCGCGGCACCCTGGGATTCATTGAGGATGCTCACAGTTTGTTCGTCTCCGCATTCCTGGCCGGGTCCGTCTGCTCGATGCCTGACGGCACGTAGCCCGTCTGACCCTTCTCCGCCAGCTCCTTGAGGTGCTGCTGGTAACGCTCCGGAGAAACGATCTTGACGTTGAAGAGCATCCGGGAGTGGTCGACGCCGCAGAGCTCGGCGCACTTACCCATGTAGGTGCCCTCCTTCTTCGGCGTGACCTCGAAGGAGTTGGTGTGGCCCGGAATGACGTCCTGCTTCATGAGGAACGGCACCACCCAGAAGGAGTGGATGACGTCACGCGAAGTCAGGATGAAACGGACCTTCTCGCCCTTCGGCAGCCACAGGGTCGGACCCGGGTTGCCGTTCTGCGGGTTACGCGTCCCAGGGATGCCCACGTCGTAGACGCCGTTGGCGTTCGCGGGGAAGTCCTTCTGGAACTTGTCGGGGATGGCGTCGAGCTCCTTGGAGATCTTGCCGCCGGTGGAGGGCTCGCCCTCCACGTTCTCGATGTAGTTGAAGCCCCAGCTCCACTGGTAGCCGACCACGTTGATCGTGTGGGCCGGCTTCGGGCTGAGCTCGAGGAGCTTCGATTCATCGCGCGCGGTGAAGTAGAAGAACACCGAGACGATGATCAGGGGGACCACTGTGTACAGCGCCTCGATAGGCATGTTGTACCTGGTCTGCTGAGGTACCTCCACCTTGGTCCTGCTTCGCCGGTGGAAGATGACGCTCCACAGGATCAGCCCCCAGACAAGGACGCCCGTGGCGAGCGCTGCCGCCCACGAGCCCTGCCAGAGGGAGAGGATCCGAGGGGCCTCTTCCGTTACCGGGGTGGGCATACCGAGGCGGGGGAAATCCTCCCAGTTGTATGAACAACCGGAGGCCGTCGCCAGGACCAGGCCCGCAGTCAGCACCTGCGGCAGCTTCCGCCGCATCGGGCGCCGCGACGAGCGGTCGGAGCCGTTGGGACTCACGTAGCGCCTTCCCGAGAGTCTCGCCCGCACGGTCGGCGCGGCCGTCTCACTTGGTCGGTCGCCGGCCCTGACGCGGGCAGGGGTTTGGATGTTTATGCGGACCAAACCCTACTGGACGCTATTTGGGGTCGCGCGGGGAGGGTGCCCAACGCGCCGCACGACACCCCGAAGGGATGGAATGCAGGCCTCCGGCCGTCATCTGACGCTCCCTCTCCCTGCCGCGGAGGTGGCCGGTCACCTGGTCACGCACCTGCGCGGGCTAGCGTGACGGTGTGCCCTACTTCGACGCGGCTTCCTCCGCCCCCCTGCACCCCGTCGCCCGCCAGGCGCTGCACGCCTCGCTGGACGAGGGCTGGGCCGATCCCGCCCGGCTCTACCGCGAGGGGCGGCGGGCCGCGATGCTCCTGGACGCGGCCAGGGAGACGGCTGCGGAGGCGGTCGGCTGCCGTCCGGACGAGCTCGTCTTCACCTCGTCCGGCACCCGGGCGGTGCACTCGGCGGTCGCCGGCGCTCTTTCCGGGCGTCGGCGTGTCGGCCGCCATCTGGTGCTCTCGGCCGTCGAGCACTCCTCGGTACTCCACTCGGCCGCGGCCCTCGAAGCCGCGGGGGGATCCTTCACCGAGGTGCCGGTGGACCGGACCGGCGCGGTCGACCCGTCGGCGTACGGCCGGGCCCTTCGACCGGACACCGCGCTGGCCTGTCTGCAGTCCGCCAACCACGAGGTGGGCACCGAGCAGCCGGTGGCCGAGACCGCCGAGCTCTGTGCCGACGCGGGCGTACCGCTGCTGGTGGACGCCGCGCAGTCGCTGGGCTGGGGGCCGGTGCCCGGCCGCTGGTCGCTGCTGGCCGCGAGCGCCCACAAGTGGGGCGGACCGGCCGGGGTCGGGCTGCTGGCCGTGCGCAAGGGGGTCAGGTTCGCGCCCCAAGGCCCGGCCGATGAGAGGGAGTCGGGCCGGGCGGCCGGCTTCGAGAACATCCCGGCCATCGTGGCGGCCGCGGCCTCGCTGCGAGCGGTGCGCGCGGAGGCCGAGGCGGAGGGCGTCCGGCTGCGTGCCCTCGTGGAGCGGATCCGGGCCTCGGTGGCGGGCCTGGTGCCCGACGTGGAGGTGGTCGGCGATCCGGTGCGGCGGCTGCCGCATCTGGTCACCTTCTCCTGTCTCTATGTCGACGGAGAGACACTGCTCCATGAGCTGGACCGGGCTGGATTCTCCGTTTCGTCCGGATCGTCCTGCACGAGCAGCACCCTGACGCCCAGCCATGTCCTCAAGGCGATGGGGGTGCTCACGGAGGGGAACATCCGGGTGTCGCTTCCGCCCGGGACGACGGAGGAAGAGGTCGGCGGCTTCCTCGACGTACTGCCCGGGGTGGTCGCCGAGGTGCGGGAGAGGCTCGGCGCACCCGTGTCGGCGGCCCCCTCCCCGGCACCGCGGGCCTCGCTCGTGGTCGACGCGCTGGGCCGTCGCTGCCCGATTCCGGTGATCGAACTCGCAAAGGTGATCGGAGAGGTACCCGTGGGCGGCACGGTGACGGTGCTCTCGGACGACGAGGCCGCCCGCCTCGACATCCCGGCCTGGTGCGCGATGCGCGAACAGGAGTACGTGGGCGAGGAGCCGGCGGACCACGGCTCGGCCTATGTGGTCCGCCGGCTCCTGTGAGCCCCGTACCGCTTCCGTCGTGCCTACGGACCTAGGAGAGGTGCTTGCGGACCTCGGAGGCCGCCTCGTCCCCGTAGGCCTTGGTGAAGCGGTCCATGAAGTTGGTGCGGCGCAGGGTGTACTCCTGGGTGCCGACCGTCTCGATGACCAGGGTCGCGAGCATGCAGCCGACCTGGGCGGCACGCTCCAGGCCGACGCCCCAGGCGAGGCCGGAGAGGAAGCCGGCCCGGAAGGCGTCGCCGACGCCGGTGGGGTCCGCCTTGCGCTCCTCCTCGGCGCAGCCGACCTCGATGGGGTCCTGGCCGGCCTGCTCGATGCGGACGCCGCGGGCGCCGAGGGTGGTGACGCGGTGACCGACCTTGGACAGGATCTCCTCGTCGCTCCAGCCGGTCTTGGACTCGATGAGCCCCTTCTCGTACTCGTTGGAGAAGAGGTACGTCGCGCCGTCGAGGAGGATCCGGATCTCCTCGCCGTCCATCCGGGCGATCTGCTGCGAGAAGTCCGCGGCGAACGGGATGCCCCGGGAGCGGCACTCCTCCGTGTGGCGGAGCATCGCCTCGGGGTCGTCGGCCCCGATCGAGACGAGGTCGAGGCCGCCCACGCGGTCGGCGACGCTCTTGAGCTCGATCAGCCGGGCCTCGCTCATGGCACCCGTGTAGAAGGAGCCGATCTGGTTGTGGTCGGCGTCCGTGGTGCAGACGAAGCGCGCGGTGTGCAGCACCTCGGAGACACGGACGGAAGCGGTGTCGACGCCGTGCCGGTCGAGCCAGGCGCGGTAGTCGTCGAAGTCCGCCCCGACAGCGCCGACGAGGATCGGCTGCGTGCCGAGCACGCCCATGCCGAAGGCGATGTTGGCGCCGACCCCGCCGCGTCGCACGTCGAGGTTGTCGACGAGGAAGGAGAGCGAGACCGTGTGCAGCTGATCCGCGACCAGCTGGTCGGCGAATCGGCCGGGGAAGGTCATGAGGTGGTCGGTTGCGATGGAGCCGGTGACTGCGATGCGCACGGGGTGGCTGCTCCTGCGGAAGGCGGAGGAAACGCGTGAACGCACCCTCCGGGACGGCGTGACAGTTCACGCTACCCGGTGACGCCACCGTAGCCGAAGGGGCAAAACTACCCGATAGTAGGTCTTTCTACCTGGGTGCCCCCGTGCGTACGGTGCGGTTATGTCGAACACCGTCGTTCCGCGTGAGTCCCTTCCGCGTGAGTCCGAGATGAGCCTGGCCGAGCTGCGCGGTGACTGCGCACGGATGGCGCCGCACTGGGTCGCACCCACGAGGACCACCAGCAAGCCGGTGGAGCCCTCTCGCATCCACGGGGTCACGGTGCCGCCCTCCTCGGCCCGCCTGATCGACTCCATGTCCGACTACGGGGACTGATCGGAGGCTTCACCGGCGGTTCCCCCGCGCACGCGGTGGAACCGCGCGCTCCCCCGGCCCGTCCCACCGGTGTCCCCGCCCGGGGACGGATGATGTGCCCGTGACGGCCAGGCAGCCGAAGGAGCGATCCGGTGAGCACCGAGCGACCCGAGAATGACGTGACCGGCCCCCGGCGGCGGCGGTCGCCGCTCGCCGTGGCCTCGGTGGCGGCAGCCGTGCTGCTGGCCGGGGGCGGCGGCGCGTACTGGGCGTCCAGCACTTCGGGCGAGGCCGGGCCGGGCCTCCGCCCCGACCCCGGGACCGGTGCGGCCCCTCTGCTGTCGCTCGACGCCCCGGCGGACGGCGGCACGTCGGCACCTCCGGGCATCGCGCCGGGTGAACCGGATCCCCACGGCGGCGGAACCGTCTACCGTGCCTCGGGCGAGCTGCCCGACGGCCCGGACGCGGCCGCCGTCCACCGCGCGACGGGCACGGTGACCTCGGCCGAGGTGGCACGCCTCGCGAAGGCCCTCGGGGTGCAGGGAACGCCCCGCACGGAAGGCACGGCCTGGAAGGTGGGCAGTGACGGGGACGGCTCCGGGCCCCTCCTTCGGGTGACCGAGCAGGCTCCGGGCACCTGGACCTTCGCCCGGTACGGCTCGGGTGGCCCGGACGCGTGCGAGTCGCCCACGGTCTGCTCGAAGGACACGGCTCCGGGCACCGGCGCCGGCTCGCCGGTGAGCGAGAAGGCCGCCAAGGCCGCGGCGGTACCGGTCCTGAAGGCGGTGGGGCAGGGCGATGCCGCGCTCGACGCGGCCCAGCTCATGGGTTCCGTACGCGTGGTGAACGCCGACCCCGTGGTGGACGGACTGCCGACATACGGATGGTCGACCGGGATCCAGGTGGGCGCCGGGGGCGAGATCGTCGGCGGCAGCGGGCATCTGAAGTCCCTGGAGAAGGGCGACAGCTATCCGGTGACCGGCGCGGACGAGGCGCTGAAGCAGCTGAACGCGGAGAACCGGCGGGCCGCGAAGGCCGACATCGGCGGCTGCGCGACCGCCGAGCCCCTGGAGGGCGATCCGGCCTCGGCGAAGACCGACTGCGGCCGCCGCGGCGGGACCCCGCCGGCCACCACGGCGACGGTCGAGAAGGCAGAGTTCGGGCTCGCGGCGCAGTACTCGGACGGCGAGCCGATCCTCGTGCCCTCGTGGCTCTTCTCCGTACGACCCGAAGGGGGCGGCCCCGCGAGCACGGTGGTCCAGGTCGCGGTGGACCCGGACCACCTGGCACCGGAGAGCACCCGGCCGGCCCCGGAGCCCACGAAGGACCCGCAGGGCGAGGGAGCGCCTCTCATCGCGTACAGCGCCGACGGCCGGACGCTGGAGGTGACCTTCTGGGGCGGCGTGTGCAGCACGTACACGGCCCGTGCCACGGAGGACGCCACGACCGTGCGGGTCACGGTCTCCGAGTCGAAGCCGGACCCCGGGAAGGCCTGCATCATGATCGCCAAGGAGCTGACCCGGACGGTGACGCTGGACGCGCCGCTGGACGGCCGGAAGGTGGTCGACGCCGGGTCGGGCAAGGCCGTGCCGCGCGGCTGAGACCTCCACACCGCACACGACAGCGGCGGCGCTCCCTGGTCCGGGAGCGCCGCCGCTGTCGTACGACTCAGGGTTCAGCTGAAGGAGTCACCGCAGGCGCAGGAGCCCGTGGCGTTCGGGTTGTCGATCGTGAAGCCCTGCTTCTCGATGGTGTCCACGAAGTCGACGGAGGCGCCGCCCAGGTACGGGGCGCTCATCCGGTCCGTGACGACCTTGACGCCGCCGAAGTCCTTCACGACGTCGCCGTCGAGCGAGCGCTCGTCGAAGAAGAGCTGGTAGCGCAGGCCCGAGCAGCCGCCGGGCTGTACGGCGACGCGCAGCGCGAGGTCGTCACGGCCTTCCTGCTCCAGCAGGGTCCTGACCTTGTCTGCGGCGGCGTCGGACAGGAGGATGCCGTCGCTCACGGTGGTGGTCTCGTCCGATACGGACATCTGCTTCTCTCCCGGGGTTGTACGGACTGCTTGCCGACGGTCCAACCATCGGGGCCGCGGATTCATTCCGGGCCAGGCGCGTGTCTGTTCCCTTCATGCTCGCACACCGCGTGCGCGGGGGGATGCGTCACATCGACGCTATGGGCATCGTCAAGCTGACACAAAGCGGTTATGATAGATAGCGTCAATTAGACGAAAAGGCTTTTCGCAGAAAAGAAAGGGTGCGTGTCGTGACCACCGCCCAGCCCCTGGATGTCCAGCCGACGCCCCTCGCCCTTCTGCTGCTCGGCCGCGAGGCCGACCCGCGGAGCGAGCGGGGGGTCGAATGCCCCGGCGACCTGCCCTCCCCGTCCGACCCGGACCTGGTGGAGCGGGCTCGCGCCGCCAAGGAGAAGCTCGGGGACAAGGTCTTCGTGCTCGGGCACCACTACCAGCGCGACGAGGTCATCCAGTTCGCGGACGTCACCGGCGACTCCTTCAAGCTCGCCCGTGACGCGGCGGCACGGCCCGAGGCGGAGTACATCGTCTTCTGCGGCGTGCACTTCATGGCCGAGTCCGCGGACATCCTGACGGGCGACGACCAGAAGGTCGTCCTGCCGGACCTGGCCGCCGGCTGCTCGATGGCCGACATGGCCACCGCGGAGCAGGTCGCCGAGTGCTGGGACGTGCTGACGGAGGCGGGAGTCGCCGACCAGGTCGTGCCGGTCTCGTACATGAACTCCTCCGCCGACATCAAGGCCTTCACCGGTAAGCACGGCGGCACCATCTGCACCTCGTCGAACGCGAAGCGGGCACTGGAGTGGGCCTTCGACCAGGGCGACAAGGTGCTCTTCCTGCCGGACCAGCACCTGGGCCGGAACACGGCCGTGCGGGACATGGGGATGACCCTGGAGGACTGCGTCCTCTACAACCCGCACAAGCCGAACGGCGGCCTGACCGCCGAGCAGCTGCGTGACGCCAAGATGATCCTGTGGCGCGGGCACTGCTCGGTGCACGGGCGCTTCTCGGTGGAGTCCGTCGAGGACGTACGGGAGCGCATCCCGGGCGTCAACGTGCTGGTGCACCCGGAGTGCAAGCACGAGGTCGTGGCGGCCGCGGACTACGTGGGCTCGACGGAGTACATCATCAAGGCCCTGGAGGCGGCCCCGGCCGGCTCGAAGTGGGCCATCGGCACGGAGCTGAACCTGGTGCGCCGGCTGGCGAACCGTTTCGCCGACCAGGACAAGGAGATCGTCTTCCTCGACAAGACGGTGTGCTTCTGCTCGACGATGAACCGGATCGACCTGCCGCACCTGGTGTGGACCCTGGAGTCCCTGGCCGAGGGGAACCTGGTCAACCGGATCCAGGTCGACGCGGAGACGGAGAAGTTCGCGAAGCTGGCGCTGGAGCGGATGCTGGCGCTTCCGTAGCCCCGATGGCTCCCTCATCGCAGAGGAAGGCCCCCGACGCCCTTGTACGGCGTCGGGGGCCTTCCTCTGTCACCTGAGGGTGGTCAGGCCTTCGCGGGCTCCGGCTCCTCGGAGGTGGCTTCCTCCGGAGCGTCAGGGGCCGCCTCGCCGGACTTCGCCTCGCGCTTGGCCGCCTTCTTCTTCGCGCGGCGCTCCTTGCGGAGCTCGACCATCGCGTAGAGCGTCGGCACCAGGAGCAGGGTCAGCAGCGTGGAGGTGATCAGACCGCCGATCACCACGACCGCCAGCGGCTGCGAGATGAAGCCGCCCTCACCCGTGACGCCGAGCGCCATCGGGAGCAGGGCGAAGATCGTCGCCAGTGCCGTCATCAGGATCGGACGCAGACGGTGGCGACCGCCCTCGACGACTGCCTCGACGACGCCCATGCCCTGCGCCCTGTACTGGTTGATCAGGTCGATCAGCACGATCGCGTTGGTCACCACGATGCCGATCAGCATCAGCATCCCGATCATCGCCGCGATGCCCATCGGGGTGCCGGTGACGACGAGGAGGCCGATGGCGCCCGTCGCCGCGAACGGGATGGAGACCAGCAGGATCAGCGGCTGGATGAGCGACCGGAAGGTGGCCACCAGGAGCATGAACACGATAGCGATGGCCGCGAGCATGGCCAGCATCAGCTTCGTGGTGGCGTCGTCCTGTTCCTCGGTGACACCGCCGATGGTGGCGGTGGCGCCCTCCGGGAGGTCCAGGGCGTCGAGCTTCTTCTGGAGCTCTGTGCTGACCGCGCCGGTGTCGTCGGCGGTCGGCTTGGCGGTGATCGTCGCGGCACGCTGCCCGTCGATCCGGGTCGTCGTGACCGGTCCGGGGGCCAGCTTCACGTCGGCGATGTCGCCGAGCTTCACGGGACCGAGCGGCAGCGCCTTCAGCTCGGCCATCGTGGTGGCCGGCTTCGCCGACTTCACCAGGACGTCTCGCTCGGTGTCGTCCATGATCGCCGTGCCGGACGGGGTACCACGCACCGCGCCGGCGACCGCCGCACCGAGCGTCGTCTGGTTGAAGCCGGCGTCGGCCGCCTTGTCGTTGGCCTTGACCGAGATGCGCGGGACGCTCTGCGCCAGGTCGCTCTGGACATCCGTGACGTCCTTGAGCTCGGCGACCTCGCTGCGCACCGTTTCGGAGGCCTTCTTCAGGACGTCCGCGTCGGCCGCCTTGACGGTGACGCTGAGGTCCTGTGAACCGAAGCCGCCGTCGGCGACGATCGTCGTGTCACCGATGCCGTCGAGCTTGCCGAGTGCCTCGTCGATCCGCTTCTGGGCGGCGTCGAAGTCCGCCGGGTCTTTGAGGGTGATCTGGTAGGAGGCCTGATTGGCTCCCGTACCACCGCCGAAGGCCGCCATGAAGCCCGAGGAGCCCACGGTGACCTGGTAGTCCTTGACGCCCTTGTCGGCCGCGAGGACCTTCTCGACCTTCTGCGCGGCCTCGTCCGCCGCGGCGAGGCTGGTGCCGGGAGTCAGCTCCTGCTTGAGGGAGAGGACTTCCTGCTCTCCCTGCTCGAAGAGGGTCGTCTTCAGCAGGGGCGCCATGCCGAAGGTGCCGAACAGGACCACCAAGGCGATCACGATGCTGGTGGCACGCCGCCGGGTCGCGAAGCGCAGCACCGGGACGTAGATCCGCTGGAGCCGGCTGGCGGCTTCCTTCTCCTCGGCCTTGCGGCGCGCCTCGTCCGGGTTCGCGGCGGTGCCCTTGGGGGCCCGCAGGAACCAGTACGAGAGGACCGGGACCACGGTCAGTGAGACCAGCAGGGAGGCCAGCAGGGCCGCCGTGACGGTGAGGGAGAACGACCCGAAGAGCTGGCCGACCATGCCGCCGACCAGACCGATGGGCAGGAAGACCGCGACGGTGGTGAGCGTGGACGAGGTGACCGCGCCGGCCACCTCCTTGACCGCGGTGATGATCGCCGACTGGCGCTCCTCGCCGTAGCCGAGGTGCCGCTTGATGTTCTCCAGGACCACGATCGAGTCGTCGACGACGCGGCCGATCGCGATGGTCAGCGCGCCGAGGGTGAGCATGTTCAGCGACAGGTCGCGGGTCCAGAGCACGATCAGCGCGAGGACCACGGAGAGCGGGATGGAGACCGCGGTGACGAGCGTCGAACGGATCGAGGCGAGGAACACCAGGATCACGACGACCGCGAAGAGCAGGCCGAGCGCGCCTTCGGTGGTGAGACCGGAGATCGCCTTGGAGACGGCGGGCCCCTGGTCGGAGACTACGGTCAGCTCGGCGCCGGCGCCGAGGTCCTTGCGCAGGTCCGGGAGCTTGTCCCCGACGGCGTCCGAGATGGCGACGGCACTGCCGTCCTTGTCCATCGTCGCCATGACGGCGAGGCTCGGCTTGCCGTTCGTACGGGTGATGGAGACCGCGGTCGCGGGCTCCTGCTTCACCGTGGCGACGTCACCGACGCGGACCGGCTTTCCGGCCTTGCCCGCCGCCGGGTCCGCCGCGGAGACCTTCAGGTCCTCGATCTGCTGGAGCGAGGTGAAGGAACCGCCCACCTGGATGGTGCGGCTCTTGCCCGACTCGGAGAAGGAGCCGGCCGGGACGGTGGCTCCGCCGGCCTGGAGTGCCTGGGCCAGAGAGGCTGCGTTCATGCCCGCCGCGGCGAGCTTCCTGTCGTCGGGGACGACGGAGACCTGGAGCTCCTGGACACCGTCGATCGCGACCTGGCCGACGCCCTCGATGTCCTCGAGCGCCGGGACCACCGTGCGGTCCAGCTTGTCGGCGAGCGCCTGCTGGTCCTCGTCGGAGGTGACGGCGAGGACGACGGTCGGGATGTCGTCCGTCGAACCCGCGATGACCTGCGGGTCCACATCGTCGGGCAGCTGGATGCGGGCGCGGTTCACGGCCTGCTGGATGTCGGCGACGAGCTGCTTCGTGCCTTCGTCGCCGAAGTCGAAGCTCGCCATGATGACGGCGTTGCCCTCGCTGGCGGTCGAGGTGATGCCCTCGACTCCGTCGACGGCCTTGATGGCGTCCTCGAGGGGTTCGACGACCTGCTTCTCGACCACGTCGGGGGACGCACCCTGGTAAGGCGCCAGCACCGACACCATCGGGAGTTCGATGGTGGGCAGCAGCTGCTGCTTGAGCTGCGGGATCGCGATCGCTCCGAATACGAGCGCGACGATCGAGATCAGCCCGATCAGGGCCCGTTGCGCGAGGCTGAATCTGGACAGCCAGGACATGGGTGGGTCTCTCTTCTGTGGCGTACGCGGCAGGTGGAGGGCCGTTCGGCGCTCACTCCGGTGAGCACAGGGGACACAGCCCGCCCATCTATACGATCGCCGTCCCCGTGACCGAAATCGTCGGCCCCCGGGTTGCTTTCTTGTCCCGCGCATACCGCAGCTGGAGTAGCCGCTTCTCCACCCGTCACTCCACCCTGGGGCGGACCAGTCCCGATTCGTAGGCAATGACGACCAATTGCGCACGGTCCCGCGCGCCCAGTTTCGCCATGGCCCGGTTCACATGGGTCTTCACGGTGAGGGGGCTGACGACGAGCCGGTCGGCGATCTGGTCGTTGGAGTGACCGCCCGCGACCTGGACGAGCACCTCGCGCTCGCGACCGGTGAGCGCGGCGAGGCGCTCGGTGTACTCCGTGCCGTCCGGGTCCTCCGTGCCGCCGCCCTGGGCCAGGAAGCTGGCGATGAGGCCCTTGGTCGCGACCGGGGAGAGCAGGGCCTCCCCGGCCGCGGCGACACGGATGGCGTTGAGCAGCTCGTCCGGCTCGGCGCCCTTGCCCAGGAAGCCGGACGCGCCGGCGCGCAAGGACTGCACCACGTACTCGTCCACCTCGAAGGTGGTGAGCATGACGATCCGTACGCCCGCCAGGTCCGGGTCCGCGCTGATCATGCGGGTGGCGGCGAGTCCGTCGGTGCCCGGCATCCGGATGTCCATCAGCACGACGTCGGCCAGGGTCGAGCGGGCCAGTTCCACGGCCTCCGCCCCGTCGGCGGCCTCGCCGACGACCCGCATGTCGGGCTCGGAGTCGACCAGCACCCGGAAGGCGCTGCGCAGCAGCGCCTGGTCGTCGGCGAGCAGCACCTTGATGGGCGTCATGCACGTCCCCCCGTCGTCCCCGCCGTGTCCGGCCCTTCCGGAGCGCGTGTGCGGGACGTGACGGGCAGGATCGCATGGACCCTGAATCCGCCTCCGTAACGGGGCCCCGCCGTGAGGGTGCCGCCCAGGGCGGTGACGCGCTCACGCATGCCCAGCAGGCCGTGCCTGCCACCGTCGGACGGAGTGGGGCGCGGGTCCGCTCCCCTGCCGTCGTCGAGAACGGTGATCTCCGCGGTCCTCCCGACCCGTACGACGCTCACCTCGGCCTTCGCGTCGGCGCCCGCGTGTTTGCGTACGTTGGTCAGCGCCTCCTGGATGATCCGGTAGGCCGCGAGGTCGACCGCCGCGGGCAGCGGGCTGTCCGGGTCGGTGCAGGCGACCTCGACGGGGAGCCCGGCGTTGCGGAAGGTGTCGACCAGGGTGTCGAGGACGGCGAGCCCCGGGGCGGGTTCGGTGGGCGCCTCCGGTTCGCCGGACTGGCGCAGCAGCCCGACCGTGGTCCGCAGTTCGTTGAGGGCGGAGCGGCTGGCTTCCCGTACGTGGGCGAGCGCCTCCTTCGCCTGGTCGGGGCGCTTGTCCATGACGTGGGCCGCGACCCCGGCCTGGACGTTGACCAGGGCGATGTGGTGGGCGACGACGTCGTGGAGGTCCCGGGCGATCCGCAGCCGCTCCTCGGCGACCCTGCGGCCGGCCTCCTCCTCGCGGGTGCGTTCCGCGCGTTCGGCCCGTTCCCTGATCGCGTCGATGAACGCGCGCCTGCTGCGTACGGCGTCACCCGCGGCACCGGCGAGGCCGGTCCAGGCGAGGACGCCGAGGTTCTCCTGGCTGTACCAGGGCGTCGTGCCGACCACCATCGCGGCCACGGTCAGCACCCCCATGGTCAGCAGGCCGACCCGCCAGGTGGTGGGGCGGTCGGTACTGGCCGCGACGGAGAAGAGCGCGATGACGGCGCTCATCACGACGGGGGCGGGCGGATCCATGAAGACGAACTCGACGACGGACAGCAGCCCGGTCACCGCCAGCACCGCCATGGGCCTGCGGCGGCGCAGGACGAGTGCCCCGGCGGCGAGCACCATCAGCAGGACGCTCGACACCTCGGGCGTCCGCGCTCCGAAGACGGGCCCGTGGCCCGGGTCCGGCTCGGCGAACGACGCGCAGATCATGCAGAGGAGCACGGCCAGGGCGAGGCCGGCGTCGAAGGCGAGGGGGTGGCCTCTCAGCCAGCGGCGGGTGCGCACGAGCCCGGTTCCGAGGGTGGTCACGTCGAGCTACGGTACGGCGTGCCGCCGGCGGTGCGGTCCGGACGGTGTCACGGCAGTGTGCGCGCGGCACGATGCCCCGCACCGGTCCGGCCGGTACGGGGCATCGTGGGAGTGCGGAGCGGGCGGGCCGGTCAGCCGGGGATCAGCCCGTCGTCGCGGAGCATGGAGCGCACTTCTTCGAGGGTGGCGTCGGGTGACGGCAGGATCAGTTCGGACGGCTCCAGGGAGTCGTCGGGGAGCGGTGAGCCGAGCTCTCGCACCTTGTCCAGGAGCGCGTGGAGCGTGGTGCGGAAGCCTGGTCCGTCACCGCTCTCCATCTCCGCGAGGAGTATGTCGTCGAGCTTGTTCAGCTCGGCGACATGGCTGTCGGCCAGTACGACCTGGCCCTCCCCCATGATCCGTACGATCATGACGCCGCCCTCACTGCTTGTCGAACTTGTGCGGGGACTGCTGCGCCTGCGGTGCCGCGTCCTCGGCGCCGCCCTCGATGGCCTGCTGCTGCCCGGCGGAACCGCCGGCCAGCTCGGCCTTCATGCGCTGCAGCTCCAGTTCTACATCCGTACCACCGGAGATCCGGTCCAGCTCGGCGGCGATGTCGTCCTTCGCCGTGCCGGACGGGTCGTCGAGGGCCCCGGAGGCGAGCAGCTCGTCGATGGCCCCGGCGCGCGCCTGGAGCTGCTGGGTCTTGTCCTCGGCCCGCTGGATCGCCAGGCCGACGTCGCCCATCTCCTCGGAGATGCCGGAGAAGGCCTCACCGATCCGCGTCTGGGCCTGGGCCGCGGTGTAGGTGGCCTTGATGGTCTCCTTCTTCGTCCGGAAGGCGTCGACCTTGGCCTGCAGACGCTGGGCCGCGAGGGTGAGCTTCTCCTCCTCGCCCTGCAGCGTCTGGTGCTGCGTCTCCAGGTCCGTGACCTGCTGCTGGAGGGCGGCGCGCCTCGACAGCGCCTCGCGGGCCAGGTCCTCGCGGCCGAGCGCGAGCGCCTTGCGGCCCTGGTCCTCCAGCTTGGACGACTGTCCCTGCAGCTGGTTCAGCTGCAGCTCCAGCCGCTTGCGCGAGGTCGCCACATCGGCGACGCCGCGGCGTACCTTCTGAAGCAGTTCGAGCTGCTTCTGGTACGAGTAATCGAGGGTCTCGCGCGGATCCTCGGCCCGGTCAAGGGCCTTGTTTGCCTTCGCGCGGAAGATCATTCCCATACGCTTCATGACACCGCTCATGGGCTTCGCGCGCCCCCTTCTGACGGACTGAGCTCCAGCACTCCAACAGAACCCACAGTACGGGCCCTGTCTCCATTACCGCACTGTTCGAGCACGGATGTGCTCCTCCGCAAGGACGACTGCCGCCGGCAACCGCTCCCGCGCAGGGAGTAGAAGACCATCAGGGATGGCGTCGGCAACGTCCGTTCTGCCCCTGTCGGGACACTTTTCAGGACGCAGGCCGTTGCCGGATCGTTCCCGGCCGGTCCCCGGTAGTACCGGACGACCCCGTACCCTTGGGTTTTGTGTTCCGTAGCCGTTCCAAGGAAGAGAAGGCCCCCACCGGCAAGGTGACGGCGGACCTCTCCAAGCAGCCCCGCGACCCTCAGGCTCCCAAGGGTCGCCCCACCCCCAAGCGCAGCGCCGCCCAGACGCAGCGCCGACGTGCCTCCAGCGGTGCGCCGACCGACCGCAAGGAGGCCGCCAAGCGCCAGCGCGAAGCACGCCGGGCCGACATGGCCCGGCAGCGGGAGGCTCTCGCTTCGGGTGACGAGCGCTATCTGCCGGTGCGCGACAAGGGGCCCGTGCGGCGCTTCGTCCGTGACTTCGTGGACTCGCGCTTCTGCATCGCGGAGTATTTCCTCCCGCTCGCGGTGATCATCCTGATCCTCAGCGTGATCCAGGTCCAGAACATCCAGAACATCTCGCTGCTGCTCTGGCTCGGCGTGATCGTGCTGATCGTGGTCGACTCCATCGGCCTCGGCTTCCGCCTCAAGAAGCAGCTGGCCCAGCGCTTCCCGGACGCGCCGAAGCGCGGCGCGGTGGCCTACGGCCTGATGCGTACGCTCCAGATGCGCCGGCTGCGTCTGCCCAAGCCTCAGGTCAAGCGGGGAGAGCGGCCCTGAGCACGGAGACCTCCGGCTTCACGGGGGTGTCCTCCCAGTGGCTGGGCGGGCTCGGCGGGCTGCGCAACACGGTCCGCCAGGAGCTCGTCGCCAGGCAGCTCGACGAGCAGATAGCCGCGCGCTTCCCCGTGGGGCAGCGGCTGCGCGTGCTCGACGTCGGCATGGGCCAGGGCACGCAGGCCCTGCGCCTGGCCCGCGCCGGGCACTCCGTGACGGGCCTCGAGTCCGACGGCGAGATGCTGCGGTCGGCGCGGGAGTCCCTGGCGGGCGAGCCCGAGGGCATCAGGGAGCGGGTGCGGCTCATCGAGGGCGACGGCCGTGACACCGGGGTGCACTTCCTGCCCGGCAGCTTCGACGTGGTGCTCTGCCACGGCGTACTGATGTACGTCTCCGAGCCGGACCCGCTGCTGGCCGGCCTGGCCCGGGTGCTGGCTCCCGGCGGGCTGCTCTCCCTGCTCGTGCGGAACGCGGACGCGCTGGCGATGCGCCCGGGATCGGCCGGAGACTTCGGCGCGGCCCTCGCCGCGTTCGACACGGACACGTACACGAACAGGCTCGGCCTCGACGTCCGGGCCGACCGGCTCGAAGTCCTGCGGGCCACCCTCGCCGGGATCGCCGCCCCGCTGCACGCCTGGTACGGCGTGCGGGTCTTCACGGACAACGTGAGCAACGAGGCGGAACTCCCCGGCCCCGAGGAGCTGGCGCGGGTGTTCGCGGCCGAGGACCGCGCGGGGCGGACCGATCCGTACCGCCGGGTGGCGGCGCTGCTGCACCTGTGCGGCGTACGCGGCTGACGCCGCCGGGGAGCGCACCCCGGGCCGGCACGGCCTGAGCGGCTGAATCCGTCGCCGCCGTACGCCTGATCGGCCCACCAGCGCAGGCCGTGGACGGCGGGCCCTGGCGATACTCCGGGCATGGACGCAACCCCTTCCCGCAGACGGGTACGCCGCTCACTCATGCCCCTGGCCGCCGGTGCCTGCGTGATCGCCCTGGCGGTCGGCTGCGCCGGGCCGGGCCCCGCCCCGTCCGCCGCTCCGGCCCAGCAGGCGGTGGTGTCCCGGGCCACGGGCGATCTGGAGGATCAGTACCAGACCGTCATCAAGGACGTGCTGCCCTCCGTCGTGCAGGTCGGCGCCGGGGACGCGCTCGGCTCGGGCATCGTCTACGACGACAAGGGCCACATCGTCACGAACGCCCATGTCGTGGGCAGCGAGAAGACCTTCGACGTCAGCGTCGCCACCGGCGAGAAGGTGCTCAAGGCGTCCCTGGTCTCGTCCTACCCGGAGCAGGACCTGGCCGTCATCAAGCTGGACGCCGTCCCCGGGGGGCTGCGGGCCGCGGAGTTCGGGGACACGGACGAGGTCGAGGTGGGGCAGATCGTCCTGGCGATGGGCTCACCGCTCGGCCTCTCCAGCAGCGTCACCCAGGGCATCGTCTCGGCCGTGGGCCGGACGGTCAGCGAAGGCCGCTCGGGCGGCGGCACCGGGGCGACGCTCGCCGACATGGTGCAGACCTCGGCGGCCATCAACCCGGGCAACAGCGGCGGCGCCCTGGTGAACCTCGACAGCGAGATCATCGGCATCCCGACCCTCGCGGCGACGGACAGCGAACAGGGCGGCGGCGCGGCGCCCGGGATCGGGTTCGCCATCCCCGTCTCGATGGTGCGGACGGTCGCGGACCAGATCATCCGGTCGGGGAAGGTCACCGACTCGGGCCGGGCGGCTCTGGACATCATGGGCCGGACCGTCGTCGACGACGACTACCGGCCCGCCGGTGTCGCGATCGTCAGCGTCGAGGAGGACGGGGCGGCGGCCGACGCCGGGCTGCGCGTCGGGGACGTCATCACCCGGATCGGCGACACCCCCGTCACGACGATCACCTCGCTCTCGGAGGCCCTGGCGGGCGAGAAGCCGGGCCGGAAGGTCCGGGTGACGTACACGCGGGGGGACTCGAGGAAGACGGCCGAGGTCACCCTGGGCGAGATCTGAGGGCCGGCCGGGTGAGGGACGGGGAGACGAAGTCCCGCCCGGGCCCCGGGGCCCGGGCGGTCGCCGGGGCCTCAGTCGGCCTGGAGGCTCATCGGGCCGTAGATCTTCGTCGCGTCCTCGAAGAGCGTCACCTGGTCCGCGCCGCCTTCGAGGAGCTCCTTCCAGAACTCACCGATCCAGGACTCCGCGTCGCCCTGGGTCGTGAACTCCTCCGGCTGCAGCGCCGGCTCCGTCTCCGTACCGTCGGACTTCTCGAACCGCCACGTCCACGCCATGTCCGCCTCCTGGGTCACGTTGCTCCCCGAAGACTAGTGGGTGTCCCGGGCGCGCAGGTGGTTCATGGACACGGGAGGATCAGAGCGTGGAACTGACACTGCTCGGCACCGGAGCCCCCGACGGGCTGCCGCGGCCCGACTGCCCCTGCGCCGTCTGCGCGTCCTCCCGCGGCGCCGGGGCCCGCGCCGCGACCGCGCTGCTCGTGGACGACGCGCTGCTGCTGGACCTCACCCCGGGCGCCGTGTTCGCCGCCGCCCGCGCGGGACACTCGCTCGCCGGCGTGCGGCAGGTGCTGCTGACCCACCCCCATGACGGGCCCGCCGTGGAGCTGCCCGCCTCGCTCCCGCCCGCCGGGCGTGTCCCGGACGGCCAGGAGCTGACGCTGATCAGCGGGCACCGGATCCGGGCCCTGGCGATGGACGCCCCGGGCACCGGCTACGAGGTGACGGCACCGGAGGGCGAGCGCCTGCTCTATCTGCCGCCCGGGGCCTCCCCCGCCGGTCTGGCCGACCCGGTGGCGGAGCCGTACGACATGGTCGTGTGCGATGTGATCGCGCGGCCGGACGCCGTGGCCCGGCTGCGGGCCGTACAGGCCGTGGGGCCCACCACCGAGGTGATCGCCGTCCATCTCGACCACGACGCGCCGCCCGGCCCCGCGCTGGACCGCCGGCTCGCCGCGGGCGGGGCGCGGGCCGTACCGGACGGGACGACGCTGCCGGTGGGCGCCTACCACGCCGTGCCCGAGGTCCCCCGCCGCACTCTGGTCACGGGCGGGGCCCGGTCGGGGAAGTCGGTGGAGGCCGAACAGCGCCTGGAGACCTTCCCCGAGGTGGTGTACGTGGCGACGGGCGGTCGCCGCGAGGGGGACGCGGAGTGGGAGTCCCGGATCGGGCTCCACCGGGAGCGCAGGCCTGCCGCCTGGCGCACCGAGGAGACCTGCGAGCTGGCCGGTCTGCTGGAGGAGGACGGCCCGCCGCTGCTGATCGACTGTCTGGCTCTGTGGCTGACGGACGCCATGGACCGGGTCGGCGCGTGGGACGACGAACGGTGGGCGGGCGGCGGGGAGGAGAAGCTGCGCGGACGGGTCGCCGAGCTGGTCCGCGCGGTGCGCGGGACCCGTCGTACGGTCGTCGCCGTGACCAACGAGACCGGCTCGGGGGTCGTCCCGGCGACGGCCTCAGGGCGGCGCTTCCGGGACGAACTGGGCCGTCTGAACGCCGCGTTCGCGGCCGAGTGCGAGCAGGTATTGCTGGTGGTCGCGGGGCAGGCGCTGGTGCTGCGGGGCTGAGCCGTGGGCGGATGCGGGGCCGTGGGTGCGGGAAGGAGCGCCGGGTACTGTTCCGGGCAGGAGCCCCCCGGCGGGTTCCGGCCCACCTAGCGCCGACCCGCGAGGCAGACCCCCGTGAATCTGGACGATTTCTCCGACCTGATCGAACGCCCCGACGGGGGCGTGCGGCGTGATGCCGAGGAACGGCGGGAGCGGCTCGCCGTCCCCGCCGGTGCGCTCGGCCGCCTGGACGAGCTGGGTGAATGGCTGTCAGCTGCCCAGCAGTCGGTGCCCGTCAAGGCCGTCGAGCAGCCGCGCGTCGTGCTGTTCGCCGGTGATCACGGGGTGGCGGAGCTGGAGGTCTCCGGGCGGGCCGCGGGAACCGCGCACGAGCTCGTCCGGGCGGTGCTGGACGGTGCGAGCCCGGTCGCCGTACTGGCCCGGCGCTTCTCCGTCCCCGTACGGATCGTGGACGCCGGCCTGGACTGCGACCCGGAGCTGCTGCCCGAAGCCGTCGTACGCCACCGGGTGCGGCGCGGCAGCGGCCGGATCGACGTCGAGGACGCGCTGACGGCCGAGGAGGCCGAGCAGGCCGTACGCCTCGGGATGCGCGTCGCCGACGAGGAGGCCGACTCCGGCACGGACCTGGTGGTGCTGGGCGATCTGAGCGTCGGCGGTACGACGGCTGCCTCGACCCTGATCGCCGCCCTGTGCGGCACGGACGCCTCGGTGGTGACGGGGCGCGGCGGTGCGGGTATCGACGACCTGGCGTGGATGCGTAAGTGCGCCGCGATCCGGGACGCGCTGCGGCGGGCCAGGCCGGTCCTCGGTGACCAGCTGGAGCTCCTGGCGGCCGTGGGCGGCGCGGACCTGGCGGCCATGACGGGGTTCCTGCTGCAGAGCGCGGTGCGCCGCATGCCCGTGGTGCTGGACGGCGTGGTCTCGGCGGCCTGCGCGCTGGTGGCCCAGCGGGCGGCCTTCCGGGCGCCGGACTGGTGGCTGGCGGGGCAGCTCAGCGGGGAGCCTGCCCAGCTGAAGGCGCTGGACCGGATGGCGCTGACCCCGCTGCTCGACCACGGGGTGACGGTGGGCGAGGGAAGCGGGGCCCTGCTGGCGCTGCCGCTCGTCCAGGCCGCGGCGGCGCTGGCGGCGGAGCTGCCCGAGCGCGCTCCGGAGCCCGAGTCGGAGCCCGAGTCGGAGTCCGAGTCGGAGTCCGAGTCGGAGCTCCCGTCGGAGTCCGCACCGGAGGAGAAGGAAGCGGAGACCGAGGAGCCGTCGAAGGCCGCGGACACGACCGCCTGAGACGACGCCCCCTCGGAGGGCCGGTGGCGTGGCCTCAGGTACCGCCGCCGGGGCCGGGTCCCGGCAGCGAGGTCCTGTCCGGCGCTCCTCCGATCAGGTCCTGGAAGCGGCGCCGGGGCCCCGCCCAGCGGACATCGTGGTGATACGCCCTCAGCACCGCCTTGGCGCGGGCCCGGTGGCGCCGGCGGTAGAAGCGCTTCGCCCACAGCGAGGCGGGCCGGGCCAGGCGGAGCGCTCCGATCAGCGCGATGAACGGGATGAGGGTGCCGAGCACCGCCATCCGGGCCTTGCCCTTGAACAGGGTGATCAGGACGAAGCCGAAGTTGAGGACGTAGGTCAGGACGACACCCAGCCTGTTCTGCTGCTGCTCACCGCTCAGTTCGTCCACACCGAGCGGTGAGAAGCCGGCGAGCACGAGCAGGACGAGCGAGGCGGTGAGGACGACCACCTCCACGCTCTGGCGGCCCTCCTCGGTCCAGTACACGTCGTCGAGGTGCAGGATCAGGGCGAACTCGTCGAGGACCAGGCCCGCTCCCATCCCGAAGACCACCGCGAGGATCCCGGCGGTGACACCCCACTGGCCGCTCGCGACCGCTCCGAAGCCACCGATCACCGTGAGCACGACGCCCGGCACCACGTGGTGGACGTGCACACCGCCGGGCGTGATGTTGCGGAACGGGCCCTTCCCGGCCCTGATCATCCGGGTGACCATCCGGGTGATCGCGAATGTCAGCACGAACGCGCTCAGGGCGAGCAGCAGCGGGAGCTTGCCGGGCTCGACGATGTTCTGCTGGAACCAGTGACCCATGCCACCTCCGTCCGGACAGCCGCATGTGCGGCTTATGTGCCACTCTGCCCAATCCGGCACGCTGCCGCACCGGCTAGCCTGCGCGCGGTGACCTCCCTGAACAGCCACGGTCTGCGCTTCGCCTTCGGCACCCTGACCGCGCTCCCCGTCCGCGTCTCCCGCTGGGACCGCGGTACCGCCCGCGCCGGCATGCTGTGCGCCCCGCTCGCCGGACTCGTCGTGGGAGTGCTCGCAGCGGTCCCCGGGGTGCTGTTCCTGTGGGGCGGGTCGGGGCCCCTGACGGCGGCGGTCGCTTCCGCCGCGCTCCCCGCCGCGCTGACCCGTGGGCTGCACCTGGACGGACTCGCGGACACCGCGGACGGGCTGGGCAGCGCCAAGCCGGCCGAGGACGCGCTGCGGATCATGAAGCAGTCGGACATCGGCCCGTTCGGCGTGATCACGCTCCTGTTCGTGCTGCTGGCCCAGGTCGCCGCGCTTCACGAGCTCTACGGCCGCGGCTGGGCGGACGGCGCGCTGGGCACCGTCGCCGCCGCCGTCACCGCGCGGCTCGCGCTCACGCTGGCCTCGCGCCGCGGCGTCCCGCCCGCCCGCCCGGAGGGCCTCGGCGCGGCGGTGGCGGGCACCGTCCCGCCCGGGGGCGGAGCGGCCGTGGCCTGTGCGGTGGTCGCGTGCTGCGCGGCGGCCGGTGCGCTCCTGGGCGGATACGGCACCGGCCTGCACCAGGCCCTCGCCGCCCTGGCCGGCCTCGGCGCCGCGCAGGTGATGCTGCGTCACTGCGTGCGCCGCTTCGGCGGGGTGACCGGCGATGTGTTCGGCGCGCTGGAGGAGACGGCGGCCACGGTGACGCTGCTGGCGCTCTCCCTCGGCCTCTCGTGACGGGACCCCGAGGGGCCCCTCACAACGGGACCAGCCCCTTGGACGGCCCCGCCCCCGTGAGCCGGAAGCAGGGGCGCGCGTAGGCTCGTTCCCGGCGCGTCACGGCGGGATCTACGATGCGCTGGGCACGGTCGGCCACCCTCTCGACCAACACAGACCGGCACACAACTCAACGGAAGCGAGATTTCACCACCGTGACTGCTCTCACTCTCAGCACCTCAGGTGCGGCGACGCTGCGCGCCGACGCACTCGTCGTCGGCGTCGCCAAGGGAGCCAAGGGGCCGGTCCTCGCACCGGGCGCCGAGGCCGTGGACAAGGCGTTCGACGGAAAGCTCGCCACCGTCCTGGAGACCCTGGGCGCCTCCGGTGCCGAGGGCGAAGTGACCAAGCTCCCCGCCCCGTCCGGCCTCAAGGCCCCGGTCGTCATCGCGGTCGGACTCGGTCCGGTCCCGGCGAAGGACGACGCGTACGAGGCCGAGGCGCTGCGCCGCGCCGCGGGCTCCGCCGCGCGTGCGCTGACGGGGTCGAAGAAGGCCGGGTTCGCGCTGCCCGCCGAGACCGCCGAGGACGCCGGGGCCGTCGCGGAGGGCGCCCTGCTGGGCGCGTACGCCTTCACCGCCTACCAGGGCGGCGAGAACAAGCTCGCCCCCAAGGGCGCCAAGTCCGGCCGGAACGACGCGAAGCTTCCGCTCGCCGAGATCGCCCTGCTCGGCGCCAAGCCGCGTGACAAGGCCTTCAAGGCTGCCGCCGAGCGCGCCGTCGCGGTCACCGAGGAGATCAACCGGGCCCGCGACCTGATCAACACCCCGCCGAACGACCTGTACCCCGAGTCCTTCGCCGCCGTGGCCACCGCCGCCGGCAAGGAGCACGGCATCAAGGTGCAGGTCCTCGACGAGAAGGCGCTCGTCAAGGGCGGCTACGGCGGTCTGCTCGGCGTCGGCCAGGGCTCCACGCACGGCCCCCGCCTGGTCAAGCTCGCCTACACGCACCCCAAGGCGGAGAAGACGCTCGCCCTGGTCGGCAAGGGCATCACCTACGACTCGGGCGGCATCTCGCTCAAGCCGGCGGGCCACAACGAGACGATGAAGTGCGACATGAGCGGCGCCGCCGCCGTGTTCGCCGCCGTCGTCGCGGCCTCCCGACTCGGCCTCCAGGTCAACGTCACGGGCTGGCTGGCGCTCGCCGAGAACATGCCGTCCGGCAACGCCACCCGCCCGGGTGACGTCCTGCACATGTACAGCGGCAAGACCGTCGAGGTCCTCAACACCGACGCCGAGGGCCGGCTCGTCCTCGCCGACGCGCTGACCCGCGCCTCGGAGGAGAAGCCGGACGCGATCGTCGACGTGGCGACCCTGACCGGCGCGATGGTGCTGGCGCTCGGCAACCGCACCTTCGGTGTGATGGCCAACGACGACGCGTTCCGTACGTCGATCCACGAGATCGCCGAGGAGGTCGGCGAGGCCTCCTGGCCGATGCCGCTCCCCGCCGACCTGCGCAAGGGCATGGACTCCCCGACCGCCGACATCGCCAACATGGGCGAGCGGATGGGCGGGGGCCTGGTGGCCGGCCTGTTCCTGAAGGAGTTCGTGGGCGAGGGCATCGCCTGGGCGCACCTGGACATCGCGGGCCCCGCCTTCCACGAGGGCGCGCCGTACGGCTACACCCCCAAGGGCGGCACCGGATCCGCGGTCCGCACCCTGGTGCGGCTGGCGGAGCGCACCGCGGCCGGCGACCTCGGCTGAGTCCGGAGCCGGCCTCGGCGCGTGGACCCCGCGCGCGAGGTTCGCTTGCGGCGCAGACGGCCCCGGGCATACGTCCGGGGCCGTCGGTGTTCCTCACGGTGGCCTCGACCGGCATATTTCCGGAAATCTGTACGTATCGGTAACCATCCGGTCGGGATCTTCGTCCGGCTCGGAGCAGGGGCCCGCGTCCCGTCCGGACTCAACAAGTGCGAAGATGGGTTCTCGGCAGGACAGGGCCCCCACCACAGGGCCGAATAACGCAAGCGGCCGAACACCAGCCGACCGGCCGGTCACACCCCAGCGACGGGGCCCGGCGTACGGCGCACATGCATGGAGGACGTGACGTGGCGAACGACGCCAGCACCGTTTTCGACCTAGTGATCCTCGGCGGTGGTAGCGGCGGTTACGCCGCGGCCCTGCGCGGAGCTCAGCTGGGCCTGGACGTCGCACTGATCGAGAAGGGCAAGGTCGGCGGCACCTGCCTGCACAACGGCTGCATCCCCACGAAGGCGCTGCTGCACGCCGGCGAGATCGCCGACCAGGCCCGCGAGGCCGAGCAGTTCGGTGTGAAGGCCACCTTCGAGGGCATCGACATGGAGGCCGTCCACAAGTACAAGGACGACGTGATCTCGGGCCTGTACAAGGGTCTGCAGGGTCTCATCGCCTCGCGCAAGGTGCACTACATCGAGGGCGAGGGCCGTCTCTCGTCGCCCACCTCGGTGGATGTCAACGGTCAGCGCGTCCAGGGCCGGCACGTGCTGCTGGCGACCGGCTCCGTGCCGAAGTCGCTGCCCGGCCTGGAGATCGACGGCAACCGCATCATCTCCTCGGACCACGCGCTCAAGCTGGACCGCGTACCGAAGTCCGCGATCGTCCTGGGCGGCGGCGTCATCGGCGTCGAGTTCGCCTCGGCGTGGAAGTCCTTCGGCACCGACGTCACCATCGTCGAGGGTCTGAAGCACCTGGTCCCGGTCGAGGACGAGAACAGCTCGAAGCTTCTTGAGCGCGCGTTCCGCAAGCGCGGCATCAAGTTCAACCTCGGCACCTTCTTCGACAAGGCCGAGTACACGCAGGACGGCGTGCGGGTGACCCTCGCCGACGGCAAGACCTTCGAGGCGGAGGTGCTGCTGGTCGCGATCGGCCGCGGCCCGGTCTCGCAGGGTCTGGGCTACGAGGAGGCGGGTGTCGCGCTGGACCGCGGCTACGTCCTCGTCGACGAGTACATGCAGACCAACGTCCCGACGATCTCGGCCGTCGGTGACCTGGTCCCGACCCTCCAGCTCGCCCACGTCGGCTTCGCCGAGGGCATCCTGGTGGCGGAGCGGCTCGCCGGCCTCAAGACCGTGCCGGTCGACTACGACGGCGTGCCGAAGGTGACGTACTGCCACCCCGAGGTCGCCTCCGTCGGTATCACCGAGGCCAAGGCCAAGGAGATCTACGGTGCGGACAAGGTCGTCGCCCTCAAGTACAACCTGGCGGGCAACGGCAAGAGCAAGATCCTGAAGACCGCCGGCGAGATCAAGCTCGTCCAGGTCAAGGACGGTGCCGTGGTCGGCGTCCACATGGTCGGTGACCGTATGGGCGAGCAGGTCGGCGAAGCCCAGCTGATCTACAACTGGGAGGCGCTGCCGGCCGAGGTCGCGCAGCTCATCCACGCCCACCCGACGCAGAACGAGGCGATGGGCGAGGCCCACCTGGCCCTGGCCGGCAAGCCTCTCCACTCCCACGACTGATCCAGTCCCGGGGACGACCGACCACTTCACACTTTCGTAAGGAGCAACCGAAACCATGTCGGTTTCCGTAACCCTTCCGGCGCTCGGCGAGAGCGTCACCGAGGGCACCGTCACCCGCTGGCTGAAGGCCGAGGGCGAGCATGTCGAGGCCGACGAGCCGCTGCTCGAGGTCTCGACCGACAAGGTCGACACCGAGATCCCCGCGCCCGCCTCGGGCACCCTCGCGTCCATCAAGGTCGCCGAGGACGAGACCGTCGAGGTCGGCGCCGAGCTGGCCGTCATCGACGACGGTTCGGGTGCGCCCGCCGCCGAGTCGGCTCCGGCCGCCGAGCCGGAGGCCGCTCCGGCCCCGGCCGAGGAGGCTCCGGCGCCCGCCGCCGAGGCCCCCGCCGCGGAGGCCCCTGCCGCCGAGGCTCCCGCCGCCGCTCCGGCCGGTGGCGCCTCCGGCACCGACGTCACCCTTCCGGCGCTCGGTGAGAGCGTCACCGAGGGCACCGTCACCCGCTGGCTGAAGGAGGTCGGCGAGGAGGTCGCGGAGGACGAGCCCCTGCTCGAGGTCTCCACGGACAAGGTCGACACCGAGATCCCCGCCCCGGTCGCCGGCGTGCTGCTGGAGATCGTCGTCGGCGAGGACGAGACCGCCGAGGTGGGCGCCAAGCTCGCCGTCATCGGCGCTCCGGGTGCCGCACCGGCCGCCGCTCCGGCAGAGGCCGCCCCGGCCCCCGCCGCGGCTCCGGCAGAGGCCGCCCCGGCCCCCGCCGCTCCCGCACCGGCCGCTCCGGCGCCGGCTCCCGCAGCCCCGGCCGCCCCTGCTCCGGCACCGGCACCGGCCCAGGCCCAGGCCGCGCCCGCCGCTCCGGCACCGGCACCGGCACCGGCCGCCCCGGCGCAGCCCGCCGCTCCGGCGCCTGCCGCCCCGGCCGCGCCTTCCGGTGACGACGGCGCGTACGTCACGCCGCTGGTCCGCAAGCTCGCCACCGAGAACGGCGTCGACCTGGGCTCGGTCAAGGGCACCGGCGTCGGTGGCCGTATCCGCAAGCAGGACGTCGTCGCCGCAGCGGAGGCCGCCAAGGCCGCCGCCGCTCCGGCTCCGGCCGCCGCCGCCGCCCCGGCAGCCAAGGCCGCGCCGAAGCTCGAGGCGTCCCCGCTGCGCGGTCAGACGGTCAAGATGACCCGCATGCGCAAGGTCATCGGCGACAACATGATGAAGGCGCTGCACTCGCAGGCCCAGCTGACCTCGGTCCTCGAGGTCGACATCACGAAGCTGATGAAGCTGCGCAACCAGGCGAAGGAGTCCTTCGCCGCCCGTGAGGGCGTCAAGCTGTCCCCGATGCCGTTCTTCGTGAAGGCGGCGGCCCAGGCGCTGAAGGCCCACCCGGTCGTCAACGCCCGGATCAACGAGGACGAGGGCACCATCACGTACTTCGACTCGGAGAACATCGGCATCGCCGTGGACGCCGAGAAGGGTCTGATGACCCCGGTCATCAAGGGTGCGGGCGACCTGAACATCGCCGGTATCGCGAAGAAGACCGCCGAGCTGGCCGGCAAGGCCCGCGGTGGCGGCCTCACCCCGGACGACATGTCGGGCGCGACCTTCACCGTCAGCAACACCGGTTCGCGCGGTGCGCTGTTCGACACGGTCATCGTGCCGCCGAACCAGGCGGCCATCCTGGGCATCGGTGCCACGGTCAAGCGTCCGGCGGTCATCGAGACCGCCGAGGGCACCGTCATCGGCGTCCGCGACATGACCTACCTGTCGCTCTCCTACGACCACCGTCTGGTGGACGGCGCGGACGCCGCCCGTTACCTGACCACGGTCAAGGCGATCCTCGAGGCGGGCGAGTTCGAGGTCGAGCTCGGCCTCTGAGCCGTGCAGCTGTAACCAGCCTCACCAGCGGCGCCCCCGTCCGGAACACTTCCGGGCGGGGGCGCCGCCGTATTGTCTAGACACCACCGGTCGTCCCCGGCCGCCGCATCGGTGAGCAGCACCGGTTTGTTCGCCCGAAGGAGCCCGTCATGACCCCGCCCGTCGTCCACTCGCTGCGCGAGCAGATCCGCGAGCACATCGTGGAAGGGATAGTCAGCGGGCGCTGGAAGCCGGGTGAGCGGATCGTGGAGCGCCGCATCGCCACCGAGCTGGAGGTCAGCCAGACGCCCGTGCGCGAGGCCCTGCGCGAGCTGGAGACGCTGCGGCTGATCGAGTCGGCGCCCAACAAGGGGGTCCGGGTACGCAATCTCACCGCGGCCGACCTGGAGGAGAGCTATCCCGTACGGGCCGGTCTCGAGCAGATCGCGGCGGAGCTGGCTGCCCCCGCGCTCGGCGAGGACTGCTCGGCGCTCACCCCGCATGTGGCGGCGCTGTACGAGGCGGACCGGCTGGCCGACGGCGAGGCGCAGGTGCGGCACACGGTGGCCTTCCACCGGGAGATGGTGCGCGCCGCCGGGAACGCGGTGCTGCTGCACACCTGGGAGGGGCTGGGCATCGAGGTGTTCACGGCCCTGTCGATCCGCTGGCTGGGCACCGTGCAGAAGTCGTACGCGGAGGAGCACGAGGCGCTCATCGAGGCGTTCCTGCGCCGGGACCCGCACATCGCCGTGATGGTGAAGGAACACGTCCTCGGGTGCGCGCCACGCGCCTGAGGGCCTGAGTTCCGGCGCCGGGCGGGCGCGCACATCTGGGTCGGAACCCGCTCGACCGTGCAGGTCAGCGCCCGTTTCGCCCCCTTGATCCCGTCACTCCGTGCCCCGTTTCGCGGCACCGCATGCCACTTTTCTTCATATCGAGAAGTTTTGCCCTTCACCCTTTGATCGATCATCGATCGGAGACTTACAGTTCAGTCGCGGGCCCACCGGCCCCATCGCCCTGTCCTGCCAGCCAGGGACTTCTCCACCCCCTCCCACTCCGGAAGGCGGCGATCATGACCGACCCCGTAGCAACGCTTCCGAGCGAGCTCGACCAGCTCCCGGACCGCGACCCCGAGGAGACCGCCGAATGGGCGGCCTCCCTCGACGCCGTCACCAAGGCCGCGGGCCCGCACCGCGCCGCGTACCTGATGCGGCGTTCGCTCCAGCACGCTGAGGGCGCCGGCATCGCGCTGCCCAAGCTGCTGGAGAGCGATTACGTCAACACCATCCCCACCTCCGCCGAGCCCGCGTTCGACGGCGACCTGGAGATGGAATCAAGGATCACCGCGTGGAACCGCTGGAACGCGGCCGCGATGGTCACCCGTGGCGCCCGGTACGGCGTCGGCGGCCACATCGCCACGTTCGCCTCGGCGGCATGGCTGTACGAGACCGGCTTCAACCACTTCTTCCGCGGCAAGGAAGGTGACGGCTCCGGCGACCAGCTCTACATCCAGGGCCACGCCTCGCCCGGCATCTACGCCCGCGCCTTCCTCGACGGCCGCCTCAGCGAGCAGCAGCTCGACAACTTCCGCCAGGAGTCGGGCGGCGACGGCCTGCCGTCCTACCCGCACCCGCGGCGGCTGCCCTGGCTGTGGGAGTTCCCCACCGTCTCGATGGGCCTCGGCCCGCTCTCGGCGATCTACCAGGCGCGCTTCAACCGCTATCTGACCAACCGCAAGATCAAGGACACGTCGAACTCGCACGTCTGGGCCTTCCTGGGCGACGGCGAGATGGACGAGCCCGAGTCGACCGCCGCCCTCGCCCTCGCGGCCCGTGAGCAGCTCGACAACCTGACCTTCGTCATCAACTGCAACCTCCAGCGCCTCGACGGCCCGGTCCGCGCCAACTTCCGCGTGGTCCAGGAGCTCGAGGGCGCCTTCCGCGGCGCCGGCTGGAACGTCATCAAGACGCTCTGGGGCAACGCCTGGGACGAGCTGTTCCAGCTCGACACCACGGGCGCGCTGATCCGCCGCCTCCGCGAGGTCCCGGACGCGCAGTTCCAGACGTACGCGACGCGCGACGTGGCCTACATCCGCGAGCACTTCTTCGGCGCCGAGCCCGCCCTCGCCGAGCTGGCGAAACTCCTGAGCGACGCGAAGATCGCCGAGTGTTTCTACAGCTCCCGCGGCGGCCACGAGGCCCGCAAGGTGTACGCGGCCTACCGCGCGGCCCTGGAGCACAAGGGCGCGCCGACCGTGATCCTGGCCCAGACGGTCAAGGGCTACACGCTCGGCAAGGGCTTCGAGTCCAAGAACGCCAACCACCAGATGAAGAAGCTGTCGATCGACGAGTTCAAGGGCATGCGCGAGCTGCTCGGCCTCCCGATCCCGGACAGCGCCTTCGAGGACGGGCTGGTCCCCTACGGCCACCCGGGCGCCGACTCCCCCGAGGTCCGCTACCTCCAGGAGCGCCGTGCCGCCCTCGGTGGTCCGGCCCCCGCCCGCCGGGTGCACGCCGCCGCGCTGCCCCAGCCGGAGGAGCGCGCGTTCAAGGCCCTGTACAAGGGGTCCGGCAAGCAGGAGATGGCCACCACCATGGCGTTCGTCCGCCTGGTGAAGGACCTGATGCGGGACAAGGAGACCGGCAGGCGCTGGGTTCCGATCGTCCCGGACGAGGCCCGTACCTTCGGTATGGAGTCGCTGTTCCCCTCGGCGGGCATCTACTCGCCGCTCGGCCAGACGTACGAGCCGGTCGACCGCGACCAGTTGATGTACTACAAGGAGGCCAAGGACGGCCAGATCCTCAACGAGGGGATCACCGAGGCCGGCGCCATGGCCGACTTCATCGCCGCCGCTTCGTCGTACGCGACGCACGGCGAGACGATGATCCCGTTCTACATCTTCTACTCGATGTTCGGCTGGCAGCGGACCGGCGACCAGATGTGGCAGCTCGCCGACCAGCTCGGCAAGGGCTTCATCGTCGGCGCCACGGCGGGCCGCACGACGCTGACGGGTGAGGGCCTCCAGCACGCGGACGGCCATTCGCACCTGATCGCGTCCACGAACCCGGCGTCGCTCAACTACGACCCGGCGTTCGCGTACGAGATCGCGGTGATCGTCAAGGACGGTCTGCGGAGGATGTACGGCCCCGAGGCCGAGAACGTCTTCTACTACCTGACGGTCTACAACGAGCCGAAGCAGCAGCCCGCGATGCCGGAGGGCGTCGAGGAGGGCATCGTCAAGGGCCTGTACCGCTTCAAGGAGGGCACGCCCGCATCCGCGGACGCGCCGCGCCTGCAGCTGCTGGGCTCCGGCACGGCGATCCACTGGGCGCTGAAGGCCCAGGAGCTGCTGGCCTCCGACTGGGGTGTCACGGCCGACGTCTGGTCCGCCACCTCATGGGGCGAGCTGCGCCGCGAGGCGCTGGAGTGCGACGAGGCGCTGCTCCGCGGTGAGGAGCGGGTGCCGTACGTGACCCAGGCGCTCTCCGGCGCGCCGGGCCCCGTGCTCGCCGTCAGCGACTGGATGCGCGCGGTCCCGGACTCCATCAGCCAGTGGGTGGAGCAGGACTGGTCCTCCCTGGGCACGGACGGCTTCGGCCTCTCCGACACCCGTGAGGGCGCCCGGCGCCACTTCGGTGTCGACGCCGAGTCCGTCGCGGTCGCCGCGCTGGCCCAGCTGGCCCGCCGTGGCGAGATCCCGGCCTCCAAGGTCAAGGAGGCCCGGGAGAAGTACGGCCTCTGAGGGGCCTGAAGCCGGAGGGCTGTCTCCCTTCACACCGCAGGGCGGGCTCGTTTCGAGCCCGCCCTGCGGGCGTTCACCCACCGCGCCCCGGCGCATGCCCGTAGGGCACACGAGCGTCCGCATCATGAACCACAGCGCAACGAATCAATAACTTCATACGATGAATCGGAAGCTCCGTGCAACGCCAGGCGGTGCTCGGCGGTCTAGGAGAGCGAGTCCTACGCCTCTCGGGCGACGGGTCGGCTTCCGGGGGGAACCGGACGGCACAGACCTGTCCCTTGAGTGGCGATTTATAGGCTCATACGGGTATATCAACCGAATACCGTTTCGTGCGATTGGGCCGGGTATCCCCCACTACCCCCCGGCACGGCCTTGAGGGGACGCAGCATGACCACTGCCGAGAAGTTCGCACCGCATACGCTGCGGGCCACGATCGTCGTTCCGATCTACAACGCGTCGCATTACATCGAGTCGTGCGCCCCGTCCCTGCTCCGGCAGAGCATCGGGCCCGACCAGTACGAAGTCGTCTACGTCAATGACGGATCGACCGACGACTCCGGGGAGCGTCTGGACCGGCTGGCCGCCGCCCACCCGCACGTCCGCGTCATCCACCAGGAGAACTCGGGCTGGCCCGGCAAGCCGCGCAACGTGGGGGTGGCGAGCAGCAGGGGCGAGTTCATACAGTTCGTGGACCAGGACGACGAACTGGGTGAGGAGGCTCTGGAGCGGCTGTGCGCCCTGGGCACGAAGAACGAGTCGGACATCGTGCTGGGCAAGGTCGTCGGCACGATGCAGGCGCCCAGCACCGTGTTCGCCCGGACCATCGACCGCTGCTCGGTGCGCGACCACTCGCTGATGGATTCGCTCACCCCGCACAAGATGTTCCGGCGGTCGTTCCTCCTGGAGAACGGCATCAAGTTTCCCGAGGGCAGATGCCGGCTGGAGGACCAGCTGTTCATGGCCCGCGCCTACGTCGCCACGGAGCGGGTCTCGGTGCTGGCCGACCACCCCTGCTACTACTGGATGCGCCGTGAGGACAGGGGCAACAACAGCAGTGCCCCGATCGACGTCCAGGGGTACTTCGGCAATCTCCGCCAGGTCGTCCAGGCACTGAAGGACGGCACGGAGCCGGGCCCCGAGCGCGACACGCTGCTCCGCCGCACCTATCGCGTGGAGATCCTCCACCAGGTGAGCGAGCCGCGGGTGCTCAGCCCCACCCTGGACGTCCGGTCCCGGTTCGAGACGGTCCGGCAGCTCGTCGCGGACGAGTTCTCCCCCGGCGTACGGGAAGGGCTCCCCGCCGTGCAGCGGCTGCGCGCGACGCTCCTGGAGGACGGCCGCCTCGACGGTCTGCGCGCCCTGGCCGAGCGCACCCGCACACTACGGTCACGAGCCGATCTGGGCCGGCTGCGCTGGCGGGACGGCAGGCTGACCGCGCCTCTCCAGATGACCATGACGCACGCGGACGGCACACCGGTGGTCATGGTGGAGCGCGACGGACGCCTGCTGCTCGACCCCCGGCTGCTGGAGGGGAACCCGGCGGTCACGGAGTGGGAGATCGGCGACCCCCTGCGCGCGGTGTCCGCGCACGTGCTCCTGAAGGACCGCAAGCGCCCCATGGGCTGGTTCCCCACCTGCGACCTCAGGGCGGCCGTCGTCCCCGCCGGCCCGGGGCGGAGCCGGCTGGTCGTCCGGGGCGAGCTGGAGATCGACCCGCTCACGGCGGCCGGCGGCGGCCCGCTGCAGCGCGGGATCTACGACGTGCGGGGCTCGCTGCAGCTGCTCGGCGTGGGCAGGAGCGTCCGGATCGAAGGGGACCGGCGCACTGAGCTCACAGCGGCCGGTGCCACCCGGGTCGGCCCCGACGCCGTCGGCGTCGTTCCCTACTGGACCGCCGGGCGCACGCTCGCCGTCGACGTCGACGAGTTCTACCACCGCATGGACGCCCTCCCGCCGCGCAGGTGGACCGTGCACATCCCGGCACCGGCGCGCCGCCCGCTCGGCCGGACCTGGCGCAGCCTGCGCGCGATGGCTCCCCGGCGCTGAGTCCGTGCGGCCGCGCCGCGCCTCCACGGGCCGGGCTCCCTGTGGCGGTGCGGCGCCGGCACGCACAATGGCCGCATGCGTGCTGCCCGGCTGATCAAGATGGTGCTGCTCCTGCAGTCCCGGCCCTCCATGACCGCCGCCCAGCTGGCCGAGGAGCTGGAGGTGTCGGAGCGCACCGTCACACGGGACGCCCAGGCGCTCTCCGAGGCGGGCGTGCCCGTGTACGCCGACCGCGGCCGGGCGGGCGGCTACCGGCTCGTGGGCGGCTACCGGACGCGGCTCACCGGGCTGGCCCGTCATGAGGCCGAGGCGCTCTTCCTGTCCGGACTGCCCTCCGCCCTGCGTGAGATGGGGCTCGACGACGCTGCCTCGGCTGCCCGGCTGAAGGTCTCGGCGGCCCTGCTCCCCTCGCTCCGGGACGCCTCGCGCACCGTCGCCCAGCGCTTCCATCTGGACGCCCCCGGCTGGTACCACGAACCGGCCACCCCCGAGCTGCTGCCCGCCGTCGCGGAGGCCGTCTGGGACGACCGGCTGGTCCGGGCGCGCTACAGCCGCCGCCCCTCGGGCGAGGTGGAGCGGGAGCTGGCCCCGTACGGGCTCGTCCTGAAGGCCGGGGTCTGGTACCTCTGCGCCCGGGCCGGGGACGACTTCCGCGTGTACCGGATCGACCGGTTCGCCGCCGTCGCCGTCTCGGAGACCCGCTTCGTGCGGGACGAGGCCTTCGACCTGCCGCGCTTCTGGGAGGAACGGGCCGCGCAGTTCGCCCGGTCGATCCTGCGTACCGAGGTGACCGTGCGACTGTCGGAGGCGGGTGTACGACGGCTGCCGCACGCCATGGACCGGGCCGCCGTCGACGAGGCACTGGCCGGGGCCGCCGCGCCGGACGCGGAGGGCCGGCGCACGGTGGTCCTGCCGGTCGAGTCCGCCGAGGTGGCGTACAGCCAGCTGCTGTCCCTCGGGCCCGAGGTGGAGGTCCTGGAGCCCGCCGCCCTGCGCGAACGCTTTGCCGATACCGCCGAACGACTGCGCGACCTCTATCGCTGAAGTGGCCTGGAAATGACGTCGAAGGCTTCAATTCGGTGTCTGGGCGTGCGTCGCCTGCCGCCGGGGCAGATGCTGGACCCGTGATGGACGAGACGGAGTTCTGGGAGATCATCGACAGCACCCGCGAGGCCGCCGAGGGCGACCCCGAGGACCACGCCGACCTGCTCGTCGAACGGCTGGTGCGGCTCGATCCCGACTCCGTGCTGGATTTCGCCAGACACTTCGAGGCCCGCTACAACCGCGCGTACCGCTGGGACCTGTGGGGCGCGGCTGCCGTGCTGCTCGGCGGGGCGAGCGACGACGCCTTCGACTACTTCCGCTGCTGGCTGATCGCGCAGGGCCGTGAGGTCTTCGAGGGGGCGGTGCACGACCCGGACAGCCTGGCCGAGCTGCTCGACGACTTCGACGAGGAGCTCGACGGGGACGGCGAGGAGCTCGGTTACGCCGCCGACGAGGCGTACGAGCAGCTCACCGGCGTCGTCGCCCCCGATCTGGGGCTGCCGCCGCAGGCGGCGGAACCGGCGGGCACGCCCTTCGGCTTCGACGACGACGCGGCGCTGGCGGAGCGCTACCCGGCCCTCTGGGAACGCTTCGGCCCGGTCTGAGCCCCCGGACGCGCGCCCGGGATTCAGGCTGTCAGCGAGCGGCCCATCAGGACGTCGTCGACGTACCGCCCGCCCAGGAAGAACTCGCCGGGCAGTACGCCCTCGACGGCGAAGCCCTCGGACGCGTAGAGCGCCTGTGCGGCGGTGTTGTGGCCGAGCACCCGCAGGGTGAGCCGTCCGGCGCCCTGGCGCCGCGCCTCGGCGTACGCGGCGTGCAGCAGCGCACGTGCGACGCCGTGGCGCCGCCACCGGTCGGCGACGGCGAGGCCCTGTATCTGGCGGACGTGCGCGTTGCAGGCGAGCGGGGTCGGGCGGGCCAGCCGGATGTAGCCGGCCAGGGACTCCTCGTCCGTACCGGTGACCGCCTCGACGACCAGGTATTCGCCGGGCAGGTGCCGCTCGTCGAAGAAGGGCTCGTACGGCGGCTGCGGCTTCGGCTGCACGGCGTGGAGGGTCGACCAGGTGGCCCGGTCGAGCTCGGCGAGGGCGGTCTCGTCCTCGGGGACGGCGGGACGGGCGGGGCCGAGGGACCGGAATCGTGGCACGGACATGCGTGCAACTGTGCCATGCGTGTCCGGCGCCTCCGACTCCCGCGTGACCGAGGGCGCATGGGGCAGGATGGACGGCATGCTGCGTTCCCGAATCGCCGTCACCGGATCGACCGGACTCATCGGAGCGGCGCTCGT
This sequence comes from Streptomyces sp. NBC_01166, assembly GCF_045039765.1. Classification (NCBI taxonomy): domain Bacteria; kingdom Bacillati; phylum Actinomycetota; class Actinomycetes; order Kitasatosporales; family Streptomycetaceae; genus Streptomyces; species Streptomyces sp. NBC_01166. The sequence goes on from NZ_CP108613.1 coordinate 2,429,855, forward strand.
GCGCTCGCTGCGTGCCGACGGGCACGAGGTGGTGCGCATGGTGCGCCGCCCGGCCGCCACCGGTGACGAGGTGGAGTGGGACCCGAAGCGCCAGTACGTCGATGCGGCGGGCCTCGTGGGCTGTGACGCGGTCGTCCACCTCGCGGGGGCGGGAGTCGGGGACCACCGGTGGACCGAGGCGTACAAGCGGGAGATCCGTGACAGCCGGGTGCTGGGCACGGCGGCCGTCGCCGAGGCGGTGGCTTCGCTGGACACCCCGCCGAGGGTGCTGCTGTCGGGGTCGGCCATCGGCTTCTACGGCGACACCGGCGACCGTGCCGTCGACGAGAGCGCGCCGCCCGGCGAGGGTTTCCTGCCGTCCGTCTGCGTGGAGTGGGAGGAGGCGACGGCTCCGGCCGAGGAGGCGGGCATCCGCACGGTCCACGCTCGGACCGGTCTGGTCGTCTCCCGGCGGGGCGGGGCCTGGGGGCGGCTCTTCCCGCTGTTCAAGGCGGGGCTCGGCGGACGGATGGGGAACGGCCGGCAGTACTGGAGCTTCATCGCGCTGCACGACCACATCGCGGCGCTGCGGCACATCCTGGACACCGAGGCACTGTCCGGCCCGGTGAATCTGACGGGCCCCTCCCCCGTCACCAACGGCGAGGTGACGGCCGCCATGGGGAGGGTCCTGCGGCGCCCGACCCTGTTCGCCGCCCCGGCACCCGCGCTGAAGGCCGCGCTCGGGGAGTTCTCCGGGGACGTCCTGGCCAGCCAGCGGGTGCTGCCCGGCCAACTTCTCGACTCGGGCTTCGCGTTCGCCTTCCCCGGCATCGACGACGCCATCCGCGCCGCACTGCGCTGACCACGGCCCGGCGCTCCCCGGGACCCGGCGCGGGACCACCGTGCGACCCCGTGCACCGGTGCCCGGGGTGCGCGCTACTGCGCCTCTCTCGGCCATACACCTAGCCTCGACCCGAACTCGGGCATTCCGGGGGCCTGTTGGGGGCAATAGCTCCCCACCAGCCGCACCGACTCGGGGAGGGGCACGTGATCAGGGCACACGCAGCAGACCACGCGGATGTGGTCATCATCGGGGCCGGGATCGCTGGCCTGTCGGCGGCCCACCAGCTGATCGGCGCAGGGGTGGGCGTCAGCGTTCTGGAGGCCGCCGCGCGGGTGGGCGGCCGGATGGCCACCCATGACATGGACGGGTTCCGGCTCGACCACCTGGGCCCGCTGCTCAGTTCCGCGTATCCGGAGCTGAGCACCACCCCAGGGCTCGAAGGACTGGTGCTGCGGGACTTCGCCCCGGGGGTGCTCGTCCACAGCGGGGGGCGGCAGTACCGCGCCGGGGACGTACGGAGCGCGAGGGGCGCACTTCGTGCGGTGCGCTCCCGGTCGAGCGCCCCTCGCGCGCCCCTGGGCGGGGCGATCGAACAGGCCAGGCTCGGCGCCTGGCTGGCCCGGCTCGCCACCGCTCCGGAGTCCCGGATCATGACCAGGCCCGACCGGGCCGCGTCCGAGGCGCTGTCCGGCCTCCCGCCCCGCGCGGTCGGCGGGTTCCTGCGGCCCCTGCTCTCGGCGCTGCTCGGCGACCCCGGGCTCACCACGTCCAGCCGCGTGGCCGACCTCACCCTCCGGGACTACGCCCGCGGCCGGCTCTGTGTGCCCGCCGGCGGTTCCGCGACGCTGCCCGAACTGCTGGCGGCCGCCCTGCCTCCCGGGACCGTACGCACCGGGGTGCATGTGACCGCGGCGGACATCACCTCCGTACGCACCAAGGAGCACGGTGAGCTGGGCTGCCGGTCACTCCTGCTGGCCACCGGAGCGGGGGCGGCCGCCGAACTGCTGCCGGGGCTGCGGACGCCCGCCTTCCACCCGGTGACCGTGCTGCACCACACCACGGGGGAGGCACCGGCGACCGGGGGCCGTCTGCTGCTGGACGCGGACCGCTCGGGCCCGGTCGCGCACACCGCCGTGATGAGCGAGGTCGACCCCTCGCGCGCCCCGCGCGGCCGGGCCCTGATCACCTCCACGGTGCTCGGCCCTCCGCCGCGGGACCTCGACGGCGAGGTGCGCGCGCACCTGGCCTCGCTGTACGGCACGCCCACCGACGACTGGGAGCTGCTGGCCGCCCATCACGACCCGGAGGCGGTCCCCGCCATGCCGCCGCCGCACGACCCGCGCCGCCCGGTCCGGCTGCTCGCCGGGCTGTACGTCTGCGGCGACCACCGCGACACCAGCACGGTCCAGGGCGCGCTGCGCTCCGGCAGACGCGCCGCCTCGGCGATCCTCGCGGACCTGGGGGTGCGCCGGCAGGGGGCGGACGGGACGGTGCTGCCCGCCGCCGCGTAGGCCCTTCGCTCAGCCCAGCGCCGCGACCCGGTCGCGGTATCCCCGTACGGCGACGGCGTCGCGGTACGGCTCCAGGCGGCGCTCGAAGTCCCGTACGTACTCCGTCGCGCGCACCGACCGCATCTCCGCGGCCTGCTGGGCCGCCTCGGCGCCCAGCAGGCACGCCTGGTCCAGCTCTCCGAGCCCGAGCCTCGCGGAGGCGAGCACCACCCGGCAGAACAGCCGGCTCCGGGCGTACGCCGGCGCGCGCAGCTGGAGCGACCGCTCGGCGTGCTGGGCGGAGACGCGGTACTGCTGCAGATCGCGGTGGCAGTGGCCGAACTCGTCGGCGAGCTGTGCCTCGTCGAAGTAGCGGGCCCAGTGCGGAACGTCGTCCCCGGGCCGGGAGATCCCCAGCGCGCGTTCGGCCCGTACGAGCGCGGCGACGCAGGGCCTGGTCTCCCCGAGGACGCCGTGTCCGCGCGCCTCGACCGCGTGCAGCAGGGCCAGGACGACGGGCGGAGCGGAGGAGCCGATGCCCTGCTGGGCGACGCGTGCGAGCTGGATGGCTTCCCTGCCGTGCCCGAGATAGACCGCCTGGCGGCTCATCGTGATCAGGACGTAGGCGCCGTACGCCCGGTCCCCGGCGGCCTGGGCGAGCCGCAGCGCCTGGACGAAATAGCGCTGGGCGAGGCCGTGCGCCGCGATGTCGTACGAGGTCCAACCCGCGAGCCGGGTCAGATCGGCCGCGGCGGAGAACAGCCGGCGGCCCAGCGTCTCGCCGTAGCTACCGCGCAGCATGGGCTCGGCCTCGTGCTCCAGGTACCGGACGAGGGCCTGCCTGGCGTGGCCGCCGCCGTAGGCGTTGTCCAGCGTGCGGAAGAGCTCGCCCACCGAGCGCAGGGCGGCGACGTCGCCGCTGCCGACCCGCTGGCCGGCCCCGCGGTCGGTCTGCCGCTGGCGCGGGACGCCCAGGAGCGGTGAAACGGGAGCGGGCGGGCGGGAGGGGACGGGGCCACGGCCGGCGCCGGCCCGGGCGCCGTTGGCGCCCGCCCCGTGCACCGGACCTGGGGCACCGGGCACCTGGAGGGCGCCGCCCCCGTGGGCCTGCGGGGGCCGGTTCCCGGGGCCCTCGGCAGGCGTACGGGGGGCCGGCAGGCCGGTGGCGCCGGTCGCCCGCTCCTGGGGTTCGCCCCGGCCGACCCATTCGTCGGCCCGCCCGATCAGCCAGTCCCTGCTGGGGACGACCAGCCCGGCGGGGGTGAACGCGATCTTGCGCAGCTCCGCATGGCTGCCCGAGTCCTTGCGCCACAGCCCACTGACGATGTCGACGGCCTCGGCGGGAGTGGCCGCGAACTCCAGACCGGCGTAGACGGGCGCACACGCGTCCAGGCCCAGGTCCTGCGCGGAGAGCCGGCGTCCGAGCCGTCTGGTGAAGACCTCGGCGATCAGCGCGGGGGTGGTGCCCCGGGGCTGCTGGCCGCGCAGCCAGCGGGTCACCGAGGTCTTGTCGTATCGCAGGTCGAGCCCGTGTTCGAGGCCGAGCTGGTCCACCCGGCGGGCCAGGCCCGCATGGGAGAACCCGGCCTCCGCGATGAGGGCAGCGAGCCGCCGGTTCGGGGTGCGCTGCGGAGGTCGTTCCGACATCAGCTGTAAGGTCTCCTGCCTTCGGCGCCGGGCGGGCAGCCCTTACGGGCTCCCCCACGATTGGGAGCGGGCGAGCCCGTTATGGAACGGCGCGAACTTAACCGCCCCGGCGGCGGCGCCAGCGGCCTTCGCTCCACGTTCATCCGATCGTGTGAGGATTAATGGATCGCTGACGGGAAGCGCCCCGTCCGTAACCTGCCGGACCCGGTGTTCGGGAGCGGTCGTACAGTGGCTCAGGGCGCACACGGATGGTGCCGTGACTCCGGGGACACCCCCCGGCCCTCCGGCACCGCGAGTAGGGAGGCACCCGAGTGAGTGAGCTGCGGTTCGTCCGTCTGGGATTCGGCGAGGAGCGGGTCGACTACCAGGAGGCCTGGCAGAAGCAGCGCGAGGTGCACGCCGCCAGGTTCGAGGACACCGTCCCCGACACCTGCCTGCTCCTCGAGCACCCGTCCGTCTACACGGCGGGACGGCGCACGACGGAGAGCGAGCGCCCGCTCGACGGCACCCCGGTCATCGATGTCGACCGCGGCGGGAAGATCACCTGGCACGGCCCGGGACAGCTCATCGGCTACCCGATCCTCAAGCTCCCCCGCCCGGTGGACGTGGTGGCGCACGTCCGCCGCCTGGAGGACGCACTGATCCGCACGGCCGCCGAGTTCGGCGTGGAGACCAGCCGGGTCGAGGGCCGCAGCGGTGTCTGGGTCCTCGGCGACCCGGTCGAGGACCGCCCCTCGCTCGGCGGGCTCTCCCTCGACTTCGACCCCCGGCTGCACGACGAGGAGTTCGACCCCCGGCTGAACGGCCCCGAGTACGCGCCCTCGAACGCCGGGCAGCGCCGCGAGGACCGCAAGCTGGCCGCGATCGGCATCCGGGTCGCCAAGGGCGTCACCATGCACGGCTTCTCGCTGAACGTGAACCCGGACAACACCTCGTTCGACCGGATCGTGCCGTGCGGGATCCGGGACGCTGGCGTGACCTCGCTCTCGTACGAACTGGGCCGCGAGATCACGATCGACGACGTCCTCCCGGTCGCCGAGAGGCACCTGCGGGACGTCCTGGAGAACGCGGAGCTCGCGCCCCGCGTCCTCGCGCCGAAGGAACCGGCCGCCTCGGCGTAGGGAATAGGCCCCGTCGGCCACAGGTTGGGCAGACGCAAGGCCGTTCTAACCACGGGCGTACCCTGGTGTTCGCCGAAGAATCCAATGCAGCGAAAGCAAAGGGGTGCCGGAGTGTCCGGTGTCGCACCCGACGGGCGCAAGATGCTGCGCCTGGAGGTCCGAAACAGCCAGACCCCCATCGAGCGCAAGCCCGAGTGGATCAAAACCCGGGCGAAGATGGGCCCCGAGTACACGAAGATGCAGGCGCTCGTGAAGGGCGAGGGTCTGCACACCGTGTGCCAGGAGGCCGGCTGTCCGAACATCTACGAGTGCTGGGAAGACCGCGAGGCGACGTTCCTCATCGGCGGTGACCAGTGCACCCGGCGCTGCGACTTCTGCCAGATCGACACGGGGAAGCCGCAGGCGCTGGACCGTGACGAGCCCCGCCGCGTGGGCGAGTCCGTCGTGACGATGGACCTGAACTACGCCACGATCACCGGCGTCGCACGCGACGACCTGGAGGACGGCGGCGCGTGGCTGTACGCGGAGACCGTGCGCCAGATCCACGCCCAGACCGCGGGGCGGGAGGGCGGCGCCACGAAGGTGGAGCTGCTCATCCCCGACTTCAACGCGGAGCCCGCGCAGCTCGCCGAGGTCTTCTCCTCGCGCCCGCAGGTGCTCGCGCACAACGTCGAGACGGTGCCGCGGATCTTCAAGCGGATCCGGCCCGGCTTCCGTTACGAGCGCTCCCTGGACGTCATCACGCGGGCCCGCGAGGCCGGCCTGGTGACGAAGTCCAACCTGATCCTCGGCATGGGCGAGACCCGCGAGGAAGTCAGCGAGGCGCTCCAGGACCTGTACGACGCGGGTTGCGAGCTCATCACGATTACGCAGTACCTCCGGCCCTCCGCGCGGCACCATCCGGTCGAGCGCTGGGTGAAGCCGCACGAGTTCGTGGAGCTGAAGGACGAGGCCGACGCGATCGGTTACTCGGGCGTCATGTCCGGGCCGCTGGTGCGCTCCTCGTACCGCGCCGGACGCCTCTTCCAGCAGGCGATGGAACGGCGCGGTGCGACCGCCGCGACCGCACCGGCCGTGTGAATCGGCGCACAAGAAGCTACTGAGCGTCGCTGCCCGCAAAGACGCGGCCCGTACGTCCCCCGCAGGCCGGGGGCCCGTATGGGCCGCGTCGGCGTGCGCGCCGCCGAAATCAGAGTTTCATTGGTGTTTGACCGACCGGTCATGCACTGGTAACACCGAGCAGTGACCCTAGGTACATACGCGGTGGCTCCGTAGCCGCCGTCGTCATTGCTTCCCGCTACTCAGTGCGCGCCGGGCGCGCGCATCCGCTCCGAGGGGGAACACCCACGATGCACGCCGCACCGGTACGAGCCAACGCCATCCCGACCGTCACCACCGCACTCCGCGCCGTCGAGTCCCTGCTGATGAGCAGCGGCCAGCGCACCGCCCGCCGCAACGCCTGGACGGCCGTCCTCGAGGACCGCCGCAGGGCGCAGGACCGGGTCGAGGCGGAGCATGTGCTGAAGGCTGTGGCCGACCACCGTTCCTAGGTCACTCCCGCGCCACGTAAACTTCCGTACATGGCGAGGAAGGCAAACACTGACGGCGCGGACAGCGCCGAGAACGCGGGGCGGCTCAAGCAGATCGCCCTGACCTACAAGATGACCAGGCGGTCGGACCCCAAGGTGGGTCTTGTCGTCGCGGGTGTGGGAATCGTCACCTTCGGTGTCCTCCTCGCCATCGGTTTCCTGATCGGTCACCCGGTCTACGCGGGCATCCTGGGCTTCGTCCTGGCCTTCCTCGCGATGGCGATCATCTTCGGACGGCGCGCCGAGCGCGCGGCCTTCGGTCAGATGGAGGGACAGCCCGGCGCGGCCGCGGCGGTGCTGGACCGGGTCGGCCGTGGCTGGACCACCACCCCGGCCGTCGCGATGAACCGCAGCCAGGACGTCGTCCACCGGGCGGTCGGCAAGGCCGGCATCGTCCTGGTGGCGGAGGGCAACCCGAACCGGGTGAAGAGCCTGCTGGCGGCCGAGAAGAAGCGGATGGCCCGCATCGTCGTGGACGTGCCGGTGCACGACATCATCGTCGGCGACGGCGAGGGCCAGGTGCCGCTGAAGAAGGTGCGCACCACGATGCTGAAGCTTCCGCGGGTCCTGACCGGCCCGCAGGTGACCGCCGCCAACGACCGGCTCCGGGCGATGGGCGACCTGATGAGCAACATGCCGCTGCCCAAGGGCCCGATGCCGAAGGGCATGCGGATGCCGCGCGGCGGAAAGATGCGCTGACCGAGCACGAACGCAGGAGAGCGGCCCCGGACGATGTACGCGTCCGGGGCCGCTCTCCTGCGTTCGTGTCCTCTTCGTACGTGCTCGGGTCCGGGCGTCTCAGATGCGGACCTGGACGGCACGGGCCAGCCGGTCGTGGAGGCCGCGGCTGTCGCGGTCCCAGACGATGGCCGGGATCACCAGGAGGAGCAGGACGCTCCGTACGACGACCCGCACGACGCCGAGCCGTCCGCCGTCCTCGGAGATGACGCGCAGGCCCAGAATCCGCTTGCCCGGGGTGGAACCGACGGTTCCGACCGTCAGGAAACTCATGACGAGGAAGACGCCGAGCGCCCAGTTCCCGGCCGACTGCTGGTCACCACGAGCGAGCAGGCCGTATGCGATCACCATGCACAAGGCCCAGTCGATGAAGAGGGCCCCGAAACGGCGGCCCAGCGGGGCGATGGACCCCGGGCCTCCCTGGGGCAGACCGAGACGCTCGCCCCGGTAACCGAAGTCGGCGCCCATCTCCTCGGCCGCCGCGCGCGGCCCCGAGAGCCACGATCCGATTGCTTGCCTGTTGTCCACCCGACCACGGTACTGCGCCCGCGTTTGTACCCGGCCGGGCGGGGGCACCGAACACGTCATCGAGGTGCCGCCCACGGCCGCCCTGGTTAACTTGTGCGAAACAAATGGGTCATGCTGGAGAAATCCCGTCTGCCTATGGTCGGGTCCAGCGTGTGCCACCGCACTGGCCACACAAACGAGCTGCAACCCCGCCCTTTCCCGGGTCGGGAGTAGGAGGAGTTGGATGTTCCAGAACGCCGACGAAGTCCAGAAGTACATCGCCGACAACGACGTCAAGTTCGTCGACGTCCGGTTCTGCGACCTGCCGGGTGTGATGCAGCACTTCACGATCCCGGCGGCGTCCTTCGACCCGGCCGAGGAACTGGCTTTCGACGGCTCGTCGATCCGCGGCTTCCAGGCCATCCACGAGTCGGACATGGCGCTCCGTGCGGACCTGTCCACGGCCCGTGTCGACCCGTTCCGCCGCGACAAGACGGTGAACGTCAACTTCTTCATCCACGACCCGATCACCGGCGAGCAGTACAGCCGTGACCCGCGGAACGTGGCCAAGAAGGCCGAGGCCTACCTCGCCTCGACCGGCATCGCCGACACCGCGTACTTCGGCCCCGAGGCGGAGTTCTACGTCTTCGACAACGTCCGCTTCCAGACGTCGGCGAACGAGAGCTTCTACCACATCGACTCCGAGGCCGGCGCCTGGAACACCGGTGCGGTCGAGAACAACCGCGGTTACAAGGTCCGCTACAAGGGCGGCTACTTCCCGACGCCGCCGGTCGACCACTTCGCCGACCTGCGCGCCGAGATCTCCATGGAGCTGGACAAGAACGGCCTCCAGGTCGAGCGCCAGCACCACGAGGTCGGCACCGCCGGCCAGGCCGAGATCAACTACAAGTTCAACACGCTGCTCGCCGCGGCCGACGACCTGATGCTCTTCAAGTACATCGTGAAGAACGTCGCGTGGCGCAACGGCAAGACCGCGACCTTCATGCCGAAGCCGATCTTCGGTGACAACGGCTCGGGCATGCACGTCCACCAGTCCCTGTGGTCCGGCGGCTCCCCGCTGTTCTACGACGAGCAGGGCTACGCGGGCCTCTCGGACATGGCGCGCTACTACATCGGCGGCATCCTGAAGCACGCCCCGTCGCTGCTGGCCTTCACCAACCCGACGGTGAACTCCTACCACCGTCTGGTCCCGGGCTTCGAGGCGCCGGTCAACATGGTGTACTCGCAGCGCAACCGCTCCGCCGCGATGCGCATCCCGATCACGGGCTCCAACCCGAAGGCGAAGCGCGTCGAGTTCCGCGCCCCCGACCCGTCCTCGAACCCGTACCTGGCGTTCTCGGCCCTGCTGATGGCCGGCCTGGACGGCGTCAAGAACAAGATCGAGCCCCCGGAGCCGATCGACAAGGACCTCTACGAGCTGGCCCCCGAGGAGCACGCGGGCGTCCAGCAGGTCCCGACGTCGCTCCCGGCGGTCCTCGACGCGCTCGAGGCCGACCACGAGTACCTCCAGGCCGGCGGCGTCTTCACGCCCGACCTGATCGAGACGTGGATCGACTACAAGCGCACGCACGAGATCGCCCCGATCCAGCTGCGCCCGCACCCGCACGAGTTCGAGCTGTACTTCGACCTCTAAGCACGCAGCGGTTCGCAGGAACATGAGCGAGGGCCGCCACCCCCTGGTCGGGGTGGCGGCCCTCGCTCGTCGTCATGCCGGAAGGGCCCCGGCTGCCGGAGCGCAGCAGCCACCGCCGTCGCTCCGACCGTCGGCGGGGTCGTCGAAGAGTCCCGCGCCGCCGCACACTCCGGTCTCGGGAAGGGCGAGTTCGACGCGGTCGGCGGACCCGGTGTCGCCGGCGATGGCGGCGGTGACCGAGCGGACCTGCTCGTAGCCGGTCATGGCCAGGAAGGTCGGGGCGCGGCCGTAGGACTTCATGCCGACCAGGTAGAGGCCCTGTTCGGGGTGGGACAGTTCGCGGTGGCCATGGGGGTGAACGGTGCCGCAGGAGTGCTGGTTCGGGTCGATGAGCGGGGCGAGATCCACCGGTGCCTGCAGGCGTTCGTCCAGGGCGAGGCGGAGCTCGGACAGGAAGGACAGGTCGGGGCGCAACCCGGTCAGGGCGATGACCTCGTCCACCGGGTCGAGGCGCTGGCCGTCCTCCCCGACGAGGGTCAGACGGTCGTCGTCGGTGGGCTCGACGGCTTCGGTGCGGAAGCCGGTGACGGCATCGGCGTACCCGTCGTCGACGGCGGCCTTGGCGGCCAGGCCCAGGGCGCCGCGGGCGGGGAGCTGGTCGGCACTGCCGCCGCCGAAGGTGGAACCGCTGATGCCACGGCGCAGGATCCACACCGCGTGCGTACCGGGTACGTCCTTCGCCACGTCGGCGAGACCGGCAAGGGCGGTGAACGCGGAGGCTCCGGAGCCGATGACAGCGGTGCGCCGGCCCGCGTACCGGGCGTGGACGGCGGGGTCCCTCAGGTCGGGGACGCGGTAGGAGATGCGGGCGGAGCCGGCGCTTTCGCCGAGGACGGGGAGTCCGTCGGCGCCGGCCGGGCCGGGGGTGGACCAGGTGCCGGACGCGTCGATCACGGCCCTGCCCAGGATCCGCTCCTCGCCGCCGTCGGCGCGTACGAAGCGGATGGTGAAGGGCTGCTGCTCCCGGTCGGCGTCGACGATCCGGTCGCGGCCGAGGCGGGAGACTCCGGTGACGGTGGCGCCGTAACGGACCTTGTCCCCGAGGACGTCGGCGAGCGGCTGGAGGTACTGCTCGGCCCAGTCCCGCCCCGTCGGGTAGGTGCGCGCGTCGGGCCTGGACCAGCCGGTGGGCGCCAGGAGCTTCTCGGCGGCCGGATCGGTGAGCTCGCCCCAGGTGGAGAAGAGCCGTACGTGCGACCAGTCGCGCACCGCGGTGGCCGCGGTGGACCCGGCCTCGAGGACCAGCGGTTCGATGCCGCGCTCCACGAGGTGCGCGGCCGCCGCCAGCCCGGTGGGACCGGCGCCGATGACGACGACCGGCAGGTCTGCTGTGGTGGTCATGTCGGTGATGCCCTCCAGGACGGGCGACCGCTCCCGGCCGCTGTTTCGATGTCTGTCTATATGAAGCCTGGCACTTTGCATCGACGAGTGTCAACATAGACGCATGTCGAATTCAGAGCGCGCGGAGCTGCCGGTCCTGGACGCGGGTGCCGCGGTACCGTGCTGCCCGCCGATCACCGCGGGAGAGCTGTCGCAGGACGACGCGGAGCGGATGGCCGTGATGTTCAAGGCGCTGTCCGATCCGGTGCGGCTGCGCCTGTTCTCCAAGGTCGCCTCGCACCCCGGCGGCGAGGCGTGCGTGTGCGACATCTCCGACGTCGGCGTCTCCCAGCCGACGGTCTCCCACCACCTGAAGAAGCTGCGCGAGGCCGGGCTGCTGACCTCGGAGCGGCGCGGGACCTGGGTCTACTACCAGGTCGCCCCGTCCGTGGTGGCGGCCATGTCCGCCATGCTCGACCTGCGCGTCTGATCGCGGGGGGCGCGCGTCAGACCTCCCCGCCCGGCGTGGTGAGGGCCGCGGAGGCGAACTTCCTTCGCCAGGCCAGCGCGACGTATACGAGTCCGATCAGGACGGGGACTTCGATGAGCGGGCCGACGACACCGGAGAGCGCCTGCCCGGAGGTGACACCGAAAGTGGCGATGGCGACGGCGATGGCCAGCTCGAAGTTGTTGCCCGCCGCCGTGAACGCCAGCGTCGCGGTGCGGTCGTAGGCCAGCCCCAGGGCCTTGCCGAGGAAGAAGCTGCCGAAGAACATGATCGCGAAGTAGACGAGCAGCGGCAGTGCGATGCGTACGACGTCCAGCGGTCGCGAGGTGATGGTCTTCCCCTGGAGCGCGAAGAGGATGACGATCGTGAACAGCAGCCCGTACAGGGCCCAGGGACCGATCTTCGGCAGGAACGTCGCCTCGTAGCTCTCGCGGCCCGTCCTCCGCTCGCCGATACGGCGGGTGAGGAAGCCGGCGAGCAGGGGGACGCCGAGGAAGACGACGACGTTCAGCGCGATGTGCCACACGGACACATCCAGGCCCTGCCCGTCGCCGAGGCCCAGCCACCGGGGCAGCAGGTCGAGGTAGAACCAGCCGAGCAGGCCGAAAGCGACGACCTGGAACACGGAGTTGAGGGCGACGAGGACCGCCGCGGCCTCCCGGTCGCCGCAGGCCAGATCGTTCCAGATGATGACCATGGCGATGCAGCGGGCGAGGCCGACGACGATCAGGCCGGTGCGGTACTCGGGCAGGTCGGGCAGGAAGACCCACGCCAGGGCGAACATGACCGCGGGGCCGACGATCCAGTTGATGACCAGCGAGGAGACCAGCAGCTTGCGGTCACCGGTCACGCGGCCGAGCCGGTCGTAGCGGACCTTGGCCAGCACCGGATACATCATCACCAGCAGGCCGAGGGCGATCGGCAGGGAGATCCCGCCGATCTCGATCCTCGCGAGCGCGTCGTTCATCCCGGGGACCAGCCGCCCCAGCCCCAGGCCGACGGCCATGGCAAGCAGGATCCACACCGCGAGGTAGCGGTCGGGAGTGGAAAGCTTCTCGACGACCGAGCCGTCCTCACCCCCGGTCCGGCCGGTGGCGGGAGCAGCGGCGGTGACACGCTCGCCGGTCACGGGCAGACCCTCTTCTTCCCGGCCGTCGTACGGGCGGACTCGGCGAGCGCCGCGAACTGTTCCGAGAGACCGGCGAGGATCTCGGGGCGCAGCTTGTAGTAGGTGAAGCGGCCGCAGGGTTCGGTCTCCACCACTCCGGCCTCGCGCAGGACCTTCATGTGGTTGGAGAGGTTGGTCTGCCTGGCTCCGGTCTCCTCGATCAGGTGGGTCGTGCACAGGGTCTCGCGGGCCAGCAGGGTCACGATCCGGAGGCGGAGCGGATCACCCAGCACCCGGATGAGATCAGGATCCACTGAAGTCGGCATGCGCTGATACTGTCACATCACTCTTCGCTGATATCAGCAAGGGGTGAAGTCATGGACGGCTGGTCCAGCCGTACGACAAGAGAGAGCGATCATCATGGCCGACTCCTCGGGCAAGCCGTCCGTCCTGTTCGTCTGCGTCCACAACGCCGGCCGCTCCCAGATGGCGGCCGCCTGGCTGACCCACCTGGCCGGCGACCGCGTCGAGGTCCGCTCCGCCGGCTCGGACCCGCGCGCCTCCGTCAACCCCGCCGCCGTCGCGGCCATGGCCGAGGCTGGCATCGACATCTCGGCCGAGACCCCGAAGGTCCTCACCGTCGACGCCGTACGAGAGTCGGACGTGTGCGTCACCATGGGCTGCGGCGACACCTGCCCCGTCCTCCCCGGCAAGCGCTACCTCGACTGGCAGCTGGACGACCCGGCCGGCCAGGGCGTGGAAGCCGTGCGGCCGATCCGCGACGAAATCAGGACTTTGGTCGAGGGCCTGATCAGGGAGATCGCGCCGGAGGCCACGGCGTGAGCGGGACTCGCGACACCGTGATCACCGTTCCGCCGCGGGCGAAAGTCCGGGAGCGGCTCAGCGCTCCGGGCAGATTACGGGCGAGGGGTCGAGCGAGGAGGGGGCCATCACATGGCGCGGGCATCGGCGTACGACGGGATTGCGGACTGGTACGAGCAGGAGTTCCTCGGCGGTCCGACCGCCCGGGCCACCGACGGAAATCCGCTCGCTCTGGGCGGCGTTCTCGGTGAGCTGCTCGGCGAGGGCGAGGGGGCCGCGTGCCTGGAGATCGGATGCGGCACCGGTATCCACGCCACGCGGCTGCGCGAGCTCGGCTGGGAGCCGGTGGGCGTGGACCTGTCCGGCGGGATGCTGAGGCATGCGCGGGGCCGCCTGCCGGTCGCCCGGGCCGATGCCGCGCGGCTGCCGGTCGCCGACGGTTCCCTGCCCGCCGTCGTCGCGGTGATGGTGCACACCGATATGCCCGGCTACCCGGCGGTGCTCCGTGAGGCGGCCCGGGTGCTCCGTCCGGGCGGGGTGTTCGTCCACATCGGTGTTCATCCCTGCTTCTGCGGTGGATTCGCCGACCGCAGTGATGCCGAGGCGGTCGTGATCAGGCCGGGTTACCGCGATGCCGGCTGGACCAGGGAGTCGTGGTCGGACCAGGGTCTGCGCGACAAGGTCGGAGCAGGCCATCTTCCACTGCCCGGCCTGCTCCACGGCTTCCTCGACGCGGGGCTGACGCTCGAGCGCATCGCCGAGCACGGAACCCCCACACCGATCGTCCTGGCCTTGCGAGCACGCAAGGCCGGATGACACCGGAGGGGAGGAGCTGGCCGCAACCCCCTCCCCACCGTATCTCCGGTCAGTCCGCGAGGAGTTCGCGCAGTTCGGCGACCGCCTCGCGGAGGTGGTCACCGAAGGCGTGCATCTGGCCGGCCACTGACTGCGGGGTGCTCAGGTAGAGGTTGAAGCGGTCCGGCAGCAGGACGTAGGCGACGCCGATACAGCGGCTGCTCGTGGAGCCGAAGCCGAAGTACTGGATGTTCTCGGACGGCGCCGAGCTCGTGCTCAGGTAGTCGTCGCGCATGGTGAGCCAGCCAGGGGAGCGGTACAGCGCGGGCTGCTCGTCCACACCGAGTTCGTCGCCCCGGCGGCGCTGGATCAGTTCGAGCTCCCAGAGGTGCTGCTCGGGGGCCTGGCCCGCCTGGCACTCCTTCGCCCGCGCCACATGGGCCCCGGCGGCGGCCCGGAAGGCGGCGCGGCGGGTGTCGCGGTCGGCCGCCGGGTCGTCCATCGCCGCGACGAAGGCGGGCATCTCGGGGGTGACCACGCGCATCGCCTCGGTGCGGCCGTGGCGGTACTGCCGGGTGGCGATCGACTCGTACGTGGCTCCCAGGTGGCCCTTGGCGCGCTGGTGGGCCAGTTGGTACGCGACCTGGACGAAGGCGTCCGGGGACACTCCGAGCGCCTTGGCCGCCGTACTGCCGAAGTCCTCGAACAACACGGTGCGGGTGGCGGTGGCGTCGCCGTACGCGGCGAACTCCTCGGCCGCGGTGCGCACCTGCGCCCGCTGGGACGCGTCCAGTTCGAAGGTCAGGGGGTGCGGGGCCGGCTCGCCCTGGGGGCGCGCCCCGGAGAGGCGCGAGTGCTCGTCAGGCGGGGTGCCGAGCAGGGCGTCGGTGAAGCTGAGGATGGTCGTCCCGTCCAGCTCGCAGTGCTCGACGTTGATGCCGGCCCGGCCGTCCGCGTAGACGACGAAGGAGACGGCTTTGTCGAACCAGCGGTTGCCGCGGTCGCCGTGAAGCAGTTCGTCGCAGGCGGCCTGGGTGTCCTCGGGTGCGAAGTCCTCCAGGCAGACGCAGAAGAGCGCGGTCTCGATGTCGTCCAGTGTGCGGGCGTTGCCGGGGTGACCGTCGACGAGGGACGCGCGGGTGGCCGCCCACTCGGCGCGCGCCATGGTGGTGAGGTGGCCGGCCCGGTCCTCCTCGGGCGTGTGGACGTCGGCCTTGGTGACGGCGCGCAGTCCGGCCTCGATCTCGTCGAGGCTGTGCGGCACGCCGTCGGGGCCGAGCACGTCCAGCCGGAACATGGTGCCCCGGAAGAACACGACGATGTGCCGGGCCGTGGACGGCCCGGGCGCCTGCTCGCTGTACGGGGCGCGCACCGTGTCCAGCGGCACCCCGGGGATGCGGGTCGTGGAGAAGAGGTACTTGTTCTGCACCATCGACTGGGGAACGCCGCGCTGCTCCACCGGCGCGATCAGCCCGTCGTCGAGCCGCCGCTTGTAGTGCAGCGCCCCCGCGACGAGCCCGGCCGCCCGGTCGAGCTGCCCCTGCCCGGTGTCCTGGAACAGGAAGAAGAAGTTGGCGTTGAGCGCGATCCTGTCCCGGCGGCCGAGGTAGCGGTACGGCCAGAAGGTGTCGAGCCAGCTGTGCACACCCTCCGTGGTGTCGTACTCCTCCAGCGCCGCGTGCAGCGTCCGGCCGGGGCCGCCGGACCGCAGGAAGGCGGCGACCTCGGCCTCCGTCACGGCCAGCTCCTCGGTGGTCAGCAGTGGGGCGCACCAGGCGAGGAACCTCTCGCAGCTCGCCTCGAGCGAGGGCAGCGGCACGCGCGGAAGGCTTCCTTCACGGGCGAAGGTCGCGTCGGCTGCTGCTTCCTGACTGACGTTCAATGCGGCTCTCTTCTCGGTGAGTGGGGATGGTGGGGTCTACCGGTGCTGCGGCCTGGAGAGATGGAGCTGAGCGTAGAGCCAGCCTTCCTCCTCCAGCCCGCTCGCGTCCACATCGGCCGCGGCGAGGCTGTCCAGGACGCCCTGCCGCTCCTGCGGGCCCGCGAACCGCCGCTGCTTGAAGAACCCGTCGACCCGGGTCGTCCGGTAACCCAGCTCCTCCAGGGCTTTCTCGACGGGGTCGAAGGGGAACATCCGCAGCACGAAGTGCGCCATCCAGGGGAGGCGGCCGTCCTGCGCGTCGACGACACGGGTGAGGGTGCGCTCGGTGACGTAGCCGATGCAGCCCGTCGAGATCACCAGGTCCGTCCCGGCGAGCAGGTCACGCTGCGCGGGGGTGGGGTCGCCCGCCTCGAGGTCGGCGTTGACGGTGTCGTCGAGAAATCCGGCCTCGTGGGCGTAGGCCAGTGCCTCGGCGGAGGCGTCCAGGCCCGTGAAGCGCAGGGCCTGCGCGGGGCTTCGGGAGCGGGAGAGGTCGCGGTCGCGCTCCAGCAGCCCGGCGCGGGTGCCGGGGCCGCTGCCGTCGTAGCGCGCGTACAGCTCGTCCATCGTGGCGTCGTACTTGAGCAGTGCGGCGTTGATCCCGTACGAGCAGCCGATGTCCAGCACGCGGGGGACGGCGACCTGTTCCGTCTCCCGGTACTCCTTGACGAGCTTGTCGAAGTAGGGCTTGGCCAGTTGGGGCACGCAGTAGCCGAGCGGGCGGAGCACCTGGAAGTACGTGCGGGGGTCGGGCGCGGTGTAGATGTGGTCCAGCGAGACTTTTCCGGACGCGTCGAGACGCAAGGGGTTCTCCTCGGTGGGGCGCGTGGCGGTGCCTGAACCGTTCGTACGGACTAGTCCAGGAGCTGGTCGCCCCGTACGGCCCGGCCTTCCGCCGCCAGGTGTTCGGGCAGTACGCGGCCGAAGAGCTGCCGGGTGCGTGACACGCTCCCGATGACGCCGGGGCGCTCGCTGTAGGCGAAGATCGCGCTGTGGCGCGCGAGGCCGCCGCGGACGGGGCTGACCCGGTGCAGCGAGTAGCGGCCCTTGAACAGCTGGAGGTCACCCGGGCGCAGGGGCAGGCGCTCCGGCGCGCCCTTGCCGTCCAGGACGTCCCGGACGTCGTCGAAGCGCTCGTCGTCGGCGGACCTGATGTTCGGGCAGTACTCGAACGATCCGCCCTCCTGCGCCTCCTGGGTCAGCATGCTGACCGTGTACTCGTTGGTGTCGAAGTGCCAGGGGTGCTCCATGCCCGGCCGTACCACGTTGAGCACCAGCCCGGAGAGCGGGTCGGCGAGTTCGTGCAGACGGGGCAGTCCGAAGCAGTCGGCGACGAAGCGCTGGAACGCCTCGTGGGCGTAGAGCCGGCCGATGAGGGAGCCCCCGGGGATGTGGTCGCGGGCGACGAACGCGTTGCCGCGCTCGAAGGTGCGGCGGGCGGGGTGGTGCTCGGGCAGGTCCTCGTCCACGTCGATGTTGTAGACGTTGACCGTCTCGACGTCGAAGTACGCGTGCGGGGCGAGGGCGGCGCATTCCTGTCGCAGGACCTCCTGGAGCGGAGGGCGGACGAAGTCGGGCAGTACGGTGCAGCCGGCCTCGGCCAGTTCGCGCCTCGCCCGCGCCACCACGGCGCGGGCCTGTGGGCTCCCGGGTTCCGACAAGGGGTAGTGGTCCGTGTCGACCACCTGGTCGAGCGTGATGGCTTGCAGAGTGCTCATTGCGACCCTCTCCACGCGCACGTCGGTAACACAACTGACGAGTAACAGAGTTGAAGTTCCCACAGCCCCGCTGTGTTGTCTGTGACACGTCACACTTCCGGAGAGCGTGTGCGGTGGCCAGAGGCCCTTTCCGGCCGCGACCGGTGGTCCGGCTCAGTCGAGGTCGATGACGGGGCGGGCGTTGAAGTCGGCGAACATGTCCTCGCCCTCGGGCCCGTCGAGGAAGGCCGCGGTGGCCGGATTGCGGTTGGCGGTGGCGAGCGGCAGCCATTCGAGCAGCGAGCCGTAGCCACCGCAGACCGCCTCTCCCCCGTCGCCGCCGTATACGGAGCCGGGGTCCGAGGTCATCTCGGCGGTGTCGTAGACGTCGAAGGCGATGTGCAGGCCGAAGGCGTTCGGCAGGCAGTGCGGGCCGCCGCCGGCGCCGTAGGGGGACACGTCCGCCAGGTAGCCGTCGCCCCAGCGGAAGAGTGTGCGGGCGCCGGCTCCGCAGGCGTGCTCCCACTCGTCGGGGCTGGGCAGCCGCAGGCCGTCCCCGGCGAGCAGTTCGGGGACCAGCGAGGGGAGTTCGGGCAGTTTCCTGGGCTCGACCGCCATCAGCACCGTGGGCAGGGTGACCGTGCGCGGCGGGGTCATCACCCGCGCGAGCCGGTCGCGCGGGTCGGTCTCGAAGCCGAAGCCGCCCGCGAGGCTCTCCTCGCGGTAGGAGACGAGTTGTTCGGGAAGGGGCTGCCAGGCGTCCACGTCGAAGCCGACGGCCACCTCACCGCCGGGCACCAGGGCGTACAGCTCACCGGCCCGCTCGATCACGGCGCGGTGCCCTCCGCCGTCCGGGTGCGGGGAGCTGTCCAGCCGGAGGAGCCGCCCGCCGGTCCGGCGGGCGGCCTCGTCCGCGTGGCGCGTGGCGGTGGCCGTGTCCAGGGCGCGCCAGCGGGCGAAGGTCAGGTCGGCGAGAGACATGGCGTGCAGTCTCGCACCCGTCCCGCACGGTGGCGGAACCGGCGCCTGTGCCCCGGGGCTCCCCCGGGGGCACAGGCGGGCCGGGTCAGCGGCCGTAGCGGATCAGGGCACGGACCATGCGGCAGGTGGTGTCGGACGGCGGGTGGATGGCGAGACGGTCCGCGGTCGCGCGGATGCGGGCGTTGTCGGCGCTCGACGGCTGGTACACCCCGGTGTCGAGCAGGGCTATCGCCAGGCGCATGGCCTTCAGGCGGCGGTTGTGGGAGACATACCACTCGCGGGGCCGGCCCGCGGGGAGCGGCTTCTTCCGCAGTGGCTTGTGGAGCGGCTGGGTCGTGACTGTGGCAACGGCCATCGGCAACCTCCTGGCACGGTGGTGGAACCCTCACGAACTACCCCCATTTTACTGCCCACCACTGACAATCGCCCCTGGCCAGAGGCGTTTTCGGGGACCCCTCCCGTACCCTGGGCCCCATGGAGATCTGGATCAATCCCGCATGTTCCAAATGCCGCAGCGCGGTCAGCCTGCTCGACGCGGAGGGTGCCGATTACACGGTCCGCCGCTACCTGGAGGACGTGCCCTCGCCCGAGGAGATCCGGGCCGTGCTCGACCGTCTCGGACTGGAGCCGTGGGACATCACCCGGACCCAGGAGGCGGAGGCGAAGGAGCTCGGAGTCAAGGAGTGGCCGAGGGACGCCGGTTCGCGCGAGCGATGGATCGCGGCGCTGGCCGGACACCCGAAGCTGATCCAGCGTCCGATCATCACCGCGCAGGACGGTTCGGCCGTGGTGGCGCGGACGGACGAGGCGGTACGGGACGCGCTGGGGCGGACGTCCTGTTGAACACCGTGCCCACGATCCACCCGATGTGACTCCCGCGTGGTCCGAACTTCGGCACCGTAACCGGCCGTCCAGGCCTGCTCCCGGGGCGTGACGAGCGGATCAGGCCCGCCCCACCGCTTCCTCCGCCTGCGCGAGCACCTCGGTGAGCCGCAGCCCGAACCGTACGTCGCAGGGGTGCGCCACCCCCGTACGCGCCGCGTCGGCCAGCGCGTCCACGGCCGCCCTGAACGCGCCGAGCGCGTCGCCGCCTCCCGCCGGCAGGGCGGACACGCCCCGCTCGCCCCGGAATTCGACCTCGGTCCCGGCCGCGCCCTCCGGTGCGCCCAGGGCGAGCGTCACCGTGCTCGACGCGCCGGAGGTGTGGCGCAGCAGCAGATGGGTGGCGTCGGCCGGGCCACGGGCGGCGACCACCTCCGTCACATCACCCAGGACCGGGATCAGGACCGAGAGGGCGTGCGGGCCCACGTCCCAGAGACCGCCCTTCTCGCGGCGCCACGGCGAGGCGCCGAACTCGCTGTTCGCCCCCGGCGCGAACAGCGCGCCCATCCACAGGGCGCGGGCCGTGAACCAGCCGCCCGCCGCTGCCTGCTCGGCGATCCACCCGGCCGTGCCCTCGGCGAACCGCAGCGTGCAGAAGACCACGGAGGCGACCCCGGCCCGCTCGGCGGCGTCGGCGACCTCGCGCGCGCCCGCCACGGTGGTGGCGACCGGCTTGTCCAGCAGGAGGTGGCATCCGGCCTCGGCGGCGCGCGCGGCCAGGGGTGCCTGGACGTCGGGCGGCACGGCGAACGCCACCGCGTCGCTCGTGGCCAGGAGCGCGTCGATGCCCGCCTCGCCGGTGTACGCCTCGGTGCCGTGGGCTGCGGCGAGCGCGTCCGCCGCTTCGGGGCGGCGCCCCCATACGCCGCTCAGCACGGCTGCGGGGTGGGCGGCGAGGGCGGGGGCGTGGGTGAGGCGCGCCCAGGGGCCCGCCCCGACGAGGCCGATGCGCAGCGGCGCGGCGGAATCCGGGTGTGTGGTCATGCCGCCAGTCTGCCCGGGCCGGGCCGCCGGTGCGGAACGTATCCAGTGCGCCGCTGGGTGAGACGGCACCGGGCGGCGGGGACCTGCCGTGGGACGCCTTCGCGAAACCTCGGTAACACGGGGTTCACATTCGGGCAACGGTCGGGAAATCGCGCCTTGCGAAGCTGCGCACCATAGACCGCAGCACCCGCAAAGGATGGCGTCCGTGACGTTCAAGGCTGAGTACATCTGGATCGACGGCACCGAGCCGACCGCCAAGCTTCGCTCCAAGACGAAGATCATGGCCGGGAGCCCCTCGAAGGCCGTGGCGGATCTGCCCATCTGGGGCTTCGACGGTTCGAGCACCAACCAGGCCGAGGGCCACGCCTCCGACCGGGTCCTGAAGCCGGTCTTCGCGTGTCCGGACCCGATCCGCGGCGGTGACGACATCCTCGTCCTGTGCGAGGTCTTCCACATCGACATGACTCCGCACGAGTCCAACACCCGCGCCTCGCTGCGCCCGGTCGCCGAGCAGTTCGCGGGCCAGGAGCCGATCTTCGGCATCGAGCAGGAGTACACCTTCTTCGACGGACACCGTCCGCTCGGCTTCCCCGAGGGCGGCTTCCCGGCCGCGCAGGGCGGCTACTACTGCGGTGTCGGCTCCGACGAGATCTTCGGCCGCGAGATCGTCGAGAAGCACCTGGACAACTGCCTGAAGGCGGGCCTCGCGATCTCCGGCATCAACGCCGAGGTCATGCCCGGCCAGTGGGAGTTCCAGGTGGGTCCGGTCTCGCCGCTGGAGGTCTCCGACCACCTGTGGATCGCCCGCTGGCTGCTCTACCGCACCGCCGAGGACTTCAACGTCTCCGCGACCCTGGACCCGAAGCCGGTCAAGGGCGACTGGAACGGCGCGGGCGCGCACACCAACTTCTCCACGAAGGCGATGCGCGAGGGTTACGAGGCGATCATCACCGCGGCCGAGTCGCTCGGTGAGGGCTCGAAGCCGATGGACCACGTCAAGAACTACGGCGCGGGCATCGACGACCGCCTGACCGGCCTGCACGAGACCGCCCCGTGGAACGAGTACAGCTACGGCGTCTCCAACCGCGGCGCCTCGGTCCGTATCCCGTGGCAGGTCGAGCAGGACCAGAAGGGCTACATCGAGGACCGTCGCCCGAACGCCAACGTCGACCCGTACGTGGTCACACGGCTGATCGTCGACACCTGCTGCACCGCGCTGGAGAAGGCCGGCCAGGTCTGATCCGTCATCGGCTCGGCACGAAGGGGCGTCCGCTCGCGGGCGCCCCTTCGGCGTGCCCGGCCGGTGCGGGAGGGGGGCGTGAGGAACCTGACACGGCGGCCCGTATCGACGGGTGAGAGGACCCTCCTGCGCGGCCGCAATCTCTGCTTCAATGGGGACATGGCCAGCTTCCAGCACACCGCGTCGGGTCGCAGCGACCTCGAGCCGTTCTGGCCCTCTCGTCAGCACCATGACTTCGACCGGGTGTGTTGCCGCGCGTGGAACGCGCAGGCCCTCTAAAGCCGCATCACCCCGGCCTTCGGCCCGCGCGCACGACGTACGTCCTGGACGACTCCTCGCGCGAAAGAGCTGACCCTCATGGCGAACACCCGTACCTTCTCCACCGCTTCCGCCGCCACCGCGGCGTCCGCGGTGCCCGCTGCGGCCACCACCAACGCCCGCAACACCCTCTCCCCCAACCGCCACCGGCTGCGTGCCGTCGACCGTGACGAGGTCGTCGCGCTCTCGGACGTCGCCGGCTTCCTGCCGCCGGGCGCCACCTGGCTGCCCGCACCCCAGCACACGCTGCCGGCCCTGCCGGGCCGGCCTCCGATGGTCGGCTACCTGGTACTCGTGCCCGCCGACCAGCAGCCCGCTCTGGCCGGGGCCGTGGCCTCCGCCCAGAACCGGGAGTTCGTTCCGGAGCCGGCGGTGACCGACGCCCCGGCAGGCGGCCCCGTGCGGATCGACTCGACGCGGCGCACCGCCGCCGTGGACGGCGTCACCCTCGATCTCACGTACCTGGAGTTCGAGCTGCTGGCACACCTGGTGGCGCACCCGCACCGGGTGCACACCCGGGACCAGCTGGTGACCACGGTCTGGGGTTACGGGCACGTGGGTGACGGGCGCACCGTCGACGTCCACGTGGCCCGGCTGCGCCGCAAGCTGGGCGCCGAGCACCGCCGGTCCATCCAGACCGTGCGGCGCGTGGGCTACAAGTACGCGCCCTGATCGCACACCGCTCGTACAGGAGGCCCCGGGGTTCATCCCCGGGGCCTCCCGCCGTTCCGATGGTGGTGCCAGGTACACCCCGGCCGGGGGTCGGAACGGCTGACGGTGCCCCTTGCCTACAGGCGAGACTGGGTGCCGAACGGGATCCGATGTGGACCCGGCGAGGGGAGACACCACCATGAAGTCGGCACAGAGCCGGGTACGGACCGCGATGCTCACCGGAGGGCGGGCGTTCGTCCTCTCCTTCGCGAGCATCGCGGGCTCGGTCACCCTCTTCGTCCTGTCGGTCCTCTCGATCACCTTCGTCGCGCTCGGGATAGGGCTGGTCACCACTCCGTGGGTCATGGAAGCCGTGCGCAAGCACGCCAACCAGCGCCGGCTGCTCGCGGCGAGCTGGTCGGACATCCGCATCCCGGTCCCCTACCGGCCGTTCCCGAAGGATGTGCGCTCCGGATTCACCGGGCAGGTCGAGCGCACCACTCTGCTGCTGAAGGACCCCGCCACCTGGCGGGATCTTCGGTGGCTGCTGATCGACATGACGGCGGGGTACGTCCTGCTGGTCCTCACCTTCGCCCTGCTGGTCTGGCCGCTGGAGGGGCTCGTCCTGGCGGCGGGACTGTGGCGGGTGTTCGAGGACGACGCGTACTGGTACGGATTCGTGCCGGTGGACAGCCAGATGACGGGCCTGGCCGCCGCTGCGCTCGGCGTCGTGATCTTCCATGTCGGGCTGTTCGCGAGCAAGCCCCTGCTGCGCCTGCACTTCGTGCTCGCCCGGTCGGCGCTCTCGCCCGCCCCGGAGGAGCTCGCGCAGCGCATCGACCGTCTCACCGAGACCCGGCACGAGGCCGTGGACACGGCGGCGTCCGAACTGCGGCGCATCGAGCGGGATCTGCACGACGGGGCGCAGGCCCGGCTGGTCGCCATGGGCATGAACCTCGGCACCATCGAGGCGCTCGTCGAGAAGGACCCGGCGGAGGCGAAGAAGCTGCTGGCGATGGCCCGCACGTCCTCCGCGGAGGCCCTGACCGAGCTGCGTGATCTCGTACGGGGCATCCACCCGCCGGTGCTCGCCGAACGAGGGCTCGGGGACGCCGTGAAGGCGCTGGCCCTGCGGCTGCCGATCGCGTCGGAGGTGACCGTGGAGCTCGGCGGCCGGGCCGAGGCACCGGTCGAGTCGGCGGCGTACTTCGCGGTGAGCGAGATCCTGACGAACGCGGTGAAGCACTCCGGAGCCGACCGCCTCTGGGTGGACATGCACCACTCCGAGGGCATGCTGCGGACCTCCGTCACGGACAACGGCAAGGGCGGTGCGACCGTCGGAACGGGCTCGGGACTGAGCGGAGTCGAGCGCCGGCTGGGTACATTCGACGGCGTCCTGGCCGTCAGCAGTCCCGCGGGCGGTCCCACCATGGTGACCATGGAGATCCCTTGCGCGTTGTCCTAGCCGAAGATCTCTTCCTGCTCCGCGACGGCCTCGTGCGCATGCTGGAAGCCTACGATTTCGAGATCGCGGCGGCAGTCGAGTCCGGGCCCGAACTGACCAAGGCCCTGGTTGAGTTGGAGCCGGACGTCGCCGTCGTCGACGTCCGGCTCCCGCCGTCCCACACGGACGAGGGCCTCCAGTGCGCGCTGGCCGCCCGCCGCCGCAGACCCGGGCTTCCGGTGCTCGTCCTGTCGCAGCACGTGGAGCAGCTGTACGCCCGGGAGCTGCTGGCCGACGGCAACGGCGGCATCGGCTATCTCCTGAAGGACCGGGTGTTCGACGCCGACCAGTTCATCGACGCCGTGCGCCGGGTCGCCGCGGGGGGTACGGCGATGGATCCGCAGGTCATCTCGCAGCTGCTGTCGCGGCGTTCGGCGGACGAGCCGATGGGCGGCCTGACGCCCCGGGAGCGTGAGGTCATGGAGCTGGTGGCGCAGGGCCGTTCGAACGTGGCGATCGCGTCGCAGCTGGTGGTCACGGAGCGGGCGGTGGCCAAGCACACCTCGAACATCTTCGGCAAGCTCGGCCTGCCCGTCTCGGACGACGACAACCGGCGCGTGCTCGCGGTCCTGACCTACCTCGACCGGGGCTGACCGCACGGCCGGCTCGCTCAGCCGGCGAACCAGCGCTCCGCGTCCAGTCGGAAGGCGGCTGCGGGTGCCATCCTCCGCAGGTCCGCCTCCATGGCCCCGACCCGCTCCGCGCCGAGCTCCTCGGCCCACTCCGCGCGGAGCCGGTCGAAGCCCTCGGCGGATCTGACCAGCATGTCGACGCCGCGGGCGGTGAGCCTGACCAGTTTGCGCCGGCCGTCGCCGGGATCATCGACCCGTTCCACGTAGCCGAGGCCCTCCAGCTTGTCGACCGTCTTCCCCGCCGCCTGCTTGGAGACGCCCAGCCGACGGCCGATCTCACTGGCACTCGCGCCCTCCCGCCCCACCGCCTGAAGGGCGAAGCCGTATGCCGGGCGCACGTCCGGGTGGCCGTGGGCGGCCAGGTCGCGGTGCAGGGCGTCGATGATCGACCGGAAGCCCGCGAACAGCAGCAGGGGCAGCTCGAATCCCGCCTCTTCTCCTCCGCTCCTCTCCTCAGCCATTGCACATCTCGACAACCTGGTTTACTTTTTCGACAATCACGTTGTCGAGTTTACCGCGAGGGGACCGCCATGTCCGGTACGCACTTCCCCGATCACACCATCGGCTCGGCGCCGCAGGCGTCCCGCCGCACCATGGAGGCCATGGCCGGCAAGCAGGGGGGCCGTGTCCCGTCCGCCGTGGCCCGGCTCGCCACGTCGCCGGAGACGCTCAACGGCTTCCTCCAGGCGAGCGCGGCCTTCGAGTCGAGCACGCTGGACCCGCTGTCCCGCGAGGTCGTCGTCATGACGATGGCCACCCGCAACGACTGCCACATCTGCGTGGAGATGCACACGGGGAGACTGCGGTCGCTCGGCGCGGCACCCGAGCTCGTCGCGGCGCTGCGGGCCTCCGAGGAGCAGCCTCTGCCGGACGAACGGCTGGAGGGCGTGAGGCGGTTCACCCTCGCGGTCCTGGAGACGGCCGGTGCGGTCGAGGACGCGCGCCTCCAGGATTTCCTGTCGCTCGGCTACACCTCGCGCAACGCCCTGGAGGTGGTTCTCGGCATCGGCGCCTACACGATGTCGACGCTGGCCAACCGGATGACGGGAGCGCCGGTGGAGGCCGTGCCGGTGTAGGCCGCCCCTACGAATTCCGCGGTGTGCTGAACGGGCGGGGCTGCCGGTCCGTATGGGACGTCACGCTTCTGACTCGAAGCACCGAAGCGGAGGAGTTCCATGGGACGCACATCGCGCAAGAAACGTTCGACGCTCGCCGGCCGGGCCGTGGCCGCCGCGGCCGCACTGGCTCTGGGCGGAGGTGGGCTGGTCGCCGTCAATGTCTACGCGAGCGCCGGAGAGGGCGGGTCCGGTCCGCCTCCGGCGCAGACCCGGGACACGGCTCGCCAGATGTCCACCATCGACTGTCCCGACGCGGGGATCGCCCTTCCCGACGTGCCGGACGGGGCGCGGCCGGAGGTCGACCGCGAACTGGCCGCCATGGATACGCAGATCACCGACGCGTACCGGGAGTTCGCGGACCGCAGGGAGCGGATCGCCCGGGATCCGGCTCTCGCCGGGAACGCGGTGCTCGGTCCACTGAGGAGCAGGCGGGCGGCCAGCCTCGAACGGATCCGGATCGCCGTCGAGCGGGCCCGGGGCGAACAGCCGCAGGGCCTGGAGGGGCTCGCGGGATGCAGCCTGCGCGCCGACGACGAGCAGGGCCAGGACGGCGGGGGCGGGGACGGCGACCAGGGCGGCGAGGACGAAGGGCAGGAGGGCGGCCAGGGTGGAGGCCAGGACCAGGGTGACGGCCAGGACCAGGGCGGCGAACAGGACCAGGAGGGCAACGGCCCCGAGGCGTCCGACTTCGTCGACATCCGGTCCGTCCAGCCCGGCACCGACCGCCCCCGTGATCGCAGGGGCGCCTCCCGCGGTACGTTCACCACCGACTGCGGCCGCAACGAGAACGGCAAGTTCAACCCGGACAACGTCATCGCCGCCCCGGGCGTGAGCAACGGCGCCCACCACATGCACGACTACGTCGGCAATCAGGCCACCGACGCGTTCGCCGGCGACGACGACCTGGCCGCCGGGGAGACGACCTGCCGCAACCAGGGCGACCGGTCCACGTACTACTGGCCCGTGCTCCGTCTCCAGAACGGCCAGGACGAGGACGATGTGGACGCGGACGGCGGGGGCAAGGACCAGAACACCGGGGAGATCCAGACCCCGTCCCAGGTCACGCTGAAGTTCACCGGCTCCCCCGCCGGGAAGGTCACCGCCATGCCGCGCTTCCTGCGGATCATCACCGGGGACGCCAAGGCCTTCACCAACGGCGACGCCAATGCCAACGCGTCCTGGAGCTGCACCGGTTTCGAGGACAGGCAGCTGAAGGACAAGTACCCGATCTGTCCGGAGGGCAGTCAGGTGGTGCGGTCCTTCGCCTTCCAGAGCTGCTGGGACGGGCGGAACACCGACAGCGCCAACCACCGCACCCATGTGGCGTTCGCCCAGGACGACGGGCGGTGCCCGGACGGCTTCAGGGCCATCCCGCAGCTGGTCCAGCGCATCGTGTACGACGTCCCGCCGGGCCCGGGCTTCGCCGTCGACTCCTTCCCGGAGCAGCTGCACAAGCCCGTGACCGATCACGGCGACTTCATCAACGTCTTCGACGACGCCTTGATGAAGAAGGTGGTGAGCTGCGTCAACGGCGGGCGTAGGTGCCGCTGACCCTGCGGCCCCTCCCTGCCCCCTCTGCCTGCGCGGTCAGCTCCCGTGGTGACCGGAGTGCCCTTCCTCGCTCCCCCCACTGCCACTGCTCCCCGAGTGGTGCGGCGAGGCGGTCTCCACCGTCCCCCCGAGCCGGCCGCGCAGCGCCGTGACCACGTCCGCGTCACCGACCGCGACCCACTTACGCCCGACCAGATACGAGCCGCCGTAGTCGTTGGCCTCGTTGATCCACTCCCGCTGGCCGCGGTCGGTGGCGAAGGTCGCCAGCACGTAACGCCCGTCGCCCGTCGTGCAGTTGGCTTGCCTGAGCTCCTCGGCATCGGTCTGCATGTCCGGCTCGCAGCGCGCCTTCGACGCGAGCTGCTCCAGGGTCCCGCTCGCGGTGGGCGGCACGGCGGGCTTGTCGTCCCCGTCCGCTCCCCCGCCGCACGCGGTGAGCAGTCCGATCCCCGCCAGCACGGCCACGGACATCCGGCCGGCTCGCCGTAGTCGCCACTCCCGCTGTTCCGCCATGCGGCCATCGTGCCCCGGGGCCCCGGGCTTCCGGGGGGAAACCGCACAACCCGCTCCGGAGCGCGCACGCCGGAGTGACCATCGCACCATTCGCTCGTTCAGCTGAATATGCCCCCACTGCGAGCAGTACCGCCGTCCGCCGGCCGCCCGTATGCGGAGCAGGCCGCCGGGCAGCGGGCCGAGGCCACGCCGGCCGAGCACTACGCCCGGCTGGTGCGGCTCGCGTATCTCGTGCTGGCCCCCTCCCTCGGCCGTAACCGGCGGGTGTTGTCGGCCCACTGGCTGGTCCAGCGGGCCCTGGCCGGAGCGCGGACCGGAGATCCGGGGAGCGCGTACGCGTACGTACGTCTCCGGGTGCTGCGTTCCGCGCTGGAGGCGGGGCTGCCGTTGCTCCGGTTCGGCCGGCCGCGGCGGGCGCAGTTCCCGCCGCTGGTGCCGCAGGTGTGGGGGCTGCGGCTGTTCCCGCACTCCTGCGGCGCGGACGAGCTGGCTCTGGAGCAGGCGCTGGCCGACACGTCGGGGCCCTGCCGGGCCGCACATGTGCTGCGGGGGCTCGAAGGGCTCGACGACGCCGAGGTGTGCCGGGTCCTGGAGGCGGCGGATGTCGACGACCCCCGGGCGGCGCTGCTGGAGGCCGACTCGCTCACGGCGCCCCACGCCCTGCTGGCCTCACCGGAGTTCGACCCGTGCTCGCTGCAGGCCAGGCCGACCGATCCGGTCCGCCGCCGGCGGCGCGGACGGGCCCTTCTGGCCGGTGCCGGCGCCCTGCTGGTCTGCGGGACTCTCGTGCTGATGCCGGGGGACGGCCTGGGCGGACCCGGCGCCTCTTCCGCCCCGCTCTACTCACGCAACCACGCCGCCCAGCAGGCCCTGGACCCGGCCGAGGTTCGCCGGGTGCCCGGCGGGCTCTGGCGGGGCTCCACGCGCAGGGACTTCACCGTCTGGCCCACACGCGGCGACCGGGCCGGGGACACCGGCCTGCTGGGCCGCGCCCTCGCCGCGTGGGCACGGCCCGGCCCGGCGGTGGCCGCGACGGCGACGCCCGGGACGCCCGGCGGGCCGCCGATGGGACCGCCGCAGCTGCTGTACGCGGGCGAGGTGGGCCGGGCTGCCGTGGTGCTGTTCCACGACGGCCTGCGCGTCGTGCGCTACGCCGAGCCCCGCAACGCCGATCCGTCCGGGGGTGCCGCGCTGGACTTCGCCCGGGTGGACGGCGCGGACGCGGTGGCGGCGAGCGCCCTGGTGGTGGAGCGCCGTGCCGGCCGGATCCGCTATCTGACCGCGCCCTGGGTGCGGGACGTCGGCGTACGCGACCTGCTCGCGCCGCACGAGGCGGCCCGGCCGCTGGCCCGCGACCGTCACGGGGTGACGGACCCGCTGACGCTGCCGGAGACCGAGGAGGGCGGCCGGGCCGACTGCCGTTCCTGGCAGGCCCTGGAGTCGCGGGACGGCACCGCGGCGCGGCTGTTGACGGATCTCGGTGAGATCACTCCCGTACGCCTCACCTCCGGTGCGCCGTCGGCCCCGCACGACGTGGCGGGCCGGGCCGAGCGGGAGAGCTGGGCGCGCACGGCCTGTCTGCTGCCGGCGGTGCGGTCCAACGGCGTGCGGTCGGTGAACTCCTGGCAGTACGCGAAGCAGCGGCTGCCGGAGGGAGAGGGGGACGCCCTGTGGTTCTGCACCAGGGCGGACACCTGGCGGGGCACGGGCAGCAGGGTCCTGGCCCAGTTCCAGGCGCCGCCCGAGCTCTCGGGCGGCGCCGGGGCGCCGGCGGCGGTCGCGGCCCGTGCCGTGGACTCGCCGGACTGCGGGATACGCAGGCCCCGGGTGCTGGCGGGCGTGCTCTGGAAGTCGGACGGCGGCCGGTGGTACGTACTGGCGGCGGGCTCACGGCAGTTCGCCGTCCTGACCGCGACCGGAGGTGTGCGGGGCAAGGCGCACGGGCGGTTGCTGGCGCTGCCCGCCAGGGAGGGCGACCGGCCCCGGCTGGACGGGCTGCTGGCGGACGGCAGCCGGGTGGGCTCCCTGCGCTGAGGCCGGGGGCGGGCAGGCGCAGGTCACTTGCCCTGTCCCGTTAGGCTGTTCGGCATGACGACCGGGGTGCGACGCAGGATGGGCGTCGATGAGCGCAGGGCCCAGTTGATCGGTGTCGCGCTGGAGTTGTTCAGTCACCGCTCGCCCGACGATGTGTCCATCGACGAGATCGCGGCGGCGGCCGGCATCTCGCGCCCGCTCGTCTACCACTACTTCCCGGGGAAGCGCAGCCTGTACGAGGCGGCGCTGAAGAGGGCCGCCGACGAGCTTGCGGGCCGCTTCCTGGAGGCGCACGAAGGGCCCCTGGGGGCTCGCCTGATGCGGGTGATGCGCCGGTTCTTCGACTTCGTCGAGGAGCACGGTCCGGGCTTCGCCGCGCTGATGCGAGGCGGCCCGGTGGGCGGTTCCTCCACGGCCGACGCCCTGGTGGACGGGGTGCGGCAGGCGGCGTACGAGCAGATCGTCGCGCATCTCGGCGTCCCGCACCCGCCCGCCAGGCTGGAGCTCGTCGTGCGGTCCTGGGTGTCGCTGGCGGAGTCGACGGCGCTGCTCTGGCTCGACGGGAAGCGCATTCCGCGTGGAGAGCTGGAGTTGCAGCTGGTGCACGACTTCGCGGCGCTGGCGTCGGTGAGCGCCGCGTACGACCAGGAGATGGCCGGCATCATGCTGCGGGTCTTCGCGCAGGAGCCGGCGGACGGCCCGTTCGGTGAACTGCTCTCCAGGCTCTCGGTCCTGGCCCCCGCCGCCCCGGCCGTCCCGCCGCAGCGGCTTCCTCAGTTCTTGCGGTAGGACGCGTCCAGGTCCCGCACCTCGGCCGAGGCGTGGACGGTGATGCCGTCGACCGGCTTCAGGTGCCCGGACAGCAGCTCCAGGACGGCCTCCGTCAGCTGCGCCTTGATCTCGGGGGTCCGGCCGGGCAGCATCGCGATGGAGACGTTCACGATGGAGTCTCCGGCCGGGGCGTCACCGACGACGGAGTCCTCGGCCCTGCGGAAGCGGGTCTTGCAGGCGGGGACCTTGGTGGAGACGGTCTCGGCGACGAGCGGGTGCAGGGCGAGGGCGAAACCGCGGCGGTCGAAGCTGTCGTCGAGCTCGGCGGAGTAGTCGACGGTGATCTGCGGCATCAAGCGCTCCTGGTTGCGGGTGCGGGTCCGTATACATGTACAGCGTGCACGCACGTGTACGGCATCAGCTTCGCGTGATCCCGCCGCCCGCACAAGTGAGCGCAGACTGTGGGTATGGAGTTCTTCTGTTACCACCGCGACCGGCCCGGCTCCCTCACGTTACGCAACGAGCTGGTGGAAGAGCACTGGTCCTACATGGACCGGTACGCCGAGGAGCTGATCGCTCGCGGCCCGACCTTCGCCGACGACGAGACACCCACCGGCAGCGTGCACATCGTCGACCTGCCCGATGCCGCCACCGCCCGCGCGTTCGCATTCGACGAGCCCAACTACCAGGCCGGCGCCTACCGGGACGTACTGCTGCGCCGGTGGCGCAACCTGCTGGGGCGCACCATGTGGGAGTTCCCCGGTGACCGGACCGGTGGCAACCGCTACCTGGTGCTGGGCCTCGGCTCGGGCCGGCCCGCCGACCTCGCGGTGCCGCCCGACCGGGACGAGCTGATCGCGTACGGGCCGCTGCTGTCCGACGACGGCGCCACCTGGCTGGGTACGGCGGTGCTGCTCACGGCCTCCGACCCGGACACGGCGCGCGCCGTCCTGACGCCGGACCGGTATGCCGGCGTGGAAGTTCATGACTGGGACTTCGGCGGGCGCAGGTGATGGGCCGAGGACCGGCGAAAAGTCCGCACCCCCCTGCCGCCGTAGTTTTCACGTGAGCGCGGTCACCACGCAGAACGCGGCCGGCCCCGGCTTCCGCCACGAGAGGCGGGAGCCGGGGCCGGCCGGAGCGGCGGGCGTCAGCTCCGGGTGAACACGGCGACCGTGCGTCCCGGGACGGTGAAGCTGCCCGCCTTCTTCTCGTACGAGGACTTCTTGACGGCGGCGTCCGCGCCCGCCGCCTGGACGGGATGCAGGGCGTACGCCTTCCCGGCGAGCCCGGGGATGTCCTGGCTCTGCGTACCGGGGGTGGCGTTCATGACGACGACCAGGTCGCCCAGGCGCATCGTGATCACGCCGGGGGTCTCCTCCTTGCCGGAGAGCGGGAAGGACAGGGTGTCCTGGACCTGCTCGGCGGTGGCGAGGCCGAAGTCCTTCTCGGTGGTGCGGATGGTGAGCAGGTCCTGGTACGCGGCGGAGGCGCCGGTGATCTGCGCGCACCCGGGGGTGAGCGCGGCGGCGGTCAGCAGCGGTTTGCCGTAGGACCACTTGTCCTTGTTGTCGGCGGCGGGCGGCAGTCCCCGTCCGAAGCCGTTGCCCTTGCGGCAGTCCCAGTGCAGCGCGTTGAACCAGTCGCCGCTGTCGTAGGAGTTGCGGTCCAGCGACTTGGAGCGGAGCAGGTCGGTGCCGGCCTGGGAGAGCGCCGGTCCCTGCGAGAGCACGGCGGTGGCCATCGCCACGACCTGCATGCGGGCCCGGTCGGCGGCCGAGGTGTCCGCCGGGAGCTTGAAGGCGAGGGCGTCGTAGAGGGTTTCGTTGTCGTGGGCGTCGGCGTAGGCGAGCGCGTCACCGGGTGCCGCGGCGTATCCGGCGGGGGCGCCGTTGTAGTCGACGGCCGAGCCCTTGACCGTACGGCCCTGGGTGTCGGTGAAGGTGTAGTCGGCGAGGTTGCCGGTGAGGCCGACCTTGATCAGGTCCTGGTAGTGGAGCAGCCGGGCCTTCTGTTCGGCCTCGGTGCCGTTGGCTGCCGAGGTGTTGGGGTCGGTGTAGAGGCCGGAGGCGAAGCCCTGGACACCGGGGTCCTCGTCGAAGGGGCCGCCGCCGCGCACGGCGTCGCGGGAGCGGTCGGAGAAGGTGGCGATGCCGGTGCCGGCCATGTTCTTCTGGGTGGCCTGGACGAAGCGGGCGTCATCGGCGATCTCACCGAAGTTCCAGCCCTCGCCGTACAGGATGATCTTCTTCCCGTCGACGCCGTCCTTGGCGACGGTCAGCTCGTCGAGGGCCTCCCGGACCGCGAGGATGTTCTCCTTGGGGTGGTGTCCCATCAGGTCGAAGCGGAAGCCGTCGACCTTGTACTCCTTGGCCCAGGTGACGATCGAGTCCACGACGAGCTTGCCCATCATGGTGTTCTCGGGCGCGGTGTTGGCGCAGCAGGTCGAGGTGGCGACGGTGCCGTCCTCCAGGAGCCGCTGGTAGTAGCCGGGCACGATCCTGTCGAGGACGGACTTGTCGTCCTGGCCGGAGGCGACGGTGTGGTTGTAGACGACGTCCATGACGGTCCGCAGTCCGGCGCCGTTGAGCCCCTGCACCATCTGCCGGAACTCGGCTGTGCGCTTCGGGCCGTCGGGGTCGGAGGCGTAACTGCCCTCGGGGACCGTGTAGTGCAGCGGGTCGTATCCCCAGTTGAAGGCGTCCTTCGCGGCGGCCTTCGCGACGCAGGCCTGCTGTTCCTCCGAGTCGGGGGCGTAGACGGACAGGTCGCAAGCCGGCTTCTGCTGGTCGGACTTCTTCTCGGGGATCGTCCCGATGTCGAAGGCGGGCAGCAGGTGGACGTAGCTGGTGCCGGAGTCCGCGAGCTCCTTGAGGTGCTTCATGCCGTCGGAGCGGGTGTCGGTGAAGGCGAGGTACTCGCCGGGGTGCTTCGACGTGGTGTCCGTCACCGAGAAGTCGCGGATGTGCAGCTCCTGGATCTGGGCGTCGCGCATCGGGACGGCGGCGGGCTTCTTCAGGCCGGGCCAGCCGCGTGGAGCGAGCTTCGGGTCGTCGAGGTCGACGACGAGGCTGCGGGCGGAGTCGGCGGTCAGGGCGGTGGAGTAGGGATCGGTCACCTTGTTGGTGACCATCTTCTGGACGGTGGGTGCCCAGACCTGGACGGCGTAGCGGTAGGGCTTGCCGTTCCAGCTCTTCCCGCCGGTGACCGACCAGACGCCGGTGCGGTCGTCGCGCCGCATCGGGACGGTCTTCCCGCCGAGTTCGAGCGAGACGGTGCGGGCGGTGGGTGCCCAGACGGAGAGCGTCGGGCCGCTCTTGCGGAAGACGGGTCCGAGGGCGGCGCCGCTCGCGGCCTTCCCGTACAGGGCGTCCAGCACACCAGCGGTCTGTACGCCGGTGGCGGCGAGCAGGGCGCCGTTGGCGGCGCGCTGGGTGGCGATCAGCTGGCCGCGCAGGGATTCGCGGACCCTGTCCCGGTCACGGGTGTCGACGGTGAACGCCGGATAGTCCTTGAGGTGCGGGTACTTCGCCTTCTGGGCGTCGGTGAGTTCGGTGGCGCCGAGCCGGAGCCACCGCCCCTCGTCGGAGAGGGCGCCGTCGACGACGGAGATGCCGCCGTTCTTGGCATACACGAGCTGCTGGCTTGTGGCGTCGGTGGCCTTCACCTTCCAGACGACGGTGTTCGCGTCGATCCACTGGGCCTCGGCCTCGGTCAGGTCCGGGGTGGGCACGCCGCCGGCCTGCGGCAGCAGGTAGCCGGACTTCCCGCCGAGCATCCAGACCTCGTGCCCGTACGAGGCGATGTCGAGGGACTGGTCGCTCGGGAGGTCCTTCTCGTCGCCCTTGTGGAGGATGTAGCTGAGCGAGGTGGCGCCGTCGGTGAGCGGCACCTCGAAGGTGACGCCGTAGGCGTCGGTCTTCACGGGCTGCAGGGGCTTCGCCCAGTCCGTGGGGGCGGAGGCACCCGTCCAGGTGTGCAGGCCCCAGCCGTCGTAGTCGCCGTCGGCGCGGTGGTAGTGCAGGACGGCCTTGGAGGTGTCCTGCGCCGGGGCCTCGGGAGCCTCGGTGGCCTGCTCGTCCTTGCCCTGCTCGATCCAGACCTGGCCGGTCCTGGCCAGGTCGACGGTGCGCTCGGGGCCGTCGGCCGTGCCGTTCCTCTCGACCGTGTACGGGACCGAGGAGGCACCCTCGTCGAGATCGATCCAGGCGAAGGCTCCGTAGGCGTCCCGGCCGATGAAGTCGGCGCTCTTGCCGCCGGACTTCAGCTGCCAGCCCTCGTAGTCGCCGTCGGCGCGCTTGTAGTGGACGACGGCGTGGTCACGTTCGACGGCGACGGGCTTCGGGGCGGGCGGTGCCTGGCCCGCGGTGGTGGAGGCCAGGGCGCTCGCGGTGCGTCCGGCGCGGTCGACGACCACGGCCTTGTAGCGCAGCGCGGTCCCGGCCTTCACCGACTCGTCCAGGTGCTGGGTGACCTTGTACGGCGCGTGATCGGCGGAGCCGAGGGTGACCCACTTGCCGTTGCCGGTCTGCGCGGCGAAGACGACGCGGTTGAGCCCGCCGCCGTCGACGTCGGCACTGAGCTCGACGGTGCCGGTGGCTCCGGCGGCCGGAGCCTTCAGGGTGACCGACGGCTTGGTGGCGGTGGTGCCGAGCGGCTTGTCGGCGCGGAGCACGACGCTGGACAGCGCGGGCACGGTGACCTCGACGGTCTTGTCGGAGCCGCTGCGGACGGCACCGGAACCGCCGTACAGGGTGCGGAAGTTCATGCCGGCCGACTCGGTGGGCAGCTCGACGGTCTTCGCCTCGGTGGCGTTGTTGGCTGCCACGACGTATTCGTACGGGCGCTTGGCGTCCGTACGCGAGAAGGCGTGGACGGAGTCCTTGGAGTAGCGCTCGGTCTGCACACCGTCGCGCAGCGCCGGGTGCTCCTCGGTGAGCTTCGACAGGGCCGCTATGGAGCGGTAGAGCGGGTGGGTCGTGTCGTAGGCGTCGGAGGCGTGCGTACGGTCGGTGCCCAGCTGGTCGTCGTCGAGGTAGTCGGCGGTCTTCGACGCGAACATCGTCTGGCGGGCGTCCTTGTCGCCGCCCGCTCCGGTGTAGCCCTGCTCGTCGCCGTAGTAGACGACCGGGTTGCCGCGGCCGAGGAACATCAGCTCGTCGGCGAGGCGGGCGCGGTCCAGGAGCTCGGCGTCGCCGGCCTTCGGGTTGTCCTGCTTCAGGAAGGTGCCGATGCGGCCCATGTCGTGGTTGCCGAGGAAGGTGACCTGCTCGTAGGCGTTGGCCTTGTCGGTGGTGTAGCGGTAGTCGTCACCGTAGACCGAGGCGAGCTTCGAGGCCGGGGCGCCCTGGGAGGCGTACTGCCGGGCGGCTTCCTGGAAGGGGAAGTCGAGCGTGGCGTCGAGCCTGCCCCGCGTCACGTAGGGCGAGGTGATCGCGGTGTCGGCGGAGTAGACCTCGCCGAACATGAAGAAGTCGTCGCGGCCGCGCTTCGCCGCGTAGTCGTCGAGGGCGGTGGCCCACCGGGTCCAGAAGTCGAGGTCGACGTGTTTGACGGTGTCGATGCGGAAGCCGTCGATGTCGAAGTCGCGGACCCACTTCTCGTAGATCTTCTCCATGCCGGAGACGACCTCGGGGCGCTCGGTCCACAGGTCGTCGAGGCCGGAGAAGTCGCCGTACTCGGTGGACTCGCCGGCGTAGGTCGAGTCGCCCCGGTTGTGGTACATCGTGCTGTCGTTGAGCCAGGCGGGGACCTTCTTCCCCGTGTTCACCGGGGTGTACGGGAAGGAGCCCGCGTCCACGTCCTCGACGCCCTGGGTGTCGTCGAAGGGACGGCCGTTCTCGTCGAGGTACGGGAAGGCGCCCTTGGGCTTGTAGCCGTACGTCTTCTCGGCGTAGTCGACTGTGTCCGCCGTGTGGTTGGTGATGACGTCGAAGAAGACCTTCATGCCCTTGCCGTGGGCCTTGTCGATCAGCTTCGTGAGGTCGGCGTTGGTCCCGAAGTGCGGGTCGACCTGGGTGAAGTCGGTGATCCAGTAGCCGTGGTAGCCGGCCGACGCGTTGTCGCCCGTGCCCTGGACGGGACGGTTCTTGAAGATCGGGGCGAGCCAGATCGCGGTGGTGCCGAGGCCCTTGATGTAGTCGAGCCGCTGGGTGAGGCCCTTGAGGTCGCCGCCCTGGTAGAAGCCCTTGTCCGTGGGGTCGTAGCCGGTCTCCAGCCGCGAGCCGTTGAGGCCGCCCCGGTCGTTGGAGGTGTCGCCGTTGGCGAACCGGTCCGGCAGCACGAAGTAGAACTGCTCGCGGGTCAGGTCGTTCCTGGCCGGTTCCCCGGCGAGTTTCGCGTCCGAGGGCGGGGAGGGCGGTCTGGGCGCGGCGGACGCGGAGGCCGCCGGCACGACGGGCAGCAGCGCCGCGCACAGTGCGGCGACGGCTCCCCGCCGGAGGGTGGTTCGGGACACGGGCGGGTACTCCTCTTTCGGGGATCGGGCGGTGTGGAGCGGTGCGGGCCGGGGACGCTCACCCTCGCGTCCCCGGCCCGCCGGGTGTGGTTCAGCTGCGCCAGACGTCGGCGGTCAGGGCGGCTTTGCCGGAGGCGGGCACGGTGGCGGTGCGGTTGGCGCCGCTCTCCCAGGTGACGTTGCCGCTCGCGTCCTTGCGGACGTACTTGTACTCGAGCGACGTCCCGGCGGGCAGGGCGACATCGAGCTTCCAGACGGGGTACGTCGCCGGGTCGAGCTTCAGCGCACTGCCGGGCGCCCAGTTGCCGAGCGCGGCCTGGCTGCCAGTGACGTAGACGTTCTGGCCGGGCTGGGTGGTGGCACTGACCCCGAACGAGGCACCGGACTGACCGGCCCCCGGGTCCGGGGTGGTACCGCCGGAGCAGGTACGGGCGTTGACGTGCAGCGCGACGGCGGTGTTCGCGCCCAAGGTGGCGGTGAACTGTCCGGAGCCGTTGACGGTGACGCCCTTGCCGGACTGGACGTCGCAGTAGTCACCGGCGGGCAGCGACGTCTGGAACGTGCGGGTCAGCGAGGAGCCCTCGTGGTTGATGGCGACGTACGCCTTGGAGCCCCGGCCGAAGGCGATCTGGTCACCACCGTTGTCCCACCAGTTCGAGACGCCCTGGCCACGGGCGGCGTTGCGGAAGCCGACCATGGAGGAGATCTCGCGCCAGGCGTGCTGGCACTTCCAGCCTTCGCTGTAGCAGGCGTTGACCTGGCCGCCGCTGGGCGGGCCCGCGTCCTTGTCGGACCACTCGTAGCCGGAGTGGACATCCGGGGAGCCGTAGGGATAGGCCAGCATGAAGACGCTCGCCAGGGTGTAGTTGGCGCCGTCCTTGTAGTTCAGGGTGTCGCCACCGCGTTCGGTGTCGTGGTTGTCGACGAAGACGGCGGACCTGCCCGACTCCATGAAGCCCCAGCCCTCGCCGAAGTTCTTGAGGTTGGCGAGGTTCTCGTTGTTGAACACCTGCTTGAGGCTGCGGCCGTAGCGGAACTCCTGGACGTCGCCGCTGCCGAGGTACTCGGTGGGCGAGACGGCCTCGCCGGCCCCGTAGATGGCCTCGTGCTTCCAGTACACGCCGGGGTTGCTGAGCCTGGACTTGATGTTGGCGAGGTCGCCGGCCGGGATGTGCTTGGCGGCGTCGATGCGGAAGCCGTCGACGCCGAGGGAGAGCAGGTCGTTGAGGTAGCCGGCGATCTTGCCGCGTACGTACTCCTCGCCGGTGTCCAGGTCGGCGAGGCCCACCAGTTCGCAGTTCTGGACGTTGGCGCGGTCGCCGTAGTTGTTGATCTGCGACTGGCAGTCGTTCATGTCATTGACCGAGTACAGGCCCGGATAGTCGTACTTGCTGTACGAGGACCCGCCTGTGCCGGTGCCCGTTCCGGCCGACATGTGGTTGATGACCGAGTCGGCTATGACCTTGACGCCCGCGCCGTGGCACGTGCTGACCATGTTCGCGAAGGCCGTACGGTCGCCGAGACGGCCGGCGATCCTGTAGCTGACGGGCTGGTACGAGGTCCACCACTGGCCGCCCTGTATGTGTTCCTGGGGCGGCGAGACCTGGACGTAGCCGTAGCCGGCAGGGCCGAGGCTGTCCGTGCACGCCTTGGCCACGGAGTCGAACTTCCACTCGAACATCACCGCGGTGACGTCCTTCTCGCCGGGCGGCGCGGCTTGGGCGGTCCCGGCGCCGAACCCGGCGGGGACAGCGAGGACTGCGGCGCCCGTGGCGAGGGCGAGCGCGGCAGACAGGGGTCTGCGTGCCATGACGTTCCTCCTGCGGTGGGGGAAGGTGCGGGGATGGCGGAGCAGCCTCACGTGGCAACGCGCCGTGCCGTCAAGGCTCATGAAGGTTCTTGCAGCAAGGATGCAAAACTTCGTGTGCGGCAGACCGTACGAGCCTGACCTGCCCTGGTCAACCCCCTGGACACGACGCGATTACCTCCCGCTCACATCCTCGAAATACTGGAAAAAGAGTCCTGCAAGGTCTTACGCAAAATATTGCGGGGCTGTTAAGTTCGTCCCGACTCCGGCCCGGCCGGCCGGGGGTCCGGCACCCCGGGCCCCACGCGCCCGGCCGGCCGGGCCGGTCACTGCGCGGAGAGGTCCGGGCGTCGCTTCCCCGCCGGCCCATCCCGGGCCGACGCCGGGGCCTCTCCGGCGACACCGTCATCGGGAGGCTGCGGACAGCCCAGCCCTCCGTATCGGGCCGCTCTCTGTCCGCAAGCTCCCGACGACGCCTCGACGCCGGGCGTCTCGTACGCTCTTCCGGTGAGTCAGGAGTTGGAGGGCGACGCGTGCGCGATGCTGCTGTGACCCCCGGAGGGGACCGGATCCGCTGGGTGGAGCTGCCCGGAGAGGAGCCGGCCCGCGTCCATGTGCACGGCCTCGGCGCCACCTCCCCCGCCTACTTCGCACAGGCCGCCGCGCACCCGCTGCTCACCGGCCGCAGGTCCCTGCTCGTCGACCTGCTGGGGCACGGCATCAGCGACCGGCCGACGGGCTTCGACTACCGCCTGGAATCACACGCCGACGCGCTGGCCACCGCCCTGACGCACGCGGGCCTCATCGGCGCGGAGTTGGTGGCGCACAGCATGGGCGGCTCCGTCGCCGTGGTCCTGGCGGCACGTCACCCGCGGCTGGTGTCACGGCTGGTCCTGGTGGACGCGAATCTCGACCCCGTGACGCCCGTACTCGGCGCCCCGGGAAGCAGCGGGATCGCCGCGCTCTCCGAGGCCGACTTCCTGGCGGGCGGGTGGCGGCAGATCCGCGACCTGGCGGGCCCCCACTGGTGGTCCACGATGCGCCTGGCCGGCCTGGAGGGCCTCCACCGCACCGCCGTGCACCTCACCCGCGGGACCACTCCCACGATGCGTGAGCTGCTGCTGGAGCTGACCGTCCCCCGTACCTACCTGTACCCGGAGGCCGACGGCGCGCCTGCCGGGGCCGGGGCGCTCACCGAAGCCGGTGTGCGGCTGGTCCCGGTCCCGGACTGCGGGCACAACATCATGCTGGACAACCCTGACGCGTTCGCACGGGAGACCGCCGCCGCGCTCTCGGCTTCCGCCTGAGACCGCCGGGGGCCGAGGTGGCGCCGCTCAGGCCCTGCCGGTCCGGAAGCGGCGCCGGTACTCGGTCGGTGTCGTGTCGAGTCGGCGGCGGAACGCCCTGACGAGGGTGTCCACGGTGCCGAATCCGCACGCGGACGCGACGCGTTCGAGGGTGGCGTCGGTGGATTCGAGCCGGCTCCGCGCCGCCTCGACACGGGCCGATTCGATGTAGGCGTGCGGAGTCGTGCCGAGTTCGGTCTTGAAGATCCGGGTGAGCTGCCGGTCACTGATGTGGGCGTATTCGGCTAGGTCCGCGACGGTGAGCGGCTCGCCGATGTTGCGCATGATGTGGTGGCGGAGGTCTTCGATGCGCCGCGTCGTGGACAGTTGCTCCAGGGGAACGCTGAACTGACTCTGCCCGCTCGGCCGTTTCAGGTACATCACGAGTTGCCGCGCGACACTCAGCGCGATGGCTTCGCCGAGGTCGTCCGCGACGAGGGCGAGTGAGAGATCGAGGCAGGCGCTGATTCCCGCGCCGGTCCACACATCGCCCTCGCGGACGAAGATCGGATCGGCGTCGACCTCGACGGCCGGGTGGTCGGCGGCGAGCTGCTGCGCGGTCGACCAGTGGGTGGTCGCGCGCTTTCCGTCGAGCAGGCCGGCGGCCGCCAGGATGTGCGCTCCGACGCAGACGGAGGTGACCCTCCGGGTGCGGTCGGCGAGTTGCTTCACCCGCGCCACCACGTGGGGGTCGGTGAGCGGGTGCACGCGGCGACGGCTGTCGATCTCGACCGCGCCGGGCACGATCAGGGTGTCGATGCGCTTCGTGGACAGATCGTCGAAGGTGACGTCCGGGAGGACGCGTACCCCGGCGCCGGTCGTGACAGGGGCCATGGTCTCGGCGGCGAGGACCACGTCGTAACCCGCCGCTTCGTCCGACTCGCGTCGCGCGAGGGAGAACACCTCCGGGGGGCCGGTGACGTCGAGCAGGTCGACGCCGGCGAAGAGAACGATGACGATCAGCCGTCTGACGGTGCTCACGAAACTCCCGGGGCCGGTGAAGTCGATGTCGGTTTCTGCAGGTTAGACGACATTGCCGACACACGGTTGTGGCCATAGCGTCATAGGCGCAGGTCACCGCACCGGTGAGCTGCTCTCCGACATTCGATCCCCAGGTGGTTCCCCATGCCCAGAACGACGCTGCGCCGGCTCAACGGTCTCGACGACACCCCCGCGAAGCTCGCCGGATCGACCCTGGTCCTCATCGACTACCAGAACACCTACACGACCGGTGTGATGGAGCTGGACGGCTGGCAGGCCGCACTGGACGCCGCGGCCGAGCTGCTGGCCCGGGCCCGCCAGGAGGGCACGAAGGTCATCCATGTCATCAACGACGGCGGCGAGGGCACCCCGTACGACATCCGGGCCGAGATCGGCCGGATCCACCCCCGCGTCGCACCGGTCGACGGTGAGCCCGTCGTCGTGAAGCGGGCGCCGGACGCCTTCGTCGGGACGGACCTGGGCCGGCACGTCGACGATGCGGGCAACACCGATCTGGTCATCGCGGGTTTCATGACGCACATGTGCGTGGCCTTCACCGCCCAGGGCGCCTTCCTGCGCGGCAACCGCCCCACTGTCGTGGCCGACGCCAGCGCCACCCGGGCGCTGCCGGTCGCCGGAACCGAACTGGACGCCCACCAGGTGCACTACAGCGCGCTCGCCACCATCGCCGACCTGTACGGCGTCGTCGTGCCGTCCCGGAAGGAGCTCGCCTGAAGCGGCTGTTCCGTCCCCTGTCGCCGCCCGGGCCGGCAGACGGAGCCGTACCCGCCGATCGGACCGCCGTCCCACCCGCCGAAAACAGTAGCCATGGACATAGTAGCTAAGTACTCTATTCGACATGAGTAAGGGTTCGCCGGGCCCCACACCCGGTTTTCTGGTGTGGCGGCTCGCCAACAAGTGGCGTGTCGCGGTCGATCGCGCGGTGGCACCGCTGGGCCTCACCCACGCGCAGTACGTACTGGCCGCGTCACTGCACGGCTTGCAAGGCGTCGGCGAGCGGCCCAGTCAGCGCCGGCTCGCCGACCACACCGGCTTGGAGGCGCTGTACGTCTCGAAGCTGGCGCGCGCCCTGGAGTCGGATGGCCTGATCGAGCGCACCCGAGATCCCCGCGACCCGCGCGCCGTACAGCTCGCCCTCACGGAGCAGGGCCAGGCCGTCGTGCAGCGGGCCATCGTGGTGGTCCAGGAACTGCTTCAGCAGGTGCTGGAGCCGCTCGGCGGCCTCGACGCCCCGCGGACGCGCGCGTTCACCGACGAGCTGCTGACCCTGCTCGATGCACCCATCGCTCCATCCGTACCGAACGACGAGAGCACTCAGGGGACACCACCATGACCGATACGTCCACCACCGGACCCGTCGCCGACGCCCGCACCCTCGGCCTGGCCCACTACGCCGCCCGCGGCGTCCTGGAGCACGTCCTGGCCCGGCACGGCAGCACGTTCCAGGGGCA
This sequence comes from Streptomyces sp. NBC_01166, assembly GCF_045039765.1. Taxonomy (NCBI): domain Bacteria; kingdom Bacillati; phylum Actinomycetota; class Actinomycetes; order Kitasatosporales; family Streptomycetaceae; genus Streptomyces; species Streptomyces sp. NBC_01166. The sequence goes on from NZ_CP108613.1 coordinate 2,472,897, forward strand.
GATCGTCCTGCGCGCGGCCATCACCACCGACGCCCCGCAGACGCCGGACGATCTCGTCGCCCAGGTCCAGGGCTACCTCAAGGCCGATCCGGCCGGCATCCGCGCCACCCTCGACGAACTGATCGCCGAGCAACTGCTCGATGCGGACGGCGCGCACCTTCGCCCCACAGACGCGGGACGCGAGCTGCTCGCCTCCGTCGGCGCGGAGACCGCTCCCCTCAGCGCCCGCATCTGGGGCGGGATACCCGCCGAGGACCTGGCCGCCGCCGGACGCGTCCTCGCCCTGGTCACCGAGCGCGCCGACGCGGAGCTTGCGGCGCTGACCGTCTGACCTCCCGGTGGCACTCAGGGGCGTGGCAGTGGCTGACGCCAGTCGCCCAGCGTCGCGAGGAGGATCTGGCGGGCGAGATGGCGTATCTCGCTCCACGCCGGATCCGCGGACAGCGCGTCGGCCCAGCGACCGGTCCGGGAGGTGGCGTCGATCTCGCCGAGGCGACGGCCTATGGCCCGGAAGGAGCACAGGTCCTCTGGCTCGAAGGCTCCGCGCTCCGCGAGCCCTTCGGAGATCTGGCAGATGAGCTCCAGCTCGTCGACGACGTCCTTCGTCTCCAGCTGACGCTCGCGCAGCCAGGCAAGCTGATCCTGGGTGTCGGCGGCGAGGAGCGCCATGAAGCGCAGCGTCCAGGTGCGCAGGTTCGCGTCACCGAGGTGGTTCATCCGTGCACGACCACGGCTATCGGAGCGGTCCTTGCATGCAGATCACGTGCCGTCCAGGATGGACGATCGGCGGAGGGCTCCTCACCGAAGATCTCTTCGGCGGTGGTGGCACGGATGGCGCGGACCAACCACTGGCTCAGAAGTTCCGGATCGGTGCAGGCCGTGACCTTCTCGCGGGTTCCGTCGCTGATCTCGATGCCACGCACGCCAAGGACGAGCAGGACGTCCTCGGCTCGGCCGTGCGCGAGGCCCTGTGCTCGGCCTTCGTCGCGGATCTCCTCGGAGAGCGGCGAGGTGCAGAAGGAGAGATCCACGGCCACCAGGTTCCTCCACTGTTGCGCGGCAGAGCGGTTGCCCAGCCTGTCAGCGTGTGTGATCGCCGAGAGCGTCGCGAGCGCAAGGTCCTTCCGGGCTTCGGCCACATTCATGATGACGGGCATGTTGAAGCACCTCGTGGCCTCCCTTGACGCCGTGCACTGCTGTGCCTCCGTCACTGTGAGGAGACGGACCAAAATGCGGGCGTTATGTCCGATTCTGATGTCCTCTACTTCCCAACGACGGTCATCAGCACCGCCGCCGGGGCCCACCGGGCGCGAGTCGGTGCCGGGTCCCCCCTCCGGACCCGGCACCGTCGACGCACCCGCGCTTCAGGCGGCGCGCGCCGCCGCGGTGGACCCCCGTACCACCAGTTCCGGCTGGAACACGTACTCCGTACGCTGCACGGGACTTCCCGCGATCTCCTCCAGCAGCGCGCCGACCGCCGCCGCCGCCATCGCCTGCACCGGCTGGCGCACCGTGGTCAGTGGCGGGTCGGTGAAGGCGATGAGCTGGGAGTCGTCGAAGCCGACGACGGAGACGTCGCGGGGTACGTCGAGGCCCCTCCCCCGGGCCGCCCTGACCACGCCGAGCGCCATCAGGTCGCTGCCGCAGACGATGCCGGTGCAGCCCGCGTCGAGCAGGGCGCCCGCGGCGACCTGACCGCCCTCGACGCTGAACAGGGTGGAACAGACGAGGAGTTCGGCCTCATCGCGGTCCATGCCCAGCAGAGAGACGGCCGCGTCGACGAAGCCGTCCCGCTTGCGGCGCGAGGGAACGTAGCGCTGCGGCCCGATCGCCAGGCCGACCCGCCGGTGACCGAGCTCGGCGAGATGGCCGACGGCCATGCGTACGGCGGCCTGGTCGTCGGGCGAGACGAACGGGGCGCTGATGCGCTCGTTGTAGCCGTTGATCAGGACGAACGGCACACCCCGGTCGGTGAGCGCCGCGTAGCGCGCCGGGTCGGCCGAGGTGTCGGCGTGCAGCCCGGACAGGAAGACGATGCCGCCCACGCCACGCTCGACGAGCTGTTCGACGAGCTCGTCCTCGGTGGCGCCGCCGGGCAGCTGGGTGCAGAGCACGGGCGTGTAGCCGTGCCCCGCGAGCACCTGCTCCACGGACTGCGCGAACGCCGGGAAGATCGGATTGGTGAGCTCGGGTGTCACCAGCCCGATCAGTCCGGCGCTGCGCTGCCGCAGCCGTACGGGCCGTTCGTAGCCGAGGATGTCGAGCGCCGCGAGCACCCGCTGACGCGTGGTGTCCGCGACGCCCGGCTTCCCGTTCAGCACCCGGCTGACGGTGGCCTCGCTGACCGCGGCCTGACCGGCGATGTCGGAGAGCCGCAGCGCCGGTCCGGTCCTGGGTGCGGGGACGGTCACACCGTCCACCACACCGTGGTGTCGGCGGGCAGCTCGGCCGTGTCGCCGTCGGTGGTCACCGGGCCGCTGGCGAGCAGCAGGGTGCCGGGGGCGGGGATCCGCACCGGCTCGCCCGTCGTGTTGACGGTGCAGACGAAGCCGGGGCGGCCGAGGGCGAGCACGCCCTCGGGGGCGTCCAGCCACTCGACGTCCGTGCCGGCGCCGAGGCCCGGGTGCTCGCGCCGGGCGGCGATCGCGGCGCGGTACAGCTCCAGAGTGGAGCCCTCCACACCGGTCTGCGCCTCGACGGAGAGCCCGCCCCAGCTGTCGGGCTGCGGCAGCCAGCTGCCTCCGTCGCCGAAGCCGTACGAGCTGCCCTCGCGGGTCCACGGGATCGGCACCCGGCAGCCGTCGCGGAAGCCGTCCTGGCCCTCGGCGCGGAAGAAGGACGGGTCCTGGCGGGCCTCGTCGGGCAGGTCGGTGACGTCGGGCAGGCCCAGCTCCTCGCCCTGGTAGACGTAGGCGGAGCCGGGCAGGGCCAGCATCAGCAGGGTCGCCGCGCGTGCCCTGCGCAGGCCGAGCTCACGGTCGCCGGGGGTGCGGATCTGGGTGCCCAGGCCCGGCGGGTTGCCGAAGCGGGTGGTGTGCCGGGTGACGTCGTGGTTGGAGAGCACCCAGGTGGTGGGGGCACCCACCGGACGCATCGCGTCGAGCGAGGAGTCGATGACGGTGCGCAGCTCGGCGGCGTCCCAGGCGGTCGACAGGTACTGGAAGTTGAAGGCCTGGTGCATCTCGTCGGGGCGCACGTAGTTGGCGGTGCGCTCGACGGTGGGGGTCCACGCCTCGGCGACGAGAATGCGGTCGCCGGGGTACTCGTCGAGGATCATGCGCCAGCTGCGGTAGATCTCGTGCACACCGTCCTGGTCGAAGAACGGCATGACATCGTTGCCCAGCAGCTTCAGCTGGTCGTGCGATCCGAGGTCCGGCAGGCCCTCCGCCTTGACGAGGCCGTGGGCGACGTCGACGCGGAAGCCGTCGGCGCCCATGTCGAGCCAGAAGCGCAGGATGGAGCGGAACTCGTCGGCGACAGCCGGGTGTTCCCAGTTGAAGTCGGGCTGCTCCGGCGCGAAGAGGTGCAGATACCAGTCGCCGGGGGTGCCGTCCGGGTCGGTGGTCCGGGTCCAGGCGGGGCCGCCGAAGATGGACTCCCAGTCGTTGGGCGGGAGTTCGCCGTCGGTGCCCTTGCCGGGGCGGAAGTGGTAGCGCTCGCGCAGGGCGGAGCCGGGGCCCTCGGCGAGGGCGCGCTTGAACCACTCGTGCTGGTCGGAGGAGTGGTTGGGGACCAGGTCGACGATGATGCGCAGGTCCAGGCCGTGGGCCTCGCGGATCAGCGCGTCGGCGTCGAGGAGCGTACCGAACATCGGGTCGATCGCCCGGTAGTCGGCGACGTCGTAACCCGCGTCGGCCTGCGGCGAGGCGTAGAAGGGGCTGAGCCAGACGGCGTCCACACCGAGGTCCCGGAGGTACGGGAGCCGCGCGGTGACACCCGCGAGGTCCCCCATGCCGTCGCCGTTGCCGTCGGCGAAGCTGCGCGGGTACACCTGGTAGATCACCGCGTCCTGCCACCAGCCGGTGCGGTGGCCCGGGGCGTCGTCGGACGTGCCGGTGGAGGGGGCAGCGAGGTGCTGGGTCATGTCGTCCCTGGGGTGTCTGGGGTGGGGGGCGGCGCCGGGACCGGGTCGGGGAACCGGCGCCGCCGTGACGGGTGCGGTCGTACGGTCGTGCGGACTGTGCGTCAGCCCTTCACGGCTCCGGCGGACATGCCGGTGACCAGGTGCTTCTGCGCGAAGAGGAAGACCAGCGCGGCCGGGATCGCGATGAGCACGGACGCCGCGGTCATCGGGCCCCATTGGGCTCCGTACTGGTTGACGAACTTCTGCAGTCCGCCGGCGAGAGTGAGGTTCTCGTCACCGACCATGAACGCGGAGGCGTACGCCACTTCGCCCCAGGCGGTGATGAAGGAGTAGAAGGCGGTGACGGCGAGGCCGGGCTTGGCGAGCGGCAGGATGAGCCGCCAGAACGTGCCGAACGGGGTGAGCCCGTCGACCTGGCCCGACTCGTCGATCTCGCGCGGGATCGTGTCGAAGAAGCCCTTCATCATCCAGGCGCAGAAGGGCACCGAGATGGTGAGGTAGGTGATGACGAGTCCGGCCGGCTGGTTGAGCAGGCCCATCGTCGACATGATGTTGTAGATCGGCACGATGAGGACGGCCACCGGGAACATCTGGGTGACCAGCAGGGTCCACATCAGCCCACGCTTGCCGGGGAAGCGGAAGCGGCTGACGGCGTAGCCGGTGGTGGCGGAGACGAAGACACCGATGACGGTGGAGAGCCCCGCGACGATCACGGAGTTGGCGAACCAGCTCAGGAACTCGGTGTCCTTGATCAGGTTCGTGTAGTTCTCGAAGGTCGTCTCTTTGAAGAAGTCCGTGGTGGACGCGAACTTCGCGGGCTTCAGCGAGGTCAGCAGGACCCACAGCACCGGGAAGACCGCGATCACCGACGTGATGATCAGGGTGAGGTGCAGGGCCAGGGAGGCGACCGGCGAGCGGTCGCCGCGCTTGCGGGGCTTGCGGGCGCCGTGCCGGGCGGGGGTTGCCGTAGCGGGGGTTGCCGTAGCGGTGGTCACCAGTTGTCTCCCTGCGTGCGGAGCACTCGCCGGTACACCATGGCGAAGAGCATCAGGAGTACGAGGATCAGCACGCCCCAGGTGGAGGACTGCGCGAAGTCGCGCGGGCTGATCTCGAAGGAGAATTTGTACGCCTGGGTCACCAGGATCTGGGTGGCCTCACCGGGTCCGCCGCGGGTCAGCAGGAAGATCACCGGGAACATGTTGAAGGTCCAGATGGTGGAGAGCAGGACCACCGTGGTGGAGACCGGGCGCAGTCCGGGGAGCGTGACGTGGCGGAAGCGCTGCCAGGCGGTGGCACCGTCCATCTCCGCGGCCTCGTACTGCTCCGAGGGGATCGACTGCAGTCCGCCGAGCAGGGCGACCATCATGAACGGCACACCGAGCCAGACGTTGACGGCGATGACGGAGAACTTGGCCCAGGTGGGGTCGTTCAGCCAGGGTATGCCGTCGATCCCGGCGCCGCCGAGGATCTTGTTGAGCAGCCCGTTGTTCTCGTTGTAGAGGAAGCGCCAGGCGAAGACGGAGACGAAGCCGGGGATGGCCCAGGGCAGGATCAGCGCCATGCGGTAGGCGGAGCGGCCGACGATCCTGCGGTTGAGGATGTTGGCCAGGGCCATGCCCAGGCAGAAGGTGATGGCCACACAGGAGACCGTCCACACCAGCGTCCAGCCCAGGGTCCCGAGGAACTGGCTGCCGGTCAGGGCGTCGGCGTAGTTGTCCAGGCCCACGAACTCGTAGGTGGCGGGCATCTCGTTGACGCCGATGGACCGGGCCACGTTGCGCTCGTTGGCGTCGGTCAGCGACAGCCAGATACCGCGGACCAGCGGGTAGCCGATGATCACGCCGATCACGAGCACGACCGGGGCGACCATGGTCCAGGCGTACCAGTGGACCGAGAGGGCGCGCCGGAGCCTGCTCGGCGGCGGGGGGTTACCAGTACCGCGGCTCCGGCCGCGGGCGACGTCGTCGCCCGCGGCCTTCGCCACCGACTGGCTGGTGTGGACAGCCATCAGTCGGCCTGCCTTCCTGAGTTACTTCCAGCCCTTGAGGAGCTTGCGGTAGGAGTCGCCGGTCGCCTCGGCCGCCTTCTCGGGCGTGGTCTGGCCGGTGAGGACCTTGGTGTACTCGACGTTCAGCGGGGCGAAGAGGCTGCCGGTCTCCGGGATCCAGGGACGCTCGACCGCGGTCTCGACGACCGGCTTGAAGAACTGGACGATCTCGCTGTCCACGGCCTCCTTCTTGGCGTACGCGGAGGTGCGGGTCGGCAGCAGGTTCAGCTCACCGGCGGTCTGGGCCTGGGACTCGACCGAGGTCATGTACTCGACGAAGGCATAGGAGGCGTCCAGGTTCTTGGAGCCCGCGTAGACGCCCAGGTTGTGGCCGCCCTGCGGCGCGCCCTGCCCGGCGGAGCCGGCCGGCACCGTGGAGATGCCGAGGTTCGCCTTGTCGGTGAACTCCTTGCCGGTCAGCGTGTCGGCCACGGCCCAGGGGCCGTTGATCATCATCGCGACGTCGCCGTTCTTGAACGACGACATCATGTTCTCCCAGCCGTCCGTGGCGTCGGTCTTGGCCGCCCCGGAGTCGACGAGGTCCTTCACGACGCCGAACGCCTTGGTGCCTTCGGCGTTGTCCACGGTGACGGTCTTCGAGTCGGCGTCGACCAGGTCGCCGCCCTCGCCGTAGAGGAAGGAGAGGAAGTAGTACGAGTCGTCGCCGCGCAGGTAGAGACCGGTCTTGCCGGTCTTCTCCTTGATCTTCTTGGCGATGCTCTTCAGGTCGGCGATCTTCGCGGGCGGCTCGACGCCGGCGTCCTTGAACATCTTCTTGTTGTAGAAGATGCCCATGGAGTCGATCACCTGCGGGACGGCGTACGTCTTGCCCTTGTACTCGGTCGACGCGGCGGCCTGTTTGAGGAAGTCGCCCTCGTCCTTCAGCGCCGCGGTGCCGTCCAGCGGGGCCAGGTAGCCGAGGTCGGCGAACTCGGGGGTCCAGGCGACCTCGGAGCGGATGACGTCGGGGGCGCCGGAGTTGGCCTGGGCCGCGTTCTTGAACTTGTTCTGCGCCTCGCCGAAGGGGACGTTGACGTACTTGACGTCGACCTTCGGGTGCTTCTTCTCGAAGCCCTCGGCGATCTTCTTGAAGACCTTGTCCTCGCTGCCGACGTTCGAGGTGTCCCACCACGTCACCGTGCCGGAGAGCTCGCCCGAGCTCTTGCTGCCGCCGGACTCGTCGTCGCTTCCGCAAGCGGTCGCCGCGAGCGCCAGGGTCGCGACCAGGGCGGTGGCCGTTATGCCACGTCGCATCTGAACTCCTTCAACTGCCGTACCGCTCCGTCGCGGCGCCGGGTCGACGTGAACGTAACAAGGATGAAAGACGACCGAAAGACCTTGCGGAAGATTTCTGCAAGCGCTGCTGATCGTTACATTGGCGTGTCCGCAAGGTTGCCGTCAAGCCTCTTGACGAGAGCTCCTTCAACCTGCCCGCGCCTGGCCAGACCGTTGTAGCGGCTGTACGACGATCCGACCTGTGCGGCCGGGACGGGGACCGCAAGGCCTTGCAAGATGTTGCTGCGGGGAGGGCTCCGACCGGTGATCGCCGGGGCGGATGGCCCGAATCCCGTGCACGGTGGGCAATCCGACACGCGCCCGGTACAGTCCAGTGCCATGACCGCACGGCTTGCCGATATCGCAACTCAGGCGGGGGTCAGCGAAGCGACGGTCAGCCGCGTTCTGAACGGCAAGCCCGGTGTTGCAGCGGCCACCCGTGAATCCGTCCTCGCGGCGCTCGACGTCCTCGGGTACGAACGCCCCGTCCGGCTGCGCCGGCGCAGCGCCGGTCTCGTCGGGCTGATCACGCCCGAGCTGGAGAACCCGATCTTCCCCGCGCTGGCCCAGGTCATCGGCCAGGCACTCACCAGGCAGGGCTACACGCCGGTGCTGGCGACGCAGACGCCGGGCGGCTCCACCGAGGACGAGCTCACCGAGATGCTGGTCGACCGCGGCGTCTCGGGGATCATCTTCGTCTCCGGACTGCACGCCGACACCTCCGCCGACATGCAGCGTTACGAGCAACTGCGCGCGCAGGGCGTCCCCTTCGTGCTGGTCAACGGCTTCTCCCCCAAGGTGCAGGCTCCTTTCATCTCCCCCGACGACCGGGCGGCGATGCGGCTGGCGGTGACGCACCTGGTGGCGCTGGGGCATCAGCGCATCGGTCTGGCGGTCGGGCCCAAGCGCTTCGTGCCGGTGCTCCGCAAGATAGAGGGATTCCACGCCACGATGCAGGAGCAGCTGGACCTCACGGCCGATGCCGTGGAGGAGCTGATCCAGCACTCCCTGTACACGCTGGAGGGCGGCCAGGCGGCCGCCTCGGCGCTGATGGAACGCGGCTGCACCGCGGTGGTGTGCGCGAGCGACATGATGGCGCTCGGCGCGATCCGGGCGGCCCGCCGGCTGTCGAAGGAGGTTCCGCGCGATCTCTCGGTGGTCGGGTACGACGACTCGCCCCTCATAGCCTTCACCGATCCGCCGCTGACCACGATCCGGCAGCCGGTGACGGCGATGGGCCAGGCCGCGGTCCGCACCCTCCTGGAGGAGATCGGCGGCACGCCCGCACCGCACAGCGAGTTCGTGTTCATGCCCGAACTGGTCGTACGCGGTTCGACCGCCTCGGGCCCGGGCCCCTCCCCGGCACGCCGGGCGGTCTAAAGTACTGGATGTGCGACCGGAACCCGACCGGAGGATCATCGGGCAGAGGGGGACGTATCTGGCAGACTCTGCGCCTATGGGTGAATCGCACGTGACCACACAGGAAGACCGCACGGCGGCCACCCCGTCACCCGTCGCGGACGGAACGACGGCGTCCGGTTCGACGAGAGCGATCACCCCCTCACATATGCGCCACCCCTACCTCTCCCTCCGTGCGCTGCGCGCGCCGCGCCGCCCGCGCCTCTGGTTCGAGATCCTGCTGATCGCGGTGAGTTACTGGCTCTACTCGCTGGTGCGCAACGCCGTTCCGGAGCAGAAGGCCGCGGCCCTGCGGAACGCCGACTGGATCTGGTCGCTGGAGCACACCGTCGGCCTCGCCTTCGAGGAGACGGTCAACCAGGCCGTCAATTCGGTGACATGGCTGATCGTGTCGATGAACTATTACTACGCGACCCTGCACTTCGTCGTGACCATCGGTGTGCTCGTCTGGCTCTTCCGCTGCCATCCGGGCCGCTACGCCGCCACCCGTCTGGTCCTTTTCGCCACCACGGCGGTGGCCCTGCTCGGCTATTACGTCTTCCCGCTGGCACCGCCCCGGCTGATGACCGGCGGCGGCTTCATCGACACGGTGATGCTGCACCAGACGTGGGGCTCGATGGCCTCGGGCAACTTCAAGCACATGTCCAACCAGTACGCGGCGATGCCGTCCATGCACATCGGCTGGTCCCTGTGGTGCGGTCTGACCATATGCGTCCTGGCCAAGGCCCCCTGGGCGCGCATCCTGGGCGCCCTCTACCCCGTGGCCACGCTGGTCGTCATCGTGGCGACGGCGAACCACTTCTGGCTGGACGCGGTGGGCGGGATGGCCTGCCTGGCGTTCGGTATCTCCCTCTCCTACGCCTGGTACGGCTCGCTGCCGCACCGGCTGCCGAAGCGGGTGGGGCGGCGCCCCTCCGTGAACCGTCTGCGTGCCCTGAGGAGGCCGCCCACCCGGGTGCCCGAGCTGAGCCCCAGGGCCGGCACGGAAGCCGCAGAGCCCGGGGCCAGGGCGTCGAGCCCGGCCGGCGACTGAGGGCATACGCCGGCCGTCGCGGGGTGAGCGCCCCGGGCTCAGCCTTCCGGGGCCACACCCGGTGGGCTCAGCTTTCCTGGGTCACCCCCCGGCGCCGTAGAACCGCTCATCCACGACGGCCCGCGCACGCCGGGTGATCCGCCGGTAATCCTCCAGCATGTCTCCCACGTGCCCCGGCTCGTAACCGAGGTACCGGCCCACCGCCGCCAGCTCACGCGGGTTCGAGGGGAACGTGTCGCCGGGCCGCCCCCGCACCAGCATCACCGCGTTGCGCACCCGCGAGGCCAGCACCCACGCCTCGTCCAGCGTCTGGGCCTCCTCCGCCGGGATCAGCTCCGCCGCACACGCCGCCGCCAGCGCCTCCCGCGTACGCGGGGTCCGCAGGCCGGGCTCCGACCAGCCGTGCTGCATCTGGATCAGCTGGACCGTCCACTCGACGTCGCTCAGGCCGCCGCGCCCCAGCTTGGTGTGCAGCGTCGGATCGGCGCCGCGCGGCATGCGTTCGGACTCCATCCGCGCCTTGAGCCGCCGGATCTCCCGGACCGCGTCGTCCCCCAGCCCTTCCATCGGGTACCGCAGAGGGTCTATGAGGTCGACGAAGGCGCGGCCCAGCTCCTCGTCCCCGGCCACCGGGTCGGCGCGCAGCAGCGCCTGGCTCTCCCAGATCAGCGACCAGCGCCGGTAGTAGGCCTCGTACGACTTCAGGGTGCGGGCCAGGGGCCCGGTCTTCCCTTCCGGACGGAGGTCGACGTCGATGAGGAGCGGCGGGTCGGCGGTCGGCAGCTCCAGCAGCCTGCGCATCTCCGTGACGACGGCGTTCGCGGCCCGGGCCGCCTCCTCGTCGCTGACGCCCTCCCGGGGTTCGTGCACGAAGAGGACGTCCGCGTCCGATCCGTAGCCCAGTTCGTGCCCGCCGAAGCGGCCCATGCCGATGACGGCGAACCGGGTCGGCAGGGTGTCCCCCCACTTGTCACGGACGGCGGCGCGCAGCGCACCGGACAGCGTGGCGGCGTTGAGGTCGGTGACCGCCGAGCCGACCCGGTCGACGAGGGCGCCCGGGTCGGATTCGGCCGGGTTGTCCTCGGTGCCGTACGAGCCGATGATGTCGGCCGCCGTCGTACGGAACAGCTCCCGGCGCCGCACTCCGCGCGCCACGGCGACCGCCGCTTCGGCCCCGGGCGCCCGGCCCACCGCGGCCAGCACCTCCTGTTCCAGGTGGTCCCGGCTGCGCGGCTTCAGCCCTTCGGGGTCGCCGAGGATGGCGACGGCCTCGGGAGCGCGCATCAGCAGGTCGGGGGCGAGACGGCCGGCGGAGAGGACCCGGGCGAGGTTCTCGGCCGCGGCGCCCTCGTCGCGCAGCAGCCGCAGATACCAGGGGGTCTTGCCGAGGGCGTCGGACACCTGGCGGAAGCCGAGGAGCCCGGCGTCCGGGTCGGCGGAGTCCGCGAACCAGCCGAGCAGTACCGGCAGCAGCGTGCGCTGGATCGCCGCCTTGCGGGAGACGCCCGAGGAGAGGGCTTCCAGGTGCCGTAGCGCGGCGGCGGGATCGGCGTAACCGAGGGCCTCCAGACGGACCACGGCGGCCTTGGCGCTGAGCCTGCTCTCGCCGGGGGCGAGCTGGGCGACGGCGTCCAGGAGCGGCCGGTAGAAGAGCTTCTCGTGCAGCCGGCGCACGACGGAGGCGTGCCGCCGCCACGCCCGGTTGAGCTCGGCGACCGGGTCCGTACGCAGCCCGAGGGAGCGCCCGAGCCTGCGCAGGTCGGCGTCGTCCTCGGGGACCAGGTGGGTGCGGCGGAGCCGGTAGAGCTGGATGCGGTGCTCCATGGCCCGCAGGAAGCGGTAGGCCTCGTCCAGCTGCGCGGCGTCGGCGCGCCCGACGTATCCGCCGTCGGCGAGGGCCCGCAGGGCCTCCAGCGTGGAGCCGGCGTGCAGGGTGCTGTCGCTGCGGCCGTGGACGAGCTGGAGCAGCTGGACGGCGAATTCGACGTCCCGGAGCCCGCCGGGGCCGAGCTTGAGCTCCCGGTCGACGCGGTCGACGGGGATGTTGTCGACGACGCGGCGGCGCATCTTCTGTACGTCGCCGACGAAGTTCTCCCGGTCGGCTGCCTGCCACACCAGCGGGGACACGGCCTCGACGTAGGCCGCGCCGAGCTCGGGGTCCCCCGCGACCGGCCGGGCCTTGAGCAGGGCCTGGAACTCCCAGGTCTTGGCCCAGCGCTGGTAGTACGCGAGGTGCGAGGTCAGGGTGCGCACCAGTGGCCCGTTGCGGCCCTCGGGGCGGAGGTTGGCGTCGACGGGCCAGATCGTGCCTTCGACGGTGGTGTCGGAGCAGATCCGCATCAGGTGGGCGGCGAGCCGGGTGGCGGCCTGCATGGCGCCGCTCTCCTCCGCGCCGTCGACCGGCTCGGCGACGAAGATGACGTCTACGTCGGACACGTAGTTCAGCTCGTGTCCGCCGCATTTGCCCATCGCGATGACGGCGAGCCGGCACTGCGCGGCGTCCGAGGGCGCGGCGGCGCGGGCGATGTCGAGCGCCGCCCGCAGGGTGGCCGTCGCCAGGTCGGCGAGCTCCGCCGCGACCTCGGCGACATCCGTCGTCCCGCACACGTCGCGGGCCGCGACGGACAGGAGGGACCTGCGGTAGGCGACCCGCAGCGAGTCCGGGTCGACGGCGTCGCCGAGCATCTGCTCGAACTCGGGAACCCCGGGGTGCAGGTCGGTGGCCTCGTAGGTGACCAGCACCTGCCAGTCGCGCGGGTGCCGCGCCAGGTGGTCCCCGAGCGCCTCGGAGGCACCGAGGGCGCCGAGGAGCCGGTCCCGCAGCGGCTTGGCCGTGATGAGCGTGTCCAGCAGGATCTGCCGCTCGTCGGCCTCCTCGGCCTCGACGAGCCGCACGAGGCCGTGGAGGGCCAGATCGGGGTCGGCGGTCGCGCCGAGCGCCTCGAAGAGGACGGGATCGGCCCGTACGGACGAGAGCTCGGGCAGGTCGAGCAGCCGTTCGGCGGCGGACGGATCGGTGAAACCGTGCCGCAGCAGTCGGGTGAACGTACTGCTCCTGCGTCCCGGCACCGTCGTCATCCCGCGTCTCCTGCCGCCGATCCCACGTATTCGCCCTTCGAGCCTAGCCCCGCGCCGATGAATCCGACGCCGGAGCGGAGTCCGCACTACAGAGGCAGGATCGACGAAAAGACCACGCCCACCGCCATATCGCTCCTGGAGGCCCGAAATGCCGGAGAAGGACGCCGCCGCCCCTGAGACCGCCCTGGACCCGCACTACAGCAGCGAGGGCGCCGCCGCCCGCCCCTGGGCGGAGGCGGTCTCCCTGCTGGAGCGCGCGGAGCTGTACTGGCTCTCCACGGTCCGCCCCGACGGCCGCCCGCACGTCACCCCGCTGATCGGCCTCTGGTCGGACGGCGCGCTGCATTTCTGCACCGGGCCCTCGGAACGCAAGGCGCGCAATCTGGAATCCAACCCGGAGGTTGTCCTGACCACCGGGGCGAACACGCTGAACGAGGGGTTCGACGTGGTGGTCGAGGGCCGGGCCGCCCGGGTGACGGACGAGCGGCGGCTCATCGCGCTGGCCGAGGCCTGGGAGGCGAAGTACGGCGCCGACTGGCACTTCGGCGTCACGGACGGCATGTTCTCCAACGGCGCGGGCGGCCGTGCGGAGGTCTTCGCGGTGACCCCCCGCACGGCCTTCGGCTTCGCCAAGGGCGACCCGTTCGGCCAGACGCGCTGGTGCTTCGCCTGAGCCGCTCCCTCCGCCCTGCTACCGGGGCCGGGTCCCGATGACGACGGTCGCGTACAGCTCCTCGGAGGCGACGACACGCGCCACGAGGCCGCTGCTCCCGACCGTCTCCTCGGCCCGCGCCGCCTGCCGCTCGCTCGCCTCGACCAGCAGACTGCCGCCCGGGGCCAGCCAGTCGGTCGCCTCGGCAACGACGCGCCGCATCACGTCGAGCCCGTCGCCGCCTCCGTCGAGCGCGACGCGCGGCTCGTGGATCCGCGCCTCGGCGGGCAGCAGCTCGACGTCGTCGGTCGGTACGTACGGCACGTTGGCGAGCAGGACGTCGACCCGTCCGCGCAGCGACCGGGGCAGGGGCTCGAAGAGGTCGCCCTCGTGGACGGTCCCGTGTCCTCCCACGTTGCGGCGGGCACAGCTCACGGCGGCGGGTTCGACGTCTGCGGCGTGCAGTTCGACCTCGCGCAGCGACGACGCGAGCGCCCTGCCGAGCGCACCGGTACCGCAGCAGAGGTCGACGACGACCGCGCGGTCGGGCGCGAGTGCCGCGGCCTGCCGTACGAGGAACTCCGTACGCCTGCGGGGCACGAAGACCCCGGGGTCCACGGCGATCCGCAGCCCGCAGAACTCGGCCCAGCCGAGCACGTGTTCAAGCGGCAGACCGGCTACGCGGCGTTCCAGCATGGTGGCGAGTTCGGCGGGGCCGGTCGCCGTGGAGAGGAGGAGTTCCGCCTCGTCCTCGGCGAAGACACAGCCGGCGGCGCGGAGCGTGGTGACGAGCGTGGAGAGAGTGAGCGGCGGAGCGAATTCCTGCATGGGGCGGAGCCTTTCGGGATGACCGATGGGCGCTCCGCGATCGCTCAGGCCCGGTGGGCCACGCGACGGCGAGGGGTGAGCGCCCAGCCTGCTGAAGCGGTAATGGGTCTCACCTCCTGGGTCGGTCCCGTTCTCGGGATGGGTCACACTACCGGAACCGCGCCCCGTGGCTCACCGTCCGCCCGTTCCTCCCGGGGACCGGTGGGCGCCGGGCGTGTGCCCGTAGGCCTGGCGGAACACGTCGATGAAGGCGCTGGCGGACGACCACCCGCATGCGTGCGCCACGGTGGTGACGGGGGTTCCCCCGGCGAGGGGCACGAGCGGTGCGGAACGCCGCGTGGACGGGTGGCACAGCCCCCGACACGCCACGGCCACGTTCGGCTTCACGGCCGGCGGAGGATCCACCGGAGCGCCCGGCGGCTCGCCTGCACCAGCACTTGCCCCTGCGGCCCCGGCCCTGCCTGCGCCTGCGCGGCAGGGGCGGGTGCCCCTCAGATCACGACGCGGTAGTGGGTGGTCAGCCGGCCGTCGTCACCGAGGACGTGGAAAGCGAGCCCGGGAGGCTGGTCGCGGTCGGCGGCACTGTCACCCTCCCACGGCATCCGCAGCGTCCAGGTGATCGCCGGTCCCACGATCAGAGGGCGCCCCGCGAAGGTGGAGGCCGCCGCCGTGTGGGCGTGCCCTGTGAGGACGGCGGCGACCTGCGGATGCGCGTCGAGCAGGCCCGCCAGGTCACCGGGGCGTTCGAGCATGCAGGAGTCGGGCAGCGGGTGGTGCAGCTCGACGGGCGGCTGATGAAAGGCGACCAAGGCCCGTGCGTCATCCGGCAGTTCGGCGAGGGTGGTGTCGATCCAAGCCAGGGTCTGCTCGTCGAGGCGCCCCTCGTCGCGTCCGGGGATGGTGGAGTCGCACATCAGAATCGCGACGCCCCCGATGTGGTGCACCCGGTTGACGGGTCCGGCGTCGGGCGACTCCCCCAGCAGGGCCTTCCGGTACGCGGGACGCACGTCGTGGTTCCCGGGGCACGGGAGGACCGGGAAGGGCGCGGCCAGGATCCTCGCGGCCTCCTCGTACTCCGCCTCCGCACCGTGGTCCGCGATGTCCCCGGTGACGAGCACGGCATCGACGGGGCGGGGCAGGGCCCGCAGGTGGTCCATGACGCGTACGGCGCGGCGGGTCGCCCTCTCGCTGCCGTCCATATGCAGGTCGCTGATCTGCGCGAGCAACACGGTCACGTCTCCCCCTAATGGTTATTTCCAGTTATCCGTTAGGGACCATAGAGTGTGCGTGCCATCTCGATCAACAGGTACGGGCAGGAGCGGGACCCATGGAGCGCTGGGCGGCACTGGAGCTGGCGAGCACGATCCGCCACGACGGCGAGGGCAGTGTGGCGGACGATCTGGCCACCGTCCAGGGCCTGAAGGACTGGCTCCGCCGGCATCAGGCACTGCTGGACGGTCACACCCCCGCCGACGAGGGGACGGTGGACGAGGAGCTCAGGCTCCGTGTCGTCGAGCTACGACGCGCGGTGCGCGCACTGTTCGCCCGCGCGGTCAGCCCCGCGCGCCCCAGCCCCCCGGACGCCCACCGGCTCATGCCGGCCGACCGGGCGGTGGACCACCTGAACGCGGCCGCCGCACTGGTGCCCGTGGTCCCCCAGCTGGACTGGCCGCTCGAAGGCCCCCCTGGAGCGCGCCTGTCGGCCACGCGGGACGACCCGGACACCGTGCTCCTCGCGGCCCTCGCGCGGGCGGCGGTCGACTTCCTCAGCGGCCCGCTGCGCGAACAGCTGCGCGCCTGCACGGCGCCTCGGTGCGTCCGCTACTTCGTGAAGGACCACGGCCGCCAGGAGTGGTGCAAGCCCTCCTGCGGCAACCGCGCCCGCGCGGCCCGCCACTACGACCGCCACCACCGGGCACCGGGCGGGACGGCTGTCTCGTCGTGAAACCGCGACCGCCGCGTCACTCCCCGTCCGGGGCACCTCCGGAGGCAGCCCCGACACCGCCCGTGGGTGTGGCGGCCAGCGTTCCCACCTGCTCGCGGGGGTCCGGCGCGGCACGGCGCTCGACGCCCGCCACATCGAGCAGCCGGTGCATGAGCCCGGCGGGCAGTGCGGGGTTGCCGGCCGCCGAGCGTGGCAGCCCGTCCCCGCCGAGCAGTTCGACGAGCCTCGGGAGAGGAAGGCGCGGGTCGGCCGCCGCGTGGCGGCGCACCATGTCCTCCTCGTCGTACGAGAGCCGGCCCACGAGCTCCGGTTCCGCCTCCGGGTCGAAGAGGGCCGCGTACCGCAGCCGGTAGTTCGGGTCATCCGCGAACCGGGCCAGGCCGGGGCGCGCGAAGTTCCGGCGGTACGCCAGCATTCCCCAGCTGAGCCCGCGCCAGTCGGCGAACATCTCCACCAGCAGCTCGTGCGGGGCATGGTCGTTCTCGCAGAGCATCAGCCGGACGAAGTAGTCGTCGTCGGCCGCCAACCGCTCGACCACATCAGCGGGCAGCTCCCGTGCGCACGTGACGCCACGTCGCAGCAGGACGTGGCCGGAGGCCGCGATCTCCCGCAGCGCGTCCAGGTCGCCGAAGCGTTCCTCCACCCAGGGCGGCACCGGTGCACGGCCCAGCGGCAGGGTGTAGTCGATCGCCGCCCGCTGCGCCTCGGTCACATCCGGGCGGAGGGACACCGCGAGACGGACGGAGGACTCGGGGTCGGCGGCCAGCCCGAGAGCGAGGGCGGTGGGCACGTGTGGGTTGCGGGCGGCCGCGCGACGCAGCGAACTGTCCTCGTGGGCCGCGAGGAGCTCGGCCAGACCGGTCTCGACGGGTGCGGTGGACGCGGCGTCAATGCGGCGGCGTTCGTCCGGCTCGGCGACGAAGCCTTCGGCGGTCGCCGGCAGGGGTACGTCGACGCGGGTGGCGCGTGCGACCGCCTCGCGCACCTGGGGATCGGGGTCGGCCTCGGCCGCGGCCCGGACCTCCGGGCGCAGCCGGGGCCAGCTCCAGGAGTCGATGGCGGCGGCACGGACGCGGGGATCGCAATCCTCGGCCAGCACGAGCCTCGCCTGCTCGGGCAGACCCCGCAGACCGGCGGCCCAGTACCGCATCCGTGCCTCCGGGCCGGTGGCGAGGCGCAGGGTCAGCTCGGCCGGCAGCTCGACGCCGAACTCGCACGCCGTCATCACCGCGATGCGTCGCACTCTCGGTTCCGGGTCCTCGACCAGCACGGCGAGCACAGCCGACGGCAGGGAGCGGTTCTCGGCCAGCATCGCGCGGACCCGCGGGTCGGGGTGCGCGACGGCGGCCCGCGCCGCCTGGGACGGCAGCCGGTAGTAGGGCAGCCAGTGCCGGGCCTCGGGCAGTGGGTCGACCGTGAACACACGCCGCAGCACCTCGTCAGGGGCCGCGCGGTTCATGGCGAGCCCCAGGATCCACTGCGCATGGAGATCGCTGTCGGCTTCGAGCAGTCGGAGGGCATCGGCGCGATCCGCTTCCGTCGCCTCGGACACCCCGAACGCGACCCGTGTCAGCTGATCACCTTTGTGCGCCATGGAGCGATCTCCTCAAGGAGGGGTGGGCGATCCTCGACAGTACGGCGGTGCGACGCCGCCGGCCCGAAGCCGCAAGGTTTCCCGGCCAGTTGGCTCGGGTGGTGGCATCCTGGGCTGTGTTCTCGACCGACCGCGCAGGCGCACTGTTCTTCGACGTCGACGACACCCTCGCCCCACGAGCTCGTCCGTCTCCCTGGCCGACTGGGACTGGCTCCGCGCCGACAACGGCTACAGCCCGCGAAGTGCCTCGCGGAGATCGTCGTAGCTGCTCCAGCAGATGATGCTGCCGTCGTCGTTCAGGCTGCCCATGTGCCAGAGCTCGTCGTCGACGGCTTTTACGACGCAGAGTCCGTGGAAGCCCAGGACGATCTCCGGGTGGAGCACTTCGTCCTCCATCGGCCCCGTCACCCTGCGGGCGGTGTCGAGAGGTGTGGCCTCCCGGTCGCCGGAGACTCGCCGGATCTCCTCAAGGGTCCAGCCCGCCGGTAGCCGCTTGTCTGTCGTCGTCATGCGCCACAGTCTCTCCCGGCCACCGGAACGGTTTCGGGCCGGCGGTGTGTCACCGCCGGCCCGAAACCGTTCACGTACAGCGGGTTCCGCTACAGCACCGGCAGCAGGTTCTTCAGCTCGAAGGCCGTGACCTCGCTGCGGTACTCCTCCCACTCCTGCTTCTTGTTGCGCAGGAAGAAGTCGAAGACGTGCTCGCCCAGCGTCTCGGCGACCAGCTCGCTCTTCTCCATCAGCGAGATCGCCTCGCCCAGGTTCTGCGGCAGCGGCTCGATGCCCATCGCGCGGCGTTCCGAGTCGGAGAGGGCCCAGACGTCGTCGTCGGCGCCTGCCGGGAGTTCGTAGCCCTCCTCGATGCCCTTGAGACCGGCGGCGAGCAGCACCGCGTACGTCAGGTAGGGGTTGGCGCCGGAGTCGATGGAGCGGACCTCGACGCGGGCCGAGCCGGTCTTGCCGGGCTTGTACATCGGGACGCGGATCAGAGCGGAGCGGTTGTTGTGGCCCCAGCAGATGTACGAGGGGGCCTCGCCGCCGGCGCCCGCGGAGCGGCTGGAGCCGCCCCAGATGCGCTTGTACGAGTTGACCCACTGGTTGGTCACGGCGGAGATCTCGGCGGCGTGCTTGAGCAGGCCCGCGATGAAGGAGCGGCCCACCTTCGACAGCTGGTACTCGGCGCCCGACTCGTAGAAGGCGTTGCGGTCGCCCTCGAAGAGGGAGAGGTGCGTGTGCATGCCCGAGCCCGGGTACTCCGAGAACGGCTTGGGCATGAAGGTGGCCTGCACGCCCTGCTCCAGCGCGACCTGCTTCATGACCAGGCGGAAGGTCATGATGTTGTCGGCGGTGGAGAGCGCGTCGGCGTACCGCAGGTCGATCTCCTGCTGGCCGGGTGCGCCCTCGTGGTGGCTGAACTCGACGGAGATGCCCATCGATTCGAGCATGGTGATGGCCTGGCGGCGGAAGTCCATGCCGACGTTCTGCGGGGTGTGGTCGAAGTAGCCGGAGCTGTCGGCCGGGGTGGGACGGCTGCCGTCGACCGGCTTGTTCTTCAGCAGGAAGAACTCGATCTCCGGGTGGGTGTAGAAGGTGAAGCCCAGGTCGGAGGTCTTCGCGAGGATCCGCTTGAGCACGAAGCGCGGGTCCGCGAAGGAGGGCGAGCCGTCCGGCATCAGGATGTCGCAGAACATCCGGGCGGTCCCGGGGGCCTCGGCGCGCCACGGAAGGATCTGGAACGTGCCGGGGTCCGGCTTGGCGATCATGTCCGATTCGTATACACGGGCGAAGCCCTCGATCGCGGAGCCGTCGAAGCCGATGCCCTCGTCAAAGGCCTGTTCGAGCTCGGCCGGGGCCACGGCGACGGACTTGAGGTAACCGAGAACATCGGTGAACCACAGCCGTACGAAGCGGATGTCGCGCTCCTCAAGCGTCCTGAGGACGAATTCCTGCTGCTTGTCCATAGCCACATCCTTGCAGTTCAGACGGTCCGTGCACCACCGCCCGGGGTAGGGGAGACACCTCAGTATCACGACCCGGGATTTCACCCAGATTACGCACACGGTGTGAGAGAGAGCACGCGGCCACCCACTACGATCGGCGCCCATGGTGTGCAAGGGCTGTAGCCGTCCGGCCACGGCCCGCCACAGCCAGGTTTCCCGTTCCGCCCTCGTCCCTCCCGACCCCTTGGCAGAAGGGCCCGACGTCATGAGCTTCGACCGCAGGAACCGCATAGAGCAGATGCGCAGTGCCGACCGTGCGCGCGACCGCCGCAACCGGGTCGTCGCCATAGGCCTGAGTGCCGTCGTGGTCGCCGGGCTGCTGGGTTTCGGCTCGTACATGCTCCTGGAGAAGTCCGAGGCGAAGGAGAAGACCGAGGAGACGCAGGCGCAGGACTCGAAGCAGACCGAGCAGGAGAAGAAGGAGCTCGCCGCCGAGCCGATCGCGGGCGAGAAGACATGGGACGCGGCGAAGCTGAGCCGTGACCACGTCACCACCGACGTGAAGTACCCCATGGAGCCGCCCGTCGGCGGGAACCACAATCCGGCCTGGCTGAACTGCGACGGCGTCGTATACGAAAAGGCCGTCCCGAACGTCAACGCCGTGCACGCCCTGGAGCACGGCGCGGTCTGGGTGACGCACTCCGGAAAGGCGTCCGGGGACGACGTCGCCGAGCTCGCGTCCCGCGTGAGGAGCACCCCCTACTCCCTGATGTCCCCGTACGAGGGCCAGGCCGGGGCGATCATGCTGAGCGCCTGGGGCAAGCAGGTCACGGTGGACAGTGCCGACGACCCCCGGGTGGCCACCTTCTTCGCGAAGTACGTCCAGGGCGCGCAGACGCCCGAGCCGGGCGCGCCCTGCACCGGCGGGGTCGACGGGTGAGCCCGTCGCGCAACCGGCGTACGCAGTGGGTCGCGGGGTCCGCCGTGGCCCTCGCCCTGCTGTTCGCCGGCGCGGCGACGGTCGCCTCGGCACGGGGCGAAGCGGAGACTCCCGGGCCTCGCACGCCCTCGGCGCGGTCCGCGGACGCGGGCTTCGCGCGGGACATGGCGGTCCACCATCAGCAGGCCGTGGAGATGTCGTTCATCGTGCGGGACGTGACGGGGGACGAGGACGTACGGCGTCTCGCGTACGACATCGCCAACACGCAGGCCAACCAGCGGGGCATGCTGCTCGGCTGGCTGGATCTGTGGGAGCTGCCGAAGACGGCGCCCGACGGGCAGGGGCCGATGGCCTGGATGCCGGGCGGCGGCCACAGCGGCCACGACATGGAGGGCATGGAAGGCATGGATCACGACGGCGCCCTCATGTCCGGCATGGCGACCAGGACCGAGCTCGACCGGCTCCGCGCCGCCCGCGGCAAGCAGGCCGAGGTCCTCTTCCTGCAGCTGATGACCGACCACCACAAGGGCGGCGTCGCGATGGCCCGTGGCTGCGCCGAGCGGTGCACCGTGCCCGCGGAGAAGCGCCTGGCCCAGGGCATGGTCGAGGCCCAGCAGTCCGAGCTGGACCTGATGGCGGACATGCTCGCGGCGCGCGGGGCAGCGCCCCGTCCCTGAGCGCGGGACCGGCTCGGCGTACGCCCGAACGGGTGACAGCGTTCGCGTACGCCGGGCGGGCCCGCCATGGTGGAAGGACTCGGGGACGTACAGCAGTGCCCATCGGCACGCAGGAGGCAACCCCATGACCACGGCCAAGGACATCATGCACACCGGGGCCCACTGGATCCCCGCCCACGAGACGCTCGACCGCGCCGCCCAGATGATGCGCGACCACAAGGTGGGGGCGCTCCCCGTCTCCGCCAACGGTGAGCAGGACCGGATGGTCGGGATCATCACCGACCGCGACATCGTGATCGGGTGCGTGGCGTCGGGGCACGATCCGTCGAAGGTGACGGCGGGCGAACTCTGCGAGGGCACGCCGCGCTGGATCGAGTCGTCGGCGGACGTCGACGCGGTGCTGGAGGAGATGCAGAGCCACCGCATCCGCCGGCTCCCGGTGATCGAGGACAAGAAGCTGATCGGCATGATCAGCGAGGCCGATCTGGCGCTCCACCTCTCGGACGAGCAGGTCGCCGGCTGGGCGGAGATGGTCTACGCCCGCGCCTGACCCCTGCCCTCGGTGCCGTCCACCCGCCCCGCGCGCACCGCGCCGGCCCGGCCCCCTCCGACGTGAGGAGCGCCGGGCCCTCGGGTGTCGGGGCCCGGGGCGTCGGGTGTCGGGGCGGCACGCTTATACCCGCCAGGGGTACGGTGCGCAATATGTCTGAAATGCCCTCTCGCCGCGCCGTACTCGGCGCAGGTATCGCCCTCGCGGGAACAGCAGGCCTCGCCTCCCGGGCCGTCGCGTCCCCGGCCCGCACCTCGCCCGTCCGCGCCCCCTCCCCCACGCGCGCCGCGGACCAGTACGTCACGCCCGACGGTCCGGAGGTCGTGGATGCCGAGACCCGGCGGGGCGCGGGCCCCCTGCGGAAGGTCTCGCTCACCGCCGCCGCGTCCCGCTTCGAACTGGGCGACGGTCTCACCGTCCCCACCTGGGCGTACGGGGACCGGCTGCCCGGTGAGGCGATCCGGGTCACCGCGGGCGACACCCTGGAGCTGGCCCTGGCCAACCACCTGACGCAGTCCACCACGATGCACTGGCACGGCCTCTCGATCCGCAACGACATGGACGGGGTGCCGGGGCTGACCCAGCAGCCCGTCAAGCCGGGCGCCGAGTTCACCTACCGCTTCGCGGTCACCCGTCCGGGGACCCACTGGATCCACCCGCACTCCGGGGTCCAGCTCGACCGTGGGCTGTACGCGCCGCTGATCGTCGACGACCCGAAGGAGCCGCTCGCCTACGACAAGGAGTGGATCGTCGTCCTCGACGACTGGCTCGACGGGGTGGACGGCTCCACCCCCGACGCGGTCCTCGACGAGCTCACCAAGGGGCGGGGCGGCAGCCACGAATCCGCCGGTCACGACGAGGCGGCGGCCACCGGGGGCGAGGGCCCCTCCCGCCTGCTGAAGGGGACGGACAGCGAACTGCTCGGCGGCCACGCGGGCGATGTCGACTACCCCCACTACCTGGTCAACGGCCGCAGGGCGGAGGCGCCTTCGGTCTTCGAGGCCCGGCCCGGCGACCGCATCCGGCTGCGTGTCATCAACGCCGGCGGGGACACCGCGTTCCGGCTGGCGCTCGGCGGCCACCGGATGACCGTGACGCACACGGACGGCTTCCCCGTGCGGCACACCGGGACGGACGCCCTGCTGCTCGGCATGGGCGAGCGTTACGACGTGCTGGTCACGGCCGGGGACGGGGTGTTCCCGCTGACCGCCCTCGCCGAGGGCAAGGGGGCGGCGGCCCTGGCCGTGCTGCGGACGGCGGCGGGAGCGACACCCCCGGCCACCGTGCGGCCCGAGGAGCTGACGGGCGAGCTGATCACGGCCGACCGTCTGGCCCCGGACGAGTCGGTGGCTCTGGCGGAGCGCGAACCCGACCGGACCGTGCGGATCGCGCTCACGGGCTCGATGGAGGCGTACGACTGGGCCTTCGACGGCAAACGCTACGACCCCGCGGCGCGGCGGCCCGTCCGGGCCGGGGAGCGGGTGCGCCTGGTCTTCACCAACCGCACCTCGATGTGGCACCCCCTCCACCTGCACGGCCACACGTTCGCGCTGGCCGGCGGGGCCGCCCTCGGAGCCCGGAAGGACACCGCCGCGATCCTCCCCGGGCGCTCGCTGACGGTCGACTTCGACGCGGACAACCCGGGGCTGTGGATGCTGCACTGCCACAACGTCTACCACGCCGAGGCGGGGATGATGACGGTCCTCGGCTACCTGCGCTGAGCCGCCCGGCCAGGCGCCGTCCGGAGGTGGTGCGCCGCCTCCGGACGGGAACGCCAGGACATCGCGTCAGTCAGACGATTACACTGGCGGGGTGCCTCAACTACGTCTCGCACTCAATCAGATCGACGCGACCGTCGGAGACCTCGCCGGCAACTCCGAGTCGATCGTCCACTGGACCCGGCACGCCGCCGAGCAGGGCGCCCACCTGGTGGCGTTCCCCGAGATGGTGCTGACCGGCTACCCCGTCGAGGACCTGGCCCTGCGGTCTTCCTTCGTCGAGGCCTCGCGGAAGGCGCTGCGCGCGCTCGCCGCCCGCCTCGCCGACGAGGGCTTCGGGGAGGTGCCGGTCGTCGTCGGCTATCTCGACCGCTCGGAGCACACCGCGGCACGCTACGGCCAGCCCGCGGGATCCCCGCGCAACGCCGCCGCGGTACTGCACCGCGGGCAGGTCGCGCTGAATTTCGCCAAGCACCACCTGCCCAACTACGGCGTCTTCGACGAGTTCCGGTACTTCGTGCCGGGCGACTCGATGCCCGTCGTGCGGGTGCACGGCATCGACGTGGCGCTCGCGATCTGTGAGGACCTCTGGCAGGACGGCGGCCGCGTCCCCGCCGCGCGCGCCGCGGGGGCCGGGCTGCTGCTGTCCATCAACGCCTCACCGTACGAGCGCGACAAGGACGACACCCGGCTGGAGCTGGTCCGCACGCGGGCGCGGCAGGCCGGATGCACGACGGCGTACCTGGCGATGATCGGCGGCCAGGACGAGCTGGTCTTCGACGGGGACTCGATCGTCGTCGACAAGGACGGCGAAGTCATCGCCCGCGCGCCCCAGTTCGCCGAGGGCAGTGTGATCCTCGATCTGGACCTGCCGGCCGCCGCGGCAGAGGCTCCGTCGGGGGTCGTGAACGACGGACTGCGGATCGACCACGTGGTGCTGAGCGAGAAGCCGCTGCCCGCCTACGAGCCGGAGCTGGCCGGCGGCTACTCGGAGCGGCTCGACGACGACGAGGAGCTGTACTCGGCACTGGTCGTGGGCCTGCGCGCGTATGCCGCGAAGAACGGATTCAGCAGCGTCCTGGTCGGGCTCTCGGGCGGCATCGACTCGGCGCTCGTCGCGGCGATCGCGTGTGACGCGCTGGGGGCTCAGCACGTGTACGGCATCTCGATGCCCTCGAAGTACTCCTCGGACCACTCCAAGGGCGACGCGGCGGAGCTGGCCCGGCGTACGGGGCTGAACTTCCGCACCGTACCGATCGAGCCGATGTTCGACGCGTACATGGGGTCGCTGGGGCTCACCGGTCTTGCCGAGGAGAACCTCCAGTCGCGCCTGCGCGGCACGCTGCTGATGGCCGTCTCCAACCAGGAGGGCCAGATCGTGCTGGCGCCGGGCAACAAGTCGGAGCTGGCGGTGGGGTATTCCACTCTGTACGGCGACTCCGTCGGCGCGTACGGGCCGATCAAGGACGTGTACAAGACGTCGGTCTTCCGCCTCGCGAAGTGGCGCAACCGCGCCGCCGAGGAGCGCGGGCAGACCCCGCCCATCCCGGAGGCGTCCATCACCAAGCCGCCGAGCGCCGAACTGCGCCCGGACCAGGTGGACACGGACTCGCTGCCGGACTACGACGTGCTGGACCGGATCCTGGAGCTGTACGTCGACCGGGACCAGGGCCTGGACGCGATCGTGGCGGCCGGGTTCGACGAGGCGCTGGTGACGAAGACGCTGCGGATGGTGGACACGGCGGAGTACAAGCGGCGGCAGTACCCGCCGGGCACGAAGATCTCGCCGAAGGGCTTCGGCAAGGACCGCCGGCTGCCGATCACCAACCGCTGGCGCGAGTCGGGCTGAGGCTGGGGGCGGAGGGTGTGCCGGGGCGGGCGGCCTCCGTGGCGGCTCAGCGGAGCAGGGCGCCCCGCAGGGTGATGCCGTGCCGCGTGCGCAGCCGCCGCAGCTCCCACAGCGCCAAGGCGGTGACGGACAGCGGGCCTCCAAGGGTGAGAACCAGCCGCACGGCGAACGGCACACTCCCGTAGGCGCCCTGGAAGATGTCGAAGAGCGCGACCTCCCAGACGAGCAGCGTCGCGAGCAGCGGGGGGACCGTCTCGTGGAGGTCCGCCGTCCGGAAGACGTGCACGAGCGACTGCGCGATGCCGTAGAGCACGAAGGGGGCGAGCCACAACAGCCAGGCGCCCAGGGCGAACAGCAGCACGACCCGCTCCGGCGACGCCGTCCAGTCCGTCTCCTCGGTGACGAGGCCCAGCCCGGTGATCAGTCTCGGCGCGGCGAGAGCGACGAACAGCGCGAGCAGCGCTCCGGCGGGCTTGGCCACGCGGCGCAGGAACAGGCCACGGTTGGGCGGGCGGGCCGCCGCGATGAATACGGCGACGGCGACCGGGAAGGTCACCGCCAGCACGATGAGGGTGGTGCGGATCTGGGCGAAGCGGTCGTCCACCACGGCGTCGGCGTCCGATGCCAGACCGTAGGACACCAGCATCCACACGATGGCACCCATGCCGAGGACCGTCCGCAGGATCTGCGCCTTCTTCACCGCCGGGTCGTGCACACGGTCCGGCCGGGACGGCGTGAACACCGCGCGGCCCACAGCGATCGGATTGAAGAGACGTCCGAAGGTCAGCCGGCGCGCCGGCTGTCCACCCCCGTACGGATTCCACGGCGCTCCGCCCCCGTTTGAGCTCATCCCCCGGCCTTCCTGTCGCCAGCTTGTGGACCTCACCAGGAGAATACGCACGTCTCAGGGCGTGAAACCGCCTCTGTTCCGCCGCAGTTGCGCTGCGGTCGTGTACCGAAGGCGAGCGGTGATGCCTAAGGCATCTGCCCGATGCAACCGCACCACCTCAGTCACCAGCGTGGTCAGGAGCGCGCCCCGGCCGGGAGCGCGGGCCGGCAGGGTGCGGGGGGTGGACGGTGGCATCGGTCGCGGTGGTACGGGATCGCACGGCCCGGCTCTGCCTCACGGGTCTGCTCGTGTCCGGATTCGGCACGTCGGCGATGTGGCTGACCGCGGGCATCTGGGTCAAGTCGCTCACCGGGTCGGACAGTCTGGCCGCCCTGACGGTGTGCGCGATGTGGGCACCGGTCCTCGTGGGCCCCTCCCTCGGGGCGGTGGCGGACCTGGTGCCCCGCAGGCTCCTGCTGATCACGGTGAACCTGGTGATGGCGGGGCTGATGGCCTCGCTCCTCCTGGTCGGCCCGGACCACCGGATCGGTGCGCTCTTCGCGGTCCTGCTCGTCTACGGCGTGAGCGGCGTGCTCCTGGACGCGGCGGAGGCCGCGCTGGTGGCCCGGGCGGTCGACGTCCGGTTGCTGGGCGACTTCAACGGGCTGCGCACGACGGTGAACGAGGGCATGAAGCTGCTGGCGCCCCTCGCGGGCGCCGGGCTGTTCGCGCGGTACGGCGCGGTCCCCGTGGTCGTCCTGGACGCGGTGACGTTCGCCTTGGCCGCGCTGGTCTTCGCGCGGCTGCGGGTGCGGGACCCGGCCGGGGCGGCCAGGAAGGGGGCACGGCGGGGCGGTACGGCGGCGGGGATACGGCTGCTGCGCGGCTCGTCGGCCCTCCGGCCGCTGGTGTACGCCGGAGCGCTGACGATGCTGCTGGCGGGGCTCAACGGCGCGGCGGTGTACGCCGTCGTCGAGATGCTCGGCCGTCCGCCGGCGTACGCCGGAGTGCTGTACGCCTTCCAGGGCGCGGGCTCCGTGGCCGTCGGGCTGCTGGCCGGACCCCTGCTGCGCCGGATGCCGGAGCGGGGCTTCGCAGCGGCGGGGATCGCGGTCTTCGCGGTGGCCGTGGGCGCCCGGGCGCTGGGCGGTGACGCGGTGGCCCTCGCGGCGAGCGCGGCGATCGGAGCCGGGCTGCCCTGTGTGCTGATCGCCGCGATGACGGCGGTGCAGCGGGAGGCTCCGGACGCGGTGCTGGGCCGCACGGCGGCGGCTGCCAACTCGCTGATGATGGTGCCGAACGCGCTGGCGCTGGCGGGTGGCGCGGGGCTGGTCGCCGTGGTGGACGTCCGGCTGCTGCTCGCGCTGACGGGGCTCGCGGGGCTGGTCACGGCAGCCCGGCTGGGCTCCGGCCGGCGCGTGTCCCGCGCCGGCCCGGAACCGTCGTAGCCCTCAGGAGGAGTGCGTCTCCACCGACTCGCGCGCCTCGGCGCGGGCGCCGGACGCCACCACGCGCGAGGTGCCCGGGGCCCGGTCGAGGAAGCCCGCCGTGACCGCCACGGCCAGGCCCGCCACGGCCAGCACCGCGCCGACCAGCGCCGGAGAGGTCCAGCCCCAGCCCGCCGCGATGGCGACCCCACCGAGCCAGGCGCCGCCCGCGTTGGCGAGGTTGAAGGCGGAGTGGTTGGAGGCGGAGGCCAGCGTGGGGGCGTCCTTCGCCTTGTTCATCACCAGCATCTGCAGCGGTGTGGTCGTCATGAAGCCGATGCCGCCGAGCAGCACCACCATGACCAGCGCCGCCCACTGCACGTGCACGGTGAAGGGGAAGACGACGAGGACGACGGCCAGGGCCCCCAGGGAGCCGTAGAGGGTGGGACGCAGCGCCCGGTCGGTCAGCGGACCCGCCGCCAGGGCGCCGAGCGTCATCCCGATGCCGAAGAGGGCGAGGACGAGCGTCACGGAGGACTCGCCGAAGCCCATCGCCTCGGTCGTCATGGACGAGAGGTAGGAGTAGACGGCGAAGACGCCCGCGAAGCCGAGGACGGCGGTGAGCAGGCCGAGGATGACCTGCCGGTTGCCGAGCGCGCTCAGTTCACGGCGTACGTTCTGGTGCGCCTCGACGGGGATCTGCGGGACGAGGCGGGCGAGGGCGGCCATCGCGGCCAGCCCGATCACGGCGACCACCATGAACGTGGCACGCCAGCCGAGGTGCTGTCCCAGCAGGGTGGCCGCGGGGACACCGACGATGTTGGCCACGGTCAGGCCGAGGAACATCGTGGCGACGGCGCGCGCCTGGCGCCCGTCCGGCACGAGGCGCGCGGCGACGACCGCGCCGACCCCGAAGAAGGCGCCGTGCGGCAGCCCGGCCAGGAACCGGCCGGCCAGCAGCCAGCCGAAGTCGGGGGCGAAGGCGGAAGCGAGGTTGCCCACGGTGAAGACGGCCATCAGCAGCAGGAGCATCCGCTTGCGCGGGATCCTGGAGCCGAGACCGGTGAGCAGCGGGGCACCGAGGACGACGCCGATCGCGTACGCCGAGACGAGGTAACCGGCGGTGGGTACGGACGTTCCCAGATCGTCCGCGACGTTGGGCAGCAGCCCCATCATCACGAACTCGGTGGTGCCGATGCCGAAGGCGCTCACAGCGAGGGCGAGCAGGGCCAGGGGCATGGAGAAGACCTTTCGGGCAGGGTGACCACACGGGCCGTGCGGCGGCCGGGTGGCGGGCGGTGTGTGCGGGAGCGTCGGCTTCGTTGCCGGGACGGGTTATGTACCCCGTCGGAACAAAGTCTCTCAGACGTTTTATGCCCGGACGTGAACATGCCGTTGCGTCGGGGTGTGATGTCTGCGTCACTCGGTGGGACCGGCCGCCACCCGCCCGCCGCTCAGGGAGGCCGCACACATGCCCCCTACACGCCCGGGAGAGCGAACCGCACCTCCCCTTCAGTTGCTCGCCCGCAAGGGATTCGACGCGGTCACCGTCGACGAGATCGTGGCCACGGCGGGTGTCTCGAAGCGGACGTTCTTCCGGTACTTCGCGTCCAAGGAGGACGTGGTCGTCCAGTTCCTGACCGACATGGGCAGCGGCATCCGGGCGGAGCTCGCGGCCCGCCCCGCCGGCGAGCCTCCGTCCGTGGCGCTGCGGCACGCGGTCCACGTACCCCTCGCCGAGTGCGCCGGCCACTCCGACCGGGCCCTGCGCGTGGTGCGGCTGATCCTGCGTACGTCCGCCCTGCTGGCACGCTTCCTCGAGCGTCAGGAGCAGTGGCGCGAGGACCTGGCGTCGGAGCTGGCGCGGCGCGAGGGATCCGGCGCGGAGGCCGGCCTCGCTGCCCAGCTGGCCGCCGGGACGGCCCTGGTCGCCTTCAACACGGTGCTCCGGAGCTGGTGCGACGGCGACGGAGCGGAGGACCCGGCCGCTCTCACCGACCGGGCCTTCGCGGTCATCGCTCCGGCGCTGGACGCCTCCGGGCGCTGAGGTTCCCCCGTACGGCGTCCGAGGACACCGACAGCACCCCCGCACCCGCGAGCGCCAGGCACATCAGCAGGGCGCTCACCCATACCGGGGCGCGGAAGCCGAAGCCCGCGCCGAGGGCCAGGCCGCCCAGCCAGGGGCCGGCCGCGGCGCCCACGTTGAAGGCGGCCGTGGCGAAGGAGCCGGCCAGCGTCGGGGCGTCGGGAGCCAGGTGGAAGACCCGGGTGATCAGCGTCGTTCCCGTGCCGAAGGCGAGCGCCCCCTGGAGCAGGACGAGGGTGAGGGCCGCCACCGGGTGGGCCGCGGTCAGGGCAAGTGCGGCCCAGCCGGCGGCGAGAGCCGTCATGCCGAGCCCGATGACCGCGTGCGGACGGGCGTCGGCCAGGCGCCCGGCCAGGGTGACACCGGCGAACGAGCCGACGCCGAACAGCGCGAGCACCACGGGCACCCAGCCCGCACCGAATCCGGTGACGCGGGTGACCAGCGGTTCCAGATAGGAGAAGGTGCAGAAGGTCGCCCCCTGCACGAGTGCCATCACCAGCAGGGTCAGCAGCAGCCGGGGCCGGGCCAGGGCGCGCAGCTCGCTCCGCGCGCTCACCTGCTGCGGTGCGTCGTCGGGCCGGCCGCCCGGGACGGCCACCAGCAACGCGACGGCGGCCGGCACGGAGACGAGGGCCACGGCCCAGAACGCCGAGCGCCAGCCCCACAGTTCACCGAGCGCCGCCCCCGCCGGCACACCCACCACGCACGCGACGGTGACTCCGCCCACGACCACGGCGGTGGCCCGCGCCCGCTGGTGCGGGCCGGCCATGGCCAGCGCGGTGACCAGCGCCACCGCCCAGAAACCGGCGTTGGCCAGCGCACCCGCGACCCGGGTGGCGAGCAGCACTCCGTAACTGGAGGTCAGCGCGCCGACGACATGGGCGGCGACGAAGACGCCGAGGAAGAACAGCAGGGCCCGGCGCCGGGGCCAGCCGCGGCCGGCCAGTGCGGTGAGCGGCGCGCCGACCACCATCCCGACCGCGAAGGCCGAGGTCAGCAGCCCGGCGGCACCGAGCGAGACGTGCAGGTCACCGGCGATGCCCGAGAGCAGGCCGGAGAGCATGAACTCCGAAGTGCCCTGGGCGAAGACCGCCAGCCCGAGGACGTGAACAGCGATTGGCATGAGAAGGGACCCCTTGTACGGAACCGTCGGAGGGACGAGCGGTGTGCAGGGGGATGCGGGCCGCGCCCGTCGTCACGCGCGGAGGCGCGAGGACGGCGACACGGTGGAATGTCCGGTGTTCCTACGGGACATGAGAACCGGCCCACACCGCCGCGGACGATCCGGCGGTGGTCGACGACGCGACGGGGCGAAGCCCGGTGACCGCTGGGGTCGGAGGCTTACGGCGTCACGGACGGGGCCACCGGCGGACCGGCGGCCGGAGTCTGTCGGACTCGGGGCTGGACATGGGGGAGAGCGTACCCCCGGAAGCGGCCGCGCTCAGAGCTGCACGCGGGCGGCGATCGGGAGGTGGTCACTGTCCGTGGCGGGGAGGGTCCAGGAGGCGAGGGGTTCGACGCCCCGCACCATGATCTGGTCGATCCGCGCCATCGGGAAGGCCGCGGGCCAGCTGAAGCCGAAGCCGTCGCCCGCCGCCCCCTGGGTGGAGCGCATCTGGGAGGTGACCGCGTGCAGCGAGCGGTCGTTCATCGTGCCGTTCAGGTCGCCGAGCAGGACCACCCGCTCCAGCGGCTCGTCTGCGATGGCCTCGCCCAGCGCGTCGGCACTGTCGTCCCGCTGGTTGGCGGTGAAGCCCGCGTTCAGTTTGACCCGTACGGACGGGAGGTGGGCGACGTACACCTTGACCGGGCCCTCGGGGGTCGTGACCGTGGCGCGCATCGCGCGGGTCCAGCCCAGCTTGATGTTGACCGGGCTGGAGTCCGTGACCGGGTACTTGCTCCACAGGCCGACGGTCCCCTGGACGGAGTGGTGCGGATAGCGGTCGGCGAGCGCGTCCTCGTACGCCGCCACCTTGCCGCCCGGCAGCTCCTGCAGGGCCACGATGTCCGCGCCGGAACCCGCGACCTGCTGGGCGGTGCCCGCGGGGTCGGGGTTGCCCGCGTTGACGTTGTGCGTGGCGACGGTGAGGTCCCCGCCGGTGCCCGACTTGTCGTCGAAGAGCAGGCCGCCGAAGAGGTTGAGCCAGACCGCGACGGGCAGGACGAGGGCGATCACCGCCGTCGCCGAACGCCGGACGAGACCGAGGACCAGCAGCAGCGGCACGAACACGCCGAGCCAGGGCAGGAACGTCTCGATGAGGCTGCCCAGGTTGCCGACGGTGTTCGGGATCTCGGCGTGGAAGACCATCACGACGGTCAGCAACACCGAGCAGAGCGCCAGGATGATGCCGCGCCGCCAGAGGCCCCGGTCGGAGGCCAGTCTGTGACGCAGGGCCCGGAGCCGGGAGCCCGGCTGCGAACCCGCGCCGGTGTCTTCGGTGTCCGCCCTGTACGCCTGCACCATTGCGCTCGTCCTCACTGCCTTGCCGTACACATCACCGCGCCTCACGACCCTAGGCGATGCGCGACGCGGTTCTCGCCGTCGACGACGGCCGTACTGCCATCAGGACGATCGGACCGGACCGGCGAGTTCCGGCCATGGTGGCGGATGGGCGGCTTGTGACAGAACCCTCACACCGGAGCGGACGTCGGTTCCACGGCTGTGACCTGCGCCTTCGGCGAGCGCGGCGCCAGGCCTTGGAGGAGGGCCGCGATGATGCGGTCGGCGAGGTCCTCCGGCAGGGGCGCCTCGGGGCGGTGCACGGTGCGGACGAGCATGGGCCCCAGGAACAGGTCGTTCATCAGCTCCGCATCGAGGTCGCCGCGGAGCTCCCCCGCGTCCACCGCCCGCTGCACGGCGGCCAGCATGGCGGCGCGTCGCGGGCCGAGGACGGTGGTCTGGTACTCGGTCCAGAGCCTCGGGTGCTTCTTCATCTGCACGAACACGTTGTGCAGGAGGGCGGAGGAGCGCTGCGCGAGACTCCGCGTACGCAGGGACTCCAGCATGATGCGCAGATCGTCCAGGCCGGCGGTCCCGGAGACGGTGGGGTCGGCGGGCTCCATGTCGCGCAGGACGTCGACGAAGAGCTCCTCCTTGCCGCTCCACCGGCGGTAGATGGTGGCTTTGCCGACCCCGGCGGTACGGGCGATGCGCTCGATGGACAGCCCGTCCAGGGTCTCCCCCGTCTCCAGCAGCTCCACGACGGCGTCGAGGATCGCCCGCTCCACGGCCGCGCTGCGGGGGCGGCCCCGGCGCGGCTCCGCGTCCTGGCAGGGCGGGCCCACCGGTCCCTCGGCCGGGTCCTGCGCCGGGTTGTGTGCCGCCTGCCGCACGTGGGCCGCCTCTCGCTGCGCCGTCCGCCGTTCACTGTTCGCCGTACGTCCCGATTCTCTCCGACCGGCCGGGGGGTGTGCGACTCCCCCGGCCGGAACGGCGGGGTCAGGACCGGCGTGCCGGAACCTCGGTGGCCTCGGGCGCCCGGCCGGGGCCGGCCGGTTGCGGCTTCAGCTGCGCGTCCTGCCGGCCGGGCAGGAAGGCGGCGACCACCGCCGCGCCGATCAGGGCGACCGCCGCCGAACCGAGGGCGGTGACGTGCATCGCCCCGATGAACGCGTCGTTCGCCGCGGCGATCAGCGGCTTCCCGGCCGGGCCCAGTTTCTGCGCGACGCCGAGGGTCGCCTCGATGGACTCACCCGCGACGTCCCGCGCGGCGGCGGGCACGCCGTCGAGGTGGCCCTCGATGTCACCGCGGTAGACGGTGGAGAGCACCGAGCCGAGTACGGCGATGCCGAGAGCCCCGCCGACCTGGCGGAACGTGTTGTTGATGGCGGAGCCCGAGCCCGCCCGCTCGCGGGGCAGGGCCTGCATCACGGCGACGGTGACCGGCGGCATGATGTGGGCCATGCCGGTGCCCTGGACGAAGAAGACCAGGCAGAGGACCCACAGCGGGGTGTCCGCGTCGAACAGGGCGAAGGCCGCGAGACCGGCCGCGACGAGGAGCATGCCGACGGTGCAGACGGCCCGTGCCCCGAACCGGTCGACGACCAGCCGGGCGCGCGGCGCGAAGATCATCTGCGCGGCGGCGAGCGGCAGGATCAGCAGTCCGGACTCCAGCGCGGTGTAGCCGCGCACGCTCTGCAGGTAGAAGGCGGAGAAGAAGGTGACGCCCATCAGCGCGAAGAAGACCAGCGCGATGGCGGCGACCGCGGCGGAGAAGGCGGGCTTGCGGAAGTAGGAGATGTCGATCGACGGGTGGGGGCTGCGCTTCTCGTGCCATACGAAGCCCGCCAGCACCAGCAGACCGCCGATCAGCGGTGCGAGGACGGTGACGTCGGTGAAGGAGGCGAGTTCGCCGCCGCGGATGATGCCGTAGACCAGCAGGACCAGGCCGACGATGGACAGGACGACCCCGAGCGGGTCGACGCGGCCGGGAGCGGGGTCCCGGGAGTCGGGCACGAGGACGGCCATGGCGACGAGCGCGACGACCACCACGGGCACGTTGACCAGGAAGATCGAGCCCCACCAGAAGTGCTCGAGGAGCACCCCGCCGGTGATCGGGCCGATCGCGATGCCGAGGCCGACGCTGCCGGCCCAGATGCCGATGGCCTTGGGCTGCTCGTCACGCTCGAAGACGTTCATCAGGACGGCGAGGGTGGCGGGCATCACGAACGCCGCGCCGAGGCCCATCAGGGCGCGCCAGGTGATGAGTTCGCCGGGCGAGGAGGAGAGGGCGGCCAGGGCCGAGCCGATGCCGAAGACCAGGATTCCGGCCAGCAGGACCTTCTTGCGGCCGATGCGGTCGCCCAGCAGGCCGGCGGTGAAGAGCAGGCCGGCGAAGACGAGCGTGTAGGAGTTGATCGCCCACTCGAGCTCGCTCTGGGTGGCGCCGATCCCGGTCGGGGCAGGGCTCGCGATCGTCTTGACCGCGACGTTCAGGATCGAGTTGTCCAGAACGACGATGAGCAGGCTGAACATGAGGACGCCGAGGATGATCCAGCGGCGGCGGTGGACCGCCTCCGGGACGCGGGGCGCGGCGGCAGGGGCGCCGGACGGTATGGACATGGCTCAGACTCTAAACGAATTCCAATACGAGACCGTCTCGTATTGGAAAGACTTTACCCGGTTGCCGGGTACCGTTCACCGGGCGCGGTGGGCCCACTTCCCGGGAACGCTTCCGGGATGCCACCATGGAAGGGATCCGGGGACGCCGTCAGGGCGCCTCGAGATGACGAAGGAGCCGTTGGCCATGTCGCTTCAGGCTGCGCAGAACCAGTCCGCCACACCTCCGGCGGGCCCCACTCCCGGTGCCGGTAAGGCCCTGTACGGGGGGAAGAGCACCCGCCGCATCACCGTCCACGACATCACCGCCGCCAGTGAGCGCGGCGAGAAGTGGCCGATGCTCACCGCCTATGACGCGATGACCGCGTCCGTCTTCGACGAGGCCGGCATCCCGGTCATGCTCGTCGGGGACTCCATGGGCAACTGTCACCTCGGCTACGAGACCACCGTGCCCGTCACCATGGACGAGATGGCCATCCTCTCGGCCGCCGTCGTGAGGGGTACCAAGCGCGCCCTCATCGTGGCCGACCTGCCCTTCGGGGCGTACCAGGAGGGGCCGGTCCAGGCCCTTCGCAACGCCACGAGGCTGATCAAGGACGCCGGTGTCGGCGCGGTCAAGCTGGAGGGCGGCGAGCGCTCCCACGAGCAGATCCGGCTCCTGGTCGAGGCCGGGATCCCGGTCATGGGCCACATCGGCCTGACCCCGCAGTCCGTCAACGCGATGGGCTACCGCGTCCAGGGCCGGGGCGAGGAAGCGGCGCAGCAACTGCTGCGCGACGCGAAGGCGGTGCAGGACGCGGGCGCCTTCGCCGTCGTGCTGGAGCTCGTGCCGGCCGAGCTGGCCGCCGAGGTGACCCGCACACTGCACATCCCGACCGTCGGTATCGGTGCCGGGCCCGACACCGACGCGCAGGTGCTGGTCTACACCGACATGGTCGGCCTGACCGGCGGCAAGGTCCCGCGCTTCACCAAGCAGTACGCGAACCTGCGTCAGGTGATGGCCGACGCCGCGAGGGAGTACGCCGAAGAGGTCGTCGGCGGCACGTTCCCGGCGGCGGAGCACACCTTCCACTGACGCCCTCACGACCACTGCCGCACCACCGACAGCCCGCCGACTTCCCCCATCGGCGGGCTGTCGCCTGCTGTCGGCCCGCTGTCAGCGACATGTCGGTGACTTGTCGGTGACGGCTGGTCTGATGGTGTCCATGACGCGAAACGACAAGAACCTCAGCGACGGCAGGAACGCCGTCGAGGTGCGGGGGCTGGTCAAGCACTACGGCGAGACCAAGGCGCTGGACGGTGTGGACCTCGACGTACGCGAGGGCACCGTCCTCGGCGTGCTCGGCCCCAACGGCGCCGGGAAGACCACCCTCGTACGCTGCCTGTCCACCCTGATCCTGCCCGACGCGGGGCACGCGGTGGTGGCGGGCTACGACGTGGTGAAGCAGCCCCGGCAGCTGCGCCGCACCATAGGCCTGACCGGGCAGTACGCCTCGGTCGACGAGAAGCTCTCCGGCTGGGAGAACCTCTACATGATCGGGCGGCTGCTCGACCTGCCGCGCAAGAAGGCCAGGTCCCGCGCCGACGAGCTGCTGGAGCGCTTCTCCCTCACCGACGCGGCGAAGAAGGCCGCGATGGACTACTCCGGCGGCATGCGGCGCCGGCTGGACCTGGCCGCCTCCATGATCGGCAGCCCGGCCGTCCTCTACCTGGACGAGCCGACCACGGGACTCGACCCCCGTACGCGCAACGAGGTCTGGGACGAGGTGCAGCGGATGGTCGCCGAGGGGGCGACCGTGCTGCTCACCACCCAGTACATGGAAGAGGCCGAACAGCTCGCCAGCGAGCTCACCGTCATCGACCACGGAAAGATCATCGCCCGGGGCGGTGTCGACGAGCTCAAGGCCAAGGTCGGCGGCCGCACCCTGCAGATCCGGCCCTCCGACCCCGCCGAACTGGCCGCGATGGCGCAGGCGCTGCGCGAGACCGGTCTCGACGGCGTCGCCGGCGCCCAGGCGGTCCCCGACGAGGGACTGCTCTACGTACCGATCCTCAGCGACGAGCAGCTGACCGCCGTGATCGGCCTGCTCGGCACCCGGGGCTACTCACTCGCCCATGTCGCCACCGCGCTGCCCAGCCTGGACGAGGTGTTCCTCGCCATCACGGGCGACAAGGCCACCGTCACCGACACGATTCCCCAGGAGGTCGCGGCATGAGCACGACGACTCTGACGCCCGCCCCCACCGACGCGGCCGCGTCCGCACCGGCCAGGACCCTCCACGACGAGGGCCGGATCGGACTGCGGAACAACCTGCGCCACATCGGGGCGCTGGTGCGGCGCAACCTGCTCCAGATCAAGAAGGATCCGGAGTCGATGTTCGACGCGCTCCTGATGCCGGTCATCTTCGTGCTGCTGTTCGTGTACGTCTTCGGCGGCTCCGTCGGCAGCAGCCTGGGCGGCGACCGGCAGGACTATCTGAACTACCTGATCCCCGGCCTGATGGCGATGATGGGCATGAACATCGCCATGGCGGTCGGTTCGGGTGTCAACGACGACTTCCGCAAGGGAGTCATGGACCGGTTCCGCACCATGCCGATCGCCCGCTCCTCGGTGCTCATCGCCAAGATCGTGGTCGAGCTCGGCCGGATGACGGTCGCCACGCTGATCCTGCTGGGCATGGGCTTCGCCCTCGGCATGGAGCTCCAGGGATCGGTGCTCGGGCTGATCGGGGCGATCGCTCTGGCGGCCGCGTTCGGCGCCGCCATCATGTGGATCTTCATCCTGCTCGGGCTGAGCATGAAGACGGCCCAGGCCGTTCAGGGAATGGGGATGATCGTGATGATGCCGCTCCAGTTCGGTTCCTCCATCTTCGCCCCGACGCAGACGATGCCCGGCTGGCTCCAGACGTTCACCGACTACAACCCGCTGTCCAACCTGGCGGACTCCGCGCGCGGACTGATGATGGGCGGCCCGCTCGGCAACTCGGTCTGGCTGACGCTCGGCTGGACCGTGGTCATCACCGTGGTGATGGCCCCGCTCGCGGTGTCCAAGTTCCGCAAGAAGTCCTGACCTCCACTCAGTCCGCGGACGCGTCGACGAGGGCGTTGGCCTCCTCCAGGGAGAGGCCGACGCCCTCGGCGTACGCCGCCTCGTAGGCGGCGTCCCCGAGGACGCCGCGGACCACTTCCTCGGCCGCGGTGTAGTTGTCCCGCTCCATCGACGTCGGCACGTGCCCGTTCGGCAGCAGCGTCCTTCCGGCGGCCAGCAGCCGGGCTCCGTGGGCGGCCCGGCGCTCCCCGCCGAGCCCGCCCAGCGCCCGCGCCACGGTGACCAGGTAGTGCACGTTCATCTGCGGCGCCACCATCTGCGACAGCCGGTCGTCGGCCCGCGCCAGCGCCTCCCGGCTCCGGGCCAGGGCGTCCGCGTACAGCCCCTCCTGGCTGTCCAGCCAGGCCAGCCCGCCCAGCACGAACGCCTGGAAGAACTCCACCGAGGACTCGACGGCGAACTCACCCTGCAGCGTGACGAGTTGTTCACGGGCCTCGACGGTGCGCCCGGACGCCCCCAGCCACATGGCCAGGAAGAACCGGGCGAACGCCGTCCCCTCGTGGCCCGCGTGCCGCCCCTCGACGAGCACCTCCCGGAAGATCACCTCGGCCTCCGGGCCGCGGTCCAGCTCCACCAGCGCGGCGGCGTACCTGGTGCGGAGCACCAGCACCTGGGACTTGGCACCGAGCTTCTCCGCATAACCGATCGCGGCCTGGTAGTCCTCGGCCGCACGGGCGAAGTCGCCCTTCTTCTCGTTGGCCTCGCCGCGCGAGGAGAGCGCCTCCGCCGCGCCCCAGTCGTCCCCGAGACGGCCGAAGATCTCCAGGCTCTCGTCGGCGTCCGCATGGGCCTCGCCCGCCCAGTCGGGCCGGTTGGCCAGCACGTTGGCCCGCACCTGGAGCGCTGAGGCCAGCTCCCACTCGTATCCGAATTCCCGGGAGGCGCGGACCCTCTCGTTCAGCAGTTCGCGCAGGTCCGAGATGTCCCCGGTGAACATGACGGCGAAGAACCAGAGCGAACCCGGGCTGCGGCAGGTCTGCGGCTGCCCGGGCCGGTAGGTGGCGGCGATGACGCGCAGGCGATCCATGCCTCCCGCGTTCATCCAGGCGTCCATCGCGTCGTCCATGCCGGCCAGCTGGACCAGCGCCACCTGACGCCGCGCCTCCTCCAGCAGCTCGGGGCCCATCGGCGGGGGCGCGTCGGTGCAGCGCTCGTGGAGGGAGGGTGCGGGGCGGGCGGGCCCGGCGAAGGGGTCGGGGCCCAGCTCGGCGGCGGCCTCGGCCCACTGCAGGGCGTCGCTGCGCAGATCGCGCATCTGCCAGTACCAGGCGAGCGAGAGCACCATGCAGAACGATTCCTGCTCGTCGCGGGCGGCGATGGCGCGCCGCAGGGCGGTGCGCAGATTCTCGTAGTCGCGCTGGATCAGTTCGAGAGCGGCGAGCTGTCCGGCGCCCCGGAGTTCGGGGTCGGTCGTACGGGCCAGCTCCCGGAAGAACACGAGGTGCCTGCGTTCGACCAGGTCCCGCTCCCCCGCCTCGTCGAGCCGCTCGGCCGCGTACTCACCGACGGTCTCCAGGAGTCGGTAGCGCATCCGTCCGTCCGCGGCGGGGGCGGCGACGACGAGGGACTTGTCGACGAGCGAGCCGAGCACCTCCGCGACGTCGTACGCGTCCTCCGGCCGGTCCGCGCAGACCGCCTCGGCGGCGGCGAGCGTGCAGCCGCCGGAGAAGACCGACAGCCGGCGCAGGGCGGTGCGTTCGTCTTGGTCCAGGAGGTCCCAGGACCAGTCGACGACGGCCCGAAGGGTCTGCTGGCGCGGCAGTACGGTGCGGCTGCCGCTGGTCAGCAGACGGAAGCGGTCGTCGAGGCGGTCGGCGATCTGACGGGGGGTGAGCATGCGCAGCCGGGCGGCGGCGAGTTCGATCGCGAGCGGGAGACCGTCGAGGCGGTGGCAGATCTCGGCGCAGGCCGCCGCCGTCCGCTCGTCCGCGTCGACCCGGAAGCCGGACAGCGCGGCGGCGCCCCGCTCGGCGAGCAGGCGCAGCGCCATCGGGTCGGGCAGCGGGTCGACCGGCCGGACGAACTCGCCCGGTACGCCGAGGGGTTCGCGGCTGGTCGCGAGGACGGTGAGCCCCGGGCAGCGGGCCAGCAGATGGTCGGCGAGGGCCGCGGCCGCCTCGATGAGGTGCTCACAGTTGTCCAGGAGCAGCAGCATGCGCCGCCCGGAACAGTGATCGGTGAGGCGGGCGAGCGGTTCTCCCGCGCCGCGCTCCGCGGCCCGGAGCTCCTCGGCGCCCGCGCCGCGCAGCACGGTCTCGCGGCCGCCGAGCGCGGTGAGGACCGCCTCCGGCACCGCTTCGGGGTCGGCGACCGGCGCGAGCTCGGCCAGCCAGACGCCGTCCGGCCAGGCGGCGGGGTCGACGGATTCGGCGGCCTCCTGGGACAGCCTGGTCTTGCCGGCGCCGCCGGGGCCCAGGAGGGTGACCAGCCGGGCCCGGGTCAGGTCCTCGCGCAGGCCGGCGATGTCCGCGTCCCGGCCCACGAAGC
Source organism: Streptomyces sp. NBC_01166 (assembly GCF_045039765.1). Lineage (NCBI taxonomy): Bacteria > Bacillati > Actinomycetota > Actinomycetes > Kitasatosporales > Streptomycetaceae > Streptomyces > Streptomyces sp. NBC_01166. The sequence goes on from NZ_CP108613.1 coordinate 2,513,523, forward strand.
TCGTGAGCCTGGCCCGCAGATTGCCCGGTCGCGCGGCGAGGGGGGCGGCGGGAGCGGGGGCCGGGGCGGGCGGGTCCTGGTGCAGCAGCCCGTCGTGCAGGGCGCGCAGTGCGGGGCCCGGGTCGGTGCCGAGCCGGTCGGCGAACAGGGTGCGCACCTCGTCGTACGCCGAGAGCGCCTGCGCGGTACGTCCGGCGTCCCGCAGCGCCCTGATCCGGAGGGCCTGCAGCGGCTCGTCCAGCGGGTGGTCGGCGCAGAGCCCGGCGAGTTCCGGCAGGGTCTCGTCGGCACGGCCCTGCGCGAGGACGGCCCCGATGCGGGCCCGGCGCGCGTCCAGCCGCCTGGCCTCCCAGCGTGCCGCCGCCACGGCGCGGTCCGGCAGGTCGGCGAGGGCGGGCCCGTGCCACAGGGCGAGCGCCTCGTCGAGGACGGTGGCGGCCTTCGCCGCGTCGCCGTCCTGCAGCGCCCGGGCGCCCTCGCCCGTGAGCCGCTCGAAGCGGTGCAGGTCGACGGCGTCCGGATCGGCGGCGAGGCGGTAGCCGTTCGCCGCCGATTCGACCGCGTCCCGGCCCAGCGTTCGCCGGAGCCGGCCCACGAGTGCCTGAAGGGCGCCGGGGGCGTCGGCGGGCGGGTCGCCGTCCCAGACCTCGTCGACGAGCACCCCGGCCGGGACCGTCCGGCCGGGACTGAGGGCGAGCACGGTGAGCAGGGCGCGCAGCCGCGCCCCGCCGAGGGCGACGGGAGTGCCGTCGGGGCGGAGAGCGCGGGTGGTACCGAGGATGCCGTAGTGCACGCGCCCATTGTCCGTGAAGGCCCCGTCCTCCGGGGAACTGCCACCCACCCGTGAGACGTTCTCGCGGTGTCACCCGTACTCTCGGGGGCTCCAGCCGCCGTCCAGCCCCCCAGGAGTGCCGCCGATGACCACCGCGTTCCGCCGACCCAGCGACCGGCGGGTCAGCCCGATCTTCCTCGGGATCGTCGCCGTCATGGCCGTCTCGGGCTGGGCGGTGTGGACGGGCTTCGCGGAGCAGACCGGCTTCGCGGTCTTCCTCTTCGTCACCGCGGCCTGGATCGTCTCGCTCTGCCTCCACGAGTACGCGCACGCGCGCACCGCACTGCACAGCGGCGACATCTCGATCGGGGCGAAGGGCTATCTGACGCTCAACCCGCTCAAGTACACCCACGCCCTGCTGAGCATCGTGCTGCCCGTGCTGTTCGTGATCATGGGCGGCATCGGCCTGCCGGGCGGGGCCGTCTACATCGAGCGGGGCCGCATCAGCGGGCGCTGGAAACACAGCCTGATCTCGGCGGCCGGCCCCCTGACGAACGTGCTGTTCGCCATCGTCTGCACGGCGCCGTTCTGGCTGGGCGCCCTGGACGGTGTTCCGCTGTCCTTCCGGCTCGCGCTGGCGTTCCTCGCGCTCCTCCAGGTGACGGCGGCGATCCTGAACTCCCTGCCGGTCCCGGGCCTCGACGGCTACGGCGTGATCGAGCCCTGGCTCTCGTACAGGATCCGGCGCCAGGTGGAGCCGTTCGCGCCCTTCGGCCTGATCGCGGTCTTCGCGCTCCTGTGGATCCCGGAGGTCAACGGATTCTTCTTCGACGCCGTGGACGCGCTGCTGCGGGGCCTGGGCGTCAGCGAGGTCGAGACCTACTGCGGGCTCGACACCTACCGCTTCTGGCAGGAGTGGTTCGGTGACCAGGACCCGGGCTGCGCGCTGATCCGCTAGGCGGTCTCGGCGTGGGACTCCGCCTTGTGCCTGCGCAGGTAGAACCACGCCATGTTCGACGAGAGGCCGGCCAGCAGCACCCATACGACGCCGAGCAGGATGCTGCCCTGGACGAAGGAGACCACGGCCGCGGCGACGGCGAGGACGCAGACGATGCTGGCGTAGAGAGCGAGGCGGGGCATGAGGGCTGGTGCTCCTGTCCGGGGATGGTGCGCGGTCCCGTCCAGTGTCCCTCATGCCCGATTCGGCTCCGGGCAGGGCCTCACACGTCGGTGGTGCGCAGCCCCGCGTGTGCCTTGTAGCGGCGGTTGACGGAGATCAGGTTCGCCACCAGCGACTCGACCTGGTGCGCGTTGCGCAGCCGGCCGGCGAAGATGCCGCGCATGCCGGGGATACGGCCCGCCAGCGCCTGCACGGTGTCGGTGTCGGCGCGCGCCTCCCCCAGCACCAGCACATCGGTGTCGATCTCGTCGATCGTCTCGTCCTGGAGGAGCACCGCCGACAGGTGGTGGAAGGCGGCGGTGACCCGGGAGTCGGGCAGCAGGGCGGCGGCCTGCTCGGCGGCGCTGCCCTCCTCGGGCTTCAGGGCGTAGGCGCCCTTCTTGTCGAAACCGAGCGGGTTGACGCAGTCGACGACGAGCTTCCCGGCGAGCTCCTCCCGCAGCGACTCCAGCGTCTTGGCGTGGCCGTCCCACGGCACGGCGACGATCACGACGTCGCTGCGGCGCGCGCACTCCGCGTTGTCCGCGCCCTCGACGCCGTGGCCCAGCTCTGCTGCGGCGGCCTCGGCACGGTCGGCGGCACGCGAGCCGATGACGACCTTCTGCCCGGCGCGGGCGAAGCGGTAGGCGAGGCCGCGGCCCTGGGGGCCGGTCCCGCCGAGCACTCCCACGGTCAGTCCCGACACATCGGGGAGGTCCCAGGGGTCCTTGGCGGGGGGCTTGGGGGCGCTGCCGGCGTCATTCGTAGTCATGGCGCCGACCCTACTGCCAGGTAGCGAGGCGGGACCCTCACCCCGCGTCTGTGCGACGCGCATCACGGCGGGAGGTTCCCGTTCGGGTGGATCGCACGCGATCGGGCGACCGAGAGGCCGGGAGCGCGGCATGATGCCGGGCCATGGATGCCGTACGTGTCGCGTTGCTGCGTGAGGTGCTCGCCGGGACGGAGTGGCCGGCCGCGGCCCGGGGGTTCGCCCGGACCCTGCGGGCGTCGGTCGTGCCGCAGGGTGGCGGGCTGCTGCTGGTGGGGACCGAGGTCTACGAGCCGTGGCACATGGCCGCGCACCTGGTGGACGAGTCAACGTGGTCGGGTCTGCCGCAGCTGAGGCCCACGCTCGTACGCCACCGGGTGGAGCCGGACGACCCGGTGCACCTGGCCGTCGGTCTGGGCCGGATCGAGAGGGCCGGGCGCGGCGAGACGCTGCTCGTGGTGGCGCCCGAGCAGCCGGACGGCGGCCTGCTGGAGCGGGTGCACGACGCGCGGCGCGCGGGGGCGACGGTGCTCGCGCTGGACGGCGGCGACCCGGAGGTGCGGGGCCTCGCCCATGAGGCGCTGACGGTCTCTGACGGCGACGACGTCGACCTGGACACGGTCCAGCACCTGGTCAGCGCGGCCGCGGGAGAGAACGGCGCCCCGTCCCCCCGGGGCCGCCGCACGTTCCGCGACCGTCTCTCCCGCCTGGCCGACCAGCTGACGGCCCCGCCCCCGGCCCGCTGGTGAGGGGCCTGCCCCCACCGCGGCGGAAATGGGTTGCCCGAAGGGCCGTGGGCGGCAGAGCATGATCCCCCGTGACCCCTCGCCTGCTGCCCGATCTGTCCCCCTGGCGTTCCTCCGCCGACTTCCGGCTGCTGTGGATCCAGGGGCTGATCACCTACTTCGGCAGCTTCATGGCCCTGATCGCACTGCCGCTGCAGATCAAGGACCTCACGGGGTCACCGCTCGCCGTCGGGGCCATGGGCGCCGTGGAGCTCGTGCCCCTGGTGGTCTTCGGGCTGTACGGAGGGGCGCTCGCCGACTCCGCCGACCGGCGCAAGGTCATCCTCGCCACGGAGGCCGGGCTCGGCCTGCTGGCCGTCGTGCTGCTGGCGAACGCCCTCGCACCCGAACCGGCGCTCTGGCCGCTGTACGTGGTGGCCGGCGGGGTCTCCGCGCTGGCGGGGCTGCAGCGGCCCGCGCTGGACTCGCTGATGGCCAGGATCGTCCCGCACGGCCAGCAGACAGCCGCCGCCGCGCTGAACTCCCTGCGCTGGCAGGTCGGCGCGATCGCGGGCCCTTCGCTGGCCGGCGTGGTGGTGGCCTACGCGGGGCACGCCACCGCGTACGGCGTCACCGTCGTCACGTTCGGCGTCTCGGTGCTGCTCTGCCTGAGGCTTTCGTCGGCGCCGCCCGCCCATGACGCCGAGAAGCCGTCGCTGCGCGGGATCGCCGAGGGTGCGCGGTACGCCTGGAGCCGCCCGGTGCTGCTGGGGACGTACGCGATCGACCTCGCCGCGATGTTCTTCGCCTTCCCGAACGCGATCTTCCCGTTCCTGGCGGACGAGCTGGACGCGGAGTGGTCCCTGGGCCTGATGTATGCGGCCGGGTCCGTGGGGTCGCTGCTGCTGGGTCTCACCAGCGGCTGGACCTCGCGGGTGCGCCGGCACGGGCTCTTCGTCGTGGGCGGCGCCGCGGTGTGGGGCCTGGCGATCGCGGCGGCGGGATGGTTCGGGAACATCTGGCTGGTGCTGTGCTGCCTGGGGGTCGCGGGCGCGGGCGACATGCTGAGCGGGCTCGGACGCTCCACGATCTGGAACCAGACCATCCCCGACGAGCTGCGGGGCAGGCTCGCCGGGATCGAGGTCCTCTCCTACAGCGTCGGCCCTCAGCTCGGCCAGGTCAGGGCGGGCGCGATGGCCGGCTGGACGGGCACGAGGGCAGCGGTCTGGTCGGGCGGCGTGGCGTGTGTCGCCTCGGTCGCGCTGCTGGCCGTCGCGCTGCCGAAGCTCCTCACGTACGACTCCGAGACGGACGAGGACGCCGCACGGCGGCGTGCCGTGGGCGTCCACCCGGAAGAGACTCCGACGGCCTAGTCGGGCGGCCTAGTCGGGCGCCTCGCCCGTCGGCCGGTCCGTGCGGTCGTGCCACTTCGGGTCGGTCTCCCACTCCAGGTTCCGCTCACGCGCCGTGTCCATCGCGCGCTGGGCCTCCCCCGGGGTGGCGTACGGGCCGAAGCGGTCCTTGCCGGGGCACTCGGGGCCCTCCTCGACCTTCTTGTGTTCCAGGCAGTAGTACCATTCGCCCGGTTTGCCCACCGTGCGCTTCTTGAACAGGGCCATCGCAGGATCCTTTCCTCTTTGCCATGGTGCCCCGAGGGCGCTGGTTAGACTCGCTGACATGTCTGGCCAGTCGCTCCTCGTACCAGGGGAGATCACTCCCGTCCGTTCCGTACCCGGAAAGATCCGGCGCCCCGAGTACGTGGGGAAGCCCGCCCCCACGCCGTACACCGGGCCGGAGATCCAGGACTCCGACACCGTGGAGCGCATGCGGATCGCGGGCCGTATCGCGGCGCAGGCGATGGAGGAGGCGGCGAAGCTCATCGCGCCGGGGGTCACCACCGACGAACTCGACCGGGTCGCCCATGAGTTCATGGTGGACCACGGGGCGTACCCGTCGACCCTCGGTTACCGGGGCTTCCCGAAGTCGCTCTGCACCTCGCTCAACGAGGTCATCTGCCACGGCATCCCCGACTCCACCGTGCTGCGGGACGGCGACATCGTGAACCTCGACGTCACGGCGTACATCGGCGGCGTGCACGGCGACAACAACGCCACCTACCTCTGCGGCGACGTCGACGAGGAGTCGCGGCTGCTGGTGGAGCGCACCCGGGAGTCGCTGAACCGCGCCATCAAGGCGGTGCGGCCCGGCCGGCAGATCAATGTGATCGGCCGCGTCATCGAGTCGTACGCGAAGCGGTTCGGCTACGGGGTGGTGCGCGACTTCACGGGGCACGGGATCAATTCCTCGTTCCACTCCGGTCTGATCATCCCGCACTACGACAGCCCGCACGCGACGACCGTGATGCAGCCCGGGATGACCTTCACCATCGAGCCGATGCTCACGCTCGGCACCCATGACTACGAGATGTGGGACGACGGCTGGACCGTGGTGACGAAGGACCGGAAGCGGACCGCACAGTTCGAGCACACACTGGTGGTGACCGAGACCGGAGCGGAGATCCTCACCCTTCCGTAGCGCGCCGCTTTTACCGACAGGCGGTCGGGAACCTGTTGACTTAGGTAAACCTAAGCAGGAGGATCTGCGTATCGGTGCGCGGCGGCGTGCACAGCCGCTACCGGTTCATACGTTTCTGTCCGGACTTCCCGTCCCCCTCGGTCCCCGGAGGCCCGCCTTGGACTCGACCGCCACCGCCACGCCCTTCTCGACTCTCATCCGCACCGCTTCGCACGAGCAGCACACGGAGGCCGAGTCCTCGACCTTCATGAGCGACATGCTCGGCGGACGGCTCGGGGTGGACGCCTACACGCGCTACACCGAGCAGCTGTGGTTCGTCTACCGGGCGCTGGAGGACGGCGCGGAGGCCCTGCGCGAGGACCCGGTCGCCGGGCCCTTCGTCCAGCCGGAGCTGATGCGCACGGCCGCGCTGGAGCGCGACCTCACCCACCTGCGGGGCGAGGGGTGGCGCGAAGGGCTGGAGCCGCTGCCCGCCACCGCCGCGTACGCCGCGCGGGTCGCCGAGTGCGCCCGCGAGTGGCCCGCCGGGTACATCGCGCACCACTACACCCGCTACCTCGGGGACCTCTCGGGCGGCCAGATCATCCGTGGCACCGCGGAGAAGACCTGGGGCTTCGACCGCAAGGGTGACGGGGTGCGGTTCTACGTGTTCGAGCAGATCTCCAACCCGGCCGCCTTCAAGCGGGAGTACCGGGAGCTGCTGGACGCGGTGAACGCCGACGACCTGGAGAAGCAGCGCATCATCGACGAGTGCAAGCGCGCCTTCGCGCTGAACACCGCTGTCTTCCGTGAGCTCGGCGAGGTCTTCCCGCTCAGCGCGTAGTCAGGACGCGGACACGAGAAGGACGCGGCCGCCGATCTCCATCGTGCCGTCCGGCGCGGGTGCGGTGAGGATCTGGGAGCCGCGCCCTTGTGTGATGTTGAGGGCCCGGCCGAGCTCGGCGCTCAGCAGCATGGCCGCCGCACCGGTCGCCTCGTCCTCGTCGATGTTGTCGTCCCGGCGCGGGAAGGCCCGTGCCCGTACGCGCCCGGCGGCCTCGTCCTCCCAGGCCCAGACGTAGAGCCAGCCCTCGCCGGGCGGCGGGCCCGTCAGCGCCTCGACCTCGGCGACGGACGCGTAGCGCTCCAGCGTCCTCGGCGGCGCCCATTCCGGGCGGGCCGTGATCCAGGTGAACTCGCCGTCCTGGCGGGCCGTCACGTCCCCGACGGGCAGCTCCAGCACCTCCAGGTCGAGCAGCCAGGCCGCGCCGACGAGCGGATGCCCCGCGAACGGCAGCCGCAGCCCGGGGGTGCGGATGTCGACGGTGCCGCGCTCCGGGTCGTCCACGAAGACCGTCTCGCTGAAGCCGAGCTTCCCCGCGAGCGCCTGCCGGGACTCGTTGCCGGGATACCTGCGCCCGTCACGCACGACGCCCAGCGCGTTGCCGTGGCGGCCGTCCGGGCCGCAGAACACACGCAGTACGTCGATGCCGTCGGGTACCTCGAAGTCGTTCACCTCCGCATTCAAGCACCGTGCACGGCCCACCGGCCCCGGGCGACGAGGCCGCCCGCGGCTCGGGGGGTCCCCCGGCCCACGGGCCGGAGCGCCGCTCGCCGCACCGAAAAGGCTTGCTTGACCCGCCCTTGACCCTCCTGTGGGCTTCCCATGAGAGTGCCGTGATCGGGGCGTTTCCGGTCCGGATGAGTGAGACCTGAATCACGCGACCTGGGGGGACGGGCGAGGTAAGGCCCGGTTAAGTTAGGCCCGCCTCACCTACTATTCGTCCGCACCACTTCCCGCTCTTTCACCCTTGTGGAGCCCCGCATGCGAGCCGTTCGTTCCTCTGTCGTCACCGCTGTCGCCACGGTGGCCGCACTGACCGCCGTCACGGGCTGCGCCGAGAAGAGCGACGGCAAGGGCGACGCCGCCGTCCAGGTGGTCGCCAAGGACGACTCCTGCGAGGTCTCTTCGAAGAAGATCCCGGCCGGCCACGTCGAACTCGCCGTCGAGAACAAGGGATCCAAGGTCACCGAGGTCTACGTCCTCTTCCCGGACGACCGGATCGTCACCGAGCGCGAGAACATCGGCCCGGGCACCAAGGCGAAGATCACCGCGGAGATCAAGGCCGGGACGTACGAGATCGCCTGCAAGCCCGGCATGAAGGGCGAGGGCATCCGTCAGACGGTCGAGGTCACCGGAGGGAAGGCCGCCGCGCGCAGCCCCGAGATGGACCGGGCCGTGGCCGGCTACCGCACCTATGTGCAGGCGCAGGCCGACGAGACGCTGCCCAAGGTGAAGGTCTTCACCGACGCCGTCGCCGCGGGTGACATCGAGGCGGCGAAGAAGGCGTACGCCGGCTCCAGGATCGGCTGGGAGCGTACCGAGCCGGTCGCCGAGTCCTTCGGTGACATCGACCCGAAGGTCGACGTCCGCGAGGACGGCCTGGAGGACGGACAGAAGTGGACCGGCTGGCACCGCCTGGAGAAGGCGCTGTGGCAGGACGGGAAGCTGGGCGCCGAGGAGAAGGCGCTCGCGCCCACTCTCCACGAGGACCTGCTGGACTGGCAGAAGCGGGTCGGCCGGGCGGACATCACCCCGACCTCGATGGCCAACGGCGCCAAGGAGCTCCTCGACGAGGTCGCCACCGGCAAGGTCACCGGCGAGGAGGAGCGCTACAGCCACACCGACCTCGTCGACTTCAAGGCGAACGTCGAGGGCGCGGAGCAGTCCTACGAGCTCCTCAAGCCGATCGCGTCCAAGAACGACGCGGCGCTGACCGCCTCCCTGGACAAGCAGTTCGCGGCGCTGAACACCCTGCTGGACAAGTACCGCACGGACAAGACCTCCTACGACTTCACCTCGTACGACAAGGTCGGCAAGGCGGACCGCAAGGAGCTCTCCGACGCCGTCAACGCGCTCGCGGAGCCGCTGTCCAAGCTGGCCGCCGCGGTCACGAAGTGAGCGGGGGCCCGATCATGACCGGGGACGAGGACTCCGACGGCGCCGCCGCCCCGTCGCGACGCGCGCTGCTCGGCTGGGGCGGTGCCGGGCTGGCGCTCGGCGCCGTGGCGGCGGGCGGTGCCGTCGCATCGGTGCGCTCCGACGGGGGCACGGATCCGGCCTCGGACAGCGGCGCGGCGGTGCCCTTCCACGGGGCTCACCAGGCGGGGATCGCCACCGCCGTCCAGGACCGGCTGCATTTCGCCTCCTTCGACGTGACGACGGAGGACCGGGCCGAACTGATCGCCCTCCTCAAGGAATGGACCCGGGCCGCGGAGCGGATGACAGCCGGGCGGGCCGTCGGCGAGGGGGCGTACGGGGGGCCGGCGGAGGCCCCGCCGGACGACACGGGCGAGGCGCTGGGCCTCAGGCCGTCCCGGCTGACGCTCACGCTCGGTTTCGGCCCGTCCCTGTTCGACAGGGGTCGCTTCGGCATCGAGGGCCGGCGGCCCGAAGCGCTGGTGGATCTGCCGAAGTTCCCCGGTGACAACCTGGACGCCGCCCGCAGCGGCGGGGACCTGTGCGTCCAGGCGTGCGCGGACGACCCGCAGGTCGCCGTGCACGCCATCCGGAACCTCGCCAGGATCGGGATGGGACGCACCGCCATCCGCTGGTCGCAGCTGGGGTTCGGCAAGACGTCCTCGACGACGCCCGGAGCACAGACTCCGCGCAACATGATGGGGTTCAAGGACGGCACCCGGAACATCTCCGGCACGGACGACGCCGCGCTGAAGAAGCACGTGTGGGCGGACGGGACGGGCGACGCCGGGTGGATGGCCGGGGGCTCCTATCTGGTGGCCCGGCGCATCCGCATGCACATCGAGACGTGGGACCGGGCTCCCCTGCAGGAGCAGGAGGACATCTTCGGCCGCGACAAGGGTGAGGGCGCCCCCGTCGGCAAGGCCAAGGAGCGCGACGAGCCGTTCCTGAAGGCGATGCTGCCGACCGCGCACGTGCGCCTGGCGCACCCGGACACCAACAACGGGGCGACGATCCTGCGTCGCGGCTACTCCTTCACCGACGGTACGGACGGTCTGGGCAGGCTCGACGCAGGGCTCTTCTTCCTGGCCTACCAGCGGGACGTCCGCACGGGCTTCATCCCGGTGCAGCGCAGTCTCGCGGCCTCGGACGCGCTCAACGAGTACATCCAGCACGTGGGTTCGGCGGTCTTCGCCGTTCCGCCCGGTGTCCGCGACCCGGACGACTGGTGGGGCCGGGCGCTGTTCTCATGACCGACACCGTGGAAGGACCGGCATGTTCGGCAACTATCTGATCGGTCTGCGCGAGGGGCTCGAGGCCGGCCTGGTCGTCTGCATCCTCATCGCCTACCTGGTCAAGTCCGGCCGCCGTGACGCACTGCGGCCGGTGTGGATCGGCATCGCCATCGCCTGCACCATCTCGCTGGGCTTCGGCGCCGCCCTCGAATTCGGCTCCCAGGAGCTGACGTTCGAGGCGCAGGAGATGCTCGGGGGGTCGCTGTCGATCATCGCCGTGGGGCTCGTGACGTGGATGGTGTTCTGGATGCGGCGTACCGCGCGGCATCTGAAGAAGGAGCTGCACGGCAAGCTCGACACCGCACTCGCGATGGGCACAGGTGCCCTGGTGGCCACCGCCTTCCTCGCGGTGGGCCGTGAGGGCCTGGAGACCGCCCTGTTCGTGTGGGCGTCGGTGCGGGCGAGCGGGGAGGGCTCCTCGTCGCCGCTGATCGGGGTGCTGCTCGGCATCGCGACCGCGATCGTGCTGAGCTGGCTGTTCTACCGGGGCGCCCTGAGGATCAACCTGTCGACGTTCTTCACGTGGACCGGCGGCATGCTCGTGGTGGTGGCGGCCGGTGTGCTCGCCTACGGCGTGCACGACCTGCAGGAGGCCCGTTTCCTCGGCGGCCTCGAGAACAAGGCGTTCGACATCACGACCACGATTCCGCCGGACAGCTGGTACGGCACCCTGCTCAAGGGGGTCTTCAACTTCCAGGCCGATCCGACCGTTCTTCAGGTCACGGTGTGGGCGCTGTACCTCATCCCGACGCTCGTGCTGTTCCTCGCCCCGGTAGGGTTCAGGCCGTCGGTGCGGATGACGGAGCAGAAGGCGCAGAAGGCGACGGATGACAAGGCTGGGGCGGCTGGCGGCGGGGCTCGCGACGACGACGGTACTGGTCGTGACGGCGAGCGGCTGCGTGACGGTGCACGGTGAACTGGAAGTCGTGCCGGGAGCGACGAAGTCCGAGGCCGCGAAGGCCCTGGAGGACTTCCTCGTCGCGTACAACGAGGCGGACAAGGCGTACGATCCGGCGCTCGACGAGGACCGGGTGACCGGTTCGCTCGGCGCGATCAACCAGGCAGGTCTGACCGCACGGCAGAAGACCAGCCCGGAGGGGAACCCGGACCACAAGCCTCTGGAGCTGACCGACGCCTCCTACGTCATTCCCAAGAAGGCCGGCTGGCCGCGCTGGTTCGTCGCGGACACGGACTCCAACCGCGACCAGGACAGCGGGAAGCAGGACACCCGCTGGCTGCTGACGTTCGTCCGCAGCTCGCCGGACGCGGTGTGGAAGGTCTCCTATCTGGCGGTCGCCTCCGCGTCCGAGATCCCGAAGTTCCGCAAGGACGCCGACGGCTGGGCGGAGCCCGTGCCCTCGGCGGACACGGACGCGGCGCTTGCGACCCCGCCGGCGGAGCTGAGCACCACGTACACGGGCTACCTCAAGGACGGTGCGCCGGACGTGTTCGCCCCGGGATCGATGACCTCGGGCTGGCGGGAGGCGCGGAAGAACACCCGCAGGGCGGGCTTCTCCTACCAGTACGTCGACCAGGCGCTGGATTCCGGGACGTTCGCGCCGTTGGGCCTGACGACGGAGGACGGCGGGGCGCTGGTCTTCTTCAGCAGCAAGCACTTCGAGCGGCAGACGGCGGCGGAGGGCCTGCGGCCGACCGTCACCGAGGACGTGGAGGCGCTGCTGACCGGCGAGGTGAAGAGCACCCTCACCAAGGAACGGGTCTCCAGCCAGCTGGTCTACGTGCCCAGGAAGGGCGCCGGCGGCGCGGACGGCAAGGTGCGCGTGCTGAACCGGCTGCCCGGTCTGATCGCGGCGCAGGGCTCCTGACCCCCGCGGCTGCGCTCACGCCCGGGGCGGATCCCGCCGGGCCGAGTCGCTGAGCCGTTCGGCGAAGGCTTCGACGAGGCCGCGGAGCTCGTCCGGGCGTTCGATGACGAACGGCCGGTCGAGCGAGGCGAGCACGGCGGGCAGCCAGTCGAGCCGTTCCACGCGCAGCTCGACCCGGGACCAGTGCTCGGTCCCCGTGTCCCCGTCTCCCGGGGACGGCGGTTCCTCCACGATCGCGATGCCGGCGGGAAGCCGTGCGTGGATGTGCTCGGCCGTGTCCTGGACGCGGAGGGTCACCTCGTGCCGGTACGGCGCCGTGGCGAGCGCCGTCAGTACGCGCTTCGCCGGGTCGAGTCCCTCGGGTGGCTCGAACGAGCCCGGCAGGGTCCTCACATCCGTGATCCGGTCCAGCCGGAACGTCCGGTCCTCGCCCGCCGTGAGATCCGCGGCCGTCACGTACCACTTGCCCGAGTGGGCGACGAGTCCATGAGGGTGCAGCGTGCGTTCGCTGCGGCGGCCGTCCGACGAGGTGTAGCGGATCGAGACCGGCCGGTGGTGGTTCACCGCGTCGGCCACCGGGAGCAGGACCCCGGAGTCCGGGGCGAGCGCTTCGCCGGGCGGAGCGGTGAAGGCGAGGGCGCCGAGCACGGCGTCGAGCCTGAGGCGCAGCCGCTCGGGCAGTACCCGCCGGATCTTGGCCGTCGCCGTGTCGCTCGCCGTGCCCGTGGTGGAGGTCAGTCCGGCCCGTCGCCCCGCGACGAGGCCGAGCAGCACGGCGAGTGCCTCGTCGTCGCTCAGCATGAGCGGGGGCAGGCGGTGACCGGGGGCGAGCCGGTAGCCGCCGTAGCGGCCGCGCACCGACTCGACGGGCACGTCGAGGTCGGTGAGGTGGCCGACGTAGTGCCGCACCGTGCGTTCGTCGACGCCGAGCCGGCCGGCGAGTTCGGAGGCGGTCCGGACGCCTCCGGACTGCAGGAGTTCCAGCAGGGTGAGCACGCGGGCGACTGGACGGGGCATGCCAGGAAGTCTCCCCCATATACCGGGCGGGTTCCGCCCGGTATCGGTCGTAGCGTTCGGTCAGAAGCACCGAACGACCAGGAGAGCACCCATGAACTTCGTCTCTGTCCGCATCATCACGGGCGACATCGTCCGCCTCGTCGACTTCTACGAGCGTGCCACCGGAGTGGCCGCCGACTGGTCCACCGAGGACTTCGCCGAGATCAGGACCGCCTCGGCCACCCTCGCGATCGGCAGCACACGCACGGTCCCGCTGTTCTCACCCGGTTCCGCCGGTCCGGCCGACAACCGGAGCGTCATCCTCGAATTCCTCGTCGACGACGTGGACGGCGTGCACGAGAACCTGACCGGGGTCGTGGAGGAGTTCGTCAAGGAGCCCACCACGATGCCGTGGGGCAACCGCTCGCTCCTGTTCCGCGACCCCGACGGCAACCTCGTGAACTTCTTCACCCCGGTCACGCCCGCCGCCGTCGAGAAGTTCGCCCGCTGAGGGCAGGGCGTCAGCGGCTGAGCGGCCAGGCCACCGCGTCGTGGTCGAGGTCGCTCGCGTCGGCCGTGTCCGCGTACTGCGCGCAGGCGTCGGTGAGCGTCTCGAGCAGGGTCAGCGGATCGGGGAGCGGGTTCTCCGGGCCACGGATCCAGTGCACGTCCAGCTCACCGGGAAGCCGCGCGGGCGGCAGGAGCACATAGCTGCCGCGGCAGTGCCAGCGGAGCCCGGGATGCTCGTCCATGGTCTCGGGGTGACAGTCCAGCTCGCAGGGCCACCACTCGTCCTCGTCGTCGGGGGTGCCGCGGGTGGCGGTGAAGAAGAGCATCCGGTCGCTGCCCGACTGGGCCACCGGGCCGACGTCGATACCCGCGGCGACGAGCCGGTCGAGGGCGGCGCGCCCCGCCGTGAGGGGCACGTCGAGGACGTCGTGGATCAGGCCCGTCGCGGTGATGAAGTTGGCCAGCGGCTGGTTGGCGGCCCAGCGCTCGATCTGGGCGCGGTCCGTCGTGGACTGCGTCTGCCAGGCGAAGGAGAGGGGGTGCCGCGCGGGGGTCGGACAGCCGATGCGCTCGCACGAACATCGGTATCCGGACGGGTGCGCTGCGGGTGAGATGGGCATTCCCGCTTCGGCGACGGCCAGGAGCAGCGCCAGCCGCGCCGCGTCGTCGGCTTCCGGCTGTGGTTTCGGCCGCCTGCGCAGCCACTGGGAAATCCTGCCCTCTGTGCCGCGATAGCGGCCGGAATCGGCGCCCATCTATCCCCTCACCTCAGCGGTTACCTCTCCATGGTCCCACCATCCTGCTCCTCGGGTGGCCAGAGTTCCGAAGCGGGGTGCTCGGGCGGTTGCGCAGGGGTCGGCGCGCTCGTACGGAATGTCATGGAATGCACCGCCGGGCTCACGGCTGGACCAGGAGCCCCCGCAGGGTGAGGTCGACGACCTGGTCCGCGTACGCGTGGGTGAGCGGAAGGGTCCTGAGCAGCCAGCGGTGGGTGAGCGGGGCGATCAGGAGCTCCAGCGCGATCCGCGGATCGATGTCCGCGCGCACCTGTCCGGCCTCCTGGGCGGCTCGCAGGCGTGTGACGTACAACTGGAGCTGCGGTTCGAGCAGATTTCCGACGAATTGTGCGCCGAGTGCGGGGTCGATGATCCCCTCGGCGGCCAGGGCCCGGGTGGGTGCCGCGCTCACCGGGTCGTTCAGCCCGTCGACCGTGGCCCGCAGGACCAGCTTGAGGTCGGCCGCCAGATCGCCGGTGTCGGGGATTCCGTACGCACCGTCCTCGCCGGCCTCGCCCAGCTCCTCCGAGCGGCGGGCGCTCTCCTCGAGGAACGCCTCCAGGAGTACGGCCGCCTTCGACGGCCACCAGCGGTAGATCGTCTGCTTGCCGACCCCTGCACGGGCGGCGATACCCTCGATCGTCGTCCTGGCGTAACCGATCTCGCCGACGAGTGCGAGCGCGGCGTCACAGATCGCTCGGTGGGAGCGGTCGCTGCGACGGCTGGAGTCCGGGGGCTTCTGAGCTGCCATCCGGCCATCCTAGAGCCGGACGGTCCGATACGTATCGTCTTGCCTGCGAAGGTCTTCTCCCGGCTGGGCGCGCGTCACCACGCGTGGCCCCGCCCGCGCGAACCACCCGAACGGATCACAGCGCATCGGCCCGGCACGGCGCACCATGAACTCACGCACACACCCGTGCGCATCCCACCGTTCCGCGGCCGAACGCCGCCGTTCGCGAGGAGCCTGCATTGACCCGTGACGCCACCCCTCGTCGCTATCTGATGTGCGCCCCGTCCCACTTCGAGGTCACGTACTCCATCAATCCGTGGATGGATCCGTCGAAACCCGTGGATCTGCCCCTGGCCACCACCCAGTGGGAGGACCTGCGCGACCGCTACCGGGCCCTCGGCCACACCGTGGAGCTCCTCACCCCCCGCCCCGACCTGCCCGACATGGTGTTCGCCGCCAACGGAGCCACCGTGATCGACGGCAGGGTGCTCGGCGCCCTGTTCGCCTACCGGGAGCGGTACGCGGAGGCCGAGGCGCACCGGGAGTGGTTCCGGGCCAACGGCTTCACGGAGATCCACGAGCCGGCCCATGTCAACGAGGGCGAGGGCGACTTCGCCGTGACCGCCTCGTACCTGCTGGCCGGGCGGGGCTTCCGGTCCAGTCCGCTCTCCCACGACGAGGCACAGGAGTTCTTCGGGCGCCCGGTGATCGGCCTCGATCTGGTGGACCCGCGCTACTACCACCTGGACACCGCGCTGTGCGTACTGGACGACGCGGCGGACGAGATCATGTACTACCCCGGGGCCTTCTCGCCGGGCAGCCGGTCCGTGCTGGCCCGGCTCTTCCCCGACGCGCTGCTGGCCGAGGAGGCGGACGCCGCCGCACTGGGCCTCAACGCGGTCAGCGACGGGCGCCATGTGCTGCTGCCGCAGGCCGCGACCGGGCTCTTCGACCCGCTGCGGGACCGGGGCTTCGACCCGGTCCCGATGGATCTGGGCGAGCTGCTCAAGGGCGGCGGCAGCGTGAAGTGCTGCACCCAGGAGCTGAGGCCCTAGCCCTCCTCGGGCGGCGGCCAGGCGTCGCCCCACGCGGTGTCCCGGGCGGCACGGTAGAGCGCACCGTGCCGCTTGGTGACCGTGGCGCGGCTCAGGCCCTCGTCCCTGGTGCAGAGCTCCAGGAGCACCTGCCCCTTGCGGATCTGCGGCCTTCGGATGACCCGTGCGCCGACCGGGTCGGTGGCGAACCTGGTCGCCACGACGTAGCTGAACTTCTCGTCCTCGTGGCTGAGCGAGCCGCCCTTGACCTGCCGGTGCAGCGAGGAGCGGCTGACCCGCGCCGAGAAGTGGCACCAGTCCGTGCCGCGCTCGATGGGGCACGCGTCGTCGTGCGGGCAGGGCGCCGCGACGCTCAGTCCCGCGGCGATCAGCCGGTCACGGGCCTCGATGATCCGGTCGTAGCCGTCGGGGGTGCCGGGCTCCACGATCACCACGGCCTGCGCCGCACCGGCGACGGCGTCCACCAGAGCGGACCGGTCGGCGGGGGTGAGCTCCTTGAGTACGTAGCTGACGGTCGCCAGGTCCGTGGGGGCAGGCTCCAGCGCCGTCCCGATCCTCGCCCGCTCCCAGGCGGCGTCCCGCAGCGCGGGGATGCCGGAGGCCTCGGCCAGCTCACGGCCGAGCGCGAGGGCCGGTTCGGACCAGTCCAGGACCGTCGTCCGCGGCCCGTCCCAGGCCCCGGCGACCGCCCAGCTCGCCGCGCCCGTGCCGCCCCCGAAGTCGGTGTGGGTGACGGGCGTCCAGTCCGGCGCGGCCTCACGGAGTGCGGCGAGGCAGGACCGTACGGCCTCGAACGTCGCGGGCATCCGGTAGGCGGCGTAGGCGGCGACGTCCGAGCGGTCCCGCAGGATCGGGGCGTCGGTCGGGGTGGTCCCGCGGTAGCTGGCGATCAGCCGGTCGACGGCCTGCGCGGCCTGCGTCGGGGGCAGCCCGTCGAGCAGGGCGGCCAGCGCGGCACGCAGGGCTTCCGCGGTGGGGAGGGTGGCGTTCACCGCCGAATTGTAGGCGCAGTGGACCCGTCCTCCGCAGTCCGGTGGTCCGGCACGGAACCGGGACGTAACGGGTACAGAACCGAACTGCTCTTCGCCCGGGGCCCGTTGCTACGCTGACCGCGCCGCGTCGGGAATCGCTCAGGGATCGGCCGGCTCATCGGGGGGACCTTGAGGCAGAGAATCGTGCGTCTGGCGCTGGTGGGCGGGGTGCTCGTGCTCGCCCTGCTCCTTCTGACGGCCACCTGCCGGGGTGGCGGGGCCGGCACCGAGGGAGACGACGGGCCGGAGAAGCCCGTGAAGAGGAGCACCGGCCCGGCGACACGGCTGGACGTCCCCGCGGAGTACACGACGGGGCGCGGCTGGGAGGTCGTCGGCGCCGGACCCGACTACGCCGTCTCGCACACGACGGGCCGGCTGGCCTATCTGGTGGAGGCGCCCGGGCACCGTTACCGGCTGCGGACCCTGGACACGGAGACCGGCCGGGCCGGCTGGAGCGGCGAGGCCTGGCGGCCGCCGGACCCGCTGAATTTCCCCGAGCTGCTCACCGTCGCCAAGGACGACCGCCAGTTCTTCGTGGCCTGGTCCTACGGGAAGACGGGCGACGGACCCGCACCCGAGGGGAGCCTCGTCTCCCTCGACGTGTACGACGTGGTGGACGGGGAACGCCGGCGCGTCGAGGTGCCCTGGACCGGGGCGCCGACCGTCACGGCGACCGGGCCCGGTGTGCTGATCAGCGACGGCCGGGCCAACAGCGCGGTCGTGGATCCGGTCAGCGGTGAGGTGTCGGAGATCGCCGCGTCCGCGGTGGCGTACCCGAAGGGCTGCACGGCCTGCAAGCGGCTCACCGAGGTGCGCGGGCAGACGGCGAAGGGCCTGCTGCTGAGCGGGGTACGCGAATTCTGGGTGCGGGGCGGCTGGTTCAGCAGGAGGACCGCGCCGAAGGGAGCGGACTCGGCGACCGGGGTGCCGACCTCCGTGGCACCGGGCCTGATCCTTGCGCGGTGGCAGCTCGCCGAGGGGGCGAAGCGGGCCGGCACCCACCAGTTGTGGGCGGTCCACGACGCGGTGAGCGGGAAGCCGGTCGCCTCCGTCGAGTGCCACGCGCCGGCCATGGAGCCGGGGCGTTATCCACGGGCCGTCGTCTCACCGTCGGGCGGCTACCTGGTCGCGGGGAACCTGGCCTTCGACCTGGAGGCGAAGAAGGGTTTCTGCTTCGAGGAGGCGGACGGTTCGGCGCGGCTGACGTTCGCCTCGGTGACGGACGGCGGCAGCGCCTACGGGGCGACGACCGCACGGGACGCGGACGAGGCGCTGGAGGGCGACGGGACCGGCCCGGTCACGATGAGCTTCGCGACCTGGTCCGTCGAGGCGCTGCCCCCGAGCACCCGGCTGCCGGAGATGGAGACCTCGGGCGTCGGCGTCTTCCGCTGGACGGACCGCAAGGACCGGCTGCACCTTCTGGGCTACCCGCGCGTGGGCTGAGCCGGCCGGGCCTCCGTGCGGCCTGCCGCCCCCTACTCGTACGGCCGGCGCCGCGAGGTCCTCGCCGGGTGCTCAGCCGAGCAGGGCACGGAGCCACTGGTCCTCGTGCCGCTCGGTGTATTCGGCGTCGCTCCGCCAGGCGTCCCCGTGGCCTTCCGCCCAGTGCCTCGCCCACGG
This sequence comes from Streptomyces sp. NBC_01166, assembly GCF_045039765.1. NCBI lineage: Bacteria > Bacillati > Actinomycetota > Actinomycetes > Kitasatosporales > Streptomycetaceae > Streptomyces > Streptomyces sp. NBC_01166. The sequence goes on from NZ_CP108613.1 coordinate 2,532,281, forward strand.
CTGGTTGCCCAGGGCGGCCTGGTCGCGCAGGAAGTCGTGCATGGCGCGCGTACGACGGCCCAGCAGGGGGACCAGTCCGCGCCGTCCGGGCTCGTCCAGGCCGTACGCGTCGGCGAAGGCGCGCAGGCGATCCGCTGCGTCGGCGCGCTGCCAGTGGGGGTGCCCGGACAGCGGGACGAAGCCATGAGCGGCGTAGGCAAGGTCCCAGAGGCGCGTGCCGGGCGCGGCGTTGTCCCAGTCGATGAAGGCCCAGGCCTCTTCGCCGTCGGCGACGAGGTTCCACGGCGCCAGGTCGTGGTGGGCGATGATGTCGGCTCCGTCGGCCGGCACGAGCGCGTTCCAGCGGGCGTCCGACGGAGGCGTGAAACCGGCTACGGCGTCGTGGAAGTCCCGGATGAGACGCGCGACGCGTGCCAGCCCTTCCGAGGGGTCCACCAGGGCGAACCTGTCGGGCCAGATGATCTCGCCCCTCACGAAGCTCAGGACCTCCCGGCCCCGGTCGTCGATGCCCAGCGGGCGAGGGGCCGCCCGGAAGCCGGCCTCGTGGAGATGGGTGAGCAGTGCGTGCACCGCCGGCGTCCAAGGCCCTGCGGGGCGGCGTACGGTGTCGCCGACGCGGACGACGCCTTCGCTGACGTTCCCGCCGGACAACGGTTGTTCCTCTTCCTGGTACATCGCCGCAGTCTGGCCGTTCACCCCTGCGACAACAACAGAGTTGCCGCCCACCCGGGCATGAGAATGCCCGGGTGGGCGGCCCACCCGGGCATTCTCGTGCGGTCCGTCCCGCCGGGGATCCGGTCAGCGCTTGACCAGCCGCTCCCGCGCGGCGCGCGTGTTCTGCCACGGCCGGCACAGCAGCAGGAAGCACAGCGCCGCGGACAGGGCGCAGACCACCTGGACCACGGCCATCGGCACGGCGGTCTTCTCACCGGCGATCCCGACGAGGGGCGAGGCGATGGCGCCGATCAGGAACTGGGACGTCCCCAGCAGCGCGGAGGCGGAGCCGGCCGCGTGCCTGGTGCGCATCAGCGCCTGGGTGTTGGTGTTCGGCATCGCGAGGCCCATCGCGGACATGAGCACGAACAGCCCGACGGCCACCGGTACCAGGCCGACCTCGCCGAAGACCCCGGACGTCATCAGCAGCAGCGCGACCGCCGCGACCGAGATGACGGCGAGGCCGAAGCCGAGCGCCTTGTCCAGGCTGACCCTTCCGACGAGCAGCTTGCCGTTGATCTGGCCGACGGCGATCAGCCCGACGGAGTTGATCCCGAAGAGCAGGCTGAAGGTCTGCGGGGACGCGCCGTAGATCTCCTGGACGACGAACGGGGACGCGCTCACATAGGCGAAGAGCGCGGCGAACGCGAGGCTGCCCGCGACCATGTAGCCGGTGAACACCCGGTCGGCCAGCAGCCCGCGCATGGTGCGCAGCGCGTCGCCGACACCGCCGGTGTGGCGCTGTGCCGCCGGCAGTGTCTCGTGGAGCCACTTCCAGACGACGAGGGTGAGCAGCACGCCGATGAAGGTGAGGACGACGAAGATGCCGCGCCAGTCGGTGAACTGCAGCACCTGGCCGCCGATCACGGGCGCGATGACCGGCGCGACTCCCGAGATCAGCATCAGGGTGGAGAAGAACCGGGCCATCTCGTCGCCGTCGTACAGGTCGCGTACGACGGCCCGGGAGATCACGATGCCGGCGGCGCCCGCCAGGCCCTGGAGGAGGCGGAAGCCGATGAGGAGTTCCGCGGTGGGGGCGACGGCGCAGATCGCGGTCGCGAGGACGTAGACGACCATGCCGAGGAGCAGCGGCTTGCGCCGTCCCCAGCGGTCGCTCATCGGTCCGACGACGAGCTGGCCGAGCGCCATGCCGGTGAGGCAGGCCGTCAGGGTGAGCTGGACCGTCGCGGCGGGTGCGTGCAGCGCGTCGGTGACCTCCGGGAGTGCCGGGAGGTACATGTCCATCGAGAGGGGCGGCAGTGCGGTGAGCCCGCCCAGCACGAGGGTGACCAGGAGTCCGGCCCGTCGTGCGGTGGTCGTCGAGGCGGCCGGGAGTCCCGGCGCGGTGGTCGTGGAAATGGCCGGGACACCCGCAGCGGTGGGGGTGGCGGTGGCCTGGGCGCTGAGTGCGGCGCCCTTGCTGCTCGTCGGTATGTGCTCGTCTTCTTGCTGGGCCCGGCTCACGCCGTTGTCCGGCATCCTCGTCTCCGCTTCGTTGAATCCACATCTATGCTCTCAGCTCATCCGTAGTGGTCGATACCTTTTTGCGTGGGAGCGGGCGGGCATGAGTGGGACTGTGCGTTGGGGTGTACTGGCGACGGGCGGCATAGCCGCGACCTTCACCGGGGATCTGCTGGCGATGGAGGACTCCGGGGCCGAGGTCGTGGCCGTCGCGTCCCGGAGCGAGGCCTCCGCGAAGGCGTTCGCCGACCGGTTCGGGATCGAGCGGGCGTACGGCAGCTGGGCGGAGCTGGTCGCCGACGACACCGTCGACGTCGTCTACGTCGCCACCCCGCACTCGGCGCACCGGGAGGCGGCCGGGCTCGCTCTGCGGGCCGGCAAGCACGTGCTGTGCGAGAAGGCGTTCACGCTCAACGAGCGTGAGGCGCGGGAGCTGGTGGATCTGGCCCGGGAGCGCGGTCTGTTCCTGATGGAAGCCATGTGGACGTACTGCAATCCGCTCATCCGCCGGATGACCGAGCTGGTGGCGGACGGCGCGATCGGCGAGATCCGCACGGTGCAGGCCGACTTCGGCTTCGCGGGCGACTTCGGCGCCGAACACCGGCTGCGCGATCCGGCGCTGGGCGGCGGCGCGCTGCTGGACCTCGGGGTCTACCCGGTGTCGTTCGCGCAGCTGCTGCTGGGCGAGCCGGACCGGGTGCAGGCGGACGCTCTGCTGTCCCCGGAGGGCGTCGACCTGAACACCGGGATGCTGCTGGGCTGGGACTCGGGTGCCACGGCGCTGCTGAGCTGCTCGATCGTGGGGAACCTGCCGACCACCGCGTCGGTCACCGGCACGGCGGGACGCATCGACTTCCCGCAGGGCTTCTTCCACCCGGAGCACTTCCTCCTCCACCGGGCGGGCCGGGAGCCCGAGAAGGTCGCCACGGGTCCGGGCCCCAAGGGCCTGACGGGCATGCAGTACGAGGCGGCCGAGGTGACGCGCGCGCTGCTGGCCGGCGAGAAGGAGTCCCCGCTGGTGCCCCTCGAGGGCTCCCTCGCCGTGATGCGGACGCTCGACGCGGTACGTGACCGTGTCGGCGTCCGCTACCCCGCGGACGAGCGCGCCTGACCTCGTGCGGGGCCGGGGCCGGGTTACGCGGGGGTGAGCCCCGGGTTCCCGGCCTCGGTCACGAAGGAGGCGGCCGTGGTGACCGGCGCGCCGGGCGTGGTGACCGCCGACACCGTACGGAAGTCGGCACGCGCCTGCTCCGTGCCGAGGGTGACCAGCGCGTAGCCGCGGCGGCCGTTGTAGAACTTCATGTGCGGGTTGGCCTGGGTCAGGTTGTTCCAGTTGGCCGGCTTCTCGGAGCCGTCCTTGCCGCTGGCGATCGAGGTGGCCACGACCTCCGTGCCGACGGTCCGGGACGCCGGGTCGTCGAAGTCCTTCTTGAGGTCGAAGGCGTAACCGACGTGCACGTCGCCGGTCAGGACCATCAGGTTCTCGATCCCGGCGGCCTCCGCACCGTCCATGACGCGCTGCCGGGAGGCCGGGTAGCCGTCCCACGAGTCCATGGACAGCTTGTAGGCGTCGGTCGGCACGTCACGCCGCTGGGCGAAGGTGACCTGCTGCGGCACGACGTTCCACCGGGCGTCCGAGGTCTTCCAGCCGTCGAGCAGCCAGCGCTCCTGGGCGGCTCCCGTCATGGTGCGCGACGGGTCCTCGGACTCCGGTCCGGGGACCTTCCAGCCGTCGCCGTACGCCTGGTTGCTGCGGTACTGACGGGTGTCGAGGATGTCGAACTGGGCGAGCCGCCCGAAGCGCAGCCGGCGGTAGAGCCGCATGTCGGGGCCGGTGGGGCGCTGCGGCGTGCGCAGCGGCTGGTTCTCCCAGTACGCGCGGTAGGCGGCGGCCCTGCGCAGCAGGAACTCCTCCGGGGGGACGCTGTTCTCCGGGGTGTCGCCCGCGTAGTTGTTCTCGGTCTCGTGGTCGTCCCAGGTGACGACGAAGGGGTGCGCGGCGTGGGCGGCGCGCAGGTCCGGGTCGGACTTGTAGAGGCCGTACCGCATGCGGTAGTCCTCCAGCGTCAGCGTCTCCCGGTTGTAGTGGTCCGGCAGGACGCGGTCGGTGTAGTTGCGGGCGCCGCCGACGGCGGTGACGGCGTACTCGTAGAGGTAGTCGCCGAGGTGGAAGACCACGTCGACGTCCTCGTCCGCGAGGTGCTGGTAGGCGGTGAAGTAGCCGTCGTGGTAGGCCTGGCAGGAGACGGCGGCCAGGGTCAGGGAGCTGTTGCGGGCGCCCCGGGCGGGTGCGGTGCGGGTGCGGCCGGTGGGGCTGGTCCAGCTGCCGGCACGGAAGCGGTAGTAGAAGTTCCGGTCGGAGTCGAGGCCGTCCACGTCCACATGGACGCTGTGCCCGAATTCCGGGTGGGCGGTGGCGGCTCCCCGCCTGACGACCCGCCGGAAGCGCTCGTCGCGGGCGATCTCCCAGCGGACCTCGACGCGCCGGGCCGGCAGCCCGCCGTCGGCCTCGTACGGGCGGGGCGCGAGTCTCGTCCACAGGAGGACGGATTCCGGCAGCGGGTCCCCGGACGCCACCCCCAGGCTGAACGGGTCCTCCGTGATCCTCCGCGCGTCGAGCTCGGCCGCCGCCGCCGTGCCCGCACCGGGCAGGTCGACCGCGAAGGCCAGTGCCGCGGCGGCACCGGTGACGGTGAGGAAACGGCGGCGGCCCACACCGGATCCGAGCCGCTGCGCGGCGAGGCGCAGTTCGGCGGAATGGCCGTGCTGGCCGGGCGTCCTGCTGATCTGTGCGGGTGTCATATGCCCCTCCCCTGCCGGATGTTGTCAGAGGCATTGGAGTGCTGGGCGACGACCGGCCGTTGGCGGGTACACAACATCCTTATGGCGGTGTGATGAGCACCGGGTGCCGGCCGCCGCGAAACCTCCCGTACGCTGCCGGGCCATGAACGCTGAGCAGAGAATCGCTGTCGTCACAGGTGCGGGATCGGGGATCGGCAGGGCCGTCGCTGTCACCCTTACGGGTGCGGGCTGGACGGTGGCCCTGGCGGGCCGGCGGGCCGCCGCCCTGGAGGAGACCGCCGCCGCGGCCGGCCCGGGCGCCACGGTGTGCCTGCCCACCGACGTGAGCGACCCGGACGGGGTGGCGGCGCTCTTCGCCTCCGTACGCGACCGCTTCGGCAGGCTGGACCTGCTCTTCAACAACGCGGGCACGTTCGGGCCGCGCGCGACGCCCGTCGAGGACCTCGCGTACGAGGACTGGCGGACGGTGGTGGACGTCAATCTGACGGGGACGTTCCTGTGCGCACAGGCGGCGTACCGCCTGATGAGGGAGCAGGACCCGCAGGGCGGCCGGATCATCAACAACGGCTCGATCTCGGCCCACGCGCCGCGCCCGCACTCCATCGCCTACACGGCGACGAAGCACGCGGTGACCGGCCTGACGAAGTCGCTCTCGCTGGACGGACGGCCCTACCGGATCGCCTGCGGGCAGATCGACATCGGCAACGCGGCCACCGACATGACGGAGCGGATGAGCACGGGGATCCTCCAGGCCAACGGCGAGGTCGCCGCCGAGCCGGTCATGGCGGCGGACGACGTGGCCCGGACGGTCCTTCACATGGCGGAGCTCCCGCTGGAGGCCAATGTGCAGTTCGCGACGGTACTGGCGACGGCGATGCCGTACGTCGGCCGAGGCTGATCCACTCAGGTCCACCCGAATCCACGCTTGCCCGGACCGCGCCGGAACTCGCTCCCGAATGACAGAGTTTGCGAGTTTCCCTCTCCGCGTCCGGGCAAGCGCGTGCTGCACGTATGCTGCTGACCTTCACCGGATGCACACAGAAGGACCACAAAGCATGCGCATACGCACCGCCGCGCCCCTCGCCCTGGCCGCCGCCACCGCCCTGGCCGGCTCGCTCCTCGCCACGGCCCCGGCCTCGGCGGCCTCCCACCAGGGCGGTCTGCACCTCGGCAAGATCCAGTACGACAGCCCCGGCAAGGACACCCGGACGAACACGTCCCTGGTCGCCGAGTACGTGGACATCCACAACAACGGCAAGTCCAAGCTGCAGCTCAAGGGCTACAAGCTGAAGGACAACACCGGCTACACGTACACCTTCCCGAGCTTCAGCGTCGCCGCCGGGAAGACGGTCCGGGTCCACACCGGCAAGGGCAAGAACTCCGCGGCCCACGTGTACTGGAACCGTGGCTCGTACGTCTGGAACAACACCGGCGACAAGGCCCGGCTGATCAAGCCGAGCGGTGCGCTCCTGGACTCCTGCTCCTGGGGGAAGGGCACCGGCGTGAAGGTCTGCCACTGACCACAGTGAAGAAGGGGTCGCCGCGGCCGGGGGGTCCGCCGAGCGGCCGGGGGTGGCGGTCCGGGGGGTCAGGACCCCGGGCCGCCACCCCGTGGAACCGTGTGCAGGCGCTTCGACGGCCGCCGGCGGGAATGCGCGGCCGCGTCCCCGGGTTGAGGTGCGGCATGAGTTCACACACCGCCGCCGACGTCCTCCGCTACACCGCGTTCTCCGCCGATCCCGGCGGAGGCAACCCGGCAGGGATCGTCCTGGACGCCTCCGCGCTCGACGACGCGGCGATGCTCGCGGTGGCGGCGGAGCTGGGCTACAGCGAGTCGGCGTTCCTCACCTCGCCGGACGGCCGCGGCGGGTACACCGTCCGCTACTTCAGCCCGAAGGCCGAAGTCCCCTTCTGCGGCCATGCCACGGTGGCCGCCGCCATCGCGCTCGCCGAGCGGGACGGCCCGGGCGATCTGGTGTTCTCCACCCCCGCCGGCACGGTCCCGGTCACCGTCGTCCGCGAGGGCGACGAGCTTCGCGCCACCCTCACCAGCGTCGAGCCGCACACCACGGACGCCGCCCCCGAGGACGTGGCGGAGGCCCTGGCCGCCCTGGACTGGTCCGTCGCCGAGCTGGACGCCGCGCTGCCGGCCCGCATCGCCTACGCGGGCGCCCGCCACCTGGTGCTGGCCGCCGCGACCCGGGAGCGGCTGGCGGAGCTCTCGTACGACTTCGCCCGGCTGGAAGCCCTCATGCAGCGGCTCGATCTGACGACGGTTCAGCTGGTGTGGCGGGAGTCCGCCACGGTCTTCCACGTCCGCGACCCGTTCCCGGTCGGCGGCGTCGTCGAGGACCCGGCCACCGGTGCGGCGGCCGCGGCGTTCGGTGCGTACGCCCGCGAGCTCGGCCTCGTCCCGCACGACGCCGTCCTCACCCTGCATCAGGGCGCCGACATGGGCCGCCCCGGCACCCTCACCGTCGAACTGAGGCCGGGCGACGCACGGATCAGGGTGTCCGGGACGGGGACCCGTATCGGCTGAGTCCCTGAGCGGGGCTCAGCTCACGTACACGCCCGCCCGCGCCGCCACCACCGCCGCCTCGGCCGCACGGTCGGCGACCGCCTCGTCGAGGGGGTCGCCGCTGGCCAGCAACCGGTAGTAGAGGGGCGCCGACACCGCCCGGATCACCTCGCGGGCGTCGGTGCCCCGGGGCAGTTCACCCCGCTCGACCGCCGCGTCGACGCAGCCGGCCCACTCCTCGATGCGTACGGCGTAGAAGCGGTGCAGGGCCTCGGCCGTCCGGGCGTCGCACGTCGCCGCCGCGACGACGGCGGTGAAGAGGGGGCCCTGGCGCGCGTCGGTCAGCGTGCGCAGCACCAGCCGTGCGTTGGACCGGAGGTCCTCGTCCAGGGAGCCCGTGTCCGTACGCGGGACCGACTGCTCCGCCATCTCCGTCAGCAGGTCGGCGACCAGTCCCGCCGTGGTGGACCAGCGCCGGTAGACCGTCGTCTTGCCGACCTCGGCGCGGCGGGCCACGTCCGCGAGGTCGAGCCCGTCGAAGCCGTGCTCGACCAGCGCGTCACCGGCCGCGCGCAGCACGGCCTCCCGCACCCGGGCCGTACGACCGCCGGGTCTGACCGTGCCCGGCTCCACATCTCCTGCGTCCACGAAAGGCCTCCACTTCCGTCACCGGCCCGCGCCAGAAGACAGTACACACTAACGGGAACACAGGGCCGTTAGCCATCGGAGGTCCGCCGGGTGAGTCGGGCCCGGGTGGCGGGACGCGGGCGCGGCAGGATGACGGCATGGCACCACCGCTGACCGTTCCCAGCATGACCGCCGGAGCCGACTTCGTCCTGCGCCCCTGGGAGATGAGCGATCTGCCCCTCGTCCGGGAGGCGGCGGAGGACGACTACATCCCGCTGGTCACCACGATCCCCACGCCGTACTCCGACGAGGCGGCCGAGGCCTACGTCAGGCGTCAGTGGGACCGGGCAGCCGACGGGGAGGGATATCCGTTCACCATCGCGCGCACCCGGGACAGGCGGCCGGTCGGCTCCATCGGGCTCTGGCTCGCGGACGCGGACGCGGGCCGGGCGACCCTCGGCTACTGGATGACTGCCCCGGGCCGTGGCCAGGGCGTCGCGGGAGCGGCCCTGCGCACGGTCACCACCTGGGCCCTGCACGAGCTGGGCATCCCCCGGGTGCAGCTTCTCATCGAACCCTGGAACTCGGCCTCGGTGCGGACCGCCGAGAGCGCCGGCTACCGGCGCGAGGGTCTGCTGCGCGGCTGGCAGGAGATCGGGGGCCGGCGCCGGGACATGCTGATGTACGCCCGGCTGAACGGCGACCGCCCTTCCGATGACCGGTCACCCACCGCGAGCTGAACACGAGACGTTACGATCACGGGCACCGCGGCGGTGCCGCGATACCGCAAGCCACCGACGTCCCCGGGAGAGCCGAGCCTTGTCCGAACCGCGTATCGGCGTATCCATCGTGACCATGGGAGACCGCCCGCAGCAGGTCGAGGCGCTGCTGGCTTCGGTGGCCATGCAGGACGCGCGCCCCTCCCGCGTGGTCGTCGTGGGCAACGGCTCGCCGCTCCCCGACTACAGCTCCTTCCCCGGTCTGACGGGGCTGGCCGGCGGCGTGACCATGCTCGAACTCGACGAGAACCTCGGCTGCCCCGGCGGCCGCAACGAGGCCCTGGAGGCGCTCGCCGCCTTCGGCGACGTGGACGTGGTCATCGAGCTGGACGACGACGGCCTCCTGGTGGACAAGGACGTGTTCCGCAGGGTCCAGGAGCTGTACGCCGCGGACCCGCGTCTCGGGATCGTCGGCTTCCGCATCGCCGACGAACACGGCGAGACCCAGCGCCGGCACGTGCCGCGTCTCCGCGCCAAGGACCCGATGCGCCGCGGCCAGGTCACCGCCTTCCTCGGCGGCGGCCACGCGCTCTCCATGAAGATGCTCGCCGAGACCGGCCCCTGGCCGGCCGAGTTCTTCTTCACCCACGAGGAGACGGACCTGTCGTGGCGGGCGCTCGACGCGGGCTGGAAGATCCTCTACGAGCCCGGACTGCTGCTCCAGCACCCCAAGACGTCCCCGGCCCGCCACGCGGTCTACTACCGCATGACCGCCCGCAACCGCGTCTGGCTGGCCCGCCGCAACCTGCCCCTGCCCCTGGTCCCCGCCTACCTCGGCACCTGGATCCTGCTCACCGCGGCCCGCACCCGCTCGGCGAGCGGCCTGCGCGCCTGGGCGGCCGGCTTCGCCGAGGGGGTGCGCACCGAGTGCGGCGAACGGAACCCGATGCACTGGCGCACGGTGTGGCGGATGACGCGCCTGGGCCGCCCGCCCCTCGTCTGACCGCTCGGCCCCGGCCGGCCGCCGCTCAGCCGACGGCCGTCCACCGGTACAGCACGTCCGGCTCGTTCTCCTCGTTGCGTGCGCCGTCGTCGTACGCCTCGGCGACGAAACCGTGCCGCTCGTAGAAGGCACGCGCGGCGGAGTTGCGCTGGAAGGTGTACAGACTGAGCACGCCGCGCGAGGCCTCCTTCACCCGTTCCAGAAGCAGCGTCCCGACGCCGCGCCGCAGGATGTCGGGCCGCAGATAGAGCTGGTCGAGCTCGTCCCCGTCCAGCGAGGCGAATCCGAGCAGCTCCCCCTCCTCCCCCTCGGCCACCCACGCCCTGCAGCCGGGCAGCACGACATGGGTGATCCACGCGAGCGTGTCCTCGTCGCTGTGCACCCGCGGCAGGTACGGCAGCTCGGCGGCCCGTGAGGCCAGGAAGACCCGGGTCATCGCCTCCGCGTCCCCGGCGGTCGCCGCCCGCAGCCGTACGGATGTGTTCTGGTCCATGCTCCGCTCCCCCGTATCGGTGAACGCACAGATATAGCAGGGGTGTCGGCCGGAACGGCGGGTTCCGCCGCCGCACCGGGGCAAGCGTTGCATAATGCCGCCTTGAGGCACCACCAACCGCCCTACCGAGGAGTCCAGCCATGGCTTTGACCCGCACCGAGCGTGAACAGTTCCTGGCCGAACCTCATATCGGCGCCCTGGCCGTGGACGCGGCCGAGGAGGGGCGGGCCCCGCTCACCGTGCCGATCTGGTACCAGTACGCACCCGGCGGCGACCTGTGGATCATGACCGGGCGCGACTCCCGCAAGGGGGCCGCCATCGCCCGGGCGGGCCGCTTCAGCATCATGGCGGACCGCCTCACGCCGACCATCCGCTACGTCTCCGTCGAAGGCCCGGTCGTCGCCACGCTCCCCGCCACCCGCGAGCAGCTGGTGGAGATGTCCTCGCGTTACCTCCCGGCCGAGAAGGTCGAGGGTTACGTCGACTTCGCCTGGAAGGAGCACGGCGCACAGGTGGTCATCCACATGCGCCCCCAGCACTGGCTCAGCTCGGATCTGGGCCAGGTCTGAGCCTGCGGCGCACGGGCGTGGAGGCGATCGTTCCGGAAGATCTCCTTCGAAGCGATCTTGCGGCATAGATCGTTTAGGGTCTGGGCAGCATGAGGGCGCACATGATGAGCCATCAATTTGTGGCTCAAAACGTGCACTTCAAGTCAATGGGCGTCATTTTCGATCGCCCGGTCACGGGGCGGGGGCCTGTGAACTGTCTCAAGAGAGGACCCGCCACATGCCGCAGGACGTCACATTCGACCTCCCCTTCAAGACGCCGGTGAGCGAACACCTGGCGTACGCGCGGGAGCACCACCTGCGCTGGGTGTGGGAGATGGGCCTGGTGCGCAGCCAGGCCGGCTTCGAGGAGTACCAGTCCTGGGACCTGCCGCAGGCGGCGGCGCGTACGTACCCCTACGCCTCGGCCGAGGACATGGTCGTCCTGATGAACTGGTTCTCCCTGGCCTTTCTCTTCGACGACCAGTTCGACTCCGGGAGCCCGGACCGCGCCGACCGCATAGCGGAGGTCGCGCGGGAGCTGATAGCCACACCACTGCGCCCCGCCGGGACGCCTCCCCGCGTGCTCTGCCCCATCACCCTGGCCTGGGCCCAGGTGTGGGCCCGTCTTTCGGACGGCATGTCCCTGACCTGGCGGACGCGGTTCGCCGCCTCCTGGGGGCGCTTCCTCGTGGCCCACACCGAGGAGGTCGACCTGGCGGCCGAAGGCCGTGCGGGAACACTCGGGATCGAGGAGTACGCGGAGTTCCGCCGTCGCACGGTGGGCATCCACCACAGCATCGACGCGGGTGAGCGCAGCCGCGGCTTCGAGGTGCCGGCGCAGGTGCAGGCGCACCCGCTGATGGTCAGGATGCGGGACCTCGCCGCGGACACGATCGGCTTCATGAACGACATCCACTCCTTCGAGCGCGAGAAGCGCCGGGGGGACGGTCACAACCTCATCGCCGTCCTGCACCGGGAGCGCGGCTGCACCTGGGAGGAGGCCGCCGCCGAGGCGTACCGGATGACGAGGGCGTGCCTCGACGAGTACCTCGCGCTCGAGACGCATGTCCCGGGGATGTGTGAGGCGCTCAGCCTCCGCCCCGAGGAGCGGGCCCAGGTCCGGATGGGCGTGGAAGCCATCCAGCACTGGATCAACGGCAACTACGAGTGGGCGCTGACCTCGGGCCGGTACGCCGCCGCGAAGGAGGGTCCGGCCGCCACGGCGGAGCTGGCGGGCCGGGGATCGCTGGACGATCTGCTCACCGTCTGACACACGCGTACCGCCCGGCCGGAGGATCCGGCCGGGCGGTACGCGGGGCGCGGTCAGACCGCGGTGAACTCGACCGGGAGGGTGTCCAGACGCGCTTCCCAGGTGGAGGCGGTCGAGGTGAGTTCGTCGGCGGGTACGGACAGACGCAGTCCGGGCAGCCGGTGCAGCAGGGTGTCGACGGCGGTCTCGATGATCGCCTGGCCGATGTTCTGGGCGGGGCATTCGTGCGGACCGCCGCTGAACGCGAGGTGCGACTGGTTGCCGTGTACGGAGACACCCGAGTCGGGACGGATGTCCGGGTCGAGGTTGCCCGCGGCCAGCCCGAGCACCAGCAGGTCGCCCTCCTTGATCTGCGTACCGCCCAGCTCGACGTCCGCGGTGGCGAAACGCCCCGGGAGGACCGCCAGCGGCGGGGTGCTCCACATGACTTCCTCGACGACCTCGGAGACGGCCCGCTGGCCGCTGACGAGCCCCGAGAGACGGGCGGGGTCGGTGAAGACCGCCTCCAGCACCCGGGCCAGCAGGTTGCTGGTCGTGGTGTGCGCGGTGATCAGCACCAGACGCAGATGGCTGAGGATCTCGCCCTCGTCGAGTCCGGCGTCGTGCGCGAGCAGCCCGGTGGTGAAGTCGGGCCCGGGTTCGAGGCGCTTGCGCTCGGCCAGCTCTCCCAGGATCTCCATGATGCGGTCGTTGTGCGCGAGCGCGTCCGGACCGCCCTTGATGACCTGGGCACAGGAGACCGCCAGGCTGCGGCCCTCGGCGGCCGGGAGCCCGAACAGCCGCGTGAGCACGAGCATCGGCAGGTACTCGGCGTACTCACCCACCAGGTCGGCACTGCCCTTCCCGGCGAACGCGTCGATCTGCTTGTTCGCGAAGTGCGTGACATGGCGCCGGATACCGCGCCCCGCCAGGGTGTCCAGGTTGTCGGTGACGGCCCTGCGCAGCCTGCGGTGCGGTTCACCGTCCTGGGAGACGCAGTCCGGACGCCAGCCGAGCATCTGCATAAGCGGCGAGGTGTCCTCGACCTCCCCCTCCTTCCAGTCCCGCCAGATGCGCGAGTCCCGGCTGAACTGGAGGGGGTTGTCGAGCACGCGCCGGCTCTCGCGGTAGCCGAGGACCAGCCAGGCGCGGACGTCCCCCTCCAGGAGCACCGGCGCCACGGCTCCGTGTTCCTTGCGCAGCCGTCCGTAGATGCCCTGCGGGTCGATCGCCGCGTCCGGACCGTACAGCCGGGTCAGGTCGTCGGCGCCGCCGTGCATGACGGGGCAGCCCCGGGCGGATTCCCCGTCGGCCGGGTGGTCGGTCATCGGGGCTCCAGAGCGACGGCGGAGCGTGCCTTGAGGTGACGTATCAGCGCGATCAGCACGTCCCGGCTGGAGTTCCGGTCACGGGCGTCGCAGGTCACGACCGGCGTGTGCTCCGGAATGTCCAGGGCGTCCCGTATCTCCTCGACCGGATGGTCCTTGGAGTCGGGGAACACGTTCAGGGCGATGACGAAGGGCACGTCCTGCCGCTCCATCTCCTCGATGGCACGGAAGCTGGAGGCGAGCCGGCGGGTGTCCACCAGGACGACCGCCCCGAGGGCGCCCTTGAACAGGCCGTTCCACAGGAACCAGAACCGCTCCTGTCCCGGGGTCCCGAACAGGTACAGCACCAGCTCCTCGTTGATGCCGATCTTGCCGAAGTCGAGGCTGACGGTGGTCTCCTGCTTGTCCGCCACCCCGATCAGGTCGTCGACGTCCACGCTGGCCTGGGTCAGCGTCTCCTCGGTGGTGAGGGGCTTGATGTCGCTGACCGAGCGCACCAGGGTGGTTTTCCCGGTGCCGAAACCACCGGCGATCATCACCTTCACCGAGCGGGTGCCGCCTCCCGCCGTCTGCCGGTCGGGATGGTCAAAGCCTTTGAAGTCCACTGAGTACCTCCTCAAGGAGCGCGAGGTCGGGCCCGCGGCCGGCTCCTGACGCCGGGATGGGATCACGGGCTTCGACGCGGCCTGCGTCCAGCAGATCGGCCAGGAGCACCGCGAGAATGTTGAAGGGCAGTCCGAGGTGGGCGCCGAGTTCGGCCACCGACAGCGGATCGCGGCAGCGCCGGAGTATCTCCTCGTGCTCGTGCTGCAGACCGGTCCCGGCTGCGGCACGGGAGATGATGAGTGTCGCCACGTCCAGGGTCGACGCCGAACCACCCGGTCCGCTGCGCCCCCCGGTGAGGACGTAGTAGCGCTCGAGACCGGGCGGGTCCGTGGGCCGGCGGGGACCACTCATCCAGGATTCTCCTCCAGGCGCGGACTCGTGCCGAGGAGCTCACCCATCCTCCGCGCCAGATCCCTCATCTGATGGCCGAGCAGGCCCTGGTCGAGCCCTTCCCTGGCCAGCACCCCGAGGTACGTCTCCACACCGGCCCGCACCACGAAGAGATGGCCGCCGTCGACCTCGATCATCGCCAGGCGGAGCTGTCCCGCGTACGTGGGGAATTGCTCGGCCACCGGCTGCGCGAGCGCCTGCAGCCCCGCGACCACGGCGGCGAAGCGGTCCACGTCGTCGGGGTCGTCGGCGCCGTAGGAGGTGATGGCCTTGCCGTCGCTGGAGGCCACGAGGGCGAAACGTATCTCCCGGATGCTCTCCGTGAGATCGCGGAGCGCCCAGCTCACGTCTGTTCCCTGTTGCGTCATGTGGACTAGTCGCTCTCTTCAGTGCGGTTGGACTCACGGCCGGCAGTCGTCTCGCGGGCGCCCGGGTCGGCATCCGCGGTCGTCGCCCCTGGTGGCGCGCTTTCGCGCCCGGCCGTGGCGAAGGCGGCGAGGCCGGCGAACGAGGCGTCCGGCGGCACCGCGACCACGGACTCCGTGGTCCGGTCGGTTCCGCCCGGCCTGGCCGTCGGCGTGTCCGCCCGCCTGCTCCTGCGGCGCGGCAGGCCGCCGGGCGTGGTCTCCATGGCGTCGATGGCTTCGGTGCTTTCCACGGGCACGGCGGCCCGGGCCGGCTCGGGGACCGGCTCGGCCCTCTCCACGGCGGGCCTGGCCGGCTCGGTGACGGGGGCGGACAGATGGCTGAAGTACTTGTGGGGAACCACCACGACCACCGAGGTACCGAGCCACGGCGAGTCCGCGAAGGTGACCCGGATGCCGTAGCGGCGCGCGAGGGCGCCCACCACGCGCAGGCCGAGGTTGGCGTCCTCCGAGATGCCGCCCAGGCCGGGACCCTGCGAGGTACCCGCGATGGCCTGCTCCGCCTCGCGCTTGCGCTCGTCGCTCAGGCCCTTGCCCGCGTCCTGGATCTCGATGCCGACGCCGTTGGGCACCTCCTTGCCGGAGACGACCACGGGCTCGGTGGGCGGCGAGTAGCGCGCCGCGTTGTCGAGGAGGTGCGCGAAGATCAGCGTGAGGTGGTCCACCAGACCGCCGTCGACGCCGAGTTCGGGCAGATGACGCACCTGGATGCGGTTGAAGTCCTTGATGCGTCCGATGCCGCCGCGGACCACGCTGAGCAGTCGCTGCGGCTCCTGCCACTGGCGTCCGGGCCGGTCCGATCCACCGAGTACGCCGATGCTGGCGGCGAGACAGTCGGCGGGGCCGATCTCCTGGTCCAGCTCCATGAGGCCCTGGGCCACGGCGGGCAGCCGCCCGTGTTCGCCCTGCATCTCGTGGAGCCTGCCGCGCAGCCGGCCTGTCAGCACGTGGATACGGCTGCCGATGCCGACCACGGCCTGCTCGGCCGACGTGGAGCGGTTCAGCTCCTCCTCCACGGCGAGCAGCGCGGTCCGCTGGACCTTGCGCAGTGCGGCGCGCATCTCCGGGCTCGCGTCGGCCTCCTGTGCGGCCTCGGCCAGGATGTCGTCGATGGCCTCGCCGTCCCGGAGCCGCGCGACGGCTTCGGGGAGGTGGCTGTCGCCGAGCCTGACGACGACGGCCTGCTGGAGCGCGAGCCGCTCCTCCGTCGCGCGGGCCCGGTCGGCGATGCCGGCCTCGTACGCCTGGGTGTGCTCCGCGAGCCGGGCCTCGAAGGTGGCCGCCTGCTCGCCCAGCTGCGCCTCCAGGGCGGAGCGCTCGGCCGCGAATCTCTGTTCCCGGCCCCGCACATCCGCGTACAGCTGCTGGGAGTGCTCGGCCTGGGCCGAGCGGAATTCGTCGTTCGCGCGGCCGAGCCGGGCCCGGGTCCGCACGAGGAGCCGTACACAGACCGCGCCGGCGACGGTGACCGCGGCACCCGCGAACGTCGCGGGTATCTGGACCTCATCGGGTCCCGCCACTGCGGTGACGACGGTTCCGGCTCCTAAGGCCAGCGGCATCAGCCACCAGCCGTACCAGGCGACCGGTGTACGTGCCACCGGGGGTGGAGTGGCAAGTTCCATCTGCATCCTTCGAGAGCAAAACAATCGAACAGGGGGGAGTCGCGCACACGCCGCAACGCCGCACGCGGAGCGGGCAGCGCGGCGGCGGCCGAGTGAGTTCGAGTCAACTCGCCGCGCCGCAGGGGAGCCTATCGGGTTACGGACGCAAGTGATCAACTCCCCTCCGCATACCGGAAGGTATGAGATCGGCCTCTGGCCGGAAGACGACTGCGACCGTGACGCCGGTGCGGATGAAGGCGTCGGCAAGGGGTACGAAGCGGAGGAGGCGCGGACGGGTCCGCCCCGGGTGGGAAAGCCGCCGAATGACCGGAAAGGGCCTCAGGTGCCGGACGGCGGCTCTTCAGCCGTTCCACGGACGGGAGTTCGGGAGGGCAGACGGGCGGGGAAGAAGGGGCAGATTCCCCGCACCCCTCCGGGCATCCGGTCTGCCCCTGGGCCTGCTGACACGGGAACGGCCACGGCCCTACCGTCAACTGGTGGATCTATGGACTTCTTTGGAACCCGCGTCGACCACGGTGGATCCGGGCAGCAGTACGACCGTCCGGCTGCGGCTGCGGAACACCGGCGACGTCGTCGACGAGTACCGCTTCGAGCCCGTAGGCGGCATCGCCCCCTGGATGACCGTGGAACCGCAGACGGTCCGGCTCTATCCGGGTACGACCGCGACGGTGGAGCTGACGATCGCGCCGCCCCGCACTCCCGACGCGACGGCCGGGGCGAATCCGTACGCGGTGCGGATCACACCGACCGAGCACCCTGAGGCCACCACGGTCCCCGAGGGCAACGTCACGATCACCCCGTTCACCGAGCTCAGGGCCGAACTGGTCCCTCCCACGGTCAAGGGGCGTTTCCGGGCACGGCCCAAGCTGGCCGTCGACAACCTCGGGAACACCAAGCTCACCGCGTCGGTCAGCGGGAGCGACAACGGGGACTCCCTCTCGTACGACATCCGTCCGGGCAGCATCCAGGTCGAGCCGGGCCGTGCCGTCTTCGTCGACGCGACGCTGAAGCCCCGGCAGATCACCTGGTTCGGGTCGAAGGAACAACGGCCCTACACGCTGGCCGTCCAGAGGTCCGGGGCGCAGCCGGTCGATGTGGACGGCACCTACGTCCAGCGAGGGTTCCTGCCGGGGTGGCTCGCCACGGCACTCGGTATCGCCCTGGCCCTCGCCATCACGTTCGTCGTCATCTGGCTCGCCTACAAGCCGCAGGTACGCAGTCTCGCCACGGAGAAGGTCGCCGACTCCCCGGTCAGCGCCCTGCCGCCGTCCGCACCGCCCCCGGCCCAGCCGTCGACGCAGGCCGAATCCAAGGCGCCTTCTCCGGATCCCACACCGGAGAAGGAGGACTCCGGCGCGGGCGCGACGGAGGAGCCTCCCGCCGGCGGCGGCGCGGAGACCGAGCAACCGCCCGCCCCGGCCCCGGGTTCCCACATCATCAGCAAGTCCGCCGGCCTCTGCATCGAAGCCACGGGCCAGGTGAACGGCGAGGCCAGGGACGGCACGCATCTGACGGTCTGGAACTGCAAGGAGAGGGCCAACCAGAAGTGGGAGTTCCTCGGCGACGGCACCGTTCGCTCACTCGGCATGTGCATGGACGTGGCCTGGGGTGCCAAGGAGGACGGCACCGTGATCCAGCTCGCCCGGTGCAGCGGCAACCCGGCCCAGCAGTTCGTGCTGAGCGGCGAGGGGGACCTGGTCAATCCGCAGGCGAACAAGTGCGTGGACGCGAAGGACGGCGGCCGCGCCGACGGGGACGTACTGCGGCTGTGGACGTGCGCCGGAGTGCCTCATCAGAAGTGGCGGACCGAGGGCTGACCCGCGCGGCCCGCACCGCCCCGTCGCATGAACGGCGGTGCGGTGCGGGGCGGTTGCCGCCGGGTCACCAGTTCTTGTGCTGGACCTCGCCGAGGTCGCAGAAGGTGCAGCCGGGGCTCAGGAAGTCCTGCGTGCGGCGGAATTCCTCGTCGGCCAGGTGCCATCGGAGCCAGGCCGTGATGATGTGCTGGCCGTTGCGCGTGGCGAGGATGTGGTCGGTGCCGTCGAGGACGTCGAGCCACACCGGCACATCGGTGTTGGTGTAGTCGCGTCGTACGTTCTCGGTGGCGAAGTCCTCGTC
The DNA here is from genome assembly GCF_045039765.1 of Streptomyces sp. NBC_01166. Lineage (NCBI taxonomy): Bacteria > Bacillati > Actinomycetota > Actinomycetes > Kitasatosporales > Streptomycetaceae > Streptomyces > Streptomyces sp. NBC_01166. The sequence continues at coordinate 2,550,904 of NZ_CP108613.1, forward strand.
ACCGCCGATGTACAGGGCCGGATTGCGGAGGCTGTCGGGGCCGTTGCCGTCGAAGGAGCCGCCGGCCACGTGGACGGTCGTTTCCAGCCGCGGCTCGTCGGCCACGTCGAACGTGCCGATCGATCCGCGGGAATGGCCCCCGAAGGCCACCTCGGACAGGTCGAGGTGTGTGTACAGCGGACTGCTCGGGGCGGCGTTCTGGTCCTCCAGCCAGTCGAGGGCGTCGACCATGTAGTCACCGCTGCTGGACGAGACCTCGCTGTAGACGACGAATCCGTGCGAGGCCCACTGGCGCAGCATGTCCTCGTAGTCGGCGGGGTCGGATCCCGCGCCCGGGCCCCAGACGAAGACCGGGTGGCCCACACCGTCCCGTCCGGCGTCGGCCGGCCGGACCAGCCATCCGTCGTCGCCCGGGCCCGCGGATTCGTCGACGGTCACCGCGTACGGACCGGGCTCGGTGACGTCGTCCACCGGAGGCAGGGATCCGGCCGGAGGTTCGGTCGGGCCTCCGCCGTTCTCGGCTTCGACGAGCACGTCGTCCACGGTCAGCGTCTCCAGGAGACTGTTGGCGTTCAGTGAGAACCGAAGCCGCAGGTCACCGCCGTCGACCGCTGCCGGCAGGGGGAACGACACCGCGCCCGTGGCGGTGCGCGCCGATTCCAGTGCGGTGAACGGGGCGCCGTCGACGGAGTAGGCCACGGTGAAGGCCTCCCCGAGGTCCAGTCCTGAGGCCGCCCGGGTGTAGGACAGCGTCACGTCGCTCTGCCCGGTCAGGTCGACGGGCGCGGACACCAGGGCCGGACCGGAACCCGGCGACCCGCTCAGCCGGGCGCCGTAGGTGCCGGTCCTGACGGAACCGGAGGCGGTGAAGGTGCCGAGCCCGTCGGAGAAGTCCTCGCTGTAGACCGCGGTGGCGGCGGACGCGGGAGCCGCGGCCATACCCGTGGTCACGGTCAGGACGCCGACGGCCGCGACGCCGATCAACCGCAGGTGCCCTCTGGTACGAGACATGGATGGATCCCTTCTGGCCGCGCCGGCCGGCTGCGTCGGCGCACCCGTGTCGGTCGGGCGGGTGATGCCTGGTTCCGATGACCGAAGTGCGTACCGGCATCGGCTCATGCCGATTGAAGCGGGCATCGGGAAGGAAGGAATCCGTGAAATCACCGGGCCGGCCCACCGCCTGGGACCGGAAAGGGCCTCCGACGCGAGTCGGAGGCCCTTTCCACGGCGATGCCGAAGCTGCCGGCAGACGAGTCGGGCTGTACGCCGGGTTCTGTCGCCCGGTCGCCTCGCGGCGGCCGGGGAGACGGCCATCCATCTAGGACCGGCATTGCTGCCGGTCTCGTGCGGTCTACCCGCGAACTCGGGCGGGCAGCCCTCGGACGTTCGCGCAGGAGCACCGGGGTGCTCCCTCTTGACCTTGCTCCGGGTGGGGTTTACCTAGCCGCCTGAGTCGCCTCAGACGCTGGTGGTCTCTTACACCACCGTTTCACCCTTACCGAGGACCGAGGTCCCCGGCGGTCTGTTTTCTGTGGCACTGTCCCGCGGGTCACCCCGGGTGGCCGTTAGCCATCACCCTGCCCTGTGGAGCCCGGACGTTCCTCGGGAGGATCCGGGGATCCTCACGCGGCCGTCCGCCCGGCTCGTCTGCCGTGGTGACCATGCTACCCGGCGGGGCCGGCGGTGAAGGCCGCGATGCCGGCCTCCCAGGCCGCCGAGAGGTCGGCGCCCGGGGGGAAGCGGCCGTTGAGCTCCAGGACCACCATTCCGTGGGCGAAGGCCCAGGCCGCCCGGGCCCGGTCCTCGTCGCCCCCGGCGGCACGGAACAGCGGGGCCGCCGCAGCGTCCGCCGCCCCCGTGGCGGGGAGGGTGCGGCCCATGGTGAGGAGGTAGAGGTGCGGGTGGGCCAGGGCGTAGGTGCGGTAGGCGGTGGCGAGCGCGGAGAAGGAGCCCGGGGCCGCCGCCTCGGCTGCCGCCAGGACCCCGGCGGTCTCCCGGAGCATCTCGGTGGCCAGGGCCCCGACCACGGAGGACTTGTCCGGGAAGTGCTTGTACAGGGACGGCGCCTTGACGCCCACCCGGTCCGCCAGCCGGCGCATGGTGAGCGCTTCGGGGCCCTCCGCCTCCAGCAGGACGCGTGCGGCGGCGATGATCTGCCGGGGTCGGCCGGCCGCGGGGGCGGTGGCGAGGTCAGTCACGCATGAGACCTTCCCTGGTACGGAGTCGCTACGCAGTCCGCAGCCGAGGACGTGATCGTACGAGATGCGGACAAGCCGCCCTCACTCGGGCGCGAACAGCACCTTCGACGAGCCGGGGTCGGCCTGGACGAGGCGGACCCGCAGCCGTTCGCCGAGGGGGAGCGGGCCTTCGGACTCGATCCGGGCGACGATCGCCGGGTCCTCGATGTGGACGGTGCCGACGGCCGGTCCGTCGTCCTTGACGTCGATCACGTAACCGTCGAAGACTTCTCCGACCTTGTCCCCGAGCAGCGCCGCCTCGACGAGGTCGACGCATTCGCGCTCCACGGTGTTCGCGCGGCGGGTGCCCCCGGCCATCTCCTTCGGCAGTCCGGGCAGCGCCTGGAGCACCCATTCCGGCGGCTGCCGTCCGGCGACCGCGGCGAGGCACAGCTCGGCGGCGTAGCGGTCGACCAGGCGGCGCAGCGGCGCGGTGCAGTGGGTGTAGAGCTCGGCGACGGCGGCGTGCACGGCGGGGGTGGGGAGGTCTCCGTGTTCGAAGACGGAGTAGCCGGCGCCGCGCAGGAGCGTGGTGCACTCCTGGAGGAACGCCGCGTGGCTGCTCTTCGAGGGGTCCAGGGAGCGCACCACTTCGGCGTACGGGACGTGGTGCGGCCAGTCGATGTGCAGGGCTTCGGCGGAGCGCCTGAGCCGGGCGACGGCGCCGTCCGGGGCGACCGGCAGCGTGCGGAGGATGCCGGTGCCCGAGTCCCGCATGAGCCCCGCGGCCGCCATGCCCGTGAGCAGGGAGATCTGGGCGTTCCAGCCGTCGGCGGGCACGGGCGCGCGGTAGTCGAGGTCGTAGCCGCCGTCACGTTCGACGATCTCCTGCTCGGGCACGTCGAGCGAGATGCCGCCCCGGGCGATCTCCTGCTGTTCGCGCAGCATGCCGATGTCCTTGAGCAGGGCGAGGGGCTCCTCGGCCGTTCCGGCGTCGATCTGCCGCTGGACCCCTGCGTAGTCGAGCTTCGCGCGGCTGCGTACGAGGGCGCGGCGCACCTCGGCGGCGACCGTACGGCCCTCCGTGTCGAGGTCGATCCGCCAGAGGGCGGCGGCCCGGGTCTCGCCCGGGAGGAGGCTGGCGGCTCCCTCGGAGAGCACCGGCGGGTGCAGGGGGATCCTGCCGTCGGGGAAGTACAGGGTCGTCACCCGGCGGTGGGCCTCGGTGTCCAGTTCGCCGCCGGGGCGGACGAAGGCGGCTACGTCGGCGATGGCGTAGAGCACGCGGAAGCCGTGCGGACGCCGTTCCAGGTGCATCGCCTGGTCGAGGTCGGTGGAGGCCGGCGGGTCGATCGTGAAGAACGGCAGGTCCGTGGCGTCCAGGTGGCCGGAGACGTCCGGGGCCTTCGCCGCCTCCGCCGCTTCGGCGAGGACGGCGGGCGGGAAGGCCGTGGGCAGGCCTAGCTCAGTGCGTAGGGCGCGCAGGGCCGCCCGCAGCGGGGTGCCGTCTGCGCCGGTCATGTGGAGGTGGCGACGGGGCATGCCATCGAGCGTAGGCCGGGGCGGTGGGGTCGGCATCCCGGTCTCCGGGGCGGGCTCCGGGTGGACCGGCCCGTACCCTTGCCGGGGGCTCCCACGCGCCGCGGAGCCCTGTGCCGCGTGTGAAGGAGAACCCCGTGCTCGTGCTGTTGCCGCCCTCCGAAGGTAAGGCCGCTTCGGGGCGCGGGGCACCGCTGAAGCCGGAGTCCCTGTCCCTGCCGGGCCTCGCCGACGCCCGGGCCGCGGTCCTCGACGAACTGGTCGAGCTGTCGATGGCGGACGAGGAGAAGGCCCGTGAGGTACTGGGCCTGAGCGAGGGGCTGCGCGGCGAGATCGCGAAGAACGCGGAGCTGCGCACGGCCGGGGCGCGGCCCGCCGGGGAGATCTACACCGGGGTGCTGTACGACGCCCTCGGCCTGGCCTCGCTGGACGCGGCGGCCAAGCGGCGTGCCGGGAAGTCGCTGCTGGTCTTCTCCGGGCTGTGGGGCGCGGTGCGGGTGGGCGACCGCATCCCCTCGTACCGCTGCTCGATGGGGGTGAAGCTGCCGGGCCTGGGAGCCCTGAACGCGTACTGGCGCGCCCCCATGGCGTCGGTCATGCCGGAGGCGGCCGGGGAGGGGCTGGTCCTGGACCTGCGCTCGTCCGCGTACGCCACGGCGTGGAAGCCCTCGGGCGAGGTCGCGGAGCGCACGGCGAGTGTGCGGGTGCTCCAGTCCCAGCTGGTGGACGGGGTGGAGAAGCGGTCCGTGGTCAGCCACTTCAACAAGGCGACCAAGGGCCGGATGGTCCGCGATCTGCTGCTGGCCGGGGCCGCCCCGAAGAGCCCGGCGGAGCTGGTGGAGGCGCTGCGCGACCTCGGATACGTGGTGGAGGCGCTGGCCCCGGAGCGTGCGGGGCGGCCGTGGGCGCTCGACGTGGTGGTCACCGAGATCCACTGATCCACCGCCTGCCCGCAGCGGAGGCGTTGCAGCATGCGCAACGCGCGTTGCGCAGTGTGCGGTTCTCGCGGCAGGATGGCCCCATGACCTCCTCCGTGCCCGCCGCCGTGTCCGCCTCCGTCCTGGACCTCGCCCCCGTCGTCCCCGTCGTCGTGCTGGAGGACGCGGCCGACGCGGTGCCGCTGGCGCGCGCGCTCGTGGCGGGCGGGCTGCCGGCGATCGAGGTCACGCTGCGGACGGCCGCCGCACTCGACTCGATCCGTACGATCGCCGCGGAGGTTCCCGACGCCGTGGTCGGCGCCGGCACGGTGATCTCCCCGGCCCACGTGACCGGGACCGTCGCGGCCGGAGCGCGCTTCCTGGTCAGCCCCGGCTGGACGGACGCCCTGCTGGACGCGATGAAGGCGTCGGGTGTGCCGTTCCTGCCGGGCGTCTCGACGACGTCCGAGGTCGTCGCGCTGCTGGAGCGCGGGGTCACGGAGATGAAGTTCTTCCCCGCCGAGGCCGCGGGCGGCACCGCCTATCTGAAGGCGCTGGCGTCCCCGCTCCCCCAGGCCCGGTTCTGCCCGACGGGCGGCGTCTCGCTCGCCTCCGCGCCGTCCTATCTGGCACTGCCCAACGTGGGCTGTGTGGGTGGCAGTTGGATGGTCCCGGGCGACGCGGTGGCGGCGAAGGACTGGGCGCGCGTGGAGCGGCTGGCCGCCGAGGCGTCGGCGCTCGGCGGTCGCTGAACCGTACTACCGCAGGTGCGAGGTGTCGTTGAGGAGCCTCAGCGACGGGTTCCCGTCCGCGTAGTACGCCACCGTCGAGACGGACGCGGGCGAGAGCTCCATGCGGAACAGCGATTCGGGCGGTGCGCCCAGCGCGAGCCGGACCAGGGTCTTGATCGGGGTGACGTGCGTGACCAGGAGCGCCGTGCGGCCCGCGTAACGGGCGATCAGCCGGTCGCGTGTCACGGACACCCGCTCAGCCACCTCGGCGAAGCTCTCGCCGCCGCCCGTGGGCGCCGCGTCGGGGGACGCCAGCCAGGCGGTGAGGTCGGAGCCGTGACGCTCCCGCACCTCGCCGAACGTGAGCCCCTCCCAGACCCCGAAGTCCGTCTCGCGCAGGCCTTCCTCGATACGGACCTGAAGGCCGAGCCTGGCCGCCACGGCCTCCGCCGTCTCACGGCAGCGCCGCAGCGGGGAGCTCACGACCTCCTGGACGGTGCCCCGGGCGGCGAACGCCTCCGCCGCGCACGCGGCCTGGTGGCGGCCGGTCTCCGAGAGCTCCGGGTCGCTGCCACCGCTCCCCGAGAACCGCTTCTCGGGGGTGAGGGCCGTCTCGCCGTGGCGGAGCAGGATGAAGGTGGCGGGCGCGCCCAGGTCGGGTGCGCTCCCCCAGCCCACCTGCGGGGTCGCGGACGCGCTCTGCGGAGCCGCCTCCGAGGGGCGGGCGGCCGCCATCGCGGCGCGGACCCTCGCCGCCCCCGCCGCCGCGTCGCCGGGCGGTCCTGACCGGGGCGGCGGATCCGGGACCACCAGTGTGCGCACCGTCTCCACGTCGGCCGTCGAGGCCGCGGGGTCCCACCGCTCGCCCCGTTTGCCCGCGTCCATCGCCTCGTTGGCGAGCCGGTCGGCGTGCTTGTTCTCCGCGCGCGGGATCCACTCGTACGTGACCGAGGAGGCGGGCAGGACACGCCCGGCCTCGGCGGCGAGCGGCTTCATGTCGGGGTGCTTGATCTTCCAGCGGCCCGACATCTGCTCGACCACCAGCTTGGAGTCCATCCGGACACGGACCTGCACGTCCGTGTCCGGGAAGAGCTCCTTCACCGCCTTCAGGCCGGCGATCAGGCCCTTGTACTCGGCGACGTTGTTCGTCGCGACGCCGATGTACTCGGCCTTCTCGGCGAGGGTGTGGCCGTCGGCCGGGTCGACGACGACAGCGCCGTAACCCGCGGGCCCCGGGTTGCCCCGGGAGCCACCGTCGGCCTCGACGACCAGCTGGCGGGGAGCGGACATTACAGGCCCGACTCCGAGGTGCGGACGAGGATGCGGTGGCAGTTCTCGCAGCGCAGCACGGTGTCGGGGGACGCGGCCTTCACGTCGTTGACCTCGGTGATGTTCAGCTCCAGGCGGCAGCCCTCGCAGCGGCGCTGGTAGAGCCGTGCGGCGCCGACGCCGCCCTGCTGGGCGCGCAGCTTGTCGTACAGCTTGAGCAGGTCTGCGGGGACGGCACCCGCGACGACCTCGCGGTCCTTGGCCACGGTGGCGGCCTCGGCGTCGAGCTCCTGGGAGGCTGCTTCCCGGCGGGCGGTCGCGTCGTCGACCTTGGCCTGCACCGCGCTCACGCGCTCGGTCAGTTCGGCGACGCGCTCCTGGGCGGACTCGCGGCGCTCCATGATCTCGAGGACGACGTCCTCCAGGTCGCCCTGGCGCTTGGCCAGCGAGGTGATCTCACGCTGGAGGCTCTCCAGGTCCTTCGGCGAGGAGACCGCGCCGGAGTCGAGCCGCTGCTGGTCGCGGACGGCGCGCTGACGCACCTGGTCGACGTCCTGCTCCGCCTTGGTCTGCTCGCGGGTGGTGTCGCTCTCCTCGGTCTGCGAGGCGACGAGCAGGTCGCGGAGCTGCGCGAGGTCGCTGTTGAGCGACTCCAGCTCGGCGTGCTCGGGCAGCGAGGTGCGCTTGTGGGAGAGCTGCGACAGACGTACGTCGAGTGCCTGGACTTCGAGGAGTCGGATCTGGTCGGCGGGCGCGGCGTTCAGTTGGGGGCTCCAGAAGAGTGGTGGGTGGTCCAGGGGTCGGTGACCTGCTTCGAGACATGGACCCGCAGGTCCCATCCGTGGCGGTCGGAAATTGCGTCGAGCTGCGCGGCGGCCTGCTCGCACCAGGGCCATTCGGTGGCCCAGTGCGCGGCGTCGACGAGGCCGAGCGGCGAGTGCTGGACGGCCTCGGAGGCCGGGTGGTGGCGCAGGTCCGCGGTGAGGAAGGCGTCCACACCGGCTGCGCGTACGGCGTCGAAGAGGCTGTCGCCGGAGCCGCCGCTCACCGCGACCCGGCGCACGGGTGCGTCGGGGTCGCCGGCCAGCCGGACACCCTGCGCGGTGGCGGGCAGCCGGGCGGCCGCGCGGGCGGCGAAGTCGCGGAGGGTCTCGGGGTGGTCGAGCTCGCAGATCCGGCCGAGCCCGCGGCGTCCGCCGGGGTCGGTGGGGTCCGGCACGAGGGGGCCGGTGACCCGCAGGTCCAGGGCGCCCGCGAGGGCGTCGGACACCCCGGGGTCGGCGGTGTCGGCGTTGGTGTGCGCGACGTGCAGGGCGATGTCGTGCTTGATGAGCCCGTGCACGACCCGGCCCTTGAAGGTGGAGGCCGCGACCGTCGTCGTACCGCGCAGATAGAGCGGGTGGTGGGTGACGATCAGCTGGGCGCCGAGGGTGCGGGCCTCATCGGCGATCTGCTCGACGGGGTCGACGGCGAAGAGGACCCGGTCGATCTCCGCTCCGGGATCACCGCAGACCGTGCCGACGGCGTCCCATCCTTCGGCCCGCTCGGGAGGCCAGAGGGCGTCGAGCTCGGCGATGACTTCAGACAGACGGGGCACGTAGGAAAGGCTACCTGTCCGCCGTGGCCCGGCGCCCCTGGCCGCCGGGGCCCGTGCAGCGGGACCGGCGGCCAGGGGCGAATCGTTACAGGGCGAGGCCGTTCGCCGTCACTCGACGAGGCCGTTCGCCGTCACTTGACGAGGTCGGCGCGGAGGTCGTCGAGGACCAGGTTCGCGGAGGTGACTCCGAGGCCCAGGTACCAGGTCTCGTCGGAGACGTCCTTCGCCTGGCCGGCCTTCACCGCGGCGAGGTTCTTCCACAGCGGGTTGGCACGGGCGGTGTCGCGCTCGGTGGCCTTCGCGTCCCCGTAGACGCCGGTGAAGATCCAGTCGGCGTCCGCCTGGTCCATGTTCTCGGAGCTGATCTCCGCGGCGAGGTCGTCGATCTGCTGGTTCTTCGGCCGCGGCAGACCCACGTCCTGAAGGATCGTGCCGATGAAGGAGGCCTTGGCGTAGAGCCGGATCTTGTCCGGCATGTAGCGGACCATGGAGACGGTCGGCTTGTCCGGGCCGATGTCCGCGCCGAGCTTCTTCGCCTTCGCCTCGTAGGCCGCGAGCTCGGACTCCGCCTTCGCGGTCCTGTCGAGCGCGGCGGCGTTCAGGAGGTAGTTCTCCTTCCAGGTGAACCCCGGGCGGATGGAGAAGACGGTCGGCGCGATCTTCGAGAGCTCGTCGTACTTGTCCGCCGCGCGCAGCTGGCTGCCGAGGATCAGGTCCGGCTTCAGACCGGCGATCGCCTCCAGGTTGAGGCTGTTGATCGTCCCGACGCTCGCCGGGTTCCCCGCCTCCTTCTTCAGGTACGACGGGATGGCGTCGTCACCCTCGGACGGGGCGTAGCCGACGGGCTTCACACCGAGCGAGACGACGTTGTCGAACTCGCCGACGTCCAGCACGACCACGCGCTTCGGCGCGGCTTCGAGCTCGGTGGTGCCCATGGCGTGGGTGAGCGTACGGGGGAACTCACCGGCTTCCGCGTCGGTCCCGTACGCCGCCGTCTTCTTCGCGGCGTCGGCGAAGTCCTTGCCTCCCGTGGCGACGGCCGCCTTCTTGTCTCCGCCCGTGTCGCCGCCCGCCGCCCCGCCGGCCGTGTCGTCGCCGCCGCACGCCGAGAGGGAGAGGGCGGCCGCCACCGCGAGACCGATCGCGGCGGTGCCGCGGCGCCTGAAGGACATGTTCTGCTCCAGTTCGGGACATACACAGGAAATTCTTAGGGAAGGCTCACCTTAGCCCGCAGGGAATCAGCAGCACAGCCACCCCCGGCTCCGCAGGCAAACGGGGACATCGGCACCCTTATGTGTGAAGTGGCGTGGCTCGTGTTGTCCGGTGGGGAGTGCGAAACCTAGCTTCGGTTGCCGGAGGTGACCGGACCATGACTGCCTGTGCCATCGAGGACGAGACCGCCGGAGCCGCGAGGACCACCGCGGCGGCCGGCCCCACACCCGAGGCCGCGGAGCCCGACGGGCCGGCCGAGCCCGTGAAACCCCTCGGCGCGGACGCCCCGGACGAGGGCGCGGATCCGGCCGGAGCGGGTACGCCGGACGACGACGCCGATCCGGGCGGGGCGCGGACCGGCCCCGGAGGGGCTGCCGCATCCACCGGACCCGGTCCGCACGGCGTGCCCCACGGCGCGGCCGCCTCCGCCGGTACGAGCCCGCACGGCGTACCCGGCGGGGCAGCTCCCTCCGCCGTCACGGACCCGCGCGGCGCATCCGTACCGCCTGCCCCCTCCGCACCACCGGTCCCGTCCGTGCCGCCCGCTTCCCCCGCCCCCTCGGCACCACCCGCGCAAGCCGCGCCCCGTGTGAACCGTGCCGAAGCGCCCCGCCCCCCGACGCCGTCGCGCCTCGTGCCGCCCGCGCTCACCCTCGCCGCCGACCACACCTACGCTGCGCGGCTCACCCCGGCCGGAGAGGCCGAAGGGCCGGGCTGGTACCCCGAGCGCTGGACGCTGGACGGCCCGGAGCCCTACGCCGTGCCCCTCCCGCTGGACCAGCCGGAGGACGCCTCCTCCGACGTACTGCCGCTCTCGGACGGGCGGGTCCTGATCCGGCGGGAGGTGGAACCCGGCACGCACACGTTCTCCCTCCTCTACCCGACCGGGCCCGGCACGGGCGAGGTCTCGCTGGGCGCCCTCGACTGCCCGGAATTCGTGCTCCTCCCCCCGTCCCCGGACGGCATGAGCGCCTGTGCCCTGCTCCCCGGCGAACGCTCCACCGGCGTCTGGCTGGTGGCGGGCGGCGCGTTCGGTCCCGAGCGTGTCGCCGATGTCCCGGGACGCTGTTCGGGCGGCGTCTGGCTCGACCGCGAGGGCCGGCTGCTGGCCCTGGACCGGCAGATGCCGGGCGGCGGCCCGGTGAAGGCGGTCGTCGTGGACCTGGAGCGCGGCGGGGAAGTGACGCCGCTGCTGCAGATCGCGCCGGAGAGCAACGACCGGCTGCTGATGGCCGACGCGGACAGCGGCCTGCTGCTGGTCCGGTCGGACGCGCCGGGCCACGACCGGCTCGGCTGGGGCGTGCTCGGCAGCTGCCTCCCCATGCGTTTCCCGGAGTGCCTGCGCACACCGGACGGGACGCTGACACCGTTCGCCGTGCAGCCCGGCCAGATGCTGATGCCGGAGAGCTGCGCGGTGGCTCTGCGCGTCGACGGGGCGGCGGGCAGCTGGGTGGGGCTGTGGCGTCCGGCGGGGCGCCGGCTGCACCAGTTCGCGGCGCCCGGCGGGTGGCTGTGCGGATCCGGCTTCTGGACCCGGGAGGGGGTCCTGCACCTGCCGTACTCGCAGGAGGGCGCCCCCTGTGCCGTGGCGTTGCTGGAGGCTCCCGTGGACGAGCCCCACCCGGCCGTCGCGTTCGGAACGAACACGTCCGGCGCCACCCCGGCCCGCGGGGTGTGCACGCCCGTTCCACTGGGGCAGGCGCCTCTCACCGGGCGTACGGCACCTGGATAAACTCGGCCACGGGCTACGCAGTCGTTCCGCGCGGAAGCCGACGGTGACCGTGCCGGGGGGCGGCGGGCTGCGACACACACGTAAGCGATTGCAACGGGGAGACTTCCCACATGTCTGAAGCCCGAACCGACACGGCCCAGACGCGTCCGCCCGAGGCGGACGCGGAACGGGCCGAAGCCGGCGGCTACGGAAAGCACCGAGGAGGCGCATCTGCGGAGAGCGTGACCGCGCAGCCGCACGGCCGTCACCGCCGCCCCTCCGAAGGGGGTGGCAGCGCGGCGGCCTGAACCGCTCCGTACAGCATGCGGGAGCCGTCGCAGCCACCCGGCTGCGGCGGCTCCCGGCGTCACGGCGGTCGCATCCCGCTCCCAACAACGCGCGCACCCAGGACATTTGTCATCGCGGAGTCCGTACACACGCCCCTGCCGCCGGGGCGCCCCGGTCCGTAGCGTCGTCGTCATGACACGGACAACGGGGACCAAGGGGAACGGACCTGCGGTGGTGTTCACCGCGGCGGTCAAGACGTTCGGCCGGGCGGGGAGCACCGTCCGGGCGGTCGACGGTATGGATCTCACGGTCGGGCGGGGCGAGACCGTCGCCCTGCTGGGCCGCAACGGCGCGGGGAAGTCCACGGCCATCAGTCTGCTGCTCGGCCTGAACGAGCCCGACTCGGGCACGGTGCGCCTCCTCGGCCGCACCCCCGGCCGGGCGGTCCGTGCCGGGCTGGCCGGGGCGATGCTCCAGGACGGCCGTCCGATTCCCCGGGTGACGGTGGGTGAGCTGGTCCGCTTCGTCGCGTCCCTCTACCCGCGCCCGTTGCCCGTGGCCGACGCGCTGGCTCTCGCGGGTGTGACGGAGCACGCGGGCCGGCGCGTGGACAAGCTGTCCGGGGGGCAGATCCAGCGCGTCCGGTTCGCCGTCGCGCTGGCCGGCGGTCCCGAACTGGTGGTACTGGACGAGCCGACATCGGCTCTGGACGTGGAGGCGAGGCGCGCGTTCTGGGCGTCGATCCGGTCCTTCGCCGAACGCGGTAACACCGTCCTGTTCTCCACGCACCATCTGGAGGAGGCCGACGGGAACGCCGACCGGATCGTGGTCCTGCACAAGGGCCGGGTCGTAGCGGACGGCAGCGGCGAGGTGATCAAGCGGTCGGCGGGCGGCGGTCTGGTCTCCGTCGACCTGGCGGGCCGCTCGGCCACGGGATTGGAGGCGCTCCCCGGCGTCCTGGGCGTCGAGGTGCGCGGGGGCCGGGCACTGCTGCGTACGGACGACTCAGACGCGACGGTCGTCGAACTGGCGAGGATCGGCGCGGTACGCGGTCTCCAGGTCGGCAGGGCCACCCTGGAGGACGCGTTCCTCTCGCTCACCGCCCCGACGGCCGACCAGGTGAAGGAGGCCGCGTGATGTTCCCCTACATCGCCCTCGAGATCCGGCGGACCCTGCGGGACCCCACGTTCCTGGTCTTCGGGACGGGCATGCCGGTGATGATGTATCTGCTCTTCACCAATCTCGGCGGGAGCGGCACCTACGACGACTGGAAGGCCGCGTCGATGGTCGGCATGGCGGCGTACGGGGCGCTCGGCTCCGCCATGGCGATCGGCACGGGCATCGCGTCGGACAAGTCCCTCGGCTGGTTGCAGCAGTTGAGAATCACACCGCTGGACCCGTGGCGCGCGGTGGCGGGCCGCGCGATCAGCGGTTCGGTGACGGTCCTGCCGACCGTCCTGACCGTGCTGCTGGCCGGGGCGCTCGTCAACGGGGTGCGTCTGGCGGCCTGGCAGTGGGTCGCGCTGGTGCTGCTGCTGTGGATCGGCGCGCTGCCGTTCACCCTGCTCGGCATCGGCAACGGGTACCGGCTCACCCCCCAGGGCACCGGTGTGGTCAACGTGGCCTGCCTGATGGGCTTCGCGCTCGTCGGCGGGCTGTGGTTCCCACTCGGCGTGTTCCCCGGATGGCTGCGCGCCGTCGGCGGGTTCACCCCCGCGCACGGTTTCGCCGACCTGGGCTGGTCGACGATCGCCGGGCACGCCCCGGGGGCCGGGTCCGTGGCCGTACTGGGCGGGTGGCTGACGCTGTTCGGCGGTTACGCCGTGATGTCCTACCGTCGGTCGGCGAGGACCGTGTGAGTGGAGTGACCGTGTCCAGGAAGACGAAGAAGAGGAACAGGCGGCCCGGCCCGCCCGGACCTTACGCCCTGCTGCCCACTCTGCTGATGGGGCTCGGCGCGTTCTCCAACCTCCTGCAGGGCGAGACGTCGAACCCCTGGGTCGGCGGTCTCGGGCTGCTGGCCTTCAACTCCCTGTACATCTCGGTGGTGTTCCGGGGGTTCGACAGGAGGAGGCGGGAGAGCGCCACGTCCTACGCGCTGCTGGCGGCGATGGGGGCCATCACGTTCGGTCTCGCGATCGCGTACGGCGGCAACTGGCTGCTGTTCTTCCCCTTGTTCTCACTGGCCTGCGGGACGATCCTGCGCGGCCGGCGGCTGGTCATCTGCCTGATCGTCCTGGCCGGGTGTGCGTGCGCGGTGGCCGTGTGGCGAGGCGACCACGTGTCGGAGCCCTGGACGATCGGCTACGGCACCTTCATCTCCGGGGGTGTGACCGCCGCGATCCTCACCCTGTCCGAGACGGTGACGGAGCTGCGCGCGACCCGTCAGGAGCTGGCACGGAGCGCCGTCGAGCAGGAGCGGCTGCGCTTCTCGCGCGACCTGCACGATCTGCTCGGCCACACCCTGTCGGTGATCGTCGTCAAGTCCGAGGCGGCCCGCAGGCTCGCGCCGCACGACATGGACGCCGCGCTCGGCCAGGTCTCCGACATCGAGTCCGTGGGCCGCCAGGCCCTCACCGAGATCCGTGAGGCGGTGACGGGCTACCGCCAGGGCAGCCTGGCCACCGAGCTGGACCGGGCCGGCCCGGTGCTGGCCGCCGCCGGGATCGAGCAGGCCGTCCACCGCTCGGGGCCGCCACCGGCCGCGCGGACCGACGCGCTGCTGGGCTGGGTGGCGCGGGAGGCCGTCACCAACGCCGTACGCCACAGTGGCGCGACCCGCTGCGTGTTCGTCCTCGACTCCACATCAGAACGGGTCCGGCTGACGGTGACGGACGACGGCGCCGGCGCCGGACAGCTCGCGGGCCCGGCCGGCGGTACGGGACTGAAGGGACTGGCCGAACGGCTGACCGCCGCGGGCGGCTCCCTGGACTCGGGCCCTGGCCCGGACGGCGGCTTCGTCGTGACGGCGGAACTGCCGGCCGAGGCGCCGGACGGCCCCGGGGAGCGGGACTGCGGCTGAAGGGCGCGCCACCCGGCGAGGTGGTGGCGTCGGGCCTCCGGCGGTCTCCCGGCGGCCTACTCTGAGCCCGTGAACGAGATGCCGCAGGACCACCGCCCCACGGGGTCGGTACGCATCCTGCTCGCCGAGGACCAGGGCATGATGCGCAGCGCGCTCGCGCTGCTGCTCGGGATGGAGCCGGACTTCGAGGTGGTGGCCCAGGTGGCCGCCGGGGACAGGATCGTGGACGAGGCGCTCCTGTCACGCCCGGACGTGGCGTTGCTGGACATCGAGCTCCCGGGCCGCAGCGGCCTGGACGCGGCCGCCGATCTGCGTACGGAGGTGCCGGACTGCCGGGTGCTGATCCTGACGACGTTCGGCAGGCCGGGCTATCTGCGGCGTGCCATGGAGGCCGGAGCCTCCGGCTTCCTGGTCAAGGACGGCCCCGTCGGGGAGCTGGCGAAGGCGATCCGGCAGGTGCTGGGCGGCGAGACCGTGATCGATCCGGCGCTGGCCGCCGCAGCGCTGGGCGCGGGCCCGAGCCCGCTGACCCCACGGGAGCGGGACGCCCTGAACGCCTCGGTGGACGGGGCGACGGTCGCCGACATCGCCGCGAAGCTGAGCCTGTCGGAGTCCACGGTCCGGAACTACCTCTCCTCGGCGATCGGCAAGACCGGCACCCGCAACCGCATGGAGGCGATGCGCGCGGCGCGCCAGGAGGGCTGGCTCTAGCTAGGCCTCCGGGGAGTGCAGCGCCGCCGGCGTGGACTTCTTCCCGGGGCGGCCACCGGCCCGTGTGCCCGGGCGTCCGCCGGTGCGCCGGTCCCGGCGGCCCGGCAGCCAGAGCAGCATCATCGCCGCCCCGCACACCAGCACCACGGCGGACGTGCGGAAGGCCAGCGCGTATCCGGCGGTGATCTCCGCCGTCCCCGTCGAACCCGCCGTACGGGCCGCCGCGACCGTGGAGAGCACGGCGAGGCCCAGCGCGCCGCCCATGGTGCGGGAGGTATTGACCAGCCCGGAGACGAGTCCGGCGTCGCCGGGGGCCGCACCGGAGGTGGCGAGCGTGGCCAGCGGGGTGGAGGCCAGTCCGGCGCCGGCCATCATCAGCACGCCGGGGAGGCAGACCGCGGTGAGGTAGGAGCCGTGCACGCCCATGGTGGACTGCCAGCCGAAGCCCGCGGCGGCGACCAGGGTTCCGGCCACGGCCAGGGACTTGGCGCCGGCCCGCGCCATGAGCGCGGGCGCGGCCTTCGCGCCGATGAAGACGGCGGCGGAGCTCGGTACGAGCGCGAACCCGGCCTCCAGCGGCGTGTAGCCCAGCACGTTCTGGGCGTAGACGGTCATGAAGTACCACATGCCGAACGTCGCCGAACCCAGCAGCAGCATCGACACGTTCGCCGCCGAGACGGCGCGCACTCCGAGCACCCGCAGCGGCATCAGCGGCGCGGCCGTCCTGGCCTCCACCAGGACGAAGACGCCGAGCAGCGCCAGGCCGCCCAGGAGGGGCACCAGGGTGGCGGCTGCGGTCCAGCCGGCCGCCTCGGTCTGCACGATGCCGTACGCCGTCGTCGCCAGGCCCGCCGTGACGAGCACCGCGCCGAGCAGGTCGACGCGGCGGCGGTCGCCCGCCCTGCCCTCGGCCAGCCACACCGCCGCGCCGGCGATGACGAGGACGCCGACCGGCACGTTGATGAGCAGCACCCACCGCCAGGAGAGGAGATCGGTGAGCACTCCGCCGATCAGTCCGCCGGCCGCTCCGCCGCCCGCGCCGACGGCCATCCAGGTGCCGATCGCCCTGGACCGCGCGGGGCCCTCGGGGACGGCGGCGGTGAGGATCGTGAGGGTCGCCGGGGACAGCACGGCGGCGCCGAGTCCCTGCCCGGCGCGGGCCACGAGGAGCTGCCAGCCCTCCTGCGCGAGCCCCCCGGCCAGGGAGGCCGCGGTGAAGAGGGCGAGCCCGGTCAGGAACATCCTCTTGCGGCCGTATATGTCCGCGGCCCGGCCCCCGAGCAGCATGAAGCCGGCGAAGGCGATCGAGTAGGCGTTGACGACCCACTGGAGCCCGGGTGCGCTGAGGCCGAGGTCGGTGCGCATGGACGGCAGTGCCACGTTGACGACGGACACGTCGAGGACGACCAGGAACTGCCCGGTGCAGGCGGCCGCGACCACGGCCCAGGTACGGGTTCTCGATCGTGCGGGCGGCCGTGCGGGCGGGGTGACGTCATCCATGGGTGTCATACTCGCAGGCGTCTCATGCCCCGTACATCGGTTTCCGGGCCCCCTTCGGTCTCATCGCCTCTCCGCCTCCTGGCGTAGGTCCTCCGCCGACTTCCCCGTTTTTACGCCGCGTTCACCGGAATATCGCAGGCACAAGGAAGCGTTCAACATGCACACACTTGGCGGTCGGCGCTGCCCCTCGGCGCGCTGCCGCATGCTCCACCCAGCTCGATCTTCTGCTTCTTCCCCCTGCCCGGAGGCCACACGTATGCAACGGACGACGAACGGACAGCAGGGCTCGCGCGCAGCGCTCCCCGACCCGCGCAGGGGCAAGGGCGGCGGCGTCGTACCCGTACTCGCGTTCGCGGGGATCACCGTCGCGGTGATGCAGACCCTGCTCGTCCCCGTCATCAAGGACCTGCCGTCCCTGCTCGGCACCGATCCGGCGAACGCGACCTGGGTGATGACGGCCACCCTGCTCGCCGGGGCCGTCGCGACCCCGATCATGGGGCGGCTCGGCGATCTGTACGGCAAACGGCGCATGCTGCTGGCCAGCCTCGCCGTGATGGTGGTGGGCTCGCTGATCTGCGCGTCCACCGACAGCCTCGTGATCATGATCGTCGGCCGCGCGCTCCAGGGCTTCGCCATGGGCGCCATCCCGCTGGGGATCGGCATCATGCGCGACGTCCTGCCGCGCGAGAAGCTCGGCTCGGCGATGGCCCTGATGAGCTCGTCCATAGGCGTGGGCGGCGGACTCGCGCTGCCCGCCGCCGCGATCGTCGCCCAGCACGCCGACTGGCACGCGCTGTTCCTCGCTTCGGCCGGGCTCGGGGTGCTGGCCATGACCCTGACCGTCCTCGTCGTGCCGGAGCCGCCGCTGCGCGCGCCGGGGCGCTTCGACCTCCTCGGGGCACTGGGGCTCTCGCTCGGCCTGGTCTGCCTGCTGCTGCCCGTGACCAAGGGCGGCGACTGGGGCTGGACCTCTCCCCTGACACTCGGTCTGATCGCCGCGTCCCTGGTGATCCTGGTGCTGTGGGGCCTTTTCGAGCTGCGCTCCCCGGCGCCGCTGGTCGATCTCCGTACCAGCGCCCGCCGCGAGGTGCTGCTCACCAATCTCGTCTCGATCATGGTCGGGGTCGCCTTCTACGCCGTCTCCCTGGTCCTGCCGCAGCTGCTCCAGCTGCCCGCGTCGACGGGTTACGGCCTGGGGCAGTCCATGGTGGTGGCGGGGCTCTGTGTGGCACCGCTGGGTCTGACCATGATGTTCGTCGCCCCGCTGTACGCACGGCTCTCCGCCCGCCGCGGGCCCAAGACCACACTGATCCTGGGCATGCTGGTCATCGCCGTCGGTTACGGGGCGGGGCTCGGCCTGATGAGCGCCGCCTGGCAGACGGTGGTCATCGCGGTCGTGCTCGGCGCGGGGATCGGGCTCGCGTACTCCTCGCTGCCCGCCCTGATCATCGGCGCGGTCGACGCGTCGGAGACGGGCGCCGCCAACGGCCTGAACACGCTGATGCGGTCGATCGGCACCTCGCTGTCGAGTGCGGTGATCGGCATGGTGCTGGCGAACACCTCGGTGCGGATGGGCGCGGTGGACGTCCCCACCATGGAGGGCTTCCGGACCTCGTTCATGATCGCCACGGGAGCGGTGCTGATCGGCCTCGTGCTGGCGGCGTTCCTGCCGGCGCAGCGGAAGGCGCATCCGGTGCTGCTGGCCAGCAGCGCGGGCGACGCCCTCGCCGCGGCCGGGTCCGCCCCCGTGGCGGCGCCGGTCAGCGCGCCGGAGCGTCGAACCTCGGCTCCGTAGCGAGCAGCCGGGACACATCGGTTCCGGCCGCGAGCTCCTGCGGCCGGACCCCGCGGGTGAACAGCCGTGCGGGCCGCGCGCCCTGGACCGTGGCCGTGCCCTCCTCGACGCGGAGCCAGGAGCCCTCGCGCAGCCCGAGCACGGGGACGTCGTTCTCCTCGAGGAATTCGGTGAGCCGCTCCTCGCGGGTCTCGCCCTTGTGGGTGCTGTCCGGGTCCGGGTCCAGGTAGTGCGGGTTGATCTGGAACGGGACCAGGCCCAGCGCGTCGAAGGACGGCGGCTGCACGATGGGCATGTCGTTGGAGGTCCGGAGGGTGGGCGCGGCCATGTTGGTGCCCGCGCTGGCGCCCATGTAGGGCAGTCCGTCCCGTGCGGCGTCCCGTACCGCCTCGCGCAGGCCGGTGCGGTACAGGGCGTCGAGGAGCCGGAAGGAGTTGCCTCCGCCGATGAACACGGCGTCCGCGGCGGCGAGTTCGGCGAGGGGGTCGGCGCCCTCGTGGACGCCGCGCACGACGGTCCCGGACGGCTCCAGCGCCGCGCGGACACGTGCGGTGTACGCGTCGTGGTCGGCCAGGGCGTACGGCACGAAGGCCAGCCGCGCGTTCGCCGGAAGGAACGCGGTGACGGTGTCCAGGGCGTGTTCCAGGTAACCGCGGCCGTACTGGGTCGAGTTGGAGAGCAGCAGCAGATTCACAGAGGTTCCTCGTGCGGTGGGAGCGGAAAGCCGTTCGGGCGGCTCACGGGCGGGGGTCAGGTGGTACGCGGCCGTCCCGCGCGGGACTTCGGCCGCTGGGGCGGGTGGGTGAGCCGCTGCTCCAGCAGGTGGGCGGCGTGGCGCAGGGCTTCGAGCCGGTCCTCGGGGGCGCCCCGGAAGCGGTCCTCGCCTCCGCCGAGGCTGAGGCTGCCGTAGGGCTCGCGCCTGAGGAACACCGGCACGGCGACGGTGGCGATGCCGGTGTCGTACTCGCCGACCGTCCACGCGAAGCCCTGGGCGCGGACCTTCATGAACTCCTTCTCCAGCAGATCCGGGTCGGTGACGGTCCGGTCGGTGAACCGCGCCATGGGGCGGCCCCGGAAGAGCCGGTGGCGCTGGTCGTCCGGCAGGTAGGCGTAGAAGGACTTGCTGGTGGCCCCGGCGTGCGCCGGGTAGAGCTCCCCCACCAGCGGGTAGTAGCGCAGCGGCCCGGTCTCGCCCTCCTCGGCGGCCACGCACCGCATGTGGAAGTTGTCCGGCAGACAGAACAGGACCGTGTCGCCGGTGGTCCGGCGGAGCTCCTCCAGCACCGGGCCTGCCAGCAGCTCCAGTGACCCCGAGCGCTCCCAGAGCCGGCCGAGCCGCAGCACGGCGGGGCCGATGCGGTAGCGGCGGGTGACCGGGTCGGACACCAGGAATCCGCGGCCCGCGAGCGTGGCCAGCAGACGCTGGGCGACCGAGGTGTCCCAGCCGAACTCCTCGGCGACCTCGGTGACGCCCCAGTCGGGCCGGGTGCGCTCGAAGGCGAGCAGCACCAGGAGCGCCCGGTCGACGGTCTGCAGCGCCCCGGCGGGGGTCCGGCGGTCCGGATCGAAGTCGGCCATCAGCAGCATCTCACCATTCAGACCTGAATTGCAGATAACGGGAAAGCATTGCGTTCCACGGTAGCGGATCCCGAATGTTGCTCCAGCACCCCGCCCCGCGCTTCCCCGTAGGAGCGCCGGGCGGGTGTCCCGCTCCGGAGAAAGGCCCCCCATGCTCAAGTACGTACTGGACATCGTCGAGCTGCTGGACGACCCGCAGGTCAGCGGCAAGTCCGTCGCCGGATACCTCGACTCCGTCGCCGGGGCCGCGGGCTCGGCGGCCGAGGTCACGACGGTCACCGGCGACCGGGGGGCGACGGACTTCGTACTCGTCCGCATCCCGGGCACCCACGGGCGCACCTCGGGCGGCAGCGCCCGGACCCTCGGTGTGGTCGGCCGGCTCGGCGGCGTCGGCGCCCGGCCGGAGGTGACCGGGCTCGTGTCCGACGCCGACGGTGCGGCCTCGGCGCTCGCCGCGGCCGCCAAGCTGCTGGACATGCGCCGCCGGGGCGACGCGCTGCCCGGCGACGTGATCGTCGCCACGCACATCTGCCCGAACGCTCCGACCGAGCCGCACGACCCGGTTCCGTTCATGGGGTCCCCGGTGGACATCGCCACGATGAACCGGCACGAGGTCACCGGCGAGATGGAGGCCGTGCTCTCCATCGACACCACCAAGGGCAACCGGATCATCAACCACAAGGGCCTGGCCCTCTCGCCCACCGTCAAGGAGGGCTGGGTGCTCCGGGTGTCCGAGCAGCTCGGCGAGCTGCTCGCCGTGGTGACCGGTGAGCCGTTGGTCACGTACCCCGTGACCACCCAGGACATCACCCCGTACGGTAACGGTGCACACCACATCAATTCGATCCTGCAGCCCTCCACCGCGACCGCGGCTCCGGTCGTCGGTCTGGCGGTCACCTCGGCCGCCGCGGTTCCGGGCTGCCAGACGGGCGCGAGTCACGAGACGGACATCGCGTCCGCCGCCCGGTACGCCGTCGAGGTCGCCAAGGCCTTCGGCGCCGGAACCCTGGACTTCCACGACGCGGTGGAGTTCGACAACCTCGTCAACCGCTACGGGTCGCTGGCTCACCTGCAGACCTTCGGCCGCACCACCCAGGAGTCCTGATGGCATCCGACAGCCGGGGCGCCGCCACGGTCCCCGAGGCCAAGAGCATCGGCAGCGACGACTACTCGCTCTCCCGGGTGCCGCGCGACAAGCGCTTCGGCTTCTGGTCGATGCTCCTGCAGTGGCTGGCCCAGTCCGGGTCGATCTCCCAGTTCACGCTCGGCGCCACCATCGGTGTGGGCATGACCTTCGGGGACGCCTTCCTCGCCTTCACGCTCGGCGCGGTGATCCTGGAGATCGTGATCTTCGCGATCGGTCTGGCAGGGATGCGCGAGGGCCTGGCCACTCCGATGCTGACCCGCTGGGTGGGTTTCGGCCGCAACGGTTCGGCACTGGTCAGTTTCGTCATCGCGGTCAGCCTGGTGGGCTGGTTCGGTGTCCAGAACACGATCTTCGGCGACAGCGTCTCGGCGCTCGTCGGCGGACCGTCCTGGATGTGGTGCGTCATCGCGGGCGCCGCCATCACCGCCCTGGTGATCTTCGGCTTCCGCTGGATGGCCCTGTTCGCGAAGATCGTCACCCCGCTCTTCTTCGGCATGGTCGCCTGGTCGGTGATCACCACGCTGAACGACCACTCGCTCGGCGACCTGATCAGCTCGCCGCCGCCCGGTGAGACGATCCCGCTGGCGGTGGCCGCCACCGCGATCGCCGGCGGCTACATGACCGGCGCCATCGTCTCGCCCGAGATGACCCGCTACAACAGGAAGGGCTCGCACGTCTTCGTGCAGAGCGCCTCCTCGATGATCCTCTCCGAGTACATCGTCGGCATGGTCGGGGTGCTCCTCGGCCACCTGGTGAAGTCCAGCGAGGTCTCGCACATCGTGCTCTCCACCTCGGGCGCGTTCGGCGTGATCGTGGTCCTGATGTCGACCGCCAAGATCAACGACTGGAACCTGTACGGCTCCTCGCTCGGCGTCGTCAACTTCTTCCAGGTCGTCTTCGGCAAGCGGCTGCACCGCGGAGTCGTCACCGTCGCCCTCGGAGTCGCGGGCACCCTCCTCTCCGCGGTCGGCATCATGACCCACTTCACGGAGTTCCTCTCCCTGCTGGGCGTGATGATCCCTCCGATCGGCGGCATCATCGTCGCGGAGTACTGGTTCGTGAAGCGGATGCGGCGGCCGCTGGACGAGACCCGCGAGGCGCAGACCCTCCCCTCGGCCTCTCCCACCTGGGTGCCGATGTCGCTGGCCATCTGGCTCACCGCGTTCTGCGTCGGCAAGTTCTACGACGGCGGCATCCCCGCGCTCAACTCGCTGGCCACGGCCTTCCTCCTGTACTGCGTGCTCGGCCTGCTGGGCTGGGTCAGGCCGTACGGCACCTCCGCCCTGGACGACGACGCGCACACCACCCCGGCATCCGCCGCCACCCAGGTCACCACCCCGACAGGAGCAGCATGAGCATCGTCCCCGCGTCCGAGCAGGCCCAGGAGGAGGTCGTCGGTCTCTGCGCCGAGCTGATCCGCTTCGACACCTCCAACCCCACCAGCGACGAACGCGCCGCGGCGGACTGGGTGGTGGCCCGGCTCACCGAGGTGGGCATCGACTCCGTACTGGTCGAGTCGGCCCCCGGCCGGGCCAACGTCATCGCACGCGTCGCGGGCGCCGACACCTCGCGGGGCGCCCTGCTGGTGCACGGCCACCTCGACGTCGTGCCCGCCGACGCCTCCGAGTGGCAGGTGCCGCCGTTCTCCGGCGAGATCCGCGACGGCTACCTCTGGGGGCGCGGCGCGATCGACATGAAGGACACGGTCGCGGTCATGCTGGCCACCGCGCGGCACTTCGCCAGGACCGGCACGCGGCCGGCCCGCGATCTGGTCCTCGCCTTCCTCGCCGACGAGGAGGCCGGCGGGAAGTTCGGCGCGCACTGGCTGGTCGAGCACCGCCCCGAACTCTTCTCCGGGGTCACCGAGGCGATCGGCGAAGGAGGCGGCTTCTCCTTCGCGATCGACGACACCCGGCGGCTGTACCCGATCGAGAACGCCCAGCGCGGCATGGCGTGGATGGAGCTCACCGCCACCGGCCGGGCCGGCCACGGCTCCTCCCCGAACGACGAGAACGCGGTCACCGACCTCGCCGAGTCCCTCACCCGGATCGGCCGCGAGACCTTCCCCGTACGGCTCATCGAACCGGTCCGCGCCCTGCTGGAGGAGGCCGCGCGCCTCTACGGTGCGGAGTTCGACGAGGACGACATCGAGGGCACGCTGTCCCGGCTGGGTCCGGTCGCGGACTTCATGCAGGTGGTGCTGCGCAACTCCGCCAACCCCACCATGTTCGACGCGGGTTACCAGACCAACGTGATCCCCGGGAAGGCGACCGCCCGCGTCGACGGCCGCTTCCTGCCGGGCCACGAGCAGGAGCTGATCGACACCATCGACCGGCTGTTGCTGCCCTCCGTCAGCCGCGAGTGGGTCAACCACGACATCGCGATGGAGACGACGTTCGACGGCCCGCTGGTCGAGGCGATGTGTGACGCGGTCCGCGCGGAGGACCCGGACGGCCACCCCGTCCCGTACTGCAACCCCGGCGGCACCGACGCCAAGGCCTTCACCCACCTGGGCATCCGCTGCTTCGGCTTCAAGGGGCTGAAGCTCCCGCACGACCTGGACTACGGCCGGCTCTTCCACGGCGTGGACGAACGCGTCCCGCTGGAGGGCCTGCGCTTCGGCGTCCGGGTCATGACCCGGCTCTGGCAGAGCTGCTGACCTGACCCGGCAGCCCTGCCAGGGGCCCCGACCCGGGCCCACCCCACCCGTACGCCCCCGCCGATCCCTGTCGCGGGGGCGTACGGCACGATGGGACGCCGTCCGATCCACCGCCCCACCAGGAGGAACCCCGTGGCCGCCGAGTCGTCCGCCCGTCCCGACCCGGAGGTTCTCGCCGCCTTCGAGGCCGCCAAGGGCTTCATGCCGGTCCACGAAGGGCTCGCCCTGTACGCCGCCGCCGCCGAGGCCGCCGCGCTCGGGCTCCCGCTCCTGGAGGTGGGCACCTACTGCGGGCGGTCCACGATCCTGCTGGCCGCCGCCGCCCGCGCCGCCGGGCTGACGGCGCTCACCGTCGACCACCACAGGGGCAGCGAGGAACAGCAGCCCGGCTGGGAGTACCACGACACTTCGGTGGTGGACCCCGAGACCGGCCTGATGGACACGCTGCCCACCTTCCGGCGCACCCTGCACCGGGCCGGGCTGGAGGAGCACGTGGTCGCCCTCGTCGGACGGTCCCCGCAGGTCGCGGCCGTCTGGGGCGGGGCGCTCGGCCTGGTCTTCATCGACGGCGGGCACACCGACGAGCACGCGAACGGCGACTACGAGGGCTGGGCCCCGAAGGTCGCCCACGGCGGTCTGCTGATCATCCACGACGTGTTCCCGGACCCGGCGGACGGCGGCCAGGCCCCTTACCGCGTCCACCAACGCGCCCTGGCTTCCGGGGCGTTCACCGAGATCTCGGTGACGGACTCGCTGCGCGTCCTGCGGCGTACGGGGACGGGGATCTGAGGGTCACGGATAGCATCGCGGACGTGCGTCACGAAGACTTCCCTCCCCCCACGCCCCGCCGCGGGCCCGTGCTGGCCGCCGCGGCGCTGGCCGGTGTCTGTCTGACCGCCGCGGGGTGCGCGGGGGACGGCGGGCAGGGCCCCGGGGCCGGACCGGAGAGCGCGTCCCGGTCCGCCGCGTCCACCCCCTCGCCCCGTCAGTCGTCCGCCCCGGCCGCGACCCCGCCCACCGGGCCCACCTCCGCGAAGCCCGCCCCCCGGGGGCCGCTCACGGGTCGGACCGTGGTGATCGACCCCGGGCACAACCCGGGCAACCGCGACCACACCCGGGAGATCAACAGCCAGGTGGACATCGGCACCGGGCACAAGGAGTGCGACACCACGGGCACGGCGACCGACGCGGGTTACGCGGAGGCCCGGTTCACCCTCGACGTCTCCCGCCGGCTGCGCACGCTGCTGGAGGAACAGGGCGCGAAGGTCGTCCTCACCCAGGACGGCGACCGCCCCTACGGCCCGTGCGTCGACGAGCGGGCGCGGATCGGCAACAAGGAGCGGGCCGACGCGGTCGTCTCGGTCCACGCGGACGGTTCCGCAACCGGGAACCGTGGATTCCACGTCATTCTCCCCGCAGCGGTGAACGGGGACGGCTCGGACACCACGAAGATCGTTGCCCCTTCGCGTGAACTTGGAGAACGGATTGCCGGGAATTTCGTACGCGTCACCGGAAGCGCGCCTTCCAATTACATCGGCGACAACACGGGGCTGGACACCCGCGACGATCTCGGCGGCCTGAATCTGTCGACCGTGCCCAAAGTGTTCATCGAATGCGGCAATATGCGTGATCCGAAGGACGCCGCCCTGCTCACCAGTTCGGGCTGGCGACAGAAAGCCGCTCTCGGCATCGCCGAGGGCATCGGCAGCTATCTGAAGAGGTAGTTCTGCGGTGATAGTGGCGACATTGGGGGGATAGCCCGTCCGAGGTCCGGGCAGCATCACAACCCGCCCGGGCAGACGATAGATTCATCCGTACGATGGGGAGCCGCCCCCGAGCTTCGCGCCGTAACCCGCCGATCGGGCGGCATCGACGACCGCCCCGACGAGACGACCGACTAAGGACCTTCACGTGAATATCCGCTCCCTCACTCGAGGCGACGGCGTGGTGATCGGAGCAGCGGTCGTGCTGTTCGTCGCCTCTTTCCTCGACCTCTTCGGCGTCGACTGCCCCTCGGGCGTGGACTGCTCGAACTACAGCTCGAACGCCTGGGACTCGCTCTCCGTCCTGATGGGCATCTACCTGGCCGGCATCATCGGCGCCGCGCTGCTGATCGTCAGCCGCGCGATGCCGGGCCGCAAGGTGGCCGGCTTCGAACTCGGCCAGTTCGGCGCCGCGTTCACCGTGTTCTCCCTGTGGACCATGTTCTGGACGATCATCGACGCGGGTGACGCGGGCGCCGGCCTGATCCTCGGGCTGCTGGCGACCCTCGTACTGGCAGGCGGCGCCGTGGCCACTCCGATGGTTCCCGCGCTCCAGGCCCCGCTCCTGGGCGCACCGCGCCCGGCGCAGGTGCAGCCGGCATACGGCCAGCAGCCCGGCCAGGGTTACGGCTACCCCGGCGCCCAGCAGCCGTTCGGCACGCAGCCCGGCCAGCCCCAGCCGTACGGTGCCCAGCCGGGCCAGCCCGGCCAGCAGGGTCAGCCGGAGCACCAGCAGCAGGCCGCGCAGCAGGCTCCGCAGAGTGGTGGGGCACCGGCCGGTGACTTCACCCCGTTCTGGTTCGCGGTTCCGGTGGCCCGCCCGCTGTACGGCGAGGACGGCGCCCCC
The DNA here is from genome assembly GCF_045039765.1 of Streptomyces sp. NBC_01166. NCBI lineage: Bacteria > Bacillati > Actinomycetota > Actinomycetes > Kitasatosporales > Streptomycetaceae > Streptomyces > Streptomyces sp. NBC_01166. The sequence continues at coordinate 2,577,367 of NZ_CP108613.1, forward strand.
AACCCGATCGCGGAGCTCGCTCCGGGTACGTGGTACCTCGCGGTCGAGCAGCGTGGCCCCGGGCTCATCGCCCAGACGCAGGACGGCCGTCGTGGCGTCCTCCAGGACACCACGGGCATCCAGCGCGGCTGAGCCGTCATATGCGAGTGGCCCCCGCCCTTCCGGGCGGGGGCCACTCGCATGTCCGGGCCTCTCAGCCGAAGGACGACCTCTCCAGCCAGAAGTCCAGCAGCCCCCGGTCCCCCAGGACCTCCAGTCCGCCCTCGTCCGGCTTCTGCCTGCGGTTGAACGCCAGCATCAGATCGGTCAGCGGGCCGCGGAGGGCCACGGTCGCCTTCTCGTGGGCGTGACGCCAGGTGAAGCCCTCTTCGCCGAAATCGATGAGCCACTCCGCGCCGGGGACATCCGTGGCGTGCAGATGCAAGGACCGTCCGCCGCCGCGCAGTTCGGCTGCTTCCGGGTCGCCCTGCGCCTGGGCGAAGACGACGATCTGGAGCCACTCGGTGATCGTGTCGGCGGCCAGGCCGGGTGACACCTCGAAGACCGTCCCCACGGCGAGGGCCGCGTCCGCACCGTGGACGGCGGTCTCGTGAGCCATGCGCCGGGCCCAGAAGGCGGTCCGGCGCTCCCACCCCCAGGTCCAGACCTCGGTGTCCGGGCCCGCCTCGCGCAGGGCGTCCACGGTCGCGGCGGCGCCCGCCGTCAGCCATTCCGCCAGGGTCGTCGCCGGCCGGCCCCCCGGCGTCCGGCACCTGTTCCTCGGGGATCGCGCCGGCCGCCCGGCTGCGGACGATCTCACCGGCCCAGCGATGCGCACCTCCGACGTGGACGACGAGTTCGCGCAGGTTCCAGTCGGGGCAGGTGGGGACGCGCAGGGTCAGGTCGGCGTCCTTGACCAGCGCGCCCAACCGGTCGGTCTGCACCAGGATCTCGTCGCAGTACCGCACGTGTGAAAGGAGGGTCATCCTCGCACCCTATGCGGCGTACGGACATCCGTTCAGCTGGTTATCCGCCCAGCTGTGAGGTCGACGGGACCTTGTTCTTCACCTCGGCGCCCGCGCTCTTCCCGGCTTCCTTCACGCTGTTGATGACGCTCTCGAAGGCCCCCACGTCCCCGGCGCCCGCCTCACCCTTGCTCATCCTGGTGGCCACGTCCTTCAGCGAGGCGATCCCGGCGGTCAGCGGGGCCACGGCCTTCGACAGGAGCGGGTCGCCCTTGGCGTTCTCCGCCGCGGCGTTGAGCCGGTTGTACGCGAAGGCGCCCGCCACCCCCGCCTTGACCATGGCGAAGGTGCGCCCGTCCGCGCCCTTCTTGAACTTGCCGGCCCTGTAGGGCTTCACGATCCACTGGTACGCCGCCCCTGCCGCCAGGCCCGCGTTGGCCACGAAACGCGCCTTGGCGTACTTCTGCTTCTGCGCCGACGTCGTGGGGCTCGGGCTCGCGGAACTGCTGGCGGCCCGGTTACCGCCGTCGGCGTCCCCGCAGGCGGTGGCCCCCGCCAGCAGGACGCAGGACAGCGTCAGCGCCAGGACGAGCCGGCGGAGCGGTACGGAACGGGGCACTACGAGCCTCCCTGACCAGGGTCATCACGGTGAGTGACGCGGGCCGGCACTCTTCGCCAGGCTCACCCGTGCGGGTGCGGGCCGCCACCCGGCGCACGCCGTACGGGTTTCACCCAACGTAAAGCGGCAATCCGGAGAACATGTCTCCCAGAACAGGCACAGGAAGCAGCACCGCAGCACGCGTCATAGCCGTCGTCGCGGACATCATGGCCTTCATCATCATTCTGTGGATCCTGATGTACCTGCTCGACGCCAACCGGGGTAACGACCTGGTTCAGTTCGTCCAGGACTCGGCCCGCTGGCTGGCCGGCTGGTCGTACGACCTGTTCACCTTCGACGAGGCGTGGGCACGCGTCGTCACAGGCTACGGACTGGCCGCCGTCGTCTACCTGTTCATCGGCCACGCCGTGGCGGGCCGGGTCCGCCGCTTCTAGGGCCTTCCGTCCGGACGGAAGGCCCTAACCGACCCGGCAACAGTCCGGTTCCAGCCCCGTCGGCAGCCGTTCGCCGCTGAAGACCGCGGTGGTCGCCTCGTCCCCCCCGAGCGCGGCCACCGCGAGGAGCAGTGATCCGGCCGTCCAGGTGGTGAGTTCCTCGGGCCATATGGCCCGCTCGCCCTCGAAGACGTACCCCGTCCAGTAGAGGCCGCCCTCGGCCCGCAGGTGCTGGATGGACTGCAGGATCTCCAGGGCGCGGTCCGACTCCCCCGTCACCCAGAGCGCCAGGGCCAGTTCGCAGCTCTCGCCGCCCGTCACCCAGGGGTTGGGGAGCACACAGCGCACGCCGAGTCCGGGGACCACGAAGCTGTCCCAGCCGTCCTCGATCCGCCGGGTCGCGGCGGCGCCGGTGACCGCGCCGCCGAGGACCGGGTAGTACCAGTCCATCGAGTAGCGGCTCTTGTCCAGGAAGCGCTCGGGGTGGCTGCGGATCGCGTGGCCCAGGGCCCCGGCCGCCAACTCCCAGTCCGGCTGGGCCTCCTCACGCTGCTCCGCCAGTGCCAGCGCGCAGCGCAGCGCCTGGTACACGGAGGAGGAGCCGGTCAGCAGGGCGTCGCCGACGGGGGTGCCGTCGGCCTCGCGCTTCCAGCCGATCTCCCCGCCGGGCTGCTGGAGCCGCAGCACGAACTCGACCGCGGCGAAGACCGTCGGCCACATCCGGTCGACGAACGCGTCGTCGCCGGTGGCGAGGTAGTGGTGCCAGACGCCGACGGCCACGTAGGCGCAGAAGTTGGTCTCGCGCCCCAGGTCGGTCGGCCTGTCGGGGTCACCGTCGTGGTACGCGGCGTACCACGAGCCGTCCTCGTTCTGGTGGCGGGCCAGCCACGCGTAGGCGCGGGCGGCGGCCTCGTGCTCGCCGGCCGCGTCCAGCGCCATCGCGGCCTCGGTGTGGTCCCACGGGTCGAGGTGGTGGCCGCGGAACCAGGGCAGCGCCCCGTCCTCGCGCTGCACGGCGAGCACCGCGGCCACGGTCTCGGCGGCCTGTTCGGCGGTGAGGACGCCCGGCAGGACGAGGTGTTCGGTCTGCTCCGGCGTGCTCACGCCTCGGCCTTCGGCAGGTGCGGCTTGGTCGCGTACGCCACGAAGCTCTTGCCGACGACCGGGTTGAGCAGCTGCTCGGCGACCCGGGTGGCCAGGGGCTTCTTCATGATGTCCCAGACCAGCAGCTTGTGGTAGGCGCGCACGGGCAGCGCCTTGTCGTTGTCGACGCCGAACGCGCACTTCAGCCACCAGTAGGGGCTGTGCAGGGCGTGCGCGTGGTGGGTGCCGTAGGGCTTGAGCCCGGCCTCGCGGATCCTGCCGAGCAGCTCGTCGGCCTTGTAGATGCGGATGTGCCCGCCCTCGACCTCGTGGTACGCGTCGGAGAGCGTCCAGCAGACCTTCTCGGGGCCGTAGCGGGGCACGGTGATCGCGATCCGGCCGCCGGGCTTCAGGACCCGGACCATCTCGGCGAGGACGCCCTTGTCGTCGGGGATGTGCTCCATCACCTCGGAGATGATGACGACGTCGAAGGAGGCGTCGGGGAAAGGCAGGTTGAGGGCGTCGCCCTCCATCGCGGTGGCGGTCGCGCCCGCGGGCGCCTCACCGGCCTCCTTCATCGCGGCGAACCACTTCGCGACCTCGCGGATCTCCTCGCCGTTCTGGTCGAGGGCCACCACCTGGGCGCCGCGCCGGTAGCACTCGAAGGCGTGCCGGCCGGCGCCGCAGCCCAGATCGAGCACCCGGTCGCCGGCGGCGAGCGGGAAGCGGGTGAAGTCGACGGTCAGCACGGGGGCCTGCCTTCGAGGTCGGAGGTACGGATTCCGGGAGCCACGGGGGTGGTCACCTGCGGGCCCCCCGGGCTGCGATCGACTGACGGTACAGCTCGACGGTGCCGAGGGCGGCCTTGGCCCAGGTGAAGTTGGCCAGCACCCGGGCGCGGCCGGCCTCGCCGAGGCGGGCGCGCAGCTCTCGGTCGCCCAGGAGCCGGCCGAGGGCGGCGGCCAGTGCCCCCGCGTCGCCGGGCGGCACGGCGAGGCAGGTCTCCCCGTCGGGCCCCGTGACCTCCGGGATGGCGCCGCCGGTGGTGGCCACCAGCGGGGTCCCCGTGGCCATGGCCTCGGCGGCGGGCAGCGAGAAGCCCTCGTACAGCGAGGGGACGCAGGAGATCTGGGCGCTGCGGACCAGGTCGACGAGTTCGGCGTCGCTGATGCCCTTGACGAACTCGACGGCGTCCTGGAGCCCGTGGCGCGCGATCGCCTGGGCGACGGGGCCGCGTTCGGCCCGCTTGCCGACGACCACGAGGTGCGCCTGCGGGTTCTCGGTGCGGAGCTTGGCGAGGGCCTCCACGAGGTGGACGAGGCCCTTGAGCGGGACGTCGGCGCTGGAGGTGGTGACGATCCGTCCGGGGACCTCCGCGACCGAGGGGTCGGGCGACCAGAGGTCGGTGTCGGCCCCGATGTGCACGACCTGGATACGGTCCCGGCGCACCCCGAGGTGCTCGACGATCTCCTGCTGGGACGAGCCGGAGACGGTGAGGACGGACGGCAGGCGGCGGGCGACGCGCTTCTGCATGCGGGTGAAGCCGTACCAGCGGCGCACGGCGAGCCGGCGGCGCGCCGATCCGGCGGCGTCCAGGTCCAGCCGCCGGTCGACGGTGATCGGGTGGTGGATCGTGGTGACGAGGGGTGCGCCGATGTCGCCGAGCAAGCCGTAACCGAGCGTCTGGTTGTCGTGCACGACGTCGAAGTCACCGCGCCTGGCGAGGAGATGACGGCGTGCCCGCAGGCTGAAGGTGAGCGGCTCGGGGAAGCCGCCGGTCCACATGGTGGCGACCTCGGCGAAGTCGATCCAGTCGCGGTACTCGCCGCGTCCCGGGGTGCGGAACGGGTCGGGCTGGCGGTAGAGGTCGAGGCTCGGCAGCTCGGTGAGCGGAACGCCCTCGTCGAGCACCGGATAGGGCTGGGCACCGATCACTTCGACGCTGTGGCCGAGCCGGGCCAGCTCGCGGCCGAGGTGTCGGACGTAGACGCCCTGGCCACCGCAGAAGGGGTTGCCCTTGTAGGTCAGGAGTGCGATGCGCAGGGGCCGGTCACCGTCGGTGCCCGCCGTGTCGCCGCCCGCGAAGGGGCCCGTCTCTATGGCCTCAGCGGTCACACTCGGCCCCCTTCTCACTACGTTCGCCGGAGCGTAACCGGTCGCGCTAATCTAGAACAAGTTTCAGACTGGGCGGTTCAACCCGCATCGAATCTACCGGCAGGTAGCGTCGGCGTGACGGCCGGATCAGGTGATTCGCGCCACGGCGGTCACCCTGGCATGCTGTGCGCGCCCGGAAACAGACGCCCGGCCGGACAGGGAACCGGTTCTCCCTTTTTGGATGGGGACAGATGACAGCCGAAGCCAGGCCTGCGGAGCCTCCCCTGACGGAACGCCAGGAGGCCCGCCGCCGGAGCATTCTGCGGGCCGGCGCCCAGCTCGCGGGGCGCGGCGGTTTCGAGGCCGTCCAGATGCGTGAGGTGGCGGACGCCGCCGGGGTCGCCCTGGGCACGCTGTACCGCTACTTCCCGTCCAAGGTCCATCTGCTGGTGGCGCTCATGCAGGACCAGCTCCGGCATCTGCACGTCACGCTCCGCAGACAGCCGCCCGCCGGGGACGACGCCGCCGAGCGGGTGGCGGAGACCCTGATGCTGGCCTTCCGGGCACTCCAGCGCGAGCCCCATCTGGCGGACGCCATGGTGCGGGCGCTGACCTTCGCCGACCGCGGGGTGAGCCCGGAGGTGGACGCCGTGTCCCGGCTGACGACGGCGATCGTCCTGGACGCGATGAGGGTCGAGGACCCCACGCAGGAGCAGCTCTCCGTGGTCCGCGTCATCGAGCACACCTGGCACTCGGCGCTGATCACCTGGCTGTCGGGGCGGGAGTCGATCGCACAGGTGAGGCGGGACATCGAGACGGTGTGCGGGCTGATCGACCTCCCGGCGGACAACCGCTGACAGGGCCTTTCGGTCGGATCAGGCCGGATCAGGGAGCGGGGCCTGGCGCCGTGCGTCGCAAGGCGGAGGATTGAGGCAACGCGGAGCGATTGGGGTCTCCCCTGCTCAGGGGGTCCCCCCGCTCGAGCGAAGCCGAGAGTGGGGGAGGAGCCGAGAGCTTGGGGAGGATTGACGACAACGCCGCGAGGTGCGGTGCCAGGGCACGCGAGCCCGGCCTGATCACAACGAGAGGGCCCAGGTGCCCATGTGCGGTGCCCACACCGGCACCCGCCCAGGTGAGGTTCCCTGCACCATGTCGACGGCGCCACGGTGTTCGTACGGTTCGGCCGACATCACCCGAACCACGCCGAGGAGCCGGTCCCCATGCGTCGCAGAGCCGTAGGCACCGTCCAGAGAAGAACCCTGACCGCGACCGCTCTCGGCGCCGCCGGCCTGCTCCTGGTGGGATGCACCGCCGCCGGGCAGGCGGGCAGCGGGTCCGGGTCCGGGTCCGGGTCCGCCAAGGGTGGGGACGAGGCCGTGAAGGTGGGCCTCGTCTACTCCCGTACGGGACTGCTCGCCGCGTACGGGAAGCAGTACCGCGACGGGTTCATGGCGGGCCTCGACCACGCGACGAAGGGCACCGGCAAGGCGGGCGGCCACCCGATCGAGGTCACCGAGCAGGACGACGCGGGCGACCCCGGCAAGGCCGTCTCCGCCGCGAAGAACCTGATCGGCAAGGGCTACAAGGTGCTGGCCGGCACCACCGACTCCGGCGTCGCGCTCCAGATGGCCCCGCTGGCCGCCCAGAACAAGGTGCTGTATGTCAACGGCCCGGCCGCCACGGACGCGGTGACCGGGATCAACGCGTACACCTTCCGGTCCGGCCGGCAGTCCTACCAGGACATCCTGACCGCGGGCACCATGCTCGGCGACCCCAGGGGCAAGAAGGTCACCGTCCTCGCGCAGGACTCGACCTTCGGCCAGGCCAACGTCGCCGCCGTCAAGGCGGTCCTGGGCGCCGAGGGGGCGAAGGTGGGCTCCGTGCTCGCCCCGCCCAGCGCCACGGACCTCACTCCCTTCGCCCGGCAGGTGAAGGCGGGCGGCCCCGACCTGGTCTTCGTCGCCTGGGCCGGCGCGACCGCCCCCGCCCTGTGGACCGCGCTGGACCAGCAGGGTGTGCTGAGCGCCGGCAAGGTCGTCACCGGGCTGGCCGGGACGGCGTCGTACCCGGTCTTCGGCGCGGCCGGCACCAAGGTCTCCTTCCTCGCGCACTACTTCCCCGGCGCGGGCGGCGGCAACGCCGTGGAGAAGGCCATGCTCGACGGCGTCGAGAAGGCGGGCGGCACCCCCGACCTGTTCAGCACCGACGGTTTCACCGCGGCGCAGATGATCGTGCGGGCCGTCGAGGAGGGCGGTGCCACCGACACCGCCGCCATGGTGAAGGCCCTGGAGGGCTGGAGCTTCGACGGGGTGAAGGGCAGGCAGCAGATCCGCGCCGAGGACCACGCTCTGGTGCAGCCGATGTTCGTCGCCGAGCTCAACGGCACCGGAGCCGCCGCGAAGCCCGAGCTGGTGAGCACCCTGCCGATGGACGCGGTGGCCCCGCCCGCGAAGCCCTCGGCGGGCTGACCCGTGACCGTATCCGGCACCGCCACCGCGCGGGACGAGGGGGCGCGTACGGGCGCTCCGGTGCTCCGGCTGGACGGACTGGGGTGGCGCGTCGGCGGGGCGGCCATCGTCGAGGACGTCACGCTGGACGTCCGGGAGGGCGAGTTCCTCGCCTTCATCGGGCCCAACGGGGCAGGCAAGACCTCCCTGTTCAACCTGATCAGCGGGATCGTCACGCCCACCGCGGGCACCCTCGCGCTGGACGGCGCGGACCTCACCGGACTGCCCGTGCACACCCGTGCGCGGCGCGGGATCGGGCGGACGTTCCAGACGTCCAGCCTCTGGCCGCAGATGACCGTGGCCGAGCACGTCCGGCTGGCCGCGCAGGCCGGGGCGGGCGGTTCGCACCGGCTCTGGAGGCGCGCTTCCCCGTACACCGCCGAGGTGAACGGCGTGCTGGAGCGCACCGGCCTCGGCCACCGCGCCGGGGCCACGGCGGCCGAGCTCTCCCACGGCGAGAAGCGGAAGCTGGAGCTCGCCGTGCTGCTGGTGGGCGAGCCCCGGCTGATGCTGCTCGACGAGCCGATGGCCGGGGTGAGCGCCGAGGAGGTCCCGGCCCTCACGGAACTGATCCGGGCACTGCACCGCGAGGAGGGCCGCACCGTGCTCATGGTCGAGCACCACATGGACGTCCTGCTGGGACTCGCGGACCGGCTGGCGGTGATGCACCACGGCCGCCTGCTCGCCCTGGACACCCCGGGCGCGGTGACCGCCGACCCGGTCGTCCAGCAGGCCTACCTCGGGGAGGGACTGTGACGCCGCCCCCTGTGACGCCGCCCCCGGCGACCACGCCGCCCGCACTCCTCGTCGTACGTGACCTGCGCGTCCTGATCGGCGGCCGGCACATCCTGCACGGCGTCGACCTGGACGTGGCACGCCACGGCGTGACGGCTCTCCTCGGCCGCAACGGCGCCGGCAAGACCACGACCGTACGCGGCGTCCTGGGGCTCGTGCCGCGCGCCGGCAGCGTGCTCCTGGACGGCGAGGAGACCGTGGGCCTGCCCACCCACACCCTGGTCCGCCGGGGCATCGGATACGCCCCCGAGGACCGGGGAGTCTTCGCGGGGCTCACCGTCGCCGAGAATCTGCGGCTGGCCGAACGCCGGGGCGCCGACGGGCCCGCGTACGGCCTGGTCCACGAGCTCTTCCCCGAACTGAAACTTCGCGAGAAGCAGTTGGCGGGGACGCTCTCCGGCGGCCAGCAGCAGATGGTGGCCATCGGACGCACCCTGCTCAACGGCAACCGGCTGATCATCGCCGACGAGCCCACCAAGGGCCTGGCCCCCAAGGTCGTCACCGAGGTCGCCCAGGTGCTGGAACGCGCCGCCGAGGCGGTGCCGGTGCTCCTGGTCGAGCAGAATCTCGCCGTCGTCCGCAGGCTCGCCGACCACTGTGCGGTGCTCGCCGACGGACGGACGGCCCACCAGGGCGAGGCCGCCGCACTGCTGGGCGACGCGGAGGCCACCCGCCGGCTGCTCGGCGTCGGCAAGGGCCCGCTCACCCCGACCACCGCGGAGGCGGATTCCTGATGTCCACCATCGTGCTGCTGACCATGACCGGACTCGGCCTGGGGGCGCTCTACTTCCTCATCGCGTCGGGCCTCTCGCTGATCTTCGGCCTGATGGACGTGCTCAACTTCGCCCACGGGGCGCTGCTCTCCATCGGGGCGTACGGCACCTGGTGGGCGGCGTCCGGGAACCTCCCCGGCGCCGGCCCCGGCGGCTGGGGCTTCGCCCTGGCGGTCCTGTTCGGCACGGCGGTGGGGACCCTCGCCGCCGTGGTGCTGGAACTGGCCGTCGTACGCCCCCTCTACACCCGGCCCCGGGAGCAGGTGCTCGCGACGGTCGGGGTGGGGCTGGCCGTGCCCGCCCTGCTGTCGGGCATCTGGGGTTCGGACGCCCGGGCCTTCCCCGGGCCCGAGGCCCTGTCCGGCACCTTCCAGCTGCTGGGCGCGGACGTGCCGGTCAACCGACTGGTGCTCGTCGCGGCGGCCGTCGTCGTCCTGGCCGCGCTGCGGCTGTTCCTCGGCCGGACCCGGCACGGCCTGGTCGTACGCGCCGGGGTCGAGGACCGGGCGATGGTGACGGCGCTCGGCATCGACGTCCGCAAGGCGTTCACACTGGTCTTCGCGATCGGTGGCTGCGCCGCCGCGCTGGGCGGCGCGCTCGGCGGGCTGTACTTCGGCTCGGTCGACCCCCGGCAGGGCACCTCGCTGCTGATCTTCGCGTTCGTCGTCGTGGTCATGGGCGGCATGGGCTCGGTGACCGGTGCGGCCGTGGCCGCCGTCGTCATCGGCCTGGTCCAGCAGTTCGCCAACTACTACACCGCAGCGGGCCTCGGCGACCTGGCGGTCGTCGTCCTGCTCGCCGCGCTGCTGCTCGTCCGGCCGCGCGGACTGACCGGGAGGCTCGCGTGAGCACCGCCACCACACCCGCACCCGCCGCCGTGACCACGGCGCCCGGGCGGAACAGGCCCCGGCTGCTGCGCTGGTGGCCGGCCGCCGTCCTCGTGCTCCTGATCGTCGCGCCGTACAGCGCCCTGCCCGTCCCCGGACTGCTGGACGGCCCGCTCGGCAGCCCGGGCAGCCTGCAACTGCTGGCAACCTGCCTGCTGTTCGGCGCCCTCGCCACCGGCTACGACCTGCTGCTGGGCCGTACGGGGCTGCTCTCCTTCGGGCACGCGCTGTACTTCGCGGCGGGCAGCTACGCCACGAACATGTTCCTGCTGGAGGCGGGCCTGCCGTTCGCCGTCGCCGCGGTCCTCGGGCTGTGCTCCGGCACCGCGCTCGCCCTGGTGCTGGGCTCGGTGAGCCTGCGGGTCACCGGCATCGGCTTCTCCATGGTGACGCTCGCCTTCGCGCAGGCCGGCTCGATCCTCGTGTCCCGCAACCCGGGCGGCCTCACCGGCGGCGAGGAGGGCCGGGCCGCCCCGGCGGAGCTTCTGCCGTCGTGGCTGGTCGGCATCGACCACACCGCGAATCTGTACTGGATCGCGCTCGCCTACCTCGTCCTCACCCTCGGGGTCGTCCGATGGGCCGTGCGCTCCCCCACCGGCCGGGTCTGGGAGGGCATCAAGGAGAACGAGCGCCGGGTGGAGGTGCTGGGCCTGAAGCCGTACGGATTCAAGCTGACGGCGTTCGTCCTGGCCGGGGCGCTGGCGGCGGTGGGCGGGCTCGTCCACCTGCTGCTGACCGGCGGTTCGACGCCCCAGACGACGACCTCGGACTTCACCCTGTCGCTGCTGGTGATGGTGGTGCTGGGCGGCTCGGGCACCCGCTGGGGCCCCATGGTCGGCGGCATCCTCTACACCTGGGCCGACCACCGGCTCGGCGACCTCGCCGGCTCGGGCGCGGTCGCCGATCTGCCCGCGGTCCTGCGCGTGCCGCTCTCCCAGCCGCTGTTCCTGCTCGGGGTGCTGTTCGTGGCCGTGGTACACCTGCTGCCCGGCGGCCTGGCCCGTCTCCCGTCCCGTCTGCGCAGGACCCGTGAGGAGCACCGATGATCCCGTACGAGGAGATACGCGTCCCCGTCGCCGGCGGCGAACTGGCCGCCCTGCGCTGGCCCTCCCCCGATCCGGACGCGCCGGTGGTCGTGGCCCTGCACGGCATCACGGCCAACGCCCTGTCCTGGGGAGCGGTGGCCCGTCTGCTCGCCGGCCGGGCCACGCTGGTCGCCCCGGACCTGCGGGGCCGGGCCGGCAGCGCCGGGCTGCCCGGCCCGTACGGCATCGCCGCCCACGCGGACGACGCGGCCGCGCTCGCCGGGGCGCTGGGCCGGGAGCGGGTGGTGCTGGCGGGCCATTCGATGGGCGCGTTCGTCGCGGCGCTCGCGGCCGTACGTCATCCGGGACGCTTCGGCCCCCTGGTGCTCGTCGACGGCGGGTTCGGCTTCCCCGCGCCCACGCATCTCTCGGCGGACGAACTGCTGACGGCCGTGATCGGGCCGGCCATGGACCGGCTCTCGATGACCTTCCCCGACCGGGACGCATATCGCTCGTTCTGGCGTGCCCACCCCGCGTTCGGGGACGGGGACTGGTCGCCGGAGGTGGACGCCTACATCCAGCGGGACCTGACGGGCGAGGAGCCGGCCCTGCGGTCGGGCTGCCGGCTTGAGGCGATCCGCACGGACGGCGGTGGCCTGTTCCAGGACGAGGTGCTCGCTGCCGTGCACGAACTCCCCGGGCCCGCCACCCTGTTGTGGGCCGAGCGCGGGCTGATGGACGAGGAGCAGGGGCTGTACGACGAGTCCAGGCTGGCGGCGGCGGGCCAGCCCGGCACGAAGGTCAGCGCGGTGCGCGTCGAGGACGTCAACCACTACACGGTGCTGACGGGCGAGAAGGGGGCCGGCCGGATCGCCGACTCCCTGCTGCGGGCCGCGCTCCCCCGCTGAGGGCGGCGGGCGGCGGGGCTCAGCCCTCCCGGCCGCCCGACAGGAGGTGCAGCCGCAGGGCGAGCTGGAGCTCCAGCGCGCGGTCGGGCTCGTTCCAGTCGCGGCCCAGCAGGACCTGGATCCGGTCGAGACGCTGGACCACGGTGTTCACATGGACGTGCAGTTCGTCCTTGGCCCGGATCAGGCTGCCGCCCGCGCCGAAGTACGCCCGTAGCGTCCGTACGAGATGGGTGCCGCGCCGTTCGTCGTAGCGCAGCAGCGGGCCCAGCACCGCTGTCACGAAGCCGTCAACGTCCTTCGCGTTGCCCAGGACGACGCCCAGGAAGCCGAGTTCGCCGACTCCGGCCCCCTCGCCGCCGCGTCCCAGCACCCGCATGGCGCGCAGACAGCGGGCGGCTTCCGCGTAGGCGGCGGCGAGTTCGCGGGCCCCGCGCGCCGGGCCCGTACCGGCGACGGTGACGGGCTCCTGGACGAGGTGGCCGAGCTGCGCGGCCGCCGCGCGTGCGGCGGCGCCCGCCTGCGTGGTGTCGGCGTCGCAGTCGATCAGCAGCACGACGGTGCCCGCGTGTTCGGCGCTCACCCCGTGGATGTCGCCGCCGAACAGATACCTCATCGCGGCGCCGCCGAGTCTCTCCCTGGCGGACGCCTCGGCGACCAGTACCAGATGCGGCCGGTCCAGGTCGATGCCGAGTCTCCGGCCCCGCTCGGCCAGCCCGGCCGGATCGCGCTCCGGATCGCCGAGCAGGTCGCTGATCAGCTCGCCCCGTATCCGGTTCTCGGTCTCGGCGACCGTGCGGCGCAGCAGCAGGAGCAGCCCGGTGACGACGGCGGCGCGTTCGAAGAGCCGCCGGTCGGAGTCGTCGAGCCGGTCCGGCCGGTGCAGCACCAGGCTGGCGAGGAGCTCCTGGCCGGCGAGCACGGCGCAGACCCACCGGCCGTCGCGGTGCACGGCGCGCGCCCCGTGGCGGGACTCCTCGGCGGTGCCGGCGAGCCAGGCGGCGTCCATGCTGTCGGCGGCGAATCCGGTTCCGTCGGGCCGTACGGCGGCCAGCGGGCGTCCGCCCGGGTCGTGGATGGTGAGCGGGCTGTCGAGCAGTCCGGCGACGGACACGGCGACGTCCTTCACGTCGCCGCCGCGCAGCACCAGGTCGGTGAGCCGGTCGTGGGCCTCCTCGGCGCGCTGCATGGCGGCCGAGTGCGCGCGTACGGCGGCGTTGGCCTCGGCCAGTTCCGCGTTGGCGCCGGCGAGTTCCGCGAGGGCGGCCCGGGTGTCGTCCAGGGCCCGGGCGGTGTCGATCGCGATCGCGGCGTGCGCGGCGAGCGAGCAGAGCAGGGCCACCTCGTCGGGGCTGAAGACCCGCGCGGCACGATCGGCCGCGAAGAGCACCCCGATGACCTTTCCCGTGCCGCCCCGGCTGGAGCCGAGGAGCAGGGGGACACCGAGGATCGCGACGAGACCTTCGTCCAGCACACCGGCGTTGATGTTGCGGGTGTGGTGGAAGCGCTCGTCGGTGCGGTAGTCGGGGGTGGCGTACGGGCTGGCGGTCTGTGCCACCAGGCCGCCGAGCCCTTCGCCCAGCTCGAGCCGGAGCCGCTGGAAGAGCACGGACACCGATCCGTCGGTGACCCGCATGTAGGTGTCCCCGGCCTCCTCGTCGGGGAGCGTGAGATAGGCGGTGTCGGTGCCGAGCAGCATCCTGGCCCGCCGCACGATCGCCTTCAGCACATCGTCCAGGTCCCGGGAGGCCGCGAGGTCGCCGGCCGTGTCGAAGAGGGCGGTGAGCTGGAGCTCCCTGCGCCGGTGCTGGCGCAGGGCACCCCTGATCCGCAGGGCGGTCGCGGCCGCCCGCTCCACCTCGGCCAGGTCGGCCGCGGGCACACCGGCGGCCCTCGCCTCCGAGGCGACGGCGCCGAGCTCCTCGGCGGGCGCGTCGTCGGCCAGCAGGTCGAGGAGGCGTGCCAGGAGGGGCGCGGCGGAGGGGGACGGTTCAGACATGGGCGGCCATCGTTCTTCCGGCTTCCGTGGGCGGTCGGGCGTCAGTTGGCGGTCCAGCCGCCGTCCATCGTGAGGGAGCTTCCGGTGATGTGCGTCGTGCCGGGCCCGCACAGCCACAGGACGGCACCGGCCACGTCGCCGGGCTCGATCAGCGACTTGAGGGCGCTGCGTTCCAGCAGCACCCGGCCCACCACCTCCTGTTCGGAGATGCCGTGGCTGCGCGCCTGGTCCGCGATCTGGTCCTCGACCAGAGGAGTGCGGACGTAACCGGGGCTGACGCAGTTGCTCGTCACGCCGTGCGGCGCCGCTTCGAGTGCGACCACTTTGCTGAGCCCCTCCAGTGCGTGCTTGGCCGAGACGTAGGCCGACTTGTAGGGGCTGGCGCGCAGTCCGTGCACGGACGAGATGTTGACCACGCGGCCCCAGCCGCGTTCGTACATGCCGGGGAGCGTGCGGCGCAAGATGCGGAACGGTGCTTCCACCATGACGCGGTGGATCAGCGCGAAGGTGTCCGGCGGGAACTCGTGCACCGGCGCCACGTGCTGCAGCCCCGCGTTGTTGACCACGATGTCCGCGTCGGCGGGCAGTCCGTCCACCGCCTCGGCCACGGAGAGGTCGGCCACCCAGGCCGTTCCTCCGATCCGTTCGGCCAGGCTCTTGGCGGCGTCGCCCGCCTTGTCCACCACGTGCACATGGGCTCCGGCGGCGGCGAGTGCCTCCGCGCAGGCCAGTCCGATGCCGCTCGCGGCCCCGGTGACCAGGGCGGTGCGTCCGGCGAGGACGGAGGGGGCGAGGGGGTCGTGCCGGGGGGTCAGGGAAGTCTGCATGGGCGTCACCGTAAGGACGTCGCGGTCCGCATCACACGGGGTCGGTGCACACACCCCGGGGCAGCCGCATGGTGGCGGAGTACATGGTGCGGGCCGGCGGGCCCCGCGCGCACCGGCGGTCCGGGACGCGGGCGCAAGAGGAGCGCCGCACACAGCGGCACGCGGCCGGTGGCCGCCTGCCACATGGGCGCCTCCGCCCCCTGCTCATAGGTTCCGGCAGCAGTCCGCACGTCCGCCCGCACGTCCGACGAGGAGGCCCCACCGTGCGCCCACCGATCCTGCGACGCCTGCTCCGCCGCGTCGCCTCCGTCGCCGCCCTGACCCTGCTCGCCGCGCACCCGGTGTCCGCCGTGGCGGCACCCGCGGCCCCGGCGGCCGCCGGTCTCCAGCAGGTCACCGGCTTCGGCTCGAACCCCGGCAATCTGCAGATGTTCGCGTACACCCCGGACAACGTCGCCCCGGGCGCGCCCCTGGTGGTCGCGCTGCACGGCTGCACCCAGTCGGCCAACGCGTACTACACCAACTCGGGCTGGACCAAGTACGCCGATCTGTGGGGCTTCGACGTCGTGTTCCCGCAGACCACCTCGGCGAACAACGCCCTGTCGTGCTTCGGCTGGTTCGACCAGGCCGAGAGCACCCGGGGCCGGGGTGAGGCGGCGTCCGTCGTGCAGATGGTCGAGTACGCGAAGCAGACGTACGGCTCGGACGGCCGCCGGGTCTACGTCACCGGGCTGTCGGCGGGCGGCGGGATGACCGCCGATCTGCTCGCCGCCTACCCGGACGTCTTCGCGGGCGGGTCCGTGGCCTCCGGACTGCCCGCGCAGTGCGCGACCAGCCAGGCCGCCGCGCCGGGCTGCCAGACGGGCCCGCAGAAGCTCTCCCCCGCCCAGTGGGGCGACAAGGTGCGCAACTCCTACCCGGGCTGGACCGGCCCCTGGCCCCGGGTCGCGATCTGGCAGGGCACCGCCGACTACACGGTCTACCCGGCCAACGCCACGGCGCTGCGCGACCAGTGGACCGATGTCTGGGGCATCGGCCAGACCCCGTCGAGCACCCAGAGCCTGCCCGGCAACACCACCCGGAGCGTCTACGAGGACGCGTCGGGGCAGCCCGCCGTGGAGACGTTCTCCGTCTCCGGCATGGGACACGGCCTGCCGGTGAGCCCGGGGTCCGGCGCCGACCGGTGCGGGTCGACGGCCGCGTACTTCCTGAACACCATCTGCTCGGCGTACCACACGGGCGTGTTCTGGGGGCTCGACAAGGACGCACCGGGCGGTGGGGACGGGCTGCCCGCCCCCGCAGGCCTGAAGGTCACCGGGGTCACGGACAGCAGCGCCTCACTGGCGTGGAACGCGGTCGAGGGCGCGGCCTCCTACACGGTGCACCGCGACGGCGCGAAGGTGGCCACGACCGCGTCGACGTCCTTCACGGACACCGGCCTGACCGCGGGCACCTCCTACCGCTACACCGTGACGGCGGCCGACTCCTCGGGGGCCGCGGGGGCGGGCTCGTCCGCCGTGACCGCGACCACGTCCGGCGGTACGGACCCGGCGCGCTGCTTCACGGCGACGAACTACGCCCATGTGATGGCCGGCCGGGCCCACACCTCGGGCGGTCACGCCTACGCGAACGGTTCGGAGCAGGACATGGGGCTGTACAACGTCTTCGTCACCCACACCCTCAGGGAGTCGCCCGCGGGCCACTTCGTGATCGCCGACTCCGGCTGTCAGGCCGGGTCCTCGTAGTCGTCCCTGATCTTCTCCGGGATCCGGCAGCCGTCCTCGACGGCGGTGAGGGACACGGTCCGCCCGGCGTTCTCCACCGCGTAGTACCGGGCGTACAGCTTCCAGCCCCGCTTGGCGAGGGTGCGGTAGGTGACGTCCTGCTCGGCATGGCTGGAGACGATCTCCCAGTCGTGCTGCCGCAGCCGCATCACCGTCGCCTCGAAGGCGCCGGCGGCGTCCGCCGCCGGCGCGTAGCCCGTCCAGGGCGCGACGCAGCCGTTCCAGTCGCCCTCCGGCAGCCGGGCCGTGGAGGTGTCGCCGGGCGGCAGGCCCGCGGCCTCGGCGAAGCCGGCTATCTCGTCGGCGACCGTCGGCGTGGTGAACGGCGGGGTGGGGTCCGGGGAAGGGGGCGGTGCGCTCTCGCTGTCACTGATGAGGCCGCAGCCCGTGGTCACCGTCATGAATCCGGCCGCCACGGCGGCGACGGCCGCCGTCCTTCGTCTGCGCACTGGTGCTTCCCACGGTCGTCCCAACCCCACGGGCACGCGCCCGTGTGACCCCCCGCCGGAGTCTCGCATGGGGTCTGACCTGCTGGGAAGGCCCTTCGCCCAGGGAGTGCGGCTGTCCGCCCGGAGGGGTCCGGGAGCACCCCGGTAGAGTGGGCGGGTCGTCATCATGCCCGTACAGGGGGAAGCCGGTACGAATCCGGCGCCGACCCTTCCCCGAGCGCTCGGCCAGCTCGAGCAGGGGAGAAACCCCATTCGAGAGGCCCAGCCCGCCATGTCCGTACGCCGCCGCGCGGCAGCGCTCGCGATCACCGCCGTGCTCTGTGGAGCGGCCGCCCCGGTGGCGGTCGCCGCGCCGAGCCCGACCCCGTCCACGCCTGAACTCCCGGCTGGGCTGTACGGCACCAAGGACCCGACGTACGACGGGGTGTGGCGCCAGTCGCTCGCCTTCCTCGCCCAGAAGATCGAGCTGGTCACGCCCGCCACGCAGTCGGTGGACTGGCTCGTCGGCCAGCAGTGCGACAGCGGGGCCTTCCCCTCCTACCGCGACGCCTCCAAGCCCTGTGACGCGAAGACGGTCGCGGACACCAACGCCACCGCGGCGGCGGTCCAGGCCATGGTCGAGCTGGCCGTGCACCGTGAGGTCGTGGACAACGGCGTCAGCTGGCTGAAGTCCGTACAGAACGAGGACGGCGGCTGGGGCTACAACCCGGGCAGCCCGAGCGACGCCAACTCCACCGGCGTCGTGGCCGGGGCACTGGCGCGGGCCGGCGTGCCGCTCGCCGAGGTCACCAAGAAGGGCGGCAGGACGCCGTACACGGCGCTGCAGACCTTCGCGCTGCCCTGCGGGGGCAAGGACGGCGGGGCGTTCGCCTACCAGCCGGACAAGAAGGGCGAGCTCACCGCCAACGCGGACGCCACGGCGGCCGCGGTCCTCGGCGCGATGGGCAAGGGCATGGCCTCGGGGAACTACAACGCGGCGAAGGCACCCGTCTGTGCCGAGGGCTCCGGTCTCACCCCCGAGCAGTCCGCGCAGAACGGCGCCTACTACCTGGCGAAGACCCTCGCCGGGTCGGGTCATCTGGAACTGCCGCCCATGCCGGGCGCCGAGGAGTCGGCGCCGCAGCCGGACTTCGGCAACACGGCCGACGCGGTCGTGGCGCTGTCGGCGGCCGGCCACAAGGACAAGGCGGCCGGAGCGGTCGCGTATCTGGAGAAGCACGCACAGGGCTGGGCGAAGGAGGGCGGCCCCGCCGCCACCGCCCAGCTGGTGCTCGCCGCCCACGCGACCGGCACCGACGCACGTGACTTCGGCGGCGTCGACCTCGTGAAGCAGCTCAACGCGACGGGGCCCGCGCCCGCCGCGACCGCCGTGCCCTCGCCGACCGCGACGACACCGGAGAAGCCGGCGGACACGAGCAGTGACGACGAGGGGCTCGGCCTCTGGTGGATCATCGGCATCGGTCTCGCCTTCGGCGCCGGCATCGGCTTCCTGCTCAGCGGACGCCGGAAGAACCAGCAGCTGTGAGGCCCCCGCTGCGGACGGCGGCGGTGCTGGTCCTCGTCGGCGCCGTCCTGGCCGTGCTGGGCGTGGGGAGTGCGCAGGCGGCCGGTTACCGCTACTGGTCGTTCTGGGAGAGTGATGGCGGGAAGAGCTGGACGTACGCCACCCAGGGTCCTTCCGTGGTCCGGCCGGACGACGGCGCGGTGCAGGGTTTCCGCTTCTCGGTGAGCGCGGATTCCCAGGACTCGGCGCAGCCGCGCCGCGCGCCCGATTTCGGGGCCGTCTGCGCGGACACCCCGGCGAAGGACGGTCTGAAGCGGATCGCGCTGGTCATCGATCCGGGCACGGCGGCGGACGCGCCGGACGGCGAGAAGCCGCCCGCGCCGCGTACCGCCTGTGCCCGGGTCGCACCGGACGCGAGCACGGCGGAGGCCCTCGCGTCGGTGGCGAAGCCCCTGCGGTACGACAGCGCCGCGATGCTCTGCGCGATCTCGGGCTATCCGCGGTCGGGCTGCGGTGAACAGGTCGACGGGGGCTCCGACGGACCGGAGTCCAGCGTTCCGGCCACCGCGTCCACCGCCGGCGACGGCGGTGCGACGGACGGTGGTTCCGGGGGCGGCGGCCCGTCGGTGGGTGTGCTCACCGGCGTCGGCGCGGTGCTCGTCCTGGGTGTCGCCGCTGTGCTGCAGGCCCGCCGCCGCCGATGACCCGCTCCACCGGCCCGGCCCGGCTCCACCCTGCCCTGCGCGCCCCCGGGGCCACCCGGGGCAACGCGCTGCCGGCCGGGGCCTGGTGGCTGTGGGCGCTCGGGCTGGCGACCGCCGCGTCCCGTACGACCAACCCGCTGCTGCTCGGGCTGCTGGTGGGCGTGGCCGGCTATGTGGTGGCGGCGCGCCGCACGGACGCCCCGTGGGCCCGTTCGTACGGGGCGTTCATCAAGCTCGGGCTGGTCGTCGTCGGCGTACGGCTGGTGTTCTCCGTCGTCCTCGGCTCCTCGGTCCCCGGCACGCATGCCCTGTTCACGATGCCCGGGGTGCCCGTGCCCGACTGGGCGCAGGGGATCAGGATCGGCGGCCGGGTCACGGCGGAGCAGGTGGTGTTCGCACTGTACGAGGGCGCGAAGCTGGCCACCCTGTTGATCTGCATCGGGGCCGCGAACTCGCTGGCCAACCCGGCCCGCCTGCTGAAGTCGCTGCCCGGCGCCCTCTACGAGGTGGGCGTCGCCGTCGTCGTCGCGATGACCTTCGCGCCGAACATGGTCGCCGACGTGGCGCGGTTGCGGACGGCCCGCAGGCTGCGCGGCCGTCCGACCGGCGGGGTCGGAGCCGTGCTCCAGATCGGGCTGCCGGTGCTGGAGGGCGCGCTGGAGCGTTCGGTGGCCGTCGCGGCGTCGATGGACGCACGCGGGTACGGGCGCACCGCGCAGGTCCCGCCCGCCGTCCGCCGCACCACCCATGTGCTGACGCTCGGCGGGCTGCTGGGCGTGTGCGCGGGGACGTACGGGCTGCTGGCCGCGCAGGGCGCCGTGCACGGGCTGCCGTTGCTGCTGGCCGGGCTGCTCGCGGCGCTGGCCGGGCTGAGGCTCGGTGGGCGACGCTCGGTGCGTACCCGCTACCGGCCGGACCGCTGGGGCGTACGCGCCTGGCTCGTCGCCGCCTCGGGTGCGGCCGTCGCGGCGGCGATGGTCTGGGCGGGCGCCGCCGCCCCGGACGCCCTGCGCCCGGGCGTCGTCCCGCTCACCGCCCCCGTACTGCCACTGTGGCCGGCCGCCGCCGTGCTGATCGGGCTGCTGCCCGCCGTGGTGGCCCCGCTGCCGCCTTCCCCCTCGGACTCCAAGGAGCGCTCATGATCCGGTTCGAGAACGTCTCGGTGCGGTACGAGGGCGCGGAGCGCCCCACCCTGTCCGGGGTCGACCTCACGATCCCCGAGGGCGAACTGGTGCTGGCCGTCGGCCCGTCCGGTGTCGGCAAGTCGACTCTGCTGGGTGCCGTGTCCGGTCTCGTGCCGCACTTCACCGGAGGGGTGCTGACCGGCCGGGTCACCGTCGGGGGCCGGGACACCCGGACCCACAAGCCGCGTGAACTCGCCGACCTGGTGGGCACGGTGGGCCAGGATCCGCTCGCCCACTTCGTGACGGACACCGTGGAGGACGAGCTGGCGTACGGCATGGAGTCGCTGGGCCTCGCCCCGGACGTGATGCGCCGCCGCGTCGAGGAGACGCTGGATCTGCTGGGACTGGCGGAGCTCCGCGACCGGCCGATCGCCACGCTCTCCGGGGGCCAGCGGCAGCGGGTCGCGATCGGTTCGGTCCTCACCCCGCACCCCAGGGTCCTCGTTCTCGACGAGCCGACGTCCGCCCTGGACCCCGCGGCGGCCGAGGACGTGCTCGCGGTCCTCCAGCGGCTGGTGCACGACCTGGGCACGACGGTGCTGATGGCCGAACACCGGCTGGAGCGTGTGGTGCAGTACGCCGACCAGGTCCTCCTGCTGCCCGCGCCCGGCGCCGCCCCGGTGATGGGAGCTCCCGCCGACATCATGGCCCTCTCGCCCGTCCGTCCGCCGGTGGTGGCGCTGGGCCGGCTCGTGGGCTGGGATCCGCTGCCGCTGTCGGTGCGCGACGCCCGGCGCCGTGCGGTGGACCTGCGGGAGCGTCTCGCCGATGTGGAACCGCCGGCGCGCGAGGCCCCGGCGGCCGCCGCGGTGGCTCCGCTCCCCTCTCCCCCCGCCGTCCGCCCCGGTCTGCTGGGCCGGCTGCTCGGCCGCCGCCCGGCAGCGGCACCCGCGCTCCCCCCGGTCCTCGACGCGGTCACCCGGGTCGAGAAGCTCGGGGTCCGGCACGGGCGGGTCCAGGCGCTGCGCGGGGTGACGCTGGCCGTCGCGCCGGGCGAGACCGTGGCCCTGATGGGCCGTAACGGCGCGGGGAAGTCGACCCTGCTGACGACCCTTGTCGGGATGACCGAGCCGACCACGGGCTCCGTCCTGGTCGGTGGGTCGCACCCGTCCCGTACGCCGCCGCGCGACATGGTGCGCCGGGTCGGGCTCGTACCGCAGGAGCCGCGCGACCTGCTGTACGCGGACACGGTCGCCGCCGAGTGCGCGGCGGCCGACTCCGACGCGGGCGCGCCGGGGGGCACCTGCCGGGCGCTGGTCTCCGAGCTGCTGCCCGGGGTGCCCGACGACATCCACCCCCGTGATCTCTCGGAGGGCCAGCGGCTCGCGCTGGCCCTCGCCCTGGTGCTCACCGCCCGGCCCCCGCTCCTCCTCCTGGACGAGCCGACGCGGGGGCTGGACTACGCGGCGAAGGGGCGGCTCGTCGGCGTACTGCGCCGGCTGGCCGCCGAGGGCCACGCGATCATCCTGGCCACGCACGATGTGGAGCTGGCGGCGGAGCTGGCCGACCGGGTGGTGATCCTGGCCGACGGTGAGGCCGTCGCCGACGGCCCGACCCGGCAGGTCGTGGTCTCCTCGCCCGCCTTCGCCCCGCAGATCTCGAAGATCCTGGCGCCGCGGGAGTGGCTGACGGTGTCGCAGGTGCGCAGGGCTCTGGAGGCTCTCGCGTGACGGCCCGGTCCACCCGCCCGGTCCGGCTCGGTCCGCACGCCGTCGCCGCCCTCGTCCTGATCAGCGCCGTCGGGCTGGCCGCCTTCGGCTGGCCGCTGCTGGCGGGGGCGGACTCCGGTCTCGCCCACGCGCAGGACGCGCCGTGGCTCTTCGCCGTCCTGCTGGTGCTGCTCGTCGGGGTGGTCCTCGCGACGATCGCGGACTCCGGTCTGGACGCGAAGGCAGTCGCGATGCTGGGCGTCCTCGCCGCGGTCGGGGCGGCGCTGCGTCCGCTGGGCGCGGGGACGGCCGGCCTGGAGCCCATGTTCTTCCTGATGGTGCTGAGCGGCCGGGTTCTGGGGCCGGGCTTCGGCTTCGTGCTCGGCTCGGTCACGATGTTCGCCTCGGCGCTGCTCACGGGCGGGGTCGGTCCGTGGATGCCGTTCCAGATGCTGTCGATGGGCTGGTTCACCATGGGCGCGGGCCTGCTGCCGGGCCCGGACCGGCTGCGCGGCCGGGGCGAGCTGCTGATGCTGGCGGGGTACGGCTTCGCGGCGGCGTTCGCGTACGGCACGGTGATGAATCTGTACGGCTGGACGATCGTGCCGGGGCTCGGCTCGGGCATCTCCTTCGTCCCGGGCGACCCGCTCAGCGAGAACCTGGTGCGCTTCCTCGCGTACTGCACCGCCACCTCGATCGGCTGGGACCTGGGCCGCGCCGTCCTCACGGTCGTCCTGACGGCGGCCATCGGCCCGACGCTGCTGAGAGCCCTGCGCCGGGCCACCCGCCGCGCCGCGTTCGACGCGCGGGCGGACTTCGAGGCGCTCCCGGACTGATCAGTCGGCCAGTGCGTGCTGCGCGGCGAGCCTGACGGGGGCGTTCGTGGCGCCGTACCCGTCGTATCCGCCGTCGCGCTCGACGAGTTCGAAGAAGACGCGGCCGGTCGTCACGGTGTAGCAGTGCCGGAACTCGCCCTTCCCGTCCCGGTCGTAGAGGATGCCGAGTTCGCGGTAGGTCTCCAGCTCGCCCGGGGCGAACTCGTGGCGCGCGGCCAGGTCGTCGTAGTAGTTGGCCGGCACGGGCAGCATCCGGGCGCCGGCCGCGAGGACGCGGCGGACTGTGGTGACGAGGTCGTCGGTGGCCAGGGCCACGTGCTGGGGCCGTCCTCCCCGGGCCGGGTCCTCGGTGGGGGACGCCCCCACGCCCAGGGCGATGCGCACGGTGCCGTCCTCGTTGCTGACGGCCCGGCTGCGGAGCAGGCCGTACGGGTCGGCGAGGTCGACGCTCGCGTGCGGCTGGAGACCGAGCACGCCGCGGTGGAAGAGGGTCGCCTCGTCGAAGTGGTGCCAGGGCTGGGTCAGCGCCACATGGTCGACGCGGGTGATCCCGACGGGGCCGGGGGTGTGCGGGGCGGGCGCGAAGTCACCGGTCCAGCCGGCGCGCGCGGTGCCCTCTTCCGTGTCGTCGGGGCGGTCGGTGACGCAGAAGAAGAACTCGGTGCCGTCGGGCGCGGCCACCGCGTCCAGCGGGGCGTCACCGGGGGCGCGGCGGCGGGGCAGGACGGGGGCGAGCAGCGACTCGGCCCGTGCGGAGGCTCCCGCCGGGTCGGGGCTCTCCAGGCCCACCGCGGTGAGCGAGGGCTCCGGCCGGTGGCTGCCGGTGTCGGTGTTGAGCAGGATGCGGGCCTCACCCTGTTCCCAGAGGTCCACCGGCTTCCCGGAGTGCCTGGCCGTACGGGAGAAGCCCAGCGCGGTCAGCAGAGGCGCGATCCTGGCCGTGTCGGCCGTCGCGATCTCGACGAAGGCGAACCCGGTGGGGACGACCGGCTCCGGAGGCACGGTCAGCCCGGCCGACTCCTGGAGCAGCGTCAGCGAGCGCAGGGCGTCCACCGCGGTGCGGCCCGCGTCCGCCTGGCGGAAGACGTCGTTGAACACCTCGAGGGAGAGGGGCCCGTCGTATCCGGCGCGGACGGCGGCCCGCACGAGACCGGTGACGTCGAGGTCGCCCTGGCCCGGGAAACAGCGGTGGTGGCGGCTCCACTGCAGCACGTCGAGCGACATCTGCGGGGCGTCGGCGAGCTGCAGGAAGAAGATCTTCTCCCCCGGGATGGCCTCGATCCCCGCGACGTCGGAGCCCCGGGCCAGGATGTGGAAGCTGTCCAGGCAGACCCCGAGGGCGGGGTGGTCCGCGGCCTCGACTATGCGCCAGGCGTGCTCGTACGTGCTGACGTGGCGGCCCCACGCCAGCGCCTCGTACGCGACGCGGATGCCGGACTCCTGCGCGAGGTCCGCCAGCCGGCGCAGCTGCTCGGCGGCGAGGGCGTCGTCGTCGACGGCGTTCGGCGACACGCTGGAGCAGACCAGGACGGTGTCGGCGCCGAGCCGCCGCATCAGCCGGAACTTGTGCTCGGCGCGCCGCAGGTTGCGGGCGAACTCGTCGGCGGGGACGGCCTCGATGTCGCGCATCGGCTGGAAGAGGTCGATCGTCAGACCGAGGTCGGCCGCCCGTTCCCTGATCTCCTCGGGGCTCAGCGGGCTCCCGATCAGGTCGTTCTCGAAGATCTCCACACCGTCGAAGCCGGCGCGCGCCGCCGCGGTGAGTTTCTCGGTGAGCGTGCCGCTGAGCGAGACGGTGGCGATGGACGTACGCATGTCGGTCCTCCTGCGGGCTTCCTGCGCGATTCAGTGGGCGGACGTGAGGTCGGCGATGTCCGCGAGCATGCGGGCGGTGTCGGGTTCGCGGCCGGTGAAGAGCCGGAAGGCGTCGGCGGCCTGGTAGGCGGCCATGCCCCCGCCGTCCAGGGTGGGACAGCCGAGCGCGCGGGCGGTGCGGACGAGCGTGGTCTCCAGCGGCCGGTAGACGACCTCGGCGACCCACAGGCCGGAATGCAGCAGTTCCGCGGGGAGCGGGAGCCCGGGGTGGGCGGCCATGCCGATGGGTGTGGCGTTGACCAGGCCGTCGGCGCCTGCCGTCCGTGCCGCGATGTCCAGGAGGTCCGCCGCCACCGCCCGGCCCGGGCCGAAGTGGTGGTTCAGGGAGTCCGCGAGCGCAGCGGCCCGGTCGGGCAGGGCGTCCAGCACGGTGAGCCGGCCGGCGCCGAGGGCGAGGAGAGCGTGGGCGACGGCGGCTCCGGCACCGCCGGCTCCCAGCTGCACGACGCGCTCCAGCGGCGCGTCGGGCAGACCGCGTGCGAAGGAGGCGGCGAAACCGGTGGCATCGGTGTTGTGGCCGATCGCGAGGTCACCGTCGAAGACCACGGTGTTGACCGCGCCGAGCGCCTCGGCCTGCGGTGAGAGCGCGTCGAGGTGGGCGAGGACCTGCTGCTTGCAGGGGTGGGTGACGTTGAGGCCGTCGTAACCCATGTCGCGTGCGGAGCGGACGAGTTCACCGGTCTTCTCCGGCGGGACACCGAGCGTGCCGATGTCGATGAGGCGGTAGAGGTAGCGCAGGCCCTGCCGGTCCGCTTCGCGTTCGTGGAGCGCGGGGCTGAGGGAGGGGCCGATACCGGAGCCGATGAGGCCGACGAGATAGGAGTCCGGGCTCACCGGTGGTCCTCCAGGAGCTGGGCGAGGTGGGTGAGCGCCAGGGCGTATCCGTGGGCACCCGCCCCGCAGATGACGGTGTCGGCGACGGCCGAGACGTAGCTGTGGTGGCGGAAGGCCTCCCGCCGGTGGATGTTCGAGAGGTGGACCTCCACGACCGGCAGTTCCGCTGCGGCGAGCGCGTCCCGCAGGGCGACCGAGGTGTGGCTGTACCCGGCGGGGTTGATCACGATGCCCCGGTGTGCGGTGCGGGCTTCGTGGACGGCGTCGATGAGCACCCCCTCATGGTTGCTCTGCCTGCAGTCGGCACGCAGTCCGAGGGGCGCCGCCGTGTTCCGGCAGAGCTCGTCGACAGCGGCCAGGGTGTCCTTTCCGTACACCGCCGGCTCGCGCAGGCCCAGCAGGTTGAGATTGGGACCGTTCAGCACGAGGACCGGGACGCCAGGGGGCGGGGCCGGGGTGTTCGGCATCGTTCACTTCCTGTGGCTGCATCGACTTAATGTACGGACTGGTTAGTTAGTCATACCGAAAGATGGCCGCCCAGGGAAGACCCCGGGCCGAATCAGCCGCCCCGGGCACCCGCTCTAGAATCGCGAGCACGCACCGCCTGCCGCGAAGGATCGGGATGACAAGCACCGAAGGACCCGCCCAGCCCGCCGTGCGGACCCGTGACGCGGCGCGCACCAAGGACGAGATCCTCACCGTGGCGACGCGGGAGTTCGCCCGCATCGGCTACGCGGGTGCCCGGGTCGACGAGATCGCCGCCCGGACCCGGACCACGAAGCGGATGATCTATTACTACTTCGGCGGCAAGGAGCAGCTGTTCACCGCGGTCCTGGAGCGGGCGTACACCAGGATCCGGGAGGCGGAACAGCTGCTGGACGTCGAACACCTCGATCCCGTGGCGGCGGTGCGCCGGCTGGCCGAGGTGACGTTCGACCACCACGAGGACCACCCGGACTTCATCCGCCTGGTCAGCATCGAGAACATCCACGAGGCCGAACACATCGCGGCCTCGGCCGAGTTGAGCCGCATCAGCTCCCCGGCGATCGAGGTCCTGCGGCGCATCCTCGACACGGGGCGCGCGTCGGGGCTGTTCACGGCGGACGTCGACGCCGTGGACCTGCACGCGATGATCAGCTCGTTCTGCTTCTTCCGCATCGCGAACAGACACACCTTCGGCGCGCTCTTCGGCCGCGACCTGGTGGACACCGGACGGCGCGAGCACTACCGGACCATGCTGGGCGACATGATCATCGCGTACCTCACGGCCGACCGGGCGGAGTAGGGCCCGGACCTTTCGGGGAGGAAGGGCCGGATTTCGCGCGAACCCAGCACCTGGATTCTGTGCGAACTCTTGACAGGGGCGACAACTGCTCGCAACATCCGTAGCCATCCGCAACTAACTATCTAGTGCGTTAATTAGCCGGGTCCGCTCGCCTCTCCCCGCACGGAACGTCCCCCGAAGGAGCCCCGACGTGACCGCTCACGCCCCCTCCCCCGCTCCCCCACCGCAGGCCCAGCCCCGTAAAGCGGCGCTCGCCGCCTGGATCGGCAGCGCGCTGGAGTACTACGACTTCTTCATCTACGGCAGCGCGGCGGCGCTGATCTTCCCCGAGGTCTTCTTCGACGAGTCCGATCCGGCGAACGCGACCCTGATGTCGCTGGCCACCTTCGGTGTCGCCTACGCGGCCCGTCCGGTCGGCGCACTCTTCCTCGGGCACGTCGGCGACCGGCTCGGCCGCAAGAAGATCATGGTCTTCACGCTGATGCTGATGGGCCTCTCGACGTTCCTCATCGGCTGTCTGCCCACCCGGGAGCAGATCGGCGGGGCGGCACCCGTCCTGCTCGTCCTCCTGCGGATCCTTCAGGGCATCTCCGCGGCGGGTGAGCAGGCCAGCGCCAACTCGATGAGCCTGGAACACGCGCCCCAGCACCGGCGCGGCTACTTCACCAGCTTCACCATCAACGGGACGCAGGCCGGTCAGCTGATCGCGACCCTGGCGTTCATCCCGGTCGCCGTCCTGCCCGAGGAGCAGCTCCTCTCCTGGGGCTGGCGCATCCCGTTCTGGCTGAGCGTCGCCGTCGCGGTCACCGGTTACGTCATCCGGCGCACCCTGGAGGAGACCCCGGTCTTCACCAAGCAGGCGGCGACCGAGGGCGTGGCCAAGATGCCGCTGGCCGTGCTGCTGCGCGACCACTGGGCCGACGTGCTGCGGGTCGTCGCGGCCTCCGTGATCGCCACGGTCAGCACGATCTTCACCGTCTGGGCGCTGTCGTACGCCACCAGCGACGCCGTCGGCCTGAGCCGCACCGGCATGCTCTGGGTGGGCGCGCTGGCCAATGTGGTCGCCCTGTTCACCATCCCGCTCTGGGCGCGGCTCTCGGACCGCGTCGGTCGCCGGCCGGTCTTCCTCATCGGCGCCGTGGGCAGCGCGGTGGTGATGCCCCTGTACCTGTGGGCGATCTCCACGGGCAGCTATCCGCTGGTGCTGATCCTCGGCGTGCTGGTCTTCGGCGTCGTCTACAGCGCGGCCAACGGCATCTGGCCCGCCTTCTACGCCGAGATGTTCCCCACCCGGGTCAGGCTCTCGGGCATGGCGATCGGCACCCAGACCGGCTTCGCCATCGCCGGCTTCGCCGTGGCCTTCGCCTCGCAGATCGCCGGGCCCGACGGCGACAACTGGGCCGGGGTCGCCGTCTTCGCCGCCGCCCTCTGTCTGCCGCCGGTCGTCGCGGCGCTCTCCGCCCGCGAGACGGCACATGTGGACACGGAACAGCTCGGGGAGCGCGGCGCGGTCGCCGCGGAGCCCGGAGTGTCGGTCAAGGCCTGATCCCCCGCACGGCGCCGCCCCCGGCGCTGAGCCGTCCGAGTGGCGGACCCGCCGCCGCGGACGGACCCCGGGGGACGCGGCGATCCACCCCGAAGGGGTGCGGGGCCGGCTCGGGAGGGCCGCCCCGCACCCCTTCGGCCCGTGTGCCGGTCCGGCCGGTGTCCGCCCTACGCCTTGCTGCCGGCCGGTTCGGGGGCCGGCTCCCCGGCCGCGTCCCCGGCCTCGCGGTCCGGCCGCCCGGCCGCACCGGGGACGGCCTGGAGCCTGCGCGGCCCCGACAGGGCGTACGTCAGCCCGAAGCCCGCGGCCACCACCGCCGCACCGCCGACCGCGTCCAGCACCCAGTGGTTGCCCGTCGCGATGATCGCGGAGACCGTGAACAGCGGGTGCAGCAGCCCCAGGACCTTCATCCACGCCTTCGGCGCGAGCAGGGCGATCACCACACCGCACCACAGCGACCAGCCGAAGTGCAGGGACGGCATCGCCGCGTACTGGTTGGTCATCGCGGTCAGCGCCCCGAAATCGGGGCTGTCGAGGTCCTGCACACCGTGGACCGTGTCGATGAATCCGAGCCCCGGCATCAGACGCGGCGGTGCCAGCGGGTAGAGCCAGAAGCCGACGAGGGCGAGGACCGTGGCGAACCCGATGGTGCTGCGGGCCCAGCGGTAGTCCGGGGGCCGCCGCACGTACAGCACCCCGAGGATCGCGAGCGGCACGATGAAGTGGAACGTCGAGTAGTAGTAGTCGAAGAAGTCCCGCAGCCAGGGGATGCCGACGACGGTGTGGTTGGCCCAGTGCTCGATGTCGATGTGCAGCCACTGCTCCGCGGAGTGGATCTGCCGGCCGTGCTCCTCGGCGGTGGAGCGCCCGGCGGTGGCCGCCAGCCGGACCTTCGCGTAGGCGGAGTAGACGACCCTGATGAGCAGGAGTTCCAGCAGCAGGTTGGGGCGGCTGAGCACGCGCCGCCAGAACGGCAGCAGCGGCACCCACGCGTGACGCGCCGGCACCGGCTTCGCGTAGTCCGTGGGGATCGGCCGCTGCCAGTAGGGCGAGGTGCGGGAGAGGAAGGGCACGGCGCAGGCCGCGCCGAGCGCGGCGACGAGCAGGATGTTGTCGCGCACGGGCAGGACCACGCCGACGTTCGGCAGCAGCATCTTCCCCGGCAGGGTGAGGACGAGCACCACGACCGCCGGCCAGACCAGCCGGTCCGAGGCCCGGGTGCCGGCCCGGCCGACGACGGCGAGCAGCACCCAGAGAAGCTGGTGCTGCCATGCGGTGGGAGAGACGGCGACGGCCACGCATCCGGTGATCGCGACGGCCAGGAGCAGCTGCCCGTCCTGGGCGTAGTGCGCCGCGCGGCGCAGTCCGAGAAGGACGACGGCGGCGGCGAGGACGAGGAACAGGGCGATCTCGAGCGGACCCTGGAGACCGAAGCGCAGCAGTGCGCCGTGCAGGGACTGGTTCGCCAGGCTGTCCGGGCTGTCCCCGAGGCCGGCACCCGCGAGATGGTGCACCCAGTACGCCCATGAGTCACGCGGCATCACCGCCCAGGCCAGCGCCGTGCAGACGGCGAAGGTGGCACCGCCGCTCACGGCGGCCCTGCGTCTCCCGGTGAGCCAGAACAGGACGGCGAAGAGCAGGACGGCGGGCTGGAGGGCCGCGGCGACACCGGTCAGCACGCCCGGAAGGCGCTCACCGCGTGCCGCGAAACAGGCGACGAGCACCAGCAGGACCGGGAGGATGCTGGTCTGGCCCAGGTGCAGGGTGTTGCGGACGGGCAGCGACACCATCAGCAGGGTGATCGCGACGGGCGCCGCCAGGAACGCGGTACGCCGGCCCACCGGCGCGGGCAGGGCGCGGACGGCGACGAAGCCGAGTCCCACGACGAGCAGCAGCGAACCGAAGGTCCACACCACGCCGAGCGCCTGCTGCGCGGAGACCGTCAGCGGCTTCAGCACCAGCCCGGCGAAGGGCGTCCCGGTGAACCTGCCCGGGTCGTACAGGGACCCCGCGATGTGCAGGACCCCGGTCGCACCGGTCCAGGTCTCCAGATCGGTGAGGCGTTCACCCGGCGGCCGCCGGAGCACCACCGCCACCTGCCGTACCGCCAGGACGCCGACGAGCAGCCACAGGACAGCTCTCGCCGTAGCGGCTCTCGTCCCCGGATCCGCCGCCGCGTCCCCCCGCACACTGCGCTCCACATCTGTCACGCTGCGCCGACCCTCCCGTTTTCATGCACTGTCCCCTCGGCCCGGGTATGTGCGGATGAAGCCTCGCATTGCCCTATGAGGTAGACACCATCAACCCCCACTTAGCCTGACTGTCACCACTGGTTTGCCGAAAGAATGCCCGGACAGGACTCGGCGGCCCTTCTGGCGGCATCCGTCATCGGGCCGGGTCAGTCCTCGTACGCCGGTATGTCCGCCTGCCAGCCCGCGAAGAGGGGGACGTCCGAGGAGCCGTCCAGGACGACGATCCCGAAGGGCCGGTCGAAGGCGATGTGCCGCCCCCGTCGTGCGACCGCCGTCCGCAGGGCCACGACCGTGATCGCCGCGGCCTCCACACCCTCCTCCGCGACCTTCAGCACGGCTTCCTGGACCACGTCGGAGATACAGACGGGCTGCCGGGAGAGTCCCGAGAAGTCCGCCAGGGCCATCGTGGTCGCGCGACGTACACCGAGGGCCGGCAGCTGGTCGTCGACCTGAATGTTCGTACGCAGGGTGAATCTCGGAACGGCGACCGTCACTTCGTCGGCATCGAGCGGGGCACGCTCCTCGCCGGACGCCCACGCCGCGGGCAGGACCTGCGCCGCGCCCGCTCCCGGCTCCCCCAGGACCAGCCTGATCCGCGCCGGAGCCGCGGCGCCCCGCTCCGTACGGCAGCGCAGCTCCACGACGTGCGCGCCGGCGACCGTCCACGCGTCCCGCACCGGCACCGACGCGTGCATCGTCGCTGCCGGGCGTGTCCTGCCCGCATCGTCGGTGAAGGGGGCCTCGCGCGTCCGGTTCACCTCGAAAGGGGTCTCCCAGAGCGCTTTCAGGGCCAGCGCGTTGACGAGTGCGAAGGAGACACCGTCGAGCTCCATCGGCAGCCGTTCGATCAGGCCGCCGGTCCGCTCGCACACCCAGGCGTCGATCTCGTCCTGGTCGACCGGCCCGAACGCGATGTCGGGGAGCGCGTCCTTGTACTCCTGACGGATGGTCAGCCTGCTCCACACCCTGGTCGCCACATTCAGCGCCTCGGTGCGCTCCCACTCCCGCGCCGCGTCCGTCACCACGGCCGCGGCCCCCGGGCCCGCCACACCGAGCAGGGTGCGCAGCTCGGCGGCCGTCTCCGTACGGGCGCCCGCGGCGGCGGCCGCCAGGGCCAGCCACAGTCCGGCGGGCGAGCACACGAAGCCGCCCCTTCCGGGCCGCGCCAGCTCCCGGATCCACCGCTCCCCGAGCCGCTGGACGGCCGCCGTCGTGGTCGTGTCCCGCATGTTCACTGCCCCCTGCACGTATTAATGGTTCGTCATCCCGTCGCACCCTGGACAGAATGTACGAATGACGTGGACCGTGACCCCCGAACACTTCGGCAGCCCCGAGGCGACCCTGCTGCGGCGGGACTACTACGACGAGGTGGCGAGCCGCTACTGGGGCCGTCCGGCGACCACGGCTGAGATCGACGACGGGCTGAGGGACGACGGCGTCGACCGGCTCGCCCCGCCCACCGGGGAGTTCCTGGTGGGCCGGTACGACGGCAAGCCGGCGAGCTGCGCGGGCCTGCGGCTGGTGGACGCGGCGACGGCGGAGCTGACCCGGGTGTACGTCCGGCCCGCCTTCCGCTCGACGGGCGGTGGCGGCCTGCTGCTCGCGGGCATCGAGAGCGCCGCGCGGGCGTACGGGGTGCGGCGGATCCGTCTCGACACCCGTAACGACTTGGTGGAGGCGCGCGGGCTGTACGCGAAGCACGGTTATGCGGAGATTCCGGCGTTCAACCAGGGCCCCTACGCGGAGCACTGGCTCGCCAAGGAGCTCTGAGCTCCTCCGGGCGGGCCGTCAGCCCACCGAGTGGTCGCGGCGCGGTTCGGGCATGTGCGGCCGCTCCTTGCTCGACCCGCTCACCTCGGACGACAGCTCCGTCACCAGCCGGATCAGGTCGGTGGGCCGGTCCGGGCCCCACCAGTCGCCCAGGAGCTCGGCCAGCGACTCCTCGCGGGCGTGCGAGAGCTTGACCACGGCCTCCGCGCCCTTCTCGGTGAGCACCAGCTGCATGCCCTCGCGCCGGGCGAAGCCGTGCCCCTCCACCTGGCGGGCGGCCGAGGTGATCACCCGCAGCGGCACGGGGGCGACCTCGGCCAGCCGGCCCGGCTCGACGGTGCCGTGCCGTTTGATGCGCAGCAGCAGCCAGCTGGCGGCGGGCTGCAGGTCGTACCCGGCCTTCTCGGTGATCTTCTCGTAGATCTCCCGGCGCCCCTCGCGGGTGGCGAGCACCGAGAGGGCGCGGGCGCATTCGTCGTACGAGGAGCGCTGGACCGGGTTGGAGGCCAGGGTCTCGCTGGTGTCGGGCGCCGTCACCGATCCGCGCAGGGGCTCCTCCTTGAGGAACCAGGAGAAGACGAACGCGACGAGGACGACGGGCACGGCGTACAGGAAGACGTCGGTGATCGAGGTCGAGTAGGCGCTCAGCACCGAGGGGCGCAGATCGGCCGGGAGCCGGCCGATGGCCCGGGGGTCGGCGGCCAGTGCCCCGGCGTCGACACCGGGCGGCAGGGAACGGCCGCTGAGCGCCTCCTGGAGTTTGCCGGAGAGCCGGTTGGTGAAGATGGTGCCGAACACGGCCACGCCGAAGGACGCTCCGATGGAGCGGAAGAAGGTCGCCCCGGAGGTGGCCACGCCGAGGTCCTCGTAGCCGACGGAGTTCTGCACGATCAGCACGAGCACCTGCATGACCAGGCCGAGTCCGGCGCCGAAGACGAAGAAGCAGAGGCTCATCGTCCAGGTGGAACTGTTCTCGGAGAGGGTGTGGAGCAGCAGCAGGCCGACGACGGTGATGGCGGTGCCGGCGATCGGGAAGACCTTCCAGCGGCCGGTCCGGCTGACGATCTGGCCGGAGCCGGTCGAGGTGATCAGCAGCCCGAGGACCATGGGCAGCATGTGCACACCGGACAGGGTCGGGGTGATGCCGTGCACCACCTGGAGGAATGTCGGCAGGTAGGTCATGGCGCCGAACATGGCGAAGCCGATGACGAAGCTGATGACGGCGACGAGGGTGAAGGTCCGCTTCCGGAAGAGCTTCAGCGGCAGCACCGGTTCGGCCGCCCGTCGCTCGGCCGCGATGAACGCGACGAGCAGCACCACGGCGAGGACCGTGAGGACGATGATCTGCGGGGAGGCCCAGGCCCAGGTGGTCCCGCCGAGCGAGGCGACGAGGACCAGGCAGGTGGCGACGGAGGCGATGAGGAAGGTGCCCAGGTAGTCGATGGTGTGCTTGGTGCGGCGGACCGGGATGTGCAGGGCACCGGCGATGACGAGCAGCGCGACGACGCCGACGGGCAGGTTGATGTAGAAGACCCAGCGCCAGCTGAGGTGCTCGGTGAAGAAGCCGCCGAGCAGCGGTCCCAGCACGCTGGTCACCCCGAACACCGCTCCGAACAGGCCCTGGTACTTGCCTCGCTCGCGAGGGGCGACGATGTCGCCGACGATGGCCATCGACAGCACCATCAGTCCGCCGCCGCCGAGCCCCTGGAGGGCTCGGAAGCCGATCAGCTGCGGCATGTTCTGGGCCATCCCGCAGAGCGCGGAGCCCACGAGGAAGATGACGATGGCCGTCTGGAAGAGCTTCTTGCGCCCGTACTGGTCGCCGAGCTTGCCCCAGAGCGGGGTCGCCGCGGTCGCCGCCAGCATGTAGGCGGTCACCACCCATGACAGGTGGTCCAGGCCGCCCAGTTCGCTGACGATCGTGGGCAGAGCGGTGGACACGATGGTCTGATCGAGTGCGGCGAGCAGCATGCCGAGGAGCAGTGCGCCGATGGACACCAGGACGTTCCGCCGGGACCGCCCCTCACCTTCCGCCAGGGGTGGCGGGCTCAACTGCTGGGCCATGGGCATCTCCTCGGGTCCGCTTCCCCCCTATCCTGTCCGCTCTGTGACGTTATGGCCTGCCGAGCAGCGGTACGGGCGTTGGGCTTGCCTGTGGCGGCCTGCATAATCGCAGGCAGTTCGATGGGGAGGGGAACCCACAATGACCGGACACGTATGCCCGGAGTGCGGTGGCGAGCAGGGCGCGAGACCCGGGGCGGGGTGTGCCTGCGGTGCCCGTACGGCCGAGCGGGACGCCCGGTCGGCGGAAATCGCGGCGGCCGAGGACTTCGACCCGTTGCGGATCCGGCCTTATGTGACGCTGAACAGCGACGAGACCGAGGGCTCCGGCGCCCCGGCGGCGGAGACGACGATGCCGCTGTTCCTGGACGGCGCGGGAGGCGGAGCGCCGGGACCCGGGGTCTCGCCGGGTGCGCCGCCCGACGCGGTCACCGCGGACGAGACCCGCCGGCGTACGGCCGCCTCCTATGCGGGCGGCGGCCCCGACCCGGTGCAACCGCGCCGCCGGCGCCCGTTCGCCGTTGTCGCCGTGGGGGCGGCGGTCGCCGCGGTGGTGGGCACGGCTGCTTTCGCGAGCGGGCTGTTCGACGACGAGGAGCGCCGGGACACCGCGCTGCCCGAGGTCACGACGAGCGCGCCGGCCGCGAGCGACGAGCCGGCCGCGTCGGTGTCGGTGTCCCCGTCCGCGTCCCCCTCGGCCACGCCGTCCGGGTCCGCGTCGGCGTCGCCCTCGGCGTCCGCCTCGCCGTCGAAGAGCCCGTCGGCGTCGCGTTCGGCCACCCCTTCGACGTCACCGTCGCCGTCCGTGTCCGCGACGAAGGCGCCCGCCCCCACGACGGCCGCGGCGGCACCGCCCGTCGAGGAGGCGTCGGGGAGCACGCTGCGGCGCGGCGACCGCGGCGCGGAGGTCTCCGAGCTCCAGCGACGACTGCAGGAGGTCTGGGTCTACCGGGGGCCGGACGACGGCGACTACTCGGAGCGGGTGGAGGACGCCGTGGCCGAGTTCCAGAGGTGGGTGTCGGTCAAGGGCGATCCCTCGGGTGTCTACGGCCCGGAGACCCGCCGCGCCCTGGAGGCACAGACGAGCGGCCACGGGCGCCGGTCCTGAGCGTCCGGGTTCGGATACCGGTCGGCGCGGACTCCACGACATCTCCGACCGCGGGATTGGCGTTTCGGCGGAGGTTTTTGTATCGTGGAGGAACAAAGTAGCCTCCGCTCGTTCTCCCTGACCGGCGGGCGGGGCTACTTGTTTTCTTCACCGCAGCTACGAGCTGTTCCCCCGCGCTCTGGAGCATGCCGATGTCGGCCACCGTCCTCGAAGCCCGCGCCCTCCTGTTGGACATGGACGGCACCCTCGTGAACTCCGACGCGGTGGTGGAGCGCTGCTGGCGTCGCTGGGCGATCGCACAGGGGCTCGACCCCGAGGCGGCGCTCAAGGTGGTCCACGGCCGCCAGGGTTACGCCACGATGGCCGCGCTGCTGCCGGACCGTCCCATGGAGCAGAACTACGCGGAGAACCGGATCATGCTCGCCGAGGAGACCGCCGACACGGACGGCGTGGTGCCCATCGGCGGCGCCACCGCCTTCATGGCGTCGATCGCCGGCCTCCCCCACGCACTGGTGACCTCCGCCGACGAGGCGCTCGCCCAGGCCCGGATGACCGCCGCGGCCCTGCCGGTGCCGGAGACCCGCGTGACCGCGGAGATGGTCGGCGCCAGCAAGCCCGACCCCGAGGGCTTCCTCAAGGGCGCGGCCGAGCTGGGCTTCGACCCGGCGGACTGCATCGTCTTCGAGGACTCCGAGGCGGGCATCGCGGCGGGCCGTGCGGCCGGCATGCGCGTCGTGGGCGTCGGCCCGCGCGCGGCGGCGCTCTCCCCCGACGCCCATGTCGAGGACCTGACGCGACTCCGGGTGGAGGCGGGCGCGGACGGCTCGATCCGCCTGCACATCGACACCCCGTAACCCTTTCCCCGGTTCATCCTTCGAGGACGGCCCCGCTCGGCGTACAGCCCGAGCGGGGCCGTCCTCGTCTCACTCCCGGTGCAGCACCCCCCGGGCGACCAGCTCCAGCACCAGTGCGACGGCGACCGTCTGGACCGCCATCAGCGCCACCAGGACGAACAGCTGAACGGCGCCCGCCTCCACAGGTGAGGCGCCGCCCAGCAGCATGCCCACGAAGGCCCCGGGCAGGGTGACGAGCCCCACGGTCCGGGTCTGGTCCAGCCCCGGCAGCAGCGCGTCCGAAGCGGCGGGGCGGGCGATCTCCAGCCGGGCGTCCCGGTCGAGCAGACCGAGCGCCATCCCCGCCTCCACCTCCCCGCGCCGCACCTCGAGCTCGTCCAGCGCGCGGCGCCCGCCGAGCACGGTCGCGGTGAGCGCGCCCCCGATGAGGATGCCGGTGACCGGGATCAGGGTGATTCCCCGCGCCGGAAGGAGCCCGGTGAGCAGCAGCGCCACCACCACCGGCACGACGCCCGCCGCGATCGGCACGGCGGCCCACCACCAGGTGCGGTTACGGGTGATCCGCCGGCCCGCGGTGCGCACCGCGACCGCGAACATCAGCGCCAGGAAGCCGAGCAGGGGCCCCAGGGAGCGCACCACCCAGCCGATGAGCAGGGAGACGACGGCCAGCTGGACCGCGGCCCGCACCCCTGCGACGGCGATCTCACGCGACCTGCCCAGCGAGGCCCACGCGGCGACGGCGGCGGCGCACACCAGGAGCACGGCGAGCACGACACCGAGGGCGGGACCGACCGGAAGCAGCACGCGGCAACCCTAAGGGCTGCCGGGCCGTCAACCTCCGTACTCGAACAACCTTCGGACGGGACGTCAGACCGACCGTCCTACCTCTTGATGTGACGTGCGCATGTCGTCACTCTGTTACCTGGCGACCACCCCGACGAAACCCGGCGCCGCCACGATGGTCCGGCTCGACAGGTCGCCCGCTCGACATCCCCCCACACCAAGGGAGTTCACATGTCCGGTATCTACGCGCGTCGCATAGCCGTCGTCGCCGCCTCGGCCGCGCTCGCCGCCACCACCGGGCTCCTCACGGCCCCCACCGCCCAGGCCGCGATGCCCACCCCGGTCAGCGCCTCGACCGCCCGTACGTATCTGGGGCAGCTCACCGTCTCCACCGAGGGCTCCTCGTCCGGCTACAGCCGCGACAAGTTCCCGCACTGGATCACCCAGTCGGGAGCGTGCAACACCCGCGAGGTGGTGCTGAAGCGTGACGGCACCGGCGTCGTACAGGACTCCGCCTGCGCCGCGACCAGCGGCAGCTGGTACTCGGAGTACGACGGCGCCACCTGGACCGCCGCGTCCGACCTGGACATCGACCACATGGTCCCGCTCGCCGAGGCCTGGCGTTCCGGGGCCAGCGGCTGGACCAACGCGGAGCGCCAGTCCTTCGCCAACGACCTGACCCGCCCTCAGCTCATCGCGGTCACCGACAACGTCAACCAGTCCAAGAGCGACCAGGACCCGGGTGAGTGGCTCCCGTCACGCACCACCTACCGCTGCACCTACGCCCGCGCCTGGGTGCACGTGAAGCACTACTACGACCTCACCGTCGACTCCACCGAGAAGAGCGCCCTGCAGTCCGTCCTGAACGGCTGCTGACCGCCCTCCCGCCCCGGCGGGACCCGCCCTCCTCCGTCGCCCCGTACCCTACGGAGCCATCGACGACGGCGACGCGAGGAGGGCACACATGGCCGGGCTACGCCTCGGACCACTGCTGAGGTACGTCGACTGGGAGTCCGGCTCCCGGGCGACGGTCTGGGTGGAGGCGACCAGGCCCTGCACGGCGGAGGTCCGCTGCGCGGACGGAGCGGGCGGGGTCTCCCCCACGTTCGCCGTCCAGGGGCACCACTACGCCCTGGTGGTGGTGACGGGCCTGACCCCCGGCTCGGCCACACCGTACGAGGTGCTGCTCGACGGCCACCGCGTATGGCCGCCCGAGGACTCCCGCTTCCCGCCGAGCACCATCAGCACACCCCCCGTGGACCGGCCGGACGACATGGATCCGGTGCGGGTCGCGTTCGGGTCCTGCCGCTGGGCGGCCCCGCCCGCCCACGGGCACGACGCCATCGGCCCGGACGCGCTCGACGCGCTGGCCACCCGCCTCGCCGCCGACCCCGGCGCCGTACGCCCGGACGTCCTCCTGCTCCTCGGCGACCAGGTGTACGCGGACGAGACGTCGCAGGCCACGCAGAGACGGCTCGCCGCCCGGCGCGATCTCGACGAGGCTCCCGGCGCGGAGGTCGCCGACTACGAGGAGTACACCCACCTCTACGACGAGTCCTGGCGCGACCCGGACGTGCGATGGCTGCTCTCCACGGTCCCCAGCTGCATGATCTTCGACGACCACGACGTCATAGACGACTGGAACACCAGCGCCGCCTGGGTCCGGGACATGCGTCGCACGCCGTGGTGGCACGAGCGCATCGTCAGCGGGCTCATGTCGTACTGGGTCTACCAGCACCTCGGCAACCTCTCCCCCGACGCCCTGGAGGCCGACCCGGTCTACGCGGCCGTGCGCGCCGTGCCGGACGGCACCGAGACCCTGCGCGACCACGCGGCGGCGGCGGACGCCGACCCCACGCTGACCCGGTGGAGCTACCGGCGTGTTTTCGGCCGAGTACGGCTGCTGATGGTGGACACCCGGGCGGCCCGGTCCCTCGAGGAACAGCACCGGTCGATGCTCCGCGAGGAGGAGGAGAGGTGGCTGCGCGACGAGGTGCTCGCGGACCCCGGGGCGTACGACCATCTGTTGATCGGCACCTCGCTGCCATGGCTCCTGCCGCCTCTCATACACGAGGCGGAGACCTGGAACGCCGCACTGTGCCGAGGGGACCGGGGCGAACGCTGGGCGCGCCGCGGGGAGAAGGTGCGCCGGGCCGGTGACCTGGAGCATTGGGCCGCGTTCCCGGAGTCCTTCCGCCGTCTGTCGGAGCTGCTGAGGGAGGCGGGCAGCGGGCCGGACGCGCCCGCGACGGTATGCGTGCTCTCGGGCGATGTGCACCATGCGTACATCGCCGAACCCCAGTGGTCCGGTTCCGCCCCGGAAGGCACTCCCGACGCCCACGTCCTGCAACTGACCTGCTCTCCCGTCCACAACTCCATCCCCGGGTACGTACGCGCCGGCTTCCGCTTCGGCTGGAGCCGGGTGGGCCGGTGGCTCGGGCGCGCGCTGGCGCACCACGGACGGACGGGGAGCCCGCCGATGCGCTGGCGCAAGACGGGTGGGCCGTGGTTCGGCAATCAGCTGATGACCCTCACCCTGCACGGCCGGAAAGCTGCGCTGACATTGGTTCAGGCCAGAGCCAGGCCCGCTGGAGCACAGCTCGAGACGGTTCTGGAGCGGTCACTGACTTCGAACGAATGACCAATTTTCAGCCAGTCGACAGAATGTTGAACTTGCAAGCAATAGTGAGGTCACCCTAACCTGAGGGGCCCCGATCGGTTCACGTCCCCAGACCGAAGGAGCCCCACCCCCCATGTTCATACGTCTGAACCGGGCCCAGCCCTACGCACTCGGCCTTTTCCGCGTCGTCATCGGCTTTCTCTTCGCCTGCCACGGCGCCGCCTCGCTCTTCGGAGTCCTGGGCGGCTCCATGGGCGGCGGCACCGTCCCCACCGGCACCTGGCCGGGCTGGTACGCCGCGGTGATCCAGCTCGTCGGCGGCATCCTGGTCGCCCTCGGCCTCGGTACCCGCATCGCCGCACTCGTCTCCTCCGGCTCCATGGCCT
This sequence comes from Streptomyces sp. NBC_01166, assembly GCF_045039765.1. Taxonomy (NCBI): domain Bacteria; kingdom Bacillati; phylum Actinomycetota; class Actinomycetes; order Kitasatosporales; family Streptomycetaceae; genus Streptomyces; species Streptomyces sp. NBC_01166. Next base: position 2,617,743 of record NZ_CP108613.1, read on the forward strand.
ACGCGTACTTCAAGGTGCACCAGCCCGAGTCGCTGTTCCCCCTGCAGAACGGCGGCGAGGCCTCCGCGGTCTTCTGCTGGGCCTTCCTGCTGCTGGTCTTCACCGGCCCGGGCGCCATCGCCCTTGACCGCTTGTTCTCCTCGCGCGGCGGCGCCGCGAACGAGAGCGAACCCGCTCCCGAGAAGGCCCGGGCCGTCTCGGTCTGACCCCACGCTCCCCACGCCCCGGCCCCCCTCCTCCCGAGGGGGGCCGGGGTCGTACGTGACCTGCGCGACATCGGCCGCCGGGCCGGTGAATACCAGGTGAACCGGGTGAACAGCAGGCGTACGCTGTACAGCTGGCCCTGCCGCCCCTGCCGCTCCCCTGCGACGTCGCGGCGTTGACACGGAACACGGGAACGGGGAGTAGAAAGTGCTCGAGAGTGTGGGTGCGCTGACAGGCAGCCCATGGATCTACGCGGTGGTCGCCCTCTCGGTACTCCTGGACGTCTTCCTGCCCGTCCTCCCCAGCGGCGTCCTGGTGATCGCCGCGGCCACCGCCGCCGCCGCGAGCACGACCACGGTCACCGCCGCGGCCGGTGAGGCCGCCCGGCACGTGCCCTCACTGCTGGTGCTGACCCTCTGTGCCGCCACCGCCTCCGTCCTCGGCGACCTCATCGCCTACCGCCTCGCCTGGCGCGGCGGCGAACGCCTCGACCGTGCCATCGCCCGGTCCCGCCGCCTCACCTCCGCCCAGGAGCGTCTCGGCGCGGCGCTGAGCCGCGGCGGAGGGGCGCTGGTCGTCGTCGCCCGCTTCGCCCCGGCCGGCCGCTCCGTCGTCTCCCTGGGCGCGGGCGCCGCTCACCGCAAGGTGAAGGAGTTTCTGCCCTGGTCGGCCGTGGCCGGAGTGGCCTGGGCGGTCTACAGCGTGGGCCTCGGCTACTTCGGCGGCCAGTGGCTGGGCGCGGGCTGGCTGGGCACGGCCGTCTCCGTCCTCGCCCTGTTCCTGGCGGGCGCACTCGCGGCGGTGGTCGTCCGCCGTCCCGCGCACGCCTCAGCCGCGCCGGTCGCCGGAGCCCCGGCCGGGACCTGACGCCCCGGTCCGCTCAGACCCGGGCGGCGCCCCGGATCTCCAGACCGTCCAGCAGCCGCTGGGTGGCCTCGGTGATCTCTTCGACCGCGCGGTCGAAGACCTCCTGGTTGTGCGCGGCGGGCGCACGGAAGCCCGAGACCTTGCGCACGTACTGCAGGGCGGCGGCTCTCATCTCCTCCTCGGTGGCCTCTTCGGGGATGGACGGCGGACGAAGCGTCTTGATGCTGCGGCACATGTCTCCAGTGTGCGACGCGCCACTGACAAAGCGCCCGGCGATCTATGGACGCAGCCGGTCCCCGAGCCGCTGGAGCGCCGGGACGACGTAATTCCCGTCGAGAACCGCCCGGCCGGGGACGTGGAGCCGCAGAACCGGCCGGAAGACGCCGGCCGGCAGCGGCAGCCAGTTGGCCGCACCGGCCGCGTCCGCCGGCGGATCCGCGGACAGGCGCAGCGTCAGCGACCCGTCGTCGCCGTGGACGAGCCCGGGTGTCCGGTCCCCGATCGCGTACCGGTCCGCAGCGTTCGTCACCAGGTGGCCCCCGGGGCTGTCGTACACGGTCAGCGACCAGAACGCCCCGACCGGCGGTGGCTGCGTGAGGCGCAGCGCATAGCTGTGCGCCCCGTCGAGCGGGCGTCCCCGGGAGTCACGGGACGTGTGGGCGTACAGCGCCTCGTACCCATGGGGCAGCCAGCGTCCCCGCCGGGCCGCCACCGCCCTCACCAGGTACGACGCCTCCCGGTCGGAGATCTTCCACTCCGGTGAGCGGAGCGTGCCGACGCCGAAGTGGTCCAGGTTGTAGTCGCGCAGGTGCGGAATCATCCGCCAGGCACCCGGGACGCCCTCGGCCGCGACGGTGTGCGGGCGGGCCGCCTCCTCCACCCGCAGCCTTCCCAGCGCGAGCCCCCGCCGCAGCGCGCGTACGAGGCCGGGCCCGGCCGAGACGTACGGCGAGATCCCCTCCTCCAGGAGCCCAAGGGGCTGGAATCGGTCCTGGTAGGCGCGATCGGCGGCGGCGGGCGGGAAGTCGGCCATCCAGACCCGGAGCTCTTCGAAGAACCGCAGCTCGCCCGGGACCCCGGTCTCGGTCGCCGGGAGCCCGGTCCGGTGGGCCCGGTCGCCCAGGTGCGTGAGTGTGAGCTCCTGCTGGAGCGCCCTGACCCGGGGCATGTCCTCCGGTCCGTCGCAGGCGAGGCGGCCGAGGACGGAGACGACGGAGGTGGGGGCGTCGATCACCCCGGACACCACGTCGGGGACGGTGCCGGCCCATCCGGGCGGCACGACCATCCAGTCACCCTCGTCCGTGCCGGTGGCCCGGGTGCCGAGGTAGGCGAAGGCGTTGCCCCAGGCGTCGACGAACTGGAGGACGTAGTACGCCCCGCCGGTGTCCGGGACGTGCAGCCGGACCGGCCCTCCGGAGAGGTCGAGCTGGGCGAGCGCGTCGACGAGGTCGGCCGGGGCGTACGGGGTGTGCGTGCCGGGCGTGGCGGGTCCGTCGGCATGGGCGAAGTCGTTGAAGGGTGCGGGTGCCAGCGTCCCGCAGCCCTCCTGGAGACAGGCCTGGACGGCCGACAGCTGACGGACGAGCGGGGATCCGTAGACGTAGGCGTCGGCGGCCAGCGCCGTGACCGCGTCCGGCTCCAAGCCGCCTCGCCCCGGGTTCACGTCAGATGACCGGCTTCGCCCGGTGGGCGCACAGGGCCCAGATCACGAAGGTGTCGAGCGCGATGGAGATGATCGCCCACACCGGCTGGTACGGCAGCCAGATGAAGTTGGCGATCAGGTTCAGGGCCGCCAGCCCGACGCCCACGCCCCACGCCCAGGCCGCACCCTTGAGGATGCTCCATCCGACGAGTACCAGGAGCACCCCGAGGATCAGGTGGATCCAGCCCCAGGTGGTGATGTCGAACTTGAACGTGTAGTTGCTGATGCGCGTGTACACGTCGTCGGAGGCGATGCCCGCGACCCCCTTGACGATGGCGAGGATGCCGTCGACGAGGAGCACGATCCCCGCGAACAGGACCCCGGTGGCCGCCCAGGGACTGCCGGGACCGGGGGCGGACGGGCGCGAGGAGCCGGGGGTGGATGCTGACTGGGCCATGGGACTCCTCCACTCGACGGGCCACGCGCATCACGGCGGGCAGATCCGACCCTGTGCGACGACCTCACCGGCCACGACCCGGACGCGCCCGTTCGGGTGACGGCCTTTCGCTGTCCCGCCGCCCGCTCAGGGCGCTCCCACAGTCACGACCTGACCCTGCGCGTCGACGGTGAGCACCACCCGCTCGACCTTGTTCGTCAGTGCACGGACCCCCGGACGACGCCCCGGAGGCAGCACGAGAAGACCGTCAGGAAGGCGTGCAGCACATGGTTGACCGGCTGCCCTCGAACCAGCACGGCCTGGCTTCCGGACCGCGACTCCACCCGCCATCCGGCGGCGACCCGCCGGCTCACCACCCAGTCGAGCATCAGGCCCCGCTGCGCGTCGTCGGGTGTTCCCGCGCTCGCCCCGTAGTAGCCGGGGGGCGGTTCGAGTGACGTCTCGTGCCGGTGTGCTCCACGACGCTTCACGGGGCTCACCCCCAGGTCTCGAGGTCTCCGCCCCGCCACTCGATCAACTCCGGCTGGTCCAGGTCGATCTCCTCGGCCCCCTGGGCGAGCCCGGCCCGCCGGAGGAACGAGGCCACGTCACCGCGCCCGTGCGCGAGCCCGACGATCTGCCCGCGCACGGTCACCCGTCGCCCACCGGTCGGTGAGGGCGGGTACACGATCACAGGCGGATGTCCGGACATGACTCCACGGTCCCCCGTGCCTCGTCGCCTCGCATCCCGGGACCCTCCGGAGCGGACGGGGACCGGCGCCGCAACAGGAACGGCGTGGTCAGCAGCAGGACCGCCGCTGCCGCGATGGCCGTCCGGGTGCCGACGACGGCGGCCAGCACACCCCATACCGCCGTCACCGCCGCGATCCCCGCCGTGCTCGTCACCGTCCAGGCGGTGAGGACGGGGCCACCCGGTCGGCCGGTACGCGTTCGAGCCGGTGGGTGGCGAAGAGCGGGTTGAAGACGCCCATGCACGCGACGGCCACGACCTCCGCCGCATCCCGGTCCGCGACCCGGCCCCGGTCTACCCCCACGCCCTGGTCCGCCGCCGGAGCAACCCGCACCCGGCGCTCGCGGCCCTGCGCGCGTACCTCGCGGCGGCACGGCCGAAGGCGGAGGGCGAGCTGTGGAAGCCGGGCTGGTCCACGACATGAGCCGGGACCGCGAACTACGTCCCGACAGCCGCTTGTCGTGACCTAGGGTCACCCGTATGAGTGCAGCCGTAGCAGCCATGGTCGCCGCAGTCGTCGGCGTGCTCGGCACGCTCTTCGCCCCGGTGATGACGAGTTGGGTGACGAGGCGCCAGCGCACGGCGGACGAGCTGGCCGAGGAGAGGCGGAGGAACTTCGAGGACCGGCGCACCGCGTACACCTCGATGAACCGGGCGACCCGCCATTTCCACACCCTCCTCAAGGACGCCCTGCACCGCGTGCGTGACGGGGTCTACAGCGACGACGACCGGGCGGGGCTGGAGGAAGCCCGGCGCGACTACCGCGACCGGTACGCCGAGGCTCAGATGATCGTCCCCGGTGTCGTCCTGGCCGCGTCCCGCGAGCTCAACGTGGTCCTCGCCGGGGTGGACTCCGCGCTCAAGCGCGTCGACCGCGGTCTGCCCCGCGAGGGCGAGACGGCCGGCCGGCTGATCCTGGACCTCAAGGCGGCTGATCCGCAACTCACCGCCATGCACCGCCTCATGCGCCAGGACCTCGGCATCTCGGACTGAGCGGCCCTCGGATCGGCCTGGCCGCGCCGGCCGCGCCGGCCGCGACGTGCTGGGCCTGCTGCATCCTGCTCAACCGCACGATGGGAGCCCGCCTGCCCGGTCTGGAGGGCTCGGCGGCCGCTGCGGCCGTCTCCGGCACCCTCTTCCTGCCGGTCGCCGTCGTGGTCTCCACCGCGCACCGTTCCACCGCCCGCCGGAGCGCGACATGACGTGCCGCCCAGCGGCGGGCGGCCGGCTCTAGGGTGGTGGTCGCGGAAGTACGCCGGCCGTCGGCTTCGCGGCGCTCGGGCGTGGAGGCGAGGGCCGGGTGGGCAGAACCGGACGCAGGGCGGAGAATACGGTGACAGCAGGCAGCCGCGGGGTGCTGGGAGTCGTGGGCACGGCCACCGACGGAGTGGAGACGCTGCGCACCGGGCTGGTCGAGCCGGCCATCGCGCTGGGCTGGCAGGTGGCCGTGACGCTCACGCCGAGCGCCGGGCGATGGCTCCGGGCGAACGGGGAGTGGGACCGGCTGGAGTCGCTGACCGGCCTGCCGGTGCGGGACACGCCCCGCCTGCCCACGGAGCCCCGCCCGCACCCGGTGGCCGACTGCTACGTCGTCGCACCCGCGAGCGCGAACTACGTCGCCAAGCTCGCGACGGGTATCGCCGACAACCAGGCCCTGACGCAGGTGGGCGAGGCACTCGGCACGGCCGGCGTCCCGGTGGTGGTGTTCCCCCGGATCAACGCCGCGCACGCGCGGCACCCGGCGTGGGAGGGGCACATCGGGACACTGCGGAGGGCGGGCGTCGAGCTCGTGTACGGGGCGGATGTCTGGCCCCTGTACGAACCTCGGCAGGGTCCGGAGGTACGGGAGCTCCCCTGGGCGGCGATCCTCGGACGCCCGGCTGTGGGCCCGCGTTGACGCCGGGCCTCCTTAGGATGGCCCGAAGTACACGGGCCGACGGGCGGGGTGGGACATGGCAGGCCGGGTCACAGCGGTGAGCAGCAACGGGACGTACGCGTTCAGCAAGCCCAACCGTCCCTCCATCACGCTGCTCGCGGGCCTCGGCGTCGAGGGGGACGTCCACGCGGGCGAGACGATCCGCCACCAGTTCCGCATGACGTACGAGCCGGACCTGCCCAACCTGCGTCAGGTGCACCTGATGCACGAGGAACTCTTCGACGAACTCGCCCTCAGGGGTTACGCCGTCGCGGCGGGCGGGCTCGGCGAGAACATCACCACCCGCGATGTCGACCTGCTCGGCCTTCCGACGGGCACCCTGCTGCACCTCGGCGCGGAGGCGGTGGTGGAGGTGACGGGCCTGCGCAACCCGTGCGCCAAGATCAACGACTTCCGGCAGGGGCTGCTCGGAGAGATGTTCGCCATCGATCCGGAGTCGGGGGACTTCACGTTCAGGTCCGGCGTCATGGCCGTGGTCCGCCACGGCGGCCCGGTCCGCCCGTCCGACGCGGTGGAGGTCGAGCTCCCACCGGCCCCGCACCGCCCGCTGGAGCGCGTCTGAAGGGGGGCGGCTTCTACGAGGCCGGCGCCGAGCCGGTCCGTCGCTCATGACGCACGCGTGCGAGGTGATGGGCCTCGCACAGCAGCCGGCGCACGGCCTCGTCGGTCCGCCCGCCCGGATTCACGACCGCGAGCCAGCCGACGGAACCGTAGACCGGGTGTGCGATCACGGTGTCGGTGACGCTCGGGTCGCCCTCCGGGGCCGGCTCGCGCGGCGCGTGGCCGGTCCATTCGCTGAACGTCTCCTTCCTGGCGGCGACGTTGACGCGGAAGGCGCCCGGGCGGTCCAGGCGCGACCGCTCGTCGCCGGGGTAGTTCTTCGTCACGATCGTCGCGAACGGTTGAGTCGCTTTCGGCGGGACGCCGTCGGGCGCGTACGAGAAGAACGTGTCTCCCCAGCTGATCTCGGGTGTTCCGTCGCCGGGTGCGGGCCTGACGGCCAGGACGCCGCCGAGGCCTTGCACGAAGTCGGTGATCTCGTCGATGGTCATGTACTCAAGCGTTTCATCAAGGTGCTTGTGGAGGCTTTGGACGGGAATCCGGAGGAGCGGCGGGTGGCAACCCTCAAGTCGTCGGCTATGCGCACGGTCGATGTCGCGCGGCGGGCGGGATACTCCGTCCAGCAGATCCGCAACCTCGAACGCGACGGTGTCCTGCCGCCGGCGACGCGTACGGCCTCCGGCTACCGGGTCCACGGGGAGGCGCACGTCCAGTCCGCGCTGGCCTACCGGGCCCTCGCTGCCGCCACGGGCCCGGTCGGGGCCAAGCGGATCGTGCGCGCTGTCCACGCGCGCCCGGTCACGGAGGCGCTCGCGCTGCTCGACGCGGCACACGCCCGGCTCGACCGGGAGCGTACGGACCTGGAACTGGCCAAGGAGGCCGTGACGGCGATCTCCGCCGAGCGGATCGAAGACGTACGCCCGTCGGACTCGATGGGTGTCTCCGAACTCGCCGCCGCGCTCGGGGTGCGCCCGTCCACATTGCGGCACTGGGACGCCGAGGGGCTCGCCGTTCCGGACCGGGTCCCTCCACGAGGGACGCGACGGTACTCACCCGCGCAGATCCGGGACGCCAGGATCGTGCACCAACTACGCAGCGCGGGCTACCGGATCGAGCAGCTCCGGGCCTTGATGCCGAGCCTGCGACGCGGGCCCGGCAGGGAGGAGACCGGAGCCGCCCTGACCGCCCGGGACGCGAGCATCGCGGCCCGCTCCCGCGCCCTTCTCGACGCCGCGGGGCCGCTCGGCGCACTGCTGACATCCCGTCAAAAACCGTGCTAGTGCGGCCGTTGCACCACAGAGGGCCCGACACCGTCCGGTGTCGGGCCCTCTGTGGTGGTCAACGCGTGAGGCGGGCGCCCGGCCGGCGCCTCACCTCACGCGTCAGGCGTGCGAACCTGCCTTGCGACGGCGCACGACGAACACCGCGCCCGCACCGATCGCCAGGGCCGCGCCGCTCGCGAGCGCGAGCTGCGAGGTGGCGGAGGACGAGCCGGTGGCGGCGAGGCTGCCGCCCGCGGGACTGGCCGACCCGGCGCTCTGCGGCTTGAGGTCCGAGGTGTTCGGCTTGGTCGCGCCGGGCTTGGCGTCGTCGACCTTGCCGGGCTTGCTGCCCGCGGCGGCGATCATGAACTCGTAGCCCTCGAGGTCCGGGCTCCCGCCGCAGGTGCCGTTGTCGTTCCAGTAGTCACCGGCGACGAAGGTGACACCGTTGCCCGCGGGGGCCGAGGCGTCGACCGTGAGGCGCAGCTTGATGTCGGCGTGGGCGCCGGCCTTCAGCGGGCTGATCTTCTCGATGTAGTTCTCGTTGTCGACGTTCTTCCACTTCGAGGACGAGGCGGTCGACCACTGCAGGTGCACCAGGTGGTCGAGGTCGTTGAGCCCGCTCCGGTCGGTCGCGTGGGCGTAGACGAACGGGAACACCTCGTCCATCGTCTTGTCGGTGCCGTTGGTCACCCGGAGCTTGAAGTTGACCTTGGTGCCGGCGACGACCGTGGACGGCAGGCCCGTGACGACCGTGGCGAGCTTGGGCTCGGGGACGCAGGTGTCGTCCTCCCCACCGTCCTCGCCACCCTCGGCCTCCTCCTCCTTCGCCTTGGCGAGCGCCGCGTCGGCGGCGGTCTTGTCGGCGAGTGCGGCCTCGGTGGCCTTCTTCGCCTCCCTCAGCTTCTGGCGGGCTTCGCTCTGGTCGACGGCGAGTGCGGTCCGCGCCTTCACGACCTCGGCTTCAGCGGCGTCCTTGGCCTCAGCGGCAACCTCGGCAGCGGTCTCGGCTTCGGCGAGTTTCGTCGTAGCGGCGAGCTTCTCCGCGTCGGTCGCCGTTTCCGAAAGTTCCTCGAACTCGGCCTTGGCCTTCACGAGCGCCTGGTCGGCGTCGGTCTTCGCCGTACCGGCGGCCGCGGCCGCGGTCTCAGCGGCCTTGGCGGCCACGACCAGGGGGGCGGTGTCGGACAGCGCCTCGTCCAGGGCCGCCTTGGAGGCGCTTTCGGCCGCCAAGGCGTCGTCGTACGCCGTCTGCGCTGCGGCGGCGGCCTTCTCCAGCTCCGCGACGGACGGCTTCTCCTGCGTCCGCGCTGCCGGCTTGTCGTCGGCGAACGCGGGGGTGACCGACAGCAGCAGCGCAGGCGTGGTCACTGCGGCGGCAACAGCTGTGGCAAGTATCTGGCGAATCTTCACTAGAGCCCTTCGAGGTCCGAAAAAGAGAGAAGGGGCCGCAGCGGAATGGGACACGCATACGCGACTTGATGTGATCGTATGACCGGAAGGGCGGTCAGTCGTCACACTTTCTTCACCCTCCTGTACCGGTGACACCACCCTGAGGCAGACAGAAAAGACGAATGGGTGCAGTTGCTTTCACTACCTGTGCTTTCGCTGTGAGGAACGCCACATACCCTGAATGCGCCCCCTCGGCCGACCGGCTCGGCAAAGGGCCCGTCGGCGCCGGTGTTCGTCGTGACCCCCGGCGGTACCGCAACGGAGATGATCGACGCATGGAAGGCGGTGTCTCCGGGCATCACCGAGCGCAACAAGGCGGCGCCCCCTCTCGGGCGCATGGCCGAGCCCCGCGAGGTGGCCGAGGCAGCCACGTGGCTGCTCAGCGGCGGCGCCTCGGTGGTGACCGGCGCGATGGTGCCGGTCGACGGCAGCGCCGACGCCCGAGTGCTTCCCGTCAGACGCGGGGCGGCGGTTGACCCTGCCCCTCCGTCACCAGGCCGCCGCCCACCCTCAGCTCAGACATGCAGGGTGGGCCGGTAGACGAGTTCCTGGGTGTGGCCGTCGAGCGTCCGGTGGTCGATCAGCTCAAGGTCGAAGTCGGCCGCCCCCTGGAAGATCGGGTCCAGCCCGGTCTGCCCGGTGATCACGGGGAAGAGAGTCACCTGGACGCGGTCGACCAGGCCGGCGGCCATCAGGGCCCGGTTCATCGACAGGCTGCCGTGCGAGCGCAACGGCACCTCGGACTCCTTCTTGAGCCGAGCGACGACGTCGACGGCGTCGCCACTCGCAACGGTCGCGTCCGGCCAGTCGAGGGGCCCGTCCAGCGTGGTCGACACCACCGTTGCCGGCAGACTCCTCATCCGTGTGACCCACGGGTCGTGTACGTCGGACTCCTCGCTGCTGGACGCCACCATCTGCGCGAACGCGCGATACGTGTTGGCCCCGAAGACCATCCGCTGGTCCTCGCGGTACAGATCGAGGCGGCGCTCGAGGAGCTCGGGGCCTTGCTTGCCCCAGTAGCCGGTCCAGTTGCCGCCGGCGGCACCGAAGCCGTCGAGGCTGGAAAAGACGTCGAATGTGTAGGTGGAGGTCATGGCGTTCTCCTCGGCTGCGATGGGTCGCGTATGTGGATAAAGACCGGAAACCACGGCGAAACTCATCGCTGCCGGACGCCTGGACGTGCGGATACGGCCGCCCCGGGTGCGGCCCCAGGAATTGATGCCGCACCCGGGAAGGGTTGAGGGTCAGCGCATTCAGCCAAATGGCGCGAGGGAAGAGGACGCCGGGAAACACCGAGTCACAGGAGACGTCAACGGTCCGAACGACCGCCATCCGCTCCGGACGCCCGGTGATCCACTTGTCACGGGCCCTCGGTGAAACGGACGGACCAGGCGTAGCCACTCAAGCTGTCGTGCGGTACTCGCCGGACCTCTCTGACCTGACACCTGTCGTGGGCGTACTTCAGGGCGAAGCGTTCGTGGCGCTGCGCGTCGGTGAGGTCCTCCATGGAAAGAGGTGCTCCGACAACGAGGTCCTCGTGAAGGACTTCGTCCGTGGCGGCCCCGTTCGAGCAGGCCGAGCAGTGATGCGTTTTCGGTAGGGCCATACGTTCAGTGTGCTCCTAACCCGGAGCCTCTGGCATTCGCAGCGCGTACGGCCGCACTACACAGCACCTCAGGGGCTGACGTTTCCGTCGACGCTGCCGGGCCCCGCCGCAGCCCTGGAGGGCCCCTCAGCCTCAGGCAGGGACGGAGAAATACCGATCAGATGCTCCTGATGACGGATGGAACCTCAACGCCACGCGTGGCGGATCTTCAACCGTCCGAATCCCATGGTTCCGGAGATCCGGATTTCCGGCCCACCGGGGCGTGAGCGCCGCGTGGTCCGGTAACGCGAGTCCTTCCACCCGGTCTGCAGATTCTCGAGGTCGACGATCGCGTCGCGGGGCACCGTGATCCGGGCCCTGCCGGTCCCGAGTTGCAGCTCGATGTCGACCACCGAATGCTCTATGACCGCCCGGGACAGATCCAGGCGCACCCTTCCGAATGCGGACTCGATCTTCAGGCTCCGAGGCACCCGCCATGCGCCGCGCCGCCGGATCCGTCCGCCGGCGGCGGCGATCGTGGACGTGGTGACCGCCTTCTCTGCCGGGAGCGAGGCCAGGGTCGACTTGAGCTCGCTGTGCGACCTGACGGTGAGCACCTGATGGAGGCGCTCGTCCAAATCCTCGTGCGAGATGTGCCCTTCGGCGTACGCCTCCTGCAAACGTCGCACGGCCGTGTCACGGTCGTCGTCGCTGATGAGTGGCGGCCGGTCTTCCGGCATAGCGGTCACCGTTGCACTCTACTGCCGTGCCGGCGACGCGAACGGGCCGAAGTCTGTAACAGGCAAGGCATCTTATCGAGAATGCTCATATGACTGAAGAACTGGTGAGGTTCCTGAAAGCGCGACTGGACGAGGAAGCCGACTTGGCCAGACGCTGCGACGGTGACGGATGCGGGGAGTGGTTTGCCCACGGACAAACGGTCGACTTCTGTCAGGTTGACCTCCCCGGCTTCCACCCCACGATTGCTCTACATGTGGCTCTTCACGACCCGGCCCGTGTCCTTCGCGAGATCGAGGCCAAACGGCGCATCCTGGCCCGCCATGCTCGCGACCCCTGGCCTTGCCACAACTTGCGCGACCTTGCTTCGCCCTACACCGACCATCCTGACTACCCCGCGCAGGCCTGAAGCAGCGCAGCAGACGTGCAGAGCGCGTGCCGAGGGTCGAGCCTGAACCGGCCCTGGCCCGCCGAAGGCCGTTTACCAGCCGGTTATTGCCCAGGAGATCGTTCAACGGCACCAGTACGCGGCAGCTGACAGGCTGCGGCGTACCAAGGGGAGTTCAGCCAGAAGCTGTGGGTTGAGGCTGAGATGAACTCGACGTTTTCGCCTCAGCCCAGGGCGAGATGGCCGCGCTATAGGGTTCGGCCGGGGGAGATCATGACCGATCGCGGCTGGCAGGACGATGGGGAGTACTACAACGCAGTCCGACGAGCCGAACGCGCAACTCGCCTCGGCTGGGCGGCGGTCGCCGGAACGGCAGGAACACTCGGCTGCGCGCTCATCGCCTTGCTCACGCTCTGCGCCGGCGCGGTCGTGGCGTGCCTGTACGCCGTGGTGGCTATGGACTACTGAAGGCCTCCTCAGGATTGCCCCGTAAATGATGGCCTCCTGCACCTGGGGCCCGCCCGGGGGATCAGGGACGGACAGGAAGGCGGCGGGCCGGGGATGAGCCGTCGGCTGGGATGGAGCCGCTCGTCGCGAGGACCTCGCCTGTGTCGGCGAACTCCCAGCGGGTCGCATACCGCCCGTCCTCGAACGGCCATGCGACGCGAACGACAGGGCGGCTCAACAGGCTCTCGAACCAGCCGGCGCACCGCTCCGCGAGCTCTTCCACAGTGCCGGACGCCCGGAAGAAGCCATGCTCAGGCGACTCGTAGAGATTGAACAACTGGTCGCAGACCCTCCCGGCCAGCACGTATGTGCCGTAGAAGTGCACGGCCCACTGACCGAGCACCAGTCGGCGCGCCTCGTCGAGAAGACTGATGTGGACGAGCAACGACGACTCGTCCTCGGGCCGTCCTACCTGGCTGGGAGCCCACGGCACCCGCCAGTCAACGGTCCGGGATTGCAGGGCGGCCAGGAAGGCGAGTTCGGCCTCGCGGAAGTCCCAGGGCTCCTCGCCGTACTCCTCCGGGTCCTCGACCTCGAACCAGCTGTTGACGACCACGGGGCGATTCTAGAAGCACGGGGTGCCTCGCGGATCACAGATGGATCCATAGGCGGATGGCACGGGCGTCCCCAGGGGCGGCCCTGCCTCGTCCACGGTCTCGCCGCGCACCGCGGCCCCAACTTGCCGAAACAGCAGCTCCGATGCCGTGATCACACCGGCCGCTCCAAGAGCATCTCAGTCATGACCAGGCGACATAGGGCGACACCTAAGGTACGCAGCATGACACTGCAGCTTGTTCAGGTGAACTTCAAGGCCCGGGACGAGTCGGCGCTCGGCCAGTTCTGGGCGGAGGCGCTCGGCTGGGGAGCTTCCAGCGAGGGCCCTGGAGTCGCCAACCTGGAGCCCGTGGGCTTCGACTGGCCGGACCCGTCCGCAGTCTGCGTCGATCTCGTCCGCGTCCCGGACCCGGAGACGGTGAGGTACCGCGTACACATCGAGCTCGCCACCACCTCGGACGCCCATCAGGCGGAGTTGGTCGCGCGCCTGAAGGACCTCGGGGCGACTCTCGTCGACGTGGGCCAGGGCGATGTGCCGTGGACGATGCTGGCCGACCCGGAGGGCAACGTGTTCAGCGTCCTGGAGCCCCGAGAGCTCTACCGGGACACCGGGCCCATTGCCGCCGTGGTCGTCGACTGCGCCGACCCACGGGGCATGGTCCGGTTCTGGGGCGAGGCGATCGACTGGACCGTCCATGAGATGACCGACGACCGCGCCCTGCTGCGCTCCGTCAAGGGCGTCGGACCGTACCTGGAGTTTCGCCGCACGCCGGATGACAAGGTCGTACGGAGCCGCATCCACCTCGACGTGATGTCCGACCCTGTCGAGGATCAGGCGAAGGAAGTAGCCCGGCTCGAAGGTCTCGGTGCGACAAGGGCCGACGTGGGTCAGGGTGACGTCTCCTGGGTCGTCCTTGCCGACCCGGAGGGCAACGAGTTCTGCGTCCTCGGCCGGGGCTGACGCGGAGCTCCGTCCGCTCCCTCGTGGCGGTGCGGCAGTGCGCACCGCCACGCGATACCGGGAACCACTGAGAGGTCCCGGGAAGGGTTCTGGTGCTGCGTTCGGCGATGTGAGTCAACTGGTGACAGCATTTCGGCACTGTGCGAGGCTGATCTTCGGCAAGGGGAGGCCGGCATGAATAACGCCTCGCACGAACGCGGCGACGGAGATTCCCACGGCGCAGAAACGGTGCAGTCAGCGGACCCGGCGGAGGTCGCGGGGCCTCAGGCCGCGTCAGAGGCTGAGCAGCCGCAGGCGAACGCCGAAGGGAAGAAGAATTCCGATGACTGGATTGCGCTCTCGTTCGCCGCGACGGCGTACACGGCCTTTTTCGTAAGCCTGCTGGGCGCCTTCGTCTGGTTGTGTCTCACGTCCGGGGACTACGCGGGCAGCGTCTCCGGGCGCATTGTCTTTGTGTCGGTTGCGTTGGTCCCGGCGGTACTCGCCTGCGGCGCGGTGGCATTTGTCGTCGGCATCGTCGCACCCTTCCTCGTCGGCCTGGTGCGGGCCGGGGTGAGGCTGGTTCGTTGGGCCGGGCGGAAGATCACCCCGCGTCCGGACCGGACGGACGGTGCTGGCCTCCCGGGGTGATGCTTGAGGGCAGGTGGTCAGCGGTCGCAAGGCTCGCCTAGGCCAGTCCCCCGACCCGGCGTAGAAACGCAGTTCGCCGGCCTCACAACCTGACCGACGCCCAGAAAGCCAACGGCGCTCTACTATCAGCCCCCTGGGGGCTGATCCCCCACCTCATGCCGAATATCACGGAGGGCGTCAGTTCACGCGGTTGGGTCCACGTTCCACGCCGCAGGCAGATCGCTGTCGCAGAAGACGCAGACGAAGTCACCCTCGCGCACGATGTTGTGTTCCCGGCAGTCGGGGCACCGCCGGAACACCACCTCATGGGTGAAGCCGGAGGGCCGTCCGAGCTCCACGTCGTCCAGAGCGCGGGCGACTGCCGGCCAGGAGGTGATGTCCGGGCAGTACCCGGTGGACTGGTTACTGACCTCGCTCACGGTCCACCGGCCCGCCTCGCGCATGAAGCTGATCTCGCCGGCACTCAGCACCATGTCTCCGTCGGCGCAGGCCACGTGCTCGCTTCGTCGTGACGCCAGCCGAAGCACACCATCTATACCGACCACGAAGGTGAACGGCTCGGTCGGCTCCGCCGCAGATTGCTCAGCGATCCAGCCACCGAAGTCAGCAGCCGAGCCGATCCGGCACCCGCCCCCACCAGGCCGGAGCGCAGCTTTCAGTTCGACCGGACCGACGTATCGGTATCCCCGTCCCCACTCACTCACGTCAGCCACCTGGACCACGATGAGGTGGTTGGTGATGCTTCGCAGCCAGATCCCTGGTCCTGGCGGACCGGTTCGGACAAGCTGCGGCACATGAACTGGATGCCTCTGCTCTCCACACTGGCTGGTGCCGTCATCGGCATCTCGGCAACTCTGATCGCGGATCGTAACCGGTGGCGGCGGGAGGAGGCCAGGCACGCGCTGGAGCTACGGCGCGAGGTGTACAGCGAGTTCGTCTCCGCCCTCAAAACCGCGGGTGAAGAGATACGCGCCGTCGCTTTGGGTGATCACATGTCCGACTCGGCGCGTGATGCCGCCGTGCGGGAAGCCTTCCGCGGCACCGGTGTCTACACAGCAAGTGAGCGCCTCTGGCTCGTGGGCCCGCCCCAGGTCGTGGCAGCGGGGAATGCAGCGTTTCACAGCTGGCGCACGATACGTGACGCCTACGCCCGGGGCCTGGCTGTCGGATCCACCGAGGAAGCGCCCCTCATCGCGCAACGGCGCACGGCCATGGCTGAGATGCGCCGTCTCATGCGTGAGGACCTGGGCATCGGGCCCCTCGAGATCGAGTGAGCATCCCACCGGAAAGCCCGCGCGGCTTTGGAAAGCCAGCCACACAACCGATTCCGGACACGGTGCTCATCATGGACGGCACCTGGTCCCGCCCCGGGATCAACGAACAAGGCCCAGGCTCCCGGTTCTGTACCGGTGACCTGGGCCTTCGTCGTGCTTCCTGCTGGTGGGCGCGGACGGTTTCGAACCGCCGACATCTGCTTTGTAAGCCTGGCGCCGACCACAAGACGGTCTTAGCTGGTCAACAGCCTTTCCGCAGCGCCATGCCAGTCAGCGCTTGCCTGCACCGCCTAACACCCCGATTGACCGTGACTGACTGCTCGATCTGGCACGGATCTGGCACGCGCAGCCTCACCACGCAACGACGGCACCACCGCCGTCGGGCTCGCCTGGTAGTACGCGTGCACGCAGATCATCCATTCACATGCTCAGCTCTCATGTATCTGTAGAGCCGAAGGAAATCTTGAGCGTCCCTGGCTGAAAGCCACGGAACTTTCAGCTCATCACCTAGCGGCAAGGGAACCTGTTCTTCAAGGGCCCGCCTCTCCTTCGCGGTCAAAACCGGCACCCTGATGTTGTAGGGCTCATCCCCAGGAAAGCTAACGAAATCAAGTTCTTTGAAGCGACAGCTATCAAAAGCAACACTCGACCCAGGCCCTACAACCACTCCACCAAAGGTCTGCATCTTGGCACCATCAGCGTAATGTATGTCCACCACCTGGCGCCATTGCGCGCTAATTTCACGATTCCTAAGGGCGGTGGTTATAATGTCATTCAAAATGGTGCGCTGAGTTCCAGCTAGTCCCCAAATAGCCAGCGAATCGTCCGTAACATTTGCAGGTATCCGCTCTTCACCAACAAATTTGACCAAGGACTCACGCCGTTGGGCGATCTGCCCTTCAGGGTGCGCATTGAGCGTAACGAACAAGGCGCTCCCAGGCTGCAGCCGGCCACACAAGAGCGATACGTCGTGAATCACTTCTTCGTCGAGGCGCTGCGTGTAGTCAAGCCACACAATACTGAGCCTCTCCCAGTTAAGTTCAGCCAGAACCTCACTGGCACGCCCGGGCAGGACCTGAACTGTCTTGAAAGGCCGATTAAAAGTATGCCGCTCTATCGACGAGACGTCACCTTCAATCGATACCATCTCATTGATATTTAGAGCGCGATGCATCAGGTGGAAATCTACGAACTCCAGAGCACCGAAACCTATGTACTGGTACTCCGCAACACTAGCCATCGCCGACAGGCGTCTACAGACATCGACGATCATGTGCCTCTGCACGGCCTTAGATGGCCGCAACTGATAGTCAATAGCAGGCACTAGTCATCCTCCCCGACTTGATTTCTGTAGAAGAAATCAAATGTTTGCCTGCCCACCTCGGAGACAGCCGAGGTGTTCAACGCATCCGCGACAGCGTCATACCTCTTCTTTTCGACCGAGTATTGTATTTTCCTCATACTCGGTCGCAGCGTCGGCTCTTTCGGAGCTGGGTAGGTGAAACGAGCTGACATGCGGATCTCCCGAAGGCGGACTTCGCGAGCATGCGAAAGAGCCTGCGCGATCGGCCTATCTTCCGGCATATCCGTGTTCTGCCGTTCAGACTTCACTCGATTTAGCATATGCACTACTTCGAGGCCGGCCTGCTTCACCTCTGAAGCGATTCTGCGCCAAACTCGGGAGTCCTGGTCAACACCGGTCTTAGTCGTATTCCACGGCAAAAGCTCATTGTAGGCGGAATCGATAAAAACATATCCCCTAAAGCGACGATACTGTGGGTGATAAACGGGAAGCCCGTCACCCCACCCGGTAAGTGTCGTTCGATCAGCAGCGATCAACAGACGATTGTTGCAAAAGACATACCAGCCAGCGTCTTTTTCTCGCGGGAAGTCCTCCGCCTGATCGTCTCCTTCGGGACCCAATGCCTCTGAAACACCGGCGTAGAGTTTGACATTCACGGTCTTCTGCCCCTCATTGACATTGATCTGCCTAAAGAGAGGGCGAACCGCATCGCTTTGTTGCAACTGAGGGATGAAAGGCGTTACTGCCTCATCCTGGAGAATTATACGCATCCCCCTGTCCATGGCGTCACGGTGACGCAGCCGCAGTTGATAGCGCAGATTGCCGACTGTCTGCGACGATGCAAAGTCTTCTGCAACCGTGTCATGCAGTTTCGATACGACGATTCGTGTTCCAGTATCCACATCACGAGTCGGCTTGTAATTCTCATCGACGTGACTCAACGTAAACGTCCAGTCGGCCCCGGAGGTTTGAGCCCATTCATCAACGTCAACATCCAAGCCAAAATTACTATTGTCAGACTTGGAGTGCACGCTAAAGTGGCCACCCAGCTTGAAGAGAGCCCGTTTCATTCCGACGCCGAATTGACCAACGGATCCGGGCGTTCCTTTTACCGACTGCGGACGACCGAAACGGAAGGCGTACTCGCGGGCCACATCCAGCGGAATACCGCCACAATTATCTTCGATCTCAAAACGATCGGGGCCAACCTTCAGGCGAACCTGGAGGCCCTCATATGTGCCGTCGCCTCGCAGTCGCCGCGCGCCATCGACGCTGTTATCCACCAAGTCGAGAATCGCCGGAAGCAGCTCAATGTCCTTGACCAACATTGCGATGAAGAACCGCTTCTCAGGACTCGCCTCAACGCGGGTAGACGCGGAAACACTATCGGTCATGCTCTCCCCCAGGTTTTCGACGTGGGCGTCTACACATGATGGCAACACCACGCCGCCCCCCGCGGCACGCCACGACGAAACCGCATGCTAGTCGCCCGTTCAGCTAGCGCACAAGGACGCGCGTGTGCGATCGTCAGGCCGGCTGAGGCGAGCAACTAGGTACAGTGGGTGGGGACATGAGACAGACAAGGAGCCGGCGCCGACCGGTAGCGATCGACCTGTTCGCCGGGGTCGGGGGCCTCTCTCTAGGGTTTGAGCAGGCAGGATTCGACGTACTGGCGGCGGTTGAGTACGACCCGGTTCACGCTGCAGCGCACCGTTACAACTTCCCTCTCACCGAGGTTCTCTGTCGCGACGTCAAGAACATAGGACGTACCGAGATCATCAGCGCTGCGCACCGAGGTTGGCGCTTGCACCACAGGTCAGGCCCAGCTTGGGATGGCGCAGTTGACGTGATCATCGGCGGCCCTTCCTGTCAGGGATTCTCAACGATGGGACATCGCAATCAACATGACGAGCGTAACGACCTCCTTCTAGAGTTTGTTCGAATTGTCACCGAGGTGCGCCCCCGCGCCTTCTGCCTAGAAAATGTGCCGGGTCTACTCCAGGACAAGTACTCCATCGTGCGGGAGACGGCTCTTACACGTCTGCGATCTGCTGGTTACCGAATTTCCGGGTTCGATAAAGTAGTTAACGCGGCGCAGTACGGTGTTCCGCAGAATCGCAAGCGAGTTGTCATCATGGGTGCGCTCGACACTGAAGTGGCCCCCCTAACTCCTTCTCCTACGCTGGTATCGGTTGCCGAATCGTTTGCACAACTCCCCGACGCCTCAGACAATGCTCGCCTTCTCGACGTTGACAAGGCGCCAATCTCCGATTTCCCTCAAAGCAATTGGATGTCAGAGAGTTCCGTCTATGCGGATTTCATAGGTGGCTGCAGGAAGGATCCTGCAGATCTTTCTCGCCCGCGCATCTGGGATTCTTCGATGCTAACAAACTCTCGGCTTTCAGCTCACACAGCCGAATCCATTCGGCGCTTTTCTCGTACAGCTCAGGGAACCGTCGAACCCGTCAGCCGGTTCTACCGTCTGTCCCTTACAGGTCAGTCGAGGACACTCCGAGCAGGAACAGGTAGGGAGCGAGGCGCTTTTACGTCACCTCGACCTCTGCACCCAATTAGGGATCGAGTAATCACTGTACGGGAAGCAGCTCGTCTACACTCATTCCCTGATTGGTTCGGCTTCCACATCACGAACTGGCACGGTCACCGGCAAATCGGAAATTCAGTTCCCCCTCTTCTAGCTCGGGCCGCAGGGCAGCGTATCGCCCAAGCTCTAGAAACCTCTCCAGTGCGTGGACGAGCTGAGATTCGCCTCGGTGACGAATCTCTGCTGCAGGTATCCATGGGAGAAGCCGCTCCACTTTTTAAGGCATTGCCGGAGGAGATCCCAGCTCAGCGGGCCCGCAGTAGCGCCAGGGTTCCGATAGCAAAAGAATGACAACCTTTCAGACAGCTGGCTAAAAGTCGCAGTGCACAGCTTTTGGACTGCGATCTGAAGTCGCTACCCGCCCGACCCACCACTCACCCCGGTTCCCATCCCGTCCGCCTTCGACCCACACACCGTGGAGCGGTCGTGGTTCAGGGCGTCAAGGTGGAGCGCGCCACTGTACGAACGACCTTGACGCCCTGGGCCGCGACTGCTCGGCTCTGCCTGGGTCGAAGGTGGTCGGGATGGGAACCCACAACGCTCACCACGAATCCGCCGGCACTCGCGAACGGCGCCCTCGCCATCCCGGTGCCGTAGCGCCCCCGCCGGAGGCATGTCTTGAAGCCGCGGGCTTTGGTCTCGACTCATGCCCAGCGGGCCTACCAACACGTGGGCGCGCGTCGGCGGCGGCAGCGCCGAGCGGGCCGAAGGCAGGAGCGCGGGCGCAGCCAGAGCCGGGAAGCGCGCCCGGCGGAGCGGAGCGCAGCCGGGTGCCTTGATGAAGTAGAGAAAGTCTTACCGCGCAGCGTCCTGGGGCGCATCGTCGCGTTCGGCGCGGAACTCGTCCAAGAGGCCGAAGAACATGTCCAGGGGCGCAATGCCCGCTGCTTCGGCTGCCCGTTCGATCTCGATTGCCCAGCCCAGGGAGCTTTCGTAGCCGAGACGTAGTCGCGGCCAGAGCCACTCGTTGAACGGCCCGCCGGGCTCGAAGTCCGTCGTCGACGGAAGCCCATGGATCTCGCATGCGACGCGGTACCCGTACAGAATCGAAGCGAGGTCAGTGATGGATCGGCCCCGCACGTACATGCCTGGCCGGAGACGCACTTCGTCAAGGTAGTCGTGCAGATCCTTCAACTCGGACAAGGGCCTTGGCCTGGGGATTTTGGCACTGCTGGTCATGCCGATGTCTCCAGAAATCGTTGGCCGTCGTGGCTCCGCACGTGGGGGCCGGCCCCGTCCAGGGCATCGAGTAGGCGGATCGCGTAGACCTCGGTCATGCGCTCGGTGATCTGCTCCGGCGTGAGCCAGTCAACCGCGGTGGACTCGGATGACGTGCGCTCGGTGCCCCCGGAAGGCTTGCAACGAAAGACCATGGCGACGACGCCCCTGGTGGTGTTCTTGTAGACCCCGGTGAGCTCGTCGACCTCGACGTGGATGCCGGTCTCTTCCCAGACCTCGCGGCTGACGCCCTGCTCCGGGGACTCCTCCAGCTCCAGCACCCCGCCCGGCAGCTCCCATGTCCCGTTGTCCGCGCGGCGGATCGCCAGGAGTCGGCCGTCCTCGCGCACGACAGCCCCCGCCACGGACACACTGTGCTTCGGCGTTGACGGGGCTTCTTGGGCGCTGTTACTCATGTACAGGAGCATAGGAGAGTGAGTAGGTCGATGGGAACAGCAGTAGGAGGTGGCAGGGCCGTACCTCGGTACGTTCAGATCGCCGACGAGATCGTTCAGCAGATCCGGGCAGGTGTCCTCAAGCCTGGTGACATGGTGCCGAGTGAGTCCGAGTTGGTCGACCGCTACGGCGTATCCGGCGGCACGATCCGCAAGGCCATGGTGGAGGTCCGCGCGAGCGGCTTGGTCGAGACCCGGCACGGCAAGGGGTCCTCGGTAAAGGCTCGGCCCCCGGTACGTCATCGGTCTTCGGACCGGTTCCGGCGCTCGCACCGCAAGGGTGGCAAGGCCGCGTACCTCGCGGAGTCGGAGCAGGCTGGCGCGACCGCCAAGGTAAGCGTGTTGTTCATCGGGCCGGCCGACGCGCCCGACGACGTCGCGGAACGCCTCGGCGTGGACCCCGGAGCCAAGGTGCTGGCCCGCCGCCGCCTCTACTTCCGCAACGGCACCCCGGTCGAGACTGCTACGTCCTACCTGCCGTGGGACGTCGTGAAGGACATCCCGGAGCTGTTCTCCGAGAACCCCGGCCCCGGTGGGATCTATGCCCGACTTGAAGACGACGGCCATGTCTTCGCGGAGTTCGTCGAGACTCTCCAGGCGCGGCCGGCCTCGAAGGCGGAGTCTTCCGAGCTCGCGTTGAGCCCCGGCTCTCCCGTCGTTCACCTCATCCGAGATGCCGTGACCGAAGAAGGCCGTGTGGTCGAGGTCTGCGACACCCTCATGGCCGCTGACCAGTTCGTCTTCAGCTACAGGATCCCCGCTACCGACTGACGCACAATCAACTCACCTCAGCCCGCTGCGATTTCTTCTTCGTAGCGGGTTGACTCATGTACAGGAGTGCTGCACTCTTCTTCATGTCACTCATGTACATGAGTGACGGAGTTGGGCACCTACAGAGGAGTGATCTGCTGTGCGTCAGATTCCCGTCGACACCACGAACGCGACCGTGATGGTCGCCAAGGCTCCGCAGCCGAAGGTCAAGGACCGCCGTACCGGTGAGATCGCGCTCGATAAGGACGGCGTGACGCTGATGACGGTGGAGGTCATGTTCTCCACGCCGGACGAGGTGGAGATCCTCAAGCTCACCGTTCCCCAGCCGGGCGTCTCCGATGACCTGGCCATGGGCACCCCGGTAGCGCTGACGGGCCTGGTCGCCTCGGCGTGGGAGAACGAGTTCAACGGGCAGAAGCGGCACGGGATCGCGTTCCGCGCGGTCGCTGTCACCTCGCTCGCCGCCGCTGCATCGAACTCGAAGGCGGCCTGAGCGTGACCGGCTTCACGGTCGCCCTGGTGCTGGTTGTCGCTACCGCAGTGATCCTGCGGTGGCGGCGCCCCGCCTGGTACTGGTTGGTCTTCGGCGCGGCCCTCGCCGCTGCGCGGGTCTTGGTCCGCTACGTCTCCGTGATGGACGCGTGCGGACTGACCGTCCCGCCTTCCCGCTGGCGCCTGGCGTTAGCCCGGATGACCAACCGGCCCGTGCCGGAGTCCCGCGCCCCGCGCATCCTGCGCGTCCACCCCACCCGCACCGGCCTGGTGCTCCGCCTCAAGCTCCGCCCGGGACAGGATGCCTTCGACGTCTCCGCTGCCTCGGACCGGCTGCGGCACTCGTTCGGTATGTACGGCGTGACCTCCCGCGAACTGCGCTCCGGCGTCGTCGAAGTGCGGATGACCGGCTACGACGTCCTCAAGCGGGTGCAGATGCCTGCGAAGACCGACTCGGCACCGATGCGGGTCCCGGTCGCCCTGCGTGAGGACGGTGCTGTCCACTACCGCGACTACCGTGCCGTGCCGCACGGGCTCACCCTCGGCGCCACCGAGTCGGGGAAGTCTGTCTACCAGCGCAACCTGGTGGCCGGCCTCGCACCGATGGACGTCGCGCTGGTCGGGATCGACTGCAAGCAGGGCGTCGAGCTCTTCCCGCTGGCCCGCCGGTTCTCCGCGCTCGCCGACAATCCCGACACCGCCTTGGAGCTCCTCGATGCGCTCGTCACGCACATGGAGGACGTCTACCAACTGATCCGGGCTGAACAGCGGATCACGGTGAACGTGCCGGATGCGGAAATCGCCGCTGACATCTGGGACCTGCCCGAACACCTGCGGCCGGTGCCGGTCGTGGTCCTGGTGGACGAGGTCGCCGAACTCGCTCTCTTCGCCACGAAGGACGAGGAGAAGCGCCGGGACCGGATCATCACTGCGCTCGTTCGGCTCGCCCAGCTCGGCCGGGCTGCCGGGATCTACCTGGAGATCTGCGGGCAGCGCTTCGGCTCCGAACTCGGCAAGGGCATCACCATGCTCCGCGCCCAGCTCACCGGCCGCACCGCACACCGGGTCAATGACGAGTCCTCGGCCAACATGGCCTTCGGCGACATCGCCCCAGACGCCGTCCTCGCCGCTATCCAGATTCCCACCGAGACGCCCGGCATCGCCGTCACCGGTGATTCCTCCGGCGGCTGGGCCCGCATCCGCGCCCCGCACACCTCGCTGCGTACGGCCGTGAACGTCTGCAACCGGTACGCCGACCGCACCCCGGACCTGCCCGTCCTCGCAGGCTTCCGCCCTGCCGTCGGTTCCCTGGCTCCGGCCTTTGAGCCGCTCACCAAGGCTGCCCCCGCGACGGCCTGACTCCTCCCGCATCCCGGTCGGCGTGACCGCATCGCGCCAGGTCCCTACCCGCTCCATGCCTCAAGGAAGGGAGAGCGACTCCCATGTGTGAGCACATCGAGGACTTCCACCGCACCGTCCTGATGCTCGGCGCCCTGGCCCTGTACGCCGAGATCCCCGGCGCCGACAACGACTTCATCGACACAATCGGCCAGTCCCTGGCCGTATCGCTCCCGGAGCCCCCGCCGGGCATGTTCCCGCCCGGCTACGACCCCATCGGCGACACCGACCACCCCGGGAGCGTCTGATGGCCCGCCCCGCCTTCCGGGTGGATGCCGTCCTGGTCCAGGCCGTCATCGCCGGTGCCCTGTCCTTCGCCCACCTGCACGACCTCGCCGCCGCCGCTGGCCAGGACGGCTGGAAAGCCTGGGCCTACCCGATCAGCGTTGATCTGCTCCTGGTAGCTGCCTGGCGTCGCCTGCGCAGTGAGGGCCCCTCCCGGCTGGCCTGGTGCTGGTTCCTCATCGCGCTGTTCGCCTCGCTCGGTGCCAACGTGGCCACCG
Source organism: Streptomyces sp. NBC_01166 (assembly GCF_045039765.1). Lineage (NCBI taxonomy): Bacteria > Bacillati > Actinomycetota > Actinomycetes > Kitasatosporales > Streptomycetaceae > Streptomyces > Streptomyces sp. NBC_01166. Next base: position 2,642,234 of record NZ_CP108613.1, read on the forward strand.
CCGGATTCCTCGACCTCGCCCACCCGCCGGCCTGGCTGCGGTTCGGCATCGCGGGATGGCCTGCCCTCGCCTTCCTCGGCGGCACCCTCCTCGCCCACTCCCACACAACCGAGGAGCCGGAGCCCGAGCCGGTTCCGCCGGCGCCCGCAGCCCCGGAGCCCACTCCGGAAGTCGAGCTGGAGGCCGCCCCCGATCCTCGACCGGAGCCCGAGCCCATCGCCGCGGCTGCCGAGGACATCCCGGCGCTCGCCCCCGCTCCCGTCGCTCCGGCTGGTCCGTCGGTCCCGGCCGCGCTGGTCGACCATGCCCGCAAGCTCGCCGACGACCACCACGCCCGCACCGGGGCCCGGATCGACACCGACACCCTGCGCGCCCGCCTCGGCGTCCCGCCGGAGCTCGCCAAGACCATCGCCGCCCAACTCGCCTGACCAGAAGGGAGAACCGTTGCCATGCCCGCTCGTGACCACTTCCACTCCGTGATGCGGATCGGCCCCGTGCAGATCGGCACCCACCGCGACCGCCACGGCCACACCAAACACGCCGCCGTCTGCAGCGCTGACCGCTGCGGCTGGTCCGCCGACTACTCCAGCCAGAGCGCCGCCCAGCTCGCCTCCCGCACCCACCGCTGCACCGCCCGATAGGAGACCGACCCGTGGATGTCCCGCTCTGGCTCGCCCTGATCGTCGTCGGCGCTCTCGGCATCAAGCTCATCCGCCCGCCGCTGTGGCTGGTCGCCGTCCTGCTCCTGGGCGGCTACCTCCTGGCGGACAGCTTCCTCGCTCCCGCCATCGACAGCGTCACCAAGTAACCGTCCGCGAAGGGAGATCCACCATGTTCAAGCCCAAGGTCCCCACCATGCCTCAGCCCACCGGCCTCATCACCCCGCCGGCCGTCGTCGAGCCGACCGCCGTAGTTCAGCACATCCCGCAGAGCTCCACGCCGCTGGCTGCCCAGCCCACTACGAATCGGCCGACCGTCCAGCTCACGCCCGGCTCCGTCCTCGCCCTCGTGGGTGGTGGGGCGGCTGTCGTCCTGGTCGTCGGCGCGGTCCTGGTCTCGATGCTCCTCGCGGTCGCCATCACCGGCGCATCCGTCGCCATCTGCGCCCTGGTCATCCGCTCGCTCATCGCCTCCGACAACCAGCACCGCTGACCGGCCTCCGGGCGGTGCCACAAGCCGCCAAGCATCGCCACTGCCCGGACGGCCCACGCACTCCCTTCCAACCGCATCGAAGGAGAACCGTGGACACGCAAGCGCTCGCCCTCGCCTTACCGCTCATCGGCTGGGCCTCCCACACCGCCCTGCTCACCCACCGGCTCGCCACCGCCCGCCGGGACCCGCTCACCGGCCTGCGCACCCGCGCCGGATGGACCGCCCTCGCCGAGCGCATCATCCGCCGGCACCGGGACGCCATGGTCCTGCTGCTCGACCTCGACGACTTCAAGAACCTCAACGACTCCCACGGCCACGCCGCCGGGGACTTCGCCCTGGTCGTCACCGCCGAACGCCTCGCCGCCTGGTGCGGCCTCCACGGCATCGCCGGACGCCTCGGCGGAGACGAATTCGTCGCCATCGCCCGCCAGGCCCCCGACCTGGACCTGGAGAGCCTCCACCGCGCCCTGAACCAGCCGGTGGCCTACGCCGGGCGTCGGCTCCCGGTCTCCGTATCGGTCGGCTCCTGCCACGTGAAAGACCTGCCGGTCCGCAGCCTCTCCGACGCGCTCGCCACCGCCGACAGCGCGATGTACGCGGCCAAGGGAACGTCCGGCCGACGCGGCCCCCGCACGCTCAACCGCTGATCTCAGCGCTCTGACCGGCCTCCGGACGGCGCACAAGCCGCCAAGCATCGCCGCCGCCCGGACGGTCCGGCCCCTTCCAACCGCAATCGAAAGGACCACCATCATGGCCCAGCGCAGCCCTGCCCCGACGCGTATCTGCCCGGACTGCGACGGCTTCCCCGCCGTCGCCATCGACACCGGCACCCTCCTCGAGGACGGCACCCGCGCCACCCTCAAGGTCGCCTGCCGCCGCTGCCACGGCACCGGTACGACCCGCACCGCGGCTCCGGCCCCGGTCGTCCAGCGGGAGCACGCGTGACGGACACGATCCTTACGGGTCTGGACCCGGCCACCCTCGGCGACCTGCTGCGGGTGGCCGGGTCCACCGGCTTCGACCGTTGGCAGGACCAGATCCGCCGCACCGGCGGCTGCTCCAACCCCATCCACCTCTCCGGCTGGACCCTCACCAAGGACAAGACCACCGGCCAGACCCTGCACCGCTACTCCACCGAAACCGAGCCCGGAGGACGGCTCCGCGTCGCCTGCGGCAACCGCCGCGCCTCCCGCTGCCCGGCGTGCGCCTGGACCTACTCCGCCGACACCTACCACCTGATCCGCGCCGGACTCGCGGGCGACCAGGACAAGGACGTCCCCACCACCGTCCGCGACCACCCCCGCGTCTTCGCCACGCTCACCGCCCCGTCCTTCGGCCCGGTCCACAACCGCCCCGACACCGGCCGTTGCCGCTGCAGCACCACCCACGGCATCGACGACGGCGCCCTCGGTACGCCGCTCGACCCGGACTCCTACGACTACGCGGGGGCGGTCCTCTTCAACAACCACGCCGGGAATCTGTGGCAGCGCTTCACCAACCGGCTCCGCCGAGAGATCGCGGCCCGCGCCGGGCTCACCCAACGCGAACTCAAGGAAACCGCACGCGTCTCGTACGGCAAGGTCGCCGAGTTCCAAAAGCGCGGCGCCGTCCACTTCCACGCCGTCATACGCCTCGACGGCCCCGACGGAGCCGACAGCCCGCCACCCTCCTGGGCCTCCGTGCAGCTGCTCGACGACTCCATCCGCGCCGCCGTCGCGCACTCGTACACGACCATCACCGTCCCGGCCGCCGCCGGCCAACCCACCCGCGAACTGCGCTGGGGCACCCAGCTCGACATCCGCCCCATCCGCGCCTTCGACGCCGGGACCGACATCACCGAACAGGCCGTCGCCTCCTACGTCGCCAAGTACGCCACCAAAGCCGCCGAGACGACCGGCACCATCGACCGCCGCGTCGGCAACCGCGAGGCCCTGGTCCTCCTCGACGTACCCGACCACCCGCGCCGCCTCATCGAAGCCTGCTTCGACCTCGACCCGCTCTACCCCGACCGGCGACTACTGGCCTGGGCTCACATGCTCGGCTTTCGCGGCCACTTCTCCTCCAAGTCCCGCCGCTACTCGACCACCCTCGGCACACTCCGCCAGGCCCGCGCCGACTACCGCGCCGCCCAACAGCGCGAAGAACTCGGCCTGCCCGACCCCGACCAGGACCCAACCGTCCTCGTCCTCACGGACTGGCAGTACGCCGGACAGGGCCACAGCCCCGGCGAATCGATCCTCGCCGCCTCGATCGCCAGAGACCTGCAACTCAACCGCGACATCGCACGTGAAGCCCTCGCCCTGGAAGGAGACATGGCCGTATGACTGACCGACTGCTCACGGTGGAGGAGTCCGCGCAACTCCTCGGTACAACCGCTCGCTTTCCTCGGCGCCTGATCGCCGAACGGCGGATCGTGTTCGTGAAGGTGGGGCGCCATGTCCGCATCCCTGAGAGCGCGTTGGCTGACTTCATCTCGGCCAACACCGTCCAGCCCATCGTCACAAGCCGGCGGCGGTTCGGGGCGGTGGCCTAATGGCAAACCAGAGAGGGAAGCGTCGCCGGTTCGGTTCGGTCCGCAAGCTGCCATCCGGCCGCTTTCAGGCCCGGTATCCCGGCCCGGATGGTCTGATGCGTTCGGCGCCGGAGACCTTCCCCACTCAGACCGATGCTGATCGGTGGCTCGTCCGCAAGGAAGCGGAGATCCTCGACGGCCGGTGGAAGAACCCGGACGACAAGGTCCTCTTCGGGGTCTACGCCGACGCCTGGTTCAAGGAGCGCGACTATGCGGCCACCACCCGCGAACGCAACGGCAGCGCCCTACGTCTCCACGTCCTGCCTACCTTCGCGAACGTGGTCCTGAGCGAGATCACCACACCGCAGATCCGCCGCTGGCGCGCCTGCCTCCTGGAGTCCGGTGTCGGTGAGCCGACGGTAGCCAAGGCGTATCAGATCCTCCGCGCCATCATGAACACCGCGGTCGATGACGAGGTGATCCAGCGCAACCCCTGCCGTATCAAGGGCGCTGGGGCGGCCAAGACAGCAGAGCGGCCTTTCCTCGATGTCACCGAGGTCTTCCAGCTCGCCGACGCTGTGCCCTCGCGCTTCCGGGTGTTCATCCTCCTGGCGGCCTTCACCGGCCTCCGCTTCGGAGAGCTCGCCGCGCTCCAGCGCCATGACGTCGACCTCGAACGGCGAACCGTCGCAGTACGGCGTGCCCTGGCCGAGACCCGCTCGGACGGCATCCTGGTGAAGGCGCCCAAGAGCGCGGCCGGTGTGCGTACCGTCGCCTTCCCAGCCTCGCTGACGGAGAGCCTGGCTGCGCACCTCGCGGCCTACGCCGAGCCGGGTCGAACCGGGCTGCTCTTCACGGGAGCGAGGGGCGGACAGCTTCGCCGGAACAACTTCCGCCGTCTGTGGCTGCGGGCGCTGGAGACGACCGGTCTGGGAGACGTCCACTTCCACGATCTGCGCCACACCGGGAACACCCTCGCCGCGACCGGCGGTGCGACCACCCGTGAGCTGATGCAGCGGATGGGCCACTCGTCGGTGCGTGCCGCGCTGATCTACCAGCACCTGGTGAACGGCCGTGACCACGCGATCGCCGCTCACGTCGACGAGCAGATCAGGAAGGTCCGGCCGGCGGAGTCCGACGGGGCATGTGGCACGTAAGTGGCACGACGCCTCTCCCCCGCCCCCGCGGCTGAGAAACGAACAAGGCCCAGGCTCCCGGTTCTGCACCGGTGACCTGGGCCTTCGTCGTGCTTCCTGCTGGTGGGCGCGGACGGTTTCGAACCGCCGACATCTGCTTTGTAAGAGCAGCGCTCTACCCCTGAGCTACGCACCCGTGGATGAGGCAACAGGTTACATGGCCCACGCCCCCCGGCGGCAATCCGGTTCCTGCCGGGCACGGCCGGGGCCCCCGGACCCCGCGTACGGGGGTTACCCCCACCCCCGAGACGGTAGCCGTCCGGATCGTCGTGGGGGTGCGCCCGTACATACGGTGTAGCCACATCGCCGGCGCTCTCAGGGGGACCCGACACCATGACCATCCGTACACGACGCACCGACGCACTCGTGGCCGCCGCCGGGACCGTGCTCCTCGTGGCCGCGCTCAGTGGCTGTGGGAGTGCGGATGCGGAGGACGCCGCCGCAGAGCACAAGTCGTTCGCCTTCGGTGGGGACTCACTCACCATCGACGCCGAGAACTCGACCCTGGAGCTCGTGCCCGCCGACGTGGAGCAGATCGAGGTCACCCGCCGGGTCGACGGGTGGGTCATGCTGGGCAGTGGGCCGGATCCCGTGTGGAAGCTAGAGGGGGACGAGTTGCGGCTCGAGGTGAAGTGCCGGGCCGTGATCAGCAACTGCGAGGCGCACCATGAGGTGAAGGTGCCCCGCGGCCTGGCCCTGACCGTGCAGGGGGACAACGGGAAGGTCACCGCGGCCGGCTTCAGTGCCCCGCTCAAGATCTCCGCCGACAACGGCGGTGTCGACGTGCGTGACATCTCCGGGCCGCTGGAGCTGCACTCCGACAACGGCTCCGTCGAGGCCGAGCGCGTCTCGGGGAGTTCGGTGATCGCCCGCTCGGACAACGGGTCGGTGCGCATCGGGTTCACCCGGGTTCCGACCCTGGTGGACACGGTGAGTGACAACGGGAGCATCTCCATCGACCTGCCGGCCGGGAAGAGCGCGTACGCGGTGTCCGCCGAGGCCGACAACGGTGACGTCTCCGTCAAGGTGCCCCGCAGCGAAAGCAGCGAGCACGTGGTGAAGGCGCGCAGCGACAACGGTGAAGTCACCGTCCGAAGTGCGAACTAACCGGCCCGTGCGTTCGTCCTAACTGGTGCGAGAATGAACCGGGCAGGGCGAATCGGCACGGGAGAGGGATGTGACGGCGACACACACGCGGCCGCAGCCGAAAGCGAGTGTTGGTTCCGCCGTCAGGGACGTCCTGGTGCTGATGCTGCTGCCGGTCCCCCTGGTCGTCGCGGCGCTGCCCGGCGCCTTCGCCGGCGGGGGTACGCGCCGTTGGTTCGGGGGGCGGGGGGAGAATCAGCGCGCCGACGCGCAGGCGGCGAAGGACGCGGCGGCTGCCGCTTTCTACGAGCTGGACACCGCTCAGCGCGATCTGCGGATCTCGATCGAGACGATCACCGCCGTGGACAGTTCGCCCCGCGCCCGCAAGGCCGCGGACGACTTCGCGGCGCTGGGCCGGCGGATCGACGAGGTCAGCCACGAGTACATCACCGCGGTCGACGCCCATGACCTCGACCGGGACGATCTGGAGCCTTCGGCGGCGGCCGGTGCGCGCACCCAGCTGACCCGGGCCAAGGACGATCTCGTGCGGGTGAAGGGTGAGCTCGACCGGTTCGCCCAGGGGCTCGGGACGCTGCTCAGCAGCGTGGAGACCCAGCTCGCCCGGCTCGCTCCCGCCGTGGAGCGGGGCCGCCAGGCCCTGCTCGCCGCGAGCAACGCGCTGGACGCGGTGCGCGCGTCAGGGCTGCGGGCGGACGATCTCGCGGCCCGGCTCGCGGCCCTCGCCCCGGAGCTGACCAAGCTCAACCAGGGCGCGGGACAGCACGGTGTGGCGGAGACCCTGCAGCGTGCGGACAAGGTGCTGCGGGACGCCGAGGCGATCCGTGCGGAGGCGGACCAGCTTCCCGAGCGGGCCGCCGAGATCGACCGCAGGCTGGTGTCGCTGCGCACCCGGGCCCAGGCGCTGACCACGCGCGCCGGGCAGGTCGAGCCGGTGCTCAGCGAGCTGCGGCGGCGCTTCTCGGCGGCCTGCTGGCAGGACCTGCAGCCGGTTCCCGAGCAAGCGGCGGTCAATGTCCGGCAGGCGGAGGCGAAGCTGGCAGAGGCCGCCGAGGCGCGGTCCGAGCAGCGCTGGCCGGATGCGACGTCCCGGCTGAGTACGGTCCGGGCGCTGCTCAACGCGACCGACGAGGCGGTGTCCGCCGCCGGGGACCGGCTGCAGCGGCTCGACGCGGTGGCGAAGAATCCTCAGGCGGAGATCGACCGGACCCGGTTCGCGATCCGGGACGCCCAGCGACTCGCCATGGCCGGGCGCAACACGCCCGACCCGCGTCACGCCCGCCCGCTGGACGACGCCGTGGCGCGGCTGGAGCGGGCGATCGAGGGGCTGGACGGGCGCCACCCCGACTACTGGCACTTCCTCACGGAGACCGAGGCCGTGCGGCAGACGGCGACCCGTGTGGTCTCCGCGATCCGCGAGGAGCTGGGCGGCGGCACCTGAGCGCGCCCTGGGCCGCGGACAGGGGCTGAGTTGTCCCAGGCCGCCCGTGGGACGATCCTGGAGGTACGCAGCGGCTTCCGCTGAGGCGTCCCTGGCCGCCCACGGCCGAAGGAGGCCGTCATGGCCACTCACGTCCTGCATCCCACGCGCCGGCCCGGCAAGCCCGTCCGCCGCAAGGCCGTCCTCGACGACCACCTGCCCGTCGACCACCGCCTCAGCCGGGTCTACCGGGTGGGGGCGGGCCTGATGGGCCTGCTGCTCGTCGCCTTCGGGATCCTGGGGCTCATCGACCGTATCGGCTTCTTCGACACGGGCGGCGACACGGTGGCGGGCCTCAACACCAACGGTGCGCTGAGCATCCTGTCCATCTGTGTCGGGCTGCTGCTCTTCGTCGGCATGGTCATCGGCGGGAACTTCGCGTCGACGCTGAACATGGTCCTCGGCATCGCCTTCATCCTCAGCGGGTTCGTGAATCTGGCACTGCTGGACACCGGGATGAACTTCCTCGCCTTCCGCATGCAGAACGTGCTGTTCAGCTTCGTGGTCGGGCTGCTGCTGATGATGTTCGGCATGTACGGAAGGGTCACCGGCGGGCTGCCTCACGACAATCCGTACTGGCGCGCCCGCCACCCCGAGCAGGTCGCGAGGGAGGAACGCCGCCCCCGCGCCCCGATGCCCGAGGTGGCGAAGGGGAAGAGGCTCTAATCTGGGTCCATGCCTCGTTACGAGTACCGCTGCCGCCCCTGCGGCGAGACGTTCGAACTCAGCCGCCCGATGGCCGAGTCATCCGATCCCGCCTCCTGCCCCGCCGGGCACGAGGACACCGTGAAGCTGCTCTCCACCGTGGCGGTCGGCGGCGGTTCGGCCTCGTCCGCGCCCGCTGCCGCCCCCGCAGGAGGCGGCGGTGGCGGTTGCTGCGGCGGGGGTTGCTGCGGCTGACCCCCACCGGCTGACACCCCCACCGACTGAAACCCCCACCAGGGGGCCGCGCTACTTCTTGCGCGAGAGCGTCAGTCCGTCCGCCACCGTCAGCATGACGCTCTCCATCCGGTCGTCGGCGCGGACATGGTCGTTGAACCCCCTGATGGCGGCCGTGGCCCCGGTCGCCAGCGGGTCGGTGACGCCTCCGTGGAAGAGCACGTTGTCGGTGACGACGAGCCCGCCGGGGCGGATGCGCGGGACCAGCTCCTCCCAGTACGCGATGTAGCTGCCCTTGTCCGCGTCCAGGTAGGCCATGTCGATGTGCGGCTCGGCCGGCATCGCGCGCAGGGTGTCCACGGCGGGCGCGATCCGCAGGTCGATCCGGTCGGCGACGCCGGCCTTCTCCCAGGCCTCGCGGCCGTACGCCGTCCACTCCTCGGAGATGTCGCAGGCGATCAGCACGCCGTCCGCGGGCAGAGCCTGGGCCATCGACAGGGCCGAGAAGCCCGTGAAGGTGCCGACCTCCACGATGTGCCGGGCCCCCGTCAGCCCGACGAGGAAGGCGAGCAGCGGGCCCTGCTCCTGTGCGGACTGCATGCCCGCGTGGTCGGGCAGCTCGGCGTACGTGGTCTCCACGAGCTCGCGCTGCACCACGTCCAGCGGTGGGTTGTGGGCCAGTGTGTAGGCGTACAGCTCGTCGGTGATCTTGGTGTTGTTGCCTTTGGTCATGAGCGTCTCCTCCGGTCGGCGGCCCGACCAGCTTGCCGAAGATCGCTCGCGCGTGCTCAGCGATTCACCCGCAGGGGGTCGGCGGCGCGCAGAAAGCGGCGCAGGATCTCCTCGCCCGCCGCGCCGCCCCGCTCCCGGAGCACCTCCGTGTTGGGTGCACCCCAGCCGCAGTCGGCCAGCTCACCGTGGCCCGGGCGCCAGGCCCGGTCGGCGGCGAGCAGGAGGTCGGCGTCCAGGAGCGAGTCACCGGCGGCGAGCGTCAGCGTGGCACCGCTGCGGCGGGCCACCTCGTGCATGGCCGCACTCTTGGTGAGCGGCTTGGGGACGGCGTAGATCTTGCGGCCCTGGAGCGAGACGGTCCATCCCTTGGTGTCCGCCCAGGCGGACAGCTCCTTGACCCAGCCCTCGGGAAGGGCTCCGCGGTCGACGACGAGGTAGGCGAAGAGGTCCTCGGCGACCCGTTCCTTGAGCAGCCAGGAGGGGTCGCCCGCCGCCTGGAGGTGGGCTCGGACCTCGCCGAGGGAGGCGCACTCGCCGGCGATCCGGCGTGCCACGTGGTCCTGCCAGTCCGGGTCGGAGACGCCGTCGACCAGGATGTGTCCGCCGTTGGCACAGATGGCGTACCGGGGGGCGGGTCCGGGCAGGTGGATGCGGCCGTACTGCTCCCGGGTCCTGGTGGTGGTCGGGACGAACACCGTGGTGCGGGCCAGCTGGTCGAGCAGCGCGGCGGCCGTCTCCGTCATGTAGCAGAGGGGCGCGCCGCCGTACACCTCCACGCAGAGCAGGCGGGGGGCCTGATCGTCCGGCATGGTCAGCTGGAGGGAGGCCGCCGAGTAGATGAGGGTGCGGTCCAGGTCACTTGCCACCAGCGTCACGGAGTCGCCCCCGTGGGTGCCCGTGGTCGCGTCGTCAGGCGTGTTCACGGTTTCGCTCACTTCGCCGTCACCGCCGTGCCGTCCGCGCCGGTGGCGCCGCGGGTGTACTTGGGGTGGATCAACCCGACGCAGGTGTACGGGAGTTCTCCGACCTCCTCGACCGGGACGCCGCGCTGCTCGGCGAGCAGCCGTACGTGGTCGAGGTCGGCGCCGGCTCCCCGCTTGGCCAGGATCTTCCAGGGAACGCGGCGCAGCAGCACCCGGGTCGTCTCGCCGACGCCGGGCTTGACCAGGTTCACGTCGTGGATGCCGTACTCCTCGCTGATGCGTTCGACGGCGGCCCAGCCCTCCCAGGTGGGGGCGCGGTCCGCGGCGAGCAACTCCTTCGCCTCCGCGTCCACTGCGTCGCCGACCTCGTCGAAGCGGGCGGCGACCGTGTCCAGGAAGTGGCCTGAGACGTCGGCGTCGGCGAGCTCGCTGTAGAACTTCGCGCCGTGGAAGTCGTGCGGCCCGACCAGGTCGGAGCGCAGGACCGTACGGGAGATCAGCCCGGACACCGTGGAGTTGAGGCAGGCGGACGGGATGAGGAAGTCCTCGCGCGTCCCGTACGTCCGTACGCAGCCGCCCGGGTCGGCCAGTACGGCGATCTCCGGGTTGAAGCCGCCGAACTCCTCCAGCGCGGCGGCGAGTTCGCGGGTGATGGCGCCCTTCCCGGTCCAGCCGTCGACGAAGACGACGTCTGCCGGGTCGTGGTGGGCGGCCAGCCAGCGCAAGGCGTTGGCGTCGATGCCGCGGCCACGGACGATGGAGACGGCGTAGTGCGGCAGGTCGAGGCCGTGCCGGTGCTGGGCCCATCGGCGCATGAGGACCCCGACGGGGGTGCCGGCGCGGGCGAGGGAGACCAGGACGGGGCGGGGGCCCCTCTCCGCCAGGACGGTCTCGGTGACGGTGCCCACGGCCCGGGCGATACGGGCTGCCGAAGTGTCCAGGGCCGCCTTGAACAGCTCCTGGTACCGGGGGCTGGGCTGGTACTCGACGGGCAGCGACTCGGCGTAGTGCGCGCCGCCGCTCTGGATCGCCTCCTCGCGCTCCTCGGTGGGGGCTTCCAGGGCCGTGTCGGAGAGGTCCTGGAGCAGCCAGCCGACGTCGTCCGCCGGGTAGGAGGAGAAGGCGGGTCCCCGGAGGGGTTCGGGCAGCATGGCGGCTTCCTGCCTGTGTGAGGTCGGCACGTACGAGGGGACGACCGCGAGCACGACCTGGTCGGTGTGGCCGGCGAGCCGGGCCAGCAGCCCGTCCGGGGCGTGCAGGGCGGGGGTGTCGCCGGCGGAGTCGACCACCGCGACGACGGCGTCGAAGCCCGCGCCCGCGACGTTGTACGCGTACCGGTCGCCCGGACCGTCGGCGGGGTCGTCGTGGGCGGGGAAGACGAGGCGGCTGCGTATGGCGTAGCCGGGGTCGTCGACGGCGAGGACGGGCGAGCGGGTGGTGGTGGAGTAGCGCACCTCGGCCGTGGTGGCGTCCTCCAGCGCGGTGGCGAGCCTCAGGGGCGCGTACATCAGCTCCTCGAAGCCGAGGACGAGCACCCTGCGGGCGTCGCCCACGGCGTCGGCGATCCGGGCGGCCATGTCCGGCAGAGCGGCTTCCAGGGCCGCGCGGTGGACGGGGGTGAAGCCGTGGCGCCCGCCGTCGGGGACACCGGCCGGCCAGTCCAGGGCGACGCGTGCGGGGACGGTGCGCGGCGCGGGGGGCTCGTCCGGCGCGTGTCCGGCTTCGTGCGCGGCCACCAGGTCGCGGCCCTTCTCCAGGACTCCGTCGGGCAGGCGCACGGTGCCCCGGGCGCGGGCCACCAGGTCGACGCGCGCGCCGATCTCCTCGGCGAATTCGGCGAGCCGCCCCTGGTCGGCCTCGGAGCGCATGTCCACCAGGGCGACGATGACGTACCGGTCGCGGGGGTAGCGCGCGTGAAGAGCCCGGATGGTGTTGAGCACGGTGTTGCCGGTGGAGAACTCGTCGTCGACCAGAACCAGCGGCGAGCCCTCCGCCGAGGCGTTCAGCAGGTCCGGGTCCTCGGGCAGCAGCAGATGGGAGGTGGCGTGCGAGTGCGCCTCCTCGAAGCCGCCGGCCTGTGCGACGCCGGCGACGGGGCGCCGGGTCGAGTGGAGGTACGGAGCCACCCCGAGCCCGTCCGCGACGGCGTGGCCGAGGCCCGTGGCCGTCTCCGCGTAGCCGAGGACGACCGCGCGGCGGGCCTCCGCCTCCCCCAGCAGGTTCCGCACCCGCTCGCCGAGCTCGAAGCCCACGCCGTGGACGACGGACGGCCGCTGCGGCACGTGCTTGCCCAGGACGTTCGAGACGAGCAGATGGGCCCGCTTCGGATTTCGGCGCAGGGCGAGGCCCAGCAGCTCCCGGAGCTCCCCGTCGCCGACGAGCTCGACCCCGAGCCGCTCCGCGACCCACTTACCCGACCACTCCACGTCCACTGCCTCTTCTTCCCGTATCTGCTCGTCCGCTCGCCCGTGTACGCCCATGTCCGCGCTCAGGCCGTCACGCCGGCGGCCAGGAGCTCCACGAAGCCGACGTCCTCGCGGGCCACGCCGAAGACGTCGGCCCGCAGCAGGGTCCGCTCGGCCCAGGCGCGGTGGGGCTTCACTTCGTTCATCTTGTTCGTGTACGCGGAGCGCAGCACTCCGCCGCCGCCCCGCTCAGGCCGCAGGATGTCCTGCGCGTCGGTGTACTCCTCGTGGCTGACCACCGACAGCGCGTGCACGGGCAGGATGTGCGACGGATGGATGCAGGTCTTGCCCAGCAGGCCGTTGGCCCGGTCCAGCTCGATCTCACGCAGCAGCCCGTCGAGGTCGTGCTCGATGAGCGCGGTGCGCAGCTCCTCGGCCTGCCCGAAGGGGCTGCGGCGCAGCTGGGGCTTGAACATCCGCTCCTGGAGGCGGAAGTACTCCCAGACGGGCCCGGTGATGGTGAAGCCGGTGCCGTCCGACCGGCCCAGCACGTTGACGACGTCGCCGATGACGGCGCCGACGATCTGGACGTCGTACGCCGTCATGTCGGGCGCCCGGCGCAGACCGTAGGCGGAGCAGAAGTCGGTGACGCCGAGCCGCAGTGCCAGGACCCGGTCGCGGTACTTGTCGACGGTGCGGGAGATCCCCCGCAGGGTCTCGCCCCTGGTCTCCAGATGCAGCAGCTCGGGCGATTCGAGGACGGGCATCGCGAAAAGCCGGTGCCCGCCGCTCGCTTCGGCCGCGGTGAGCGCCTCCAGGAAGAGCTCGCCCCGCTCCTCCGTGAATTTCGGAAGTACGAATCCGGACAACAATCGGACGGAGCTGCCGAGCCGCCGTACGAGGTCGGTGATCTGCTCCGGCTCGCGGACCCTGATGAAGAGCAGCGGCACCTCGGCGTCCCGCGCCTCGAGGTCGGCGAACTGCCGGACCAGGTTGGCCTCGGCACCGACCACTTCGGCGTCGTCGATGGAATCCTCCAGGCAGAGCACCATGGAGACCACTCCCTGCCCGCCCTGCTTGATCACGTCCTCGGCCAGCTTGGGCCGGGTCGCGGGGCTGTAGAGCGTGGCTCCGAGGGCCGTGGACAGCAGGCGGGAGGAGGAACCCGCGTCGAATTCACACGGCTCCCTGAAGAAGAGATTCTCCCGGACAGCGGGCGAGATATGCCCGAAATGACGCATGTGATTCCCCCGTACTGCCTGATGGACCGGATAAACGTATGGCCGGTAATAGTACGTTCGGGGAGGTGTCGCCGGTTCCCCGTCCTTATGAACTTCAGGTGTCCCCGGCGTATCTCACACCCCGCGCGGCGCGCCTGCGTGCCCCTCGCGAACCCTGCCTGGCCTACTGGTTCGTACCCCCGCGTTGTCCGGACACCACCCCAGCAGGCAGGATGACCGCCATGACGCACGCGATGCTGAAGGGCTCGAACGTCCCTCTCGACGCCATGGCCGTACGGGCCGTGCTGCGATGGACCCCGGGGGCCGGGGTCCCAGACGTGGACGCCTCCGCCCTGCTGATCGGCCCCTCCGGGCAAGTGCGTTCCGACGAGGACTTCGTCTTCTACAACCAGCCGCGGCACCCTTCGGGCCTCGTGCGGCGCCTGCCCAAGCGCAGTGCCCCCGAAGGGCTCACGGACACGATCGAGGCGGACCTGTCCGCGCTCGACCCCTCCGTGGAGCAGGTGGTCATCGCCGCGTCCTGCGACGAAGAGGCGTTCGAACGCGTGACGGACCTGCGGATATCGCTGTACGACGCGGCGTCCGCCGACGGTGAGCCGCTCGCGGTGTTCGATGTGCGCGCGGAGACCGGCGAGGAGACCGCCGTCATCTGCGGCGAGCTGTACCGGCGCGGTGACGGCTGGAAGTTCCGGGCGGTGGGGCAGGGCTACCCGACGGGCCTCGTCGGGCTGGCCACCGCCTTCGGGATCTCGGTGGACGAGGCGGAAGCCGCCTCCGAGCCCGGCCCGGCGGCCGTGCCCAGCACCCCCGACGCGTCCGCGCCCTCCCCTGAGGCCACGGCGCCCGCGCCCGACTCCCAGGCCACGGTCCAGCACCAGCAGCCCGCGTACGGCTACCCGCATCCGTCCGTGACACCCCAGCCCGCCTACGGCTATCCGCAGCAGCCCGCGGCGGCCCCTCAGCCCGCCTATGGCTATCCGCAGCCCGCCCCGGCGCAGCCGGCGTACGGCTACCCGCAGCCCGCCGCGGCGGCGGCGCACGCCGCGGACCCGAATTTCGTGCTCCCTCCGCAGGGCCCGCAGTTCCTCCGGTCGTGAACCGGAGGCGCGGACGCCCTTCACGGTGCGCACTCAGGCCCGCGTCTTGTAGCCGCGTCCCCACTGCATGCCGAAGCCGTACATCCGGTCCAGCTCCGACTGGAAGCCGTACACGAACTTCACCTCGCGGCGCACGATCAGCTCGCCCTTGACGTTCTCCACCGTGAACACGGCGCAGGAGCGGGCCTGCGGGGCCCGTTCGTCCAGCTCGATCTCGATGCGCGGGCCGTTGCCCGGATAGAGCGTCACCTTGGCGTGCGTACGGTCGAAGGCCGGGGTCTGGTCGTAGATGTACACGAAGAACAGCAGGCGCTTTATCTCGTCGCGCTTGTCGAGGTTCACGTAGACCGTCTCGCCCGACGGCGCCCCGAAACGGTCGTCGCCGCTGAGCCTGATGTACGGCGCCGCGTTCAGGTCGCCGATGAGGTTGCCCAGGGGCTGCACAACGCCCTTGCTGCCGTCCGCCAGTTCGTACATGCAGCCCAGGTCCAGGTCCACGTTGACCATGCCCTGGGTGTGCGCCTGGACCACGTCGGGCTGGAAGAACTTCAGCGGACGCAGCAGCCGGCCGCTCTGCCGCGACCTTCCGCCGAAGTCCGACGTACGCATCCGCCACGACAGGTTGACACGCAGGTTGCCCGACAGGGCGCCCTGCTTGTTCAGCGAGACCGTGGCGTTGCGCTTGGAGAGCACGATCGAGTTCGTCGCGGAGTTACCCGACTCGAACTGCGCGGCACGCCGCGGAAACAGGCCGTCCCAGAAGGCCATCCCAACCCCCATATGTATCGGTGGTAACGCCCGACCCCCACCTGCGGCTCACACGCCCCGCACGTCACTGCGGGGCGGCCGCCGGGCCGGGTCCGGGTGTTCCCGGAGAACCGCCACCGTGGCCGCCCCGCAGAGAGAGCGTTCCTCAATCCTTACCGGGTCACACCCCGGAGGACACTTCCGCCTTGGAATCGGAGCCGTCGCCGCCTGCCGCAGCGATCGCCTTGTTGCGCCGCACCGAGGACCAGAAGGACCAACCGATCAGGATGACCCCGACGGAACCGGTGATGAGCTCGTTGATCTCGTACTGGATGGTGACGAGCAGGATGACCGCGAGGGCGCCGATCGCGTAGTGCGCGCCGTGCTCCAGGTAGACGTAGTCGTCCAGGGTGCCCTGGCGGACCAGGTACACGGTGAGCGAACGGACGTACATGGCGCCGATACCGAGGCCGAGCGCCATCAACACGATCTCGTTGGTGATGGCGAAGGCGCCGATGACGCCGTCGAACGAGAAGGACGCGTCGAGGACCTCGAGGTAGAGGAACATGAAGAACGCGGCCTTGCCGGCGAGGACAACCGCGGAGGGGGACTTGCCGGACTTCCTGGCCTCTTCCTCGGCCTCGTGCTCGCGCTCCTCCTCCTCCTCGAGCTTGTTCTCGAAGAACCCGGAGAGGCCGCCGACCACGAGGTACGTGATCAGACCCGCGATGCCCGACAGCATGACGGTCGACGCCTTGTCGGCATGCCCGCCACCGTGCTGGTGGGCGTGGGTCGCGAACGTCATGGCGGAGATCAGCAGGACGATGAGCGCTACGCAGACCGACAGCATGTCGACCTTGCCGAGCTTGGCGAGCGGGCGCTCGATCCAGCGCAGCCACTGGATGTCACGGTCCTCGAAGATGAAGTCGAGGAAGATCATGAGCAGGAACATTCCACCGAAGGCGGCGATGGACGGGTGAGCGTCCGTCACCAGTTCCTTGTACCGCTCGGGGTCATTGAACGAGAGATCAATGGCCTCGATGGGTCCGAGCTGGGCGCTGATGGCCACGATCACGACGGGGAAGACCAGCCGCATACCGAAGACGGCGATGAGCACACCGACGGTGAGGAAGATCTTCTGCCAGAAGGCACTCATCTTCTTCAGGATTCCGGCGTTGATCACCGCGTTGTCGAAGGACAGCGAGATCTCCAGGATCGACAGGATCGCGACTACGCCGAATGCCTGCCACCCCCCGTAGAACACCGCTGCGACCAGGCCGAGCGCGGTAACCGCGAACGACCAGCCGAAGGTTTTCAGAAGCACTGGCTACCCCATCGTGTATGTAACGGGTCTCCCCCGGTTGAGTACGGGGCTCCCCCGCGCCGTGCGCGGCTTTACGAAACGTTGACCCCGAAGTCTAGAGCGATGCCCCGCAGCCCTGACGCGTACCCCTGTCCGACTGCACGGAATTTCCACTCGCCGCCGTAGCGGTAGAGCTCACCGAAGATCATCGCCGTCTCCGTCGACGCGTCCTCGCTGAGGTCGTACCGTGCCAGCTCCTGGCCGTCCGCCTGGTTCACCACGCGGATGAAGGCATTGGCCACCTGCCCGAATGTCTGCCCACGATTGTCGGCTTCATGGATCGAAACCGGGAAAAGAATCTTGTCGCAGTGCGCCGGCACCTGCGTGAGGTTCACGATGACGGACTCGTCGTCGCCGTCGCCCTCCCCCGTGAGGTTGTCGCCGGTGTGCTCGACGGAGCCGTCGGGGCTGGTGAGGTTGTTGTAGAACACGAACCACTCGTCGCCGAGGACCCGGCCCGACTGGCACAGCAGTGCGCTGGCGTCGAGGTCGAAGTCGGCTCCCGTCGTGGATCGTGCGTCCCAGCCGAGCCCGACCAGCACCTGCGTGAGATTGGGTGCGGCCTTGGAGAGGGAGACATTGCCTCCCTTGGCGAGCGTGACGCCCATGGTGTGTCCTCCCCGAGTCGATGGACGGTATGGCGGCCCGGCAGGGCGCCTGACGGACGCGGGGCGCTCTGCCGAGCGCGTCCGGCGCCGCACATGGTGCGGCGCCGGACGCGATGGAGCTGCGGGTGTCCGGAGGATTCTCCGGACCGGCTCAGACGTTGACGCCGAAGTCCTGCGCGATGCCGCGCAGACCCGAGGCATACCCCTGGCCGATGGCACGGAACTTCCACTCCGCGCCGTTGCGGTAGAGCTCGCCGAAGACCATGGCGGTCTCCGTCGAGGCGTCCTCGCTCAGGTCGTAGCGGGCGAGCTCGCTGTTGTCCGCCTGGTTCACCACGCGGATGTACGCGTTGCGGACCTGGCCGAAGCTCTGCTGACGGCTCTCGGCCTCGTAGATCGAGACCGGGAAGACGATCTTGTCGACGTCGGCCGGGACACCGGCCAGGTTGACCTTGATGACCTCGTCGTCGCCCTCGCCCTCACCGGTGAGGTTGTCACCGGTGTGCTCGACCGAGCCGTCGGGGCTCTTGAGGTTGTTGAAGAAGACGAAATTCCCGTCGCTGCCGACCTTGCCCTCGGCGTTCGTCAGCAGCGCGCTGGCGTCGAGGTCGAAGTCACCGCCGGTGGTCGTCCGGGCATCCCAGCCCAGACCCACGATGACCGCGGTCAGGTTCGGCGCGGCCTTGGTCAGCGAGACGTTGCCGCCCTTGCTGAGGCTGACTCCCACGAGTCCTCCAAAAGTTTTGAGAGGGCCGGCAGACACCAGCGCCCCCGTCGTGCGTTGGCATCGGATCAACGATTGGATCCTAGTGACCGGTTCCCGGCCAAAACAGGCTTTTGGCCGGTCGCCGCCAGGAGATCCCCGGATCCGGCAGGTCGCAAACCCCGGATCCCGTACAAGCCGTACCAGCTCGGGCCGGATCAGATCGCGTCGAGCGCCTTGATGTAGTCGTTCAGGTCACGCGCGTCCGGCAGGCCGTTGACGACGGTCCAGCGGACCACGCCCTCCTTGTCGATGATGAACGTGCCGCGCACCGCGCAGCCCTTTTCCTCGTCGAAGACGCCGTACGCCCGCGAGGTCTCCCCGTGCGGCCAGAAGTCCGAGAGCAGCGGGTACTCGAGGCCCTCCTGCTCGGCGAAGACGCGCAGGGTGTGGATCGAGTCGTTGGAGACGGCGAGCAGCTGGGTGTCGTCGTTCTCGAACTTGGGCAGCTCGTCGCGGAGCGCGCACAGCTCCCCCGTGCAGACACCGGTGAAGGCGAAGGGGTAGAAGAGCAGCACCACGTTCTTGGCGCCGTGAGAACCCTGGAAATCAGAGAGCTTCACGGTGCGCCCGTGGTTGTCCTTCAGCTCGAAATCCGGAGCCTTCGTGCCGACCTCGATCGCCATGTAAAACGCATCCCTTCACGAACGTCACACTTCCCCGGCCTGGGCCGTCCGGGTGACACCCACCCTACGCAGCGTCCCGGGCGGGACCTGGGCAGGTCCGCACCGGCGCGTACGAAGGCCCCCGGCGGCGCGATGCCGTCGGGGGCCCAGGTGGTGAAAGAGTTCTCAGCGCTTGGCCGGGGCCCCCTTGGGAGTGACCAGACGGCTGCCCGTCCAGTCCTTGCCCGCGCTGATGCTCTTGGTCTGGGCGAGACCAGCTGTCTGGGCAGCCTCGTTGATGTCGCTCGGTTCGACGTATCCGTCGCGGCCGGTCTTGGGCGTCAGCAGCCAGACCGCCCCACCGTCCTCGATCAGACCAATGGCATCCACCAGCGCGTCCGTAAGGTCGCCGTCCTCGTCACGGAACCAGAGCAGGACGACGTCAGCGACGTCGTCGTAGTCCTCGTCGACGAGTTCCTGGCCGATTGTGGCCTCAATGCCCTCACGGAGCTCCTGCTCGACGTCGTCGTCGTAGCCGATCTCCTGGACCACCTGTCCGGGTTCGAACCCAAGCCTTGCGGCCGTGTTGGTCCGTTCCTCCGCGTGGTCCGCGGTCGCGCTCACGGGTTGCCTCCTGATCATGTTTCGGAAAATGCTTCAGCCACGCGCGTGCGCGGGGCATTGGCCGTAGTCCACACGGGCTCGGCGAATCGCGCAAGTACCCGGCGTCCGAGACCGCCTAAACGGTGACGTTCCCTGCCACGTCGCCGCAACTACCGGCATGTCTCCTGCGGGGCCGGAAATGGTGTCCGGACCCTTTACGTCCTTCCTCAGCTTATGCCGTTTCGCTCCGCCATTCGGATTCGAACGGGCTTTGGGAACGCTTGGCCGGGTTGGGCGTATGGTTGCGGTTTGGGCCGGACTGCTCTCCCGCTGCTGGTACTGGTGCCCGGACACGGCGTCCTGGAACCCCGTGTTACCCCACAGTAGAGATGACGTCCAGCTCCTCGCGGTACACGATGGAGGCGGCGTACAGCAGCCGCCCGGGGGGTACCTTCCCCGCATACAGGCCCCGAAGAGCACCACCGAACAGCGAAGGAACAGCGTGGCTTCCGGATCCGATCGCAACCCGATCATCATTGGCGGCCTTCCGAGCCAGGTCCCGGACTTCGATCCTGAAGAGACCCAGGAATGGCTCGACTCCCTCGACGCCGCCGTCGACGAGCGCGGCCGTGAGCGGGCCCGCTATCTGATGCTCCGGCTCATCGAGCGTGCGCGCGAGAAGCGCGTGGCCGTGCCCGAGATGCGCAGCACCGACTACGTCAACACGATCGCCACGAAGGACGAGCCGTTCTTCCCGGGCGACGAGGAGATCGAGCGCAAGGTCCTCAACGCGACCCGGTGGAACGCCGCGGTGATGGTCTCCCGCGCCCAGCGTCCCGGGATCGGTGTCGGCGGCCACATCGCCACCTTCGCCTCCTCCGCCTCGCTGTACGACGTGGGCTTCAACCACTTCTTCCGGGGCAAGGACGACGGCCTGGGAGGCGACCAGATCTTCTTCCAGGGACACGCGTCCCCGGGCATCTACGCCCGCGCCTTCCTGCTCGACCGGCTGAGCGAGGCCCAGCTCGACGGCTTCCGCCAGGAGAAGTCGAAGGCGGGCCACGCACTCTCCAGCTACCCGCACCCGCGGTCGATGCCGGACTTCTGGGAGTTCCCGACCGTCTCGATGGGCCTCGGCCCGCTCGGCGCGATCTACCAGGCGCGGATGAACCGCTACATGGAGGCGCGCGGCATCGCCGACACCTCCAAGTCGCACGTCTGGGCCTACCTCGGCGACGGCGAGATGGACGAGCCCGAGTCGCTCGGCCAGCTCTCCATCGCCGCCCGTGAGGGCCTCGACAACCTCACCTTCGTGGTGAACTGCAACCTGCAGCGCCTCGACGGCCCGGTGCGCGGCAACGGCAAGATCATCCAGGAGCTGGAGTCGCAGTTCCGGGGTGCCGGCTGGAACGTCATCAAGCTGGTCTGGGACCGCACCTGGGACCCGCTGCTCGCGCAGGACCGCACGGGCATCCTGGTCAACAAGCTGAACACGACCCCGGACGGCCAGTTCCAGACGTACGCGACCGAGACCGGGGCGTACATCCGTGACCACTTCTTCGGTGACGACCCGCGACTGCGGGACATGGTCAAGGACATGTCCGACGACCAGATCCTGCACCTGGGCCGCGGCGGTCACGACCATCGCAAGGTCTACGCGGCGTACGCGGCGGCCAAGGCCCACAAGGGCCAGCCGACCGTGATCCTGGCGCAGACGGTCAAGGGGTGGACGCTCGGACCGAACTTCGAGGGCCGCAACGCGACCCACCAGATGAAGAAGCTCACGGCGGACGACCTGAAGCGCTTCCGTGACCGCCTGCACATCCCGATCGCGGACAAGCAGCTGGAGGACGGCAACCCGCCGTACTACCACCCGGGCCGCGACTCGGAAGAGATCCAGTACATGCACGACCGCCGCCAGAGTCTGGGCGGTTACGTCCCGACGCGTGTGGTGCGGGCGAAGCCGCTGCCCCTTCCGGACGAGAAGGCGTACGCGACCGCGAAGAAGGGTTCGGGTCAGCAGTCGATCGCCACGACCATGGCGTTCGTCCGCGTGCTGAAGGACCTTATGCGGGACAAGGAGATCGGCAAGCGTTTCGTGCTGATCGCGCCCGACGAGTACCGCACCTTCGGCATGGA
This sequence comes from Streptomyces sp. NBC_01166, assembly GCF_045039765.1. Taxonomy (NCBI): domain Bacteria; kingdom Bacillati; phylum Actinomycetota; class Actinomycetes; order Kitasatosporales; family Streptomycetaceae; genus Streptomyces; species Streptomyces sp. NBC_01166. The sequence goes on from NZ_CP108613.1 coordinate 2,663,783, forward strand.
CGCGTTCTTCCCGAGCGCGAAGATCTACAACCCGCTGGGTCAGCAGTACGAGTCCGTGGACCGTGAGCTCCTCCTCGCGTACAAGGAGTCGCCGACCGGTCAGATGCTGCACGACGGCATCTCCGAGGCCGGCTGCACGGCCTCGCTGATCGCCGCGGGTTCGGCCTACGCCACGCACGGTGAGCCGCTGATCCCGGTGTACGTCTTCTACTCGATGTTCGGTTTCCAGCGGACCGGTGACCAGTTCTGGCAGATGGCCGACCAGCTCTCGCGCGGCTTCGTCCTGGGCGCGACCGCCGGCCGTACGACGCTGACCGGTGAGGGCCTGCAGCACGCGGACGGCCACTCGCAGCTGCTCGCCTCGACGAACCCGGCCTGTGTCTCCTACGACCCGGCGTTCGGGTACGAGATCGCGCACATCGTCAAGGACGGCCTGCGCCGGATGTACGGCGGGGCCCCCGACGAGAACGAGGACGTCTTCTACTACCTCACCGTCTACAACGAGCCGATCCAGCACCCCGCCGAGCCCGCCGACGTGGATGTCGAGGGCATCCTCAAGGGCGTCCACCGCTACCGCGCCGGCGAGCAGGGCGAGATCCCGGCCCAGATCCTGGCGTCCGGCGTGGCGGTCCCGTGGGCGGTCGAGGCCCAGCGGATCCTCGCCGACGAGTGGAACGTGAAGGCGGACGTCTGGTCGGCGACCTCCTGGAACGAGCTGCGCCGTGAGGCCGTGGACGTGGAGCGCCACAACCTGCTCCACCCGGAGGAGGAGCAGCGCGTCCCCTACGTGACGCAGAAGCTCTCCGGCTCCGAGGGCCCGTTCGTGGCGGTCTCGGACTGGATGCGTTCCGTGCCCGACCAGATCGCGCGCTGGGTGCCCGGCGCCTACCAGTCGCTGGGCGCGGACGGCTTCGGCTTCGCCGACACCCGGGGGGCGGCCCGCCGCTTCTTCCACATCGACGCGCAGTCGATCGTGCTCGCGGTGCTGACGGAGCTGGCCAAGGAAGGCAAGATCGACCGTTCGGCGCTGAAGACGGCGCTGGACCGCTACGAGCTGCTGGACGTGGCCGCCGCGGGCCCCGGCCCTGAGGGCGGCGACGCGTAAGGAACCCACGGTTCCGGAAGAAGGGCGGCGGGCCCCGGGCCCGCCGCCCTTCGGCGTTCGCTCAGCTCTCCCAGATCTTGAAGGCCCGGACCGCGTACGGCGACCGGGGCACCCAGGTGCCGCCTCCCGGGTACGTCTCGAACTCGCCGGTCTCCGCGCACTCGGCCGACTGGTAGGTGGTGACGGGGCGGCCGGTGCGGTTGACGAGCGCCTGGGCGTGGCGTCCCTCCGGAAGGGGGACGCAGCTCTCGATGTCCACGGTGGACAGCTCATGGACCTGCCTGGCCCCGGTGAAGTCGGACTTCGCCCAGAGGCAGAGCTGCCCCGCGCCGCACGGCGCAAGCCCGGCCGGGGCGGACTGCGGCGCGCTGCGGGAGCGCTCCTGTCCGGGGGGCCCGTGGTGGGCGGCCGGCGCGGCGCCGGAGGACAGGGCCGTGGCCGGGACGAGTGCGGTGGCCGCCAGGGTGGCGGCGAGGACGGTCTTGCGCATGGTGGATCAACCCCCGTGGTCCGGCAAGCCGGGCGGCTCGCCGATGTCCGCACTCTGACCTGCGGAAGTACGGGCCGGGAAGGGGCCGGGCGGCGGACCACCCTGATAGGCGACAGCCCCGCCGGAAGCGTCCGGCGGGGCTGTCGGTTGCACTGTGTTGACGCCTGGGGCCCAGGTGCGGCCCGGGGCGGGCCAGGTGTCTTCGAGGGGTCAGATGTGGCCTGCGCCCATTCCTGCCTCGGCGTTCTTGCCCCGCTTGGTGAGCGTGGCGACCAGGGCGGCGGCCACCGCGACGATGCCCGCGACCATGAAGGCCGCGCTCATGCCCGACACGAAGGTGTCATGGGCGACGCCCGTGATCTTCGCCGCGATCTCCGGCGGGGTGTCGGGTGCGACCGGCGGCATACCGACCTTGATGGCGGCGGACGCCTGGTCCAGCTGTGCCGGGTCGACCGGCGGGAGCTCCGCGGCCTTCCAGTTGTCGTCGAGCTTCGCGTCGACCTGGGCGGCCATGACGGCGCCGAGTACGGCCGTACCGAGGCTTCCGCCGACCTGCATGGCGGCCTGCTGGAGTCCGCCCGCGACACCGGAGAGCTCCATCGGGGCGTTGCCCACGATGACCTCGGTGGCGCCGACCATGACCGGCGCGAGGCCGAAGCCGAGCAGCGCGAACCAGAGCGACATGGTCAGCGTGCCGGTGCCGATGCTCAGCTGGGACATCCCGAACATGGCGATGGCGACGGACACCATGCCGCCCACCAGCGGCACGCGCGGCCCGAACTTGGTGATCGCGGCGCCGGCGAGCGGTGAGCCGACGATCATCATCCCGGTCAGCGGCAGCAGGTGCAGGCCGCTGTCGACGGGGCTCATGCCATGGACGTTCTGCAGGTAGAAGGTGACGAAGAACAGGCCGCCCATGAAGGCGAACGCCATCAGCACCATCAGGACGACACCGGCCGACAGCGGCACGGAGCGGAACATGGCCAGCGGGATCAGCGGCTCGCGGACGTTCTTCTGGGAGAGCGCGAAGACGAAGAACAGGACGAGGGCGGCGCCGAGGAAGCCGAGGGTCTTCCAGTCGCCCCAGCCCCACTCGGATCCCTTGATCAGCGACCAGATCAGGCAGAACATCGCCTGCGACAGAAGGACGATGCCACCGATGTCGAAGGACTTCGGCGCGTTCGCCGCGCGGTGGTCCCTGAGGATCACGAGGCCGAAGAGGAGCGCGATCACTCCGACGGGGACGTTGATGAAGAAGACGGACTCCCAGCTCACGTGCTCCACGAGCACGCCGCCGAGGATGGGTCCGCCCGCGGTCGAGGCGCCGATCACCATGCCCCAGATGCCGATCGCCATGTTCAGCTTCTCGGCGGGGAAGGTGGCGCGCAGCAGGCCGAGCGCCGCCGGCATCAGCAGTGCGCCGAAGAGGCCCTGCAGCACCCGGAAGAAGATCACCAGGGACACGCTGCCGGAGAAGCCGATGGCCGCCGACGCGGCGGCGAACCCCGCGATGCCTATGAGGAACGTCTGCCGGTGGCCGAAACGGTCACCGAGCTTGCCCGCGGTGATCAGGGAGACCGCGAGGGCGAGCATGTAGCCGTTGGTGATCCACTGGACGTCGGCGAGCGAAGCGCCGAGGTCCTGCTGGATGGCGGGGTTGGCGATCGCGACGATCGTGCCGTCGAGCGCCACCATCATCACGCCGATGGCGACGGCGAAGAGCGTCAGCCAGGGGTGGCCGCGCAGCCCTTTCACCGGTGCGGGAACAAGGGTGTCTTCAGGCTCCCGCGGTGCCTTCTCGACAGTGGTCTGACTAGTCATGCGCAGGACGTTATGTCAGCTACTGACAGTTGACAAACCAATTCACAAGACAGTAACTGTCACGTAGCTCACAGGTAGGCTGATCAGGGAAAAGCAGGGAGAAGAGGTCCGGTACGTGACAGGCAGGCAGACATCCGGGGTCCCCGTGCCGGGGGCACCGACAGGGTTGCGCGAACGTAAGAAGAGGCGCACCCGCGAGGCCCTGCTGCACACCGCCCTCAGGCTCTTCACCACACAGGGCTACGACCGGACGACGGTCGACGAGATCGTCGACGCCGTCGACGTCTCCCAGCGCACCTTCTTCCGCTACTTCGCCAACAAGGAGGCCGTCGCCTTCGCCGTCCAGGAGGCGGTGGACGCGCGCTTCCTCGCGGAGCTGCGTCAACGTCCCGCCGCGGAAGACCCTTTCGAGGCAATGCGCCGCGCGGCTCTGGCCGCCTGGAGGACCATCGCCGAGACCGACGACGACGTCACGGTCGAACTCCAGATGCGCGCCTACCGGGTGATCGAGTCGACCCCCGCGCTGCACGCCGCCCATATGCGCCGCCACATCGGCCTGGAGCACCAGACCGCGCTGCTGATCGCGGAGCGTGAGGGGATCGACCCGGAGGCGGATCCGCGCCCCCGGGTCGCCGTCGCCGCGTTCTCCGGGGTGATGCGGATGACCGGACAGCTGTGGGGACGCCGGAAGGACGCGGGGGTGGAGGCGCTCCAGGAGCTGACCGAACTCCACCTGGACCAGCTCGGACCTGCGCTCTCCGGGGGCTGGCGCGCAGCGTAGGCGCGCTTACGCGGATCGCACAGCTGTGCCGCACCCCTCATCGCTCCCGCATGGCCGAACTCACAATGCCCCTGCTCCGCACGCCGATTCGCGTACGCGACGGGCTTCAACCGCGTCGGAATGTGGATCCGGCGCACACGGAGCGTAAGAGAAGGACGGCCAATTCCCCGCGGTCGAGTGATCCGTGTCACCCCTGCCACGGCGTCACGCGCGCGTCTCCTAGGGTGGGGCGCAGTGACTTCCTTCGACTCCTCCCCCACTCTCACCGCGTGGCGCGCTCTGCTCGCCATCGCGGTCGTGTTCGTGATGCTGGCGACCACCGGATGGACCGCCGTGCGTCATCAGCAGTCGTCAGCGCCGCGCGAGACGGCGCTCGCGTCCTGGGCGAAGGACCGGATAGCCGGTCACGCCCTTCCGGACGTGAGCGCCCCGGCCTACCGGCTGGCGCACTTCTTCGCGACGCTCACGGCGGGCCAGCAGGTCGCCCTGGCCGACAAGTACCCGCTGGTGGTGGGGAATCTGAACGGCGCTCCGGTCACCCTGCGCTACCGGGCCAACCGGCACGCGCTGGCGCAGGCGGAATCCGCGGAGGAACGGCGCACACAGGACACACGTCTCTCACCGGACGGGCGCCATCAGGCCGCGCTCCGGCTGGCGCGTTTCCGGTCCTTGCTCTCCGGTGACCGGCAGATCCTCGCCTTCGATCCGTCGGGCCGCGGCCGGGCGGCCGAGGTCCTCGGCGACCTCGACCGGGCCGAGCGGGTCTCGGTCGTCGTCCCCGGGGTCGACACGAACCTCCTGACGCTGGAGCGCACCGGCATCAAGAAGAACGCGGCACCCGTCGGCATGGCGCAGTCGCTGTACGCCGCGGAGCGCTCGGCGCGTCCCGGTTCGCGTACGGCGGTCATCGCGTGGGCGGACTACACGGCGCCCGTCGGGATCGGCATGGACTCCGCTCTGGGCGGGCTCGCGGCGGAGGGGGCGAAGCGGCTGAACAACCTCCTCGACGCGCTGCCCGGCGCGTCCGACGTCTCGCTGTTCTGCCACAGCTACGGCTCCGTGCTGTGCGGCGTGGCCGCGGACGACCTGCCGTCCAGGGTCTCCGACATCGCGGTGGCCGGCAGCCCCGGGATGCGGGCGGACACCGCCGACGCCCTGCACACCGGGGCCAGGATCTGGGCGATGCGTGACAGCGACGACTGGATCGCGGACGTGCCGAACATGGCGTTCGGCGGGCTCGGGCACGGTGCCGACCCGGTCGACCCGGCCTTCGGGGCGCGGATCGTGTCGGCGAACGGCGCGATCGGGCACAGCGGCTATTTCGAGCCGGGCACGGAGAGTCTCGACAACTTCGCCGCGATCGGCGTGGGCGCCTACGACTCGGTCAGCTGTGCGAGCTCCGACGGTGCGTGCCATCGGGAGATTTCCGGCGAGTCAGAGGCCTGACGCGCGTAGAAACACGTCTGACGCGCGTAGAGAGCGGCGAACGGCCTGTCTGCCTGGCCGCGATTCTGCCGGTACCGAAGGGGGACGTGCGGGCCTGTGCCACATACGATGAGGCACATGGGTGATGTGCTGGCCGGAATTCATGCCACCTGGGAGTTCGACACCGACTCCGTGCTCATCCGCTTCGAACGGGGGATCCGCACGCCGAAGCTCTTCCAGAGCCTGCGTGAACGCCGCATTCCGTACGCGGCGTTGTCCACGGTGACGCTGACCCCCGGCAAGCGGGGCACGGTGGTCCTGCGCGCGGTGCCGAGACCAGGCGCCGATCCGCTGCTCGCGGCCGCGGCCGGGCAGCTCAAGGAGGGGAACGACCCCTACCGCCTGGTGCTGCCCGCCGAGCGCGAGACGCTCGCCGAGTACTACGCCGACGAGCTGCGCGCCGTGCTCGGGTCCGAGGCGTCCCTGCCCGCCGAACGCTTCATGGTGACGGCACCCGAGGCGCCCATGCACTTCAAGGCGTACGACGGCCGGGCAGGCTTCGACGGGTCCCTGGTCTCCTTCCGGTGGTTCTGGACGGGGGCGTCGAGCGCCAAGTGGAAGGCGGGCGACCAGACGTTCCCCGTGGCGGAGCTGGGCGGGATCGAGTGGCGTTCGCCCGAGGCCTTCGAGGGATATCTCCGGCTGCTGCCACGCGGCGCGGTGTCGGACGCCGACGCGGACGGCCCCGGGCCGGACCCGGTGGCCGGCGGGCAGACGCCCGTCCGTGCCCAGCCGGACCAGGATCCCGCCGCCGTGGTGTTCGGCCTGGGCTACGGGCCGGTGCACGAGTCGCTGCCCTTCGCCGCGGCGGTCCTGGAGTCCGTCCGCCGGACCCAGTCGGTGCCGGTCGCGACCGCGCCGGTCCCGGTGGGCGGCGCGCGGCGCGACCCCGCGGACATCGCGGAACGGATACGCCACCTCGGGGACCTGTACCAGGCGGGCCTGGTGACGGACGCGGAGTACAGCGCGAAGAAGGCGGAGCTCCTCGCCGAGCTGTAGGCCGCACCCCGCCGCCCCACTCCCGGAACGGGCCGTCCCCTACCCGGGTACGGGGCCGGCGGCCCGTGGTCCACCCCCCGGTATGACGCCGCCCGGCACACTCCGCGCCTACTCTGACCCGATCATGCCCCCTTCTCCCACCGGGCCCCCGCCCGCCGACGGTCTGCTGAGCGCCGCCCGCCGCAATCTGCGCGAGCTCGCCCACGGGCTGTCCCACGCGTCCCATCCGCCGACACCGCTGTTCGCCGACTCCCCGAGGCGCTGGCTGCGGCTGCTGCCGTACGCGGTCGTGCTCGCCCTCGCCGCCGCCTTCATCCCCGTCACGATCCAGGTGCTGACCGACGACTACGGCGTACACGGTGTGGTCGCCGGGGCGCTGGCCGTCGGGCAGGCCGTGCCCCTGCTGATGCTGGCGCACCGGCCGCTGCAGGCCTGGTGGATCGTCTTCACCTCCGACATCGTGGGCGCTCTGGTGCTGCTGGCGCGGCCCGAGCAACCGGGCAACATCTGGCCGTGGACACCGCCGGTCATCATCGGCTACCTCTTCGTGCTGCTGGCCCTGGGACTGCGCGAGAGCAGGCACACCGTGATCGGCGTGTGGCTGGCGACAGGCGCGGCCGGGGCGCTGCTGCACCTCATCGCGCCCGTGCGCAGCGACGGCGGCGCGCTCCTGCTGTTCGTTCTCGGCGCGGTGGTGCTGGTGATCGGGGCCTCGGTACGCGAACGGGGCGAGGCCCAACGCCGGTTGGCCGAGCAATCGAGCATCAGCGAGGCCGAGCGGGCGCAGCGCACGCTGCTGGAGGAGCGCACCCGGATCGCCCGGGAGCTCCACGACGTGGTCGCGCACCACATGTCGGTGATCACCGTGCAGGCCGACTCGGCGCCGTACCGGGTCGGCGGGCTTTCCGAGGAAGCGCAGGCCGAGTTCGCCTCGATCGCGGCCGGGGCCCGGGAGTCCCTGGCCGAGATGCGCCGACTGCTGTCGGTGCTGCGCAGTGACGGCAGCCCGGGCGAACTCGCCCCGCAGCCCGGGCTCGACCGGGTGCAGCAGCTGGTGGAGGCGACGGTTCGGGCGGGGCTCCCGGCCGAGCTGTCGATGACGACGGACGTGCGGGAGGCGCTGGAGCGGGGCGGAGTGCCGCAGGCGGTGGACCTGTCGGCATACCGCATCGTGCAGGAGGCGCTGGCCAATGTGGTGCGGCACGCGCCGGGCGCGCGGACCCGGGTGTCGGTCACGGCGCGCGACGGTCATCTGACGGTGCTGGTCGTGAACGAGGAGGCGAGGAAGCCGGGTTCGCCGCTGGAGACGTCGGGGACCGGACACGGGCTGGTCGGCATGCGGGAACGCGTACGGTTGACCGGCGGCACACTCGACACCGGCCCCCTGCCGGACGGGGGCTTCCGGGTGGCCGCGCGGCTCCCGCTGCCGCCGGACCGGCCGCCCTCTCCATCCGTGACTCCGGAGGAATCGTGACCATCCGCGTGATCATCGTCGACGACCAGGCCATGGTGCGGGCCGGGTTCGCCGCGCTGCTGGCGGCGCAGAGCGACATCGACGTGGTGGGCGAGGCCCCGGACGGGCGCCAGGGTGTCGAGGTCAGCAGGTCGGTGCGTCCGGACGTCGTCCTGATGGATGTCAGGATGCCGGAGATGGACGGGCTGGCCGCCGCCCGCGAGCTGCTGAGCCCGCCGAAAGGGGTGGTGCACCGGCCGAAGGTGCTGATGCTCACCACCTTCGACGTCGACGACTACGTCTACGAGGCGCTGCGCGCGGGCGCGTCCGGGTTCCTCCTGAAGGATGCCCCGCCGGCGGATCTGATCTCGGCGGTGCGGGTCGTGGCGGCGGGGGACGCGCTCCTCGCGCCGTCCGTGACGCGGCGGCTCATCGCGGACTTCGCACGGCAGCGCCCGGCTCCGCCGACCGGCGGGCCGGCGCTGCGGCTGAACGGCCTGACACCGCGCGAGACGGAGGTCCTGGAGCTGATCGCCCGGGGCCTTTCGAACCAGGAGATCGCGGCGCGGCTGGTGCTGGCCGAACAGACGGTGAAGACGCACATCGGCAAGGTGCTGGCGAAGCTCGGGCTCCGGGACCGGGCACAGGCCGTGATCTTCGCGTACGAGTCGGGGCTGGTGGCTCCGGGCGAGGCGTAGCCGCCCCCCGCCGACCCCCTGCTCGACGGGGGGCTGTCCCCCCGTACACCCCCTACCCCGGTAGCACCGGACAGTTGGCTCCCCGGTGTGACGCCCTGTCACCCACCGTCTTCCTACCTTCCTCTCCGGCACACCGAACGGTGCGCCGGATCCGTAAGGGGAGGGCACGATGCGCCGATTCGCGCGGACGCTGGCCGCGGTCGCACTGGCGACCACCGTGGTGGCGGGGACGGCCGGCTGGGCGTCCGGGAACACCCAGCGGGCGGTGACGGGGCCGCCGCCCGGCAGTGCCTCGTGGCGTGCCGACGGGGTGCTGGGGCGGGAGCTGCCGGACCCGGGCCGCGCGACGCCCAGGCAAGTGCGGGCGTTCTTCCGGGGTTTGAGTGCGGCCGAGCAGCAGGTGCTGCTGGAGCGGCACCCGTCGGTCGTCGGCAATCTGGACGGGGCACCGCTGGAGCTCCGCTACCGCGCCAACGCCCTTGCGCTGCGCGCCTCCGACGACGCCCGGTACGCCGGACTCGCCGCGTCCGGCCGGCAGATCCTCGCCTTCGACCCGCGAGGTCGTGGCCAGGTCGCCGAGGTGTTCGGTGACCTGCGCTCCGCGCGTCATGTGTCCGTCGTGGTGCCCGGGTCGGACATCGACGCGGGCACCTTCGACCGGCGCGGCGACGTGTACGGCACCCCGGCGGGCATGGCCAAGTCCCTGTACTCCGGGACGGGTCAGGGCAGTGCGGTGATCGCCTGGGCCGGTTACACCACCCCGGTCGGCCTCGGGCTGGACGCCGCGACGGGCACGCTGGCCGAGGCCGGGGCGGAGCGGCTGACCCGGTTCACGGCGGGGCTGGCGGCCGACGGGCTGCCCGCGCCGGTCGTGTTCTGCCACAGCTACGGCTCGGTGGTGTGCGGGCTCGCGGCCTCCGCTCTCGGCGCCACGGACCTGGTCGTGCTCGGCTCCCCCGGGATGCGCGCGGACGATGTTGCCGGTCTGCACACCGGGGCACGTGTCTGGGCGGCCAAGGACGAGACCGACTGGATCGACGACGTGCCGCACGTCCGGGTGGCGGGTCTCGGCCACGGCGCCGACCCGGCCGACGAGGAGTTCGGGGCGCGACGGGTGTCCGCGGAGGACGCCGAGGGCCACACCGGCTACTTCGCCCCCGGCACGGACTCGCTCCGCGCCTTCACCGCCATCGCCGAGGGGGCCTCCCGATGAGCGTGCGGCAGTTGGTCTCCCGGATCGACGCGAGCACTCCCGCCCACCGCGACCGCGCGGTCGACGGGCTGCGCGCCCTGGCGCTGATGGCCGTACCGGCCGGTCACTGGCTGCTCGGCGGGTTCGGCCTGGACAGCGAGGGCGGCCTGCACAACGCCAGCCCGCTCTCCACGTTCGCCGTGTTCTCCCCGGTGAGCTGGGTGCTCCAGATGCTGGGGGTGTTCTTCCTGGTCGGCGGCTACGCCTCCGTCCTCTCCTTCCACCGCCGGCCGTCCACCACCGGCGCGTGGCTGCGCGGCCGGATGGTCCGGCTGGGCAGGCCCGTGCTCGGTGTGACCGCCGTGTGGGCGCTGATGATCCCGGTGCTGTACGCCGCCGGCGTCCCCGAGGACACCTTGCGTACGGGGGCGAAGCTGGTGATCCAGCCGCTCTGGTTCGTCGGGGTGTACGCCGTGGTCACGGCACTCACGCCGTGCTGCGTACGGCTGGCCCGGCGGCTCGGCGGCTGGGCGGCCGCCCCGCTGATCGGCTCGGTCGCCGCGGTCGACTTCCTGCGCTACGGGCCGTACGCGGACGCCGTGCCGTCCTGGCTGAGCCTGCTGAACATCCTGCCCGGCTGGCTCTTCGCGTATCAGCTCGGCGTCAGCTGGGGCGAGGGCCGCCTCTCCCGGCGGGGTGCCCGGCTCCTGCTCGTCGGCGGCACGGCCCTGTTCGCCGTGTTGCTGCTCGCCTTCCACTACCCGGCCTCGATGGTCGGCGTACCGGGCGAGGCCCGGACCAATTCGCATCCGCCGTCGCTGCTGGTCCTCGCCCTGGCCTCCGCGCAGAGCGGTGCGGCGGTCCTGCTGCACGGCCAGATCGGCCGGGCGCTGCGCCGCCCCGTGCTGTGGGCGCCCGTGGTGGTCATCAACCTGTCGGCGATGACGATCCTGTGCTGGCACCAGACGGCGATGCTGGCCGCCGCCGTCCCGGCCTCCTTCGCCGGCGCCGTGCCCGGGCTGACCACCGACCCGGACTCGCTCGGCTGGATCCTGGCCCGGCTGGCGTGGATGCCGGTGTTCGCCGCCCTGCTCGTGCTGATCTCCCGGTACGCCCGCAGGTTCGAGGCGCCCTGGCAGACCGCCGGCCGGACGGCGAACACCCGCCGGGCAGCGGCCGGGCTGCTCGCGGCGGGCTTCGCGGTCTTCGCGCTCCGGCTGGCCTGAGGTGCTACTCCCGCGCGGTGGCCGTGTTGCTCATGTCCGGGTAGCGGTCCCCCGCCACCTGGCCCGCGATGGGCTCCAGCAGCTCCAGCTCCTGCTCGGTCAGCGAGAGCCGGGTCGCCGCCACGTTCTCCAGCAGACGGCTCCGCTTGCGCGTACCGGGGATCGGCACCACGGTCAGGCCGTGCACCTGGGCCCGCTGCTGCACCCAGGCCAGGGCGACCTGCGCGGCCGTCACGCCGTGCGCCGCCGCGATCTTGTGCACCGGCTCCAGCAGCGCGGCGTTGGTCTTCGCGTTCTCCCCGGTGAAGCGCGGCTGGTGCTTGCGGAAGTCGTCCTCCCCCAGGTCCTTGGCCGCGTCCGCGAACGCCCCGGTCAGGAAGCCGCGGCCGAGGGGCGAGTACGGCACGAGGGTCACCCCGAGCTCGACGGCCGCGGGCACGGCGCTGCGCTCCACGTCCCGGCTGAAGAGCGACCACTCGGACTGCAGGGCCGCGATCGGGTGCACGGCGTGCGCCTCGCGGAGCTCGTCCCCGGTCACCTCGCTCAGCCCGAGCTGCTTGACCTTGCCCTGCTGTACGAGCTCGGCCATCGCACCCACCGATTCGGCGAACGGGACGAGCGGGTCGCGGCGGTGCATGTAGTAGAGGTCGATGACATCGGTGCCCAGCCGGCGCAGGCTGGCCTCCACGGCCTGGCGGATGTACGCGGGGTCGTTGCGCACACCCCGGTAGTGCGGGTCGTCGTCCCTCCGCTCGATGGCGAATTTGGTCGCCAGCGTGATCTCGTCGCGGTGCGCCCCGACGAACGGCGCGAGGAACGTCTCGTTGGCACCGCTCCCGTAGATGTCCGCGGTGTCGAAGAGGGTGACGCCGGCCTGCAGCGCCGCCTCCAGGGTGTCCCGGGCGGCGGGCTCATCGGTGGTTCCGTAGAACTCGCTGATCCCCATGCAGCCGAGCCCCTGCACACCGACCTGCGGGCCTCCGTCGGCGAGCTGTACGGTCGCGATCTTTCCGGTCTCACTCATATCGTCAGGCCCTTTCCGATTCCGACGCCGCGCGGGCGCCGCCATAAAAGTCGATCTTGAAGTCGAGCACGGCGAGGGTCCCCTGGAGTTCCGCGATCCGTGTCTTCACGTCGCGACGGGTCGCCTCCAGCAGTTCCTGCCGCTCGGCGAAGGTGTGGTCGCCCTCCCTGAGCAGTTCCGCGTACCGGACCATGTCGGCGACCGGCATTCCGGTCAGCCTCAGCTTGCCGACGAAGGTCAGCCAGTCCAGGTCGCGGTTGCTGAAGCGGCGTTGGCCCGTGTGGGAGCGGTCGACGTGCGGCATCAGGCCGATCCGCTCGTACCAGCGCAGCGTGTGGGCGGTGAGCCCGCAGAACGCGACGACCTCGCTGATGGTGTAGTGGTCCTGGCCCTCGGGGCGTGGATGCGCCTTCGGGGCGGAAGCGCGGGTGTCCGTCCGTGCGGAACTGCTCTCCATCACCGTCATGGCCTCCACGCTAGAACGTTGGAGTGCACTCCAAGCAAGCGTAATCGGGTCGCGACCCCGGATTCGGCTCCCGTTAGGCTCATACGCATGCAGAGCCTGGCGATGATCGAGAACTGGCCCGTCCCCACCGCGGCAGCCGCCGTCGTCACCTCGGACGGCACGCTCCTGGGTACCCATGGTCCCACCGCGCACCGCTTCCCGCTGGCCTCGGTGACCAAGCCGCTGGCGGCCTACGCGGCTCTGGTGGCGTACGAGGAGGGCGCCGTCGAGCTGGACGAGCCGGCCGGCCCCGAGGGCTCGACCGTCCGCCACCTCCTCGCGCACACCAGCGGCCTCGCCTTCGACGAACACCGGGTCACCGCGCCTCCCGGCACCCGCAGGCTGTATTCCAACGCCGGCTTCGAGGTGCTCGGCGACCACATCGCGAAGGCCACGGAGATCCCGTTCGCCGAGTACGCCCGCCAGGCCGTCCTGGAACCCCTGGGCATGACGTCGACGACCCTGGAGGGCTCCCCGGCCAAGGACGGCGTCTCGACCGTGGACGACCTCGTGCGCTTCGCGGCGGAGGTGCAGGCCCCGCGCCTCCTCGACCCGCGTACGGTCCTGGAGGCGCAGACCGTCGTACATCCCGGCCTGAAGGGCGTGCTCCCCGGTTACGGTCACCAGAACCCGAACGACTGGGGGCTCGGCTTCGAGATCCGCGACTCCAAGTCACCGCACTGGACCGGGCTCTCCTCATCCCCCGCCACCTTCGGCCACTTCGGCCAGTCCGGCACGTTCCTCTGGATCGACCCGGCGGCGGGCGCGGCCTGCGTCGCGCTGACGGACCGGGCCTTCGGACCGTGGGCGGCCGAGGTCTGGACGCCGTTCACCGACGCGGTGCTCGCGGAGCTCGCCGCGTCCCGCTGAGCGCACTCGAACCACACCGTCTTCCCGCACCCGTCGCGGCGCTCCTCCACGCCCCACTTGTCGGCGACGGCGTCCACCAGGAGCAGCCCCCGGCCGCCCTCGTCGAGCACGTCCCCGTCGACGGGGCGGGGCAGCCGGGGGCACGCGTCCGCGACCTCGACGCGCACGCCCCCGGCGGGGAGCAGGAAGATGAGGGTCTGGCAGCGCCGGCCGGGAACATGCCGTACGACGTTGGCGATCAGCTCGGTGAGGGCGAGCTCCGCCGCGTCCGCCACATCGAGCAGGCCCCAGCGGGTGAGGTAGATCCGCAGGATGCGGCGCAGATGACGGGCCGAGTGCGCGCCCATCGCGAGATCGGCACGGTAGACCGCTTCCATGTCACCGGTCCGGGTGCCGGATACGTGATTCATGTCACCAGGATGCAGCGGGTTGATTACTCTCGGCTACGACTTGGAACAAACGCCGCCAGGCGTTGGAGCGAGAGGCACCCTCCGTGGCCCATGTGCAGTCACTCGACCCGAGCGCATCCCCCTTGGACTTCTACGGCTGGGAGCTGCGCCGCCGACGGGAGGCCGTCGGCCTCAAGCAGGGCCAGCTCGGCGAGATCATCTTCTGCACGGGTTCACTGATCGGCCAGATCGAGACGACGAAGAAGGTCCCGACCCGCGACTTCTCGGAGCGCCTGGACGCCGCGCTCGGCACGGACGGGGTGTTCTCACGGCTGGTCGGCCTGGTCCTGCGGAGCCAACTGCCGACGTGGTTCCAGGCGTACGCGGACATGGAGGCGCGGGCGACGTACATCTCCACGTACCAGGCGCAGTTGGTGTACGGGCTGTTGCAGACGGAGGAGTACGCGCGAGCGGTCCTGGCCACCGGTATGCCCGACGACCTGGAGGGCCTGGTCGCGGCCAGGATGGAACGCCAGCGGATCCTGGAGCGTGAGCAGCCGCCGCTGGCCTGGGCGATCCTGGACGAGGCGGTGCTGCACCGGCCGATCGGCGGGCGCGAGGTCATGCGGAACCAACTGGCGCGCTTGTTGGAGTTCACGAGGCACCGGTGGATGCGGATCCAGGTGCTGCCGTTCTTGACGGGTGAACACACGAGCCTGGCCGGGTCGTTCACTGCGATGCGGTTCGCCAACGACCCGGACATCGTCTACACAGAAGACCTCATTTCCGGCCACATGACGGCCAACCCCGAAACCACGAGAGAGGCCGCGCGCCGCTACGCTCACTTGCAGGCCGCAGCCCTCTCCGTCGAGGATTCCGCGGCGCTGATCGCCCGTGTGATGGAGGAGCGTTATGGCAACCAGCCCGAACCTGAAGAGCACGCCGTGGCGTAAGTCCAGCTACAGCGGAAACACCGGCGGCGAATGCGTCGAGTGCACCGTCACCGGCGGCGCCGCCTGGCGGAAGTCCTCGTACAGCGGCAGCACCGGCGGTGATTGCGTAGAGGTCGCCGACGGCTGCTCCGCATCCGTCCCCGTCCGCGACAGCAAGAACCCCGCCGGCCCCGTGATCGTCATGAGCACCGACGCCTGGCAGGCCTTCGTGGACGGGCTCCGCTGACACCCGCCGGTCACTCGTCCAGGGGGACCCAGGCGGGGCCCTCGCCGGTCCGTCGGACGTGCCCGAACGGTACGTCGGCGAAGTGGATACCGAAGCCGATCGTGTCGGAATCCTCCAACTCGGCCACGAGAGCACGCCGATGGTCGGCGGCGCGGGCCGGGTCGTGGTCGAACGCGGACGACCATTCGGGATGACCCACCTGGACCGGCGAGTGCAGGGCGTCACCGAAGGCGATCAGCCGGCGGCCGCCCGAGGTGATGACGAACTCGGCGTGGCCCGCCGTGTGACCGACGGCGATCCGGACCCGTACGCCTGGGAAGATCTCCTTCCCGTCGGCCACGGTGCGGACGCGCGGAGCCAGACCGTCGACCTCCTTTGCCATGCCCTGCTCCTCCAGCAGGGCACGCTCGGCCCACTCCGGCTCGGCCACGAGATACTCGGCTTGGGCCAACGCGGGCCGGGACTCCCCCTGGGCGGGAAGCCAGGCCCAGCCGATGTGGTCGGGGTGCAGATGGCTGAAGGCCACTGCCTCGATCTCCTCCGGCCTGCGGCCGAGTTGGGCCAGACTGTCCAGGAGCGCGCCTCCGTGAATGGCGCCGCGTGGACCGGTCGGATCGGCCTCCAGCGCCTGTGGCCCGAACCCTGCGTCGATCAGGAGTGCGCGGTCACCGTTCTCCACGAGCAGGCCTCCCAGGCTCCCCGCGAGAGTGCCGGACGCGTCCAGGAGCTCAGGGTGCGCGGCCCACACGTCGTCGCTGGTGTCGGGGAGCAGCGCACGCGGCCTGAGCCGCACGACACCGTCCGGGACCACCGACACTTTCGTCTCCCCGAGCCACACCGAGCGAACAACGCCCGCCCGCCGGAACCGCTCGATCTCGTCAACTGCCTTACCACTCATGACCCTTGCCCCTCCCACTTGGCGACGACCCCAACCATAAACATCAAGCTAGAATCATGCAAGCTTGAAATATACTGTCTTGATGGAATCGCCTATGATGCGTCCATGACGACATCACCGGACGCGCACGCCATCGCCGAGCGGGAGCTGTGCGGCCTGGTGAGCGGACTGGCCCAGCAGATCGCCGATCACGTACGCACGCGCGCCGTACCCCTGGGTCTCACTGCGGCCCAGGCCACCGCCCTGCGCGAGATGACCGGCCCGATGTCCATGCGCGAGCTAGCCGAACGCATGAGCTGCGAGCCCTCCAACGCGACGTTCGTCGCCGACAAGCTGGAGAAGCAGGGGCTGGTCGAGCGCCGCGCGCACCCCACGGACCGCAGGGCCAAGCACCTGGTGCTCACCCCCGAAGGCGGCGACCTCCGCGAGCGGCTCCTCGAATCCCTCGCCGAGGACTCACCGCTGGCCGGACTCACCGTGGAGCAGCAACGCGCCCTCAAGGGCCTGCTCGAACAGGCTGTCCTCCATCGCTGAGAGCGGATGTGCAGCCGGAAACATCGCGGTGCACCCGCGCCCGAACGCCGGTACCGTGCAGGCGTGTCCGCCTCCGCGCCCCCTGTCCTGTTCCTCGATGTCGATGGTCCGCTGATCCCGTTCGGCGCGACCCGGGAGCAACTCCCGGACGGATATCCCACCTTCGGCGAGAGCGGCCCGAATCCGCTGATCGCGAGAATCGATCCCGACCACGGACGCCGGCTGAGGGCGTTGCCGTGCGAGCTGGTGTGGGCCACGACGTGGATGTCCGACGCGAACGAGTGCGTCGCGCCGTGGCTCGGTCTGCCCGAACTCCCCGTCGTGACCTGGCCGGAGCCGTCCCACGCGGGCGGGACGTCCGGGCTCCACTGGAAGACTCCGGCCCTCGTCCGGTGGGCCGCCGGGCGCCCCTTCGCGTGGGTCGACGACGAGATCGCCGAGGCCGACCGCGCCTGGGTGGAGGCACACCATCCGGGGCGGGCACTCCTCCACCGCGTCGAGGCCTGGCGCGGCCTCACCGGCGCGGACTTCGCCGTACTGGAAGCGTGGCTGGGGCGCTTCCCGGACTGATCCCGCTGGTCAGGCCCGGCAGACCGGCCGTGCGCGGGCTCCGATAGGTTCGACGGCTATGCGATCGAACTATTACGACATGGACTTCCGGGACCGGGCAGGGAAGACCCGCACCTGGGGCCTGGTCCTGCTGGCCCTGGCCGCGATCCTCTGGATCTGGTGCGCCATGCTGCTGATGCTTCCGTACGAGGCCGACACCACCGACTGCAAGGCCCCGCTGTTCACGGAGAGGGGCACGGCCAACACGGGCGAGGCCGGCAGTGACTGCGCGAAGGAACGCGACTGGCCCGAGGTCCTGGCCGTGCTCGGGGCCTCCGTACCGGTCTCGGTCGTCGGCGGATCACTCTTCGCGATCGGCACGGTCTCGCGCCGGATGAGCGCCCACGCCCAGGCCATACGTGAACTGGACGAACTGGCGGAGAAGCCGAAGAGTTAGGGCGCCCACGGCCGCAGTTTCTCCGGGTTGCGGACCACCCAGATCCGGGTGACGCGGCCGTCGGCGACGTCGAACGAGGCCACGGTCATGACGGCGCCGGCACGCCTGGCCACCAGGCCCGGCGCCCCGTTGACCGACCGCTCGACGAGTTCGAGCCCCGGAGCCATGTCGGCGATGGCGACCATGTACTGGGCGATGCGGGCACCGCCTTCGACCGGGCGCAGGACCGTGCCCACCATGCCGCCACCGTCGGCCGTCATCACGGCGGCCGGGTCGAGAAGGTCGACGAGAGCCGCGATGTTCTTGGTCTCCCACGCCTCCTTCACCTGCCGTACCGCGTCGGCCTGCCCCGCCCCCGTCACCGGTTCCCGCTCTCCGCGCACCCGCCGCCGGGCGGAGGCCGCGAGCTGTTTGCAGGCCGCGGGGGTCCGGTCGAGGATGCCGCCGATCTCGGCGAAGCGGTAGCGGAAGACGTCGTGCAGGACGAACGCCACCCGCTCGGCCGGGGTCATCGACTCCAGGACGACGAGGAAGGCCATCGTCACCGATTCGTCCAGGACCATCTGGTCGGCGGGGTCGGTGCCGTGGCCGTGGTCCCATTCGGCCCGGGTGGGCAGCGGATCGGGCAGCCACGCCCCGACGTAGTGTTCACGCCGGGCGCGTGCCGAGCCGAGCACGTCCAGGCAGATGCGGCCGGTCACCGTCGTCAGCCACGCCCCTGGGGACACGATCTCGTCCCGCCGGCTTCGCGGCAGCGCGTACCAGCGTGCGTAGGCCTCCTGCACGGCGTCCTCGGACTCGGCCAGCGAACCGAGCAACCGATAGGCGACATTGATCAGCTGGCGCCGCTCGCCGGCTACCTCGTCGGCACTCGTCCCCGCCGTCCCCATGCCCCGGCCGCCCCCTCGCCTTACCTTTCGCGGGCCCGCGTCGTCGGGCTGGTGAGACCTTATCGATCTACTGCCCCCAGGGCGGGAAAAGGGGACCGATCCATGGCAACCCAGGCGACGGCACAGCACCGCTTCTCGTTTCTGCGGATCGCGATCACCCTGCAGACCCTGACCATCTTCCTTCAGGCGGTCTCCGCCGGACTGCTGCTGACCGCGTCCTACGGGGAGACCCTGCACAGCGTCGGGGCCCGCGTCATGTACGGGGCGTCGATGCTGTATCTGCTCGCGGCGGTGCTGGCGTGGAAGCCGGGCGGCGGCTCGCTCCGGCCCGTTCTGCACGCGACCGGCTTCCTGGTCCTCGCCTCGGCCCAGGTCGTGCTCGGCATCGCGCACATACCGTCGGTCCACCTCCCCCTGGGCGTGCTGATGTTCGGGCTGAGCATGCTGGCGCTGGCACGGCGCTGACCCCGGGGCCGGGGCACGCGCCGTCTCTCACGACGGCGCGACGACCGCTAGCGCGCCCCGCGCAGCCGTACCGTCCGGCCAGGTCCATCCGGCGACGAGGCCTCCGGGAGGCGCCTGCTCGGCCTCCGTGGGCCGCAGGACGCGGTTGACCCGGACGTCGTGGCCGTCGTCGGGGCCGGCTCCGTGCACCGTGACGGTCGGGTCGGGGGTATCGCTCCGGGTCAGGTGCTGCGGCATCGTGTCGCCGCGCAGGAGCGCATGCAACTGCGCCGTCACGACCGGGTCGTGGACACCGTCGTAGATCCACCGGGTGCCGAGCACCCCGTGCTCGGAGGTACCGATCAGCGCCTCGGCCGGGGCGCGTTCCAGCACCTCGCCCCGGTAGCCCAGCGGGACCGCGTACGCCACGCGGTCCGGCGCGGTGGTGTCCACCACGACCATGAACTCGATCCCGACGGCGCCCCCCGGGTCGTCCAGGCGGAAACCACCGACCCGGGCCAGTTCCGGCGTCTCCGTTTCGCCGACGTACCAGTCCTGCCGGGGCAGCCAGCCGGTGAGCAGCTCCAGCTTGGTGGGCGCCATGGTGGTGCGGTGGACAACGGCCATGCGAACTCCCTCAGATCACGTAGGTCCACATCCTCCCCGCTGTCCGCGGGCGGTCACGTACCGGTGGAACCACGAGGTGTGGCGCGGGTGAAGAGATTGTGCCGCCGATGATGTTCAAGGGGCGCCGGGTCACGGGTCTGTCCCAGCAGCCGGCACCCACGGCCAGGCGTCCGGAAACCGCCGGCGGGTGCATGACGACGCACCGCTCCCCGGGGCGCCCGGGCCCCATTTCACGGGCCTGGCAGCGCTGCGCGACCCGGGGCCCCGGGCGGTGCGCGACCGGCGGCCGCACCCCGCCCCGCGCAGTCGCGTGTAACGGGCATGTATTAGGCGGCGGCCGGGAGGAACGGCCCAGGGGCCGCTGCGGGTCTTGATGATCAGCAACGCTCGCTCGCACCGGGCGGACGGCACCGACCGCAAGGAAGAAACGATGCGCACCAAGAACCTCACCCTCGCCGCTCTGGTCCTCACCGCGGGTCTCTCGCTCACCGCCTGCCAGGGGAACGAGGGCTCCGCCGCCACCACCAGCGACTCGGGATCCTCGGCCGCCTCGTCCTCGTCCGAGGCCTCCGGAACCTCTGGGGGCAGCGGCGACTCCGACGAGAACACCTCGACCAGCGGTGGCGACTCGACCACGACGTCCGCCGCCGGCAGCGGCAACGGGCAGATCACCACCGGCACCTGCAGGACGGCGGACCTCGACTTCGACACCTCCCCCGGCATGGGTGAGGGAACCCTCCTGGTCAGTCTCACGAACACGGGTGGCGACACCTGCTCGCTCAAGGGCTTCCCGGGAGTCGACCTCAGGTCCCAGGACGCCTCCGGGCCCCTCAGCGCCAAGCGCAGCGACCTCGCCGCCCCGGCCGTCGCCATCGGCCCCGGCGAGGCCACCCGCTTCACCCTGCACTACCCGCAGGCCGAGGGCACGGGCGCGTACGTCAGCGCCATCGAAATCACCCCGCCCAACGAGACCCACTCCAAGGCCCTGTCGGTCTCCCTCCGCCTCCAGATCGCCGACGGCGCCGACCAGAAGGTCGTGGTCGACCCCGTCGGCACCGGCAAGCAGTGACGTCCGCGACGGACCGACCACCGCTGACAGCACCCCTGTTGTCCACCGGTCGGTGGACACGAGGTTCAACCGGGAGGTCGTGTCGGGGGCAGTCCCCCTCCGGCCAGGCTTTCCGGCATGAGACAACTACCTGTACGCATGGCCCGATGGAGTGCCCGGCACGCCGGGCGGGCGATCGCCGGGTGGTTCGCCTTCGTCGTCCTGTGCCTCGGCGCCGGCATCGCGATGGGAACCGACCAGGCCACCACCGAGGACTTCTGGGTCGGTGAGGCGGGACGCGCCGAGGCGATGGCCACCGAGGGCGGCCTGGAGCGCTCCCCCACCGAGCGCATCATGATCCGGGCCAGGTCGGGGCAGCTGGACATGGCAGCCGCCGGCGCGGCGGCCCAGGACGTGACCGCGCGGATGCGCGACCTGCCCGAGGTGGAAAGCGTGGCCGCTCCCGTCCGCTCGGAGGACGGCGAGGTCCTGCTGGTCTCGGTGGTCCTGAACGGCCCCGAGCTGGAGGGGAAGAAGAACGTCGTACCGCTCCTGGAGCAGACGGCGGCGGTGGGCGCCGACCACCCGGACCTGGTGGTGGAGGAGACCGGGTCTCCCGCGATCAGCAAGGGCGTCAACGACCAGCGCGGTGAGGATCTCGCACTCTCCGAACGCATCAGTCTGCCCGTCACCGTCATCACCCTGCTGATCGTGTTCGGCTCGGTGACCATGGCGGGCGTGCCGTTGCTTCTGGCGCTCTCCTCGATCGCCGCGGCGATGGGGCTGTCCATGGTCGCCTCGCACGTCATGCCCGACGCCGGCGTCGGGATGAACCTCATCCTGCTCATCGGCCTGGCGGTGGGCGTCGACTACACGCTCTTCTACCTGAAGCGTGAACGTGAGGAACGGGCACGCGCGGGCGGGCGGCTCAGCTCGGAAGCGCTCGTGGAGCTGGCCGCGGCGACGGCGGGCCGGGCCATCGTGGTCTCGGGGCTCGCCGTGATCGTCTCCACCGCCACCCTGTATCTGGCCACGGACGTCATCTTCTCCTCGCTGGCGACCGGGACCATCCTCGTCGTGGCCGTCGCCGTGGCCAGCTCGCTCACCGTGCTCCCCGCGCTGCTGGTCACGATAGGCCGCCGTACGGAACGTCTCGCCCCCCGGAGAGCCGCCCGCCGGGCGAAGCGCGGCAAGCCGGCCCGGGCCGGGAAGCCGGAGACCGGGCGGGTGTTCGGCGCCCTTCTGCGCCCCGCCCGGACCCGGCCCGCCCTCACCCTGTGCCTGTCGGTCCTCGTCATGCTCGGCCTGGCGGCACCCGCGCTCGGCCTGAAGCTCGTCGACCCGGGCAAGGACACCTTCTCCCGCGACATCCCTGCCATGCAGGTCTACGACCGGCTGACCGGGAGCTTCCCCGAACTCTTCGTCACGCACGAGGTCGTCAGCCGCTCCACCCCGGAGCGGGCCGCGGAGGTGAAGCAGGCGCTGGTGGACCTCGGCCGGCGCGTCCAGGCGGATCCGCTGTTCACGGAGCGGGCGGAGGACGCGGAGCCCACGGTGCGTACGTCGACAGACGGCCGGATCAGCGTGCTGGAACTCTCGGTCCCCCACCCCGCGCCCTCCGCCGAGGCGATCGAATCGCTCGGACACCTCCGCCAGGACCACATCCCCGCGACCGTCGGCCAACTGTCCGGCGTGGAGACGGGGGTGAGCGGCGACGTGGCCCGGGGCCGCGACTACGTGACCCACGAGAGCGACAAGCTTCCGCTGGTCCTCGGGTTCCTGCTGCTGATGACCTTCCTGATGACCGTGTGGGCGTTCCGCTCGGTGGTCATCGGCGCCATCGGCGTCGTGCTCAACCTGCTGTCCGCCGGCGCCTCGCTCGGCATGCTCGTCCTCGTCTTCCAGGGGACATGGGCGGAGGGCCTGCTGGCCTTCGACTCCCTCGGGGCGATCGCGTCCAGGGTGCCGCTGTTCCTCGTCGTGATCCTCTTCGGCCTGTCGATGGACTACCAGGTGTTCGTGGTCAGCCGGATCCAGGAGGCCGGACAGAACGGCTTGTCCGCCCGGGAGGCGGTGCTGGAGGGCATCAACCGGTCGGCCAAGGTGGTGACCAGCGCGGCGATCGTGATGGTGACGGTGTTCGGCGCGTTCGTGGCCCTGCACCTCACCGAGATGAAGCAGATGGGCTTCTGCCTGGCCGTGGCCGTCCTGCTGGACGCCGTGGTCATCCGGCTCATGGTCCTCCCGTCGGTGCTGCTGCTCCTCGGCGAACGCGCCTGGTGGCCGGGGCGCCCCGGACGGACGGAGCGGTCCCAGGAGCCTGTTGCCGGTCAGCCGGCGGAAGTAGGCTGACGCGGTGAAGCAACGGCCGCAGCCCGAAACCGAGTTGGACGTACCGTCGCTGCACCGGTGGAACGCCGTGTTCTGGGTGCTGCTGGGCGTGGTCCCTCCGGCCATCGCGGTCGCCGACGCACCCGGCGCGACGAGGTATCCGGTACTGGTGCTGCTGGTCGTGCTCGCCCTGTCGTACGGCGCGGTGGGGCTGTTCCCCGGCAGCCCCGTCCTGCGCCCCCGCCCCTACCTGTACGTCCTCGTCGTGGGCCTGGGCGCGATGTCGTACCTCCTGGACGGCGGCGCGGCGCTCTTCGTGGTGACGCTGCCGCACTTCTGGATCTACACCACGAGCGCGCGTGCCGCGATCGCCCTCAGCGGGGCCGCCGCGGCGGGGGTCGTGGCCGGCAACGTCCTACGCCAGGGCTGGGACGGGGAGTTCTTCACCGGCAACGTGATCTTCACGGTCATCGGCTACGCGGCCGGCGTGCTGATCGGGCTGGGCGTACGCCGCATCACCGAGGACGCCGACGCGCGGGCCCGCCGGCTGAACGCCGAACTGGAGGACGCCCGGCTCCGGCTGGTCGAGGCGCACCACCGCCAGGGGGCGGCGGACGAGCGCGAGCGTCTCGCGAGGGAGATCCACGACACGCTCGCCCAGGGGTTCGCGTCCATCATCGTGCTCGCGGAAGCGGCCAGATCCGGCCTGGAGACCGACCCGGGCCGGAGCGGGAAGCAACTGCTCGCGATCGAGAACACCGCCCGCGAGAACCTGGCCGAGGCGCGCGTCCTCGTCGGTTCCGCCCCGCGCAGCGGTGTCGCCGCCGGCTCGGTGGCGGACACCCTGCGCCGGACCCTGGACCGCTTCACCGAGGACACCGGGATCGGCGTCGTCTCCGAACTGCCGGACGTCGCCTGCGACCAGCAGACCCGGATCGCCCTCCTGCGCTGCACCCAGGAGTCCCTCGCCAACATCCGCAAGCACGCGGCGGCCTCCGCCGTGGAGGTGGTCCTCACCGCGCAGCCGTACGGGGTGGAGCTGGAGATCACCGACGACGGCCGCGGCTTCGTGGCGGAGGACTCCCACGGCTTCGGGCTGCACGGGATGCGCAAGCGGCTGGCCGAGCTCGGCGGCGAGCTCACCGTCACCAGCTCGGTCGGCGACGGCACGCGCGTCCTGGCCATGATTCCCACCGACGGACAGGGCTGAGATGACGCAAGGGGCGGCGGAGAAGAGGCTCCGGATCATCGTGGCGGACGACCATACGGTGATGCGCGCCGGGGTCGTCGCCCTGCTGGCCGACGAACCCACCATCGAGATCGTCGGCGAGGCCGAGGACGGCCGGGCGGCCGTCGGGCTCGTCGAACGGCTGGAGCCCGACGTGGCGCTGATGGATCTGCGGATGCCCGTCCTCGACGGGACGAGCGCCACCACGGAGATCGTCGCCGGGCCCGCCCGGACCCGGGTGCTGATCCTGACCACGTACGAGACCGACGCGGAGATCGAGCGCGCGGTCGAGGCCGGCGCCATCGGCTACCTGCTCAAGGACGCCACCCGCGAGCAGCTGGTGGACGCCGTCCACTCCGCGTCCCGGGGCGAGACGGTGCTGGCTCCGCGCGTCGCGGCGCGGCTGGTGGCCCGGATGCGGATGCCGGCCCCGGTGACGCTGACGAGACGGGAGGTGGACGTGCTGGGCGCGGTGGCGGACGGGCTGTCCAACGTGGAGATCGGCCGCCGGCTGGTCATCACGGAGGCCACGGTGAAGACGCATCTGCTGCGGGTCTTCGCCAAACTGGACGTCGGCGACCGCACGCACGCGGTGGTCAGGGCACTCGAACTCGGGCTGCTGGAGAGGCCGTAGCCTCACACCTCGGCGAGCTCCCAGAGCAGCGTCTCGGCCGGTTCCAGCGCCTCCAGCTCCAGCCCCCGGGACTCCGTGATCCGGGCCGAGTCGCCCGGCCCCAGCTCCTCGCCCGCGAGGAGCACGCGGCCCCGCACGACGTGGACGTAGACACCCGCCGCGTCGGGCACGGCGGTCCGCTCTCCCGCGGCCTGCCTGCGCACATGGAGCATGGCGCCCGCCTCGGGGAGGGCGTAGGGGGTGGAATCGGCGATCCCGGCGACGTGCGTGTAGGAGGGCTCCCCACCGGCCCGCAGAGGGGCCAGCCACATCTGGATGAACGTCAGCGGGTGTTCCCCGTCGTTGCGCTCGACATGCCGCACCCCGGCGGCCGAGCTGAGGTGCTGGACGTCCCCGGCCCGTACGACGGTGGCGCGGGAGGCCGAGTCGCGGTGGGTGAGTTCGCCCTCCACCACCCAGGTGACGATCTCGGTGTGGCTGTGCGGATGCTCGTCGAAGCCGGCGCCCGGGGCGAGACGCTCCTCGTTGCAGGCCAGGATCGGCCCGAAGCGCAGATTGTCCGGGTCGTAGAACCGCCCGAAGGAGAATGCGTGCAGCGTCTCGATGCCCGCGGAGTCACCCGTGGCCGGGTCTCCGCCGCGGAACCGGTCCCCGGAGCGGCGTACGTACATCACGCCACCAAGGTATCCCCGTCGGCCGGTCTTCCGCCCCGGCCCTCCGGGCACCTGTCCCGATAAGGCAGTCTTGTGTGCGTGCCCCGACCCGATCCTGAGCAGCCCGCCTCGCATGACGCCCATCTCCACGCCGCGACCCTGAAACGCCTGGAGCAGTCCTCCGGCCGGCTGGCCGCGAACGCCATCGCCCGCATGGACGAGACGCTGCCGTGGTACCGGGCGATGCCACCGGAGAACCGGTCCTGGATCGGCCTGGTCGCCCAGGCCGGTATCGCCGCGTTCACCGAGTGGTTCCGGCACCCGGAGACTCCGCAGGCCATCTCCACCGATGTGTTCGGCACGGCTCCGCGCGAGCTGACGCGGGCGATCACCCTGCGGCAGACCGTCGAGATGGTGCGTACGACGATCGAGGTCATGGAGACCGCGATCGAGGAGGTCGCGGCGCCCGGCGACGAGTCGGTGCTGCGTGAGGCGCTCCTCGTCTACGCGCGCGAGATCGCGTTTGCGACCGCGCAGGTCTACGCGCAGGCCGCGGAGGCCCGCGGCGCGTGGGACGCCCGCCTGGAGTCGCTCGTGGTGAACGCGGTGCTGTCCGGCGAGGCGGACGAGGGTGCCGTGTCCCGGGCCGCCGCCCTCGGCTGGAACTCCCCCGAGCATGTGTGCGTCGTCCTCGGCACCGCCCCCGAGGGCGACAGCGAACTCACCGTGGAGGCGATCCGGCGGGCGGCCAGGCACGCGAAGCTCCAGGTCCTGACCGGGGTCCTCGGTCATCGTCTGGTGGTGATCGCGGGCGGCAGCGACAACCCCCTGAACGTCGCGAAGTCGCTGATCGGACCGTATGCGGCCGGTCCCGTCGTCGCCGGGCCCGTGGTGCCCGACCTCCTCGCGGCCACCCGGTCCGCGCAGGCCGCGGCCGCCGGTCTCAAAGCCTGCTCGGCGTGGCAGGACGCTCCGAGGCCCGTCCTGTCGGACGATCTCCTTCCTGAGCGTGCGATGGCGGGAGACCCCGCCGCGCGCGATCAGCTGGTGGAGGAGATCTACAGACCGCTCGAAGAAGCGGGTTCGGCACTTCTGGAGACGCTGAGTGTGTATCTGGAGCAGGCGAGCAGTCTTGAGGGCGCGGCACGGATGCTGTTCGTGCACCCCAATACCGTGCGCTACCGGCTGCGACGTGTGACCGACGTCACCGGCTGGTCACCCTCCGACGTCCGTTCCGCGTTCACGCTGCGGATCGCCCTCATCCTGGGGCGCTTGGCCGCCGGGGACACTCAGTCCTAGACTTTTGTCGAACTTCAACAATTCCCCTGACGGTTCTTCGTCCCTGTCCCCACGGGCATCCGGGGCCGTCCACAAGAGAGAGTGTGAGGGTGCTCGTACTCGTCGCTCCCGGCCAAGGCGCTCAGACGCCCGGCTTCCTGACTCCCTGGCTCGAACTCCCCGGTGCCGCCGACCGCATCGCGGGATGGTCCGACGCCATCGGGCTCGACCTTGCCCATTACGGCACGAAGGCCGACGCTGACGAGATCCGCGACACGGCGGTGGCTCAGCCGCTGCTGGTCGCCGCGGGTCTCCTCTCCGCCGCCGCCCTGGACGCCTCCCCCGGCGTCGTCGCCGGACACAGCGTCGGTGAGATCACCGCCGCCGCGCTGGCCGGTGTCATCGACGACGAGGCGGCGCTCCGTTTCGTACGCACCCGGGGTCTCGGCATGGCCGAGGCCGCAGCGGTGACCGAGACCGGCATGGCCGCGCTCCTCGGCGGGGACCCGGACGTCACGGTCCCGCACCTGGAGAAGCTGGGGCTCACCCCGGCCAATGTCAACGGCGGCGGGCAGATCGTCGCCGCCGGCACCACGGCGCAGATCGCCGCGCTGGTCGAGGACAAGCCCGAGGGCGTGCGCCGTGTGGTGCCGCTCCAGGTGGCCGGCGCGTTCCACACGCACCACATGGCTCCGGCCGTGGACAAGCTGCGTGAGGCCGCCACCGCCCTGACGGTCACCGACCCCAAGATCACATACGTGTCGAACGCCGACGGGAAGACGGTCGCCACCGGCGACGAGGTCATCTCGCGGCTCGTCGGCCAGGTCGCCAACCCGGTCCGCTGGGACCTGTGCATGGAGACCTTCGCCGAGCTCGGTGTCACCGCCCTCATCGAGGCCGCGCCCGGTGGGACCCTGGTCGGGCTCGCCAAGCGCGCGCTGCCCGGTGTGAAGACCCTCGCGCTCAAGACCCCCGACGACCTCGACGCGGCCCGCGCGCTCATCTCCGAGCACGCAGGCGCCTAAGGAGCCCGAGAGCATGTCGAAGATCAAGCCCAGCAAGGGCGCCCCGTACGCACGGATCATGGGTGTGGGCGGCTACCGCCCGACCCGTGTCGTGCCCAACGAGGTGATCCTCGAGACGATCGACTCGTCCGACGAGTGGATCCGCTCCCGCTCCGGTATCGCCACCCGGCACTGGGCCTCCGACGAGGAGACCGTGTCCATGATGTCCGTGGAGGCCTCCGGCAAGGCGATCGCGGACGCCGGCATCGATCCCGGGCAGATCGGCGGAGTCATCGTCTCCACCGTCTCGCACTTCAAGCAGACCCCCGCCGTCGCGACCGACATCGCGCACCGGGTCGGCGCGGGCAAGCCCGCCGCCTTCGACATCTCGGCCGGCTGCGCGGGCTTCGGCTACGGCCTCACGCTCGCCAAGGGCATGATCGTCGAGGGCTCGGCGGAATACGTGCTCGTCATCGGCGTCGAGCGGCTCAGCGACCTCACCGACCTGGAGGACCGCGCGACGGCCTTCCTGTTCGGTGACGGCGCGGGCGCGGTCGTGGTCGGCCCGTCCCAGGAGCCGGCCATCGGCCCCACGGTCTGGGGCTCCGAGGGCGACAAGTCCGAGACCATCAAGCAGACCGTGGCGTGGAACGACTTCCACATCGGCGACGTCTCGAACCTGCCGCTCAACGAACGGGGCGAGGTCAAGTTCCCGGCCATCACGCAGGAGGGCCAGGCGGTCTTCCGCTGGGCCGTCTTCGAGATGGCGAAGGTCGCCCAGCAGGCGCTGGAAGCGGCCGGGATCTCCCCGGAGGACCTGGATGTCTTCATTCCGCACCAGGCAAACATGCGGATCATCGACTCGATGGTGAAGACGCTCAAGCTGCCGGAGCACGTCACGGTCGCCCGTGACGTGGAAACCACCGGCAACACGTCGGCCGCCTCGATTCCGCTCGCAATGGAGCGGCTTCTGGCGACCGGTCAGGCCAAGAGCGGCGACACGGCGCTCATCATCGGCTTCGGGGCGGGTCTCGTCTACGCCGCGACGGTCGTTACCCTCCCCTAGGCACACCGGACCTTTCGGTCCGCACGCCCGAACCCTGCAGAAACATATCGAAGGAGCGCCAACATGGCCGCCACTCAGGAAGAGATCGTCACCGGTCTCGCCGAGATCGTCAACGAGATCGCCGGTATCCCGGTCGAGGACGTCCAGCTGGACAAGTCCTTCACCGACGACCTGGACGTCGACTCGCTGTCCATGGTCGAGGTCGTCGTCGCCGCCGAAGAGCGCTTCGACGTCAAGATCCCCGACGAGGACGTCAAGAACCTCAAGACGGTCGGCGACGCCGCCGACTACATCCTGAAGCACCAGGGCTGATCCCAGCCCGTCCCGTGTGTCGCCACCCGGCGGTGGCGCCGCTGATTCACGACCCTCTACACGTGGAGAAGATTTTCCAGTGAGCCCGACCAATCGCACCGTGGTCGTCACCGGTATCGGCGCAACCACTCCGCTGGGTGGCGACTCCGCATCGACCTGGGAAGGTCTGATGGCCGGCCGTTCCGGCGTCAAGCCTCTCGAGGGCGAACGTTTCGCCGAACTGCCCGTCCGGATCGCCGCCCTCGCGGCGGTCGATCCCGGCGAGGTACTGCCCCGACCGCTCGCCCGCAAGCTGGACCGTTCGGCGCAGTTCGCGCTGATCGCCGCCCGCGAGGCGTGGGCGGACGCCGGCTTCACCGGCAAGGCCGGTGAGGACGAGAAGATCCAGCCCGAGCGCCTGGGTTCGGTCATCGCCTCCGGCATCGGCGGCGTGATCACCCTGCTCGACCAGTACGACGTGCTGAAGGAGAAGGGCGTACGCCGCGTCTCCCCGCACACCGTTCCCATGCTCATGCCCAACGGCCCGGCCGCCAACGTCGGCCTCGAGGTCAACGCCCAGGCGGGTGTCCACACCCCGGTCTCCGCCTGCGCTTCGGGCGCCGAGGCCATCGGGTACGCCGTCGAGATGATCCGCACCGGCCGTGCCGACGTGGTCGTCGCCGGTGGCACCGAGGCGGCCATCCACCCGCTGCCGATCGCGGCCTTCGCCAACATGATGGCGATGTCCAAGAGCAACGACGAGCCCGAGAAGGCCTCGCGTCCGTACGACACGGCCCGTGACGGCTTCGTCCTCGGCGAGGGCGCCGGCGTCGTGATCCTGGAGTCCGCGGAGCACGCCGCCGCGCGTGGCGCCAAGATCTACTGCGAGGTGCTCGGCCAGGGTCTGTCCGCGGACGCCCACCACATTGCGCAGCCCGAGCCCACCGGGCGCGGGATCGCCGCCGCGATGCAGAACCTGCTGGACTCCACGGACCTGAAGCCGTCGGAGGTCGTGCACCTGAACGCGCACGCCACCTCCACGCCGCAGGGCGACATCGCGGAGATCAAGGCGCTGCGTGCGGTGCTCGGCGACGACCTGGACCATGTCGCGATCTCCGCCACGAAGTCCATGACGGGTCACCTGCTGGGTGGCGCGGGCGGTATCGAGACCGTGGCGACGGTCCTGGCGCTGCACAACCGGATGGCGCCGCCCACCATCAATGTCGACGACCTCGACGAGGCTGTCGACGCGGACGTCGTGCGCGGTGAGCCGCGTGCGCTGCCGGAAGGGTCGATCGCCGCGATCAACAACTCGTTCGGCTTCGGTGGCCACAACGTGGTGCTGGCGTTCCGTTCGGTCTGACCGGCTGATCCTGCCGCGAGGCCCGCTTCCCCGTCGGGAGGCGGGCCTCGCGCATGTGCGCGCCGTCACGGAGGCGGCGCACCGACACGGCCGACCGGCGTGTCGCAGGGCGGCGCACCGACACGGCCGGTCGCCGGGCACATGCCGACCAGCCCCTTCACGCTCGCGTACCCGAAGGAGAGGGCCAAACGTTTCTGCGCAGTCTGCGGCCGGGGCTCGGGGCCGGAAGAGGCCCCTGCTACACCACCTGGTGGAGCCACCTGACGGGCGCGCCCTCGCCGGCGTGACGGAAGGACTCCAGCTCGTCGTCCCACGGCTTGCCGAGGAGCTTGGCGACCTCGGCCTCCAGGTCCGTCTCGCCGTTCAGGGACCGCGCCAGGGCCGCCCGCAGCCGGTCCTCCGGGACCAGGATGTCCCCGTGCATGCCGGTGACGGCGTGGAAGATGCCGAGACCCGGCGTGGAGCTGTAGCGCTCGCCCTCCGCCGTGGCGCACGGCTCCGCCGTCACCTCGAAGCGCAGCAGGTCCCAGCCGCGGAGGGCCGAGGCCAGCTCCGACGCCGTGCCCGCCCGGCCCTTCCAGGAGAATTCGGACCGCCAGGTGTTGGGCGCGGCCGGCTGTCTGGTCCAGTCCAGCTGGACCCTCACACCGAGTACACCCGCCACCGCCCATTCGACATGCGGGCACAGCGCGCGCGGTGCGGAGTGAACGTAAAGGACTCCACGTGTCGTCACCGGGACCTCCAGTGTGGGACGAGGTTCGCCTTCCCCAGCGGCCTCGCGCCCGTACGGTCTCTTCCCGGCCGGCTCCCGAGGTTGTCATCAGTAAACAGCATCGGGAGTGAATCTCCAGAAAAGGGACAGTATGTGACGTGAGATAACTTACCGGACCCGCTGATTTCGTCCGCGGGCCGGTCGGGCGCCACTGGTTCGACGGGGAAAAGCTACCGTGCGCCGGGGTCGGGTGTGTGACGTACCGTCGGTCCCGGGCCCATGATTCGCTCAGCATTCACCCGCGAGGGCGCGAGGGCCCGCCACCTGGGGCTGTCCGGGTGTGCCAGGGGCACAATCACCCGTGTGACCGAAGGGGAAACAGGGATGCCTGAGCGTTCGCCACGCCGCCGCGCCCGCGGCGCCGCGGTCACTCTGGCGGCGGTCGCGCTCGTCGCCACGGCCGCGCTCACGGGCTGCACCTCCGACGGGGGCACGGAGTCGCGGAGCACCACGGGCCCACGGAGCCCCTCCCCGTCGCCGGCGTGGGACGCGAGCCCCGCTTCCATCGCGGCCGTCGGGGATTCCATCACCCGGGGCTTCGACGCCTGCTCGGTGCTGGCCGACTGTCCCGAGGTGTCCTGGGCGACCGGGACCGACGGCGGGGTGCGCAGCCTCGCCGTACGCCTGCTGGGGGCGACGAAGGCGGGCTCGCACAGCTGGAACCACGCCGTGTCGGGTGCCAGGATCGCGCAGCTGCCGGAGCAGATGGCGCTGGCCGCGAAGGACCGGCCGGAGCTGGTCACGGTGATGATCGGCGCGAACGACGCCTGCCGGGACTCGGTGCGGCTGATGACTCCGGTGGCCGACTTCCGGGCCTCCTTCGAGGCGTCGATGCGGCAGCTGCGGGCCTCGGCCCCGAAGTCGCAGGTGTATGTGTCGAGCGTGCCGGATCTCAAGCGGCTCTGGTCCACCGGGCGGGAGAACCCGCTGGGCAAGCAGATCTGGAAGCTGGGGATCTGCCGGTCCATGCTGGGCGACGCCGACGACATGGGGACGGCGGCCGTCGCACGGCGCGACGCGGTGCTGGCGCGGGTCGTCGCGTACAACGAGGCGCTGCGGGACGTCTGCGCGCGGGACGAGCTCTGCCGCTACGACGGCGGGGCGGTCTTCGACTACCGGTTCACCGGTGCGCAGCTCAGCGAGTGGGACTGGTTCCATCCGGGCCGCAACGGCCAGGCCAGGCTGGCAGAAATCGCTTACCGCAACGTCACGGCTGCCGGTCGGCCTTAAGGTTATTGATCATGACTACGGGTGCAGCGGTACACAGCGAAGACTTCTCCACGCTCGAGGACGGCACACCGGTCCGGCGCTGGACCCTGGAACGCGGGGGCGTGCGGGTGCGGGTGCTGACGTACGGCGCCGTGGTGCAGTCCGTGGTGGTGCCCGGGCGGGACGGCACCCGCGCCGAGGTGGCCCTGGGGCTGCCGGATGCCAAGGCGTACGAGACGCACACGGGCCCCTACTTCGGCGCCACCGTCGGGCGGTACGCGAACCGGATCGCCGGCGGCTCCTTCGCCATTGACGGGCGTACGCACCGGGTGACGCGGAACGAGGGCCGTAACACCCTGCACGGCGGCGAGCGCGGCTTCGACAAGCGCGTGTGGGACGCCGAGGAGGCGCCGGACGGTGTGCGGCTCTCGCTGGTCTCCGAGGACGGCGAGGAGGGCTTCCCGGGGCGGCTGGCGGTCTCGGTGACGTACACCCTGGACCAGGACGGCGCGCTGCGGATCGGTTACCGGGCGACGACGGACGCGCCGACCGTGGTGAACCTGACGAACCACACGTACTGGAATCTGGCCGGGGCGGACAGCGGGAGCGCGCTCGGGCACGAACTGTGGCTCGCGGCAGGGCGGATCACGCCGGGGGACGAGGAGTCGATCCCCACGGGCGAGCTCCTGCCGGTGGACGGGACCCGGTTCGACTTCCGGGAGCCGAAGCCTGTGGGGCCCGGCTACGACACCAACTACGTGCTGGAGGAGACCGGCGACGGTCCGGTCGCCGAGCTGTACGACCCTTCGTCCGGACGCCTGCTGACAGTGCGTACGACGGAGCCCGGGCTCCAGCTGTACACCGCCGACCACATCGACGACGGTCCGTTCGGGGCGTGCGCGGGGATCGCGCTGGAGACGCAGCACTTCCCCGACTCGCCGAACCACCCGGAGTTCCCGAGCACGACGCTGCGGCCGGGTGAGGAGTTCGTCTCCACGACGGTGTACGGCTTCTCCGTGCGCTGAGCCTCAACTCCCGCTGATCCGGCGAGGGTCAACACCGATCGACCAAGATCACCACCGGGTGAATCAGAGCGGTGGGCGCGCGTCCGCGACGCTCTCGGCCGGTCCCGCACAGCAGGGTGATCAACATGACCTCACCTGTTGATGAACCGTCATCCGCCCTGCCTTCCCGCCGTGCCGTGATCGCGGGCGCCACGGCCGGTGCCGCGGCCCTCGCCGTGACCGGCGCCGCCCCCTACGCAGGGGCCACGGCGCCCCGGGCGACGGCGGCCGCGCCGGGAGCGGCGCCCGGATCCGACCGGGAAGCCGCTCTCCTCGTCGCCCGCGCCATCCTCGTGCGCGACGAGAACGACCTCGACCTGGTGCCCGGTTACCGTGAGGTCCTGCTGGGCAAGGGCCTGCCCCGCACCCGCGCCGCGCGTAAGAAGGTGCTGGTCGTCGGCGCGGGACCGGCCGGACTCACGGCCGCGCGGCTGCTCCACGAGGCCGGTCACGACGTCACCGTGATCGAGGCCAACGGCAACCGGGTCGGCGGCCGTATCAAGACCTTCCGGGCCGGCGGCCACGAGCGGTCGGAGCCGCCCTTCGCCGATCCGAAGCAGTACGCGGAAGCCGGCGCCATGCGCATCCCGGACAGCCACCCGCTGGTCACCGGGCTGATGGCCCATCTCGGGCTGAAGACCCGGCGCTTCCACCTGACCGACGTGGACACCGAAGGGCGTCCCGCCAACCGCACCTGGCTCCATGTCAACGGCGTCCGCGTCCGCCGCGCCGACTACGCCGCGAAGCCGCAGGCGGTCAACCGCTCCTTCGGCGTCCCCGCGGCCTACGAGAACACCCCCGCCTCGCAGATCGTGCGGGACGCGTTCGCTCCCGTACGCGCGGAGATCGAGGGCAAGGAGGGCAGCGCCCTGGTACAGGGCTGGGCGACCGTCCTCCAGCGTTACGGGCACTGGTCGATGTACCGGTACATGACCGAGGTGGCCAAGCTCGACGAGCGCACCATCGACCTCATCGGCACCGTCGAGAACATGACCTCGCGGCTCCATCTCGCCTTCCTGCACAGCTTCATCGGGGCTTCGCTGATCAGCCCGGCGACCTCCTTCTTCGAGCTGCCCGACGGCACCGCGACCCTGGCCGACGCGATGTACGCGCAGGTGAAGGAGCTGGTGCACCTGGACCGCCGGGCCACCCGGATCAGCCACTCCGAGGACGGGGTGAGCGTGGAGACGGTCTCCGAGGGACGGGGCGGCCCCGTCGTCCGGGAGACCTTCACCGGCGACCGGGCCATCGTCACGGTGCCCTTCTCCGGGCTGCGGCACATCCCGGTCGTCCCGGCGCTCTCGTACGGCAAGCGGCGCGCGATCACCGAGGTCCACTACGACGCGGCGACCAAGGTGCTGCTCGAATTCAGCCGCCGCTGGTGGGAGTTCGACGAGGCGGACTGGAAGCGCGAGCTGGGAGCGGTGCGGCCGGGGCTGTACGAGGAGTACCGGGCGGGGAAGGCCCCGGCCGACGGTTCGCTGCTGGGGGCGCACCCCTCCGTGCCGCGCGGCCACATCCCCCCCAACCAGCGGGTGCACTACGCGGCCTGCCGGTCCACCGCCCGTGACCAGCCCGAGGCGGCCCATGTCACCGGCGGCGGCTCGGTGACCGACAACGCCAACCGGTTCATGTACCAGCCCTCGCACCGGATCGAGGGCAGCGAGGGCGGGGTCCTGCTCGCCTCCTACAGCTGGGCCGACGACGCCCTGAAGTGGGACTCACTGGAGGACGACGAGCGCTATCCGCACACCCTGGGCGGCGTCCAGGACGTGTACGGGCAGCGGATCGAGGTGTTCTACACGGGCGTCGGCCGCACCCAGTCCTGGATGCGTGACCCGTACGCGTACGGCGAGGCGTCCGTGCTGCTGCCCGGGCAGCACACCGAGCTGTTCCCGGATGTGCGGACGCCTGAGGGCCCGCTGCACTTCGCCGGCTGCCACACGTCCATCAAGCCGGCCTGGATCGAGGGCGCCCTGGAGTCCGCGGTCCGGACGGCGCTGGAGGTCCACGGCGCCTGACCCGGTTGCGGGCCCCCGGACCGGCCGGTCCGGGGGCCTCCTCAGTCCTTGTGGAGGGTGTACGGCGACGAGGGGACCGGCTCCGGGCCGGGCGAGGGCGGCGCCGTGAGCTCGCGGGCCAGCAGCGTGGCTCCGGCGACGGCGCCGGGCATGAGGAGCACGGCCACGAAGGGGACGAGGAAGGCGAGCACGAGCGGGACCCCGAAGCCCAGGACCATCATGCGGCGGCCCCGCAGCAGCGCGAGCCGGTCCTTCAGGACCATGCCGCGGCGCTGGAGGGCGACGCCGGTGAGCTCCTCGGACAGGAAGTAGCCGGAGACGCAGAAGCCGAGCACGGGGATCACGGTCTGTCCGATGACGGGGATGAACCCGAGGGCGAAGAGCAGCACCCCGTAGAGCGCGACGCGCAGCAGGATGCGGACGGAGTCACGGGCGGAGATCCACAGCTCGTGCCAGAGCGGCAGACCCGACTCGGGCACCTCGCCGCCCTCGCTGCGGTCGACCTCCTCGGAGAGCGACTCGTAGAAGGGCTGGCCGACCAGCAGGGTCACCGCGGTGAACGTGATGACCGCGAGGAACGTCCCGAACACGAAGACGAGGACGACCAGGGTGTTGCGCAGGAGCCCCAGCCAGGGCGAGGACCAGTCGTCGGCGAACGGCGTGGCCCAGGCGACGAAGTCGTCGGCGCCGTAGCCCAGTCCGACCAGCGCGCCCGCGTAGATGACGAGGGTGACCAGCGCGGGCAGCAGGCCGAAGCCGAACCACCGGCCGTGTCCGAAGACCCAGCGCTGGCCCTTGATCAAGTACCCGAAACCCGCCCCGAGATCACTCATGGCGTCAGAGTACTTGCGCGAACCATTGACACGTCCCCCAGCCCGTCATTACCGTCACGCCAGCATTTCGAACGAGTGACGAAATACCGAACACGTTGAGAGGCATCCCTCGTGCGCATCACCGGAATCAGTACGCATGTCGTCGGCACGCCGTGGCGCAACCTCACCTACGTCCAGGTCCACACCGATGAGGGTCTCACCGGAGTCGGCGAGACCCGGATGCTGGGCCGCACCGACGCACTGCTCGGCTATCTGCGTGAGGCGTCGGCCAACCACATCAACGGCTCCGACCCGTTCGCGATCGAGGACCTCGTCCGCCGGATGAAGTACGGCGACTACGGGCGCGCCGGCGAGATCGTGATGTCCGGCATCGCGGTCATCGAGATGGCCTGCTGGGACATCAAGGGCAAGGCGCTCGGCGTCCCCGTGTGGCAGCTGCTCGGCGGGAAGGTCACCGACCGGGTCAAGGCCTACGCCAACGGCTGGTACACCACCGAGCGCACCCCGGAGGCGTACCACAAGGCAGCGCAGGGAGTCGTCGAGCGCGGTTACCGGGCGCTGAAGATCGACCCCTTCGGGACGGGACACTTCGAGCTCGGCCAAGAGGAGACGCGTTACGCCGTGTCCCTCATCGAGGCCGTGCGGGACGCCATCGGGCCCGACACCGAGCTGATGCTGGAGATGCACGGGCGGTTCAGCCCGTCGACGGCGGTGCGGATCGCCCGCGAGATGGCTCCGTTCACGCCGGCCTGGCTGGAGGAGCCGGTGCCGCCGGAGAACCTCAAGGCGCTGAGCAAGGTCGCGGAGAAGGTCGACATGCCGATCGCGACCGGTGAACGCATCCACGACCGGATCGAGTTCCGCGAGCTCTTCGAGTCGCAGGCCGTCGACATCATCCAGCCGGACGTCGGCCACATCGGCGGCATCCTG
The DNA here is from genome assembly GCF_045039765.1 of Streptomyces sp. NBC_01166. NCBI lineage: Bacteria > Bacillati > Actinomycetota > Actinomycetes > Kitasatosporales > Streptomycetaceae > Streptomyces > Streptomyces sp. NBC_01166. The sequence goes on from NZ_CP108613.1 coordinate 2,701,124, forward strand.
GAGACCCGCAAGCTCGCGGCAACGGCGGAGACCCACTACACGCTGATCGCCCCGCACAACGTGGGCGGTTCGGTGCTGACCGCGGCGAGCCTCCAGGTGGCCGGCTGCACCCCCAACTTCAAGATCCTCGAGCACTTCAACGACTTCGCGGACGCCGACATCAAGAAGGTCGTCAAGGGCGCCCCCACGGTCGACCCGGCCACCGGCTGCTTCGAGCTCTCCGACGCCCCCGGGCTCGGCGTCGAACTGGACGTGGACGCGGCGGCGGAATTCCCGCAGCAGCAGGCGCGGTTCGACCTGTGGGCGGACGGCTGGGAGAAGAGGCAGCCCAAGTGACGTCGCGCTCCCGCTCGTTGACCGTCGAGCGGCCCGGCAGCCACACGCTGGCCGAGGGGCCGCTCCCGGAGCCGGGCCCCGGTGAGGTCAGGGTGCGGGTCGCCGCGGCCGGGATCTGCATGAGCGACCGCGAGGTGTACGACGGCCACCGCGATCCGGCCTATGTGCGCTACCCGGTGGTTCCGGGTCACGAGTGGTCGGGGACCGTCGACGCGGTGGGCGAGGGAGTCGATCCCGCGCTGACCGGACGGCGTACGGTCGCCGAGGGCTTCCGGGCCTGCGGACGCTGCGAGCGGTGCCGTTACGGGGAGACCTCCCTGTGCACGGCGGGATACGACGAGACGGGGTTCACCCGGCCCGGCGCGTTCGCCGACCACCTGGTGGTCCCGGCGCGGCTGCTGCACCCGCTGGCCGACGACGCCGATCTGCGCGCGGCGGCGCTGCTGGAGCCCGCCGCGGTGATCGCGGCGGCGGTACGGGCCGGGGCGCCCGAGCCGGGTGAGCGGATCGCAGTCCTGGGGGCGGGCACGCTCGGCCTGCTCGCGGTGCAGCTGCTGGCGGCGGTCTCGCCCGCCGAGCTCACCGTCATCGACCCGAGGGAGGGACGGGCCACGCAGGCCCTGGACTTCGGGGCGAGCGAGGCCCGGGTCCCCAAGGAGGCCGAGGAGGTGCGGGGCCGCTACGACCTGGTCGTGGAGACGGCCGGAGCGCCGTCCACCGCGGCCGACGCGTGCCTGCTGGCGCGGCGCGGCGGGCGGGTGGTGCTGACCGGGATGTTCACCCCGGGCGCCGTGGGCATCGACCCGGTGCACCTGTCGCTGAGCCAGCTCACCGTGCGCAGCGTCTTCGGCGCGCCCTCGGCGGCCTGGTCCTACGCGGTGCGGGCGTTCACGGCCGGGCTGCTCGATCCGGCGCCGCTGATCACCCACGAGTTCCCGCTGGAGCGGTTCGCCGAGGCGGTCGCGCTGGTGGGGTCCGGGGATCCGGAGACCGGGAAGGTGCTGCTGCGGCCGTGACGGGCCCGCCCTGATCGTGTGCCGGTACGGCGGCGTCCTGACCGCCTCCGTACCGGCGCACTCCCAAAGATCCGAATGTCGTCCGAAATACCGAACATGAAGGACCAGTCGTGAACGACGCCCCTGTCTCTTCCCCCGGTGCCGCCGGCGCCCGCCGTCCCGGTGACGCCGCGCTCACCGCGCTCGGTCTCGGCCCGGCGCCACTGTCCCCGGCCGACGCCTCCCCGCACTCCTTCCCCGACGGCGGGAGCTGGCGCACCGAGGTGCCGTCCGTGGAGGGTCCGGAGGCCCTCGGCGTCGTACTCAAGGAGTCCGCGAGGCTCGACGTCCCGGTCCACCGCATCAGCCAGGGCAGCGGCATCTGGATGCTGACCGACGCGGAGATCACCGAGATGGTGGAGGGCTGCGCCGAACGGGACATCGAGCTCTGCCTGTTCACCGGCCCGCGCGGCACCTGGGACACCGGCGCGTCCGTCCGTACGGACTCCGGCGGCGCCGGGCTGCGCTCCCGGGGCCACGACGCCCTGGCGGGCTGCGTGGAGGACGCCCTGCGGGCCACCGGGCTGGGCGTGAAGTGCCTGCTCGTGGCCGACGAGGGCGTGCTGTGGACCCTCCACCGGCTGCGTGAGCAGGGCGCCCTGCCCGCCGACACCACCTTCAAGGTGTCGGCGCTCATCGGGCCGGTGAACCCGGCCTCGTACGCCGTGTTCGAGCAGCTCGGCGCGGACTCCATCAACATCCCGTCGGACCTGACGCTGGCCCAGTTCACGGAGATCCGCCGGGTCTCCCGGGCACCGATGGACCTCTACATCGAGGCTCCGGACGACCTGGGCGGTTATGTGCGGATGTACGAGGTCGCCGAACTGATCCGGCGCGGCGCGCCGCTCTACCTGAAGTTCGGGCTCTCGAAGGCCCCCGGGATCTACCCGTACGGCCAGCACCTGCGGGAGCTGGCGCTGGCCACCGCGAAGGAGCGGGTGCGGCGCGGCCGGCTCGCGCTGGACCTGCTGGCGCGACACGGGGCGGACGGCGACATGGCCGCGCTCGGCAGCCGGCTGCCGGGCCCGCTCAACCGGTTCGGAATCTCGTCATAACGCTTCGGAAACACTCTCCCCAAAAAAAGACACAGCCGCGCACAATCCCACAACACCTGTTCTCGGTCGACCGCCCTCAGCCTTCCGGCACCACCGGACCGAGTCCTGACCCACATCAAGGATGATGACTATGCGCAACCGCAGAGCCGCACTTGCCGCCATAGCCTCCGCCGCCTCCCTCGCACTCACTCTGACCGCCTGCGGCCAGAGCGGCGAGGGCGGCAGCGAGGAGAAGAAGGGCGGTGCCGACGGCGCCACCATCGGCATCGCGATGCCGACCAAGTCCTCCGAGCGCTGGATCTCCGACGGCAACAACGTCGTGAAGGAACTGAAGGCCAAGGGTTACAAGACCAAGCTCGTCTACGGCGAGGACGACCCTGACCAGCAGGTCTCACAGATCGAGAACATGATCACGCAGGGCGTGGACGCCCTGATCATCGCCGCGATCGACAACAAGTCCCTCAACAACGTGGTCCAGCAGGCCAAGGACTCCGACATCCCGGTGATCTCCTACGACCGGCTGATCCTCGGCACGGAGAACGTCGACTACTACGCCTCGTTCGACAACGAGAAGGTCGGCGAGCTCCAGGGCACGTACATCGCGGACAAGCTCGGCCTGACGGACGGCAAGAAGGGCCCCTTCAACATCGAGCTGTTCGCCGGCTCCAACGACGACAACAACACCAAGTACTTCTTCCAGGGCGCGATGAACATCCTCAAGCCCTACATGGACAAGGGCGAGCTGGTCGTCAGGTCCAAGCAGACCGCGCTCAACCAGGTCACCACCCTGCGCTGGGACGGCGGCACCGCGCAGAAGCGCATGGACGACCTGTTGACGTCCAGTTACCGCAGCGCCAAGGTCGACGCCGTGCTCTCGCCGTACGACGGCATCTCCATCGGCATCCTCTCCGCCCTGAAGTCGGACGGTTACGGCTCCAAGGCCAAGCCCATGCCGGTGGTCACGGGTCAGGACGCGGAGCTCGCCTCCGTGAAGTCGATCATCGCGGGCGAGCAGACCCAGACCGTCTACAAGGACCTGCGCAAGCTCGCCAAGGTCGCCTCGAACATGGTCGAGGCCTCCCTGAACGACAAGAAGCCCGAGGTCAACGACTCCAAGACCTACGACAACGGCTCCAAGGTCGTCCCCGCCTACCTGCTGCAGCCGGTCAGCGTCGACAAGGCCAACTACAAGGAGGCCCTCGTGGACAACGGCCAGTACACCGAGAACGACCTCAAGTAACCGGGCCCCCTCAAGGATTGGAAGGCAAGACCATGGCGGGACCCGTCCTGGAAATGCGCTCGATCGTCAAGACCTTTCCCGGTGTCAAAGCGCTTTCGGACGTCACACTGACGGTCCGTCAGGGCGAGGTCCACGCCATCTGCGGTGAGAACGGCGCCGGCAAGTCGACCCTGATGAAGGTGCTCTCAGGAGTCCATCCGCACGGCAGCTACGAGGGGGACATCCTCTTCGACGGCGAGGCCTGCCGGTTCAAGGACATCCGGGCGAGCGAAGAGCACGGCATCGTGATCATCCACCAGGAGCTGGCGCTGGTGCCGTACCTCTCCATCGCGGAGAACATCTTCCTCGGCAACGAGCACGCCAAGCGCGGACTGATCAACTGGAACGACACCCTCAGGCACGCCGGCGAACTCCTGCGCCGGGTCGGCCTCGACGAGCACCCCGAGACCCGCGTCGCCGACATCGGCGTGGGCAAGCAGCAGCTGGTGGAGATCGCCAAGGCGCTGTCGAAGAAGGTGAAGCTGCTCATCCTCGACGAGCCGACGGCGGCGCTCAACGACGAGGACAGCGGCAAACTCCTCGGCCTGATCCTTCAGCTGAAGGAACAGGGCATGACCTCGATCATCATCTCGCACAAGCTGAACGAGATCCGCCGGGTCGCCGACTCGGTCACGATCATCCGCGACGGACGCTCCATCGAGACGCTCGACGTGAAGGCGGCGGAGACGACCGAGGACCGGATCATCAGCGGGATGGTCGGCCGCGACCTGGAGAACCGCTTCCCGGAGCGCACCCCGCACCACCCGGAGGAGGGGAGCGCTCCCGCACTGGAGATCCGCAACTGGACCGTGCACCACCCCATCGACCAGCAGCGCAAGGTCGTCGACGACGTCTCGGTCGAGGTGCGGCGCGGCGAGATCGTCGGCATCGCCGGGCTCATGGGCGCCGGCCGCACCGAGCTGGCGATGAGCGTCTTCGGCCGCTCCTACGGCCGTTACGCGGGCGGCACCGTCCTCAGGGACGGCGTCGAGATCCGTACGAAGACCGTCCCGGAGGCGGTCAAGCACGGCATCGCGTACGCCACCGAGGACCGCAAGCACTACGGCCTGAACCTCATCGACACCATCAACCGGAACATCTCGCTGACCGCGCTGGGCAAGGTCGCGAAGCGGGGTGTGGTCGACGAGCACGGGGAACGGCAGGTCGCCGAGGGCTTCCGCAAGTCCATGAACATCAAGGCGCCGACCGTCTTCGAGCCGGTGGGCAAGCTGTCCGGCGGCAACCAGCAGAAGGTCGTCCTCAGCAAGTGGATCTTCGCGGGTCCCGAGGTGCTGATCCTGGACGAGCCCACGCGCGGCATCGACGTGGGCGCCAAGTACGAGATCTACACGGTCATCGACCAGCTGGCCGCCCAGGGCAAGGCGGTCGTCTTCATTTCCTCCGAACTGCCGGAGCTGCTCGGTATGTGCGACCGCATCTACACGATGGCCGCGGGACGGCTGACGGGTGAGTTCTCGCGGGCCGAGGCCTCGCAGGAAGCGCTGATGCGTCAGATGACGAAGGACAAAGAGGTAACCCGATGAGCACGGACACGACCGCCAAGACCCCGGCCCCCGCGCCGCCCGGCAGAGGCGGATCGGCCTCCGGCGACGGCCTGCTGCAGCTGATGATCGGCGGCATGCGCCGCAACATGCGCCAGTACGGCATGCTGATGGCCCTCGGCCTGATCGTGGTGCTGTTCGCGGTGTGGTCGGGCGGCGACCTGCTGCTGCCGCGCAACGTCTCCAACCTGGTGCTGCAGAACAGCTACATCCTGATCCTCGCGATCGGCATGATGCTCGTCATCATCGCGGGCCACATCGACCTCTCGGTCGGCTCACTCACCGCGTTCATCGGCGCCATGTCCGCCGTGCTGATGGTCGAGAACGATCTCTCCTGGCCGCTCGCGGTGGTGCTGTGCCTGGCCATCGGCGCCGTCGCCGGATCGGTCCAGGGGTTCTTCATCGCCTATCTCGGCATACCGTCGTTCATCGTGACCCTCGCGGGCATGCTGCTCTTCCGCGGTCTGACGGAGATCTTCCTGAAGGGCCAGACCCTCGGCCCCTTCCCGAAGGACCTGCAGAAGATAGCCAACGGCTTCCTGCCGGAAGTCGGCCCGAACACCAACTACCACAACCTCACCCTGCTCCTGGGCTTGGCGCTGATCGCCTTCGTGGTCTTCCAGGAGGTCCGCGACCGCAAGCGGCAGCAGGAGTTCGCCCTCGACGTGCCGCCGGTCAAGCTGTTCCTGCTGAAGCTGGTCGCCCTGGTCGCCGCCGTCCTGGTCGTCACGCTGCTCCTCGCCAGCTACAAGGGCGCCCCGGTCGTGCTGCTCATCCTGGGCGTGCTGGTCGTCGGGTTCGGCTACCTGATGCGCAACGCGATCATCGGCCGCCACATCTACGCGATCGGCGGCAACCTGCCCGCGGCGAAGCTGTCGGGCGTGAAGGACAAGAAGGTCACCTTCCTGGTCTTCCTGAACATGGGCATGCTCGCGGCCCTGGCGGGTCTGGTCTTCGCCGCCCGCTTCAACGCGGCCTCGCCCAAGGCCGGCCTCAACTTCGAGCTGGAGGCCATCGCCGCCTCGTTCATCGGCGGCGCGTCGATGAGCGGCGGCGTCGGCACGGTCCTCGGCGCGATCATCGGTGGTCTGGTCCTGGGCGTGCTGAACAACGGCATGAACCTCGTCGGCATCGGCACCGACTGGCAGCAGGTCATCAAGGGCGCGGTGCTGCTGGCCGCCGTCGGCTTCGACGTCTGGAACAAGCGCAAGGTCGGTTCGTAACACCCCTTCTCACGACAGGAGTTGTTTCATGACCGGAACCAGCAGACGCACCGTCCTGGCGGCCACGGCCGCCGCCGGGCTGGCCGTGGCGGCCGGCGCACCGGCCGCACACGCCGCGGCCACCGGGCGCACCCCGTCCAGGGAGCTCTTCGGCACGCTGGCCGACGGCACCAAGGTGCACCGCTGGACCCTCGCCAACGGTGGGACCCGGCTGAAGGTCCTGTCCTGGGGCGGTGTCGTCCACTCCCTGGAGACCCCCGACCGCAGGGGCCGCACGGAGAACGTCGCGCTCGGCTTCGACAACCTTCCGGACTACGTGGCGAAGTCCCCGTACTTCGGCGGGCTGATCGGACGGTACGGCAACCGCATCGCCGAGGGGCGTTTCACCCTCGACGGTGTCACGCACCAACTGCCCGTCAACGACGGCCCCAACAGCCTCCACGGGGGCGACCAGGGCTTCGACAAGCGGGTCTGGGACGTGGAGCCGTTCACCGCACGCGGCGACGTCGGGCTGGTCCTGACCCGGACCAGCCCGGACGGCGAGGCCGGCTACCCCGGCGCGCTCGCCGTCCGTGTCGTCTACACCCTCACCTCCCGGGGTGAGTGGCGCATCGACTACACGGCGACGACGGACCGAGCCACGGTCCTCAATCTGACCAGCCACACCTATTTCAACCTGGCGGGCGAGGGCAGCGGCAGCGTCGACGGGCATCTGCTGGAGCTGGCGGCGGCGCGCTACACGCCGGTCGGCTCGACATTGATCCCGACGGGCGAGCTGGCGCCGGTGGCGCGCACGCCGTTCGACTTCCGGCGGTCCCGGGCCATCGGGGAGGCAGTCCGCACCCCGCACGAGCAGGTCGGCTACGGACAGGGGATCGACCACAACTACGTGCTGGACAAGGGGATCACGGCCCGCCCCGAGTACGCGCTGACCGTGACGGACCCCGGCTCCGGCCGGGTGATGAAGATGTACACGACGGAGCCCGGCATGCAGGTCTACACGGGGAACTTCCTCGACGGCACGCTGACGGGCACCTCGGGGCGGGTCTACCGCCAGGGCGACGCGTTCTGCCTGGAGTCCCAGCACTTCCCGGACTCCCCCAACCAGCCGTCGTTCCCCTCGACGGTGCTGCGGCCCGGCGAGACGTACCGCTCGACGACGGTGCACGCCTTCTCGGCCCGCTGACCGGTCACACGTACGGCGCCCTCCCCCGAGCGGGGAGGGCGCCGTACGGCGTTGTCACACCAGCCGGATCATGTTCCAGGAGAGCGGCTCCAGCACTGCCTTCAGCGTGCCGCCCGTCAGCTCCGTGCCCTCGGCGGCGTGCGGGACGACCCGCTCGGGCTCGGCGAGGGTGTTACGGGCCTCCGGGTCGGCGTCCGCGACGACCTGGTGCTCGGCGACCCGGTCCAGCTCCAGTCCCGTCAGGGCGACTTCGAGCGGCAGCGCGGCGTCCTGGCTGCGGTTGACGGCGAACACGGTGACGGCGCCCGTCTCCGGGTCGCGTACGGCGGTGGCGTGCAGCAGGTCCGTCTCGCCGTACTTCGCCGTCCCGTACGTGGGAGAGTCCACCCGTACGTCCAGGACCTGGCCCCGTCCGTACCGCGCGGCCTGGGCGAAGGGGAAGAAGGTGGTCTGCCGCCAGGCCGGCCCGCCGGGCTCGGTCATGATCGGCGCGATCACGTTGACCAGCTGCGCGAGGCAGGCGACGGTCACCCGGTCCGCGTGGCGCAGCAGCGCGATGAGCAGGCTGCCGAAGACGACGGCGTCGGTGACGCTGTAGTTGTCCTCCAGCAGCCGCGGCGCCTCGGGCCAGTCGAGGGGGTTCTCCTCCGTCTCCTGCTGGAAACGCTTCTGGTACCAGACGTTCCACTCGTCGAAGGAGAGGTTGATCTTCTTCGTGGACTTCAGGCGCGCCCCCACGTGGTCGCAGGTCGCGACGACGCTCTCGATGAAGGACTCCATGTCGACGGCCGAGGCGAGGAAGGAGTCACGGTCGCCGTCGGTCTCCTCGTAGTAGGCGTGCAGCGAGACGTAGTCGACGAGGTCGTAGGTCTCGGCGAGCACCGTCGCCTCCCAGGCCGCGAACGTCGGCATGGCGCGGCTGGAGGACCCGCAGGCGACGAGCTGGACGGAGGGATCGATCTGCCGCATCGCGCGTGCCGTCTCGGCCGCGAGCCGCCCGTACTCCTCGGCGGTCTTGTGGCCGGTCTGCCACGGGCCGTCCATCTCGTTGCCCAGACACCACAGCTTGATACCGAAGGGGTCCTTGTCGCCGTGGGCGGCGCGGCGGTCGGAGAGCTCCGTGCCGGACGGGTGGTTGGCGTACTCCTGGAGCTGGATGGCCTCCTGGACGCCGCGGGTGCCGAGGTTGACCGCGAGCATCGGTTCGGCCTGCGGGCCGATCTTCCTGAGGAAGTCGATGTACTCGGAGAGGCCGAAACGATTCGTCTCGGTGGAGCGCCAGGCGAGGTCGAGGCGGCGGGGGCGTTCGTCGGCGGGGCCGACGCTGTCCTCCCAGCGGTAGCCGGAGACGAAGTTGCCGCCGGGGTAGCGGATGGCGGTGACGCCGAGTTCGCGGACGAGATCCAGGACGTCGGTGCGCAGTCCGGCCTCGTCCGCCGACGGGTGGCCGGGCTCGAATATGCCGTCGTAGACGCAGCGGCCGAGGTGCTCGACGAAGGAGCCGAAGAGCCGGGGGTCGACGGCGCCGACGGTGAAGGCCGGGTCGAGGGTGAAGCGCGCGGTGCGGGTCATGGCTTCCTTACTCGTTCGATATTTCGAATGCTGCTCGTAACCTCGAACGGGACCGTAGGGTTCAACCTCCACGGCCGTCAATGCCTCTGCGCGCTTTTACGGACACGGGCGGCCGCACACGGCCGAGGGCCGCACCCCTGTGACGGGATGCGGCCCTCGGACGTACGCGGTCGGACTCAGCCGACGGACAGATCGACCTTGATGTTGCCCCGGGTGGCGTTCGAGTACGGGCACACCTGGTGCGCCTTCTCGATGAGCGCCTGCGCGGTGGCGGTGTCGACGTTCGGGATGGAGGCGCTGATGGCGACCTCCAGGCCGAAGCCGCCCGCCTCCGTCTTGCCGATGGAGACCGAGGCGGTCACCGTCGAACCGGAGATGTCGGCCTTCTCCTGACGGGCGACCACGCCGAGCGCGCCCTGGAAGCAGGCGCTGTAGCCCGCCGCGAAGAGCTGCTCGGGGTTGGTCCCCGCGCCGCTGCCGCCCATCTCCTTCGGCGGGTTGACGACGACGTCGAGCTTGCCGTCGTCGGTGGAGACGCGGCCGTCGCGGCCGTTCTCAGCGGTGGCGACGGCGGTGTAGGCCACGTCGATGCTCTGGATGGTCATGCGGTCATTCCTCCTGCTGGTGCGCCGCGACTCGCGCCCACGATCGCGACGGCCTGCGCCGAGCCTAGCGGGTGGCGTCGGCGGGCACCCGGGCGCGGACGCGGTAGGCATGATTCATGCAGACTTTCCTGCCGTACGCCGATTTCTCCCGGAGTGCCCTCACACTGGATCCCCGACGGCTGGGCAAGCAGCGGGTCGAGGCGATCCAGGTGCTGCGAGGACTCACCGTCCCCGGCTACGGCTGGCGGCACCACCCGGCCGTCCACATGTGGACCGGGTACGAGGAGGCGCTCGTCCGCTACGGCCTGGACATGTGTGCCGCGTGGACCGCCGAGGGCAGGGCCGACACCTGCGCGGCGACCCTGCGCAAGGACCTCGCCGCCTCGCTCGGGCGCACCGCCGTCCGCTCGGCCGCGGAGCTCGCGGCTGCGGCCGAACTGCCCCCGTGGCTGGGTGACGAGGCGTTCCACCGGAGCCATCGCTCCGCGCTCGTACGCAAGGACCCGGCGTACTACCGCCCGCTGTTCCCCGGCGTGCCGGCGGATCTGGCGTACGTGTGGCCTCCCTCGGACCGCGAAGGGCGGTGAGGGGCGGCCCCGGGTGCCGGTGGCGGGCCCGTGTCCCCGGGCCCGCCACCGGCAGGGAGCCGTCAGGCGTCCAGCGAGACGATCATCTTGCCGGTGTTCTCGCCGCGCAGCAGGCCGACGAAGGCGTCGTAGCCGTTCTCGATGCCCTCGACCTTCGTCTCGCGGTACTTGAGCTCACCGGAGGCCAGCCAGCCGGCCACGTCCTCGACGAACTGCGGCTGGAGCGCGGAGTGGTCGCCGACGAGCATGCCCTGCAGACGCAGCCGCTTGCCGATGACGAGCGCCAGGTTGCGCGGGGCCGGGGTCGGCTCCGTGGCGTTGTACTGGGCGATCATTCCGCAGATGGTGGCGCGGCCGTGGACGTTGAACGAGGAGATCGCGGCCTCCAGGTGCTCACCGCCGACGTTGTCGAAGTAGACGTCGATGCCGTCGGGGGCGGCCTCGGCGAGCTGATTCCGGACGGGGCCGTTCTTGTAGTTGAAGGCCGCGTCGAAGCCGTACTCCTCGGTGAGGAGCTTGACCTTCTCGTCGGAGCCGGCCGAGCCGATCACCCGGGAGGCGCCCTTGATCTTGGCCATCTGGCCGACCTGGCTGCCGACCGCACCGGCGGCGCCGGAGACGAAGACGGCGTCACCCTCCTTGAAGGAGGCGACGTCGAACAGGCCGGCGTAGGCGGTGAGCCCGGTCATGCCGAGCACGCCGAGGTAGGCGGAGAGCGGGGCGAGCGAGGCGTCGACCTTCACCGCGTGCTTGGCGGGGACGTCGGCGTACTCACGCCAGCCGAGGCCGTGCAGGACGTGGTCGCCGACGGCGAAGCCCTCGGCGTTCGACGCGACGACCTCGCCGACCGCGCCGCCTTCCATGGGGTGGTCGAGCTTGAAGGGCGGGGTGTACGACTTCACGTCGTTCATCCGGCCGCGCATGTAGGGGTCGACCGAGAAGTGCAGGTTACGGACGAGGACGCGGCCCTCACCGGGAGCGGAAACCGGCGCCTCGCGCAGCGCGAAATCCGAGGCCTCGGGCCATCCGTGCGGACGGGCGACGAGGTGCCATTCGCGGCTGGACGTGGGAAGTGCGGACATGGGCTCGGTTCTCCTCGATGTCGTGCGGGGCGGGAAGCGAAAAGCTTCAGGACGTGAAACAACCATGCGTCCAGATATTTCACCTTGTCAAGTAATTCGGTACCCTGGGTGTCATGGCCACCTCGCGCACGGATCCGCTCACCCTCGACGTCATCCAGCTCATCGGCGGAGTCGTGGCGCGCTACCACGAGGAGTACGAGCGGGCCGCGGCCACACACGCGCTGACCGGCGCACAGGCCAGGGTGCTCGGACTGCTCTCCCTGGAGCCGATGCCCATGCGCAAGGTTGCCCGGAAACTGAAGTGCGAACCGTCCAACATCACGGGCATAGTCGACCGGCTGGAGCTCCGCGGCCTGGTGGAACGCCGCCCGGACCCGGCCGACCGGCGGGTGAAGCTCGCCGCCCCGACCGAGGAGGGCGTCCGGACGGCCCGGCAGCTGCGGGACGCGCTGGACTTCGCCCGGGAGCCGCTCGCGGAGCTGTCGGAGTCGGAGCGGACGGTGCTCCGTGACCTGCTGCGCAGGATGCTCGGCGAGGACGCCGCCTAGGACCTTCGCGGCGTCAGAAGCAGAAGATCCACAAGTGACAGGTCTCCGTCGGCGACGGGGTGGGTGTCGGCTCGTCCGACGGCTCCGGCGGCGTCGGGCCCGCGGTCGGCTTCCCGGAGCCCGAGGGCTCGGCCGGCGCTTCCGTCTCCTCCGGGTCCGCGGGCTCGGAGGCGGGCGGCGAGGTGTCCTCGGGAGCTGAGGGCGACGGGGGCACCCCGGGCGCCGTGGTGCGGGCCGGGCCGCCCGTCGCGGTCGCGGAGTGGGAGTCGGTGACCGGCACGACGGTGGGCACCTCCACCGGGCCGGGATCGTCGGGCTCCGTGCTCGACGACGCGGACGGGACAGGCTCCGTGGCGGCGGTGGTGGCCTCGCTCACGTACTCCGAGGCACCGCTGTCGCCCTCGGGCTCCATGGCCAGCTCGGCGAGGCTCAGCGCGCCCAGCGCCAGCACCACGCCCGCGGCCGTCAGCAGCAGCGCGCGGCCACGCCGCCGGTGCCCCCTGCGGCGGCGCGGCCGCGCGCTGCCCCGGGCACGGCGGCGGTGACCGGCGGCCCCGGACGCCTCCAGGGTCTCGCCGGGCGGCTCCGGGTCACCGCCGGAGGAGCCCACGACGGCATAGGGGACCAGCGCGTCTGCGGGGGTCCCGCAACCGGCACAGGCCAGCGCCCCGTTGAGGTGCCGTTGGCACGGGTGGCAGTAATCCATGGCGCCCGCAGACTAGACGTGCACGGAACGGCACAGGAAGCCGCACAGGTGAAAATCCTGTGTGGAATCCAGGAATCCGGAGTACGCCGCCCGATACGTTCGGCAATCGGCAGGATGGGACCCATGACCGCTCCCGCCCCGTTCGGGCCGCTCCAGTTCCAGCTCGTCCTGCTGCGCCGGATGGCCGACCACCAGCCGGACCTCGTCGAGGACGCCCGTCATGAACTGAGCGCCTCCCTCGCCGAGATGCGGGAGGCGAACCGCCGCTGGCAGGCGATGCTGCGCGCCCCGCGCGGCCGGGGCGCGCTGCGCCGCTACCGCTCGGTCCTGGGCGAGCCCGAGTCGTCCGTACGCCGCAAGGTCGGCGACCTGGAGTGCGACGCGCTGCTGTGGCCGCTGCCGCTCTGGCCGGACCTGCGGTTCGAGGTGATGGCCGGCCCCGGCGGCGCCGTGTGGAACGAATGGCTGGTCCGCGCCCCGGGCGCGGCGGGCCCCGAGCTGCGTACGGCCGCCGACCTGGCCCCCTGGTCGTGCACCGTCGACGAGGTGGCCCGGGCGTTCGCCCCGGCGCGCCCCATGGAGGGCAGCGCGCCGACCCGCTGGGCACTGGCCTTCACCGATCCGGCCACCCCCGGCGGCCCGCCACGCGTCGCCGAGTTCACCTGGGGGCTGTTCCAGCGGCTGCTGCCTGACGGCCCCTGAGATCTGTCACCCCGTCAGCTCGGTTCCCCCCTACGGCTCACCCAGCGCGCGCCGCCCCGGCCACGGCGCGACGATGCCAGGACAGCCGGCTGCCGCCGGTGCCCCCCGTCAGCGCTCTCGGGAGAACCTGCCGTGACCGTCAGTCTCGAACAGTTGCGCCGTTGCCATGTCGCCGTCGATCTCGGGGCCGCGAGGACCCGTGTGTACATCAAGGGAGTGGGGCTCGTCGTGGACGAGCCCAGTGTCGCCGCCGTGAACACGCGCACCGGCTCGCTCATCGCCGTCGGCTCGCTCGCCGAGCAGATGACGGGTCGTACGCCCGCGTACATCCGGGTGGCCCGCCCGGTCTCCGGCGGAACCGTCGTCGACATCGACATGGCGCAGCGGATGCTGCGCCATCTGCTCGGTGAGAAGCTCCGCCGCCAGCTGCGCCGCAAGCCGCGGCTGCGGGCCGCCGCCTGCGTCCCGCACGACGCCGATCCGCTGGCCCAGCGGGCGGCCGTCGAGACCCTCGTGGGGCTCGGCGCGCGGCGGGTGGAGCTGGTCGACACCCTGATCGCCGCGGCCATCGGCTGCGGGCTGCCGGTCGAGCAGCCGACCGCCACCATGATCATGGTCTGCGGGGCCGCCACCACCCAGATCGCCGTGCTCTCGCTCGGCTCGATCGTGACGGCCGTACGCATCCCGATCGGCGGCGAAGCCATCGACCACGCGGTCATCCAGCATCTGCGCCAGCACCACGAGCTGCTGCTGCCCAGCCAGTCCGTGCGCCCCCTGCAGCTGGCGCTCCGCGGCAACGGCCTCACACTCTCCGGCCCCGCGATGACGGAGATCCACGGCCGTGACGTGGCGACCGGTCTGGCGCGTTCGGTCCAGGTCGACACAGCCGCCGTCCGCCAGGCGATCCACGCACCGCTGACCGCGGTGCTCGACGGGCTGGGGAAGGTGCTGCGTGACTGCCCGCCCGACCTGGTGGCCGACATCGCGGAGTCCGGGATCATGATGGTCGGCGGCAGCGCCCTGCTGCCGGGGCTCGACCAGATGCTGCGCGACGCCACGGGCGTGCCGGTGCACATCGCCGAGCGGCCCGACATGTGCTCGGTGCTGGGGCTCGGCGCGATGCTGGACGGCACGGTCCAGCCGCTGGTCCTCGCCCCGATCGCCGGCTGAGCGCCGGCGGGCTCGCCGGTGGACGGGACGAATCTCGACCTGCGGACCACCCTCCAGCACATCGTGGACACCGCGACGGCGCTGGCCGGGGCCCGCTACGGCGCCCTGGCCCTCCTCCACGGGGAGGACCGCCATGTCACCGACCTGTTCACCACGGGCCTGTCCGAGGACGAACGCCGCGCCGCGAGCCCCCTCCTGGACGGGCGTACGGGGATCCTCGGGGCCCTCGTGGACGAGGCGCAGGCCGTGCGCGTCGACGATCTGACGGCCGGTCCGCACCCTCGCACCCTTCCGGAGCCGCTCCTCCCGATGCGTTCCTTCCTCGGGGCGCCCGTCCGGGTGCACACCGAGGTGCTCGGCAGCCTCTGCCTCACCGCCGGGGAGCCGGGGCGCTTCACGGACACCGAGTCGGCGCTGTTGCGGCTGCTCGCCTCCCAGGCCGCCGCGGCGATCAGCGGCGCCCATCTGTACGAGGCGGCGCGGCAGCGGGAGCACTGGATCGAGGGGGCGGCGGCCGTCACCCGGGCGCTGCTGACCGGAGCGGGGACGACCGACGCCCTGACGACCGTCGCCGAGCGGGCCAGGGTGCTGGCCGACGCGGCGGCCGGGGTGATCCTCCAGCCGACCCCGGGCGGCGGGATGGAGATCGTCGCCGCCTCCACGCTGGACGATCCGGCCGGACTCGTCGGCACCGCCATCGAGCCGGGCTCCCCCGTCCTCGTGCAGCTGCTGGGCGGGGAGGAGGTCTTCATCGAGGACTCCGCGACGGACGACCGGATGACGACGCCCGTGCGGTCCCGGTTCGGCCCCAGCATGATGCTGCCCCTGGAGAACGAGGGCAGGCTCATCGGCACGCTCGCCCTCCCCCGGCGGCGTGGCGAGGCCCCGTACACGGCGATGGACCGGCAGCTCGCCTCCCAGTTCGCCTCCCAGGCGGCGCTGGCCCTGGTGATGGCGGACGCGCAGCACTACAGGGAGCAGCTGGCGGTCTACGAGGACCGCGACCGCATCGCCCGCGACCTGCACGACCTCGTCGTACAGCGGCTGTTCGCGACGGAGATGATGCTGGAGTCGACCCGCCGCAAGGACCTGGCGGGCGACACCGGGACCGCCGAACTGCTGGGACACGCGGTCGACGAGCTGGACTCCACGATCCAGGAGGTCAGGACCGCGATCTTCGCTCTTCAGCAGCCGCCGGCCGAGGCCCCCACGACCTTCCGCGGCCTGGTCCTGCGCGAGACGGGCGGAGCGGCGGCGGTGCTCGGCTTCCAGCCGTCCGTTCAGTTCACCGGACCGGTGGACGCCCTGGTGAGGGAGCCGGTGGACGGGGAACTGCTCGACGTGCTGCGCGGCGCCCTGGCGGCCGCGCACCGGCGGGCGGGGGTGTCGGCCGTCGAGGTCGAGGTGGACGCGACGGCGCGGCTGCCCGACGGACGTGCGGCGGTGCGGCTGGTGGTCGCGGACAACGGGCACGCCGAGGACGGCGAACGGTCGCCGACCGTCACCTGGCAGGCGCCGCTCTGAGGGCGATCCGGGTGTTGGAGTGGGCGACGCCCGCGTCCTTCTTCAGCCGTCGCAACAGCGTGTCCAGGGAGCCGGGGTCGGCCGCCGTGGCGCGTACGAGGTAGTCGTGGGGGCCCGTCACGTGCACCACCTCGGTGATGCCGGGGAGGGTCAGCACCGAGCGTTCGAACTCCTCGTTCGTCGTGTCGAGACGCAGCGACACGTCGATGAAGACGACGAGGCCCGAACGGGTGTCGGCGGCCGGGTCGACGATGACCGTGAAGCCACGGATCACCCCGTCGCGGCGCATCCGGCGCACGCGGTCGCCCGCCGCGTTGGCACTGAGCCCCACGCGTAGGCCCAGATCGCGGTACGAGATCCGGGCGTCCTCCTGGAGAATGCCGAGGATCTCTCTGTCCAACCGGTCCATACCGGTGATTCTCGCAGCCCGGGGCGGGAAACGGCGGGTGAGAGGCCCGTCCCGGGGCCGCCGGGAGGCCCTCCGCCCATGGGGCGTCTGCCGTGCGACGGCCTTACCCGGATGGCGCAGCCCACCGTGCCGCGCCCTCCCCTCCCCCCTTGACTTGCGGTGTGGAGACAACCGCCGAGCAGCCCCCCGCCCCGGACCGGAGACAATCCTTCGCCGCCTACCGGAACCTGATCATGGCCACGATCGGATTCACGCTCACCTTCTGGGCGTGGAACCTGATCTCCCCCCTGTCCGGTGACTTCAAGGAGCGGCTCGGCCTGAGCTCCTTCCAGCAGTCGCTGCTGGTGGCGGTGCCCGTGCTCGTCGGCTCGCTCGGCCGGATCCCGGCGGGCGCGCTGACCGACAAGTTCGGCGCCAAGCTGATGTTCCCGGTCGTCTCGGCGCTGACGATCGTCCCGGTGCTGCTGCTCATCCCCGCGAAGGACTCCTACGGGGCGATGCTGGCCGTCGGCTTCCTGCTCGGGCTCGGCGGCACCACGTTCGCGATCGGCATCCCCCTGGTCAACTCGTGGTTCCCGCCCGCGAAACGGGGTCTCGCGCTCGGCGTGTTCGGTATGGGCATGGGCGGCGTCGCACTGTCCGGCTACTTCACCCCGAGGATCGCCAAGCACAGCGAGAACCTGCCGTTCTGGATCGTCGCCGGGGCGCTCCTCGTCTACTCGCTGCTCGCGGCGGTCCTCATCAGCGACCACCCGGAGCGCAAGATCCCGGCGGACTCGCTGGCCCACCGGCTGGGCGAGGCGAGCCGGCTGCGGGTGACCTGGGAGCTGTCCGCGCTGTACGCGATCGGGTTCGGCGGCATCGTCGCGTTCGGGGTGTATCTGCCGACGTATCTGAAGACCTGGTACGAGATGTCACCGACGGAGGCGGGCACCAAGGCGGCGGGGTTCGCGCTGGTCACCGTCATCTTCCGGCCGATCGGCGGCTGGCTGTCGGACCGGGTCCACCCCGCCCTGGTCACGGCCGGGGCTCTGCTGGTGGCCGCGCTGATGGCCATCGTCCAGGCCTTCGACCCCCCGCTGGATCCGCTCGGTACGACCGCGCTGCTCTGCATGGCGGCCGGGCTCGGCACCGCGAGCGGAAGCGTCTTCGCCCTGGTCTCGCAGGTGACCCCGCAGGCCAAGGTGGGCAGTGTGACCGGCATCGTCGGCGCGATGGGCGGGCTCGGCGGCTTCGTGCCACCGCTGGTCATGGGGGCGATCTACAGCGCGAAGGGCTCGTACTCGATCGGCTTCATGCTGCTCTCCGACCTGGCGCTGGCGGGCGCCGTCTACGCCTACGGCCGGATGCGGACCGTCCGGCGCGACGGCTGACGGCCTCTTCGGGACTTCGCGGATACGGCCTAGGCTTCGCCGCGTGACCTCTCTTCTGCCCGCGCTGCGCGGAGCGTCCGGCCGGACGGACTCCCCCGAGGCTGTCCGGTTCGGCGAACACGTCCTGACCTACGCACAGTTGGCCGATGCGACCGCCTCCCTCGCCGCCCGGATCGCGGGGGCGGGGCGTGTCGCCGTCTGGGCCACGTCCACCCCGGAGACGGTGGTCGCCGTCGTGGCGGCGCTACGGGCGGGGGTGCCCGCCGTGCCGCTCAACCCGAAGACCGGAGAGCGGGAACTCACGCACATCGTCGCCGACAGCGCGCCCTCGGTGGTGCTGGCCGGGGCGGACGACGCACTGCCGGCCGCGCTGGGCGGCCTGGAGCGGCTGGATGTCGACACGGCCGCCCGCCCGACGGAGGCCGGCCTCCCCGAGCCCTCCGCGGACTCCCCCGCGCTGGTCGTCTACACCTCCGGCACGACGGGCCCGCCCAAGGGCGCCGTCCTGCCCCGCCGGGCGATCGCCGCGACGCTGGACGCGCTGGAGGACGCCTGGCAGTGGACCGGCGAGGACGTCCTGGTCCACGCCCTGCCGCTGTTCCATGTGCACGGGCTGATCCTGGGCGTTCTCGGCCCGCTGCGCCGGGGCGGCTCCGTGCGTCACCTCGGCCGGTTCTCGGCGGAGGGGGTGGCCCGGGAGCTGCGTTCCGGGGGGACGATGCTGTTCGGGGTGCCCACGATGTACCACCGGCTGGCAGGCGCGCTGGACGGCCCTGCCGGGTCCGGCGACCTCGCGAAGGCCCTGGCGGGCGCCCGGCTGCTGGTCTCGGGCTCGGCGGCGCTGCCGGTCCACGACCACGAACGGATCGCCGCCGCCACCGGCCGGCGGGTCATCGAGCGGTACGGGATGACGGAGACCCTGATGAACACGGGCGTACGGGCCGACGGCGCGCCGCGCGCCGGGACCGTCGGCCCCCCGCTGCCGGGCGTGGAGCTCAGGCTCGTCGAGGAGGACGGCACCGTACTCCAGGACACCACGTCCATCGGCGAGATCCAGGTGCGCGGCCCGAACCTCTTCACCGGCTATCTGAACCGGCCGGACGCCACGGCCGCCGCGTTCACCGAGGACGGCTTCTTCCGTACGGGCGACATGGCCACGGTCGACCCCGACGGCTATGTGCGGATCGTCGGGCGCAAGGCCACCGACCTCATCAAGAGTGGCGGCTACAAGATCGGTGCCGGTGAGATCGAGAACGCCCTGCTCGACCACCCCGGTGTGCGGGAGGCCGCCGTCACCGGCGAGCCGGACGCGGACCTCGGCGAGCGGATCGTCGCCTGGGTGGTGCCCGCCGATCCCGGATCACCCCCGGGTGAGCGGGAGTTGGCGGACCATGTGGCGGACCTGCTGGCACCGCACAAGCGGCCGCGCGTCGTCCGCTACCTCGACGTACTGCCCCGGAACGAGCTGGGCAAGATCATGAAGAGGTCGCTCGGTGTCTGACCCCACGTGCGCCCGTCTGTCGGCGCGGGAAGCGATCGCCGCCGTCACCGGGAGCTTCACGGAACACCGTCCGGCCGAGCGGCCGGTCCCGCCGGACGGCCCGCTCGGCTGGAGCGGTTACGCGGAGTCCAGGGCACGCGCCTCGGCGCGGACCGGCGAGGAGGAGTCCGTCCTGTACGGGACCGCCGCCGTCGGCGGCCGGGAGTGCGTGCTGGTCTCGTTCGAATTCGGCTTCCTGGGGGGCTCGTTGGGCGGGCACACCGGGGACCGCCTGGAGGCCGCGTACGCGCTGGCGGGCGAGCGGAGGCTGCCGCTCGTCTCGCTCGTCGCCACCGGGGGCAGCCGGATGCAGGAGGGCATGATCGCGCTGATACAGCTTCAGCGGGTGGCCCGCGCGTCCACGCGGCTGAGGGCCGAGGGGCTGGCGCAGATCGCGGTGCTGCGGGATCCGACGACCGGGGGCGGCTGGGCCACCGTGGGAGCGGGCTCCGACGTGGTGCTGGCGCTGCCCGGTGCACAGATCGGCTTCGCGGGTTCCCGGGTGCGGCCCGTCGACGCGGACCCGTACGCGTACACCGCCGAGGGGCAGCTCGCGGCGGGCCAGGTCGACGCGGTCGTCACGCCGGAGGAGCTGCCGGGGACGCTGGGCCGATGGCTGGCCGCGCTGACTGCCGTGGAGCCGGTGCGGGCCGCCCCGGTGCCGGGCGCGCTGTCCGCCACGGGTCTGCCGGCGACCGGCTGGGACGCGGTGGAGCAGGCCAGGGCGGCGGCGCGGCCACGGGCCGAGGCCTATCTGGACGCGTACTTCGAGGACCGGCTTCCGCTGAACGGCGACCGGTGCGGCGGCAGGGATCCGGGGCTGCTCTGCGGGGTCGGTCTGCACGCCGGGCGCCCCGTGGCGTACGCCGCGCAGTGCGGCACCGCGACCCGCCCGGCGGGCTACCGCACGGCCGCCCGGGTGATCCGGCTGGCGGACCGGCTCGGTCTCCCCGTGCTGACCCTGATCGACACCCCTGGCGCGGCCAACGACGCGGAGGCGGAACGGGCGGGCGCGGGCGCCGCCATCGCCGACGCCTTCGCGGCGGTCGCCGGGGCCCGGGTCCCCGTGACGACGCTCGTGATCGGCGAGGGCGGCTCCGGCGGTGCCCTGGCGCTGGCCGCGCCGGACAACACCCATGTCACGGCGGACAGTTACTTCTCGGTGATCGCGCCCGAACTGGCGGCGGCCATCCTGAAGCGCGGCCCGGACGAGGTGCGGTCCACCGCCGACCAGCTCCGGCTGCGCCCCCAGGACCTGGTGGAGCTCGGAGTGGCCCGTTCAGTGGTCGGCCCCGCCGGGCCGGAGGACTGAGACGTACTCGGCGCGCCTCTCGGACGACGGTTGGCTAGCGTGACAAGAAGGACCGATCGTCGAGTGAAGAGAGGGCCGACTCATGGCCGCAGAATCCGAAGGCACTCCGTGCTGGGCCGACGGCACGTTCGGCGATCTCGAAGGGGCGAAACGTTTCTACGGTGAGCTCCTGGGCTGGACGTACGCCGACTCGATGCCGGAGTACGGCGACTACACCCAGGCCTATGTGGACGGCAAGGCGGTCGCCGCGCTGTCGCCTCCCATGCCCGGTCAGGAGGCACCGAACGCCTGGTGTCTGTACCTCTCGTCACCGGACGCCGCCGCCACCACCGAGAAGATCCGCGAGCACGGGGGCCAGGTACTGGTGGAGCCGATGCAGGTCGGCGACTTCGGGACGATGGTGCTGGCCACCGACCCCGGCGGGGCTGCGTTCGGGGTGTGGCAGGCCGGCACCCACGAAGGGTTCCAGGCCCGGGCGGTGCCCGGCGCCTTCGCCTGGGCCGAGATCTACACCCGGGAGCCGGCGAAGGCGGACTCCTTCTTCCGGTCCGTCTTCGGATACGGCGTGAAGCACCTGGACGACGACGCGATCGACTTCTCGCTCTACGACCTGGGCGCCGACCCGGTGCTCGGCCGGATGAAGATGGGTGAGGAGTTCCCGCCCCAGGTGCCGGCCCATCTGAACGTCTACTTCGGCGTGGCCGACTGCGACGCGGCGGTGGAGAAGGCCAAGTCCCTCGGGGCGGAGCTCCGCTTCGGCCCGATGACCATCCCGTTCGGCCGGTTCGCGTCCCTGACGGACCCGCAGGGCGCGGTGTTCTCGCTGTTCGACCCCACGACGACCGGGGGCGAGATGCCGGGCGTCACGGACGCCTGACCGGTACCCCGGCCCCTACGGCTGCGGATCGCGTGCGTCGTACCGGGCGAAGCCGCGCCAGCGAAGCCCCAGCAGGCACACCACCAGCATGCACGCGATGCCGCCGCCGGTCACCGCCACGGCCGGCGAGGCCAGGTCGGCCACGGAGCCGGCCACGAGATCGCCGAGCCTTGGGCCGCCCGCCACGACGACGATGAACACGCCCTGCAGCCGGCCGCGCATGTCGTCCGGCACGGCCGCCTGGAGCATGGTGTTGCGGAAGACCATCGAGACGGAGTCCGCGCCCCCGGCCAGCGCGAGCAGGATCAGCCCGGGCCAGAGCTGCCGGGTGAGCCCGAACGCGGCGATGGCTCCGCCCCAGCAGGCCACGGCGATCAGCACCGCGAGCCCGTGCCGGTGGACGCGGCCCAGCCACCCGGAGAAGACATTGCCGAGCAGCGCCCCCAGCGCAGGGGCGGCGACCAGGAGTCCGGTGGTCTTCGCGTCGCCGCCGAACCAGACCACGGCGACCACGGGGAAGAGGGCGCGGGGGTGGGCGAGCACCATGGCGCTCAGGTCGGTGAAGAAGGTCATCCGGAGATTGGGCCTGGTGCCGAGGAAGCGCAGGCCGTCCATGACGGACGCCCGCCGGGCACCCTTCTCCCCCGCGGCCCGGTCGGGCAGCATCGAGGGCAGCCGCCACATCGCGTACAGCGAGGCCGTGAAGGTGACGGCGTCGACGGTGTACGCCGCCCGGTAGCCCCACCAGCCGACGATGAGGCCGCCGAGCATCGGGCCTGCCAGGCCGCCGGTGGTGGACGTCATCGCGTTGAGCGCGTTGGCGGCGGGCAGCTGTTCGGCCGGGAGCAGCCGGGCGATCATCGAGCTCCGGGCAGGGGAGTTGAGCGCGAAGCACACGGCCTGGAGGGCGACGACCGCGTAGAGCAGCCCCACGTGCTCGACCCCGGCGAAGGTCACCGCGGCCAGCACGAGGGAGAGCAGGAACGACCCGGTGGCGCTGAACAGCCCCAGTCTGCGCCGGTCGACGGTGTCGGCGACGGCTCCGCTGTACAGACCGAGGAGCACCAGCGGGACGAGTGAGCAGAGACCGATCAGCCCGACGGAGAACGCGGACCCGGTGATGTCGTAGACCTGGAGGGAGACGGCCAGCGCCGTCATGCCCTGCCCGATCCAGGAAACGGTGTTCCCGAACCAGAGCCGCCGGTAGTCGGGTGAGGAACGCAGCGGCGTCAGGTCGGCGAGTATGCGGGTGCGAGATACACCTTGTTTGGCTGTTTCGGTCACAGGGGATGGTAACGGCCCCCTCCGGAGCGGGTGCGGTGGCGGTCTCCGCCCCCGGCCGGCGGCTGAGCATGCGAAGGGCCAGGAGGCCGCCGACGCCGGGAACGACCGCGACGGCCCTCACGGCGGTCGTGGCGTGTCCGAGACGCCAGGTCGCGATGACGACGAACAGGTAGGCGCAGCCGTGGGCGGGGCCCATCAGCGAGGAGACGGGTCCGAGGTGGACAGTGGCCACGTTGGCCAGCAGGACGGCGAGCGAGACGAGTTCGGCGTGTGCGGCGATACGGAGGGGGCGCGGGGGCACGTTCATGCTCCTGTGGTGGAACCGGGGCGGATGATCATCAGGACGGTGACCGTGGCCCAGAGCAGGTTGAACACCCCGGTCGACATGGCCAGGCGGGCGGAGGCCCTTGGGCCGGGGCCGGGCGTCTGTACGGCGGTGAGGGCGGCGTCCTGGGCGGGGAGGATCCGCAGGACCAGCAGACCGGCGGCCGCGGCGGTCAGGAGGACCGAGGTGATCAGCCAGGGGCTGCCGAGGACGCCGAGGCTGCTGCCCGTGGCGAGCCCGAACACGGGTACCGCGATGCCGACGGCGCCGTAGACGCGGCAGATGCGGTGCAGCGTCCTCAGCGTCGTCAGCGCTTCACCCCCGCCTTCGCTGTGTTCGCCGGGTGCGGTGCGGAGGATTTTGGGAAACATGCTGGCGGCGACGGCGACCGGGCCGATGGCCAGGACCACGGCCAGGACGTGCAGGGAGAGGAGGAACTTCGTCATGGTCAGTGCTCCACGGCCGCCGCCACGGCGCGGCGCCGGCCGATGACCTTGGACGCGGGCAGGCGCCCGGCCCTCGACGTGCCGGCCAAAGTGTCGCCGGCGACGGTCACGGCGAAGGCCAGGTTCAGACGCATGGGCTTGGTGACGGCCTGCTTCCAGCTGAGAAGGTCGCCGTCGAGGGCGACGTCACGGAGTGGCACCTCCTCCCCCGCCCCCCGGGCGACCCCGCACAGGAAGCCGTCCTCGCGGCGGAGTTCGACGGCGGCCTTGATCGTGCCGACGGGTGTGGAGACGGAGAGGTCCCAGGTGCCTTCGACGTGCATGTGCGCTCTTCCTTCTGTGGTGTGGGGCCGGGTGTACGGAGCAGAGGCGCCGGCGTGCGTCAGAAGGCGACGACCGCCGGCCCCCGGTCACGCCAGACGATGCCGCGCCGCTCGTGGGCGAAGAGTTCCTCGACGGCGTGGGCGATCCGCGGTCCGACCTCGCGCTCCAGGAGGTGGAGTGCCAGGTCGAGTCCGGAGGTGACACCTGCCCCGGTGACGACGTCACCGTCGTCGACGACCCGGGCCCGCACCGCGTGGACACCGGTGGCGTCGAGCATGTCCAGACCCATGTGGTGGGTCGTGGCGTGCCGGCCCTCCAGAAGGCCGGCCATGGCCAGGACCAGCGAACCGCCGCACACCGCGCCGACGGTCACGTCGGGGGCGTCCATCGTCGCCTTCAGCAGCGCGGGCAGCTCGGTGGTCAGGGTGCGGCCCAGCAGCACCGGGATGTGCTCGTCCTGCCCCCTCTGCCCGGCACCGAAGTCGTGGTCCGGGACCTCACCGGGGTCGCCGACGCGCCCCGAGGCCCCGGGAACGAGGACCAGGCCGGCCCTCGCGGGGTCCAGACCGGCCGTGGCGCGCAGCGTCAGGGCCCCGGTCCCGCTGACCACCTCGCGCGGCCCCTCGGCGGAGACGAGCTCCACACTCACCAGTCCGCCGGAGGCGGCGCCGCCGGCGTGGAGCACTTCGTACGGAGCGATGACATCGAGGGGGTCGAACCCGTCGAACAGGACGATCTGGGCGTGCATGGGAATGTCCTCATGATCCGGACGGCCCGGTCCGCGCCGGGTTCGCTCCTGACGCTAACCGGCCGCGCACCCGCCTCCCATAGGCGTGAGTGCCAGGTATCAACGGAAAAATGCCAAGCCTTGATCTAACCGTCCGAGCTGGGAAAAGAGAGCCCCGTCCGGCTCCGGAGGCGTGGCGGTCATCCGGTGGAGAGGTACGTTTACGCCATGCATACCGTCGCCGTCCTGGCGCTGGACCAGGTGATCCCGTTCGACCTCTCCACCCCGATCGAGGTCTTCACCCGCACCCGCCTCCCGGACGGCCGACCCGGGTATCAGGTCCGTGTGTGCGCCGCGCGGCAGGAGACCGACGCGGGTTCCTTCACCCTGCGCGCGCCCTGGGGGCTGGACGGGCTCAGGGGCGCGGACACGATCATCGTGCCCGGCACCGCCGACCCCACCGCCCCGCTCGATCCCGCCGTCAGTGACGCACTGCGGGCCGCCGCAGAGGACGGCACGCGCATCGCCTCCATCTGCTCGGGCACCTTCCCGCTGGCCGCCACGGGGCTCCTGGACGGGTTGCGGGCCACCACTCACTGGATCGCGGCCGACCTGCTGGCAGCCGCCCACCCGTCCGTCGAGGTCGACCCCGCCGTCCTGTACGTCGACAACGGCCAGATCCTCACCTCGGCGGGGGCGGCCGCCGGCATGGATCTCTGCCTGCACATGGTCCGCAAGGACTACGGCTCCGCCGTCGCCGCCGACGCGGCCCGGCTCTCGGTGATGCCGCTGGAACGCGAGGGCGGTCAGGCGCAGTTCATCGTCCACGACTACGCGCCCACCCCTCAGGGCAGCACGCTGGAGCCTCTCCTCGCCTGGCTCCAGGACAACCTGGCCGGCGACCTCACCCTCGCCGACATCGCGGCCCACGCCGGAACCAGCACCCGGACGCTGATCCGGCGATTCCGCGAGCAGACGGGCACGACGCCCCTCCAGTGGCTCCACCGTGCCCGCATCCGCCAGGCCCAGCACCTCCTGGAGTCCACCCACCACACGGTGGAACGCATCGGCGCCCAGGTCGGGTTCGGCTCCCCGACAGCCTTCCGTGACCGCTTCAGGAAGACGACCGGTGTCAGCCCGCAGAGCTACCGGCGCGCCTTCAGCTGACGCGTTCCCGCGGGCAGGCACCCCGAGCAGGCACCGCGGTCGCACGGCGGAATCACCGACGCCGGACCCGCACCACGGGTGACCGGACGTGAGCAACGATGGGTTGACGGACGGGTGTCGCAAGGGAAAGGATCACCGAGCTCGAATTTGACAACGTTGTCGTACGAGAGGACCGGGATGAGAGTGCTGAAGCGCGCCTTCACCGCCTTGTTGATCACCACAACCATGGCCACGGTTTCCGTCACCTCCGGCGTCGCCGACGCCAGGGAACAGGGACCGAAGTTCGCCACCGACCCCACCACGCTCGTCGACACCTCGATCGGCAACAACGGCGACGGAACCACCTTCCCGGGCGCGGCCGCCCCGTTCGGCATGGTGCAGCTGAGCCCTGACACGCAGCTGAACAAATACGCGTCCTACGACTATGCACAGGACACCATCCTCGGCTTCAGCCACACCCACCTCTCGGGCATCGGCTGTCAGACGATGGGCAACTTCCGGTTCATGCCGACCACCGGTGCGGTCACATCGTCCGACCCGGCGCAGTACGGTGCGAAGTTCAGCCATGACAACGAGACCCGCGCACCCGGCTCCTACGGCGTGAAGTTCGACAACGGCATCCAGGCCGAACTCGCAGCGACGGAGCGCACCGGCCAGCACCGCTACACCTTCCCCGCCGGATCGGGGCAGGAGAACGTCCTCATCGAGACCGGCGAGAGCAACGGCAGCACCTATGCCGGGGACATCAAGGTGGTCGGCCAGGACACCGTGGAAGGCTGGCTCCAGGGCGGCAACTTCTGCGGTGAGACCGGCAAGGAGCGCTACCGGATCTTCTTCAGCGCCAAGTTCGACCGGAAGTTCTCGAAGTTCGGCACCTGGTCCGACGGCACCCTCACCCCGAACCAGCGCGAGGCGTCGCGCGGCACCAAGCGCGCCGGCGCCTGGCTGACCTTCGACCCGGCCGGGGGCGATCAGGTCGGTACATCGGTGGGCCTGTCCTACACCTCGGTCGACGGCGCGCGCCTCAACCGCCGGGCCGAGCAGCCGAAGTCGTTCGACAAGGCCCGGACAGGCGCGCACGACGCCTGGCAGGACGAGCTGAACCGCATGCGCGTGGCAGGCGGCAGCACCGCCGACCAGCGCACCTACTACAGCGCGCTCTACCACTCACTGCTGCACCCGTCGATCGGGTCCGACGTCGACAACCGTTACCGCGGCTTCGACGACAAGGTCCACCGCTCGGATGCCACGTACTACCAGATGTTCTCGCTCTGGGACACCTACCGCTCGCAGAACCAGCTGGTGGCCCTGCTGCACCCGGACAAGGCCGCTGACATGGCCAGGTCCGTGCTGCACATCTACCAGGACGGCGGCTGGCTCCCGCGTTGGGGGCTCGGCAACGGCGAGACCAACGTGATGAGCGGCGATCCCGTCACCCCGTGGATCGTCGACATCCACAACCGCGGCCTGCTCGACGACCGCACCTCGCGTCAGCTGTTCGACGCGCTCTGGAAGAACGTGAACGAACTCCCGTCCGACCAGTCGGCCTTCCGCGGCCGCGACGGCAACCCGACGTATGTGAAGAACGGCTGGGTCGGTTACCAGGACCTGCCCGGCTACTTGTACGGCGACAGCCGCCAGGCGGGATCGGCCACGCTCGAGTACTCGCTCGCCGACTGCGCGCTGTCCACGATGGCCGACGACCTCGGCTACAAGGACAAGGCCGCGGCACTCGCCCCGCGCTGCGACAACTTCACCAAGCTCTGGGACAGCGACGTCACGTCACAGGGTTTCTCAGGGTTCCCCGTCACGAGGAACGCGGACGGCACCGTCGCCGGTGACCCCGACCCCACCCAGCCCGGCGCGTTCCACGAGGGCACCGCATGGCAGTACCAGTGGCTCGGCCAGCAGGACCCCCAGACCCTTTTCGGTCTCATGGGCGGTCAGGCCGAGGCCGAGCAGCGGCTCGACACGTTCTTCGACATGCCGACCGTGCTCACCGACCCGGCGAAGGCCGCTTCGGAGTCGTGGGTGACCGGCGCATACGACTACCACAACAACTTCGCCTTCAATCCCAACAACGAGCCCGATTTCCACGCGCCGTGGATGTACTCCTGGACCGGCGCACCGTGGAAGACCTCAGCCGTGCTGCGGGCGATGCGGACGCTCTTCACCGACAACGCCTACGGCATGCCCGGCAACGACGACCTCGGCTCCACCTCGTCGCTGCTCGTCTTCGCCATGGCCGGCGTCTTCGAGGCCCAGCCGGGTTCCGCCAACTACATCGTCAGCGCCCCCATGTTCGAGAAGGTCGAGATCCGGCCCGAGCACGGACGCAGGATCAGCATCGAAGCACCGGGCGCAAGCGCTTCGAAGCTTCAGTACGTGTCCTCCGCGGCGACGAAGAAGGGCGAGCTGCGCCGGAGCTGGCTCTCCCACAAGGACCTGCTCCGCTCCGGCTCGATCAAGATCAAGCTCTCCGACCGGCCGACGAGCTGGGGCGTGGACGCCGCCCCTCCGGCCATGGCACCCCAGGGCTGACGCTTCGGGGTGCGGCCCTCTCCCCCGGGAGGGGGCCGCACCCCGGGCGGGGACCCGCAAGGTCGGCGTCGCGTTCGCGCCACGCGGCGTGAACGTGGCGCAATCACGCGTTGCCGCCCCGTGCCGCGACGCGCAGCCTGGTGCGGGAGCGCTCCCATGCCGCCGCTGCAGCGGTCCGGCCGCGCTCGCTCTCCATGGAACCGCCACCGCGTGCAAGCACCACCGACGTGCGAAGACCACCGCTGCGCAAGCGTCCCCCACTCTGGAGCCGACACATGTCAAGACGCCGCTGGGCAGGGCCAGTTCTGCTGGCCCTCCTGCTGACCGCCCCCCTCTCGCTCCCCGCCACCTCCGCCGATGCCGTGCCGCCCCGGGCGGGAGCGGCGGAAGCCACCTCGCTCGTCCCCCTCCCCTCTCTCAGCGCGACCACCACCCAGGTCGCCTCCGGACTGAAACGGCCCACCGCGCTCGTCGCCCCCGACGACGGCACGGGCCGGCTGTTCATCACCGAGAAGTCCGGCACCGTCCGCGCCTACCGGCCGGACACCGGCCTGGCCGCCACTCCGATCGTCGACATCAAGTCGTCCGTGGACGAGTCCGGCAACGAGCGCGGGCTGCTCGGCATCGCCGTCCCGCCCGACTTCGCCGCCAGCCAGGACCTGTACCTGGCGTACACGGCGCTGCCCGACGGCGCGGTCACCCTCGCCCGCTACCGGCTCGACGAGTCCCGCCTGGAGGTCCTGCTCTCGCAGGAGCACGCCGAGAACAGCAACCACAACGGCGGCCAGCTCGCGTTCGGCCCGGACGGCGATCTGTACTGGAGCATCGGCGACGGCGGCGGCTCCGCGGACCCCCTCCGCGCCGCGCAGCGGCTGGACACCCTGCTCGGCAAGATCATGCGTATCGACGTGAGCCGGAGCTGCGGCGAGCTGGCCTACTGCGTTCCCGGCGACAACCCCTTCGTGGGTACCCCGGGCGCCCGCGAGGAGATCTGGCTGTACGGGCTGCGCAACCCGTGGCGGTTCTCCTTCGACGACGCCGACGGCTCGCTGTGGATCGGTGACGTCGGCCAGGGGCGATGGGAGGAGGTCGACCACCTCGCACCCGGAAAGGGAGGGCTGAACCTCGGCTGGTCCTGCTACGAGGGCCTGGAGAAGTTCGAGGGCGGCGACTGCGTGCCCGGCGAGACGTACACCGAGCCGGTCTTCACGTACTCGCCGTACACCGGCGGCTGCTCGGTCATCGGCGGCCGCGTCTACCGGGGCCAGGAGTACGCCGACCTGGTCGGCGGCACGTACATCGCCACCGACTACTGCTCTTCCACGGTCTGGGCCCTGCGCCCCGACGGCGCGGGCGGCTACGAGCAGGCGGAGATCGGGGAGATGCCCACCCAGGTGACGTCGATCGGGGCGACCGCCGACGGGGAGTTCTACGTGGTCAACGACCTGCCCGGCGGACTGCACCGGGTGTCGTTCGCCCAGGAGGAACCCACCTGCCGGGTGGACCGCACCGTGAAGGCCTGGGGTACGGGCACGACGGTCGACCTGACGGTGACCAACACGGGCACGACACCCGTGAACGGCTGGACGCTCGAATTCCCGCTGGCTCTCGGACAGACCGTCATCTCCGACTGGAACACGGACCTGACGCAGGGGAGCAACACGATCGAGGCGGTCAACGCCGCGCACAACGCCACGATCGCCCCGGGTGCGAGCATCACCCTCGGCTATCTCGTCGAGCACACCGGTGACGCGTCGTCACCGCCGCGGTTCATGCTCAACGGGGACGCCTGCGCCGTCGGCGACTGAGCAGCCGACGGGAAGCGAGGCCCCTCTCCGTAGCGTGCGGGCCAGGCGCCCCTCGACCGGCCCCCACGACGGGGACCAGGTGCCGCGTCAGGGACGGTGCAGGGCGTTGGCCACGAGTTCGCGTGCGTAGTCGGCGCCCTGCCCGCCCGGGCGGAAGAGAATGCGGTACATGATCGGCGCCACGACGCGGTCGATCACCAGTTCCGTGCCGGGCACCGGCTCGCCCCGCAGGACCGCACGGTTCAGGACCACGTCGATCTGCTCCGCGGCGTAGGCGGAGCACCGGCCGGCGTTGCTGCCGTCCGGGTCTCCCAGGAGCGCGTCCCTGATGTAGGCGCGCCCGGACGGAGAGGCCATCTCGTCGAGGAACTGCTCCGCCCATGCGTCGAGGTCGGCCCGCAGGCTCCCGAGATCGGCCGGATCGGTCTCGGGGCGCAGCCGTTCGACGGCGACGTCGGACAGGAGTTCCTGCAGATCACCCCAGCGGCGGTAGATCGTGGACGGCGTCACACCGGCCCGCGCCGCGACCATGGGGACGGTCACCGCGTCGCGGCCCACCTCACCGACGAGGTCACGGACCGCGGCATGGACGGCCTCCTGCACGCGCGCGCTGCGCCCACCGGGGCGGGTCATGGGCTTGGGGCTCATGCTCCCCACCTTAATGCGAATCCGTTGCTTCTAGCCGCCCCGAAGGGTGAAGCCCCGGACCCGGGCGACCGTGAGGTCACGGTACGGCCGGGCCTCGGACTGCGACCGGGGCGAGCCGCCCCCGGTCGGCCGCGGCCTCCTCGTAGGCCCGTCCGACCCGCAGGACCGTCGCGTCCCGGAAGGGCCTCGCCATCAGCTGCATACCGATCGGCAGGCCGGCGCGGTCGTGGCCGACCGGAAGGGAGAGGGCCGGTACGCCGGTGATGTCGGCCGGGGCGGAGAGCCGTACGTAGCTGTCGGACACCGCTTCGACGGTGCCGTCGGCCCACTCGACGGTGTCCTGGCCGGCCTCGGCGGCCGTCATCGGCACGGTCGGGGCGGCCAGCACGTCGATCCCGTCGAACATCCGGGCCCAGGCGTCGCGCATCATCGTCCGGGCCCGCTGGGCGCGCAGGTAGTCGCCCGCCGAGGTCAGCTCACCGGCCTCCAGCAGGATGCGGACGTCCGGCGCGTACAGACCGGGGGCGGCCCGCAGCGAACGCTCGTGGTAGGCGGAGGCCTCGGGAACCATCAGCCCCCATTGAACGGCCTGGATGTAGCGCGCCATCGGGATCTCGACCTCGACGAGCTCCGCCCCGAGCTCCGACAGCCGCCCGATCGCCTGGCGTACCGCCTCCTCGACCTCGGGCGACACCCGGTCGAAGTAGTAATTGCCGGGCACGCCGACCTTGAGCCCCCTCAGGTCACCTCCTCCGGAGTGGTCAGCCGGCGGTCCGGACACACTCGCGGGGTCGCGCGGGTCGTGACCGGCTGTCGCGGCCAGCACCAGAGCCGCGTCCTGGACGGTGCGGGTGAGGGGGCCGACGTGGTCCAGGGACCAGGAGAGCGAGGTGACGCCGGAGCGGGAGACGAGGCCGTAGGTCGGCTTGAGGCCCACCACCCCGTTCAGCGCCGCGGGAACCCGGATGGAGCCGCCCGTGTCCGTGCCCAGGGCGAACGTCGCCGCACCCGCGGCGACGGCCACCGCCGATCCGCCGCTGGACCCTCCGGCCACACGGCTGTGGTCCCAGGCGTTGCTGGTCTGCGGCGTGGTCAGGCCGTACGCGAACTCATGCGTGTGCGTCTTGCCCAGGAGGACCGCCCCGGCGGCGCCGAGCCGTTCCGCCACATGGCTGTCGCGCTCCGCGACATGCCCGGCCCGGACGTCCGAACTCGCAGTGGTGGGCATCCCCTTGACGTCGATCAGGTCCTTGAGACCCATGGGGATCCCGTGCAGCGGCCCACGCGGTCCGCCAGTCGAGATCTCCCGCTCGGCACGGGCGGACGCGGCCCGGGCCGCGTCCGCGGTGACGGTGACATAGGCGCCGAGCCGTCCGTCGACCGCGCCGATGCGAGCGAGTACGGATTCGGTGAGTTCGACCGGGGACAACTCCCGTGCGCGCACCGCCCGGGAGGCCTCGGTGAGCGACAGCTCAAACGGCTGCATCGGTGCCCTCCTCTCCGGCCCGGAAGGAGGCCGCGGGCTCTCCGGCCCGGAAGGAGGCCGCGGGCGGAGTGTCGCCGAAGTCGAGTTCCCGCAGCGTGGAGATGACGGAGTGGATGTGGTTGGCCGTCGCGGCCACCGCCTCATGGCGGTCACCGCCGAGAGGGAGCCCCGCCCGCAGCGCCCCTCGGGCTGCCTCCTGGGGAGTGAGTTCGCTGGTCATGCGCGTCCTTCCGGTTCTGCGCGATGCGGCGGGCCGGGGAGCACCCCCGACCTACGATCACGTAAATGCGAATCGTTTGCTTTAGGAGAACGTAGGCCCTACGGTCAGCTAAAGCAAACCAATCGCTTTTAGCCGCAACAGGTAAGGAAGACAGTCATGTCCGCGACCTCGCCGACCAGCACCACAGCCACCCCCAGGACGCCCGCGTGGACCGTGGGCGACCACACCGTGCGGCGCATCGACGAGAGCGCCCTCCCCTCCGGGACCGGCAAGTGGCTACTGCCCGGAGCGACCGCCGGCGTCGTCACCGGGACCCCCTGGCTTCACCCCGACTTCGCCGACGGACAGGGCTCGCTCCGCCTGGCGAGCCACAGCTTCGCCGTCGAGGTGGACGGCATGCGGGTCCTGGTCGACACCGGCATCGGGAACGGCAAGCGGCGCGCCAACCCCGCCTGGCACGACCTGAACAGCGACTACGAAGCTCGACTGCGGGCGGCGGGCTTCGCCCCGGAGACCGTGGACCTCGTCATCCTGACCCACCTCCACACCGATCATGTCGGCTGGAACACACGCGCCGAGGGCGACGACTGGGTCCCCACCTTCCCCAACGCGCGCTACCTCACCGCCCGCACCGAGTGGGACCACTGGGCCGGGACCGAGCTGGAGGAAGCCCGGCAGCAGATGTTCCGGGACTCGGTCCACCCCGTCCGGGACGCCGGCCTGCTCGACCTCGTCGACGTCGCGGACGAGGGAACGGACATCGCACCGGGCCTGCGCCTGCTGCCCACCCCCGGCCACACCCCCGGGCAGATGGCGGTGCGGCTGAGCAGCGGGGGCGAGGACGCCCTGGTCACCGGCGACAGCATCCACCACCCGGTCCAGCTGTCACACCCCGGCCTCTGCAGCTGCGTGGACATCGCACCCGAACTCGCCACCAGGACACGGCGCCAGATGCTCGACTCACTCGCGGGCACGCCCACGCTCCTGCTCGGCAGCCACTTCCCGCCGCCCACCGCCGGACACGTACGCCGCGAGGGCGACGCGTACCGACTGGCACCGGCGGCACCCGTCCACGGCTGAGCGGACGTCGAGC
This sequence comes from Streptomyces sp. NBC_01166, assembly GCF_045039765.1. NCBI lineage: Bacteria > Bacillati > Actinomycetota > Actinomycetes > Kitasatosporales > Streptomycetaceae > Streptomyces > Streptomyces sp. NBC_01166. Next base: position 2,734,896 of record NZ_CP108613.1, read on the forward strand.
GCCTGTGCGAGGCGCGTCCCCCCGCCCACCCCGGGACTCCCTTCGGCACTTCGAGTGAGCACCGGGCGGGCAGACGATCCCGGAGCAACGAAAAAGGCCCCCGCCGATGCGGGGGCCTACCTGTTGTTCCTGGTCAAAAGGGTGAAACCTTTTGGCTCTACGGTGGGGCGGGTGGGACTCGAACCCACGGCCGACGGATTATGAGTCCGCTGCTCTAACCGGCTGAGCTACCGCCCCGTCACGGCGTGGCGCGTACAAGTGTGCGCGCCTTCTGCCGCAGCATAGCCGGTCATACGATCTCCTGCTGCGGATGGTCGGCTTCGCATGACCATGAAGACTGCGCTGCGTGCTGCCCGGTTCCGGGCGGTGCGGAATCGCCCCGAAAGAGTCACGAGCACCCTCGCGCGGGCACACGAAAAAGGGCCCCGAGGGGCCCTTCTCCGTATCGCTCCCCCGACTGGACTCGAACCAGTAACCCTCCGGTTAACAGCCGAATGCTCTGCCAATTGAGCTACAGGGGATCGCGCTCCCCCGACTGGACTCGAACCAGTAACCTGCCGGTTAACAGCCGGCTGCTCTGCCAATTGAGCTACAGGGGATTGCTGCGTTGCCTCGAATCGTACCTGCCTGGCGGCTGCCGAGCGGCGCGCGTTCGCTGCGACACATACATTAGCGCAACCAGGGGGGTGCTCCGCCAATCGGTATCTCCCGGGGTGATCTCGGTGTGTGCGGGTAGGCGGGCAGCACACGTCGCACGGAGCGAAGGAAGGGTGGCAGCCATGCGGTACCGGCTCACGTTCATCGCCGGAGTGGCCCTCGGTTACGTGCTCGGCACGCGAGCCGGGCGCGAGCGTTACGAGCAGCTGAAGAAGGCCGCGCAGACACTGGCCGAGAACCCCGCTGTGCGGAACGCGGCGGAGTCCGCCGCGCACGGCGGCAGGGACTTCGCCGGCAAGGCGTACCACTCGGTGAGCGAGAAGGTCGGGGAGAAGGTCCCCGTGTCCGTCTCCGAACGGGTGCGCTCGCTGCGGGAGCGCAACGGCCACGGCGCCAGCGACGACTGGGGTACGACGAACACCTGAGGCCCGTTCCGTACCGGGCACACGCCCGGTACGGAACGGTCCGCGTACGGAACGGTCTCCGGGTGCGGCAGAATCGTGTCCATGGGCATAGTGGCCGGCTTGGACAGTTCATCCGCCTTCACGCACATCGTCGTCTGCGACACGGACACCGGTGCGGTGCTGCGGCAGGGGTACGCCGCGCATCCCATCGAGGCCAAGGCCTCGGAGGTGGATCCGCAGGCGTGGCTGCTCTCACTCGGTGAGGCGGCCTCAGGAGGGCTGCTCGAAGGCGTGCAGGCCATCGGTGTGTCCGCGCAGCAGCACGGGCTGGTGCCGCTGGACCACCAGGGCAATCTCGTACGGCCGGCGCTGCTCGGCAACGACCGACGGGCGCAGGCCGCCGCGGCGGATCTGATCGACGGGCTCGGCGGGCGGCAGCCCTGGGCCGAGGCCGTGGGGGCCGTCCCGCAGGCCGCGCAGCCCGTGGCGAAGCTCCGCTGGCTGGTGCGGTCGGAGCCGGAGAACGCGCAGCGCGTCGCCGCCGTCCTGCAGCCGCACGACTGGCTGGTGTGGCAGCTCCTCGGCCGGCCCGCCCGGCGTACGACCGACCGCGGTGCCGCGTCCGGCACCGGTTACTGGTCGGCGGGGACCGGGTCCTACCGGCCCGATCTCGTGGAACTCGCGCTCGGCCATCAGGCCGCGCTGCCCGAGGTCCTCGGCCCGGCCGACGCCGCGGGGACGACCCCGGAAGGGCTGCTGATCTCGGCGGGTACCGGCGAGACGATGGCGGCGGCCTTCGGGCTGGGCGTCGCGGTCGGGGACGCCGTGGTGTCGCTGGGCGCCTCGGGTTCGGTGATGGCCGTGCACCATGAGGCGCTGGCCGACCCCACAGGGATGATCACCTCCTTCGCCGACGCGACCGGGATGCATCTGCCGGTGGTCCACACGTCGAACGCGGTACGCGCACTGCGCGGCACGGCCGAGATGCTGGGCCTGGAGGGCCTCGACGAACTGTCCGCGCTGGCGCTGAAGTCGACCCCGGGTTCCTCGGGGCTCGTCCTGCTCCCCTATCTGGAGGGCGAGCGCACCCCGCACCTGCCGCACACCGCGGGAACGCTGAGCGGGCTGCGGCGCGAGTCGATGAAGCCCGAGCACCTGGCGCGGGCCTCCTTCGAGGGGATGCTGTGCTCACTGGCCGACGCCCTGGACGTGCTGCGGGACCGGGGTGTGGAGGTGCGGCGGGTGTTCCTGCTGGGCGCCGCCGCCGAACTGCCCGCCGTGCAGGCGCTGGCGCCCGCGTTGTTCGGGACCCAGGTCGTGGTGCCGCAGCCCGCCGAGTACGCGGCACTGGGCGCGGCCAGGCAGGCGGCGTGGGCCCTCGGGGTCTCGGAGGGGAAGCTCGACCCGCGTACTCCCCCGGCCTGGCAGGGCGCGGCGGCGCAGGTGCTGGAGCCGGGTGAGGAGCTCGCCGTGGGCCGCGCGGTACGCCAGCAGTACGGGGCGACAAGGGACCAGATCCACCCCGGGGCGTTCGGCGGAACCGCCTGAGCGACGCGGTCCCGGAATTTGACCGGGACTTGGACAAAAGCGTTGGCAGTCGGGGTGGGGGGTGCCGGAGTATGGACCGGCCTCTGCCCTCGCCGACTCCGAGAGACTCGCGTGCTCATAAAACTCCTGCGGACCTATCTGGGTCCGTACAGACGTCCCATCGTGCTGCTGGTGCTCCTCCAGCTGCTGCAGACCTGCGCAAGCCTCTATCTGCCCAGCCTCAACGCGGACATCATCGACAACGGTGTCGTGCAGGGCGACACGGGTTACATCCTGGAATTCGGCGGCGTGATGATCGCCGTCAGCGTCGTCCAGATCGTCTGCAACATCGGGGCGGTCTACTACGGGGCCCGGACGGCTTCCGCCCTGGGACGCGATGTGCGGGCGTCGATCTTCGGCCGGGTGCAGTCGTTCTCCGCACGCGAGGTGGGACGGTTCGGGGCTCCCTCGCTGATCACCCGTACGACCAATGACGTGCAGCAGGTCCAGATGCTCGTCCTGATGGCGTTCACCCTGATGGTGTCGGCGCCCATCATGTGTGTCGGCGGCGTCATCATGGCGCTCGGCCAGGACGTCCCGCTGTCGGCGGTGCTGCTGGCCGTGCTGCCCGTGCTCGGCATCTCGGTGAGCCTCATCGTGCGGAGGATGCGGCCGCTGTTCCGCACGATGCAGGTGCGGCTGGACACGGTGAACCGTGTGCTGCGCGAGCAGATCACCGGCAACCGCGTCATCCGCGCCTTCATCCGTGACGGCTACGAGGAGGAACGCTTCCGCCGCGCCAACACGGAGCTCACGGACGTCGCGGTGTCGACGGGGCGGCTGATGGCCCTGATGTTCCCGACGGTGATGACGGTCGTGAACCTGTCGTCCATCGCCGTGGTCTGGTTCGGGGCGCACCGCATCGACAGCGGCGGGATGCAGATCGGGGCGCTGACCGCGTTCCTCGCGTATCTGATGCAGATCGTCATGTCGGTGATGATGGCCACCTTCATGTTCATCATGGTGCCGCGTGCCGAGGTCTGCGCCGAGCGCATCCAGGAGGTCCTGGAGACCGAGTCGAGCGTGGTTCCGCCCACCGCTCCGGTCACGAAGCTGCTCAAACACGGCCATCTGGAGATACGGGGCGCGGAGTTCCGCTTCCCGGGTGCCGAGGAGCCGGTGCTGCGCTCGGTCGATCTCGTGGCGCGGCCCGGGGAGACGACCGCGATCATCGGGTCGACGGGCAGCGGGAAGTCGACGCTGCTCGGGCTCGTACCGCGGCTGTTCGACGCGACGGACGGCGATGTGCTCGTCGACGGTACGGACGTGCGGACGCTGGATCCGGTCCTGCTGGCGAAGACCGTGAGCCTGGTCCCGCAGAAGCCGTATCTGTTCTCGGGGACGGTCGCGACGAATCTCCGCTACGGCAATCCGGACGCGACCGACGAGGAGCTGTGGCACGCCCTGGAGGTGGCGCAGGCGAAGGACTTCGTGGAGCGGCTGGAACACGGGCTCGACGCACCGATCGCCCAGGGCGGCACCAATGTCTCCGGTGGCCAGCGGCAGCGGCTCGCGATCGCGCGGACGCTGGTGCAGCAGCCGGAGATCTACCTCTTCGACGACTCCTTCTCGGCCCTGGACTACGCGACGGACGCCGCGCTGCGCGCTGCGCTGTCCCGCGAGACGGCGGGGGCGACCGTCGTGACCGTGGCGCAGCGGGTCTCCACGATCCGTGACGCCGACCGGATCCTGGTGCTGGACGAGGGCCGGGTCGTCGGGACGGGCAGCCATCACGAGCTGATGGACGGCAATGAAACCTACCGGGAGATCGTGCTCTCCCAGCTGACGGAAGCGGAGGCCGCCTGATGGCCGGGCCGGGCGGACGGATGATGGCAGGGCCCGCCGAGCGGTCCATGGACTTCAAGGGGTCCGGGAAGCGGCTCCTGAGACGGTTCAGCAAGGAGAAGTCCTCGCTGTATCTGATGCTGGGCGCGGGAACGCTGAGCGTGGCGCTCTCCGTGCTGGGGCCCAAGATCCTCGGCGGGGCCACCGACCTGATCTTCGCGGGTGTCGTCGGACGGCAGATGCCGGACGGCACGACCAAGGAGCAGGCCATCGCCGGCCTGCGCGAGCGGGGCGACGGCGGGCTCGCCGACATGCTGACCGGGGTGGACTTCACCCCCGGCGACGGCATCGACTTCGGTGCGGTGGGCCAGGTCCTGCTGGCGGCGCTGGTGGTGTACGTCGGCGCGGGGCTGCTGATGCTGGTGTCGACCCGGCTGTCGATCCGGGTGATCAACCGGGTCGTCTTCCAGCTGCGCGAGGACCTGCAGACCAAGCTGGCGCGGCTCCCGCTCTCCTATTTCGACCGGCAGCAGCGCGGTGAGGTGCTGAGCCGGGCGACGAACGACATCGACAACATCTCGCAGACGATGCAGCAGACGATGGGCCAGCTCATCAACTCCCTGCTGACCATCGTCGGCGTCCTGATCATGATGTTCTGGATCTCGCCGCTGCTCGCCCTGGTCGCGCTGGTCACGATCCCGCTGTCCGTCTTCGTCGCGGCGCGGGTCGGCAAGCGGTCGCAGCCGCACTTCGTGGCGCAGTGGAAGGTGACGGGCAGGCTCAACGCCCACATCGAGGAGATGTACACCGGCCACGCCCTGGTGAAGGTCTTCGGGCGGCAGGAGGAGTCCGCGAGGGACTTCGCCGAGCAGAACGACGCGCTGTACGAGGCCGGCTTCAAGGCCCAGTTCAACAGCGGGATCATGCAGCCGCTGATGATGTTCGTGTCGAATCTGAACTACGTGCTGGTCGCGGTCGTCGGCGGTCTGCGGGTGGCGTCGGGTGCGCTGTCGATCGGTGACGTGCAGGCCTTCATCCAGTACTCGCGGCAGTTCTCGATGCCGCTGACGCAGGTCGCCTCGATGGCGAACCTGGTGCAGTCGGGCATCGCGTCCGCGGAGCGGGTCTTCGGCCTGCTGGACGCCGAGGAGCAGGAGCCCGACCCGGAGCCGACGGAGCGGCCGGAGGAGCGGCGCGGCAGCGTCTCCCTGGAGAACGTGTCCTTCCGTTACGACCCGGAGAAGCCCCTCATCGAGGACCTCTCGCTGAGCGTGGAGCCCGGCCACACGGTCGCCGTCGTCGGCCCGACCGGGGCCGGCAAGACGACGCTGGTCAACCTGCTGATGCGGTTCTACGAGGTGACGGGCGGGCGGATCGTCCTGGACGGGGTCGACGCGGCGAGGATGTCGCGTGACGAACTCCGCTCGGGCATAGGCATGGTGCTCCAGGACACCTGGCTGTTCGGCGGCACGATCGCGGAGAACATCGCCTACGGCGCGTCGCGCGAGGTCACCCGTGAGGAGATCGAGGAGGCCGCGCGGGCGGCCCACGCCGACCGCTTCGTCCGTACGCTGCCCGACGGTTACGACACGGTGCTCGACGACGAGGGCAGCGGGGTCAGCGCAGGCGAGAAGCAGCTGATCACCATCGCGCGGGCGTTCCTGTCCGACCCGGTGATCCTGGTGCTCGACGAGGCCACCAGCTCGGTGGACACCCGGACCGAGGTGCTGATCCAGAAGGCGATGGCGCGGCTGGCCCACGGCCGTACGAGCTTCGTGATCGCGCACCGGCTCTCCACCATCCGGGACGCGGACGTGATCCTGGTGATGGAGAACGGCTCGATCGTCGAACAGGGCACGCACGAGGGGCTGCTGGCGGCCGAGGGGGCCTACGCCCGCCTGTACGCCGCGCAGTTCGCGGAGGCACTGGCCGAGGTCGACTGACCGGGGCGGGCCGGGCTCGGCCCTGGTGGGCGGAGCCCGGCCCCTCTCAGTCGAGGTAGCCGCGCAGTTGGTCCGCGAAGGCGTGGTCCCGCAGCTTGCCGAGCGTCTTGGACTCGATCTGGCGGATGCGTTCGCGTGTCACGCCGAAGATCCGTCCGATCTCCTCGAGCGTGCGGGGCCGCCCGTCGTCGAGCCCGTAGCGGAGCTGGACGACCTTCCTCTCCCGCTCCCCGAGGGTGGAGAGCACCGTCTCCAGGTGTTCGCGCAGCAGGAGGAAGGCCGCGGACTCCACGGGTGAGGCGGCGTCTCCGTCCTCGATGAGGTCGCCGAAGGCGACGTCGTCCTCCTCGCCGACTGGGGCGTGCAGGGACACGGGTTCCTGGGCGAGGCGCCGGACCTCGACGACACGTTCCGGGGTCAGGTCGAGCTGGGCCGCGACCTCTTCGGCGGTGGGCTCGTAGCCGCGCTCCTGGAGCAGACGGCGCTGGACGCGCACGACCCGGTTGATCAGCTCGACGACATGCACCGGGACCCTTATGGTCCTGGCCTGGTCGGCCAGCGCGCGGGACATCGCCTGGCGGATCCACCACGTCGCGTACGTGGAGAACTTGTAGCCCCGGGCGTAGTCGAACTTCTCGACCGCCCTGATCAGTCCGAGGTTCCCCTCCTGGACCAGGTCGAGCATGGTCAGACCCCGGCCCACGTAGCGTTTGGCCACGGAGACCACGAGGCGGAGGTTGGCCTCGATGAGCCGGCGCTTCGCCATACGTCCCATGACGACGAGCCGGTCCAGGTCGAAGGCGAGCCGGGAGTCGGGGTCGGGGGTGGAGGCGAGCCGTTCCTCGGCGAAGAGTCCCGCCTCGACACGGCGGGCGAGGTCGACCTCCTCGGCTGCGCTGAGCAGTGGTATCCGCCCGATCTCCCGTAAGTACTGGCGGAAGAGGTCGGAGGTCGGTCCGCCCGCTTCCGAGCGGCTCCGCGGTTCGGAGGGCTCCACCGGTTCCTCCAGCACCGTCTGGGGCGTGCCCGCCGTCTCCGGGTGACGTGTGACCCGGTTCTGCGCGGGGATCGCCGGGACATGCTCGGTCGTGGTCGGCACGGTCCGGGTCTGCACGGGGGCGACCTCCAGGTGATCGCTGGCGGACCGCGGGGATGGAGTCCGCCCCGGGCGGACCGGCCGCGCTCCGACGACTCAGGAACCGTCACCCAGTGTGGGGTACGACACATCGCCGCCACGAGGGGCGTGCGGTGACTTTTTGCGTCCGGAGCGTAACGGGTCGCTGATCCGGCTCAGAGGGCGTCGGCGCCGTGGCTCCGCAGCGACTGTGCGTACTGCTGGAGGACCCAGACCTCGTTCTGCGCGGCGGCCAGATGGTCCGGGGCGACATTGCTGCCGAGGCGGGCGAGGCTGCTCTGTACGTCCTCGATCCTGCGGTCGACGGCGCGGAGGCGGACCTTGACGAGGTGCTGGCCCGCGTACGACTCGTCGATGGTCTTGCCGTGGAAGACCTCGACCGCGAGCTCGGTGACGAGCTTGCGCACCGTGTCGTCGGGGGTCGCGTCGAGCACCTGGACCAGATACTCGCGGGTCTCGGCGACGCCCAGCTCCGCGCCGCCCGCCTCCGCGATGCACTGGCGCACGGCGGCGTAGGGCGGGGCGGTGAACTCGTCGACTCCGTAGGCGTCGAACGCCGGGGAGACCAGGGCGGGCTTCTGCAGAGCAAGCTTGAGCAGCTCGCGCTCGGTGCGGTGCGCGGGGCTGCGGAGGTTGAGCGCGGGGCCGGACGGTACGGCGGGGGCCTGGACCTGCTGGTGCTGCGCGCTGCCGCCGCGCGAGGCCGACGCGGGTCCTCGCTGGTCTCCCCGCCCGCGGGCCCACTGGGCGAGCTGGTTGACCCGGTGGACGACGAATTCCTGGTCGAGGATGCCGACGAAACCGGCGAGCTGGACGGCCACCTCTCGCTGCACGCTGCTCGTCTTGATCTTGGCGACGACGGGGGCGGCCTCGTCGAGCGCGGCGGCCCGGCCGGCCGGGGTCTCCAGGTCGTACCGGCCGACGATCTGGCGGAGCGCGAATTCGAAGAGCGGGGTGCGGGGCTCCACCAGGTCCCGGACGGCGTCGTCGCCCTTGGCGAGCCGCAGGTCGCACGGGTCCATGTTGTCCGGGGCGATCGCGATGTACGTCTCGGCGGCGAACTTCTGGTCGTCCTCGAAGGCGCGCAGGGCCGCCTTCTGGCCCGCGGCGTCACCGTCGAAGGTGAAGATGACCCGGGCGCTGCCGTTGTCCATCAGGAGCCGTCGGAGGATCTTGATGTGGTCGTTGCCGAACGAGGTGCCGCAGGTGGCGATGGCGGTGGTGACCCCGGCGAGGTGGCAGGCCATGACATCGGTGTAGCCCTCGACGACGACGGCGCGGCTCGCCTTGGCGATGTCCTTCTTGGCCAGGTCGATGCCGTACAGCACCTGGGACTTCTTGTAGATCGAGGTCTCGGGGGTGTTGAGGTACTTCGGGCCGTTGTCGTCGTCGCGGAGCTTGCGGGCGCCGAAGCCGACGATGTCACCCGAGGTGTCGCTGATCGGCCACATCAGCCGGCCGCGGAAGCGGTCGATGGGGCCGCGGCGGCCGTCCTGGGAGAGACCGGAACTGATGAGCTCCTTGTCGCTGAAGCCCTTGCCGCGCAGATAGCGGGTGAGGTGGTCCCAGCCCGCGGGGCTGTAGCCGACACCGAAGTGGGCCGCCGCGTCCTGGTCGAAGCCGCGCGCGGCGAGGAACGCCCGGCCGATCTCCGCCTCCGGGCCGTTCAGCTGCTCGCGGTAGAAGTCCGCGGCGATCTTGTGGGCCTCGACCAGGCGGATGCGCTCGCCGCGCTGGTGGGAGGGGTTGTAGCCGCCCTCCTCGTACCGCAGGGTGATGCCCGCCTGCCCGGCGAGGCGTTCGACCGTCTCGGAGAAGGTGAGGTGATCGATCTTCATCACGAAGGCGATCGTGTCGCCGCCCTCCTGGCAGCCGAAGCAGTGGAACAGGCCCTTGGCCGGACTCACCTGGAAGGAGGGGGACTTCTCGTCGTGGAAGGGGCAGAGGCCCTTGAGGTTACCGCCGCCCGCGTTGCGCAGCTGAAGGTACTCGGACACGACGGCGTCGATCGGGACCGCGTCCCGGACCGCCTTCACGTCGTCGTCATTGATCCTGCCTGCCACGCGTGAAGTCTACGGGTGGGGCCGGGCATCCGGGACCGGCGGCAGCGGGGGCACGCCCCCGGGCGCCGGCCCGTCCCGGATGTCCGGGCCACCGGTCAGAGCAGGGATTCCAGGGGCACCGAGGGGTCGCCCAGGGTGTCCGGGTCGACCGGCCGGGCGGCCTTGATCAGCTTCTGGATGCCTTCGGTGACGTCCCACACATTGACGTTCATCCCGGCGAGAACCCTGCGGTCCTTCAGCCAGAAGGCGATGAACTCGCGCTTGCCGGCGTCGCCCCGGATGACGACCTGGTCGTACGAACCGGGCGGGGCCCAGCCGGAGTACTCCAGGCCGAGGTCGTACTGGTCGGAGAAGAAGTACGGCACCCGGTCGTACGACACGTCCTGGCCGAGCATGGCCTTCGCGGCGGCCGGTCCGCTGTTCAGGGCGTTCGCCCAGTGCTCCACGCGGAGCCGGCGGCCGAAGAGCGGATGGTCCACGGAGGCGATGTCCCCGGCGGCGTGGATGTGCGGGTCGGAGGTGCGCAGGGAGGCGTCGACGACGACACCACCGCCCTCGGCCCGGCCCGCCATGTCGAGCCCTGCGGCCTCGGCGAGCGAGGTCCGCGGCGCCGCGCCGATGGCGGCGAGCACGTCGTGGGCGGGGTGCTCCTCGCCGTCGTCGGTACGGGCCGCGAGGACCAGGCCGTCCTGTCCGGTGATCTCGGTGAGGCGGGCGCCGAAGTGGAAACGGACGCCGTGCTCCGCGTGCAGCTCGGTGAAGATCTGGCCGACCTCCGGGCCGACGACGTGGTGCAGCGGGGTCGGCGAGGGGGCGACGACGGTGACCTCCGCGCCGTAGCCGCGGGCCGCCGCGGCGACCTCCAGGCCGATCCAGCCGGCTCCGGCGATCACCAGGTGGCCGTTGTCGCGGCCGAGGGCGGCGAGGACGTTGCGCAGCCGGTCGGAGTGGGCGAGACGCCGCAGGTGGTGGACGCCGACGAGGTCGGTGCCCGGGATGTCGAGACGGCGGGGCTCCGCGCCCGTGGCGAGCAGCAGCTTGTCGTAGTGGACGACCGTGTTGTCGCCGAGCTGCACGGAGCGGCCGGCCCGGTCGATCGAGGTGACCACCTGGCCGAGGTGGAGCTCGATGTCGGCGCCCGCGTACCAGGCGGTCTTGTGGACGAACACCGAGTCCCGCTCGTCCTTGCCCAGCAGGTACCCCTTGGACAGGGGCGGCCGCTCGTACGGGTGGTCGCGCTCGTCGCCGATGAGGATCACCCGGCCGCTGAAGCCCTCCGCCCGGAGTGTCTCGGCCGCCTTCGCTCCGGCGAGCCCTCCGCCGATGATGACGAACGTCCGATGTGCGTCGACCACTTGATGCCTCCTCGGTACTGTGCTGCGCGGCGCCGCCACCTGCGAGCGTCCCGCACGCAGCGTGATGGCGAAAGAGGGTGTGCCCCGATCAGGTCACCGCCGCTGGCATGTGGCCCGGTCATGGTCCAGTCTGCCCAACACCCGTGAGACTCCCGTGGAGGGTTCGTGCGGAGGCGTCCGTCAGCGCGGCGATCTGGTCGACGAGGACCCTCTTGCGGGCCCGGTCGTCGGCGGCCGCCGCGTACAGCGCACGGAACTGCGGTTCGAGTCCTTCGGGCGCGCGGGCGGTGAGCGCGGCCGCGAGCTCGGCGATGACGATCCGCTGATCGGCGCGGATGACCTCCTGCTCGGCGCGCTGCATGACGTAACGGTCCGCGACGGCCTTGAGCACGGCGCACTCGTTGCGCACCTCGCGCGGGACGATCAGCTCGGCGCCGTACCTGCCGAGCCGGCCGGGTCCGTACGCGGAACGGGTCGCGGCCTCGGCGGCGAGGCAGAACCTGCCGATGAGCTGGCTCGTCGCGTCCTTCAGCCGGGCCTGGGCTACCGCCGTGCCGTCGTAGCCGTGCGGCCACCACTCCTGGGCGGTGAGGCGGTCGAGGGCGTCGGTGAGCTCCTGGGGGTCGGTGCCCGCCGGGACGTACCGTCCGATGGCGACGCCCCAGATCTCCGCGCGCTCCGGCTCGGAGAAGAGGCAGCCGGGGTCGATGTGCCCGGCGTGCAGCCCGTCCTCGAAGTCGTGCACCGAGTAGGCGACGTCGTCGGACCAGTCCATGACCTGGGCCTCGAAGCATCTGCCGTCCTGGGGCGCGCCCTCGCGGACCCAGGCGAAGACCGGCAGGTCGTCCTCGTACACCCCGAATTTCGGTGAGTCCGGGTCGGTGGGGTGCGCGCCCCGGGGCCACGGGTACTTCGTGGCGGCGTCCAGGGCGGCACGGGTCAGATTGAGCCCGACGCTGACGAGCTCCCCGCTGCGGGGATCGCGGACGAAACGCTTCGGTTCCAGGCGGGTCAGCAGGCGCAGCGACTGCGCGTTGCCCTCGAAGCCTCCGCAGTCCGACGCGAAGTCGTTGAGGGCCTGTTCGCCGTTGTGCCCGAAGGGCGGGTGGCCCATGTCGTGGGAGAGGCAGGCCGCCTCCACGAGGTCGGGGTCGCAGCCGAGCGCGGCGCCGAGCTCCCGGCCGACCTGGGCGCACTCCAGGGAGTGGGTGAGCCGGGTGCGGGGGCTGGCGTCCCAGGACAGGCCGCGGGTGCCCGGCGTGACGACCTGGGTCTTGCCGGCGAGCCTGCGCAGGGCGGCGGAGTGGAGCACCCGGGCGCGGTCGCGCTGGAAGGCCGTACGTCCGGGCCGTTTGTCGGGCTCGGTGTCCCAGCGCTCGGTGTCAGCGGTGCCGTAGGGCGTGTCCCTGGGGTCGTGCGTACCGTCCATGCTCCCGAGATTAGACCGGGGGGCTGACAGGAACGGTCAGGCGGTGGCGAGCAGGGGCGGGTGTGCCAGGGGTGCGTGGGCGGACGCGGTCCCGGTGAGGGCCTGGTCGTAGCGGTGCAGCAGGAGGCGCGCCATGGCGGGGTGCGCGCCCAGCGGGGCGGCGGCGACGCCCGGGGCGGCGGCGGCCGAGACGGTCGCGAAGCGGCCGGGGGCCGTGAAGTAGGAGGCGAGGGCCACCCGGTGGCGGCCGCGGGCGGCGAGTGCGCGCAGGGCGGTGGGCACGTCGGGGGTGGCCGCCGAGGCGTAGGCGGGCACGACGGGCACCCCGCCGAGGCGGTCGCTGAGCATGGCGGCGGTGCGGCGCGCGTCGACGTCCGAGTCGGGGTCGCGCGATCCGGCGGCGGCGAGCACGACGGCGGCGTCGCGGCTCGTGCCGTCCTCGTCCCGCCAGCCGGCCTCGGCCAGGCGCTCGTACAGGGCCTCGACGAGCAGCGGGTGCGGTCCGAGCGGGGCTGCCACCCGGGTCCGGAGGTGGCCCGCGGCCGCCGCGGCGAGAGGCAGGTCGTGCCGGACGTGGTGGCCGCGGCCGAGCAGCAGGGGCACGAGCACGGCGTCACCCCGCCCGATGCCGTCCAGTGTGTCCGGCAGCAGGGGCTCGTTCAGCTCGATGTGGCCGAGCCGGACGTCGAGGGCGGGCCGCAACTCCCGTACCCGGTCCAGGAGTTCCAGGACGGTCTGCAGGGCCTGCGGGTCCCGGCTGCCGTGCGCGACGGCGACCAGGGTCGGGGCGGATCTCCGGATGCGGTGCATAGGCCTGCGGGTTCCGTTCGGGGAGACGAGGCTGAGCTGGGTTCCGAGCTGGGCGGTGATACGGGTCAGGAGTTGCGCCGTGCTGTCGAGGGGCAGGGGCTCACGAGGGTGTTCCGGTGCCGTCTCCGTCATGGACCGATGGTGCCGGGCGGACGTTGCCGGGCCGTTTCGCACCGGTGACGGGTGTTTGCCTCTGCCTCACAGGGTGGGGGCCCTGGGTGTCAGTGCGTGTTCACACCGGAGCGTGAATTCGCATCGGCCGCGAACCTTTCGTCCTTGTCGTTCGTCCCTTTCCTGAGGGATCAGGTACGAGCGCGGGGGGCGCGGGCATGCGGCTGAGGACACCGGGAGGGCTCCGCCATGTGGGGCGCGTGGCGCTGGGAGGGCTCGCCGCCGCGCGGCCGCGGCTGGTGCGGACCCGGCGGGGGCAGCGGCGGCTCGTGCAGGTGCTGATGGTCGTCTGCGCGGTGGCGCTGGCGCCCGCGGCCTGGCTGCACACCACGGCCGACTCCCGGGTGCGGACGACGGCCGACGCCCCGGCGCGGGAGGTCGCCGTGGTGTTCGGGGCGGGGCTGTGGGAGGGCCGGCCGTCGCCGTATCTCGCGCACCGGCTGGACACAGCCGCCGAGCTGTACAGGGCGGGCAAGGTCCGGGCCCTGCTGGTCACCGGGGACAACAGCCGCGTGGAGTACGACGAACCGGACGCCATGCGCACGTACCTCAGGGCGCGCGGGGTGCCGGACGGCCGGATCGTCAGCGACTACGCGGGCTTCGACACATGGGACTCCTGCGTCCGGGCCAAGAGGATATTCGGGGTCGACCGGGCCGTCCTGGTGAGCCAGGGCTTCCACATACGGCGGGCGATCGCCCTGTGCCGCTCGGCCGGGATCGACGCGTACGGGGTGGGGGCCGACGACGTACACGATGCCACCTGGTACTACGGCGGGACGCGGGAGGTGTTCGCGGCGGGCAAGGCGCTCCTGGACGTGGTGTTCGAGCCGGACCCGCACTTCCTGGGGCCGCGGGAGCCGGGGGTGGAGGAGGCGCTCGCGGGTGACCTCACGGCGGCGGGCGGGGCGGGCTGAGGTGTGCGTACCGGGGGCGTAACCGGACGCACCGGCACTCGTAATACCCGCCTCGCACGCTGGGTGTATGGCCCGCACCGAGACGTCCACCCACTGCCCGTACTGCGCGCTCCAGTGCGGGATGAAGCTGCGACCGGTCACCGACGGCGGGGTGGTCGAGGTCGTGGAGCGTACGGAATTCCCCGTCAACCGGGGAGCCCTGTGCGGCAAGGGGCGCACGGCTCCCGCCGTGCTCGCCGCGGGGGTGCGGCTGACGGGGCCCCTCGTGCGCGGCGAGGGCGGTGAGCTGGCGCCGGCGAGCTGGGACGAGGCGCTGGGGAGGATCGCGGACGGCCTGCGCGGGACGCGCGCGGAGCACGGCGCGGACGCCGTCGGCGTATTCGGCGGGGGCGGTCTCACCAACGAGAAGGCGTACGCCCTCGGGAAGTTCGCCCGGGTGGTGCTCGGCACCTCGCAGATCGACTACAACGGCCGCTTCTGCATGTCCTCGGCGGCCGCCGCGCACCAGCGGGCCTTCGGTCTCGACCGCGGGCTGCCGTTTCCTCTGGAGGACATCCCCCGGACCGGGTGCGTGATCCTGGTCGGCTCGAATCTCGCGGAGACGATGCCGCCCGCGCTGCGCTATCTGACCGAGCTGCGGGAGAACGGCGGCCGGCTGATCGTCATCGATCCGCGCCGGACCAGGACGGCCGAACAGGCGGATCTCCACCTGGCGCCCCGGCCGGGCACCGACCTCGCCCTCGCGCTGGGCATGCTGCATCTGGTCGTGGCGGACGGCCGGGTGGACGAGGAGTTCGTCCGCGCCCGGACGAGCGGCTGGGACGAGGCCAGGGCGGGCGCCATGGCGCACTGGCCGGAGCTGGTGGAGCGCCTCACCGGGGTGCCGGTGCCGCAGCTGCGCGAGGCCGTGGAGATGTTCTGCGGGGCGGAGAGCGGGATGGTGCTCACCGCGCGGGGTCCCGAGCAGCAGTCGAAGGGGACGGACACGGTCGGCGCGTGGATCAACTTCTGCCTGGCCACCGGCCGGGCGGGCCGTCCGCTCTCCGGGTACGGCTGTCTGACCGGGCAGGGCAACGGGCAGGGCGGCCGGGAGCACGGCCAGAAGGCCGACCAGCTGCCCGGCTACCGCAAGCTCACCGATCCGGCGGCGCGGCGCCATGTGGCCGGGGTCTGGGGCATCGACCCCGATTCACTGCCGGGGCCGGGGCGCAGTGCGTACGAGTTGCTGGACGCCCTGGGGCGGGATGTGCGGTCCCTGCTGGTCATGGGGTCCAACCCGGTCGTGTCGGCGCCGCACGCGGGGCACATCGAGGAGCGGCTGAAGTCGCTGGACTTCCTGGCGGTCGCGGACGTGGTGCTGTCGGAGACGGCGGCGCTGGCCGATGTGGTGCTGCCGGTGACGCAGTGGGCGGAGGAGAGCGGGACGACGACCAGCCTGGAGGGCCGGGTGCTGCTGCGGCAGCGCGCGGTCACCCCGCCGGAAGGGGTGCGCAGCGACCTGGAGGTGCTGAACGCGCTGGCCGGGCTCCTGGGGCACGGGAAAGGCTTCCCGGCCGATCCGGAGGAGGTCTTCGACGAGCTGCGGAGGGCCTCGGCGGGCGGTCCCGCCGACTACGCGGGCATCACCTACGCCCGGATCGCGGCGGAGGACGGAGTGTTCTGGCCGTGCCCGGACGAGGAGCACGCCGGGACGCCGAGGCTGTTCCTGGAGCGGTTCGCCACGGACGACGGCCGGGCCCGGTTCGTCCCCGTCACGCACCGGGCCGCCGCGGAGGAGACGGACGCGGAGTACCCGGTGGTGCTGACCACCGGGCGGGTCGTGTCCCAGTACCAGTCGGGGGCGCAGACCCGCCGGGTGGCCGAGCTGAACGCAGCCGCCCCCGGGCCTTTCGTGGAGCTGCATCCCCGGCTCGCCGAGCGGATCGGGGTGGCCGAGGGCGAGGACGTCGCGGTCACCTCGCGGCGGGGGCGGGCGGTGGCACCGGCGCGGATCACCGTGGCGATCCGGCAGGACACCGTGTTCATGCCGTTCCACTGGCCGGGCGCGGGCCGGGCCAACTCCTTGACGAACCCGGCGCTGGACCCGGTGTCACGCATGCCGGAGTTCAAGGTGTGCGCCGTGCGGGTGGAAGCGGCCGGCTGAGCCAGTCGCCGCCCGGTACGGGTGTGCCACCGGTGCGCAGGGAGCGGGCGACGGCCGTGGCGGCGAGGTACACCCAGGCGCGCACTGGCTCGGCGGAACCAAGCGCGGCGGAGCCGGGCGCGTCCGGCAGCTCCGCGGGGACGGCCCGGCGGACCACCCGCTCGTACAGATTGCGCCGGTGGTCCGGTCCCAGGTACTGCTCCAGGTCGTCCAGGAGCCCGAGCAGTTCCGGGTACGCCCCGGGCGCGGCGGTGACCAGTGCGCCGTGGACGGTGCCGTGGCCCTCGATCGCGTACGGATAGCCCGGGCCCTCGTAGAGGAGGGCGCCCGGCAGCACGGCCGGCCGTTCCCCACGGGTACGGCCCCGGAGGAACCGGTCGTGGTTGGGCTCCCCCGGGAGCAGGGTGCCGTATACGAAGAAGGGCAGCCGGGCGCCGGTCACAGCTTCGCGTCGGGAGCCGTCTCCGCGGACACCCAGGCGAGGTAGCGGTCGCTGCCGCGCACGACGGGCGTCGCGATGATCTCGGGCGTCCCGTAGCCGTGGGCCGCGACGAGGTGGGCCTCCAGCTCGTCGTAACGCGCGGCCGCCGTCTTGAACAGCACCTGCCATTCCTGAGCGGTCTCGACGGCGTCCTGCCACCGGTAGACGGAGGTGACGGGCGCCGAGATCTGGGCGCAGGCGGCGAGCCGCGCGTCCACCGCGCCCCGGGCCAGGGCGTGGGCCTTCTCCTCGCTGTCCGTCGTGGTCAGTACGGTCAGCCATGCGGGCTCGGTCATCCCGGGTCTCCTCGTTCTCGGCGTCCGTGCCCTTCGATTGTCGGCGCTCGCGGGTCAGCCGGCGTACGGGTGCCGGGTCCTGGCCTCGCGCAGGGCGCGGCCCCACCAGACCAGCTGGTCGAGCATCCTCTTGGCCGCCCCGTCGACCTGGCCCGGGTCCTTGTGCACGCCCCGGTCGTCGAAGAGCGCGCCAGCGTTGTGGAAGGAGACGGTGTCGCGGATGGAGACGGCGTGCAGTTCGGCGAAGACCTGGCGGAGGTGTTCGACGGCCCGCAGGCCGCCGGAGATTCCGCCGTACGACACGAACGCGACGGGTTTGGCCTGCCATTCGGCGAAGTGCCGGTCGATGAGGTTCTTCAGCGGGGCCGGGTAGGAGTGGTTGTACTCGGGGGTCAGTACGACGAAGGCGTCGGCTTGTGCCAGCCGGGGAGCCACCTCGGCGGCCCCGGTGGCAGGCGGTTCGGTCTCGGCGACATCGATGAGCTCGGTCTCGATGTCCGGGTGGCCGGCCGCCCGCCCGAGGAACCATTCGGCGACGACGGGCCCGAAGCGCCCCTCACGGTTGCTGCCGAGGATGACGGCGACCTTCAGCGGGGCGTCGGACGGAGTGGGAACAGCTGTGGTGAGGTCCATGCATCGCAGACTCACACCTCAACCATGATTGAGGTCAAGCGCCGTGGCGCGACACCTACGCTGGAGGTCATGACGATCTTCGCACCGGACCTCTACGTCGAGTTCGACGGCCGCCCCGCCACCGGGGACGATCTGCGGATCCCGGCCTTCGCGAGCTACGGCCACTTCACCGCGATGCAGGTCAGAAACCGCACCGTACGAGGCCTCGCGCTGCACCTGGACCGGCTGGACTCCGCGAACCGGGAGCTCTTCGGCCTGCCCCTGGACGGGGAGCGCGTGCGTGAACTGATCGGGCACGCGCTCGACGGCGCCGGGGCCCGGGACGCGTCGGTCCGGGTCCACGCCTTCATGCCACCGGGCAGCGCGGCGACGGTGCCGATGGTGACTGTGCGGGAGCCCGCCCGCGCGGACGGCGCACCGCAGAGCCTGATGTCGGTCCCGTTCGCGCGCTCCCTGCCGCACATCAAGCGCCCCGGCGAGTTCTGCCAGATCTATTACGGGCAGCAGGCCTGCCGGGCGGGGTTCGACGAGGCGCTGCTGACCTCGCCGGGCGGCATGGTGACCGAGGGGTCGATCACCAACATCGGCTTCTGGGACGGCACTTCGGTCGTCTGGCCGGACGCCCCGGCGCTGACCGGCATCACCATGGCACTGCTGGAGAGCGGACTCGAACGGACGGACCGGCCCTCGCTACGGCACGGAGTGACGCTGGACGGGCTGGACGCGTACCGGGCGGCGTTCGTCACCAACTCGCAGGGCATCGCGCCGGTCCACCGGATCGACGACACGCCCTTCACCGTCGACGAGGACCTGATGACACTGCTCGGCCAGGTGTACGAGGCCACTCCTCGCGACGCCGTCTGACCACCCCGGCATGCGGGAGCATGGGGCCATGCAGATCCATATCGAAGCATCGGAACTCCCGGGCCGCACCTGCGGCCCCGACACCGACTTCGCCGGTTTCGACAACATTCACGTCGGCGTGCAGCGCAAGGACCGGCCTGGCGAACTGCTCGGCCTGCACCCGGGCGACGCGGCTCGCGCCTCCTGGACCCTGGACTGCACCGCCGTACCCACCGCGGAGGGCATCGAGGTGTCGGGACCGTACGTCCAGAACCGGCTCGGAGGGCGCTTCGTCTATCTGTCCTGGGGCACCGTGGACGACTCCGGTCTCTTCACGATGTTCCGCCGCGCCAAGCTGATGATGAGCGACATCGGCCCGGAGGTCCTGGAGGCCGCCTCGCGGTCGGGGCATCTCACCGCGCGGCTGCGCCTGACCGACGGCAGGGGTCAGCCCCGGTGCGCCCGTGTACGGCCGCCGGACATCGAGTGGTCCGCGACGGACGGGAACAGCCCTCGGGGGAGCTGAACCGGAGGGGGAACGACACCGCCCTCACCGGTCCCAGGGGGGGTGGGCCGGTGAGGGCGGTTGCCGTGGGGCCGGCGGGGGGGCTGCCGTCCCGTGGGGGGGTAGAGACCGTTTGCCCGGCCGACAGAGGTCCATTCGTGTGATCTGCGTCACACTCGCTGGGGGGGTGGGCTCACCCGATCGGCACCGGGCGGGGTGATCGGCCTGCGTCACCGCCGCGACCTGCGCGGGACCGGTCGGCCGGACGCGTTCCCCGGGTCCGTACGGGTGAAAGCTGACCATGCGTCAGCATGCGGCCGGGGGGCGGGGCCACTTACCTCGGAGACAGGACACATCCGTCTGCCCGGAGGATTCCCATGCGCAGCCCTGCCCGCCTCGTGACCGGTACCGCCGCCGCGGCCCTCACCGCCGCCGCGCTCGGACTCGCCATCCCGTCCGCGCACGCGGACAGCCTCGGCAGACCGGAGCTCGCCGCGGCGACGGCCGCGCCCGGCGCGGCGGACTGCGCCGCCGAGGAGGGCCTGGCCGACCTGGACACGGCCGCCTTCTGCGAGAACGGCGGGGCATCCGATGAGCTGGGGGCGCCGCTCGAAGACCTGGAGGCCGGGGATCCCGGACCGGCCGACGGTCCGGATCCGCTCGCGGGCCTGGAGACGGCCGAGGATCCGGCAGCGGTTCCGGGGTCCTCCTGGCCGGAGACGGAGACCGGGGACGAGGGCGGCACCGGGACCGGGGACGAGGCCGGAACGCTCCAGCGGCCCGGGACGGGCGCGGGGACAGCACCCGGAACGGGCAACCGCCCCGAACCCGTGCCCCCGCACGCGACCGACCCGGGATCCGCCGAACCGCCGGGGCACAGGCCCACGACCGCGCCCAGCCCCAGCCGGCCTTCCGGCCATGTCGGGACGGGTGTCGGCGGCAGCGCCGCCCCCGACACCGCCCAGCTCGCCGCGGGCGCCGGCCTCGTCGGAGCCGCGGCCATCAGCGGTCTCCTGCTCGTGCGCCGCCGCCGCGCCGACGGCCCGCGTCACTGAGGACGGCGCGCGTCACCGAGGACGACCGGCGAAGGACGAGACGTGGACAGGACGGCACTGAGAGCGAGGGCCTGGCTGGCGGGCGTCGCCGCACTGTGCGGCATCTGGCTGGTCCACAACGGCGCGGTCATCCGGACCGTCGCCCCCCAGCCCTCCACCGCCGAGGCCTTCGCGGCCGGCCCCGAGGTACGCCCGCGCACCCGGGTCGCCGACCCGCTGCGCCCCTCCGAACCGGTCAGGATCCGTATCCCCGGCATCGGTGTGGACGCGCCCATGACGGGTCTCGGGCTGACCGCGGACGGCAGCCTCGACGCACCGCCCGCCGGGAACCGCAACCTCGCTGGCTGGTTCGAGGGCGGCACGCCGCCCGGCGCCAAGGGCACCGCGATAGTGGCCGGTCATGTCGACAACGCCGAGGGACCGTCCGTGTTCTACGGCCTGGGATCCCTGAAGAAGGGGGCCGGGGTCGAGATCGACCGGCGGGACGGCAGCACCGCCGTCTTCTCGGTCGACGCGGTCGAGGTGTACGAGAAGGACGAGTTCCCCGACAAGCGCGTCTACGGCGCCACTCCGCACGCCTCGCTGCGGCTGATCACCTGCGGCGGCGGCTTCAGCCGCGAGACGGGCTACCAGGGCAACGTGGTGGCGTACGCCCACCTCGCCGAGGTGCGCTGACGGCTCGCACCGGCCGAGGCCGAGGCACGCTGCTCCGACGGCTCACCGGACGAGGCGGAGGCGCGTCGGCCCGACCGCTCCCCGGCCACGGCCCGACCGCTCCGGTCAGGCCGTCCACTGGTCGAAGCCGAGCTTGGCGACCAGCGAGAACACCACGACCAGCAGCACCCCGCGGACGAAGTCGCTGCCCTTCCTGAGCGCCATCCGCGCCCCGAGCATCCCGCCCGCCAGATTGAATACGGCCATCAGCGCGGCCAGCTGCCACAGGACGGTGCCCTGGTAGGCGAACATCGCCAGCGCCCCGCCGTTGGTGCAGACGTTCACGATCTTCGCGGTGGCGGAGGCGGTGACCAGGTCGAGGTGGAGCACCGCGGTCAGCGCCAGCACCAGGAAGGTGCCCGTGCCCGGCCCGAAGAGCCCGTCGTAGAAGCCGATTCCGCCGCCCACCAGCACGATCGCGGTGACCGTGCGGACCCGGGTGACCTTCTTGCCCGTGTCGCCGGCCGCCGCCGTGCCGAAGGACGGGCGCAGCATCACGAAGGCCGCGACGGCGAGCAGCACCACCATGATCACCGGACGCAGGACGTCGCTGCTGATGCCCGCGGCGAAGAAGGCACCCGTCATCGATCCCGCGAGCGCCATGAGCCCGATCCGCACGGCGGTGCCCACCCGCACCGGCGCCCTGCGTACGTAGGTCACGGCGGCGCCCGAGGTGCCGACGATGGCGACGGCCTTGTTGGTGCCGAGTACGTGTGCGGCGGGGACGTGCGGGAGGCCGAGCAGCAGTGCGGGCAGGAGGAGCAGCCCGCCGCCGCCCACCACCGCGTCGATCCATCCGGCCACCGCCGCGGCCAGGCAGAGCAGGACGAGGGTGGTCAGCGTTATCTCGGGCATGTCCGCGACCTTAGGCAAGCGATAGGTGCCTGGTCCAACCAGTTGCCCCGCCCTCACAGAGAGCCTCCCCGCGCGCTGAGCGCAAGGTTCCTCCCGGGAAACAGGAGGGATGCGGTCGGGTAACACCCGCCGCGCACTCTCATCGGTATGAGGACACAGACGGAGAACGCGGCGCGGGTGGTGGTGATCGGCGCCGGGATGGCGGGCGCGCGGCTCGCCGCCCGGGTCCCCGGTGTCACCGTCATCGGCGAGGAGGCCCACGCCCCGTACAACAGGGTGCTGCTGGCCGAGGTGCTCGCCGGCCGGTACGCGCCGGACGTCATCGCGCTGCCGCCCGCCGAGGTGCGGCGCGGGGTGCGGGTCGTGCGGATCGACCGGGCGGACCGGCTGGTGCACTGCGACGACGGCAGTGTCGTCGGGTACGAGCGCCTGGTGCTGGCCACCGGCTCCAACCCGGTGCTGCCGCCGCTGCGGGGCCTCGGCCACACGCTGCCGGACGGGGTGCACCCGTTCCGCACCCTCGACGACTGCCTGGCCCTGCGCGCCGCGGTACGCCCCGGCGTGCGCGCCGTCGTCATCGGCGGCGGGCTCCTCGGGGTGTCGGCCGCCCGTGCTCTCGCCGAGTGCGGCGCCCAGGTGGTGCTGGCCCAGCAGGGCGAGCACCTCATGGAGCGGCAGCTGGACGCCGAGGCGGCCGGGATGCTGCGCCGCCACCTGGAGGGCCTCGGCGTCGAGGTGCACACCGAGTGCCGGGTGCGCGGACTGCGCTGCACCGACGGGGACACCCCGGCGGTGCGGGCCGTGGAGATGGCCGACGGCTACGAGCTGGAGGCCGAGATCACGGTGCTGGCCTGCGGGGTCCGCCCCAGGACGGGTCTGGCGCAGGCGGCCGGGCTGGAGGTCCGCAAGGGCGTCGTCGTGGACGACGAGCTGCGCACCTCGGACCCGTACATCCACGCCGTGGGCGACTGCGCCGAACACGCCGGGACGGTCTACGGGCTGGCGGGCGCGGCGCTCGAACAGGCCGACGTCCTGGCCGAGGTGCTGGCGGGCCGCCCCGCCCGCTACGGGGGCACCAGGGCCCTGACCAGGCTCACCCTGCGCTCCCCCGCCGCGACCCCCGTCACCGCCGGAGCCGCCGTCGTCTCCGGGGCCGCCGGCGGGCTCGACCTGGCCGCCTTCGGCGACTCCCGCCCGATGCCCGGCGACGACGTGATCCGGCTGGCCGACGCCACCCGGGGCGCGTACCGCACGGTCGTCGTCCGGGGCGACCGGCTGGCGGGCGGGGTGCTGTTCGGCGATCTCGCCGCGGTCGGCACCCTCGCCCGGACCTGGCAGGACGACGACGCCCTCCCCGCCGACATGTCCCTGCTCCACCTGCTCACCAACGACGGAGGCTTCTGATGCCGGTGTCCACTCCCCCGACCGCCCCCACCGCAGGCGTGCCGACGATCGTGGTCGTCGGGCACGGCATGGTCGGGCAGCGGTTCCTGGAAGCGCTCGCCGACCGCGGCCTGACCGCCGCCGCGGGCACCGCCAGGGTCGTCGTGCTCTGCGAGGAGCCCCGCCCCGCGTACGACCGGGTGCAGCTGACCTCGTACTTCTCCGGGAAGACGCCGGAGGACCTCTCGCTCGTCGAGCCGGACTTCATGGCGCGCCACGGCATCGAGCTGCGCGTCGGCGACCCGGCGGAGAGCGTCGACCGTGAGGCGCGCACCGTCACCGCGCGCTCCGGGGAGACCTTCTCCTACGACACGCTGGTGCTGGCCACCGGCTCGTACCCCTTCGTGCCGCCCGTGCCCGGCAAGGACGCCGAGGGCTGTTTCGTCTACCGCACCATCGAGGACCTCCTCGCGATAGAGGAGTACGCGAAGTCCGCGAAGACCGGCGCGGTCGTCGGCGGCGGGCTCCTCGGCCTGGAGGCCGCGGGCGCGCTGAAGGGGCTCGGACTCGACACGCACGTCGTGGAGTTCGCCCCCCGGCTGATGCCGGTGCAGGTCGACGACGGCGGCGGCGCCGCTCTGCTGCGCACCATCGAGAACATGGGCCTCTCCGTCCACACGGGTGTCGGCACCCAGGAGGTCACCGCGGGCGAGGACGGCCGGGTCAACGGCATGTCCCTGTCGGACGGCTCCTCGCTGGAGACCGACCTCGTGGTGTTCTCCGCCGGTGTACGCCCCCGGGACCAGCTGGCCCGCGACTGCGGTCTGGCGGTCGGCCCGCGCGGCGGCATCGTCGTCGACGAGGAGTGCCGTACCTCGGACAGCGCCGTCTTCGCGATCGGCGAGTGCGCGCTGGCCTCGGACGGCCGGGTCTACGGGCTGGTGGCGCCGGGTTACGAGATGGCGCTGGCGGTCGCCGAGGTGATCGCGGGCAACGCGGCCTCCTTCACCGGCGCCGACCTCTCGACGAAGCTGAAGCTGCTCGGTGTGGACGTCGCCTCCTTCGGTGACGCGCACGGTGCGGCCGAGGGATGCCTCGACGTCGTGTACGCGGACTCCCGCTCGGGTGTCTACAAGAAGCTGGTGATCGGCCAGGACGGCACGCTGCTCGGCGGTGTCCTGGTGGGCGACGCCGACCAGTACGGCACGCTGCGGCCGATGACCGGCACGGTCCTGCCCGTCGCCCCGGAGCAGCTGGTGCTGCCGGCCGGCGCGGGCGGCCCTGTCACCCTCGGCCCGTCCTCGCTGCCCGACGAGGCCGTGATCTGCTCCTGCCACAACGTCACCAAGGGCGCGATCTGCGAACACACCACGCTGCCCGAGGTGAAGAAGTGCACCAAGGCCGGCACCGGCTGCGGGAGTTGCGTCAAGGTCATCGGTCAGCTGCTGCCTCAGCCCGAGGACCAGGGACTGTGCGGCTGCTTCGAGTACACCCGCAGCGAGCTGTACGAGATCGTCCGCACCCTCGGTGTCACGACGTACGCCGACCTCCTCGACTCGCACGGCCGTGAGGCGGCCCGCGGCGGGGACGGCTGCGAGGTCTGCAAGCCCACGGTCGGCTCGATCATCGCCTCCCTGGCCCCGACGGTCGGCGCGAGCGGCTACGTCCTGGACGGCGAGCAGGCGGCGCTGCAGGACACCAACGACCACTTCCTGGCCAACCTCCAGCGCAACGGCTCGTACTCCATCGTGCCGCGCATCCCCGGCGGTGAGATCACCCCGGAGAAGCTGATCGTGATCGGCGAGGTGGCCCGCGACTTCGGTCTCTACACGAAGATCACCGGCGGCCAGCGGATCGACCTGTTCGGCGCCCGCGTCGACCAGCTGCCGCTGATCTGGACGCGCCTGGTGGACGCGGGCTTCGAGTCCGGGCACGCGTACGGGAAGTCACTGCGCACGGTGAAGTCATGTGTGGGGCAGACCTGGTGCCGCTACGGCGTGCAGGACTCGGTCAAGATGGCCATCGACCTGGAGCTGCGCTACCGGGGCCTGCGCTCGCCGCACAAGCTGAAGTCGGCGGTCTCGGGCTGCGCCCGGGAGTGCGCGGAGGCCCGTGGCAAGGACTTCGGGATCATCGCCACGGCGCAGGGATGGAACCTCTACGTGGGCGGCAACGGAGGCGCGACCCCGCGCCACGCGGACCTGCTCGCCCAGGACCTCTCCGACGCCGAACTGGTCCGCCTCATCGACCGGTTCCTGATGTTCTACATCCGCACGGCGGACCGCCTGGAGCGCACCTCGACCTGGCTGGACCGCATCGAGGGCGGCCTGGACCACGTCCGTGACGTCGTCGTCCACGACTCGCTCGGCCTCTGCGACGAGCTGGAGCGGCTGATGGCCGACCACGTCCGCGGCTACCGCGACGAGTGGGCCGAGACCATCAACGATCCGGAGCGGCTGCGGCGCTTCGTCACCTTCGTCAACGCCCCCGACGCACCCGACCCCTCGGTCAAGTTCGTCCCGGAGCGCGACCAGGTCAAGCCGGACCTGGACATCCTCGCGGGCCCGGTGCTTGCCATCCGCACTCTTGAAGGGACCTCCTCCTGATGACGACCCAGACGATGGAAACGGCGCAGGACACCCGGACGATCCAGCTCGCTGACGGGGACGGCTGGCTGACGGTCTGCGACCGCGCGCTGCTGACCCCGGGGCGGGGCGTGGCGGCGCTCCTCCCGGACGGACGGCAGGTCGCGCTGTTCGTGGACCGGTCGGGGCGCGCGTACGCGATCGACAACCGGGACCCGTTCACCGGTGCGTACGTCCTCTCCCGCGGCCTGGTCGGCTCCGCAGGGGGGCGGCCGTTCGTCGCGTCGCCGCTGCTGAAGCAGCGCTTCGACCTCGAGACGGGCGCCTGCCTGGACGACGACGACGTCACCGTGCCGGTCTTCCCGGTCCGCGGGGACTGACTCCGCTCCGTTCACCTGATGTTGACGCTCCGTCAACTGTGCGCCTCTACTGTCCTGACGTTCGACCCGCCGGGCCGACCGGTCCGGCGGGCCCGCACGTCACCCGTGGAGTGATCGTGGAACGTCGGACCTTCTTGCGCACAGCGGTGATCGGCAGCTCGGCGGCGGCTTTCGGCGGCACCCTGTGGCGGGGTGCCGCCTTCGCGGATCCGGCCCAGCCGGCCGCGGGCCCCTACGGTGCGCTGCAGGCGGCGAACGGCAACGGCATCCTGCTGCCGAGCGGCTTCACCAGCAGGATCATCGCCCGCTCCGGGCAGACAGTCCCGGGCACCTCGTACACCTGGCACAGCGCACCTGACGGCGGTGCCACCTTCACCGACGGCAGCGGCTGGATCTACGTCTCCAACGCGGAGGTGTCCGCGAGCAGCGGCGGCGGAGCCAGCGCGGTGCGCTTCAACTCCTCGGGAACCGTCACCTCGGCGTACCGGATCCTCTCCGGCACGAACACCAACTGCGCGGGCGGCCGTACCCCGTGGAACACCTGGCTCTCCTGCGAGGAGGTCACCCGCGGCTTCGTGTACGAGACGGACCCGTGGGGGGTGAACGCCGCCGTGCAGCGCCCCGCGATGGGCAGGTTCAAGCACGAGGCCGCGGCCGCGGACCCCGACCACGGCTACGTCTACCTGACCGAGGACGAGACGGACGGCCGCTTCTACCGCTTCCGCCCCACCACCTGGGGCGATCTCTCGTCCGGCACGCTCCAGGTCCTGGTGGCGGGTACCGGCACCTCGGGCCCGGTGACCTGGACGACCGTCCCCGACCCGGACGGATCGCCCACCCAGACCCGCTACCAGGTCTCCGGCGCCAAGGTCTTCAACGGCGGCGAGGGCTGCTTCTACGCGGCGGGCACCTGCTGGTTCACCACCAAGGGCGACAACCGGGTGTGGGCGTACGACGCGAACGCCTCGTCCCTCTCGCTCGCCTACGACGACTCGCTCGTCACGGGCGGCGGCGCCCCGCTGACCGGCGTCGACA
Organism: Streptomyces sp. NBC_01166; assembly: GCF_045039765.1. Lineage (NCBI taxonomy): Bacteria > Bacillati > Actinomycetota > Actinomycetes > Kitasatosporales > Streptomycetaceae > Streptomyces > Streptomyces sp. NBC_01166. The sequence goes on from NZ_CP108613.1 coordinate 2,762,057, forward strand.
ACGTCACCCGGGCCGCCTCCGGTGACCTGTACGTCGCGGAGGACGGCGGGAACATGGAGATCTGCCTGATCACCCCGGACGACACCGTCGCCCCGTTCCTGCGGATCAGCGGCCAGTCGGGGTCGGAGATCACCGGTCCGGCCTTCTCCCCGGACGGCCGGAGGCTCTACTTCTCCTCGCAGCGCGGCACCAGCGGGAGCTCGTCCGGCGGTATCACCTACGAGGTGACGGGGCCGTTCCGCTCCTGATCCGCCCCGGACGGCAGCGGTCGCGGCGCCGGCTCCGCGACCGCTGCCCGGCCAGGTGTCAGGCCTGTCCCTCGACCGCCGCCGGGTCCATCCAGACGACCTCCCAGATGTGGCCGTCCGGGTCCTGGAACGAGCGGCCGTACATGAAGCCCATGTCCTGGGTCTCGTTGGCGGGCGAGCCTCCCGCGGCGAGCGCGGCGTCGGCCAGCTCGTCGACCTTCTCGCGGCTCTCCGCGCTCAGGGCGAGGAGGACCTCGGTCGTTCTCGACGCGTCGGCGATCTCCTTCTTGGTGAAGTCCTTGAAGCGCGGCTCGCTGATCAGCATGGCGAAGATCGTGTCGCTGATGACCAGACAGGCCGTCGACTCGTCGCTGAACTGCGGGTTGAAGCCGAAGCCGAGCTTCGAGAAGAAGTTCCTGGTCGTCCCGAGGTCCTTGACCGGCAGGTTCACGAAGATCATCTGAGGCATGGTTCCCAACTCTTCCGTCCGGCACCCTGGGTGCTCCCGCGCGCTCCGTACGAGCGCTTACGAGAGGTAGACGACGGCGGCGCCGAGAACTCATCGCTCCGGACGCGGGCAGTTCTCCGCGCGCCGTGGGCCCGCGCCCCGTAGGCACATCTAGCGTCTCGGACCATGAGCGGATCGACGGGCAGAAGAATCACCGAGAAGCTGTCGGACGACGCCCTGCGCGGGGCCACCGGCCGGGACTGGGCGGGCTGGTTCGACGTACTCGACGCCTGGGACGCGACCCGGCGCAGTCACGCGGAGATCGCCGCGTTCCTCGGCACCGAACACAGGATGGGCGGCTGGTACGCCCAGTCGGTCGCGGTCGGGTACGAGCAGTCACGCGGTCTGCGCCAGGTCGGGCAGTCCTCCACCGGCGACTGGAACACCTCGGGCAGCCGGACGCTCGCGGCCGCTCCGGAGCGTGTCCTGGACGCCTTCACCGACGCGGAGCTGCGGGAGCGCTGGCTCCCCGGTGTGGAGCTGTCCGTGAGCAGCCTGCGCCCCGGGAAGTCGCTGAGCGCCGGCTTCCGCGACGCGTCCGGGGACGCCGGGCGGCTCACGCTGTGGCTCCAGGAGCTGCCGGACGGCCGTACGCGCCTCGGTGTGGGCCACGAGAAGCTGGCGGACGCGGAGGCCGTCGCCCGGTACAAGGCGTTCTGGAAGGAACGTCTGGCCGCGTTGAAGGCCCTCCTGGAGGGCGCGCCCCGCTGACGGTCAGGGCACGGCCAGCGGGGCTCCGCCCCTGAGCAGGGCGGAGCCCAGCGGGGTGAGGGTGTGCAGGACCGAGCTGCCGTGGCGCAGGGTGCGGACCAGGCCGGCCTCGCGCAGCACACAGGCGTGCTGGCTCGCCGAGGCCAGGGAGACCCCGGTCCTGCGGGCCAGTTCGCTCGTCGTGCAGCCGTTGCCTATGGACCGGAGGACCGCCGAGCGGGTGTGGCCCACGAGCCGGCCGAGCCAGGGGCCGGGTTCGGCGTAGGACGGGGCGCCGGGGTGGGTGACCGGGTAGACGAGGACCGGCGGGAGGCACGGGTCGCGGTAGACGACGGGGGTGCCCCGGCAGAAGTACGACGGCTGGAGGAGCAGGCCCCGCCCGTCGAGGCGCAGGTCCCGGTCGACCGGGTAGTCCGCCTCCAGCACGGGGGCCCGCCAGCGGATCATCGGCGGCAGGGTGGCCAGGAGCTCGTCCGCGCCGCCGTCCAGCAGGGCACGGCCCCGGACGGCGCGGTCGGCCTCGACGCTCGCCCGGATGTGCGGCCAGTACGGCTCGACCGCGGCGCGGTGGTAGGCGCGCAGGGTGGAGATGAGCCGCCCCAGCGGCTCCGTACGCCCTTCGGCCAGCGCCTCCGAGAGGGCGCCGCCGGACAGCCGTCGCGCGTGGGGGGCGTTCCCCGCCAGCAGCCCGAGTTCCTCCCGGATGCGGTCCGCGGGCGTGTCCCGCAGGGCCTCCATTCCGGCGTCGAGCCCGAACGGTTCGGCGCCCGGCCCGGAAGGCGTCAGGAAGTCGGGGAAATATCCCCGCGGCGGAACGACCGCGGACAGCAGACGTGCTTCACCATTCAACCGGGTGCGGGATTCCTTCCGCCATTTCCCGAACACCGTGGAACCCCGGCGGTCTCTCAGCCGGTGAAAACTGAGAATCGTCTCCCACATGGCGTCCGGCCTCGTGGCCATCCGCACACGCGAAAGGTCCACCCCGGACACATGGATACGCAGCACCGATCCCCCACCTGTTGCACCCGCAATTGCCCCCACCGAAGCGTATGCACAGCGTCACAGGAGGTCACCACGGGGTTTCGGCCACAGTTGAAACGCCTCGCCCATATCTCCGCCAGCCGAAAAGCTGTACGACGTCGGGTACGCATCCGGCGTCACCGAATGAGCGGGTGAGGGCCGTGGGGGGCCTTGCCTGTTCGGCGGCGGTGAGCGACGGTGCGGCTCCGTACCCGGCAGGGGTAAGCGGGTGCGGCCCGGGGGTGGGGATCCCCGGGCCGCATCCAGGCTGCGCGTCCCCGATTTGCGCACCGAATGGTGAAAAGCCAACCACTTTGAATGGTTCGCCGTTCAATTGATTTGTCGTTAATTGGTTCGGCGTTCATCGGTTCGCCGTTCAATTGACGAAGCGGCGGCACCCCCGCACAGGGTGCCGCCGCTTCCGGGAAATCCGGTTTCCGCCGTGGGGCCGGTGAGGGTCTCCGTGGCCCGCCGGCGGTATCCGGAGTCGTGGCGGTCGCCGGGCCTCAGCGGCTGTCGCTGCCCCGCGATTCGGCCGCGGCCCGGCCCGCTTCCAGCCGGGCGACCGGGATGCGGAAGGGCGAGCAGGAGACGTAGTCCAGGCCCACCTCGTGGAAGAAGTGAACCGACTCCGGGTCCCCGCCGTGCTCACCGCAGATGCCGAGCTTGAGATCCGGGCGGGTGGCCCGGCCCGCTTCCACGGCGCTGCGCACGAGGGCGCCGACGCCGTCCTTGTCGATCGTCTCGAACGGCGACACCCCGAAGATGCCCTTCTCCAGGTACGCGGTGAAGAACGAGGCCTCCACGTCGTCGCGGGAGAAGCCCCACACCGTCTGGGTGAGGTCGTTCGTGCCGAACGAGAAGAACTCGGCGGCCTCGGCGATCTGACCGGCGGTCAGCGCGGCGCGGGGCAGCTCGATCATCGTGCCGATGCTCAGCCGCAGCTGCGTGCCGGTGGCCGCCTCGACCTCGGCGATGACACCGTCGGCCTCCTCGCGGACGATCTCCAGCTCCTGGACCGTGCCGACGAGCGGGATCATGATCTCGGCGCGCGGGTCGCCCTTGGCGTTCTTGCGCTCCGCCGCCGCCTCCGCGATCGCACGGACCTGCATCGCGAACAGTCCCGGGATGACCAGGCCGAGACGGACACCGCGCAGACCCAGCATCGGGTTCTGCTCGTGCAGCTTGTGCACGGCCTGCAGGAGGCGCAGGTCGTTCTCGTTGGCGTCCTTGCGGGACTCGGCGAGCGCGACCCGCACGGAGAGCTCCGTGATGTCGGGCAGGAACTCGTGCAGCGGCGGGTCGAGCAGCCGTACGGTGACGGGCAGCCCGTCCATCGACTCGAACAGCTCGATGAAGTCGGCCTTCTGGAGCGGCAGCAGCGCGGCCAGCGCGGCCTCGCGCTCGTCGTCGGTGTCCGCGAGGATCAGCTTCTCGACCATCTCGCGGCGCTCACCGAGGAACATGTGCTCGGTGCGGCACAGGCCGATGCCCTGGGCGCCGAAGCGACGGGCCCGGGAGGCGTCCTCGGCGTTGTCCGCGTTCGCCCGTACACGCAGCCGGCGTACCCGGTCGGCGTACGCCATGATCCGGTGCACGGCGGCGACGAGCTCGTCGGCGTCGTCGGCGCCCGCGTGCATACGGCCCTCGAAGTACTCGACGACCGGGGAGGGCACGACCGGTACCTCGCCGAGGTACACCTTGCCGGTGGAACCGTCGACGGAGACGAGGTCGCCCTCCTCCACGACGGTGTCCCCGACCGTGAGCCGGCGGCGCTTGGTGTCGACCTCGATCTCCTCGGCACCGCAGACGCAGGTCTTGCCCATGCCGCGGGCGACGACGGCGGCGTGCGAGGTCTTGCCGCCGCGCGAGGTCAGGATGCCCTCGGCGGCGATCATGCCGTCGAGGTCGTCGGGGTTGGTCTCCCGGCGGATCAGGATGACCTTCTCGCCCGACCGCGACCACTTGACCGCGGTGTAGGAGTCGAAGACGGCCTTGCCTACGGCCGCGCCCGGCGACGCGGCGATCCCGCGTCCCAGCAGGACGGTGCTGGCCGCGTCGTCGAAGCGCGGGAACATCAGCTGCGCGAGCTGGGCGCCGTTGACCCGCTGGAGCGCCTCGGCCTCGTCGATGAGGCCCTGGTCGACGAGCTGGGTGGCGATGCGGAAGGCGGCACCGGCGGTGCGCTTGCCGACCCGCGTCTGGAGCATCCAGAGCTGACCGCGCTCGATGGTGAACTCGATGTCGCAGAGATCCTTGTAGTGGGTCTCCAGCGTCTCCATGATCTTCATCAGCTGGTCGTACGACGTCTTGTCGATGGACTCCAGCTCGGCGAGCGCCACCGTGTTGCGGATACCCGCGACGACGTCCTCGCCCTGCGCGTTCTGGAGGTAGTCGCCGTAGACGCCCTGGTGGCCGCTGGCCGGGTCACGGGTGAAGGCGACGCCCGTGCCGGAGTCGGGGCCGAGGTTGCCGAAGACCATCGAACAGATGTTGACGGCGGTGCCGAGGTCGCCGGGGATGCGCTCCTGGCGGCGGTAGAGCTTGGCCCGGTCGGTGTTCCACGAGTCGAAGACCGCCTTTATGGCCAGGTCCATCTGATCGCGCGGGTCCTGCGGGAAGTCGCGTCCCGCGTCCCGGGTGACGATCTTCTTGAACTCCTTGACCAGCTTCTTGAGGTCGGACGCGTCTAGGTCCACGTCGACGGTGACGCCCTTGGCCTCCTTGGCGGCCTCCAGCGCCTCCTCGAAGAGATCGCCGTCGACCCCGAGCACGGTCTTGCCGAACATCTGGATGAGGCGGCGGTACGAGTCCCAGGCGAAGCGCTCGTCGCCGGCCTGGGCGGCGAGACCCACGACCGAGGCGTCGGAGAGGCCGATGTTGAGGACCGTGTCCATCATGCCGGGCATCGAGAACTTCGCGCCGGACCGGACGGAGACCAGCAGCGGGTCGTCGGCCTGGCCGAGGTTCTTGCCCATCCGCTTCTCGAGCGCTTCGAGGTGCGCACTGACCTCGTCGCGCAGCTCGGCCGGCTCGTCACCGCTGTCGAGGTAGACCTTGCAGGCCTCGGTGGTGATGGTGAAGCCCGGAGGGACGGGCAGCCCGAGGTTGGTCATCTCGGCGAGGTTGGCACCCTTGCCGCCCAGCAGATCTTTCAGATCCTTGTTGCCCTCGGTGAAGTCGTAGACGAACTTCTGGGGATCTTTGTGTTCCGACACGGGTCTCGACTCCTCGAGGACGCGGTGGCTGCCCTGACGGCGAGGAACATACCCAGATCGAAGGTGTCTGGGTACGGCCACTTGCGCGTCATGAGGGCTCAACCACCCGTCCGCCAGCAGATCGAAAGTAATGCACCGGTACACGTCGAAGAGGGCATCTGTTCACCTCTTGAAGTCATCAATACGATGAGTGTGCGAATCGGTCCGATTCGATGACGCAGAGTAATGGATACTTTGATCGATCAAAGTAAACCCGCCTGGCACCCAGTGCCGCCATTTGAGAAGTACAGCAAGCGAACGAGCGCTCATCTGAGCCAAACGCCACTCAGGGGTGGCGAGAATCACGCCCTCTTCCGCGCTCAGATGTCATCATCCGGACGTCCGTGCGCCAACAGTTGGTCACTCTGGAGCGACAAACAACGCACAGGACGTGACCAGGCAGGCCTTCAAAGAGAGCGGATGCACACTCCTGCCGCGAAATCGCGAGGGAACGCACCGTATCCAAGCAGAAAAGCCCGCTCAGATGAGCGGGCTCCTCATGGGGCACTCGGTGCCCCGGCGCGGGGGTGGCGCTCAGCCGCCGGAGGTGTCCAGCTCCGCCTCGGCGCCCACGCCCGCGCAGTCGTACGGGTCCTTGAGCCAGCCGTCCGGCAGCGCCACCCGGTTGTTGCCGGACGTGCGCCCACGCGGGCCGTCCGCGCCGTCCGGCCAGGGCTGGTCCAGGTCGAGCTCCTGGAGCTGTCCGCCCAGCTCCTCCAGCGACGAGGTGACCGCGAGCCTCCTGCGCATGTCCGAGCCGACCGCGAAGCCCTTGAGGTACCAGGCCACGTGCTTGCGGAAGTCGATAACGCCACGGCTCTCGTCGCCGATCCACTCCCCCAGCAGCGTCGCGTGGCGCAGCATGACGTCCGCCACCTGGCGCAGGGCGGGCGCCTGCCTCGTCCCCGCCCCCTCGAAAGCGCTGACGAGGTCGCCGAAGAGCCAGGGGCGGCCCAGGCAGCCACGGCCGACGACGACGCCGTCGCAGCCCGTCTCACGCATCATCCGCAGGGCGTCGTCGGCGCTCCAGATGTCGCCGTTGCCGAGGACGGGGATCTCGGGGACGTGCTCCTTGAGGCGCGCGATGGCGTCCCAGTCGGCCGTGCCGCCGTAGTGCTGGGCGGTGGTCCTGCCGTGCAGGGCGACGGCCGTGATGCCCTCCTCGACCGCGATGCGGCCCGCGTCGAGATAAGTGGTGTGGTCGTCGTCGATGCCCTTGCGCATCTTGATGGTGACCGGGAGGTCGCCCGCCTGCGCCACGGCCTCGCGCAGGATCGCGCGCAGCAGGGGCCGCTTGTACGGGAGCGCGGAGCCGCCGCCCTTGCGGGTGACCTTGGGGACGGGGCAGCCGAAGTTCAGGTCGATGTGGTCGGCGAGGTCCTCGTCGACGATCATGCGGACCGCCTTGCCGACGGTGACCGGGTCCACCCCGTACAGCTGGATCGAGCGCGGGGTCTCGCTCGCGTCGAAGTGGATGAGCTGCATGGTCTTCTCGTTGCGCTCGACCAGCGCCCGCGTGGTGATCATCTCGCTGACGAACAGCCCCTTGCCGCCGGAGAACTCACGGCAGAGGGTGCGGAAGGGCGCGTTGGTGATGCCGGCCATGGGCGCGAGCACGACCGGCGGCTGCACGGTGTGCGGGCCGATCCGGAGCAGCGGGAGGGCGGGGGCGAGCGTGGTCATGGCCCCATTGTCCCGTACGCCGGCCGCGGCGCGGATGCCGCCCGCTCAGGCCTCGGCCACGGACCCGGTGAGGGCCGTCGTGCGCGACCCGGCGAGGGGCTCCGAGTGCGGCCCGGCCTGCGGTTCCGCGAGGACCGACGCCATCAGCCGCTCCAGCCCGAGCCGTGACTCCTCGTCCGAGGGGACGTACGTCACCATGCGCGGGCCCGCCGAGGGGCCGAGCCACAGGTCGGTGTGGTCGAGCCTGAGCAGTCCCACCCGGGCGTTCCGGAAGATCTTGGTGCGGTTCGAGGGTCCGACCACCTCGTGGCGGGCCCAGATCTCGCCGAACTCGGGCGAGGTGGCCTCCAGCCGCCGCAGCAGCGCCTTCCAGGCGGGCTCGGCCAGGTGCTCCGCCATCGAGGCTCGGAATTTGGCGGCCATCACCCGGTGCATGGCGGGCAGATCGACGACGGAGGCGCGCCAGTCCTCGTTGTTGTAGGCGAGGAGCAGACAGTTGCGGTCCTCGGGGGCGACGGCGTCCAGGTCGCACAGGAGCCTGCCGTAGGTGCGGTTGTACGCGAGGATGTCGTACCGGCTGTTCTGGATGCAGGCCGGGAAGGGCTCCAGGCGCCTGAGCATCTCGTGGAAGGCCGGGGTGACGCCCGTGCAGTCCGAGCCCGGCGCGGGGTCGACGGCCCCGGCGAGGGAGAAGAGGTGGGTGCGTTCGCTGCGGTCGAGCAGCAGGGCGCGGGCCAGGGAGTCGAGCACCTGCGGGGAGACCTGGATGTCGCGGGCCTGCTCCAGCCACGTGTACCAGGTGACGCCGACGGCCGAGAGCTGCGCTACCTCCTCGCGGCGCAGCCCGGGGGTCCGCCTGCGGCGGCCGCGGGGCAGACCCACCTGCTCGGGGGTGATCCGCTCGCGACGGCTGCGGAGGAATCCGGCCAGCTCGTGCCGCCGGATGTCTGTCTCGGGTACCTGGGCCGCCGCGGTCGTCATGCTCCCAGGGTGCCGAATGCCCGGACGTATTGCCAGGTGCTCCGTGTACCAGGATAAGAAGACTCTGGTACCAGGCTGAGTACGGGTCCAGAGTCGATGGCGTGAGTGAATCATCTGTACTGACCAACGCATCCGCCACCCGCGTCCCCGGGGCGCGGTACGACCACCCCGCACCGGTGCTCGGCGGGCTCGGGCTGTTCACCGTGCTGCTCGGCGCGGCGCTCCCGCTCATCGACTTCTTCATCGTCAACGTCGCCCTGCCCACCATCGACCACGACCTGGCCGCCGGCCCCGCTCTGCTGGAGCTGGTCGTCGCGGGCTACGGCCTCTCCTACGCCGTGCTGCTCGTCCTCGGCGGGCGGCTCGGCGACATGGCCGGACGGCGCAGGCTCTTCCTCGTCGGGATGGCCGCCTTCGGCCTCACCTCCCTCGCCTGCGGGCTGGCCCCGGACGCCTGGACCCTCGTGGGAGCACGGGTGGCCCAGGGCGCCGCCGCGGCCCTGATGCTGCCGCAGGTGCTCGCCACCATCCAGGCGGGCACGACCGGCCACCACAGGGCGCGGGCCATGAGCCTGTACGGGGCGACCGCCGGGCTCTCCATGGTCGCCGGCCAGATCCTCGGCGGTGTCCTGGTCTCCGCCGCCCCGCTGTCCTCCGTCTTCGGGGAGAGCGCGGGCTGGCGGTCGGTGTTCCTGGTGAACGTGCCCGTGGCGGTGGTGGGGCTGTTCCTGGCCGCCCGCTCGGTGCCGGAGAGCCGCTCGGACCGGCCGGCGCCCGTGGACGTCCCGGGCACGCTCCTGCTGGCCGTCTCCCTGGTGACGCTGCTGGCCCCGCTGACGGAGGGCCGGGCTGCGGGCTGGCCGCTCTGGACCTGGGTGTCCCTCGGCCTCTTCCCGTTCGCCGCGGTGGCCTTCTACCGGGTGGAGCGGCGGGCCGACGCGCAGGGCCGGACACCGCTCGTGCCGCCGAGCCTGCTCCGGCTGGAGTCGCTGCGCCGCGGCCTGATCCTGGTGGTGCCGTTCTCGATCGGCTTCGGCGGCTTCATGTTCGTGATCGCGGTCGCCCTCCAGCAGGGTCTGGAGATGGGCCCGGCCGCGGCCGGGCTGTCCCTCGCGCCGATGGCGGCCGCCTTCTTCGCGGCCTCGCTGGCCGGCCCCCGGCTCGTACGGCGCTTCGGCAGCCGGGTGGTGACGGCCGGCGGCCTGATCCAGGGGACGGGCGTCACGGTGCTGGCCCTGACCGTGTGGAGTTCCTGGCCCGGTCTCGGGCTGCTGGGCCTGCTGCCGGGCATGGCGATCTCGGGACTGGGGCAGGGGCTGCAGCTCCCCGTCCTGATCCGGATCGTGCTGTCCGACGTGCCGTCCGAGCGGGCGGGGGTGGGCGGCGGCGTGATGACCACCACCCAGCAGGCCGCCCTGGCACTCGGGGTCGCCACGCTCGGGACGCTGTTCCTCGCGCTGGCTCCCGGCTCGGGGATGCGGGACGCCCTGGTCGTGACGCTGCTGGTGCAGCTGGCGGCCGTCGTCCTGACGACCCTGCTGAGCCTGCGGCTGCCCCGCACGGTGAGGTGAGGGCGGACGGACACGGGCCCGGATCACCGAGGTGATCCGGGCCCGTGGTCGTACGGGTGGCGCGAGGAGGTCAGCTCTCGGCCGGTGCGTCCTGCGCCGGTGCGGCCTCCGCGGCGGCGCGCTCACGCATCTTGCGCACCAGCTCCTGCTTCTTGTCCTCGGCGGCCTTGCGGTCGTTGTTGCGCGCGGGGCCCGCGCCCTGCTGTTCGGCGCGGGACAGCTTCTTGCGCTGTCCGCCCACGCCGAGGAGGTTGTTGCGGCTCTTGGCCACGGCGTTCTCCCGTTCTTGAGTTGAGGAAGTGAGGATGACGTGTCGTGTATCGATCCGATGGGCGACGGGCGGTCGGCCCGTCGCGCGCTCACTCGTAGATCTGGAAGAACGAAGACATGCCGGAAAGGTACCCCGGCCGGAGGGGCGCCTCATCCGGTTTTTTTCGGCCAGGCCCCGCTGCCGGCTCAGGTGGTCGGGTCGACCGTGGCCTGATGGGCCTCGGTCAGGTGCTCCTCCGCCTTGAGCCAGGGCAGGAACTGCGCCCCCTTGCGCCACCCGCAGGTGTCGCAGGTCAGTTGCCGCTGCATCCCCGACTTCCTTACGTGGACGACGTGTTCACGGCCGTGCTGGTCCCATCTGGTGACCTTGCTCGTGGTCATGGACGGCATGTGGGGCCTCCCTGTGGACGAGTGCGCCCAGTGTGCACGAAGCCCCCGGTTCCGTACGCCGGAACCGGGGGCTTCGTTATGAGGCCGAGTGCGTTCAGCAGCCCAGGAGGCGGGAGCCGAGGTAGCTCTGGATCTGGTCCAGGGAGACGCGCTCCTGCTTCATCGTGTCGCGCTCGCGCACGGTCACCGCGTTGTCGTCCAGGGTGTCGAAGTCGACGGTGACGCAGAACGGCGTGCCGATCTCGTCCTGGCGGCGGTAGCGGCGGCCGATGGCGCCCGCGTCGTCGAACTCGATGTTCCAGTTCTGCCGCAGGTCGGCGGCGAGGCCCTTGGCCTTCGGCGACAGCTGCGGGTTGCGGGACAGCGGCAGGACGGCGACCTTGACCGGCGCGAGGCGCGGGTCGAGGCGCATCACGGCGCGCTTCTCCATGACGCCCTTGGCGTTGGGGGCCTCGTCCTCGTTGTAGGCGTCGAGGAGGAACGCCAGCAGCGAGCGGCCGACACCGGCCGCGGGCTCGATGACGTACGGCGTGTAGCGCTCGCCCTTCTCCTGGTCGAAGTAGGAGAGGTCCGTGCCGGACGCCTTGGAGTGCGCCGTGAGGTCGTAGTCGGTGCGGTTGGCGACGCCCTCGAGCTCGCCCCACTCGCTGCCGCCGAAGCGGAAGCGGTACTCGATGTCAGCGGTGCGCTTGGAGTAGTGGGAGAGCTTCTCCGCGGGGTGCTCGAACCACCGCATGTTCTCCTCGCGCAGGCCGAGACCGGTGTACCAGTTCCAGCGCTGCTCCATCCAGTACTCCTGCCACTGCTCGTCCTCGCCCGGCTTGACGAAGAACTCCATCTCCATCTGCTCGAACTCGCGCGTGCGGAAGATGAAGTTGCCCGGAGTGATCTCGTTCCGGAAGGACTTGCCCATCTGCGCGATGCCGAACGGCGGCTTCTTGCGCGAAGTCTGCTGCACCTGGCCGAAGTTGGTGAAGATGCCCTGGGCCGTCTCGGGGCGCAGGTAGGCGACCGAGCCGGAGTCCTGGGTCGGGCCGAGGTGCGTGGAGAGCAGGCCGGAGAACTGCTTGGGCTCGGTGAAGGTGCCCTTGTTACCGCAGTTGGGGCAGTTGAGGTCGGCCAGGCCGTTCACGGGGGGCTTGCCGTGCTTCTCCTCGTACGCCTCCTCCAGGTGGTCAGCGCGGTAGCGCTTGTGACAGGAGGTGCACTCGGTGAGCGGGTCGGAGAACGTGGCGACGTGACCGGACGCGACCCAGACCTCGGGGGCCAGGATGACCGACGAGTCGAGACCGACCACGTCCTCGCGCGAGGTGACCATGTAGCGCCACCACTGGCGCTTGAGGTTCTCCTTCAGCTCGACGCCCAGGGGCCCGTAGTCCCAGGCGGCCTTCTGGCCACCGTAGATCTCACTGCAGGGATAGACGAAGCCACGGCGCTTGCTCAGGCTGACGATGGTGTCGATCTTGTCGGCGGCCACGGTGCTCTCTTCATTACGACGGCGGAACTGGACAGGTGGGCGGCGCGAACGCCTCGGTGGGGAATGACGTACAGACAGGGGCGCGGAGCGCCTCGGTGGGGGGTGGTGGTCGGGTGACGGGCGGGCGAATACCCCAGATTACCGGCGGGCGCACCCCCCATATCAAATCGGTGGGGCGCATCGCGGTCACCGGGTCCGGATCCGGGCATCTCATCAGCCTTGTTGACAATCGTTTCCACTTTTGTTGAAAATGACTGTCATGAACGTACGCCGCCTCATACCCACAGCCGCCGTCGCCGGAGCAGTCGCCCTCGGCCTCACCGCGCTCTCCGCCTGCTCCTCCTCCGACGCGGCCGAGGGCGGGAGCGACGGCAAGCTGGACGTGGTGGCGTCCTTCTACCCGATGCAGTTCCTGACCGAGGAGATCGGCGGTTCGCACGTCTCCGTCACCTCACTGACGAAGCCGGGAGTGGAGCCGCACGACCTGGAGCTCTCCCCCCGGCAGATCGGCGGCCTGAGTGAGGCCGACTACATCCTGTACCTCAAGAACGTCCAGCCCGCGGTCGACGACGCCGTCGCACAGGCCGGTGTGAAGAACACCGTGGACGCGGCCGGACTCACCACGCTCGAGAGCCACGGCTCCGAGGTCGACGGACACGACCACGGCGCCGAGGAGGGCGGGGAGCACGAGGGCGAGGAGCACTCCGAGGAGGCGGGCCTCGACCCGCACATCTGGCTGGACCCGGTGAAGTACGCCGAGGTCGCCGAGGGCGTCGGGAAGTCCTTCGAGAAGGCCGACCCCGACAACGCCGCCGACTACCGCAAGAACACCGAGACCCTGGTCGCCGAGCTGAAGAAGCTGGACAAGGCCTACGAGACCGGGCTGAAGAACACCGCGACGAAGACGTTCATCACCACGCACTCCGCCTTCGGGTACCTCGCCGAGCGCTACGGCCTCACCCAGGAGGGCATCGCCGGCATCGACCCCGAGGCCGAGCCCAGCCCGGCCCGGATCAGCGAGATCCACTCCGTCGCCGAGAAGAACAAGGCCACCACCGTATTCTTCGAGACGCTCGCCAGCGACAAGACCGCCGGCACCCTGGCGAAGGACCTCGGCCTCAAGACCGACGTCCTGGACCCGCTCGAGGGAATTACCGACAAGTCCGCGGGTGCTGACTACATCGAGGTCATGGAGTCCAACCTGGCCGCGCTGCAGAAGGCCCTCGGCGCGAAGTGACCCGAGCAGCACCCCGAACCAGCCGCAGCACCGGAGGCGATCATGCCTGAGCCCAGTACGCCAGAACCCGTGATCAGCCTGCGCGGAGCCACGGCGACGCTCGGCGCCCGCCCGGTGCTGCGCGGTGTCGACCTCACCGTCCACCGCGGCGAGGTCGTCGCCCTGCTCGGGGCCAACGGCTCCGGCAAGTCCACGGCCGTGCGCTCCGTCATCGGCCAGGTGCCGCTCACCGGCGGGACCGTCGAGCTGTTCGGCACCCCGCTGCGCCGCTTCCGCCGGTGGGGCCGCGTCGGATACGTACCGCAGCGCACCACGGCGGCGGGCGGCGTCCCCGCCACGATCCGCGAGGTCGTCGCCTCCGGGCGGCTGTCGCGTACGAAGTTCGGACCGCTCGGCAAGGCCGACCGGGCGGCCGTCGACCGGGCGATCGAGCTCGTCGGCCTCACCGACCGCGCCAAGGACTCCGTGAACGCCCTCTCCGGCGGCCAGCACCAGCGGGTCCTGATCGCCCGCGCGCTCGCCGCCGAGCCCGAGGTGCTGATCATGGACGAGCCGATGGCCGGCGTCGACCTGGCCAGCCAGGAGATCCTCGCCACGACGCTGCGCGAGCAGGTCGCCGGCGGGGCGACCGTGCTGCTCGTCCTGCACGAGCTCGGCGCCCTGGAGCCGCTGATCGACCGGGCGATCGTCCTGCGCGACGGCTGTGTCACGCACGACGGCCCGCCCCCCGAGGCCGTGGGCCAGCACGCGCTGCCCGGCCACGACCACGTACACCCCCACGCGGCCTCCGAGCCCGTCCGGACGGGACTGCTGACCTGATCATGCTGGAATTCCTGAACCCTCCCTTCATGCAGCGGGCGCTGCTCGCGGCCGTCCTGGTCGGGATCACCGCCCCCGCCATCGGCATCTATCTGGTCCAGCGCCGCCAGGCCCTGATGGGCGACGGCATCGGGCACGTCGCGATGACCGGCGTCGGCCTCGGCTTCCTGCTCTCCACCAACCCCGTCTGGATGGCGACGCTCGTCGCCGTGGCGGGTTCGGTCGTGATGGAGCTGATCCGCTGGTACGGACGCACTCGCGGCGACATCGCCCTGGCCATGCTGTTCTACGGCGGGATGGCGGGCGGGGTGATGCTGATCAACCTCTCGGACACCGGCTCCAACGCCAACCTGACCTCGTTCCTCTTCGGCTCCCTGTCCACGGTCTCCGAGGAGGACATCACCGCGATCGTCGTGCTGGCCGCCTTCGTGGTGCTGGTCACCGTGGGGCTGCGGCGGCAGCTGTTCGCGGTCAGCCAGGACGAGGAGTTCGCCCGGGTCACCGGGCTGCCGGTGCGCGCGCTCAACCTGCTGGTCGCCGTGACGGCCGCCGTCACCGTCACCGTGGCGATGCGGGTCGTGGGCCTGCTGCTGGTCAGCGCGCTGATGGTGGTGCCGGTCGCCGCCGCCCAGCAGATCTCGAAGTCCTTCAAGGTGACGTTCGTCCTGGCCGTCGTCATCGGTACGGCCGTCACCCTGGCCGGCACCGTGACCTCGTACTACCAGGACGTGCCGCCCGGCGCGACGATCGTGCTGCTGGCCATCGCCGCGTTCGTCCTGCTGACGGCGCTCGCCACGCCGCTGGCCCGAAGGCGCGCCAAGGGACGCGTGAGCGAGGAGGACCGGTGCACCCTTGAGGTACCGGCGGCCCGCCCGGCCTCGGACGACGTTCGGGTGTGACCGTGCCGCCGGGGCGGGCTGGCACAATGGCCCGACATACGTACGGGCGACATGAGGAGGCAGCTGTGGCGACGGCGCCGATCAGTGGCACGAACGCGGCTCCTGTGCGCGGCCGGTCCACCCGGCAGCGGGCGGCGGTCGCGGCGGCGCTCGACGAGGTCGACGAGTTCCGCAGTGCCCAGGACCTGCACGATGTGCTCAAGCACCGGGGTGACTCGGTCGGGCTGACCACGGTCTACCGCACGCTCCAGTCCCTCGCCGACGCCGGCGAGGTCGACGTGCTGCGCACGACCGACGGTGAGGCGGTCTACCGGCGCTGCTCGACCGGTGACCATCATCACCATCTGGTCTGCCGCGTCTGCGGCAAGGCCGTCGAGGTGGAGGGTCCCGCCGTGGAGCAGTGGGCCGAGACCATCGCCTCGCAGCACGGCTATGTGAACGTGGCCCACACGGTGGAGATCTTCGGGACCTGCTCGGACTGCGCGGGCGCCAAGGGCTGAGCCCCGGGCACAGGACGACCGGCCCAGGAGGGGGCCCCGGCGACGGGGCCCCCTCCTCGCCGTCTCAGGACTTGGTGATCTCCTCGGCACCGCCGAAGCGCCGGTCGCGCCGGGCGAATTCCAGGCAGGCGTTCCACAGGTCGCGCCGGTCGAAGTCCGGCCACAGGACGTCCTGGAAGACCATCTCGGCGTACGCGCTCTGCCAGATCAGGTAGTTGGACGTGCGCTGCTCCCCGCTGGGGCGCACGAAGAGGTCCACGTCCGGCATGTCCGGGTAGTAGATGTACTTCGCGAAGGTCTTCTCGTTGACCTTCGAGGGGTCGAGCTTCCCCTCCGCGACGTCCTGCGCGATGCGCTGCGCCGCGTCGGCGATCTCGGCCCGGCCGCCGTAGTTGACGCAGAAGTACAGCGTCATCTTGTCGTTGTCCTTGGTCTGCTCCTGGGCGACCTGGAGCTCCTGGACGACGGACTTCCACAGCTTCGGCATGCGGCCGACCCAGCGGATGCGGATGCCGAGCTCGTCCATCTCGTCGCGGCGGCGGCGGATGACGTCCCGGTTGAAGTTCATGAGGAACTTCACCTCGTCCGGCGAGCGCTTCCAGTTCTCCGTGGAGAAGGCGTACAGCGAGAGGTTCTTGACGCCCATCTCGATGCAGCCCTTGAGGACGTCCATGACGACGCCCTCACCGACCTTGTGGCCCTCGGTGCGCGGAAGACCCCGCTCCTTGGCCCAGCGGCCGTTCCCGTCCATCACGACGGCGACGTGCTTGGGCACGAGCTCGCCGGGGATCTTCGGCGGGGTGGCGCCGGAGGGGTGCGGCTCGGGGGTCTTGTACTCACGCCGGTTACGGCCACCGAGCATCCCGCGTACTGCCATGGGCTTCTCTCGTCTCCCTGTGTCACTTCTCTACGTACCGCAGCGAGCGCAGGCCGCGCTCCAGATGCCAGTGCAGATAGGCGGACACGAGCCCGCTCCCCTCCCTGACATGACGCGCCTCGGACGCGTCCGCCGTCTCCCAGTCTCCGCTGAGCAACGCGCTCAGCAGTTCGACGGCCTCCGCCGAGGGTACGACGCTGCCGGGCACCCGGCAGTCGCCGCATATGACGCCACCCGCGGCGACGGAGAAGAACCGGTTCGGGCCGGGCATTCCGCACTTGGCGCAGTCGACGAAGCTGGGGGCGTAGCCGTTGACGGCCAGGGAGCGCAGCAGGAACGCGTCCAGGATGAGGTTCGGCGCGTGTTCGGCGCGCGCGAGGGTGCGCAGCCCGCCGACGAGCAGCAGATACTGCTGGACCGCGGGTTCGCCCTCGTGGTCGGTGAACCGCTCCGCGGTCTCCAGCATGGCGGTGCCGGCGGTGTAGCGGGCGTAGTCGGAGACGATCCCGCCACCGTACGGAGCGATCGTCTCGCTCTGGGTGCAGAGGGGGAGGCCCCGGCCGATCAGCTCGCTGCCGCGCGCGAAGAACTGCACGTCCACATGGGAGAAGGGTTCGAGCCGCGCCCCGAATTTGGACTTGGTGCGGCGCACCCCGCGTGCCACGGCGCGCACCCGCCCGTGGCCGCGGGTCAGGATCGTGATGATCCGGTCGGCCTCGCCCAGCTTCTGCGTACGCAGCACGACGCCGTCGTCCCGGAACAAGCTCATGCACCCATTGTCGCCCACCGGGACACCGGCAGGCCCTCTGAGGGTCTTCCGTCCGGATCAGGCTGGATCAGGGAGCGGTGCCAGGGCACGCGAGCCAGCATGCTCCGAACGAGAGGCCCTGGGACGTACCCGGGCCTACGAAGGCGTACGCGCCGCCTCCAGCAGCTTCGCCGTGTCCGCGGGGCAGAGCTGGAGCGCAGCGCCCACCGTGGTGAGCACCTCGCGCTCCGCCTGGCTGTACGGCCCGTCGGCGAGCGCGATCCTGGCGCCCCGCAGCAGGACCGCCTCGCGGCCGGGCACGGCCAGGTGCGGCGCGAGCGGCGTCAGGACCTCGTGGAGCTCTATGGCGAGGGCTGCGCCGCAGGCCTCGGCCGCGGGGTCGGTGCCGTCGCCGGGACCGGTGTCGGCGGCGAGGACCTCGACGATGGTGAAGAGCTGTTCCTGGGAGCAGTCGTCGAGTCCCGCGTCGCGGACGGTGGCCGCGGCGGTCTCCAGGACCGTACGGGAGGTGGTGCCGCCCGCGGCGAGCACGGCGAGCGTGACGGTGTGCACGGCCTCCCGCAGCATGGCCGAGAAGCGGGTGGTGGTGGGGTGGTCGAGGGCGTCGGGCGCGAAGTGCGTCCCGCAGGCGGCGCATTCGACGACGGGCCCGGCGCTTCCCCGGGCGAGCAGCGGCAGCCCGAGGACGGTGAGGCGGTGGCGTCCCGTGAGGCGCCGGTAGTTGCGGTCGCCCCCGCAGCACGGGCAGAAGAACTCTCCGTCGCCGACGGTGTCCCAGACGGTACGGATGCCGTAGATGCGCAGTCTTACGGCGCGTTGTCCTTTGGCTGTCCGCACGTCGCACACCTCCGTAACCCCACGGCAACATTGCCGCGCTGGACGTGATGTTAGCCACATGCGTGATGTGGCGTCAGTATCCCGGAGGTCAAAACCCCGGTATATGGCCGAACCCCGCCCACCCCTGGCGGGTGAACGGGGCTCTCGGGCCGGGCAGTTCAGCGGGGTATCGGACGTATGCCCGGAATACCGCGTGACGGGGTCAGCGGGTCGCGCGGTTGACCGCGGAGACGACCGCCTTGAGCGAGGCGCGCGTGGTGTTGGCGTCGATACCGATGCCCCACAGCACCTTGCCGTCGATCGCGCACTCGATGTAGGAGGCGGCCTGCGCGCTCGCGCCCTCGCTCATCGTGTGCTCGGTGTAGTCCAGCAGACGGGCGTCGATGCCGATGGCCTGCAGCGCTTCGAAGAACGCGGAGATCGGGCCGTTGCCCGTGCCGGTCAGCACCGTGTCCGAGCCGTCGACGGTGGCCTCGACGGTGATCGTGTCCTGGCCGTCGGAACCGGTCGTCGTCTGACCCGAGCGGATCTGCACGCGCCCCCAGGCGTTCTCGGGGCTCGGCAGGTACTCGTCCCGGAAGGTCGACCAGATCTGCGTCGGCGTGACCTCGCCGCCCTCGGCGTCGGTCTTGGCCTGAATGATCCGGGAGAACTCGATCTGCATCCGGCGCGGCAGGTCCAGCTTGTGGTCGTTCTTCAGGACGTAGGCGATTCCGCCCTTGCCGGACTGCGAGTTGACCCGGATGACCGCCTCGTAGGAGCGGCCGACGTCCTTCGGGTCGATCGGCAGGTAGGGCACCGCCCACTCGATGTCGTCGACGGTCTTCCCCTGGGAGGCCGCGTCGGCCTCCATGGCGTCGAAGCCCTTCTTGATGGCGTCCTGGTGGGAGCCGGAGAAGGCGGTGTAGACCAGGTCGCCCGCGTAGGGGTGGCGCGGGTGGACCTCCATCTGGTTGCAGTACTCGCTGGTGCGGCGGATCTCGTCGATCTGCGAGAAGTCGATCTGCGGGTCGACGCCCTGGGAGAAGAGGTTCATTCCCAGGGTGACCAGGTCGACGTTGCCGGTGCGCTCGCCCTGACCGAACAGGCAGCCCTCGATGCGGTCGGCACCCGCCATGATCGCCAGCTCGGCGGCGGCGACGGCGGTGCCCCGGTCGTTGTGCGGGTGCACGGACAGGCAGACGTGCTCGCGGCGGGACAGGTTGCGGGACATCCACTCGAAGCGGTCCGCGTGGGTGGAGGGCGTCGAACGCTCCACGGTGGCGGGCAGGTTGAGGATGATCTCGCGGCCCTCCTCCGGCTGCCAGACGTCACAGACGGCCTCGCAGACCTCCAGGGCGAAGTCCAGCTCGGTGTCGGTGAAGATCTCCGGGCTGTACTGGTAGCCGAAGATCGTCTCGTCGCCCAGGATCTTGTCCGCGTACTCCATGACCAGGCGGGTGCCGTCCACGGCGATCTGCTTGACCTCTTCCTTCGAGCCGCGGAAGACCACGCGGCGGAAGGTGGGCGCGGTGGCGTTGTACAGGTGGACGGTTGCGCGCCGCGCGCCGACCAGCGACTCGACGGTGCGCTCGATCAGTTCCTCGCGGGCCTGCGTCAGGACGGAGATCGTCACGTCCTCGGGGATCGCGCCCTCTTCGATGATGGAGCGTACGAACGCGAAGTCGGTCTCGCCGGAGGACGGGAAGCCGACCTCGATCTCCTTGTAGCCCATGCGTACGAGCAGGTCGAACATCTCGCGCTTGCGGGCCGGCGACATGGGGTCGATCAGGGCCTGGTTGCCGTCACGCAGGTCGGTGGACAGCCACCGGGGCGCCACGGTGATGCGGTTGTCCGGCCAGGTGCGGTCGGAGATGTCCACCGCCTCGTAGCCGCGGTACTTGTGGACCGGCATCCCGGAAGGCTTCTGCAGCTGCTTCGCGTTGGTCACCGGGGTGGGGCCACCGACGGGGGCGGGGACGGCATCGGTGTGCGCGGGGGAATTCACTGCGGTCATGGCGTACGGCTCCTCTGAGGTCCAGCAGGGGCGGCCGACTGTGTCGCTGCAACAGCGAACTCCGCGGGGAGGGAGCCGGCCTACGACTACAGGCCCTCGCCGCGGCAGCTAAGAAGGAGCAGCCCGAAACGCATGATGCGGCAACACTAACCGAGGGGCGCCTGGTGCGTCGGTCCGTATCAGTATGCGGGATCGCCTCTTCATGGAGGCGGAACAGTGATACATCACTCTATTTCGTCAATCACGATCGCAACCAGTGACAGCGCGGTGACTGAGTGCCACAGTCATTTGTATGCAGCCTCGACCGAACAACGGGTTCCAGCCCGTCTTCTGCACCATCGTGCCGCCCCACGTCCTCGACAAGCTGTCCCAGTCCGACGACCCACGCCTGGCCGATCCCGCACGGCGCACCCTGGACGCCGACGCGGCCCGGCGCCATCACCGGCGGGTGACCGCTCTGGCCTGGACCCCCCAGGCCGTCCTCACCTCCGACCCGGTCCCGTCCAAGCCCCACCGCACCCTTTACGACTGCAGGCACGGCACGGACCTGCCGGGCGTCAAGGTCCGTGACGAGGGCGAGGAAGCGACCCAGGACGCCAGCGTCAACCGTGCGTACGCGGGACTCGGCGCCACCTTCGATCTGCTGCTCACGGAGTACGGCCGCAGCTCGATCGACGGCAAGGGGCTGCCGCTCATCGGCTCCGTGCACTACGACGAGAAGTACAACAACGCGTTCTTCGACGGCGAGCAGATGGTCTTCGGGGACGGCGACGGCGAGATCTTCCTCGACTTCACCGTCGCGATCGACGTGATCGCCCACGAGTTGGCGCACGGCCTCACCCAGTACACGGCCAACCTCGCGTACCAGGGCCAGTCGGGCGCGCTCAACGAGTCCGTCTCGGACGTCTTCGGCTCCCTGGTCAAGCAGTACTCGCTGGGCCAGAGCGCGGACCAGGGCGACTGGCTGATCGGCGCGGGGCTGCTCGCCCCCCGGGTCAGCGGCGTCGCACTGCGCTCGATGAAGGCTCCGGGCACGGCGTACGACGACGATGTGCTCGGCAAGGACCCGCAGCCCGGGTCGATGGACGACTACGTCGACACGGACGAGGACAACGGCGGGGTCCACCTCAACTCCGGTATCCCCAACCGGGCGTTCTACCTGCTGGCCACGGCACTCGGCGGCAACGCCTGGGAGCGGGCGGGGCGGATCTGGTTCGACGTGCTGACCGGCGGTGAGCTGAGCCAGGACGCGTCCTTCAAGGACTTCGCCAAACTGACCGTCGCGGCGGCGCAGCACAGGTTCGGGGAGGGCGACGAGGCCGAGGCGGTGCTCAAGGCATGGTCGGAGGTGGGCGTGCCGACCCGCTGACCGGGTAGATACACGCAGGGCCGTCCGAGCGGGGTCAAGGTGTCAGGCAGGAGCCGGTACGCATGCGCATCCAGGTGAGCCGGACCGGCGGGTTCGCCGGCATCGCGCGCCACGGCGAGATCGAGACCTCGGGGCGGCCCGACGCCGGCGACTGGGAGGCTCTGGCCGAGTCGGCGCTCGCCGCCGGCCCGGGCGGCCCGCCCGCGGGTGTGCCGGACGGCTTCCGCTACCGGATCACGGTGGGCGACCGGACGGCCGACTGCGCGGACCCACGGCTGACCGAGGCGCAGCGGACGCTGATCTCCCGGGTCCTCAAGGAAGGCGCGTAGGCCCGTCCCACCGGGCCTGGGCGTCGGCGGGAGCGGGCCCGGCCTCAGAACCCCAGCTTCCGCAGCTGCTTGGGGTCGCGCTGCCAGTCCTTGGCGACCTTCACGTGCAGGTCGAGGAAGACCGGCGTGCCCAGCAGCGCCTCGATGTGCTTGCGTGACTTGGTGCCGACGTCCTTGAGCCGCTTCCCCTTCGGGCCGATGATGATGCCCTTCTGGCTGGGCCGCTCGATGTAGACGTTCGCGTGGATGTCCAGCAGCGGCTTGTCCGCCGGCCGGTCCTCACGCGGCAGCATCTCCTCGACGACGACGGCGATGGAGTGCGGGAGCTCGTCCCGTACGCCCTCCAGTGCGGCCTCGCGGATGAGTTCCGCGACCATGACCATCTCGGGCTCGTCGGTGAGGTCGCCCTCCGGGTAGAGCGGGGGGCTCTCCGGCAGCAGCGGGGCGATCAGGTCGGCCAGCAGGCTCACCTGCTGGTCCTTGACCGCCGAGACCGGAATGATCTCGGCCCACTCGAAGCCGAGCTCGTCGGCCAGCGCGGAGACGGCGAGGAGCTGCTCGGCGAGCGCCTTGGACTCCACCAGGTCGGTCTTGGTGATGATCGCGATCTTCGGGGTCTTCTTGATCCCGGCGAGCTCCTTGACGATGAACTTGTCGCCGGGGCCGAGCTTCTGGTCCGCGGGCAGGCAGAAGCCGATGACGTCGACCTCGGCCCAGGTGGTCCGCACGACGTCGTTCAGCCGCTCCCCGAGCAGGGTGCGCGGCTTGTGGAGGCCGGGCGTGTCGACCAGGATCAGCTGGGCGTCGTCACGGTGCACGATGCCGCGCACCGTGTGCCGGGTGGTCTGGGGGCGGTTGGAGGTGATCGCCACCTTCTGACCGACCAGAGCGTTCGTGAGGGTGGACTTGCCCGCGTTGGGGCGGCCCACGAAGCAGGCGAAGCCGGCCCGGTGGGGGGCGGTGTTCTCAGCCTGCTGCGCAGCAGCTTCTGTGTTCGGTCGAGCGCTCATGGCGCCCATTCTCCCCGATCCCGGCGGCGGCGTTGCACAGCAGGGCGCCGCCGGCCCGAATCAGCCCGCGGCCGTCGTGGACCGGAGCGTCCCGTCGGGCCCCGCGAGCAGCACGGGAGTGTCGGGCCCGCCCAGGTCACGGACGGCGGCCCGGTCGGCGTCCGAGGAGGTCGCGGCCTCGGAGACGACGGCAGCCGCCTCCAGGGACGTGGCACCGCTGGCCACCGCCATCGCGACGGCGGTCTGCAGTGCGCTGAGCTTCAGCGAGTCCAGAGTCACGGTGCCGGCGGCGTACGTACGCCCCGTCTCGTCCCGTACGGCGGCGCCCTCCGGGACCCCGTTGCGGGCGCGGACGCTGCGCGCCAGAGTGACGATCTTGCGGTCCTCGGCGCCGAGGTCGGTGCTATCGGTCATGTGCTGAGCATACGAAGGGGGCGTGCGCCCGGCTGTCGACGGGGTCCGTTCATCCCGGGACGGGGTACATCGAGCCGCGCCGGCCCTCGGGCGAGTCGAGCCACTGGAGCTTGGCCTCCGTGCCGGTGTCCGGGAGCGGCGTGTGGAGCACGATCACCAGGTCGGGGCGCGCGGGCACCCGCAGCTGGGTGGATTCCACGTGCAGCGTACCGACGAGCGGATGCTGGAGTTCCTTGCGGACCTGGCCGCCCGGGGCGACGTCGCGCCGGTCCCAGAGCGCCGCGAATTCGGGGCTGAGCTCCTTCACCTCGGCGACCACGGCCCGGAACCCCTCGTCCCCGGGGTGCTCGGAGCACGCGGCCCGGAACTGGGCGACGACCTGGTGGGCGATGGTCTCCCAGTGCTTCGATCTCGCCCGGTACACCGGGTCGGTGAAGAACGCGATCATGCAGTTCTGCACGATCCCGGGGCGCATGCCGAGCACCGCCGACGCCGCGTCGTTGTAGGCCACGGTGTTCCAGTAGCGGTCCATGATGTGGGCCGGGAAGGGCATCCAGGCGTCGATGAGCCTGTTCAGTCCCGCGCACATGTCCTGGTGGGCCGGGTCGACCTCCAGGGCCGGCGGATTGAGTCCGGCCAGGGCGTAGAGATGGCGGCGCTCCGCGCTGCTGAGGCGCAGGACCCGGGCCACGGCGTCCAGGACCTGCGGTGACACGGTGATGTCGCGGCCCTGCTCCAGCCACTGGTACCAGGAGACGCCCACGCCCGCGAGGACGGCGACCTCCTCGCGGCGCAGGCCCGGCGTGCGCCGGCGCGCCCCGCCGTCCGGCAGGCCGGCCTCGGCCGGGGTGACCCGGGCCCTGCGGCTCATCAGGAACTCGCGCAGCTCACCGAGCCGGTGGGACTTGCCGTCGGTGCCGGTCCGGACCGTGTTGGTCCGGACGTCGCTGTTCTGGGCCGGTGAAGCCACGTACTCCCCCTGGTGTCCGTGCGCGTGCCTGCCTGGTGGTGCGGCCAACAGGATAAGTGCCCGCTCCCCACGGTTATTCCGGTGGATCCAGGCTGTGGGACATGCCGATCGAAACCCCGACTCATGCTCCCGTGTCCGCCGCCACCGCTCCCGTCGCCGCCGCGCCGCCCGCGCTCTCCGGGCGGGACCGGCTGGTGCTCTTCGTGCTGTGCGCCGCCCAGTTCATGGTGGCGCTCGACTTCTCCGTACTGAATGTGGCTCTGCCCGTCCTCGGTGAGGACCTGGGGCTGAGCCGGTCCGGGCTCCAGTGGGCCGTCACAGCGTTCGCCCTGCCGTCCGGCGGCTTCCTGCTGCTCTTCGGCCGGATCGCCGATCTCTACGGCAGGCGCAGGCTGTTCCTCACCGGCCTCGCCGTCTTCGGGGCGTCCTCGCTGCTGGCGACGCTTGCCTGGGACCCGGCTTCCTTCCTGGCCGGGCGGGCGCTCCAGGGGCTCGGGGCCGCCGTGATCGTGCCGACCGGGATGTCCCTGCTGACCACGACGTTCCCCGAAGGCCCGCTGCGGGACCGGGCGCTGGGCATCAGCGGGACGCTGCTCTCGCTGGGCTTCACCGTCGGGATGGTGGCGGGCGGTGTGCTCACCGACACCCTGGGCTGGCGCTCCACGATGGGGCTGCTGACCGGCGCCGCGGTCATCGTGTTCGTCCTGGCTCCGAAGGTGCTGGCCGAGTCGCGTACGCCGGAGCGGCCGAAGCTCGACGTGCCGGGTGCCGTCACCGTGACCGGCGGTCTCCTCGCGCTGATCTACTCGCTGTCGACGGCCGCCGAGCGCGGCTTCGGTGGTGCGGACGTGCAGATCACCCTGGTGCTGGGAGTGGCCCTGCTGACCGCGTTCGTGATCGTCGAGTCCCGCTCGGCGGCCCCGCTGGTCTCTCTGCCGATGCTGCGGCGCCGTACGGTCGCGTTCGGCAACCTGGGCGGTCTGGCCACGTTCTCGATGATGAGCACCATCGTGTTCGTCCTGACCCTGTACCTCCAGGAGCTGCTGGAACTGTCGGCCCTCGGGACGGGGCTCGTCTTCGGGGTCCAGGGCCTGGCGTCGGTGGCCGCCGGGGTGTACGCCCCGAGGATCGTCGGCCGGATCGGCGCACGCCGGACACTGGTCCTGTCCCTGATCGGTCAGGGCGTGTTCATCGGGGCGCTGCTGGGCCTGGGCGAGGACTCCGGTGTCTGGCTGGCCACGGTGGCCGTGTCTCTGGCGAGCGCCTTCCACCTGGGCGCCATCATCGCCTACGGACTGACGGTGACCTCCGGCGTGCCGGACGAGGAGCAGGGCCTGGCGACCGGTCTGGTCACCACGACGCAGCAGGTGGGCATCACGATCGGCATTCCGCTGCTGGGGGTGCTGTCGACCACGCAGGGTTCGCTGTTCGAGGGCGTACGGCTGGTGGTGGCCATCGCGGCGGTCGTTCTGGTCGCGACGGGGCTGGCGGTCGGTGCCGGTCTGCGGCGGGCCTGACGGAGCAGCCCCGCGAGCCCCTACGGCCGGTCCAGGCGCAGCCGTTCCGCCTTGGGGAGCCCGACCACCACCAGGTCGTAACTGTCCTCCACGAGCTCCCGGACCATCCTGTCCGGGAGCTCGGAGACCGTCACGGTGTTCCAGTGCCGCTTGTTCAGGTGCCAGCCGGGGACGATCGCGGCGTGCTCCTTGCGGAGCCGCAGCGCCTCGTCCGGGTCGCACTTGAGACTGACCTGCAGAGGCCGCCCGTCGAGCGCGCTCAGGGCGAACATCTTTCCCAGGACCTTGAAGACCGAGGCCTCGGGCCCGAAGGGAAACTCCTCCGCGCTCGCGTTGAACTCCAGGCAGAACGTGCGCAGCTCCTGGGGAGTCATGGCGATTCCGTTCCCTCCGGTTCCACCAGCACCGTGACGATCTTGTTCCTGCGGCCCGCCGGGGACTCCGCGGTGAGGCGGAGTTTGCGCCCGTCGGGGAGGTCGACGATCGAGGAGGCTCCGGAGATCGGGACCCGCCCGAGCGCCTTGGCCAGCAGTCCGCCGACGGTCTCCACGTCCTCGTCGTCGTACGCGTCGAGGCCGAACAGCTCCCCGAGGTCGCCGATGTCGAGCCGGGCGGTCACCCGGAAGCAGCCGTTCTCCAGCTCCTGGACCGGCGGGAGTTCGCGGTCGTACTCGTCGGTGATCTCGCCGACGATCTCCTCGAGGATGTCCTCGATGGTGACGATGCCGGCCGTGCCGCCGTACTCGTCGATGACGACGGCGACGTGGCTGCGGTCCTGCTGCATCTCGCGCAGCAGGTCACCGGCGTTCTTCGTGTCGGGGACGAACGCGGCGGGGCGCATCGCCGTGGAGACCAGGTCCGCCTCCGCGTCCCGGTTGATGTGCGTCTTGCGGACCAGGTCCTTGAGGTACACGATCCCGACGATGTCGTCCTCGTTCTCCCCGGTGACCGGGATCCGCGAGAAACCGGAGCGCAGCGCGAGGGTGAGTGCCTGACGGACCGTCTTGTACCGCTCGATGCAGACCAGGTCCGTACGGGGCACCATGACCTCGCGCACGAGGGTGTCGCCGAGCTCGAAGACCGAGTGCACCATGCGGCGCTCGTCGTCCTCGATGAGCGACTCCTGCTCGGCGAGGTCGACCATGGCGCGCAGTTCGGCCTCACTGGCGAAGGGGCCCTTGCGGAATCCCTTGCCCGGGGTCAGCGCGTTGCCGAGGAGGATCAGCAGCTGCGGGATCGGGCCCATGATCCTGGCCAGCGGCAGCAGGGCGTACGCCGCGGCCGTGGCCGTGTTCAGCGGGTGCTGGCGGCCGATGGTGCGCGGCGAGACCCCGATGGCGACGTAGCTGACGAGGACCATGACGCCCATGGCGACGGCGAGCGCCTCCCAGGTCTCCGGGAACTCCTTGAGGCAGGCGTACGTGACGAGCACCCCCGCCGACATCTCGCAGGCGACCCGCACGAGCAGGGCCACGTTGAGATAGCGGGTGGGGTCGGCGGCGACCTGCTCCAGCTTGGCGCTGCCGCGTCGCCCGGCCCGGACGGCCTCCGCCGCACGGAAGCTGGACGTGCGCGCGATACCGGCCTCGGCGCAGGCCGCGAGCCAGCCGACGACGATCAGCAGGACCGCGCCGGAGATGAGGGGGACGCTCACGAGACGGTGGGGGCGGGGGACGGGCCGGTCAGGCCGCGCTCGCCGCGCCAGCCGTCGACGATCGCCGCCTGGAGGCCGAACATCTCGGCCTTCTCGTCCGGCTCCTCGTGGTCGTACCCGAGGAGGTGCAGCACCCCGTGGACGGTGAGGAGCTGGAGCTCCTCGTCCATCGAGTGCTGCGTCTCGGCGTCCTCGCCCTGCTTCTTCGCGACCTCCGGGCAGAGCACGATGTCACCGAGGAGCCCCTGCGGGGGCTCCTCGTCGTCCTTGGCCGGGGGACGGAGTTCGTCCATCGGGAAGGACATGACGTCCGTCGGGCCGGGGAGGTCCATCCACTGGATGTGGAGCTGCTCCATGGCGGCGGTGTCCACCACGATCACCGAGAGTTCGGACAGCGGGTGGATCCGCATCCGGGCGAGGGCGTAGCGGGCGATGTCGAGGATCGCCTGCTCGTCGACCTCGGTTCCGGACTCGTTGTTGACGTCGATCGACATGGTGCGCTGCGACTACTTCCCGTTGCGGCCGGTGCGGCCCTCTGCGTTGTCGTACTTCTCGTACGCGTCGACGATACGGCCGACGAGCTTGTGCCGGACGACATCCTGCGAGGTGAGCCGGGAGAAGTGCACGTCCTGGACGTCCTCGAGGATCTCCTGGACCTGACGCAGACCGCTCTTGGTGCCGGTCGGCAGGTCCACCTGGGTGACGTCACCGGTGACGACGATCTTCGAGTCGAAGCCGAGGCGGGTGAGGAACATCTTCATCTGCTCGGCGCTGGTGTTCTGCGCCTCGTCGAGGATGATGAACGCGTCGTTCAGGGTCCGGCCGCGCATGTAGGCGAGCGGCGCGACCTCGATCGTGCCGGCGGCCATGAGCCGGGGGATCGAGTCGGGGTCGAGCATGTCGTGCAGGGCGTCGTAGAGCGGGCGCAGATACGGGTCGATCTTGTCGAAGAGCGTGCCGGGCAGGAAGCCGAGCCGCTCCCCCGCCTCGACGGCCGGCCTGGTGAGGATGATCCGGCTGACCTGCTTGGACTGCAGCGCCTGGACCGCCTTGGCCATGGCGAGATAGGTCTTGCCGGTGCCCGCGGGGCCGATGCCGAAGACGATGGTGTGCTTGTCGATCGCGTCGACGTAACGCTTCTGGTTGAGCGTCTTGGGGCGGATCGTGCGGCCACGGCTGGAGAGGATGTTCTGGGTGAGCACCTCGGCGGGGGTCTCGGCCCCTTCCGCGTTGCCGTTCCCGCTCGCCCTGAGCATGGCGATCGAGCGTTCCACAGCGTCCTCCGTCATCGGCAGCCCGGTGCGGAGCACCAGCACCATCTCGTCGAACAGGCGCTGGATGAGGGCGACGTCCGCCGCGCTTCCAGTCGCGCTTATCTCATTGCCCCGGACATGGATGTCGACGGCCGGGAACGCCGTTTCGATGACGCGCAACAGCGAGTCGCCCGACCCCAGGAGCATCACCATGGGGTGTGCGGCCGGAATGCTGATCTGGGCGCGCGCCTGCGGCTGTGTCGGTGACTGAGTCATGGGCCGGCCCTCGGGCCTGCGCATACCTCCCGTTGCAGGGCAGTCGCTGCTCGACCGCCTCTGGAGTACCAGCGTACGACTCCCCGCCGACAACGCCGAGAGGTTTTACCCGTGATCATCGGCCCTTCACTGGCGGAAGCCGATGGTCGGGACCGCGCGGCGCAGGGGCCACGCCCTGCTGGAGGCGGGCAGCAGCTCGTCCAGGAAGGCGTAGCGCTCCAGGGCCGCCGGGTCCTGGTCGGCGCAGGTGCGTACCTGCTGCCACCAGCCGGCGATCTCCGCCCATCCGGGTGCGGACAGTGATCCACCGAACTCCTGTACGGACAGCGCGGCCGTCAGTCCCGCGAAGGCGAGGCGGTCGGCGAGCGGCCAGCCGGCCAGCGTCCCGGTGACGAATCCGGCCACGAAGACGTCGCCCGCCCCGGTGGGGTCCAGGGCCTCCACCGCGATGGCGGGCACCTCGGCGGCCGTACCGGCCTCCCGGTCCACCGCGTAGGCGCCTTCCGCGCCCAGGGTGACCACGGCCAGCGGGACCCGCTCGGCCAGGGCGTGGGCGGCGGCGCGCGGGCAGTCCGTACGGGTGTAGCGCATGGCCTCCTCGGCGTTCGGGAGGAAGGCCAGGCAGTGCCCGAGGTCGGGCAGGGCGTCCAGGTCCCAGCGTCCTGTCTCGTCCCAGCCGACGTCGGCGAAGACCATCGCGCCGTTACGGGCGGCCCCGGCCACCCAGGGCTCGCTGCGGCCGGGGGTCAGTGAGGCGACGGCGGCACGGGCGCGGGGCGGGCAGTGCGGGAACGTACTGCCGGGGGGCACGGCGGCGGCGGGGGCCGGCGCCTCGTGACCGTGCGAGACCATCGTGCGCTCGCCCTCGTACGCCATGGAGACGGTGACGGGCGAGTGCCAGCCGGGGACCGTGCGCGACATGGCCAGGTCGATGCCCTCGCCCTGTTCGAGGGCGTCCCAGCAGTACTCGCCGTAGTGGTCGTCGCCGAACGCGGCGGCCAGTGAGGTGTGGAGACCGAGCCGGGCGAGGGCGGTGGCCATGTTGGCGACGCCCCCGGGGCTGGAGCCCATCCCCCGGGCCCAGGACTCCGTCCCGCGTACCGGTGCGCTGTCCAGCCCGGTGAAGATGATGTCGAGGAAGACCGTGCCGGTCAGGAAGACGTCACAGGCCGGATCCTGCGGGGCGCGCAGCCCGAGCAGCGGGTCGATGCCTGGATCAGCTGTACTCACCGTGCGCTCCCCGGTCTCGGCAGATCTGAACAGTGCGGGATGCGGCCAGTGTGCCGGATCAGCCGCCGCATCCGGAGGGTCCGCGCCGTACCGCGCAAACTCACTCCCACCTGCATAAACATGCGCAGCTACCCGCCTCGTTCATGCATAAACCTAGATGTGACCCAGATCACATCGAGCCGACTTTCCGTCGCCAGGGCGCGCTTGATACAAATTGCCCCGCGAGCACCGTTCGGGACAGTTGACGAGAGTGCCGCTTCTCCCGCATTTCCTCGCTTCACCCTCCCCTGCCCTGCCTGGCTCCACCCTCCCCTGCTCCACCCTGCCTTGCCCTCCCCTGCGTTGCCCCGCTCCACCCTCCCCTGCCTTCTTCCGCCTCCTCTGGCATGTCTTCAGGAACGCCCATGTCCTCGCGCCCTCGCGCCGCGTGGCCCCTGGTCGCCGTGTTCACCGCCGGTTACCTCGCCGCCTATCTGCTCCCCACCATCGTCGGCCGTCTCAGCACCTATCTGGGCCTGAGCTCCGCCCAGGCCGGCCTCGTCGGCAGTGCCCTCCTGCTCAGCTCGGCGTCGGCCGGCTTCGCGCTGGCGGGACGCGTCGAGAGATTCGGGTCGTGCAGACCGGCGCGCGCGGGACTGCTGCTGGCGATGCTCGGCTACGGCTGCGCGGCGCTGACGACCTCGATGCCCCTGGTGATCGCGGGTGTCGTGATCGGCGGCTTCGGATCGGGTACGGCGACCGCGGTCGCGGCGTCCGGCATCGCGGCGCAGAGCGATCCGCACCGGACCTCGTCGCTCGGGCTGCTCAGCGTCTCGGCGACGGCGGGGGCCCTCTACCTGACGATCCCTCACCTGGGCGGCGGCCACAGGCTTCCGTTCGCCTCCATCGCGCTGGTCGCGCTGCTCGTCTGGCCCGCGACCTCCCGGCTGGGCGGCCCCACCCAGGCCGGCGGCGCGTCGCCGGTGCAGGGACGGCTGCCGCACCGGCGCTCGGGGCTGGTCCTGGCGGGCGGAATGCTCGTCTGGTCCATGGCGCAGAACGCCCTGTGGGGCGTGAGCAGCAGCATCGGCGCCGTCCAGGTCGGCCTCTCCGAGGTGACCATCGGCGCGGTGTTCGCCGCCGCGCTGGGAGCGGGACTGCTCGGCGTGATGGGCGCGGGCGTCCTGGGAGCCCGGCTCGGGCGGGCGGTGCCGATCGGCCTCGGGACGATGATCATCGCGGGGAGCATCGTACTCAGCTCCTCGGCCGAGGACCTGGGTTCGTTCGCGACCGGTGAGATCGCGTGGAACACCTTCTACCCGGTGGTCCTGTCGTATCTGATCGGGCTGGCCGCGTCGCTGGACGTGCGCGGCCGCTGGGCGGTCCTCGCGGGTTCGGCGGCGTCCGTCGGCACGGCCTGCGGCCCCCTGCTCGGCAGCGTGCTCTCCGAGCAGGCGGGCTACGCGGTGATGGGCCTGATCCTGGGGGCCGCCACGCTCCTGGTCGCGGCCCCCGTCACGGCGGTGGCGCTGCACACCGGCGGCCGGCCGCTGGTGCCCGGTTCCGTCCGGCGCAGGGGCGGTGCCCCGGCCGCGCTCCTCGCCGCCACGACCAACAGCCTCTCCGGCGCGGTGCCCAGGCTGGGCGCGCCGGAGCAGGAGGTCGCGGAGATCAGCGTGCCCGCGCTGCGGAGCGGGCGGCTGGTGCGGAGCGCGATCCGGGCGGCGGGACCGGACGGCGGTTCCGGTCAGTCGAACGTGTAGGCCTCGACCTCGGAGAGGTAGCGCGCCCTGCGCTCCTCGTCGTGGTCGAGGAAGGCCGCCTCGAAGGAGTTGCGGGCCAGGGTGCGCAGCTGTTCCCGGTCCAGGCCGAGCGCCTCGTGCACGGCGTGGAAGGTGTCTCCGACGTATCCGCCGAAGTAGGCGGGGTCGTCGGAGTTCACCGTGCAGAGCAGGCCCGCGGCCATCATGGACCGCAGCGGGTGCTCCTCCAGGACGTCGATGGCGCGCAGCCGTACGTTGGAGAGCGGGCAGAGGGTCAGCGGGATCCGCTCGGACACCAGCCGGTCCACCAGCTCCGGGTCCTCCATGCAGCGCAGGCCGTGGTCGATCCGTTCGACGCCGAGGACGTCGAGGGCCTCCCGGATGTACTCCGGCGGGCCCTCCTCGCCGGCGTGGGCGACCTTGCGCAGGCCGAGGGCCGTGGCCGCCGCGTACACCTCGCGGAACTTCGCGGGCGGGTGTCCGACCTCCGCCGAGTCCAGGCCCACGGCGCTGATCCGGTGCAGGTACGGCTTCGCGGCTTCCAGGGTCTCCAGCGCGGACTCGGCGGACTTGTCGCGCAGGAAGCACATGATCAGCTGGGTGGAGATGCCGTGAGTCTCCTCGCTGCGGTCCAGCGCCCTGCCGAGCCCCTCGATCACGGTGCCGATCGGGACGCCTCGGTCGGTGTGGGCCTGCGGGTCGAAGAAGATCTCCGCGTGGCGGACGCCCTGGGCGGCGGCGCGGGCGAGGTAGGCGTCGGCCAGTTCGGCGAAGTCGTCCTCGGTGCGCAGGACCGCCATGAGGGCGTAGTAGAGGTCGAGGAAGCTCTGCAGGTCGTCGAAGAGGTAGGCGGTGCGCAGCTCTTCGGTGTCCGCGTAGGGCAGGTCCACGCCGTTGCGTGCGGCGAGCGCGAAGGCCAGCTCGGGTTCGAGCGTACCTTCGATGTGGAGGTGGAGTTCGGCCTTGGGGAGGTGCACGGGGTTCTCGTTACGTGTGGCGGGTGGGTACCGGGACCCTGATCAGGTCCTGGGCGATGGTCAGTTCACCTTCGAAGCCGGCTGCCCTGGCCTGTCGCTCGAAGACGTCGGGGTCGGTGTAGCGCTGGGAGAAGTGCGTCAGCACGAGGTGCCGTACGTCCGACTCCTTCGCCACCCGGGCCGCCTGGCCGGCGGTGAGGTGACCGTGGTCGGCGGCGAGCCTGCTGTCCTCGTCGAGGAACGTCGACTCGATGACCAGCATGTCGCATCCCTCGGCGAGGGCGAACGCGCCGTCGCAGAGCCGGGTGTCCATGACGAACGCGAACCGCTGTCCGCGGCGGGGTTCGGAGACCTCCTCCAGCGGGATGCCGCGCAGCACCCCGTCCCGCTGGATCCGTCCGACGTCGGGCCCGCCGATGCCGTGCTCGGCCAGCTTCGCGGGCAGCATGCGCAGCCGGTCGGGCTCGGTGAGGCGGTAACCGTAGGACTCGACGGGGTGCGAGAGCCGGCGACTGTCGAGGGTGTACGCGTCGGTGGTGGCGAGGACGCCGTCGGCGGCGACCGGAACCTCGGTCAGCTCGACGGACTCGCGGTAGGCGGTCGCGTACCGCAGTCGGTCGAAGAAGCGCTGTCCGCTCGCCGGGAAGTGGGCGGTGACGGGGTGCGGCACCTGGTCGAGGTTGATCCGCTGGATCACGCCCGCCAGACCCAGCGAGTGGTCGCCGTGGAAGTGCGTGACACAGATCCGGTCGATGTCATGAGCGGCGACGCCCGCCCGCAGCATCTGGCGCTGGGTACCCTCGCCCGGGTCGAAGAGGACGCCCTCGCCGTCCCAGCGCAGCAGATAGCCGTTGTGGTTGCGGTGACGGGTCGGCACCTGGCTGGCGGTGCCGAGGATCACGAGCTCTCGTACGGACACGGGTGGTGGCGCTCCCTAACCGGGGGGCCACTGCATCCCGCGGCCGCCCAGGACGTGGGCGTGCGCGTGGAAGACGGTCTGACCGGCGCCCGCACCGGTGTTGAGCACGATGCGGTAGCCGGTGTCGGTGAGCTTCTCGTCGGCGGCGACCAGACCCGCCTCGCGCAGCACGTCGGCGGCGGCCTGCGGGTCGGCGGCGGCGAGTGCGGCGGCATCGGGGTAGTGCGCCTTGGGGATGACCAGGACGTGGGTCGGGGCCTGGGGGTTTATGTCGCGGAAGGCGACGGTCGTTGCGCTCTCGCGCACGATGGTCGCCGGGATGTCCCCTGTAACGATCTTGCAGAACAGGCAGTCGGTCTGCGGCTCTCCCGCCATGGCCCGGCCTCCTAGGTCGTTCGGTCCTCGTGATCAGTACACCGGCATGCTATCCGCCCGGGACGGGCGGGCGGCTCTCAGCTCCAGCGCCCGGTGCGTCCCATCAGGAGAGCCGCCGCGGCCGTCCCCGCGGTCGAGGTCCGCAGCACACTGGGGCCGAGCCGGTACGGGGGCGCTCCCGCCTCGGCGAAGGCGGCCAGCTCCTGGGGGGAGACCCCGCCCTCCGGGCCCACGACCAGCACGATGGTGCCGTCGGCGGGGAGTTCGGCGGTGGCGAGCGGCTCGCTGCCGCTGTCCCGGTCCTCGTGCAGGACGCCCGCGAAGTCCGCCCCGGCCAGCAGGGCGGCGACCTGCTTGGTGGTCATGGCCTCCGCCACCTCGGGGAAACGCACCCTGCGCGACTGCTTCCCCGCCTCGCGCGCGGTGCTGCGCCACTTGGCGAGGGACTTGAGGCCCCGGTCGCCCTTCCACTGTGTGATGCAGCGCGCGGCCTGCCAGGGCACGATCACGTCGACGCCGGTCTCGGTCATCGTCTCCACGGCCAGCTCACCGCGGTCGCCCTTGGGCAGCGCCTGGACGACGGTGATGCGGGGCGCGGGCGCGTCCTCCTCGTGGACGCTTCCGAGGCCGGTGACCACGAGCCGGTCCTTGCCCTCGGCCGACCGTACGACGCCTTCCGCCCAGCGGCCCCGCCCGTCGGTCAGGACGACGTCCTCCCCCGGGTTCAGCCGCTTCACGGACACGGCGTGCCGTCCCTCGGGGCCGTCCAGGACGAACTCCGGCCCGCCGGGCAACTGTTCGACGACGAAGACAGGTGCCGTCACCGGGCACTCCTCACACTCACTGCCGCACGCGCGGCTTCCGTTTCGGCGGCGAGCAGGCTCACGAGCTCCCCGGCGGGCAGCTCGCGTGCCATCCGGTGGCCCTGTCCCGCCCACAGGGCCATGCCCTGGGCGTCCCCGGTCTTCGCCGCGGCTTTGCGCAGCCCGCTGGTCAGCTGGTGCACCTGCGGGTAGGCGGAGGGCGCGTACGGGCCGTGTTCCCGCACGAACCGGTTGACCAGTCCACGCGCGGGGCGGCCGGAGAAGGCCCGGGTCAGGGCCGTCGTCACGAACAGCGGGTTGGTCAGGGCCTGCTTGTGCAGCGGGTGCGCTCCGGACTCCGGGCACGGCAGGAACGCCGTACCGAGCTGGGCGGCGTCGGCACCGGCCGCCAGGACGGCCATGATCTGGGAGCCGCGCATCAGTCCGCCGGTCGCGACGACCGGCAGCTGCACGGCCTCGCGGACCTCGGCGATCAGGGCGAGGAGCCCGGTGCCGGCCAGGCCGCCCTGCGGGTCGTCACGGTGCGTCGACTGGTGGCCGCCCGCCTCGGTGCCCTGCACGCAGACCGCGCCGGCGCCCGCCCACTTGGCGTTGCGCGCCTCTTGGGCCGAGGTGACCGTGACGACGGTGAACGTGCCGGCGGCGGCGAAGGCGTCGAGGACCTCGCGGGTGGGGCAGCCGAAGGTGAAGGAGACCACGGGGACCGGATCCTCCAGCAGGATCGCGACCTTGGCCTCGTAACCGTCGTCGCCGCTGGAGTCCGGGTCGCCGAGCGGGGTCTCGTACCAGGAGGCCTCACCGGCGAGCTGCTCGCGGTAGACCTCCACGGCGCTGGGGTCGGCGACCAGCGGCTGCGGCATGAAGAGGTTGACGCCGAAGACTCCGCCGGTCATCCGCCGGAGCTGCTTCACCTCGTTGTACATCCCGTCGGCCGTCTTGTAGCCGGCGGCGAGAAAACCGAGCCCTCCGGCCTCGGAGACGGCGGCGGCCAGCTCCGGGCGGGAGACGCCTCCCGCCATCGGGGCCTGCACGATCGGGTACCGGCAGAGATCGGTCAGCGCCAAGGACATGCCCGCATCGTGCCACGTCCCGCGGATCGTGCCGAATCAGCCCCTTTCACACGGCGGACGCGCGCCGCACGCACCGCACCGCCCGCCGGTACGGGACCGGCGGGCGGTGCGGTGACAGGGTTCAGCGGCCGTTGAAGGCGTCCTTCAGCCGGGAGAAGAGCCCCTGCTGGCCGGGCTGGAACTGACCGGTGGGCCGCTCCTCGCCGCGCAGCTTGGACAGCTCCCGCAGGAGGCGCTCCTGCTCGGGGTCCATCTTCGTCGGGGTCATGACCTCGACGTGCACGATCAGGTCGCCGCGCCCGCCGCCACGCAGGTGCGTGATGCCGCGCCCGTGCAGCGGGACCGACTGGCCGGACTGGGTGCCCGGCCTGATGTCGATCTCCTCCAGCCCGTC
Source organism: Streptomyces sp. NBC_01166 (assembly GCF_045039765.1). Classification (NCBI taxonomy): domain Bacteria; kingdom Bacillati; phylum Actinomycetota; class Actinomycetes; order Kitasatosporales; family Streptomycetaceae; genus Streptomyces; species Streptomyces sp. NBC_01166. Next base: position 2,798,430 of record NZ_CP108613.1, read on the forward strand.
GAGCGTCTCCAGCGGCACCTGGGTACCGAGCGCCGCGGCCGTCATCGGGATGGTGACCGTGCAGTGCAGATCGTCGCCGCGCCGCTGGAACACGGCGTGCGAGACCTCGTGGATCTCGACGTAGAGGTCACCGGCGGGACCGCCGCCGGGGCCGACCTCGCCCTCGCCCGCGAGCTGGATCCGGGTGCCGTTGTCGACACCGGCGGGGATCTTCACGGTGAGGGTGCGCCGCGAGCGGATGCGGCCGTCACCGGCGCACTCGGGGCACGGGGTCGGCACGACCGTGCCGAAGCCCTGGCACTGCGGGCAGGGCCGCGAGGTCATGACCTGGCCGAGGAAGGACCTCGTGACCTGGGAAACCTCGCCGCGGCCGCGGCACATGTCACAGGTCTGCGCGGAGGTGCCGGGTGCGGCGCCCTCGCCACTGCAGGTCGTACAGACGACCGCCGTGTCGACCTGGATGTCCTTGGTCGTGCCGAAGGCCGCCTCGTTGAGGTCGATCTCCAGGCGGATCATGGCGTCCTGGCCGCGACGGGTCCGCGAACGGGGCCCGCGTTGCGCGGCATTGCCGAAGAACGCGTCCATGATGTCGCTGAAGTTGCCGAAGCCGCCGGCTCCGAACCCTCCCGCGCCACCGCCGCCGCCCGAGGAGGACAGCGGGTCGCCACCGAGGTCGTAGACCTGCTTCTTCTGCGGGTCCGACAGCACCTCGTAAGCGGCGTTGATCTCCTTGAACCGCTCCTGGGTCTTCGGATCCGGGTTGACATCCGGGTGCAGCTCGCGTGCGAGCCGACGGAATGCCTTCTTGATCTCGTCCTGAGATGCGTCGCGGCGCACGCCTAGTACGGCGTAGTAGTCCGTGGCCACTTACGAATCCGCCAGGATCTGTCCGACGTAACGTGCCACTGCGCGTACCGCTCCCATCGTTCCGGGGTAGTCCATGCGGGTCGGTCCGACCACGCCGAGTTTGGCGACTGCCTCGTCGCCCGAACCGTAGCCGACCGCGACGACGGACGTGGAGTTGAGGCCCTCGTGGGCGTTCTCGTGCCCGATCCGTACGGTCATGCCTGAGTCCGTTGCCTCACCGAGCAGCTTCAGCAGCACGACCTGCTCCTCCAATGCCTCCAGCACCGGCCGGATCATCACAGGGAAGTCGTGCCCGAAACGGGTGAGATTGGAGGTGCCGCCGATGATCAGCCGCTCCTCCGTTTCTTCGACCAGAGTCTCGAGGAGGACGGAGAGCACCGTCGATACGGTTCCCCGGTCCTCGGTCTCGAAGGACTCCGGCAGGTCCTGCACCAGTCGCGGGACGTCCGCGAAGCGTCGTCCGACGACCCGGCTGTTGAGCCGGGCCCGCAGATCCGCCAGTGATGTGTCACCGAACGGCGCAGGACAGTCGATCATACGCTGTTCGACCCGGCCCGTGTCCGTGATCAGGACGAGCATCAGCCGGGCCGGAGCCAGCGACAGCAGCTCCACGTGCCGGACCGTCGACCGGGTCAGCGAGGGGTACTGCACGACGGCGACCTGCCTGGTCAGCTGCGCGAGCAGCCGGACCGTGCGGCCCACGACGTCGTCGAGGTCGACCGCGCCGTCGAGGAAATTCTGAATGGCCCTGCGCTCCGGCGACGACAGGGGCTTGACGCCCGCGAGTTTGTCGACGAAGAGCCGGTAGCCCTTGTCCGTCGGAATGCGCCCCGCACTCGTGTGCGGCTGGGCGATGAAGCCCTCGTCCTCCAGCACCGCCATGTCGTTGCGGACAGTCGCCGGGGAGACCCCGAGGCTGTGCCGCTCCGTGAGCGCCTTGGAGCCGACGGGCTCCTCGGTGCCGACATAGTCCTGGACGATGGCGCGCAGCACTTCGAGTCTGCGTTCACTGAGCACCGCGCACACCTCCAGCTGTGGTTCTTCGGCGTCTGCCTGGCACTCTGTGCGTTCGAGTGCCAGCAATCCCCCCGGTCAGTGTACGGGGGCGGGGTGGGCCCGGGGCAAGGGCGACCGGCCATGCCGTCGCGGGACCGCGCAGGTCGTTGCCGATAGCGTCGTCGTATGGACGTCTCTTGGGAAGAGTTCGGCTGGGAGCGGTTGGGCAACGGTACGGGACGGCGGCGCCTCCCTGTCTGGGACGCGACCGCCGCGCTGGTGGCCGGGGCGGACGGTGTGCTGCTCTACGACACCGGTTCGACGCTCCGGGAGGGCGTCGAGCTCCGGACGCAGGCGGAGGCCCTGCTGGGCCGGAGGGTGACACATATCGCACTGAGCCATCCGCACTTCGACCACGTGCTGGGCACCGCCGCCTTCTCCGGGGCGGAGGTCTACGGGGCGGTCGGCACGGCGGAGCTGCTGGGGCGGGGCGCCGAGGAGCTGCGCGCCGACGCGCTGCGGCACGGGATGGGCGAGGCGGACGCCACGGCGGCCACGGACGCCCTGGTGGCCCCGCGGCACCAGGTGAGCGGCGAGTGGACGCTCGACCTCGGCGGCGGCTTCCAGGTGCTGCTGGCCAATGTGGGCCCCGGTCACAGCGGCCACGACCTCGTGGTGCTGGTGCCGGGCTCCCCCGTCGTGGTGCTCTGCGGGGATCTGGTCGAGGAGTCCGGCGAACCGCAGGCGGGCCGGGACGCGGTCCCCTCCCACTGGCCGGCCGCGCTGGACCGGCTGCTGGAGCTGGGCGGCGAGGACGCGCTGTACGTGCCGGGGCACGGGGCGGTGGTGGACGCGGCGTTCGTCCGGGCGCAGCGCGAGCAACTGGCGGTCCGGTTCGGCGTGTCGTGAACGCGGCCCCGATTATCGTGCTGCCATGCGCAGCTACCAGCCGGATCTGACTCCGCCGTGGAAGAAGTCCGCCCCCGCACCCGAGGTCCCCGCCGAGCCCGATCTGGTGGTCGAGGAGGTTGTCACCGGTTTCTGCGGGGCGGTGATCCGGTGCGAGAAGACGGCTCAGGGGCCGACGGTCACTCTGGAGGACCGCTTCGGCAAGCACCGGGTCTTCCCGATGGAACCGCGCGGTTTCCTGCTGGAGGGCAGGGTGATCACCCTGGTGCGCCCGTCGGCCGCCGGCCCTGCACGGCCCTCCCGTACGGCCTCCGGCTCGGTGGCGGTGCCCGGGGCACGGGCGCGGGTGGCCCGGGCGGGCCGGATCTATGTGGAGGGGCGGCACGACGCCGAGCTCGTCGAGCGGGTCTGGGGCGACGACCTGCGTATCGAGGGCGTGGTCGTGGAGTACCTGGAGGGCGTCGACGACCTCCCGGCGATCGTGCGGGAGTTCGCGCCCGGACCTGACGCCCGGCTCGGAGTCCTGGTCGACCATCTCGTGCCCGGTTCCAAGGAGTCCCGGATCGCCGCTCAGGTCACCGACGCGAACGTGCTGGTGGTGGGGCACCCGTACATCGACGTCTGGGAGGCGGTGAAGCCGTCGTCCGTGGGAATCCCCGGGTGGCCGGCCGTCCCGCGGGGCCAGGACTGGAAGACGGGCGTGTGCCGTGCGCTGGGCTGGCCGGAGAACACGGGCGCGGCCTGGCAGCACATTCTCTCCAAGGTCGGCTCGTACAAGGACCTGGAACCGCAACTACTCGGCCGCGTCGAGGAATTGATCGACTTCGTCACCCTTCCTTCCTGATGTCCCGGGACCTTTGAAGAGGATCCGGTACCGATCCCCGTGAACACCTGCGCCGCACACGCACCGTCCGTTATTGAGAGATGACGGCAGGGCCGGGCACAGGGGGAGGCACGGGGTCGGATGACGCGCGAAGTGTGGCGGGACAGTGCGGAGAACGAGGCGGCCTCCGCCGTCTTCCACCTCATGCAGCAGTTGATCGACCAGTACCGCGTCAACCGGCCGGTGATGCCTCTGGTGGTGGCGCAGGCCGAGGACGCCTCGGCCGGGCCGGAGATCGACAGCAGGGTCGAGCAGATCGTCCACCAGGTCCACCGGGCGAACCAGCTGCGGCGGGTCCCGGTGAGGCTGCTCGAAGGCGGCGGCGCCACGCCGTACGAGGCGGCGCTCTCCATGGTCCGCACCCTCACCGAGCGGCCCTGGGAGACCCGGGGCACCTCGCAGTACAAGCCCTTCGCCTTTCCCCGCTCCCGGCTGCTCGCCGCCATCGAGCAGGCCACCGCGACGGTCGTCGCCCAGCCGGACTGGCGCTCCGCCCGTGAGCGCGACGAGCGGATCCTGGAGCAGTTGGGCAGTCTGCGCTGGCGGGCGAGCCGCTCGGGGCGCAACACCTGGTGGGACTCGCTGCGGGCCTCCGTCCGTCCGGAGACCTTTCTGGGGGCCGTGTTCATCGCCGTACTCAGCGTGCTGCTGGGTGAGATCGGCTGGCTGCTGACCACGCTGGTCGCCGCCGCTGCCCTGCTCGGCCTGGCGGTCGTACGGCTGATGACGAGGGCGGCGCCGCCGCTGCTGTGGCTGCGACCGGCCAGCCGGTGGCTCGCGACCACGTCGTCCCTCGCCGCGTCGAGCACCGCGTATCCGTCGGACGGCTGGTCGCGCTTCTCCCCCAGCGGTTCGTGGCGGGTGATCCGGGCGCGGTCCGCCGCCGTCGCGGAGCGGGTGGCGGACGCGGGGGCGGGCGACGAGCACGCGCGCCAGTTCCACCTGGAGTTGCGGGTCCAGGCTCTGCTGGAGGACCTGCTGGACAGCTACCGGGCGCACGCCCTGGACTGGCGGCGCGGCAAGCGCACCGTCCCGCCGGTGGTGTTCCTGCCCACGGCCACCCAGGACAACGGCGGCATCCTGCTGATCAACGCCATCAACAACGTGCGATCGCGGCGCAGCGAGGTGGATCCGCTGCTGCTCCTGGCCTCCATGCCGGCCGACCGGATCATGCGGCACACCCCGCCGCTGCCGCCGGAGCCGCCGGCGAACGCCGGTGCCAGTACGGGGGCCCGCGCACGGTACGAGACCTGGGTCGAGGACCTGAGCATCGGCCAGGCCCCGGCGGCCGCCGTGACGCTGGCCTGGGTGCTGCGGCTGCCCCTGCCCATCGAGCAGCTGACCCACGAGCACGCCCATGTCCAGCTCGTCACCCACCGGGTCCGCCGGACCTGGGCCTGGTGGGTGATGTCGGGGAGGACCGTCACCCTCGTCCTGGTCTGCGCGCTGCTGGGGACCTTCCTGTGGAGCGAGCACTGGAAGGAGACGTACTGCTACGGGCCGCTCGTCGGCCGCAGCACGGACGCGGTCCGGCTGGAGGGCCCCGGAGGGGTCAAGGAGTGCGTCGGGGTGGCGACGGTCCCCGAGGTGCGCTTCGCCGGGGGCAACGGCCTCCAGCTGAACGGGGTGGGCAAGGGCGTCACCTTCGAACGGATCGAGCAGGCGATAGGGGAGCAGAACGCCTCCATCGGGCCGGGCGAACCGCGTGTCACCGTCGTCTACGCGGGCCCGCTCACGGGCACCGACAAGAACCGGGAGGACACCCGCAAGGGTCTGGAGGAGCTGACCGGGGTCTATCTCCACCAGCGGTTCGTCAACGACACGGCGAATCGTTCCGTCAAGCTACGGGTCCTGACGGCCAACGGCGGCCAGGACATGCTGCGGCAGACGACAGCGGTCAGGAAGATCATCGAGGTAGCCGAGCGGGACCCGTCCGTCGTCGGCGTGGTGGGCCTCGGCCGCAACACCACGGACAGCGCGGCGGCCACGGGGCTCCTCCAGCGGGCCGGGCTGCCCGTGGTGGACACCACGAACTCCGGCAGCGACCTGGCCCGCCTGTACCCGAACTACTTCGGCCTCGCCGCGACCGACGAGGAGCAGGCGGACGCCGTCGGGCTGATCGCCGGCCGGCTGGCGGCCGGCCTGGACGATCCGCAGGGCGTCGTCCTGTCCAGGAAGGTGGGCAACGAGGACAAGGACCGCTACACCACCGAGCAGCGCAGGGTCGGTGTGCAGATGCTGAAGGAATCGGGCTTCACCGTGGCCGCCGACACCCAGTACTCCCTGTCCAAGGACGGCGGCTCCGCCAAGCTCGACGCGCCCCTGCACGCGATCTGCGGGGCGGAACGCGTACCTGACGCCCTGTACTTCGCCGGCCGGGTCGAGGACGTCAACACGTTGATGTCCGGCCTCGGGCAGACGGCCGGCTGTTCGGACAAGGCCATCACGGTGTTCACCGGCGACGACCTGGCCAAAGCACGCTTCGACGACTCGACGAAGCTCGCGGACAAGGTCACGCTCTACTACGGCGCGCTCGCGCCCATGAGCCGGGGCGGCGGCCGGGCGTTCTACGAGGACTCCCGCAGGAGCCTGGAGGCGCTGCTCCCCGAAGGGCGGCAACTGCCCGCGCTGCCGAGGGTGCGCCCGTACGAGGACAAGCTGTTCACCAGCGGGCAGACCGTCATGTCCTACCAGGCGACGGCGGTCCTCTACTCCGCCGCCACCCGCAGCGACACCCCGCAGAGCGCGGCGGAGACCTGGGCGACGCTCTACTCGGTGGCCCTGCATGACATGCCGACCGGAACGATCACGTTCCGGGGGACGATTCCCTACGCCGACCAGAAGGTGCACGGCCTGAACGTCGTCGAGGTCACCCGTCTGGGGCCGGACGCCCGGAGCCGCGTCGTGTGCGGCCGGGCCGCGGGCGACCGGACGCCGCTCACCCGCGCCGACTGTCCGGTGGGGTAGGCCCGGCGCGTCAGGCGCCTCGTGCGGGCAGGGCGTGTCAGTCGACCAGGTCCCGCACCACGGCGTCGGCCAGCAGCCGCCCCCGCAGCGTGAGGACCGCGCGGCCCTCGCCGTACGGTCCGGGCTCCAGCAGGCCGTCCTTCACCGCGCGGCCCGCCGCGGCGAGGCCGGCGGGGGCGAGCAGCGACAGCGGGCAGCCCTCGACGAGCCGCAGCTCCAGCAGGATGCGCTCGACCCGGCGGTCCTCGTCGCCGAGCACCTCACGGCCGGCCCCGGGCGAGCGGCCTTCCGCCAGGGCCTGGGCGTAGGCCCCGGGGTGCTTGACGTTCCACCACCGCACCCCGCCGACGTGGCTGTGGGCTCCGGGTCCGGCGCCCCACCAGTCGGCCCCGCGCCAGTACAGCTCGTTGTGCAGGCAGCGGCCCTCGGGCGTACGGGACCAGTTCGATACCTCGTACCAGGAGAAACCCGCGGCCGCCATCGCCTCGTCGGCGATCAGATAGCGGTCGGCGTGGACGTCGTCGTCCGTCATCGGGACCTCGCCGCGGCGGATGCGCCGGGCGAGCTGGGTCCCCTCCTCGACGATCAGCGCGTACGCCGACACGTGGTCGGGTCCGGCGCCGATCGCCGCGTCGAGGGAGGCCCGCCAGTCGTCGTCGGACTCGCCGGGGGTCCCGTAGATCAGGTCGAGGTTGACGTGCTCGAAGCCGGCCTCACGGGCCTCGGCGACGCACGCCTCGGGACGGCCGGGCGTGTGGGTGCGGTCCAGGACCTTCAGGACGTGCTGCCGGGCGCTCTGCATCCCGAAGGAGACGCGGTTGAAGCCGCCCTCCCGCAGCGCCGCGAGGTACGCCGGGTCGACGGATTCCGGATTGGCCTCCGTGGTGATCTCGGCGTCCTCCGCCAGCCCGAACTCCTCACGGATCGCCGCGAGCATCCGGACGAGGTCGGCTGCGGGCAGCAGCGTCGGCGTACCGCCGCCGACGAAGACCGTGCGGACCGGACGGGGGTCGTCGCCGAGCACCTTGCGGGCCTGGCGGACCTCCTCGACGAGGTGGGCCGCGTAGTTGTCCCGGGAGGCCAGGGCGCCGCCGGAGCCGCGCAGCTCGGTCGCGGTGTACGTGTTGAAGTCGCAGTAGCCGCAGCGGGTGGCGCAGTAGGGCACGTGCAGGTAGAAGCCGAGCGGCCGGTCGGCGGCGCCTTCCAGGGCATGGCGGGGCAGCGCCCCGTCGTCGGGCACGGGCTCACCATCGGGCAGTACGGAAGGCATACCGTCCATTGTCACTCGCCGGCGGAGCTGCCCCGCACATCCGCGGATCCGTCGACCTGGAGCACGAGCAGGGCCAGGTCGTCGTCCGGCGGACGCTCGGCGAAGGTGTGGACGGCCCGCTTGATCCGGTCGGCTATCCCGGCGGCCGGAAGCCCCGCACAGCCGGCCAGGACCCGTGCGAGGCCGTCGCCGTCGTCGAACATCAGCCGCCCCGAGCGCCGCTCCGTGACCCCGTCGGTGACGCAGAGGAGGCTGTCGCCGGGCATCAGCACGAAGCTCTGGCTCTCGTACGCCACGTCGTCGACGACGCCGAGCAGCACCTGCGGCTCGGCGGCCGGGCGTACGGAGCCGTCGGGGCGCAGCAGCAGCGGGAGCGGGTGGCCGGCGCTCGCCACGGTGCAGCGCACACCGCCGTCCGGGAGCGGCACGAGATCGCCGTACAGCAGGGAGAGGAAGCGCGACTGGGAGCCGTCCTGGATCTGCCCGCCGTCCTGGATCTGCTGGCCGCCCGCCGCCGCGACCATGAGGGCGGCGGCCTCGGCCGCCTCCATGGCGTCGTCCAGGAGGAGCCGGTTGAGCCGGTCGAGGACCTCGCCGACGCGGAAGCCCTCCCGGGACAGGAGGCGCAGCCAGGGGCGGGCGAGACCGGTGACCACGGCGGCTTCGGGGCCGCTTCCCTGGACGTCTCCGAGCACGAAGCACCAGCGGCCGCCGGGGCACGGGAAGAGGTCGTAGAAGTCGCCGCCGACCACGCCGTCGTCCCCGGGCTCGTACACCAGCGCGCTGGTGACCCCGGGTATCTCGGCGACCTTGCTCGGCAGCAGGCCGCGCTGCAGGATGCGGCTGATGGTGGCCTGGCGTGTGTAGGCGCGGGCGGCTCCGACGGCGAGGCCGACGCGGCGCACGAAGTCCGCGAGGAGGGCGGCGGCTTCGTCGGGGATGTGGTCGGTGCCCTCGCGGCCCACCAGGACGGCGCCGAGCGTGCGCCCGCCCGAGATGATGCGGTGGGCGAGCGCGGCGCCCCCAGCGCCGTCCCCGCGCTCCGTCGTGGCGACTCCCGGCCACGGGATGGGCACGGGGCCCGTACCGACGCTGCCGGGCAGGCGCAGCGGCTCCTTCTCCAGCGCGGGGCGCAGCAGCGCGGTCCGCGCCTCGTCGCGGTGCCAGACCCCCGCGAGCCTGGGGGCGGCCGCCGGGCCTCCGCCCTCGCTCTCCAGCCATATGGCGCACCAGTCGGCGATCCGGGGCACCAGGAGCCGGCCCGCTGTCGACGCCACCAGGTCCTCGTCGAGCTGGCCCGCGAGGAGACCGGATGCCTCGGCGAGGAAGGAGAGCCCGCCGCCCCCGGCCCAGCCCTCGTCGTCGCGCGCCGCGCGCCCGGCGGCGGGGGCGAGGACCCGGCCGGTGCGGGGACCGCGTCCGCGGGTGGCGTCGTCGTCGGCCGGGGCGTCGGGCAGTCCGTAGCGGTCGTCGCCGGGGAGGCGGGCCCAGACGGTCTTGAGGCCGGTGCGGTAGGTGATGCCCCAGGACTCGGCGAGGGTGGCGACCAGCTGCAGCCCCCGGCCGTACTCGGCGGGGTCGGGCCGCTCGGCGCGGTCGTCCCGCACCGACCTGGCGGGATGGTGGTCGGTGACTTCGAGCACCAGCGCGGCCGGGTCGTGCCCGGCGGAGTCCTCCAGCCTGAGGAGCAGCTCGACCGTTGTGCCGGCGTGCACGACCGCGTTGGTGACCAGTTCGCTCGCCACGGTCAGCGCGTCGTCGGTGAGCCGCTCGCCGAACTCGGCGGCTGAGGGCAGGCCGAGCCCGGTCCACTCGGCGAGCGCCGCCCGGACGAATCTGCGGGCCGCGGCCGACGCCTGCGGGATTCCGGGCAGGCTCGTGCGCGCGACCGGACGGGGATCAGCGCCCTGACCGGCGATGACGGTGCCGGGACGCTGAACGATGTCCCGCTGCAAGGGAATGGGCCCCACGGTGCGGCTCCTGACAGTCTCGCGAAACGCCGCTGACGTATCCCGACAGGGTGACAGACCGGGCGTGCCCATAAGCGCCGAGTGACGGAAGTGGCCCGTGCCGAAAGAGAAGGAGCCGGGGCCGGTGGGTGCTCCCGCACCCACCGGCCCCGGCTCCGACCTGCTCCTCGGTTGTTACGCCTCGCGGGAGCCCGCGTACATGTCCTCGATGAGGTCCTTGTACTCGCGCTCGACGACCGGCCGCTTCAGCTTGAGGCTGGGGGTCAGCTCACCGTGCTCGATGTCGAGGTCCCGCGGCAGGAGCCGGAACTTCTTGATGGTCTGCCAGCGCTGCAGGCCCTCGTTGAGGCGCTGCACATAGCCCTCGATCAGCTCCACGGCCTGCGGCGACGCCACCACGTCGGCGTACGGCTTGCCGCCCAGCCCGTTCTCCTGCGCCCAGCCCAGGATGGTCGGCTCGTCCAGCGCGATGAGGGCGGTGCAGAAGTTTCGGTCCGCGCCGTGCACCAGGATGTTGGAGACGAACGGGCAGACCGCCTTGAACTGCCCCTCGACCTCGGCCGGGGCGATGTACTTGCCGCCGGACGTCTTGATCAGGTCCTTCTTACGGTCGGTGATCCGCAGGTAGCCGTCCTGGGAGAGCTCGCCGATGTCGCCGGTGTGGAACCAGCCGTCCGACTCCAGGACCTCGGCCGTCTTCTCGGGCAGCCGGTGGTAGCCCTCCATGAGGCCGGGGCCGCGCAGCAGGATCTCGCCGTCGTCCGCGATCCGGACCTCGGTGCCGGGGAGCGGCTTGCCGACGGTCCCGGTGCGGTAGGCCTCGCCGGGGTTGACGAAGGAGGCGGCGCTGGACTCGGTGAGCCCGTAGCCCTCCAGGATGTGGATGCCGGCGCCGGAGAAGAAGAGGCCGATGTCGGGGGCGAGCGCGGCCGAGCCGGAGACACAGGCCCGGAGCCGCCCGCCGAAGGCCTCGCGGATCTTCGCGAAGACGAGGGTGTCGGCGACCTTGTGCTTGGCGCCGAGCCCGAACGGCACGGAGGCCTTGCCGGTGCGCCGGAAGTTGTCCTGCGACACCGTGGCGTACTCCCGGGCCACCCCGGCCGCCCACTGGAAGATCTTGTACTTGGCACCGCCACCGGCCCGGGCCTTGGCCGCGACCCCGTTGTAGACCTTCTCGAAGATGCGCGGGACCGCCGCCATGTAGGTCGGCTGGACCACCGGGAGGTTCTCGATGATCTTGTCGACGCGCCCGTCGACGGCCGTGACGTGACCGACCTCGATCTGGCCGGAGGTGAGCACCTTGCCGAAGACGTGGGCGAGCGGCAGCCAGAGGTACTGGACGTCGTCCGCGGTGATCAGCCCGGTCGCCACGGTCGCCTTGGCCATGTACGACCAGTTGTCGTGCGGCAGCCGTACGCCCTTGGGGCGGCCGGTGGTGCCCGAGGTGTAGATCAGGGTCGCCAGCTGGTCGGGGGTGATCGCGGCGACCCGGTCGGTGATCGCGTCCGGGTTCTTCACCAGGTGCTCGGCGCCCCTGGCTTCGAGGTCGGCCAGGGTGAGCACCCAGCCCTCGGGGTCGCCCTCCACGGACTCCGCACCGGCGGGGTCGATGACGACGACATGCGCCAGCTCGGGCAGCCCGGCCCTGTTCTCCCGGGCCTTCGCCAACTGGGCCGCGTCCTCGGCGATCAGGACGCGGCTGTCGGAGTCGGCCAGGATGAAGGCGGACTCCTCGGTGTTCGTCGAGGGGTAGATCGTCGTGGTCGCGGCGCCCGCGCACATCACCCCGAGGTCGGCGAGGATCCATTCGACACGGGTGGAGGAGGCCAGCGCGACCCGCTCCTCCGGCCGGACACCGAGAGCGATCAGACCGGCCGCGATGGCGTGGACCCGCTCGGCGGCCTGCGCCCAGGTGAGCGACTTCCAGTCGTCCGGTCCCTGACCGGAGGCGGCGGGCACCGGATAGCGGTACGCCTCCCCGTCCGGGGTGGCCGCCACGCGGTCGATGAAGAGAGTCGCCACGGAGGGCGGTCGGCTATCGATCAAGGTCTGTGTGTCGCTCACGACGTCCTCCGGGCCTGCGGCATTGCTACGACCGGCTTATGGGTGCTGCTGCTTGTATGTCCTGCTTCTCGTTCCCGCTCGGCCTGCTTGTTTAACTGGCGAGTAACTAACGGGTGGTGATCAGAGTAGAGCGCGTCGGACCGTGGCGTAAGAGGCAACAGGCCGCCGCTTGATAACGAACCGGGCCCCTGTGCTGCGGACGTCCGCAGCACAGGGGCCCGTCGGGCTACTCCCGGGTACGCCCGCCTGCGTACTCCCGGGCGGGGCGGGCGGGGGAAGGGGTCGGGCGTCGGGCGGTCGCTACTTCTTGCCCTTGCTCTCGCCGGCCGACTCGTCGGTCGACAGGACGGAGATGAACGCGTCCTGCGGCACCTCCACGTTGCCGACCATCTTCATCCGCTTCTTGCCTTCCTTCTGCTTCTCCAGCAGCTTCCGCTTACGGGAGATGTCACCGCCGTAGCACTTGGCGAGGACGTCCTTGCGGATGGCGCGGACGGTCTCACGGGCGATGACCCGGGAGCCGATGGCCGCCTGGATCGGCACCTCGAAGTTCTGCCGGGGGATGAGCTTCTGCAGCTTGGCGACGAGCCGGACGCCGTACGCGTACGCCTTGTCCTTGTGCGTGACCGCCGAGAAGGCGTCGACCTTGTCGCCGTGGAGCAGGATGTCCACCTTGACGAGCTGGGCGGACTGCTCACCGGTGGGCTCGTAGTCGAGCGAGGCGTAACCACGGGTCTTGGACTTCAGCTGGTCGAAGAAGTCGAAGACGATCTCGGCGAGCGGCAGGGTGTAGCGGATCTCGACCCGGTCCTCGGAGAGGTAGTCCATGCCGAGCAGGGTGCCCCGACGGTTCTGGCAGAGCTCCATGATCGCGCCGATGAACTCGCTGGGCGCCAGGACGGTGGCCCTGACGACCGGCTCGTGCACCTTGTCGATCTTGCCCTCGGGGAACTCGCTCGGGTTGGTGACGGTGTGCTCCGAGCCGTCCTCCATCTCGACGCGGTAGACCACGTTGGGGGCCGTGGCGATGAGCTCGAGACCGAACTCGCGCTCGAGCCGCTCGCGGATCACGTCGAGGTGCAGCAGGCCGAGGAAGCCGACACGGAAGCCGAAGCCGAGCGCGGCCGAGGTCTCCGGCTCGTACACCAGGGCGGCGTCGTTGAGCTGGAGCTTGTCCAGGGCCTCGCGCAGGTCCGGGTAGTCGGACCCGTCCAGGGGGTAGAGCCCCGAGAACACCATCGGCTTGGGGTCCTTGTAGCCGCCCAGCGCCTCGGTCGCCCCCTTGTTCAGGGAGGTGATGGTGTCACCGACCTTGGACTGCCGGACGTCCTTCACACCGGTGATGATGTAGCCGACCTCGCCCACGCCGATGCCGTCGGCCGGGGTCATCTCCGGGGAGGAGACGCCGATCTCCAGCAGCTCGTGGGTGGCGCCCGTCGACATCATCCTGATGCGCTCGCGCTTGTTGAGCTGGCCGTCGACGACCCTGACGTAGGTGACGACACCGCGGTACGCGTCGTAGACCGAGTCGAAGATCATCGCCCGCGCGGGGGCGTCCGCCTGGCCGATCGGGGCCGGGACGTCCCTGACGACACGGTCGAGCAGCGCGTCCACGCCGATGCCGGTCTTCGCGGAGACCTTGAGCACGTCCTCGGGCTGGCAGCCGATGAGGTTGGCCAGCTCCTCGGAGAACTTCTCGGGCTGCGCGGCGGGCAGGTCGATCTTGTTGAGCACCGGGACGATGGTGAGGTCGTTCTCCATCGCCAGGTAGAGGTTGGCCAGCGTCTGCGCCTCGATGCCCTGCGCCGCGTCGACGAGGAGGACGGTGCCCTCGCACGCGGCGAGCGAGCGGGAGACCTCGTAGGTGAAGTCCACGTGGCCCGGGGTGTCGATCATGTTGAGGATGTGGGTCGTGCCCTTGTCCTCACCCTCGGTGGGCGCCCACGGCAGACGGACCGCCTGGGACTTGATGGTGATGCCGCGCTCGCGCTCGATATCCATCCGGTCGAGATACTGGGCGCGCATCTGCCGCTGGTCGACCACTCCCGTCAGCTGGAGCATCCGGTCGGCAAGGGTGGACTTGCCGTGGTCGATGTGCGCGATGATGCAGAAGTTGCGGATCAGCGCCGGGTCGGTACGGCTCGGCTCGGGCACGTTGGTAGGAGTCGCGGGCACGCAGGGTCCTGATTCTTGAGACGCCGGACGCCGTGTCTCGGGTCGAAGTCGGGTCGGACGGATCGATACGTAGCCTCCATGGTCCCACGCCTGCGGGGCCGGGACCGGTTTGGGCCGGTCCGAGGGTGACTGCTACCGTGGGCAGCTGTGCCTCGTGGCCCTCAGAAGCGGCGTGGCGCACATAGGAGATCCAACGAACCTGAAAAGGCTCTTTCGTGGCGAACATCAAGTCCCAGATCAAGCGGAACAAGACGAACGAGAAGGCGCGCCTGCGCAACAAGGCCGTCAAGTCCTCGCTCAAGACCTCGATCCGCAAGGCCCGTGAGGCTGCCGCTGCCGGTGACGTCGAGAAGGCCACTGTGGCCGTCCGTGACGCGTCGCGCCAGCTCGACAAGGCTGTCTCGAAGGGTGTCATCCACAAGAACGCCGCCGCCAACAAGAAGTCGGCGCTGGCGCTCAAGGTTGCCGCCCTCCAGGGCTGAGCTACTGATGTGATCGCCGGAACGGACTCCGCGGGCCCTCTCTCCCGCTCCTGACCGGCACCCGCGCCGCACACCGAACCTGCGTTCGCCACGCGGGTGCGGCGCACCAAGCGTGAACCGAAGGCCCCGGCCGCGTCCTCCCCAGGACGCCCGCCGGGGCCTTCGCGCGTGCCCGTCGCGGGGTGGAAGGCTCCGGGGCGGGGGCGGGGCGGGCTGTGCTGGGCCGGGCTCTCCCGGGCCGGGCTCTCCCGGGCCGGGCTCTCCCGGGCCGGGCTCTCCCGGGCCGGGCTCTCCCGGGCCGGGCTCTCCCGGGCCGGGCTGTCCCGGGCCGGGCTCTCCCGGGCCGGGCTCTCCCGGGCCGGGCTCTCCCGGGCCGGGCTCTCCCGGGCCGGGCTCTCCCGGGCCGGGCTGTCCCGACGGCGCGGGGTCAGCGGCCGCCGGAGCGTGCCGCGCGGGCTACCGCGACCACGGCCTTCTCCAGGGCGTACTCGGGATCGTCCCCGCCGCCCTTCACACCGGCGTCGGCCGCGGCGATCGCGATCAGCGCCGCCGCCACTCCGTCCGGGGTCCATCCGCGCATCTGCTGGCGGACCCGGTCGATCTTCCAGGGGGGCATGCCGAGCTCGCGGGCCAGGTCCGCGGGCCGGCCGCCCCGGGCGGAGGAGAGCTTGCCGATCGCCCGGACACCCTGCGCGAGGGCGCTGGTGATCAGGACGGGGGCGACGCCCGTGGACAGCGACCAGCGCAGCGCCTCCAGCGCCTCCGCGGCCCGGCCCTCGACCGCGCGGTCGGCGACGGTGAAGGAGGACGCCTCGGCGCGGCCCGTGTAGTAGCGGCCGACGACCGCTTCGTCGATGGTGCCCTCGACGTCCGCGACCAGCTGCGAAACGGCGCTCGCCAGCTCCCGCAGGTCACTGCCGATGGAGTCCACCAGCGCCTGGCAGGCCTCCGGGGTCGCGGAGCGCCCGAGCGCCCGGAACTCCGACCGCACGAAGGACAGCCGCTCGGCGGGCTTGGTGGTCTTGGGGCAGGCCACCTCACGCGCCCCCGCCTTCCGCACGGCGTCCAGCAGGCTCTTGCCCTTGGCCCCGCCCGCGTGCAGGAGGACGAGGGTGATCTCCTCGGCGGGGGCGCCCAGGTACGCCTTGACGTCCTTGACGGTGTCGGCGGAGAGGTCCTGCGCGTTGCGCACGACCACCACCTTGCGCTCGGCGAAGAGCGAGGGACTGGTGAGCTCGGCGAGCGTGCCGGGCTGCAACTGGTCCGGGGTGAGGTCGCGGACGTCCGTGTCGGCGTCGGACGCGCGGGCCGCGGCCACCACATGCTGCACGGCGCGGTCCAGGAGCAGGTCTTCCTGGCCCACGGCGAGCGTGACGGGGGCGAGCGGATCGTCGGTGGAACTACGTCTGGTGGCCATCGCGGTCCAGCATCCCACGCCCCTGTGACAAGGCCGCGGGGCAGCCGCCCCGGCGCATCGCTCACCCGGGCATACCGGAGAATGACCGGGTGAGCGATGTGAGACATGTACTGGTGCTGCCCGACCGCGACACGGCCGAGGAAGTCGCCGGGGAGCTGTCCGACCGGTTCGGCGTCACCGAGGAGCCGCAGCTCGTGCGGGACGCCCTGGCCGGCGAGGACGACGCCGAGGACGCCCAGTGGCTGGTGGTGGTGGAGGACCCGGCCGCACGGCTGGACCCGGCGGCGCTCGACGCGTTCGCCGCGGAGTACGAAGGATGGCTGGAGACACCGTAGGGGCCCGGCCGGGCCTCGATGAGCAGGGCGGGATCAGCCCTTGGGGACGATCTGGATGTCCATCTCGATCTTGATGCTCGGGCCGACCACGGCGATGCCGCGCGCCAGCATCGTCTGCCACGTCAGCGTGAAGTCCTCGCGGTGCAGCTCGGTGGTCGCCCGGCAGGCGGCCCGGGTCTCGCCCTCCAGGCCGTTGCCCAGACCGAGGTAGTGGGTGTCCAGCGTGACGGTACGGCTCACACCGTGCAGGGTGAGCGCGCCGGTGACGCCCCAGCGGGTGCCGCCGCGGTGGACGAAACGCTCGCTGTAGAACTCGAGGGTCGGGTAGCGCTCGACATCGAGGAAGTCGCCGGACCGCAGGTGATCGTCACGCATCTGGACGTTCGTGTCGATCGACGAGGCGTCGATGATGACGTGCATGGCGGAGTCCTCCATGCGGTCGGCGATCCGCACGGCGCCGGCGAAGGTGTTGAACCTGCCGTGGATGCGGGCCATGCCGATATGACGTGCCGTGAAGCCGATCTGGGTGTGCGACGGCTCGATCTCCCAGTCACCCGGGTCGGGGAGCTGCGGGGGCTGGGCCACCTGGAGGGAGACGTCGCCGAGGCTCGCGTGGCCGCCCTGGGCCACGGTGGCCGAACCGTGGAACGGAGTGAAGCCCTCAGCCGTGACACCGAGGCGGTAGTCACCGACCGGGACGGTGGCGACGACGTTCCCGAAAGGGTCCGTCTCTCCGCCGACGACCTTGCGGCCCGCGCTGTCGGTGACGACGAACTCGGCCTGCCGCACGGGCTCGGAAACGGGGTCCAGTACGCGGCAGCTCAGCATTCCGGCGTTCTGCGGCACCGGGAACCCGGCGAGGGCGTCGCTCTGCGGGGTGCGGGACTTCGCTCTGCTGCCTAGCCAACGGCCGAACATGTGCACGTACTCCCCAGGGGCGGTTCTCACCTCGGGCCCCTGACAGCCCAACGTCGTTGTCGGAGCAGCGGCCCGCCGACGAATACGTATTCGATCACCGTTGCGACGTTCGAGGCAAACGCCGCAGCTCAGAGAAGGTTGTGCCGAGCTGTACCCAGCTGTGCGCCGCTGTACGCAGGTACTCCCTATGGTCCGTATTGACCGGTGCGCCCCGGCGTGGGCACGGTCAGCCCCGGGGGCGCACCGTGGGCAGGCGGGTGAGCGCCAGACCGAAGTGGTCGCGGTAGGCGGCCAGCACCTCGGCGTCGTCGTTCAGCTCCGTCTCGTGCCGCTCGCCCCGCACGGTCGTGATCAGGGTGTGCCCGCGGAGCGTCACCCTGCCGTCCGCGGTGCGCCGGGAGCAGATGAGGGACCGTGCGAAGTGGGAGTCCGGCGAGGTGCGGTGGTACCAGGACCCGGCCCGGAAGTCCGACAGCACCCGCGGCCGCAGATCCAGGCGGAACTGGCGCGAACCGTCGCGCAGCAGATCGAGGTCTCCCTGCGGCGCCTCCCGGAGCCGGAACCTGCCGCAGGGATCGTCCTGCTCGGTGCGGGCCTCCAGTTCGAGCGGGTGCAGGGCGTGGTCGCCGAAACCGACATCGGCGAGCCACGGGCCCGTACCGTCGTCGGTCCCGACGCGCAGCGCGACGTGGTCGTACGGGATACCGAGGCGTCCTCCGTCGCCGAACACCCGTGCCTGGAGCGGGGTGACGCGGAAGCCCAGCTCTCGGAGCAGTACGGCGAAGGCGCCGTTGAGCTCGTAACAGAAACCACCCCGGCGGTCCGTGACGATCTTGTCGACGAGCTTCTCCTCCTCCAGCACGATGTCCTGGCCGAGATGGATCGAGAGGTTCTCGAAGGGCACGGTCATCAGGTGGCGGAGCTGCAGCTCGCGCAGTGCGGCGGCGTCGGCTCGCGCGGGGCGGGTCGCACCGATGCGTTCCAGGTAGGCGTCCACCCGGACGGGAGTGGGCGCGTGGGCCTGCCGCTGCGTTTCCTCGTTCATCCCCGAAGTCTGTCGCGGTGCGCCGGACGGCGCCATGAGCCCGTGGACCTAGGACCGTCGACGGATGCGGCGCCCGCTGCCGGTGGCTAGCGTGTCGGCCATGACGGAGCGAGAGCCGGCGCGCAGCCTGGAACAGCGCAAGCAGGACGCACTCGATCGCCTGGAGAAGGACGAGGACGTCTGGGTGGCGACGGCCTCCGCCGACGGTGTGCCGTGTCTGGTGCCGTTGTCGTTCGTCTGGGACCGGGGCACGCTGCTGCTGGCGACCCGGCGCACCAATCCGACAGCGGTCAACGTGACCCCGTCCGGGCAGGCCAGGCTCACTCTCGGACACACCCGTGATGTGGTGCTGATCGAGGGAACGGCCGAGATCGTGGAAGGGACGGACCTTCCCGCCGGGTCGGGGGACGCCTTCGCCGAGAAGCTCCACTGGGACCTGCGGGGACGCGACGCCTGGGTGTATCTGCGCGTCACTCCCTGCACCGTCAAGGCGTGGCGCGAGGAGAACGAGCTGGCCGGGCGCGATCTGATGCTCGACGGCACCTGGCTGGTCTGACAGTCGGCGCAGGGCGCGACTCGCCTTCATGACCGGCCTGCCGCACGCAGCCCCGTGCCGGAACCCGTCACCGCGATCGCACCGTGGACGTCGGTGCGCAGGACCTTCGCTCCCGCCGCCTCGAGCGCTTCGACCGTACGGGCCGCCGGGTGACCGTACGGGTTGTCCCGGCCGCAACTGATCAGCGCGAATCTCGGGCGCGCGCTGCGCAGGAGCGCGGCGTCCTGGTGGGCGGAGCCGTGGTGCGCGACCTTCAGCACATCCACCCGGGGCAGCACCGGATGGCTGCGCAACACCCCTTGCTGCGCCGGGGGTTCCAGGTCGCCGAGGAGCAACAGGGTCAGCCCGCCGGACCGGACGAGCAGCGTGACGCTGGAATCGTTCGGCTCCTCGGTCACGTAGGCCGCTGCCGCCCCCGGCGCGCCGGGCCAGAGGACCTGCCAGTCGAGGGGCCCCGCCCGGCGCCGCTCCCCCGCAACCGCCCGGACCATCGGAACACGCGCCGCCGCAGCCGTTCTCTCCACGAAGGCCGCCTGCTCCGGCGGTTCGTCGAGACTCGTGGTCTGGATCGCGCCGACCTCGCGGCCCCTCAGCACGCCGGGGAGGCCGCGCACATGGTCGGCGTGGAAGTGGGTCAGGAGCAGAAGCGGCACACGGGTGATGCCGAGGTCGCGTAGGCAGCGGTCCACGAGTCGGGGTTCAGGACCGGTGTCCACGACCACTCCCGTGCCGTCCCCGGCGGCGAGCACCATGGCGTCTCCCTGTCCCACGTCACAGAGCGCGAAGGCCCAGCCCGGCGGCGGCCAACCCGTCACGAGCCGGGTGAGCGGCACCGGCCTCAGCACCGCGAGCACCAGAAGGAGCGCGGCGGCGGAGCAGACCCAGGGGTGGCGGGCGAGGCGGCGGGCCAACAGCACCAGCAGGGCCGTGAGGACCGCCAGGAGGGCCGCGCCGCGCCAGCCGCCCGGCCAGTCCGCCTCCGCCCCGGGAAGTGCGGCCCCGGTGCGGGCCACGGAGGCAATCCACCCGACCGGCCAGCCGGCGATCCCGGCCAGCACCTCGGCGGCCGGCATGGACGCGGGGGCCACGGCGAGGGCGGCGAACCCCAGGACCGTCGCGGGCGCCACCGCGAATTCGGCCAGCAGATTGCAGGGAATCGCCACCAGGCTGACCCTGGACGCGAGGACCACGACCACGGGCGCGCAGACCGCCTGAGCGGCTCCCGCGGCGGCCAGCACCTCCGCGAGCCGTGCCGGGACCCCGTGCCGCTGAAGAGCGCCGCTCCACCTGGGCGCGAGGGTGAGAAGCGCCCCGGTGGCCAGCACGGACAGCAGGAACCCGTAACTACGGGCCAGCCACGGGTCGTACAGCACCAGCAGCAGAACGGCCGCGGCCAGTGCGGGAATCAGCGATCTGCGCCGGCCCGTCCCGATGGCGAGCAGCGTGATCAGGCCGCAGGCGGCCGCGCGCAGGACGCTCGGCTCGGGACGGCAGACGATCACGAAGGCCAGCGCGATGCCGCCACCCGTCAGGGCGGTCATGCGCAGGGAGATACCCAGTCGGGGTGCCAGCCCGCGGCGTTCGCTGCGCGACGCCGTCCCCGGCGGGCCGATGAGGAGGAAGAGCAGGATGGACAGGTTGGCGCCGGAGACGGCGAGCAGGTGCGTGAGGTCGGTGGCCTTGAAGGCGTCGTGCAGGTCGGGCGGAACCCGTGAGGTGTCGCCGACCACCAGCCCCGGCAGGAGGGCCCGCGCATCGGCGTCGAGCCCGTCGGTGGCTTCGCGCAGGCCGGACCGCAGCCGCCCTGCCGCGCGTTGGAGGAGGGTGGGCTCCGTGGTGACCTGCGGCGGGTCGTTCGCGTCGGTGCCCAGCACGGCCGCGATGCGCTCCCCCTCGTGACGCGGTGGTGCGAGCCGCCCGCTGATGCGGAGGCCTGTCGAGGGCAGCAGCCGCTGCCACCGCGCCGCCGCGTCACCAGGGGCGACCATGACGAGAACGGGAGTGCTGAGCCTGGTGACTGTGCCGTCGGAGGCGGTCAGCCGGTCGATCTCGGCGTCCAGAAGGAGGGAGACGGGCGTGCTGTGGTCCCCCTGCACACGCGGCCGGGTCCGGCGGGGGTCGGAGGTGACGGTCACCTCCGCCACGACGCGCGCGTACGACTCAGCCAGTCCGGGGACGGGGCCACTACGGGAATCCGCGCCGTGGAGTCCGGCCGCAGCCGCGCCGGCCGCGGCGCAGAGCAGCACCCCGGCGGCGGCCGTGGTTCGCGTCCCGGCACGCCGGGGCGCCCTCGCGGGCCCTGAGCCCGCAGCCGCCGTATCCGCCGGGCCCGTCGGATACGCCGCCCCGAGCGCACCGCGGGGCTCTGCTCGCGGCACGATCCGGGGTACGGCGATGAGGCCGAGCCCCGCGCATCCGCAGAGGACGGCCCCGACCGCAACCCACCGGCCCGGCGCCCCCAGTGCCAGGACTGAGGCCGCCCAGGCCGCCAGGGCCGGAGGGACCAGCCGCAGATCGGCCGGAGCCTCCTGGTGCGGGTCGGCGGCGCCCAGTCGGCCGCCCGAGTCCGCGTGGACGTCAGGACCGGTCATGGCCTGACCAGCGGCCGGATATCCGCGAACCGGCGGTCCCCGATGCCGTTGACCTCGCGGAGTTCGTCGACGGAGCGGTAACCCCCGTGCTCGGTGCGGTAGTCGACGATGTGCTGGGCGAGCACCGGCCCGACGCCCGGCAGGGTTTCGAGCTGCTCGACGGTGGCCGTGCCGAGGCTCACCGGCGCCGCCGGCCCGCCCTCTCCCGGCGCGCCGCCGCCCACCCCCGTGCCACCCGCCGGCGGCGGGGCGGCGGGCATGCCCACCGCTACCTGTTCACCGTCCGTCAGGACACGCGCCCGGTTGAGTGCGGAGAGGTCGGTACCCGCGCGGGCACCTCCTGCGGCGCGCAGGGCGTCCGCGACGCGGGAACCGGCCGGCAGATACTGGATCCCCGGCCGGCGCACCTTGCCGCTCACGTCGACGACGATCTGCCCGCCGGGCGCGGTGCCCGTCCGCGCTCCCGCGCCCGGACCGGGCGTGAGGCCCGGCAGAGCCTTCGGGGCCCCCGGCCCGCCGTCCTGGACCGCGGCGGCCTCCGCGACCCGGTCGGGCGCGCGTACTGGCTCGGGACGGGCCGACCAGAAGTGGGCCGCCGCGAACACCGCGGCCCCGACCAGGACGACGGCAAGGGCGGCGAGCGCCCGTGGCTCCAGGCCGCATCGCAGCTGCACCCACAGGGGTAAGCGATCCCGCAGAGCGGGCCCGGCTTCCCGCCACCACGGCCTCCGCACACCGGAGTCGTCGGGCACTGCGCGTCGCAGCGGACCCGGCGGGGCTGACGGGTCTGTCCCCGAACTCGCGTCGGATGCCGGGCGCGGTTGCGTGGCCACTGCCCAGGAAGGTGCGACGCGGGCTCGTCCGGGCCTGCCGGGCAGCGCGGTAGCCGTGGCCACTGCCGGTTCCGTGACAGAAGTAGCCGCAGGCCCGGCAGGCCCGGACGCCACCCCGGGCGCGGGCGCAGTCCGGTCGGCGGCCATGAGCGCGTCCGCGCGGAGCCGGGAAGCTGCCGCGATCTCGGCGTCCGACCCGCGCGGAGTGGGCCGTCGGCGCCCGTGCCGTCCGCCGGACGCGGCGCCGGGCGAACTGCCCGCCGCTCCGCCGGGGCGGACACCGGACCTGTGCCGGGCACGCCCCGCCGGGCCCGGCCCGTGGGACGCACGGCGGGCTGCGCGGTGCGTGGCACGGTGCGCGGGCGGGTCCATGGCCGCGTGTGCGGGCAGATCCGCGGGCCGGTGTGCGGGCGTAGCGGCGCCGGCCCGGCTCTGCCGGTCGGTAGCACGGTCAGATGCGAGAAGTGAACGGAGTGTCATGCCTCACGACGCTAGACACTTCCGGGAAAACCCGCCGAGCTGCCCCAATTACGGTGGATAACTCGCCAGTTGTGGATAACCGCATCACCCGCCGGAGTGACGTTCAGCGGGGTGCGACCACGGCGCCCAGCAGCCCCGGCCCGGTGTGCGCCCCGATCACCGCACCCACTTCGCTCACATGCAGGTCCACGAGTCCGGGCACCCTGCCCCGCAGCCGCTCCGCCAGCCGCTCGGCCCCGTCCGGAGCGGCCAGATGATGGACGGCGATGTCCACAGCCCCCGTTCCGGCCCGCGCGGCGACGATCTCCTCCAGCCGTGCGATCGCCTTGGACGCCGTCCGTACCTTCTCCAGCATCTCGATGCGCCCGCCGTCGAGTTGAAGGAGCGGCTTGACGGCCAGGGCCGATCCCAGCAGCGCCTGGGCCGCACCGATTCGCCCGCCCCTGCGCAGGTAGTCCAGCGTGTCCACGTAGAAGAACGCCGACGTGCCCGCCGCCCGCTTCTCTGCCGCGGCCACCGCCTCGTCCAGCCCGCCGCCCGACTCGGCGGTCTCGGCCGCGGTGAGCGCGCAGAATCCCAGGGCCATGGCGACCATGCCGGTGTCGACCACGCGCACCGGCACGGGCGCGTCCTTCGCGGCGACCACGGCGGCGTCGTACGTGCCGGAGAACTCGGCCGACAGATGGAGGGAGACGATGCCGGTGGCTCCCGCCTCGGCCGCGGCTCGGTACGCGGCCGAGAAGACCTCCGGACCGGGCCGTGAGGTGGTCACGGAGCTGCGCTTCTGCAGGGCCTGCGCCAGCGACCGGGCCGAGATCTCCGTGCCCTCCTCCAGGGCCTGATCACCCAGGACGACGGTCAGCGGCACCGCGGTGATGCCGTGCCGTTCCATCGTCTGGGGCGGCAGGTAGGCCGTTGAATCGGTGACGATCGCGACATGGCGGGACATGAGCCGGAGGTTACCTTCCGGGGCGGGGGCACGGCAGCCCGGGACCGGCCTGCTGATCATTTCAGGTCGGTCGCGGGGCCGTACTTGACGTACCCCGATCTTCTTCGGAGGCGTTCAGGACGCACCCGTGCGCGTCACCCGGACGCGCCGAAGGCAGCCCGAGTCACCGTTTCCGCCGCCGCTGCCCGTCAGTTCGTGGTCTCCGGCTTGGCCGACTTCTGCCACGGGTAGCCCGTGCGCAGCCGCGGGTCCGGAGGGGTGAGCGAGGGCGGCGTCTCCTCGTCGGCGGGCCCGCTCCAGCTGTGCCCGGCCGTATCGGCCTGTGCAGCCGGCTCCTCGGTCGTCCAGTGCCGCAGAGCCCCGGATTCCAGGTCGATCTGCGCGTTGAGTGCGGCCAGGTCGTCGTCGGCGAACTGCCGGGCCCGGTCACGCGCCGCCCAGCGCAGCGAGTCCGCCGAGTGTGTGATGCGCTCCGTGCGCTCCTTCAGGCCCGGCAGCAGTGTGGCCACGGTCGCCCGGTCAGGCTCGCGCTCCAGCCGCTTGAGCTCGTTGTCGAGCTCACGTCCGTGCGCGCTCAGACGCTGGAAGAGTCCCAGCGACTCCGACAGGGAGGCGTCCTCCGCCGCCCCGGCGTTCAGCGCCTCCTGGGTCGCCCGCATCGACGTGCGCAGCGTGAGCCTCAGCTGCGCGAGCTCCCCCGGCACGCCCGGCTGACCGTAGCTCTTGGCCCGCAGGGCGGTGTCCTCGACGGAGCGGCGCGCCTGCGTGATCGTCCGGTCCACACCACGCTTGGCGGCGCGCACCGTCTTCACACCGGCGTACACCCCGAGCGCCAAGAACGCCACGAACAGCAGCGTCAGGATCAGGATCACGGCTTCCATGAACGCCCCTCGGGTTGTCGGTCGGCAGCCGCGTGCGGTCGCCCCTTCTACCGTAAACGGAACGGGCAGGCCGAGGGTTCCACCGGAACCCCCAACCTGCCCGTAGGGGAGAGCCCTGGCACGCCCGTGAGGACCGCCGGGGCGCCCGCGCCGTTACGCGGGGACGATGTTGACCAGCTTCGGCGCCCGCACGATCACCTTGCGGATCCCGGCCCCGCCCAGTGCGGCGACGACGTTCTCGTCGGCCAGGGCCAGCGCTTCCAGTTCCTCGTCCGAGATCGACGGGGAGATCTCCAGGCGCGCCCTGACCTTGCCCTTGACCTGAACCACGCAGGTCACGGTCTCGTCCACGACGTAGGCCGGGTCCGCGACCGGGAAGTCCTGGTGCACGACGGACTCGGTGTGACCCAGCCGGCGCCACAGCTCCTCCGCCACGTGCGGCGCCAGCGGAGCGATCAGCAGCACCAGCCGCTCGGCGACCGACCGCGACAGCGGCCCGCCGGCCTTCGTCAGGTGGTTGTTCAGCTCGGTGACCTTGGCGATGGCGGTGTTGAACCGCATCCCCGCCATGTCCTGGCCGACACCGTCGATGGCCTTGTGCAGCGCCCTCAGCGTGTCCTCGCCGGGCTCCGTGTCCACGACGGTGACCTCACCGGTCTCCTCGTCGACGATGTTGCGCCACAGCCGCTGCAGCAGCCGGTACTGGCCGACGACGGCCCTGGTGTCCCACGGACGCGAGACGTCCAGCGGGCCCATCGCCATCTCGTACAGCCGCAGGGTGTCCGCCCCGTACTCGCCGCAGATCTCGTCGGGCGTCACGGCGTTCTTCAGGGACTTGCCCATCTTGCCCAGGACGCGGCTGACCTTCTCGCCGCCGTGGTAGAACGCCCCGTCGCGCTCCTCGACCTCGGCTGCCGGCACGGCGATACCGCGGCTGTCCCGGTAGACGAAGGCCTGGATCATGCCCTGGTTGTACAGCTTGTGGAACGGCTCGACGGACGAGATGTGCCCCAGGTCGTGCAGCACCTTCGACCAGAAGCGCGCGTACAGCAGGTGCAGCACGGCGTGCTCGGCACCACCGACGTACAGGTCGACGCCACCGGTCGGCTGGCCCTCGCGCGGACCCATCCAGTACTGCTCGATCGCCGGGTCGACCAGCCGCTGGTCGTTGTGCGGGTCCAGGTAGCGCAGCTCGTACCAGCAGGAACCCGCCCAGTTCGGCATGGTGTTGGTCTCACGGCGGTACTTTCGCGGGCCGGAGCCGTCGCCCAGGTCCAGGGTGACGTTGACCCAGTCGGCGTTCCGGGACAGCGGGGTCTCGGGCTGGGTGTCGGCGTCCTCCGGGTCGAAGGTGCGCGGCGAGTAGTCGTCGACCTCGGGCAGTTCCAGCGGCAGCATCGACTCGGGCAGCGGGTGGGCGATGCCCTCCTCGTCGTACACGATCGGGAAGGGCTCTCCCCAGTAGCGCTGGCGGCTGAACAGCCAGTCACGCAGCCGGAAGTTGACGGTGCCCTCGCCGACGCCGCGCGCCTGCAGCCACTCGGTGATCTTCGCCTTGGCGTCGACGACGCCCAGACCGTCCAGCGAGATCCCCTCGTTGGCGGAGTTGACCAGCTTCGCGTCGTACGAGCCGAAGGCGTCGTCCCAGGTCGAGGGGTCCAGGCCGCGGTCGTCAGCCGGCTCGACGACGCAGCGCATCGGCAGCTCGAAGGCGCGCGCGAAAGCGAAGTCGCGCGCGTCGTGCGCCGGTACGGCCATGATCGCGCCGGTGCCGTAACCCATCAGGACGTAGTCGGCGATGAAGACGGGGACCTTCTCACCGCTGACCGGGTTGGTCGCGTAGGCGCCGGTGAAGACACCGGTCTTGTCCTTGGCCTCCGCCTGCCGTTCCACGTCGGACTTGGCCGCGGCCTGCTTGCGGTACGCGGTGACGGCCTCGGCCGGGTTCGCGTGACCGCCGGTCCACACCGGGTGGGTGCCCTCCGGCCAGGCGGCGGGGATGATCCGCTCGACCAGCTCGTGCTCGGGCGCCAGCACCATGTAGGTCGCGCCGAACAGCGTGTCCTGGCGGGTGGTGAAGACGGTGATGTCTCCGGCCCCGTCGACGGGGAAGTCGACGCGCGCACCCTCGGAACGGCCGATCCAGTTGCGCTGCTGCAGCTTGATGGCCTCGGGCCAGTCCAGGCCGTCCAAGTCGTTCAGCAGACGGTCCGCGTACGCCGTGATGCGCATGTTCCACTGACGCAGCTTGGCCTTGAAGACCGGGAAGTTACCGCGCTCGGAGCGCCCGTCGGCCGTCACCTCCTCGTTGGCCAGCACGGTGCCCAGCCCGGGCGACCAGTTGACGGGGGCGTCCGAGGCGTACGCCAGGCGGTACTGCCCCAGGATGTCGGCGCGGTCGGCGGCGCTCAGCGCGTCCCACTGACCGCCGCCGGGGACGGGGCGCTCACCGCTCTCGAACTGCGCGACCAGTTCGGCGATCGGGCGGGCGCGGTCGGCGTCGGTGTCGTACCAGGAGTTGAAGATCTGCAGGAAGATCCACTGGGTCCACTTGTAGTAGTCCGCGTCGATCGTCGCGAAGGAGCGGCGCTTGTCGTGCCCCAGCCCCAGCCGGCGCAGCTGGACCTTCATGTTCTCCATGTTGGCCTCGGTGGAGGCCCGCGGGTGTGTGCCCGTCTGCACGGCGTACTGCTCGGCCGGCAGGCCGAAGGCGTCGAAGCCCAGGGTGTGCAGGACGTTGTGCCCCGTCATCCGCTGGTGGCGGGCGTAGACGTCGGTGGCGATGTAGCCCAGCGGGTGACCGACATGCAGGCCGGACCCCGAGGGGTACGGGAACATGTCCATGATGAACTTCTTCGGCTTGGCGGCCAGCTCCGGATCGTCCGCCAGGTCACCGGTCGGGTTGGGCGCCTCGTACGTCCCCTCGGCGTCCCAGAAGTCCTGCCAGCGTGCCTCGATGTCGGCGGCCATCGCTGCCGTGTAGCGGTGCGGCGCGGCCACCTCGGCCGCGGAATTCGTCTCGCTCATGATCCTCAAAGCTCCATCGATCGTCATCTGCCGGCGCCCACGTCTACGGACACACGTCTACGGAAACGAAAAATCCCCTCGCACAGGAGGGGACGCCGCGCCGAGTCCGACCAGGCATTCTCACCGGTCGGGAATGATCAGCGCGGCTCGCTAAGCAGAAGGCGTACGGCACGCATGGCGTCAGGGTACCGCACAGGCCCGGGGCCCGGCCCGGCACATATGCGGCAGAGGGGCCGCCCCGGGGCCCGGCGCCCCGCGTCCGGAAGGCACGCTACCCGCGCCAACCTTCCACACGACCCGCACACTCCGGAGGTTACTCCGCGTACTGCCTCCTATCGGGGCAACAGTTCAAACCTCGTACCGGCCGGTAGACGGCGACCTAGCATGCCGCAACGGGACCGCATTGCCGAGCCATTCGGAGTCGCCCCCCATGAAGCCTCATCGCAGGATCCGTACGTCCCCCTCCATGAGTCCCAGCCCAGGGATGAGCCGCCCGGTGCAGGGCGGGCTGACCGTCGCGGCGCTGGTTCTCATCCCTCTGCTCGCCGTCGCGGGGAGCGACGGCATGCGCGCCGCATTCGACTTCACCACCGGTGTCCTGACGCTGGTGTCCCTCACCGCCGCGGTCGCCTGGGGCCTGCTGGCCACCGACCGGGTGTTCCTCTCGACCCGCCAGCGGATCGTCTGCCAGGGCATCCACCGGGCCGCCGCCGTCGCCTCGCTCGGGTTCCTCCTGCTGCACGGCACGGTGAAGGTCGCCCTGGGGCACGTCGGTCTGCTCGGCGCCCTCATACCGTTCGGCACGGGCGTGGGCGGCACGGCCGGCCTCATCGGTTTCGGTTCGCTCGCCGGGCTGCTGATGATCACCACGGCGGCGACCGGCGCCATGCGCAGCGCCTTCGCCACTCCGGGCAGGGTCGCCGGCCGCTGGCGCGCGCTGCACGCACTGGCCTACCCGGCCTGGTGCTTCGCACTGGTGCACGGACTGTACGCCGGCAGGCAACCCGCGACCTGGGTCGTCGTGATGTACATGCTCTGCGTGACGGCGGTGGCCGCGGTGCTCGCCCTGCGGCTGCTTCCCGGCCCGACCAAGCGTCTGCTCACCGATCTGGTCACCGGCCTGATCCGTCCGGACGGCCCGCTGTCCGCGCCCGACCCGGTCATACGCCCTTCCCCGCTCCCCCGCCCTGAACACACGGCGCCACCGGCCGGCCGGGGCCTGCCCACCGACGCACCCGGCTGGGGCGACGACGACCGCGGCGCGCGCGGGACCCCGGTCCGCCCCAGGACGCTTTCGGCCCCGGCGCCAGGAGCCTTCGAACCACCGAGGTACGAGCCCCAGCCGTACGACCGGCCGCAGTACGGACACCAGCAGTACGGGGCACCTCCGTACGAACCCCCGCCGCGCAGCTCCGAGCGACTTTCCCCGGGCCCGGTTCCGGCACCGGCGACGGGGCCTCGGCCCGGCATCTCCGCGGCGTACCGGGCCGTCTCCCGGCCTTCCGGCCGCCCGCCGGAGCCGACGCACGACCGCTGGCCCGCTCCGGCCCCCGCGCCTCCCGCGCAGGCGCTCAGGCCCGCGTACGCCCCGCCCCCCGGCCCCGCCTCCACCCAGGAGACCGAGCAGCTGCCGGGCCCGCTCTACCCGCCTTCGGCAGGAGAGCCCTGGAACACACCGGCAGGAGACCGACCGTGAACGTCCCCCTCCCCGATGTGCCCGAGGTCCGCGTCGTCGGACTCCCCCAGCTGACCACCGGCTTCGACCTGGTGGAACGCCTCGACCTCGCCATGCATCTGAAGGTGCACGGCCCGCTCGAACCGATGACCGGCGAGCGGCTGGCCGAACTGGCCGAGTCCATCTCACTGCGCGGCCGCGGGGGCGCGGGCTTCCCCTTCGGGAAGAAGCTCCGCGCCGTGGCGAAGGCCTCCATACGGCGCGGCGTACGGCCGGTCGTCGTGATCAACGGCAGTGAGGGCGAACCCGCCTGTCGCAAGGACACCGTGCTGCTCAACCGCACCCCGCACCTCATCCTCGACGGCGCCCTGCTGGCCGCGGAGGCGCTCGGCGCACGCACGCTGGTCGTGGCCGTCACACGCAACTCGACGGAGATCTCCGTACGGACCGCCCTGGCCGAACGCGGTCTGTCCGACCGGCGTGGCCGGCACCTGCGCGCCCGGGTGGTGCGCACCCCGGAGCGCATGGTCTCCGGAGAGGCCTCGGCGGTCATCCGGGCGGTGAACGGCGGCCCCGCCCTGCCGCCGGGCCGCCGCGAGCGCGCCGCGGAGTCCGGCGTCGGCGGCGCCCCGACCCTCCTGTCCAACGCGGAGACCTACGCGCAGCTCGCCGTGGCCGCACGGCTCGGCTCCCGCCGCTACGGGCACACCGGCCTGTCCGACGAACCCGGCACGGTCCTGCTCACGGTCTCCGGGGCGGTGGCCCGCCCGATGGTGATCGAGGTACCCACCGGCGTGCCCCTGCGCTACGTCCTGCAGCTGGCCGGCGCCCCGCCGCTGCCCCAGGGCGTGCTCACCGGCGGCTACCACGGCAACTGGATCGACGCGCTCGCCACACACGACGCCATGGTCTCCAGAGCCTCCCTGGCCGCGGCGGGCGGCGCGCTCGGCGCCGGCGCCATCCTGCCGATCGGGCCGGAGACCTGCCCGCTCGGCGAGTCGCTGAGAATCGCGAACTGGCTGGCCGCCGAGACCGCGGGGCAGTGCGGCCCGTGCAAGCTCGGGCTGCCTGCCGCAGCGGGCGGCCTCTCGGACGTCCTGAACGGCGGCGGCCCCGCCGCCCTGGAGGCGCTCCGCGAGGTGACCCAGGCGGTGAAGGGCCGCGGGGCGTGCAAACACCCGGACGGATCCGCCCGGTTCCTGACCTCGACCCTCTCGGCGTTCACGGACGATCTCGCCGCGCACGTGCTGGACGGCGGCTGCGGACGGGAGACGCTCGGGGTGCTGCCGCTGCCTTCACCCGGCTACGAGGACCTGGAGGAGTCCATCCCGAGCGGCGAGAAGCTGGCGGTGGACTGGACGCTCTGCCAGGGCCACGGTCTCTGTGCGGACATCGTTCCCGAGCTGATCAGGCTGGGCCCGGACGGCTACCCGGCGCTCGCGGACGCCACTGTTCCGATGCACCTGCGGGGCCGCGCACAGCGAGCCGTACGGAGATGCCCCGCTCTGGCACTCCGTATCGAACAGGCACCGGCAGACCGCCCCTCGCTCCCGAGTGCACAGCGCAGGGCCCTGGGCAGCGGACACGGCTGACCCGCGCGTCCCGGCGGCGGCAGAGATGACGGACACAACAAGAAGCGGGTCATCCGATCCGGATGACCCGCTTCTTCACTGTGGAGCTAAGGAGAATTGAACTCCTGACCTCCTGCATGCCATGCAGGCGCTCTACCAACTGAGCTATAGCCCCGTGCTGTTTGCCGCCCGGTTCCCCTGGCGACATCGAGAACATTACACGGTCCCACCGGCCCATCAAAAATCGTTTCCACTCTGTCCGCATATGACCGGCGCGCACTGCCCTGACCAGCGGTTGCTCCGGACATGAGGAGCGTGCGCCGGAGGCACACAGCACGTCAGGCGGTGGCGAAGGAGTAGAACCTCTTCAGGGTGCAGTGCTCCTCGAGGAGTCGGCCGTAGATGGGCTCCCCTTCGAGCTCCCGGTACGTCTCGATGGGGTCGCCTTTTATGATCAGCGCCCGTGCGCACTCCTCGCACCAGTACTGGAACTCCGCGTTGACGGGGTCCATGTCCCGGACGATGGGCGTACCGCTGCCGCACCAGTCGCACTTCCTCCTGTGTGCACCCATCCGGTCAGCTCCGGGGGTGGCCGCAGGCCGTGCACGCGGAGGAACCCTCTTGCGAGGCGTCGGAAGAACGGGTCGCGGTGGGTCCATGAGCGGCGGTGCGGTGACCCGCGGAGCGATGGGTCGCGGTGGGGGTAAGGGGCGGGCCCGGGGCCCGTACGCGGCTCGCAGGCATCCGCGCTCCCTCCCGATCGGTCCGTCGCCCCCTCCGGCGCTCCGATTCTGCCATGACCCCGCAAGGAGGTCAGCCCGACGACCGCCCCGCTGGGCGGCTTTGCCCTCAAGGAAGAGGACCGGAGCGGCCGGCCGGCCTGCGAAGAAGGAGCCGGCGCGCCCTGTCGGCCCTTGTCCCAGGCGGGCCAGGGCAGTTGAGGCATGGCGGCGCGGACCACCGCACCGCATCCTCACGAACGGCAAAAAAGATCCCGCCCCCTGCTGGGGACGGGATCTTGACTGTGGAGCTAAGGAGAATTGAACTCCTGACCTCCTGCATGCCATGCAGGCGCTCTACCAACTGAGCTATAGCCCCGCTGTTCGCTGTGTTTCCCTGCGTTTCCGCGCTGCGAACAAGAAGAACTTTAGCCTGCGACGAGCCGGAAAGTGAAATCCGGCCCCCGGCGCCCCGAGGGGGCCTCCGGGCACCCGCTAGTCGTCGTCCCCGAGCACCGGTTCAGGAAGCGTCCCGGCGTTGTGTTCGAGGAGGCGCCAGCCACGCGCGCCCTCGCCCAGTACGGACCAGCAGCAGTTGGACAGCCCGCCGAGCCCTTCCCAGTGGTGGGCCTCGAGACCGAGCAGCCGGCCGATGGTCGTCCGGATGGTGCCGCCGTGGCTCACGACGACGAGCGTGCCCGCGTCGGGCAGCTTGCCGGCGTGCTCCAGGACCACCGGGGCGGCCCGGTCGGCGACCTCGGTCTCCAGCTCGCCACCGCCCCTGCGGACCGGCTCACCGCGCTTCCAAGCGGCGTACTGCTCGCCGTACTGCCCGACGATCTCCTCGTGCGTGAGGCCCTGCCAGGCGCCCGCGTACGTCTCACGCAGCGCTGAGTCGTGCGCGACGTCGAGACCGGTGACCGAGGCGAGCTCGGCAGCCGTGGCCGCCGCCCGCCGCAGGTCGGACGCCACGATCGCGTCCGGCTGCAGCGAGGCGAGCAGCCGGGCGGCGCGATGGGCCTGCCCGACACCGGTCTCGGTCAGTTCGATGTCCGTGGAGCCCTGGAAACGGCGCTCCAGATTCCACGCCGTCTGTCCGTGCCGCCAGAGGACGATCTTGCGGCCCCTGCCGCTGCTGCTGCCGTTCAGCTCTGGTCACCTTCCGTGCCGCCGTTGAGCTGGGCGTGCTCCTCGGCCTTGCCCCGGGTCTTGAGCGCGTCCTCCGGGAGGGCGATCTCGGGGCAGTCCTTCCACAGCCGCTCGAGCGCGTAGAACACGCGCTCCTCGCTGTGCTGGACGTGGATCACGATGTCGACGTAGTCGAGAAGGATCCAGCGGGCGTCGCGGTCGCCCTCGCGGCGCACCGGCTTGGCGCCGAGCTCCTTCTGCAGCCGCTCCTCGATCTCGTCGACGATCGACTTGACCTGGCGGTCGTTGGGAGCCGAGGCCAGCAGGAAGGCGTCGGTGATCGACAGCACGTCGCTGACGTCGTAGGCGATGATGTCGTGCGCGAGCCGGTCGGCCGCCGCCTGGGCGGCGGCGTTGATGAGCTCGATGGAGCGGTCCGTGGCGGTCACATGCAGGCTTTCGTCGGCGGTCAGATCGACCTCTAGGGTCTCACGGACCGCCGACAGCCCTTACGAGGTCGGCTCGGCGATCTTGTAGTCCTGTCCGAGGGCGACGGACACGTCGGCGTTCGCGGCCGGCTTGCCCTTCTTCACAGCGCTCTCCGGCAGGCCCAGGGTCTTGGCGACCTCGACCGCCTTCGCCTTGTCCTCGGCGGCCCCGTAGACCACCTCGGACGACGCGGCGGTGTCCGCCTTGCCGCTGTCGACGAAGGAGTAGCCCCCGTTGACGAGCTGCACCCTGGCGTTCTCCGTGCCCTTCGTGTTGCCCGTGGCGTTCTTGATGCCG
Organism: Streptomyces sp. NBC_01166; assembly: GCF_045039765.1. NCBI lineage: Bacteria > Bacillati > Actinomycetota > Actinomycetes > Kitasatosporales > Streptomycetaceae > Streptomyces > Streptomyces sp. NBC_01166. The sequence goes on from NZ_CP108613.1 coordinate 2,831,924, forward strand.
ACGCGTACCGCCGCGTCCTGGTCCGGGGCCTTCACCTTGCCGCCCAGGACGTCCTTGACGACGCTCTCGGTCGCCGCGTCGGTGAGGGTTCCGTCGCTCTGGACCGGGAGCAGCTCCGTCTCGTAGTCGCCCACCTTGGCGTGACCGGCCAGCTTCGCGAGCGAGGCGCCCAGGTCCTGCTCCGGCAGGGACGGGTCGAGGATCTGCGCGAGGGTCTCGATGGTGACGGTCGCGGCCTTGGGGTCCTCGGACAGCTTGCGCAGCACGCTGCGCATGACCTGCCCGAAGCGCATCAGCTGCTTGGCCTCCGGCTCGCCCGCACCCTGGTAGGTGGCGTACGCCACGGCCATCGGGCCGCTCAGCGTCTGCGCCTCCCCCTTGTTCACCAGGGGCGCCGCGCCCTTCTTGGAGTCGGGCACAGCGGTGTCGGTGTCGACCTCGATGTTGCCCACGAGCTCGACGAGGTTCTCGAGGTACGGGGTGTCGAGGCGCCAGGTTCCACTGATGCTGGTGCCGAGCAGGGTGTCGATCGCCTCGCGGGTGCCGGTCGACCCGTCGTCGTCGACGGACTTGCCGAGCGTGGTGGTGGACCCGTCGTCCGCGGCCACGGCCAGCGAGTTGGGGAGCAGGACGGTGGTGCCCTGCCCGGTGGTGACGTTGTCGACGAGCAGCGCCGTCGAGGTGCCGCCCTTCTTGGTGTTGTGCAGGTGGACGACGATGACGTCCCGCTTCTGCGGTCCCGTCGCCGTCGCGTTCTGCTCGTCCTTGCCCGAGACTCCCGGGATCTTTCCGGCGAACCAGAGGTAGCCCGCTCCGCCGACGACCACGAGAGCCACGACGACTATGAGCGCGACCATCCGGTTGTGCCCGCGCCGGCGTGCTTCCTCGCGCCGCTCGCTGCGGCTCTCGGTGAATTTGAGCCAGTCGATGACATCTTCGGAGTCCTCGTCGGGCTCCTCGATGAAGGAGAACTGCTCGGTGCGGTAGTCGCGGTCGGCGCGACGTTGCCCCGGGAGGGCTGCGTCCGCCGGCGGTTCCGGTTCACTCCGCTGTTCCGGGAACGGGGGCGGGGGCGCGGCCGCCTGCGCGGCGGGGGCCTGGGGCGCGTTCCACTGCTGGGTGGGGTCGTCCACGGCGGGCTGCCGGCCGGTGTCGTAGCCGTACGCGCCGTAGCCGCCGTCGTAGCCGTACCCCTGCTGCGTCGGCTGCGCCTGCTGGGCCTGCTGGGCCTGCTGGGCGGCGTACGGGTCGTACTGCTGCTGCGTACCGGCGTACGGGTCGTAGCCGTAGCCCTGCTGCGACTGCCCGTCGTGCTGGGGCTGCTGGGCGTACGGGTCGTACTGCTGCTGGCCCTGCTGCTGATAGACCGGCTGCCCGTACTCGTCGTAGCCGATGATCTGCGGCTGCTGGTACGGGTCGTACGGGTCGTGTCGGTCGGTCACAGGTGCCCCTTTCCGTGGCTCATTCGCCGCGGTACAGCTGGCGCTTGTCGATGTAGCGGACGACACCGTCCGGCACGAGATACCAGACCGGCTCCCCCTGCGCGACCCTGGCACGGCAGCCCGTGGACGAGATCGCCAGCGCGGGCACCTCCATCAGCGAGACACCGCCCTTGGGCAGCCCGTCGTCCGTCAGCAGATGCCCCGGCCGGGTCACGCCGATGAAGTGGGAGAGCGAGAAGAGCTCCTCGGCGTCCCGCCAGGTCAGGATCTGGGACAGGGCGTCGGCGCCGGTGATGAAGAAGAGGTCCGCGTCGCCGTGGACCGCGCGCAGGTCCCGCAGCGTATCGATCGTGTACGTCGGTCCGCCACGGTCGATGTCACTGCGGCTGACCGAGAACTGCGGGTTGGACGCCGTCGCGATGACCGTCATCAGATAGCGGTCCTCGGCCGGCGAGACCTGCTTGTGGCTCTTCTGCCAGGGCTGCCCGGTCGGGACGAAGACGACCTCGTCGAGGTGGAAGTGGGCCGCCACTTCGCTCGCCGCCACCAGGTGTCCGTGATGGATCGGGTCAAAGGTCCCGCCCATCACGCCGATTCGGCGCTTGCCGCGGCCGGTAGGCACTTCCTGCTCTCCCATGCGTGCAGACCCTACTGGCACAGCTGTTCGCCTCTGCCTCAGCGGTCTCGGTTGAAGCGGGTGGTGATCCACAGCAGGAGCAGCAGCACGAAGAGCGCGCCGCCACCGGTGAGGTACGGGCTGAGGCTTTCGTGGTTACCACCCTGCTCGCCTTCGGAGGCGAGGGTGACCAGCTGGTGCGCGGTGCTCGAGAGGCTCATCTTCTGCAGGACCTATCCATCGGGAATCAGGAGGGAGACGTCGCCCACATCGTATGCGGGCGCCACGGGCACGCTCACGCCGACTCAGTCGTTGTTGTCGTCGTTGCGGTATCCACGCAGGAGGAACCAGGCGAGCAGGGCGGCGCCGACGAGCGAGACGAGCAGCACGATCCGGAGCGTGTTGCCCGGTCCCTGGTCCTCGGACACGGCGGCGAGCATGACGGCGGTGTGCGGCATTCCGGGCGCTCCTCAAAGTTATCCACAGCCCCCCGCACACCGTAGCGCCAGCACATACGCTGGCTTTTGCCAGGGGGACGAGCAACGTCTCGTACGAACAGGGGGCCATCCATGACCGACGCCAGTCACGAGAGCGTGCCGAGCAGGCACCGCAAGCGATTCCCGGACATCTCCTCGCGGGCCTACGAGCATCCGGCGGACCGCTCGGCCCTGGTGGCCCTGCGCAAGCTGAGCGGTTTCGACACCGTGTTCAAGGCGCTGAGCGGCCTCCTGCCGGAGCGCAGCCTGCGGCTGCTCTTCCTCTCGGACTCCGTCCGGGTGAGCGACGCCCAGTTCGCACATCTCAACGACATGCTGCGGGACGCGTGTTACATCCTCGACCTCAAGAAGGTCCCGCCGATGTATGTGAATCAGGATCCGCAGCCCAACGCCATGTGCATCGGCCTCGACGAGCCGATCATCGTGGTGACGACCGGGCTGGTGGAGCTGCTCGACGAGGAGGAGATGCGGGCTGTCGTCGGCCACGAGGTGGGTCATGCCCTCTCCGGCCACGCGGTGTACCGCACGATATTGCTCTTCCTGACCAATCTGGCGCTCAAGGTGGCGTGGATCCCGCTCGGCAATGTCGCGATCATGGCGATCGTGACCGCGCTGCGCGAGTGGTTCCGCAAGTCGGAGCTCTCCGCCGACCGCGCCGGACTGCTGGTGGGGCAGGATCTGCGTGCCTCGATGCGAGGGCTGATGAAGATCGCCGGCGGCAATCATCTCCACGAGATGAATGTGGACGCCTTCCTGGCCCAGGCCGACGAGTACGAGAAGGGCGGCGACCTCCGCGACTCCGTGCTCAAGATCCTCAACGTGCTGCCCCGGACGCATCCGTTCACCACGGTCCGCGCGGCCGAGCTGAAGAAGTGGTCGGAGACCCGCGACTACCAGCGCATCATGGACGGCCATTACCCCAAGCGCGACGAGGACAAGGACACCTCGGTGACGGACTCCTTCCGTGAGTCCGCGTCGCACTACGCAGACACGGTGCGCACCAGCAAGGACCCGCTGATGAAGCTGGTCGGTGACATCGCGGGCGGTGCGGGCGACCTCGGTGGCAAGCTCCGCGACAAATTCACCGGAGCCGCCGGCGGGGGCGCCGCCGGTGGCGGCGCGGGCAAGGGGGGCGCTCCGGCCTCGGACGCTACGGACGGCTCCGAGGGGACCTGGCGACGCCCGGATCCCGAAGAGGGCTCCGGGTCGGGGAGCTGACGGTCAGCGTGCCGCAGAGCGCCGCCGCGGGCACACCCGTGGCATAGGGGTCGGTGCCTGCGGGCCCCCGGGCGTCCGCCCGCTCGCCTGCGAGCAGCGGACGCAGCGCTCCCGCCGTGTCGGCCGAGCACGACTGCGGGCCGGCCTGGACGTAGGCGCTGCGGACCTCCAGCCGGTGCAGCCGGATGTCCTCGCGGTCGAGCAGGAAGTGCAGGACGCGGCGCACGGTGAAGAGCGAGGCTCCGTCGGCCCGGTGGGCGCCCGACACGGCGGGCCGTAGCGCGTAGGTGAAGGTGTGGTCGGACACCACCTCCAGGGTGTCCGCCCCCGCTTCCGAGTAGGAGAGGGTGCCCTGGACCCTGATGTCGGAGTCGGCCAGTTCCACCTCGGCCGGATCGAAGCGCACCAGCCAGCCGGTCGCACTGTGCTCGCCGTCGTCAGCCGGTGAGTCCATGCTCCGGTCGAACTGCGCCGTCTGGTCCGGGTCGAGCAGCCGGCCGACCGGCCTCACGACCCCCGCGGTGAGTACGTCGGGGTCGAGGGAGGAGCCCACCAGGTAGTCCTTCACCGTGGTCAGGGCGAGGGTCACCTGGCTGTCCGAGAAGTTCTTCGTCCGCCGGACCGACGGGAAGTTGATGCCCGCGGCGCCCGTCCGGTGCCCGGCGGCCGGGCCGTCGGCGAGGAGCGACTCGGCGGCCCCTCCGGGTACGGGGCTTCGGGGGGCGAGCGGGATCACCGTGGTCTGGAGGGGTTCGGCGCGCCTGCCGACGGGTGTCGGGTAGGGGTTGCGGAAGCCGAAGTAGACGGCGGTGGCGAATGCCAGCGCGATCAGCACGACGAGAGCGATACCCGCCCTGGAGCGGTGCCGGCGGGTGGGGCGGCCGGGTAGGGAGCGCACGGCGCGCGCGTGGTCACCCATGCGCTCCTGGGCGGAGAACTCCTGCAGCCGGGCAGCACGGACGAACGATTCGTCGAAGACGAGTGAGCGGTACTCGTCCTCCCCGCCCGAGGGGTTCTCGGGCGGCCCTTCCGGCGGTTCTCCGCGGCCTTTCATGACTTCTCCCGATCTCCGCGCCACCGGCGGGGCTGGCGCTGGGATCCGCCTCAGCCGCTTGGCGTCGGGCGGACCTGTCCGTCACGGGTTCGACACATGGGCAGGTGACTTGCCCTCTTCCCGGGGACGGGGACGAGAGGAGGGATCACAAGGTCATACCTTCAGATTGGGTCGATCCTCATCAAGCTAAACGCCCCGCACGTGGGAGCGCAGGTGGAGCGCCGCCGGGAGGACGGCCCGGGAGGACGGTCGTGGCAGCGTCACCGGGCAGGCGTCACGGAGTCGGACAGCGGTCGCTGTCCGACGGGAGCGGCATCGGCATGCCCCGGGAGCCCGGCGCTCAGGGGGTGCGGGGAACGGCCGGGACAGCAGGGCGGGAGTAGACGGCCGAGGCGGAGGGAGCCACGCCCGGCTTGTCGACGCCGCTGGTCGCCGGGGGCGGCACCTGGTCCTGCCGACTGGCCGCGGCGCCCCGGTACACGGCGCTGAAGGCCAGCGCCACCATCCCGATCCCCATCATGAGGGCGAGCAGCCAGGCGACCGGCCGGTGCCAGCGCGACGTACCCCGATAAGGCCGCAGGGAGCCGCCGTGACGCCCGTAGGGGCCGTTGTCGTCCTCGTGGACGGCGTCGGGGTCATCGGGGTCGTAGAAGTCGCCGAAGGCCCTCTCGCGGCCGTACGCACCCTCGGGGCCGTAACCGTCGTCGTAGAGGTCGTCGTCCATGGCTCCGCCACCGGAGCGTGCCCTGCTCGCCTCGGCTTCGGCGCGGGCCTCCGCGGCGGCCAGCAGGCGCTCGACCGCGGTGGGTTCGTGGATCTCGGCGGACCGGACGAAGTCCTCGTCGAACACCACGGAGGCGAAGTCCTCGTCCGCGCCCCCGCGGTCGTCGTCGGGCTCCCAGCCGTCCGGGAACGGCCTGCCCCCCACGTCGTCCGGCACAGCTTCAGCGTAGCCCCGGCGGGGCGATTTGGGCAGGGAGCCCGAAAATCCGCCCGCCCCGCCCGAGGGCTCCGGGCTAACGGATGTGGCCGTCGCCGGTGACGATGTACTTCGTGGAAGTGAGCTCCGGCAGTCCCATCGGCCCCCGGGCGTGCAGCTTCTGCGTGGAGATGCCGATCTCGGCGCCGAATCCGAACTGGCCGCCGTCCGTGAAGCGCGTGGACGCGTTCACGGCGACTGTCGTGGAATCGACCAACTGGGTGAACCGTCGGGCCGCGGCCTGCGAGGTGGTGACGATCGCCTCGGTGTGGCCGGAGGACCAGAGCCGGATGTGCGCCACGGCGGACTCCAGAGACTCCACGACCGCGGCCGCGATGTCGTACGAGAGGTACTCGGTCTCCCAGTCCTCCGGGGTCGCCGGCACGACGGTGGCCTTGGACCCCTCGGCGTACGCGAGCACCCGCTCGTCCCCGTGCACCGTGACCCCGGCCTCGGCCAGCGCGTCCAGGGCGAGGGGCAGGAAGTCCGCGGCGACGTCCTTGTGGACCAGGAGGGTCTCGGCGGCGTTGCAGACGCTCGGCCGCTGCGCCTTGGAGTTGACCAGGATCTCTACGGCCATGGAGAGATCGGTCTGCGCGTCGACGTACACGTGGCAGTTGCCGGTGCCCGTCTCGATGACGGGCACCGTCGACTCCTCCACGACCGTGCGGATCAGGGAGGCGCCGCCGCGCGGGATCAGTACGTCCACGAGGCCGCGGGCCCGCATCAGCTCGCGGACCGAGTCGCGGTTCTCGCCCGGGACGAGCTGCACCGCGTCCGCCGGGAGGCCGGACCCGCCCACCGCGTCACGGAGCACCCGCACGAGAGCGGTGTTCGAGGCGTACGCCGACGAGGATCCACGCAGCAGTACCGCGTTCCCCGACTTCAGGCAGAGCGCGGCGGCGTCGACCGTCACATTGGGGCGGGCCTCGTAGATGATGCCGACCACTCCGAGCGGCACCCGCACCTGGCGCAGATCGATGCCGTTCGGAAGGGTGGAGCCCCGGACCACCTCGCCGACCGGGTCGGGCAGCGCCGCCACGTCACGTGCGTCGGCGGCGATCGCGCGGATGCGCTCCGGCGTGAGGGTGAGCCGGTCGACGATCGACTCGCTCGTCCCGGCCTCCCGGGCCTTCGCGACGTCCTCGGCGTTGGCCTCGACGATCTCGCTGGTGCGCACCTCGAGGGCGTCCGCGATCGCCAGCAGGGCGTCGTCCTTCGCCGCGCGCGGGAGTGGCGCGATGTCGTCGGCGGCTGCGCGTGCCCGGTAGGCGGCCTGGGCGACCGGGGACATGTTGTCGTACGGCGAAAGCGTGGTCATGCCCGCAGGGTAGTGCGCACACTGCGGGCATCTGTCACGTATCCCGTGATGCGAGACAGGCGTATCAGCACCCGCACACCCGGTCCTGTACGCCCCCGTCAGTACGGGTGCACCCCGACGGGGGCGGCCGGTGGCGGTCCGTAGCCCTCGGCGATGCGCAGGTGGTAGGTCTCCCGGTCGATGACCTCCAGGCCGACGATCTCCCAGGGCGGGAGCTTCGCACTGGACCGGTGCTCACCCCACAGCCGCAGCGCCACCGCCGCGGCGTCGTGGAGGTCACGGGCCTCTTCCCAGTAGCGGATCTCCGCGTGGTCGTTGGCATACCGGCTGGTCAGCAGGAACGGGTGATCGTGCGCCAGCTGTTCCAGCCCGCGCCTGACCTCCTTCAGCGGTGTCTCGCCGCCGGAGACGCTGAGGGTGATGTGCCACAGCTTGGAGCGGGACAGCTCCTCGTCCGTCACCACCGGTTCCTGCTCGATGGTCTGGTCGGTGGGCGTGCCGCCGTAGTCGGCCCCCGCCCCGACGCTGGTCAGGGCACGGCTGCCCGTTCCGCGGGGCAGCGCCCCCGGGCGCGCTCGTCTCACCGGCGGCCTCCTGTGAATGTGTAGCTGTGCCGACCCCTCTGTGTCCCCGTGACAAAGTTGACCAGCCCGGGGCGGGGCGTGGGGCGCTTTTCGTGAAGGTCTCCGCCCGAAGGCTGGACTTTCAGCCGTTTCAGGGGGCCGGGCGGGGCGTGAGGACGACGAGATCGTCCCTGTGTACGACTTCCCGCTCGTAGGCCGGACCCAGCTCGCGCGCGAGGTCGCGGGTGGACCGGCCGAGCAGCTGCGGGATCTCCTTGGCGTCGAAGTTGACCAGCCCGCGGGCGACGGCCCGGCCGGCCGGGTCCCGCAGCTCGACCGGGTCCCCCGCGGAGAACTCGCCCTCGACCGCGGAGATCCCGGCGGGAAGCAGGGACGTGCGGCGCTCGACGACGGCGCGCACGGCTCCGTCGTCGAGCACGAGGGCGCCCCGCGGTGTCGAGGCATGGGCCAGCCAGAGCAGCCGGTCGGCCGAGCGGCGCCCGGTGCGGTGGAAGTACGTGCCGGTGTCACGCCCGCCGAGGGCGTCGGCGACTTGGCTCGCCGAGGTGAGGACGACCGGGATCCCGGCGGCGGTGGCGATCCGGGCGGCCTCCACCTTGGTGACCATGCCTCCGGTGCCGACACCCGCCTTCCCCGCGCTGCCGATGGTGACGCCTTCCAGGTCGGCCGGCCCGCTCACCTCCGCGATGCGGGAGGTGCCCGGCCTGCTCGGGTCCCCGTCGTAGAGGCCGTCGACGTCGGACAGGAGGACGAGCAGATCCGCGTGGACCAGGTGGGCGACGAGCGCGGCGAGCCGGTCGTTGTCCCCGAACCGGATCTCGTCGGTGGCGACCGTGTCGTTCTCGTTGACGACGGGGAACGCGCCCATCTCCAGCAGCTGGTCGAGCGTGCTGTAGGCGTTGCGGTAGTGGGCGCGCCGGCTGGTGTCGTCCGAGGTCAGCAGCACCTGCCCGACCCGCACGCCGTAACGGGCGAAGGACGCGGTGTAGCGGGCGACGAGCAGCCCCTGGCCCACACTGGCCGCGGCCTGCTGGCGCGCCAGGTCCTTGGGCCTGCGGACGAGACCGAGGGGGGCGAGGCCGGCCGCGATGGCGCCGCTGGAGACGAGGACGATCTCGCGCTCCCCGCCGCTCCTCACCTTGGCGAGGACGTCGACGAGAGCGTCCACCCGATCGGCGTCAAGCCCTCCCGCCGCCGTGGTGAGCGAGGAGGAGCCGACCTTGACGACGATCCGGCGGGCGTCGGTCACACCGGGTCTGCGCCCCGCGCCGCCCCCGGAGGGTGTGCTGAGCGCGCCTTCGGGCTCCCTTGCCGCGCCTTCGGATTCCCTTGCCCCTGACACGTACGCCCGTCCCCATCACGTCGTCCTGCTCGGTTCCGCTCAATCTACGCGAGGGGGCGGGGCAGGGACCGAGCCGTCTCAGCTGCTGTCGCCGCGCGGACGTCATTACACAGACCTGCCGGTCCGGGTCACGTTTCGACATGCGCCCGAATGGGGCCATTTACGCAATCTCCACCCGCCATTCATAGAGCTACCCTCTATTGCGTGACAGATGAACTCTCCCGCCAGAAGCGCATTCTCCTCAGATCGGGCAAAAGCCCCTTCGATGTGGCTTCGCTCGAACAGTCCCTCGACAGAGATGTCTTCGCGACCAACGCGGGCAATCTGATCTTCAGCGACGCGGCGCACAAGCTTCTGACGACTCCGCGGGCAGAGGTCTTCTCCAACGGCATCCGCACGGATCCGGCGGCGGCCGACCGCATGAACGAGGAGTTCGACGTCTTCGTCGTCCCTCTGGCGAACGCCTTCCGCCCGACGTTCGAGCGGCCCCTGAAGCGGATGACGCAGCTGATCAAGAAGCTGCGCATCCCCGTCGTCGTCCTGGGTGTCGGTGCGCAGGCCGACCTCAAGTACGACGCTTCCCGGCTCAAGGCGATGGAGCCGACCGTCAGGGAGTTCGTCACGGAGGTGCTCAACCGCAGCGCCTCCATCGGCGTGCGGGGCGAGTTCACCGAGCAGTACCTCAAGGACATGGGATTCCGGGACGTCGAGGTCATCGGCTGCCCCTCCATGTTCATGAACGGCGAGGCGTTCACGCTCGAGAAGAACTCCGAGTCGCTCACGGCGGGATCCCGCATCTCGGTGAACGGATCGCACAGCGCCGTACGTTCGCACGGCCTCGACGCCATCATCCGTCAGGCCCACAAGCGCTATCCGAATCTGCGGTTCATCGGGCAGAACCTCCTCGAGGCCGAGCTGCTCCACTGGCGGGAGACGTCGAACCCGATCGGCGCCCAGACCTCGATGCCGACCCACCCGTCCCACCCGATGTACCGCGAGGGCAAGGTCCGCCTCTACGTCGACCCGGCCACCTGGATCGAGGAGCTGCGCGCCTTCGACTTCTCGTTCGGCTCGCGCATCCACGGGAACATCGCGGCGCTGCTGGCCGGTGTCCCGAGCACCGTGCTCTGCAGCGACTCGCGGACCCTGGAGCTCTGCCGCTACTTCGGCATTCCGCACCGCAAGATCTCCGAGACACCCAAGAACATCGACCCCGCCGAGCTCTACGAGGCGGCGGACTTCGGCGAGCTGGTGAACGGCCACAAGGAACGCTTCCTCCGCTTCACCGGCTTCATGGAGAAGAACGGCCTGGAGAACACCTTCCACCACGGCGACAGAGGGAAGGCGTTCGACGCGCAGATGTCCAAGCTCGCCCTGCCGCCCGCCGTTCGGCCGTGGACCGACACCGACCCCGAGACCCTGAGCAGCCGCTTCAGCTGGCTGCAGAGCCGGCTCGATGAGCTGACGGAGGAGAACAACGAGCTGCGGCGGGCCCAGCTCACCGGCAGGCCCGAGCGCTTCGGCACCAGGGCACGCGGCGGCGCGGGCGCCACGTACAGGCGTGCCCGGCGTGTGGTGGGCAGGCCCGTCAGGAAGTTCCTCCGCCCGGAGCAGTGAGGCGGGCCCGTTTCCGCGTCATGGTGCGCGGGCGGGCCTGTTTCCGCGTCCGCCCGGGCCCTAGTGCGCCCGGTGCGGGATGCGCCGGGCGGACCGGGCGGCCCTGCCCGCCTTGCGGACCAGGCGACGTGTGATCGAGGTGACGGTCTGCTTCTTCGGCACCTCGATCTTCTTGCCCCCGACCCACTCCCTCACCGTCAGTTCGTACGCGGAGTCCGGCAGCCCCGCGCCCTCGCCGAAATGCGGATAGGCGAGATACACCCTGCCCCGGAGCCCCTTGCGGACCACCTCGGGCTCGTGCTTGTCCGCCATGAACCGGAGGACGTCCAGGAGGAGATCCAGCCGGCCACGGGCCACGCAGGCCAGCCGCAGCCGCTCGTGGACCTTGAGGCGACGGCCCAGACCCGCCGACCAGTAGGCCTTGAGCAGCGGGGCGGCCAGCTCCATCTTCTCCTTCCGCACGGCCTCGGACTGCCGTAGCAGGGACGGGCCGAACTGCGGCAGCAGGGTGATGACGAAAGGCCGGACCATCAGGTCGTCCCGCTCGGGCCCCGGCGGAAGCTGTGCCGCGATGAGCTCCGCCAGTGCCCGGGCGGAGTCGAAGCGCAGCCGGTAGCTCCCGCTCTGGGTCACGTGCTTGCCGTCGTCCCGGCCCACCAGGTAGTAGCAGGTGTAGTCGGCGACGACGGACACCCCGTTGCCGCGCAGGTACGCCTCCATGGTGAAGAGCGCGTCCTCGCCGGTCTTCAGCCCTTCGTCGAAGGTCAGCCCGAGCCGCACGAGCATCTCCCGCCGGAAGAGCTTCTGGGCGCTCAGGGTGAACTTGATGCGGGAGGAGAAGAGGTCGGCACGTTCGACGGTCTCCTTCCACATCGACTTCGGCGCTCCGCGGTTGACGCCGACGACCTTGCCGAGCACCACGTCGGTCCCGGCCCGGTCGCCCATCGCGACCAGCCGTTCCAGGGCCTCCTCGCCGAAGTAGTCGTCCGCGTCGAGGAAGAAGACGTAGCGCCCGCGGGCCAGTCCGAGTCCGACGTTGCGCGGCCCGCTGGGCCCGCCGGAGTTCTCCTGGTGGACGACACGCGTCTCGATCGCGGTACGGGCGGCGAACTCGTCCAGGTACTCCCCCGTGCCGTCCGTGGACCCGTCGTCGACGGCGATGATCTCCATCCGTCCGGCCGGCAGGGTCTGCGACTCCACGGACTCCAGGCAGCGGATCAGGTACGGCATCGCCTCGTAAGCCCCGATGACGATGCTGACGTCTGGTGCGCTTGTACTCATCTCTCCCCGGTCCGCACACTTCGCTCTTCAGGAGAATACGGCGGAACGACGGCGCATGCCGCGTTCTCGTACAGGCACACGAAAGCGGCCTGCCCATTCCCCTTTTGACAAAGGAGACGGACAGGCCGTTCATAAGGTTGCCTCTGATACCGGACTACCTGTGGACACGCGAGAAACAACTCCGCGGGGGCCAGGAGCCCGCGGGCCGCATCAGCGTGCGCGCAGGTGCTCCCGGAAGGAGACACAGTCCTCGTAGCGGGGCAGCAGGCCACGCTCCTCCGCTTCGGCGAGCGTCGGCGCCTGCTCGTCCTTCGGGGAGAGCAGGGGCGCGATGCCCTCGGGCCAGGTGATGGCGAGACCGGGGTCCAGCGGGTTGATCCCGTGCTCACGCTCGGGGGCGTACCCCTCGGAGCAGAGGTACACCACGGTGGCGTCGTCGCTCAGGGCGAAGAAGGCGTGTCCCAGGCCTTCGGAGAGGTACACCGCGTGGTGGGTCTCGTCGTCGAGCCGGACGATCTCCCACTGCTTGTACGTCGGCGAGCCGACCCTGATGTCGACGATGACGTCGAGAACCGCGCCCCGCACACACTTGACGTACTTCGCCTGGCTCGGCGGCACGTCCGCGTAGTGGATGCCGCGCAGGGTGCCGCGCTTGGACACCGAGCAGTTCGCCTGGACGAGGCTGAGTTCCTGTCCGGTCGCGGTACGGAAGTCCGCGCCCCGGAACCACTCGTGGAAGCTGCCGCGGTCGTCCGGGAACACCTTCGGCTCGTGAACCCAGGCGCCTTCGATGGACAGAGGTCGCATACGTCTCTACTTCTTTCTCGACTGACTGTGCTGTGCGCTGCGGCGTACGCCGCCGGAGTGGGAGGCCGGCCCGCCGCCGTGGCGGGCCGGGCCCTCAGCCGAACAGGCCGCGCTTGATCCTTCCCGCCACGCGCCGGGGGAAGGATCGCTTCTTCGGGGCGGGGGCGGGCTTCTTCTTCGGGGCGGGCTTCTCGACGGGAGCGGGCTCCGCGGCCGCGACGGTGCCGTCGTCCGCGACCCGGAGCACTGCGGGGAGGGAGCTCCACCGCGGCTTGCCGCGCCTGGCCGACGGCATGCCCAGCCCCATGTCCCAGACCTGCCCCGGGAGCAGGCCGTCGGGCAGCTCGGCGGTCAGCACGGCTCCCTTGGGTGCCGCGGTGAGGGTGGCGTCCGCCTGGACCGTATCGGCGCCCGCGGACTTGAAGCGCAGGACCACGGGCTCGGTGCCGGCCGCGGGACCCACCGCGAGCGGCAGCGGCAGCTTCACGCGGCCGCTCTCGATCCGGACGTCCTCGGGCACGAGCCTTCGCACGTCGCGGTCGATACGGCCGGTGGCGAGGTCCACGTCGAGCGAGAGATTGCCGTGCGGCTCGGTCCAGTAGGGCAGGACCACCCTGCGCGGCGAGCCGGTCAGGCGGCCGAGGCGGCTCTCCTCGACCTGGTCGGCACGGACCGATCCCAGGCGGGTCTCCTTGGTCCAGCCGCAGGAGCTGATCCGGAAGAGGATGTCCCAGATGCCGTCCCCGAGCGGTGCCCCGTTGGCGGCGGTCTCCGGGTCGATCGTCGCGGCGGCCCGCAGTTCCTGCCGGAACGTGGAACCGCTGCCGACCGGGATCCGCTCCCTCGTGAACTCCACCGGCTGGAAGAACTCGGCAGCCGTGGAGCGCTCACGCACGACGAGGTCGACCTTGGACTTCTCGACCGGCGCCACGATGCTGACCCCGAGGCCGGCGATCCTGCTCCGGGTCTCCTCGGCGAGCTGCGGGGCGAGCAGGTCCTCGCCGTCCTCGGAACGGAAGGTCATCGGAGCGTCCGACACCTGGTACTCGGCGGTGAAGCCCACCTTCAGGGAACCGCCGTCCCAGGCGAGGCTCTCGAGACGGCCGACGGGCTTGATGCCGGACTCCCACCGCGCCAGCTCCTCGATGTCACCGAGGCGGTCGTCCACGATGAGGGCGGCGACTATCTGCTGGGTCGGCTGCATGCCCGCGGCGACGCCCGGGCCGAACCGCTCGGTGACCACACCGCGGATCTCGGTGAAGAGTTCCGCGCGGTAGTCCTCGGGGAGGCTCAGCAGCCGATTGCCGCGGAGCCGCTCCACCATCTCGTTGCGCAGCCAGCGGCGGTAGAGGCCGTCACGGATCTTCCCCGGCTCGGTGTACTGCTCGACGATGTCGAGCGCTTCACGGAGGTTGCCGTAGTAGCCCACCGGGTCGAAGCGCTGGAAGCCGGCGTTCGACGCGTCCTCGCGCTTGATGTGGTAGTAGCACAGGTAGTCGCTGAGGACGGAGATGTTCGCCGCCCGCAGGTAGGTCTCCACGACGAAGACGTGGTCCTCCAGGCGCCGGCGTCCCTCACGGAACTTGATGCCGTTGCTCTCCAGGAACTCCCTGCGGAACATCTTGTGCGGCGTCAGGCTGTCGATCAGCGGGGCGTTGGAGACGCTCGCCCGCGGGCGGTTGACGCGGAAGAGCTCCACCGGCACCGGACGGCCCTTGCCCGCCATCTTCCCGATGATGACGTCGGAGCCGTTCTCCACGCCGTAGCGGTACATGCGTTCGAGCGCCTCGTCGCCGAGCCAGTCGTCGTTGTCGACGTACATGACGAACTCGCCCTTGGCCGCCGCCGTCCCGACGTTGCGCGGCTTGCCCGACCAGCCCGACGACTCCTGATGGATGACGTGCATGTTCGGGTGGGCGGCCGCGAGTTCGTCCAGGCGGGCGGGGGTCGCGTCCGTGGAACCGTCGTCGACGAAGATCGCCTCGTACTCGTCGTCCGGCAGGGACTGCCGCAACAGGGAGGAAATGCAGTCCTCGATGTACTCGCCCGGGTTGTAGACGGGAATGACGACGCTGACCTTGACGGACATGCAGAACCTCATCTGGTAATCAGGAAAAATCGGCGCTGAATCCCACCCGGGACGCCCGTCCGACAGGATATATCCGGAGAGGTGGATCCTTCTCCGGGGTGGATGTTCGGTAATCAGGCGAGGACAATGAGTAACGGGCCGGTGCGGGGGTGAACGACGAGCCGCCGGGCCCAGAATGTGCCCGGCGGCGGTCGGAGTCCGGCGACTTCAGGAACGGACGTCGGACGGGCCACGCATTCAGCTCTTGGCGCCTTCCTCGCTGTAACGCTTCTTGAGCACCCGCTTCTTGTTCGTGCCTTCTGCGTTCTTGCCCTTCTCGATGATGACGAGGTTGTGGTAGAAGTGCATGCCCACAATGTTGAGGTCCGTGTAGGACGGCTCGTAATCCTTGTCCACGAACTCCTCGTAGTTGAGGCCGTCGGCGAGCCTTTTCAGCATCGACATGCTGGTCTTCGGGTCGTCGCGGTCCTCACTGCCCTGCCATTCCGGCCAGTACGAGGTCTGCGTGTCCTCGACGGCATAGATCCCGCCGTCCTTGAGCAGCGGGAAAAGCGTCTCGAACGTGGTCAGAATGTGCGGACTCAGATGGCTGCCGTCGTCGATGATGACGTCGAGCGTGCCGATCTTCGAGGCCACACCGATGAGGGAGCCGGGATCGGACTGGTCGCCGATGAAGGTCGTGATCCGCTCCTCGTCGACAAATGACTTGTCCTGGATGTCCATTCCGAAGATCTGCGCCTTGGGGAAGAAGTGCTTCCACATACGCAGCGAGGCGCCACCTTGCCCCGCCCTGCTGTAACCGCCGATACCGATCTCCAGCAGATTGAAGGAGTCATCCTTCAGATGCTCGAGGTGCCGCTGATAGTGCTGCGCATAGCGGTGGGTTCCCCACTTGTCCGTCCTGAAGTGCTGGGCGAGCTTGCGCAGGTCGTGCGAGATCGCGGCGATTCCCGTAGGCGCGGCGGGGCGCGGAACAGCGGCGGGAGCACCCGACAGTCTCCTCCGGAGGCGGCGCAGCCGCTTCCATCCCGCCTCTCCGACAATTGCCCTGACCATCTTCTTTGCAGCCGTCTTTGTTGCCATCGTACGGATCCCCTTCCGTATGGAACACTGCAGAGGCATCACAACGGAGAGTCGTGACACCCAGAAGTCCAGCCCGTCAGCGATTCGTGAACCCAGGAGTTCGGAGTCGATTCGCCGGCTCGGCCGACACGGGAACAGCATGGACGCCGAAATGCGTCAGCCCCGCGCCGACCGGCTCGATAGGCAGTGAACTTACTGGGTCCGGGCAACAGTCGGCAATCACCACAGGTCACGGAGTTCCGTGGAGATCCTTGAAAGACTCCGCGAGGGCCTCCCGCCAATTCCGGATGGGCTCGAGACCGGCTTTCGCCCAGCGGTCGTGACCCAGCACGCTGTACGCGGGACGCGGAGCCGGCCGGGCGAAGGCCGCGCTCGTGGTCGGGCGGACACGTTCCGGGTCGGCGCCCAGCTGCTCGAAGATGGCGCGGGTGAAACCGAACCACGTCGTCTCGCCGCCGCTGGTGCCGTGGTAGATGCCCGCCGGTGCCGTACCGGCGAGGGCGCCCTGCCCCAGCCGGACGAGCCGGTCGGCCAGGTCACCGGTCCAGGTGGGCTGACCCAGCTGGTCGTCCACGACGTCCAGCGTGTCCTTGATGCCCTCGAGCTTGATCATCGTACGGACGAAGTTGCCTCCGCCCGCTCCGTACAGCCACGCGGTGCGGACGACGTAACCCTTGTCGGGCAGAAGGGAGAGGACGGCCCGCTCGCCCGCCAGCTTGGTCCGCCCGTAGGCGCTCCTCGGCGCGGTGGGCGCGTCCTCGGCGTAAGGCTCGCTCGCCTGTCCGTCGAACACGTAGTCGGTGGAGACCTGGAGGAGCACGATTCCGTACTCGGCGCAGACCTCGGCGAGGAGCCGTGGGCCCTCCCCGTTGATGCGCAGCGCCTCGTCCTCGCGGGTCTCGGCGTCGTCCACCGCGGTCCAGGCGGCACAATTGACGATCACGGACGGGCCGTGCTCCTCGACGGCCCGTCGCACGGAACCCGCGTCGGTGATGTCCAGCGCCTTGCGGTCCAGACCCACAGCGGTCTCGCCGTCCCGGGCCAACCTGGCCAGGACGTCCTGCGCGAGCATCCCGCCCGCTCCTGTGACCAGCCAACTGCCGCTCATACCGCATCCCGCTTTCTGTTGTGCCTGCCGGCGTGAACCGTGAGCCGACGCGAACCCGGCAGCGCGTGGGGAGCCGGAACCCCTGGGGGCCGGCTCCCGCGTCGCTCACCGCCGGGGTTCACCCCGCATCGTAGGGCGTAGGGCTCAGAGAGCCGCGCGGTCCTTCAGCGGCTCCCACCAGGCGCGGTTGTCGCGGTACCACTGGACGGTCTCGGCGAGCCCCTGCTTGAAGTCCTTGCGGGGCTCGTAGCCGAGCTCTTCCCTGATCTTGGTGCAGTCGACCGAGTAACGGCGGTCGTGGCCCTTGCGGTCCTCGACGTAGGTCACGCTGGTCTCCCAGTCGGCGCCGCAGGCCTCGAGCAGCAGGCCGGTCAGCTCCTTGTTGGAGAGTTCGGTTCCACCGCCGATGTTGTAGACCTCGCCGGCCCGGCCCTTCGTGCGCACCAGCTCGATGCCCTGGACGTGGTCGTCGATGTGCAGCCAGTCGCGGACGTTCGCCCCGTCGCCGTACAGCGGGACGGTCTTGCCGTCCAGCAGGTTGGTGACGAAGAGCGGGATGACCTTCTCGGGGAAGTGGTGGTGCCCGTAGTTGTTCGAGCACCGGGTCACCCGCACGTCGAGGCCGTGGGTGCGGTGGTACGAGAGGGCGATCAGGTCGCTGGACGCCTTGGCGGAGGAGTACGGCGAGTTGGGCTCGAGCGGGTGCGTCTCCGGCCAGGATCCCTCGTCGATCGACCCGTAGACCTCGTCCGTCGAGATGTGCACGAAGGTCTTGATCCCGGCCAGGTGCGCGGCGTGGATCAGGGTGTGCGTGCCGACGACGTTCGTACGGACGAATTCGGCTCCGCCGTCGATGGAGCGGTCCACGTGGGACTCGGCGGCGAAGTGCACCACCTGGTCGTGCTCGGCCATCAGCTTGCCGACGAGTTCGGGATCGCAGATGTCGCCCTGCACGAAGGCGAAGCCGGGGTGGTCACGGACCTCGTCGAGGTTGGCCGGGTTGCCCGCGTAGGTGAGCTTGTCGAGCACCGTGACAGCCACGTCGCCCGGCCCCTCGGCGCCCAGCAGGGTGCGGACGTAGTGGGAACCGATGAAGCCGGCCCCGCCGGTCACCAGGATATTGGTCGTCATGAGGAGATCTGCACCTTGCTGTGGTCGCCGAGTACGAGTCGGTGGGCGGAGGGGCTGCGGGGGGCGGGGGTCACTTCGACGTTGCGGCCGATGAGCGACGCCTCGACCCGCCGGACTCCGATGATGGAGGCGTCCTTCAGGACGATGGAGTACTCGATCTCGCTGTCCGCGATGTTGCAGCCTTCGGAGACCGAGGTGAACGGGCCGACGTAGGAGTCGCTGATCACCGAGTCCGCCCCGATGATCACGGGGCCCACGATGCGGCTCCCGGTCACCTTGGCCCCCTTCTCGATGCGGACCCGGCCGATGATCTCGCTGCCGTCGTCGACCTCCGCCTCCTCGGCGTACGGCTCGATGGTCTCCAGCACCGAGCGGTTGACCTCCAGCATGTCGGTGACGTTGCCGGTGTCCTTCCAGTACCCGGAGATCGTGGTGGAGCGCACGTTCCGCTGCTGGTCGATCAGCCACTGGATGGCGTGGGTGATCTCCAGCTCGCCCCGCCAGGACGGCTCGATCGAGCGGACCGCCTCGTGGATGGAGGGGGTGAAGAGGTAGACGCCGACCAGGGCCAGATCGCTCTTGGGGGCCTTCGGCTTCTCCTCCAGGGCGACGACCCGTCCGTCGGAGTCGAGCTCCGCGACACCGAAGGAGGTGGGGTTGGGGACATGCGTCAGCAGGATCTGGGCGTCGGGCCGGTCGCCGCGGAATTCCTCGACCAGCCCGCTGATGCCACCGACGATGAAGTTGTCGCCGAGGTACATGACGAAGTCGTCGTCGCCGAGGAACTCCCGGGCGATGAGCACGGCGTGGGCCAGGCCCAGCGGCTCGTCCTGCGGGATGTAGGTGACCTCGATCCCGAACTCGGAGCCGTCACCCACGGCTTCCCGGATCTCGTCGACCGTGTCACCGACGACGATGCCGACCTCGGTGATGCCCGCCTCGGCGATGGCCTCCAGGCCGTAGAAGAGAACCGGCTTGTTGGCGACCGGCACCAGCTGCTTGGCCGATGTGTGGGTGATGGGGCGCAGACGGGTGCCCGCCCCACCGGAGAGTACGAGAGCCTTCACGTTTTTCTGTCCCCATATTGAGAGTGTGGTGATCGAGTGCTGGACACCGGTGCGAACGAAGCAGGCTGAGCGCAATGTGATTTTACTGTGAAATCCCTGGCTCCCCTGCCGCACGGGAAGGTAAGGCCGACGCGTCCACCCGGTCGCGCGGGCCCCGGGCCGAGTCGGCCCCGTGGGCGGGAACATCCCTCTCCACGGCTCCGTCTACTCCGGACCCCTGCCCGATGCAGGCCAAGGAGTGAACACGGCATCACCGATGTACACCCCGGCGACGTCGCGCAGCCGCCGGGAATCGCACTGTCGTTCACGTTCAATTGAGACAGCCGATACGGCGCGTTGGTTGTGCGCGGCACCCATTTTCGACCTGTGAGCTGCACCACAAAGGCCCGTCGAAACCTGTTTCCAGGTTTCGACGGGCCCATGCCCGATGTGTGCCTTCCCGGGATCAGCCGCCCACGGGTTCGCCGAGGCTCCGGGCGACACCGATGTTGCGCGCCTCCGCCTTGGCGGCCAGTTCCCGGACCGCCGTGTCGAACTGTTCGATGGAGGTGGGCTCGTCGGGGCCGAGCAGATACTGCTTCAGCTCACGCCGGGCCTCTCCCAGGGAGTCGGCTGCCGGGTCGGTGACGGCTGCCATCAGCTCGTCCAGCTCGACCGCCGAGTTCGAGAGGATCACCGCGGCGCGCACCGCGGTGTTCTGACGCCGGAATTCCTCCACGCCCATCGCGGCCGAGTCGGTCACCGCGTACGGCTTGCCGCTCGCGATGAAGTCCGAGACCACGCTGGAGATGTCCGAGACCATGGCGTCCGACTCGTTGAAGCAGTCGTACAGACGGGGCGCGGCCCCGACGATGACCTTGTGCTCCCACCAGCCGGTGGAACGCCAGTAGGCGTCGTTCCACTCTTCCCTGAGCTTCGCGGTCTCCGCCTCGGTCTCGGGGTCGACCTTGGCGTCCCGGGACTGCTCGGCCTCGTCCCTGTCGGTCTGCGAACTGCCGGCGAGCCGGGACAGCCGCGTCTCGATGCTGAGCATCGCGGCCTGCGCCTCGGCCTGCCCGGCGCGCAGCGCGTCGCGCTCCTTCGCCCACCGGGGGTCGGTGGCGCGTTCGGCGGCGGCCTGCTCGATCATCGCGGTGATACGGGCGTGCACGGCCTTGGCCTTCCGGCTGCGGGTGCCGGTGAAGGGGTGCGGCTTGTAGAGCACCCGGACCGGCTCGTCGGCGGTGAGCAGACGCCTGACGATGTTCTCGCCCGCCAGCAGCAGCGAGGTGTTGCCGGGGTTGTCGTCCCAGCCTTCCCAGGTGGGCGCGTACAGCACGGTCGGGATCGGGTTCTTCGGGGCGCCGGTCCACGGCTTGATCGAGGCGAGCTGGGGGCGTCCCACCTCGACGATGTCCTCGTCGCGGATGCCGACGTCGGCCAGCGCGTAGCGGTCCCGCCCGGCCTTCCCGGCGGTCCACACCTCGTCGTACACCTTGCTGTACGGGTTGACGCTGGCGAGCTTGTCGCTGTCGCCGTGGCCGATGAAGACGTGCTTCATCGTCGGGACCCGCAGCATGTGGATGTTCTTGCCGACGTTCGCCGCGTACAGGGCCACGCGGACCGACGAGAGGTCCAGGTTCATCAGGTGGACCCCGCCGGGCACGCAGAGCACCGGCACCGAGGTCATCGCCAGCTGGGGGACGATGTTCCGCTCACGCAGGAAGATCAGCGGCCGCCCGCCGAGCTGGGCCATCGTCTCCAGCCACATGTTCACCTGGTACGCCGAATCCTTGGATCCGGAGAAGTACATGATGACCGTCGGCCGGTAGGTGCCCAGCCAGTCGTCGACCGCCGCGAGGACCTTGGCCTCCGGCGGGACGAGGCGGCTGGGGCGCGCGTAGGGCAGCAGCGCGGCGAGGTAGAGGACGGCGAAGCCGAGCATGAGCGCCAGGCCGCCGTACGCGAAGGCGGCGGTGCCGGTCTCGATGGCGACCAGCACGCCGATCAGGGCGAACAGGTCCAGGTGCAGCATCTTCTCGGCCGGACGGCTCATCAGCCTGCGCGGCGGGGCGTCCCCGATGGCCACGGCGCTGAGGTCGATGTTCCGCGTGACCACCGGCAGCTTGCGGCGCAGCCGGATGAGGGTGACTATCGCGCTCTGCGGCGCCTGGAGCCCGTAGAAGGCCAGCAGGCAGGCCACGGTCACGTAGAAGAGGGCCGCCTCGCCGTAGCCCATGCGCGAGAGCAGCAGGATCAGCAGCAGCTGACGCACCAGGAAGCGGATCGAAAGACCCGCGCGCACCGCGGCGAGCCGGTTGATGAGATAGCTGCCGCAGCGGTGAAGATATTGGTCCGCCGCATACGTCACGAAGGCTGCTGCCGCGAAGAACCACAGGTTGGGGACTATGGCCGCGACCATGACGCACGGGAAGCCCAGACCCAGGAGAAGCGCGGCGGCCAGCTCCGAACCGCTGCCGACACGAGCCAAACGAATGGCTTTCGAAATCACGAAGTACCGCTCCTGAGAATGCCGACTGGATTACCTTGCGGGGAAATTGTGAAGAGCGCCTTCACGCATTCGGACCCCGCCGGTTTCGCCCTTACGGCGAACCGACGGGGTCCGAATAGTCGATCACTGATTATGGCACATCGATCTGACGGTCCAGCACCGAGGCCAGGGCCTGCTCGAAGCCGGACGCCTCGCTCGCCCCACGGGTCGGGTCCTGCTGGCGGACGTCGATCACATGGCCGGTCATCTCGGACAGCAGGACGTCCACGGACGTACGGGCCACGGCCTCGGAGGAGAGCAGCGAGCCCACCGGCTCCTCGCCGAACGCCTTGGTCCGCATCGGCGTCGCGGTCCGCTCGGGGTTGACGCAGTTCACCCGGACCCCGTCCGCCGCCCACTCGTCCGACAGCGCCTGGGTGAGGTTCACCATGGCGGCCTTGGTGGAGGAGTAGAGGCTGTACTCGGCGCGGCCGCGGGTGTAGCTGCTGGAGGTGTAGAGCAGCAGCTGGCCCTTGGTCTCCGCCAGGTACTTGTACGAGGCGCGGGCGATCTGGACGGGCGCCAGGTAATTGACGTTCAGCGCCTCCTGGATCGTCGCGCTGTCGGTCTCGGCCAGCTTGCCGATGCGCAGCACGCCGGCGGTGTTGACCACGTAGTCGATGCGCCCGGTCTCCGCGTACGCCTTGGAGAGCGCGTCGTCGACGTGTTCCGGGTTCTCGATGTGCGTCCCCGTGGTGGAGCGCCCGAGGGCGTACACCTTGGCGCCGAACGACTCCGCGAGCGACGCGATGTCCGCCCCGATGCCGTACGACCCGCCGAAGACCACCATGGTCTTGCCGGTGAGCAGTTCCCGGTAGCCCGCCTCGCCCGTCGGCTGCGGAACGGCCGTCGAGGCCAGCTGGAACAGCTTGTCCGCGATGAAGACGTCGACCGGCTGGGTGACCTTCATGTTGTACTCGTCGCCCGCGACGACGTAGATCGGCACGTCCGGCAGGTACTTCAGGACTACCGAACAGTCGTCGGTGGCCTGGAAGTTGGGGTCACCCGAGGCGACCTCGTAGGCCCGCCGGATGGTCGACAGCTTGAACGCCTGGGGCGTCTGGCCGCGACGCAGCCGGGAGCGGTCCGGTACGTCCGTGATGAACGCGCCGTCCTCGCCGTGGGTGCGGGTCACGATGATGGTGTCGGCGGACGGAATGGCGACGTCGACCGCCTGGTAGCGCTCGAGCGCCTCGACGCAGTCCTTGATCACCCGCTGGGAGAGCAGAGGGCGCACGGCGTCGTGGAACAGTACGTTGCGGTCCTCCCCGTCGGCCAGGCCCTCGCCGAGTGCCGCGATGGCACGTTCGGTGGTCTCGTTGCGGGTCGAACCGCCCTCGATCACCTTGATGACCTTGGTCAGGCCGGCCTTCGCGACGATCTTCTCGACATCGGAGACATAACCCGGAGCCATCAGGACGATGACGTCGTCGATCGATTCGGCCTGCTGGAAGATGCTCAGAGTGTGCTCGATGACGGCTTTGCCGGCGATCTTCAGCAGCTGCTTCGGTATCGACAGACCCACGCGCTGACCGGTACCGCCGGCGAGTACGACTGCCGTGGTGCGGACTTGGGCTATGTACTGCTCAGACACAGACGACCTACCTTGCGAGGGCTGGGGAACATCCCGATGGTTACACTCTCCGTTACCATCTCGCAAGGTGGACGTCGAGTGCGCCTCACCCGGTGAACACCTGCCGTTCCCCTGCCACACAGGAGAAACACCTGAACCGCGGCCCTTCGGGCAGGTGACCGACGCCACACGCGTGAGCGGCATGGAGCACCTTTGAGCGGGCCTCCGCGCACCGGATTTCACCCGCGCGGCCCATCGGCACCCTCCGTACCCCCGCGTCCCGCCCGGGTGGCTTCCCGTCACCGGGCGGGACCGCGTCATCAGTCGCTGAAGGGCTCGAACCCCTCGTACTCGCGCTGCGCGGCGTCGCGCTCGGACTCGCGCTCGCGGCGGCGCTGCGCGGCGGGGCGCGGAGCCTCCATGCGGTGGTCCTCGCCACGGCGGCCCAGCATCTCGGCCCCGGCGGCCATGGTCGGCTCCCAGTCGAAGACGACCGCGTTGTCCTCGGCGCCGATGGCCACGCCGTCGCCGGCCCGGGCGCCCGCCTTGCGCAGCTCGTCCTCGACACCGAGCCGGTTGAGCCGGTCCGCGAGGTAGCCGACGGCCTCGTCGTTGTTGAAGTCGGTCTGGCGGATCCAGCGCTCGGGCTTCTCACCGCGCACGCGGTAGATGCCGTCGTCCTCCACCGTCACGGTGAAGCCGGCGTCGTCGACGGCCTTGGGACGGATGACGACCCGCGTCGACTCCTCCTTCGGCTTGCTGGCCCGCGCCTCGGCGATGATCCCGGCGAGGGCGTACGAGAGTTCGTTGAGGCCCTTGTGCGCGATGGCCGAGACCTCGAAGACGCGGTAGCCGCGCTCCTCCAGGTCGGGGCGGATCATGTCGGCGAGGTCCTGGCCGTCCGGGATGTCGACCTTGTTGAGGGCGACGATGCGCGGGCGGTTCTCGAGGCCGCCGTACAGCCGCAGCTCCTCCTCGATCATGTCGAGGTCGGAGACCGGGTCGCGGTCCGACTCCAGCGTCGCGGTGTCCAGGACGTGCACCAGGACGGAGCAGCGCTCGACGTGCCGGAGGAACTCCAGGCCGAGGCCCTTGCCCTGGCTGGCGCCGGGGATGAGCCCCGGGACGTCCGCGATGGTGTAGACGGTCGAGCCGGCGGTGACGACGCCCAGGTTGGGGACGAGGGTCGTGAACGGGTAGTCCGCGATCTTCGGCTTGGCGGCGGAGAGCACCGAGATCAGCGAGGACTTGCCGGCGCTCGGGTAGCCCACGAGCGCGACGTCGGCGACGGTCTTGAGCTCCAGGACGATGTCCCGGCTCTCCCCCGGCTCACCGAGCAGCGCGAAGCCGGGCGCCTTGCGGCGGGCGGAGGCCAGCGCGGCGTTGCCGAGGCCGCCGCGGCCGCCCTGGCCCGCGACGAAGGTGGTCCCCTGACCGACCAGGTCGGCGAGGACGTTGCCGGCCTTGTCGAGGACGACGGTGCCGTCCGGCACGGGCAGCACGAGGTCCTGGCCGTCCTTGCCGGAGCGGTTGTCACCGGCGCCGGGCTGGCCGTTCGTGGCCTTGCGGTGGGGGTGGTGGTGGTAGTCCAGCAGCGTCGTCACGGCCTGCTCGACGACGAGGATCACATCGCCGCCGCGCCCGCCGTTGCCCCCGTCGGGACCGCCGAGCGGCTTGAACTTCTCACGGTGTACGGAGGCCACGCCGTGGCCTCCGTTACCCGCGGCGGCATGCAGCTCGACGCGGTCCACGAAGGTGGTCATGGTGGGTGCCTCCAGGTACTACGGAAAAATACGGGAATGTCTCTTGACGTAACGCGCCGAGGGCGGACCCGCTTCCCCGGTTACCGGGAAAGCTGAGATCCGCCCTCGGAAGGTGCCTTGTCGTTCAGCCGTTGCCTGACTCAGGCAGCGACGGGAACGATGTTCACGACCTTGCGGCCACGGTGCGTACCGAACTCCACCGCACCGGCGGTCAGCGCGAACAGCGTGTCGTCGCCGCCACGGCCGACGCCCGTGCCCGGGTGGAAGTGGGTGCCGCGCTGGCGGACCAGGATCTCACCGGCGTTCACGGCCTGACCGCCGAAGCGCTTCACGCCGAGCCGCTGGGAATTGGAATCGCGCCCGTTCCGAGTGGACGATGCGCCCTTCTTGTGTGCCATGTCTCCTCAGTCCCTTACTTCGCAGCCGCGGGGATACCGGTGACCTTGATCGCCGTGTACTGCTGGCGGTGACCCTGGCGACGGCGGTAACCCGTCTTGTTCTTGTAGCGAAGGATGTCGATCTTCGCGCCCTTGTGGTGGTCCACGATCTCGGCCTGGACCTTGATGCCGTCCAGGACCCAGGGGTCGCTGGTCACGGCGTCGCCGTCGACAACGAGCAGGGTCGAGAGCTCGACCGTGTCGCCAACCTTGGCGGTGGAAATCTTGTCAACCTCAACGATGTCGCCGACAGCAACCTTGTGCTGGCGACCACCGCTGCGCACGATGGCGTACACGCGGATCTCTCTCTCACTCGGAACGGATCCCCTGATGCCAGCCGCTCGCACGGGCCGGGGCCCGGGACGATCCGGAAGGATGAGCGGCCTCTCCCGCAGGTGCGCGATGCGCGCGCCGAAGCCGGAAGGGATGTGCTCAGGGGGAGGTGCGTACGGAAACACACCGAGCGTTAAGACTACGGACAGCCGCCTTGCCGGTCAAACCGGCCCCGGGCAGGCAGCGGAACGGCCCGGACGGCCCACTGGAGCCCCCGAAAAGCGACTGGGCAGGGATGGATGTCCAGCCGGGGTCGCCGCCCCGCAGGACGACGCGCAGGGGCCCGTGGCGGCGGTGCTCCGGCCCTCCGCGCGCCCCCTGCCCAGGCCGGGCGCGCGGGGCCGTGGTGCGCCCCCGTCCCCGCCACGGTGCGGGACGGGCCGCTGCCCGGCCCACACGCGTCTGTGGGCCCCGCCTCGGTCGAGGCGGGGCCCACAGACGCTGTCACTTCCCGGCCGGTCCCCTAGAGGTCGGTCGAGGCCGTCACGGAAGGCGACGACTGCTCGGCGGCGACGGTCTTCTTCGCCGCTGCCTTCTTCGTCGTCGTCTTCTTCGCCGCGGTCTTCTTCGCGACCGTCTTGGCCGCCGTCTTCTTGGTGGCCGCCTTCTTCGCCGTGGCCTTCTTCGCGGTCTTCCGCGCAGCGGTCTTCTTGACCGGCTCCTCCGATTCCGCAGCTTCGGTGCCGGCGGCCTCGGAGTCGGTACCCGTGACCACGACGGCCGCTGCCTCATCGGCGCCGGCCGGCGACCCCGCCGGAGTGGTGACCTTGCGGGTCACCCGGCGACGGGCGCGCGGCGGGGCGGCCGGAGCGGACTCCTCGTCAGCCGCCGGCGCCTCGGGCTCCGCCGCCTTCTCCGAGGGAGCGGGCGCCGGCGCCGCGGCGGCCTCGACGACCGGGTCCTCGGCCGCGACGGGCTCCGCCGCGGGCTCGGCCGGACGGACCGGCGGTGTCACGTCGGCCTGCTTGGGCGAGCCCGCCGGAGCGGTCGCCTTCCTGGTCGCCCTGCGACGCGTACGCGCCGGAGGTGCGGCCTCGGCCTCGGGTGCGGCGGGAGCCTCCACCGGGGCCTCGGCCACCGGCTCGGGCTGCTGCTTCTCCTCGGCCGCCGGGGCCGCCGGGGCGGTCTCGGCCACCGGGGCGGGCGCGCCGGCCGGAGCCGTGACCTTACGGGTCGCACGCCGGCGGCCACGGCCGCGCGACGCTGCCGCCTCGGCCTCGGCCGGGCTGCTGTACAGCTCCTCGTCGGCGACGAACTCCGGCTCGGGCAGCGCCACCGGGGCGGCGACCTCGGCGGCCACCTCTGCCTCGGTCTCGGCCTCGGCCTCGGCCTCGGCCGGCAGCTCGTGCTCGTGCTCCTGGCCGTGCTCGTGCTCGTGTCCCGCCCCGCCGCGGCCGCGCTTCTTGGACCGCTTGCCACCGCCGCCGCCGACGGCCGTGGGCTGCTCCATGTGGACGATCACACCGCGGCCGTTGCAGTGGACGCAGGTCTCGGAGAAGGACTCCAGCAGACCCTGGCCCACCCGCTTACGGGTCATCTGGACCAGGCCCAGCGAGGTGACCTCGGCGACCTGGTGCTTCGTACGGTCCCGGCCCAGGCACTCCAGGAGCCGCCGCAGGACCAGGTCCCGGTTGGACTCCAGCACCATGTCGATGAAGTCGACGACGACGATGCCGCCGAGGTCGCGCAGCCGCAGCTGGCGGACGATCTCCTCGGCCGCCTCCAGGTTGTTCTTGGTGACGGTCTCCTCGAGGTTTCCGCCCTGGCCGGTGAACTTGCCGGTGTTGACGTCGACGACGACCATCGCCTCGGTCTTGTCGATCACCAGCGAGCCGCCGCTCGGCAGATAGACCTTGCGGTCCAGCGCCTTCATCAGCTGCTCGTCGATGCGGTACGTCGCGAAGACGTCGACCTCGGAGGTCCAGCGCGACAGCCGGTCCGTGAGGTCCGGTGCCACGTGCGAGACGTAGCCGTGGATGGTGTCCCAGGCATCGTCACCGCTGACGATCACCTTCGAGAAGTCCTCGTTGAAGATGTCGCGGACGACCCGGACGGTCATGTCCGGCTCGCCGTAGAGCAGCGTCGGCGCGTTGGAGCTGCTGGTGTTCTTCGACTTCTTCTGGATCTCTTCCCACTGGCCCTGCAGCCGCTCGACGTCGCGGCGCAGCTCGTCCTCGCTCGCGCCCTCGGCGGCGGTGCGCACGATGACGCCCGCGTCCTCGGGGACGATCTTCTTGAGGATGGTCTTCAGCCGGGCGCGCTCGGTGTCGGGCAGCTTGCGGCTGATGCCGGTCATCGAGCCCTCGGGCACGTAGACCAGGTACCGGCCGGGCAGCGAGACCTGGCTGGTCAGGCGGGCGCCCTTGTGGCCGATCGGGTCCTTCGTCACCTGGACGAGGACGGACTGGCCGGACTTGAGCGCGGTCTCGATGCGGCGCGGCCCGTGGGCCATGCCGAGCGCCTCGAAGTTGACCTCGCCCGCGTAGAGGACGGCGTTGCGGCCCTTGCCGATGTCGACGAAGGCGGCCTCCATGGACGGCAGTACGTTCTGCACCTTGCCCAGGTAGACGTTGCCGACGTAGCTGGTGGCCTGCTCCTTGTTCACGTAGTGCTCGACGAGCACGTTGTCCTCGAGGACGCCGATCTGGGTGCGCTCGCCGCTCTGGCGGACGACCATGACACGCTCGACGGCCTCGCGGCGGGCCAGGAACTCGGCCTCGGTGATGATCGGGACGCGGCGGCGGCCCTGCTCGCGACCCTCGCGGCGGCGCTGCTTCTTGGCCTCCATGCGGGTCGAGCCCTTGATGGACTGGACCTCGTCGAAGCCGGTGCCGGGCTCGCGCTCGGCCTCCTTCTTACGGGGCTCGCGGACCTTGACGACCGTGCGCTCCGGGTCGTCGGCGCCCGTGCCCGTGTCCTCGCCGGCGGCGTCCCCGCTGCGGCGGCGACGACGACGGCGGCGACGGCTGCTGCTGGAGCCGGAGGAGGACTCGTGCTCCTCCTCGTCCTCGTCGTCGTGCGCCTGCTGCTCGTCCTCGGAACGGTCCGCGGCGTCGTCGTCGTGCTGCTCCACGTCGTCCGTGTCGTTGGCCTCACCGCGACGACGGCGGCGGCCCCCACGGCGGCGACGGCGCGAGGGGCGGTCCCCGTACTCGTCCGTCTCGTCGCCCTCGTGCTCGGCGTCCGTCTCGGTCTCGGCCTCGTGCTCGTCCTCGACGGGGGCGGCCGGAGCCTCCTGCTCGGCCGGAAGCGTCACCGGGGTCGCGGCCGGCTCGGTCTCGACGGCCTCGCCACGACGGCGGCGACGGCGACGCGAACCGCCCTGAGGCGCGGACTCGGCAGCCTCGGCGGGTGCGGCGGCCTCGGCGGGTGCGGCGGCCTCGGCGGTCTGCCTGCTCTCGGCCTTACGCGGCGCGCGGTCCGCGCTCTTCTGCTCCTCGACCTCGTCGCCCTCGTCGTAGGCCGGGGCGGAACCCGCGGCGGCAGCGGCGGCAGCCGCGGTCTCCGGGGTCTGGAACATCGGCTCGGCGAAGACCGGGGCCTGGAAGACGGCCACGGCGGGGCGCGTCGCGCGGCGTCCCTTGCGGGCGGGCTCCTCGGTCTTCCCGGTGAACTCGGGACGGCCGGCGGCGGCGGTGGCGCGGCGGCGCTGGCGGCCGCGCGGCGCGGCCTCCTCGACCTGCTCGGCCTCGGAGGCCAGCTCCTCGGCCACTGCGGCGGGGAGTTCCTCGCCCTTCTCGGCGGCCGCCTCGGCGACCTCCTCGACGGGCTGCGGGGCACCGGCCGGCGCGGACGCCTTACGGGAGGCACGGCGGCGGCCCCGTGCGGGCGGCGCGGCCTCGGCGGGCGGCGCCTCGACGGTCTCCTCGGCGCGGACGGGTTCGGCGGCCTCGGCAGCCGGTTCGGCCACGATCGCGGCCGGGGATTCGGCGCTCCGGGCGCCCTGCGGCGCCCCGGCCGGGGCAGACGCACGACGGCGGGTACGGCCTCGCGGCGCGGCGGCGGGCTCGGCCGGCTCCGCGGGGGCCTCGGCTACGGGCTCGGGAGCCTTCACCGGCTCGGCCACGATGTCCTGCGCGGCGGTCCCGTCCGCCTGGGGGGAACCCGCCGGAGCGGTGGCCTTGCGGGTGGCGCGGCGACGGCCACGGGGGGCCTCCACGACGGGGGCCTCGACGGCCTCTTCGGTCTCATCCTCGGCCGGGGTCCCGTCGGCGGGCTCGGTGACCGGCTCCACGACCTCGGCGGCGGCCTGCGGCGCACCCGCCGGAGCGGTCGCCTTACGGACCGCACGGCGACGGGCACGTGCCGGCGGCGCGGCCTCGTCCGCCTCGGCGCTCACGGCAGGGGTCTCCGGGGCGGCGGCCGGGGTCCCGTCGGCGGGCTCGCTGACCGGCTCCACGACCTCGGCGGCGGCCTGCGGCGCACCCGCCGGAGCGGTCGCCTTACGGACCGCACGGCGACGGGTACGTGACGGCGGCGCGGCCTCTGCGGCGGGCTCGGCCTGCTCGGCGGAAGCGGCCGGTATGGCCGGCGTGACGTCCTCGGCGGCGGACGCGCCCGGCGCGCCCGACGGCGGGCCGGCGGGGCGGGACGCCGCGCGGCGCCTGCGGCGCGGCGGCAACTTGTCCCCGGGGGCGTTGTTGTCCTCCGCGTTTACGGGGTTTCCGGTGGTACCGGGTTCGTTCGGCTCGTGCATGCGGGCGGTTCTCCCGTCGCGCTCCCGGGCGCCACGCCTTGTTCCGGTCCGACGCGATTCGCGCGATGTGCGCGATACCGCCGTCCGGGGCGCGGGCGCCGCACGGGAGCTGATGTCTGGCTCGCCGGTTCCGTACGCGCTACGCACGGCCTGGCGAAAGTCTTATGGGGCGGTGCGCGGCCCGACCCAGGTGGCTCCCGAGTCCGAGGGCTGCGCTACAACGACCGCCTTACGCGGAACCTGCACCTTCCGGCGCCGTCGCGGCGGCTGCCGGATCGGCCGTGGAAACGGCCGGGGCTGCCTCGCGGTCAGGCGCGAGCGGGTCGGTCACCGTGCCGGACTCCTCGTCGAAGAGCCCCTGCGCCAGCCTGGTCACCGCTGCGGGGACCGGCGGCGCCAGGTCGGCCACAGCTCGGAGACCGGACAGGACGTCGTCGGGTCGCACGGCAGGCGTCACGTGCCGTACTACCAGCCGCAGTATCGCACAGGGCCCGTCCCCGGACCTATCAGGCTGTGGATCAAGAGCCTCCAGACCGGCGACCGCCGCACGGGCGTCGAAGGTCCGCATGCCGTTCTTCGCGCGGCGCTGGACCTCCACGGTCTCCGCGCCCAGGAAGGCGGCGACGGCTTTTTCGGCGTCCTGGACGGTGACCCCGTCCAGCCGCATCTCCCACACGGAGGCGGTCAGCCGGTCCGCGAGGCCCGAGGTGCGGGCCTCCACCGCGTCGATGACGTCGAGGCCCTCGGGCATCGACGCGTCGAGCAGCTTGCGCAGAGTGTCCGGATCCCGCGCCTCGGTGAGGGCGATCTCCAGGAATTCGGCCTCGCTGCCCGTCCCCGTGGGGGCGGCGTTGGCGTACGACACCTTCGGGTGCGGGGTGAAGCCGGCCGAGTAGGCCATCGGCACCTCGGAGCGGCGCAACGCCCGCTCGAAGGCACGCTGGAAGTCTCTGTGACTCGTGAACCGGAGGCGGCCCCGCTTGGTGTAGCGCAGTCGGATGCGCTGCACCGCCGGTGCGGGCGGCGGGCCTTCGGGCTGTCGCTTGCCCAGTGGTTCTTCTCCTCGGTGCGGGGCGGCCGCGGTGGCGTGCCGCCCACGAAGTACAGGGTGCCCCGGGGTGCCGCTCCGGCTCACCCCCGCTTGACGGTTTCGTCGGCAAGCAGGGAGATCTCTGGTGCGGGCGCCGCGCTGGGGACAGTCGTTGTCCTACCCAGGGTACGCGCCGCGGACCCATCGAGTTCCCGCGCGTCCGTGACCTGCGGTGGTCCCACCAGTGCGCGCCACGCGTCCCTGCGGGCCGCGCGGAGGGTCTCCCGGGCCGAGGCGAGTGCGCCGCGGGCCGCGCGTCCCGCCTCCAGTGCGACCCGCTTGACGGGCGCCCAGGCCACGTCGCGCAGGAAATGCCCCACCGGCGTGCACACCGCGCGGTAGACCCAGGTCACCGGCGCACCGACCAGGTGCCACGCCAGCCAGGCCAGGGCGCGGCCGACGGCGCGGGAGATGAACCCTGCGACCCGCCAGGCGACGCCGAAGGCCGCCGCGATCTCCCGGCCCACCGGCGCCAGGACCCGGCGGTACACCCACGCGAGCGGCAGCACGAGCAGGGTCATGACCAGCCATACGACGGCGGTCCACAGCCCCCGGCCGGTGGCGGCGAGCCCCTTTCCGGCCATCAGGAGCGTCCACGCGATGCCGTGTCCCACCGGGGTGAGCACGTGCCGGTGTACCCACACGAGCGGCAGCACGACCAGGTGCACCACGAGCCAGTCCGCCGCGATGCCGAGCGGCTTCAGGACGTACCGCCACACGCCGACGGCGGGCCACACCAGGAGGAGGGTGACGAGTCCGGTGACCGCCGGGACGAGCAGCTTGTCGTACACCCACCGCAGCCCGTGTCCGGCCGGGGTGAGTACGGCTCCGTAGAGCCACACCAGCGGGACGACGACCCCGTACCGGACGACCGGGACGACGACGTAGCGCCACAGGCCTACCCAGGGCCATACGAGAAGGGCCACGGTCAGCCGGGCGAGCGCCCTCCCGACCGGGACGAGCACCTGGTCGTACAGCCACTCCAGCGCCCGCCCGAGGGGGCGCAGCAGCACCCGCTCCGCGAGACGTCCTCCCGCGACGAGAAGATCCCAGAGCATCCGGACCGGCAGGACCAGGACGAGCACGACGATCCTGACGGGAATCCTGACGAGGGTCGTCAGACAGCCTTCTCCGCCTTCGTACGGCGCGGGCGTGCGGTGCTTGTCGAGGTCCATGCCGTTAGGGACGCGAAGACCCTCCCCAGGGTTTCCCGGCAAGGAAGAACTCAGCAGAGGGCCATGGCCCGCACGGACCCGCCGAGATTCTCGTCGTCGGTGCCGAGGAGCGCGTCGGCGGACGCGGGCAGGCACTCCACCGCTTCGATCTTGTACCGGGGGAAGGTGCCGAGCACGGCCGGGGCGGTCGCGAGCGTGACCCGCACCTTGCCGTCGGCCGAGACGGCGACCCTGCCCGCTTCGCTCACCGCGGAGTCGAACGGGCCGTCGTCCCCCGCGTCCGCGGCCGAACTCACGACGATCCGGCCCGAGTCGGTCACCGTGATGTCGGAGATGTGGCGGGTACCGGCGACGGCGGGGTGGGCGGCACGGTAGGTCCGGCGTGTCACGGTGCCGAACCGGGGCTGCCCCCACGAGGCGAAGGTGAGGGGCGCCGCGTACAGCGTGGCGGGACGGCTGTCGCCCGTTCCCCGGTCGGCCCACAGGGCGGCGAGCTTCCCGTTCCGTGCGACCAGCGCGAAGCTCTCGAAGTCGTCGCCCTCACCGATCGACGGGAGCGGCGAGTGGTCGACGACCGTCGCCGTCGACCCGGTGACCTTCAGCCGGTAGACGATGCCGCGGGCGGTGAGCGCCAGGTACTCCCCCGGCATCCCCGGAATGCCCTCGATGGCTTCGAGGTCGACCGGCTCCGGCCCGTCCCAGGTGACCGGGGAGACGTCGTCGGAGCCCGCCCGGTGGGTGATCCGGGAGATCCGCTGCTGCCCGGACCCCTTGTTGTCGTGCACGACGAGCGCGTTCACCCCGGTCCCGTCCCCGGCGGGGCCCTCGTAGGCGAGGCCGCTGACACCGCTGCGGACGTCGCCGCCGGTCCTGTGCCATGCGCCGTCGGCGCCGGCGGGGGCGGTGCCGAGCACCGTCATCAGCGCGGTGGCCGCGGTGAGCCAGGCCATGGGCTGCAACATCGGGAGTTTCACTGGGTGCCGCTCGCCTTCTCCGTAAGACTTTCTCCGTCGGGCCGGCGCGCACGCACGCGCCGGACGTCAGGTTATTGATCTTGGTGAGCGGTCCCGGACACCATTACGCCGTTCGCCGGAGCGCGACGGGCGGTCCGGAAGAGGCAGCGCGCCGCGCTGACAGCGGTCCGCCCCGCCGGGCAGGGGCCGGGCGGGGCGGGAACGGCTGTCACCCGTACGAGGGCGGGGTGTTACTTCACCACCGTGAGCGGCAGGAGCTTCTTGCCGGTGGGGCCGATCTGGATGTCCAGGTCGAGCTGCGGACACACGCCGCAGTCGAAGCACGGCGTCCAGCGGCAGTCCTCGACCTCGGTCTCGTCGAGGGAGTCCTGCCAGTCCTCCCAGAGCCAGTCCTTGTCGAGGCCGGAGTCCAGGTGGTCCCAGGGCAGGACCTCCTCGTACGTCCGCTCGCGGGTGGTGTACCAGTCGACGTCGACGCCGAAGGACGGGAGCGCCTTCTCCGCGCTCCTCATCCACAGGTCGTAGCTGAAGTGCTCGCGCCAGCCGTCGAAGCGGCCGCCGGACTCGTAGACCTCGCGGATGACGGAGCCGACCCGGCGGTCACCGCGGGAGAGCAGGCCCTCGACGATGCCGGGCTTGCCGTCGTGGTAGCGGAAACCGATGGAGCGGCCGTACTTCTTGTCGTCGC
This sequence comes from Streptomyces sp. NBC_01166, assembly GCF_045039765.1. NCBI lineage: Bacteria > Bacillati > Actinomycetota > Actinomycetes > Kitasatosporales > Streptomycetaceae > Streptomyces > Streptomyces sp. NBC_01166. Next base: position 2,866,419 of record NZ_CP108613.1, read on the forward strand.
GGATCTTGTCCCGGAGCTTCTTCAGCCGGGCGTCGGTGGCCTCGGCGCTGAGCTGCGGGGCCCACTGGAAGGGGGTGTGAGGCTTGGGCACGAAGCCGCCGATGGAGACGGTGCAGCGGATGTCGTTCTGCCCGGAGACCTCGCGGCCCTTGGCGATCACGTTGACCGCCATGTCACCGATCTGGAGGACGTCCTCGTCGGTCTCGGTGGGCAGACCGCACATGAAGTACAGCTTCACCTGGCGCCAGCCGTTGCCGTACGCGGTGGCGACCGTACGGATCAGGTCCTCCTCCGAGACCATCTTGTTGATGACCTTGCGCATGCGCTCGGAGCCGCCCTCGGGGGCGAAGGTGAGGCCGGACCTGCGGCCGTTGCGGGTCAGCTCGTTGGCCAGGTCCACGTTGAACGCGTCGACGCGGGTGGAGGGCAGCGAGAGGCCGATCTTGTCGTCCGTGTAGCGGTCGGCGAGGCCCTTGGCGATGTCACCGATCTCGGTGTGGTCCGCGGAGGAGAGCGACAGGAGGCCGACCTCCTCGAACCCGGTGGCCTTGAGCCCCTTCTCCACCATCTCGCCGATGCCGGTGATGCTTCGCTCCCGCACGGGGCGCGTGATCATGCCGGCCTGGCAGAAACGGCAGCCGCGGGTGCAGCCGCGGAAGATCTCCACGGACATCCGCTCGTGGACGGTCTCGGCGAGGGGGACGAGCGGCTGCTTGGGGTACGGCCATTCGTCGAGGTCCATGACGGTGTGCTTGGACACCCGCCACGGCACGCCGGACTTGTTGGGCACGACGCGGCCGATGCGGCCGTCGGGGAGGTACTCGACGTCGTAGAAGCCGGGGACGTAGACGCCGCCCGTCCTCGCGAGGCGGAACAGCACCTCCTCGCGGCCCCCGGGCCGGCCCTCGGCCTTCCAGGCGCGGATGATCTCTGTGATCTCCAGGACGGCCTGCTCGCCGTCGCCGATGACCGCGCAGTCGATGAAGTCCGCGATCGGCTCGGGGTTGAACGCGGCGTGGCCGCCCGCCAGCACGATCGGGTGGTCGACGGTGCGGTCCTTGGACTCCAGCGGGATGCCCGCGAGGTCGAGGGCCGTGAGCATGTTGGTGTAGCCGAGCTCGGTGGAGAAGCTGAGACCGAACACGTCGAAGGCGCCGACGGGGCGGTGGCTGTCGACGGTGAACTGGGGCACCTTGTGCTCGCGCATCAGCTCCTCGAGGTCCGGCCACACGCTGTACGTGCGCTCGGCGAGGACGCCCTCACGCTCGTTGAGCACCTCGTAGAGGATCATGACGCCCTGGTTGGGCAGTCCGACCTCGTAGGCGTCCGGGTACATGAGCGCCCAGCGGACGTCGCACTCGTCCCACGGTTTGACGGTGGAGTTCAGCTCACCGCCGACGTACTGAATGGGCTTCTGCACATGCGGGAGCAGAGCTTCGAGCTGTGGGAAGACCGACTCGGCAGACATCTGAGGACCTTCGTAGCTGGCAGGGGTGACCACCAAGCGTAACCCGGTGCTCAGCCTTTCAGCGCCGCGCGAAGATCCGGCCGTGACGCCCGCGCCCAGACCTCGGGCAGCTCGCGTTCCCGTGCCTCCGCCGCGGCCTCCTCATGCCCGTACAGAAGACCCCAGGTGAACGCGGACTCCCCCGCGCCCTGGGCCTGCACCGCCAGGGTGCGCAGGGCGTCCCGGGCCACGACGCTGTCCTGGTGGTCGCCGAGGACCGACTGCACGGACTTCATCCGTTTGGCGAACTTCTTGGCCGGCTTGCCCAGCGCCGGCCTGGCGGCCTCGGCGGCGTAGCGGACGCGTTTGGCGGCCTTGCGCGCTTCGTGCATGGCCACGTCGCGTTCCGCGCCGGGCTGCTGGTCCAGGGCGTGCCCGACGCGGGTGGCGAGGCGTTCGTAGTCCTTGAGCACGGCGCGGGGCAGGGCGTCCCGAGGCGGCCGCGCGGCTCCGGGGAGCAGGGGCGGGTCGGCGAGGAGGGCGTCCAGGGAGTCCAGCAGGGCCAGGTAGCGCTCCGCGTCGAGCACGGAGGCGACCCGTCGCCGTGAATCGGTGCGCCTGGCGACGGAGGTGAGCGTCAGCCGGGCGCTCACGGGGCCCAGGAGGAGGGTGTCGGGCAGCGCGGCGACATGGGAGCGGAGCCGTTCGCCGAGGACTTCCTGGTCGCGGTCGACCCCGAGTTCGGCGGCGAGCCACTTCAGCTCGGCGCGGAGGGGATCCGTGACGGTGCGGTCGAGCACCTTGCGGTACGTCCTGAAGGCGCTGCGCAGCCTGCGGGTGGCGACCCGCATGCGGTGCACGCTGTCGGGCAGGTCGCGGCGGACGGCGGGGTCGAGCTCGACGAGAGCCGTGACCTGGCGGCGTACGTAGGCGAGCACATGGTCGCCCGCGGTGCGCGGGGAGGGCTTCTTCACCTTCTTCGGCCGCGGCTTCCCGGGGGCGGTCTCGGCCAGCGCCCTGGCCAGCTTGGACGGCGCGGCGGAGGGCCGGACACCGGCCTTGCGCAGCCGCCGCTCGACGGCGTCCAGGAGGGCGGGGTCGACGTCGTCGGCCAGCTCGACCTCCAGCTCGGTCCACGCCGACGTGGTGCCGTGCCCCTCCTCGGTGAGCCGCTCCGCGAGGACCTCGTCGATGCTCAGCTCGGCGAGCAGGGCTCCGTCCTCGTCGAGGAGGTGGTGGACGTCCCGGGCGGAGAGGATCCGGACGACGGGGGTCACCTCCGTGTTCCGCACCCGGGAGCGGAGCAACTCGCCGAGGGCGGGCGGCAGGGTGTCGGTGAGCGGGGCCCGGATCTCGTCACGGACGTCGGCGGAGACGGGGAGTTTGAGGTGCCACCCGGCGTCGTCACCGCCCGTTCTGCGGCGCAGCGTGAGGGAGTCCGAGGCCAGCCGGAAGTCCTCGGTGTCGTAGTAGACGGCGTCCAGCTCACTGAGGCCCCGGTGGACCACCGCGGAGACCCCGGTCGCACGGGTCAGGTCGGGCAGCCTGGTCTCGGGGGTCGCTTCGTACTTCCGCTCGATCTCACGCTTCGAGTCCGCCATATGACGAACCTATCCGCGATGCCCCGGGTTATGCAGGGCGGAGCCGAGGCCGACCGGCGTGCGCCGGTCGGCCTCGGCGCTCAGGCCGACATCGGCCGTTGCACCTTGATCGACTGGAGCAGTCCGACGGCCACCCATACGGCGAACATCGACGAGCCCCCGTAGGACACGAACGGCAGCGGAAGTCCGGCCACCGGCATGATCCCGAGTGTCATTCCGATGTTCTCGAAGGACTGGAAGGCGAACCAGGCGATGATGCCGGCGGCCACGATCGTCCCGTACAGCTCGGTCGTCCCCCGGGCGATACGGCAGGCGCGCCACAGGACGACGCCGAGCAGGACGATGATCAGTCCGGCTCCGAGGAAGCCGAGCTCCTCGCCCGCGACGGTGAAGACGAAGTCGGTCTGCTGTTCGGGGACGAACTGGCCCGTCGTCTGGGAGCCGTTGAAGAGCCCGGTGCCGGTGAGTCCGCCGGAGCCGATCGCGATGCGGGCCTGGTTGGTGTTGTAGCCGACCCCGGCCGGGTCGAGTGCCGGGTTGGCGAAGGCCGCGAAGCGGGCGATCTGGTAGTCGTCCAGGACGCCGAGCTGCCAGACGGCCACCGCCCCCGCCGTGCCCGCGCCGAGGAGCCCGAAGACCCAGCGGTTGGACGCGCCGGAGGCGAGGAGCACGCCGAGCACGATGACGGCCATGACCATCACGGAGCCGAGGTCGGGCATCAGCATGACGACGGCCATGGGGACCAGCGCCAGGCCGAGGGCCTTGGCGACGGTCCGGTGGTCGGGGTGCAGCTGGTCGCCCGCGTCGACCCGGGCGGCGAGCAGCATCGCCATGCCCAGGATGATCGTGATCTTGGTGAACTCGGAGGGCTGGAGGGAGAAGCCGCCGGGAAGCAGGATCCAGGCGTGCGCGCCGTTCACGGTCGCGCCCAGCGGGGTGAGGACCGCGAGGACGAGCAGGACCGACAGCCCGTAGAGGACCGGCACCGCTCCCCGCAGGGTGCGGTGCCCGAGCCAGATGGTGCCGATCATCAGCGCGAGGCCGATGCCGGTGTTGAGCGCGTGCCGGAAGAGGAAGTAGTAGGGATCGCCGTGCGTGAGGGACTCACGGTTACGGGTCGCCGACCAGACCAGCAGCGAGCCGACGAAGGACAGCGCCAAGGCCGATCCGAGCAGGGGCCAGTCCAGCCGCCGCACGACGGAGTCGCGGGCGGTGAGCTTGGCCCAGACGGAGCGTTCCTCGGGGGCGTAGCGCGAGACGGAGAAACCTGCCATCAGTCACGCCTCCCCACGGTCCCGGCCAGGGCGCCCGCGAGCGCCTGGGTGCCGTCGTCGACGGGCGCGGGGGTGTACGGCTTGATCTTGGGCGACTCGATCTGGCCGTCCGGCTTGATCTTGGGCAGGGTCTTCTGGGGCGCGGGCAGCAGCGCCTTCTTGAGGTCCTGCTTGCCGCTCGCGTCGAGCCCGTAGAGCGCGTTGTAGATGTTGCGCACGGCGGGGCCGGAGGCGCCGGAGCCCGTACCACCCTGGGAGATCGTCATGACGATCGAGTAGTCCTTGGTGTACGTGGCGAACCAGGAGGTCGTCTGCTTGCCGTAGACCTCGGCCGTGCCCGTCTTGGCGTGCATCGGGATCTTGTCCTGGGGCCATCCGCCGAACCGCCAGGCGGCGCTGCCCACGGTCGCGACTCCCGCGAGGGCTTTGTCTATCTTGTCGCGCGTGTCTCCCTTGAAGGGCAGCTTGCCGTGGGCCTGGGGCGCGATCTCCTGGACGTCCTTGCCGTCGCCGCTGACGATCGCCTTGCCGACGGTCGGGTCGTACAGGGTGCCGCCGTTGGAGATCGCGGAGTAGATCGTCGCCATCTGGATCGGGGTGACGAGCGTGTCACCCTGGCCGATCGAGTAGTTGACGGAGTCACCGGCGCGCATCTTGTTGCCCTCGATGCACCCTTCGTACGCGATCTTCTCGACGTACGTGCCGTTCTTCTTGCCCTGCTTGCACCAGGCCGCCTTGTTGGCGTCGTAGAAGTCCTGCTTCCACTGGCGGTCGGGAACGCGGCCGGCGACCTCGTTGGGGAGGTCGATGCCGGTCTCCTTGCCGAGACCGAACTGGTGGGCGGTCTTGTAGAACCAGTCCGCCGGGTCCTTCTTCGGCTTGTTGCCGCCGTCCTTCGCCCATTCCTTGTGTGCCAGGCCGTAGTAGACGGTGTCGCAGGAGACCTCGAGGGCGCGCCCGAGGCTGATGCTGCCGTAGCCCTGGGACTCGAAGTTCTTGAAGACCTGGCCGCCGATGGAGTACGAGCTCGGGCAGGGGTAGTTGCCGTCGAAGTCGTATCCGGCGTTCACCGCGGCGGTCGAGGAGATGACCTTGAAGATCGACCCCGGTGCGGCGGTGCCCTGGATGGCGCGGTTCAGCAGCGGGAAGTTGGACTTCTTGCCGGTGAGCTTGGCGTAGTCCTTGGCGGAGATGCCGCCGATCCAGGCGTTGGGGTCGTACGTGGGCAGGGAGGCCATGGACACGATGCGCCCGGTCTTGGCCTCCATGACGACGACGGCGCCGGAGTCGGCCTTGTACAGCTCGTTGGTGTTGCGGTCCATCTCCTTGCGGGCCGTCTCCATCGCCTTGTTGAGCTCGTACTCGGCGACGGCCTGGACCCGGGCGTCGATGGAGGTGACGACGCTGGAACCGGGCTCGGCCTCGTCGTTCTGCGCCTGGCCGATGACACGGCCGAGGTTGTCGACCTCGTAGCGGGTGACGCCGGCCTTGCCGCGCAGCTCCTTGTCGTACGTGCGCTCCAGGCCGGAGCGGCCGACCTGGTCGGAGCGGAGGTAGGGCGAGTCGGTGTCCTGCGCCTTGGTGACCTCTTCGTCGGTGACGGGCGAGAGGTAGCCGAGGACCTGGGCGGTGTTGGCCTTGCCGGGTGCGGCGTAGCGGCGTACGGCGGTGGGTTCGGCCGTGATGCCGGGGAAGTCCTCGGCGCGCTCCCGGATCGTGAGGGCCTGCTGGGTGGTGGCCTCGTCGGTGACCGGGATCGGCTGGTAGGGCGAGCCGTTCCAGCAGGGCTGCGGGGTCTTGGCGTCGCAGAGCCGGACCTTGTCCTGGACGTCCTTGGGCTTCATGTCGAGGACGTCGGCCAGCCGGGTGAGGACGCCGACGCCGTCGTCCTTCATCTTCATCAGCTCGGTGCGGCTCGCGGAGACGACGAGGCGGGTCTCGTTGTCGGCGAGGGGCACACCGCGGGCGTCGAGGATGGCACCGCGGACGGCGGGCTGCACGACCTGCTGGACGTGGTTGTTCTTGGCCTCGTCGGTGTACTCCTGCCCGTTGCGGATCTGGAGGTACCAGAGCCGGCCGCCGAGCGTGAGGAGCAGGGAGAAGACGAGGACCTGGATGACGACGAGGCGGATCTGGACCCGCTGGGTCCGGCCCGTCTCCGGGATGTTGCTCACGAGGTGCCCCCGGTGCTGGTGGGTCGGCAGGGGGTACGGGGGTCGCCCCCGGAAGAAGACAGCCTCACAGTCGCTTGACCCCCTTGATCCTTCCTGCGCGTGCGGCGCGGCTGCGGGCCGCCCTGAGACGCATCCCGCCCCGCTGGCTGCCGATCCGCAGCCCGGTTCCGGTGGCCAGCCAGCCGGCGGCGACGTCGCCGCTGCCGGAGCTGTCGGCGACCGGGTCGTTCTCGGTGCGTCTGGCGAGCGCCATGATCAGCGGAACGGTGAACGGCGCCAGGAGCAGGTCGTACACCACGGCGGTGAACAGCAGGCTGCCGAGGCCCACATGACGGGCCGCCGTGTCGCCGACGAGCGCGCCGACACCGGCGTACAGCAGGGTCGATCCGAGCGCCGCGGCGACGACGAAGGCCATCGGGGCGAACGCCGACTTGAGCTGGCCCTTCTCCGGACGGGCCATTCCGGCGAGGTAGCCGATGACACAGAGCACCAGGGCGTAGCGCCCGGCGGCGTGGTCGGCGGGCGGTGCCAGGTCCGCGAGGAGGCCCGCGCCGAAGCCGATGAGGGCGCCACTGACCGGTCCGTACACGAAGGCGAGTCCGAGGACCACGAGGAGCAGCAGGTCGGGGGTGGCCCCGGGCAGCTGCAGACGGGCGAGGACGGATACCTGGATGACGAGGGCGACCACGACCAGGGTGACGGAGAGCAGAGTCCGGTTGAAGCGCATGGGGATCAGCTCTATTCCTGGTCGTTCGCCGCGTCACCGGCGGCCGTGCCGGTGTCGCCGGAGGCGTCCGGGGAGGCACCCGGGGATGCGGAGGCGTCGGGTTTCTCGTTGACGTTCCCGACGACCTTTCCGCTGCCGTCGACGAGGTCGCCGTTCGGCTGGGCGGTAACGGTGACGGTCGGGGTGGGCTTGGGCTTCTCCGGCTTCTTGGGCTGCTTCGGCAGGACCATGTCGCGGGGGTCCTCGCGGGGCGCCTGGACGACGATGCCCACGACGTCGAGCTTCGTGAAGCCGACGAACGGACGGACGAAGACTGTCCGGGTGAGGTCTCCGCCGGACGGGTCGACGCGGACCACCTCGCCGACCGGCACGCCGGGGACGAAGGGCTTGTCCTTGCTGGACCCGAAGGTGACCAGCCGGTCACCCTTCTTCACGTCGGCCTTGCCGTTGAGGAACTGGACCGACAGCGGCCGGGAGCCCTGACCGGTGGCGAAGCCGAGCTCGTCGGTCTTCTCCATCCGGGTGCCGACGGTGAAGTCGGGGTCGTTGGCCAGCAGGACGGTCGCGGTGTTCGGGCCGACGGTGGTGACCCGGCCGACGAGCCCTTCGCCGTTGAGTACGGTCATGTCGCGCTCGAGACCGTCGTTCGCCCCGGCGTCGATGGTGATGGTCCAGGAGAAGCCCTGGGCCGCTCCTATGGCGATGACCTGGGCGGCCTTGATGCCGTACTGGCCGGCCCCGGCGGTCTTCAGCATGCTGTCGAGCTGGCGGGCCTTGCTGGTGTTGCGGTCGTCGCTGCCGAGCTTCGTCTTCAACGCGGCGTTCTCGTGCTCCAGGGCCGCGATCCGGTCGTGCCGGTCACCGGAGTCCCGTACGGCGCCGATGGCGTTGCCCACCGGGTCTACCGCCGCCGAGACGCCGTTCTCGACCGGCCCGAAGACCGTGGCGGCTGCCTGCCGTGCTCCGTCCACCGGCGACGCCTCGCCACCGCGGATATCCACCGTGATCAGGGCGAATGCGATGGCGATCAGCAGCACCAGGAGCAGCCGGCTCTCTCGTGTGTCCCTCACGTGCGGCGGCCGTGCCTTCCTCGTCGGAATGTTCGTGCCTGTATACCAACATTCCGCCGTACGGGACGGCAGTGCCCGTACGGCGGAACATCGTGTTCTAGCGTCGGGGCTGGGCGTCCAGCACCTGCTGGAGTGCCTCGAACTCCTCGACGCACTTGCCGGATCCGAGAGCCACCGAGTCCAGCGGGTCCTCGGCGATGTGGATCGGCATGCCCGTCTCGTGGCGGAGCCTCTCGTCGAGCCCGCGCAGGAGCGCGCCGCCGCCGGTGAGGACGATCCCGCGGTCCATGACGTCGCCCGAGAGCTCCGGCGGGCACTTGTCGAGCGTCGTCTTCACGGCGTCGACGATCGCGTTGACCGGTTCCTCGATGGCCTTGCGGACCTCGGTCGCGGAGATGACGACGGTCTTGGGCAGGCCCGAGACCAGGTCGCGTCCGCGGATCTCGGTGTGCTCGTCCTTCTCCATCTCGAAGGCCGAGCCAATCGTGATCTTGATCTGTTCGGCGGTGCGCTCACCGAGGAGGAGGGAGTACTCCTTCTTGACATGCTGGATGATCGCGTTGTCCAGCTCGTCCCCGGCGACCCGGATGGACTGGGCAGTGACGATTCCGCCGAGCGAGATCACCGCGACCTCGGTGGTGCCGCCACCGATGTCGACGACCATGTTGCCGGTGGCCTCGTGGACCGGCAGCCCGGAGCCGATGGCCGCGGCCATGGGCTCCTCGATGATGTGCACCTGGCGCGCGCCGGCCTGGGTCGACGCCTCGATGACGGCGCGTCGCTCGACCCCTGTGATGCCGGAGGGCACACAGACGACGACTCGCGGGCGGGCCAGGTAGCGGCGCTTGTGAATCTTGAGGATGAAGTAGCGGAGCATGCGCTCCGTGATCTCGAAGTCGGCGATCACGCCGTCCTTCAGGGGCCGCACGGCAACGATGTTGCCCGGTGTGCGGCCGATCATCTTCTTTGCCTCGGAGCCGACCGCCAGGATTCCGCCGGTGTTGGTGTTGATGGCCACGACGGACGGCTCGTTCAGAACGATGCCGCGCCCCCTGACGTACACCAGCGTGTTGGCAGTCCCGAGGTCGATAGCCATGTCACGGCCGATGAACGACATTGAGTTCCCCTTGTTCCCCATGAGGATGCGTCGGGCCTTCCCAAGAAGCGAAGAATGGCTTGTTTTAGGTAGGCGAGGGTTGGCGCTGCGGGCGTGGAAGCTTCCATCGTAGTGCCGTATGCACGGACACAGCGCGAGGGTCCTTCGCCAAGCGAGCAGAACGGCTGCCCGTTCCACCCATGGTGACGTTACGTCGGGGGGATGCGTTCCCGCGATACGTGACCCTATGCCGAAGGGCGACCGAATTACTTCGGTCGCCCCAGGTCATGAGCGCTGATTGGCGGAGCCGAAGTCAGGAAAGGCCGGGAAAGAAGAGCTTGAGTTCTCGCTCTGCGGACTCCTCGGAGTCCGAGGCGTGGATGAGGTTCTCCCGGGTGATCGTGCCGAAGTCACCACGGATCGAACCGGGCGCGGCGGCGATCGGGTCGGTGGGGCCGGCCAGGGCGCGGACGCCCTCGATCACCCGCTCGCCTTCGGCCACCAGAGCGACGACGGGGCCGGAGGCCATGAACTCGACGAGCGGCTCGTAGAACGGACGGCCCTTGTGCTCGCCGTAGTGCTGCTCCAGGGTCTCCTGGTCGAGCGTGCGCAGCTCCAGCGCGGTGATCGTCCAGCCGGCCTTGCGTTCGATGCGGCCGACGATCTCGCCGATCAGCCCACGCCGCACGGCGTCGGGCTTGAGAAGGACGAGGGTGCGCTGAGTCATGTACGGCTCCTTGCAGACTTCCGGTGCGGGTGAGGGCGAGATTACAGGGGTACGCGAACGGCCCTACGGCCGGGTTTACTCTGCGTCATCCTTGGGCCGGAGCCTCCGTGCTCTCCTGCGCCTCGGCCTGGGCCGCCCACCGCGCCTTGGCCTCGTCGATCCTGCGTCCGTAGTGCACCGAGGCCCACCACAGGGCACCGAAGATCACCCCGAGGATGAACATCATCGGGACGAAGAAGCCGCTCAGCACCAGCACGATCTGGAGCGCCCAGCCCAGCTGCACACCACCGGGACGGGTGATCACACCGCAGAGCAGGACGGACAGAAGCATGCCGATGCCGCAGACCGTCCAGACCATGGCCATGGACATGTCGTCCGACTTCATCGCCACGAGTCCGGCGAAGCCGATGACGAAGAATTCACCGATCAGTGTCGATGCGCAGAGCGTACGCACAGGTCAGCGCCTTCCCAGGAGCAGCCGGGCCTCGCCGACCGTGATCACGGATCCGGTCACCAGGACTCCGGCGCCCGCGTATTCGGCCTCTTCCTCGGCGAGGGTGATCGCCGCCTCCAGCGCGTCGTCGAGGCGGGGCTCGACCTGGACGCGCTCGTGGCCGAAGACCTCGACGGCGACGGCGGCCAGGGCGTCCGCGTCCATGGCGCGCGGGCTGGAGTTCTGGGTGACGACGATCTCGGCGAAGATCGGCTCGAAGGCTTCGAGAAGCCCCCGCACGTCCTTGCCGTCGCTCGCGCCGACGACCCCGATCAGCCGGGAGAAGCTGAACGCCTCGGAGACGCCCTCGGCGGCGGCGAGTGCGCCGGCCGGGTTGTGCGCCGCGTCCAGGACGACGGTGGGGCTGGACCGGACGACCTCCAGGCGGCCCGGCGAGAGCACCGAGAGGAAGGCCTTGCGGACCGCTTCGACGTCGAGGCTGCGGGCCTGCTCCGCGCCGATGCCGAAGAACGCCTCGACGGCGGCCAGCGCCACCGCCGCGTTGTGCGCCTGGTGCGCCCCGTAGAGCGGCAGGAAGATGTTGTCGTACTCGCCGCCCAGGCCCCGCAGGGTCAGCAGCTGGCCGCCGACCGCGATCTCACGGGAGACGATGCCGAACTCCATGCCCTCGCGGGCGACCGTGGCATCCACCTCGACGGCCTTCTTCAGCATGACCTGCGCGGCGTCGACCGGCTGCTGGGCCAGGATCACCGTCGCGTCCTGCTTGATGACGCCGGCCTTCTCACCCGCGATCTCGGCGGGGGTGGTGCCGAGGCGGTCGGTGTGGTCGAGCGAGATGGGGGTGACGACGGCGACCGAGGCGTCGATGACGTTCGTCGCGTCCCAGGTGCCGCCCATACCGACCTCGACGACCGCGACATCGACCGGCGCGTCGGCGAAGGCCGCGTACGCCATGCCGGTCAGCACCTCGAAGAACGAGAGCCGGTAGGGCTGCTGGGCGTCGACCATCTCGACGTACGGCTTGATGTCGTTGTACGTCTCGATGAAGCGTTCCGGGTCGATCGGGGCGCCGTCCAGGCTGATGCGCTCGGTGATCGACTGGACGTGCGGGGAGGTGTAGCGGCCGGTGCGGAGCTCGAAGGCGCTCAGCAGGGCCTCGATCATGCGGGCCGTGCTGGTCTTGCCGTTGGTCCCCGTGATGTGGATCGAGGGGTAGGCGCGCTGGGGCTCACCCAGCACGTCCATCAGGGCCGCGATACGGGTCACCGAGGGTTCGAGCTTGGTCTCGCCCCACCGTCCGGCGAGCTCCTGCTCCACCTCGCGCAGCGCCCGGTCGGTCTCGGGGTCGGCGGGGCGGTCGGGCACCGCCTCGCCCTGCGGCGGACCCGACTGGGTGCGCAGCGTCCGGCTCCCGGCCTCGATCACCGCCAGGTCGGGGTCGCGCTGGGTCTCTTCGTCGACGATCTCCGCGAAGGTGTCGTCGGGGTCGGACGCGTCGTGCCGGTCTGAAGGGCGGGGCTCACTCACAGGGCCAGTCTACGGATGGCCACGGACATCGCGCGCAGCGCCCGCTGCCGCACTCTCCCCGGGGCACGGCGAAGCCCCCGCGCTCCCGGTCGGTCGGGGGCGCGGGGGCTCCGGTCCAAGGTCATCAGCCCTTCGGCAGGTTCGCCAGCTGGGCGGTGATCCTCTCGATGTCGGCCTCGGCCTTGGCGAGCCGGCCACGGATCTTGTCGACCACATTGTCGGGGGCCTTGGCGAGGAACGCCTCGTTGCCGAGCTTGGCGTTCGCCTGGACGATCTCCTTCTTGGCGGCCTCCAGGTCCTTGGTGAGGCGCTTGCGCTCGGCGGCGACGTCGATGGTGCCGGAGAGGTCGAGGGCGACCGTGGCACCGGCGACGGGGAGCGAGGCGGTGGCGTGGAAGCCGTCGCCGGCCGGCTGGAGGCGCAGCAGCTGCCGGATGGCGGCCTCGTGGGGCGCGAGGGCCGTGCCGTCCAGGGTGAGCGCGGCGGGGACCTTCTGACCGGGCTGCAGGCCTTGGTCGGAACGGAACCTGCGGACCTCGGTGACGACCTGCTGGACGAGCTCGATCTCCTGCTCGGCCTCCTGGTCGCGGAAGCCGGAGTCGTTCGGCCAGTCGGCGACGACGAGTGACTCGCCGCCGGTGAGGGTCGTCCAGAGCGTCTCGGTGACGAAGGGGACGACCGGGTGCAGCAGGCGCAGGGTGACGTCGAGGACCTCGCCCAGGACGCGCGCGGAGACCTTGGCCTGCTCGCCCTCGGCGAAGAACGTCGTCTTGGACAGCTCGACGTACCAGTCGAAGACCTCGTCCCACGCGAAGTGGAACAGGGCGTCGGACAGCTTGGCGAACTGGTAGTCGTCGTAGAGCGCGTCGACCTGGGCGACGACCGTGTTGAGCCGGGAGAGGATCCAGCGGTCGGTGGCGGTCATCTGCTCGGGGGCCGGCAGTGCGCCCTCGACCGTCGCGCCGTTCATCAGCGCGAAGCGGGTGGCGTTCCAGATCTTGTTGGCGAAGTTGCGGGAGCCCTGGACCCAGTCCTCGCCGATCGGGACGTCGACGCCGGGGTTGGCACCGCGGGCCAGGGTGAAGCGGACGGCGTCGGAGCCGTACTTGTCCATCCAGTCCAGCGGGTTGACGACGTTGCCCTTGGACTTCGACATCTTCTTGCCGGTCTCGTCGCGGACCATGCCGTGGAAGGCGATGGTGCGGAACGGGACGTCGCCCATGGCGTACAGGCCGAACATCATCATCCTGGCGACCCAGAAGAACATCAGGTCGTAGCCGGTGACCAGGACGGAGTTCGGATAGAACTTCTCCAGCGACTCGGTCTGCTCCGGCCAGCCCATGGTGGAGAACGGCCACAGTCCGGAGGAGAACCAGGTGTCGAGGACGTCGGTGTCCTGGTGCCAGCCCTCGCCGGTGGGCGCCTCGTCGTTCGGGCCGACGCAGACCATCTCGCCGTTCGGGCCGTGCCAGACGGGGATGCGGTGGCCCCACCACAGCTGGCGCGAGATGCACCAGTCGTTGAGGTTGTCGACCCAGTCGAAGTAGCGCGGGGTCAGGTCGGCGGGGTGGATGTTGACGCGGCCGTCGCGGACGGCGTCGCCCGCCGTCTTGGCGAGCGTCTCGACCTTGACCCACCACTGCATCGACAGGCGCGGCTCCAGCGTCGTCTTGCAGCGGGAGCAGTGGCCGACGGAGTGGACGTAGGGGCGCTTCTCGGCGACGATCCGGCCGTCGGCGCGCAGGGCGGCGACGATCGCGGACCGGGCCTCGAAGCGGTCCAGACCCTGGAAGGGGCCGGGGGTGATGATGATGCCGCGCTCGTCGAGGACCTGGATGGTCTCCAGGTCGTGGCGCCGGCCGATGGCGAAGTCGTTCGGGTCGTGCGCGGGGGTGACCTTGACGGCGCCGGTGCCGAACTCGGGGTCGACGTGGGTGTCCGCGACGACCGGGATGGTGCGGTTCGTGAGCGGCAGCCTGATCTGCTTGCCGATAAGGCGGGCGTAGCGCTCGTCGTCGGGGTGGACGGCGACGGCGGTGTCACCGAGCATCGTCTCCGCGCGGGTGGTGGCGACGACGATGGTGTCGTCACCGTCGCCGTACTTCATGGAGACGAGCTCGCCGTCGTCGTCCTGGTAGTCCACCTCGATGTCGGAGATGGCCGTCAGACAGCGCGGGCACCAGTTGATGATGCGCTCGGCGCGGTAGATCAGGCCGTCGTCGTACATCCGCTTGAAGATGGTCTGGACGGCCGTGGACAGGCCCTCGTCCATGGTGAAGCGCTCGCGGTCCCAGGCGACGCCGTCGCCGAGGCGGCGCATCTGGCCGGAGATCTGACCGCCGGACTCTTCCTTCCACTGCCAGACGCGCTCGACGAACGCCTCGCGGCCCAGGTCGTGGCGGGACTTGCCGTCCTTGGCGAGCTCGCGCTCGACGACGTTCTGGGTGGCGATGCCGGCGTGGTCCATGCCGGGCTGCCACAGCGTCTCGTAACCCTGCATGCGCTTGCGGCGGGTGAGGGCGTCGATCAGCGTGTGCTCGAAGGCGTGGCCCAGGTGGAGGCTGCCGGTGACGTTCGGCGGGGGGATGACGACGGTGTACGCGGGCTTGTCGCTCTTCGCGTCGGCCGTGAAGTAACCGCGTTCTACCCAGCGCTCGTACAGCGGCCCCTCTACATCGGCCGGCGCGTACTGGGTCGGCAGTTCGGGGGTGCTGGCTGGCTGCTGCGCTGCGTTCTCGGTCACGCCACACAGTTTAGGGGCGTCACAGTCGTGCACTGAAACCGGTTTGTTCAGTAACGGTGTACGTCCGGATGCCCTAAGTGAGCGCCGCTTCCGTCAGGATGTTCGGAACGCATAAGCATTCTGGAGGGGACAGCGCAATGAGCTACAACCAGCCGGGCCCGTACGGCGGGCAGCCGCCGCAGGGCCAGCCCGGACCGTACGGCCAGCAGCCGGGCCCGTACGGGCAGCAGCCCGGCCCGTACGGCGGCCCCCCGCCGCAGGGTCCTCCGCAGGGCCAGCCGCAGGGCCAGCCCGGCTACGGCTACCCGCAGCAGGCCCCCCAGGGTGTCCCGCCGCAGCAGCAGCCCCCGCAGGGCTACGGCTACCCGCAGGGCCAGCAGCCGGGGCCGTACGGCCAGCAGCCGCCCACTCCCCCGTACGGCGGCCAGCAGGCGTACCCCGGCATGCCTCCGCAGCCGGGCGCTCCGAAGAAGAAGACGGGCCTGATCATCGGCGCGGCCGTGGTGGCGCTGGCGGTCGTCGCGGGCGGGGTGTACTTCCTGACAGCGGGCGGCGGCAGCGGCGATGTGGCGGACTCCACCAAGGGGTACAAGCTCACGCCGGCCGCCTCGGTGGACGACTACAAGAAGAGCCCTTCCGAGAAGACGCCCTCAGGCCCGCTGACCGGCAAGGAGAAAGCCGAGTCGGAGGCCATGGGGGTCAAGAACCCCAGTCAAGCCGGCGCTCAGTACATGAGTGGCACCGAGGAGAACCCCCTCACTGCAAAGTTGCTCATGCTGTACGGCGCTTGGGGCGAAATCGAGGACCCCGCCAAGGTCATCGACGGCTTCTTCAAGAGTGCCGAGAAGGAAGCAATGAAGGACGAGGGTGCGAAGGGCTCGCTGGTCGGCAGCCCGAAGAACGTCACCCCCGCCGGTTTCGAAGGCGCGCTGATGAAGTGCCAGAACATGAACATCCCCAACGAGGAGGCCGACGGTAAGCCGGAGAACGGCCCCAAGGAAATGATCATGCCTGTCTGCGTCTGGGCCGACTACAGCACTGTCGCTGCCGTGATCGGTTTCGACATCGGTGGCGCCATGACGAACAAGCCCATGACCCAGGACGAGACGGCCGCCCTCGCCGCCAAGCTCTACAACACCTCCCGCACCAAGGTCTGATCCCGCACAGCGCGAAGGGGCGCCCGGCCACTGGCCGGGTGCCCCTTCATGTGCGCGTCGTTGTCGCTGGCACCATGCAGACTCCTCGTGACAACTGGCGTCGGGCGGGACTGGCTGAGTGGGGATCCAGCAGCGGATCACCGGACGGACATCGCACAATTCACGCCCGTTCGACCACGAAAAGATATGGCCGAACCACCTCGTTTAGACAGGATCAGGTCCTGGCATATTGGCAGGCCGTATTGACGTGCACATTATTACTTATCAATGCGTCGAGTTGAATTATGCACCACGCGTTCGTCAAAGGGGTGTCATTACCGCAGGCAGTCTTCACCTTTGCACCCACAACATATCCCTTACTGGCCAGATATCTCTCACACTGCCACGCGGTAGCACTTGCAGTCTCCGCCGTCGCCAGCGGGATCAGCACCGCCGCTGCAGTCACTCCCACTGCCGCAAGAACACGTTGAGCCTTCGGAAACTTCATGGGGCCTCCATCAAAGACAAGAGCAAGTTCGTGAAATAAGATCACCTTCCTAAATTAACAACAAGTTGTCACGCTGCAGTTGTCCAAATATCGCCACTCGCGGCCGATGGTTGACGCGAAATGCCCACCCCGCGCATCGCTGGCGCAGAACGCCGAAGGGGCGCCCGGCCACCGGCCGGGCGCCCCTTCGGCGTGTGTGGTGTGCTGCCGCTACGCGGACTTCTCGTGGCGGCCGCCGTCGTTCTTGCCGATCGTGCGCGGTTCGCGCGGGACCAGCGTCGGGTTGACGTTGTTGCGGACGACGTCCGGGGTGATGACCACGCGGGCCACGTCCTTGCGGGACGGAACCTCGTACATCACGGACTGCAGGACCTCTTCCATGATGGCGCGCAGACCGCGCGCGCCCGTCTGGCGGAGGATCGCCTGGTCGGCGATGGCTTCGAGGGCCTCGCGCTCGAAGTCCAGCTCGACACCGTCGAGTTCGAACAGACGCTGGTACTGCTTCACCAGCGCGTTACGCGGCTCGACCAGGATCTGGAGCAGTGCCTCACGGTCCAGGTTGTGGACCGAGGTCAGCACGGGGAGACGGCCGATGAACTCGGGGATCATCCCGAACTTCACCAGGTCCTCCGGCATGACCTCCTGGAACTGGTCGCTCGCCTGGATCTCCAGCTTGGAGCGGATCGTGGCCCCGAAGCCGATGCCCTTGGCGCCGGCCCGCGACTCGATGATCTTCTCCAGGCCCGAGAAGGCGCCGCCCACGATGAACAGCACGTTCGTCGTGTCGATCTGGATGAACTCCTGGTGCGGGTGCTTCCGTCCGCCCTGCGGCGGTACGGAGGCGGTGGTGCCCTCCAGGATCTTCAGGAGGGCCTGCTGGACGCCCTCGCCGGATACGTCGCGCGTGATCGACGGGTTCTCGCTCTTGCGGGCGACCTTGTCGATCTCGTCGATGTAGATGATGCCGGTCTCGGCCTTCTTGACGTCGTAGTCAGCGGCCTGGATCAGCTTCAGCAGGATGTTCTCGACGTCCTCACCGACATAGCCGGCCTCCGTCAGCGCCGTCGCGTCCGCGATGGCGAACGGGACGTTGAGCATGCGGGCCAGCGTCTGCGCGAGGAGCGTCTTGCCCGAGCCCGTGGGGCCCAGCAGCAGGATGTTGGACTTGGCGAGCTCGATCGCGTCGTCACGATTCGCGCCGCCGCCGTTCTCCCCGGCCTGGACCCGCTTGTAGTGGTTGTACACAGCGACCGAGAGGGCCTTCTTCGCGGGCTCCTGCCCGACGACGTACCCCTCGAGGAACTCGTAGATCTCGCGCGGCTTGGGGAGCTCCTCCCACCGCACTTCGGAGGTCTCTGCGAGCTCCTCCTCGATGATCTCGTTGCAGAGATCGATGCACTCGTCGCAGATGTACACACCGGGTCCCGCGATGAGCTTCTTCACCTGCTTCTGGCTCTTTCCGCAGAACGAGCACTTGAGCAGGTCGCCGCCATCACCGATGCGTGCCACGAGGTGCTTCCCCTTCGCCTGGGAGCAGCCTGGTTCAGCGGCTCCTGGTGCCTCTATCCGACGGTACCTTGCCTGGCCCCCCGTTCGGGCCCCCCTTGGCACTGTTCACACGGCCGGGGCCGTGCGGGTGGAATGTGCCAAGGGGAAAGACCGACGTCAGACGGACGCGCCTGCTGTGGTCTTACGGGTGGAGACAATCTGGTCCACCAGACCGTACGCGAGTGCGTCGTCCGCGGTAAGGATCTTGTCGCGCTCGATGTCCTCGCTGATCTTCTCCAGCGGGGTGGTGGAGTGCTTCGCCAGCATCTCCTCGAGCTGGGTGCGCATCCGCAGGATCTCGTTGGCCGCGATCTCCAGGT
Organism: Streptomyces sp. NBC_01166; assembly: GCF_045039765.1. NCBI lineage: Bacteria > Bacillati > Actinomycetota > Actinomycetes > Kitasatosporales > Streptomycetaceae > Streptomyces > Streptomyces sp. NBC_01166. Next base: position 2,884,771 of record NZ_CP108613.1, read on the forward strand.
CGGAGAGCTGCTCACGGCCGGTCTGCGAGGACGGCTGGTGGATCAGCACACGGGCGTGCGGGAGCGCCATGCGCTTGCCCGGGGTGCCCGCGGCCAGCAGGACGGCGGCGGCGGAGGCCGCCTGGCCCATGCAGACCGTCTGGATGTCCGGCTTCACGAACTGCATCGTGTCGTAGATCGCGGTGAGCGCGGTGAACGAGCCGCCGGGGCTGTTGATGTAGATCGAGATGTCGCGGTCCGGGTCCATCGACTCGAGGCACAGCAGCTGCGCCATGACGTCGTTGGCCGAGGCGTCGTCGATCTGCACACCGAGGAAGATCACGCGCTCCTCGAAGAGCTTCGCGTACGGGTCGTACTCACGCACACCCTGCGAGGTGCGCTCCACGAAGCGCGGGACGACGTAGCGGTTGTCCACCTGCGGGCCGGTGTAGAGGCCGCTCGCGGAGGCGCCGGAGAAGTTGTTCATGTGGGTGTTCACCATCCTGGTGGCGTTCATGTGGGCTGGAGGTCTCGGCGTACGAGAGGGTGCGGGGTGGTGCACGCCCGGATCAGGCTCCGGTGCCGCCGCCGCCCGGGATGCCCGACGCGACCGAGATGATCTCGTCGATGAGGCCGTAGTCCTTGGCCTCCTCGGCGGTGTACCAGCGGTCGCGGTCGCCGTCGCGGATGATCGTCTCCACGGTCTGACCGGAGTGGTGCGCGGTGATCTCGGCCATCCGCGTCTTCGTACGGAGCAGGTACTGCGCCTGGATCTTGATGTCCGAGGCGGTACCGCCGATGCCGGCCGAACCCTGGTGCATGAGGATGTCGGTGTTCGGGAGCGCGAAGCGCTTGCCCGCCGTGCCACCGGTGAGCAGGAACTGGCCCATGGAGGCCGCCATGCCCATACCGATGGTGACCACGTCGTTCGGGATGTACTGCATGGTGTCGTAGACCGCCATGCCGGCCGTCACCGAACCGCCGGGGCTGTTGATGTAGAGGTAGATGTCCTTGTCGGGTTCCGCGGCAAGGAGCAGAAGCTGTGCGGTGATCTTGTTGGCGATGTCATCGTCGACCTGCTGACCGAGGAAGATGATGCGCTCGCCGAGCAGTCGGCTGTAGACCTGGTCACCGAGGCCTCCACCGAGGGACGGCTCTCCGGCGGCGTAGGGCATCAGATTCGTCACGTATCCACCTGCTCGTCTCTGACGGCTCCGGCCGTCTCAGCGTCTTCGTACCGGGTGGGCCGGGACTACCCGACCCTTCCTCTTCATGGACCCTAACGCGCAGGTGGGACAACGCCATCCCGCTTCCCCAACTGTTCGCTGGGAGCGCAAGGTGAGCAGTCCGCACAAGGGTTCCCGGGCGGTCCCCGGGGCGCGGGGCCGATACGACGACGGGCCCCGGACTCATACGTCCGGGGCCCGTCGTGCGGATCAGATCAACGATCGGAGCGGGGCTCAGGCCTCGTTCTTCTCGTCCTTCTTCTCGTCGGCCGACTCGGTGGTCTCCTCGGCGGCCTCGACCGTCTCGGTGGCCTCGTCCTCGTCGTCCTCGAGCTCGACGACCTCACCGTTGGTGTCGATGACCTTGGCGGCCTCGACCACGACGGCGAGCGCCTTGCCGCGGGCGACCTCGCCGACGAGCATCGGCACCTGGCCGCCTTCGACGACGGCCTGGGCGAACTGGTCGGGGCTCATGCCGGAGGACTGCGCGCGCCGCATGAGGTGCTCGGTGAGCTCCTCCTGGTTGACGTTCAGCTTCTCCTTGTTGACGAGCTCGTCAAGGATGAACTGGGTCTTGATGCCCTTGATGGCCTGCTCGGAGGTCTCGTTCTCGAACTCCTCCAGGGTCTTGCCCTGGATCTCGAGGTACTTCTCCAGGTCGAGACCCATCTGGCCGAGCTGGTGGTGCTCCAGGTTGTGCTTGCGGGTCTGGACCTCGTCCGCGAGAAGCTTCTCGGGGATCGGGACCTCGGCCAGCTTCAGCAGTTCCTCGAGGACGCGCTCCTGGGCCTGGGTGGCCTGGTCGTACTGCTTGGTGCTCTCGAGACGCTTGCGGCTGTCCTCGCGGAGCTCGGCGAGCGTGTCGAACTCGCTCGCCATCTGCGCGAAGTCGTCGTCCAGCTCAGGCAGTTCGCGGGAGGCGACGGCGGTGACCTTGACGGTGACCTCCGCTTCCTTGCCCTCGGCGGAGCCGCCCTTCAGCTCGGAGGTGAAGGTGGCCTCGCCACCGGCCTCCAGGCCGGTCACGGCCTCGTCGATGCCTTCGAGGAGCTCGCCGGAGCCGATGGTGTACGAGACACCGGCGGCCACGCCGTCCTCGAGGACCTCTCCGTCGACCTTGGCCTCGAGGTCGATCGTGACGACGTCGCCCTCGGCCGCGGCGCGCTCGACCGGGTTGGTCGAGGCGAAGCGCTCACGGAGCTGCTCCACGGCCTTGTCGACGTCCTCGTCGCTCACTTCGAGTGCGTCCACGGTGACCTCGATGCCGGAGTAGTCCGGAATCTCGATCTCGGGACGGACATCCACCTCGGCGGTGAAGGCCAGCAGCTCGCCATCCTTGAGTTCGGTGATGTCAACCTCGGGCTGGCCCAGAACGTTGAGCTCACCCTCGTTGACAGCCTCGGTGTAGAACTTCGGAAGGGCGTCGTTGACGGCCTCCTCCAGCACAGCACCACGGCCGAACCGCTGGTCGATGACGCGGTTGGGGATCTTGCCCTTACGGAAGCCCTTCACCGTGACCTGCTGGTTGATCTTCTTGTACGCCGCGTCGAGGCTGTCCTTGAGCTCCTCGAAGGGCACCTCGATGCTGAGCCGAACCCGAGTCGGGTTCAGGGTCTCCACGGCGCTCTTCACGGTTCGGTCTCCTTGGTGGCTGACTTCTTGGGGTTCTGCTGGGCCGCCGAGAGGCGGCTTCGCGGATCGAGCCCGGTACATCAGACACACGGGCACGCAATTTGCATAGTAACGGCAAGGGGGAGGACTCCCACAATGCGATCTTGCTGGTGGTCGGGGTGGCCGGATTCGAACCGACGACCTTCCGCTCCCAAAGCGGACGCGCTACCAAGCTGCGCCACACCCCGTCGGTGCGACACGTAGGGTACATGCAGAAGGCCGCCGCGCAGGCCGATTCGCGCAGGCGCCCCCGGGCCGGTCACGAGGCCACGCCGATACGGGTGTGCGCGCACCTTCCCCGACCCGCTACGATGCTTCCCGTACCGAGTTCCGCCGGGCCTTCCGGACCGGCATCGCGGTGCTTGCGGGCGTAGCTCAATGGTAGAGCCCTAGTCTTCCAAACTAGCTACGCGGGTTCGATTCCCGTCGCCCGCTCCAACGGCTCAGGGCCGGGCGGAGGATTCTTCCTCCGCCCGGCCCTGAGTGTTTTCCACGGCTCTCCGGGACCCGCTCACTCCCCGGAGGGCAGCGCGTCCCGCAACGCCTTCACGGCGGCGGCCGGGTCGTAACCCTCGGGGACGCCCTCGACCATGATGATGTCGCCCTCGATGTGCCGTGAGCGCAGCGGCGCGATCTCCCGGTAGGCGGGTGAGTCCCACCAGGCGCGCGCCTCCTCGATCCCGGGGAAGCCGATCATCACGACGTGCCCGGGCCAGCTGCCCTCCTTCACCTCGTGCGGCGTGACGTGCACGAGGTACCGCCCGCCGTGCACCTCGAAGGTGCCGGGGAGCCGCTCGATGTACTCGGCGATCTCCGGGTGCGGGGGCGCCTCCTGCAGATGGGCGATGACGTAGGCGGGCACGACGTCCTTCCTGATGTGCGGGCCGGGCCCCCGTGCCCGTCCGGATCCGGCGACATCTCCCGTTCCGGCCGGGCGCGTTCGATCCGGATCCGCTCCATGCGTACGGCCCGGCCGGCGGTCCGTACGCCAGCCGGGTGCTGCCGGGGGCTCAGAAGCTGATCTGGTTGATCGTGTCGGCTATCGAGTTCATGAATCTGTTGATCGACGGCGCCATACCCGTCGAGGCCAGGAAGAAGCCGAAGAGCACGGCGACGACCGCCGGCCCGCCCTTGATGGATCCACCGCGGATCAGCACCACCAGGACGATCCCCAGCAGAAGCACCACAGACAGTGAAATGGCCACGACTGATCACACCCTTGGTCGGTCCGCCTTGCCGGCCCGGTGGCGTGCGGCCAGCACACCTCCGTCGCGTCCATCGTGCCACCAACTCCCCTGTGACTGCTGCCGGGTGATGAAGAGAGATGACCGGATCGCGCCATCCTCACGCCCGCGTGCAACCGGAAGCGCCTCTCGTGCGATCCGGCGCACGCGGCGCGCTCCAGGGGCGGAGAGGGGGCGCACCGGGAAGCTGTGCGCCCGCTGTGCGCAGGGCAGTTCGAATACCGGCCGGATGTGATCGTTTCCATATCCCCACACTTCATTCACAGCGATTTGCCAGGAGTTCGTGCGACGTAATTCACTCTCGCCAACCAGCCGCCGATATGCCCCATTTAAGACGGATGAATCAGCACGTAACGGGCGGTTGTCGGTGGTTTCACATTCGAATGACAGGGAACACGCGATATCTCTTAGGAGTTTTACGCATACCGATCGACGGGTCTAAGGTGCATGAGATGTCCAAAGCTCCGAGCGAAATTCAGAGGGCCCCGATCACCCCGGAGAGCCGGGAGTCGGAGCCGAGACACGAGCAGATCCTGACGGCCCCGGGGGCGCCCTCCCCCACCGTCCGGACGGCTCCTGCCCCCACAGAGGCGCCCGCACCGGCCAAGAGTCGTGACGCGTACTTCGACAATGTGAAGTACCTCGCGATCGTCCTCGTCGCCGTGGCCCACTCGTGGGAGCCGGTGATGGACGGCAGCCGCGCCACTCGAGCGCTGTACATGATCGTGTACATGTTCCACATGCCGGCGTTCATCCTTGTCTCCGGATACTTCTCACGGTCGTTCAACATGAGCGCGCCCAAGGTGAAGCGCCTCATCACCGGAGTCGTGGTGCCCTATGTGCTCTTCGAGACCGCGTACTCGCTCTTCAAGCGCTACGCCGGCGGCGAGCACGACGCGTCCATCACCCTGCTCGACCCCTTCTTCCTCACCTGGTTCCTGATCGCCCTGTTCATCTGGCGGGTCACCACACCGATTTGGCAATCGCTGCGCCACCCGCTCCCGGTCGCCCTCCTGATCGCGGCGCTCGCCTCGGTCTCGCCCGGCATCGGCGACGATCTGGACCTGCAGCGCGTCTGCCAGCTCCTGCCGTTCTTCGTGCTCGGCCTGCTGATGAAGCCCGAGCACTTCCAGCTGGTCCGGCGGCGTGAGGTGCGTCTGCTGTCCCTTCCCCTGCTCGCCGGGGCCCTGGCCTTCGCCTACTGGGTGGCGCCGCACATGCAGCTCGGCTGGTTCTACCGGAGCAACAGCGCCCAGGAGATGGACTTCCAGTGGTGGACGGGGCCCGTGATGACCCTGGCGATGTTCGGATGCGCGCTGCTGCTCACGATCTCGTTCCTCGCCTGGGTTCCCCGCCGCCACATGTGGTTCACCGTGCTGGGCGCCGGGACGATCTGCGGCTACCTGCTGCACGGCTTCCTGATCAAGGGCGCCGGCTACTACGGCCTGTTCGACCGCTACGAGTGGCTCTCGGGGCCCGTGGGGCTCGTCGTCGTCTCTCTCGTCGCCGCCGTCGCCGTGACTGCGCTGTGCACCCCGCCGGTCCGGCGCGCGCTCCGCTTCGCGACCGAGCCGGACATGAACTGGGCATTCCGCAAGACCCCCGCCAAGCGCTGAGCCTGTCCGGATCGGCCCCCTACCTCCGGGGGCCGGTCCCCTCGGCGCGTCAGCCGGCCGCCGGGTTGGCTTGATCCCGCTGTTCGGCGGGGGTGACGCTGCCGTCCAGCCCCAACAGGCCGCGCACCTGCGCATATTTGTCGCTCAGACGGGTACGGGTCGCCGGCTCCAGGACCGCGAGCCGGTCGGGGTCCGCGTTGTGCGCCAGATCCGACTCCTTGATCAGCAGTGCTCCGGGCGTGGCGAGAATCCGCCCGGTGTACGTGCAGAGGTCCTCTCCGTCCCGCTTGGTGACGGCGAGGACCATTTCTTTTACCCGCCGGGGCAGCGGGGCCTCGTCCAGCCACTGCCGGGAGAGCACGCCGTCCTCGACCGCGTCGTGCAGCCAGGCGGCGGCGATCTGCTCCTCGCTGCCGCCCCGGATCCGTACGCCCTCGGCCACCGCGGCCAGGTGTTCCGTGTAGGGGCGCCCCGCCTTGTCGGTCTGAAGACGATGGGCCTCGCGGGCGATCGTTTCCACCTGGGGCAGCGTCAGATACGGGTTCGGCATGGGCCGACTGTACGACGGGCACCGTGGCACTCCGAAGGGTCCTCCGAGGCACTCCGAATCGTTCGGTAAACTAATTACTGACGATTCCTTGACGCACTCTTGACCCAACGAAGGAGACGGGCTCATCGGACACGCAGACACGCTCATCGCCATGGGGGGCGCGTTCCTCGCCGCCGCCGTCCTCGCCCGCGTCGGCGGCCGTATCGGACTGCCGACCATTCCCCTGTTCATCCTGGCCGGGATCCTCCTCGGCCCGCACACACCCGGGGTCGTGCTTCTCGACGACCCGCACGACCTGGAGATGCTCTCCGCGCTCGGACTCGTGCTGCTGCTCTTCTACCTCGGCCTCGAGTTCCACCTGGACGACCTGAAGAAGGGCGGGCGCAAGATGGCGCTCGCCGGCGGCACCTATCTCGCCCTGAACGTCGGCGCGGGGCTCGGCTTCGGCTTCGCGCTGGGCTGGGGCACCTCGGAAGCGCTGGTCCTCGCGGGCGTGCTCGGGATCTCCTCGTCGGCCATCGTCACGAAGGTCCTGGTGGACCTGGGCCGGATCGGCAGCCCGGAGACGCGGCCGATCCTCGGCATCATCGTCGTCGAGGACGTCTTCCTCGCCCTCTACCTGGCCGCCCTGCAGCCCATCCTGTCCGGCGCGGACAGTCTCGGCGCGGCGGTGCTCGACGGCGGCAAGGCGTTCGGTTTCCTGCTGCTGCTCGCCCTGGTGGCCCGGTTCGGCACGAAGCTCATCGGCAAGCTGATGAACACCAAGGACGACGAACTCCTCGTCATCTCCTTCCTCGGGGTAGCCGTCTTCGTCGCCGGGATCTCCGAGTGGTTCGGGGTGGCCGACGCGATCGGGGCGTTCATGGTCGGCCTGATGCTGGGCAGCACCACCTCGGGCCCCCGCATCCTGAAGCTGGTGCACCCGCTGCGGGACGCGTTCGGCGCGATCTTCTTCTTCGCCTTCGGGCTGTCCATCAACCCCGGCGACCTGCCGAGCGTGGTGTGGCCGGTGCTGGCCGCCGTCGCGGTGACCGTGGCGATGAACGTCTTCGCGGGGATGGCCACGGCGAAGATCTACGCCTTCGGGCCGAAGGCCACGGCGAACATCTCCACCACCCTGCTGGCGCGAGGTGAGTTCGCGCTGATCCTCGCCACGATGGCGGCGGGCGCAGGCCTGGACGAACGGCTCTCCCCGTTCATCGCCGGGTACGTGCTCCTGCTCGCGGTCCTCTCGCCCCTGGCGGCCGGCCGGTCGCACTGGCTCGCCCGGATCCTTCCCGGAGGACGTGCGCGGGACCAGGAGGCCGAGAAAGAGGCGGTGCCGGTCTGACGTGCGGATGCCCCGGGTGCGAGGGCCGTCTCCCCGCACCCGGGATGACGCCCTCGGACGGCATACCGGGAACGGCGTGCCCTGCATCACGCACCCCGGACGACGTGCCCGGGATCACGAACCCCGGACGACGTGCCCGGCATCACGCGCCCGGAAAGACCTCACGTTCGAGTGACGGCCGAACACCTGCATTGACGCCTGTACGGTTTCGACCGGTTCCGTGGGGTTCAGCTCCGACGGGACAGCAGCAGGAGCGCGCGGTCGTCGTTGACGTCCTTCGCGCAGGCCTCGATCAGATGCCAGGCCGCCCCCTCGAAGCCCGTGGCGACGTAGCGGTCGGCCTCGCCGGTCAGCCGGTCGATGCCCTCGGCGATGTCCCGGTCGGACGCCTCCACCAGCCCGTCCGTGAAGAGCATCAGGACGTCCCCGGGCGCCAGCGAGCCCTTCACCGCGTCGAACTGCGCACCGTCGTACACGCCGAGCAGGGGGCCCTCCGCTGCCTTCTCCTCCCACCGGCCGCTGCCCGCGTGCAACTGCAGCGCCGGGGGATGTCCGGCCGAGAGGAGTTCGTAGTCGCCGGAGTCCAGGTCCAGGACGAGATGGATGGAGGTGGCGAAGCCCTCGTCCCAGTCCTGGCGCAGCAGATAGCCGTTGGCCGCGGGGAGGAAGCCGTGCGGGGGCAGGGAGCCGAGGAGGCCGCCGAAGGCACCGGACAGCAGCAGGGCGCGGGAACCCGCGTCCATGCCCTTGCCGGAGACATCGGTCAGCACGACCTCCAGGGTGCGGCCGCCGTTGGTACGGGCGGCGACGACGAAGTCGCCGGAGAAGGACTGGCCGCCCGCCGGGCGGAGGGCCATCTCGCGGTGCCAGCCCTCGGGGAGCCGCGGCAGGGCGCTCTGGACCCGGATCCGCTCGCGCAGGTCGAAGAGCATCGTGCCGCCGCGTCGCCACGGCACCCCGACCCTGGCCCGGAACTGGGCGAGGACGAGCCCGAAGAAGCCGCAGGCCGCGACGACCAGGACGGTGCCCGGTGTGACCCGGGCGGGCCCCTCCGCATAGGGGCCGAGGGCGACGGACTCCACGATCAGGGCCGCGGCGGCGGTCGCGTAGAGACTCAGCAGGCTGGCCGGCCGCAGCAGCAGACCGCCCGCGACGATCGGCAGTGCCAGGGCGGTCGGTGAGCACCAGACCGGGTTGATCAGCGTGGTGCCGGTGATCACCGGAATCATGATCAGCAGACCGGCCAGGGCTATCCAGTCGGAGCCGTCCCCGCGGAAGTAGTCGACTCCGGACCTGCGCAGCGCGATGCGCGCCCGGTGCGCTGATCTTCGCCACCGGGCGGTGTAGGTGTCTGCTCCTCTGCGACGGGCCATTGCCGGGACCTTATCCACCCGACGGCCTCCGGTGCAGGGGGACCCGGTGACAATGTGTTCGAAACTGGTTCGCTCACGCCTCGCGGCCCTGGTAAGCAGGGGTCATGACTACGGAACTGCGGGTGCTGTCGGCGGCGGAATCGGATGCCTGGTTCGGCTGTCTCGAATTGGCTTTCGGCGGGGTCCCCTTCTCGCCCGAGAGCCGCGAGATGTACGCCGCCCTGGCCGAGCCGCAGCGCGCGCTCGCCCACTGGGACGGCGCTGACTGCGTGGGAACGGCCGGTTCGTACAGCTTCCGTCTGACCGTGCCCGGCGGGGCCGCGGTGCCGACAGCCGGTGTCACGGGCGTGAGCGTCTCCTCGACGCACCGCAGGCAGGGGCTGCTGACGGCGATGATGCGGCGCCAGCTCGACGACGTCCGCTCGTGGGGCGAGCCGCTCGCGGTGCTGCTGGCCTCGGAGCCCGGCATCTACGGCCGCTTCGGCTACAGCGCGGCCACGACCGAGACGAACCTGCGGATCGACACCTCCCGGGCCTCCTTGGCGCTTCCCCCGGGCACGGACGAGGTGCGGGTGCGCCGGTCGTCCCCCGCACAGGCTCTCGACGCCTGCGAGGCGGTGTACGCGCAACTGGCTGCGGGCCGTCCCGGCACTCCGCTGCGCCGGCCCGGCTGGGAGCGGGTGCCCGTGAACGACCCGGAGAGCGGCCGCAAGGGCGGCTCCCCGCTGCAGTGCGTGCTCGCGGAGCGGGACGGCGAGGTGACGGGGTACGCGACGTTCCACCTGCGGCCCGCCTGGGACGACGCCGGCCCCCGCGGCACGGTGGCGGTGCGTGACCTGGCGGCGCTGGACCCCGCCTCGTACGCGGCGTTGTGGCGCTTCCTGTTCGGGATCGACCTGACGACGGTGGTCGAGTGCCACAACCGGCCCGCGGACGACGCCGTGCTCCGGCTGGTCTCCGACGTCCGGCGCTGCGAGGTGCGTCAGCGGGACGGGCTGTACGTGCGGCTGGTCGAGCTGGGTGCGGCACTGGAGGCCCGGCGCTACCGGGCGCCCGTCGACGTGGTGCTGGAGGTGGAGGACACCTTCTGCCCCTGGAACGCGGGTCGTTGGCGCCTGACCGCCGACGCGAAGGGCGCGGCCACCTGCCGGCGGACGGACGACGAGCCCGAACTTGCCCTCTCGGTGAACCAGTTGGGGGCCGCCTATCTGGGCGGCGTGTCGCTGACGACGCTCGCGGCGGCCGGGCAGGTGCGGGAACTGCGGTTGGGCGCGCTGGCGGAGACCGCCCTGGCGTTCTCCTCGGACGTGCAGCCGTGGTGCCCGCACGGATTCTGAACCCGGTCGGCCTCCGGCCTGCCTACTACCGGCCCGGTACCGACGGCTGGCAGGCCGGGCACCAGAAGAGGTTGCGGGCCGCCAGGTCCGCCGTACGGACCTCGGTGCCGCAGATGTGGCAGGCCTGCCTGGCCCGGCGGTAGACGTACACCTCGCCGCCGTGGTCGTCGACCCGCGGGGGCCTGCCCATCGCCTCCGGCAGATGCTCGGGGCGGACCGTGTCGATGCGGTTGTTCCGCACGCCCTCGCGCATCAGGAGGCCGAGGTCGGCCCAGATCGCGTCCCACTCGCCCCGCGTGAGGTCCTTCCCCGGGCGGTACGGGTCGATGCCGTGCCGGAAGAGGACCTCCGCGCGGTAGACGTTGCCGACGCCCGCGACGACCTTCTGGTCCATCAGCAGGGCGGCGACCGTGACGCGGCTGCGGGAGATCCGCTGCCAGGCCCGCTCGCCGTCCTCGTCGGCGCGCAGCGGGTCCGGGCCGAGCCGGTCGTGTATCGCGCGCTTCTCGGGGCCCGTGATCAGGGCGCACGTGGTGGGGCCGCGCAGATCGGCGTGGTGGGCGTCGTTCAGCAGGCGCAGCCGGACCGTGTCGGCGGGCGGCGGCGCCGGAGCCGTACCGAAGCCGAGCTTGCCGAAGAGGCCGAGGTGGATGTGGACCCAGACCGACCCCTCGAAGCCGAGGAAGAGGTGCTTGCCGTGCGCGTCGACGCCGGTGAGGGTCCGGCCGTCCAGCAGGGCCGCGCTGTCGGAGAACTTGCCCTGGGGGCTGCTCACGCGCACCGGGCGGCCCGCGAACCGCTCGTGGTGGTCCGCGGCGAGGCGGTGGATCGTATGCCCCTCGGGCACGGCATCTCTCCTGGTGACGCGCCTGTGCCGCCGGGTGAGGGCCCGGCGGCACAGGGAAAGCGGGTGCGGGGGCCTGGTCAGCCCTGCTGCGGGTGGTGGGCCGGGATCGGGGGGAGCTCGCCGGTGTTCTCGTACGCCGAGAGCATCTCGATGCGGCGGGTGTGGCGCTCCTCGCCCGAGTACGGGGTGGCCAGGAAGATCTCGACGAACTTGGTGGACTCCTCCACCGTGTGCATCCGGCCGCCGATGGCCACCACGTTGGCGTCGTTGTGCTCGCGGCCGAGCGCGGCGGTCTGCTCGCTCCAGGCGAGCGCGGCGCGGACGCCCTTGACCTTGTTCGCGGCGATCTGCTCGCCGTTGCCGGAGCCGCCGATGACGATCCCGAGGCTGTCCTTGTCCGCGGCCGTCCGCTCGGCGGCACGGAGGCAGAACGGCGGGTAGTCGTCCTGGGCGTCGTAGATGTGAGGACCGCAGTCGAGGGCCTCGTGGCCGTGGGCCGTGAGCCACTCGACGAGGTGGTTCTTCAGTTCGAAGCCGGCATGGTCGGAGCCGAGGTACACGCGCATGGTGCGAAGTGTGGCACGGACGGGGCGGGGTAATCGTCAGCGGGGTCGGGACCCACCGGGCTTTCCACGGGTCCGGTTCATACCGGGACTGTGCGCAAAGCCACACGGGCAACGATCGGGTCAAGGAAACGGACTAGGGGGTTCCGATTTCGGTGCCGGTCGGGCTTGAATGCGTGGCCTTGCCTTCGCACCACCCCCGCCGAAGGCAACACCCGACACACGTGATCAGAAAACGTAAGGATTCGATCCATGACGTCGCAGACGACTCTGGCTGGACCGGGCCAACAGCCCGGCGAGCCGGGTAAGCCGGGTTCCCCGGACGGGCTCCAGGCCGGCCTCAAGAACCGTCATCTCTCGATGATCGCCATCGGCGGCGTGATCGGGGCGGGCCTCTTCGTCGGCTCCGGAGCCGGCATCGCCGCCGCGGGACCGGCCATTCTCCTGTCGTACGCGCTGGTCGGCCTGATGGTCGTCTTTGTCATGCGAATGCTCGGCGAGATGGCCGTCGCCAGGCCGAGCTCGGGTTCCTTCTCCGCCTACGCCGACCAGGCCCTGGGCCGCTGGGCCGGGTTCTCCATCGGCTGGCTGTACTGGTTCTTCTGGGTCGTGGTGCTCGCCGTCGAGGCCACGGCGGGTGCCAAGATCCTGGAGGGCTGGATCCCCGGCGTACCGCAGTGGGCGTGGGCCCTGATCGTCATGGTGGTGCTGACGGCGACCAACCTGGTCTCCGTCGGCTCGTACGGTGAGTTCGAGTTCTGGTTCGCCGGGATCAAGGTCGTGGCGATCGGCGCGTTCGTCGTCGTCGGCCTGCTCGCCGTCTTCGGCATCCTGCCGGGTTCGGACAACGCGGGGTCGGGCCTCGCCCACCTCACGGACACCGGCGGGTTCTTCCCCGAAGGGCCGGGGGCCATCCTCACGGGTGTGCTGATGGTCGTCTTCTCCTTCATGGGAAGCGAGATCGTGACGCTGGCGGCCGGTGAGTCCGAGAACCCGCAGCGCGCCGTCTCCAAGGCCACCAACAGCGTGATCTGGCGTATCGCGATCTTCTACCTGGGCTCGATATTCGTGGTCCTCACCCTGCTGCCGTGGAACGACCCCTCGATCGTCGAGGACGGTTCGTACGTCGCGGCGCTGAACGCCATCGGCATCCCGCACGCCGGCCAGGTCATGGACGTCATCGTGCTGACGGCCGTGCTGTCCTGTCTCAACTCCGGCCTCTACACGGCCTCGCGCATGGCCTTCTCGCTGGGACAGCGGGGGGACGCGCCCAAGGCGTTCGCCAGGGTGAACAAGCGGGGCGTGCCGCAGGCGGCGATCCTGTCGTCCGTGGTCTTCGGCTTCGTCGCGGTGTTCTTCAACTACCAGTGGCCCGACACGGTCTTCGCGTTCCTGCTGAACTCCTCCGGCGCGGTCGCCCTGTTCGTGTGGCTGGTGATCTGCTTCACCCAGCTGCGGATGCGCGGCATCATCATGCGCGAGTCGCCCGAGAAGCTCGTCGTACGGATGTGGCTCTTCCCGTATCTGACCTGGGCGACCATCGCGATGATCTCCTTCGTCCTCGTCTACATGCTGACCGACGACGCCGGGCGCGAGCAGGTGCTGCTCTCGCTGCTGGTCGCGGCCCTGGTCGTGGGGATCTCGCTGGTGCGCGACGCCCGCGGCCGGAAGGCGGCGGCGCCGGTCGAGTGATCGGCACGCATACCTGACGGCGGCTGTCAGGTATACCCGGAAGGCTCTCCCTCGCCCCGCGATCCCGCGAAGCGAACGGAGAGCCTTCCTCATGACCGCCACCCCCGCAGTCGACAGTTTCCAGACCGGCTTCCCCATCGGCCCCGACCTCCTGGTGGAGGCCACGGGTGCCGACGACATCCGGTCGGCGGTGCGGGAGGCCGCCTCGCGCGGGCTGCCCGCCGCCGTCCACGCGACCGGGCACGGGCTGCCGGGCCCGGTGGAGGGCGGGGTACTGATCAGCACCCGCCGGATGAACACCGTGAAGATCGACCCGGAGCACCGCACGGCCCGCATCGGCGCGGGCGCGACCTGGGGCGAGGTCATCGCGGCCGCGGCCCCGCACGGGCTCGCCCCGCTGAACGGCTCGGCGCCCGGGGTGGGTGCCGTCTCGTACACGCTGGGCGGCGGGCTGGGCATCCTGGCCCGGGAGTTCGGCTACGCCGCCGACCACGTCCGCTCACTGGACGTGGTGACCGCCGACGGTGTGGAGCGCCACGTCACCCCGGACACCGAACCGGAGCTCTTCTGGGGGCTGCGGGGCGGCGGGCACCGGCTGGGCGTCGTGACGGGGTTGGAGATCGGCCTGGTGGGCGTGGAACGGCTGTACGGCGGCTCGCTGGCCTTCGACGGGGACGTGGCCCCGGATGTGCTGCGGCGCTACCTGGAGTGGACGCGGACCGTGCCGGAGACCTGCACCTCCTCGCTGGCGGCGATGTGCTACCCCGACATGCCGCAGCTGCCGGAGCCGCTGCGGGGGCGGTACGTGGTCTCGGTGCGGGTCGCGTACACCGGCACGGCAGCGGACGGCGAGGCACTGGTGGCGCCGCTGCGGGCCATCGGGCCGGGGCTCTCCGACTCGCTGCGGGAGATGCCGTACACCGACAGCCACACCATCCACAGCGACCCGCCGTTCCCGCACGCCTACTACGGCGAGGGCCTGATGCTGAGCGACCTGGACGCCGGAACGGCCGCGCGGGTGCTGGAGCTGACCGGGCCGAAGGCCCCGATGATGACGGTGGTCCAGCTCAACCACATGGGCGGGGCGTTGGCCGAGCCGCCCGCCCACGACAGCGCGGTGCCGCACCGGGACGCGGGCTTCCTGCTGCGGCTGCTGTCACCGCTGGACGGTACGGACGTGGAGGCGGTGCGGGCGCTGTACGCGCGGGTGGCCGGGGAGACGGCGCCGTACGCCCTGGGCCGTGCGCTGAACTTCGCCTTCGGTGGCGGGGACCGCGCGGAGACGTACGACGGTGTGCACGAACCCCGGACACGCGAGAGGCTCGCCGGTCTGGTGTCGCGATACGACCCGGCGAGCCTCTTCGGTGGTGCCTACTGAGGTCTTTCGGCTCAGCCTCGGCGCCCGATGAGCTTCCAGGAGGCGGGCAGCGCGCCCATGGCCAGTGCGGCCTTGAGCGCGTCGCCGATCAGGAACGGCACGAGGCCGGCCGCGACCGCGGCGCTCATCGACATGCCGGTCGAGAACGCCAGGTACGGCACGCCGACCGCGTAGATGATCAGGGAGCCGACCGCCATGGTGCCCGCGGTGCGCAGGACGGACCGGTCACCGCCCCGGCGGGCCAGGCCGCCGACGACCGTGGCGGCCAGCAGCATGCCGAGGACGTAACCGAACGACGCGCCGCCCGGTCCCGAGGTGCCCTCTGAGAACCACGGCATGCCGGCCATGCCGACGAGCGCGTACAGGGCGAGGGAGAGGAAGCCGCGGCGGGCGCCGAGCGCGGTGCCGATGAGCAGTGCGGCGAAGGTCTGGCCGGTGACGGGGACCGGGGAGCCGGGGACGGGCACGGCGATCTGGGCCGCGATGCCGGTGAGGGCGGCGCCACCGACGACCAGCGCCGTGTCCACGGCGTAGCGGTGCCGGGCTGCGGGCAGCAGGTCGGCGAGGACCGCTCCGGAACGGACGGGGGCGGCAGCAGTACTCATCGGGACTCCGCGGGTGAGGTCGGCAGGCAGGACTGGAGCCGACGTTAGCCGACGGCACATCCCTGGATCACCATCAGCCGCCCACAAAGCGGCGGTTGAGGGGTTAGTCGGGTTCACACAAAGAGCGTGACGCAATGACTCCTCGGCGTGATGCTGGTCACGGAGGTGGGGGTGTGCCCGGCACTCCGTTCGGGAAGGGGTGCCGTCCCGTGAGACTGTAGGTTCCCCATAAATGATCCGAGAGTGATCCGCAGCTCATGCACGACGCGCCCCCCACGCACTCCCCCGTACGGTCCGAGCCCCTGGCCCACGGCCTGAAGCAACGGCATCTGACGATGCTCGGTCTGGGCGGGGTGATCGGCGCCGGCCTCTTCGTCGGGTCGGGCGCCGGGATCGCGGTCGCCGGGCCCGCCGTCGTCGTCTCGTATCTGATCGCGGGCGTGCTGGCGATGCTGGTCATGCGGATGCTCGGCGAGATGTCGGCCGCGATGCCCGCGTCGGGGTCCTTCTCCGTCCACGCGGAGCGTGCGCTGGGGCGCTGGGCCGGCTTCAGTGTGGGCTGGCTCTACTGGTTCATGCTGGTGGTGGTGCTCGCCGTGGAGGCGACGGCGGCCGCACAGATCGCCCATGCCTGGGTGCCGGCGGTGGACCAGTGGCTCTGGGTGCTGCTGTTCATGGTGGTGTTCACCGTGGCCAACCTGACGGCGGTGAAGAACTTCGGCGAGTTCGAGTTCTGGTTCGCCGCCCTGAAGGTGGCCGCGATCGTGGCCTTCCTGGTCCTCGGCCTGCTGGCCGTCTTCGGCATCCTCCCGGACACGGATCCGGTGGGCCTGGCCAACCTGACCGGCCAGGGCGGCTTCCTGCCGAACGGCTGGGACGGCGTGGTCTCCGGTGTGCTGACGGTGGTGTTCGCCTTCGGCGGCCTGGAGGTCGTGACGATCGCGGCGGCCGAGACCGACGATCCGGCGCGCGCCGTGGGGCGTGCGGTGCGCAGCGCGGTGGTGCGCATCCTCTTCTTCTACGTCGGTTCGATGCTGGTGATCGTGACCGTGCTGCCCTGGACCGCGCAGCAGGCCGGGCTCAGCCCTTATGTGAAGGTGCTGGATTCGATCGGTGTGCCGTCGGCCGGGCAGATCATGAACATCGTGGTGTTCGTGGCGCTGCTCTCGGCGCTCAACGCCAATCTGTACGGCTCGTCCCGGATGATCTTCTCGCTGGCCGAGCGCGGCGAGGCGCCGCGCGGGCTGCTGAAGGTGTCCGGCGGGCAGAGCGGCGGGGGCGGGGTGCCCCGTCGGGCGGTGCTGGCCTCGGTGGCCTTCGGCTTCGTCTCCGTGCTGCTCAATCTCGAATGGCCCGACACCGTCTTCCTCTACATGCTCAACTCCGTCGGGGCGGTCCTGCTGTTCGTCTGGGGCCTGATCGCCGCCTCACAGCTGCGGCTGCGGCGCCGGCTCGAACGGGAGGCGCCGGACGCCCTGGCGTTGCGGATGTGGTGCTTTCCCTATCTGACGTGGGTGACCCTGGCCGGTCTGCTGGCCGTCCTGCTGCTGATGCTCACCGACGACGCCGCCCGCCCGCAGGTGCTGTGGTCGGCGGGGGCCACCTGCCTGGTGCTGCTCGTGGCGGCGGTGCGGGAGCTGCGGACGAAGGTGTAGGCGGGTGCACACCTTGTGTGAGCCCGGTGACCGTATAGCGGACAACGGTTCCCCGTGGTCGGGGCTCGTGGCCAGACTGTGGGCCGTCCCCTGTCCCGACCAGTGAACAGAGCCTGTCCATGTCCCGGACCTCCGCGCCGCCCCCCACGGACGCCGCCGCCCCCGCCGCCGACTCCGCGCTCACCCACGGCCTCAAGCAGCGCCATCTGTCGATGATCGCCCTGGGCGGTGTGATCGGGGCCGGACTGTTCGTCGGCTCGGGCGCGGGCATCGCCGCGGCCGGCCCCTCGATCGTCATCGCGTACGGCATCTCCGGACTGCTGGTCATGTTCGTGATGCGGATGCTCGGAGAGATGTCCGCGGCCAATCCCGCCTCCGGCTCCTTCTCCGTCCACGCGGAACGGGCGATCGGGCCGTGGGCGGGCTTCACCGCCGGATGGTCGTTCTGGGTGCTGCTCTGCGTCGCCGTGGGGCTGGAGGGCATCGGCGCCGCGCAGATCGTCACGGGGTGGCTGCCCGGTACGCCGGAGTGGGCCTGGGTCGCCCTGTTCATGGTGATCTTCCTCGGCACGAATCTCGCCGCCGTGAAGAACTTCGGAGAGTTCGAGTTCTGGTTCGCCGCGCTCAAGGTCATCGCGATCACGCTCTTCCTCGTGCTGGGCGTCCTCGCGATCCTGGGCGTGCTGCCCGGCACGGACTCCCCCGGCACCTCGAACCTCACCGGGGACGGCGGCTTCATGCCGCACGGCTCGGAGGGCCTGATCATCGGCCTGCTCGCCTCCGTCTTCGCGTACGGCGGCCTGGAGACCGTCACCATCGCCGCCGCCGAGTCCGAGAACCCCGTGCGGGGCGTCGCCAAGGCGGTGCGTACGGCGATGTGGCGCATCGCGGTCTTCTACATCGGTTCGATGGCGGTCATCGTGACCCTCGTGCCGTGGGACGACCCCACGGTCGCCGAGGTCGGCCCGTTCTACGCGATGCTCGACCACCTCGGCATCAGCGGCGCCGCGGAGATCATGAACGTGGTCATCCTGGTCGCCCTGCTCTCCGCGATGAACGCGAACATCTACGGCTCCTCGCGCATGGCCTGCTCCCTGGTCGCCCGCGGCCAGGGCCCGAAGGTGCTCGGCAGGATCTCCTCGGGCGTGCCGCGCAACGCCGTGCTCGCCTCGTCCGTCTTCGGCTTCCTGTGCGTGCTGCTCAGCTACTGGCGCCCCGAGGACGTCTTCCCGTGGCTCCTCAACATGATCGGCGCCGTGATCCTGGTCGTCTGGATCTTCATCGCCGTCTCGCAGCTGATCCTGCGCAGGCGGACGGAGCGCGAGGCCCCGGACCGGCTCGTCGTCCGGATGTGGCTCTTCCCGGTCCTGACGATCGTGGCGCTGGTGGCCATGGCCGGCATCTTCGTCCTGATGCTGCGCCAGCCCGACACGCGCGACCAGCTGCTGGCGACGGGCGCGCTCACGGCGGTGCTGATCGTGATCGGCCTCGTGCGGCAGAAGCGGGCGGAGCGCCGCGCGCCGGCCGGGAGCTGAGCGCGCGGTCCGGCCCACCGCCGCCCGCGACGCGCCTCAGCTCGCCCCGGCCCGCAGGAGCACCTCGCCCGCCTCGGTGCGGAAGTAGAGCACCGAGCGGCCGGACCTGCGGCGCCCGGCCAGGCCCGCGTCCAGCAGCACCTTCAGGTGGCGGCCCACCGATCCCAGCCCCTGACCGGTCAGCGCCACCAGTTCCGTGGTGCTCCTGGGGCGGTCGAGCAGAACGAGGACACCGGCCCGCGCGGGCCCCAGCAGCCGCCCGAGGCTGTCGGGGACGGCGGGCCGGTCCGCGTCCGACAGCGTTCCGGAGCAGGCGTACACGACCGCGTACCGCCGTGCGGCGGCGTCCCAGGAGACCCAGCCCTGGCGTGGCGTGACGGGGACGAACACCAGCTCCGCGCCGACGAGTTCACGCGGCGGGTAGTCGCGCGGGTTGACCTGGAGGCGGCTGCCGCCCAGCCAGCGCATGCCGGGGTTCAGCGTGTCCAGCGCGGCCGCCCAGCCGCCCTGGCTGAGCTGCCCCGCGCGCGCCACGACGTCCGCCTCGACGATCCGGCGGCGACGCGGCCAGTCCGGGAGCACGATCCGCTCCCATACCCATTCCAGCAGGTCGGCCGCCTTCCGCGGCAGGTCCTCCCGGTGGAGCCCCGCCGGGAGCGGGCCGCCCCGGGACACCTCCAGGTCGGCGCGGGCCTCCTCCGGGGAGGTCTCGCGCACCCGGGCCAGATCCTGGGCGAACGTGGTCCCGCCGGTGGGTGCGGGGGTGAGGAAGTCCGCGATCCAGTGGCCGCCGAGCCCGGTCCGTACGAGCTCCGCCGTGACCGGGTCCTCGGCCAGCCGCTCCCGGTAGGCGGGCCGGTGGGTGTCGGACCAGGCGCGTTCGGCCGGGTTCGTGGCCGCTCCGCTCTCCAGGAACTGGAGGGTCGCGGTGGCCTCGGCCAGTTCCGACACGACGAAGCGCCCGGCGGCCAGGGTGTCCGCGTTGACCTGCCACCACCCCATGGTTTCGCCTCCTCGCGAAACAGTAACGGCTGTGCGGAACCCCGGCCGAGACTTCCCGGCATGCTCACCTACCGGGAAGTGTTCCGTGTGCCGCAGTTCGGGCCCCTCTTCGCGACGAGCGCACTGCAGGGTGCCGCCTCGACGACGAGCGGGCTGGCCCTGGGTGTCCTCGTGTTCACCACGACCGGGTCGCCGCTGCTCTCCGCGCTCTCCATGTTCGGGGCCTCACTGGCCCAGTTGATCGGCGCGACCCTGCTGATGTCGGCGGCCGACCGGCTCCCGCCGCGTGGAGCGCTGAGCGGCGCGGCGCTCGCCTTCGGCGTCGGGACCGCCGTCCTGGCCGTACCCGGGCTGCCGCTGCCCGTGGTGTTCGCCGTCGTCCTCGGCGAGGGGGTCGTCGCGGCGGTGACCGGCGGGGTGCGGTACGGACTGCTCAACGAGGTACTACCCAAGGACGCCTTCCTGCTGGGGCGTTCGGTGCTCAACATGTGCTCCGGCACCATGCAGGTCTGCGGGTACGCGGCCGGCGGTGTCCTGGTGGCCGTGCTGTCGCCCCGCGGCACGCTCCTCGTCGCGGCCGCTCTGTACGCCGCCGGCGCCGCGGCGGCCTGGTCCGGTCTGGCGCGCCGCCCGCCCCGGGCGGCCGGCCGGCCCTCGGTGGGCGAGACCTGGCGGACCAACGCCCTGCTGTGGTCCTCGGCGCCCCGACGGCGTGTGTACCTCTCGCTCTGGCTGCCCAACGGACTGGTCGTCGGCTGCGAATCGCTCTTCGTGCCCTACCGGCCGGACCGGGCGGGGCTGCTCTTCGCCTGCGCCGCGCTGGGGATGCTGGCCGGGGACACGGTGACGGGCCGCTTCGTGCCCGCACGGTGGCGCGGACGGCTGGGCACACCGCTGCTCCTGCTGCTGGCCGCGCCCTATCTGCTGTTCGCCCTGCGCCCCGCGCTGCCCCTGGCCCTGGTCCTCGCGGCGGTCGCCTCCACCGCCTTCTCCGCGAGCCTGGTGTTCCAGGAGCGTCTGATGGCGCTGACCCCGGACGCGATGACGGGTCAGGCCCTCGGCCTGCACTCCTCCGGAATGCTCGCCGTGCAGGGGGTGGCGGCCACGCTCGCGGGCGCCCTCGCCCAGCGGTCCTCCCCCGCGACGGCGATCACCGTGATGGCGGCGGCCTCCCTCATGGTGACGCTGGCCCTGGCGCCGGGGCTGCGGCGGGACCGCGTACGGGCCGCGCCGCCCCACGTGACCGTCATCCGAGAGCGAGCTCCAGCAGCGGCAGTTCGCGCCCCGGGATCGAGCCGGAAGGGGTGGCGCCGATCCGCACCGCGCCCATAGCCGTGTAGAAGGGCTCGGCGTTCGGGTCGGCGTCGATGGTGAGCCGTACGAAGCCCAGCCGGCGGGCGTGCGCCATGGTGTGCCCGAACAGGAGCCGGCCCACGCCCCGGCCGATGGTGTCCGGCTCGACGAACATCATGGTGAGTGCGCCCTCGGGCGGTTCCCCGGCCAGGGTGGTGAAGCCCAGCACACGGCCGTCCTCCTCCGCGACCACCACGCGACCGCCGGCCGTGTCGCCGGGGCGGACCGTCAGTTCGTCGCGGCAGGCCGCCATGAACGCCTCGTCGTAACCCCAGTGGGCCTTGGACCGCAGGGCCAGCCCGGTCAGCGCCGCGGCTTCCCCGGGCCGCCCCGGTCGTAGCTCCATGCCTTCCTCCTGTCTCGGCTGCCGAGTACCGTACGCGTGGCCGTACATGAGGCAGCAAGGTTCCGTCCGTCCCGGCGTGACCCCGTGTGGCTTCGGTGGTCGCTCCGCGCCCACCGAGGAGCCCGCATGGCTTTCCAGCACCCGCGCCGCCGCTCGATCCTTCTGGCGACAGCCGCCGTCTCCGCCGCCGCCGCGGCACCCGCCGCCGCCTCCGAACCGCAGGGGGGCCGGAGAGGCCCGCTCGTCATCGGCCACCGGGGCGCCGCCGGGTGGCGGCCCGAACACACCGCTTCCGCCTACACCTTCGCGGTGCGGGCCGGGGCCGACTGGATCGAGCCCGACCTGGTCCCCACGAAGGACCACGTCCTGGTGGTGCGCCACGAGAACGAGATCTCCGGCACCACGGACGTGGCCCGGCACCCGGAGTTCGCCGGCCGCCGCACCACCAGGACGGTGGACGGCCGCGCCGTCACCGGCTGGTTCACCGAGGACTTCACCCTCGCCGAGCTGAGGACGCTGCGCGCGGTGGAGCGGCTCCCCCTGGTCCGTAACCGCAACACGGTCTTCGACGGCCGCGACCGGATCATGACCTTCCAGGAGGTCGTCGACCTGGCCCGCGCCCTGTCCAAGGAGCACGGCCGCCGCATCGCGGTCTTCCCGGAGACGAAGCACCCGACGTACTTCCGCTCGGCCGGCCTGCCCCTGGAGCCCGAACTCATCAGGATCGTGCGCCGCAACCGGCTGACCGCACGCGACTGCGTCGTCCAGTCCTTCGAGCCGTCCAGCCTCCGCGAGGTGGCCGCCGCGCGCCTCGGTCTCCCGCTGTGGCAGGCCCTGGGGACGAGCGGCGGACCGTACGGCCACCCGGTGACGTACGAGGAGATGAGGACGCCGGCCGGGTTGCGCGAGATCGCCTCGTACGCCGGGTGGATCGGCCCTGACAAGTCCTCGCTGGTCCCTCCGCTCACCCTGCTGGAGGACGCGCACGCCGCCGGGCTCAAGGTCGGGGCCTACACCTTCCGCGCCGAGAACCAGTACCTCCCGGCCGAGTACCGGAAGGGCACCGCGCCGAACGACTTCGGTGACGCGTTCGCCGAGTACGCCTTCCACTTCGGCCGGGGCGTGGACGCCGTCGTGACGGACTTCCCCGATCTGGCGGCGATCGCCCGCGACGCCCTCCGGTCCTAGGACGAACGGCTGATCACCTTCGGGCCCTCCTCCTGCTAGCCTGCAATTGCGAACGACTTGCAATAACCACCAGGTAGCAGTTGGAGGGTTCGAACCCATGGCCACGTACACGCTTCCGGAACTCCCGTACGACTACGCGGCGCTCGAACCGGTCATCAATCCGCAGATCATCGAGCTCCATCACGACAAGCACCACGCCGCGTACGTCAAGGGTGCGAACGACACCCTGGAGCAGCTGGAAGAGGCCCGCGACAAGGAGGCCTGGGGTGCGATCAACGGCCTCCAGAAGAACCTCGCCTTCCACCTCTCCGGCCACATCCTGCACTCGATCTACTGGCACAACATGACCGGCGACGGCGGTGGCGAGCCCCTCGCGGCGGACGGTGTGGGGGACCTGGCCGACGCGATCGCGGACTCCTTCGGTTCGTACGCCGGCTTCAAGTCCCAGCTGACGAAGGCCGCGGCGACCACGCAGGGCTCCGGCTGGGGCGTCCTCGCGTACGAGCCGGTCAGCGGCAAGCTGATCGTCGAGCAGGTCTACGACCACCAGGGCAACGTCGGTCAGGGCTCGGTGCCGATCCTGGTCTTCGACGCCTGGGAGCACGCCTTCTACCTGCAGTACAAGAACCAGAAGGTGGACTTCATCGAGGCCATGTGGCGCGTCGTCAACTGGCAGGACGTGGCGAAGCGCTACGCCGCCGCCAAGGAGCGCGCGGACGTGCTGCTGCTCGCTCCCTGACCTGACGGAGCGAACCGAGCGTCCTGCCTCGTGATCGTCTTCTCAACCTTCACCCGGCAGGCGGATCAACGGAGAACCCCCGCGAGGACATGACTCGCGGGGGTTCTCCCATGCCCGCCACCGTGCGGGTCCCGGCGGTCTCAGATCCGGAAGACGGAACCGATGAACTCGGAGAGCAGCCGCTCCTTGAGGGGTCCCGGCAGCGCGTCCAGCAGGACGAGCACGGGCGCCATCCGGCCGGGCAGTCCCGCACCCTCGCCGAGGCCGGCGAAGGCGAGGACGGCCGCGACCTCGTCCGGACCGAGCGTCTGCGGGTCCAGCCCGGCCGCGAGTCCGGCGAGACCCGGGTCCACCGTCACCGGTTCCAGGGCGCGGGCCTTCGCCAGGGCGGCCCCGAGGTCGTCGAGCAGGGCGTCGACCTGGCCGACCGTCGCCGGGGTGAGGGTGAGGTGGAGGTTTGGCGGGAGGCCGTCGAAGGAGAGCTGCGGCTGGAGGTACCAGCCGAGCTCGCGCATCTCGTCGGCGAGATGGAGGAGCAGACTGAGGTCGGGGGTGCCCCCGTCGTCCCGGCCCACGGTGAAGGCGACGAGCCCGGCGGCGGGTTCGCCGAGCACCCGTACGCCCTCGCGCGCCCGCAGCCCCGCGAGCAGCCGGTCCGACGCCTCGGCGACCCGGCCGGCCAGCGCGGTGTAGCCCTCCTCGCCCACGTACTGGAGGACCGCCCAGGCCTGGGCCAGCAGCCCGCCGGACTTGGTGCCCTGCACGGTCGGATTGACGACCGGGTAGCCGGGCCAGCCGGCGTGCGCGAAGTACTGGTGGCGGCGGAGCTCGGCATCGCAGTAGAGGACCACGGAGGCGCCCTTGTCGGCGTACGCGTACTTGTGCAGGTCGACCGAGAGGGAGGTGACGCCGGGCACGGAGAGGTCGAAGGGTTCCACCTCGCGCCCGGCGCGCCGCAGATAGGGCAGGAGCCAGCCGCCGATGCAGGCGTCGACATGGCAGAGCACCCCGCGTGCGGCGGCCGCCGCGGCGATCCCGGCGACCGGGTCGACGACTCCGTGGGCGTACGAGGGCGCGGAGGCGACCACCAGCGCGGTGCGGTCGGTCAAGGCGGCGGCCATGGCGGTCGCGTCGGCGCGGAAGGTGACGGGGTCGACGGGCACGACCACCGGTTCCAGGCCCAGGTAGGCGGCGGCCTTGTGGAAGGCGGCGTGGGCGGTGGACGGCAGCACCAGCTGGGGTTCGGTGATCCCCCGTACCGTCCGGGCGTGGTCGCGGGCGGTCTTGACGGCGAGCAGGATGCTTTCCGTGCCGCCGCTGGTGAACGTCCCCTGGGCGCCGGGGGCGCCGAGCAGGGCGGCGACCGCGCCGACCACGTCGTTCTCCAGCCGGGCCACGCTCGGGAAGACCGTGGGGTCGAGCCCGTTGACCGTCGCGAACGCGGTGTACGCCTCGGCGGCCAGCTCGTCGAGGCCGTCGAGGCCCGCGTCGTAGACGTAGGCGAAGGTGCGGCCCCCACGGGTGGGCGCGTCCGCCCCGCGCAGGGCGCGCAGCTCGGCGAGCACCTCGGCCGCGGGGCGGCCGTCGGGCAGGGCGGGATCAGTCGGCACGGGCGGGCTCTTCCTGGAGGGGACGGGACGCGACGGGTGCCGCGCCGTAGCGGTGCAGCAGCAGGAGGCTCGCGGCGGCGAGCACGGCGGGCAGCACGCTCATCCCGGCGGTGATCCCGGTCAGCGCCGCGTCCGGCTGGTCCGCCTGGTGCGCGGCGTCGGAGGAGCGGAAGCCGGTGACGGCGAGGACAAGGGCGAACACCCCCGCGCCCAGGGCGAAGGCGAGGGTCTCGGCCGCCGTCCACAGCCCGGTGAAGGTCGCCGCTCTGCGTCTGCCGGTGGTGACGGCGTCCGCGGCCAGGGTGTCCGCCAGCATCGTCAGGGGCAGCAACTGCAGCCCGGCGTAGGCGATCCCGACGAGGGCGACCGCCGCGTAGCCGACGGTGGGGCCCGCGACGCCGGTGAAGGCGAGGAGCACCGCGCCCGCCGTGTAGAGCAGCGACGCGCACCACTGGGCGTACGTCACGCCCTTGCGGCGGGCCAGCCGGTTCCACAGCGGCATGAAGAGGGCCAGTGGGCCGATCAGGCAGGCGAACAGCGGGGTGATCGCGCCCGCCGAGCCGAGGGTGTACGTCGCGAAGTACTGGACGCCTGCGAGCATCACACCGATCGCGAGCGCCTGGAGCGTCCACATCCCGGCCAGGTGGAGGAACGGCGTGCTGGAGCGGGCGGCGGCGAGCTGGGCGCGGAGGGTGGGTTCGGCCTCGCTGCGGGCGACCGCCGGGGCGCGGCGGGTGGCCGCCCACGCCCCGAACATTCCGACGCCGAGCAGCACGGCAACGACCACGCCCATCAGCCGGTAGCTCTCGGGCGTGTCGCCGTCGGCGTGCGCGATCGCGGGGGCCAGCGCCCCGGAGAGCAGGATGGCGACGCCGAGGAACCCCACGCGCCAGCCGAGGACGCGGCCGCGTTCGTGCGGGTCATCGGTCATCTCGGCGGGCATGGTCACGTACGGCACCTGGAAGACGGCGTACGCGGTCGCGGCGAGCAGGAACAGTACGGCGACGTAACCGGCCGCCGGGGCGCCCCGCAGCGGCGGCGCGGCGAAGATCAGCGCGAAGAGCGGCGGCAGGGTGCAGGCGCCGGTCAGCAGGAACGGCCTGCGCGGCCCCCCGCGCAGGCGGCTGCGGTCGGAGACCGCGCCGACCAGCGGATTGATCAGGACGTCCCAGGCCTTGGGCAGGAAGACAGCGGCGCCGGCGACGGCGGCGGGCACGGCGAGGACGTTGGTGAGGTAGTAGAGCAGGATCAGGCCCGGCACGGTCGCGAAGGTGCCGGTGCACAGGGAGCCGAGACCGTAGCCGATCCGCACGGTGCGCGGCAGGAGCGGGGCCGCGTGGTGATCCGAACCGGCAGCTGGCATGGGCAGATCATGAACGACGGTTCACGCGGTCGGCAATACCCGGGGGCCTGCGCTCTGCTCCCCTCCGCCGCCGGTGCGAGACTGGCAGGGTGACGGACCTCGGCCGGCGGACGGACCGGCGCTTGGAGCGAGCCATTCTGGAGCTGCTGGAGCGCCGTGGACCGACCGCGACGATCTGCCCCTCCGATGCCGCGCGAGCGGTGTACGAAGGGGATGGCGACGGCTGGCGCGCGCTCATGGAGCCGGCCCGCCGCGCGGCGCGGCGGCTGGTCACGGCCGGCGAGGTGGAGATCACCCAGGGCGGCCACCCCGTCCGGCCTGAGGAGGCCCGCGGTCCGATCCGTATCCGCCGCGTCGGCTGACCCGCCCGGTGCGGGCCTGGAGCCCGCACCGGCAGACGGGATCAGTCGAAGACCGGGCCCTGCGTGCGGGTCCGCTTGATCTCGTAGAAGCCGGGGATCGAGGCCACCAGCAGCGTGCCGTCCCAGAGCTTCGCGGCCTCCTCGCCCTTCGGGGCGGGGGTGACGACCGGACCGAAGAAGGCGATCTGCTCACCGTCTGCGCCGGGCACGGCGATGACCGGGGTGCCGACGTCCTGGCCGACCTTGTCGATGCCCTCCTGGTGGGAGGCGCGCAGCTCCTTGTCGTACGCGTCGGAGTCGGCGTACTCGAGGAGCTCGGCCGGCAGGCCGACGTCGGCGAGCGCGCCCGCGATCGCCTCACGGGTGGGGCCCTCGCCGTTGTTGTGGATGCGGGTGCCGAGGGCCGTGTACAGCGGGCCGACGATCTCGTCGCCGTGCTTCTGCTGGGCGGCGACGACGACGCGGACCGGCGCCCAGGCCTGGGTGCGCATCATGTCCTGGTACTCCTCGGGCAGCTCGTCGAGCCGGGGCTCGTTGAGCACGGCCAGGCTCATCACGTGCCAGCGCACCTCGACGTCGCGGACCTTCTCGACCTCCAGCATCCAGCGGGAGGTCATCCAGGCCCAGGGACAGAGCGGGTCGAACCAGAAGTCGGCCGGTACCTTGCCGGTGGCCGTGCTGTTCTCGGGCATGTCTCTCCTCATGAGGTCGGTTCTGCACCTGTGAGCCGGAACACCACGGGGCCCTCGCGCCATTCCCGCGCGCGGGCGCCGGAGGCCGCATGGGAGGATCAAAGGTCTTCGATCGAGACACAAAGGAGTGTTCCGTGCCCGGTGAGAACCTGTCCCGCGACGAGGCCCGCGAGAGGGCCGAGCTGCTGACCGTCGACGGTTACGAGGTCGCCCTCGACCTCCGCTCCGCCGTCGGTGAGCCCGACGGGGGCGACGACGCCGGTCCGCGCACCTTCCGCTCGCAGACCACGATCCGCTTCCGCGCCGGCCGTGCGGGGGCCTCGACCTTCGCCGACCTGATCGCCCCGTCCGTGGACGCGGTGAGCCTGAACGGCAAGGACCTCGACCCCGCGGCCGTCTTCGACGGCGTCCGTATCGCTCTGGAGGACCTCGCCGAGGGCGAGAACGTCCTGGTGGTCGACGCGCGGTGCGCGTACAGCCGGACCGGCGAGGGCATGCACCGCTTCGTCGACCCGGAGGACGGCGAGGTCTACCTCTACACGCAGTACGAGCCGGCGGACGCGCGGCGTGTCTTCGCCAACTTCGAGCAGCCGGACCTCAAGGCGCCCTACCGCTTCGAGGTGACGGCGCCCGAGGGCTGGCGGGTCTGGAGCAACGGTGCCGAGGAGTCGCAGGAGGGGGAGGTCCACCGGTTCGCGGAGACGCTGCCGATCTCGACGTACATCACGGTGGTCGTGGCCGGGCCCTACCACTACGTGAGCGACCTCTACACCCGTACGTTCGACGACGGTTCGAAGCTGGAGATCCCGCTCGGCGCGATGTGCCGCAAGGGTCTCGCGCGCTACTTCGACGCCAACGACGTCTTCCTGATCACCAAGCAGGGCCTGGACTTCTTCCACGACAACTTCGACTACCCGTACCCCTTCGGGAAGTACGACCAGGCGTTCGTGCCGGAGTACAACCTCGGCGCGATGGAGAACCCGGGCCTCGTCACCTTCCGCGAGGAGTACATCTACCGCGGAAAGGTCACCTCGGCCTCCTACGAGCGCCGCGCCAACGTCATCCTGCACGAGATGGCCCACATGTGGTTCGGCGACCTGGTCACCATGCAGTGGTGGGACGACCTGTGGCTGAAGGAGTCCTTCGCCGACTTCATGGGGACGTTCTCGATGGTCGAGGCGACCCGCTTCGCCAACGGCTGGATCACCTTCGCCAACAACCGCAAGGCATGGGCCTACCGCGCCGACCAGCTGCCGTCCACGCACCCGATCACGGCCGACATCCGTGACCTGGAGGACGCCAAGCTGAACTTCGACGGCATCACGTACGCCAAGGGCGCGTCGGTGCTCAAGCAGCTCGTGGCCTACGTCGGACGGGACGCGTTCCTGGAGGGGGCGCGCCGCTACTTCAAGCAGCACGCGTACGGCAACACGCAGCTGGGCGACCTGCTCTCGGTGCTGGCCGAGACGTCCGGGCGCGACATGAGTGCCTGGTCGCGCGCGTGGCTGCAGACGGCGGGGGTCAACGTCCTGACGCCGGCCGTGACGTACGACGGGGAAGGCCGGATCGCGGAGCTCTCCGTGACCCAGGAGGCCGCCGCCTCCCACCCGGAGCTGCGGCCCCACCGGGTCGCGGTGGGCCTCTACCGGCTCTCCCCGGAGGGCACGCTGGTGCGGTACGCCCGCGCGGAGACCGATGTCGCCGGCGAGCGGACCGTGGTCGCGGAGCTGGCCGGGAGCGAGAGGCCCGACCTGGTCCTGGTCAACGACGACGACCTCACGTACTGCAAGGTCCGCTTCGACGAGGGGTCCCTGGCGACCCTGCGTGAGCACCTCGGTGACATCACCGACCCCCTGGCGCGGGCGCTGTGCTGGTCCGCGCTGTGGAACCTGACGCGGGACGCGCTGCTTCCGGCACGGGACTTCGTCGCCCTGGTGCTGGCGCATGCCGGCCGGGAGAGCGACATCGGTGTCCTCCAGATGCTGCACGCCTGGGCACAGTCGGCACTGGTGCACTACGCCGCGCCGGCCTGGCGTGAGGAGGGCGGCCGGGCCCTGGCCGAGGGCGCGCTGGCGGAGCTGCGGCGCGCGGAGCCGGGCAGCGAGCACCAGCTGACGTGGGCGCGGTTCTTCGCCGCCGTCGCCGCGTCGGACGCGGACTTCCGGCTGCTGGGCGAACTGCTCGACGGTTCGGCCGTGATCGACGGCCTGGACGTCGACCAGGAGCTGCGGTGGGCGTTCCTGTCTCCGCTGGCCTCGCACGGCAAGGCCGACGAGGCCGCCGTTGACGCCGAACTCGTCCGGGACGACACGGCGTCCGGCAAGCGGCACCACGTGCGGTGCCTGGCCTCCCGCCCCTCGGCGGCGGTCAAGGCGCAGGCGTGGGCGACGGTCGTGGAGTCGGACAAGCTGTCCAACGCTCTCGTCGGCGCGACGATCGCGGGCTTCGGGCAGCCGTCGCAGCGGGAGCTGCTGGCGCCGTACACGGCCTCGTACTTCGAGGCGATCGAGCGGGTCTGGGCCGACCGCTCCATCCAGATCGGCATGGACGTGGTCAAGGGCCTGTTCCCCGGGCTGCAGGACGACCCGGCGACCCTCACCGCGACGGACGCGTGGCTGGCCTCGCACTCGGACGCGGCACCGGCGCTCCGGCGGCTGGTCCTGGAGGCGCGGGACGATCTGGCACGGGCGCTGCGGGGTCAGGAGCGCGACGCGGCGGCGTGAGATTCCGGCGCGCGCCCCGCACACGTGTGTGGGGCGTGCGCCGCACAATCCCCGTCGTGACCACCCTTTTCGGCATTCGAACTGCCGTACTTTAGGACGGCGTTGTCCTGGAATGTCGACGGGCGTGTAACACGGGTTATCGCGGCGCGAGGCTGCGGGAACCTCCCCGGCATGAACCGGAACACCCCACTCTCCTCCCGCCCCGTCCATGAAGTGACCCACCGCGTGCAGTCCGCCGCGCAGCTGCGCTCCCAGGGAGTGACCGCCGCGCGGACCGCGGCCCAGTGCCTGCCCGGCGGTCCGTGGCAGCAGCTGCTCCCCGGCGTGTACCTCCTGCACCCGGGACCGCCCACGAACGACGACCGGGTGCGCGGCGCCCTCCTGTACGCCGGGCGGCCCCCGGCCGGCGCCCGCCGGACCGAGCCGGACCGGTCGGGGCCCGGCTACGGCGAGGCCATGGTGACGGGCCTGGCGGCGCTGGCGCTGTACGGCTTCACGTCGGCTCCCCCGGTGATCGCGCTGCACCGGATCGACGTGCTGGTGCCGCGCACCAGGAGGCTGCGCTCCACCCGCTTCGTCCAGGTCACCAGGGCCACCGTCCTGCCCCGGCCGCAGCGCCGGCTCGGAGTGCCGCTGGCTCCGGTGGAGCGGGCGCTCGCGGACGCGGTGGCCTCGCTCGCGGACGCCTCGACGGTGCGCCGGATCCTGACGGAGGCGGTGCGTGGCGGGTACTGCGAACCGGCGTCCGTCGTACGGGAGCTGAACGACGCCAAGCTGCTGGGCCGCGCGCACGTGGTGGACGCCGTGGACGCGCTGCTCGTCGAGGGCCGGGCGATGGCGGAGAGCCGGCTGTACGAGATGGTGCGCGCCCACCGTCTGCCCCAGCCGCTCTGGAACGTGGAACTGTCGCTGCCGGGCGGCAGCTTCCTGGGAGGGGTGGACGCGTACTGGCCGGATCAGGCGGTCGCGCTCGAACTGGGCACCCGCTCGCCCCGGGAGGAGCATGTCGCCTTCGCCGCGGAGCGGGAACACCTGGAGCGCCTCGGGGTGACGGTGGTGCGGGTGACCCCGAAGCAGCTGCGTGACTCGACGGAGCAGCTGTCGGTGGTGCTGCGTACGGCGATGATGGCGGCCGAGGACCGTGAACCGGCCGCCTACGTGGTGGTCCTGCCCCGGTGAGCCCGGGCCGGTGGCGCAATGGCTCCGGTGGCGGATCTACGCCATGTCACTTTCTCGTCCACGCCAACTCTCCACAAACCCCTGTCATTTACGAAAGGCTGAGCGGTCATCGGGTACCGAATTCCGGACTCTCTCTTTCTTTCACAAAACAGGGATGCTGATGACCAAGGAATCCCCCAGCTCCATACCCGGGGCGAGACGCGCGGCACGCATAGCGGCCGCAGCCGGTCTGGCGGCCGCGCTGGCCGCCTCCGGCGCCGCGCCGGTCTTCGCCGCCGACGACCCGGCGGCTTCCCCCGTGAAGCCCGCCGCCGCGAGTGCGAACGGCGACAAGCTGGGCGAGGCCGACGCCGATGTGCTGGCGAAGGCCGAGGCCAAGGGCGAGAAGAACATCACGATGATGGTCGCCACCACCCCTGGTGCGACCGAGAAGGTCGCCGACCAGCTGGACGCCGTCAAGGGGTCCGTGCTGGGGCAGACGTACGACAAGCTCGGCTATGTCCGGGCGACGGTGCCGACCGCGACCGCCGAGGCCACCATCAAGGCGGCGCAGAAGCTGTCGTCGGTCCAGGGCATCGATCTCAAGCAGGAGATCAAGCTCGACGACCCGACGCCCTCGGGCGACCGGGCCGCCGGCGCGAAGCAGACGAAGTCCACGGGAAGTTACCCGGCGCCCGGCAAGAACACGCCGGCGAAGAACCCGTACAACCCGTCCTTCGAGACGGGGGCGGTCGACTTCGTCAAGCAGCACCCGAAGGCCGACGGTCGCGGGATCACCATCGGCGTCCTGGACTCCGGTGTCGACCTCGGCCACCCCGCGCTCCAGAAGACCACCACCGGCGAGCGCAAGATCGTCGACTGGGTGACGGCGACCGACCCCGTCAGCGACGGCGACGGCACCTGGCTGCGGATGGACCAGGCCGTGTCCGGCCCGACGTTCACGAGCGGCGGCACCACGTACTCCGCACCGGTGGGCTCGTACGGCTTCAAGGTGTTCAAGGAGTCCGCCACCCGTGGCGGCGACATGGCGGGCGACCTCAACCGTGACGGTGACACCACCGACGAGTGGGGCGTGCTCTACGACCCCGTGGCCGGCACCGCCCGCGTGGACCTGAACAGCGACGCCGACTTCCGCAACGACGCCGTGCTCAAGCCGTACAAGGACAAGCACCAGGTCGCCTACTTCGGCACGGACAACCCGGCGACGCAGATCGTCGAGCGCATCCCGTTCGTCGTCGAGACCCGCAAGGATGTCGTCTACAACGCGGCCGGCGCCAAGGCCGACTTCGTCAACATCGGCGTCATCGAGAGCGAGCACGGCACGCACGTCGCGGGCATCACCGCGGCCAACGGCCTGTTCGGCGGCAAGATGAACGGCGCGGCGCCCGGCGCCAAGGTCGTCTCCTCGCGTGCCTGCACCTGGTCCGGCGGCTGCACCAACATCGCGCTGACCGAGGGCATGATCGACCTCGTCGTCAACCGCGGTGTCGACGTCGTCAACATGTCGATCGGCGGCCTGCCGCCCCTCAACGACGGCAACAACGCGCGCGCCGAGCTCTACAAGCGGCTCATCGACATCTACGGCGTCCAGCTGGTCATCTCGGCCGGCAACGACGGCCCGGGCGTCAACACCATCGGTGACCCCGGCCTCGCCGACCACGTCATCTCGGTCGGCGCGTCCATCTCCAAGGAGACCTGGGCGGCCAACTACGGTTCGAACGTCACCAAGAAGTACGACATGCTGCCCTTCTCCTCGCGCGGTCCGCGTGAGGACGGCGGCTTCGCGCCGATCCTGACGGCGCCGGGTGCGTCCATCAACACCACCCAGACCTGGTTCCCCGGCGGTCCGGTCAAGGAGGCGGGCTACTCGCTCCCCGCCGGCTACTCCATGCTGCAGGGCACCTCGATGTCCTCGCCGCAGGCCGCCGGTGCGACCGCGCTGCTGCTGTCCGCCGCGAAGCAGAAGAACATCGAGCTGCCTCCGGCCGACCTGCGGACCGCTCTGACCAGCACCGCCACCCACATCGACGGTGTGCCCGCGCACGCCCAAGGTTCCGGGCTGATCAACATCGTCGGCGCCTGGAAGCAGATCGAGAAGAAGGGCGCCGCGGCGCACGAGTACGCCGTGAAGGCCCCGGTCGACACCGCGATCGACTTCGCGCTGAAGACCCCGGGCTTCGGCACCGGCCTGTACGACCGTGAGGGCGGCCTGAAGGCCGGCCAGAAGAAGTCGTACGACGTCACCGTCACCCGCACCACGGGCCCGGACAAGGCCGTGAAGCACAAGCTGTCCTGGAAGAACAACGACGGCACCTTCTCGCTGACCGGTTCGAGCACCGTCTCGCTGCCGCTCGGCAAGCCGGTGACCGTCAAGGTCCAGGCGAAGCCCCGCACGGCGGGCGTCCACAGCGGGATCCTCGTGGTGGACGACGCGAAGACCACCGGCGTGGACCAGCAGATCCTCTCCACGGTGGTCGTCGCCAAGGACCTGGTGAAGCCGGGCTACGCGTTCTCGACGACCGGCTCGGTGCAGCGCAACGGCACCACGTCGTACTTCGTGAACGTCCCCGAGGGCGCCGAGACCCTCGAGGTCGCGCTGAGCGCCCTGCGCTCGGGCAGCCAGACGCGGTTCATCTCCCTGCACCCCTACGGGGTCGCGGTGGAGGACAGCTCCACGGTCTACTGCTACCCGAACTACGAGAACCCGGCCAACACCTGCCGCCCGGACACGCGCTCCTACAAGGACCCGCAGCCCGGCGTCTGGGAGATCGAGGTCGAGTCCCGCCGTACGTCGCCGCTGCTGGACAACCCGTACAAGCTGGATGTCTCGCTGCTCGGCGCCACCTTCGACCCGGCGGTGCAGACCATCGCCGAGGCGAAGATCGGCACCCCGGCCGCGGTGGACTGGACGGTCACCAACAACGCGGGCGACCTGGAGGGCTCCCTGAAGGGCGGCTCGCTGGGCTCGGCCGACGTCGAGCGGCCGTCGATCGCCACGGGTGGCAAGTACACCAAGACGGTCACCATCGGTGAGGGCGTCGAGAAGCTGGACGTCGCCAT
The DNA here is from genome assembly GCF_045039765.1 of Streptomyces sp. NBC_01166. NCBI lineage: Bacteria > Bacillati > Actinomycetota > Actinomycetes > Kitasatosporales > Streptomycetaceae > Streptomyces > Streptomyces sp. NBC_01166. The sequence continues at coordinate 2,918,989 of NZ_CP108613.1, forward strand.
CGGGAACACCTCGGACGCCAACGCCGACATCGACCTGCGTGTCCTCAAGGGCACGACCGAGGTCGGTGCCTCCACGTCGGCCGGTTCGGAGGAATCGGTCAGCCTGGTGAAGCCGGCGGCCGGTACGTACACCATCGTCATCGAGGGTTACTCGGTCCCGGCCGGGACCACCGAGTACGACTACCGCGACGTGTACTACGCGCCGTCGCTCGGCGAGATCAAGGTCGACGAGTCCAAGGCCGTGAACCTGGCCAACGGCGCGTCCGCCCAGGTCGGGGCCGAGGTCGTGGTCGCCGGAGCGGCTCCCGAGGGCCGGCAGTTCTTCGGCGAGGTCCAGCTGGTGAACGCCCGCGGCACCGCGGCGGGCACCGGCAGCGTCGTGATCGAGAAGGTCACGCCGTAGCCGTAGCGACGGTGTGATCCGCACGACACCGGAACACCGTGGGGCGGGGGCTCGCAAGGGCACCCGCCCCACAGTGCTGCGCGCGGCCTGTCCGCCTGCCGGACAATGGATTGGACATGGGGGCCATGGACATAAGCATCATGGACCGGCAACCGTGCCCGTTCGCACATCCGTGAGGGAGTCCCAGTGAAGGTCGGAATCGTCGGCGCCACCGGTCAGGTCGGCACAGTCATGCGCAGGATCCTGGCCGAGCGGAAGTTCCCCGTCGCCGAGCTGCGGCTCTTCGCCTCCGCGCGTTCCGCGGGCTCCACCCTCGCGTACGAGGGCACGGACATCACCGTGGAGGACGCCTCCACGGCGGACTACACCGGGCTGGACATCGTGCTGTTCTCCGCGGGCGGCGCGACCTCGAAGGCGCTGGCCGAGAAGGTCGCCTCCCAGGGTGCCGTCGTGATCGACAACTCCTCCGCCTGGCGCAAGGACCCCGAGGTCCCGCTGGTGGTCTCCGAGGTCAACGCGCACGCGATCAAGAACCGGCCCAAGGGCATCATCGCCAACCCGAACTGCACCACGATGGCCGCCATGCCCGTGCTGCGTCCCCTGCACCAGGAAGCGCAGCTCGACGCGCTGACCGTCGCCACGTACCAGGCGGTGTCCGGCTCCGGTGTCGCCGGTGTCGCGGAGCTGCACGGCCAGGCGTCCAAGGTCGTCGCCGACGCGGACAAGCTGACGCACGACGGCGACGCGGTCGACTTCCCTGAGCCGGGCGTCTACAAGCGTCCGATCGCCTTCAACGTGCTGCCGCTCGCCGGCTCGATCGTGGACGACGGTTCCTTCGAGACGGACGAGGAGCAGAAGCTCCGCAACGAGTCCCGCAAGATCCTGGAGATCCCGGAGCTCAAGGTATCCGGCACCTGCGTCCGGGTCCCGGTCTTCTCGGGCCACTCCCTCCAGATCAACGCCCGTTTCGCCCGCCCGATCAGCGTCGAGCGCGCCTACGAGCTGCTGAAGGACGCCGAGGGCGTGGAGCTCTCGGAGATCCCCACCCCGCTCCAGGCGGCCGGCAAGGACGCCTCCTACGTGGGCCGCATCCGGGCCGACGAGACCGTCGAGCACGGCCTCGCGCTGTTCGTCTCCAACGACAACCTGCGCAAGGGCGCCGCGCTGAACGCGGTCCAGATCGCGGAGCTGGTGGCGGCGGAGCTCAAGGGCTGAGCCCCTTCACTCCCGTAAAGGGCGGCCACCGGTTTCCGGCGGCCGTCCTTTCGCGTGCTCCTGCCCGCCTCAGAGCGCGAGGTGCCTACGCAGGGCGGCGTCGATCTCACCCATGCGCTGACGCGGCACGGTGCCGACGCGCCGGAGGAACCGCTCATGAGCCATGGCACGCACCTGCTCGCACTGCACTTTGGAGTCCTTGGGCAGACCGGACTCATCCGCCTGCAACAACACCTGGAAGGGATAGACCCGGGAAGTGTTGGAGGTCAGCGGCACCACCGTGACCACGCCCCGCCCGGTCCGGTCCACCACGGCGTTCGCGCCGTCGTTCGAGACGATCACCGAGGGGCGGGCATTGTTCGCTTCACTGCCTCGCACCGGTTCGTACTCGACCAGGTAGATCTCACCGCGCTTCATCGGTCAACCCATCCCCGGAGAACTGGTCCCAGAACGTGGCATCCTCACTCGCGTCCCACTCCGCGAAAGCCGCCTCGTAGTCGGCCTCCAGGTTGGAGGCGCGCAGCAACTCGATGGCGGCGTGTATGACCGCCGACCTTGAATCCGCCTCGGTCTTCGCTGCGTACTCGTCGACGAAGGCGACATCCTCCTGCGGCAAGCTCACACTGATCTTCATGCCACCCATGCTACCGCGAGTAGGAAGATGTTGGCTACCGGAGTCCTACCGTTGCGGCCGACCGGCCCGCACCTCGAAGTGGAAGCACCCGTACTCCACGGCCCGCACGTGCACCAGCGCCACCTCCGGGTCCGCGAAGGCTTCTGCGAACGCCTCGCCGTACCCCCTCTCCTCGTCGGCCGGGATCTCCAGCAGCCGGCCGCCCACGATCTCGCCCTCCGCGTTGTAGCGCCGGACCGTGCGCAGGGCGCCTGCCCGCGAGAACGGGTAGCCGGCCCGGTCATCCGACGGGCCCTCGCAGTCGTCGGCGTGGATGAACACCGGCCCCTGCTCGTCGTACGCCCCCGGGCGCGCCCAGGTCTCGGCCGCCCAGCGCCGCAGCGGCGCGTAGGAGACCAGGGCGATCCGCTCCCCCGGCTCGGCGCCGCGCAGGCAGCAGCGCAGGGGGTCGCCGCCTTCCACGGCCGTGTACGGGACGCAGGGGCGTCCGGCGTCGTCGGCTGTGCGGAGCTCTTTCAGGGTCCCGGGCCCGATGGCCCGTGCCTCGTAGATGGTCATGGTCCGAGGGTGGCCCGGATGCCTGCGCCGGTCCGGCGGAAAACGGACATCGCGCTGCGCCTGCCCCACGTGGAAGGATGACCAAAAACGTCGCATATCAAGGAGATGACCGCGTGCCTGGCACGAATCTGACCCGCGAAGAGGCACAGGAGCGGGCGCGCCTGCTGACCGTGGACGCGTACGAGATCGATCTCGACCTCTCCGGCGCGCAGGAGGGCGGCACCTACCGGTCCGTCACCACCGTGCGCTTCGACTCCGCCGAGGCCGGTGCGGAGACCTTCATCGACCTGGTCGCGCCGGCCGTGCACGACATCGTGCTGAACGGCAAGGACCTGGACATCGCCGCCGTGTTCCGGGACTCCCGGATCGCGCTGAAGCATCTCCGGGCCGGCGCCAACGAGCTGAAGGTCGTCGCCGACTGCTCGTACACGAACACCGGCGAGGGCCTGCACCGGTTCGTCGACCCGGTGGACGAACAGGCCTATCTGTACACCCAGTTCGAGGTGCCTGATGCCCGCAGGGTGTTCGCCAGCTTCGAGCAGCCCGACCTCAAGGCGACCTTCCGGTTCACCGTGAAGGCTCCGTCCGGGTGGACCGTGATCTCCAACTCGCCGACCCCGGAACCCGAGGGCGACGTCTGGTCCTTCGAGCCGACGCCGCGCATCTCCACGTACATCACGGCCCTGATCGCCGGCCCGTACCACGCGGTGCACAGCAGCTACGAGAAGGACGGCCAGTCGGTGCCGCTCGGCATCTACTGCCGGCCGTCGCTCGCCGAGTACCTCGACGCGGACGAGATCTTCGCGGTCACCCGGCAGGGCTTCGAGTGGTTCCAGGAGAAGTTCGACTACGCGTACCCCTTCGCCAAGTACGACCAGCTCTTCGTACCGGAGTTCAACGCCGGCGCGATGGAGAACGCGGGCGCGGTCACCATCCGCGACCAGTACGTGTTCCGTTCGAAGGTCACCGACGCGGCGTACGAGACGCGCGCCGAGACCATCCTCCACGAGCTGGCCCACATGTGGTTCGGCGACCTGGTCACCATGGAGTGGTGGAACGACCTGTGGCTGAACGAGTCGTTCGCCACGTACACCTCCATCGCGTGCCAGGCGGACGCCGCGGGCTCGAAGTGGCCGCACTCCTGGACCACGTTCGCCAACTCCATGAAGACGTGGGCCTACCGCCAGGACCAGCTGCCCTCGACGCACCCGATCATGGCGGACATCCAGGACCTCGACGACGTCCTGGTGAACTTCGACGGGATCACGTACGCGAAGGGCGCCTCGGTCCTGAAGCAGCTCGTGGCGTACGTCGGCAAGGACGCGTTCTTCCAGGGTGTCCAGGCGTACTTCAAGGCGCACGCCTTCGGGAACACGCGTCTGTCGGACCTGCTGGGCGCACTGGAGGAGACCTCCGGCCGTGACCTGAAGACCTGGTCGAAGGCGTGGCTGGAGACGGCCGGCATCAACATCCTGCGTCCGGAGATCGAGACCGACGAGAACGGCCACGTCACCTCGTTCACCGTCCTCCAGGAGGCCCCCGCGCTCCCCGCAGGGGCGAAGGGCGAGCCCACACTGCGCCCGCACCGGATCGCCATCGGCTGCTACGACCTCGACGCGGCCGGGAAGCTGGTCCGCACGGACCGGATCGAGCTGGACGTCGACGGTGAGCGCACCACCGTGCCGTTCCCGTCCGGCACGGCGCGCCCGGCGGTCGTCCTGCTCAACGACGACGACCTGTCGTACGCGAAGGTCCGCCTCGACGAGGAGTCGCTGCGGGTCGTCACCGCGCACCTGGGTGACTTCGCCGAGTCCCTGCCCCGCGCCCTGAGCTGGGCCTCGGCCTGGGACATGACGCGCGACGGCGAGCTGGCGACGCGCGACTACCTGGCGCTGGTCCTCTCCGGCATCGGCAAGGAGACGGACATCGGCGTCGTGCAGTCGCTGCACCGCCAGGTGAAGCTGGCCCTGGACCTCTACGCCGCCCCGGAGTGGCGCGAGGCGGGTCTGAACCAGTGGACCGAGGCGACGCTCGCGCACCTGCGCGCGGCGGAGCCGGCCAGTGACCACCAGCTGGCGTGGGCCCGCGCCTTCGCCGCGACGGCGCGCAGCCCGCTCCACCTGGACGTGCTGCAGTCGCTGCTGGACGGCACCCAGGAGATCGAGGGTCTGGCCGTCGACACGGAGCTGCGCTGGGCGTTCGTGCAGCGCCTGGCCGCGACGGGCCTCATCGACGAGGAGGAGATCGCCGCCGAGTACGAGCGTGACAGGACGGCCGCGGGTGAGCGCCACGCGGCGTCCGCACGCGCTGCCCAGCCCACCGAGGAGGCGAAGGCCGAGGCGTGGGCGTCGGTCGTCGAGTCGGACAAGCTGCCGAACTCCCTGCAGGAGTCGGTCATCGGCGGCTTCGTCCAGACCGAGCAGCGTGAGCTGCTGGCTCCGTACACGGAGAGGTTCTTCGCGGCGGTCAAGGACGTCTGGGACTCGCGCAGCCACGAGATGGCCCAGCAGATCGCGGTCGGCCTGTACCCGTCCCTCCAGGTCTCGCAGGAGACCCTGGACGCCACGGACGCCTGGCTGGAGTCGGCGCAGCCGAGCGCGGCCCTGCGCCGGCTGATGTCGGAGTCCCGGTCGGGCGTGGAGCGTGCGCTGAAGGCCCAGGCCGCGGACGCGGCGGCGGCCACCGCGTAGCGGGACCCGCACAGCGAGGGGGCGTCTCCGCCGGGAGGCGCCCCCTTCCGTACCGGCTAGGTGAGCGGTTCCTCGGCCCGGCGCTCCTCCGCGTCCTGCGGATACCAGCGCAGCTCGACGGTGTTGCCGTCCGGATCCTGTACGTAGACCGACTGCGCCCGGCCCCGGGCGCCGAACCGCTCCCCCGGGCCGTCGAGCACGGTGAAGACACCGGAGTCGATGACCTGCTGCCAGTCCAGGGGCTCGACGACCAGGCAGATGTGGTCCACGTTGGACTCGCCGCGGGGACCGCTGAGCAGGTCGATGATGGTGGTCGGGCTGACCCGTACCGAGGGGAACGGGACCTCGCCGGAGCGCCACTCGTCCACCCGGACCGGCTCCAGGCCGAGAGGCCCGCAGTAGAACTCCAGCGCCCGCTCGACGTCCCGCACATTGAGCACCAGATGGTCGAAGGCCTTGACGCGCAGCATGGGCCGCCCTTTCGGTGTTGACGCCGCCGGTTCTCGCTCGTTGCCGGACATCCTCCCCCGAGGGGCCCTCGCGCCGCTGCCCGAATGAGAACCGCCCGGCGGACGGGCGCCTGATGCGCAGCCGTCCGCCGGGCGGGAGTTGTGGGCGTCCGGGCGTCAGCCCCTGGACTGCTCGTAGCGGCGGGCCAGTTCGGCCGTGCCCGCCTCCGTCGGCGAGCCGTGGAGGCGCATCCTGGCCACGCCCCCGTCGGGGTAGGCGTCCAGGCGTACGTGGGTGACCACGGCCTCGGTGTCGAGGACGAAGCGGTGCAGGGTGTCGGGCTGGAGCCGGGTGCGCGGGAGGATCTCGAACCACTCGCCGCTCTCGCCGTCGCGGCCCTGGAGGCCGATCCAGCCGGCCGCGTTCCCCTTGAGATAGGCGGTGTCGATCTCGACGGCGCGCACCGCGCCCTGGGCGGGCAGCCGGAAGCGCACCCAGTCGTTCGTGCCGCGGACCCGGCGGCGGCGGTTCTCCCAGCCGTCGTCCATCTTGCGGGAGGTGCCGGGCAGGATGATCTGCGCCGGCGACGAGTAGAAGCGGTCCGAGGCGTCCTCGTACATGCCGCCGTTCAGGATCGAGATCAGGTCGATCGTGCCCAGCGCCGCGAGCCAGGCCGGGTCGGGGACGACCTCGCCGTGGACGCGGAGGCGGGCGATGCCGCCGTCGGGGTGCTGGCAGATCCGCAGGTGGGTGTAGCGGCGGCCGCCCGTGACCTCGAAGCCGTTGGCCGCGTGGCCGCGTACGGGGGTCGGCGGGACGAGCTCCTCCCACTTCACGTCGTCGGCGAGGAGCTCCTCCGGCCCGGGGGCGCCTTCCACGGCCGTCGCCTGGACGGAGACGCGCTGCGGGTAGTTGCCGCGGAAGTGTGCGGTGTCGACGACGATGCCGCGGATGATTCCGGGTGTGCCCAGCCGGACGATCGCCCAGTCGTGGTCCTCGGGGGCGGGGAAGGGGTGGTCCGCGTCCACGCCCCGGCGGCGGCGGGTCTCCCAGCCGTCCATGATCTTGCCCTTGTGGCCGAAGCGCTCGGGGTCGAAGACGGCGGGTTCGCGGATCAGGAGGTTCTCGCGCTCGGCGAAGAACTCGTCGTTGGCCGCGATCACCCCCGCGCCGAGGCGACGGTCCGCGAGGTCGACCAGTTCGGTGAAGGGGAAGTCACCGGTCCGGTAGTCGGCGTAGGGGTCGCCGCCGCCGTAGGGGGCCGCGTCGTTGGCGTGCGGGTCGGTGGAATGGGGCTCCGTCTGGATCTTGTCGGTGGGCATGCCCCCACTGTGCTGCCGCGACACCGATCAGGTCCATCGAAAGTTTTCGCACGGTTCTTTCAGTTCTTCTGAACGTTCTGCTGGACGATCCGCTCCGCCGCCCGCTGGAGCGCCCCCAGCACCCGCGCGACCGCCGGCCCGCGCTCCGCCCCCTGCCGCACCGCCGCGACGACATGGCGGTAGGGCCGGTCCTCCCCCAGGACCCGCATCACCACGCCGTCGCGCGGCCGGTCGGAGGCCGACACCATCCGGGGGACCAGAGCGACGCCCATGCCGGCTCGGACCATGGCCAGGATCGCCGTCCAGCCGGCCGCGCTGTGGGCCTGCTCGGGGACGAATCCCGCGGCCTCGCACGCGGCGGTGGTGATCTCCGACCACGGGCCGGACCCGCCGAAGATCCAGGCCTCCCGGGAGAGGTCGGCCAGCCGCAGGGCGGGCACCCCGGCAAGGCGGTGACCGGCGGGCAGCGCCACGTCCAGCGGGTCGGCGAGGAGCGGCAGCAGGGCGAAGCGGGGGTCCCGGGCCGTGGGGGCGTGTGCCGCCAGGGACAGCGCCAGGTCCACCTCGCCGGCCGACAGCAGCTCGTACGCCTGGGCCGCCTCCGCCTCCCGTACGCGCACCTGGGGGCCGGGCCGGTCCCCGGCCTCCAGCAGCCGCACGGCCGGTACGACGAGGGCGGGAACGGCGGTCGAGAAGGCACCGACCCGCACCTGGCCCGCCTCTCCCCGCAGGTAGCCGGTCAGCTCGGCGTCTGCCCGCTCCAACTGGGCGAAGACGGCCTCGGCATGGCGCAGCACGAGATGGGCGGCGTCGGTGAGCCGGACGCGGCGGCCCTGTGCCTCCAGCAGCGGTACGCCGAGCTGCCTGGAGAGGTTGGTGAGCTGCTGCGAGACGGCCGACGGGGTCATGAGAAGCGCTTCGGCCGTGGCGGTGACCGTGCCCCGGTCACGCAGGGTGCGCAGGATGCGGAGCTTCTTGACGTCCCACTCGGTCATGGCCGAAACCTACCCGTCGCCCGGACATGCCGATGCGCCGCGCGGTACGTCGTACCGGGCGGCGCACTCGGAAGAGCTAGGCCTGCTTCTTGGACTTGTCGAGGACCATGACGAGTCCCGCGATCACCAGGAACAGGACGATCGGGAGTGCGACGTAGAGGCCGAGGGTCTCCAGCACGTTCAGCCCCGGGCCCGGGTCGTCACCGTCGTCGCGGGTCAGCGCGAGCGCCGGGGACGACATGAGCAGCATCATCAGCGTCGTACCGGCCGCGACGGCGCCGGCGCGCATAGCGTTCTTCTTGTCCACGGTGCAAACGTAGCGAACGCCTACGAGGGGCGCGCGCCCGGGGGTGCCGTACGGGACTCGTGGCCATCCGTCAGGACGGCCATGAGCCGGTGCAGCCGGGGCGAGGCGGTGATCTCCTCCAGCGTGACGGGGTGGCCCTCCGCGTCGGCGATGGGCAGGCGCCAGTTGGGGTACTGGTCCCAGGTCCCGGGGAGGTTCTGCGGCCGGCGGTCGCCCACGGTGTCCGGGAGCCAGACCCCGGCCATCCGGGCGGGGGTGCGCCGCAGGAAGCGGTGTACGGCGCGGACGGCCGCCTCCTCGTCGCCGTCGCCCTCGGGCAGCAGCCGGAGCCGGGCCAGGTAGGCCAGCCACTCGGCGGTGTCGGCGGCGTCCTCGGCCAGCTCCTGCTCCAGGCTCCGGGTGAGCAGCCCCAGCCGGTGCCGGAGCGTCACATGATCACCGGTCAGGCGGGCGGCGGTGGACGGCAGATCGTGGGTGGTCGCCGTGGCCACGCAGTCCTCGCGCCACTTCTCGGGGGCCAGCGGGCGCCCCGTGCCGTCCCAGTCGCGCTCGAACCAGAGCACGGAGGTGCCGAGCACCCCGCGCCGGGCGAGCGCCTCGCGTACGCCGGGCTCGACGGTGCCGAGGTCCTCCCCTATGACGACGGCACCGGCCCGGTGCGCCTCCAGGACCAGGACGGCGAGCATCGCCTCGGCGTCCTGGCTGACGTAGGCGCCCTCGGTGGGCGGGCGCCCCTCGGGCACCCACCAGAGCCGGAAGAGGCCCATGACGTGGTCGATGCGCAGCGCCCCGGCGTGGGCGAGGAGGCCGCGCAGGAGGTCGCGGTAGGGGGCGTAGCCGGACGCCGCGAGGGCGTCGGGGCGCCAGGGGGGAAGCCCCCAGTCCTGGCCGTGGGCGTTGAAGGCGTCGGGGGGCGCGCCGACGGACATGCCGTGCGCGTAGGCGTCCTGCTGGGCCCAGGTGTCGGCGCCGTCGGGGTGGACGCCGACCGCGAGGTCGTGGACGATCCCGACGGTCATCCCGGACTCCCGTGCGGCGCTCTGGGCCGTGGCGAGCTGGGTGTCGGTGAGCCAGGCGAGCCGGCAGTGGAAGTCGACCCGGTCCAGCAGTTCGGTGCGGGCGCGGGCGCTCTGCGGGGAGCGGGGGTCCCGCAGCCCTTCGGGCCAGGCACGCCACAGGGGGCCGTGCACCTCTGCCAGGGCGCACCACAGGGCGTGGTCCTCCAGGGCCTGTCCCTGCCCGGCGAGGAAGTCGCAGTAGGCGGCGCGGCGGCCAGGGGTCAGGGGGACCTCGTGGACGATCTCCAGGGCCTGCTTCTTGAGCGCCCAGACGGCGTCCCGGTCGATCAGCGCGCCCTTGTTCAGCACGGCCTCGCGCAGGGCCGCGGCCTCCTGGCGCAGGTCGTCCAGGGCCGCCCTGCCGGGCTCGGCGACGTGGCCGTACTCCGGGATCGACTCGATGTGCAGATGCACGGGGTCGGGGAAGCGGCGGGAGGAGGGGCGGTACGGGGACGGGTCGGTCGGGCTGCCCGGTACGGCTGCGTGCAGCGGGTTGACCTGGACGAAGTCACTGCCCAGGGTCCGCCCCGCCCAGGCGGCGAGGTCGGCCAGGTCCGAGAGGTCACCCATGCCCCAGGAATGGGCGGACAGCATCGAGTAGAGCTGGACGAGGAATCCGTGCGTGCCGGCGGGCGGCTGGGGTACGCGGTCCGGAGCGACGACGAGCGTGGCGGTGGCGTAGCGGCGGTCCGCGGTACGGACGGTCAGCCGGTGGACGCCCAGGGGCGGTTCGGTCCACCAGGTGGGCGTCGTCGGTGTGTTCGCGTCGGGGGCGGGGGCGGGGAGCACCCGCATGCGCAGGGGCGACCGTGTGTCGGTGGCGCCCGGCTCGGGGGCGACCGTCAGGAGCGCGCCGGGCGGCAGCGCGGTGAGCGCGGCCGGCAGCGGCTCTCCCGACCAGGCCACCACCGTCGGCGGGAGCAGTCGGGAGGCCGCTGCCGATTCGGCTGCGGTGAGTGATCTCCGTACCTCCGCGGGAGTGTCGGCGTCGACGCCCAGGGCGGCGAGCACGGCCGTGACCGTGTCGTCGGGGACGGACACCGTGACATCCGCGGACGGGGAGAAGGAGGTGGCGACGCCGTGCAGTGCGGCGAGCCGGGACAAGCCCATTCAGACTCCTGGGGACTCCATGCCCCCTGCGGTGCCGGGTGCTGTCGGCTCGCTGGTCAGAGGGGCGACGGCGGCGAGCGGTGGCTCGCTCGTGAGGGGTGTGGCGTCGGCGAGCGGAGGCTCGCTGGTGAGCGGGGGTTCGCTGAGGAGCGGGGCGCTGTCGGCGGACGCGGGTTCACCGATCAGGTGGGAGACATCGGCGAGCGGCAGCTCACTGATCATCGGAGGGGCGGTGAAGGTCGGGGACTTCTTGCCCGCCGGCGGATCGGAACCCATGGGGCTAGGCACCTGTTTGGAGAGGGCGGGGAGCAGAAGCTGCGCAGAAGCAGGCATGTTGGCCTCCTGGCCGTGGACAACAGGACACAGCAGACCTACCCAGCGGGCGCGGGAGCAGACGTGGACGTGACATACGCGTTATGACAACGATTCCAACGTGCCGTAGGTCACACTTCGTTCCCCGGCGCGTCAGGTATGGGCCGTTTTCAGCCACTCGGCCGCGCCTTCCCTCGCGGCAAGGGCGTCCCACACCGTTGCCCGGCCGCGCCCGCCGGGCCGTCACCGCGCTCACCCGGCCGGGTGACGCGGCGCCTCCGATACGTCGATGGCCCGGTTCCTCAGGCGGAAACGCCGTCGATCCGGGCCATCACGTCGTCCGCGCCGAACGGCTGCAGATAGGGCAGCCAGCGCGGGTCCCGGTGCCCGGTCCCGATGATCCGCCAGGCGAGACCGCTGGGCGGCGCCGGCTGGTGGCGCAGCCGCCAGCCGAGCTCCGGCAGATGGCGGTCCGCCTTGACGTGGTTGCAGCGGCGGCAGGCCGCCACCACGTTGTCCCAGGCGTGCTGCCCGCCGCGGCTGCGCGGGATGACGTGGTCGACGCTGGTCGCGGCGGCCCCGCAGTACATGCAGCGGCCACCGTCCCTCGCGAAGAGCGCCCGGCGTGTGAGCGGGACGGGCCCCCGGTACGGGACCCGCACGAACCGCTTGAGGCGGACCACGCTGGGCGCCGGCACGGCACGGGTGGCACTGTGCATGAAGGCGCCGGACTCCTCGAGGCAGATGGCCTTGTTCTCGAGGACGAGGACGAGCGCGCGGCGGAGAGGTACGACGCCGAGCGGCTCGTACGAAGCGTTGAGAACCAGGACGTGCGGCACGGTGGATGCCTCCTTGTACGCCGGCGACGCGTGGCTCGCGCCGGGACGATCCGATCTCAGTCTCTCCTCATGCCTGGTCCGAGCGCCACCACGTGCGGGTAACGGGCCGGAGGGATTTTTCTCACCGTTCGGCCGTACGCACGCCCCGGGCACATCGGAACAGGTGTTTGAACGGGGCCGCGGGCCCCCTGTGGAATCGGCCACACCCCTCGTGACCCCGGGTGAGACGTGTCTCTCCCCCCTCGACGGCAACGAACCGGCCCCCCGCCTTCGTTAGTGTGGTTGGTCTGCTGTCGCCCCATATGGAGGTCCCCGTCGTGTCCCTGTCCGCCCTCCTGGCCGCGGCTCCGTCCCCCGGGGCCGCGGGCTCGCTGGACGAAGCCGCCGAGCGGGCCGGGAACGCCGCAGGCTGGGTCGAGGAGAACTGGTCCACCTGGCTGAACACCGGCCTCCGGATCATCCTCATCGCCGCCATCGCGATCGTGCTGCGCTACCTGATCCGGCGCGCCCTGACCAACCTCATCGACCGGATGAACCGCAGCGCCCAGGCGGTGGAGGGCACGGCCCTCGGCGGCCTGCTGGTCAACGCGGAACGCCGCCGCCAGCGCTCCGAGGCCATCGGCTCCGTACTCCGCTCGGTGACGTCGTTCCTGATCCTCGGCACCGCGGCCCTGATGATCCTGGGTGCCTTCCAGATCAATCTGGCCCCCTTGCTGGCCTCCGCGGGAGTCGCCGGTGTGGCACTGGGCTTCGGCGCGCGCAACCTCGTCACCGACTTCCTCTCCGGCGTCTTCATGATCCTGGAGGACCAGTACGGCGTCGGGGACCAGATCGACGCGGGTGTGGCCTCCGGCGAGGTGATCGAGGTCGGTCTGCGGGTCACCAAGCTGCGGGGCGACAACGGCGAGATCTGGTACGTGCGCAACGGCGAGGTGAAGCGGATCGGCAACCTCAGCCAGGGCTGGTCCACGGCCGGTATCGACGTCACGGTCCGCCCGACGGAGGACCTGGAGTCGGTCCGCAAGGCGATCGCCGGCGCCGGCGAGACCATGACCAAGGAAGAGCCCTGGTCGGAGCGGCTGTGGGGCCCGGTGGAGGTCCTCGGCCTGGACGCGGTGCTGCTCGACTCGATGACCCTGCGGGTCACGGCGAAGACCATGCCCGGCAAGTCGCTGGGCGTCGAGCGCGAGCTGCGCTGGCGCATCAAGCAGGCCCTGGACGCCGCCGGGATCATGATGATCGGCACCATCCCGCTCCAGACGGACGGGGAGGCAGCCGCCGACCCGACCGCGGCCGTGGCGGCCCCCTCGGCGTACGCGTCGGCGACGTCCCCGCAGTCCCTGGCGGCGACCCCGATACCGCCCGCCAACCTCACGAAGTAACCGGCTACGGACGTCCGGTGCGCGCAGCGCCCCCGCAGGTAACGCTTTGGTTGCCTCGGGGGCGCTTCCCATTGACGCCCCGGTGACGCCGCCATACCTTCCTCTCACCGATAGGAAAGTTTCCTAACAGAGGCAGGCGCGTCGCTCATGGCCGGAACCACCCCAGGCACCCCCAGCGTTCTGCGTGCCATGAACGACCGGGCGGCGCTCGATCTCCTCGTCACCCAGGGGCCCCTCACCCGCACGCGCATCGGCGAGCTGACCGGGCTCTCCAAGCCCACCGCCTCCCAGCTGCTGGCGCGTCTGGAGGAGGCGGGCCTCGTCCGCTCGACGGGCAGCCAGAGCGGGCGCCCCGGACCGAACGCCGTGCTCTACGAGATCGACCCGGCCTCGGCCCACGTGGCGGCGCTCTCCGTCGGGCCCACCGGGATCGACGCCGTGATCGCCGACATCACCGGCGCGGTGGTCGGCTCCTGCCGTGTGGAGGCCGAGGCGGTCGCGGAGGACGTACGGCACCGCACCGCCCAGCTCGTCGCCGAGGCCGTGGACGGGGCCCTGCGGCCGACCGGTCTCGGCCACGACGACCTCGCCGCCGTGGTGGTGGGCACTCCGGGCGCGATCGACCCGCACACCGGGCAGCTGCGCTACGCGCCCCATCTGCCCGGCTGGCACTCCCGCACCCTGCTCGCCGACCTCGCCGAGGTGGTCGGCAGGCCGGTCGTCATCGAGAACGACGTGAATCTCGCCGCCGTCGCCGAGCAGTACGAGGGTGCCGCGCAGGACCACGACCACTTCGTGCTCGCCTGGGTCGACGAGGGCGTGGGCGCCGCGATCGTGCTGGGCGGCACCCTCCTGCGCGGCGCCACCGGCGGCGCGGGGGAGATCGGCTACATGCCGCTGCCCGGCGCCCCGCTCGCCCGGGGCGGCGCCGCCGACTGGGCGGGTCCCGACGCGGGGGGCGGCTTCCAGAGCCAGGTCTCCTCCCCCGCCGTACGCGATCTGGCCGGAGGCAGGCCGCTGGCCGAAGCCCTCGCCGACGAGGCCGTGTCCGCCGAGGTCGCCCGCAGACTCGCCACCGGCCTCGCCTCCGTGGTCGCCGTGGTCGACCCGGAGCTGGTCGTGCTCTCCGGCTCCGTGGCCCAGGCCGGCGGGGACGACCTGCGCAGGCGGGTCGAGGCCGAGATGACCGGACTGGCACTGCCCAGGCCGCTGCTCCGCATCAGCGACATCGAGGGCGACCCGATACTGACCGGCGCACTGCGCACCGCCCTCGCCCAGGCGCGCGACAGCACCTTCGACACCGCCTGACCCCTTCCGACGACCCGCCGTACCGCCCGTGCCCGGTGGTCCGTACGGCACCCCCTTGCCCGGTGAGCTCCTGCGCGCCGCGGTTCCGAGCCGTACCTCCACGCTTCACCGCCCGTCCCCTCTCCCCCGCGAAGGAAGTCCGCCATGGCGCTACGGCGCATTCGTACCCGCGTGCCCCTGGCGCTCGGCGCAGCGGCCCTGCTGCTGTCCGGCTGCGCGAATCCGAGCACCGGCAGCAACACCGACGACCCCACGAAACCGGTCACGCTGAAGTTCTGGCACGGCTGGTCGGCGCCCGGCGAGGTCAAGGCGATCAACGAGAACATCGCCCGGTTCGAGAAGCTCCACCCCAACATCGACGTCGTCTCCACCGGCAACGTCAGCGACGAGACGATCAACCAGGCGCTGCGGGCCGGCGGCGGCGACGCACCCGACGTCGTCACCTCGTTCACCACCAACAACGTCGGCCAGTACTGCTCCTCCGGCATGTGGGCGGATCTCGACCCCTTCCTGAAGAAGAGCGGGATCGACAAGGCGAAGGTCTTCCCGAAGACCCTGCTGGACTACACGCGGTACGAGGGCGTCCAGTGCGCGACGCCCCTGCTCGCCGACGCGTTCGGCATGTACTACAACAAGGACGCCTTCGAGGAGGCGGGCATCAGCCGGCCTCCTCGCACCATGTCCGAGATGAAGGCCGACGCGGTCAAGCTGACGCGGAAGAAGAAGGACGGCTCGCTCGAGCGCGCCGGCTTCATGCCGAACTTCCAGCTCTACCAGAACTCCCCCGACCGGATGTTCGCGCAGTGGGGCCCCGAGTACTTCGACGGCGAGGGCAAGGCGAAGCTCGCCGACGAGCCCAGGACCGAGCAGTTCTTCACCACCATGCGCGGGATCTCCGACGCGCAGGGCGGCTACAAGGCCATGGAGCGGCTGCGCGCGACCTTCGGTGACGAGATGTCGTCCCAGAACGGCTTCCTGACCGGAAAGCTCGCCATGCACCTGGACGGCGAGTGGCGCGGCCTGATGCTCGACGAGGCCAAGGCGAAGTTCGACTGGGGGGTCGCCCCTCTGCCGGTCCCCGACGACCAGGCCGACACCTACGGGCGCGGCTATCTGACGGGCACCGTCGCCGGCATCGCGCACAGCAGCCGGCACCAGAACGCGGCGTGGGAGCTGGTGAAGTACCTGACGACCGACACCGGGGCGGTCGTCCACTTCGCCAACGCGATCCACAACGTGCCGTCCACCTTCGACGCGCTCGAGTCGCCCGACCTGGACGCCGACCCGGCCTTCCGCGCCTTCATCAAGATCGCGCAGAACCCGCACAGCCAGGCCGTCCCGCCCTCGAACAACGGCGGTCAGTACATCACCTCGTTCCGCGACTTCTCGCAGTCCGTCGAAGCGGGCCGGACCAAGGACCTGCACCGGGCCTTGAAGGAACTCGACGAGCAGATCGACGCCGACAACCTCCAGTCGGAAAACTGAGGAGCCGAGTCATGGCACTTTCCCTCTCCACCCCGGCGAAGTCCGCCGGACAGGGGACCGAACCGGCCCCCCGCAACTCCCCACTGCGGCGCAAGCGGAACCGCGAGCGGCTGCGCACCCTGGGGTTCCTCTCGCCCTGGCTGGTCGGCTTCTCGGTCTTCTTCGGCTACCCGCTGATCGCCACCGTCTACTTCTCGTTCATGCACTACAACCAGATCAAGGCGCCGACCTTCGTCGGGCTGAAGAACTGGAAGTACGTGCTGGAGCAGATGCCGCTGTTCGGCCCGGCCCTGTGGAACACGCTGTGGCTGGTCGTGGTGATGGTCGCGCTGCGCGTGGTGTTCGGTCTCGGTATCGGCCTGCTGATCACGAAGATCAAGACGGGGGTCGGGCTGTTCCGCACGGCCTTCTACATCCCGTACCTGGCACCGCCGGTCGCGGCCACGGTCGCCTTCGTCTTCCTGCTCAACCCGTCCACCGGACCGGTCAACGAGGTCCTCTCGTGGATCGGCCTGCACGGCCCGAGCTGGTTCAACGACCCGAACTGGTCGAAGCCCTCGCTGGTGCTGCTCTCCCTGTGGGGCATCGGCGACCTGATGGTCATCTTCATGGCCTCGCTGCTGGACGTGCCGAAGGAGCAGTACGAGGCCGCGGACCTGGACGGCGCGGGATCCTGGGCGAAGTTCCGCTACGTCACCTGGCCCGCCATCACGCCGATCGTGCTGTTCGCCGTCGTCACGGGCGTCGTGCAGACGATGCAGTACTACACGCAGGCCCTCGTCGCGGGGAAGCTCGCCTCCGGCGTCTCCATCGGCCCCGGCACCGTGATCCAGCCCGGCTACCCGGACCACTCCACCCTGACGGTGCCGCAGCTCGTCTACTCGATGGGCTTCCAGAACTTCAACACCGGGGCCGCGTGCGTCCTCTCGCTCGTGCTCTTCGCCATCGCCATGACCGTCACCCTTCTGCTGATGCGCAAGAGCGTCGGCCTCATCCCGGCGGAGGACTGAGATGACCACCACCACCCTGACCAGGCCGGACACCGCCGTGGCGCGCCGCCCGAGCGGCCCCGACGCCGCCAGGCACCGCCGTAAGCGCATCCTGAACTGGATCGCGGTCCACTCCGTGGCCGTCGCGCTCGCCCTGTTCTTCGTCCTGCCGTTCGTCTTCGTCCTCCTCACCTCGGTGATGAGCGACGACCAGGCGATGAGCGGCGATCTGTGGCCCGACTCCTGGAACTGGTCGAACTACTCGACGGTCTTCCACACCCCGGGATTCCTCAGCTGGTGGCGCAACTCGCTGATGTACGCGCTCCTGGGCACGGTGTTCACGGTGTGCTCGTCGGTGCCGGTCGCCTACGCGCTGGCCAAGTTCCGCTTCCGCGGCCGGCGTACGGCGATGATCCTCGTCATCTCCACGATGATGCTTCCGCCGCAGGTCATCATCATCCCGATGTACCTGGTGTGGGCCCAGCAGTTCCACCTGTCGGGCTCGCTGTGGCCGCTGATCATCCCCATGGCGTTCGGCGACGCCTACTCGATCTTCCTGCTGCGGCAGTTCCTGCTCACCATTCCGCAGGAGTACATCGAGTCGGCGAAGGTCGACGGATGCGGTGAGTTCCGCACGCTCCTCAAGATCGTCGTGCCGATGGCCAAGCCCGGCATCGCGGCCATCGCGCTCTTCCAGTTCTTCTACTGCTGGAACGACTACTTCGGACCGCAGATCTACGCCGCGCAGAACCCGGGCGCCTGGACCCTGAGCTACGGCCTGGAGTCCTTCAAGAGCGCCCACGCGGTCAACTGGAACCTGACGATGGCCGCGACCCTGCTCGTCATGGCGCCGGTCATCATCGTGTTCTTCTTCGCACAGAAGGCCTTCGTCGAAGGCGTCACCCTCACCGGAGTAAAGGGCTGAGAAGCATGAAGCTCGCAGTAGTTGGCGGCGGGTCCACCTACACCCCCGAACTGATAGACGGTTTCGCGCGGCTGCGGGACACCCTGCCGGTCGAGGAGCTCGTGCTCGTCGACCCGGCGGCCGACCGGCTGGAGCTGGTCGGCGGCCTGGCGCGGCGGATCTTCGCCAAGCAGGGCCACCCGGGGCGGATCGTCACCACATCCGACCTGGACGCCGGGGTCGCCGGCGCCGACGCGGTGCTGCTCCAGCTCCGCGTCGGCGGGCAGGCCGCCCGCAACCAGGACGAGACGTGGCCGCTCGAATGCGGCTGCGTCGGCCAGGAGACCACCGGGGCGGGGGGTCTCGCCAAGGCGCTGCGCACCGTCCCGGTCGTCCTCGACATCGCCGAGCGGGTACGCCGCGCCAACCCCGACGCCTGGATCATCGACTTCACCAACCCGGTGGGGATCGTCACCCGGGCGCTGCTCCAGGCCGGGCACAAGGCCGTCGGTCTGTGCAACGTGGCGATCGGCTTCCAGCGGAAGTTCGCCGCGCTGCTCGACGTGACGCCGGGCGAGGTCCACCTCGACCATGTCGGGCTCAACCACCTGACGTGGGAGCTCGGGGTGCGCCTGGGCGGCCCGGACGGCGAGGACGTCCTGCCGAAGCTCCTCGCGGAACACGGTGACGCGATCGCCGGCGACCTGCGCATGCCCCGGCAGATCGTCGACCGCCTCGGCGTGGTCCCCTCGTACTACCTGCGGTACTTCTACGCGCACGACGAGGTCGTACGGGAACTCGGCACGAAGCCGTCCCGCGCGGCCGAGGTCGCAGCGATGGAGAAGGAGCTCCTGGAGATGTACGGCGACCCGGCCCTGGACGAGAAGCCCGCACTGCTGGGCAAGCGGGGCGGTGCCTTCTACTCGGAGGCGGCAGTCGACCTGGCGTCCGCGCTGCTCGGCGGGGGCGGCTCCGCGGTGCAGGTGGTCAACACGTACAACAAGGGGACGCTGCCCTTCCTGCCGGACGACGCGGTGATCGAGGTCCAGGCCCGGGTCGACGGCACGGGCGCGACACCGCTCGCGGTGCCCTCCCTGGACCCGCTGTTCGCCGGGCTGATCGGTCACGTCACCGCGTACGAGGACCTGGCCCTGGACGCCGCGCTCCGCGGCGGCCGCGACCGGGTGTTCAAGGCCCTGATGGCCCACCCCCTGATCGGGCAGTTCGAGTACGCCGAGGCGCTCACCGACAAGCTGATCGCGCACAACCGGGAGCACCTGGCGTGGGCCTGACCGCACATGTGCTCGCGATCGACGCGGGCAACAGCAAGACCGACGTGGCCGTGATCGGCGCCGACGGGACCGTCCTCGGCACCGGGCGCGGGGGTGGCTTCCAGCCGCCGGTCGTCGGGATCGGCACGGCCGTCGACGGGCTGGCGGAGGCGGTCGGGCCGGCCCTCGCGCAGGCGGGGGTCGACGGCGTCGACCATGTGTCGGCCTGCCTGGCCAACGCCGACCTCCCGGTCGAGGAACGGGAGTTGGCCGAGGCGCTGGAGGGCCGCGGCTGGGGCGGCACCGTGGAGGTGCGCAACGACACCTTCGCGATCCTGCGCGCGGGGGTCGACGAGCCCCGTGGCGTCGCCGTGGTGTGCGGTGCGGGGATCAACTGCGTCGGCATGCGGCCGGACGGAGCGACCGCCCGCTTCCCCGCGATCGGCCGGATATCCGGTGACTGGGGCGGCGGTTCGGGGCTGGCCGAGGAGGCGCTGTGGTTCGCGGCGAGGGCCGAGGACGGCCGCGGCGAGCCGACCGAGCTGGCGCGGACCCTGCCGGGGCACTTCGGGCTCGACTCGATGTACGCGCTGATCGAGGGGCTGCACCGGGGGCGCATACCGTACGCCCGCCGGCACGAGCTGACACCGGTGCTGTTCTCCACCGGTGCGGCCGGCGACCGGGTCGCGCGCGACCTCGTGGACCGGCTGGGCGACGAGGTGGTGGCGATGGCCGCCGTCTCGCTGGCCCGGCTCGGCCTGCTGGAGGAAGAGGTGCCGGTGGTGCTGGGCGGCAGCGTGCTGGCGGCCCGCCACCCCGCTCTGGACGCCCGGATCGGCGAACTCCTCGCCGTGCGCGCGCCGAAGGCGGTGGTCCGGGTCGTCTCGGCTCCGCCGGTGCTGGGCGCCGGGCTGCTGGGTCTCGACCACACGGGGGCCGCCACCGCGGCGTACGACAGGCTGCGGACGCAGTACGCCTGAGAGGGCCGGAGGCGTCGGGCGTCCCGTGGCTGTGCCGCGCGGGGCGCCCTTCGCGTACGGGAACCGATCAGCTGTCCCGGACGTGTTCATGGTAGGGAGATCAGTCTGCTCGGAGGCCCGCCCGGCGGATCGCCTTGATCGCTCGCGCTCGGCCTGATCGAATACGGGGGGCGGGGGCGGGATCCGGGCATTCCTGGTGGACTGCGGCCCCTGGGGCCATACTTCTGGCCAGGACGAGTCGTCCCCCGATCGGCCGGGGGGCCGGGCCGTCGTCATGACCGAGGGGGAGGTCAAGTGACATACCCGCCGAGCGGGGCCGCACTGCGGGAGCCCGAGCCGGATGTGCCGTCCGCGCCCGTGACCGTACCCGCGCAGCGCCGTGGTGCCCCGTCCGTGGCCGTCGACCGGCTGCGCGCCGCTGCGACGACCGAGCCGGGCAGGCTGCAGATCTTCGGCGCCGTACTGGCCCTGCTGGTCGTGGTGTTCGGCGCGGTCACCGTCACGGAGATCTCCGGACGGTCCTCGTCCGCCGACGACGTGGTGAACCGCAGTCAGCCGCTGAGCGCGGCCGCGGCGAGCATCTACCGTTCGCTGGCCGACGCGGACACGATGGCCGCAAGCGGCTTCCTGGCGGGGGCTCAGGAGCCCAAGGACGTGCTCGCGCAGTACGACGCGGACATCAAGGAGGCCTCCCGGCTGCTGGTGAAGGCCGCGGCGAACACCGACGCCTCGACGTCGTCGCACCGGGAGATCACCACGCTGGGCGAGCTGCTTCCCGAGTACACGGGGCTGATCGAGCGCGCCCGGGCCAACAACCGGCAGGGGCTGCCGCTCGGCGGCGCCTATCTCCGGTACGCCAACCAGAAGATGACGAACGAGATCCTCCCGGCGGCCGAGCGGCTGTACGCGGCGGAGACCGGCCGGCTCTCCACCGACTCGGCCGACGCGCGGCGTTGGCCCTTCCTCTCGCTGGCCACCGGGATCGTGGCGCTGGCCGCGCTGGTGTGGATGCAGCGGCGCAACTACCGCAGGACGAACCGCGTCTTCAACCACGGGCTGCTCGCGGCGACGGCAGCGGCCACGGTGGTGCTGCTGTGGCTGGCCGTGGGGCACACGGTGGCCAGGGCGGAACTGCATAGCGCGATGGTGAACGGGCAGCAGTCACTCGACGTCCTCAACAAGGCCAGGATCAATTCGCTGAAGGCACGGGCCAACGAGAACCTCACGCTGGTCGCCCGGGGCGCGGTCCTGACCCCGGACGGCAAGCAGGACAAGTACGAGACCGACTACAGCACGGGTATGAAGGCACTCGGCACACAGCTCGAGAGCGCGGAGAAGCTCGCCGGCGACGACTCCGGGGGGAGTGAGCCGGTGGAGGCCGCCATCAACAGTGTGTCCGAGTGGCAGGACCGCCACAAGAAGGCCAGGGCGACGGACGACCAGGGCGATTACGACAGCGCGCTGCTGCAGATCATCGACCCGAAGAACTCCACGGGTGAGTCCTTCGAGAAGGTCGACGACGCGCTGGAGACGGCCCTCGCGCATGAACAGGACCAGTTCGACGCAGCGGCCGAGGACGGCCGCGGAGCGCTGGGCGGGCTGCCGGCCGGGGCCGCCGTCCTCGCCGTGCTGGGTGCGGTCGCCGCGATAGTCGGGGTCAACCGCAGGCTCTCGGAGTACCGGTGAGGGGACGAGCGATGACCAGGCCGAAGGGCTGGGCCGCACGCGGCAGACTGCGCGGCTGGGGCGGTGTGACGGGCATGGCGGTGGCCTGTGCCGTCACGGCCTCGCTCACCCTGCTGCCGCTGGCGCACGGCGAGGGGACGCTGGGCGGGCTGCACACGGGGCCTGGGGCCACCTCGGCGGTGCCCGCGAAGGCCGACGAGGAGTGCAAGGACCCGGAGGCGAGCCTGCCGGCGTCGAGCGCCGACGGCCCGAGCATCGAGAAGATCAGGAAGCGCGGCAAGCTGATAGCCGGTGTCGACCAGAACAGCTTCCGGTGGGGCTACCGGAACCCGGAGGCCGAGTCGGGCACGCTCGAAGGCTTCGACATCGACCTGGTGCGGGCCATCGCGGAGAACATCCTCGGCGACCGCGACGCGGTGATCTTCCGTGCCATCCCCACCAACCAGCGCATCGCCGCGCTGGAGAACGACAAGGTCGACGTCGTCGTGCGCACGATGACGATCAACTGCAAGCGCGCCGAACAGGTCGCGTTCTCCACGGCCTACTTCCAGGCGGGCCAGCAGGTCCTGGCGCCCAAGAAGTCGGCGATCACCGGCTACGACGAGTCCCTCAAGGGCAAGCGGGTCTGCACGGCGGAGGGCTCGACGGCGTACGACGCGCTGAACGAGAAGTCCTTCGGCGCGGTCTTCGAGGACGAGCACGACGACACCGAGCTGGACGAGGACCAGCTGACCGTCCCCAACCAGCTCGACTGCCTGGTGCGGCTGCAGCTCGGTGAGGTCGACGCGGTGGTCACGGACAACGCGCTGGCGGCCGGCCAGGCGGCCCAGGACCCCGCGGTGGAGCTCAAGGGCGACAAGCCGTTCACCACCGAGTACTACGGCGTGGCCGCGAAGCTCGGCGCCGACGACCTGGTGGCGCGGGTCAACCAGGTGCTGGCGGAGTACCGCCAGGGCGGTGCGGACAGCCCCTGGATGAAGTCCTACCGGACCTGGCTGGCTGAGGGGCTGCCCGGCATCGAGGGCCCCCCGGCACCCAAGTACCGCAGCAACTGAACCTGTCCGGGCCCTGGGGTCCGGCGGACGGAACGGAGAGGTGATCGATGGGCGTGGCGGGATCCTTCCCCGGTTTCGCGGGGAGGCCCCCCGGCCCGGTCATGGACCGGGACGAGGCGGACCGTGCGCTGGCCCGGCTCGGTGCGGAGCACGAGGCCATCGAGACCTCGCTCCTCGCCCTGCAGGACCACGCCGGCCGCCGGCTCCTGGAGGGTGCCGATCTGACCGGCGTCACCAAGGGACGCTGGGCCACGACCGAGCAGTCGATCACACTGCTGTGGGGGTACTTCGACGCCTACGCGGGGGCTCTCGCCAGGGCCCGGGAGATCCGGGCCGGGCGCCGCTACCCCGGCAAGGACGACCTGGCGGCCCTCACCGACATCCTGCGCGGTGACAGCGTGACCGTCGCGAACCCGGGTGCGGTCAGCCCGGGGCCCTCCGGCGGCGGGCCGGCCAGACTCTCCGAGCGGTTCACGCTGGAGGAGCTGGTCGCCCGGATGAACGACCTGTACGCCCGTTCGCTGGACATGGTCGTCGCCGCGGACTCCGTGTGGTCGGCGCTGCCCGCCCGGATAGACCTGCTCGCCGCGGAGCTGCGCCGCACGCGCTCCCTGGCGCACTCCGTAGGGGTGCGCCCCGGAGAACATCCCGCCGGGGACGACCTGGAGTCGATCACCGAGGAGCTGACCGCACTGCGGGTGCAGGTGATCTCCGATCCGCTGGCGTTCTGGATGCCGGTCCCCGGCAGTGCCGCGCCCGGCGGAGGACGTCCCGACACCACACGCTACGACCGGGCGGCCCGCGCCCTGGAGGACGTACGGCGGGAGATCGAGGCGGTGCTCGCGGTCCGGCAGGACGCCGAACAGCGCCTGGTCCAGCTGCGCGACGTCCTGTCCCGCGCGGACCGTACGCTCTCGGAGGCCCGGTCCGCGCGCGGCGAGGTGCTGGCGAAGATCGCCGCCTCCGAGGTGCCCGCGGTCAGCGGCCCGCCGACCGCTCTGCAGGAAAGGCTGGCCGCCGCCTCCGAATACCGCAGGCACGCCCAGTGGAACCGGCTGTCGCCGCTGCTGGACTCGCTGGAGCGGGAGGCCGAGGACGAACTGCTGCGCGCCCGGGACTCTCTGACGTCCGTCACGGCGCCGCTCGCGGTCCGTGCGGAGCTGCGCGGCAGGCTCGACGCCTACAAGGCGAAGGTGGCCCGGCACGGCCTCGCGGAGGACCCGTTCCTCATCGAGCGGTACGACGTGGCCCGCCGGATGCTGTGGAGCGCCCCGTGCGATCTGCGCGTCGCCGAACAGGCGGTGCTGCGCTACCAGCAGGCCGCCACCGATCTGCTGACACCGCGCCGTCGGGGCGAGTACGACGGACAGGGGGAGACATCATGAGTACGGAGTGCCAGCGCCCCACGTGCGAGGGCAGCTACGAGGACATGGGCGGCGGCGAGCTGTACTGCGACACCTGCGGCCTCGCGCCGGTCGTGTCACCGACGGGCATGGTGAGTTCACCGCCCACCGGCATCGCGGGCGGTGGCAGGGCGGCGGGCGGCCGGGGAAGCGGCAGCACCTCGCAGCGGACCGGCTCGCAGGCGTCCGCCCGGTCCTCGTCCCGCTCGTCGACCTCCCGGCGCTCGGTGTCCGGGCGGCTCTCCCGCTCCCTGTCCGGAAGCTCCACGTCCCGCTCGGTGTCGGTGCGTTCCTCGGGCGTCTCGACGGGCTCCTCCTCCGGGCGCGGCCGGCTGGGCGCGGGCCTGGTGCTCGTGCCCGACGTGCCGCGGCCCGACCCGCAGACGGCGGTGATGGCGAACCCCGAGGTCCCCGAACGGAAGCGATTCTGCTCGCGCTCCGACTGCGGGGCGCCGGTGGGCCGGGCCCGTGGCGAGCGGCCGGGCCGTACCGAAGGGTTCTGCACCAAGTGCGGTCACCCGTACTCCTTCGTGCCGAAGCTGCGCGGCGGCGACATCGTGCACGGGCAGTACGAGGTGGCGGGCTGCCTGGCGCACGGCGGGCTCGGCTGGGTCTATCTCGCGGTGGACAGGGCGGTCTCCGACCGCTGGGTGGTCCTCAAGGGACTTCTGGACACCGGGGACCAGGACGCCATGGCGGCGGCCATCTCCGAGCGGCGCTTCCTCGCGGAGATCGAGCACTCCAACATCGTCCGCATCTACAACTTCGTGGAACACCTGGACCAGCGCACCGGTTCGCTGGACGGCTACATCGTCATGGAGTACGTCGGCGGGAAGTCCCTCAAGGAGATCGCCAACGAGCGCCGCACACCGGTCGGCAAGCGGGACCCGCTGCCGGTGGAGCAGGCCTGCGCGTACGGCATCGAGGCGCTGGAGGCGCTCGGCCACCTGCACAGCCGCAACGTGCTGTACTGCGACTTCAAGGTCGACAACGCGATCCAGACCGAGGACCAGCTCAAGCTCATCGACATGGGCGCGGTGCGCAGGATGGACGACGACGAGTCGGCCATCTACGGCACCGTCGGCTACCAGGCGCCCGAGGTGGCCGAGGTCGGCCCGTCCGTCGCCTCCGACCTCTACACGGTCGCGCGGACCCTCGCGGTGCTGACCTTCGACTTCCAGGGGTACACGAACGTCTTCGTGGACTCGCTCCCCGACCCGGACAACATCGAGGTGTTCCGGAGGTACGAGTCGTTCTACCGGCTGCTCGTGCGGGCCACGGACCCGGATCCGGCCCGCCGGTTCTCCTCGGCCGCGGAGATGGCGGAGCAGCTGACGGGTGTGCTGCGGGAGGTGGTCGCCCTGCAGACGGGGCGTCCGCGCCCGGCGCTCTCGACCCTGTTCGGTACGGAGATGCGCGTCACGGACACGGCGTTGTTCGCGGAGCTGACCGGTGACGTGTCGCGGCTCGGCGCCCGGACGGGCCCGTCCGGCGGCGCGGGACGCGTCGGACGCCGGCGGCCGGCGGCGGCCGTCCCCGCGGCCACCCTCCCCGCCCCGTCGCTGACGGCCGCCCCCGCCGTCGCACCGGCGCCGCAGGGCCCACCGCCCGGAGCCGCTCCGCTGTACGCGCCCGACACCCATGTCCGGGGAAGCGCGGGAAGCGGCGCGGTGGTGTATCCGCAGCCCCGGACAACCGTCCCGGCGCCTCGCTCGCCGGTCCAGGGGCCAGGGGCGCTTCCGGCCGTGTACCCGGGTGCCGGCCCCCGGCTCGCCACGTTCGACGCGAGGGCGACCTCGCTGGCCCTTCCCGTGCCCCGGGTCGACCCGAACGACCCCAACGCCGGTTTCCTCGCCGGGGTGATGACGTCGGCGCCGGCGGAGCTGATCTCCGCCTTGCACTCCGTGCCCGCCGCCTCGCTGGAGACGCGGCTGCGGGAACTCCGCGCCCGCCTGGAGATGGGTGAACTCGACTCCGCGGTAAGGGCGCTGACGGCGGTCGAGGCCCAGCACCCGGACGACTGGCGGGTGGTCTGGTACCGCGGGATCACCTCGCTGGTGACCGGTGACCACGAGAACGCCGCGCTGTCCTTCGACGCGGTCTACGACGCCTTCCCGGGCGAGCCCGCGCCGAAGCTCGCGCTGGGTGTCTGCGCGGAGGTGCTGGGGCAGCTGGACAACGCCGCGGAGTACTACCGCCTGGTGTGGGAGACGGACCCGAGCTTCGTCAGCTCGGCGTTCGGTCTGGCCCGGGTGCAGATCGCCGCGGGTGACCGGCCCGCCGCCGTGCGCACCCTGGAATCCGTGCCCGAGTCGTCGATCCACTACACGGCGGCCCGGGTCGCCGCGGTGCGGGCCCGGCTCCGTGAACGGGCCCCGCACGAGCCGCTGATCAACGATC
Organism: Streptomyces sp. NBC_01166; assembly: GCF_045039765.1. NCBI lineage: Bacteria > Bacillati > Actinomycetota > Actinomycetes > Kitasatosporales > Streptomycetaceae > Streptomyces > Streptomyces sp. NBC_01166. The sequence goes on from NZ_CP108613.1 coordinate 2,945,745, forward strand.
TGTCGGCCGCCGCGGACCAGGTGACCGCGCTGCAGGGCTACGGCCTGGACGCGGTGAGACGCGAGCAGTTGTCGACCGAGGTACTCGGCACGGCGCTCGACTGGGTACTCTCCGGTAGTCCCACGGCTCAGCCGTCGGCTCAGTCCTCTCCCGCAGCCGCGGGGCCGAGGACGGTGCTCGGCAGCGAGCTGGACGAGCGGGGCCTCAGGTTCGGCCTCGAACGCTCGTACCGGATGCTCGCCCGGCTCGCGCAGCGGGGCGACGAGAGGATCGAACTGGTGGAGCGGGCCAACCGTTTCCGCCCCCGGACCTGGGTGTGAAGATGTCACAGAGCCACCAGCAGGCCTCCTTGCCGGGGTGCCCCAGCTGCGAGGAACCGCTGGAGCCGGGCGACCTGTTCTGCGGGGCGTGCGGGTACGACCTCTCGGCCGTGCCGGCGCCGCCCGCCGACCGTCCGACGGTCGCCATCACGGTGCCCGGACAGGGCGCCGCAGCGCCCGTCGGCGCCGGCCTGGTGGAATGGCCCTCCGCCTCCGCGACGGACAGCTCCGACCTGCCGGCGCCCACGCACCGCCCGGCCGATCTCCCGGGGGTGGACTCGGGCGGCAAGCCCCTGCCCGCCGCGGAGGGGGCCGCGGTCCGCTACGACGAGCCGGACTCCCCGGAGGGGGCAGCCCAGCCCGCTCGGGCCGACGCCGCCGGCGACTTCGAACTGGCCGCCCCCGACCCCCGTACCGCGGAGCACGCCGCCGCCGGTGGGGCGGCGTCCGGCGCCAAGGTCTGTGTGGCCTGCCGCTCGGGCCATGTGGACACCGACGGCTACTGCGAGAACTGCGGCCACGCCCAGCCCCGCGAGCGCGACCACATGGAGCAGGAGCTCGGCTCGGTGGCCGCGGTCAGCGACCGTGGTCTGCGCCACCACCGCAACGAGGACGCGTTCGCGGTGTCCTCCACGGCGCTGCCGGACGGTTCACCGGCCGTCGTCGCCATCGTGTGCGACGGCGTCTCCTCGGCGAGCCGCCCCGACGAGGCGTCGGCCGCGGCGGCGAGCGCCGCCAACGAGTCGCTGCTGGAGTCGCTGCCGCGCGGCACGCACGCGCAGCAGGCGATGCACGAGGCCATCCTGGCCGCGTCCGAGGCCGTCAACGCCCTGGCCCAGGACCCCGGTCAGGCGTTGGAGCACGATCAGCACCGCCATCAGAACGCCCCGGCCTGCACCCTGGTCGGCGCGATCATGGCGGGCGGTCTGCTGGTCGTCGGCTGGGTCGGCGACAGCCGTGTCTACTGGGTGCCCGAGGACCGCTCCCACCCGCCGGCCCGGCTCACGGAGGACGACTCCTGGGCGGCGCAGATGGTGGCGACCGGCCTGATGAACGAGGCGGAGGCGTACGCCGACGAGCGCGCCCACGCGATCACGGGCTGGCTCGGCGCCGACGCGTACGAACTGGAGCCGCACACCGCGTCGTTCAAGCCCGACCGGCCCGGCCTGGTGGTGGTGTGCACCGACGGCTTGTGGAACTACGCGGAGGCGGCGGCGGAGATGGCCGCGGCCGTGCCGGCCGACGCGTTCGAACGGCCGTTGCACGGCGCCCAGGTGCTGGTCGGTCATGCCCTCGACGGCGGGGGCCACGACAACGTAACAGTGGCGCTGCTGCCGTTCGCCGTGGCGGCTCGAGGGGCAGGATCGGCCTGAGCCGCTCGCGGTCCGCCGGCTGCCGGCCGGCGTTCCGCCCTGTCCCGCGCCCTGCTCGTCCCGCGCCCCGTGCACGCGTCCTACGCCCTGAACTCTGTCCGCCCACCTGTCTTCTTCCGACATATGTGGAGCATCGAGGAGCCGATCAGATGGCCAACTTCTCCAAGTCCAGCGTGCCGCAGTTCTCCGTCGAGGTGTACCAGAACGAATACCTCCCCGAGGGCGGCCGCGAAGTCAACGCGATCGTCACCGTCACGTCCACGGGCGGGGGGACGACCGGCGGTGTGCCGCTGGCCGACGGTGTTCCGGCATCGGGTCACCTCCCGGGGCAGGCGCCGGAAGCCGCGGTGGTGCTCATGGTCGACTGTTCGGGCTCGATGGACTACCCGCCCACGAAGATGCGCAACGCCCGCGACGCGACGGCGGCGGCCATCGACACCCTGCGCGACGGCACCCGGTTCGCCGTGGTCGCGGGGACGCACGTGGCCAAGGACGTGTACCCGGGCAACGGGCAGCTGGCGACGGCCGACCCGGGGACCAAGGCCCAGGCGAAGGAGGCCCTTCGCCGGCTGAGCGCGGGCGGGGGCACCGCGATCGGGACCTGGCTGCGGCTGACCGACCGGCTGCTCGGAGCCGCAGAGGTGGACATCCGGCACGGCATCCTCCTCACCGACGGCCGCAACGAGCACGAGTCCCCGGAGGATCTGCGGGCCGCCCTGGATTCCTGTGCGGGCCGGTTCACGTGTGACGCGAGGGGTGTCGGCACCGACTGGGAGGTGAAAGAGGTCACAGCGATCGCCTCCGCCCTGCTCGGCACGGCGGACATCGTCGCCGACCCCGCGGGGCTTGCCGCGGACTTCACACAGATGATGGAGAACGCGATGGGCAAGGAGGTCGCGGACGTGGCGCTGCGGCTCTGGACGCCCGTCGGTGTGGAGATCGTTTTCGTCAAGCAGGTGGCCCCCACGGTCGCCGATCTGAGCCACCGCCGCACCGAGGCGGGACCGCGTGCGGGCGACTACCCGACCGGTTCCTGGGGCGACGAGTCCCGGGACTACCACGTGTGCGTCAGGGTTCCGGAGGCCGGGATCGGCCAGGAGATGCTGGCGGCCCGGGTCTCGCTGATCCTGCCGCCTCCGTCCGGCGGCGGCGCCCCGCAGACCCTTTCCCAGGGTCTCGTGCGGGCCGTGTGGACGGACGACATGGTCGCGTCCACCTCGATCAACCCCCAGGTGGCGCACTACACAGGACAGGCAGAACTGGCACAAGTCATCCAGCAGGGACTTGATGCGCGTAAATCGGGAGACTTCGACGGCGCGACAGCCAAACTGGGCCGTGCGGTGCAGCTCGCGTCGGGCTCCGGAAACGCGGATACTGCGAAACTGCTTTCGAAGGTGGTCGACGTCGTCGACGCGGCGACCGGTACTGTGCGACTGAAAGCGAGGGTCGCGGAAGCGGACGAGATGACACTCGAAACGCGCTCGACCAAGACAGTTCGCGTCAAGAAATAGCGACACGGACGACAGTGAACCGACCGTACGGAGAGCCGCCCGGCCGACCGGACGGTGTACCGAACAGCATGGCGGCCTCCGGGCCGGACGAGGAGAGGGGGAAGCGCCGACATGCCGACCTGCCCGAACGGACACCAGTCGGGTTCCGAGGACTGGTGCGAGGTCTGCGGACACCGCATGGCCGGGACGGGCGCGCCCACGGGCGCGGTCCCGCCGCCGCCTCCCCCGCCGCCCGCACGCGGTTACGGCTACCCCCCGGTGCCCGGCACCGGGGAGCCGACCGCACAGGCCGAGCTCTGCCCGCAGTGCCGCACCCCGCGTGAGGCGATGGCGCCGTACTGCGAGGAGTGCCGCTGGAACTTCCTCACGAACACGGCGACGTCGTACACCCCGCTGGCCCCGCAGGGCGGCGTGGGTGGCCCGGTGCCGGGCCTGAATCTGCCGCCCGGCTTCCAGGCGCAGCAGGGCCCGCCGCCGCAGCAGCGGGACCCGTTCGAATACCAGGGCTCCCGGCCTTCGCAGATGAACCGGCCGGCCGAACCGCTCTCGCCCGACCAGGGCAGCCGCCCGGGCCCGCCGCCGCCCCCGCCCTCCTTCCAGCAGGGGCCGCCGCCTCCGCCGTCGTTCCAGCAGCAGTCGCCGTCCCCGTTCGAGTCGCAGGGGCAGCAGGGTCCCGGCTCGCAAGGTCCGGGCTCGCAGGGGCCCGGCCAGCAGGGCTCCCCTTCGCCGTTCGAGCCGCAGGGCCGGCCGGGGGGGCAGCAGGTCCCCGGACAGCATGGTCCCGGCCAGCAGGGCCCGGGGCCCCAGGGTCCCGGCCAGCACGGCGGTCAGCAGGGCCCGGGCCCGCACGGCCCCGGTCAGCAGGGCGGCCCGCCGTCGCCGTTCGAGCCGCAGCGGCAGGGGCCGCCTCCCCCGCCGTCGTTCCAGCAGCAGTCCGCGCCCCCCGCGCCTCAGCGGCCGCAGGCGCCGCAGCCGGGCGGCGACGACGACTGGATGCTGCCGCCGCCCTCGCAGCAGCAGCATCCGCAGGCGTTCCAGCAGGGCCCGCAGACGCCGCAGGCACCTCGCGCGCCGCACTCCCCGCAGCAGCAGTTCCCCGGTCAGGGCCCCGCCCAGGGCGGACTGGACCAGGGAACGGTCAGCTGGAAGGCCGTCATCGGCCCGGACCGTGACTACTTCCTGGCGATGATGCAGCGCAGCGGCCCCGAGGCGACCGGGCTCAACCTGCCCGCGTACTCCCCGGAGCAGCACCTTCCGCTCACCGGCAACCAGATCACCATCGGCCGCCGCCGGCACAGCACCGGCGAGTCCCCCGACATCGATCTCGCCGTGCCGCCGGAGGACCCGGGCGTCTCGCACCAGCACGCCGTGCTGGTGCAGCAGCCGGACGGCACCTGGGCCGTCGTCGACCAGAACTCCACCAACGGCACCACGCTCAACGGCGCCGAGGAACCGATCCAGCCCTATGTCCCCGTCCCCCTCCAGGACGGTGACCAGGTGCACGTGGGGGCCTGGACGACGATCACGGTCCGCCGCGACTGAACCGCCGGAGCGGGCCGGGGTCAGGAGTCCTAGGACTCCTGACCTCGGCCGCTGTGTCTGCGACGATGGACGGGTGACAGAGATTCCGCGCGACACGCTTCAGGAGCAGACCTTCTACGAGCAGGTCGGCGGCGAGGAGACCTTCCGGCGCCTGGTCCACCGCTTCTACCAGGGCGTCGCGGACGACCCGCTGCTGCGACCGATGTACCCGGAGGCGGATCTGGGTCCCGCCGAGGAACGGTTCACGCTGTTCCTCATGCAGTACTGGGGCGGGCCACGCACCTACAGCGACCAGCGGGGGCACCCTCGGCTGCGGATGCGGCACGCCCCGTTCCAGGTGGACCGGGCGGCGCACGACGCCTGGCTCGGCCACATGCGGGTGGCCCTCGACGAGCTCGGCCTCCCCCCTGAGCAGGAGCGGCAGTTGTGGGAGTACCTCACCTACGCGGCCGCCTCGATGATCAATACCGCGGGCTGAATAATGTGCGGAATCCGGTACTCCAGAGCCGCATAACGGTCACGATCGCGTCAAGGTGCGCCCACAAGCGGTTTCCAGGAGCCCGTGCACTCTGAAAGCATCCGGTACACGCCGGGGGGCGTGCGAGGCGTGCGGCTGCTGAGGGTTCGGGGGATCAGGTGACGGGGTTCGTCCTTCTGCGGGTGCGCGCGCACCGGCTCCTGCTCGCCGCCGCCGTCCTGGCCGTGCTGCTCACCACCTGTGTGCTGGCCGCGCTCACCGCGTTCTCGGGTTCCATAGGCGACGCCGCGCTACGGCACACGCTCACCCACCGTTCCGCCGCGCAGGCCTCGCTCCTCGTCTCCGCCGATGTGGACCGCGAGCAGCGGGGCGAGGCCGACGCCGAGGTGCGCCGGGCGGCCCGCGACACCTTCGACGGGCTTCCGGTGACCGTACGGAAGCTGGAGAGTTCGGGGTCGTACGCGCTGCCGGACGGTCTCCAGGCGCCCGCCGCGCGGCGCGACGAGCCCGATCTGACGCATCTCGCCTCGCTCGACCGGAGCCGGATCCGTCTCACCGCGGGGCGCCTGCCGGACGCCGGGGCGGCTGACGCGAAGGAAGGTGTGCGGGTCGCGCTGCCCCGCGCCGCCGCCGAGGCGCTGAAGCTGAAGCCGGGTTCCCGCCTCACCCTCACCGACCGGCTGAAGGAGACGTCGCTGCCGGTCGAGATCACCGGCCTCTACGAGCCGGCCGATCTGGACGACCCGTACTGGCAGCTGGACCCGCTCGGCGGGCGCGGCGCCCGCAAGGTCGTCTTCACCACGTACGGCCCCCTGCTGGCCGACCCCGCCGTGCTCGCTTCCGGCCGGGTCAGCGCCGGTCCGGTGTCCTGGCTGGCCGCCGCCGACTTCCGTACGGTGACGACCGGCCGGACCGAGGCGCTGCGCAGGGCGTCGACGGACGGGCCGAAGGCGCTGTCCGCCTCCCCGGTCTTCGGGGACGGTGCCACGGTGCGGACCTCGCTGCCGACCGTCATCGACCAGATCGACCGGGCCCTGCTGGTGTCCCGCTCCACGATCATGATCGTCGCGGTGCAGCTGGTCCTGCTCGCCGGGTACGCCCTGCTGCTCGTGGCCCGGCTGCTGAGCACCGAGCGTGGCGGCGAGACCGAACTGCTGCGGGCCCGGGGCGGGTCCAGGGGCCGCATCGCCTCCCTGGCCGCGATCGAGGCGCTGCTGCTCGCGGTGCCCGCCGCGGTCGTCGCGCCACTGCTCGCCGGTCCGCTGACCCGGCTGCTCGCGGCCCGGAGCGAGCTCGGCAGGATCGGGCTGCGGCTCGACGGCGGGGTGGACGGCACGGTCTGGCTGGTGGCGGGCGCCGTCGCGCTGGTGTGCGCGCTGGCCGTGGTCGCACCCGCCCTCACGGCGGGCGCTGGGGGCCGCCGTGGCACCCGGGCCGCGGCGCTGCCCACGCCGGTGCGGGCGGGCGCCGACATCGGACTGCTGCTGATCGCCGGGGTGGCGTACTGGCAGCTGGACCGGCAGACCGGGGCATCCGGGAGCGGTGCGCTCAGCGGCGACCGGGAGGGTGACCTGGGCATCGATCCGCTGCTGGTCGCCGCTCCCGCGCTGGCCCTGCTCGCGGGCACCGTCCTGACTCTGCGTCTGCTGCCGCCCGCGGCCCGGCTCGCGGAGCGCCGTGCGGCGGGCGGGCGGGGGCTGTCCGCGGCCCTGGCGGGCTGGCAGTTCAGCCGTCGGCCGCTCCGGGGCGCGGGCCCTGTGCTGCTGCTGGTCCTGTCGGTCGCGATGGGCATGCTGGCCATCGGCCAGAGCGCGTCCTGGGACCGTTCGCAGGGTGACCAGGCGGACTTCAGGTCGGGCGCGTCGGTGCGCATGGTGGGAACGCTGTCGGGCGACCCGTCGAAGGCCGCCGCCTACACGGATCTTCCGGGCGTACGGGAGGCGGCTCCGGCCTTCCGTACGACGGCCGATCTCTCCGGCGGCCGGACCGCCGAGGTCCTCGCCCTGGACACCGCGCACGCGGACGAGCGGATGCTGATGCGGGAGGACCTGTCCGGCACGTCTCCGCAGGAGCTGTTCGACGCGATCGCGCCGCCGAGGACCGCGCGGACCGGGGTGGTCCTGCCCGAGGGCAGCGAACGGGTGCTGTTCGATCTCCGGGTCCGTGACACCTCGGCGCCCGGCGGGAAGTCCCCGTCCTCCTCGACGGCGCTGGTCAACGTGCTGCTGGAGGACCGTTACGGCGTCGGGTACCGGATCGGGGCGGGGACCGTGCCCGTCGACGGCCGCGCGCACAGCGTGTCGTTCCCCGTGTCCGCCGCGGGTGAGCTGGCGGTGACCGGCTTCGAGCTGGACGGGGACGTGCCCGAGAGCCGCTCCGAGGAGCGGCTGGTCGCCGTGACCAGGCTCAGGGCACTCACCACGGGCGGCGGCAAGCAGCCGGTCTCCGGCTCTGTCGGAGTGCGCTGGCAGGCGGGGGTGACCACGGAGGAGCAAGCCGGAGAGACGCCCGAGGCAGTGACGGGCTCCGGCCCGTCACCGGCCTTCCGATACGGGACCGGCTACACGCGCCCCGACGGCGGCTCCTACGGCGACCCGGTGAACACCCTCCGGATCACCGCCGTCCGTCCCGCGGCCCCCGTGCTGAAGGCGGTGGCCACCGACGCGTATCTGACGTACGCGGGGGCGAAGCCGGGGCAGGAGATCGACCTCACGCTGGCGGGCAACACGGTCCGGGTGAAGCTGGTGAAGTCGGTGCGGCAGCTCCCGACCACCGGCCCCGGGGCGTCCGCCGGTGTGCCCGAGGGCGCCTCGGAGGAGTCGTCCACGAAGCCGGGCGGCAGCCTGCTGCTGGACCTGAAGGCCGTGTCGGAGGTGCTCGCCCACCGGGCGGGTGCCACCCTCGTGCCCACCGAATGGTGGCTGAGCGCCGCCCCCGGCGACGGCCCGAAGGTGGCGGCGGGGCTGCGTGCGCTGCCGGGCACCGATCCGGCACAGGTGCGGGTGCGCGACGAGGTGGCGCGGGAGCTGGCGGACGACCCGCTGGGGGCGGGGCCGCAGTCCGCGCTGCTGGCCGTCGCCGTGGTGGCGGCCGCGCTGGCGGCGGTCGGATTCGCCGTCGGCCTGGTGGGCTCGCAGCGCGAACGGGCGGCCGAGTTCGCGGTGTTGCGCGCGCTGGGCGCACCTCGTCGACGGCTGGCCCGGACCGCGGCCGCCGAACAGGGCGTCCTGATCACCTTCGCCCTGCTGATCGGGCTCGCCCTGGGGGCGTTGCTCACCAGGGCCGTCGTACCGCTCGTCGTGCTGACCGGGCAGGCCGCGAGGCCCGTGCCGGACGTACTGGTGCTGCTGCCGGCCGGACAGGTCGCGGTCCTGCTCGCCTCGGTCGCCGCGGTGCCGCTGCTGACCGTCGCCGCGATCACACTGCGCCGCGCCGATCCCGCGGTGTCGCTGCGCCACCAGGGGGACAACTGACATGAACGCCGCCAAGATCCCCGCCGCGTGCGCCCCCTGGGTGCGTACGCGGCTGCGCACGGCCCCCGGTATCTCCGCCGCCCTCGCGGTCCTGGTGTTCCTGACCGCTTTCCTCGCCGCCGCCTTCCCGCGTTCCGTGGACGCGTACGAGACGAAGGCGCTGCGCCATGACGTCACGACGGCGGCGCCCGGGCAGAGTGTGCTCGAAGTGGCCACGCCGCCGCCCTCGCTCGCCGCGCCGCGTCCGGTGCGGGAGCAGGCCATGCGGGAGAAGTCCCTGGCCGGGATCGACCGCGCGCTGGTGAAGGCGCTTCCCGACCCCGTGCGGGCCGATCTCCCCCTCTCCTCCTACGGGGTGCACACCACGAAGCCGATCGTCGCGGAGGAGGCCTGGCTGCCCCGTCCCAACGCGATGCCTCCCCAGCTGCACTACGCCGTGCCGTCGGCGCTCGGCGAGCACAGCGAGCTGGCCGCCGGGCGCTGGCCCGCCTCCCACGGCGAGGTGACCGCAGCCGCCGGTGAGGTGGAGGCGGCCGTCACCGAGGAGACCGCGGCGGAGCTGAAGATGAAGCCGGGCTCCACGCTCACGGTGCCCACCCAGGGCGGCAAGCCGCTCACCGTACGCGTCACGGGCATCGTGACGCCGCTGCACCCGAAGAGCGGCTACTGGTCGGTCGATCCCCTCTACCGCGCCCCGTCCCTGATGCAGGACCCGGGCTCCCCGACGCCGGTCCTCTACTGGACGGGGACGCTGCTCCTGCCGCCCGGCACCGGGCCGGCGCTGCTCGACACGATGGGCGAGCCCGAGCTGTACTGGCGCCTCGCCCCGGACCCCTCCGGACTCACCGCGGCCGACGTCCCCCGGCTTCGCGACGCGGTCGCCGGGCTGGAGAACGGCCCGGCGCTGCTGAAGCTGCGTGCACTGGTGGGGCCCAACACGACGCTCACCACGGACCTGGACGCGATCCTCGACGCGTACACGGCGATGCGCGCCGCCATCGGCCCCGTGGTCACGGTGGCCGCCGTGGGAATCGGCGCGGTGGCCGCCGTCGTCCTGCTGATGACGGGCGGGCTGATCGGCGCGCGCCGCCACCACGAACTGGCCCTGCTGCGCTCCCGGGGCGGCTCGCTGCGGGGCATCGGCGGGCGGTTGCTCGCCGAGACGGCGGTGGCCGTGCTCCCCGCTGCCGCTCTCGGGCTGCTGCTGGCCGTCCTCCTCGTCGGCGAGGCCCGGTTGCTGCCCGCCGTGGCGGGTGCGGCCGCCGTCGCGGTGCTCGTCTGCCTGATGCTGCCGCTCCGCACGGCCCTGCACCACCGCAGGCCGCTGCTGCACGGAGCCCGCGACGACATGGTGGACGCCAGGCCCACCCGCCGTCGTACGGTGGCCGAACTGACCCTGCTCGTCCTGGCGGTCGGCGCCGTCGCCGCGCTGCGCCGCCGTGGCACGTCGACGGGCTCCGGCGCCGATCTGCTGGTCAGTGCCGCGCCCGTCCTGGTGGGGCTGATCGCCGCGCTCGTACTCGTACGGCTGTATCCGCTGCCGCTGCGCCTTGCGGCCCGCCCGGTGGCGCGGCTGCGCGGTGCGGTCGGCTTCCTGTCGCTGGCCCGTGCGGGCAGGGCCTCGTCGAGCGGGACGCTGCCCCTGCTGGCCCTGCTGATCGCGCTGACCACCGCCGCGTTCGGCGGCTCGGTGCTCGCGGGGGTCGCGGACGCCCGTGACGAGGCGGCGCTGCGGGCCGTCGGCGCGGACGCCCGGATCAGCGCGGAGGGCGGGCTCTCCCCCCTCTCCGAGGGCTTCGTCCGTGAGGTGCGGGCGGTGGACGGCGTCGAGGACGTCGCCCCCGTGCGCATCGAGTACGGCACCCCGCTGGCGGCCGGCCTGGACGTCAGGTCGGACACGAAGCGCGCGACGCTGATGGGCGTCGAGCCGGAGTCGTACGCGCGACTGGCGCGCGGCACCGGGCTGCCGGCCTTCCCCGTGGCCACGCTGGAGAGCGGGCCGAGGCAGGACGAGGTGCTTCCCGCGCTCGTCTCGCCCGGGCTCGGTGAGCGGCTCGGCGAGCGGCCGCACACCATCCGGTCGCAGGCGGGTGACATCAGGGTGCGGGTCGCCGGGGTGCTGACGCGCACCTCCGCCGTGAGCGATTCCGAGTTCCTGATCGTCGACGCGAAGGGGCTCGCCCAGCCGGATCCCACGACCCTGCTGGTCACCGGTTCCTCGCTCGACGGGCGCCGGCTGACGGCGGCCGCGCGCGACGAGGGGCCGGAGTTCGGGGTGCGGCTGCGCTCGGCGGAGCGCGAGAGGTTCGTGGACACCCCGATGCAGTCGGGCGCCGAACGGATCTACGGGGCGGCGGTCGTGGCGGGCACCGGATACGCGCTGCTCGCCGTGGGTCTCTCCCTGCTGCAGACCGCCCCGGAACGCACCACGCTCCTGGCCCGGCTGCGCACCATGGGGCTCACGACGCGGCAGGGGAGGCGGCTGCTCGCGTTCGAGGCGATGCCGCAGGCGCTGCTGGCCGCGTTCGGCGGGCTCCTCGTCGGCTGGGCGACCATCGCCCTGCTGGCACCGGGCGTCGATCTGGGCGCGCTGGCACTGGCCGGCGGCGACCCCTCGACGCCTTACACCGCTTCGCTGCGGGCCGACATCCTGTCGCTGGCGCTCCCGGCGGCCGGGGTGGTCGTCCTCGCCGCCGCCGTGGCCGGCGTCCAGGCGTGGTGGGCGAGCCGTCGTGGATCGATCAAGGAACTCAGGGCAGGAGACACCCGGTGACATCGTCGACAGAGACCACCCTGGCGGAACTCGAACGACGGGCCGCGGCGCGCCGTGACCGGCCCTCGTACGGGCACGACGCCCTGATCGCCTGCGACCGGCTGGTGCGCATCTTCTCCACGGACGGCGTGGAGGTGCAGGCGCTCCAGGGCCTCGATCTGCTGGTCACCGAGGGCGAGTTGATGGCCCTGGTCGGTGCCTCGGGCAGCGGGAAGTCGACCCTGATGAACATCCTGGCGGGCCTGGACGTCCCCACGGCCGGGTCGGCGAAGGTGGCGGGCTGCGACCTGCTGGCGATGGGGCAGAAGGAGCGGCTGCGCTACCGCCGCGACGTCGTCGGGTTCGTCTGGCAGCAGACCTCCCGCAATCTGCTGTCGTATCTGACCGCCGTACAGAACGTCACGCTCCCCATGCAGCTGCGTGGCGGCGGCCGGAACCGTGAACGGGCCGCGCGTGCCGAGTCGTTGCTGGAGATGCTGGAGGTCGCGGACTGCCGCGACCGCCGCCCCGCCCAGATGTCCGGCGGCCAGCAGCAGCGGGTGGCGATCGCGGTGGCCCTGGCCAACAACCCCTCGGTGCTGCTCGCCGACGAGCCGACCGGTGAGCTGGACTCCGCGACCGGCGAGCAGGTGTTCGCCGCGTTCCGGCGTGCCAACGAGGAGCTCGGCACGACGATCGTCATCGTCACCCACGACCAGGCGGTGGCGAGCGAGGTGCGCCGCACGGTGGCGATCCGCGACGGCCGTACGTCGTCCGAGGTGCTGCGGCGCACCGAGGTGGACGCGGCGACGGGGCAGGAGTCCCAGGTGGCGCGGGAGTACGCGATGCTCGACCGGGCGGGGCGTCTGCAGCTGCCGGCCGACTACACGGAGGCCCTGGGGATGGAGCACCGGGTGATGCTGGAGCTGGAGCAGGACCACATCGGGGTGTGGCCGGACGCGCCGAAGGAGTAGGTGCTCCCGCTCGGAGCGAACCGCTCGGAGCGAACCGTTCGGAGCGAACCGTCCGGAACAGGCCGTTCGGGTCGGGCCGTTCGGGTCACGCCGTTCGCGTCACGCCCTTCGCGTCAGGCCGTTCCGACCGTCACGGCGAGCGCGCCGAGGCCGGCACCGCCCGCGCCGCGCAGCGCGATCGAGCCGAACGGTGTGCGCAGCCGCAGCCAGGATCCCGCCGTGAGCAGCGCGACGGGGAAGTCGGGCGCCGGGCGGAGGAAGCCGAGGGACTGGGCGGCATGGACGGCGCGCAGCGGGAGCTCCGTGTCCCCGACCGTCCGGGACCAGATGTCGTGACCGATCAGGTCGCGTTCCGCCCGGGTGCGCCGGTCCTCGGGCAGCGCCGCGTCACGGGACCGGAACTCGGCCACGGCGTCGGTGAGCCGGGTGCGCAGGTCGACGGGGCCCGGCAGCCCGGGGCGCTCCTGCCAGCCGCTCCGCGGCGGCAGCAGCCCGGCCCACGGAGGCCCGGTGACGGGCGCGGGCAGGGGGCAGGCCGCTTCGCCGGCCCCTTCCGTGTCGAGCGCTTCGAGGAGCTCACCGGCCGAGACCGTGACGTCGAAGTCGTGCGCCCCGGACAGCCGGGCCGTCCGGATCGCGAGGACCTCGAACGACGGCGGCCGGCCGAAGACGGCCAGCGCGCCGCCGCCCGCCTGGAGACGGACGGCGGCGGCCCGGTCGTAGTGCAGGAGCCGACCGAGGAAGGCGGCGAGATCGGCCGCCTCCCTCACGTCGGCGAACCGCGCCGACCGCACAGGCACTGTCATGCGACGGCGGGCTCCTGGTCGAGGTACTCCTGCAGGAAGAGCTTCTCCTCGGCGGTGATCCGCCGGGGCCGCTCCTCGGCCAGGTTGTACGGCACGACGACCGTCGACGCCCGTACGTACACCTGCTCGGGGTCCTTGACCTCGTAGGCGATCGTCAGCGATGCCGCGGTGATCTTCGTGACCCAGGACTCGATGGTCACCGGGGCGTGCCGGTGGACCAGCGGGCGCACGTAGTCGATCTCGTGCCGGGCCACGACGGACCCGCCGGCGAAGGACGGCGAGCCGTCCCCCGGCGCCAGCCGGAACATGAAGTCGATGCGCGCCTCCTCCAGGTAGCGGAGGAAGACCACGTTGTTCACGTGGCCGAAGGCATCCATGTCCGACCAGCGCAGCGGGCAGCTGTAGATGTGACGGGCCAAGTCGATCAGCCTCGCGTGAGCTTCTTGTAGGTGGCACGGTGCGGGCGGGCCGCGTCCGCACCGAGACGCTCGACCTTGTTCTTCTCGTACGACTCGAAGTTGCCCTCGAACCAGTACCACTTGGAGTCGCCCTCGTACGCCAGGATGTGCGTGGCGACGCGGTCCAGGAACCAGCGGTCGTGGGAGATGACCACCGCTGCTCCGGGGAACTCCAGCAGCGCGTTCTCGAGCGAGGACAGGGTCTCGACGTCGAGGTCGTTGGTGGGTTCGTCGAGGAGCAGCAGGTTGCCGCCCTCCTTGAGCGTCAGCGCCAGGTTCAGGCGGTTGCGCTCACCACCGGAGAGGACACCGGCCGGCTTCTGCTGGTCCGGGCCCTTGAAGCCGAACGCGGAGACGTACGCCCGCGAAGGCATCTCGACCTGGCCGACGTTGATGTAGTCCAGCTCGTCCGACACGACGGCCCAGAGGGTCTTCTTCGGGTCGATGTTGGCGCGGGACTGGTCGACGTACGAGATCTTGACCGTGTCGCCGACCTTGATGGCGCCCGAGTCCGGCGTCTCCAGGCCCTGGATCATCTTGAACAGCGTGGTCTTGCCCGCACCGTTCGGACCGATGACGCCGACGATGCCGTTGCGCGGCAGCGTGAAGGACAGGTCGTCGATGAGGACCTTGTCGCCGAAGGCCTTGGAGAGGTTCTCGACCTCGACGACGATGGAACCGAGCCGCGGGCCCGGCGGGATCTGGATCTCCTCGAAGTCCAGCTTCCGCATCTTGTCCGCCTCGGCCGCCATCTCCTCGTAACGGGCGAGACGTGCCTTGGACTTGGTCTGCCGGCCCTTGGCGTTGGAGCGGACCCACTCCAGCTCTTCCTTGAGCCGCTTGGCGCGCTTCTCGTCCTTGCGGCCCTCGACCTTGAGGCGGGTGGCCTTCTTGTCGAGGTACGTGGAGTAGTTGCCCTCGTAGGGCAGGGCGCGGCCTCGGTCGAGCTCGAGGATCCACTCGGCGACGTTGTTCAGGAAGTACCGGTCGTGCGTCACGGCGACGACGGCGCCCGCGTACTTCGAGAGGTGCTGCTCCAGCCAGTTCACCGACTCGGCGTCGAGGTGGTTGGTGGGCTCGTCGAGGAGGAGCAGGTCCGGGGCCTCGATGAGGAGCTTGCAGAGCGCCACACGGCGCTTCTCGCCGCCGGAGAGGTTGTTGACGGGCCAGTCGCCGGGCGGGCAGCCCAGGGCGTCCATGGCCTGCTCCAGCTGGGCGTCGAGGTCCCAGGCGTTGGCGTGGTCCAGGTCCTCCTGGAGCTTGCCCATCTCGTCCATGAGCGCGTCGGAGTAGTCCGTGGCCATGAGCTCGGCGACCTCGTTGAAGCGCTTGAGCTTGCCCATGATCTCGGCGGCGCCGTCCTGGACGTTCTCCAGGACGGACTTGTTCTCGTCGAGCTTCGGCTCCTGCATGAGGATGCCGACACTGAATCCGGGCGACAGGAAGGCGTCACCGTTGGACGGCTGCTCCAGGCCCGCCATGATCTTCAGCACCGTGGACTTACCGGCACCGTTGGGTCCCACGACACCGATCTTCGCGCCGGGCAGGAAGTTCAGGTTGACGTCATCGAGAATCACCTTGTCGCCGTGCGCCTTGCGCGTCTTGCGCATGGTGTAGATGTACTCAGCCAAGAGAAACCGTCCGGCAGCAATAGAGGTGTGGGCAGATACACCCATCTTGCCTGACGTCCGCACCCGGACGGAAACCCGTCCGGGTGCCGGTACGGGCCCGGCCCGTGCCGGGCGGCCCGGCCGGAGGGGTCCGGGGAGCACGAAAGGCCTGGTACGGAGGTCCGTACCAGGCCCTTCACCGGCGCATTCCCGCTGCGCCTGTGCTCAGTCACTCACCGCTGGTCTGCGGCTTCTTCCGGCGGAGCAGGAAGACCGCGCCGCCGCCGAGGACGACGAGGGCGATGGCGACACCCGCGATGACGGGGGTGGCGCTGGAACCGCCGGTCGCGGCGAGGTCACCCTCCGCAGCGGGGGTGCTCGCGGCGGGCTTGGGCTCGGAGCCGGTCTGGGTGGTCACGTCGTCACCCGGGGCGGGGGTGCCGGCGGTCTCGCAGTCCAGGACGCCCTTGAAGTTCTTGCTGAAGCCGCCGGGACCGGTGATCGTGAAGTCGTAGGCCTCGTCCTCGCCGACCGGGACGGTCACCGTGCGGGTCTCACCGGCCGGGATGGTGTGCTCGGTGCCGGCGAGCTCGAAGGTGAACGCCTCGTCACCCGTGTTGCTCACGGTGATGTCGACGCCGCCCTTGGCGCAGTTCTTCTGCGAGGTCACCGCCGGGACGGCACCCTTCTCGGCCCAGGTGGCGGTCGCCGTCGCGGAGACGGTCGACTCGCTGGAGCCGGCGAGGATCATCGTCTGGCTCTTGATCAGTCCGGCGAAGACCCGGCCCACGGGCACGGAGGTCGAGGCCTGGACGGAGAACGAGGCGGAGCCGTCGGTGGCGTCCTCGGGGACGGAGAAGTAGAGGTCGGCGCCATCGGCGGCCTCGGTGACAGGCTTGCCGGCCTTGTCGGTGACCTGGACCCCGCTGGCGGCGGCGTCGACGGGCGGTGCCACCGCGACCTGCCCGGCGTCGGTGTGGACGGTGATCGGACCCAGCTTCTCACCGGCCTTGCCGGAGACCGCGGCCGGAGACAGCCCCACGGACGCCTTGGGCTCCGCGACGTTCTGGGCGTTCGCCTCCAGCCAGTCGGCGAGCTTCTCGGCGTTCGCGTCCTTGGCCGTCACGTCGGCCTTGTCCGAGAAGCGCCAGATGGCGACCTGGGTGCCGGCGGCGGCGGTCTTCTCGTCGAGCGGGCCGGTACCGGCCTTCTCGGCGAGCGCCGCGAAGTCGTTGACCTGCGGGTAGGAGTGCTGCAGGATCCAGCGCACCTTGCCGGCGTCCGCGTTGGTGCCGAGCGAAGACTGGTCCCAGGGGGTCTCCAGGTACTTCGCGCCGTCCTTGGTGGGCGTGTGGAAGTCGATGCAGTACGTCTGGATCGTGCCGCCGCCGTCGACCTTCATCTCGAACAGGCCGGCGGGCAGATCCTGGGGCTTCTCGCCCTCACCGGTGTTGAGCTGGGCGGTGCCGTAGGTCTTCAGACCGTCCAGTACGGCGACCGCCCCGCCCTGGTGCTGGCCCGTCTCGTCCGCCGGCGCGGCCGTGGCGGCCGTCGCTCCGACGATCGTTCCCGCGGCGGCCAGCCCGGTGGCCAGCATCGCGGCGGCCACCCTGACGAGACCACGGCCCTTGCTCCGGCTCCCTATGGAGCCCTCCGTCACCGCCGTCGACGACGACGAAGTGGATGCTGAAGACACAGAAAACACAGAATTCCCCTCCGGGCGAGACCTTCACGCATGATGCGCGTGTGGGAGGTGCCCCGCCAGCAAACTCAAGTGCCGCATGAGTACGGGGGAATCGTAAGGAGCCGAGCGAACGGGAATCCCCATCATGCCGTCAGATAAGCATTCCGACTCGTAATCGTTATAGCCCTGTTCGGCGCGCCCCCTCCCCTTCAGGACATCGATGCCATTTCCGTGGCTGGTTTCTGACGATGCGTAGGCGCCGTCAGTGCGGGGTCGGCTCTGACGACGCGCCGGAACGCCGCCGTCCCCCTGGTCAGGTCGTGTCCCACCGCCACGGCCTCGATGTCCACGGAGGTCTTCCACACCCCGTCCCGCTCCTCCTCGCGCACCTTCAGGCGGCCGTGCACGACGAGCGGCTCTCCGACCGAGACCGAACCGGACAGGTTCGCCGCGAGCGTCCGCCGCGCCCACACCGTGTAGAAACTGGTGCGGCCGTCCGTCCAGGTCTGCTGCTCCCGGTCCCATCGCCGGGGCGTCACCGCCAACCGGAATCGCGCCGTCGGCCCCGTGGCCGTCTCCCGGAAGTCCACCGCCGTCGCGGCGTTTCCCACCAGTGTCACCAGCGTCTCGTTCATTTCCGGTCCCCCGATTCCTGCAGCATTCCGTCCGCTTTCCGGCCCGCTGTCCGCCCTGTGCCGATGCGGTGCGATGACGTGCGGTCCGGTACGTCCGTCCGACCCGCTGCGAACCATCCTGGACGGAAAGGGGGAATCCCGCCGAGGCCTGTGGATTACCCGCCGGTTGTGGACAACTCCGTCACCGCCACATATCGCTCCCGTACCTCGCGGTAGCGGGCCAGTTCCGCCGCCACCGGGTCGAGGACCCTGACCCTGCCGCATCCGGCGGCGGCCTCGCGGAGCCGCCGTTCCGCCTCCTGCCCGTACCGGCGCGCGGGCCCCCGCGCCGCCGCCGCGCACGACCACTCGACGAGCGGCCCGCCGATCACTCCGGCCAGCATGAGCAGGGCCGGGGTGAGCAGGCCCGGTTCGAGCACGCCCACGATCTGGCCGAGCAGCCACAGCCCGCCGAAGATCTGGAGCAGCGTCATCGAGGCCTGCGCGAGCACCGCCGCGGGCCACCATGCCGGGCGGGGCGGCCTGGCGACGCGGCCGCCCAGGACACCGGCGACGGGGGCGGTGGCCCTGCCCGCGGAACCGGAACCGGAACCCGCGGAACCGGAACCACGCTTTCCCTGCCCCGCCGCAGCAGTCGCCCCGCCCGCGCCCCGCACACCCGGACCCATGGGAGCGGATCCCGTGTCCGCGTTGCCCCCGCGGCCTCTGCCGCCGGCTCCCGCCTGCGCGTTCCGTGACAGCTCGTCCAGCGCCTCCGGCAGCCCCTTCGCACCGTTCACCGCCGTCTCACGCACGGCCTGCGCCCACGGCGTGGGCAGCCCGTCCACCGCGTCGTCCGCCAGCTGCCGTACGGCCTGCTCCACACGCTGCCGGGCGGTGAGCTCCTCCTCCGGCGGTGCGAGGGCCTGCGCCATCAGGTCGAGGCCGCCGCCCAGCTGCCGGGTGGACTCGTACCAGCGCCACAGCCGCAGCCAGGGCGTCCCGCAGGCCCGCCCCGCGTTCCTCCGCCACTCGCGCTCCGCCGCCTGGCCCGCCGCAGCCGCGCCGACGGCTTCCGAGAGCCGGTCGGTGAATTCCTCCCGGGCCCGCTCGCCGAGCCCCGGCCGCCCCTCGGCGACGTACACCGGCCGGAGCCGCGCGGCGGCCGCGTCCACGTCGGCGGAGAGCCTGCGCGCCGCCGCCGTACGGGCCTGGACGAACCTGCCGAGCACCTCGCGCAGGTCACCCACCCCGGCCCCGGCGAGCGCGGACAGGGACATGACGGTGGCGCCCGGCTCCCCGTGCTCCCCCACCGCCATGCCGTCCTCGTCGAGCAGCCGGCGCAGGTCGTCCAGGACCAGGTCGGCGGCCTCGCCGGACAGCCGGTCGATCTGGTTGAGCACGACGAAGGAGATCTCGGCGTGCCCGGCGAGGGGCCGCAGATAGCGTTCGTGCAGGGCGGCGTCGGCGTACTTCTCCGGGTCGACGACCCAGATCACCGCGTCGACCAGGGCCAGCACCCGGTCCACCTGCTCACGGTGTCCGGTCGCCGCCGAGTCGTGGTCGGGCAGGTCGACCAGCACGAGCCCCTGCAGCGCCTCGTCGGTGGCCGTTCCGCCCTGTACAGGCCTGCGCCGGAGCCGGCCGGGGATGGCCAGCCGGTCGAGCAGTCCGGCGGCGCCGTCGGTCCAGCTGCAGGCGATCGGGGCCGAGGTCGTCGGCCGGCGCAGCCCCGTCTCGGAGATCTGCACGCCCGCGAGCGCGTTGAAGAGCGTGGACTTACCGCTGCCGGTGGCCCCCGCGATGGCGACGACCGTGTGCCGGGAGGAGAGCCGCTGGCGCGCCGACGCCTCGTCGAGCACCCTGCCCGCCTCGGCGAGGGTGTCCCCGTCGAGCCGGGCGCGGGAGAGCCCGACCAGTTCACGCAGTGCGTCCAGCCGTGGCCGCAGCGGGCTGCCGGGCAGTCCGTACGCCTCCACCTGGGGCCCCGGCTCGTCGTCCTCGGGAGTCCGCTCGGCCTCGGCGCTCTCCTGCGCGGCCTCGGCGGCACGGCGCGCGATGAGCCCGTCGTCCCAGCGCCTGCCGTCGTCCCGCCCGGCCTCCTCCACGCCCTCGTGCTCCGGTCCCTGTCCGTGGTCCCGGCCCTGGTCAGTGACGGCAGTCATCGCTGCCACCTCTCCTTCTGCAGTACGGACAGCGCGGCGATGAGTTCGGCCTGCGGTTCGGGTGCGACGTCGAGCGCGTCCAGCGGGGCGAGCCGCCGGTCGCGCTCGCCGTGCATCACCTGGTCCAGGCAGTCGGTGAGCAGCGCCCCGCCCTTGTCGCGGAGGCGCAGTGCCCCCTGGGCGCCGATCCGTTCGGCGAGCTGCTCCCCGGCGCCCCTGGCGCGGCGGCCGCCGAGAAGGGCGGCGGCCAGCAGCGCGGCCACCGTCTCGGCGTCGGGCGCGGCATTGCGTTCGAGCAGCCGCGCCTCCTCCTCGGCGAGCTCCTCCAGGACGCGCCGCCAGCGCCGTACGGCCATGGCGATCCGGCCCTGGATGTCCTCGGCGGGCCCCCACCCGCCGGCCTCCCTGCCGGCGTCCTCGAACCGGAAGATCCCGGCGGCGGGTTCCCGCTGCCAGACCGTGCGGATCTGCTCGTCGGAGGCCGCCACGGCGCACTGGAGCAGAGCGATGAGGCTCTCCACGAGTGCGTCCAGCAGCTCTCCTGCGGTGCTGTAGAGCGGATATCCGCGCCACCGGGTGCGGGCGCCCCCGGCGAGCACCGCGCCGTCGCGGAGCCTGCGTCGCACGCGCGAGAGCTCCTTCCCGTACGCCTCCTCGACCACACCGGTCAGCCGTACGGCCGCGGCATACTGCGCGGCTACGGCCCCGGCCAGCTCGGGCATCCGTACGTTGAGCGAGTCGATGACCCCGGACGCCGTACGCCCCACGGCCTGCTGACGGGCCGCCGGGTCCTGCGCCCGGTGCGTGAGCCAGGCGCGCAGGGGCGCGACGGCGGTGGTGGGCAGCAGCCCGCTGCCGCCGCCCGCGGACTCGGGGAGCTCCGGGATGGTGAAGCGGGGCACCTCGCCGAGGCCGGCCCGGGTGAGGAGGGCGGCGTACTGCCTGGACACCTCGCCGATCACCTGGTGCGGCACCCGGTCCAGGACGGTGACGAGGGAGGCGTCGTACTCCTTGGCGGTGCGCAGCAGATGCCACGGCACGGCGTCCGCGTACCGGGACGCGGTGGTCACCATGACCCATACGTCGGCGGCGCAGATGAGTTCGGCGGCCAGGACCCGGTTCCGGACGACGAGGGAGTCGATGTCCGGGGCGTCCAGGAGCGCGAGCCCCCGGGGCAGGGTCGCGGCGGTCTCCACACGCAGCACGGTGTCGTCCCGGTCACCCTCGCCCCCGAGGTGGTCGAGCCCGTCCGGGTCCGGGATCTGCCCCGGCGGCAGCCACACCCTGGTCAGCTGCGGCAGCACCCGCACCCCGGCGAACCAGTGGTGGTCGTCCGGGTGGCAGACGAGTACGGGGGTCCGCGTGGTCGGACGCAGCACACCGGCCTCACTGACCCGGCACCCCACCAGCGAGTTGACGAGCGTGGACTTGCCGGCTCCGGTGGATCCGCCGATCACCGCGAGCAGGGGTGCCTCGGGATCCTTGAGACGGGGCACGAGGTAGTCGTCGAGCTGGGCGAGCAGTTCGGTCCGCGTCTGCCGGGCGCGTGGGGCCCCCGGCAGGGGAAGTGGAAGACGCACGGCAGCGACACGGTCGCGCAGGGCGGAAAGTGCGTCGATGAGCTGGGGCCGTACATCCATGGTTACCACATGTGAAGAATGCCCAATTTTGACGCCTTTTTGAAGCGTATAGGCCCCTCTGCGCGGCGGATCCACCCTGGGGGACAGAGGGGACGAGTGGGGCGCAGGCATAACGAGTGCACAACACCCGGGGCGTGAGGCGTGAAAAGCGATGCACGAATCGCACCCACCTGCGATTATCGGTTCGCTTCACCGAACCTCCACATCGTGCCACGCAGGTGAAGCAACCGGGACGAGGTGATCTGAGCCCTATCCTTGTCCCCGCAAGGTCACGGATGGCTTGAACCAGCGCCCTCCGGGACACCCGGCCCCCGTAGCTCAGTGGATAGAGCAGGCGCCTTCTAAGCGCTTGGCCGCAGGTTCGAGTCCTGCCGGGGGCGCACAACGCGCACCACTGTGAGGCCCTCCACCCCGGAGGGCCTTTTCGCTGGTCGGACGCAGACTAGAGGGTGCCCCGTAGAGCGCGCGTAAGCGCCGGACCGGCCTCGGGCGGTTGCGAGGACGGTCCGGCGCCGGCCGGCTGTCACCGGGGCAGGCGTGAGAACAATGACGCTCAGCGATTCACTTCTGCACCGGCGGGCAGGTGCCCGTGTCCTCGCCGATGGAGTTGATCTCGGCGTTCGACCGGGAGTCGCCCGCGTAATTGACCTGGTCCGTGCACTTCGTGTCCGGGTCCTTCGGCGTACCCGACGCCTCGTCGGCCTTCTGCACCGGCGGACACGTACCCGTGTCCTCACCGATGGAGTTGATCTCGGCGTTCGACCGGGAGTCGCCCGCGTAATTGACCTGGTCCGTGCACTTCGTGTCCGGGTCCTTCGGCGTACCCGACGCCTCGTCGGCCTTCTGCACCGGCGGGCACGTACCCGTGTCCTCACCGATGGAGTTGATCTCGGCGTTCGACCGGGAGTCACCCGCGTAGTCGACCTGGTCCGTGCACTTCGTGTCGGACTCGGCGGGCGTGCCGGACGACTTGCCCTCCACCGCGTCGGACTGCGAGGTGCTCGTGGCCGTCACCGATGAGCTGCTCGCGGAAGAGGACGCGTTGCCGCCTCCGTCGTTGTTGCATGCCGTCAGCGCCAGGCCGAGGGCCACCGCGGTCATGGTCAGTACCGAGATCTTCCGAGTGCGCATGCTGGTCTCTGTCCTCTGCGTGGGGGTGTCGCGGGCGACCGGGCCGTTCGCCCGTGTGGCTTTCTGTCCTCCCAGACGGCCGGTGCGGTTGCCCGAGTTGCCTCTTGATCGTCTTCAGGACACGTTCGTGACATGACAGTGGTCGCGTCGTGAAGTCCGCATCGGGCGTGTCGCCTGCGGAGCGGCGTGGCGAACGCGGGAGCGCCGGGCCGTCCCCCGGTCGTGAAGGGGAGGGCCCGGCACTGTCCGGGCGTCACCGGGAATCCGCCGTCACGCGGGGTAGGGGTTCGCCTCCCGCGCCGTCCGGAGGGCACCCGCCCACCAGGCCAGCTGCTCCAGCAGTGTCTTGGCGTACCCCGGGGCGCCTGGGTCGAGGGGGTGGCCGTCCTCCCACGCCGTGTAGTAGTTCGGGAAGGCGAGACCGTCCCGGATCGTCACGGCGTGCAGTTCGGTCAGCACGTTCTCCAGGTGCAGCACCGCGTGCCGGCCACCTGCGGCCCCGCCGTAACTGACGAAAGCGACGGGCTTGGCCGCCCACTGGGTGAAGTGCCAGTCGATCGCCGCCTTCAGCGACGCCGGATAGCTGTGGTTGTACTCCGGCGAGACCACGACGAACGCGTCAGCGCCCTCCAGGGCGGACGTCAGTGCCGCCATCCCGGCAGGACGGGGGTAATCGTCCCCGGCGTACTTCGGTGAGGCCGCCGGCAGCTCCAACGGAATGTCGATATCGGCCAGATCGACGATCTTCACATCGAACGCGCCGTGGTTTCGGGCCTGTTCGGCTACCCAGGAGGCCACGACCGGTCCGAACCGTCCTTCGCGGACGCTTCCGACGAGGATCACCAGTCTGTACTTGTCGTTGTCCATGCCCACCACGATCCGACCGCCCGGCGGCCGCAACCAGACCGTGCTCAGGCTGGCCCCCGCAGGGCCACCCTGAACCCTCCGCCGTCCGTGCGCACCGCCCTATGCTCGGAGCATGGGGACGCCGTTGGGAGATTTCATCCGGGCCAAGCGTGACAGCATCCAGCCGGAGTCGCTGGGCTTGCCGGACCACGGACGCCGCAGGGCACCGGGGCTACGGCGTTCGGATCTCGCGGGGCGGGCCGGGATCAGCGTGGAGTACCTGACCCGTCTGGAGCAGGGGCGGGACCGCAACCCCTCGGTCGCGGTGGTGAACGCGGTCGCCGACGCGCTCGGTCTCGCCACCGCGGAGCGCAGCCATCTGCGTTACCTCGCGAAGATCACCGGCGGCGAGTGCACCGCCCACACCCAGCCCTCACCGGCGCCCCGCGAAATCCGTCCACCGGTGCTGGAGACGCTCCGCCTGATCGAACCGGGCATCGCCGTGGTGACCAACCGGCTGGGCGACGTCCTGGCCCGCACCAGTGCGTACGAGGCGGTGACGAGCGGGACCGGGCTGCTCGACAGCGACGCCCCGAACCTCACCCGCTACATCTTCACCGACCCCCGAGCCCGGAGGTTCTTCGCCGACTGGGACGACGTCGCCGACGAGCAGGCCTTCGACCTGTGGCTCGCCCCGTCCATCGAGAACACCGAGTGGTTCACCGCGGAACTCGCCCCCGTGGCCGGCCCCGACTTCACGGGCCGCCTGAACGGCCATGTGGTTCCGCGACGTGGGGTCCTGCGCCTCAACCACCCGTCCGGGGACGAACTCCGGCTGCTCCGCGAGACGCTCGACCTCTCCTCCGACGCCCAGCAACTGGTCGTCTTCCTCCCCGCGGACGAGAGAACGGCCGAGGCGGTCGCCCGGCTCCGCGTCCTGGCGCCGCACGGCCGGCTCCGGGCCATCTCGTGAAGGACCCCTGGCCATGCCTCACGCCGTCGTCAACAGGGCACCGGCCGATTGTCGTCATCCCCGTCGCCCTCCAATTCCGCGACACCGGCCGGGGTCAGGGAGCGGATGCCCGGTATCGGCGAGGGCAGTAGCCAGAGGAGTGACAGGGCTCCGCCGACGGCTGCGATGAGGAGGGTCGCCCTCAGACCGAGGAAGGTCGCGAGCAAGCCGCCGACGACGGCGCCGACAGGGCGGATGCCGTAGTTGATCGTGCTGTACGCACCGGCGACACGGCTGCGCATGCCATCGGGGATCACAGCGGCCTGGAGTGAGTTGAGGTTGACGTCGAACAGCATGACGCCGAAGCCGGAGAGGAACTCGGTCGCGGCCAGTGCTCCGGCACGGAGCCAGAGAGGACCGTCCGCCGCTGCGGCGATGGCGAGCGGCGCCGGAAACAGCACCGCGCCCACGACGATGCTGCGTCCCACGCCGATCCGCCGCGAGATCTTCGGAGCGAGTACCGCGCCGAGCAGGGCGCCGGTCGCACCGATCCCGAACGCGACCCCGATCGCTCCTGCGGAGAGCCCGAGGCTCCGGCTGGCGAACAGCACGATCAGACCGCTGCCCGCGACGAAGGTGAAGAAGTTGACGGTCGCCGCGCAGCCGAGACCGGCCCGCAGCACCGGGTGCCGGATGATGAACAACAGGCCTGCCCTGGCCCGCCGCAGCAGGGAGGGGGCCGCGGCCCCCGCGGAGCTTCCCGGGGGCTCGTCGACCGAGATCTGGCCGATCAGGACCGCCGACACCAGGAAGGTCAGGGCGTCCACCACGAGGGTGACCGGTGCGGTCAGCGCCTGGACCAGGGCTCCCCCGATGGCCGGGCCGGCGACATAGGACACGGAACGGCTGGTGCTGAGTTTGCTGTTCGCGTCGACGTAGGACGTACGCGGCACGAGGCGCACGAAGAACGGCGGGTAGGCGGTGTTGAACAGCACCCCGGCGGCACCGGTCAGCAGTGCCACGGCGTAGAGCTGCCCCAGTGTCACCGCTCCCAGCAGGTAGGCCACCGGGATGCTGAGCAGCACAGCGGCGCGTATCAGGTCGGCGAGGATCATCAGACGGCGTTTGCGGGCCTGTTGGTCGACCCACGCCCCCAGAAGGATCGCGAGCAGGTTCGGGGTCCAGCTCAGCGCGGTCAGCCATGCCACCTCGTTGGGTGACGCGTTCAGGGCGGCGACGGCGATCAGGGGCAGGGCCAGTTCGGTGATCCGGTCGCCGAACTGTGAGACCGACTGACCGGCCCAGAAGCGGCGGAACAGCCGGTCCCGCCACAGCGGTATTTCTGCGGTACGGTCCGGGCCGCTCATGAGGCCGGTCCGGCCTGCTCCTCGTCGTTCTCCGGCAGGACGTAGCGCATCAGCCGAACGCCACGGCTGCCGGCCGGCCGCTCCTCCGGGTCGCGCGTGACGTACGGCGCGAGAACGCGCTCGATCGCGTCCTCGATGGCGGCGAGCTCATCGGCGGAGACTACGACGCGGGTGTTGGCCAGCCCGGCCATCCTGCGCCACTCCGTGGCGAGTCCGGGCTCGACCTCGGCCGCCCACCGGCCGGGAACATCCGCATGGCGCCGGAAAAACTGCTGCGACAGCACCCGCGCGGCCGCCTGTCCCTCCTCGTCCGCCGGATCCTGCGGCGACTCGAACCGGAAACCGCGTGCCACCGCTTCCCATCGCCGCTGTCGGCGGTCCGGCCCGGGCTCGCTGTCACGGATCAGCCCGAAGCCTGCCAGGTGTCGCAGATGCCAGCTGGTCACCGTCGGGGTCGCTCCCACGTGGGGCGCGAGTTGCGTCGCGGTCGCCGGGCCGTGCCGCTGCAGGTGATCGAGGATGGCCAGCCGCACGGGATGCGCCAACGCCTTCATCGCCTGTGGGTCGGTGATCTCGATATCGCCCAGGTGATTACTGGAGTTCATAACGTGAGAGTGTCCTCTCACAATTAATGGGAGTCAACGCTCAGAACGACCGTTGCCGATGCCGGCTCCGCGCCATCTCGTAGCGCCCCGCCGGGTCAGCGCCCCAGCCGCTCCAGCAGCGCCGGCACGTCCGCGAAGGAGTCCACCACGTGGTCCGGGGTCCCGTCCGCGGCCTCGTGGGTCTCCGGCCGGTACTTGCCCGTCCTGACCAGCGCCCCGGTGATGCCGTGGCGCTGGGCGGCGAGCACGTCCGTCTCGATGTCGTCGCCCACCATCAGCGTGCCGTCCGGGCCGGTGCCGAGGTGGGCCAGTGCGGCGGCGAAGAAGGCGCCGGACGGCTTGCCGGTGATGACGGCCTCGGTACGCGCGGCGCGCTCCAGGCCGGTGAGGAACGCCCCGGTGTCGAGGTCGAGCCCGTCGGCGGTGCGCCAGTACAGGTTGCGGTGCATGGCGACGAGTGCCGCGCCCTGCTGGACGAGGCGGAAGGCGCGGTTGAGCGCCGCGTACGTGAAGGCGCCGCCCGCCCCGCCGAGGACGACGACATCGGGCACGGCCCCCTCCGTGTCCTCCTCCTCGACGAGGGCCACCCCGGACAGGTCGTCCCGTACGTCGCCGGTGTTGATCAGCAGACAGCGGGCTTCGGGATGGTGCTCGCGGAGGTGGGCGGCGGTGACGGCGGGCGCGGTGAGGATGTCGCCGGGGCCGACCGGGAAGCCGGAATCCGCCAGCCGTCCGGCGATCCGGGCGCGCGTCCGCGACGTGGTGTTGGTGACCAGCGCCAGGGGGATGTCGGCGGCGCGGAGCCGTTCCATGGCCTCCACCGCACCGGGCAGCGGCTCCCAGGACACCGTGAGTACGCCGTCGATGTCGATCAGGACCGCGCCGATTGGCTCCATGTACCCGACCGTCCCCGACTTGCCCGACCGGCGCAAATGCGGTTGCTTCGAAGGTGGGGGTGCGCGTGTGTGTTCCGCTCTTCCTCGCTTGGAGGTGAACCACCGTGCTGTTCACCGACCGCACGGACGCCGGGCGGCGGCTCGCCGTGGCCCTGCGGCACCTGGAACGCCGCGATCCCGTCGTCCTGGGGCTGCCGCGCGGCGGCGTCCCGGTGGCGTACGAGGTGGCGCAGGACCTCGGCGCCCCGCTCGATGTGATCGTGGTCCGCAAACTCGGGGTTCCCTACCACCCGGAGCTGGGTTTCGGCGCGATCGGCGAGGGTGGGGTGCGGGTCATCAGCGACGAGATCGTCCGCCATGCCGGTGTCCGGGAGAAGGACCTCGACTCCGTGGAGCGCGCCGAGGAGGCGGAGCTCGTGCGGCGGGCGCGGAGGTACCGCGAGGGCCGCCCGCGCCTGCCACTGAAGGGGCGCACGGTGGTCGTGGTGGACGACGGAGTCGCCACGGGAGCGACCGCGCGGGCCGCCTGCCAGGTGGTGCGGGCACAGGGTGCGGCCTATGTCGTACTGGCCGTGCCTGTCGCGTCACCGGATGTCGCCGACAGGCTGCGCGAGGACGTCGACGAGGTCGTCTGCCTCTCCACACCGCACCTCTTCTCCGCGGTGGGTGAGTGGTACCGGGACTTCTCCCAGACCTCGGACGAGGAGGTCGTCTCCCTGCTGGCACGGGCTTCCGGGGGTGCCGCCACGGCCGAGGAGGTCGAGGTGGACGCGGGCGGGGTCCCGCTCTCCGGGGACCTCGTACTCCCCGCGGACGCGGGGGCGGTCGTGGTGTTCGCCCACGGCTCGGGCAGCAGCCGCCACAGCCCGCGCAACCGCGCCGTGGCCACGGCGCTGAACCGTGCCGGCCTGGGCACCCTGCTCTTCGACCTGCTCACGCCCGGGGAGGAGGTCTACCGCGCCAACGTCTTCGACATCGGGCTGCTGGCCGGGCGGCTGGCGGACACCACGAAGTGGCTCCGCCGCCGTGTGCCCCTCCCGGTCGGCTCCTTCGGCGCGAGTACGGGTGCAGCGGCGGCTCTACGGGCCGCCGCTGCGGCGGACTCGGGCGTCGGCGCCGTGGTCTCCCGCGGCGGGCGCCCCGATCTGGCCGGAGCGGACCTGTCCGCGGTACGCGCGCCCACCCTGCTCGTGGTGGGCGGCGCCGACACCACGGTGATCGACCTGAACCGGCAGGCGCAGGCGGCGCTGCACTGCGAGAACCGGCTGGAGATCGTCCCGGGCGCCACGCACCTGTTCGAGGAGCCGGGAGCCCTGGACCGGGTCGCGGAGCTGGCCGAGGACTGGTTCACCACGCATCTGGCGCGGCCGGCCGGCTGATGCCCCGGTGGCCCTGGCTCAGGGCCGGAGCACCGCCTTGCCGTACGGAACCAGCCGCACCGGCCCCACCAGGCCGTACTTCTGCCGCTGCGCCACTCCGAAGACGGGTGCGTTCGACACCCGCAGCCGGTTGAGGAGGGTCGTGGCGACCTCCACCTCGATGGTGTTGGTGCCGCTGCGCAGATACGGGCCCACGTCGACGGTGGTGGTCACCTGGTCGGCGGGCGGCAGATGGCGCCCGTTGACCGTGACCCGGTAGGTGTCGAAGACCTCGCCCAGCTCCAGCGTCGCTCCGTGGCCGCCGGTCCAGGGCCCGCCGAGACGGATGGTGGCCCGGTAGCGGCCGATGCCGGAGGAGTCGGCGAGCTCCGGGATCTCGGACCAGGGCAGGAGCCCGTCGAGCTCGACCGTGCGGCGGGTCCTGCTCGTGGTGGACGGGGTCGCGCCGGGGGTCCAGTCCTCGGCCGTCAGCGTCCAGCGGGTCAGCGGGACCGGTTCGGGTACGTCCTCGATGCGTGCGCGGAGCGTGCGGCCGTCTCCGAGCGTCGTCGCGTACGTCCCCGGTCGGGTGTCCCTGATCTCGATCCTGCCGTTCCCGGCTCGGCGCACCTCGGCCGCGTCGGACTCGGTGGCGTACCACTGCGGTGCCGGGCCGGTGGCCCAACGGCCCGGGCGGGCGGTCGCGATGATCGTGGTGGCGCCGGGTTCGAGGGTGACGCGGAGCCGCAGTCGCCCGTCGGGGAGGCGCGTGTACGCCGCGAGCGGCTCGATGGTGCCGGTCCACGCGTCGAGGCGGTAGGGGACGACGTCGCGGTGGCGGGTGGTGAGGGTGACGTCGTGGCTGATGCGGGTGCCGGTCGAGTTCTTCTTGCTGACGGCGTCGTTGGCGAAGAAGTAGTAGTCGGCGTCGCTGTCGGCACGGTGGTTGTGGAGCAGCATCGAGGACTCGGCGTACTCGACGTCGCGGGTGAGTCCGAGCGCGGCGATGCCCTGGGGGACGTCGGGGCGGTCGGGGACGTTGCTGACGGTTGGCTGGTCGAGCAGCTTCCGGATCAGGGCGAGGAGCCGGTCGTTGTCGCCGGTGCGGGGCATGCCCGGCACGTGGCCGTCGCTCCAGTCGCCGATGACGATGATCGGCAGGCCCTTGCGGGCGTAGCCGAGCAGCTTCTCCGCCACGTCGGTCTGGAGGGTGTGCTCACGGCCGATCATGACGTCGCCGTCGACGAGCAGCGCCTTGTAGGCGGGCCCTTCGGGGGCGAGCCTGCCGTTCTTCACCACGGCACCGGGAAGGCTCAGGAGGCGTGGGCTGAGGAAGAGGTGGGTCCAGCCCACGGGGACTCCGTCGGCGGTGAACCAGGACGCGCCGAGCCCCGATCCGGCATAGCCCTTCTGCCACAGGACGCCGACGTCGACCTTGTTGACCCCCGTCTGGAGGACCTGCTGGGTGCGGCTCAAGTAGCCCGCGACGTCGGGGAAGTGGCCCCAGGTGGGCTGCCGCGGACCCCAGGCCTCGCCGTAGCCCGTACCGCCGTTGTACGGGGAGAAGGCGGCGAAGCCGGGCCAGGCGGCACCGGGTGCGGAGGCGTACGCGAAGCCGTGGAAGACGGCCTGGTTGACGCCGGCGGCGTACTGGGTGACGAGCTTCTTGAGCGTGGCGTCCCAGGTGGTGGCGTAGGCACCGCCCGCGGTGCCGCCGGCCTCGTTGGAGAGGATGAGCTTGCCGCCCATGTCCCGGCCACCGGCCAGGGTGCGGAAGTCGTCGAGGTTCTTGAAGCCCAGCGACTCGCCCTCGGAGATGTCGAGGAGGGCCGCCTTGTACATGGCGTCGGTCTGGAGTCCGTACGGCTGGATGCGCAGCTGCAGTCCGAGGCCGTGGGCCCACTTCTGCACCGGCCGCAGATGGTTCTCCACGTACAGCTCGGTGACCACCTCCATGAAGTCCCGCCGGATCGCCTTGTCGGTGACGGCGTCGAAGGCGAAGACGTACTTCTCCTTCGTCTGGAGGAGTGCGGGGAGGTACGGGGTGAGGGCGTAGCCCATGCGGCGTTCGAACTCGGCCGCGATGCCGGGGGTCCAGAGCGTGGCATGGGTCTCCATCTCGATGGAGTCCTCGAAGAGCGCGCCCCCGTTCTCCCGCAGCAGCGCGCGCATGCGGGAGGTGAGGATGTGCTCCTCCCAGTGGTCGATGACCGCGCGGGTGCCGGCCGCGCTGAAGTGGTCGACGACGTAGCTGAGCGGGGAGGTGTGCGCGGGGCCCTCGGGGCGCTGGCCGGAGCCGCGCTCCCAGCAGGCGATGACGAGCCAGGTGCCGTCGTCGGGAGCGGTCCACTCCAGGGTCCCGGCCGCCGGCACACGCGCGGTGAGGTCGGTGACGGTGTCGAGGTCGAGCTTCACGGGTGCGGCGGTGGGCGAGGTGCCGGCGGTGACCCGGGCGGCCAGGACGCGGTGGAGCGCGCGGGCGGTGACGCCGGAGCTCGCTGCGGTGACGGGCTCGGGCAGCGGGCCGGGAAACGCGGCGCCCGCGGGCAGGACCGTGACGCCGTGGGCGAGCTCCTTCACGGCCCCGGGGCTGTCGGGCGTGATGCCGGGGACGGCGGCGGGCCAGGCGGGGCCCAGGGTGAGGTCGACGACGATGTCCCGCTTACGGGCCCGCTCCAGAGCGGTCTCGACGGCGTCGGTCCAGGCTCGGGTGCCCCAGCCGTGCCGCACCGGGTCGATCGGTTCGGAGAGGCTGTGGGTGACGGCGGCGATCTCGACCCCGCCGAATCCGGCGGCCGCGATCTGGTCGATCTCGCGCTCGATCTCGTCGGCGTCGACGAGGGCGTCGGGCCACCACCACCGGAACTTGGGGCGCACGGCAGGGGCGGGATCGGCGAAGCGGCGGGCGAAGGCGCCCTTGGCGGCGGGGCCGACGGCCGGTGAGGCGGGCGCGGCCGCCGCCGGGCCTTCGGAAAGGGGCAGCGCGGCGAGCGCGCCCGCCGCCGCGGCCATCCTGAGGACGGCCCGTCGGCGGAGGCTGGTCTGCGAGCCCGCTCCGCCGTCCGCCCCGCCGTCCGTCGCAGCCTCGTTCGCGACCGTTTCGCCGCGCCCCGGTCTGTTCCGCATCTCGCCACCCTGCTGATTCGCCCCGTCCTGCACGCATGTCAGCGGTGCAGGAATACCTACGGTTTAAACGATTCAATATCTCAGGCTGGAACATATGTGACCACTACCTCCGACCACAAGAGGCGTGCACGATCCGTTCTTCTGCCGACACCCCGACACAGGCACCCGACCGGCCAACAACACACGACTAAAGGGATGAAGCAGCACTTGACGCCCGGCCATCCGCTTCCGGCGCGAAGCCTTGACGCCCACCGCAGCAGCACCTAACTTGCCACCGGATGCCGTAAAACGATTCAACTCGCCTCTGGGGAAACCTCGTTCGCAGCCGACCGGCCCTCGGCTTCCGACGGCCGCTCCCCGCCGGAAGGAGCCCGGTCCTTGACTGCCTCGCCTCCCCCGCAGCCGTACCGCCCGCCGCCCCCCTCCCGCCGTCAGGTGCTGACCGCGACAGCGGCGGCCTCGGCGGTCCTGGCGCTGTCGGGCGGCACCGCGAATGCCGCTTCCGGGGCGCCCCGGGCGGCTGCCTCCGAAGCGGCCGCCGCCCCTCCGTCGCTCGCCCCTCTGCCCCTGGGTGACGTCCGCCTGCTCGACAGCCCGTTCCGCGACAACATGCGGCGGACCTGCGCCTATCTGCTCTTCGTCGATCCGGACCGGCTGCTGCACACGTTCCGCCTCAACGTGGGGATCGCCTCGGAAGCCGAGCCCTGCGGAGGCTGGGAGGCCCCGGACGTCCAGCTGCGCGGGCACACCACCGGCCATCTGCTGTCCGCCCTGGCCCAGGCCCACGCCCACACCGGCGAGGAGGCGTACGCCGCCAAGGGCCGCCGCGTCGTGGCCGCGCTCGCCGAGTGCCAGGCGGCGGCGCCCACCGCCGGATTCCGGCCGGGCTATCTCTCCGCCTTCCCCGAGGAGGTCTTCGACCAGCTCGAAGCGGGCGGGAAGCCGTGGGCCCCGTACTACACGCTGCACAAGGTGATGGCGGGGCTGCTCGACCAGCATCTCCTCTGCGGCGACTCCC
Source organism: Streptomyces sp. NBC_01166 (assembly GCF_045039765.1). Classification (NCBI taxonomy): domain Bacteria; kingdom Bacillati; phylum Actinomycetota; class Actinomycetes; order Kitasatosporales; family Streptomycetaceae; genus Streptomyces; species Streptomyces sp. NBC_01166. The sequence goes on from NZ_CP108613.1 coordinate 2,978,444, forward strand.
AGGCCCTGGACGTGCTGCGCGCCATGGCCGCCTGGGTCGACGGCCGGACCGCGGCCCTCGCGTACGACCGGATGCAGGCGCTCCTGAAGGTCGAGTTCGGCGGCATGAACGAGGTGCTGACCAATCTCTTCCTGGCGACCGGCGACCCGGCCCACCTGGTGACGGCCCGGCGCTTCGACCACGAGGAGCTGTACGGGCCGCTGGCCGCCGGCCGGGACGAGCTGGCGGGCCGGCACGCCAACACCGAGATCGCCAAGATCGTCGGCGCGGCCCGGAGTTACGAGGCGACGGGAGAGCGCCGCTACCGCGACATCGCCACCTACTTCTGGAAGACCGTGGTCGCCGACCACTCGTACGCCATCGGCGGCAACTCCAACCAGGAGCTCTTCGGGCCGCCGGGCGAGATCGTCAGCAGACTGTCGGAGGACACCTGCGAGAACTGCAACAGCTACAACATGCTCAAGCTCGGCCGGCAGCTGTTCCTGCACGACCCGGACACGGCCGCCTACATGGACCACTACGAGCGGACCCTGGTCAACCAGCTCCTGGCCGAGCAGGACCCGGACTCCGCGCACGGCTTCGTCACGTACTACACGGGCCTGTGGGCGGGGTCGCGCAGGCAGCCCAAGGGCGGGCTCGGTTCCGCCCCCGGCAGTTACAGCAGCGACTACGACAACTTCTCCTGCGACCACGGCACGGGCCTGGAGACCCACACGAAGTTCGCCGACTCCGTCTACTTCCGGTCGGCGGAGGGGAGCGCGTCAGGCCCGTCGTTGTACGTCAACCTCTACATCCCCTCCGAGGTGCGCTGGCGCGAGCAGGACGTGTCACTGCGTCTGACCACGCCCGACCCGGCCGGTGACCTCAACCGGCTCACGGTCACCCAGGGCGGCGGCAGATTCGCGCTGCGGCTGCGGATACCGGACTGGCTGGCCGACGGGCACGGCAAGGCGGCCTCCGTGCGTGTCAACGGGCACCCGGTGGGCGGGGATCCGGCCGAGCCGGGCACCTACTTCACGATCCGCCGCACCTGGAAGCGCGGCGACACGGTGGAGCTCCGCCTGCCGCGCGAGCCCGTCTGGCGTCCCTCACCGGACAACCCGCAGGTCCAGTCGGTCTCCTACGGGCCCCATGTGCTGGCGGGCGCCCACGGTGACACCGCGGTCGCGACGATCCCCCTCGTCCGGCCCGGCTCGCTTCGTCCGGCCACCGGGCGGTCCGGCGGGACCGGCGAGTTCACCGCGCTCGCCGACGGACAGCGGATACGGCTGCTGCCCTTCCACCGCGTCCATCACCAGAACTACTCGGTGTACTGGGCCGTCGCGCCCGGCCCGTCCCGCCCACGCGAGGTCGTGCGTCACTCCCTGGACGAGGGCGCGGGCACCACGTCCGCCGACCGCACCGGCTCCTTCCCTCCCGCACGGCTCGCGACCGGTGCCACCTGGACCGATCAGGGCCCGGACGGCCGCCGCGCCGTCGCCCTGGACGGTGCCGGCGGCCACGTCGTCCTGCCCCCGTCCTTGCCCTCCGGGCTCGACGCACTCACCGTGAGCGTGCGCGTCCGCCTGGACAGCCTGGCCGACTCGGCCCGGATCTTCGATCTCGGGTACCACAAGGGCACCTACCTCTTCCTCACCCCGCGCACCGGCGCCGGGAAGGCACGCGCCGCGCTGAAGATCTCCGGCATGGAGGGCGAGGACGTCGTCGACGCGGCCGGCCCGCTGCCCACCGGCCGCTGGATCCACGTCGCGCTGACCATCGGCGCGGGCGCCGCGGTGCTGTATGTCGACGGGGCCGAGGCGGGCCGCAACCCGGCGATGACACAGAGCCCGCTGCTCCTCGGCGCCTCCACCCGCAACTACCTGGGCCGTTCGCAGAACAGCACGCACCCCGCCCTGCACGGCGCGGTCGCGGACTTCCGGCTGCACAACCGGGCCCTCACCGCGGCCCAGGTCGCCGCACTCTGAGCTCCCGCCTCCCGCCTCCCGCACTCCTCGCACCCCTCGTACACGGAACATGGAGCACCCGCATGCCCGAATTCCCGCTGTCCAGACGCACGTTCGTAGCCGCAGCCGGAGCGGCAGGCACGGCGCTCGCCGTCGGTGCGCCCGGCCTCGCGTCCGCCGCACCGGGGCCGGCCCCCACGGCGGCGGCCGCCTCCGGCTACTCCCCCGCTCGCTTCACCGACCCGCCGCGCGACAGCCGCCCCGCCGTCTACTGGTACTGGAACGGCACGGTCACCCCCCAGCTGGTCGACACCCAGCTCGCCGATCTCCGCTCCAAGGGGATGTTCGAGGTGATCGTCTTCCCCTTCGACAACGCCGAGATGCAGCCCGAGTTCTTCACCGAGGGCTGGTTCGACATCGTCGAGCACGTCCTGCGGGTCGCGGAACGCACCGGCATGCGGGTCTGGATCTTCAACGACGACCACTTCCCCAGCGGCCGCGCCGGCGAGTACATCGTCAAGGGCGGCACGGTCGGCTCACGCACCTACGAACCCCGCCCCGACCTGCGGCTCAAAGCCCTGTGGCGCTCCACCACCGTCGTCGAGGGGCCCGTCCGCACGGACCTCGTCAGCACGACCGGTGTCGGCACGGACAAGGGGCGCCTGGTGGCCGACGCCGCGGTCCTCGGTGGCTCCGCCGTGCTGCGGGCCGGCGCCAAATGGACCGATGTCACGGTCACCGCGAGCGCCCAGGGCGATCATTCCTCCTCCGCCGCCCTCGTCGTACGGGCGAACGCGGACGGCTCGGACGGATACGTCGTCGAATTCGACCGGACCGGTGTGGTCACCGTGTCCCGGCTGACGGGCGGCGAGGCGACCGAACTCGCCAGGTCCCCGCGCACCGACGGATTCAACAGCACCAAGTTCCACACCCTCGTGGTGAAGGTGACCGGTTCCGTCCTCTCCGTCACTCTCGACGGCAAGGACAAGGGGACCCTCACCGACTCCGCCTACGCCACCGGCAGCGCCGGGGTCCGCGCCACCGGCGCCCAGCGCTCGCTGTGGGACAGCCTGACCGTCACCGACGCGTCCGGCGCCTCCCTGTACGAGCAGGACTTCACCGACCCGTCCTCGCCGGGCGACTTCCCGGCCCGCCCGGCCATCGCGGGTGAGCCCGTCGCCGCGGTCGCCCGCCCGCTCGGCGCCTCCGGCACCGGCTCGCTGACCGAGCTGACGTCCGAGCTCCGCGCGGGCGACGGCTGGCAGGTGCCCGAGGGCCGCTGGCAGATCGACGTCTTCGGCGGGGCGCCGCTCATCGACGACAGCCAGGGCTACAGCCGCAGTTACGTCGATCTGCTCGCCGACGAGCCGGTCGAGCTGCTGCTGGACATCGTGCCGGGTGAGTACCACCGCCGTTTCGGCCGGTACTTCGGCACGGTCGTCCCCGGCTTCTGGGACGACGAGCCGTTCTTCGCCTCCGCCGAGGCCCACTTCAGGCGGCTCCCGTGGTCGCCCGCGCTGGAGGACGCCCTGCGCGCCGTGGGTACGGAGCCGGGGCTCGCGTACGCCTGCGCCTTCGACGATCTGGGCCGCCGCGGCCGCATCGAGCGCGGGCGTTTCTGGCAGGCGGTCTCCGACCGCTTCGCCGCGGCGTTCGAGAAGCAGGCCCGCTGGTACGAGAAGCGGAAGACCGTCCTGATCACCAATCCGCTGTACGACGAGACGTCGCCCTCCAAACGGATCTGGTCGACCGGGGACCTCCACAAGGTCAACCAGTGGGCGCAGATCCCCGGCGGGGACGTCATCACCGCCGAGTACGAGGCGGGCGGTTCGACGATGACGCCCCGCAACCCGGCGTCCTCCGGCCACCAGATGGGCCGCGAACGGGTGCTGATGGAGGCCTTCGGCAACATGGGCTGGGCCGTCGCCCCGGACTTCGTACGCGCCCTGTTGGGTGCGCACGCCACCCGGGGTGTCAACCTCACCGTGCTGCACGCCCTGTGGACGGACGAGACCAGGGTGTTCTTCCCGCCGCCGTTCGGGCCGCGTTCGCCGTGGTGGTGGGCGATGGAGCCGGTCTCCGACTGGATCGGTCGGGTGATGGAGCTCGCCCGGGGGACCTCGGCGGCCCGTACGGCACTCGTGCAGCCGCAGAGGGCGGCCGAGCAGTGGACGGGCACCGAGCGGCAGGGTGAGGTCGACGGCGCGTTCAACGCGGCCGCCGAGGCGCTGGAGCAGGCCCAGGTGGACTTCGACCTCGTGCACGAGGGGGCGCTCTCGGGCGACCGCGGGCTGCTGGCGCACGGCTCGGTGCGCGACGGCCGGCTGGTGGTCGGCGCTGCCCGCTACGACCTGGCCGTCCTCCCCGTGACCCCCGCCCTCACCGCGGCGACCGTACGGACGCTGGACGGGTTCGTCCGCGCCGGCGGCACCGTCGTCGCCGTGGGCGAGCTGCCCCAGGAGGACGCGAACGGCGAGGACCGTTCCCTGCAGCGGGCGTTCGGAGGCCTGTTCGGCGACAGCGTGCCGAGCCGTCGCCGCACCGGGAAGGGCGAGGCCGTACGCGTGGCGGACACCGGCGGGCTGCGGGACGCGGCGCACGCCGCCGGGGTGGCCGCCGCCGTCCTCGAACCGGCCGCACCGGCCCTGCGGGTCCTGCGTACCGTGCGCGGCAAGGACACCGCCTTCCTCATCAACAACGAGAGCGGCGTGACGGTCGAGACCGTGGCCGCGCTGCCGGCGGCCGGGGTGCCGGAGCTGTGGGACCCGGCCACGGGCACCGCCCGCCCGGCGCCCGTGTACCGCACGGACCGGCGGGGGAAGGAGGATCCCGGCGTACGGGTGCCGCTGCGCCTCGCGCCGTACGAGACGCTGGCCGTCGTGCTGCGTCACGGGGCACGCTCCGGCCCTCACCTCACCGAGGCGGCGCTGCCCGTCGAGGCCGTCACCCGGCACGGCCGTGAGCTGCGGGTCACCGCGGTCGCCGACGCGCCCGGCCGGTACGCCGCGGCGGGCACCGACGGCTCTCACAGCTACCGCGGCACCGTCGTGGTCACCGATCCGCTCACCCCGGTCCCGCTGGACGGCGACTGGACGCTGCTGCTCGCCCGCGAGGGCGCCGAACCGGTGACCCGGCCGCTCGGCAGCTGGGCGGATCTGGAACCGCTGTTCTCCGGCAGCGGCACCTACACCACCGCGTTCACCCTGGAGCGGGAGGTGCTGCGGGACCGGGGGTTCCGGCTCGCCCTCGGTGTCGTACGGGAGGTGGCCGCGGTCACGCTCAACGGCACGGAACTGCCGCCGCTGCTGTGGAGCCCCTACACCGCGGAAGTCACCGAGCTGCTGCGGCCGGGCCGCAACACGCTCTCCGTGAAGGTCTCCAACACCCTGTCCAACGAGCGGAACAAGCCCATTCCGTCGGGCCTTCTCGGCCCTGTCGCCCTCCGCCCCTACCGCCGGGCGACGGCCGCGCTCCCCCGCGTCTGATCCGCCCCTCCCTACGTACAAGGAGCACCCGCGTGCCCAGATCCAGACCTCCCGCCGCCCGCGCCCGGCGCCGCCCCGCGCTGCTCGCCGCCGGCGGGCTCACCGCTCTGGTGACCGTCCTGCCGACGGCCGTCACCGCCGACGCGGTCGCCCCGGCCGCCCTCTCGGCGACCGGGCTGCGCACCCAGCACCTCTCCCAGGCGCTCGGGATCGACGACACGACGCCGTCGCTGAGCTGGCGGACCACGGCCCGCGCCCGGTCCACCGTCCAGACCGCCTACCGGATCCAGGCGGCCACCTCGCTGGAGACGCTGCGGCGGGGCCGGGCCGACCTGTGGGACTCCGGCAAGGTGGAGTCCGCCGTGCCGGAGGCGACGTACGCCGGAGAACAGCTCGGTTCGCGCACCCGTGTCCACTGGCGGGTGATGCTCTGGTCCGGCGGCTCCGGGCGTGACCCGGGCTGGAGTGAGGCGGCCGTCTTCGAGACGGGGCTGACACGGCAGGAGGACTGGAAGGGCGCCGGCTGGATCACCCATCCCGACTGGGAGCTGAGCGGGCGCACGGTCACCCCGGTGGTCGTGAAGGTGGAGCGCACCACCGCGCGTTACGTCCGCCTGGACGTGACGAAGCTCGGGCTGCCGCTCGCCGAGGCCTTCCCCGAGGAGGCGTGGCGGGTGCAGCTCGGTGAGATCGACGTACGGGACTCGACGACGGGCACCTCCGGGCTGGCGAAGGGCTCGACGGTCACCGCCTCCGAGACGAACACCCTCCGCAAGACCTGGGAGCCCGCCCTCGCCGTGGACGGGCTGCCCAACAGCGCCCTGCAGACGGCCGCCGGGTACGCGAGCGCCGCGCACACCGGACCCGACGTCTCCGGGCAGCCTGTCGTGATCACCCTGGACATGAAGTCCGCGAAGACGTTCGACGAGGTGGCCCTCTACCCGCGCGCGGACGTGCTGACCGAGGACGGCGGAGTGCCGGACTTCCCGGTCGACTACACGGTCTCCGCGTCGGACGCCCCGGACTCGGGCTTCACCCGGATCGCCGGGGTGACCGGGCAGCGTCCGCCGAAGCCCTACCTGCCGGCCGGACTGCCGGTGTTCGCGAAGGACTTCGCGCTGGAGCAGAAGGTGCGCAGCGCCAGGCTGTACGTGTCCGGCCTCGGCGTCCACGAGACGACGCTCAACGGCGAACCGGTCGGTGACGCGGTGCTCGAACCGGCCAACACCGACTACCGGGACCGGGTGCAGTACGCCACGTACGACGTGACGAAGCAGCTCGGCAAGGGGGCCAACACGCTCGCGGTGGCGCTCGGGAACGGCATGGCGAACGTGGTCTCCACAGCCGACCGCTACCGCAAGCTGTACGGCAACATCAGCGACCCCAAGCTGATCGCCCGGCTGGAGATCACCCTGGCCGACGGTTCGGTGCGCACGGTCCGCAGCGGCGACGACTGGCGCACCGCGCTCGGCGCGACGACGTCGTCCAACTGGTACGGCGGCGAGGACTACGACGCGCGCCGCGAGATCCCGCACCGGGACGACCCGCGCGGGTCGCGCGCGGGCTGGCAGCACGCCGCCGAGGTGACCGCTCCCGGCACCCCGGAGCGGCCCGCCGTCCTCAGCGCGCGGGAGACCGAGCCGGTCCGGGTGGTCGAGACCCTGAAGGGGAGGGAGGTCGAGGGCGCGGCAGGCAGCCGGGTCTTCGACCTGGGCCGGAACATCGCGGGCTGGCCCGAGATCACGGTACGGGCGCCCAAGGGCACCGCGGTGCGGATCTATCCCGCCGAGTCGCTGAAGGACGGCCACGCCTTCCAGTCGATCAGCAATGTGGGCGGCCCCCTGTGGGACAGCTACACGACGGGCGGCACCAGGTCGGAGACCTGGCACCCGTCCTTCAGCTACCACGGCTTCCGCTACCTGGAGTTGAGGGGCCTGCCCGAGGGCGCGACGGTCTCGGTGCGCGGGAAGGTCCTCCGCGCGGACAACGTCTCGGCCGGGGACTTCACCAGTTCCGACGAGCTGATCAACGGCATCCACTCGATCATCCGGCGGTCGATCGAGGGCAACATGATGAGCGTCCTCACCGACTGCCCGAGCCGCGAGAAGCTCGGCTGGCTGGAGCAGAACCAGCTCGTCTTCCCGGCCCTGGCCGGGAACTACGACATGCAGGCCTACCTGCGCAAGATCATGCGCGACATGAGCGACGCGCAGACCGAGGACGGCCTGGTCCCGAGCACGGTCCCGGAGTACACCAGCCTCCCCGGCAGCTACCGCAACGACTCCAACTGGGGCGGCGCGGTCGTCCTCGTCCCGTGGCAGATGTACACGACGTACGGCGACAAGGACACGCTGTCCGAGTACTACCCGCAGATGAAGGCCTACGCCGCGTTCCTGGAAGGGCAGGTCGAGGACGGCATCCTCGACTACGGCCTGGGCGACTGGTTCACCCCGGACCGTACGTTCCCGCGCGCGGTGGCCGGTACGTACGGCTACTGGCGGGTCGTCGACGCGCTCAGCAAGATCTCCGGCGTCCTGGGCGACGAGGAGGCCGCGGCGCGGTACCGGACGAAGGCGGACGCGAGCGCGAAGGCGCTCTCCGAGGCGTACTACGACGCCGGGTCCGGCACCTTCGGCGGCGGCGGACACGGGGCCGAGGCCCTCGCCCTGGACATGGGCGCCTACCCGGCGGGCGAGCGGGAGCGGCTGCTCGGTCATCTCGTCGGCAGCATCGAGGGGGCGGACCATCATCTGATCCTCGGTGAGATCTCGCTCCCCGCGGCCTTCCGGGTGCTGTCGGAGTCCGGACGTGACGACGTGGTGCACGGGATCGCGACGCAGACGACGAGCCCGAGTTACGGATACCAGGTGCTCGCGGGCAACACCACGCTCGGCGAGAGCTGGGACGGCGGCCCGGGGCAGTCGCAGAACCACTTCATGCTGGGCGCGATCGACTCCTGGTTCACCGGCCGGGTGGCGGGCATCCAGCAGGCCGAGGGCTCGGTGGGCTACCGCAGGCTGCTGGTGGATCCGGCGGTCGTGGGCGACCTCACCTCCGCGTCGGGGTCCTACACGACGCCGTACGGCAGGGCGGCTACGTCCTGGCAGCGGGACGGCGAGCACTACCGGCTGCGGGTGACCGTGCCGGCGGGTTCGACGGCGGAGGTCCATGTACCGGTCAGCTCCGGACGTCCCGGCGCCACGGCCGGAGCACGGCTGCTGCGCACGGGGAACGGCGAGGCGGTGTACGAAGTGGGCTCGGGCGCCTGGACGTTCACGTCGACGTACACGGGTGCGGCCACCGGTACCTGACCACCTGGGGCGGGGACGCCCTCCGGAACCACCGGGGGGCGTCCTATCCTTGGCTTTCCGGAGCTGTCCAGGGGCGGGGGTGCGGTCATGCGGATCCGGCTGATCGAGGGCGGGAGCCTTCCCGCGTACGCCGACGGGATCCGGCGGGTGTACGCCGATGTCTTCTCGGCGCCGCCGTGGAACGAGGACCCCTCCGCGGGCGCGCTGTACGTCGAGCGGCTCGCCGACGACGCCGTGCGCCCCGGCTTCACCGCCGCGCTGGCCACCGACGGAGGCGCCGTGCGTGGCTTCGCCACGGCCTGGACCACGCCCGGTACGTTCCCCTCCGGCCGCAGCTACGGGCACGTCGCCGAGGCCCTCGGGCCCGACCGCGTCGGTGACTGGCTGTGCGGCGCCCTGGAGGTCGACGAGCTGGCCGTCGCCCCGGAGGCGCGCGGCACCGGGCTGGGCGCGGCCCTGTTGGCGGCGGTGACCGAGGCCGCCCCGGACGGGCGGTGCTGGCTGCTCACGTCCGTACACGCCGGGGCGACGCTGCGCTTCTACCGGCGCGCGGGCTGGCGCCAGGTGCCGGTACCGGTGCCCGGCAGGGCGGGGCTCGTCGTCCTCCTGGGGCCGGGCCATCCCGCAGCACACCTGTAAGTGGAGCGATGCACGACCGTTATGTGAATCGATTCAAGCGTCCGGAAGATAGTGGTCCGCCCTGAAGACTGTCAAGGGCGCCCACCCATTCCCCCCATTCAGGTCGCACATCGCCCCTCTTCCTGGAACTTTCCGCCATCAACCCATTGACGGCGCCCGCAATCCCCGTTTAGCTTCCGAGCAACCTCATTGAAACCTTTCACGGCGGGTGGAGCGGAACAGTCCCTCCGCTGAGGAGCTCCCATGAACCAGTCCGCCCCCGACCTGGCCCCGGTCCTGGCCCTGAAGGGCGTGAGCAAGTCCTTCGGCGCCGTACGGGCCCTGCAGGACGTGTCCCTGCAGTTGTTCCCCGGCGAGGCCCACGCACTCGCGGGTGAGAACGGCGCAGGCAAGTCGACCCTGATCAAGGCCCTTGCCGGAGTGCACCGCCCGGACAGCGGCGAGGTGCTGCTCGACGGGAAGCCCGTCGTCTTCCACGGCCCGGCGGACGCCCGTGACGCGGGCATCGCCGTCATCTACCAGGAGCCGACGCTCTTCCCCGACCTGTCCATCGCCGAGAACATCTTCATGGGCCGTCAGCCCCGGCGCTCCCTGGGCCGGATCGACCGCAGGGCCGTGCACGAGACGACCGCCGGGCTGATGCGGAGGCTCGGCGTCGACCTGGCACCGGACCGGCCGGCGCGCGGACTGTCGATCGCCGACCAGCAGATCGTCGAGATCGCCAAGGCGCTCTCCTTCGACGCCCGCGTCCTGATCATGGACGAACCGACGGCCGCCCTGACCGGCAGCGAGACCGCCAGGCTCTTCTCCGTCGTCCGTACGCTGCGCTCCGAGGGTGCGGCGGTGCTGTTCATCTCGCATCGTCTGGACGAGATCTTCGAGCTGTGCCAGCGCGTCACGACCCTGCGCGACGGCCGGTGGATCTCCTCCGAGCCGCTGGAGGGTCTCGACGAGGACGACCTGGTGCGCAGGATGGTCGGCCGTGACCTCGACGACCTCTACCCCAAGCAGGACGCCGAGGTCGGCGAAGTCGCCCTGTCGGTGCACCGGCTGACCCGCGAGGGCGTCTTCCGCGATGTGTCCTTCGACGTCCGCCGCGGCGAGATCGTCGCGCTCGCCGGACTCGTCGGCGCCGGGCGCACGGAGGTCGCCCAGGCGGTCTTCGGTGTCGACCGCGCCGATGCCGGCGAGGTGAAGGTGGCCGGCACGGTGCTGCGCCCCGGTTCGCCGACCGCCGCGATGGACGCCGGGCTCGCGCTCGTACCCGAGGACCGGCGCCAGCGCGGGCTGGTCATGGATATGTCGATCGAGCGCAACATCGGCCTCACCGGCCTGGACGAGGTCCGCAAGCGCGGTCTCGTCAGCCGGGCCCTGGAGCACGACCGGGCCGCCGACTGGGCGGTGCGCCTCCAGCTCAAGTACAACCGGCTGGCCGACACCGTGGGCGTGCTCTCCGGCGGCAACCAGCAGAAGGTCGTGCTGGCCAAGTGGCTGGCGACCGGCCCTGCCGTGCTGATCGTCGACGAGCCGACCCGCGGGATCGACGTCGGCACCAAGGCGGAGGTCCACCGGCTGCTCTCCGCGCTCGCGGCCGACGGCCTCGCCGTACTGATGATCTCCTCCGACCTTCCCGAGGTCATCGGCATGGCGGACCGGGTGCTCGTGATGCACGAGGGCCGGCTCGTCGCCGAGATCCCGCGCGGGAACGCGACCGAGGAGTCGGTCATGGCCGCGGCCACCGGACGTAACGAGAGGGCAGCGGCATGACCACCACCATCGAGAGCCCCCCGGACACCGCGAAGGCGCCGGAGCGGAGTGCTTCCTCGCTCGTGGACGCGGTCTTCCGGGCGCGCGAGATCTCCATCGCCGGGGCGCTGGCCCTGCTGATCCTCGGCACCTACCTGGCCAACCCGCGCTTCCTGTCCGACCAGGGCATCAAGGACCTGCTGCTCAACGCGTCGATCCTGGTGCTGCTCGCGGTCGGTCAGTCCGCCGTCGTGATCACCCGCAACATCGATCTGTCCGTCGGCTCCGTCGTCGGCCTGTCCGCCTTCGCCTGCGGCAAGTTCGTCGCGGGAAGCGACCACGGTGTGCTGACCGTGATGCTGCTCGGCGTCGCCATCGGCGTCGTCTGCGGCCTGGTCTCCGGCGCCCTCGTCAGCTTCGGCAGGGTCCCGGCGCTCGTCGTGACCCTGGGCATGCTCTACATCATCCAGGGCGTCGACTACTGGTGGGCGCAGGGCGAGCAGATCAGCGCCTCCGACGTGCCGGACGCCGTCCTGGGCCTCGGCAGCGGCAGCGTGCTGGGCGTCCCGTACCTCCCGCTGATCGCGGTCGTCCTGCTCGCCGCGACGGCGTACTTCCTGCGCAGCTACCGCTCCGGGCGCGAGCTGTACGCGATCGGGTCGAGCCCCGAGGCCGCCCGTCTCGCCGGCATCCCGATCCGCCGCCGGGTGCTCGCCGCGTACGCCTTCTCCGGGGCCGTCGCCGGCTTCGCGGGCGCCCTGTGGCTGGCCCGCTTCGGCACCGTCGTCGCGGACAACGCGCACGGCTGGGAGCTGACCGTCGTCAGCGCCGTCGTCGTCGGCGGTGTCGCGATCACCGGCGGCACCGGCACCGTCTGGGGCGCCGCCCTCGGCGCCCTGCTGCTCACCACCATCGGCAGCGTCCTGGTCGTGCTGAAGGTGGACTCGTTCTGGCAGGGCGCCATCACCGGTGCGCTCCTCCTGCTGGCCATCAGCGTCGACCGGATCGTGAACCTGCGGATGACCGCCGCACTGAGGAAGAGGAACGCCCGTCATGACCACGGCGCCTGACACAAAGACGGCTCCCACGCCGCGGGCCGGTACGAAACCCTCTCTCGTGCGCAGCCTGGCGCTGCGCTGGGACACCGCGGTCGGTGTCCTGCTGGTGGCGGTCCTCGTCGTCGGGCTCGGCTCCACCGAGGGCTTCGGATCGACCGAGAACCTCGCGTTCGCCTTCAACGACATCGCCGAAGTCGCCATCATCGCCCTGCCGATGACCCTCCTGGTCGTCGCCGGACAGGTCGACCTGTCCGTGGCCTCCATGCTCGGCCTGGGCAGCGCGCTGACCGGCGCGCTGTGGGAAGCGGGCTGGGCCTTCGAGATGATCGTGCCGGTGGTGCTGCTGGTCGGCGTCGCCGGAGGCCTCCTCAACGGCTGGCTGGTCACCAAGGTGGGTCTGCCCTCCCTGGCCGTCACCATCGGCACCCTGGCGCTCTACCGGGGCCTGGCCTCGGTGGCGCTCGGCAGCGACGCCGTGACGGACTTCCCGCAGGTCTACGCGGACTGGGCCGTCGACACCACGACCGTCCCCGGCACCTTCCTCACCTATCCGGTGCTGCTCTTCATCGTCCTGGCCGCGGTCACCGCGGTGGTGCTGCACGCCACCGGGCTCGGCCGCTCGCTCTTCGCGATCGGCGCCCAGGAGGAGGCCGCGTACTTCGCCGGCATCCGGGTCAAGCGGATCAAGCTGCTGCTCTTCGTCGTGACCGGCCTGTTCTCCGCCTTCGCGGGCGTCGTCTTCACCCTGCGCTACGGAAGTGCCCGCGCGGACAACGGACTCGGCTTCGAGATGCTCGTGATCGCGTCCGTCCTGCTCGGCGGAATCGACTTCGACGGCGGAAAGGGCACGCTCTTCGGCGCGGTCGCCGGTGTCCTGCTGATCGGCCTGCTGAAAAACCTGCTCACGCTCAACGACATCGCCAACGAGGTGCAGGTCATCGTGACCGGACTGCTGCTCGTGGCCTCCGTGCTGACCCCACGGATCATCGCGACGGTCGTCGAACGCCGGCACCGGCGGGCCGCGAACGCCCCCGCACCCCAGTCGTCATAACGCCCCTCCCCGTACCTCTCCGAAAGGCACACGCCGCCATGATGCTCCGCAATGCCGCTGGGCGCCGCGCCGTCGCGACCGCAGCCACCGCCGTCTCCCTGGCCCTCGCCCTCACCGCCTGTTCCGGCACCACGAAGGACAGCAAGGAGAGTGGGAGCGCGAAGGCGGGCAGCTCCGCGAAGGCCGACCCGGACGCCCCGCTGAAGAAGGGGCTGAAGCTCGGCTTCCTGCCCAAGCAGATCAACAACCCGTACGAGAAGATCGTCGACGAGGCGGGTATCGCGGCGGCGAAGGAGTACGGCGGCACGGGCAAGGAGGTCGGTCCGTCCGACGCGAACGCCTCCTCGCAGGTCTCCTACATCAACACCCTGATCCAGCAGCGCCAGGACGCGATCCTCATCGCGGCGAACGACCCGAACGCGGTCTGCGGCCCGCTCAAGCAGGCCATGAAGAAGGACATCAAGGTCGTCGCCTACGACTCGGACACGGCGAAGGACTGCCGCCAGCTCTTCATCAACCAGGCCAGCTCGGAGGCGATCGGCCGCAGCCTGGTCCAGCACCTCGGCGAGCAGATCGGCTACAAGGGCAAGGTCGCGATCCTGTCGGCGACCCAGAACGCGACGAACCAGAACACCTGGATCGAGTACATGAAGGAGGAGCTGAAGCTCCCCAAGTACAAGAACATGGAGCTGGTCAAGGTCGCCTACGGTGACGACGCGGACCAGAAGTCCTTCCAACAGACGCAGGGCCTCATGCAGGCCTACCCGGACCTCAAGGGCATCATCTCCCCCACGACGGTCGGCATCGCCGCCGCGGCGCGCTACCTGAGCGACTCCTCGTACAAGGGCAAGGTCGTGCTCAACGGGCTCGGCACGCCGAACCAGATGCGCAAGTACGTCAAGGACGGCACCGTCGAGCAGTTCTCGCTCTGGAACCCGGAGGAGCTCGGCTACCTCGGCTCGTACGCGGCGGCGGCGCTGGCGTCGGGGCAGATCACCGGTGCGGAGGGCGAGAAGTTCAAGGCGGGCAAGCTCGGCGAGTACACCATCGGCAAGGACGGCGAGGTCATCCTCGGTGAGCCGACCGTCTTCGACTCCAAGAACATCGACACGTTCGACTTCTGACCGGAGGGGCCGGTTCCATGCAGCGCGTCTGTTTTCTGCTGAAGGTCCGTGAGGACCGCAAGGACGAGTACCGCGAGCGCCATGCCGCGGTGTGGCCGGACATGCTCGCCGCACTGTCGGAGGCGGGCTGGCACAACTACTCGCTCTTCCTGCGCGAGGACGGCCTGCTGGTCGGCTACCTGGAGACGGAGGACTTCGACGCGGCCCGGGAAGCGATGGCCGCGACGGAGGTCAACGCCCGGTGGCAGCGGGAGATGGGCGAGTTCTTCGAGCAGTCGGAGGCCGCCGACGAGGCCATGGTCCCGCTGACCGAGGTGTTCCACCTCGCCTGACCGGCGTCCGCCCCGGCTGTACCTGACAGCCGGGGCGGACGTGCGTCAGGACGCGGCGAGAGCACCTCGCACTTCCGGGTACTCCACCTCGTCGGGGAGCTCGAAGCCGAGCTCGGCCGACCGGGCCAACGGTCGGCCAGGTCAGCCGAGTTCGCCTTCGCCCTCGTCGCCCGGCGGCTCGTCGCCGCCACCGTTCCTGATCCGGTCCGCCTGCTCGATCGCCGTGGCGAGCTTCTCCACCGAGCTGTCCTCGGTGGAGGACGCCAGCTTCCGCGCGCGGCCGGCGAGTTCGCCGAGCGTGGGCGTCCCCCGGAGGTCACCGCCGCGCAGGGTGTCCGCGAAGTAGGCGGCCACCGCGGTCACCTGGAGCCGTGCGTCGGCGTCGTCCCAGAGCCTTCCGTCGATCGCGCCGGTCACGACCGTCCCGGTCTCCTCGTGTGCCTCGCGTGTCTTCGGGTCCAGCCAGCGCACCGTCGCCGTCGCCACATGGCCGGAGGCGCCCTCACGGAGCCGCACGGCGTAGAGCGCGGTCACCGTGTGGCCGGGGCCCACCTCGCCGCCGTCGACGCTGTCGTTCCGGAAGTCCTCGTCGGCGACCTTGCGGTTCTCGTAGCCGATGAGCTCGAACTGCTCGACCGTCTTACGGTCGAACGCCACCTGGGCCTTGGCGTCGCGGGCCCGGAGTTCGACGTGGGCGGGCAGCTGGTCGACGAAGACCTTCCTGGCCTGCGTCTCGTCGGCGATGTAGGTGGTGTTGCCGTCGCCCTTGTTGGTGAGGCGTTCCATCAGCTCGTCGCCGTAGTCGCTGCCGACACCGACGCCGAAGAGGGTGATGCCGTACTCCTTGCGTGCGTCCCCGATGCGTTCCAGGATCGCGTCGGCGTCGGTCTCACCGGTGTTGGCGAGTGCGTCGGAGAGCAGGACGACCCGGTTGTTGGCGCCCTTGCGGTGGCCGTCGACCGCCTCCTCGTAGCCGCGCCGCACGCCGGCCGCCACGTTCGTGGAATCGGCGGGTTCCATCCCGGCGACGGCGTCGCGGAGCTTGGTGCGGTTGCCCTGGAGGCGGGTCATCGGCAGCCTGGTCTCGGCCTCGTCGCTGAAGGTGACCAGGGAGACGGAGTCGTCGTCACGCAGTTCGTCGGCGAGGATGCCCAGTGAGGTCTTCGCGAGGTCGAGGCGGCCCGGTTCGGACATCGATCCGGAGATGTCGACGACGAAGGTCAGCGCGGCGGGCGGGCGTTCACCGGTGTCCGAGGCGGTCTTGGTGGCCAGCCCGACCCGTACGAGCGACCAGTCGGCGGCGTCGGTCCTGGCACCGTCGACGTTCACCGAGAAGCCGTTGCCGTCCGGCCTCTCGTACCCCTGGCGGAAGCTGTTGACGAACTCCTCCGGGCGCACCGTGCCGGCCGCCGGGAGCTGTCCGTCGCCCAGGGTGCGGCGCGCGTATCCGTAGCTGGCGGTGTCCACGTCGAGGGCGAAGGTCGACAGGTAGTCGGGCGCCACGCTCTCCCGCGCGCCGTCCTCCGCCTGACCCGCCCCGTCCTCATCCTGCCCCGGCACGGCGGACGGAGCGGCGGGGGGCTGTTCGCCCCCGGCCGGTCCGCCGCTGCCGGCGACGCCGCGGTCGGCGGTGGCGGACTCGTTGCCCGTGCCCGATCCGCTGCAACCGGTCGCCAGGATCCCGCCCGCCAGAAGCAGTGCGAGTGCTCCCCTGTACGTCCTTGCCCTGCGGTCCATCCGTACCCCCCACGTCGTAGACATTCGTCAATGTGACGTGCGAGGCGGCCCGGCGGAGTCGTCAGAAGCGTTGCGGAACCGTCTCGATGGCGCAACGGCGGGCGCCGACGTGGCGGAACATCAAGGTCAGGACACGATGTCCTTACGGCTGAACCCGCGGAAGGCGAAGGCGAACAGGATCAGGGCATAGGTCACCGATACGGCCGCGCCCTTCACCATCCCGCCCCACGCGAGATCGGGCTGGAGCGCGTCGGCCCAGGCGAACTGCCAGTGGGCGGGCAGGAACTCGCGCCAGGTACCGAGCGCGGTGACCGCGTCGAGGACATTACCGACGATGGTCAGCCCGACCGCGCCGCCCACCGCGCCGAGCGGCGCGTCCGTCCTCGTCGACAGCCAGAACGCCAACCCTGCGGTGACGAGCTGGGATACGAAGATGAAGGCGACGACGAGCGCGAGGCGCGGCACGGTGTCCGATGTGGCGAGCGCGCCCCCGGTGGGCAGCTTCAGCGGCCCCCAGCCGTAGGCCGCTGCTCCCGCGCCGAGGGCGACGAGCGGCAGCAGCACCATCGCGGCGAGGCTGAAGCCGAGCGCCACGACGAGCTTGCTCCACAGCAGCCTGGCCCGGGGGACGGGGGCCGCGAGCAGGTAGCGCAGCGAGGACCAGCTGGCCTCGGAGGCGACCGTGTCCCCGCAGAACAGTGCGACCGGCACCACGAGCAGGAAGCCGGCGGAGACGAAGAGGCAGGTCGCCGCGAAGTTCGCGGCGGACTCCGTCGCCACGTCCATGAGGTTGATCCGCGAACCGCCACCTCCGCCGCCGCCCTCGCCGCCGCCGGGAGTGCCGCCGACCGCGAAGGCGATGATCAGGACGAACGGCAGTGCCGCCAGCACCCCGAACATGAGCAGGGTGCGCCGCCTGCGCAGCTGCCTCATCGCCTCCACGCGCAGCGGCAGGGTGCGGCGGGCGTGGTAGCCGGGGGCTTCGGCGAGTGCCTGGATCTCAGTTGCGGAGCTCATGCGGATCCTTGGGAGATGAGGGTGAGGAACGCGTCCTCCAGGCGGCGGTGCGGCCCGACACCCGTCACCGGCACGTCGAGACGGACCAGTTCGGCGACCAGCTGTGCGGCCGTGGCGCCGTCGAGGCGGACCAGCAGGCCGTGGCCGTCGTCGACGCGGACGGCGGAGCCGATGCCCGGCAGGGCGGCCACCTTGTCCACGAGCGGTTCGGCGACCTCGGCCCCCGTGGTGACGAGCAGCATGTCGCCGGAGCCGGTGATCTCGGCGACCGGACCGGCCTGGACGAGCTGACCCCGGTCCATGACCACCAGGTGGGTGCAGGACTGTTCGACCTCGGAGAGGAGGTGGCTGGAGACGATCACGGTCCGGCCCCCGGCCGCGTACCGGATCATCACGTCCCGCATCTCGCGGATCTGGGGCGGGTCGAGACCGTTGGTCGGTTCGTCGAGGATGAGGAGGTCCGGCATGCCGAGCATGGCCTGGGCGATGGCGAGCCGCTGCCGCATGCCCTGGGAGTACGTCCGCACGGCGCGGGCCAGGGCGTCGCCGAGCCCGGCGATCTCCAGGGCCTCGTCGATGTGGGCGTCCTCGGCGGGCCGCCCGGTGGCCTGCCAGTACAGCTCCAGGTTGGAGCGGCCGGACAGGTGCGGGAGGAAGCCGGCGCCTTCGACGAAGGAGCCGACGCGGGACAGCACGGGTGCCCCGGGGCGGATCGCGTGCCCGAAGACGCGGATCTCACCGGAGTCGGGGGTGATGAGCCCCATCAGCATGCGCAGGGTGGTGGTCTTGCCGGCGCCGTTCGGTCCGAGCAGGCCGAGGACCTGCCCCTTCTCGACGCGGAAGCCGAGGTCGCGCACGGCGTAGCGGTCCGAGGACTTCGCGTACCTCTTGGACAGGTCCGTGATCTGCAGCGGAACACCGGTCAGCGCCGGGTCGGGGGCGGGGGCCGCGGTACGCCGGCGTGCGGTGAGCAGGACGGCGGCGGCGATGACGAGCCCGGCCGCCGGGAGCCCCCAGGTCCACCAGGGCAGCGCGGCCGCGGCGGTCTTCACGGCGGGTGCCGTGGGGACGGTCAGGGGGCCGTCGAGGGAGACGGTGTACGTCGCGGGCTCGGCGGGAGAGGCGTAGGCGAGGTCCGTCGCGGAGAGGACGAGGCGGAGGCTGTGCCCGGCCTCGACCTCGTGGTCGACGGCGGGCAGGGTCAGCTCGACCGGCTTGCCCTGCTCCTCGGGGGTGATCCGGTAGGGGGAGACGAGCTGGGAGGGCAGGACCTGCTGTTTCCCGTCCGGCGAGACGTCGTAGACCTTGCCGAACAGCACGGCGTCGCCCTGGTCCGCCTTCACGTTCACACGGACGGCCGGCGACCCGGTGACGTGTACGGCGCTGTCCAGCGGGGCGGAGTCGAAGCGGGCGTACTGCCCGGGGAAGTCGAGGGAGAACCCGACGCCGAGCGAGGACAGCTGGGAGAGCCCGCCTCCGACGCCGGGGACGGCGGAGATGGAGGGCGGGTTGCCACCTGCGGGGTTGCGGAAGGTCTGCGTGAGGCCGCCGCCGGGGGCGTTCTGCCCACCGGCCGCTCCCCCGCCCGTCGCGGGCCGCTGCCCGGCGCCGGTGAGGGTGATCTTCCGCCCGCCGCTGTTCAGGCCGGGGTACGTGTCGCTGCTCGCGCCGCGCTTCAGGGCGGCACCGTCGGTGGAGTCGACGCCGCCGGTCCGGGTCACGCGGAACCCGGGGCCGGTGTCGGCGCCCTCGTCCTTCTTCAGGTACCGGTCGAACCAGTCGCCGACCCGGCCCTGGACGCGGTCGCCCTCGTCGTCCCCTCCGTCGTGTCCGCCCGCGATCCAGTCGACGGAGACGGGTGCGCCGTTGGCCTTGATGGCTTTGGCCATGGCGTCGGCATGGCCCAGCGGGAACAGGGAGTCGCTCTGACCCTGGAGGATGAGCGAGGGCACGTCGATCCGGTCGGCCACGGCCTCGGGGGAACGTTCCGTCAGGAGTTCGCGCGCGGCGGCGTCCGGTTTGCCGCTGACGGCGACCCGCTCGTACATCTCGCACAGCTGCTTCTGGAACCTCTGGCAGCCGCCGCCGGAGCTGACGAAGATCCCGGCCCAGAGTTTCTTGAAGACCCCGTCCGGGAAGAGCGCGTCGGCGAGGTTCCAGTAGCTGATCACCGGTGCGATGGCGTCGACCCGGTCGTCGTAACCGGCGGCCAGCAGCGACACGGCGCCACCGTACGAAGCGCCGGTGACACCGACGCGCGGGTCCCCCTTCGCGTCGAGCTGCACCTCGGGCCGGCCGGCCAGCCAGTCGATGAGGCCGGACACGTCCTTGACCTCGCCGTCGGGGGCGTTGAGCGTGATCTCCCCGCTCGTCCTCCCGAATCCGCGGGCGGACCACGTCATGACGGCGTACCCGTCGGCGGCCAGCTTCTCGGCCTGGGCGCGCACGTCGTTCTTGCTGCCGCCGAAGCCGTGCCCGATGAGGACGGCGGGCCGGGGCCGCGTGCCCCCGGACGTGAAGTACGACGTGTCGACCGACACCCCGTTCATCTTCATCATCCGGTCCTGCCGGTGCACGGTCGGGGGGCTGTCGTCGGCGACGGCGGTCCAGGTACCGGCCCCCACGAGCACGGCGAGGGCGGCGACCACCGCGGCCCACCGGCCTGGGGTACGGGGCAGCCGGTGCCGCCACCGGGAAGTCGGTTTCTCCATGACTCGACCCTAAACGGAGCGTGCGGTGCACCAGGATGCCCCCAGGGGGAGCTCCCCGGCCTCCCTGAGAGGTACGGCACACCCCGCCCGTACTCCGCATGCGGTACACCCCACGCGCGAAAGGCCCATAAGTGAACATCCGCCCCGCCACCACCACCGCCGAGCTCCTCGCCGCCGCGCATCTCTACGACGCCGAGCCGCGCCCGGAGTGGGCTGCCCACTTCCTGGCGGCGGAGGGCCATCTGATGCTGATCGCGTACGTGGACGGTGCTCCGGCCGGATTCGTGTCGGGCATCGAGATGCTGCATCCGGACAAGGGCACGGAGATGTGTCTGTACGAACTCTCCGTCGACGAGGCGTACCGCCGCCGCGGCATCGGCCGGGCGCTGACGGAGGCCCTGGCGGCGGAGGCCCGGGGGCGGGGTTGTTACGACATGTGGGTCGGGGTGGAGCGCGACAACGAGGCGGCACTCGCCACCTACGGCTCGGCGGGTGCGGCCGACGACGGGGTGTTCGCCATGCTGACCTGGGAGTTCGGCCGTACGGACGCTCCCGGCCGGCCCTGAGCACGAGCGCCCACCCCTGACGAACGTCGCATACGGCCCCTGCCGTTCGGCCCGGGTGCCCGGCCCCCTGCCGCTCGTACGTTCGGCGCCATGACGAACCCACATTCCCCGGCTGCCCGCCTGCTCGGCGCGGCGGCCCTTCTGGCGTCGGCCGGCGGCGCCGTCGCGCTCCTCTCACCGGGCGGTCTCGGCCGGGCCGAGCCGACCGAGGTGACCCGGGGTGTCTCCGTGTCCGTGTACCGGTCGTTGACGGCGGCGGTCGCGGACGCGCCCGACCGGCTCGCTCATCTCCTGGAGCCGGTCACCGAGCTCACCCTGGTCGCCCTGGGTTCGGTGCTGCTCCTGCTCGGCTGGACGGCCGTCCGCCACGGGGACGCACGCCTGGCTGCCGGAACCGTCCTGACCGGCGCCGGGACCGTCGTGGCGTACGCCGTCAGCGAGGCGCTGAAACTGGTGGTCGACGAGGAACGCCCCTGCCGGGCCGTGCCCGGGGCCGAGGCGGTGGCCGCCTGCCCGGAGGCCGGCGACTGGTCGTTCCCCAGCAACCACGCCACGCTGGCCGCCGCACTGGCGACGGGGCTCGCACTCCGGCGGCCTCGTCTGGCTGCCGTGACCGTGCCGTTGGCCGTGGCGGCGGCGCTGCTGCGTGTCCTGACAGGGGTCCACTACCCGCACGACGTACTGGCCGGCTCCCTGCTGGGCGGGGTCGTGGTGGCCGCGCTCCTGCTCCTCGCGCAACACCCGATGGAGCGCGCCGCGTCAGCCGCTCTCCGTCGTGTGCGCGGGCACGACACCCGCCTCATGGGCCACGACGGCGGCTGCGGCCCGGTTCTCCACCCCGAGGCGGGACAGGACGGAGCTCACATGCGCCTTGACGGTTCCCTCCACCACGTGGAGCCGCCGGGCGATCTGCCCGTTGGACAGTCCGCTGCCGAGGAACGACAGCACCTCGCGTTCCCTGGGGGTCAGTCCGGCGACCTTCTCCCGGGCGGCGGCCCTGCGCCCGGCCCGGGCACCGGTCCCGCCGGAGGCGAGGTGCGCGACCACGCGCGCGGCGACCTTCGGTGACAGATAGGCGGCGCCGTCGGCCACCGCCCTCACGCCTGCCAGGAGTTCCTCGGGCTCGCCCGACTTGATCAGGAAGCCGGCGGCCCCGCAGCCGAGCGCCCGGAGGATGTAGTCGTCCTCACCGAACGTCGTGAGCATGATGATGCCCGTGGCGGGAACGGTCCGGCTGATCTCCGCCGCGGCCTCGATGCCGTCGGTCCTCGGCATCCGTACGTCGAGCACGGCCACGTCGGGGCGGTGCAGCCGCACGAGCTCCACCGCCTCGTGTCCGTCGCCCGCCTCGGCGACGATCTCGATGTCCGGGTCGGTCGACAGCACGGCCCGGACACCGGCCCGGATCATGGGCTCGTCGTCGGCGATCAGCACCCTGGTCATCGCGCGCTCACCCGGCCAGGGCATCGAGCGAGACCAGTGTGTCGTCGCGGAAACAGAGCCGGTAGGCGTCCCCGGAGCGGCTGTCGAAGCGGTCGGCCGTCATCGCGTAGTACTCGCACGTCACTCCTCGTCCCTCGGGCCGCTCGCCACCGGAGGGCCGGTGGACCGACTGGCGGTCCGGCAGCACCCGCTGCACCTCCGCACGATCCTGCCCCACCCGGAGCCGGGCGTAGTCACCCGGATCGAGGGTCGACCGTGCCGCCGCCACGATGTCCCACCCCATCACCGCCGCGCCCAGCACCGCGCCCGCGCCCAGCGGGACCAGGAGCGCGGTGGCCAGAGTGCGGCCCGCACGCCGTCGTGCCCTGCGGAACTCCGCCGGCGCCCCGTCCGCGGACCGGCCGGCCGGTTCCGGTGCGGCCCGGTCCGGCACACGGGCCGGAGGGCGGTGCGGCAACCGGGCGGACACGGCGAAGCCGTCGCCCCGGGGCCCGTGTTCGAAGGTGCCGCCGGCGAGCCTGACCCGCTCGTCGAGCCCGATGAGCCCGCGGCCCCCCGAGCCGGGCGGCCGCCCGGCCGGGGTCTTCGCGGCACCGTTGACGACGACCACCTCGGTCTCGGTCTCCGTGTGCCTGACCTGGACGGTCGCCGCCGCGCGGGGCGCGTGCCTGGCCACATTGGTCAGCGCTTCCTGCACGACCCGGTGCACGGCCCGTGCGACGACGGGAGGAAGCCCGTCCGCCTCCCCGTCCACCCGCAGTTCGACCCTCAGCCCGGACTCGGCCGCATCGCCGACCAGTTCGGTCAGCTCCCGCCCGTGCGGCCGCAGCGGGGGCGCGTCCGTGTCCTCGCTCAGGACGCCGATCACTCCGCCCAGGCGCTCGACCGCCGTGGCCGCGCGTGCCCTGATGTCCTTGGCGGCCCGCCGCTGCCGGTCGTCGAGCCCGGGTGCGAGCTGGAGTGCGCCTGCCGACAGGGCGATCAGGCTGAGGTCGTGACCGAGCACGTCGTGCATGTCCTGCGCGATGCGGGCCCGCTCCGCCAGCCGTGCCTGTCCGGCGACAAGCTGCCGCTCCCGCTCGAGCCGTTCGGCCCTCTCCCAGCCGGCCCGGGCCAGTTCCTGGTACTGCCGCCAGAACCGCCCCGCGAACCAGGGCAGCAGGACGCCCAGAACCATCACCCCGACGAACCGGGTACCGAGCGCGAGCAGGGGCGGCACCAGCGAGGCGGCCACCACTCCGGCGGCGAGCACGGCGGCCAGCGAGCAGAGCACCGCTCCGGTACGCCCGGGGCCGCGCCCCGTCAGGAACGCGGCGACCACGGTCGGCGCGGCCCACCAGGGACTCACCAGGCTCAGCCCCCCGGACACGGCCACCGCCGCAGGCACCAGGACGGCCGCCGCACGTTCCCCGCTCACGTTCCCGCGCGGAGTCAGGTTCAGGTTCACCGGCCCGACGGTACGGAATCCGGGGCCGGTCCGGCACTGCCGAAAGTCATGGTCGTGGCCGGGAATTCGATGGCAGCGGTGCCGGGTCCCCTGTCAGGCTCCCGCCATGAATCCGAAGCGTCCGGAAGTGCTCCTCATCGGCGGCCGGGCCGGCGTCGGCAAGACGACGGTCGGCTGGGAGATCTCCGACCGGCTGCGAGCGGCCGGGATCGCGCACGCGATCGTCGAGGGCGACTACCTGGGCCAGGTCCACCCCGCCCCCGCCGGGGACCCCCGCCGCTCGACGATCACCGAGGCGAATCTGACGGCGATGTGGCGGAACTTCGCGGCGCTCGGCCATCACCGCCTCGTCTACACGAACACGGTGAGCGTGCTGCCCGGCTCGGCCCCCATGTTCGAACGCGCGATGGGCCCCGGCGTACGCGTCGTCCGGGCGCTGCTCACCGCGTCGGACGCCACGGCGGTGGCCCGGCTCTCCGCCCGCGAGATCGGCTCCGCCCTGGACCGCGAGGTCGCGGGCAGTGCGCGCAAGGCCAGGCTCCTGGACGAGCACGCCCCGCCCGAGGTGGCCCGGGTGGCCACGGACGGGAGGACGGTGGTGGAGATCGCCTCGGAGGTGCTGGAGCTCACGGGGTGGTGGGAACCGGACGGGGAGCGCTGAGATCGAGCGGCCTCTCCACGGGCAGCAGGGCGGCGGCCCGCTCCCGCTCCCCCGCCCGGACCGCCGCGTGCACCTCACGGGCCAGGGGCGTGACGTCGCGTACGGACACGGTCCACTCGTCGGCGTACCGCCGGGCGGCCTCCCCGGAGAGACCGAGCTGGAGCGAGCGGTACGGGAGCGGGTTCAGGGACAGATCGCGCTCGGGGTCCCACTGGACGCGCGCGGGAGCGGACCGCAGGGCCCGCTTCCACGCGCCCTGGTCCTCGTGCACTCCCCTTACGTAGTGCGAGAGTTCCGCGTTCTCCAGCGCCCAGGCGAAGCCGTCGCGGGTGATCTCGACGGCGAGCACGGTCTCCTGTCCCTCCTTCGTGCCCCAGCCGCAGCGGTACATCATCCAGAGGAAGCTCGGCTTGATCCAGGTCATGCGGTCGCGCTTCCAGGCCGGCGGGAAGCGCCCGTCGCGGGCGGCGGGCAGTCCGATGGCCGGCCGGTAGGCCTGGTACACAGTGACGGTGGAGTCGGTGTGCTGCGCGCGGATCTCGTAACGGGGCGGGTGTGTCCGGTCGTTCATACGTTCCAGGATGCGGGCCCCGGCGCGTGGCAGCACCTGGTTTTCGCTACGCGTCACGGCCTCGCGGACCTGCCGGCGGCTCCTTCCCGCTGCGGGTGACCTCGGCAATGTCCGCGATGTGCGACCGAACTCGTCGAGAACCACAGCAACAGCGGCAGCGTCACTGTCCTGATCGGCCCCGACCGCATCCGAGCCGACGCGGAAGAGACCGGATCCGTCCCGGAACTCCCTTACCTGGAAAGCCTTTCTCATGACCCGCACCACCCCGCCACGTCCCCTTGACGTCGAGGCGGCCTTCCCTGCCCTTGCGGCCCACCGGCGCACAACCACCCGGCTGCACCCACGTCATGGCACTCCCGGGGCACGGGAGAGTTCGGTGGCGGGCCCTCTGCTGTGGCCGGCCGGCGAACCGTGGCCGGTGTGCACGGCCGTGCACCCGAAGAGCACGGGCCACCTTCTCGCGGACGTTCGGCTGAGCCGCCGGATCCTGGAGGACGCACGGGGCCGGGAGTACACCGAGGACGAACGGCGCCTGCTCGACGGCATGACCCGGGGCGTACACGTCCCGGACCTCCATGACGACGATCCGTTGCCGATGCTGGCCGTTGCCCAGCTGTACGCACGAGACATTCCCGATCTCGTGGGACCCGAGGACCACGACCTGCTGCAGGTCTTCTGGTGCCCCTTCGAGGTGCACGGCCCCGACCGCACGATCGACGTCGTACTGAAGTGGCGACGGTCCACCGATGTCGGCGCCGTACTCATGCCTCAGCCCGAACCTCCCGTGGTCGGCCGGAAGGAATGCGTGCCGAACATGTGCGTCGTACACCCCGAGCGCGTCGTGGAGCACCAGTACCTCGGCCTGCTGGAGGAGGAACTCCAGGAGGCGATCGACGAGTGGGAGGAGGCGCGCCTCGACGAGGACGATGCGGACGGATACAACTCCGCTCCACCGGCAAGCCACGCGACGTACGAGGAGTACGAAGAGGCGATGGCCGCGGCCGAAGCTGCCGAGCCCGAGGAGATCAACTACATGAGCGATCTGTCGATCGCCCCAGGCTGGAAGGTCGGTGGCTTCGCCTCCTGGCATCTGACGGACCCGGCCCCGGTCGACTGCCAGGTGTGCGGGGCAGCGATGCCGCCCCTGCTCACCGTGGACATGTGGGAGTGTGACGGGGCCTCACGCAGCTGGCTGCCGGTCGAGGACCGGGCCGCCGGCAACGACCGCCGCGTCATCGACCCGACCGATGTCTATCTCGGCCGCGGCCTGATGCGCGTGCACACCTGCCCGGCCGATCCCGGCCACCCGCACCGCCTGAGCTTCCAGTAACTGCTACGGACGCCGCTCGGGCACCGGCCGCAGCGTCGGCCAGCGGTCGAGGACGGCGCGGCGCAGGTCCGCCGCCAGGACGCCGAGGCTCCGCAGTCCGCCGTGGTCCTCGGTCATGCCGGCGACCACCCCGAGCCGGTGGGCGAGGCGTTGGCGTGCGGTCGCCGTGCCCCAGGTCCAGTCCTCGTCCGGGACGCGGGCCAGGTGGTCGGTGGTGCCTCGGTGGGCTCGCTCGACCAGGGCGTCGCCCCGGATCAGCCAGCCCGCGCAGGCGTCGGCGAGGCCGGCTTCCGGCAGCGCGGTGCCGGTCTCGGCGTGCCAGGCTGCACGGTAGGCGGTCTCCGCCCGCTCCAGCAGGGGGCCGGACGCCCTCGTGACGCACCAGCAGGTCGGGAACCCGATGCGGAGGTAGGCGAGTTCCATCACGCCGCTGCCCAGGGACGCCTGCTCGAAGTCGATGAACCTGACCCCGTCCGGGGTGTGCAGGTCGTTGCCGGGGCACGGGTCGCCGTGGAGCAGGGCGTTCCCTTCCGCCCGGCCGAGGCGCTCCACGAGGGCGTGGAGTTCGTCCCGCACTCCTGGCGGCCCGACGGCCCCGAGCGTCTCGGCCAGGGTGAGGAACGACGTGACGTCGTCACCGGTCGGGCCCTGCCAGCGAGGCAGGGCCCCGGCGTCGCCGGGGCGGGCGGTGCTGTGCAGCCTCGCGAGGGCGGCCGCGTAGTCGACGATCCACCCGGCGGGCGGCCGCCGGTCGTCGAGGTGCTCGATGACCAGGACCCGCTCGGCCGGATCGGTGCCCAGGAGCGCGGGCACGACCGGGGTGCCGGATGCCCGGCCGCCGATGCGCAGGGCGGCCACCTCGCGGGCGTACCGCTCGTCGGCCTCGGGGCCCGCCACCAGCTGCTTCAGCACCGCCGGGCGTCCCGACAGCTCGATGCGCCAGACCCGGGAACGCGGGCTGCTCTCCAGGACGGACGGGTGCCCGGGCGGGCCCAGACGGCCCCTCAGGGTCTCGCCGAACGGAAGCTGCGACGCCGTCACCATGCGGTCAGTCTTCCAGTCGGCGAGCGCCCGCGTCCGCCGTCTCAGTGATTGCGGGGGAAGCCGAGGTCGACGCCCGCCGGGGCGTCGGCCGGGTCGGGCCAGCGGGTGGTGACGACCTTGCCCCGGGTGTAGAAGTGCACGCCGTCGTTGCCGTAGATGTGGTGGTCGCCGAAGAGGGAGTCCTTCCAGCCGCCGAAGGAGTGGTAGCCGACGGGCACCGGGATCGGGACGTTGACGCCGACCATGCCGGCCTCGATCTCCAGCTGGAAACGGCGGGCAGCCCCGCCGTCGCGGGTGAAGATCGCGGTGCCGTTGCCGAAGGGCGAGGCGTTCATGAGGGCGACGCCGTCCTCGTACGTCTCGACGCGCAGGACGCACAGGACGGGGCCGAAGATCTCGTCGCGGTAGGCGTCGGAGTCCGTGGAGACGTTGTCCAGGAGGGACAGTCCGATCCAGTGGCCGTCCTCGAAGCCCTCGACCGTGTGGCCGGTGCCGTCCAGGATGACGTCGGCGCCCTGCGCGGCGGCGCCGGTGACGTAGGAGGCGACCTTGTCGCGGTGGGCGGCGGTGATCAGCGGGCCCATCTCGGAGGTGGGGTCCGCGCCGGGGCCGATCTTGATCTTCTCGGCGCGCTCGCGGATCTTCGCGACCAGCTCGTCCGCGACGGAGTTCACGGCGACGACGGCGGAGATGGCCATGCAGCGCTCGCCCGCCGAGCCGTACGCCGCCGAGACGGCGGCGTCGGCCGCGGCGTCCAGGTCGGCGTCCGGAAGGACCAGCATGTGGTTCTTCGCGCCGCCGAGGGCCTGGACGCGCTTGCCGTTGGCGGAGGCGGTGGCGTGGATGTACCGCGCGATGGGGGTGGAACCGACGAAGGAGACGGCGGCGACGTCGGGGTGGGCGAGGAGCCCGTCCACGGCGACCTTGTCACCGTGCAGGACGTTCAGCACGCCGTCGGGCAGGCCCGCCTCGGCGGCGAGCTCCGCCAGCAGGTTGGCGGCCGACGGGTCCTTCTCGCTGGGCTTGAGGACGAAGGTGTTCCCGCACGCGATCGCCAGCGGGAACATCCACATCGGCACCATGGCCGGGAAGTTGAACGGGGTGATGCCCGCGACGACGCCGAGCGGCTGCCGGATCGAGGAGACGTCGACCCGGCTCGAGACCTGGGTCGAGAGCTCGCCCTTGAGCTGGGTGGTGATGCCGCAGGCCAGCTCGACGATCTCCAGGCCGCGGGCCACCTCACCCAGCGCGTCGGAGTGCACCTTGCCGTGCTCGGCGGTGATCAGCGCGGCGATCTCGTCGCGGTGGGAGTCCAGCAGGGCGCGGTAGCGGAAGAGGACGGCGGTACGGGCCGAGAGCGACGACGTGCCCCAGCTCTCGTACGCGGTCCTCGCGGCGGACACCGCGGCGTCGACCTCCTCTAGGGAAGCGAGCGCCACCTGGGTCGTCACGGCGCCGGTCGCCGGGTCGGTGACCGGACCGTAATTGCCCGACGTGCCCGCAGTCCGCTCGAAGGGCCTGCCACCGATCCAGTGGTTGACGGTCTTCATGACGGGGTCTCCTTCACAGGTGGCGGCGTCGGGCTGCGATCTGCCGGTCGTACTCTTTCCTGGCCTCGACCGCCGACGGGCGGGTCGCGGTTTCGGCTACCGGAACATCCCACCACGCCTGTGCCGGAGGAGGCCCCGACACTGTGTCTGCCGTTTCGGTCTCGACGTAGACACAAGTGGGACGGTCCGCGCCGCGCGCCTCGGCGAGGGCCCGGCGCAGCTCCCCCACCGATCCGGCACGCAGCACGTCCATGCCCAGCGAAGCCGCGTTGGCGGCGAGGTCGACGGGCAGCGGGGTGCCGGTGAACGCCCCGTCCTCGGTGCGGTGCCGGTAGGCGGTGCCGAAGCGTTCGGCGCCCACGGACTCGGAGAGGCCGCCGATGGACGCGTATCCGTGGTTCTGCAGGATGACGAGCTTGACCGGCAGGCCCTCCTGCACGGCGGTGACGATCTCGGTGGGGTTCATCAGATACGTGCCGTCGCCGACGAGCGCCCAGACGGGCCGGCCGGGCGCCGCGAGCTGGACGCCGAGAGCGGCGGGGATCTCGTATCCCATACAGGAGTAGCCGTATTCGACGTGGTACTGGTGCGGGGAGCGGGCCCGCCACAGCTTGTGGAGGTCGCCGGGGAGGGAGCCCGCCGCGTTGATCAGGATGTCGTCCTCGGTGACCAGCTCGTCCAGCAGCCCGAGGACCTGGGCCTGGGTGGGGCGGGCGTCCGGGTCGCCGGTGGCGAAGGCCGCGTCGACCCGCTGCTCCCACCGGCCCTTGGCCTCGGTGTACTCGCTCTCGTAGGCGGGATCGACGCGGTGTCCGCATGCGCTGAGGGCCTCGCCGAGCGCTTCGATCGCGGTGCGGGCATCCGCGACGAGCGGGAGGGCGGCGAGCTTGTGGGCGTCGAAGCCGGTGATGTTGAGGTTGAGGAAGCGGACGGCCGGGTCGGCGAAGAGGGTGCCGGACGCGGTCGTGAAGTCGGTGTAGCGGGTGCCGATCCCGATCACCAGGTCGGCCTCGCGGGCCAGCGCGTCCGCCGTGGCGGTGCCGGTGTGGCCGATGCCGCCCACATCGGCGGGGTGGTCGTGGCGCAGGGAGCCCTTGCCGGCCTGGGTGGAGGCGACGGGGATGCGGGTGGCGGCGGCGAACGCGGCGAGGGTCTCCTCCGCGGCGCTGTGGTGGACGCCGCCGCCCGCGACGATCAGGGGGCGGCGTGCGGCGCGCACCGCCCGGACGGCCTGTTCGAGTTCGAACGGGTCGGGGGCCGGCCTGCGTACGTTCCAGACGCGCGTCGCGAAGAACTCCGCCGGCCAGTCGTACGCCTCCGCCTGCACGTCCTGCGGCAGCGCGAGCGTGACGGCGCCCGTCTCCGCCGGGTCGGCGAGGGTGCGCATGGCCTGCAGGGCGGCCGGCATCAGCGCCTCGGGACGGGTGATCCGGTCGAAGTAACGGGAGACGGGCCGCAGGCAGTCGTTGACCGATACGTCGCCGGTGTGGGGCACTTCGAGCTGCTGGAGCACGGGGTCGGCGGGTCGGGTCGCGAAGGTGTCACCGGGCAGGAGCAGCACGGGCAGGTGGTTGACGGTGGCGAGCGCGGCGCCGGTGACGAGGTTGGTGGCGCCGGGGCCGATCGAGGTGGTGACGGCGTGGGTGGAGAGCCGGCCCGACTGGCGGGCGTATCCGACGGCGGCGTGCACCATGGCCTGTTCGCTGCGGCCCTGGAGATACGGCATCGCCGGACCGGCCTCGACGAGTGCCTGTCCGATGCCCGCGACGTTGCCGTGGCCGAAGATGCCCCAGGTGGCGTTGATCAGGCGGTGGCGCCGGCCGTCGCGCTCGGTGTACTGGCGGGCGAGGAAGGCGACGAGCGCCTGGGCGGTGGTGAGCCTGCGGGTGGGCTTCGGAGCGGCTCGGGGCGTGCTGCGTGGTGTGGTCACCGGGCACCTCCCGTGCCGTGGAGCGGCAGCCGTGGGTCGACGGGCTGCGCGGGCCAGGTGTCGCGGATCCAGCGGTGGTCCGGGTGGTCGCTGATCAGCCACTCGCGCTGCTCACCCGGGCCCGCCATCACGTTCAGGTAGTACAGGGTGCGGCCGGGCGGGGCGATGGACGGGCCGTGCCAGCCGTCGGGGATGAGGACGGCGTCACCTGTGGCGACTTCGGCGAGGACGTCCGTGCCTCCGGGGCGGGACGGCGACACCCGGTGGTAGCCGAGGCCGTCGCCCTCGACCTCGAAGTAGTAGATCTCCTCGAGCACCGACTCGGTGCCGGGGTGGTGCTCGTCGTGCTTGTGCGGGGGGTACGAGGACCAGTTCCCGCCGGGGGTGAGGACCTCGACGGCGATGAGCCGGTCGCAGTCGAAGGTGTCGGCGGCGGCGAAGTTGTTCACCTGGCGCGAGCAGGCGCCGGCGCCGCGGAGCTCGACCGGTACCTCCGGCGCGGGGCCGTAGCGAGCGGGGAGTCGTCGCTCGCACTTCGCTCCTGCCAGGGCGAAGCGGCCTCCTGCGCCGGAGGCGATCTGGGCGCGGGCGTCGCGTGGGACATAGGCGAAATCGGTCACCGCGCTGAACACGTCTTTCCTGCCCAGCAGTTCAAAGAT
Organism: Streptomyces sp. NBC_01166; assembly: GCF_045039765.1. Classification (NCBI taxonomy): domain Bacteria; kingdom Bacillati; phylum Actinomycetota; class Actinomycetes; order Kitasatosporales; family Streptomycetaceae; genus Streptomyces; species Streptomyces sp. NBC_01166. Next base: position 3,009,802 of record NZ_CP108613.1, read on the forward strand.
CTCACCTGCTGCCTGCACCGTACAGCCACCGGACAACGGCAGGATGATCCATTCGCTCTCCCCGGTTACCAGGGTATGAACACCTCCTGGTTCGAGCTCCAGGACGCGCAGACTCGACCGTTCCCACCCGGCGCGCTCCGGGTCGATGTCGAGGGCGTAGGGGCCGCGTGCGGCACGGCCGGCCCTGAGGTGGTACCTCTGCTGCTCGTCGGTCGTCGTCATGGCTCCATCCCTACCCGTCGTCCCGCCCGTTCACAGGCACCCGTGGCCTGGTGCGTTCACAGCAGCCCCACGGCCGTGTCGACCGCCCCCGCCACGTCCCCGTCGGCTGGGTAGAGAAGCGAGCGCCCGACCACCAGCCCCTGGACGGTCGGCAGCCGCAGCGCGCCGCGCCATTTCTCGTACGCCGTGTCGGGGTCCCCCGTGACCTCGCCGCCGAGCAGCACGGCGGGGAGGGTCGAGGCCCGCATCACCCGCTCCATGTCGTCGGGGTCGTCGGTGACGGGGACCTTGAGCCAGGTGTACGCGGATGTCCCGCCCAGGCCCGAGGCGATGGCGATCGAGGTGGTGACGGCGGTGGCGCCCAGGTCGGTGCGGAGCCCGGCACGGGTGCGGTGGCAGAGGAACGGCTCGATGAAGACCGGCAGCCGGAGGGCGGCCATCTCGTCCACGGCGCGGGCGGCGGTGTGCAGCGTGTTCAGGGAGCCGGGGTCGTCGTGGTCGATCCTCAGCAGGAGTTTGCCCGCGTCGTAGCCGTGGCGTGAGAGGTCGGCGGGGCGGTGGCCGGTGAAGCGGTCGTCGAGCTCGAAGGCCGCTCCCGCGAGGCCGCCGCGGTTCATGGAGCCGAGGACGACCTTGCTCTCCAGGGCGCCGAGGAGGAGCAGGTCCTCCAGGACGTCCGCGCCCGCGAGCACTCCGTCGACGCCGGGGCGGGCGAGGGCGAGGCAGAGGCGTTCGAGGAGGTCGAAGCGGTCCGCCATGGCCAGGTCGTCGTCGCCGACGGCGAGGGCGCCGCGGGCCGGGTGATCCGCCGCGATGATCATCAGACGTCCGGTGGGGCCGAGGAGGGGGCGTCTGCGGCGGGCGGCGGCGGCCTCGGCGACGGCTTCGGGGCGGTGGGCGCGGAGCCGGACGAGATCGGCGACGCCGGCCGCGGCGGGCGAGGTCACGGGGTGGCTCCAGCAGCTCCCGTGGCTCGCGTAACTCCCGAGGCCCCCGCGACTCCTGAGGCTCCCGTGGCCCTCCCCGCTGCCGTGGCTGCGCCGGCCGTGCCCTCGGCGAGGGCCTGTTCGACCTCGTGCGGGAACGGCATCGCGGACGAACAGGCCAGGCGGGAGGCGACGATGGCTCCGGCCGCGTTGGCGTAGCGCATGATGTGCGCCGTGTCCCAGCCGGCGAGGAGGCCGTGGCAGAGGGCTCCGCCGAAGGCGTCGCCGGCGCCGAGACCGTTGACGACGTCGACGGGCAGCGGCGGGATCTCGGCGGTGGTGCCGTCGCGGTGGACCGCGAGGACGCCCTCGGGCCCCTGTTTGACGACGGCGAGTTCGGGCCCGGCGTCGAGCAGGGCACGTGCGGCCGCGTGCGGTTCGCGTTCTCCGGTGGCGATCTCGCACTCGTCGAGGTTGCCGACGGCGACCGTGGCGTGGGCGAGTGCCTCGCGGTAGTGGGCGCGGGCGGCTCCGTCGTTCCCGTCGTCCTCCTCGCCCCAGAACATGGGGCGCCAGTCGAGGTCGAAGACGGTGGCACGCGGGTGGCCCGGCGCGCCCGGCGGAGCCGTCGCGCCACGGGCGCGGAGCGCGGTGAGGGTCGCGGTGCGGCTGGGTTCGGCGCAGAGGCCGGTGCCGGTCATCCAGAAGACGTGGGCCGCCCGCACCGCGTCCAGGTCGAGCTCGCCGCTGTGGATCTCCAGGTCGGGCGCCTTGGGCTGCCGGTAGAAGTAGAGCGGGAAATGGTCCGGCGGGAAGATCTCGCAGAAGGTGACCGGGGTCGGATACTCCGCCACGGCGCTCACCCACCGGTCGTCCACCCCGAACTCCCCCAGCGCCTGGTGGAGGTAGTCGCCGAACGCGTCCCGGCCGGTCCGGGTGATCACAGCCGTCCGCCGTCCCAGCCGGGCAGCCGCCACCGCCACGTTGGACGGGGAGCCGCCGAGGAACTTCCCGAAGGTCTCGACCTGGGCCAGCGGTACACCGGTCTGCAGCGGGTAGATGTCCACCCCGATCCGCCCCATGGTGATCACGTCGTACGGCTCAGGCATGCGCATCCCTTCGACCCGTCGCTCCGGCCCGGTGCGTCCTACCGGGAGGCGGCCACGGCCGGACGGCCGCTCCCAGGTCTAGCCCTCGCCCGGAACCCTGTCAACACTTTGTCCGGACATTCGGACGAAGTCTTGACACTCCTCCCTGAGGACTGGAGGGTGGGCGATATGACCTCCTCCGCACCCCCTCCGGCCCGCATCCGCATCGGTTCGGCACCCGATTCGTGGGGAGTGTGGTTCCCCGACGATCCGCAGCAGGTGCCCTGGGAGCGATTCCTCGACGAGGCCTCCGAAGCGGGTTACGAGTGGATCGAGCTCGGCCCTTACGGCTATCTGCCGACCGATCCCGCCCGGCTCGCGGACGAGACCGCACGCCGGAATCTCGCCGTCTCCGCGGGCACCGTCTTCACGGGATTGCACCACGGGCCGGCGGTCTGGGACCGGACCTGGGAGCATGTCGCGGGCATCGCGGCACTCACGCGGGCGATGGGCGCCGGACATCTGGTGGTCATCCCGTCGTTCTGGCGGGACGACAAGTCGGGTGAGGTGCTGGAGGACCGCACGCTCACCGCCGCGCAGTGGCGCGACCTCACCACCCAGACGGAACGTCTGGCTCGCGAGGTCCGGGACCGCTACGGGCTGCGGATCGTGGTGCACCCGCACGCCGATACGCACATCGACAGCGAGGAGAACGTCAACCGCTTCCTCGACGCCACCGACCCCGACCTGGTCTCGCTCTGCCTCGACACCGGTCATTACGCGTACTGCGGCGGGGACAGCGTGAAGCTCATCAGGACCTACGGCGAGCGGATCGGCTATCTGCACCTCAAGCAGGTCGACCCGGAGGTGCTCGCGGACGTCGTGGCGAACGAGGTGCCGTTCGGTCCTGCCGTGGCGCGCGGCGTGATGTGCGAACCGCCGGGCGGAGTGCCCGCGCTGGAGCCCGTGCTGGATGCCGCGCGCGCCCTGGGCACCGACCTGTTCGCCATCGTCGAGCAGGACATGTATCCCTGCCCGCCCGACAAGCCGCTGCCCATCGCACGCCGCACCCGTGAGTTCCTCCGCATCTGCGGGCCCGCGCGGCCGTCCGCCTGAGCGTTCTCTTCAGCCTCTCGGTCCCCGCCCGCCACAGCAGTCACCTCTCTGTCACGTATGTCCGCGTTCCGCTGGGTCCCTGTCACGGACTCGCGACGCCCCCTGCCCGGACCGGGCCGCTCTCGTTCACCGGAACAGAGGCGCACGGACGTACAGAGAGGTGTCATTCATGACGGACAGAACGCTCTGGTCGTACAAGGACATTGCGGCACACATCCGGGTCCAGCCGGACACGATCCGTTCGTACCGCAAGCACGGGCTTCTTCCGCCTCCCGACGATGTCCGGAACGGGAAGCCCTACTGGTACGTGGACACCGTCCTGGCGTGGATCGCGTCCCGGCCCAGCAACCGGGGCCGTTGAGCCGGCCGGACCCGAACGCTCAGGCCCCCGCCGCCGGTTCGATGATCGTGACGCCCGCTCCTGGGGCGGTGCCCATCGCGGCGAGGGCCGCCGGGGCGGCGTCCAGCGCGATGGTGGAGGTCACCAGCAGATCCGGCCGCAGGGTGCCGGCCCGGACCATGTCCATCATCGGCGGATAGTCGTGGGCGGCCATGCCGTGGCTGCCGAGGATCTCCAGCTCCAGCGCGATCACCCGTGCCATGGGTACGACGGGGTCGCCGGCCGCCGGCGGCAGCAGCCCGACCTGGACATGACGGCCCTGCCGGCGCAGGCTCCGCACCGAGGCGGCACAGGTGACCGGGGACCCCAGCGCGTCGAGCGACAGATGCGCACCTCCGCCGGTCAGTTCGCGTACGGCCTCGTCGGCACCGGCGGGGTATGCCGAGGCGTCCACGCAGGCGGACGCGCCGAAGGCCCGCGCCAGCTCCAGAGCCTGCCGTGAGACGTCGACCGCGACGACCCTGGCCCCGCAGGCCACCGCGATCATCACGGCCGACAGGCCCACCCCGCCACAGCCGTGCACGGCGACCCACTCCCCCGGCGCCACCCGCCCCTGTCCCACGACGGCCCGGAACGCGGTGGCGAACCGGCATCCGAGCCCGGCCGCCGTGGCGGACGAGAGCCCCTCGGGCACCGCGACCAGATTGACGTCGGCCTGCTCCAGTGCCACGTACTCGGCGAACGACCCCCAGTGGGTGAAACCCGGCTGGGTCTGCCGCTCACAGACCTGCTGGGCGCCGGCCGCGCAGGCGGGGCACCGGCCGCAGGCACAGACGAAGGGCACGGTGACCCGGTCGCCGGGGCGCCAGTTGTGGACACCGGAGCCCACCTCTTCGACCACCCCGGCCAGTTCGTGTCCGGGTACGTGCGGGAGGGCGATGTCCGGATCGTGCCCCATCCAGCCGTGCCAGTCGCTCCGGCACAGCCCCGTGGCCTCGACCCGGACCACGACGCCCCCGGCCGAGGGAGCGGGGTCCGGGAGGTCCCGGACCCGGGCCTCCTGCCCGAACTCCTCGAACACCACTGCCCGCATCGGCCCCGCCTCCCATGGTCCGGCTCGCGCCGTCCGGTTCCTCAGGGCCGCACCGCCCCGCGATCCGGCGAATCTACGCCCCGGCCTTGATCCTGTCCCGCTCCCGGCCGCCCGACGTCGCACGTCAGTGGTGAACGTCAGGCGCGCTTCGGGGAGTTGAGGAGTGTGATGCGCCGCTGCCCGGATCGCCCGGCGTGCGACACACCCGATGGGGTGACGCCCAGGGTGGATAAATACCCCCTAGGGGTATAGTTGTCCGTGCGGGTAGGCGCACCGGGCTCCCCGGCGCCCCCTCGCGCCACATCCGCCACACATCAGTGCCTGCGAAGAGGAGAACGCCATGACCGCCGAGACCGACACGCCCCGGACCGCCGGCTCCTGCTGCTCGTCCACCGGCTCCTGCCACGACGGAGCGGCCGACACCCAGGCGGGCGGCGTCACCGCGGTGTACGAGGTGAAGGGCATGACCTGCGGTCACTGCGAAGGAGCGGTCACCGAGGAGGTGTCCGGGATCGAGGGAGTCACCTCGGTGAAGGCGGAGGCCGCCACCGGCCGGGTGACCGTCACCTCCGCGGCGCCGCTGACCGACGAGGCCGTACGCGCGGCCGTCGACGAGGCGGGGTACGAGCTGGTGGGCCGCGCCTGAGGATCGGCGGCCCGCGTCTCACGCGGCTCGCATCGAGGGCACCCTCGGGCGGCCTCACGTCGGTTCATGGAGATCTCAAGGTGGCCCCTGCCATCATCGGCCCTTCGAGGCGTACTCTGTGCACCATCAGAAGCAACCGCTTCCAGGCGTGCGGCCACCCTGTGGCCACTCTGCCGCTGACCGTGTCCTGGCAGGTCAGGAGCCATGTTCGCGGGTGCGGCAGCAGACGCCGCCGACGGTCTCCGTCACGACGGGCGGCCTGCGGTTGTGCTCCTTCACATAATTTCTACAAAGAGACTTAGATCACACCGATTTGAGGGTAACCATCTGATGAGTTGGTGAGTCTAAGAGTGCGATGCCAAGGATGTCTTGGGGGACGTCCGACGGAGTGTCTTGGGGGACGCTCCGGGCAAGCGTGGCCGGGGCACGTGCACCGGGGAGCTTTGAGCGGCCCTCCCGTGCGTACGTACCCCGGCAGTCGCACAGCAGGACCGAACTGAATACGCACCACAGGAAAACAAAGGGAGTTCAGGCTCCCGCGCAAACGCCCGGCCGGATCCCGTGGGGGGAATCCGCTCCGGGATATGGGAAGCGCCCTGTCCGTCGACCCGTGGGGGGATCGGCAGACGGGGCGCTTCTCGCGTTCCGGGGCTTCACGGTGTGAGCCGCTCAGGGGCCCCTGCGGGGGCTCGGGACCGCGGTCCTTCCGCCGGACCGCGGACCGCGCTCATCGGCTCAGCAGCGCGGCCACCGTCGACAGGTGCTCCCACTCCGCGGCGCCTCCGGTCAGCCTCCTCGCCACCCGCGCCCAGGCCGCCCCGTCCGTGCCGAGCCGGGTCCGTACGAGAACGGCGAGCTCGGCCCGCGCGGCAGCGGCCTCGGGTGGTGCGTCCGTGCGGCGGCCGGCCGCGTTCAGATAGGCGAGCATCCGTACGGCCGGGGTCGCGAGACTCAGCAGGTCCGCGCCGGTCAGCAGACCCGTGGTGAGCAGCCCGTCCAGCTGCGTGGCCGGCGGGCAGCGGTACTGGCCGCCCAGCCCGTGCCGGGCCCGCTCCCGGGTCAGCCGCTCGCCCTCCGGCAGCCCCTCGGGCCCCGGCTCCGGCAGCAGCGCCGCGTGCCGCGTCCGTACGCCCTCGGGAACCACGGGCAGATTGATCAGATCACCCCAGTACGGCAGCGGGTCCTGTTCGTGGGCGGCTTCGAGCGCCTCCCAGTCGACGGGCTCTCCGGGCGGAAGTGCCTCGACGATGCCGCGCGCCTGGGCGGCGTGACGGGCGCGCCGCAGTTTCACGAGGAGCTTCTCCGGGGCCAGTTCACGGTCGAGCCGGGCACGGAGCACCGCAGCGGGGTCGGCGGACGCCAGCGCCTTCGCGCACAGCGATGTGGCCGCCCGCCCCAGCACATTTCGGCCCGCGAGGCCGGCCAGCCGGTCGGCTCCGCCGTGTTCGAGCAGCCGCAGACACCCCAACAGCTGATGCCCGAGACCCAGTTGGGCACCCTCGCGGACGAGGAGCTCCTCGACCAGGCCGGGTTCGGCCGAGCACAGCCAGGTCAGGCCTCCGGCCGGGCGGGCTCCACCCCCGGCTCGCCACTCGGCCAGTACGCGGGCCCCCGGCGACGGCGGTTCGGCTCCCCGGTGAGGGCGGGAGCGGGTCACGATCCGGTGGACGGTCGGCCGGTGCGTCAGGTGCCGCAGGAGCACGAGGTCGATGTCCGGGTCGTCGAGATCGGCCAGCCGCGCCGGCGAGCCGTCCTTGAGCCAGCGGCACTGCGCGGCGAGTACGCGGAGCGCGTCGGGATCACGACCGGCGAGCAACCGGTCGAGGAGGTGGCGCGGAGTGCGGTCGTAGCGCAGCAGGTACGCGGCGAGGAGCCACGGCCCGTCGGGGCCCAGCCGCGGCAGCACCGCGTCGGCCACCTCGGCGTCGGCCAGGCACAGCAGAGTGCCTTCCGGCCACGGCCACAGATGGTTGCCTCGCTCCAGCAGCTTGATCGCCTCGTCGGGCGTGCGCGGCCGGGGCGTGGCCGCGAACCCGCTCTGTCGCGGTGTGGGGACCTTGGCCGGCGAATGGGACGCGGTGTGCGGGGCAGGCCCGTCACCGGAGCGTGCCAGGCGCAGCAACTCGGCCCAGGTGGGCCCCTCCGAGGCACCGGTGGATCCGGACGCGGCGGACGCCGACGCGGTGGCGGCCAGGCGCAGCCACGCCTCCGGATCGGCGCCGAGGTCGGCGCGAAGCCGACGGGCGAGCGTGGCTCGCCAGGCGTGGGCGAACGCGAGGCGCCGCCAGTCGTGAGGGAACAGCAGCAGGTGGCCGGCCGGCAGCAGGGCGAGCAGCTCGTCGGCGGGCAGAACGCCCTGGACGTAGGCGTGTTCGGTGAGGAGGGCGCTGGACCCGTAGGTCTGCGGACGCTGCGCCCGTACCTCCGCGAGGGTGGGCGCGACGTGGACGGACCCTTCCCCGGACGGGGCGATGCCGTGGGCCGCGCAGGCTTCGGCGAACCATTCCGGGGTGCTCAGCCCAGGGGCGTCACTCCAGTCGCACTCGGCCAGCACGCGCAGCACATCGGGGTCGTCGGGCAGCGGTGCGCCGACGGGAGCGAGGGAGTACAGCAGGTCCAGGGCCGGCAGGGCCAGGGAGCGGTCGTAGCGGCTCAACTGCGACGGTGCCGGAGCGCAGGCGCGTGCTTCCGGCGAGGGGCGCTCCTCCTCGACACCCGGCACGGCGGCGACCTCACCGGTGGTGGCCGTGGCGGCCCTGCCCGCGTCCGCGATCAGCTCCGCCACGGATCCGCGGTGCTCGGGCAGCAAGCTGTCGAGTGCGGCCCAGATCCCGGCGTCCTCGCCCAGGTGGGTGTCGGCCAGTACGCGGAGCGCGGCCACGGCCTCGTCCGTCAGCAGGGCCCGCTCGGCGAGCGCGGCGAGGGCGGCCATCGCGTGGACGGCGGGGCGCGCCCCGCGTATCAGCTCGACCGGGTCCAGCAGGCCGGCCTCGGCCATGCCCTCCGCCCAGCGGGCAGCGCTGTCGTCGAGCGTCTCCTCGGCCAGGCGCTGTCCCGGCAGGCCGGTGTTCCCGGCACGGCGGCCGTCGGCCCGCCACGGCTCGTTGAGGACGCTCAGGCGAAACGCCAGGCGCTGCGCGTCGCTCGCCGCTTCGTGGCGGGCCAGCTCCTCGCACGCCTTGGGCATGAACGGGCTCTTCGCATGGGCCAGGGCCAAGGCGTCGACGTCGTGGACGTACGGCTCGGAGAGCAGGTCGCGCAGGGTGCTGGTGCCCCGGGTGGTGGCCAGCAGGGCGGGCAGGCGCGCGGGATCCTCGTACGGCTCGCACCGGTCCCGCAGACGACGTACGGCGTCCGCGGTACGGCCGTCCCGGCCGGGCTCCTCCCCCGCGCCGCCGCCGTCGGCGTCCGACAGGGCCGCACTGACCTCGCTCACGACATCCCGGCTCAGGTGACGGGCCACGGACGGGTCGTCGAGCAGGGCTCGTACGGCGTGCGGCCCGGTGCGCTCCCAGACTCTCAGCAGCGCGTACTGCTGAGCGACCCGCCGGGGTCCGGACCGCAAGGCCGAGGCCACCAGCTGCGGATCTCCGGAACCGAGCAGCGGCGCGAGCCAGGTACGCGGCACGTCGTCGCGCGGTGAGGCCAGCTCCGTGCGCAGCGTGTCGTCCATCGGCTCGGCGGGGAGCCGGTGCGCGACGGTACGACGCAGGGACTGGGTGGCGCGGGGGTTGCGGTAGACGGCCGCCGCCACCTCGGAGTCACCGACGGTGAGCAGACGGGACAGGACCCGGGTGTCGAGCCGCGGGTGGCGGGCCAGGGCGGCGCGGACACGGGAGTCGCCGTGGTCGAGGACTGCGGTGACGAGGGACGGCGCGGGGAGCGTCCCGCCGGCGAGCAGCTCCGTCGCCACCTGTTCGGGAAGGCCGGCCAGGGCGACGGCGGCGTGCTGCGGCTCGACGTGCTCCAGCAGCAGGCCGAGCGTGGCGTGGACGCTCCGGGGCGCGGGCGGGACGACAGCACCCTCGGCGGGGGGCTTCTCAGGCACCGGCGCCTCGGCGAGCACTTGGGGCAGGCTGCCCCGGTGGCCGACGAGCGCGTCGTGCAGGCCACGCCACCGCTCCACGTCACCGCCGAGCTGACTCCCGGCCAACTCACGCAGCAGCAGTGCGGTTTGGCGGTCGACTCCGCCCGCGGCGGCGACCTTGGCCGCGACCGTACGTGCCGGACGCGTCTGCTGTACGGCCCGGAGAGCGGCGCCCGCCTCGCCCTGGGCCGACACGGCGCTCCCATCACTTCCGGGTGTGCCGGAGGACGCGCCGAGGAGTGCGCGCAGCACGCGGCCGGCGGGCCCGGCCTGCATTTCTGTCATGGTCGACATGCTAGGTCCGGCCCGGGACTCGGCCGCCCCCGGAACGCCGAATCGCCCCGTACACCGCGCTCGATGATCGAGCACGGCACGCGGGGCGAAGGGAGTGGACCTCGAAGGCCCGGTACGTCAGCGGCTCCGGCAGGGCGGAACCGACGGGTGGTCGGGGATCAGCGGCCCTCGACCGGGACGAAGTCGCGCAGGACCTCGCCGGTGTAGATCTGGCGCGGGCGGCCGATGCGGGATCCCGGCTCCTTGATCATCTCGTGCCACTGGGCGATCCAGCCGGGGAGGCGGCCGAGCGCGAACAGCACGGTGAACATCTCGGTCGGGAAGCCCATGGCGCGGTAGATCAGGCCCGTGTAGAAGTCCACGTTGGGGTAGAGGTTGCGCGAGACGAAGTACTCGTCGGAGAGCGCGTGCTCCTCCAGCTTGAGCGCGATGTCCAGCAGCTCGTCGGACTTGCCGAGCGACGACAGCACATCGTGGGCCGCGGCCTTGATGATCTTGGCGCGCGGGTCGAAGGACTTGTACACCCGGTGGCCGAAGCCCATCAGGCGGACGCCGTCCTCCTTGTTCTTCACCTTCTGGATGAAGGAGTCGACGTCGCCGCCGTTGGCCTGGATGCCCTCGAGCATCTCCAGCACCGACTGGTTGGCGCCACCGTGCAGCGGGCCCCACAGGGCCGAGATACCGGCGGAGATCGAGGCGAACATGTTCGCCTGCGAGGAGCCGACCAGACGCACGGTGGAGGTCGAACAGTTCTGCTCGTGGTCCGCGTGCAGGATGAGCAGCTTCTCGAGCGCCGAGACGACGACCGGGTCCGGCACGTACTCCTGGGCCGGCACGGAGAACGTCATCCGCAGGAAGTTCTCGACGTAGCCGAGGTCGTTGCGCGGGTAGACGAACGGGTGACCGATCGACTTCTTGTACGCGTACGCCGCGATCGTCGGGAGCTTGGCCAGCAGCCGGATCGTCGAGAGGTGACGCTGCTCCTCGTCGAACGGGTTGTGGCTGTCCTGGTAGAAGGTGGACAGCGCGCTGACGACCGAGGACAGCATGGCCATCGGGTGGGCGTCGCGCGGGAAGCCGTCGAAGAAGCGCTTGACGTCCTCGTGCAGCAGCGTGTGCTGGGTGATCTCGTTCTTGAAGGCCGACAGCTCGTCGACCTTGGGAAGGTCGCCGTTGATCAGCGTGTAGGCGACCTCGAGGAACGTCGAGCTCTCGGCGAGCTGCTCGATCGGGTAGCCGCGGTACCGCAGGATGCCCTGCTCACCGTCGAGGTACGTGATGGCGGATTTATAGGCGGCTGTGTTGCCGTATCCGCTGTCCAGCGTGACCAGGCCCGTATTGGCCCGGAGCTTCCCGATATCGAAGCCCTTGTCGCCGACGGTGCTGTCGATCACCGGGTAGGTGTACTCGTCATCGCCGTACCGCAGTACTACAGCGTTGTTGGTGTGCTCGCTCACGTCATCCCTCACCGACGTAGTGCCTCTTCTTCGAGGTGCCCTGACTGTCTCCACCCTCCCCCATTTGGCGCAGGAGAGTGCACTCGGGGTCGTCCATTGGACCTACCGACGGCACTGAGTGCCGCCAACTTGCCCATCCTGCCCCCTCCACCCCGGTTCCGGAAGGGCTCAGTGATGTATCCCACCGTTTTGATCGATCATTTTTCCGGGAAGTCTTCCGACGCCCCGTCGCGGAGCCGGAAATCCAGCGCTGTGCAGCGCCTGCCTGCGGAAACCGTGCGGACGGCCTGACCGATGGCCTTGCGCGAACCGACCAGTACGACGAGCTTCCTGGCTCTGGTCACCGCGGTGTAGAGCAGGTTCCGCTGGAGCATCATCCAGGCGCTGGTGGTGACCGGAATGACGACCGCCGGGTACTCGCTGCCCTGCGAACGGTGGATGGTCATCGCGTAGGCGTGAGCCAGTTCGTCCAGCTCGTCGAAGTCGTACGCGATCTCCTCGTCCTCGTCGGTGAGAACCGTCAGCCTCTGCTCGTCCGCGTCGAGACCGGTGACGACCCCGACCGTGCCGTTGAAGACTCCGTTAACGCCTTTGTCGTAGTTGTTTCTGATCTGCGTCACTTTGTCCCCGACCCGGAAGACCCGGCCGCCGAACCGCTTCTCGGGCAGACCGGGACGGCCCGGGGTGATGGCCTGCTGGAGCAGTCCGTTGAGATGGCCCGCGCCCGCCGGGCCGCGGTGCATCGGGGCGAGGACCTGCACGTCACGACGGGCGTTCAGGCCGAACCTGGCGGGGATGCGGCGGGCCGCGACATCCACGGCGAGCACGCCGGCGTCCTCCGTCTCGTCCTCCACGAAGAGGAAGAAGTCGTCCAGTCCCTGGGTCAGCGGCGGCACCCCGGAGTTGATCCGGTGCGCGTTGGTGACGACACCGGACTTCTGGGCCTGCCGGAAGATCGTGGTCAGCCGGACCGCCGGAACCGGGCCGTCCTCGGCGAGCAGATCCCGCAGCACCTCCCCCGCACCGACCGAGGGCAGCTGGTCCACATCGCCGACCAGCAGGAGATGGGCACCGGGTGCCACCGCCTTGATCAGCTTGTTGGCGAGCAGCAGATCGAGCATCGACGCCTCGTCGACGACGACGAGGTCGGCGTCCAGCGGCCGCTCCCGGTCGTACGCCGCGTCCCCGCCGGGCTTCAGCTCCAGCAGCCGGTGCACGGTGGACGCCTCGGCGCCGGTCAGCTCCGAGAGCCGCTTGGCGGCCCGCCCGGTGGGGGCGGCCAGCACCACCTTCGCGTTCTTCGCACGGGCCAGCTCGACGACGGAGCGGACGGTGAACGACTTCCCACAGCCCGGGCCGCCCGTCAGCACGGCGACCTTCTCGGTGAGGGCGAGCCGGACGGCCGCCTCCTGCTCGGGCGCCAGCTTCGCCCCCGTACGCCCGGCGAGCCAGGACAGCGCCTTGTCCCAGTCGACGTCGCCGAAGGCCGGCATCCGGTCCTCCGGCGTACGCAGCAGACGCCGCACCTGTGCCGCGAGGGAGATCTCGGCACGGTGGAAGGGGACGAGATACACGGCGGTGAGCGGCTGCCCGTCCTCCGGACCCGGCACCTTCTCACGCACGACACCCTCGGGATCCTCCGCGAGCTCGGCCAGGCAGTCGATGACGAGACCGGTGTCGACCTGGAGCAGCTTCACCCCGTCCGCGATCAGCCGCTCCTCGGGGAGGAAGCAGTGCCCCTGGTCGGTGGACTGCGACAGGGCGTACTGCAGTCCGGCCTTGACCCGCTCCGGGCTGTCGTGCGGGATCCCGACGGCCTGGGCGATGCGGTCGGCGGTGAGGAATCCGATGCCCCAGACGTCGGAGGCCAGCCGGTAGGGCTGGTTCTTCACCACGGAGATCGAGGCGTCCTCGTACTTCTTGTAGATGCGGACGGCGATGGAGGTGGAGACACCGACGGTCTGGAGGAAGACCATGACCTCCTTGATCGCCTTCTGCTCCTCCCAGGCCGCGGCGATCATCTTCGTCCGCTTCGGCCCGAGCCCGGGCACCTCGACGAGCCGCTCCGGCTGCTGCTCGATGATGTCCAGGGTGTCCACGCCGAAGTGGGTGGTGATGCGGTCGGCCATGACCGGCCCGATGCCCTTGATCAGACCGGAGCCGAGGTAGCGCCGGATGCCCTGGATGGTGGCGGGCAGGATCGTCGTGTAGTTCTCGACGGTGAACTGCTTGCCGTACTGCGAGTGGGAGCTCCAACGCCCCTCCATCCGCAGCGATTCACCGGGCTGCGCGCCGAGCAGCGAACCGACGACGGTGAGCAGGTCCCCCGCCCCGCGCCCGGTGTCGACGCGGGCGACCGTGTAGCCGTTCTCCTCGTTGGCGTACGTGATGCGCTCCAGGACGCCTTCGAGCACGGCGGTGTTGGACATGGTTCCGACGGTATCGGGTGGGTCCGACAGCCCGCGCCGGGACTACGGCACCTGTGGCCACGACGGCTCCACACGTGCCACCTCGGTCACAGGTCCGGGAGCGGGGGCAGCAGGTCCCGCCTCTTCGGGCACCTGCCGTGCCCCGTGGCTTCCTGACTCGGCACCATAGCCACGTTTAACGTCCGGGAGTGAGCCTCTGGACTTCCCTTGAGCCCGCCTCCACGACAGTGGACCCGGGTGGCAGTGCGACTGTGCGGCTGCGTCTTCGTAACACCGGTGACGTGGTGGAGGAGTACCGCTTCGAGGCGGTGGGCTCTCTCGCGCCCTGGACCGCCGTGGAGCCGCAGTCGCTGCGGTTGTACCCGGGGACCACGGGGTCGGTGGACCTGACGTTCGCTCCGCCGCGTACGCCGGATGCGACGGCGGGGCCGAATCCGTACGCCGTGCGGATCACGCCGACGGAGCATCCGGAGGCGACGACGGTTCCGGAGGGGAACGTCACCATCACTCCGTTCACGGAAGTGCGGGCGGAGTTGATACCTCCGACGGTGAAGGGCCGTTTCCGTGGCCGTCCGAAACTTGCCGTGGACAACCTGGGCAACACGAAGCTGACGGCGTCGGTGAGCGGCAGCGACAACGGCGATCAGCTGTCGTACGAGATTCATCCGGGCCATGTGCAGATCGAGCCGGGCCGTGCGGCGTTCGTGAGGACGACGCTGAAGCCACGGCAGATCATCTGGTTCGGGTCGGCGGAGCAACGGCCCTACACCCTGGCCGTGCAGCGGTCGGGTGTGACACCGCTGGACGTGGAAGGCACGTACGTGCAGCGGGGTTTCCTGCCGCGCTGGCTGGTGGCCCTCCTCAGTCTCCTCCTGGCGCTGGCGATCACGTTCGTGATGCTGTGGATCGCCTACAAGCCCCAGGTCCGCAGCACCGCCACCGAGAAGGTCCAGGAGCCCGGCATCAGCACGCTGCCACCCTCTCCCTCACCGTCCGCCGGCGCGCCGAAGGCCCCGTCCGCCGAGGCCACGGCCCCTCCGGCCGCGGCACAGCAGACGGGCGGAGCGGGGACGGAAGGCGGCGGTTCCGAGGAGGAGGAGACCAAGGCCCCGGAGAGGACGGCGGCGACCGCCGTCCAGCAACTGGCCGCGAAGGATCCGGGCGGCCGGCACATCTGCTACCGGGTCTATGCGGCGGGCCAGGGCTGGACCGACGCCGTGTGCGACGGTGAGACGGCGGGCGCGGCGGGCGAGGGGGTGCCGCTCAAGGCCGTCAACATCGCCGTGGCCGGAACCAACGGCACATCCGGCGGCGCTTTCACCCCCGACCCCGCGTCGACCAAGGGCGAGGGACACTTCCCCGAGCCGTGGTCGAACGCCGCCGACGGCATCGACAACTACGTCGGCAGCACCAAGAAGGACGCCCCGGACCTGATGGGGTTCACGATCAGCGTCGACGCCGGCAAGGGTGCCGTCTGCCAGTCCACCTATGTCAACAGCGACGCCTGGCTCGGCCTGGCCTGCGACGATCCCCAGAACGGGCTCGAATTCACCTACGCCGGCACCCACGACGACACATCGTGGATCGAGGCGGTCAAGCTCAGGGTGTGACCGGACGTTGACCGGCGCCCGGTCAGGAGCGGCGTCGTACGTCGAAGCTGATGTGGAAATTGCCGCCCGCGTCCTTGGTCAACTCGCCCCCCGAGATGAAATACGCGCGCTCCGGGGGAAGTCCCTTCACCTTGTTGTACGTCTGCACGGTGTTGAGCGTGGATTTTCCGTTGACCGTGCCCATCATCTGCCTGTACTCATCGCTGTCCTCGGGGAAGGAGACCTTGGACTTGTCGCCGAGGATGCCACCCAGGGTCTTCTTGGCCTGCTCTCCCGAGATGTTCTGCCGGTAGATGCGGTCCGGCAGCTTGTCCGGGATCCCGGCAGAGGCGGTCTTCTCCTCCGCCAGTGCCCCCTTGACCTTTTTGTTCAGCGCGCCGCCACTGAGGCCGCCGCTCGTACCGAGTACCGAATCGGCCGCTGTCCACTGGTTGAGGAAGACGTCACTCGCGGTATAGGCGGGAGGCGGGACCACCTCCCCGGTCTCCGGGTCCTCCGTGTCCTTGCTCTGGCGGTAGTTCTCCATCATCACCGCGAAGGAACCGCCGTCGTCCTTTCCGAAAAGGTTCTTGAACGCCCCGCCCCTGAGCGGCGGCTTCCCCGAAGCGTCCTGCGGGTCGGCCTTGTAGTCCTGGGACTCTTCACCGATCTCGATCATCTCGCCCGGGACCTCCCGCCCGAAGGCCTTCAGCGCCGACGAATGCCTGGCCTTTGCACCCACGTCGGCATTCTTCTCATGCGCGTTCGTCTTCTCGATCCACGCGTCGAGCCTCTCCTGCGGGTCCTCCACGATGCGTTGCACCGGAACACCGGCCCCGGGGCCGCTCCGCATGGCCCTCTGCAAGGCGGCATTGCCGGCAGTGCCCTGAAAAGCGGCGACCTGTGACGCCGTGAGCAGCTCCCGCGAAGCCGGTGACACCCCGGCGTGCGGCCGACGGAGGCTCACCTGCGGGGGCGTACGGGCCCTGGCGCCGCGCACGGTCCAGGAGTCACGGTCGAGTCGCTCGCGCTCGGGCATGCTCGATCTCTTCTCTCCGTCTGCGGCACAGCTCCGGCTCAGCCTCACCCGGTCTGCAACGTCTGCCAAGGCCTGCCAGGGCACTTCCCGGGAGACAGTTGCCTGCCCTCCCGGTCATCCACTCCTCACCTGCGTCTGGACGGTCCCGGGAGAAAGTCGTCTCCGCGGAGCCGGAATCGCCCCCGTGGCGGCCCTCGGGCGGCGCACGGTCCGACGGGGAGCGCCATGCGTGAGGGGCAGGCGCTGCCCGCCCCTCCCGGCCCTCCAGTGCCCGTGCACGCTCGCAGCGCACCTGCTACGACCTGGTACGGCGTACCGGGCAGGACTAGATTCATGCCTCGCGAGGAAGTCCGTTCGGACGCCGCCTCGTTCGGTGGCGAGGCACCGCTTCCCCGTTCTCGATGTGGTTGCCGACGAGGCGGTCACCTGCCTGGGTGGAGATTCTCCAGTGGACAGATCAAGGGCTTCCTGGCGCAACACGACGCACGACTGGGCCGGCACCGTCGACCTCGACCATCTGTCGGACATTCGGCGGCATCCGGCCGTGTTCGCTCCCGGAGGGACCCTGCACCTGGTCCTCGAAGTCGTCGCCTACGCGGCCGACGAGGCGGAGTGCGGCGGCGGAGGGCACTGCCGCGTCACCCTCCACCCCGACGGTTCCGTGTCCGTGGCCGACGACGGGCGAGGCACCGACACCCGACTCGACGAACACGGCCAAGTCGTCAGGAAGCCGGTCATGGCCACGAAGGACCTGCGGTTCTTCGACTTCCCGGAGGCCAGGACGCTCCCGGACGGCCATCCCCGCCGTGGCATGTCCGCGGTCGCCGCGCTCTCTGACCGGCTCGTCCACACCAACCGCCGCCGCAATGGATCCTGGACCCAGCGCTACGAGCGAGGCGTCCCGGTGACCGGCCTGGAACCCGTCGCCGACGACGGTACGACCGGGACGGTCGTGCATTTCCACCCCGGTGAACTCGTGGCTCCGACGGGCCGGTCGGCGCGCGACATCGCCCGACTGGCCACGGCGTGGCCGCGGCTGGCCGTGGACGTGAGGGGCTGACCTCGTCCGCCGAGGACGCACCTGACGTGCCGCACGACGCCGGCCGGGCCCCCTCACTCCATGACCGCGGTGGCCTCGACCTCCACCAGGTGGGCGGGGACGTCCAGCGCCGCGACTCCCAGGAGCGACGCCGGCGGGGCCGCGGTGACCCCGAGCTTCTCGGTGGCCCGGGAGATGCCCGCGAGGAGCAGGGGCATCTTGTCGGGGGTCCAGTCGACGACGTACACGGTCAGTTTCGTCACGTCGGCGAAAGAACCCCCGACCCCGGCCAGGGCGGTGCCGACGTTCAGGTAGCACTGCTCGACCTGGGCGGTGAGATCGCCTTCGCCGACCGTGACACCGTCGGCGTCCCAGGCGACCTGGCCGGCGACGGAGACCAGCTTCGAACCGGTCGCGACCGACACCTGGCGGTAGACGTCGATCTCCGGCAGTCCCGCGGGGTTCGTCAGGGTGATGGCCATGCTGTCCGCCTCCTTGCCGCGCCGCCCCGGCGGGGCGACGCGTGCTCTCTTGTGGTTACTGGGAAACCGTAGGAGAGTGAGGGCTGACGTGGAAGAACGCACTTTTCGGTGACAGGGGAACCTGAAGGTGACCAAGCAGTTCAGCGGCTCGCCCGAGGAGCAGGCGGACCTGAGGCGCGCGGATTCGCTGGCGCGGGAGATCTTCTCCGACGTCGCCAACAAGTGGGCGCTCCTGATCATCGAGGCCCTGGGTGACCGCACCCGGCGCTTCGGTGAGCTGCGGAGCGCTGTCGAGGGCATCAGCCACAAGATGCTCACCCAGAACCTGCGCATGCTGGAGCGCAACGGTCTGGTCGAGCGGACCGTGTATCCCACGGTCCCGCCGAAGGTCGAGTACACCTTGACCGAGCCGGGCCAGGGGTTGCGCAAGACGGTCGACGTGATGTGCGACTGGACCCACCGGAACCTCGGCCACATCGAGGCGGCCCGGAGCGGCTTCGACGGCTGAGGCAGCGGGCGCCGGGCGCACCGCCCGGCCTCACGGGACAGGCCGCCCGGCGCCGCTCCGGCGTGCGCCCGGCTCAGCCCGACCGGCCCAGCCGTTGCCGCACGCGCCGGACCTGGCCGTTGTCGGCGACCGTGTCGAGGATCCGGCGTCCGGCACCGGCCTCGTACGCCGGGCCCTCCAGCCGGAGCAGGGCGCCGCCGCGGACCACGGCGTACGCGACCGGCGCGTCGGCCTTCGGCAGGGTGACCGGGTGGCGTCCGTCCGGGAGCTTCAGACGGGCGGGCAGGCGCAACGCCGCCGTCGGCCCGTCGGCGGCGGGGGCCACTTCGGCGGTGACCGTCAGGGCGGACACGGTGACCTCGACGGGAGCAGGGTCTCCAGGGCTCGCCGCCACATAGGGCAGCGGGAGCGAACGGCCGCCGCGTTCGGCATTCGCCGCGGCGGCACCGGCCGTGTCGGGGCCGAAGCTTCGCAGGCGCTGGCCCATGTCGAGGGCGAGCTGGCCGACACCGGCGGTCCGGTACGGGAGCGCGAGCCGGCCGCCCGTCAGCGCCGGGCCCGCGGCCGGGCCGCCCGGGACGCCCTGGCCGGTCACCCGGACCATCCGGTCGATGCCCAGCAGCTGGACGAACGCCCACACGTCGTAGACCCCGCGCTCGAGCCGCCGTCCGCCGGCCAGTCTCCGCGGGTCGAGGCGGAGCCTTCCGGAGGCGAGCAGCCGGGACCGGCCCTCCCCCAGGGGCTGGAGCCTGACCTCCAGGTCGCCGTCCGGGTACCACCAGTCCTGCCGGTCACGGTCCTTGACGACGAGTTCCGCGTACGCCATCCGGAGCGGGTCGCGGACCTCCCACCCGTCTTCCGTCCCCGGTACGCCGGTGAGCAGCTCCGGGTCGAGCCACCACTTCCCGTCACGCTCGGTCAGGACCAGCGGCTCGCCGTCGCCGCGCAGCAGTTCCAGCGTGACGTCGGCGACGAGGCAGCCGTCCTGCCAGTACGGTGCGCCGAGCTCGCTGCGGGCCGTCACGGTGCGGACGTGCTCCGCGAACGCGACCGCCCCGGCGAAGTCCCCGCGTTCCAGCAGTTCGGCCCTCACCCCGCTCACCGCGGGCAGCCCACGCCGCACGGCGTCCGGGAACTCCTCCAGCGCCACCTCGCGCGCCGTCTCGAACCGCTGTCGCTGCTCGGCCGGGTCCTCGCGCAGGATCTCGGGCTCGCGGGCCCTGGACAGGACCTCGACGTGGTAGAGGCGGTGCAGGAGCCGGTTCTGCAGGGCGTCGATGTCGTCGGAGGGGCTGGTGCCGTCCTTGACCTGCCCGATGACGGTACGGAGGTTGGGCCAGAAGCCGTGCCGCGGATTGAACCGGTGACGCGTGTTGTTCCCGCCGTCGTCCCGCTTCATCCAGTAGTAGCAGGGGTAGTCGGCCAGGACGGAGATCCGTTCCGCCTTCAGATAGGCGGCGGTGACAAAAGCCAGATCCTCCATGATCCACGGGCCCTCGGGGAAGCGCAGCCCGTGCTGCTCGACGAAGGCCCGCCGGAACATCTTGTGCGGTGACATGCTCTGCATGAGCTCGTCGTTCTCGATCGTGCAGCTGTCCAGCGTGTACCGGAACAGCCGCCGGGGCCGCACCATCGTGCTGGACATCTTGCCGATCACCACGTCGGCCCGGTTGCGCGTCGCGTGCTCGTACAGCCGCTCGAGGGCCTCGGGCCCGAGCTTGTCGTCGTGGTCGACGAACTGCACGTACTCACCCCTGGCGTGTTTCATGCCGAGGTTGCGCGGCGCGCCCGGCCAGCCGGAGTTGGGCTGGGTGTGCACCCGGACGTGGTCGTGCCCGGCCGCCAGCTTCTCCAGCCGTGCCAGGGTGTCGTCCGTGGACCCGTCGTCGACGTAGATGACCTCGTATTCGTCGGCCGGAAGGCTCTGGCCGAGCAGCGACGGGGCGCACTCGTCGACGTATTTCCCGGTGTTGTACACGGGGACGATCACGCTGACTTTGACTCTCGGCATTCCACGGACCTTCACGTTGGCGGGCGCAGGGCATCCGAACCCTCCCTCGCCGGGCCGGACGACGAGGGGTCGAAACCCTGATCCGGTCCTCCGAACCGTCCGGACGGCTCACGGACGGCTCATGCAAGCGGAATGGGGCCCGGCCCACCGGCCGGACCCCCCTCGCTTTCCCCCTCCGTCGGGCTTCCCGATCCCCCCGGACCCCTCCCCGGAAGTCCCGACGCTGAGTACGACCGGGGAGGGTGCGTAAAGGTTGCACGCCTTGACGATCTCTTTACCTTCGAGTCGTCGACCCGCTCTCAGCAGGCATGTTCCAGGTACCGGGCGGCGACTTCGGCGATCACTTCGGCTCCGTCACGGGCCCAGAGCTCCTCGTTGAAGATCTCGACCTCGATCGGTCCGTCGAAGCCGGTCGCCTCGACCTGCCTGCGCATCGCGCGGAAGTCCACGCTCCCGTCACCCAGTTGACCCCGGCCCACCAGAACTCCCGCCGGAAGCGGAGTGATCCAGTCGGCCAGCTGGAAGGAGTGGATCCGGCCGCCCGCGCCCGCCCGGGCGATCTGTGCGGGCACCTGGTCGTCCCACCAGATGTGGTACGCGTCCACGACCACGCCGACCTGCTCGGCCGGGAAGCGCTCGGCGAGGTCCAGGGCCTGGGACAGGGTGGAGACGACGCAGCGGTCCGAGGCGAACATCGGGTGGAGCGGCTCGATCGCGAGGCGGATGCTGCGCTCGGCGGCGTACGGGGCGAGCTCCGCCAGCGCGTCGGCGATGCGCTCCCGGGCTGCGTACAGGTCCTTCTCCCCGTCGGGAAGACCGCCCGAGACCAGGACGAGGGTGTCGGTGTTCACGCCCGCGGCCTCGTCGACCGCCGCACGGTTGTCGTCCAGGGCGCGGGCGCGTTCGGCGGGGTCGGTGGCGGTGAGGAAGCCGCCGCGGCAGAGGCTGGTGACGGTGAGCCCCGCGTCCCTCATCAGCTGCCCGGCACGCTCGACGCCGTATTCCTGTACCGGAGCACGCCACAGGCCGACCTGGCCGATGCCCGCCTTGGCGCAGCCCTCGACGAGCTCCGGCAGGGAGAGCTGCCTGACCGTCTCCTGGTTGATGGAGAGGCGGGAGAGTTCGCTGGTCATCGGCTTCCTCCATGGACGTCGAGCAGAGCGCGCATGCGGGCCTCGGCCAGCCCCGGGTCCGGGAACAGGCCCAGGCGGTCGGCCAGTTCGTACGCCTTCGCCAGGTGCGGCAGCGAGCGGGCGGACTGCAGGCCCCCGACCATCGTGAAGTGGTCCTGGTGGCCCGCGAGCCAGGCGAGGAACACCACGCCGGTCTTGTAGAAGCGGGTCGGGGCCTTGAACAGATGGCGCGACAGCTCGACCGTGGGGTCCAGGAGCGCGCGGAAGCCCTCGGTGTCCCCGGTGTCCAGGACCCGCACCGCGTGGGCGGCCAGCGGGCCGAGCGGGTCGAAGATGCCGAGCAGGGCGTGGCTGAAGCCCCGGTCGTCGCCCGCGATCAGCTCGGGGTAGTTGAAGTCGTCGCCGGTGTAGCAGCGCACCCCGCTGGGCAGACGGCGCCGTACGTCGACCTCGCGCTCGGCGTCCAGGAGCGAGATCTTGATGCCGTCGACCTTGTCCGGGTGTTCCGCGATGACCTTGAGGAAGGTGTCCGTCGCGGCGTCGAGGTCCGCACTGCCCCAGTAGCCCTCCAGCGCGGGGTCGAACATGGGGCCGAGCCAGTGCAGGACGACCGGCTCCGTGGCCTGGCGCAGGAGGTGGGCGTACGTCTCCAGGTAGTCGTCGGGGCCGTTCGCCGCGGCGGCCAGCGCGCGGGAGGCCATCAGGATGGCCTGGGCGCCGCTCTCCTCGACCAGGGCGAGCTGCTCCTCGTACGCGGCGCGTACCTCGGGCAGGGTGGCGGGGCCGGTGAGCTGGTCGGTGCCCACGCCGCACGCGATCCTGCCGCCCACCGACTTCGCCTCGGCGGCGGAGCGGCGGATCAGCTCCGCCGCGCCGGCCCAGTCCAGGCCCATGCCGCGCTGCGCGGTGTCCATGGCCTCGGCGACGCCCAGGCCGTGCGACCAGAGGTGACGGCGGAAGGCGAGGGTGGCGTCCCAGTCGACGGCGGCGGGGTCGTCGGCGCTGATGTCGGCGTACGGGTCGGCGACGACGTGGGCTGCGGAGAAGACCGTACGGGAGGCGAGCGGCGCCCCGGACGGTGCCAGGTCGAGCGGGGTGGCCCGGGGCTCGTAGGGCCCCTGAGGGAGGTGGATGGTCACAGGCTCAGCTCCGGCACGTCGAAGCGGCGGCCCTCGGCGGAGGACTTGAGGCCGAGCTCGGCGAGCTGGACGCCCCGGGCGCCGGCCATCAGGTCCCAGGTGTACGGCTCGTCGAGGACGATGTGGCGAAGGAAGAGCTCCCACTGCGCCTTGAAGCCGTTGTCGAACTCGCCGTTGTCGGGGACTTCCTGCCACTGGTCACGGAAGGGCTCGGTGACCGGGAGGTCGGGGTTCCAGACCGGCTTGGGGGTGGCCGAGCGGTGCTGGACACGGCAGTTGCGCAGGCCCGCGACGGCGGAGCCGTGGGTACCGTCGACCTGGAACTCGACGAGCTCGTCGCGGTTGACGCGGACCGCCCAGGAGGAGTTGATCTGGGCGACGGCGCCGCCCGCCAGCTGGAAGGTGCCGTACGCCGCGTCGTCGGCGGTGGCGGCGTACGGCTTGCCCTGCTCGTCCCAGCGCTGCGGGATGTGCGTCTGCACATGGGCCGAGACGCTGGTGACCTGGCCGAACAGCTCGTGCAGGACGTACTCCCAATGCGGGAACATGTCGACGACGATGCCGCCGCCGTCCTCCGAGCGGTAGTTCCAGGAGGGGCGCTGGGCCTCCTGCCAGTCGCCTTCGAAGACCCAGTAGCCGAACTCGCCGCGCACGGAGAGGATCTCGCCGAAGAAGCCGCCGTCGATGAGGCGCTTCAGCTTGAGCAGGCCCGGGAGGAAGATCTTGTCCTGGACGACGCCGTGCTTGATGCCGGCGTCCCGGGCGAGGCGGGCCAGGTCGAGCGCGCCCCCGACGTCGGTGGCGGTGGGCTTCTCGGTGTAGATGTGCTTGCCCGCGGCGATCGCCTTCTTGATCGCCTCGACGCGGGCCGAGGTGACCTGGGCGTCGAAGTAGATGTCGATCGACTCGTCGGCGAGCACCGCGTCCAGGTCGGTCGACCACTCGGTGAGGCCGTGCTGCTCGGCGAGCGCCTCCAGCGCGTGGGCGCGCCGGCCGACGAGGACGGGTTCCGGCCACAGCACCTCGCCGTCACCGAGGTCGAGGCCGCCCTGCTCGCGGATCGCGAGGATCGAGCGCACCAGGTGCTGCCGGTATCCCATGCGTCCCGTGACGCCGTTCATGGCGATGCGCACTGTCCTGCGTGTCACGAAAGTTCCTCCATACAGCCGTAGCAAGCGCTTTCTATGCGGTATGACGCTAGCCTGCCGACAGTGGCCCGGACAAGGGGGGCCGCGCCACAACTCCTCGGAGGAGAGCGATGACAGTCACCCTGGCGGACGTAGCGGCCCGCGCCCGGGTGTCCCCGGCCACCGTGTCCCGCGTCCTGAACGGCAACTACCCGGTGGCCTCGTCCACCCGGGAGCGGGTCCTGCGCGCGGTGGACGATCTGGACTACGTACTCAACGGCCCGGCCAGCTCGCTCGCCGCCGCCACGTCCGACCTGGTGGGCATCCTGGTCAACGACATCGCCGACCCGTTCTTCGGCATCATGGCCGGAGCGGCGCAGAGCGAGATCGGCGGCCCGGGCGACGGAACCGGCCGCGCGGGCGGCGAGAAGCTCGCCGTCGTGTGCAACACCGGCGGCTCCCCCGGGCGCGAACTCACCTATCTCACCCTGCTGCAGCGGCAGCGCGCCGCGGCCGTCGTCCTGACCGGCGGCGCGCTGGAGGACCCGGCACACCAGGCGGCGATGGCGGTGAAACTGGCCAAGCTCGCGGACGCGGGCACCCGGATCGTCTTCTGCGGACGCCCTCCGCTGCCGGGCACCGACGCGGTGGTCGCCGCACTGACCTTCGACAACCGGGGCGGCGCCAGGCGCCTCACCGAGCATCTGATCGCCCTGGGCCACCGCCGGATCGGCTACGTCGCCGGGCCCCTGGAGCGCACCACGACCCGGCACCGGCTGGAGGGGCACCGCGAGGCCATGAAGGCCGCGGGGCTGTACGGGGACGAGGAGAGCGTCACCGTCCACGGCCCGTACGACCGGAGCTCCGGCTACGACGCCACCCTCGAACTCCTGCGCAGGGAACCGGACGTGACGGCCGTCGTCGCCGCCAACGACACCGTGGCACTCGGCGCCTGTGCGGCTGTCCGGGAGCGCGGGCTCCGCATCCCCGAGGACATCTCGGTTGCCGGCTTCGACGATCTGCCCTTCTCCGTGGACGCCGTACCCGCCCTGACGACCGTACGGCTGCCGCTGTTCGAGGCGGGGGCGCGGGCGGGCCGGCTGGCGATGGGCAAGGAGACACCTCCGGCGGGAGGCACGGCGACGATCGCCGCGGAGCTCATGGAACGCGGATCGACGGCGCCGCCGCGGGTGGGATGAGGAATCTCCCCCGCTAACACGGGTACTGGTCAGACCGCACCGATGAAAGGACAGACACCGTGAAGCTCGCTTTCTCCACCCTCGGAGTTCCGGGGATGCCCGTGGCGGACGTGGTGCGGCTCGCCGCCGGGAACGGCTACCAGGGGGTGGAGCTGCGCGCCCATCCCGAGGAGCCGGTCCACCCCGGCCTGACCTCGCTCGAACGGGCCGCCGTGGCCGAGGAGTTCAAGCGCGGAGGCGTCGAGATCCTCACCGTCGCCGGGTATGTGCGCGTGGCCGCCGAGGGTGAGGACGGGCCGGTGATCGCCGCGCTCGCCGAGCTGGTGGAGCTGGCGCGCGACCTGGGAGCGGCCAACGTCCGGGTGTTCCCCGGCGGCGGGGACCAGGACCCCGCGGAGGCCGACGCGATCGCCGCGCGGCGCCTGGGAGCCGCCGCGCCGCACGCCGCCGACCTGGGCGTACGCATCCTGCTGGAGACCCATGACTCGCACCGCGCCGGGGCCGACGTGGCCCGGGTCGTGGGCACCGTCGGGCACGGGCAGATCGGCGCGATCTGGGACGTCATGCACACCTGGCTGGCCGGCGAGGAGCCCGTGGCCAGCCACGCGGTGCTGGCCCCGCACCTGGGATACGTACAGGTGAAGGACATCGCCTCGGCCGAGGACACCGTGCCGCTCGCCCTCGGGGCGGGAACGCTGCCCCTGCAGGCGTGCCTGGACACCCTGGACCAGGACAGCTGGGTCTGCTGGGAGTACGAGAAGCGCTGGTACGCGGGGGCCGCCGATCTGCCGGACCTGCTGGCGGCGGGGCGCGAGCACATCCTGCGGCTCGGCGCGCCGAAGCAGTAGGTCAGGCCCGCGCCTCCCGGGGTTCCTCGGCCCCCTTGATTTCCGGCAGCGGTGGAGCGGTGACGCGGCGGGGCCTCGCCAGGGAGGTCAGGGCCACTCCCCCGACCAGCAGCGCCGCCGCGCACCACCGCATAGGGCTGACCGTCTCGCCGAGGAGGAGTGCGGCCGAGGACATCCCGAAGACGGGCACGAGCAGGGTGAACGGGGCCACGGACGAGGCCGGGTGGTGGCGGAGCAGGAAGCCCCAGGCCGCGAAGCCGAATACGGTGGAGATCCAGGCGACGTAGACGACGGCGCCGACGCCGCTCCGGTCGAGCGTGGCGAGGGCGTCGGCGTCACGGTCCCAGCCCTCGAAGAGCAGGGACAGGGCGAGGAGCGGCAGTACGGGCACGGTCGACACCCACACCATGAAGTTGAGGGAGTCGGACGGCGCCGCCTTGCGGGTGATCACGTTGGAGACACCCCAGCAGGCCGCCGCCAGGATCACCAGGACGAAGGCGAGCACGGGTCCGGACGCCCCCTCGTCGACGGCGGCCACGCCGATGCCGACGAGCGCGACACCCATGCCCAGGACGCGTGTCCTGCCGGGCCGTTCGGACAGCACCAGGGCCGCGAACAGGGCGGTGAAGACGGCCTGGACCTGAAGGACGAGCGAGGAGAGCCCGGCGGGCATCCCACGGTCCATCCCGATGAAGAGCAGCCCGAATTTGGCCACCCCCAGGGCGAGACCCACCCCCACGACGTACTTCCACGCCACCGTGGGCCTGCCGACGAAGAACACGGCGGGCAGCGCGGCGACGAGGAAGCGCAGGGCGGAGAAGAGCAGGGGCGGGAAGTGGGCCAGACCCACCTCGACGACGACGAAATTCACACCCCAGACGGCGGCGACCAGCGCGGCCAGGGCGATGTGGAGGGGACGCATGGACCGAGCATCCGACGCCGGGACCATGTAGCACCAGCGCGGATTTCTTCATGGTTGGATTGAGGATCTCTAATGATTCCCGGAGGTCCCGGTGCTCGACCTGTCCCGGCTGCGCGCCCTGCACGCCGTCTCCGTCCACGGCTCGGTCGCGGGCGCCGCCGCCGCTCTCGGCTACACGGCGTCGGCGGTCTCCCAGCAGATCACCAAGCTGGAGCGGGAGACCCGCACGACCCTGCTCGAACGGCGCGGGCGCGGGGTGGCACTCACCGAGGACGCGCTCCATCTCGCCTCCACCGCACAGCGATTGCTGGCGATCGTGGAGCAGGCCGAGACGACTCTGGAGCAGCGCAGGGGGCAACCGACGGGGCGGCTCTCCATCGCCGCGTTCGCCTCGGCGGCACGCGGGCTGCTGCCGGGGGTGCTGGCGGAGCTGGCACGGGAGCACCCGGCGCTGGACGCGCGGCTCACCGAGGTCGACCCGCATCTCTCGGTCGACCTGGTGGCGAAGGGCGTGGTCGATCTCGCGGTCGCCCACGACTGGGACATCAGCCCGCTGCCCGCGCCGGAGGGCATCGCGCAGGCGGTGCTCGGGGACGACCGGTGCGATCTGCTGGTGCCGGAGGACCATCCGCTCGTCGGCCGGGAGGCGGTACGCCGGGAGGAGCTGGCCAAGGAGCGGTGGGTGTGCCAGCCGCCCGGCACGGTGTGCCACGACTGGCTCGTACGGACCCTGAGGGCGGCGGGGTACGAGCCGGACATCCGGCACCGGGCGGAGGAGAACCACACCCAGCTGGCCCTGGTGGCGGCCGGGCTCGGCGTGGCGATGATCCCCCGGCTGGGCCGGGGCCCGCTGCCGCCGGGCGTGGCCGCCGTGCGGCTGGACCCCGTACCGGTCAGGCGGCTGTACGCACTGTGGCGCTCGGAGGCGGCGCGGCGACCCGCGATCATCGCGGCGGTGTCGGTGCTGCAGGCGGCCTCCGAAGCATTCCAGGAAGCGGGATAGGACAGGACGGCTCACCCGCCTGCCGGGGCCGGGGTACACAACGAATCTTGCGCAATTTTTATTGCGCATATTTTCTTTTCTACCTAGGCTCAGGGGTATGGCCAAGGAGAAGAAGACGCCGAGCATCACCGATCTCGACGCCCTGAAGGTCTTCGCCCATCCCCTGCGGATCGCCCTCTACCGGCACCTGAAGACGGCGGAGGCCGCCACGGCCTCCCAGCTCGCGGAGCAGGTGGACGAGGCGGTGGCGCTGGTCAGCTACCACCTGCGCAAGATGGCGGCCCACGGCTTCCTCGTCGAGGCGCCGGAGGTGAGCACGGACGGTCGCGAACGGTGGTGGAAGCTCGCGTCGGACCGCGGGTGGAGCTTCCGCAGCTCCGACTTCACGGGGGACCCCGAGGGCGCGGCGGTGGTCGGGCAGGTGACACGTCATCTGCTCACGACCCGTGCGGAGCGGTACGCCGCCTATCTCGACCAGCAGGCGGCCTGGCCCGAGGAGTGGAGCGACGCCTCCTTCAGCTCCGAGTACACACCGCGGCTGACGGCGGCGGAACTGGCCGGGCTCGGCGAGGAGATCGCCGCACTCGTCCAGCGTTACGGCGAACGCGGCCGGGCCGCCGAGGCCGCCGGCGACACCACGGGCCGCGAGCACGTGGCCCTGCATCTGTACGGGTTCCCCTACCGCTCCCCCGGCGGCACGGCATGACGGGGCCCGCCGCGATATCGGCCCCGGCCGGATCGCCACCCGCCCACCGGGACGCGAACGTGCTGCGCTGGCTCGGCGCGCTCACCCTCTCGCTCCTGGGCGACAACGTGTACTTCCTGGCCCTCTCCTGGGCGGCGATCCACGTCGGGGGCCCCACCGAGGCGGGGCTGGTCCTGGCCGCCGGATCCCTGCCGCGCGTCGTGCTCATGCTGGGCGGAGGCGTGCTGGCCGACCGGCTGGGACCGCGCAGGGTGATGATCGGCAGCGATCTGACCCGCTGCGTGGTGATCCTGGCCATGGCGGGCATCTTGGCCGTCTCGACACCGGGCGTGTGGCTGCTGGTGCTGCTGGGGCTGGTCTTCGGCGCGGTGGACGCCTTGTTCCTGCCGTCGGTCGGCGCCCTGCCGCCGCGGATCACCGGGCCGGACCAACTGGCCCGCGTGCAGGGCCTGCGGGGCCTCGCCACCCGTGCGGCCACCATCGGTGGTTCGCCGCTGGGCGGCCTGGCCCTGGCGCTGGGCGGTCCGGCCTCCGCGTTCGCGGTCGCCGGCGCGATGTTCGCGGTGTCCGTGCCGCTGCTGATGGCCTTGAAGGTCGCACCCCTCCCCCGGACCGACGGTGAGGAGGCCGGGGCACGCGGCACCCCGTGGCACGACCTCTCCGACGGACTCCGGCACATCCGGCGCGACCGGGTCCTGGCTCCGCTGGTGCTCGTCATCGCGATAGGCGACCTCGGCTTCGCCGGCCCGCTGAACATCGGCCTGACCCTCCTGGCGGACGAGCACGGCTGGGGCGCCGCCGGGCTCGGCTGGATCGTGGGCGGCTTCGGCCTGGGGGCGGCCGGCGCGTCCCTCCTCCTGGCCGCCCACGGCCGTCTCCCGCGCGCGGGGCTCGTGCAACAGGGGTGCCTGGCCCTCGGGGCGGTGGCCATCGGCGCGCTCGCCTTCGCCCCCTCCCTCGGCGTCGCGGTCGGGGTCGGCGTCACCATCGGTCTGACCGCCGGACTCAGCGGGGCCCTGTGCGCGGCCCTTCTGCAGACGGCCGCCGACCCCGCGTACCTCGGCCGGGTCACCTCGGTGGCGGCCCTGTCCTCGCTCGGCCTCGCTCCGCTGACGTATCCCCTCAGCGGAGCGGCCATCGCCGCCTGGGGGACGCAGCCTGTGTTCACCGTCAGCGCCGCGTTCGTGGCGCTCGGGGCGCTCGTCGGGCTCAGCACCCGGTCGTTGCGGTGCGCCGAGCTGCCGGGGCCGCGGGCGGGTGCGGCCACGTCCGGGCCGGCCGGAGACTGAGGGACCTCCCGCCGCACCCATTGCCGGGCATGTCCACCCCTTGTCCCGCGTGTCACGCGCGTTCTCGGACCACCCCCTTGACTGGTAGTTACTTTCCATATATCCGTACCTTCTTGGAAGTTTCTTTCAGCACCGGAAGGGGCTCACGTGCACTACCGCACCTCCAGACGCACCCTCCTCACCGCCACCGCGGCGACCGCCGCAGCCGCGGCCTCCGGCGTCGCCGCTCTCCCCGGCGCCGCGCAGGCGGCCACGACAGGCACCTCCCCGGACAGCCGCCTCAAGCGGCTCATCGCCCGGATGAGCCTGGAGGAGAAGGTCGGCCAGCTCTTCGTGATGCGGGTGTACGGACACTCCGCGACCGACCCCGACCAGGCGGACGTCGACGCCAACCTCGCCGAGATCGGGGTCCGCGACGCCGCCGAGCTGATCTCCACGTACCACGTCGGCGGAATCATCTACTTCGCCTGGGCGCACAACACCCGCGACCCGCACCAGATCGCCGCCCTCTCCAACGGCATCCAGCGGGCCGGGCTCGCCGGTCCCACCCCGCTGCCACTCCTCGTCTCCACCGACCAGGAACACGGCATCGTGTGCCGGGTCGGCGAGCCCGCGACGCTGCTGCCGGGTGCGATGGCACTGGGCGCGGGCGGTTCACGCTCCGACGCGCGCGCGGCGGGCAGGATCGCCGGGGCCGAGCTGGCGGCGCTGGGCATCAACCAGAACTACGCGCCGGACGCGGACGTCAACGTCAACCCGGCCAACCCCGTCATCGGCGTACGCTCCTTCGGCTCCGACCCGGAGTCCGTCGCCGGGATGGTCACCGCGCAGGTGAAGGGGTATCAGAGCGCCGGGATCGCCTCCACGGCCAAGCACTTCCCCGGCCACGGGGACACCAGCACCGACAGCCACACCGGTCTGCCCGTCATCTCGCACACCCGCGAGCAGTGGGCCGAGCTCGACGCCCCTCCGTTCCGGGCGGCCGTCGCCGCCGGCATCGACTCGATCATGACGGCCCACATCGTGGTGCCCGCCCTGGACCCGTCGGAGGACCCGGCGACCCTGTCCCGGCCCATCCTCACCGGCATCCTGCGGGAGGAGCTCGGCTACGACGGTGTCGTGGTCACCGACGCGCTCGGGATGGAGGGCGTCCGCACGAAGTACGGCGACGAGCGCGTCCCCGTCCTCGCGCTGCAGGCCGGCGTCGACCAGCTGCTCAACCCGCCGCACCTGGACGTCGCGTGGAACGCGGTCCTGAACGCGGTGAAGAGTGGCGAGATCAGCGAGGCCCGCATCGAGGAATCGATCCTGCGCATCCTGCGGCTGAAGACGCGGCTCGGCCTGTTCCGCGACCCGTACGTCACCCGGCGGGGCGTCGACCGCACGGTCGGCATCCCGTCGCACCTCGCCGCCGCCGACCGGATCGCCGAGCGGACGACGACGCTGCTGGCCAACACCGGTTCGCTGCTGCCCCTCTCCCGCCGGTCCCACAAGAACCTCCTGGTGGTCGGGGCCGAGCCGGCCTCCCCCTCCGGCACGACCGGCCCCCCGACGACCACGCTCGCCGGGGCGTTCGAGGAGCTGGGGTACGCGGCGACGGCGTTGTCGACGGGCACGGCCCCGACCCAGGCGAAGATCGCCGAGGCGGTGGCCGCCGCCGAGGGCAAGGACGCGGTGATCGTGGGCACGTACAACGTCACGGCGTCCAGCACCCAGCGCACCCTGGTCAGCGCCCTCGCGGCGACCGGCGTCCCGGTGATCACCCTCGCGATCCGCAATCCGTACGACATCGCCCACCTGGCCGGTACGGGCTACGCCGCGAGCCTCGCCACGTACTCCTGGACGGACGTCGAGCTGCGGGCCGCGGCTCGTGTGATCGCGGGGCGGGCCCGGCCGGAGGGCAGGCTGCCGGTCCCGGTGCAACGGGCGGACGCGCCCACGCAGGCGCTGTACCCCGTCGGCTACGGGCTGTCGTACAGGAGCTGAGCCACACCCTCGCCGTGACCACCCGAACGAGCTAAAAACACCCCGTGCACCTGGCGTGTGCCCGCCCCGGCGGGTCACGCTGGGTGCACGTCCGTGTGGACGCACCGGGGGTCATTCATGGGGAAGTGCCGTGTCGCGGGGGTGTCGCGCGCCCTCCTGCCCGTCGTCGTGGCGGTCTGCCTGAGCGCCTGCCGGCAGCCGGCGGGCGGCGCAGCGGGGGCGCCGTCCGGCCGGCCCCAGGACGGCACGGCGCCGTCGGGTTACGGGATGGAGTTCCTGGGTCCCGCCGACTGCAGCTCGCGAGGACAGGTGTTCCGCGAGGTGTCGTGCGGCAGCGAGAGGGCGGGGGCCCGGGTGCTGGCCCGCCACACCGGGACGCCGTCGGACGGGCCGGCCTGCCCGCCACCGACCGACTTCGTCCTGCACATCTCCCCCGGCGGCGCCGCCCCGTCGGGAAGCCCCGCCGCCGCGCCCCGCGGGTACGCGTGCATGCGCAACCTGGAGTCCCCGCATCCCGGCGACCCCGGGCAGGGCGGCGGCCCGCTGACGGTCGTCGGCGACTGTGTCCACAGCTTCCGCGAGAGCGAGGTCAGGGAGACCGCCTGCGACGGATCGGGCGAGCGGCCACCGGAGTTCGAGATCGGCTCGGCGGTGGCGCGACGCGCGCTCTGCCCCGACACCACGGATCTGTACGTGCACTTGGGCGGGGACATGCCGGTGGGCTGCGCCCACCGGATGTGAACATCCGGCAGGCCCAGCCCACTTCGGCGCGGAGTGGCCCTACGGCCGCAGTGTGCCCCGGTCCCTCTGGAGTTCGGCGTCACGCACGTCCAGGCGCGCGTCGAACTTCGCGAGGGGCTTCGCCTTCGCCGGATCGGCCTCGACGGCCGCGGGAGCGACCCCGGCCCAGCGCAGGATGGCGGCGGTCGCCTTGGCCTTCTCGTCGGCGACGAGGCCGGCGACCTTGGAGCCGTGGTTCCCGCCCGGCACCGTGTAGACGTAGCTGTCACGGGCGCCGCGGCCCAGTCGGAAGGGCTCGGCTCCCCACGGGTCGTTCTCGCCGTAGACGTACAGCATGTGTTCGGCGTTGTTCCGGACCCAGCTGTCCACGTCACGCATGGCCGAGGGCTGGAACTTCATCGGGATGGAGCGCGGCACGAAGTTGCGCGGCGGCTGGTAGCCGTAGCGGCTCAGATTCCCCAGCCAGGGCTGCTTGATGTCGGGCGAACCGAGCTGTGTGCCCGCCTGGTAGTAGTACGGCGTGTACGTCTCCAGGCCCTGGTCGGCGTAGGCGGAGAAGCCCGAGATGCCGTCGATGGAGTCCCAGATCTCCTGGTCGGTGGCGTTCGGGGCGTCGGCCGGGATGGAGTCGCAGTCGGCGAGCAGGCTGTACTGCCAGTAGGCCCAGACGTAGTCCATGACGACGGCCTCGTACGCCTTGTCGAGCGTGCCGACGGTCTCGAAGGTCAGGCCGTTCTCGGCGGCGTACGCCTCGAACTTCTTCTCCAGCGGCTCCCGGCGGACGAGGGCCTCGCGCTGGACACCGCTCAGCCGGTCCCGGCACTCCTTGGTGCCGACGCGGGCGAAGAACCGGTCGTACGCCGAATCCTCCTTGTTCACCACGTCGTTGGGCGCGACATAGGCGACGACGCCGTCCATGTCCTTCGGGTAGAAGCGCTCGAAGTAGGTGGCGGTCATGCCGCCCTTGGAGCCGCCGGTGGTGAGCCAGTTCTCGGAGTAGACCTTCTTCAGCGCCTTGAAGACCCGGTGCTGGTCGCTGGCGGCCTGCCAGATGTCGAGCTTCGACCAGTCGGCGGGGGCCGGGCGGGACGGGGTGAAGAACCGGTACTCCAGGGAGACCTGGTTGCCGTCGATGATCTGCGTGGGCTCGCTGCGGCTGGGGTTGGTCGAGACGTTGTAGCCGCTGGTGAAGAAGACCGTGGGCCGGGTCGTGTCCTTGTGCAGCAGGGTGAGCCGCTGCTGGAACGTGCCCTTGGACGGGTGCCTGTGGTCGACCGGCTGGGTGTAGTTCAGGACGAAGAAGCGGTAGCCGGGGTAGGGCTTCTCCTCGATCAGACTCATGCCCGGGATGGCCAGGATGCGGTCCTTGATGTCCTCGCTGCTGCTCTCGTTGCTGCTGAGGCCGCTGCTCTGCTTCGCGGCCGGTTCCGCGGCTGTGGCCGCACCGGCCGAGGCTCCGGTCGCACTCACTGTGCCTATGAGCACCGCGAGCGACAGAACGCCTCTGAGCGCCTTGCGCATGCACCCTCCCCTTGATTCACGACAGTCGCCGTGAACCTAGCGGTGGTAACACCCGTCACGCCAGACCCACTCGCGCGTCAGCACCCGATCCACCCCGTGGAGCCGGAGGATCCCCCGACGGAACCTGAGGCGCGGACGCAGCGGTTGAGCGCGTGCACCGTGACCGGGCCGGCCAGTTCGGTGAACCTGCCGCTGTCGACGACCGCCCGGCCGCCGCGCGGCTGGAGCGAGACCCGCATCGCCCTGCGTGCGCCCGGCTTCCTGGCGACGGTGACGGCGCACGCGTAGGCGCGGCTCTTGTAGACGCGCAGCGAACCGGTGGAGAACTTGACCGTCTTGACCAGCCGTCCGGAGCAGGGCGACGCGGCCTGCGCCGGGGCCTGCCCGACGGGGCCCGTCACCAGCACCAGGGCCCCGAGCAGCGGTAGGAGGAGGAGCGACACCGTCCTGCGCCGACCCGTCGCCGTCCTGCGCCGCACCGGTCCCGTCCGTCCCGATGACCTCGGCTGTCTCACCACACGGTCCACCCCATCCACCCCTCGAACATATCGACCCCCATCAGACACACGTACGCATGGGTGTACGACGCGGGAGGACGGCGTTCAGTTGCGGAAGGGGTGTCATACGCCCGCCGGGGCGTCCTCCCCTATGCCCTCCCCTATGAAGGTGCGCCACAGCCGGGCGTACGTGCCTTCCCTGGCCAGCAGCTCGGCATGCGTGCCGTCCTCGGCGACCCTGCCCCGGTCCATCACCACGACCCGGTCGGCACGCGCCGCCGTCGTCAGCCGGTGGGCGACCACCAGGGTGGTGCGCCGTCCGGCCAGCCGGTCGGTGGCCTGGTTGACCTGCGCCTCGCTGGCGAGGTCGAGGGAGGCCGTCGCCTCGTCGAGCAGGAGGATGTCGGGGTCGACCAGTTCGGCGCGGGCGAGCGCGATCAGCTGGCGCTGGCCGGCCGAGAGATTGCGGCCCCGTTCGGCGACCTCGTGCAGATAGCCGTCCTCCAGGGTGGCGATCATGTCGTGGGCGCCGACGGCCCTTGCCGCCGCCTCCACCTGGGCGTCGGTGGCCTCCGGGAGACCGTAGGCGATGGCGTCGCGGACCGTCCCCTCGAAGAGGTAGGCCTCCTGCGGCACGACCCCGAGCCGGTGCCGGTACGCCGTCCTGTCGAGCTGCCGCAGATCCGTGCCGTCCGCCGTGACCCGTCCGCTCGTCGGGTCGTAGAACCGGGCGACGAGCTTGACCAGCGTGGACTTGCCCGCCCCCGTCTCACCGACGAAGGCGACCGTCTGGCCCGCCGGGATCCGCAGGTCGATGCCGGTGAGGGCCTCCTCCTCGTCTGCGTAGGCGAACGAGACGTTCTCGAAGGCGATCTCGCCGCGCAGCGACGTCACGTCCACCGGCTCGTCGTGGTCGGCCGTGGAGGTCGGCTCGCGCAGGAGTTCCTGGATCCGGCCGAGGGAGACGGTGGCCTGCTGGTAGCCGTCGAAGACCTGGGACAACTGCTGCACGGGAGCGAAGAACAGGTCGATGTAGAGGAGATAGGCCACCAGCGCGCCCGTGGTCAGCGTGCCGTTGTCGACACGGCCGGCACCGACGATCAGCACGGCGGCCGCCGCGACCGAGGCCAGCAGCTGGACGAACGGGAAGTAGACCGAGATCAGCCACTGACCGCGCACCCTCGCCTGGCGGTAGTGGTCGCTGCGCGCCGCGAACCGCTCGGCGCCGTCACGCTCGCGCCGGAACGCCTGGACGATCCGCAGACCGGAGACGGACTCCTGGAGGTCGGCGTTGACGACGCTGATGCGCTCACGGGCGAGCTCGTACGCCTTGACGCTCTTGCGCCGGAAGAAGAACGTACCGACGATCAGCAGCGGCAGCGTGGCGAAGACGACCAGGGCCAGCTGGATGTCGAGGACGAGCAGCACGACCGTGATGCCGAAGAAGGTGACCATGGAGACGAAGGCGGTGACCAGTCCGGTCTGCAGGAAGGTGGAGAGCGCGTCCACATCCGTGGTCATCCGGGTCATGATCCGGCCGGTCAGCTCGCGCTCGTAGTAGTCGAGTCCGAGCCGCTGGAGCTGGGCGAAGATCTTGAGACGCAGGGAGTACAGCACGCGTTCGCCGGTGCGGCCCGTCATCCGGGTCTCACCGATCTGGGCCGCCCACTGCACGAGGACGGCCAGCAGACCGAGTCCGGCAGCCGCCCAGACCGCGCCGAGCGCCATCTTCGTGACGCCGTCGTCGATGCCGTGCCGGATCAGCACCGGCAGCAGCAGTCCCATGCCCGCGTCGACGGCGACCAGTGCCAGGCTCACCAGCAGCGGGGCTCCGAAGCCGTGCAGCAGCCTGCGCAGACCGTACGACTTCTCCGGTCGCACCGCGCTCGCCTCGTCGATACCGGGGGCGTCCGTGGCGGGCGGCAGCGCCTCGACCTGGGCGAGCAGCTCGGGGGTGGCGGGCATCCCGGCGGCCGCCGCGTCGCGCCGCTCCTCCTTGCGGATCCACAGCCCGGGGGTGAGACCGCGCTCGGCGTCGAACTCCGCGTCCAGCTCTTCCAGGAGCGCTCGGTCGTCCTCGGGTTCGGCGGTGACCGACGGCTGGTGCCCGGGTGAGGTGCCGCCCATCTCGTCGGGGTCGGTGAGCAGCCGGCGGTAGAGCGCCGAGCGGCGCTCCAGTTCCGCGTGCGTGCCGATGTCGGCGAGCCGCCCCTGGTCGAGGACGGCGATGCGGTCGGCGAGACCGAGCGTGGACCTGCGGTGAGCTATCAGCAGGGTCGTGCGGCCCTCCATGACCTGGGCCAGGACCTCGTGGATCTCGTGTTCGACCCGGGCGTCGACGGCGGAGGTGGCGTCGTCGAGGAGCAGCAGGCGGGGGTCGGTGAGGATGGCGCGGGCGAGCGCGACGCGCTGGCGCTGGCCACCGGAGAGGGTGAGCCCGTGCTCGCCGACCTTGGTGTCGTAGCCCTCGGGCAGTTCGGAGATGAAGCCGTGCGCCTGGGCGGCGCTCGCGGCGCGTTCGATCTGCTCCTGGGTGGCGCCCGGGTATCCGTACGCGATGTTGGCGCCGACGGACTCGGAGAAGAGGAAGCTGTCCTCCGGTACGAGGCCGATGGCGGCCCGCAGCGAGTCCTGGGTCAGCTCGCGGACGTCGTGGCCGCCGACCAGGACGGCGCCGTGCGACACGTCGTAGAAGCGGGGCAGCAGGAGCGAGACGGTGGACTTGCCGCTGCCGGAGGCTCCGACGACGGCGACGGTCTCGCCCGGCTCGATGGTGAGGGAGAAGCCGTCCAGGACCGGCCGGTCGTCGTCGTAGCCGAAGCGGACGTCGTCGAACTCGACGCTCGCGGGGGCGTTGGCCGGCAGCGTCTTGGTGCCGTCCTCCATGGACGGCTCGGTGTCGATGAGCTCCAGGACGCGCTCCACACCGGCGCGGGCCTGCTGGCCGACGGTGAGGACCATGGCGAGCATCCGGACCGGGCCGACGAGCTGGGCGAGGTAGGTGGAGAAGGCGACGAACGTGCCGAGCGTGATCTCGCCCCGGGTGGCAAGCCAGCCGCCGAGAGCCAGCATCGCGACCTGGCCGAGCGCGGGGACGGCCTGGAGCGCCGGGGTGTAGCGGGAGTTCAGCCGGATGGTGCGCAGCCGGCCCGCGAAGAGCCTGCGGCTGACCTCGCGGAGCTTGCCGGTCTCCTGCTCCTCCTGGCCGAACCCCTTGACGACCCGGACGCCCGAGACTGCGCCGTCGACCACTCCGGCGACGGCGGCGGCCTGGCTCTGGGCGTACCAGGTGGCCGGGAAGAGGCGCGCCTTGGACCGGCGGGCGATGAACCACAGCGCGGGGGCGACGGCGAGGGCGACGAGGGTGAGGGGCAGCGAGAGCCACGCCATGATCACCAGGGAGATCAGGAAGAGCAGGATGTTCCCGATGGTCATCGGGAGCATGAAGAGGAGGCTCTGGATGAGCTGGAGGTCGCTGGTGGCACGCCCGACGACCTGCCCGGTGGAGAGCTCG
The DNA here is from genome assembly GCF_045039765.1 of Streptomyces sp. NBC_01166. Classification (NCBI taxonomy): domain Bacteria; kingdom Bacillati; phylum Actinomycetota; class Actinomycetes; order Kitasatosporales; family Streptomycetaceae; genus Streptomyces; species Streptomyces sp. NBC_01166. The sequence continues at coordinate 3,047,793 of NZ_CP108613.1, forward strand.
TCCTGGCGCTTCCCGTCGAGCCGGGTGAGGGTGCCGTACATCTCGGTACGCAGGTCGTGCTGGACGTCCAGGGCGAGCCGCCCGCCGTAGTAGCGGCGGACGAAGGTGGAGATGTAGACGAGGACGGCCGCGCCGATGAGCAGGCCGGTCCAGACGCCGAGGGAACGGGTGTGGCTGCCGACGACGTCGTCGATGATCACCTTGGTGATGAGGGGGACCAGCGCCATCACGGCCATGCCCGCGAGCGACGAGCCCAGCGCGAGGACGACGTTGCGCCGGTAGCGCCAGGCGTATCCGCTCAGCCGCCGGCCCCACCCCTGTGTCTCGGGGTCCTGCGTCCCGGCGCCCTGTTTCTCCGCGCCCTGTTTCTCCGCGCCCACGCGTGCCTCCTGTGTCGCCCCGTTGCCCCGCCTGGGCCTACCGCAAGACTCCAACGCGGTCGGCCGAAGATTTCATCCTCCCGCAACAATTCTCAGCCGATGGGCGGATCCCGGGGGCCGGTGGTCCTAGGACTCAAGGGGGCAGCGGCGGCGCTCAGTGGGTGGCGGGCCCGATGTCCTTGTGGACGGCCTTGGAGACGGCCTGAATGGTGTCGATGCCGTCCTCCATCGTCTTGTTGTCCTGCGTGAGCACGGTGATCGCGTAGTCGTGTCCCTTGCCGCTGAAAGCGCCGACGCTGTGGACGCGCCAGCCGTGTGTGGAGCGCTCCAGCCAGCCGTTCTTGAGCTGCACCGTCGCGTCGCCGGGGGCACCGGCCGGAACTCCCCAGCGCTGTTCCGGGACGACCTTGCGCATCCGGTCCAGGACGAAGGTCCGCGAGCTGTCGTCGAGGACCTTGTTCCTGGCCGTCACGAGGGTCAGGAGACGCTGTTCGTCATGGGCGGTGATCTGGGTGAGCCCCCACGCGCCCTTGGCGTCCAGTGCCGTACGGGTCATTCCCGCGGCCTTGAGGAAGCCCTTGACCTTCGCGGGGCCGAGCTTGTCCCACAGCTCGGTGGTCGCGTCGTTGTCCGACTCGGTGATCATGGCTGTGGAGAGCTTGCTCTCGTGCGGGGTGAGCGGCCGGCCGGTCTTCTGCGCGTCCCAGAGCAGTGCGGCGAGGACGGTGACCTTGACCACGCTCGCCGAGTCCACCTGCTGGGCGGGCCGCAGCGTGCAGCTCGTTCGCGTCCGGTGGTCCTGCACCGCCAGGGCGGGGGTGGACTTGTGCCCCTTGAGGGCCGCGGTGATGTCCTTGGACATCTTCGCGGCGAGTCCGGCCCGGTCCGAGGCGCAGGAGACGGCGGGGGCCGGTGCCGCGGTGGCGGGCGACGCCACGGCCGCCGGGGCGAGGGCGCCACCGATCAGGGCGGCGCCGAGCGCGGCGCGGGAGTACCGGGTCATCCGCTGGTGAGTCATACCGTCCTCCGCACCGTCTCGCTGGTCGCCCCTGCGGAGCACCCGGACATGATGCGCGGAACGGACAGACCGAGCTATGGCCTGGGACACAGGCAGGAGGGCCGTCCCGGCGCCGGTCCCACGCCGCAAGGCCTCCGGGCCGGGCCCGGTGACCGACGCCACGGCGCTCTCCCCGGCAGGTCCCGGGCCGGAAGCCGGTCCGGGACCCGGCGGAGGGCCGGGGTCAGAGGTGCGTCGGCTCGAACATCTTCAGCAGCGCCGGGAGCACGACGACCGAGGGCCCGGGGGCAGCCAGGGCCTTGCCGAGGTCGGCGGCGAGGGCCTCCGGCGTCGTACGGACCGCGGGGACGCCGAAGGACTCGGCGAGGGCGACGAAGTCCGGGCGGGAGAGTTCGGTCGCCGTGGCCTCGCCGAAGGCGCCCGTCATGTACTCCCGCAGGATGCCGTAGCCCCCGTCGTCGACGATCAGCCAGGTGACGGGCAGGTCGTACTGCCGCACGGTGGCGAGCTCGGCGATCGAGTACATCGCGCCACCGTCGCCGGAGACCGCGAGCACCGGCTTCGTCGGATCGGCCGCGGCGGCGCCGATCGCGGCGGGGAAGCCGTAGCCGAGACCGCCCGCGCCCTGGGCCGAGTGCATCGTGTTCGGACGGCGGGCGTCGAAGGCGGACCAGGCCCAGTAGGCGAGGATCGTCATGTCCCAGAAGCTGGGCGAGGTGTCGGGCAGCGCCTCGCGGACCGAGGCCAGCACCTGCTGCTCAAGCGTGAGGTCCTGTGCCGCGATGCGTTCGTGGACCCGCTCCAGCAGCGACCGGACGCGCTCCGGCGCGGTGTCGTCCTCGCGGGGCTCCACGGCGTCCAGGAGGTCGGCGAGGGCCTCGCGGGCGTCGGAGTGGATGCCGAGCGCGGGGTGGTTGGACTCCAGCTTCCCGGCGTCGGCCTCGATCTGGATGACCCGGCCGCGCGGTGCGAACGTGTGGTAGTTCGAGGAGAGTTCACCCAGTCCCGAGCCGACGACCAGCAGCACGTCCGCGGACTCCAGGAAGTCCGTGGTGTGCCGGTCCTCCAGCCAGGACCGGAGCGAGAGCGGGTGTTCCCAGGGGAAGGCGCCCTTGCCGCCGAACGTGGTGACGACCGGGGCGTTGATCTTCTCCGCGAGCGCGCGCAGCTTTCCGGAAGCGTCGGAGCGTACGACTCCGCCGCCCGCGATGATCGCCGGACGTTCCGCATTCGACAGCAGGTGGGCGGCCGCGAGCGTCAGCTCCGGCCGCGGGTACAGCTCACGCGGGGTGGCGTCGAGCGCGCTGACGACGGGCAGGATCGTCTCGGCGAGCAGCACGTCCTGCGGGATCTCGACCCAGACCGGGCCGTGCGGGGCGGTCAGCGCGGATTCCCAGGCGGCGGCGATCGCGGAAGGGATCTGTGACGCCGTACGCACGGTGTGCACGGACTTCACGATGTCGCGGAAGGACGCCTTCTGATCGCGGAGTTCGTGCAGATAGCCGTGGCGCCCGCCGCCGAGCCCGGCGGTGGGGATCTGGCTGGAGATCGCCAGCACGGGCGCCGACGCGGCGGCGGCCTCCTGGAGCGCGGCCAGGGAGGTCAGGGCGCCCGGACCGGTGGAGAGGAGCAGGGGCGCCACCTCGCCGGTGATCCGGCCGTAGGCGTCGGCGGCGAAACCCGCGTTGTTCTCGACGCGCAGTCCGACGTACGAGAGCGAGGAGCGGCGCAGTGCGTCGAACATCCCGAGCGCGTGCTGGCCGGGCAGCCCGAAGACCGTGGTGGCGCCGAGGCCCTGGAGGGTCTCGACGACGAGGTCGCCGCCGTTGCGTCCGGACGGAGGGTTCAGGGCGGCCTCGGCCTGCGCGGCGGTGAGCTGCGGCCGGTCGTCGTGGTCGTGACTCACTGGGTGCGGCCCTTCGCGATCTGGCGGGACATGATCGTCGTCAGCTCGTACGCCGTGTGCGAGGCGGCGACGGAAGTGATCTCCGCGTGATCGTACGCCGGGGCCACCTCGACCAGGTCGGCCGAGACGAGGTGGCAGGAGGAGAGTCCGCGCAGGATCTCCAGGAGCTCGCGCGAGGTGAGGCCGCCGGCCTCCGGGGTGCCGGTTCCGGGGGCGTGCGCCGGGTCGAGCACGTCGATGTCGATGGAGATGTAGAGCGGACGGTCGCCGATGCGCTGCCGCAGCTGGTCGGCGATCTCGTCGACGCCGCGCCGCATGACGTCGGCGGAGGTGACGATGCCGAAGCCCATCTTGGCGTCGTCGGTGAGGTCCTGCTTGCCGTACAGCGGGCCGCGCGTGCCGACGTGGGAGAGCGCCTCCGTGTCGAGGATGCCCTCCTCGACGGCGCGGCGGAACGGGGTGCCGTGGGTGTACTCGGCGCCGAAGTAGGTGTCCCAGGTGTCCAGGTGCGCGTCGAAGTGGAGCAGGGCCACGGGGCCGTGCTTCTTGGCGACGGAACGCAGCAGGGGCAGCGCGATGGTGTGGTCGCCGCCGAGCGTCATCAGCCGGGCGCCGGTGGAGAGCAGGTCGTCGGCGGCGGCCTCGACGGTCTCCACGGCCTCGTTGATGTTGAACGGGTTGGCGGCGATGTCCCCCGCGTCGGCGACCTGGGCGAGGGCGAAGGGGGAGGCGTCCTGCGCCGGGTTGTAGGGGCGCAGGAGGCGCGAGGCCTCCCGGATCGCGTTGCCGCCGAACCGGGCGCCGGGCCGGTAGGAGACGCCGCTGTCGAAGGGCACGCCGACGACGGCGACATCGGCGGAGCCGACCTCGTCGAGCCGGGGCAGCCGGGCGAACGTCGCGGGTCCGGCGTACCGCGGGACGCGGGAGGAGTCGACGGGTCCGCGCGGCGATTCGTTGCTGCTCATGGGTGCGGGTGCCTTTCGTTGTGCCATGCGCGCCTTGTGGGCGTTCATACGGTATTCAGTCTGCCAGGGGCCCGTCCGGGTCCCTGGGCCGGTGGAGGGGCGGTCAGACGGCGACCGGGTCCGGGGTGGCCGGGTCCTCGGTCCCGCGCCCGGCCAGGCGCTCACGCCAGGCGGTCAGCACGGCGGGATCGGTCGGCCTGGTCGCCAGCGAGACGACGACGTAGACCACGAGTGAGGCGATCAGCCCGTAGTAGACCGGCTCGTTGGCGAGGATTCCGTAGGCGGCCATCAGTCCGATCACCGCGACACCGCCGACGGCCACGGCCGCCAGCGCGCCCGCCGCCGTGCCCCGGCGCCAGAGCAGGCCACCGAGGATCGGCACCAGCAAGCCGCCGACCAGCAGGTTGTAGGCGACGGTCAGTGCCTCGACGACATTGTTGAGCGCGATGGCGATCACGATGACGGCGACGCCCATGATGAGGATGAAGGCCCGGTTCCCCTTCACCTCGTCCCGCTCCTCGCCGCCTTCCCTGGCGACCACGCCCCGCAGCCGCGACCAGATGTCGTTGTTGGCCACGGTCGCGCAGGCGATCAGGGCGCCGGAGGAGGTGGACATCACCGCGGCGAGCGCGGCGGCCAGCACCAGTCCCCTCACGCCGACCGGCAGTTCGTCCTTCACGATCGTCGCGAAGGCGGCGTCGGCGCTGGGCAGCTTCGGGTACATCACCTTGGCCGCCGTCCCGATGACGGCACCGGCGACGGCGTAGACCAGACAGTACGTACCGGCGACGGTGCCGCCCCAGCGTGCCGTGCGGTCGCTGCGCGCGGTGAACACGCGCTGCCAGATGTCCTGGCCGATCAGCATGCCGAAGGTGTAGATCAGGACATACGTGAAGATCGTCTCGCCGCCTATGCCCAGCGGGTCGAAGTACTCCGTCGGCAGCTTCGCCTTCATCTCGCTGAAGCCGCCGGCCTTGACGACGGCGATCGGCAGGAGCAGCAGCAGGACGCCGATCGTCTTGACGACGAACTGCACCATGTCGGTGATCGTGATCGACCACATGCCGCCGAGCGTGGAGTACGCGACGACGATGGTGCCGCCCAGGATGATCGCCACGGTGCGGTTCACGTCGAACAGGACGTCGAAGATGGTGGCGTAGGCGATGGTCGAGGTGACCGCGAGCATCAGCGTGTACGCCCACATGACGACACCGGAGATGACCCCGGCCCGGCCGCCGTAGCGCAGATCGAGCATCTCGGAGACGGTGTAGACCTTCAGCCGGGCGATGCGCGCGGAGAAGAAGACGGACAGGGCGAGCAGCCCGAGGCCGATCGTGAAGACCATCCAGGCACCGGAGAGCCCGTACTGGTAGCCGAGGCCGACTCCGCCGATCGTCGAGGCACCGCCGAGGACGATCGCGGCCATGGTGCCCGAGTACATCCAGGGGCCGAGCCGTCGTCCGGCGACCAGGAACTCGCTCTTGGACTTGGCGCGGCGCATGCCCCACCAGCCCATGGCGAGCATGCCGGCCAGATAGACCACGATCACCGCGTAGTCGACAGCCATGGGCTTTCCTCCGTCTCGGTTCCGCTCAGGGGGTGTGGTGATGAAGACGGTAGGTGGCTGGAAGCCGACGCTGAAGTGTACGTTTCCTCCATCCTCATGAAGCTGAATGGATGGACCATCCATGCCGGACTCCCCCGCAGGGCCACCCGCCCCTCCCATCGCCCTCTCCGAGCTGTTGGCCCGGGAGGAACTCGGGCTGCGCCGGATCGCCGGCCCGGACCACGCGGAGCTGCTGTGGGTACACACCTCGGAGATGGCCGACCCGTATCCGTATCTGCTCGGCGGTGAGCTGCTGCTGAGCGCCGGGGTGCAGCTCACGGACGCGGACACCTATGTGGCCCGGCTGGTGCAGGCGGGGGCGGCGGCGCTCGGCTTCGGGGTGGCGCCGGTGCACGACACGGTGCCGGCCGCCCTGGTGGAGGCGTGCGACCGGCACGGACTGCCGCTGCTGGAGGTGCCGCCGGAGACCCGCTTCACCGCGATCGCCCAGGCGGTGTGGCGGCTCATGGCGGAGGCCCGGCACCGCGAGCTGCGCCGGGTGACCCGGGCACAGCAGGCCCTCGCGACGGCGGCGGCCCGCCCGGACCCGGTGCCGGCGGTGCTGCGCCAGCTCGCGGTGCAGCTGGAGGGCCGGGTCGCGCTGCTCACGGCGGACGGCGGTGTGCTGCACGCGGCGGGCGGGCGCCCGGCACCGGATGTGCAGACGGCACTGGCCCGGCTGGCCCGGGTGGTGGCGCCCACCGCGCCCACCGCGCCCTCAGGGTCCACGGGTCCGGCCCCGGACCGTAAGCCGAGCCCCTCGTCGGCGACCGACACCCGGGGCGGCACCCACCTCTTCGCGTACGCGCTCGGGGGCGGGCAGGGGCTGGCCCTCGCCCTGGCGACGCCCCGGCGAGACTTCGGCGACCACACCGTCGCGGGGATCGCCGTCGTCCTGCTCTCCCTGCTCACGGCCCCGCACCAGGGCGCCGACGCCGCGGGCCGTTCGGCGGCGCTCGTACGGCTGCTGCTGGGCGCGGCCCCGGAGGACGTGGCCCCGCTGCTGGGCGACGGCGACTCCTGGACGGTGGTCCACGCCCGGCGGGCCGACGGCACCCCGGCCGGCGCGCTGAACGCCGGGGCCCTCGGCGCCGCGCTGGGCTCCGCCCTCTCGGACGTGGACCGCGAGACCGTACGGGTCCTGCTCCCCGGCCGCCACGAAGCGGTGCCCCCGCAGCCCGGCTGGACCCTCGGCGTCTCCGGCCCCGCTCGGGTCGCCGCCCTGCCCGACGCCGACACCCAGGCGGCCCGCGCGCTGGGCCACGCCGAGGCGACCCGCGCCCCGCTGACCACGCACCGCCCCGGTACCGGCGGCCTGGCCGCCCTGATCCCGCCCGACCGCGCCGAGGCCCACGCCCGCACGCTCCTGGCCCCCCTGACCGAGCCCCTGGCCGAGACGTTGCGCTGCTGGCTGAGCCTCCACGGCAGCTGGGACCGCACGGCGGTGGCCCTCAAGGTCCACCGCAACACGGTCCGCCAGCGCATCGCCCGGTGCGCGGCGCTGCTGGACGCGGACCTGGACGACATGGACGTACGGACGGAGCTGTGGTTCGCGTTGCGGGACCATGGGCCCGCGCGTGCGTGAATCCTGGCCTCGGGCGAGAGCTCAGCCCTTGTTGACCTTGATGACGACGGTCTTGCACACCTTGTCGGCGAAAGTCTGGTTCTTCTCGTCCCACAGCGGCCACAGCCAGCCGAGGTAGCAGGCGAAGCTGTCCAGGAAGTGCGCGAGCTTACGGACGAACGCCATGCCGAACCCCAGCGGCCTGCCGTCGGCCTCCCGGTGCAGGCTGATACCGAGGACCTTCTTGCCGGTGGTCTGGCCGGTCTTGCCCTCCAGGTAGAGCTGGAAGAAAGCCATGCCGAGGGCGTAGACCACGCCGATCGCGAAGAAGATCCCCGGCTCGGCAGTCGCCGGGTCATCGCTACCCGCGAGGTCGATGAAGCCGAGTGCGTACATCGGGCCGGCAATGATCAGCACGTCCAGCAGGTACCCGCCGACGCGCTGCCCCCAGTGGGCCAGCGGCGGCAGCCCTGCCCCCGGCATGCCGGGCGGCGGGTACGCCCCGTACTGCTGCTGCGGGTAGCCGTACTGAGGAGGCGTGCCCTGCGGCGCCTGCTGGGGATAGCCGTACTGCGGGGGCACGCCTTGCGGCGCCTGCTGCGGGTAGCCGGGCTGGCCTTGCGGCGCCTGCTGCGGGTAGCCGGGCTGGCCTTGCGGAGGCTGCTGGCTGTAAGGGTTGTTGGGATCGCCGAAGCTCATGGCGAAGCTCTCCAGTTTCGAGGTGGGGACGGAGCGACCTGAGCGGAGGGCTGTTTCACGCCACGCGCAGTTGCCCCCGTACAGCCGCGGTTGTGCGCGCTCATCGTGTTCGTAGGACAAGCCGCTTGTCTAATCGGACCAGGACCTGTCCGGCCGGGCCCTGTGACCCGTGACTGAAGAGCGCGGGCATGCCTTCCTCACCGTCACCACGGCGGTCGCGCTCAGTGGGTGGACGACCACCCGGCGCCCCGTCATCGGTTTCAGGAGCGGAAGCCGATGACGCCGTAGCCCGGTCGCGCTTCTGCGTACCGCATCCAGTCGAGGCACTGCATGACGGCCTCCACGACTTCCGGCTCCAGGGGCGGCGCCTGTCCCGCCGCGTCGGCCGCGCGCTTGGTGGCCTCGAACTGCTGGAGCGCCAGGGCGATCTCGTCGGGCGTCCACTCTCCGCAACCCGGCGTGTGGGCGTAGGGCACGGGAGCGGGCGGAGCGCCGTGGCTGAACGCCTCCACGGACACAGCGGTGATACCCAAAGCCTCCAGGCCCTGGTCTACGACGGACAGCCAGTCACCCTTGTGCGGTGTGAAGCAGTCGTTGGGCAGGAACGCGCCGGTGAGCGAGCACAGCCGCTTGTAGGCGTAGCCGTACTGGAAGGCATGGTTCTGGTCACCGCTGAAGGGGCCACCGTGGACAACCGCGCGCAGCGCCTCGTCCGCGGTGGGGGCGCCCTTCTCGATCTCGTAGCTGTGGTACTCGTCGTCGCGAACCAGGTCATCCCCGAAGTCATCGCGTATCACCTTCAGCAACTGGTCATCGCGGGAGCCGATCAGGGCATGCGTAGCGGCCACATCGAGCAAGTAGACACTCAAAGAAGAACTCATGGGACGAAGCTAAGCGATGCGGGGGATGCCCCTGCGAACACACCGGCCGCGCACCGCCACGTCGGGAAGCCCTGTGCCTGTCCGGATGCCGGAGTCGTGTCGTGTCGTGTCACCGGGGCAGGTACGCCTGGACAGCGCGGACTTCGTCCAGCTTGAGGGCCATCCGCACCAGCGTTCCCGACTCGCTGATCAGCAGTTCCGGCACATGGTCCTCGTAGAAGCGGATCTGCCCGATGACGCCCCCGGTGCTGGAGTGCCGTGCCAACTGCTCCAGAAGCGGGTCCAGGTCGGAGAGGCACTCCGCGTGCACCTCCTGGCGGGCCATGAGAGCCCAGCCGCAGTCTGTCCGGTACAGCTCGCCCACCAGCAGGCCACCGATGCGCCACGCCGGTCCACGCTCGGCGAGGAGGGGGAACGCGTCGTCCGGTCCGGCCAGTTCTTCCGCAGGAGCGCCTGTCGTCCCCTCCGCCGGCCCGGAGGCAGTGCCGAGATGCCATCTCAACTCGTCCACGACCGCGCTCGGCACCGTGGCACGGAGATTCAGAGCGAGGTCGACTGCGTACATGTCACCCATCCCCGCAGCCTATTCATCTGCGGTGGGCAGAGAAAATGAGGGGAAGCCCCGACGACGGTCTGCTAGGAATACGCATTCCCGCCCCTCCGCAAGGACTTGGACGCCATGCCCCGTGCAGTCACGCTCATCCGCTCCACCGCCCTGTCCGACGTGGCCGAGTACGCCTACGCAGCCACCGCGCCCGCCGACGCACGGCTGATCTTCCTCGCCGGGGCGTGCCCGCTGAACGAGGACGGGTCAACAGCGGCCGTAGGTGACTACGCCGGCCAAGCCGCGAAGGCCCTCGAGAACATGAAGACCGCACTCGCAGCGGCGGGGGCCGGTCTGCAGGACGTCATCAGTACACGCGTACTGGTGGCCTCCACGCGGCAGGAAGACCTGGTGACCGCCTGGGAGGTGGTCCGGAACGCGTTCGGCGACCACGACGTCCCGAGCACGTTGCTCGGCGTCACCGTTCTCGGATACTACGACCAGCTCGTGGAGATCGAAGGCGTCGCCGCCGTACTCGACTCCTGATCATCACGGGGCAGCTGAGCCCCTGTGTCGTGCCGTCCGCCGAACCCTCAGACCCCGGCCGTGCAGAACACGCACGCCTCCCAGAAGGGCAACGCGTCCAGCACCCGGTGACGTACGCACGAGGCCATCGCGGCCTCCTGCGGACCGGGAAGGACGCCCGCGTCGCCCCTCGCGGTCGCAGGGTCGAACACCTCCACCATCGCCCGGTACGTGCGCAGGTAGCCCTCGGCGCGGGGCGGCTCGTACGTCAACTCGTCCCATCTGTGCCTGGACAGCGCCAGATCGAGGACGCGCAGCAGGAAGTTCTTGGCCGCGGCCCGCTCCTGCGGTGTGTCCCCCCAGTCGAGCTCCGACAGATCGAAGCCGACCACTCCACGCCCCATCACGCTCTGGTCCTGGAGCGTCAGCAGGGCGGCGAAGCGGAAGTGCCACGGCTCACGGGCCAGCGCGGACACGGAGAGCATCAGCACGTCCACGAACACCGCCGTGCCGCCGTTGGTCATCTTCAGGCGCCGGCCGCCCCCGCCGCGAAACACGTTCATGGTCCGAGGGTAGAGAGAGGGAAGGCGCCGCACCCGGTACGGACTTACTGACTCAGCCCGACGACGCCCCAGCCTCGAGAGCGAGGCTGCCGTCTTCGTCCAGTCGCCGACGGAGAAGCTCCCGGGTGAGCCCGTAGTCCGGCTTTCCGAAATCCGGTGCACGTCGCACAGCGCCCCGGCCAGACCGGCCACGGAGTGGTGGAGTTGCGCGGGCCCCAGGGCGCCGGGCTCAGCCGGTCTTCTTCCGGTCGAACCACATCGTCGCCACCGTCGGCACCACGCCGGCCCAGAACAACACGAGCGGAACCGTGCGTTGCGTCCAGGGGATCTGGGTGATCAGCAGCGCGCAGAGCATGGCCCATGCCGCCTGACCCAGGACGATGCGGGGCCAGGTACGGCGCCGGATGAGCGACAGCAGGTTGACCTGAATGCCTGCCCGCAGGCGGCGATACCGCAGCAGGGCTCCCAGGACCCAGATGGCGGCCATGGGGACGAGGTCCCAGAGCCGCTGGCCGAGCACCAGCGGCAGCTCCCGCTGGGTCTCGCCCTCCGTAGCGAACAGGTCGATGCCCGCGGCGGAGAGGGCCAGGCAGAGCAGGGCCAGCCAGCGGACGCCGCGCAGCAGGCGGTAGGAGGCCTCGTCCAGGCCTCGCTGCATCAGCGTCGAGCCGGGGGCGGAGGACAGCGCGTCGGCGTACAAGGTGGCGGCCTCCGTCGCCTTGACGCCGGGGGCCGTCGCCGCCTTCTTCGCCCGCCGGGTCAACGCCTCCTCGTGCTGCGGGTCGATCCGGAGGATGGCCCCCTCCCACTGCTCGGCGGCGGCCCGGTCGCCCGCCATGTCGGCGATCAGCAACGCCACTTCGTAGGCGTACACCTCCTCGGGACCCAGCCGGATGGCCTCCCGGACGAGTTCGTCGGCCTCCCGCAGGCCGGCCGTCATGTCCTCGCGCCGGGCCGTGCCGCCGTTGGCCTGTCCGGAGCTGATCATCCTGATGCGCCAAAGCCAGTTGGCGAGCAGCGCGTAGCCGTGCCAGTGGCCGGGGTCCAGGCGGATCACCTCGCGCAGCACGCCCTCGGTCTCCGGGAAGCGGCCCGACGCCCGCAGGGCGTGGGCGCGAATGGTGAGGGCCCCGGTGTCCTCGGCATCCAGGGCCAGCGCCCGGTCGGTGGCTTCCAGCGCCTTCGCGCCCTCTTCCTTGTCTCCGAAGAGGTGGCTGCGGGCGAGCTTGACCCAGGCCCGGACGTCTTCGGGGTCCTCCGCGAGCCGCCCGGCCAGCAGTTCCCTGGCCTCCTCGTACCGCTTGAGGTCGATGAGCAGGTCGGCCCGCTCAACGGTGGGGTGCAGGGTCGCAGTCACAGCTTGCGCCTCTTCTTCAGATACGCCACCAGGTCGTCGTACATGCCGCCCTCGTTGGCGAACATCGCTACGTTGCGCGCGGAGGCGAACCACGGTTCGGCGGACGGTACTGCGTCGCGCGCGGCGGCCAGCAGGTCCTTCATGTCGATCATCCGTACGGTACCGGTGCGCGCCGAGTCCAGTAGTGCCCGCTCGGCCGCGGCTTCGCAGACATGGGCCAGGTCCGCGCCGGACAGACCGTCGGTGATCTTGGCCAGCTTGCCCAGGTCGATGTTCTTGATGGGCCTGTCCCGCAGGTGGTGGCGGAGGATCGCCTCCCGGGCGGGTCCGTCGGGTGGCAGGACGAGGATCGTCCGGTCCAGGCGGCCGGGGCGGCGCAGGGCGTTGTCCACGTCCCAGGGCACGTTGGTGGCTGCCAGTACGAACACGCCCTCGTTCGCGGCCGAGTCGATGCCGTCCAGCTCGCTGAGCAATTGGTTGACGGTGTTACGCATACCGCTGTGCGCGGTGCGGCTGCGCTTGGCGCCGAGGGAGTCCAGCTCGTCCAGGAAGACCACGCAGGGCGCCTGGCGGCGTGCGGTCTCGAAGATCTCGTGCATGTTGCGTTCGGAGTTGCCGATCCACATGTCGAGGACGTCGTTCACGGACACGGACAGGAACGCGGCGCCGAGTTCACCGGCCACTGCCCGCGCGACGAACGTCTTGCCGCAGCCGGGCGGCCCGTACAGCAGCAGCCCGCCGCGGAGGCTCTTCCCGTACAGCTTGCGCAGCTCGGGGTTGCGCAGCGGGGCGAGGAAGGCGGCCTCCAGGCGGTCCTTGACGTCCTGCATGCCGCCGACGTCGGCCAGCCGCAGAGTGCCGGGCTCCTCGACGTCCCACGCGTCGGCACCTGCGGAGTCGTCCTGCCCGTCCGCGCGGATCGGCGTCTCGGCGAACCGCGGCGGCACTGCGTCCCCGACCTGTTCCGCGGCGGCCTTCCAGTCGAACCCGGCCCGCTGGCGAGAGGTTTGCTCCGACTGCGGGGGTTGCTCCGACGCCGGGGGGTTCTCGACCGGGGACGCCAGGCCCATGGCCCGGGCCATCAGGGTCCGGGCCTGGGCGTCACCCGGTGCGTGCTGCAGGGCTACGGCCGCCTCGGCGACGGCGTCATCGGACCGTCCCTCCTCCAGCAGGAGCTGGGCCAGGTGCAACCGCAGCGGCACATCGGCGGGAGCGGCGGCGACCGCGGCACGCAGGCTCTGTATGAGAGGGGAGTCGTCCGGCATGATCGTCAGACTAACGCCGCGGTGCGACACGTCAGGCCATCCAGCCGCGGGGTCGCTGGGGGGCGTTGGGAAGATACGGACAGAAAGTGGCCCCCATATGTCCGGCATGGACGTCCGTAACTTCCCAACGACCGGAGTCACGGCGCCCCTGCCGCGCCGCACTCAGGTCAGCGCAGCGCGGGCGGGCCTATGACTGCGAGGAGGCGCAGTTTGTCGTGGCTCTCGCTGCCCGGGACCGCCGTGTAGACGAGCAGTCGGTGTGACTGGTCCGGGTCGAGGAGGTTCTGGCAGTTGAGTTCGAGGGCGCCGACCTCCGGGTGGACGAAGCGCTTGACGTGATGGGGGCGGACGCCGACCTCGTGCTTGTCCCACAGGCCGCGGAATTCGTCGCTCCGGGTGAGGAGCAGCTCGGCGTAGCGCGCGGCTCGGGAGCCCGGGCCCCGTAGAGCGGCGACTTCACGCAGGCCGGACGCGAACATGCGGGAGAGAAACGCGTGGTCGTCCGGCGCGTAGAGCTCGCGGGCGGCCGGGTCGGTGAACCAGCGGTAGCCGATGCTGCGCGCCGGACCGGTGTATCGGGTCGTGTCGCCCGTGAGGGCTGTGCCGAGCGGGGTCTGCCGCAGCGTCTCCCCGAGCTCGGTGACCACCTCCGCGGGCGTGTCGTCCAGCCGGTCGAGGATGCGCAGCAGGCCGGGGCTGATGTGCTCGCTGACGGTGCCTGTGCCCCGTACGGGCGGGGTGTGGCCCGCGAGGCGGAAGAGGTGGTCCCGCTCGTCGAGGGAGAGGTGCAGTCCCTGCGCGATCGAGGCGATCATCGGCTCGGAGGGCTGGGGGCCGCGCTCGCGCTCAAGCCGGGCGTAGTAGTCGGTCGACATGTGGCAGAGCTCGGCGACCTCCTCGCGGCGCAGCCCGCTGGTCCTGCGCCGCTGTCCGCGCGGGAGGCCGACATCCTCGGGTTGCAGCAGCTCGCGGCGGTGCCGCAGGAACGCCGCGAGTCCGGCTCGGTCGATCTCCATGCGCTCTCTCCCTCTCGTACTGCTCCTTTGTAGCCCGCGCACCCGCGCTTATCCACGGATCGTCGATCCCCCTCTGCGGCGGGGACGGGCGGGCGGCAGGCCTGTCCCCGGCGCTGTCTGTGCAGGTCAGCTCCAGCCTGGCCGCGCCGGCCGCGCGTATCGGTGGATCGGGAGTCCCTGGATAGGTCCGGTCGTCGGGGTCACGGTGGGGGCAACGACTTCATCAGGGAGTGCACTCATGCCACGACAGGACATCGACATCACCGTTCCCGACCTGACCGGCCGGCGCGCGGTCGTCACCGGAGCGAGTGACGGGATCGGGCTCGGCATCGCCACGCGGCTGGCCGCCGCCGGCGCGGAGGTCGTCATGCCGGTCCGCAATCCGCGTAAGGGCGAGGCAGCAGTCGCCAGGATCCGTGATCAGGCCCCCGGCGCGAACGTGTCGCTGCGCGCCCTCGACCTCTCCTCGCTCGCCTCGGTCGCGGAGCTCGGCGAGACCCTGCTGGACGAGGACCGCCCCATTCACCTCCTCGTCAACAACGCCGGCGTCATGACCCCGCCCGACCGGCAGACGACGGCCGACGGCTTCGAGCTGCAGTTCGGCACCAACCATCTGGGCCACTTCGCCCTGGTCAACCACCTGCTGCCGCTGCTACGAGCCGGCCGGGCCCGTGTGACGTCCCAGATCAGCGTCGCCGCGAACCGCAACGCGATCCACTGGGACGACCTGAACTGGGAGCGTTCGTACAACGGCATGCGCGCCTACAGCCAGTCGAAGATCGCCTTCGGTCTCTTCGGCCTCGAACTCGACCGCCGGAGCAGGGCAGCGGGCTGGGGCATCACGAGCAACCTCTCCCACCCGGGAGTGGCGCCTACGAGCCTGCTCGCCGCCCGCCCCGAGGTCGGCCGCGCCAAGGACACGCTGGGCGTGCGCCTGATCCGCGTCCTGTCCGCCCGCGGCGTCGTGGTCGGAACGGTGCACACGGCGCAGCTGCCCGCCCTCCACGCCGCCACGTCACCCGAGGCCGTGGGCGGCGGGTTCTACGGACCGAGCGGGACCGGGCACCTGGGTGGCGGCCCGGCGGAGCAGCATCTGTACGGCCGCCTGCGCGGCGGCGAGGACGCGCAGCGTATCTGGCAGATCTCCGAGGAACTCGCGGGCGTTCGCTCCTGGGGATAGGCCGATCAGGCCGATGCCGCTGCTCTTCCGGGCCTGCGCCCTTCCGATCGGCGAACACACATGCTGACGTCAGTGACGTGCGCTTTCATGGGCCGCATGACTGTTCATGACGTCGCCGAAGTCCTTCCTGACATCCCGGTGCTGCGGGACCTGTGCCGATCGATAGCCATGTTGGAGGCCGTGCTGAACCCTGACGGTGAGCGCTACTACTCGTTCAGTTCGACCTGGTCGGAGACGGAGGAGGTCGCCTCCATGCGGAACGGTTCAGGGGACGAGTTCGACGTCGTCTTCTCTCCGGCGGGTACTTACATCCGAGGCTTCGACCACGAGTCGGCGATGAGCCCGTATGTCGACGACGAACCCTGGCCAGGCGTGGTGGACTCGGTGCCGGAGGTGTTCCGCAGGTACGTCGAGGAGCCGGCCTTCCCCGATGGCGGAGTGCCTACGGTCACGGCCTGCCTGTGGCGTGAGGTGGGGAGTGAGCACGGGCAGGCGGGGGAATTCGACTTCCCCGAGAACAGCACCGACGCGGCCACCGCGATCGGTTGTGCCGTCGCGGTCGGCGCATCTTCCTGACCTGGACCCGCCCGGACAGGCTCCATGAGTGGGGAGCTCACCTGCCGGAGCTCCTTGAGAGACTTACGGCCATGACCACGAGCGATCAAGAAGTGCACACGTCGCGGGATCGCATCGAAGCCTGGTTCAGGGACCGTCTTCGGACGAGGCCCCTCCGACCGGCTGCGGCCGAGAGTCGGCTCCGCGCGGTGGAGGCGGACCTTGCGGTGGCACTTCCCACCGACGTGCACGAGTGGTGGGGCCTGGAGCGTGTCAGCGCCGAATACTGGATTCCTGGACCGTTCGCTCCGGTGAGCTTGGAAGAGGCCCTGGAGACTCGAGACATCTGGTTGCTGATCGCTGAAGAGGAAGGGGCATCCTTCGGCGCGAACGGAGAACCGGAGCCGCGGTTCCTGCCGTTGTTCCTGCCGATCGCGATGAGCCCCGGCGACGACGGACTCATCGTCGACCTGCGCCCCGGCGATTCCCATGGCGCGGTTTTCCGGTGGGACCACGAGACGTGGCTGCTCGGGGTGCCGCTGTGGAGTTCGGTGGGCTCCATGCTCCAGGACATCGCTGCCGCCCTCGAATCGGGGACGCCGGTTCTGCTCCGGCACGCTGCCCTCGGCGGCACCGAGGAGACCTGTGTCGCTGTCGTGGATCATGCCGGTGATCTGGTCTGGGATGCAGCAGAACACTGATTTCGGCTCACACCCTCTCGGTGAGGACGGCACCTCTGAGGGCGGTGCATGAGCCTTCGGGTGTTGGGGATCCCGATACCTCACCCGCTCCCGGCCGGCGTCCACGAAGACCGGCCGGGGACCGGGACCGGGCATCGCCACCGGCCGGGCAGGAGCTGCCGCGGCCCCACGCCCCGCGGTGTGGCGCGGGTCACCGGAACTCAGAGGCCCGGCCGGAGAGGTAGGTGGTGTGAGGTGTAACGAACACGGAGATCGGGAGCGCATGCGTGCACGGATCAGGGCGGGCGACCGCGAGGCGTTCGCCGCGCTCTACGAGGAGTACGCGCGGGCGGTCTACAACCACGCCTACCGGCTGACGGGCGACTGGTCGACGGCCGAGGAGGTGCTGTCCGAGACCTTCCTGGCGGCCTGGCGCACCCGTCACGCCGTCGAACCGGAGGGCGACTCGCTGCGGCCGTGGCTGCTCGGGATCGCCACGAACAAGGCGCGCAACGCCAACCGCGGCATCGGGCGGCGTCTGGCCTTCCTGGCCCGCCGCCCCGCCCCGGAGCCGGTGGCGGACATCGCGGACGCCACGGCAGGGCGTGTCGACGACGCACGGCGGCTCGCCGCGGTCCAGCGGGCGCTGGGCGGGCTCCGCCGCCAGGAACGCGAGGTGCTGGTTCTCTGCGTCTGGTCCGGTCTGGACTACGCCGAGACCGCCGAGGCCCTCGGCATCCCGGTGGGCACCGTGCGGTCGCGGCTGTCCCGTGCCCGCGCCCGGCTGCGCCGGCTCACCGACGAGGAGCTCGGCCGGGCGCCGGACGGGCCCACGCGGGAAGCACGCCCCGGAGAAGCGGTCCGATCCGGCCGGGAACCCCGCCCCGGCCGCGGAGAGGTAGAGAGCAGGGCCCCGTTCGTGGCCCTGCCCATCCAGGAGGAAGCCCGATGAACGACCGCACCTCCGGCCCCGAGCAGGCCGAACGCGAGGAACTGGGCCGGCTGTTGCCGGCCCCGGCCGAACGGGATCTGCCCCCGGGCCGTCATCTCCACCACAAGGACACCCTGATGCGTCTGATCGACCAGGACGGCGACCGCGCCACCGCCCTCCCCCGTCTCCTGCGCCCTGCCGTTCTGCTGCCCGCCGCCGGACTGGCCCTGGGCGGGGTGCTGCTGACCACGCTCGCCGTGACCGGCCAGGACGGCGCTCCGTCACCGTCCGCCGCGGGCACAGGCTCCCACGCACAGGCCCCGCGCGGTGCGGCCGTACTGCTCGACCGGATCGCGTCGGTCGCCGGGGAGAGCGACGAACAGACGGTGACCGGCGACCAGTTCGTGTACGTCAAGACACTGCAGACCGGGAGCGAGGGGGAATTCGGTGGTCCGTTGAAGCTGGGCAAGCCCCACGAGCGTGAGGTCTGGATGGCGCAGAAGGCGGGACCGGTGATCGATGTCGGCCTGATCCACGAGGAGGGCTCGTACCTCCCGATCACCGTCGGGGTCCCGGACGGCGAGACCCCCGTCGGCTACCCGGCGGGCCTCAACCGGCCGACGTACACCTGGCTGGCCTCGCTGCCCACCGACCCCGACGTCCTGCTCCGGCGGCTCACCACCGAGATCACCCGGGACCAGGACGCGCGCGACACCCCGGCCGAGGATCGTGACCAGGCCCAGGACGCCTTCGACGCCATGGGTGAACTGCTGCGGGAGACGGTGATGCCGCCGAAGACGGCGGCCGCTCTCTACAAGGCGGCGGCGAAGATCCCCGGCGTGACCGTGGACTCCGACGCGGTGGACGCGGCCGGCCGGCACGGGATCGGCGTGGCCCGCGACGACACCCGGGCCGGCTGGCGCACCGCCTGGATCTTCGACCCGACCACCCTGGAGTACCTGGGCGAGCGCACTTACCTCATCCGGGACACCACCATGGGCAAGAAGGGCGCCCTGCTCAGCAAGTCGGCTGTCCTGGAGCGCGGGGTCGTCGACGCCCTCCGCGAGAGGCCGTCGGCCGGGAAGCCGTCGACGACCTGATCCCCGCGGGGGCCTGCCGGGGCGTGACCACGCGCCCCGGCACCGGTTTCTCTCCTGAGCGAGACACCGTCGGGCCCGGGCGCTTCCCCGTCCGGGCGGCGCGTCCCGCCCCGATAAGGTCGCCGGCATGCGCGGTGTGCGAGTGGTGCTGATCGGCGGCACGTCGAACGTCGGGAAGTCGACCGTCGCCCGAGCGGTGGCGGACAGGCTCGGCTTCGAGTGCCTGTCGACGGACAAGCTGGCCCGGCACCCGGGAAGGCCCTGGCGAACGCCGGAGTGGGAGGTGCCGCCGCACGTCGCCGAGCACTACGGCACCCTCACGGTCGACGAGCTGATCCGGTCCGTCCTCGACCACTACGAACGGCTGTGGCCCCGCATCGAGGAGCTGATCACCGCCCGCGCGGCCGAAGGCGGCACCGGGACGGGCCTGGTCCTCGAGGGGTCGGCGCTCCTGCCCGTACCCGTCGCGGAGCTGGAGGTCCGGCGTACTGCCGCGGTGTGGCTCACCGCGGACGACGCGGTGGTACGCGCCCGGGTGCGTACCGCCGGACGCTACGAAACGGCGACGGCGGCGGAACAGCACCTGATGGACCAGTTCCTGGCCCGGACCGGGCGCTACCAGGAGCTCATGCTGGACGCCGTCGACAGGCTGGGCCTGGACCGCGTCGACACGGGCGCGGGGCGCTCGGTCGCGGAGTCGGCCGACTCGGTGCTCGCGGCCGTCGACGCGCAGGTCGCCGTGGGGCGCTCGCCCGCCGGGGGGTGAGAGGCCGCACCCCCACCGGCGAGGGCCCCGCGAGGAGTGTCAGTGCGCCGCGAGGTCCGCGAGCAGCTCGGCGGCGGGCTTCGGGTGGACGAGCCAGCGCAGGTGGCTCCCCTCGAGTGTCCGGACGTCGAAGGGATTGTCCGGTGTGAGCGCGTCAGCTTCACGGATCATGCGGTCCTGCACGGCGGGCGGAACGCTGGTATCGGCGGCCAGGCGCACATAGGTCCTGGGAATCCGGCCCCAGGTCGCGGCCTGGGCCCGGTCGGCGGGCGTACCGCCGTCGAGGTTCTCGTCGGGCTGGAAGGTGTTCAGGAAGGTCCGGAACTCGGCATCGGTGAGGTCGGCGGCGAACGCCTGCCTGAACGCGGCGAGCGCGACCGGGTCGGCGGTGCGGAAGTTGACCCGCAGAAGGCCCAGTTCGGCCGGGTTTCCGACGAGCGCGGGAGCCAGGGCTCCCGGGTCGACCTCCGCCATCTCCGGCTGGGTGTAGTAGCCGGCCACGTCCAGATCGACGGGGCACCAGGCGGAGACGTAGACGATCCGGTCGATCAGATCGGGCCGGGCGTTGGCGACGGCGGTGACGGTGATGCCACCCCTGCTGTGGGCGACGAGGATGGCCGGGCCGTTCCGCTTGGCCCGCTCGAGGGCTTCGATCACGCGGGCGACGTTGTCCGCGAGCGTGACTCCCTTGATGCTCCCCGGCTCCCCGGCCAGGGCGTCCAGGTCCTGAGGGGTCTGGTAGGCCGCTGGGAAGGTCGCCTCGAACCCGTGCCCGGGAAGGTCGACCGCGGCCGAGCGGTGTCCCAGCAAGGCGAGTTCGGCTTGCAGCGGGGCGAACGAGAACGAGTTCGCGAAGGCGCCGTGGACGAGGACGAAGGTCGGCAGATTCTGCATGCCTCAGCCTCCAACAGAATGATCTTCGGAACAATACCCGTGCCAGGGTCACCGCTACTCACCCGCCTGAAATGTCCGGTCTTCCAGCATGTGCAACCGGGGGTTGACCGTTCCGCCACGCGCCCCTAAGTTTCTCGCAACCCGCTGGTACATCGATTAACCACCCCCGGTTAACGTCCTGGTTGGAGACATCCCGCTGTGCGCTCACCCCTGAGTCGGCGCGGTTTCCTTGCCGCTGGTTCCGGCCTCGCCGCCGCTGCCGCGCTCCCCGCAATGTCCGGCTGCTCCACGCTCGCCTCGGCCGATTCCGACCCCGGCTCCCTACTCGTCCACACCCAGCTCGGGACCACCGCGCCGGGCTCCGCCACGTACACCGCCGTCGTCAAGGCCTTCGAGAAGGAGAACCCGGGCATCCGGGTCAAGAACCTCGTCAACGGCGACGACCTCCCCCAGGTCTACGAGACCTCACGGCTGGCCCGTAAGGAGCCGGACGTCGTCATGGTCAACCTGTACGACAAGACGCTGGCCTGGACCGACGTCGGTGCCACCGTCGACGTCAAGGGCTACCTCGACGACTGGGGGCTGCGCGACCGCGTCCTGCCCGCCGCCCTGACCGAGTGGACCGACGACAAGGGCAGGCTCCGCGCCTTCCCGTACTTCGCCACCAACTGGCCCGTCGCCTTCAACACCCACCTGCTCGACCGGGCCGGCGTCGGCTCCGTCCCCACCACCGGGGACCAGCTCATCGGCGCCGCACGGAAGTTGCGCGCCAAGGGCATCGCCCCCGTCACCGTCGGCGGCAACGACTGGACGGGGCAGAAGCTGCTCGCCCAGATCATCCAGACCTTCCTCACCCCCGAGGAGGCCAGGCAGGTCTACACGACCGGCGACTTCAGCGGCAGCCGGGGAGCCCGCGCGGGCATCGACTACTTCGTGACCCTGCGGGACGCCGGTGTCTTCGCCGACAAGGCGCAGGGGCTGACCTCCGACACGATGACCACGCAGTACAACACGGAGGCGGCGGCCATCCAGTCCGCGATGTCCTCCGCGCTGGCGAAGGTCCCGGCGAAGGCGGCCGGGCACACCGAGATCGGCGGCTGGCCGCTCGCCCCGGGTGCTGCCCACGAGAAGCCGACCATCCTGCGCTCGTACACCCTCATCGGCTTCTGGATCAGCCCCAACGGCGTCAAGAAGCTGCCCTCCGTCGAGAAGTTCCTCCGCTTCATGTACCGCCCCGACGTGGTGTCGCGCTTCATCACCGAGAGCGGCCGGGACATGGCACTCGTGACCGACACGGTCAGCAAGGACTTCCCTCTGGTGGCGAAGGCCCAGCAGCTCGGCGACCGGGTCGGCCAGGCGCTCCTGCCCGACCTGTACGTCCCCCCGACCGCCACCCAGCCGCTGATCACCGCGACCAGCACCGCATTCACCCGGGGGACGAGCGCGGCCTCCGTGCGCTCCGCCCTGGAATCCGCCTACCGCACGGCCTGATCCGCGCGCCCGAGCCATTGCGAGTCCTCCCATGACGATGCTCTCGTCCGCCCCGGGCGGCGCCTCGGTCCGCGGACCGGTCCCTCCCCCGCCGTCCGCCCCCACCACGAAGCGCCGCACGCAGGGCGGGGTCATCCTCGCCGTGCCCGCGCTGGTCTGGTACCTCGTCTTCATGGTCGGCCCGCTGGTCGCCATCTTCGTCATCGCCGTCCTGCACTGGCCCGGCATGCTCCAGCCGGTCTCCTTCGCCGGCACCGGCAACATCAGCGCGGTCCTGGACGACCCGGTCTTCTGGGACGCGGTACGCAACACCGCCGTGCAGCTCGCCGTGGCCGTGCCCCTGATGATCATCGGGGCGTACATGCTCGGGTACTACGTCGCGCAGAAGCCGCCGGGCCACCGCGTCCTGCGCTATCTGCTCTTCATCCCCGGGCTGATCTCCACCCCGGCCAAGGCAATGGTGTTCTACGCGGTCCTCTCCCCGGACGGCCTGCTCAACGGTGCCCTGGACAAGGCCGGTCTCGGCTCGCTGACCGATGCCTGGCTCGCCTCGCCGTCCACCGCGCTCGGCTCCCTCATCCTCCTCGACGTGTGGAGCGGCATCGGGTTCACCGCCGTGCTGTTCGCGGCCAGGCTCGGCAGCGTCCCGGACGAGATCGGTGAGGCCGCGCAGCTCGACGGCGCCGGGCACTGGCGGGCCATGTGGCGCATCCACTTCCCCGTCATACGTGACTTCGTGGGCGTCGTGACGATGCTCCAGTTCCTCTGGACGCTGTTCGGCTCCGCGCAGAACGTGCTGCTGCTCACCCAGGGCGGGCCGGGGAGCTCGTCGACGACGTTGTCCTTCCTCGTCTACCAGAAGGCGTTCATCGCGGCCGACCTCGGCTACAGCCAGACCGTCGGTGTGGTCCTCTTCCTGGTCGGTCTGGCCGGGCTGCTGACCATCCGCCGCGTCTTCCGCCAGAACTACTGATCGGAGCTGGTCCCATGAAGTTCGGAAGGTCCTGGCTGCCGGCGCACATCTTCGCGTGGCTGTACATGGTGCTGCTGGTCGTCCCCCTCTACTACCTGCTGGTCTCGGCGTTCAAGACGAACGACCAGATCTTCGGGAGCCCGTTCTCCCTCCCCACCTCCCTCTCCACCGCGAACTTCACCGAGTCGTTCTCCTCGGCGCACCTCGGGCCGGCGATCCTCAACTCGATGCTCGTGACCGTGCTGGCGCTGCTGCTCACCCTGGCGCTCGCGATACCGGCCGCCTTCGCCATCGCCCGGGCGGAGGGGCGGCTCGGGGCCCTGGTGGAGCGGGTGTTCTCGCTGGGCTTCCTGATCCCCACGTTCGCCGCGCTCTTCCCGACGTTCCTGCTGGCCGCCGCCACCGGGCTGTTCCACACCCGCGCGTTCATGGTGCTGTTCCTGCCGGCCACGGCGATGCCGCTCTCCGTCGTCATCCTGGTGCAGTTCATGCGGACCATCCCGCGTGAGATGGAGGAGGCGGCGCGCATGGACGGCGCGTCCACCTTCGCCGTCCTGCGGCACGTCTACACACCCATGTGCATGCCGGGGATCGCGACGATCCTGCTGCTGAACTTCCTGACCTTCTGGAACGAGTACCTCTACTCGCTCGTCATCATCGGCCCCGACCCGGACCTGCGGACCGTGCAGGTCGCCCTGCCCACGCTCAAGTCCCTGACGGGCACGGACTACGGCATTCTTACGGCGGGCACGGTGCTGACCCTGGTCCCGGTCTGGGTGGTCTACACCGTGCTCCAGAAGCGGATGCAGCAGGCCCTCGTCAGCGGAGCGGTGAAGATGTGAACAAGCCTCTCGAAGGGCGTACCGCCGTGCGCCCCACCATCAAGGCCGTGGCCGCCGCGGCGGGTGTGTCCACCGCCGCGGTCTCCCAGGCCGTCAACGGCACCGGCCGGATCTCGGAGGCCACCCGCCGCCGGGTCCTGGACGCGGCCACCGAACTGGGCTGGTCCCCCAGCGCCTCCGCGACGGCGCTGCGCCGGGCCCGCACCCGTACGATCGCGCTCGTCGTCCGGCGGCCCACCGATGTGCTGGGCTCCGACCCGCACTTCAGTGAGCTGATCACCGGTCTGGAGGGCGAGCTCGCGCCGCGCGGTTACGGTCTGCTGCTCCACCTGGTAGCCGACATGGCCCAGGAGAACGCGCTGTATGAACGGCTCGTCGCGGAGGGCCGTATAGACGGCGCGGTGCTGACCGACGCCCGTGCCGACGACCCCCGCCCGGACCTGCTGCGCGGCCTCGGGCTGCCCGCGGTCCTGCTGGGCGCACCCGACGCCGGGTCGCCCGTGCCCCGGGTGGGGCTCGGGCAGCAGGGCGCGGGCGTGAAGGAGGCCGTGGCCCACCTGCTGGACCTCGGCCACCGTCGCGTCGCCTACGTCGCGGGCCCGGCCGAACTGCTGCACACCCGGCTGCGGTTGAACGCTTTCGAGGAGGCCCTCGCCGAGGCGGAGCTGGCGCCCGTCGCCGTACGGCACAGCGACTTCACCGAGCAGGCCGCAGTAGCCGTCACCGAGGAACTGCTCTCCCTGCCCGACCGGCCGACGGCCCTCGTGTTCCCGAACGACTCCATGGCCGTCTGCGGCATCGGCACGGCGCAGCGCGCCGGGCTCCGGGTGCCCGGCGACCTGTCGGTGGTCGGCTACGACAACCTCTCGCTCGGCCGCTGGGTCCACCCCCGGCTCACCACCGTCGACCAGCAGGTGCAGCGCGTCGGTGCCGCCGCCGCCCGCACGCTGCTCGCCGGGTGCGGGGAGGACGTGCCCCCGCCGGAGCTCGACGGCCGGCCCCGGCTGGTCGTACGGGAATCGACCGGCCCGCTGACACCCCCGACCTGAACCGCCGCACCACCCCGGCACCGCCCGCACATCGAAGAGGACCAGAAACACCATGCGACGCCACAGCGCCCAGCTCACCCACGACTCCGCCGTCCTCCCGTGGCTCGGCGCCAACTTCTGGTCCCGCACCGGCGGTCCGCTGATGTGGCGGAACTACGAGCCGAAGACGGTGCGCGAGGAGCTGGCCGTGCTCGCGGAGCACGGTCTGAACATGACCCGGTCCTTCTTCTACTGGCCCGACTTCCACCCGGAGCCCGGACGGATCGACGAGGAACTCTGCGACCGTTTCCGTGACTTCCTGGACGCCCACCACGAGCTGGGCATGGGCACGGTCCCTACGTTCATCGTCGGCCACATGTCGGGCGAGAACTGGGACCCGGCGTGGCGTGGTGACCGGGATCTGTACGAGGACGTGTGGCTCGTCGGCCGGCAGGCGTGGTTCGTGTCGCAGATGACCCGCCGCTTCAAGGACCACCCGGCGGTCACCGGCTGGCTGATCACCAACGAGATGCCGGGCTACGGCCGGATCTACCAGGTCGACCCGCCGTCGAGCGATGTCGTCACCGCCTGGGCGCAGTTCATGTGCGACGCCGTACGCGCGGCGGGCGGCACCCAGCCGGTGTCGCTCGGCGACGGCGCCTGGGGCATCGAGGTCACGGGGCGTGACAACGGCTTCTCGCTGCGGGAGACCGCCGAGTACGTCGACTTCGTCGGCCCGCACGTCTACCGCTCCGACACGGACCGGCCGCGCCAGCACTACCGCGCCGCGTTCGAGTGTGAACTCGCCGCCGTCACCGGCCAGCCGGTCGTCCTCGAGGAGTTCGGGCTCTCCACGGACACGGTCTCGGCCGCGAACGCCGGCATCTTCTACCGGCAGACCCTGCACAACTCGCTGCTGGGCGGGGCCACCGGCTGGATGGCCTGGAACAACACGGACTACGACGACCTGTGGGAGCAGTCGCCGTACGACCACCACCCCTTCGAGATGCACTTCGGGATCACCGACAGCGCCGGGCGTCCCAAGGAGCCGCTGCGTGAACTGGCCGCTTTCGCACAGGTCCTGGAGCAGGTCGACTTCCCGCGCTGCCGCCGTACGGACGCGGACGCGGCTCTCGTCGTGCCGGCCTTCCTGGAGCGGGGCTACCCCTACAGCCGGCCCGCCGACCGCCCGCTGATCTTCACCTCGCTGCACCAGGGTTATGTGGCGGCGCGCGGCGCGGACCTGCCGGTGGCGTTCGCCCGGGAGGCCGACGGGCTCCCGGACGACGCCTCGCTGTATCTGCTGCCGTCGACCCGCCAGCTGACCACCCGCGCCCGCCGCGCGCTGGAGCGCCGGGCGAGGGAGGGGGCCACGGTCTATCTGTCGTTCTGCTCGGGCGAGTACCCCACGACCCGTGGTCCGTGGTTCCACGACCTCGACGGGCTGTTCGGAGTGGAGCTCCAGCTGTCCTACGGCGTCGCCGAGCCGATCGAGGACGACGTCCTGGAGATGACGTTCACCGAGGACTTCGGCTCGATAGCCGCCGGAGAGGTGCTGACCTTCCCGGTCGCGGGCAACGAGGACAGCCGCGCCTATCTCCCGGTCGTCCCGGACGGCGCGCGGGTGGTCGCCACCGACGCGCACGGCCGCCCTGCGCTCCTGCGCTACGAGACGGGCGCGGGCCGCACCGTCCTGGCCACGTATCCGCTGGAGCACATGGCCGCCCGGACGGCCCGTGCCAACCCCGAGCAGACCCACCGGCTGTACGCGGCGCTCGCCGAACTCGCCGGTGCGGCACGCCCGGTGACAGTGGACACCCCGTACGTCAGCGCCGACACGCTGGTCCGCGAGGACGGCACGCGCTTCGTGTGGCTGGTGAGCCAGTCCGGCGAGGAACTGGCCGTGCGCCCGTCGGCGGACGGGGAGCTGCGCGAGCTGACCGGCGGGGACCCGGTGCGGGACGTGACCCTCGCCCCGTACGGCGTGCGCGTACTCGAACTGCGCTGATCCCGCGACCCGTCCCTGCTTCCGAGGTGAGTCACCCCATGTCCGAGCCACTGTTCCGCGACCCGGAGGCATCCGTCGCCGACCGGGTGCGCGATCTCCTGTCGCGGATGACGCTCACCGAGAAGGTGGGCCAGGTCAACCAGCGGATGTACGGGTGGGACGCGTACGAGCGCACCCCGTCCGGTCACCGGCTGACGGATGCGTTCCGTGCGGAGGTGGCGGCCTACGACGGGATGGGCGCGCTGTACGGACTCCAGCGCGCCGACCCCTGGTCCGGTGTGACGGCGGAGACGGGGATCGGCGCCGCGGACGGGGCGCGGGTCTCGGACGCCGTGCAGCGGCACGTCGTCGAGAACACCAGGCTCGGCATCCCGGTGCTCTTGGTCGAGGAGATGCCGCACGGCGTCCAGGCGCTGGACGGGACGGTGCTGCCGGTGAACCTGGCGGTCGGCGCCACCTGGAATCCGGAGCTGTACGAGGAGGCGGCGGCCCTCGCCGCCGGGCAGCTCCGGGCCCGTGGCGGCCATGTGGCGCTGGTGTCCGCGCTCGACCTGGTGCGGGATCCGCGCTGGGGCCGCGCGGAGGAGTGCTTCGGGGAGGACCCGTATCTGGCGGCGCGCTTCACCGAGGCGCTGGTGCGCGGGGTGCAGGGGCCGGCCGGGGAGCGCATCGGGCCGGACCGTGCCGCCGTGGTCCTCAAGCACTTCGCCGGGCAGGGAGCCACGGTCGGCGGCCGCAACAGCGCGGCCACGGAACTGGGCGCGCGGGAACTGCACGAGATCCATCTCGTGGCGGCGCTGGCGGGCGTACGGGCCGGAGCCGCGGGACTCATGGCGGCGTACAACGAGTTCGACGGCGTCCCGTGTGCGGCGAGCCGCCGGCTGCTGACCGGGATCCTCCGGGAGCAGTGGGGCTTCGGCGGCCTGGTGATGGCCGACGGGCTCGCGATCGACCGGCTGGTGCGGATGGCGGGTGATCCGGCGGCTGCCGGTGCGATGGCGCTGCGGGCCGGGACCGACCTGAGCCTGTGGGACGACTGCTACCCCCGGCTGGCGGAGGCGGTCCGGCGCGGGCTGGTCGACGAGGCCACGCTCGACACGGCGGTCGGGCGCGTCCTGGCGCTGAAGTTCCGCCTCGGGCTCTTCGAGGAGCCGTACACCAGCGCCCGGGTGACGGACCCCGCGCGCGTGGAGGAGCTGAGTGAGCGCGTCGCCCGCGAGTCCGTGACGCTCCTCGAACACGACGGGGTGACGCTGCCGCTGGCCGGACGCCCTGTCGGGACCGTGGCGGTGATCGGGCCGAACGCCGACTCCGTGCCGCAGCAGATCGGGGACTACACCGCGCCGCAACGGCCCGGCACGGGCAGCAGTGTGCTCGCGGGCCTCCGTGCCGCGGCGCCCGCCGGCACGGACGTCACGTACGCCCGGGGCTGCGGCCTCATCGGCGGCGACCGGTCGGAGCTGCCGGAGGCGGTGGCGGTCGCCTCCGCCGCCGATGTGGCGGTGCTGGTCCTCGGCGGGTCGAGCGCGCGCGAGTCCGGGACGCGCTTCGACGCGAACGGGGCGGCCGTCGTCGCCTCCGGGAATCCGGTGGAGATGACGTGCGGCGAGGGCGTCGACCTGGCCGAACTCGCTCTGCCCGAGGGACAGTCGGCGCTGCTGGACGCCGTCTCGGCGACGGGCACCCCGGTGGTCGTGGTGCTGGTCCAGGGCCGGCCGCACGCCCTGCCCGACCTGACCGACAGGGCGGCGGCGGTGCTGAGCGCCTGGTATCCGGGCCCGTGGGGCGGAAGGGCGGTCGCGGACGTGCTGTTCGGCCGGTCGGCCCCCCAGGGGCGGCTGCCGGTCTCGGTGCCCCGCTCGGCGGCCCAGCTCCCCGTGTTCTACAACGGGAAGGACCACGGCTACCGGGGTTACGTCGACCAGCCCGCCACCGCTCGTCACGCGTTCGGCCACGGGCTGTCCTACACGACGGTCGAATACGGCACGCCCCGGCTGTCCGTGCCGTCCCTGGCGGTGGACCGGTTCGACGGGCCGGCACCGCTGTGCTGCACGGTCCGCGTCGCCAACACGGGCGCCCGGCCGGTGCGGGAGACCGTCCAGCTCTACGTGCGCCGGGTGCTCGGGGGGACGTCGTGGCCGCGGGTGCGCGAACTGCGGGGCTTCGTCCGGGTGGAGCTGGCGCCGGGCGAGAGCACCGAGGCCGGCTTCCCGGTGGACGCGGCGGTCCTCGCCTCGTTCACGTACGCGGGGGAATGGGCCGTGGAGCCGGGCGAGTTCTTGATCGAGACGGGGCCGTCCTCACGGCTCACCCAGGGCGCCCGGCTCACGGTGACGGCGGCGCCCACCGGGCGGGGCACGGGGCCCCGGTGACGGCGCACGCGCCACAGGGACCGGCGGCCCTCCCCGTCCTGTCAGGCCGTCCCGGGCCCCGCCTGCACGGCCATCGCGGTGCCCGGCGCCGCCTCCGGTGAGGGGGCCGCGGCTCCCTTCGCCGTACGGACACGAGCGCGGTCGTTGCGCCCGCCGCCCCGCACCAGCAGCACGCTCACCGCGGCCAGGAAGCCGACGACGGTGAGGCCGACCAGGCCGCCCTTCGTCGAACCGGTCGTGTCCTCGATGATCCCGAAGGCGGTGGGGGCGACGAACCCTCCGAGGTTGCCGATGGAGTTGATCAGGGCGATGCCGGGGGCGGCGGCCCGGGCGTCGAGGTAGCTCTGCGGGATCGTCCAGAAGACCGGCGATGCGGGCTTGAAGCCCACTGCCGCCAGGCAGAGCGCACCCAGGCCCACCCAGGGTGAGACGAAGACCGCGAGCAGTGTGCCGCAGCCGCCGACGAGGAGAAGGACCACCAGGACCGGCCGCCGTTTGCCGATACGGTCCGAGATCCGCCCGCTGACGTACACGGCGAGGATCGCGCAGATCCAGGGCACGGACGTCAGAAGTCCGACCTGGAGGTCGTTCAGACCGCCGATGTCGTCGACGATCGACGGCAGCCAGAACGTCACCGCGTACAGGGCGACGTTGATCGCGAAGTAGATCCACAGGAAGAGCAGCATCTGGGGGTCGGCGAGCAGCTTCCAGCGGGAGACCCGGGCCCTGGAGCCGCGCTGTGCGTCCCGCGCGTCCTGTTCGGCGTCGATGGTGGCGACGAGGCCGGCCTTCTCCTCGTCCGTCAGCCAGGTCGCCTTCTCGATGCTGGAGTCGAGGTAGCGGTAGACGACGAAGCCGAGGACCACGGAGAAGACGCCCTCGACGAAGAACATCCACTGCCACCCGGAGTGGCCCCAGAGTCCGTGCATCTCCAGCAGCGCCCCGGAGACGGGACCGACGATGACGGTCGCCGTGCCGGAGCCCATCAGGAACACGGAGGTGGCCCGGCCGCGGTGGGAGTCGGGCAGCCAGCGGCTGAAGTAGTAGATGACGGCCGGGAAGAAGCCGGCCTCGGCGACGCCGAGCAGGAAGCGCAGGGCGTAGAACATGCCCGGGCTGTTGACGAAGGCCATCGCGGTGGCCACGACGCCCCAGCTGATCATGATGCGGGTGAGCCACACCTTGGCCCCGAACCGCTCCATCATCATGTTCGAGGGCACCTCGAAGATGGCGTACGCGATGAAGAAGATCCCCGCGCCGAGTCCGAACGCGGCGGCGGACAGCCCTACGTCGGCGCGGAGCTGGTCCTGGGCGAAGCCGAGGTTGACGCGGTCCATGTAGTTCGCGACGAACATCACGAAGAAGAGGGGGATCACGCGGCGGAAGATCTTGCGGATCGCGGACCGGACGACGGCCGGGTGCTGGACTTCGGGGGTGGGGGGAACTGCGGACACGAGCGGCACTCCTTCGTGCGGCCGGACCACCGCCGCACCCGCGGCGGTGGCTGCTCGCCGTCGGTGCGGTGGGGACGAGGAGGCGGGAGACGGTTACCAGCGCGGGACGGACGGGGCGACCCACTGCGGGTCGGTGACGCGCATCGCGGCCGCGTCGTCCCGGTCCTTGTATGTGCCGTCGTCGTCGAGCCACCGCTGGTGGAGGAACGCGAGCTTGTCTCGGTCGAGTTCTACGCCGAGGCCGGGTGCGTCGGAGACGGCGACCTTCCCGGCGTCGAAGGTGAGACGCTCGGTGAGGACGTCCTCGGACTGCCAGGGGTAGTGGGAGTCGCAGGCGTGGTGGAGGCCGGGGACGGTGGCGGCCACATGGGTCATGGCGGCGAGGCTGATGCCGAGGTGGGTGTTGGAGTGCATGGACACTCCGACGCCGAACGCGCTGCAGATGGCGGCCAGTTGCTGGGTGTTGCGCAGGCCGCCCCAGTAGTGGTGGTCGGAGAGGACGACCTGGACGGCGCCCTGGGTGAAGGCCTCCTTGATCTCGTCGAACGTCGTCACGCACATGTTGGTGGCGAGCGGCACGCCGGACTTCGCGGCGACCTCGGCCATGGCGGGGACGCCGGTCGCCGGGTCCTCCAGGTACTCCAGGACGTCCCGTAGCTCCTCGGCCACCTCCAGGGAGGTCTCCACGGACCAGGCCCCGTTGGGGTCCAGCCGCAGCGGGTGGCCGGGGAAGGCGGCGGCGAGGGCCTTGACCGCGGCGATCTCCTCGGCCGGGGGGAAGACGCCGCCCTTGAGCTTGAAGGAGGTGAAGCCGTACCGCTCGGTGAAGGTGCGGGCCTGCTGGACGATTCCGGCGGGATCGACGGCGGCGCCCCACCCGTCCTCCTCGCCGGACCGCTCGCCGGACGGGCCTGCCGGGTGAGCGGCGTACTTGTAGAAGAGGTACGCGCTGTACTCGACGGCGTCCCGCACCTTGCCGCCGAGCAGCGCGTGCACGGGCAGGGCGAGCGCCTTGCCGAGGGCGTCGAGGCAGGCGACCTCGAAGGCGGAGACCACGGAGAGGCGCAGTTTGTCGGCGGTCTGGACGCCGCGCAGTCCGCCGACGTCGACCTGGCCGGTGACCCGGGCGGCGTCGACGGCGACCTCGTCGGCCACGCCGAACAGGCCGTTGAGGTCGCTGACCTGGTGGCCGATCAGCTGCTCGGCGAGGGGCCGGGCCAGCTCCAGGTATTTGGTGTCGCCGTACGTCTCGCCGAGGCCCGTGGTCCCGTCGGCCGTGACCACCTCCACGATCAGGCGCGGGGTGTACGGCTGGTGGACGCCCGCGGTGTTCAGCAGCGGCGGGTCGGCGACCAGGATCGGGGTCAGCGTCACGTCCGTGATGGTGAGGTCTCGGGTCACAGGGAGGCTCCTACGAGGTCGAGTCCGGTGGAGAGCAGCGTCTTGAGCTCGGCCAGGTCGGCGGCCGAGGGGTCGGTGAGCGGGGCGCGCACGGGTCCGACCGCCCGGCCGCGCAGCCGGGCACCGGCCTTCACCAGCGACACGGCGTATCCGGGGACTCGGTCACGGAGCTCGACGAGCGGGACGTAGAAGTCGCGCAGCAGCTTGTCGACGGTGCCGGAGTCGCCGTCGCGCAGGGCGGCGAAGAAGGCGTTCGCGATCTCGGGCGCGAAGGCGTGGACGGCGGAGGAGTAGGCGGGGACGCCGACGGTGGCGTAGGCGCGGGCCTGGATCTCGGCGGTGGCGGCGCCGTTGAAGAACAGGAAGCCGTCAGGGGCGGCGAGGGTCAGGCGCTGGAGGCGGTCGAGGTCGCTGTGGCCGTCCTTGACACCGATGACGCCCGGGATGCGGGCGATGCGGCGGAGCGAGTCGGCGGTGTAGGTGACCTGGCCGCGCTGGTAGGCGATGAGCGGGAGCCGGGTGCGGGCGGCGATGTGCTGGAGCTGGGCGGCCAGCCCGTCCTGCGGGGCGGCGGTGAGGTAGTGCGGCAGGACGAGGAGCGCGTCGGCTCCGGCTTCCTCGGCGATGCGGGCGAACCGGGCGGCCTGCGCCCAGCCGTAGCCGGTGCCGGCGACGACCGGGAGGCGGCCGGCCGCCTCCTCGACGGTGATCGTGACGGCCTGCCGGTACTCGTTCTCGTCCAGTGAGAAGAACTCGCCGGTGCCGCAGGCGGGGAAGACGGCCCCCGGGGCGGTGGCGAGCTGCTCTGCCACGTAGTCGCGGTAGCCGTCCGGGTCGAAGGATCCGTCCTGGTGGAAGCTGGTCAGCGGGAAGGAGAGCACACCGCCCGCCATCCCCTTCCGCAGCCGTCGTGCCACGGCCTCCGCGGCCTCCGTGCCGGTGTCGAAACTCACGCCATCTCCCCATGTAGACGTCATCCACGTATGAGGATGGAGATTAGGGAGGTGAACCGCAGGGCGTCAATGGGTGTGCATCACCCTTCTCCGAGCCCGATTACGATCGGCGCATGCCTGACACAAGGGGAGAGGCGGGCGGCGTCCGCGAGGTGAAGTCCGCGGCACGCACGGTCGACTTGCTGGAGGTCCTGGCGGCACGCGGCGACCGTCCGGCGCGGCTCCAGGAGCTGGCGGACGAGCTGGGAGTGCCGCGCAGCTCGATGTACGCGCTCCTCCAGACGCTGATCTCACGCGGCTGGGTCCGCACGGACCTGACCGGCTCCCTGTACGGCATCGGCATCCACGCCCTGCTCACCGGCACCAGCTACCTGGATTCCGATCCCCGGCTGAGGGCGGTTCGGCCGTATCTCGACGAGGCCTCCGAGGCGCTGGGCGAGACGATCCACATGGGACGGCTGGACGGCCGGGACGTGGCTTATCTCGCGACCCGGGAGTCGCACGAGTACCTGCGGACGATCAGCCGCGTCGGACGGCGGCTGCCGGCGCACGTGGGCGCACTGGGCAAGGCGCTGCTGGCCGAGCGACCGGACGGGGAACTGCCCGAGGGGCCCTACGAGGCGCTGACGCCGAACACCCACACCGACCGGGGCACCCTGCTGGCCGACCTCGCGGAGATCCGGGCGCGTGGTTACGCGGTGGACCGGGAAGAGGGTGTGTCCGGGCTCGTCGGCTTCGGGTTCGCCCTGCGGTACGACAACCCGCCGCAGGACGCCGTCAGTTGCTCGGTACCCGTGGCCCGGCTGACACCGGAGCACGAGGAGCGGATCGTGGCGGTGATGCGGGAGATCCGGGCGAAGACGGAAGCGGCGGTTCCCACCGGGAGCGGAGCGGCGCACTGGCGCTGAAGCCCGCCACCCCGGCGACGTACCGCTACGACCGCCCGGCGCGCAGACCGTCGATGACGATGGCGAGCATGCGCTCGCCGCGTTCCTGCCAGTCGGGCCCGTCGGCCTTCCACAGGAACGACACCAGCAGCAGGACCTCGTCGGCGTCGGCGTCGGGGCGCAGCTCCCCCGCCTCCTTGCAGGCGGTCAGCAGCCGGTCCAGTGCGGCGATGACCGGCGCGTAGTACTCGCTGCCCAGGTCGGCGCGGGTGGCGGCCTCGACGGCCAGGGACGCGCCGTGCTTGATCCGGCCGTAGGCGGCGAGGCGGCCGAACCAGAGGCGGAGCGCGTCCAGCGGCTCGCGCTCCGCGAGCAGGGCCGGGGCGGCGTCGACGAGGGCCTCGACGTCCTCCCGGTAGACGGCGACGAGCAGGGCCTCACGGTTGGGGAAGTGCCGGTACATGGTGCCCTGGCCGATGCCGACCGCCTTGGCGATCGACTGGAGGGTCGCGTCCGGGGTTTCGGTGAACGCGGTGCGCGCGGTGTCGATGATGCGCGCTCTGTTGTCCTGCGCGTCCGACCGCGTGGCGCGGCGGCGTGGCTCCGTCATCGGCTCTCCCTGGTTCCGGGCGTACGGGCACCGATTGCCTATCCGGACACATGTCCGCTACCGTGGATTCCGTACTGGACACGTGTCCGCTTAACAGTCTAGAGCGTCTTGGACGGAGATTCGGCATGCCTGGAACCGAAGGCAAGGTCGTGGCGATCACGGGAGCGAGCAGCGGGATCGGCGCCGCCACAGCGCGCCTGCTGGCGGAGGGCGGGGCGAAGCTCGTACTCGGCGCCCGCCGGGAGGAACGGCTCGCGGCCCTGGCCGACGAGCTGCGGGGCAAAGGGGCCGAGGTGGCGTTCATCGCGGTCGACGTCACCCGCCGCGAGGACCCCGCACGCCTGGTGGAGCTGGCCCGTGAACGCTTCGACCGGCTGGACGTCCTCGTCGGCAACGCGGGGATCGGCCCGGTGTCACCCCTCGACGACCTGCGGGTGGACGACTGGGACGCGATGATCGACGTGAACGTCAAGGGACTGCTGTACGGCATCGCGGCCGCCCTCCCCGTCTTCCGGAGTCAGGGACACGGCCACTTCGTGCACACCCTGTCGACCGCGGCCTACCGGACGGTGCCCACCATGGCCGTCTACTCGGCCTCCAAGGTCGCCGCACGCACCCTCACCGAGGGCCTGCGGCAGGAGGCCGGGCCGTCGATCCGGGTCTCCGCGGTCTCGCCGGGATTCGTGGCCACCGACTTCATCGACTCGGTGCCGGACGCTGATCTGCGTGCGCGGATGAACGAGTCGAAGGAGGAGACGGCCATCCCGCCGGCCGCGGTCGCGCGTGCCATCCGGTTCGCGATCGAGCAGCCCGACGACGTCGACGTCACCGAGATCGTCGTGCGGCCGACCGCCCAGGCCTGAGCCGGCCGCCTCACCGCGTGTCGCGCAGCCGGAGGAGGTACGTCGCGGTCAGCGCGACGGGACGGTCCTCGTCGTGCGACAGCTCCACGAGGGCGTCCGACGCCTTCGCCCCGGGGACGGCGGCGAGCGCCTGGGTCAGCCGTCCGCGTCCGGGCACGTCGGTGGCCTCGTGGGCGAGACGGTCGACGAGCATGGTCGTGATCCGGTCGGCCGTGGCGGTGTCGCCCGCCAGTGTGCTCAGCGCGTCGGCCGCGTCGATGTCGTTCCTTCCGTCCACGATCATGTCGACGAGCGCCGGGACCGCGTCGGTCACCCCTCTCGCCCCGAGCGCCAGTGCCGCATACCCGCGGACCACGGCGTCGGGGGCGGCGAGGGCCTGCCGCAGCCGTTCCGTGGCCTCGGCGCCGGGCATCTCGGCGAGGGACCGGACGGCGCGTTCCCGCACGGCGGCCACCGGTGAGCCGAGGCCCTCCGCCAGCAGCGCCGGGGCGCCGTCCCCCGATCTCGCCAGGGCCCACCGAAGGGCTCCCGCGACGTTCGGCTCCGTCTCGCTCAGCGCCGCCTCGGCCAGGGCCTCCACCGGCACCGGGACCTCGTCATTCGAGGAGAGGGCCGCGCTCTGGCGCACGCCGGCGCTCTTCGATCCCAGCGCCTGGAGGAGCGCGACGACCTGGAGGACGTCCTCCCAGACCGCGGGATCCACGGCGTCGATCCGGCGCAGCCGTGTGAGCAGCTCGGTCTCGGCCGCGATGCGTTCGCGTGTCCGGGTGATGAGGTCGTCGACGAGTGCCGCGGGCGTGAAGCCGGGATCGTCGAGCGCGCGCCCGATCTCTCGGAGCGAAAGACCCAGCGACCGCAGGCTCTCGATCTGGAAGATCCGCCGGATGTCCTCCCCGGAGTACTCCCGATAGCCGGAGCCCGTCCGGCCGGCGGGCCGGACCAGGCCGAGCGACTCGTAATGCCGGAGCATGCGGGCGCTGACCCCGGACCGTCGCGCCACCTCACCGATCAGCACGCTCCGTCGTCCCCCTGGCCGGACCCGCCGAGGGCCACGGCGCGCTTCGCCTCCTCGATCGCGTACCCGAATCCGGCGTCCGGGTCGCGCAGCAGCCGTTGCGTGGCGAGCGCGTGCGCGCGCACGTGCGGCTCCGGGGCCGCTGTCGCCGCGCGCACGGGCGGCGCGATCACCTCACCCAGCGCGACCAGTGCCCGGCTGAGGCTCAGCTGCGTCTCCCGCCCACCGCGCCCGAGCTGCGTGGCCAGCGCCGCGGCCAGGGCGGGCTCCTCGCCATCCGGCACCAGCACCACCGCGGCCCGCCAGGCGCTCCGCGCCACCTCGTCGTCGGCGTCGGCCAGCAGCGCCCGTGTGATCACCGGCCACGCCTGCCGGTCCCCGATCTTCGACAGCGTGTGCAGTGCCTGGCTCCGCGCCTGCGAACGCTCCGAGCCGACCTCGCGGATCAGCCGGGGGAGCGTCGTCGCCACCGGGTGGCGGGTGAGCGCCCAGGTCAGCATGTCGCGGACGAAGAACTCGGGCTCGATCGCGCAGCGCTCGACGAGCGTGCCGACGAAGCGCGGGTCGGGCGCCGTGCCGACCGCCAGAGCGGCCCGCAGCCGCACGGACGAGCGGCCGTCCTCCAGCGCCCGGAGCGCTCGGATCGCATCCGTGTCCTGTCCCGTGATCGTCATCGTGACCACCTCCTCGCCCTGGATTGAAGTCCTTGTCATCGTGTCAAGGTCAACCCGGGCCGGCTGCCGCGCCGGGACGGCGAAAGGCCTCCGCGCGCACATGGCGGCGGAGGCCCGGGAGGCGGCGGCTGGGCATGGAGGGTCGTGACGGCACTGCGGGAGCGCCGCACGGGGTGTCCCGGCAGACGGCAGGAGGCCCGGGACCACCTCAGGGCGCCGGGCCGAAAGGCGGCGCCGGGGTCAGACCGGCCGGAGATCCACGCGCCTTCGGCCGGCCGAAGGCGCGGTGCGGCCGCAGCGCGCGCCAGTGGGGGTTCCCGGGCGGGCGCCGTCCTCGCGGTGCTCTCACTGCACGCGCGCGGAGGCCCGGCCCGAGCGGTCGCCCTCGTCCTCCTCGTCCTCGTCCGGCACGTGGACGTCGAAGACGTAGATGTTGATCTCGACGACCTCCAGACCGGTCATCGACTCCACCGCGTCCGTCACCTGGGTCCTGATCCGGTCGGCCAGCTTGTGTATCTGGACGCCGTACTCCACCTCCACGTCCACGTCGATCGCGGCCTGCTTCTCGCCCACTTCCACCTTGACGGCACGCCCCACCCCGGAGGACCCCGACCTCCGTCCGGTGACCGCGCCTATGGCCTTCGAAGCCCCGCGGCCTACCGAGTACACGCCGTCGGTCTCGCGGATGGCGATTCCGGCGATGGTGGCGACGACGCCGTCGGCGATGGTCGTCGTGCCACGCCCGGCCTGTCCCGTGCTCCTGTCCGCGGTTGAACTCCCGCCCTGGGTCCCGACATCAGCCATGACTGCCTCACAGAGAGTTGATGCGACGAGGCTGCTCGCGTCCCCGTCGGCTCCTCATTTCACTGTGCGCCTGCCCGCCGCCGCCCGCCATCGAGGCGTACACAGCGCTCGCCCCGGCCACGCTCCGCAACCGGGCGCTCAGGGGAGCCGGGCGTGCTCAGCATCACCCTGGACAGCCACCGTGACCGCCGGGTAACTTTTGACCAGGACTGAGCAAGCGCTTAGCCACCGCGACCGACGCTGAAGCTGACACCAGGAGGCATCCCGTGCGCCGTACGGTTTACAACGAGGACCACGAGGCGTTCCGGGAGACCATCCGCGCCTTCATCGAGTCCGAGGTCGTCCCCGTCTACGACGAGTGGTTCGCGGCGGGCCAAGCGCCCCGAGACTTCTACTACAAGCTCGCCGAGCTGGGCATCTTCGGCATCGAGGTGCCCGAGGAGTACGGCGGCGCGGGCGTGGAGTCCTTCAAGTTCGAGGCGATCCTGTACGAGGAGACCGCCCGCGCGGGCATCTCCTTCGGCGGCTCCGGGGTGCACGTCCTGCTCTGCCTGCCTTACCTCAAGGCGTACGCCACTGAGGAGCAGAAGAAGCGCTGGCTGCCGGACTTCGTCTCCGGCAAGTCCATGTACGCGATAGCCATGACGGAGCCGGGCACCGGTTCGGACCTGGCCGGCATGAAGACGACCGCCAAGCTCTCCGAGGACGGCACGCACTACGTCCTCAACGGCGCCAAGACCTTCATCACCGGTGGCGTGCACGCCGACAAGGTCATCGTCTGCGCCCGCACGGACGCCCCCAAGGCCGACGACCGCCGCCACGGCATCTCGCTCCTGGTGGTCGACACCAAGTCCGAGGGCTACTCGGTCGGCCGCAAGCTCGACAAGCTGGGCCTGAAGGTCTCCGACACCGCCGAGCTGGCCTTCGTGGACGTCAAGGTCCCCGTCGAGGACCTGCTGGGCGAGGAGAACAAGGGCTTCTCCTACCTCGGCCAGAACCTCCCGCAGGAGCGCCTGGGCATCGCCGTCGGCGCCTACGCGCAGGCGAAGGCCGCCGTGCGGTTCGCCCAGCAGTACACGCAGGACCGCACCGTCTTCGGCAAGACCGTCGCGTCCTTCCAGAACACCAAGTTCGAGCTGGCCGCCTGCAAGGCCGAGGTCGACGCGGCCGAGGCCGTCTGCGACCGCGCGATCGAGGCCCTGGACGCCGGTGAGCTCACCCCCGCCGAGGCCGCCTCGGCGAAGCTGTTCTGCACCGAGGTCGCGCACCGCGTGATCGACCGCTGCCTCCAGCTGCACGGCGGCTACGGCTTCATGAACGAGTACCCGATCGCCCGCCTCTACACCGACAACCGGGTCAACCGCATCTACGGCGGCACCAGCGAGGTCATGAAGTCGATCATCGCCAAGTCCATGGGCCTCTGAGAACGGCTACGTTTCTCCTTCATGAGCGCAGCACTTGAATCCCTGCTCGATCTGCTCGACCTGGAGCAGATCGAGCAGGACATCTTCCGGGGCATGAGCCGTTCCGCGGTCGTGCCCCGCGTCTTCGGCGGCCAGGTCGCGGCCCAGGCCCTGGTCGCCGCCGGGCGTACGGTCCCCGAGGACCGGGGAGCCCACTCCCTGCACGCGTACTTCCTGCGCCCCGGGGACCCCGGCGCCCCGATCGTCTACAGCGTGGACCGGATCCGCGACGGACGGTCCTTCACCACCCGCCGGGTCGTCGCCGTCCAGCACGGCAAGCCGATCTTCCACCTCTCGGCGTCGTTCCAGGTGCACGAGGAGGGCATGGACCACCAGGCGGTCATGCCCCCGGCCCCGGACCCGGGGACCCTGCCGACCGCGGCGGAGATGCTGCCCCGGTACGCGCACCGCTTCACGGACCCGAGCATGGCGGACCGGCTGCTGGAGGCCCGGGCCGCGGTCGACCTGCGGTATGTGGACGCCCCGCCGTTCGCCACCGCCGGTGAGCCGCGCGAGCCGCGCTCCCAGGTCTGGTTCCGGACGCACGGCAAGCTGGCGGACGAC
This sequence comes from Streptomyces sp. NBC_01166, assembly GCF_045039765.1. Lineage (NCBI taxonomy): Bacteria > Bacillati > Actinomycetota > Actinomycetes > Kitasatosporales > Streptomycetaceae > Streptomyces > Streptomyces sp. NBC_01166. The sequence goes on from NZ_CP108613.1 coordinate 3,087,590, forward strand.
CCGCTGCTGCACGTCTGCATGGCGACGTACGTCTCCGACATGACGCTGCTCGACTCGGTGCTGCTCGCCCACGGGCGCGGCGGCTGGTCCGTCGGTGACGTGGTGGGCGCCAGCCTGGACCACGCGATGTGGTTCCACCGCCCCTTCCGGGCGGACGAGTGGCTGCTGTACGACCAGGAGTCGCCCTCCGCTTCCGGCGGGCGCGGTCTCGGCCAGGCCAGGATCTGGACGGCGGACGGGAAGCTGGCCATCACGGTCATCCAGGAGGGCCTGGTCCGCGTCCCGAGGGACTGAAGCCCGCACATTCGGACATACTGCCCCCCATGAGTGACGACCGGTCCGGCGGCAGCGAGTCCACGTTCACCGTCGTCGTCGCAGCGGTCGCCAATCTCGGCATCGCCGTGGCGAAGCTGGTGGCGGGGCTGATCAGCGGTTCGAGCGCGATGCTGTCGGAGGCCGCGCACTCGGTCGCCGACACCGTCACCGAGGTCATGCTCCTCACCGCGCTGAAGCGCAGCGAGAAGCCCGCGGACGAGGACCATCCGCTGGGCTACGGCCCCGAGCGGTACATCTGGGCGATGCTCGCAGCCGTCGCGACGTTCGTGGGCGGCGCGGTGTTCTCCCTCTACGACGGGATCCACACCCTGCTGCGGGGCGAGGAGCTCGGCGATCCGCTCGTGTCGTACCTCGTGCTCGCGGTCGCCTTCCTGCTGGAGGGCTTCTCACTGCGTACGGGCGTCCGGCAGGTGCGCGGTGAGGCCGCGCGGCTCCGGATGCCCGCGCCGCGCTATCTGCGCCGGACCCCCGACACGGCGGTCAAGGCCGTGGTGATGGAGGACTCGGCGGCCTTGGCCGGGCTGCTGCTGGCGGCCGGCGGCCTGCTCGGCGGGCAGCTCACGGGCTCCGGGGTGTGGGACGGCATCGCCTCCGTCCTCATCGGCGTACTGCTCGTGTACGTGGCATGGGTGCTCTGCCGGTCCAACGCCCAGTTGCTGATCGGCCGGCCGCTCCCGGCCGGGATGCGGGACGGGGTGCGCGAGGAGCTGCTGTCCGTGCCGCACATCGTCGAGGTGGTGGAGCTGACCACGCTCATCCAGGGGCCGTCGGAGATGCTGATCGCGGCGAAGATCGACTTCCGGGACGCGTCGACGGCCGCGCAGATCGAGTGGGCGTGCGAGGAGGCGGAGCAGCAGCTGCGGGAGCGCTACCCGTCGATCCAGCGGGTGTACCTGGATCCGACACCGGGGCGCGCGCAGCGCCTGGCGGCGCGCGCCGACGGCTGAGAGGGAAGCGGGCGGCGCCTCACCTCCCGGACCACTGTCTGCTACGGGCCAGATCCAGCCAGAGGCGTGTCCGACACAGCATTCGGCGGCGAGATCGACCAGGACACGACAAAATCCGGCCCGTCTGCCGCCACCACCGGTGATCGACGTTACTCACTGCCACGCAGGAGAGCGTCCGACGTGAGATCTGCACACCTCTCTGCCGTACTCGTGGCCACACACCGCAGCCGTCCCTGCAGGCCACAGCGGGTCAAATGGTGATGTTTCAGTTGAGTGCGAGCAACCGGCGCACCCACATTCTGCCCATTTACCTTTTTACCTTTCATGTCAATTTTTGAAATACCTCGGTGCTGATTGAAATTGTCCGAGGGCTCGAATTCGAGCCATGATCAGCGGATTTATTGCATCTGCGACCAGGAACCGATGTCCTTCTCAGGGTTGCCTCAACTAGCCCTGGCCGCGCGCGGGCAGGCGCATCCCCCCATCCACCGAGGACCTTTGTGATGACGCACATATCGGAGGCCGGCCCCTGGGTGCTGGCGCTGGCCATGACGGCCGTCGCCCTCGCCCTGGCGCTCCTCCACCTCCGCACGCGCCGTTCGAACGCGGCACTGCGTGCTGAGGCTCGCACCGAAGCACGGGCCGCGGCCGGCAGGTACCAGGCGCTGGAGACCGATGCGCGGTCCAGCGCACAGGCGGCGGCGCAGGCCTCGGAGGCCCGCTACCGGTCGATGGAAGCGACCCTCCTCGCCGAGGCGCAGGAAGCCGAGCGCGCCAGGCTCGCCGCCGAGCAGCAGAGCGGCCGGATCGGCGGGGAGCTGGCGTACTTCGTCGACACCCGGCTGCCGGCCCTCGTCACGCACCTGAGACACCGTCATGTGCCGGTCCCCGGAACGCAGGACCCGGCGCTCACCCACACCGACATCGGGGCCCTCCTGGAACGGGCCCTGAACCAGGTCGCCCAGGTCATCGTCGACACCGAGCAGCGGGTCGACGCCGGCGCCCAGGCCGTGCTGCGGGCCACCACCGCCGAGATCCAGGCCAAGTCCTACCGCCTCCAGGAGATGATCGAGGAAGCGCAGTTCACCTTCGACGATCCGGAGATCGCGAAACGGCTCGTGTCGATGGACCGCACGAACGAGGAGAATCTCCGGCAGATCCAGTCGACCGGAGTGCTCTGCGGGGCATGGCCGGGGCTGACGCGGAACGACTCCCACCTGGGTGACATCGTTGCCGGAGCTCAGTCCCGCATCGCGGGCTACCAGCGCGTCCAGATCACCAGCCAGCTCTCCGACCCGGTCGGGGTGGTGGCCCGGGCGGTGGAGCCGCTCGCCGTGATCGTCGCCGAGCTGCTCTCCAACGCGGTGCACCACACTCCTCAGGGCACGCGGCCCGTGGACGTCAGCCTGCATCAGGTGCAGGCAGGGGCGTGCGTCGTGATCGACGACCCCGGCGTGGGCATGACGGACGAGGAGCGCGAGTTCGCCGCGCGCATGCTGTCCGGTCAGGAGGGTGTCCTGCTGACCCATCTGGGAGATCCGCCGCGCGCGGGGTTCGCCACGATCGGCCGCCTCGTACAGCAGTTCGGTTTCACCGTCACGGTGGACAAGCCCTCGTCGTACGGCGGCGTGCGAGCCGTGGCGTTCATTCCCGATCACCTGCTGATGCTGATGGATGAGGTGGCCCAGCCCATGTCGGCCATGTCCCCCGCCCTGCGCAAGCCGGAGCCGCCCAGGCAGGAGAGCCCCGCGCCGTCACCGGCCGCCGCACCCGCCGGTGCGATCGACCTGCCGCGGCGGCGACGCCAGCGGGCCGCTCAGGACACGGACCGGCCCGCTCAGCAGGGCCCGGACCCGGCGCCTGTGATCAGCCCGGACGAAGCGGCCCGGACGTGGGGCGCCTGGCAGACCGGCACCATGCGCGGATTCGAGGACGCGCACACCGACCAGGAAGAAGGCACGCAGTCATGACCGTCGTTCCCAAGCGCCCCCTTCTCAGGGACATGTCCTGGGTGCTCACCCCGCTTCTGGAGGTGCCGGGGGTCGTGCACGCTTTGGTCCTCTCCGGAGACGGGATGATCCAGGGCGCCACCCAGGCCCTCACCCGGGAGGCCGGGGAGGGCGCCTCCGCCATGGCGTCGGCCGTACAGGGGGCCTGCAAGGAGCTGGTGAGGAAACTGGCGGGGCAGGAGGAGAGCCCCGTACTGCACCAGGTGGTGGTCAGCACGAACTACGGGTTCGCCTTTCTGATCCCCGCGGGCGACAACACGGTCATGGCGGTCTTCGCACAGCCGACCGTGGACATGGGCGTCATCGCCCACGCGATGCAGGTGCAGGTCTCGAAGCTGGGCGACAAGGTGATGAACTCGCCTGCCCGGGCCCGGGGATGACGCCGGCGCCCCGCCGGCGGCTCGTGCCGTCGTTCCTGGCCACCGACAGCGTCCAGCCGACGCGCAACACGCTGGACCGCCTGACCCTGCTGTCGTCCACCGGCGTCACCGCCGTGGACGACCTGACGCACGCCCAGCGCCGGCTGGTCGAACTCCTCCGGGGCGGCCCGCTGGCGCTGGTCGAGGTCGCCGCACGCCTCGTGCTGCCGGTGAGCCTGGTGCGCGTCCTCGTCGCGGATCTCGTCGACAGTTCGCACCTGCACGCCCGCGCCCCCATCCCCGAAGCGAAGGCACACGATCCCCAGCTGCTAGAGAAGGTGCTCGATGGACTCCGCAGTATCCGATAACACCTTCCTCGACAGCGACGAGCAGACGCTGGTGAAGATCGTGGTGACCGGACCCTTCGGCGTCGGGAAGACGACGCTGATCAACACGCTCTCCGAGACCGCGCCGCTGCACACCGAGGAGGTCATGACCCAGGCCGGTGCGGCGGCCGACGATCTCGCCGGTGTGCGGGACAAGGCCACCACCACGGTCGCCATCGACTTCGGCCGCAGGACGCTCCCGGGTGACCTCGTCCTCTATCTGTTCGGCACTCCGGGCCAGAAGAGGTTCAAGCCCCTCTGGGAGGACATCGCGCGCGGCGCCCTGGGCGCGGTGGTCCTGGTCGACACCCGACGTCTCGACGACTCCTTCGACGTCATCGACATGATCGAACAGCAGGGGCTGTCCTACGCCGTGGCCGTCAACCACTTCCCCGACTCGCCCGACTACCCGCCCGAGGTGCTCCGCGACCACCTGGACCTGGAGCCGCACACCCCGCTGGTCGTCTGCGACGCCCGCGAGACGTCGTCGGCCGTGGACGTGCTGATCGCGCTGGTGACCCACCTGCTCGCCGCCCACCCCGTCCTGGAAGCCTCATGAGCACCTACCTGCCCCTGGCCGTCCCCCTGCACAGCCCGGACTTCGCCGCGGATCCCGGGCGCGTCTACGCCCGCCTGCGCGCGTTCGGGCCGGTGGCCCCTGTCGAGGTGTCCCCGGGCGTCAGCGGCTATCTCGTCACCGACCGCGACGCCGCTCTCGCCATACTCAACGACCCCGACGTCTGGTCGAAGGACCCGCGGGCCTGGGAGAGCGGGCTCCCGGCCGACTCGCCGGTGAAGCCGATGATGGGGTGGCGGCCCAACGCCCTGTTCAACGACGGCGCCGAGCACCGCCGCTACCGCTCCGTCATCACCGACAGCTTCAGCCGGATCGAGCCGCACGACCTGCGCCGGCAGGTCGCCGAGATCGCGGACGGTCTGATCCAGGACTTCGCCGGCACCGGTGAGGTCGACCTGGTCGGCCAGTACGCACGCCCGTTGCCGCTGGTGCTGTTCAACGCGATGTTCGGCATGCCGCCCGAGGACGGGCCCCGCCTGGTGGCCGCCATGGGCGGCCTGTTCGAATCCGAACCCGAGCACGCGATCAAGGCGAACGAGGACTTCGGCCGGTACATGGAGGAACTCATCGCGCTCAAGGTGCAGCAGCGCGGCGAGGACCTGACGAGCTGGTTCATGGACCACCCCGCCGGTCTGGCACCGGAGGAACTCGCCCACCAGGTGATCCTCACGATGGCTGCCGGGCAGGAGCCGACCACGAACCTGATCTCGAACGCGCTGTCGCGCATGCTGTCCAATCCGGACTACTACAGCAGCCTCTCCAACGGCGCCCGCACCGCCCGCGACGCCATCAACGACGTGCTGCGCCACGAGCCGCCGATGGCGAACTACAGCGCGCACTACCCGCGGCGCAACATGCAGATCGGCAGCACCTGGATCCCCGCCGACAGCCTCGTACTCATCTCGTACCACGCGGCGAACACCACCCCGGACGGCCACGACGGCGGCGAGCGTACCGACGGCGGCGCGCACCTCGCCTGGTCCTCCGGTCCGCACGCCTGCCCCGTCAAGCAGCCCGCCCTGCTCATCGCGATCACCGCGATCGAGAGGCTCACCAGCCACCTCGGGGACCTCGAACTCGCCGTGCCCCGCGAGAACCTGAAATGGCGCCCCGGTCCCTTCCACCGCGCACTGGCACACCTCCCGGCCCGCTTCGGTCCCATCACGCCGCAGAAAACTGGAGTCACCCCATGGAGCAGCCCCTCGTCCTCGACCCCGCCGGTCGCGACGTCCACGGAGAGTCCGCTCTCCTCCGCGAGCGCGGGCCCGCGACCCGGGTCGTACTCCCCGGCGCCATAGACGCCTGGGCCGTCACCAGCCACTCGCTCCTCAAGGAGCTCCTGACCGACGACCGCGTGACCAAGGACCCCCGCGCCTGGGACGTGTGGCAGCGCGGCGAGATCACCCCGGACATGTGGGTCTACACCTGGGTGGCGGTCTCCAACATGTTCACCGCCGCGGGCCAGGACCACCGCCGCCTGCGCAAACTCGTCACCCCCGCGTTCACCGGGCGCCGCATCGAGGCGCTGAGGCCCGTCATCCAGGAGATCGCCGACCGGCTGCTGGACGACGTGGCGCCCGCCCCCGACGGCACGGTGGACCTGCGCAGCGCGTACGCCCACCCGTTGCCCATGCAGGTCATCTGTCATCTCTTCGGGCTGCCGGAGGAACTCCGGCCGCGCATGGCCCACTTGGTCGAGAAGGTCTTCGACACGACCATCGAGGACGCCGCGTCGAACTTCGCGGAGCTCCAGCAGATGCTGACCGACCTCATCGCGAGCAAGCGGCAGAACCCCGGGGACGACATGACCAGCGTCCTGATCGCCACCCGTGACGAGGACGGTGCCCGCCTGAGCGAAGCCGAGCTGACCGACACGCTGCTGCTCATCATCAGCGCCGGCTTCGAGACCACCGTCAACCTCATCGGCAACGCCGTCCGCGCCCTGCTGGAACACCCCGAGCAGCGCCGGCAGGTCACCGGCGCCGGGGCGAAGCGCTGGAACGACGTCGTCGAGGAGACCCTGCGCTGGGAGCCGAGCGTGGCCCATCTGCCCCTGCGCTACGCCGTCGAGGACATCGACCTCCCTGACGGTCAGCGCATCGCCCGGGGTGAAGCGATCCTCGCGTCCTACGCCGCGGCGGGCCGGGAGCCGGCCCAGCACGGCCCGGACGCCGACCGGTTCGACATCGACCGGTTCGGCCGGGAGCACCTTGCGTTCGGCTACGGCGTCCACTTCTGCCTCGGGGCCCCGCTCGCGCGCCTGGAAGCCGACGTGGCCCTGACCACCCTGTTCGCCCGGTATCCGGAGCTCTCCCTGGCGTCCCCCGCCGCGGAGCTGCCCTCCGTCGAGTCGTTCATCGTCAACGGCGCTCAGCGCATCGACGTCACGCTGGGCAGTCCCACGGCCTGAGAACCCGGAGAGTCGAGCAGTCCGAGTCCGGCCGGCCCGGTCGTCCACCGGCCGGCCGGACTCACTCCCGCTGTCGTTACTCCCGGCCCTCGGCAGGGAGCAGCCCGGCCGCGTCCAGCAGGTAGTCGGTCATCGGGTCGTAGTAGCGCGGGTCGGTGACGTGGTCGTCGAGCGGCACGGTGACCTGGAGGGTGCCCTCCGCCTCCCCCAGGAAGAGCGCGGGGTCGTTGCAGTCCGCGTAACCGATCGAGTCGATCCCGCGCTGCCCCGCGCACCCGGCCCACCCGTGGTCGGCGACGACCAGGTCCGGCTGCGGCCGGCCCTCGCGCTCCAGGCCGTCCAGGATGGCGGCCATCGGCACCGGTGAGTGCGTGTGCCACAGCGTCGCGCCGCGCTCCAGGACGGCGACGTCGGCGAACTGGAAGACCATGCCCTCGTCCGCCATCAGGCCACCGGGGATCCGTACGATCTCGCATCCGGCGGCCCGCAGTGCGTCCGCGGTCTGCCGGTGCACGTCGAGCAGCCCGCCCGGGTGGCCGGTGGCGAGCAGCACCCGTTCCCCGTCGGCCGCCGCCTTCCGCAGCCGTGCGGCCATTCGGTCGAGGGCGTCGACCGTCAGCTCGGGGTCGATGGTGTCCTGGCCCTGGCGGTGCTCCGGGTCGTCGTTGACCCCGCATCTCTCGGCCATCACGGCGAGGACGTCCTGCTCGTCGATCCACCGGTCGCCGAGCTCCAGCCCCAGCCAGAAATGGCGGTTGCCGTTGGCGAGCTGGCGGTAGTGGGAGAGGTTGTTGTCGCGGGGAGTGGCGACGTCGCCCGCGATACGTGTGCGGACGAGGTGCTCGACGAGTTCGGCGCGGCTGGGTATCGGCATGCACCCATTGTGCCGTCGGCGACGCACTGTGTGCCTGGTGTCTCGTACGGCGGAATTCTCCGCGGCACTGCGCGCCGGGCGCCTACGCGGATCCCGCCCGCATCCGCGCCCCGGGCAGGGACCTGCCGCCGCGCGGCGGAACGGGTCCTGGGCGGACCCGGCGGCGGGGAGCCCGCCCCTCACGCCTGCCGTCGCCGTCGACGTACGCCGGGTGCAGGTGGTGATGGGGGAATCGGCGCAGGCGCGCGTCCTCGAGGTCTACGGGCCGTTCCACGCCCGCCCGGGCAGCCTCTTCGCCGACTACGGTCCGGACGAGATCGCCGTACTGACGGACCGGTTCACCCGCGCGCGGTCGGCCATGCGGGAGTCGTTCGACGAGATCAGGGGCGGGACGGACGGGAGCGGCACCTGACCGCTCCCCCGGGTCACGAGGCCGCCGCCTCGAAGGCCCCGCGCGCCAGCCGGTGCAGCAGGGCGGCCGTGGCGGCCCGGCCGGGGAGCGCTTCGGGGCGGGTCAGGTGGGGGGTGGAGTTCAACAGGCCGAACACCGCGTGGACGGTGACCCGGGCCTCGTTCTCCGCAAGGTCCGGGTAGAGGGCGCGTACGGCCTCGACCCAGACCTCGACGTACTGCCGCTGGAGCTGGCGCACGCGCTTGCGGTCGGTGTCCCGCAGGCGGTCCAGCTCGCGGTCGTGGAGGGTGATCAGGGGCCGGTCGTCCAGGGCGAAGTCGATGTGGCCCTCGATGAGGGCGTCCAGCAGCGCGTCCGGGGAGCCGCCCCGGGAGGCGCCGCCCTCGGTGACGCGCAGCTTTCCGCCGGCCAGCAGGCGCTCACTGATACCGACGAGCAGCTCGGCGAGCATCGCGTCCTTGCCGGGGAAGTGACGGTAGAGACCGGGGCCGCTGATGCCGACCGCCGCCCCTATCTCGTCGACCCCGACACCGTGGAAGCCGCGCTCGGCGAAGAGGCGGGCGGCCTCCCGGAGGATCTGCTCGCGGCGGGTGGGAGCCGCGACACGGGCGGCGGCATGAGTGCTCATGGGGATTCATTCTAGACAGGCGGGTTAGCGCTCGTTAACCTGAGCGCAACGCGTTAACGCTCATTAACTCTGATCGACTACTGCGGTACGGGCAAGGGGGCTCGACAGGATGCAGCAGGCACCGGTCCTGGTGAGCGCGGCCGATCCCGCCTCGGAGGCCTGGCAGGCCAACGAGGCGGCGCATCACGCGCTCGCCGAGGAGCTGCGCACGCGGCTCGCCACTGCGCGGCTCGGCGGGGGTGAGAAGGCCCGCGCCCGGCATGTGGCGCGCGGCAAGCTGCTGCCCCGGGAGCGGGTGGACACGCTGCTCGACCCGGGCTCCCCCTTCCTGGAGCTGGCACCGCTCGCGGCCGAGGGGCTGTACGGGGGCGCGGCGCCTGCCGCCGGGGTGATCGCCGGAATCGGGCGGGTCAGCGGCCGGGAGTGCGTGATCGTCGCCAACGACGCGACCGTCAAGGGCGGCACGTACTACCCGATGACGGTGAAGAAGCACCTCCGCGCCCAGGAGGTGGCCCTGGAGAACCGGCTGCCCTGCCTGTACCTGGTGGACTCGGGAGGCGCGTTCCTCCCGATGCAGGACGAGGTCTTCCCCGACCGGGACCACTTCGGGCGGATCTTCTACAACCAGGCCCGGATGTCGGGCGCCGGCATCCCGCAGATCGCGGCGGTGCTCGGCTCGTGCACGGCGGGCGGGGCATACGTCCCGGCCATGAGCGACGAGGCCGTCATCGTCCGGAACCAGGGCACGATCTTCCTGGGCGGCCCCCCGCTCGTGAAGGCGGCCACGGGTGAGGTCGTCACGGCGGAGGAGCTGGGCGGCGGCGAGGTCCACTCCCGGACGTCCGGGGTCACCGACCATCTCGCCGAGGACGACGCGCACGCGCTGCGGATCGTGCGGAACATCGTCGCGACCCTCCCCGGCCGCGGGCCGCTCCCCTGGTCCGTGGAGCCCGCCGAGGAGCCGAAGGCGGATCCGGCGGGCCTGTACGGGGCGGTGCCCGTCGATTCCCGTACGCCCTACGACGTGCGGGAGGTCATCGCCCGGGTGGTGGACGGCTCCCGCTTCCAGGAGTTCAAGGCGGAGTACGGCCAGACGCTGATCACCGGCTTCGCCCGGATCCACGGCCATCCCGTCGGCATCGTCGCCAACAACGGGATCCTGTTCTCGGAGTCCGCCCAGAAGGGCGCCCACTTCATCGAGCTGTGCGACCAGCGGGGCATCCCGCTGGTCTTCCTCCAGAACATCTCGGGCTTCATGGTCGGCCGGGACTACGAGGCCGGGGGCATCGCCAAGCACGGCGCCAAGATGGTCACGGCCGTGGCGTGCACGCGGGTGCCGAAGCTGACGGTCGTGGTCGGCGGGTCGTACGGAGCGGGGAACTACTCCATGTGCGGCCGGGCCTACGGGCCGCGCTTCCTGTGGATGTGGCCGAACGCCAAGATCTCGGTCATGGGCGGCGAGCAGGCCGCCTCGGTGCTGGCCACCGTCAAGCGCGACCAGATCGAGGGGCGCGGCGAGGAGTGGCCCGCCGAGGAGGAAGAGGCCTTCAAGGACCCGGTCCGCGCGCAGTACGAACAGCAGGGCAACGCCTACTACGCCACCGCCCGGCTGTGGGACGACGGTGTGATCGACCCTGTGGAGACCCGGCAGGTGCTGGGGCTCGCCCTGACCGCGTGTGCCAACGCCCCGCTGGGCGAGCCCAGTTTCGGCGTCTTCCGGATGTGATGTGAGGACTTCCATGTTCAGCACTGTTCTGGTCGCCAACCGTGGCGAGATCGCGGTCCGGGTCATCCGGACCCTGCGCGAGCTCGGCGTGCGGTCGGTCGCCGTCTTCAGCGACGCGGACGCGGACGCCCGGCACGTCCGGGAGGCGGATACGGCGGTACGGATCGGGCCGGCCCCGGCCGCCGAGAGCTATCTGTCGGTGGAGCGGCTGCTGGACGCCGCCCGCCGCACGGGCGCCGAGGCGGTCCACCCGGGTTACGGCTTCCTCGCGGAGAACGCGGGCTTCGCCCAGGCGTGCGCGGAGGCGGGACTGGTCTTCATCGGCCCGCCCGCCCCCGCGATCTCGCTGATGGGCGACAAGATCCGCGCCAAGGAGACCGTCGCCACGGCCGGGGTGCCGGTCGTGCCCGGCTCCTCCGGGAGCGGGCTCACCGACGCCCAATTGGGCGCGGCCGCCCGGGAGATCGGGATGCCCGTGCTGCTGAAGCCGTCGGCGGGCGGCGGCGGCAAGGGCATGCGGCTGGTGCGCGAGGAGGCGCTGCTGGCCGACGAGATCGCGGCTGCCCGGCGCGAGGCGCGCGCCTCGTTCGGTGACGACACGCTCCTCGTCGAGCGGTGGATCGACCGGCCGCGCCACATCGAGATCCAGGTCCTGGCCGACGGCCACGGCAACGTGGTGCACCTCGGCGAGCGCGAGTGCTCGCTCCAGCGCCGCCACCAGAAGATCATCGAGGAGGCTCCCTCGGTCCTGCTCGACGAGGCGACCCGGGCCGCGATGGGTGAGGCGGCCGTGCAGGCGGCCAGGTCCTGCGGATACGTGGGCGCGGGCACGGTCGAGTTCATCGTCCCGGGCAGCGACCCCTCCTCGTACTACTTCATGGAGATGAACACCCGTCTCCAGGTCGAGCACCCGGTCACCGAGCTGATCACCGGGCTCGACCTGGTGGAATGGCAGCTCCGGGTCGCCTCCGGCGAGCGGCTGCCGTACGCGCAGGCGGACATCACGCTCACGGGGCACGCCGTCGAGGCCCGGGTCTGCGCCGAGGACCCGGCGCGCGGCTTCCTGCCGTCCGGCGGCACGGTGCTCGCGCTGCACGAGCCGGCGGGCGGCGGGGTGCGGACGGACTCGGGGCTCAGCGAGGGCGTGCCGGTCGGCAGCACGTACGACCCGATGCTGTCGAAGGTCATCGCGTACGGCGCCGACCGGGCGACCGCCCTGCGCCGGCTGCGGGCGGCGCTCGCGGACACGGTGGTGCTGGGCGTCCCGACGAACGCCGGGTTCCTGCGGCGGCTGCTGGCCCATCCGGCGGTGGCGGCGGGCGATCTGGACACCGGCCTCGTGGAGCGGGAGGCGGACGGCCTGGTGCCGGACGGGGTGCCGGAGGAGGTGTACGCGGCGGCGGCGCTGCTGCGGCAGCCCTCCCCCGCTCCCGTCGGCGGCTGGGTCGATCCCTTCTCGGTGCCCGGCGGCTGGCGGCTGGGCGGCACCCCCGCGGAAACCTTCCACCACTTCCGCGTCCCTGGCCATGAGCCGGTGCGCGTGGGCCTGCGTGCGGGCGCGGAGTCCACGGCGGCGCTGACGTTCGGCCACGCCGGGGACCGGCGGGAGCCCGCGGACGCGTGCGGTCCGGTGCCCTCGCTGCCCGGCGCGGAGAGGTCCCGGCTGGTCGAGGCGACCGGGCGGCGTGTCGTCGTCGAACTCGACGGCCTGACCCACACGTTCAGCCTGGCGTCGTCCCCGGAGGGGGTCTGGCTCGGCCGGGACGGGGACGCCTGGCACGTCCAGGACCACGACCCGGTGGAGGCGTCCCTCAGCGGCGCCGCCCGTTCGGGCGCCGACACGCTCGCCGCGCCCATGCCCGGGACCGTCACGGTGGTGAAGGTGGCGGTCGGGGACGAGGTCGTGGCCGGGCAGAGCCTGCTGGTCGTCGAGGCGATGAAGATGGAGCACGTCATCTCCGCCCCGCACGCCGGGACCGTCACCGAGCTCGACGTCACCGCCGGTGCCACGGTCGCCATGGACCAGATCCTGGCCGTGGTGGCCCCGAGGGAGGAATCGTGACCGACACCGGACTGCCCATGACGGTGCCCGCGCCGGGGCTGCCCGTCCGGGTCCGCATCCACGAGGTCGGAGCCCGTGACGGACTGCAGAACGAGAAGTCCGTCGTACCGACCGGGGTGAAGGCGGAGTTCATCCGCCGTCTCGCGGAGGCCGGGCTCTCCACGATCGAGGCGACCAGCTTCGTCCACCCGAAGTGGGTGCCCCAACTGGCGGACGCGGAACAGCTGTTCCCGCTCATCGGCGACATCGCGGATGTAGGGGACGTGGCCCTGCCCGTCCTGGTGCCCAACGAGCGCGGTCTGGACCGGGCGCTCGCGCTCGGTGCACGCCGGATCGCCGTGTTCGGCTCGGCGACGGAGACGTTCGCGGCCCGCAACCTCAACCGCACGGTGGACGAGTCGCTCGCCATGTTCGAGCCGGTGGTCGCCCGGGCGAAGGCGGCCGGTGTGCATGTGCGCGGCTATCTGTCGATGTGCTTCGGGGACCCCTGGGAAGGGGCCGTGCCCGTCGCGCAGGTCGTGCGGGTCGCGAAGGCGCTGATGGACCTCGGCTGCGACGAGCTCTCCCTCGGCGACACGATCGGCGTGGCCACCCCGGGTCATGTGACGGCACTGCTGACCGCGCTGAACGAGGCGGGGGTCCCCACCGGCACGATCGGGGTGCACTTCCACGACACGTACGGCCAGGCGCTCTCCAACACCCTGGCCGCGCTCCAGCACGGTGTGACGACGGTGGACGCCTCGGCCGGCGGCCTCGGCGGCTGCCCGTACGCGAAGAGCGCGACCGGAAATCTCGCCACCGAGGATCTCGTGTGGATGCTCGACGGCCTCGGTGTCGAAACCGGGGTCGACCTCGGCGCACTCACCGCCACAAGCGTGTGGATGGCCGAACAGCTGGGCCGCCCGAGCCCTTCCCGTACCGTCCGCGCGCTGTCCCACAAGGAGTGAACGACCCATGTCCCTTGACCACCGGCTGACCGCCGAGCACGAGGAACTGCGCCGCACCGTCGAGGAGTTCGCACACGATGTGATCGCCCCGAAGATCGGCGACTTCTACGAGCGCCACGAGTTCCCGTACGAGATCGTGCGGGAGATGGGGCGCATGGGCCTGTTCGGCCTGCCCTTCCCCGAGGAGTACGGCGGCATGGGCGGCGACTACCTCGCCCTCGGGATCGCCTTGGAGGAGCTGGCCCGGGTCGACTCCTCCGTGGCGATCACGCTGGAGGCGGGTGTATCGCTCGGCGCCATGCCGGTCTACCGCTTCGGGACCGAGGAGCAGAAGCAGCGTTGGCTGCCGAAGCTGTGCGCGGGCGAGGCGCTCGGCGCGTTCGGTCTGACGGAGCCGGACGGCGGCTCGGACGCGGGCGGGACGCGGACGACGGCCGTTCTGGACGAGGCCGCCGGCGAATGGGTGATCAACGGCTCCAAGTGCTTCATCACCAACTCCGGTACGGACATCACGGAGCTGGTCACGGTGACTGCGGTCACCGGCCGCAAGGAGAACGGCGCCCCGCGCATCTCCGCGATCATCGTCCCGTCGGGCACCCCCGGCTTCACCGTGGCCGCCCCGTACTCCAAGGTCGGCTGGAACGCCTCGGACACCCGTGAGCTGTCCTTCTCCGACGTCCGCGTCCCGGCGGCGAACCTGCTGGGCGAGGAGGGCCGTGGTTACGCGCAGTTCCTGCGGATCCTGGACGAGGGCCGGATCGCGATCTCGGCGCTCTCGACGGGTCTGGCGCAGGGCTGTGTGGACGAGTCGCTGAAGTACGCGAAGGAGCGGCACGCCTTCGGGAAGCCGATCGGCGCCAACCAGGCCATCCAGTTCAAGATCGCGGACATGGAGACGCGGGCGCACATGGCCCGGGTCGGCTGGCGGGACGCGGCCTCGCGGCTGGTGGCGGGCGAGCCGTTCAAGAAGGAGGCGGCGATCGCGAAGCTGTACTCCTCGACGGTGGCGGTGGACAACGCCCGCGAGGCGACGCAGATCCACGGCGGCTACGGCTTCATGAACGAGTACCCGGTGGCCCGCATGTGGCGCGACTCCAAGATCCTTGAGATCGGCGAGGGCACGAGCGAGGTCCAGCGGATGCTGATCGCCCGGGAGCTGGGCATGGACGCCTGACACGCGGGCAGATGCCGGCCTCCAGCCGGTTCACCGGCTGTGCCCGGACGTCCACGACAGCCGCCTTCCCTGGTCACGGGGGAGGCGGCTTTCCCGTGGGCCGGTAACGGAACGGCCGCTCCCCCTTGCCCTCCCCGTCCACGATATGTGAGGTTAGGCTAGCCTTCCTTCGAATCGTCAGCGGGCGCCCTGGGGCGCGTACGAAAGCAGACCCACTCATGTCCAACCTCCGGACCAGCCCACTCTCCCGCCGCGGCCTGCTGGCCGCCGGTGGCGTCGTCGGTCTCGGTGCCGTCCTCGCAGCCTGTGGCGACGGCGACGAGAAGAGCTCCGCCTCGGGTTCGGGTGCGGAGAAATCCGGCCCCTGGTCCTTCAAGGACGACCGCGGGCAGACGGCCGAGGCCGAGTCCGCGCCGAAGAACATCGTCGCGTTCATCGGTGTCGCCGCCGCGCTCCACGACTACGGCGTCGAGGTCAAGGGTGTCTTCGGTCCGACGAAGACCTCCGACGGCAAGGCCGATGTGCAGGCCGGTGACCTGGACATCAGCAAGGTCGAGGTGCTCGGCAACGTCTGGGGCGAGTTCAACGTCGAGAAGTACGCCGGCCTCGCGCCGGACCTCCTCGTCACCGCCATGTGGGAGAAGGACGCCCTCTGGTACGTGCCGGACCAGTCCAAGGACAAGATCCTCAAGCTGGCCCCGAGCGTCGCCCTGTGGGCCGCGCAGACCACGGTGCCGAAGGCGATCCAGCGCCACGAGGACCTCGCCGCCTCCCTCGGCGCCGACGTCAAGGCCAAGAAGGTCACCGACGCCAAGGCCGCGTTCGAGAAGGCGGCGGCCCGGCTGCGCGCCGCCGCCAAGTCCCAGCCGAACATCAAGGTCATGGTCGGCTCGGCGAGCCAGGACCTGTTCTACGTCTCCCTCGCCAAGACGTCCGCCGACACCCTGTACTTCCAGGAGCTCGGCGTGCAGTTCGTCGAGCCGAAGGTCAACTCGGCCGGCTTCTTCGAGGAGCTGAGCTGGGAGAACGTCGACAAGTACGACGCCGACATCATCATGATGGACAACCGCTCCTCGGCCCTGCAGCCCGACGCGCTGACCTCCAAGCCGACCTGGGCCCAGCTGCCCGCCGTCAAGGCCGGCCAGGTCATCCCGCGTACGACGGAGCCCATCTACTCCTACGACAAGTGCGCGCCGATCCTCGACGCCCTCGCCGAGGCCATCGAGAAGGCCAAGAAGGTCAGCTGACCCTGCGGCCCTGCCGGGAGTGACTCCCGGCAGGGCCCTCGCCGTTCCGTTTCCCGGGAGGACCCCTCGCATGACGACCGCCACCGCACCCGCCGTCGCCCCCTTCCGGTTCTTCGGCCTGACGGTCCTCAGGACCAGCAGGCTGAGCCCCTCCATCCGGAGAATCACCTTCGGCGGGCCGGGGAGCGACGGCTTCGTCGCCGGAGGCCGGGACCAGAGCCTCTCGATCTTCCTGCCGCACCCGGGCCAGACCGAGGCGGTCGTCCCGGTCGACGAGAACGGTGAGTGGTTCGCGGCCTGGCGGGCCCTGCCCCCGGACGTCCGGGCCGTGATGCGGTCGTACACCGTGCGCGCCCAGCGGTACACCCCGGACGGCTCGACCGAGATCGACATCGACTTCGCCCTCCACGAGGACGGCGGGCCGGCCTGCCGCTGGGCCGAGGCCGCCGTGCCGGGACAGCGGCTCACCGTGCTGGGCCCCACCGGCGAGAACAACAACGGGATCCGCTTCCAGCCGCCGCAGGACACCGGCTGCGTGCTGATCTGCGCCGACGAGACGGCGCTTCCCGCCGCCTCGGCCGCCCTGGAGTGGCTGCCGGCCGGCACGAGGGCCAGGGTCTGGCTGGAGGTCCCGCACACCCAGGACCGGATGGACATCCGCACCGAGGCCGACGCGCACATCACCTGGCTCGTACGGGACGAGGGCGCCCCCTCCGCCGTGGACGCCGTGCGCGCCGCCGCGCTGCCCGAGGGCACCCCGTACGTCTGGATCGCCGGTGAGTCGTCCGGGGTCAGGGCGCTGCGCCGCCACTTCGTGCGGGAGCGGGAGTTCGACCGCAGGCGCGTCACCTTCGTCGGCTACTGGCGGCGCGGGCTGAGCGAGGAGCAGCTGCGGGAGGAAGCGGCACGGGCGGCCGCGTAACACGCCTGCAGTTCTTGTGGGGTTCCTGTGACGGACCCCCCGGGGGGCGGGGATCGCGAAAGTTGTTAGGTTAGGCTTGCCTAACTTAACCGTCGCGCCCTCGTCCCCCCTCTCTCTGCCCGGAGGGCCGCGACGACGTCCCTACCCGGGAGGCCCCCACATGCGTTCCCACCTGCTCAACCACACGACGGCGGAGGACTACCGTCGCTCCGTCACCGCGGGAGTCGAACAGGTCGCAGCCAGACTCGCCTCCACCGAGCAGCCGTTCAGCGGCATCGGCGTGGAGGCGCTCACCCCCGTCGTCGACGCCATCGATCTCGACCGGCCGCTCGGCGACACGGCTGCCGCCCTGGACGAGCTCGGTGAGGTCTACCTCCGCGACGCCGTGTACTTCCACCATCCCCGCTACCTCGCCCACCTCAACTGCCCGGTGGTCATCCCCGCCGTGGTCGGCGAGGCCGTGCTCTCCGCGGTCAACTCCTCCCTGGACACCTGGGACCAGAGCGCGGGCGGCACGCTGATCGAGCGCCGGCTGATCGACTGGACGGCCACCCGCACCGGCCTCGGCCCCGCGGCGGACGGCGTCTTCACCAGCGGTGGCACGCAGTCCAACCTGCAGGCGCTGCTGCTGGCCCGCGAGGAGGCCAAGCTCCGCCCCGAGGAGTTCACCCGGCTGCGGATCCTCACCTCCGAGTGCAGCCACTTCAGCGTCCAGAAGTCGGCCAAACTCCTCGGCCTGGGACCCGACTCCGTCGTCTCCGTCCCCGTCGACCGCGAGAAGCGCATGCAGACCCTGGCGCTGGCCTCGGCCCTCGAACGCTGCGAGGCCGAGGGCACCGTGCCGATGGCGGTCGTCGCCACCGCGGGCACCACGGACTTCGGCTCGATCGACCCGCTGCCCGAGATCGCCGCGCTCTGCGAGCGGTACGCGACCTGGATGCACGTCGACGCCGCCTACGGCTGCGGGCTGCTCGCCTCGCCCACCCGGCGCGCACTCCTCGACGGCATCGAGCGCGCCGACTCGGTCACCGTGGACTACCACAAGTCCTTCTTCCAGCCGGTGAGTTCGTCCGCCGTGCTGGTCCGCGACCGGGCCACGCTGCGCCATGCCACGTATCACGCGGAGTACCTCAACCCGGAGCGCACCGTCGAGGAACGCATCCCCAACCAGGTGGACAAGTCCCTGCAGACCACGCGCAGGTTCGACGCGCTCAAGCTGTGGATGACGCTCCGCACCATGGGCGCGGACGGTGTCGGTGAGCTGTTCGACGAGGTGTGCGACCGGGCCGCGGAGGGCTGGCGGCTCCTGGCCGCCGACCCGCGCTTCGACGTCGTGGTGGAGCCCCGGCTGTCCACCCTGGTGTTCCGCTACGTCCCCGCCCACGTCAGGACGCCCGCCGACATCGACCGGGCCAACCTCTACGCCCGCAAGGCCCTCTTCGCCTCGGGTGAGGCCGTGGTCGCGGGCACGAAGGTCGGGGACAGCCAGTACCTGAAATTCACCCTGCTCAACCCCGAGACGACCACGGCCGACATCTCCGCCGTCCTCGACCTGATCGCCGGCCACGCCGAGCAGTACCTGGGAGAGTCCCTTGACCGCGCTTCCTGAGCCCCTCGCCGCCCCGTACGACTTCATCGGGATCGGGCTCGGCCCGTTCAACCTCGGACTCGCCTGCCTGACCGAGCCCGTCGAGGAGCTGAACGGGCTGTTCCTGGAGTCCAAGCCGGACTTCGAGTGGCACTCCGGGATGTTCCTCGAAGGGGCCCATCTCCAGACGCCGTTCATGTCGGACCTGGTGACGATGGCCGACCCGACCAGCCCGTACTCCTTCCTGAACTACCTCAAGGAGCGGGGCAGGCTCTACTCGTTCTACATCCGGGAGAACTTCTACCCGCTGCGCACCGAGTACAACGACTACTGCCGGTGGGCCGCGGCCAAGCTGAGCAGCGTCCGATTCAAGCAGACCGTGCAGTCGGTTACGTACGACGAGGGTGACGGCCTGTACACCGTCCGCACCGCCGACAGCGCCTTCCGCGCCCGTCACCTCGTCCTGGGCACCGGCACCCCGCCGCACATCCCGGAGGCCTGCCGTGGCCTGGGCGGCGACTTCCTGCACAACTCCCGCTATCTGCGGGAGAAGGCGGCGCTGCAGGCCAAGAAGTCCATCACGCTGGTGGGCAGCGGGCAGAGCGCGGCGGAGATCTACTACGACCTGCTCTCCGAGATCGACGTGCACGGCTACCGGCTGAACTGGGTGACGCGCTCCCCCCGCTTCTTCCCGCTGGAGTACACGAAGCTCACCCTGGAGATGACCTCACCGGAGTACGTCGACTACTTCCACGCCCTGCCCGAGGAGACGCGCTACCGGCTGGAGTCCGGGCAGAAGGGCCTCTTCAAGGGCATCGACGGCGAGCTGATCGACTCGATCTTCGACCTGCTCTACCAGAAGAACCTGCCGGGCCCCGTGCCCACCCGCCTGCTCACGAACTCCTCTCTGAACAGTGCGCGTTACGAGGAGTCCACGGGCACGTACACGCTGGGCCTCCGCCAGGAGGAGCAGGGCAGGGACTACGAGCTCGACAGTGAGGGTCTGATCCTCGCGACCGGCTACCGGTACGTCCCGCCGGCCTTCCTGGAGCCCGTCGCCCACCGGATCCGGCACGACTCCCGGGGCCGGTTCGACGTGGCCCGCAACTACAGCATCGACACCACCGGGCGCGGGATCTTCCTGCAGAACGCCGGGGTGCACACCCACTCGATCACCTCGCCCGACCTGGGCATGGGTGCCTACCGCAACGCGTACATCATCGGCGAACTGCTCGGCCGTGAGTACTACCCGGTCGAGAAGTCCGTCGCTTTCCAGGAGTTCGCAGCATGACCAGCACGAAACCCCAGGGGACGTTCACCGTCCGCCCCATGGACCCCTCCCCCGGCCGGCCGGGCCGGAGGTCCGACACCGAGCTGGTGCACGAGTGGGTCACCCACCCCAGGGCGGCCTTCTGGATGATGGGCGACGCCCGGCTGGAGGACGTCGAGCGGGAGTACACGGCGATAGCCGCCCACCCGCACCACGACGCCTTCATCGGGCTGCACGACGGCCGGCCCGCCTTCCTGATGGAGCGCTACGACCCCACCGAGGTCGAGCTCAAGGGGCTGTACGACGCGGAGCCCGGTGACGTCGGGATGCACTTCCTGGTCGCCCCGCCCGAGACGCCGGTGCACGGCTTCACCCGGGCCGTGATCACCACCGTCATGGAGACCCTGTTCGCCGATCCGCGGGTCCGCAGGGTCGTCGTCGAACCCGACGTCACCAACACCGCGGTGCACGCGCTGAACAAGGCGGTCGGCTTCGAGGTGGTCCGCGAGATCACCAAGCCGGAGAAACAGGCCCTGCTCAGCACCTGCACCCGCGAGCAGTTCGAGGCCGCTACCACTGGAGCCCCCCGATGAACGACCGCACCACCACTACCGCAGCCGTCGAGCACCTGACCCCCGAGCGCTGGGCCGTCGCCAACCGGCTGCTGATCCGCAAGGCGCTGGCCGAGTTCTCCCACGAACGGCTGCTGGTCCCGGTCCCGCTCGACGACGGCGGCTACAGCGTGCGCGGCGACGACGGGACCGTCGAGTACCGCTTCACCGCCCGCCGCTTCGCGCTGGACCACTGGCAGGTCGACGCCGGGTCGATCACACGTCACCGGCACGGCTCGGACCTCCCGCTGGACGCGCTGGAGTTCTTCGTCGAGCTGCGCTCCACGCTGGGCCTGTCGGCGGAGATCCTGCCCGTGTACCTGGAGGAGATCTCCTCCACGCTGGCCGGAACCGCGTACAAACTGACCAAGGAACCGACCACCGCCGCACAGCTCGCCGGGTCCGGTTTCCAGGCGGTGGAGACCGGCATGACCGAGGGGCACCCCTGCTTTGTCGCCAACAACGGGCGACTCGGCTTCGGGGTCGACGCCTATCGCGCGTACGCCCCGGAGGCGGCGACCGGGATCCGCCTGGTCTGGCTGGCCGCCCGTCGCGATCGCGCCACCTTCACTGCGGGCACCGGGCTGGACTACCCGGCCCTCATCGCGGGTGAGCTCGGCGAGGAGACGCTCGGCAGGTTCGCCGCGCGGATGACGGACCTCGGGCTCGACCTCGACGACTACCTGCTGATCCCGGTCCACCCCTGGCAGTGGTGGAACAAGCTCGCGATCACCTTCGCCGGAGAGGTGGCTCAGCAGCATCTGGTCTGCCTGGGCGAGGGCGAGGACGCCTATCTCGCCCAGCAGTCGATCCGGACCTTCTTCAACACCGACCACCCCGAGAAGCACTATGTGAAGACGGCGCTGTCCGTGCTGAACATGGGCTTCATGCGGGGGCTCTCCGCCTCGTACATGGAGGCGACCCCCGCGATCAACGACTGGCTGGCCGGTCTGATCGAGCGCGACGAGCTGCTGCGCGGGGCCGGGTTCTCGATCATCCGGGAGCGGGCCGCCATCGGCTACCACCACCGGACCTACGAGGCGGCGACCGCCAAGGGGTCCCCGTACCGGAAGATGCTCGCCGCGCTCTGGCGTGAGAGCCCCGTCCCGTCCCTGGCCGGGCGTGAGCGGCTCGCGACGATGGCCTCGCTGCTGCACACCGACGCGGAGGGCCGCTCGGTGGCGGGCGCGCTGATCGCCGAGTCGGGGCTCGACCCGGCCGACTGGCTGCGGCGGTACCTGGACGCGTACCTCGTGCCGGTGCTGCACAGCTTCTACGCGTACGACCTGGTGTTCATGCCGCACGGCGAGAACGTGATCCTGGTGATCGAGGACGGTGTGGTGCGCCGGACGGTCTTCAAGGACATCGCCGAGGAGATCGCGGTCATGGACCCGGACGCGGTCCTGCCGCCCCAGGTCGAGCGGATCCGCGCGGACGTCCCCGAGGACATGAAGCTGCTGTCGGTCCTCACCGACGTCTTCGACTGCTTCTTCCGCTTCCTGGGGGCGGACCTGGCCACGGAGGGGGTCCTCGACGAGGAGACCTTCTGGCGGACGGTCGCGGCGTGCGTCAGGGGCTACCAGGACTCCGTGCCGTACCTCGCCGACAAATTCAAGCAGTACGACATGTTCACGGAGGAGTTCGCGCTGTCCTGCCTGAACCGGCTGCAGCTGCGTGACAACCAGCAGATGGTCGACCTGGAGGACCCGGCGGGCGCGCTCCAGCTGACCGGCAGGCTGCGGAACCCGATCGCGGGGTACTGAGGCCGAAGGATGAGAACGTAACGGACATTCCCGCCAGATTAACCCCGCAGAATGAGATTTCTGCCCGATATCGGGCAGATTTCTTGCGTAGCGCCCTCGATCCACGCAATATCGACGAGTGCTCGAACACCGCCCCGCGCATGACGACCTCATCGACCACCTCGTACGCTCCACCGCGCTCCAGCGCGGTGAGGCCGCCAGGGTGATCCTCGACGTGCTGGCGTACTTCGACGAGACGACCGAGGCCTTCGTCCGGCGCCGCCACCGCGAACTGCAGTCCGGCGGCCTGGTGAACACGGAGATCTTCGAGCGGATCGCGGCCGAGCTGCCGCACCGCGCGGTGGCGCCGCAGGAGCTCTCGCTCCGCCAGCTGCGCCGCATCGTCTACGGCTGAGCGGGACGGGCCGGGCACCGGACTTTTGTACGTCGATGGAGGGGCAGGGACCCATGTGCGGGATCGTCGGTTACATCGGGAAGCGTGACGTGGCTCCGCTGCTGCTGGAAGGCCTGCAGCGGCTGGAGTACCGGGGCTACGACTCCGCGGGCATCGTCATCACGGGCAAGGCCCCGGCGGGCAGGTCCGGCACCCTGAAGATGGTCAAGGCCAAGGGCCGGGTCCGCGAGCTGGAGGCCCGCGTGCCCAAGCGGTTCGCCGGCACCACCGGCATCGCCCACACCCGCTGGGCCACGCACGGCGCCCCGAGCGACGAGAACGCGCACCCGCACCTGGACGCGGAGAGCAAGGTCGCCGTCGTCCACAACGGCATCATCGACAACGCCTCCGAGCTCCGCGCGAAGCTCGTCGCCGACGGTGTCGTCTTCCTCTCGGAGACCGACACCGAGGTGCTGGTGCACCTGATCTCCCGCTCCCAGGCGCTGACGCTGGAGGAGAAGGTCCGCGAGGCACTGAAGTCCGTCGAGGGCACGTACGGCGTCGCCGTCCTGCACGCCGACTTCAACGACCGCATCGTCGTCGCCCGCAACGGCTCCCCGGTCGTGCTCGGCATCGGCGAGAAGGAGATGTTCGTCGCCTCCGACGTGGCGGCCCTGGTCGCGCACACCCGGCAGATCGTCACCCTGGACGACGGCGAGATGGCCACCCTCAAGGCCGACGACTTCCGTACGTACACCACGGAGGGCTCGACCACGACGGCCACGCCGACCACCGTGGAGTGGGAGGCCGAGTCGTACGACATGGGCGGCCACGACACGTACATGCACAAGGAGATCTCCGAGCAGGCCGACGCCGTGGACCGCGTGCTGCGCGGCCGCATCGACGACCGCTTCTCCACCGTGCACCTGGGCGGCCTGAATCTGGACGCCCGCGAGGCGCGCGGGGTCCGCCGGATCAAGATCCTGGGCTGCGGCACCTCGTACCACGCGGGCATGATCGGCGCCGGCCTCATCGAGGAGCTGGCCCGCATCCCCGCGGACGCGGAGCCCGCGTCCGAGTTCCGCTACCGCAACCCGGTCGTGGACCCCGACACCCTGTACGTCGCCGTCTCGCAGTCCGGCGAGACCTACGACGTGCTGGCCGCCGTGCAGGAGCTCAAGCGCAAGGGCGCGCGTGTCCTGGGCGTCGTGAACGTCGTCGGTTCGGCGATCGCCCGTGAGGCCGACGGCGGCATGTACGTCCACGCGGGCCCCGAGGTCTGCGTCGTCTCCACCAAGTGCTTCACGAACACCGTCGTGGCCTTCGCGCTGCTCGCCCTGCACCTGGGCCGCATCCGCGACCTGTCGGTGGCCGACGGCAAGCGGATCATCGAGGGGCTGCGCAAGCTGCCGGAGCAGATCGGTCAGATCCTGGAGTCGGAGGACGAGATCAAGAAGCTGGCCGAGGAGTACGCCGGCGCGCAGTCGATGATGTTCATCGGCCGCGTCCGGGGCTACCCGGTCGCGCTGGAGGCCTCCCTGAAGCTCAAGGAGATCTCGTACATCCATGCCGAGGCCTACCCCGCCTCGGAGCTCAAGCACGGCCCTCTCGCGCTCATCGAGCCGGCGCTCCCCACCGTCGCGATCGTCCCGGACGACGACCTGCTGGAGAAGAACCGCGCCGCGCTGGAGGAGATCAAGGCCCGCAGCGGACGCATCCTCGCCGTCGCCCACCGCGAGCAGGAGAAGGCCGACCACACGATCGTCGTCCCGAAGAACGAGAACGAGCTGGACCCGATCCTGATGGGCATCCCGCTGCAGCTGCTCGCCTACCACACGGCGCTGGCCATGGGCCGTGACATCGACAAGCCGCGCAACCTGGCGAAGTCGGTCACCGTCGAGTAGCGGACACCGTCCCGCTGCCTGCGAAAGGCCCCTGACGTCGCGTCAGGGGCCTTTCCGTGCGCTCAGGGGCGCTCAGGGGATGACGATGACCGGACGCTGGGCCCGGCGCGCGAGACGGCCGGCCACGGACCCGAAGATGCGGCCCACGATGCCGTGCGTCGAGCCGACGACGATCGCGTCGGCCGAATACTCCCGGCCGACCTCCTCCAGCTCGTGGCAGATGTCCCCGCCGCGCTCCACGAGGACCCAGGGGACCTCGGCGAGATAGTCCGCGCAGGCCAGCTCCAGGCCGAGGACCTCGGTGCGGTGATCGGGAACGTCGACGAAGACGGGCGGCTCGCAGCCGGCCCAGACGGTGGTCGGCAGCCGGTTGGCCACATGGACGATGATCAGTCCGGAGCTGTGCCGGTTCGCCATTCCGATGGCGTACGCGAGGGCTCGTTCGCTGGACATGGAGCCGTCGAAACCGACCACGACTCCATGCCGGAAGGCAGGATCGCAGGAAGGGCGCGACTCTCCGACCGGCCGCGGTTCCGACCCGGGGTCGGCTACCTGCTTGCGGTCTGCGGGTTCAGGGATTTCGTGACCGGCCATCGGTGTCTCGGCGAAGAGAGTCCTCGTGAGGAGGGAGCGGTTTGGAGGTGTACCTGCGAGCGGTGGAGCTGTGTCCGGGAAACATCTTCCCAACCCCCTACCCCCAAGGGTACGGCGCCACTCCTCCACTGCCCAGCGCTCACACATCGCGGGCGGCGATGGAGGGAGCATGCCGGAGAGTGCCCCGGTATGGCAATGCCGGTTGCGTCGTACATCCAGCTCGTGGACGCTTCGACGGGTTCCGGTCACGGTGTCCGGCCGACGCTCAGCGCGATCCGGGCGCGGCGGCCGAATGTGCCACCCGCCCCTCCGGCCGGGGTCGTCACGCCCCGCCATCATGCAATTGCACATCGTTCACCCGGAGAGTCCGAATGGCCTCCAGAGGCCCCAGAGGCGCATGGATGCTCCCGTGACCAGGGGGCGTACGCCGGTCGCATGACTGGATTACGCACGCACAACCATCGGTTTTCAGCCAACTTCACCCCTACCCCGTTCCCTTGGGGTCGGAGCCGCCCAACCCGCGTGCCACCAGGCAGGAATAGACCGCGCGGTACGCTTTGACCCTATGGGGACGGGCCATGATCGTCATGCGCACTTCCCTGTGGGGCTCACGGGTGAAACGCTTCGTGATCGAACGCTTCGCGCCAAGTTGCCTTGTCGACATAGTGCCGGTGGGGGAACGTGTCACGTCGGGACCACGGGACGCAGTAGATTCGATCTTGAGTGTCGAGGACTGGGGACGCGTGCGAGACCGAGGGGAAACGTGCAGGAGCGACAGGCCCGTAAGGACCAGGAAGACGCGAACACCGAGGGGGGCTTAGCGTCATGAGCCAGGACTCCGCCACCGCAACGGAGGCGTCACGGAAGCTGACCGGGCGGCGACGCCGGGAAGTCGTAGCCGTACTGCTGTTCAGTGGCGGCCCTATCTTCGAGAGCTCCATTCCGCTCTCAGTTTTCGGAATCGACCGGCAGGACGCGGGCGTTCCCCGCTACCGCCTGCTGGTCTGCGGGGGTGAGGAAGGACCGCTGCGCACCACCGGCGGGCTCGAACTCAGCGCACCGTACGGCCTGGAGGCGATCAGCAGGGCAGGCACCGTCGTGGTACCCGCCTGGCGGTCCATCACCTCCCCGCCGCCCGCAGAGGCCCTGGACGCGCTGCGCCGCGCCCATGAGGAGGGTGCCCGCATCGTCGGACTCTGCACGGGGGCCTTCGTCCTCGCCGCGGCCGGCCTGCTGGACGGCCGCCCGGCCACCACGCACTGGATGTACGCACCGACGCTGGCCAAGCGCTACCCGTCGGTGCACGTCGATCCGCGTGAGCTGTTCGTCGACGACGGCGACGTGCTCACCTCGGCCGGGACGGCGGCCGGAATCGATCTGTGCCTCCACATAGTCCGTACCGACCACGGCACCGAGGCGGCAGGGGCCCTGGCCCGCAGGCTCGTCGTACCGCCGCGGCGCAGTGGCGGTCAGGAGCGCTACCTCGACAGGTCTTTACCCGAAGAGATCGGCTCCGACCCGCTCGCCGAGGTCGTGGCCTGGGCGCTGGAGCATCTCCACGAGCAGTTCGACGTGGAGACGCTGGCCGCGCGTGCCTACATGAGCCGGCGGACCTTCGACCGCAGGTTCCGTTCGCTCACGGGCAGCGCACCGCTGCAGTGGCTCATCACCCAGCGCGTGCTGCAGGCGCAGCGGCTGCTCGAGACCTCCGACTACTCCGTCGACGAGGTCGCGGGCCGCTGCGGCTTCCGCTCGCCGGTCGCGCTGCGCGGGCACTTCCGCCGCCAGCTGGGCTCCTCCCCCGCCGCGTACCGGGCCGCCTACCGGGCCCGACGTCCGCAGGGCGGGGCGCTGGAGAGCGTCGCCACGGTGCTCGAGACGTCCGTACCCGTCCAGGGCACGGGACCGAGCCGGCGGGCCGCCGCGGCGTCCTCACACGGCCCGTCGCCGGTCACCGCGACGGCCGCTCCCGGCGGCGCCGTGGACCGCCTCGGACCGGGTCCCGAGGCGTACGCTACGGGCCGCCCGGCCCTGCCGGGGCAGCGCAGCGCCCCGTAGGGTGGAGCCCATGAACGACCGTATGGTGTGGATCGACTGCGAGATGACCGGGCTCTCGCTGACGGACGACGCACTCGTCGAGGTGGCCGCACTGGTCACCGACTCGGAACTGAACGTGCTCGGCGAAGGGGTGGACATCGTGATCCGCCCGCCGGACGCGGCCCTGGAGACCATGCCCGAGGTGGTGCGGCAGATGCACACCGCCTCGGGCCTCCTCGACGAGCTGGCCGGGGGCACGACCCTGGCCGACGCGGAGGAGCGGGTCATGGCCTACATCCGCGAGCACGTGAAGGAGCCGGGCAAGGCGCCGCTGTGCGGAAACTCGGTCGGCACCGACCGGGGCTTCCTGGCGCGTGACATGCCGTCGCTGGAGGGTTACCTCCACTACCGGATCGTCGATGTGTCCTCGGTCAAGGAGCTGGCGCGCCGCTGGTACCCGAGGGCGTACTTCAACAGTCCGGAGAAGAACGGCAACCACCGGGCGCTCGCCGACATCCGCGACTCCATCACGGAGCTGCGTTACTACCGGGACGCGGTCTTCGTACCGCAGCCCGGACCGGACTCGGCCCGCGCCAAGGAGATCGCGGCGCGCCACACGCCGGCCGCCGGGCAGTAGGGACACCGCTGGTCACGGGCCCTCCGGGGCCCGTGCACCCGCCCCGGAGAACCGGGGCGCGAGCACCCGCTCGGACCCTGTACACTTTTTCTCGGCCGGTCAGGAAAGCGACCGGGCGACATGGTGGGTATAGCTCAGCTGGCAGAGCACCTGGTTGTGGTCCAGGATGTCGCGGGTTCAAGTCCCGTTACTCACCCTGAACGATCAGCCCCTGACCTGGGAAAACGGGTCAGGGGCTGAGTCTTTTCCCCGGCGCCGGACAGGTGGCGCCCCTCACTTCCGCGGCTCCGTACGCCGCGGGTCGCCCGCGGCGACCGGACACGCGGCGCCGACGGGCGGGCGGCCCTCCCGCCCCCTTCCGCCCCCTCATGCGCCGGCCCGGCCGGGTGACACCCGCCACACCCCGCTCCGCCCCGCATGGCGAGCCTGCGGACCGGGCATCCGGCTTCACGGGCCCTGCCGCGCTATCCCCCGACGCGGCAGGGCCCTCTCGCGCCCGCGCGAAGGTCACGGCCCCCGGACGGCACCGCCCGGGGGCCGTTGCGTGCCAAAAATCCGCAGCTGTGTGGAAGGCGTGATGAGGCTTCATGCATACGTTCGGGTCTCATGGGCACGCGCACTGCATCCCGAACGAATGGCTGACCGAACGAAGCCGACAGGAAGCCACAATGACGCACGGCAGGTGAAGCACATGGCCACGACCGAGAACACCAAGAGCGATCAAGGCAGCAGTGGCGGCAACAGCCGGATCGGTGTCTCCACAGCAATGCGGAAAGCGGCCGAACAGCTTGCCGAACTCCTCCAGCGCCAGCCCGATTCGGTGTCCTCGCTGAATGCGACGGACGACGGCTGGGCGGCTGATGTGGAAGTCGTCGAGATCGAGAAGATCCCCGACACCATGAGCGTGATGGCCTCCTATCGCGTCAGGCTCGACGGTCAGGGTCAACTCGTGGGCTACGAACGAATTCGACGGTACTCGCGAGGACAGGTCGACCGCTGAGCCGACCACTCGCCGAGCAGCCGTACCGCGCAACACAACTCATTGGAAGGAAGACCGACCATGAGTCTCGTACAGCAGAGCAACGCCTCCAGCAACAGCGGAGGCGGATCCGGAAATCTCTACGACGTTCTTGAGCTCATCCTCGACAGGGGGCTCGTCATCGATGCCTTCATTCGTGTCTCGCTCGTCGGTATCGAGATCCTCAAGATCGACGTGCGTGTCGTCGTCGCCAGCGTGGATACGTATCTGCGTTTCGCCGAGGCGTGCAACCGGCTGGACCTGGAGTCGGGCCGGAAGGCTCCCGCGCAGCTCACCGACATAGTCGGGGACACGATGGAGAGCGGCGCCAAGGGCAAGTCGAAAGGGGCACTGACCGGTGCGGTCGAAGCCTTCACGGACTCCCTCCAGAGTGGCCGTGACGACTCCGACGAGAAGGAGAAGGAGAAGCGGCCGGCGCGCAAGACCGCTTCGAGCAGCAGCCGCCGGACGTCCCAGCGAGGGGAGGAGTAACGCATGCCGACCTACATCTACGCCATCACCGCGGCCGACCACCCGCTGCGGCTGGACGGCCTGTCCGGTGTCGGGGAACCGGCGTCGGAGCTGCGCACCGTCAAGACGGGGGAGCTCGGCGCGGTGGTCAGCGACGCACCGGCCGACCTGCGGGCGAAGCGACGTGATCTCGTCGCCCACCAGAGCGTGCTGGAGAGGCTGATGGCCGACGGCGCCGCGCTCCCGATGCGCTTCGGGCTCGTAGGGCCGGACGACGATCAGGTACGCGCCGCGCTCGAGCAGGGCAAGGACAGCTACACGGCCCGCCTTTCCGAGCTGGACGGCCGCCTCGAGTACAACGTGAAGGTCTCGCGCGACGAGGAGAGCCTGCTGCGGGAGATTCTCACGGAATCGCCCGAGGCCCGGCGGCTGAGTGAACACACCCGGCAGAACCCGGGGGCGCAGGACCAGAAGATGGCTCTCGGCGAACTCGTGTCGCACGAGGTCCAGGCCCGGCAGGAAGCAATGGGACGGGAATTGGCGAGCGCACTGGCGACCGCCGCGGAACGGGTCTCCGAAGGAGAACCCACGAAGGCCCATTTCCTGAACGTGTCCTACCTCGTGAAGCGCGACGAGGCGTCCGCCTTCTCGCAGGCGGTCCACGAGGAGGCCGAGCGCAGGGGTGACGACTACACGTTCGCCCTGAACGGCCCTCTTCCGCCCTACAGCTTCGTCTGACGTACATCCCTCGCAGAGGGGAGGCACCTGTTCATGGGCCTCATTACGCAACTGCTCACCCTTCCGCTGGCTCCGGTACGCGGCACGGCATGGGTTCTCGATCAAGTGGTGCAAGCCGCTGAGCGCGAGCACTACGACCCGGCAGCCGTACGCACGCAATTGGCCGAGCTGGAACGTGAACTGCTGAGCGGCGAAATCGACGAGGAAGAATTCGACCGACGCGAGGACGAACTGCTGGACTGGCTCGCCGAGTGCGAGGCCTACAGGAATCGTCCGGACGGCAACTCCTGATGATGGGAGATTGAGGTGTTCGAAAGATGACCGGCAATGCAAAGATAGGTGCGGCCCTGGTGGGCGGCTATCTGCTGGGACGTACCAAGAAAGCCAAGCTGGCGATCGGCTTCGGCATGTTCCTGGCAGGCAAGAAGCTGAGCCTGGACCCGAGGCAGCTCGGCAAGTTGCTGGCCGACTCGCCGCTCGTGGGCGGCCTCAACGACCAGGTCCGCAAGGAGCTGGTGGGCGCCACGAAGACGGCCGCCACCAAGGCCCTTACACAGCGGGCCACGGGCCTCGCCGACTCCCTGCACAAGCGCACGCTCGAACTCGAGGACCCGTCCGGCGCCAAGGCGCGGGACGAGGAGGACGAGACCGACGAGGAGTCCGAGGAGGACGACCTCGACGCGCGGGACGCGCAGGACGACGAGGACCAGGACAGCGAGGACACGGAGAAGAAGCCGGCCCCGCGTCGCACGGCGGCAGCCAAGAAGACAGCCAAGCCGGCGGCCAGGTCCGCAGGCGGTGCTGCCCGGCGGACCGCCTCGGGCGGCGCGCGGAAGAAGGCCGCTCCGGCTGCCCGCAAGGCCGCCTCCGGCGCCCGCGGGAAGCGGGGTGGCAGCAATGGCTGACTCGGCTTTCAGCAAGCTCAAGGACGACGTGGCGAACAATCCCGCCACCGACCGCCTCAAGGAAGAGCTGCAGAACTACCTCAAGGCGCGGGCGCAGCACGCGGTCACCAACCTCGGCCACAAGCTGGGCGAGGGGGTCGGCAGACTCGCGGACGGTGACGCCCCCGGCGGCGCGGCGAAGACCCTCGCCAAGGGCGGCAAGGCGCTCAGCGAGGGCAAGTCCCCCGCACAGGCCGCCGTCAGCGCCGGCGCGTCCCACGTGAAGGACGCCATCAAGGACAAGGTCAAGGGGCTGTTCGGCAAGGGCCGCAAGGGCGGTGGAGGCAAGTCGAAGAGCGTCACCATCTCCGAGGACATCGACGTCGGTGTGCCGGTGCGCGAGGCCTACGACCAGTGGACCCAGTTCCAGGAGTTCAGCACCTTCGCCAAGGGTGTCGTGAGCGTCGAGAAGGCCGACGACACGAGCAGCAACTGGAAGGTGAAGGTCGCCAAGTCCACGCGCAGCTGGAAGGCGAACGTCACCGAGCAGGTTCCGGACGAGCGGATCACCTGGACCACCGAGGGTGCGAAGGGAACCGTCAAGGGGGTGGTGACGTTCCACGCCATCACCGACAACCTGACGCGGGTCCTGCTCGTTCTCGAGTACTTCCCCAAGGGGCTGTTCGAGAAGACCGGGAACATCTGGCGCGCCCAGGGCCGCAGGGCCCGCCTCGATCTGAAGCTCTACCGCAAGTTCATCATGATGCGCGGCGAGGCGACCGACGGCTGGCGCGGTGAGATCCGCGACGGCGAGGTCGTCATGGAGCACGACGAGGCCATCGAGGAGGAAGAGGCCCGCGCCGAGGAGGAGAACGGCTCCGAGGCGGAGGAGCCCGAGTCCGAGAACGGCGAGGAGGACGAACTCGCGGACGACGAGGACGACGAACTCCCCCCGGAGGACGAGGCCTACGAGGACGACGAGGACGACGATCCCGTCGACGAGGACGAAGAGGCTCCCGCCGACGAGCCCCGTGCGGACGACTCCTACGAGGACGAGGACGAGGACGAGCACGAGGACGTCGAGGAGGACGCGGAGGCCGAGGAGGAGGAGCCTCTCGAGGACGAGGAAGAAGAGGAGCCGGCCCCGCGCGCCCGGCGCCGTACCGCCTCCGCACGGAGCTGACATGCTCCGCCTACAGCACGGATGGGACTGAACCGACGTGTCCGACTCACTGGCCGGCCGCATGGGGGCCTCTTCGGGAGCGTCCCCGTACGGTCAGCAGCAGTCCTCCGCGAATCTGGCCGACATCCTCGAACGCGTCCTGGACAAGGGCGTCGTCATCGCGGGTGACATCCAGATCAACCTGCTCGACATCGAACTCCTGACGATCAAGCTGCGCTTGCTGGTCGCCTCCGTGGACAAGGCCAAGGAGATGGGCATCGACTGGTGGGAGCACGATCCCTCGCTCTCCTCCCGGGCCCGCCCTCCGCAGAGGCCCCAGGCGGTGGACGCGTCGCGGGACGGGGAAGCGGTGGAGGCGGAGAACGCACGGCTGCGGGCCGAGATCGCCGAGCTGAGGGCCGCCGTGGGGCTGCCGGCCTCATCGGCGGCCGGGGCCGGCCAGGACGCGCTTCCCGGGCGTGCCGACGTGGAGAGCACGGAAGGTGAGGATTCGAAGTGACTGCGGAAGTGGCCCCGGCGACGGGCCCGGAGATGTCCTACGTCTACGCCGTCAGCCGCGCGGGAGCCCCTCTCGAGGCGGCTCTCGCGGGGCGGCCCGGCCTGGAGGGGTCTCCTCTGCGGACGGTCCGCGCGGGGGACCTCGTCGCGCTGGTCTCTTCGGTCCCCTCCGCGTCGTACGGAACCGAGGGCGTGAAGGCGCAGATGGAGGACCTCGGACGGCTGGAGGTGCTGGCCCGCACCCACCACGCCGTCGTCGAGGCGGCCTACGAGCACGCTGCCGTACTGCCGATGCGGCTGGTGACGGTCTACCTCGACGACGGGCGTGTCCAGGACATGCTCGGCGCACGCGAGGCCGAGTTCTCCGCTCTGCTCGCCCGCCTCGAAGGCCACGTCGAACTCGGCGTCAAGATCTACGCCGACCCGCGCGAGGCGGTCGCGGTGGGCGGCGGCGGAGCGGAGGCCCCGGCCTCACCTGGGCGGGCCTACCTGCAGCGACGCCGTGCACAGCAGCAGAACCACCGCGCGACCTACCGGGCGGCGGGCTCGGTGGCCGCCGAGGTGCCGGCCCGGGTGGCCGGCATCGCCCGGGCGCACGTCACGCACCGTCCGCAGCAGGGGGACCTCGCCCAGGCCGCGGGCGAGAACATCGTCAACGACGCCTACCTGGTCCAGGACACCGAGGCCGACGCGTTCCGCGCGGCCCTCACGGGGCTCGCCGACGACGTACCGGGCGTGCGCGTGGAGATCACCGGCCCCTGGGCCCCGTACTCCTTCGCGACGCCGCCCGCGGCGGACAGCGGTGATCCGCGATGAATGACGAACTGGGCGCCGCCATGCCCGGTGCGGGGTTCGCCGAACCCCGCACCGGGCATTCCGGGCCGCCCGACGAGTCCATCGAGTCCCTGGCCGGCCGCCAGGTGGCACTGATCGACCTGCTGGACCGCTTGCTGAACGGAGGAGCGGTGCTCACGGGCGACCTGGTCCTCTCCATCGCCGACGTCGACCTGGTGCACATCAATCTGAGGGCCGTGATCCGGTCGATCACGTCCGACGAACCGGCGCCGTGGTGAGGACCGTACGGCGAATGAACGAGGAGCAGTCCATGGCCGAGGAATCCGGGGAACCACAGCCGCGTACGCAGAACCTCCAGGAGGTCGCCCAGGCGGCGGCCCGCGCTTTCGATCTGGTGCCCGCGGGGCCCGACGAGGCGGGCACGGGCAGCGGACTGGCCCAGCGTCTGGAGACCGACCCGGAGACGGTGGAACGCGACCTCATCAAACTGGTGCTGACGATCGTCGAACTGCTGCGCCAGCTCATGGAGCGCACCGCTCTGCACCGGGTCGACGTGGGCGATCTCCGTGAGGACCAGGAGGAACGCATCGGCATGACGCTGATGATCCTCCAGGACCGGATGTCGGAACTCTGCGAGCGCTACGACCTCACCATGGAGGACCTCAACCTGGATCTGGGGCCGCTGGGTTCACTTCTTCCACGGGATTCCGGCTGAATTTTCACCGGACCGTTTCGAGCCGCAGCGAGGGGTAACACGAACACCATGACTGCAGAGAGCGAAGAATCCAAGAAGGTAAACGGTTCTGCGGCGAAGGCCGGTACGGGTGCCAGGACGGCCGCCGCCAAGGGGCGACAGACCACAGCGGCAGCCAACAACCACGCCAAGTCCGGCTCGGCGGTCGCAGCCTCGAAGGCCAAGTCATCGGCGCAGGACGCCAAGTCCTCCGCCGGGGAAGCCGTCCACTCGGCGGAGACCGGAGTGCGGTCGGCCGGACAGGCGACGAAGCGCGCAGCGGTCGCCGGCTGGGACACGGGCCGGCAGACCGTCCTGGACACAGCGGGGAAGGTGACCTCGACGGCCACCACCGCGTGGACGGTCGTCAAGCACCGCAAGGCCATAGCGGTGGGAGCCGCCGCGGGCATCGGCGGTCTCCTGGGCGGCGCGTTCGCCCTCGGACGCCAGACGGCCAAGACCCATGCCGGACCGATCACCCGCCTCACCGGCGGCCGGATCTGACCGCACCGCGGCCATGCCGCGCACGCTCCCCGAGAGGGCCGACAGACCACTGTCGGCCCTCTTCCGTGCCTGCGGGGTCAGGACGACTCGCGCACCACCAGCTCCGTGGGCAGCACGATCCTCGGGCGCTCCTCCGCCCCGTCGCCCGACGAGCGGTTCGCGATCTCCTGGAGCAGGACGCGGGTCATCGTGCGGCCCATCTCCTCGATCGGCTGGCGCACGCTCGTCAGGGGCGGGTCCATGTGGCGGGCCACCGCGGAGTCGTCGAAGCCGATCAGGGCCACGTCGTCCGGGATGCGGCGGCCGGACTCGCGCAGGACCTGGCGGGCGCCCGCGGCCATCACGTCGGAGGCGGCGAAGACCGCGTCCACGTCGGGACGGCGCTCCAGCAGCTCCCGCATCGCGCGGGCGCCGCCCTCCTCGCTGAAGTCGGCAGGGGCGATCAGCCGTTCGTCGGGGTCGAGGCCGGCCGCGGCGATGGCCTTGCGGTAGCCGTCGAGGCGGCGCTGGGCGCCGTAGACGTCCAGGCGGCCGGTGATCGTGGCGATGGAGCGGCGGCCTCGCGATATGAAGTGGTCGACGGCCGCGCGGGCGCCCTCGAAGTTGTCGGAGTCCACGGAGGGCAGCGTCTCCGCCGCGTGCCTGCGGCCGCTGATCACGGCGGGCATGCCGAGCTGTTCGAGGAGGTCCGGCAGCGGATCGTCGGCGTGGACGGAGACCAGGAGCACCCCGTCGACCCGGTGCGCGGTCAGGTACTGGGCCAGCCGGCGGCGCTCGCGGTCGTTGCCCGCGAGGGTCAGCAGCAGCTGCATCTCCGTGTCGGCGAGGGCCGCGCCGACGCCCCGCACGATGTCGGAGAAGTAGGGCTCGGCGAAGAACCGTGTCTCGGACTCGGGCACGACGAGCGCGATGGCGTCCGTGCGGTTGCCCGCGAGGGCACGGGCCGCGCGGTTGGGTACATAACCCAGTTCGGCGACCGCCGCCTCGACCGCCTCCCGGGTCTGTGCGCTGACCCGCGGCGAGCCGTTGATGACGCGTGAGGCCGTGCCCCTCCCCACTCCGGCCCGGGCCGCTACCTCTTCGAGCGTGGGCCGCCCGCCACTCCGTACTCGCGCTGCCGCCATGGCTGCCTCCCGTTCGCGGTCAATTTCTCACAGCGGGTTGGCCAAACCAAGTCCCACCGTCCGATCCCTTGACACTTGTCAGGACCCAGCGGTCCCTGCAGCGCCACAACTCTTGGGAGCGCTCCCAAGCGTACGGGGTCCGGATGACGAACACGTAAGGCGGGCGGGCGAACACGGAGAAGCGGGACCCGGCGGTGTGCCGGGTCCCGCTTCTCCGTGCCGGTCGGGGTCAGACGGTGCCGACCGGGGGCAGTGCGTGGCGGCGGATCACGTCGGAGTACCAGTGGGCGCTCGTCTTGGGGATCCGGCGCTGGGAGGCGTAGTCGACGTACACCGCGCCGAAGCGCTTCGAATAGCCGTACGCCCACTCGAAGTTGTCCATGAGCGACCAGAGGAAGTAGCCGCGGACGTCCGCGCCGTCGGCGACCGCCCGCTGTACGGCGTCGAGGTGACCGTGCAGGTACGCCACCCGCTCCGGGTCCGCGACCTTGCCCTCGGGTGAGACGTAGTCGTCGAACGCGGCGCCGTTCTCGGTGACCATCAGCGGCAGGCCCGGGTGGTCCCTGGTGACGTCCATGAGCAGGCTGTAGAGCCCGTCGGGGTCGATCGACCAGTCCATGGCGGTGCGCTCCTTCCCCTCGGCGAGGTGGAAGGCGACGTGCTCGGAACCGGGCCAGGGGGAATGGTCGCTGGCGCCGTGGGCGTCGCTGCGCGCGTAGTCGGCGCCGTCCACCGGGGTGGAGACCAGCGTCGGCGTGTAGTAGTTGATGCCGAGGGCGTCGACCGGGCGGGAGATGGTGGCGAGGTCGCCGTCCCTGACCAGCTTCGACCAGTCCACCAGGTGCGAGGTGTCGGTGATCAGGTCCTCGGGGTACTCCCCGCGCAGCATCGGGCCGGTGAAGACGCGGTTGCCGACCGCGTCGATGCGGCGGGCGGCGTCCGCGTCGGCCTCGCTGCCGGTGAGCGGGCGGACCTGGTGGAGGTTGAGGGTGACCGAGGTCTGCGCGGAAGCGGGGAGTTGGGCGCGCAGAACCTCGATCGCCCGGCCATGGGCGAGGTTGAGGTGATGGGCCGCCTGCAGCGCCGCTGCGGGCTCGGTACGGCCGGGGGCGTGCACACCGGAGGCGTAACCGAGGTAGGCCGAGCACCAGGGCTCGTTGAGGGTGGTCCACATGCCGACGCGGTCACCGAGGGCGCCCGACACGATGGCGGCGTAGTCGGCGAAACGGTCGGCGGTCACGCGCTCGGGCCAGCCGCCGGCGTCCTCCAGCTCCTGGGGCAGGTCCCAGTGGTAGAGGGTGGCGACGGGCATGATGCCGGCGTCCAGCAGCTCGTCGACGAGCTTGCGGTAGAAGTCCAGGCCGCGCTCGACGGCGGGGCCGCGGCCGGTGGGCTGGACCCGGGACCAGGAGACGGAGAAGCGGTACGCCTTCAGCCCGAGCTGCTTCATGAGCGCGACGTCGTCGCGGTAGCGGTGGTAGTGGTCGGCGGCGATGTCACCGGTGTCGCCGTTGCGGACCTTGCCGGGCGTACGGCTGAAGGTGTCCCAGATGGACGGCGTGCGGCCGTCCTCGGCGGCGGCGCCCTCGACCTGGTAGGAGGCGGTCGCCGCGCCCCAGATGAAGCCCGTGGGGAACTGTGCCTCGGGCGCCTGCTTCGGGGTGGTGTCGGGTCGTACGGCTGTCATGCGGGAGCGCTCCCATGGGGTGGAGGGACGGGGACGGGGAAGTGCGGGACCCGGCAACCGTACGGCCTGTGGTCAGGTACAGGCCGTACGGGCGGCCGGGTGCGGACCGCGGCGGACGGGCAGGTCAGCCCTTGACGGCGCCGGACATGATGCCCCCGACGATCTGCTTGCCGAAGATCACGAAGACGACGAGCAGGGGCAGGGTGCTGATCAGCGCGCCCGCCATGACGATGCTCTGGTCGGGTACGTAGGACGCGCTCAGCTGGCCGAGGGCCACCTGGATCGTGGGGTTCTCCGCATTCAGTGCGAGGTAGGGCCAGAAGAAGTCGTTCCAGGCCTGGACGAAGGTGAGCATGCCGAGCACCATCATGGCCGGTCGGGCGACCGGGAGCACGATGCTCCACACGATGCGGAGGTTGTTCGCCCCATCCACCCGGCCCGCCTCGATGAGCTCGTACGGCAGCGCCTCCAGGAGGTACTGGCGCATGAAGAACACACCGAACGCGCTCACCAGGGTCGGGAAGATCACCGACTCCAGCTGACCGCCCCAGCCGATGTCCGACATCATCATGAACAGCGGTACGACGCTGAGCTGCGGGGGGATCGTCAGCGTGGCGATGACCGCGGTCATCAGCGCGCCACGACCCTTGAAGCGCATCTTGGCGAAGGCGTAACCGGCCAGCGTGCAGAAGAACAGAGTCGCCAGTGTGATGCTGGCGGACACGATCACCGTGTTGACGATGGCCTTGCCGAGGCTGGCCTGTTCCCAGGCCGCCTGGAGGTTGTGGAACAGGTTGCCGCCCGGGATGAGCGGGGGCGTGGTGTCCAGGATCTCGTCCTGGGTACGGGACGCGGCCACGAGCGTCCAGTACAGCGGGAACAGCGAGCCGATGCCGACGACGGCGAGGGCGAAGTAGGCGAAGGGGCCCGCGTGGTGCTGACGGCCGGCGCCGGGCTTGAAGCCGCGGCGACGCGGGGGTTCGTCGTGGACGGGGGCCTTGGAGACGCGCCGGTGGTCCGAAGCGGTGATGGGGCTTGTGGTGGTCATGGATATCGCTCCCGTCAGGCCGCGGTCTTGCGCCCGAGGCGCCCGATGAGCCAGTTGATCGCGGCAATGAGCAGCAGCAGGACGAGCATGGCCCAGGCGACTGCGGCGGCCGTACCGAGGTGCCCGAGGTTCCAGCCGTAGTTGAACAGGTAGATGCTGAGCGTCTCGTACTGGTGCTCGGTGCCGCCCTGCGCACCGTTGGTGCCTCCTTCGAGAAGGAGGGGCTCACCGAAC
This sequence comes from Streptomyces sp. NBC_01166, assembly GCF_045039765.1. Classification (NCBI taxonomy): domain Bacteria; kingdom Bacillati; phylum Actinomycetota; class Actinomycetes; order Kitasatosporales; family Streptomycetaceae; genus Streptomyces; species Streptomyces sp. NBC_01166. The sequence continues at coordinate 3,126,300 of NZ_CP108613.1, forward strand.
AGCTGCATGGAACCGATGGTCGAGATGACGATCGTGAAGAGGATCGTCGGTCGCAGCGCCGGGATCGTCACGTTACGGAACTGCTGCCAGCGCGAGGCACCGTCGAGCGAGGCCGCCTCGTACAGATCGGACGGCACGGCCTGCATCGCGGCGAGGTAGATCAGGGTGTTGTAACCCGTCCAGCGCCAGATCACGATGACGGCGATGGCGATGTTGGACGTCCAGTGGCCGTTGACCCAGTTCGTCTCACCGAAACCGAAGAACCCGAGCACCCAGTTCAACAGGCCGCCGTCGGCCCGGAACACCAGGGCGAAGACGAGAGCCGCGGAGGCCACCGAGGTGGCGTACGGGGTGAGAATCACCGTGCGCCAGAAGGTACTGGCCCGCAGTTTGTAGTTCAGCAGGTGGGCGAGGCCCAGCGCGACCATCAGCTGCGGGACGGTCGAGATGACGCCGATGACGAACGTGTTGGTGACCGCGGTCCAGAACTCGGAGTCCTGCAGGATGGTGCTGAAGTTCTCCCAGCCGACCCATTCCATCTGGTCGAGGCCGGTCATCTCCACCTTGTGCAGGGCGATCCAGCCGGTGTAGACGAGGGGGTAGAGCCCAAAGGCTCCGAAGACGAGGAAGAACGGCGCGATGTAGGCGTACGGCGACGCCTTGTCGTCGAATCGCCACAGCCAGCTGCGCCATGCCTGGCGACCGGGAGTCATGGGCTTCGGGGCACGGCGGCCGGGCCGGGAGCCTTGTGCGCCCCGCGTGGGGGTCGTGGTTGCCACAGGTGGGAGTCCTTCCCTGGGGTGTGCCGACACCGCAGGGGCAGGCCGGGCCTCTGGTCAGGTCCGGCAGAGGTGTCGGAGAAGGTGCGCGGCGCCGGTGGAGAAACCGGCACCGGTGCGGGCCGGCCGGGACGCGTGGAAGTCGTCCCGGCCGCCCGCACCGGCGAAGATCAGCCGACCACCTTGTCGATGTCGTTGATGGCGGCGTCCCAGGCGGCATCCGGCTTGGTGCCCCGCTGCTCCATGTTGTTGATCTGCTTGGAGAAGGTGTCCTTGATCACGCCGTCCTTCGGGCCGAGCACCGCGGCCGGGATGATCTGCGCTTCTTCGGCGTAGATCTCACCGATGGGGGCGTTGTTGAAGTACTCGAGCTTGGCGGTCTTCACGTCGGGGAGGTCGTAGGCGCCCTTGTTCGACGGGAAGAGACCGGCGGCCTTGAACACGGCGGCCTGCTGCTCGGGCGCGGTCAGCCACTTGACGAGCTCACCGGCCTCCTTGACGTGCTTGCCCTTCGCGGGCACGGAGAGGAAGGAACCGCCCCAGTTGGCCGCGGTCTCACCCGGGGTGCGGGCGATGTCCCACTTGCCCTTGTACTTGTCGCCGGAGTACGTGGCTATCTGCGCGGCCATCCACGCGGGACACGCCACGGTGGCCATGGTGCCCTGGCGCAGAGCGGCCTTCCACGGGTCCTGGAACTGGGCCAGGCCCTGGGTCAGCTTCTTGTCGACCGCCTCGGAGGCGAGCTTCCAGCCCGCCTTGACGCCGGCGCTCTCCTTGTAGATCGGGTCGCCGTTCTTCGCGTAGTACTGCTCCGAGCCGGAGCTCACCACGCCGTTGTACATGGCGCTGGCGGAGTCCATGAAGAAGGTGCCCTTGGGGGCCTTCTTCTTGTACTCCTCGCCGAGCTTGAGGTAGTCCTCCCAGCCGCCGGCGAGCTTCGCGGCGACTTCCTCGCGGTCGGTGGGCAGTCCGGCCTGCTCGAACAGGTCACGGCGGTAGCAGATGGACATCGGGCCGATGTCGGTACCGGCGCCGATCACCTTGCCGTCGTCGGTGGTCGCCTGCAGCGCCTTCCAGTTCACCCACTGGCTGGTGTCGATGACCTTGGACAGGTCGGCGAAGGCGTCCGCCTTGGTGTCGACGAGTTCCTTCGCGCGGCCGACTTCGATGCCCTGCACGTCGGCCAGGCCGCTGCCCGTGTTGAGCTGCTGGAGGAACTTGGTGTAGTAGACCGGCTCTTCGGCGGCGGTGTTCGCCTTGACCGTGATGTTCGGGTGGAGCTCGTGGTACTTCTCGAAGAGCTTCGCCTCCTTGTACCCGAACTGTCCGAAGTCGGCGAGGGTCAGGGTGATGTTCCCGTCCGCGTCGGCCTCGTCGGAATCCGAGCCGGAATCGCCGCAGCCGGTCAGCAGCAGGGCGGCGGCCGTGAGGCCCGTTGTGGCCATGATGGCGGTTCTGCGGCTTCGACCTGCGACGGTGCGGGTGATGCGCATTCCACTACTCCTTGTTCCAGGGTGGGACTTGCGTTCGAACTGCGGCATACGCGCTGGTGGGTGCGGGTGCCGGTGGTACGGAGAGGGCATGGGCGGTGCCGTCCCCGTACGAGCGAAAAACCTCGTCCGAGATGGGAGCGCTCCCATGCGCTGATGCCGGAAGATTGCTACCTCGCGGGGTGGGTGTCAAGAGTTGAAGACGCTTCCGTTGCCCGAGCGTGTCCTGCAAGTCACGGGAACGTGTCCGACCGAGGGCTTGCGTTTACCTCCGCACCCTGCATGCGCAGCGCACAGGAATCCCAATTGCCGCAGGTCACAAGGGTGTTGGCCGCCCATATGCCTCTCCGGACGCGAGAAGGGACGGTCCGTCGCACAGATTCCCGCGCCATGCCCGAAAGGGCCGCGCCGCCCCCCGCCCCCGCGAGATGCCCGCCGGAAAATGAACGGGACGGGGGGTTCCGGGGGTGCACAGGGGGGTCATGGGGCGTTTCCGTGTTCTTTCCCCGAACTCCACTGCGGCGCGGGGAGGTTCCGGTTCCTCCCGTAGGGCCGGGCAAAGCAGGGCCCCTCCGCGCACCGGGGACCGGGCGTGGAGGGGTACGAAGGGGACGCGCGTCCCGGCCGGGTGTGGGGGGCGTGGGGGCGGCCGGGACGCGCGCGTCGGGGTGGTGGCCGAAGGGGCGGTGCGGACTATCCGAAGGCGCCGAACGCCTTGGTGAAGGCCAGCGGCTCCTGGAGGATCGAGCTGCAGGTGGCGTCCGCGGTCGGCTTAGCACCGCCCTCGCACTGCGCGTCCCGCGTGCCCGACCACATCGCCAGCCGGCCGATGCCCTTCTGCTGGGCGAACTCCACCAGCTGCGTGGCGTCCTCGACGGTGAAGATCTCGGTGGCGACGTCGTTCACGCCGATCATCGGGGTGACCGCGACGGCCTTCCAGGCCTCCGCGTCCGTGAGCCCGAGCACTCCCTTGATCTGGGCCTGCGTGGCGGTGGCCGCCTGGGTGGCGTAGTCGCCCATGTCCTCGCTGTACGAAGCCCCGTAGTCCATCGCCATGATGTTGACCGCGTCGATGGATACGCCGTTCTTCTTCGCGTCCGCGATCAGGTCCACGCCCGGCTGGGTCAGCCCCTCGGGCATGACGGGCAGCGTGAAGGACACGTCGAGACCGGGGTGCGACTTCTGGAGCTGGGCGATGGCGGCCGAGCGGCGGGAGTTGGCGGCGGTGTCGGGCAGCGCGCCGCCTTCGATGTCGAAGTCGACCTTGGTCAGCTCGTACGTGTCGATGACTTCGGCGTACGCCGCGGCGAGCTCCTCCGCCGAGGAACAGTGCAGCGCCAGTTCGGCGCCGGCCGCCCCGCCGAAGGAGACCCGCACGTCGCCGCCCTCGGCCCGCAGCGCGCCGATCTGGGCGGCCACCTTGTCGTCGGTGAGTCCCGTGACCCCGCCCCAGAGCGGGGCGCAGCTGCCGCCCGACGTGATGAACGCCAGGTTGAACTCCTTGACACCGGTCCTGGACGCGGTGTCCAGGAGGTCGTAGGCGGGGTGGAGCGACGTGTCGACGTACGGGGCGAATCCGGCTCCGCCGGCCGTGCCGCCCGGTGTCCCGGACGGCTCGGCCGTCGCGGTCTTCGTGGGCGTGGCTTCCTCCGTCGGCGTCGACGTGGGCGCCGGGGTGGAGGTGGGCGCCGGGGTCTCGGTCGGGCGTCCGCTGGGTTCCGGGGTCGTGCCGCCGTCCGCGGAGCAGGCGGCGTCGTTGATGCGGCAGCCTTCCGGATCGGCGGCGGCCGTCGCGGAGGCGGACTTGGTGACGAAGCCGACCGTCACGGACGCGCCCGGAGCGATGTCCTTGTTCCAGCTCTCGGGCTTCACGGTGACGTGGTTGCCGCTGACGGTGTGCTCGCCGTTCCAGAGCGAGTCGATCTCCGTACCGGCGGGCAGGTCGAATTCGAGCGTCCAGCCCGACTGGACCGTCCCTGTGTCGTTCGAGACGACGTACTGCCCGGTGTAGCCACCGGTCCAGCCGCTGGCCCTCGTGTACGTGGCGCCCACGGCCGCCGCCTGCGCGGTGCCGGTGAGCGCGAAGACCGTGCCGCCCACGACGGCCGCGGCGACGAGGGCACCGACGGCCTTCGTGCGGGTGCTCGTCGTGCGGCGGTGCGTACTGGTGGCCATCGCGTGCCTCTGTCCTGCCGGGGGGGTGATTGCGTCTGCACGCTAGCCGCCGCCAACCAGGCAAAAGGTACTCATGGGACCCGAGTTGATGTTCTTAGGGTTTGCTTAAGGGAGACATCGGTGCCGGTTAAGACCGGCTGTCCCTGGGGTTCGGGCCGGACCCCTGAACGCCTCGGAACTCCGCGTTCCGGCCTCGCGCTCCCCGGGGTCCCCGCCTTCCGGTACGCCGCCCCACCCGGTGGCCCCGGCGTGCGCGCTCGGCCGGCCCGCCGTCGAGCCCTATCCAGATGCGCACCTCGGTGCCGCCGAGCACCGACCGCCCGATCCGCAGGTCACCGCCGGTGGATTCGGCGACCCTGCGGACGATGTCGAGACCGAGGCCGGTGGAACCCACCTCGCCCCGAGCTCCGTTCCGCCCGCTGGCACCCCTGGCCAGGGCGGATTCCGGATCGGGTATCCCGGGACCGGCGTCCGAGACCAGCACGATCACCGCGTGGCCCGTGTGGTGCACGTCGACGGCGAAGGCGGTGCCTTCCGGGGTGTGCCGGAAGACGTTGCCGAGCAGCGCGTCCAGAGCGGCGGCCAGCTCGGGCCGGGCCACCGGGATCCGTACGGTGCGGTCCACGCCCGCCAGCCGCACCGTGCGCCCCTCGTCCTCGGCCAGCGCCGACCAGAACCCCATGCGTTCCCGGATGACCTCCGACGCGTCGCACCCGGCTCCCGCCCCCGTCTGCCCGCCCTGGGTCTGCGGGCGCTGTTCCCGGGCCGTACGGATGATCGTGTCGACCTCGTGCTCCAGCTGTTCGACGGCCGCCCTGGTCTGCTCGGCGGCCGGGCCCTCGCCCAGCGAGGCGGCGTTGAGGCGGAGCACGGTCAGCGGGGTGCGGAGCCGGTGCGAGAGGTCGGCGGCCAGTTCGCGTTCGTTGGCCAGGAGCTGGACCACCTGGTCGGCCATCGAGTTGAAGGCGACCGCCGCGGAGCGGAGCTCGGTGGGACCCTCCTCGGGGACCCGGGTGCCCAGCCGGCCCTCCCCCAGGTCCTGGGCGGCGCCCGCGAGCCGCTGGGCGGGCTCCACCATCCGTACGCCGAGCCGGTCGGCCACGGCCACCGAGCCGACGATCAGCGCGATCCCGACCGCGGCGAGCACCAGCCAGGCCGTGCCGACGCCGTTGGAGACCTCGTCCTCGGGCACGAACACCTCGACGACCGCGATGCCTCCGGAGCCGAGCGCGGTGGGCTGGAGCAGCGCGGAGCCGCCGGGCACCTCGGCGATGGAGGCGCGGCCCGACTTCCGTACGGTCTCCAGGTCCTCGCGGGTGGCGCGCCGGGTGCCGATCTCCAGGCGGTCGCCGCCCTGTCCGGCTGCGGGGACGTGGACCGCCAGGCGTCCCCGGCCGCCGGGCTCGGTGGACAGGACGGCCCGGGTCAGCTCCTCACGGTCGGTGGTGATGGTGAGGGTGGGGCCGATCGTGGCGGCCTGCCGCTCGGCGTCGGAGAAGGCACGGTCACGGGCCATCTCCTTGATGACGAGCCCGAGCGGGACGGCGAACGCGATCACGACCATGGCGGTGACCGCCAGGCAGACCTTGACCAGGGCCCATCTCATGCGGACGGCCCGGTGGCAGGAGGTTCGAGCTTGACGCCGACTCCGCGCAGGGTGTGCAGATAGCGCGGCCGGGCGGCCGTCTCGCCCAGTTTGCGGCGCAGCCAGGAGAGATGGACGTCGATGGTCTGGTCGTCCCCGTAGGACTGCTTCCAGACCTCGGCCAGCAGCTCGCGGCGCGCGACGACGACGCCGGGGCGGCCGGCGAGGAAGGCCAGCAGGTCGAATTCACGGCGGGTCAGGTCCAGCGCGGCGCCGTCCAGTTCGGCCTGGCGGCGCAGCGGGTCGATGGAGAGCCCGCCGACCTGGAGGACCCGCGGGGGCGGCGCCTGGGCGCCGGGGCCGCGGGTGCGGCGCAGGACGGCCGCCATGCGGGCGGAGAGGTGCTCCACCGAGAACGGTTTGGTCAGGTAGTCGTCGGCGCCGTCGTTGAGCAGCCTGACTATCTCGGCCTCGTTGTCCCGCGCGGTCGCGATGATCACGGGTACGTCGGTGATGGAGCGCAGCATCTTCAGAGCCTCGGAGCCGTCGAGGTCGGGCAGCCCGAGGTCGAGGACGACGACGTCGAAGCGGAAGTGCGCGACTTCGCGCAGTGCTTCGAGCGCGGTCCCGACGCTCCGTACGGTGTGCGAGGCCTCGGTCAGGTGCCGGATGAGGGCGGAACGTACGAACTGGTCGTCCTCGACCACGAGCACACTAGGCATGCGCCGCACCGTAGCCCATCCGGAGTAACAGAGTCCCCTCCAGGACAGCACGTGTGCGGGTGGTGCAGGATGTGCCCGATGCAACGAGGACTCGTACACGCGATCGCGTGGTCGCTCGCCACGGGAGCGGCGGTGACCCTGTCGTGGTGGGGCGTGCACACGGTCATGTCGGGGACCGCCTACGACCCTCCGCGCGCGGTTCCGATCTCGGTGGGGGCGCGTGGCGCGCAGGCGACGGACGAGCCGGTGTCGTCCTCGACGCACCGCGCGCTGCCTCCCCCCTCGCCGAGTGCCACCGCCTCCCGCTCCACGGCCCCGGCGTCCCCACGGCCCTCCCGGAAACCGTCCTCCCGGCCGCCGGCCGCGAGCAGCGGGGCGGCGGAGCCCCCCGCGTCCCCGGCCGCCTCGGGCGAGGTGAAGAGCTACCCGACGCGCGGGGGCAGGGTCGTCCTGGAGCTGGCGGAGGCCTCGGCGAAGCTGGTCTCTGCGACGCCGGAGCCGGGCTGGTCGATGCAGGTGTGGACGAACCCGGAGTGGATCCGGGTGGACTTCAGCGACGGGGCGGGTGCGACGGTGTCGGTGTTCTGCACCTGGAACGGACACCCACCGGTCGTGGAGACAGTGGACCAGTAGTCCGGTTACGAGAACGCGTCGGGCGGCGGGGCCGGCGACGGCTTGGCGCCCGCGTCGGTGACGGCTGCGGCGCCTCCCGTGAAGTCGGCGAGCGCGCGGCCCTGTTCGACACGGCCGGGGTGCGGGTCGCTCGCGACCCGCCGGGTCAGATCGGCGACGGCGATCGGCAGGTCGGAGGCGACCAGGACCGCGTTCCCGAAGCGTCGGCCGCGCCAGACGGTCGGATCGGCGGCCAGGGCCAGCTCGGGGAAGAGCGAGGCGGCCGTGGCGATCTGGCCGCGCAGATGGGCGAGCGGCGGGCCGTCCGCGAGGTTGGCGGCGTACTGCCCGCCGGGCTTCAACACCCGGCGCACCTCGGCGAGGAATTCGACGGAGGTGAGGTGCGCGGGGGTGCGGGCCCCGCCGAAGACATCGGCGATGACGAGGTCGGCCCAGCCGTCCTGGATCCTGCCGAGCCCGGCCCGGGCGTCCGCCGAACGGACCCGTATCCGCGCCTGTGGGTCCAGGGGCAGTTCCCGCCGCACCAGTTGGACGAGGGGCGCGTCGATCTCCACGATCTGCTGCGTGGAACGCGGGCGGCTCGCGGCGATGTACCGGGCGAGCGTGAAGGCTCCGCCGCCGAGGTGCACCACTTGGAGGGGCCGGCCGGCCGGCGCGGCGAGATCGATGACATGGCCGAGCCTGCGCTGGTATTCGAACGAGAGGTACGCGGGATCGTCCAGGTCCACATGGGACTGCGGGGCCCCGTCCAGCAGCAGCGTCCACGCGCGCGGGCGCTCACGGTCGGGCACGAGCTCGGCGAGGCCGCCGTCCACCGTCGCGGAGACGGACTCCTGCCGGCGCTCGGACCGCTTCCGGTCGCTCGCGCCCCGGGCCGCTGCCGCTCCTCGACGTGCCACGCGCGCTCGTCCCCACTGCTCACCGGTTCGGCCGGTCCCCGGTAGGGCCGGCGACGGCGGGAAACCCCGCCCACCTGGCCATTATGGCCTCAGCGGCAGTTGTCGGCCGCCTCGATGAGCCTGGCCGCCTGGTCGAGGGCGGCCCGGAGGACGGCCGGATCGGTGACCGGGGTCTCCTCGGCGGGCGGCAGGAGCCACCCCCCTCCGATCACGGGCGGCTCGGCGGGCACGCGCAGCCCGCGGCCGTCCGTCCTCGTACAGGCGCTGCCGGGTACGTCCCACGCCTCCGCCGTGCCGGGCGGCACCAGGAAACCGAGGACGGCGCAGGCTCCGTCGTGCAGGACCGGGCCGACCGGCTCGTTCTCCGCTCCCCTGCGCAGGATGTCCACGGCCTCCAGGCCCTGACGCGCCGGGACGGTCACCAGGTCGCACGGTGTGATCTCCGGGGCCCTGTCCATGTGAGGCAAGGGAACCCCTCCTCTCGTCTCGACGAGACGGTGCCGCGCCCCGTCTCCTCATGGACCAACGCGCCGACGGCGTCAAGGGCTACGGCGGCACGCCGCCGCAAAGGATGGCAGTTCATGGCGGATCACGGGCGAGATGTCCGCTTTATTGCTAAACGCTGCGTGTGCGCTCTGTCACAGCAGGTACGTTCTTGCTCCGCCGGGACACCGGAAGCAGGAGCCCGGCTGCACCAGAGAGGGCCCCGCCATGGTGTCGACACGGGCAGTTCCCAACCTCGCCTTCCGGCGGCTGCGCGGACAGCGCTCCGCCGGGGAGTTCGCGGCCGCGGTCCGACGGGCCGCACGCGAGATCGGTGAACACGTCGCGTGTGACGCCCGGTACATCGGACGCGTGGAGTCCGGCGAGATCCGCTGCCCCAACTACGCGTACGAACGGGTGTTCCTGCACATGTTCCCCGGGGCGAGCCTCGGGGACCTGGGCTTCTCGGCGCGCGAGAGCGTGCGCGGCCGGGGGGCCCGCACGACACCTCTGCCCCCGCCCACCACACCCCCCGCGCTCGACAGCGAGATCCACGAGGAGAGCGACGTGCTGCGTCGCGTGTTCATGACCAGCGGTACCGCCACGGTGGCGGCCGCGTCCCTGGGCCTGGGCGGCCATGCGTCCGCCGCGGGCCCCCTCACCGTCCCCGCGCAGCGCCGGATCGGCGAAGCCGAGGTGAGCGCCGTGGAGAAAGCCGTGCGCCAGATCCGGCTGCTGGACGACCGGCACGGCGCGGACGGCCTCTACCGGCGTGCCTCCCAGCCGCTCCGGGCCGCGTACGCCCTGCTCGACTCCGGGACCACGGCGCGGCGCAGCACGGCGGACCGGCTGCACGCCGGTGCCGGAGAGCTGGCGATCTCCGTGGGCTGGCTGGCCCACGACTCGGGGCGCTTCGACGACGCGCGCTCCCATTACGCGGAGGCGCTCGCGACTGCCCGGCTGGCCGGGGACGCGGCGCTCGAGGCGCACGCGTTCTGCAACGCCTCGTTCCTGGCCCGCGACACGGGGAGGGCCCGGGAGGCCGTCCGCGCGGCGGAGGCCGGGCAGCGGGCGGCCGGGCCGCTCGGCTCACCGCGGCTGCTGGCCCTGCTGGCGCTGCGGGAGGCGGGGGCCAGGGCGTGGCTCGGGGACCGAACGGGGTGCGAGCAGGCGATCGGGCGGGCGCAGACGGCGTTCGGGCGCGGGCCGAGCGACGCGGACCCGGAGTGGATGACCTTCTTCCGGGAGGCGGAGCTGGAGCTGCTGGAGGCGCAGTGCTGGTCGGCACTGGGTGACTGGCCCCGGGCGGCGCGGCATGCCCGGCGGGCGACCCGGCTGCAGGACCCGCACTTCACCCGGAACCTCGCGCTGTACCGCGCGCAGCTCGCCGGTGACCTGGCGCGGGCGGGCGCGGCCGACGAGGCCGCGGCGGCGGGCCACCAGGTGCTGGACCTGCTGGACCGGGTCCAGTCCTCCCGCATCCGCGGGATGCTGGCGAGCGCCGTACGGGTGCTCCGTCCTCGGGGCGGCCCGGAGGTGACGGCCCTCCTGGCGCGCTACGAGGAGCTGCCCCCGGACACGTGAGGCGGGCCCGCAGACCCGGTCCAGGCGGGCGGAACCAACCCGTCCGGCGTTTGAGGACGGAACCCTGGTGTCGCACGGGGCCGGCTGCCCGTATGAGCCTGTGGAGGAAAACGCCTCCCGGACCACGCGCACCGGTTCCGTCCTCAATCGCCGGACGGGCGTGAACTGGCCGGCCCGAGCCGAAGAGCGAGCGGGCTTGAACTGGCCGGCCCGAGTTGCATGTGGCTCGGCCCGAGCATGAGGCCGAGCCGGGCCCCCCGGTCAGCGGTCCAGGTGGCCCGTGTCGTTCCAGCGCTCCAGCGCGGGGCGGCCGTACGCCCACCCCAGCACCGACAGCGACGTGGGCTCCAGCCGGATCCGCGCGGCGAACGAAACGTCCTCGCCCAGCCACCGCGATCCCAGCGCCCGCAGGATGTGGCCGTGCGCGAAGACCAGCACATCGCGGTCGGCGGACCGCGCCCACTCGACGACCTCGTCCGCCCGGGCCGCCAGTGAGGCGAGGCTCTCGCCCCCCGGGACCCCGTCGCGCCAGATGAGCCAGTCCGGCCGGTCCGCCTTGATCTGCGCCGGGGTCAGCCCCTCGTAATCCCCGTAGTCCCACTCCATCAGCGCGTCCCACGGCTGGGCCCGCTCGCCGAATCCGGCGAGCGCGCAGGTCTCGGCCGCCCGGACGAGCGGGCTGGTCCGCACCTCGACGCCGGGCAGGCCGCCCCAGGGCTCCCGGTGCAGCCGTTCGCCGAGCAGCTTGGCGCCCTCGCGGCCGGTGTCGAGGAGGGGAATGTCGGTCCTGCCGGTGTGATTGCCCTGGACCGACCACTGTGTCTGGCCGTGCCGGGCGAGCAGGATTCGCGGTGCCATGACGGCTCTCCCTGAAAAATACGGAGATCCGAAGATCCGGGGACCCTAGGATCTGGTGGGTCCGGGACGGCGGTGTCCGGGACGGCGACGGGGCGGCGGACGCGAGCGGCCGGCTGGGAGACCGGTGCGGGATCGGGCCCCGCTCCATCATCTCCCACATGCTTCACGGGCAACCTGCGGGGCGTCGCCCGCGTCCCTCCCCACGCATGACCAGGGCCGCCCGCGTGGGACGGGCCCCGGGGGGAATCAGGGCATACGACCGCCGTACGGTTGAACGCCCGCCGTCGACCGCATGAACACTGGGGAGAGCTACCGGATGCCGCACGCCACCGCCGCGACACCGTCCTCCGGTCACCGGCCCCGCTGGTGGACGGAGCTTCCGCTGATAGCGGTGGTGTACGGGCTGTATTCGACGGGCCGGCTGCTGGTCCACGAGAACATACCGGCGGCCGTGGAGAACGGACTCGCGATACTCCGCCTGGAGAAGGCGCTGCATCTCAACGCCGAGCACCCTCTCAACCGGCTCCTGACCGGCAACCCCGCCCTCGGGATACCCGCCGACTTCGCGTACGCCTCCCTGCACTACCTGGTCACCCCGGCCGTCCTGGTCTGGATCTTCCGGCGCCGTACCGCCGCCTACCGGGCGGCCCGTACCTGGCTGATGACCTCCACCCTCCTCGGGCTGGTCGGCTTCACGCTGATGCCGACCTGTCCGCCCCGGCTGCTCGACGCCCACCACGGTTTCGTGGACACGATGGCGCAGTACAGCGCGTACGGGTGGTGGGGCGCGGGCGCGAGCGCCCCGCGCGGGCTCAGCGGGATGACCAATCAGTACGCGGCGATGCCGAGCCTGCACGTCGGCTGGGCGGTGTGGTGCGGCGTTCTGCTGTGGCGCCACGGGCGCCACCCGCTCGTCCGGGCGGCGGGGATCGCCTATCCGCTGATCACCGTGTTCGTGGTGATGGGCACGGCGAACCACTATTTCCTCGACGCCGTGGCCGGCGCCGCCGTGATGGCCGTCGGCGCGCTGCTGACCAGGCCGTTCATGCGGCTCGCGGACCGCGTCAAGGACCGGGTGAGGGCGGTGTTCGCACGGGTGCCCGCATCCGTCACCCCCACGGTATCCACGATTGTCAGTGACGGATGCAAGACTTCCGCGGGTGAGCGAATACCCGGCCGGCGGACCGCCTCCGCAGATTCCAGCGACGCGCGCACCCGCTCCGCAGTCGAAGCCAGCGACGACGCTCCGGCAGCGGCTCGCTGAGCTGCGCGGTCCGGCCGTCGCGCCGCATCCGCTCGACGCACGCGCGCTGGCCGCGCTCGCCGCCAACCCGGGGTGCAAGCGGCGCGCCCTGCTCGACGGAGCGGGCGTCGACAAGGCCGTGCTGGCCACCGCGCTCGGCTCCCCCGCGGCGTTCGGCCAGTCGCAGTTCGCGTTCGTGCGGGGCAACGCCTTCGAGGCGAAGGTCAAGGCCGACGGCGGCACGGAGCTGCTGCGCCTCCTCGTCGAGCGGCTCGGCGGCGGCGCCGAAGCGCCGGCCTCGGCCGTGGTGCCCGATCTGACGGCAGCCGGCCCCGAGGGCCGCGCCGCGCGTACGGCGCTGGCGCTGCGCGAGGCCACGGCGGCGGGTGGCTGGGCGCTGCTCGACCATCCGATGCTGGCCCTGGAGGTCGCGGGCTCCCCCGCCTACCTGGAGCCGGACGCCGTGGTGGTGCACCCCGACGGCACCTGGACGGTCGTCGAGATCAAGTCCTTCCCCATGATCGACAGCTCGGCGGACGCCGCGAAGGTCGGTGCGGCGGCCCGTCAGTCCGCCGTCTACGTCCTGGCGCTGGAGCGGATCGCCGCGAAGACGGAGGGCGCCGAGGTCGCGCACCGGGTCCTGCTCGTCTGCCCGAAGGACTTCTCCAACCTGCCGACCGCTTCGGTCGTGGACGTGCGCAAGCAGCGTGCCGTCACCAGCCGCCAGCTGACGAGGCTGACCCGTGTCGAGGACATCGCGGCCGCCCTGCCCGAGGGCACGACCTTCGACCCGGGCTGCTCCCCCGAGGAGCTGGGCACCGCGGTCGAGGCGGTCCCCGCGGCGTACGCCCCCGAGTGCCTGGCCGCGTGCGAGCTGGCCTTCCACTGCCGGGCCAAGGCCCGTGCCGAGGGCGCGGTCGAGTCGCTGGGCCGGAGCGTGCGGGGCGAGCTCGGAGGCCTGACGACGGTCACCGGGGTGCTGGCCGCGGCGGCCGGCAAGGAGGGCGACCCGGCCGACCCGACGGTGGCGGCCCTGCGCCGGGCCGCCGCGCTGCGGGCCGAAGCACTGGCCGGTGTGGACGGCGGCGTCCCATGTCGCTGATCAGCACTCTCGCCCGGCTGGAGGCCGTCGACAGCGGCCGTGCCCAGCCGCTGGCCACCGTCCGCCACCGCCATCTGACCGACCGGCCGCTCGTGCTGGTGCCGCTGACGACCGCCGGTGAGGCCGGCGCCCCGCTCGGCGCGCTCGTGGGCACGGACCGCGCGGCGCCCCGGCTGCTGGTGGTGGCCCAGCCGCGCGACCGCGATCTGCGGTTCGCGTTCCTCGCCGAGCTGGCCGAGGCGGTGCTGCCGCACATCGAGTCGTACGCCGATGCCGTCGAGCCGGCCGAGCGCAACGAGGTGGACCCCGAGACCGGCAAGAAGGTCAAGGTCGAGGTCGAGCTGTGCGCGGACGCGGCCCAGCTGATCGTGCCCAGCCGGGCCGGCCTCGACTTCGTACGGCTGCTCGGGCGGTCCATGCGGTTCCGGCGTACGGCCGAGGACGATCCGGACACCCCCTATCCGGCTCCCGCCCGTGTGCCGCTGCTCGGCCGCTGGCTGACTCACTACGGGGAGCGGGCCCGGGTGCCGGGCTCCTCGCTGCTGCTGGCCACGACGGATCTGCTGAACCGGCACTGGGCGACGGGGCAGAGCAGCCTGGAGGACCAGCATCTCGGCGCCCTGCTCGCCTGGGTCGATCCGCCGGACGGCGAGTCCGGCGCGGAGGCCGCGCTCCGGGCCGAGCTGGAGCGGGACCGTGCCGGTCAGCTGGTCTGCCCGCCGGCCGGGCCGGCGACGGACCCGGAGTTCGACAACAGGCTGCTGGCGCCCGCGATCGAGCGGTACGACCGGGCGCGCCAGGCGCTGGCCGCCGCGGAGGACGGCCTCGACGCCGACACCCGGCTCGGGGAGCTGAGCGGTGCGGAGCGGGAGATCAGGTCGCTGCTCGCGGGGGTGCTGCTGCCCACCTGGGACGCCGTGTGGCGGGGGCTCGACCTGCTGCGGGAGCTGCCGGAGGGAGCCAGGGCGGAGGACCGGTGGACCAGGGACCGCTGGTCGTTCACCGCGCACCGGGACCGGGTGCGGGCGGGCGAGCCCCCGCAGCCGCGCCGCGACGACGCGGTCACGGCCGCGCAGAAGCTGGCCTCGCGGGAGACCGCCCAGGCGCAGCTGGACGCCCAGGAGGCGCTCGACGACCCGCTGGTGCTGGCGGGCCGCAGGCTGGCCGGTGAGGCGTTCATCGGGGAGGTGACGGAGGTCGAGATGGCGTACAGCGAGTCCAAGCGGCCCTCGCCGCGCCCCCTGGTCACGGTGCGGACCGAGGAGCGCCCGCATCTGGGCGAGCGGACCAAGGTGTACCGCTCGCTGGAGGGGAAGCCTCAGACGGCGGAGTTCGTGGGATACGCCGCCGATGACCCACACGCCGGCACGGTCGGCCTCGTCCTGCGGATCACGGACCGGATGGGCCGGAGCAAGGAGCCCGCACCCGGCTCGGTGCCGGAGCCCGGCGACCGGATCGCCTGGACCCTGTTCGAACACGACCAGCGGGGCGGTCCGAAGCTGCCCGATCCGGAGGACACCCCGTGGACCCATGGCGGCCCGCCGGGCGCCGCCGGTACCACCGGCCATGCCGAGCAGCCCGACCCCGTCACCGCGGAGGACCTCCTGTGACAGCCGTTACCGACCCCGGGGCCGCGGCGGCGCGGGCCACCGACGCGATCCTCGGCGACACCCTGCGCGGCACGGCGCGCGGCATCGTCGTGGACTCCCCGCCGGGCGCGGGGAAGTCGACACTGGTGGTGCGTGCGGCGCTGGAGCTGGCCGCCGCGGGCCGCCCGCTGATGGTGGTCGCGCAGACCAACGCCCAGGTGGACGATCTGGTGGTGCGGCTGGCGGAGAAGGCGCCCGAGCTGCCGGTGGGCCGGCTGCACAGCAGCGACTCCGACCCGTACGACAAGGTCCTGGACGGCCTGGACAACGTACGGAAATCGGCGAAGGCGGCGGATCTGGCGGGCCTGGACATCGTCATCTCCACGGCCGCGAAGTGGGCGCACGTGAAGAACGTGGAGCCGTGGGGTCACGCGATCGTCGACGAGGCGTACCAGATGCGGTCGGACGCCCTCCTCGCAGTGGCCGGACTGTTCGAGCGGGCGCTGTTCGTCGGGGATCCGGGCCAGCTCGACCCGTTCTCGATCGTGGGGGCCGACCAGTGGGCGGGCCTGTCGTACGACCCGTCGGCGAGCGCCGTCTCGACTCTGCTCGCGCACAATCCTGAGCTGCCGCAGCACCGGCTGCCGGTGTCGTGGCGGCTGCCCGCGTCGGCCGCGCCGCTGGTGTCGGACGCGTTCTACCCGTACACACCGTTCCGCAGCGGTACGGACCACGGTGACCGGCGGCTGTCGTTCGGTGTGCCCTCGGACGGGTCGGGCCCCGACCGGGTGCTGGACGAGGCGGCGGAGTCCGGCTGGGGGCTGCTGGAGCTCCCGGCCCGGCACACCCCGCGCACGGACCCGGAGGCGGTCCGGGCGGTGGCCCTGGTGGTGCGCAGGCTGCTGGACCGGGGCGGCGCCGCGACGAGCGAGCGTGGCCCGGATCCGGTCCCGGTGACGGCGGAGAGGGTCGCGGTCGGCACGGCCCACCGCGACCAGGCCGCCGCGGTGCGGGCGGCGCTCGCGGAGCTGGGTGTGACGGGAGTGGCGGTGGACACGGCGAACCGGCTCCAGGGCCGCGAGTTCGATGTGACCGTGGTCCTGCACCCGCTGTCGGGCCGCCCGGACGCCACGGCCTTCCACCTGGAGACGGGCCGCCTGTGCGTCCTGGCCTCGCGGCACCGGCACGCGTGCGTGGTGGTGTGCCGTGCCGGGGTGGCGGACCTGCTGGACGAGCACCCTTCGACGGAGCCGGTCCAGCTGGGCGTGACGGTGAAGTTCCCTGACGGCTGGGAGGCGAACCACGCGGTGCTGGCGCATCTCGCCGAGCACCGCGTGCATTGGTCGCCCTGATCCTGGGCAGCGCTCTTGCGCCGGGCTGGACAATGGAAGGTGGCCGTCCGGCCGTACGAGGAAGGAATCCACATGGCACAACCCGAGCGGAAAGAGCGGCAGAGGCTGCGTCCGGCGCCGCTGCTCTTCGAGCCGTCGGAGGCGGCGGCGGATCCTGAGCACTTCTTCGACCTGGAGTCGATGGAGGACCCGAAGGAGCTGCTGGCCCGCGCGACGGAGCTGACGCTCGCCTTCCGGGCGGCGACCGACCGGGCCGTGGAGTTCCAGGCCGTGGCCGCCGCCCAGCTCGCGGATCCGCGACGGTTCGACCGGCTCACGGCCGCGGACATAGCCGAGCGCGCGGAGTGGACCGAGGACTACGCCAAGAAGATGATCGAGTTCGGCCGGTCCCTGCTCGACGCCCCCGCGCCCTGACCCCGGCCCCCACCGGATCCCCCTGAGACCGCACGACCGTCCGTCACTACGGGTACTGACACCGCACGACCGTCCGTCACTACGGGTACACCTGTGGCATATGCCGTCGGGCAAGATACTCCGCCGGGGTCCGTCCTGTCCGGCTTTCGGCAACTCTGGGGAACAGGAGCGTCACGGCCGGTAGACATGTCGTCATGAGCGCATGGCTGAATGACGAAACGACCCTGCGGACCGCTGCCGCCCCGCACCACGGTGTCGACATCTTCGCCCTGCTGCGGGACCGCATGGACCGCCGGGCCGACGACAGGGCGGCCCGGGTCACGGCATCCGGTGCCGCGTGGCTGGCGGCCGCTTCCGCCTACCCCCGCAGCACGCTCTCGCAGTGGGAGGCCCGTCCGTGCTCCCCCGGCGTGCTGCCGTGCGGCTCCTCGTTCGACGTCGTGAGCGTCCCTGCACTGTTCGGCAGGCGCATGCTGGAGCAGCTCTGGGCGGAGGGGCCGGGATCGGGCCCGGTCGCCACGCACCGGGGCCGGATGCTGCTGTTCGCCTCCCCCGGCACCGCCCAGCGGCTGCCGTCCCTGCTGGCCTGGGAGGAGTGGGGCACGGGTTCCGCCGACGGCCCCCGGCGGCAGGGCGCCCTGCCGCCGGTGCTCTGTCACGGCACGGGGGACGCGGTCACCGTTCCGCCCCTGACCGGCGGCGCGGGCGCCGGCGGGCCCCGCTGGGTGGTCGCCCCGGACACCCGTAACCCCTGGCTCCCCGGGCCGGACGTACTGCTGTGGGCCTGCGTGAGGGTGGGCAGGTCGGCGGCCCCGTCGACCACCGGGAATTCGATTTTTCCTCCCGCCGATCCGGGTGCTAATGTCTACGACGTCAGCAGGCGCCGTTAGCTCAGTTGGTTAGAGCAGCTGACTCTTAATCAGCGGGTCCGGGGTTCGAGTCCCTGACGGCGCACCGACGGTGGAAGCCCCCTCGTGGAAGCGAGGGGGCTTCTTCGTGTGCCGGCGCGGGTCAGGTCCCGGTGGCGATCCGGACGGTCCAGGCTCCCGACCGGGTGCGGTCGGCGACGTCGATGCGGATGCGTTCGCCGGGCACGGTGTAGCGCTCGCCCTCCCGGAGCGGGGCGTCCGCGAGCGGCGGGTAGACCGACCGGTCCCAGCAGGCGTCGGAGTCGGGGTGGGTGTCCAGCACCTCGACCGGGCCGCCACCGGACGGCGTGGCGTTGCGGATGCGGTAGACGAGCACCCCTTCGGTGCACGTCGTACGGTCGTTGCCCGTGGCGCTGCGGGCCTCGATGGCCAGCGCGCTGTCCGGGCCGGTCCTGACGACCGCGAGCCGGGTCCCGATGGACGCTCCGCGCACGGGCACCTCGGCCATCGGTTCCAGGGTGAGGTCGGCGGCGCCCTGCACACACACGACCTCCTCGCCGTCCAACCAGCCGAGCTTCCACTTGTGCCAGCCGAACAGGTCCGGGGAGAGTCCGAACTGGCTGCCCATCACGTCCCAGTCGCCGACGTAGGTGTCCCAGTCGCCCTTCCCGTCCTCAGGGCGGTGGTAGAGGTCCGCCAGGTCGAAGACGTGCCCCGTCTCGTGCGCGAGGACGTTCCGGTCCGGCGGGTGCTCCTCGAAGACGGTGACCACACGCCTGATGTCCGTGCCGTCGGCGCGCACCGGACGGTCGAAGTTGACGACCTTGGTGGCGTCGGAGTCGACTCCGGGGGCGTCCGGGTCGGCGACGAGGTAGACGATGTCGTAGGCGGAGAAGTCGGTCTCCTCGTCGGCGGCCTCGATGGCGTCACGCAGATAGGCGCTGCGGCGCTCGGAGCCCCAGTCGCGCTGTATGCCGTACCAGGTGGAGGGGTGGGGCATGGAGGTCCACCGCCGCTGCGGATGGGCGCGCAGGGTGAATTTCCCGTACGACGCGCGCTGGAAGAAGCGGGTGGTGGAGGGGAAGTGGTCGGCGGCGAGCACCTCGGGGGGCACCACCGGGTCGGAGTCGGGGAACGAGAGGAAGACCATGACCGCGTCGAGGCCGCGGTCGGGGCGAGGGTAGGCGCCGTTCCAGGTGTCGAGGCCGAGGGAGTGGTGCGCCCCGGTCCTGGGCAGGGCGCACGGCCCCGCGTCGCGCGTGGCCGCCACCGCGGGCCCGGCCACGAGTCCGGTGGCGGCGAGCGCCAGGAGGGACGTGAGAGCAGCCGCCGCACTGCGCAGCCTCGGCCTCTCGGATACCCCGGGTCTGCGCTGACGCGGCACATCTACCTCCGGGTGGCGAATGCGGGACTTCCCCTTCACCCTCTGCCGACTCAGCGGCCCACGCCCTGTTGTGCTGCCCCACACGGGTCAGCGGAGGCCCCGGTGATCATCTGGATCTACATGATCACCCTTACGGACAGTCACATTTGCTCACTCCGAAATCTGAATCGTCCAGATCGGCACAAAAATGATCATCTACGGCCATCGCGCATGCGGGTGTCACGTGCGGGACAGGCGTGGGGCAGGAGTGGGCCATGCGCGTGCCCCCCGTCCGAAACGGCGGGCGCGTTGGAACGGCCGGTGCGCCACCCTCTATGCTTCACCTCGTTTTCCTGCGTGGTTCCCGCCTCCGGCGCGACGCTCCACTCCACGCAGCTGCCCGGCCACACCTGTTCACGACGATCTGCACAGCGGGAGCGAGCGGTGAGCGGAACCTCCGAAGGGCCGATGCCCCGGGCGGGCACGGCCCCCGGCGCCGGGCCGTCAGAGGTCACACAGGGTGATCGTCCGAGGCCCAACCTCTCCGAGCTGCGCGACTACCGCGCCGCGTTCGCGGCGTCCGCCCTCCCGATGGCCGTCGTCGACCACCACGGCCTGATCATCAGGCCCAACGACGCCCTGGGTGCGCTGCTCGGCGCCGACGCCTCGTCCCTGACCGGGCAGACCGCGGCCGACCTCCTCGGTCTCGCCTCGGACAGCCCCACCTTGGGGGCGTACACCGAGGTCCTGCGCGGCACCCGCCCCCGGCTCCGGTGCACCCGGCGGCTCAAGCACGCCGACGGCCGGCCCCTGTGGGCCGAGGTCACCGTCGTGCCGATGGGCGACCGGGCCACCGGCGCGGGCCGTGTGCTGCTGTCGGTCGCCGACGTCAGCGACCGGCGCGAGATGCGGGAGCGGCTGCGCCATCTGCGGATACACGACCCCGTGACCCGGCTGCCCAACCGCACCCTGTTCTTCGAGCGGCTCGCGAGCGCCCTGGAGACCCCGCCGCACCAGGACGGGTCGTCTCCCCCGCACGGCCGGATCGGCCTCTGCTACCTGGACATCGACGGTTTCAAGGCCGTCAACGACACCCTGGGGCACCGCACCGGTGACCGTCTCCTGGCCGCCGTCGCCGGGCGGCTCACCGACTGCGCCGAGGCCGACGGCCACCGCACCGGCGGTCATCTGGTGGCGCGCCTGGGCGGGGACGAGTTCGCGATCCTGGTCGAGGACTCATCGGGTACCCCGCAGCTCATCGAACTCGCCCGCTCGGTGCTCTCCGCCCTCCAGCGGCCGTTCGAGGTCTCCGGGCACCGGCTGTCGGTCTCCGCGTCGATCGGGGTGGTGGAGCGGTCGTCGGCCGGCACCTCGGCCACCGCCCTGATGCAGGCCGCGGACACCACGCTCTACTGGGCGAAGGCCGACGGCCGCGCCCGCTGGACCCTCTTCGACCCCGAGCGCAACGCCCACCGGATGACCCGGCAGGCGCTCTCCTCCACGCTCCGCCCGGCGGTCGAGCGCGGGGAGTTCACCCTGGAGTACCAGCCGCTGGTCGGCATGGCGGACGAGGTCGTACGGGGTGTGGAGGCCCTGGTCCGGTGGAATCACCCGCGTTTCGGTCTGCTCGCGCCGAGCCGGTTCGTCCCGATCGCCGAGGAGGACGGCACGATCGTCCAGCTCGGCCGGTGGGTGCTGCGCACGGCCTGCCGCCAGGCCCGCCGCTGGCAGCTGGAACACCCGGACGAGCCGCCGCTGTTCATCAGCGTCAACGTCGCCGTGCGCCAGGTCCGGGACTCCGACCTGGTGACCGATGTCGCGGAGATCCTCGCCGAGACCGGCCTCGAACCCGGGCTGCTGCAGCTGGAGCTGACCGAGTCCGCGGTGGTGGGCTCGTCGGGCAGGCCGCTGCGGGTGCTCCAGGCGCTCAGCGACATGGGTGTCCGTATCGCGATCGACGACTTCGGCACCGGCTACTCCAACCTCGCCTACCTCAGCAGGCTGCCCGTGTCCGTGCTGAAGCTGGACGGCTCCTTCGTACGCGGCTTCCGTTACGAGGACGGCGCGCACCCCAGCCCGGCCGACGAGACGATCGTCGAGGCAATGGTGCAGCTGGCGCACCGCCTCGGCCTGACGGTCACCGCGGAGTGCGTGGAGACCTCGGGCCAGGCGGAGCGGCTGCGCCGGATCGGCTGTGACACCGGGCAGGGGTGGCTGTACTCCCGTGCGGTGGCCCCGGAGCGGATCGCCGAGCTGATCGGCACGAGGCCGCCGGAGCACCCGTAGCGGCACTCGCGGCGGCCCGTTCCGCGTCCCCTCAGAGGGAGAACTCGCGGATGACGGTGTTCTCGAAGACCGCGGCGCCACCGACGGTGAAAAGGGCCAGCCCCGTGTCTACGAGATAGGGGAAGGCTTCCATCGAGTGGGTGTGGCGGCCGTCGTCGAAGAACACCTCGACGGTCGTGCGATCGACCAGGACCCGGAGCCGGACCTTCCTGGCGGCGGCGTCGAAGGGTGTTCTGCTCTCCTGCCACCTCCCGGTGGTGTCCGGATTGGCCGCCCCGCGCCGGTTGACGTACGCGTAGTCGCCGTGGACACCGGCGTCGATGTGGCGGCCGCCGTCGTTGGACCTGCGCAGCTGCACGCCGGCACCGGTGAGCGCCTCCCAGGTGATCGTGGTCGTCAACTCGTACGCGGTGCCGGTGTGGTCGAGCAGGAGGGTGCCGTCGACGCTCACGTCGCCGAGGTCCACGGTGCGCGAGACGCTGTCGTCCAGGGCGGCCACGGGGCGCGACGCCAGGTAGTGCGTGCCCGCCGCGGTGCGGCGCAGGCTGATCTCGCGCACGATCGAATCCGTGCCGTTGAAGCCGTCGGAGTCGATGGTGGGGGTCGTGTTCGCGTAGTCCCAGTTGTTCATCCAGCCCATCGCGTAGCGGACCGCGGGGTCCACGGCGCCGTCCGCGGAGTGCTTCTCCCAGGTGACGGCGCCGTACCAGTCGAAGCCGTGGTCGAGCCACTGCGGTTCGGCCGCGTCGGGTGCGAAGGCGGTGCCGTCGAACTCGCCCGTCCAGTACGCGTAGGTGTTGGGGAGCCCCGCGGCCTTGCCGTTGGCGCTCACGCCGAGGACCCACTTGGTGACGGAGTCCGCGCCGGTGATGCGGAAGAGGTCGGGGCATTCCAGGACGCCGATGCCCTCCTTGACGAAGCCGGAGGCGTAGGTCCACTCCTTGAGGTCGTGCGAGAGGTAGAAACCGACCTTGGTGTTCTCCGCGAGCACCATCACCCAGCGGCCGTTCTCCTGGTCGCGCACCACCTTGGGGTCGCGGAAGTCCTTGACCCCTGGGTTGGGCAGCACCGGCGCGGTGCCGTGGGGGGCGAAGCTCCGGCCGCCGTCGGTGGAGTACCAGAGGTACTGCGCCTGGGAGTCGGCGCCTTCGACGGGTTCCTGGGTGGCGAGCACGACCACCGCCCCGGCCCCGAAGCCCGCGGTGTCCTCGGTGTCCACGACCGCACAGCCCGACCAGACGTCGCCGTTCGGCGTGGTGTCCTTCGGCACCGCGACGCCCTGGTCCCGGAACGACACCAGGTCGGTGCTGGTGGCCAGGCGCCAGGCGGTGCCGGTCGTGGTGCCGCCCGCGAGGTAATCGGCGTTGTACAGGTAGTAGTAGTGGTATTCGCCGTCGATCCACACCGGCCGCTGCGGGTCGTTCTTCCACTGGTCGGGGACGGTGAAGTGGTACGCGGCACGGTAGCTCGCCGCCCCCTTCACCTGCTCCCGGCCGCGAGCGACGGCAGCCGCGCCGGCGGGTGCGACCGCCGCTGCCGCGCCGACCGCGCCGGCCCGGAAGAGTGTCCTCCTGGTCATTCCACGCATGGTGATTCGCCTTCCTGACGACGGCGTCCCGGCGGCCCTGTCCGGCTCGCCACGGCTCTGTACGGGCATGCGGAGGCTCGCTGCGGCTCCCTGCGGCTCCCCCGCTGCATCAGGACTGTAGACCTAACTCGTTAAAGGTCAAGGGGCGCAGCAGCTTGGAGCCATGAACAGGTACCTAGAACAGCTCGTACGACGCCTGAGGTCCGCCGCCCGGCCGCCCCCGCGCCGGGGCGCGTGCCGTCACGGACCGGGCGGTGGCCCCACCGAGGCGCGGCCGACCACCGGGCACTCCAGGCGCAGCACCTCTGCGGCGGGCGGGCCGCCCGTCGCGATGGCGTCCAGCAGCAGCCGCGCGGCCGTCTCGCCCATCGCCCGGTGCGGGAGGGCCACGGTCGTGAGCGGCGGGCTGAGAAACGCGGCCATGTGCTCCTGGTCGTCGTATCCGACCACGGACAGCTCGCCGGGGACGTCGATGCCGAGCCGGGCGGCCGCGTGCAGGACGCCCGCCGCGACCCGGTCGTTGTAGCAGACGATCCCGGTGGGACGCTCCTGGCGTGGAGCCCCGTCGAGAACCCGCAGAGCACCGTCGTATCCGGAGGAGATCTCTCCCCCGGTCCGGACGATCCAGTCCTTGCGGAGCTGCAGTCCCGCGCCCCGCGCGGCGTCCCGCAGTCCCCGCAGCCGCTCGGACGACGCGATGTCGTCCATGCCCCCGACCAGGGCGATCCTGCGGTGTCCCGCGTCGATGAGCAGCCGGGCAGCCGCCCGCCCTCCCGCTCGCTCGGCGGGGATGACGGCCGCCCGTGCGCCGTCCTCGGGCAGGCAGTTGGCGAGCACCGTGAACGTCCGGTCCAGGCCCTGCGGGAGGCGGGCACGGTGCAGCGACATGGCGGCGTAGATGATGCCGTCCACCCGTCGGTCGAGGAGCTCCGCGACGGCCGCCTCCTCCTTGGCCGGGTCCCC
This sequence comes from Streptomyces sp. NBC_01166, assembly GCF_045039765.1. Classification (NCBI taxonomy): domain Bacteria; kingdom Bacillati; phylum Actinomycetota; class Actinomycetes; order Kitasatosporales; family Streptomycetaceae; genus Streptomyces; species Streptomyces sp. NBC_01166. Next base: position 3,150,277 of record NZ_CP108613.1, read on the forward strand.
GGTGGAGTCGACGGTGAGGACCAGGTGTTCCTCGTTCCACGCGGTCTCCATGGCACCGCGCAGCAGGGGCCCGGCGAAGGGGGAGGACGCGATGTGGTCGGTGACGAGTCCGATCACGGCGGTGCGGCGTCGCCGCAGACCCCGGGCGACGGCGTTGGGACGGTAGTCCAGCTGCTCGGCGGCCTTGCGGATCCGGTCCTGGGTCGCCGCCGAGAGGTTGCCCTCGGCGCGTCCGTTGAAGACGAACGAGACCGCCGTGTGCGAGACACCGGCGAGACGCGCCACGTCCTTCGACGTGGGCCGGTCACGGGCGCTCGCGCCCCCGCTGTCGGGCTTGTCCATGGAGCGCCGCCCCTCCCCCGTTACCGGTCCGGATCGTGCCACCCTATCGGCGCCGGCGGGCGCCGCACGGAGGGCTGCGCCCCTTGGGGATACTTGCCCCACCAGGTGTGAGGCCCTCAGGAGGAGAAGCGACGTGAACCGCCCGACCGCCCGTGACGTGGCCGAGCTGGCCGGGGTCTCCCGCGCCGCCGTGTCCTTCGTCTTCAGCGGGCGGGCTGCGGGGAATCTGTCCGCGGACACCCAGCGGAGGATCAGGAGCGCGGCGGAGCAGCTGGGTTACCGGCCCGACGAGGTGGCGCGCTCGCTGCGCAGGCAGCGCAGTGCGGTCATCGGACTGCTGAGTGACGAGATCGCGACCAGCCCGTTCGCGGGCCGGATGGTGCTCGGCGCCATGGAGGCGGCCCGGGAGCGGGGGCATCAGGTGCTGCTCCTGGAGTCCCGCCTCGATCCGGCGGCCGAGGCCGAGGCGGTGGCCGAGCTCCGGGCCCGGGGCGTGGACGGCATCGTGTACGCGGCGATGTCGATGCGCCGTACGGCCGTGCCGGAGGGCATCGACCCCGCACGTGCCGTGCTCGCCAACTGCCTCCCGGTCGAGGCGGGTGCGTACGCGGCGGTGGTGGCCGACGAGCGGGCGGGCGGCCGGGCGGCTGTGGACGTGCTGATCGAGGCGGGTCACCGGGAGATCGCGATGCTCGGCGGCGAGCAGGAGAACATCGCCGCCCTCGACCGGGCAGCCGGTTTCCGCGACGGGATGCGGGCCGCGGGAATCCCCGTCCGCGAGGACCGGCTGATCGGCGCGGGCTGGCAGATCGACGAGGGGTACGCCGCCGCCCTGCGGGTGCTGGACGGTCCGGACCGGCCCACCGGGCTGGTGTGCGCCAACGACAGGGTCGCGGCCGGCGCGCTGCTCGCGGCGGCCCGGCTGGGCATCGATGTGCCCGGAGACCTGTCGGTGGTCGGCTACGACGACCAGGACCAGATGGCCGGCCATCTGGTGCCGGCACTCACGACGGTCGCCCTGCCGCACCACGGGATGGGCGCGGTGGCGGTGCGGACCCTCCTCGACGCGGCCGACGCCGGGGAGGGCGTCGACCGCACGAGAACACGCCTGCTGGAGTGCCCGGTCGTCAGACGGGATTCGGTCCGGAGGCCTCCCAGCCGCTGACGCGCGTGGTGGCGGAGCCGCGTACGAGTACGTCGTACGTGCCCTCCGGGGCCGGGTACACCTTCTCCGTGATCACCGCCCGCTCGTCCAGGAACGCCTCGATGAGCGGGCCGTCCACGAGAACCCGCAGGCGGGCGCTGACTCCGCCGGGCACTGTCGCGGTGGCCAGGTCGGCGCGCGGGCGGGGGTGCGAAGAGGTCGCCGGGGCGTCCGTGCGGTCCAGGACGAGCGTGCCGCGCGTGGGGTTCACATGCAGGCGGACCGAGGGACCGAGGGTGAGGGTCACCTCGCTGTCGGGCTGCGCGACGGTGACGTCGAGTTCGAGCTCGTACGCCGCGGGCAGTTCCGCACCGGGCGGCAGCTCCGCGCCGCGCAGGGCGGCGAGTTCGGGTGCCGGGGCGAGGCGCAGCGTTCCGTCCGGGTGCACGCCGACCTCGCGCGGGTACGTGAGGCAGCCGGCCCAGCCGGCCGCGACGGACTCCTGCTCGGTGCGGGACTCCCAGCTCCAGCCCCACACCAGGGTGCGGTCCTGCTCGACGAGTGCGGTGGGCGCATAGAAGTCACGGCCGTGGTCGAGCATTCCGCCTGACCCCGGCACGAACCTCAGCCCCTCCCCGGCTTCCCGCAGCTCGCCGATCAGATAGGCGGTCGAGTACGTGATGTCGTCGATCCAGAGGGAGAGGAGGAGGATCCAGCGGCCGTCACCGGCCGGGAGGAGCGCCGGGCACTCCCACGCGGTGGCGGGCGCGGCGACACGTCCGGCGACCGGGTCGGTGGCGTCGACGAGCGAGCCGGCGTAGGTCCACTCCGTGAGGGAGTCGACCCGGTAGAGGAGGACGTCACCGAGGCCGGTCCCGCGATGCCCGGCGCCGACGATCCCCCAGCGCCGGCCGTCGTGGGTGAAGAGGTACGGATCGCGGAACGCGTGCAGGTCGAGGCCCGCCGGCGGTCCCGGTACGACCGGTTCGGGGTCGGCCTTGAGCTCGCCGACGGTGTCGTCCGTGGCCCGGGCGATCATGACGGAGCCGACCCCGTCGCGCCGGTCCATGCCGGTGTAGACGGCGGTCGGCACCCCCTCCTCGACCACCGCGCAACCGGACCACACGCCCAGCTCGTCCGGGCTTCCCGGCGTCGGCGCCAGGGCGACCCCGTGGTCCGTCCAGGTGACCAGATCGGGGCTGGAGGCGTGCCCCCAGTGGATGTCCCCCCACACCGCGGCACCCGGGTTGTGCTGGAAGAACAGGTGGTAGCGGCCGTCGTGGAACAGCGGGCCGTTCGGGTCGTTGCACCACTGCCCCACAGCAGGCCGTACATGGCGGCTGGGGATGTCGCGGTCTGCCATATCGCTTCACTTCCTTGTCATCGAACCTCTTGCCTTTTGGAACCTAACACGTGATAGTGGTGCTGCCCTAGCACGTGTTAGGCGCTACTGCGGAACGGCTGGTTCCGCCATCATGAGCAGGCGCTGTGCGGGGACGCCGCAGCGCCCAGCACGAGGGAGTGCCCATGACCACCCACAGCCCAGCGGCTCCGAGCCCCGAGGCGGCGGCCCCGATGAGGAGCAGGCGGCGCCTGAACTTCACGCTGATCAGCGCGGCCCTCTTCATGTTCTTCGTGACCTGGTCGCTGTCCTGGTCGCTGTTCTCCATCTGGCTCACCCAGGACATCGGGCTGAGCGCGGGCCGCAGCTCCCTCGTCATCAGCGCCAACGCCATCGGCTGTCTGGTGACCATGCCGGTGTACGGCTTCGTCCAGGACAGGCTGGGCCTGCGCAAGAATCTTCTGTACTGGATCGGCGGACTGATGCTGCTGGTCGGCCCGATGTACATCTACGTCTACGGCCCGCTGCTGAAGTCCCACTTCGTCATCGGCCTGGTCGTCGGCTCGGCCTACCTGGCCATGGCCTTCGCGGTGGCCGTCGCCACCCTGGAGAGCTACACGGAACGGCTCAGCCGTTTCCACGGCTTCGAGTTCGGCCGCGCCCGGATGTTCGGCTCGCTCGGCTGGGCCGCCGCGACCTTCTTCGCCGGCCGCCTCTTCAACATCGACCCCGCGCTCAACTTCTGGGCGGCGTCCGGGGCCGCCGCCGTCTTCGTCCTGCTGCTCGTCGCGATCCGGGTCACCGACGGCCGGCGGGCGGCGGCCGTCGATCACGCCGCCTCGTCCGTCTCGATCGCCGACGTGAAGTCGCTGCTCACCTACCCGGCGTTCTGGGGCCTGCTGCTGTTCGTGGTGGCCGTGACCGCGACGTACAACACGTACGACGCGATGTTCCCCTCGTACTTCTCCTCGCTCTTCTCCACCTCGGCCGCCGGCAACCGGATGTACAGCGATCTGAACTCCGTCCAGGTCTTCCTGGAAGCCGGCGGTATGGCGCTCGCGCCCTTCCTGGTCAACAGGCTCGGCCCGAAGAAGTCGCTGCTCGTCTCCGGCTGTGTCATGGCGACCCGGATCTTCCTGTCCGGTGTCGTCACCGACTCGCTCGCGATCTCGGCGGTGAAGCTGCTGCACGCCGTGGAGCTGCCGATCATGCTGATCGCCATCTTCAAGTACATCAACCGGCATTTCGAGCCACGGTTGTCGTCGTCGATCTATCTGGTCGGCTTCCAGCTGGCGACGCAGCTCGGGGCCGCGGTCATCTCCCCACTGGCGGGCATCGGCTACGACAGCATCGGCTACGCCCACACCTACCTCGTCATGTCCGGGTTCGTGGCCGCCTTCACCGCCCTCTCGGTCCTCACGCTGCGGGCCGACTCCAAAGGCATTCCCGGGACGCTGCCGTCCCCGGACGGCGAACTCTCCCCCGAACCGGCCAAGATCTGACCGGCACCGTTCCACCCGTCCGACGGACAGTTCCATCAACCACGTGAGGAAAACACAGTGATCGTCGTCGCCGGTGAGGCCCTGATCGATCTGGTGCCGCTGACCCCGGGCGACGCGCTGGCGCCGATGGCGCCCGTGCGCGGCGGCGGGCCGTACAACACGGCTGTCGCCCTCGGCCGGCTCGGTGCCGATGTCTCCTTCTGCTCACGGATCTCCACCGACGCCTTCGGTGAGGCCCTGTTGCGAGGCCTGCGGGACGAACGGGTCGACGTGTCACGGGTGCAGCGCGGGCCGGAGCCCACGACGCTGGCCGTCGCTTCGGTCGGCGCCGACGGCTCGGCCGCGTACACGTTCCATGCCGGAGGCAGCGCCGACCGGCTCTTCACCGTGCCGGCGGCCTTCCCGCCCACCGTTCGGGCACTCTCCTTCGGCACGTGTTCCCTGGTACTCGAACCGGGGGCGAGCGCCTACGAGGAGGTGATGCGCCGGGAGGCCGGACGTGGGGTGTTCATCGCGCTCGACCCGAACATCCGGGCAGGGCTGATCGCCGACGCGGACGCCTATCGCGCCCGCTTCCGGAGCTGGCTGCCGCACGTCACGCTGCTGAAGCTGAGCGAGGAGGACGCGCAGTGGCTCGGCTCCGATGTCAGGTCCTGGCCGGCGTCCGGTCCCGCGGCCGTGGTGCTCACACGCGGCGAGCGGGGGCTGACGGTGTTCACGCGCGACGGACGGGAGATATCGGTCCCCGGCGTGGACGTGGAGGTGGCGGACACGATCGGCGCAGGTGACACGGTGAACGCGGCGCTGCTCCACGCGCTGGCGGAACGTGACCTGCTGTCCGCCGGGGATCTGGCAGCGCTCCCGGAGGGGACCTGGGCGCAGGTGCTGGCGTTCGCCGCCCGGGCCGCGGCCGTCACCTGCTCGCGCCCCGGGTCGGAACCGCCGTACAGCACCGAGCTCTGACCCGTTGCGCCGGCGGGCCCGTACACCCGGAGGCGTACGGGCCGTTCCGGTCAGCCGAGGCGGGGCAGCCCGTAGGCGTCGGCGATGAGTTCGTACGAGCGCAGCCGGGCCTCGCCGCCGTGTGCGTTGGCCGTGATCATCAGCTCGTCGGCGCCGGTGCGCTTGGCCAGGTCGTCCAGGCCGCCGCGGACCTCGTCCGCCGTGCCGTGGACGATGTCCTTCAGCCAGCCGTCGACGAACTCGCGCTCCATGGGGCTGAAGTCGTACGCCTCCGCCTCTTCGGGGCTCGGCACGAGGCCCGGGCGCCCGGTGCGCAGCCGGACCATGGACAGGGCGCCGGTGAGCACCTGACGCCTGGCCTCGCGCTCGTCGTCGGCGGCCAGGGCCGCGACCCCGATGAGGGCGTAGGGGGCGTCGAGCACCGCGGAGGGCGTGAAGGACTCCCGGTACAGGTCCAGGGCCGGCACGGTGTTCCGGGACGAGAAGTGGTGGGCGAAGGCGAAGGGCAGGCCGAGCACGCCGGCCAGCCGGGCGCTGAAGCCGGAGGAGCCCAGCAGCCAGACGGGCGGCCGGCCGGGCGACTGCACGCCACCGGGCGAGGTGGCCTGCACGGGCCCGGGCACGGCGTGGATGCGGGCGTAGGGGTGCCCGTCCGGGAAGTCGTCGTCCAGGAAGCGGGTCAGCTCGGCGAGCTGCTGCGGGAAGTCGTCGGCGCCCTCGTTCAGCCGGTCCGTGCGGCGCAGGGCCGCGGCGGTGGCGCCGTCCGTGCCGGGGGCGCGGCCGAGGCCGAGGTCGACACGGCCGGGGGCCATCGCCTCCAGGGTGCCGAACTGCTCGGCGATCACCAGGGGGGCGTGGTTGGGCAGCATCACTCCGCCGGAGCCGAGCCTGATGCGCTCGGTGTGGGCGGCCAGGTGCGCGAGGATCACGGCGGGGGACGAGGAGGCCACCCCGGGCATGGAGTGGTGCTCGGCGACCCAGTAGCGGTGGAAACCGCGGCTCTCGGCGAGCTTGGCGATGTCCACGCTGGTGCGCAGCGCCTGGGTCGCTGTGCGGCCCTGGCCCACGGTCACCAGGTCCAGCACGGAGAGCGGTACGGAGGCCGTACCGCCCGCTGTGCCGCGAATCCCGTCGCCTCGGTTCTCGTCGCCTCGGTTCTCGTCCACGTGTTCGGCCTCTCCGGTGCTACGTCTGTGTACCGGAGGATGCCAACAGGAGGATGGCTCCGCTTATTCCCGCCCGCTCCCCGGGCCTGGCCCTGGCGCCTACTCCCGGACCTCGATGCCCCGGGGCTCCGAGGCGCCCAGCGGGGGCTCCCGGGTGGCGAACAGGGTGCCGAGTGTGGGGGCCCAGATCCGGCGTTCGGCCAGCCGGAGCCCTTCCCAGACCGCCACCTGGTTGGCGGTGAGGACCGGCTTGCCGAGGAGTTCCTCCAGTTCGGGGACGTACGCGGCGGTGTGCAGGGCGTTGTCGGGGAGCAGCACCACCTCGGCGTCCGGGTGGTCGCCGGCCACGGCCAGCTCCTTCACGAGCTCCATGTCCGCGTCGGCCGCCGCGGACGCCGTGACGATGCCACCGCCCCGGGTCGACGTCACCTCGACGCCCCCGGACCCCAGGAAGCCCGCGAAGAGCGCGGCGATGTCGTCGGAGTAGGTCGCGGCGACCGCCACCCGGGTGGCACCCAGCTCGCGTACCGCCTGGACGAAGGCGATGGACGTGCTGGACGCGGGAAGCCCGGCGGCCCTGGCCAGGCCCGCGGCCTGCTCGTGGGCACCGGCCCAGCCGTAGGCGAAACTGCCGCCCGAGCAGGCCCAGACCAGCGACTCCGCGCCGGCCATCCGCAGTTCCTCGACGCCCGCGCCCAGGCGCTCGGCCGAGCCGGCCTCCCGGAGGTTGTCGGCTCTGCGGACGTCCTCGTCGATGTCGGTGTGGAAGAGCGGCACTCTGATGTCGCTGTCGAGCATGACCTCGATCCGCGGGAAGTCGTCCTCCGCGGCGTGGCCCGGGTAGAGAAGTCCTACGGTCGTCATGTCCACCCTTCCCGTGCGTCCGGATGTCCTGTCGGCACTCGTAACCACCGCTGCCCCTGCCTGGGACAAGTATTCCCCTTTTCACCCCATACCGCGTCCCGCGACGGGGGTGACCAGCGGTTTCTCCTCGGATGCGGAGGCCCTGTTGACGGGCGTGTTCCCCGGTGCGAGCGTGGTCATTCCGATGACCGCTCCCGTGATCCTCGTCCTGGACACCGACCCGTCACCGCGCCTGGGCCGGCTGACCGGCCGGGCCGTCGTCCGGTACGCCGACGAGCGGACGCTGGCCGCCCGGCTGCCCGACGCGGATGTGCTGCTCGTCTGGGACTTCACCTCCGACGCCGTCCGCGAGGCCTGGCCGGGCGACGGGCCACGCCCCCGCTGGGTGCACACGGCGAGCGCCGGGGTGGACCGGCTGCTCTGCCCGGAGCTGGCCGCCTCCCCCACCGTCGTCACCAACGCCCGTGGGGTCTTCGAGCTGCCCATCGCCGAGTACGTCGCGGGGCTGGTGCTCGCCTTCGCGAAGGACCTGCCCCGCACGCTGGAGCTCCAGCGGCAGCGCCGCTGGAGCCACCGGGAGACCAGGGGAATCGCCGGCAGCCGCGCCGTGGTCGTCGGCGCGGGCCCCGTCGGCCGGGAGATCATGCGGCTGCTGCACGGTCTCGGCGTCCAGGTGGCGCTCGTCGGCCGTACGGCCCGGCGCACGATCCACGGCGTCGAGGACCTGGGCCGGCTGGCGGCCGGCGCGGACTGGGTGGTCTGCGCGGCCCCGCTGACGGACGCGACGCGCGGGATGTTCGACGCGCGCTTCTTCGGACTGCTCCAGCCCTCCGCCCACTTCATCAACGTGGGGCGCGGCCCGCTGACCGTCGAGGAGGATCTGGCCGACGCGCTGCGGAAGCAGTGGATCGCGGGTGCTGCGCTCGACGTGTTCCACGAGGAGCCGCTGGGTCCGTCCAGCCCGCTGTGGGACGCGCCCGGCCTGCTGGTCTCCCCGCACATGAGCGGCGACACGGTCGGCTGGCGGGACCGGCTGGGCGAACAGTTCGTCTCGATGTACGAGGGCTGGGTGGCCGGTGAGCCGCTCCCCAACGTGGTGGACATGGAGCGTGGTTACGTACCTTCTCCGGACATTCCCTCCTGACCGTCCGGAGTGACGGGCAGTCATGAATCCGCTGGCGGCGGGGAATACGCCGCGCACAGCCGTCGTCGCACTCCGCCCATGACGAGACACGGGAAGGTCACCCTCCGGCCACCGTTCGGTTACATGGCAGCGCTTACTGCATAGACGTCCGGGAGCGGGAAGGTGCTCACCCTGTCCGGACTGTTCGACACCCCGATTTCTCCAGGAGATTGCGAACCATGGCTGACTTCCCTCACCTGTCCCGTCGGAGCTTCCTCAATCGATCGGCGGCCGTGGGAGGTCTGATCGTCGTTCCCGGCCTGCTCTCCGCGTGCAGCAAGACCGACGCCGGCGCCACGGACGGTGAGGGTGCGCTCGACAAGCTCCGCAAGCAGGGCTTCGTCAGGGTCGCGTACGCCAACGAGGCCCCGTACGGCTACATGGAGGGCAAGGAGCTCAAGGGCGAGGCCCCCACGCTGCACCGGGAGATATTCAAGGCGCTCGGGGTGGACGAGCTGAAGCCCACCCTCTCGGAGTGGGACGGCCTCATCCCCGGTCTCCAGGCGGGCAAGTACGACGTCGTCAGCGCCGGCATGGCCATCACCCCCGAGCGCTGCGCCAACGCCCTCTTCTCCGAGCCGGAGTTCATCTCCCCCACCGCCCTGATGGTGAAGAAGGGCAACCCGAAGAAGCTCACCGACCTGGCCTCCGCGAAGGCGGCCGGGGTCACCGTCGGCGTGATGTCCGGTGCGGTCGAGGCCTCGTACGCCGAGGGCGCGGGCATCGCCGAGGGGAAGATCAAGACCCTGCAGAAGCCGCAGGACGGCGCGGACGCCGTCAAGGGCGGCCGGATCGACGCCTTCCTGCTCACCGGCATCTCGCTGCGCTGGCTCGCCAAGACCAACCCGGACACCGAGGTCACGGAGGCCTTCGTCCCCGAGCTGGACGGCGCGAAGCAGTTCTCGCCGGGCGGCGCGGTGTTCCGCAAGGGCAACGAGGACCTTCGGGACTCCTTCAACCGCGAGCTCAAGAAGATCGTCTCGGACAAGTCCCGCTACGTGGAGCTCCTCCAGGAGTACGGCTTCGGCGCCACGGAGATTCCGCCGGCCACGCTCAAGACGGCCGACCTGTGCAAGGGCTGACGAGGACGGACCCCAGCGTATGAGTGACTTCCTCTCCATACTCGGCGAAGAGTTCCCCCAGGTCAGATCGGGTCTGTGGGTGACGCTCGAGGCGACGGTCCTGGGCTCCCTGCTCGCCCTGCTGCTGTCGTTCGTCCTCGGCCTCGCCGCGGGCAGCAAGCTGCTGCTGGTGCGCGGGGTCTCCCGGACCGTCGTGGAGTTCTTCCGCGGCACCTCGCTCTACATCCAGCTGTTCTGGCTCTACTACGCGATGCCGCCCCTCACGGGGTACGAACTCACCCCGCTGGTCTGCGGGGTCGTCGCCTTCGGCCTCAACTACGGGGCGTACGGCTCCGAGATCGTGCGCGGCGCGATCAACTCCGTGCCACGCGCGCAGTACGAGGCGGCTGTGGCGCTGAACATGACGCCCTTCCACCGCATGCGGAAGGTGATCATGCCGCAGGCCTGGGTGCAGATGATCCCGTCCTTCACCAACCTGCTGATCCAGCTGCTGAAGTGCACGCCCCTGCTGTGGCTGCTCTCCGCGGCCGATCTGATGACCGCGATCGAACACGTCCGCAGCCGGAGCGGTGAAAGCCTCCTCACCTATCTGCTGCTGCTGGCCGTCTACTTCGTCCTCGCCTACGCGCTGACGCTGCTGATGAACATGCTGGAGCGCACCGCCAAGCGGCGGCTGGGACTGCACACCGGTGCGGGCAGCCTGCTCAAGACACGCACGGCGGAAGCCGCCGCCACAGCGGGAGGTGCCCGGTGAACCAGTCGTTCCGGTGGGATGCCGTCGGGGACGCCTTTCCCCTGCTGCTCGAAGGATTCAGGGTCACGCTGCTCGCGACCGTGCTCGGCACGCTCGTGGCGGCGGTGCTGGGACTGGCCGTCGCCGTTGCCGGGCGGGCACCGTCCCGCTTCGTGACCGTACCGGTGAAGGCGCTGACGGAGTTCGTCCGCTCCACCCCGCTGCTGGTGCAGCTGGTGGGCGCGGCAGCCGTCTTCAGCTCCGTGGAGCCGCTGACCATCGGCATCATCGTGCTGGGCGTCCACTACGCCGCGTACACCTCGGAGGTCTACCGGGCCGGGATCGACGGTGTGCCCAAGGGGCAGTGGGAGGCCTGCCGGGCGCTCTCCATGTCGCCGCGGCGGACCTGGCAGGCCGTGATCCTGCCGCAGGCGGTGCGCAACGTGCTGCCCGCGCTCGGCAACTACGCGATCTCGATGTTCAAGGAGACCCCCTTCCTCGCCGTGATCACGGTGCAGGAAATGGTCTTCGAAGCCCGGAAGTACGGAGCCGACCACTTCGTGTACACCGAGGTGTTCACCCTCGCCGGACTTGTCTTCCTGGTCGCGAGCTACCCCACCTCACTGCTCATGAGAAAGCTGGAGAAGCGCCTTGGCCACTGAATCCGCACCTCTCGAAAAGGAACCCGGGCCCGCGGACGCGGCTCAGGACGCCCGGCCGACCGGCGTCGAGCCGCTGGTCCGCTTCGACAAGGTCGTCAAGCGGTACGGCGACCATGTGGTCCTGGACGAGCTGGACTTCACCGTGCGGCGCGGCGAGCACGTCACGCTGATCGGACCGAGCGGCTCGGGAAAGACGACCATCCTGCGGCTCCTGATGACGCTGGAGAAGGTCAGCGACGGCGTGATCTGGGTGGACGGCTCACCCCTCTCGCACGTGCGGACGCCGTCCGGCTCGCTGAAGCCCGCCGGTGAGAAGCAGCTGCGGGAGTCCCGGAAGAAGATCGGGATGGTCTTCCAGCAGTTCAATCTCTTCCCGAACATGAAGGTGCTCCAGAACATCACCGAGGCGCCCGTCAACGTCCTCGGCATGGACAAGGACGAGGCGGAGACCCGGGCCCGGGAGCTGCTCGACCTGGTCGGGCTCTCCGGCAAGATCGACGCCCATCCCTCCCAGCTCTCCGGCGGCCAGCAGCAGCGCGTCGCCATCGCCCGCGCGCTGGCGATGCGGCCGGAGATCCTGCTGCTCGACGAGGTGACGTCGGCCCTGGACCCGGAGCTGGTGGCGGGCGTACTGGAACTCCTCAGTGACATCGCGAGGAACACCAACATCACGATGCTCTGTGTGACCCACGAGATGAACTTCGCCCGGGACGTGTCCGAAAAGGTCCTGATGTTCGACGCGGGGCGGGTCGTGGAGTCCGGTACGCCGGAAAAAATATTCACCGACCCCGAACACGAACGCACGCGCGAATTCCTCAACGCGGTGCTGTGACCTTGCCTTTGGCATACCGACCGTGACCTTGGCATATGCCAATCGGGTGCGCCCCAGCTGACACGGCCGGGGCGCACCATCAACTCCCCGACAGCCCCTCCCCAACGGCCTGTTGACGACTATCGTGGGTCGTGAGCTTGCGGTCACAACCTGGCAGATGCCCTGGAGGGGGAACCGTGGCGTTGAAGCCCGAGCCGAAGGCGCCGTTCCATTCGGTGCAGTACGCCCTTCGGGTCCTCGAGTCCGTGTCCGCCCACGGCGGCGGGGTGACCGAGACGCGGCTCTCCCGCGAGACGGGACTTCCGACGGGCCATCTCACGCCGCTCCTGCTGACGCTGCGCCGCGAGGGATACGTCGAGCAGGTCGCCGACGGCGCGTACGTCCTCGGGTCCTCGCTCCTGGAGCTCGGTTCCGGCGCCGCCCGCAGGCGGGCCCTGGAGGCGAAGCTCCAGCAGACCCTCGCGCAGCTGCGCGACTCGGTCGGTGCGGCCGTCTATGTCAGCCGCTACGTCGACGGGGAGATCCGCGTCACGCAGATGGCCGACGGGCCCCGCACGCCGGCCGTCAACGAATGGGTCGACTTCCGCTCGGCGGCGCACGCCAGCGCGATCGGCAAGTGCCTGCTGACGCAGCTCGACCAGAACGGCCGACGCGACCATCTGTCCCGGCACCGGATCGCGCGACTGACGTCGCGGACGATCACGAACGAGAAGGTGCTCTTCTCCAAGCTGGACAGCCAGCCGGCGACGGTCCCGGTGCTCGACCTCCAGGAGTACGCCGTGGGCACGGTGTGCGCGGCCGTCCCGCTGACGGCGGGCTCGTCGGCCGGGTGCCTGGCACTGTCCCTGCCGATCGAGCACGCGCACCGGCTGCGGGCCGCGGCCGCCACGCTGAACCGGCGCGCGGCACCGATCCTGCTGTCACTGACCCTCTGAGGCGGGATCCGCAGACCGCTCCCTGTGGGATACGCCACGCCCGGACGGTGGCGCCCAGGCCCGGCTCGGTATACATGTACGGGTGCGGGCCCGCAGGTCAGGGGCGGGTCCGCACGATCCGACGGCCTGCGTCGGGGTGCGGTGGGCACGTGTCATCAGCACCCCCGAGGACCAGGTATTATTTTCGAGTCAGCAGGCGCCGTTAGCTCAGTTGGTTAGAGCAGCTGACTCTTAATCAGCGGGTCCGGGGTTCGAGTCCCTGACGGCGCACAGACACCACAGTGGGCGGTCTCCTTCCGGGGAGACCGCCCACTGTGCTTTGCGCTGCGCCGGATCAGAACTTCACGTCGGAGCACGCGTAGAACGCGTTGCTGGTGTCGGCGACGTTCCAGACGGCCAGGATGATGTGCTTCCCGGACTTCTGGGTGGGCATCGTGCCCTGGTGCGTCAGCGTCGCCGGCGGCTGCTGGTTGCCGTACGGCACCGTCATGAAGGGCTGCGATTCCAGGGCCGCCCTGGTCAGCGGCTTGGTGGAGTCCCAGCCGTTCTTGGTGATGTAGTAGCGGAAGTCGCTGGTGGAGTGCCGGGCGGTGAACTGCCAGCGGAAGCTGTAGCCCTGCCCTCCGGTGACCTGGGTGGCGGGCCAGTTGCCGCCTCTCGGGTCGTCGAGCTGAGCGAAACTGCTGTTCCCGCCGGCGCAGATCTTGCCGTCCGCCGGTCCTGCCGCCGGGAAGCCCTTGGGGCCCTCGACGCTCTGCGGTTCCCACTGGATGTTGCCGCAGCCGGTGACGGTGCCGTTCGCACAGAGTTTCTGCCGGCTGATGGGGGAATCCGTGTATCCGTGACTGCTGGCGCTGCTGGTCGCGAACATGGAGACGCCCGCTATCGCCAGGCCGATGACGGCCGCGCTTGCCCTTTTCCGCATGCTGTGTCGCTCCTCGAGAACGTGGGGGATGTTCTGGGGATGATCCGAACTGTGCTGCGCGCCTCGCTGTGCGGTCTAGACCAAGTCCAGATTATTGACGCGGCATGAACATGTCCAGACCAATGTGGATCGGGTTTCGGCGCACCCTCCGGTGCAAACGGAGGCGCTCAGGCCCCTTCCCCGCCGCTGCGGCCGGTGTAGAAGGCCACCGTCAGATCCCTGACCAGGGCCTTGTGTTCGTAGGCGTCGAGCTCGACGATGCCGCGCGCGGTCAGCCTGCCGACCGTGTCGTCCACCGCGTCGACGACGGAGGTCAGCACCTCGTCCCGGTGCTTCGCGTCGATGGCCGCCACCCGGCACCGTTGCATGGCGGCCGCGACCTCGGGGGCGTACTCGATCCCGGTCGGCTGCGCGGAGTAGACCTCGATGCCCACGGGCACGCAGTCCGCCTTCACCATGCGGGTCAGCGCGTCACCCACCGCCTCCGCGTCGCGCAGGGTGCGGGTGTCCTCGTGGAAGGCGTCGGCAGGCAGCTGCGAGAGGACCCGGGCCAGGGCCGCCTCCACCTGGTCGCGCAGGTACCGCTCGTGGTCCGCCACGCCGAGCGTGGCCCGCGCGGTGTCCCTCACCCGCCATACGACGAGGACCACGGCCCGCAGTGCGGTACCGCTCGCGTCCACGGCGGACAGCGGTTCACTGCGCCAGTGCCGCAGGCGTACGTCGATCCGGCGGCGCCGCAGGATCGGGGAGATCCAGAGGAGGCCGGCGCGCCGGACGCTGCCCCGGTAGTCGCCGAAGAGCGTCAGCACCGAGGCGTGCCCGGACCGGCCCCGCCCGAGACCGCAGAGCGCGAACAGCGCCACCGCCACCACGAGGGCGAGCAGCGCCCAGGTCCCGGCGCCGATGCCGTCGTACGGCCGTGCCCCGAGCCCGAGCCGGCCGGTCACGGCGGTGGGCAGCGCGCCGTGCCACCACAGCATGGCGAGTCCGGCGGCCACCCCCGCCGACGCGGTGAACAGCGCGGCCCAGCCCGGCAGTACGGGCCCGGGCCGCTCGGTGAGCCGGGGGTCCGCAAGGGGCGCGGGCCGGGTGGGCGCCTGCGTCCGGCGGGACCGCGGCAGGGGCGCACGGCGCTCGTCCGACCGCCGCTCGGTGCCGGTCCCCGCACCGGCGGGCCTTGCGCCCCGGTCGTCGTCGCGGAAGAGCAGGTGTACGGGGATGGGCGCGGTGGTCTCGGTGGTGATGACGGGCTGCCGGCGCCCGGCCCCCCACCAGGCGACCGGGTCCGCGGCACCGACGCCGAGCGTGACCGGGGCGCGCTCCTCTCCGTCGGCCGGCCGGAACCGGCCGGGCTCCGGCTTCCGGAGATCCGGCGGCCGTTCCCCCCGTGCGGCTGGAGCGGGCACCTGGCCGGCGTCCTGGGCCGCCGGGGCGGGCGCCGTCCCGGTGTCCGCACCGATGACCGCTTCCGGGACGGACGGCAGAAGGCGCGTCTCCGGCTCCTCCTCCAAGGACTCGGAGTCACGCACCGGCTCGGAGCCGAGCCACGGCTCCAGGTCCAGGTCGAGGTCCGGGTCCCTCGGACCGGACACCGACCCCGACTCCGGCACCATGCCCAGCCCCAGGTCCAGGTCCAGGTCCAGGTCCGCCGGAAAGCCCACGCCGTCCACCGGTGCCGCCCGGCCCACCACGGCGACGGCGTCCAGGGCCGGCCCCAGATCCGCCGGGATCTCGTCCTCCACCGCCGCCGGCACGTCCGCCGAAGGAGCCGGGGCCGCGCCCGGACCGTCCCCGGCCGGCTCCGCCGACGGCTCCGGAACCGCCACCGGCAGCACCTCGACAGGCACCTCTCCCTGCGCGTCCCCCACGCCGGGACCGGGGACGATCACTCGCGTGTCCCGCTCGCCCAGCTCGTCCCACTCGCCCCGTACGTTCTCCGTTGACCGCATTCCCGCCTCCGTCATCCGTTCCGTCGCTTCACCCGTCACGCGAAGAGCCGTCGCCATGTCTCCGGCCCCGGATATCCGTCGGCCGCGCTCCCGCTCCAGCCCTGGGCGCGCTGGAACGCCTGGACGTTGCGGCGGTCCGCCTCCGTCCAGCGCGGGCCGGGGCCCGTCACGTAGTGGGTGCCGTATCCCTTCTTCACCAGCCGGACGCCGAGCTGTTCGACGTGGCTGTTGGACTGCCCCGGCCTGAAGAAGCCCTTCCCGGGGTAAGCCACGGCCCCGCCCGTGGTCCCGCCGGACCCGGCGGCGGGGATCCTGTGGCCGGTGCCCTTGACGAGCAGGCTCCAGGTGCCCGGGCCGGGGATGCCGTCCGCTTCCTTGCCCTTCCACCCCTGCGCCAGCTGGAACGCCTGGGTCGCCCGCTTGTCCGCGACGCTCCAGCGCGGTCCCGCGCCCTCCTTGTAGAAGCGCTTGCCGCCCTGCGCGATGAGCAGCTGCCCGAGCCGGGTCACATGCGCGTTGTCGGCGCCGGGACCGAACTTTCCGGCCCCGGGGAACGCGGTGGCCGAGCCGCTGCCGCTCGCGCCGGTGACGATGCCCTTGTAGCGGTAGGCCACGTACTTCGAGGAGTTGCTCCAGTACGCCATCGGCGTCGTCGCCACCCGCGTGTTCGGGCGGGTCTGCTCGTACGCGAGGTAGTGACTGTGCGTGTGGTCGGTCCAGCCGCCGAAGACCGTGACGTGCGACCCCACCGCGGGGTCGGCCAGGTTGTGGAAGAGGAGGATGTCGCCGGGCTCCAGGTCGGCCCGGGCGATCTTCGTCCCGAAGGTGGCGAGGCTGCCGGTCCACTCGTTGCTGCCGAGGTTCCATGCCATCGACACGAAGCCGGAGCAGTCCTGCCGGTAGCCGTCCGACCAGTACGCCGCCATGTCGTACGGCACCTTCGCCGTCACCCATTTCTTGGCGCGGTTGATGATCTCGGTCCGCGTCGTCGTGCGCGGCGCCGTGTCCGGGGCGGAGGGCGACCCTGAGGATCCGCCGTTGTTCAGGGGCCCCACCGTGCCCTGGGGGGTGACCGGCTGGGGGTCGGTCACCGTGCCGCCGCGGGCGTCCCGTCCGGCGGCGGTGGCGGCGGCCTGCCCTGCCCCGCAGGACAGGACCACCCCCGCCGCGGTGACCAGCACCAGCGCCCGCCGAGCGCCGTGCGCGGCCGGGTGGCCGCCGTGGCTCACGGGCAGTGCGGCGGCCGTACGTCGACGTTGCGCGCAGCCCGGACAGCCACAGTCGGCGGCGGGTTCGTACTCCTCGAAGACCGGCACAGTCATGCGACTCCTCTTCCCCTCGGCAGTCGTCCAGATCTTCCGTATCTCAACTTTCCCGGCATATCTCATGGTGACGGATTAAAGGGACAAAACGACCATCCGACAGGCCGTACCGGAGAGGAATTGGTCAGGAGCACTCCAGGACATCGGGTAAAGTTCTTCAGGTCAGCAGGCGCCGTTAGCTCAGTTGGTTAGAGCAGCTGACTCTTAATCAGCGGGTCCGGGGTTCGAGTCCCTGACGGCGCACGCAACAGCGAGGCCCCCTCACCGAGTGTGAGGGGGCCTCGCTCATGTTTTCTCCGGATCGGAGCGCCCCCGGGGGCCTCGCGACCCGGACGTCGGCTTCGTCACCGACGCCGACGTCACACCTCCGCGCGGGGGCCGGTCGCCTCGGCCGTTACTTCGGGTCTTCGTTGAACCTGGAGGCCGACCAGACGTAGCCGAGCACCGCGAGACCCAGGCACCAGGCGATCGCCAGCCATCCGTTGTGGCCGATCTCGGTGCCGAGGAGGAGTCCTCGCAGGGTTTCGATGGCCGGGGTGAAGGGCTGGTACTCGGCGATCGGCTGGAACCAGCCCGGCATCGACTCGACCGGGGTGAAGGCGCTGGACAGGAGCGGCAGGAGGATCAGCGGCATGGCGTTGTTACCGGCGGCCTCGGCATTCGGGCTGACCAGTCCCATGCCGACCGCGATCCAGGTGAGCGCCAGCGCGAAGAGCACGAGCAGTCCGAACGCCGCCAGCCACTCCATGGCCGTGGCATCCGTGGACCGGAACCCGATGGCCACTCCGACGGCCCCGACGAGGACCACGCTCATGACGGCCTGGAGGACGCTGCCGGCGACGTGCCCGATCAGGACGGAGCCGCGGTGGATGGCCATGGTGCGGAAGCGGGCGATGATGCCCTCGGTCATGTCGGTGGAGACGGACACCGCAGTGCCGATCGTGGTCGATCCGATCGTCATCAAGAGGATGCCCGGGAGCAGGTAGGCGATGTAGTCGGAGCGGTCGCCGCCGATGCCCGCGCTCATGGCGTCGCCGAAGATGTAGACGAAGAGCAGCAGGAGCATCACCGGGGTGAGCAGCAGGTTCAGGGTGAGGGACGGGTAGCGCCGGGCGTGCAGCAGGTTCCGCCGCAGCATGGTGGACGAGTCGCGTACGGCGAGGGAGAGGGAGCTCATCGGGCAGTCTCCTTTGACTGGCTGGGGACGCTGGCCGGGGCTGTCAGGGCGAAGAAGACGTCGTCGAGGTCGGGTGTGTGCACGGTGAGTTCGTCCGCCTCGATGCCTGCCGAATCCAGCCGGTCGAGGATGGAGCGCAGTTCGCGCTGGCTTCCGTCGCTCGGGATCTGCAGGGCAAGTGCCTCGTCGTCCCGGCTGACCTCGCCCAGGCTGGAGGCGGCGGCCCGGTATGCGGCCGGGTCGGTGAAGCGGAGCCTGATGTGTCCGCCGGGGACGATCCGCTTGAGTTCGTCGGCGGTGCCCTCGGCGGCGAGCTTCCCGTCGTGGAGCACGGCGATGCGGTCGGCGAGTTCGTCGGCCTCCTCCAGGTACTGGGTGGTGAGGAAGACGGTCACCCCGCCGGACACCAGCCCGCGGATGATGCCCCACATGGTGTGGCGGGAGCGCGGGTCGAGGCCGGTGGTCGGCTCGTCGAGAAAGATGACCCTCGGGCCGCCGACCAGCGTCATGGCGATGTCCAGGCGGCGCTTCATGCCGCCGGAGTAGGTGGAGGCGGGCTTCTTCGCGGCCTCGACCAGGTCGAAACGCTCCAGGAGTTCGGCGGCGACCCGCCGCCCCTCGCTGCGGGAGAGGTGGTGCAGGTCGGCCATGAGGAGCATGTTCTCCTCGCCGGTGATCAGGCCGTCGACCGCCGAGAACTGCCCGGTGACACCGATCGCGCCCCGCACCGCCTGCGGGTCCGTCGCCAGGTTGTGACCCGCGACCTGCGCCTGCCCGCCGTCTGCGGTGATGAGCGTGGAGAGGATCTTCACGGCGGTGGTCTTGCCCGCGCCGTTCGGACCGAGCAGGGCGAAGACCGAGCCGGCAGGGATGTGCAGATCGATGCCGTCGAGGACGGTCTTGTCCCCGTAGGACTTACGCAGACCGACGGCGGAAATGGCGGCGGTCGGTCGCTGACCGGCGGCCTTTCGAATAGACGTGGGCATGACAGATGAAGACATGGGGCCCTCCCGTTCGGGGGTGAGGTGTCAGGAAAATCAGTTGAGTCGCGGGGTTCGCGGAATGGGGCAGGAGAAGCCTCAGGCGCCGGCGGGCGGTACCCACTCCACGATCTGGATCACCACACCGTTGGGGTCGGCGAGCTGCAGCACCCATTCGCCCCACGGCTCCTGGCGCAGGGGTTCCAGGATCCGTGCGCCCTCCCGCCGCAGCCGCTCGTGTTCTGCGGCGAGGTCGGTGACCGTGAAGCAGACCCGCACCTCGGCCTGTGCGGCGGACTGCCGTCGGCTGGAACGCGGTTCGGGATCACATTCCAGTACGACGAGATCGCTGGCCGCGTCGTCGCGCGAGAGGTGGATGACGCCCTCGGCCACCAGGACCTCCCGGAACCCCAGATGGTCGGTGAAGAACCGGCTCGATGCCGCCGGATCGCCGACGGCCAGCACCACCGCCGACGCGATGATATTCATGCGCAGGGTTCCTTCCTCGTGGCCGACTGCCCTGTCGTCAAGCATCGGCAGTACGAGAAGATGAATCAACGACGTATCCTGCAACGCCGGTTAACCCAGCACTTCATGAATCGGGGGGCAAGAGCGTGGAGTTGCGGGAGATCGAGATCTTCCTGGCCTTGGCGGAGGAGCTCCATTTCGGCCGTACGGCGGACCGGCTGCACGTCACTCCGGCCAGGGTCAGCCAGGTCATCAAGAAGCAGGAACGCGCCATCGGTGCCGAACTGTTCAAGCGGACCAGTCGCAACGTACAGCTGACCGACATCGGCCGGCAGCTGAGGGACGGCCTCGCCGTCGGCTATCAGCAGATCCACGATGCCCTGGCCGCCGCGGCTGCCGCCGGCAAGGGCATCTCCGGAGAACTCCGCGTGGCCTACTCGGCCGCCTGGGCCGGCAACCTCGTCGTGGCGGCCGCCGACACGTTCCGCACCCGCCATCCCGACTGCGTGGTCCATATCCAGGACTCCCAGCTGAACGATCCCCTCGGGCCGATGCGCGACGGCAGCCGCGACATCCAGCTGAGCGAACTGCCGATCGACGAGCCCGACATCGTCAGCGGCCCGGTGCTCTTCTCCGAGCCCCGCGCACTCGTCGTCCCCGCCGGCCACCCGTTCGCCGAGCGGGAGACGGTCTCCGTGGAGGACCTCGCGGAGGCACCGCTGGTCACCATCACCGGCCAGCCCCAGTACTTCCTCGACCTCCACTACCCCCGCCACACCCCGAAGGGCCGGCCCATCCCGCGTGGCCCGTCGACCACCGCCTGGCAGGAGGTGCTGGCCCTGGTCGGCGCGGGCAAGGGTGTCTCCCCCACCTCCCTGCGCGCGGCGCAGTACTACTCCCGCCCGGACATCGTCTACGTCCCCTTTCGCGACGCCCCGCCGGTGGAGTACGGACTCCTCTGGCCGGCCACCGGGAACACCCCGAAGGTGCGCGCGTTCGTCCAGGCCGTCCTGGAGACCGCCGCACCCTGACGGAGCACAGCGGAGCCCGCCGGGCCATGTCGTGGCGCGAGTCAGGCCCGGCGCGCAATCCAGCCACCAGTGCGGCGTGCACCCCTCCACCAGGTGCAGGAGGGCGTCCGGCTCCAGGATCACCGTGGCCCGGCGGTCGCCGATGCCCCAAGGCGCCGACCGCGGTCGGCGTGCCCTTCGCCCCGTCGTCCGACGAGCCGGGTCCGGGCCGCGGACGCTCCCACCCGGATCCGGACATCCTGCCGAAAACACTCCGGGTGCGAGGCGTCGTCGGCCTACAGTGTCGTGTCGGTACGAACGGCCCGACCTCCCGCGGCGCGCCCGGGTCACTCCCGCGATCCGGGCGCCGTGGTGGAGGACCGGCCCGGCCGGCGGCTCCGAGGGGGAGCGGGCGCCGACCGGGCCAGGTTGCCTCTCAGGCGCGGCTCTCCGAGCCCTTCTTCTCCACGCTCTTCTCCGCGGTCAGATAGGCGGAGACCACGACGTTGGCCGTGTACGCGCGGGACTCGTGGTCGTACGTACCGCCGCAGGTGATCAGACGGAGCTCCGCCCGCCCGTCCTCACGCGGCCCGTACGCCTTCTGCGCGTCGAAGCGTTCGCGGGTGAAGACCTGGACGTCGTCGATGGTGAATTCGGCGATCTTCCCGTCGGACCGGCTCACCCGGACCTTCTCGCCCGGTCTCGCGGCGCTGAGCCCGTAGAAGACGGCCGGCTTCGTCGCGGTGTCGACATGGCCGACGAAGAGCGCGGCGCCCTCCGTGCCGGGCTCGGTGCCCGCGGCGTACCAGCCGACGGCACCCGGCGTCTCGAACGGCGGGGGCTCGATCGCCCCTTCGCCGTCCAGCCCTCGGCTCACGAGGTCCGCGTCGATCCCGATGGAGGGGATCTCGACCCGCTGCGGCGTGGCACCGTCGAGCGGGTCGTGGGCCGGGGGCAGCGGTACGCCCAGGGGGCGGCCGACCGCCGCCACGTCACCGGTCGTCGGGGCGGAGTTCCCCGCGGTGGCCGCGCGGCCCCACAGCCAGAGCCCCAGCAGGAGGACGGCCCACGCGACACCGGTCAGCAGCCGTCCGGTCCCGGCGGGACGGTCAGGGGCTGTCATGTCAGTGCTGCGCCGGGCGGCGGCGTCGCGCGCTGCGGAACGCGACGGCGACGGCCGCTACGGCGCCCAGTCCGAGACCGATCACCGCGTGCCGGGTGCCGGGTCCCTCGTCGGCGGCCTCCTCGGCGAGCACCGCGGTGCCTCCGCCGCCGGCCCTCACGGGGGCGACGGGCGAGGGGCGGCTGTGATGGACGACGGTGACCGTGCCGGTGGCCTTGCCGTGGCCGTCCTTGCAGGTCACCCAGACCTCGTAGTCGTCGGGTGCGGCGTCGGAGCGGATCCGGGCCGCGGCGACGAGCTCCTTGCCGTCACCCCGCTCGAAGCGCGCTTCGGAGGCGAAGGCCTCGGAGTTACCCCGGGCCGAGCTGCCCTTGCCGCAGGCATCGGTCCGGAGTTCCACCTCCCCGCCGGGTGAGACACGGGACGGGCTGACCGAGACCGTCCCGGAACGCTTCTCGTCCCTGGAGTCGTCGGACTTGGAATCGGCCAGCGCGGCGGACGCGGGAAGGGCTATCGTCCCGGCCACGATCGCGGCACAGAACGTGATGGGCAGTGAACGCATCGTAAACCTCCTGAGTGAAGGTTCACGCTCCGGGCGGCACCCCGCATCCGCTGTAGCCCGGTCGGGTTACGGCACGGGCAGGTCGACCAGGTCGACCAGGTCCGCGATCGAGTCGACGACCGTGGAGGGCCGGAAGGGGTACCGGTCCATGTCGTCCTCCGTGGTCAGGCCGGTGAGGACCAGGAAGGTCTGCATCCCCGCCTCCAGACCGGCCAGCACGTCCGTGTCCATCCGGTCGCCGATCATGGCGGAGGTCTCGGAGTGGGCGCCGATGGCGTTGAGCCCGGTCCGCATCATCAGCGGGTTGGGCTTGCCCGCGAAGTACGGCGCCTTCCCGGTGGCCTTGGTGATCAGCGCGGCCACCGAGCCGGTCGCGGGCAGCGGGCCCTCGGCCGACGGGCCGGTCTCGTCCGGGTTGGTGCAGATGAAGCGGGCGCCGCCGTTGATCAGCCGGATCGCCTTGGTGAGGGCTTCGAAGCTGTAGGTCCGGGTCTCTCCCAGTACGACGTAATCGGGCTCGTGGTCGGTGAGGACGTAGCCGATGTCGTGCAGCGCGGTGGTGAGTCCGGCCTCGCCGATGACGTACGCCGTGCCGCGCGGCCGCTGGTCGTCCAGGAACTGGGCGGTGGCCAGGGCGGAGGTCCAGATGTTCTCCACGGGCACGTCCAGACCCATGCGCTTGAGGCGCGCGTGCAGGTCACGGGCGGTGTAGATGGAGTTGTTGGTGAGGACCAGGAACGGCAGCCCTGAATCCCGCAGCCGCTTGATGAAGGCGTCGGCCCCGGGGATCGGTGTGCCCTCGTGGATGAGGACACCGTCCATGTCGGTCAGCCAGGATTCGATCGGCTTGCGCTCTGCCATGTGACGGGCTCCTGCCGTACGCACTGTGCACTCGGGGTGCTGGACGCCGGCGGCACCGCGTTGTGCAGCGCCGACGCCCCGATCCTAGGCCGCACGCTGCGCCGGGCGGAACCGACCGGACGCCAGCAGCCGATCTTGGCCGGCATCCGGTCCTCGGCGCACTCGCCCGCGGGGAGCCCCTAGGTCAGTCCCGTGCGCGGCGGATCCTGCGCGCGCCCGCCAGGGCGGCCACACCACCGGCGAGCAGCACACCGGCAGCGATTCCGGCCGCGGCTGCCTGGTCCTCCTGCCCGGTGCGGGCCAGTTCGGAGGTCTCCGTGTCGCTCTCCTCGTCGGCGTCCTTCCCCGGACCGGTGGGTTCCAGGTCGGTACCGCCGTCGAGGTCTCCCTCGACGATGTCGAAGGTGTAGTCCTCCGACTCCCCCACCCAGTCCCCGTCGTCGCCGCGCTGCTCCACCGCCGCCAGCCGCTGCACGACGGCCGCGTTGGCCGTGACCCGTCCGGGTTCGGTGTCCGAGGTGAAGGCCATCCGGACCTGGACGGTGACGGTGCCCCCCGCGGGCACGGTGAAGCCGGGGAAGTCGTCGTCCTCGCCGCCGCCGAAGACCCCGATCTGCTCGTGCCGTTCCGTGGTCTCCCAGGAGACGCGGTGCCGCGTGTCCGGGTCGGACTCCGCCGAGAACTCCAGCTGGATCCGGGCGGGGGTGAGCGTGCGGTCCTCGTCGGTGAGCACCAGCACGGGGTGGATGGCCCGGCACGGGTCGGCCGTGGTGTTGGTGAGGTCGAGGTACCAGAGGCCGTAGCCGCCGCCGGAGGCGTAGGTGTCCGGGCCGCCGTGGATCCGGGTCTCGATCGGGAAGCGCTCGGCGTCGGGCTCACCGCAGACGGGCTGCCGGTCGTCGGCGACGACCGAGGTGGGGGCCGCCGGTGCCGCGTCCGCCTGGGTGCCGCCGAGGAGGACCGCGGGTACGGCGAATCCGGCCGCCAGCCCGAACGTCCCGAGGGTGGAGAAGACACGGCCGTCGCGCGGCCGTGCGGGGGGTTTGGGGGGCATGGGAGAACACCCTTCGCTGCTCGCGAACGACCGGCGCGGGAAGGCCGGCTGCCGGGGACGACGCTGCCACGCGCGCGCGAGGGCGGCCACCGTCGACGGGGCGACACCGCCCGTACGGGCGTCGGAAACCGCCCGATCAGCCCTGGCCGGACCGCTCCTCGGCCTCACCCGCCCGGCCGAAGAGCGGGGCGAGCACCAGCTGGGCCGCCCCCTCGGCGACGGGCCGGTCCCCGCCGCCGGCCACGGTGACGGGCACGGCGGCGGTGACACCCTCGCGCCGGGCACGCTCCTCGACGACGGCGCGCACCCCGCTCAGGTAGGCCTGCTCGTCGGCGGCGACGGTACGGCCGCCGAGGACGACCCGGTCGATGTCGAGCAGCCCGACCAGGTTGGCGGCGCCCGCCCCGAGGACCCTGGCAGCCTCCGCGATGTCGCCGCGGGCGGCGGCGGCCAGGCAGAGCGCCTCGATGCAGCCGCGCCCGCCGCAGCCGCACGGGGGGCCGTCCAGCTGGAGGGTCTGGTGGCCGAACTCTCCGGCGCCGGTACGGACCCCGCGGTGCAGGGCGCCGCCGAGGACGAGGCCGGCGCCGAGCCCGGTGCCCAGGTGGAGGTAGGCGAAGTCGGCGTCGGCGCGCTCGCGCAGGGCGAGGCCGAGGGCGGCGGCGTTGGTGTCCTTGTCGACGACGACGGGCAGTCCGATGTGTCCGGCGAGGGCGTCGCGCAGCGGGTAGCCGTCCCACTGGGGGAAGCCGGTGACCCGGTGCAGCACTCCGCCCCGGTGGTCCAGGGGGCCCGGCAGGGCGGCGCCCACGCCGAAGACCTGCCGGTCCTCAGTCCCGGGGCCCTCTGCCCGTACCGTCTGCACCGCGTGGGCGGCCGTCGCGAGCACCTCGGCGGCCGGGGCTCCGAGGTCGAGCGGGAAGGTGCGGGTGGCGACCGTGGTGCCGGCGAGGTCGGCCAGGACGGCGGTGAGTTCGTCGCGGTCCAGGTGGAGCCCGACTGCGTATCCGGCGTCCGGGACCAGGCGCAGGACGGTGCGGGGTTTGCCGCCCGTGGAGGCGAGCCTGCCGGCTTCGGCGGCGAGGCCCTCCGCGCGGAGCCTGGCGGTGATCTTGCTGACGGCCTGCGGGGTGAGCCCGGTGCGCTCGGCGAGCTCCAGCCGGCTGATGCCCTGCTCACCGGCGACGCGCAGCAGGTCGAGGACGAGCGACGCGTTGTGGTGGCGCAGCGCCGGGAGATTCGCCCCGCCGCTCCTGCTGTTGCTCCTGTTCACCGCACCATTGTCTCCATCGCTTGCACTTTGGCAACAGCGTTGCTTAAGTGGATCGCATGACTGCCAACGCTCCTCTCCGCGTCGGGCTCGTCGGCTACGGCCTGGCGGGTTCCGTCTTCCACGCCCCGCTGATCGCCGCGACCGAGGGCCTCGTCCTCGACACGGTCGTCACGTCGAACGAGGAGCGGCAGGCGCAGGCCCGCGCCGAGTTCCCCGACGTGCGGTTCGCGGCCTCGCCCGACGAGCTGTGGCCGCGCGCGGACGAGCTGGACCTGATCGTGATCGCCTCGCCGAACAAGACGCACGTCCCGCTCGCGCGGGCGGCGCTGGAGGCGGGACTGCCGGTGGTCGTGGACAAGCCGCTCGCCGGCACGGCCGCCGAGGCCCGTGAGCTGGCCGCGCTGGCCGAGGAGCGGGGGCTGCTGCTCTCGGTCTTCCAGAACCGCCGCTGGGACAACGACTTCCTCACGCTGACCGGCCTGATCGAGGAGGGCGAGCTCGGTGAGGTGCAGCGCTTCGAGTCCCGGTTCGAGCGGTGGCGTCCGCAGCTGAAGGGCGGCTGGCGCGAGTCGGGCGACCCGGAGGAGATCGGCGGGCTGCTGTACGACCTGGGAAGCCATGTCGTCGACCAGGCGCTCACACTGTTCGGGCCCGCGGTGCAGGTGTACGCGGAGTCCGACGTACGCCGCCCGGGCGCGGCCGCCGACGACGACACCTTCATCGCGATCACGCACCGCAACGGGGTGCGCTCGCACCTCTACATGAGCGCCACCACGGCCCAGCTCGGCCCGCGCTTCCGGGTGCTCGGCTCGAAGGCGGGCTATGTGAAGTACGGCCTGGACCCGCAGGAGGCCGCGCTGCGTGAGGGCGCGCGTCCGGCGGCCGGCGCGCCGTGGGGCGAGGAGCCGGAGGAGCTGTGGGGGCGGATCGGTTCCGGTGAGTCCCCGCTGACCGGCGGCGGCGACCCGGTCCGCACGCTGCCGGGCGACTATCCCGCGTACTACGCCGCCGTGGCCTCGGCCCTGCGCGGCAAGGGTGAGAACCCGGTGACGGCTCTGCAGGCGGCCGCCGCACTGGATGTCCTGGAGGCGGCACGGCGCTCGGCGCGTGAGGGCGTGTCCGTGACGCTTCTGCCCCACCACGACGAGGAGCAGCACGCATGAGCCCCAGCGCTCCGACCATCTCCGAGCTGATCGCGCAGGAGCGGCGTCTGACGCTGCCGCGTTTCGGCTACGACGACGCGTACGCGCTGGGCGGCCTGCTGGTCGCGCTGGCCCGTGAGCGGCACGCCCCGGTCGCGATCGACATCCGGCGGGGCGGCCAGCAGCTGTTCCACGCCGCGCTGCCGGGTTCGAGTGCGGACAACGACGCCTGGATCGACCGTAAGCGGAAGGTGGTGGAGCGGTACGGGGAGAGCTCCTACCTGGTCGGTACGCGGTTCCGGGCGAAGGGCACCACGTTCGAGGAGTCCTCGCGGCTGGACCCGGACACGTACGCCGCGCACGGCGGCTCGTTCCCGATCGCGGTGGAGGGTGCCGGCGTGATCGGCTCGGTCACGGTGTCGGGACTGCCGCAGGCCGAGGACCACGCCCTGGTCGTGGAGGCCCTGGAGCAGTTCACGACGCGCCCCCAGGCCTGACAGCGGTGCGGGGCGGGCCGCCGGGTGATCCCGGCGGCCCGCCCCGCAGCCGTTTCCCGAACGAGAGGCCCTACGCGTCCTTGAGCTCCTGGCGCTGGCGGCCCAGTCCCTCGATCTCGAGCTCCACCACGTCGCCCGCCCGGAGGTACGGCTTGGGCTCGGGCCGGCCCATGGCGACGCCCGCCGGGGTGCCGGTGTTGATGACGTCACCCGGGTAGAGCGTCATGAAGTGGCTCAGATAGCGCACGACCTCGCCGACCGGGAAGATCTGCTCGGCCGTGGTGCCGTCCTGCTTCAGCTCGCCGTTGACCCACAGCTTGAGCGGCAGTGCCTGCGGGTCGGGCACCTCGTCCGCCGTGACGAGCCAGGGGCCCAGCGGGTTGAAGGTCTCGCAGTTCTTGCCCTTGTCCCAGGTGCCGCCGCGCTCGATCTGGAACTCACGCTCGGAGACGTCGTGCGAGGTCGCGTATCCGGCGACGTGTCCGAGCGCCTCCTCGGCGGAGTCGAGGTAGCGGGCGGTGCGGCCGATCACGACGGCGAGTTCGACCTCCCAGTCCGTCTTCCGGCTGCCGCGCGGCACCAGCACCGTGTCCTCGGGGCCGACGACGGTGTCGGGGGCCTTGAAGAACAGGATCGGCTCCTCGGGGATCGCCGCCCCGGTCTCGGCCGCGTGGTCGTGGTAGTTCAGCCCGATGCACACGATCTTGCCGATCCGCCCGAGAGGCGGCCCGACCCGCAGGCCTTCCGCGTCGAGCGGGGGCAGGACGTCGGGCGTCTGTGCCGCTTCCCGTACGCGTGCCAGTGCCGAGGCGTCGGCGAGGAGCTCGCCGTCGATGTCGGTGACGAGGCCCGAAAGGTCACGCAAAGTCCCGTTCCGGTCAAGCAGCGCGGGGCGTTCGGAGCCCGCCGTACCCACTCGAAGAAGCTTCAACGGTCCATCTCCCCTTGGTCGCGATCGAGCCCGTCGGTGGGTTGCGGCCAGCGAAAGGCTCGGTCGATCCTCCAAGACATCGGATCACTCCGCAAGACCCTGTTCACACACTGGACCCGACGCTCCTACACGGCGGGCGCGACCGCGGCCTCGGCGGCCGGGGTCTCCCGGTAGAGGTAGGCGCGCTCGATCGCGGTCCAGGTGGTGCTCGTGACGATGTACAGAGCCGCCGCGAGCGGCACGTAGGCGACGGAGACGAGGGTCAGGAAGGACATCAGCGGCATGACCTTCGTCATCGCGCCCATGCCGGGCATGGGCTGTCCGTCCGGGCCGGTGGCCGGGGTCATCGGGTTGGCGGCCATCTGCCGCTTGGTGCGTCCGTAGTTGAAGGTGGCGACGGCGGCGACGATCACGAAGAGCGCGAGGTAGACCATCCCCTGCTGGCCGAAGGGGCCCCCGTCGGCCAGCGCGTTGTGCCAGCGCTCTCCGAGCGGGGCTCCGAAGAGTTCGTGACCGAGCAGCGAGTTGGGGTCGCCGCCGATCCTCTGGCTGGAGAAGAGGTGGTAGAGCAGGAAGAAGGCGGGCATCTGGAGCAGGCTCGGGAGGCAGCCGGAGAGCGGTGAGACCTTCTCCTTCGCGTGGAGCTCCATGAGCGCCTTCTGCATCCGGTCGGGGTTCTTGGCGTGCTTCTTGCGCAATTCGGCGATCTGCGGCTGGAGCTTGGTGCGGGCCTTCTGCCCGCGCGCCGCCGCCCGCGAGAGGGGGTGGACGGCGAGCCGTACGAGCGCGGTGAAGAGGACGATCGCGGCGGCCGTGGAGGCGCCCTGGAAGAGGGGCTGGAGCAGATCGGCGAATGCGCCGACCAGGCTCGCGAAAGCGGACATGAACGCGGACATGGGTGAGCCCTCCGGGGGTCTCGTCGTGCCGGGGAGTGAATGACTCGGCAGGACGACCCGCGCAGGGGTGGTGGAAGTGTGCCCTCTACGCGGCCGTCAGGAGGGCGGCCCCGGGCGCTCGGGGCCTGGTGCGTCCCCGGGCGTCGGGGTCACGCTGCGGGAGGAACGCGGTGCGCTTCTCGCGGTCGCGCATGGCGGTGCGCACTCTCGTACGGGGTACGGGGGCGGCGCAGCGCGCGCTGATGACGGAGCAGACGAGGAGCGCCGAGCCGGCGGCCGCGGTGGCGGCGAGCGCGACGGCGGCGGAAAGGCTGCCGCCCTCGGCGAGGAGGACCTCGGTGAGGAACAGGACGAGGAAGGCGGCGGGGCGGAAGAGGCGGGCGACCGCGCGGCGTACACGGTTCATGTCGTCCTTCATCGGCCCTCCCCTGTCGCTTCGCGCTCGTACGTGTCCTTCAGCCGTTATACACGATCGGGCTCCAGCGGCTGAAGGAGCCGGCGGGGGGTGAGCAGGGCGCGGCTGACGGGGTCGGCCGGGTCGGGGTCCAGCCCCGGACCGGGTCGCATCTCGACGTCCTCGAGCGGCACGGGGATGTTGCCGCAGGCCGCGCACTGCCCGTAGGCCCCGAGTTCGCTGCCGCAGGTGGCGTGGAAGAAGAGGCGCAGGGGCTTCGAGCCCTCGATGTGCTCGCGGCCCCAGAGGCCGAGGGAGCGCACGGTGGGCCAGAGGGCCTCGCCTCTGTCGGTGAGGACGTATTCGTCGCGCGGGGGTGACTCCTGGTAGCGCCGCCTGGCCAGGACGCCGGCCTCGGTGAGCGCCTGGAGGCGGGAGGCGAGGACGGCGCGCGGGATGCCGAGGTGGGTGAGGAAGTCGTTGTAGCGGCGGACCCCGTAGAGGGCGTCGCGGACGACGAGCAGGGTCCAGCGCTCGCCGATCACTTCGAGCGCGCGGGCGATCGAGCACTGCTGGGCCGCGTAGTCCTTGCCGAGAGCCATGGCCCCACTTTACCCCTTCGGTTCGGTGAATGAACCTACTCGTGGTAGCGTGGCGGCCCAGTAGGTTCATTCACCGAACCTTAGGCGTGGACCTGGCCCCCAGGTGGGCCGATCCCCGGAGGGACGTCATGACCCAGCAGCCCGTACAGACCGCCCCGGCCGACCTGAGACGGCCGGCGCGTCTCCGCCCGCCGCACCGGCCCGGCGCGACCCTCGCCGTCACGAGCGCGGCCACCGCCGTCGCGCTGATGAACTACACGGCGCCGATGACGACGCTCCCCGCCCTCTCCGGCGCCTTCGCGACCCCGCCCGCCGCCCAGGCCTGGCTGCTCAACGGGGCCCCGCTCGGCCTCGCCGTACTGCTGCTCGTCGCGGGCAGCCTCGCCGACGACTTCGGCCGCCGCAGGCTCTTCCTGATCGGCACCCTCGGCCTCGGTGTCACCACCGCGCTCGGCGCCCTCACCACGGGCACCCTCGGCTTCACCCTCGCCCGGGCAGCCCAGGGCGCCGCGAGTGCGGCGATCCTCGCCACCGGCCTCGGACTGCTGGTCGGGGCCTACCCGGTCGGGCACGCGCGGATCAGGGCGATGGGGGTGTGGGGAGCGTTCGTGAGCGCCGGGATCGCGCTCGGCCCGCTGCTCGCGAGTTCCCTCTCCGTCGTGGACTGGCGGCTGACGTATCTCGCCCTGGGGCTCGGCGCCCTCGTCACCGGGGCCTTCGCCTTCCGGGTGCTCACGGAGTCCCGCGCACCCCGCGCCGGCCGCCCCGACCTGGCGGGCGCCGCCGTGCTCGGGCTGGCGATGACCACGCTGCTGACGGCCCTGACGCTCGGCCGGGAGGGCTGGCTGCGCGCACCGGTCGGCCTGCTGCTGCTCGCGGCGCTGACGCTGACCGCCGTGTTCGCCGCGGTGGAGCGCCGGGCGGCGGCCCCGCTGATCGACCTGGCCCTCTTCCGCAGCCGCGCCTTCCTCGCGTCGGCGGTGGGCGGCCTGTTCACCGGGCTCTCGGTGATCGGACTGTTCAGCTATCTCCCGACCCTGCTCCAGCACGCGCTCTCGCTGTCGGCCCTGGACTCGGCCTGGCTGTTCCTGCTCTGGTCCGGCACGTCGTTCGTGGTGGCCCTCCAGGCGCGACGGCTGACCGGCCGGATCACGGCCGGGCACCAGCTGGCGGCCGGCTTCGTGCTCCACGCGGTGGCGGTGCTGCCGATGCTGGGGCTCCTGACCGGCGCACCGGGTGGCACGGAACCATCGGTGTGGGCGCGTCTCGTCCCTGCCCTGATCGTGGCCGGCGCGGGCAGCGGACTGATCAACGCGGCGCTGCCCAGGCTCGCCGTCGAGTCGGTGCCGCCGGAGCGCGCGGCCATGGGGTCCTGCGCCAACAACACCGCCCGCTATCTCGGCTCCTCGGCCGGTGTGGCCGTGACGATCGCGGTGGCGACGACTCCGGCCGGCGCGGACGGGGCGGTGCTGCTGTCCGCCGCCATGGCGCTCGCGGCCACGGTGGGTGTCCTCCTCCTGCGGGAGCGCCGCTGAGGCCCTCCCGGCGACCGGACACGCCCGGGAGCGCCCTTGAGGCCCTCCCCGGCCGGAGCAGGCACCGGGCGTTCTCCCCGGCGCCCTCCGGCCTTCATCAGCACTCCGGCCCGCGCCCTCTCACCTCGCACCCGACCCGCAGTACCGTGTGGTCCATGCGCCCCGACACGCCTGCCGACCACATCGCCGAAGCCGAGCGCCTGCTGCGCACCGCGGCGCAGTATCCCGAGGACCACGAACCGCTGTTCCTCCAGGCCGCGGCCCATCTGGAGCTCGCCGGTGAGCGCGCCCGCGCGAGCACCCTCTACGACGAACTGCTCGGCTCCGCCGAGACCACCATCGATCACCCGCATCTGGTCAAAGCACTCAAAGCGTCCAACCTCTGGGAGTACGGCCACGAGGCGGAGGCCCGCGCGATCATCGACGGCATCCGCGCCGCCGGCCCGCTCGACGCGGCACCGTGGGAGATCGCCGCTGAGACGCTCGAAGCGCACGACGAGCTGGAGGCGGCCCACGACTTCTTCTCGACCGCGCTGACGCTGCTCCTCGCGCCGGGCGAGGAAGTCCCGTACGCCACCCAGTCGCTGGTGACCGGGCGGCACCGGGTACGCAGGCTGATGGGCGTCGCCCACGACGCGTGGGACGAGCTGGCCGACACGCTGCACACGGCCGCCGTCCCCCTCGACGAGCTGCACGACCCGAAGCGTCTGTGGTCCCTGGGCTCCTCGGACCCGGGCGAGCTGCAGGCGGAGATCAACCGGCTCCGTGCCGAGCTCGGCACCTACCGAAGCGCGCTGTCCCGCCCGTTCCCCGTCGCGGTGCTGCACTGGCCCGAGGGCGAGCTGCGTGAACTCCTCACGGCCTACCCGGAGCTGGCCCAGGAGTACCTCTCGCACCAGGACCATCTGGCGCGCCTGGAGGCGGCGTTGCGGGATCTGCATGCCACGGGCACGCCGAATCTCGGCATCGTGACCGGCACGGTCCCTTCCTACGAGGCGTTCGCCGCGTCGGAGGCCGCGTCCCCGTCCGACCCCGACCTGCTCCCCCAGTACGCCACGACGCTGGCGGCCCGTGGCCGCGCCGTCCCGTGGCCCCCGGCGCGGAGCGCGGCGTGCTGGTGCGGCTCGGGGCGTCCGTACCGCGAGTGCCACGGGGCGGACTGAGGGGCTGGGCCCCGGGGTTCCCCTACTTCCCCGCGAACACGTCCCGCAGCTCCTTGTCGAGCTTCTCGGCGGCCTCGTCGGTGTCGGGCCGCTCCGCGGCCAGCAGCGCGTGCACATGGGACTGCAGGACCTGGGTGAACGCGCCGTAGTAGGGGGTGCGCGGCCGCTGCACCGCCTCGGCCAGCGCCGTGCCGAGGATCCGGATGTAGGCGGCCCGCGCCTGGGCGCCCTGCCCCTTCGGCCTCCCCTCCCCCGTGGCCGCGGCCTTCGGCGCGTCGCCCGCCGGCCGGAGCGCGGCGGCGACCCGGGGCCAGCAAGGCTTCGCGGTGCTGCCGTAGACGGAGGCCCGGGTCGCCGCGAAGCCCGCGTCGAGCAGGCAGCGTTCGCTCTCCCGCGAGGTCAGGAAGGTGATGAGCTCGCGGGCGTTCTCGGCGCGGGGCGAGTCGGCGGTGACGGCGAGGTTCTGTCCGCCGAGCACGGCCTTCCCCGGCAGCCGGTTCACGGCATACTTCTGCGCGCTCATCAGGCTCCCCAGGGCCCCGTACGCGTACGGCCAGTGGCGCAGGAAGACGGCGCGTCCCTCGGCGAAGTCGGTGAGGGACGCCGTCTCGTCGGAGGTGAGCGCGGCGGGCTGGACACGGCCCCGGGCGACGCGGTCGAGGAGCCTGTCGAGCCCTTTCTTGAGCTCTCCGGCGTTCGAGCTGTACTTCCCTTCGCTGTCGGTGAGTTCCACGTCGGCGTCGGCGAACGCCTCGACGGTGTTGACGGTCAGCCCCTCGTACTGCTTCAACTGCGTCGTCCAGCCCGCCCGTTCGTCGCGCCGTACCGGGTTCAGCCCGAGGGTCTTGACGGAGGAGTAGAGCTGGTCCCACGTCCAGTGGGCGTTGGGCTGCTTGTCCGCCTTGATGTCGGCCTCCGTCAGGAGGTCGGGGCGGTAGTAGAGGAGCCCCACATCGGTGTTGAACGGCCGCGCGTAGGAGCGGTCCTTCCAGACGGTAGTGGCGTGGACCCGGCGGATGAAGTCGAGGGCGTCGTCGGCGGCGGCGCCGGACTCCTCGGGCGGCATCGGGCGGATGAGTCCGGCCTCGGCGAATTCCGGGATCCAGGTGATGTCGAGGTTCACCACGTCGTAGCGGGCGCTGCCGGACTGGAGGGCGCCGAGGAGCTGACTGCGCTGCTGGTCGGCGCCGCCGGGCAGCTCGACGAGCTTGGCCTGCTCGGCCTTCGACCCGGCGTGGAGGCGGTTCCACTCCTCCACGAGTTGCTGCCGCACGCTGCCGGAGCCGGTGACGTCCAGCCCGCTGGCGACGACGATGGGGCCTTCCGCCGGCTCCTCCTGGCCGTCCTGCGGCATGTCCCCGGGCCCTCCCGTGCAGGCGGCGGAGACGAGCGCGAGCAGGCAGGCCAGGGCGACGGCGGCCCTGGTCCTCCGGCGGCTGGTGCGACGGTCGCCGTAGGTCATTCCGCGTCCCCCGTGCCGGTCTTGGCGACCTCCGCCGCAAGTTCCGCCGCTATGTCGTCGGCGGGGTCCAGGCAGCGGCCACCGCTCGCCTCCGCGAGCCGCTCGCCGAACCGGCCGGGTGTGCAGGCGCCGTCCTGGAGCGAGACCGTCACGATCCTGACCGGCGGAGCCTTCCCCGCCTCCTCGACCAGCCGCTGCTGTTCCTCCTCCTTCACGTCCTCGAAGTCCTCGCCGTCGGTGACCAGGACGAGGAGCCGGGGTCGCTCCGCCTCGGGGGAGCCGCGCAGGGTACTGAGGGCCTCGCGCACGCCCGCCGCGATGCGGGCGTCGAAGGCGGCGGTCCCCGCGCCGGCGACGGTCTTCTGCGCACCGGCCCTGGTGTTCGCCCCGAACGGGACGAGGTCCGTGGCCGGTTCCTCCTCGTCGACGGCCGTCGTCCACACCCCGTACGAGTCCCCGGCACCCAGGGAGCTCATCGAACGGGCCACCAGTTCCTTGGCCCCGCCGGTGCCGTCCCAGACCCGTTTGTCGGCCATCGAGGTCGAGTTGTCGAGGAGATAGAGCACCCGGCCCGGCCCGAGCGCCCCCCGGTAGCGGTCCAGGGTGCCGTTCAGCGACGTGGACACGTCGGCTCCCTGGCCGGTCTGCGGGATCTGTTCGCGTACGGCCGAGGTGTTGTCCTCCTTGCCCAGCACAGAATCGCCGTCGGGCGGGGCCGGGTCACCCTTCTCGACGCCCCGGAAACCGTCGTCGGTGAAGCACTTCTGCGCGTCCGCGTCCGTGGTCAGCCAGTCGTAGAAGTCCTCGACGGCGTCCTTGCGGGCGGCGGCGTCCCGGTCGGCCCCGGACCAGGTGACCCGGACGAAGGGAAGATCCAGCATCGGCACGTCGGAGGGGTAGTGGGCCACCCGGTGCGCCAGCGCCTCGGTCGCGCAGCCGGGCCGGCCCGGCTCGCCCGCCGACAGGTTGAACTGCGCCAGGGTCTGCTCCGGCACGAGGACGGCCGCCCGGTCCTCCAGGTCGTTGTGGGCTCCGTCGGCCAGTACGCACATCAGTTCCCGTGCGGTGGAGGGCATGGGCCGCAGCACCTGGGACATCCTCCGTTCGAGCGTGCCGACGCTCCCGGAGCCGGAGGAGGCGTAGAGCGCGTCGGTCGCCAGCAGGGCTCCCTCGGTGTCCTCGGGGTCGGGACGCAGGATCTCGACCGTCTGGTCCTCCTTCAGCCCGGAGACGATCGCGTCGAGCGGGTCGTCGGTCTGCAGGGACTGCGCCAGACGCATGGTGTCCGGCACGCCGAGGACCATCGGCGTGAAGGCGATGGGGCCCAGCCGGTCGAGGTCCACCACGCTCTTCCCGGCGTCAGCGGCGGGCTCTTCGCCGTCGGCCCCGGTCGCTGTCGCGGTGGAGGCCGTGCCTCCGCTCGCCCCGTCGGCCGTGGCCCGCTGCCATGCGCTGTCGGCGGCCGGGATCCAGATGTCCGGCTGTGCGCCGACGTCCCGCTGGGGCCGCGGGCAGTCGCCGGAGGCCGGGCAGGTGGCGGGCGGTTCCTGCCAGAGCGAGGAGGACCGGAGGGCCGCCACGGCGTCCGTGGCCTTGGCGTCGTACACGTTGATGCCGACGGTCCGGCAGCCGTCGCCGTCCCGCTTGGGATAGGCGTCGGCGGCCTTCTGCACGCTGGCCTTCAGGTCGGGGTCGGCGAGCACGCGCAGTTCCAGAGGTGACGCGCAGGGGCCGTCGAAGGTCCCGCTCAGGAGGTACCACGCACCGGCCCCGGCGAGGGCGACGACGCCCGCCAGGACCACGGCTGCCGTACGCGTCATACGGCTGACCAAGCCGGTAAGCAGGCGGCCCGGGAGGCGCGACGGTCCCTTGACGGAGGCCGGCTTCACGTCGTCGTCCGGGGGCGCCGGAACCGGCCCAGGAGGGACGGGGGGCGTCGGGCGTTCCGCGTCCGTGGCGAGCGCGAGCACGACGTCGTCGCCGTGCCGGAGCTCGTCGGGGATCCACGGGTGCCCGTCGACGGCCTTGAAGGGCGCCATCGCCTCACGGATCCCCTCGACGAGCCGGGTGAAGGTGACCGGCTCCCCCTTGGCGGTGGTCAGCAGCCGGTGGAGGGCCGCCGTGAACTCCGTACCGGTACGGGGATCGCCGGGCGGGACCTCCACACCGGGCTCGGCGGCGGTGAGCAGCGCGAAATTCTGTCCCACGGCCGGCTGGAAGGCCCGGAGCGCGTTACCGGCGAAGCAGCAGTCGAGGATGACGACGACCCAGTCGGCGCGGGAGTTCCGCAGGACGCCCATGACCTCGTTGTCCCAGGACAGGGCGCCGACGAAGGGATGGTGCAGGTCCCTGGTCACCTCCGAGTCGGTGAACATCAGGTTGAGGTCGCTGCCGTCGGGGCGCACGATGCCGTGCCCGGCGAAGTAGACCACCAGCAGCCCGGTGACCTCCTTGCGGGCGGCGAAGAGCGCGGTGCGCGCGTCGTTCGGATCGACGGTGGTGTCCGGTCCGCCGCCGTCCGCGGGGACCACGACGAGGTCCTCCGGGGCGAGCACGCCGGTGCGTTCGTCGGTCAGGGCCTCGCGCATGAGGCGGAGGTTCGTGGTGACGGACGGCAGGTCGTTCCGCGCACCCCTGTAGTGCTCCACCCCGATGAGTACGGCCCTGTGACGCTTGGCTCCGTTCTCCTCGCCGCGCGCGTTGTACGGCGGCACGGCCGCTAGACCTCTCCGGGCTCGTCGCCACCGCGCGTTCGGTTCGGGCCACCGGACCCGGGCCCCGCGTCCGGGCCCCCGTCACGGGAGTCGCCCCGGGCTGCGTCGTCGTCGGTGTCGCGTCTCAGGTCGGATCCCGCGCCCTCGGGCGGCCCGTCCAGCGTGACGCGCGGCCTCTCCTCGGGCTCGGCGAACCGGCGCCGGTTGCGCAGCCAGGTCTCCACGGACCGCCAGGCGTTCTCGGCCACCGAGCGCGCCACCTCGACGGAGACGACCAGGATGATGTCCTGGATCAGCTCTCCGCCCATCGCCTCGGCCTGCGTGAGCGAGTCCTTGCGCGCCAGGGTGACCTCGTCCCGCTCCAGCGCGTCCTCCAGGACCGGCGCGTTCCTCAGCCAGGTGCTCAGGGCTTCGAGGTCGTCGCGCCGGGTGTGCGTCCCGCTGAGGCTGATCCGTAACTCGATGCTCTCCTGCCCCTGTTCCCGCACGCCCGTGTCCGCCCCGTCCGCCATGCCTGCCCCCATCGAACCCGCCGCCCTCGCCCCGCGAGGGACCGGTCACTGAACACAGAAGTATTTCACGGGTGTTGACAGTGGGCACCCCTTTGTTCCCTCTCATCTGGAGACTCGCACGGGGGCCGTCGCGCGTCCACCGATGACTTCTGCGCCCGCCGGCAGTCACAAGCATCACTACGGACCCCATGACGGATTCACGGACAGGAAGCGGGAACATGACCGAAGCAGTGAAGGGCCCGGCGAGCTACTTCCCCTCGATCGAGAAGAGGTACGGCCGCCCGGTCGCGGAGTGGAAGGAGCTCGTCCGCTCCTCGCCCCTGACCAGGCACATGGAGCTCGTCTCCTGGCTCAAGACCGAGCACTCGATGGGTCACGGCCACGCCAACGCCCTGGTCGCGCACACGCTCGCGGAGGACGAGTAGGGCATCGACGAGGCCCGTTCACGCCTCGTCGTCAGGGATCTCGTCGGCGGAGGGCCCGTCGTCGGGGGTCTCGCCCTCGGTGCTGTCCTGGCCGGAGATCGCCTGTTCGGACCAGACGGTCTTGCCCTCGGCTGCGTAACGGGTGCCCCACAGCGAGGCGAGCTGGGAAATGATGAAGAGGCCCCGCCCGCCCTCGTCGACCGCCCCGGCGTACTTCATGTACGGGGCCGTGGTGCTGCCGTCCCGGATCTCGCAGGTCAGCCCCCGGTCCAGGATGAGGCGCAGCTCCACCGGCGGGCGGCCGTAGCGCACGGCGTTGGTCACCAGCTCGCTGACGATCAGCTCTGTCGCGTCACCGGTGTCTCCGTCGACGTGCCAGCCGGCCAGCGCCTTCGACGCGAGGCGGCGTGCGGTGGCCGGGGCCGTCTTGTCGTACGGGAGCTCCCATGCCGCGTAGCGGTCCTCGGGCATCGCATGGGTGCGGGCGAGGAGCAGGGCCGAGCCGCGGAGGGCGGCGTCGTCGGGCAGGGCGTAGGAGACCGCGTCGCACAGTTCCCGCAGCGGCCGGTCCGGCGGTGAGAGCGCCTGGACGAGCGTGCCCTCACGGAGGTCGGCGTGGTCCCGCAGCGCGTTGCTGTGGAGCACGATCAGGCTGCCCTCCCGGAGCGGGAAGGAGGCCGCGGCGACGGGCCCGCGGCTTTCCGAGCCCAGCGGCGGCCCCTGGGGGACGGTGACCTCCGTCGTGGTGCCGTCCGCGCCGATGACCAGGGGGGCGCAGTGCCCGGCGGAGGCCACGGTGCACGTCTCGGTGAACGGGTCGTACACGGCGTACGTGCACGACGCGGACAGTGGTTCACGGTGCAGCGGGTCGCTCTGGGGCAGATCCGCGCGTTCCCGCGCCAGCCGGTCCGCGGTGTCGTACAGGCGCGCCAGCAACTCGTCGGGCTCCAGGTCGAGTGCGGCGAGGGCGTGGACGACGGTGCGCAACTGCCCCATGGTGGTGGCCCCGTGGATGCCACTCTCGGTCACCTCCCCGATGACGAGGGCGGTGCGGGCGCCGGGCAGCGCGATCGTGTCGAACCAGCTGCCCGCGCCCCCGCCGGGCAGCAGCAGGTGGTCCGTCTCGACGGCGGGCTGGGGGGACGGGCGCTGGGGAAGCAGCCGGCGCTGCAGGGCGCTGGCGATGGTGTACTCGTGCACGTAGCGACGGGCGGTGTCGATGCCGAGAGCGGTGCGGGACGCCACCGCGGCCGCCACGGGGATGTCCTCCTCGTTGAAGGCCTCGGAGTCGCCGCAGCGGTAGAGACTCATCAGCCCGAGGACGGCTCCGCGCAGCGTCAGCGGCGCCAGCAGGAGCGTGTGGGCGCCCTGCTCCCGGATGGAGCGCGCCCGCGCGGGGTCGGCGTCGGCCCAGGGCGCGTCCTCGACCGGGACGACACGGGCCCGCAGGTCGGACAGGGCCCGCTGGAACGGTGTCCCGGGCGGCACGGCCCGCACGTCGCCGATCGGGTGGGCCGGGTCGTCGCCACCGCCGAACGCGGCCCGCCGCAGCGGCACGTCCCGGCCGAGCGGCCCGGGCTGCGGGGTCTCACCGCGAAGGACCGTGTCGACGACCTCGACGACGCCGATGTCGGCGTAACCGGGGACCAGCGCGTCGACGAGGTCCCGGCAGGTGGCCTCCACGTCCAGCGTCCGGCCCACGCTGTCGCGGACCGCGTCGAGCGCCATGTCCCGGGCCTGGCGCCTCACC
The DNA here is from genome assembly GCF_045039765.1 of Streptomyces sp. NBC_01166. Lineage (NCBI taxonomy): Bacteria > Bacillati > Actinomycetota > Actinomycetes > Kitasatosporales > Streptomycetaceae > Streptomyces > Streptomyces sp. NBC_01166. The sequence continues at coordinate 3,189,754 of NZ_CP108613.1, forward strand.
TCTTCGGTGACATCGACGACGGACACGGCGACGCCCAGGACGGTGCCGTGGTCGCCCGGCCGCGCCCCGAGCCCCTCCTGGAGCCGGAACGCCGTCAGGGAGAAGGTGCGCCGCCCACCGGGCACGTCGCCGGGGCGGGCGCGGAACGAGCGCTCGACGCCGGGCACCCCGGTGCGCAGGACCTCCCGTACGAACGCCTCGACCCGCTCCGGTTCCTCGAAGGCGCACACATCGCGGAAAGGCAGGCCGCGCAGCCGCTCGGTCTCGTCGGTGTCGGGGTCCATGGAGTGGTCGCTGATCCGCAGGAGTCGGAGCTCCGGATCGAGCACATGGACGCGTACGCGTGCCTGGGTGAACATCACGTCCAGCAGCGCCTGCCCGAAGGCCCCGGGGCCGGTGCTCTCCTCCGCGGCCCAGACGGCCCAGCCCGCCCCGGCGAGCGGCTCCAGCCGCAGCCCCGTACGCGCCTCGCTGCCCCCGTCCGCGCCCCGGGTGTCTCCCGCGTCGCCCGCCAGTACGTCCATGAGGCGAAGGCCCAGCGCCTCGGCGGTCGCCGCACCGAAGCGCCGCTCGGCCGCCCGGCTCCACCCGGTGACCACTCCGGCGCCGTCCACGACCATCAGGGGCGCGTCAGCCATGAACCCAGCTCCTTCGCCCCCTCGCGGCGGCCGGGCAGGGCCTCCGCACACGTGGACACGTACCGAACCAGCATCGGCCCGCGGCCCGCAGCCCGCTACCGGAGCAGGCGGGGGCGGGCGGGTCCGTGTGTCGGGGGGACCGCATAGCCTGCGCCCATGGACGACACGGGCGGGACCGACCGCAGCTTCCCCATGGCCCTGGCCGAGGTGGCCGGGGTCGACTTCTACGACGACCACTACCTCGTGGTCGACGAGGACGGGGACGAGTACCACCGCTTCGGCTTCGAGCCGAACCCGTACTTCGAGTCCGCCGAGTGGACCACCGAGCTGCTCCGAAGCTGGACGGGCAACAAGGAGGTCGACGGTGACGCCTACCTCGTCTTCGGCCAGTGCGGCGCGGGCGGCCGCGCCATGATCTGGCGCGCCCGGCCGGGCCTTCCGCTCGCCGACCAGCCGGTGGTGTTCCTGGGCTCCGAGGGCGAGCGCGGCGTGGTGGCGGGCAACCTCTCCGACTTCCTGTGGGTCCTGGCCGACGGCTTCGGTCCGAGGGAGGCCGCCCTGGCCGCCGAGCTCCCGTCCGAACCCGACGAGCCCCTGACCCGCATCGCCGGACGCCACGCAACGACACCCCGTCGGACGGCGCGGGAGATCGTCACCGGGGCCCGGGCGGAGTTCCCGGCCTTCTCGGAGGACCTCGACGCACTCTGCCGCTGAACCTGTGGGCGTCCGCCGTGGATCAGCGTGCCGACGCCGCAGGACGGCTGCGGTCCTCCGAGGGCGACGGCGTGGTGGGTGCCCGCCCGGCCGTACCTCGCAGGAAGCCGAACGAGAACACCCCGGCCCCGGCCATGACCACGGCCGCGCCGACCGCCGCGATGCCCAGCCCGTGGGTGAAGGCGTCACGCGCGGCCGACAGCACGGCGTCCGCGGTCGCGGCCGGCAGGTCGGCCGCGACCGCCGCCGCGCCGCCCAGGGTCTCGCGTACCGCGTCGGCGTGCTCCATCCCGGCGGGCAGGGCGTCGGCCATGTCCCTGCTGTAGACCGCGGCGCCGATGGAGCCGAGGATCGCCATGCCCAGGGCGCCGCCCAGTTCCTGGCCCGACTCCAGGACTGCCGCAGCCGATCCGGCGCGCTCCGGCGGGGCGGCGCCCAGGGCGAGTTCGTTGGCGAGCGTCATGGAGGCGACCAGACCGCCCGCGTAGACGGACCCGCCGACGAGGGCGAACCACAGGGGCGAGTCCGTACGCAGCTGCGCCAGCCAGAGGAATCCGCAGGCGGCGACGAGGAAGCCGCCACCCATCACGTACGCCCGGTCGGTCCGCTGGGCGAGCGCGGCCCCGGCCGGCGCCATGACGGCGACACCCGCGGCGGGCACGAGGCTCCACAGCGCGGCGGTGAGAGGGCTCTGGCCGAGCACGGACTGCAGGTACTGGGTGAAGAAGACGGCCATGCCCACCGTGGCGAACATCGCGAGCAGGTTGGCGAGCACCGGCCCGCCGAAGGCACGCCGTCCGAGCAGGCCGAGGTCGATCAGCGGGTGGGCGAGGTGCCTCTGACGCCGTACGAAGACGAGGCCGAGCACCAGCCCGGCGGCGACGCAGAGCGCGGGCAGCGGTTCGTAACCGTGCCGGGCCAGCTCCTTGATGCCGTAGATCACCGCGAGGAGGGCGCCGAGCGAAAGCGCGGCGCTGATCAGGTCGAAGCGGCCGCGGGCGGTGGTGGCGGTCTCCGGCACGAGGACGGGGACCAGCACGAGCAGAAGCACCATGGCGGGCAGGTTGATGAGGAACACCGAGCCCCACCAGAAGTGTTCGAGGAGCAGTCCGCTGACGACGGGCCCCAGCGAGATGCCGGTGGTCATGACGCCCGTCCAGACGGTCACCGCCTGCCCGCGCTGCTTCGCGTCGTGGAAGAGGTTGCGGATCAGGGCGAGGGTCGACGGCATCAGGGCGGCCCCGCCGATCCCCAGCAACGCGCGTACGCCGATGAGCACTTCGGCGGAGTGCGCGTACGCGGCCGCGACGGAGGCCGCACCGAAGACGGCGGCTCCGGCGAGGACCAGCGTGCGCCGCCCGATGCGGTCACCGAGGGCGCCCATGACGATGAGCAGGCCGGCGAGTACGAAGCCGTACATGTCCAGGATCCACAACTGCTGTGTGGCGCTGGGCTCCAGGTCCTGGCTGATGAACGGGATGGCGAAGTAGAGGACGGACACGTCCATCGAGACGAGGAGCAGCGGCAGCATCAGGACGCCGAGGGCGGTCCATTCCTTGCGGCCCGCGCGGGGGCCGGGTGTGTTCTCCATGTGCAGCAGGGAAGCGGGCCACGACGTACACCGCAAACAGCTCCCTAGTGCACCGGCCCGAACCCGCAGCTGACAGGGGTGCGGGCGCCCCAGGTGCACTAGTACGGTGGCGCCATGAGCACCGAACCGCCCTACCTCCGCATCGCCGGGGAGATCCGCCGCCGCATCGCCTCGGGCGAGCTGGGCCCGGGCGATCCGGTCCCGTCCACGCGCCGGATCACGCAGGAGTGGGGCGTCGCGATGGCCACGGCGACGAAGGCCCTCGGGGCGCTCAACCAGGAGGGCCTCGTGCGGGCGGTGCCCGGCATCGGCACCGTGGTCGCGGAGAGCGGCCGCGAGCGCGCCATGCCCCCGGGCCGGCAGCTCAGCCGCGAACGCATCATCCGTACGGCGATCGCGCTCGTGGACGCGGAGGGCCTCTCCGCACTCTCGATGCGGCGCCTCGCAACGGAGTTCGGCACCTCCACGATGGCCCTGTACCGCCATGTCCGGAGCAAGGGCGAGCTCGTCCAGCTGATGGCGGAAGCCGTCTTCGACACCGGCCCGCCCGGCCCACGCCCGACGGGCTGGCGCCCCCTGCTGGAGCGGGAGGCACGCTGGCTGTGGAAGCAGTACGAGCGCCACCCCTGGCTGGCCCGCGCCATGGCCGGCCTCACCCGCCCGATGGCCTCCCCGAACGCGATGCAGTACACGGAACGGGTCCTGACCGCCCTCACCGGCATCGGGCTCACCCCGGAACAGATGCTGCACGTCCACCTGACGGTGCTCGGCTACGCCCAGGGCGTCGCGATGGCCGTGGAGCTGGAGTCCCAGGCGCGGCAGGACAGCGGCATGACGGCGGACGAGTGGATGGCGGCGACCGAGCCACGCATGGACGCGATCCAGACGCCCACGGCCTACCCGGTGCTGTCCACACTCTTCGACAAGGACGGCTTCGACCTGGACCTGGACACCCTCTTCGAGTTCGGCCTGGCACGGGTTCTGGACGGGGTGGAGGGGCTGGTGGCGGGGGCGGGCTGATGCGACGGGCGGGCCGACGGCCTCGGGCTCCTATCAGTCGCACGATGAATTCATCAGGGATTCCCCTCATGTCGCACCTTTGCAATACGATCACATTCAACAACTAGCTCCGGGCCACTCACCCCCCACACAGGCCCCGTTCCGTCTGTGCGAGGAAGCCCATGCCGCCCTACCAGCCGTCCTCGGACTGGCAGTACGAGATCCCGACGACCGGCAGCAAGCGGCTCCCGCCCGCCGCCCGTTACGTCGAATCACTGTCGCATCAGGGGTACGGCTTCGAGGCGGCGATAGCCGACCTCGTCGACAACTCCATCGACGCGGGTGCGCGCAACGTCGTCATCAGCTTCCTGCGCGACGAGGATCGCCTTGTCAGTCTCCTGGTCGTCGACGACGGGCGGGGCATGAACGACGAGACGCTCGACACCGCGATGACGGTGGGCGGCCGGCAGGAGTACGGGGAGAACGCGCTCGGCCACTTCGGTGCCGGTCTCAAGGCCGCGTCCCTCTCGCACGCCGATTCGCTCACGGTGATCAGCCGCACCAAGCGCAGCCCGTCCACCGGCCGCCGGTGGCTGACAGCCCGCGCCCAGGCCGATTTCACCTGCGACATCGTGGACCCCGGCTACTGCCAGGACCTCGTCGACCGTTACGACGGCCTGATCGAGTGGCACGGCACCATCGTGCGCTGGGACAAGGTCCGCGCCTTCGACACGGTCACCGCCGGACAGGCCGACCGCTATCTCGACGACGCGATCGAGAAGCTGGAGACGCACCTGGGGCTCCACCTGCACCGCTTTCTGGCCGACGACTCGTTCAACGTCGACATCGTGGTCGAGGACGTCGCGACCAAGGAGGAGCTGGACCACCGGGGCGTCGAGCCGATCGACCCCTTCGGCTACCGCCTCCCCGGCCGGGCCGGTTACCCGCGTACGTACACCGCCCCCGTCGAGGGCGTCGGTGACGTGGCCCTGACCGCTCACATCTGGCAGCCGAAGTCCCCGCTGGTCAGCTTCCGCGGGATCGGGCCGCTCGCCGAGCGGCAGGGCTTCTACATCTACCGCAACAACAGGCTTGTGCAGGCCGGTGGATGGAACAGCACCCGCAGTGCCGAGGGCCACCTCGCGCTGGCCCGTATCGCGATCGACCTGCCGGCCGAGGCGAACGACGTCTTCAGTCTCACGGTCAAGAAGGACGGCGTGACGGTGACCCCCGCGTTCGCGCGAGGGCTCGAACAGGCGACGGACGCGACGGGGCACACCTTCGGCGAGTACGTCCAGGAGGCACAGACGACGTACCGGGAAGCCGCCAAGCGGGTCACCGAAGTGACGCGCGACGCGGTCATCCCTGCCGGGAAGGGTCTCGACCCGAAACTGCGGCGGACGCTGCGGGACGAACTGCCTGAGCTGGAGGGGGAGGAACCGATCACCTTCCGCTGGGCGTCCCTGGCACCGGATCTGTTCTTCGAACTCGACCGCGACGTACGTGAGATCAGGCTCAACAAGCTGTACCGGACGGCCTTCAACGGCGGCCGCAGGGGCGGGCTCAACGATGCCCCGGTCGTGAAGAGCATGCTCTATCTGATGGTGGAGGAGATCTTCCAGAAGTCTCGGGTACGGGCCACGCGCGCCGACAAGATCGCCTTGTGGAACAGCGTCCTGGTGACAGCGGCACGCTGCGAAATGACCCGCTGACACCCGCGCCGCACTCCGCCCCTCCCCGAGAAAGTCCGTACCGCCATGACCGACCACCTGTTCAACCTGCACGGCGATGTCCTTGCGGCCATGCGCCGGGGCCCGAAGGCGTTCGCGAAGCTGGCCTTCGTGCTCTCGGAGGCGGAGGAACCGGCCGACATCGACCTCGGCCACTTCCGGGACCGGATCGTCGCGGCCGGCCCGGGGGACGAACTCATCGCACTGTGGCACCGCACGCTGACCGCCTGGGATCTGGCGGAGCAGTCGGACTGGTCCGATGCCCCGCCGCGTACGGACGCCCGGCGAGCCGACACCCATGACCGTCTCGGCTTCGGTGCGGACCTGCGAAAGGCCCTGGACGAAGCGGTGCCGGTGTTCAAGGAGCCCGGGGCCACGGTCATCAGCAAGGAGTTCACGTCCTGGTACTCCAGGGACATGGCGGCGGCGCGCGCCTTCTACTGGAATTCGTACGAGCAGACACTGCGCCGTAAGGGCTGGTCGGACGCTGCCGTGTCGAGCCTGGACGAAGCCAGCCACGCCGTGGTCGAGCGCCTCTCCGATCCCACCCGCGCCGAGGCATACGGCGCCCGGGGCCTGGTCGTCGGCTATGTCCAGTCGGGAAAGACGGCCAACTTCACGGGTGTCACCGCGAAGGCCATCGACGCGGGCTACCGTCTGGTCATCATCCTCGGGGGCACGCTGAATCTCCTACGGGGCCAGACCCAGCGCCGACTGGACATGGAGCTGGTAGGCCGGGAGAACATCCTGCGGGGCGCCGTCCCGGCCGACACGGACGCGCTCATCGGTGTCGACTACCAGGACGACGAGGACTGGCCGGCGAAGTTCGTCAGCCACGGCGGCCGTCCGTCCACGCTGGGCGCCTTCGACATCGAGCGCCTCACGACGCGGGACGACGACTACAAGAGCCTGCTGAACGGCATCCGCACGCTCGAATTCGAGAAGCAGGTCCGCACGCAGCCTCTGTACGACCCGGCCAATCTGCACCACGCCGCCGCCCGCGTGATGGTCGTGAAGAAGAACGCGGACGTGCTGGACAAGCTGCTCAGGGACCTCAAGAAGATCGGCCCGATCCTCTCCGAGATCCCTGCGCTGATCATCGACGACGAGTCGGACCAGGCGTCGGTGAACACGACGGACCCCAAGAAGTGGGAGAACGGCAAGGTCGCCCGCAAGGCGATCAACGGCCAGATCACACAGCTTCTTGGCCTCCTTCCGCGCGCCCAGTACGTCGGCTACACGGCGACGCCGTTCGCCAACGTCTTCGTCGACCCGGGCGACGAGGAGGACATCTTCCCCCGCGACTTCCTGATCTCGCTGCCCCGGCCGACCGGCTACATGGGCGTGCAGGACTTCCACGACCTCGAAGGCGAGGGCTCGGCCGAGGAGACGCACGTACGCGGCATCTACGACGACACCGGGGACCGCCTCCAGGAAGCGCTGGACGCCTTCGTACTCACCGGCGCGCTGAAGCTGTACCGGGCAGCTCACGGTGTGCCCGAAGGGCCGTTCCGCCACCACACGATGCTCGTCCACGAATCCGTACAACAGCGGGAACACGCGGCCCTCGCTCTGCGGATCAACTCGATGTGGCACCGGTCGGCATATACGGGCCAGGAGGGTCACGCACGCCTCGCCACCCTGCTGACCACCGATTTCCAGCGCTTCACGGACGAGGGTCTGCCGGCCCCCGCGTCGTACGACGATCTGAAGCCGTACGTCTCCCGGGCCCGCCAGCTCATCAACTCGGGCGGCGAACCGGTGATCATCGTCAACGGCGCCACCGAGCGCGACTACGAGCAAGCGGAGCTCGACTTCGACCGGACACCGCACGTGTGGAAGATCCTGGTCGGCGGCACGAAGCTCTCCCGCGGCTTCACGATCGAGGGCCTCACGGTCACGTACTACCGCCGCACGACCCAGCAGGCCGACACCCTCATGCAGATGGGCCGCTGGTTCGGCTTCCGCCCCGGATACCGTGACCTGGTGCGCCTCTACATCGGCCGCGAAGTACCGATGGGCAAGAAGAAGACCGTCGACCTCTACGAGGCCTTCGAGGCGATCTGCCGCGACGAGGAGACCTTCCGCGCCCAGCTCACCCGGTACGCGGCCCTGGTGGACGGCAAGCCGCAGGTCACCCCGGCGCAGATCCCGCCGCTGGTCTCGCAGCACCTGTCCTGGCTCAAGCCGGCGGCCCGGAACAAGATGTTCAACGCGGAGCTGGTGGAGATCCGGTCGCCGGGGCAGTGGGTGGAGCCGACGGCGTACCCGACGAACGCGGCGGACCTGCGGCACAACACCGAGGCCTGGCGGCCCGTTCTCGAAGCGCTGGATCCTGCCACGGTCACATTGCGGTGCTCCTCCACCGAGTACGGCCGGGACGACAGCTACGCAGCCGTTCTCGGGACGCTCGACCACGGCGCCCTGCTCGGGATCCTGTGCGATCTGAAGTGGTCCGTGCCTGCCCAGTTCTCGCCGCACCTCGAATCGCTCGTCTCGGCGGCCGACGCCGGCAATGTCATCGACGACTGGCTGGTCGTCGTTCCGCAGCAGACGTCGGTACGTGCAGTCGAGGCGACCATTCTCGGCTCGCGTCCCCTCTCGCTGGCGAGCCGTACCCGGCGCCGCGGTGATCTGTTCGGCGCGATCAGCGAGCCCAAGCACCGTGGGGTCGCCCTGCGGGTGGCGGGTGCGCTGAAGGACTCCCAGGACCCCCTGGTCGAATCGCTCACACGCGACCGACGCGGTGTCCTGGTCCTCTACCCGCTGGTGGAGAGCGAGCCTCGGCTCTCCTCCGGCGGCGCGATAGACCCGGGTGACGTGGTCATGGCCTTCTCTCTGGTCGCCCCGACGTCTCCGGGCGGTGGGCGCAGGAGCCTGGTGCGCTTCCGTGCGATCGATTCGAGCAGGAGCAATCTCGCCGTCATTGATCGCGAAGAGGTCTGAACGTAGGAAACTGGGCAGTGATGAGCACCGCCAAACCGTCCTCCCCAGGCGTCTCTGCCCGCATGAGCCGCCAGGCACGACGCGACACCGCCCCCGAGGTGGCGGTCCGGAAGCTGCTGCATGCATCCGGTTACCGCTATCGCCTCAACGAGCGCGTGCCGCATATGTCCCGGCGCACGATCGATATCGCTTTCACACGGGCCAAGGTGGCGGTGTTCCTGGATGGCTGCTTCTGGCACGGCTGCCCCGAACACGCTACGCAACCCAAGTCGAACGCGGAGTGGTGGCGGCAGAAGCTGGACCGCAACATGGCGCGGGACGTGGAGACAACAGCACATCTGGTCGCCGAGGGGTGGGTAGTCCTGCGCTTCTGGGAGCACCAGTACCCGGCGCAGGTCGCAGAGCAGGTGGCGGAAGTCGTGGATCGCAGGAAGTCCGCGAAGCGGAAGAGATTAGAAGGTGGGGGCTTGTGAGCGGATTGCGGTTCGTGGACGTGTGCGCGGGGGCCGGCGGGCTGGCCCTGGGACTGGAACAGGCAGGGTTCAAGCCGGTACTGCTGTTGGACAACAAGCCCGTGGCCTGCGAGACGTTACGCATGAACCGACCCCAGTGGGATGTCCTGGAGATGGACCTCCTGGACTTCGTTCCGGACGAGCACCCGCAGACGTACGACGTCGATTTGCTCTCGGCCGGGTTGCCCCGCGTGAAGTCGAGCGCGACCGTGGCGAGGACCGAGACGAACGAGGAGGAGCGGCTCCTGGAGGCGGCGGTCCTCCTCGCGCACTCGATCCAGCCTCGCGCGGTGATCATCGAGAACGTGCCGGGGCTGGTCGACGCCGCGGCGTTCGAGCTACTGCGCGAGTTCGTCCGCAAGGAGTTGGAGCACCTCGGGTACCGACTGCACTGGTTCGTGCTGAACGCGGCCGACTTCGGGGTGCCGCAGGATCGGAAACAGGGGGTGCTGGTCGCTCTCAAGGAGCGGTACTTCCACTCCTTCCGGCCGCCGGTGCGCACTGCCCCCAAGCACCTCTCCGTGGGGGACGCCCTACGGCAGTCCATGGCTGCTCGCGGATGGAGCGGCGCCGACGCCTGGGCGGATCAGGCGACCAGTGTGGCGCCCACGCTTGTGGGCGGCTCCGACAACCGCGGGGGCGCGGACCTGGGCCCGACGGGCACGAAGGCCGCTTGGGCGCGCATGGGGGTCAATGGAGGGGCTCTGGCCGACGAGGCTCCAGGCCCCGAGGTCGATGACTGCCCGGGTCTGATCAAGCTCACGGATGTGCAGGCCGCGCTATTGCAGAGTTTTCCGGCCGATTGGCTATTCGCGGGCAGGAAGACGGCTCGGTACCGCCAGATCGGGCACGCGTCGCCGCCGCCGGTAGGGGAGGCCCTGGGTACCGCCGTCGCGCAAGCTTTGCGTGGTTGAGCACGCACGTACAGTCTCGATCCGAGGGCTAATTGATCTTGAACAGCCGGCTACACTTCAATCCCATGACCCACGCACCTCATCCACCACTTCTACCTGCGGATTTCCGCATCGTGGACTTGTTCGCAGGCCCGGGCGGCCTCGATATCGCGGCCACGATCATGGGAGCGAAGAGCATTGGGGTCGAGTGGGACGACCCGACCCGCGCGACGCGCACCGCAGCCGGTCTTCTGACCACGGTGGAGAAGGACGTCGCCGCATTGGGCCCTTGCGACGCCCAGGTCGTGGACGCCAACGTGCTCACAGGCGGGCCGCCGTGCCAGTCGTTCAGCGTGGCCGGTAAGCGGGAAGGCCACAAAGCCCTGGACGACGTGAAACGGTTGGCCGACCGCTTGGTAGGCCATGAGGACCTCAAGTCCTTCGAAGCTGCTTGGAAAGCTGTCAAGGCCGAGACCGACTCCATGTCCGACGAACGCACAGGGTTCGTCCTCCAACCGTTGCGTTGGATCATGGAAGCGAAGCTGAAGCGCCTCAAGGCGTACGACGTGGTGGTACTGGAGCAGGTACCCACGGTGCTGCCGGTGTGGAAGCACTACGCCGAACTCCTCAGGCGAACCGGTTACGCGGCTGAGGCCCATGTGCTGCACGCCGAGGACTTCGGCGTCCCGCAGACCCGCCGGCGCGCCGTGCTGATCGCCCAGTGGGACCCCGAGAACACGGGGCGGCACGTTCACTTTCCGCGTGCGACCCATCAGCGTTACCGCAAGGGAACCGAGCGCCTACTACCCCAAACGCACCCGGACGCGACCGCTGAGCAACAGGACGGAACTCTGTTCGCGCCGCCGACGAACCCCAATAGGGTGGACCCCTGGGTGTCGCTAGGTGACGCTCTCAGCGCAACGCGGCCCCGCGACTTCGTTCAGGTCTCCAACTACGGATCCGGCGGCGACCCGAAGAACCGAGGACGCCGCACCTCGCAGGAACCGGCCGCGACGATCACCGGAAAGTTCCGCCGCAATCGACTCTTCCTCCTGAAGGAAAACGAGGCGGGCGAGAAGGAGGTCGGCGAGGAGCTGGATCGGCTGTCGTTCGAGGAGGGCGGGCTTCTCCAGTCGTTCCCCGCTCGCTACCCGTGGCAGTCCACCGACGTGGCTCAGCAGATCGGCAACGCTGTCCCGCCGCGTCTTTCCCTGCACATTCTGAGCGCCGCGTTGCTACGCGAGGCTCCGAAGAACGAGTGGTTCACCCACCTCAAGGAGTGGAAGCCACGGTCTCGTTCCGCGGAGAAGGACGCCCCCGCCGAAGGCTCCTGATACGAGGAGCCTTCGGCCCGGCGCCGGTCAGTCCGCAACGTTGTCGTCGGTCTTCCTCCCTCGAACGGGGGCTCCGGCGAAGAGTTCCGTGAAGTGGTCGGCGAGGGCGGTCACCGAGTCCTCCGGTGCCCTCTCCTCGTCCGGCCCTGCCGGGAGGCCTCTTCGCGGCACGGCCGGCGCCGACTCCGCGGCCTCGATCCACTGCGCCAGAGGCCGGCCGTCCCGTTCGACGTCCGGTGCCACGACGTCGTACATGAGCGTGGCCGCGGAGGCGTTGACCGCCTTGGCCAGGGCATTGACTTCCCGACCGGTTCGCACAGTCCCTCGATCGATCAAACTCACCAGGGCCTGTGCTGTCGGCCGGTGGTCGATCACAGAAAGTCGCAGCGCGGTATTGAGCATCTCCTGCTGGGCGCAGGCAGTCGCCACCGGGCCGTAGTCGGAGCCGTTTCGGAACAACTCAGCCGCCCACCACAGTCGGGCGAAGGCCTGAGAGTCTGAGGCACCGCGAAACCGCTTGGCCGCCACCCTCGGCGCATCCCCCTTCCCGGGATCCGTCGTGTGTCGCCAAACGACGTAGTCGGGCGCAACTCCCAGCGCGAGGTAGTTCCACAGCCTGCGATCGGCGGCTTCTCGGCGAGTGAGCCTCAGTGTCGCGTGGAGCCGAGGAGCCAACCAGGCGTCGGCAGCAGTGACCTTCTCCTCGCGAAACGCGTGCATGGCGTCGTCGACCAGGTCGCGGACCGGCGCCAGCTCCCCTCGGGCTTCGTTAACCGGCAGCGGTTCGGTGACCTTGTTGAGCGCTATGGCCGGGACGTCCTCCTTGCCGGTGAGCAGGCCTTCAGTGAGGTATCGGGCGGCATTGAGATCTGCAAGGAACGCCAAACGCTCGGGCAGATGGCTGGGCTTACCGGTCACGCGTCGGTCCCCCGGTCGAGTCGGTCAAGGCCTCGGATGGTTGCGGTCAGCGCCTTGGGCACGTCCGCCCTGCGCGTCGCTGCGTAGTGAATACGCGGTTGAAGGTCCGTCCATCCTGACGCTCCGATCCTTCGCCCGTGGACTTCCCGGAGCGCGTCCCCCAGAGGTCGACCGGGCACGACGTCCGGAAGCATTTCTCGGAGCACCTCGCCCCGCCAGTCCTGCGGGAAGAGCGGGGTGCCGTCGTCCTCGAACTCCAGGTCACCGATGGCCGTATGGAACACGGCCGTCCACACGTCCGTGCACATCTGAGCGATGAGGAGATCGCGAACCAGGGCCTCGACCGCCGTGCCGTTGCCGTCGACCAGTTCGGTGATGCCTTCGAAATCGGTGTTCATGTGCACGGTGGGCACTTCGCCGGAGGTGTCGACGGTCCACGGCACGTCCTCGAAGGGGCGCAACCACTCGGGGCCCTCGCGGAACCCGACCTCGGAGACCTGGAGTTCCCGCTCACGCAGAGGCGCGTCGGCCTTCAGGTCGACGATCCAGTCCTTCTCCGACGCGGCAATCATGCGGCCCGGCACCTCGTCGACCGTGGCAACAACGTGGACAGCCATGGTCGCGCGGTCGAGGTGATCGGCTCGCCAAAGATCGAGGTGCCCGGCCCATTCGCGGCCGCCCTCGGCGCGGGGCTCCAGGCACACGGTGGTCCGGGCATTGGTGGCTCCCTCGGTGAGCACGACCACGACCGCCACGTCCGACCAGGGCCCGTCGGGGTCTGTCGCGCGTCCCGGCACAACAGCCGTGAGTGTCAACCGGGCCCGCTCCCAGTCGTTCCGTTCGGCCAGCCCCAGGGCGACCACCTGCTCAATGGTCGAGAACGCCTTCGTGTCGAGCGGTTCCCGGGCCTCGCTGGGGCCCCGCAGTTCGACGGCGGTCACCCGGAGCGCCACCGCGCCAGGAAGCCGTTTGTACGGATAGCCCCTCACGCCTGGCCTCCCCTGTCGGTTCCGAGTTCGACGATCAAGCCGGTGAAAACGGCCCGAACGGGGTGCGTGGACACGTCGGTCGTTCCCCGGAACGTCGCCTTGCGAGCGCCCGGCGTGAAGTGCAGGACCCCGTCCACAACTTCGCAGTTGTGAACGGCCACGAGCTCGGACCACGCCAGCACGGGGCGCGGGCCTGAGCGCACGTCCAGCTTCGCCACGGGGCTCGGCCGCGAGGAGTCACTGCCGGCAGGGATTTTCACCTCGCCGGTGACACACCACGCGCCGTCGGCGTCGACGAACGCGTCGAGTTCCTCCAACGTCGGCAGCGCCGTCGGGCCGGCGGCCCGAGGCGCCTTCTTGCCGCCCAGCGTCAGCTTTTTACGAAGCCGTTCAGCTCCACCCGTCCGCTTCGCCTTGGGCAGGGCCACCAGTTCGCGCACCGCCTTGTTGGCGTCGGTGGTGAGCTTGGCGATCCGCCGGTACGCGGACGGCGAGTACAGCATTCGTAGCTCTTCCGTCTGCCCCCATTTGTTGTGCTCGGGCGGCTCGGAGGTCCTGAGGAAGGCCTCCGCCTCGTCCGCGCCCAGGGAGTCGCCGCCCGCCGCGTGACCCGCAAGCAGTACAGCTTGGAAGGGGTTGGTTCCCACCGGCAGTTCCCGTACCCGGGCCGTCCTGACGGTCATGCGGTTGCCCCGCATCATGACCACGCTGTTCGGCTTGCCGTCGTCTCCGTCGTCGGCCTCCGTCACGAGAACGACAGCCCGGTGCCCGACTCCCCCGGCCCGTCCCGCAAGGGCGGGCACATTGAGCGACACCGTCGCCATGGCCACCTGGCCGGACTCGGTCAGCCGCTCCACGGTCGTGCCGTCGAGGAAGGCCTGCAAAGCGCGGGTGCGTGACGGTTGCATGCTCCGGGGATCGACCCGCTCCTCCTGGATGATCTCCGCGCCGTTGCGGAGTGTCTTGACGGAAGCCTCCAGCAGCGGTCGCCGGGTCTCGCCCACGGTCATCGCTGCCCAGAAATTACGGCTAAGGGCTTGAACCAAACGCTTGTGCATCCGGTGCACGCTGTCGTCGTCCTCCACCCCGTCGCTGTCGGCCGCTGGGTCTGCCTCGACAAGACTCGCCACGTCGTGGGCGCCCACGATCAGGAAGGACGTGCCGGGTTCGTCGCTTTCCCGTGTGAGGTGGAGCCGTTCGACCTTCTCCTCGTCGGCCCACCATGAACGGGCCACGTCCGAACTCTCGGCATCGGGGTCGGGGCGGCCGAACCACGCGGGGCCGGCCCAGGGATGGCCGTCTACTTTGCGCCAGGGAAGATCGAGCCGGCCGATGAGACGTCGCTCGGTGCGCCCCTCGTGCGGCACGGAGAGGGTGGAGTTCATGAGGACGAGACCGAGACGGCTCGTCGCCCAGAGCGTCGCCTTTCCAAGTCCGTACGAACCTCCCGCTCCGCTCACCGTCTTGTGACTGTCGAGCTGCCGACGCACCACGGCGGCGAATCGACCGGTCTCGTAGTCGTCGCCGGTGAGGCCGGAGGCGTTGTAGTCATCGACGCGTAGAAGGACCAACCGGTCGCGCTCGTACATGTCACGCAGTCCGGCGGCGATGACCCGCCCGACTTTCTGATCTTGGGACGCCGCTGCCTCGTAGTGCGGAAGGAGTTCGTCCCAGCGGATCTCCTCGCGGAAGCGAGCCAGGGACTCACCCGTCAACTCGTGCAGGGTGTACCGCACTCGGACCGGTTGGTTGCGGTCGAGACGCTCGTCGAGGCTGTTCTGCGTCGCCTCGCGCGCCAGCACCTCGACATCGGCCTCGAAGGCGAAGGCGGCCGCGTTACCGAAGTCCCGCCCCCCGTCGGCGTATCCGGGGCGGTGATACCAGGAGACGGGCAGACCGGCCAGAGTATCCGCGGTGCGGGTGTGGATCGTGCCGAGGTCGGTGCCGAGCGCTTCCGCAATCTTGGCGATGGTCTCCTCACGAGGAGTCGCGCGCCCGGTGATCCAGGCCGATACCGCGGCCCGTGTCATCCCGATGCGCTCGCCGAGGTCGGCCTGACTCATGCCTGACTGCTTCAACTGCCGAGCGAGCCATGGCCCGAAATCCATGCCGCTGTCCAACGTCACCACTCCTCAGCTGCCCGGACGACCATGGGGCTACGGTACACGGAAATTTGACATGCCCCCAGGGGCGACAACGAAATTTGACAGCGTCCCAGGCGGTCGGGACGTTCACTGCTCCACAGATTTCCAATGCACCATAAAGTCCCACATTATGCCTCCACGTCCGGCTTGTCGCTATCGCACGCTCAGCCCCACTTGCACCATAAAATGCGCCCGCAATAACGTGCCGTAAGCCTCTTGTGGTGGTCCCGATGGGACCTGTAGCGTTGCGAAGAGGAAGAGCCCTGACCGGGCTCGAAAAGCACGCTTTTCCAGGTGCCTTATTTGCTGTGCCCGGACGCCACTCTCACGGCCGGGTCGCAGGGTTTCGGCGGGTCGGCATAACCGTTACCCACCTCCGAGGAATGCGTTTCAATTCTCGCATCTCTCCTCTGGATACGATTTCCAATTCACTCGAAGAAACCTTTCGCCTGCCGAATCCACCTCCCCCACCTCGTGTGCATTCAGCCCTCTGCACGTGCGCCATCACCGTCATCGATCAACCCGCGCAATTTCACGAGAGCAGAGGGCCCACCATCATGAGCTTGAGCGAGCACGACCCTTACGGCGAGTTTCGCTTTGTCCACCAGTACGACTCCTTCGAGGACCCGCAGTTGCGGTCGGACTACCTCGACGAAATCGGCAAGACGCGCCCCTATATCAATGCCCTCCGCCGCCGGCTGGACGCCGCCCGCAAGGCGGAGAAGGCAGCCGGCGAGCGCACGGCGGGGCCCACCCCTCGTGGCGAACCGCGTCGTCGTTCGCGCTCTCCCCGTCGCCCCCGGGTGGTCGGAACCCGTCCCCCGAACCGCGGCGACATCACGCACGCGTTCCGGCGCCGCAGGGCCCGCTCCTTCGTCCTCGTCATCGTCATCAGGCTTGACTGACCCGGCATCCCCCCGGACATCCGCCACCTATCGTTGAGTTCGTCGGCCGGCCGCGCCCCCGCAGCGGCCGGCCTCCGCTCCCCCCACGTTCATCTCACGGCCATGAAATGGGATCACCTTGAACCACAGCGACGTGACGGGTACTTCGGGAGCCTTGCCCGTCATCCAGAAGATCCTCGACCAGTCGACGCGCGTCCTGGAGACGTACCGTGTGGACCCCGGGTTGATCCTGGAGCATGCCAACGGCGAGCGAAGGATCACTCAGGGCGGTTACGGAGACCGCCAGTTGTTCGAGCTCGTGCAGAACGCGGCGGACGAGATCGCCTCCGCTCCCGGCGGAAAGGTCCATGTCGTCCTCACCAGGACGCATCTCTACTGCGCCAACGAGGGAACGCCTGTCACGCCCGAAGGTGCCGAAACCATTCTCCGTATGAGTGTGTCGAAGAAGCGCGGTGGCCAGATCGGTCGGTTCGGTGTCGGCGTGAAATCAATCCTGTCCGTCACGGACACCCCCCAGTTTTTCAGCAGTTCGGGTGCATTCGGATTCGACCGGGTGTGGTCGTACGAGGAAATCAGGAAGGCCCGGGGCGCATCACCCGAAGAGGTATTCGAAGCACCCGTGCTGAGGATGGCTCGCCCTCTGGACGCCGAGAAGGAGCGGCTGACGGACCCCGTCCTGAACGATCTACTCGACTGGGCCACGACGGTGGTGCGGTTGCCGCTGCTGCCCGGGGCCGCCGAGCGGCTGGGTCACGACATGCACGACTCCATGAACAAGGCCGAGCAGAAGCGCGAGTTCCCCGCCAGGTTCCAGTTGTTCTCCCATCACGTCGGGACCGTGATCCTCGAGGACACTCGGCCCAAGCCGCCGGTCCGCCGCGAGATCACGGTCGACCACGATGGCTTCCGGCACACGATCCACGAGGCACGAACTGACCGGCCGGAGTCGAGTTCTGCGTGGAAGGTGTTCGCGCACGCCCACCAACCTTCTGAGGCCGCACGGGCCAGCGCCGGCGAGATGCACGATCGGGGGACCATCGACATCTCGTGGGCCGTTCCCGAGTACACCGGCGACGCAGTCCTCACCGTCCCCAGGGGCCGGGGAGAGTTCTGGTCGTTCTTCCCGACCAAGTACCCGATGACCTTGGCCGGCATCCTCAACGGAGCCTGGAAGACGAATGAGGACAGGCAGAACCTCCTTGACTCCAGTCCGTTCAACGAGGAGATCATCCACGTCGCCGCGAAGCTGGTCGTCGAATCGCTGCCGCAGCTCGCACCGGCCGAGGATCCCGGTGCCTACCTCCCCCTGCTGCCCGGTCGGACCAGGGAGTCGGAGACCCTCAACTGGGCCGATAGGTACCTGACCGAGCAGATCTGGAAACTGACCGCGCAACTTCCCTCACTTCCAGACCAGGACGGCATCCTGCGGATACCCCGCGAGCTGCGCGTCCACCCCGCGCCGGTAGGCAAGGCACCGCTCAAGCTCGAATGGCTCCGGATGTGGAACGCCTACCCCGGGCGTCCTGTGAACTGGGTGCACCCCTCCGTGGAGGCCGCCGAGTTCCGCCCCGGCAAGGTCGCGCACGTTCTCGAACAAACTAGGCAGGGTCGAGCGACCGTCCGGGAGTGGATGGAGGCCTTGGTCACCGACGGTACGGCCGAAGCTTCTGCCGTGGCGATCCGTATCCTCGCCGCGATGGTCCGCGAGGGGTCGCCCTTCGCGGAGGAGGCCCGAGCGGCCCGCATCGTGTTGACGGAGGAGAGCGGGTTGGTGCCCGCGGTAGTGGGCAAGGTCTTCCGCAGGGCCGTCCAGGACGGACTACGGGACGGCACCACGTACGTGGACCCCGCGCTGTCGGAGGACGAGTCGCTCATCAGCGATCTCAATGCCGTCGGCATTCGGGAGGCGGATTCCCGAGGGCGTTTCATCGGCGTCCTGGAGCAGGGCTTCACCGGCTACGGGCCCCAGGACTGGGCACGGTTCTGGGAGCTGTTCCACAACGCGGGTGGCAGCCAGGTGAGCGGCGAGGTGATTGCCCGCGTCCCCGAGCCGATGGCGACACTGTATGTACGCACGGTGGACGGGCGCTTCCACCGTATGCGGGACTGTCTCCTCCCCGGTGCCGTGGTACCTGCCGACGGCAGCCGGGACCGCTCGGTCGCTGTGGACCTGGACTTCCACTCCGACGACCGAATGATTTTCCACGAGTTCGGACTGCGCCCGGCACCCACCGTGGGCCACCGCCCTTCGTCGGACGAAGCATGGTTCGCCGAATATTCCACAGCGATCTACGACAGTTACTGCCGCACTTTGAGCAGCAACGCGGCACGCCCGTCCTTCAACAGGCTCAAACTGGAGGGGTCCCCCATCGGCGGGCCACTGCATCTCCTGGAGCTTCTGTCGGACGAGGGGCGAGCGGCCTTCGTGAAGGCGCTGCCCGACGGGAGTGTCATCGACACCTGGACCCTGCAGTTCGGCGCCCAACTGTCCACGCGCAAGATCATCCACTCCCCTTTGCGTTGGATGCTCGGCCGATTCGGTCGGGTCCCGACCTCGCAGGGCATCGTCCCGCTCTCCGACGCGGTGGGCCCTCAACTGCAGGCATACGCCGATGTTCTCCCGGTCGCAGACATCAGCGCCGAGAAGGCCCGTAAGCTGCACCTGCCGACGGTGGTGGACGACGTCCCGGCGAAGCAGTGGGACAGCCTGCTCGAACAACTCGGCACCAGCGACGACGACACCTTCGTTGGCCGTACGTACGTGATGCTCACCCGGCTCGAAGTCGACTTCCCCGAAGGAGTACCCACCCGCTGCCGGATCGGATCGGACTGGTCCACGCAGGAGGACGACAAGATCGCTGTCGCGGCGTCCGAAGCGGAGTACCGTGCGCTGCGCGCGGAGCAGATTCCCGCTCTGTTGGCCGGTAGTCCCGAGGACGCGGCTCTGCTCGTCAAGACCTGGGGCATGTTGCGCTATGCCGACGTCATCAGCCGCGAGACGCGCCACGTAGGCGCCGGTGAGCCGACACTTCTGCACGACGAGTTCCCCACGCTGCGCCAGCGAATCGGAAACGCGGTCAACAACTACCGGCTTCAACGCTGCTCCGAGTTGGAGGAAGTGACCCGGACCCCCCAGGGGGCGACTCCCCATCCTCGCAAGAGCGCGCTCCAGGGTAATACCGTGCTCGTCCTGGAACCCACGGACCGGCTCGCCGCCCTCATGGCCGTCGATCAGGAGCTGCGCTGGGGGCTGAAGGAGGCGGGGTGCCGGGCGGTTCTCGAAGCCCAGGAGCGGCAGGAAGCCGACCAGCAGCTCCAGGCAGCCCTGCGACAGGTCCGGGAGGCGGAGAGCGTCGAGGAGAAGCTGGAACTGCTCATCGGCGAGTTCGCCCTGCGGGCCGGTCTGCCGCCGGGTCTGCTGGAGAGTGAGCGTGCAGAGCTGGGAGGTGTCGAGCCGTCGGCTCGACGGATCGCACGGATGGCGTACAACGCGCATGGTGACGGGGTACTGCAGATGCACACCCGCGATCTGCAGGCCGCGTATCCCAGCCACGCGCCATCGAGCTTCACCGGCTCGTCGTCCGCGGTGAAGTTCGTCTCCGAATTCGGCTTCCCCGATTCCTTCGCCGGCACCAGGACACCGTCGCTGCCGCCGAGGATCGAGGTTCCAGGCCCCACCGAGTTCCCGCGCCTGCACGACTACCAGGAACGTCTCGCGGCGAGAGTCTTCGCGATGCTCGACCGGTTCGCACCGCAGCGCGGGATGCTTTCGCTACCCACCGGTGCGGGCAAGACCCGGGTGGCGGCGGAGGCCGTGATTCGCTGGGTCAAGTCCGTCGGGGAGCTGGACGGTCCCATCCTCTGGATCGCCCAGACGGAAGAACTGTGCGAGCAGGCGGTCCAGAGTTGGAGTTTCGTGTGGTCGAAGGTCGGTGCGGAGAGCTCTCTCTCGATCAGCAGACTGTGGACCACCAACGAGGCGGGCCCGGTGAGCGACCGCCCGCACCTCGTGGTCGCGACGGACGCGAAGCTCCGCCTCTGCCTCGACACCGAGGGGTACGCCTGGATCCGACAGGCGAGTCTGGTCATCGTCGACGAAGCGCACGTCGCCATCTCGCCTCAGTACACGAAGATTCTCGAACACCTAGGTCTGACATCACGGGAGACGCGGCGTCATCTGTTGGGTCTCACCGCGACCCCCTTCCGCAACACCAACGACGAGGAGACCCGGCGGCTGGTCCAACGTTTCGGTGCGCAGCGTCTGGACGACGGCGTCTTCACGTCCGGTGACGCCTACGGGGAGCTGCAGGAGCTCGGCATGCTGGCCAAGGTCGATCACCGGGAGCTGCTGGGCGGCACCATCGAGCTGACCCACGACGAGAAGGA
The DNA here is from genome assembly GCF_045039765.1 of Streptomyces sp. NBC_01166. Taxonomy (NCBI): domain Bacteria; kingdom Bacillati; phylum Actinomycetota; class Actinomycetes; order Kitasatosporales; family Streptomycetaceae; genus Streptomyces; species Streptomyces sp. NBC_01166. The sequence goes on from NZ_CP108613.1 coordinate 3,210,453, forward strand.
GCGGGCCGACCAGATGAGCCTGCTGTCGAAGGCCGCCGAGCAGCGTCTCGCCGACGACCACGACCGCAACAGGCGCATCCTGGATGAGATCGGTGAGATGCCCGCCGACTGGCCGGTCCTGGTCTTCGCCACGTCCGTGGCGCATGCCAAGTTCCTCGCCGCGAAGCTCAAGGACCGAGGCATCACCGCCGCCTCGGTGGACTCGGCCACCTCCACGGGCGAGCGCAGGAAGAGCATCGACGACTTTCGCCGCGGTCGCGTTCGCGTTCTCACGAACTACGGTGTCCTGACACAGGGGTTCGACGCACCGGCCACCCGGGCAGTCGTCGTCGCCCGGCCCACCTACAGCCCGAACGTCTACCAACAGATGATCGGTCGAGGTCTGCGCGGTCCCGGCAACGGAGGCAAGGAGACCTGTCTGATCCTCAATGTCCGCGACAACATCACCAACTACGGCAAGGCACTCGCCTTCACGCAGTTCGAGCACCTGTGGAGGGCCAAGTGACCGACGTGTACCACGACAGCCCGCACCTGACCGAGGAACAGCGGGCCGTGGTCGAGCAGCCCTGGGACGCCCGGCTGCTGGTCACTGCCGGTGCGGGCGCGGGCAAGACGCACACCTTGGTCCGTCGGCTCGACGCCCTGATGGGACACGAGGACGACGCGCTGGAGGCAGGCGAGATCCTGGTGCTCAGCTTCTCGCGCGCGGCCGTCCGCGAGTTGCGCGAGCGCATCGCGCTGCACGCCCGGGAGGCACGTCGGGTCAGGGTGCAGACCTTCGACTCCTGGGCCTATTCGGTGCTGCGCGGCGAGCAGCCCGACCGGGACTGGGGCGCACTGCGCTTCGACGAGCGGATCAGGGAAACGACCGAGGCCATCCTTCGCGGTGCGATCGAGGAGAGCGAACAGGGCGCCCCGGCCCACGTGGTGATCGACGAGGTCCAGGACCTGGTGGGTGATCGACGAGACATGGTGGAGACGCTGCTGGACCGCTTCCAGGACAACTGCGGCTTCACGGTGGTGGGGGACGGCGCCCAGGCCATCTTCGGCTTTCAGGTCTCCGACGAGGAGGCCCGTGCCGCAGAGACCAACTACTTCTTCGACTGGCTCCGAGCCTCGTACCCGGACGACCTGGTAGAGCTGCACCTCACCACCAACTTCCGGGCCCGGACCGAGGAGGCACGCACCGCCCTCGCCCTCGGTGCGGCGCTCAAGAGGCTGCCGTCGGAGCCCGCCGAGTCCGACGCGGCGGGCGAGAGGTTTCATCGGCAACTGACCGACCTCCTGCGTGCGTGCTCCGATTTCGGTTCTCTGGAAACCCAGTTCACCGTCGAGTCGCTCCGGGACTATCCAGGCACCTGCGCCATTCTTTGCAGGGACAACCGCCAAGCCCTGGTGCTGTCCGAGAGGCTGTTCTCCCTCGACGTGCCTCACCGGGTCCAGCGCGCGCTGCAGGACAAGCCGGTCCCGGCCTGGGTCAGCTCCGTCCTTCGGTACACCGGCGCTTCCACGTTGAACGAGGAACGCTTCCAGGAACTGCTCGCAGCAGGCCCGACCGCGCCTGTCGGCGATCGCGCAAGGATCTGGCGCTCCCTCCGGGGGGCTGCTCGCGCACCCAGGGGGCTGATGGATGTCTCGGCGGTCCGGCGTCTGGTCGCGGAGGGACGCTTCCCGGACGACCTTGCTGCCGTGGAACCCGCGAACCTGGTGGTCTCGACGGTGCATCGTGCAAAGGGACTCGAATTCGATCGGGTCATAGTGGTGGAACCCGCCACCACGGCGGAGCTGCGCAAGCAGCACAGCCACGTCGACCCCGCGGCAGAGGCTCGCTCACTGTATGTCGCCATGACTCGCGCCCGGGACGATCTCTTCCGTATCGCGGCGCCGGACACAGCACTTGTGCGCCGGGACAGAGTGACCGAGCGGTGGTACCTGGGTGGGTGGAAGTCGTACATCCGCGACGGCATCGTGGCCTCCGGGCAGGACGTGTGTCGGGAGCACCCTCCCGGCACGGACGGCTTCGTCGACGATGCCGCCGCCGTGCAGGACTATCTCGCGTCGTCGGTCGTCCCCGGTGACGGCGTGATGCTCCGACTCCAGCACGGGATGGCCCTGGCTGCCGATCAGAGCCCTCCGTACACGGTCTTCCACGGGGACCGGCCGATCTCCGTCGTCTCCGAGCGGTTCCGCAAGGACCTCCACACCTCCCTGAAGATCAACAAGACGTGGGAGATCAACTGGCCGGTCGAGATAACGGGCTTCCGGGTCGACTGTCTGGAGAGCGTCGCGGGCAGTGCGGCCTCCGGCGCCCGCGCCGGGTTGGGCGACCATGGCATCTGGATGGTGCCCCGTATGTCAGGACTCGGGCGCTACAAGCGCACCGGAAGGACCACGCAGGAAGGCATCGCCGGATGACGGACGGGACCAGCATGCACGCGGCTCACTACGCACTTCGGGATGGGCTCGTCGAGCAGCTCCGCAGGGACCTGCTCGGCCCCGGCTCCGCCGACGAGATCCTGACCCAGGACCCGCCGATCACCACCTACCCGATGGGAGTGCTGTTCCCGAGGCCGTCCGACCCCGAATCCGAGCGGGTGCTCCAGGAGGACGCGGCCGAGAACGAAGGGCTCGACGAGACTCCGGTCATGCGGAGGGGCAGAGACATCGAGGAACCTCCGGCTGATCTTGCCGCCGCCCAGGCCGGCGACCGGCGACCGTCTTCCATGGGACTGACGTTCGCCGTGGACCCGAAGATCGCCCCGCGGCTCATCGTGCGCACCGAGGCTGCGGCCTACGACCCTGTCGACGTCGACGGGCGCCCGGTGGCCGCCGAGAGGGCCCAGGCCAGGACGGTGTCCGAGCAGAGGGAGCATTGGCGTCGGCGGGAGCTGACCATCCGCCCGGTGATCGTCGACGTCACCGTTCCCCAGCGCCATCGACTGGGCGATCTGCACGAGGGGGCAGCGTTGGACGTCATCGTCCGCCCCGAGGCTTCGTCGAGCGGGACGGTCACCGTGACGGTCACGTTGATCAACACACAACGAGTCGGAAAATACGCTCTGCAGGACGCCTTCTGCCTCTACCAGCCCCGCGTGACCGTCACCACCGAATCCGCCGCAACGGGGATCGTGGACCGCCCTTCCGAGCGCAGAGGGCTGGACCAGGAGGTCGCGACGAGTCGGCTGCTGCACCGCCACGCTCCGACCTTCGCTGTGGGGCACGGATGCTCGGCGGCCTGGGACTGGACTCCTCCGCCTGTCGGCGAACCGAATATCAAACGTGCGGGGATCGCCGCCGTGCGTACCGAGTTCGTGCCGGCACACGAGGTGCTGCTCACCGATTCCAACCCCGACATCGACGACTCGGCCCTGACGATGGAGGGTCTGGCGACCCGCCCCGAAAGCGAGGTCCTGTCGGCGCTCAACGACCTGATGGCCGGGTACGCAGAGTGGATCGACGGCAAGGAGGCGGAAGCGAAGGACTTCCGGGGCACGCAGCACGAGGCTCCTGCACGGACACAGATCGAGCACTGCAGAACGGCTCTGGCTCGCATGCGTCGAGGCATCAGGGTCCTGGGCACGGACACTGAGGCGATGCGGGCGTTCCGTCTCGCCAACCGTGCGATGGCCCAGCAGCGGGGCCGTAGCGAGTGGGTCAAGAACGGGCGGCAGGGCGAGCCGGACACGGCTGCAGGCAGGTGGCGTCCGTTCCAGATCTCCTTCATGCTCCTCTGCATCGAAGGGATCGTGGATCCAAAACACGACGATCGTCGCATCGCCGACCTCCTCTGGTTTCCCACCGGCGGCGGCAAGACCGAGGCGTACCTCGGCCTGATCGCCTTCACGACCTTCCTGCGACGCATGCGCCTCATGGAGCGGGGCGGGGGCGTGACGGTCCTGATGCGCTACACCCTGAGGCTGCTCACCCTGCAGCAGTTCGAGCGTGCTGCATCCCTCATCTGCGCCATGGAACGCATTCGTCTCGGGGACGAGCAGACGCTGGGGACGGAAACCATCTCGATCGGCATGTGGGTGGGCCAGTCCGCCACACCCAACAAACTGTCGGTCGCCGAGGAAAGCCTCGTGGAGCTCCGGAAGGAGAAGGAGCTCCAGGAGAGGAACCCGGTCCAACTACACGCGTGCCCCTGGTGCGGCACCCGCATCGACGCGTACCAGTACGAGGTCGACGAGGAGGCTAAGCGGATGTACGTCCGCTGCCCCGACACCTGGTGCGACTTTCGCGACGGACTGCCGGTCCACCTGATCGACGAAGCCGTCTATGACGCACGCCCCACCCTGGTGATCGCCACTGTCGACAAGTTCGCCGCCATGCCATGGCGCGAGCAGACCGCCGCACTGTTCAACCGCGATCGTGGGGACGGTACCCCGCCGCCCGAGTTGATCGTCCAGGACGAGCTCCATCTCATCTCGGGCCCGCTCGGAACGCTCACCGGCCTGTACGAGACGGCGGTGGACCTGCTCGCGAATGAGCCGAAGATCATCGCATCGACCGCTACGATCCGTCGGGCGTCGGAGCAGGGCACCAAACTCTTCGCGCGCGACGTCGCCCAGTTCCCCCCGGCTGGCATCGACGCCAGGGACTCGTGGTTCGCGGTGGAGACGCCCAGGGAACGCAAGGCCAGTCGACAGTACGTCGGCCTACTCACCCCGAGTACCAGCCAGTCCACACTCCTCATCCGTACCTACGCCAACCTGCTCCATCGAGCGGTGCAGGGCGGCGACGGTGATCAGGTCCGTGACGCCTACTGGACGCTCGTGGGGTACTTCAACAGCCTCAGGCTGCTGGCTGCGGCAGAACTGCAGGTCCACGACGACGTCGACGCACATCTCGGCTATCTGGCCGACCGTGACGGCGGTGTACGCCGAAGGATCCTGGAGCAGACCGAGTTGACCAGCCGCGCCAACTCCAGCGAGGTACCGAAGCGCCTCAAGCAGGTGGAGCAGCGGCTGGGGCACCCCGACGTCGTGGACGTCCTTCTCGCGACGAACATGATCTCGGTCGGCGTCGATGTCGACCGACTCGGTCTGATGGCCGTCATGGGGCAGCCGCAGACCACGGCCGAGTACATCCAGGCGACCAGCCGGGTAGGCCGCCGCCACCCCGGTCTGGTCGCCGTGATGCTCAACTCCAACAGGTCCAGGGACCGGTCGCACTACGAGAGCTTCCAGCACTTCCACTCCGCGCTGTACCGCGAGGTGGAGTCGACCAGCGTGACCCCGTTCTCCTCCCGTTCCCGCGAGCGGGGGCTGCACGCGGTCGTCGTCGCACTCGCCCGGATCATGATCCCCGCGGCCCGTCCGAACGACGGTGCGGGGCGGATCGAAGAGTTCCGCGACGAACTGGATCGGATCGTCCGGACCACGCTGTTGGCCCGGGTCGAAAGGGTCGACAGGGACGAATACGAGGCGACGGCCGACGCCTACGACGAGTTCGTCGACTGGTGGTCGAAGGAGGCAGAGGCCCTGGGCGGACTGCTCTACGAGCCCAAACGGGGTCGAAAGACGCCCTCATTGTTGTGCGGGTTCGACGACTCCGAGCCGGAGGCGTGGCCCACCCTGTGGAGTCTGCGTGATGTGGACGCCGAGTCCGCTCTCTTCATGGAGGCAACCCGATGACCCCTCCCCCCGCTCGACGTCGCCGGACCGGAGCCCCGGAGCGCAGTTACCCGCGTCGAGGCTCCGTGCGCCGCGCCCAGATGATCACGACGTACGGAGTCGGATCGCTGGTCGCCGTGGACAACGAATCGTTCATAGTGGCCGGGACCGACTCCTGGAACATCAGCGATGCTCCGACCATCTTCGAGCATCGGTTGGCGCGGGTCCTGGGCGTGAAGTCGTTCCGACTGCCGCCCGCGTCGGACGACACGAGCAAGGACGGCGTACACGTCCGCAGATTCCCTCTGTGGCACTCCTGCCCGAAGTGTGAAGCCCTCCAGCATGTACGGCAGTTCAACTCCCCAGCAGGGAGGAACGAATGCGGTGAATGCGAGGAGGACCTCGTTCCCTCGCGCTTCGTCATGGCCTGCGGCAAAGGCCACATCGACGATTTCCCCTATTGGAAGTGGGCCCACCGCAAGAATCGGCAGGAGGGGGAGACAGGTCTCTGCAGCGGCGAGATGCGGCTGCGCACCAGCGGAAAGACGGCATCTCTGCGCTCGATCCTGATCTCCTGCAGCTGCGGAGTGCCCGAGGTGTCGATGGAAGGCGCGTTCAGCAGTACGGCTCTGTCCGACTTGAAGGTGTTCTGCAGCGGCAAACGCCCCTGGTTGAAGGACGCACCGGCCGATCACTGCTCTGAGCGGCCGCGCACCTTGCAGCGCGGTTCTTCCGTTGCCTGGCAGCCGATCGTACGAACGGCGCTGTCCATTCCGCCTTACAGCGACGAGCACTTCACCAAGCTCGAAGCCCGGCTGGACGACCTGAGGGAGATGTACGAGACCGGGGACGAGCACGGAATTCGGGTCTATCTCAAGGTGCTCGGGCTTGAGAAGAACTACGTTTTCTCGCCCGACAAGGTGATCGCACTCCTCGCCACGGAGAATCAGGAGGACGCCGGCTCCGACGAGGAAGCCACCGTGGACAGCGCGTTCGTCCGGCTCCGGAGGCAGGAATACGAACGGCTGATCGCGGGGCAGCCCGAGAAGGAGAGCGGCCGCGGTGACCAATTCGTGTGCGAGCACCCCCTGTCCTCGCCGACCCTACTGAGTCCGTACGGTGTGACGGGTCCGATGCTGGTGAAGCGGCTGCGGGAAGTCCGTGCCCTGAAGGCCTTTTCCCGGGTCGACACCCCGGAGACCCGCACGGACGTCCACGAAGCCGCCCTGTCCCTGCAGGAGCTGGACTGGCTGCCCGCGATGGAGGTGCAGGGCGAAGGCGTCTTCCTCCGGCTCGACGAGGAACGAGTGGACGCCTGGGCCCGGAGCGTAGCTGTGGCGGCCCGTGCCGATCGCATGCGGAACAACCACACCCGCATGATGCGCGAACGTGCCCAGGACCCGGAGTCCGTGCCCGACTCGCCCGCCTCTCCCCGCATGGTCCTCCTCCACACCCTCGCACACGCTCTGATCAATGAGTGGAGCCTGGACGGGGGCTACCCGGCGGCCTCGCTGCGGGAGCGGCTGTATGCGAGCGACACCATGGCGGGCATGCTCATCTGCACCGCGACGAGCGACTCCGCCGGAAGCCTGGGTGGCCTGGTTGCCCAGGGCGAGCCCGACCGACTGAAGGAGTCCTTGGAATCGGCCCTCGACCGGGCTCGTTGGTGCTCAGCCGATCCCCTCTGCATCGAGTCGGAAGGAAGCGGGGTCGGAGGAATCAACATGGCGGCCTGCCATGCCTGCGTGCTGCTGCCCGAGACCAGTTGTGAGCACAACAACGGGCTACTGGACAGGGCGCTTCTCATCGGCACGCCGGAAGACCCCTCCATAGGGTTCTTCAACGATGTCCTGCAGCACTGACGACACAACAACAGGTTCGGGTGGTCGGCAGTCGATCGAAAGATTGCCGACCATCCAACTGGCTGAGCCCCTTCCCGGCCAGAGAGCGCAGCAGGTTGGCCGCGACTGCCCTGTCCACTGCGTCACGCACCTTCGACGCCCAAGCGCTCCGCTGCCTGGGAGCAGGTACTGCGACGGTTTTGAACTGGCCGCCAAGACCGCGATGCCGATGAGGCGGTCCTGCTCGTCGAAATCAAGGTTGCTCGTTCCGTCGACGTCCTTCGGATCGCAGACCGACCGAAGGAGCCCACGGCAAGGAAACTATCGGTCAGCCATCGGACCGACTGCGGAGCGGTAGACGTGCTCTTGCCCATCGTCGTCCTCAAACTCGACCGTGAATGGCAGGCCCATCTCCTTCAAGGCTGCCAGGAGGACAGCAAGGCGGGCGGGGTCCACGAACCCGCTGAACACCACGGGATCCAACGGCATCAGCTCAAGCTCGGCGAAGGCAGTCTCAACCTTGAACTCGGTCCAGCTCGACCGGCGCACCGCCCAGCCGATGGCGTGGAACGCCTCGGCCGCGCGTTGAGCGCCGGCTGTTGCTGTAAGGGATCCACATATGTTGTTGCCACGTTCAGCGTGTGCCCGAGCAGCGGCGTTCAGACGTGGCCCGTCTGTCCCGCCGGAGGTGAAGTTCACGCTGGACGGTACCAAGCAGATGTCTCCCGCCGAGGGCCCGCCGGAACTGCTCCAGCGGCAGGGGGGGAGCTCCGCGAGATGAAAGACGAGCTGTGTGCGCTGATGCAGGACGCCATTGTCGAGCCTGCTCGGTAAGGGGGCTGGACCTGAAGCGCTAGGCGACCGGCGTGATATCCCAGTGCCCGGAGCCTCCCGCGGCGCCACACTGTCACGATGGATCATGTGAGCATCGCCAAGGAACTGGTGCGGGACCGTTTCCCTGAGGCCCAGGCCGCCTTCCTGGCCGGCAGCGTGCTGACACACCACCGCACACCTACGTCCGATCTGGACATCGTGGTGCTGCTGACTGGTCCACCTGCCCCATTCCGGGAGAGCCTGATACACGATGGCTGGCCTGTGGAGCTGTTCGTCCAGACAGAGGCCGACTGGCGACTCTTCGCTGAGCGGGAGACGGCTGCGCGCAGATCGCCGCTGCTGGCCATGTGCGCGGAAGGCCTGTTGCTGACCGATGCGGACGGGCTTGGAGCTGCCCTGCAGGCTGAGTCCCGCGAACGGTTGGCAGCGGGGCCGCCACCCGCATCAGCGACAGAAATGGAAGACCGGCGGTATGCACTCACCGACACCTTGGACGACCTTCGTGGCTGCACCGACCCCTTGGAGCGGACCTACCTGGTGGCCCACCTCTTGGAGCGGGCCTCAGAGTTGGCCTTGCTCACGGGCGGGCACTGGCTGGGCGGTGGCAAGTGGCTTTCACGACGACTCGCTGCAGCCGACCCGGAATTGCACAGGCGTCTAACAGCAGGTGCGGTTGCAGCAATGTCCGGTAGGACCGATGAGGAAGGCCAGTTCGCGCACGTAGTGGGCGAAGTCCTGGCATCGGCCGGCGGCCCCCGGTGGGCCGGGTACCGCCGCAGTTAAGGCTGGCGGCTGGAAATTCGAACCGTGAGGAGGCCACGGGGCAACTGCTCGCCCTCGGGCTACTCAGACGCGCGCGTCAGCAGCCAGCCCCGCGAACGCTGACCACGCACGAGGAGAGACAGTCAGCACATCCCCCTGCATGTCTTTCGAGTCCCGGACCAGTACAGCCTCGGGGTAGACAGCGATCTCGACGCAGTTGTCGCCGCCACCGCCGCTGTAGCTGCTCTTGAACCAGGCCAGTTCTACGGTGCTCATCGCTCTCCTCGCATCTGTTCCAGCAGGCTTGTGGTGTCCTGATGGCTCAGGGCTTGTGAGCGCATCTTGCCATAGCGCTGAAGCATGTAACTTGCCGCTTTCGCGTCAGTGATGAGCACGCTAGTGCCGTGACCTTCGACGTAGCCTGCCCACCGGTGATCAGCGGTTTCCGCGAGGTACATCTCCCCTTCGAATCCGGCGTGGTCCTCCTGCACGAGGGGCATTACCTGGATTTCCACGTTGCGGTAACGCCCCACGAGGAGCAGGTGATCGATGAGTGCCTTCGTCACCTGGGCCCCGCCCAAGCGCCTTTCCACCAGAGCTTGTTCGATGATGAAGCTGAAGGAGGTGTTCGGCCGGTCGATGAGCAGTTGCTGTCGGGCCAGTCGCGCCGCCACCTGGCGCTCAGACTGCTCCTGCGTGAGCGGGGGCAAGTGGCGTTCGAAGAGTGCGTGGATGTACGGCTCAGGCTGCAGAAGGCCAGGGATGACCCGGCACTCGTAGGCGTACAGCGAGGCCGTGTCCTCCTCGACCGCCGCCCACTGCAGGAACCAAGAAGCCAGCCCCACCTTCCGCGTCAGGCTCTTGGCCGCCGCCGCCAGCACCCGTGCCGCCGTCGCCCCCAGCACCTCCTCCGAGCGCTCCAGCAAGTCCCTCGGCGGGAATCGCTTGCCCTGCTCGATCTTGGCGATGTACGCCGCCGAGTACTGCACCCGAGGCGCGAACTGCTCCTGCGTCAGGTGTGCTTCGTCGCGCAGCGCCTTGAGTACGGCCCCGAACGTCTTGAGGCTGTCCGATGACTCCGGCTCGCCACACTGTCCCCCGCCTCCGTTGTCCGAAGCCATGCCCGGCCGCCTCTCCCCTGTGCTGCGCCCGCTTGTGGGCCACAAGCAAGGGTTACGTACAGTGACCCTCCCAGTCCAGCGCGTGAACCAGTACAAGCCGATCTGTATCGGCGCCGTGCCTGCCGCGCGGGCTCACCTCGACACCAGGCTGGGGCCCATGCCAGCCCCTCGCGCCTTTTCTCCCGCTACCACGCGCCTTTTCGTGCAGCGCTTCTCCGCGACCCGACGCGGAGCCCGACTCGCACGCCTGCTTGCCGGACTGCAGTTGGTCGAGTGGGGGCACCCCCGCGGTGCGGACGACCACGACACGGTCACGATCGTGGTCGCCGAGCTCGCCGCGAACGCCGTACTGCACGGCCGCGTACCCGGAAGGGACTTCGCCCTGCTGCTCCGTTACGACGCCGGCCGGGGCGTCATCCGTATCGAGGTGTCCGACACCCACCGGGCCCGCCCCGCCCTCGTCGTGCCGGCCTCCGACGAGGACCACGGCCGTGGGCTGATCCTCGTCGACGCCCTCGCCACCCGTTGGGGCGTTCATGACCGCGTGGGCCCTGGCAAGACGGTCTGGGCGGAGTGCGCCCTGTCCAAGGGGGCCGGAAAGCCTGCGTATGGGCAAGCTGCCCGATGAGGCGGAGCCTCGGCCCCACCCGCGCGCATCGCCGGTGCTGCCGAGGCCTTTGCCCGAGGGCCTGGGTAGCTGGAACCTTCCAGATACCCGTGTCGCCGAGCGGCTGGTGGACGGCGGGGCCGGTTGGTCAGGGTGTCCGCTCCTGGCCGCTGCCGCTGGGCGCGTGGCTCAGGTCCACCACGCAGAAGATGTTGCCGTCCGGGTCGGCGAGCACGACGAAGTCGGGGTCCGGCGGGTACAGGTCCCAGTCGACGCTCTGCGCCCCGAGGCCGATCAGGCGCTTCACCTCCGCCTGCTGTTCCTCGGCCGTGTCCGTGAAGAGGTCCAGGTGGATACGGGGGCGCGGCTCGGCCGGGGAAGCACTCTGCATCAGGCCGAGGGCCCGGCCCGAGCCGTCGGGGTGCAGGAGTGTCCGCCATGTGTCGCTCGCCCACTCCTCAGCGACGACCAGGTTCAGCGCCTCGGTCCAGAAGGTCACTGCGCGGGGGATGTCCGTGACACCGATGACAGGGATTCCGAGTTTCAGCATGGAGCGAGCCTAGTAGTGCTTCATCACCTTGGGTGATCCTGCCTGGTGGGCTTCCTCGGGGTGTGAAGCTGGGGGATGTCGAATGGTTCCGGGATGAGTTGGCGGAGTTCGCGGGTGATGTGTCCGGGTGGTCGCCGCGCCAGGGTGCGTGTTATCTGCGGGGTCTGATGCTGGACGGCCGGCGTAAGCCGGGCCGGCTGATGGCTGAGCGGTTGCCGGACGGGAACACGCTGGACCTGCAGCAGTCAGTTCGTCGAGGCCATGGCTGGCACACGACGTCGTGTGCCAGGGTTGCGGGTATGGATTGGCAGTCTGAGAGCCCGGAACTCTGGATGTTCCTGGAGTCCCTGCACCGAGGCGACATCCTGTCCGGCACTGTCGCGGCGATCGAACGGTTCGGGGTCTTCGTGGCCCTGGACGACGGGCCTGACCATCCCACCCTGCCCGGTGTCGGGTTCCTCGGTATCCCCGAACTGTCCTGGCGGCGCTTCGATGATCCCACCGATGTCGTTCAGGAAGGACAGCGTGTCTCGTGCGAGTTCCTTGGGTCCGACGCCCACAACGCTGAAGCGCGACTGTCTTTGAAGGCACTGGAGACCGACCCCCTCCAGGTTTTCGCCGACCGCACAGTGGTGGGCCAGGAACTCCGCGGGACGGTTGAGAAGGTGCTCCCCATCGGCCTTTTCGTCGACCTCGGGGACGGGATCTTGGGGCTGGTCCCCTCCAGAGACATCGACGGCCGCCCTGCGGCGAGTCCGGCAGAAGACGTCGAGGCCGGAGAGGAGATTGCCGTCGTCGTCGCGGAAATCGAGCTGCCCACCCGACGGGTGTTCCTCTTCAGGCCGGAGAGCGGCCGGCACACAGGTGTCGTGCTGCCCGCGTGACGGCCGCCGTGCCCGAATCGAGCAAGGGCGGCAGGGTCACGACTCACCCCGCCGGCCAAGGCGAACCGTGGCTGGGACTGGGCCCCTTCCCTCCGGCTGGCGGGCGCCTCTACGCTCGTCCCGTGGCAGGAAGCTCGCGACCAGGTGTCAGGGCCGTTACCCAGGGGAGACAGTGGACGTCCCATCGTTGATCCTTTTAGGGGCGGCGGGTGGTCTGCTGCGTGGGGCCCTGGACCTGTACACCCGATTCGTCTCCTGGCAGGCCGACCGCCGTGCCCATCGGCAGTCAGCCGCAGCAGATGCGGCCCAGGAGGAAGCTCCCCGGTTCCAGGCCTATTTCGATCCCGCCGTCGACACGGTCGCGGCCGTCGTGCACAGCGTGATGGGCGCCGGGGCCGCGGTGCTGTTCGGGACCACGGGCCAGATCAGCGGTGGATACGCCGCCCTCGTCGTCGGGTTGTCGGCCCCCATGCTGCTCACCCAACTCGGGCGTATCCAGACGGTGAACGAGGCGGTCACGGGCGAACGGCAGCCGGCCGAGGCGGTCCCGGAGCCCGGAGCACTCTCGCCTGTCGGTGCTGACGGCAGGGGGATGGGCGGTGCGGATGACTCCGGCGCCGAGCAGGCCCCGAGTGCGGTGAGCGCCCGAGCCCCGTCCGCGCACCCGTCCCAGGTGCTGCGACCACCCGCGCGGCCGGTGTCCTCGCCCAGGCCTGCCGCCGCGGTTACGGATGCCGGCTCGCCGGGCCACGCGGGTGGCGAGCCCACCGCGGACCGGACACCATTCCCGGAACGCGCCAGGGAGACTCCCTTCCCCGCGTCGGCAGAAGCCTCCGAAGGGGCTGGGTCTGGCTTCGACGGTCGTGGCGCGCCACGATGGCGGCAGGGGCCGGCGACCGGGGAGGAAGAACTGTGAGGAGCGCTCCGCACCTACTGGCCGAAGACCGGCCCGAGTACGAGCGGCTCCTCGGTCACGCGCTGAGTCACGCCCACGAACGGCCAGAACTGGCCGGAGCCGGAGAACGTCTCAACCTGGAACGACTGCGCACCATGGCGCTGAACGCCACCGCCTTGATCACGGCAGCCGCGGCGACCGAGTACGAGCAGTACGTACAGGCCCGGGAACAACACCATGGCTCGGCGTCACCGGACTGGTCCACCGGCTCTCTGCCCGCCACCTCCGCCTACCCCGTCACCGACGGCATGGCCACTGACCATCCTGCCTCGGCAGGTCTGGGTCATAGGTTCGGCGCTGCCGTCCTGGGTGGCGGACGGCCCGATGGCCGGCGGATCAGCGACGGAGTCTCTCCAGTGCGTTGGACCGGGATGTCCTTCGGCCGTCGCACGCTGGCGGCGCTGCTGGGCCTGCGAGTACGCCCCGAGCCGCCGAAGGCACGGGGAGGTACGTCGCGTGCGCCCGCGCAGCGCTCGCTCGGTCGCACGCCGCTTCGCGCCCGTGCGACCGAGCGCGGGGCTCCGGTTCCGGAAGGGACCGGAGCCGGTGTGCCTGCCGTCGTCACCGTCCTGGTGACGGTGCTGGCCGGTGCTGCGGCGACGATCCTCCTGCTGGCCGGCTATCTCCTGAAGGCCTTCAATCCGCCGTCACCGTTCGCGAGCACCCTCGTCGGCGCTGGTTGGTGGGCCGCGGTGATCACCGCGGCGGGCGTCGTCGTCGGCGCCGCGGGTCTCTGCGTCACCGCCCTGCGCAACGGGCCTTCGCCACCGGTCGACGTCTTCGTCGACGCCGACGAAGACGAAGACGCCGATGCCGACGACCTGCCGGAGGAGGTGGCGCGCGCTCGCGAGGCCTGGCGTCATGCACTGATGGAGCGGGGCATCCTGCCGTTCATGCGGGACGCTCTCGGTGACCCCGCCGATCCCCCACCGCGGACACCGCGCCGCTCGGCCGACCTCATTCCGAGGCTCGGCTACAGCCGACCGGACTTCTCCGGCCCGGCTGACCGGTCGGCAGCAGGCCCACGCCCGTCGTTCTCCAGCCCGGACCACACCGACCCGGACTTCGGCAGCCCGGAAGCCCGGCCGGAATGACACGCTGGACTCCTGCCGTGCCGCCGAAGGTGCGGGCGGCCGCTTCTCCCGCTCCGACCGGTGCGGGCGTACCCCGGAGAGCCTGCGGTCGGCCTCCGGGGTACGCCGTGGCGGACGTACCTCCCCGCCGTCGTCAGACCGCTCCCGGGCCGGGCCGGCGCGGGGGTGGCTCGTCCGGAGGCCGAGGGAGGAAGTTGATCTCGTCGTCCATCAATTCCGTACGGGACCAGGTCCGGTAGTCCGCCGGAGGGGTGTCCGCGTTCGGCCAATGCGGGTCGGCAGGCGTGTAGTCGTCCTCCGACAGCCCCGCGACCTGCAGGAGGTCCAGGAGCATGCGCTGCGTCAGCGGTTCGTCCAGGTACTCGGCGGCGTCCTCTGCCCCCCAGCGCACCACGGTTTCCGCTGCCCGGGCGATGCCCTCCACGGTCGCCGCGGGGAACGCCAGAGCGAGGGAGACCTTCACGATCTCGACGGCATCCTCTCCTCGCACGGTCTACCGCCTCCTTTCGCAGACGATGCAGAGCCCGACCAGGGCGGTGAAGAGCAATCCCATCTTGCTCGTGTTCTGGGCCTGGCGCAGACACTCGCGCCGGTCGAGATGGGCGTACTGCGGAGTGGACATGATGTCCCGGACGTAGACCTCCCAGTGGTCCTGCGCCCGCTTCCAGTCGTTGCGGTGGGCGACCCGGACCCAGGCGTCGACGAACTCCTGCCGGGCGTGATCGCCGTGGAAGTAGGGCCTCAGGTCGTCGATCAGCCCGGGCGGTCTCAGCCGCTGGCCCCATGTGCGCTGCCGGAAGAGCGAGTTGGCGGAGATCGACTTCACGCTGCCGATGCGCGTCGTGATCACGTGTCCGGCGAATCCACCGATGATGGCCGGGACCAGGAGCCAGCCGAGAAGGGACAGGGCCCAGAGAAGGGTGTGCTTGGGCGCCTCGATCAGCGTGAAGACCTCGTACACGCCGCTGGGGCTGCCGGCTCTGGCGGCGAAGACGTACAGCACCAGCAGGCACAGGGCGATGGGGACGCCCCAGTCCAGCACCCACTGTGTGACGCCCTTCAGCGCCTTTCGCGATCTCCAGGCGCGGCGCAGTCGCGCCGTGAGTCCGGACCGGCCTGGCGGCAGATTCAGGTGACTCGGGACAGGAACAGGGCCGTGCACCAACTATCGCCCCCCGGCTGGTCCTGGTGACAGGTACGCGGTCACCGGTCGCGTCACGCTCCCCGGCAGCCGCAGTCGGCTTCGCCAGGCGAAGGTCAGGATAAGGGTCGTGCCGCCGCCTCCGGTCCTCCCGGAGACATTGCCGGATCCCCTGGGCCGGCAGGGCTCCCCGAGCGCTCATCGATCACCCAAGCGGCTTGCGGTAGCGGACGTACTCGTTCCGCCGCTGGAACCCCACACTCTCGTAGAGGTCGTAGGACCGGTGCGGGTTCGCCGTGCCCGTGAAGAGCCGGGCGGTCGTCGCGCCCCGCTCGCGCAGGGTGCTCAGCCCGTCCAGCAGCAGGGCCCGGCCGATGCCGAGCCGTCGCCGGTCCGCCCGGATGCTCAGCTCTTCGACCTCGCCCACGGTGCGGTCGTGGCGGCGCAGGGAGCAGAGTGCGACCCCGACCATGTCGTGCCCGTGCCATGCCGCCCGCCAGCATGTCGGGTCGGCGCTGGAGACGAAGTCCTGGAAAGGCCATTCCTGAGTGAATCCGGTCCCCGCATACGAATCGACTACCGTCCTCCAGGCCGCACGGTAATCGCTCTCCCCGACGGGCCCCGTCCGTAGGCCCGTCGGCAGTTCGCCGCCCCGCTCCGGCAACTGGCGCAGATCGCCCAGCTCCAGCTCGACCAGGCTGAAGACCCGTCCGTAGCCGGCTTCGAGCAGCAGCGTCGTCGCGTCCTGCTCGGAAGCCATGGCGTTCGCGCCGATCACCGCCGTGTCCGCCGTTCCGTGCTGTACGACGAGCCGGCGGATCCGCTCCTCGGCCCAGCTCAGCATCGCGGATCCGACGCCCTGGCGGCGGTGCTCGGGCAAGAGGTAGCCACGGTGCACGTAGAGCCACGTGCCGTCCCGCTCCCGCAGCCACCGGATCGTCGCGTAGCCGACGACGCCCCCGTCGCGCACGACCAGGATCTGGTTCCTCGACGGTTCCTCCAGCTTGGCCGAGGCTTCCGCGATCTCTGCCTCCGTCGGGAGCCCTTCCACGACCGAGCGGGCATCGACCCCGTCCCGTTCGGCGCAGCCCAGCCGCACCGCGGCCATGGCGTGGTGGTCTCCGTCCTCGTCGCGATACGGCCGGAACCCGAAGCCGGCCGGAAGTCCCTGTCCTGGTACGCCGTTTGACATGACCGGATGTTCTCGCACCTCGCAGCGGACCCGCCGCCGATTTACACAGCCCGGTGACGGGGCGCCCTCCCCCTTCAGCTGCCGCTCAGCGGCGAGCCCCACGCGGATTCGTGCCGGGGTGTTCCCATGAGGTGGGCCAGCAGTCGCCCCGCCGTGCCGGAGGCGGTGTCCAGCGGCGCTCCAGCCGAAACCAGGGCGGCGCCGGGCCTCGGCCACTGACACAGCCCGGTCAGGGATCCGCCGCGCCCTCGCCGCTCGGTCACGGGAAGCCGCTCAGGTCGCCGCCGCGAAAGCGTCGACGCCCGTGAGGCCGGCCGACAGCGCCCACAGGCGGGCGGCCTGCTCCGGGTCGGTCGCGTGGGCGTGCACGCCTCCTTCCGCGCCGTCACGGGCCGGCTCGGCGATGTCGCAGTCCTCGCAGTACACGCCGCCCATGCCCGCCAGCCGGGGCGAGGTCGCCGCCCATACCTGCGTCGCCGCGCCCTGCCGGGGCGTCTTGAAGGTGGGGTCGGTCGGGTTGTCGTTCTCGTCGATCCATCCCGCGTCGACCATGTCCGCCTTCGCGAGGTGGCGCTGCAACGGGGTCAGGATGCTGCCCGGATGCAGCGCGAACGCCCTGACTCCGGCGTCACGGCCGAGCGCGTCGAGCTGCACGGCGAACAGCACGTTCGCCGCCTTCGCCTGTCCGTACGCCCGCCATCTGTCGTAGCCCCGCTCGAACTGCACGTCGTCCCAGTGCATTCCGGCACCGTGGGCGCCGGAGGACACCGCGACCACCCGCGCGCCACCGCGGGCGATCGCCGGCCAGAGTCGATTGACCAGCGCGTAGTGGCCGAGGTGGTTGGTGGCGAACTGCGCCTCCCATCCGGGGCCTACCCGCGTCTCGGGGCAGGCCATGACGCCGGCGTTGTTGATCATGATGTCGACCCCGCGCCCCGAGGCCAGGAACCGCTCGGCGAACCCGCGGACGCTTTCGAGGTCGGAGAGGTCGAGGTCCTCCGTCTCGACGCCGTCGATGCCCTCGACCGCAGCCTCGGCTGCCGTCCGTCGCCGGGCGGGGACCACGACGCGGGCTCCGGCACCCGCCAGTGCCCGGGTCGTCTCCAGGCCGAGCCCCGAGTAGCCACCGGTGACGATCGCGGTGCTGCCGCTCAGGTCGATCCCGCTCAGGACGTCGTCCGTGGTGCTCCGGGCGCCGAAGCCCGATCCGATCTTGCGCTGAGGTGTGGTCATGGCCGGGACGCTAGGTGCTGGAGCGCACTCCAAGTCAAGGCCCGATGACGGAGCGTGCGGGGCGGATGCCGGGTGAACGCGTCCGTCCCACACCCCCGGTGCGGGACGGACGCGTACGGCGGCTCAGTCGCAGAGCAGCGCCCACGAGTTGTCGGGACGCCAGGTCTTCTCACCCGAGGACGCCCCCTTCCAGCTGAACGTCGCCACCACACCGAAACTCGACGTCGGCCACTTGCACGGGTCGACGGTGGTGGTGCCGGCCAGGTCCTCGGTGTCCTTCCAGCCGTCGCCGTCCGCCGCGGTGCGCAGCGTCACCCAGCCGTTGCCGCTGAAGCGCTGAAGCTTCACGTCGGTGACCTTGACCTGGTAACTGCCACCACCCGCGACGTCGGTGATCTTCGCCCGCGCCCGGTAGGTGTCGGCCGTTTCGTCCCACCAGACGGCGGCGCAGCGCTTGACCGCGGTGCCGTAGCACTCCCAGGCGCTCTCCGCGGATGCCGCCGACGGAGTGAGGACGACCGACGCGCCGAGCGACGCGGCGACCAACGCGCCTGTCGTACCGAACCGGCCCACTCGCTTGAACCTCATGAAACCCCCTCATGATTCACCAGTGATTCCGGGGGACCCTATCCAGCGGGAGTCGGTAACTCCGGCGACGTGCGGAGCGGTTGCTCCGCTGTGACAAAGTGACGCTCGGGCGGCTGCTCCGTGGGAGATCGAGGACACGCACGGGCCCGGTTCGGGCGGGTTCGGCTGTCCGTTGCTTCCCAGCGACCAGGCGCCCGTCATCGGCAACAGCCCCGGCGTCGGCAAGTCCACTCACCTGCGGTACGAGGAGGAGTTGACCCGCCGCGTCCTGGCGCGGTCCCCATGGCGTCTCCTGACCGTGGACGCCGGGACGCTCGGCGCCCGGGAGTCGGCCGACCACACCCTGCGGCTGCTGGCGGGCGTGCTGGGCGATCCACGGCACGAGGCCGCGCTCCCTGATCCGGCCTGAGCCGGACGCACGCCCCCTAGCGGTTGTCTCGCCCGTCCTCCCAAGGGCGCCAGCGGCCGGCGTCGTCGACGGTTCCGAGCTGCTGGTCGGCGAAGTGCACGCCGAAGCCGAAGACACCGTCCTGGGCGAGGAATTCGACGAGCCGGCGGCGCGAGTCCTCCGCCTCGGCCCGGTCGTGGTCGAGGACGACCTCCCAGTCGGGGTGCTGGACTTGGACGGGTGAGTGCATGGCGTCGCCGAAGGCCACGACCCGGCGGCCGTCACCGGTGTCGAGGACCCAGGCCGTGTGCCCGGTGGTGTGCCCGGGGAGCGCCCAGGCACGTACGCCTTCGGCTATCTCGGTCCCGTCGGCGACGGCTGTGGTCCGTTCGTCCTGTCCGGCGAGCCGTGGGCCGGCGGCGGGGTCGGGGCCCTCCAGTTCACCTGCCCCTACGAGCCAGCGCGCGTTGGGGAACAGGCTGCGCGGATCGTCGACGGCGTCCGGCCGGGCCCAGCCGGTGTGGTCGTCGTGCAGGTGGGTGAAGGCGACCGTCTCCAGGGTGGCCGGGTCGACGCCCAGGCTTTTCAGGTGGTCGGGAAGGGTCTGTACGTGGTCGAAGCCGTGCTGGAAGTGTTCGGGGTCCTCGCCCGAGATGCTGCCGTGTCCGGCGTCCAGGAGCAGGCGCTTCCCTCCACGTTCGACGAGCAGTGCTCCGCAGCTCATGGCCAGGTGGCCCGCGTCCGTCATGTGGGGGCCGTGGTCCGCCCAGTCCTCGTCGGCGGAGGCGGGGTAGACCCGGGTGGGGATCATGTGGACGCCGGCGTCGGGGACGTACGTGATGGTGAGGTCGCCCAGGGTCCGCGTCCACAGGTGCGGCAGGCGGCCCCCCGATATGTCGGCGGCGTCGTGCGGCGGGTGGGCGGTGGTGGTCTGCTCGCTGGCGGTCATGGTGGGTCCCTCTGCTCGTTCGTCTGTCGGGGTGGCGGGGCGTGGTCCGGTCACGGCGTGAGCACGCGGACCGGTGCGCCGGAGGCGTAGGCGAGGATGTCGCCGAGTGCGTCGCGGTAGAAGATCTCGTAGGCGTCGGCGGTGACGTAGCCCAGGTGTGGGGTGAGGACGGTCCGCGGAGCGTCGTGCCAGGGCGAACCGGCGGGCAGCGGCTCGGTGAGGTGGACGTCCAGGGCGGCTCCGCCCAACGTTCCGGCGTGCAGGGCGGCCAGTAGCGCCGTCTCGTCGACGACGGGCGCCCGGGAGGTGTTGACGAGCAGCGCGTGCGGCCCCATGAGGGCGAGTTCGTCGGCACCGATGAGGCCGACGGTGCGTGGGGAGAGCCGGACGTGGAGGGTCACCACGTCCGACGTGCTCAGCAGTTCCCGCTTGCTGACAGGGGCGACACCCAGCGCTTTCGCGTGCTCCGGATCGAGGTGGGCGCTCCAGGCGACGACGTCCATGCCGAAGGCGACTCCGACCTGGGCCACGCGGCTGCCCACACCTCCCAGGCCGATGACGCCCAGCCGGGCGCCGTGCAGGTCACGCCCCACGGTCCGCTGCCAGACACCGTCACGCAGGTTGCGGTCCTCGGCGGGGATGGAGCGCGTCAGGGCGTGCAGGAGTCCCCATGTCAGCTCGGCCGTCGAGGTCAGTCCTGCGGCGCGGGTGCCGGACACCACGATCCCTTGCCGCGCGGCCGCAGCCGTGTCGATGGCCGCGTTGGCCGGGCCCGTGGTCACCAGCAGGCGGAGGTTCGGCAGCCTGCCGAGCACCTCGGCGGGGAAGGGGGTGCGCTCGCGCATGGCGACGACCACGTCGAACGGCCGCAGTGCGGCGATCACCTCCTCGGGCCCGCCCAAGTGCTCGGAGAAATACGTGAGGTGGGCGCCTTCGGGCAGGGTTTCCCAGGCGGCGTGACGGTGTGCCGTGTGCTGGTAGTCGTCCAGGATCGCCACTCGGCGGACCTCAGGCATGTGCGGTCTCCTTCGCCTGTGCGCCGGTGAGTTCGGCGCAGGCGCGGGCCGTTTGGGTGTCCTCGTCGGCCGAAGGGCCGGCGAGCGGCTCCGCGGGGCTGGGGCGGAGCAGTTCGAGGGACCAGATCGCGAGGCCGATCAGCGCGATCACCGCTCCGAGCGCGGAGACGCCCGCCCAGCCCACGAGCGGATACAGCGCCGCTGTCAGCGCGGAGGAGACGGTGCTGCCGGCGAAGGCGGAGACCATGAGCGCTGTGGTGACCCGGCTGCGGGCGTGCGGGATGCGGCGGTACAGGACGCTCTGGTGGCTGATCAGCAGTGCCTGCTGTGCCAGGTTGAGCGCCACGATGCCGGTCATCAGCGCGCCCAGACCGAGCGGGCCTCCCAGGCCGGCGAGGACGAGGACGCCCCAGCTGCCCGTCAGCACGATCAGCCCGCCGGTGGTCACCTGGCGGGCGCGCCCCCGGTCCGCCAGCCGGCCGGCCACCGACGCGAGGGCGGCTCCGACGACCCCGACCAGGCCGAACAGACCGATGATCGCCGGGCCGTACCCGTAGGTGGGGCCGGCCAGCAGGAACGACGAGGCGGTCCACAGGACCGTGAATCCGCCCATGCCGACCGCCGCCAGACCCATGCGCCTGCGCAGCAGCGACTCGGTGCGCACCAGCGTCACCACCGAGCGCAGCAGCTGGGGATAGGGCGTCGTCGCGGTCGGCGGCACGAGAGGCAGAACCAGGCGCAGGGTGATCGCCAGCACCACCATGACGGCCGCCGCGAAGACGAACACCAGCCGCCAGTCCCCGAATTCAGCCAGGGCCCCCGCGACGGTCCGCGCGAGCATGATGCCGATGAGCAGGCCGCTCATGACCGTACCGACCGCCGCGCCGCGTTCGTGGTCGGCGGCCAGGGAAGCGGCCATCGGCACCACGATCTGCGCCACGGCGGAGGTCACCCCGACCAGCGCGACCGAGGCGTACAGCGCGCCCAGCGAAGGGGCTGCCGCCGCGCCCAGGAGAGCGACGGCGCTCAGGGCGAGCAGCCCGCTCACCAGCCGGCGGCGCTCGAGTACGTCGCCCAGGGGCACCAGCAGTGCCAGCGAGAGCGCGTAGCCGATCTGGGAGGCGGTGACGATCAGGCCGCCGGCTCCCTCGGAGACACCCAGGGCCTCGGAGACGACGGGCAGCAGCGGCTGCGCGTAGTAGATGTTCGCGACTGCCGCGCCGCACGTCACCGCCAGCAACAGCACCATCGCGCGGCTCAATGGGGAGCGGGCGCCGGCGCCGCCCCCCGTGGATTCTGGATCGTTCATGCCGAAATACTCCCCTCGGCCTGGCGTGCCGGTCAAGGGTTTTTAGATCGACCGATCCAGAAGTGAGGGGGATCACTGCAGTGCCGCCCCCAGCCCGACCCCATTCCTCGGCGCGGGGCTCCGCTGCGCCCCGGGCCCCGGCCGGGGCATGCCGGGGCCCGGAGGCCTGGCTCCCGTGGCCCTCGACGGCATGCGCAGGCCCGGGCGTGCCGCCCGTGAAGTACTCCCGGTCAGGGAACCGGTCCACGCGCCCGTCGAGGCGGGCCCGGCAGGCCGCCCCCGGGGCCCACCGCCCTCAGAAGGTGGGCCGGACCGATCCCACCACCTCGCCGTGGCCGAGGACCGGTGCCGTGGCGAGGGCGGTGAGGGTCTCGTCTCCGTCCACGTCCACCCCTAGGTGGCGCAGGGCGGCGATCATCACCACGGGGCGGGAACGCTGGGATCCGTCGGCGATCTTCAGCGACACCGCCGATCCGTCCGGCAGGCCGAGTGCGTAGACACCCTCGGCGCCGTCCTTGGCGACGGCGCCCGGCAGCGCCCCCATGAGGCGTGTCACGTCACGTCCGGTGCCACCGACGTGGCGCGGGTGCGCGTTCATCGCCCGGGCCACGCGGTGTTCGAGGCTTCCCTCCGGCGCCGAGGCCAAGCGGCCGAACGCCCGGGCGAGGCCGCGCAGGCTGATGGCGAACAGCGGCGCGCCGCAACCGTCGACACCCGTCGCCGCGACCTTCTCTCCCGCCGTCTCCTCCAGCGTCTCGCGCAGCAGCACCTGGAGCGGGTGCCGGGGATCGAGGTACGTGGCGGTGTCCCAGCCGTTGGTGACACAGGTCGCCAGCATGGCGGCGTGCTTGCCCGAGCAGTTCATCGTCAGCGGGGAGGGCTGCCCCCCGGCCTCCAGGTAGGCGCGCAGGGCGTCCTCGCCGATAGGCAGGGCAGCCGTGCAGCGCAGCGCGTCCGTGCCGAGCCCTGCCGAGGCCAGGATCGCCCGTACGCCCTCCAGGTGAATGCCCTCACCGGAGTGGCTGGCACAGCCCAGCGCCAGGAGGGGGCCGTCCAGTTCGAGTCCGGCGCGCAGCATGCCGAGCGCCTGGAGGGGCTTGTTGGACGAGCGCGGATACATCGGGGCATCGACGTCCCCGATCCGTACACTCTCGGACCCGTCCGGGCCGGTCGCGAGAACCGTCCCGTGGTGCACGGACTCCAGGAACTCGCCGCGCCATACCTCGGCCACCACGGTGTGCATCAGTTACGTCCGCCTCTCGGGTTGGTGTCAACTGTCGACAGTTATCACTTGGCGTGGAACCTGTCGAATGCGGGAGCGATTTCGTGGACAGCCCTTGACAGCTGCGGAAACGTGGTTGTCAACTGGCGACTGTCAACACTTTCCCGGTCGAAGGAGGCAGTGCCCGTGAGCGAGACCCTGCAACGCGGCCTTGCCGTCCAGATCGTCGAAGTGCTCCGCGAACGGCTGCTCAGCGGCCGCCTCGCCCCGGGCACCCGGATCAACGAGGTGGTGCTCGCCCGGGAGCTCGGAACCAGCCGGGGCCCCTTGCGCGAGGCGGTACGTCAACTGGTCAGCGAGGGCCTGCTCGTGCACACCCCCAACCGGGGCGCCACGGTCTTCGCGGCCGACCCGGACGACGTGGCGGCCCTGTTCGAGCTCCGTACCGCGCTGGAGACGGCGTCCGCCCGGCTCGCCGCCGAGCGCCGTGACGACAAGGACGTGGCCGCGCTGCACGCGGCCTGCGCCCGCGCGCGGAAGACCATCCAGGGCGGCCGGCGCCTCGTGCACCGGCTGGATCTGGACTTCCACCGAACCCTGATCGACACCGCGCGCAGTCCACGGGTCGCGGAGCAGCTGTGGCGTGTGCAGCAGCAGATCATCCTGCTGCGCAGTCCGCTGGACGTTCCACCGGCCCACACGGCCGACTCCCTGGACGATCACGAGGAGATCGCCGCAGCCGTGGCGGACGGCGACGGAGAGCGCGCCGCCGCTCTCATGCAGCTCCATCTCGACCGCGTACGGGCTCAGATGGCGGCCTCGACCACGGACCCGGCGGCGACCGCCCCGACGTCGGAGTCACCGACCGCCGGCTGACCCACCCCGGGGAAGCCCCACCCCTCCACACGCCTCGGGCGCCGTACTCGTACCGCCCGGGCGCACCTCCGCATGCCCTACGCCGCATGATCCGGCCCCCTCCGGGGTGTCCCGGCGTCCTCCGGCCGACGCAGCTGCCCCCTCAGCCGTCGGCCGCCCCCTCCTGCCCCGCCGACCGGCCCGGCCCCAGCCGGGCACTGGAGTACCCGAAATGACCGATCCCTCCACCGTGGCGGCGCCCCCACGCGTACGTCGTACCCCCGGGCTGTTCGTCGCCGCGCTGCCCGTCGTGCTGATGCTGGCCCTGATGATCACGGGCACGG
Source organism: Streptomyces sp. NBC_01166 (assembly GCF_045039765.1). Taxonomy (NCBI): domain Bacteria; kingdom Bacillati; phylum Actinomycetota; class Actinomycetes; order Kitasatosporales; family Streptomycetaceae; genus Streptomyces; species Streptomyces sp. NBC_01166. The sequence goes on from NZ_CP108613.1 coordinate 3,234,953, forward strand.
TGTGGCTCGGCCTCGATCCCGTGGTCCTCCTCATCGCGGCCTGCGTCGTAGCCGGCGCCATCGCGCTGTGGCTCGGTGTCACCTGGGACGAGATGCTCGCCGGCGTTCGGTCGAAGATCGACGCCGCGATGCCGGCGCTGCTGATCCTCATATCCATCGGCATGCTGATCGGCACCTGGACGCTGAGCGGCACGATCCCGATGATCGTCGACTGGGGGCTCAAGTCCATACAGCCGTCGTGGATCGTGGTGCTGGCGTTCCTGATCACCATGGTCGTCTCGACGGTGACCGGCACCTCCTGGGGAGCCGTCGGCACGGTCGGTGTCGCCCTGATCGGGGTGGCCGGCGGTCTCGGTGTGTCCCTGCCGATGACGGCGGGCGCCATCATCTCCGGCGCCTACTTCGGCGACAAGATGTCCCCGATGTCGGACACCACCAACCTGGCCCCCGCAGTGGCCGGTTCGACTCTCTTCGAGCACATCCGGCACCTCCTCTACACGACGGGCCCGGCCGCGGTCCTGGCCGGCATCCTGTACCTGGTCCTGGGGCGCACCCAGCACGCCGACGGGCAGGCCGCCCAGCGCACCGAGGCCCTGCAGGACGTGCTGGAGCAGGCGTTCCACTTCAATCTGCTGCTTCTGCTGCCACCGGCCGTCGTGCTCCTGGGCGCGGTCATGAAAAAGCCTCCGCTGCCGACCATCATCGCCTCGTCGGCGGTCGCGGGAGCCCTGGGCGGGATCTTCCAGGGGTTCTCCCTCCAGCAGATCTGTTCCGCCGCATCGACGGGCTTCACCTCGTCGATGCTGAGCGGCCACGGAGACATCGACCCCCAGCACCTGTCCGAAGCGGCGGACACGCTCCTCAACCGCGGCGGCATGTCGTCCATGGCGACGACGATGCTGATCGGTCTCGCCGGCTTCGCCTTCGCGGGCATCCTGACCGAGACCGGCTGCCTGGACGTCCTGATGCACCGTCTGCTGTCCAAGGTCCGCAGGACGGGCGGGATCATCCTCGCCACCGCGCTGAGCTCGCTGGGTACGGCGCTCGCGATGGGCGTCTCGTACCTGACGATCATCGTGCCGGGCCAGGCGTTCCGGGACGTCTACCCGGAGCGGGGACTCGCCCCGAAGAACCTCTCGCGCACCCTGGAGGACTCCGGGACGGTCTTCGTCCCGCTGGTCCCGTGGACGGAGGCCGCCACCTACATGTCCGCGACCCTGGGTGTCGCCACCATGGCGTACGCCCCATACGCGTTCCTGAACTACTTCGGCGTGATCATCGCTGTGATCTGCGGCTACACCGGCTTCGGCATCGCGCGCCAGGAGCCGACCCGCCACCCCGCCCACCCCGCGGTCCCGGCCGCCGCCTGACGGTGGGGGCAGCCGTCGTTGGGAGATCACGGACAGGAATCGGCCCGCAAAAGGGGCGGTTGACGTCCGTAACCTCCCAGCGACGATCGGCTACCCGGCGGCCGGGGCTGAGACGGCCGCGCGGCGGGTGCCGATGGCCGGGGCCAGGAACACGGCCACGGTCACGAACGCGAGGACGACGATCATGGCGGACCTCAGCCCGTAGTGGTCACCGAGGAAGCCGAGCCCGGGAGGCCCGACGAGGAACGCGATGTAGCCGATCATCGCGACCAGGCTGACCCGGGCCGCCGGGTCGGGGCCCGAGTCACCCGCCGCCGAGAGGGCGACGGGGAAGCCGAGCGAGGCGCCCAGGCCCCAGAAGAGGACGGCCGCGCCGGCCAGAACGGGCGAGTCGGCGAAGATGACGAGAGTGAGCCCGAGGGCGGCGGACAGTGCGCTGGCCCGGACGACGGGGGCGCGGCCGAAGCGGTCGATGAGGAAGCCGCCGCAGAAGCGGCCGAGCGTCATGGCGGCGGCGAAGCCCGCGTAGACGGCCGATCCCAGGGCGGGGTCGACGCCGTGGCCGTCGACCATGAGCAGGGGCAGCCAGTCGTTGGCGGCACCCTCGGCCAGCGCCATCGCGAGGATGATGCCGCCGATCAGCAGCAGGCGGCGGTCCTTCCAGACCGCGGGGCGGGCGGGCGTGGTGCCACCCTCGGACCGCCGGGCCTTCCTGGTCCTGCCGACGCCGGCGGGGATCGAGCGGATGGCGTACGCACACATCCCGGCCGTGACCACGGCCATGGCGGTCAGGTGCCACTGCACCGGGAAGCCGACGGCGGTGCACAGGATGCCGAGCGAGGCTCCCACGACGGTGCCGAGGCTGAAGAAGCCGTGCAGGGTGGGCAGCACGGTGCTGCGGGTGATCTGCTCGACCTCCGCGCCGTCGACGTTGACGGCCACCTCTCCGCCGCCCATCCCCGCCCCGAAGAGGAACAGCCCGGCGGCGACGGTGGGGGCGGAGGAGAGCGGCGTACCGCAGCCGATGGCCACCGCGCCGGCGATGATCAGCACGGTCCCCACACCCATGACGGGCCGGGTTCCGAAGCGTGCGACCAGCGGCCCGGAGGTGAGGATGCCGAGCATGGAGCCGACGGACAGGCCGAAGAGGACGAGCCCCATCTCCACGGTCGACACCCCCAGTTGGTCCCTGATGTCGGGTGTCCGCGTCACCCAGGAGGAGATCGACAGGCCGGGTATGAGGAAGAAGAGGAACAGTGCCGCTCGGCGGCGGCGTGTGGCCAGGTCCATCGGTGACGCGCTCTTTCAGGAGTGCACGGCCGGGCGGACGCCGCCCCCCGGATGAGTATGTACAAACGTACACTCCACTGCGGAAGCCCTCTAGAGCCAGCCGTGCTCCCGCGCGATGCGGGCGGCCACGTGCCGGTTCTCCGCGCCGAGCTTCATCGCCGCGGCCGAGAGGTAGTTGCGGACCGTTCCGCTGGACAGCGAGGCGCGGGAGGCGATGTCCGCGACCGGGGCTCCGTCCTCGGCGTACGACAGGAGTTCCGCCTCCCGGGGTGTCAGGGGTGACTCGCCGGCGGCGATCGCGTCGGCCGCGAGTTCCTGGTCGACGTAGCGGCCGCCGGTGTGAACGGTCCGGATGATCTGCGCCAGCTGCTGCGCGGAGACCGTCTTGGGTACGAAGCCGCGCACCCCCACGCTCAGCGCGCGCTTCAGGGCCCCTGCCCGGGCGTGGCTGGTGACGATCATCGCGGCGCATCCGGGCACGGCGGCGCGCAGCTGCTCGGCGACCGCCACGCCGTCGAGGCCGGGCATCTGGAGGTCGAGCACGGCGACGTCGGGGCGGTGCGCCCTCGCCATGGCCAGGGCCTCGTCGCCGGTTCCGGCCTGCGCGACGACGGCGATGTCGTCCTCCAGGGTGAGGAGGGAGGCGAGCGCGCCGCGGATGAGGTGCTCGTCGTCCGCCAACAGGACCCTGATCATTCGGCTTCCTCCCAGGGGATGCTCGCGGTGAGGCGGAAGACTCCGCCGGAGTGCTGTTCGAAGGCCAGCGTGCCGTTCAGCGCGCCCAGGCGCTCCTTCAGTCCGGCCAGGCCTGTGCCGGTGCCTGGTTCCGCTTCGGACACCCCGTCGTTCTCCATCACGAGCAGGGCCGTGGTCGGACCCGCCGTACGGAGTGACATGGTGCAGCGGGACGCGCCCTGCGCGTGGCGGAGCACGTTGGTCGTCGCCTCGCGCACCACCCAGCCGAGGGCCGACTGCACGTCGGCGGGCAGGCGGTCGGCGGGTCCGTACTCGATGCGGCAGTCGATGCCCGCGGCCTCCAGGACGGAGCGTGCTCCGGCGAGTTCGGTGTGGAGGTCGGCGGTGCGGTAGCCGCGGACCACCGAGCGGATCTCCCGCTGGGACTCCCGCGCGATGTTCTGCACCTCCTCCATGTGGTCGACCGCCTCGGGCCGGCCGCGCCGCGCGAGCTGTGCGGCGAGTTCGCTCTTGAGCGCCACGACCGCGAGGTTGCGGCCGAGCACGTCGTGCAGGTCGCGGCCGAAGCGCAGGCGTTCCTCGGCGACGGCCAGGCGTGCCTGCGTCTCGCGGGCGGCCACCAGTTCCTCGACGAGCCGGACGCCCCAGCCGGAGGCGAGGGAGGCGGCGGCCATGAACGGCACCATGACCGCGGTGGCGCCGATGAGCAGGACCAGGGTCTCGCCCGACAGCCCCGCCACGGCCGCCCCCGTCAGGGACGCGACCGACACGACCGCCACGAGGGCCGCCCCCGCGCGAGGTCCGAGGCCCAGCACGGGCGGCCCGGCGTAGAACATCAGCAGCCACAGCATGTAGGCCGTCAGGTCGTTGTTCTCGATGCGGCCGGACGACAGCAGCACGCATCCCCATGCCGCCATGGCCAGGGTCAGGACCGTGTACACCGCCACGAGCCGGTGGGGCCGTGGGCCGAGGGCGAGGTAGTGGTAGAGGGCGGAGCGCCACAGCAGGAGCTGGACCCCGGCGTGCGCGATGCCCAGCACGATCACGGTCGTCGGCACCAGCACGCCGAAGTCGCCCCGCACGACCCAGACCGTCCACAGCCCCACCTCGCAGACGGACATGAAGCCGACGCTGCTCACCGCGTAACGGCGGTACCGGCTGGGGCCGTCCGGGCCGCCGAGCCTCTCCACCCAGTCCTCCACGCTCATGGTGCTCATGGTCCCCAACTTCCTCGTCCGTGCGCCCCCGTGCTCCGGGGCGCGCTGTCAGCCGCGCGGACCCCAACGGAACCACTGCCGCACTCCGAGAGCCGCCACACCTGTCCACGCCAGGGCGGCGAGCAGCAGCCGGATCTGGTCCACGCCACCGAGGCTGCCCGTCCAGCCGCCCTGGAGGAGGTCCATCACCGGCGAGAAGGGCAGCCAGGCGCTGATGTCGCCGGCCACGCCCGGCAGCACCCCGCGCGGTACGAACATCCCGGAGCCGACCATGCTCACCAGCCAGAACGGCAGGAAGGTCAGCTGCGCGCTCTCTGCCGTCCGGGTGACCGCGGCCGTCAGGGCGCTCGCGGCCACGAGCATCGCCACACCCACCAGCAGGCCGAGGACCACCAGGTGCGGCGCCGCGGGCGCGGGTGCGTCCAGGACCACCGTGAGGCCGATGATCAGCAGTACGCACTGCACCAGCGCCAGCATCAGGGCCGGGAGTGCTCCGCCCGCGAAGATCTCCCAGTCGCGCACCTCACCCGTACGCAACCGCTTGAGCACGAGGCTCTCGCGTCGTGTGACGTACACACCGACCAGATTCGAGTAGACGGAGAAGATCAGCGCCAGCCCCAGCGAACCCGGCAGCAGGACGGTGGCGATCGACAGGCCGGTGCCGCCCAGGTCCAGGCCCTTCACCATGCCGCGCATCGAGAAGGCGGTGACGGCCGGCACGAGGAGTGCGGTGACCAGCGCGGCCCTGCTGCGCAGCAGGAGGGTCAGCTCCGCGCGGCCGAGGGCGACCAGCCGGGCGGTGGCACCGCTCCGCGCGGGCGCGGTCGTCCCCGGTCGTGTCACGCTCGCGGTCGTCGTCATCGTGTCTCCTCGTTCCCGGCGTTCTCGAAGTCCTCGAAGCCCTTGGCGATCTCCATGAAGGCCTCTTCCAGCGATGCGGAACGCGCGTCGAGCGCGTGCAGCTCGACGCCCGCGTGGTGGGCCCAGGTGAGCAGTTCGGTGGTCGTGCGCTGCAGGTCCCGGGTCTCCAGCCGCACGGTTCCCCCCTCGTCGGAGTGCCGGGTCACGCCCATCGGCGCGAGCGGCGGCAGTTCACCGAGGAAGCGGTCCTGGGGCAGCTGGAAGCTGATCCGTGAGGGGCGCTCGGCCACCACGTCGGACACCCGCCCGGTGGTGGCGATCAGCCCCTGGTGCATGATCGCCAGCCGGTCGGCGAGCTGCTCGGCCTCCTCCAGGTAGTGCGTGGTGAGGAGCACGGTCGTGCCCTGGGCCTTGAGTTCGCGGATCAGCTCCCAGGTGTCCCGGCGCGACTGGGCGTCAAGGCCGGTCGTCGGCTCGTCGAGGAACAGCACCTCGGGCCGGCCGAGCAGGGCCAGGGCGAGGTCCAGGCGGCGGCGTTCGCCGCCGGAGAGCTGCTTGACCCTCACCGAGCGCCGGTCTGACAGCCTGGTCAGTTCGAGGGCCTCGTCGGCGGGGCGTGCGCCGGTCGTGCAGCCCGCCCACATGCGTACGGTCTCCAGGACCGTCAGCTCCGGCGGGAAACCGCCCTCCTGGAGCATCACCCCGATGCGGTGGCGGACCGCCGTCCGGTCGTGGAACGGGTCGTGGCCCAGCACCCGGACGGTCCCGCCGGTGGGGGTGTCCTGCCCCTCCAGGAGTTCGAGGGTGGATGTCTTGCCCGCGCCGTTGGTCCCCAGCAGGGCGAAGAGCTCTCCGCGGGCGACCGTGAAGTCGATGCCGCGTACGGCCTCGAAGCCCCGATAGCTCCGTTTCAGTCCGATGGTTTCGATGACTGCGTTCATGTCCTCCACACTCCCGGCGGTAGGGGGTGGACGGCAGTGCGGTGTGTCATCGGGTCCGTATGACGCCTGTCATGAGGACGCATGACAGGCGTCATACCGCTGAACACAGGAAATCCCCGTTCCGCAATTGCGGAACGGGGATTTCCTCACGTATATTGAGTGGTTCTGTGTGCCCACAGAAAAGGCCCCTCACCGGGGGCCACTAGAAACACCATATCCGGCAGGGAGCGATTTTGTCAACTCGCGGAAACGTCGAATTGCAGAAGGAGCAGGAATTCATCGACCGGCTCTACGACCGTGTCGACGAGCTGCGCGGGGTCACCGCTCAGCGCGTCGAGGACGCGTTGACGCCGGTGGGGAACGGCCTGCAGGCCCGGCTCGAACGTGATGTGCTCGTCTCCGAGCGCTCCGGCCTGCTGGCCGCCCTGAATGCGGTGGACGGTTCGCTGTGCTTCGGCCGGATCGATCTCCGCGACGGCGCCGCGCACCATATCGGCCGTATCGGAATTCGTGAGGACGACACCGAGCACACGCCCCTTCTGATCGACTGGCGGGCACCGGTCGCCCGTCCCTTCTATCTCGCGACCGGGTATACGCCGATGGGGCTCCGCCGGCGCAGACACCTCACCACCGAGGGCCGCACGGTCACCGAGCTGCACGACGAGATCCTCGACCTGGGGGACGACGAGCGCAGCGGTTTCGAGGACCCGAGCGGTGACGCCGTGCTGCTCGCCGCCCTGAGCTCCGCCCGCACCGGCCGCATGGGCGACATCGTGCGGACCATCCAGGCGGAGCAGGACCGCATCATCCGCGCCCCGCACCGTGGGGTCCTCGTCGTCGAGGGCGGCCCCGGGACCGGCAAGACGGCGGTCGCGCTGCACCGGGCCGCGTTCCTGCTGTACGAACACCGCGAGCTGCTGGCCAAGCGCGCGGTCCTGGTCGTGGGCCCCAACCCGGCCTTCCTGCGCTACATCGGCGAGGTCCTGCCCGCGCTCGGCGAGACCGGCGTCATGCTCGCCACCCAGGCCGAGCTCTTCCCCGGGGTCCACGCCCGCGCCACCGACACCCCCCGCGCGGCAGCCGTCAAGGGCGGTGCGGGGATGGCCGAGGCCCTCGCCCTCGCCGTACGCGACCGGCAGGGGCTGCCCGAGCCGGGCGCGCCCATGGTCATCCCGCACGACGACGGGGACCTGATCCTCGACTGGGAGATCGCCTACGAGGCACGGCAGTCGGCCCGCGAGACCAGGCTGCCGCACAACCTCGCCCGCCCGTACTTCACGTTCCAGGTGATCGACGCGCTCACCAGGCAGCTCACCGAACGCATCGGCGCCGACCCGTACGGCGGCCCCAACTTCCTGGGCCCGGACGACGTCGCCCAGCTCGGCAAGAGCGTCGCCACGAGCGAGGAGGTGCACGCGGCGGTCGGCGAGCTCTGGCCGCTGCTCACCCCCGAGGACTTCCTCGCCGACTATCTGACCGAGCCGGTGTACCTGCCGGACGAGGACGCGCAGGCGATCCGGCGCGCTCCCGGCGACCGGGAGTGGACGCCGGCCGATGTGCCGCTCCTCGACGAGGCGGCCGAGCTGCTCGGGTCCGACGACAGCGCCGAGCGGGCCGCCGCCGAGGCGGAGCGCCAGGAGCGGGTCGCCTACGCGCAGGGTGTCCTGGAGCTGTCCCGGGGCTCGGAGACCTACGAGTTCGAGGACGAGGAGGAGTCGGAGATCCTGGCCGCCCACGACATCATCGACGCCGAGCGGATGGCGGAGCGCCAGGAGGAGGCCGACCACCGCAGCGCCGCCGAGCGCGCGGCCGCCGACCGCACCTGGGCGTTCGGGCACATCATCGTCGACGAGGCGCAGGAGCTGTCGCCGATGGCCTGGCGGCTGCTGATGCGCCGGTCGCCGACCCGCTCGCTGACCCTGGTCGGTGACCCGGCGCAGACGTCCGAGGAGGCGGGCATCGGCTCGTGGGAGAGGATCCTGGAGCCGTATGTCGGCGACCGCTTCGAGCATGTGCGGCTGGGGGTCAACTACCGTACGCCCGCCGAGATCATGGAGCTGGCCGCCAGGGTGATACAGGCCGAGGACCCGTCCTTCGAGCCGCCCGGATCGGTGCGGTCCACCGGCGAGACCCCGTGGACGCGGGACACCGGCGCCGACCTGGCGGGCGCGGTCGCGCGGGCCGTCGAGGAGCTGACGCCCGAGGAGGGCCGCCTCGCGGTGATCGCGCCGCGCGAGCTGCACGACGAGATCGCGGCCCCGCTCGACGGGATCACCCCGGGCGCCGAACCCGACCTCACCCGTCCCGTGGTGCTGCTGGGCCCGCGTGAGGCCAAGGGGCTCGAATTCGACAACGTGCTGGTGGTGGAGCCCGGGAGGTTCGGGACGAGCGACCTGTACGTGGCACTGACCCGCGCCACGCAGCGGCTGGGCATCCTCCACCGGGAGGAGCTGCCCGAGTCGCTGCGGTGACGGGCGCCCCTGCCCGCCTCGGCGCTCGAAGCCCGGGACCCGGGATCCGAGCGCCGGGACGGGCCTGTTCACACTTTCGGGGCCCGGAATCGAGGCTTCCGCCCGGCGCCCGAGCTTCGGGATCCGGGCGTCGGGATCCGGGCGTCGGGATCCGAGGGCCGGGACCCGAGCGGTGCCTTTGACCGGTAGGGAAAGAAGGGGGTTTGGGAAACCCTCCCCAACCTCCCTGACCCGCCACGGCCAGCAAGTATGACTAATAGTGACTGACTTGCGGCGGAGCGTGGGGACTGCTTACGGTGCGAGAACCAAACGACCCCGACGCGGTGTTAGTCGCACCAGGCCGGGGTCTGACCGCAAGATCGAAGAAAGCGATCCCGTGGCTACCGAGCACCTTAACTTCGCCCTGCGCACCCCCGCAGCCTCGCGCCCGTACCCGATGGCCAAGCCCGGTTACGGCAAGCGCACCATGCCTGACCAACTCCAGCGCACCGCAGATGACTTCGCCCTGCTTCCCGCCCGCGAGCGGTACATCGCCGGGTTCATCGACCAGCTCCCCGAGGGCGCCTCGATGGACGTCAAGAGCCTCGCCAAGCAGCTGCCGCTGTACGGCCAGCAGGCCGTCGGCTCGGCCCTGAAGGCGCTGGCCGCCGCCGGATATCTGCGCCGCGTACGGTGCCTCGTCGGCGAGCAGGGGCAGGTCCGCTGGGTCTCGCGGACCTTCTGGTCACGCACGGCCCGCGACAACGAGTGGTGGGCGGCCACCGAGGTCACCCCGGCAGCCACCGCGGCCCGGCCCTGCACCCCTGCGGAGACCCCCGCACCGCCGGAGCCCGTCCCTGCCGCGCCCGTCGTGCCCGTCGTGCCCCCGCAGCGTGCCGCGGCCTCCGCCGAGCCTTCCCCCGCCTACCTCACGCTGGCGCGGCTGGGCCGCATCGACTCCCGCCTGACGCTGTCCGCCGCCGACTGCGCGGTCCTGGAGGCCCTGGCCGCCGCGTGGTTCGACCGTGGCGTGGACGCCGACTACCTCACGCGGGCCCTCACCGCCGGGCTTCCGCCGGGTGTCGACTCCCCGGTCGGCTTCGTACGTCGCCGCCTCACCGACAAGATCCCGGCGTACGTACCCACCGCCCCCGCGCCGCCCGCACCGGGCACGCCCGTACACCGCGTGATGCTGGAGTGCACCAGGTGCGGCACACCTGGGCGCCCGGAAGCCCTCCCCGACGGCCTCTGCCGCCCGTGCCGCCTGCCGGACGCGGACGCGGCGCCCGAGGTGCCCGTGGGACGGCCGAGCGAGGAGGACGTACGGGCGTTCACCGCCGGACTCAGGGACCTGCTCAAGTCGCCCTGATGGGAACCACAGATCGTGGCAACCCCGTTCGTCAGAGGTTCCGAGAGGCGCCCAGGGTCATGATGAGCTGCTCCGCGGCCTTGAGCTTGTCCTCAAGGCCCGCCACCTCCGCCTTGAGGCCGTGGATGCTTTCCGCTTGCTTCGAGCTCCTCACCTCCTGCGAACGCGCCCAGGCGAAGTACAGCTCGGCACGCCTGTCGTTCAGCTCGTTCTCGCTCTCCGTCAGGCCAAGCCGGTCGTGACCCAACAGCATGAGGACCTGAGTGAGCTCAGCGACGCGTTGACTCAATTCCGCACGCTCCATCTCAAGTGCCGCTATCTTGCGTCGGAGTTCGCCCTTGTCGTTGAGCTCCTGGATCAGAAGCTGCCTGAGCTGGCGAATCTCGTCTCCGATCTCATCGCGCGTCGTAAGGACCAGGAGGAGCTCTCGACTCGCCACTTCCTCGTCCCGCTTGACCTCGGACAAATGGCTCAGAATTTCCCCCTTCGCGGCTTCGAGTTCCGGGATGGTCGCGGTCGGCGGGGGCGAGTCACTCGCGAGAGGCCGGGCGTGCGAGTTCTGTGTAAGCGGCCTCAGACTGCCGTACCTTCGCTGGTACTCCGTCCTCAGCGCATCGACCACGCGGTGGCGGCGCAGCAAGTGCTTGAGCTTCGCGTCATCCGGAGCTACGCGTTGGCCTCTTGCGTGCTCGAGCATTACCTGGACGATGGGGATCAGGGCCTCTCGCTTGGGCAGCCGCTTCCCCGTGAAGGCCTCGCTGATGGTGGAACCCGACACCCCGGTCTGCTTCTCGAGGACATTCCGTATCGCCGGCTTACCGCACGCAAGCCAGAGTTCGGTGAGTTCCGCAGCGAAGGCACTCAACTCGGCGTGGAAGGCCGGGCCCTCTTTCGATTCCGAAGCGCGGTCGGTCATACAGGCCCCCTGAAGACGACAGACAACAACACCGTAGGCTCCGCCCTTGGTTCTCGCCGAGGCTTCAGCAACGTACTCGCCTGGACCGGGCTTCTCGACCGAAGCCGTACGGTGCCGTCAGCAGGATCAGGTCCGGTACGGTTCGGACCCGTACGGAGCTGTACGACGACTCTGTCGTCGACGGCACAAATGACATGTGCTTATTGGCATGAACATCGAAGACGACACCTCAGTGGTGGCCCGTACGCAACCGAATCCGTTCACGATGCTCTCGCCAACGGAATGCGCTCCGGTTACACCGGCGTCGGCCACTTCGCCGCACGATGCCAAGCGGCTTCTGGACGTGATCTCTCTGCTGGCTCTGATCTCCTTGGCAACCGCGCAGTCAGGCAAGGCCACACCTCCGGGGCGGAAGGACTTCGTGAAGAAGGCTGGACTGGCCGCTATAGGCGGCGCGGTCTCCGGGACCGTCCGCGTCGTGGCTGCCGCGATCCGCGACGCTCTCTTCGGGGAATGAGTGTGGCAATCCCCACCTCACGTCACCCCACCAGCAGGTCCCGCTTCAGCTCGCGGATGTCCTTGGCGTCCAGGCCGAGCGCCTTCTTCTCGTACGTGCCGAACGAGCCGAACGTCTTCCCGACCTCCTGGAAGCCGGAGTTGAGGTACTCGGGGCGCACGTCCAGCAGCGGCTTGTACACCGCCGCCTGCTCGGCCGGCATCGAGGCGAGGGCTGCCGCGTTGGCCTCGGCGCGGTAGTCGTTGGAGGCCAGGTAGTCCTCCATGACCGTGGAGCGCGGGACGCCTAGCGCCGTGAGCAGGGCCGCGTTCGCCCAGCCCGTGCGGTCCTTGCCCGCCGTGCAGTGGAAGACGAGGGCGCGCGAGTCCTCGTCCGCGACGCTGCCGAGGACGGTCCGGTAGGCGGCCTTGGCGGTGTCGCCGCTGACCATGAACTTCTCGCCCTCGACCATCATCGCGACCCCCTCTTCCGGGGTCGTCGGCATCTCGGTGAAGGCCGGTGACCCCGCCAGCACGTCCGCCACGACGTGCGTGGCACCCGCCGGGACGCGGTCGGGCGCGGCCGAGCGCTCGGACTCCGTGCGGAGGTCGTGGACCGTACGGATCGACAGCCGCCGCAACTTCGCCAGATCGGCGGTGGTCAGCTTGTCCAGGGCGTCGGAGCGGTAGATCTCGCCCATCTTCACCCAGTGGCCGTCGGCGGTGCGGTAACCACCCGCGTCACGGAAGTTGACCGATCCTTCGAGCGCGACGAGCCGGTCGGCGAGGCGCAGGGAGCCACCGTGCTCGGGCACCAGGTCGAACCACTGGCGGTCGGCGGCGGGCAGCCCCCGCACGGTGACCTTGCCGGTCGCCCCGCCGGAGGCCACCGTGCGCCCGTTCGCCTTGACGGCGACGCGGCGTATGCCGGGCGCCTTCCACTCCACCGTGTACGAGCCGTCGTCCGCCGCGGTGACCTCGGCCTGCGTGAACGGGATGCGCGCGCGCGAGCCCTGCGCGGGGCCTGCGGGGGCGCCGTGTGCCGAGACGGCGGGAGCGGTGATCCCTACGAGGAGCGCGGCGGCCAGGGCGCAGGAGGAGGCCTTTACACGAGTCATGTGCGTCATGGGGTGATGGTCGGAGGGCTCGACGTGTGCTGCCGTAATGGCTGGTGAACACAGCCGTAAGGCGAACCGAACACCACGATCCGCCGCGCGGCGGGAGCGCGCACCCCTCTGCTAACGGCTCGTCAGGCCGTGGAACGCCGTGAGGACCAGCACGATGCTGCTCGCCCAGAGCGTGACCGCCCCGGCCAGGGCACCCCTCGCGGCGGGAAGACCGGTGGGCCGGTCCCGCAGCGTGGCGACCGTCCAGCCGCACACGGCCCCCGCCACCGGGAGACCGGTGATCAGCAGGGCACTCCGCTGCAGGGCCCGCTTCGTCTCGTGGTTGGCCTGCCAGTCGGTGGCGCTCTTGTGCTGGAGCGCGTCGGTGGCGCCGTACCAGAGCATGATCACGAGGGGGAGCAGCAGAACGGCCGTGACGACGAGGTCGGTGACGACCTTGCGCCGCGTGTGCCGCGTGGTGTTCGTGCCGGCGTCGGTCATCCGGACAGGATGCGCGGAGCGGCCGCACAGCACCACCCGTACGCGTACTCATGCGGAGGCGGGCCGAGCGAGCGGTCCGCCGCCCGAACAAGGCCTCTACCGGGCGCCGCCCAGTCGCTCCTGGATCCAGGCGACGCCGTAGCGCACGACCTCCTCGGCCTCGAAGAGGTGGCTGTCGGCGGCGCCGACCCTGCCCCGGCGGCCGATCCCGGCGGCCAGCATGTCCCGGACGATCGTCTCGAACGGGTCCTGGCCGTCCGGCGAGACGGTGGAGTAGTCGAAGGCCCCCTTCGACGAGTCGATGTCCCGGAAATGGTGCCAGACGCGCCGCCCGTCGTTGTCCAGGACCGGCTGCTCGTACTCGACGAACCGCTTGCCGGGCGCCTCGGCGAGCGCCTCGGCGTGGTGCAGGAGAGTGAGGGTCTCCAGCGGCGCGCCCAGCATCAGCACCCGCCCGCCCAGGGCGACCAGCCGGGCCAGCGGACTGCCGGGCCCGTGCGGGTCGTCCCACGGGTGGTCGGCCATCAGCTCGACGGCGGCCGCTCCGAGCGCGGCGCAGCTCACGTCGGGATGCCGGCTGCGGACGGACCCCGGCCACCGGCGCAGCGCCTCGGGGAGCCGGCCGTTGTCATGGTCCGCCTCACTCAAATCCGGTTCGTACGCCGGATGCTCTGCGTGCACGGCGTCCCGCCACGCCTGCGGCCACGTGGCGAAGTCGTACGGCAGGGCGTCGTTCCAGCCGCAGGTCACCATCAGGGTCCCGCGCTCCCCCACGACGTCCCGCAGGGCACCGATGAGGGTCTGGGGGCCGCCGGCCACGTAGCCGATGGCGGACATCCGGGTGTGGAACATGACGGTGTCGCCCGCGAGGAGACCCATCGCGGCCAGATCTCGGACGAGCCTGCCACGCGTGACGGGGCCGTCGGCGCGCGCGAGCAGGGCGCCCTGGTCCGGGGGCGGTTGGTTCATGGAGGCGACGGTATCGCCTCCTGGACCGCGTCCCCGGCGATGAGGCGACTGCCGAGCCCGGACTCGCCCGACGTGCACTCCGTGCCGATCCCGACCACTTGTCGCACCACGGGAACCGCCTGCCGTGATTCGGCCGTCCTCAGGCCCGAAATACCGCGCGAGTCACAGTGGGTGCCGTGCGGATCACGCCACGCATCCAAGGAGCAGCATGACCGCCCACGGCAGTACGCGCCCCCGTAACAGCCGCCCGAGCAGCACCGGTTCCCCGTCGACGCGCGGCACTCGCACGGCTCTCCGGGACTGCGCGAAGGGCGTCCTGATCCTCACGGTCGCACTAGGTGCCGCCACGGCATGCGGGCCGCTGTCGGACAGCGGCAGCGGGTCGTCGAAGGGCAGCAGCCAGAAGTCCAGGGACTGGAAGGTCGGTGACTGCGCGGGTCCGGACACGAGTCAGTCGAAGGACGGCTTCCAGGGCCTCGACTGCGACGACCCGAAGGCGACGATCAAGGCGCTCGCGGTGAAGGACGGCGAGATCTTCGCCGGGGCCGTCGAGTGCCCGGCCGGGACCGACGAGATCATCTCGGTGAAGGTCTCCTTCGGCGGGGACGCCTCCACCAGCGGCATCCCCAGCAAGACCATCTGCGGCCGCAACCTCTCCGGCGACCACCCCGGGGACGCGGGCGCGGGCGGCGGGCAGCTGGTGGTGGGCGACTGCGTGAGCGACGAGGCGAAGGAAGTGCCCTGCGCGAGCGGCGGGAACAAGGTCCTCGCCCTGACCAAGACCGCCGAGGAGTGCCCGGCGAACGCCGACAACCCGATCGAGCTCTTCCCGAGCCCGGGTCGCCCGTACGACGCGATCTGCACCAGCAAGGCCTGACGGCGGTCCGGCAGGGGGCCCGCCCCGCCGGGGGGCGGGCCACCCGGGGCTCCACGCGGCCAGGAGGCCGAAGTGTGCGCGATCTCTTGACGTGCCCCTGCCGAGGTGGCTTTTATGGGAGCGCTCCCACGTCATCCGATGCTTGCGTTCCGGCACCCACCTTGGAGTCGCAGTGAGATCAGCAACGAATACGGCACGGAAGAGCCCCTTGACCGTCCTGCTGAAGGGCCTGGCCGCCCTTGTCGGCGTCGTCCTGCTGGGCGCGCTCGGCCCGGCCGCGGCGCAGGCCACGCCCGCGCGGGCGGAGACCGCGGCCACCGGCCTGCACATCAGCAACGGACGTCTGCTGGAAGGCAACGGCAACGACTTCGTCATGCGCGGCGTCAACCACGCGCACACCTGGTACCCGGGCGAGACGCAGTCGCTGGCCGACATCAAGGCCTTCGGCGCGAACACCGTCCGCGTCGTCCTCTCCGACGGTCACCGCTGGACGAGGAACGGCCCCGACGAGGTCGCGGGCATCGTCGAGGACTGCAAGGCCAACCGGCTGATATGCGTCCTGGAGGTGCACGACACCACCGGTTACGGCGAGGACGCCGCGGCGGGCACCCTGGACCACGCGGCCGACTACTGGATCAGCCTCAAGGACGTCCTCGCCGGCCAGGAGGACTACGTCATCATCAACATCGGCAACGAGCCCTGGGGCAACACCGACCCCGCCGGCTGGACCGCGCCGACGACAGCCGCCGTCCAGAAGCTGCGCGGCGCCGGATTCGCCCACACGATCATGGTGGACGCGCCCAACTGGGGCCAGGACTGGCAGGGCGTCATGCGCGCCAACGCCCAGGCCGTGTACGACGCCGACACCACCGGCAACCTGATCTTCTCGATCCACATGTACAGCGTCTACAACACGGCCCAGGCGGTCACCGACTACCTGAACGCCTTCGTCGACGCCGGACTACCCCTTCTCATCGGTGAGTTCGGTGGCCCCGCCGACCAGTGGGGGGACCCGGACGAGGACACCATGATGGCCACCGCCGAGCAGCTCGGCCTCGGCTACCTGGCCTGGTCCTGGAGCGGCAACACCGACCCGATCCTCGACCTGGCCATCGACTTCGACCCGAGCCGACTGAGCTCCTGGGGCGAGCGCATCTTCCACGGTGCGAACGGCATCGCCCAGACCTCCCAGGAGGCCACCGTCTTCGGTGACGGCGGCGACCCGGACGACACCCAGGCCCCGACCGCCCCCGGTACCCCGGCCGCCTCCGCCGTGACGGCCACGTCGGCCACCCTGACCTGGGCCGCGTCGTCCGACAACGTTGCCACCACCGGCTACGACGTCGTCCGCGTCAGCGGCGGCGCCGAGACCACGGCCGCCTCCTCCACCGCCAACAGCGTCACCGTGACCGGCCTCACCGCCGGTACGGCGTACGAGTTCGCCGTCTACGCCCGCGACGCGGCGGGCAACCGCTCGGCCCGGTCCGCCACGGTGAGCGTCACCACCGACGAGAGCGGCCCCACGCCGGGCGTGGGCTGCTCCGTGGGATACCGGGTGATCGGCGACTGGCCCGGGGGGTTCCAGGGCGAGATCACCATCCGCAACACCGGCACCAGCGCCGTCAACGGCTGGAATCTCGGCTTCACCTTCGCCGACGGCCAGACCGTCTCCAACATGTGGGGCGGGACCCCCACGCAGAGCGGTGCGGCGGTCAGTGTGGCCCCCGCCGGCTACACGGCCTCGATCGCCGCGAACGGCTCGGTCACGGTCGGCTTCACCGCGACCAGGAGCGGCACCAACACCGCCCCGACAGCCTTCACGCTCAGCGGCACCACCTGCACGACGGCCTGACCCCGGCCGTTCCGCCGGCCGGCAGGCCCCGTCCCCGACCCTGCCGGCCGGCGGCACCCCCTGAGAGGATGGGCCCGTGATCCGCGACCTGTACAACGTGCACACCGTGGGGCCCGGGCCCGGCCCCACCCCTCTGACGCCCGACGAGGAACAGCGGGCCAGGGCAACCCTGTTCACCGAGCTGGGCAACGCGATCGCCGATCGCGGCTGGACGCGATTCCCCGCGTACAGCCCCGAGGAGCGTCGGCGGCTCGTCGCCGTCGGCCGCATGCTGAGCGAGCACTGGGGCATCCCCGTCACCGTCGAGGCGGAGGACGCGTGCGCCATGCGCCTCTCCCTGGCGGGACACGCCCTGAGCGCCTGACGGCGGAGCCGCCAGGCCACCATGACTCCATGACCTCTCACGCAACACCCGTGCAGGCACTGCTCGTTGTCGACGTCCAGCGGGCCTTCGTCCGCGGCGACGGTGCGCTTCCCGAGGCCGCGCGCCTCGTGGACCGGACGGCGGACCTGATCGCTCGGGCACGGGCGGCCGGGGCGCTCGTCGTCCACGTCCAGAACGACGGAGCGGCCGGTACGGACGACGAGCCCCACACCGCCGGCTGGGAGCTCCACCACCACGTCGAGGCGGGGCCCACGGAAGTGGTGATCCGCAAGACCCACGACGACGCGTTCCAGGAGACCTCGCTGGCAGCCCTGTTGACCGCGTCCGGGGTGCGGTCGCTCGCCGTCTGCGGCCTGATGTCCGAGATGTGCGTGCAGGCGACGGCACGCACGGCCGTGGCGCTCGGCTACCGGGTCACCCTGCCCCACGACGCCCACGCGACGCACGACATCCCCGCGGAGCCCGGGATCAGCGCGGCGGTGCCGGCTGCCACGGTCTCGCGGGTCGCGGCCTGGCCCCTCAGCAGGGACGCCGATGTCACCGCCCGCGCCGCGGACGTGGCTTTCGCGGCGCCTTCGCCCACCGGTTCCTGAACTCCCCTCCCTGGCACGGCGTCCAGCCGAAAGTTTTCGAAGCTTTCGGAGCATTGACCGAAATTTATCGGAGCAGCTAGCCTGCCGCTCGAATCCCCGGACGCCGGTGAAGAAGCCGTCCACACCTGTGGATTCATCCTGCTTCCCCCACCCAGCCAGAGGGAGCACCACCGTGATCCGAAGATCGTCGATCCTCAGCCTGTTCGCCGCCGCCGCGGTCACCGCCGCCGTCGTCACCCCCGCTCTCGGCGCCGGGGACGGCCACGGCCCCGGCAGCTCACCGGCGCCCGGCGAGCGCAACGCCCGCTGGGTGAGCACCTGGACGTCCATGCCGCAGCTGACGGAGCCGGGCAACATGCCCCCTGCCCCGTTCACCCAGGACGGATCGGTCCTCGACGACGCGACCCTTCGCCAGACGGTCCACGTGTCCACGGGCGGTGAGCACATCCGGCTCCGCTTCTCGAATGCTTTCGGTGGCACCGCGCTGCCGATCACCAAGGTGTCGGTGGCCCTGCCGCTCGACGGCGGAGCGGGGGTCAGCGCGGTGAAGGCGGGGACCACGCGGCCCGTGACCTTCCAGGGCCGCTCCTCGGTATCGGTCCCGGTGGGCGCCCAGGCGGTCTCCGACCCGCTGGACTTCGCGCTCGCGCCTGGGTCCAACCTCACGGCGACGGTGTATCTGGCGACCGGGCAGGCGTCCACGTCCATCACCTCGCACCCCGGTTCCCGTACGACGTCCCACCTGCTCGCCGGGGACCACGTCAGCGACGCGGACCTGCCCGGGGCGACGCCCACCGACCACTGGTACTTCCTCAGCGGGGTCGAGGTCTGGTCCAGGAGCACCACTTCGGCGGCCGTCGTGCTCGGCGACTCGCTCACCGACGGCAGGGGCTCCACCACCAACATGAACGACCGCTGGCCCGACCTGCTGCAGAAGCGGCTGAAGGCCGGTGCCGCCACTTCGAAGACCGCCGTCGTCAACCAGGCGGCCGGCGGGAACCGGCTGCTCAAAGACGGCCTGGGGCCCAACGGCCTGGCCAGGCTCGACCGTGACGTCCTGGCGCAGAGCGGCGTGGACTGGCTGGTCGTCTTCGAGGGCATCAACGACATCGGCACCGCCGAAGCCACTCCGGCCGCCCAGAAGCAGGCCGCGGCCGACGTCATCGCCGCGTACGAGCAGATCATCACCCGGGCCCACACCCAGGGCATCCGCGTCTACGGGGCGACACTGACCCCGATGGGCGGCAACACGGGGTACGACGACCCGGACGGCTACCGCGAGCAGGCACGGCAGACCGTCAACACGTGGATCCGCACGAGAGGGCGCTTCGACAGCGTGATCGACTTCGACCGGACCGTCCGCGACCCGCTGGAGCCCGGGCAGCTCCGGGCGGAGCTGGACACCGGCGACCACCTCCACCTCAACCCCACGGGCTACCGGGCGATGGCGGACTCCGTCCCCACCCGGCTGTTCCAACAGGCGCCGCTGCCCCGGGGCTTCGGATACAACTGACCCGGCCGTACGGCCTTCCTCCCGGGGGAGGGAGGCCGTACGGGCGGTGCGGTCCGGAGAGCGGCACGTCGGCGGTCATCCATCGCCGTCGATCCTGCTGACCACGCGCCGGAGCTCACGGGCGCCGCGTGGCGACAGCGCCCCGATCACGGTGTCGAGGAGCTCCCGCGCCTCCGACGGATCGCCGCAGCAGTCCCAGTGGGTGTCGCCCAGCTCGTGGTCGCGCCACAGCACGCGCAGCGACTGCCGCCTGTGCCGCTTCCACGTGCGCACGGCCTCGCCGACCTCACCGGGCGCGAGGTAGTTGCGGCTCAGCTCCAGGCGGGTGATCTCGGCGAGCGTGCGTGAGGAGAGCCCGTCGACGACGGTGCTCGTGCCGCCGGTCCGGCGAGGGTACGCCCGGCCCTTTCGGAGGTGTCCCGACCGGCTACGCGGCATGGACCTTTCGGTTCGTCGTCATGGCGGTCATGGTGCCATGCGTACGCGCGTTCGTTCCCGTCATTTTCGGCGCCCAACTCATGCGCGGACAGCACCGATCACTTTCCCGTCGTGCGGCAGTCTTCATGGCAGTGGATCCGGAACGGAAAGAGGAGCGAGAGCCGTGCGCATCGTCATCAACGAGTTCATGAGCCTCGACGGCGTCGTGCAGGCGCCCGGCGGGCCCGAGGAGGACACCGACGGCGGCTTCACGCAGGGCGGATGGACCCATCCGTACTTCGACGAGGTGGTGGGCGGGGCCTTCGACGCCGCGCTGAAGGACGCCGACGCGCTGCTCTTCGGACGCCGTACGTGGCAGAACATGGCCGCGGCGTGGCCGGAGCGGGCGGGCGACCCCTTCGCCGACCGGATGAACTCCATCCCGAAGCACGTCGTCTCCAGCACCCTCGGGGACGACAAGCTGACGTGGACCAACACCACCCGCATCCCCGGCGACTCGGCCGTCGCCCGCATCCGGGAGCTGCGCGCGGCCGAGGGCCGCGACCTGCTGCTCATGGGGAGCCCCACGCTCGCGCGGACCCTGCTGCACGAGGGCCTCGCCGACGAGCTGCGGCTCCTGATCATGCCGGTGATCGTCGGCGGCGGTAAGACGATCTTCCCCACCGACGGTGCGCTGCGCCCGCTCGAACTGGTGTCGACGGTGATCAGCGGCACGGGCGTGCACGTGTGCACCTACCGGGCCGCCGACCCGGCGTAGAGAGTGTCCGCGGGCCCGGCGGCGTCACCGCTGAGAAGCTGCTGTCATGGCCCCTCTGCCCCGGATCGCCCCCATGCTCGCCACCCCCGGCCACCTGCCGTCGGCCGCCGTCGACGAGCAGTGGGCGTACGAGGTGAAGCAGGACGGCCAGCGCGCCATGGTCTATCTGCCGGGGGATGGATCGGTCGAGCTGCTGGCCAGGTCGGGGGCCGTCATCACCCCCGCGTATCCGGACCTGGCCGCGCTCGGGCCCGCGCTCGGTGGCGTACCGGCGGTACTGGACGGCGAGATCGTCGCGCTGGACGACCAGGGGCGCAGCGACTTCGAGCGGCTGCAGTCGCGGATGGGGCTCTCCGGGTCTCCCGCGAAGGCAGCCCGCATGGCGCAGCGGGTGCCGGCGCACCTGGTGCTGTTCGACGCCGTGTTCCTGCGGGACCGGAGCCTCGTGCCGTCGCCCTACGCCGAGCGCCGGGCGGCACTGGAGGAGCTCGCGCTGGACGGACCGCGCTGGTCGACGCCCTCGGTGGTCGTGGGGCACGGCGAGGAGGCCCTCACCATGACCCGGGAGGCCGGGCTGGAGGGCGTGATCGCGAAGCGGCTGACCTCGGTGTACGAGCCGGGGGTCCGCTCCCGCACGTGGATCAAGATCCGCCACGCCCGCACGCTGGACGTGATCGTCGGGGGCTGGGTGCCCGGACGCGGCCGGCTCGGCGGCCTGCCGGGCGCGCTGCTGGTCGGCGAGCGGCATCCGGGCGGTCTGCGTTACGCGGGCAGCGTCGGGACGGGGTGGAGCGACGCCGAACGGACCAGGCTCGCCGAACTGCTCCGTGTCGCCGCGGTCGACACCTGCCCCTTCGACGAGACGCCCCCGGTGGCCGGGGCGCGCTGGGTGCTGCCGCGGCTGGTCGGCGAGGTGCGGTACTCGACGCGGACGAAGGCGGGGAAGCTGCGCCAGCCCTCCTGGCACCGGCTCCGCCCGGACCTGGCACCCGACGACATCGGGTGACGGGGCCCGGCCGTCACCCCATGCCGCGTGGGTGACGGGGCCGGCCGCCAACCCCATGCCGCGTGGGTGACGGGACCGGCCGCCAACCCCATGCCGCGTGGGTAACGGGGCCGGCCGCCACCCGAGGTCGTCGGGCGACGCTCAGGAGGCGGTCCGCTTCTTCGCCGCCGTCTTCCTCGCCGGCTGCTTCTTGGCCGCCGTCTTCTTGGAGGCCGTCTTCTTCGCCGCAGGGGCGGCCTTCTTCCGGGCGCGGGACTTCCCTGGCTTCATCTCGTGCACGGTCGCGTCCTCGCCCCGCGTCTCCTTGGCCGCCTTCACCGAGGCGTTCAGCGCGGCCATCAGGTCCATGACCTTGCCCGGCTCCTCCTCCTCTTCCCCTGCCGCCGCCGGGAGCGCCTTGCCCTCGGACTTGGCCGCGAGCAGCTCCTCCAGGGCCTCCCGGTAGCGGTCACGGAAGCCGGAGATGTCGTCCAGGGCCATGCTGTCGGTGAGCTGCACGGCGCGTTCGATCTCGTCCTCGTCGAGCTCCGTCTCGCGGGGGGCGAGGGACTCCGGGCTGCGGATCTCGTCCGGCCAGCGCATCGAGTGCAGCACGATCGCGTCCTCCCGCACCCGCAGCAGGCCGAGCCGCTCACGGTTGTGCCAGGCGAACTTCGCCACGGCGACCTTGTCGCTGCGCTCCAGCGCCTTGCGCAGCAGGGCGTACGGCTTCGCCGCGACCTGCCCGTCGACCGCGAGGTAGTAGCTGTCGCTGATCCTTACGGGGTCGATGCTGTCGGCCTCGACGAACGCGACGATCTCGATGGCCTTCGCCGTCGGCAGCGGCATCCGGTCGAGCTCCTCGTCGGTGACGGGCACGGTCCGGTCCTTGGCGACCTCGTACCCCTTGCCGATCTCGTCCTGCGAGAGGACCTTGCCGTCGATCTCGCACACCTTCCGGGTGCGGATCCGGCCCATGTCCTCCTGGTGGTACTGGTGGAAGGAGATCGAGTGGTCCTCGGTGGCGGAGACCACCTTGATCGGGATCGTGACCAGCCCGAAGCTGATCGCTCCTGTCCACAGGGGCCGCGGCATCCAGTACCTCCATACCCCCCTGGTGGCTTGGCCGGGAGGCGGACCGGAGCGCCTGGAAGGGAGAAACCGACCCGAGAGGGCCGAGGCGCGGCCGGGCCACCGCCCGTAATCACGATCCTCGCGCCCCCGCCCCCGGACCGCATGTGGATCACCCGGGGGAGCTGCCGGTCAGCCGCGCGGCAGGTCCATCTCGCCGACCACCTGGTCCTCGCTCATCTCGCCGGTCATGTGGAAGCCGAGCCGCTGATAGAACTCCTCGGGACCGTGCTCCCCCTGCCCCCAGGTCACCGTCACGCGCTTCTGTCCGCGCCGGAGGATCTCCTCACAGACGGCGTCCACGGCGAAGCGCCCGTACCCCTTGCCCTGCTCGTCCGCGGCGACGGCCAGCCGCCAGAGTCCGGAACGGAGCCGGTTCTCGGGATCAGTGGGGCCACCGAGCCCGAAACGCACGTCGAAGAAGGCCATCACGAAGGCGACCAGCCGGTCACCGTCGTAGACCAGCCGGGGCCAGGCCTTGTCCGGATCGGCGTACGCCTCGGCCAGCGACCGCGCGACCGGGGCGACGAACCGTTCCTGCTCGGGGGCGACCTTCAGTCGGCACGCGTCGAGGACGTTGTCCGAGGTCACCTTTTCCAGGCGGAGCTGCGCAGTCATACGCGCACCGTACGGGCGGACCCGGGCGCCGGGCCATGGAATTCCCCGCCCGGGCCGGCACACGGGTCACCAGGCGGCGGGGCCGTCCTCGTCGAAGAAGCCGCCGGTCGGGCCGTCGGCGCCGACGAGAGCCATACGGACGATGATGTCCGCGCCCTTCTCCACCGTCTTGGGGCCCGAGTGGCCGTTGAGGTCGGTGGCGGTGTAACCGGGGTCGACGGCGTTGAACCTGATGCCCGGGAAGGCCTTCGCGTACTGCGAAGTCACCATGACCAGCGCGGTCTTGGACGAGTTGTAGTCGAGCGCCGCCACGGTGAACTCGACACGGGACGGGTCGTTCGTCGCCGCCAGCGAGCCGAGGCCGCTGGACACGTTCACGACGACCGGGTCCTTCCCGGCCTCCAGCAGCGGCAGGAAGGCCCTGGTCACGCGCACGGCACCGAAGACATTGGTCTCGTACGTGCTCCGCATGTCCGCCCCGGTCACCTCGCCCACCGGCTTGCGTGCGCCGACGATCCCGGCGTTGTTGACCAGGACGTCCAGCCGGCCCGCGTCCTTCGTCACGAAGGCGGCGGCGGCCTCGACGGAGTCCTCGTCCGTGATGTCGAGCTGCACGAAGCGCGCACCGAGCCGCGCCGCGGCCTCCTCGCCGCGCCGGGCGTCGCGGGCCCCGGCGTAGACGGTGTGCCCGGCCTCGATGAGGCGGCGGGCGGTCTCGTAGCCGAGACCCTTGTTCGCTCCGGTGATGAGGGTGATGGTCATGGTGGCGCTCCCGTGTTCGGCGGTCGGTGGGGTGATGCCTCCACCCTGCTCGCGCCGCCGGCGGACAGGGAGTGCCCGCCTCAGCGGGTGGACCGGCAGTACCAGGCTGTGCGGCGGGGCCGCGCGGATACTGGAGGGGTGAGCGCATCCAAGGACGCACCATCCGCACCCTCCAAGACCCCGTCCAAGGCCCCGTCCGGGCACCCGTCCGGCGACCCGGGCTCCAGGGATCTGGGCAAGGCCCTGCACGGCTGGCGGGACCGGATCTCCCCGGCCACGGTCGGGCTGCCCGCCGGCGGGGTGCGGCGGGCGGCGGGGCTCCGGCGCGAGGAACTGGCCCAGCTCGCCGCCCTCTCCGTCGACTACATCACCCGCCTCGAACAGGGCCGCGCCACATCCCCGTCACCGCAGGTCCTCGCCTCCCTGGCCCGCGCACTGCGCCTCTCGGAGGCCGAACGCACCTACCTGTACCTGCTCGCGGGACAACCCGAGCCCGGTCCCGGCCACATCTCGGACCACATCCCGCCGGGGCTCCGCCGACTGCTCGACCAGCTGAACGGCGCCCCGCTGAGCGTCCACGACGCCGCCTGGAACCTCGTCGAATGGAACCCGTCCTGGGCGGCCCTCCTCGGCGACCCCTCCGCTCTGCGCGGCCGCGAACGCAACATGATCTGGCGGCACTTCACCGGCCTGCCTGGCCGGGTCCGCCAGACACCGGAGCAGAAGGCGGACTTCGAGGCGACGATGGTGGGCGACCTCAGGGCTGCCACCGCCCGCTACCCGGCCGACCTGGGGCTGCGCTCACTGGTCAAGGACCTGCGGGAGACCAGCACCGCCTTCGCCGGCCTGTGGGACTCGGGCATCGTGGGCATCCACCGGTCCGGCGCCAAGGCGATCGTCCACCCGGAGATCGGCACGCTCACCCTCGACTGCGACGTCCTGGTCGCCGCGGGCAGCGACCTGCGCGTCGTCGCGTACACCGCGGCCCCCGGCAGCGACGACGCCGCCCGGCTCGGCCTGCTCGCCGTCATCGGCACCCAGGCCATGACCTGATCCGGACGGGTGACACGCCCACCGGCCGGCGCTGCTCGCCGGTGACACCGTCGCGAGTGCACGAACCACGTCGAGCAGGCCGACGACGAGCGGTGCCCCTGACACAAGCCGACCCCTCCAGCACCCTTCACTCCTCCTCCACATTTTCATCACAATTCCGCCTCCTTCTCGTGGAAGCCACCACCCCACCGGAACACCGCTGCGAGCATCACCCCCTCAACCGCACAGCAGCACGGAAGCGCCTTGGGGGGCACATGAACACACGCGTGACGAACGGCAGGCTCAGAATGTCGGCGGGGGCCGCGGTCCTGACACTGGCTCTGGCGGGATGCGGGGGCGACGGCGGCGGCACGGGTCAGGACGCCAAGCCCGCGGCGGCGTCCGCGTCGCCCTCAGCCGAGCGGGCGCTCGCGCTCGCCGACGACACGGCGAGCGTGGAGCGCGGCCAGGAGATCGCGATCGAGGCGCTGGACAACGACCTCGTGACGCTGGAGGACGGAACCGACGCCGCGCTCCTGGACACGTACGAGCCCGCCGAGTTCACCGTCACGGTGGAGAGCCCGACCCCGCACGGGACCGTCACGGCCGAGGGCACCACGCTCGTCTACACCCCCGCGGCCGGATACGCCGGAGAGGACGAGTTCACGTACGAGGTCGCGGTGAAGGGGAAGGGCCCGGCGGGCGACAGCGCCGTCGTACGGATCACCGTCTCCGAGCCCACCCCGTCCCCGACGCCGAAGCCGACGCCGACGGTCACGCCGGCCCCGAAGGCGAAGGCCACCAAGCCTGCCGCACCCTCCGTGTACTACGAGAACTGCGACGCCGCACGAGCCGCCGGGGCTGCCCCGGTCCGGCGTGGCGACCCCGGCTACGCCGCCCACCTGGACCGTGACGACGACGGAGTCGGCTGCGAGCCGTACGGATCGTCAGGCGGAGGCTCCACAGGCGGGAGTTCGGGCGGGGGCTCCACCGGCGGGAGCGACGTCTCGTACGCCAACTGCACCGCCGTACGCGCCGCAGGGGCCGCCCCCATCCACCGAGGGGACCCCGGGTACGGATCCCACCTCGACCGCGACGGCGACGGAGTCGCCTGCGAGTAAATCCCCCCGTCAGCACCTCGGCAGCCGCCTCCGGAACCCTCCGCAGGCGGCTGCTCTTTTCCAATCTGCTTCAAACAGGCTATAAATGAGCAACTTCGAGCACCATTCGCCTGGGTTCACGCAGCCCGCATCCGCGAAGGACGCCCATGCCGCTCATATCCACCGGTGTCATCACGCACGGCGCCCGGACCGACGCGACCGGCGTCGGGGCCTTCAACGTCGTGCAGATCGAACACGCGCAGGCCATCGCGGGCGGGGCGGAAGCCGCCGGGCTGCCGGTGATCCTCCAGGTCAGCGAGAACACCGCCCGCTACCACGGCGGCCTCGAACCCATCGGGCTCGCCTCGCTCGCCGTCGCCCGGGCGGCGGGCGTGCCGGTCTCCGTGCATCTGGACCACGCCGAGTCGGCCGAGCTGGTGCGCGAGGCCGTCCGGCTCGGCTTCACCTCCGTCATGTTCGACGCATCGGCGCTCCCGTACGCCGACAACGTCGCCGCCACCCGCGAGATCACCGCCTACTGCCACAGCCACGGCGTCTGGGTGGAGGCGGAGCTCGGCGAGATCGGCGGCAAGGACGGGGCGCACGCCCCCGGCGTACGTACCGACCCGGACGAGGCCCGGGCGTTCGTGGAGGCCACGGCCGTCGACGCGCTCGCCGTGGCCGTGGGCAGTTCGCACGCGATGCTGACCCGGGACGCCGTCCTCGACTTCGCGCTCATCTCCCGGCTCCGCGACACGGTGGGGGTCCCGCTCGTCCTGCACGGCTCCTCGGGGGTCGGCGACACGGGCCTCGCGGCGGCGGTCGGCGCCGGCATGACGAAGGTCAACATCTCCACGCACCTGAACAAGCTGTTCACCCGGGCCGTCCGCGACTATCTGGACACCCACGCCGAGGCCGCGGACCCCCGCGCCTATCTCGGCCCGGCCCGCGACGCGGTCGCGGTGGAGGTGGCACGCCTGCTGGGCGTCCTGGCGCGGCCCGGACGATAGGCTTGTGAGCTGCGAGCGAGGAGGATCCGGTGGCGGCACACACACGGTGGACCCGGCTGCTGGAGATCCTCGGCGACCAGGGCCATCTCGACGTACTCGACGCCGCCGAACAGCTCGGCTGTTCCGCCGCCACCGTCCGCCGCGACCTGGACGAGCTCGCCCGGCAGAATCTGCTGACCCGCACCCGGGGTGGTGCGGTGGTGAGCGCCGTGGCCTACGACCTGCCGTTGCGCTACAAGGCGGCCCGCAGGGCGGACGAGAAGCAGCGCATCGCGAAGGCCGCGGCCGAGCTGATCCCGACGGGCTCCACCGTCGGCCTCAACGGCGGCACGACGACCTCCGAGGTCGCCAGGGAGCTGGCGCTGCGGCCCGAGCCGTCGGGCGGGGGCGTGGCGCTGACCGTGGTGACCAACGCGATCAACATCGCCAACGAGCTGGCGGTCCGCCCCCAGGTGAAGATCGTCGTCACCGGTGGGGTGGCCAGGCCGAATTCGTACGAGCTCGTCGGCCCCCTGGTCGACTCGGTCCTGCGCGGCCTCGCGCTCGACTACACGATCCTCGGCGTGGACGCCGTGCACGCCCGGTTCGGCGCGGCCACGCACGACGAGTCCGAGGCCGGCGCCAACCGTGCCCTCGCCGAGTGCGCCGGCACGGTGATCGTGGTCGCCGACTCCTCCAAGCTCGGGCGCCGGGCCTTCGCCCAGGTGTGCGAGACCGGCGCGGTGTCGGTGCTGGTCACGGACCGGGACGCGCCCGAGGACGTCGTCGAGGAGTTCACCGCCCTGGGGATCGACGTCCTGCGGGTGTGACCCCGCAGGTCAGCGGTAGTCCTCCGGGTGGCCCTGCATCCACGTGTTGATGCGGTCCCGGGTGCCGATCAGCTCCGTACGGTGCTTCTCCAGGTTCGGGGTGGAGACGTCGCCGTCCAGCGTCGTGCGCAGCGTGCCGATCCAGGCGATGGGCTCCTTGAAGTGGCCAGGGCCCTTCTTGTCCGCCTTCATCGCCTTGTCCAGGCCGTTCAGTTCGTCGTCGACCCGATCCAGGAAGTAGGCGCAGTCGCCGGCTCCGGGCGTGCAGGTGTCGTCCAGCGTCGCCTGGAGCCCGGCGAAGGCGTCGCGGACCAGCTCGGGTGCGTTCGGGTCCTCCTGGATGATCAGCGTGGGTGTCGGTGACGGCGTGGGCATCAGGGATGGCGCCTTGTCGGCCGCGGCTTCGGCCGCGGACGGGTCCACGTACGGGAGGTCACCGCCCGGCCCGTCGGTGGTGGTCGCCGCGCTGCAGCCGACCAGCAGCGCCCCCAGAATTACGGCCGGTACCGCGGCACGCAGGCCGGTACGGATCAACATGAGGCCCCCTCGTCGTGTTGGACCGGAACCTTATCGCCGCCCTCACGGACGCGCCCGCTCGGCCCGAGCCAGGTCCGAAACGGCAGCCACGCACCCATTTGCATATACATACAATCGAGTGCATACTCTTCCTATGTCTAAGGTTCTCACCTCCCTGCCCACCGGCGAGCGCGTCGGCATCGCTTTCTCGGGCGGCCTCGACACCTCGGTCGCGGTCGCGTGGATGCGCGACAAGGGTGCCGTCCCGTGCACCTACACCGCCGACATCGGCCAGTACGACGAGCCCGACATCGCGTCGGTGCCCGGCCGCGCGAAGGCCTACGGCGCCGAGATCGCGCGCCTGGTCGACTGCCGGGCGGCACTGGTCGAGGAGGGCCTGGCAGCGCTCGCGTGCGGAGCCTTCCACATCCGCTCGGGCGGGCGTGCCTACTTCAACACGACGCCGCTCGGACGCGCCGTCACCGGCACCCTGCTGGTCCGGGCGATGCTCGAGGACAACGTGCAGATCTGGGGCGACGGCTCCACGTTCAAGGGCAACGACATCGAGCGGTTCTACCGCTACGGCCTCCTTGCCAACCCCCACCTGCGCATCTACAAGCCGTGGCTCGACGCCGACTTCGTCACCGAGCTCGGCGGCCGCAAGGAGATGTCGGAGTGGCTGGTCGCCCACGGGCTGCCCTACCGCGACAGCACGGAGAAGGCGTACTCCACCGACGCCAACATCTGGGGCGCCACCCACGAGGCGAAGACGCTGGAGCACCTCGACACCGGCGTGGAGACCGTCGACCCGATCATGGGCGTCCGGTTCTGGGACCCCTCGGTCGAGATCGCCACCGAGGACGTCACCATCGGCTTCGACCAGGGCCGCCCGGTGACGATCAACGGCAAGACGTTCGCCACCCCGGTCGACCTGGTGATGGAGGCCAACGCGGTCGGCGGCCGTCACGGCCTGGGCATGTCGGACCAGATCGAGAACCGCATCATCGAGGCGAAGAGCCGCGGCATCTACGAGGCGCCCGGCCTGGCCCTCCTGCACGCGGCGTACGAGCGCCTCGTCAACGCGATCCACAACGAGGACACCCTCGCCCACTACCACAACGAGGGCCGGCGCCTCGGGCGGCTGATGTACGAGGGCCGCTGGCTGGACCCGCAGGCCCTGATGGTCCGCGAGTCGCTGCAGCGCTGGGTCGGCTCGGCCGTCACCGGCGAGGTGACGCTGCGGCTGCGGCGCGGTGAGGACTACTCGATCCTCAACACCACCGGCCCCGCCTTCAGCTACCACCCGGACAAGCTGTCGATGGAGCGGACCGAGGACTCGGCGTTCGGCCCCGTGGACCGCATCGGCCAGCTCACCATGCGCAACCTCGACATCGCGGACTCGCGCGCCAGGCTCGAACAGTTCGCCGGCCTCGGCCTCGTCGGCACCACCCAGCCCTCGCTGATCGGCGCCGCGCAGGCGGCGGCGACCGGCCTGATCGGCGCCATGTCCGAGGGCGGCGCGCAGGCCATCGCCTCGCGCGGCGAGGTCTCCCGTGACGACGAGCTGCTGGACCGCGCCGCGATGGAGTCCGGCACCGACTGACCTCCCGGCCCGCCGGCCGACCGGCTGACCGGCCGGCCGGACCGGGACCTTATCCTCGGATTCTCGGCGGTCACGCCGACGGAGACGCAGGAAAGCGAAGGTGGCGGCAATGACGAAGGTCCCGGCAGCGGCAGTGGCGGCGGGCGGACTCGTCGGCGGGTACGGAATCGCCCGCTGGACCGGGAAGCGCCCGCTGGGCGGCGTCGCGCTGGCCGCCGCGGGCTCGGTGGCGGCGTACGAGTGGAACCGGCAGGCCGGGTCCCGCGCGGCCACCGCACTGACCGCCGCCTACGTCGCCGCCTTCGCCGGCTCGCACCCCCTGGCCAAGAAGCTCGGCGCCTGGCCCGCGGTGTTCACCGTGGCGGGCGGCGTCGCCGCCGCGTCGTGGGCGGTCACCCGGCGCGGCACCCGATAGATCCACCGGGGAGCAGCCGCGCGCGGCGGCGTCTCCGAGAAAGTCCGGCCCCAGGGATTGAACACGGGCGCCGCGGGGTGCGTACTGAAGAGCAACTCCCCGCGTGACCCGGGGGCGTGCCCGTCCGACAGAACGGGCACGTCTCCGGTCAGCCTCCCAGCGCGTGTGACACCGAATAGATCGCCAGGCCGGCCAGCGCACCCACCACGGTGCCGTTGATCCGGATGAACTGCAGGTCACGGCCGATGTGCGCCTCGATCTTCTTCGACGTCTGGTCCGCGTCCCAGCCGGCCACCGTGTCGCTGATCAGCGAGGTGATCTCCGTGCGGTACGTCGTGACGACATACGCCGCCGCGTCCTCCAGCCAGCCCTCCAGCTTCGCCTGCAGCCGCTCGTCCGTGGAGAGCCTGGCGCCCAGGGAGATCAGCGACGCCCGGGCCCGCATCCGCAGCTCGCTCCGCTCGTCCTCGGCCGCCGCGATGATCATCGTACGGACGGAGGACCAGGCGGAGGCGATGACGTCCTGGACCTCACCGCGCCCCAGGATCTCCGACTTCAGCCGCTCCACCCGGGCGCGGGTGTCGCTGTCGGTCTGGAGGTCGGACGCGAAGTCCGTCAGGAACGTGTCGATCGAGCCGCGCGCCGGATGGCCCGGCATGTCACGCATCTCCGTGACGAAGCGCAGCAGCTCCTTGTAGACCCGCTCCCCCACCCGCTTGTCGACGAACCGGGGCGTCCAGCCGGGTGCCCCGCCCTGTACCGCGTCCATCACGGAGTCACCGTGCAGGACCAGCCAGTCGTGCGCCCGTACGCAGACGAGGTCGACGACCCTGCGGTGACCGCCGTCCTGGACGATCTTCTCCAGCATCTTCCCCATCCCCGGCCCGACTTCCACCGCGTCCGCCCGCCGGGTGATCGCCTCCCCGACCACCGCCTGCACATCGGAGTCCCGCAGCACGGTCAGCGCACCGCGCAGCGCGGTGGCCAGCTCGGCGGTGACCCGGTCGGCGTGTTCCGGCTCCGCCAGCCACGCTCCGAGCCTCTTGCCGACCCCCAGAGCGTGAATTCGGTCACGAACGACGTCCCCGGAGAGAAAATTCTCGCCCACGAAGGAACCGAGTGATGCCCCCAACTGGTCCTTCTTGGTGGGAATGATGGCGGTGTGGGGGATGGGCAGACCGAGCGGACGCCGGAACAGCGCCGTGACGGCGAACCAGTCCGCCAGCGCACCGACCATTCCCGCCTCGGCGGCCGCTGCGACGTAGCCCGGCCAGCCGCCCACACCCGCGTTCTTCGCCCAGGTGGCGAGGACGTACACGAGCGCGACGAGCAGGAGCAGACCCGTGGCGGTGGTCTTCATACGGCGCACACCGCGCCGCTTCTCCTCATCGGCGGCCGTGTACGCGAACCCGCCCAGTCCGGACCCGCGGCCCTCCGCCCCGGATACCGATCCCTGTCCCGCGTCCTGTTCCATCCGCTCCACCCGTCCGCGTACACGTCACCCAGTGCCGTACGCATTGTCCCTACCTCACCTACTCCTGGGCCGCACGTCGAGTTCCCCAGGGCCTGTCGCATCATGAGAGCGACCCGAACACCGGGCCGGACACCGCAAGGAGAACCACCACAGATGCCCAGGCGCCAGGGGTATGCCCTGCTCATCGCCCTCGTAGCAGGCACCGTCGCGCTCGCCGCCGCCGTCGCGTTCGGTACATCGCTCATCGCCGCGAAGAGGCAGGAACCGCTGAGCGGCTCCCAGACCCATGCGGCGGCACGCAATCCCGCCGCACCGGCCAACTCCCTCGGCACCTGGGTCGCCACCTGGACCGCGGCTCCCGTCAGTGCGGAGCCGAATTCCGCACAGGGCTACCCCGGCAGCACCATCCGCAACATCGTGCACACCAGCGTCGGCGGCGACGCCGCCCGCATCACGCTGTCCAACCTCTTCGGCGCCGCACCGCTCGTCATCGACCAGGCCACCGTCAACACCCGCCAGGTGACCTTCCGCGGCCGGCCCACCGTCACCGTCGCCGCCGGCCTCCAGGTCGTCAGCGACCCGGTCGTGGTGCCCGTCGCCCCGGACGCCGATCTGGAGGTCACTCTCCGCACCCCGTCCGGCGGCGGGCCCGTCACCCAGCACCAGAACGCGCACCAGACGTCCTACCTGGCCGACGGCCGGGGCACCTGGAGCACCACCCGGTGGCGCTACCTGACGGCCGTCGACGTCCGCAACGAGGCGTCGCCCGGATCGATCGTCGTGCTCGGCGACTCCCTCACGGCGGGCAGCGGCTCCACGACCGACGCCAACACCCGCTGGCCGGACGTCCTTTCCGACCGGCTGCGGCACGCCTACGGCGTCGCCAACCAGGGGATAGCCGGCAACCGGCTCCTGCGCGACAGCCCGCTCACGGTGGACGGCGTCAGGAACGTGGGCGGCCGGAGCGGTGCCCACCGCTTCGAGCGCGACGTCCTGTCCGTCGCCGGAGCGAAGACCGTGATCATCGCCCTCGGCATCAACGACGTACAGCAGTACCCCCAGGAGCCCGACCCCCAGCGCATCACGGCCGGGCTCCGCGCCCTCACCGAGCGCGCCCACGCCCAGGGGCTGCGGGTCGTCGGGGCGACCCTGACGCCCTTCCAGGGCTACTCCACCTGGTCGCCCCGGAGCAACAGCGTGCGTCTGGCCGTCAACAAGGAGATCCGCTCCGGCCGGATCTTCGACGCGTTCGTCGACTTCGACCGCGCCGTACGCGACCCCTACGCGCCCAACCGGATCCTGCCCGAGTACGACTCCGGAGACCGGCTGCACTTCAACGACGCCGGCTACAACGCACTGGGCCACGCGATCGACCTCGGCGCCGTGGACGGGACGCCGAAGGCCGACACCTTCTGAGGCTCAGCCGAGCTCCTTGCGCCCGTCCCCCGTGTCCGGCTTCTGCAGCCGCAGCCGCTCCTGCTCCTGCAGCCGCCGCTTCTCCGCCCTGCTCCGCTTGCGCTCCACGCCGACCCCGCCCATCAGCGCGAAGCCGGTGATCTTCACCCGTGGGGAGTCCGGAGCGGGTTCCGGTTCCTCGTCGAGCTTGGAGTTCTCGCCGAAACCGCCCATGATCCCGAGGCCGTTGACCTGGACGTTGAGGTCCGGCGGGACCGTCACCTGCATGCCGCCCATGATCGTGAAGCAGCGGATCACGACATCGCGCTCAGCGAAGCGGGCCTCGCGCAGATCGATCTCGCCACCGCCCCACATCGCGAACGCGGTGAACTTCGGGCCCACCGTCCAGCGGCCCTTGCGGCTGAAGCCGCCCCAGAAGGCGAAGGCCCCCGACGAGGTGGCGGTGCCACCGATCCGCGCGGGCCAGTTCGCGGACGACCCCTTGCGCTCGGCCACCGCCCCCACCGGCCGGACAAGATCGCCCGGCACCGGCAGGTCGCGTACGAGCGGGACCAACTCCCCGTGCGTACGCGCCTTGAACGTCGCGTCGAGCCGCTGCTCGAACTCGTCCATCTCCAGCCGGCCCTCGGCCACGGCCTCCCGCAGGGTCTCGGCGACCCGCTCACGTTCCGCGTCGGAGGCACGCATGTCCGGGCTGTCACTTGTCATACCGGCACCCTATAGAGCAATCACGGAACGGGCCTAGAGAGCAGAATCCGACACGTACATCTTCGCGATCACGGACTCGATGTCCGGCTCCCGCACCGAGAGGTCCACCAGCGGATAGTCCGCCGCGATACGCGCCACCAGGGGGGCGGCCGACGCCGCGGCCGGGAACGCCAGCCACTGCCGGGGCCCCTCCACCTTCACCACCCGCACCGAAGGCTCCGCCCCCAGCTCGATCGGCGGCAGCTCCCTCTCCAGGTCCACGACGAGCGTGCGCTCGCTCTCCCCCACCTCGTGCAGCCCGGCGAGCGCACCGTCGTAGACCAGGCGGCCGTGGTCGATCACCATCACCCGCTTGCACAGCTGCTCGATGTCGGTCAGGTCGTGAGTGGTCAGCAGCACCGTCGTGGACCGCTCCGCGTTCAAGTCCCGCAGGAACCCCCGCACCTTGGCCTTGGAGATCACATCGAGCCCGATGGTGGGCTCGTCCAGATACAGCACCTCGGGATCGTGCAGCAGCGCCGCCGCGATGTCGCCCCTCATCCGCTGCCCCAACGACAGCTGACGCACCGGGACGTCCAACAGCGCCCCCAGATTCAGGAGTTCGACGCAACGGTCCAGATTCTCCCGGTAACGGCTGTCCGGTATCCGGTACATGCGGTGCATCAGCCGGTACGAGTCACGCAACGGCAGGTCCCACCACAGCGTCGTACGCTGCCCGAACACCACACCCATCCGGTGCGCCAGCTTCGTACGCTCCCGGCTCGGGTCGATCCCCGCGACCCGCAGCCTGCCACCGCTCGGCGTGAGAATGCCCGTCAGCATCTTGATCGTCGTCGACTTGCCCGCACCGTTCGGGCCGATGTAGCCGACCATCTCGCCGCGCGGCACCCGGAAGCTGATCCCGTCCACCGCCCGCACCTCACGCCGTTCACGGCGCATGAAGCCCGTCTTACGGCGCACGTCGAAGACCTTCTCGACGCCGTCCAGCTCGATGAAGTCCATGTCGTCCACGCCCACTCCTCAGCTTCCCGTACTGCGGTACGACCGCAGCCCCACACGCCACACCAGCCCCGCGAGCACCCAGCACCCCGCCGCGACCACCGGAGGCAGGAACGCCACCCATCGCGGCAGGTCCAGCGGATAGTCCCGCCCCAGCACGTACAGGGCCGGCAGCCAGCTCACGAACGCCAGCGGCACCACGAACGTCACCCCGCGCACCAGGTCCTTCGCGAACACCGTCGGCGGGTACTGCAGCATCGTCGTCCCCCCGTACGTGAAGGCGTTCTGCACCTCGGAGGCGTCCTGGGCGTAGAACTGGAACGCCGCTCCCACCACGAACACCGCGCCGAAGATCGCCGCCCCGCTCAGCACCATCATCGGCAGCATCACCACCTTCAGCGGCGACCAGTCGATGTCCAGCGTCAACAGGGCGTATCCCAGCACCAGCAGACCCTGCGTGATCCGCCCCAGCCGGCGCAGCGCGAACCGGTCCGCCGCCACCTGCGCCAGCACAGGGACGGGCCGCACCAGCAGCGTGTCCAGCGTCCCGTCCCGCACCCGGCGCCCCAGCCGGTCCATCGACCCCAACGCCAGGTCGGCCAGCCCGAAAGCGGTCGCCGACGTCCCGTACAGCAACGCGACCTCCGGCAGGGTGAACCCGCCCAGCACGTCGACGTGCGCGAACATCAGCATGATCGTGATGAAGTCGAACGCCGTCGACACGAAGTTCCCCACGGTCGTCATCACGAACGACGCGCGGTACGCCATCGTGGAGCGCAGCCACATCGCCACGATCAGCCCGTACGCCCGCACGCCCTCGACCAGCCGGGGCCGCTCGGCGAACGCGGTCTCCGGCTCCACGGCCGCAACACGCCCGACCCGGACCTCAGCCACCCTGGACCACCACCCTTCTGGTCGCCACCGACTGCAGGAGCCTCCCGGCCAGCAGCAGCACCACCGCCCAGCCGGCCTGGAAGGCGTACGCCCGAACGACATCCCAGCCCGCGTACCTGCCGAGGAACACATCGGCCGGGACCTGGAGCAGCGACGACCACGGCAGGACGCGGGCCAGCTCCCCGAGCCAGCCGGGGAACAGCGTCAGCGGCAGCATCATCCCCGAGAAGAACAGCCCCGCCAGCCAGGCGATCTGCATCGCGCCGGCCCCGTCCATCAGCCAGAACGCCGACAGCGCGACCAGGAAGCGCACCCCGAAGCTCACCACGACGCCCAGCCCCACCGACACGAGGAAGGCCAGCCAGGTCCACGGAGAGCGCGGCATCGCGAGATCGAAGGCCAGGGCCCCCAGCACCATGGGCACGATCCCGCGCCCCAGCAGATGGAACGCGGCCCGGCCCAGGTCCCCCGCCAGCCACCACAGCTGCAGATCGGCGGGCCGGTACAGATCGACCGCGATGTCACCCGTGCGGATCCGCTCCATGAGCTCGTCCTCGAAGCCGCCGCCCATCATCGCGCAGGTCATCAGCAGGGCCTGACCCAGCCACACATAGGTCAGCGCCTGCGACATGTCGTAGCCGCCGAGCTGCGGTCTCTCGTCCCACAGAGCGATGTAGGTGTACGCCATGATGAAACCGAAGACGGTGTTGGTGAACACCCCCGCGAGCGTCGCCACCCGATAGGTGGCATACCGCCGGAACCCCCCGGCCGCCACCACGGCATAGAGCCGCACCTCGCCCCCCTCAATCCGCCAAAGCGCACGACCTTAGTCCAGGGCGTCCGGCCGCCGCGACCCCATTTCCGTGGAGGGATCCGAGGGTTATCTGTCCGAAAAGTGCACTATAGGAAAATCATCCGTAGTCGAGGAGCCTCCACAGTCATGAGCCAAGAGCCACCGCAGCACGGCGGAGACCCTGGTCAGCAGGGCCCCCAGGGCTGGGCCCCCCGAGACCCCTCGGCCGCGGCCCCCGCCCCCGACCCCCGCCACCCGAACGGCGCACAGGACACCGAGGGGCGCAAAAAACGCCCCAAGCGGCGCAAGCGCACCGGCTGGCGCCGCGCCATCCCCACCTGGCGCATGACCCTCGGCGGCGTACTCCTCCTGGCGCTGCTCCTCGTCGGCGGATTCATCGCCGGCTACCAGCTCATCGACATCCCCGCCGCCAACGCCGCCGCGACCGCGCAGGCCAACGTCTACGTGTACGCGGACGGGAAGACCGTCATCGCCCGCGACGGCGAGATCAACCGCGAGAAGATCCCGCTGGACCGCATCCCCCCCACCATCCAGCACGCCGTACTCGCCGCCGAGGACCGGGACTTCTACTCCGAGGACGCCATCGACATCAAGGCCACCCTCCGCGCCGGCTGGAACACCGTCACCGGCAAGGGCAGGCAGGGCGGTTCCACCATCACCCAGCAGTACGTCAAGAACTACTACCTCGGCCAGGAACAGACCGTCGTCCGCAAGGCCAAGGAATTCTTCATCTCCATCAAACTCGACCGCGAACAGAGCAAGGACGAGATCCTCGAGGGCTACCTCAACACCAGCTACTTCGGACGCAACGCCTACGGCATCCAGGCCGCCTCCCACGCCTACTACGGCAAGGACGTCGACGACCTCGACGCCGGCGAAGGCGCCTACCTCGCCTCCCTGCTCAACGCCCCCAGCTCGTACGACGTCGTCGCCCACCCCGAGAACAAGAAGGCCGTCCTCGCCCGCTGGGACTACGTGCTCGACGGCATGGTGAAGCACCACTGGCTCAGCGCCGCCGACCGCGACGCGATGACCTTCCCCGTCCCCGACAAGGCCAAGCCCGCCACCGCGCTCTCCGGCCAGCGCGGCTACATCGTCCAGGCGGTCGAGGACTACCTCACCGCCAACAAGATCATCGACGCGGACACCCTCGCCACCGGCGGCTACCGCATCACCACCACTCTCCAGAAGAAGAAGCAGGACGCCCTCGTCGAAGCCGTCAAGGACAACGTCCTCTCCAAGACCAGCGACGACCGCGAGGCCGACCGCAACGTCCGCGCGGGCGGCGCCTCCATCGACCCCGCCACCGGCCACGTCGTCGCCCTCTACGGAGGCGTCGACTACACGAAGCAGTACGTCAACAACGCGACCCGCCGCGACTACCAGGTCGGGTCCACCTTCAAGCCGTTCGTCCTCGCCGCAGCCCTCGCCAACGGGTCCACCACCCAGAAGGACCGCGCCATCACCCCCAACACCCGCTACGACGGCACCAACAAACGCACCGTCCAGAGTGCCTCCGGCTCCACCGGCTACTCCCCCGCCAACGAGGACGACGTCGACTACGGCTCCATCACCGTCCGCGAGGCCACCGACAAATCCGTCAACGCCGTCTACGCCCAGATGGCGCAGGACGTCGGGCCCGAAGAGGTCAAGGACACCGCGGTCGCCCTCGGCATCCCCCGGGACACCCCCGACCTCACGGCCTCCCCCTCCATCGCCCTCGGCCCCGCAACCGCCAGTGCCGTCGACATGGCCTCGGCCTACGCCACCCTCGCCGACCACGGCAGACAGCGCCCCCACACGCTCGTCGCCAAGATCAGCAAGGACGGCACCGAGCTGGACCTCCCCGCCAGGAACACCCGGCAGGCCGTCAGCCGCGAAGCCGCCGACACCACCACCTCCGTCCTGCGGAGCGTCGTCGACGGCGGCACCGGCACCGCCGCCCTTGGCGCGGGCCGCCCCGCGGCGGGCAAGACGGGCACCGCCGAGGAGGACAGGGCCGCCTGGTTCGCCGGCTACACCCCCGACCTCGCCACCGTCATCGCCGTCATGGGCCAGGACCCCAGGACCGGCGTACAGAAACCCCTCTACGGCGCACTCGGCCTCGCCCGCATGAACGGCGGCGGTGCACCCGCCCAGACCTGGGCCGACTACACCCGGGCCGCACTCGAGGGCAGTGAGGTGCAGGGCTTCGAGCTCGAGGCCGACGAGGGCCCCGAGGAGCCCGACCCGGACGAGAGCGCGGAGGGCGAGGACACGGAGGAAGCGGGAGGCACCGACGAACCCGGCACCGGGGACTCCCGCGAGAAGCGGGACCGCGCCCCCCACCGCACACCGGACGCCGCCTCCGAAGCCTCGCCGGCCTCACGGACTCCCCGCACCGCCACCCCCGCCGACGCCCCCTCGCCCGCCCCGGCCGCAGCCACGGAACCCGCCGACAGCCGTCCTGCCGACCGCCAGGACGGGGACAGCAGGGACGACAGGGACGACAACGGCAGGGATACGAAGGACGACAGGGACGACCAAGGCCTCCTCGGCCCCGCCCGCCCCTGAACACGCGGCGAAGCGGACCGGCCGATCGGATACGGCCCGCCCGGATTGGCCAAGACTTTGCCCATGGCTGGATCCACGCCCACACCCGCCCCCTCCGGAAGCCCACAACCGGGCGGGGCGGGCCCTCGATGGGCATGTGTTCGCAAAGTTCCGCACTGTGTGCGTCCGAAAATCGCGGGGTGAGCTCGCCCGGCATGTCACCACCTGGTTGACCCGGGCCGCGGGCATGTCACAGGCTCATTACATAGGTGCTCACTACAACTGGTTTCGCCGGCCACCTGTCCGCCCTCCCCCGGCGTCCCCGCCGGAAACGGTGGCCCGGAGGCCGGACGGCGACCGGAAGCAGGAGGAATACCGGATGTGCGGCATCACCGGCTGGATTTCCTTCGACCGCGACCTTCGAGCCTCGGCCGAAACACTCGACGCGATGACGGAGACGATGTCCTGCCGCGGCCCCGACGACCGCGGAACCTGGATCAGCGGACCCGCCGGCCTCGGCCACCGACGGCTGGCCATCATCGACCTGCCCGGCGGACGCCAGCCCATGACCGTCGACACCCCCGAAGGTGCCGTGGCCATCGTCTACTCCGGCGAGACGTACAACTACACCGAACTCCGTCAGGAACTCGTCCGGCGCGGCCACCGGTTCACCACCGAATCCGACACCGAGGTCGTGCTGCGCGGCTACGTGGAATGGGGCGAGGCGATCGCCGAACGCCTCAACGGCATGTACGCCTTCGCCCTGTGGGACGGACGGCACGACAAGCTCGTGATGATCCGCGACCGCATGGGCATCAAGCCGTTCTACTACTACGAGACACCCGACGGCGTCCTCTTCGGGTCCGAACCCAAAGCCATCCTCGCCAACCCGCTCACCAAGCCCCGCGTCACCCTCGACGGCCTACGCGAACTGTTCACCTTCGTGAAGACTCCCGGCCACGCGGTGTGGGACGGCATGCACGAGGTCGAGCCCGGCACCGTCATCACCGTGGACCGCGGCGGCCTGCGCCGACACGTGTACTGGCAGCTGGAGACCCGGCCGCACACGGACGACCGCGAAACCACCATCGCCACCGTCCGCTCACTCCTCGACGACATCGTGCGCCGCCAGCTCGTCTCCGACGTGCCCCGCTGCACCCTGCTGTCCGGAGGACTCGACTCCTCCGCGATGACCGCACTGGCCGCCCGTCAGCTCGGCGAGACCGGTGAGACCGTACGCAGCTTCGCCGTCGACTTCACCGGCCAGACCGAGAACTTCGTCGCCGACGAACTCCGCGGCACCCCCGACACGCCCTTCGTCCACGACGTGGCGCGCACGGCGGGCACCGACCACCGCGACATCGTGCTCGACTCGGACTCACTCGCCGACCCCGAGGTGCGCTCCCGGGTGATCCGCGCCCGGGACATACCCATGGGCTTCGGCGACATGGACGCCTCCCTCTACCTGCTCTTCAAGTCGATCCGCGAGCACTCCACGGTCGCCCTGTCCGGGGAGTCCGCCGACGAGGTCTTCGGCGGCTACCTCCAGTTCTTCGACGAGGAGGCCCGCAAGTCCGAGACCTTTCCCTGGCTGGCACAGTTCAGCCGGCACTTCGGCGAGGACGCCGACGTACTCCGCCCGGACCTCACCACACGCCTCGACCTCACGTCGTACGTCGCGGACGGCTACCGCGACGCGGTCTCCGGCATCCAGCGGCTCGACGGCGAGAGCGACCTCGAGTACACGATGCGCAAGATCAGCCACCAGCACCTGACCCGCTTCGTCCGGGTGCTGCTCGACCGGAAGGACCGGGCGAGCATGGCCGTCGGCCTCGAGGTACGTGTGCCCTTCTGCGACCACCGCCTCGTCGAGTACGTCTACAACACTCCCTGGGCACTGAAGTCCTTCGACGGCCGGGAGAAGACTCTGCTGCGCGAGGCCACAGCCGACGTCCTGCCGCGCTCGGTGTACGACAGGGTCAAGAGCCCGTACCCCTCCACCCAGGACCCCAAGTACGCCGTGGCGCTCCAGGACCACGCCAAGGACCTGCTGTCCCGGCCCTCGCACCGGGTCTTCGAGATCGTCGACCCGGCACGCGTCGAACTGGCCGCCAACCGGGAAACGCCACAGATCTCCCAGGCGTCGCGGCGCGGTCTCGAACGCACCCTCGATCTCGCCCTCTGGCTCGACATGTACTCCCCGGAGCTGGTGCTGTCCTGACCCGACGGAAACCCGGGTCGCGCGGCCGGTCATGACGACCGGCCGCGCCACAGCCCTCAGTGCCCGGACGTCGCCTTCAGCCCCACCACAGCCACCAGCAGCAGACAGACGAAGAAGATACGGGCGGCCGTCACCGGCTCATGCAGCACCACCATGCCCAGCACCGCCGCACCGGCCGCGCCGATCCCCACCCACACGCCGTACGCCGTACCGATCGGCAGGGTCTTCGCCGCCTGCGACAACAGCATCATGCTGGCCACGATCCCCAGGCCGGTGAACACACTCGGCCACAGCCGGGTGAACCCCTCGGTGTACTTCATCCCGATCGACCAGCCCACTTCCAGCAGACCGGCGACGATCAACAGAACCCACGCCACGACAGACCTCCACGACGAAACACGCGAACAACACGGGCGCGTCGTCTTTGCGGAAACCCGGTACGGCGCATCTCGTCGGGGTCACACCAGCCTAGCAACACACAGCAGAAAGGCCTGGTGACAACGGTCACCAGGCCCACTCACCCCACACCTGCCTACAGATAGAGCCCGGTCGAATCCACCGAACCCTCGAACCGGTCCGCGGCCACCGCGTGCAGATCCCGCTCCCGCATCAGCACGTACGCCACCCCCCGCACCTCGACCTCGGCACGGTCCTCGGGGTCGTACAGCACCCGGTCACCCGGCTCCACGGTCCGCACGTTCTGGCCCACAGCGACCACCTCGGCCCACGCCAGACGCCGGCCGACCGCCGCCGTCGCCGGAATCAGGATGCCGCCGCCGGACCGCCGCTCGCCCTCGGGCGAATCCGACCGCACCAGCACACGGTCGTGCAGCATCCGGATCGGCAGCTTGTCGTCGGTGTTGCTCATGCCGTTGTCACTCACGACCCGAAACCTACCTGCCCCGAACCCCTCCGCACGCCCCAGGGCCGCACGGAGACCGCTTTCAACGCCTCCTGCGGCGCGCGCCCCGCGAAGACCGCGAGGACCGGGAGGAGAGCGTCAGCAACGCGACCGCCCCGGCCACCACCAGCGCCGCCGGAATCACCCGCTCCAGCCGCGGCGAACCGTCCTCCGCGACGAACTGCGCCTTCACGTCCGAAACCGAACGGTTCACGGCGACGAACGCACGCCCGGCCGTCCGGTCCACCGTCGACGCGACCTTGGCCTTCGCGTCACCCATCATCGTCTTCGGGTGCACCCGCACCCCGATCTCGTCCAGCACCACCGCAAGCTGCTCACGCCTGCTGATGATGTCCGCCTCGATCTGCGCAGGGGTCCTGGCATCCGACACTGCGCCGCCTCCGTGGTCGTCGTCGGGTAAACCTTCATCGACAGTCTGTCAGCTCGGGCGCCCCTACACCCGGCGGCACCCCCTATTACGCTCGGTGCCACACAGCACGCGTGCCACTCGAGGAGAAAAATGAGCGAGCGACTCCAGACCGGCGACACCGCCCCCGCCTTCACCCTTCCGGACGCCGACGGAAACGAGATCTCGCTCGCGGACCACAAGGGCCGCAAGGTCATCGTCTACTTCTACCCCGCCGCGCTCACCCCCGGCTGCACCAAGCAGGCCTGCGACTTCACGGACAACCTGGACCTCCTCACCGGAGCCGGTTACGACGTCATCGGCGTGTCGCCGGACAAGCCGGAGAAGCTCGCGAAGTTCCGTGAGAAGGAGAACCTCAAGGTCACACTGGTCGGCGACCCCTCCAAGGAGACCCTGGAGGCCTACGGCGCGTTCGGCGAGAAGAAGCTCTACGGCAAAGTGGTGACAGGTGTGATCCGCTCCACGATTGTGGTCGAC
Organism: Streptomyces sp. NBC_01166; assembly: GCF_045039765.1. Classification (NCBI taxonomy): domain Bacteria; kingdom Bacillati; phylum Actinomycetota; class Actinomycetes; order Kitasatosporales; family Streptomycetaceae; genus Streptomyces; species Streptomyces sp. NBC_01166. The sequence continues at coordinate 3,278,393 of NZ_CP108613.1, forward strand.
GAAGAGGGCAAGGTGGAGAAAGCCCTCTACAACGTCAAGGCGACCGGCCACGTCGCCAAGATCATCAAGGACCTCGGAATCTGACCCCGGTTCGTGGGGATCTCGGCCGAAATGGGTGTGAGCGAGATCGCAATCATCCGCTGATTCGGTTTGCAACCGCCATGACTGCGCAGAAGCCTTTCCTGGAACACCGTTCGACGAAAGGAACCGGCCATGGCGGCCTCCGACCCCCACCAGGCGGCCGACCCTGATGCGGTCAAACGCCACCCAGCGCTCTTCCGGGCCATCCGGAAGCGTCAGAACCCCCGGCTCCGTCGGACCGACATCACCGTCACCGACGACCAGGCGGTCAAGCGTGCGGTGAAGGCGGCGTCGCTCGGTAACGCCATGGAGTGGTTCGACTTCGGCATCTACTCCTACCTGGCCGTCACCATCGGGCATGTCTTCTTCCCCTCCGGGAACGACACCACCCAGCTCCTCTCGTCGTTCGCGACCTTCGCCGTGGCCTTCCTCGTCCGGCCCCTCGGCGGCATGTTCTTCGGCCCCATGGGTGACAAGATCGGCCGCAAGAAGGTCCTGGCCCTCACCATGATCCTCATGGCGATCGGCACCTTCGCGATCGGCCTCATCCCCTCCCACGGCACCATCGGCGTCTGGGCGGCGGTCCTGCTCATCTTCTTCCGGATGCTCCAGGGCTTCTCCACCGGCGGCGAGTACGGCGGCGCCTCGACCTTCATCGCCGAGTACGCCCCCGACAAGCGCCGCGGCTTCTACGGCAGCTTCCTCGAATTCGGCACCCTGGCCGGATACGTCGGCGCCGCCGGGCTCGTGACCCTCCTGTACGCCCTGCTGGACACCCCCCAGATGGAGTCCTGGGGCTGGCGCATCCCGTTCCTCGTCGCCGGTCCCCTCGGCCTCGTAGGCCTCTACCTGCGACTGCGCCTCGACGAGACCCCCGCCTTCCAGAAGCTGGAGGGCGGCACCGCCCACGCCACGGAGGCCGCCGACCACGTCGAGACGACGGCGAAGGGCGACCTCGCCAAGATCTTCCGTCAGTACTGGCCGACGCTGATCCTCTGCATCGCCCTGGTCGGCGCGTACAACATCGCCGACTACATGCTGCTGTCGTACATGCCGACGTACCTCTCGGACGAGCTCGGCTACAGCGAGACCCACGGCCTGCTCATCCTGCTCGCCGTCATGGTCCTGCTGATGGTGATCATCAGCCAGTTCGGCAAGCTCTCCGACCGCTTCGGCCGCAAGCCGCTGCTGATGGCCGGAATGCTCGGCTTCCTGTTCCTGTCCCTGCCGTCGTTCCTCCTGATCCGCCAGGGCAGCATCCCGGCGATCGCCATCGGCATGGTCATGCTGGGCCTCTCCCTGGTCTGCATGCTGGGCACGATGTCCGCCGCCCTCCCGGCCCTGTTCCCGACCAACGTCCGCTACGGCTCCCTGTCGGTCGGCTACAACCTCTCGGCCTCGATCTTCGGCGGTACGACCCCGCTGGTGATCACCGCGCTGATCAGCTGGAGCGGCTCGAACCTGATGCCGGCGTACTACGCGATGGCGGCGGCCCTGATCGGCGTGATCGCGGTGGCCTGCATGAAGGAGACCGCCAACCAGCCCCTGGCCGGCTCCCCGCCCTCGGTGGAGACCGAAGAGGAAGCGGCCGAACTGGTCCACGCCCAGAGCCCGGACCCGAAGTTCTGACACACGTCCTCACAGAAGGGCCGGTACCGCCACAAAGCGGTACGGGCCCTTCCGCATCTCGTCGCATTACGGACGTGACCATCCGATTAGCGGTTCGTTGCTCCGTACGAGGCCGCGAACGCGCGGCCGGATGCGGAGGGGACATGCGGGCAAGCCCATACACGCGCGAGCGCCTCGCGGAGGCGGCCTCGTCGTCGCGGACGCTCTCGGAGGCGCTGACGAAACTCGGGGTCGATCCGAGGAGCTCGTCACGGCGATACCTCCTTGACCGCATGCGAAAACTCGGCGTGGATACTCGCCACTTCGAGAGCGAACAAGTGCGGTGGACGAAGGAACTCCTTACGGATCGGACCCACTCCGCGCAAGACTGCTGCACAGGTGCTGGTCAAACATGAGGGCAAGCGCCGCACGAAGACGGTGCTACTGCGCCGCGCTCTGCGGGACGTCGGCATCCCGGAGGAGTGCGCCGACTGCGGAACCGGCGCAGCCTGGTTGGGCGAGCCCATGACGCTGGAGGTGGATCACATCAACGGTGACTGGAGCGATGACCGTAGGGAAAATCTGCAGCTCCTGTGCCCGAACTGTCATGCGGTGACCCGCACCTGGTGCAGAGGCGGCACCATCTCGAGGCCCTGAAAGACTCTCCCCCCCATACCCGCCGCGTCTCCTCGCAGAGGGCAGTAAGCTGTGATCTGCTACGCGGCCGTAGCCAAACTGGTATCGGCGGGTGTTTTAGGGGCATCTGGGAGAAATCCTGTGTGGGTTCGAATCCCACCGGCCGCACGCATGGAAGGAGGGGGATCGTCCCGGTCGGGTTGATCCCCCTCTTTGCTTCTCAGCCCACCAGCTCCCGCACCACCGGCACCAGTGCCCGGAACGCCTTGCCTCGGTGGCTGATCGCGTTCTTCTCCTCCGGGGTGAGCTCCGCGCAGGTCCGGGTCTCGCCGTCCGGCTGGAGGATCGGGTCGTAGCCGAAGCCGTTCCCGCCGGCGGGGGCGGTGCGCAGGGTGCCTTCGAGGCGGCCCTCGACCACGCGTTCCGTGCCGTCAGGGAGGGCCAGGGCCGCCGCGCAGGCGAAGTAGGCGCCCCGGTGCGGGTCGGAGATGTCGCCGAGCTGGGCGAGGAGCAGGTCCAGGTTGGCCGCGTCGTTGCCGTGGGCGCCGGACCAGCGGGCCGAGAAGATGCCGGGGGCTCCGCCGAGTACGTCGACGCAGAGGCCGCTGTCGTCGGCGATGGCGGGGTGGCCGGTGGCCCGGGCCAGGGCGTGGGCCTTGAGGAGGGCGTTCTCGGCGAAGGTGACGCCGGTTTCCTTGACGTCGGGGATCTCGGGGTACGCGTCCGCGCCGACGAGGTCGTGGGTGAGGCCCGCGTCGGCGAGGATCGCGTGGAGTTCGGTGATTTTCCCGGCGTTGCGGGTGGCGAGGATCAGGCGCGTCATGCGTCGATTATCGCCGCCCGGTCACGGGGTGCAGACCTTGCCGATCTCCGTGGCCGCGTCGGTGACGGGGGTGATGTCGGGGGTGGCGTCGCCCTTGTCGATGGAGTCGCGGACATTGGTGACGCCTGACTGGAGGTCGTCGACGGCCTTGCTCAGGTCGGCGTTGTCCGTGGTGTCGCCGAGGTCCTTGAGCTCCTTGTCGATCTGGTCCAGGGCTTCCGAGGCCTGCGTCGGGTCGTTCGAGGCGTTGGATATCGCCTGCTGGAGGTTGTCGACGCTGGTGGCGATGGCGTCGGCGGTACGGACGCAGTCCAGCGCCTTGTCGACGGCGCCGCAGCCGACGGCGGCGGTGAGGGTCAGCAGAGTGGTCGTGACGACGAGTGCGGTGCGGTGGCGGCGCGAGGCCATGGCGCGGTCCCTCCCCGGGGGTGGATACGTGGACGGACGCACGGTTCGACCCGTGCGCCCGTACTCCTCACGACGCCGTGCGCTGCGTATTTGGTTGCTTCTTTACCCGCCTTCACTCGCCGAGGGTGCGGGCGAGTGCCTCTTCCTGGAGCTTGGCGAGGTCGGTGCAGCCGGCGGTGGCGAGGTCGAGGAGGGCGTTCAGCTCGTCGCGGTCGAAGGGTTCGGCCTCGGCGGTGCCCTGGACCTCGACGAAGCGGCCGTCGCCGGTGCAGACGACGTTCATGTCGGTCTCGGCGCGGACGTCCTCCTCGTAGCAGAGGTCGAGGAGGGGGACGCCGTCGACGATGCCGACGCTGATGGCGGCGACGGTGCCGGTGAGGGGCTTGCGGCCATGCTTGATGATCTTCTTGCCCTGGGCCCAGGCGATGGCGTCGGCGAGGGCGACGTACGCGCCGGTGATGGCCGCGGTGCGGGTTCCGCCGTCGGCCTGGAGGACGTCACAGTCGAGGACGATGGTGTTCTCGCCGAGGGCCTTGTAGTCGATCACGGCACGGAGGGAGCGCCCGATGAGCCGGCTGATCTCGTGGGTGCGGCCGCCGATCTTGCCGCGTACGGATTCGCGGTCGCCGCGGGTGTTGGTCGAGCGGGGCAGCATGGAGTACTCGGCGGTGACCCAGCCTTCGCCGCTGCCCTTGCGCCAGCGCGGGACGCCCTCGGTGACGGAGGCGGTGCAGAAGACCTTGGTGTCACCGAAGGAGATGAGTACGGAGCCTTCGGCGTGCTTGCTCCATCCGCGTTCGATGGTGACGGGGCGGAGCTGTTCGGGGGTGCGGCCGTCGATACGAGACATGCCGTCGAGCCTATCGGCTGCCGTGGCCGGGTCCGTTCGGGTGCACCGCAGGCCCCGCTCCGGGCCGGTGGGGGCGGGTGGAGCGGGGCCTGCGTGCGGACCTGGGTGGGCCGGCCGGGTCAGCCGGTCACATCATGTCTTCGATGTCGGCGGCGATGGGGTCGGCGTCGGTGCCGATGACGACCTGGATCGCGGTGCCCATCTTGACGACGCCGTGTGCGCCGGCGGCCTTGAGCGCGGCTTCGTCGACCTTGCTGGGGTCGTGGACCTCGGTGCGGAGGCGGGTGATGCAGCCTTCGATCTCGTCGATGTTCTCGATACCGCCGAGCCCGGCGACGATCTTCTCAGCCTTGCTGGCCATGTCCTTCTCCCTGGTCTGTTCGTGCGTGCGGCGGCCCACCGTGGGTCCGTTTCGTCACGGTAACGCACGGTTGGCCCAACTTCACGGGCGGGTAACCGCGCAGTCCCCAATGATGACGATCACCGGCGCCCTGCCTTCCGGCGGGGCTCCGCACCGTATCGCGACTGGTCTACACCAGTTTGCAACGCCCGCCAAACCTTGCGCGTTCCGGGAGGATGCCGATGAGTTCGAACGCGGCCACGCAACCGCAGCGGAAGTGGTGGAACGGGCCGGTCCAGGGCCTGCAGAAGGTCGGCCGCAGCCTGCAGCTGCCGGTGGCCGTGCTGCCGGCCGCGGGCCTCCTCGTCAGCCTCGGCAACCTCTTCGACTCCTCGCTGCACGGCGCCTTCTGGGACAAGTTCGCGAAGGTTCTCCTCAACGGCGGCACGGCGATCCTCGACGGTGAGGTGGGCCTGCCGCTGCTCTTCTGCATCGGTGTCGCGATCGGCTTCGCGAAGAAGGCCGACGGCTCGACGGCGCTCGCCGCGGTCGTCGGCTTCCTCGTGTACCGGGGCGTACTGGCGGCGTTCCCGGTGGACGACTCGGTGACGGAGGCGACGCCGGACGGGGTGCCGCAGAACCCGGGGGTCCTGGGCGGCATCCTCATCGGGCTGCTGACCGCCGTGGTCTGGCAGCGCTACCACCGCACCAAGCTGGTCGACTGGCTCGGCTTCTTCAACGGGCGCCGGCTGGTGCCGATCCTGATGGCGTTCCTCTGCGTGATCCTGGGCGTGCTGTTCGGGCTGCTGTGGCAGCCGGTGGGTGACGCCCTGACGTGGTTCGCGAAGCAGCTGATCGACCTGGGCGCCTGGGGCGCGGCGATCTTCGGTTTCGCCAACCGGCTGCTGATCCCGATCGGCATGCACCAGTTCCTGAACACCTTCTTCTGGTTCCAGGCGGGCGAGTTCACCGGGGACGACGGCGGCACCGTCCAGGGCGACATCTCGCGCTTCTTCGCCGGGGACCCGTCGGCGGGGCAGTTCACCTCGGGGTTCTTCCCGATCATGATGTTCGGCCTGCCGGCCGCCGCGCTGGCCATCGCCCACTGCGCCCGGCCGGAGCGGCGCAAAGAGGTGTCCGGGCTGATGCTGTCGGTGGCGCTGACGTCGTTCGTGACCGGGGTGACGGAGCCGCTGGAGTTCTCGTTCCTCTTCGTCGCTCCGCTGCTGTACGGGGTGCACGCGATCCTCACCGGTGTCTCGATGGGGGTCACCTGGGCGCTCGGCGTGCACGCGGGGTTCAGCTTCTCGGCCGGTCTGATCGACTACGTCGTCAACTGGCACCTGGACACGAAACCGTGGCTGATCATCCCGATCGGGCTGTGCTTCGCGGTGATCTATTATGTGATCTTCCGCTTCGCGATCACCAAGTTCAACCTCCAGACCCCAGGGCGTGAGCCCTTGGAGGAGGAGAAGAAGACCGAGGAGGACCTCACGAAGTAGAGGCCCCCTCAGCCCTTCCGCGCGGCCCCCGGACCTGACGGTCCGGGGGCCTTCGCCGTGTCACCCAGGGTGGTGGTGGAACTACGCGGCAAATGGGAGGGAATTGCAGGTTCCTTATCCAACCCTCACCGTGCTAAAACTGGTCTACACCACTGAGTGGTCCAGACCACGCGCGCGTTTTCCCGCCGCGTTCCTCAAGTCGCCGCCCCGAACCCTTCACACGGCGGCGCCTTGTCTACCGGAGGAAGTTCATGAGTACGGACACCGCTGCGGCGGCGGCTCCCGCGAAGAAGCGGGGCTCCGGCGTGTTCCAGGGCCTGCAGAAGGTCGGGCGCAGCCTCCAGCTGCCGATCGCCGTCCTGCCTGCGGCGGGGCTCATGGTGCGGCTGGGACAGCCGGATGTATTCGGCGCCGACGGTCTCGGCTGGGACAAGGTCGCCGCCGTGTTCGGCAACGCGGGCAGCGCGATCACCGGCAACCTGCCAATCCTGTTCTGCATAGGTGTCGCCATCGGCTTCGCGAAGAAGGCCGACGGCTCCACCGCCCTCGCCGCCCTTGTCGGCTTCCTGGTGTACAGCAAGGTCCTCGAGGCCTTCCCGGTCAGCGAAGCGGTGGTCCAGAAGGGCGCGGACATCGCGGCGACCTACAACGACCCGGGTGTGCTCGGCGGCATCATCATGGGCCTGCTGTCCGCAGTCCTCTGGCAGCGGTACCACCGCAAGAAGCTGGTCGACTGGCTCGGCTTCTTCAACGGCCGCCGCCTGGTGCCGATCATCATGGCCTTCGTCGGCGTGATCGTCGGCGTGTTCTTCGGCCTGGTCTGGGAGCCCATCGGCGAGGGCATCAGCAGCTTCGGTGAGTGGATGACCGGCCTCGGCTCGGGTGGTTCCGCTCTGTTCGGCCTGATCAACCGCGGTCTGATCCCGATCGGCATGCACCAGTTCGTGAACACGGTGGCCTGGTTCCAGCTCGGCGACTTCACCAACGCCGCCGGCGACGTCATCCACGGTGACATCCCGCGCTTCCTGGCCGGCGACCCCACCGCGGGCATGTTCCAGTCCGGCTTCTTCCCGATCATGATGTTCGGCCTGCCGGCCGCCGCGATCGCCATCGCCCACACCGCTCATCCCGAGCGCCGCAAGGCCGTGATGGGCATGATGGTCTCGCTCGCGCTGACCTCGTTCGTCACCGGTGTTACCGAGCCGATCGAGTTCTCGTTCATGTTCATCGCGCCGATCCTGTACGTCCTGCACGCGGTGCTGACCGCCGCGTCGATGGCCATCACCTGGGGCCTGGGCGTCCACGCGGGCTTCAACTTCTCGGCCGGGTTCATCGACTACGCGCTGAACTGGACCCACGCCACCAAGCCCTGGATGATCATCCCGATCGGCCTGGTCTTCGCGGTGATCTACTACGTGACCTTCCGCTTCGCGATCGTCAAGTTCAACCTCACCACCCCGGGCCGTGAGCCCGAGGAAGAGGTCGAGGACCTGACCAAGGCGTAAGCCCTGGGCGCCCTTCGACGAAGCCCCCATCTCCGCCCGGGAGATGGGGGCTTCGTCGTGTCGTCGTGGCCGCGCCCTAGATCTCGTACACCGCGCCCGGCACCGCCAGCTCGACCGGGCCGTCGTAGACCTCGCGTGCGTCGGCGAGGTTGCGTCCGGCGTCCGTCCACGGCGGGATGTGGGTGAGGACGAGGCGTCCCGCTCCGGCGCGGGCGGCGTATTCGCCTGCTTCGCGGCCGTTGAGGTGGAGGTCCGGGATGTCCTCCTTGCCGTGGATGAACGATGCTTCGCAGAGGAACAGGTCGGCGCCCTCGGCGAGTTCGGCCAGCGCCTCGCAGGTGCCGGTGTCGCCGGAGTAGGTGAGTGAGCGTCCGTTGTGCTCGACCCTGATGCCGAAGGTGTCGACGGGGTGGCGGAGCTTCTCCGTACGCACCGAGAAGGGGCCGATCTCGAACGATCCGGACTTCAGTGTGTGGAAGTCGAAGACCTCGCCCATCGCGTGGTCGGACGGGGTGTCGGCGTGGGCCGTGGTGAGCCGCTGCTCGGTGCCGTCGGGGCCGTACACGGGGATCGCGGCGGGGCGTCCGCCGTCGAAGCGGTAGTAGCGGACGACGAAGTACGCGCACATGTCGATGCAGTGATCGGCATGGAGGTGGCTGAGGAAGATGGCGTCGAGGTCGTAAAGACCCACATGGCGCTGCAGCTCGCCCAGGGCGCCGTTGCCCATGTCGAGGAGCAGCCGGAAGCCGTCGGCCTCTACGAGGTAGCTCGAGCATGCCGAACCCGCGGACGGGAACGAGCCGGAGCAGCCGACGACGGTGAGCTTCATGGAGCGTGAACCTCCGAGGCGTGGGAACGGGGAGGGTTCGTGCGGTCCGTCGAGCGTAAGGCGCGAAACCGGTGGTCGCTCCTCCACGGCCTGCCGTTGTGGGGGAACTCACCTGTGCTGTCACCGGTTCGATGGAAGGCGGCGTGTCGCCGGGCGCCGGTACGGTCTGGATATGAACACGTGGTGGTGGGTGGCGCTGGCCGCCGTTGTCCTGTTGGCGCTCGTGGCGACGGTCTCCGACGCGCGGGGGCGCGGCGGGCGCGGGCCGCGGCGGCCTGGCGGGCGGACGCGGCCTCCGGGGCGGGCTCCGGAGCGGAAGAAGGGGCGCCCGCACGGGCTGCCCCGGCCCGGGGAGATCTGGTGGGCGGATGTGCCGTTCGAGGACGGGCCCGGGTCCAAGGACCGGCCGTGTCTCGTGCTGTCGGTGCGGGGCGGCACGGCGGTCGTCGCCAAGATCACCAGCAAGCATCACGAGGAGCGGCCGGGTGTGATCGCTCTGCCGCCGGGTTCGGTGGGCGACGCGCGGGGGCGGCAGAGCTTCCTGGAGACGGACGAGCTGCGGGATGTGGCGGTGTCCGGTTTCCGCCGGAAGGCGGGCGAGCTGGACGGCGAGGTGTGGGGGCGGGTGCGCGGGCTGGGGTGAGCATGCGGGAGACGCGGGACGGCGTTCCGTCCCGCGCCTCCTGGGGTGCGCGGCCGCCGGTGCGGGCGGCTTGAGGGGCCCTCAGGCCCAGAGCTGGCCGTGCAGGGTCTCGATGGCGGCTTCCGTCGTGGGGGCGGTGTAGACGCCGGTCGACAGGTATTTCCAGCCGCCGTCCGCGACGACGAAGACGATGTCCGCCGACTCCCCCGCCTTTACGGCCTTGCGGCCGACGCCGATGGCGGCGTGGAGTGCGGCGCCGGTGGAGACGCCCGCGAAGATGCCCTCCTGCTGGAGGAGCTCCCGGGTGCGGGTGACGGCGTCGGCCGAGCCGACGGAGAAGCGGGTGGTGAGCACGGAGGCGTCGTAGAGCTCGGGGACGAAGCCCTCGTCGAGATTGCGCAGGCCGTAGACGAGGTCGTCGTAGCGCGGTTCGGCGGCGACGATGCTGACGTCGGGCTTGTTCTCCCGGAGGTAGCGGCCGACGCCCATGAGGGTGCCGGTGGTGCCGAGGCCCGCCACGAAGTGCGTGATGGACGGGAGATCGGCGAGGATCTCCGGGCCGGTGGTGGCGTAGTGGGCGCCGGCGTTGTCCGGGTTGCCGTACTGGTAGAGCATGACCCAGTCGGGGTGCTCGGCGGAGAGCTCCTTGGCCACGCGTACGGCGGTGTTGGAGCCGCCCGCGGCGGGGGACGAGATGATCTCGGCGCCCCACATGGTGAGGAGGTCGCGCCGCTCCTGCGAGGTGTTCTCCGGCATGACGCAGACGATGCGGTAGCCCTTGAGCCTGGCCGCCATGGCGAGCGAGATGCCGGTGTTGCCGCTGGTGGGCTCGAGGATCGTGCAGCCGGGTGTCAGCCGGCCGTCCTTCTCCGCCTGCTCGACCATGTGGAGCGCGGGGCGGTCCTTGATCGAGCCGGTGGGGTTGCGGTCCTCGAGCTTGGCCCAGACACGGACGTCCTCGGACGGGGACAGCCGCGGGAGGCGGACCAGGGGCGTGTTGCCCACGGCCGCCAGCGGGGAGTCGTACCGCATCAGCGCATGCCGCCGGCGACGGCCGGGAGGATGGTGACGTTGTCGCCGTCGGCGAGCTTCGTGGAGATGCCGTCGAGGAAGCGGACGTCCTCGTCGTTGAGGTAGACGTTCACGAAGCGGCGCAGCTGGTCGCCGTCGACGATGCGCTCACGGATGCCGTTGTGGCGGGTCTCCAGGTCGGCGAGGAGGTCGGCGAGGGTCTCCCCGCTGCCTTCGACCGCCTTGGCGCCGTCGGTGTAGGTGCGGAGGATGGTCGGGATGCGGACCTCGATGGCCATGGCGTGGGCTCCTGTCGAAAGCGTGGAGGTGGCGTGGGGCGCGCGTTTGTGCCCCCGCGCTGGGGTGGTGCGTACGTGATTGCGCTCGGACCGCGGCTCAGGCCGTGCGGTTCACGGGCAGGCGACAGCCGGACACATCGCGCTGGAGAGCCTGCACAGGTCGACGTGCAGCCGCGCGACGAGCAGCATGCCCGGGGCCTTTTCGCTCACGTCATGGGGAACCATGCGCTCATCGTATCGATTCCCCACCCCCGAGCCGGAGTGTGATCCCACATGGTGGATGGTGAGCGTTCGCCATGTGGACTCTCGATGGGGGCCGGTGCTGCCGGAGCGGCCCCGGGGCGTCACGCCGCGGTGGGGTAGGCGTCGACGACCTCGACCTCTTCCTCGGTGATCTCGCCGTCCACGATGCGGTACGAGCGGAACTGGAACGGGCCGGCGTCGTCGGTGTCCGCGGTGGAGACCAGCACGTAGTGGGCGCCGGGCTCGTTGGCGTAGGTGACATCGGTGCGGGAGGGGTAGGCCTCGGTCGCGGTGTGGGAGTGGTAGATGATCACCGGCTCCTCGTCGCGGTCGTCCATCTCGCGGTAGAGCTTCAGCAGGTCCGCGGAGTCGAATTCGTAGAACGTGGGTGAGCGCGCGGCGTTGAGCATGGGGATGAAGCGTTCGGCGCGGCCGGCTCCGGCGGGGCCGGCGACCACTCCGCATGCTTCGTCGGGGTGGTCCGCGCGGGCGTGCGCGACGATCTGGTCGTGGAGCGTCCGGGTGATGGTCAGCATGGCGCCAGGATAAGCAGACGGGCCCTCCCGTACCGAGGGGTGGTACGGGAGGGCCCGGATGCCGGACAGGGCCGTTGGGGCGGCCGGTGTCCCGGAGGCGCCGTGGCGCGGGTCAGCGCTTGGCGAAGGCGGTGTTCTCGGGGTTGCGGGCCTTGAGCACCAGGAAGGAGACACCGAGGATCAGGCCCCACACCGGTGCGCAGTAGAGCGAGATCCTGGCGTCCTTGTCGATGGCCATCATGACGATGACGAGGCCGATGAAGGCGAGGGCGAACCAGCTGCTGAACGGCGCCCCGGGTGCCTTGAAGGTGGACTGGGGCAGTTCGCCGCGGTCGGCCTTGGCGCGGTAGCGGATCTGGCAGATGAGGATCATGATCCAGGCCCACATGCCGGAGATGGTCGCGAAGGAGACGACGTAGTTGAACGCGTCGCCCGGCCACTGGTAGTTGATCCACACGCCGACGAGCATCAGCGCGGCGGAGAACGTGGTGCCGACCAGCGGGAGGCCGTTCTTCGTCAGCTTGGTGAAGGCCTTGGGGCCCTGCCCGTTGAGCGCGAGGTCCCGCAGCATGCGCCCGGTGGAGTACATGCCGGAGTTGCAGGAGGAGAGCGCCGCGGTGAGCACGACGAAGTTGACGATCGCGGCGCCGATGCCGAGGCCCATCTCCTCGAACGCGGCGACGAACGGCGAGACGCCCGGCTCGAAGGTGCTCCAGGGGACCACGGAGAGGATCATGATCAGCGCGCCGACGTAGAAGACGGCGATGCGCCACGGCACGGTGTTGATGGCCTTGGGCAGGACGGTCTTCGGGTCCTTGGACTCGCCCGCGGTGACGCCGACGAGTTCGACGGCGAGGAACGCGAACATCACGATCTGGAGGGTCATCAGCGTGCCGCTGATGCCTTCGGGGAAGAAGCCGCCGTCGTTCCAAAGGTTGGCGACGGTCGCGGTGTCACCGGCGTCCGAGAAGCCGACCGTGAGCACTCCGGCACAGATGAGGATCATGCCGAGGATCGCGGTGACCTTGACCATCGAGAACCAGAACTCGAGCTCGCCGAAGAGCTTCACGGAGATCAGGTTGGCACCGTACAGAATGATGGTGAACACCAGTGCGGACAGCCATTGCGGGATATCCCACCAGTACGTCATATAGGTGGCCGCGGCGGTGACTTCGGTGATTCCGGTGACGACCCAGAAGAGCCAGTACGTCCAGCCGGTGACGAATCCGAAGAAGGGGCCGAGGAATTCGCGCGCGTACTCCGAGAAGGAGCCCGACACCGGGCGGTACATGAGGAGTTCGCCCAGGGCGCGCATGATGAAGAAGATGACGAGGCCCGCGATGGCGTACGCCAGGATGAGGCTGGGGCCGGCTCTGTCGATGGCTTTGCCCGCGCCGAGGAAGAGCCCCGTGCCGATGGCTCCGCCGATGGCGATCATCTGGATCTGGCGGGCCCCCAGGCCACGCTGGTAGCCCTCGCCCGCCGGGGCGTCGACGGCCTTCGGGCCGTCCGCCTGTCCGTTGTCGACCTGCGCCGATGTCATGGTGGTGCGCCTTTCTCCACGCCGATCCGCGCCGTCGTCGGCGTCGGATCAGGTCCTGATCCCCCCGGATATGGATGGAGTGCCGCCGGCGTTCGGCCGGCTCGTAGCGCCCCCGGGGACAGGGGTGGCGTCCCCGGGCGGTCGTGAAGATTTATCACGGGTACCCGGTGAGGCCACCGGTCATTATGTGGCGCACGCCACAGGAAAAAGCGGACAAGAGTTTCCAGCCGCTGCAAAGAGAGCCATTCAGGTGACTGGATCGTTATTCGGATTTGAGCATCCGTTGAGCGAACCCGTCGGGCCGGCCGGGGTCAGTCGGGCATCAGCGTTTCGACGAGGGTTTCCTGCAGTGCGCCGAGCCAGAGATACGCCATCACCATCGGCTTGCGCGGATCGCTGTCGGGGAGCCGGTAGAGCGATCCGTCCTGGCCCTCGTCCTCGTCGGACACCTCCAGGCGGGTGCCGATGGTGAGCCGGAGGTCGTTGAGGGAGCCCAGCCAGTGGTGGCACTCGTCGGGGGTGAGGGTGAGCACCGCGCCGCTGTCCGCCACGGGCGCGAGCGCGTCGAGCGACCGTACGACGGCGAGGGCGTCCTCCCGCTTGCGGGTGCGCAGGTCGTTCTCGGTGAAGCGGCGGAACTCGGCCGAGGCCTCGCGGAGCTCCTTGTCCTCGTCGCCGTACGCCTCGGGGAAGAGCCGGGCCAGGGCGGGGTCGGCCGGCGGTTCGCTGGGCCCCTCGGCGAAGAGGGCGGCGAGCGGGTCCTCGCCCTCGACGGGCTGGTCGCCCGGGCCGATCAGTTCGAGCAGCTGGACGGCGAGGGAGCGCAGGATGGCGACCTCGACCTCGTCGAGCGCGACGGACGCGCCGCCGCCTGGGGTGGCCTGGAAGTGGCCGGCCATGAATTCTCCGATGGTGGGTCGGACGGAGGGCAGCGGTCGGGTCAGTTGCGGTCCTGGGTCAGCGTGGCCCAGAGCCCGTAGCCGTGCATGGCCTGGACATCGCGCTCCATCTCCTCGCGGCTGCCGCTGGAGACGACCGCGCGGCCCTTCTGATGGACGTCGAGCATCAGCTTGTGCGCCTTGTCCTTCGAGTAGCCGAAGTAGGCCTGGAAGACATACGTCACATAGCTCATGAGGTTGACCGGGTCGTTGTGCACCAGCGTCACCCAGGGGACATCGGGCTCAGGGACGGCGAAGGTCTCCTCGGCCGATTCGGGACGTTCGATCTCTACGGGGGCAGCAACGCTCACCTACCCCATGCTGCCACCAGAGAGGGCCCCACGCACAAACGGCGCCCCCATCTCGTCAGTTTGACGAATAGGGAGTAGCATCCCCGGCATGAACTCAGCGGACCTTGGGCGACGGGTCGGTGTGCCGTCGACCGCGCTCTTCACCGACCAGTACGAGCTCACGATGGTGCAGGCCGCACTGAAGGCCGGCACGGCGGACCGGCGCTCCGTCTTCGAGGCCTTCACCCGCCGGCTGCCCGAGGGGCGGCGCTACGGCGTCGTCGCGGGCACCGGGCGGGTGCTGGACGCGGTGGAGAACTTCCACTTCGACGACGAGATGCTCGCCTTCCTGCGCGACCAGCACGTCGTGGACGCCCGCACCGTCGACTGGCTGGCCGACTACCGCTTCAGCGGCGACATCTGGGGCTACCCGGAGGGCGAGGTCTACTTCCCGGGCTCGCCGCTCCTGCGGGTCGAGGGCTCCTTCGCGGAGTGCGTGCTCCTGGAGACCGTGATCCTGTCGATCCTGAACCACGACTCGGCGATCGCCGCCGCGGCGTCCCGGATGTCGTCCGCCGCGCAGGGCCGCCGGCTCATCGAGATGGGCGCACGGCGCACGCACGAGCTGTCGGCGGTGGCCTCGGCCCGCGCCGCGTACATCGGCGGCTTCCACACCACCTCGGACCTGGCGGCCGGTTTCCGCTACAACATCCCGACCGTCGGGACGAGCGCGCACGCCTTCACACTCCTGCACGACAGCGAGCGGGACGCCTTCCAGGCGCAGGTGGACTCACTGGGCCGGGGGACCTCGCTGCTCGTCGACACGTACGACGTGACCGAGGCCGTCCGTACGGCGGTTGAGGTCGCGGGGCCGGAGCTCGGTGCCGTGCGGATCGACTCGGGCGACCTGCTGCTCGTCGCGCACCGGGTCAGGCAGCAGCTGGACGAGCTGGGTGCCACGGAGACGAAGATCGTGGTGACGTCCGACCTGGACGAGTACGCGATCGCCTCACTGGCCGCCGCTCCCGTCGACACCTACGGGGTGGGCACGCAACTGGTCACCGGGAGCGGGCACCCGACGTGCTCCATGGTCTACAAGCTGGTGGCGCGTGCGCGGTCCGCCGATCCGGCCGACCCGCTGCTGCCGGTGGTGAAGAAGTCGCTGGGCGCCAAGTCGTCGAGGGGCGGCCGCAAGTGGGCCGCGCGCCGGCTGGACGAGGCCGGGGTGGCCGACGCGGAGGTGATCGGCAGCGGAGAGATCCCGGCGGAGCTGGCGGACCGGCAGCTCCAGGTGGAGCTCGTCAGGGGCGGCGAGGTGATCGGCCGGGAGCCGCTGGAGACGGCGCGGGAACGCCACGTCGCGGCCCGGGCGGGGCTGCCGATGTCGGCGATGCAGCTGTCCCGGGGGGAGCCGGTGCTGCCCACGGAGTACGTGTGAGGCCCCGGGGTACAGGTGACACCTGCCCGCCCGTGCGCCCCCGGCCGCCGGAAGGCCTCCGACGCGGCCGGACCGGGTTCCTCCGGAACCGGCCCCGCACGGCCGGGCGCGCAGGGGAAGGAGAGCCGATGCGTGTGCCCCCTCCCGCAGGGTGCGCCGAGTCTCTAGGCTCGGTGGCATCCCCACCGCACCGGTCCGCGGAACCCGCAGGAACCCCCACCGAAGGACAACCGTCATGCATCGCGCCTTGATCGTCGTTGACGTTCAGAACGACTTCTGTGAGGGCGGCAGCCTCGCGGTGGCGGGCGGCGCCGATGTCGCCGCCGCCATCACCGACCTGATCGGTGAGGCCCAGCCCGGATACAGCCATGTCGTGGCCACCCGCGACCACCACATCGACCCCGGGGACCACTTCTCCGTCGCACCCGACTTCGAGCACTCCTGGCCGCCCCACTGTGTCGCCGGCACGGAGGGCGTGGGCTTCCACCCGAATTTCGCCCCCGCCGTGGCCTCCGGCGCGATCGACACCGTCTTCGACAAGGGTGCGTACGCCGCGGCGTACAGCGGCTTCGAGGGCGTCGACGAGAACGGCACGGGGCTCGCCCAGTGGCTGCGGGACAGGTCCGTGACCGCTGTCGACGTCGTCGGCATCGCCACGGACCACTGCGTGCGGGCCACAGCCCTGGACGCGGCCCGTGAGGGCTTCGCCACGCACGTGCTGCTGGACCTCACCGCCGGGGTCGCCGAGGGGACCACGGAGCGGGCCCTGGCGGAGCTGCGGACCGCCGGCGTGGAGCTGTCCGGCAAGCCGGTGGTCTGACGGGGCCGCCCGGCGGCGCTCAGGCCGCCGGGCGGGCCGGTCCCGCGTATCCGGAGGAGCCCAGCAGCGCCCGTATCGGGTGCCAGAGCTCCTGGCCGGTCTGCGGCGCCGTGCGCCAGAGCAGCCCGTCCGGGTGGTGCAGGACCGCCGTGATCTCGTCCGGGGTGGGCGGATGGGCGTTGCCCCGGAGGTAGACGGCCCGCAGTCCGAGGTTGCGCAGCCTGGTCAGGGCGCGCGCCCGGTTCACCGCGTGCACCAGCACCCGGACGGGCTCTCCCGGCCCGGATCCCCCGGCCGGGCTGTTCAGGGTCAGTGCCACCACCACAGTGCCGTTGGGCAACCTGCAGAAACCTCCGCCTGCCATGCTTCGCGCTCCCCCGTAAGACTTCGTGTCAATAAGGATCGGTAGGACGCACCTAAACACGACCGGCCGCCGCCCCGCTAGAGGGCGACGGCCGATCACGCTTTGACCAGGTGTTTTTCGGACTACTTGCCCGAGGGGCCGACCTTCACGGTCATCGTCGAGCCGCTGAGCGGCTCGTTCACGATGGTGATCCGGGTGTTGGTGTCAGTAACCTTGACACTTCCTGTCGGGTTTTCCTCGTACCAGTAGGTGCCCTTGCGGTCGTCGAAGACCGGGACGCCCAGCGACGGCTTGATCTTCAGCGCCACGTCCGCGTTGTGCAGCGTGAAGCCCTTGTTCGGGTACCAGCTGAACGGCGCGTCGAAGGGCTGGATCTTGTTGCGCAGGAGCGTGCCGTTCGTCCACTTCAGCGGCTTGGCGTGCGAGTCCACCGGCAGGATCAGACCCTGGCCGGGGTGGACCGAGGTGTTGTTGTCCTTCTGGGAGGTGTCCCAGAGCCAGACCATCAGACCGTTCTGGTACGAGTAGTGCTCGACCCAGTCGGGGCGGGTGGTGGAGAAGCCGAAGTTGTACGGGCCGACCTCGAGGGTCTTGTCGTACGAGACGTACTGGCGGTTCTCGGCGATGTAGTACTGCGGGTAGTCGTTGGTGAACGACTCACCGATGCGCGAGAAGCCCTTGGACGTCCAGCCGTTGTCGTCGCCCTCGGCGCCGTCCGTGAAGAGCGCGGAGCCGTCGGCGGTGACCGTGATGGCGTCGGCCGCGAAGCCCTTGCCGCCCGCGCCGCCGTCCGTCTGGTAGCGGAAGCGGATGTCGATCTTCTTGCCCGCGTAGGCGTCCAGCGGGAACGAGAGCTTCTTGTACGAGCCGGAGACGTCCGTCAGGGCCGGCTTGTCACTGGCGTCGCGCGGGATGGCCTTGCCGTCGGCCGTGCCGTCGAGCGCGGTCCAGCTGGTGCCGCCGTTCTCGGACACCTCGGTGTAGAGGTAGTCGTAGTCGGCCTCGATGTCGTACCAGCCGGAGAGGTCCAGCGAGGCGGACGACTTGCCGGTCAGGTCGACCGAGCGGGTCAGGGTGTTCGACAGGTCGTCGCCCATGTCGCTCCACCACTGCTTGGAGCCCTCGGCGGGCTTCGTGACCGTGGTGGTGACGGCCTTCTCGGGCAGCTCGACGACGAGCGCCTGCTTGTCCTTGGTGTTGTACTCCGAGACCCCCAGCTTGTGGGTCGACTTCGTCGCGGCCTTCGCCGTGGCGTAGTCGAGCCAGCCGAGCTGGAGCTTGTCCCAGGCGGTCATGTCGCCCGGTAGGTTGCCTATCTCGCCCTTGCCGGTGCCGAGCCAGGAGCCCGCCGACATCAGGGACCAGAAGCCGACCGAGTTCTCGCCGCCGCCGGAGGTGTCGTACAGGTCCGGGAGGCCGAGGTCGTGGGCGTACTCGTGGGCGAAGACGCCCAGGCCGCCGTTCTCGGGCTGCGCGGTGTAGTCGCCCACCCAGATGCCCGTGTCACCGATCTCGGCGCCACCGGCCTTGTTGCCCTCGGGGCCCGTCGCACCGGCGTTGGTGCCGTACGCGTACCAGCGGTGCGCCCAGATGGCGTTCGTGCCCTCGGTGCCGCCGCCCGCGGACTCGTCCTCGCCGGCGTGGACCAGCTGGAAGTGGTCGATGTAGCCGTCGGGCTCGTTGAAGTTGCCGTCACCGTCGAAGTCGTAACGGTCCCACTCGTCGTACCGCGCGAGGTCGGCCTTGATCTCGTCCAGGGTGCGGCCCTTGGCCTTCTGGTCGGTCACCCAGGCGTTGACGCCGTCGCGGACGGTGTCCCAGACGTTGGCGCAGTTGGTCGAGCCGCAGTAGTTGGAGCCGTAACGGGCCTCGTTGTACGGGACCTTGACCCAGTCCGAGACCTCGCCGTCGACGGAGTAACGCCCGGAGGACGTCTTCTCGTAGTACGTCTTCAGCGATTCCTTGCCCTTGCCCTCACCGAAGTAGAGGTCCTGGAAGTGGGCCTGGTCGTAATCGGCCTGCCAGGCGGTGCTGTTGTCCTTCGCCGGGTCGGGCTCGGCTATCTCGTTGTGCAGCGGGCCGGGTGTGCCGCCGTACTTCTTGACGGGCGGCTTGGGGCCGTCGCCGTCGGGGTCGAACATCGTGGTGTCGTCGACCTGGTCGCCGAACTCCACGAGGATGGTGAAGATCTTGTCGGTCTTCTCGCGGCCGAGCTCGACGTACTTGCTCTTGCCGAGCTTGACGACCTTGGAACCGCCCTTGGCGGTCACCTTCTTGTCGCCGGACAGGACCTGCTCCAGCGCGGCCTGACGCTGCGCGTCCTGCTCCTTGCTGAAGGGGCCTTCCAGGTCGTGCTCGTGCGCCTTGGCCGGCGCGGGATCGCGGCGGTCCACGATGGAAGCGCCCGAACCTGACGTCCTGTCGTCCGCCTGCGCCGTGGCGAAGGCGGATGCCGTCGCGGCGGTGGCGGCAAGGCACACGGCTACGGCGGTGGCGCGTAGCGCCCGTCTCTGAGTGGTCACTTGATGCAGTCCTCCCCGGCGTTCGCGTCCGCGGCCAGGGGGTGAATTCGGGCCGCGCGCGTTCAACGCGTCACAAGTGACGACATTCGATCGGAGTTATGAGAGAAAAGACAGATCTTGACTTGCACATACCAAGTGCACTATGCGGGAGCTCTTTTCCGGTATCCGGACGCGAATCCCGGCGGACCGGGCAGCGGACGGGGCAGCCGACCGGCGCGCCGAGGGCCCGTCCCGGCGTCGGTGTGACTCAGTGCGCCCCCCGTGCACCGGTACCGTGGGTTAGGTCACGCTTACTACCCGTTCCTCACGGGCATCCACCGTCGTAGAGTCGATTGACAGTGCGAACGTGTTGAGAGACTTCCCTATCCGACGCCCCGAGGACGGATACCGCCATGCCGCGTCCGACTGCCGCACAGTTCTTCTACGGTTCGGCCACCGTCGTCATCTCCGCCCTCGCCCTGCTCCTCCTGTTCCGCACGGAGTCGGGCATCGGTGTCGCCGCCGTCTCCACCGTGGCGCTGGTCCTCGGCCTGCTGGTGGCCATGGCCCTGCCCGCACGCACGAGGGCGGTCCGGCGGGCGACGGCACCGCCCACCACCGCCCGCACACACCGCACGATCGAGGACATCGAGATCGCCGCCGCCCAGCGGGAGCACATCGCAGAGCACTCCCTGCACCGCTGAGAGGACTCAGGTCGCGGTGACGACCACGGTCTTGCCCGCCTTGTCCTGCAGACCCTGCCGGTAGGGCTTGTCCGTGAACATCAGCACGATGTTGATGAGCCACCAGAGACACGGGCAGCACAGCAGCGCGGGCAGCCAGAGCACGACGGCCCGCATCAGCGAGGAGCTCGTGTCGGGGACCGAGCCGTCGTTGAGCATCGCGACGCGCATCTTCAGCAGCCGCTTGCCGAGCGTCCGGCCGTCCTTGTGGGTGAAGTACGTGTCGTAGGCGACGTAGACCACCAGGCCGATCAGCGACCACACCAGCTGATGACCGGTGTAGGTGTTGCCGATGGCGTTGCCGAAGTCGTCGTTGCCGTCGTCCGAGGAGACGTCGACCGCGCCGCCGAAGGGCAGCGAGATCAGGTACAGCGGGATCGAGATGATGAGGAAGTCGATCAACCGCGCCAGGATCCGCTTGCCCGGTTCGGCGAGCGGCGGCATGCCGGCCAACGGATCCGCGCCACCGTAGGGACCACCGCCGTAGGGGTCGCGCGGCGGCGGGGGCGGCGGCGGCCCGCTGTCGTAGGGCGAACCGCTCGACGGGGGCGGGGGCCCCTGCGGCGGCCGCTTCGAGAAGGGGTCGTCCTCGGGCGGCGGCGGAGGCGGTGGTTCGTTACTCATGGGGGCAGTGCACCCCGGCCCGCGAAGGCCCGCAACGGCTGAGGTCCCTTCGGGGGACGGGGCGTCAGCACGCGGGCGTAGTCGTCATGCCTCTCCGCCTCAGCTCTTCAGGGCGTAGAAGGCCATCGGGGAATTCGGTTCGAAACCGATGCGGGGATACACGGGCGCGCCGGCGGCGGTCGCATGCAGGGTCGCACGGGTCAGGCCGGTGGCCCGCCCTCCCTCGTACAGCGCCTTGCGCGTCACCGCCTCGCCGTAGCCGTTGCGCTCCCACGCCGGGGCCGTGGCGACGAGCACGACGAAGAGCCGGCCCGCCACCTCCACCGTCGCCGCGCACGTCACCGGCGCTCCGTCCCGCATGCCCAGGTAGGCGTGAACCCGGTCCCTCCACATCGCGGAGCCGACGAGGCCGTCGCGGCCGTCCTCCAGGGGGAAGCCGTAGGCCTGGGAGTTGAGGTCGGCGTAGGCCCGCAGGTGTTCGTCGGTGGTCACGCGTACGAACGTCAGGTCGCGGTGTACGGGGTCGGGAAGGGGCAGCAGATCTCCGGCCATGCCGGTGCCGGGGAAGGCGTGTTCGAGGCCCGCCTCCCCGGCCGCCGTCCCGAGTGCCTCGCGCGCCTCGCCGGTCAGGAGGTCCTCGAAGATCCACAGGAACCCCGGCCGCTCCTTGCCGCGCATGATCTCGGCCGCCTCGCTCAGCCGCTGCCGCACGAGCTCCGGGTCCGCGCCGACGTCGGTCAGGGTGACGCAGTTCCAGAAGGCGAACCGGGAGTCGGCCCACCGTACGGCGATGCCCGGGAGGTCGCGCACGTCCGCGCCCGCGTCCCGGTCGAGCACCAGCTCACGCCAGCCCACGACGAGCTGCTCCATCGACTCGACGGCATCCGCGAGATCCTCCACCAGGGCTCCTGAGTGGCGTAGAAGGAAGGGCAAACCGGACGGGCGGGATCTGGAGCTCCCCGGGGAGCTCCCTCAGCCCGCGACGAACGTACGGGCCGCCTTGTCGTGCCAGCACTGGCGCCACGGACGGTCGATCAGACACCAGAGCACATTGAGCACTCCGACGACGACCAGGCCCAGCACCCCGTACACGAGCCAGCGGCGCAGTGCGGCGCCCAGGGTCGGGGCGTCGTGGGACTCGATGTCCCGCACCTCGAGGCCGCACAGCTTCTTGCCCAGCGTGCGGCCCCACTTGGCGGTGGGCACGGCCTCCAGGACGAAGCCGAGGACGAGGAACGCGGCGAGCACTCCTCCGAACAGCCCGGCCGTGGTCGAGTCCAGGAGCCAGACGGTGACGGTCTCTCCGGAGAGCTTCGCCGCCTCGATCTTCTGGTCGATGTGGTCCGTCGCCTGAGTGACCAGCGGGAAGCCGGCCGCGCCGACGAACACACCGAGGACGACCGTGTCGATGATCCGGGCGGCCAGCCGCTTGCCCAGCCCGGCGGGCCTCGACGAGGCCTGGGACCGGACGAGCTGCTGGAACGGGTCCTCGACCGGGGGCTTCCAGGGCACGACGGGCTGCTGCTGCTCGGGCCCGGCGCCCTGATGCTGCGCGGGCACCGGGCTCTGCTGCTGGGGCCGCGGCTGCTGCGGGCGGGCCACCTGCTCGGGCTGGGCGAGCTGGTGGACCTGCTGCGCCCAGGAAGCGGCACCACCGCCGGGGCCCGGGGTCAGGGGCGTGTTCAGCGGCGCCTGCGCCTGCGGCGGGGCGGGCGACGGCGCGGGAGCGGGCGGCTGCTGGGTGGAGCCGGGCGGGACGGCGCGGATCGCCATCGTGCCGTCGGCGGGGGCGGGGCCCTCCTCGCGCGGCCGCGGGGGACGGCCGCCGGACCCCACCGCGCGGATCGTGACCGTGCCGTCGGTCGGCGGGCGGCGGCCGGCGTCACCGCTGCCGGGCCGGTCGAGGCGGATGGCGACGGTGCCGTCGGTCACCTCGTCGTTGCCGTCCCGCATGCCGGGCAGGGCGCCGCGCGTCGGGTCCGGGGTACCGGGCTGCCGGGGGTCGGCGGGCTCGTCCGGCGGGGGCGCAGGGGCGGGGGCGGCGGGCGGTGTCCGCGTCCCGGCCTCGGGTGTGTGCGCCTCGGGTGTACGCGGGTCCGGGCCGCCCCAGGAGACCCGGTGGTCGCGTTCGCCGCCGAAGCCGGTCTGGCGGGAGGTGTCCGCCTGCCAGGCGGTCGCGGGCCTGGGCCGGCCGGGGGCGACGTCCGCCTCACCCGTGCCTGCCCCGGCTTCCCCGCCGGGGGCGTCCGACGCTTCGACCTCGTCGAGGTACATCGGCCCGGTCTCGTCCACCGGGGCCTGCCGCTGCGGGGCGGCGTCCGCCGTCGGGGCGAGCGGCGCCGCCGGAGTCGTCTCGCCCTGCTGGGGCGCGGGCCGGCTGGTGCCGGGGACCCACGAAGCGCCGTTCCAGTACCGGACGTATCCGGGAATGGACGGGTCGGGGTAGTACCCCTCGCGGGGGCTTTCGTCACCGGGTGCCGGGGTTGGGGCGCTCATCACCGTGGTCCCGTATCTCTTCGAGGCCTCAGGCCGGCCGACCGTCGGGGGGTGCGTCGCAGATCTGGTCACCCACCCCCCGACGGACGGCCGACCTCAATACAAGGGTCCACATCTATCAGACCGCCGAGCACCCCCGGGCCGGTCCTGTCGTTTGGACCACTTTCAGGGTCCAGGGAAGTTTTTCTGGGAAGTCGCGTCATAGACGTCCGTGAGGGCGCTCTCTCCTTGTGCGGACCGGTCACGGGACCGGGCCCTACGAGCATCGGAAGGTCGTGCACCCTCATGCAGAACGCCGTGGAACGCGAACTGGAAGTGAAGCTGGTCCTGTCGCCCGAGCGGTCCGTCCCCGTACCCGCGCGCCTCTCCTACTTCACGGACGACCCGTACGCCGTGCACATCACCTTCCACATCGGCTCCGAGTCGCCCGTGCACTGGACGTTCGCCCGCGAGCTGCTGGTGGAGGGGGTGTTCCGGCCGTGCGGGCACGGGGACGTACGGATCTGGCCGACCAGGGTCGAGGACCGGGGCGTCATCTGCGTCGCGCTCACCTCACCCGACGGCAACGCCCTCCTGGAGGTGCCGTCGGGCGCCGTGTCCGCGTGGGTGGAGCGCACCCTGCGGGTGGTCCCGCCGGGAACCGAGAGTTCGCTGCTCGGACTGGACGGCGCCCTCGCCGAGTTGCTCACCCCGCTGCCTGCGGACGACCTGTGGCTGAGCGACCCCTGGTCCCAGGACGAGCCGCAGGACGGGGAGGCCTGAGCGGTGGCGTGGGCGGTCGTCAGAACAACTTGCCGGGGTTGAGCAGCCCGAGCGGGTCGAAGGCGGCCTTGATGCCGCGCTGCAACTCGACCCCGACCTCGCCCAGTTCGCGGGCGAGCCACTCCTTCTTCAGGACGCCGACCCCGTGTTCGCCGGTGATGGTGCCGCCCAGTTCGAGGCCGAGCGCCATGATCTCGTCGAAGGACTCGCGGGCCCTGCGGGACTCGTCGGCGTCGGTGTGGTCGAAGCAGACGACGGGGTGGGTGTTGCCGTCGCCCGCGTGGGCGCACACACCGATGGTGAGCCCGAACTTCTCGGCGACGGCGGCGGTGCCCTCGATCATCGCGCCGAGCTGCGAGCGCGGCACGCACACGTCGTCGATCATCGTGGCGGACTTGACGGTCTCCAGAGCGGGGAGGGACATCCTGCGGGCCTGGAGCAGGAGTTCGGACTCGGCCGCGTCGTCGGCGGGCACGACCTCGGTGGCCCCGGCCGCTGTGCACAGTTCCCCGACGGCGGCCAGGTCGGCCGCCGGGTCGGGCGTGTCGAAGGCGCAGAGCAGCAGCGCCTCGGTGGTCTCGGGGAGCCCCATGGAGGCCATCGCGTTGACGGCACGCACAGTCGTACGGTCCATCAGTTCGAGGAGTGACGGAGTGTGCCCGCGCTCCATGATCCGGCACACCGCGTCGCAGGCCGCCGCCGCCGACGGGAACTCGGCGGCGAGCACGAGCTGCTGCGGCGGCTGGGGCCGCAGCGCGAGGACGGCCTTCACGACGATGCCGAGGCTGCCCTCAGAACCGACGAAGAGCCGGGTGAGGTCGTATCCGGCGACACCCTTCGCGGTGCGGCGTCCGGTGTTCAGCAGCCGCCCGTCGGCCAGGACGACCTCCAGGCCCAGGACGTATTCGGCGGTGACGCCGTACTTCACGCAGCACAGCCCGCCGGACGCGGTACCGATGTTGCCACCGATCGTGCACATCTCCCAGCTCGACGGATCCGGCGGGTAGTACAGCCCGTGCTCGTTGACCGCACGGGAGAGCGTGGCGTTGACGACGCCCGGCTCGACGACCGCGATCCGGTCCACCGGACTGATCTCCAGGATCCGGTCCATCTTCACCAGGGAGAGCACGATGCAGCCGTCGGAGGCGTTGGCCGCGCCCGAGAGTCCGGTCCTCGCGCCCTGGGGGACGACGGGGACCCGCAGGGCGGTGGCGGTCCTCATGACGTGCTGGACCTCCTCGACCGTGCGCGGGAGCACCACGACGGCGGGGGCACCGGCGTCGCAGAAGCTCGCCATGTCGTGGGCGTACGAGGCGGTGACGTCCGGGTCCGTGATCAGCGCCTCGGCAGGGAGACCTGCGCGCAGTCGTTCGAGAAGGGGATCCATGATCCAAGCGTGGCACCCGGGGCCAATGGTGTGAACCCGTCTGCGTCACCCATCGCGGAGCGCGATGTGATCTTCATACTGACGCAGAGTGATGACCATGGATGCCAAGCCGCAGCAGAACCCGGAGCCACTCCCCTCCACCCTGCCGCCCCAGGGTGCGACGTCCGTCCCACCGCCCCCCGCGCCGATGCGCACGACGCTGCGCCGGGCGGCGTTCGGCGCGGTGGCGGGAGCCGTGCTCGTGGCCGGTGCGGTGATCGCCGTACCGGACCACGACGAGGTGGCCGCACCGCCCACGCCGGGGCCCGTGGCCCGGGCCGAGGCCGCGGCGGCGGCGGGTTCCCCGGCGTCCCTGTCCGACCTGACGGCCCTCATCGGCGACCGGCAGAAGTGGGTCGAGACGCACCCCGCGGACGCCCCGTCCTGGGCGGTGCTCGGCACGGCGTACGTGGAGTGGGGCCGACGGTCCGCGGACACGGCGTACTACGCCCGGGCCGAGCAGGCCCTCCAGCGTTCGCTGGCCGCGCAGCCGGGTGAACGAGGGAACGTGCAGGCCTGGGTGGGGCTCGGGACGCTCGCCAACGCCCGTAACGACTTCCTCGCCGCGAAGAAGTGGGGCGAGACGGTCCGCACGCGGCAGCCGAAGGACTGGACGGCGTACCCGGTGCTGATCGACGCCTACAACGGCCTCGGCGAGTACGCGGCGGCGGCCAAGGCCACGGAGAAGTTCGGCACCCTGCGCAAGGGCGCCCCCGCCCTGGCCAGGACGTCCGACATGTACCGCAACCAGGGCTGGCGCGAGGACGCCCTGGCCACCGCCCAGGAGGCGGCGGACCACGCCGGCACGCCGGCCGCGAAGGCGGCGGCCCTGCACCGCCTCGGGGACCTCGCAGGTGAGCGCGGGGAGCCGGCGGAGGCCCTCGCGCAGTACGACGCCGCCCTGCGCACCGACCGCGGCCACCTCGCCTCCCTCGCGGGACGGGCCCGCGCCCTGGCGGCCCTGGACCGCACGGACGAGGCGCTGGCGGACTACAGGACGGTGACGACGAAGCTCCCCCGCCCCGAGTACGTGCTCGAACTGGCGGAGCTGTACGAGTCCCTGGACCTGGACGGCGACGCGCGCACCCAGTACACGGAGCTCCGCGACCTCCTCACCCGGGCGAGAACGGCCGGGGTCGACGAGTCCCTGACCGAGGCCCGGTTCGAGGCCGACCACGGTGACCCGGAGGCGGCGGTGGAGCTGATGCGCACCGAGTGGGCGGCGCAGCGCCGCAGCGCGGCGGTGTCCGACACCCTGGCCTGGTCGCTGCACCGGGCGGGCCGGAGCGAGGAGGCCATGCAGTACGCGGAGCGGGCGGTGGAGACCGGCGTACGGGATGCCGCGTACGCCTACCACCTGGGCGTGATCGAGAGTGCGCTCGGCCAGGACGGCCCGGCCCGCGTTCATCTGGAGGAGGCCCTCCGCACGAACCCGGACTTCTCCCCCCTGGCCGCCCCGCTGGCGCAGGAGGCCCTGGACGCGCTGGGTGAGCCGGCGGCGGGCGGCCCCGCGGCGGTGCAGCCGCCCGAAGCGGAGCCCGCGCAGGAGCCCGGGAAGCCGGAGGGGGCCGGGAACGAGCCCCGGACGGAACCCTCGCCGGAGCCCTCGCCGGAAGCCGACAAGGAAGCCGACCAGGAGGCCGCGAAGGGTGCCGGGGAAGCCGCCCGGCCGGAGCCCGCACCGTCGGCTTCGGCCTCGGCTGCTACGAGGGCGAAGCCCGGCGCCGCCGCGACGACCCCGTAACCGCACGCCGAAGGGGCCCTACTCCTGCCAGGAGTAGGGCCCCTTCGGCGTTGTGGCTACAGGTTGCCGCGCTTCTCCTGCTCGCGCTCGATCGCCTCGAACAGGGCCTTGAAGTTGCCCTTGCCGAAGCCCATCGAGCCGTGCCGCTCGATCATCTCGAAGAAGACCGTCGGGCGGTCCTGGACCGGCTTGGTGAAGATCTGCAGCAGGTAGCCGTCCTCGTCGCGGTCGACGAGGATCTTCAGCTCGCGCAGCGTCTCCACGGGCACGCGGGTCTCGCCCGCCCATTCCCCCAGGGTGTCGTAGTACGAGTCCGGGGTGTCCAGGAACTGCACGCCGGCCGCCCGCATCGCCTTCACGGACGCGACGATGTCGTTCGTGGCGAGCGCGATGTGCTGGACGCCGGCGCCGCCGTAGAACTCCAGGTACTCGTCGATCTGCGACTTCTTCTTCGCGATCGCGGGCTCGTTGATGGGGAACTTGACCTTCAGCGTGCCGTCGGCGACGACCTTCGACATCAGGGCGGAGTACTCGGTGGCGATGTCGTCGCCGACGAACTCCTTCATGTTGGTGAAGCCCATGACCTTGTTGTAGAAGGTCACCCACTCGTTCATCCGGCCGAGCTCGACGTTGCCGACGCAGTGGTCGATGGCCTGGAAGGTGCGCTTGGCCGCCGGCTCGACGATCGGGTCCGCCGCCGTGTAGCCGGGGAGGTAGGGCCCGTCGTAGCCGCCGCGCTCGACCAGCGTGTGGCGGGTCTTCCCGTACGTCGCGATGGCGGCCAGGACGACCGTGCCGTGCTCGTCCTTGACCTCGTACGGCTCGGTGATGCCCCGCGCGCCGTGTTCGACGGCGTACTCGTAGGCCGCGCGGGCGTCGGGGACCTCGATGGCGAGGTCAACCACGCCGTCGCCGTGGGCGTGCACGTGGTCGGCGAGGAAGGTGCCCCACTCGGTGGACGCCTTGATGACGGAGGTGAGGACGAAGCGGGCGGAGCCGTTGGTCAGGACGTAACTCGCGGTCTCACGGCTGCCGTTCTCCGGTCCGGAGTAGGCGACGAGCTTCATGCCGAAGGCGGTGGAGTAGTAGTGCGCCGCCTGCTTGGCGTTGCCCACAGCGAAGACCACCGCGTCCATTCCCTTGACCGGGAAGGGATCGGCCTGCCGGGCGGTGTCGGGGGTGGTGTGCACAGTCTCAGTCATGTCCGAAGGTTCCCGCCGCTCCGCAAGGTGCGCAACAGTTCGCGGATCCACTGGTCAATCTGTACACCCGGACGCCAGGATGGGCGGGCTGTCCGTACAGGCTGACCATGGGGAGACGGATCATGGCGATCGATCGACTGGACGGCCGGCTCATCGTGCTGCTGGCCCGGGAGCCCCGTATCGGTGTGCTCGAGGCGTCACGGCGTCTCGGGGTGGCGCGCGGGACGGTGCAGGCGAGGCTGGACCGTCTTCAGTCCAATGGCGTCATCCGCGGCTTCGGCCCGGACGTGGACCCGGCGGCGCTCGGCTACCCCGTCACAGCGTTCGCCACGCTGGAGATCAAGCAGGGGCAAGGCACTGACGTACGAGCCCATTTGAGCAGCGTGCCGGAGGTGCTGGAACTGCACACGACGACCGGTCACGGGGACATGCTCTGCCGGCTCGTGGCCCGCTCGAACGCCGATCTCCAGCGGGTGATCGACCTGGTCCTCGGCTTTGATGGCATCGTCCGGGCCTCCACGGCGATCGTCATGGAAAATCCGGTGCCCCTGCGTATTATCCCGCTGATTGAGCAGGCTGCAGAGGACACCGACTGAGCCGAGGGAGCAACATGTGAACTTCTGGGAGTATTTGGGCACGAGGCACCAGCAGTTGCTCACGGACGCGTTCCAGCACGTCAGCGCCGTCTTCCAGTGCATGGTCATCGCCACAGTCCTCGGTGTTTTGATCGGTGTCGTCAGTTACCGCAGCGGCTGGGGCGGTGCCCTGGCGATCACCTCCACCTCCGCGATCCTGACCATCCCGTCACTCGCGGCGATCGGTCTGCTGATCCCGCTGGTCGGCCTCGGGGTCCCGCCCACCGTGATCATCCTGACCCTGTACGGGCTGCTGCCCATCGTCCGTAACTGCATCGTCGGGCTGCGCGGGGTCGACCCCTCCCTCGTCGACGCGGCGAAGGGCATCGGGATGTCCCGCACGAGGCGGCTGCTCAAGGTGGAACTGCCGCTCGCGTGGCCGCCCATCCTCACCGGCATCCGGGTCGCCACCCAGATGCTGATGGGCATCGCCGCCATCGCCGCGTACGCCTCGGGTCCCGGTCTCGGAAACGAGATCTTCCGCGGACTCGCCTCACTCGGAAGCGCCAACGCCATCAATCAGGTCCTCGCCGGCACGATCGGCATCGTCATCCTCGCCCTGCTCTTCGACGCCGCGTACGTACTGCTCGGGCGGCTCACCATCCCTAGGGGGATCCGTGCCTGAGACCGCCACCGGGTCGACGGAGTCGGCCCCGCCCCGCCCTGCCACCTCGGGCGCGACGATCCAGCTGGAGAACCTCAGCAAGTCCTACCCCGGGAACCCCAATCCCGCCGTGGACAACGTGTCCATGGACATCAAAGCCGGTGAGACCGTGATTCTCGTGGGCCCCTCGGGCTGCGGGAAGTCCACCACGCTCAAGATGATCAACCGTCTGATCGAGCCGACGTCCGGGCGGATCAGGATCAACGACGAGGACGTCACCGACATGGACCCGGTGAAGCTGCGCCGCAAGATCGGTTACGCCATCCAGTCCTCCGGTCTCTTCCCGCACATGACGGTCGCGGAGAACATCGCCCTCGTCCCGAAGATGACCGGCTG
Organism: Streptomyces sp. NBC_01166; assembly: GCF_045039765.1. Taxonomy (NCBI): domain Bacteria; kingdom Bacillati; phylum Actinomycetota; class Actinomycetes; order Kitasatosporales; family Streptomycetaceae; genus Streptomyces; species Streptomyces sp. NBC_01166. Next base: position 3,308,233 of record NZ_CP108613.1, read on the forward strand.
GTCGAAGTCCGGGGTGAAGGACCGGGTCGAGGAGATGCTCGATCTGGTCGGTCTCGACCCCCGGGAGTTCCACGGCCGGTACCCGCGCCAGCTCTCCGGCGGCCAGCAGCAGCGTGTGGGCGTGGCCCGGGCACTGGCCGCGGACCCGCCGGTGCTGCTGATGGACGAGCCGTTCGGGGCGGTCGACCCGATCACCCGCGATCACCTCCAGGACGAGCTGATCCGGCTCCAGCACGAGCTGCACAAGACGATCGTCTTCGTCACCCACGACTTCGACGAGGCCATCAAGCTGGGCGACCGGATCGCGGTGCTGCGGGAGCGGTCGCACATCGCGCAGTTCGACACCCCCGAGGCCATCCTGACCAACCCGACGGACGACTTCGTCTCGGGGTTCGTGGGGGCGGGCGCGGCCCTGAAGCGGCTCAACCTCACCCGCGTACGGGACGTGGGGATCGCCGACTTCCCCACGGTGACCGTCGAGGACCCGCTCCAGTCGATCTTCAACAAGCTGCGCGAAGGCCAGCACAACGAGCTGCTGATGCTGGACCGCCGCAACCGTCCGTACAAGTGGCTGCGGCGCGGCGACCTGATGCGGGCCAAGGGCTCGCTCGCCAGGGCCGGGCAGCTGGTGCACGACACGGTGACCCGGGACGCGACGCTGCACGACGCGCTGGAGGCGGTGCTGACCGACAGCGGCGGCCGGGTCGCCGTGACGGGACGGCGCGGTGAGTTCATCGGCGTCGTCGACATGCACACGCTGCTGAATTCCGTGCAGGAGCTCCTGGAGGCCGACCGGCTCGCCGCGATGGAGCACCGGCACGACCTGGAGGAGTCCCGGTCCCACCAGACGGACCAGGAGCTCGAAGGCGGTGGCAGCGGGCTATGACCCCCAGCCGTCAAGCATCCCCGAAGGACGCACGGCCACCCGGCGAGCACGACGTCCAGGGCCATGCCTTCCGTGACGAGGAGTCGGAACCCAGCCCGCCGCCCTCGGGCCCGGCGCGCAGGGTCACCTGGCAGAAGCTCGTGCTGGTGCCGGCCGTCCTCGCGGTCGTCCTGGTCGCGACCTATCTGTGGATCACCAACGTCGACCTCGACTCCGTCGCGGAGAACTCCCTGGCCGGCGACACCGTGCAGCTGCGCTGGTGGCAGCACGTCAAGCTGACCGCGATCTCCACCTTCTGGGTGCTGATCATCGCCATCCCGATCGGCATCGCGCTGACCCGTCGCGGGCTGAAGAAGGCCGCCCCCTGGGTCACGGCCCTGGCCAACATCGGTCAGGCGACGCCCGCGATCGGATTGCTGGCACTGCTGGTGATCTGGCTGGGCATCGGCCCGTCGACGGCGATCATCGGGATGGTGATCTACGCGGTGCTGCCGGTGCTCTCCAACACGGTGGCGGGACTGAACGCGATCGAGCCGACGCTCGTGGAGGCCTCCCGGGGGATCGGGATGTCGGCCATGGGCACCCTCACCCGGGTCGAACTGCCGCTCGCCGTCCCGCTGATCCTGGCGGGCGTACGCACCGCCCTGGTCCTCAACGTGGGCACGGCGACCCTGGCGACCTTCGGTGGCGGCGGCGGGCTGGGCGACCTGATCACATCGGGTATCCAGACGCAGCGCATGCCCGTGCTGGTGCTCGGTTCCGTACTGACGGTGGTGCTGGCACTGCTCGTGGACTGGCTGGCGTCGCTGGTCGAACTGTGGCTGACGCCGCGCGGACTGGAGGAAGCGTGAGGGTACGTACGGGCCTGGCATCGGCGGCCGCGCTCGCCCTCCTGCTCACGGGGTGCGGGCTGAAGAGCGGATCGCCGCTGGTGGACGAGGTGGAACCGGGGTCGGTCGGACAGGGGCAGCCGCTCAAGGGCGCGTCGCTGACGGTGACCTCGAAGAACTTCAGCGAGAACATCATCCTCGGGCACATCATGGGCCTGCTCTTCAAGGCGGCAGGCGCCGAGGTCCTGGACCGGACGAACCTGCCGGGGTCGATCAGCGCGCGCGAGGCGGTCGTCAAGGGCGAGGCCGACGCCCTGTACGACTACACGGGCACGGCATGGATCACCTATCTGGGCCATGCCGAGCCGGTCGTCGACCCGCAGAAGCAGTACGAGGTAGTTCGCGACGAGGACAAGGGCAACGGGGTGACCTGGCTCCCGCCGTCCACTCTCGACAACACGTACGCCCTGGCCATCAGCAAGAAGAACAACGCCAAGTACAAGCTGAAGACGCTCTCGGACGTGGCGGCGCTGGCCAAGAAGGACCCGAAGGCCGTGACGATCTGCGTGGAGAACGAGTTCGCCTCGCGCGACGACGGGCTCCCCGGCATGCAGAAGAAGTACGGGATGAAGCTTCCGGCCGCGAGCATCCAGAAGATGGACGCCGGGATCATCTACACGCAGGTGTCGGAGTCCAACTCCTGCCTGCTCGGCGAGGTGTACACCACCGACGGGCGCATCAAGGCGATGAATCTGGACGTCATGGAGGACGACAAGCAGTTCTTCCCCAACTACAACGCCGCACCCGCCATCCACTCGGCGACCCTGAAGAAGTACCCGGAGATCGCCGGAATCCTGGCCCCGGTCACCGAGAAGCTGACGACACCGCTCGCGCAGGAGCTCAATTCCAAGGTGGACGTGGACGGGCAGGACCCGCACGAGGTGGCGAAGGACTGGCTGGTGGAGGAGGGGTTCATCCAGGTGGGCTGAGCAGAACCAGGAGTTCCAAAGAAGTCGTTGCAAAAACGTGTTGCAAAGCAGTCTTTGCAACTCTATGGTCATGGCATGCCACCGAACGAGCCCGAAGACCGGCCGCTCCCGTACGCCGACGACCCGAAGATCCACCACGTCAACGCCCGCACCCTGCGCGGCCTCGCCCACCCGCTGCGCATCCGGCTGCTGAACACCCTGAGGGAGTTCGGCCCCGCCACTGCCTCTGGACTCGCCGAACGGCTCGGCGAGTCCAGCGGGGCCACCAGCTACCACCTGCGGCAGCTCGCGTCGTACGGCTTCGTCGAGGACGACCCGGAGCGCGGCAAAGGGCGCGAGCGGTGGTGGAAGGCCGTCCACGCGGGCACGATCTTCGGGCGCAGTGAGAATTTCCTGCAGCACCCCGACCCCGAGGTGCGCGGAGCCATCGGAGTCGTGCTCCACGAGGTGGCGACCACTCATGCCCAGGAGCTGAGCACCTGGCTCGGGACGATGCACGAATGGCCCGAGGCGTGGCGTCAGGCGTTCGACCTCAGTGACTTCAAGCTGCGACTCACCCCTGAACTCTCCATGGAGCTCGCGGAGAAGCTGCAGGAACTGGTGAACAGCTACCGAGGCCGCGTCCCCGACGACGCCGAGGGGTCGGCCGTCGTCCGCACCCACCTGCACATGTTCCCGCGTCCCACCGACTGAGGGGATCATCGTCATGCACAGCGACGTCCACTTCCTGCTGCACACCTACCGTGCCGCCGAACTCCGCCGTGAGGCGGCGGAGTTCTCCCCCGCACGACCCGGACTGCGCCACCGGATGGGCTGGACCATGGTCGAGCTGGGCCTCCGGCTGGCCCAGAGCACGCCTCCCCCGGCCCGCGCCGTACGAACGGCCTGACGGTGGACGGGGGGAAACAGCCGCGGGACCGCACGCCGCTCACCGCGGTCCTGGCGGCCAACTCGATATCCACGGCGGGCACTTCGCTCACCCTCATCGGCGTGCCGTGGTTCGTCCTGGAGACCACGGGGAGCGCCGGCCGGGCCGGTGTCGTCGCCTTCTGCGCGACCCTGCCGATCGTCGTCGCCGCCCTGATCGGCGGCCCCGTCATCGACCGGATCGGCCGGCGCCGGGTCTCCGTCGCCTCCGACACGGTCTGCGGCGCCGCCGTCGCCGCCATTCCGCTGCTGCACTACGCGGGAGCGCTCCACTTCTGGATGCTGTGCGCGCTGATGGCGCTGAACGGACTGGTTCACACGCCCGGGAACACGGCGCGCTACGTCCTGGTCCCGGACCTCGCCGAGCACGCGGGCACCACGCTCGCCCGCGCCGCCAGCCTCTTCGACGCGGTGTCGCGGGGCGCCCGCATGGTCGGCGCGGCACTGGCGGGCGTACTGATCGCCTTCGCCGGCGCCGAGACCGTGCTCCTACTGGACGCCGCCACGTTCGCGCTGTCCGCCCTGCTGGTCGCGGCGGGCGTGCGAGGCATCCGCGCGGCCGAGCCGAGCAAGGCCGCGGTCCCCGTGTCACTGCGCACCTACCGCGCCGAGCTGCGGGAGGGCTACGCCTACCTGCTGGGAAACCGGCTGCTGCTCGCCGTGGTCGTCATGGTGATGTTCATGAACGGCACCGACCAGGGCTGGAACGCCGTCCTGCTCCCCGTGCACGCCGAGGGCGAGCTGGGCGGGGCCACCGATCTGGGGATGCTGACCGCACTGTTCGGAGCGGGCGGACTGACCGGCGCCCTGCTGTACGGGGCGGTGGGGCACCGCTTCTCGCGGCGGGCAGTGTTCACGGTGTGTGTGGTGCTGTGCGGCGCCCCGAGATTCGTGGTCGCCGCACTGACCGGGTCCGCTCTGCCGCTCGCGGTCACGATGGCGCTGGGCGGCATCGCGGGCGGCATGCTCAACCCGATCCTGACGACGGTGACGTACGAACGCGTCCCCGAGGAGCTGCGCAGCAGGGTCTCGGGGGCCCTCACGGCGGGCTGTGAGCTCGCCATGCCGGTGGGCGGGCTGGCGGCGGGCCTGCTGGTCGAGGGGATGGGCGCGACGGGGGCACTGCTGGCGATGGGCGGGGTGTACTTCCTGGCGACGCTGAGTCCGCTGGTCTTTCCCGCGTGGCGCACCATGGAGGGCCCGGAGCCGCAGGTCAGCAGCCCGGAACCTTGCCCCCCTCGTCCAGGGCCCGTAGCGAGGACACCGCGCTCTTCAGCGTCGTGACGGAGATCAGCCGCAGGCCGTCGGGCCGCTCGGCCTTCGCCTGCTTGCACTCGGCCTTCGGCACCAGGAAGACGGTCGCGCCGTCCCGCCGGGCGGCCTGCGTCTTGAGGCTGACCCCGCCGACCGCGCCGACCGTGCCGTCGGCCTCGATCGTCCCCGTACCGGCGATGGTGCGGCCGCCGGTCAGGTTGCCTCCGGAGCCGTTGTCGGAGAATTTGTCGATGATGCCGAGAGAGAAGAACAGGCCCGCGCTCGGCCCGCCGACATCGGCGAGGTGCAGGGTGATGTCCACCGAGCCGGGGTTCATGTCCAGGTAGTTCAGGGCCGCGTCGACTGCGACGTTCTGCGACTCCTTCATGTCCTGGAGGTTGTGCTGCTCGATCTCCTTCTCGGAGTCGCCGGTCGGATAGACGGAGTCCCGAGGCATGACCGCCCGGTCCGTCCTGAACCAGCTGTCCACCACGTCCCCGACGCCGACGTCGGCAGTCGGCGACGTCGCGAGGATCGTGGTCATCAGCAGCTTGCCGTCGGTGGGGTGGGTCGGCGCGCCCTTGACCGTGATGACCGGTGTCCCCTTGTCGTCCCCGAGGACGTCCGCGGTGGTGCCGGGCTGCGCCACGGTGAACGGCAGCGGCGCGAAGGCGGCCGTACCGAACAGGGCGAGGACGGGCAGCGCGCAGAAGGCGAGAAGGCGGGGGCGAGAGAGACGAATGGCCACCCGCCCAATCTATCCGCCGCGCACCTCAGGCTCCGACCGCCCCGGCGCCACAGGGGCGGTCGGGCCCGCACCGCGGGGCTCGTACCGACGCACCGCGGGTGCCCCTGCTGACCTCGCACTGACGCAGCGCGGGCGCCCGTGCTGACGCAGCGCGGGCGCTCGTCCTGACGCACCGCGGGCGCCCGTGCTACCGCAGCGCGTCAGCGACCTCACGAGCCGCGTCGAGGACCCTCGGCCCGACCCGTTCCGGTACGGCGTCCGCGAGCATGACCACACCCACGCTGCCCTCCACGCCCGATACCCCGACCAGCGGCGCCGCCGCCCCGCAGGCACCGGCTTCGAGCTCGCCCTGTGTGAGGGTGTAGCCCGGGTGGTCGACCGTCTTCTGCCGGGCGGTGAGGATCGCCCGGCCCGCGGCACCCCTGTCCAGGGCGTGACGGAAGCCGGCCCGGTAGGCCACGTGGTAGTCGGTCCAGGTCGGCTCGACCACGGCGACCGCGAGCGCGTCCGACCCGTCGACGAGCGTGAGGTGGGCGGTGGCCCCTATGTCCTCGGCCAGGGAACGCAGCGCGGGCAGCGCCGCCTCCCTGACGAGCGGGTGCACCTGACGGCCAAGGCGCAGCACGCCCAGACCCACTCGGGCCCGGCCGCCCAGATCACGCCGGACGAGCGCGTGCTGTTCCAGGGTGGCGAGCAGTCGGTAGACCACGGTGCGGTTGACGCCGAGTTTGTTCGACAACTCGGTGACGGTCAGGCCGTGATCGGTATCGGCGAGCAGTTTGAGGACACGCAGTCCCCGGTCGAGCGTCTGAGAAGTCTCCGCGGTCACGACGCCCTCTCCCTCGTGGTGAGCGGGGCGGTTGTCTCTCCGGGATGCCGACGCCGGTCCCACGGCGACGCACCGAGAGGCCGCCGACTGGCCATGGCACCGGCTGCGCTCCGCGGCCACACTGCCACGGGGCGTTCATGTTTCGGGGACATTAGCGAGAGGGTCCGCTCAGCGGAAGCCCTCGTCCAGAATCCGGTCTCCCTCCGGAGTCGCACGACATAACCGCCGGTCAGCGGGAGACCGTCCGGAACGCGAACATCTACGCGCGTTCAAGTCGGGTGACGCCTCGGCAACGCTGCGTACATGACGCGTGAACGATTGTTAACACACCGTGAAATAAATGTCGCAAAAAATTCCCGCCCGCAGCGCCCGCGGTACTGTCACGCGCCCCTCGGGGAATGGCGAGCGCCCCTCGCGGAACCGCCCGCCGACGCCCGGCGTCCGGCCCGGATCACACCGCGGCCCCGGTGCACGGGCGGCGTGATCCGCGCGTGCGCCGGGGCCTTCGGAAGCAGGAATCACCGCATCCGGGTGGCCCACTCCTGAACCTTCTTGATCCGGTCCTGGATCTGCCCGGCGGTCGCCTCCGCGCTGGGCGGGCCTCCGCACACCCTCCGCAGCTCGGTGTGGATCACACCGTGCGGCTTGCCGCTCTGATGCGTGTACGCCGACACCATCGTGTTGAGCTGCTTGCGCAGCTCCAGCAGCTTCTTGTGCGTGACCACCGGCCGGTTCTCGGCCGCCTTCTCCAGCAGGTCCGCCTCTTCCGCCGGCTTCTGCCTGCTGTGCGCGATCTGCCGGGTCTGCCGCTTCTGGAGCAGCAGCTGCACCTGGTCGGGTTCGAGGAGGCCGGGGATGCCCAGGTAGTCCTGCTCCTCCTCGCTGCCCGGGTGCGCCTGCATGCCGAATTCCGCGCCGTCGTAGAGCACCCGGTCGAAGACCGCGTCGGACTCCAGAGCCTCGAAGGGCAGCTGCTCCTCGGTCTCCTCGTCCTCCAGCTTCTCCGCGTCCGCGAGGAGCTGGTCCTCCTCGGCGAACGGGTTCTCCTCGTCGCTGCCCTTCTTGGGCTTGTCGAGCACGTGGTCGCGCTCGACCTCCATCTCGTTCGCGAAGTCGAGGAGCATCGGGATGGTCGGCACGAAGACGGAGGCGGTCTCGCCCCGGCGCCGCGACCGCACGAAACGGCCTACGGCCTGGGCGAAGAAGAGCGGCGTCGAGATGGTCGTGGCGTACACGCCGACCGCGAGGCGCGGGACGTCGACACCCTCCGACACCATCCGGACCGCGACCATCCAGCGCGACTCGTCCTGGCTGAACTTGTCGATCTTCTTCGACGCAGCCTTCTCGTCGGAGAGGACCACGGCCGGGGACTCGCCCGTCACCTTCTTCAGGATCTTGGCGTACGCGCGCGCCGACTCCTGGTCCGTCGCGATGACGAGCCCGCCCGCGTCCGGAATCCCCTTGCGCACCTCGGTGAGCCGCTTGTCGGCGGCGGCCAGCACGTTGGGGATCCACTCGCCGGTGGGCGCGAGCGCGGTGCGCCATGCCTGCCCGATGGCGTCCTTGGTCATCGGCTCGCCGAGCCGGGCGGCGATCTCGTCCCCGGCCTTGGTGCGCCAGCGCATGTTGCCGCTGTAACTGAGGAAGATCACGGGGCGGACGACCCCGTCGGCGAGGGCGTTGCCGTAGCCGTAGGTGTAGTCGGCCGAGGAGCGGCGGATGCCGTCGTTGCCCTCCTCGTACGCGACGAAGGGGATCGGATTGGTGTCCGACCGGAAGGGCGTACCGGTGAGCGCGAGCCGTCGCGTCGCCGGGTCGAACGCCTCCTGGCAGGCCTCGCCCCAGGACTTCGAGTCACCGGCGTGGTGGATCTCGTCGAGGATCACGAGCGTCTTGCGCTGCTCGCACCGGTTGCGGTGCAGCATGGGGCGCACACCGACACCGGCGTACGTGATCGCGACCCCGTGGTACTCCTTGCTCACGGGGCCGGCGCTGTAGTCCGGGTCGAGCTTGATGCCTATGCGGGCCGCGGCCTCCGCCCACTGCTTCTTGAGGTGCTCGGTGGGCGCCACGACGGTGATCTGCTGCACCACGTGGTGGTGCAGCAGCCATGAGGCGAGGGTCAGCGCGAAGGTGGTCTTCCCGGCGCCGGGTGTCGCGACCGCGAGGAAGTCGCGCGGCTGCTCCTGGATGTACTTCTCCATGGCACCCTGCTGCCAGGCGCGCAGCTTCCCGGCCGTCCCCCAGGGGGCGCGGCCGGGAAAGGCGGGTGAGAGGTGGTGGGAGGCGGTAGTAGTCACGGTCTCCGGTTCGGGGCACTCGGGTACGTGGGCGGCTGCCGATACGACAACCGGGCCACCCTACCGGCGGGCGGCGCGGAACCCGCCCTGGACGACGCCGCCCCGGAGGATAATGCGACAGCTGTCACACCTCGGCGACGACACCACGATCCCCTACCGAGATTGCACCCGACTCGCGACCCACACCCCCACCAGCGCCACCGCCGCCATCGGCAGGAACACCACCGTGAAGGCCCCGGGATGCGCCGTGGCCGTACCGCTTTCCACGGCCCCGTGGGCGGCCTCGCCCACCGCGCCGCCGCCGAGCGCGGCGAATGCCGCACCGCCCGCGGCGAGCAGCAGCGCGTTGGACAGGCCGTCCGAGATCTGGAGGGCAGCCGAGTTGGCACCCGCCTCGTGCGGCGCCGACAGCTTCAGCAGCAGCACGCTCGTCGACGCGATCACGATGCCCATGCCGAAGCACCCGACGCCCCAGACCACGGCCAGCGTCCACACCGGTACCGCCTCGATCAGCACACTCGGCGCCGCGACGATCGCCAGGGTCACGAGCACCATGCCCACCACCATGAGCGCCCCGCGGTGGGGCTCCAGCCGGGGCCGGGCCAGGACGTACGAACCGAGCGCCCAGGTCAGACCCCCGGCGGCCAGGGAGAGGCCGGCCAGCGTCGGGGAGAGGCCGCGCTGGGTCACGAGCATCAGCGGGACGAAGGACTCCGCGACGATGAACGAGCCGGCCGATATCCCCCGCAGCAGGATCACGGCGGGCAGTCCCCGCGCGGCCCGCACGGTCCCCCGGGGCAGCAGCCCGCGCACGGCGGGGACGAGTAGCGCGGCACCGGCGAGCGCCGGGACCAGAGAGACCCACCGCAGCTCCTGCCCCGCGTACTGAAGCAGCCCGGCACCGGCCGAGATCCCGAGCGCGAGCCGGATGCGGCGCCGGTCGAAGGGCTCCGCCGCGGCCTCCGCGTCCGCGGCCCCTCCCGCCATCCGCCGGATCGCGGGCAGCGCGAGGCCCAGCGGCAGGAGGATGAGAACCGGGATGCCGACGAAGACCCAGCGCCACCCGAGGTGCTCGGTCACGGTGCCCGAGGCCAGCGGGCCGACGACGGACGGGACGATCCAGGCCGCGGAGAAGCCGGCCATGATGCCCGGCCGGATCCGCTCCGGGTAGGCCCGCCCGATGACGACGTACAGCGCCACGATGACGAGCCCGCCGCCGATGCCCTGGACGGCCCGCCCCAGGATGAACGTCCACATGTTCGCCGCGGTCCCGGAGAGCAGCAGCCCCGCCCCGAAGGCCCCGATCCCGGTGGCGAGCGGGGCGAGGGGCCCGCGCCGGTCGGCCCACTGCCCGGAGAGCACCATGGCGAAGAGGCTGGTGGTGAAGTACGCGGAGAAGGCGAAGGCGTAGAGCGGGATGCCCTGCAGCTCACGGGCCGCGACCGGCATCGCCGTACCCACGGCGGTCGCCTCGAAGGCGATGAGCAGGACGACGGAGACGATGCCGATGCTGAGTGCCCGGTAGGTCCGCCCGAGGACACCTTCCGCCGGCTCGGCGACGGTGGTCTCGACTATGGCGGCGGTGACCTCGGCGTCACGGGGTTCCAGGGCAGTCATGAGCCCCAGAGTAAGGGCCACACCCCCCGGTGACCCCTGTCGGTGGGCGGAATCCGGCTGGTCCCTTCGCCGTAGGACCAACGGCTCGCCAGGACCGCGAACATGAACGCGGTATGGCAGTCACGTTGCGGCCCGCCCGCATCCCTTGGCCGGGCCCCGGCGGGCCCGTACGGTCGACAGCAGATCAACAACGCACGGCCGTGTGCCCGAGAGGCTCAGGGGCTCGACTGCAACTCGAGTTACACCGGTTCGAATCCGGTCACGGCCTCCATGGTTCCCCGTCGCGCACACGCGGCGGGGAACCGGTCTTTCCTGCCGCCAGCGTGCCACCCCTTGGCGAAATTCACACCGGGCACCGCTCAGGCGCACTTCAATTCCTTCTGCGCGAAAACGACGAACTGCTCCAGCAAGGTGCGAAAAATGCGACGGTTCTTCGTCGCCTGGGCACCCTTGCTCGGCCGGTCATAGGCATGGAGACTCAGCTCGATGTATCTGCCCGGACTATTGGGCCCCTTCGAGGGCTCGCAAACAATGTACGAGGCGGCCCCGCTGTACCAGAGAATCCCCTCCTTTCCGACGTCGATCGACTCAGGTTCCAATTTCTCCCAAGAGGTCCAGTCGATATCACTCTCGAAGTCGAAACGGTGACCACCAGCCTGAAACCTCACTGCACCGTCAATTTGCAGCGAGCACAGCGAGCTTGAGTCCGGGTAGAACGCATGGTGACTATCAGCAATGAACTTCGCCTCCTTACCCGAAGGCAGAAGCGGCGATACCTCCTCCGAGGTGAAGACGTCCCAGCACATTCGTTCGGGCAGATCCGGGACCGCCTGAGCCTCCTCGGAGCACCCGGCGAGAAGTGCAACCAGCGATGCCGAAACCGACGCCACCGCCAACGCCTTGGTAAATTTCCGCACGCCTACTTCCCTTTCGGATGAGAGCTATCGATCATGCCGCGCCCGATGGAGTGCGCTGCCGCCGCCTCCGTTGAAGCCGAACCCTTGTAGTCCTGCGCTCCGCCCGCTCCACCGCGCCCATCAGCGACTCCGAGATCAGCAGTTGCTCCGCCGCTTCCTTCTGTGTGTGACCCGCCCGCACCCGGTGGATGCGGGGGCTCCAACTCCGCCTCATCGGCATTCACTTCGACGCCATCCGGCTGCGCGGCGTCCGGGGCGAGGCGGTGCTGCACCACCTCGCCACCCTCACGGACGGCGATCCGGGGCCCGTCGTGCGGGAGATCGCGGGGGCGCGGTGGACGTACTTCCTGCTGGAACCCGGCGCGAGCCAGGATTTCGACTGGCCGCCCGGCGCAAAGTGCTTCGGCCCGGCGGCCCGCGACCAGTACGTGGGGATTCCGGCTGCCCACGGCAACACGTATCCGCTGAGCTGGCGGTGCGGACCCCGCAGGACGGGGACTTCGTGGACGCGGAGCTGCTGTACGGGCTGGTGATGGCCCAGCTCGCCCCGACACATGACTGCTCAGGGGGTGCGCATCAGGTTGCGAAGGCTCGCGACAAGGGCAGGGACGTCGCGTTCGACCTCGGCCGGGGCTGCGGCCGATGACGATTCCCCCGGCTGGTGTGCGGTCGCGCAGGGGCGGCAGAGGCCGTCCGGGAGCGCTTCGGCCGGGCCGGGGCGGCCACAGTCGGCGCACTCGACCAGGACGCTGCGGACGGGGGTGGCGGAGAGGCCGCCCTGGTTCGGTGCGGGTGCCGTGGGCAGGTGGGGTGGCATCTTGTCGGTGAGGCGGCGGCGTACCAGGCCGATGGGCGATCCGATGCACTCGGGCAGTCCGGCGGTGAGCGCCGAGGTCAGGTAGTCGGCGCCGACACCTCGCGTGAACCATGCGGCGGCGAGCGGTTCCAGCGCGGCGCAGTCGGCGGCGGAGAGCGCCAGGCGGGGTTCGCTGCGGCCGAGTTCGGCGAGGGTGAGGTAGGCGGGGGAAGGGGCCGCGACAGCCGAGGAGGCGCCTACGCCCGGCTCCTCTTGCGGCGCCGGGGGCGGGTTGGGGCCAGGCCGCTCCGCAGTGCGCTGTCGGGGCACGACCGCCGGTTCGGCGGAGGGTGCGGGCGCCTGCTCCGGGCCAGCGGCAGCCTCACCTGCGAGCCTGGCGATCCACCACTCGTTGTCGTGAGCGGTCCGGGACCAGTAGGTGAGCGTCACCCACCGGCACTGACCGGCCCCTTCCACCCGGCAGCGCACGCGACGCAGATGCCCAGCCACGGCGAGGGCGCGCAGTGCGGTGCCGATGGCCATCTGGCCGTACAGGGGCAGGTCCTTGGCCAGCGACTTGATGTCCATGGCGGCGCCGTCGGGGAGGTGGTCGACATACCCGGCGACGTAGCGTTCACGCTCGGGCAGGTAGGCGAAAGCCACTGCACCGGAGGGGTCTTGAGCCGGGACGGTTTGCTTGCCGTAGCCGGTGTGCGCCTTGCGGTACGGGCGCGAGGCTGCGGGAGCGGGCGGGGCGGAGCTAGGGTGCTGGATAGCCACGAGATCGTCCTTCTTGGGTGCGCGATCTTGGGTCAGACCCCGGCCGGTGCGGCAAACACCCGTCGGGGTCGTCTCGTCGTGGGCACCGTAAGCAGCCGCGACTCTCCGCTGCAACTCGATCACGATTAGTCATACTTGCTGGCCGTGGCGGGGTGGGGAGGGAGGGGAGGTTTCCCCAAAAGCCCTTACCTACGCCCCGGATGAACAACACCGCTCGAACCTCGGTCCTCGCGTCTCAGCCCTCGAAGCCCGAAGCTCAAGCGTCGGCCCGCAGGCATCCCCCGATCCCCCGAACGAATGACAGGGCCCGCACCCGGCGCTCGGCCCCCGAGGCTCGGGGCCCGAGCGCCGGGGTCAGTCAGCGTCAAACGTCGGCCGGGGCTCCAGGCCGCCGTCGTTCTCGCAGGTCAGTTCCTTCGCCATGGCCAGGGCGAAGGAGTGCGCCACGGTCGCGTAGGCATCCTTCAGCGCCTCGGCGTCGCCTTCGGGTTCCGTGGGTAGGGCCCCGTAATTGACGTGGACGTCGACGTGGGCCGGCGCCGCGCCTGGCAGTTTCCCGCTCCGACAGGCGAAGGTGACGAACGCGCGGTCCGGTGCCGTACCTGCCAGCTCCCCCATATCCAGCGCCGTGTATCTCGGATCCAGTCCCCCCTTCGGAGCGCTGCCGGAGAGACGCCAGGTGATCCGCAGATCAACGTCGGGCACGCCGACGGGGGTGAAAACGCGGCAGACATCCCCGTGGCCCGTGACGGAAGAAGTGAACTGGTCACTCAGGTCCTTCGCGGCGTCGGCGACCGTGGACGTACGTCCCGACGCCTCGAACCGCGAGGAACCCGTAATCATCTCCAGCGCCTCACCTGCCCGGGCGGACACCGCAGCGCCTCCGCACAGTCGGTCGGGAGACACCGACTGCTCCCAGGCCTCTTCGGCGCGGCTCTTCTCCTCACCACAGCCGACGACACCGGCCAGCAGCAAAACGGTCGCCCCCAGGCCCACACTTGCCCTACGCATGGGAGCACCTCAGGAACTGTGCGTGTTCTTCCTCATCTGCCACACACCCGGCTCCCAGGGGCACCGCCAGTTCAGCAGCTGTAAGCCATCGCTTCACCACGTGCCCTCGCTCATCGCCTATGTGGCCGCAGGCAGTACGGAGGGAATGACAGGAGGCGTCGCACACCCCATCTCCTCCGTCACCGACTGAGCGAACGCCCTCAGCAAATCCCACCGGAGTTCCGCTCCAAGACTCACACCTGACGCCTCGAACTGGAGAGGCAGGCCGGACGACTGCGCGGCAGTCGCTCCGGGCACCGCACACGCCGCAATCAACTGCATCCGGGCCGGGCCAGGTTCCGGTGCCACGTACACCAACTCGTTCACCCGACGCCATGTCCGGCTGTTCTTCGGATCGTCCATCAACCCGAGCGAGAGAGAGGACCACTTCACCGACACATCAACCGTGCCGCTGAGCTGGTCTCCCTCGAACGCATCCATGCGGCAGCCGGTGTAAGAGTTGTGCAGCAGGTCCGACTCCTGCCACTGCTTCGCCTCCTTTGCCAGGCCTGTTGCCAGGACATCGGCCTGAGGCGTTCCGCTCACCTCGACATCGCTTCCGCCCGTCGTCTTGACGGCAGCCTCCACGTTTTCGGCGCCGAGCAAGGACTTGCATCGATCCAGCTTCGGGGATTCCGCTTCTGTACGATCTTCGCCCCCGGAACATCCAGAAAGAAGTCCGCCGAGGACCAAGACCACGATGACGGTCAGCTTGTTCGCGTTACGCCGCACCTTCACTTGACCCTCCCCTGATCACTGGCCGCGGTTTTGCCGTTGCCGTAGTAGGTCTCGATGTCCAAAGCAAGCTGCCGCTTGTCGTCTGCCGACATGCCGACCTCGTCCGCGTAGTTGAGCAGCGGGGTAACAGCACCTTGCTCCCCTACAGCCTTGAACTTGTCAATCCCCGTCAGGGCGTCATCATTGTTGTCATATTCGCGCTCCTTCAGGTATTCCATCGTCTCACCAGCGTATCCAGTGTCAATTGCCGCAGTCGCGGTTTCCATGACGAGAGGGACTGCTGTAGCGGCCACTACGCCTGCAGCAGGACCCAGGACTACCGCAGTACCGACACCCACCACAGCGCCTACGCCAGAACTGACGCCGAATTTCCTCCACTCAGCGCTCTTTTCCATCTCAAGTATTTTGGCATCCTCTTCGCCCTTGAACTGTTGATGGATCCCGTCAATGCGCGATTCGTCGAGGATTCCGTGCACCTTCGCACCGTTGGACCCGAAGATCAATGCGGAATCCTGATGCTCGGCTCCGAATGCCTTCAGCCCGCTCGCCTCGTAGACCTGTTGTGCTGATGACAGTGACTTCCAACCCTCTTCATCAGCCGCCACCACACCCATGAACCGGCGACTCGCGGCCTCGCCGAAGTCGGTGCGCTCCGAGCCATCACTGCTGTTCGCAAACAGCGAGTCACGCCCGAGTTCGTCTCCGGACGAACCGAAGTTGTACGTGGAGTAGTTGAGGTCGTCGATATATGCGGCCCCCATACGCCCCAGGTTGTCCTTCAGCGCTTCGTGCCGGCCCAGCAGGTCCGAATCCGAACCATAACTGTCGATGACCTCCTTCATGATGCCCGCCGTCACCTCGTCCCGCTTCAGAGTGGGCGTGGGGTCGTCCCAGGCATGTCCGGTGGTAGCTGCCTCCAGGGCTTTTCCTAGCGCATCGGGCATGTACGCCATCGACTTCTTCGCGTCATCCTCGTCGTGACCCACGATGTCGTAGAACGGTTCATAGTCCTCGTTCTGGAAGAAGTCCAGATAGCTCGTTATTGTCTCCCCATCCTTGTTCTTACCGAGGTCCGCAGCTCCGCCCTTCGGAGTGCCGTCCTCGTTGTAAGCCGTGGGCTCGGCGGAGAAGAACTGCTTCGCGGCCTCCGGACTGTGCCCCAAGGCTTCCATCATGCTGGTCACCGGGTCGTAACCGGAGCCGTTGATACCCGAGGGGTTCAGCGGATTCTCGGGACCGCCGGGCAGACCCTTCGAATCGTAGAAGAAGTCGTGGTCCTTCTGCCGCAACTGGACCACGTGCTCGGCAATGGGGTTGAGGAACTTCGGGTCGTAGTTCCCGTACCGCATGATCCCGCCGAGCAATTGGTATCCGAAGGGGCCGCCGTAGTCGTTCTTGGCCAGCGGGATGCGTTCCGTGCCCATCTTGCGGAGCTCTGGGCCCCACTCTGCGGTAAACGCCTTGTCGTGGGAGGCGGTGGCCAGGTTGAGGCCCAAGTTTTTCTGCAGCGCCTGGACGTCCTTGAGCCGCTGCTCATCGACTTCGGTGTACTCGTTCGTGTCCCGGGCGAGCTGCCCGAAGAACGCAAGGGACTTTTCCGGTCCTAGGTTCTCGTAGAAGTTCTTCGAGAACTCCACCGAATTCCTGTTTTCCTTCAACAGCTCGTTGAGAGCCTGAAGTTCCTTGTGCGTCAGCTCGCTGCCCTTGGCAGCCAGGTCGGCGGCCCGGGCGGCCTCCTCCTGGTCCATCTTCGTGTACTTCGGGGCGTTGAAATCCTTGCGATCGGTGACGTTGGCTTCGAGGGAATTCTTGAAGGACACGTCGGTGTCGTTGCAGTTGTCGACGATCAGGTCGATCTTCTTCTGCCAGGAGGCGATGTTCGCCTTCTGCTGCTGCACCAGTGCGGGGTAGTCGGGGTCGTGCGCCTTCTGCTGGGGAGGCATGTCCTCCACAGGATGGCGTGCGGTGACCTTGCCGTAGCCGTCAACTTTGATCCCTGCCGCAGGCCCGTCGTGGTCCCGAATGTTGATCAGGTCGTCCTTGGCCTTCTTGATGGCGTTGTGGCCCTCTTCGAGGATCTGCTTCACGCCCTTGGCCTCGGCCGCGGCATCCGCGACCTCCTTGACCGTCTTGCCGATGAACGGCTTCGTGACACCGGCGTTGAGGCCGTCCCAGTCGGCCTTGTCCGCCTTGGCCTGCATCCCGTCACGGGCCTCGGTGGCGAGCCTGTCCAGATCGCCCGCCATCTTCGACCAGTCGTCGACCGCGGTCTTCAGCTTCACCAGAGGGGCGTCGACTATGTCCTCGTACTTGAGCGTACCCATGTTCCCCGCCCCCTACTTCATGTATTCCGAAAGCGCGGAGATCGGCGCCAGATCTCCCTGGATCTTCACGTCGTCATTCGAGTGCTGGGCCTTGGTGTAATCCAGGTGATTCGAAATGTGCGCAAGAGAATCCAGCAGCGTCTTCAGGTGCGTGTTCCAGCGGTCATGCACCTTGAGCACCGCCGAACCGCTCGCGAAATTGCCGTTGGTGAGCGCGATCGCTGCTTCGAAGGTGGCAGGCCGTGCGTGGTCGCCCTGCCGGGACACCTTGGTCCGCAGATCATAGGCGTCATTTCCGATACGGCCGAGGTCGTCCCGATTGACCACCAGATCACCGGAACTGCCCCCGCCGCCCTCGGCCGGGACACTGTTGATCCGCATGGCGCTCCGCGCGGCCGCAGCCGCGCGGAGTTCGGCCCATTCCTGTTCGAAGGTCACGATTTTCCCTAAGTCCGTCCTTACAGACCGCTTCGTCCGAGACAGGCGGCCACCGACCTGCTCACCGTATCGGTTTCGTCCTCGCCGGCAACGAGCGGACGGGAATTCCGAGGCTCGACCGCAACCAGGGTCGCGCCGGTTCCGGCGAGTAGCATCTGATCCCTTGTCCGGGCACCGATTCAGCGGGGGAGTGCGCATGGCCGCAGTCGTCTTCTTGTTCGCCATCGCCGCCGCATTCCTCGTCATCGCACTGGTCGGCCCGTACTGGTTGTACTGGCGGGCCCGGCTGCACGCTCAGCGGCAGCCGTCGGACGCGGCTCTCGCGCTGGGGCGGGTCGCCGCGTTCGGGGTGGCCGGGGCATTCGTCTTCGGGGGCTGTTCGGTCCAGGAAGGCGTCGACAAGAGGACCTGGACCGCGAGCGAGGTCAGGGAGGCCGCCGAGGACGCGGCCGGGTCCATGGCCGCCGACACGCAGATTCGCCGTGACCCGACGGACGGCTACACCTCGCTGGTCGAGGCGGCCGTCCTGAAGGCCGGCGAGGACCAGGGGCCCTCGTACAAGGTCTCCGTGGAGCGAGCCGGTGAGGGGCACGACTACGAGATAACGGCGGGCAGTAGCGACACCACCGTCTGCATGCACGTCACGGAGGAGGAGTCCTCGGAGGGCGGGGTCTTCGTCCCGGGAGCGGACGGCGGCAACAGCAGCTCGATCCCTGAGTACGACCTGGCCGCCACCGTCGACGACGGCGCCTGCTGAGCATTCGGGCGGGCCGGTGTTGCGACGGCCCGCGGGTGCGGTCAGCCCCTGACCGCACCCGCCAGGAATGCCGTCCAGGTGCTTGGGGCGACGGCGAAGGTGGGGCCGTCGGTGACCTTGGAGTCGCGGACGTGGACGTCGGTATCCCCGCGCCGGACGGCAACACGTTCCCCCTGAGCTGGCCTTGCGGGGCGCCGGAGGAGGGTGAGTTCGTGGACGCGGAGTTGCTGTACGGGCTGGTGATGGCCCAACTGGCTCCGCAGGAAGGGTGAGACGGGAGGCCCGCCCTGGTGGACTTCAGGCAGTCGGGCCCGGAGGGCCCCCGTACGGCGCGTTGGATCCAGGACCACCGGGCGGGGGGCCGTACTGTGGGTACGGAGGCTGAGACTGCTGCTGGTGCGGATACGGGGGCTGGTACGGCTGCGGGGCGGCCGGGGCTGCGCTTCGGCGGCGGGAGCGGACGACCAGGACGGCCGCGGCGACTCCGATGAGGGCTGCTGCGCCGATGCCCAGGCCGATCCAGAGGGCGGTGTTGCCGCTGTCGTCGGTGGCCGGTGCTGCGGCGGCCGGCTCATCGCTCTTTTCGGAGCCGCCCGTGGCCTTGGACGGCTCGGCGGAGGGCTCCGGGGACTCGGCCACCGCGAGATCCGGGAGCGGGTACTCGTCGGCGGGGCCCGGGTCGCCGGGCGTCTTCAGGGCGATCCGGGGTCGGACGATGCCGTAACCGATGTCGTCCACACGCTCCTCGCCGGTCGTGGGGCCACCGGCCGTGTTCAGCAGCACTCGAAGGACCTGGTTGTTGGTCCAGTCCGGGTACTTGGACCAGATCAGTGCGGCGGAGGCGGAAGCGAGGGCTGTGGCGTCACTGGTGCCGTGCGAGGTGCAGAGGCCTGTCTCGCTCTTGCAAGCGTGGATCATCTCCTCGCCCGGTGCGGAAAGGTCTACCTGGGGGCCGAACTGGGATTCCTCTGTCCTCTGCAGGTTCTTGCCGACGGCCGCCACGCCTACGGCCCCTGGAGTTGCTCCCGGGTACTTGACACCATTGGCGCGCTCGGCATCGTTACCCACACCCGCGAAGACCAGCGATCCTTTGCCAAGCGCGTACTTCACCGAGTCCGTCAACTGCTGTGAGCCTTCGCTCGCAGCCAGCGAGATATTAATGACCTTGGCGCCCTTGTCAGCAGAATACCGAATAGCCGCAGGCACCGCAGTATTGAACTGTTCAATATCTTCAGCGAGGTTGGCGGCCTTGTCGGGGACCCTGACAGGAAGAATCTTTACGCCGGGCGCCAGTCCAAACGCCCCGTCTCCGTTACGACCGTCGCCTGTCCCTGCGATCAGGCCAGCCATCCCCGTACCGTGACCGTCGTAGTCGGAGTGCTCATCACCAGGCTCACCCGGAGCGAAGTCCTTCCCGTCGAGCACCTGCCCTTGCAGATCCGGATTTGACACATCGATCCCCGAATCGATTACAGCAACCGTGATGCCCTTCCCGGTGCTGCTCTGCCACATCCCCTCGGCCTTCATCGATGTCAGGTGCCACTGGTGCGAACGAACCGACTCTGCATGGGCAGTCCCTGCCGTGACGGCCACCAGCAGTGTTCCAAGCGCAGCCGAAATGGTGGCCCTTGTCCGGCCCCTGTGCACACCGCTGGCAAGCATTCGCGTCCCTATCCGGAGTCGTTCCATCAGTCGATGACAGGCGGCACTGCGCGACGTCCGCCCTGCTTCCATGTCTCTTCATCTTCGATCAAGTAGTCCGGACGCTCGCCGCCCTCATCGCGGTGGGCGTCTCCAGGCCGACGGCTTGACGGTGCCCGCAATCCACCTGCCGCCTGTCCAGCAACACGCCCGCTTTCGTTGCCCCGAACAAGGCCGGTGCCACCAGGCGTGAAGGGACGTTCACCTGAACGCCCTGCCTGCCGGGGCCGACCACCGACGACTCCGCTGTTTCCGCCCGCCGGGGGACGCCCGCCCATGGCCCCGCTCCGAGCGGCGCCGCCGGCACTCATCCCGCCATGCCCCATGGGGCCCCGTCCTTGCGTCCCCTCACCGCCGACCACCGTTCCGCCAGGAAGCCCTCGGCCGGTGGGTTGGGCTACCGGACGGCCACCGGTGATGCCCGTATCACGAGGCGCACGGCTTGCCGAGCCCGAACCGGGCACGCCCTGGCCGGGCAGCGTCGGTGGGCGGACACTCAGCCCTGAGTTCTTCGCGCTGCCGAAAGGGCCTGGAACCGACCGTGAGCCGCCGCCGAACGCGGGCGGCATGGTAAGCCCAGAAGGCAGACCACTGTCCGGCCTACCCGTCACCGGGGGCCCCGGCTGTGACACCGAAGGCGTGGACGAAGACTGCGGCAGAGTCGCCGTGCTGTTGACCTCCATGCTGACCGGGGTTCCCAGGTCGGGCGGCACGCGGACCGCTGACGAATCAGGAGTGCCCTGGCTTCCTGAGCCCGTTGCCTGCGAGGACTCGGAGTGCGTGGTCACCCCGCGAATCGCGCCTTCGCCCTCTACGCCAGCCCTGCCGCCACCTGGCCCCCATGTCTGGGCGTCATCGATGCCACCGGAGCGCTCCGGCACGATCACCCCCGGCGGAGGCGGAAACGCCGGCTTCTCCAAGCCGTCCAACTGCGAAGCCGACAACGCGTACGACTGCGCCAGCTTCCTCATCTCCGCCGCAGCCTCCTGGCGATTCGCCTCCTTCGCGGCGATCAGAGTCTCAGCGGACTTCTGCGCCACTGCGGACGCATCCGGGTCGTTCCGCGCCGCCCGCGCCGCGTCCAGGTTCGCCTGCGCCCCCGCGTGCGTACGCGGGATGGCCACCTGCGCCGAGGCGAGGGAGTCGGAGGCCCGGGCCAGCCACTTCGATGCGCCCTCGCTGTAGTCGCCGAGGCGCAGGGTCGCGTTCGCCAGATCCGCGCTCCAGGTGCGGAACGCGTCCGCGCCCTCGCCCTTCCACTCAACGGTCTGCGGGCGGACCTTGATCTCCTCTGCGATCTTGCGGATCTCCTCCGCCGCGCTCACCAGCCGGTCCGACGCACCCTGGATCGCTCCACTGTTGGCCATGTCCAGCCAGGCCAGCATGGTCTCGTGGGTCATGCTGTCGAAGGGTGTGCCCTGCCCTGCTTCCCCGTGGTCCATCCCTAGCCCCCTTCCATCCGCCGTGCCGTTCTGGCGCACGTCGCCATCATCAGATCGCTCCGGTGGTCGGCTCCGGCTTGGGCATGTCCGGAGTCGCCTGCCCGTTTCGCTGCCCCGTCGGGTCGTACTCGCCGCCGTAGTGCTTCTTCGCCTCGTCCGAGATCGCGAGCATGCGGCGCCGGATGTCTACATCCAGGTTCTCGTAGCCGTTGTGCGACGCCAGGACCGCGATGCTCATGCCCTCTATGCAATCCGAAAGGGTCTTCGAAAGCGTTTCGAGCTCGGTGATCACCGTCTGGTACGACACGAACAGGCTGGCCGCTTCGGCCCAGTGGTTGTCGCCCCCGCCGAACTGGGCGCGCTTCACCAGGTCCTGGCCGATCTGGCCCGCGTCGGCCGGTGACTCCTTGAGCGCCACCAGTATCTCGTCGATTCGACTACGGAACTTCTTGAAAGACGTGAGTTCGGTGGCCAGCCCGACGGCGGCAGCCGCCGTTGTGACACCCATGAACGGCACGCCCACCATGCCCGCTCCGGAACCCTCACTCGGCAGCACAGCACCCTCCCCCGGATACAGCCGATTACAGCTTCAGAGTCACTGTAGCCAGCACCGATGGCACACCGCTCCCCTGGTTGCAGGGCGGTGCTCCACTACATCCGAAGCGTTAAGCCTTGGGCGTGGCCACCGCCGCCTGGGGCCGGATCGGCAGCCGGTTGACCGGGCGGCCCGTCGCGGCGCGGACCGCCGAGGCCACCGCCGCAGGGGATGTCACCACCGGGGCCGCCGAGGCCGGCTTGGCGCCGAAGGGGGCCACCACGTCGCGTTCCTCGACCAGTTTGACGATGTGGATGTCCGGCGCGTCCAGGGACGTCGGGAGTGCGTAACCGGTGAGGTCCGGGTGACGGATCAGACCGCGGGCGGTGCGGAGGTTCTCCGTGAGGGCCGCGCCGATGCCCTGGGTGACGCCCGCCTCGATGCGGGTCGCCAGCTGGGACGGGTTGAGGATCCGGCCGACGTCCTGGGCGACCGCCATCTCGACCACCCGGACCGAGCCGAGTTCGATGTCGACGTCGACCACCGCGCGGACCGCGCAGAAGGCCAGGCCCACGAACGCGTCGCCCTGGCCGGACTCGTCCAGGGGCTCGGTGGGGTGCGGGCGGCACTGCGCGGTGGCCCACAGTTCCTTGCCCTCCATCGCCTCCGTGACCGTCGTGGACAGCACACCGTCGTACGAGGTGATCTTGCCGTCGGCGATCTGGAGGAGCTCCGTGGACATCCCGAACTTGTGGGCCAGCGGCTGGAGGAGCTGGGTACGGACCATCTTGGCGGCGCGTTCGATCGCGCCGCCCGAGACCCAGGTGTGGCGGCCGTGCGTCGCCGGGCCCGCCGGGGGCTGGTCGGTGTCCACCGCCGCCACGTGGACCTCTTCGACGCCCAGGGTCTCCTGGACGATCTGGCGGGCGAGGGTGGTGAAGCCCTGGCCCGTCTCGACGGCCGCGCAGATCACGGTGGCGACGCCGTCATGGACCCGCACCGTGGCGGTGGAGACCTCGTCGGCACCCTCGGCGCCGAGCATGTGGACCATGCCCAGGGCGTAACCGACGCCCCTGCGTACGGCTCCGGGTTCCCCGGCGCCCTCCGGGCCCCCCGGGAGCAGCCAGTCGCCCTCCGGCGTGTCCTTGGGGAGCGCGGGGAGCGGGAACTCACGGAGCGCGCCGAGGAGTTCGGCCACGGGCGCGGGGCAGGTCACGGTCTGGCTGGTGGGCAGGATGTCGCCCGTGGAGAGGGCGTTGCGCAGGCGGAGCTCGACCGGGTCGATGCCCAGCTTCGCCGCCAGCTTGTCCATCTGGCCCTCGTACGCGGCGCAGACCTGCATCGCGCCCTCGCCCCGCACATGCCCGGAGGGCGGGTTGTTCGTACGGACCGCCCAGCCCTCGATGAAGGCGTGCGGGACGACGTACGGCCCGCAGGCGAAGGCCACGGCGGCGGCCAGGGACTCGGACGAGGAGTCGGCGTAGGCGCCCGCGTCGAGGAGGATCTGCGCCTCGACCTTGACCAGTCTGCCCTCCGCGTCCGCGTGGTGGCGGTAGCGCAGCAGGGTGGGGTGACGGTGGGCGTGCCCGAGGAAGGACTCCTCGCGGGTGGCGGCCAGTTTGACGGGGCAGCCGGTGCGCAGGGCGAGCAGGCCGAGCGGGATCTGGAAGCCGGGGTCCTCCCGGTCGCCGGTCGCTCCGGGGACACCGGTCACGACGACCTTGACCCGCTCGGGGTCCAGGCCGAAGCAGGCGGCGGCCAGATCGCGGTCGGTGTGCGGGTCGGTGGAGGCCGTGTAGAGCTCGACGCCCCCGTCGGGGCGGGGCACGGCGAGGCCGGCTTCCGCGCCGATCGGGGCGGGGTCCTGACGGCCGATGCGGTAAAGGCCCTCGACGATGACCTCGCCCACGGCGTCCGGGTCACCGTAACGCAGCGGGATGTGGCGGATGAGGTTGCCGTCGGGGTGGAGGGGCTCGGCGGCGAAGGCCTTCTCGGGGTCGGTGACCGGTTCGAGGACCTCGTACTCGACGGTGATCGCCGCGGCGGCCAGCCGGGCGGTGTCGGGGTGGTCCGCCGCGACGGCGGCGATCGCCTCGCCGTGGTGGCGGACGAGCTCGGAGGCGAACACGGGACGGTCGACCACCCGGCGGCCGTACGAGCCGTCCCCGGGGATGTCCTCATGCGTGACGACCGCGCGCACCCCGGGCATGCCGGCGGCGGCCGCCGTGTCGATCGAGACGATGCGCGCGTGCGGGTGCGGGGAACGGAGCAACGCGGCCCACAGCAGCCCCTCGGCCCAGAGGTCGGCCGCGTACGGGAAGGTGCCCTCCGTCTTGGCGCGGGCGTCGGTCGGCGGCAGCGAGGCGCCCAGTCCGAGCGCGGGCGGCTCCTGGTCCGGGGCGGGGCCCTCGGGCGGCGGTGTGGTGTGCGTGGTGCTGGTCGCGGTGGCTGCGTCGCTGGTCACGCCGCCTCCTTGTCGTTCGCTCCGCTGCGGCGGCTGGTGGTGGTGGGGATGACCGGTGGTGCGGGTGACGGCGCGGTGTTCACCGGACGTCTCCCTCGTGTGCCTGGACGCTGCCCGCGCCGGGGGCGGCCTGGTGCGGGATGCGCGGTTCGGCGTCGTCCGCAGCGGTCGCCGCCGCCTCCGCGGTCGCCTCCCGGCCGGCGACGACGTCGCGTACGGCGTCGAGCACACCCCGGTAGCCGGAACACCTGCAGAGGTTGCCGCACAGGGCCTGACGGGTCTCCAGCTCGCTGGGGGCGTGGTTGCCCTCCAGGAGGTCGTGGACGGTCATGGCCATCCCGGGGATGCAGAATCCGCACTGGACGGCCCCGCACTCGGCCAGGGCCCGCTGGACGTCGGACGGTTCGCCGTCCACGGCGAGCCCCTCGACGGTACGGACCTCGCTGCCCGCCGTCGTGGCGGCGGGAACCAGGCAGGAGGCCACGAGGCGGCCGTCGACCTGGACGTTGCAGGCACCGCACTCGCCCTGCGAGCAGCCGTCCTTGGCGCCGGCCAGGCCGAGGCGCTCCCGGAGCACGTACAGCAGCGATTCGCCGATCCAGGCGTCGCTGACGGGGCGGTCCACGCCGTTCACATGAAGGACGTACGAGGCCGAGGGGTGCTCGCTGGGGCCCGCCGGGGGGGCCGGGTCGGCAGGCTCCTCCGTGGACACGTGGCCGTGTTCGAGGGTGGGTTCGAGGGTGG
The DNA here is from genome assembly GCF_045039765.1 of Streptomyces sp. NBC_01166. Classification (NCBI taxonomy): domain Bacteria; kingdom Bacillati; phylum Actinomycetota; class Actinomycetes; order Kitasatosporales; family Streptomycetaceae; genus Streptomyces; species Streptomyces sp. NBC_01166. Next base: position 3,333,299 of record NZ_CP108613.1, read on the forward strand.
ATTCGAGGCCGTGCCCGGCCTCGGCCGCGTCGGTCCCGGGCGCCTCGGCCGCGGCTTCCGGGGCCACGGCTGCGGGGGCAGCGGCCTCCAGAGGCTCTTGCGGCTCGTCTGCGGCCTCCACGACGGCCTCGGAGCCCGCGAGGGGCTCTTCCTCGGTCTCGTGGCTCTCCGGGGCCTCCACGGGCTCCGAGGGCCCGGCCTGGGCCTCCTCGGGGGCGGCCTCGGGCTCGGGGGCGCGCTCCTGCGTCGCCCACGGCGCGGACGCGCCGCCGGGCAGCGTGGCCGGGGGCGGGTCGGCGTACCACTGGGAGGCCATCGCCGACGACGCGAACTCGCCGGACTCCTCCGGGAGGTCGCCGTTGGCCACCGGGATCGTCCACTCGCCGGTGTGACCGGCGGGCTCGGGAGCCGGTTCGGGCTCGGGCTCCGCGGGGACGGCCTCGGTGAAATGCCACTGCGCCGTCGTGGACGACGTCTGCGCGTACTGCGACGTGTCCGGGTACGGCTGCTGGTACGGGTCCTGCTGCTGGTTCGGGTCGGGCCAGTGCACCGCCTCCGGGGCGGACTCCGTGCCCGGGGAGTGGCCGGCCGCCCGCTCCTGCTGGCTCTGCGTCTGCACGACCCAGCTGCCGGTCGCCGCCGGGTCGAGGCCCGCGGCCGGGGTCAGCGGCAGGATCATCGGCGGGACGTAGCTGTGGCCGGGGGCGGCCAGCGGGTCGCTCCCGAGGTCGGCGAGGTCCTCCGGGGGCAGGTGGACGAAGGCGGTCGCCTCCGCGTCGTACTCCCCGCTCTGCGGGGTCGGCTGCCAGCCGGCGTACGGGTCGGGCTGCCCGTGCTGCTGCTCGGGGTTCTCTTCATTGCTCACGACAGTGCCCTCCCCAGTGCGCGTCGGGCGAGCGCGGCGACCGTGCGCCGCAGGTGCAGGACGGCGGGCGACAGCGGAGGTGCCTCTCCTCCGTCGTCCGGTGGAGCCTGGTCAGGGATGCAGGCCGCCGCGACGTACTCGCCGAAGGCGGCCAGCGCGTCGGGGGCCAGGCCGCGTTCGCCGTCCCAGTCGATCAGGGAGGCGATCCAGCGTTCGGCCTCCAGGGGCCGCAGGGGCATCGGGGCGATCGCGCCGACGGCGCAGCGCACCCCGCGCCGCGCCGGGTCCAGGACGATCGCCACGGAGGCGGTGGCGCGGCCGGGACCGGTGCGGCCGGTCGCCTTGAGGAAGACCTGGGGGGCGTGCAGCAGGGGCACGCGGACGAAGCCGATCAGCTCGGCGGGCTGGAGCATCTCGCGGCCCGCCAGCAGGTGCGAGACGGGGATCTCACGGCGGGAGCCCCCGGGGCCCGCGATGACCAGCTCGGCCTCCAGGGCGGCCAGGGCCGGCAGGGCGTCGCCGGTCGGCGCCGCGCTGGCGATGTTCCCGCCGAGCGTCCCGGCGTTACGGATCTGGGGCGGGCCCGCGGCGCGCGAGGAGGCGGCCAGCGCGGGGATGAGGGCGGCGAAGTCGGGCCGCCCCATGCGCGCGTGGGTGAGCCCGGCGCCGAGCAGGGCGTGGCCGTCCTGGTAGTGCCAGCCGCGCAGCTCGCTGATCCGGCCGAGGCCGACCAGTCCGGAGGGGCGCAAAAGGCCCTTGTTGACGGCCGACATGAGGTCCGTGCCCCCGGCGACGGGGACGGCGGCAGGCATGGCGCCGAGAGCCGCCACGGCCTCGTCGAGCGAGGCCGGGAGCGTCACCGACTGCATCGCCTGCGGTGCGTGCGTGGTCAACCCAGCTGCCCCTTCCCGGTGTCCCGGCAGTCCCGCCTGTCCGCCGTACGGTACGTGCTCACGGCCGGGACGTGGCAACTCTGGCACATCTTCCGGGCTCTCCGACGCGAGGGTCCGCGAAGGGTGTTTCCACCCCCGACCAGGGGAAAAGTCACTTATGGCAGTCCTTCTGCCCGACGCACGAAATGACGCTCTTCAGCGGGTTCGTACGACTTATTCGGTTCCCCTGGCCGTCGGGCGGGGCGGCGGTCACACGGTCGGGGGCGGTCCCTCGATCGGGCGACCCAGGACGCCGGGCCGGCGTTGCCACGGGTGCGGGCCGGCCTGGGACCGGTAGCCGACGCCCAGGGCGTCGAGCCGTGCGTAATGCGTGTCCATCCGGCGCTCGAAGCCGGCGAAGTCCCGCTCATCCGGGGCCGGGAGCCGCGACCAGGCGACCTCGGCGAAGGCGGCGAGCCTCGGGAACACCTGGTAGTCGACGCGGTCCCGGTTCTGCATGACCTCGGTCCATACGTTGGCCTGGGTGCCCATGATGTGCCGGGCCGCCTCCTCGGACAGACCCGGGGGAACGGGCTCGAAGCGGTAGACGTCCTCCAGGGTGCGGACGAAGCCGATGGGCATCGGTTCGTCGGGGCCGCCGTCCTGACGGTGGTCCAGGTACACCTGCTGCTCGGGGCACATCACGACGTCGTGCCCGGCCTCGGCGGCCGCGATCCCGCCCGCGTAGCCCCGCCAGGACGACACCGCGGCGCCCTCGGCGAGGCCGCCCTCCAGGATCTCGTCCCAGCCGATTAGGCGGCGGCCCCTGGCGGTGAGCCAGCGGTCGAAGTGGCGGATGAACCAGGACTGGAGCTCGTCCTCGTCGGCCAGGCCGGCCTCGGCCATGCGGGCCTGTGCCGCAGGTGACGCCTTCCACTGGTCCTTGGGGCATTCGTCGCCGCCGACATGGATGAAGGGCGAGGTCTCGGCGGGAAAGAGGTCGAGCAGTTCCTCGAAGACCCCTTCGAAGAAGCGCAAGGTGTTGTCAGTGGGGGCGAGTACGTTCGGATTGACGCCCCAGGTGTCCCACACGGAAAGCGCGGAGGTGTCGATGACATCGGTGTTGCCCAGTTCCGGATACGCGCTGATCGCCGCCTGCGAGTGGCCCGGGATGTCGATCTCGGGGACCACCCGGATATGCCGCTCGGCGGCGTACGCGACGATTTCGCGGATGTCGTCCTGGGTGTAGAAGCCGCCGTGCGGAGTCTCGTCCCACAGTTCGGATGCGCGGTGGCCGTATTTGGTGCGTGCGCGCCAGGAGCCCACTTCCGTCAGCCGGGGGTGGCGTTTGATCTCGACGCGCCATCCCTGGTCGTCGGTGAGGTGGAAGTGGAAGACGTTCAGTTTGTGGGCGGCCAGCAGATCGAGCATGCGCAGCACGCCGTCCTTGGGCATGAAGTGCCGTGCCACGTCGAGCATCAGGCCGCGCCAGCCGAAGCGGGGGCCGTCCTCGATCTCCGTGAAAGGGATGCTCCTCTTCGCGCCCGGGTCGGCCGGCGCGCGGCGGAACGCCTCGGGACCGAGGAGCTGACGGAGGGTCTGCGCTCCCCAGAACACTCCGGCCGCGCTTCCGCCGGTGATGCGTACGCCGTCGGCGGGCGCGACGGACAGCCGGTAGCCCTCGGGCTCCAGGGTGGCGTCGATCCGCAGGTGGACGGTGTTGCCGGCCTGGTCCGCCGGGGTGCCCGGGGCCAGCGGCAGACCGAAGGCGGCCCCCAGGGTGGTGCGCAGCCAGCGTTCCGTGTTCTCGGTCCCGGAGCCGGCATCGAAGGTCGTGGCCCCGTCGAGGAGGAATGCGCCGCTGCCGTCTCCGCCGGTGCGCACCGGCGCGGGAATCAGGTTGTCCATGTGTCAGTCCTTCACCGCTCCGCCGAGCCCGGAGACCAGGCGGCGCTGTACGAGGACGAAGAAGACCAGTACGGGAATGGTCATCACCGTCGAGGCGGCCATGATCCCTCCCCAGTCGTTCTCGTCGGGTTTGAAGAAGACCAGCAGCGCCATGGGAAGCGTCGACTGGGAGGTGTCGCTGATGATGAACGATTTCGCGAAGAGGAAGTCGTTCCAGGTCGAGATGAACGAGAAGACGCTGGTCGCCACGAGGCCGGGAAAGACGAGCGGGAAGAGGATCTGCCACAGGAAGCGGGTGCGGCTCGCCCCGTCGATGTAGGCGGCCTCCTCCAGGGCCTCCGGGACTGCCTTGACGAATCCGCGCAGCATCCAGATCGCGAACGGCAACGAGAAGGCGAGGTGCGGCAGGATCAGTGATCCCAGGGTGTTCAGCTGACCGAAGTCCCGCATCAGGAAGAACAGCGGGATGGTCAGCGCCTCGACCGGCACCATCTGCGCCACGAGGAACATGATGAGCAGCGTGGTGCGGAACCTGAAGCGGAAGCGGGTCACCGCCGTCGCGGCGAGGAAGGCGATCAGCGCGGACGCGATGACGACCGTCCCGGCGACGACCAGGCTGTTGAGGAAATACCGGCCGAATTCCTGTTGTTCGAAGACCCTGCGGAACGAGTCGAGGGACGGGGCCAGGGTCCAGGGGCGGGCCTCGGTGGACTGGATCTCGCCCGCCGGCTTGAAGGCGGAGAGCACCATCCAGTACAGCGGGAAGGCGACCACGACGGCGATGACGAGGGCCGCGGCCTCCGCCGCGAGCCTTCCGGGCCGGCGGACGCGCAGCAGCGTGCGTGCGCTCACAGTTCCTCCCCCTGGCGCCGCACCAGGCGCAGATAGACCAGCGTCACAGCCAGCAGGATCACCAGCATCACGACGCCGATCGCCGATCCGAGGCTGTACTGCGAGGACGCGAACGCCTTCTGGTACGCGTACACGTTGAGCACCAGGTTCTGGCCGGCGATGCCGCCGCCGTTCGTCATGACGTAGATCTGGGTGAAGACCTTGAAGTCCCAGATGACCGACTGGATGGTGACGACGATCAGGATCGGCCGCAGCATCGGGGCCATGACCGACCGCCAGATCCGCCACTGCGACGCACCGTCGAGCGAGGCCGCCTCCAGCACCTCGGTGGGGATCGCGCGGATGCCCGCGTACACGGTCACCATCACGAACGGGAACGAGCACCAGAGCACTTCCAGGAGCACCAGCGCGAAGGCGCTGTAGCGCCCGTACGTCCAGGAGAAGTCGCCGAGGCCCAGCACCTTGTTGACCGGGCCGAAGTCCGGGTCGAAGAGGAAGACCCAGACGGTCGATCCGGTGATGGCCGGGGTGGCCCAGGCCCCCAGCGCGGCCATCATGAGCGCGAGCCGGGGCAGGGCGCGGATCCTGGTCAGCAGGACGGCCAGGGCGCAGCCGACGAACAGGGTGGCGAGCACGCACGCCGCGGCGAAGACCACGGTCGCGAGGAGCACCTGCCAGAACTGGCTGTCGCCGAAGAGGGTGGCGTAGTTGCCGAACCCCTGGAAGGTGGTCGGTTCACCCCCGCTGACCTGGGCCTGGGTGTACTCCAGGAAGGAGATCAGGCCCAGCTGGTAGATCGGGTAGACGAGGAGCCCGCCGAGCAGGACGAGCGCCGGGAGCAGATAGAGCCAGGGGGTCCAGCCGGAGCGCCGCGCCGGCGACGCCGGGCGGCGCCGGGGCGTGCGGGCCGGCGCCCCGCTCGCCCCGGACACGGAGGGGACCTTGAGCGGTGCGGTGTCGGCGGTCATCGTCAGCCCGCTTCGGCGAACGCCGCGTCCATCTTCTTCGCCGCGTCGTCCGAGGCGGCGGCCACGTCCTTACGGCCGCTGACGATCTCCTGGAACATGGTCGGCAGGACCAGCGAGGCGTCGATCTGGCCCCAGGCCGGGGAGGCCGGGACGAACTTCGCGCCCGCGCCGAGCGTGTCGACGAAGGGGCCGACGAAGGGCTCCTTCGTCGCGGCGGTGTCCAGCACGTCCGTGTACGTCGGCAGGAAGCCCATGGCGTCGAACATCTTCGCCTGCGTCTTCTTGCCGGTCAGGGACTTCATGAGGTCGACCGCGAGGGTGCGGTGCGAACTGCTCTTGAGTACGCCGATGTTGTTGCCGCCGGCGAACGCCGGGGCGATGGAGTCCTTCTTCACACCGGGGAGCGGCACGACGGCGTACTTGCCCTTCACGCTGCCCGCCTCGACCGCGGAGTGGCTGAAGTCGCCGCCGATCGCCATGGCCGCCTTGCCGGACGCGAAGGCGGTCACGGTCGCGTTGCCGCCCATGGCCGCGCACTTGGCGGCCGGGCAGTTGTCGTCGCCGAAGAGCGAGGTGTAGGCCTCGATGCCCTTCCGGGCCTCGGCACTGTTGATGGAGGACCGGTAGGTCACCCCGGTCTCGTCGGCCAGCTCGCCGCCCTGGGCCCAGATGAAGGGCATCGCGCCGTAGGTGTACGCGCCGCCGACCGCGAGGCCGTACAGGTCCGGCTTCTCCTGGTGGATCTTCCTGGCGGTGGAGATCAGCTCGTCCTGGGACTTCGGGGGCTCCATGCCGAGCTCCTCGAAGACATCGGTGCGGTAGTACAGCGCCCGTACGCCGACGAAGAGCGGTGCCCCGTAGACCTGGCCGTTCACCGTGACGGACTGCTTGGCCGTGGGGTCGGTGTCCTTGGCCTCGTCCCAGGCGGCGAACTCCTTGCTGACGTCGGCCAGTCCACCGTCCTTCACATATCCGGCGGTGTCGGTGTTGCCGTACTCGATGAGGTCGGGGGCGCTCTTCGGGTCGTTGAAGGCGGCCTTGATGCGCTGGGCGCGGGTGTCGACGGGTATGTACTCGACCTCGACCTCGGCCCCCTCGTGGGACTTCTCGAAGTCGGCGACGGCGGCGTCGACGACCTTCTCCTTGGGCTTGTTGCCGACCTCCTGGAAGAGCCAGACGCGGAGCGTCCCGGACTTCTTGTCGCCCTCGGCGCCGGTGTCGGAGGTCTGCGGCGCGCAGGCGGTGACGGTGAGGCCGGCCAGCACAAGTGCCGTGGCCGGAGCGGCGATTCGGGCAGAAAGCTTCATCCGGGACCCCTACCGGTCAATCGTTGCATTCCATGCAACGTGCGTTTCGTTCTGCACAACTCGCAGGAGACTAAGGGCGCCCCAGCACGCCGACAAGTGGTCTCAACCACTCTGTGACCTCGCGGTGCAGCCCGTGCAACGCGGGCCCACGCCCCAGCCGAGCCGGGGACGGACACGTTGGGGCTCCGCGGCATGCGAACGGCCCCCGGGGCGCGCGTCTCCGCGCGTCCCGGGGGCCGGGGCCAGGGTCCGAGATAAAAGAGCTAAGGGGTGATAAGAGCGGGGCGGGCTACTTCTTGCCGCTGTTGTCCTTGCCGCCCTTGCCCTTGTCCTTGTCGCCGCCGGCGCCCATGGACTCGTAGATCTCCTTGCACATGGGACAGACCGGATACTTCTTCGGGTCGCGTCCGGGAACCCAGACCTTCCCGCACAGCGCCACCACGGGAGTACCCTCCAGGGCGCTCGCCATGATCTTGTCCTTCTGGACGTAATGGGCGTAGCGCTCGTGGTCACCGTCGCCGTTCGACACCTGCGGCGTCGGCTCTACGAGGGTCCCCGTACCTGCCCCACGCTCGGGCTCAAGAGTGCTCATAACTGCCAAGCGTACTGAAAGCTCCGCGCATCAGTTCAGCGAAGGGTCGTCCGGATACGTCGCGATCATCGCCAGTTCGCTGCGCTGCCGCCGCAGAACCGCACGCCAGAGGTTCTCCGGGCGTGGCGAGGAGACGTCGCCCGGCTCCGACTCGACCACGAACCAGGCGCCGTCCGTCAGCTCCGTCTCCAGCTGACCCGGCCCCCAGCCCGCGTATCCGGCGAAGATCCGCAGCGAGCCGAGCGCCGCAGCCAGCAGCTCCGGCGGCGCGTCCAGGTCCACCAGGCAGATCGCCCCGTGCACCCGGCGCCAGCCGATGGGGGCCGGAGAAGGTCCCTCGTCCCCCGGGATCACCGCCACGCCCAGGGCGGAGTCGAGCGACACCGGACCACCCTGGAAGACCACGTCCGGCTCGCCGGTCAGGCCTGCCCAGGACGCGAGGATGTCCGCGACGCCGACCGGGGTCGGACGGTTCAGGACCACACCCAGCGAGCCCTCCTCGTCGTGGTCGAGGAGCAGCACCACCGCACGGTCGAAATTCGGGTCCGCCAGGGCGGGTGCGGCCACGAGCAGCCGTCCTGTGAGCGAGGACACCTCCGTCATGGCACAGATGATCCCGCATCTCGGCCCTCCGCGGGGACCAAGTGGCGCGAACGCTCCCGGCCCGCACCCCTCCGCAGCTCAGGGCGCACGGACGCCGCACGGGCGCACGGGGAGCGCACGATCGGGGGGCTGCCGGACGGGCCGTACGGACGGTGACCCTCCGCAACGAACGGGGAGCAGAACGTGTTATGGCGGATTCATGACGTTCGTACACCCCCCGGCGCCTTACGGAAGGGGGGCGGAAGCCCATTACCCTTTTGATGGCCCCCTGCCCGACCACTCCGGAACGCGAGATACATGACCGGCACAGACGATGTCCTGCTTGTCCACGGCGGCACCCCGCTGGAGGGCGAGATCCGCGTCCGAGGCGCCAAGAACCTGGTGCCGAAGGCAATGGTCGCCGCGCTGCTCGGCAGCGGGCCCAGCCGGCTCCGCAACGTGCCCGACATCCGCGATGTGCGGGTGGTCCGGGGGCTGCTGCAGCTGCACGGCGTAACCGTCCGCCCCGGCGACGAGCCGGGCGAACTCATCCTCGACCCGTCGCACGTCGAGAGCGCGAACGTCGCCGACATCGACGCCCACGCGGGCTCGTCGCGCATCCCGATCCTCTTCTGCGGCCCCCTGCTGCACCGTCTGGGCCACGCGTTCATCCCGGGCCTCGGCGGCTGCGACATCGGCGGCAGGCCGATCGACTTCCACTTCGAGGTGCTCCGCCAGTTCGGCGCGGTCATCGAGAAGCGGGCCGACGGCCAGTACCTGGAGGCCCCGCAGCGGCTGCGTGGCACGAAGATCCGGCTGCCGTACCCGTCGGTGGGCTCCACCGAACAGGTGCTGCTGACCGCGGTCCTCGCCGAGGGCGTCACCGAGCTGTCCAACGCGGCTGTCGAGCCGGAGATCGAGGACCTCATCTGCGTACTGCAGAAGATGGGCGCGATCATCTCCATGGACACCGACCGGACCATCCGGATCACAGGTGTCGACAAGCTCGACGGTTACACCCACCGGGCGATCCCGGACCGCCTGGAGGCCGCCTCCTGGGCGTCCGCGGCGCTGGCGACCGAGGGCAACATCTACGTGCGCGGCGCCCAGCAGCGCTCGATGATGACCTTCCTCAACACCTTCCGGCGTGTCGGAGGTGCCTTCGAGATCGACGACGAGGGCATCCGCTTCTGGCACCCGGGCGGCGCGCTGAACGCCATCGCCCTGGAGACGGACGTGCACCCCGGCTTCCAGACCGACTGGCAGCAGCCGCTCGTGGTGGCCCTGACGCAGGCCGCCGGACTGTCGATCGTCCACGAGACGGTCTACGAGTCCCGGCTCGGCTTCACCTCGGCGCTCAACCAGATGGGTGCGCACATCCAGCTCTACCGCGAGTGCCTCGGAGGCTCCGACTGCCGCTTCGGGCAGCGGAACTTCCTGCACTCGGCGGTCGTGTCCGGGCCCACGAAGCTCCAGGGCGCGGATCTGGTCATCCCCGACCTGCGCGGCGGTTTCTCGTACCTGATCGCCGCCCTGGCGGCCCAGGGCACGTCCCGGGTGCACGGGATCGACCTGATCAACCGCGGCTACGAGAACTTCATGGACAAGCTCGAGAAGCTCGGCGCGAAGGTCGAGCTTCCCGGCGGCTCGCTCGTCTGACACCCCACGCCGGCGCGCTCCGGCGTACGCACGGTGCTGCCGCACACAGCATTGCGCACCAGCGCACCACAGTCCGCCGCCCCGGCCCCCACGAGGGACCGGGGCGGCGGGCTTTTCCGTCGCCCCGGCACCGGGCATCGGCCCAGGCGCCGCAGAACGCCCGTACAGAGCCGCACAGGGCGCCCTGCCCTCCCCGGGGCCGCCGGAGGGCGCCGGGGCTCCGCAGACCGCCTCACAGCGCCCGCACGGGCGGTGTGCGCCGGGATGAAGACCCCCGGACTCGGTCACGGACATGCCGAAGGGCGGCCGCCCCGGTCAGGACGGCCGCCCTTCATTGATGCCTTGGGGCCTTACTTGCCCTTGGCGGCTTCCTTGAGCTTGGAGCCCGCGGAGACCTTCACGCTGTAGCCGGCCGGGATGTTGATCGGGTCGCCGGTCTGCGGGTTACGAGCGGTGCGAGCGGCACGGTGGGTGCGCTCGAAGGTCAGGAAGCCGGGGATGGTGACCTTCTCGTCGCCCTTGGCGACGATCTCGCCGACGGTCTCGGCGAGGGCGGCCAGAACGGCGTCGGCGTCCTTGCGGGTCACCTCGGCACGGTCGGCCAGGGCGGCCACCAGCTCACTGCGGTTCATGTTTGTACTCCCGTGTTCTTCTTGCCTGTGAGGCGTGAGATCGAAGCCGATGCTGCCAGGGCCCTCTGACAGTCCCCGGACCCGGGTCTGCTGTCAGACCCTCGCGCCCGAATACGCATCCTGCCCCCACCTGCGGCGCTAACGCCAATCCGGAACCCCTCGTCGTCACACGAAAAGCACCACCGATTGCCTGTGATGACGTTCCGTCGACTTGTTGGAGCGGTCCGCAGCGGATGCCGGGCCTGTGGGGCTCGCTGCCCGCCCACCCTAAAGGGGCGTTTGGGACGCCGCGACACGCGACGCGCCGTACGGGCCGCCCGGACGTGAGCTACGGCACCGTCCGCCGGAGTCGTGGCCGACCCCCGCGGACGGCGTGTGGCAGGGCCGTCAGGGCAGAAAGTTCCTAGGCGGGGTCGGACGCCGCCTCGGCGACGCCGGCCGCTTTGGCCGCGTCCCGGACGGCGCCCGCGACCGCGCCCGCGACCTTGTCGTTGAAGACCGAGGGGATGATGTAGTTCGCGTTCACCTCGTCCTCCGCAACCACGTCGGCGAGGGCGCGCGCCGCGGCGAGCATCATCTCCGTGTTGACGGTGCGGGACTGAGCGTCCAGCAGACCGCGGAAGACACCCGGGAAGACCAGCACGTTGTTGATCTGGTTCGGGAAGTCGGAGCGCCCGGTGGCGACAACGGCCGCCGTCTCGCGAGCGATTGCCGGGTCGACCTCGGGGTCCGGGTTCGCGAGCGCGAACACGATCGCGCCCTCCGCCATGGCGGCGACGTCGGCGCCGTCCAGGACGTTGGGAGCGGAGACGCCGATGAAGACGTCGGATCCGGCGACGGCCTGCTTGAGGGTGCCGGTGACGCCCTCGGGGTTGGTGTTGTCGGCGATCCAGCGCAGCGGCGAGTCCGGGGTGGCGTCCACCAGGTCCTCGCGGCCCGCGTGCACCACGCCGTGGATGTCGGCGACGACCGTGTGCTTGACCCCGGCCGCGATGAGCAGCTTCAGGATGGCCGTACCGGCCGCGCCGGCGCCGGACATGACGACGCGTACGTCACCGATCGCCTTGCCCACCACGCGGAGCGCGTTGGTCAGCGCGGCCAGGACGACGATCGCGGTGCCGTGCTGGTCGTCGTGGAAGACGGGGATGTCCAGGGCCTCGCGCAGCCGTGCCTCGATCTCGAAGCAGCGGGGTGCGGAGATGTCCTCCAGATTGATGCCCGCGAAGCCGGGGGCGATCGCCTTGACGATCTCGACGATCGCGTCGGTGTCCTGCGTGTCCAGGCAGATCGGCCAGGCGTCGATGCCGGCGAAGCGCTTGAAGAGGGCCGCCTTGCCCTCCATCACGGGGAGCGACGCCATCGGGCCGATGTTGCCCAGGCCGAGCACCGCCGAACCGTCCGTGACCACCGCGACGGAGTTGCGCTTGATGGTGAGGCGGCGGGCGTCCTCGGGGTTCTCGGCGATCGCCATGCAGACCCGGGCCACACCGGGGGTGTAGATCATCGAGAGGTCGTCACGGTTGCGGATGGGGTGCTTGGACGCCATCTCGATCTTGCCGCCGAGGTGCATCAGGAACGTACGGTCGGAGACCTTGCCGAGGATGACGCCCTCGATGTCGCGCAGACCTTCGACGATCTCGTCCGCGTGTGAGGTGGAGGAGGCCGCGATCGTGACGTCGATCCGCAGCTTCTCGTGGCCGGATGCGGTCACGTCGAGGCCGGTGACCGAACCTCCGGAGGACTCCACGGCCGTGGTGAGCTGGGAGACCGCTGTGCCGCTCGCGGGCACCTCCAGCCTGACCGTCATCGAGTACGAGACGCTGGGCGCCGTTGCCATGGCCGAGTCCTTCGCTTTCCTGAGCTTCGTTGCCGCACGCAGATGGGGCTCGGCCCCGTACGTGCGTTCCGATCGTCGCACCTACCGACCGGTAGCAGGTAATGACTGCCACCTTTCGGAAACTTTCTTCCACCATACGAGAAGTAGTGGTGATGCGTAACCCGTAAACACAAACAGACCCGCGCCACCAACAGGTGACGCGGGTCTGTCTTCTTCGAGTCAGGTGACACCGGCCCGCCATGCTCGCCTCGCGGCAAGTGGTCGCTCGAAGCGACTAAGGTTGGGCCCGGGGGCTTGGATCGAGCCGGTGCCGACACCAGGCTAACAAACACCCCGGAAAAGTGATTCCCGTGCGACGGGTTGACTCCGGGAAGCACTCCTCCCTCAGTCCCTCAGCAGGTCCGGAACCCCGTCCTCGTCCGGCATGTCGCGCTCCCCGGAGACCACCGTGAGCTGCTGCGTCGCGCGGGTGAGTGCCACGTACAGCACCCGCAGCCCTGCCGGGGACTCGTCGGCGATCTCCGCGGGTGAGACGACCACCGTGGCGTCGTACTCCAGGCCCTTCGCCTCCAGGCTCCCCAGCGCCACCACACGCTCGCCGAGCTCCGCCAGCCAGGCACGGGCCTCGGCGCGGCGGTTCATCGCGACGACCACACCCACGGTGCCGTCCACCTCGCCGAGCAGCCTGCGGGCCTCCTCGCGGACGGTCGAGGCGAGGTCGCCGTCCCGCACCGATTCGAAGCGCGGCTCGACACCGGTCGAGCGGACCGCCGCCGGGGACTCCATCCCCGGCATGGCCAGCGCCAGCACCTTGGCCGCGAGCTCGGCGATCTCCGCCGGGTTGCGATAGTTCACGGTGAGGGTGAACCTGCGCCGCGGCCGGTTGCCGAGCGCCTCGTCACGGGCGGCGGACGCCTCGTCCGGGTCCGACCAGGAGGACTGCGCCGCGTCACCGACGATCGTCCAGGTCGCGTGCCGGCCGCGGCGGCCGACCATCCGCCACTGCATCGGCGTCAGGTCCTGCGCCTCGTCGACGATGACGTGGGCGTACTCGGTACGCTCCGCCGCCAGCCGCTCGGCCCGCTCGCGCTGCGTCTCCTCGCGCTGCGGCATCAGCTCCTCCAGACCCGTGAGCTGGTCCAGCGGGTCCGCCTCCCGCTGCCTCTTCGGGCGGGCCGGGGTACCCAGAAGGGTCTGCAGCTCGTCCAGGAGCGCCACGTCGTGGACGGAGAGCGGGCCCTTGCCGTCCTCGTCCAGCCGCTTCAGCGAACGGGCGAGACGGCGCACCTCGCCCTGGTTGAGGATCCGGCGCGCCCATCTGCTCAGCCGCCGCTCGTCGGACATCGCGGCCAGCACCTGGCGAGGGGTGAGCTCCGGCCACCAGGCGTTCAGGAAGGTGAGGAACGGCGTCTCGGTGGACACGTCCTCGTCGAACGAGGAGCGCAGCTCCGCGGCCAGCTCGGGGTCGGTGTAGCGCCCCCGGCCGGACGACTTGTTCCACAGGGCGTCCAGGAGCAGCTTGCGGGCGCGCGGGCGCAGCAGGTTGACCGGCGCCGTGCCGCCGAGGACGTTGTGCCGGATCCGCCGGAGCTCGTCGGCCTCCAGCTCGACGCGGGCGCCGAAGGCCACCACCCGCAGCCGGGTGGGGGTCCCCGCCTCGGCCGGGGCTTCCCCGAAGTCCAGCTGGCCCTCCTGCGGGGCGGGCCGTGACGCGGGCTGCTCCAGCGCCCCGCGGGCCGCCTTGCGCACCACGTGGAGCATCCGGGACGAGCCCTTGATCCGGGCGACGGCAGGCTCGTCGTACGTGGTCGCGCCCTCCACGCCCGCGGCCTCGTCGGACAGCGAACCGACGGCGCGGATCGCGACCTGGCCCTCCTCGCCGAGCGAGGGCAGGACCCCTTCGGTGTACGCGACCAGGAGCGGGGTCGGCGAGACGACGAGGATGCCGCCCGCGTACCGGCGCCGGTCCTGGTAGAGGAGGTACGCGGCCCGGTGCAGGGCCACCGCCGTCTTGCCGGTGCCGGGGCCGCCCGAGACCTCGGTGACGGAGGCGGCGGGAGCACGGATCACCAGGTCCTGCTCGGCCTGGATCGACGAGACGATGTCCCGCATCGTGTGACTGCGGGCCTGGCCCAGCGCGGCCATCAGGGCGCCGTCACCGATGACGGGCAGCTCGTCGCCCTTCAGCCGTGCGGTCAGCTCCGGACGCATCAGGTCGTCCTCCACCCCGAGGACCCTGCGGCCCTTGGAGCGGATGACCCGGCGGCGTACGACCCGGCCCGGGTCCTTCGGCGTCGAACGGTAGAACGGCGCGGCGGCCGGCGCACGCCAGTCGATCACCAGCGGTGCGTAGTCGGAGTCGAGCACTCCTATACGGCCGATGTGAAGGGTCTCCGCGATCTCGGCGGTGCTGTCCTCCCCCACGGCGTCGTCCGCCGCCTCCACGGAGGTGAAGGCGCCGTCCGGGCCGCGTTCACCGTCCTTGCCACGCAGCAGATCGATCCGCCCGAAGAGGAAGTCCTCGAACTCGCTGTTCAGCCGGTTGAGGTGGACGCCGGCACGGAAGACCTGGGCGTCCCTTTCGGCGAGTGCCCCGGGGGTGCCTACCTGGCCCCGTTTACTGGCGTCCTGCATGAGAAATTCCGCCTCGTCGATCTTCTCTTCGAGACGGCGGTAGACCCGGTCCAGATGTTCTTGTTCGACACCGATTTCCCGGTCCCGCAACGAATCGACAGCGGCATCCTGCGCGGCCACCGAGGCCCCCTTCTGACGTGCATCGGGCAGCCGTCAACCGTACGCGAAAGGGGGCCCCGAGCGCACCTGCCACCCGGATAGCGTTTTGGGTATTTCGTCCGGTTCAGGCGGGGGCCGCGTCGATCTCCACCAGCCGCTCGCCGTCGAAGGTGCGGACCTCGAAATGGTCGATGTCCGCGCGCGCCATCGCGGTGCCCCCGTGCACATACAGCGGGTGGCGCGCGTCCGGGTGGGAGGAGCCCTCGATCCCGTATCCCCATTTCGGTACGGACCAGGAGGTGACGACCTCCTCGTCGCCCGTCCTGGACACGGCGACCAGGCTGCATTTCTCCGGGCCTTCGACGTTCTTGAGCTCCAGGACCGTGTGCGTGCCCCAGGCCTTGGGCTCCATGCCGACCGTGGCGTCGACCCGGGTGGCCGGGTCGGTCGCCGTCAGCTTCTCCGGCATGTGGTGGAAGAAGGCGTCCTCGGCGGGGCTCGTGGGATGCGGGTCGGCCGCCTCGACCTGCCGGCCCGCGTCCTCGCCGGCCGTGGCGGTGACCGCGACCACCGGGCCGCCGATCACGAGGACGGCCGCGGCGGCGATCAGATACCGGGCACGGCGCCGCCGCTGCGAGCGGTTCCGCGCGACCTCGTCGACGAGACCGGCCAGCACCCGGGGCGCGGGGGGCTCAGGGACGTGCGGCACCGGGCGCGCGCCCGGGACGGTGGCCGGCGACTCCGCGAGCATCGCCAGCATGGGCTCCATCCCGGCGAACTCGTCGAGCTGGGCGGCGCACGGGACGCAGCCGGCCAGATGGGCCTCGAAGGCGCTCGCCTCGGCGTCGTCCAGGATGCCCAGCGCGTAGGCGCCGGCGGCGTCGTGCCCCGGGCCCGGCGCGGGGGGCGCGAAAGGGTCGTCCGGAGGACCGGAGTCGCCCGGGGGGCGCCGGGGACCGGCCGGCCGGGGACCGAAGGGCTGCCATTCCTGGTCGCTCATGCCGTGATCCCCCTCTCCTCCAGTGCGAGCTTCATGGAACGCAGTGCGTAGAACACCCGGGACCGCACGGTCCCGCTGGGGATGCCGAGCACCTCCGCGGCCTCGTTGACCGTACGGCCCCTGAAGTAGGTCTCGACCAATGCTTCCCGGTGGGCAGGGGTCAAATCGTCGAGCGCGTCCGAGAGCGTCATCAGCCACAGCGCCTTGTCGATCTCGTCCTCCGCGGGGATGACCTCCAGCGGCGACGGATCGACCTCGCGGGGCCGGGCCTGCCGGCTGCGGTGGCCGTCGATGACGATGCGCCGGGCGACCGTCACCAGCCAGGGGCGGACGGAGCCGGTGGCCCGGTTGAGCGAACCGGCGTTCTTCCAGGCACGGATGAGCGTCTCCTGCACCACGTCCTCGGCCCGCTGACGGTCACCCGCGACGAGACGGAGGACGTAGGCCAGCAGCGGACCGGCGTGTTCGCGGTAGAGCGCCCGCATCAACTCCTCGTCGGGGACGTCGGAGGGAGGGCGGGGCGGTGCACTGCGATGTCGAGCCCTGTGCGGACGGTCATCGGCCACGGCCGCATCCTTGCGCACCCGAACCTCCCGGTCGAGACCCTGTGGAGCTCTGTGGCCATCGGTACGGATGCGGGCGCCGGTTCATTCAGAATCCGGGCAACTTTCTTTCAGGAGCGGGCATTCGGGACCATTCAGGGCCTCACGTCACCGCCCTCACCCGGCGCCGGTGCCGGGCCACCCGCTCCCGGTTGCCGCAGACCTCGCTGGAGCACCAGCGGCGGCGACGCCCCCGCGACGTGTCCAGATAGAGCCGCCGGCAGGCATCGCCCTGGCACCGGCGCAGCCCCGCCCGCGCGACCGGGTCCGTCAGCAGGTCGACGGCGTCCCGGGCCACCGCGGCGAGCAGCTGCCCACACCCCGGGTCCGCGATCGGCGCCCGTACGAGCGCTCCGCCCTGGTCCCGGACGGCCCGCAGCCCCGGCGGGGCGCCCGCTGCCAGCGCGTTGACCCGCTCCAGGGCGCTGTCGGCGCTCCCGCCGGTCAGCTGAGCCGTCATCAGCCGGTCGATTCCCGTACGCAACTGCCGGAAGCGCGCCACCCAGGTCGCGTCGACCGCCGCCAGTGGCGTCCCGCACGGGACCAGTCCCGCGGCCACCAGCCACTCGGCGAGGCGCGCCGGGCAGTCGAGCCGCTCGCACGCGCCGGAGGCCGGCCCCGTCGCCGCCAGGTCCAGACAGACGCGCCCCGAGTCGAACCGCCGGTCGTACGCGCCCGTGCCCGCCGCCATGAGCCTGTCACCGCCTCGGGGGCCAGCTGTGGAAGGAGAGTCACTCCCAGAGTGCCCGCATCCGGCCCGGCCCGGAACCCCTCCGGACACCGCCGTACTGTGTCCGCATGAACGACGCCACAGTCACGCTGACGGCCGGAACCCTGCTCCTGCGCCCCTGGCGGCGGGACGACATGCCGGCCCTGCTCGCGGCGTACGACGACCCGGCGATGCGGCGGTGGCTGCGGACACAGGTCTTTGACGCCGGGGAGGCGGAGCGCTGGCTGACCGTGCAGGAGGAGGGGTGGGCGTCGGGCAGCCGCTTCAGCTTCGCGGTGACCGACACGGCCGGTCAGGGAGACATAGTCGGCCACCTCGCGCTGAACCGTCCCTCTCCCGGGGCGGAGAGCGCCCAGGCCGGTTACTGGACGACGGCGTCGGCGCGCGGCCGGGGCGTGGCCCCGCGCGCTCTCGGGGCGCTCACCGACTGGGCGTTCGCCACATTCGCGGAGGACGGGCTCCGGCGCCTGGACCTGTTCCACGCCGCGGGCAACGAGGCGTCCTGCCGGGTCGCCGAGAAGACCGGCTTCCCGCTGGCCGAGCTCGTCCCCGCCCGGCCACCGCGCTACCCCCTGAACGGCCACCGGCACTCCCGGGAGGCTCCTCTCAGCGCTGCGGCGGGCCGTCGTGCAGGATGCGCTGGAACATCCGGTGGTCCTGCCACGAGCCGTTGATGTGGAGATAGCGCGGCGCCGTGCCGTAGAGCTCGAACCCGCACTTCGCCAGTACCCGCTGCGAGGCCGTGTTGTCCACGACCGTCCCGGCCTCGACCCGGTGCAGTCCGAGCCCGTCCCGTGCCAGCTCGCAGACCCGGGTCACGGCGACCGTGGCCAGACCCCGGCCCGCCCGGTCGACGTCGATCCAGTAGCCGAGCCGGGCGTTGCGGAACGGCCCGCGCTCGATGGAGGCGAGCGTCATCGCCCCCACGACCCGGTCCTCGTCGTCGGCCAGCGCCCAGGGCATGACGCGCCCCGTGTCCCGGTCCGCCAGCAGCGCGGTCAGCCGCTGGAGCTGGCCCTCAGGGGTGTAGAAGGCTTCGGGGCGCACGGGATCCCAGCGCCGCATGTACGCGCGACTGCGGGTCAGGGTCTCGGCGAACGAGGCGGCGTCGCCGAGGGCCACGGGCCTCAGCCGGACCCCGTCGGCCAGGGGATGGATGTCGTTGATCATCCCCGCACCGTAGCGGCCCGTCAGGAAGCGTCGTACTTGGTGTCCGCCGAGGGGTCCAGCGCCAGCCGGTAGCCCCGCTTGACGACCGTCTGGATCAGCCGGGGCGCCCCCAGCGCCGTACGCAGCCGGGCCATCGCCGTCTCCACCGCGTGCTCGTCGCTGCCGCTGCCCGGCAGGGCCCGCAGCAGGTCGGCGCGGGAGACCACCCAGCCGGGTCGGCGGGCCAGCGTGTGCAGCAGGGCCATGCCGGCCGGTGGCACCGGGCGCAGGGCTCCGTCGACCAGCACGGCGTGACCCCGGATCTCGACGTGGTGGCCGGCCACGGGGAGCGCACGGGCCCGGGCGGGCAGCTGGGTGCAGAGCACCTGGACGAGCGGCCCCAGCCGGAAGCGCTCGGGCTGGACGGTGTCGATTCCCCTGGCCTGCAGCGGCAGGGCCGTGACCGGCCCGACGCAGGCGGTGACGACGTCATGACTCAGGGCGTCCAGCACCTCCGGGAGCATGCCGCGCGTCTCCGCCCGGTTCAGGTAGGACGCGGCGGCGGGGGCGCTGGTGAAGGTGAGGGCGTCCAGGCCACGGGCGACGGTGACGTCGAGCATGCGGTCGAGCGGGGTGATGTCCTCCGGGGGCATCCACCGGTAGACGGGTACGCCGACGACTTCGGCGCCCGCCGCGCGGAGCGACTCGACGAAGCCGGGCAGCGGTTCGCCGTGCAGCTGGAGGGCGACCCGGCGGCCCGAGACGCCTTCGCCCAGCAGTCGGTCCAGCACCTCGGCCATCGACTCGGACTGCGGCGACCACGCCTCGGTGAGCCCGGCCGCCCGGATGGCGCCCTTGACCTTGGGGCCACGGGCCAGCAGCTCGATACCGCGCAGCAGTTCGAGCAGCTGGTCACCGATGCCCCAGCCGTCGGCGGCCTCCACCCAGCCCCTGAAGCCGATGGCGGTGGTCGCGATCACGATGTCGGGCGCGTTGTCGATCAGCTCCTTGGTGGCGGCCAGGAGTTCGCTGTCGTCCGCGAGCGGAACGATCCGCAGTGCGGGCGCGTGCAGGACCGCGGCGCCCCTGCGCGTGAGGAGCGTCCCCAGCTCCTCCGCGCGACGGGCTGCGGTCACCCCGACCGTGAAGCCCGCCAGGGGCCCGTGCTGTGCGTCGTCGTCGTGCATGGCGTGATACCCGGCTCTCGTCCCGCTGTTGCTCGATGATGCGGAGGACCGAGACTGTCAACCCTGCGTGACAGTCTCGGTTCTCCTGTATTTCCCGCCCGTTACGTCCTGCGACGCGCTGTGGTCATCCTCACACCTCCGCATAGCTGAGCTGCGGCTTCGTGGCGACTGCTTCGGTACGCCGAAGGTATACCGCCCACGTGAGGGTGAAGCAGACGGCGTAGAAGCCGAGGAAGCACCAGAACGCGGCCGTTCCGGCACCCGAGGTGGCGAAGGACTGACGGAACGCGAGGTTGATCGCGAGGCCGCCCAGGGCGCCGACCGCCCCGATGAGTCCCATGGCGGCCCCGGAGAGCCGGCGTCCGTACGCGGCGGCCTCCTCGCCCCGGAGCCCCTTGGCGATGCCCTGCGCGTGGAAGATGCCCGGGATCATCTTGAACGTGGAGCCGTTGCCGAGGCCCGTCAGCACGAACAGCGCGATGAAGCCGACGAGGAACACCGCCAGCGACTCGATGCCGGAGGCGTAGACGACGACACCGGTGGCCGCGGCCATGGCCGCGAAGTTCCACAGCGTGATCCGGGCGCCGCCGTACCGGTCGGCGAGCCAGCCGCCCGCGGGCCGGATCAGGGAACCGAGCAGCGGGCCGATGAAGGTGAGCGAGGCGGCCTGCAGCGGAGTACGGCCGAACTGGGTCTGCAGGACGAGTCCGAAGGCGAAGCTGTAGCCGATGAACGAGCCGAAGGTGCCGATGTAGAGCACCGCCATGATCCAGGTGTGCGGCTCGCGTACGGCCTGGAGCGCCGCCCCGGTATCGTTCTGGACGGGCCGGAGGTTGTCCATGCGCAGCGCGGCGCCGAGCGCGGCGACGACGATCAGCGGTACGTACACCCCGAGCACGATCCGCGGGTGCGCGGCGCCCGCCGTGCCGATCACCAGCAGTCCGATGAGCTGGACGACCGGGACGCCGATGTTGCCGCCGCCGGCGTTGAGCCCGAGCGCCCAGCCCTTCTTGCGCAGCGGGAAGAAGGCGTTGATGTTCGTCATCGACGAGGCGAAGTTGCCGCCCCCGATGCCGGTGAGCGCGGCGACGACGAGGAACGTGGTGTACGAGGTGCCGGGCTCCATCACCCAGAAGGCGGCGAGGGTCGGCACCAGGAGCGACAGCGCGCTGAAGACGGTCCAGTTGCGCCCGCCGAACAGCGCGACCGCGAAGGTGTACGGCACCCGGACGATGGCGCCGACCAGGGTGGCCGTGGAGATCAGGAAGAACTTCCCGGCCGGGTCGATGCCGTACTCCGGCCCCATGAACAGGACCATGACGGACCACAGGGACCAGATCGAGAACCCGATGTGCTCGGAGAGCACGGAGAACCACAGGTTCCTCCGGGCGACCTTCTCGCCCGTCTCTCGCCAGAAGGTCTCGTCCTCCGGCTCCCACTGCTCGATCCAACGACCGGCCATCACGCGCCTCCACAGGGGTCGGGGTGTTGTCCTGCCGACGCTAGGGAGTCCGCGTTTCGGTGCGGTGCCGTGAGGTGACCGGTGCGCAACCTTGCTCTCACTCGGCCGCCGGGGGTGCGGTGAGCCGGGCCCGCCGCACCCCTGTCGTGCGGATCAGGCCCTGCGCGACCCGCCCGCCCGGACCGCCCCGTTCGGCCACAGGCGCGGCCGGCGCTTGGCGGCGACGTCCTCGACCCAGCCGAAGGCCAGGATGGCGAGCCCTATGAGCGGCCAGATCGCGATCAGGATCAGCACCTCGTACGACTGTTCTATATACGTACCGAACGTGTCGCCGAACCACGGGATGTTCCAGAGCTCGTCCACGACGTGCGCGGCCGCCATCAGCAGCAGGTTGTGCCACAGGTAGATCGTCACGGCCCGGTTGTTGGCCAGCGTGACCAGGCTGTCCCAGCCGGCGAGCCTGCCGGGGAGCTTCTTCCAGGACGGGGCGTAGACCAGGAGGATCGCGCAGAAGCCGAGGGACCAGGTGGCCTGGGCGAGCGGGATCTCGTCCAGGTTCCAGCCCTCCTCGGTGAGGTGCCCGGACGCCCACCACAGGCCGAAGCCCATGACGATCGCGGCGGAGGACACCGCCAGATAGCGCGGGATCTCCTTCAGCAGTCCGTCGTTGTGGGCGAAGCCCAGGACCCAGCAGGATCCGAACACGGCGAAGTCGAGGAGCCCTTCGCCGAAGGTGCCGGGGACGGTCACGAGGCCGGTGCCGATCACGGCCGTGAGGGCGACCGGGGCGAGCAGCGTGGCCCACGGCAGCCTGCGGAACGCCTTGAGCAGCAGCGGCGAGGCGAGCACGAACCAGAGGTAGGCCCGGATGTACCAGAGGGGTCCCGCCGCCTGGTCCGCCCAGCTCAGCTCCAGCCACCCGCCGGTGGAACCGCTCTCCTCGGGGTACGGAGGCGAGCCGAGCGGGAAGAGGTAGCTGCCGAGCTTGATGAACCACCACAGCCCCTCCTCCCGGACGGGCTTCCAGCTCAGCGCGAACATCACCGGCACGACGACGAGCGAGAACGCCCACATCGGAGGGAGCAGCCTGCGCAGCCGGCTGCGGACGACGCTGCCCGCCGGCCGGGCCAGCGAGCGGGCCATCAGCGAACCGGCCAGGGCGAACATCACGCCCATGGACGGGAAGAGAACGGTCAGCCAGGCCCAGCCGAAGAGGTGGAAGACCACGACGCGGACGAGGGCCACCGCCCTGAGCAGATCGAGGTAGCGGTCACGCCCGGGCTTGGCGCGTGGCGCGGGAGCCTCCCCCACGGCCTCCGGGGCGGCGGGGACGTGCTCCGGGTACGCCGCGGGGGCGGGTGGGACGGGCAGCGGCGCGGTGTAGGCGGCACCCGCCGGTGCGTGCCCCTGGTCGGGGAAGGTCATGCCACCGGCCTCCGGTCCTTGTCCGTGTCCTTACGACGGTTCTGTGTGCCGCCCGGTGCCTCCACCACGCCCGTACGCCGCAGCTTCTGCCAGCGCAGCCGGCCACCGGTGAGAGCGGTGATCCAGGACTGGAGCAGCACGACGTACATCAACTGCCGGTAGAGGATCTGCTGGAGCGGCAGGGAGATCAGATGCGTCATGCGCTCCCGGTCGAGCCGGAAGGCGTACGCGGCGCAGACGGCCTGCACCAGCAGGACGCCGAACCAGGCCGCGACCGTCTTCCCCGTCGGGCCGAAGACCAGTCCGTAGAGCAGGAAGACATCGATGAGGGGCGCCAGCAGCGGGGCGACGACCATGAACAGGGAGACGAACGGCAGGCCCACCCGTCCGAAGCGGCCCGAGGGCCCCTTCTCGATGACCGCACGGCGGTGCTTCCAGATGGCCTGCATCGTGCCGTAGGACCACCGGTAGCGCTGCGACCAGAGCTGCTGCACGGACTCGGGAGCCTCGGTCCAGGCGCGGGCGTTCTCCGCGTAGACGACGCGCCAGCCGTCGCGGTGCAGCGCCATGGTGACGTCGGTGTCCTCGGCGAGGGTGTCCTCGCTCATGCCGCCGATCCGGTCCAGCCCCTCCCTTCGGAAGGCGCCGACCGCACCGGGGATGGTGGGCATGCAGCCCAGGAGGTCGTACATCCGGCGGTCGAGGTTGAAGCCCATCACGTACTCGATGTGCTGCCAGGCGCCGATCAGCGAGTCGCGGTTGCCGACCTTGGCGTTGCCCGCGACCGCTCCGACCCTGGGATCGGCGAACGGCTGCACGAGCTCGCGCACGGTGGAGGGTTCGAAGACCGTGTCGCCGTCCATCATCACGACGATGTCGTAACGGGCGTGCGCGATGCCGTTGTTGAGGGCCGCGGGCTTGCCGGCGTTGCGCTGGCGCACGACCCGGACGTTCGGGATCCACATCGCCTCGACGAGGTCGGCCGTGCCGTCCGTCGAGCCGTCGTCGATGACGACGACCTCGATCGGGTAGTCGCTCGCCACCAGCGACCGGACGGTCGCCTCGATGCACTCACGCTCGTTGTACGCGGGGACGAGGACCGAGACGGGCCGGGTGAACTCCTCGCCCCAGCTGAAGTTCCTGCGGCGCACCTTCCTGGCATGCAGGAAGGACAGCAGCAGCATCAGACCGAAGCGGACCATCACCAGCACGCCGATGACGGCGAGGCCCACCACCAGGACGCCGGTGATGTGTTCGGAGATCTCGACCGCTCCTACGAACGCCTTGCCCTTCCACAGCGCGAATCCGGTGACCGGGGTGTGCGCGCTGGGGGCGCCGAGCGCCGACGTCAGGTTGGTGAAGTCGTAACCCCGCTCCTGCATCTTCGGCAGGAACTTCCCCAGGGCGGCCACGGTCTGGGACCGGTCGCCTCCGGAGTCGTGCATCAGGATGATCGCACCCTTGCCGTGCTGCGGTGTGGCGCGCTCGATGATCGCGTGGACGCCGGGGCGCTTCCAGTCCTCACTGTCGGTGTTGTTCACGACGGTGAGGTAGCCGCGGCTGCCGATGTACTGCGTGACAGGCCAGGACTTGTTGTCCATGGCGTCGGAGAACGAGGAGTACGGGGGCCGGAACAGCGACGTGCGGATGCCGGCCGCGCCCGCCAGTACCAGCTGGTTCTGGGAGAGCTCCCAGTCGATGCGGCTGGTGGACTGGAAGGAGAGGTCGGGGTGGTTGAAGGTGTGCAGCCCGACCTCGTGTCCCTCGTCGACCATCCGCTCGACGAGGTCCGGGTAGCGCGAGGCCATGGTGCCGGTGACGAAGAAGACGCCGTGCGCGTGGTGCTTCTTGAGCTCGTCCAGGACGCGCGGGGTCCAGACCGGGTCGGGGCCGTCGTCGAAGGTCAGGACGATCTTGTGGTCGGGTATCCGGAGCGTCTCGGCTTCCTCGCCCGCCGCGCGGGCGTCGATGACCGGGCCGCCCTCGAGCACCTTGTCGGGTACCTGGGTGGTGGGGGCGGGTGGCTGTACACGGTGGTCGGCGAGGATCTCGCTGTGCACGTATCCGCGCAGCATGAGCATGGCGAGCAGAGCCACAAGAAGGAGTGACGGAAGCAGATAGCGCATGGGAAGTCTGCGCCTGACGGTCCGCTTCTTCTTCCGGTTGTGTCTGCCCCGCGAAACGGGGGTTGTCATCTACTGAGCGCCTTCTTGTGGTTGCACCGGTGATTCCGAGGGGTCCGGGGACGCCGGCGGACTGTCGTCGACGGACGGCTCGGTGGTGGCCGGCGGCGACGGGTCACCGGTCGGCTGCTGGGTCACCGAGTCTCCCGGGACGACGGGAGCCGAAGAGCTGCCGGTCCGGGGAGGCCTGCTGGACGAGGAGGCCGAGGCGCTCGCGCCGGGCCCGGCGGAGCCGGACGCGGCGGCGCCGTCCGCCGGAGGGGCCACCACGGTGCCCGAGGCCGAGGCGGAGGCGCTGGGCGTCGCTCCGGGGCCCTCGGACACGGCGGCGTCACTCGGAGCGGGCCGCACCTCGATCTCTTCCGCGCGCTTCTCCTCCTGCCCGGAGAGCGGCAGCCAGGGAGCGCTGGAGTTCCCTCCGAGCACGGCGACCACGAGGGTCACGGCGTACACCGCGCAGATCGCGGCGAGCACCCAGCCCACACGCCTGTACGTCTTGCTCCGGCGACCGCTCTCGTCGACGAAGACCGGACCGTCGGACGGGACCGGAGGGCCGGGTTCGACCGGTAGTTCGGAGAGCTGACGCCCGAGCCCGTCCAGTTGGACGGTGACGTCGTTCGGCTCGTGCGTGTGCCCGGTCCGGGTACCTTCGCGCCAATTTTCCACAGGTGATCGCACTTCCCCCACTCAATGAAACAGGTGCGCGGGGAATGACTGGAATCGTGCCATCGGACCGGGCCCCCACCCCGTCCGCGCCACCTGCCACCGAGCACCCGAAACCCCGAATGTAGCGCACGCCGGCGACCGGAAGAGGGCCGTATCACCTGTTGTTCAAGAACAGTGACTCATAAGTGACACATCGGCTTCCGGTAGCCACGATGTCGGTGGCCGTACCATCCATCCTTCTGTCGCGGCGAGTTCGGCCGCTGCCGCACGCAATGCGGAGAGGCCGGGATGGTTGAGCCCCTTGCGCCACACCATCAGCAGCGGCGACAGCGGCACCGGCCGCACGAGCGGGCGCAACACCGTGCCCGGCAGCGGCGGGAAGCCCGCGACGGCGAGCACGGGGTTCCCGGTCTTCGCCATCACCCGCTGGAATTCGGCCACCCCGACGGCGAGCGGCGCAGGTGGGGCCAGGACGACGCCCCACTCCGCGAAGAGCGCGGCCGCGAGATCCGTCCACTCCAGCGTGCGCGCATTGCCCGCCCCGGCGTAGACGGTTTCACCGGTCAGGTCACTCATGGCGACCTCTTCCCGCCCGGCCAGAGGATGACCGTGCGGCAGGAGGACAGCCATCGGTTCGTACCGCACCGGCTGTACGGAGAGCTGGGCGAGCACCCCGGGACCGAGCCCGGCGGCCCGCCCGAAGGAGACGTCCAGCCGCCCGGCGAGCACCTCACCGGCCGCCCAGGTCAGCCCGCTCTCGAAGCGCGCCATCAGCTCGCACTCCGGCGCGAGCTCCCGCGCGCGGGCCAGCACCCGGGCCGCCGTCATCCCGTCGGTGTTGAGGTCGACGAGCAGCGGCCGGTCCGCCGGGTCCGCGAAGGCGGCGGAGAGCGCGGCATGCGCGTCGAGCACCCGGCGGGCGTACGGGACGAGGCGTTCCCCATCGGCGGTGAGCGACACCTGCCGGGTGGTGCGGACGAAGAGCTCCCGGCCCAGCTCCCGCTCCAGTCGGCGGATGTCCCGGCTCAGCGCCTGCTGGGCGACGTAGAGCCGGGCGGCGGCCCGGGTGAAGTGCAGTTCCTCCGCCACCGTGACGAAGGCGCGGAGGAGACGGGGGTCGGTGTCGGTCGCGGCCACGGGGCCAATTTACAACAGAAGTGCGTCAATGGGTTCCCATCAGGTGTTGGACGCCGCGGGCCGCTCGATCCGAGGGTGGACGCGTGCCTCATGAAACCGCTGCCCCGGCCCCGCCCGCCCTCGCCCCCTCCAATCCCTACCTGCGGCTCCTCGCCACCCCCGGAGCGCGCGCGTTCACCGCGGGCAATCTCCTCGCCCGGCTCCCCATGGGCATGTTCAGCGTCAGCGCCGTCATCATGATCGCCGGGGCACACGGCTCGTACGCCCTGGCCGGGGCCGTGACCGCCACCGGACTGGCCGCGACCGCCGTGGTCGCTCCCTGGACGGCGCGCCTCGTCGACCGGTACGGGCAGGCCAGGATCGCGGTGCCCGCCACCGCGGTCGCCGTGCTCGGCTCGCTGTCCCTGGTCCTCTGTGTGCACTACGACGCACCGGTCTGGACGCTCTTCGCCGCCTACGCCGCCACGGCCACCACCCCGAACACCGGCGGCATGTCACGGGCCCGCTGGGCCCATCTGCACCGGGGCGACCCGGCGGCCCTGCACACGGCGAACTCCTTCGAACAGGCCGCCGACGAGCTGTGCTTCATGCTCGGCCCGGTCCTCGCGGCGTCCCTGTGCGGGGCGCTCTTCCCCGAGGCCGGCACGCTCACCGGCGCGATCCTGCTCATGACCGGCGTCCTGGTCTTCGCCGCGCAGCGTGCGACCGAACCGCCGGTGGCCCCCCGCACACGGTCGGCCTCTCCCCTGCGCACCCCGGGCATTCCCGCCCTGCTCGCCGTCTTCCTCGCGACGGGGGCGGTCTTCGGCGCGATGGAGGTCGTCTCGATCGCCCACGCCGGAGGCGCGATCCTCGCACTCCAGGCCGGCGGCTCCTGCGTCGCCGGGCTGCTGTACGGGTCGCTGCGCCCGGCGGCGGCCGTCGGACGCCGGCTGCTGCTCTGCCTGACGGGGATGACCGCGCTGATGTCGCTCCCCCTGATCGCCTCGGCCACGACCGACTCGCTGCTCGTCCTGGCGGGCTGCCTGCTGCTCGCGGGGGCGGCCACGGCTCCCACCATGGTCACCGGCATGACGCTGATCCAGCGGCTCACCCCGCAGGCGCAGCTCAACGAGGGCATGACGCTCGCCGTCACCGCGCTGCTGGGCGGTATAGCGGCGGGGTCGGCGGCGGGCGGCTGGACGGTGGAGCACGCCGGGACGGTGAGCGGTTACGCGGCGCCGGTTTGCGCGGCGGCCCTCGCCCTGGCCGTGGCGTCCGCGGGCACTCGCAGAGCCTGAAGGGCACCAGAGTAAAGAACGAGGACCCGAAAAAACGAGGACCCCGCTGCCAGGGGCAACGGGGTCCTCGTTCACATGGGAATTGTGGAGATGGCGGGAATCGAACCCGCGTCCAACGGTGCGGAACCAGGGCTTCTCCGAGTGCAGTTCGCTACGCTTTTCTCGGCCCCGGAGGTCACGCGAACAAGCCTCCGACAGGCCCAGTCACTGTTTGATTTCCTTCCAAGCCCCGTGACCGGGCTTAGAAGTTTAGATCCCTAGTTGATGCCAGGATCCGGGTCGGGATCAACCCCGGGCTGACACTCCGCAGAGTCTTCGCTTAGCTGCTAATTAGGCAGCGAGGGCGAAGGCGGAGGAATCGCGCTTGGAATTGGCGATTATTGTTTGCGACATATGGTTTACGAGATCATTGCCGCTTCCTCGACTCGCTTCCCCTGCTTCGACATCCGCTGTCGAAACCGATCATCCCCATGTTGTTTTTTCAAATGTGCACACCCTCTGTGGGGTGCACGGCCCATCGTACGTGACCAACGCACGCGGATGCCACTGTATTCCGGCGAGCTCCGGGGCGCGGGCCCCGGCCACGCGCCGCGCCGGCCCGGCTACGCGCTGCGCTGACGCCTGCGGGCCGCCGAGATCGCGCGGTTGGTCTCCCGCGTGTCCTGCTTCTCGCGCAGCGTCTGGCGCTTGTCGTACTCCTTCTTGCCCTTCGCGAGCGCGATCTCGACCTTGACGCGGCTGTCCTTGAAGTACAGCGCGAGCGGCACGATCGTGTGGCCCGTCTCCTGCGACTTGGACGCCAGCTTGTCGATCTCGGCCCTGTGCAGGAGCAGCTTGCGCTTGCGCTTGGCCGAGTGGTTGGTCCAGGTGCCCTGGACGTACTCCGGGACGTGGATGTTGTGCAGCCACGCCTCCCCGTTGTCGATCTGGACGAAGCCGTCGACCAGCGACGCCCTGCCCATCCGCAGCGACTTGACCTCCGTGCCCATGAGCACGAGACCGCACTCGTAGGTGTCGAGGACGTGGTAGTCGTGCCGCGCCTTCTTGTTCTGCGCAATCATCTTGCGCCCGGTGTCTTTTTCCTTGGCCATAGTGCGGTCATTTTCGCACTACGACCCACCCCCGAGGCCACTCAATACCGTTTCGCCCCGCTGCTGGGCCTCCGGACCCGCTCCGACGTCCGGCGTGATGCCGCTCCCCTCGACGGTGCGGCCCGCCGGGGTGCGGTAGTGCCCGACGGTCAGCTCGGCCACCGAACCGCCCGGGAGCTTGCTGGGCAGCTGCACTGAGCCCTTGCCGAAAGTGCGTGATCCCACGGTCACCGCCCTCCCCCGGTCCTGCAGCGCCCCGGTCAGCAGCTCGGCGGCGCTCATCGTGCCGCCGTCCACCAGGACGACCACGGGCCGGCCGGTGTCCCCGCCGGACTCGGCGTACAGGGCGTGCTGCTCACCGTGCACGTCGTAGGTGGCGACGAGCCCGCCGTCCAGGAAGGCCGAGGAGGCGGTGACGGCCTCGCTGACCAGGCCGCCCGCGTTGGCCCGGAGGTCCAGGAGGATCCCGGCGTCCCCGGGCGCCTCGTCCACGGCGTCGCGGACCGCGGTGCCGGTGCCCTTGGTGAACGCGGCGACCTTGATCAGGACAGCGGCGGAGGGGTCCCGGCCGAGGCGCCGGACGCTCACCGGATCCGTGCTGAGCCTGGCCCTGCGCAGGCTCGTGTCCCAGGAGTGCCCGTCCCGGCTCAGTCCGAGGACCACGGAGGAGCCTTCCGCCGCCTTCGTCCGGTCCCCGCGCAACAGCGCGACCACCTCGGCGACGGGGCGCTTCTCGACCGGACGGCCGTCCACGGTGCGCAGCAGGTCGCCCTTGCGGACCCCTGCCCGTTCCGCCGGTCCGCCGGTCCGGACCCCGGTCACGGTGACCTCGCCGCGGGCCGAGCGGCGGGCGGAGATCCCCACCCCGGTGTACGAGCCGTCGAGGGCCTGCTCGAACTCCTCGTACTCCCGCTCGTCGTAGACCGCGCCCCAGCGGTCCCCGCTGCGGCTGACGACCTCCTCGGCGGCATCCGTACCGGACTTGCCGTCGGCCTCCGCCTCGGCGACCGCGTCCGCGATCTCCTCGCGGTCCACGGAACCGACGTCGGAGGACACCGCACGGGCCTCTATGTCCGTGCCCGCACCGTCCTCACGGGGCAGGGACCCGGTGGCCGCGGCGGTGGCCAGCACGCTCGCGAAAACCAACGTCAGGGCCGCCCCGCGGCAGAGACCGCGGGGTTTCAAATGGTACGTAAGGCCCGGCATGTGGCCGAGTGTAGGACAACGCCCCGGCCGCACACGGTCCGTTGGCCGCATGCGGGACGGGGCGCTCGTCACACCTTGAGGTACTTGCGCAACGCGAAGAGAGCCGCAACGGCGGGCATCAGCAGCCCGATCGCGAGGACCAGCGGGAGCTTCGTGAGAACCGCTTCCCAGCCGATGAAGTCGATCAGGTTCAGCTTCTCCTGGAGCGCGAGTCCGCCGTCGATCAGGAAGTACCGTGCCGCTATCAGGATCACGCAGGCGAGCAGCCCGCCGATCAGGCCGGCGAAGGCGGCCTCCATGATGAACGGCATCTGGATGTAGAAGCCCGAGGCCCCCACCAGCCGCATGATGCCCGTCTCACGTCTCCGGCTGAACGCCGAGACGCGGACGGTGTTCACGATGAGCATCAGCGCAATGACCAGCATCAGCCCCATCAGGAAGATCGCGGCCACATTCATGCCGTTCATCAGCCCGAAGAGGTTGTCCAGGATGCTCCGCTGGTCCTGGACCGACTGCACCCCGTCACGGCCCGCGAAGGCGGTCGCGACGACCTTGTACTTCTGCGGGTCCTTCAGCTTGACGCGGAACGACTCCTGCATCTGGTCCGGCGTGATGTTGCCGGCCATCGGCGAGTCGCCGAACTGCTCCTGGTAGTGCTTGTACGCCTGGTCGACCGTCTCGAAGAGGACCGGCTTCTCGACGGCCTCCATCTTCTCCAGGTCGGCCTTGATCTCCTTCTTCTGCTCGGCCGTGACGGCGCCCTTGGCGCACTTGGGCACGTCCTTGGCGTCGTTCTTGTTGCAGAGGAAGATCGAGACGTTGACCTTGTCGTACCAGTAGGTCTTCATCGAGCTGACCTGCTCGCGCATCAACAGCGCACCGCCGAACAGGGCGAGCGAGAGGGCGACGGAGATCACGACCGCGAAGGTCATCGTGAGGTTACGACGAAGACCGACGCCGATCTCCGACAGGACGAACTGGGCGCGCATGGCGTCCTTTCAGTACTCGATGCTCAGTGCTGGTAGCCGTAGACGCCACGCGCCTGGTCACGGACGAGACGGCCCTGCTCGAGCTCGATGACGCGCTTGCGCATCTGGTCGACGATGTTCTGGTCGTGGGTCGCCATGATCACGGTGGTGCCGGTCCGGTTGATCCGGTCCAGCAGCTTCATGATGCCCACGGAGGTCTGCGGGTCGAGGTTTCCGGTCGGCTCGTCCGCGATCAGCAGCATCGGGCGGTTGACGAACGCCCGCGCGATCGCGACACGTTGCTGCTCACCACCGGAGAGCTGACCGGGCATACGGTCCTCCTTGCCCCCGAGGCCCACGAGGTCGAGAACCTGCGGCACGGCCTTGCGGATCTCACCGCGCGGCTTGCCGATGACCTCCTGCGCGAAGGCGACGTTCTCGGCGACGGTCTTGTTGGGGAGGAGCCGGAAGTCCTGGAAGACCGTGCCCAGCTGGCGGCGCATCTGCGGCACCTTCCAGTTGGACAGCCGCGCGAGGTCCTTGCCGAGCACATGGACCATGCCCTGACTGGCGCGCTCCTCGCGGAGGATGAGCCGCATGAAGGTGGACTTGCCGGAGCCGGAGGAGCCCACCAGGAAGACGAACTCACCCTTCTCGATGTCGAGTGAGACGTCCCGGAGAGCTGGACGGCTCTGCTTCGGGTAGGTCTTGGAGACGTTGTCGAATCGGATCACGGATGCACCACGGTCGGCCGGGAGTAGGTGAGCGTGACCATACGCGAACCGGACTCACGCGTGCAGTCGGCGTCCGGCAATGGGCGTTATGTAACGGAACGCGACGGCGCACGAACCGGGGCGTGCCGGACCCGCACCCGCGAGCCGCGCCGAAACCCCCGCGACCTGGCACAGTGGTAGGGGGAACGGTTGGGTTCCCCGGAGCGTTGTGCGGAGAGAAAGCGTAGGCGGCTCCGCCGCGCGGGAGGAGGAAAGCGCATGACCTATGACCGACTGGTGTGCGCGAACTGCGCGGCTCCCGTCAGTGAAGGCCGGTGCAGCGTCTGCCGGGCGAGCCGGGAGCGCATGCAGGAGGACGGCCCGTTCGCAGGGCTGAACCCGGCGATGCTCATCGCCCTGATGGTGATCCTCACGGCCGCCCTGGCCCTGCTCGTACACCAGGCCGTGTGACCGGGCGGTCGCACCCGGTCACTAATCCTTCTCACTCCTCTGCCGCGAGCACCCGCGGGAGCACCTGCTCCAGCAGCTCGGCGGCCCGCACCTTGCCCGTCGGGCTGTACGGGATCGACGCGACCGGCAGCACATGGGCGGGCAGGCAGGGCACCCGGCCGGCGCAGGCGGCCCGGACGGCCCGCCGGCCCCCGGGCTCACGCTCCGCGGAGACCGGGACGAAGGGCACCACCAGCGCGTCACCGAGCGTGGGCAGGTCGACACGGAGGACCACCGTGTCCCGCACGCAGGGCAGGTCCATCAGGTCGTACTCGAGACCGAAGACGTTCACGTCCAGCGGCGCAGTCTCGTCCACCTTGGAGACACCGTCCGTACGGCCGGTGAGTTCGAGGTGCCCCTGTGCGTCGAGCACCCCGCTGTCGCCGGTGAGCAGGAAGCGCCGTGGTCCGTCGCCGTCGCCCGGGTCGAGGTCCAGGAACACGGGCTGCGCGTTGGCGTAGTCGTCCATGAGCTGGTAGCTCGCGATGGCGACACGGCCCCGCACGCCCGGCGGGAGCAGATGCCCCTGGGAGTCGACCACCGCGAGGGTGCTGCCCTCCCAGGCCCGCCCGGCCCTGCCGGGGACGGTGTGCAGCTCGTCCGGGGTGATCAGGGTGTTCAGACCGGTCTCGGTGGTGCCGTAGTACAGGTGCAGCACCGGCCCGAGGCGCTCCCAGGCCCTGCCGATCAGCCACCGGTTGAGCTGCCGCCCGCCGGAGAGCACGAACCGCAGCCGGGACGTGGCGGCCAGGTCCTGGGAGTCGGGGTGCGAGACCAGCGACGCGAGAACCGGCGGAACCATCAGGCTGGTGGTGACACCCTCCGTCCGGATCAGCCGGGCCATGTCCGCCCCGTCCCCCTCCGGGCACAGGACGATTCTGCCGCCGAGCGCCAGGAAGACCCGCGCCCAGCCGGGCCCCGAGGAGTGGTAGAGCGGGACCGTCACCAGATGCACGTCGTCGGGGCCGAACGCGAATTGGTCGACCAGCGCGGTGAGTCGGCGTTCCTCGAAGGAGAAGTTCCGGATCACCATCTTGGGCGTACCGCTCGTACCCGAGGTGAAGCAGTAGGTCGCGAACGGCTGTTCCACGGGCTTCACTTCGCGTGGGCCGGTGGCCGCGAGGGAGGCGTACGTCGGGGCTCCCTCGGTGGAGCCGTCCAGATGGACGGTGAGCACGTCGTCACGGTCGAGGTCGGGTACGCCCGCGCTCTCCAGGAGCGGCCGGCACCTGGTGGTGCTGATCAGCACGGTGGGCCGCAGTTGCTCCAGGGCGCGCGCCGTCGCCTCGGGGGAAGCGGTGTAGTCGAGGCCGACGCAGGGGATGCCGAGGCTCGCACAGGCGGCCATGACGACCACCAGCTGCCAGCTGTTCTCGGCGACGAACGCCGCCCGGGCCGGGCGGCCGGGAGGCAGGACCGCGTGCAGTCCGGCCGTCACACGGGCCGTCCGGTCCTCGAACTGCTGCCAGGTCAGCCGGTCCCGGCCGTCGACGATCGCTGTGTCGTCCGGGCGCCGGGCGGCGTTCCTGCGAATGTCCGCGAGTTTGAGCATCTGTTCACTCCATATCCGCTGTGGCCGCCGTGTCCGCCGTTCCGCCGAGGGGGGCGACCGCCGCTGTGCGTCCCTGGCGCAACGTGTAGATCTCGACCCCGCTGGTGCGCAGCGCGTCGAGCTCGCCGCGGGTCCGGTCCGAGAGCTTCTCGCCGGGCACGGTGATCGGGATGCCCGGCGGGTACGCGATGATGAAGTGCTCGGCGACATCCCCCGCCAGGGCCTCGGAAGCGGCCCGGTAGGTGCGCTGGACGGTGCGCAGGGCGTCCAGCAGCCGCAGGAGTATTCCCTCGTCGACGCCGATGTGGACGTGGAAGACGACGGCGTCGCCGCTCTCCCGCGCGACGTACAGGGCGTACTCGTCGAACAGGATGCGGCGGAACTCCGCCGCGGTGATACCCAGCGCGCCTATGTCCACCAGGACGCGGGTGGGGTCGTCGTGGACCAGCAGGCCCGGTTCGCCCAGATGTCCCTCGGGTCCGAGCGTGCGGTAGGCCGAGAGCCGGGGGTCCGTCCGGATCTCGGTGCGCAGGGTTCTGGCCAGGTTCAGCGAGCGGTCCAGCAGGGCCTCGCCCTCCACCTCTGCCTGCAGCCTGGCCAGGTCGAGGCTGGCCAGCACGGGCCAGCTCGGCGAGGTGGTGTGGAACTGGAACAGCGTCTGGGCGATCCGCTCCTGCATCTCGCCGTCGCCCATCAGATGCAGGTACGAGCCCTGCCGCAGCGCCGACATGGACTTGTGTGCGGAGTGGGTGACCGCGACGGTCATCGGCAGCCCGGGGTCCGACTCGCGCAGTTGCCTCACCGCCTCCAGGGCGGTCAGCGGCTGGAGCCGCGGATGGTAGCGGTGGACGGCGCCCCAGGCCTCGTCGACCAGGACGGACACGGCGGGGTGCAGTTCGGCCAGGGCGCCCAGCAGCGCCGGCATGTCGTAGCGGACGCCGTCGTAGGAGACGGCGGACAGCACGACCGTGTCGTACGGCACGCCTTCGGCGACGGCGAGGGCGAACATGTCGAGCAGCTGCCGCAGGTCGGCGAAGGTCCGCGGGCAGTCGGCGCAGCAGCGGCGCATCGGCGCGTACTCCGTCGTTGCGTTCATGTCCCCGAGCGCGAAGTGCACGGACTGGTGGCAGCTGCGGTCTGCGAGCACCCGGCCGCCGGGCGGCACCAGGGCGCCGAGCGCGACCCGGTTGGCGGTGCTGGTCCCGGCGGACAGGAAGATGGTGGAGTCCGCACCGAAGCTCGCCGCGGCGAGCTGTTGGGCGGCGCGCAGCGGTCCGCGCGGCCGGAAGAACGAGTCGAGCATCGTGCCGCTGTACGACACCTCCGAGGCGAGTTGCGCCTGCCCGAACAGCGCCTCGTAGACATCACGGATCTTCGAGTTCCTGATGGAACCCCCGTGCGACAGGGGAAGGGCGTGGAACGAGGCGATGTCCCGACGGGCGACGGAGAGCACCGCCTCGGCGAGCGGTGCACCGCTCGCCGAGGCGGGCAGGGCCCCGGGCCCCGGACGTACTGCGGTACCGCTGCCGGCTTCTGGCATGGCAGTGCTCCAGGAGGTGAGGGAACACCCGCGAGGGTGCCGTGGACCCACTCTGCGTAAGCCCGCCGGGGTGCGACAGCGCCGCGGCCCGGCCCCGTCAGATGCGGGTGACTTCGTCAGGTGTTCCGTCACTTGCTCCGTCACCTCGGCAGCGGGAGTGGTGGTCACACCACACCCCGCCGGGCCGCAGCTCGCGGGTTCGGGGCCGCGGAAAGCCGGGGTGGTGGTGGTCCGCCCACCATCACCGGGAGCGATCTGGTGCCCGGCGCACCTCGTCGGCCACCACCTTCAGGGGCCACCGTTGACGTATGAGTGGAGACCTGGAACAGACCAAGGATGTGTTCGCCGGATTCCCGGACGGCGCCGAGCCGTCCGATGTGGTCTCCGAACTCGCCGCCGCGGTGTTCTCCGCCTCGCTGCGGAGGAGGGACCAGCGCGCGAAAGGGGAGCAGTACCTGCGCGGGCTGCTGACCGTGGGCGGGCGCAAGACCATGCGCAACATCGCCTCCCTCGTCGGAGGTTCGGCCGCCGAGCAGAGCCTCCAGCACTTCATCTCCAGCTCCACCTGGGACTGGGCGCCGGTCCGGGAGGCGCTGGCCTGCTATGTGCAGCGGACCGTGCCGCCGCAGGCGTGGGTGCTGCAGCAGATGTCCATCCCCAAGGCAGGTGACCAGTCGGTGGGGGTGACCGCGGGTCCGGCGGCGAGCGGCGAGGCGCCCGGACAGCGGGCCTTCGGCCTGTGGTTCGCCTCGGAGGAGATGAGCGTCCCGGTCAACTGGCGGCTGCATCTGCCGGAGTACTGGCTGCAGGACAGCTCCAGGCGCCGGCGCGCGGACATTCCCGCGGAGACCGTCGCGGAGTCGCCGGACGAGTGCGCGGTCGCGACGGTCCTGGAGACGATGAACCGCTGGCCGGTGCCGCGCAGGCCGCTGCTGCTGAACGCCTGTGGGCACGACCTCCCCATGCTGATGCGGGAGTTCGGCGACTCCGGTGTCCCCGTGCTGGCCAGGATCGGTCCGTCGAGCCGGCTGGCCGTGGCCGATCCCGCACTCCCCGGCTACGGCGCCGGCGCGGTGTCGGCACAGCAGATCGTCGAGGCGGTCAAGGGCCTGCGCCACGCGGTGCGCCGGGACGGATCGGGCGCGCTGGTCGTCGCCGTGCCCGTGGCGTTCGCGCAGCGGGCTCCCTTCGCCCGGACCGTCGTGCCGGGGCGGGGGCAGCGCAGCCTGCTGCTGCTCGGGGTGTGGAACGATCCGCTGCGGCCGGCCGGGGAACTGCTGCTCACCGACATGACGCAGGCCCCCGTGCCCGCGCTCCTGCGGATGAGCAGGCTCGCCCGCCGCGTCTCGCGGGACTTCACCGAGGTCGGGGAGCGGGTCGGGCTGCGGGACTTCGAGGGCCGCTCCTTCCGCGGCTGGCACCGGCATATCACCCTGGCCTCCGTGGCCCACGCGGCGGCACTGCTGGGCGGGACGGGCTGGGCCGAGGACACGCTGCGGGCGCCTTTCCCCGTCGCCGCGCCCACCCCGGTCACGATGCCCCACCAGACCTGGTCACGGGACCAGTTGCACTCCACGGGGCCCACGCTGGTGCCCTCCGTCTCCCCCGTGCCGGGGCAGGTCCGCACGGTCCGGCCGGGGCGTATGCCCAGCCCCTATGTCGCGGGCGCCTCGGCGTGAGGCGGCGCGCCGCCCTTGCGGAGCGTGTGCCGGGCGCGGTGCAGCCGTAGGGCGAGCTGGACCTCCAGGGCTCGCACGGGCTCCTGCCAGCCCGCGCCCAGGAGATCGGTGATGCGCTCCAGCCGCCGCGAGACGGTGTTGGGGTGCACATGCAGACTCTCGGCCGCGCGGGTGGGGCTGCTCCCGGCGGCGAAGTAGGCCTCGAGGGTGCGCACCAGCTCGGTGCACTGCTGGGTGTCGTAGTCCAGCACGGGCCCGATGGTGAAGGCGATGAAGGCGACGGTGTCCGGTTGCTCGGACAGGAGCATGCCAAGAAAACCCAGCTCCTGCGGCGACGCGGTGGCGCCGTCACCCCCCAGCGCGGTCAGCGCGTCCAGACAGCGCCGCGCCTCCCGGTACGTCTGGACGATCGTCACGGCGCTGGTGATCGGCCCGGCGGCACCTGCCGTCACCGGATGGCCGAGGACCGAGGACAGCTCGCTCGACACCGCGCGCGCCGCCGCCCCCGGGTCCGTGCCCGGCAGCAGCAGGACGATGCACCCGCCGTCCGTGGTCTTCAGGCCGGAGAGCCGGTAGGCGTACGAGGAGGCCCACACGACGGCCTTGCCCTGCGCCCCGCCCTCCGGGCGTGCCACCACGGCCACATGAGGCTCCGTCAGGTCGACGGCGAGCCTCCGGGCCCGCTCGGCGAGCTGATCCGGTGTGTAGCGCGAGGAGCTGAGCAGCTCGTGGAAGAGCTGGTCCCGCATGTGCCCTTCGGCGGCTGCCGCGCTGCGCTGCACCTGCAGCTGTACGGCGATGGCCTGGGCGACGATCCTCAGCAGCTGGGCGGTGATGTCGGTGGCCGCCTCCCGTGGTTCGAAGACGAGGGTGGCGAGGATCTCGTCACCGGCGGCCGCGGGGCAGCACCAGAGGCCCTCGGCCGAGCGGATCGGAGCCCGCTCGGTGTGCGCGTCGAGGACCGTCTTGAGCAGCGCGTCCTCGTCGAGGGCGGTGACCGCACCGGTGGCCGCCAGATCGCGCCCGGCGACGTCACGCACCAGCAGGGTGCCGTCGAGCGCCCCGGCAGCGGCGGCGGTGAGCTCGTGCAGGTCACGGCCGCGCAGCACGAGGTCGATCAAGCGGCTCTGGGTCTCCCGGAGATGGCGGGCCGCCGAGAAGAAGTCCATGGCACGGGAGGAGTCGAGCTCCAGCTCGGATATCTCGTCCCTGGCCTGGGCGAGCAGCCGGGCCTTCTTGATAGCCACGGAGACCAGGTCGCCGAGCGAGGACATCTGGGTGATCTCGTCGGGCGCGAAGTGCCGCACCTTCCGGTCGGCGACGTACAGCGCCCCGAAGACGTGGTCGCCGTCGTGCAGCGGCACCGACATCAGGGCCCGCAGCCCCTCGGCACGCACCACGTCGTCGATCGCCCCGGAGTGCGGGAAGCCGTCGTCGTCCAGGTAGTCGGGTGACCAGAACGGGATGGACTGCGACCTGGACCGGTTGCCGAGACCGCCGGTCCCGGGGATACGGAAGCCCACGGTGATCGCGGAGGCGTGCCCGTCGGCGGCGCGGACGTACGAACAGTCCTCGGCCGGATCGTGGAAGCTGATCCACGACATGTCGAGGTTGAGCAGCAGCCGGGCGCGGCGGGTGATGACCTTGAGCAGCACGTCGAGCTCGTAGGGCAGGGTCAGTTCCCTCGCGGTGTCGACCAGGGCGGCGAGCCCGGCCTCGCGCTGGTGCCGGCGGGCGAAGAGACTGTGGATGTCCAGGGCGAGGCCCCTCGCCCTGTCGAGCAGCGCGGCCGACTCGGTGTCCGCGGGGTCGGGCAGCGCGGTGCGGATCACTTCCTCGAAGCGCTCCGGGGGTGCTTCCGTCGCCAGTAACTCGAACAGCCTGAACAGAGCCTCACGTACTGAAGGGTCCTCGCTCGGCAATGGTCGTTCCCTCCCCCAGGGCCGCCCCAGGGTCTCCGGGACGAAGGACCGCGAACATCCTTCCGTGAACCTAAAACCTGCGAGCTGGTTCGGTCAACCATCCCAGGGCGGAAGTCAAGCCCCTGGTCAGAGCGGGTCGGGGGTGACCGGGTCACCGCTCCGGTCACCGAGGCTGTGACCGGAGCACCTTCCTGCGGCGATCCGGCCGAAGGCATGGTCATGACCGGGGCGCCGCACCGGGCGCCCGACCGATGACGGACCGGAACGGGGACCCAGGGTGACACAAGCCGGAACACACGTCGTGACACAGGCCGTGCCACGAGTCCAGTGCCACGAGAGATCGTTGCAGCGCAGCCGGGACTCCCTCACCCGGGAGGACCGGCCCGTCGTCTTCCGCATGGCCGGCCATGAGTGGGACCTGATGGACGAGGTGTTCGCACCGGTCTTCTCACCGTCCACGGAGACGGCGCTCGGGTTCCTGGGACTGGCGGACGGACCGCCCGAAGCCCCGAGCGGTTCGTTCCTGGAGATCGGCTGCGGTACGGGGGTCATCGCCGTGCTGAGCGCGCTGGCCGGCTGTACGCGGGTGGTCGCCGCCGACATAAGCCGGCCCGCCGTACGGAACGCGGAGATGAACGCCGCGCGTCATGGCGTGCGGGAGCGGCTCGACGCCGTGCACAGCGACCTGTTCTCCGGGCTGGGCGGCGAGCGGTTCGACACCGTCTTCTGGAGCTCCAACTACGTGCGCGCCCCCGACACGTACTCCTACGGGTCGATCCACGAGGCGGCGTACGTGGATCCGGGCTACCGCGCCCACCGCCGCTTCCTGACCGACGGCCCGGACGCCGTCGCCGCGGACGGCAGGGTGCTGCTGCACTTCAGCGACCGCGGCGACGTCGCACGGCTGTACGAGATCGCCGCCGAGTGCGGTCGCGAGCTGCGCACCGTCGCGAACGAGCGGATCACCGAGGGCGAGTACGGCAGCGACGTGGTGGAGCACATGCTGCTCCAGGTCGTCGCCGCGTCCGGCTGAGGACGGAGCAGGCGTCCTGAGGACGGAGCAGGCGTCCTGAGGACGGAGCGCCCGGCCGGGTCATCCGGCCGGGCGCTCCTGCCTCACCGGGCCCGTGTCCTCCCGGCACTTCTCGCCGAGGACCCGGAACACCTCCGTCATGTCGATGCCCACCTCGTCGAGGGCCGCGAGGGCGGCCCGCCCCGCCTCGTCCGCCTTCAGCAGCGTGTCGCCGTTCGGCACCCCGTGGGCCACGGCCTCCTCCAGTACTTCCACGGACACCGCCTGCGCGGTCCGCCACCCCACCAGTGCGGTCAGCCGGTGCGGCAGGGGCGCCGTCCACACCAGTCGGGGCGGCCGCGCACCGGCGGCGCGGAGCACCCGCCACCACTCGTCGCCCAGCCGCTCCTCACGCATCCGGAACGCCAGCCTGGCGACCGCCAGCGCCGCCGAGCCCCGATGCCGCAGGGCCTCCGGCGACGCCAGCCGGGCCAGCCGGGCGTCGACCTCCGCGTCGATCTCCCCCACCGGCACCGAGATGACGGCGGCCAGCCGGCGCAGGCTCAGCCCCGCGGCGAGAGCCAGCTCCAGTCCGCTGAAGTACGCGTCCATGGCCTCGACACAGCTGTCCAGCGAGCGGACGGGCGACACGTCGACGCCGAGCCCGGCGGCGACCGTCGCGGTGACCGCCCGGAGGCCGGGGCCGTCGGGCGCGATGCGCACCAGCAGATTGGGTCTGTCCACCGCGAGGCTCGTCTCGTGGTCCACGGCGGCGGACACCAGTCCGGCGTCGCCGTCCGCCGCCTCGTACACCCACAGGAGCGCGTCGCAGGCCTCGCGTACGGCGTCGGCGGACCCGGAGGCGGAGAGAAGACCGCTGAAGTTCCCGTCCTCGGCGAACCTGCGCAGCCGGGCCGGTGCGAAGGGTGCCGACGCGTCTTCCGCCAGCCAGCCGGCCACGCCTTCGGCGGCCAGTTGCCGCAACAGCGCGGCTGCCAATGGGCTGATCATGGGAGCCGAGATTAGGGGAGCCCGCACCCACGCGACAGCCGCGCTCCGGCTCTCCGTCAGGTCCGCCGTTCTTCCGTCAGGTCCGCCCTTCTCCGTCAGTCCCGCAGCGCACAGTTGACTTATTCCGGGGCAGTTGACGGAATTCCTCCTCGCCCTTTGCCGCCTCGCCACGGGAACGGGATGTTCGTTGCGGTCACCGGCCCGGTGCCCGACGAGACGAGAGGACCGCAATGCCTGCAACCATTTCCGTACCGCAGTGCCTCGTGTGCGACACGGACTTCGATATCCAGGACGACTGGGAGCGGGGCGAGATAACCGAGTGCGGCGCCTGCGGGCAGGAGCACGAGATCGTCGAGAAGGATGACGCCGTCGTACGCGTCGCCCTGGCCCCCGAGGTCGAAGAGGACTGGGGCGAGTGACCGACGCCCCCGAGGTACTGCTTTCGGTCACCATGCTGCGGCCGGACGAGAAGCTCCTCCTCAACGCACTGCGCGAAGAGGGACTGAACGTCCGGCCGCTGCTGGCGGAGGACCTCGCCGAGGTGGTGTCGGGGGTGACGCCCCCGCCCGCCTTCGCGGTGATCCGCAACCTGTCCCACCGCGAGGCGGTCGGGGTCGCCCGACGACTCGAATTCACCGGCGTGACGGCCCTCAACCGTGCCGCCACCATCGAGACCTGCAACGACAAGGGCCTTCAGGCCCTGCTGTTCGCCCGGCACGGCATTCCGCACCCGGTGTCCCGCCACACCTTCAGCTACGACCAGGTGCGCGGGACCGTGGCGGAACTCGGCATGCCGGCCGTCGTCAAGCCCGTCAGCGGTTCCTGGGGGCGCGGGGTCACCAAGGTGACCGACACCGACTCGCTCGAGGCATGGGTGGGCGGCCGCGAGTCGGCGGACGCCGCAGGCAAGCTGTTCCCGGTCCTGGTGCAGCAGTACATCGACAAGCCCGGTCACGACCTCCGGGTCGTGGTGGTGGGGCGCACCCCCGTGGTCGCCATCCAGCGGGTCTCGGACAACTGGCGCACCAACACCCACCTGGGCGCCAGGATCGAACGACTGGAGATCACCGGCCCGATCGAGAAGCTCTGTGCGCAGGTCGTCGACGCACTGGGCGAGGGCTTCTACGGAATCGATCTCATCGAGGATCTCGCCACCGGCGAGCTCCTGGTCCTCGAAGTGAACGCGAATCCCGATTTCGCCCGTTCCTCCGCCGTACACGGCGTGAACGTGGCAGGCCATCTGGCCGCGTACATCGCGGAACTGTGCAGCGACACCACGCTTCCCGCGGCCGCGTGACACGAAGGAAGACAGATCTCATGGAACTGTTCGACACAGCCACCGTGCTCACCCGGGTGATGACCTCCGGTGTGGTCATGAGCATCGAGAAGAGCGATCGCGAACTGCCCGGCCTGGAACGCCTGCTGACCAAGCGGACCGGGCGCGCCCACGCCGTACTCGTCAACAGCCGCAGCGCAGCCGTGCACGCGGCGCTCGCCGGTCAGGGCATCGGGCACGGAGACACCGTCAGCGTGCCTGAACTGTCGCCCAAGGACGCCGCGTTCCTGAACTGGCTCGGCGTCGGCGTTGCGGAGGAGCCGGGTCCCGCCGTCTTCGAGCACATCTCGCTGGACGCCGGCCGGGCACACCTGCTCGACGAGCAGGCCCGGGCCCTGCGGGCACCGGCCCTGGTCGTCGACCTCACCGGTCTCGGCTTCGGCCCCGCCGCCGCCGTACTGACCGACGACCGCACCGTCTGGGCACGCGCCGAGCGGCTCAAGATCTTCGGCGCCTACGACCTGCGCACGATGTGGACGCAGGAGGAGTCGGAGGCGGACCTGATCCCCGGCGTGCAGTTCAACTACCGGCTGAGCCCGCTCGTAGCGGCCTGCGTCCGCATGGCCCTCAGCCAGGCCGTGCGTCCCCTCACCACCGGAGCCACGTCATGATCACCGACTTTCCCTCCGCCCCGCTTCCGCTGCCCTCCGCCGAGGAGCTCACCTCGGAGCTGGCCGCCCTCGGCGGCGAGGCGCTGATCCCCAAGGAGCTGCGCCGCACACTCTTCCCGATCATCACCAAGGAGGACGTCTTCAACCTGATGCTCTCCCAGCGGAGAGCGCCCGAGAAGGTCGTCGCCGACTTCGCCGAGGCCTACCGCGCCTACGTGGGCGCCGAGTACGCGCTGCCCACCGCGAGCGGCACCTCCAGCCTGCACCTGGCCCTCGTCGGCGCCGGCGTGCAGCCCGGCGACGAGGTCATCGTCCCGGCGTTCACCTTCATCGCCACCGCGCAGGCCGTCGTCGCCGCCCACGCCGTCCCGGTGTTCGTCGACATCGACCCGCGGACGTACTGCATGGACCCCGCGGCGGCTGCGGCAGCGGTCACGGACCGGACCCGCGCCATCATGCCCGTACACGTGCACGGCCTGCCGGCCGACGTACCCGCGCTGCGCGCCCTCGCCGACAAGCACGGCATCGCGCTCGTCGAGGACGCCTCGCACGCCCACTCGGCCCGCATCGGCGGCCGTATCGCCGGTTCGTTCGGCGACGCCGCCGGACAGAGCCTGATGGCCGACAAGAACTTCCCGCTCGGCGGCGAGGGCGGTATCGCCTTCTTCGCCACCGAGGAGGCCCACCGGCGCGCCTCCGACTACACCCTGCGCAACGGCATCGACTACGAGATGTCGTGGGTCGCCGCGGCGTTCGGCCACAGCCAGCTGGAGCGCCTGCCGTACTACGACGAGGTACGGGCCCGCAACGCGCGCCTGATCGCGGACACCATCGACGCCACCGGATTCTTCCGCGCGCCGTACGTCCCCGAGGGCCACGTCCACGCCTACAACATGTACCGGATCACCCTGGTGCCCGAGGCCATCGGTCTCGAGGACCTCCCTGTGTGGGCGGTCAAGGAGGCAGTGCACGAACTGCTCGTCGCCGAGGGCGTGCCGGCCCGCGAGTGGCAGAACACCCCGATCCCCTGCCACCTGCCGTTCGTGCACCGTGCGGGCTTCGGCAACGGCTACCCGTTCACGCTGAACCCGGGTGCCGTACGCGACCACAGGCCCGAGGACTTCCCGGCGACCCTCGCCATGCTCGACTCGACCCTGGTCCTCTGCCGCGAGCTGCGCTCACCGGTCGAGTACGAGCGGGCGCTGCGCTACGCGGACGCCTTCACCAAGGTCGCCCGGCGCCCGGACGCCATCCGCAAGCTCGTCGAGGCCGGCGACTACCGCCGTCCCTATGAGAAGGCGGCCCGCCTTGGCTGAGCAGACGACCTTCCAGAGCACGTTC
Source organism: Streptomyces sp. NBC_01166 (assembly GCF_045039765.1). Taxonomy (NCBI): domain Bacteria; kingdom Bacillati; phylum Actinomycetota; class Actinomycetes; order Kitasatosporales; family Streptomycetaceae; genus Streptomyces; species Streptomyces sp. NBC_01166. The sequence continues at coordinate 3,377,419 of NZ_CP108613.1, forward strand.
TCCGACGGGAAGATCCGCGTCGCCGTCATCGGCGCGAGCGGCTACACCGGCGGCGAAGTCATCCGGCTGCTCCTCAACCACCCCCATGTGGAACTCGCGTTCCTGTCCGCCGAGCGCGGTGCGGGCAAGCAGGTGGGCGCCGTCCACCCGTGGCTGCGCAACCATCCGCGGCTCGCCGGCATCAAGCTGCGTCCGCTGGACCAGCTGGGCGAGGTCGACGTGGCGATCACCTGCCTGCCCACCGGCGCCCTGCCCGAGCGGCTCCCGCAGATCGCGGACCGTGCGAAGTACGTGCTCAACCTGGCCGGGGACTTCCGGCTCGACAACCCGCAGGAGCTGGCGAAGCACTACCCGGCATCGGTGGCCCATCCGCCGGCCGACGCCTTCGACTACTTCGTACCGGACCTGTCGGAGTCCCTGCCGGAGGGCAGGTTCATCAACCTGCCCGGCTGCATGGCCGTCGCGACGGTCTACGCGCTGTACCCCCTCTTCGCCGAGGGTCTCGCCGAACAGGACGTGGTGGTCGACGCGAAGACCGGCTCCACCGGCGGCGGCCGCGGCGGCTCCGAGCAGCCGGCGGAGCGCTCCGGGAACTTCCGGGTCCACAAGCTGCACGGACACCGTCATCTGCCGGAGATCACCCAGGCGCTGAAACACTTCACCGGCACGGCACCCGAGCTGCGCTTCTCCACGCACAGCCTGGACGTGCCGCGCGGCATCCTGATCTCGGCGTACAGCCGGCTCAAGGACGGCGTCAGCCCGCTCGACGTCAAGCGCGCCTACGCCAAGGCGTACACGGGCAAGGCGTTCGTGCGGGTGCGGCCGTCGCCGAAGGCCCCGCAGGACTTCCCGATGCTCAAGGCCGTCGTCGGCTCGAACATCGCCGAGGTCGCGGTCTCCGTCGAGGGGAACCAGTGCGTGTCCATCTCCGCCATCGACAATCTCATCAAGGGTGCGGCCGGCCAGGCCGTCCAGGCGATGAACCTGGCCCTCGGCTACACCGAGTGGACCGGTCTCAGCTGCGCGGCGGTGGCGCCGTGACCCGCCCCCTGTACGTGGTCAAGGTCGGCAGCGCCACCCTCGACCGCGGCACCATCCACACCGAACTGGCCGCACTCGTCGCCCGCGGCGCCCGTCTGCTGCTGGTCGCGGGGGGTGCGGTCGGCATCGAGCAGCACTACGCCGCCCTCGGCCGGCCGATGCCCGAACTGCGGCTCGCCAACGGCGACGCGGTGCGCTACTGCCCGCCCGCCGAGATGACGCACCTGGTCGACGCCTACGAGCGGGTCACCCTGCCCGCCGTCGAGGACGGCCTGCGCGCGCTCGGTCTCGACGTGTTCACCGCGGTCGCCGCACGCGGCGGCCTGGTCACCGGCCGCGCCAACCGGCCGCTGAAGACGGTGAGCCCCGAGGGCCGCACCAGGGTGGTCCGCGACCACCGGGCAGGCGTACCGGTCGAGGCGGACACCGCCCGGCTGAAGGCGCTGCTGGAGGCGTACGACGTGGTGTGCCTCTCCGCTCCGGTACGTGACCGGGACGGCGGCGCCCCGCTCAACGTGGACGCCGACGTGCTCGCCGCCGCCCTGTCCAACGCGCTGGGCGCCGACCACCTGCGCCTGGTCACCGGCACCGCGGGGCTGCTCACCGACCCCTCGGACCCGGCCTCGACGCTGCCCCACGCGCACCAGGGCGAAGCGGCCCGGTACGCGGGCGGCAGGATGCGGCAGAAGGTGCGCGCCGCCGAGATGGCACTGGAGGGCGGCAGCGCCGACATCGCCATCACGGGGCCGCACACGCTGGCCGACCCGGCCGGATGGACCCGCTTCTGGCGCGGCAGCGCCCCGGAGACGGACCTGACGCTGCTCGGCCGTGCGGTCGGGGTGCCGTCGGTCTCCGGGGACGAGCACGAACTGGCCGCCTACCTGGTCGACTGGTGCACCGAGCGGGGCATCGACGCCAAGATCGACGCCGCCGGGAACCTGGTGGCCACCAAGGGCGCCGGGGACCGGGGTCTGCTGCTGCTCGGCCATCTGGACACCGTTCCGCACCACTGGCCCGCCGAGTGGCGCGAGGGCGAACTGCACGGCCGCGGCAGCGTGGACGCCAAGGGCAGCCTGGCCGCCTTCCTGGAGGTGCTGGCCACCGCCGAGGTCCCCGCCGACGGCAGGCTGCGGGTGGTGGGCGCGGTCGAGGAGGAGATCTCCTCCTCGAAGGGCGCCTTCCACGCCCGCGACCACTATCCGGCCGACGCCGTCGTCATCGGCGAGCCCAGTGGCAGCGACAAGCTGACGCTCGGCTACTACGGCCTGTTCAAGCTGCGGGTCACGGCCTGGGTCGAGAGCGGCCACTCGGCCGGCATGGACGCCGTCTCCGCCCCCGACACACTGATCCGCGCCGTCGAGTCCATCAGGACCTCGGTGCTGGAGCAGGCTCCGGACGCCCTCAGCGCCGTCATCGACGTCCGCTGCGAGACCGGCCGGGAGCGGCACCGTGCCGTCGGCATCCTCAACTTCCGGGTACCGCCGGGCGCCGACCTCGAAGCCCTGCGCACGGCTGCCCTCTCGCACGGCGGCGACGCCCTCGAGATCGCGGTGGAGCGGGCCACCCCCGGCCACAGCGGAGGCCGCACGAGCTCCCTGGTGAAGGTCTTCTCCCGCGCCTTCGGCCAGGCCGGCATCCGGCCGAGGTTCGTGGTCAAGAAGGGCACCTCCGACATGAACACCCTCGCCACCACCTGGCGTGGGGTGCCGATGGTCGCGTACGGCCCCGGCGACTCCGCGCTCGACCACACCGACGAGGAGCGCATCGGCGCCGAGGAGTACCGCACCGCGCGTTCGCTCCTGGCCGACGCGGTGGCCCGCTGGTTCGCCCTGCCGGAAGGGAGCCGATGATGACCGTACTGACCGACACCCTGGACTCCGCCGACACGGCGGACACCGTGGGCGCCCCCGACGCCGGCCACATCCTGCTGGCCGAGCGGGCGCTGGAGGCCCGCAGGCTCGTCGTCGACATGGCGGCGAGTCCGCGCGGCTGCCACCTCGGCGGCAGCCTCTCCGTGCTGGACATCCTGATCGCGGCGCTGCACCGGGCCTCGTCCGGGGACGGCACCGAGGTGGTCCTCAGCAAGGGCCACGCCGCCGCGGGGCTGTACGCGGCGCTGTACGTGAACGGCGTCCTGCCCGAGAACCCGGCGCCGCTGTACGGCATGGCCGGGCACCCGTACACCGGTCATCCCGGGCCCAAGGTCCCCGGTGTGCGGTTCCCGACCGGGAGCCTCGGACACGGTGTGCCGTACGCGGCCGGCTGGGCGATGTCCCGCAGGCTCGGCCGCAAGCCCGGTCTCGGCATCGCCGTGACGGGCGACGGCGAACTGCAGGAAGGCCTCGTCTGGGAGACCTGCCAGGTCGCGGCCGCCCAGCAGCTGGGCAACTTCGTGCTGGTCGTCGACCGCAACGGCGGCCAGAACGACGGCATGGTCGCGGACGTCTCACCCCTGCCGCAGCTCGCCGAGCGCTTCGCCGCCTTCGGATTCGAGACGGCCGAGGTGGACGGTCACGATCTCGGCGCCCTCACCGAGGTGCTGTCCGGCGACCGTTCGGGCGCCACCCGGCCGCTCGCGGTCGTCGCCGACACGGTGAAGGGCAAGGGCGTGCCCGCCGTGGAGGGCAAGGCCGCCTCCCACTACGTCACCATCGACGCGGCGCGCGCCGCCAAGTGGAAGCGAGCGATCCGATGACGGCGACGATCACGGAGCCCCGCGCGGCGCTCCCGGGCCGGGACGCCTACCGCGACGAGCTCACCAGGATCGCCGAGGAGGACCCCTGGGTGGTCTGCCTGGAGGCGGACCTCGGCGGCAAGAACCATCCGTTCCAGCGGGCCCATCCCGACCGGTTCTTCAACCTGGGCATCGCCGAGGGCGCCATGGTCGACATGGCCGCCGGGCTGGCGGTGGGCGGCTACCGGCCGTTCCTCTCCACCTTCGCACCGTTCGCGGCGCTCAGGGCGGCGGAGAGCCTCAAGCTGACGCTGGGCTATCTGAACGCGGGGGTCACCGTCGTCGCACCGTACGCCGGTGTCTCCGGGGCCTGGTTCGGCACGACGCACCACTGCCTGGAGGACCTGGCCGTCCTGCGCAGCGTGCCCGGCGTGACCATCGCGGCGCCGTACGGCGAGGCCGAGATGCGGGCGGTCGTACGCGCCGCGGCCCGCTCGGGGAAGCCGCACTACATCCGCACCGGACGCAACGCGGCATACACCTCGCTGCCCGGCCAGGACGGCGAACTCCCTCCGGTCGCCTGGGACTCCACCGGTACGCACGGCGAACCCTGCCTGGTCTCCGTGGGCGAGGAGGGCACCCGCCTCGCCCTGGAAGCACGCGAGCGGCACCCGGGCCTCGCCCACGCCCACCTCGTGTACCTGGACCACGACAACCTGACCCGGGCGGCCGCCGAACTGGCCGGGAGCCACAGCCGGTTCGTGGTCGTCGAGGAACACCGGCGCGAGGGCGGTGTCGCCGAGGCCCTGGCGCTGCTGATGCCCCGGTGCGAGGTCGTGGGTGTGAACGCGGGCCATTCCTGGCCGGCCGAGGGCGGCGACCACCACGAGGTGATGTCCCGGCTCGGATTCGATCTGCCCGCCGTCCTCTCCGCCGCGGCCGAGCTGCGCAGGGCTGATCACTAGGCCTCTCCGGAACTCTCCGAACCCCCTTCGAAACTAAGGATTTCTCATGCACATCCTCATGGTCGAATGCAACCCGAACGGCATCGCCGGCATCGCCAACGCGCTGGAGCTGGGCCACGACGTCACCTTCGTCTCCGCCGACCCCGACTTCTACCTCGGCGCCTCGCCGCTGGCCGAGGCGGCCTTCGCACACGACAGGTGCGACGTGATCAAGAGCACCGAGGCCTTCTCCATCGACGAGCTGGAGCGGCTCGCCAAGGAGATCAACGCGCGGAAGCCCGTCCACGGCGTCATGACCTACAGCGAGTACCACACGGTGCACGCCGCTTCGGTGGCCCGTTCGCTCGGCCTGCCCGGGATGAGCGTGGAGGGCGCCCTCAACGCCCGCCACAAGCACCGCACCCGCCTCACGCTGGAGAACACCGACGTACGCCAGCCGCGCTTCGTCGCCGTCTCGGACCCGAAGGACATGGCGGCCGCGGTCCACGAGATCGGCTTCCCCTGCGTGGTGAAGCCGTCCGACGGCACCGCCAGCCTGCACGTGCTCCTCCTCCGCGACGACCAGGAGCTCACCGACTACCTGGCCGAGCTGGCGAAGGTGGACGACTACGGCCGCGGCGTCACCCGCATCCCGGAGATCGTCGTCGAGGAGTTCATCGAGGGCGAGCTGGTCTCGGTCGAGGCGTGCGTGCTGCAGAGCGGTGAGATCGTCAACCTGGGGATCACCGACCGCAACCTGAGCGGCTTCCCGTACTTCATCGAGATGGGTCTCACCTACTTCAGCGGCCACCCGCTGCAGGACGAGCTGTTCGCGATGAACGAGCGGGTGCTCAAGGGGCTCGGTGTCGACTTCGGCTTCATCCACGCCGAGTACTTCCTCGCAGCCGACGGACCCGTCCTCTGCGAGGTGAACGGCCGGCTCACCGGTGGCATCGTGCCGCAGCTGATGGAGCTCTCCAGCGGCGTCAACCCCTACCTGGAGGTCATCCGCCAGGCCCTCGGCGAGACGCCCGAACTGCCCATCCCCGGTGACGTCATCGCAGGCGGCCACTGGTTCGGGTCGCCCGTCGACGGGGAGCTCGTCTCCATCGGCTTCGACAAGCTCAAGGGAACCCCGGGCTTCGAGGAGGCGCTGGCGTACGCCAAGCCCGGCCGCACCGTGTCCCGGCTCTCCAAGAGCAACTTCGACTGGCTCGGCCACCTCATCTACACCGGCAAGGACCGCGACGAGGCCACCGGCCGCGTCCGGGCCGCCCTCGACGACATCGACTTCACCATCAAGGTCCAGGTGGCCCGCTGATGCGCGTCGCGATTCCGGAACTCGATCCGGCCACCCTGTACGAGGTCACCGTCGACGACGGTCACTTCTCCTCCGTCCGGGCCGTCGCCGAGCGCGACGTGAACGACGCGGAAACCCCGGAGCTGTGGCCCGGCTTCACCGAGGCCCACGCCCACCTGGCGCTCCCGGCCAACTTCGACGACTCGCTCGACGACCCGCGCATCTCCGCGATGCAGTACCTCTACCACGGGGTCACGCACGTCGTGGACATGTTCGGCTTCCCGCTGGTCAAGGAGGGCTGGGAGAAGGGCAGGCAGGAGTCCCCCCTCCCCTGGCCCGAGGTGGCCCACTGCGGCTACGCGGCCACGGCGACCAAGGACCTCGACGGCCACTACGGCCACGGCGTCGAATTCCCGGCCCCCGTCTTCATGCTGAGCGTCCAGGAGGACCTGGCCACGGTGCTCGCGGCCAACAAGGCACGCGGCGCGACCTTCCTGAAGGTCATGTACACCGAGGGCGCCGAACAGCCGGAGAGCACCAAGCGCTTCTCCCGGCTCCCGGGCAACCTCCTGGCGCACGTACCCCGGCTCGCCGCCGAGCAGGGCCTGAAGACGGTCATCGACTGCAACACCCGCGACGAGGTGATGCAGGCCTACGCCTTCGGCTTCCGCATCTTCGCCCACCCGGTGCGGGACCTCATGCTCTCTGCCGCGGACTGGCAGGCGCTCGAAGGCGCCCGGTTCGTCTCCACGCTCAGCGGCCTGCGCCCCATGATCATGGAGCGCGAGGACTTCCTGCGCGAGTACGAGAGGCCCGGGTTCCGTGAGACCCAGGACCTCGCCAACCTCGACTACGTGTCGAAGATCGAGGAGCCGTTCGGCATCCAGTACGAGGTCCAGGACACCCGGACCGCGGCGCTGGTCAACATGCGTGACAACAGCCTGGCGGCGCTGGAACGCGGCGCGCTGCTGATCGGCACCGACTGCGGCAACACCGGTGCGTTCCACGGCGACGCGCTCAAGGGCGAGCTGGACCTGCTGGCCGGCGACGACCTGGGCAAGCCCGGTCTGCGCGAGGCGCTGCTGCGTACGGCGACGACCACGGCCCGTGGCTTCTTCGACGAACTGTCCGGACGCGAGCCCGGCACGGATCTCATCGCGGAGGGCCGCCCGGCCACGTTCAACCTGATCGACCCGGCCGCGGCCGGTCAGCCCCTGTCGCAGCTTCCCCGGGCCACGTACGTGCGGGGCGTGGCCGTGGACCGTGCGGCGGTCGTGGCGGCCATCCAGGACCTGCGCGCCACCCCCACCCGAGGAAAGGTCACCGCATGAGCAGCCAGGAACGCCATGTCCTGAGCCCACAGACCCGCAAGGTGCTGCTGGGCGTCAACTCCGGCATCGCGCTCGCCCACATCGGCAACTACATCTGGTTCCCGCATCTGATCTCGACGCTCGGCGTGGAGTACAGCGGCTTCTGGGCCGGGTTCGTGATGTTCCTGACGTACGTGGGACGGCTGAGCGCGACGTTCTTCTACGAGGGTGTCGCCGCCCGGTTCGGAACCCGCGCGAGCATCATCGCGGGCATCGCCGTGGAGGCCCTCGCGCTCGGCGGGATGGGCTTCGCGGACGGGGTGCCGTTCTACAGCCTGCTGGCCTTCTTCGTCGGCTTCGGCTCGGGGATCTCCTTCCCGGGGCTGAAGAACATCCTCGGCACGCTGCCCGAGGCGGACCGGCCCAAGGCCTTCTCCTCGTTCCAGATGTCCTGCCAGCTCGGTGTCATCGCGGGCGCCGTGATCGGCGGTCTGTTCCTCGGCTCCTCGATGACGGTCCTGTTCCTGGTGGTGTTCGTCCTGTTCGCCGGCTACTGCGCGGCGGCGGCCTCGTTCATCCCGGCCGACGCGGGCGGGCAGGCCGCCCCGGCGGCCAAGGACACCCCGCTGGTCAACGTGGCGATCCTCAAGGGCCTGCAGCTCGGCGGGGGCGGCAGCTACTTCCTGCTCTCCAGCGTCTTCTGGATCCTCTCGATCAGCTTCCTGGTCGGCATGCCGCTGCACATGGAGGAGTTCGCCGCGGACCTGCCGGTCTCCACCCCCTTCTGGATCACCGGCCTGGCGCTCCTGGTGCTTCAGTACCCGGCGTTCCGCTACATGTCGAAGCACCTGCGGCCCGGTCAGGTCATGGGTGTCGCGTTCCTCGCCATGGCGGCGGCGTACGCCCTGTTCGGAGCCGGACAGACCTCGGTGTGGGTGGTCGTGGGCTGCCTGGTCGTTGTCTTCGGCGACATCCTGTTCACGCCGTCCTTCGACCTCTGGGTCGCCAACCGGATGCCGGCGGACCGCCTGGCGCGGGCGATGGGCGCGATGCACTTCTTCCGCAGCTTCGGCAACATGGTCGGCACCCTCGCCGCCGGCGCGCTCTACGACCTCTCGCACTCCACCGACATCCCGGGCCTCAACTGGTACGTCGTCGGTGCGATCGCGGTGGTCTGCGCCGCCGTCAGCTTCTCCTCCGCGAAGAAGGAGAGCGCCTCGGCCGAGAGCACTACGGCGTTCGTGAAGGCCGAGGAGCCACCCGCCGCCACGGAGACCCGGCAGGCGGCCGACACCACGGCCTGACGGTTCGATCCATCCCCCCCACACGCCCCCACACGCAGAGGGACCCGGCCCGCGAAAGCGGACCGGGCCCCTCTGTGTGTGCGTGTACCGCCGTCGGCTGCTAGGCGGCCGTACGACCGCCGCCGGCCAGACGCGGCAGGATGCGGAAGCCGATGCCACCGGCGATCATCGTCGCGGCACCGATCAGCAGGAACGTGGTCTCGGCCGCACCGGTCTCGGCGAGCTCGTCCTTGCCCTTGCCCTGCTCGACCGGCTGGTTGCCGATGCTGTCGGTGTCGGTGTTGTCACCGGCATCCGGGTAGGACGGGTCCGACGGCTCAGCGGTGGGCGCACCGGTGTCGCCACCCGAGGTGCCGGGCGTGCCGCCGTCAGCACCACCATCGGCACCGCCGTCAGCACCACCATCGGCACCGCCGTCAGCACCGCCGTCAGCACCACCATCGGCACCGCCGTCAGCACCGCCGTCAGCACCACCATCGGCACCGCCGTCAGCACCACCATCGGCGCCACCGTCAGCACCACCATCGGCGCCACCGTCAGCACCACCATCGGCGCCACCGTCAGCACCACCGTCAGCACCGCCGTCAGCACCACCATCGGCACCGCCGTCGACGCCGCCATCGGCACCGCCGTCGGCACCACCGTCAGCACCGCCGTCAGCACCGCCGTCAACGCCGCCGAGCAGGCCACCGTCAGCACCGCCGTCGGCACCGCCGTCAGCGCCACCGTCAGCACCGCCGTCAGCACCGCCGTCAGCGCCACCATCGGCACCGCCGTCAGTACCGCCGTCAGTACCGCCGTCAACGCCGCCGAGCAGGCCGCCGTCGGTCGTTGCGTTGACCTGCGCGTCGACACCGTTCTCGTCGACACCGATGCCGATGCCGATGCCCACGGCCTGGGCCGCACCAGCGGCCGTGAGCGAGGCACCTGCGGCAATAACCGCACCAGCGGCTATCCGCGCGACGCGGATTCGCGTCTTCTTGGTCATATGTTGCTACCCCCAGTAGCTGATCTCGTCGATGGAGCAGCCATATGCGGTCCACGGCCCTGCGGGGTCACACTCTCTGCAGGGCCACGCCGTACCGTGGTCATCCCGCCCGCCCCCGTTCACACCTGTCCCAGACATACGCGTGCTGCTCTAGCACCCTGTCCAGAGTTAAGGACTACGTCAAGGCCGTTCCGGGGGCATTCGGGCCGCTATGGGGACTCTTGACGGGTATTCGGAATCACGACTGTGACTCATTCACCACAGCTCCCCCTCAACTCCCCTGCCCTCCCGGCGGGATGAGAACACGGAAGGGCCCGGACAGGAAGCCTGTCCGGGCCCGACAGCCTTACGGCCGCCTCTACTTCTCGTTCTGCTTGCGCCAGCGGATGCCCGCCTCGATGAAGCCGTCGATCTCGCCACCGAAGACCGCTTCCGGGTTGCCGATCTCGAACTCCGTACGCAGGTCCTTGACCATCTGGTACGGATGGATGACGTAGGAACGCATCTGGTTGCCCCAGGAGTTTCCGCCGTCACCCTTGAGGGCGTTCATCTTCGCCTGCTCCTCCTGGCGGCGGCGCTCGAGGAGCTTCGCCTGGAGGACGTTCATCGCTGACGCCTTGTTCTGGATCTGCGAACGCTCGTTCTGACAGGAGACGACGATCCCGGTCGGCAGGTGGGTCAGGCGCACCGCGGAGTCCGTGGTGTTGACGCCCTGTCCGCCGGGGCCCGAGGAGCGGTACACGTCGACGCGGAGCTCGGACTCGTCGATCTCGACGTGGTCCGTCTGCTCGACCACGGGCAGCACCTCGACACCCGCGAAGGACGTCTGGCGGCGGCCCTGGTTGTCGAACGGCGAGATCCGGACGAGCCGGTGGGTGCCCTGCTCGACGGAGAGCGTGCCGTAGGCGTACGGGACCTCCACCGCGAAGGTGGTCGACTTGATGCCGGCCTCTTCGGCGTAAGCCGTCTCGTAGACCTCGGTCTTGTAGTTGTGCCGCTCGGCCCAGCGGAGGTACATGCGCTGGAGCTTCTCGGCGAAGTCGGCGGCGTCGACGCCACCGGCCTCGGCACGGATGGTGACCAGGGCCTCGCGCGCGTCGTACTCGCCGGAGAGGAGGGTGCGGACCTCCATCTCGTCCAGCGCCTTGCGCACGGACTCCAGCTCGGCCTCCGCCTCGCCAAGGGCATCGGCGTCACCCTCGTCCTCGGCGAGCTCGAACATGATGCCGAGATCGTCGATCCGGCCACGGAGCGCCTCGGTCTTGCGGACCTCGGCCTGGAGGTGCGAAAGCTTGCTGGTGATCTTCTGCGCCGCCTCCGGGTCGTCCCAGAGGGACGGCGCCGCCGCCTGCTCCTCGAGCGCGGCGATATCAGCCCTCAGCGCATCGAGGTCCAGGACGGCCTCGATCGACCCCATGGTCGAGGAGAGGGACTTCAGCTCTTCGGAAATATCGACGACTGCCACAGGACCAGCCTAACGGCTGGACGAGTGAACCTGCCCCTCCCCCGGATTCCGGCCTTTCGGAGCACCTCTCACGGGGCCGCCGGCGCCGAGTTCCGGGAGTCCTCGGGGGAACCCCCCGAGTCGTCACCGCTCGTGGCGAACCAGCCCCCCACCCCTACCGCCGCACACAGGGCGACAGCCACGACACCCAGGGTGATCCGCCGCTTCCGTACGGCCGCCGACTTGTTCCGGGCCGATCCGGGGCGCGGACGGCCGGGGGCGCGCGGCGCGCGGGCCGTGCCGAGGGGGCCGCCGGAGAGCTCGTCGGGGGCGGGGACGCGCATGCTCGTGTGGGTGTCCCGGTTGGAGTCCGGGGAGGAGCCGGGCACCAGCGGCACCGCGCCGCGGCGGCGGGGCTCCTCGGGGGCCGGCGTGTACTGCTGTTCGTCGTATGCCTGCGGCTCGGTCTCGTTGTCCGGCTCGTCGACGTCCAGCGGGGGTATCCCGGACAGCAGCGGGAGCAGCTCCCTCAGCCGGGTCGCGAGCTCGGAGGCGCGCAGCCGGGAGGCCGGGGCCTTGGCCAGGCACTGGACGAGGAGCTGCCAGAGCTCCTCCGGGATGCCCGGGAGCGGGACGACCGTCTCGGTCACATGGCGGCGCAGGACGGCCCCGGGGTGGCCGCCGCCGAAGGGCGTGAAGCCGGCGAGCAGCTCGTAGAGCACGGTGGCGAGGGCGTAGATGTCCACGGCGGCGCGCGGCGGGAGGCCCTCGACGATCTCGGGGGCCAGGTAGTCCGGCGTACCGATGATCTTGGTGGCCTTGGTGCGGCGCGGGGTGTCGATCAGCTTGGCGACACCGAAGTCGGTGAGCAGCGCGGGGTGCGAACCGCCGGGGCCGAGCGGTCCCTCCATGTCGAGCAGGATGTTCTCCGGCTTGACGTCACGGTGCACCACCCCTGCGCGGTGCGCGGCGGCGAGACCGTCGGCGACGTCCGCGATGATCGCCGCGGCGGCCTCGGGCGCGAGCCGGCGCTCCCGGTCCAGGCGGGTGCGCAGATCGGTGCCCCGCACCAGATCCATCACCAGCGCCAGGTCGGTGCCGTCCACCACGAGGTCGCGGACGGCGACGACGTGCGGATGCCCGAGCCCGAGCAGCGCGGTGCGCTCCTGCACGAAGCGGCCCACGAGCTCCTGGTCGGACGCGAGGTCCTCACGGAGCAGCTTGATGGCGACCGGGCCCTCGGGCCCCTCGCCGAGCCACACCGTGCCGGCGCTGCCGCGCCCCAGGATCTGGTGGGCGGTGTACCGGCTGCCGATATTCCGTGCCAAGACTGCTCCCTCAGCGGCTGGCGTTGACCCCCCGGTCGACAAAGTTACGCGGCGAACGGGGTGTTGCGTGCCCTGGATGGCGCCAACCTTCACTTCTGCGGGCGAATTGGGCCCGCAGAAGTCGACAAAGACACAGAGTGGGGACTGTTACTGGCCGGTCGAGCCGCCGGAGCCGCTTCCGCCGAGGTCCTCGAACCAGCCGGTGACCTCGCCGATCCCGTCCCCTATGGCGTCCCAGAAGCTCTTGCCCTGGGCGACCCAGTCCTGAAGCGGCGTCAGCTCCCAGATGAGCCAGGCGGCGACTACCAGCAGCACCACCGTGAACAGGCACCCCTTGAGGCAGCCGAGGCCGGGGATGCGCATCGGGTTGGCGCTGCGCTGCCGGGGCTGGCGCGGGGCCGGCGCCTGGGGCGGGGGCTGCTGCGGGGGCGCGTACTGCTGCCGCTGCGGCTGCGGCTGTGGGGGCCGCTGCTGCTGGGGCTGCGGCTGGTAGCGCTGGGGCTGCTGCTGCGGGTACTGCTGCGCGCGCTGCGGCTGCTGGCGCTGGGGCTGCCTGTCCTGCGGCGGCTGCTGACGCTGGGGGCGGCGGCGGAGCGGGTCCTGGCTCGGGTCGAGGTACTGGACCTGCGTCTGCTCGTTGCGGTCCCGGGCGGCCCGGAGCTGGGACTGCCACGGGTGCGGCTCGTCGGGTCCCGGCGGACCGTCGGGGCGCGGCGGCACGGGAGGCATCATCGCGGTCGGGTCCGCCTGGCCGCCCCCGCCCGGGGTCTGCTGCATCACGCTGGTCGCGGCCGACGGGTCGTACGAGCCCGCGTTGCTCGGCAGCACCTGGGTCGGGTCGGCGGCGCCCGGGGTCTCCGGGACGGCGGCGGGCGCCGGGTCGGGCGCGAGCAGGGCGCCCACGCCCTCGGCGGCCGCGATCTGCGCCGAGTTCGCGTGCACGCCGACGCCGGCGCCGACCGTACGCAGCGCACGGGCGAGGTTCACGGCGCTGGGCCGCTGGTCCGGGTCCTTGCGCAGGCAGCGCTCTATGACCGTCCACAGCGGCTCCGGGACGGTACCGGGGCGCTGGGGCTCCTCGCTGAGGTGCCGGTGCAGGACCTCCAACGCGGTGCCGCCCGCGAACGGCGGACGGCCGGTGACCAGCTCGTACAGCAGGATGCCCGCGCCGTAGATGTCCACGGCGGAGGTCTGCGGACGGCCCTCGGCCGACTCGGGCGCCACGTAGGCGGGCGTGCCGACGAACTCATGGGTCCGGGTCAGCCCCGGGGAGTCCGCGAGGCGCGCGATACCGAAGTCGGTGAGCATCGGCTTCATGCCGCCGTCGCGCTGGTCGAGCAGCACGTTGGCGGGCTTCAGGTCGCGGTGCACGACGCCGTCGGCGTGGCTCGCGGCCAGCGCGTCCGCGATCTGGGCGGTGAGCAGCGAGGCGGCGACCGGGGTGAGCGGGCCGTTCTCGCGGAGGTACCGGTGCAGGTCGGGTCCGTCGATCAGGTCCATCACCAGGGCGAGGAGATCGCCCTCGACGACGAGGTCCCTGGTGCGCACGATGTTCGCGTGGGTGAGCCGCAGCAGCACGGAACGCTCACGCAGGAACCGCATCACGACATCCGCGTCGTTGGCGAGCTCCTCCTTGAGCACCTTGATCGCAACGGTCTCGCCGGGCTGCCCGGCGACGGCCGCCTCGGCGCCCGCGGTCTCCCGCTGGCGGGCTCGCCAGACGGTGCCCGTGGCGCCGCGTCCGAGCGGCTCCTCGAGCAGGTACTTGCTGCCGACTGGCCGCACGTCACGCGCTCCCTGCTGATCGTTGTGCTCGCGGTCCCCCGGGGCCCGCCGGATGTTCCGGCCCACTCTAATGCCGCCGTACGGGGCACAGGTGGGTCGTCCTCCGGTCGTGTTGCCGCTGTGTTCACGGGAAGACGCCCACACGGAAGAGTTGGTTACCGAACGAGTGTGCAGCACGTCCCCGGCAGGACCAAGCAGGCACTTTTACCCCCACACTCGGCCATTCAAGATCACTTAGCGGCCACCCCCGGGCGTGTTGTCAGTCGCAGGTGCGAGGATGCCTCCAGCACGGAACTGTGGGGTCGGGAGCCTCACGTTCCGTGACGACCTGTACCGGACGACGCGTCCGTGCCGGGTGGGGGGAATCACAGGGCATTTCCCCTGCCGGGCACCCCGCGCAGAAGGGACCGCTGACGGCGATGCAGATCCGGCTGACCGTCCTCGCGCCGCGCAGCGGCCAGACCCCGGCACGCGCCTGCGACGTGCTCGTGACCGCCCCGGCGGGGACGGCTCTCGCGGCCGTCGCATCCGCCCTGGCCACAGCGGTGTCCGGCCCCGAGAACTCCCTGGGCGGCGGCGCCACCGTGCTGTACGTCGGCCGCGAGCGGCTCGACCCGCAGCGCTGCGCCCTCGGCGAGCCGCCCCTGGTGGACGGCACGGTGCTCTCGCTCCAGGTGCCCGGCGAGGACGAGGCGGCCGACGACGCCGTCCCGGCCCGGCTGCACGTGATCGCGGGACCGGATGCCGGCGGGGTCCACCTGCTGCACGGCGGACAGATCCGCATCGGCCGTTCCGCCGACGCGGACGTCCCGCTCGACGACCCCGACGTGTCACGGCTGCACTGCGCGGTGACGGTCTCGGACGACGGCCGCGTCTCCGTCGCCGACCTGGGCTCCACCAACGGCACCTCGCTGGACGGCACGGACGTCCACGACCGCCCGGTCCGGCTCGTCCCCGGTGCCCTGCTGAGGCTCGGTGAGTCGACGCTCCGGCTCACCCCCGGCGACCGCACGCCCACACTGACGACGACGCCGGACGGCGAGGGCCATCTGCGGGTGGCCCGCCCCGCCGCGGGCGGCGCCCCGGGAACGGCCGGGGAGCCCGACGCGGGCCCGGCCGGCGGACACGGCCACGCGTACGGCTCCGCCCCCACCGGGCACGAGGCGTACGACGACGGTCCGTCCGGCCACGACGCCCACCAGGCCGAGCCCTTCGCGCAGGTCACCCACGGCCGCGGCTCCGCACTCGCCCCCGGGGAGGGGCCCAGGCGCGGCATAGGCGCCTGGGCCCGGCGGCTCACCGGTGGCAAGGGCGAGCAGGCGCACGGCATGCCGTCCGGTGACTCACCGGCGGCCGGCCCGGAGCCCGTGTCCGCCTCGCACGCCCCCTCCGTACCCCCGCACTCCCCCTCCGCCCCCGCCGGGACCTGGCCGGACCCCGCGACCGTGCTCCTCACGGCGCTCGGCCCCGGCCCCCGTCTGTGGGAGCGCGACACCGCGCATCCCGAGGCCCTGGTCGTACGGCTCGGGACGACGGAGCGGGCCGATCTACCCGCCGTGCCGGTCACCGTCGGGCTGCGGGAGGCCGGCTCCCTCGGGCTCGCGGGCCCCCGAGCCCGGCTCTCGGGCCTCGCCCGCTCGACGGTGGCGCAGCTCGCCGCGCTGCACTCCCCCTTCGACCTGGAGATCGTGCTGATCAGCACGGACCGGACCCGGAGCCTGGAGGAGCGGCGGCGCGAGTGGTCCTGGCTCGGCTGGCTGCCCCACCTGCGCCCCATGCACGGCCAGGACTGCCGCCTCCTCCTCGCGTACGACCGTGAGCAGGCGGGCGCCCGCGCGGCGGAGCTGGTGCGCCGCCTGGAGGAGGGGCCCCTGGGACACGGCTGGGCGAGCGCCGACCGGACCGCCGTGGCCGAGGCGGCCCGGCTCCACACCGGGCCGTACACCGTGGTGATCGTGGACGGCGACCCCGGCTCGGCGGCCCTGCGCGAGACCACCGCCGGTCTGGCCGGTGCCGGAGCCGCCGCCGGAATCCATCTGATCTGCCTGGCGGAGACCCCGGCCGCCTCCCCGACCTCCCCGGTGGCCGCGACCTACGACACCGCGTGCCGGGCCTCGATCGCCTTCCGCGAGTGCGGTGCGGTGGCCATGCTCAGCGGCGACGTCGCGACCGCGCTGCGGCTCCTGCGCACGGCGGGCGGCCAGGCCGCCGGCCACGGCACGGTCGCCGCGGTGGACGCCGTCTCGGCGGCCTGGGCCGAGCGGTTCGGGCGCGCGCTGGCCCCGCTGCGGGACGAGGGCGCGGCCGCCCTCCCCGGCCGGCCCATAGCTGCGGCCCTGCCGCCCTCCGCGCGCCTGCTGGACGAGCTGGGCCTCGCCAGGG
Source organism: Streptomyces sp. NBC_01166 (assembly GCF_045039765.1). Lineage (NCBI taxonomy): Bacteria > Bacillati > Actinomycetota > Actinomycetes > Kitasatosporales > Streptomycetaceae > Streptomyces > Streptomyces sp. NBC_01166. The sequence goes on from NZ_CP108613.1 coordinate 3,393,919, forward strand.
CCACCCCGGCCTCCCTGATGGCCCGCTGGGCCTCCACGGCCGAGGACCAGCCGGGCGCGACGGTGCACACCCCCGCACCGGGCTCCGCGGACCTGGACACGACGAGCTCGGGCCGCACCCTGAGCACCGGGCCGCGGGTGGGCGCGCAGCGCGAGTCCCCCGACTCCGGGCACACCCCGTTCCGGAGCAGCGGGCCGACCAGTTCGGGCTCGGGCCGCTCCGCCTACAGCCCCGCGGCCGGGAGCGGCTCCTCCCCCCGTATCGGCGAGCAGCGACGCGACAGCGGCTCCCCGGAGACCGGACCCGCGCCCACGTCCTCCGGTTACGCGGGCCGGCCCGTGATCGTCCTCGGCGCCGGTCCCAGGGGCCCGCTCTCCGTCGACCTCGCCGACGAGGGACCGCATCTGCTGATCGAGGGCCCCGCGGGCAGCGGGCGTACGGAGCTGCTGCGCGCCGCCGCCGCCTCCCTGGCCTCCGCCGCCCGCCCCGACCGGCTCGGCATCCTGCTCATCGACGGAGAGGGCGGCGAGCGCGGGGAGCGGAGCGAGGGACTGCGCCCCTGCACGGAGCTCCCGCACGTCTTCACACACCTGGCGGCCTCCGACCCCGTACGGATGCGGGAGTTCGCCCAGGCGCTGGGCGGCGAGCTGAAGCGCCGGGCGGAGCTGCTCGGCACGCTGGACTTCGCCGAATGGCATGCGCGGTACGAGGAGTCGCAGGGGCTCACCGGCCGTCGCGCCGTCGGCTCCGCCGAACAGCGCGGCGACCTGGAATCGCCCGCCAGCGGCACTCTGCGGCTGCGGCCCGCCGCGGCCCGCCCGGTGGACCCCGGGCCCTCCCCCCTTCCGAGGCTGGTCGTCCTGGCCGACGACTTCGACGCCCTGGTGGCCCCGGCACTGGGGAGTCCGGGCCGCCCGTCCGCCGGGTCCGTCGTCCGGGTGCTGGAGGCCGTGGCCAGGGACGGCGGGCGGCTCGGCGTTCATCTGGTCGCCACCTCCGCCCGCCCGGACCGCACCGAGGACACGGAGCTGGCCCGGGGCGCCCGGCTGCGCATCGTGCTCGACCCGCCGGTCGTCCCCCCGTCCCCGGACGAGGCGTCCCCCGGCCGGGGGAGGCTGGGGCACCCGGACGGCCGGGTGACGCCGTTCCAGGGCGGCCGTGTCACCGGCCGTATCCCGCGCACGGCGACCCTGCGCCCCACCGTCGTACCGCTGGAGTGGGAGCGGATGGGGGATCCGCCGACCCGCCGGCCGGTCCGCGAGCTGGGCAACGGCCCCACCGACCTGGCCCTGCTGGCCAGTGCCCTGGAGAGGGCGGCCCGTTCGGTGAACGCGGAGCCTCTCCCTCCGCTGATTCCCCAGGTGTATTGACCCGCAGAGTCCCGCCGTACGCCCGGAGGGCGTGGCCCGCGGCGTCGGGTGCGTGCAGTCGCAAGGCGGAGTGTCGGCCTCGTACTGAACGTACCCGGCCGATACGACGACGCAGCGAATGTGCGTGCCGGGCGTCGCGGGCCGGGCGGGACTTTGCGGACAGGGCCTGGAAGCCCCGCCTGCGTCCCGCGCGACGTCACGAGCCCATCACGATCACGGAGTTGGCCCAGGCGGCGGTATTGCGGCCCCGGGGTGCCGGGCATAGGACTGTGCGCACGGACGACGTGAACCGCACGATGTGAGACGTGAACGGCACCGCAAGGTCCCACCGTTGGTGCCGGTCGACGCTCATGCGCGCGCAGGAGAGACGGGGCAGGGATGCGCACAACCCTTCGAATGCGTAGGGCCGCACTGGTGTTCACCGCGATCGGGGCGCTGGCCCTCGCCGGATGCAGCGGCGACAGCGACAGCAAGGACAAGGCCGGCGAGAAATCCGGCAAGAGCGAGGACAGCCCGTCGAGCGTCAACCTCCCGAAGCTGGACGGCGAGAAGATATCGGTCGCCGCGGTCTGGACCGGACCCGAGCAGGCCAACTTCACCAAGGTCCTCGACGAGTTCGAGAAGCGGACGGGTGCCACGGTCACCTTCGTCCCGGCACAGGACCCGATCGTCAACTTCCTCGGTACGAAGATCGCGGGCGGCCAGCCCCCGGACGTCGCGATGATCCCCCAGGTGGGCGCGATCCAGCAGGCCGTGGCCAAGAAGTGGGCCAAGCCGGTCGGCAACGAGGCGCGGGCCCAGCTGGGCCAGAACTACTCGCAGGTCTGGCAGGACCTCGGCGCGGTCGACGGCACCCAGTACGGCGTCTACTTCAAGGCCGCCAACAAGTCCCTGGTCTGGTACAACACCAAGGCGTTCGAGAACGCGGGCGCGAGCGAGCCGAAGACCTGGAAGGACTTCCTGGCCACGGCCGAGACGGTCTCCGCCTCCGGTGTCACCCCGGTCTCGGTCGGCGGCGCGGACGGCTGGACGCTCACCGACTGGTTCGAGAACGTCTACCTCTCGCAGGCCGGCCCGGAGAAGTACGACCAGCTGGCCAAGCACGAGATCAAGTGGACGGACCCCTCCGTCAAGGACGCCCTGACCACGCTCGCAGAGCTCTTCGGCAAGCCGAGCCTGATCTCCGGCGGCGCGGACGGCGCCCTGCAGACCGAGTTCCCGGCATCCGTCACGCAGACGTTCACCGGCGGCGACCAGCCCAAGGGCGCCATGGTCTTCGAGGGCGACTTCGTCTCCATCAACATCGCGCAGACAGAGGCGAAGATCGGCACGGACGCCAAGGTGTTCCCGTTCCCGGCGGTCGGCGCGGACTCCCCCGTGGTGACGGGCGGGGACGCGGCCGTGGCGCTGAAGGACAGCAAGGGCGCCCAGGCGCTCCTGACCTGGCTGGCCTCGAAGGACTCGGCCAAGATCTGGGCCGAGGCGGGCGGGTTCATCTCGCCCAACAAGTCGCTGGACACCGCGGCGTACCCGAACGACGTGCAGCGCACGATGGCCGAAGCGCTGATCGACGCCGGTGACGACGTCCGGTTCGACATGTCCGACCAGGCCCCGCAGTCGTTCGGCGGGACGCCCGGCAAGGGTGAGTGGAAGACGCTCCAGGACTTCCTGAAGAACCCGAAGGACATCGCGGGGACCCAGGCCAAACTGGAGTCCGACGCGGCCAAGGCGTTCACGAGCTGACGGGATGACCACAGCGACAGCGGGGGGCGCGGACAGCGCGCCCCCCGCCGACAAGCGTCCTGACACGGGAACGGGCCGGGGCAAGCGCCCACGCGGAAGCGTGACCGGCACCCGGAGGGCCGTCGCGGCGGCGTTCCTGCTGCCGGCCCTGGTGCTGCTCGGCTCACTCGTCGTCTATCCGATCGTGTACTCCGTCTACCGCTCGTTCCTCGACCAGTCCGGCACCGGCTTCGCGGGCCTCGACAACTACAAGGCGCTGTTCACGGACGACACCATCCGGACCGCGGTCAAGAACAACGCGATCTGGGTCGTGTTCGCGCCGACGGTCGCCACCGTGCTGGGCCTGATCTTCGCGGTGCTCACCGAACGGATCCGATGGGGTACGGCGTTCAAGCTGATCGTCTTCATGCCGATGGCGATCTCCATGCTGGCCGCCGGCATCATCTTCCGCCTGGTGTACGAACAGGCGCCGGAGCGCGGCGTCGCCAACGCCGTCGCGGTGGGGGTCCACGACACGTTCGCGCAGTCCTCGGGCTTCCCGAAGGCACATCCGCTGCCCGTCCATCCGCTGAAGGCCGGGGGCAGCGGTTCCTTCGTCACGAAGGAACCGGTGCGGGCCGGTGAACCGGTGAGCCTGCCGCTGGTCGGTGTCGTGCCCGCGAAGATGCCGGGCGACGCGAAGCCCGCGAAGGCGGCCACCGCGTCGGGTGAGGGCATCACCGGGACGGCGTGGCTCGACTTCACCAAGGGCGGCGGCGGCAAACCCAACGTCGTCGATCCGAAGGAGCTCGGCCTCAAGGGCATCACCGTCGAGGCGGTGAAGGACGGCAAGGTCGTCGCCTCGGCGACGGCCGGCGCGGACGGGGTGTTCACCCTGCCCGCCTCGGCCGACGGGTCACTGCTCCGGCTGCCGGCGGACAACTTCCGGGAGCCGTACAACGGGGTCGACTGGCTCGGCCCGTCCCTCGTGACGCCGGGGATCATCGGCAGCTACGTCTGGATGTGGGCCGGATTCGCGATGGTGCTGATCGCCGCCGGCCTGGCGGGACTGCCACGCGAACTCCTCGAAGCGGCGCGGGTGGACGGCGCGAACGAGTGGCAGGTGTTCCGCCGGATCACGGTGCCGATGCTGGCGCCCGTGCTCGCGGTGGTCCTTGTCACCCTGATGATCAACGTCCTGAAGATCTTCGACCTGGTCTTCATCATCGCGCCGGGCTCGTCCCAGGACGACGCGAACGTCCTGGCGCTCCAGCTGTACCGCTCCTCGTTCGGCACGGACGCGGATCTCGGGGTCGGCAGCGCCATCGCCGTACTCCTGCTGCTGCTGGTGATCCCGGTGATGCTGTTCAACATCCGCCGCATGCGGAAGGAGGGGCGCCGGTGACGACGACCGAGGCGGTACAGGCCAAGAAGGTCTCCCGGGCCGGTTCGGCCGCGAAGACCGAGCAGTCCCTCGGCGCCCGGATCGCCGCCCGGGCGGGCGGTGGCGCCATGCGGGTCTTCCTCATCCTGGTGGGCCTGTTCTGGCTGATGCCGACCATCGGGCTGCTGCTCTCCTCGCTGCGCGGGCCCGAGGACATCGCGGCGAGCGGCTGGTGGAAGATCTTCACCGCACCCTCCGAGCTCACCTTCGACAACTACCAGCGCCTGCTGGACAACTCGACCATCACCGATTCCCTCTTCAGCACGGTCATGATCACCGTCCCGTCCACCTTCCTGGTGGTCGTCATCGGATCGCTCGCCGGATACGCCTTCGCCTGGATGGAGTTCCCCGGCCGCGACTGGTGGTTCCTGGTGGTCGTGGGGCTGCTGGTGGTCCCCGTGCAGGTCGCCCTGATCCCGGTCTCCGAGCTCTTCGGCACCATCGGGATCTTCGAGACCACCTTCGGCGTGGTCATGTTCCACACGGCGTTCGGCCTGCCGTTCGCCATCTTCCTGCTGCGGAACTTCTTCGCCGAGATCCCGCGCGAACTGCTGGAGGCCGCGCGGCTGGACGGCGCGGGCGAGATACGGCTGTTCACCCGGGTCGTGATGCCGCTCGGCGGCCCGGCGATCGCCTCGCTCGGGATCTTCCAGTTCCTCTGGGTGTGGAACGACATGCTGGTCGCGCTGATCTTCGCGGACTCGGAGTCCCCGCCGATCACCGTGGCCCTGCAGCAGCAGGTCCGGCAGTTCGGCAACAACATCGACGTGCTGGCGCCCGGCGCCTTCGTGTCCATGGTGATCCCGCTGGCGGTGTTCTTCGCCTTCCAGCGGCAGTTCGTCTCCGGCGTGATGGCGGGCGCCGTCAAGTAGCGCGTGGCCGCGAAGCGGCACTTCAGCACATACGTTCGTCAACATCAGGGCGGCCCGTTCACTCGCGATCGGGCCGCCCTACCTCGTACTTCCCCCGAATGCCATATTCCACGTAACCAAGTCACCCCATCGGCCGTTTGCGGGCCACCTGCCCTCCCGCGAACGACCCCTGGATGTGTTGTGCCCCGGTTCAGTGTCATCGTGCCCGCGTACCGGGTCCAGGCGTATCTGCACGCGTGTCTCGACTCCGTGCTGAACCAGTCGTTCAAGGACTACGAGATCATCGTGGTCGACGACTGTTCGCCGGACGCCTGCGGCCCGATCGCCGACGAGTACGCCGTACGCGACCCCCGGGTCAGCGCCGTCCATCTTCCGCGCAACTCCGGCCTGGGACCGGCCCGCAACGCCGGGGTCGCCAGGGCGACCGGGGACTACCTGCTCTTCCTCGACGGCGACGACACCTTCTCCCCCGAGGCGCTCCAGGTCATCGCCGACCGCCTGGAAGCCACCGGCGGCCCCGACGTCCTGGTCTACGACTACGCCCGTACGTACTGGTCGGGCGAGAGCGTACGCAACACCTTCGCCCAGCACCTCGCCGAGACCGGCCCCGCCTCCTTCCGGCTCACGGAGCGGCCCGAGCTGCTCAAGGTCCTGATGGTCGTGTGGAACAAGGCGTACCGCCGCGAGTTCATCGAGGCCGAGGGCTTCACCTTTCCGCCCGGCTACTACGAGGACACCCCCTGGACCTACCCGGTGCTGATGGCCGCCGGGTCGATCGCCGTGCTGGACAGCGTCTGCGTGCAGTACCGCCAGCGGCGCCGGGGCAACATCCTCTCCACCACCACCCACCGGCACTTCGACGTCTTCGACCAGTACGACCGGGTCTTCGCCTTCATCGACGCCCGCCCCGAACTCGCCGTCTGGCGGCCGGTGATGTTCCGCCGGATGCTCGACCACTTCTCGACCCTCTTCACCTCCCGGGGCCGGCTGCCGCGCGGCAGCCGGGCCCAGTTCTTCCGCCGCGCCCGCGCCCACTGCCGCCGCTACCGCGCCCCCGGCGCCCCCGTGTCCCGCCGTACCCGGGTGCGGCACGCGCTGTTCCGGCTGGGCGCCCACCGCACGTACCGCGCCCTGTGGGCCGCACAGCGGCTGCACGGCAGGCTCGGGCGCGCGGCCTCGGCGGCCCGCCGGGCCGTGCGGGCGGCGGCGCTCCAGCTGCACTACCGCGTCCAGCTGCGGCTGCCCGTCCGGAGCGGGGACGCCGTGTTCGCCGCCTACTGGCACCGCGGCTACACCTGCAGCCCCGCCGCGCTGGAGGCCACGGCCAGGGCCCTCGTGCCCGGGCTGCGCACGTCCTGGATCTGCCGCCCGGAGGACGCCCACTCGGTGCCGGAGGCGACCCGCGTGCTGCACCCGGGGACGGCCGCCTACTGGACGGCGCTGGCACGCTCCAAGTACCTCGTGAACAACGTCAACTTCGACCGCAGGCTCGTGAAGAGACGCGGCCAGGTGCTGCTGCAGACCCATCACGGGACCCCGCTGAAGACCATGGGGACCGACCTCGTGCACCGCCCGGCGGCGGCCGGCTCCATGGACTTCGACCAGCTGCTGCGCAACGTCGATAAATGGGACTACTCGCTCTCGGCCAACCAGCACTCCACGCTCGTCTGGGAGCGCACCTACCCGTCGGGCTACACCACGCTGGAGTACGGCAGCCCGCGCAACGACGTCTTCTGCCGCACGACACCCGAGGAGGCCGCGCGGCTGCGCGAGCGCCTGGGGGTCCCGGAGGGCAGCACCGCCCTGCTGTACGCGCCGACCCACCGGGACTACCGGCGTGCCCAGCGGCACTCCCTGGACCTGGAACAGCTGGCCCGCGTCCTGGGACCGCACTTCGTGATCCTGGCCCGCTCCCACTACCTGGACGCGACGGCCCGGGCCACCGCCGGTCACCTCCGGCACCCGCGGATCATCGACGTCAGCGCCCACCCGTCCGTCGAGGAACTCTGTCTCGCCTCCGACGGGCTGATCACGGACTACTCGTCACTGATGTTCGACTACGTCAACCTGGACCGGCCGGTCGTCCTGCACCTGGAGGACGCGCAGGCGTACGAGGCGGCCCGTGGCACGTACTTCGATCCGGCGGCCTTCCCGCCCGGCGCGGTCGCCCGTGACCAGGAGGAGCTGCACGAGATCTTCGCCACGGACCACTGGCGCGGGCCCCGATCCGCGCAGCGCCGGGCCGCGTTCCGGGCCAGGTTCTGCCCGTACGACGACGGGCACGCGGCGGAGCGGGTGGTGCGCCGGGTCTTCCTGGAAGACACCTCGGGCCTGCCGCTGCCCGCCCCTCAGCCGAGCTGCGGGCCCACGGGGGTCCCCCGGCAGGTGACCGTCCGGGAGTACAGCAACGGTTGAGGCCCTGCCCCGGGGTGTCGGACACCCCGGGGCCCGCCCGGCACCCCCGGGGCGTTCAGCGCTCCAGGAACGCGAACAGCTCTTCCCAGCGGCCCATGATCTCCGCCTCGGAGAACCGCTGGACGTTGGTCCGCGCCCGGTCCCCCATCGCGTCCCGCATCCGGGGGTTGCCGGTGAGCCGGAGCAGCCGGTCGGCGAGCGCGCCGACGTCACCCGCGGGCGCGAGCAGCCCGTCCTCACCGTCCCGCACGATCTCCCGTACGCCCGGCGCGCAGTCGAACGCCGCGCACGGCACCCCGCTCGCCATGGCCTCCAGGAGCGCCAGGGGGAAGCCCTCGCCGCGTGAGGACTGGACGAAGACGGAGGAGGCGGCGAGCGCCCCGGGGACGTCGTCGGTGCGCCCCCGCCACCCGACCGAGGAATCGAGCCCCAGTCCGGTGCACTGCGCCCTGAGGTCCGCCTCGTCCTCTCCGGCCCCGTACACGTCCAGCCGCCAGTCCGGCCGGTGCGGAGCAACCAGCGCCCAGGTGTCCAGGAGCATGTCGATGCCCTTCTGGTCGGTGAGCCGTCCGATGCTCGCGACCGACTTCTCCCGGCGCGGGGAGGGCACTTCGGGCAGGGCGGCCAGGGCGTTGGGCATGAAGCCCACGTTGTTCATCCCGTCGCCCGCCCACTTGTCGGCGTCCTCCTCCGTGAGGACGAGCCAACGGTCGAGCGGCGGATAGTGGTTCTTGATCCAGCGGTAGCGATGACTCGCCCGGGAGTAGTCGTAGGACTCGTGGCTCATCCCGATCACCCGCAGACCGCCGGTGTCCGCCTCGCCGACCCACTCCATCGCCCAGACCTGGCTGACGATCACCACTCCTCCGGGCCGGGCCGCCCGGAAGATCTCCGAGAGCTGGTCGACCGCCAGCCGCTTCCGCGCCGCACGGCCTGCCTCCGCGCGCCGGGCGGCGAACCGGAAGCGGTCCCGGACGCCCTTCGGCGCCCAGGGCGTCGGCGGATGCGCGGGGTACAGGGCGGTCACCGGGTAACCCGGCGGCTCCGGCAGGGCCATCTTCCGCTCGGAGGCGTGGATGCCGATGGTGTGCACCCGGTGGCCGGCCTCCTGGAACAGCTGGGCGGTCCGGTGCATCCAGCCGGTCACACCGCCGAGTTCGTCGGTGCTGTTGGAGACGATGAAGACATCACGGCTGCGGTTCATCGACGGGGCTCCCCGGTGCGAGCGGTACGGGACGGGACGAGATGCCGGGCGAACACGGTGTCGACGACCGCCCGGGCCGCGTCCCCCCGGTCGTACGCTCCGAACTCCTCGGCGAAGGCGGCGCGTCGTTCCTGGAAGCCGGTGTCCGCGGTCTTCAGCCGGGCCAGCACGGCGAACAGCTCCTCCTCGGTCGCCGCCACCGGGCCCGGCGCCTTCTCACGCAGGTCGAAATAGCTGCCCCGCTCGGCGGCGTAGGCGTCGAGATCGGGGGCGAAGAGGACGATCGGGCGGTCCAGGAGGGCGTAGTCGAACATGATCGACGAGTAGTCCGTGACCAGGACGTCCGCGAGCGCGAGGAGTTCGCTGACGTCGTGGTGGCGCGAGACGTCCACGACCGTCCCGGGCGGGCAGGCCGGCAGGCTCGCCGCCTCCAGGTAGTGCGCCCGCACCAGCAGCGTGTACGTGTCGCCGAAGCGCTCCGCGAAGCGCGCCGCGTCCAGGAGCAGCCGCTGCCGCTTGCGCTTGCCCGGCCCGCCCCGGAAGGTCGGCGCGTACAGCACGACCTTGCGGTGGTCGGGCAGCCCGAGCTCGGCCGCGAGCGCCGGGCGCGGCAGCCTCCCCTGGGTCTCGTCCCGAGCCCGCGCGGCGAGCAACGCGTCGTTGCGCGGGTAGCCGGTGCGCAGCAGTGCGCTTCCGGGCAGCCGGTAGGCGCGGGCCAGCGTGCGCTCGTCGTGCTCGGACCGTACGAGGAAGTGGTCGAACCGGTGCACGGCCTGCTGGAGCCGCTCGCGCTGCGGGGCGTTCTGCATGCGCACCCGGGTCTCGTCGAACCCCATGCGCTTGTACGCCGACCCGTGCCAGGTCTGGAGGTATGCCGTGCCGGAGGGCTTGTCGAGGTGCTGGGGGAACCCCTGGTTGTCGACCCAGTACTCCGCCCGCGCCAGGGCCCACAGATAGCGCCAGGACCAGCGGCGGACCAGCCTGGCGTCCGCGGGGAACCCGGCCGGGGAATCGGCGTACGACCAGACGCAGCGCAGCGGGAGCCCTCGCGCGCGTACCTCCTCGTGGACGGCCCGGGGGCTGTCGCCGTAGCAGGTGCCCATGTGGCTCTCGAAGACCACGGAGCCCCTGCGCACGGGCAGCCGGAGCAGCCACGAGCGGTAGACGGACACCTTGAAGCCCCTGGCGTGCAGCCTGTCCCGGCGCTTACGCAGAGCCCGCAGCAGGAGCCTGGCCCGGCGGGCGGGGCGGAAGTGGGTGGCGTAGTGGACCAGCCTGCGGGCCGTACGGGCGGGCCGCAGGCGGGCTTCGAGCCGCAGCGCCAGATGGTCCCGGAGCGTGATGTACGGCTGCCAGGTGTCCCCGGTCGTCCTGCCCAGCCGGGGCGAGGCGGGGGAACGGTCGGACGGGCCGACGAGGTCGTGGGCGGCGAAGAGATCGCTCACCGAACGGGTTCGCCCGTCCTCCACGACCATCCGCGCGTCCCACACCGTGTCGCGGGGGCCGAAGGGGCGCAGCAGGCGCGTGAGGTCGGCCCGGACGGACCAGCCGATCCCGGTCGCGTCCGGCCGCAGTTCGTGGACCGGGGCGCGGAACGCGCGGGAGCCGTCGCGTACGCGGAACTCCAGATGGGCCGTGAGGGGCCCCTCCGGGTCGGGCCCGGTGTGAGCGGGCAGCACGAGCCGGCCCTCGATCAGGACCCGGCGGCCGTCGGCCTCGTAGCGAGTGAGCCTGTTCATCAGCTTCAGCTCGCCGAACGCCCGGTACTGATGGCCGAGTTCGGTGACGTCCAGCACGGGGTCCGGGCCACCCGGCCAGTACACCCGCCCGTTGTCCGCCGTGGTGAGGGGCGCGGCCACGACTCCCCTCCTGCGCAGCGCGTACGCCGCGGTGAGCACCCCGTCCTCGTCCCCCCGCTCCAGCAGCCGGACGCCGACGCGCTCGACGGGCGGGAGGGTGAGCAGGACCGGCTCGGGGACGGAGCCGGGCAGCACCCGGGCCGCCGTCGCCGCGACGCGTTCGCGTGCCGCGGCGGGCAGTTCGGGGAAGCTGCGCACCAGCGGCACCAGGTGGTCCAGGAGGAAGGCGCCGTCCCGCTGCTCACGCAGTTCAGTCAGCCCCTGGGCCACCAGCACGTGGCAGACACGCCGGTGCGCCTCGACGAGCCCGGCGAGGTCCCGGCCGGCGTCGGGCACGGCCCGACCGGAGACGATCCGACGGCGTACGAGAGCGATCCGGCCGACCACGGACGCCGCCAGGGGGCCGAACAGGATCCCGCTGTGGGTGAGGTCCTCGTCGTAGCGCAGCGCGTGCCGTTCCAATGCCGCGCGCCGCACGCAGAACCCGGTCACCAGGGCGTCCCGCACGGCCAGTTCGGGCGCCTCGGAGAACCGGACGACCGTACGTGAGCGGAGGAACAGCGGATGCTGCCAGGAGGGTTCCCGTTCCTTCGTCCCCTCACCGGTGAGCCGGGCCCAGCGCCCGGCGATCAGGTCGGCGCGGGTCCGCGTTCCGGCCTCCCAGAGGTTGCGGCACGCGTGCCGCTGGAGGCGCTCGCCGACGTCGAGCACGAGGACGTACGTGCCGCGCGCCGCGTCCAGGCCGGCGTTGCGCAGCGAGGCGACGGAGTCCGTACCGGGGTCGAGCACGCGGATGCGGTCCGGGGAGCGCCCGGCGAGCGAGCCGGCCGCACCCCGCAGGGCGGCGGGGGCTCCGGCGGGCAGGACGACGAGGGCCTCGACGGCGCGCAGGCTCTGGTCGAGCACGGACTCCACGGAGGCCGTCAGTGCTGCCTCCCCGCCCTCCGCGGCGGTGATCACACAGCTGAAGTCGGGCGTACTCATGCCTGTGCCCCCTTCAGCATCCGGTCCACTACCTGGGCGGCCGCCGTCCCGTCGTCCAGGTCGCAGAACGACTCCCGGAAGCCGGCGTACGCCTCCCGGTGGCCCGCCGTCGCCGCCTCCGGGTCGCGCAGCGCCTCGACGACGGAGGCCGAGTCGGTGATCAGCGGGCCGGGCGCCCGGTTCTCGAAGTCGAAGCAGAAGCCGCGCAGGGTGTCGCGGTAGTGCTCCAGGTCGTAGGTGTGGAACAGCATCGGGCGTCCCGTCTGCGCGAAGTCGAACATCAGGGACGAGTAGTCCGTGACCAGCACATCGCTGATCAGCATCAGCTCGGCGACATCGGGATGGCGTGACACGTCGCGCACGAAGTCGCTCGAAGGGATGCTCCCGCCGACCAGGTAGTGGCGGCGCACCAGCAGGACGTGGTCGTCCCCGAGCGCCTTCCGTGCCTGTTCCAGGTCGAGTTGGAGATCGAGCCCGTACAGCCCGCTCTGCTTCGGCCGGTCCTCGCGCCAGGTGGGGGCGTACAGGACGACGCGCTTGCTCTCGGGGACGGCGAGCGACTGCCGGACCGCGGCGGCGACCTTCGCACGGTCGGAGGCGTACAGCAGGTCGTTGCGCGGGTAGCCGCACTCCAGCACCTCGCCCGTGTGCCCGAACGCGCGGCGCAGGACAGGCGTGGAGAAGCGGTTCGGCGAGACGAGGACGCTCCACTGGGCGGCCCGCCGGGGCATGGAGTCGATGTACGCGGTGTCCGCGAAAGCAGTGCCCGCCAGGTCACGGCCGATGCGCTTGAGAGGGGTGCCGTGCCACGTCTGGACGACGAACTGCCCCTCCACCCGTTCGAACCACTCGGGCAGCTGGGTGTTGGTGACGATCCACCGGCTGCGGGCGAGCGCCTCGTGCCACTCGGCGCTGTGCAGGGCCACGGCGCGGACCCCGGCGGGCACGACGGCCTGCTGGTCCCGCACCACCCAGAGGTGCTCGACGCCGGTGCCGCGCCGGACCAGCTCCTCGTGGACGGCGCGGGGCGAGTCCGAGTACTGGCGCCCGTCGAAGCTGGAGTACAGCACGGCGTCCCGGAGCTCCCCGCCGCGCGCGCCCACATACCGCTCGCGCAGCCGGCGCTGCCCGTACGCTCCCCGGTCCGCCGGTGGCAGGGCGCTGCCCGACCGCAGGGAGAGCCGGTCGTGGAAGCGCCGCTCCAGGGTGAAGAGGCGACCTCCCGACTCGCGCCCGATCGGCAGTTCCGCGTGCAGCTGGTGCACCACGCGCAGCGGCAGGTAGAGCTCCGGGGCGGTCTCACCGCGCTCCCGGAGGAACGGGTACCACCGGCCCTCGGCGAGCGGCAGGGTGCCGCCCGCCCCGTCGACCGCCCCGGGGGTCAGCACCGTACGGAAACCGGCACCCGTCCGCTCCAGGGCGAAGGTGTGCTCCTCCTGGTGGCCGCTGTGGCGCAGGACGAGCTCGGCCGGCTCGTACCGCACCGCCGGGAAGGCCCCATCCAGGACCAGGCCGGCGTCGTCCGTCCATGACACACGCGTGACGACGGGCCGCACGTCCCGGTCGGTGAGCACCAGGTCCCCGGAGGGATTGGCGGCGGCGTAGACCTCACGGCCGCCGGGCAGCGGATACCGGCCGGCGTCTGTCTCCGGACGGGCCGCGACCGCGAGCCGTCGCGCACCGCCGGTCAGTTGGACACCCCAGTCGCCGTCGGAACCCCCGAACGCCACCAGCGGCACCTCGGCGAGGAGGGTACGGCCGTCGGTGTCCACACCGGGCACCAGCGGGAACTCGCGGGTCTCCTTCGTACGCCACTCCTGGATCCGCAGAGCCGTCGGCGCGTCCTGGCCCAGCAGCCGCACCGCGATCCGGATCCCGTCCCCGGCCTCCGTCGGACCGTGTCCGGCGAGCACGGCGTCCACCCGCTCGGCGCGCAGCTCCAGCTTGTTCCCGGAGAGCAGCGGGACGACCCGGGTGCGCTCGTCGACGTAACGCACGGCGGGCGCGGCCGGATTGCCGAGCAGCCGCATCGGGCCGCGTCGCGGGCGCCCCGCGCCGATGACGACGGATTCCAGCTTCCAGAGCGTGCGGGTGCCCCGTGCGGTGCCCCGGGTGACGAGCCGGCGCGGGTCGACGACGGTCTCGAAGCCGGACCGCTCGTAGCGGTGCAGCGAGCGGCCCGACCCGGCCGTCGCCTCGTCCGTCGCCGTCCTGCGCAGCCGCAGGGGGATCAGCCGGCGGCCCGACCTCAGCCAGCCGGCCCCGGCAGACCTCCCAGGGGCGTTGCGGACGTACGCGTACCCCTTGAGGTGCAGCAGCCCGTCCCTCCACACGGCCTCGGTGAGGTGCGCGTGCACGGGGAGATCCTCGGCGGACAGTGCGGCCACCCTGTGCGGGAGGGGGGCGTCGACTCCCGGGTACTGGGCCCTGGGCCGCAGCCGCCCCCGGACGTGGAAGGTGTCGCGGTCGGCGGACTCGTGGGCCAGGAGCTCGAGCAGCTCCGCCGTCCTGCGCTCCCGGATGAGCTGCCACTTGACCCGCAGATGCAGGGGCAGCGCGTCGAGGACCGCGGGTTCGACCGTCGAGGCGAAGGCGTTGGCGTGGGTGAGGAAGGCCTCGTGGAAGCTCTCGTCACCGTCCGGGAGCGCCTCGATGAAGAGCCACAGGTCGCCGGAGAGCGCGTGCTCGTCGTAACGCCGCTTCGCCTCCGTCATGCCCCGGTCGGCGAGGAACCGGCTGACCGTGGAGACCGCCGTGACCCGGTCGCGGATGCCCCGGGCCACCGCGCGCCGGGTGGTGATCGAGCCGTCGCGGTCCCGCCAGTGGTAGACGGGCTCCTCCACGACGTCGACGCTCCGGGCCAGGAAGTGGGCCGGCAGGACCACGGCGATGTCCTCGTACAGGACCCCGGTCGGGAAGGCGAAGGCGTGCTGGTCCCAGAAGGACCTGCGGAACACCTTGTTGCACGCGATGCGGTCGCCGAGCAGGATCCAGTCCCGGGTGACATGGGTGGCCCGGCGGGGCTTCTCCATCGGCCGGCGGAACATGGGGGACTGTTCGAGCACCCCGTTCGCCCGGAGCCTGAGCACGTTTCCTGTCGCGAAGTCCGAGCCCGAGGCGTCCAGTTCACCGAGCATCCTGGCGAATGCGCCCGGCGGCACGACGTCGTCGCTGTCGACGAACGCCAGGAAGTCCGCGTCCGGGTGGGCCTGTCCGGCGCCCGCGTTGCGCGCGGCCCCCAGGCCGGCGTTCTTCTGCCGGATCAGCCGGAAGCGGGTGTCCTGCCGGGCGAACCGCAGCGCCACATCGGCGCTGCCGTCCGTCGAACCGTCGTCGACCATGACGACTTCCAGGTCGGCCATGGTCTGCCCGGCGAGCGAGTCCAGGCAGGCTCCGAGGTACTCCTCGACGTTGAAGAGCGGGACGACGACGGTGAGACGGGGTGCCATGACGCTGCGCACGATCCTTCCGGACGGACGAACGGACTTCCTCTGTATGGAACGAGCCCCGTGCCGGGGAGGCACGGGGCTCGCAACGGGGCGCTGCACCTAGGGTTTGACGGCGATGCGGCCCTCGTCCATGCGCAGGAGCAGAAGCTGTTCCCCGGTCTCCTCCAGGAATTCGTCCACTGCCTGGCGTGATCCCTGCCAGTAGCCGTAGTCGTCGATCAGCAGCACCCCGCCGCTCACCAGACGCCCGTACAGGTGTGTGAGCTCGTGCTTCGTGGATGCGTACCAGTCGGTGTCCAGGCGGAGGATGGAGATCTTCTCCGGCGCCTGCCCGGGGACGGTGTCCTCGACCTTGCCCTGCACGTAGTGGATGCGGTCCTTCGGGTACGGGACCTGCTCGAACCCGGCCTGTACGTCCTCCAGGGAGGCCACGGCCCAGATGGGCCGGTCCTTGCCCTGTGCGTCCAGCAGCTCCTGGGCCGGCCTGCCGTCCCGCCGCAGGTCCTCCGCGGTGGGCGGCGTCATGCCCTCGTACGTGTCGAAGAGGTAGAGGTCGCGCTCCGTCTCACCCAGCGACAGCAGTGTCCTGGCGCAGGCCTGCATGGAACCGCCGCGCCACACCCCGCACTCGACGATGTCGCCCGGGATGCCGTGCTTGACGACGTGCCGCGTCGCGAGGACGAAGGCGTTGAGCCGCTCCGGGGAGGTCATCGTGTACGGCTTGACCGCGCGGATGACGTCCTTCGCCTCGTCGTCGTAGTCCGCGGGGAACTGCGGCGGCTTCTTGGCCGCCGCCTTCCGGGCCGGCGGCGCGGGCGGCGTCGGCACCGCGGCCGGGGGCCCCGTGGGGGCGGAGCGGGGAGCGGGCAGGCTCGCGCGCCTGAGCTGGTATCCGGTGAGTTGCTGAAGGACGCCGTTGACGGCGTTGCGCCAAGCCATGGGGCCGGACAGTACGCGCGTTTTGCGGCTCATGTCATCTTTCGTCAACCTGTGGTTGATGGGACCGTACGGCTGTCCGGACGCCCGCACCGCTCCCGTCCGTCCAGCGGGCGCGGCAGCGGCACGCGGTCCACTCCGCCGGCCCGGTTGGCCCACCACACGGCCGTCTCCCGCACGGCGAGGTCCGCCAGGCTGTTCTTCAGCCGGGTCACCGGCCGGCGGTGGGGCAGCGGCCGGCGGAAGACGCCCACGGAGTCGCCCCAGTAGGCGGCCTTGGTGTCGATGGAGGCGTAGTCGTGCCAGATGCCGTTGGCGGGCGGGAAGTCCGTGTACGCCTCGCAGAGTTCGAGGCGGGAGTGGGCGGCCATCGCGCGGAAGCCGTCGGGGTAGTAGCGCCAGCAGTCCTGCGCGTCGTGGGCGTGGCCGCGCGAGGGCGCGGTGATGAAGGCGTAGCCGCCGGGCCTGAGCACCCGGGCGATCTCCATCATCGACACCCAGAAGAAGGGGATGTGCTCGAACGCCTGGCCCGACAGCACCACATCGGCGCTGCGCGACTTGGCGGGGATCCGGTAGGGCTGCTCCATGACCGCGTCGACGTTGGGACCGTCGAGGACGTCGACCCCGAAGTAGTCGATGTCGTGGTCGGCCAGGAGCCCGCGGTGGGTCCGGGTCTGCTTGCCGGAGATCCGGGATCCGAGGTCCACGACGCGGTGCCTGCGGGTCCTGGGCAGATACTCCTCGATGCAGAGCTGCATCTGCTCGTAGGCGGACCGGTGCATGAGCTTCTCCCAACGTTGCCGTGTGCGCGCGCTGTTGAGCACAACGACGGTGGCGTACGGAGGGAGCGCCCCGTACGGGTGATACCGGTGTTCAGTTCGAACCCACAGGGAAGACCCTGCGCACCACGCGCTCCGCCGCGTGCCCGTCGTCGTACGGGCAGAAGCGGCGGCGGAAAGCGGCGCGCAGCGCGTCGGCGTCCCGGGACCTCCAGGCTCCGCTCACCAGCACCTCGCGCAGCTCGTCCTCCGTGGTGGCGACCGCCCCGGGGGTGTCGCCCGGGCGGCCGGACAGCAGGTCGACGTAGGTGCCGCGGGCGGCCCGGTAGGCCTCCCAGTCGGGCACGTAGGTGATGATCGGGCGGTCCAGGCAGGCGTAGTCGAACATCAGGGACGAGTAGTCCGTGATCAACGCGTCGGAGGCGAGGAAGAGTTCTTCCACGACGGGATGGCCTGTGACGTCGACGACCCGGCCCCCCACCGCTGTCCCGGCCGATCGCCCGTAGAAGTAGTGGGCGCGCACCAGCAGCACACAGCCGGGCCCCAGATCACGCGCGAGACGCTCCAGGTCGAGCAGCGGGAGGAAGCCCTCCCGGTAGTCGCGGTGGGTCGGCGCGTACAGCAGCACGGTCGATCCGGGGGCGATGCCGAGCTCCGCACGGATCTTGCCGGTCTGCTCGGCTGTGGCGTTGCACAGGACGTCGTTGCGCGGGTACCCGTACGGCAGTTGTTCGTACGAGGACGGGTAGACCCGGTCCCAGACCTCTGTGCTGTGCGGGTTGGCGGAGAGACTGAAGTCCCACTGGTCGGTGTGCGCGACGATCCGTTCGAAGCTGACGCCCTTGGTGAGTGCGGGGTACGGGAGCTGGTCCAGGCCCATCGTCTTCAGCGGGGTCCCGTGGTGGGTCTGGAGGTAGACCTGTCCGGGGCGTTTGGTGAAACCGCCGGGGAAGCTGGAGTTGTTGACGAGGTACGTCGCGGTGGCCATCGTCCGCCAGTAGGCGCGGGACCCCTCGATGACGTACGGCACTCCGGGCGGCATCCGGTCGCGGTGGCGCGAGGAGACGACCCAGACCCCGCGGATGTGCGGGACCAGCTCGCGGGCCTTGGCGTAGACGGCGGCCGGATTGCAGGCGACGCCCCGGTTCCAGTAGGCCCCGTAGACGGCGAGGCGGGGATCCAGCGGCCGGCGCAGATCGGCGCGGTAGAGGGCCCGCATCACGCGGGCGCGCAGCGACTTCCTGCCCGCCCGCGCGGTGGCTCGCGCCCGGGCACGCACGGCGCGGACCACTCCCCTGCTCCGGTGGGCCGCGTACCGGCCGGGGAGCCCCGCCGCCCGGAAGAAGGCGGCGCGGTCGCCCGGGGCGATCCGGCCGGGGTCGTCGAGCACGGCGGTCAGGTGCGCGGTGCGCGCGGCCGGGATCCGCGGGTCGCCCCCCGTCTCGGCGGTCAGCCGCTCGTAGGCGCCGATGACCGCGAAGTGCGCACGGCCCGGTGTAGTGGCCGACGTGCCGGTACGGCGCACCCGGTGGCGCACACAGACCCGGTCGAGCGAGGCGAGGGAGCCCGCGTCGGAGGCGAGGAAGTGCGCACGGTGGACGGGCACGACGTCGTCGTACGGCCCCTCGGTGAAGCGGAGCCGGTGGGCGTCCCGGAAGGCGCGGCGGAAGAGCTGGTTCCGTGCGGCCGGGAGGGCGTCACCCGGCTCCACCGTGCCCCACCAGTCGACCCGGTCGTGGCCCAGGCGCAGCACGTCGGGCCGGTCCTCCGCCAGCCGTGCGGAGATCGCCGCCACCGCTCCGGGGAGGAGCAGGTCGTCACCGTCGAGGAAGAGCAGATAGGTCCCACGCGCCGCCTCCGCACCGGTGTTGCGGGCCGCACCCGTCTCCCAGGGGCCGTCGGGGACGCTCACACGCACCCGGGGGTCACGCCCGGCGAACTCCCGTGCGATGGCGAGTTCCAGCTCGCCGTCGGGGGCGCAGACCACGACCAGCTCGAGGTCCGTCTGCCCGTTCTCCGGCGACGGCTGCTCGGTCACGGACTCCAGGGCCGCCCTCAGGTATCCCTGAACGCGATGGGCGGACACGACGACGGTGAGCAGCATGGCAGCCGAGCGTAGTGGTGACCGTACGGCCGGCCCCAGGGATCGTCACCCGTTCGGGTCAGTGGCGTGACCCGGGGCGCTCCCCCGGGTTGAGCCGTACATGAAGCCACTCCTCAGCGTCGTCGTCCCGGTGCACAACGTCGAGGACTATCTGGAGGAGTGCCTCGTCTCGCTGGCCGGGCAGACCCTGAAGGACATCGAGGTGGTGCTCGTCGACGACGGCTCGACGGACGGGAGCCGCCGTATCGCGGAGGACTTCGCCGCCCGGGACGGCCGCTTCCGCTGCGTCCACCAGCCCAACGCGGGCCTGAGCGCCGCCCGCAACACCGGGATCACCCGCACCACCGGCGGAGTGCCCTACCTGGCGTTCGCCGACAGCGACGACGTCCTCGTCCCCGACGCGTACGAACGGATGCTGGCGTCCCTGGAGTCGACCGGCTCCGATCTGGTGACAGGAAATGTGTGGCGGCTCAACGAGCAGGGAAGGCAGCAGGCCTGGCAGTACCGCTGGCTGACCGCCGACCGCCCCCGCACCCACATCACCCGCGATGCCCGGCTGCTGGCCGACCGCGTCGCCTGGAACAAGGTGTTCAGGCGCTCCTTCTGGGACCGGCACGCCTTCTCCTTCCCGGTGGGCAAGCTCTACGAGGACACCCCGGTGATGATCCCGGCGCACTACCTCGCCGGTTCGGTGGACGTGCTGCGCGAACACGTCTACTACTGGCGGGTGCGGGAGGGTTCGATCACGCGGCGGCGTACTGACGTCCGGGGTGTACGGGACCGGATCGCCGCCTGTGAACAGGTCAGCGCCTTCCTCGCGGACCGCGACCCCGCACAGCGGCTGCGCTACGACGCCTCGTGCCTGCGCGACGACTTCGTGTACTTCCTGGAGGGGCTGCCGATGGGCGGGTCCGCCTACCGCTCCGCGTTCATGGCGGACGCGGGTGCCTTCCTCGACCGGGCGGGCGACGCGGCCCTGGCCGGGCTGCCCGCCGAGGCGCGCATCCGCTGGCAGTTGGTGCGTGAGCGCCGCGTCGACGATCTGCTGGCGGTCCTGGAGTCCGAACGGGCCAACGGGACGGGCACGTTCGCCGTCGCGGGCCTGCCGGGAAGGCGGCGCGCCGTGCACCCGGGGGCCGGCGGCGGCGCCTCGGCGCGCCTCGGCCGGGGCGATCTGCCCGCCGTGGCACGGCTGGTGGAGTCGGCGTGGGGCGAGGACGGCAGGCTGCGGCTCCGCGGATACGCGTACATCCGCAACCTCCCGGCCCGGGCGGCCCGGCACTCGCTGAAGGCGGGCCTGGTGCGGGAGGCGGGGGGCGGACGGCCGCGTGCCGTCCCTGTGCGCTCGGTGCGGACGGACCGCGCGACCGCCGACTCGGGTCAGGAGCTGCACAGCTACGACCACGCGGGCTTCGACATGTTCCTCGACCCCGGGCGACTGGGGCCGGGCAACTGGCTGGTGGGCGTGGTGGTGGCCGGCCACGGCGTCGTACGGCGGGCGGCGGTGCGGGCCGTGGAGGCGGCGGCCGCGCAGCCGCTGGTCCACGACCTGGGCGGCGGGAGGCGCGCGGTGCTCGGCTACCGGGACGGCCGGCTGGAGCTGGCCGTGTCCCGGCTGCCCGCGGTGGCCACCGGCCACGACGGCGGACCGGACACCCTGGAGCTGACCGGCAGGCTGTACGGGGACGCCCGGCCGACAGCCCTCGTCCTGACCCGTGAGGGGGGCGCGGAGCACGTCTGCCCGGTGTCGTGCGGCGACGGGGGTGGCTTCAGCGCCCGTATCCCGCTCGCCGCCCTCGCCGCGGCGGCGGCACCGGCCTCCGGCGGGCCCCATGAGCCCGCCCCGGGGGGCGGGGCACGGTGGCGGGCGGCGCTCCTGACCGACGGCGTCCGCGTGCCGCTCGCTGCGGCCACGGACCTGCCGCCGCCCGCCTTCGCGGACGCGGCGGGCCACCTGGTGGTGGACGTGTCCGGGGAGCCGCGCGTGGACCGCGCCGGACCCGCTCCGGACGGCGGGCTGCGCATCGAGGGGACCGGGACCGGCGCACTCGAACTGCGGCACGGCGTCCTCGGGGAGACGGTGGCCGTTCCCCCGGAGCACTTCGCCGGAGCGGACGAGGACCGCTTCGCCGCCGTGCTCGCGGCCCCTCCCCGCGAGGGCGACTGGGAGGTGTTCCTGGACGGCCGGCCCGTGCGTGTGGGAGCGGCGCTCGCCGCACTCCTGCCGGCGAGCGCCCCAGGCGCCCGCTTCCGCCTCGACCGCCGGCACGGTGACCGGCTGGCCGTGCACTGCGCGCCGGCGCTCGACGACGCGGAGCGGAGCGCGTACCGCCAGGGAATTCTGCGGACGGCGCACCACCCGGCTCAGCGCCGGCTGCCGCTCCGGGACGTCGTGCTCTACACCGGAGAGGGCCCCCCGCGCGCCGTGCACGCCGAGCTCGTGCGCCGGGGCACCGATGCCGAGCACCTGTGGGTCACCGACGGCTCCCCAGGGGCCGCGACTCGCGTCCCGTCCACCGCGATCCCCGTCGTGGCCCACAGCACCGCCTGGTACGAGGCGCTGGCGCGGGCCCGCCGGATCGTGGCGGCAGGTCAGCTGCCCGCATGGTTCGAGCGCCGCCCGGACCAGACGGTCGTGCAGACCTGGCCCAACTCCCCGCTCGGCCGGTTCGGCCTCGACCTCACCGGCACCCTGTACGCCGACCACCAGCACCTCGCCACGCTGGAGCGCCGCTCCGCCCAGTGGTCGGTCCTGGTCTCCCCCAGCGCCTTCGCCACCCCGCATCTCCGCCGCGCCCTGGCCTACCGCGGCGAGGTGCTGGAGGCGGGCTCCCCGGCCGACGACCTGCTCTTCGCACCCGGCAGGGACAGGACTGCCGCGCTGGTGCGCCGGCGGCTGGGCATCCCGGAGGGCCACCGCGTGGTGCTGTACGCCCCGACGTACCGCGACCACCTCGCCCACGCTCCGGCCGGTGTTCCAGCCGGGTCCTCCCCCCTGTACCGCTGGGATCCGGCGCTCGACCTGCCCGCACTGGCGCGGTCGCTGGACGGCTGCACCACCGTGCTGGTCCGCAGGCATCCCCGGGTGACGGGCAGTGTCCCGGCGCACCCCGCCCTGCGTGATGTGTCCACGCACCCCGACTCCACCGAGCTCCTGCTGATCGCCGATGTGCTGGTCACCGACTACTCGGGCCTGGTGTTCGGCTTCGCGCACACCGGCCGTCCGATGCTCTTCCACACATACGACCTGGAGCATTACCGCGACACCGTGCGCGGCTTCTGCCTGGACTTCGAGACCCGGGCCCCCGGACCGCTGCTCGTCACCACCCAGGAGGTGGCTCAGTCGCTGCGGGCCGCGCCGGCTCATGCGAACGTCCACGCGGAGGCGTACGAGAGCTTCAGGCGCGACTACTGCGGGCCCGCAGACGGCGATGCCGCCCACCGGGTCGCGGACCGGCTGCTCGACGAGGGCTCCGGCTCGCCGCGCCTCGTCAGGCCTCGTGACGCCAGGCCACGCCCCGTCAGGCCCTGAGCGCTCGGACCCTTGGGTCAGGCCCTGAGTGGTCAGGCCCTGAGTGGTCAGGCCCTGAGTGGTCAGGCCTTGAGCGGTCAGGCCTTGAGCGCCCGGACCGCCGAGGCCGCGAGGTCGTCGAGGTATCCCTTGGGCAGATCGCCCCGGACCACGACGAGGCGCCAGTACAGCGGGCCGACGATGAGGTCCAGCGCCCGGTCGGGATCGCTGCCCTCGGGCAGTTCGCCGCGTCCCACCGCCGCCCGCACGACCACGGCGGCCACGCCCTGCTGCTGGTCCAGCAGGGCTGCCTTGATGGCGTCGGAGATCTCCGGGTTGCGGGCCGCCTCGACCAGCAGGTCGGGGATCACCTGCGAGGCGACGGGGTGGCGCAGGGCGTACGCGGCCAGTTCCAGCACGGCGCGCACATCCCCGTACAGCGACCCCGTCGCGGGCGCCGGCATGCCCTGCGCGGCGACGGCCGCGACCAGGTCCAGGACGAGATGCAGCTTGGACTTCCAGCGGCGGTAGACGGCGGTCTTGCCCACTCCCGCGCGCCGGGCGATGCCCTCGATCGACATCCGTGCGAATCCCACGGCGGCCAGCTCCTCGAAGACGGCGCCGCGGATCGCGTCGGTCACGTCCTCCCGCAGCACCGCGGCACCTGCCGGGGTGCGGCGCCCGGTTCGCCGTTGGGTGGTCATGGCCCGAATGATAGACCGTAACGACGAAACGGTTGCGTTGCGACGTACAAACGTCCTACTCTCAGCGTTGCGACGATACGGTCCCGTCCCATCGAGCCGGATCCGTCCGCCCTGATCCCCCGCCCCCCGTCGAAAGCGACCGTGGTGAGCCAGACAGCAGCCCCGCCGGCCCCGGTGGACAGCGCATCTCCAGCCCCCCTCCTCCCCGTGTACGAACCCGGCGAGCTGGCCGCCCTCGCGGCCCGGCACGGGCTGAACGTCAGCGGGGCGCGGCCCACGCTCGGCGCGTACGTCCGGCAGCTCTGGGGGCGGAGGCACTTCATCACCGCCTTCGCCACGGCCAAGCTGACCGCGCAGTACAGCCAGGCGAAGCTCGGCCAGATCTGGCAGATCATGACCCCGCTGCTCAACGCGACGGTCTACTACTTCATCTTCGGCGTCCTGATGAACACCAAGCACGGAGTCCCCGACTACGTGCCCTTCCTCGTCACCGGCGTCTTCATCTGGACCTTCACCGCCAGCTCGATCACGGCCGGCACGCGGGCCATCAGCGGCAACACCGGACTCGTCCGGGCCCTGCACTTCCCGCGCGCCTCCCTGCCGATCGCCCTGGCCATCCAGCAACTCCAGCAGCTGCTGTTCTCGCTGGGCGCGCTCTTCCTGATCCTCCTCGTGTTCGGCCAGTACCCGCGGCCGTCCTGGCTGCTCGCGGTCCCCGCGCTCGCCCTGCAGGCGCTGTTCAACACCGGCATCTCGATGGTCATGGCCCGGCTGGCCGCCAAGACCCCCGACATCGCCCAGCTGACGCCCTTCATCCTGCGCACCTGGATGTACGCGTCGGGCGTCATGTGGAGCCTCGACACCCTGCTCACCGCCGACCGGGTGCCGCGGCTCGTCCTGCTGGCACTGGAGTGCAACCCGGCGGCCATCTACATCGACCTGATGCGCTACGCCCTGATCGACAGCTTCACCGGCGCGCAGCTGCCCCCGCACGTGTGGGCCCTCGCGACGGCCTGGGCTCTCGTCTGCGGCATCGGCGGTTTCGTGTACTTCTGGAAGGCCGAGGAGAGGTACGGACGTGGCTGACACCCTCGACACCCGTGTGCCCACCGTCGTCGTCGACGACGTCCACATCACCTACACGGTGAACGGCGCCCGCACCGGAAAGGGCAGCGCCACCTCCGCCCTCAACAGGATCGTGTCGCGCCGGCAGCCTCGGGGGGCTCGCCAGGTGCACGCGGTGAAGGGCGTCAGTTTCGCCGCGTACAAGGGCGAGGCCATCGGTCTGATCGGCTCCAACGGATCCGGGAAGTCGACGCTTCTCAAGGCGATCGCGGGGCTGCTGCCCGCGTCGAAGGGGCGGGTCCACACCCAGGGCCAGCCCTCGCTGCTCGGCGTGAACGCCGCCCTGATGAGCGACCTGACCGGGGAGCGCAACGTCGTTCTCGGCGGCCTGGCCATGGGCATGACGCGCGAACAGATCCGTCAGCGCTACCAGGACATCGTCGACTTCTCCGGCATCAACGAGAAGGGCGACTTCATCACCCTGCCCATGCGGACGTACTCCTCCGGCATGGGCGCCAGGCTCCGCTTCTCCATCGCGGCCGCCAAGAGCCACGACGTGCTGCTGATCGACGAGGCACTGTCCACCGGAGACGCGAAGTTCCAGCGGCGCAGCAAGGACCGGATCAAGGAGCTCCGCGAGGAGGCCGGCACGGTCTTCCTCGTCAGCCACAGCAACAGGTCGATCACCGACACCTGCGACCGGGCGATCTGGCTGGAGGCGGGCACCCTGCGGATGGACGGGCCGGCCAAGGAGGTCGTGGCCGCGTACGAGGAGTTCACCGGGCCCGCGAAGCCCAAGCAGCCCAAGAAATGACGCCGTGACGCCGTCCGCCGGACGGGCCGATGAGGCCCGTCCGGCGGACGGATGTGCAGCGGCCCGCAGGCCGCTCCGGGTCAGGCGTGCGTGCGCAGCAGCGTACGCATCGTCCGCATCGCCACGGACAGGTTCGCCAGGTCGAAGGACTCCGACCCCCGGATCTCCTCCAGGGTGGCGCGCGAACGCGCCAGGATCGCCGCGTTCTTCTCCTCCCATGCCTTGAACCGCTGCTCGGGCGACGACGTGCCGTTGCCGACGGACAGCACGTCCGACGTGAGCGCGGCGTGCGCGGCGTACAGGTCCTCGCGGATGGAGGCGCGGGCCATGGACTGCCAGCGGTCACCCCGCGGCAGCTCGATGATCCGGTCCATCAGCTGGGAGATCCCCAGCCGGTCGGCGAGGTCGTAGTACACCTCGGCGACGGCCAGCGGGTCCTTGCCCGTGCGATCGGCGATCGCCACGATGTCCAGCGCCGGGAAGGCCGACGAGAATCCCGCCACCCGGCCCGCCAGCTCGGCCGGGACGCCCTCGGCTGTGAGCTCGTCGAGGATCGACTGGTACCACTCGATGTCGGCGCCCTTGAGGAGCTTGGGCAGCTCGCTCCAGACGCGTTCGACGCCGTCCCGGAAGAACTCGATGGTCTCCGCGATCCCGACCGGCTGCGGCCGGTTGCCGAGCAGCCAGCGGGAGCCGCGCTCGACGAGCCGGCGCGAGTGCAGCCGGATCCGGGTCTGCACATCGGCGGCGACCGTGTTGTCGAGCGCCTCCACGGCGTCCCAAACCCCGGAGAGGCCGAAGATCTCGCGGGCGGCGAACTGCGCCCGCACGATCTCCTCGAGCGACGCCCCGGTCTCCTCACGCAGCCGGTGCAGGAACGTCGACCCACCGCTGTTCACCGTGTCGTTGACCAGCACCGTCGTGATGATCTCGCGGCGCAGCGCATGCCCGTCGACCGCCTCGGGGAACCGCTCGCTCAGCTGCTTCGGGAAGTAGGCGTGCACCAGCTTCTGCAGGTGCGCGTCGTCAGGCAGGCTGGTGGAGATCAGCTCCTCGGCCGCCGTGATCTTCGTGTAGGCGATCAGCACGGCCAGTTCCGGCTGGCTGAGCCCCTTGCCGTGGTTCAGCAGCTCACGGATCTGACGGTCGTTCGGCAGGAACTCCAGGGCCCGGTCCAGGTGTCCCTCGCGGCCGAGCCTGCGCATGAAGCGCTGGTGGGCGTGGAGGAGCGACGGCGCCTGGGCGCAGGCGTTGGCGAGCGCGACGTTCTGCGCGTAGTTGTTGCGCAGCACGAGCTGTCCGACCTCGTCGGTCATCTCCGCGAGCACCTTGTTGCGCTGCTTCACGGTCATGTCGCCCTCACGGACCAGACCGTTGAGCAGGATCTTGATGTTCACCTCGTGGTCGGAGGTGTCCACACCGGCGCTGTTGTCGATCGCGTCGGTGTTGATCCGGCCGCCGGCCCGGGCGAACTCGATCCGGCCGAGCTGGGTGGCCCCGAGGTTGCCGCCCTCACCGACGACACGGGCCCGCAGCTCCGCGCCGTTGACCCGGATCGCGTCGTTGGCCTTGTCGCCGACGTCGGCGTTCGACTCGGCCGTCGACTTGATGTACGTACCGATGCCGCCGTTCCACACGAGGTCGACCGACGCCTTGAGGATGTTCTGCATCAGCTCGGCGGGCGTCATCTTCGTGACCTTCGAGTCGATGCCGAGCGCCGCGCGGATGTGCGCGTTGACCGGGATCGACTTGGCGGAACGCGGGTGGATGCCGCCGCCCGCGGACAGCAGGTCCTTGTTGTAGTCCGCCCAGG
Organism: Streptomyces sp. NBC_01166; assembly: GCF_045039765.1. NCBI lineage: Bacteria > Bacillati > Actinomycetota > Actinomycetes > Kitasatosporales > Streptomycetaceae > Streptomyces > Streptomyces sp. NBC_01166. The sequence goes on from NZ_CP108613.1 coordinate 3,420,964, forward strand.
AGCTGCGCGGCAGGTCGAACAGGCGGCGCCGCTCGGCGTACGACGTCGCGGCATCCGGATTCGGGTCGATGAAGATGTGCCGGTGGTCGAAGGCCGCCACCAGCCGGATGTGCTCGGAGAGCAGCATCCCGTTGCCGAAGACGTCACCGGACATGTCGCCGACGCCGACGACGGTGAAGTCCTCGGTCTGGGTGTCGTGGCCCAGCTCGCGGAAGTGCCGCTTCACGGACTCCCAGGCACCGCGGGCGGTGATGCCCATGCCCTTGTGGTCGTAGCCGGCCGACCCGCCGGACGCGAACGCGTCCCCGAGCCAGAAGCCGTACGCGACGGCGACGTCGTTGGCGATGTCGGAGAAGCTCGCGGTCCCCTTGTCGGCGGCGACGACGAGATAGGTGTCGTCCTCGTCGTGACGGACGACCTCCGCCGGGTGCACGACCTCGCCCGTCACCATGTTGTCGGTGATGTCGAGCAGCGCCGAGATGAAGATCTTGTAGCAGGCGATGCCCTCGGCGAGCCAGGCGTCACGGTCCACGGCCGGATCCGGCAGCTGCTTTGCGACGAACCCGCCCTTGGCGCCCACCGGCACGATCACGGTGTTCTTGACCATCTGCGCCTTGACCAGGCCGAGGATCTCCGTACGGAAGTCCTCCCGCCGGTCCGACCAGCGCAGACCGCCGCGGGCGACCTTGCCGAAGCGCAGGTGGACGCCCTCGACGCGCGGCGAGTAGACCCAGATCTCGTACGCCGGGCGCGGCGCCGGAAGATCCGGGATGGCCTGCGGATCGAACTTCATCGAGACGTAGTTGTGCGGCTCGTGGTCGTCGGCCAGCTGGAAGTAGTTGGTCCGCAGCGTGGCCTTGATGACCGTGAGGAAGGACCGCAGGATCCGGTCCTCGTCCAGCGAGGCGACCTGGTCGAGGGCCCCGTCCAGCTCCTCCAGCAGACCGTCCGTCAGCTCCGTGCCGGCCTTCTGGCGGGCCGGGGACATCCGGGCCTCGAAGAGGGAGACCAGGAGCCGGGTGGTGTGGACGTTGTTGCGGAGGGTGTCCTCCATGTAGTCCTGGCTGAAGGTCGAACCCGCCTGACGCAGGTACTTCGCGTAGGCGCGCAGCACCATGGCCTGACGCCAGTCGAGGCCGGCGCCCAGCACCAGGGAGTTGAAACCGTCGTTCTCCGCCTCGCCGGTCCAGATGGCGGCGAACGCCTCCTGGAAGCGGTCCCTGGCGTCGTCGGCGAGGTAGTCGTTGCCCGTGGCCTTCTTCGGCAGGCGCAGCCCGAAGTCGTAGATCCAGGCGTGCGTGCCGTCGGCGCATCGCAGCTCGTAGGGGCGTTCGTCGACGACCTCCACACCGAGCCGCTGGAGCGCGGGGAGGACGGCGGAGAGCGAGACCTGCTCACCCGTCCGGTAGATCTTGAACCTGCGCTCGGCCGGGGAGGCTCCGACCGGTTCGTACAGGCTGAGCGCGAAGTCCTCGCGTTCGCTCTTGAGCTCTTCGAGGTGGACCAGGTCCGCCACGGCGGCACGCGGCGAGTGGTCGGCCTTGTAGCCCTCGGGGAACGAGTGCGCATAACGGCGCAGCAGCTCGGCGGCGCGCTCCTCGCCGCACTCGGCGCCCAGCGCCTCCTGGAATCCGTCGGCCCAGGAGCGGGCGGCCTCGACGAGGCGCGTCTCGATCCGGTCCGCGTCCGCGTCGGTGAGGTGCGGGAGCTCGGTGCCCGGCGGGACCCGGATGACGAAGTGCAGCCGGGAGAGGATCGACTCCGTGTTCCAGGCGGTGAAGTCGACGCTGGTGCCGCCCAGTTCCTCCTTGAGGATGTCGATCAGGCGGAGCCTCACGCCGGTGGTGTAGCGGTCACGCGGCAGGTAGACCAGTGCGGAGTAGTAGCGCCCGTACTCGTCCTGGCGCAGGTAGAGCCGCAGCCGACGGCGCTCCTGGAGGTACAGCACGGAGGTGACGATGGAACGCAGCTGGTCGACGGGCGTCTGGAAGAGCTCGTCGCGCGGGTAGGTCTCCAGGATCTGGAGCAGGTCGCGGCCGTCGTGGCTGTTGGGCGTGAAGCCGGCACCCTCCAGCACCTCGGCGACCTTGCGGCGCACCACGGGCACCCGGCGCACCGACTCGGTGTACGCGGCGGAGGAGAACAGACCGAGGAAGCGACGCTCACCGACGACATTGCCGTCGGCGTCGAACTTCTTCACCCCGACGTAGTCCAGGTAGCTGGGGCGGTGCACCGTCGCCCTGCTGTTCGCCTTCGTCAGCACGAGGAGCTTGTGCTCCCTGGCCTTGGCGCGGGCGTCCGCGGGCAGCCGGTCGAAGGACGGGCTCACCGGGTGCGCCTCGTCCTCCGCGTGCTTCGGGTCGGAGCGCAGGATTCCCAGGCCTGTGCCGGGGACGGCCGTCAGGGCGTCGGAATCACGGAGCTCGTACTCCCGGTACCCGAGGAAGGTGAAGTGGTCGGCGGCGAGCCAGCGCAGCAGCTCCCGGGCCTCCTCGACCTCCTCGTCGTCCAGCTCGTCGAGCGGCTCCGAGGGGAGGTCCTCGGCGATCCGCAGAGCGGCGTCGCGCATCTTCTCCCAGTCCTCGACGGTCTCCCGTACGTCGGACAGGACCCGCAGCAGATCGGCGGTGATCTGCTTCAGGTCCGCACGGTCCGTCTCCCGGTCGATCTCGACGTGGATCCAGGACTCGACGAGCGCGTCGTGGGGCAGCTCGGCCCCGGGCTCCTTGCGGCCGCCGGAGCGCTTCGCCCCGTTGTTCCTGGCCGGGTCGGCGAACACCTCGATCAGCTTGCCGGCGACATCGCGCCGGACGACGACCTGGGGGTGGATCACGAGGTGGATGCCGCGACCCTGCCGGGACAGTTCGTTGGTGACCGAGTCGACCAGGAAGGGCATGTCGTCGGTGACGACCTCGACGACGGAGTGGCTGTTGGTCCAGCCGTTCTCCTCGACGGTCGGGGTGTGCACCCGGACGTTCGCGGTGCCCTGCGGGCGGTTCTCGGCGAGACGGTAGTGGGAGGAAGCGGCCCCGAAGATGTCGACCGGGTCGCGGTCGCTGACGTCCTCCGGAGCGGTGTGCAGGTAGTAGCGCTGGAGATAGGCGAGCAGCGTCCTGTTGCCCGACCGCCCGTCCGGGCCGGTCTCGGCGGCTTCCTCTGCTTCGCCGCCGGTCCCGTCGGCAAGGTGCACCCGGAGGCCACCTCCCGGGCCACCGACACCACCGCCCGGACTGTTGTCAGCTACCCGGGCCGCCCTTGCGAGCAGCTCGGCCTTGGCTTCGTCCAGCTTGGTCTGCATGTCCTCTGGCTCCTGTCGCGCGCCGTTGCGTGACGTAGGTGAAGAAGGCGACGTACCGCCACGACGCGGGGTTTCCGGTCTGACTCGACGCTATGCCGCCTGGGGAGATGTCCGGGACCATATCGGCCATTTTCGGCGGAGGGCCCGGGACGCGGAGATCACGCATCGCCCGGGTGCTGTGGCACTCCGGGCGCAGGCCGGGGGCTTCGCTGCCCCCGAGGCGTATCGCGCTGATCACCGCACCAGGCTATCCCTCCTGCACCCACAACCGTCATGAGCCGCATATGTACAAAAGAAGACCCCGAACTTTGACACTCTGGACATCGCACCGAATCGTTGCTGCACGTACGGACACACAAAGGACACACAGGCGAGCAGATACGCTCAGTCCGCCATCAGCTCGGCCAGCGCGACCGCCTCGGCCAGGGTGTCCACCACGGGCACGCCCACCGCCTCCAGGCTGCTGCGGCTGTGCGAACCCCCGGTGTAGAGCACGGCACGCGCGCCGACATGGGCCGCTGCCACGGCGTCGTCCACCGCGTCACCGATGACCACGGCGGATTCGGGGGCTATGTCCCCGAGCACCTCGAAGTGGCGCTCCATGTGCTGGGCCTTGCTGCCGCCGGAGGGGCCCGTACGGCCGTCGACGCGTACGAAATGACGCTCTATGCCGTATCCCCGGACCACCGGGACCAGGTGCTCATGGCCGTACATGCTGAGCAGCGACTGGCTGCGGCCGCCGCGCTGCCACCGGACCAGCAGCTCCTCGACGCCCTCGGTCAGGCCGCAGGCCGTCCGCTGCTCGGTGTAGTGGCGGTGGAAGAGGCCGTCCATCCGCTCCCACTCGGCGGGGGTGGGGAGCCTGCCCATGAGCCGCTCGTAGAACTTGGGTATCGGCACGCAGTACATCTCGCGGTACTGGTCCAGCGTGAGCGGCTCCAGGTCGACCTCCGCGAAAGCGGCGTTCGACGCCCCGAGGACCGCCTGGATGTCGTCGAGCAGTGTGCCGTTCCAGTCCCAGACCAGATGTGTGCGGTGCTTCCCCGATGTCGCCATGAGTAGAAAATACTCGCCCGGTACGACAGTCACCCGGGCTCAGGCGGCTGTGCGCCCGGCAGGTCAGGCGATCAGGCCGGGGATCTCCTGGATCCCGAACCACAGCAGCTCGTGGTCCTCCGCGCCGTCCACGGTGAACTGGGCGTCGTCGTCGCCGAGGTCCGCCGCACCCAGTGCCGCTGCCGCCGCGGCGACGTCCTTCTCGGCGTCGTCGGCGTCCACGTGCACGGCCGCGGCCTTCGACAGCGCCACCGCGTGCGCGATCCGCACCTCGCCGAGCGAGGAGGCGTCCAGGACATGGTCCGGATCGGCGACCGCCGACCCGTCCGGCACATCGAGGGCGACGACGACCCGGCGCCTGGTCTCCTCCGGGCGGCCCGCGATCAGCCGCAGCGAGGCGGACGCGGCCCGGTTGAGCGCCGCGTACTCCAGCTCCTCGATGTCGTCGGAGACGTACCACTCGCGCAGACCGGGCGTCACGGCATAAGCGGTGAGCGGCCCCGGACCGACCTCGCCCGCCCTGTGCACCGAGGCAAGACCGGAGAGGGTCAGGGGGACGTACACACGCATGGCTGACCGCTTTCGTAGTCGATGACGCCCTCAGGATACGTGCGGCGTCCCCCTTCGGGGCGACCGATCCGTCCGTCGCTGTCCACCGCGCGACGACCGTCACCCCCGCCGTTCCCTTGCGGCCAGGGGCCCATCACCCGGATAGGTGATCCCGCTGCGTGCCCGGCCGGCCCCAGCCGCCGGTTGCGGGGCCGACGACCGGCCCCGTAGAAGATCCCCAGCACAAGTTACCGCCCGGTACTCAACCGGGCACCGGACAGCAGCCACGGGGGCTACGAGCATGAGCAAGGACAGGACGAGGCCGGCCGGACGACGCGACAGCAGCAGGCCGGGCACGGTACCGCCGCAACGGCCCCGGCGGCCGCTGCGCCCGCACCAGTGGTTCGCGGAACGCCTGCTCGCCGTCCTCAGCGGCCAGCGCCCGGTGCACTGGATGCTCGGCCACACCATCGGCGAGGCCTACGACCAGCTCGCCGAACTCGCCCCTGACGCCCCGCTCGGCGCCGGCTGCCGGCGCCCGGTCGTACGCACCTGCCACGGCAGCCGGCCGGCCGACGGCGTGGTCGAGGCCTTCGCCAGCATCGCCACGGGCGAGCAGGTCCGCGCCATGGCCTTCCGCCTGGAACAGGGCCCCGACCTCCGCTGGCGCTGCGCCGCGATCGACCTGGGCGGCGAACGGCTCCCCGCCGTCAGATGACCCCGGGACGGGCTTGCCGGTCCAAGCCCGTCCGCGATCGAGGACACACGACCGCGCTCGGCCTCACCCGCACTCGACAGCCGAACGCACCGGATCAAGCCCGTCCGGCTGTTGAGGACACCCTACGCCGGAGCCGCACGACGGCCCCGGAGGGCCACAGAGCGCCCCTCCGCCCCCGGAAGGCCCGAGTGGGACCCAGCCACACCCCCGGCCCCGGACAGCGCCGCAGAGGGCCACGAAACGCACCTGGCCCGGACACCACGAAGGTGTCCGGGCCAGGTGCGGCGAGCCGCGCTACTTCTTGCGGCGCCGCCCACTCGCGCTCTTCTGCGCCTTACGGCGCTCCGCACGCGTCATCCCGTCTCCCTCGGACCGCGCACCGTCGCCGTCACCGTTGGAGAAGTCACCCTCGACGACGCCGCCCTCCCCGTCCACCGTGGGGGCGGAGAAGTGCAGCCGGTCAGGACGCTGCGGAGCGTCCAGGCCCTTGGCCCGGATCTCCGGGCGCCCGGCCGCGGCCGCCACCGGCGCGTCCTGCTTCTCCAGCGAGGTCGCGCCCTCTTGCACCGGAACCTCCTCGACCTGCTGCTCGACCTGGACCTCCAGGTTGAACAGGTAGCCGACGGACTCCTCCTTGATGCCCTCCATCATGGCGTTGAACATGTCGAAGCCCTCGCGCTGGTACTCGACCAGCGGGTCCTTCTGCGCCATGGCACGGAGGCCGATGCCCTCCTGGAGGTAGTCCATCTCGTAGAGGTGCTCACGCCACTTGCGGTCCAGGACGGAGAGGACCACGCGCCGCTCGAGCTCACGCATGATGTCCGAGCCGAGCGTCTTCTCCCGCTCCGCGTACTGCTCGTGGATGTCGTCCTTGACCGATTCGGCGATGAAGTCGGCGGTCACACCGGCCAGGTCGCCCGCGGCCTCCTCGAGCTCCTCGACCGTGACCTTCACCGGGTAGAGCTGCTTGAAGGCGCCCCACAGCCGGTCGAGGTCCCACTCCTCCGCGAACCCCTCGGCGGTCTCCTGCCGGATGTAGTCGTCGATCGTGTCGTCCATGAAGTGGCGGATCTGGTCCTGCAGATCCTCACCCTCCAGGACACGGCGGCGCTCGCCGTAGATGACCTCACGCTGCCGGTTGAGCACCTCGTCGTACTTCAGGACGTTCTTACGCGTCTCGAAGTTCTGCTGCTCGACCTGCGACTGCGCGGAGGCGATCGCCCGCGTCACCATCTTGTTCTCGATGGGGACGTCGTCGGGCACGTTCGCCATCGACATGACGCGCTCGACCATCTGCGCCTTGAACAGCCGCATCAGGTCGTCGCCCAGCGACAGGTAGAACCGGGACTCACCCGGGTCGCCCTGACGGCCGGAACGACCGCGCAGCTGGTTGTCGATACGCCGCGACTCGTGCCGCTCCGTGCCCAGGACGTAGAGCCCGCCGAGCTCCTTGACCTCGTCGTGCTCGGCCTTGACGGCCTGCTCGGCCTTCTCCAGTGCCGCGGGCAGCGCGGCCGCCCACTGCTCGACGTGCTCGACCGGGTCGAGTCCGCGCTGACGCAGGTCCGCCTCGGCCAGGTCGTCGGGGTTGCCGCCCAGCTTGATGTCCGTACCGCGGCCGGCCATGTTCGTCGCGACCGTGACGGCACCCTTGCGGCCGGCCTGGGCGATGATCGGCGCTTCCCGGTCGTGCTGCTTGGCGTTGAGGACCTCGTGCTGCACACCGCGCTTCGACAGCTGCTGCGAGAGGTACTCGGACTTCTCGACGGAGGTCGTGCCGACCAGGATCGGCTGCCCCTTCTCGTGCTTCTCCGCGATGTCGTCGACGACCGCGGCGAACTTCGCGACCTCGGTCCGGTAGATCAGGTCCGACTGGTCGGCGCGGACCATGGGCCGGTTCGTCGGGATCGGCACGACGCCGAGCTTGTAGATCTGGTGGAACTCGGCCGCCTCGGTCATCGCCGTACCGGTCATGCCGGAGAGCTTGTCGTACAGGCGGAAGAAGTTCTGCAGGGTGATCGTGGCGAGCGTCTGGTTCTCGTCCTTGATGTCCACCCCTTCCTTCGCCTCGATGGCCTGGTGCATGCCCTCGTTGTAGCGGCGGCCGGCGAGGATACGGCCGGTGTGCTCATCGACGATCATGACTTCGCCGTCGATGACGACGTAGTCCTTGTCGTTCTTGAAGAGCTCCTTGGCCTTGATCGCGTTGTTCAGGTAACCGACGAGCGGGGTGTTCACCGACTCGTAGAGGTTGTCGATCCCGAGCCAGTCCTCGACCTTGGAGACGCCGGGCTCGTGGATGGCCACGGTCCGCTTCTTCTCGTCGACCTCGTAGTCGCCGGTCTCCTCGATGCCCTTCAGCGGGTTGCCCGCCTCACCCCTGGTGAGACGCGTGACCAGCTTGGCGAAGTCGCCGTACCACTTGGTGGCCTGGTCGGCCGGGCCGGAGATGATCAGCGGGGTACGGGCCTCGTCGACCAGGATCGAGTCGACCTCGTCGACGATGGCGAAGTTGTGGCCGCGCTGGACGAGCTCGTCCTGGGACCACGCCATGTTGTCGCGGAGGTAGTCGAAGCCGAACTCGTTGTTCGTGCCGTACGTGATGTCGCAGGCGTACTGTTCGCGGCGCTGCGCCGGAGTCATGTTGGCGATGATGCAGCCGACCTCGAGGCCGAGGAACTTGTGCACCCGGCCCATCATCTCGGAGTCGCGCTCGGCCAGGTAGTCGTTGACCGTGATCAGGTGCACGCCCTTGCCGGAGAGCGCGTTGAGATACGCGGGCAGGGTACCGACGAGGGTCTTGCCCTCGCCGGTCTTCATCTCGGCGACATAGCCGAGGTGCAGGGCGGCACCGCCCATCATCTGGACGTCGTAGTGGCGCTGTCCGAGAACGCGCTTGGCGGCCTCACGGACGGTCGCGAATGCTTCGGGAAGCAGGTCGTCCAGGCTCTCGCCGTCCGCGTACCTTTGTTTGTACTCGTCGGTGAGCGCCCGCAGCTCGGCGTCGGAGAGGTTGACGAAGTCCTCTTCGATGGAGCTGACCTGGTCCGCGATGCGGTGCAGTTTGCGCAGGATCTTGCCTTCGCCTGCACGCATGAGCTTGTTGAAGACGGACACTGAGGCTGGTCTCCTTGCCGGTCGGGCCTGGCACTGGGTCGTGTGATGGACTCTGGCGCGGGCACGGCAGGTGGACCCCACCGCAACGGCCATCGTAAGCGAGGACCCCGCCACGCCGGGAGGGCTGCCGCGGCGTTCTCCCCACCGCGCCCTTCCTGGACAACGGCCGGAGTGGACGGAAGGTGCCGGGAAGCACCGAAAAGTGCTCGCGTCCGGTGCTCCCCGTCGCCAGAATCCATGCATGGAACCCGCCACGGTCACCACTGAACGCCTGTTCATGCGCCCCTTCGCGCCCGAGGACGCGGACGCGGTCCACGCCGCGTGCCAGGACCCGGACATCCAGCGGTGGACAGTTGTCCCTTCGCCGTACACCCGTGCCGACGCGGAGCTCTTCACAGGGACGCTCTCGCCCGCGGGCTGGCAGGACGACACGACGTACAACTTCGCGGTACTGCGACGGGACGGCGGTCAGCTCGTCGGCGCGCTCGGCGTCATGCGCCGCGTCCTGCCGGGCACGTACGAGGTGGGCTTCTGGACGGCCAAGGAACACCGCGGCACCGGTTACGCGACGGAAGCGCTGATCGAGGTGGCCCGCTGGGCGTTCACCGCCCTCGCCGCGGACCGCGTCGAATGGCGGACGGAGGTCGGCAACACCCGGTCACGGTCGGTCGCTCTCCGTGCGGGCTTCCGCATGGAGGGTGAGCAGCGGTCCGCCCTGTTCAACAAGGGGATACGGCGTGACACGTGGAACGCCGCGCTGCTCCCGGGCGATCTGAGGCTCCCCGGCACCCATCCCTACCGGCCGGCCCCCGATGTCAGTGGCGCGCTCTAGGGTTCGACGCATGACGTCTGTGCCGCCGCCCGTCCTGGAAATCTCCGCCGACCAGGCGCGCCGCATCGCCCTGCGCGCCCAGGGCCTCCTGGGCGCCCCGGACCGCCGGGGCGGGGTCCCGGGGGTGCTGCGCCGTCTCGGAGCGGTGCAGCTCGACACCATCTCGGTCCTGGCCAGGTCGCACGAGCTCGTGCCCTACGCCCGCCTCGGCGCGCTCGGCCGCCGCGCGGTCGACGAGGCCTACTGGTCGGGCGGCCGCTCGTTCGAGTACTGGTCGCATGCCGCCTGTGTCCTGCCCGTCGAGGAGTGGCCGCACTTCGCGTTCCGCCGCCGCGCCTACCGGGCCCGCCCGCACTGGAGCCACGACTTGCCCGACGGGGCGTACGAGACGGTGATCAAGCAGCTGCGCGCCGAGGGACCACTGACGGCGACCGAGCTCGGCGGCGCGAAGAACGGCGGGGAGTGGTGGGACTGGTCCGCGTCCAAGGTCGCCGTGGAGCGGGCCCTGATGTACGGCGAGGTGGTGTGCACCGAGCGGCGCGGCTGGAAGCGGGTCTACGACCTGGCCGAGCGCGCGATCCCGGACGCCGTGCTCCACGACGACCTGGACGACACGGAGTGCCTGCGCCGGCTGGTCGCCCTGGCGGGACGGTCGCTGGGGGTGGGCACCCGGGCGGACATCGCCGACTACCACCGGCTCAAGGCCGAGCAGTTCGACGCCGCGGTGGCGGACTCCGGGCTGGTGCCGGTCTCGGTGCGGGGCTGGGCGAAGCCTGCCTGGGCCCACCCGGAGGCCCTCGCCTCGGAGCCGCGCGGACGGCACCGTACGACGCTGCTGTCCCCCTTCGACTCACTGATCTGGGAACGCGCGCGTACGGAGCGGATCTTCGGCTTCACCCATCGCCTGGAGGCGTACGTCCCCCGGCCCAAGCGGATCCACGGCTACTTCGCGATGCCGCTGCTGGCGGGCGGCAGGCTGCAGGGCCGGGTCGATCCGGCCAGGGACGGGGCCACGCTGGTCGCCCGCCAGGTCTCCCTGGACGGCGCGAAGTCCGTGGCGCCCATGGCCGAGGCCCTCGTGGAGGCGGCGTCCTGGGTCGGCTGCACGGATGTGCGGCTTGAGCGCGTCGACGCACCTGAGCTGCGCGAGCCGCTCATGGGGGAAATCGCCCGCGCCCTCGCATAGGCCGGACGGACCGCGTCCCCCCGCTACCTGATCTCGAGGATCTTCTCCCGCATGGCATAGACCACGGCTTCCATCCGGGAGTGCAGCTGGAGCTTCTCCAGGATATTGCGGACGTGGTTCTTCACCGTGTTCTCGGAAATGAACAATTCCTTGGCGATATCACGGTTGTTCATGCCGGTGGCCACGAGTTTGAGCACTTCCAGCTCCCGCTCGGTGAGCCGCGGCGCGGGGACGAGCCTGCGCTCGTCGGTGCGCTGAATCATCGACTTGAACTCGGTGAGCAGCTTGGACGCCATCGACGGGCTGATCTGGGACTGGCCGTCCGCCACCGCGCGAATGGCCGTGGCCACCTCGTCGGTCGAGATCTCCTTGAGCAGATAGCCGGTGGCGCCGGCCTTGATCGCCTCGTAGAGGTCGGCCTCCTCATCGCTGATCGTCAACATGATGATCTTCGCGCTGGGTGCCACCTCCTTGATGGAGGTGCACGCCTCGATGCCGCCGCGCTTGGGCATCCTCACGTCCATCAGCACGATGTCGGGCAGCAGGTCCGCCGCCTTGTCGACCGCTTCCGCCCCGTCCCCCGCCTCTCCGACGACCTGGATGTCCTCCTCCTGTGCGAGGACGATCTCCAGACCTCTGCGGAACAGCGCATGGTCGTCCACCACAAGGACCCTGATGGGTTCCTTGCGGGAACTGCCGTCGTCCGCAACGGAGTCCGTACCGGCAGTGCTGTCGGCATCGTTCGTCCCGCGCACGGGCCCGAAGGTGTCCGCCATCGTTCCTCCCCCTGAAGGCCACTGCCTGAGGTCACAGGCTGCCCGCCAACGTCAGTGCACAGAGCACTGATTGGCCTGGGGCGCCATGATTCCATGCCCGGCCGTCGAAGCGGCGCCCCCGCGGTCACGCGCGGTGCCCCTGGAGGCGCGCTGACGCTTCCAGGGGCACCGCGATCGGCTGTGAGCGGTGGGTGTCAGCCGCCGAGCGCACCGCCCGCGCCGCCTGCCTCGTCGGAAGCCAGCGGGTCGGTCCTCAGGTGAATGACACCGTAGTCATAGGCGTGCCGCCGGTAGACGACACTGGGCTCCTTGGTCTCGGAGTCGACGAACAGATAGAAGTCGTGCCCGACCAGCTCCATCTCGTAGAGCGCCTGGTCGAGCGTCATCGGCGCTGCCACGTGCGTCTTCTCACGCACCACGAGCGGCCCTTCGCCCTGGACCTCGAGCGAGCCGATCCTGGTCGTGGGCACGGACGACTCGGGCTCCGTCGGGATGAGTTCGCCGTCCCCGTTGAACGAGGCGGCGTCCGGCACGACCTCTCCGACCTCGGCTGCGGACCGACGGCCGTTGCCGCGCCTGCTGTAGCGCTTGTCGTGCTCCTTGCGCAGCTGGGTGTCCAGCTTGTCGGTGGCCAGGTCCAACGCTGCGTACGGGTCGCCTGCTGCCGCTTCCGCCCGGATGACCGGGCCGCGCGAGTGGAGCGTGATCTCCACCCTTGCCGCACGGTCGGCCTGACGGGGATTCGGCTCCTTGGACACCTCGACGTCGAGGCTGATCACCTTGCCGTCGAACTTCTGGATCTTGTCCAGCTTCAGTTTCTCGGCCACGTGCTTGCGGAACCGCTCGGGCACCTCGGTCTTGCGGCCCTTGACGACGATGTCCACGCAGAACTCCGTTCCCGGATCGCTCCGCTTCGGCGGCGGAGCATCTCCCTTTTGCACCAGGCTCCGGTGATCGCCGGAGCCGCGGACTCGGTGGCTGTCACCTCCTCCTCCCCCATCGACAGGGTGTCCACCCCACCGATTTCCATGCTTCTGGCGTACCGGTGAGTTACCTGCCCGAAACCTGGTGGCGCATTCGCGGAGGCACGGAATTCACCGTCCCTCACAACCGAACATAGCCTGACCATCACCGTGTCGGCACCCGCTACTCACGCGTACCTCCGATCGGGCCCCTTTACCCACTCACTACCTGCAACGACGCAAGTAATCTGTCAGTTCCGGTTTATTTCGAAGGCGGACGGAGAGGCTGCGACAACCGCGGCACGGAGCCCTTCCGCCGGACCGTCGCCGGGGTGCGTTCCACGGACCGCGCGGGCCGCCTCCGCCAGTGACGATCCCGTCGTCAGCAGGTCGTCCACCAGCACGACGTGGCCCCCGTCGAGCAGCCTCCGGCCGCCGTCCGCGACGACGAGGGCACCCGCCAGGTTCGCGTGCCGCTCCCGGGCCCCCAGCCCCGCCTGGTCGGCCACCGCACGCCGCTGCCTCAGCACGGCGGACACCCGCGCCCGCGTGCCTCCACGCCGCAGTTCGGCCGCTGCCGCGGCCGCGATCCTGCGCACCGGGTCATGGCCGCGCCCCGCCGTGGCCCGCCGCGCCGAAGGCACGGGAACCAGCAGCAGCGGGCCCACGTCGCCCGCATGCCCCGCTCCGGCCCTCACAGCGGCCGCCACGGCCCCGCCGAGCACCCCGGCGAGGCCGAGTGCCCCTCGCTCCTTGTGGGCCAGCAGCATCGCGCGTACGGCGTTCTCGTACGGCGCCGCCGCGTGGACCGCCGGCAGGCCCTCCGGCTCGGGCGTCGGCCTCACACGGCGCGGCCCGGCCTCCAGACCGGCGGCGCACTCCTCGCACAGCTCTGTCCGCGGTCTGCCGCAGCCCCCGCAGGCCACGGGCAGCACCAGTCCCACGATCTCCTGCCACCAACCCCGCACGGTCCCACTGTGACCGGCCGACGGGCACTCGGCCATCCCTGTGGAAAACCCCTGTGGACAGGCTGCCGCGCGCCGAAGGTGCGGGCAGCCCCGACGCGCCGCGCCGCTCAGCCCGGGTAGACCAGCGAGGAGCCCTCCTTGAGGACCGTCTGCCAGTTGTCCCCCGGCGACAGCTTCACGATCCCGTCGCTCTCGGTGTCCGCCATCAGCGGGAGCTGGTCGTCGTCGGCGGCCGCGACAGCCGTCACCTGGTTCACACCTGGCAGGACGCCGGAGGACGACGTGGATCCGTCGGCCTGGACGTAACGCACCTGCTGCACACCGCCCTCCTCCTTGCCGACCACCACGAGACGGCTGCGGCCGGACCAGGAAACAGCCGTCACGTCGGCCAGCTGGGGCGCGGCCTGGCGCAGGTCCTCCACCGAGACCTGCTCGGTCTCGCCCGAGCCATGACGCTCGACCCGGCCGATGAGCAGCGTCGTGTGCCCGTCCCTCGAAACCCGCAGGGCGATCCGCACCCCGTCCGAGGACATCCGCAGGGCCTCGATCCGCCCGCCGCTCAGACCGGGCACCGACACCTCCTGCGGCTCTCCGGCACCGTCGACCAGACGCAGCAGCCTGGAATCCTCCGGGTCACGGTCGGCGACCCACAGATCGCCCTTGCCGTCCCAGCTCGGTGCCGACAGCCTGTCCATGGGGTTCTTGGCGCCACTGGTCACCACGGGGGCAGCCGGCTCGCTCTCCTCGGCGAGGGAGGACACGTAGAGATGCTGCTGGTTCTCCGAGACCGCGGCGGCCTGCTCCTCGTCCCTGGCCACGCCCACGGCGCTCATGGGCACTGTCCCGCTGCCCAGCGGACCGGTCACCGGCTCCGGATCCCCACTGCCCTTGCTGCTTCCGGGGATGCGCTGCACGCGCCCCTTGTCGTCCACGAAGTACTGGCTGTCGGGCTCGTCCGAACCCTTGCCCGAGGCGAAATCCTCGGCCTCGTCGGCCCCGAGGGAGCACAGCGGGCCCTGCTGACCCTGCAGTTCCACCTGCCCCACCCGGGCGGACGTCAGGTCGCGCAGCGTGAAGAGAACCTGGGCCGCCATCATCCGGCAGGCGTCCGGCCCGACCTTGTCGGCCTTCTTGTTGAGCGGCACCTTCAGGACGTTCTGGTCGTCGGTCGTCAGCGAGGTGACCCCTCTCTCCAGCGCCGTACCCACGGGAAAGCGTGAATCGACCACCGGCCGCAGCCAGTTCGACGGGCCCTCCAGCAGCGTTCGCACCGTCTGCGTGGCCGTGTCCATCCGCGTGACGGGGTCCGTGCGGTTGCGTACGTAGACGGGATCGGCGACCAGCGCCGCCTCGTCGTCCGTCCGGCCGGCGGCGAAGTAGTACTTGTTCACAGACCGGTAGAGACGCTTGAAGTCGGACTGCCCGAGCACCAGGCCGTCCGGCACGATGTCGATCCGCCACTCCTGCTTGCCGTCCGTTCCCTTCTCCCGGACCAGATGAAGCATCTGGGAGTACTCCGACGGGGCCAGCGGCCGGTACGAACTCTGCGCGTCGACCGCCGCCACCTGCTCGCCGGTCAGCGTGTAGGTGGTCTCGGCGGCCCCGCGTGCCTTGTCGTGGATCGTGGGACCGTTGCGGTTGGGCGCCTTCGCGAGCACCGTGGTGCCCTCGCCCGGCTGCCAGCTCCGGCCCGCCTCCGCCGTCAGATACTTGCGGGTCGTCTCGAAATCCGGGTCGTCGCTGGTCATCGACTCCAGGAAGCCGTCGACGACCTCGATGGGCGTGGAGCCCTCCCTCGGCGGCACGGCATACACCTGCACCTGGGAATCGCCGGGTTGCGAGGCGTCGACCGCCTTCACGTCGCCGGTGACCGGCATCGCTCCGCACCCGGCGATCACCATGACGCCGCAGCCGAGCAGCACGGACAACCGCACCGCCCGCCCGCCCCGACGGCGGTCAGTGTCCACGAGTCGTGTCCTCCTGCTCCGGATCCTGCGTCTCTGGGTCGCCGCCCCCGCCCGGCCGGCCTCCGGCCGGACGCGACACCACACGTGCTCCGCTGCCCGGCAGAGCCGTCGGGTCGACCGAAGTCGCCACACGCGGCGCCGCGGGCCCGTGCGCCGGCACGGACAGATGCGAACGCGATGGTGAGCCTGTCTGGCTCGGTACGGACATCAGCCGCTGTTCGCTCACCGCCGGCACCGCCTCCGCACGCTCACGGTCCTCCCGGTTGCGCCGGGAGTCCTCCGGCTCCAGCGGTATCGGAGAACCGCGCAGCGGTTCGTCCGCCGTGCGCGGCAGGGTCAGCCGGAACTGCGAGCCGCCACCGGGCTCGCCCCAGGCCTGCAGCCAGCCTCCGTGCAGCCGGGCGTCCTCGACGGCGATCGACAGCCCCAGACCGGTGCCGCCGGTGGTGCGGGCACGTGCCGGATCCGCCCGCCAGAAGCGGTTGAAGACCCGGGTCGCCTCGCCCGGCTTGAGCCCCACGCCGTAGTCCCTGACGGCCACGGCCACAGCACCCTGCGCGACACCCATCCGCACGATGACGTCCCGTCCCTCACCGTGCTCGACGGCGTTGACGACGAGATTGCGCAGGACCCGCTCGACCCGGCGCGCGTCGGCCTCCGCGACCACGGGCTGTTCGTCACCCACCACCCGGATCCGGGTGCCCTTGCGCTCCGCCAGCGGCTCTGCACCGCCGATCACCCGCCGGACGACCGTACGCAGATCTATCGGCTCGGCCTCCAGCGCCGCGGCACCCGCGTCGAACCTGCTGATCTCCAGCAGATCGGAGAGGAGCGACTCGAAGCGGTCGAGCTGGTCCCCCAGCAACTCCGCGGACCGGGCCGTGACCGGGTCGAAGTCGACACGCGCCTCATGGATGACATCGGCGGCCATCCGCACGGTCGTCAACGGGGTGCGCAGCTCATGGCTGACGTCCGAGACGAAACGCCGCTGCATACGGGAGAGCTCCTCCAGCTGCTGGATCTTCAGCTGGAGGTTCTGCGCCATCTTGTTGAAGGCCTCGCCGAGGCGCGCGATGTCGTCCTCACCGGTGACCTTCATCCGCTCCTGGAGCCTCCCCGCGGAAAGCCTCTCGGCGATCCCCGCCGCCATCCGTACGGGCGTGACGACCTGGCGCACCACGAACCAGGCGATGGCACCGAGCAGCACGACCACGAACAGGCCGGCCGTGGCCAGGGTCGTCGTCACCAGGGTCAGCGACTTCTCCTCCTGCGTGAGCGGGAAGAGGTAGTACAGCTCGTACGGGTTGTGGTCGACGTCGTAGAGCCGCTTGCCCACGACGAGCCCGGGCTCCGCGTGCTTCCCGTGCGAGTACTTGATCAGCGAGTACGTCTGGAAGGCTCCCGCGCCCTTGCCCACGTCGTCCCGCAGCTTCTGCGGGATGCTGGACGCGTCCACGCTGCCCGAGCCGCGCGGAGCGCGGCTGGTGGTACCGAGCCCGGAGGAGTCGGGGCTGAGCGCCACCACGTTGAAGGCGTTCGTGCCACCACTGGCGAGCTGGTCGACGAGCTCGGTGCGCCAGGAGGCGTTGGCCGTCATGCCGTCGGCGCCCTCCTCGCTCTGGTCACCCGGGACGAGAGGCGCGTTCGCGTTCGTCTGGGCGGCCGCGAAGCCGCCGGCCGCCTGTGTCTGCGCGGCCTTGCCCTTCGCCTCGAGCAGGCCGTTACGGACCTGCCCGATCACGACGAAACCGAGGAGCAGCACCACGGCGATCGACATCAGCAGCGTGCCCGCCACGACGCGGAGCTGCAGATTGCGCCGCCACAGGCGGACAGCCGGCAGCAGCGGGCCACGGATCCACCGCATCAGCAGCCGGGGCACGGGGCCGCCGGGCGTCCGGTCGCGGAACAACCGGCCGCCCAACGGGGCCCGGCCGAAACGAGGAGCACTCCGTGCCGGACCGGCAGCCCGCTCCGTACGGGCCCCGGGCACCCCGGGTGGCGGAGCAGCGCTGCCCAGGGTCATGTCAGCTCGGTCCGGCCTTGTAACCGACACCGCGGACGGTCACAACGATCTCCGGCCGCTCCGGGTCCTTCTCCACCTTCGAGCGCAGCCGTTGGACGTGCACGTTCACCAGACGGGTGTCGGCGGCGTGGCGATAGCCCCAGACCTGCTCGAGCAGCACCTCACGGGTGAAGACCTGCCACGGCTTGCGGGCGAGGGCAACCAGCAGGTCGAACTCCAGCGGGGTGAGGGCGATGGACTGCCCTTCCCGCTTCACCGAGTGACCGGCCACGTCGATGACCAGGTCACCGATCGCCAGCTGTTCCGGCGCCGGCTCCTCGGACCTCCGCAAACGCGCCCTGATCCGGGCAACCAACTCCTTCGGTTTGAACGGCTTGACGATGTAGTCGTCGGCCCCGGATTCCAGGCCCACCACCACATCCACCGTGTCGCTCTTGGCAGTGAGCATGACGATCGGCACACCTGACTCGGCCCTGATCAGCCTGCAGACCTCGATGCCGTCCCTTCCGGGCAGCATGAGGTCCAGCAGCACCAGGTCGGGCTTGGCCTCACGAAATGCGGCCAGTGCCTTGTCGCCGTCCGCTACGAACGACGGCTCGAAACCTTCTCCCCGCAGCACAATGCCGAGCATCTCGGCCAGTGCGGTGTCGTCGTCGACGACAAGGACGCGTCCCTTCATAAACGACATCATCCCATTAGCTAATCGTTACCTGCGATGACCTGGCACACAGCTCTGCCAGTCCGACCCCCGTGACCGGGGAAATGACGCCCTCCTCCGTGACGATCGCCGTGACCAGTTCGGGCGGCGTGATGTCGAATGCGGGGTTGTACGCATGGGTTCCCAGGGGTGCGACGACCGTCCCGCCGCCCTCGCTCCCGGCCGGAGCACCCGGCTTGGATGTGAACTCTGTCACTTCCGCCGCGGAACGCTGCTCCACGACGATCGATGTGCCGTCCACCGTCTCCAGATCGATCGTGGTCGTGGGCGCCACGACGAGGAACGGCACGTGGTGGTACTTCGCGAGCACCGCCAACGGATAGCTCCCCACCTTGTTGGCCACCGAGCCGTCCGCGGCGATGCGGTCAGCCCCGATGATTACGGCATCCACCTCCCCCGCCGCAAACAGCGAACCCGCCGCGCTGTCCGTGAGCAAGCTGTACGGCATCCCGTTCCGCGCCGCCTCGTACGCCGTCAGCCGGGCGCCCTGGAGCAGCGGCCGGGTCTCGTCCACCCACAGCTGCCGCAGGCTGCCCTTCCGGTGCGCCCTCAGCGCCACGGCGAACGCGGTCCCCGCACCACCGGACACGAGCGCCCCGGTGTTGCAGTGGGTCAGCAGCCGGTGCCCACCTCCGCCCGGCAGGAGCTCCCCGAGCAGCTCCAGACCGTACTGCGCCATCCGCCCGCTGGCCGCCGCGTCCTCCTGATGCAGCGACCGCGCCTCGGCCAGGGCCGCCACGGCAGCCGCCTCCGGGCCGGACCCGCTCCCGGCCGCCGCCCGGTACGCCCGCGCCACCCGACGCGCCCCGTACCCGAGGTTCACCGCGGTGGGCCGCGCCTGTTCCAGCAGCTCCGCGGCCTGAGCCACGTCCTCACCCCGGGCAGCGGCCAGCGCCACCCCGTACCCCCCGGCGATACCCAGCAGTGGTGCCCCTCGCACCGCGAGATTCCGGATCGCCCGCACCAGTGCGGGCACGTCGGCGCACACCAGCTCGGCCTCCTCGGCGGGCAGCCGCGTCTGGTCGAGGAGCACCACCGCAGGACCTTCCGGGGGCTCGTCCCAGCGGAGTACGGAGAGGGCCGGAGGCTCGATACCCACCGGCGATTGCGCGTCCTGATCAGCCATCTGCCCAGTCTGCCCGCTGAACCGCCCGTGCACGAAGGCAAGAAGGAGATACAGCGCCAGACCCGCACCGGACCGACGCGTGGCACGATGGCTGGCAACCTGCCGCCCCGATGAGCGGACAGGACTGTGAAGGAGCGACGATGAACGACTCTCCGGGCTGGGCTTCGCCCGGATCCGCCCCCTCCGACGGCCAGGAGACGGGCATTCCCAAACCCTCCGCTCCCGTCGACGGAAGCGGGCCCGCCGGACAGTGGTCTCCCGCACAGCCGCCTCCGGGGCAGTGGTCTCCGCCGAGCGCCCCCGGCACAGGCCCGGGCGCGCCACCACCCGCTCCGGGCTGGGGCGGCATGCCGCAGGGTTCCGGGTGGGGCCGCCCGCCCATGGCAGCGAAGCCCGGCGTCATCCCGCTCCGCCCCCTGGGGGTCGGCGAGATCCTCGACGGCGCGGTGTCCACCATGCGCACCCACTGGCGCACGGTGCTGGGCATCAGCCTCACCGTCTCCGTGATCGCCGAGATCGTGATCATCCTTCTGCAGCGCTATGTGCTGCCCGAGCAGGAGTCGGTCGACCCGAACGCGACCGGGGCGGAGGCGCTCCGCCAGGCCACCGACTCGGCACAGTCCCAGCTGATCAACAGCGCCCCCGGCACGCTCGTCGCGATGATCGCCACGCTCATCACCACCTCCGTCCTGACCGTGGTGATCAGCCGCTCCGTGCTCGGCCGGAGCCTGACGCTCTCCGAGGCATGGGCCGAAGCTCGCCCCCGGCTCCTCCCGCTCCTCGGGCTGACCCTTCTGCTGAGCCTGATGAGCGCCGCCATCATGGCGGTGGGCCTGCTTCCCGGCCTGGCTCTCGGCGGCGGTGCGGGCGGACTCGCCCTGACGTTCCTCGGCTTCGTCGCCTCCTGCGGCGTCGTCCTCTGGCTGATGATCCGCTTCACGCTCGCGGCACCGGCGCTGATGCTGGAACGACAGTCCGTGATCACTTCGCTCCGCCGGTCCGCCAAGCTCGTCAGAGGGAACTGGTGGCGGACGTTCGGCATCCTGGCCCTCACCTACCTGCTGGTCATCGTCCTGACCTTGATCATCGCGATTCCGTTCGGCATCATCGCGGTGACCGTGGACAGCGACGGTCTGAGCGAGTTCCTCAACAGCAGCTCGACGGACTTCGGCTGGCCCTTCCTCATCATCACGGGCATCGGCGAAGTGATCGTCTCGACACTCGCGTACCCCTTCACCGCCGGAGTGATGGCCCTGCTCTACGTCGACCAGCGCATCCGCCGCGAAGCCCTCGACCTCGAACTGGCCCGGGCCGCGGGCGTGCCCGGCTACGACACCCCCAGGAGCTGATGCGGTGACGGGGGCGGGGGGCACCACCGCGGCGGTACGACTCATCCGGGCGGGCGAGGACATACCCGTGGACACTTCACGCGTCCCCGCCCGCGAGGCTGCGCGGGACGAACTGTCCGACCCGATGTACCACGAACACGACCCGAACCTCCTCGAACGCGGCCTCGACCGCTTCTGGGACTGGATCGGCGACCTCTTCGCCGGCGCCGCCGACGCCGCCCCCGGCGGCCCGCTGGGGCTCGTCGTGCTCGCTCTCGCCGTCGTCGGCCTGGGGGCCGCCCTGTGGTGGAGGCTCGGCACACCTCGGCACGCTCCCCGTTCACCCGAGACGCTCTTCGACAGCACCACCCGCAGCGCGGCAGGCCACCGCACCGCCGCCGCCGCGCACGCCGAAGCCCGGCGCTGGACCGCAGCCGTCCAGGAACGGATGCGCGCCCTCGTACGCTCCCTGGAGGACCGGGCCGTGCTCGACCCACGCCCCGGCCGCACCGCGGACGAGGCGGCCGCCGAGGCGGGCCGCCTGATGCCCGCACACGCCGACCGGCTACGCGCCGCCGCCCGGGTCTTCGACGACGTCACATACGGGGGCCGCACCGCCGACGAGGCCGCATACCTGACCCTGTGCACCCTCGACCTGGAACTCGAGGCCGCCAAACCCCTGCTGACCAGCGGCGCGGCCCGAGGGGGCGCCGGATGACCGCTGTCGCGGCCGTTCCCACCACATCGGAATCCCGAAGCCCCCAACAGATCTGGCAGCGCGTCCGGGGGCTGCTGCTCGCCCTCCTCATCCTCGTCATCGCCGGGGTCGCCCTTGCCGCTGTCCGCTCCGGCGGCCAGCACGGCCGACTCGATCCCCGCTCCGCGGACCCCTACGGCAGCCGGGCCGTCGCCGAACTCCTCAAGGACCGCGGCGTATCCGTCGAGGTCGCCACCACCCTCGACGAGGCCACCGGCGCTGTGGGCCCCGACACCACCCTGCTCGTCGCCGGGCCAAACGTGCTCACCGCACACCAGCAGCGGCGCCTCCACACGGCGACCGCCGGCTCCGGAGGCCGCACCGTCCTCGTCGCCCCTGGCACCCCCTCCGTGGCCCGGCTCGCCCCCGGCGTGCACCTGGAAGCCCACGGACCGGTCACCGCACGCCCCCCACGCTGCGAACTCCCCGCGGCCCGCACCGCGGGGACCACTGACATGGGCGGCATCCACTACGCGACGGACGCGCGCCGGGCCACCGCCTGCTACCCGGACGACGGACTCGCCTCCCTCCTTGTCCTCCCGGGGCACAGCGCCGGCGACACCGTGCTGCTCGGCTCCCCCGATTTCCTCTACAACGACCGGCTCGACCAGCAGGGCAACGCCTCGCTGGGCCTGCAACTCCTCGGCTCCCGACCGCATCTCGTCTGGTACCTCCCCTCGCTCGACGATCCCTCCGCGGCCGAAGGCGGCGCGGCCGGCCGGGACGACGACAGTGACGGAGGAACCGAAGGAGAGAGCGGCTTCCTCGGCCTCATCCCCTCCGGCTGGCTCTGGGGCACTCTCCAACTGGCCCTCGCCGCGGTGCTCACCGCCGTCTGGCGCGCCCGTCGCCTCGGCCCCCTGGTCACCGAGCGCCTGCCGGTGACCATCCGGGCCTCCGAATCCGCTGAAGGACGGGCCCGCCTCTACCGCATGGCCGACGCCCGCGACCGCGCCGCGGCCGAACTGCGCTCCGCCACCCGAAACCGCATCTCCCCCCTCCTCGGTGTATCCCCCCGTGACGCCGATTCCCGCGAGGTGCTCCTTCCCGCCCTCGCCACACGCCTGAGCAACCCGGGCAGCGACGTCGGCGACCTCCTCTTCGGCCCTGCGCCGGCTGATGACGCCGCGCTCGTCCTTCTGACCGATCAACTCGACGCCCTCGAAAGAGAGGTACGCACGTCATGAGCGCCCCGACCCCGGAGACCGCCGAGCTTGCGGCAACCGCAGGGGCCCCTGTGGCCCCGGCGAACTCCGACAGCGCCCGCGCATCCCTGGAAGCCCTGCGTTCCGAGATCGCCAAGGCCGTGGTCGGCCAGGACCCGGCCGTCACCGGACTGGTCGTCGCTCTCCTCTGCCGAGGCCACGTCCTCCTGGAGGGCGTGCCCGGAGTAGCGAAAACCCTCCTGGTCCGCGCACTTGCCGCCTCGCTCGAACTGGACACCAAGCGCGTCCAGTTCACCCCCGACCTCATGCCGAGCGACGTCACGGGGTCACTCGTCTACGACGCCCGGACCGCCGAGTTCTCCTTCCAGCCCGGACCGGTGTTCACCAATCTCCTGCTCGCCGACGAGATCAACCGAACCCCTCCCAAGACGCAGTCCTCCCTGCTGGAGGCCATGGAAGAACGTCAGGTCACCATCGACGGGTCCCCACGACCGCTGCCCGACCCCTTCCTGGTGGCGGCCACCCAGAACCCTGTCGAATACGAGGGCACCTACCCGCTGCCCGAGGCGCAGCTGGACCGCTTCCTCCTCAAACTGACGGTCCCCCTCCCCTCACGCGAGGACGAGATCAACGTGCTCACTCGCCACGCGGACGGGTTCAACCCACGTGATCTCAAGGCAGCAGGCATACAGCCCGTCGCCGGCCCCGCCGACCTCGAAGCGGCACGCGCCGCCGTCGCCAGGACTTCGGTCTCTCCCGAGATCGCTGCCTACGTCGTCGATATCTGTCGTGCCACGCGTGAATCCCCCTCGCTCACCCTCGGGGCCTCCCCCCGAGGAGCCACCGCACTGCTCTCCACCGCACGGGCATGGGCCTGGCTCACAGGCCGGGACTACGTCATCCCGGACGATGTGAAAGCCCTCGCTCTGCCCACACTCCGTCATCGCATACAGCTGCGGCCGGAAGCGGAGATGGAGGGAGTCACTCCGGACTCCGTCATCACCTCTGTCCTCGCCCACATCCCCGTCCCCCGGTGAGGCGGTGACCATGGCCCTCACCGGACGGGCCGCCCTGGTGGCGGCCCTGGGGTCACTCCCCGTAGGCATCCTGGCCCCGAGTTGGACGGGCATGCTTGCGGTCAATGTCCCGCTCTCACTGGCAATTCTGTGCGACTACGCCCTGGCTGCGCCAGTGCGCACGCTGCAGTTCACCCGATCCGGTGATACATCCGTTCGACTCGGCGAAACCGCAGCGGTGCAACTCACAGTGACCAATCCGTCCAGGCGCCGGCTCCGCGCCCACCTCCGCGACGCGTGGCCCCCGAGCAGCTGGACCTCGGAGTCCGAACAAGCATCTTCCCGCCATCAATTCGGCGTACCCGCCGAGGAACGCCACCGCTTGACCACCTTCCTGCGTCCGTCGCGGCGTGGAGACCGGCAGGCCGACCGCGTCACTGTCCGGTCGTTCGGTCCCCTCGGTCTCGCGGCCCGGCAGGGATACCACCGCGTCCCCTGGACAGTCCGCGTGCTGCCGCCCTTCACGAGCCGGAAGCACCTGCCCTCGCGTCTGGCCCGGCTTCGTGAACTCGACGGCCGGACCAGCGTTCTCACACGGGGAGAAGGCACGGAGTTCGACAGCCTGCGCGCCTATGTCCCAGGAGACGACACCCGTTCCATCGACTGGCGTGCCACCGCACGCCAGACCGCGGTCGCTGTCCGCACCTGGCGCCCTGAACGCGACCGCCACATCCTCGTCGTCCTCGACACCGGCCGCACATCGGCGGGGCGGGTAGGTGACGTGCCGCGACTCGACGCAGCCATGGACGCGACCCTCCTCCTCACCGCGCTCGCCACCCGCGCCGGCGACCGGGTGAACCTGATCGCCTACGACCGGCGTGTCCGGGCCCAGGTACAGGGGAGAACAGCGAGAGGGGACGTCCTGTCGACTCTCGTCAGCACCCTGGCCACTCTGGAGCCGGAACTCGTGGAGACCGACGCGCGTGGTCTCAGCACGGCCGCACTTGCGAGCGCTCCCCGCCGCTCCCTCATCGTCCTGCTGACGAGTCTGGACGCCGCACCTATCGAGGAGGGCCTCCTGCCCGTCCTCCCGCAGCTCACTCAGCGCCACACGGTCCTGGTCGCAGCGGTGGCGGATCCTCACGTCGAGGTGATGACCCACGCGCGGGGCACAGTGGACGCGATCTACGAGGCCGCCGCGGGCACGCAGGCACAAGCTCAGCGCCGCCGCACCGCGGACCAGCTCCGGCGTCATGGCGTCACGGTCGTCGATGCCGCGCCCAACGACCTCGCTCCCGCCCTGGCTGATGCCTACCTAGCGCTGAAAGCAGCCGGCCGACTGTAAAAGATACGGGCCAGCAGCGCTCCGCTCCGGAGAGACTGGAGCGCTGCCTGCCGACTCTGATCCAGCCGTGAACGCAGAAAAGCCCCGTGCCACAAGGGCACGGGGCTTTCCCGGAATAATTGTTCGGCGGCGTCCTACTCTCCCACAGGGTCCCCCCTGCAGTACCATCGGCGCTGAAAGGCTTAGCTTCCGGGTTCGGAATGTAACCGGGCGTTTCCCTAACGCAATGACCACCGAAACACTATGAAATTAACCAACACCGGATGAAAACACGGCCGTTCGTTATTTCAGAACTAACACAGTGGACGCGAGCAACTGAGGACAAGCCCTCGGCCTATTAGTACCAGTCAGCTCCACCCGTTACCGGGCTTCCACATCTGGCCTATCAACCCAGTCGTCTACTGGGAGCCTTAACCACTCAAGGTGGTGGGAATACTCATCTCGAAGCAGGCTTCCCGCTTAGATGCTTTCAGCGGTTATCCTTTCCGAACGTAGCCAACCAGCCATGCCCTTGGCAGGACAACTGGCACACCAGAGGTTCGTCCGTCCCGGTCCTCTCGTACTAGGGACAGCCCTTCTCAATATTCCTACGCGCACAGCGGATAGGGACCGAACTGTCTCACGACGTTCTAAACCCAGCTCGCGTACCGCTTTAATGGGCGAACAGCCCAACCCTTGGGACCGACTCCAGCCCCAGGATGCGACGAGCCGACATCGAGGTGCCAAACCATCCCGTCGATATGGACTCTTGGGGAAGATCAGCCTGTTATCCCCGGGGTACCTTTTATCCGTTGAGCGACAGCGCTTCCACAAGCCACTGCCGGATCACTAGTCCCGACTTTCGTCCCTGCTCGACCCGTCGGTCTCACAGTCAAGCTCCCTTGTGCACTTACACTCAACACCTGATTGCCAACCAGGCTGAGGGAACCTTTGGGCGCCTCCGTTACTCTTTAGGAGGCAACCGCCCCAGTTAAACTACCCATCAGACACTGTCCCTGATCCGGATCACGGACCCAGGTTAGACATCCAGCACGACCAGAGTGGTATTTCAACGACGACTCCACAACCACTGGCGTGGCCGCTTCAAAGTCTCCCACCTATCCTACACAAGCCGAACCGAACACCAATATCAAACTATAGTAAAGGTCCCGGGGTCTTTCCGTCCTGCTGCGCGAAACGAGCATCTTTACTCGTAGTGCAATTTCACCGGGCCTATGGTTGAGACAGTCGAGAAGTCGTTACGCCATTCGTGCAGGTCGGAACTTACCCGACAAGGAATTTCGCTACCTTAGGATGGTTATAGTTACCACCGCCGTTTACTGGCGCTTAAGTTCTCAGCTTCGCACACCCGAAAGTGCACTAACCGGTCCCCTTAACGTTCCAGCACCGGGCAGGCGTCAGTCCGTATACATCGCCTTACGGCTTCGCACGGACCTGTGTTTTTAGTAAACAGTCGCTTCTCGCTGGTCTCTGCGGCCACCCCCAGCTCACCGAGTAAATCGGATCACCAGTGATGGCCCCCCTTCTCCCGAAGTTACGGGGGCATTTTGCCGAGTTCCTTAACCATAGTTCACCCGAACGCCTCGGTATTCTCTACCTGACTACCTGAGTCGGTTTAGGGTACGGGCCGCCATGAAACTCGCTAGAGGCTTTTCTCGACAGCATAGGATCATCCACTTCACCACAATCGGCTCGGCATCAGGTCTCAGCCTTAATGTGTGACGGATTTACCTACCACACGGCCTACACCCTTACCCCGGGAACAACCATCGCCCGGGTTGGACTACCTTCCTGCGTCACCCCATCGCTTACCTAGTACAAGTCTGGTTCGTCGGCTCCACCACTACCCTCAACTCCGAAGAGATCGGGCCGGCTTCACGGACTTAGCATCGCCTGATTCAGTATTGGGCGTTTCAAAGCGGGTACCGGAATATCAACCGGTTGTCCATCGACTACGCCTGTCGGCCTCGCCTTAGGTCCCGACTTACCCTGGGCAGATCAGCTTGACCCAGGAACCCTTAGTCAATCGGCGCACACGTTTCTCACGTGTGTATCGCTACTCATGCCTGCATTCTCACTCGTGAACCGTCCACAACTCGCTTCCGCGGCTGCTTCACCCGGCACACGACGCTCCCCTACCCATCCACACAGGCGTTGGCCCTATATGTGTGAATGACACGACTTCGGCGGTACGCTTGAGCCCCGCTACATTGTCGGCGCGGAATCACTTGACCAGTGAGCTATTACGCACTCTTTCAAGGGTGGCTGCTTCTAAGCCAACCTCCTGGTTGTCTCTGCGACTCCACATCCTTTCCCACTTAGCGTACGCTTAGGGGCCTTAGTCGATGCTCTGGGCTGTTTCCCTCTCGACCATGGAGCTTATCCCCCACAGTCTCACTGCCGTGCTCTCACTTACCGGCATTCGGAGTTTGGCTAAGGTCAGTAACCCGGTAGGGCCCATCGCCTATCCAGTGCTCTACCTCCGGCAAGAAACACACGACGCTGCACCTAAATGCATTTCGGGGAGAACCAGCTATCACGGAGTTTGATTGGCCTTTCACCCCTAACCACAGGTCATCCCCCAGGTTTTCAACCCTGGTGGGTTCGGTCCTCCACGAAGTCTTACCTCCGCTTCAACCTGCCCATGGCTAGATCACTCCGCTTCGGGTCTAGAGCGTGCAACTCAATCGCCCTATTCGGACTCGCTTTCGCTACGGCTTCCCCACACGGGTTAACCTCGCTACACACCGCTAACTCGCAGGCTCATTCTTCAAAAGGCACGCAGTCACGACTGCATGTGCAAGCACATACAGCGACGCTCCCACGGCTTGTAGGCACACGGTTTCAGGTACTATTTCACTCCGCTCCCGCGGTACTTTTCACCATTCCCTCACGGTACTATCCGCTATCGGTCACCAGGGAATATTTAGGCTTAGCGGGTGGTCCCGCCAGATTCACACGGGATTTCTCGGGCCCCGTGCTACTTGGGTGTCTCTTAAACGAGCCGTTGATGTTTCAGCTACGGGGGTCTTACCCTCTACGCCGGACCTTTCGCATGTCCTTCGCCTACATCAACGGTTTCTGACTCGCCTCACAGCCGGCAGACTGTGAAAAAGAGATCCCACAACCCCGTATGCGCAACCCCTGCCGGGTATCACACGCATACGGTTTGGCCTCATCCAGTTTCGCTCGCCACTACTCCCGGAATCACGGTTGTTTTCTCTTCCTGAGGGTACTGAGATGTTTCACTTCCCCTCGTTCCCTCCACACTGCCTATGTGTTCAGCAGCGGGTGACAGCCCATGACGACTGCCGGGTTTCCCCATTCGGAAACCCCCGGATCAAAGCTTGGTTGACAGCTCCCCGGGGACTATCGTGGCCTCCCACGTCCTTCATCGGTTCCTGGTGCCAAGGCATCCACCGTGCGCCCTTAAAAACTTGGCCACAGATGCTCGCGTCCACTGTGCAGTTCTCAAACAACGACCAGCCACCCATCACCCCACCCTTACAGGCGAGTTCACTGGGGCCGGCAACCAAAGGGACAGACTCAAACGAGCCCGTACCTTCAGATACCCAACAGCGTGCCCGACCCGATCAACCCGTTCCCGTTTTCCACGCCGAAGCAGTACTAACGAAACCGTGCTCATCGTGCCGAATAGTCAACGTTCCACCCTTGAGCAACCACCGTCGAACATTTGCCGACGAAATGGTCTCTGGATTCCCCGAAGAGAACCTAGATGCTCCTTAGAAAGGAGGTGATCCAGCCGCACCTTCCGGTACGGCTACCTTGTTACGACTTCGTCCCAATCGCCAGTCCCACCTTCGACAGCTCCCTCCCACAAGGGGTTGGGCCACCGGCTTCGGGTGTTACCGACTTTCGTGACGTGACGGGCGGTGTGTACAAGGCCCGGGAACGTATTCACCGCAGCAATGCTGATCTGCGATTACTAGCAACTCCGACTTCATGGGGTCGAGTTGCAGACCCCAATCCGAACTGAGACCGGCTTTTTGAGATTCGCTCCGCCTCGCGGCATCGCAGCTCATTGTACCGGCCATTGTAGCACGTGTGCAGCCCAAGACATAAGGGGCATGATGACTTGACGTCGTCCCCACCTTCCTCCGAGTTGACCCCGGCAGTCTCCTGTGAGTCCCCATCACCCCGAAGGGCATGCTGGCAACACAGAACAAGGGTTGCGCTCGTTGCGGGACTTAACCCAACATCTCACGACACGAGCTGACGACAGCCATGCACCACCTGTATACCGACCACAAGGGGGGCACCATCTCTGATGCTTTCCGGTATATGTCAAGCCTTGGTAAGGTTCTTCGCGTTGCGTCGAATTAAGCCACATGCTCCGCTGCTTGTGCGGGCCCCCGTCAATTCCTTTGAGTTTTAGCCTTGCGGCCGTACTCCCCAGGCGGGGAACTTAATGCGTTAGCTGCGGCACCGACGACGTGGAATGTCGCCAACACCTAGTTCCCAACGTTTACGGCGTGGACTACCAGGGTATCTAATCCTGTTCGCTCCCCACGCTTTCGCTCCTCAGCGTCAGTAATGGCCCAGAGATCCGCCTTCGCCACCGGTGTTCCTCCTGATATCTGCGCATTTCACCGCTACACCAGGAATTCCGATCTCCCCTACCACACTCTAGCTAGCCCGTATCGAATGCAGACTCGGGGTTAAGCCCCGAGCTTTCACATCCGACGTGACAAGCCGCCTACGAGCTCTTTACGCCCAATAATTCCGGACAACGCTCGCACCCTACGTATTACCGCGGCTGCTGGCACGTAGTTAGCCGGTGCTTCTTCTGCAGGTACCGTCACTTTCGCTTCTTCCCTGCTGAAAGAGGTTTACAACCCGAAGGCCGTCATCCCTCACGCGGCGTCGCTGCATCAGGCTTTCGCCCATTGTGCAATATTCCCCACTGCTGCCTCCCGTAGGAGTCTGGGCCGTGTCTCAGTCCCAGTGTGGCCGGTCGCCCTCTCAGGCCGGCTACCCGTCGTCGCCTTGGTAGGCCATTACCCCACCAACAAGCTGATAGGCCGC
This sequence comes from Streptomyces sp. NBC_01166, assembly GCF_045039765.1. Lineage (NCBI taxonomy): Bacteria > Bacillati > Actinomycetota > Actinomycetes > Kitasatosporales > Streptomycetaceae > Streptomyces > Streptomyces sp. NBC_01166. Next base: position 3,450,918 of record NZ_CP108613.1, read on the forward strand.
GGGCTCATCCTTCACCGCCGGAGCTTTTAACCCCGCCCCATGAGGGACAGAGTGTTATCCGGTATTAGACCCCGTTTCCAGGGCTTGTCCCAGAGTGAAGGGCAGATTGCCCACGTGTTACTCACCCGTTCGCCACTAATCCACCCCGAAGGGCTTCATCGTTCGACTTGCATGTGTTAAGCACGCCGCCAGCGTTCGTCCTGAGCCAGGATCAAACTCTCCGTGAATGTTTTCCCGTAATCGGGATCACAACACGAGAGCGGAACGACCAGGTCGGAATAAGACCGGCCGTTCACAGCGTCCTCGCTGTTGTTGCCTACCCGACCCGAAGGACCGGTAGGACTTTTCAAAGGAACCACCAACCTGCCGAAGCAGGCCGGGGTATCAACATATCTGGCGTTGACTTTTGGCACGCTGTTGAGTTCTCAAGGAACGGACGCTTCCTTCGGTCCCGTTTAACCGGGGCCCTCCGGGCGCTTCCCTTCGTTCTTGCGTTTCCGACTCTATCAGACTCTTTCGTGTCCGATTCCCGGTCGAAGCGGGTTCCTGTTTATTCGCTTTCCAGTTCTTCGCTTTCGCGTTTCCCTTTCCGGCAGTTCCAACTTTACCAGACTCTTTTCCGTTCCGTTTCCGGTCCGAATTTGATTCCGGTGGCCTGTGGAGTGGCCTTCGCCTTTCGGCTGACTCGACTTTATCAGAAGCAATTCGGCCGAAGCGAACCCGGCCATTTGCTTGAAAGAGAAGAATCGATCGGCTCTGCGAGGATCGCGTCCTCCGCACGAGCGAGATGAACTTTAGACGTTCCCGAGCGAGTTGTCCAACTCGTTGGAACTGTTTAAATCTACCTCCCCACACAGGCTGTGTCAACAGTCTTTGCGGGCGACCAGAAGGCTAGCAGGTCAGCGGCCCCGGACGCACATCGGCCCTCAGGCCGCAGCGGGCAGCTCGGCGCTGCGCTCCCCTGCATCGACGTCCCCGGTGTCCCCAGCTCGGGCAGCCCGGCCTCCGAGGACATAGACGTAGACCAGAAAGGCCAGCTCAGCCGCGACACCGATGGTGATGCGAGCCCAAGTGGGAAGGCCCGACGGGGTGACGAATCCTTCGATGACACCGGAGACGAACAGGACCAGCGCCAGCCCGATGGCCATGCCGATCGCGGCGCGGCCCTGCTGAGCCAATGCCGAACGTCTGGTGCGCGGGCCCGGGTCGATGACCGTCCACCCGAGACGGAGGCCCGTGCCGGCTGCGACGAAGACGGCGGTGAGCTCGAGCAGGCCGTGCGGCAGGACGAGACCGAGGAAGGTGTCCAGACGGCCGGCCGAGGACATCAGTCCGATGCCGACGGCGAGGTTGAGCACGTTGACGAAGAGGATCCAGAGCACCGGTATGCAGAGGAAGGCCCCCAGCACCAGGCACATGGCCGCCGCCTGAGCGTTGTTCGTCCAGACCTGGGCGGCGAACGAGGCGGCCGGATGGCTGGAGTAGTACGTCTCGTACTCGCCGCCGGGCCGGGTCAGGGCCCGCAGATCTTCCGGGGCGGCGATCGACGCCTGCACCTCCGGATGTGTGCCGATCCACCAGCCGATGACGGCCGCCAGGAGCGTGGAGAGCACCGCCGTGGGTATCCACCAGTGCCGCGAGCGGTAGACGGCCGCGGGGAAGCCGGCGGTAAGGAACCGTGCGGCGTCGCGCCATGAGGCGCGGCGGGTGCCCGTCACGGTGGAGCGCGCGCGGGCCACGAGCTGCGTGAGACGAGCGGTCAGCACGGGATCCGGCGCGCTGGACCTGATCAGGGACAGATGCGTGGCGGTGCGTTGGTACAGGGCGACGAGTTCGTCCGCCTCGTCACCTGTCAGGCTGCGCCCGCGGTGCAGAAGATGGTCCAGGCGGTCCCACTCGGTGCGGTGGGCGGTCACGAAGACGTCGAGATCCATGGTCGGCTGCTGCTCCAGGCATGGGTGCGTACGGGTCCGTACTACGGCGGTGCGCTGCCGGTCAGCTTGGCAGACTGTGGTTCCCGAGGGGCGGAGAAGGGCGGCGAGGGGTGGGTGGCGATGAATGAGCTCGTGACCGGGGACGCGGTCGTACTGGGACTGCAGCCGGCGAGGCTGCCCAGCCGGGCGTTGGCGATCACCATCGATCTTGCGGTGCTCCTGACCGTTTTCGTACTGCTGTCCATCGGTCTGGCCGTGGCGACCGTGACGCTCGACGAGGCGGCCACCGCCGCGATCGCGGTCGCCACGTTCCTACTGGTGCTGGTGGGCGGACCTGTCGCGGTGGAGACGCTCAGCCATGGCCGCTCGCTCGGAAAACTCGCATGCGGACTACGCGTGGTGCGGGACGACGGCGGGCCGATCCGGTTCCGGCACGCGCTCGTGCGTGGGGCGATGGGGCTGGTCGAGATCCTCGGGACATTCGGAGTCGTGGGCTGTATCGCCTCTCTGGTGTCCGCCCGCGGCCGTCGGCTCGGTGACGTGTTCGCGGGAACGCTCGTCGTGCGTGAGCGGGTACCGGCCGGGCGGTCTCAGGCGGTGCCCCCTCCCCCGCCCTGGCTTGTCGGCCGTTTCGCGCAGCTGGATCTCTCCGGCGTACCCGACGGGCTCTGGCTGGCCGTACGGCAGTACCTGACTCGGATGAACCAGCTCGATGCCATGGTGCGCGGGTCCATGGCTGAGAGCCTGTCCGCGGATCTCGTCGCGTGCACGGGTGTCCAGGTGCCACAGGGGGTACCGGCGGCCGCTTATCTCGCGGCCGTGGTGAACGAGCGGCAGACGCGGGAGGCCCGGCGGGTGGCTGCGGCAGCGGGCCGCGGCGGCCCGTTCCAGATGCCCGTGACCGGGCCTGTGCCCGCGCCTCTGAACAGGATGTTCTCCGACGAACGGCCGGCGGAAGTCCGCCCGTCAGGCGCCGGCACGCCCACAGCGGCTCCCGTCGGCGCCGGCAAGGACGGGACCGGCGCGGAGGGGCAGGCCGCGACCGGCTTCGCCCCGCCCGCCTGAACCTGCTCGTCGCCCCCCCCTGCACCTGAGCCTGTACGAGCCAGAGCCAGAGCCCTGACCGCTCCCGTCCGGGTGTGATGCCTCGGCTCAAGCCCCGTCCGGCGCACCGGGCTTGGCCGAGGGCGGGGATTCGAGGTGCTCGAGCTCGATGCCCGGCGCCGCCAGGACCACGTCACCCGCGATGTGCACGGCGTGCTGATCGCCGGTGTCCAGCGCGTTGACCTGGTATTCGTCCACGATCAGGGGCCCGTTGTCAGTGGCGTGCGCTTCACTGTTCAGCAGCGACCAGGACTGGTCGACGGTACGGGGGGCGAGAACCGGGTCCGTGAAGGTGACCAGACGGACGCGGGTCGCGGGGGAAGCGGGGGTGAGGCGCAGGAGCCTGGCAGTGGCGACGAGGAAAGCGGGGGACGTGCCGGAGAAGGTGTGGGCACGGACATTGCCTTCGGTGGCATGAGTGCCGGTGGGGTCGGTCCGTACCCAGGTGACCCCGTCGAGGGCGGCACCGCGGATCTGCCAGCTCGCGGCGTGCAGTTCGAGGCGGATGGGGCGGCCGAGCTCGTCCAGGGCCAGATCGACGGAACCCAGGTGGGCGCCCGAGGGAGCCGTGGTCTGGGAGACATAGCGCCAGCCGGAGGGGCCGGGCGCGCAGTGGAAGTGTTCTTCGCCGAGGGGGGTGTGGTCGTGGACATCGTGGAGCGAATAACGGCCGCGGGGCATGGGGTCCTTCGGGTTCCTCGGGCTGTGCGGGTGCGGTACGGGGCAGGCCCCCGGCACGGGGGTGCGGGGGCCTGCGCTCGAACCTGCTGCTGAGAGCTGAGCCGGCCGTCGGCCGACGGCCGGCTCAGTAGCGGTAGAGGTCGGACTTGTACGGGCCTTCCACCGGGACGCCGATGTAGTCGGCCTGCTCCTGGCGCAGGGTCGTGAGCTTGACGCCCAGCGCGTCGAGGTGGAGGCGGGCGACCTTCTCGTCCAGGTGCTTCGGCAGCACATAGACATCGGTCGGGTACGCCTCGGGCTTGGTGAACAGCTCGATCTGGGCCAGGGTCTGGTCCGCGAACGAGTTGGACATGACGAACGAGGGGTGACCGGTGGCGTTGCCGAGGTTCAGCAGACGGCCCTCGGACAGGACGATCAGGACCTTGCCGTCCGGGAACTTCCAGGTGTGGACCTGCGGTTTCACCTCGTCCTTGACGATGCCGTCGATCTTCGCCAGGCCGGCCATGTCGATCTCGTTGTCGAAGTGGCCGATGTTGCCGACGATCGCCTGGTGCTTCATCCGGGCCATGTCCGAGGCCATGATGATGTCCTTGTTGCCCGTCGTCGTGACGAAGATGTCCGCGGTCTCCACCACGTCGTCCAGCGTCGTGACCTGGTAACCGTCCATCGCGGCCTGCAGGGCGCAGATCGGGTCGATCTCCGTGATGATCACCCGGGCGCCCTGGCCGCGGAGGGACTCAGCACAGCCCTTGCCCACGTCGCCGTAGCCGCAGACGACGGCGGTCTTGCCGCCGATCAGGACGTCGGTGGCGCGGTTGATGCCGTCGATGAGCGAGTGGCGGCATCCGTACTTGTTGTCGAACTTCGACTTGGTGACCGCGTCGTTGACGTTGATCGCCGGGAAAAGGAGGGTGCCGTCGCGGTGCATCTCGTACAGCCGGTGCACACCGGTCGTGGTCTCCTCGGTCACTCCGCGGATCTCGGAGGCCAGCTGGGTCCACTTCTGCGGGGACTCGCCGAGGGTGCGGTTCAGCAGGGTGAGGATGTAGGCGTACTCCTCGCTGTCCGCCGTCGACGGGTCCGGGGCCTCGCCGGCCTTCTCGAACTCGACGCCCTTGTGGACGAGGAGGGTGGCGTCACCACCGTCGTCGAGGATCATGTTCGGGCCGCCGGTGGCGGTGTTCGGCCAGGTCAGAGCCTGCTCCGTGCACCACCAGTACTCCTCCAGGGTTTCGCCCTTCCAGGCGAAGACCGGGACGCCGGCGGGGGCGTCCGGGGTCCCGTTCGGACCGACCGCGATCGCTGCGGCGGCGTGGTCCTGGGTCGAGTAGATGTTGCAGGAGGCCCAGCGGACCTCGGCGCCCAGGGCGACGAGGGTCTCGATGAGCACCGCGGTCTGCACGGTCATGTGCAGGGAGCCGGTGATCCGGGCGCCCGCCAGCGGCTGGGCGTCGGTGTACTCCTTGCGGATCGACATCAGGCCGGGCATCTCGTGCTCGGCGAGGGTGATCTCCTTGCGCCCGAAGGCGGCGAGGGAAAGGTCGGCGACCTTGAAGTCCTGGCGATTGGCGGCCGTCGTCATAACGGGCTGCTCCTCGTAGTGGGTCGAGGGTGGTTGGCTGGCTCTGCGGCGGCCACGACGGGCACACGAATGCCCGGGCGATCCGCAGTGCAGTCCGTCGGAGGCCCTCTCTCCCTCGGCCGGTCCACTTGCGCGGACCGATCGACCGCCATCAGCAGCGACGTCTGGTACTCCCCCGAATCTACACCGAACGGCCCAGCGAGCCCCAGTCCGCCTGGGGGGCGGCGTGGGTCACGGGGCCGTTCGGGGCTGATCTTCAGCGGGTCAGTGGCCTGATTCCGTCGGTGTGCCCTCGGGAGAAACGGGGCCGCCCGGAGTCTTGCCCGGGTTGGTGCCGGCGGCTGCGGCCCTCTCGTCGTAGATGTCGGGTTCGAGGTAGATGACCCGGGCGATCGGGACCGCTTCGCGGATCCGGTTCTCGGCGGCGTTGATCGCTTCCGCGACCTCGGCGGCGGACTCCTCGGCCCGTACCGCGATCTTGGCCGCCACCAGCAGCTCCTCCGGACCGAGGTGGAGCGTGCGCATGTGGATGATGCGGGTGACGGTGTCGCCGTCGACCACGGAGGCCTGGATCTTCTCGACGTCCTCGGTACCGGCCGCCTCACCGAGCAGCAGCGACTTCGTCTCCGCGGCGAGCACGATCGCGATCACGATCAGCAGGATGCCGATGCACAGGGTGCCGATGCCGTCCCACACGCCGTTTCCGGTGCCCAGGGCCAGGCCGACGCCACCGAGGGCCAGGATCAGCCCGACGAGCGCGCCGAGGTCCTCGAGGAGGACGACCGGAAGCTCGGGCGCCTTGGCGCGGCGGACGAACTGCGTCCAGGACAGCTTGCCGCGGGTCTGGTTGGACTCCTTGATGGCCGTACGGAAGGAGAAGCCCTCGGCGATGATCGCGAAGACCAGCACGCCGACCGGCCAGTACCAGGCCTCGATCTCGTGCGGGTGCTTGATCTTCTCGTAGCCCTCGTAGATCGCGAACATGCCACCGACCGAGAACAGGACGATGGAGACGAGGAAGGCGTAGATGTAGCGCTCACGCCCGTAACCGAAGGGGTGCTGGGGGGTCGCCTCCCGCTGGGCCTTCTTGCCGCCGAGCAGCAGGAGCCCCTGGTTGCCCGAGTCCGCCAGTGAGTGGACGCTCTCCGCCAGCATCGATGAAGAGCCACTGAAGAGGAACGCCACGAATTTGGCCACTGCGATCGCGAGGTTGGCGGCGAGTGCCGCCACGATCGCCCTGGTTCCGCCTGACGCGCTCATGGGTGCCTGGTGTCCCTTCCTCGGTGCTGCGGCACGGGCGCCGCGTTACGGCCGGACATTGTTGCAGCCGCTCGTGCGGACGGTACGTCAGACCACTACGGTCGCACGGAAGAGCGTTCCCGTACCGGCCACTTCTACCGATTCGTCCGCGGGGACGAACACGGATCGGCCGGGTGCGAGAGCGATCTCACCCGCCCGCGGGGCGCCTGCCGTGCAGAGCAGGATCTGCGCGGTGGGCGCGGTGAGGTCGACGGGTCCGCCGCCGGAGGGCAGGACGTAGCGCGACAGCCTGAATTCGTCGACCGGCGTCTCGTACACCTCCTCGCCGCTGGGTGCGGCCTCGGGGCGCAGGATGCCGGGCTCGGTGGCTTCGAAGCGGACGATACGGAGCAGTTCGGGGACGTCGACGTGCTTGGGGGTCAGACCGCAGCGCAGCACGTTGTCGGAGTTGGCCATGATCTCGACGCCGAGGCCGCCGAGATAGGCGTGGGGCACTCCCGCTCCGAGGAACATCGCCTCGCCCGGCTGGAGTTGTACGTAGTTCAGCAGCATGGCCGCGATGACGCCGGGGTCGCCGGGGTAGTGGTGGGCGATCTGGGCGTACGGGGCATGGGCGCCACCGAGCCGCCCGGCGGCCTCGGCCGCCTCGGCGACCGTGTGCGCCATCTCTTCGGGGTCCGCGGTGAGGATCGCCGTGAGTACCTCGCGCAGTGCCCCGTCCTCGGGATGGGCGCGGAGCAGGTCCACGAAGGGCTTGAGGGAGTCCACGCCGAGGGCGGCTATCAGGTCGGCGGCCTCGGCGGGCCTGCGGAAGCCGCACAGCCCGTCGAAGGGTGTGAGCGCGCAGATCAGCTCGGGCTTGTGGTTGGCGTCCTTGTAGGTGCGGTGCGGCGCGTCGATCGGGATGCCCCGGCGTTCCTCGTCCGCGTAGCCCTCCTGGGCCTGCGCGAGGTCGGGGTGGACCTGGAGGGACAGCGGGGCGCCGGCCGCGAGCAGCTTGAGCAGGAAGGGGAGCCGGGGGCCGAAGGCGCGGACGGCCGCCGCGCCGAGTTCGCGCTCCGGGTCGGCCGCGATGACGTCCGTGAGGGACAGCTCACCGGCTCCGGAGCCCGCGGCGCCCGTGGCGGTGTCCGTACCGGCGGGCCGGGTGAGGCGTGAAGGGGCTCCCGGGTGGGCTCCCATCCACATCTCGGCCTGCGGTTCGCCGGTCGGGGCTGTGCCGAGCAGCTCGGGGATGGCCGTGGTGGACCCCCAGGCGTAGGGGCGCACGGTGTTGGAGAGCCGGTCCATGGAGATGAGTCCTCGTGGGATGCGCGGGCGTGGGCGCCCAGGGTGGCAGGCCGTCAGGCCCGGTTGTCGGAGGCCAGGGAGGCGTAGACGGCGGCGAAGTCGGTGACCGCGAGGAGCTCGGCGAGGGATTCGAGCTCGCCGCCCTCCTCGGGTTCGAGTTCGCTGATGGCCGTGTCGTGGCTCAGGGCCAGTTCACGGGCGGCCGGGCTCGCGGTTAGGCCGCCGGCGGGCCGGTCGCGGAGCAGGACGACGCGGGCGCGCATGGCCTCGGGTTCGTCCACCCGGTCCCGGAAGAAGTCGTCGGGGTCGGCCCCCGCCGCGAACGCTCCGGCGAGCAGCGCCCCGTGGGAGGGCAGTGCCTCCGGCAGCTCGGCCACGAGGGCGGGGCGGCCGGCGAGCTCGGCGAGGACAGCGGCGAAGCGGCGCCCGACGGGGCCCGCGGCCTCACCCTCCGTCCAGATGAGGGGCAGGCTGTCGGCGAGTTCCGCGGCGAGTGTCTTGGCCGGGTTGCTGTACGTGGCGATGGCCGGCCCGCAGCGCTCCGCGGTGCGGTCGAGGCGGTCGGCGACCTTCTGCAGGGTCTCCGGGGGCGCTTCGACCAGGCCCACGCGGTCCAACAGCGCGAGCAGCGGGGTGAGGAGGGCCCAGAGCGTGCCGGGGCCTGCCGCCGAGGTCTCGGCGTCGTACTCACCGTGCGGGGCGGCCGCCATGGGCACGACGAGTCCGTGGACCCCGTCGACGGCTTCGCGCAGCGGGGACCGGACGGGCGCGACGGCGACGACCGTGCAGCCGCGGCGGTAGGCCTGCTCGGCGAGCAGCGCGAGGCCCGGTTCCGAACCGTCGGCCGTGGCGATGAGCAGCAGGTCCACGGATCCGGCCCAGCCGGGCAGCGCCCAGCGCAGCGCTCCGGCGGCCGCTGCGACCCCGGTGGGGCGGATCGCGGTGACGGGCGCGGAGGCGCCCGCGAGGGCGCCGATCAGGTCGGCGACGCCGGTCGCGGCGGTGCCGGGCCCCGCGACGAGGACGGCGCGGGGCCGTCCTTCGGGGGCCAGGGCACCGATTCCGGCCTCGTCGGCGTGCCGGGTGGCGGTGCGGACGCGGGCTCCGGCTTCGGCGGCGCCGCGCAGCAGGCCTCGCCGGTCGGCTCGGGCCAGTGCTTCCGGTGCGTCTAGCAGCGACTCGTCGAGCATGGTGGTGGGCCTCCGATCACCGTGCTGATCAGGGTGCGGGTTACGCGGGGCGGCGGGCCTCGTCGACGAGGAGCACCGGGATGCCGTCCCGCACCGGGTAGGCGAGACCGCAGTCCGCGCCGGTGCAGACCAGCTCGGGGCTCTCGGCGGCGGACCGGTCGTCGAGGCCGGCGTGGCAGGCCGGGCAGGCGAGGATCTCCAGGAGGCCGGCTTCGAGCGGCATGGGGTGGGTCCCTTCGGGCATGCGGTGCGGATCCGGTCCGGACCCGGTTCGGGTCCGCGGAGCTTGGGGCGTGGTCAGCCTACCGCCGGGCCGGGAGGGTCGCGGCCCGGCAGTCCCCACCCGACGGGGCATGCGTCGGCGGCGTGCACCCGAGGGGCGGCGGGGTGGTCGCCGGCGGCGCGGACTTCTCGGGCACGCCGCACGGACGCGGAGCGGTCACGCGCGGACGACGGCGAGGACCTCGTCGCGTACCGCCGTCATGGTCTTCTCGTCCCGTGCCTCGACGTTCAGACGCAGCAGGGGCTCGGTGTTGGAGGCCCGGAGGTTGAACCACCAGTCGCCGCCGGTCACCGTGAGCCCGTCCAGGTCGTCGAACCGTACGTCGTCGCGGTGGTCGTACGCCGCCCTGATCGCCGCCAGCCGGTCCGCCTGGTCGGCCACCGTGGAGTTGATCTCGCCGGAGCCCGAGTAGCGGTCGTACCGGTCGAGGAGCCCGGAGAGCGGCCCGTCCTGGCTTCCCAGGGCGGCGAGGACGTGGAGGGCGGCGAGCATGCCCGTGTCGGCGTTCCAGAAGTCGCGGAAGTAGTAGTGCGCGGAGTGCTCACCGCCGAAGATCGCGCCGTGCTCGGCCATCTCGGCCTTGATGAAGGAGTGGCCGACGCGGGTACGGACGGGGGTGCCCCCGTTCTCGCGTACGACTTCGGGGACCGACCAGGAGGTGATCAGGTTGTGGATGACGGTGCCCTTGCCGCCGTTGCGGGCCAGCTCACGGGCGGCCACCAGGGCCGTGATCGCGGACGGTGACACGCCTTCGCCGCGCTCGTCGACGACGAAGCAGCGGTCGGCGTCGCCGTCGAAGGCGAGGCCGAGGTCGGCCCCCTCCGCGAGGACGCGGGCCTGGAGGTCGACGATGTTCTTCGGGTCGAGCGGGTTGGCCTCGTGGTTGGGGAAGGTGCCGTCCAGCTCGAAGTACATGGGCACGAGATCGAGGGGGAGGCCCGCGAAGACGGTGGGGACGGTGTGGCCGCCCATGCCGTTGCCCGCGTCCACGACGACCTTGAGCGGACGGATCCCGGAGAGGCCGACGAGGCCCAGCAGGTGCGCGGCGTAGTCGGTGAGGGTGTCCCGCTCGGTGACCGTGCCCGGGGTGGTGGCGGTCGTGGCGGGGAGGCCGTGCTCCGACCACTGCTCGACAAGGGTGCGGATCTCGGTCAGGCCGGTGTCCTGGCCCACGGGCGCGGCCCCGGCGCGGCACAGCTTGATGCCGTTGTACCGCGCCGGGTTGTGCGAGGCCGTGAACATCGCTCCGGGCAGGTCCAGCGCCCCGGACGCGTAGTACAGCTGGTCCGTCGAGCAGAGCCCGATGAGGGTCACGTCCGCGCCGCGTGCCGTCGCACCGCGGGCGAAGGCCGCGGCCAGACCGGGCGAGGACGGCCGCATGTCGTGGCCGATCACGATCGCGTCCGCGTCGGTGACCTGGACGAAGGCCGCGCCGAACAGTTCGGCGAGCGGCTCGTCCCACTGGTCGGGCACGACTCCGCGCACGTCGTACGCCTTCACGAGCTGCGACAGGTCAGCAACCACGGCCGGTCCTCCTGGGATCTTTGCGGACCGCCCAAACTACCCGGCGGCCCCGGACCTCCGGTCAGGGGAGCATCCAGCCCAGCACCGCCGTGCTCTGGGCCATCACGACCAGGCACATCACCAGCAGCAGACCGAGGCTCCACGGCAGGACCTTCCGCAGCAGATCTCCCTCGCGTCCGGCGAGACCGACGGCCGCGCAGGCGATCGTCAGGTTCTGCGGGGAGATCATCTTGCCCAGCACTCCCCCGGAGCTGTTGGCGGCGGCGAGGAGCTCCGGCGAGAGGCCGGATTCCCGTGCGGCGGACACCTGGAGCGCGCCGAAGAGGGCGTTGGCCGAGGTGTCGGAGCCGGACACGGCGACGCCGAACCAGCCGAGCACCGGCGAGAGGAAGGCGAGCCCGGCACCGGCCGCGGCGACGGACTGCCCGATGGTGGCGGCCTGGCCGGACAGATTCATGACGTAGGCGAGGGCGAGGACGGACGTCACGGTGAGGATCGCGTAGCGCAGTTCGTGCACGGTGGCCGCCCACTCCCGCGCGGCTGTTCCTGCCCGTACGCCGATGACGACGGCGGTGATCAGACCGGCGATCAGGACGAGGGTGCCGCCGGTGCCGATGAGCGGGAGGGAGAACTCGTTGGCGCCGACCGGTTCGCCGTCGGGCCCCGCGACATCGAGGAACGGCCAGTCGAAGACGCGCGTCGCCTCGGCGAGCAGCCGCTTGACGGGCGGGATCTGGGCGATGGAGAACACCGCGACGATCAGGGCGTACGGGGCGTAGGCGCGCAGCACCTCGCGGCGCGGGTCCTCCTGGTCCAGGTCCTCGCTGCGCACGCCCGTCAGGACGGCGGCGCGTACGGGCTCGTCGGCGGGCCTGCGGGCGCCGGGGACGGCGATCAGCGCGCCCGCGCCCACCAGAGCGGCCGCGATGTCGGCGAGCTGCGCGGACACGAAGTTGGACGCGGCGAACTGCGCGACGGCGAAGGCCGCTCCGCAGACGAGCGCGGGAACCCAGGTCTCCCGCAGCCCTCGCCTGCCGTCGACCAGGAAGACCAGGATCAGCGGGACGACGAGCGCGAGCAGCGGAGTCTGGCGGCCGACGACCGTGGCGACGTCGTCCAGTGGCAGGCCGGTGACCTGGGCGAGAGTCACCACGGGCGTGCCCATGGCTCCGAAGGCGACGGGCGCGGTGTTGGCGACCAGGGAGACGACCGCGGCCTTGACCGGGTCGAAGCCGAGCGCGACGAGCATGACGGAGCAGATCGCGACGGGCGCGCCGAAGCCGGCCAGGGCCTCCAGGAGCGCGCCGAAGCAGAAGGCGATGACCAGGGCCTGGATGCGGGGGTCGTCGGACACCCGGCCGAAGGAGCGCCGCAGGATGTCGAAGTGGTGGGTGCGGACGGTCATCCGGTACACCCAGAGGGCGTTGACGACGATCCACATGATGGGGAAGAGCCCGAAGAGGACGCCTTGCGCCCCCGCGGACAGGGTCTGCCCGACGGGCATGCCGAACGCGAGCCAGCCGACGAGCACGGCGACGGCGAGACCGATGAGGCCGGCGCGATGGGCCTTCATGCGGACGGCGCCCAGCAGCACCAGGACGGTCACCAGGGGCAGGGAAGCGACGAGAGCGGACAGAGCCAGCGAATCGGCTACGGGTTCGAGTTGCTGGACAAACACACAGACCTCCCCGGATTCCGTGATGCGGAAGCGATCTCTCACGGGTGGAGGAATGGTCGTGTCCGCGACAAGCCAGCGTCAATGCTCCGTGCCGGAAAACTTCTTCCGGTACGGAGAGGTGGCGGGTGGGACCCGTGGTGCGGGAGGGGTCTCAGGAGTCCGGGGAGCGCAGCACCCGGAGATGTCCGCGGCGCGCGACCTCCACCGGGTCGGCCGCCCGGGGACCCCTGCCGCCCTGCTGACGGTCCTGGGGCCGGGCCGCCTCGCGCACGGCGTTGGCCAGCGCTTCGAGATCGTCACCGCTGGGGCGGGCGGGAGCCGAGGGGTCGGCGAGCCGGACGACTTCCCAGCCGCGCGGCGCGGTGAGCCGTTCACCGTGCTCGGCGCAGAGGTCGTAGCAGTGGGGCTCGGCATAGGTGGCGAGCGGGCCGAGGACCGCGGTCGAGTCGGCATAGACGTACGTCAGTGTCGCGACGGCGGGACGGCCGCACGCGGTTCGCGAACAGCGACGTACAGGGCTCACGATGTTGGACGGTACCGCACTCTTGAGCGGGCTGCGACGACTCTCCCCCGGGTCACCCCGTCGTGTCGCCCACCGCACGGGGCCCGGCGCGGCTCCGGCACAGCCGTTCCGACCTGCGAGGCAGCCCGTGAGCGCGGGCCGGACCGAGGCCGCCGGGAAGAACACAATCGGTCATTCGACGGAGGGTCCGCGATCGGAGCAAGGACCGGAACCGCACTCAACCCTGGCCGGAATGTTCATCTTGGGACACGGAGCGGGCCGGCGGAGAAGCCGTGATCGCCCCGCACCGGGGAGCGTTACGCTGCGTCGGTGATGGACAGCCCCGTACCGCCCCACCCGCCCGAGCCACGGCCCCGCCGCCGCGACCGCCATGGCCGCGGTATGCGCGGACCGGTCGCCCCGCCGCAGGTGCCGCTGTCCGTCAGCAGGGCGGAGAGCTTCCGCGATCTCGTCCAGGACTCGGTGGAGCGGCTGGAGCGGCGCTGGCCCCAGCTGACGGATGTCGACTTCCTGGTCCTCGACGTGCCGGGCTCGCTCGAGGAGACCGTGCCGCTGGGGCGCGCGCTGTCCGCCGAGAAGGGACAGCCCGCGCAGATCGTCGTCTACCGGCGCCCCGTCGAGATCCGCACCAAGAGCCGCGACGAGCGGGCTCTGCTGGTGCACGAGGTCGTAGTGGAACAGGTCGCGGAGCTGCTCGGCCTCTCGCCCGAGTCGGTCGACCCGCGCTACGGGCAGGACTGAACCGCCCGCGGCACGCGGCCTCAGTCGTCCAGGACCGACAGATCCTGCTCCGCCTCGGGCACCTCGACCATGCCCTCGTCGTCCGGCAGCGTCTGCACGGTGAACATGTCGATGCCGCCCTCCTCGATCGTGAGCGTGCGGGCGGCGTGCACCGGGCCGCCCGACTCGGACTCCACCGTCAGGGCGTAGCCGCCCTTGAGGCCGGCCGGAGCCTCCGGCTGGACCTCCAGCGTCGTGCCGCCCTTGACCGTGTACGTCTTGACGGTCGCGTCGCCGCCCTCGCTGCCCGCCGACGCGGTGACCTTCACCTTGGCCGTTTCACCCGGGGCGGTCAGGGAGAGCACCGAGCCCTTCGCCCGGTTGTCGGCCACGCTCGCCCGCTCGCCCACGGGGCCGGTGGCCGGGATGAACGCGACCTCCTGCTCGGCACCCTTGCCGCGCACCACACGCAGGGCGGCGACCACCGGCGTCCCGCTGCCGTCGGCGGGGGTCAGCCGGAGCGAGCCGGGCTCCCCCCGTGTGACGTCCTTGAGGTCGACGCTCGCTGTCATCTGCGACTTGATGTGCAGGGTGTCGTTCCCGGCCGGTGAGAACGCGCCGTTCTTGCCCAGGAGCTGGACCTTCACGTCGGCGTCGTCCTCCCCGGGTGCGAACGCCACGAGGCGTACGGAGGTGGCGTCGGCCGGGATCCCCGGCAGGACCTGGGTGCCCGCCGGGTCGGCGGAGGCGGCCAGCCAGTCGCTGCCCACCTCGTCCTCGGCGGCGCTCACGACCGCGCCGACACGTCCCGACCGGGTGGTGACATGGACGGTGACGTTCTCGGCGGCCTCGCTGGTCAGGGTCGAGATCAGCATCGGGACGCTCGACCTCGCCGGGACGGTGATGCCCTCCGCGACGTCGGACTTCAGGGGGCCCTCGGCGCCGTACAGCTCGATGTCCGCGACGGCGGCGGTGTCGTCGGGGTTGGTGAGATGGACGTAGTCCTGACGGGCCTTCCCGGTGCTCGCCCCCGGGAACCAGAAGTCCGTGTCGGGGGCGGTGCAGCTGACGCCGAGCAGACCGCGGGCACCGCCCGCGGCGGCCATGGTGGTCTGCTGCGCGGTCCAGCCGGGGGCGAACGCGCCGGTGGCGGTGCCGACGAGCGCGGGAGCCCCGGACTTGGAGGTCTCGGCGGTGGACGGCTTGCCGAGGTCCTTGAGCGAGACGACGGGCTTGCTGTCCGCCGTCCTGTCCTTGTCGCCCTTGTCGTCCTTGTCGTCCTTGTCCGCGTCCCCCTTCTCCGCGTCCTCGTCCGCGGGGAGGGCTTCGGCCGCCTTCAGCTCGGCGGCACCGGCCTCCTGGCCCCCCTTCCCCGCCGGGGTGAAGGACGTGTACGTCGTCTCCGCCAGGTCGGACATGCTCGGCTCCGGGCAGAGCAGGCTGGAGCGCTCGACAGGGAGCCGGGCGGCGGCCTTCGCCTCCGTGGCGCCCTCGTCACCGGGCACGGTGAGCGCGGCGAAGCCGGTGACGGCGGCTAGGGCGACGACGCCCGCGATGAGGGACAGGGGGGTGGACTTCACTCGGACTCGCCTCGCGATGCGTTGCCGTTGCCGTTGTCGTTCGGCCACGGGCCCTGGCCCGGGGTCGCGTTCTCGTCGTGCCCGTCATGGCCGTCGTACGGGGCGGCTTCGCCGGTCCCCGGGGCGTAGGGCTGCTGCTGGGCGTAGCCGTACGGGTCGTAGGCGCCCTGCTGCTGGTACGGGTCCTGCTGGTAGGGATCGGGCTGGTAGTACTGGCCGGCGTCCTGGCCGCCCTGGTACTGGCCGTAGTCGGCGCCCTGGTACTGCTGCGCCTCCCACTCCCCGTAGTTCTGCTGCGGGACCGCCGCGTAGGTGCCGGTGCCTTCCTGGGCACCCGCGTACGGGTCCGTGCCGTCCTGGCCGGCCGCGTAGGGGTCCGTGCCGTCCTGGGTGCCGGGGACCGCCGCGTACGGATCGGCGTTCTGCTGCGCCGGGATGTACTCCCCCGGCGCCTGCTCCGGAACGCCCGGAGCCGCCTCGCCGTACCCGGTCGCCGAGCCGTCCTCCACGTGCCCCGTCCCCGCCGGGTCGTCTCCCGCCGCCGCTTCGGCCTGGGCCGCCGCGCGCAGCCTGCGGGCCCGGCGTCCTTCACCGGCGACCGGCTCGGCCGCGACGGCCTCGGTCTCCTCCGGCAGGTCGTCGTCGATCTCCCGGCGGCGGCCCGGCAGGGCCATCACCACCAGGACGACGCCGAGCGCCACCTGCGCCCAGACCCAGGCGGTGTGGGTGACGGGTTCGTCGAAGGTGAGGTCCAGCGTGCCGCCCCCGGCGGGCAGCTCGAAGCCTTGCGCCCAGCCGTCCACGGTTTTCGGGGTCAGTGCCTTGCCGTCCAGCGTGGCCTGCCAGCCCGGATCGGCCGCGTCGGCGATCCGGAGCACCCGGCCCGAGCCGCCCTCGGGGATCTCGCTGTGCGCCTCGACGGCCTGCGATCCGACGGGTACGGGCTCGGCGCCCTCGCCGGAGGGGACGACCGCGAGCCGGGAGACCTGCCGGTCGACCCGCCACAGGGCGCTGCCGTCCAGCTGGCTGAGCCTGCTCAGGCCCGGGGTCGAGTCCAGCACCCGGCTCATCTGGCGGGGCGCCCCGTCCCGCACGAGTACGTAGCGGATCGCGAAGCCGCTGAGCTGGCTGCCCTGGTCGGCGCCGGAGCCCGCGACCAGGTTGGCGACGACCTTGTCGAGGTGGGTGTTGCTGCCGCCGGCCTCGGTGAGCTCGGCGTCGCCCAGGCGGGCGCCCGAGCCGCGGACCAGGCTGTACGAGACAGCGGCGGGGGACGTGCCCCCGAGCACCAGCGTGCGCGCCTGGTCGCGGGTGTTGCTCTCCTCCGCGACGAAGGCGGGCACCTGCACGGGGTCGCGGCGCTCCACCGGACCGGCCGCGCCGCCGATCATCCAGCCGGCGGCGGCCAGGACCGGGGCGAGCCCGGCGGCCAGGGCGATCAGCGCGGCGACCGGCTGACGCCAGCCGAAGCTCAGTGCGGCGACCCGGACCCGGGCCCCGTCCGCGCCGAGCAGTGCCGCGGTGAGCAGCGCGATGCCGTAGACGAGCGTGGCGGGCCCCGCCCAGGTGGAGCCGTTGGAGATCGCCGCGAAGACCAGGGAGACGAGCACGACGACCCAGGCGGTGCGGATCGCGAACTGCCGCTCCCCGCGCATCAGGGCGGCCAGCGCCGCCAGCACGATACCGAGCAGCAGGACGCCGCCGGCGGCCTTGGGGCCGCCGGGGCTGATGCCGAGCAGGTCGAGGGCGGACGCCGTGCCCGTACCGATGTCGAGCCCGGCCTCCTTCAGGAGCTTCGACGGGCTGGTCAGCAGGGAGAGCGACCAGGGCGCGAGAACCAGGAGCGGGGTTCCGGCCGTGGCCAGGAAGCGCAGTCCGTACGCCGTGATGTCGCTCCGGCGCAGCACGAGCACCCCGATGCCGAGGACCACCGCGAGCGGCCAGACGATCGGCGTGAAGGCCATGGTGAAGGTGAGCAGCAGGGTGTACGCCCAGGTGGCGCGCCAGCTGCCGCGTGCGGTGGAGCCGTCGCCCCGCAGCCCGTGCGCGGCGACGGCCGCGCGGGCGATGAGCGGGAGCAGGACGGCCAGGACCGCCGTGCCGAGCCGCCCGGTGGCCAGCGCTCCGGTGGCGGCGGGCAGGAAGGCGTAGGCGACGCTCGCCCAGGCCCGCAGGAGCCGGGACTCGATCAGCGGCCGGGAGGCGAAGTACGCGGTGAGCCCGGCGAGCGGGACCGAACAGACGAGCAGGAGGGTCAGCGCGAAGCCCGTGGAGCCGAGGAAAAGCGCCGACAGGGCGGCGATCACGCCGAGGTAGGGAGGTGCGGACTGCGTTCCACCGGTGCCGACGGGGTGCCAGCCGTCCGCGTAACGCCCCCAGAGGTCGGAGACGTCGGCCGGGGCGGGCAGCAGTGCGCCGCCCGCGAGTGCACCACTGCCGAGCAGGCTCCGGCAGGCCACCAGCGAGACGAGGAGGAGGAGCGCGAAGAGCACGGGGCCGGGCTTGCGGCCGACCTTCTTGAGCCGTGCGAACTGTTCGATCTCCAGGAAGTCGGCGTCGTCACCGCCGGGCCCGGACTCCACCGCTCCGTGCCGCGAGCCGCCCGAGTCGGAGTCGGTGCGGTTGCCGAAGTTGCCGGCGACCTGCTCGACGGTGGCCCGGACCGTGGCGCCCGGCGGCGGGAAGAGCGACCGCAGCTCGGCCGCGTCCACCGTTCCTCCCTTGCGCGCGCGGCGCGCGGCGAGGATCCGCCCGGGGCGCAGCAGGGTTCCGAAGAGTCCGGCGACCTCGTCGAGCGCCTGCCCGGGCACCTTGCCCACCAGGTAGGCGAGGGTGCGCAGCAGGGTGCCGACGACGAGCCGGACCAGTGCCCACGGCAGCTGTTTGCCGCGGGCGTTGACGAGCATCGTGTAGACGGCGCCGGCTTTGTCGACGCGGTGCGGGCTGGCGACGGAGCGTCCGGCACAGTCGATGGGGCGGCGTTCCCTGGCGGAGGCCTCGGCGTGCCGCAGGACGGCGTCGGGGGCGACGAGCACCCGGTGGCCGGCCATGTGCGCGCGCCAGCAGAGGTCGACGTCGTCACGCATCAGCGGGAGCCTGCGGTCGAAGCCGCCGAGCTCCTCCCAGACGTCGCGGCGCACCAGCATGCCGGCGGAGGAGACGGAGAGCACCGTACGGACCTGGTCGTGCTGGCCCTGGTCCTGTTCGCGTCGGTCCAGTCCGGTCCAGCGGCGTCCGCTGTTGGCGATGGAGACGCCGACCTCGAGGAGCTGCTTGCGGTCGTACCAGCCACGCAGCTTGGGACCGACGATCGCGGCGTGCTTGTCGTTGTCGACGACGCGGAGCATCTCGGCGAGCGCGTCCGGTTCGGGGGCGCTGTCGTCGTGCAGCAGCCAGAGCCACTGGACGGGTTCGCCGTGCGGAAGCTCCGGCAGGTCGTACGCGTCGTCGCGCCAGCTGCGGGTGACGGGGTCCCAGCCGCTGGGGCGCTTCAGGTACGGCAGGTCGTCGGGGGTGAGGACGCCGGCCGTGCGGGTCGCCTCTTCGACGGCCGTGCCGAAGCTCGTACGCCGGGCGAGGTGGAGGACGCGCTCGCCGCCCAGTGCCTCGGTCACCAGACGGGCGGAGTCGTCGGCGCTGCCTGTGTCGGCGGCGACGACGTTCTGTACGGGGCGCTCCTGCCCGAGCAGTCCGCCGAGCACGTGGGGCAGCCATCGTGCGCCGTCGTGCGAGACGAGCACGGCGGTGACGACGTGCCGGGGAAACTCAGGGGCGGCGGCGGCCGCGTTCGGCGCCGCCGAGTGGCTGTGCACGGACATCGGGGTACGGGCCCTCCGGCCGGGTCCGGAGGGGGTCCCCCCCGGGGGCTGCATCGGTGTACACGCGCGCCCCGGCGGGGCGTTGGCGCGTCTCTCGGACGGGGCCCCACACTAACGGTACGGATGTCCGGCCCGCGCCGAGCGGTTGACCGGCGGGAACGGAGACGCCCGGAGATGCCGGAGATGGCCGGACATGCCGATGGCCTGGGGGCCGCGCCCTGCGTACAGGGTGCGGCCCCCAGGCCATCGCCGTCCCGGTGTCCCGGCGCTCGGCGTCAGATGGCCGCCTTCTTCAGGCGTCGCCGCTCCCGCTCGGAGAGGCCGCCCCAGATCCCGAACCGCTCGTCGTTGTTGAGGGCGTACTCAAGGCATTCGGAACGGACCTCGCAGGCGAGACAGACCTTCTTGGCCTCGCGGGTGGAGCCGCCCTTTTCAGGAAAGAAGGACTCGGGGTCGGTCTGGGCGCACAGCGCGCGCTCCTGCCAGCCGAGCTCTTCGTCCGCGTCCTCGACCAGCAGTTGCTGGAACAGCTCGGTCATGTGCGCCCCTCGTCTGTCTCTTGCGTCCCCGTGATGCGGCCGTTATCGATGCGGCCGAACGACACGAGTGAAATTACAAGTGTGTAGCTTCGGGCCAGTCAAGCGAAGATCTGCTATTGGCCTCGGTATTCACTCTGCGGAACCAAGCCTATGCGGTAAGTGTTCAAATCACCAAAAACCTGACATATGCCATCAGCCTCACCCGGCCCCGCTTCTCACTCGGTGAGACGAGCGAGGCGGCCCCGATGTTTCGATTTGATCACCGGAGCGACCAAGATCACAGTAGGGTCACGGCCCGTCAGTCGCGTTTACAGACACAGTTGATGCGCCACCTTGCCCCTGCAATGGGTGCCAAAACCTTTCTCCTGCGACCGCAACCGGATGGGGTGAAACATTGCCGCCAAATCGGTCATTGGGTTGACAGAGTGCAGACCCACCCGGTCTCCTTGACTTCATGCCAGCGACCGCAGTGACGTACACGACCCACACCCGTGGGTTCCGTACGGCTGTCCAGGCCCGCTGTTGCTGTTCCAGCTGTCACAGCTGTTGAAGCCCGTAGCGCTCCAGCTCTGATCCAGCTTCGTTTCATCGCATTCCGGTCTCCGCGACCCCCCGCACGCGTATCCACATGCCGAGGAACCACCGCACCCATGAACAGCGACAGCGACCTTTCGATCGCCGGCGACATCCTTGAGGTCCAGCACCTTCTCCAGCCGGCCAGCCCCCATCCCTCCACCGTGGCCGGGTTCGCAGGACTCGCCCGCTCCATCGCCGCGGACCGCGCCCGGTGGGCGCCGCTCGTCCGGTACGACACCACGACCCGCTGGTACCACCGGCTGCAGACCGGGCCGGGTTACGAGGTCTGGCTGCTGAGCTGGGTACCCGGCCAGGGCAGCGGCCGCCACGACCACGGCCTCTCCTCCGGTGTACTCACGGTCCTGGAGGGCGAGTTGAACGAGCACACGGCGCGCGGGGCGCAGGCCCTGGACGCGGGCGCCCAGCGCGTCTTCGCCCCGGGATACGTCCACGAGGTCGTCAACGACTCCCTGGAACCCGCCGTCAGCCTGCACATCTACTTCCCGGGCCTGACGGACATGCCCATGCACGCGACACAGTGCGCTCCGGCCGCCGAAGACGCCGTACCGGCCTGAGCCACCGCCGGCTCCGACCACCTGACTGCCCACCCGTCGCCCACCACCACCCCGACAACGATCAGGCTTCGCCCGACAGCCCACCCGTCGCCCACCACCACCCCGACAACGATCAGGCTTCGCCCGACAGCCCACCCGTCGCCCACCACCACCCCGACAACGATCAGGCTTCGCCCGACAGCCCACCCGTCGCCCACCACCACCCCGACAACGATCAGGCTTCGTCCGACAGCCCACCCGTCGCCCACCACCACCCCGACAACGATCAGGCTTCGCCTGACAGACTGTTGCGCATGCGCATTGTGGTTCTGGCCGGCGGTATCGGTGGTGCTCGTTTCCTGCGTGGCCTCAAACAGGCCGCGCCCGACGCGGACATCACGGTGATCGGCAACACCGGCGACGACATCCATCTGTTCGGGCTGAAGGTCTGTCCCGACCTCGACACCGTGATGTACACCCTCGGCGGTGGCATCAACGAGGAGCAGGGCTGGGGGCGTACCGACGAGAGCTTCCGGGTCAAGGACGAGCTCGCGGCGTACGGCGTGGGGCCCGAGTGGTTCGGCCTCGGCGACCGTGACTTCGCGACCCACATCGTCCGTACGCAGATGCTCGGCGCGGGCTATCCCCTGAGCGCGGTCACCGAGGCCCTCTGCGCACGCTGGAAGCCGGGGGTCCGGCTGATCCCGATGTCCGACGACCGCATCGAGACGCATGTGGCCGTGGACGTCGACGGCGAGAGCAAGGCCATCCACTTCCAGGAGTACTGGGTGAAGCTGCGCGCCTCCGTGCCGGCGCAGGCCGTCGTGCCGGTGGGCGCGGAGCAGGCCAAGCCCGCTCCGGGCGTCCTGGAGGCCATCGCCGAGTCGGACGTCATCGTCTTCCCGCCGTCGAACCCCGTCGTGTCGGTGGGGACCATCCTCGCCGTGCCCGGCATCCGGGAGGCGATCGCCGAGGCCGGGGTCCCCGTCGTCGGGCTCTCCCCCATCGTCGGCGACGCGCCCGTGCGGGGCATGGCCGACAAGGTGCTGGCCGCCGTGGGCGTCGAGTCCACCGCCGCGGCCGTCGCCCAGCACTACGGTTCGGGTCTGCTCGACGGCTGGCTCGTCGACAGCGTGGACGCCGGAGTGGTCGACGAGGTCGAGGCGGCGGGGATCCGCTGCCGCGCCGTCCCGCTGATGATGACGGACGTCGACGCCACCGCCGAGATGGCCCGCCAGGCCCTGGCGCTGGCCGAGGAGGTACGGGCATGAGCGGCGGTCCGGCCGACGCGGCGCCCGCGTACCGGGTGTGGGCCCTGCCCGGGATGCCCGAGGTGCGGGAGGGCGACGATCTCGCGAAGCTGATCGCCGCCACGGAGCCCGGCCTGGTCGACGGCGATGTCCTGCTGGTCACCTCGAAGATCGTCTCCAAGGCGGAGGGCCGGATCGTCGAGGCCACCGACCGGGAGGCGGCGATCGACGCCGAGACCGTCCGGGTGGTCGCCCGGCGCGGGACGCTCAGGATCGTGGAGAACCGGCAGGGGCTCGTCATGGCCGCGGCCGGGGTCGACGCCTCGAACACCCCGGCCGGGACGGTCCTTCTGCTGCCCGAGGACCCGGACGCGTCGGCCCGGCTGATCCGGGACGGCCTGCGGGACGCGCTCGGTGTCGAGGTCGGGGTCGTCGTCACGGACACCTTCGGCCGCCCCTGGCGCAACGGCCTGACGGACGTGGCGATCGGAGCCGCGGGGGTGAAGGTCCTGGACGACCTCCGGGGCGGCACCGACGGATACGGCAATCCGCTGAGCGCCACCGTCGTGGCCACCGCCGACGAGCTGGCCTCCGCCGGTGACCTGGTGAAGGGCAAGGCGTCCGGGCTGCCGGTCGCGGTGGTGCGCGGGCTCCCCCACGTGGTGGCGGACGCGTCCGCGGACGAGGACCGGGGCGCCCGGGCGATGGTGCGGGTCGCGGCCGACGACATGTTCCGGCTGGGTACGTCCGAGGCGGTGCGGGAAGCGCTGCATCTCCGGCGCACGGTCCGGGAGTTCACGGACGAGCCGGTCGACCCCGGCGCCGTGCGACGAGCCGTGGCGGCGGCCGTGACGGCTCCCGCGCCCCACCACACGACCCCGTGGCGCTTCGTCCTGCTGGAGTCGGAGCGGTCGCGTCACCGGCTGCTGGACGCGATGCGGGACGCGTGGATCGCGGATCTGCGCCGGGACGGCCGCAGCGAGGAGTCGGTCGCCAAGCGGGTACGGCGGGGCGATGTCCTGCGCAACGCGCCGTACCTGGCCGTCCCGTGCCTCGTGATGGACGGCTCGCACACCTACGGGGACGAGCGCCGGGACACCGCGGAGCGCGAGATGTTCGTGGTCGCCGCCGGCGCGGGCGTGCAGAACTTCCTGGTGGCGCTCGCGGGTGAGCGGCTCGGCTCGGCGTGGGTCTCCTCCACGATGTTCTGCCGGCCCGTGGTGCGCGAGGTGCTGGACCTGCCGGACTCCTGGGATCCGCTGGGCGCGGTGGCCGTGGGACACCCGAAAGGGACGCCGCCGGCGCGGACGGCCCGGGACGCGGGCGCGTTCATCGCGGTGCGCTGAAGCAGGCCCCGGGACCGCCGGTCAGAGCCGGGCGATGTCCCGGGGCGTCATCCGAGGGGCCCGGCGCTCCGGGGTGTGTCCCGAGAGCATGATCAGGCGGGTCGCGCGATGGCGCTGGCCCTCGTACGGGGCGAGGAGCTCCAGCATCTCCTCGTCGTCGGCGTTCCTGTTGCCCGCGAGCGCGTGACCCACGATGCCCGGCAGGTGGAGGTCGCCGACCGTCACCGCGTCCGCCGCGCCGTTCGAACGCTGCAGGGTCTCCGCCGCCGTCCAGGGGCCGATGCCCGGGATCAGCTGCAGCCGGGCCGACGCCTCGGGGAGTTCCATGGCGGCCGCCTCCTCCATGCGCCGGGCCACCCGGACCGCGCGCAGGATCGTGGCGGAGCGCTTGGCGTCCACGCCCGCGCGGTGCCACTCCCAGGACGGGATCAGTGACCAGGTCCTGGCGTCCGGCATGACGTACAGGCCGTACGTGGCGAACGCCGCGTCGGCGGGGCCGGGGGCGGGGGTGCCGTAGGTGCGGAGCAGCAGCCGCCAGGCGCGGTAGGCCTCGTCCGTGGTGACCTTCTGTTCCAGGATCGACGGGATCAGGGACTCCATGACCAGCCCGGTGCGCAGCAGGCGCAGGCCCGGCCGGCGACGCTGGGTCAGGGCGATCAGCTTGTGGCGGGGGCGGAAGGCGTCCGGGGTGTCGCCCGCGCCGAGCAGCGCGGGGAGTCCGTCCAGGAGCCACTGGGCGCCCGGCCCCCAGGCCGTCGCCGCGACACGGCCGTCGTGGGACGCGGAGACCCGCAGGGTGCCGGGGCCGGCCGGGGTGCGGGTCGCCCGCCAGAAGGATCCGTCGGGCAGGGCGCGGTAGGCGGGGTCCGCCGGTCCGCGCCGCAGGGGGCTCAGGACCAGCCGCAGGTCGAGCGGGTCCGGCGGTGTCCAGGTCCGGGTCCGCGGCGGGGACGCGGAGCCCGCGTCGAACCCCGGCTCCTGACGGGGCACGGCGGTGGTGCGGGGTACGAAGCGTCCTGCCACGGGTGAGGTCCTCGGTCGTCGGGGGTTCCTGTCGAGGGTAGACCGGAAGGGCCCTCCCCCGGGCCGGCCGGACCTCTCACCGGCCGGTGGGACAGGTCACTGGTCGGACGAGAAGCGGACCGAGGCGTCCGGGAGGACCGCGCCGCACCAGACACGGATCCCGTCACGCAGTTCGTTGTCGGCGCCGACCTGGGCGCCGTCGCCGATCACCGCGCCCGTGAGCACCGAGCGGCTGCCGATCCGGGCCCCGGCCCCGACCAGCGAGTCGGTGACGACCGCGCCCGGTTCGACGACCGCGCCGTCCAGCACGGTGGAGCCCGAGATCCTGGCGCCCTCGCCGATCAGCGCGCCCTCGCCGATGACCGTGCCGCCGGTCAGCTTGGCGTCGGCGGCCACGGAGGCGGTGGGCAGGACGAGCCGGTCGCCGCAGCGGCCGGGCACGGCCGGGGACGGGGCGCGGCCGAGGACCAGGTCGGCGGAGCCGCGTACGAACGCCTGCGGGGTGCCCAGGTCCAGCCAGTACGTGGAGTCCACCATGCCCTGGAGATGAGCTCCGGTGGCCAGCAGGCCGGGGAAGGTCTCGCGCTCCACGGAGACCGGCCGGCCTGCCGGGATCGTGTCGATGACCGACCGGCGGAAGATGTACGCCCCCGCGTTGATCTGGTCGGTGACTATCTCCTCGGGTGTCTGCGGCTTCTCCAGGAAGGCCGTCACCCGGCCCGTGGCGTCCGTCGGCACGAGACCGAAGGCCCGCGGGTCCTCCACCCTGGTGAGGTGCAGGGAGACGTCCGCCCCGGAGGTGGCGTGCGCCGAGACCAGGGCCCGGATGTCGAGACCGGTGAGGATGTCCCCGTTGAACACCATGACGGGTTCGTCCGGGCCCGAGGCCAGGCGCGACGCCACGTTCCTGATGGCTCCGCCGGTACCGAGGGGTTCGTCCTCGGTGACGTACTCGATGGAGAGGCCGAGCGACGAACCGTCACCGAAATACGGTTCGAATACCTCCGCCAGGTAGGACGTGGCGAGCACGATGTGCTCCACCCCGGCGGCCCTGGCACGCGCCAGCTGGTGCGTGAGGAACGGCACCCCCGCCGCCGGAACCATCGGCTTGGGGGTGTGCACCGTGAGCGGACGCAGCCGGGTGCCCTTGCCACCGACCAGGAGGATCGCTTCTTTTGCCTCTGTCACAGCACCGTCTCTGCTTCCTGCTGGGGCCGGGCCTCGTTTCGGCTGGCCAGTGTATGCAGACCGTTCGGAGCCTCCCGGTCAGCGGCCCTGCAGCTTCGCCGAACTGGTCCGGGCCGTGCCGAGCTTGTTGTAAAGACGGATTCCGGGGCATTCGGTTGCGAACCCGTCGCGGTGCCCGGAGATGACGTTGAGTTTGGCCTTCGCACCCTTCTTGTACTTGCCGCTGCCGCCGGAGACGAGCGTGACCTTGCCCTTGGGGTTGCGGCCGAACAGGCCGAGCTTCCAGGCGGTGAGCTTGGCGATGGCGGTGACCGCCGCGGCGGGAGGGTTCTTCGAGCTGTACGTCCCGAGTACGGCGATGCCCATGCTGTTCGTGTTGAAACCGAGGGTGTGGGCGCCGAGAACCGCCTTCGACACGCCCCCGGCGCGGCCCTCGTAGATGTTTCCGCACTTGTCGACGGCGAAGTTGTAGCCGAAGTCACGCCAGCCGCTGCTCTTGACGTGGTAGCGGTAGATACTGCGCAGGACGGAGGGCGCCTGGGCGCAGGTGTAGTTGTTGCCGGTGGCGCTGTGGTGGACGAACGCCGCCTTGACGGTCGAGGTGTAGGCGAAGGTGCGCTCGCGCAGGCTCTCGTCGGCGCCCCAGCCCTTGCGGGTGACGATGCGCGGCCGAGGTCCCACGAACGGCTTGGCGCCCGCTCCGACGACCGCCTGCTCCTCCGACTCGGCCTTGCTCAGGGCGGAGATCTCGGCGGCGCCCAGCGGGGCGAGGTCGGCGTTGACCGCGGAGCTCTCCGCCGCGGCGGTCGTGAGGCCCGCTGCCTCCGGGAGCGCACCGGGCTGGGCGGCCGTGGCGGGCGTCGCGGTGCCCGCCGACGGGGTGACGGCGGACGGGGTGCCGGTGGCCGGGGTGGCGGTGGCCGGAGTGGCCTCGGCGCGCGGCTGCTCCGGGTCGTCGCCCGGGTCGACGAGTTCCACCTGGAGGCCGGCGGGGAGAGCCGCGGCGTCGGCTGCACCGCTCCGCGGTCCGGCGTTCTCGGAACGTACGCGTACCTCGACTCCGTCCGAGTCGCCGACCCAGAGGGGGGCGGTGGAGCCGCGGACCGTTCCCGATTCGCGTTCGGGGCTGCCGGAGTCCGCGGCGTGGTCGGTGTTGTGGGTCTCCAGGGACTGCCAGCCGGACCACTTGGTGGTCCCGGTCGCGCGGGTGCGGACCTGGACGGTGCCGTGCAGTTCGGCGTCGGCGTCGTCCCAGACGACGCCGATGAGGGAGAAGCGGTGCGAGTCGCGCCGCAGCAGCCCTTGCGCGTCCGCGGGGTGCATGGACTCGGTAGGTGTACCGGTGGCCCTCGGGACCGCGCCGGGGAGCGGGCGCAGTGGCATCGACTGGGTCGATCCCGCGGGTTCGGCGGGGGCTGCCGCGGGCGCCTGCGCGACCGGGGCCTGGGCGGGGGCGGCGGGGGCGGGCGCGGCGAGCGGGAGGGTGAGTGCCGTCGCGCAGGTGACGCCGATCGAGGTTGCAAGAAGTGCACGCATACAGGAAATCCTTGACAGAATCCGGCATTCCCGGCTACTGGAGTAAACCCGCTTGCAGTTGACGCCCCGTCTGCCGAACCGGTGTACGAGGCACTCGTGACGCCCCGTGGGGCCGGCACCCGCCGCGTACCCTTGCGCGGATGAACGCCAGTGATCGCACCCCCGCCGACCTGCTGCGATCCGCGCTCGCCGCGGACCCCGGCCGTCCCCTCGTCACCTTCTACGACGACGCAACCGGAGAGCGCGTCGAACTGTCGGTGGCCACCTTCGCCAATTGGGTGGCCAAGACCGCCAATCTGCTCCAGGGAGATCTGGCCGCCGAGCCGGGCGACCGGCTCGCCCTGCTGCTCCCCGCCCACTGGCAGTCGGCCGTCTGGCTGCTCGCCTGCTCGTCCGTGGGTGTCGTCGCCGAGATCCAGGGCGACCCGGCATCCGCCGATCTGGTCGTCAGCGGCCCCGACACGCTCGACCGGGCCCGCGCGTGCCGGGGTGAGCGCGTCGCGCTGGCCCTGCGCCCGCTCGGCGGCCGGTTCCCGCAGCCTCCCGAGGGGTTCGCGGACTACGCGGTGGAGGTACCCGGCCAGGGCGACCGTTTCGCCCCGTTCGCCCCTGTGGACCCGGCGGCCCCCGCACTGACCGTGGGCGGCGTGGGCCTGACGGCGGACCAGCTCGTCGCGCGGGCCCGTGAGGACGCGGCGGAGCTGGGACTGGGTCCGGGGTCCAGGATCCTGACGGGTCGTACGTACGACACCTGGGAGGGGCTCTCCGCCGGGCTCTTCGCACCGCTGGCCGCGGGAGGCTCCGTCGTCCTGTGCCGCCACCTGGACCGGCTCGACGAGGACGGGCTGGCCAAGCGCGTCGAAAGCGAGCGGATCACCGGCACCGCGGTATGACAAGCGCCCCTGAGGCCACTCGTCCGGCCCACAGCGGGCCGAGCCCCCGGGAATGCACACCGGCGGCGGTACATGATCGGGCGGTACGAACCACCACCGGGAACGCCGCCCGGATGCACAACCAAGCGTGAGGTTCAGCCGTCTACTTCTGCGACCGGCGGCCCATCGCGCCGCCGAACGTGAAGGATGGACGCAGACGTGAGCGACAGCCCCGGCACCCCCGCCGAACCGGACCGCCCGGACGACTCGGCCGGGGGCGGGCCTGCGGACGGGAGCGACGGCGGGTCCGCGGCCGGCACCTGGGCCGAGCGCCCCCGGCCCGGCCCCGGGAACGGCCGGCGGCCCTGGCTCCGCTGGACCGCCCTCGCGGCCTCCTTCCTCGTACTGGTCGCCGCCGGGGTCGGCTGGTGGCTCTACAAGAAGCTCGACGGCAACATCAGCACCGACACGAGCGCGGCCGCCGAGCTCAAGGCATACGAGAAGGAGCGCCCGCGGCCGATCGCGAGGGGCGCCCAGAACATCCTGCTCATCGGCTCCGACACCCGCTCCGGCGACAACAGCCGGTACGGCCGTGACGACGGAGGCAGCCAGCGCTCGGACACCACGATCCTGCTGCACCTCGCGGCCGACCGCGAGAGCGCGACGGCGGTGTCGATCCCGCGCGACCTCATGGCCGAGATCCCCAGCTGCCACAAGGACGACGGCAAGGCCACGAAGAAGCAGTTCGCCCAGTTCAACTGGGCCTTCGAGCTCGGCGGCACGGCCTGCACGATCCGTACGGTCGAGAAGATGACGGGCGTCCGCGTCGACCACCACATGGTCATCGACTTCAACGGCTTCAAGGACATGGTCGACGCCGTGGACGGCGTGGAGGTCTGCCTCAAGGAGCCGGTCGACGACGCGGACGCCCGCCTCAAGCTCCCCGCGGGCCGCCAGAAGCTCGACGGCGAGGCGGCCCTCGGATACGTGCGGGCCCGTAAGTCGATCGGCGACGGCAGCGACACCGAGCGCATGGACCGTCAGCAGAAGTTCCTGGGGGCCCTCGTCAACAAGATGCAGAGCAACGGCGTGCTGCTGAACCCGGCACGGCTCTACCCGGTGCTGGACGCGGCGACCAAGTCGCTCACCACCGACCAGGGGCTGGACTCCCTGAGGGACCTGTACGACCTGGTGCGCGGGATGCGGAACGTCCCCACGGAGAAGGTGCAGTTCCTGACCGTGCCCCGGAAGGAATACCGCGCCGACCCGAACCGCGACGAGCTCGTGCAGCCGGGCGCGGACCGGCTGTTCACACAGCTGCGTAAGGACGAGCCCGTCACCGTGGTTCCCGCCGAGGAAATCAAATCCGGGGATTCACAGGCAGATCACAGCTCCGGGAAGGACCCGTCCGGCCAAAAGCCAGGCGATTCGGACGCGAGCCCGACCCCGGCGCCCACCTATTCGGGGTCGAATGCCGCAGATGACCCGTGCGGCTCGTAAAACAATGCCCAAAACATCAACAGGCATGGACGGCAAACGGAGCGGAATAGGCGGAATGCCCGGTTGTAAAGAGCGTGGAATGTGTCACGCACGCCCCCTGTGGCCGATTCCGCCGGATAGTGTGACGCGATCCGGTGCTCGCGGCCAACAGGCCGCACACGGCCGGAGCGGACGACCGAGCGCCCGGCCGGGGGAGGCGCCTCGCGTGGCACCGACGGAGGATTCAGGAAACCGTGGACGCGCATAGCCGTGGGCGGGCGGACGAAATAGATCCCGCCGACCAGTGGGTACTCAATCCGCAGACCGGCAATTACGAATTGCGACTGAACCACTCCGGAACAGAGTCGTCCGGCCCTTCCCGTACGACGAATGGGCCGGCCGGCCGGGGCGAATCCGCCGGGGTGCCCGCTCAGCGGAGCCGCCCCCAGGCGGGTGACGGCCGCGACCGGACTCCCCCGGCCGCCGGCCGGGGACGCAAGCCGCGGGCGTCGAGGCGTAAGAAGGCGCTGCTGTGGACCGGCGGGGTCATGGCCTTCGTGATCGTCGCCGGGTCCGCGGGGGCCTACGCGCTCTACCAGAAGTTCAACGGCAACCTCGACACCGTCGACGTCGGTGACGCGGGCAGCAAGAGCGTCGCCGGCGACGGCCCGCTCAACATCCTGATCATCGGGACCGACAAGCGGACCGGCGAGGGCAACGAGGGCTACGGCGACAAGGGCAGCACCGGCCACGCCGACACCAACATCCTGTTCCACGTCTCCGCCGACCGCACCAACGCGACGGCGATGAGCATCCCGCGGGACCTGATCACCGACATACCCGACTGCACCACCAAGCAGGCGGACGGTTCGGAGAAGGAGATACCCGGCTCGCAGAACGTGCGCTTCAACGTCAGCCTCGGCCAGGAGGGGCGCGACCCCGGCTGCACGATGCGCACGGTCAAGAAGATGACCGGCCTGTCGGTCGACCACTTCATGATGGTCGACTTCAACGCCGTCAAGACCCTCTCCACGGCCGTCGGCGGCGTCGAGGTCTGCCTGGACAAGGCGGTCAAGGACCCCGACTCGCACCTCGACCTGCCGGCCGGCACCTCCACGATCCAGGGCGAGGACGCGCTGGCCTTCGTCCGCACCCGGCACAGCTTCGGGAACCAGAGCGACCTGGACCGGATCAAGGTCCAGCAGCAGTTCATCGGCTCGATGATCCGTCAGATGAAGTCCGACGACACGCTGACCGACCCGGGCAAGCTCTTCAAGCTCGCCGACGCGGCGACCAAGGCGCTCACCGTCGACTCCGGGATCGGGTCGATCAAGAAGCTGACCTCGCTCGCCCAGGAACTCGGCAGGATCGACACCAAGAACATCACCTTCGTCACGATGCCGGTGAAGGACAACCCGGCCGAACCGACGCCGGTCACCGTCGTCGTGGACCCGCAGAAGGCCCAGCAGCTGTTCTCGGTCATGCGCTCCGACACCTCCCTCACCGAGGTGAAGAAGAAGGAGCAGGCGGCCAAGGACGAGCAGGAAGCCGTCCTCGAGGGCAGCAGGGCGGAGGCCGCCGACATACGCGTCGACGTCCTCAACGGGGGCGACATCACCGGCGCGGCGGCCGCGACCGTCACCTGGCTGCAGGACGAGCAGGGCGTGGCCGGCTCCACGAACAAGGCGAACGCCCCGGCGAAGACCGACAGGACGACGCTGGCGTACACACCGGGCCAGGCGGACCAGGCCCGTGCGCTCGCGGACATCATGGGCCTGCCCGCCACAGCGCTCAAGCAGGGGGCGGCGGGGGCCGACGGCGATCAGGCGATGGCGCTGACCCTGGGAGCCGACTTCAAGGGCGCGGGCGTACCCGTCACCGGTCCGGCAAAGGCGCCGGAGAACATGCAGAGGGCAAGCGCCGACAAGGCGGAATGCGCGAAGTGACGACCGGTCGTCGCGCCACAGCAGAATTCTGAGGAGCAGGGGGATCCTGGTGGGACGTAGCAGCACGCGCGGGGAGGGGACACGGCCACGCAGCCGGCACGACGGGCCGCCGGGCGGCGAAGGCGGCGGTGACGCACCGGACGGCGCCGGGCCCAGGGGCCACGGCCGACGGCCCCGGACGGCCCCGCCCCAAGCCGGGAGCGGTCCGGGGAGGCCCAACCGTCGCGCCCGGCGGACCGCCGGAAAGGGCGGGAAGCGACGCGTCCTGCGCTGGGTGGCGTGCGTTCTCGCGCTGCTGATACTCGGCACCGGCGGCGCCGGTTACATCTACTACAAGCACCTCAACGGCAACATCAGGAAAGAGGACCTGACGCTCGGCGACAAGGAGATGGCCGACCACAAGGCCAACTCTGCCGGGCAGACGCCTCTGAACATCCTGCTCATCGGATCCGACGCCCGGGACTCCAAGGCCAACCAGAAGCTGGGCGGCGCGAAGGAGACCTTCGGAGGCACGCCGCTCGCCGATGTGCAGATGCTGCTCCACCTCTCCGCGGACCGCAGCAACATCTCGGTCATCAGCATGCCGCGCGACACCATGCTGAAGATGCCCAAGTGCACCGACCCCGACACCGACGAGGTGTACCCGGCCAGCACCGTCGACGTGCAGACCAACCAGAGCCTGGGCCGCGGCGGCCCCGGCTGCACGGTGGCCGCCTGGTACGAGCTCACCGGCATCACCATCGACCACTTCATGATGATCGACTTCGCGGGTGTGGTCTCCATGGCCGACGCGATCGGCGGCGTCCCCGTCTGCGTCGACGCCAACATCTACTCGCACACCAGCGACGGCAAGGGGTCCGGGCTGAAGCTGGAGGAGGGCACCACCTCCGTCAAGGGCAAACAGGCCCTCCAGTGGCTGCGTACGCGCTACGGCTTCGAGGACAACACGGACCTCGGCCGGACCAAGGCCCAGCACCAGTACCTGAACTCGATGGTCCGCCAGCTGCGCAAGGGTACCAAGCTCACCGACCCCGGAAAGCTGATGAACCTCGCCGAGGCGGCCACCAGCGCGCTCACCGTCGACAAGGGCCTCGACACCGTCAAGAAGCTGTACGACCTGGCCGAGGAGCTCAAGAAGGCCCCGACCGACCGCATCACGATGACGACCATGCCGAACGTCTACGGCACGGGGCAGTTCAGCGGGCGGGTGTACCCGAAGCCCGACGAGGCCGAGCAGGTGTTCCGGATGATCCGTGAGGACATCCCGCTCGACGGCAAGGCGTCCAAGCGCAAGACGCCCGTGGCCAAGGACCAGGCCGCCCCCACCGCCGAGATCGCGGTCAGCGTGCGCAACGCGAGTTCCACGGAGACCCTCGGTCCGGTCCAGGGCCGCGCGACCACGGTCCAGGAGCTGCTCACCGAGGCCGGCTTCACCAAGGCGACCGTCGACCAGCAGAACGTCGAGGCCGCCGCCACGACCGGCATCCTCTATCCCAGTGCGGACCTGGAGGGCGACGCCCAGTCGGTCGCCAAGGCACTCGGGATCCCGGTGTCCCAGGTGAAGAAGTCGACCGACGTCTCGGGCATCGTCCTGGCCGTGGGAGCCGACTGGCGCAAGGACGGGGCGTACCCCGCCAAGGCCGCCGAGGAGAAGACACCCGACTCCGCGAACCCGCTCAACGGCGCGGACGAGGAAGCCTGCATGAAGGTCAACCCGGGCTTCACCTGGTGACGTCGTACGTGTGAGAAGGGCCCCGCCGTCACCGGCGGGGCCCTTCTTCCTGTCGTGACGGCGGTCAGGCCGTCTGCTCCCGCACGGCCGGGCGGCGGCTGGCGATGACCCGCTTCGCCAGCGAGCGGGGGCTGGTCAGGAAGCCGTACCCCCAGGACATGTGCATGGTGGCCAGCGCCACCGGGATCTGCGCCCGGGCCTTCAGGGGCAGCCCCTTGCCCGCGGGCAGCGACCCGGCCACGATGGCCGCGACGTACCCGGCCGGAACGACGAACGCCCACGGGGTGACGGCGGCGCCTACCACGATGCCTGCCGCGATCGCGCAGACGGCGGTCGGCGGGGCCAGGTAACGCAGGTTGATCGAGCCGGAGTGGTAGCGGGCCACGACATGGCGCCAGCGGCCGTACTCCTTGTACTGCTTGGAGAGTGCGCGGATGCTGGGCCGCGGACGGTACTGCACCTTCAGCTCCGGCGAGAACCAGATCAGACCGCCCGCCTCGCGGATCCGGAAGTTCAGCTCCCAGTCCTGCGCGCGGATGAACTCCACGTTGTAGCCGTCGGCGCGCTCCAGCGCCTCGCGGCGGAAGACCCCCAGATACACGGTCTCGGCCGGGCCCGCCTCCCCTCCGGTGTGGAAGGCCGCGTTGCCGACGCCGATCTTCGACGTCATCGCGGCGGCGACGGCGTCCTCCCAGGCGTTCTCACCCTCGGCGTGCATGATGCCGCCGACGTTCTGCGCGCCGGTCTCCTCCAGGAGACGGACAGCGGTCGCGATGTAGTTCGGCGAGAGCATGCCGTGGCCGTCGACCCGTACCACGATCGGGTGACGTGACGCCTTGATCGCCGCGTTGAGCGCGGCAGGGGTGCGGCCGGTCGGGTTGGGGACGGTGTGGACCCGGGAGTCCTCCAGGACCAGCTCGGCAGCGATCTCGTCCGTACGGTCGTTCGAAGGCCCGAGGGCGATCACCACCTCCATCTCGCCGGCGTACTCCTGCTCCAGGATGTGCCGGACCGAGTTCCTGAGATGGCGTTCCTCGTTGAGCACCGGCATGATCACGGAGACGGCGGGGTACTGCGCGGCAGACATGTGGTCCTCGGGGGGTCCTCGGGGGTGCCGGGGTTCCGGGGGATTTCGCACCCCAGGAGGCGGCGTGATTCGGCCGCCACGTTACCGCGAACGGGGGACAGCGGCGCGCGCCGCCGGGTCTCGTCCCGGTCCGCAGATCGTATGGGCCTACCGTGCGAAAGTCCTACTCGCACCGCGGAGGTGTCCCCCGTGCCCACGCCGCACCGATCGCCCCGTCCACCGCACCCCCGCACAGCCGGCCCGCAGCGCAGGCCCTCACGGCAGCCCGGAGCCGGTCGCGCCGGGCGGCGGAACCGGTCCGGCGGGCGGAAACCGCCGCCCCGGTGGGGCATGCGGGTCGTCACCGGGCTGTCCGTGCTGGTGCTCGGTGCCGGCGGTATCGGCCATGCCGTGGTGAGCGGTCTGGAGACGGGGATCGACCGGGTCGACCCGTTCAAGGACATGAAGAACCGTCCCCAGGGCGGCCACGGCATGAACTTCCTGCTCGTCGGCACCGACGGCCGCGACAGGATCAGCGCGGCCGAGAAGAAGAAGTACAAGCTGGGCGGCGCCCCCTGCCACTGCACCGACACCCTCATGCTCGTCCATGTCTCGGCCGACAAGCAGCGGGCCAGCGTCATCAGCCTGCCGCGCGACAGCTACGCGGAACTCCCGGCCCACACCGACGGCACCACCGGCAAGGAGCACTCCGCCCATCCGGTGAAGCTGAACGCCGCCTATGCCGAGGGCGGACCTCATCTCACGGTGCGGACCGTCGAGCAGATGACGGGCGTCAAGATCGACCACTATCTCGAGGTCGACTTCACCAGCTTCATGAAGACGGTCGACACCCTGGGCGGGGTGGAGATCTGCACCGCCAAGCCGCTCAAGGACTCGTACACCGGCCTGGACCTGGCCGCCGGCACCCACCAGCTGGACGGTGGGCAGGCTCTCCAGTACGTGCGCTCCCGGCACCTCGACGGGGCGGCCGACCTGGGCCGGATGCAGCGCCAGCAGAAGTTCATGGCCGCGCTGATCAAGCAGACGACCAGCAGCGGTGTGCTGATGAACCCGATGAAATTCCAGCAGGTCGCCTCGTCGATGCTCGAATCGGTCCGGGCCGACAAGGGCTTCGGCACGGAGCAGATGCTGGAGCTCGGCAAGGCGATGCGCGGCTTCACCCCGGCCTCCTCGGAATTCGCCTCCGTGCCCCTGGAGGAGAAGGGCTACCAGGTCAAGGGCATCGGCTCCACCGTGAAGTGGGACGCCGCGAAGGCCAAGCAGATGTTCCAGGCCCTGCGCGAGGACAAGCCGCTCGCCCCGCACCTGCCGAAGCAGCCCAAGGCGACGCCCGTCGAGGTGGCCCCGGAACAGATCCGGGTGCAGGTCTACAACGGGACGCCGAAGGACGGGCTCGGCCAGGACGTCGACGCGGCGCTGCGCTCCACCGGCTTCAACACCACCCGCTCCCCGCTCAACGGCGGGCCGCACGACCTGCGGCGGACGCTGGTCACCTACGACCCCCGCTGGGACCGCTCGGCGAAGTCCCTGGCGACCGCGCTGCCCGGATGTGAGCTCCGGGCCGTGAAGGGGCAGGGCGGGACCATGAAGGTCACGGCGGGCTCGGACTTCACCGAGGTGCAGCGCGTGAAGGCCGAGGACCCGCAGCGTGGCGAATTCGGCACGGTGACGGGCGACCAGGTGGTCTGCCCCTGACCACGCCTTCCGGAGGTCACCCCTCGCGGCGCCGCGAGAACGCCGGCGCCGCGAGGGCGACGACCGCGGCGCCGGAGGCGGCCGGCCAGAGAGCCGTGCAGCCGCCCTCGCCCGGTGCGCCGGGCGAGTCCGACAGGAACGCGCCGAGCAGGGCGGCGAAGACTGCTGGAACACCTGCGCGCCCCGCGCTGCCCCCCGCCCGGCCCCCCGCCGCGGGGGCTAGTCGTCGATGCCTTCGGCCGCGCGCTGCTCCCGCAGCTCCTTGATCGCGCGGCGGCGGGCGAGGCGGTGCGTGCGGCGGATCTGGGCCTCCTGGTAGCGCCTCTTGTCGCGTTCCGTCTCCGGGGTCACCGGCGGTACGCGGCGCGGCTTGCCGTCCTCGTCGACCGCCGCGAACACCAGGTAGGCGCTGCCGACCTGCTGGGCCGGGGTCGACTCGTTCCACCGCTCGGCCATGACGCGGACGCCGACCTCCATCGAGGAGCGCCCCGTCCAGTTCACCTGGGCGCGGACGTGAACGAGGTCACCCACGCGGACGGGCTCCAGGAAGACCATCTCGTCCATCGAGGCCGTCACGGCCGGTCCGCCGGAGTGCCGGCCCGCGACGGCACCCGCCGCGTCGTCGACCAGCTTCATGATCACGCCGCCGTGCACCGTGCCCAGCAGATTGGTGTCGTTGCCGGTCATGATGTGGCTGAGGGTGGTCCGGGAGGCCGAGGTCGGCTTGCCCGGAATTTCGCCCTCCGGTGGCTGGGACTGATCTGTCATGCCGTCCACCTTATGCGGGGGCTTGCACCCGGTTGCATTGCATCAGCTTCGCAACAGCCCTGCCCCGATCCCCCGTACACCCTGTAAGAGCCCCGGGCCGAGACGGCACACTGGTCCGCATGAGCGATTGGCCCGAAGGACGGAACGGCGGACAAGGCGAACGCTACGGGCGGGGCAGCGCAAGCCCCCGGCCCGAGAGCGCCCGCGCCATGCCGCACGTCCGGCGGCGCCCCGCGCCGCCGCAGTCCCCGCCCCACATCCCGCCGCAGCAGGGACAGGGCTACGAGGACGGACCCGGTTACGACAGCGGCTACAACACGGGCCAGGTGTACGGCGGCGGCCAGCGTGCCGGCGGCCCCGGTGGTGGCGGTTACGGCGGCCGCGGGGGTGACAGCGGTTACGTCCAGCCCCGTGCGGCACCGAACTGGGGCCGGCGGATCAAGGTCGGCGCACTCACCCTCGTCGTCGTGGTGCTCGCCGTCTCCGTCGGCACGTACTTCTGGGCCGACGGCAAGCTCAAGCGCGAGGTCGACCTCTCCAAGGTCATCGAGCGGCCGAGCGAGGGCGACGGCACGAACTACCTGGTCGTCGGCTCCGACAGCCGCGAGGGCATGACCGCCGAGGACAAGAAGAAGCTGCACACCGGCTCCGCCGAGGGCAAGCGGACCGACTCGATGATGATCCTGCACGACGGCTCCAACGGCCCGACGCTGATCTCACTCCCCCGCGACTCCAACGTCGAGATCCCCAGCTTCGTCGGCTCCGAGTCCGGCAAGAAGTTCGCGGGCACGGGCCGCACGACCAAGCTGAACGCCGCGTACGCCGAGGACGGCCCGGAGCTCCTGGTCCGCACGGTCGAGTTCAACACCGGGCTGCGCATCGACCACTACGTCGAGATCGGCTTCGGCGGCTTCGCCAACATCGTGGACGCCATCGGCGGCGTCGAGATG
Source organism: Streptomyces sp. NBC_01166 (assembly GCF_045039765.1). Lineage (NCBI taxonomy): Bacteria > Bacillati > Actinomycetota > Actinomycetes > Kitasatosporales > Streptomycetaceae > Streptomyces > Streptomyces sp. NBC_01166. Next base: position 3,488,626 of record NZ_CP108613.1, read on the forward strand.
GACATCCCCAAGGCCTTCAAGGACAAGAACTCCGGCGCCGACTTCCAGGCCGGCAAGCAGACCCTGAACGGCGAGCAGTCCCTCGCCTTCGTCCGTACCCGGTACGCGTTCGCGGGCAGCGACCTGGACCGCACGAAGAACCAGCAGAAGTTCCTCGCGGCGCTGGCCTCCCAGACGGCGACCCCCTCGACGATCCTCAACCCGTTCAAGCTCTACCCGACGATGGGCGCCGGCCTGGACACGCTGGTCGTCGACAAGGACATGTCGCTCTGGTCGCTCGGCAACATGTTCTTCGCGATGAAGGGCGTCACGGGCGGTGAGGGTACGTCGATGAACATCCCGCTCACGGGCGGGAGCGTGAACGGCAACCTCGTCTGGGACAAGGACAAGGTCAAGCAGCTCGTGGAGCAGCTGAAGAACGACGAGAAGGTCACGGTCAAGGGCAGCTGACGCCCCGCCGCCGGACCTGGACGGCCCCTCGCCCCGCCTTCCGCGGGGTGGGGGGCCGTTGTCACGCGCTCCCGGACGCCGTCGGCTGGTACAGGTCGTTCAGTTCGTCGGCGTGGTCCTCCTCCTCCTTGAGGATGTCCTCGATGAGCCGCCGCGTCGTGGGGTCGCTCTCGCCGATCCACCGCACGATCTCGGTGTACGTCTCGATGACGATCCGCTCGGCGACGAAGTTCTCCCGGATCATCTCCTGGAGGTCCGTCTCCGCCGGCGTCTCGTACTCGGTGTGGGAGCGGGCCACGAGTGTGGCCGGGTCCATGTCGGGGCTGCCGCCCAGCTGGTTGATCCGGTCCGACACACGCTGGAAGTGGTCGAGCTCCTCGCCGGCGTGCTCGCGGAACATGTCGGCGACCTGCTGCCGGTGGATCCCCTGGGCCACGATCGCGTTCTGCGTGTAGCGCAGGTAGCAGACCATCTCTGTGGCGACCACCTGGTTGAGCACGTCGAGGAGGCGCTCCAGATCGGCGGTGTTCGCGGGGGTGACGGGGCCCTTGGTGATGTCCCTGCGGGCCTCTTCGCGGATCTTGGAGATGTCGAGGGCGAACTGGTTCGGCACAAGGGTTCCCATCTGTCCGGTTTCGAGCCCTTTTCTGCAGGCATCGGAATCGTAAGGGCAGGAAGCCTTCGGGAGCGGATTGCGACTCGCTCGCCCGACAGGGACCGCGGGAGGCAGGGCCCGGGTAATCGAACCCGGGAAGCCCGGGAGCGCGAGCCGAAAATCGGTGGAGGTGTCGGGCCGGAAGGCCTACGTTTACCGGCTCACGATCCATGCGTTCGAACGAGGTGTATCGATGACGGTCCGAGCAACGGCCCCCGACTCCGGTCGGCCGTCCCCCGCAGACGCCATGACCTCATCGAACCTAAGGAACACCACCCGTGGATCTTCCACGCATCTTCACCATTCGCGAGAGTAGCCACCGCATCCACAACCCGCTCACCCCTGGCAAGCTCGCCGCCCTGGGCCAGGCACTGCGTCTGGCGCCCGGGACGCGCGTGCTCGACCTGGCCGGCGGATCGGGCGAGATGCTGTGCACCTGGGCCCGCGACCACGGCGTCACCGGGACCGGGGTGGACATCAGCACGGTGTTCACGGAGAAGGCCCGCTCCCGCGCCGCGGAACTCGGCGTGGCCGACCGGGTCACCTTCGTGCACGGCGACGCCTCCGGCTTCGTCGCGGACGAGCCGGTCGATCTGGCCGCATGTGTCGGCGCCACCTGGATCGGGGGCGGCGTGGCCGGCACCGCCGAGCTGCTGGGCAGGAGCCTCCGCCCCGGCGGCCTGATGCTGATCGGCGAGCCGTACTGGCGGCAGGAAGTCCCGGACCGGGAAACCGCCGAGGCCTGCCACGCCGGCGGCAAGGACGACTTCCTGGGACTCCCGGAGCTCATCGAGCAGTTCGGTGATCTCGGGTACGACGTCGTGGAGATGGTGCTGGCCGATCAGGACAGCTGGGACCGCTACCAGGCGGCGCAGTGGCTCAACCTCCGCCGCTGGCTCGACGCTCATCCCGATGACGAGCTGGCCGACGAGGTACGGGCCGAGCTCACCACCGGCCCCGCCCGCTACACGAGGTACCAGCGTGAATACCTCGGCTGGGGAGTCTTCGCACTGATGGGCCGCTGACGCTCCGGACGGCGCGGGCCCGGGCAGCATGTGCTGCCCGGGCCCGCGCGCCCTGCGGAGATGCCGTTACGGCAGGTTGCGGGCCATGACGATGCGCTGGACCTGGTTCGTGCCCTCGTAGATCTGCGTGATCTTCGCGTCGCGCATCATGCGCTCCACCGGGTAGTCACGGGTGTAGCCGTAGCCGCCGAGGAGCTGGACGGCGTCGGTGGTGACCTCCATCGCGACATCGGAGGCGAAGCACTTGGCCGCGGCTCCGAAGAAGGTGAGGTCACCGTCGAGGCGCTCGGACTTGGCGGCCGCCGAGTAGGTGAGCTGGCGGGCGGCCTCCAGCTTCATGGCCATGTCGGCGAGCATGAACTGGATGCCCTGGAAGTCACCGATCGGCTTGCCGAACTGCTTGCGCTCCTGGACGTAGCCCTTGGCGTAGTCCAGGGCGCCCTGGGCGATGCCGAGCGCCTGGGCCGCGATCGTGATGCGGGTGTGGTCCAGGGTCTTCATCGCGGTGGCGAAGCCGGTGCCCTCCTCGCCGATCATGCGGTCGGCGGGGATGCGGACGTTGTCGAGGTAGACCTCGCGCGTCGGGGAGCCCTTGATGCCGAGCTTCTTCTCCGGGGCGCCGAAGGAGACACCCTCGTCGGACTTCTCGACGACGAACGCCGAGATGCCCTTGGAGCGCTTCTCCGGGTCGGTGACGGCCATCACCGTGTAGTACTCGGACTCGCCCGCGTTGGTGATCCAGCGCTTCACACCGTTGAGGACCCAGAAGTCGCCGTCACGCACGGCCCTGGTCTTCATGCCCGCCGCGTCCGAGCCTGCGTCCGGCTCGGACAGGGCGTACGAGAACATCGCCTCGCCCTTGGCGAGCGGGCCCAGGTACTTCTTCTTCAGGGCCTCGGAACCGGACAGGATCACCGGCAGCGAGCCCAGCTTGTTGACGGCCGGGATCAGCGAGGACGACGCGCAGACCCGGGCCACCTCCTCGATCACGATGACCGTGGCCAGCGCGTCCGCGCCCGCGCCGCCGTACTCCTCCGGAACATGGACCGCGTGCAGGTCCGAGGCGACCAGAGCCTTCAGCGCCTCGTGCGGGAAGCGCGCCTCCTCGTCCACCGCGGCCGCGTGCGGGGCGATCTTCGCCTCGGCGAGCGAACGGATCGTCTCACGGAGCATCTCGTGCTCCTCGGCCGGACGGTACAGGTCGAAATCGGTCGAACCCGCCAAGACGTTCACTCCCCAAGGATGCTAACTACCGTTAAGTAACACGATTTTAGTGGCGCCGCCGCGCGGAGGCATACGGGCGGGGTACGTGAGCTTGCCGACAGCCGCGGAGACAGCCCGGAAGGCGGCCGGAAAACGGCGTTCCGCACGCCCGGTTATGCTCGGCTCCGCACGTCTGTCCGCATCGTTCAGGAGCACCCATGGCCCTCAGGATCACCGTGATCGGCACCGGCTACCTCGGCGCCACCCATGCCGCGGCCATGGCGGAGCTGGGCTTCGAAGTCCTCGGGCTCGACGTCGTGCCGGAGAAGATCGAGATGCTCTCGGCCGGCAGGGTGCCGATGTACGAGCCGGGGCTCGAGGAGATCCTGCAGAAGCACGTCGCGGGCATCGAGGGCTCCACCGGGCGGCTCCGTTTCACCACCTCCTGGGAGGAGATCGGCGCGTTCGGCGATGTGCACTTCGTCTGCGTGAACACTCCTCAGAAGCATGGTGAGTACGCCTGTGACATGAGCTACGTGGACAGCGCCTTCGAGTCGCTGGCCCCGCAGCTGACCCGCCCCGCGCTGGTCGTGGGCAAGTCCACCGTCCCGGTGGGCTCCGCCGCGCGGCTGGCGGCGCGGCTGGCCGAGCTGGCGCCGGTGGGCACGGACGCGGAGCTGGCCTGGAACCCGGAGTTCCTCCGCGAGGGCTTCGCGGTCGCGGACACCCTGCACCCGGACCGGATCGTCGTAGGCGTGGAGAGCGAGCGGTCCGAGAAGGTGCTGCGCGAGGTGTACGCGGGACCGATCGCCGAGGGCTCGCCCTTCGTGGTGACGGACTTCCCGACCGCCGAGCTGGTGAAGACCTCCGCCAACTCCTTCCTGGCGACCAAGATCTCGTTCATCAACGCGATGGCCGAGGTCTGCGAGGCCGCCGACGGCGACGTGGTGAAGCTCGCCGAGGCGATCGGCCACGACGAGCGCATCGGGAAGAAGTTCCTCCGGGCCGGGATCGGCTTCGGCGGAGGCTGCCTCCCCAAGGACATCCGGGCCTTCATGGCACGCGCCGGTGAGCTGGGCGCCGACCAGGCGCTCACCTTCCTGCGGGAGGTCGACTCCATCAACATGCGCCGGCGCGGTCACATGGTCGAGCTGGCCCGCGAGGCCGTGGGCGGGGGATCGTTCCTGGGCACGCGCGTCGCGGTGCTGGGCGCCACCTTCAAGCCGGACTCCGACGACGTACGCGACTCGCCGGCCCTGAACGTCGCCGGGCAGATCCATCTGCAGGGCGGCCAAGTCACGGTCTTCGACCCGAAGGGCATGGAGAACGCCCGGCGGCTCTTCCCGACGCTCGGCTACGCGGACACGGCGCTGGACGCGGTGCGCGGTGCGGACGTGGTGCTGCACCTGACGGAGTGGCGCGAATTCCGGGAGCTGGACGCGGTGGCGCTGGGCGAGGCCGCGGGGCGCCGGATCATCCTGGACGGCCGCAACGCGCTGGACCCCGTGGTGTGGCGCGAGGCCGGCTGGACCTACCGCGCGATGGGCCGCCCGAAGGCCTGACCCGGAGCCTGATGCGAGGAGGCGGCGGCCCGGTGGGCCGCCGCCTCCTCGCATCGGTCGCGCGCGGTCAGCGGGCGGGGCCGTCCAGCTCGTCGATCGTCGCGTGGGACGGGCCGACGCGGGTGATCAGATCGCGGGACACCGCCTCCGCGTCGCGCAGGACCCGCACCGCGTTCTGCCACGTCAGCTTGGCCACGTCGGTGTCCGACCAGCCGCGCGTCAGCAGCTCGGCGATCAGATACGGGTAGCCCGACACGTCCTCCAGCTGCAGCGGGAGGAACGCCGTGCCGTCGTAGTCGCCGCCGATGCCGATGTGGTCGATCCCGGCGATCTCGCGCATGTGGTCGAGATGGTCGGCGATCGTCGCCACGGTGGCCATCGGGCGCGGGTTGAGCGCTTCGAAGTCCGCGTGGATCCGCATGGCGGCCGGCGTGGTGTCCAGGTGGTGCAGGCCGTGCTCCCGCATGTTGCGGTCGGCGGCGAGCGTCCACTCGACGGCCGACGGCAGGACGAACTTCGGTACGAAGGTCGCCATGGCCACGCCGCCGTTGGCCGCGAGCATCCGCAGCACGTCGTCGGGGATGTTGCGCGGGTGGTCGCAGACCGCCCGGGCGGAGGAGTGCGAGAAGATCACCGGCGCGACGGAGGTGGCGAGCGCGTCGCGCATCGTGGTGGCCGCCACATGGGAGAGGTCGACCAGCATCCCGACGCGGTTCATCTCGCGTACGACCTCACGGCCGAACTCCGACAGGCCGCCGACGCGCGGGGAGTCGGTCGCCGAGTCCGCCCAGTCGGTGTTGTCGTTGTGCGTGAGCGTCATGTAGCGGACGCCGAGTGTGTGCAGCGCACGCAGGGTGGCCAGCGAGTTGTTGATGGAGTGGCCGCCCTCGGCGCCCATCAGGGAGGCGATACGGCCCTCGGCGCGGGCCTTCTCCATGTCGTCCGCGGTCAGGGCGCGCCGCAGGTCGTCCGGGTAGCGGGCCAGCATCTCGCCGACCACGTCGATCTGTTCCAGCGTGGCGCTGACCGCGTCGTCGCCGGCCAGGCGGGGCGGGACGTAGACGGACCAGAACTGCGCGCCGACGCCGCCGGCCCGCAGCCGCGGGATGTCGGTGTGCAGCGTGCCGGTCTGGTCCTGGGAGATGTCACGGGCGTCGAGGTCGTAGCCGGCCTGCTCGCGCAGGGCCCAGGGGAGGTCGTTGTGGCCGTCGACGACGGGGTGGTCGGCGAGGAGCAGCCGGGCGCGGTCCAGGTTGTCCATCGGGTGACCTACTTCCCGAAGCCGAAGGAGTCGGCGCCCTGGGTCTTGGCGCGGAGCCGCTTGCCCTTCTCCGTGGCCTGCTCCTTGAGCTCCTGCTGGAAGTCCTTCATCCGCTCCAGCAGCGCGCTGTCGTGGGCGGCGAGGATACGGGCGGCCAGCAGACCCGCGTTACGGGCGCCGCCGACGGAGACCGTGGCGACGGGGACCCCGGCCGGCATCTGGACGATGGACAGCAGGCTGTCCATGCCGTCGAGGTACTTCAGCGGGACCGGCACGCCGATCACGGGCAGCGGGGTGACGGAGGCGAGCATCCCGGGCAGGTGGGCCGCTCCGCCCGCCCCCGCGATGATGGCCTTGAGACCGCGGTCCGCGGCCCTCTCGCCGTACGCGATCATCTCGTGCGGCATGCGGTGGGCGGAGACGACGTCGACCTCGTAGGGGATCTCGAACTCGCCGAGGGCCTTGGCGGCCCCTTCCATCACGGGCCAGTCGGAGTCCGAGCCCATGACGATGCCGACGACGGGGGCGGAGCCTGGTGCGGTCATTCGGTGATCGTTCCTCGCAGGTAGTCGGCCGCGTGCCGGGCGCGCTCCCGCACGTCCGCCAGATCGTCGCCGTAGGTGTTGACGTGGCCCACCTTGCGGCCGGGCTTCACGTCCTTGCCGTACATGTGGATCTTGAGCTGCGGGTCTCGGGCCATGCAGTGCAGATACGCCTGGTACATGTCCGGGTAGTCGCCCCCGAGGACGTTGCACATGACCGTCCAGGTGGCGCGCGGACGGGGGTCACCGAGCGGGAGGTCCAGGACCGCCCGCACATGGTTGGCGAACTGCGAGGTGACCGCGCCGTCCTGGGTCCAGTGCCCGGAGTTGTGCGGGCGCATCGCGAGCTCGTTCACGAGGATCCCGGGGGTCCCGTCGTCGCTGCGCGTCTCGAAGAGCTCGACCGCGAGGTGGCCGACCACGCCCAGCTCGGCGGCGATCCGCAGGGCGAGCTGCTGGGCCTCGCCGGCGAGGCGCTCGTCCAGGTCGGGCGCCGGGGCGATGACGGTGTCGCAGACCCCGTCGACCTGGATGGACTCGACGACCGGGTAGGCGACGGCCTGGCCGTGCGGCGAGCGGACGATGTTGGCCGCCAGCTCCCGCACGAAGTCGACCTTCTCCTCCGCGAGGACGGGGACGCCGGCCCGGAAGGGCTCGGCGGCGTCCGCCTCGGAGCGGACCACCCAGACGCCCTTGCCGTCGTATCCGCCGCGGACCGTCTTGAGGATGACGGGGAAGCCCCCCACCTCCTCGGCGAAGGCGGCGGCGTCCGCCGCGTCAGCGACGATGCGGTGGCGGGGGCAGGGCGCGCCGATCTCGGTGAGCTTCGCGCGCATCACCCCCTTGTCCTGGGCGTGCACCAGAGCCTCGGGGCCGGGGCGTACGGGAATGCCGTCCGCCTCCAGGGCCCGCAGGTGCTCGGTCGGCACGTGCTCGTGGTCGAAGGTGATCACGTCACAGCCGCGCGCGAAGGCGCGCAGCGTCTCCAGGTCGCGGTAGTCGCCGACGACGACCTCTCCCACCACCTGGGCGGCAGAGTCCTGGGGCGTGTCACTGAGGAGCTTGAATTTCAGGCCGAGGGGGATGCCCGCCTCGTGGGTCATACGGGCGAGCTGACCGCCGCCGACCATGCCGACTACAGGGAACGTCACCTGTCCAGGGTATCGGGCCGCGCGAGGGCTCCCCCCACCGTCTCCGGCACCGCCCCCGCACCGGCGGGAAGGAGGCCTCGTCACGCGGGCGAGGCCGGCTCACGGGCATCACACGGGAGGGCTGGTTAGCATGGCCGGGTTGACGAAACCGACCGGACGGGGCTGAGCGATCACCATGAGCGAACGGGGCGCACTGCGGACCCGGCTTGATCTGCTGGCCCGGGAGGTCGCCAAGTTCGGCGCGGTCGGCGCACTCGGGCTGGTCGTCAATATCGTCGTCTCGAACCTGATCTGGCGCACCACGGACTTCCCGGTGGTGCGGGCCGGTCTGATGGGGACCGTCGTCGCCATCCTCTTCAACTACGTCGGCTTCCGTTACTGGACCTACCGGGACCGCGACAAGACCGGGCGCACCCGGGAACTGATGCTGTTCCTGCTCTTCAGCGCCGTCGGCGCGGTGATCGAGACGGGCGTGCTCTACCTGGCGACGTACGGCTTCGGCTGGAACAGCCCGGTCCAGAGCAATGTCTTCAAGATCGTCGGCATCGGGGTCGCCACGCTGTTCCGCTTCTGGTCCTACCGCACCTGGGTGTTCCGGGCGCTGCCCGCCAAGGAGGCCGTGCTCAACGCGGAACGATTTCTGGAGCAGCGGCGGCCCTCCGACGAGGTGACACCGGGCCCTGTGCCCCGCTGACGCTCAGCGCACCGGGCGTACGGGCTCCTTGCGGCTCGGCGCGACCCGGCTGAGAAAGAGGGCGAAGACCGGGGGCTGCTGCTGGAGCAGTTCGAGCCGGCCGCCGTCGGCCTCGGCGAGGTCCCGGGCCACGGCCAGGCCGATCCCGGTGGAGTTGCGGCCGCTGATGGTGCGCTCGAAGATCCGCGCCCCCAGATCGGCGGGGACGCCGGGTCCCTCGTCCGTGACCTCGACGACGACCTGGTTGCCGGTGACACGGGTACGCAGCGCGACCGTGCCGCCACCGTGCATCAACGAGTTCTCGATCAGGGCGGCGAGCACCTGGGCGACGGCGCCCGGGGTACCGACCGCCTCCAGACCGTGCTTGCCCGAGCAGACGACCGCCCGGCCGGCGCTGCGGTAGGCCGGGCGCCATTCCTCGATCTGCTGCTTGACGACCTCGTCGAGGTCGAAGACGACGGCGGAGCCCGTGCGCGGGTCCCGGGCGTTGGTCAGCAGCCGCTGCACCACGTCGGTGAGCCGCTCGACCTGGGTGAGCGCGATGTTCGCCTCCTCCTTCACCGTGTCCGGGTCGTCGGTGACTGAGATCTCCTCGATCCGCATGGAGAGGGCGGTCAGGGGCGTACGGAGCTGGTGCGAGGCGTCCGCGGCCAGGCGCCGCTCCGCGGTCAACATCCGGGCGATCCGCTCCGCGGAGGAGTCCAGGACGTCGGCGACCCGGTCCAGCTCCGTCACCCCGTACCGCTTGTGGCGGGGCCGGGGGTCCCCCGATCCGAGGCGCTCGGCCGTCTCGGCGAGGTCGGTGAGCGGGGAGGTGAGCCGGTCGGCCTGGCGTACGGCCAGGAGTACGGCGGAGATGATGGCGAGCAGTGCCACAGCTCCGATGATCAGCAGGGTCCGGCCGACCTCACGGGTCACGGCCGAGCGGTCCTCCTCGACGGTGACCTTCTCGCCCTGCTCCCCCGTCTCCGTGCTGCGGATGGCGTTGCCGTCCGTGGGGCGCTCGCCGACCTCGATGGCGGCGCGCCCGGGGATCTCGACGCGGGCGTAGCGGCTGGGGTCCACCTGCTCGGCGAGGACCTGGGGGGTGATCCGCTCGGCGCCGAGCAGCCGGCTCTCGACGACGCTGATCAGCCGGAACGCCTCGGAGTCGACGCTCTCCTGGGCGCTGTTGCTGATGGTGCGGGTCTCGACGATGACGAGGGAGACGCCGAAGACGGCGATCACGACGAGCACCACGGCGAGCGTGGAGTTGATCAGTCGGCGGCGCATGACTGTTCTGTACGTCAGCTCTTCTCGAACCGGAAGCCGACGCCCCGGACGGTGGCGATGTAGCGCGGATTGGCCGCGTCGTCGCCGAGCTTCTTGCGGAGCCAGGAGATGTGCATGTCGAGGGTCTTCGTGGAGGACCACCAGGTGGTGTCCCAGACCTCACGCATCAGCTGGTCGCGGGTGACGACCCGGCCCGCGTCCCGCACGAGGACGCGGAGCAGGTCGAACTCCTTGGCTGTGAGCTGGAGTTCCTCGTCGCCCATCCAGGCACGGTGGGACTCGACGTCGATCCTGACGCCGTGCGTGGCGGGCTGCGGGGCGGGCTCGCTGGCGCCGCGGCGCAGCAGGGCGCGGACCCGGGCGAGGAGCTCGGCGAGGCGGAAGGGCTTGGTGACGTAGTCGTCGGCGCCGGCGTCCAGACCGACCACCGTGTCGACCTCGTCGGCCCGGGCGGTCAGCACCAGGATCGGCACGGCGTGGCCGTCGGCCCGCAGCCGCCTGGCGACCTCCAGTCCGTCCATCCCGGGCAGCCCCAGGTCGAGGACGACCAGGTCGACGCCTCCCTGGAGTCCGGCGTCGAGTGCGGTCGGACCGTCCTCGCGGACCTCGACCTCGTAACCCTCACGACGCAGGGCGCGGGCCAGTGGCTCCGAGATGGATGCGTCGTCCTCGGCGAGCAGTACACGGGTCATGCAGTGATGGTAGTCCGCGCAGGCCCGCTGGGGTGAGGCGCTGGGCAGGCCCTGCGGGTCAGGGCCACGAATCGGGCATCCTCCTTCGAATATGGGACTGTGGTTCCACGTATACCTGTGATCCATCTCTCAAGTCCTTCCATATCCCCGCGTGTCATGTCGTATGGTGGCTCGACGCCTGTTGCACCACCGAAGGACCTTTGGGCAGCGTTTCGCGCCAAGGGTCTCTTTTGTGTACGGGCCGGTTCCCGCCGGCCCCGACCAGTGAATGACCTGTGGGCCGGGCCCGGAGCGCGAGGACGCGCGCCGGGCGTGGATCCCGGAGCGGTCTGTCCCACGATCCCGTCCCCACACTCCCAGCGGAGCGGTGGCCGGATCGAATCCCCTCGAGGCGTCGGGGGTGGGCGTGTCCGCCCGGTGCCGGCTACCCCCCACCGGGCGCGTACCGCTCACGAGGCGGCGCGTCCCGACCAGCAAGGATCGACCATGGCGTCCAGCCTGACGAAGGACTCGGCCAGTACTTCTGGTTCGGAGAAGACCTTCTTCGGCCACCCCCGCGGCCTGGCCACTCTCTTCATGACGGAGATGTGGGAGCGCTTCAGCTACTACGGCATGCGCGCCCTTCTCCCGCTCTACCTGATCGCTCCCAACGGGCTTCACATGAACCCCGCCACGGCCACGGCGATCTACTCGGTCTACCTGTCGCTGGTGTACCTGCTCACCATGCCCGGCGGCTGGATCGGCGACCGTGTCTGGGGACCCCGCAAGACCGTCGCCATCGCGGGCGGCGTCGTCATGCTCGGCCACCTGGTGCTGGCGCTGCCCGCCGAAGGCACCTTCTTCGCGGGCCTCGGCCTCGTGGCGATCGGCTCCGGCCTACTGAAGGCGAACATCTCGACGATGGTCGGCCACCTCTACGACGGCCCGGACGACCCGCGCCGTGACGGTGGCTTCACGATCTTCTACATGGGCATCAACGTGGGCGCCTTCGCCGCCCCGCTGGTGATCGGCACGGTCGGCGAGAACGTCAACTGGCACCTGGGCTTCGCCCTGGCCGCCGTCGGCATGGGACTCGGTGTCGCCCAGTTCCTGCTCGGCACCCGCCACCTGGACGAGCGCAGCCACGTCGTACCGAAGCCGCTCTCCGCGGACGAGCGCGCCTCCACGCTGCGCAAGTCGATGATCTGGCTGGGCGTCGCCGCCGTCTTCTACATCGGCACGGTCGTCACCGGCGTCTACACGCTGAACTGGCTGCTGGTCCCGATCACGGTCGCCGGTCTCGTCATCCCCGTGGTGGTCCTGGCGCGCATCAAGCGCGACAAGGAGCTCGACCAGGCCGAACAGGCGAAGATGTCCGGCTACATCTGGTTCTTCGTGGCCGCCGCCATCTTCTGGATGATCTACGACCAGGGCGGCTCGACCCTGGCCATCTTCGCCGACTCCTCGGCGGAGAACTCGGTCCTCGGCTGGGACTTCCCGGTCTCCTGGTACCAGTCCGTCAACCCGGTCCTGATCATGGCATTGGCTCCGGTCTTCGCCGCCTTCTGGCTGGCGCTGAACCGGCGGGGCAAGGAGCCAAGCACGATCGTGAAGTTCAGCTCCGGTCTGGTGCTGGTCGGTGCGTCGTTCTTCCTCTTCCTGGCGCCGCTGGCCATCGCGGGCGACGGCCACAAGGCCGCCGCGATGTGGCTGGTCGCGATCTACTTCGTGCAGACCGTCGGCGAGCTGACGCTCTCCCCGGTCGGCCTCTCGGTCACCACGAAGATGGCCCCGGCCAAGTACGCGAGCCAGATGATGGGTGTCTGGTTCCTGGCCGTGACGGCCGGCGACTGCACAACGGGCCTGCTCTCCCTCGCGGGGGTCGAGCTCAACGGCAACGGGGTGGTCGCCCTCCAGGCCGCGCTCGCGGTGCTCGCGGGTGTCGCGATCTTCATGTACCGCGGCAAGGTCAAGGCGCTCATGGGCACCGTCCGCTGACACGGACCCCGCCCGCATGACTCAGGGCCCCGCACCGATCGGATCGGTGCGGGGCCCTGAGTCGTGCGGAGTCGGCGGCGTCACGCGGCCTTGCGCGGGAGCGGCTAGGCCGGAGCGGCGAGCTCCGCCCAGACGGTCTTGCCGGGCTGCTCCGGCGTACGCGTCACGCCCCAGTCCATGCAGAGCCGCTGCACGATGAACATGCCGTGCCCGCCGGGCCGCCCTGCCCGGTGCGGGGTGCGCGGCGCCGGCTGCCCGGCCCCGGTGTCGACGACCTCGACCCGGAGCATCTTGGGCGAGCAGGCGATGCGGAGCTCCTCGGGACCGCCCGCGTGCAGGCAGGCGTTCGTGACGAGCTCGGAGACGACCAGGAGGACGTCTTCGGCCGCCGCCCGGCGGTCGGCCCCCGACGCGGGCAGCCAGCCCCAGTCGTGGAGAGCCTGCCGGGCGAAGTCGCGGGCCATCGGCACGATGCCGGTGGCCTGTCTCAGCGAGAGCGTGCGCCATTGCCGGTCAGCGGGTACGGCAGAGGCGGTGCCCGTGCCGTCCGGCTCGCGGCCCAGGCCGCCCGGCGGATGCTGCCGGGTGGTGCTCATCAGCGCTTCACCTCACCGATTCACCGTGTTGCCATCGAACAGAACTGATCAGATACAGAGTGTGCGGGTTCACGACCCCGCCGAGGTGTCTCCTGCCCGGCCGGATGGTGACAACACCCTTTTCGCCTACGCCGTGAGCGTGACTGGCGCGACAGGCGGGGCTCCCGAGGCCGGGGACTGACATCGGCGGCGCCGCTGTCAGCTGCTCAGAGCGTCTTCGAGCGAGGCGTGGACGGTGAAGACCGCCTCAGCCCCCGTGATCTCGAAGACGCGAGCCACTACGGGCTGCATTCCGGCAAGGTGGACCCCTCCTCCGGCCGCCTCGGCCTTCAGGCGCGCACCGAGCAGCACGTTGAGCCCGGTGGAGTCACAGAAGTCGAGCCCGGAGCAGTCGACCACCAGGCGCGTACGCCCTTGCGTGACCGCGCTCTCCAAGGGTTCCCGAAGCAGATCGGCGGTGTGGTGATCGAGCTCACCCACCGGCGTCACGACCTCGCTCCGCCCCTCGGTCCGGACCTCGACACTCAGTCGCCCCCGGTTCGCACTGCCGACCGTCCCGCGGTCCATTGACTGTCCCTCTTCGCCGTCCGTCACTACCCACGTCCCTGTGTACGCGGCTTCGTCGTGGCTGCCGCCGACGTGCGTGAAACATTACGCGTTTCCCTCGCCACACGGTAGTCGAAGAACTCAACAAACCGGACATACAGGCTGATTTGGCGCTTGTAACTCGTGGCTGGAAACGGGTAAGGGTAGAGGAGACATCTGCACCAGTAATTTCGATCGGCTTCGGAGGCGCCGCTTCACCGCAGGAAGACGTATGGGCATCGGCAGCCATATGCCGAGAACGATGGAGGAGAACCATGTCACCCCGGCTCGACGTATCGCGTACCCACATCGCGACGTCGGCATGTCCTCAGGGACCGACCGATTCCGACTCCGCTGTCGCGAGCGCCGTACCCGGCCCGCGGACCAGCATCAGCACCACCACCGATCCGACCGCCGAGGACCACCTTCCGGGCGAGGAGTTCGAGGGTCTCGAGGGGCTTCCCGAGATCCCGCCCTACGCCGAGGTCGGCGCCCTGGATGCCAGGGCCCTCTCCAAGACGCTCTTCGCGCGGCTCGAAGCCCTCGAGGAGGGCACCCACGAGTACGCGTACGTACGCAACACCCTCGTGGAACTCAACTTGGCCCTGGTCAAGTTCGCCGCCGCCCGGTTCCGCACCCGCAGCGAGCCCATGGAGGACATCGTCCAGGTCGGCACCATCGGCCTGATCAAGGCGATCGACCGCTTCGAGCTCAGCAGGGGCGTCGAATTCCCGACGTTCGCGATGCCCACCATCGTCGGTGAGATCAAGCGCTTCTTCCGTGACACCAGCTGGTCCGTGCGCGTCCCGCGCCGGCTGCAGGAGCTGCGGCTGGACCTCGCCAAGGCGGGCGACGAGCTGGCCCAGAAGCTGGACCGCTCGCCCACGGTCGCCGAACTCGCCGACCGCCTCGGCATCGGCAGGGACGAGGTCGTCGAGGGCATGGCCGCGAGCAACGCGTACACCGCGAGCTCGCTGGACGCCAAGCCCGACGACCAGGCCGACGGCAACGAGGGCGCACTCGCGGACCGCCTCGGCTACGAGGACCACGGCCTGGAGGGCATCGAGTACGTCGAGTCCCTCAAGCCGCTCATCGCCTCGCTCCCGCTGCGCGACCGCACGATCCTCTCCATGCGGTTCGTCTCCAACATGACGCAGTCGGAGATCGGCGAGGAGCTCGGCATCTCGCAGATGCACGTGTCCCGGCTCCTCTCCCGGACCCTGGTCAAGCTCAGGAAGGGCCTGACCGTGGAGGAGTGACCCGACGTCACCCGCACCACCGGTACGTCATTGCGGAAGGACCTGCCCCGGCCGACGGGCGGGTCCTTCCGCATTGTTGACGAAGTGCCACGGACTGGGCCACGTTCGGCAGGGTTCTGGGGGGGGGAACACATGGCTCGTGGGGAGAGCGGTCCTGCTGACCGCGGACAATCGCCTGTGCCACCCCTGGGGTGTCACACCGCCCTCTCGCCGCCCCGCCACACCGCCGCCACCAGGGGGACTCCCGGCCGGTAGGCCAGGTGGACATGGCTCGGCGCGTCCAGCATCACGAGGTCTGCGCGGGCGCCGGGGGTGATGCGGCCGATGTCGGTGCGGCGCAGGGCGGCGGCGCCTCCGGCGGTGGCGGACCAGACCGCTTCGTCGGGGGTCATGCCCATGTCCCGTACGGCGAGGGCGATGCAGAACGGCATGGAGGAGGTGAACGAGGAGCCCGGGTTGCAGTCCGTGGACAGGGCGACCGTGGCGCCCGCCCCGAGGATGCGGCGGGCGTCGGGCCAGGCCGCGCGGGTGGAGAACTCGGCGCCGGGGAGCAGGGTGGCGACGGTGGAGCCCTGGCCGAGCGCGTCGAGGTCGGCGTCGTCGAGGTGGGTGCAGTGGTCGGCGGACGCCGCGTCCAGTTCGACGGCGAGCCGGACCCCGGGGCCGTGGCCGAGCTGGTTGGCGTGGACGCGGGGGTGGAGGCCCCTGGCCTTCCCCGCGGTGAGGATCGTGCGCGCCTGGTCCTCGTCGAAGGCACCACGCTCGCAGAAGACGTCGATCCAACGGGCGTACGGAGCGCAGGCGTCCAGCATCGGGCCGGTGACGAGGCCGACGTAACCGTCGGGGTCGTCGGCGTAGTCGGGGGACACGATGTGGGCGCCGAGGAAGGTGACCTCGTCGGTGTGACGGGCGGCGATGCGCAGGGCACGTGCCTCGTCCTCGACGGTGAGGCCGTAGCCGGACTTGGTCTCGAAGGTGGTGGTGCCCTGCCGGAGCGCCTCCGCGAGGTAGCGCGCGACGTTGTCCGAGAGCTCCTCGTCGGTGGCGGCGCGGGTGGCGGCCACGGTGGTGCGGATGCCGCCCGCGGAGTAGGGGCGGCCGGACATACGGGCGTTGAACTCGGCGGTGCGGTCGCCGGCGAACACCAGGTGGGAGTGGGAGTCGACGAAGCCGGGGATCACGGCGCGGCCGCCCGCGTCGACGGCGTTGTCGGTGGCGGGTGCTTTGCTGGATTCACCGGTCCAGACGATGCGGTCGCCGTCGATGACGACGGCCGCGTCCCGGATCAGGCCCAGGGGGGTTCCGTCACCGAGGGAGGGGTCGTTGGTGACCAGATTCGCGATGTGGGTGATGGCGGTCGTCGGGGTGGTCGTCATCCGGGCACAGCTCTCTTTCGGCTCGGGCCCGGTTCGGGCCCGGGTTAACGGTGCGGGGCTCGGCCGGGCTCTCAGGCGTACAGGGCGGCGACGGCCGAGGCGAGCGCTCCGGGCACGTCGTCGATCCGTGTGTGCCGGCCGTCCCGGACGATGTGCCGGCCCGCCACCACGGTGTGCCGCACATCGGCGGCGGTCGCGGCGAATACGGCTGCTTCGGCTGCCAGCCGGGGCACCGGCCCCGCTGTCCTGACGGAGTCCAGCGCCACGGTGGCGAGGTCGGCGGGCGCGCCCGGTTCGAGCACCCCCGCGTCCGGGCGGCCGAGCGCGGCGTGGCCCTCGGCGGAAGCCGCCCTGAGCAGCGCTGCCGCCGTCCAGTGGCCCCGGACATGGGTGCGCAGGCGTTCGTTGAGCTCCATCGCCCGTGCCTCCTCGAAGAGGTCGATCACGGCGTGGCTGTCACTGCCCAGCGAGAGGGGGGAGCCCGCGCCCTGGAGGGCGGTGGCCGGGCCGATGCCGTCGGCGAGGTCGCGTTCGGTCGTGGGGCACATGCAGGTGCCCGTCCGGGAGGAGCCCAGCAGCTCGATGTCCTCGGCCGTGAGGTGCGTGTTGTGGATGCCGGTGGTGTGCGGACCGAGGACCCCGTGGTCGGCGAGGAGCCGGGTGGGGGTGCGGCGATGGGCGGCGAGGCAGGCGTCGTTCTCCGCGGTCTGCTCGGAGAGGTGGACGTGGAGCGGGGCCGCCCGCTCCTGCGCCCACTGCGCGACGGTGGACAGCTGCCCGGCCGGGACGGCGCGCACGGAGTGGATCGCGGCGCCGATCACCACCAGGTCGTCGTCACCCTTGAGGAGGGAGGCACGCTCGGCCCAGGCGTCGGCGGTGGTGTCGGAGAAGCGCAGCTGGTGCCGGCTCGGCTTCTCCCCGAAGCCGGCGGCCAGATAGGCGGTGTCGAGCAGGGTGATGCGGATTCCGGCTTCGGCCGCCGCCGCGATGAGCGCCTCGCCCATGGCGTTCGGATTGTCGTAGGGCGTGCCTCCGGGCGTGTGGTGCACATAGTGGAATTCACCCACGGCGGTGATCCCGGCCAGCGCCATCTCGGCGTACGTGGCACGGGCCAGGTCGTAGTAGGTGTCCGGGGTGAGGCGCGAGGCCGTGCGGTACATCAGCTCGCGCCAGGTCCAGAAGGTGCCGGACCCCACCTGGACGGTGGAGCGCAGCGCGCGGTGGAAGGCGTGCGAGTGGGTGTTGGCCAGTCCCGGGACGGTCAGCCCGTCGAGCACGACGGCGCCGGGCGGTGGTGTGTCGATGCCCGTCCGGACGCCGGCGACGCGCCCGTCGGCGACGTCCAGGAGGACGCCCGGCTCGACATGGGTGGAGAGCCAGGCGTGCGACATCCAGTACGTCGCGGTGACCGGTGTGCCCGTCGGTTGCGTTGTCAGCTGCACGCGAGACCTTCCAGTACGTCGGCGAGTGCCCTCACCCCGGCCACGCAGTCGTCCTCGGCGGCGTGCTCGGCAGGTGAGTGCGAGATCCCGGTGGGGTTCCTTACGAACAGCATGGCGGTCGGCACGGAAGCGGACAAAATACCCGCGTCGTGTCCCGCCCCCGTACCGAGCACGGGGACGGTGCGGCCGCCGCCGTCCGGGCCGCGCTTCTCCAGCACCCGGCCGATCTCGTCCCGGAGCGCGTGCTGGAAGTCCACCACCGGCGTGAACGACTCGCGTACGACGTCGAGATCGATCCCGGCCCGCTCGGCGTGCTCCCGCGCGGCCCGCTCGACGCCGTTCACGACGGCGTCGAGAGTGGCCTGGTCGGCGGCGCGCGAGTCGAGCCAGCCCCGCACGAGGGAGGGGATCGCGTTGACCCCGTTCGGCTCGACGGCGATCTTGCCGAAGGTCGCGAGACCTCCGGCGAGCTCGGCCTCGCGCCGGGCCGCGAGCACGGTCTCGGCGTACGTGAGCATCGGGTCGCGCCGGTCGGCGAGGCGTGTCGTGCCGGCGTGGTTGGCCTCGCCCCGGAAGTCGAACCGCCAGCGGCCGTGCGGCCAGATGGCCGAGGCGATCCCGACCGGGTCCCCGCTCAGGTCCAGGGCGCGCCCCTGCTCCACGTGGAGCTCCACGAACGCACCGATCCGGGCGAGCCGTTCGGGGTCGGGCCCGATGGCGTCGGGGTCGTGGCCCGCGGCCTCCATGGCCTGCGGGAGCGAGACGCCGTCCCCGTCACGGAGCCGGTGCGCGTGCTCGACGGTCAGCTGTCCGGCGGCGAGCCGGGAGCCGACGCAGGCCAGCCCGAAGCGGGCCCCCTCCTCGTCACCGAAGTTGGTGATGGCGAAGGGCCTGGTGAACACCGCTCCCCTGCGGCGGAGTTCGTCCAGGGCGGCGAAGGAGGACACCACACCGAGGGGGCCGTCGAACGCGCCTCCGTCGGGCACGGAGTCGAGGTGGGACCCGGTGACGACGGCGTCCCCGGCGAGCGGATCGCCGAGCCAGGCCCACTGGTTGCCGTTGCGGTCGATCTCGTGGTCGAGGCCGCGCGCCTCGGCCTGCGCCTGGAACCACAGGCGGCACTCGGCGTCCGCGCCGGTCCAGGCGTAGCGGCGGTATCCGCCGGAGGCGTCGCTGCGGCCGATGGGCAGCAGCGAGCGCCACATGGCGTGGAAGGTGTCGCTCACGCGGTGCCTTCCTCCCGCATCGGGATGCGCACGCCGCGCTCGTCCGCCACCGTCTCCGCGATGTCGTAGCCCGCGTCCACGTGCCGGATGACGCCCATGCCGGGGTCGTTGGTGAGGACGCGGCGGATCTTCTCGCCGGCCAGCTTCGTGCCGTCGGCGACCGAGACCTGGCCCGCGTGGAGGGAGCGGCCCATGCCGACGCCGCCGCCGTGGTGGATGGAGACCCAGGAGGCGCCGGAGGCGACGTTCACCATGGCGTTCAGGAGCGGCCAGTCGGCGATCGCGTCGGAGCCGTCGAGCATGGCTTCCGTCTCGCGGTACGGGGATGCCACCGAACCGCAGTCCAGGTGGTCGCGGCCGATCGCGAGCGGGGCGGCGAGGGTGCCGTTGCCGACCATGTCGTTGAACATGTCGCCCGCCTTGTCGCGCTCGCCCTGGCCGAGCCAGCAGATGCGCGCGGGCAGGCCCTGGAAGTGGACCCGCTCCCCGGCCATCCGGATCCAGCGGTGCAGCGACTCGTTCTCCGGGAAGAGGTCCAGGAGCGCCTTGTCGGTCTTGTGGATGTCCGAGGCCTCGCCCGAGAGTGCGGCCCATCGGAAGGGGCCCTTGCCCTCGCAGAAGAGCGGCCGGATGTAGGCGGGCACGAAGCCGGGGAAGTCGAACGCGCGCGTGTAACCGGCGAGCTGGGCCTCGCCCCGGATCGAGTTGCCGTAGTCGAAGACCTCCGCGCCCGCGTCCATGAAGCCCACCATGGCCTCGACGTGCTTGGCCATCGAGTCACGCGCGCGGGTGGTGAAGCCCGCCGGGTCCTTCGCCGCGTACGAGGCCATGTCGTCGAGGTCGACGCCGACGGGGAGGTACGCGAGCGGGTCGTGGGCCGAGGTCTGGTCGGTCACGATGTCGATGGGGGCGCCCTCGGCGAGCATGCGCGGAAGGAGCTCCGCCGCGTTTCCGAGCAGGCCGATGGAGAGCGGACGACGGGCGTCGCGTGCCTCCACCGCCAGCTGGAGGGCGTGCTCCAGGGAGTCGGCCCTCACGTCCAGGTACTTGTGCTCGATGCGGCGCTCGATGGCGCGCGGGTCGACGTCGATACAGATGGCGACGCCGTCGTTCATCGTCACCGCGAGGGGCTGGGCGCCGCCCATGCCGCCGAGACCGGCGGTGAGGGTGATCGTGCCGGCCAGGGTGCCGCCGAACTTCTTCGCGGCGACCGCCGCGAACGTCTCGTAGGTGCCCTGGAGGATGCCCTGCGTCCCGATGTAGATCCAGGACCCGGCGGTCATCTGCCCGTACATGGTGAGCCCGAGGGCCTCCAGACGGCGGAACTCCTCCCAGTTGGCCCAGTCGCCGACCAGGTTGGAGTTGGCGATCAGGACGCGCGGCGCCCATTCGTGGGTCTGCATGACACCGACCGGCCGCCCGGACTGGACGAGCATCGTCTCGTCCTGCTTGAGCGTCCGCAGCGTACGGACCATGGCGTCGAAGGACCGCCAGTCGCGGGCCGCCTTGCCCGTGCCGCCGTAGACGACGAGCTTGTCGGGGTGTTCGGCGACCTCGGGGTCGAGGTTGTTCTGCAGCATGCGGAGGGCGGCTTCCTGCTGCCATCCCAGGGCGCTCAGTTCCGTACCGCGCGGTGCCCGTACGGGGCGGGGTCCTGACATGGCGATGCCTCCTCGCGAATGTGACTCTCTTATTCACATCCTGGCCGTCTGAATACTCCTAGTCAACAGGTGAGACCCCCGCCTCCGCCGGGCAAGCCTGAATTCATCACTCTCCCGGGGAGGCTCCGTGCCCGCATCGCAGCCCACGACATCAGCCGGCGAGCCCGCCCTCAAGCGGGCCATCGGCCCCAAGCTCCTCATCCTGTTCGTCATCGGCGACATCCTCGGCACCGGCATCTACGCCACCACCGGCAAGGTGGCGGGCAAGGTCGGCGGGGCGCTCTGGCTGCCGTTCCTGATCGGTTTCGTGGTCGCGCTGCTCACGGCGGCCTCGTACGTCGAGCTCGTCGGCAAGTACCCCAAGGCCGCCGGTGCCGCGCTCTACACCCAGAAGGCGTTCAAGGTCCCTTTCCTGACCTTCATCGTCGCCTTCATGGTCATGTGCTCGGGCCTGTCCTCCGCCAGCGCCGCGGCACGCGCCTTCAGCGGTGACTACCTCGGTGAGTTCACCGACGCCCTGCCGCCCACGCTCATCGCGATCCTCTTCATCCTCGCCCTCGCGGCGATCAATCTGCGGGGCGTCGCCGAGTCGGTGAAGGCGAACGTCGTCCTGACGCTCGTCGAGCTCAGCGGGCTCGTGGTGATTCTCGCGATCGGCGCCTACGCCGTGTTCGCCGGCGACGGCGAACCCTCCCGGCTCACCGACCTGGAGACGGGCGGCACGGGATACGCCCTGATCACCGGTGTCCTCGGCGCGACCGCACTCGGCTTCTTCGCCTTCGTCGGCTTCGAGGACTCGGTGAACATGGCCGAGGAGACCCAGAACCCGGCCCGGAACTTCCCGCGTGCCATCTTCATCGGCGTCGCGGTGACCGGCACCATCTACGTCCTGGTCGCCCTGATCTCGTCCCTGCTCGTCGACTCCCGCACGCTGGAGGGGTCCAGCGGCCCGCTCCTCGAAGTGGTGAAGGCGGGCGGCGTCGCCTTCCCGCCCAAACTCTTCGCGCTCATCGCCCTGTTCGCGGTCACCAACTCGGCACTGATCAACATCATGATGGCCTCACGGCTCTGCTACGGCATGGCCAACGAACGCATCCTGCCCCCCGCGATGGGCAAGGTTCTCGCCAAGCGCCGCACCCCCTGGGTCGGCATCCTCTTCGTGACCGTGCTCGCCGTCGGACTCGTCTCCACCGGCGAGATCGAGGGCCTCGGCGACACCACGTCCTTCCTGCTCCTCTGCGTCTTCGCCGTCGTCAACATCTCCGTGCTGGTCCTGCGCAAGGACCGCGTGGACCACCGCCACTTCCGTACGCCGACGGTGCTGCCCGTACTGGGGGCGATCACCTCCCTGATCCTGGCAAGCCCGTTGGCCGACAGGGCCGCCGACGTCTACATCCGGGCCGGGATCCTCCTCCTGATCGGAATCGGTCTCTGGGCGGTCAACAAGGCGGTGATGTCGGCCCGCGAGAAGGCCTGACGACGGACGGAGAGAGACCGGATCCGCCACGGAACGACAGCCGGCCGGACACATTCCGGCCGGCTGTCCCGCGTCCATTACACGGCCCGCCGCATGTACCCGTGGAAAATGCCAGAACTCCCACCAGCCGCACACACGTTGCGTAGCCTCTCCATTACATCCGTACGCCACGTCGGGAGGGAGTTCGCGTTGCCCGGGATCGACGAGTGCCTGATCGAAGTCATGAGGCTGCCCGGTGCCCGGGGTGCCGCGGTGGTCGACTGGACGAGCGGTCTCGCGCTCGGCACCATCGGCGAGTCGCCCAACGGCGACCACGAGGCAACGGCCGCCGAGACGGCCGAGGTGGCGAGGATGGCCGCCGAACAGCCGGTATTCGCCCAGCCGGAGGCGCCCACCGGCTTACCGGGGCCGCCCGCCCCCGCCGTCGAGGACGTCATCGTCACCACCGCCCCCGGCTACCACATCCTCCGTTTCGTCGAGACGGCCTTCGACAGCAGCGTCTTCCTCCACCTCTGGCTGGACCGCGCGGAGGGCAACCTCGCCCTGGCGCGCATAAGGCTCGGCGAGATAGCGGAGCGGCTGGTCCTGGCATGAGACCCACCGCCACCGTCCGGCCCGGCGCAGCCGAACGGGCCGCGCCCTCCCCGATGCTGCAGCGGCTCGAGGCGGAGCGCGCCACCGGCGCGCTGATGCGCGACCGCGGCACCCTCTACCTCGCCGACGGTCAGGTCGTCCACGCGGAGAGCCCCGCGACCCCCGGTATCGACGTCCTGCTCACCACGGGCGGGGCCCTGCGCTCCGAGGGCTGGTGGGACGCGGTCGCCCAGGCGGGTGCCGGACAGCGGGTCGGCCGCTACCTCGTGGACAGCGGCAAGGTCCCCGGCGGCGCGCTGGAGCTCTGCCATCTGGGCGCCCTGTACGACGCGGCGTTCTTCGCCCTGGCCCCCACGCACACGCCCGCCCGCTTCCGCTACGGCGTCTCCCACTGGATCGGCCCCGTCCGCCCCGTGCCCGTGCACGCCGTGCAGCGCGAGACGCTCCGGCGCCGGGAACTCCTGGACCGGATCTGGCCGGACGCGCTCACCGACAGCGCGCCGCTCTCCCCCACGGCCCATCCCGTGGACGCCCCGGTCCCGCCACGCCAGCGCCGTGTCCTCGCCCTGGTGAACGGCGAGCGCACGGCCTCGGACATCGCCCAGGAGCTGGGCCGTTCCGCCTTCCACATCCTGGTCGACCTGCGCCGGCTCGCGGCCGCCGGACTGGTCGAAGCGGTCCGCCCCGCCGCAGAGGGCTCCGCACCGGCGTCCGGGCCCGGCCGCATCACGCTGCCCGAGGTCACGAACGACCCCGACGTCGCCCTGTTGCGCCGGCTCAGAGACGCATTGGAGGCCTTGTGATACGCGCGCGCAGACAGCGTGCCGGGAGGAGACAGCTGATGGTGCCCGAGGCAGAGGTGCAGGACGTCCTCGACGAGCTCCAGCGGTTACGCGCCCGGGTGCCCCTCCTGACCGGCGCGCTGGCCGCCAGTACGGACGGTCTGATCCTGGCCCAGGACACCCCTGGCATCGAGGCCGAGGGCGTCGCCGCGCTGACCGCCGCCGCGCTCGGCGTCTCGATCCGGATGACCGACGCCACCGGACGCGGCGGCTTCCGCGAACTCCTGATCCGTGGCGAGAGCGGCTACATCGCCACCTACGCCGCGGGCTCCTCCGCCGTCCTCACCCTGCTGGCCGAGGACCGCATCAACGTCGGCCGTCTCCACCTGGAGGGCCGCCGCGCCGGGGCGCGCATCGGCGAACTGGTCGACGCCTCCCAGGAACGGCCCGGCCGCCCCGTGCCGCCTCCACGGCCGCAGCAGTCGCGGGCCCTGCCCCGCCGCCCCGTCACACCGGACTCCCCGTGACACCCGCCGCGGCCCGTCACGCGCGCGCCACGGATGGACAGCGCACCACCAAGCAACGGACCGGCCACCGGGCCGGCCAGGGAAAGGAAACGAGCACTATGGCCAACACCGAAGCGTCACTGAAGGATGCGATGGCGTCGATCGAGGGGACCCTCGGTGTCGCACTCGTCGACTACACCAGCGGCATGGCCCTGGGCACCCTGGGCGGTGGCAAGGACTTCAACCTGGAGGTCGCCGCGGCCGGCAACACCGACGTGGTCCGGGCGAAGCTCCGGACGATGGAGCACCTGGGCATCAAGGACGAGATCGAGGACATCCTGATCACCCTCGGCACCCAGTACCACCTGATCCGGCTGCTCAAGACCCGTGGCAGCAACGGCCTCTTCCTCTACCTCGTGCTGGACGGCGGCCGGGCCAACCTCGCGATGGCGCGCCACCAGCTGCGGAAGATCGAGGCGGAGCTGGAGGTCTGACCCGGCTCTCACCGGCGGCGACGCCGCGCCCCACCGGGCGCGGCGTCCCCCGCCACGGGTCCGGTCGTCCGGTAGGCCTTCACGCGCCTGCCCGTGGGCCGTCCGCGCTCCACCCAGTCGGTGCGCACCCAGTACAGGACGTCGTCCCGCCGCTCCCGTTGCCCGATCCGTACGGCCTTCAGCCAGAGCCCGGCCCCGGTCCCGGCCATCACGAGCCCGCCCGCCCCGGGCAGCACGTACGCGCTCGCGACCGCCACCACGAACGCACCGGCCGCCCACCAGCGGCAGCCACGCCGCCGGTTCCGTACGGTCACGTCCCGGTCCTGGAGGAAGTCGCTCCGCCCGGCCCGCGTGGCGCCCTTCGCGAGCTCCGCGTACCGCCCGGTGCGCGTGAACGCCACGACGGCCAGGGTCAACAGGAACAGCGCGGCCCCCGCCAGCAGTCCGATCCGCCGGCCGGTGAGCCCCGGGACGAACGCCCCGACGGCCGCCGCCAGCAGCCCCGGCCACCACAACGGCGCGGCGCCGGCTCTCACGATCACGGCCACCCTCGCCAACGACTGCGCTCCGCGCCCCACGTCCGTACCCCTCTCCCGCCGTCCCCTGTGGACCTTCCGGTCGCGGAGATTAGTAGGCACAGATGAGCGACGTCTGAGAATCGGCGGAGCCGGCGGCCCGGAGTTCCGACCGCCCGCCCGGGGCTCCGGCTACTCCACGAACAGCCCCCGCGCGGCGGCCCGCGCGTCGAACTCCTCCAGCCGGGCCTGCGCCTCGGGCAGCCCGTCGCACATGGCCTCCAGCAGCACCCGCCCCAGCAGCATCGGGGCACACGCCGTGTCGAAGGCCAGCCCGGTCCCCACGGCCCCCGGAATCAGCAGATCGCTGTGGGCGGCGACCGGCGCGAACGCCGAGTCGGCCACGGTCACGACGGTCAGCCCGCGCTCCCGGGCGTACGCCAGCGCGTCCACGACCTCGCGCGGGTGCCGGGGCAGCGCGAAGCACATCAGCGCGCTCGCGCCCGCGCGCGCCGCCGCGTCGATGCGGTCGTGCAGCATGCTGCCGCCCTCGTCGAGCACCCGCACATCCGGGTGCACCTTGGCTGCGAAGTACCCGAAACCCCGGGCCTGTGAGGACGCGGCCCGCAGCCCGAGCACGAGCAGCGGCCTCGACCCGGCGAGCAGCCGCCCCGCCCGCTCCACGGGGGCCGGATCGGCGAGCAGTTCGGACAGCTGCCGCAGGTTCTCGATCTCCGCGCGCACCGCCTGCTGGTACTCGTTGAGGCTCTCCTCCACGCCGCCCCCGCCGGCCACCCCCTCCGGCGTGACCTCCCTCAGGTGCTTGCGCAGCGCGGGGTACCCGTCGAAGCCGAGCGCGACGGCGAAGCGGGTGACGGACGGCTGGCTGACCCCGGCCAGTTCGGCGAGCTCCACGCTCGACAGGAACGGGGCGTCGGCCGCCCGCCGCACCATGGAGTGCGCGATCCGCCGCTGCGTGGGCGTGAGCCGCTGCCCCTCGAAGAGCCGCTGCAACCGCGCAGCCGGGCTGCTCCCGCTCATGCTGTCCCCTCCAGAGTTCCGGCGCACCGGTCCGGCACCGAGGAATCCATTCAGCCAGCAAGCGGTCTGAATGTCCATATACAGTCCCGGCCCCGGCCGCTCGCATTGCGGGACCGCTCACCGCTGCCGACCCTGGGATCATGATCCCAGCCAATACGAGAGGGCCGGGCGGCGTCATCGTCCGCTACGGCGACGCCGAGGCCGAGCATGTACTGAGCGTCTACGCCGACCTGCGCTGCCCCTACTGCAAGCGCATGGAACTCGGTCTCGGAGCCGTGATGGAGCGGGCCGCGGACGAGGGCGTATTCGCGGTGGACCACCACTTCGGCACGTTCATCGACGACTCCGCGGGCGGCAGCGGCTCCATGGAGGCGCTGGCCGCGCTGGGAGCCGCCGCGGACGAGGGCCAGAAGCCGTTCATGCACTACCTGCGGGCGCTGTACGCCGATCAGCCCAGCGAGGACGTGGACGCCTTCGCCGACCGGGACAACCTGCTGCGGCTGGCCGACGAGGTCGAGGCACTGCACACCGACGCCTTCCGGCAGAAGGTCCGTGAGCGCACCTACCTGCCCTGGGCGGCGCAGGTGTCGGCCGCCTTCGGGACGAGCGGCGTCCGGTCCACCCCGACGGTGCTGATCGACCGCACCCCGGTCCCGGTCATCAATTCCATGGGGTACGCGGTCACGCCCGAGGCTTTCCTCGCCGAGGTGACCTCGCGCTGAGCGTCCGGCCCGCCCGGACCACGCGCACCGCCCGGGGTCAGAACACGACGCGGGCCGCCGTCAGCGCTTCCCGCGCACCGGGATCGCCCTCCAGCTCCAGGCGGCCGCGCACCGGGCGCCCGGACACATGCCGGGTGAAGTCGACCGCGTCGGCGTGGAGGGTTGCCGCCGGGGCTCCGATGCCCAGCAGACGGCGTCCACCCGCGGGCCCGGTGAGGTCGATCTCCACGGCGGGGCCCGTCCAGGCGAGGGCCAGGTCGAGCACCACCTGGTCCACGATCTCCCGGTCGTGTCCGTCGAGGACCGGCTCGGCCCCGATGGCACCGCAGAGGTCCACCCGGTGCATCCAGGTGTCCCGGGCCACGAGGACGTTGCCGAGATAGTCCATCGAGTCGTCGGGCAGCGCCTTCGCCTCCGGGTAGAGCAGGCTCAGCCTCACCCTGCGGCGGAGCGGTGCGGGCATGCGGCGCAGCGCGATGAGGGCCTGGGGTGCGAAGTGGGCGAGGGCGCCGATCAGTTCACGGCCCGGAACGGCCTTCCTGTCCTCGATCTGGGCCTCGTTGTGCCCGTCCAGCCGGCCGAGGCGCGGATGGGTCCGGGCGGCCCGCCGGATCCGGCGCACGGCGACCCAGGGGCGCGGCACCTCCTCGTACTGGCCGACGGTGTGCGCCAGCATGTCCCGTACGTTCCAGCCGGTACAGACGGTCGGGCGCCGCCAGTCCTCGTCGGAGAGCTCACGGAACGTGGAGAGCGTCGCCCGGAGCTCGGCCTCGTTGACCAGGCGGGCCCGCGTCCCGGACGTCCGGGGGATGGCCCGGGCGGAGGATGTCGTGGTGGCCATGGGCGCGCCTCCCGTCTCCCGTCCTGCGGCAACAACGCTACGCCGACGGGGCACGGCCCGCCCTGTGTGACGGGCCGCCGAAACAGGGGGGCTAACCCCACTGACCCGGGGGCCCCGGGTTCGTACCGTAAACGCATGGAAGCCCGTGACCCTGAGCTCAGGCGAGAGCTCGACGCCACCTTGCAGGCCCACGGCGAGCTGGGGCCCGAGTACGAGTCCGCACTCATCGACTCGTTCCTGGAGAAGGTCGAGGAGCGGCTCGCCGGCACGTACGACCAGCGGACGAGAAGGCAGCTCGCCGAGCAGCAGATGGCGGCCGTCCGGGGCACCACGCAGCCCGCCGGGCCGGCGGGCACCTTCGGGGAACGGTTCGGCTTCGGGGTCGTGTCGCTGGTGCTGGCCATCCCCCTGTCCGCGATCGGCGTCGCGAACGCCGGGATCGACGGGCTCGTCGTGGCGTGGCTGGGCATCTTCGGCGTGAACGCCGTGCACGCCGCCCGCGCGTGGCCGTGGGGCCGGGGGAAGCGCCGGACCTCGTCCGAATGGGACGGCTGAGAGAAGGACGAGGGAAAAGATAATCGCGGGGACCGCCGCACCCCCGGTCGCCCGGGGGGCGGGACGACGGCGGTCCCCGCGAGGGACGCGGTCCCGGGTCAGGGCCGGGTGCCGCGTCCTGGCGACGGTGGAGGTCCGGGAGCCGCTCCGTAGTCCGTGTCGCCGTATGTGGTGCCGGCGGGTTTCCCTGCCGACACCCATTACTGTGCCGGAGCCGTGTTAAGCCGGTGCTGCGTCAACGTGTCGCGCTCGTACCGTTTTCGCGAACCCCGGAAACCCGGGCGCTACGGCTTGGGCGCCGCGTCCTTCGCCAGGAACGCCAGCAGGTCCTGCCTGCTCACGACGCCCTTCGGCTTGCCCTCGACGAGGACGATCGCCGCGTCGGCACCGTCCGCACCGCTGAGCACGGCCATGAGGTCCTCGACGGGCTCCCCCGAGCCGACCTGCGGCAGCGGGGCCGACATGTGCTTCTCCAGGGAGTCGGACAGCGTGGCCCGCTGGGTGAACAGCGCGTCCAGGAGCTCACGCTCCACGACGGAGCCGATGACCTCGGCGGCCATCACGTCCGGGTGTCCCGCGCCCGGCTTCACGATCGGCATCTGGGAGACGCCGTACTCCCGGAGGACTTCGATGGCCTCGCCGACCGTCTCCTCGGGGTGCATGTGGACGAGGGAGGGGAGCGGCCCCTCCTTGAAATCGAGCACCGCGCCGACCCGGGCGGACGGCCCGGCGTCCTCCAGGAAGCCGTAGTCGGCCATCCACTCGTCGTTGAAGATCTTGCTCATGTAGCCGCGGCCGCTGTCCGGCAGCAGGACGACGACCACGTCCTCCGGGCCGAGGCGCTTCGCGACCTCCAGGGCCGCGACGACCGCCATGCCGCAGGAGCCGCCGACGAGCAGGCCCTCCTCCTTGGCGAGGCGGCGGGTCATCTGGAAGGAGTCCTTGTCCGAGACCGCGACGATCTCGTCCGTGACCGTACGGTCGTAGGCGCTCGGCCAGAAGTCCTCACCGACGCCCTCCACGAGGTAGGGGCGCCCCGAGCCGCCGGAGTAGACGGAGCCCTCCGGGTCGGCGCCGACGATCCGCACGCGGTTCTCGCTGATCTCCTTGAGGTAGCGGCCCGTACCGGTGATCGTGCCGCCGGTGCCGACGCCCGCGACGAAGTGGGTGATCCGTCCCTCCGTCTGCTCCCAGAGCTCCGGGCCCGTGGTCTCGTAGTGCGAGCGCGGGTTGTTGGGGTTGGAGTACTGGTCGGGCTTCCAGGCCCCCGGCGTCTCCCTGACCAGGCGGTCGGAGACGTTGTAGTAGGAGTCCGGGTGCTCGGGGTCGACGGCCGTCGGGCAGACGACGACCTCCGCCCCGTAGGCCCGCAGCACGTTGATCTTGTCCGTGGACACCTTGTCCGGGCAGACGAAGACGCACTTGTAGCCCTTCTGCTGGGCGACGATGGCCAGGCCCACGCCCGTGTTGCCGCTGGTCGGCTCCACGATCGTGCCACCGGGCTTCAGCTCACCGCTCTGCTCGGCGGCCTCGATCATGCGCAGCGCGATGCGGTCCTTCACCGATCCGCCGGGATTGAAGTACTCGACCTTGGCCAGGACCGTCGCCTGGATGCCTGCCGACACATTGCGCAGCCTGACGAGCGGGGTGTTGCCGACAAGACTGATCATCGAATCGTGGAATTGCACCGTGTACTCCGGGATCTCCGTAATGGTCAGGCAAGAGTATGCGTACGGGCAGGAGATTGGACCGAGCGATTGAGCTACGCCCTCCACGGGGCAGGTAGTGCTGTGTACGGCTGTACGGCACGGAGGAGGTGGACCGGACTGTGTCGAGAGCGAGGGTGGCGCGGCGGATCGCAGCGGGTGCGGCCTATGGGGGCGGCAGCGTAGGGCTGATCGGTGCCGCGACGGTGGGACTGGTGCTGGCCGAGGTACAGCTGGCGAAGCGGCAGGTGGGCGGGGGTAAGGCCCCGGTCCCGCCGAGTGCGGACGGGCGGTACGGGGTGGCGTTCGCCGGCCCCTCCGATCCGTTGCGCTTCGTCCTGCTGGGTGACTCGACGGCAGCCGGCCAGGGGGTGCGGAGAGCCGGCCAGACCCCGGGCGCGCTGCTGGCCTCCGGGCTGGCGGCGGTGGCCGAACGCCCGGTGGATCTCCGGAACGTGGCCCTGCCGGGGGCCCGGTCGGACGATCTGGAGCGGCAGGTGTCCCTGGTGCTGGCCGATCCGTCAGGGGTGCCGGACGTCTGCGCGATCATGATCGGCGCGAACGACGTGACCCACCGGATGCCGGCGACACAGTCGGTGCGCTGTCTCAGCACGGCCGTACGGAGGCTGCGTACGGCAGGCGCCGAGGTCGTCGTGGGCACCTGCCCGGACCTGGGCACGATCGAGCCGGTCTACCAGCCCTTGCGGTGGCTGGCCCGGCGGGTGAGCCGGCAGCTGGCGGCGGCCCAGACGATCGGCGCGGTGGAACAGGGCGGGCGGACCGTCTCGCTGGGCGACCTGCTCGGTCCGGAGTTCGAGGCGAACCCCCGGGAGCTCTTCGGTCCCGACAACTACCACCCCTCGGCCGAGGGGTACGCGACGGCTTCGATGGCGATGCTGCCGACCCTGTGCGCGGCTCTCGGCCTGTGGCCGGAGTCCGACCACCTGGACGGTTCCCGCCGCGAGGGCATGCTGCCGGTCGCCAAGGCCGCTTCCCGTGCCGCGCGCGAGGCGGGCACCGAGGTGACGGGGGCACGCGCGCCCTGGGCCCTGCTCAAGCACCGCCGGCGCCGGCGGCTTCCCGCCCATACGGAACCGGTGCCGCACGACGGCACGGGGACGGACACGGACGGCGGGCCGACACCGGGGCGCGGGTCGGGGGCGACGTGGCGGCGGGCCTGAGCGCGACGTCCCGCCGCCGCGGGAACATTCCGGGAAACTGAGCGGTTGCTTAGAAAAGAGGTCCGCATCACATCGCCTGTTGGGTGACCTCAGCTATACGTCCGGGTAACTTCCAAGGCAGCCCAGCCTTCCTGCCTTCCAGCCCTCATGGAGCCGCGTGATGCCCGAAGCCGTGATCGTCTCTGCTGCCCGTTCGCCCATCGGCCGGGCCTTCAAGGGGTCCCTCAAGGACCTGCGCGCGGACGACCTGACCGCGACCATCATCCAGACGGCGCTGGCCAAGGTCCCCGAGCTGGACCCGAAGGACATCGACGACCTGATGCTCGGCTGCGGCCTTCCCGGTGGCGAGCAGGGCAACAACCTGGGCCGCATCATCGCCGTACAGATGGGGATGGACCACCTCCCCGGCTGCACGGTCACCCGCTACTGCTCGTCCTCGCTCCAGACCAGCCGCATGGCGCTGCACGCCATCAAGGCCGGCGAGGGCGACGTCTTCATCTCCGCCGGTGTCGAGATGGTGTCCCGCTTCACCAAGGGGAACTCCGACAGCCTGCCGGACACGCACAACCCGCTCTTCGCCGACGCCGAGGCGCGCACCGCCGCCCGCGCCGAGCAGGAGGGCACGAGCTGGACCGACCCGCGCGAGGAGGGCCTCGTCCCGGACGCGTACATCGCGATGGGGCAGACCGCCGAGAACCTGGCCCGGATCAAGGGCGTCACCCGTCAGGACATGGACGAGTTCGGCGTGCGGTCGCAGAACCTCGCCGAGGAGGCCATCAAGAACGGCTTCTGGGAGCGCGAGATCACCCCCGTGACCACGCCGGACGGCACGGTCGTCTCGAAGGACGACGGCCCCCGCGCCGGCGTCACCCTGGAGGGTGTGCAGGGCCTGAAGCCGGTGTTCCGCCCCGACGGGCTCGTCACCGCCGCCAACTGCTGCCCGCTCAACGACGGCGCCGCCGCACTGGTGATCATGTCCGACACCAAGGCGCGCGAGCTGGGTCTGACCCCGCTGGCCCGCATCGTCTCGACGGGCGTTTCCGGCCTGTCCCCCGAGATCATGGGTTACGGCCCCGTCGAGGCCAGCAAGCAGGCGCTCAAGCGCGCCGGGCTGACCATCGACGACATCGACCTGGCCGAGATCAACGAGGCGTTCGCCGCCCAGGTCATCCCCTCCTACCGTGACCTCGGCCTGCCGCTGGACAAGGTCAACGTCAACGGTGGCGCGATCGCCGTGGGCCACCCCTTCGGCATGACCGGCGCCCGCATCACCGGCACGCTGATCAACAGCCTGCAGTTCCACGACAAGCAGTTCGGCCTGGAGACGATGTGCGTCGGCGGCGGCCAGGGCATGGCCATGGTCATCGAGCGGCTGAGCTGAGCCGCAGCGGAGGGTAGGGGTCGCCCGAGGAACGAGGGCGGCACCTGCCCGCAGCGCAGGCGAAGCTCAGCGCGACCACAGGCACAGAGCGGCTGAGCTGAGCCGCAGCGGAGGGTTGGGGGCACCCCCGGCCGAAGGCTGGGGGAGGGTCGCCCGAGGAACGAGGGCGGCACCTGCCCGCAGCGCAGGCGAAGCTCAGCGCGACCACAAGCCATGGGCGGCTGAGCTGAGCCGCAGCGGAGGGTAGGGGTCGCCCGAGGAACGAGGGCGGCACCTGCCCGCAGCGCAGGCGAAGCTCAGCGCGACCACAAGCCATGGGCGGCTGAGCTGAGCCGCAGCCGGCTGCGGCTGACCGCAGCCCAGGGGCCGCGTTGAATCGAGCCGAGCTCCGATCGTGACCGAATCTCCCCCAGGATGTGATCTGCGTCCCGGGGGAGAGTCGTTTCTGCAGGTCACACCAGACGCGGAGCTAAACACCAGGCCCAAAGACCTGTCCAATTCGTGACGTAATGCACTGACAGCAGGCATCGGTACAGGACAAGCTGATGTAGGAAGTCGGGGGTGTCGATTGAAACCGGGAGTATGTCAGTGAGCGCCATGCCGTTTGCCCTGTTGCTGACCACCGCCGCTGCCACGGCTGTCGGCGCCGCCGCTCTGCACGCTGCTCACGGGCTGCGTAAGCAGGTCACAGCCCTGCGCACGGAGCTGGCGGAGGGACGCAGCCCGCACGCGTCCGTGCCCGAGCAGCAGAACCGGAGCACCGGCACACCCGCCGAGGAGATACGCGCGGCGGTCGCCGAGGCGCTCGCCGAGGAGCGGGAGCGCGAGCTCGCCGAGGCCCGCGCCTTCTGGGCGGCCCAGGAAGCACGCGACGCCGCCGACGCCCCGTCCCTGCTGGGCGGGCTCGGCGAGGACGTTCCGTTCTTCATGCCCCGCCAGACCGACTTTGCGGGCCTGGAGGCGATGGACCTCGAAGCCGGGGACGCGCTGGACGAGCTCGCCGACATGCCCGAGGTCACCGAGTACGCGGAGTACGCCGAGGACTCCCCCGAGCTGGCCGCGGCCCGTCGCCGCCACCCGTCACACCCGGACTTCGTTCCCGTGCAGACACCTGTTGTCACCGACCATGAGCGTACCGTGAACAGGCTGGAACGGCTCGCCGATACCGGTACGGAGCTCACCGACGTGCGGCCGGGCCCCCTCGGGACTCTCGATGTGTACGTCTTCGCCGACGGCACCACGCTCTGTATGACCCCGGGCCACCGGGAGACCGCCGAGCGGCTCGCCGACTCGCTGCGCTCCGGTGAGCAGCCGGTTCTGCTGGGCGGTTCGGGAGTCTCCGGCGCCTACGCGCTGACGTTCTCGTGCGGCGAGGAGAACGTCTACATCCTCGCCGACCGCGTCATCGCCTCCTTCTAGCGCGGCCCGGGTGCGAACGCCCGCACCGCCGCCTCCTCGACACACCGCACGGCCTCGTCCAGCTCCTGGGACGAGGCCGTTTCCAGTGCCACGGCCAGGTCCCGCCCGGCGACCGCGAGCTGGTCGCCGACCGCGAATATCCCGGCGTCCGGCATGGTCCTCGGCTCCCGGCCCGGGGCTTCGGCGCGCTGGGCCCGGGCGGACAGCTCCCTCGCCGTCGCCAGGGCCTCGGCGGCCGCACCGCGTTGCAGCCGACTCTGCGGGGTACTCCGCAGCCGGTCGGCGAAACGGTCCACGGCGGTGATCAGGGGCGTCGTATCAAGCACGCCGTGACCCTACGCGCCCCCGCAGGATGGTTGCCAACGCGCCGATGCTCGGGCACGGTGTCGGGAAGGACCAGCAACGCGCACTGCGTCGGAGGCGCCGATGTCGCATGTCTTCTCCGAAGAAACCCATCGCAACCTGCTCTCCCGGATTCCCCATTGCACCGGTCGTGACATCTCCGACTGGCTCCGCACGGTCGACGAAGGCCCCTCCCTCTTCCGCTTCGAGGAGAAGGTCAGCTGGCTGCGGAGCGAACACGACCTCACCTACGGCCACGCCAAGGCGATCATCCACGAGTACGACCTGAGGCGGGCCGCGCGGAAGCTCCTGTGAGCCACGCACTCCCCCGCGACGACGAAACGGAACGGCCCGCAGGCGATGAGCCTGCGGGCCGTCCCGTCGTCGTCGTGCCTACGGGTCAGTCGTTCCCGTTGAGGATGGAGAGCAGACGCAGCATCTCCAGGTAGATCCACACCAGGGTCAGGGTGAGGCCGAAGGCCGCCAGCCAGGACTCCTCGCGCGGTGCGCCGTAGTTGATGCCGTCCTCGACCTGCTTGAAGTCCAGGGCCAGGAAGCACGCGCCGAGGATGATGCCGATGACTCCGAAGAGGATGCCAAGACCACCGCTGCGGAAGCCGAGGCCGTCACCGCCGCCGAACACGCTGAACAGCAGGTTGACCATCATCAGGAGCACGAAGCCCACGGCCGCGGCCATCACGAAGCCGTAGAACCGGCGGGTGACGCGGATCCAGCGCATCTTGTACGCGATGAGGACACCGGCGAAGACACACATGGTGCCCATCACCGCCTGCATCACCGTGCCGGGGCTGATGTAGGTGCTGACCGTGCTGGAGATCACTCCGAGGAAGACACCCTCGAAGGCCGCGTAGGCGAGGATCA
The DNA here is from genome assembly GCF_045039765.1 of Streptomyces sp. NBC_01166. Taxonomy (NCBI): domain Bacteria; kingdom Bacillati; phylum Actinomycetota; class Actinomycetes; order Kitasatosporales; family Streptomycetaceae; genus Streptomyces; species Streptomyces sp. NBC_01166. The sequence continues at coordinate 3,523,693 of NZ_CP108613.1, forward strand.
GCGCCGGCGCGGGCTTGCGCTTGAAGGACTGGATGATCGCGAAGACGAACGCGATCAGGGCGGCGCCGATGGCGATGCCGTAGGACTTGCCGAGATTGGCCTCGTCGACCGGCAGCAGGGCCCAGGAGAGCGCGGCGGTGAGCACCACGGTGCCCAGCGTCATGGCCGTACGCGTGACGACGTCGTCGATCGTCATCGCGCCGGAGCGCGCGGGCGCCTGCGGGGCGCCGTACTGGGTGTCCTGCTGGGCGTAGGGGTTCGTGGCGTACGGGTTCGCGGCGGTGCCCTGCGCGTACGGGTTGGCACCCGCTGCGGGGGCCCCGGCCTGCGGCGCCGCGTTGAAGCCCGCGTAGCCGTTGTCGCGGCTGAACCCCCGTCGCGAGAAGACCGGGTTGCTGCTCCTCATTTCACTCCTCCATGGCCACCTCGCGCGGCCTTGCGTCAAGAGTAATGGGTAGGCAAAAGAATCACCCTAGTACCGGAGGAGGATCTTCACGGAGGCCGATGGCCCCGGCCCCTCCCGTGCGGCACCGGAAACCCTCGTACCCGCCGGGCGCATCCGCAAAATGCGTGCGCGGGCGACCGCCCGGCCGCCGCGCACGCACAGTGATCACCCGATACGGGGAACGTGACCACCGGCGGGGACGGGCCTAAGAGGTTGACAGCTGAAGTACCGTGCGGCCGCCCGGGCTCCACCGACCGTGCGGTGGTGCCCGGAGCCGGACTCGAACCGGCACGCCCCCGAGGAGGCAGCGAGGTTTAAGCTCGCCGTGTCTGCATTCCACCACCCGGGCGTGGGCGCGCGGCTCCGCTTTGGCACAAGACCCTATCCGGGGGCATCCCTCGAACAGCGGAACATCCACTCGATGTTGTCTTATTTTATTGACCGTGTGAGGGACCGTCAGACACTTCGCACCGCATCAGCACACGCCCGGCCCGGTCGGGGGGTACGAACCCCGGCAAACGGGAATGACGGAAAGTCGCCGCACCCGCACGGCCCAATACGCCATGGGCCGCGCCACCGTTCGCCAGGGCTCGCCACCTCAGCCGTCGACGGTGTCGTTGACGCACCGGAGAACCGGCCGTGAGCGCAGCGCCTCCGGGTCCTTCAGCACCGCGCCCGTGACATGGAACACGGCGCTCTCACCGGGCAGCAGCGTGACGAGCATGTCGTCCACCTCCGCCGCCGGATCCAGCCGGTCGGGGAAGAGCGCGACATCGCGCAGCAGTGTCCGCGCCGTCACCGTGACCCGGTAACCGATACCCGATTCGTCACCCTGGGTGACCGTGGCGTGATACCGCGCCGGCGGCAGCGCGAGACGGGTGTCCTCCTCGTAGAACTCCACCACCCGCTGTTCACCCAGCTCCGCCACCAGCACCTCGCGGGTGCTGTCGTCCGGGTCGGCGACCGAGGACGGCAGGGGCACACGGGTGACGCCACGGGCCGCCGTTCCCACCACGACCGTCTCCTCGGCCAGGACCGCGCCCTCCAGGGAGCGCCGGGTCAGCCGCAGCGTGCCCTCCCACGGGCGGGCGGAGTCGTTGACCAGGTGCAGGGCTCCGTCCCGTACGGCCATCAGCCGGTCCGCGTACACGGCGCGCAGGGCGTACCAGAGCGGCTTGCGACGGCCGTCCCCGTCGACGGCCGACCAGGAGACGACCGGCCAGCAGTCGTTGAGCTGCCATACGACCGCACCCATGCAGTACGGGCTGTGCGAGCGGAAGTGGCGGATCCCGAAGGCCACCGCGCGGGCCTGGTTGAGCTGGGTGAGCCAGTGCCAGTCGTCGAAACCGGACGGCTGCGGGAGATGGTCCCCCAGGCCCCGCAGCAGCTTGGCGTCGCCGTCCTCCGCCTTCTGGTGGTGGGCGAGCAGCGGGGCGGCCGGCCCGAGCGGGCCGCTGACGGCGCGGCGCAGCGTGGCGTACGCGGCCGGGCCCTGGAAGCCGAACTCGGCGACGAAACGGTGGGCGGTGTCGGCGTAGTGCCGGTAGTCGACCCGGTTCCACACCTCCCAGAGGTGGACCGTCCCCAGGGCGGGGTCGTTCGGGGGCAGCTCCGGGGACCCGGAGTAGGGCGACCCCGGCCAGTACGGACGCGAAGGATCGGTCTCGGCACAGAGGGCCGGCAGCAGCTCGTGGTAGTAGCCGTGGCCCCAGGTGCGGCCCTCCAGCTTCTCCTGCCACCCCCAGTCCGCGTGGCCCTCCAGGTTCTCGTTGTTGCCGCACCACAGCACCAGCGAGGGGTGCGGGGCGAGCCGGACGAGGTTCTCACGTACCTCCGCGGCCACCTCGTCGTACAGCGGCTGCTCCTCCGGGTAGGCCGCACAGGCGAACGGGAAGTCCTGCCAGACCAGGAGCCCCTTCTCGTCGCACAGCTCGTAGAAGTCGTCGCTCTCGTAGAGGCCGCCGCCCCAGACGCGGATCAGGTTGACGCCCGCGGCAACCGCCTGGTCGAGGCGGTCCGAGACCCGCTGCCGGGTGATCCGGGCGGGGAAGCAGTCGTCCGGGATCCAGTTCACCCCGCGTACGAAGACGGGCTCGTCGTTGACGGAGACACGGAACGCCTCGCGCTCCAGGGTGACGCCCCGGAAGCCCGTCCTGCCGCTCCACGCGTCGTCACCGAGGCGGACGGTGACGTCGTACAGGGGCTGTTCGCCGTGGCTGTGCGGCCACCAGCGCGCCGCCCCGGGGACGGGGAGCGTGACGGTGGCGCGGTCCTGCCCTGCGGGAATGCCGAGCACGGCCCGTTCTCCGGCCACCTCGACCGTCGCCTCCAGGGGGCCGTCCCCGGCACCCCGGCCGACATCGAGGCTGACCGCCAGGCGCGGCACCCCGTCCTCGTCGAGGTCGGCGAGGACCTTCACCTCGGCGATACGCGGGCCGGTCCAGGACTCCAGCGCGACCGGCCGCCAGATGCCCGAGGTGACGAGGGTCGGCCCCCAGTCCCAGCCGAAGTTGCAGGCCATCTTGCGGATGAAGGCGTACGGCTCCGCATACGCGCCGGGCCGGTCGCCGAGCTTGTCGCGCAGCGCCTCGGCGTAGGTGTACGGGGCGGTGAAGCGGACGGCGAGGGTGTTGGCCCCCTCGCGCAGCAGCGGCCGGACGGGGAAGCGGTAGCCGCGGTGCTGATTGGCGGTGGAGCCGATCTCCGCGCCGTTGAGCAGGACGGTGGCGACGGTGTCGAGGCCGTCGAAGCACAGGTCGGTGAACTCGTGCTCGTCGGCGGACCACTCGAAGTCGGTGCGGTACGTCCAGTCGGTGCGGCCGATCCAGCCGAGCCGGCTCTCGTTGTCGTCCAGGTAGGGGTCGTCGATCAGCCCGGCGGCCAGCAGGTCGGTGTGCACGCAGCCGGGAACGGCCGCCGGAACGCCGCCCGCGGGGAGCCCCACCGGTACGGCGCTGTCGGCCCGGAGCGTCCAGCCGTCGTGCAGGGGCAGATGGCGAGGGGTCACGCGGAGGTCCTTCCGCAGTCGGGGAGTCCGGCGCAGGCGACGAAGTGGTCCGGCTCGGTCTCGTACAGGTCGCTGTTCCCCGCGCCCCCTTCGTGGAAGGCGCAGGCACCCACGGGTTCGGCCGGCGTCCAGGGCTGGTTCAGCCGGGGCACCGCGGCCAGGAGTGTGCGGGTGTAGGGGTGGAGGGGGTTGCCGAAGACCTTCTGGGTGTCGCCGCGTTCGACGACGCGGCCGTTCCTCAGCACCACGGTCTTCTCGGCGAGGTAGGTGCCGAGCGAGAGGTCGTGGGTGATGTAGAGGACCCCGAGGCCGCGTTCCTTGAGTCCGGCGAGGAGGTTGAGGACGTCGATGCGGGTGGAGGCGTCGAGCATGCTGGTGATCTCGTCGGCGACCAGGAAACGCAGGTCGAGCAGGAGTGCGCGGGCGATGAGCAGGCGCTGCAGCTGGCCGCCGCTGAGCTGGTGCGGGTAGCGGCCGAGCACCTGCCCGGGGTCCAGGCGTACGTCCCGTACCGCCTTCTCCACCCGGTCGTCCCACTCCTTGTCGGAGACGCCCGGGTGGTAGGCGCGGCGGACGAGGGCGAAGACGCGGTCGGCCTTGAAGACGGGGTTGTAGCAGCTGAAGGGGTCCTGGAAGACGCCCTGGACCCGGCGGTAGAAGTCCTTGCCCGGCCGGACCTGTTCGCCGTCCAGGGTGAGGCTGCCGGCGCTGACCCGGGTGAGCCCCAGGACCATGCGGCCGATGGTGGACTTCCCGCTGCCGCTCTCGCCGATGAGCGAGACCAGTTCGCCGGGCGCCGCCTCGAAGGACACCCGGTCGACGGCGGTGACCGATCCGCCGCCGAAGGCGCCGGCCCGGAAGGTCTTGGTGACACGGTCGAGGGTCAGCATCAGGCCGCCTTCCAGCATGCGACGGTGTGGCGGGGGGCGACCTCGACGACCGGCGGCTCCTCGGCGCACCCGCTGTCGGCGAGCGGGCAGCGGTCGCGGAAGCGGCAGCCCGCCGGCGGGTTCAGCAGGGAGGGCGGGGAGCCCTCGATGCCGCTGAGCGGCTTGTCCTTGTACCGGGCGCCCACCTGGGGCAGCGAACCGATCAGCATCTTCGTGTACGGGTGGCGCGGAGCGGTCGTCAGCACCTTCGTGGGCGCCTTCTCGGCGAGCTTGCCCGCGTACATCACCATGATCGAGTCGGCGATGTGCGAGGTGAGCCCGAGGTCGTGGGTCACGAAGATCATGCTGGTGACCAGGCCCTTGTCGCGGAGACCCGTGAGGGCTCCCACGACCGCCTGCTGGTTGGAGACGTCCAGGGCCGAGGTGACCTCGTCGGCGATGAGGACGGACGGGTCGAGCAGCGTGGAGATCACCATGACGGCGCGCTGCTTCATGCCGCCGGACAGCTCGATCGGATAGCGGTCCAGCACATCGCGTTCCAGGCCGACCAGGGCGAGCCTGCGGTGCAGTTCGCCGGTGTCCACGGTGACGCCGCGCGAGGCGAGGAGCTCGCGGATCATGCGGCCGATGCGGCGGGTCGGGTTGAGCGCGCTCATCGAGTACTGCGGGACGAGCGAGATCTTGTGGAAGCGGTAGGCGTTCATCGCACGGTCGTCGGACAGCGGCAGTTCGTCGCCGTCCAGCGTCACGGTGCCGCCCACGTGCCGCATCCGGCCGTCGAGCCGGATGAGGGACTTGCCCAGGGTGGTCTTGCCGCAGCCGGACTCGCCCGCCAGGCCCAGGATCTCGCCGTCCGCCAGGTCGAAGCCGACGCCGTCCAGGGCCCGGACCTCGCCACGCAGCGTGCGGTAGTGGACCCGCAGATCGTTGACGGTCAGGGTCATGAGCTCAGGACTCCCTCAGCTTCGGGTTGAAGACCTCGTCGAGGCCCACGTTGGCGACATAGAGCGCGCCGACGATCGCGGTGATCCCGGCGCCCGGCGGAACGAACCACCACCACATGCCCAGTTGGAGCGCGCTCCACTGCTGGGCGCTCTGCAGCATCAGGCCGAGCGATACGCCCTCGGTCGGGCCGAGCCCGATGAAGTCGAGCGAGGAGGCGATGAGGATGGACCCGCCGAAGAGCAGGATGAACATCATGAAGAGGTACGAGCTCATGTTGGGCGCGATCTCGCGGAACACGATCCGCCAGGTGCCGCTCCCGCTGAGCCGGGCCAGGTCGACGAACTCCCGGGTCCGCAGCGAGAACGTCTGCGCCCTGATGGCGCGGGCCGCCCAGGGCCACGAGGTCAGGCCGATGAACAGGCCCTGCACGGCGACGCTGCGCACCCCCATGTAGGCGTTGATGATCAGCAGGACGGCGAGGGCGGGGATCACCAGGACGACGTTGGTGAGCATGTTGAGGATCTCGTCGACGACCCCGCCCCGGTAGCCGGCGAGGAAGCCGACGACCATGGCGATGACGGCGGCGATGGCCCCGCCGACGACGCCCACCAGGAAGGTCGCGCGCAGCCCGTGCACGAACTGCGCGTACACGTCCTGGCCGAAGGTGGTGGTGCCCATCCAGTACGTGCCGTCCGGCGCGGACGCCTGCGGGCCCACGTACTCGTTGGGGTTGCCGTTGTCGAGCAGCATCGGTCCCACGACGCCGGTCGCGAGCAGGATGACGACGAGGGTCACGCCGATGATCAGCTTGGGATTGCGCACCGCGTAGTGCAGCGACTCGCGGCCCGGCTTGGCCACGGGGGCCCCGGCGGAGGGGGCCTCGGGCGCCGGGTCGGGCAGTGTGCTCATGACGTGCCTCCTGCCATGCCCGTACGGGTGCGGGGGTCGACGATGACGTACACGATGTCGATGAGGAAGTTGGCGATCAGTACGCCGATGACGATGAACAGGAACGCGCCCTGGAGCAGGAAGAAGTCCTGGTTCTGGATCGCCGCCAGGATCAGTGAGCCGAGCCCCGGATAGGCGAAGACGATCTCGGTGACGAGCGCTCCGGCGACCAGCACACCGAGCTGGAGCGCCAGGCCGGTGACCTGGGGCAGCACGGCGTTGCGGAACGCGTAGCGGCGGATGAGCCGCTGAGGGGCGCCGAGGGCGGAGAGATAGGAGGAGTAGTCGGACTCCAGCTCGTAAATGATCATGTTGCGCATGCCGATGGCCCAGCCGCCGAGCGCGACGAGGAAGAGCGAGAGGAACGGCAGCACCCAGTGGTGCAGCGCGTCGAGTACGAAGTCGCCGTTCCAGCCGGGCTGGATGTCCAGGCTGTAGCCCCCGGATATGGGGAACCAGCCGGCCTTCGCTCCCAGCGCCCAGGCGAGGATGACGGCGATCCACATGTACGGCATGGCCGTCAGCAGATAGCCGGCCGGCAGCACGGTGTTGTCGAGGACCTTGCGGCGGGCGGACAGCGCGCCGATCCAGTTGCCCACGAACCAGCTGAGCAGGACGGCCGGGATCATCAGGCCGAGCGTGTACGGGAGCGCGTCGAGCAGGACGTCGCCGACGGGCGTGGGGAAGACGAAGATGGAGATGCCGAAGTCGCCCTGGAGCAGAGCCCCCCAGAAGTGGAGGTACTGCTGCCACAGCGGTTCGTCGAAGCCGAACAGGTTGTTGTAATAGGTGCGCATCGCCTCGGCGGCCTCCGGCTGCGAGACGCGGGCGCGGGCGACCATGGCGGAGACCGGGTCACCGGGCATGAAGCGCGGGATCATCCAGTTGACGGTGACGGCGACGACGAACGTCAGTCCGTAGATGAGAAGTTTGCGGGCGAAATAGCGGCGCAAGGGTGCTCCCCTGGTGGAGAGCCCCGCCGTGCGCGCACGGTCAGGTGCACGCGCACGGCGGGGCGGTCATGGAGTCGGCGGCAGCCGCGTCACTTGGCGGGCTTCAGCTGCGTGAGCGTCTCGAAGCCGCCCATCTCCAGCCAGTTGCGCCAGAGGGCCGGCGCCGTCTTGGGGGCTCCGGCTGCGTCCGACGGCCAGTTCTTCCAGGTACCGGTGGTGGACTGCGACCAGAGGCCGTTGTACCAGAGCGGGATGATGGGCATCTCGGTCAGCTGGATGTCCTGGATCTTCGAGACGGCGGCCTTCATGCCCGCCGTGTCGTCGGTCTTGACCCCGCCGAGCTCCTGCACCAGCTTCCAGGCCTCCTCGTTCTCGTAGCGTCCGAAGTTCACCGTGTTCTGCTGCTTCTGGACCGGCAGCTGGAAGATGTAGTCGTAGTACGTCCACGGGGTGTTGGACAGCTGACGCTCGTTGTTGATGACGAGGTCGAAGTCCCCCTTGCCGCGCTGCTCGTTGAGAGCGTTCTGGTCGGGGAACTCGGTGCTGATCCTGATGCCCGCGTCCTTGGCCCCCGAGGCGATGACCTTGGCCGCCTCCATCCAGTCCGTCCAGCCCGAGGGCACGGCCAGCTTCAGGCTGAGGGCGGAGCCGTCCTTGTTCTCGACGAAGCCGTCGCCGTCCTTGTCCTTGTAGCCGGCGTCCGCGAGCTCCTTCTTCGCCGCGGCGGCGTCGTGCGTGAAGCCCTTCTCCGCGATGAGGGCCTTGTCGTCGAACTGCTCCCACTGCGGCAGCAGACCGGTCGGGGAGGCCGGCTTGACCAGGTCGCCGTAGACACCCTTGACGATCTTCCCGGTGTCGACGGACGCGGCGAGCGCCCGCCGGAAGGCGGCGTCGTCCATCGGCTTCTTGGTGGTGTTGGGCACCAGCCAGGCGGTGTTGGCCGACAGCATGTACGGCGCCTTGTCGTAGTACGACACGACCTTCTTGCTCTTGATCAGCGAGGACGCGCCGGGCAGGAAGTTGTTGCTGAGGTCCAGCTGGCCCTGGCCCAGCTGGCCGATCACCACTTCGTTGCTCGGATTGGAGACGTCGACGATGTAGCGGGGCGCCGGCGTCATGCTCAGCGCCTCGGTGCCCCACCAGTCCTCCCGCCGCTCCCAGACGACCCGGTCCTGGGTCTTGCTCTTCAGCTTGTAGGCCCCGGTGCCGACCGGCTTGTCGTTGACGCCGTTGAGGATGTCCTCGTCGGTGCGCGAGCTCCAGACGTGCTCGGGGACGATCGGCTGGCCGTAGAGGGTGTAGTCCCACTCCTGGTAGCGGGCCTCCTTGAAGGTGAAGCGGACCGTGGAGCCGTCCACCGCCTTCGCGTCGGACAGCCAGCTCCACAGCGAGTGGAAGGCGGAGGCCTCGATCTTGCCCAGGCCGTAGGAGTACGCCACGTCCTCGGCGGTGAGCGGCTTGCCGTCGGCCCAGGTGACACCCTGGCGCAGCTTCACCTCGTACGTCTTGTCGTCGGTCCAGCTGCCGGACTCCGCGAGCCAGGGCGTCAGCTTGCCCTCGTTCGGGTCGAAGTGGAACAGCGTCTCGTAGACCAGGCCCTTGGTGCCGGTCGCGTGGTCCCAGTTGCGCAGCGGGTTGTAGTTGGCCGGAGGCCCCCACTGGGTGCCGGTCGTGTAGAGCGTCTCGTTGCGCGGCAGTGAGCCGCCCTTGCCGACCGCCCCGCCGGTGCCGCCCGCCCCCGAACCGCCTCCCGTGCACGCGGTCGCGGCGAGTGTGAACACGGCGAGTGCGGTGGTGACCCGCAGCCGGGTACGCGTACCCATAGCCCCTCCTTCTCCCCCGCGCGTCCCTGCCGAGCGGAGTTACTGAACCGGGTAAGTGCCCGTGAAGGTATGGGGGCCCCGCAGCGGTGTCAAGGGAGCGGGAGCGCTCCCATTCCAGATTTTCCAGGGACTTCCGAAGAGGTCTGGACCGCACCGGGGAAGACAGAGGTCAGGGGCTTGCGGCTAAGATGCGCGCTGAACACGAACCGGTTAAGCGAGGTCGCATGCCCAAGCACCGCCCCACGATCGCCGACATCGCGCGACGCGCCGGGGTATCGAAGGTCGCGGTGTCGTACGCCCTGAACGACCGCCCCGGGGTCTCCCCCGCGACCCGCGCCTCCATCAAGGCCATCGCGCAGGAGATCGGCTGGCGCCCCAACAGCGCGGCCCGCGCCCTCACCCACGCCCGGGCCGACACCGTGGGACTGGCCCTGTCCCGGCCGGCCAGGATGCTCGGCGTCGAGCCGTTCTTCATGGAGCTGATCAGCGGCATCGAGACCGAACTGTCGGCCCGCGGCTGCGCCCTGCTCCTCCAGGTCGTCACCGACCCCGCGCAGGAGCTGGAGATGTACCGCCGCTGGTGGGGCGAGGGCCGGGTGGACGGGGTCTTCCTCGCCGACCTGCGCTCCCCCGACCCGCGGATCGAGGGCATCACCGAGCTGGGCATGCCGGCCGTCGTGATCGGCCACCCCTCGGCTGCCGGCTCCCTCACCCCCGTGTGGTCGGACGACTCGGCGGCGCTGCGGGACACCCTCACGTATCTGACCGCGCTCGGCCATCGCTCCGTCGCCAGGGTCGCCGGTCTGCCCGAGCTGATCCACACCCAGCTGCGCGACCGCGCCCAGCGCGAGATCAGCGCCGAACTGGGACTGGACGAACCCGTCGTGGTGCACACCGACTACTCCGGCGAGGAGGGCGCCCACGCCACGCGCCGGCTGATCAGCTCGGCCGCGCGGCCGACCGCCGTCATCTACGACAACGACATCATGGCCGTCGCCGGGCTGTCGGTCGCGCAGGAGATGGGGCTGGACGTCCCCGCCGACCTCTCGCTGGTCGCCTGGGACGACTCCCAGCTCTCCCGCGTCGTGCGTCCCCCGCTGACCGCGCTGAGCAGGGACATCCCCGCGTACGGCACCCACGCCGCCCGCACCCTCCTGGCGATGGTGGCCGACGGCTCAGCCCCCGGCTTCGAGGACGCGGCGGCCCGCCTGGTGCCCCGCGGATCCACCGCCCCGCCCCGCTGACGGCCCGGACACTCAGGGTCGGCCTCCTACCTCAGGTGTACGCCGGGGCCCGGCAGGTGCGACTCAAGAGGGCCCCCGGAACGGGCACGGGGACTGACGACCCGGCGGGATCCAGCGGTGAGGATGGAGGGGTCCCCGCGAAACAGTCGAACCAGGAGTACCCCTGTGACCACCACCACCGTTCACCGCACCACCGCGGTCGCCGCCCGCGCGACGGAGCTGTCGAAGGTCTACGGCGCGGGTGAGACCCAGGTGGTCGCCCTCGACCGGGTGACCGTGGACTTCCCGCAGGGGGAATTCACCGCGATCATGGGTCCGTCGGGGTCCGGGAAGTCCACGCTGATGCACTGCGTGGCCGGTCTCGACAGCTTCAGCAGCGGCTCCGTGCGCATCGGTGAGACCGAGCTCGGGACACTGAAGGACAAGCAGCTCACGCAGCTGCGCCGGGACAAGATCGGCTTCATCTTCCAGGCCTTCAACCTGCTGCCCACGCTGACCGCCCTGGAGAACATCACCCTGCCGATGGACATCGCCGGCCGTAAGCCCGATGCCGCCTGGCTCCAGAAGGTCATCGACATGGTGGGCCTCTCCGAGCGGCTGAAGCACCGCCCCACGGAGCTCTCCGGGGGCCAGCAGCAGCGCGTCGCGGTCGCCCGCGCCCTGGCCTCGCAGCCGGAGATCATCTTCGGTGACGAGCCGACCGGGAACCTCGACTCCCGCTCCGGCGCCGAGGTCCTCGGCTTCCTGCGCAACTCGGTGCGCGAGCTCGGCCAGACCGTGGTGATGGTGACCCACGACCCGGTGGCCGCCTCCTACGCGGACCGCGTCGTGTTCCTCGCGGACGGCGCGGTCGTCGACCAGATGATGAACCCCACCGCCGACGGGGTCCTCGACCGGATGAAGGCGTTCGACGCGAAGGGCCGCACCAGCTGACGTCCCAGAGGCTGTCGCACCACCCTTCCGCACTCCGAACTCCCCCCAGGAATTGACGACATGTTCCGTACCGCCGTGCGCAATGTCCTTGCGCACAAGGCCAGGCTGCTGATGACCGTGCTCGCCGTGATGCTCGGCGTCGCGTTCGTCTCGGGCACCCTGGTCTTCACCGACACACTCGGCAACGCCTTCCGCAACCAGTCCGCCAAGAACTACGACAAGGTGGCCGTCGCCGTCACCACCTGGGCCGAGCGCGGCGACGAGGAGACTCCCGCCATCGACGCGGCCACCCTCGACAAGATCAAGGACCTCGACGGCGTGGCCGATGCCACCGGACGGGTCTCCGGGTTCGCCGGCGTCGCCGACACCGACGGCAAGCTCATCGGAAACGGCTGGTCCAACACCGGCTCCAACTACTCCCCCGGTGCCGACGGCAAGGACGCCCAGTACTCGTTCACCGAGGGCACGGGCCCGGTCGAGGCCGGGCAGATCGCCCTCGACAGGACCTCCGCGGACAAGGGCGACTACCACGTCGGCGAGAAGGTGCGGGTCGCCACGAACGGGCCGGTGAAGGAGTACACCCTCTCCGGGATCTTCACCACCGAGGACGGCGCCGTGAACGCGGGCGGCAGCCTGGTCCTCTTCGACACCGAGATCGCCCAGCAGCTCTACCTGCGGCCCGGTGAGTTCAAGGACGTCACCGTGACCGCCGCGGCCGGCGCGTCCGACCAGAAGCTGCTGGACGCCGTGAAGCCCCTCCTCCCGAAGGACGCCGAGGCCAAGACGGGCGCGGCCCTCGCGGACGAGGAGGCCGAGATGACCGAGTCCGGCCTCAAGAGCCTCAACTCGATGCTGCTCGCCTTCGCGGCCATCGCGCTCTTCGTCGGTGTGTTCCTGATCGCCAACACGTTCACCATGCTCATCGCCCAGCGCACCAAGGAACTCGCCCTGATGCGCGCCGTCGGCGCCTCCCGCCGGCAGGTCAAGCGGGCCATCCTGCTCGAAGCCGGTGTCGTCGGCCTGATCGCCTCGGTGATCGGCTTCGTCCTCGGCGTCGGCCTCGCGACGGGGCTGCGCTCCGCGATGGGCATGTTCGGCGGGAAGATCCCGGCCGGTCCGCTGGTCGTCTCCCCCACCGCGGTCGGCTCCGCCTTCGCCGTCGGTGTGCTGATCACCGTGTTCGCCGCCTGGCTGCCCGCCCGTCGCGCCGCCAAGATCCCGCCGGTGGCCGCGATGAGCAGCGTGCACGCGGTGGCCACCACCAAGTCGCTGGTCGTGCGCAACTCGTTCGGCGCGGTCATCACCCTCATCGGGTCCGCCCTGATCGTCGCCGGTGCCGCACAGGGCGACGAGAACGGCCGCTGGCTCCTCGGCGGCGGGGCCTTCCTCGCCCTCATCGGTGTCATCGTGCTCATCCCGCTGCTCTCACGGCCGGTCATCGCCCTGGCGCGTCCGCTCCTGCGGGGCGTGTTCGGGGTCTCCGGCAAGCTGGCCGCGCAGAACGCGGTCCGCAACCCGCGGCGTACCGGAGCCACTGCCTCCGCCCTGGCGATCGGGCTCACCCTGGTCACCGGTATCTCCGTCCTCGGCGTCACGCTCGGCCAGGCCATCGACAAGATGACGACGGACAACATCCGGGCCGACTACATGGTGTCCATGGCCAGCGGGGACCCGCTCGACGAGTCGGCTGTCACCGCCCTGCGCAAGGCGGACGGCGTCGCGGCGGCATCCCCGCAGCGGTCCCTCTGGCCCTCCGTCGGTGACGAGGTCGTCTCGGCCTCCGGAGTCACCCCGGGTGATGTCGAGAAGGTCTTCAACCTGAAGACGGTCTCCGGTTCGCTGTCGTCGCTCGAGGACGGCGAGATCGCCGTCGACCGCAAGACCGCGAAGTCGCGCGGCTGGAAGACCGGCGACAGCCTTCCCATGACGTTCCAGGACGACAAGAAGGAGACCCTGAAGGTCGGCGCGCTCTACGAGGGCAACGAGTTCCTCTCCCCGGTCCTGATCCCCGAGGACATCGCCGACCCGCACGAGACCCTCTCGGACATCCGCGAGGTCTGGCTGACCATGGACGGCGGCCAGAGCGAGGCCAACGAGAAGGCCGTGATCGACGCGCTCGGCGACAACCCGGCGATGAGCGTCGTGGACCGCCAGGGCATCCGGGACATGTTCGGCGGGTTCATCAACACCGCGCTGAACATCATGTACGCGCTGCTGGCCATGGCCCTGATCATCGCCGTACTCGGAGTCGTCAACACGCTGGCCATGTCGGTCTTCGAACGCCAGCAGGAGATCGGCATGCTGCGGGCGATCGGTCTCGACCGGCGCAGGGTCAAGCGCATGATCCGGCTGGAGGCCGTCGTCATCTCGCTCTTCGGAGCGGTGGTCGGAGTGGGCCTCGGTACGTTCCTCGGCTGGGCGATCGGCAAGAGCCTGTCCGCCTCGATCCCGGGCTACGCCCTGGTCATCCCGTGGGACCGGCTCGCGATCTTCCTGGTGCTGGCAGGGCTCGTGGGTGTGCTGGCCTCGCTGTGGCCGGCCCGCAGCGGCGCGAAGCTGAACATGCTGACCGCGATCAAGACGGAATAGGCGTACGCGTGAGGGCCGGTACCCGCAGCTGCGGGTACCGGCCCTTCGGCGTTCCCGGGTCAGGCGTTCGCCGACGCCGTCCAGTCGCGGGCGCGCAGCGGCATGCCCGACCCGCCGCCGTCCCGCGGCCGGACCGCGAGGATCTGGTTGACGCCGATCTTGTTGTGCTCGAAGGAGAGTGCCGAGGCGGCCATGTAGAGCCGCCACACCCTGGCCCGTCCGGGCGAGGTGGCCCGTACGGCCTCCTTCCAGTGCTTCTCCAGGTTGGCCACCCACTGACGCAGGGTCAGTGCGTAGTGCTCACGGATCGCCTCGACGTCCCGGGCCTCGAAGCCGGCCTCCTCCAGGGTGGCGACGGTGCGGCCCACCGGGGCCAGTTCGCCGTCGGGGAAGACGTAGGCGTCGATGAAGTCGTCGACGTGGTAGGCCGACTCGTCCTTCTCGGGGCGGCGGGCGATCTGGTGGTTGAGCAGCCGGCCGCCGGGCCTGAGGAGTGCGTAGAGGTCGTCGGCGTACTCACGGAAGCGGACCGAGCCCACGTGCTCGGCCATACCGATCGAGGAGATGGCGTCGTACGGCCCGTCCCTGACGTCCCGGTAGTCCTGGACCCTGATCTCGATCCGGTCGGTGAGGCCCTCCTCGGCGATGCGCTTACGGGCGAAGGCGGCCTGTTCGGTGGAGAGGGTCACTCCGGTGACGCGGGCGCCGTACTCACGGGCGGCGTGGATGGCCATGGAGCCCCAGCCGCAACCGACGTCGAGGAGGCGGTCGTCCTCCTTGAGCGCGAGCTTGCGGCAGACGAGGTCGAGCTTGTCGCGCTGGGCGTCCTCCAGGGTGGAGCCCTCCTGCCAGTAGGCGCAGGAGTAGACCATGGAGGGGCCGAGGACCATGGCGTAGAAGTCGTTGCCCACGTCGTAGTGGTGGCTGATGGCTTCCTTGTCCCGGCGCCTGGTGTGCAGCGGCCCGGTGCGGCGGCGGACCTCCTCGGCGGGCGGGGGCGGCGGCGGGTAGGGGCCGGCCAGCTGGACGAGGCCGCGGGCGAACGCCCGCACCCTGGGGTCGCGGACGGGGTGGACGGAGTCCTTCGCGTCGGCACCCCGCTCCCAGAGCAGCGAGGCGAGGGCGTCCAGGGTCGCGTACAGGTCGCCCTCGACGTCGATCTCCCCGGCCACCCAGGCGCGTGCGAGGCCCAACTCGCCCGGCTTCCAGAGCAGTCGACGCAGGGCGCGGCGGTGACGCAGGACCAGGGCGGGGGCACCCGGCGGCCCGGATTCGCTGCCGTCCCAGGCCCGGATCCGGACGGGCAGGGGCTCTCCCAGCAACTCTTCGGCAAGAGCGGTCAGCCGCGATGCGGCGTCGGCCATGGTGCACACCTCCGTGGTGGTGTTTCCGAACGTGCCTAAATTCGCATATACGCACCCGAACCGGGCCGCGACACCTCGGGGCCGCGGCGAGGTACACCAGCGACAACGTCTTCCCGCGCCCGCGCCATCCCACTCCAGGGCAATGGAACGGTAAAATAGATGCACTCACCATCTAGTTGACGGGCCCGGGAACGCCGAAGGGGCCGCCCGCACCACGGATGGCGGACGACCCCTTCGGTTCCGTACAGGCGCTAGGAGGCCTTGGCCTTTTCGCCGGTCGTGCTCTTGTCGCCTTCGGCCTTGGCCGCGACGGGAGCCGGGCTCGGCTTGGCGGCCTCGTAGAACTCCTCGCGCGGAGTCTCCATGGCGCCGAGCGAGACGACCTCGCGCTTCAGGAACATCGCCAGCGTCCAGTCCGCGAAGATCCGGATCTTACGGTTCCAGGTCGGCATGGCCATGCCGTGGTAGCCGCGGTGCATGTACCAGGCGAGACGGCCCTTGACCTTGATCTTCACCTTGCCCATGACGATCATCGCGACGCCCTTGTGCAGGCCGAGACCGGCGACCGCACCCTTGTTGGCGTGGCTGTACTCCTTCTGCGGGAAGCCCCGCATGCCGGAGATGACGTTGTCGCCGAGGACCTTCGCCTGACGCAGCGCGTGCTGGGCGTTCGGCGGGCACCATGCGTTCGGGTTGCCGGCGCGGCGGCCGACCATGTCCGGCACCTGGGCGTTGTCGCCCGCGGCCCAGATGTAGTCCGTGCCCTGCACCTGGAGCTTCTCGGAGGTGTCCACGTGACCACGCGGGCCGAGCGGCAGACCGAAGCGGGCCAGCGCCGGGTTCGGCTTCACGCCGGCCGTCCACACGATCGTGCTGGAGTCGACCTCGAGGCCGTTCTTCAGCACCACGTGACCGTCGACGCAGGAGTCCATGGAGGTCGAGAGGTAGACCTCGACACCGCGGCTCTCCAGGTGCTCCTTGCCGTACGCGCCCAGCTTCGGGCCGACCTCGGGAAGGATCTTGTCGGCGGCGTCGACCAGGATGAAGCGCATGTCCTCGCGCTTCACGCTCGTGTAGTACTTCGCCGCGTCGCGCGCCATGTCCTCGACCTCGCCGATGGTCTCCGCGCCGGCGAAGCCGCCGCCCACGAAGACGAACGTCAGCGCCTTGCGGCGGACGTCCTCATCGGTCGTCGAGTCGGCCTTGTCCAGCTGCTCGAGGACGTGGTTGCGCAGACCGATGGACTCCTCGATGCCCTTCATGCCGATGCCCTGCTCGGCGAGGCCGGGGATCGGGAAGGTGCGGGAGACCGCGCCCATCGCGATGACCAGGTAGTCGAAGGGCAGCTCGTAGGCCTCGCCGACGAGCGGCGCGACCGTGGCGACCTTGCGGTCCTGATCGATGGTCGTGACACGGCCGGTGAGAACCTCTGCCTTGGGCAGCACGCGTCGCAGCGGGACGACGACATGCCGAGGCGAGATGCTGCCGGCAGCAGCTTCGGGGAGGAAGGGCTGGTACGTCATGTACGAGCGCGGGTCGACGACCGTGACGGTCGCCTCTCCATACCGCATCTTCTTCAGAATGCGACGAGCTGCGTACAGGCCTACGTACCCACCGCCTACAACGAGGATCCTGGGACGCTCCGTGGTGCTCATGCCATCGAGTATCCACCCCCCTCGGGGGGCATGCTCGTGAGCCCCTTCACAAGGTATGCGCCACCCTCTGCTACACTTCGCCGCCCACGTGACCCAGGTCATGGTGCGGACGGGGAACCACAACGGTCCGGCGAACGTTGTTCACCACTTGTGAGCTGGACCTTGAGCCCTCCGGCGAGATGAACCACCCGCCGGGGACATGCCGTCGCCACACCCCCGAAACGCTCCCGCAGCACACCCGCGCGGGCCTCCGGGCGGCTCGCACCGCCCTCCAGGAGCAGAACTTCGCCCGGTAGGGCCGAATTCCTTGTGAAGAAGTTCACGAAGTTCGTCGGGGCGCCTCGCGAAAGCCCCCTCCGAACGGGTCCGGAGAGGGCTCCACAAGCTCAAAGGTGCAGGCCGGGAAGCGTTTGAGCGCCATCTCACCACACCGGCGCCCGCGCTGTGATCAGGCCGCCGACCAGGCGATCCCGTCGAGGATGTCGTGCTCGCTGACGACGACCTCCCGCGCACCGGTCCGCTCCATCACCGCGAGCAGGACGAGCGCCCCCGAGGCGATCACATCGACCCGGCCCGGGTGCATCGCGGGGATCGCCGCCCGCTCCTCGTGCGTCGAGGCGAGCAGCCGCGCGGTGATCTCCCGGACCTGCCCGAGGGAGACCCGGGAGTGGTGGATCGCCTCGGAGTCGTACTCCTCGAGCCCGAGCGCCATGGCGGCGACGGTGGTGACCGTCCCGGCGAGGCCGACGAGCGTCGCCGCCGAGGAGATCGGCACGCTCTCCTCCGCCAGGTCCAGGGCGGCTCCGACGTCCGCGCGGATCGCGGCGATCCGGTCGGGTGTGGGCGGGTCCACCACGGCCCCGTCCACGACCAGGTGACGCTCGGTCATGCGTACGCAGCCGATGTCCACGGACCGGGCGGCGCGGACGCGGTCGTCCCCGACGACGAACTCGGTGGAGCCGCCGCCGATGTCCACGACGAGATAGGGCTTCTCCAGGTGGTCGCTGCCCACCAGTTCCTTGGTGGCGCCGTCGAAGGAGAGCTGCGCCTCCTCGTCCCCCGTGACGACCTCCGGCTCGACCCCCAGGATGTCCAGGACGCCGCGGACGAACGTGTCGCTGTTCTCCGCGTCGCGGGAGGCGGACGTGGCGACGAACCGGATCCGCTCGGCGCCGAGCTCCTTGACCGCGTCCGCGTACTCGCGGCAGGCGTCGAAGGTGCGCTCCAGCGCCTCGGGGGCCAGCCGGCCGGTCCGGTCGACTCCCTGGCCGAGCCGGACGATCCGCATCCGGCGGTCGAGCTCGGTGAACTCTCCGGTGGCGGGGTCCACGTCGGCGACGAGCAGCCGGATGGAGTTGGTACCGCAGTCGATGGCGGCAACGCGGGTCATGGGGCTCCTGTGGTTGTACGTGTACCGCGGCGGATCAGGAAACGTCGGGCCCGGCGTCGTCGGAACCGCACGGCGTGACGCACGGCCCCTTCGCCCACCACTCCGGCAGCATCGCGATCGCCTCGTCGCCCAGCGGGTTGACCCCGGGGCCCGCCGCCAGCGAGTGGCCGACCAGGACGTGCAGGCACTTCACCCGGTCCGGCATGCCGCCCGCGCTCGGGAAGCCCTCCAGGACCTCGATGGCGTCGCGGCGCGCGATGTAGTCCTCGTGCGCGGCACGGTAGGCGGCGGCCAGCTCCGGGTCCGTGGTGAGCCGCTCGGTCATCTCCTTCATGACCCCGTTGGCCTCCAGCGTGCCGATCGCCGACGCGGCACGCGGACAGGTCAGGTAATACGTCGTCGGGAACGGCGTGCCGTCCTCCAGACGGGGCTGTGTCTCGACCACGTCCGGGTTACCGCAGGGGCAGCGGTGCGCGATGGCGCGCAGCCCGCGCGGCGGCCGGCCGAGCTGGAGCTCGAACGCGGCGATGTCCGCGGCGGTGGGCGTGGTGGATTCGGTCTGCGGAGGGGGCGTGTCCATGCCTGCCTTGAATGTCATCGGTCGGACTGTATGAATCGGTACGGGGAGAAGACGCGGCGCGGGTACGGAACCCGGCGCCGGGACGGGGTCATTCGCGGTCCGCGCTGTCGACGCCGTCCCAGAGGTTCGAGTGCCAGGGCCGCCCCGTCGCCCCCGGCTCACCCCGGCGCACCTCGGCCGCGTCCGGGTCGACCACCGTATAACCGGTCTCGCCGGGCAGCACGTAGTGCAGGTGCTGGCGCGCGAGACGGCGGATGTACGCGTCGTCCTTGAGCCGCGCCTTCTCGTCACGCAGCTCCTCGGTCCGCTGGTGCGCCTCTCGCGAGAGCCTCTCCTGGTCGGCGATCTGGTCGCGCTGGGAGATGTACTGCCGCATGGGATACGCGAGGGCGACCACCAGGGAGCAGACGATCAGCGCCAGGAACGCGGCCCGCCCGGTGAGCCTGGAGCGGCGGGCCTGGCGGCGGTTCTGGGACCGGTAGACGCGGGCCGCCGTCTGCTCACCGAGCAGTCGCAGCCTGGTCGCGGTGGAGAACCGGTCGCGGTCCTTCCCGGCCATGTCTCACGCCTCCCCGTTACGCACGTCCGTCCCCGCACACGGTACGGGACCGGATGCGGGGACGGACGGAGGCTGGTGCTCCGGACTCGGGCTGTCAGCCCTCGAAGCGGAACCGCGGGAACGCCGAACGTCCGGCGTACACAGCGGCGTCGTCGAGGATCTCCTCGATGCGCAGCAGCTGGTTGTACTTGGCGACGCGGTCCGAGCGGGCCGGGGCACCGGTCTTGATCTGGCCGCAGTTCACGGCGACGGCGAGGTCGGCGATGGTGACGTCCTCGGTCTCACCGGAGCGGTGGGACATCATGCACTTGAAGCCGTTGCGCTGGGCCAGCTCCACGGCGTCCAGGGTCTCGGTCAGCGAACCGATCTGGTTGACCTTGACGAGCAGGGCGTTGGCCGAGCCCTCCTCGATGCCGCGGGCGAGGCGCTCGGGGTTGGTGACGAACAGGTCGTCGCCGACGATCTGCACCTTGGAGCCGAGCTTGTCGGTGATGACCTTCCAGCCCGCCCAGTCGTCCTCGTACAGCGGGTCCTCGATGGAGACCAGCGGGTACGCGGAGACGAGCTCCTCGTAGTACTCGGTCATCTCGGCGGCCGAGCGGGACTTGCCCTCGAACTCGTAGACGCCGTCCTTGTAGAACTCGGACGCGGCGACGTCGAGCGCGAGCGCGATGTCGCGGCCCGGGACGTAACCGGCCTCCTTGACGGCCTCGAGGATGAGGTCGAGGGCGGCGCGGTTGGACTCGAGGTTGGGGGCGAAGCCGCCCTCGTCACCGAGACCGGTGGACAGGCCCTTGGTCTTCAGGACCTTCTTCAGGGTGTGGTAGATCTCCGCACCCCAGCGCAGGGCCTCGGAGAAGGACTCGGCGCCGATCGGCGCGATCATGAACTCCTGGATGTCCACGTTGGAGTCGGCGTGCGAGCCGCCGTTCAGGATGTTCATCATCGGAACGGGCAGCAGGTGCGCGTTCGGGCCGCCGAGGTAGCGGAACAGCGGGAGGTCGGATGCCTCGGACGCGGCGTGCGCCACGGCCAGCGAGACACCGAGGATGGCGTTGGCGCCGAGGGAGCCCTTGTTCTCGGTCGCGTCCAGGTCGAACATCGCCTGGTCGATGAGGCGCTGCTCGGTGGCGTCGTAACCGACGAGCTCCGGGCCGATCTGCTCGATCACGGCGAGGACGGCCTTCTCGACGCCCTTGCCCTGGTAGCGGTTGGGGTCACCGTCGCGAAGCTCAATGGCCTCGAACGCACCGGTGGAGGCGCCGGACGGAACAGCAGCACGTCCCGTGCTGCCGTCGTCGAGGCCAACCTCGACCTCGACCGTGGGGTTGCCCCGGGAGTCGAGGATTTCCCTGGCTACGACGACGTCGATGGACGGCACGAGGCATCTCCTTCTGGGATCTGACACTGGTTGTGCAGGGTCACTGTGGCCTTGCGCCACGAGCCTAACCGGCTCGGCGCGCTCCGTCGGCCGTACGCCCGTCCCCTGGGACGAAAAAGGACCCAAGGGCCTGCATTCCGGGCAAAGCTGCAGAATTCTACTGACGAGTAACCACAACAGTTGAACACGCACCCCCTACGGCGAGCCCGAGTCCGCACCCCGCCGGAGGGTCCGGACACGGCCCCGGCCCGGCGCGCGGGGGGTCTGCGCGCCGGGCCGGGCTCCGGGGCAGGAGGAAGACCCCGGGTTACTACCGACTGCTTCGGGTTCCGACTACTTCAGGTGAAGCTGCTGACCCGGGAAGATCAGGTCGGCCTTGTCGACGATGTCGTCGTTCAGCTTGAACAGCTTCTGCCAGCCGCCCTTGACCTTCTGCGCGTCGGCGATCTTGCTGAGGGTGTCGCCGGTCTTCACCTTGTACTCGCCGTCACCCTTCTCGACCTTCTCGCCGGTGGGGGTGGTGACGGTCTTCTCGGGGACCGTGCGCTTCTCGCTGCGCGTGGTGGGCTGCTCGGCCTTGCGCTCGGGCGCGGCCTGCGGGGCCGTGTCGCCGTTCTTGCCGGAGCCGGTGTCGACACCCGGGTCCACACCGTCGTTCGTCAGACCACCGGCGCCGGCGCAGGCCCAGGCGCCCGGACCCTGAAGGTCGAGGAGCTTCTCGGCGGCGGCTATCTGCTGGTCCTTGGTGGCCAGGTCGGCGCGGGAGGCGTACTGGGTGCCGCCGGCGGCCGCCCAGCTGGACTGCGAGAACTGCAGGCCGCCGTAGTAGCCGTTGCCGGTGTTGATGGACCAGTTGCCACCCGACTCGCACTGGGCGACGGCGTCCCAGGTGTCGACGGAGGCGGCGGAGGCGCCGGTCGCGCCCATCAGCGGCACGGCGACGGCGGCACCGGCGACACCGGCGAGGGTCGCGACACGGACGGCCTTGGACGGGCGGCGGTGCTTGCCCTTGCTGGAAAGCAGCATGGTTCTCCTCACCGACGCCTACGAGGTGAGCTGTCGGGTTCGGGCCTGTGAGTTGCCCGGTCGCCCTCACTTTCGGACGACTTCACCCCTAGCCGTGTCTCCACCCGTCTTCCGACGGCCGGGTCCGGCGCTTACCTGGGTCCCCCGCTCCTGCCTACGGCGCTTTACGCGTCGGTTCCCTTCGGCCGACGGCAGGATTCGGCGTGACGGTCGAAGGTGCCCGCGGTGCGAGCGGCTCCGACCGTAAACACACGCAACCCCCACATTCAAAGATGGACATAACGGGTGATCAGCCCGTAACGGCTCCACGCGGAGGAGCGTTTTCGCAGGTCGGAGCCAATATGGACGGAGCGGGCGGACAGCGCGCACCAGTTGAAGCAAAGAGACCCATGTCTCACTTACGCATAAGTGGACATAGGCCTCTGAACTACCCCCGCTTTCGGGGTGTTTTCACGCTTTTGATCAGTTGGCGGCGGTCTCCGCCCGGCTGCCCGCCGCGTCCGCCCCGAGGTCCAGGGTCTGGCCGGGAAGGATCAGGTCCGGGTCGGAGCCCAGCTCGTCCTCGTTGGCCGCGTAGAGCGCGGTCCAGCCGCCGGGAAGCTCCTGCGCGTCGGCGATCGCCCAGAGGTTGTCGCCCTCGCGGACGGTGTACGTCCCCTCCGCGCCCTGACGCGCGTCGGATTCACCGCGCGAGGCGTGACGGCCGGAATCACGCCCGTCGTCCTGGCCCGGCCTGGCGCTCGCCTCGGGGGCCGGCGTGCCTCGGTGCTTGCCACCCGTCGCCGTGTCGTCCTTCGGGGCGCCGGACGTCCCGGAGGCCTCGGGGGACGGAGTCGCGGACGGCGTCGTGCCGTCGTCGCCACCCTCGTCCGCCTTGCCGTCCGACGCGTCCTGACCCGCCTCGCCCTTCGCGTCGGAGTCGTCCGGGCCGCCGGCGTCGTCCGAGCTGTCCGCCGGGCCGGTCGCGTCGGAGGAAGGCGTTTCGGACGGCGTCGCGGAATCCGAGGGCTCGGCCGAGGGCTCGGCGGACTCCTCGCTGCCCGGGTCGACGCCGGGCAGCCCCTCGTCCAGGGAGAGCCCGGAGATCACCGAGCAGCTGGCCCACGCCTGCGGTCCCTTGTCATCCAGGATCTTCTCCGCGACCGCTATCTGCTGCGAGCGGCTGGCGAGGTCGGCGCGCGCCGCGTACGCCGTGCCACCGTAGGCCGACCAGGTGTCCTCCGAGAGCTGCAGGCCGCCGTAGTAGCCGTTGCCGAGGTCGGCACTCCACATGCCACCGCTCTCGCACTCGGCGACCCGGTCCCAGGTCGACGCGTCGGCGGCCTGCGCGCCGCCCGCGCTGAGCAGCGGGATGGCGATGGCCGACCCGGTGACGCCTGCGGCGACGACGATGGCGGGTGCCTGACGAGGGCGACGGTGTCTGCCGGTCGCGGAGCCCATGGGATTGCCTTCCGTGTGACTGACGTGTGACGGGTGAGTCGAACGGTGAACCTAGCCGTACTCGAACGTGTGTCACAAGTCGATGCAGCGGAGATCACGTGAAAGTCACAGAGTTGACAGGCTGTCACTTTTTTCCGGCGGATGCCCCGGACCGAACTCGACGGGAAGCGTGCGCAGTCCACGCATGATGAGCCCGCCGCGCCAGCGCAAATCGGCAGGTTCCGCGGCAAGCCGCAGGTCGGGAAGGCGCCGCAGCAGGGTCGCCAGCGCCACCTGGCCCTCCAGCCGGGCCAGCGGCGCCCCCAGGCAGTAGTGGATGCCGTGCCCGTATCCGAGGTGCTGATTGTCACTGCGCGCGAGATCCAGGGTGTCCGCATCCTGGAACCGCTCCGGGTCCCGGTCGGCGGCGGCCAGCACCACGAGGACCGGGTCCCCCGCCGCGATGTCCTGCCCTCCCAGCGTCACGGGTTCGGTGGCGTAACGCCATGTCGCGAGCTCCACCGGGCCGTCGTAGCGCAGCAGCTCCTCGATGCCCGTGGCGAGCAGGTCCGTCTCCCCGGCCGCCAGCGAGCGTTCCAGGCGCTCGCGCTGGGACGGGTTGCGCAGGAGTGCGTAGGTGCCGTTGCCGATGAGGTTCACGGTCGTCTCGAAGCCGGCGAAGAGCAGGATGAACGCCATCGCCGCCGCCTCGTTCTCGCTGAGGTGCTCGCCGTGGTCGCTCGCCCGGATCAGCCCGGAGATCAGGTCGTCGCCGGGATTCTCCCTCTTGCGGTGGATGAGTTCGGCGAGATAGCCGCGCATCTTCTTGACCGACCTGGCCACACCGCCGCGCGGTCCGCCGCCGTGCCGGATCATCATGCCCGCCCAGTCGCGGAAGTCGTCCTGGTCCTCCCGGGGCACGCCCAGCAGGTCGCAGATCGCATAGATCGGCAGAGGGAACGCGAAGTCATGGATGAGGTCCGCCTTCCCCTCCTCGATGAAGGTGTCGATGAGGCGGTCCGTCAGCTCCTGCACGCGCGGCGCGAACTCCGCGACCCGGCGCGGAGTGAACGCCTTGGACACGAGCCGGCGCAGCCGGGTGTGGTCCGGGGGGTCGATGTTCAGCAGGTGCGTCATCAGCTCCGCCTTGCGCTCCCCGGGGATGCCCGTCTTCCCCTTGGCGTTCGCGGAGCCCGCGTGGTGGGCGGGGTTCTTGGAGAGCCGGGTGTCGGCGAGCGCCTGCCGGGCGTCGGCGTAGCGGGTCACCAGCCAGGCCTCGACACCGCTGGGCAGCTTCGTGCGGTGCACGGGGCTGTGCTCGCGGAGCCAGGCGTAGGCGGGGTACGGGTCGGTGGCGAACTCCCAGGTGAAGAGTTCGGGCGCTGCGTCGGGCGTGGGGGCCGTCCCGGGGCTGTCGTTCACTCCTCCACGCCATCCGGAGCGGCTCCGAGACCTTCAGCCGCCCGGATCGCGTTCCGGTAGGCGCGGGCGGCGGCCCGCAGGGCGGCCTCCGGGTCGGTGCCGTCCTGTTCGGCCTCCACGGCGAGAGCGAGCAGCCGGTAGCCGATCCCGTCGCCCTCGGGGAGTGCGGCGTCGAGGCCCGCGGCCCGGACCCTGCTGCCGAGCTTGGCGGCCAGCGCCAGGCCGGGCTGGCCGAGCGGCACCCCGTCGGTGACCGACTCGCGCTGCTTCTCGATCGCCTTCGTACGGAGCCAGTGCGCGTGGACGTCCTCCGGGGTCTCGGCGGTCTCGTCGCCGAACACATGCGGATGACGGTGGATCAGCTTCTCGACGATCGTGGCCGCGACATCGTCGATGCCGAACGGCTCCTCCTGGTCCTCCTGCGCGATCCGGGCGTGGAAGACGACCTGGAGCAGGACGTCGCCGAGCTCCTCGCGCAGCTCCTCGCGGTCGCCGTCCTCGATGGCCTCGACCAGTTCGTACGCCTCCTCGATGGCGTACTTCGCGAGGCCCTCGTGCGTCTTCTGCGAGGTCCACGGGCATTCGAGCCGGACCCGGTCCATGACCTGGACCAGGTCCAGGAGCCGCGCGCCGGGCAGGTCGTACGAACCGGGCAGCAGTTCCAGGTCCGGCATCTGTACCCGGCCCGAGCCGCCGAGCCGGGCCAGGCCGTCGGTGAGCGGCTGGTTCCCCTCGCCGCCCACCAGCACCACGACGGTCCGGCCGCCGGCACAGTCGTCCACCAGCTCCTCGGCCGAGGGTGCGGTGTGTTCCACGGCCACCCCCGCCTCCCGCAGATACGGCAGCTGCGGATGTCCGGGCTCGGCGCACAGCACGCGGTCCGCCGCGTGCAGCGTCTGCCAGGCGGGCCAGGACAGCAGACCGGGGGCGACCCGGTGGCTGGCGGTGAGCAGGACGATACGGCCGGGGTCTTCAGCGTTCACACCCCGAACCTACCTCCGGTCGGACCGGGGTCTTTCATTTGGATCGGGCTGGATCACCGAGCGGTGCCGGGGCACGCGAGACCAGCCTGATCCGAACGAGAGGCCCTGGATCAGGCGCCTGCCTCGGGCTCCTGCCCCTGGACGGGCGTGACCTGGGTGATCCACGGAGCCTTGTACGTGCTGAGCTGGACCTTCTGGTTGTCCCAGCTGCCGTAGCGCGGATTGACGTCGATGTGCAGCGCCTTCGACGCCTCGGTGAGGCTCTCGCCGACCGCCTGCACCCCGGCGGGGTTCTGCAGGTCGGCGCCGAGCGCCTGGGCCAGCTTCTGGAGCTGGACCTCCTGGCGCAGACTCGCCTCGATCTGGCCGGGCGCCACCCAGCGCTGCTCCAGCATCAGCGTCTTCACGCCCTCGTCCCCGCCGGACTGCTCGGCGGCGGCGCTGCGGATCTGCTGGATCTCCTTGCGGCTGACGCTCACCCCGGCGTCCTTCGCGGCGCGGTCCAGGACCCGCCCGAAGATCAGGCCGGACAGCTTGACCCGGGTCAGCTGGCCCGACTTCGTCACCAGCTCCCGGGACCGTTCGGAGTCCTGCTGCGCGGTGCGCACGTCGGCCGCCTGCGCCTGGACCGTGGCCACGTCGATCCGGTCGCCGCCGACCACGGCCGCGGCACCGGGATGGGCCTCACTGCCACAGGCGGTCAGGAGCGGCGCCGCGACGAGCGTTGCGGCGGTAAGGGCGAGCGCGGTGCGACGTCGGCGGTGCAAAGGAGCCTCCCGGGGAGAGTTTGTGCATCAGTGCACAAAGCCTTGCGGTGATCGATGTTAGGCAGTGGACGTGATTCGGGCCACTGCTTCGACCAACGATTTCCGGACCGGTCAGTGTGGGGTCACGGCCGAAATCCCTTCCGCCGGCCCGTTCCGGCCGTCCGCCGCCTCACACCGAGCCGCGTACGTCCTGGTGGTGGGTCAGTTGCCGGCGGAGCTCCGTGGGGAGTGGGTGATGCGGTCCGTAGGCCCGCTCGGTGTCGTACAGCAGGGCCTGCAACTGGGCGCGGCCCGCCGCGTGGTCGCCCATCCCGAGCAGGAGGTGGCCGATCCGGTGGCGGATGTCGAAGGCCCGGCCGGGGCCGGAGGACGTCGCGTAGCCGTTCTCGTAGTAGGGGAGGACGGCGCGGTACTCGGCGAGCGCGGCGGCCGTCTCGCCGAGCTGCTCCAGGCACTGCGCGGCGTCGTAACGGAACTGGAGGGTCTGGGAGTCGGCGGGGCCCGCCTCGGCCGCACGGTCGTCGGCGAGGCGGCGGAGCTCGGGGAGGGCGCGGCGGTACTGGCCGTCGTCCATCAGCGTCGCCGCGTACTGCTTGCGCAGGATCCGGACGACCGGTGAGTGTTCACCGTGCTCCAGGGCGGCGGCCGGCAGGATCCCCCCGAGGATGTCGACGGCCTGGGTGATGCGGCCCTCCCCGAGCAGCCGTTTCACGTCGTCGACGGCCTGTGCCACATCGGGCCTGCCCGGCGGCGTACGGGGCGGGGCGGGTGCCTGCCGGCCGGGGACGGGCACCGGCGCGGGGGCGGGGGCGGCCGCCCGGTCCGGCCAGGGGGCATGCGGACGGAGGAAGGGGCGGGTCGGGTCGAGGGGCCCGGCCGGTGTGCCGCCGGCGGGCAGCAGGGGCCGCAGGGACTCGTAGACCTCCTGGGCGGAGGCGGGGCGGTCCTGCGGGTCCTTGGAGAGCAGCCGCAGGACGAGTGCCTCGAGCGCCTCGGGGACCTCGGGCCGGATGTGCCTGACCGGGAGCGGGGGCTCGTAGAGATGGCGGTGCAGGACGCCGAGTGCGGTGGAGCCCGCGAACGGCACGTCGCCGCTGAGGAGTTCGTGCAGGAGCACACCGAGTGCGTAGAGGTCGGTGTACGGGCCGACGGCACCGCCCATCGCCTGCTCGGGTGCCATGTAGGCCGGCGAGCCGATCGGTGAGCCCGTGTGCGTCAGCCGGGTGGTGTCGGTGTCCATGACGGAGGCGATACCCAGGTCGAGCACCGTGAGGGTGCCGTCGGGCTTCACCATCGCGTTACGGGGCTTGAGGTCGCGGTGGACGATCGGCACCGCGTGCACCGCGGAGAGCACCGCGCACAGCTGGACGGCGATCGCCACGGCCCAGGGCCACGGGTAGGGGTCGTGCTCGGCGAGGTGGTCGGCGAGGTCGGCGCCCTCGACGTACTGCATGACGAGGAAGAGGTCGTCGCCGTCGCTGCCCGCGTCATGGACGGTGACCAGACCGGGGTGGTCGACCTGTGCGGTGACCCGGCACTCCCTGACGAACCTGCGGCGCAGGTCGTCGGCGGCCTCGCTGCCGGTGGGACCGGCCACCCGGTCGGGGCGCAGGAGCTTCACCGCGACCCTGCGGTCGAGGCGCTGGTCGTACGCCGTCCAGACCTGCCCCATGCCGCCTTGGCCGAGAATGGTCGCCAGCTGGTAACGACCGGCGATGACACGCCCGTTCACCGGCTGTCGCCCTCCTTGCGGAGGTAGTCGCTCAGCTCGTCGAGCTCGGCGCGCACCTGATCGAGGCGCTGGGGGGCGGCGGGCCTCGGAGTGTCGGACGGTGCGGCGGGTGGCGGCGGTGCGGGGCTCTGCCGCGGGGCGGGCGGGTACCCGTAGGCAGGGGAGGGCGGTGCCTGCTGCGGTCCGAATCCGGCGGACGGGAACGAGGACGCCCCCGGGTGCGGGGCGCCGTACGGAGCGGCGTACGGACCGGGGTGGGAAGCCCCGTGCGGGCCGGCCGGCGGCCCGCCGTACGGACCGAAGTGCCGTATGTCCGTGTACAGGTAGTAGGTGACCGTGCCGACGAAGACCACCAGCATCCAGGACAGGGTGATGATCGCCTGCCCGTCCGTCATCACCTCTTCCTCCGGCGGCAACGACCCGAGGTAGGCGATGAGTCCGGCGTTCAGCGCCAGCACGAGGCCGAACAGCCACCAGTCGCGCTGCTTACGGGTGACGATCGCCAGCCGCAGCATGGCCGCCCAGGCGAGGAGTCCACAGCTCAGCAGCGCGAGTGCCACGAAGACCACGCGCAGCGTGACGAGCGTGGCCGAGGACGGAGAACGCTTCGGCTGCTGCTCCGGCGGATAGCCGTAGCCGTGCATGTGCTGCTCCCGGAGGGCGTGGATCGGACGTGTGCAGTGAGCGTATACACCGACACGGACAAGCCGTCCCTGGTTGTGCACAACCGTTGTGCTTCACGTCACTCCGGAGCTACGGAGCCGTCCGTGAGCCCGTCGTACATCCCCTGCACCAGTTGCCCGCCGAGCCGGCCCGCCGTACGCAGTGCGTCCTCGAACGCGGCGAGGGCGCTGAACTGCTCTCCGTACTTACGCTGTTCGGCCAGCGGCAGGCGCGGCACCTGGAGACGGCGGGCGTCGAGCCGGGTCGCGGTGGAGGCGTAGCTGCTGGCCTGCCGGTTGTTGGCGGTGCCGCGCAGGAAGCCGGCGAGGAACCAGGGGTCCAGGGCCGCCGGATCGGGCCGCAGGAGCTGGAGGTTGCGGCCGAGCGCGGCCCCGGCGGTGGCGTCGTCGACGACCCTGGCGACCGCTCCTCCGCCGAGTACGGGCACCACGACGTCTCCCGGTTCCAGCAGGAGCGGCTCGTCCTCCGGGGACGGGGCCGGTGTGGAGGGCGTACCGCTGGGGGCCGCCCCGGAGAGGACGTCGTGCTCGGTGAGGACGGGAACCGAGCCGCTGCCGGCACCGGAGCCGGTGCGCAGGTGCAGGGCGCCGGCGCGGGCCAGTTCACCGACCGTGGTGAGGGGCCGCCGGGCCGGTTCGCAGGGGACGGCGGGCGGCGGCGTGAGCCGGGCCGTCAGCTTCAGGGTGTCGTCAAGGCGTTCCCGTACGCGCACGAGTTCCGCCGCGCCGCCGCCTGCGGCCGGGGGCGGCAGATGGCGGGCGGGGGTCAGGTCCACGTCGTCGTCGAGGAGTTCGATGACGGGGACGGCCCGGCTGGTCCCGGGGTGCTCCTCGACGGGCTCACGGCGCCCCGGCACGTCGAAGGGGGTCCATGCGTCGAGCACTGCGGCGCGCACCGCGGGCCAGTCCAGCCGGTCGCGGCCGGACGGCGCACCGGCGGTCTCGGGCTCCGCCGCGTCGACGACGAGGAGTTCGGGGGCGGGGGGCTGCTCGGTGCCCGGCTTGCGGAGGACCCAGACATGGAGGGGGATGCCGTACGGGGGTGCGGCGCCGGCCGGGAGCGCGATGACGGCGCGGAGGGCTCCGCGGCGGAGCAGGTCGGCGCGGATGCGGCGCCCCGAACGGCGGGAGGCGGCGGCCGGGGGCATGAGCACCACGGCGGTGCCGCCCTCGCGGAGATGGGCGAGGGCGTGCTGGACCCAGGCGAGTTCGGACTCGGTGCGGGCGGGGAAGCCGTACTCCCAGCGGGGGTCGTAGGCAAGGTCGTCGTGGCCCCAGTTGCGCTCGTTGAACGGCGGGTGGCAGAGCACCGCGTCCACGGCGAGACCGGGGAACGCGTCGGTGCGCAGGGTGTCGCCGGTCCGTACGGCGAGCGCGGGTCCGGCGGTCCTGTTCCCCGGGTGGAGGGCCAGCCGGAGCGCGGTGAGCGCCGCCAGGTCGGGATCGGCCTCCTGCGCGTAGAGAGCCGTGGGCCGGCCGACGGCGCACAGCAGGGCGCCGGTTCCGGCCGCGGGGTCGAGGACCGTACGGGAGCTCTTCCCGCCGCTCCGCCGGGCGGCGTCCCCGGCCGGCTTCGCGAGGTCGGCCATCAGCTCGGCGAGGCCGGGGGGCGTGAGGGTGTACTGCCGCGGGTTGGCGTCCAGCTGGCGGCCGAAGAGGAAGTCGAAGGCCTGCCGGGCGCCGGTCTCCGCCGCCAGTTCGGCCGCGGCGCGCAGCAGGGGGACGGACGGCAGGAGAGCGGACGCCGTGGGTGTGGGAACCGCCCGCCCCTCTCCGAAGCGGTCGGCGAGCACGTGGTCCAGGGCGCCCGGCAGCACACCTGCCATCCGGGCGTCGGAGACGGCGGTGATCTCCAGCCAGGCGGTGGGCCTGTCCCGGACGAGCAGGAGGGCGCACCCCGTGTGGACGAGGGCGGTCACAGCGCCGTCGGGGTGGCCGGCCACCTGCTGCCAGACCCGCTCGCGCAGCGGTACCTCGGCGAGCTTGCCCTGGTCGCGCAGCCACTGTTCGACCTCGCTCAGCGAGAAGGAGGGACTCGCCTCGGTGCCACCGACGGGCTTCGGGAAACCGGCGTGCCGACGGCGCCAGTTGCTGACGGCCGCGCGGCCCACGCCCGCGAGCCTGGCGATTCCGGCCGCGGTCACCTCGGTCGAGTTATCCGGCACTGGCCTGTCTCCCGTTCCGCGCACGTCGGTGTCCCTGCTGTGTGGGGGTGAGCATACCGATACCGCTCCGCCAACAGTTCACACGAATTAGTGTGTTGACTCGGTTCACAGTGAATGGTCTTATTGACCCGCCGCACACCGATGTGGCGCATCGTTCCGCTCACAGTCCTCGTTCTCCATCGGAAGGGCACAGCCATGTCCCAGTACACGCAGCCGCAACACCCCCAGCAGCCGTACGCCCCCGCCCAGACGCCGGGCACGCGCCCCGCCCGCAACGGCCTGGGCATCGCCGCCCTCGTGCTCGGCATCATCGGGACGGTCTCGGGGCTGATCCCGTTCTTCTTCTGGCTCGCGGGGATCCTCGGCCTGATCGCCCTGATCCTTGGGCTCGCCGGGCGGGGCCGCGCCAAGCGCGGAGAGGCCACCAACAAGGGCGTGACGACGTTCGGCGCGGTCCTCGGCCTCGTCTCGCTGATCCTGTCGGTCGTCGGAGCGGTCCTGACGTTCAAGGCCGTGGACGATGTGGTGACCGACATCAACAAGGCGGTCGCGGACAGTTCGGCGTCCGCGAAGCCGGCCGCCGGCGGAGGGGCGGCCGGTGACGGAGGGGCGGCCGGCGGCACCGAGGGCAAGGGCGACACCCTGGGGCAGGGGGACTCCGCGGCGTACGACGACGGCCTGGAGATCACCGTGAACGCCCCGGCCCCGTACACCGCCGATGAGTTCGCGATCGGCCACACCAAGGGCAACAGCGCCTACACGGTCTCGGTCGTCATCGAGAACAAGGGCAAGGAGAAGTTCGACGCGACGCTCGTCAGCGTCGACGCCCGCGCCGGCGAGGACGGTGTGAACGCCGAGCAGATCTTCGACGGCAAGGTCGGCGAGGGCTTCAGCGGCACCGTCCTGCCGGGCAGGAAGATCACGGCGAAGTACGCCTTCGACGCCCCGGCGGACGCCAAGAACCTGACCGTCGAGGTCGGGCCCGGCTTCGAGTGGGACGCGAGCCAGTGGGAGCTGAAGCTCTGACGGGCGGACGACCCGTCGAGCGGCACCTTCGGGGCCGGCCACCCCTCGCGGGCGGGCCGGCCCTGTGGCCTCAGGCCGTCCGGTGCCGCACCCAGACGTTCGGCTCGACGTACACGGCGTACCCGTGGGCGAGCGAACAGTGCACCGGCACCAGGGCGCCCTCCACCTCCACCGGCCCCTCCGTGTCGAAGGGCAGTCCGGTCCAGGCGCGCCACCGGTCCAGGGACCCGCTCACCGTCATCGACACCGGGGCCACGGCCTCGATGACTCCGCCCGCCCGCACATGCACCCGCAGCCAGGGGTCGTACGGCAGCCCGTCCTCGTCCCGGACGCGCCGGGCGTACTCCTCCATCGGTGCCGTGGCCTCCGCGTGCTTCCCGCTCGGCCTGACCGGGGCGACGAGTTCCCGGAATCCCAGGCGCCGGGCGTTCTCCCGCATCGCGGCCACCATGCGTCCGGAGATGCCCTGCCCGAGCCGCCCGGTCGTCACGGTGATCTCGATCGCGCTGACGGTGTCCGGAGTGCGCCCGTGCCGCAGGTCCGAGAAGGCCCACAACAGCACCTGGTCCCAGCCGCCTTCCGGCAGCGCCCCCCGGCCCGGCGCACCCAGGGCGAACGGCACGCTGTAGCCCCGGGCCACCACCGCACCCCCGGGATCGGTGGCGACGAGCACGAACTCAGGGAACTCGGCGGCTATGCGGGGGAAGTTGGCCCACCCGACCAGGTCCTCCAGCACGAACTCGGGCCAGGTGTCGGGCATCTCCTCGATCGCTCCGGCGAGCTCCGGCCGCTCGGCAAGCGTCGTGATCTTCAGGTCCATGCGGCCAAGGTAAGCAGCGCCCGGCTCCCCGCCAACCGATTTCGGCCCTCACACGACCGAACCGACGGCGGCCGCCCACGCCGGCCAGAGCGTGAGCAGCACGCCGGCCGTCCAGTACACGCCCGGCGACAGCGAGGCCCGGTGCCGCAGCCAGTCGTTGGCGAGCCACCAGAGGATCCCGAAGACCGCCACCACGGGCACGACGATCACGAGCCAGAGTGTCATTCCGTCGTTCTCGGTCGGCTCACGGGAGGTCCAGCCGGCGTCCGCGAGCGGCCCGTTCGACAGGTAGTACCAGACCAGGAACATCGGGACGACGCCCGGAAACCCGAACAGCAGGTTCATCCCCGCGGCCGTCAGCCGCCACTTCCACATGGGCACAGTATTCACAACGGCGGCACGGGCATCCTCAACGCGTGGGCGCCTCGGTCGGACTGCCGCCGGTGGGCAGCTTCTCGGCGGGGCAGGAGGACAGCACCTTCCGCATGGCGTCCCGTTCGGCCTCGGTCACCCACAGCCCGTACTTGCTCTTCACCGACACCTGCCCCGCCACATACGTGCAGCGGTACGCCTTGTTGGGCGGCAGCCAGGTCGCGGTGTCCCCGTCCCCCTTGCGGCGGTTGGTCGACGAGTCGGCGGCCACCAGATTGAGCGGGTCGTTCGCGAAGGCCCGCCGTTTGCCGTCGCTCCACTGCTGCGCGCCCTTCTGCCACGCGTCGGACAGGGCGACGAGGTGGTCTATGTCCACCTTGCTGCGACCGCGCTCGAAAGCGATGCGGCCCCCCGTGTACGGATCGGGGTCGAGGACACCGCTGAGCACCTTGCAGCCGTCGGCGTCCCGCTCGACACCGGACAGCTGGTGCGCGAGTACGTCGTCCCGGGTGCCGCAGCCGTTCCGGTCGGTGTCCACCCAGGCGGACCCGAACTCGTCACGGTCGTACCCGGTCCTCGGCGCGCGGCCCTTCACGCTCAGCCCGTCGACGGCCCGCAGCGCAGACCCCCCGGGAGCCGGGGAGGTCGCGGCCGGCTCGGGGACGCCGAGGTCGCTCACGGCGTCGCAACCGGTCAGGGCCAACGCGCTCACCAGCGCCGCCGTGGCGCATGCGAGGAGTCGGTGGCGGCGGGGCACGGCTCGAAGAGGGGTCACAGCGCACCAGGTTAGGCGCGGCGGGACCCGGCCGTGAAGGCGGCGTCCCCGCCACGGCCCCGGCCCTTACCGACACACCCCCGGGCCCCGCAGTGGCGCGGCGCCGTGCGCCCCGGCGGGGCCCGGGAGTTACGACCCCAGGATCGTCGTGAGGAACTCCCCGGTCCATGACAGGAGTTCGCGCCCCACCACCGGCTTCCCGCCGATCCGGCCGGCCGTCGGCCGCGGCACCAGAATCTGGCGCGTGGCCGGCTTGAAGATCGTCTTGGGGTGCAGCCGCTTCAGCCGCAGCTCCTGCGACTCGCGCAGCTCCACCGGCGCGAAGCGGATGTTCGGCCCCTGGAGCACGATCTCGCCCACCCCGCAGGCCCGGGCCAGCATCCGCAGGCCCGCCACCAGCAGGAGGTTCTCCACCGGCTCCGGCAGCTTGCCGTAGCGGTCGGTGAGCTCCTCGCGCACCGCCCTGATGTCCTCCTCCGAGTTCGCGGAGGCGATCGAGCGGTACGCCTGCAGGCGCAGCCGCTCACCCGGGGCGTAGTCGTGCGGGACGTGCGCGTCGACGGGAAGCTCGATCTTGACCTCCAGCGGCGGCTCCTCCTCGACCCCGCCGTCCACGGCCGCCCGGTAGTCCGCCACCGCCTCGCCGACCATCCGGATGTACAGGTCGAAGCCGACCCCCGCGATGTGACCGGACTGCTCGCCGCCGAGCAGATTTCCCGCTCCGCGGATCTCCAGGTCCTTCATCGCCACGTACATGCCCGCACCCATCTCGGTGTGCTGGGCGATCGTCGCCAGCCGCTCGTGCGCGGTCTCGGTCAGCGGCTTCTCCGGCGGGTACAGGAAGTAGGAGTAGCCACGGTCCCTGCCACGGCCCACACGGCCACGCAGCTGGTGCAGCTGGGAGAGACCGAAGTTGTCGCCGCGCTCCACGATCAGCGTGTTCGCGTTGGAGATGTCGATGCCGGACTCGACGATCGTCGTGGAGACGAGGACGTCGAACCTCTTCTCCCAGAAGTCGACGACGACCTGCTCCAGCTGGCTCTCCCCCATCTGCCCGTGCGCCGTCGCGATCCGCGCCTCGGGCACGATCTCCCGCAGCCGCGCCGCGGCCCGGTCGATGGACTCGACCCGGTTGTGGATGTAGAACACCTGGCCCTCACGCAGGAGTTCACGCCGCACGGCCGCACCGATCTGCTTCTCCTCGTACGGCCCGACGAAGGTGAGGACCGGGTGCCGCTCCTCGGGGGGCGTCGTGATCGTCGACATCTCGCGGATGCCCGTCACCGCCATTTCGAGCGTACGGGGGATGGGCGTCGCCGACATCGTGAGCACGTCCACGTTGGCCCGGAGCTTCTTCAGCTGCTCCTTGTGCTCGACGCCGAAGCGCTGCTCCTCGTCGACGATGACCAGGCCCAGGTCCTTGAACTTCGTCTCCGACGAGAACAGCCGGTGCGTCCCGATGACCAGGTCCACCGACCCGTCCTTCAGCCCTTCCAGCGTCGCCTTCGACTCGGTGTCCGACTGGAAGCGGCTCAGCGCCCGCACATTGACGGGGAACTGGGCGTACCGCTCGGTGAACGTGCCGAAGTGCTGCTGGACCAGGAGCGTCGTGGGCACCAGGACGGCGACCTGCTTGCCGTCCTGGACCGCCTTGAAGGCGGCGCGCACCGCGATCTCCGTCTTGCCGTACCCGACGTCGCCGCAGATCAGCCGGTCCATCGGGACGGACTTCTCCATGTCCTCCTTGACCTCGGCGATCGTGGACAGCTGGTCGGGCGTCTCCGCGTACGGGAACGCGTCCTCCAGCTCGCGCTGCCACGGGGTGTCCGGGGCGAACGCGTGGCCGGGGGCCGCCATCCGCGCCGAGTACAGCTTGATCAGGTCGGCGGCGATCTCCTTGACGGCCTTCTTGGCCCGCTGCTTCGTCTTCGTCCAGTCGGCGCCACCGAGCCGGTGCAGGGTCGGGGCCTCGCCGCCGACGTACTTGGTGACCTGCTCCAGCTGGTCGGTGGGGATGTAGAGCCGGTCCCCGGGCTGGCCGCGCTTGGCGGGGGCGTACTCGACGAGGAGGTACTCGCGGGTCGCGCCCTGCACGGTGCGCTGGACCATCTCGATGTAGCGGCCGACACCGTGCTGCTCGTGCACGATGTAGTCGTTCGCCTGGAGCGTCAGCGGGTCGATGGACTTGCGGCGACGGGCCGGCATCCGCCCCAGGTCCTTGCTGGCGGTGCGCTGCCCGGTCAGATCCGTCTCGGTGAGCACGGCCAGCTTCAGCGCCGGGTCGACGAAGCCGTTGTCGATGGCTCCGCACGAGACGTGCACGAGCGACGGTGTGATCTCGGCCAGGTCCTGGTCGAGGCGGGCCGGGATCCCTTCACCGCCGAGCACCTCGACCGTGCGGGCGGCTGGGCCCTGGCCCTCGGTGACGTACACCGTGCGCCAGCCGTCGGCGAGCCACCCCTTGGTGTCGGCGAGCGCCCGGGCGGTGTCGCCGCGGTATGTCTCCGGGGCGTGCATCCCGAGCTTCAGGGAGTCCCCGTCGAGCTCCTCGTCGGCGGCGAACGGGGAGGTCGACCACCACATCATGGACAGCTCACGCGCCCGGTCGCGGACGTCCGCGATGCCCCACAGGGAGGCCGCTCCGACGTCGATCGGGGCCTCGCCGCCGCCCGCCGTGGCCGCCCAGGACGCCTGGAGGAACTCCTGGCTCGTCGCGACGAGGTCCGCGGCCCTGGTCCGGACCCGCTCCGGGTCGCAGACCAGCGCCATGGAGCCCTTCGGCAGGACGTCGAGCAGCAGCTCCATCTCGTCGACGAGGACCGGCGCGAGGGACTCCATCCCCTCGACGGCGATCCCCTCCGCGATCTTCCCCAGCAGCTCACCCAGCTCCGGGTGCGCCTCCGCGAGGGCCGCGGCCCGGGTGCGTACGTCCTCGGTGAGCAGCAGCTCACGGCAGGGCGGAGCCCACAGGCCGTGCTCGGCGACCTCCAGGGACCGCTGGTCGGCGATCTTGAAGTAGCGGATCTCCTCGACGTCGTCGCCCCAGAACTCCACCCGCAGGGGGTGCTCCTCGGTCGGCGGGAAGACGTCCAGGATGCCGCCGCGCACGGCGAACTCCCCGCGCTTCTCGACCAGCTCGACACGGGCGTACGCCGCTGCCGCGAGCGCGTCCACGACCTCGCCCAGGTCCGCGGTCTGCCCGCTGCTCAGCGCGACGGGCTCAAGGTCGCCGAGCCCCTTGACCTGCGGCTGGAGCACGGAGCGCACCGGTGCGACGACCACGCTGACCGGGCCGGTCTCCGGGTCGTCCTGCCGGGGGTGCGCGAGGCGGCGGAGGACGGCGAGGCGACGGCCCACGGTGTCCGAGCGGGGCGAGAGCCGCTCGTGGGGCAGCGTCTCCCAGGAGGGGAACTCCGCCACGGTGTCCGGCGGCAGCAGGGTCCGCAGCGCGGCCGCCAGGTCCTCGGCCTCCCGGCCGGTCGCGGTGACGGCGAGCACCGTACGCCCGGCGTCACGGGCCAGCGCGGCCACGGTGAAGGGGCGCGCGGCGGGCGGGCCGACCAGGTCGACATGGGCCCGGTGGCCGTCGGCGGCGGCCTTCACCGCTTCGGAGAGCGCCGGGTCGGTGACGACGACATCCAGCAGACCGTGCAGGCTCATGAAGGTTCCGTCCGGTGTGGCGAGTGAGCAACGCGAGTGAGCAACGCGAAGGACCCGACACGTGGCACGGGCCGGGGGCTCCAGCGTACGACGCCGGTGTGTCACTCGCGCGAGGGAACGCCGTTGTCCGGACGGCGGCAGCGGGGCTAGCCTTAGTCCGTAGCTAGTCCACCTGCGGCCCTTGTGAGGCAGTCATGGAAGCAGCCCGCCAGTACAACGTGCACGAGGCCAAAACCCACTTCTCGCGCATACTGCAGCAGGTCGAGACCGGCGAGGAAGTCGTGATCAGCCGGGCCGGGGAGCCCATCGCGAAGGTGGTGCCCCTTCGGTCCAAGGTCAACCGGACCGACTACGGCGCACTCCGGGGACAGATTCATATCCCCGAGGACTTCGACGAGCTCCCTGACGACATCGCCGAAGCGTTCGGGATGCGTGGATGAGACTCCTGCTCGACACACACGTCGTCCTGTGGTGGCTGAATGCCTCACCGGAGCTTGCCGAGGACACGAGAGAACTCCTGCGCACCGAGTCCGAGGTCTACGTCAGCGCCGCCACGCCGTGGGAGATCGCGATCAAGCAAAGCCTCGGCAAGCTGGAGGGCGCCCCGGACCTCGCCGAGCGCGCCAGAGACATGCAGTTCAGGCCTTTCCCGATCACCGCCGAGCACGGTGTGCGCGCCGGCCGCCTCCCCCCGCTGCACCGTGACCCCTTCGACCGCATCCTCGTCGCCCAGGCCCAGACCGAAGGGCTGACGGTCGTCACCCGCGACAAGTGGATCCCTCTGTACGACGTACCGGTCATGCACGCCTGACGGAGGCAGCGGGACGCGAACCGGCCCCGGGGCGTTTGGAGGAACGCCCCGGGGCCGGATCAGTCATCCTACGGCGGGCTCCGTCACCCGTCCGTGGCGATCGCGTTCAGGACGTTCATCCGGCCGGCCCGGAAGGCCGGGACCAGGGCGGCGAACAGTCCGACGAAGGCCGAGGCGACGAACACGGTGACGATCGTCGGCCACGGGATCTCCAGGACCCCGAGCCCTTCCAGGGCCAGCAGCTTCTGGGCCGACGTTCCCCAGCCCATGCCCAGGCCGAGTCCGAGCAGTGCGCCGAACAGGGCGATGACCACGGACTCCAGCCGGATCATGCGCCGCAGCTGGCGGCGGGAGAGGCCGATCGCCCGCATCAGGCCGATCTCGCGGGTCCGCTCGACCACCGACAGGGCCAGGGTGTTCACCACACCCAGCACCGCGACGATGATCGCCAGGGCGAGCAGGCCGTACACGATGTTCAGCAGCTGGCCGATCTGGTCCTTCAGGTCCTCCTTGAAGTCGGCCTGGTTCTGCACCTTGTACTGCGGGTACGCGGCGAGCGAGCTCTTGATGGCCGCGTACGCCTCCTTCTCCTTGCCGTCCTCCGCCGCGGCGAACATGATCATGTTCTCGGGCATCCGGTCGGCGGCGACGTAACGCTCGGCCGTGGAGACGTTGATGTACATCACCCCCTGGTCGACGCTCGTGTCGTCCGAGGTGATCGCGGCGACCTTCAGCTTCGCGGTGTCGCCGGCCTTGAAGGCGACGGTGAGCTCGTCGCCGATCTTGATCTTGTGCAGGGCGGCGTAGTCCGACCCGACCGACATGGAATCCGCGCCGTACGCCTTCGCCAGGTCGCCGGCGACGGTCTCGCGCCGCAGGTCCTGCGGGTACGTCGGGTCGGCGGCGGTGACGTGGTCGTCCGACGACGAACCGTCGGGGTTGGTGAGCTTCGCGGCGAGCACCTTGTAGTTCGTCACGTGCTCGATACCGGGCACCTTCTCGATGGCGTCCGCGGCCTGCGGCACGATCGGCTGGCCGGTGTTCGACTGGACGATGAAGTCCGTGCCGACCGACTTGTCCAGCTCGTCGGTGGCCGAGGCGACCATGGACGAGCCGACGACCGACAGGCACGCCACCAGGGCCAGGCCGATCATCAGGGCCGCGCCGGTCGCTCCCGTACGCCGGGGGTTGCGCAGCGCGTTGCGCTCCGCCAGCCGCCCGACCGGGCCGAACAGGCGCAGGACGACGAGGCCGAGCACCCGCACGACCGCGCCGGCGAGCAGCGGGCCGATGACGATGAAGCCGATGAGGGTGAGGACCACGCCCAGGCCGAGGTAGAGCGAGCCCTCGCTCGCCTCGTCCACCCGGGTCGTCGCCCACAGGCCGGCGGCACCGGCCCCGGTCAGGACCAGTCCGATTCCGGCACGGATCCAGCCGGACTTGGCGTCCGCCGGGGTTCCGGCGTCCCGCAGGGCGGCCATCGGGGAGACCTTGCCGGCCCGGCGGGCCGGGATGTACGCGGCGAGGACGGTGACGACGATACCGAGGGCCAGTCCGATCACCGGGGTCGTCCAGGCGATGGTGAGGTCCTTGGTGGAGAGCTCCATGCCGACGGCGCCCATGACCTTCATCAGCCCGACGGCGAGGCCGACGCCGGCCGCGACTCCCAGGACCGATCCGACGATGCCCAGGAGGACCGCCTCGACGAGCACGGACCGGTTGACCTGCTTGCGGCTGGAGCCGATGGCCCGCATCAGACCGATCTCGCGGGTGCGCTGGGCGACCAGCATCGAGAAGGTGTTGACGATCAGGAAGATACCGACGAGGAAGGCGATCCCGGCGAAGCCGAGCATCGCGTACTTCATGACGTCCAGGAAGGAGCCCATGGAGTCCTTGTTGGCGTCCGCGGCCTCCTTCTGGGTCTGCAGCTTGTACGTGCCCGCGTCGCCCAGAGCCGCGGCGACGTCCTTCTTCAGCCGGTTGTCGGCGACACCCGGTTCGGCGGTGACCGAGATGTGGGTGAAGACGTCGGGCGCGCCCAGCAGCTTCTGCTGTGCGGTCGCGGTGTCGAGGTAGACGACGGCCGCGCCGGGGTTGGTCACGGTGAACGAGGCGATACCGGTGATCTTCGCCCTGATGTCGCCGGTGACGGCGATGGTGCGCACCTCGTCGCCGACCTTCAGATGGTGCTTCTCGGCGGTGTCGGCGTCGATCATGGCCTCGGTCGGTCCGCGCGGGGCGTGGCCGGAGGTGATCTCCATGGACCGCAGGTCGTTGTCGGTCCAGTTGCCCGCGATCGTCGGGGCACCGGTGTCGGACCCGAGGTTCTTGTTGTGGCTGTCGACGAGGGTGACGGCCATGCTGCTGACCGCGCCCTCGGCCTTCTTCACCCCGTCCACCCCGGCGACCTCGGCGACGACGGACGCGGGGAGCGCCTCGGGCTTGCCGTTCTCCGGGACGTCGGCGGCCTCGGCCTCCTTCGGGCTGACCGTCACGTCGGCGGACGTCGCCGCGAAGAGCTTGTCGAAGGTGGTGTTCATCGTGTCGGTGAAGACGAGCGTGCCGCACACGAACGCCACCGACAGCAGGACGGCGACGGCGGAGAGCGCCATCCGCCCCTTGTGCGCGAGGAAGTTGCGCATCGAGGTCTTCCAGACGGTCATGACGTCCGCCCGCGTGCGTCGAAGTCCTTCATCCGGTCCAGGACCTGCTCGGCCGTGGGGTTCTTCATCTCGTCGACGATGGAGCCGTCGGCGAGGTAGAGGACCCGGTCCGCGTAGGAGGCGGCCACCGGGTCGTGGGTGACCATGACGATGGTCTGGCCGAGCTCGTCGACCGACTTGCGCAGGAAGGACAGCACCTCGGCGCCGGCCCGCGAGTCCAGGTTCCCCGTGGGCTCGTCACCGAAGATGATCTCGGGGCGGGCGGCGAGCGCCCGGGCCACCGCGACACGCTGCTGCTGGCCGCCGGAGAGCTGCGTGGGCCGGTGCTTGAGCCGCTCGGCGAGACCGACGGTCTCCACGACCTGCCGCAGCCAGCCGGCGTCGGGCTTACGGCCCGCGATGTCCATCGGCAGCGTGATGTTCTCGATCGCGTTGAGCGTCGGAAGCAGGTTGAACGCCTGGAAGATGAAGCCGATACGGTCCCGGCGCAGCTGCGTCAGCTTCTTGTCCTTGAGGCCCGTGATCTCGGTGTCGGCGAGGTGGATCTGCCCCGAGGTCACCGTGTCCAGACCCGCCAGGCAGTGCATCAGGGTCGACTTGCCCGACCCGGACGGGCCCATGATCGCCGTGAACTGCCCGCGGACGATGTCCACGTCGACATGGTCGAGCGCCACGACCCGGGTCTCGCCCGTGCCGTACGCCTTGACGACCTGCCGCGCTCGCGCAGCAACGGCCGTACGCCCTCCAGTGTCCCCGTGCCTGGGAATGGTTACAGCCGTTGTCACGGTTTTTCTCCTATGTCGGTCGATGCGCGGACGTCTCTGTGTACGTTCCGAGTCTCGGGTGAAGAGGTGCTCCGGCGCGCTGGTGCCCGGCGCAGTCTTCGAGTGGGGTTTTCCCCACCCCGCCCCCTGCGGCGGGCCGCATCCGCGGCGTTGTACCGACCGTCCCCCACGTGCCGGTCGGTATAAGAACACGCTAAGGAACAGGGCACCCGTCTCTCGTCCTCCGGCGGGAGGAACGGCCCCCGGGCACAACTCCGGTGCTCCCCCTAGGGGTCCGGGCCCCGGGTGCGGGACCTGAGTAGGGGTCCCGCTCTCCGGCCTGCGGCTCCCGTACGGCGCCGGGCGGTGAGACAGTGTCCATCGGCAAGTAGATGCATAGGGAAGGGACCCCTGTGGGCGGCACGGACGGCACCGGCGGAACGGACAGCCCTGAAGCGGTACGAGGGGCCGCCGCCCCCGGGACACCACCGGGCACCGACCGGAGCCGCCGCCCCGTCGCGGCGGCCCTCATGCTCGGCATGGGACTCGCCGCCATCGACGGCACCATCGTCGCGACAGCCGTGCCGCAGATCGTCGGCGACCTCGGCGGGTTCTCCGTCTTCTCCTGGCTCTTCTCCGGCTATCTGCTCGCCGTGACCGTCACCCTGCCGGTGTACGGGAAGCTCTCCGACACCTTCGGCCGCAAGCCCGTCCTGATCGCCGGGATCATCCTCTTCCTGGTTGGCTCCCTGCTCTGCGCCGCCGCCTGGAACATGGCCGCCCTCATCGCCTTCCGCGTCGTCCAGGGTCTCGGCGGCGGCGCCCTCCAGGGCACGGTGCAGACGATCGCCGCCGACCTGTACCCGCTCAAGGAACGGCCGAAGATCCAGGCGAAACTCTCCACCGTCTGGGCGACTTCGGCCGTGGCGGGGCCCGCGGCGGGCGGGCTCCTCGCCGCCTACGCCGACTGGCGCTGGATCTTCCTGATCAACCTGCCGGTCGGTGCCGTCGCCCTCTGGCTGGTGGTCCGTCACCTCCACGAACCCGCCAGGCCGCGTCCCGCCACCCGCCCCCGTATCGACTGGGCGGGCGCCCTCGCGGTCTTCGCCACCGGCGCCCTCCTGCTGACCGCGCTCGTCCAGGGCGGCGTCGCCTGGCCCTGGCTCTCCGCCCCCTCGCTCGGGCTGTTCGGGGCGAGCGCCGCGCTGGCCGCCCTGACCGTCCTCATCGAACGCCGCGCCGCGGAACCCGTCATACCCGGCTGGGTCTGGCGGCGCCGCACCATCGCCTCGGTCAATCTCGCCCTCGGCGCGATGGGGCTGCTCATGGTCGCGCCGACCGTCTTCCTGCCGACCTACGCCCAGTCCGTCCTCGGACTGGGCCCGATCGCCGCCGGGTTCGTGCTCTCCGTGATGACCCTGAGCTGGCCCGTCGCCGCCGCCCTCTCCGACCGGGTCTACAACCGCATCGGCTTCCGCCGCACCGCGATCACCGGCATGTCCGGGGCCCTGCTGGTCCTGCTCTGCTTCCCGCTGCTGCCCTATCCCGGCACCGCCTGGCAGCCCGCCCTGCTCATGCTGCTGCTCGGCGCGACGCTCGGCCTCTTCCAGCTCCCCCTGATCGTCGGGGTCCAGTCCACGGTCGGCTGGGCCGAGCGGGGAACGACGACGGCGTCCGTGCTCTTCTGCCGCCAAGTCGGCCAGAGCATCGGCGCCGCGCTCTTCGGCGCCGTCGCCAACGGCGTGCTCGCCTCCCGGCTGGCCCACTCCCCCGTCCCCGGCCTGCCCGGTGATCTGGACGCGGTATCGCACGCCCTCGAGGACCCGGCCTCCCTCTCCGCCGCGGCGACGGACTATCTGCGGCGGGCCGTCGACACCGCCGTGGACCACGTGTTCACCGGCGCCGCGGTCGCCGCCGCTCTCGCCCTGCTGGTCCTCGTCGTCCTGGCCCCCCGCCGCTTCCCGGTCCTGGACGAGCACGAGAGCGCTCCCCGAACGCCGAAGGACTAGACAAGTGGCGTGTTACCTGGGGTAGTTCGCCCACAACCCTCCCCCTCCGCGATACCCGCGAGTAACGTACGCGCTCCCGACAGCGCACCCGCGCACCTGCCTTGCAGCCCGTCCCGGGCCCGAGCCATGCAGGGAGCACCGCCATGCCTCAGCACTCGCAGCCACCCCCGCACCCGCCCCGGCAGCCCCCGCCCCGCCCCGCTCAGCCCCCGTACCCCGGCGACTACCTCATGCCCTGGCAGAGCTCCCCGCCCCCGCCACCGCCGGCCACCCCGGCACC
Source organism: Streptomyces sp. NBC_01166 (assembly GCF_045039765.1). Taxonomy (NCBI): domain Bacteria; kingdom Bacillati; phylum Actinomycetota; class Actinomycetes; order Kitasatosporales; family Streptomycetaceae; genus Streptomyces; species Streptomyces sp. NBC_01166. The sequence goes on from NZ_CP108613.1 coordinate 3,567,776, forward strand.
CGGACCCGGCCGCGCCCCGGCGCCCGGGCACCACAGCGACCTGCGACGGCTCCGCACCGCCTACCGCCTGCTGCGCCGCGTCTCGGCCCTCACCGCCCTCGGCTACTTCACCCTCTTCCTCCTGCTGTCCGGCTACGCCCCCGCCCTGATGACCCGCCCCGTCGGCGACGGCGGACTCACCACCGGCCTCCTCCTCGGCCTGTGCCAGCTCCCCGTCGCGCTCGCCGCGATCGCCGTCTACGAGTGGACCGCCCGCCGCACCGTCGACCCGCTCAGCGCCGGACTCCGCGACCGCGCCGGCCACGCGAAGGCCGGCGCACCGGCACCGGACCGCAGGAAGGGGCCGGGCCGGTGAACGGATTCGACGAGTCGGCCCAGACGATGTCCCTCACCGCGTTCATCGCCGTCGCCAGCCTCACCCTGCTGCTCTGCGTCATGACCGGCCCCGACCGCGACGACCTCGATGCGTTCTACACCGGCTACCGCGCCCTCTCGCCCCTGCGGGGCGGCCTCGCCATCGCCGGGGACTACCTCTCCGCCGCCACCGTCCTCGGCACCACCGGAGTCATCGCCCTCACCGGCCACGACGGGCTCGTACTCGCGCTCAGCACGGTGCTCTCCCTGGTCCTGCTGATGTTCCTGCTCGCCGAACCGCTGCGTAACGCGGGCAGGTTCACCATGGGGGACATGCTCACCCGCCGGGCCCCCGGCCGGGCGGCCCGCATCGCCTCCTGCACCGTCACCCTCGCCGCCCTGCTGCCCCTGATGGTCGTCCAGCTCGCCGGCAGCGGCGACCTGCTCGCCTTCATCCTCGGCTTCGACAGCTCCGGCTTCCGCACCGGATCGATCATCGCCCTCGGCGTCGTCATGATCGGCTACGCGGCCATCGGCGGCATGAAGGGCACCGCCCTGATCCAGATCATGAAGACCCTCGCGCTCCTGGGCGCGGGGCTCCTCGTCTCCGTACTCGTCCTCGGCCGCTTCGACTGGGACACCGGCGCCCTGCTCCGCGCCGCCGAGAGAGGGAGCGGGGCGGGCGCCGCCTATCTGCACTCCGGCCTCCAGTTCGGCGGCAGCGACCTCGACATGATCAGCAGCGAACTGACCGTCGTGCTCGGCGCCGCCTGCCTGCCGCACATCACCATGCGGATGACCAGCGTCCGCAACGCCCGGGCGGTCCGCCGCTCCCTGTCCTGGGCCGTCTGCGTCGTCGTCGGCATCTGCCTCCTCCTCACCGTCATCGGCTTCGGAGCCGCCGCTCTCGTCGGAGGCGAGCGCATCACCGCCGCCGGAGCCCAGGGGAACAGCGCCGTCCTCCAGGTCACCGCCGCCGTCGCGGGCGGCGGCAGGACCGGGGCGCTCGTCGTCACCACCATGACCACGGCGATCTTCCTGACCCTGCTCGCCTCCGTCGCCGGAATGATCCTGGCCTGCGCCAACTCGCTCGCCCACGACCTGTTCGCCCACGGCCGGCGGACCGGGCGGCCGATGAGGCCCCGCACCGAGATGGCCACGGCCCAGGCCGCGGCGGTCGGTGTCGGAGCACTCGCCGTCGCCCTCGCCGTCCTCGCCCGGCACTGGAACGTCCAGGCGCTGGTGACCCTGTCCTTCTGCGTCGGGGCGTCCGCCATCGCCCCGGCGCTCGTCTACAGCATGTTCTGGCGCCGCTTCACCCGCACCGGGCTGCTCTGCACCCTCCTCGGCGGTACCGCCTGCGTGTTCGTCCTGATCACCGGCACCGACCTCGTCTCCGGCTCCCCCGGATCCGTCTTCCCCCACCGCGACTTCAACTGGTTCCCGCTCACCACGACCGGCCTGGTCTCCATCCCCTTCGGCTTCCTCGCCGGGTGGCTGGGCACCCTGTACGGCCGGGACGCGGACCCCGCCGGGCAGCGCCGCCAGTACGAGGCCGTCGAGCCCTGGATCCTCGCGGGAGCCCCGCCCGCGGGGCGGCGGTGACACGGCCACGAGGTGACGGCACCGGCCGGCGGAAGGGCCGGGCCCGCGACGGCGGACTGCCCGGCTCCGGGCCCCCGGAGGGGCCGGAACCGGGCAGTCAGGTCCGGAAGGAAGCGCGCCGGGGTCAGCCCTTGGCGGCGGCGACCTCGGGCGCGGCGGCAGCCTCGGCCTGCTCGCCCGCGCCGTCGGGACGGCGGAGAGCCGGGATGAACGCCGAGATCACCACGGCGACCAGCGCGACACCGCAGCCGAACATCAGGCCGGTACGGAACCCGGCCTCGGAGGTGAAGCTGTAGCCGGCCGTCTCCGTGGTCATCTGGGCGAGGACCGCGCCGATCACCGCGGCGCCGATCGACGTGCCGAGCGCGCGCATGAGGGTGTTGAACCCGTTGGCCGCGGCCGTCTCGGACACCGGGACCGAGCTCATGATCAGGGCGGGCATCGCACCGTAGGCGAGGCCGACGCCGCTGCTGCTGACCATGAGGAACAGCATCAGCCCCCAGGCGGAGCCCATCAGGAGGATCCCCAGCCCGTACGCCCCGGCGATCACCAGCACACCGCAGATCAGCGTGAACTTCGGGCCGCGGGAGTCGGTGAGCTTCCCGCCGAGCGGGGAGATGACCATCATCATCAGGCCGCCGGGGGCCATCCACAGACCCGCCGCGAGCATCGACTGGCCCAGCCCGTAGCCGGTGGCCTCGGGGAACTGCAGGAGCTGCGGCGCGATCAGCATGCCGGCGTACATGCCGAAGCCGACGAAGAGCGACGCGAGGTTGGTGATCAGCACCCGGGGACGGGCCGTGGTGCGCAGGTCGACCAGCGGGTCCTTGGTCCGCAGCTCCCAGAAGCCCCAGACGAGAAGGACCACGACGGAGGCGACGAACAGGCCGATCGTCGTCGTGGAGGTCCAGCCCCACTCGGCACCCTTGGAGACGGCGAGGAGCAGGCAGACCAGACCGACGGCCAGGCCGAGGGCGCCGGGCACGTCGAAACGCTGCCCCTTGGCGCCGGCCGGGACGTCCGGGACCAGGAACCAGATCAGGGCGAAGATGATGAAGGCCAGCACGGCCGAGCCCCAGAACAGCACCCGCCAGTTGGCGTACTGGGCTACCGCCGAGGCGATCGGCAGACCGAGGGCGCCGCCGATGCCGAGGGAGGCGCTGACCAGGGCGATGGAGGAGCTCATCTTCTCCTTCGGCACCACGTCACGCAGCAGGGCGATGCCGAGCGGCACCATGCCCATGCCCATCCCCTGCAGACCGCGCCCGATGATCATGGGGACGACGGAGGACGCGAGCGCGCACACCACCGACCCGACGACCAGCGGCACCGCGCACACGAGGAGCATCCGGCGCTTGCCCAGCAGGTCGCCCAGCCGCCCGGAGACCGGCACGCACACGGCCGAGACCAGCAGGGTGACCGTGATCACCCACGCGGCGTTGGAGGACGTGGTGTCGAGGAGCTTCGGCAGCTCCGCGATGAGCGGGGTGACCAGGGTCTGCATGACCGCCGCCACGGTGCCCGCAAAGGCGAGCGTGGCGATCACACCGCCTGATCCGGCGGTCGGCTGGGGGGCATCCATGAGGATGGAACTCCTTGGGGTCGGGTCGCACGGCTCGTTCTGTCGAGTAGCGATGTGCATCGTACATGCCCAATGTGTCATGCACGTTATGTGTCTAGTGCACATCTCATGGGAGCATGAACCACCGCCGGAGCGACCTGCGACCGGCCCGTGCAGAACAGGAGGCGGCAGGCATGGCCGGACCCACGGACGACGTGGAGTACGAGCAGATGCTGCTCTGGCGCCACGACCTCGCCCACCACCGGGGCGGCCGCCACGAGAACGCCCTCCTGGAACGGAGCGCCTACGTCCTGCTCAGCCGCATCCGCGTCCAGGGACCGATGTCCATCGGCGAACTGAGCGACGCCTTCGGCCTCGACGCCTCCACCCTCAACCGCCAGACCGCCGCCGCGACGCGCGCCGGACTGACCGAGCGCATCGCCGACCCCGAGGGCGGCACGGCCCGCAAATTCCGCATCACCGACAAGGGCGCCCGCCTCCTCGACGAAGAACGCGAACGCGTCGTACGCGCACTGGACCAGGTCATGCACGACTGGCCGGACGAGGACATTGCCGCCTACGCCGCCTACCTCAAACGCTTCAACACCGGCATCGAGCACATCTCCAAGCACCCCTGGCCACGCCCCTGACCCGGCCGGCCCGCCCGCAACGAGCGCCCCGTCACTCCCCCGCGGGGCCCGTCACCGCACGCCCCGTGAGCGCCGCCAACGAATTACGCACATGCGCCATGTGCGCCTGCACCTCCTCACGGCCCTCCTCGTGCTCCCGAAGGATCCGCTCCGTCTCCCGCACCACACGCTCCTCCGCCATCCCGGCCCCCGAAAGCAGCTCCGCCGCCCGCGCCTCCGCGTCCTCCTGACCGTGCCGGGCCGCCTCCTCGGTCTCCGCGAGCTCCCGCCGCGCCCGCTCGAGCAGCGCCTCCCCACGAGCCGTCAGCTCCGCCTCGCGCTCCGCCGCGGCCGCCTCCGCACGGGCGATCTCACCCTCCGCCGCCTTGCGCCGCTCGGCATGCTCCTGCTCCTGGTGCGACAGCACACCCGCCGTACGGCGACGCGTACCGGCCATCTCCTCCTCCGCCGCCCCACGCACCTCACCGGCCTCCTGGCGCGCCTCCTCCACCAGCGCCCCGGCGCTCTCCCGCGCCTCCGCCAGCACCTCCTCCGCACGGGCGTCCGCCGCCGCCCGCACAGCCCCCGCCTGCTCACGCGCCGCCTCACGGACCTCCCGGCCCGCCACGTCCGCCGCGTCCCGCAGCGCCTGCGCCTCCTCCAGCGCCGCACCCCGCGCCGCCTCCGCCTCGGCCTCCGCCAGAGCCAGAATCTGCTGGGCACGCTCCCCCAGCGACTGATAGGTCTGCGGCGCGAGCGAGGCCACCACCTCACCCAGCCGCGCCGCCTCCGCCGCCAACTCCTCGGCACGCCCCGTCAGCAGGGCAAGCCGCTCAAGGGCCCCGTCCCGCTCCGCCGACAGCGAGGCCACCATGCGGTCCACCTGCTCAGGACGGTAACCACGCCCCCGAACACCGACAAAACCGTGCGCGGACACCGGTCCACCACTCATCCCTGAAGCCCTCTTTCCCGCTCTCCGACTCCACGACCATGAAGCAATACGTCAAGGATGCGGTAATTGGCCCGGAAGTCGGAATCGATCAGCTGCATTCAAGTCGGAAGCGACCCGCGTCACAGAACTCCACACAAAAGGCGCCCGCCCCATCACGGGACGAACGCCTCTCGTACACAACGGATCAGACCCGACCGGACCGCATCACAGCAGCCCGTCCCACATCTGCTCCAGCAGCACCGACCACCAGCCCTCCGGCGACGCCAGAGCCGCCGGATCGATCGCCACCAACTGCGCCTGGAAATCGACCGTCCAACGACCCGCCTGCTCAGGATTCAACCCGAACCGCAACCGCCACATCCGGCCCAGCAACGCCATCGACCGCACGAACTCCGGCAGCCCCGTGTTCACGAACTGCGGCGGAACGGGCTGACCACCCGGACCCGCCTCCACCGGAACAGCCACGATGTTCGCCGTCCCGTACTGCACACAGATCGCCCGGCCGAAGTCCGAACCCATCACCAGATACGAACCCGCGTCCGACGCGGGCTGCACCTGCCGCTGCCCCGCCAGCTCCGCCAGCGTCGGCACCACAGGATGACCCGGCTGCGCCCAGAAGAACGGCCCGAAATCAGCGGGCAACCCCGCCCACACCAGCGTCCGCGCCACAACCTCGGGCACACCCTGACGGGACACCGCCCGCTGGTCGAACCGCAGCACACCAGGACCGAACGCCCCGTGCAGCTCCTCCGCCAGCGCCTCCGGAGGCACAGCCTGCGCAGGCGGCATCTGCGGCAGCGGCGCCCGCACCGGGGCCGGCCGCGCCGGCCCGTCGGCCACCTGATGCAACTCACCCTGATGCGTCAGCAGATGCTGCATACCCTGCTGCCGGCTCGCATGATCCGTGCCGTACGGCGCGACACTCGTGATCCGGACCTGCGGCCACGTCTCCCGGATCATCCGCGCACAGTAACCACCCGGAAGCTCGCACGACTCCAGCTCCGTATGCAGCTCGATCACCTGCTGCGGCGGGACACCCATCCCACGCAGCTCGTGCAGCATCTGCCACTCCGGATGCGGAGTACCCGGCGCCGAACGCCGGATCAGCTGCTGCTCACTGCCGTCGGCCGCACGGAAGCGCAGCACGGCCTGATAGCCCGGACCGACCGTCGGCAGGCCCACCGGCTGCTGCGGATAGCCGTACGCCCCAGGAGGAGGCGGCGGAGTGTGCGGCCCCGGCGCCCCGGGAGGCCCGGGAGGCCCCGGAGGACCGGGCGGCTGCGGCGCACCCGGACCGACGACCTGCCCCGGAGCCGCCAGCATCGTCGCGGCATGGTGCACCCCGCCACCCGGAGGCGGCGTCGCACCCGGAGGCGGCGGCGGAGGACCGGGCGGCGGCGTGGACCCAGGAGGTGGCGGCGGAGGAGGCGGCGTCGCTCCTGGAGCACCCGGAGGGCCGGGAGGAGCAGGAGGACCCGGCGGGCCCGGAGGACGCGGCGCGTTCGGGCCACCGATGCTCGCATCGGCGAACATCGTCGCGGCATGGTGCAGCCCGCCACCCGGAGGCGGCGTCGCACCCGGAGGACCGGGCGGGCCAGGAGGACCGGGAGGACCAGGCGGCTGCGCACCCGGAGGCGGCGTCCCACCGGAGCCCGGCACACCCGGAGGCGGCGTCTGCGAGACCAGCTGCGTCGGCACATAACCACCCGCCGGCGCACCTGGCGCACCCGGCCCGGAAGGCGGCGGAGTCGCCCCCGGCCGCGCCCCCGGCACACCGGGCGCCCCGGGCGGCGGCGGAGTCGACGACCCCGACCCCCGAGCGCCCCGCGGCGGCACGACCGCCTTACTCGTCGCCGCATCCGCGATGTCCCCCGCCCCGCGCCCAGGACCGGCAGGAGCCGGCGCACCGGGCGCCGGAGCCGAAGGAGCCGGAGCCGAAGGAGCAGCGGGCGCAGGAGGCCCCGGAGGCGGCGCCTGCGGGTCCAGCCCGGGCACCACCGCCGTCGGCGGCAGCTGACTGCCACCCGACATCAACGCCGTGGGCGCCTCCGCCGAAACGACCGGCGGCGGAGTCCCGTCGTCGTCCGACCCCGAGAGCGGCGGCGCGAACACCGTCGCGGGCAACGGCACACCGCCCTCGTCCGCACCCGCGTTCGTGTCCGTGCCCGCCCAAGGCGTCGCCCCGGCAGGCACCCCGTCGTTCACCGTCGGCTCATGATCCCGCTGCCCACCGGCAGCCGGCCACGCCGACCCCGAACCGGCACCGGCCGGCGCGGGAACAGAAGGAGAGGGAGAAGGAGCACCAGGAGCCGAAGGCGGCGGGGGAGCGTCAGACGGCGCGGAAGCGGCAGACGGCGCGGAAGCGGCAGGAGGCGCGTCCCCCTCCGCACGCCGATCCGGAATCCCCAGCTTGTCCGCCGCCTCCTGCAACCACTCCGGCGGCGTCAACAGGAACGACGTCTGATTCAGATCGATACGCTGCGGCGGCTCCGGAGCAGCCTCCGCCTCCGCGGAAGCCCCGTAATCCTCCTCGTACCGCCGTATCACCTCACCCACCGGCAACCCGGGCCACAGCGTCGCCTCGCCACTGTCCCGGGCGATCACCAGCCGCTGACGGCCCCCGTCCGAAACAGGGCCCTCCGCACGGTCCTCGGCCCACACCACGAAACCCAGCTCGAACTCACGGACCCGGACCTCACGGTGCTGATATGCGGGCACGTCACCGTTGACCCACTCATCCGCCCGCTCCTGCGCCTGCGCGAACGTCACCACCGCGCTCACCCCTCCACCGGGACGGCCCGCGCGAAGCCACCGTCCACCATCAGGTTCGCCACCGTCTCCAACTCCGGCGGATTACCCGCGAGACGCTGGAGGAACGCATCGAAATCCTCACCGCACGGCAACAGCAGCCGGTCGACCCGCTCCTGCACACCCCAGCCGTCCTGATCCCGCGCATCGTCGTACGCGCAGAACCACACCGACCCCACGCCGTCACCACGCACCTTCACCGCCAGGATCCCGCCCTGGACGAAACCCACGCCCAGGAAATCCTTCGTGAAGTGATCACGCAGACACTTGTTCACATACACCAGGTCATTCACAGCGGCTTCCTCACGCACCGTGAAGAACGGCTGATCCACGAGCAGACCCAGCTCCGCGTCCAACGCCGCACCCACCGGAGCCGAACCACCGGCCGCCTTCAGGAACGACCTGTACGCCCCCGGGAGGCGATAGCCCAGATCCTCCTCGACACCCTGGATCTGCTGCTCACCCACCGCCACAGAACCCTTCGGCAGCCGGAAATGAGCAGGCCGCGTCTCCTGCAACGGCCGCGTGCCCCGACGGTCCTGATCCACCGAAGTCGTCGCCAGACCACCGTGATGACGCAACAATGCCTTCACCTCGACCGGCACCAGCTCCATCCGCCGGCCACCCGCCACGTGATGCCACGTCCACCCGTGCGGAGTCGCCACCGCCGGAATCGTGTCCCACAGCTCATGGCCGCTCGCCGCCAACGCCGCGTTCGCCGACACGTAATCCGTCAGCCGCAACTCGTCGACACCGAACCCCGGAGGCGGGTCCGCGATCTCCGCGGCCGCGCGCGCGTACGGCGAAAGCACCGGAAAGCCGTTCCCGTCCACACGCACACCCTTGGGGTGGCGGGACGCCCGGACCGGATCCGGGAAATGCACGACCTGCCCGGCATAGGCCGCATTCGGTGGCGCGGCTTGCTGCCCGAGCCGACCTGTCGTCATGGCGGTTGCCCCCTGCTGCGTCTGGTGTTCCGCACAGCCTATGCGGTGACGCAACAACGCCCCCCGCCCCCGGCACCCCACTCACCGACCGTCACCGAGGGGTGACGGACACGCGACAACAGGGCCACCGCCCCACGACACGCAGACACGTTTCACCCACCCAGCTTCCCCACCACCCTGCATATTTGGCAGGCTGTCCCCCGCAACTCGGGGGATTGCAGGGAGGGACACCAGCACCATGCACACAGCACAAACAGTCACATCCGGAGACCCGCGACTCAGCTGGAGCGCCACCGAGACCGACAGAGCACCCCACCTCCACCACCGCCGCGACGGCATCCTGCCCGCGGTGGCCGCAGCCCTGTCCGTACGCGGGGAAACACTCACCTGCACCGCGGGCAAAGGCGACCAGCCACCCGTCCTCCACCCACTCGTACAGGACTTCCTCGACACCCTCACCAGCAACCAGCGCGAACGCTTCACCGGGCGCTGCCCCGAAGCCATACTCCTGTCACGACAGCTCACCGCAGCCGACGACAGCCGCTCCAAACGAGCCCAGCGCAAACCCCTCACCAACGGGGAAGCCCGCCGCGCGCTCAAACACGCCCGCCTCACCGCCCGCCGCATCCGCGAGGACGGCGACCCCCTCCACGGCAGCTACGCACCCCCCTGCCGCTCCTGCACCGAGATGCTCGCCCACTTCGGCGTACGCCCCGTCGACCTCACCACCGGTGCGGCGACCACCGCCGAGAAGGGCTGAACCACACCATGCTCGACCTGCCCGGCCAGCAGAACCGCACCTCCACCACCCGCTTCCCCGTCGCCCTCGACGCCGCACTCCGCGACGCCGGATGGCAACCCGGCCGCTGGGACATCCGACAGGCCGAGGAATGGGCCGACGCCCTCCGCTCCCATGCCTCCCCCGCCGGACACCAGCACGCCGTCTTCCCCGCAGCCGTCGAAGCCTGGGCCGAATTCGGCGGACTCCGCATCACCTCGTCCGCCCCCGGCCGCCACATCGCCACCACCACCGTGCGCATCGACCCGCTCAGCGGACTCCACCTCGCACGCACACTCGGCGACCTGGGACGCGCACTCGAAACCGAAGTCGCCCCCCTCGGCGAAGAAGGCGACGCGCAAGCAGTCCTCGCCATCGACAGCGAAGGGCGCGTCTACTCCATCGACCACACCGGCGACTGGTACCTCGGCTCCGACATCGACCGCGCCCTCGAAACCCTCATCACCGGCGTACAGCCCACCCGCCTCACCTCGGGCTGAACAGCCGGCCCCCTACCCCGCCGTCCCACCGTCCGGCAGCACCGCCGACACCCGGAAACCCCCGGCGTCCGTCGGCCCCGACACGAACACACCCCCGAGCCCCAGCACGCGCTCCCGCATCCCCACCAGACCGTTGCCACCGCTCGGCAGCCCCGCATCCGCCGTCACACCGTCCGTCGGACCGTTCTCCACCTGCATCGCCACCTCCACCCCCCGGTACGCCAACCGCACCCGCGTCTTCGCACCCGCCGCATGCTTGTGCACGTTCGTCAACGCCTCCTGCACCACCCGGTACGCCGTCTGCTCCACCTCCGGCGCATACGGACGCAGCTCCCCCTCCACCGACAGCTCCACCGTCATCCCCGCCTCACGGGACTGCGCCACCAGCGCCTCCACCTCACGCAACCGCGGCCCGTCCTCAGCCACGACCGCGGCGGCGGCAGCCGCCCGCCCCACCGAGGCCAACGGCACCTGCCCCGCACGCGGAGCCACCAGAGCATCCCCGCTCCGCAGCACCCCGAGCATCTCTCGCAGCTCCGTCAACGCCTGCCGGCCCATGTCCCCCACCAGCGCAGCGTTACGCACCGCCTTCGCCGGATCCTTCGGAGCCACCGCCTGCAACGCCGCCGCGTGCACCACCATCAGACTCACCCGGTGCGCCACCACGTCATGCATCTCCCGCGCGATCCGGGTCCGCTCCTCCGTACGCGCCCACTCGGCCCGCTCCTCCGCCCGGTCCGCCAGCAGCGACAGCTCCCGCTCCAGGGAGTCCGCACGCTCCCGCAGACTCTCCATCAGCCTGCGCCTCGCCCCGATATAGAGGCCGAAGAGCACCGAGGGCGCCGTCAGTCCCAGTGACATGAAGAGCGACACCACCGGGACGTACCAGAGCGGCCCGAACTCGGCGTGATCACTCACGCTCTGCCGCAGCCGCACGTACGACACGATGAACGTGCCGACGAGCGTCATCCCCGTCAGCGCCACCGTGATCCTGCGCGGCACATCGGAAGCCGCCAGGGTGTACAGCCCGACGATCCCCATCAGGAAGCCCATCTCGGCCGGCGTCGTCGCTATCGACACCAGCACCACTGCGATCGGCCAGCGCCTGCGCAGCACCAGCACCGACCCCGCCAGCAGCCCGAAGAGCACCCCGAGCGGCACCGGCAGCCCGGTGTCCCCGGCGAAGGCCACCCCCTCAAGCGCACACTCCAGCGCCGAAACCAGCGCCAGCCCCACGTCCAGGGCGACACTGCGCCGCCGCTCCCACCACCAGTAGCCGCGGGTGGTCAGACCCGCCGCTTCCCGGTCTGCCCCCGTTGCGGTCATGGCATCCAGCCTACGGGCGGACGCATCCCATTTTCCGGCGACTCCGTCAGCACGGAAAGTGACCGGTCATACCGCAAAGGCGGGTAGATCGCACGATCCGGTGAACCGAGCACCCTTTCGACCCGGACGTCCGCATTCCGGACGACGCTGTTCGTATGACACATGCCAGTGGCAAGTACGCGGACTTCGAGGGCCTGCGCGAGAGGGCGATCGCGCTGCGGCGGGAGGGGCTCAGCCGCCGCCAGATCCGCGACCACCTACACGTCGACAACCACGACATCCTGAACCGCCTCCTGGAGGGCGAGCCCGCTCCGGAGTGGACGAAGCGCCCCAACGCCAAGGACGACCTGCGCGCGAAGGCCCGGGAGCTGCGTCTCCAGGGCATGACGTACGACCAGATCCAGGTGGAGCTGGGGTGCTCGAAGGGGTCGATCTCGCTGTGGGTGCGAGACCTGCCGAAGCCTGAGCGCAAGCGGACTCGCGAGGAGGCCTCCGCCATCGCCCGGCGCGGCTGGGAAGAAACTCTTCGGCGACGCGACGCCGAACGCGTGCGGGTGAAGAAGGCGGCAGCGACCGAGATCGGCCCACTGAGCCCACGCGAGCTGCTCCTGGTGGGTGTGAGCCTCTACTGGGCGGAGGGATCCAAGTCGAAGCCTCACCGCCCGCAGGAGAGGGTCACCTTCATCAACAGCGACCCGGACATGATCTCGGTCTACCTCGCATGGCTGCGCCTCCTGGGTGTGCCGCCGGAGCACCTCCGGTTCCATGTGCACATCCACGAGACCGCCGACGTTGCGGCCGCGGAGCGCTACTGGGCCGATCTCACAGGCGCCCCGCCCTCCGGGTTCGGCAAGACCACGCTCAAGAGGCACTCCCCGAAGACGAACCGGAAGAACACGGGCGAGGATTACCGCGGTTGCCTCGTGGTCCGGGTTCTGAAAAGCGCGGACCTGTACCGTCGCGTCGAGGGCTGGTGGTACGGCATAGTAGGGGCTGCGAAATGCGCCGATCAAGAGAATCGGACATAACGCAACAGGCTATCCCGGGTCGTCTAATGGCAGGACAAATGGTTTTGGTCCATTGAATGAGGGTTCGATTCCTTCCCCGGGAGCCCTGAGAGCGCGGGCCCCGACCTCACGGTCGGGGCCCGCGCTCGTTTCAGGCACAAAAGCCCCCGGTATCCTGCGGATGTCCACCACCCGAAGCCGAAGGGCACATCCGTGAGCGCCAACCGCCCGGCCGCCGTCGTCGTCCTCGCAGCGGGTGAGGGCACCCGCATGAAGTCGAAGACCCCCAAGGTCCTGCACGAGATCTCCGGGCGCTCGCTCGTCGGACATGTCGTCGCCGCCTCCCGTGAGCTCGACCCCCAGCACCTCGTCGTCGTGGTCGGCCACGCCAGCGAGCAGGTCACCGCGCACCTCTCCGCCGGGGACGCCCCCGTACGGACGGCCTACCAGGCCGAGCAGAACGGCACGGGCCACGCGGTCCGGATCGGCCTGGAGGAGCTCGGCGGCGCCGTGGACGGCACCGTCATCGTCGTGTGCGGGGACACCCCGCTGCTCTCCGGCGAGACGCTCTCCGCGCTGGCGGCCACCCACACGGCCGACGCGAACGCCGTCACCGTGCTGACCGCCGAGGTCCCGGACTCCACCGGCTACGGCCGGATCGTCCGCGACGCGGCCACGGGCGCGGTCACCGAGATCGTCGAGCACAAGGACGCCACCGACGCGCAGCGCGCGATCCGGGAGATCAACTCCGGGGTCTTCGCGTTCGACGGCCGGCTGCTCGGCGAGGCGCTCGGCAAGGTGCGTACGGACAACAGCCAGGGCGAGGAGTACCTCACCGACGTGCTGTCGATCCTGCGCGAGGCGGGTCACCGCGTCGGCGCCTCGATCGCCGGCGACCACCGGGAGATCCTGGGCATCAACAACCGGCTCCAGCTGGCCGAGGCCAGGCGTCTGCTGAACGAGCGGCTCCTGGAGCGCGCCATGCTGGCGGGCGTGACGGTCGTGGACCCGGCCTCGACGCTGATCGACGCGACCGTGACGTACGAGCGTGACGCGGTCGTGCACCCGGGGACGCAGCTGCTGGGCGCGACGCACCTCGCCGAGGACGCCGAGGTCGGCCCGAACTCCCGGCTGAAGGACACCGTCGTCCACGCGGGCGCGCGGGTGGACAACACGGTCTCGGACGGCGCCGAGGTGGGCCCCGGCGCGTCGGTGGGGCCGTTCGCTTATCTGCGGCCGGGGACGAGGCTGGGCGCGAAGGCCAAGGCCGGTACGTACGTCGAGATGAAGAACGCGACGATCGGGGAGGGCACGAAGGTGCCGCACCTGAGTTACGTCGGTGACGCGACGATCGGTGATCACACCAACATCGGTGCGGCGAGCGTGTTCGTGAACTACGACGGGGTGGCCAAGCACCACACCACGATCGGGTCCCACTGCCGGACCGGGTCGGACAATATGTTTGTGGCGCCTGTCACGGTCGGGGACGGCGTTTACACGGCCGCCGGTTCGGTCATCACCAAGGACGTCCCGGCGGGTTCGCTGGCCGTCGCCCGGGGCCAGCAGCGGAATATCGAGGGTTGGGTCGCCCGGAAGCGGCCCGGGAGTGCGGCGGCTCAGGCCGCTCAGGCCGCCTCGCAGGAGTCCGACGGCGAAAGCTGACCGGAAACAGGTGCGCCGAAGGCGGCGTACCGTGATACGTGCTCACCCATTTCGGCTGGCTCGTCGCACATCGGGACACATGCTGCGCGGGGCCAGATACACGTCTGAGGAGACTGTGCTGTGACCGGGATCAAGACGACCGGCGAGAAGAAACTGATGTTCTTCTCCGGCCGCGCCCACCCCGAGCTGGCCGAGGAGGTCGCGCATCAACTGGGTGTCGGCCTCGTGCCGACGAAGGCCTTCGATTTCGCCAACGGTGAGATCTACGTACGTTTCCAGGAGTCCGCCCGCGGCGCCGACTGCTTCCTGATCCAGAGCCACACGGCTCCGATCAACAAGTGGATCATGGAGCAGCTGATCATGCTGGACGCGCTGAAGCGCGCGTCGGCCCGGTCGATCACGGTGATCGTGCCGTTCTACGGTTACGCCCGTCAGGACAAGAAGCACCGTGGCCGTGAGCCGATCTCGGCTCGTCTGATCGCGGATCTGATGAAGACGGCGGGTGCGGACCGCATCCTCACCGTGGATCTGCACACGGACCAGATCCAGGGCTTCTTCGACGGTCCGGTCGACCACCTGTTCGCGCTGCCGATCCTGGCGGACTACGTGGGTGCGAAGGTCGACCGTTCGAAGCTGACGATCGTCTCTCCGGACGCCGGCCGTGTGCGTGTCGCCGACCGTTGGTGCGACCGGCTGGATGCTCCGCTGGCGATCGTGCACAAGCGTCGCGACAAGGACGTGCCGAACCAGGTCAGCGTCCACGAGGTCGTCGGTAACGTCGAGGGCCGGGTGTGTGTGCTGGTCGACGACATGATCGACACGGGTGGCACGATCTGTGCCGCTGCGGACGCCCTGTTCGCGCACGGTGCCGAGGACGTCATAGTGACCGCCACGCACGGTGTGCTGTCGGGCCCGGCCGCGGACCGTCTGAAGAACTCGAAGGTCTCGGAGTTCGTCTTCACGGACACTCTGCCGACCCCGGGTGAGCTGGAGATCGACAAGATCACGGTGCTCTCGATCGCGCCGACGATCGCGCGTGCGGTGCGTGAGGTGTTCGAGGACGGTTCGGTGACGAGCCTCTTCGAGGAGCAGGAGTGATCACCTGCTGGTGATCGACTTGGGGCGCGGCCTCCCCGCCGGGTAGACTGGACAAGTTGCTCGGCGAGGGAGGCCGTTCTCATGCGCAGGCGTGGGGCCGGTTGTCCGTTATCGACGCGCTCTTCGTAGCAGGCCTGTCGTGGGCCGGGTGACCATCGGTTTTTCGTCACCTTATGAGTCCCCTACGAGGAGTGCAGCATGGCTGAGATCAAGCTCGACGCAACGGTCCGTACGGAGTTCGGCAAGGGCGCTGCCCGTCGTACGCGTCGTGCCAACCTGGTTCCCGGGGTCGTCTACGGCCACGGCGCTGAGCCGGTTCACATCAACCTTCCGGGCCACGAGCTGCTTCTCGCTCTGCGTACCGCGAACGTCCTGATCGGTCTCGAGATCGACGGCAAGGACGCGCTGGTGATCCCGAAGGCCGTGCAGCGTAACGCCATCAAGGGCAACATCGAGCACGTCGACCTCCTCACGGTGAAGCGTGGCGAGAAGGTCGAGGTCGAGATCGCGGTGCACGTCGAGGGCGAGCTGGCTCCGGGCGCCAACCTTCTCGAGTACGTGCAGAACACGCTGCTCGTCGAGGCCGAGGCGACGCACATCCCCGAGTCCGTCACGGTCTCGATCGCTGGTCTGGACGCCGGTGACTCGATCCTGGCCAAGGACATCCCGCTGCCGAAGGGCTCCGTGCTCGCCGGTGACGAGGAGGCCGTCGTGCTCCAGATCGTCGCCGCGCAGGCCGAGGAGGCCCCCGCCGAGGAGGCTCCGGCCGAGGCCTGATCCTCGCCCCACCTGCTTGACTGACGGGGTGGCGGTTCCCTTCCGGGGGTTCCGCCGCCCCGTTTCCCTGTATCGACCTGTTCCGTGCGCACTGCGAGGAGACCGAGCTCTGATGTCCGACGTCACCGACCCCTGGCTGATCGTGGGTCTCGGTAATCCGGGTCCCGACTATGCGGCGAACCGGCACAATGTGGGCTTCATGGTCGCCGATCTGCTGGCGGAACGGATCGGTGGGAAGTTCAAGCGGGCGCAGAAGGCGCAGGCGCAGGTGCTGGAGGGGCGGGTGGGTCCGCCTGGTCCGCTGAGCCGTCGTGTGGTGCTGGCGAAGCCGATGTCGTACATGAATCTGTCGGGTGGTCCGGTCACGGCGTTGCGGGACTTCTACAAGGTGCCGTTGGATCACGTCGTGGCTGTCCATGATGAGTTGGACATCGATTTCGGCATGCTGCGGCTGAAGTTGGGTGGCGGTGACAACGGGCACAACGGGCTGAAGTCGATGACGAAGGCGATGGGTCCGGATTATCACCGGGTGCGGTTCGGGATCGGCCGGCCGCCGGGGCGGATGCAGGTCGCTGATTTCGTGCTGAAGGATTTCTCGTCGGCGGAGCGCAAGGAGCTCGCCTACCTGGTGGACCGGTCGGCGGATGCGGTGGAGTCGTTGCTGGCGGAGGGTCTGGAGCGGGCTCAGTCCGCGTACAACTCCTGACATTCCTGCTGCTTCTTGGGTGTTTTTCGGCCACAGGTTGACCGTTGGCAGGGCTCTGCCCAAGGATCGGCCCCCATGAAGCGGACTTCCTCCCACCGGCTGGTGGCCCATGGCCGTACGTTCGCGGCGGGCTGTGTCGTCCTGTTGTTGCTGGTGGCGGGTGTGTGGTCGTCGTGGGAGAGCGCGCACCACATCGTTCTGGCGAAGGGCCGTGAGCACGGGACGATGGCCGTGACGTCGTGCGGTGAGGACGCGTGCACGGGGTCGTTCTCGCCGGACGCGGATTCGCAGAAGCGGTCCGAGGTGACGATCGAGCGGTCCGTGGCGGCGAAGAAGGGGGCTCGTTTCCCCGTTGTGGTGAAGCCCGGCACCGGTGATGTCGTACGCACCGGGACGCCGGGTTTTCTGCATGCCTGGGTGCCGTTGGGTGGTGCGCTGGTGCTGGCCGCCCTGGTGATAGCCGGCGGTATGCGGCTGACGCGGACGGCGTGGGGCACCGGGATCGCGGGTGCGGTCCTGTTGCTGGCGACGTTCATCGCCCTCTGACAGGACCGCACCCGCTCACGGGGGTCAGCCGGTGTTGCGGAGGCCTGCGGCTACGCCGTTGACGGTGAGCAGCAGGGCACGTGCGAGCAGCGGGTCGGCTTCCTCGCCGCGTTCGGCGGCCTGGCGCTGGCGGGCGAGCAGGGACACCTGGAGGTAGGAGATCGGGTCCAGGTAGGCGTCGCGGATGGCGAAGGTCTGCTGGAGCACCGGGCTGGTGCCGAGGAGTTCCTTGCTGCCGGTGACCTTGAGGACTTCCTGCACGGTGAGTTCGTGCTCGGCCTCGATGGTGTCGAAGACGTGCTTGAGCTCGTCGGGGACGAGGGTGTCGACGTAGTGCCGGGCGATGCGCAGGTCGGTCTTGGCGAGGGTCATCTCGACGTTGGAGATGAAGTTCCGGAAGAAGTGCCACTGTTCGTGCATTTCTTCCAGGACGTTGCCGAGACCGGCTTCGCGCAGGGCCTTGAGGCCGGAGCCGACGCCGAACCAGCCGGGCACGATCTGCCGCGACTGGGTCCAGCCGAACACCCACGGGATGGCACGCAGGCCGTCGAGCGAGACGCCCGAGCCGGGGCGGCGGGAGGGCCGCGAGCCGAGGTGCAGGTCGGCGAGCTGGTCGACCGGGGTGGAGGCGAGGAAGTACGTCGGCAGGTCGGGGTCCTCGACCAGCTTGCGGTAGGCCGCGTGGGCGGCGTCCGAGACGGTGTCCATGGCCGCGTCCCAGCGGGCGAGTGCCTCGTCGGACTGGCGGGGTGCGGTGTGGAGTGCGGAGGCCTGGAGGGTGGCCGCGACGGTCAGTTCCAGGTTCTCGCGGGCGAGGGCGGGGATGAGGTACTTGTCGGAGATGACCTCGCCCTGTTCGGTCACCTTGATCTCGCCCTCGAGCGTGCCCCAGGGCTGCGCGAGGATCGCGTCGTGGGAAGGGCCGCCGCCACGGCCGACGGTGCCGCCGCGGCCGTGGAAGAGACGCAGGCGTACGCCGTAGCGGTGGGCCACGTCGCGGAGCCGGCGCTGGGCGCGGTGGATCTCCCACTGGGAGGTGGTGATGCCGCCGAACTTGGAGGAGTCGGAGTAGCCGAGCATGACCTCCTGGACGTCGCCGCGGAGGGACACGAGGCGGCGGTAGGAGGGGTCGGCGAGCATCTCGTCGAGGATGACGTCGGCGGCCTTGAGCTCGTCGGTGGTCTCCAGGAGGGGGACGATGCCGATCTTGGCCCAGCCGCCGTGGAGGTCGAGGAGTCCGGCTTCGCGGGCGAGGACGGCGGCGGCGAAGACGTCGTCGGCGCCCTGGCACATCGAGATGATGTAGGACTCGATGACTTCGGGACCGAAGCGCTCGAAGGCCTGCTTGATGGTGTGGAAGACGCCGAGGGTCTTCTCGCCGGCGGCGTCGAGCGGGGCCGGGGTGGGGGCGAGAGGGCGGCGGGAGCGGAGTTCCTTGGCGAGGAGCTTCTGCCGGTAGTCGCGGGGCATGTCGGTGTAGCGCCAGGATTCTTCGCCGAGGCGGTCGAAGAGCTGGCCGAGTGCGTGGTGGTGGGCGTCGGCGTGCTCGCGGACGTCCATCGTGGCGAGCTGCAGGCCGAACGCGGAGAGCGTGCGGATCGTGCGGTCCATCCGGCCGTCAGCGACGATGGCGCCCTTGTGCTCGCGCAGCGAGGTCTGGATGAGGGCCAGGTCGGCGGTGAGCTCGGCGGTGCCGAGGTAGTCGCAGCCGGGGCGGTGCGGGGTGCCGGCGGCCAGGCGCTCACGGGTGTTGACGAGCTTCTGCCGGATGCAGGTGGCCTTGAGCCGGTAGGGCTCCTCGGCGTTGAGCCGCTTGTAGCGGGGGCTGATCTCGGGGAGTCGCTCCAGGTCGGTCTGGAGGGAGGTGAGGAGCTCGTCGGTGGCTCCGGTGTAGCGGATGGAGTTGGAGAGGAGTCCGCGCAGCTCGTCGACGAGTTCGAGGGCGTCGGTGATGCCGTGCTCGTGCTGGAGGATGAGCACGTCCCAGGTGACGGCGGGCGTCACGTTGGGGTTGCCGTCGCGGTCGCCGCCGATCCAGGTGCCGAAGGTGAGGGGGCGGGTACCGGCGGGCAGTTCGACGCCGACGCGCTCCAGCTCGGCGGCCAGGTCCTCCAGGACGTCGCCCACGGCGTTGGCGTGGAGCTCGTCGAGGTAGTAGATGGCGTTGCGGGCTTCGTCGGCGGGCTCCGGGCGGACGACACGGAGCTCGTCGGTCTGCCAGATGAGGTCGATGTTCTCGGCGAGCCGGATGTCCTGGCGGCGCCGGTCGGCCTCGATGACGGGGGTTTCGAGGAGCGCGGCGATGCGGCGGAGCTTGTTGAGTACGGAGCGCCGTGCGGCTTCGGTGGGGTGTGCGGTGAAGACGGGCCGGACGTTGAGGTTCTTGACCGTCTGGCGCAGGTGCTCGGGGTCGGCGTCCTTGAGGCGGTCGGCGGTGCGGGCGAGGAGCCCGCCTTCGGCGGCCCGGCGGTCGCGCATCTCGTGGGCGCGGTGGACCTGCTCGGTGACGTTGGCGAGGTGGAAGTAGGTGGAGAAGGCGCGCACGAGCTGTGCGGCGGTCTCCAGGTCCGTGTCGCCGAGGAGCTCGGCCGCTGCCTCGCCGTCGGTGCGGGTCAGGGCGCGGACGCGTTCGACGAGGTCGAGGAGGTGCTGGCCCTCCTGGCGTACGAGGGTCTCGCCGAGGAGGTCGCCGAGGCGGCGGATGTCGGCCCGCAGTTCGGTGCTGGCGGCAGGGGTCTGGTCGGCACTGCTCACAGTGTGCGGCTCCTTGCAGTGGTTGAGCACGTCTGTCAGGGGGGCCGGGGCGCTCGCGGTGCTGACGGGTCACCCCGGTGATGCAGAGTGCGGACCGCGCTGTCCGACGCCCCCAGGATAGGTGTCCGGGGGTTCGGCGTGCTCGCTGCCCTGCTGGGTGGTCCCAATCGGGGGTACACGAAGGGCGGAGGCCGGTTCGCACACGGGTTGCCACGGTGGTGTCCTCGTGTCGTGGGCCTCTTCGCTGCCATACTTACGTTGCCGTAGGTTACGGAAGCGTAGCCCGCTCATACCGTCATATTTCCTCACCTCACGGGGGACTCCCCAATGCCCACCAGCCCCGATGTGATCGACGACGGCCTGCCGACCGCGGCAGGCGACTCCGCACTCTCCTCCGCCACGCTCGGCGGCGACAAGAAGCGTTCGGTCGAGCAGATCGCGCTGCTGCTGTTCATCGTGGTGCCGTTCGCGGCCCTGGTCGCGGCGGTGCCGCTGGCCTGGGGCCGTGGTGTCAGCTGGCTCGATCTGGGTCTGCTGGTCGTCATGTACTACTGGGGCTGCCACGGCGTGACGATCGGCTTCCACCGTTACTTCACGCACGGTTCGTTCAAGGCGAAGCGTCCGCTCCGTATCGTCCTGGCCGTCGCGGGTTCGATGGCGGTGGAGGGTCCGCTGGTGCGCTGGGTGGCCGACCACCGCAAGCACCACCGGTTCTCCGACGCCGAGGGCGACCCGCATTCGCCGTGGCGGTTCGGTGAGAACTTCCCGGCGCTGCTGAAGGGCCTGTGGTGGGCCCATATCGGCTGGATGTTCAACGAGGAGCAGACGCCGCAGCAGAAGTACGCCCCGGACCTGGTCAGGGACCCGGCGATCCGCGCGATCTCGCGTCACTTCCTCAGCTTCACGATTCTCTCGCTGGCGATTCCCCCGCTGGTCGGCGGTCTGGTCACGATGTCGTGGTGGGGTGCGTTCACCGCCTTCTTCTGGGGTTCGCTGGTCCGGGTCGCGCTGCTGCACCACGTGACGTGGTCGATCAACTCGATCTGTCACGCGGTCGGGAAGCGGCCCTTCAAGTCCCGTGACAGGTCGGGGAACGTGTGGTGGCTGGCGGTGCTCTCGTGCGGTGAGTCCTGGCACAACCTGCACCACGCGGATCCGACGAGCGCGCGGCACGGGGTGATGAGGGGCCAGATCGACTCGAGTGCCCGGCTGATCCGCTGGTTCGAGAAGCTGGGCTGGGCGCACGACGTCCGGTGGCCGGATGCTTCGCGTATCGCCTCCCGGCGCAAGGCCGCGGCCGCCGACCCGGCATGATTGACGACGTGGCGACCGACGGAAGTACCAGCGGCGAGAAGAGCAGGCCCGCCCCGACGAGAAGAGCCCGGCGGGTCCGGATGACGGGCAAGGAGCGCCGCGAGCAGCTCCTGGACATCGGCCGCACCCTGTTCGCCGACAAGGGCTTCGAGGGCACCTCGGTGGAGGAGATCGCGGCGCGTGCCGGGGTCTCCAAGCCGGTGGTGTACGAGCACTTCGGCGGCAAGGAGGGCCTGTACGCCGTCGTGGTCGACCGTGAGATGCGCCAGTTGCTGGACCTGGTGACGGGGGCGCTCACGGCGGGTCATCCGCGTGAGCTGCTGGAGCAGGCGGCGTTCGCGCTGCTCGACTACATCGAGACGTACACGGACGGTTTCCGGATCCTGGTCCGTGACTCGCCGGTCGCGCAGTCCACGGGCACCTTCGCGTCGCTGATCAGTGACATCGCGACGCAGGTCGAGGACATCCTGGGCCTGGAGTTCAAGGCCCGGGGCTTCGATCCGAAGCTGGCCCCGCTGTACGCGCAGGCCCTGGTCGGGATGGTGGCGCTGACCGGCCAGTGGTGGCTGGACGTGCGGAAGCCGAAGAAGGCCGAGGTCGCCGCCCATCTGGTGAATCTGGCGTGGCACGGGCTGGAGAACCTGGAGTCGAAGCCGCGGCTGATAGGCCACCGGAAGAGCTGACGCCCGGCGCGTCACCCACTGTGGCCGGCAGTCCTGGCCACCGCGAAGATCCGGCGGAACGGGAAGACCGTGCCGTGCGGGCCGGCCGGGTAGGCGGTGCGCAGCAGGTCACGGTATTCGGTGAGGAACGCGTCGTGGGCGTCCGGGTCGTCGGCGAGGGTGTCGAGGACGGGGCGCAGGCCGGTGCCCTTGACCCAGTCGAGGACGGGGTCCTCGCCCTGGAGGAGGTGCAGGTAGGTGGTCTCCCAGACGTCGACGGCCCGGCCGGGTGCGGTGAGGTGCTCCAGGTAGTCGGCGGGGGTGTGTACGGCGTCCGAGTGGCGCAGGACGCCGCCGAGGCGGTCGTGCCAGCGGGGTGAGTCGGCGAGTTCGCGCATGAGGGTGTGACTGGGCGCATCGAAGTTGCCGGGGACCTGGAAGGCGAGGGTGCCGCCGGGGGCGAGGGCGTCCAGCCAGTGGGGGAAGCGGGCGGTGTGGCCGGGGACCCACTGGAGCAGGGCGTTGGAGACGATGAGGTCGTACGTCTCGGTGGGCTCCCAGGTCGCGGCGTCGGCTTCGGTGAAGTCGAGGAGGGGCCCGGCGTGGGTGCGGGCGCGTTCGAGCATCTGGGGTGAGCTGTCGTAGCCGGTGATACGGGCGCCGGGCCAGCGGGCACCGAGGAGGGCGGTGACGTTGCCGGCGCCGCAGCCGAGGTCGGCGATACGGGGTGCGGGTTCGTGCGGGAGGGGTCCGGTCCGGGCCAGGAGGTCGTGGAAGGGACGGGTGCGGTGGTCCGCGTGGCGGAGGTACTGGCGGGGGTCCCAGGTGGGTG
This sequence comes from Streptomyces sp. NBC_01166, assembly GCF_045039765.1. NCBI lineage: Bacteria > Bacillati > Actinomycetota > Actinomycetes > Kitasatosporales > Streptomycetaceae > Streptomyces > Streptomyces sp. NBC_01166. The sequence continues at coordinate 3,590,594 of NZ_CP108613.1, forward strand.
CTGTCATGGGGTCAGGATCACCAAGCGAATCTCTTGATGTCAAGACACTTGAATTCAAGAGACTTCATGTCGAGGGACCCTCTACACTGATCCACATGGAGGACGAGGTCGACCGACTGGTCGCTGCATGGCGCCGCGAGCGCCCCGACCTCGACGTGGAGCCACTCGAGGTCCTGAGCCGCGTCTCCCGTCTGGCCAGGCATCTGGACCGGGCCCGCAGGATCGCCTTCACGGAGCACCAGCTGGAGCCCTGGGAATTCGACGTACTGACGTCCCTGCGCCGGGCCGGCGCCCCGTACCAGCTCTCCCCCGGCCAGCTTCTGACCCAGACCCTGGTCACCTCGGGCACGATGACGAACCGCATCGACCGGCTGACCAAGAAGAATCTGGTGGAGCGGCTGCCCGACCCGAGCGACCGCCGTGGTGTCCTCGTCCGGCTGACCGACCTCGGCCGCGACAAGGCCGACCAGTCGCTGGCCGGGCTGCTCGACCAGGAGCGGGCCATCCTGGGCGAGCTCTCCCGCCAGCAGCGGTCCGAACTGGCCGGACTGCTACGCCAGTTGACCGCCCCGTTCGACAACATCCCCGGTTAGCGCGGCCGGGCCCACCCCGGCCCGCCGGGCCAGCGCCACGGCCGCCAGCGTCGAGTGCACACCCAGCTTTCCCAGCACGTTCTGCATGTGCGTACGCACCGTGTGCGGGGAGAGGAAGAGCCGCTCCGCGACCGCCTTGCGGCCCAGCCCCGCCACCATGCAGCGCAGCACCTCGCGCTCGCGCGGCGTCAGCGACTCGACGAGCTGTTCGCTCTCGGTGCGGTGCTTACGGGCCGCGGTCAGCTCCCGCAGGACACCGGTCAGCAGCGCGGCCGGCAGATGCGTCTCGTCGCGCAGGACACCCCGTATGACCGCCAGCAGCCGTTGCAGCGAGCAGTCCTTGGCGACCCAGCCCGAGGCACCGGCCTGCAGCGCCATCGCGGCCCGGCGCGGGTCGTCCTTCTCGGCGAGCACCACCGTACGGATCTGGGGCTGGCTCGAACGCACCCCCGCCACCAGCGATATGCCGTCCACCGGAGCGGCGGCGGGCGTACCCGGGGGCGCGCCGTCCGGCGCTCCGCGCGGGGCGGGAACGGTGCGGGTGCCACCCGGGGCGAGGGTGCCCAGTTCGGCGTCGACCAGCATCACGTCGTAGCGGCGGCCCTCGGCGGCCGCACGCTCCAGACACCGCAACGCGGCGGGGCCACTGCCCGCCGCGGACACATCGATGTCCGGTTCGGCCGCGAGGGCCGCCGCGAGGGACTCGGCAAAGATGCGGTGGTCGTCGACCACCAGAACCCGGATACGAGCCACAGACACCCCCATGCTGTGTGAGCTCCTGGGGCGCCCCGTTCATGGCCGACCCCGACGGGGACGGACCACGGCGGGTACGGCGCCCGGAGCACTCCGGTGGACCGCCGGCGCACGGCCGCCGCCGTGTGCCGGCCGGCCACCCGCTCCGGGCGCCGTACCCGACTGTCTCGTCCCCTGAAACGGCACCGGCCCCCACCGGTGCTGCGCATCAGCCTACGGCGGGCGGTGTGCGGCGGAAGGCGATTCGCAGAACTGACCGCCATGGGTGTTCAGGGTGTTGTTCATGTTCCGTATTGAGACCGAAGTAGACAGAGAACGTCGCATTCCGCTGGGTTCGGCCCCGGCACGCGGCTGCCCGCCGAGGCGGAGCGCCCCGGCGGGTGTCGCGGATTTCGTCCTGGTCAAGCAGCCGGAGCGATCCGCCGGCCGCCCGCCGAGGGAACCGCCGGGAAGATTCCCGGGGCGGCGTGACCGGCCGAGGTGAAGGCCTCGGAGACGGCCTTGGCGACGGTGTCCTCCATCGCCTCCTCCACCAGCACGATCGCCGAGCCTCCGAAGCCGCCCCCGGTCATCCTGGCTCCGAGCGCGCCGGCGTCGTTCGCCGCGGAGACCACGAGGTCCAGCTCCGGGCAGGAGACCCGCAGGTCGTCGCGGAGCGAGACGTGGCCCTCGTTGAGGACCGGACCCGCCGCGCGCACCTCGCCCGCGTCGAGCAGCGCGATGACCTGCTCCACCCGGTGGTTGTCGCTCACCACATGGCGGACGTAGCGCACGACCGACTCGTCCTCGCCGGCGGCGAGGGTCTCCAGCGCGGCGTCCAGGTCCTCGTACGGAAGGTCGCGGAGGGTGCCGATCCCGAGCGCGCGGGCTCCCGCCTCGCAGCCGGCCCGGCGTTCCGCGTACGCGCCGTCGCCCAGGGCGTGCTTGACGCGGGTGTCGACGACCAGGAGCTTCAGCCCGTGTGCGGCCAGGTCGAACGGGACCTGGCGCAGGGTGAGGTCGCGGGTGTCGAGGTGCAGCGCATGGCCCTCGGTGCAGCACGCGGAGGCCATCTGGTCCATGACGCCGCAGGGCACACCGACGAACGCGTTCTCGGCCCGCTGGCCGAGCACGGCGATCTCGGGGGCGCTCAGGCCCAGTTGGAAGAGGTCGTTCAGGGCGAGCGCGGTGACGACCTCCAGGGCGGCCGAGGAGGAGAGGCCGGCGCCGACGGGGACGGATGAGGTGAGCTGGATGTCCGCCCCGGTGACGTCGTGGCCGGCCTCGCGGAGCGCCCAGACGACACCGGCCGGGTAGGCGGCCCAGCCGTGGCCCGAGTGCGGGGCCAGTTCGTCGACGCGCAGGGAGACGACTCCGCCCGGTACGTCGGTGGAGTGCAGGCGCAGCTGCCCGTCGGTGCGGCGCGCGACGGCCGCGCGTGCGGTGTGCGGAAGGGCGAGCGGCATGACGAAGCCGTCGTTGAAGTCGGTGTACTCACCGATCAGGTTCACCCGTCCGGGCGCTGCCCAGATCCCTTCGGGGGCGGTCCCGTAGAGCTGGGTGAAGGAAGCGGTGAGCTCGGCGTTGTCGGTCATGGTGCGGTGGGCTCCTCTCGGCGGGCGAACGTCCACGCGTCGGCGACGATGGCGGCCAGGTCGGCGCGCGACGGCTGCCAGCCGAGCCGCTCCCTGGCGGTGGCGGCGGAGGCGACGAGGACGGCCGGGTCGCCGCCGCGCCGGGGCGCGGCGGTCTCCGGGACGGGGTGGCCGGTGACCTGGCGGACGGTCTCGATCACCTGGCGTACGGAGAAGCCGTTGCCGTTGCCGAGGTTGCAGATGAGGTGTTCGCCCGCGGTGGCCGCTTCGAGGGCCAGCAGGTGGGCCTCGGCGAGGTCGGCGACGTGGATGTAGTCGCGTACGCAGGTGCCGTCGGGGGTCGGGTAGTCGTCGCCGTAGACGGAGATCGACTCGCGCTGCCCGAGGGCGACCTGGAGGACCAGCGGGATGAGGTGCGACTCGGGGTCGTGGCGTTCGCCGTGGCTGCCGTAGGCCCCGGCGACGTTGAAGTAGCGCAGGGAGACCGCTGCCAGACCGTGTGCGGCGGCCTCACCGGTGATCATGTGGTCCACGGCGAGCTTGGAGGCGCCGTACGGGTTGGTGGGCGCGGTGGGGTCCGACTCGGTGATGGGGCTGGAGACGGGTTCCCCGTACGTCGCCGCGGTGGAGGAGAAGACGAGCGTGCGCACCCCGGCGTCGCGCATGGCGGCGAGGAGGGCGGTGGTGCCGCCGACGTTGTTGACCCAGTACTTCTCGGGGTCGACGACGGACTCGCCGACCTGGGAGAAGGCCGCGAAGTGCAGCACTCCGTCGTAGCTGGCGTCCAGCCACTTCGCGGCGTCCTGGATGCGGCCCTCGATGAACTCGGCGCCCTGCGGGACCCCCTCGCGGAAGCCGGTCGACAGGTCGTCGAGGACGGTCACGGTGTGACCGGCCTCCAGCAGGTGTGCGGCGACGACACCGCCGACGTATCCCGCGCCGCCCGTCACCAGGTACTTCTTGCCGGTGTTGCTCACTCGCTCGCTACCTCTCGCAGTCGCTGGGCCGCGGCCTCCGGCGGCACGTCGTTGATGAAGACGCCCATGCCGGACTCGGAGCCCGCGAGGAACTTCAGCTTGCCGGTGGTCCGCCTGATGGTGAAAAGCTCGAGGTGCAGCCCGAACTCCTCACGCCCGGGGACCCTGAAGGGTGCCTGGTGCCAGGCCGAGATGTACGGGGTCGGCGGCTCGCCGGGGCCGAAGATCCGGTCGAATCGCCTCAAGAGTTCCAGATAGAGCTGTGGGAACTCCGTGCGTGCGGCCTCGTCGAGTTCCCGCAGGTCGGGGACACGGCGGCGCGGGTGGAGGTGGACCTCGTACGGCCAGTGCGCGGCGTACGGCACGAAGGCGACCCAGTGCTCGCCCTCCAGGACGATCCGGTCGCCGTCGGCCAGTTCGCGGGCGACGACGTCGTCGAAGAGGTTGCGGCCGGTTTCGGCGCGGTGGGTCTCCATCGACCGGAGCATCTGCTCGGTGCGCGGGGTGACGAAGGGGTAGCCGTAGATCTGCCCGTGCGGGTGGCCGAGGGTGACGCCGATCTCGGCGCCCCGGTTCTCGAAGCAGAACACCTGGGCGACCTGCGGGAGCTCGGCGAGGTCGGCGGTGCGGTCGGTCCAGGCCTCCAGGACCAGGGCGGCCTGGTCCTCGGTGAGCCCGGCGAAGGAGACGTCGTGGTCGGAGGTGAAGCAGACGACCTCGCACCGGCCGGAGTCGCCGGCGAGGGAGGGGAAGCGGTTCTCGAAGACGACGACGTCGTAGTCGGTGTCGGGGATCTCGCTGAGCCTGCCCTCCCGTGAGGGGCAGAGCGGGCACTCGTCGGCCGGCGGGTGGTAGGTGCGCCCCTGCCGGTGCGAGGCGATGGCGACCGAGTCACCGAGCAGCGGGTCGCGGCGGATCTCCGAGGACGTCGAGACGGCATCCAGCGGCCGCAGGTCGACGGCGTCGCGGACGGTGTCGTCCGCGGAGTCGTAATAGATCAGCTCACGGCCGTCGGCGAGGGTCGTAACCGTCTTCTTCACCAGGCTCCTCCATGTAACGCCCTCTAAACAGAACCGCACATAACTAATCACAACTCAACAGGTGCGTCAATCACGTCGAATCCTGTGACGTCCCTGTGCCCCTGGGTAGCCGAACTCGGACATATCAACCCGTGCGATCACGATCAAACAAAGAACGCCATGCAGACTGTTCATTTTCTGAACACAAAGGCGTAGGTTCCGACGGGTTCAGTTCGCGCAACGAAGCGAGTACCCCCCCATGCAATATCTGGCCGAAGGGCTCCGGCTCCCCACGAACGGGCTCGATTACACAATCCTGGCGATCTACTTCGTCGTGGTGCTCGGCATCGGCTTCGCCGCCCGGGCCAGTGTGAAGACGAGCCTCGACTTCTTCCTGTCCGGACGGTCCCTGCCCGCCTGGGTGACCGGTCTGGCCTTCGTCGCGGCGAATCTCGGGGCCACCGAGATCCTGGGCATGGCGGCGACCGGCGCGCAGTACGGCGTCGCGGTCGTCCACTGGTACTGGATCGGCGCCATCCCCGCCATGGTCTTCCTCGGCCTGGTGATGATGCCCTTCTACTACCGGTCGAAGGTCCGATCCGTCCCGGAGTTCCTGCTCCAGCGCTTCGACAAGTCCGCGCACCTGCTGAGCTCCATACTCTTCGCCTTCGCGGCGATCCTGATCGCGGGCGTGAACCTCTACGCCCTGTCGATCGTCGTGGAGGCGCTGCTGGGCTGGCCGCAGTGGGTCGCGATCGTCGTCGCGGGGCTCTTCGTCCTCGTCTACATCACCATCGGCGGGCTCTCCTCGGCGATCTACAACGAGGTGCTGCAGTTCTTCGTCATCCTCGCGGCGCTGATCCCGATCACGCTGCTTGGCCTGAAGCGCGTCGGCGGCTGGGACGGCCTGAGCGGCTCGCTGGAGAAGCAGCACGGCGCGGACTTCATGTCCGCCTGGGGCGGCACCGGCATCGGTGACGCCAACCCGCTCGGCGCCAACTGGCTGACGATCATCCTCGGCCTGGGCTTCGTGCTCTCCTTCGGCTACTGGACGACCAACTTCGCCGAGGTGCAGCGCGCCCTGTCCGCGAAGAACCTCTCGGCCGCCAAGCGCACCCCGCTGATCGCCGCCTTCCCGAAGATCTTCATCGTCTTCGTGGTGATGATCCCCGGCCTGGTCGCCGCCGTGATCGTGCCCAAGATCGGTACGCCCGGTTCGGATCTCACGTACAACGACGCCATTCCGCTGCTGATGCAGGAGCTCCTGCCCAACGGTGTGCTCGGCATCGCGGTGACCGGCCTGCTGGCCGCGTTCATGGCCGGTATGGCCGCCAACGTGTCGTCGTTCAACACGGTGTTCACCACGGACATCTGGCAGCGGTACGTGAAGAAGGACCAGCCGGACGCGTACTACCTGAAGTTCGGGCGGCTGATCACCGCGGTGGGTGTGCTGGCGTCGATCGGCACGGCGTTCATCGCGGCCAGCTTCTCCAACATCATGACGTACCTGCAGACGCTGTTCTCGTTCTTCAACGTCCCGATGTTCGTCGTCTTCATCATCGGCATGTTCTGGAAGCGCGCCTCGATGAAGTCCGGTGTGTGGGGGCTCGTCGCGGGTACCACGGCCGCGATGGTCAACTACTTCGTCATCTACAAGCAGGGCATCATCGACATCCCGTCCGACCAGGGCGCCAACTTCGTCTCCGCCATCGTCGGATTCGTCGCCGGTGCGGTCGTCATGGTCGCGGTCACCCTGTTCACCGCCCCCAAGCCGGAGGCCGAACTGGCCGGTCTGGTCTACGGGACGGAGTCCCCGGACGCCGAAGAGGTCCCGGAGGAGGGCGACAGCGCCTGGTACCGCAAGCCCGCACTGCTCGGCTGGGGCGCCATGGTCCTCGCCGCCCTCTGCTACCTGCCCTACTCGCTCTGATCGGAGGCACTCACCATGTCCGACCTGCACAAGGAAGTCTCCGAGCTGGAGCGCAAGTCCGCGACGGCGGCACGGCTGTTCGACATCCGGCGGATCATCGGCGGTCTCTTCGTGGTCTACGGAGTGATCGTCACCATCGCCGGCATCAGCCCGTCCGATGCCGACCTGAAGAAGGCCGAGGGTGTCCACATCAACCTCTGGACCGGCCTGGCCATGCTGGCGCTCGGGCTCTTCTTCCTGATCTGGATGAAGCTGCGCCCGACCCAGGTGCCCGACGAGGCCCCCGGCACGCCGGAGAGCTGACCCCGGTACCCCCGCGGGGGCCGGACGATCACGCGTTCACGCGTGGCCGTCCGGCCCCTGCGGCGTTCCCGCCGCGGCCCGGTCGAGCAGCCCCGTGCGGGCCGCGAGCGCGGCGGCCTCCAGCCGGGACCCGACGCCGAGCTTCATCAGCACCCGCTGCACATGGGTCCGCGCGGTGCTCGGCGCGATCCCCATCCCGGCCGCGATCAGCCGGGTGTCCTCACCCTCGGCGACCCGCACCAGCACCTCGATCTCGCGCGGGGTCAGCATCCGCAGCAGCCGCTGGCCCTCGTCGTCCGGCTGCGCCGCCGGGTGCAGCAGCTCCGCGAAGGCGCCCCGCAGCAGCTGGGGTGCGACCGCGACCTCCCCCGCCCGGGCCTTGATCATGGCGCGCTCGACGCCCTCTATGCGCTCGTCGTGCCGGACGTAACCGGCCGCCCCCGCCGCGAAGGCCGCGGCGATCCCCCGCGGGCTCGGCACCGGGCCCAGCACCACCACGGCCACCTGCGGGCGCTCCCGTCCGATCCGCACGATCGGGTCGAAGGCCCCGGGTTCGGCGGGCGCCGCCGTGCCGAACAGGCAGACCTCCGGCGCCCTGCTGACGACCAGATCCGCGGCCCCGGACGTCGGCGCGGCTGCCGCGAGCACGCGGTGCCCACGCAGTTTCAGTGCCGAGGCGAGTGCCTCGGCGAGCAGTCGGTGGTCGTCGACCACCATGAGCCGCACGCCCATCGAGATAGCCCCCATGTGTGCAGCGCACCAGCGCTGCGTAACCCTGAACAGGCCCCCCGGCCCCTCTGACCCGGCAAGCTACACGCTTGTTCGACGCTGCGCGCCCCCTACCGGGCAGAAGCCCCCCAGAATGCCGAATTCTGCGTCATTCGGGGCCGCTTGCCCGTCGGAAAACGATCGGCCCTGCCGGTCGGATGATCAACCGGCAGGGCCGTCGCCGCCGGCCCGCGAACGGGCCGGGCGGGTGGGTCAGTTGGTGCTGAAGGAGACGACGAGGTACTGCTTGTCGTCCAGCGAGCTGGACTTGCTGGGCTCACTGACCATCTGCTCGGAGATGAACAGCCGGCCCTTCTCGTAGATGAACTCGGCGTAGTCGACGGAGAAGCTCGTCTCCGCGTCGCGGACCGACTCCTCGTCCGGGTTGACCATCAGCACGGTCTGCTCGAAGGTCGAGCCGTTGATGGAGACGATCTGGCCGCCCTTGTCGTAGGGCGGCTCCTTGTACGCGATGACGTTGGAGCCGTCCATGCGCAGCGGGGTCAGCGCGTAGCGGTCACCCGCGTCCGCCCTGCCGCCGACGAGCTTTCCGGTGGTGAGATCGAAGGCGACGATCTCGTTGGTCTCGCCGTACTCGCCGCCGCCCTCGTGCCTCTCGGTCGGCACGTAGAGCTTGTTGTTCCCGACGGCCAGGGCGGTGCACTCCTCGACCTCGGTGGAGCCGCAGTCCGCGGCGTACTTGTCCGCGTCGGCCGAGATCCGGACGATGAGCTTGCCCGTTGCCGCGTCGATGGAGAAGAAGTCCGAGATACTGCTGCCGTCGCCGGCGGTGTCGCCGACGTCGGCCGCGACGACGAGCGGCTTGGTGGAGACGATGCTCGCGTACTCGACGCCGGCCGGCATGTTGTACGAGGAGAGCGGTGCGCCGGTGGTCGGGTTCAGCGCCTGGATGGTCAGCTGCGGATCGTCGTAGCTGCCGCACTTGCGGACCACGGCGAGGGCCTCGCCGCCGCCGTAGCCCATGTCGTAGCAGTTGTTGGTGTCGGCCTTCGGCTTCCAGAGCTCGGCGCCGTTCGCGAGGTTGAAGGCGGCGCCGCCGCTGGTGCCGCCCGCGGCGACGGTGGATCCGCTGAGCGTGACCTCGTTGAACCTGACCGCCTCGTCACCGCTGGACGCGGAGGTGACGGACTTGCTCCACATCAGCTTTCCGGTGGCCAGGTCGAGCGCGCCGATCTGGGTGCAGGAGGGGTACTTGTCCTCGGCGCTCGGCTTGCCGTCCTCGAAGGCGATGGCCGTCCTGTAGTCCTTGCTCATGTGCCGGGAAGCGGCGCAGACCTGGCCGGTCAGCGGGATCGTCCAGAGCTTGGTGCCCTTGGCGAGGTCGTAACCGACGACCTCGTACACGCCGGTCTTCACATAGACCTTGTCCGTCACCCAGGAACCGGCCACGACCGTGGTGTCGGTGACCTTCGGGTGGGGAAGCTGGAAGCCGACCTTGGACTTGGTGTCGGCCGGGGCCTTCTCGGTGCCGCCGGCCAGGCCGCCGCCCTCGCCGCCCTTGCCCTCGCCGTCCTTGCCCTCGGTTCCGGCCGAGGACGCCTCGTCCTGCTTGCCGTCGTCACTGCCGCTGGAGGCGTAGAAGATCCCTCCGCCGACGATGAGCAGCACGGCCACGACCGCGGCGACGATGATCTGCATCTGGGTGTTGAACTTCTTGCCGCCGCCCGGCTGGGGTGCGACGTAATGCGGCTGCATCGGGGCGGTCGGGTAGCCGTACCCCTGCTGCGGAGGCATGCCGGGCTGTCCGGGCGGGGGCCCCTGCGGGAAGCCGTAGCCGGGCTGGGCCGGCGGCTGGCCGGGGGCCGGCGCCTGCGGGTAGCCGTACGCGGGATTCTGCGGCGGCTGCTGCCCGGGCGGGGGCGGGCTGCCGTAGCCACCGGCGGGCGGCGGGGGCGGACTGCCGTAGCCGCCCGCGGGCGGGGTGGGCGGACTGCCGTAGCCGCCCGCGGGCGGGGTGGGCGGTGGGGGCGGGGGCTGCTTGCCGAACGGGTCGGCCGGCGGCGGGGTGGGCGCGCCGAATCCGCCGGGCGGCGGGTCCTGCGGGGCTCCGAATCCGCCCTGGGGCGGTTCGTTGGGCGGCTGGGGCGGCTGGCTCATGGCGTACGTACCTCTGCGGAGTCTGAGAAGGAGGGGCTGGGGATGCCGACGTCGGCCGTCACTTGCCGAAGGCCATGATGGTGGTCTCGCCCTCCGAGTCGTCGTTTCCGCTGACACGGTCGCTGACGACGAAGGAACGGCCGCCCGCGTAGACGGTCTTGGACGAGTAGAAGTTCTCGATCTGCGCGGTCGAGTCCAGGTGCTGGAGCAGCACCTTCGGCGCGCCTCCGGTGGGTGCGATCGTCGCGATCGCCCCGCCCTCCTCGTACGAGGGCTCCATGTAGACGAGGACGTTGCCGCCCTCCATGCGGAGCGGCTTCATGGTGCGCTCGGCGGGGGCGGGGGCCTTCCACTTGACCTTGCCGGTGTTCAGGTCGAACGCGACGACCTTGTTGGTACGGGCGGCGCCGCTGGTGTCGTCCCCGGTCATCATGTAGAAGGTGTTCGCGTCGGCGGCCAGGCCGCCGCAGCCTTCGAGCGTGTCGGCGAAGTCGATGATGCCGCCACCGCACTCGACGGTGACCTTGTCCTCGTCGTCACCGTCGAGCTGTGAGCGAAGCGTTCCGTTCTCCTTGAGCGCGACGATGGCCCACTTCTTCTCCTCGTACTGGGTCAGCGAGACGACGAGGGGGCTGACCGAGTAGACCTTGTCGACCTCCCAGCCGCGCTTGACCTGGTACGTCCACTTGGTCTTGCCCGTCGTCGGGTCGAGCTCCTGGACCTGCTGCTGCGGGTTCTCCACGTCGCCGGTGCTGCAGTTGACCGCGGCGATCAGCTTGGGGCCGCCGGCGAACGAGTACGGCTTGCAGTTGCCCGAGGGGTTGCCGAAGAGCTCCTTGCCGTCGCTGACCCGGTAGGCGCTGGAGTTGCTCGTACGGCCGACGGTCACGGTGTCACCGCTGATCGCCAGGCCGATGTTGGTCAGCAGGTCCCAGGTGCCGTTCTTGGTGACCGTCTTCTTCCATCCGGCCTTGCCGGTGTTGAGGTCGATCATCTGGAGCACCGAGCAGTTCGCCTTGTCGGTGGTGCCGCTCATCACGCCGATGACGATCTTGCCGTCGGCGGTGGTCGTCGCGGGTGCGGCGCAGATGTCAGCGGGCAGCGGGAGGCTCCACTTCTGCTTGCCGTCGCCCACCGAGTAGCCGGTGACCGAGCGGTACATGCCCTTGACGAGCGTGTCCCCGACGATCCACGGGCCGTACACGTCCGCGCCGTTGCGCGGCAGGTCGATGTCGTTCGTCGTGGTCCAGAGGACCTTCGCCTCGCCGTCCTTGCGTCCGGCGTTCAGGTCGTCGTTCGCCTCACGCCCGTCGCCCTTGCCGTCGCCCTGGTCGACGCTGGGCGAGCCGCTCGGGTCCGGGGCGCCGCTGCTGGACTTGGCGACGGGCTTCTCCGGGTCGTCGTCGCCACCGCTCGTGGCGAAGAAGATGCCTCCGCCGACGACGAGGAGCACGGCGAGCGCCGCACCGATGATGACGGCGGGCTTGCCCTTGAAGGGACTGCCGCCGGAGCCGCCGGGTGCGGGCGCGCCGGGGTACTGCTGCTGCGGGTAGCCGTAGCCGGGCTGCTGACCGTAGGGGCCCGGCTGCTGGGCGTACGGGCCGGAGGGGGCGCCGTAGGGGCCGGGCTGCTGGGCGTACGGGCCGGGGGCCTGCCCGGGCGCCTGGGGGTAGCCGTAGCCGGGCTGCGCCCCGGGGGCCTGCGGGTAGCCGTAGCCCGGCTGCGCGGGCGGAGGCGTCTGCGGTGCCCCCGGCGGCGGAGTCTGCGGCGGTGCGGGCGGCATCTGGGGCGGAGTGGCGGGTGGCGGCGGCTGAGGAGTGCCCTGCGGATCCTGCGGAGCCCCGAAGCCCCCCTGCGGCGGTTGCTGGCTGGGCGGCTGGGTCATCAGCACGTCCCCCTTCGTGCGGTCCGGTGCCCGGTCCGGTCTCCCCCGCGATTCCGCTGGGCTCAGAGGATCAGGTGCAAGAAATCTCTGAATTCCCCCCGGAAAGGAGCGAATCGGGCATGGCTTCCGCGGCGTTACGACAGTCGAGCGGGGCTTCTTTGTACCACCCGCACCACACCCGGCACCGGATCGGTCCATCCCCTGTTCCCAAGGGAGAACCGGGCCGTGATGCCGCCGTTACGCGCCTGCGGCGGCCGCCCGGGGGCCCTTGCCCTCAATGCTCCGTCAACTGCGCCCGGCAGGTGCGGCTTTCACAGGATCCTCGCAGGTACGCCCTCGGACACGCCCTCTTCACCGAAGACCGGCAGCGCGGTCGCCGCCGTCTCCTCCTCGTCGTCGTCCGCGCTGATGCGGGTCGCCAGCAGTACGGAACGGCCTCCGCACAGGCGACTTCCGGCTCGGGCTGAGGAGGCCCCGGCGGAGGGTCGTACGCGGCCCCGAAGTCTCCCTCCGGCGGTTGCGGGCCGCGCGGCCGGGTCATCAGCACGTCGCCCCTTCGTGCGGTCCGGTGCCCGGCTCGTTCACACGGCCGGGCGGAGTTCTTCCGCCGCGGGACGGGCGGGCTGCCCGCTCACTCGCCGAAGGCGAGCATCGTCTTCATGCTCATCTCGGCCTCGTCGTCCTCGGTGGTGCCGACCAGCGGCAGGGTGAGGAGGGAACGGCCGTCCTCGTAGTCGACCTCGGCGGCGGTCATGCCCGCCTCGACGGCGGCCGTCGACGCCGGATGGGTGAGCAGCGTCCGGGGCTCACCACCGGTGGGTGCGAGCGTGGCGATCTCGCCACCCCGGGTCCTGGTGGCGGCCACGTGGACGAGCAGCTTCCCGCCGTCCACACGCATCGGTTCCATCCTCCGCCCGAGCGGGGCGTCGGCCGCCCATTTCTGCCGGCCGGTATCGAGGTCGAACGCGACGATCCGGTTGTCGATGTCGAACTCGACGTGCTTCCGCTTGGTGGAGATGTAGAAGGTGTCGTCGTCCGCGGCGACGCCCTCGCAGTCGTCCCTGTTCCGGGAGACGACCAGGTAACCGCCGCACCTCACCTCGTAGCCGGCGAACCCGAGGTCGACGTCCCGGGTACCCAGATCGATCCCCGAACGGTAGGTGCCGTCGTCCCGCAGGGCGACGAGCCGCCATGCGTCGTCCTTCCCCATCGCCACCACCAAGGGGCTGACCGAGTAGACCTGTTCGACGGACCAGCCCTTCTCGACGGCGTACCGCCACTTCAGCTCCCCGGACGCCGGGTCGAACTCCTGGACCTCGTGGCCCTCCGCGCAGTTCGCGAGGGCCACCATCCGGGGCCCGCTCACGAAGGAGTAGGACTGACAGCCGCGTGGCTGTGCGGCGAACAGCTCCTGCCCGTCCGCCGCCCGGTAGGTGTGGACCTGTCCGGGACGCGCGAACGTCACCGTGGCGCCGTTCGCCGCCATGGCGGGCCGCCTCTGGGTGTCAGGGTTGTTCGGCATGGACTTCGTCCAGCCCGTCTTCCCTGTCCGCAGGTCGATCATCCGCATGACCGAGCAGTCCGCGCCGGTGTCGGTCTTCTCCCCCTCGGTCACGACGACGATCTTGCCGTCCGTGGTGGGCAGTGTCGGTGCTCCGCAGATGTCCTCAGGCAGTCGCAGGCTCCACCGCACCGCTCCGTCGGACATCGAGTAGCCCGACACGGTGCGGTAGAAGGCCTTGGCGACGATGTCGCCGGCCCTCCACGGCCCGTACACGCCCATGGCCCGGGCCGGGAGGTCGACGCCCAGGCTCTGGACCCAGCGGACCTTCGCCTCGCCCGGCTCGCGGAGGCCGTCGAGCCGCGTCGCCAGTTCCGCGTCGCTCTCGCCCTTGCCGTCGCTCTTCCCGTCACCCTGGCCGGCCGTGGGCGCGGGTCCGGCGGCCGGCTTCTTGCCGTCGTCGTCACCGCTCAGGGCGAACCAGACGCCGCCCCCGGCGACCAGGACCAGGGCGAGCACGGCGCCGACGATCGCGCCGGTCCTGCCCTTGAAGCGCCCACCGCCACCGGGCCCGGCCGGTCCCGTGACGGCGGGCGGCTGCGGCGGATGGCCGTAACTCCCCTGCGCCGACGGCCCGTACGGCCCGGGATGCGGGGCGTACGGGGTCGGCGGGCAGCCGTATCCAGGGGGGCCCGGCGGCGGATCGTACGGTGCGCCGAAGCCTTCCTGCGGTTGCCGGCCGGCAGGCTGAGTCATCGGCGGAGTCCCCCTCGTACGGTCATGGTGCCGCAGGGGTCACGCCAACCCGGGCGGGCCTACTTTCTACCACTCGCCCGGGCGCGGCCTCCGGCCGTACCCGGGACCATCCGTCAGGCGTCCTCGGCCAGTTCGAGCCAGCGCATCTCCAGCACGTCCCGCTCCGCGACCAGTTCACGCAGCTCGGCGTCGAGCGCGGCGACCTTCTCGAAGTCGGTGGCGTTGTCGGCGATCTGCGCGTGCAGCGTCGTCTCCCTGGTCGACATCTTGTCGAGCTGCCGCTCGACCTTCTGGAGCTCCTTCTTCGCGGCACGCGCGGCCTGCGGCGAGACGGCCTCGGCCGGCGCCGCCTTGGGCGCCGAGGACCCGGCGGCGGACGCGGGCGTCGCCGTCTCCTCCATGCGCTGCCGGCGCTCGATGTACTCGTCGATGCCGCGCGGCAGCATCCGCAGCGCACGGTCGCCGAGGAGCGCCATCACCTTGTCCGTGGTCCGCTCGATGAAGAACCGGTCGTGGGAGATCACGATCATCGACCCGGGCCAGCCGTCGAGGAGATCCTCCAGCTGGGTGAGCGTCTCGATGTCCAGGTCGTTGGTGGGCTCGTCGAGGAAGAGGACGTTGGGCTCGTCCATCAGCAGCCGCAGGATCTGCAGCCGCCTCCGCTCACCACCGGACAGGTCGCCGACGGGCGTCCACTGCTTCTCCTTGACGAAGCCGAACTGCTCGCAGAGCTGGCCGGCCGTCATCTCTCGGCCCTTGCCGAGGTCGACCCGGTCGCGCACCTGCTGGACGGCTTCGAGCACGCGCAGGTTCGGGTTGAGCTCCGCGACCTCCTGGGAGAGGTAGGCGAGCTTCACGGTCTTGCCGACGACGACCTTCCCGTCCGCGGGCTGCACGTCGCCCTGGCTGCGGGCCGCCTCGGCGAGCGCCCGCAGCAGCGAGGTCTTGCCCGCGCCGTTCACGCCGACCAGGCCGATGCGGTCGCCGGGTCCGAGCTGCCAGGTGAGGTGGGTGAGGAGCGTCTTGGGCCCTGCCTGGACGGTCACGTCCTCCAGGTCGAAGACGGTCTTGCCGAGCCGGGCGTTGGCGAACTTCATCAGCTCGCTGGTGTCGCGCGGCGGCGGCACGTCGGCGATCAGCTCGTTGGCGGCCTCGATGCGGTAGCGCGGCTTGGACGTGCGGGCGGGGGCGCCCCGTCGCAGCCAGGCCAGCTCCTTGCGCATCAGGTTCTGCCGCTTGGACTCCTCGGTCGCGGCGATACGCTCCCGCTCGGCCCGCGCGAACACGTAGTCGCTGTAGCCGCCCTCGTACTCGTGGACGGCTCCCCGCTGGACGTCCCACATGCGGGTGCAGACCTGGTCCAGGAACCACCGGTCGTGGGTGACGCAGACGAGCGCGGAGCGCCGGGTCCGCAGGTGTCCGGCGAGCCAGGAGATGCCCTCGACGTCGAGGTGGTTGGTGGGCTCGTCGAGGACGACCAGGTCCTGCTCGGCGATGAGCAGCTTCGCCAGCGCGATCCTGCGCCGCTCGCCGCCGGAGAGCGGGGCGATGACGGTGTCCAGGCCGTGCTCGAAGCCGGGGAGGGCGAGGCCGCCGAAGAGCCCGGTCAGCACGTCGCGGATCTTGGCGCTGCCGGCCCACTCGTGGTCCTCGAGATCGCCGATCACCTCGTGGCGGATGGTGGCCCCGGGGTCCAGCGAGTCGTGCTGGGTGAGGACACCGAGGCGCAGCCCGCCGTTGTGGGTGACCCGGCCCGTGTCCGCCTCCTCGAGCTTGGCGAGCATCCGGATGAGCGTCGTCTTGCCGTCGCCGTTGCGGCCGACGACGCCGATCCGGTCGCCCTCGGAGACCCCGAGGGATACACCGTCGAGCAGGGCACGGGTGCCGTACACCTTGCTGACCTGCTCGACATTGACCAGATTGACGGCCATTTCACTCCTGCCTCGGGGGTCCTTGCGTCGGGGACCGCTCGATGTCCCAGAGTAGTCGCCGCGCGGGGTGCGATAGCGTGCGGCGATCGATCATGGGGAGTAACCCCAGGTCGGAGCGGTTCGGAACATCTCTGGGGTGGGGACTTCATGATGCGTGGTGCGGGGCGGGTCCTGGTTTCGGCGGTCGTGGCGACGGTGGCGCTGGCCGGCTGTTCGTCGTCGTCCGGCGGCGGCGGAACGGTCGCGGATACGGGCAAGAACGGGGACAGCGCCCCCTCGGAGGCCGCGGGGAGCGCCGCCACGGAGGAGGGCGTCACGCTCGGGGGCGCGGGTTCGGCCTGCGAGCTTCCGGTGACCTTCGATCTGGCGGCGGACTGGAAGCCGGAGGCCGTCGAGATCGAGCCCGGCTCCGACCTGGCCGCCCTGGGCGAGCAGGGCCCGGTCACGATGGTCTGCGAGGTGGACGCCAAGCCGGCGGGGAACATCGGCTACCTCCGGGTGTGGCAGGGCAAGCCGTCCGACGACGCCCCCCGCGCGGTGCTGGAGGCCTTCGTGACGGCCGACCCGAACGCGGGCAAGGCCACGTACACCGGTTTCCGCGCGGGCTCCCTGGCCGGGACCGAGGTCGGCTACACCGTGGACGGCGAGCTGCTGGACGAGCCCAAGGCCGAGCGCGCCTTCGCGGTCACGACGCCCGACGGCCCGGTCGTGGTGCACCTGGGCGGGCTGGACTCCCAGGAGCACCAGGAGATGCTCCCGGCGTACGAGCTCGCGAGGAGGACTCTGAAGCTGAACTGACGGAACGGGCCGGTCACCGCCCCGCCCGTTCGACCAGCAGCCAGCCGCCGAGCGCCATCGCGACGGCCGCGGGGGCGCTGACGTGGACGGCGATCAGCAGGGCGGTGTGCCCTTCCAGCAGTCCCGCGTAGCCCACCATGGACAGACCCAGCACGCCGAGCAGTGCGAGGGTCACACCGATCGCCGAGACGGCTCCCGCGCCGATCGCGGCCCGGCCGGGGGTGACGCGGACCGGCCGCTCGAACGTACGGAAGGCCGCGACCAGGGCCGCGGTGACCCCGGCGGCGACCACCATCCGCAGCGGCACCTGCGCCCACCATGCGCCGGTGGCCGGCTCGGGCAGCGGGACGCCGAGGGCGAGCATCGCCCCGTACACGCCGAGCATCGCGGTGAGGTGCCAGAGGAACGCGCTCATGGCGACGCCGTTGGCGGCCACGACCGCGCGCCAGACCCGGGGCCGGGCCACCAGCCGGGCACCCGGAGCACGCAGCAGCTCCACGGCGCCGACGAGCCAGAGGCCGTGGCAGAGCAGCGCGAGGGTGGGCGGCGCCATGTTGCTGATCTTCTCGCCGGGCATGCCGACCATGGACAGCGGATACGGGCCGAGGGCCACCAGCGCGGCCGCGGCGGCCAGTCCGCCGCCGGCGAGGAGCGCGGGGCGGCGGATCCGGCCGTCGGCGCGCAGGAAGCCGAGCTGGTGCACGGCGAGCCAGACGAACGCGAAGTTGAGGAATTCGAGGTACGGCGCCCCGGCGGCGAACCTCAGCACGTCCACCGCGGCGGCCGCCCCCGCGAGCGCGGCGAACGCGCCCCAGCCGTAACGGTCGTGCAGCTTCAGCAGCGGCGGGGTGAAGGCGACCATGGCCAGGTAGATCCCGATGAACCAGAGCGGCTGGGTCACCAGGCGGAGCGTGACACCGGTCAGGCCGCCGCCACCGCCGAGCAGTTGGACGAGCAGCGCCGCGGCGCCCCACACCAGGACGAAGACCATGGTGGGGCGCAGCAGTCGCTGCAGCCGGGCCCGGAGGAACGCCGCGTAGACGGAGTCCGTGGAGCCCTCGGGCCGCTTACGGAGCAGCGAACGGTAGGAGAGGGCATGGGAGAAGCCGCCGACGAAGAAGAAGACCGGCATGACCTGGAGCACCCAGGTCAGCGGTTGCAGGCCGGGGACGACGGCGAGGAGGTTGCCGACCCCGTCGGTGGTGACGGCGGCCATCAGCCAGTGGCCGAGGACGACCGTGCCCAGCGAGGCGACCCGCAGCAGGTCGATGTATCGGTCCCGGGTGGCGGGCGTCGCCCCGGCCAGTTCACGAACACTTGATCCCATGGGAGTACGGTCGCGTCGAGCGCGGGGCCGCGGCAGCGCGACCGTACTCAATTCCCGTCTGAGTACCGGCTGTCAGACGACGGTGGCGCCCGCCGCCGGGGACACCGCCACCCGTGCGTCGCGGCAGGTGCCGGACGCCAGCAGCGCGTCGGCCACCTTCCGCGCCGACTCCTCGTCGGCGGTCAGGAACGCGGTGGTCGGCCCGGACCCCGAGACCAGGGCGGCCAGGGCGCCGGCTGAGGTGCCCGCCGCGAGGGTGTCGGCCAGCGAGGGGCGCAGGGAGAGGGCGGCGGCCTGGAGGTCGTTGCCGAGGGCGCCCGCGAGTGCGGTGGTGTCCCCCTTGCGCAGGGCGGCCAGGAGTGCGGGGGAGGCGGCCGGCTCCGGCACGTCGGTGCCGGCGGTGAGCCGGTCGAACTCGCCGTAGACCGCGGGGGTGGAGAGTCCGCCGTCGGCGACGGCGAAGACCCAGTGGAAGCTTCCGCCGACCTCGACGGGTGTCAGCTGCTCACCGCGTCCGACGCCGAGTGCCGCCCCGCCGATCAGGCTGAACGGAACGTCGCTGCCCAGCTCGGCGCAGATCTCCAGGAGTTCCTCCCGGGTGGCGCCGGTGGCCCAGAGCGCGTCGCAGGCCAGCAGGGCGGCGGCGCCGTCGGCGCTGCCGCCCGCCATGCCGCCGGCGACGGGGATGTCCTTGGCGATGTGGATGTGCACATCGGGGGCGATGCCGTGCCGGGCGCCCAGCGCGATCGCGGCACGGGCCGCGAGGTTCGTGGCGTCCAGCGGGACCTGATGGGCGTCCGGCCCGGAGCAGGTGACGCGCAGGGTGTCGGCGGGGGTGACGGTGACCTCGTCGTAGAGGCCGACGGCGAGGAAGACGTTGGCCAGGTCGTGGAAGCCGTCGGGGCGGGGGGCGCCCACCGCGAGCTGCGCGTTGACCTTGGCGGGTACGCGGACGGTGACGCTGCGGGTCATGCGGAGGGCTCCGGCTTGTTCTCGGCGATGGCGGCGAACTCCTCGACGGTCAGGGACTCGCCCCGCGCCTGCGGCGAGATCCCCGCGGCGGTCAGGGCGGCCTCGGCGGCCGGCGCGGAGCCCGCCCAGCCCGCCAGGGCCGCGCGCAGCGTCTTGCGGCGCTGGGCGAAGGCGGCGTCCACGACGGCGAAGACCTCGGTCCTGCTCGCGGTGGTACGGATCGGTTCCGTGCGCCGGACGAGGGAGACCAGGCCCGAGTCGACGTTGGGCGCGGGCCAGAACACCGTGCGGCCGATCGACCCGGCGCGCTTGACGTCGGCGTACCAGTTGGCCTTGACCGACGGCACGCCGTAGACCTTGTTGCCGGGCCGGGCGGCCAGCCGGTCGGCGACCTCGGCCTGCACCATCACGAGCGTCCGCTCGATGGTGGGGAAGCGCTCCAGCATGGTGAGCAGGACCGGCACGGCGACGTTGTACGGCAGGTTGGCGACGAGCGCGGTCGGCGCGGGGCCGGGCAGCTCCGTGACCAGCATCGCGTCCGAGTGGACCAGGGCGAAGCGGTCGGCGCGCTCCGGCAGCCGTGCGGCGACCGTGGCCGGCAGGGCGCCCGCGAGCACGTCGTCGATCTCCACGGCGACGACCCGGTCGGCCGCCTCCAGCAGGGCGAGGGTCAGCGACCCCAGGCCGGGCCCGACCTCGACCACCACGTCGTCGGGCCGCACCTCGGCGGTCCGTACGATCCTGCGGACCGTGTTGGCGTCGATGACGAAGTTCTGACCGCGCTGCTTGGTGGGGCGTACGCCCAGCGCTGCGGCCAGCTCGCGGATGTCTGCGGGGCCCAGGAGGGCGTCGGGCTCTGTGGTGCTCACCCGTTAAGCCTACGGCCGCCGCGGCAGCCAGGAGGCGTCGCCCGGCACCGGGCCGAAGCCGCGTGCCTCCCGGAGGACGACGACCTCGTCGCCGTCGTCCAGGGCCGTGGCGGGGGCGGGGGCGACGGTGTCGCGGGTGCCGACCGTGACGCCCTCGGCCTCCAGGAGCTCCCCGACGTCGTCCGCGAAGGTGTGCAGGGTGCGTGAGGTCCCGTCGACGTCGACGCGGACGGCCTTGTCCTGGGCGAGGAATCCGGCGGTGCCGCCCGCCAGAACGGCGACGACCAGTGCGCGCGGGACGATCCGCCGCAGGCTCCCCGGAGCGCCGGCACCCACCGCACGCCGGTGGCGCCGGGCCGCCCGGTGTCCGCCGGTCTCCCTCCGCGGGACCGGCTGCCGGGGCACCAGCGGGGTGTCCAGCACGGTGGGGTCGTGGACCGGCAGGGGCCCGGTCCGGAGCCCGGCGACGATCGTCCGCTCCTCGTGGAGGGAGCGCGGCGGCGCCGGGGGCGGGAAGGGGGCACGCGCCGGGGCCTGCCTCCTACGCCGACTGCCGCGCGCCGCGCGGTGACTGCCCTGTGGATGGCCCACGACGCTCCAGACGTTCCGGCCTGCCGTCCCCGTTGCGCGGGCACGATAGCGGACACCTCGTAACCGTACAAAGTCGTACGATTACCCGACGTGTCGCCCGGAGCGCCCGGCAGCCCTCAGAAGTCGAACGCCCGCGCGGTGTTGTCGTAGACGGCGGCGGCCAGGGTGTCCTCGTCGGTGCCCCTCACCTCGGCCATGGCACGGAGCGTGACCGGAATCAGGTAGGGCGCGTTGGGCCGTCCGCGGTACGGGGCGGGGGTGAGGAAGGGGGCGTCCGTCTCGACGAGCACGAGCTCGGCGGGGGCGACGGCCAGCGCGTCGCGCAGCGGCTGCGCGTTCTTGAAGGTGACGTTGCCGGCGAAGGACATGAAGTATCCGGCGGCCGCGCAGATCCGGGCCATGTCGGCGTCCCCGGAGTAGCAGTGGAAGACGGTCCGCTCCGGCGCGCCGGCGTCGGCGAGGATCCGCAGCACGTCCGCGTGGGCCTCGCGGTCGTGGATGACCAGGGCCTTGCCGTGCCGCTTGGCGATCTCGATGTGGGCGCGGAAGGACTCCTCCTGGGCGGCCATGCCCTCGGGGCCCGTACGGAAGTAGTCCAGGCCGGTCTCACCGACGGCGCGTACGTGGGCGAGGGCGGCCAGCGCGTCGATCTCGGCGAGCGCCTCGTCGAGGGCCGCCTTCCCGCCCGGCTCCCTGACCCCCTGCCGCGCAGCGCCATCCGGGTCCCCGTGCACGATGCGGGGCGCCTCGTTGGGGTGCAGGGCGACGGAGGCGTGCACGGACGGGTGCGCGGCGGCGGTCTCGGCAGCCCAGTGGGAGCCCTTCACGTCGCAGCCGACCTGGACGACGGTGGTCACGTTGACCGCCGCGGCCCGGGCCAGCCCCTCCTCGACGGTTCCGTCCTGCATGTCGAGATGGGTGTGCGAATCGGCGACCGGAACCCTGAGGGGTTCGGGGAGCGGCGGGGCTTCGGTACGGCTCATGCCTCGACTCTACGAGGGCATGAACCTCCTCTCACCGCCGGTGGAAGGGGCGGAGCAGATCGGACAGCTGCCAGTGGTGCGATCCCGAGCCGGCCGCCGGGACGGCGGTGGCCACGGACATCTCCTCACGGGCCTCGTCCCCGCCCGCCATCACGGGACGTGTCAGTTCCCG
This sequence comes from Streptomyces sp. NBC_01166, assembly GCF_045039765.1. Classification (NCBI taxonomy): domain Bacteria; kingdom Bacillati; phylum Actinomycetota; class Actinomycetes; order Kitasatosporales; family Streptomycetaceae; genus Streptomyces; species Streptomyces sp. NBC_01166. The sequence goes on from NZ_CP108613.1 coordinate 3,612,414, forward strand.
GGGCCTGAGCAGCTGCTGGACGGTGGAGACCCGGCCGGCGCGCATGATCCGCACCACGTGGCCGCCGCAGTTCGCGCAGGTCGGGGTGGACAGCGGCGACGGCACGCGCAGCCCGTCCGCCTTGTACACCACGAACGCGTTGCCCGAGCCGTCGACGTGGTGCTCTATCTCGTAGGCCTGTTCCCAGCCGTGCCCGCACCTCATGCACGCGAAGGCGTACGCCTCGTGCACGGTGCCTGCTGCGATCTCACTCATGCCTGCTCCTCTTGTCCGCTGGACAAGCACTCCGGACAAGCACTCCGGATGGTGCGTTCCACCCTCAAGTGGACGCCTTCGCCGACGGCGATGCACCAGGTCTGCCGAGTGTTGGAACGCTTTTGGCCTATTCGTGGCCGAACGGCCCGGTACGCGGCTCAGGCTTTACATTTCAGGTTAGTCCTTTGCCCTGCTCCTGGCCGGTCCGAGCCGCGTTCTTTGCCGCGACCACCGCATCGAACACCTCGCGCTTGGGCAGCCCCGCCTCGGCGGCGACCGCAGCGATGGCCTCCTTGCGCCGCTCCCCCGCCTCCTCGCGCACCTGCACCCTGCGCACCAGCTCGGCGGCGTCCAGTCCCTCGTCGCCGGAGTCCGTCGCACCCTCGACCACGACGGTGATCTCGCCGCGCACACCCTCGGCCGCCCAGACCGCCAGCTCGCCCAGGGGGCCGCGCTTCACTTCCTCGTACGTCTTGGTCAGCTCCCGGCACACGGCGGCCCTGCGGTCAGCCCCGAACGCCTCGGCCATCGCGGCGAGGGTGTCGTCCAGCCGGTGAGGGGCCTCGAAGAAGACCATCGTGCGGCGCTCGTCCGCCACCTCGCGCAGCTTCCCCAGCCGCTCGCCTGCCTTGCGCGGCAGGAAGCCCTCGAAGCAGAAGCGGTCCACGGGCAGCCCGGACAGCGCGAGCGCGGTCAGCACGGCCGACGGGCCCGGTACGGCGGTGACCTTGATGTCCTGTTCCACGGCGGCGGCGACGAGCCGGTAGCCGGGGTCGGAGACGGACGGCATCCCGGCGTCCGTGACCAGCAGGACACGCGCGCCGCCGACGAGGGCCTCGACGAGTTCGGGCGTGCGCGCCGACTCGTTGCCCTCGAAGTAGGACACGACACGCCCCGTCGTGCGGATGCCGAGCGCCTGGGTGAGCCGGCGCAGCCGCCGGGTGTCCTCGGCGGCCACGACATCGGCCGTCTCAAGCTCGGTGGCGAGCCGTGGCGGGGCGTCCGCCACGTCGCCGATGGGGGTCCCTGCGAGTACGAGCGTTCCAGTCGTTCCAGTCACATCGGCCATCCTCCCAGCACGGGCGGCGCCACTCGCACAGATGCGTTCCCTACGATGGCGCGGTGACGAGTACTGCGCCCGAAGCCCAGCAGGGCAACGACGCCGGGGATCACACCGGCGACCAGCCGCCTTCCTGGCAGCAGCGGCTGCGCCGCTTCGGCCATTCCCCGCGGCCGGAGACGGGGCTGCGCGAGCGCCTCGATCCGCCCTACGCCCGCCCCGGCCGCCAGTTCTGGAAGGTGCTCGCCGTGCCGCCGGTCCTCGCCGGCCACCTGGTGCGCTGGTCCGCCTGGGGCGGGCCGCTGCTGGTCGCCCTGGTCGCCGGGGTGCTGCGGTTCTGGAACCTGGGCAGCCCGAAGGCGGTGATATTCGACGAGACGTACTACGCCAAGGACGCCTGGGCCCTGGTCAACCAGGGATACGAGGGCTCCTGGCCCAAGGACGTCGACAAGCTGATCCTCAGGGACCCGTCCTCGGTGGACATCCCGGTGGACCCGGGGTACGTCGTCCATCCGCCGGTCGGCAAGTGGATCATCGGGTTCGGCGAGCAGCTGTTCGGGTTCACCCCGTTCGGCTGGCGCTTCATGGTGGCGCTGCTCGGCACCCTCTCGGTCCTGATGCTGTGCCGCATCGGCCGCCGGCTGTTCCGCTCGACGTTCCTGGGCTGCCTGGCGGGCACCCTGCTGGCCGTGGACGGGCTGCACTTCGTGATGAGCCGCACCGCGCTGCTCGACCTGGTGCTGATGTTCTTCGTGCTGGCGGCCTTCGGCTGCTTCCTCCTCGACCGCGACCGGTCCCGCCGAAAGCTGGCCGCGGCGCTCCCGGTCGACGAGGAGGGGGTCCTGCGTCCGGACGCCCACATCGCCGAGACGCTCCGCCTCGGGTGGCGTCCTTGGCGGATCGCGGCCGGCCTGATGCTCGGTCTGGCCTTCGCCACGAAGTGGAACGGGCTCTACATCCTGGCCGCGTTCGGTGTGATGGCGGTGCTCTGGGACGTCGGCGCGCGGCGCACGGCGGGCGCCGTGCAGCCGTACCGGGCCGTGGTCCTCAGGGACCTGCTGCCCGCGTTCGTCTCCACGGTGCCGGTCGCGATCAGCACGTACCTCGTCTCGTGGACGGGCTGGATCGTCACGGACAAGGGGTACTACCGCAACTGGGCGGCCACCGAGGGCAAGGGCGGCAGCTGGACGTGGCTGCCGGACTGGCTGCGCAGCCTCTGGCACTACGAGAACCAGGTCTACGAGTTCCACGTCGGCCTGACCTCCGGCCACACCTACCAGTCCAATCCGTGGAGCTGGATCGTGCTGGGCCGCCCCGTCTCGTACTTCTACGAGGAGAAGACGGGCTGCCTGGAGTCCAGCAGCGGCAAGTGCGCCCGCGAGGTCCTGGCGCTCGGTACCCCGCTGCTCTGGTGGGCGGCGTGCGTGGCGCTGCTGTACGTGCTGTGGCGCTGGGCCTTCCGCCGCGACTGGCGGGCCGGTGCGATCGTGTGCGGGGTCGCGGCGGGCTGGGTGCCCTGGTTCTTCTACCAGGAGCGGACGATCTTCCTCTTCTACGCGGTCGTCTTCGTGCCGTTCCTGTGTCTGGCGGTCACGATGATGATCGGCGCCCTCCTGGGCCCCGCGGCCGGCACGGGTACCAAGCACCGTCTCGGCATGGACACCGCCGATCCCACGGGTGAGCGCAGACGCACTCTGGGCGCGATCGCGGCGGGCGTCCTGGTGCTGCTGATCGTCTGGAACTTCATCTACTTCTGGCCGATCTACACGGGCACGTCACTCCCGGACGACTCCTGGCGCGACCGGATGTGGCTGGACACCTGGGTGTAGCGGGGCAGTTGCGGGCCCGGGGTCCTGCGGCACGGTGCCGAGGGAGCCCGGGCCCTCGTGTGCGCGTGTGATTGACTCCTCCGCATGGCCCCGTCCCCGCTTCCGCCGGTTCGGCCGTGACCGATCCGGCCGCGGCCACCCGGCCCCGCAACCGCAAGCAGCTCATCGTCGAGGCGGCCGGCCGGGTCTTCAGCGAGCACGGGTACCACGCGGCGTCCATGGAGAAGATCGCGGCCGGCGTGGGTATCACCGCGGCGGCCCTGTACCGGCACTTCCCGAACAAGTACGCGCTGTTCGCCGAGTGCGCCGACGTCACGGCGGAGCGGCTCGTCACCGCGCTCGACGAGGTCCCGTCCGGGGCCCCCTTGGCGGAGGTCCTCGACGCCGTCACCCGCGTCACCGTCGCCCACCGCGCGTCGGGCGGCGTGTACCGGTGGGAGGCCAGGTACCTCGGGACCGAGGACCGCCGGCGCCTCATGGCGAAGTTCGGGCACGTCGTCGGACGGGTCGACGAGGCGGTGCGGCGCACGTACCCACTGCCCGGCGGGCGCCTGCGGGCCATGGCGGCCCTCGGTGCGATCGCGTCCATCACGATGCATCACACCTCGATCGCTCAACGCCGGGCCGAGGACCTGCTGTCGGCGTCCGCCCTTCGTGTCGCCGCGACCGACACCGCGGTTGCCCGGAGGAGCGGCGCACACCCCGTCGAGCTGCCCGCCCGGACGGTACCGCGTACGCGTCGCGCGGAGATCCTCGCGGCCGCCGTCCCGCTGTTCGCACGGGACGGGTTCACCAGCGTCACGAACGGGCAGATCGCGGAGGCGGTGGGGCTGGCGCCGTCGGCGCTCTACCGTCACTACGACGGCAAGGTCGACATCCTGGCGGCGGCGTGCCTCCAGGCGGCGGGACTTCTGGCCCAGGGTGTGGAGCAGAGCCTTCACGGGGTGGCCGGCCCGCACGAGGCCGTAGCCGCGCTGGCGGCGACGTACGTGGCCTACAGCTTCGAGTACACCGCGCTCAACAGCGTCGCCGAGGCCGAACTCGTCGGCCTGCCGGACGAACTGCGGCGGTCCTTGGTCCTCGCGCAGCGTGAACACATCGCCGTCTGGGAGCAGCAGCTGCGGCTGGCCCGTCCGGAGCTGGACCCGCGCCAGGCCCGGGTGCTGGTGCACGCGGGGTTCGGGGTGGCGGTCGAGGCCGGACGCGCGCTGCGGTGGCGGGACGGCCAGGACCGCCGTGACGCCGTGACCGCCCTGGTCGTGGGCGCCCTGGGCGTCTGAGGGCAGCCGGTGGGTGCCCCCGGGTGCCCACCCCTCGGCGCTGAGGCCGAGGGGTGAAGGCCTGTGGGGCCGGGGGCGGTTCAGCTCGTCGGCCTGTTCCCGGTCGGGATCGTGATCGGGGTGGTCGTCCCGGAACCGCCCTTGTTGAGGAACAGCATGGCCACGGCGCGCAGGAACTGGTCGAACATGTAGAAGGCGCCGGGCATGACGGGCGACAGTCCCTCACGGAACAGGATGAAGGCCGGCCACACGGTGCGGACGAGGGCCGCTGCCGCGTAGTCGCGCGGCAGTTTCAGCCAGTCGCCGACCTCGTTGCTCAGGGCGTAGCGCACGAACTCGTTCAGGAAGCCGCGCGTGACACCGAGATCGATCTCCGCGGTCAGGCCGAGCAGCACCTCGGCCAGGTCGAGACCCTCGGGCGTCGGGGCGAGGATCGGGGTGAGGACCTGCGCCGACTGCGCTTCCGCGGCCGCCCAGGTCTTCGGGATGTACTCGGTCGGCACCCCGAGCAGATAGATGGCGACCTGCCAGGAGTGCAGGAACGCCTCCTCGTCCGCGGCCGACATCGGGATCTTCCAGTCACGCATCTTCCTGTGCACGTAGGTGCCCAGGCTGTGGAAGGTGACCAGGATGTCGGCGACGCTGATCGGAATGGTCTGGTCGGCGCCGTTCTTCCAGTGCGGCGACTGCGGCAGCAGGTGACGCACCGCTCCGTGCACCAGCCGTGTCTTGTTGGCGGTGACGATGAACTGCCCGCTCGGCTCGAAGGCGCGCAGCTGGGACAGGTCGTAGCCGAACGTGAACGTCTTGGCCGCACGGTCCTTCATGTCGGCGCCGCCGAAGGACCAGTAGACGCTCCTGGCCTCCCGCGGGATCACGGTGCTCATGATCCCGCTGCCGAGGCCGTAGAGCATGAACAGGTAGGTGTCCTTGCGCCGGTTGAAGTCGGCGGCGCGGGTCAGCTTCGCGGTGTCGGCCCAGGCGGGCAGCTTGTTGAAGGTCCGCAGATGCGTGGTGAGGGCGGCCGGCAGTCCGCTGGGCAGCGGGTCACCGTTGTTCACCCACTTCTCCATCGCGGTGTTGACCGACGGGATCTGGCCATTCTCGAGCAGCGACACCATGAGGGGGTCCGTCGCGCTGTCCCACACGTACTCCGGATCGGCTCCCGAACCGGTTCCGGCCACCGAGTCGGCCGACGCCCAGGCCCACGCCTTGGCGGGGGCCGCCACACCCACGAGGCCGAGCGCGGCACCGAGCGACAGGATGCTTCGCCTGTTGAGATCGTGCATTTACTTACCCACTTCCCAGCTGGACCAGACGGCGCTATGCGCCTTTTCTGGCTTGCGAGTTGCACTGCCTCCACGTTCCGGATCGTGCTGAGTCATGTGATTCTCGATTAACATAGCGACGCATGCCACCGTGGGCAATGGTCGTGACCGACACCGCGCCACCGGACCTCCGCGATGCACGTACACACCGAGGTCGGAGCGCCGCGGCGAGGCCTCCGGGGCGCATCCCGGTCCGGTAACAACCCCCTCAGGGCCCACTCCCGTCCCGTAAAGTGCCGAGGGAACGCTCTTCTTGAACATGTTCAAGAAGAGCTCCTGGGGAGGGGGACTGCACAGATGCGCAGTGGAGCGAAGGTCGCCGTGGTCGGCGGAGTGTTCGTGCTGGTGGCCGGAGGGCTCGGCTACGGCGTGTACGAGGTGGTGCTCGGAGGGAGCGAGTCCGGGGGGATAGGGAACGCCTCCGAGTCCTCCGAGGTGAAGACCGGGCCTCCGGACAAGGAGGAGACCGAGGAGACCGCCAAGGGCTTCCTCGAGGCGTGGGCGTCGGGTGACGCGTCGGCCGCCGCCCTGCTCACGAACAACGAGTCCGTCGCCGAGCCGCTGCTGGCCGGTTACGCCGACGAGGCCCACGTCACGAAGGCGGTGATCACGCCGGGTGCCGCCGTCGGCACGAAGGTGCCGTACACGGTCAAGGCGACCGTCTCCTACGACGGGAAGACCAAGCCCTGGTCGTACTCCTCCGAGCTGACCGTGGTGCGCGGCCTGACCACCGGTAAGGCGCTCGTCGACTGGCAGCCCGCGGTGATCCATCCGCAGCTGACCGAGGGGGCGTCGCTGAAGACCGGCGAGTCCTCCTCGGCGGCGATCGAGGCCGTCGACCACGACGGCAAGGTGCTCGACAAGGAGACGTACCCGTCGCTCGGTCCGATCCTGGACTCCCTGCGCGAGAAGTACGGCGACAGGACAGGCGGTTCACCGGGGATCGAGACCTGGATCGAGCCTGCTGACGAGCAGCTTCCGGACACCACGCTGCTGACGCTCGCCAAGGGGAAGCCGGGCAGGCTGCAGACGACGCTCGACGCGGGCGCCCAGGCGGCGGCGGAGAAGGCGGTCAAGCAGTTCAGCGGGGCGTCGGTGGTCGCCGTGAAGCCGTCCACGGGCTCCATCCGCGCCGTCGCGAACAACCCGGCGACCGGCTTCAACGCGGCGATGCAGGGCAAGCAGGCGCCCGGCTCCACGCTGAAGATCATGACCGCCGCGATGCTCCTGGAGAAGGGCCTGGTCACGGCGGGCGGGGCGACGGAGTGTCCCAAGGACGTGATGTACCAGGGCCGCTCCTTCCACAACCTGGACAACTTCGAACTTCCTGCCTCCAGCAGCTTCTCCACCAGCTTCGCCCGCTCGTGCAACACCGCTTTCATCAAACTGATCGACGACACCAAGGACGACGCCGCACTCGCCAAGGAGGCCCGGGACGTCTTCGGAATCGGCCTGAACTGGCAGACCGGCGTGGTCTCCTACGACGGCAGCGTGCCCGAGGCCACCGGCGGTGAGGCGGCGGCGCAGTACATAGGCCAGGGCACCGTCCAGATGAACGCACTCAACATCGCGTCCATCACCGCGACTGCCCGCACAGGAACGTTCCACCAGCCAGTGATCGTCCCGCAGTCCCTCGACGACCGTCAGCTCGCCACCGCGTCCCGTTCGCTCTCGCAGAACGTCACCGGGCAGCTGAACGACATGATGCGGGCCACCGCCTCCTGGGGCACCGGCAAGGAGGCCATGGCCTCGGTCGGCGGCGACAAGGGCGCCAAGACGGGCTCCGCCGAGGTCGACGGGCAGTCCACGTCCAACAGCTGGTTCACCGGCTTCAGCGACGACCTCGCGGCGGCGGCGGTCGTCCAGTCCGGCGGCCACGGCGGCGACGCGGCCGGCCCGGTGGTGGCGGCGGTGCTGCGCGCGGGTTCGTAGCGGACGTCCGGACGGCCGGGCCGGAGGCGGGTCACGCCTCCGGCCCGGCCTGCTTTCCCGTGTCACCCCGTCCGCGTCGCCGGCGGGCGGCGATCGCCTCCGGGTCGATCTCCGGGCGGGACCACCGCTCCGCGAGGGCGAGACTGGTGGCACGGCCGTCCGCGACATGCTCATGGGCCAGACGGGCCGCACGGTCGGCGTCGCGGGCGGCGATCGCCTCGTACATCCTCTGATGTTCCGCGCACTGCTGGGCGGGGTCCCGCTGGGCCGTCAGGCGGAAGAGCCAGTGCATGCGCGCCTCCAGAGGCCGCATCACCCCGCTGAGCAGCGCATTGCCGGCGAGTTCGACGATGTCGGTGTGAAAGGCCGCGTTGGCCGCGGCGATCGCGGCACGGTCGTGCGCGCGGGTCGCGGCGCGGGCCGCCCCGAGGCCGTCCGCAAGACGGGCCAGCCCCTCCTCGTCCGCCCGCTCCGCGGCCAGGCGGGCCGCGAGGGACTCCAGCGATTCACGTACGTCGAAGAGGTCGCGCACGTCGCCGGGCGTGAACGGCGCGACCAGTGCGCCGCGGTGCGGTACCAGCAGCACGAGCCCGTCGGCCGCCAGGAGCCGCAACGCCTCGCGCAGCGGGATGCGCGAGACCTCCAGCTCGGCGGCCAGGTCGCGCTCGACGAGCCGCTCCCCCGGCTGGAGTTCGACCTCGATGATGCGCCGCCGCAGCGTCTCGTACGCGAGATCGCGCAGCGAGGGGCGTCCCGCGTCGGACGGTCGGGCTGCTGTCACCAAGGCTTTCCTCCGGTATCGGAACGGTCCCACCGTATGCGGATCACCAGCCGGGTCCGCTACTGCTAACCGCTCGCTAACACGGTGGCAACAAACGGCGCGGAAACTGGGGCGCCATAGCGGTATACCACTAACCGGCTCGCGGGCCCCGTCCCCTGGAGGCATCCCAGTGGCACCTTCCCGACCCCTCCCCTCCCCCGTCGCGGTCGCCGCGGCCGTCGTGTCCGGGCTGCTCCTGCTGACCGCCTGCGGCGGGTCCTCCGCGGCCGACGGCGGGGGCAAGGACGACGGCAAGCTCAAGGTCGGCGTCCTCTTCCCCGGTTCGCTCTCCGACGACGGCTTCATGGGCTCGGCCCACCTCGGCTACCAGCGGGCGGAGAAGCAGCACGCCGGCACGGTGGAGTTCAGCAAGGTCGAGCAGGTGGCGACCGCGGACTACGAGAAGGCGCTGGTCCGCTTCGCCACCACCTCCGACCTCGTGATCTCCCTGGGCGGGCAGACCGACGCCGACGTACGCAACGTCGCGGCGCGCTTCCCCCAGGTGAAGTTCGCCGAGATCGGGGGCCCCGCCGACGGCGAACCCCTCGCGAACCTCGCGCTGTACGACCCGCAGCAGGCCGAGGCGGCCTTCCTCTCCGGGGCGGCCTCCGCGCTGCTCTCCAGGAGCGGGAAGGTCGGATTCATCGGCGGGGCGGAACTCCCGGCGATCGTGAACGCCGCCAAGGAGTTCGACAGGGGCGCGGAGGCCGCCGACCCGCAGGTCGAGGTCCTCCCTCCGCAGTACGTCGGCGACTTCAACGACGTCGCCAAGGCCAAGCAGTCCGCGCTCGCCGACTTCGGCGCCGGCGCGGATGTCCTGGGGCAGGTCCTCAACCTCGGCCACAAGGGCGTCGCCCAGGCGGCCGGCCAACGCGACGGAGCACTCATCGGCGGCCCGATCGCCCACGCCTGCGGCAGCGATCCCGCGTACGCCGGGTATGTGGAGACGGACATCGGCGCCGAGATCGAGTACGCGGTGGATCACCTGGTCGCCGGTGACTGGAAGGCGGAAGCCGTCCACTTCGGGCTGACCTTCGAGGAGCCGCACAACGACATCGTGCTCTGCGCCGAAACCGACCCGGCGGTGGGCGAGAAGCTCGACGAGCTGAAGCGGAAGATCACGGCCGGCGAGATCACCACCCGATGAACACCGCCGCTCCCGCGCTGGAGATATCCGGACTCACCAAGTCCTTCGGCACGATGCGGGCCCTGGACGAGGTGGACCTCGTCGTCGAGTCAGGCACCGTCCACTGCGTGCTCGGCGAGAACGGCGCGGGCAAGTCGACCCTGTGCCATGTCGTGGGCGGTTCGCTGGTCCCGGACGGGGGCGGCCTCCGCCTGTACGGCTCGCCGTACGCCCCCCGCCGGCCCGCCGACGCCCTCGCCGCCGGGATCGCCATGGTGCACCAGCACTTCAGCCTCGTACCCACCCTGACCGTCGGCGAGAATCTGCGCCTGCTGCGGCTGAAGGACCTGCCGCGCCGGGTGGCGCGCGTCCGCGAGGAGTACGGACTCGATCTGGACCTCGGCGCGAAGGTGAGCGAGCTGCCCGTCGGCGTGCGCCAGCGGGCCGAGATCGTCAAGGCCCTGCTGCGGGAGCCCCGGCTCCTGGTGCTGGACGAGCCGACGGGCGTGCTGGGCCCGGCCGAGACGGACGCGCTGCTGGCGACCTGCCGCCGGATCGCCGATTCGGGTCACGCGGTGGTCCTGGTGACGCACAAGCTCGGTGAGGTGGCACGGGCCGGAGACGCGGCGACCGTGCTGCGCGGCGGCCGGGTGTCCGGTGGCGGACCGCTGGCCGAACTGCCGCCGGAGCGGCTGGTCCCGCTGATGATCGGCCGGCCCGCCGGCTCGCTGGACGCAGGGCTCGCCGGGACGATCGGGCTGGCCGCCGACGAGGACGCCGCGGAACCGGACGGGGACGCCCCGGAGACAGTGGCCTCCGTCAGCCGTCGGGAAAGGTCCGGCACTCCGACGCAGGCGCTGCGTCTGTGCGACGTCAGCGTACGGCGCGCGGACGGGACCACCGCCCTGGACGGCGTCTCCCTGGACGTCGGGCACGGGGAGATCGTCGGGGTCGCCGGAGTCGAGGGAAACGGTCAGAGCGAGCTCATGGCTCTGCTCGGCGGCTCCCTCGCCCCCGCCGCGGGGCGCGTGGAGCTCGGCGGACGGAACCTCACACGTACGGCACCGCGTGAGCGGAGCCTGGCGGGACTCGGCGTGGTGCCCGAGGACCGGCTCCACGAGGGATGCGTGCCACCCCTGCGGGTGGCCGACAACCTGTTCCTCGGCCGGCTCGAACGGTTCCGCCGGTACGGGGTGCTCCTGGACCGGCGGGCCATGGACCGTGCCGCGGACTCGGTGCTCACCGAGCACGGGATCCGGGCCGAGGGCCCAGGGGCCCTGATGTCGTCGCTGTCCGGCGGCAACCAGCAGAAGGTCGTGCTGGCGCGGGAGTTGGCACTCGACCCGCTGATCTGCCTGGCCGCGGCCCAGCCCACCCGCGGCCTGGACATCGGAGCGGTGGGCGCCGTGCACTCCCGTATCCGTGGCGCGGCCGCGGCGGGGACCGGCGTGCTGGTGGTCTCCAGCGAACTGTCCGAACTCCTCGCCCTGTGCGACCGGATCACCGTGGCGTACCGGGGGAAGCTGCTGGGTCCCGTCGACCCTGCGGAGCCGGACGCCCGGGAACGGATCGGCGCCCTGATGCTCGGCGCGCACGCACCTGGTTCCGGAGCGGAGAGCGCGGTCCCTGCCGCCGCCGAGCGCTGAACCCGTCCCCATCCGGCACCTCCGCCCGCCCCGGACGTGTGCCCTGACATCTCAAGGAGCCGCCATGCCGCCCCCTCCCCTCCCTCTGTCCCGCCCCGCTCCCGCTCCCGCCCCCGCCCGCCCGGCACGCACCCGCGTCGCTCCGGTCCTGACGCACCCCGTCGCCGTCGGTGTCCTCGCGGTCCTGCTCGCCGGCGCGGTCGGTCTCGGCCTCGTGAAGGGTGCCGGAACAGAGCCCTCGATCGCCTGGGACGCCCTCGTCGAGGGCATGTTCGGATCGCCTTACGCCGTCGGGAGCTCCCTCAACTCGGCGGCCGTACTGGCCCTCATCGCCACCGGGTTCACCGTGGCCCACCGCGCCGGGCTGGTGAACGTGGGCGGCGAGGGGCAGCTGTGCGCGGGAGGGCTCGCCGCCGCGGCCGTGGCACTGACGCTGCCGGCCGGCATCCCGGCCGTGCTCGGTGTGCCGCTGGTCCTCGTCGCGGGATGCCTGGCGGGCGGTGTCTGGGCCGGGATCGCCGGATGGCTGCGGGCGAAGAGGGGCACCAGCGAGGTCATCACCACGCTGCTGCTCAACTTCGTCGGCGTGGGGCTGGTCTCGGTGGCCGTCCACGAGGAGGCGCTGCTGCGCCAGCCCGTGACCTCGTCCGAAACGCTTCCGCAGTCCGCGCCCCTGCCAGAAGGCGCCCGGCTGCCGCTGATCGGGGGCATCGAGTCCCCCGCGACCGCGATCGTCGTGATCGCGGCGGTCGCAGCCGTGGTCACGGGTGTGGTGCTGCGGCACACGGCCGTCGGGCTGCGGCTGCGGTCCGTCGGCCACTCCCCCGCCGCCTCGGCCCGGCTCGGACTCCCCGTGGCACGCCTGGAGACGGGCAGCCTGGCCTTCGCCGGCGCCGCGGCGGGGCTTGCCGGCGCGGCCCTCGTCGCCATCGCCCCGTATGTGCTGGCCGAGCACTTCTCCTCCGGCTACGGCTTCTCCGGACTGGTGGTGGGACTGCTCGCCAGGGGCTCGCTCACCGCCGTGGTGGCCGTGTCGCTCCTCTTCGGCTTCCTCACCAACGGCGGCATCAACCTCCAGCTCGCGGCCGGGGTCCCCGCCTCCTCCGTGCAGATCGTGCAGAGCCTGCTCGTCCTGTTCGTCGCCGCGGCCATGTTCGGAACCACACGCAACGGGAGGGCCTCATGAGCGCGGTCGTGGAGGAGCTCGCCTCCGGCGGGGTGCGCCTGGCCGTACCTCTCCTGCTGGCCTCCTCGGGAGAGCTGCTGAGTGAACGCGCCGGCGTCCTCAACCTCTCCGTCGAGGGCATGATGCTGACCGGCGCCTTCGCGGGCGCGGCAGGGGCCCTGGTCTCGGGGAGCGCCGGTGTCGGCGTACTGGCCGCGCTGGCGGCGGGGCTGCTCTTCGCCACGCTCCAGGCCCTGCTCAGTGTCGTCCTGCGCGCGGACCAGATCGTCACCGGCATCACCGCGAACGCCCTCGCACTCGGTGCGACGACATACGGCTCCCGCGTCCTCTTCGGCGACGGAGCGGCGGACTCCGTGCCCGGTTTCGACCCGATCGCCGTCCCCGGCCTGCACCGCATCCCCGTGCTGGGGCCGGCCCTCTTCGAGCAGACCGCCCTCGGCTACGCCGCCTTCGCCGTCGCCGCGGTTCTGGCGCTGGGATTCAGCAGGCGTACGGGGTGGGGTCTGGCGGTCGACGCGATCGGGGAGGACGCCACCACGGCCGACCGCTGCGGCCTTCCGGTGCGGGCCGTCCGGTTCGCGGCCGTGCTGCTCACCGGAGCCGTATCGGGCCTGGCGGGTGCACAGCTGGCCCTGTCGGAGGTGCACGCCTTCAGCGACAACATCACCGGCGGCATCGGCTACCTCGCGGTCGTCGCGGTGATCGCGGGCCGCTGGCGGGCCTGGCCCACGATCGTCGCCTGCCTCTTCTTCGGCGTCGCGCAGTCGCTCCAGTTCGTCGCACCCGCGCTGGGACTGCATCTGTCCGCGCCCCTGCTGACCACACTGCCGTACGTCATCGCGCTGCTCGCGGTGAGCGGCCTGGTCGGCCGCAGCCGGGCACCGTCGGGGCTCACCGTCCCGTTCCTGCGCGGCACCTGACCGCCGCCGTCGTCCGCACCCGCACACCTCCCCCTGAGGACACACGACATGACGCTGATCCTGACCCGCTCCGACATCGCCGCGCTGCTCGCGGACGTCCGGGAGGACGTCGAGAGGGCGGTGGAGAGCTGTCACCTGGACCTGGCACTGGGCAGGGCCGTCCTGCCGCCCCCGCCGGCCATGCGGCTCCCGGGGTCGGACGGGACGTTCCTCGCGATGGCATCGGCTTCCGCTCCGGCAGGTCTCGCCACCGTGAAGCTTCTGGCGGACCTCCCCGCCAACCGTGAACGTGGCCTGCCCGTGCAGCGGTCGTCCGTCCTGGCCGTGTCCGCGGACACCGGTGAGTGCGAGGCGCTCCTCGACGGGGCCGAGGTCACCCGCGCGAGAACCGCCGCCGCCACCGCCGTCGCCACCCGGGCCCTCGCCAGGAAGGACGCACGCGTCCTGGGTCTCGTCGGCACCGGCCCGCTCGCCCGGGCCCACGCCCGCGCCCTGCTGCCGGGCCGCGCGTACGAACGGATCGTGCTGTGGGGGCGCGATCCCGGCCGGAGCCAGGAGCTGGCCGCCTGGATCGGCGCGGAGCTCGGCGTGGACGCGCACGTGCTGGCCGGGCCCCGGGCCGTGACCGAGGCCTCGGACGTCCTGTGCACGCTGACGCCGTCCCGGGAACCGCTGATCCGGGGCGCGTGGCTCTCCCCCGGCCAGCACATCAACGCCGTGGGCGCCCCGCCACGCCCCGACCACCGGGAGATCGACACGGAAGGCGTCGTACGCTGCCGGATCGTCGTCGACGCCTGGACGACGGCCCGGGAGAAGTCCGGCGAGGTGCTGATCCCGCTCGCCGAGGGCGCGCTCGGCGAGGACGACTTCCGCCGCGAACTCGGCGACGTGCTCACGGGATCCGTGCCCGGCCGGACCGCGGACACCGACCTCACACTCTTCAACTCGGTGGGTGTCGGACTCCAGGACCTGGCCGTGGCGCGGCTGCTCATGGACGCCGCGGCCGTGCGAGGGGCGGGCACCCGGATCGACCTGAGCAGCTGACCCGGGGACGGGGGCGGGATGCCCCCGCCCTCGGGGTCGTGAGGACCGGCACAGCACAGCCGGGGGAAACACGTGGTCCGCCACCAGGACCGTTCAGTAGCGTGCGGGTATGAGCACTTCCGGGACCACCCCCTCCACGACCTCGTCCGATGCCCACCCCCGGTTCGCCGAAGCACTGCGGGAGCTGGGCCTCGACGTCGAGGTACGCCGCTTCCCCGACGCCACGCGCACCGCGGTCGAGGCCGCCGCGGCGATCGGCTGCGAGCTGAGCCAGATCGTCAAGTCCCTGATCTTCGAGGCCGACGGCGTGCCCGTCCTGGTCCTGATGGACGGCTCGTCCCGCGTGGACGTCGAGCGCGTGAGGGCCGAGCTCGGCGCCGGAAAGGTCAAGCGGGCCGGAGCCGATCTGGTCCGGGAGACCACCGGGTACGCGATCGGCGGGGTCCCGCCCTTCGGGCACCGTACGAAGACCCGGGTGCTGGCCGACCGGGGCCTGCTGGACCACACGACGGTCTGGGCGGCCGCGGGCACCCCGCACACGGTCTTCGCGCTCGACCCCGGGAGCGTGGTCGAACTCGCGGGCGGCACAGTGGTGGACGTGCGGGAGGACACGGCGTGACCCCCCTGGTGGCGGCGGCCGTCCTGGCCGCCGCGATCACGCACGCCAGCTGGAACGCCATCGCCCATGCCATACGTGACCAGTTGGTGTCCTTCACCCTGATCTCCGGCGGCGGGGCGCTGATCGGGCTCGTGCTGGCCTGCTTCGCCCCGCTCCCGGCCGCCGGCGCCTGGCCGTACCTGCTCGTCTCCGCGGGTCTGCACGTGGCGTACATGCTGCTGCTGATGCGCTCGTTCACCCTGGGCGACTTCGGCCAGATGTATCCGATCGCCCGGGGCACGGCCCCCCTCGTCGTGACGGTCCTGGCCGCCGTGTTCGTCGGGGAGCGCCCGGACGGCTGGGCGACGGCGGGCGTCGCCGTGGCCTCGGCGGGGCTCGTCGGGCTGGCGCTGTGGGGCATCCGGGGCTCCGGCAAGCGTCCCCACTGGCCGGCGATCCTGGCGGCCCTCGCGACGGGTCTGGCCATCGCCGGCTACACGACGGTCGACGGTGTGGGGGTGCGCGCCTCGGGAACACCGATCGGCTACATCGCCTGGCTGATGATCCTGGAGGGGGTCGCCATCCCCGCCTACGCGTTCTGGCGCCGCCGGGGTGAACTGGTCCCCCAGCTCGCCCCGTTCGCCGCGCGGGGGCTGCTGGGCGCGACCCTGTCGGTCGCCGCGTACGGTCTCGTCCTCTGGGCGCAGACGAAAGCGGCGCTCGCTCCGATCGCCGCGCTCCGCGAGTCCTCGATCATCGTGGGCGCCGCGATAGGGACCCTGTTCTTCAAGGAGCGGTTCGGGGCTCCGCGGATCGCCGCGGCCGGGCTGATGGTGGTCGGCATCGGCCTGATGCTGCACACGAGTTGAGCGGTCCGGGCCGGCAGGGCGTCACCGTGCGGCCGATGCCGCCAGCTCCACGACCACCTCGCCGTCCTCCTCCTCGCCCGTGGGCCGGAAGCCGAGCGAGGTGTAGAGGTGTCCGGCCGCCGTGTTGACGGGATCGTAGGAGAGCCGGAGCACCTCGCAGCCCTCCTGCTCCGCCAGCCACGCGGCCAGCGTGCGTACGGCGGCGCGGCCGACACCCCGGCCCTGTTCGGGGCCGTCGACGAGCATCCCTCCGAGCCAGTACGAGCCGTCCTCGTCCCTGGCCCACATCACGTGCCCGGTCACGGCGTCGTCCCCGTACACCGCGAGCGAGTGCCAGGTGTCCTCGCGCAGGGTCAGCAGCAGATAGCGGGCGGCCAGTGCGGGAGCGTGGGCACGCTGGGCGTCGAGGGGCGCGATGTCGGCGACCGCACGCCAGTTGGCGTCGTCGACCGGGCGCAGGGTGACGCGCCGGCCGGTCCGGTCCGTGAGTCCGTGGTCGATCATCCGGGCAGGGTAGGCAGCGGTCCGGGGCCCCGGCTACCGGGTTTCCCTGTCCCCGTCCATGGCCGCGCGGAAGGCCGTGTTGACGGCGAGCAGGCCGCCGTCGACCCGCAGCGTGGTGCCGGTGATCCAGGCCGCGTCCGGGGAGGCGAGGAAGGCGACGGCGGACGCGATGTCGTCCGGTTCGCCGACCCGCCCGAGCGGGTAGAGCGCGGCGGCCCGCTCCAGCTCGGCCTCACGGCCCGCCCAGGCGTCCGTACGGATCGTGCCGGGCGCGACGAGGTTGACGCGGACGCCGCGGGGCCCTGCGTGGCCGGCGAGGGTCCGGGTCAGGCTGGCCAGCCCCGCTTTCGCGGCGCTGTAGGCGTGGCCGCCGAAGTCCTGTTCGCCGTTGACCGAGCCGATGTTGACGACGGAGCCCCGGCCGGAGGCCACCAGGTGCGGCAGTGCGGCGCGGGAGCAGCGGTACGGGCCGCCGAGCGTGATGTCGAGGCTGCGGGCCCAGGGTTCGTCCGCCTCGTCCTCGAAGAGCGGGGCGTCCACGTGGTCGGCGTAGGCGTTGTTGACCAGGACGTCGAGCCTCCCGAAGGCGGCGACCGCGTGGGCCACCGCCGCCTCGACCGCCGCCCGGTCGCCCACGTCGCAGGCCAGGGCCTCGGCGGTGCCGCCCGTCCCGCGTATCCCGGCCGCCGTGCGCTCGGCGCGGCCGGCGTCCAGGTCGGTGACGAGGACGGCCGCCCCCTCGGAGGCGAGCCGACGGGCGGTGGCCGCCCCGATGCCCTGTCCCGCGCCCGTGAGGAGCGCGGCGTATCCGTCGAGGCGAGGAGTCATAGCGCCGACCGTACTGCCCGGACCAGGGCCTGGGCACGGGGATCGGCGGTAACTCCCTTCTGCAGACCGTTCGTCACATAGCCGAGCGCTATGCCCGTTTCGGGGTCGGCGAAGCCCAGCGAACCGCCGCGGCCGGGGTGCCCGAACGACCCCGGGCCGAGCAGCGGCGCCGCCGGGCCGTGCAGCATGTAGCCGAGGCCGAAGCGGGTGCTGACGACCAGCACACGGTCCGGCCCCGCGGACTCCTCGGTGCGGGCCAGGGTGAGGGTGGCGGGCGCGAACAGCCGCTCTCCGTCGACCTGGCCGATCATCGCGGCGTAGCAGCGGGCGAGGCCGCGCGCGGTGGCGACGCCGTTGGACGCGGGGAGTTCCGCCGCGCGGTAGTCCGGGGCGTTCTCGTCGGGGAAGGGGTCGATCGCTCCGAAGGCGCGGCGGGTCAGCGAGGCCGGATCGGCGTAGGCGTCGACGACGGAGCGCTTGGGACGCATGCGCAGTGCACCGCTGCCCTCGGCCGGCGGGGGCTCGACGGGGCCGATCCGCCCGATGCGGTGCGCCTCGTCGGCCGGGAGCCCGAACCAGAAGTCCAGGCCGAGCGGGCGTGCGATCTCCTCCGCGACCCAGCGGCCGATGGTCCGCCCGGTGACCCTGCGCACCAGTTCTCCGACGAGCCAGCTGTAGGTCTGGGCGTGGTAACCGTGGTCGGTGCCGGGCTCCCACTGGGGCCGCTGGGCGGCGACGGCCGCGGCTCCGGTGGTGCCGTCCGCCGCCTCCTGGGGCGTCAGCGCCCGGTCGAGGGCGGCCAGCCCGGCCCGGTGGGCCAGAAGGTGGCGTACGAGGACACGCTCCTTCCCGTTCGCCTTGAACTCCGGCCAGTACGTGCCGACGGGGGCGTCGAGGTCGACCTGTCCGCGCTGGTGCAGCAGCAGCGGCACGGCGGCGGCGACACCCTTCCCGGCGGAGCGGACGATCTGGACGGTGTCCACGGCCCAGGGTTCGGTGCCGTCGACGTCTCTCGTACCGGCCCACAGGTCCACGACCTTGCGGCCGTGCCGGTAGAGGGCGACGGCCGCTCCCCGTTCGCCGCGCTGTTCGAAGTTACGGACGAAAGCGTCCCGTACCGCCTCGAATCCCGGCTCCACCGTGCCCCGTACGTCCACACCTGCCACCGCGCTCCCGCTCATCCCCCCATGGTGCATCGCGCAGCAGGTGGAACGGGTGGCGGGTCACCCCCTGTTCACGAACGCGGTACGGACACGGAACGCGGGTCGAAGCCGAAGGGCAGCTCCAGCCGGTGCCTGCGCATGAGGTCTTCGTCGCACAGGAGGTCGTAGGTGCGGTCGTCGGCGGCGATCACCCCGTCGCTCAGGATGACGGCGCGCGGGCAGAGTTCGAGGGCGTACGGCAGGTCATGGGTGACCATCAGCACGGTGACGTCCAAGGAGCGCAGGATGTCGGCCAGTTCACGCCGGGATGCCGGGTCCAGGTTCGACGAGGGCTCGTCCAGGACGAGGATCTCCGGCTCCATGGCGAGGACGGTGGCGACCGCGACCCGGCGGCGCTGGCCGAAGGAGAGGTGGTGCGGGGGCCGCCCGGCGTACTCCTCCATGCCGACCTGCTTGAGCGCGGTCATGACCCGCTCCTCCAGCTCGGGGCCGCGCAGTCCGGCCGCCGCGGGCCCGAAGGCGACGTCCTCGCGGACGGTCGGCATGAAGAGCTGGTCGTCGGGGTCCTGGAAGACGATGCCGACACGGCGGCGGATCTCGGCGAGGTGCCGCTTCTCCACCGGCAGCCCGGCGACCCGGACGGTGCCGGCGCCCGCGTCGAGGATTCCGTTGAGGTGGAGGACGAGGGTGGTCTTGCCCGCGCCGTTGGGGCCGAGCAACGCCACGCGTTCACCGCGGGCCACGGTCAGATCGACGCCGAAGAGGGCCTGGTGGCCGTCGGGGTAGGCGTAGGCGAGGCCGCTGACCTCGAGGGACGGGGCGGGGGCGGTGGGCAGGCTCATACGGTCCATCCCAGCAGACATACGACGAGGGCGAGCACGGGGAGGGCCGCGGCGTGCGCCCACTCGGTGCGGGAGGCGGTCACCTCGTCGATCACCGGCATGGTGCCGGTGTAGCCGCGGCTGACCATCGCGAGGTGGACGCGCTCGCCGCGCTCGTAGGACCGGATGAAGAGGGCGCCCGCCGTCTTGGCGAGGATGCTCCAGTGCCGCACCCCGCTCGCTTCGAAGCCCCGGGAGCGCCGTGCGATCGACATCCGGCGCAGCTCGTCGGTGATGACGTCGCCGTACCGGATCATGAAGGACGCGATCTGGACGAGCAGCGGCGGCAGCCGGAGCCGCTGGAGGCCGAGCAGCAGGGAGCGCAGCTCGGTGGTCGAGGCGAGGATCACCGAGGCGGCCACGCCGAGGGTGCCCTTCGCGAGGACGTTCCAGGCGCCCCAGAGCCCGGGGACGCTCACGGAGACGCCGAGCAGCTCGGTCTGCTCCCCCGGCACCACGAATGGCATGAGCAGCGCGAACGCCACGAACGGCACCTCGATGACCAGCCGCTTCAGCAGGAACCCGGCGGGGATCCGGGCCACCGCGGCGACGGCGGCGAGCAGCACGGCGTACAGGCCGAAGGCCCAGACGGCCTCGCGTGGGGTGGAGACGACGACCACGACGAAACAGAGGACGGCGGCGAGCTTGCAGTGCGGCGGCAGGGCGTGGACCGGTGAGTGCCCGTGCCGGTAGAGCTTGTGTGCGTGACCCGCGCCCATGTCAGACGGACTCGGTGGTGCGGGACTCGGGAGCCGCCGGCGTACGGCGTCGGCGCACAACCCAGAAGACGCCGCTGCCGACGGCGACGGTGACGCCGACGCCGATCACCCCGGCGAGGCCGCCGGAGACACGGGCGTTGCTGATGTCCTTGACGCCGTAGCCGGCGAGCGGGGAGCCCGCCGCGTCGTGTTCCTGGACCTTCTCGTCGATGCCCTTGTCGGCGGCGACCTTCTCCAGGCCGTCGGGGTTGGCGGAGGCGTAGAAGGAGACGAAGCCGGCGAGGACGAGCGCGGCGACCAGGCCGGCGGCCCAGACCCTGCGCGTGGAGCGGGCGGCCGCGGGTGCGGGGGCCGGTGCGGCCGGTGCGTCGACGAGTTCACCGTCGACACGGAGCTTGAGCGGGGCGGCGAGTCCGCGCGCCCCGTGCACCAGGTCGGGACGCACGGCGATCACGGCACCGACGGTCAGCGCGGTGATCGCCGCCTCCCCGATGCCGATCAGGACATGGACGCCGACCATCGCGGTGAGCACCTTGCCGATGGGTACGTCGGTGGTGCCCCCGATCGCGTAGATGAGGGTGAACGCGACGGCGGCGGCCGGCACGGAGACGAGCGCGGCCACGAAGGCGGCGGCGGTCGTCGAGCGGCGGGTGCGGGGCAGCACACGGGTCAGCCCGCGGAAGAGCGCGTAGGCGACGACGGTGGTGACGACCCCCATCACCGTGATGTTCACGCCGAGCGCGGTGAGGCCGCCGTCGGCGAAGAGGATGCCCTGCATCAGCAGGACGACCGCTATGCAGAGCAGCCCCGTGTAGGGGCCGACCAGGATCGCGGCCAGGGCCCCGCCCAGGAGGTGTCCGCTGGTGCCGGCCGCGACCGGGAAGTTCAGCATCTGCACGGCGAAGATGAACGCGGCCACGAGCCCTGCCAGCGGGGCGGTCCTCTCGTCCAGTTCACGCCGGGCGCCGCGGAGACCGACGGCGACCGCGCCTGCGGCGACGACACCTGCGACGGCGGAGACGGGTGCGTTGATGAAACCGTCGGGTACATGCATGGAGTGGCTCCGCTTCGGGCGTTACTGCTGCGGGGTCGGGAAACGCTCCATGATAGAGCCCTGTTGCAAATAGTTCGCAAGAGCGCAGGGACGACAACTACGCCAGCCCTCAACATGCCCAAATGGGAATATATGGGACATTAGGGGGAGAGATTTTCACACAGGAGGAGCCGGCCATGTCCCTCGTGATCCAAGAACACGCCCGAGCCCGGCTCATCACCGACGGCCCGGACCCCCGGCGGGTCCCCGTCGAACTGCGCTACGACCCCGAGGAGCCGCAGACCGTCCAGGTCCGGCTTCCCGGCGCCGACCGGACCTTGGGCCTCGACCTCCTGGAACGCGGGCTGCGCTCCCCCGTCACCCGCGGCGACATACGGATATGGCCGTGCGGCCGGGCCCAGCTGATCCTGGAACTGCACTCGACGGACGGTGTCGCCGTCTTCCAGTTCGACATCGCCCCCGTCATCCGCTTCCTGTCGCGGACCCGCGCACAGGCGGCGAAGCGCCCGCCGGCCGCCACCACCACCCCCGCCTGAGCAGGGATGAGCCCCCGTGCCGCGTGCACGGGGGCTCATCGTCGCCCCGGCCCCCCGTCCCCACAGGTAACCGGCGCTCCGGGGCCGCGCTCCGCTCGGACGCGCGCCCCGGGGTCTCGGTGCGTCAGGCGCGGATCAGCTCCCGCTCCCCGCCGCCCTCGGCCGGGCCGCCGGCGGAGAGGTCCTTGCGCAGACCCTCGCCCTCGACGTCCACGTTGGGCAGCGCACGGTCCAGCCAGCGCGGCAGCCACCAGGCACGCCTGCCGAGCAGGGCGAGCACGGCCGGCACGATGGCCATGCGCACGACGAAGGCGTCGAAGAAGACGGCGATGGCGAGCGAGAAGCCGATCATCTTGATCATCTGCTCCGAGGAGCCGATGAAGCCGGCGAAGACGGCCATCATGATCACGGCGGCTGCCGTGACCACCCGGGCCCCGTGCTTGAAGCCGGTGACGATCGCCTGTCCGGGCGTCTCCCCGTGGACGTACGCCTCGCGCATCCGGGTGACCAGGAAGACCTCGTAGTCCATCGCGAGGCCGAAGACCACGCCGACCATGAAGATCGGCATCATGCTCATGATCGGACCGGTCTGTTCGACCCCGAAGAGCGATCCGAGCCAGCCCCACTGGAAGACCGCGACGACGGCACCGAGAGCCGCGACCACCGAGAGCAGGAAGCCGAGGGCCGCCTTCAGCGGAACGAGGACCGAGCGGAAGACCACCATCAGCAGCAGGAACGCCAGGCCGACGACGAGCGCCAGGTAGGGCAGCAGCGCGTCGTTCATCTTCTGCGAGAAGTCGATGTTCATGGCCGTGGCGCCGGTGACCAGCACCTCGGCACCGGTCTCGCTCTTGACGGTCTCACCCGCGTCACGGATGGCGTGGACCACGTTCTCCGTCTCGACGGAGCTCGGCCGGTCCTTGGGGATGACCGTGATGGTCGCGGTGTCGCCGGCCTTGTTGAAGGTGGCCGGCGTGACGGCGGCGACGCCGCCGGAGCCTTCGATCTCGTCGGAGACCCTGTTCACCGCGGCCTTGCCGTCGGAGCTGTTCCTGGTGTCGACGACGACCATCAGCGGACCGTTGAACCCGGGGCCGAAGCCGTCGGAGAGCATGTCGTACGCCTGGCGCTGCGTGGTCGACTTCGGCTGGGCGCCGTCGTCCGGGAGCCCCATCTCCAGCGAGGCGGCCGGTACGGCGATGGCGCCGAGGCCGATGACGCCGGCCAGCAGGACCCAGACCGGCCTGCGCAGCACGAACCGTGCCCAGCGGGTGCCCATGTTCGGCTTCGCCTCGGGCTTGTTCTCCGCCTCGGCGGCCTTGCGCGCCCGGCGTCCCATGACCCGCTTGCCCGCGAAGCCCAGCATCGCCGGCACGAGGGTCAGCGCGATGAGGACGGCGATGGCGACGGTGCCCGCGGCGGCGAAGCCCATCTTGGACAGCATCGGAATGTTCACGACGGCGAGGCCGACCAGGGCGATGACCACGGTGAGGCCCGCGAAGACCACCGCGGACCCGGCCGTTCCGACGGCCCGCCCGGCCGCTTCCTCACGTTCCCGGCCCTCGGCCAGTTCGGCCCGGTAGCGGGAGACGATGAAGAGCGCGTAGTCGATGCCGACCGCGAGACCGATCATCATCGCGAGCGTCGAGGTGGTGGAACCCAGGTCCAGGACGTTGGCGAGCGCGGTGATCGTGGAGACCCCGATGCCCACCCCGATGAGGGCGGTCAGCAGCGGCAGCCCGGCAGCGATCAGCGAGCCGAAGGTGATGACCAGGACGACGGCCGCGATGGCGACGCCGATGATCTCGGTGGCGCCCGTCTCCGGCATCACCTGGAGCGCGTCACCACCGATCTCGACCTTCATGCCGCTGCTCTGCGCGTCGTGGCCCGCGTCCTCCAGAGCCTCACGCGTCCCGTCGGTGAGCTCCATGGAGCTCACCTTGTAGGAGACGGAGATGTACGCGGTGGAGCCGTCCTTGCTGACGGCGTTCGCCTGGTACGGGTCGGCGACCGAGGCGATCTGGTCCGAGCCGGACTTCAGCTCGCCGACGATGTCCTGGATCTCGGCCTTGTTGGCGGCCGCGGTGACCGTCTCGCCTTCCGGCGCCTTGAAGACGACCCGGGCGGTCGCGCCGTCGGCGCTGCCTCCGGGGAAACGTTCATCCAGCAGGTCGAAGGCGCGCTGGGCCTCCGTGCCGGGGATCGAGAAGGAGCTGGAGGTGGCGGTGGCCGCGGAGGTGGCGCCGAATCCGGCCAGCGCCAGCAGAGCCACCCAGATGAGGGCGACGTAACGGCGGCGCCGGAAGGCGAGCCGTCCCAATTTGTACAGGAATGTAGCCACGGAGGGGTACTCCCGGTCAGGTCGTGGAGTGGAAGAGGGCGTGAGGAACCAGCCCGACGACGAGAGCGGCGTGTCAGGTGGAGCGTCGGGGAGACAGGTCGTACTGGAAAAGGGGGACGTCAGACGCCGAGGGCGGGGAACACCACGGCTTCCGCGTAGTCGGTGAGGAACGCCTGGTCGACAGGGCGGTCGTCGACCAGTTCCCGGGCGGCAAAGGCACCGATCATCATGTGCGGCACATAGGGAAGCGCAGGATTGTCCGGCCGCACTTCCCCTCGGTCCACAGCCCGCTGGAGCATCGACCCGAGACCGGTGATCTCCGGCTCGATCAGCAGCTCGCGCAGCGCCTGGAACAGATCGGGGTTGTTGTGGACGGCATGGCTCAGACCCCGCAGCAGTGCGGAGTTCTTCTCCATCTTGCAGTCGTCGGTCTGCCCCATCACGGCCAGGAAGTCACCGCGGAGCGAACCGGTGTCGACATCGGCGAGGTGCACCGGCTTGTCGTTCCGGAGCGCCTTGACGACCAGCTCGGCCTTGCTCCCCCACTGGCGGTAGAGGGTGGCCTTGCTGGAATGGGTGCGGGCGGCAACGGCGTCCATGGTCAGGGCTTCATAGCCGACCTCGCCGAGCAGGTCGAGCACGGCGGAGTACAGCTCGCTCTCGCGTTCGGGCGTGAGCCGGCTGCGTGCCATGGGTCGACCTCCTCTTCCTTGCGTCCGCTGGATCGTACGTCAGCCGAAGATCAACTAACGGAACGAAACTGTTTCGTACACCTTGACCGTACTCCTCTCCCCAAGCGAAACGAAACAGTTTCGCTTGTGTCCTGCACCACAAGTTGCCGCGGGCCCTCCGCACCGAAAGCATTGGAGGGTGAGTGACGACGTCGCGTATCTCCGTTTCCCGCACCTCCACGAGGACTTGCTCTGCTTCGCGGCGGAGGACGACCTCTGGGTCGCTCCTCTCGCGCCGCCGGGGCAGCGGCCCGGCCGGGCGTGGCGGCTGACTGTCGACCGGACCAGGGTCAGTCATCCGCGCTTCTCGCCCGACGGGGGCCGTATCGCCTACACGACCTGGCGCACGCTCGATCCAGAGATCCACCTCGCCCCCGTCGACGGCGGGCCCGCCCGCAGACTCACCTACTGGGGGTCGACCGACGCCCGGGTCTGCGGCTGGAGCCCCGATCCGGGCGACTCGTCCCAGATCCTCGCCGTGTCCTCGCACAACCAGCCGTTCTCGTACTTCTCATGGGCGTACAGCGTCCCCACCGACGGCAGCCCCGGCGGCAAGCTCCCCTGGGGACCCGTCTCCGACATCGCGGTCGCCGACATCGACGGTGAGCGCCGCACCCTGCTGCTCACCGGGAAGCCGCCGCACGAGCCGGCGGCCTGGAAGCGGTACCGGGGCGGTGCCATGGGCAGGCTGTGGCTCCACGGCGAGCGGTTGCTGCCGGACATCGGCGGGCACCTGGACGCGCCGATGTTCGTCGGGCGCAGGATCGCCTTCCTCTCCGACCACGAGGGCGTCGGCAATCTGTACTCCTGCCTGATGGACGGCAGCGACCTGCGCCGGCACACGGACCACGACGCGTTCTACGCCCGGCACGCCTCCAGCGACGGCAGCAGGGTCGTCTACCAGTGCGCCGGCGATCTGTGGCTGGTCGAGGATCTGGAGTCGCCGGACGCGGTACCGCGGAAGCTGGAGGTGCGGCTCGGAGGCCCCCGCACGGGCCGGCGTACGTACCAGGTGCCGGCGTCCAGCCATGTCGACTCGCTGACCGTCGACGAGACGGGCCGGGCCAGCGCCGTCTCCGTGCGCGGCAGCCTCTACTGGCTCACCCACCGTGACGGCCCCGCCCGTACGATCGCCGACACCCCGGGGGTCAGGGTCCGGCTGCCGGAGATGCTCGGCAGCAGCGGCCAGGTCGCGTACGTCACGGACGCGGAAGGGGAGGACGCGGTCGAGATCGCCTACCTCCCCCGGGCCAGCGGCGACCGTCCGCCCCGCAGGCTGGCCGCCGGGCGGCTGGGCAGGGTCCACGAGCTGATCTCCGACCCGGAGGGTGAACGGCTGGCCATCGCGTCGAACGACGGCAGGCTGCTGCTGCTGGACACGGCGGAGGAGGCGGAGGCCGGGGCCGTCGAAGTCGTCGAGGTCATCGAGGACCTCGAGAGCGGGCGGGTCGAAGGCAGCATCGTGGAGGCCGGGAACACCGGGGCGGGGGGCTCCGGGGCGGAGGTCACCGAGCTCATCCGGTCCGTGAACGGCCCCGTCCGCGATCTGGCGTTCTCCCCCGACGGACACTGGCTGACCTGGTCGCACCCCGGTGTCGGACGGTCGCTGCGGCAGATCAAGCTCGCCCGGATCACCGGCCCGGACGCCCCGGTGATAGTCGATGTCACCAACGGCCGCTTCGAGGACGAGAACCCCGTCTTCACGGGCGACGGCCGCTATCTCGCCTTCCTCTCCTGGCGCGGATTCGACCCGGTGTACGACGTCCACACCGGCGACCTCTCCTTCCCGCTGGGCTGCCGCCCGTATCTGGTCCCCCTCACCTCGGCCACCCCCTCCCCCTTCGCCCTGCTCCCGGACGGCAGGCCCGCGGCGGGCGGCCTGGACCCGGTGGACATCCCCGAGGGCCCGGTCGAGGGGCCGACGGTCATGGTGGAGTTCGAGGGGCTGGAGAACAGGGTGACCCCGTTCCCCGTCTCCGCGTCGAAGTACTCGGGCCTCCAGCCGGTCAGCGGCGGCGGCCTCGTCTGGCTGCGCTGGCCGATCTCCGGCGCCCTGGGCGAGACCTTCGCGAACCCGGCCGACATGTCGGGCCGTCCCACACTGGAACACTTCAACATCGCCAAGGCCCGCAAGACAGAACTGGTCGGCCATCTCGACTGGTTCGCGGTCAGCGGGGACGCGACGCGGCTGGTCGTCATGGACGACGGCGAGCTGCGCGCCGTGCCGTCCAACGAGCCCGGCGACAACGACACGACGGTCTTCCTCGACCTGCGCCGCATCCTGCACGACGTCGACCCGGCGGCCGAATGGCGCCAGGCGTACGGGGAGGCGGGGCGCATCACCCGGGCCTACTTCTGGGAACCGGACATGTGCGGCATCGACTGGGACGGCGTCCTGGAGCAGTACCGGCCGCTGGTCGAACGGGTCGCCTCCCCCGACGAGTTCGCCGACCTGCTGCGCGAGGTCCTGGGCGAGCTCGGCACCTCCCACGCGTACGTCTCGCCCGCCCGCCGCAACGAGGGCCCCCCGCACTACCAGCGGGCGATCGGGCTGCTGGGCGCCAACCTCGTGTGCCGGGACGGCGACTGGACGGTGCAGCGGATCCTGCCCGGCGACTCCTCCGACTCCAAGGCCCGCTCACCACTGGCCGGTACGGGGATCCGGGAGGGCGCCGTCCTCACCCATGTCGACGGCCGGCCGGTCGACCCGGTGGCGGGGCCGTACCCGCTGCTGACGGCTGCGGGCGGCACCACGGTGGAGCTGACGTTCCGCCCGGCCGGGGGCGAGTGCGGCGGCCGGTCCCGGCGCATCGCGATCGTCCCCCTGGTCGACGAGCGTCCGCTGCGCTACCAGGACTGGGTGGCCAAACGCCGTGAGGTCGTACGGGAGTTGAGCCACGGCAAGTGCGGGTATCTGCACATCCCCGACATGGGCGGCTCCGGCTGGGCCCAGTTCAACCGCGACCTACGGCTCGAGGTGGCGCGCCCGGCACTGATCGTGGACGTACGGGGCAACGCGGGCGGACACATCAGCGAGCTGGTCGTCGAGAAGCTCACCCGCACCATCCTGGGCTGGGACCTGACCCGCAACGCCCAGGCGGTCAGTTACGCGTCCAACGCGCCCCGGGGGCCGGTCGTCGCCCTCGCCGACGAGGCCACCTCCTCCGACGGGGACATGATCACGGCCGCGTTCCGGCTGCTGAAGACGGGGCCCGTGGTGGGCCAGCGCACCTGGGGCGGCGTGGTCGGGATGACCGGCCGGCACAAGCTCGGCGACGGCACCGTGATCACGGTGCCGATGAACGCGGCATGGTTCGACACGTACGGCTGGTCCGTCGAGAACCACGGCGTCGAGCCCGACCTGGAGGCCCTGCGCACCCCGCTGGACTGGGCGGAGGGCCGCCACGCGGTGCTGGACGACGCGGTCAGGGTCGCCCTGGACCTCCTGGCCGCCCACCCGGCGGCCACACCCCCCACCTACGACACGGCCCCGAACCTACGCAGGCCCCCACTGCCGCCGAGGTGACCAGCCCCAACCCGAGCCCAGCGGGGCACGATCAAGCCCCTTGGGGGTCCCCCGGACGAAGTCTGGGGGAGTTTGACGAGCGGGGTCCGGGGCAGAGCCCCGAAGCCCCGCTCCGCGCGCAACCCGCACCGCACGGCGCACCCGCACCGCGCACGCGGAAGGGGCGTACCCGGCACCCGGGTACGCCCCAACAGACCGCGGACGCTAGACGCGTCGGCCGTCAGCGCTCAGAACGCTCACGCGTCCGGTCCGCCGCGTCCTGCGCCCGGTCACGGGCGCCGGGCCGACGGCCCTGCGCCTGCTCCGAGGCACGGTCCTGGCGGCCCGAGGAACGCTCACGCGCCTCGTCCCGCTTGCCGCCGGCCTTCTGCTGCTTGGCCTGGTCGGCGAGCTCCTGCGCCTTGTCCTTGAACTGGTCTGCGATGCCCATGCTGTTCACTCCTATGTGGGTGCGTGGGGTCGGCCCCGGTGGGACCTCGATCAGACTTACACACCCGGACATTCACCGCATTTCGATCATCCGCGCTGCACTCGCGCCTTCCGGTCGGCCTCGCCTCCGGCCCCCACGAGCCCCTTGCTGACACCGTCCAGCCGGGACCCGAAGCGCTTCATCTCGCGCTGTCCGACAGTCCCTATCACTGCCGGGAGGTACCCCCGGATCGACTGCATCCCCCGCAGCCACCACTGGGCGTACACATGCGCGGAGCGCCGTTCGATCCCGGCCACGATCCGGTCGACCGCCGGGCCGAGGGGGTACGTGCGGTTCGTCGGCCACGGCAGCCGCTGCCTCAACTCCCGCATGACGTCGTCCTCGTCGGCGCCACGCACCATGTCCGTGTCGGTCCAGGACAGGTAGCCGACCCCGACCTTCACACCCCGGTAGCCGACCTCGCCTCGCAGGCAGTGCGCGAACGCCTCCACGCCCGACTTGGACGCGCAGTACGCGCTCATCATCGGCGCCGGGGTGATCGCCGCCAGCGACGCTATCTGGAGGAAGTAGCCACGGCTCTCGATGAGCACCGGCAGGAACGCCCGTGCCGTCACCGCGCCGCCTATCAGGTTCACCTCGATGACCCTTCGCCACGCCTCCGGGTCGGAGTCCACGAGCGGACCTCCGGTGGCGACGCCCGCGTTGGCGACGACGACGTCGATCTTCCCGAAGCGCGCCTTGACCTCTTCGGCGACCCGGCCCATCGCCTCATGGTCGGTGACGTCCGCGTGCCAGTGGTCGCTCGGGGAGTGCAGCCGCTCCGAGACCTTCTTCAGCTCGTCCGGCTCCAGGCCGACGAGCGCCAGCGTGGCGCCACGCGCCGACAGCTTGCGGGCCAGCAACTCACCCACGCCCCGCGCCGCACCGGTGACGACGACGACCTGTCCTTCGAGACTCCGCCTGCCGCTCATGCGACCTCCTCCTCGCTCACGGCTTCCGCCGTACTGCCCGCACCGTCCACAGTGACGTACAAGGCCACCAGCTCGCGTAGCTTCGCCGTGACCGCCTCCGGTGCCTCGACAGGCGTCATGTGGCCCATGCCCGCCAGTTCGGTGAGCCCGAGGCTCTGCGGCAGCGCCGCCTCGATGGCCCTCGCGTGCACGGGCGGCGTCAGCCGGTCCTCCGTGCCCGCGATCACCGCGGTCGGGAGCCGCAGTTCCCGTAGACGCGCCTCGAGGTCGAGCTCCGCGAGCACGTGCCCCCAGGCGACGCGTGCCCCGCGAGGACACGCATGGACGATCCTGGCACAGGCTTCCACCCGTTCCGGGGCAGAACCACGCCCCATCGTGGCGTACTTGAGGATCGCCTTCGACACCGCGTTGACCGGACCGAGCGGCGCGCGCGCACCTAGGACCGCCGCGGTCATCCGGGTGCGGAGGGCACCGGCCCGCAGCGGGAGCACCAGCGACTCCGCCGTGAGGCGCGAGCTTCCGGTGCTGCACAGCAGCACGGCCGCCCCGTGGTCCCGTACGGCGGCGCGGCCGGCCGCCGCCATCAGAGTCATCCCGCCCATGGAGTGTCCGCCGAGCACGGCCTTCTGCCCCGGCGCGAGCGTGGCCTTCAGCACCGCCTCCAGGTCGTCGGCCAGCGCCCTCGTGCTGTACCCGCCGGGGCCGGGGGCGGGCGTACGCCCATGACCCCGCTGGTCGTAGACGACGACCCTGTGGTCCACCGCGAGGTCCCGCACCTGGGCGTCCCAGAAGCGGGTGTTGCAGGTCCAGCCGTGGGCCAGGACCACGGCTGGGGCGCCCTCGGGTCCGTGCAGTTCGACGTGGATGCGCGAGCCGTCGGCGGAGACGACGCTCGGTTCGCGTACGGCCACGGGTATGAGCGGGGTCTCCGCCCGCTGGGTCAGCCTGCTCATCGTGCGGCCTCCTCGGTCACGGCCTGCGCCGCGGAGTGGATGACGGGGGGACGGATGACGTCGTACTCGCCCAGGTCGACCGAGCGGGTGGCCCGCCGGAAATCGGCCGTGGTGCCCGGCCAGACCGTGGTGTTGCGCCCGTTGGCGTCGAGGTACCAGCTGGTGCAGCCGCCGGTGTTCCAGACGGTCCGCTTCATCCGTTCCTGGACCCGGTGGTTCCAGGCGCCCACGGCGGCGGGCCGCGCGTCGAGTGCGACGCGCCCGCCCAGGACGTCCAGCTGGCGCATGAAGTCGGCCATGTAGTTCAGCTGGGACTCGATCATGAGGATCATCGAGGAGTTCCCGAGCCCCGTGTTGGGGCCGATGATCGTCATCCAGTTCGGGAAGCCGGCGGCGGTCGCACCCCGCAGCGCCTGCATCTCGTCCTTCCAGGACTCGGCGAGGGTGATGCCGTCGGCGCCGACGACCCGGGTCGCGATCGGCATGTCCGTCACGTGGAAGCCGGTGCCGAGGATGATCACGTCGGCCTCGGTCTCCGTGCCGTCCGACCCGACCAGCGTGGAGCCCCGCACCTCGGAGAGGCCGGAGTCGACCACGTCCACATTCGGCTGCGCGAGCGCCGGGTAGTAGGCGTTGGAGAGCAGGATGCGCTTGCAGCCGATGCGGTACGAGGGGGTCAGCTTGGCCCGCAGCGCGGGGTCCTTGATGGCCCGCGCCATGTTCGACTTGGCTATCGTCTCGACCAGCCCGAGCTGGTTGGGGTGCTTGGTGAAGGCGCCCACCTGCAACTCCCGGATGCCCCACAGGAGTCCGCGCCGCGCGGTGGCCGTGAAGGGGAGCGCCCGGTGCAGCCACTTCTCGGCGCCGCTGATGGCACGGTCCATGCGGGGCATGACCCAGGGCGGCGTCCGCTGGAAGAGGGTGAGCCGGCCGGCCTTCGGCTGGATCTCCGGAACGATCTGGATCGCGGAGGCGCCGGTGCCGACCACGGCGACGCGCTTGCCGCTCAGGTCGTAGTCGTGGTCCCACTGCGCGGAGTGGAAGACCTTGCCGGGGAATTCGGCGAGCCCCGGTATGTCCGGCAGCTTCGGGTCGGAGAGCGGGCCGGTGGCGGACACGACGGCTTCGGCCGTGATCGTGGCGCCGTTCGCCGTCTCGATCACCCAGTGCAGCTCGTCGTTGTCCCAGCGCATGACCGTGACTTCGTGGTTCAGCCTGATGTGGGGGCGCAGCCCGAAGGTGTCGGCCACGTGCTCCAGGTAGGCGCGGATGTGCTGCTGCCCGGAGAAGGTGCGCGGCCAGTCGGGGTTGGGCGCGAACGAGAACGAGTACAGGTGGGACGGGACGTCGCAGGCGCAGCCCGGGTAGCTGTTGTCCCGCCAGGTGCCGCCGACGGCACCGGCGCGTTCGAGGACCAGGAAGTCGGTGATGCCTTCGCGGCGGAGCCGGACCGCGGCTCCGAGGCCCCCGAATCCGGATCCGATCACCGCCACTCGTACGTGCTCGTGCTGGGCCATGCTGCCGCCTCCCCGCGGTACGTGACACGACTCTGCCAGCAATCACTGGCATTGTTGGGAGAGTAGGGCAGCTCCGTACCGATGGGTAGGGGTCGGACCGAGGAAAGTTACCGGCGGTACAACATAGGGTGCGGGTGTGGCTGAAGGACGCGAGCACCGCGAGTACCGCATGGAGGAGCTGGCCAAGGAGGCCGGCATCCCCGTGCGCACCCTGCGCTTCTACCGGGAGCGCGGCCTGATCCAGCCACCTCGCCGCGAAGGCCGCATCGCCTGGTACGACGACCACCACCTGGCCCGGCTGCGTACCATCACGGGCCTGCTGGAGCGGGGCCACACCCTCAACGGCATCGCCGACCTCGCCAGCACCTTCGACAGCGGCCGCGATGTCGCCGAGGTGCTGGGCCTGGGCGAGCCGACCGAGGAGACCCCGGTCCGGCTCACGCCCGAGCAGCTCGCCGACTACTTCCAGGACCAGGCCACGGCGGAGAACCTCGCCGCCGCCATGGAGCTGGGCTATCTCGGCATCGACGGCGACGAGATCGTCCACATCAGCCGCCGGCTGCTGGAGGCGTCCTCCGAACTGGTGCGGGCCGGGGTCCCGCTCGACGCCGTGCTCACCGCGGGCCGCCAGGTCCGCGAGCACGCCGACGCCCTCGCCGACCTCTTCGTACGCGTCCTGCGCACCCACACCGCGCAGACCGAGCCGGAGCAACTGCGGACGCTCGCCCAGGCGGTGGTGGACGCCGAGCTGTCGATGGCCCTGGACCGGCGACTGCGCGAGGACGACCAGCAGCACCCGTAGCCGACGGCCACCGACCCGAGGGCGAGCAGCGCTCGTAGCCGACGACTGCCGACCCAAGGGCGGTCAGCCCCCGTAGCCGACGCCACCGACCCGAGGGCGATCAGCGCTCGTACGTGACCGTCACCGGTGCGTGGTCGCTCCACCGCTCGCCGTGCGTGGCGGCGCGCTCCACCCACGCCTTCGCCGCACGCCCGGCGAGGCCGGGAGTGGCCACCTGGTAGTCGATGCGCCAGCCGGCGTCGTTGTCGAAAGCCCTGCCCCGGTAGGACCACCAGGAATACGGGCCCTCCTCCTCCGGGTGCAGCGCGCGGACCACATCGACGTACGCCGCCTCGTCGAACACCCGGGTCAGCCACTCCCGTTCCTCGGGGAGGAAGCCGGAGTTCTTCTTGTTGGCCTTCCAGTTCTTGAGGTCGGCCTCACGGTGGGCGATGTTCCAGTCGCCGCACACGACCACCTCGCGCCCCTCCGCCGCCGCCCGCACCTTCAGGCCCTGGAGATAGGGGAGGAAGGCCGCCATGAAGCGCTCCTTCTCCTCCTGCCTCTCCGTGCCGACCTCGCCGGAGGGCAGGTAGAGGCTGGCGACCGTCACGCCCGGCAGGTCCACCTCGATGTAGCGGCCGGAGGTGTCGAACTCCTCACACCCCGGCACCTCGAACCCACCGAACCCGGTCTGGACGCGCTCCGGCGCGTGCCGGGTATAGACGGCGACCCCCGCACGCCCCTTGGCCGCGGCCGGGGCGAACACGACGTGCCAACCCTCGGGCTCACGCACCTCTTCAGGGAGCTGCTGCGCTTCGGCGCGGACTTCCTGGAGGCAGATCACATCGGCCTCGGTCTGCCCCAACCACTCGACGAAGCCCTTCTTCGCGGCGGCACGGAGCCCGTTCACGTTCACGGTGGTAACAGTCAGCATCCAGGTACAGTACCTACACATAGTGGATGCATACATGTACTATGGCGCGCATGAATATCCACCCTCGGCCCTTCGACCACCCCGACGCCGTGAAACTCAACGACCAGGTGCAGCTCGAATACGCCGCGCGCTACGGCGACGAGGGCGACATCACACCGCTCGACGCCACCATGTTCGACCCGCCTCGCGGACTGTATCTGCTCGCCTACGACGAGCAGGACCGTCCTGTGGCCACCGGCGGCTGGCGCAGCCAGGAGCGGAACGACGAGGGCTACTCCGACGGCGACGCCGAGATCAAGCGGATGTTCGTCATCCCCGAGGGCCGCGGCCGGGGTCTCGCCCGCCGCCTCCTCGCCGCCCTGGAGGACGACGCCCGCGCCGCCGGCCGCACGCGCATGGTCCTGGAGACCGGCGACCAGCAGCCCGAGGCCATCGCGCTGTACACCTCCAGCGGCTACACGCTCTGCGAGAAGTTCGGGCACTACCGCACGTACGACAGCAGCATCTGCATGGCCAAGCCGCTGCGGCAGCCCTCCTAGGGGACCCGCGCCACCCCCACGTAGAACCCGCTCCGCTCGTACGCCGGCGCGGGCTCATCCTGGTACCACTCGGGAGCCGTGACCAGCCCCGGCTCGACGAGCTCCAGCCCCTCGAAGAACGGCTCGACCTCCGCGCGTGAACGCATGCGCAGCGCGATCGCGCCCTTCCTGTACGCGGACTCCGTCTCCTGCCTGAGCTCAGGATGCTGATCGGCGGTCCCGTGCGACAGCACGAGGAAGCTCCCCGGAGGCAGCGCCGCGACCAGCGTGCGGGTGATGCCGTACGGATCCTGCTCGTCGGGCAGGAAGTGCATCAGCGCGATGAGGGACAGCGCGACGGGCTTCCCGAAGTCGAGCGACCGCGCCGCCTGTTCGAGAATCGCCTCCGGCTGCCGCACATCCCCGTGGATGTAGTCGGTCGCGCCCTCGGGATGGCTCACCAGCAGCGCTTCCGCGTGACGCAGCACGATGGGGTCGTTGTCCGCGTAGACGACCCTGGCACTCGGGGTGACGGCCTGGACGATCTGATGGAGGTTCGGCGAGGTGGGGATGCCGGTCCCGATGTCCAGGAACTGACCGACGCCCTGCCGGGCCAGCCAGGCGGAGGCACGGTGCATGAAAGCCCGGTTCCGCGCCGCGTTCGCCCGCGCCTCGGCGGGCAGCTTCTCCGCGACCTCCTGGTCGACCGGGTAGTTGTCCTTCCCACCCAGCAGCCAGTCGTAGACCCGTGCCGGATGCGGCTTGCTGGTGTCGATACGGGAGCTGGGTATACCGGCTGTCACAGTGCGCCCTCCTACGGAACCACGAACAGGCACCCCCGCACCTGACCCGCGCAGCCCTCAACAGCGGTCACCGGAAGGGCGGGTGAGCGAGGAAGGCCCAGGCTACCGGGTGGTCGGCCGGGCGAGCGCCGCCCCGGCCGGGCCGGGCGCACCGGCCCGTCGCTCCGGGCAGCCCTCATGAACGCCACCGGGAAACGACGAGATCCCGCCCGATCTTGCGATCGGACGGGATCTCGTGTGTGCGGTGGACCTGTGGGGATTTGAACCCCAGACCCCCTCGATGCGAACGAGGTGCGCTACCAGACTGCGCCACAGGCCCTTGCAACGAGTGAAACTCTAGCACCCTCATCGGGGTGCTCGGAAATCCGTATCCCGGCAGGTCACCGAGTCGGGTTCCCAGCCGGGCTCACTCGTTGGCCGCGCGCGGCCGGTCCTCGTCGTCGTACTGGTCGAAGAGGGGCGTACGGCCGCGGTCACGGGTGCGCTTGGCCGGGTTGCCGCGGCGGCGGGGGGCCGGTTCGGCGTCGGGTGTGGCGGACTCCTGCGTGCCCGTCCGGGTCGGCTCCGCCGGGCTGGAGCGGGCCGCGCTCCAGGTCTCCGGGTCGCCGACCTCGACGCCGCCCGTGGCACGCGGGGCGACCGGGGCGGTGACGTAGGTCGGCAGCGGGACCGGCACCGGCTCCCAGCTGTCGCCCTGGGCGGGTCCGCGTTCGCGCTGCTGGTCGACCCACTCGGCGTGGTCCGTCTGCTCGACGAGGGCGCGGCGGCCCGCCTCCTGGGGGGAGACCGTGGGGACGGGGACGGCCGCTTCGGGCTCCTCGTCGGGCTCGGCGGGAGCCGAGGACGCGGGCTGGTGTCTGCGGGGCCGGTTCTCGCGCAGCCGCTGCGCGGCCACCTCGGCCCGGCGCCGGTCCATGGTGAAGACGAAACGACGGCGCTCCTGGGCCCGCAGATGCACGATGTACGAGCTCAGCAGCACGGCCGGAACGGCCGGCGCCCACAGGAAGCGGAGTCCGCCCACCGCCGCGACGACCGCGCCGAGCGTGAACGCCATGAACAGGATCGTGGTGGTACGCCGACGGCGCGCCAGGACCTGCGAGCGCCGTCGGCGCTCGCGCTCGGTCTCGGCGCCGGAAGGCCGCCGCCCCTCCCGCCGGACGGACTCCGGACGGGAGGCCCGGTCCTGCGGGCGCTCCTGGTCCGGCCTGCCGGGGGCCGGGAGGCGCAACCGCGCTTCCGTATGTGCCGGGGGCGCGGAAAAGGCCCGGACGTCGACGGACTCCAATCGGTCCGTGACGGCATCCGGGTCCACGTCGCCAGGCGCCTCCTCGGCATTCCGCTCCCGCAGCTCCTTGGCGTAACGGCGCTCCATGGCCGCCCGTCCGGACAGCAGCCGGATGGCGGTGCTGAAGCGTTCCGTCGGACGGGCTTCATTGAGCTCGTCCTGCCTGCGGAGCCACATCGGCACCAAGTAGGCGGCCCATGCACCGACGATGACTGCGTAGATGAGGCCGCTGCTGCTCACGCTCACACCGTAGAGGGGTTTGGACGGCGGCATCCGCCAATTGGCCCGGTGTGTCGCACGATCCGGCTGATATGACGGACTTTTTTTGCGATTGTTCGGCTCAACAGTCGCCGAAAGTGAGGTTCATTACCGTCAGAGAGCGATCAAATTCGAACACTTATTTTATTTCCCCGGGTGTGCGCGGCGTCCCCGGAGTACCCGGCCGCATCCTGCGCCAACGCCGCAGCAGCCCGTCGGGCACTTCCTCGGCGGTGAGGGCGAAGATCAGATGATCCCGCCACGCACCGTCGATGTGCAGATATCGTGGACGTAGTCCTTCCGCACGGAATCCGAGTTTCTCCACGACCCTTCGACTGGGGGCGTTCTCGGGCCGAATGCATACCTCGATCCGGTGCAGCCCGACCGTACGGAAACAGTGGTCGACGGCGAGAGCCACCGCGGTCGGCATCACACCGCGGCCCGCCACCTCCTGGTCGACCCAGTAGCCGACATGGCCCGAGCACATCGAGCCCCAGGTGATGCCCGCCACCGTCAACTGCCCGACGAGACGCCCCTCGTACTCGATGGCGAAGGGCAGCATGCGCCCGGCGTTCGCCTCGGCACGCAGGTGGCGGATCATCTGCCGGTAGGTGGGGCGCTGGGCCACCGGGCCGCCGGGGGCGGGCGGCGGGACGGTCGCCTCCCAGGGGCGCAGCCAGTCGCGGTTACGGCGGTTGACCTCGCGCCACATGCTCTGGTCACGCAGCTTTATCGGGCGGAGGGTGACGGCGCCGTCGGTCAGGATCACCGGCCAGGTCCGGACGTTCAGCTCGGGCTCCCCGGTCGGGGGTGATCGCCGCCGCGCAGCTGGTCGACGGCGTGCACCAGGAGCCTGCTCAGGACCGCGAGCCCGTCGCGTACACCACCGGTCGAGCCCGGCAGGTTCACGACGAGGGTGCGGTCAGCGACGCCTGCGAGGCCGCGGGAGAGTGCGGCGGTGGGGACCTTGTCGCGACCCTCGGCTCGGATCGCCTCGGCGATGCCCGGGATCTCACGGTCCAGGACGCTGCGGGTGGCCTCGGGCGTGCGGTCGGTGGGCGAGATGCCCGTACCGCCGGTGGTGACGATCACGTCGTAGCCCGCGGCCGCTCCGGCCCGGAGGGCCGCTTCCACCGGATCTCCGTCGGGCACGACCTGGGGGCCGTCGACCGCGAACCCGAGACCGGTGAGGGCCTCGGCGATGACGGGGCCGCCCTTGTCGGCGTAGACGCCGGCGGAGGCACGGTTGGAGGCGGTCACGACGAGGGCGCGGTATCCGCCGGTGGCAGGGTCGCTGCCGGGCGCGGTCATACGTCCGCCCCCTCCGGTGCGGGGCGCCGGTAGTCGCCGGACTTGCCGCCCGATTTCGCCTCGACCCGGACGTCCGTGATCACCGCGCTCTTGTCGACCGCCTTGATCATGTCGATCACCGTGAGCGCGGCGACCGACACGGCGGTCAGGGCCTCCATCTCGACGCCCGTGCGGTCCGTGGTCTTCACGGTGGCCAGGATCTCCACCGCGTCGTCGGCGACGCTCAGGTCGACCTTCACACCGGAGACGGCGAGCGGGTGGCAGAGCGGGATCAGGTCCGGGGTGCGCTTGGCCCCCATGATCCCGGCGATGCGCGCGGTGGCGAGCGCGTCGCCCTTGGGGACGCCTTCGCCCCTGAGGAGTTCGACGACACGCGGTGACACGAGGACCCGGCCGCTCGCCCGGGCGACACGTGCCGTGACGTCCTTCTCCGACACGTCGACCATGCGGGCGGCGCCCGCCTCGTCGATGTGCGTCAGCCTGTTCTGCGTACTCAACTCACTCCGCCTAGCGGTAGGGCGCCGGTTGCCCGCCCGTCCGCACCGTGGCGCGGACCGAGGGGCCGGGGGGCTTCCCCCGGTAAGGCACAGCGCCAGATACGGTACCGCCACCGCGCCGAAGTCAGCGGAGGAGGATCACCTCGACCTCCGTGCCGGGCTCGGCGGAGGTGACGTCCTCGGGCAGCACGATCAGCGCGTCCGCCTGGGCGAGGGCGGCGATCAGATGCGATCCGGGCCCACCGACCGGAGTCACGGTGCCCGCCTCGGCGTCGTAGGTCCCGCGCAGGAACTGGCGTTTGCCGGACGGCGAGGCGAGGGCCTCGTCGGTGCTGAGCGTGGCCCGCACCTTCGGGCGGTGGACGTCGTCGAGGCCCATCAGCGTCAGGATCGCGGGCCGGACGAACAGCTCGAAGGAGACGTACGAGGAGACCGGGTTGCCGGGCAGCGCCAGCAGCGGCGTGTGGTCGGGGCCGATCGAGCCGAAGCCCTGCGGCTTGCCCGGCTGCATGGCGAGCTTGCGGAAGTCGATGCCCCCGCCGGGCTCGTCCTCGTCGCCCACGGAGGACAGGGCCTCCTTGACCACGTCGTACGCACCGACACTCACACCGCCCGTGGTGACGACGATGTCGGCTCGGATCAACTGGTCCTCGATCGTGGCCCGCAGCGTCTCGGCGTCGTCGGCGACCGCCGGCACACGGTAGGCGATGGCGCCCGCGTCCCGGGCCGCGGCGGTCAGCGCGAAGCTGTTGGAGTCGTAGATCCGGCCGCCGGTCAGCTCCTCGCCCGGCTGCGCCAGCTCGCTGCCGGTGGACAGCACGACGACGCGCGGACGGGGCCGCACCCGCACCGTCGAGCGGCCGATCGCGGCGAGCAGCCCGATCTGCGGCGGCCCGACGACCGAACCCGCGCGCAGTGCCAGGTCGCCCGGCTGTACGTCGCTGCCCTTGGCCCGGACATGGGCGCGCGGCTTGACGGGACGGTGGACGCGGACCTCACCGCTCGCCCCCTCCGGGGCGTCGCTGTGGGCGCGCATGGCGGAGGCGGGGCCGCCGCCCGTGCCGCCGTCGGTCCACTCGACCGGGACGACCGCCTCGGCCCCCGCGGGCAGCGGAGCGCCGGTCATGATGCGGGCGGCCTCGCCGGGGCCGACGGACCGGCCGTCGGCCAGGCCGCCGTCGCCGGCGGCCACGTCGCCGATCACGGTCAGGACGGCGGGGAACTCCTCGCTGGCGCCCTCGACATCGGAGATCCGGACGGCGTATCCGTCCATCGAGCTGTTGTCGAAGGGCGGCAGGGCGACCTCCACCACGACGTCCTCGACCAGGACGCAGCCCTGGGCGTCCGGCAGTTGCAGCTCGATGGGTTCGAGCGGCTTCACCGCGGCGAGGATGTCGTCCAAGTGCTCGTCCACCGACCAGTTCGTGCTGCTCAAGCTGTTACAACTCCTCGTCGACGTAACTGCGCAGCCAGGTCCGGAAGTCCGGGCCCAGGTCTTCACGTTCGCACGCCAGTCTGACAATGGCACGCAGATAGTCACCGCGGTCGCCGGTGTCGTAGCGGCGGCCCTTGAAGACGACACCGTGCACCGGGCCGCCGATCTTCTCGTCCTCGGCCAGCAGCTGGAGGGCGTCCGTGAGCTGGATCTCGC
This sequence comes from Streptomyces sp. NBC_01166, assembly GCF_045039765.1. Taxonomy (NCBI): domain Bacteria; kingdom Bacillati; phylum Actinomycetota; class Actinomycetes; order Kitasatosporales; family Streptomycetaceae; genus Streptomyces; species Streptomyces sp. NBC_01166. The sequence goes on from NZ_CP108613.1 coordinate 3,652,502, forward strand.
CGCCGCGGCCGGGCTCGGTCCGGCGCAGTATGTCGAAGACCGCGGGGTCCAGGACGTAGCGGCCGATGACGGCGAGATTGCTGGGCGCCTCGGCCGGGTCGGGCTTCTCCACGAGCCCGGTGACCCGGACGACGTCGCTGTCGTTGGTCACCTCGGTGGCCGCGCAGCCGTACATGTGGATCTGCGAGGGGTCGACCTCCATCAGGGCGACGACACTGCCGCCCACGCGCTCCTGGATCTCGACCATCCTGGCGAGGAGAGGGTCGCGCGGGTCGATGAGGTCGTCGCCGAGAAGCACGGCGAACGGCTGGTCGCCGACGTGAGGGGCGGCGCAGAGGACGGCGTGGCCGAGGCCGCGGGGGTCACCCTGGCGCACGTAGTGCATGGTGGCCAGGTCGCTGGACTCCTGGACCTTGGAGAGCCGTTCGGCGTCTCCCTTGCGGGTCAGCGCGGACTCCAGCTCGTAGTTCCGGTCGAAGTGGTCCTCCAGGGGACGCTTGTTGCGACCGGTGATCATCAGTACGTCGGAGAGGCCTGCGGCGACAGCCTCCTCGACGACATACTGGATGGCGGGCTTGTCGACGACAGGCAGCATCTCTTTGGGAGTGGCCTTGGTGGCCGGCAGGAACCGGGTGCCGAGACCTGCAGCTGGGATGACAGCTTTGCTGATCCTGGGGTGCGACTGAGTCATGCCCAGAACTGTAACCGGTGCGTATGGGCGGAAGATGAGGCTCCGGTTAACTTCGTTCTCATACATCCACATAAAAGAACTATGTGAGCACCCGTTGAACGATGACATGTCCGGAAAGACAACACTGCGACGTGAACTGCTCGCCGCGCGGAGGCTCCTCACCTCGGAAGACGTCAGAAGGACCGCCGCGGTTCTCGCCTCGGCCGCCGCGGATCTCCCCGAGCTGACCGACGCCCGGACCGTCGCGGCCTACGTGTCCGTGGGGCGCGAACCGGGAACGCATGCCCTCCTGGACGCCCTGCGGGCGCGGGGCGTACGCGTACTGCTCCCGGTCCTCATGGCGGACAACGACCTGGACTGGGCCGTGTTCGAAGGCGCGGAGCACCTCGTGCCCGCCGGCCGGGGGCTGCTGGAGCCGGACGGCGCACCTCTCGGCCCGCAGGCGGTCCTGGACGCCGACGCGGTCCTGCTGCCCGGCCTGGCCGTGGACGGCCGCGGGATGCGGCTGGGGCGGGGCGGGGGCAGCTACGACCGGGTACTGGCCCGGCTCGCGTCGGCCGGGGCGCACCCCGCTCTGATCGTCCTGCTGTACGACGACGAGGTGGTCGCGCGGGTTCCTGATGAACCGCACGACCACCCCGTGGATGCCGTGGTCACGCCCGCCGGAGCGCTGCGCTTCCCGCCCGGGGACCGGGCCTAGGGTTTCTTGAGCGTCAGGCTGTCGACGGTGGACTGCTTCACGGCGTCCGCCCCGAATGACCAGTCGAGCAGTTCGCCCTCGACCCACTTGTCGGTCTGATCGGTGTAGTGCGCGCTGAACGCATGCCCCGAGGAGCCGGTGAGGTTGATCCACCGGGACTTGTCCCAGTCGCCGACGTTGACGACCATCCGCATCGACGGGACCCAGATGACCTCATAGCCGCCCGCCGCGTTCCAGCCGGTCGCGTTGACCGCCGCCTCGCCGCCGCCGAGGTCCCAGGGGCCCCGGTTGAGCGCCCGCTGCAGGAGGTCGGGTCCCTCCTTGCCGAGCGTCTGATTGCGCAGGGTCAGCTGGTGCAGCCTGCCCCAGCTCCAGGTGGACATGTCCTTGCCGAGCTCGGCGGTCAGCTCCCAGCGCGCGTCCTCCATGGCACGGGCGAAGAGCTCGTCACGGCTGTCGATGGCCTCCTCGCGGCCCTTGGCCGGGACCTTCCACCACGCGTTGTCCTGGTCGTCCAGGATGCTCTCGACCACCTCGTACCAGCGGTCGCCGCCGTCCGGCTGCGCCGCGTCCGGGGCACGCTGACCGCATTCGCGTACGAGCTTGTTCTGCTCGTCCACGGGCCCGGTGCCGGGGACCGGCTTCACATAGACGCAGTCGCCCTCGGCCCGCATCTCCTTGGGAAGCTTGTCGCCGAACGCCAGCTTCAGGATGTTGCGCCAGACACCGTTGAAGTACGCGGCGGCGGCCGAGTCGGACTCCTGGGTGTAGTCCCAGCCCTCCAGCAGCTTCTGCGCCTCGCGGACACTCTTGTCGGCGATGCCGATCTTCTTCAGCTCCGGCACCAGCTTCGCGGCGATCGCGCTCTGGTTGTCCATCTGCATCGTCTGCATGTCGTCGGTCGAGATCTTCTCGCCGCCGTCGATCTTCTTCTGGATCAGGTCGTTGATCCGCTGGCTGCGGGTGCCGTAACCCCAGTCCTTGGTGAGCATGTGCTCGTAGTCGTCACCGATGACCGCCTGGTTGGCGGTGACGATGTAGCCGCGGTCCGGGTCGTACTCGTACGGCAGTTCGTCGAACGGGACGGGTTCCTTCTCCCAGCCGTAGGCGGCGGACCAGCCGGGGCTCGGCGTCGTTCCGTCACCCTTGAGGCGGACCGGGATCTTGCCGGGCGCCTGGTAGCCGATGTGCCCCTCGGTGTCCGCGTAGATGAGGTTCTGCGACGGCACCTCGAAGTGCGCGGCCGCCTTACGGAAGCTCGTGAAGTCCTTGGCCCGGTTGAGCTCGAAGACCGCGTCCATGGACTTCCCCGGGTCCAGCGCCGTCCACTTCAGGGAGACCCCGTACCCGTCACCCCGGTCCGGTGCCGAGGTGGTGACGGGAGCCTTCTTGCCGACCTTCTCCAGCTCGGCGCTGCGGTCGGAGACCAGCGGACCGTTGTTGGTCTCGCGGACGGTGATCGTCCTGCTCCTCCCGCCCGCGACCTTGATGGTCTCCTCGCGGGTGATGAAGGGCTCGGTCTTGCCGTCGTACTGGTATCCGTCGGCCGAGACCTTCTCCAGGAAGAGGTCGGTGACGTCCGCGCCCAGGTTGGTGAAGCCCCAGGCGATGTCCTGGTTGTGGCCGATGATCACACCGGGCATCCCGGAGAACGTGTAGCCGGCCGTGTCGTACTGGCACGACTCCGAGAGCTGACGGCAGTGCAGCCCCATCTGGTACCAGAGCGAGGGCAGCTGCGGCGCCAGGTGCGGGTCGTTGGCCAGCAGCGGCTTGCCCGTCGTCGTGTACTCGCCGGAGACGACCCAGGAGTTCGATCCGATGCCGTTGCCGTTGGGGCCGAGCAGCGCCGGGATCTCGTCGAGGCTCTCGGAGAGCGCGGAGAGCTGGGTGTTCAGGCCCTCGGTCGCGCCCTCGACGGTCCCCGAACCGATGGCGTCCGACGGCTCGGCCTCGGGGTCGTACTTACCGGTGACCGGGGAGACCGCACCCTCCTCGACGATCGGCTTGTTCTTCTCGTAGGGGTAGTCCGGGTAGAGGTCCTTGATCTGCTTCGCACTGAGCCTGCTGGTCATCAGCGAGCGGTCGATCTCGTCCTGCATGTTCCCGCGCAGGTCCCAGGCCATCGCCTTCAGCCAGGCGACCGAGTCGACCGGGGTCCACTCGGCGGGCTTGTAGTCGTTGGTCAGGCCGAGCGCCGCGTACTCGACGGAGATGTCCTTGCCGTCCTTGCCGTCCAGATACGCGTTCACCCCCTCCGCGTACGCCTGGAGGTTCTTCTTGGTGTCCTCGTCCAGGACCTCGTCGTACTCCTGCTGTGCGACCTTGCGCCAGCCCAGCGTGCGCAGGAAGGAGTCGGTCCCGACCTGGCCGGCGCCGAACATCTCGGAGAGCCGTCCCGAGGTCATGTGACGGCGTACGTCCATCTCCCAGAAGCGGTCCTGGGCCTGGACGAAGCCCTGGGCGCGGAACAGGTCGCTGTCGGTGTCCGCGTAGATCTGCGGGATCCCGTAGTCGTCGCGTTTGACGTCCACGTCGCCGGAGAGGCCCTTGAGTTCGAGCGAACCGGTGGTCTGCGGGTACGAGGCCCGGACTGTGGAAACGGACCAGTACGCGCCGTATCCGACACCCGCGACAAGCGCCAGCACCAGGACGATCACGATCAGGCGGGCGCGTCGCCCCTTCTTCCTGCCGGTCTTCTTCGCATCGGAAGACCCGGAAGGGGCGGTTGTGTTGGCGGGCATCGCTGTCCTTCGAGGGGCAGGGTGGTCCTGGGAGTGCAGGAGCAACCATAGGCGCCCCGCCGAAGCCACTCGGACGCGGTATGGGGATGCATCCATTTGCGCACCGGTTCGCACGAACACTCGAAGGCGTCAAGAAAACGTTAAAGATTAGGTAAGGTAACGAAGTACTGGCCGCCGGAGGACGATCCGGAAGGCTTACGCAGGGAAGGAACGGACCCTGACTGTCCACGCGCTCAACGAACTTCTGCTCGTCTGCTCACTCGTCCTGCTGGTCGCCGTCGCGGCCGTACGCATTTCGTCCCGCAGCGGGCTCCCCAGCCTGCTCCTGTACCTCGGCATCGGCATCGCCATGGGGCAGGACGGCATCTTCGACGTCAAGTTCGACAACGCCGAGCTGACCCAGGTGATCGGCTACGCCGCCCTGGTCGTCATCCTGACCGAGGGCGGCCTGGGCACGAAGTGGAAGGAAGTGAAACCCGCGCTGCCGGCGGCGGCCATGCTGTCGACCATCGGCGTGGGCATCAGCGTGGGCGTCACCGCGAGCGCGGCGCACTATCTCGTCGGCCTCGACTGGCGGCAGGCCCTGATCATCGGAGCCGTCGTCTCCTCCACCGACGCCGCGGCCGTCTTCTCCGTCCTGCGCAAGGTCCCGCTGCCTTCCCGCATCACCGGTGTCCTGGAGGCCGAATCCGGCTTCAACGACGCCCCCGTGGTGATCCTCGTGGTGGCGTTCTCCGCCGTCGGCCCCGTGGAGCACTGGTACGTGCTGGTCGGCGAGATAGCCCTGGAGCTGGCCATCGGTGCCGCGATCGGCCTCGCGGTGGGCTGGCTGGGCTCCTACGGGATCCGCCATGTGGCGCTGCCCGCCTCCGGGCTCTACCCGATCGCCGTGATGGCCATCGCGGTGTCGGCGTACGCGGCGGGCGCCATGGCCCACGGCAGTGGCTTCCTGGCCGTCTACCTGGCCGCGATGGTCCTCGGCAACTCCAAGCTCCCGCACTGGCCGGCGACCCGGGGCTTCGCCGACGGGCTCGGCTGGCTGGCGCAGATCGGCATGTTCGTCCTGCTCGGCCTGCTGGTCACCCCGCACGACCTGATCGACGACTTCTGGCCCGCCGTGGTCGTGGGGCTGGTCCTCACCGCCGTCGCCCGGCCGTTGTCCGTCTTCATCAGCCTGGCGCCGTTCCGGCTGCCACGGCGCGAGAAGGCGCTGATGTCCTGGGCGGGCCTGCGGGGCGCCGTCCCCATCATCCTGGCCACCATCCCCATGGTCTCCGGGATCGAGGGGAGCACCCGGGTCTTCAACATCGTCTTCGTGCTCGTCATCGTCTACACGCTGATCCAGGGACCGACCCTGCCCTGGCTGGCGAAGACCCTGAAGATCTCCGACGACCCGTCGGAGACCGCCGACCTCGGCATCGAGTCGGCACCCCTGGAACGGCTGCGCGGCCACCTGCTGTCCGTCGCGGTCCCGGGCAAGTCCAAGATGCACGGCGTGGAGGTCGCGGAGCTGCGGCTGCCCGCCGGGGCCGCGGTCACCCTCGTCGTACGGGACGGCAAGAGCTTCGTCCCCGCCCCCTCGACCGTGCTGCGCCGCGGGGACGAGCTACTGGTCGTCGCGACCGATCCGGTGCGCGACGCGGCGGAGGCCCGGCTGCGGGCGGTCGGACAGGGCGGCAAGCTGGCCGGCTGGCTGGGGACGGGCGGGGCCGACCGGTCCGACGAGGCCACGGTGGACATGCCGCACCTCGCGAAGCTGGCCCGGAAGCTGGGCAAGGGCGGCGAGAGCCGTCCGGCGGACAAGGCGGACAGCGGCCGGACCCCTCACTGACCGGAGTGGCGGCGAGGGCACCCGCGCACAATCGCAGGTGTACCGGGGCCAAGGCCTGTAAGATGAAGGACCGGATCTTCGGATCCACACGATGTGAACGTGATCGACCAACCCTGATCGACCAACTCTGTCTGATGCAGAGCTGGCGCGACCGTATGGCGGTCGTGGCGTCCTTCGCCTCTGGAGCGAGCGCCCGGCATCTACCGCAGTCCCGCGCGAAGAGGACAGCTCTCGGCAGCTCCCGCACGCTCCACGCACTCCGGTGCGAGGCGTCCCGGGGACACGGCCACCAGGCGGCAGAAAGGCATGGACCGTGGCGTCCACGGTCTCCGACCGCCCCGGTTACGGGCAGTTGCTGCGCACCCCGGGTGCGTGGACCTTCCTCCTCCCGGGCTTCGCAGCCCGGCAGCCCTTCGCGATGCTGACCATCGGGATCGTGCTCCTGGTTCAGCACACCACCGGCTCGTACGGCAGTGCGGGCGCCGTCGCCGCCGTCTCCGGCGTCTCCATGGCGCTGTTCGCGCCGCAGAGCGGCAGGCTCGCCGACCGGTTCGGCCAGCGGGCCGTGCTCCTGCCCGGCGTCCTCATGCACGCCGTCTCCGTCGGCGGCCTCACTGCACTCGCCCTGGCGGACGCGCCGCTGTGGGCCCTCTTCCTGGCGGCGGTGCCCACCGGGGCGTCCATCCCGCAGATCGGGCCGATGGTGCGGGCGCGCTGGGCGGCCCGGCTCGGCGCCGCCCCGGGGCGTCCGGCCTCCCCGCTGATGGCCACGGCCGCAGCCTTCGAGTCCGTGACGGACGAGTTCACCTTCGTCGTCGGGCCCGTGCTCGCGACCGCGCTGTGCACCGGCGTGCACCCTGCGGCCGGTCTGATCGCGGAGGCGGCGCTGACACTGCTGGGCGGCATCCTGTTCGCAGCCCAGCGCTCCACCCAGCCCGCCCCCCGGGGCGCGGCCACGGCGGACGGACCGCACCGCTCGGCACTCTCCGTGCCGGGGGTGCGCGTCCTCGCGATCACCTTCCTGGGCATCGGCGCCGTGTTCGGCGGCATGCAGGTCTCCCTGACGGCGTTCTCCGAGGAGATCGGCCGGCCGGGCGTGAACGGGCTGCTCTACGGAATCTTCGCGGCCGGCAACATGCTGGCAGGTCTCGCCTGCGGGGCCATCGCCTGGAAGAGCAGTCCGCGCCGCCGGTTGATCGTCGGCTACGTGGCCCTGACGCTGACCGCTTCCGGTCTCTGGGCCGTGCACTCCGTACCGCTGCTGGCGGGGCTCGGACTGCTGGTCGGACTGTGCATCGCGCCCGCGCTGATCAGCGGCTACACCCTCGTCGAATCCCTGGTGCCCGCGTCCGCCAGGACCGAGGCCTTCACCTGGCTCACCGGCGCCGTGGCGCTGGGTCAGGCCGCAGCCGTCACGGTGGCCGGACAGCTCGCGGACGCCCATGGCGCGAGCACGGGTTTCGTGGTCCCGCTGGCCGGCACGGCGCTGGCCCTGGCGACCCTGCTGACCCTGCGTTCACGGCTGACGCCGAGGGCCGGAGGACGGACGGTGGCACGTGGGATCGGTCACCGTGAGCCGGTCACGGTGGACTGATCGCTCGGAATAGGTCAGTATGGAGCGTCGTTAGCACTCATTGAGTGAGAGTGCCAGGAGGAGCAAGTGCCGACCTATCAGTACCAGTGCACCGAATGCGGCGAGGGCCTCGAAGCGGTGCAGAAGTTCACCGATGATGCCCTGACCGTGTGCCCGAACTGCGAGGGACGCCTCAAGAAGGTGTTCTCGGCCGTCGGCATCGTCTTCAAGGGATCCGGTTTCTACCGGAACGACAGCCGCGGCTCCTCGTCGAGCAGCACGCCGGCCACGTCGTCGTCCGCGAAGACGTCCGATTCCTCCGCCGGGTCGGCCTCCGGGTCCTCCTCGGCGAAGTCGGACGCGAAGCCGGCCGCCTCGGCCGCGTCCTCGACCTCCTCCTCGGCTTCTTCCTCGTCGAGCGGTACGTCGGCCGCCTGAGGCACCCGCACACCACACGTTCCACCCCGGACCCCGCTGATCGACTCGGCGGGGTCCCGGTCGTGCGCGCCCGGTTAGTGTGACCGCATGGTGAACGCAGAGACGGCTACAGCGGAAATCGGTGTCATCGGCGGATCGGGCTTCTACTCCTTCCTGGAGGACGTCACAGAGATCCAGGTGGACACCCCGTACGGAGCGCCGAGCGACTCCCTCTTCCTGGGTGAACTCTCGGGCCGCCGGGTGGCCTTCCTCCCGCGGCACGGCCGCGGCCACCACCTCCCACCGCACCGGATCAACTACCGCGCCAACCTCTGGGCCCTGCGTTCCGTCGGCGTACGCCAGGTGCTCGGCCCGTGCGCGGTCGGTGGTCTGCGTCCGGAGTACGGCCCCGGCACCCTGCTCGTACCGGACCAGATGGTCGACCGTACGAAGGCCCGCACGCAGACGTATTACGACGGTGAGCCCCTGGCCGACGGCACCGAGCCGAACGTGGTGCACCTCGGCTTCGCCGACCCGTACTGCCCCCAGGGCCGCAAGGCGGCCCTGGCCGCGGCACGCGGCCGGGACTGGGAGCCGGTGGACGGCGGAACCCTGGTCGTGGTCGAGGGCCCGCGTTTCTCGACCCGCGCCGAGTCGCGCTGGCACGCCGCGATGGGCTGGTCGGTCGTCGGGATGACAGGGCATCCGGAGGCGGTGCTCGCCCGTGAACTGAACCTCTGCTACACGACGCTGACGCTGGTGACGGACCTCGACGCGGGGGCCGAGGCCGGCGAGGGCGTCAACCACGCCGAGGTGCTCGAGGTGTTCGCGGCCAATGTGGACCGGCTGCGGTCGGTGCTCTTCGACGCGGTGGCCGCTCTGCCCGCGAACGAGGGCCGTGACTGCGTGTGCGCGCACGCGCTGGACGGGGTCGATACGGGGATCGAGCTGCCGTAGCCCGGCACGTCCCGGGCGCCACCGGGCTCGTGCTCTGCCGCCTCGGCCCCGTACGGGTGGCGGGGTTGTCCACATCGTGGGGGCTGTCCACAGGGCCGGGCGGGATTTCCGCGGAGGGTGGATCATGAGGGGGTCCGGCGGGGCCTCCCGCGGGACTCCCCTCACGGCAGGTGGTGTTGGCCATGTTTCCGTCGGTTCCAGATACACGTCCGGCGCCTCCCGCACCGTGCGGGGTCCCGTCCTTCGGGCCCCTGCGCGTGCGGGGCGGCGGCGGGCGGCGTCTCCGGCGGGCGCTGCGGGGGCAGCGCCGGGCGCTGGCCGCGGGCTTCGCGCTGGCCTCCGCCGTGCTCGCCGCCTCAGGGCTGGGCGGGGAGAGAGGGGCGGCCGCGGTCGGCGGGGAAGCGCCGCCGGGGCCCGACCGGCGGCCGGTACGTCTGGTGTCCGCTCCGGTGCGGATCGCCGACGCGGCGACGGTGGGGCTGCTGCGGCCGGGCGACCGCGTCGACGTGCTCGCCACGGCCGACGGGGAGCCCCGGGCCGGAGTGGTGGCACGGGACGTGCGGGTGGCGGAGGTTCCACGCGGTGCGGGCGGCGCGGAGGCGCCGTTCCCTGCGGCCGACGGCGGGGCGGGGATGGGACATGGCGCCCTGGTGGTCCTGTCCGTGGAACGGGAGACCGCGGCGGCTCTGGCAGGCGCCGGTGCGTCGGGGCGGCTCGCGGTGGCGGTGTCCCATGCCGAATAGAACTGGTATCGCGTCAACTCACCCGTGCGACGTACCCGATTGGACAGTGTTGGCTTCTGCCGCCTTATGTGGCGGGGCGGTTCGCTCCCCCTACGGCACGCGCAGAGGAAGGCTCATTTGTGAGCGAGAAGAAGGTCGGCCTTCTGGAGGGCTTCAAGGCGTTTCTGACGCGCGGCAATGTGATCGACCTCGCGGTCGCCGTGGTCATCGGTGCCGCCTTCACGAACGTGGTGAACGCGGTCGTGAAGGGAATCATCAATCCGGTGGTCGGTGCGTTCGGCACCCAGGACCTGGAGAAGTACACATCCTGCCTCCAGGGGCCCTGCGCGGTGGATCCGGAGACCAAGAGGATGGACGGCATCGAGATCCTGTGGGGCTCGGTGCTCAGCGCCACCCTCAGCTTCCTGATCACCGGCGCCGTCGTCTACTTCCTGATGGTGCTGCCGATGGCGAAGTACCTCGCCAGGCGGGCCGCCTCCCAGGCGGCGAAGGAGGGCGTGCAGGAGACGCTGGAGGTCAGCGAGCTGGAGGTGCTGAAGGAGATCCGGGACGCGCTGGTCGCCCAGCGGGGCCAGGCCTGAGGTCGTCTCCGGACGGCCGGAACCCTGCCCGGCACGCCGCGTCAGATGTGGTGGGGAGGCTTCTCGTCGAGGAAGCGGGCCAGGTCGGCCGCGCCGCCGCCGGCCGGAGCCCGCTCACCCCACCCCTGGTCCGTGTCGTCCGCGGACTGCCGGTCCAGCGGATCGTCGAAGACCAGAGCCGACGGCTTGGGCCCGGACTCCTGCGGGGGCCGCTGCTGGGGCTGCGGCGGCTTCGACTCTCGCGGTCCGGGGGCGGGGGCGGTACTCATACCTCCAGGGTACGGCCGCCCTCAGCGATCCTTGGGATCGAGCAGCCACAGTCCCAGCACGACGAGGAACGACAGGCACAGAAAGCCGGCGCCCCACCAGGCCGTGCCCGTGTCGCCCTCCATCCACACGTTGACGACCTCCGTCAGAGCCCACAGCTGGCCGATGACGACGCTCATCGCCAGCACCAGCCGGGCCGTCAGCTTCGCGGAGCGCTCGGGTTCCTGCTCGGAGCCCGCTCCCGGCCCCGGGCCGGTGTGGCGCACCCGGGGGTCGGCGTAGCCGCTGGTGGGCCGGATCTGGGGGTAGCGCTCATGGAGGGGGCGGTTCAGCTCGGCCCGCTCGCTGCCGGGGTGGTAGTCGGGATACCGCGTGCCGGCGGGGCTGGGGGGCCGCGGCGGCTCGATCGGGTCCAGGGGTTCGGTCATGACTGCCTCCCCGGGCGGACGGCGTCGGACGGAGCCGGCGCGGGTGGCGCCTCCGCGCCGCCACCGGTGCCGGGGCAGCCGATCCGTGCGGCGAGATCTGGGCGGTCCTCGCCGAGCTGGCGGCACAGCCCCGCTTCGGCGCTCTCCCCGGAGCGGGTGGTTCCGACGGCCCAGATACTGCCGTCCTCCAGCTCGGTCAGCACCACCTTCGGCAGCCCGCGGGGCGGCGGGCCGGCCGTGACCGCACCGGTGCGGGCGTCGAAGACTCCCTCGTGGCAGGGGCAGTACAGCTCGCCGTCCGTGCCCCGGTCCTTGCGCCAGAGGACGCCACAGGCCAGATGGGTGCAGACGGCGGAGTAACCGACGAGGGTGCCGTCGTCCATCCGCACGGCGACCGCCCGGTCCTCGTCACCGGGGTAGCGGAAGGCGAGGGACTCTCCGGGCGGCAGCTGCGCGGCGATCCGCTTCGGGGACGGTGCCTTCCCGTCCTCCGTCTCGCCGTGCCGGTGGAGGATGCCGCCCGCCACCGCCAGACCGCCCACGGCGAGGCCACCGGACACGGTGGCGACGATCCGGAGGTAGTCGCGGCGGGTGGTCAGCGAGTCGGCGGCGATCCGGTCGTGCAGGGCTTCACGGGGGTCGCTCCCGGAGCCGTGGTCGGGGCCCGGCTGCTGCTGTTCGGTGACGCTCATCGGCGGACGTCCTTCCCGTTGATCTCGACGACGGGAAGTCCGCCCGGTACCGGCCACTGGACCCGCTCCGCGGGCACGACCATGGCCACGCCCGTGCGGACCTCGCTCTCGCCGAAGACGAACGTGTCGGCGACCTGCACACCGGGGCGCTCCGCCTGGAGCTCCTCGAGGGTGCCGTAGTAGAGGGCACCGGTGGGGCAGACGGTGGCGCACATGGGGGCGAGGCCGTAGGCGGTGCGGTCGTAGCAGAGGTTGCACTTCATCTGCAGCTTCGCCTGGAGGTCGATCTTCGGGACACCGAAGGGGCAGGCGTTCACGCAGTTGGCGCAGCCGATGCAGCGGGTGGTGTCGGCCTGCTGCACGACGCCGTCCGCGGTGACCAGGATCGCGTCGGCCGGGCAGACCTCGGCGCAGGGGGCCACCGGGTCCTCGCAGTGCATGCAGACCGTGGGGAGGGAGGCGACGGATGAACCCTCGTCGGTGTAGTCGAGGTGGATCATCGACTTGCCTCGGTGCGAGTCGCATTCCCGGCAGGCGGAGACACAGGCCTGACAGCCGATGCAGCGCCCCGGGTCGATGAACATCGTTCTGCCCATCATCCGGGCATCAGCTCCTTTCCGAGGTGCCGCGGCCCTGCGGGGCCGTGGGCGGCAGCGGGTCGGTGCGGGAGACCTGGGTCTCGGGATAGGCGACATGGCCGGGGGCGACGGGGGGTGCGGGGACCTCGTCGATCGCCTCGGCGTGCTCGATGCGGCAGGCGCAGACCTTGTACTCGGGGATCTTGGAGCGGGGGTCGAGGGCGTCGATGGTCAGGGCGTTGGCAGCCGTGGGGACGGGCCAGTGATAGGGGATGAACACCGTGTCGGGGCGGATCGCCTCGGTGACCAGCGCGGGGAAGACCTCGCTGCCGCGCCGGGTGACGACGCGGACCGGTTCGCCGTTGCGGAAACCGTGGGAGGGGTGGACCTCGGCCCAGGGCCGCGGGGTCTGCTCCACGAGGGCCCCCAGCCGGCGGGTCTGGTTGCCGGAGAGGAAGTGGGCGACGGTGCGCCCGGTCGTCAGCGTCATCGGGTGCTCGGCGTCGTACGGGTCCGCCGGCGGGTGCCACTCGACGACCTGCATGTGGATCTTGCCGTCGGCGTGGTAGGTCGTACCGTCCTCGAAGAGCCTGGGGGTGCCGGGGTGGTCGGTGGACGGGCAGGGCCAGGAGATTCCGCCGGTCTCCTCGAGCCGTTCGTAGGTGATTCCGGAGTAGTCGATGATCGTGCCCGCGGAGGCCCTGCGCAGCTCGTCGAAGACCTCGCGGGAGCTGCCGAAGGCGAATTTGTCGCCTTCTCCGAGGCGGCGGGCGATCTCGCACATCACCCAGGTGTCGGTCCGCACCCCGGACGGCGGTTCCTGCGCCTTGTTGTGCTTGACGACGCGAGCCTCCGCGTTGGCCATCACCCCTTCGTCCTCGGCCCAGATGGTGACGGGGAAGACGACGTGCGCGTTGGCGGCGGTCTCGGAGAGGAAGAAGTCGAACTGGGCGTGGAATTCGGTGGTGTCGTACCCCTCCTTGACCACGGCGTAGTTGGGGAGCGACACGAAGGGGTTGTTGCAGATGCCGATGAGACCGCGGATCTCCTGGCGCTGCATCTGCCAGACCATTTCCATCATCGAGGTTCCGGCGGCCGGGAGTTCGGACTCCTCGATGCCCCAGACCTCGCAGATCTGCCGGCGGTGCTCCTCGTTGAGGATCGAGCGGCCGCCGGGGAGGAGGTCGGCCTTCTGACCGTGCTCCCGTCCTCCCTGGCCGTTCCCCTGCCCGGTGAGGGTGCCGTATCCGGCGCCGGGCTTGCCGATGTGGCCGGTGGCGGTGCAGAGGTTGATCACGCTGAGGCAGTTCTCGACGCCCTGCGTGTGGTGTTCGATGCCCCGGGCGTGGAAGGCCATGGCCTTGGGCGCGCGGGCGAAGGCACGGGCGACCTGGACGACCTGCTCGGCGGGGATCCCGCAGATCTCGGCGGCGCGGGACGGGGGGTACTGGGCGACGTTGGCCTTGACCTCCTCCCAGCCGGTGGCATGGGCCGCGAGGTAGGCCTCGTCGGTGAGCCCCTCCTCGACGACCACGTTCAGCACGGCGTTGAAGAAGGCCGAGTCCGTGCCCGACTTGAGTGCGACATGGATGTCGGCGGTGCGCGCGACCGCTGTCTCGCGCGGGTCGACGACGATCAGAGTGGCGCCGCGGTCCCGGGCCCCCCAGACGTACTGGGTCAGCACGGGGAAGCACTCACCGACGTTGGCCCCGGCGAGCAGGAGGCAGTCGGTGAGCAGGATGTCGGAGAAGGGGTTGCCGGCCCGGTCGATGTTGAAGGCGAGCTTGTTGGCACCGGCGGCGCTCACCATGCAGAGCCGGCCGTTGTAGTCGACGTGCTTGGTCTTCAGCGCCACCCGCGCGAATTTGCCGACCAGATACGTCTTCTCGGAGAAGAGGCTCGCCCCGCCGAGGACGCCGAAGGCGTCCCGCCCGTGCGCCTGCTGGATGCGCCTGATCTCGGAGACGGTGAAGTCGAGCGCCTCGTCCCAGGAGACCTCCCGCAGTTCCTCGTCGCGGGAGCGCCGCATGAGGGGTGCGGTGAGCCGGTCCGGGTGGTTGACCTGCTGGTAGGCGTTGATGCCCTTGGGGCAGAGCCGCATGCGGTTGATGTCGTGGTTGCGGGGCTCCACGCCGAAGACCTTGCCGCCGCGGTCCACACGGAGATACATCCCGCACTGGACACCGCAGAAGCAGCAGTGGGTGGGGACGAGCGTCTCGCCGTTCTGGTCGGCGTGCCACTGGTCGGCCGGGATGCCGCCCGCGTCGCGGAAGCCACGGGTGCCGGGCGGGGCGAGGGAGGGATCGAGGGGGACGGTCGTACGGCTGTCGGCTGCGCGTGGGTCCGCGGTCACTTGAAACCCTTCTTGACCTGGGTGAGATAGGCGTTGCCGCGCAGTACCCGCTTGCAGCGCGGGCAGTATTCGGCCCATGCGTCGAAGCCGAGTTCGAGGTCACGCATGGTGCCGCGCAGATTCTCGACGTACGGGCCGGTGTCGATGGCCTCCCCGCAGCGGCGGCAGGCGAAGACCTCGTCGTCCTGGCGCCCGGTGTACTTGAAGAGCTGCATGCCGACCGCTGCCGGTCGCTGCACGATGTGGAAGAACTTCCCGAAGGGGATGTAGATGAGGGTGAATACCACCGACACCATGTGGAGGATCGCCAGGAACTCGTAGCCTCCGCCGTGCAGGAAGATCGAGGAGAAGGTGAGCAGCAGACCCGTCACGGAGATGATGATCAGAGCGAGCAGCGGCACCATGTCGTAGGCGAACCGCTGACCGGTGATGGCCCCCCGGTCCTTCATACGGCGCCAGAGGAAGTACCCCGCGCCGGGGATGACGAGCACCGCTGCGATGTCCAGGCCGTGGAACATCAGCCAGCCGATGATGTTCAGCGAGTCGAAGCCGATGACCTTGAGGCCCCAGATGCGCATCTCGTAGCCCGGCCCCGACCCGGTGTCGGAGGTGAAGGTGAACCAGCCCCAGGTCAGCGGGAAGGTGATCAGTGCGGCGAGGATGCAGCCCCAGAAGATCAGCTGGTGGGCCGCCCAGCGTGCGTGGGAGCGGGCGCCGAGGAATTTCTGGAAGCCGAGGTAGGTCGCGATCATCTTCGGCAGGGCGGTGGGTGTCCTGCGGAAGTTCTCTGCCGAGAACAGGCTGCCCCAGCCGTTCTTGAAGAGCCGTCGGGCGCCCGGTGCCGAGACCCAGACCGTGTAGCGGTAGGCGACGCCGAAGGCGAGGAAGACGCTGGCGACGGCGTACGGGAGCAGCGCCGAGTCGAAGTCGTGCAGCAGGCGGCTGCCGAACACGATCGCGAGAATCAGCAGGCAGGAGACCACGGCTCCGGCCAGCGCCGCGCGGCCGGAGACGGATCGCGGAAGGTTCCGGGCCGCCCTCGCGACGACGGAGGGCCCCTTGCCGGGTTGCCGGCCGTCCGTCCCACCGGACGTGGCGGTGCGGACACCGGTCTCGGGCTGCTCGGCTGCGGCGGGTTCTGGTGGCTCGGTCACCCGGCCACGGTAGGGCCGCAATGGGCGTTTGGTCCCGTTATGTGCCCCGATGGTGTGAGCGCGTCGCCCAGGTGGCCCGAGCCCTGCTCTTCCCGGATCCCCGTGCGCCCATCACCGGACGCAACCGCGGCAGCCGAGGCAGTTACTCGTCGGCCGGTTCGTCCGAGGAGGCGTCGCGCTGCTGCGGGCGGCCGATGGCCACGGCACCGCGGAAACGGTCCGCCGAGAGGGTCGACATCGTGTCGAGCGACGAGTCGGGGACCGGCAGCAGGTGGGCGTCGACCCAGGTGTCCCCGGCGGCTGCCTGGGCCCACGGGTCCTCGATCACTACGGCGCCAGGCACGACGCCGTGGCAGAGCACCCAGTGCGGCACGTCGAACCCCTGCATCCTTGCCAGCGAGAGCAGGAGCAGCACGTGCTCACGCCTGCCGATCGCGCTCCGGATCGCGGCAAGGGAGAGATGGCCCGGGTCGACCGGGACGCCGGTCCGCCCGGCTTCCGTGCGCGACGTGTGCTGGAGCAGGGCTCGCCACTCCTGTTCCTCCTCCGTGTAGTGGTCGAGCAGGACGGGCCGGTCCGTATCGAGGTGGACCGTGACGGGGGCCGACGGCCACGCCCGGCGCACGGCGACGCCCAGTCCGATCGGCTCGCACGCGGGGAAGTTGGTGGCGTCGCGCCACAGGGTCAGCTCCGCCTCGCGGTCGAGTGCTTCCCAGGGCAGCGTCCCCCCGTGCGCCTGCGCGACCAGGGCGGTCACGGCTCCGCACGTGAAGTGCGTGGTCTGCCCGTAGTACGGGGGGTCGGTCCCCGGGCCGTCGCACAGCCAGCGCACGTAACCGGTGCCGGGCCCTGCCCCGTCCTCCACCGGCGACAGCGGAGGTCGCAGCGGGGCGAATCCGGCCGCAGCGGCGGTCTCCGGGCTCGCTGTCCATCCTTCCCACTTGACCTGTACGAGCCCGCGGTCCCGTGCGTGCGCGACGACGGCCTCGACGGCCGCCGGCACGTCGCCGACCGCGTCGACGATCTTGAGGTAGGCCGTGTGCGGGCGGGCCGTCACGAGCGCGGCGGCCCGGTCCCCGCCCTCATCACCCGGAACAGCCACGATGTGGGGGGCATGGGCGGAGCGGTCGACCGTGTGCCAGCGCTCCGGGACCTCGTACCCGAGGCGCCCCAGTGGGCTCGGGGACGTGTCGGGCTCGAACGGGACCACGACGCTTTTCACGGGCGTTCCCTGCGGGGACGGCATTCCGGCACTCCTTGGCGGGTCGGGGAGGTGAAGGACGGGTTCTCGGGAACGGGATCCCGCCCGGTGTCAGGCACGGGACCGCCGGAGCACCCATACGAAGTACGGGGCGCCGACCAGGGCGATCATGAGGCCCGCCGGCACCTGGGCCGGTACGACGACCGTGCGGCCGAGAGCGTCGGCCACACAGACCAGCAGTGCTCCGAGCAGCATCGCGACCGGGATCGACCGCCCGTGGCGGGCGCCCACCAGAGACCGGGCGAGGTGCGGGGCGACGAGCCCCACGAAGCCCACGACACCGACAGCGATCACGCTGAGCGCCGCGAGCACCGCTGCGATGGCCAGTGCGGCGAAACGCGTGCGTTCCGGCCTGACGCCGACGACGCGCGGGGTGTCCTCGTCGACGGCGAGCAGGTCGAGATGGCTGCGCATGGCGAGCAGCACGGGTAGCGCGAGCGCCAGGGCCACCGCGACCGGTACGACGTCGGGGAACGTACGCCCGTAGGTCGTGCCGGAGAGCCAGGTGAAGATCCGCGGGGTGTTCCACGGGTCGGCGCGCAGCAGGAGGAAGGTGGTGAGGGAGGTGATGCCGTACCCGCAGCCGATGCCGATCAGCACGAACCGGTCGGGCAGGAAGCCCCCGCGCCAGGACAGCAGGGCGATCAGCCCGAACGTGGCGAGTCCCGTCACGACCGCCGCCACGATGAGCAGCGGCCGTCCGCCGGGCAGGCCCGAGGTGACGACGGCCACCGCGCCCAGCCCGGCGCCCGCCGTGATGCCGAGCACGCCCGGCTCCGCCAGCGGATTGCGTACCGCACCCTGTACGACGCATCCGGCCAGTCCGAGAGCCGCGCCGGCGAGGATCGCGGCGAGCACGCGCGGGACCCGGTCGTCGAGCGCCTGCCCGATGAGGTCGGGGGCCGTGCCCTGGGCCCAGAGCGCGATGTCCCCCGTCCGGAGCCAGAGGCTTCCCGCCAGGACCGCGACGAGAGCCGCCGCCGCCAGGAGTGCCACCGCGCCGAGCGCGACGAGAAGGAAGGCGCGGCGCGACCGTGCCGCGACCCGTGCGTGCGGTGGCTGACGGAGCCGGCCCGTGTCGCGGAGGCGGAGCGCGAGGATCACGATGACGACGGAGCCGAGCAGCGCGGTCGGCACACCGGTGGGGATGGAGGCGGCCCCGTCCGCGCCCTGCAGCGCGCGCAGCGACGCGTCCGCGAGCAGGATGAGCAGCGCGCCGAGCAACCCGGCCGCGGGCACCAGGAAGATGTGCCGCCGCAGCGCCCGGACCCGTCCCGCGATCAGCCGCGCGAACACGGGGGCGCCGAGGCCGACGAAGGCGATCGGGCCCGCGAGTGTCACCGCCGTGCTCGTCATGACCACCGCGCAGATCACGGCGATCACACGGGTGGTCCGGATCGGCACGCCGAGGGTGGACGCGGCGTCGTCGCCGAGGTTCATCACATCGAGCCTGCGGGACAGCGCCAGAGCTGCGCAGAGCACCATGGCCAGAAGGGGAAAGGCGCGTAGCGACGCGTCGATGTTGATCTGGGCGAGCGAACCGCTCCCCCAGGCGAAGAGGCCGGTCGTGTTCTGCTTGAACAGGATGAGGACCATCGCGGTCGCCGCGTCCAGTGCCAGCGCCGTCGCCGACCCGGCGAGGATGAGGCGGGTGCCGGTGGTGCCCGCGGCCCGGCCCGCGAGGAGCAGCACGAGTGCCGCCGCGGCCAGGCCGCCGGCGAACGCCACGGCGCCCGACGCCCAGAGCGGGACGGCGAGACCGAACGCCGCGACGAGCGAGAGCGTGAAGTAGGCCCCGGCCGTGACCGCGAGGGTGTCGGGGGAGGCGAGCGCGTTGTGCGTGACGGACTGGAGCAGCGCCCCGGCCGCGCCGAGGGCGACGCCCACCGCCACGCCCGCGAACAGGCGCGGCAGGCGCGAGCCGGTGAGGATCTCCCCGACCGGAGCCCCACCGGTGTTCCCCCGTTCCCCGCCGAGGTAGCGCACCAGGTCACCGACGCCGACACCCGATGTCCCCTGCGTCAGGTGCCACATGCCCACCAGGACGGTCACGACGAGAAGGAGTACGAGGACGGCCACCCCGGTGGGGCCGCCGCCGCGCTCGGCGCGCGGCAGCGCCTCCCTCCGGAGTGCCGATGACTGTGTCGTGCTCACTTCTTGTCGAGTACGTCGACGTAGGCGTCGATCGCCTGCGCGCAGGAACGCGGGCCGCCGGCGCCCCACACCCGCGCCGGGAACGCGTGCGCGCGGCCTTCCTTCACGGCGGGCATGGTCTTCCAGAGCGGGTTCTTCTCCAGTGCGGCGACGTACCCGCCGGCTCCTTCGTCGTTGGCGTAGAAGAGGTTGGCGTTCCCCACCGAGGTCAGCCCCTCGACGTCGGTCTGCGCGAGACCGTACGAGGGGTCGACACCCCCGTCGCCGTGCGCCTTGTTGACGTCGTCGGTCCACGCGGGGTTCATGCCGAGCTCTTTGCCGATCTCGGTGAACAGGGCGCCGTCGCTGTAGGGGCGGACGGTGAGGTTGCCGCCCTCCAGCCATCCGTCGAAGAACAGGAAGTCCTTCGTCGGCAGATCGGCGTCGGTGACCTGCTTCTTGGCCGTCGCGAGGTGCGTGTCGAACTCCTTGAGCACCTGGTCGGCCCGTTCGGTGCGCCCCGTGGCCTTGCCGATCATGCTGAACACTTCTCGCATGTTCCCGATCGGGTCCTTCGGGTCCGCCCCCCGCGTGGCCATCACGGGCACGCCCCGCTTCTCCAGCTTCGCGATGGTCTCGTCGTCGGCGTCGAACGCCTCCACCACGATGAGGTCGGGCTTCGCCGCGTAGAGGGTGTCGAGGTCGGGCTCCTCACGGGTACCGATGTCGGTCACCCCGCCGGGCAGCTTCTCCGCGCTGACCCAGGTGCTGTACCCCTTGGCGTCGGAGACGGCGGTGGGGGTGACGCACAGGGTCAGCGCGTCCTCGACCTGCTGCCACTCCAGGACCGCGATCCGTTCGGCGGGCTTGTCGAGCTTCACCTGACGGCCCACGCCGTCCTTGAAGGAGACAGGCTTCGTCGAGGTGGTCGTGGTGTCCTGGGCACAGCTCTCCGAGGCGGGCGCCGCGTCGGCGCTGCTGCCGGCACCGGCCTTGTCGACGGTGGTCGTGCCGCAGGCCGTTGCGGCGAGGACTATGAGCCCTGCGGAGGCTGACGCCGCCAGGCGACGGGCACGGTTCATGAACGATCCTCTTCCTTGCGATGAGTTGCGGCGGCGGATGTGCCGCTTCAGGCGGAGTGGCGTACGACGGCTTCAGCCGGGATGGCGTACGGCCGCTTCAGCCGGGATGGCGTCCGATCGGGTCGATACGGAGACGGCCCGTGCGGGGGTCTACGCCGACCTCGACACGGATGTCGTAGACCTCGCCGATGTTCTGCGCCGTGAGGACGTCGACGGGTGCGCCCGCCGCGTGCACTCGGCCGGAGCGCATCAGGACCAGCGTGTCCGCGACGCGGGACGCCTGGTCGAGGTCGTGCAGCACGATCCCGACCGCGATGCCGTGCCCCTCGACGAGATCGCGCACCAGGTCGAGCGTCTCGATCTGGTAGCGCAGGTCCAGGTGGTTGGTCGGTTCGTCCAGCAGCACGACGCCGGTGTCCTGGGCCAGGCAGGCCGCGAGCCAGACCCGCTGCATCTCCCCGCCGGAGAGCTCCCCGACCGGCCGCCCGGCCATGTCCCGTACACCGGTCACGCCCATGGCGTGATCGACGGCACTCCGGTCCTCGGCGGTCGGTCCGGCGAAGCCACGCCTGTACGGGTGGCGGCCGAACGCCACGACCTCCGCGACCGTCAGCCCTTGGGGTGACGGCCTCGACTGGGAGAACAGCGTGACCTCCCGGGCGAACTGACGGGCGCCGAGCAGGGCCGCGTCACGCTCGGTCGGTCCGCCGGGGGCGCCGAGCGTCACCCGGCCGCCGTCGACCCGGTGCAGTCGCGACAGCGCGCGCAGCAGCGTGGACTTCCCGCTGCCGTTCGGCCCCACCAGGGCGGTCGCGCGGCCGGGTTCCAGCGTCAGCGAGACGCCGTGGACGACCTGTGTGCCGCTGTACCGCAGTACCAGGTCGTGCCCGTTGAGGGCTGCCGCCGGCGTGGCGGTGTCGGCCGCGGGGCGACCGGCGCGCCGGGAAGGGCTCGTGAACATGGGTGGGTCCGGACGCTCGGAGGGGCAGGGAGTGCGGCACCCTCCGTCCGGCTTTCGCCGGCCGGGCAGCGGACTCCCCCACGCACGGAAGCACCGTGCGCGGCGAGCAAGAACTTAGGGTCGCCTAACTCCGAGAAGGGTATGTTCCGGTTGCCACGTCGGCAATCAGGAGTTTTGGACAGGCAATACGGGATTCCGGACATCCCCGGATGAGCTGTCGGCGGCGTCGAAGTAGGCGCCCGGTGTGGTGCCCATGACCCTCCGGAAGGAGGCGATGAAGGTGCTGGGCTGCGCATAGCCGAGCGACTCGGAGACGGTCGCCACGTCGAGCCCCTCGGAGAGGAGCGTCAGCGCCCGGTGCACCCGCAGCACCTGCCGCCACTGCGCGAAGGACAGGCCCGTCGCGTGGCGGAACGCACGGGTGACCGTGCGGTCGCTGACCCCCAGCCGCCGCGCCCACTCCTCCAGCGAGCGGCAGTCGGCGGGATCGTCCAGCAGCGCTTCGGCGATGGCGTCGATCCGGGGGTCACCGGGCAACTGCAGCACCAACTGGCGTTCCGACGGCCGGAGCACATCGAACACGACCGACTCCGCACGTGCTCTGGCCGACGCGTCGAGATCCGCGCGGGACAGATGGGTCAGCAGCGACTCCAGCAGCGGCGTCATCGCGATCGCCTGTGGCTCCTCGAACGCGAACGGCGCGCGGTCGGGGGCGAAGAAGGCCTCGTAGAACCTGGCGCCCGCCGTCGCCCTGCCGCCGTGCACCAGTCCGGCGGGCATCCACAGCCCCTGCCCCTCGGACACGGTGAAGACGCGGTCCGCCACCCGGGACGTCAGCGTCCCCCCGCGTACCCAGACGAGCTCGTGGAGGGAGTGCGAGTGGGGCGCCCACTCCGTGGGAACGGGAGGTATCTGCAGCCCGGCGATGATGGCGAACGGGGCTGTCGCATGCTCGTGGAGGGGCGCGACCCGGCGCACGACGGTGCCCGCCTCGCGCCGCCACATCCCGGGGCGCGCGTCGCCATGGGACGGTCGGACCATGCGGACGACTCTATCCGGCCACCCCCGCTCCCCCGTCCGCCGCCTGTACGTTCGCCCCTGCACGGCGACCCCGCACTCACGAGGAGCTCTCCATGACCGAGGAACTGCCCGGCCAGGGCCCGCTGGACGCGCTGACGGACGTGGACGGGATCCGCGTCGGCCACGCCGGGGTGCCGGGCGAGGGCGCGCTGAGCGGGACCACCGTCGTCCTGGCGCCCGAGGGGGGAGCGGTGGCGGCCGTGGACGTACGCGGCGGAGGCCCCGGCACCAGGGAGACGGACGCCCTCGATCCGCGCAACCTGGTGCAGCGGATCGACGCGGTCGTCCTGACCGGCGGCAGCGCGTTCGGCCTCGACGCCGCGTCCGGCGTGATGGCCTGGCTCGAGGAGCAGGGGCGCGGCGTCCGGGTCGGCCCGGACGCCTCCCAGGTGGTCCCGGTGGTGCCGGCGGCCTGCCTGTTCGACCTGGGGCGGGGCGGTGAGTGGCGGGCCCGCCCCGACGCGTCGACCGGCCGCGCCGCCGTGGAGGCCGCCGCCACCTCCGAGCCGGGCGCACGGGTGACCGAGGGCTCGGTGGGCGCGGGGACGGGAGCGGTGGCCGGGCAGGTCAAGGGGGGTGTCGGCACGGCGAGCGTGCGCCTGCCCTCCGGGGCCACGGTCGCCGCTCTGGCCGTCGTCAACGCGGCGGGCTCCGTCCTGGATCCCCGGACCGGGGTGCTGTACGGGGAGTACGGCGCGGGAGAGCCGCCCGTGCACCCCGCGCCCGCCGTGCACGAAGCCGCGCGCCGGCGGCTGGCGGAGATCCGGGGCGCGCGGGCGGACCGGCCGGAGGAGGCCGGCGGCGCCTTCAACACCACGATCGCCGTCGTCGCGACCGACGCCGCCCTCACCCGGGCCCAGGCGCAGAAGCTCGCGGGCACGGCGCACGACGGGCTGGCGCGCGCCGTCCGGCCGGTCCACCTGCTCACCGACGGGGACACCGTCTTCGCCCTCTCCACCGGCCGTCTGCCGTTGCCCCAGGAATCCGTCGCGGCGCTCAACGACATCCTGGCGGCGGGGGCGGCCACCCTGGCCCGCGCCATCGTGAAGGCCGTCAGGGCGGCACGGGGTTCCGACGGCCCCGGAGGCACGTTCCCCTCGTACAGCGAGCTCTACGGCACATCCTGAAGCTGCCGGGAACCTCTTGCGGGGTATCCCGAACAGCCGGGAATTTTCTGCGTGCGCGGTACGTTTTTCGTGAACCCCGGTCACGATGACAGACCCAGGGACTACGTTATGCACGCATCGGGTAACACGCGGCGACGGCCTGGAGACAGCACCTTGAGCGATCCGTACGAGACAACCGAGCAGCACCTCGAGCGACTCCTGCGATGCGCCCTCAACTCCTTCGAACTGTCCGACACGACGGTCGACCGGCTCGGGACGGCACTGGCGCACAGCAGCTCCCTGCACTCGTCCCACCACAGCTCCGTACTCCACCGCGAGACCTACCGGCACACGTATCTGCTCTCCGACGGCACCACACTCACCCTGTGGGAGCTGGTCCACGGCGGCGGCAGGGACATCCCGGCCCCTCGCAGCCACGAGCTGTACGACGACGAGGGCGACGCCCAGCTCGCCGCCACGCGCCTCGCCGGCAGCTTCTGGGACGCCCCCGCCCTCGGCGACGAAAGCCTGCGGGAGGACCTGGAGGCGCTCGCCCTGCTCATGAGCGTCCCCCCGGCCCCCCTGCCCCGCATGTACGCCCCGGACAATTCGGCGGACCACGCCCGCCGCGTCCTGCGCCGCGCGGAGAACGGCGACCGGCCGGGCGCCGCGACGGCCGGGCTCCTCCGGGCCGCCTTCGCCCACCACATCACCCAGGTCTTCGGCCGCCAGTACCACGTCGACGGACGGGATGCCGGTTTCACGCTCTACGAGCACGCCTTCCTGCTCCTGGACGGCAGCGAGACGAGCCTGTGGGAGGTCGAGCACACGGCCACACCCGACGGCCGGCACATGTGCGAGGTGTACGACGACGAGCAGAGTGCCCGCATGGCCATGGAGAACCGCACCCGGATCTGCTGACCCGGCTGTCCGGTTCAGCTGGTCAGCGCGGGCTCCTTCCGGACCTCGCCGTCCTGGGGCTCTCCGGGGCCCGTGTCCTCGTCGGCTCCGCCCTCCAGGTGCACCTGGGGCCTGGCCGGCAGGGCGAACATCACGAGGAAGATCACCGCGAGCACCCCGGCCACCCACCACAGCGACTGCTGGAACGCGTCCACGAACGCCGCACCCATCGCTTCCGGCGGCAGCCGGTCGCTGATCGAGCCGAAGAAGACCACCGAGACGAGGCCGAGCCCGAGCGCCGTGCCCATCTGCTGCACGGTGTTGATCAGCCCGGATGCCGAGCCGGAGTGCTCCTTCGGCACACCGGAGAGCACCGCGTCCGTCAACGGGGCCACGATCAGCCCCATTCCCACGCCCATGACCACCAGCGGGAACGCCATCTGCCAGGTGCTGATGGCCAGCCCGTAGCGCCCGGCCTCCCAGATGTAGAGCAGCAGCCCGGCAATCATCAGCAGGGCACCGGCCTGCAGCACCTTGCGGCCGAAGCGGGGCACCAGCTTCTGCACGGAGATCCCCGCCGCCGCCGAGACGGCGACGGAGAACGGGATCCCGGTCGAACCGGCGCGCAGGGCGCTCCAGCCGAGTCCCATCTGCAGGTAGAGCGTCCAGACCAGGAAGAAGATGCCCAGGGCGATCCCGAAGGTCAGCTGAACGGCGGTGCCGGCGGCGAAGCTCTTCACCCGGAACAGCGAGAGTTCGATGAGCGGCGAGCCGTCCCGGTCCGCCTTCCTGCGCTCGAACACGATGAGCGCCGCGAACACCAGGAGGCTGGCGGCCATCGACAGATGGCCCCACAGCGGCCAGCCCAGCTCGCGTCCCCTGGTCAGCGGGTAGAGCAGCATGAGGAGGCCGAGCGTCACCAGGGCGACGCCGGTCAGGTCCAGCCGGAGTGCCTTCGGAGCCTTGGACTCGCTGATGAACTTCCGCCCGAGCACCAGTCCGGCGATGCCTACGGGCAGGTTGATCAGGAAGATCGGCCGCCACTCCAGGCCGAAGAAGTTCCACTCGGTGAGCAGGGCGCCCAGCAGCGGCCCGGACACCGCACCCAGACCGACGATCGCGCCGAACAGCCCGAAGACCTTGCCGCGCTCGTGCGCCGGGAAGGTGGCGTGCACGATCGACAGCACCTGCGGCACCATCAGCGCGGCCATACCGCCCTGCAGGATGCGCGAGGCGACCAGCATCTCCGGGTTCACGGCGAAGCCGCAGAGGGCCGAGGCGATCGTGAAGCCCCCTATGCCGATGAGGAAGAGCCGCTTGCGGCCGTGGATGTCACCGAGCCGGCCGCCCGTGATCAGACCGGCCGCGAAGGCCAGCGCGTATCCGGCGGTGATCCACTGGATCGACGTGAACGAGGCGCCGGTGTCCCGCGTGATGCTCGGGATGGCGATGTTGACGATCGTGACGTCCACCAGGTCCATGAAGGCCGCGGTCATCACGATCGCGAGCGCGAACCAGCGGCGCCGGTCCGCCGGGTCCTGCGGCGTGGCCCGCCCTGTCGGCTCCGGGCGGGCGGCTGCCGTGACCGGCAGAGATTCGGATGAAGTCATGGGAGGAAGCTAGAGGCCCAACAGGTCAGATAGTGACCTAATGGATGGGCATGCTGTACCCATGACCGACACCCCGGCACGACTGCTGAAGCTGCTGTCGCTCCTCCAGACACCTCGCGAGTGGCCGGGCAGCGAGCTGGCCGAGCGGCTCGACGTCACCGCGCGCACCATCCGCCGCGACATCGACCGGCTCCGCGACCTGGGCTATCCGGTCGAGGCGTCGCGGGGTTCGGTCGGCGGCTACCGCCTGGTCGCGGGCACCGCCATGCCGCCGCTCCTCCTCGACGACGAGGAGGCGGTGGCCATCGCGGTGGGCCTGCGGGCCGGGGCCGGTCACGCCATCGAAGGCGTCGACGAGGCATCCGTACGGGCACTGGCCAAGCTGGAGCAGGTGCTCCCGTCACGGCTGCGGCACCGGGTCTCCTCCCTGCAGAACGCCACCGTGCCGCTCACCCGCGGCGACGGTTCGACGATCGACCCCCGCACGCTCACGGCGATCGCCTCGGCGGTCACCGGGCGGGAGCGGCTGCGTTTCGCCTACCGCTCCGGGGACGGCACCGCCTCCAAGCGGCAGGCCGAGCCGTACCGGCTGGTGAGCACGGGCAGCCGCTGGTATCTCGTGGCGTACGACATGGACCGCGAGGACTGGCGCACCTTCCGGGTGGACCGGGTCAGCGAGCCCTTCGCCACCGGCTCCCGCTTCACCCCGCGCGAACTGCCCTCCGGGAGCGGGGACGCGGCGGAGTTCTTCACCGCGTCGATGTCGCGCACACAGCCCGAGCTGCGCCTCGACGTGACCTTCCGTGCCCCGGCGGGCTTCGTGACGGCACGGCTGCCCTCGACGCTCGGCCCGGTGGAGCCGACGGGTGAGCGGAGCTGCCGGCTGCGCACGGCCTCCTCCGACTCGATGGAGTGGGTGGCGCTGCGGCTGGCACTCGTGGACTGCGAGTTCGAGGTGCACGGGCCCCCGCACCTGGTGGAGCACCTCAGCGGCCTGGGTGCCCGACTGACCCGCGCCGCATCGGCCGACCGCGGGGCTGAGGTGAAAGCTGCGGGCGGACATGAATGAGCCCCGGCGCCGGGGGGGGTGGGCGCCGGGACTCAGCTCAGGGGACCGGAAAGGAGACCGGTCGTCGGGCCGGTGCGAACCGGCTTGATGGGGAGATTACGGGCTATCGGCTCACGCCGCAGCATCAAAGCCCGTGTCGTGAGCCATTCGCTTCAATTCGAGCAGTGCGTGCTTCTCGATCTGGCGGATCCTCTCCCGCGTCAGACCGTGCTGCTTGCCCACCTCGGTGAGGGTCCGCTCACGGCCGTCCTCGATGCCGTACCGCATCTTGATGATGGAGGCGGTGCGGTTGTCGAGCTTGGAGATGAGCTCCTCGAGCTCCTCGCTGCGCAGCAGCGTCATCACGGACTGCTCGGGCGACACGGCGGAGGTGTCCTCCAGCAGGTCACCGAACTGTGTGTCTCCGTCGTCGTCCACGGACATGTTCAGGCTGACGGGGTCACGGGCCCAGTCCAGGACGTTGCCCACGCGCTCGGTGTTGGAGTCGAGCTCGGCGGCGATCTCCGCGTGCTCCGGGTCGCGCCCGTGCTCACGGTTGAACTCGCGCTGCACACGCCGGATCCTGCCGAGCTCCTCCACGAGGTGGACGGGGAGCCGGATCGTGCGGGACTGGTCGGCGATGGAACGCGTGATGGCCTGCCGGATCCACCAGGTGGCGTACGTCGAGAACTTGAAGCCCTTGGCGTAGTCGAACTTCTCGACCGCGCGCACCAGGCCGGCGTTCCCCTCCTGGATCAGGTCGAGCAGGGGCAGACCCGCCCTGGGGTAGCGCCTGGCCACGGCAACGACGAGCCGGAGGTTGGAGCGGATGAATATGTCCTTGGCGCGCTCGCTCTCGGCGACCAGCGCCTCCAGCTCCTCACGCTTCGCTCCGCCGGCCTCGCTCTCCACCACTCCGTCGAGGATCTGCTGGGCGTAGACGCCCGCCTCGATCGTCTGTGAGAGCTCGACCTCCTTGGCGGCGTCGAGCAGCGGTGTGCGAGCGATCTCGTCCAGGTACATGCCGACCAGGTCGCGATCGGCGATCTCCCCGCCCACGGCGCGAACACTGCTTGCCCGGTCGGTCCCGCCGGTGCTGGCGGACGAACGACGGGCGACGGCACGGGTTGCCATGCGTGCTCCCTTGCTGAGTAGGTCGCGACACCCTCCCGGGTGCCCTGCATCCGATGGAAACAACGACTGGAATCCGGACAGAATTCCCACGGGGGCCATTCACTTTCGAGATCATGCAGTACCCTGTCGCCCCCAACGCGAGGACACAAGGTGCAGATACCCCCAGAAACGCAGGTCAGGCCCGGTGTGGAAGCCGACCTGGAGGCCCTGACGGACATCTACAACCATTACGTCCGTGAGACCGCGCTCACTTTCGACACGGTTGCCTTCACCCCGGAGGAGCGCCTGCCCTGGTTGCGCTCCCATCCGGAAGACGGCCCCCACCGGCTCCTGGTTGCTCTGGACCCGCGTACCCGGGACAACGCTCCGCATGTCCTCGGCTATGCCACCAGCAGTCCGTTCCGCCCCAAGGCCGCCTACAGCACCTCGGTCGAGGTGAGCGCGTACTGCGCCCCCGACGCGACGGGCCGCGGCATCGGCACGCTCCTGTACAAGGCGCTGTTCGAGGCTCTGGCCGACGAGGACATCCACCGCGCGTACGCCGGGATCGCGCAGCCGAACGAGGCCTCGGGGCGGCTGCACCACGCCTTCGGCTTCCGGCACATCGGCACCTACACGGAGGTGGGCCGGAAGTTCGGCCGGTACTGGGACGTGGCCTGGTACGAGAAGCCGTTGCTCAGCCGAACTGCACGGAGCGCTTCGCCAGACCCATCCAGAAGCCGTCGATGACGCTGCGCCCCTGATCGAGTTCGCCCTCGGCCGCGCCGAGGGTGACGAACAGCGGCGCGAAGTGCTCGGTGCGGGGATGGGCCAGCCGGCCGGCCGGCGACGCGTGCTCGAAGTCCAGCAGGGAGTCGACGTCCTGCGCCTGGAGCGCACGGTGCCCCCAGTCGTCGAACTCCGCCGACCAGCCGGGCGTGGAACCCCCGGGGTGCCGCAGCGCCGCCAGGTTGTGCGTGAAGAAGCCGCTCCCGACGATCAGCACACCCTCGTCGCGCAGCGGCGCGAGCTTGCGCCCGATGGCCATCAGCTTCTGCGGGTCGAGCGTCGGCATCGAGATCTGGAGAACGGGGATGTCGGCGCCCGGGAACATCTCGACCAGCGGCACGTACGCCCCGTGGTCGAGGCCCCGGTCGGGGATGTCCTGGACCGGGGTCCCGGCGCCGCGCAGCAGCTTGCGGACGTCGTCCGCGAGCTTCGGAGCCCCCGGGGCGGCGTACGTCACCTGGTAGTAGTGCTCGGGGAAGCCCCAGAAGTCGTAGACCAGCGGCACGGACCGGGTGGCGCCGAGAGCGAGCGGGGCCTCCTCCCAGTGCGCGGAGACCATCAGGATCGCCTTGGGCCTCGGCAGCCCCTCCGACCAGGCGGCCAGCTCTCCGGGCCAGACCGGGTCGTCGGCGAGCGGCGGCGCACCGTGGGAGAGGTAAAGGGCGGGCATGCGTTCCGCGGTGACTGTCATGACACTCCCATTCCTCTGCCGATCAAGGTATGTGTGTTCTCTACAGGTACCGGGAACGGGCAACTGCGCGAGCACCGGGGATTCGGCAGATCGGCCCCTCAGGACCGAGTCTTTGAATCTTCAAGTTCCAACTACCAGAGACCTTAGCTCTATCTAGTTCAACTTTCAAGAAAAGGTCGTACAGTGGAGTACATGACCACGGCATCCCCCGGCGGGCCCCGGTGGCTCACCGACGAAGAGCAGGGCGTGTGGCGCGCCTACCTCCACGCCACCACGCTCATGGAGGACCATCTCGACCGCCAGTTGCAGCGCGACGCCGGCATGCCGCACGTCTACTACGGACTGCTCGTCAACCTCTCCCAGGCCCCCCGGCGGCGGAAGCGCATGACCGAGCTGGCCAAGGACGCCAAGATCACCCGCTCCCGCCTCTCGCACGCCGTCGCCCGGCTGGAGAAGAACGGCTGGGTCCGCCGCGAGGACTGCCCCTCCGACAAGCGCGGCCAGAACGCGATCCTCACCGACGAGGGCTACGACATGCTGGCGCGGTCCGCGCCGGGCCACGTCGAAGCGGTGCGCCAGGCGATGTTCGACCGGCTCAGCCCTCAGCAGGTGCAGAGCCTGGGCGAGATCATGCAGGTCATCGCGACCGGCCTGCAGCCGGAGGGCACGGACGCGGATCTGCCCTGGCTCCGCTGAGCGGAACCAGGGCAGACGTGCGGGGCCGTGCGCTCAGTGCGCGACGACCGGGATCTTGAACTCTTCCTCGATCCCGTCCGCCAGGTCCCCCGAGCCGCTCGCGGCGCCGGTGCCCGGACGTCCGGTGTTGATCAGGCCCACCGCGATCGCCGAGGCGGCGACCAGGATGCCGACCGCCCACCAGATGGCGCTCGCGAAGCCGGCGACCATGGCCTGCAGCTGGAGCAGCTTCGGGTCGCTCGCACCGGCGGCGTGATCGGCGATGAACGCGGTGGTGGCACCGGCGGCGATGGTGTTGAGCAGCGCCGTACCGATGGCCCCGCCGACCTGCTGCGAGGTGTTCACCATCGCGGAGGCCACACCCGCGTCACGCGGCTCGATGCCGTGCGTGGCCAGCGACATGGCCGGCATGAACGCCGTGCCCATACCCAGGCCGAGCAGCAGCTGGCCCGGCAGGATGACCGCCGCGTACGAGGTGTCGATGTCCAACTGGGTCAGCAGCAGCATGCCGACGGCCGCCATCAGGAACCCGGGGCCCATCAGCAGCCTCGGCGGGACCCGGGTCATCAGCCGGGCGCCGATCTGCGTGGAACCGGTGATCATGCCGACGATCATCGGCATGAAGGCGAAGCCGGTCTTGACCGGCGAGTATCCCTTGACCACCTGCAGGTAGTACGTCAGGAAGAGGAAGAGCCCGAACATCGCGATGATGGCGAGGCCCAGCGAGAGGTAGACCCCTCCACGGTTGCGCTCGGTCAGGACGCGCAGCGGCAGCAGCGGCGACTTCACACGCGACTCGGTGACGACGAAGGCCAGCAGCAGCACCGCGGCCGCGACGAACATTCCGATGGTCAGCGAGTCCGACCAGCCGGCCGACTCGGCACGGGTGAAGCCGTACACCAGCGAGACCAGGCCCAGCGTGGACAGGACGACGCCGGGGATGTCGAGCGTCGAGCGGTTGCGGCCGCCGGCCGGCTCGCGGATGACGAAGTAGGCACCGGCCGCGGCGACGATCGCGAACGGGATGTTGACGAAGAAGGTCCAGCGCCAGTTCAAGTACTCGGTCAGGAAGCCGCCCAGGATCAGGCCGACCGCGCCACCGCCACCGGCGATGGCCCCGTAGATACCGAAGGCCTTGGCGCGCTCCTTGGCGTCCGTGAACATCACGGCGAGCAGGGAGAGGGCCGCGGGGGCGAGCAGTGCGCCGAAGACACCCTGCAGGGCGCGGGAGCCGAACATCATGGCCTCACCCTGGGCCGCGCCGCCGAGCGCGGAGGCCGCGGCGAAGCCGAGCAGGCCCACGACGAAGGTGCGCTTACGGCCCCACAGGTCGGCGATGCGTCCGCCGAAGAGGAGGAGTCCGCCGAACGCGAGGGCGTAGGCCGTGATGACCCACTGCTTGTTGCCCTCGGAGATGCCCAGGTCGGTCTGGGCGGAGGGCAGGGCGATGTTCACGATGGTCGCGTCGAGCACGACCATCAGCTGGGCGAGGGCGATGAAGGCCAGCGCTTTCCAGCGACTGGGATCCGGAAGGGTGCCGGCTGTTTTCGACATGGGAGTAGCCACCTAAGGACACGAGGAGTTACGGGTCCGGCGTACGGGCCGCGAACGGACCCGCGTGCGAAACCGGAAAAGGGCGAACGGCGCCGACGGCCGGACGCATGAGGTCCGGGCCGGCATTCAGGGCTGGTGCGGCCGCCGAGGGCTGCTTACTGAGGGCTGTGGGTCGGGGTTCTCCGGTGCGCGGGTGTCAGCACCCGCTGCGCAGGTCCTCCAAGGTCGCCGCCGATCCGGGCAACTCCGAGCGGGCCGGGGCTTCCAGACCGTCAAGGAACAGCTGCAGATGGCGGTGGGTGAACCGGTCGATGTCCAGGCAGGCGATGCCGGGCAGGGGCCGGGTGAGCTGGGAGAGGGCGACGAGTACGTCACCGACGGCGATGTCGGTGCGCAGCCTCCCTGCGGACATGGCACGCTCCACGAGCCCTTCGACGGCCTCTTCGAGGCGTCGGCGCTCGGCGAGCAGTTCGGGATGGTCGGTGTCGAAGCCGCCGGACAGCATCGGGCACAGGGCGCCGATCCGTTCGTCGGCCGCCGCGTGCACGAAGCGGCTGAGGGCGGCGAAGGGGTCGGACTCGGCCGCGACGGCTTCCTCCGCCCGGTCGGTGGTGCGGGAGGTGACGGCGAGGACGACCTCGTGGATCAGGGCCGCCCGGTCGGGGAAGTTCCGGTAGAGCGTGGCGTTGCCGACTCCTGCCCTCCGCGCGACCTCGTCGAGCGGCACATCCGGGCCGAACTCGACGAACATCTCGCGCGCGGCCGCCACGATCCGCTCCCGGTTGCGCAGCGCGTCGGCCCGCGGGCGGGACGTACGGCGCTGTGCGGCGCAGGTGGCGACGGGCTTCACGGCTTCCCTTTCCGGTGTGTGACCGGCCCCTCGTGTCAACCGGGGACCGTTTCCCCGTTTCGCGGGGACACAGGTGCAAACGGGGAGAGGGTCCCCGGTTATTTCCCGCCCTCCATGTGACCTGCATCACATATATGCCGTGCCAAGAAACCCTCCATCGGCGCACCCAGCGAGCGGTCCCCCACGACCCGGCAGAGGCTGATCGCCAGAGCGCAGTCAGGGCCGGCCGGCTGCCGCGGACCGAAGGCGACGCCCTATGCAGCAGCCCCGCCACCGGATACGCGGGCACCGCCGCCCCCTCGCGCTCGCCGGAGCGACGGCCCTGGTCATCGCCACGATGGCATCGGCCAGCTCCACCCTCCCCATCGCCAGCCGCGCCTCCGCCGGACCGGCGGCCACCCCTCGGGGCACCGGCCTCGCGCCGTGCCGAATACCCACGGCCATGGGCGTACAGATGTCGGAGGGCCTGCCGACGCCCCCCGGCTACGCGCGTTCCACCGGCCGGATCAAAGCGCTCAACCTGATGATCGATTTCCCCGACGCGCAGGCGACGGAACCCGCCGAGGACCGGCTCGCGGAATTCTTCCCGCAGACCTCCGACTGGTTCCGCACCAGCTCCTACGGCCGGCTCACCTACCTGCCCGAAACACCCGTGAAGGACTGGCTGCGGATGCCGCTGCCGTTCTCCGAGTACGGCATCGAGCGCGGCTCACCGTACGAACCGGGCTACCGCAAGATGGTCAAGGACCTGGTGACCGTCGCCGATCCGAAGGTCGATTTCTCGGCGTACGACCTGATCAACGTGCTGGTCACCCCGAACGCCGGACCCTCTGCGCTGGACACCGTCCTCTCGGTGACCTTCTCCGGCAACGACGACGCCCCCTTCGCCGACGGCATCCCGCTCG
Source organism: Streptomyces sp. NBC_01166 (assembly GCF_045039765.1). Taxonomy (NCBI): domain Bacteria; kingdom Bacillati; phylum Actinomycetota; class Actinomycetes; order Kitasatosporales; family Streptomycetaceae; genus Streptomyces; species Streptomyces sp. NBC_01166. Next base: position 3,685,987 of record NZ_CP108613.1, read on the forward strand.
CCAACACGTCCTTCGTCTACAGCCGCCAGGACGACGGCTCGGGCTCGTACGCGGAGACCGGCTACCGGGTGCTGCCCCACGAGAACGGCCACGTCTTCGGGCTGCCCGACCTCTACACGATGGAGGGCGGCGGCTCCGTGGGGCACTGGGACATCATGTCCGAGGACTGGGGGGCCAACAACGACCTCCTGGGCTGGCACAAGTGGAAGCTCGGCTGGCTGGCCAACGACCAGATCAGCTGCGCCGCCATGCCCGGCACCAGCGAGCACCTCCTCGGACCGCTGGCCACGACGGGCGGCCCCAAGCTGGCCTTCGTCCCGGTGAGCGCGGAGTCCGGCTACGCGGTGGAGGTACGGACCCCGGAGGGCAACGACGAAGCGGTCTGCCGGCCCGGTGTCCTCATCTACAAGGTGAGCTCCGACGTCGACACCGGCCAGGGCCCGGTCTCCGTCGAGGACAGCACCGAGGACAGCGGCGGCTGCACCCGGCGGCCCAATGTCCACGCCGAGCTCTCCGACGCCCCGTTCGAACCCGGCGAGACGTTCACCGACCGGGCCGACGGCATACGCATATCCGTACTGGAGAAGGACCCCGACGGGAACTACCGGATACGGATCACCCGCCCGTAGAGCCCTGGAAGCCCTGCCGCGCACGCTCCTGGACCACGCCGCGCAGCTCCCGCTTGAGGATCTTCCCCGTGGCGTTCCGCGGCAGCGGCTCCCTGGTCACCAGCACATGGGCGGGGACCTTGAACGCCGCCAGGCTCCGGCCCACGTGCTCCCGCAGCGCGTCCGCCGTGACGGCGGAGTCCGGGCTCACCCTGACGACCGCCGCGACCTCCTCGCCCAGGACCGGATGCGGGACGCCGAGCACCGCCGCGTCCTCGACGTCGGGGTGGTCGTGCAGTGCGGCCTCGACCTCCACGCAGTACACGTTCTCGCCGCCCCGGATCACCATGTCCTTGATCCGGTCCACGACGGACACCCGCCCGTCCCGCACGACGGCGAGGTCCCCCGTACGGAACCAGCCGCCGGTGAACGCCTCGGCCGTCGCCGCCTCGTCACGCCAGTAGCCACGTACCAGGGACTGACCGCGCAGCCACAGCTCGCCGGTCTCGCCGTCCGGGAGCGCCTCGCCCCGGGGCCCGGCAATCCGCACCTCGGTGACCGGCGTCGGGGTTCCGACGGAGTCCGGGTGCGCCCGGTAGGCGGCGCCGAAGACGGCCAGCACCCCGCCGCTGGTCTCGGTCAGGCCGTAGCCGTTGCGCGGCTCGATCCGCTCGCCGTGCCGGGCCGTGAGCCGGGCGACCAGGTCCGGCGGAGCTGCTGCGCCCCCGGTGTTCAGCCCCTTCAGGCTCTCCAGCACGTCGCCCGCGCGGTCCGCCGCCGCGAGCAGCTGGAGCGCGGTGGCCGGGACTCCCGCGTAGTGGGTGACACCGTGCCGGCGGATCAGCCGCAGGGCCTCCTCGGCATCCCACTTCTCCATCAGGACGAGGGTGCCGCCCGCCGCCATTGCCGCGTACAGGCCGGTGAACGCGGCGACGTGGAAGAACGGGAACGTCATCAGCGTGACCGGCGCCGGACCCTGGCCCGGGACCACTCCACGGCCCAGCGCCGAGGCTGCCGCCTGGTAGCGCGGGTTGAGGGCCGCGCCCGCCTGCGCGAGGTGGGTGGCCACGGCCCCCTTGGGCCGCCCCGTGGTGCCGGAGGTGTAGATGATCGTGGAGTCGTCCTCGGGCCTGATCTCCACCTCGGGCGGCGCGGCGTACGGATCGGGCTCCGGCAGGTCCGCGTACCTCTCGGCCCCGGGCGGCAGCTCCCCCTCCCCCTGGAAGACGACGAGGCGCGCCCCCGTCTTCCGGCACCGGTCCGCCACCTTCGGCAACTGCTCCCCGTCGACCAGCAGCACCGCCGGCTCGCAGTCGTCGAGGGCGTAGCCGAACTCCGCCTCCGTCCACCATGTGTTGAGCGGCACGGCGACGAGACCGGCGAGCTGCGCGGCCCAGAACGCGATCTGCCACTCGGGGCGATTCCGCATCGCCACCACGGCCCGGTCCCCGGGGCGGAGCCCGTACGACTCGGTGAGCCGCCGGGCGAGCGAGGAGGCGGCCGCGAAGAACTCACCGTACGAGCAGACGCGTTCGCCCGAGATCAGGAACGGCTGGTCGCCGAAGGCCCAGGTGGCCTCCACGAACTCCCGCAGTGTGCGCGGGCCGCTCGCGTAGATGAGGGGCCCGTGCTCGGCGCGCACCACGGCGAACGGCGCCCCGGGGCCGGTCAACGACGCCTCGATACGGGCGGGGGCTGCGGGCTCGGACGAACTGCTGGGTTCGGCGTGCGGCACGGACGGCCTCTCGATGCACTGCGGACTGGCTCAGCGACCCGGCGACGCTATGCCCGCACCCATTCCCCGTCAACCGGCCCCTACCGGAAGGCGGGCAGGCTGCGCTCCGCCCACGCGGCGAAGGGGGCGGCGGGGCGGCCGAGGACCTTCTCGACGTCCGGGCTGACGCGCTGCTCAACGGGGAGCGGCAGCCCCAGGATGTCCAGGGTCCCGTCGACGACGGCCCCCGGCATGAACTGCGACATGTGGGCGAAGGCGGCCTCGCGGGTCAGCTCGACGAACGCCACTTCCTCGCCCAGGAGATCCGCCAGGGCCGCGGCCTGCTCGCGCGGAGTGACAGCGGCCGGCCCGGTCAGCTCGTAGGCCTGCCCGGCGTGGCCGTCCTCCCGCAGGACGACCGCGGCGACCTCGGCGATGTCCGCGGGGTCGACGACCGGCAGCGCGACATCGCCGAACGGCGCGAGCACGGTGCGCCCGGTGCGCACCGAATCGGCCCACGCGAAGGCGTTGGAGGCGAATCCGCCGGGCCGCAGAATCGTCCACTCCAGGCCCGAGTCGCGGACGGCGTGCTCGAACTCCCGCAGTCGGCTGTGCGAAACCGCTTCCGGGCGGGTCGCGGTGACCTGCGAGGAGAGCAGGACGACCCTGCGGACCCCCTCCTCCCTGGCGACGCTCAGCAGGGCCCCGGCGCTCTCGCCGCCGGTCAGCATCTCCCCGGCCAACAGGATGAACAACGCGTCGGCACCCTTCAGTACGCCGCGGAGGCTTTCCGCCACCCCCAGGTCCGCCCGCACGTGGCGGGCGCCTTCGGGCAGCTCGGCGGGGAGCGGCCCACGCGAGACGGCGGTGACCTCCTCGCCCTGGGCGGTGAGGGCGGCGACCAGCGCGCGGCCCACGTTTCCGGTGGATCCGGTGACAACGATCACGAGACTGCTCCTCGACAGGGGACGGAGAACCGCCGGCAGACAGCGCCGGTGACATCGCGTTCTGTGGCTTCTTTCGGGAAGCTAGCATCCTGAATAAAGTAGGTACCTAGAGGAAAGTGACTACCCGGAGGGTTCGTATGACCACCAGCACCGCACGGCCGGACACCTGGGCCGCCCCCGCGCAGGGAGTGACCTCGGAGCAGGCATGCCCGATCGCCCCGGTGCTCGACATCGTCTTCAGCCGGTGGACGACGCCGATCCTCTGGACGCTCCACGCTTACGGGCGCCAGCGCTTCGTCGTGCTGCAGCGCAACATCGGCACCATCACCCCGAAGGTGCTCACACAGCGCCTGCGGCAGATGGAGCGCGACGGTCTGGTGCTGCGGACGTACCACCCGGAGGTGCCTCCGAGGGTGGAGTACGAGATCACCGGCCTCGGAAGCAGCCTGGCACCGCTCTTCGCCCACCTCGCGGACTGGTCCGCGGACAACCTGCCGCGCGTCGAGCAGGCGCGGCGGGAGTTCGACGCGACGGAGGAGACGACCTCCGGCCGCGGCCGCTGAACGCGAGAGCGGCGCCTCGGCACGGCCGGGACGCCCCCCTGGCGGAGCGCGCCCACCCGCTACACTGATCCCGGTGCAGGGCCACACCCTCGCACCGCACGGCTCAAAGGAACCGAGTGCCTGGGTCCGCAGGGACCCGATACCCGTTTCCCGGGCCGCGCCTTCGTAGCTCAGGGGATAGAGCACCGCTCTCCTAAAGCGGGTGTCGCAGGTTCGAATCCTGCCGGGGGCACAACGCGTTACTGCTCTGACCTGGGGTTTCTCCCCAGGAAGGGGCTCTGCTCGGCCTCGGACTTCTCGTCCGGGGCCGTTTGCGTGAGCAGTGCGTGAGCGGACGGACCGCCAAGGCCCGATTTTCCTCCCGCCTGATCAGCATCAGTCGGCACAGACACCGCCGTGATGTCGGACGAGTGCCGCCTGCAGCCCACTAACCCCCGGCGATCCACAGCGAGGGTGCTCCTAGCTCGACTAGGCTTCCCTCGTTGCCGGAGCAGTACGGGGAGGGGCAGCAGTGGCGCAAGTGGGGCGTGAACATTTCGTCGCCGTCGTAGAAGAGCTCACGGCACGGTGGCTTCAGGACGGCGAGCGAGAACTGCCCGTCCGCACGCGTGCGGAATTGATCGGAGAACGGGCCCTCGACTCATACGAGAGGGCAGCGTCCGAGGGCGCTCTCCCTGACGCCCTCGCGGCGCTGGGTGCAGCTGACGCCCTCGGCTCCAACCTTCCGGCCCTGCGGCAGCGGCTGGGCCACCTCTCCGACGCGGTCAGGTATGCCCGGCCCCAAAATGCAGAGCTCCAGGGCCGGTCCGAACCGGATGTAACCCGGCTTGACGAGCTGCACGGCCTTCTTCGCGTACAGGCCAGTGAGGGCCGAACCGCCTACCGGGCTCTCCGTCCCAGCCTGGAAACCGCCCGCGGCTATGAGAGCGAAGCCCTAGGTTTCGCCCTACTGGTCTACACCTGCCAGCTACGCGACGCACTCGACACGCACCTGGAAGAGGTCAGAAACACCCCGCCTATCGAGCACACCCAGCTCTCCCCTAATGACCGCGCTCGCCTCCTCCAGTGCGTCCGCACCCGAGCCTCTGGCGCACTGAACCAGGCGGTCGACGGACTGCAGACTGCCGTCGACGCCAGCACCAACGACGGGCATCCTCGGGGACGGAGCTACACGCTCGGCGATCTGGCTCAGGCCCTGCTTCTGCGCTACGAGGCCCTCAAACGACCTTCTGACCTCGAACATGCGGTGAGCAATGCCAGGGCAGCGGTGCGGCTGGCTCGGGGCGTCGACGATCGAGACTTGTCCCTATTGTGGACGGGTGTGCTCGGGGTTGCGCTACGAATGCGGCACGATGCCAATGGTGACAGCGAAGATCTGAAAGCTGCCGCCGACGCACTATGGCAAACCAAAGACCTGAACTCGCTGAGCATCGAACGGGGCGCGCTGAACGGGTGGGTGCGAGCCGTAGGGGCTGTGCAGCGGTATTACTACGCCATCTCGCATGAAGTTCCCTATCTGGAAAAGGCGTTCGAGACCCATCTCGGCCTCTTGCAAGCACACGCATCGCTCGACCTACGCGATGCTCGTGGCACCTCCTCATCCGCGGTGTACGCCAGTTTCGGCTACAGCTGCCTCACCATGTATGAGCACTCAGCCGAGCCGGACCTGCTTGGCAGAGCCGCGCATGCCCTGGACAGCGCCTTGGACCCGGCAGCTTCCGAGGAACGCGGCCCGGTCGAATGGACGGAGTGGACAGGAGCTCTCGCCACAGCTCTGCGGCTCCTCTTCGAACAGCAGGGCGACTCCACCTCCCTAGAGCGGCTGGTCACCGTCCTCACCCTCGGTCTGAAGTCCCCAGCCCTACCGGAGTCGAGCCCAGACCGTACGAGGTGGCGTAAGAAGCTCGGTGAGGCATTGCTGCGACGCTATGAACTCACCGGCGCAGCTACGGACTTGCACACCGCCCGCGGCCTCCTGAGCCATGCGCACTCAGACGCCCAACTCGCCGCTGCACATTACGCCGAATATCTACGCGCCAGCGACCTGCGTGCTCTGGACAGCGCAGTCCTGACCGCCGTCGCAGCAGTTCGAACTGTGGTGGGGCCGGAAGGTGCACACCTTCCGGCAGCCTTCCAGCTCGCTCAGTGCCTGCTCGCCCGCGCAGACGTGCTGCGTGCGCCAGACGACGCAAGGCACGCAGCCGATCTACTTGAGCACTGCCTGGGGTGGTCCGACCAGCCAGCCGAACAGCTAGCACTGCAGACCGTCGAGTACGGACACGCACTACTGACGCTCTATGAGGCACGGACGTCCCCAGTATTGGGCCTCGGAGGGGGCGACCCCCCGGATATCAGCACCCTGGAAACCGCAGTGGTGACTCTCACGGAGGTGCTGGTTAATCCCGGCCCTCGGGAGAGGGTCAAAGCACGGGCTGCGAGCCTTCTGGAGCAAGCCGTGTCACTGGACAGGGAGCGCCGCGCGCGTTCCCTTCGACGGGCTGAGGACGACTACGGCAGTCATCTTGACGCCCACGCGTGGCGGCAAGCTCACGCCGTCCTGGAGGAGCGGGCCACGGACGACAGGCGGCCTCATCGGCCACGAGCGACGGACGACCTCCGCGGCGACCTCGCAGCGATCCGGGACGAGCTTCACCATCGTGTCGTCGATGTGGTGATGGAACACCCCGACGCCGGGCCAGTCGTGCAGGCCCGGTTGGTTACGGCCAAGGCCGACGTTCTTGCTCGTTGGTGCCTGGAGGCCGGTGAGATCCGCGCCGCCCTCGAAGTCACGGAGTCGGGTCGGGCTGTGCTGACGGCAGCGGCCGCAGGAGCAGACGTGATCGGTGACCGGATCGCCCTACGGGCCCTTTCCTCCCTACAGGAGCAGGGTATGGAAACCCGGGTCGCGATCGATGCCGCGGAAGTCGGCCGGCTGGCCACCGCCGATCCACGCCATGCCCTACCCGAGGCCGTCTCCGGGCGCAGTCGCCTTCCCCTACCAGAGAGCATGCGGGAGTCTGTGCGTGCTGCCCTTCGTGACGTCATTCCCCCACCCACGGCGCATGACATTGCGGAGTGGTGTGGTTCGCTGGGAATCGATGCCGTGGTGCATCTATTCGCCGGACGGCACTGTGGCTGGGCTCTCATCACCCTCTGGGACGGGCGCATCGCTTCTCTGCGGCTGCCCCTCCTTCGACTGAACGCAACCGAGTTGGTTCATTTCACGGCAGCGCACGACAGCCAGCTACGTGGGAGCCCGCCAGACGATCTTTCCCGACGGACGGCTATGCGCAATGTCTGCGACTGGGCCTGGAAAGCTGCGATCGGGGCACTGCACGAACATCTCGCCACCGTAGGAATCGAAGGTATACCGCGCGTCGCCGTTATTCCGGCCGGGCCCCTGGGCCTCGTGCCGTGGCACGCGGCCCGGCACCGTGTGAAGGAACCCGGCGGATGGGGACACCGTTTCGCAATCGAGTCGATGGCGTTCACCTACGCGCCGTCAGCACGAGCTCTGTCCTGGTACGCCTTCCGTGCCCTCCTGCCACTCACGGGAAGTGGCGTGGTTGTCGTCGACCCAACCCGGGACCTACCTCATGCCCGCCAGGAGGGCGAGGACGTTTACCGCTGGTATTACTCCAAGGGCCGACGGTTCAGCGGGTCCGGCGAGCCCGGCTCGGTGCCCGCTACCCCGCGAGCAGTGCTGTCCGCGCTGAGTGACACGTTCGACGATCTTTCACCCCCATACCCGGTGGCCCATTTCGCTTGCCACGCGCGCAGTCTGGCACTCGCCAACGAGTCGCACCTGGTCTTGGCGAACGAGCAACGGCTCAGCGTCGCCACGGTTCTCGACCGACTCCGATGGGATAGCCAAAGGCCAGGTCTAGCACCGCTGGTCGTGCTGTCCGCCTGTGCCACGGCCGTACCGGGAGCGCACTATGACAGCGCCTTGAGTCTGGCCACAGCATTCGGAGCAGCAGGCGCGGCAGCCGTAGTGGGGTCGTTGTGGGCGGTGGACGACGCCACGACCGCTGCTCTGATGCGCGACTTTCACACGCTACTCAATCTGGAGGGACTGCCGCCCGCCGAGGCACTGCGCACGGCACAACTACGTGCTTTGCGGGAGTGCCGGGCCCGAGCACGAGGGAAGAAGACCAAAGCCAAGGCCATGGCTGGAGACCCTTCGTCCTGGGCCGCATTCGTCCATCAGGGTCTCGGAAACGCACCGGCCACTCAGGGCTCGGTCGTCTCCTCCGCTGTCGCCAGGCTCCCAGAAGGTGAGGGCTCCAACGTCGGCTCTGCGCCCGGCAGCCCGGGGCTTCGTCTGCCGATCTTCGCAAGCCTCCCCGGGCCAGATCCATCCGCCATCGTATGGAAGTGTCCGGTGGACGACTGCATCCAGCAGGCCGACGGCGATATGGACTCCCCGTTCGACGCCGACTGCTGCCCGAGCCACCCCGACAACGCGTTCATTCTGGCTTAGGGGCAGAGTTGGGCGGCCTGGTCAAAGGACTCCTCGAACCCATCGCGAAGCGGTGGAGTGCGGTCATGGGTGGCCCCCTGCTTCTGTTCTGGCTGGCGGGTGCGGTGGCCGTGGTGTGGCGGCGGGGTTCAGGTAAGGACCTATGTCGCCTGCCTGAGCGCCACACCGACGTGCTGTGCACGATCGCTGCGCAGAGGCCGTTGGGGCCAATCCTCTGGGCTGCGGCGGCGACCGCGGTCATCGTGATGTCGGCGTGGGCACTGTCAGCGTCGGCAGGGTTGGCACTTGAGATACTCGCCGGCCGCTGGGGTACCTCAAAGATCGCTCTCGCGTATACCCGGCACCGCATAGCCCGGCATCGCGCCCGCCGCAGTGACCTCGCCACCTGGCGTCAGGCGCCACCCGCTGGCCTGAGCCGCGAAAACCTTGATGCCTGGCACAGTCAGAACGGTTGGCGCGCCACCCGAAGGCGGGCCGCGTATGCGCGCTACCCACGGATGACCGACTCCCACCACCTGCTCCCTACGTCTGTGGGCAATGCCCTCGTTTCCGTGTCGGCCGAAGCACGTCGCACATACGGACTCGACCTCGCCGTATGCTGGGACCCGTTCGTGAAGGCCCTAGAAGCACCCGTACGGAGCGAACTAACCGTCGCCGCGACCCGCGTCTTTGCCCGGGTGCAAGGGCTTGTGTGCGCGGCGGGGGCCGCTCTCTGGGCGGCCGTGATCCCGGGAGTGCTACCGCGGCTGCTATGGGTGGCGGTATGCGTACTGCTCGTCTGGGGCGCGCACCGTTCTATTCGGGCTGGCGTCGACGCGTACTGCCGTGACGTGGCCAGCCTCTTCGCTATTCATCGTGTGCGGCTCTACTGGGCGCTGGGATTTACTCCGCCGGCGACCGCGCAGGCCGAGGCGGACTGCGGCGCAACCCTAAGTGCCGTACTGTCCCGTAGCCTTCCCACCGGCGCAGACCCGGTGCCGTATGAGTGGGCCTCGCCGGGCGATTCGGGCGCTTAGCAGGGCGGTTTCAGGGCACGTCAGACAGCAGAGATACGAAGAGGTAGACCCGAGTGAGACAGCAGTGGTCGGCCCTTTCACCAGCCGCGGTATACCCAAAGGCATCTCGGAAATGATTCCGCAGGTTCAAGGCAGATCCAATTACCGATCTGACCTGGGGTCTAGGTAGCAGATTCATCCGTCCTCGAACTCCTCGTTCGGGGCCTATTGCGTGGGTGGGCGGCTGCCGGATGCCAGAGGACCACCCAACTGATCGGCACCATCTGGCACAGTGAGCCCTTTCCAACCTCACGCGGAGGCGTGTTGAAGGATGAGGACGGCTTGGACGATCGCGGTGATGCGGTTGGTGCTGCAACGGAGCTTTCGTAGGAGGCGCCAGTCCTTCAGGGTGGCCATGGCCTGCTCGCCGAGGCAGCGGATCTTGGCGTGTGTGCTGTTGTGCCGGCGCTGCCAACGGCCTCTTGCAGGACAGCCGTAGACGGTGGTTGATCGGTGTCGTAGCCGTCAGCGTTGCCGTCAAAGACACCAGGAGCGGGAAGCCGGAGACGGCCGCATAGATCGAGCCGACCAACCCTGCGCCGGCCACGCCTGCCAGGTCCGCCTGAACAAGCCGCGCAAGCCAAGCACCCCGCGACCAGTGGCCGCAGGGCTGTTCTATGTGCAGACGGTCGAGTCCCCGTGCCCGCCGAACCAACTCCGCGCTCACTGCTCAGGCAGTAGCCACTCCTCTATGACCGATGCGGTTTCCTCGACACAGCTGTCAACGACCTCGACGAACGATGCAGCGTCGTGCGACGGAAAATAGATCGGCACGAGTCCAAAGAGTGGCTGAGTTACATCCACCCTCGCCAGGTCGACGCGAGAGTCTAGGTTGTAGTGCATCAGGGTGTTGCGGAACGGCTTTGCTGAGCGATCCATAATCAGGCTTGCCGACCACGTGCCCGTGATCTTCTCGATAAGCCTCGTGGACTGCGTGGTGAGGTCACCGGGTCGTTCGTCATGAAGCATCTGCAAGCTGCCAAGAACCTGGTACAGGGTCAGAAAGCGCATCTTGAATACGGTGTACTCGACCTCATTCGCATCTGCGCCCAGCCCGACCATCGAGTCGACGAAATTCATCAAACCCCGGAACACCATCAGTAGCCGGTTGATGTCTGGCGTACCCTTGCCATTAAATACCTGACCGTAGTACTTAGTCGATCGAACGTCGTTGTCCCGCTGATCAAAGCGCATCGGATCGAGATGACTCACAAAGGTCTTCGCGCCTGAATCGGTCCTCGCGCCCAGACCGCGGAAGTAACGGCCGTACTCTTCGTAGACGGATTGCAGATTCGGACCCGACCCCTCCTCCAGTAGTGCGACAGGATCAAATCCCAGATGGAACGTGGCGGCATGCGTTGTCGAGATAATCCTTCCGTCGTAGCTATAGAGACCCAAGTCTGTCTCTAGAAAGCGGGCGGCCTTAAGCCACGTGTTGTTCAGGAACCTATCCGCGTGTGCAGGCGAGATCTCGTCACGGAAGTACGCAAGCTGCCCTTCAATGCCGCGCCGGTTGTCCTCGAAAAGCTTCAAACTGTGGCGTGAACGCGCCACGATTGCTTCGGCGTCAGCCGACAACAAGGCGGGCAATGCGGGATCAATGCGCTTGAGCTTGCTATACGACTCATGTACAAACAGTGACAGGTACGGCGCCAAACAGAACATGATGGTACCGCTGTGTCCGGAGGCTCTCGATGCACCCAAATCGCGACTGAACCGGCCGACATAGGCAGCATCACTTCTTATGCCGAGCGCCACCACATCATCTTGAACTGTCATTATTCCCTCTTCTTTCGATCAGAATTATTCTCGGCGCACCTGACGTCATGACATCATCACAATGGCCCAAGTCATCCGTACGCTAAGGGTGACTGCTAGTGAGAAGTCTTCACACCTACCCCTGACCTACTGGGTTCGCCTACGCTGGGTACTTCCTCATGAAGGCTTCTACTCCACCGATGAGCCGACGTACCTGATCGCGGTCGTAGTCGGCGTAGTCCCCTTGGGCTGCCTTGTTCCGGAGGTCCATCCAGGCGGTAACTTCCTTCTGCTGCAAGCCGTCGTACACTCCAGCCTTCTTGAGGTCGGCGTTCATGGTGTCGGCCTTCTTTGGCTTGCCTGCCACTGCCGTGGTCACATTGTTCTTCGCGCACAGAGCACGCACGTGAACTTCGAGGGACGTTCCCGTGATGACGGCCGCGGCGTCCTTGTATCCCTTGGCAAGCAGCCCCTCCGCCATTTCCAAGTAATCGCGGTAGGTATCGGCGTGCACCAGCTCGACGACCGATTCAACCCACCCGGCGACCAAATCGTCACGTAGTCCCAGTGCGACGATGCGCACTTCTCTGAGTCGATAAGGCTGTACTCTACGGCGGGCAGTGTCAAGCTGCTTTATATACATAGAGGTCGGTCGCGTAGCTCGCTCGATTGCGGCTTCGAGCCGGTTGCTGAGAACAACGGGGTCGTCTGCCCCGTCATGCAGGAGAGACCAGTTATCGTTCCGTGCGTAGTTTTCGGAAGCCTTGATCAGAAAGTTGAGCTGCTCGACTAGCTTGTCGATGTTGGCCATCGTTTAGTCCCCTTGTCTGCGCGCTATGCCGAGTACTTCAGCATGAAGTCCCGCACGCCATCAATGAACATACGTACCTGGTGTTCGTCGTACCTTTGGTAGTCACCGTGCGCCGCCTTGTTGCGCAGGTCCATCCAGGCCGTAATCTGCTTTTGCCGTAGTCCGTCATAGACGTCAGCCTTCTTCAGGTCGGCGTTCATGACGTCGGCCTTCTTCGGTGCACCGCTGGCCAGTTCGGTGTATACGCCATATTTAACACAGAGCGTTCGCACATGAACTTCCAATGACGTACCTGTGATGACAGCTGCGGCGTCCTTGTACCCCGATTGCAGCAACGTCTCTGCCATATCCAGGTAATCGCTATGGGTGTCAGCGTGCACCATCTCAACAACTGTCTCCACCCATCCGGATGCCAGATCGTGATGGAGGCCAAGAGCAATGCTAAAGACCTCGCGAATCTTCAGCGAGGTTCGCTTTTGTTCCCGATAGACATCTAGCTGCCTTACGTAGCTACTACCAGGAGGTGCCAAGCGATCGATAGCGGCTTCGAGACGGCTCACAAGGAACTTGGCTCGATCAGAGGCCAGTACTCCTTCGGTACGGGTGCTGATCATTTCTCGGTACTCAACAATAAGCTCATCAAGCTGAGCCATCATCCTCGCTACGTCCATCAACTCGCAGCCTCCGTGTAGTAGTTGATCATCGAAGAACGGATCAGGATATGACCCGACAGCGCCCTCGCGCCAGTGGATTGCCGAGGTCCACCGAACCGGCGCGGCCTGCTAGGCCGTGTATCGAAAGTGGATCTTGGGCAGTGAGCCTTTTCCAACCTGACGGGTGGTTGGGCTGGCAGCCCCGGCGGCGGGCATGAAGAAAGCTCCTGGTAGACGGGTTCACGACCAAGATCACCAGTCCTCCAGGAGCTTTCGCGTGCTTGTCTACCCGTCCGGCTCGATCTGCTCGTCCTGGCCCACCTACGCTGCGGCGACACCTACGCCCGCCTTGCCGCGGGCTTCCGCATCGGGATCGCCACGGCCTACCGCTATATACGCGAGGCCGTCGACCTACTGGCCGCCCTCGCGCCCACGCTGCAACAGGCCATGACGACCGTCCGGAAGAAGGCGTACGTGATCCTCGACGGCACCGTGCTACCCATCGACCGTATCGCCGCCGACCAGCCGTACTACTCCGGGAAGAAGAAGCACCACGGGATGAACGTGCAAGTCCTCGCAGATCCCGCCGGGCGCCTGATCTGGGCCTCGGACGCACTGCCGGGAGCCACACACGACCTGACCGCGGCCCGGAACCACGGCATACCCGCCGCCCTAGACGACATCAAGTGCTGGGCCGACAAGGCGTACCAGGGCGCCGGCCCTGCGATCCGTGTCCCGATCCGTGGCAAGCACCTCCGCGGCTGGCGCCGACACCACAACCGCGATCACGCCAAGATTCGCAGCCTCGGCGGGCGCGCCATGGCCATACTCAAGTCCTGGCGGCTCCTGCGGAAGCTCCGCTGCAGCACCACCCGGATCACAGCCGCCGTCCGTGCCGTCGTCGCCCTCGAACTCGCCATTTGATCAAGATGGAAAAGGCTCAGTGCTTTCCGCCTCTTCGGACTGAGGATCTACCTCGGACCCGGTGTCCCAGGATGCGACCCGGGCTCGCGGCACAAGCCGCGCCGCGGCCTCCGCGATCGCCAGATCCGCCTCGGGGAGCAGGCTGGTGTACGTGTCCGACGTGATGGTGATCGACGAGTGGCCGAGCATCTCCTGGATGTCCTTCAGACCGGCACCCGCTGCGTGAGCCAGAGTCGCGGCACCGTGACGGAGGTCGTGAAGCCGGACCGGCGGGAGACCGATCTCCTCGCACACTTCGATGAATCGTCGAGTGACGTTGGCGGGGTGGAGCAGCTCTCCGTTCTCGCGGGTGAAGACCCTTCCGGTCTCCACCCAGGCGCTTCCCCACTTCTCTCGGTCCCTTTCCTGCTGGGCTCGGTGCCGCTTGAGGGCCTGGACCGTGTCGGAGTCGAGGGCGATGGTGCGCGCTCCGGCGTCGGTCTTGGGGTCGTCCTCGTACACCTCCCAGCCGTTCACCACGAGTTGCTTGGCGACGGTAAGAAGGCCGGCGCTCAGGTTGGTGTCGGTCCACCTCTGACCGCATGCCTCACCTCGCCGTAGCCCGCGGAAGGCGACCAGGTGAAACAGCGCGTACAACCGGTCCTCGGCTACATGGTCGAGGAAAAGGCCGGTGTGTTCCGGCGTCCAGACCATCACCGGCGAGGGCTTCTCGCCGGTGCGCCTCCAGTGGAGGATGCGCTCCTCGGTCCACACGAGCGCCTTGGGACGCCTGCCGGCCTCCAATTCGACGTGGGAGGCCGGGTTGAAGGTGATCAGCTGTTGAGCGATCGCGGCGTTCAACGCAGCACGCAGTGTGGAGCGAACGCGTTGGCGCGTCGCCGGACCGACGATCCGGCGGTAGGGCTCCATCTCAGCGATGGCCGCTTTCATCGCCTTACGGCGGGCGCGCGGCTCGCGCCCCTTCCAGGGGATCTGCGCGAGATCCTCGACCGCTTTGCGCCGTGCGACGTTTCCCTCGGCGATCTCGACGTTGTCCTCGGCTATGGCCTCGAACATCTCCGACAGATGGGTGACCCGAAGGCGGTCGAGTCGTAGGTGTCCGATGCGCGGCTGGAGATGGACACGAATGCTGCTCTCGTCGCGGCTGATCGCGCTCTGCCGCCCCTTCTTGCCCGCCAGCCAGATATCCAGCCAGTTGCCGACCGTGAGGCGGCTGGTGAGGTCCAAGCCGTGGCTCAGCCGCCGCCGGGTCGACTCGACGTCCGGTAGCGGGGCCTTCTCGTCCGCCACCTTCTCCAGCAACTCGGCGATCTGATCCAGACCTTCGGAGTCGTCGGCGTCGGCAAGGCCGAGGAGCGCGCGTATGTGGTCGAGATCGGCTTGCGCGGCTTTGAGGCTCTCGTAGCCGGCACGGCTGAACGAGCGGCGGGTTCCGTCGGCACGGGGCGGAAGTTCCTGGCGTACGGAGTAGGAGCCGTGCTTGCGGCCAGCGAGCCTGGGGCACTTCTTGCCGAGCGGCTTTCCGGTCTTGGGGTCGCGGCAGTAGCAGCGGCGGTGGGTGGAGCCCTTCAAGGGCGTTCCTCCTGGGTGGTATCAGGGGCCCATTCGGGCGGGTCTACGTCGTGAAGTGCGGGTGGGAGGTCGGGTGGGGTGGCTCCGTCTTCGCGGAGCTCGCGACGAAGGTAGCGGAGCTTGTACTTGGCGGAGATGGCCTGGTCGGCGTACTCGCTCTGCTTGCGTTCGGCCTCTTCCTGCTGGGCGCGGCTCGTTGCCGTCCTGGCCGCGAACCGTGCCTGCTCTTCCTCGTCGAGCGCGGCCAGTGCGGTGCGCACGAGACTGGTGTGGGCTTCAAAATCGGGCACAAGGCCCGAGTCATAACCGAGCACTTCCTCTTCGCCGGTGAAGCGCCGCAGGGCATCCCAGGTCGGCACAAGGCCCTGGAAGGGGAGTTCCTGCGTCCGGTCGACGTAACCGACCGGGAAGATCAGGCAGGCAGGGTGCGTCTTCAACGCGGCGGCCAAGACGATGACGTCCACCAGCGGGAGGCCGGCCCGACGGCCCGACTCCATGTTGGCGATCACGTTGCGGGGAATGGGGTGCCCGAGCTCCTCGCAACGATCGGCCAGCTCCTGCGCGCTCCACCCCATCTCCTTCCTTCTCCGGCGGACCTCACCGGCAACGTTCGCCTGGACCCGGTCCACCCACTCCGGGAAGTCGTGCTCTTCATCATTCAAACGGTGTTGTGTCATGAAGACACATTAGCTTGAGGATGCTGATTGGTAGACGCCTGGAGCCGAACGGGATGACCACGTTCGCCGAGGGCTGTACCGAAAGGGATGCCGTATGCGCGAAAACACCACAGGGGGACAGGCCAAGGGCATGAGCCGAGAAGACCTGTTGGCCTTGCCGGTAGCCGTTGACCTGGAAACGAGCAACCGAGCCCTGGGCCTTGGCCGAAGCAAGGGGTACGAGCTGGCGAAACGGGGCGCGTACCCGTGCAAGGTCCTGCGGCTTGGCAACGCCTACCGCGTCGTGACCGCAGATCTGCTGGATCTGCTTGGGCTGGCGGCATGAAGGGACGGCAGCGTAGCAAAGCGTTCTGCGTTGAGCTGACACAGAATCGCTGGACTGTCACCAGGAGTGGACGTACGGTCCGTGTTCCCTCGGGGTACGAAGTGGGCCTCCGGCGAGGCAACGCCGGAGGCCCGAGCAGCCCCGAACGGCCCTGGAAGAACCAACCCGGCGGCAAGGGCAGGCAAGCCCACCACCGCCAGACGAGGAGCTGCCGCGTGGAACACGCGGGAACCGAGCCCTATTCCAACCCTGACAAGCCTTCGTGGCCGCCGGTGGCCATACCCGGCCAGTCGACGAGCAGCCCTGCTTCACCGGGAGAGCCGCCCGCAGCCGTCTCCGAGACTGCCCCGGTATCCGAGGGGGATCAGGTGCTGACGGAGCTGCTGGAGCAGATCCGCCGTTACGTCGTACTGCCGAGCGAGGAAGCGTTCACAGCCGTGACGTTGTGGGTGGCGGCGACTCATCTGCAGACGGCGTGGCAGCACGCCCCGCGCCTGGCCGTGGTCGGGCCGGCAAAGCGGTGCGGCAAGTCTCGGCTGCTGGACGTGATCACCGAGAGCGTCCACGATCCGCTGATCACGGTCAATGCCTCGGCCGCTGCGGTGTTCCGGTCGATCACCGCCACGCCGCCCACCCTGCTGGTCGACGAGGCCGACACTCTCTTCGGCTCCGCGAAGGTCGCGGAGAAGAACGAGGAGATGCGTGGCCTGCTCAACGCTGGGCACCAGCGCAACCGCCCCACCCTCCGGGTCTCCGGGCCCAACCACGAGGTCGCGAAGTTCCCCACCTTCGCCATGGCGGCCCTCGCCGGCATCGGCGACCTGCCGGACACGATCATGGACCGGTCGATCGTCATCCGGATGCGGCGCCGCAGGCCGGGCGAGAAGGTGGCGGAGTTCCGTACCTTCCGTGACACCCCGCCCCTCCACGCGCTGCGCGACCGGCTCGTCGCCTGGCTGACTCCGCTGCACGCCGAGGCGATGGAGCTGACACCGGTCATGCCGGTCGAAGACCGCGCGGCCGACACCTGGCAGCCGCTGGTGACCGTTGCCGACCTCGCCGGCGGGCCGTGGCCCGACCTTGCCCGCACTGCCTGCCGGGTCATGGCCAAGCACGAGGCCGAGCAGGACCAGGACAGCAGTAGCCTCGGCATCCGCCTCCTGGCCGACATCCGCCGCGCCTTCGCCACCGAAGGCAATCCACCGGCTCTCCGCACCAGCCGGCTCCTCGACATCCTCAACCAGGACGCCGAGACCCCCTGGCCGGAGTACACCACCAACGGCCTGACTCCTCGGGGCCTGCAGATCCTGCTCAAGGAGTACGGCATCAGCTCCGCCCCCCGCCGCTTCCATGGCAACGTCCAGGCCCGGGGCTATGCCCTCCTGCATTTCACCGACTCCTGGGCACGCTACTGCCCCGAGCCCGAACCGGAAGCCACGACCGGGGGCTGACCCGGCACGACCCGTCGCGACTCGTCTCCGCGCAGGTCAGAGCGGTGACGAGTCGGGACCCGGTGACGAGTCGACTCGATGTCACCTCCGCACCCGTACCTGCCCTGACCAGGCACGCGACGAGTTGCGACGGGTCTCTCCCACCCGCCACCGGGCCACACCAGTCTCATCTCCGTACTCCTGGAGCGCTCCCCCTTGCCTTCTCCCACTTCCACCGCAGTGCCTTCCCCTGCCCCGGTGCCCTTGACCGCAGCGATCCGCACGGGCGTGGCGCTGCTGGCCGTAGCAGCCTTCGCGCTGTCCTACGACGCCCTGCGTCAGATGGCCGCCGCCAGCCATATCCACCCGGCGCTCACCTACGCCTTCCCGCTCGTCATCGACGGGTTCATCGCCATCGGGATCGGCGCCCTGCTCGTCCTGCGGACCGCGCCCCTGTCCGCGCGCCTCTACGTCTCGGCGCTGGTCGGCACCGCCACCGCCACAAGCATCTGGGCCAACGTCCTGCACGCCATCCGCCTCAACCAGCAGACCCGCCACAACGGACTCTCCCTCGACGACCTCACCGTCGGGGCCATCTCCGCCATCGCGCCACTCGCCCTGGCCGGAGCCGTCCACTTCTACCTCCTCGTCGCCCGGCGCCCCGCTACCCCTGACCGCCACAACCCCGAAGCCCGCCACGAACCCGCCAACGAACACCAGACCGGCCCGCTCGCTCCGCCAGCCGTCACAGACACCGACGACGGCGTGCCTGGGCCACCCGCGAAGCGAGAGACGGAGACGCCACAGCAGCCTGGGAAGCCGGGAAACAAACGGCCGAGCGTTTCCCGAGAGCAGGCCGTGGCTATCGGCCGCACGGCTCCGCTCGGACGAGCCGGCCGTGCCTCGCGCCGCAGCATCGAGAAGGCAGTCAGGGACGAGGGTTTCGGGATTTCCCGAAGCCGTCTGGATGAGGTCAAGGACCTGCTGCAGGCCGAGCTCGACGCTGCCACCACAAGCACCGGCTGAGGCACGCAGCCCACGTTCCCCAGCCCGTTCCTCCCGCGACCAGGACGGGAGGAACGGGCCCTCTCCCTCCACCACCGCTTGCAGGAGCCCACATGAACAGCCCCAACCACGAACTCTCGTCACCCAAGCAGCAGCTGACCTCATCCCCAGCACCAGGCGGAGCAAGGTATGGCGTTGGACCGTCCAAGGGCCGGTCCAACGCGATCCCCGCCCCAGGGGTGGCGGAGGTACCTGGGAGCGCGGGCGCTCCCAGGACAGAGACCGGCGTGGTGCGAGCTGCCGATGAAGCCGCGCTCTATCGGGTGGCCAGCCGCCGTTCACGCCAGGACGTGCAGCGCACCGAGCGAGTCGACGTCCGGTACAGCGTGGACGAGAAGAGCGAAATCATGGCCGAAGCCCGGCGGCTCGGGCTTGCCGGCGCCCACTTCGTCGGCGCCGTCGTCATGGCCCATCTCCACGGCGACCATGTGCTGCCTGGCCACCGCACACGGATCGACGACCTGATCGACGAACTTGCCGCCCTGCGCACCCAGGTTGCTCGTATCGGGACCAACGTCAACCAGATCGCCCACCGTCTCAACGCCGGTGGCGATCCACACCCTGGGGACAAAGACACGCTCGCGAACGCCGGCCAGGTCCTGCTCCACGCCCGCCAGGCGGCGACCGCGATCGACACCGCCGCCGTGGCGGCCGCCACAACGCACCGGGCCGCTTAATTGATCGCGAACATCGTCAAGCCCGGCCGCAAAACCCGCGGTGTCCTCAACTATCTCTACGGGCCCGGCCGCGCGAACGAGCATGCAGATCCCCACCTTGTGGCCTCCTTCGACGGCTTCGCCCCCGATCCCGGCCGAGACCCCGACGCCACCCTCGCCCAACTGACCGCCGTACTCGACCTGCGCGTGATGCAGGCCGGCGAACGGGCTCCGAAGGAGCATGTGTGGCACTGCTCGATCAGGGCCGCGCCCGAGGACCGGCTCCTGTCCGACGAGGAGTGGGCCACAATCGCCCGGCGCGTGCTGAACGCCACAGGCATCGCCCCGGCCGGTGACCCCGACGTCTGCCGCTGGATCGCCGTCCGCCACGCCAACGACCACATCCACATCGTGGCCACCAAAGTCCGAGGCGACCTCCGACCGCCACGGAACTGGAACGACTACCTGCATGCCGACAACGAACTCGTCGCCATCGAGAAGGAGTACGGACTACACCAGGTCCCGCGAGGAGACCGAACCGCCGCGAAACGGTCCACGCGCGCCGAGCAGGAGAAAGCTCACCGCACCGGTCGGCCCCAGACTGCCCGCGAGCGCCTGCGGATCACCGCCCGCACTGCACTTGCCGCAGCCACCACGCCGCAGGAGTTTTTCACCGTTCTCGGCGGTTCCGGGGTACTCGTGGAGATCCAGCGCTTCCCCTCAGGCGACATCCGCGGGTACAAGATCGCCCTCGACGGCGACACCAACAAGGACGGCCAGCCCGTTTGGTTCGCCGGATCCACTCTCGCCCCTGACCTCTCCTATCCCAAGATCAGCGAGCGCCTGACACCTGAGGAAGCGCCCTCGGCGATATCGCCCCAACCCGACGCCTGGCGACGACTCGCACAGGCCACGGACCGCGTGCCCGATCTGCTCGCATGCGGCGATGACGGGACCGGGCAGGCGCACATCGCGGCACTCGCCGAAACCCTCGACGCACTGCCCCTGCGCGCTCCGGCTGATCTGCGCCCCCAGCTCATGCGGGCAGCCACCGCGTTCGAGCACGCCGGCCGATCACGCATTCGCGCCCACCATCAGCAAGCCCGCGCCACCCGGAGCGCCGTCAAGGCGATCCTGCGTGAACCCGCTCCCAAGGACGGGGCGGCCCTCGCAATCCTTCTGGACGCCCTTGTCCTGGCCGTCATCGCTGCACGCCACTGGCACCAGACCCACCACCACGATCAACAGGCCGAAGCCGCACGACAGGCAGCCGAGCACCTCCGTGCCGCATACCGGGCGGCCACAGTCCAGCCGATTGCTGTAATTCACCAGCGGGGCCGCCACCTCGGCCTCTACCTGCAGGAACAACAGGCCGCAGTCACCCGCCAGGCCCTGCCAGACGTGGCCGAGCAGATCCTTGCCGAACCCGGCTGGCCCGCCCTCGCGGCCACACTCGTCGCCACGAAGAAGGCCGGACACGATCCAGCCGCTCTCCTCACTCAGGCTGCCCGGCACCGCGAACTGGACACAGCCACCAGCTACAGCGAGGTCCTCACCTGGCGCCTGAACCGCCTCGCCAACCTCCCGCAGCACACCCAACCCATTGCTACCGAACCACCGTCCCCGGCCCGAGCCGTCCGCCCCACTCAGCAGCGCCGTACACGCTGAGCCTCCGCATGCCCAGGAGAATCCCGACGGACTCAGCCCCCACGCCCGCACGCCCATCACCTGCCTGACCACGCGGACATGACACCGTGATGCCACCGGGGCTCGCGTGCGCAGCGCTGACCCCGGTGGCATGCTCACGTTTCGTCTCTCAGGCCGTAGCAACACCTGAGAGAGTTCCGTCACCGAGGGCACCTCGGAGAACGTGGGCGATCTCCTCGGGCTTGAGATCGATGCCGTCGATCCCCTCCACGGTCAGCGGGACCTCCTCCAGCGCATATTCGCCCCGGCCAGGGGCACTGAACTCCGGGCCGGTGCGGTCATCGAAGGACCAGGTCGCAATGCGGGTGAGGTAGAACAGCTGACGCTCGTCGCCGGACTCCATCGTGTGCAGGAGGCGGACGATGTCCGCCTTCCCTGCGATCTCCTCGTGGATCTCCCGGTGAAGGGCAGCTTCCCGGGATTCGTCTTCGGCTTCGACACCTCCACCGGGAAGCACCCAGTACACGGGAACTCCGGGCTTAGTGCGGCGGATGACCAGCATCGTGTCGTGCTCGGTGACGAGGACGGCGCGGACTCGTTCGATCATTCGGTTCTGTCTCCTTGCTTGTTGACGGTCTCAGTGCAGCAGCCAGCCGCCATCGACGTGGACTGATTGCCCGGTGATGAACGATGCGGAGGGCCCGACGAGGAACGCCACGAGCGCCGCGACATCTTCGGGCCGCCCCCGGCGGGGAACACACTGGCGCTTGATCTGGTCCTCCGGGCTGGCGCGATGGCGGGCGGGGATCGCGGTCTCGGCCTCGACCTGGATGGCGCCGGGCAGGACCGTGTTGACGCAGACTCCGTACGGGCCCAGTTCACGGGCGAGGGATCGGGTGAGGCCCAGGAGCCCTGCCTTCGCGGTGCTGTAGGCAACGAGGTTGGTCCGGCCGGCGCGGGCGTTGACGCTGCCGATGTTCACAATGCGGCCCCAGCACCGTTCGGCCATGCCAGGAGTCACCGCGTGGCAGGCGCGGTAATGCGCGGTGAGGTTCACGTCGAGGGAGTAGTTCCAGGCAGCCTCGTCGGTGTCCTTCCACGGGACACGTGGGTAGGCCCCGGCGTTGTTCACGAGGATGTCGATCGGGCCGGCCTCTGCACGAACCCGGTCGGTCATCGTCTGGACTGCGTCAGGGTCGGTCAGGTCGGCGTCCACGGCCACGCCAGGACTTCCGCCGCGGTCGAAGGCGGCGAGAAGTGCCTGCGCCTCCCTCTCCTGACCGAGGTGGTTGACGGCCACGGTCGCCCCTGACATGGAGAGTGCGCGGCCGATCTCGGCACCGATCCCGGTGGCCCCGCCGGTGACGAGGGCCGTCCGGCCTTGCAGCGGCCGGGCCTGGAGATGGGTCTCAAGCAGGGGCAGGTACATTGCGGCTCCGTTCGGCGGGGTCGGAATGAAGAGCCGGTGCGGTGGTGAGGAAGGCGCCGAGGTCAGTACCGGGGTGCTGGCTCTCGGCAAGCTTGACCAAGACGAGCAGCAGGTCGTGGCTGGTCAGCCGGGCGGCCGGAATGACGCCGAGGATGCGCAGGGCGAAGAAGGCACGGAGTTCATCCATACCGATGCCGCCATGGCCGCAGAGTCCGTGCAGTGCCCCCGCAAGGGCGGCGTGACGGCCGGCGCCGGTGTTCCAGGTGTACCGAATGTCGATGCGCCGTGTGGCGGCGTCCAGTTCCAGGTGGTCGATGTGGGGGCTGGTGCAGGAGGGCAGGGCCAGCCGGAGGGTACGCGCGTACACGTCGGGCTGGTACCGGGGAACGAGCCAGCCGCCCAGGGCCATGAGGTACCAGAGCAGGTTCGCGGCTTCGCCCGCGATGGTGTTGCGACCGGCGAACTCGAAGTCGAGCCAGCACAGCGGGTCGGCGATGTTGGGTTCGGTGGGGTCCCCCTGCGTCAGCCCTGTGGGCCAGAGCCGGTCGGGGTTCAAGGTGTGGCGGACGCTGTCGATGGTCGCGGCGACGTTCAGCGTGAGCGGTCGACCGTTGGCGGTAACTGTGTAGCCGGCCAGTTCCCGGGCGGTGAGGGTGACGTCGGAGTGGGGCAGGGTGATCGGCAGGTCCCGTCGCGTGTACCAGCGGTCGAGCCGGCCGCCGGGCCGGATCCGGTCGAGGTAGAGGTCCGGCACGCACTCGGCGAGCGGGACCACCTTTCCGGTCTCGCCGGCCGCCGCCCGCAAGTCGTGGCAGACGCCGTCCACGAGTCGGGCCAGGCGCGACAACGCCTCCGGATCGCGATCAGCCAGGGCGATCACGTCGCCGAGCAGCAGCTCGCACCGTCCGCTCGCGAAGACATCCTCGTACGCCAGCAGATGGCGGCTCGGCAACGCAGGACGCCCTCGCAGGGCCGGGACCCGGATCCGAGAGGCGAGCTGCGACCAGCCCCGTACTTCGGCTTCGGCAGCCTCCCGGGTCGCGACTTCCTTGTGGAAGGCGACCGCGGTTGAGGCCCTCGGCCCGCCACTCGCGCTCACCCCGCTTCTCCGGGAAGGGTGGCCAGCCAGCTGCGCAGGACAACCTGCGCCAGATCCTCGGCGGCAGACCGCTCGGTGCGGGCCGCCGCGACCATGCTCGAGTCCGGGCAATCCGCCTCCACCAGGGCCTGCAGGGCGTCGTTGTCAGAGGGGCACTCGATCCCGCTGAACCGCAGCTGGATCTTCGCCAGGAGTGCGGTGACCTTGTAGAGGTCGCGAAGGTCCGGCGCCCCCTTGAGGAGCTGGCGCCGGATCTCGACGGCAGCCTGGATCCCGTCACGCAGGCTGACGTCAACGTCGGTGGCCGCGTCAGGGGCAGGCAGAGCGAACCCCCGATCACACCACAGGGGTACGAGGCCGCCGCTGCCGATGAGCGCGAGGATGTGCAGGAGTCTGGAGGTCACGGCTCCAGACCGGCACTCAGCACGGGTCAGCACGGTCATACCGAGCTTGACGCCGCCGAGGTCGGCTTCCAGGTCGGCCAGGACGCGGCGCATCCCGTCCAGGGACTCGGCGTCGGCAACGACGAACACGTCGAGGTCGCTCCAGCCGTGCTGGTACTTGCCCCGGGCGCCGCTGCCAGTGACGGCCAGTAGGTCGATCAGCGGCTGTGGTCCGGTCAGGCGGTCGAGGAGTGTGGAGAGGTAGGACTCCAGGTGTACGGGCAGGCCCAGGGCGTTGACCGGCATGGTGTTCGGCTGGTGCTCGGGCCATCGGCGGGCCAGGACCAGGTGGTCCAATCGGCGTTCCAGCACCAGGCGCGGCCCGTCGTTGCTGATGACCTCTTGGGCGATGGAGGCGATCTTGTCGGCGCCCCTGGCGCTCTTGACGCGGTCCCGGTCTGCCACGTCTTGGGCACCCGCAGTCCCACGCTGCGCGCGAACGGCTGCGGAGGTGTCCAGGTAGGTGAGGGTGAGCTGGGGTCCGAGCATTCTGGCGAGCTCGACCGCCGAGTCGAAGTCGTGCAACGACTCGACGCTGACGCGGTCGAGGAAGTGGTGGGCCTGGCAGTACCGATCGAGGCCGTCCACGATCAGTTCGGCCTGGACAACCGGCGGCACCCGGTACGGGTCCGCGATGCCCGCCCGGTCGGCGGCGTCCTCGATCAGGTAACCGATCTTGAGGCGGGCGTGCCCGTGGTGGGTTCGCAGGTACTCGCCGGCCGTGCTCTTGCCGCTCTCCGACATCCCGCCGAGGGCGATGATGTGCACGCCTGCCATCGCCCGGCTGGGAATGGCGGAGTGCAGTGGCGCCAGGAGTCGGCGGACCTCGTCCTGGATGGTGATGGTCGGTCGGTCGCCGATGCGGATCAGCATGGCGAAGCGGCCGTCCGCGACAAGCCGGTTGATCTGCGTGTGGAGATGGCGCTGGTAGGCCGCGTAGATGTCCGTGACAGTTGCCTCGTGGGACAGGCTCCGGCGGGTACCTTCCTCGGCGTCGTCACAGTGCAGGAGCAAGAGGGCACGTTCGTCTCGTTCTGCTGCCCGGAGATCGGACTCGTACGGCGCCAGGAGGGAGCGAGCGCGGTCGGCGGCCCGCCAGGCGTCCAGGTTCTCCCGTACGGCGACGGTGGCCGCGACGGATGCCTCCAGCATCGGGATCCCGCGGTCCAGAAACCGTACGGGTGCGGAGTGCGGATGCCAGGAGCGCTCCAGGTAGGAATGGGCGAGGACATCGGCGACCTCCTCGGCCGGCCCCGTCTCGAACCACCAGCGGGCCATGCCGTCGGCCTTGATGGCCGCCCAGCGCCGGTCGTAGTGGTCAAGGGGACCTGCTGAGGTGGCTGCGGAGCCCATGCGGCGGGCGAGGATTCCGATCTGTTTGGTCTTGCCGGTGTTGTCGGGACCGCTGAACGCGACCGACACGGGCAAGGGCTGCGTGTCGCTGCTGAGCTGGCTGATCATCGGCTTCCCTTCGCAGGGTGGTGCAGAGCAGGGAGGGCATGGCGGGACCGTGGTGGTCCTATCCGGCGGCGTCGTCCGGACCTGGGTCGTCGACGTTGAGCGAGGTGTGTGCCAGGAAGTCCTGATCAGCCGAGTACTCGCCTTGGGCGAGCGTGCTGATCATGGCGAGTCCTGCGGCTGTTCCGAGCGCCCACACCCAGGCCAGGGCAGTTCCGAGCGGATCGGATAACGCGGGCCGCATCATGTGGCTGCTGCTTCCTGGGCCTTCGCGCGCAGGGCGACGGCCCGCTCCAGCTGGGCGCTCAGCAGGAGGACTCTGCCCGGGTCCATTTCGAGGGTTGTGGTGGTCTTCGAACCGTCGAGGAAGCAGACCTCGATCGGCAGGGCCGCGTGCCCGGTCCGCTGGTCGTAGCGGGGGTCCCTGTCCAGGAGGGCAAGGCTGCAGACGATCGGGGTCGTCTGCCGGAAGTCACGTCCGGCCACCTTGTGGGGCGCCGGATTCTGCGTTGTCTCGCCCGCCGCCGAGGGCGGGGTCGTGCGGATGCGGGGGTCGTGGTCGGTCGTCGTCACCGGTGTTCCTCTCACGCGTCCGGACAGGCACCAACGGGCCCTGAGCAGGGCCTGTTCGAGCCAATCGGAGATCCAAGGGGTGATGTTCAGTCAACGACGATCCACGCTCCCGGGGCAGGGCCCAGGATGTAGTCCTGCGTAATCCCGCGTAATCCAGGTGGGGAGGGTGACGGGGTGCCGAAGAACCCGGCTGTCGCGGAGCTGATCAAGCGGGCTTGTCACGAACGCGGCTGGGGTCCATCAGAGTTGGCACGCGCGCTCGGACTGGCAGAGAGTGGCGACCCACGTCGTCTGCAGCGCCAGCACGCTCGGCGCTGGATCGAGGGCGAGCGGACCCCCGACCACTGGTGGCCCTACATCGCGCAGGTGTTGGGACTGGACCCGGAAGCGATCAACCTTCCAGAGATCGCTCCGACGGCACTCCACGCCGATACCGTGGCATCAGTCCTCCAGCTGGGAAGGAACGACGTGGACCGCCGGAACTTCATCCTCGCCTCCAGCGGATACGCCCTGTCTGCCCTCGGCCTGCCCGACATGGACAGCATCACCCGCCGGACCACAACCGTCTCGCCAGGAGCCGTCCGCGTCGGCAGGGGCGAAGTGGCAGCTGTGCGCCACATGGTGAAGGCCCTCGGCGACTCAGCATCCGAACTCGGCGGCGGCCACGCACGCCATCTAGCAGTCCGCTACCTGACCCAGGACGTCGCTCCCTGGCTGGAAGGCCGCTTCACCGAAGCCACCGGACGCCAGCTGTTCGCCGCGACCTCCCAGCTCGTCCACCTCGCCGGCTGGATGGCCCAGGACGAAGGCGACACCCCTGAACTGCGCGGGCTCGCCCAGGGCTACTACGCCCACTCCTTCCGCCTGGCCGCCGAGGCCGGCGACGCAGAACTGTCCGCCACAGCCCTGCGGGGGCTCGCCGTCCAGTGCGTCGACCTGGGCTACCGAGCCGAAGCCGTCCAGCTCGGCGAAGCCTGCGTGGAGTACGGCCGCCACCTGGACAACCCGCGAGCCGTCGCCTACTACGAAGCCACCCTCGCCAACGCCGCCGCCCAGGACGACGACCGCCACATGGCGACCAAGCACCTCGCCATGTCCGAGACCGCCATCGGCAGACCCGCTGCCGCAGGCAGCGACTCCTGGGCCGCCCACTACTCCCCCGGACGCTGGGCCCACGAATCCGGCATGATCCTCTCCCGCCTCGGCGACCTCGACGCCGCCGAAGAACACCTCCACCTCGCCCTCGACATCCACGGCCTCGACCGCCGCCGCACCCGCGCCATCGTCCTCGCCGACCTCGGCGGCGTCCGCCTACGCCAAGGGGACGTCGACGGCGCCATGGCCACCTGGCGCGAATTCCTCGACTGCGCAGACGGCATCCGGTCGGTCAAGGTCCAGGCCGCGCTGCGAGACATGCACGTGCGCCTGCGGCGGTACAGCGGAGTTCCAGAGGCGCAGGAACTCCGTGAACGGGCAGCTCGCGTCACTGCCTGATTTGGCGAGGGCCTGAGAGCAGCGCGGCCGGTCACCGCTGGGCATCGTCAGCTAGTGGCCGCCTGTCCGCACTCCGCACCGCACCTGCGACCACTGCCTCGGCATTCGTCCCCACGCTCGCCAATCGTCACGACGACGATCGGCAACGGCTGCATGGCGGGATACGCACTTCTCCACTTGCGCTGGAATGGGGACACCCCCGGCTCAAGTGGCCGCCACCGCTCCGCCGCCCGACCGACGACGAGCGACGGAGGCTGGCGTTGGGCGTTGTGCGGGGCCGTGGGGGGCACGGCCACGACCTGGCTCTGAGGGCGCAGGCACTGAAACCGAGGCAGGGGGCACTGTCGCTGTCGCCGCGAGATCGTTCAGCGTGGCGTTCACCACCGGCCAGCACATGTCGAGCGTGTCGCGGTTCGGACTGTGTCCGGTCTTCTTCTCCGCCAAGGGATGGACGAGATTCCTGTAGTGCCGGACAAGCTCGGAGGCCAGCTTGGCATCGTGCTCGATCCATTTGTTCTTGAATGCGAACTCCACGAAGTCATTTAGCCCCATGCTTCGCAACGGCTTTGGCATGCGCTCGCCCGTCGTGCGGACCTGTGCCGCATGGGCGAGCACTCCCTCGAGAAGGCTGCCCAGCATGATGATCGCCGACGTGTAGGCGCCGTGCTCGTAGCAGGTGCGTGCCTCGTCCAGCCTAAGCTGCACAGCTGTAGCGAGATCCGGGTCGCTCACCACATCCTTCACAGAGACCTTCAGCTCGACACGCGGCAGCTGCAGTACCTCGTCCTCGAAACCGGCTTCGCAGCGGACGAGGGCCGGCTGACCTCCGTCCTCGCCGATCCGACGCCCGTCGAGCACGAGTACCTCGTTAAGCCGCTTTAGCGTGGCGCGGTACTCGTGCTGTTGGTTGTAGTACTCAAGGCGGTTCGCGAGGCGCAGGATTGCGCGCTTGGCGTCGTCCGTGCCGTCCTCCTGCCGCTCCTTGAGGAGTTCCCGGGCCCACTTGTGTCTAGGTGTGCCGTCGAAATCCGGAACGTCGTCCCAGCCCGCCCGCTGAAAGAACGCAGCAATCTCGTACCCCTTCCGGTAGAGAAGCGACGTCTCGTCCCCGCAGATCAGGTGGGCGATCTCCGTCAGCGTGCTGTCATCAAAAATCTCGTTCACATCAGACTCCTTCGAGATGGACGGACGCATCCTCATCGAGCATGGCGTCGAGTTCATCGGCGGTGAGGTCGGCATCATCCACCTCGACCGGGACCCATGTGCTCGCCGATTCGCCCTGGGTCTGCTCGATGACCCCGGGCCGGATGCCCAGAGCGTCAAGGCGCTTCCACAGCGGCGCTAGCGAATCCTCCGGGGACAGAGCGAACTCGCTACTCCGGACACGCCAAAACTGCCAGCCTGCCCGGCGCAGTTCCCGCTCTCGCTCGTAGTCGTCACGGATCTGGTCAGGGGAGGAGTGATACGGGCTGCCGTCGCACTCCACGGCGAGGCGCCCCGTCTCTCCGACGACGACGAGGTCGATACGTTTGCCGCTGGCCTTCCACTGCGGGACGACGTGATAGCCGTTCTCTTTGATCCTGCGAAATACCCGCTGCTCAAACAGAGAGTCGAACGGTTCGCATCGATCGTCGGGTGACACCGTGGATAGGCCGGGAGAGGTTCCCTGGAGTTCCGGCGGCGCCTGCATATAAGTGAGCAGAGAGTGGCGCAGGTCCTTGCTGCGCAGCTGGTCCGGCGTGACGGAGGTGAACAGCCACATCTGGTCACGGGCCCGGCTGGCGGCCACGTTAAATCGCCTTCCGTCGCCCTGGCCAGTCAGGGCCCGAGTGTTGTCAGCATCGACTACCAGAGAGAGCAGGATGACGTCCCGTTCGTCCCCCTGAAACTGTTCGGCCGTGCCCACTCGCATGTTGTGCCGCTCCTGGACTGCGGAGTCGATCCGTGTGTCGATGAGATTTTCCAGCAGCCGCGTCTGGTGTCCGGAACGGAGCACGATCACTCCAAGACTCTTTTTCGCGTACGCCTTATCCTCTGCGAGTTCCTGCAACTTGGCGACGATGCGCTCAGCCTCTGGCCGGTTGACCAGCGTCTCTCGCCGTCCTTCGCAGTGGCCTTCATGGACGTGGACGACTTCGAGGGGCCGTAGCCGGTCCGCTCCGTACTGCCGCAGGGGTACGAGTTCGTTGTCGGGATAAAACTGAGCGGAGGACCACTTGATGATCTCTGGCATGCATCGGAAGTGCTCGGTGAGTCGGATCGTCTCGCTGAATCGCGCGGACAGCAGGTCGTATAGGTTCGACTTGGGGCTGAGCCCGTCCCGCTGCCAGTCGGTGAGATGGGGCAGGAGTGAGTCGAGGAGTTCGTTGAAGCGCTCGTGCTTACCGCCCGTGTAGAACGGAACACACTGCTTGTCGTCACCGACGACGATGACCCTCGGAGCGAGCCACAGCAGCATCAGGCCGTCCAAACCGACCTGGCTTGCCTCGTCCACGATGACGACATCGAAGGCGTCCGGTTCGGGATCGATCATTTCGGCTACTTGCTTTATCGGCATAACCCACGCCGGCACCGCGTCACGTGCGTCACGCATCGCGGAACGAGCCGCTTTAAGATGCCGTTTGCCGAGTGCCGTCATTCCCCTGCCGGCGTTCGCCGTGGCCGACGCGTAGGCACTCAGCGCCTGCTTCTGGCCGGCCGTCATCCGGTCCAAGCAGTGGTACAGCGCTCTGTCGGCCGCCAGTTGGGTCACCGTGCTCTTCAACTGCGCCTCGACCGCTTCCAGCTCCCCCTCCAGCTTGGGTTCCCTGCCAGGTGTCAGCATCGTGTCCTGGAAGGTACGCGCACGCCGCCATGCCCAGGCACCGTCCAAGTGCACGAGGCGGCTCTCCCAAGCCTCATCGGTCGGGGACTGGGCAAAGCGACGGGACAGTTCGGGGTGATCCCCGGACAGTCGGTCCAGGAGTTTGCGGGCCTCCCGGCGATCGGCCTCGCGATGGAACGCCTCGGTCAGTGACTCGATCGCGGCCACGTACGCTTGCGGATCACGGGTGGTGACGGCTCGGTGCACCTCCGCCAGCTCAGCCACTCCGTGGGCATCGGGTCGCGGCAGCTGCTCGCCGATCGACCGGAGCCTCTCCTCCGCCGCTCGGGCCTGCAGCAGCAGTCCCGCACAGTTCGCCGATGTACGGACGTCGTCCCACTGCTGCGCCGTCCGCACTGTGGCCTTGATTCGGGCCTTGAGTAGAACGTCGTGCAGCGTACGCACGGACTGAGTGAACCCGTCCACCGCACGGAGCGTCGGCACCCGGTCCAGCAGCTCCGACAGAGCGACCTCCGTGGAACCCTCGGCGGCAGGTGCGCCGACACTCTGCCAGCGCTCGTTCAGCTGCCGAACGCACTGGCGTGCGGCCAGGTGAGCCACGAGTGCGGAGATCTCCTCCGGCGTACCGGGCAGTCGCCCGTCCACTCGGCAACCTTGAAGCAAAACTTGGGCTTCCTTCTGGACCGGCTTCGGCACCAATTTCCGCAGCTTGCCGCCACCTCGCAGGAACTGTTCGAGGTCCCTCCCAGCGGCGATGAGGCGCGACTCCTCGGCGAGCGCCACGTCAGGTACGTCGAGCACAGCAAAGGGATTTCGCTGAAGCGCGCTCTGCACCTCCTCAGCGCGTGCGGCCGACCGGCGCACTGCGTCCCACAACTGGCTACGCTGGCCGGCCATACCGTCCCGCAGGGCACGCGTGGTCCATTCGCCCGGCAACCACGCCGCTGGCTCACCTGGTAGCCCTTCACTCTGGAGTGCGTGCTCAGCTGCATCCAGAAGCTCTACCAACGTCGTGATCAGATCGGGCCCCTGATTCGCGAGTTCGACGGACAGCGTGTCGGATGATGCTTCGGCGCAGGAGCGCATCGCTGCGTCCAAGGTGCTGACCGCCTCTTCGAACAACACGGGTGCCACAAAGTCTGCGGGGTCCGGGCAGCGAGCGGCATGCTCTTCCAGCACCTCCGCCCCATGCCGGGCCACTAGACCTAGTAAGCGCTGGGCCTCGTTCTCGCTGAACGAGGGTTCACGCGGTGCCGATGTGGGCAAGGCGGGCATCCAGTCATACTTCGGCGCACCGGCAGCGACGGTCTCCACGATCTCCGCGAGCCGCCCCTCGTAACCCGGTGCCACATCGAGGTGTTCGTACCACTCCGCCTCACGAACAGTGCGGAGTTCGTCCCGAAGCCGCGCGCGGGTGTCAGACAGCTCCGAGCGCAGCGCCTCATGGCCCTTGATCCGAATGTCCAGACGCTCCGTCGACTGGGTGGCACTGAGCTGGGAGAGTGCGCGCACGGACTGCTCAAGGTCACCGCTGCCGTCCTCGCGCCGGCCGCCCTGGAGGACACATAGGCTGCGCAGCTCGGCGGGCAGCTGTTGCCTCAAGACCTTCAGTGCCTGGCTCTTCTCGCTCGTCACGAGCACCCTCTTGCCATCCGCCAACAAGGCACACACGAGATTGGCGATGGTGTGCGTCTTTCCCGTGCCGGGCGGTCCCTGAACGACGACGCCGGTATCGGTCTGAAGGCGCCTAAGCACCTCCCGCTGGGCTTCGTTCGACAGCAGCGGAAACAGTGGGTCGGGGCCGAGGGCGGGGGGCACGTCCCGGCCACCCGCCGTGCCCCACACCCTGCGGTCCTCCGCTTCCAGCTTGTACAACAACTGAGCCAGCCCGAGGGGGGCGATGGCACCAGGCTTGGAAAGGCGGTTCGCGATGCCATCGTAGAAGTTCACGAGGGCGCCCTGGCCCCGCTGACGGAGAATGATCGCCGGCGTGAACCCGAGTGTGGGCACCGGCAGCGCCGGGTCGGCAGGCGGGCGGCCCCAGCCGTGGTGGAACGCCACCGCGCGATCGGTACCAAACGCCCTCTCCGACCAAGCAGCCAGCGCATCCTGGGAGTCACGGGACAGCGGATGGAATCCTTCCGCGTCGACACGGTCCCGCAGCGCGCCCAGTAGCCGTGTGCTGTATCCCTCGTCGGCGTCAAGGAACTCGCTGTCCTCCAGCCGCGCAGGGTCGCCGGACGTGAGAGCGACGGTGATGGTCATATTGGCGGAATTCATGGTGAGCATCAGCGGCGCCGTCAGGATATGCCGGGCTATCCGCGCCGACGGACGCGCAGATCCGATATTCAGAAATCCGGCACCCAGCACAGCCTCGTATTCCTCGCCGTCCTGCTGAATCCTGGTCACCATTCGGTATAGCTGCTGATGAAGTTCCCGATACGGCCGGTCGACACGCTCCTTTTCCGACCACTTACGCCACGCGTCGAGCCATCGCGAGTAGGCCCGCAGCACTTCGTGTGCTTCCTCCCGGAGGATTTCGGAAACCTCGAACAGGTCTCCGTTCTCGTCCTCCTGCCACCCCTGCCCCGGACCCGACTCGGCTAGCGGTGGCGCTTCGGGCGTCGCGGTAGCGGCGGCCTCGGGGTCGACCCATCCCACCAGCACCTCGGGCAGTGCAGGAGCCGGCCTTGGCGGGCGGTGTGGCACCTTGAGCAGCAGCCGGTCACCGTCCGGGTGCCGCTGCAGCCTGTCGTCCGGCACGCTGGAGAGCCAGAGGACCTCCGGATACTTCTGCCAATCCCGCACCGGCTTGTGCGAACCGCGAACAATTTCGCGCATATATTCGATAAGTTGGCGCGCGCGGTGGACCGCCTCTGGATTGTTCGCACGAAGTGCAGCGTGAAGAGACACCTATCCCCCAGGTCATGGTTCGATGGAAAGCCTTCCAGGATGCGAGAAAGGAGTGGTTTCATCAACAGGGACTGGCGAGTAACGACGTAAACAAGCCGCATTCCACGAAGGTTGGCTGTAACCCGGCCAATCGTCAGCCAGCTTGCTCTCGGGTGCTTACTACTGGATTAGGTGACTCCACGCCCCTTTACCGCCGAGGCTGGCTCAGGGCGTCCACAGCGGGGAAACCTGGCGCGTCGTCGACCAATCTGCCAGGAGCGACCTCACACCCCCGGGGACACCGAGTCTCAGCAGGGCCCAGTCGAGTGCAGCGGCTTCGGCATCGCACATTCTGGCGATCAGGTTCGTCTGATCAGGCAGAAGTATCTTCCGGGGGATCACGATCGTCTCGCGGACCCGGTCGAGGGGCAGGCCCCGTTGGAAGCCCTGCGCAGCAGGGCGCAGCGCATCCTCGTCCAACGGGAGCGGCAGGCGTCGGCGGGCCGCGTTCGACACGATGATTCCAGCGACATGGACGTACTCCTCCAAGAGCGGCCCGAACAGATCCGCGAGCGCGTCCGTCTTGGCCGCGAGGGGCATTTCAGCGAAGGGCATCGGAAAGTAGAAGAGGCCGCTGTGGTCCTCCACCCAAATCCACGCAGTGCCAGCCCCCGCCGTTTTGTGGCAT
Organism: Streptomyces sp. NBC_01166; assembly: GCF_045039765.1. Taxonomy (NCBI): domain Bacteria; kingdom Bacillati; phylum Actinomycetota; class Actinomycetes; order Kitasatosporales; family Streptomycetaceae; genus Streptomyces; species Streptomyces sp. NBC_01166. The sequence goes on from NZ_CP108613.1 coordinate 3,719,775, forward strand.
TTGCCCCGCACCTTGCCTAGCAGCCGCCTGCCTTGGTCGCTCTCCACGGTCTCCCCGGTCAAGGTGGTGCCTTGGGGCACATTTCCGGGCTGGACGGTCAGCCGCCTCCCGGCGTTGCTGAGAACATCAACCGCAGTCTCCAAGTCCGCGCACTGTTGAGCGGCCTCCTCGGTCCGCTTCTTCCACGTCTCGAAGTCGTCGCCGTTGAGGAGTTCGGGGAAGTCGCCTTCCCAGTGGATGTCGCGGCCCCTGTCCAGGGCAAGGAGGTGGACCCGGCAGTTCTGGCGGAACTTCTCGTAGTCCTGGAGCTTCTGGTCCTCGGCGAAGGTCACGACCTCGATGAAGACCGGACCGATTCGGATATCGCCGGGACCGCCGCTGGCTTTCGTCGGCTCCAGCTCGACCGGGAGTCCCCGGGAGACCCCCATGAGCGCGAGCCGGGCCTGCGTCTGGGTGTGTAGGAACCGGGACAGGGTGATGTCGCGTCGGACATCCCGCCGAACCGACGCAAGGCCAGGCACCCCCGTTTCCTCCAGAAGCGCGTACGTCGCCCACCACCGGACCGCTTCCACCCATGCTCCCTGCTCGGCGCCTTTCATGATCTGGAGTACTGGGGCGGCCCGGCCCAGACCGACGAACGTGTCGCTCGCCCGGCCCGGGGCAAGGGAGGGGGTCACGGCCCTTGGCAGCCAATCGCTGCCAAGGAACGCGGTGAGCCCGGCCACCGCGCGTGCGGTCACCTCGTGGCCTGCGCGCGAGAGATAGTCGGCGCCCTCCGGGCAACCGAACCACGCCTCCCAGTCGATCACTCGGAAGCCCTGGTCGATCGCCAGCCATATCTCTTTGTCACGAGGGTGCATGCCCGTCAGCATGAAGGAAGCGCAACAAGAGCGCGGAGATTTTCCCGAAGCGCGGTTCTCCTTCCCGGCCCGGGGGAGCGAGCTGTCGGTGGAGCGCTGGCGCCGTCAGCGACGCGAGCAGGGCGAAGAGGGTGTCCGGTCGACGCCGAGACGCCCGAGGTTTTCCGCAAACCACATTGCGCAGGTGGAGCTGGAGTTGGAGCGGGAGTTGGAGCGCGGTCGTCCGCTCGCCCATGGCTGCGCTGACCAGCGGTGGACATTGGCCTGGGGGAGGCTCTGATCGGGCGGTTGTTCCACGTCAGCTACACGGTGGAGGGGACATGGCGGCTGCTGAAGCGCCATGGCTGGTCTTGGTAGCAGCCGGCCCAAAGGGCGATCGAACGTGAAAACGACGCAGTGGAGTTGTCAAAGAAGGGGGTGCTGCCACAGAAAAGCACGGCGGCGGCCCGCGATTGCCTGGATTCTCTTCGAGATCGAGGCCACCCAGTCGCTGAGGCCGTCACGCCCGAGGTCCGTTCTGCAGCAGCTCCGCCGACACTGCACAGAAATGAGAGGCCGCGGCGTCTTTCGCCAAGGTGCTCAGGCTGCGGCTTCGCCGGGGTCCTCGTCCTGCGAAGGGTGGACCCAAGTGGTCCCGGGAGCTAGGTCGTCCCCCGTCTCCGCCTTGTACTGCGCCCTCTTTTCATCGCTGGCGTTCCAACCCTCACGGAGCTTCCGAACGTGAGGGCTGGGGGGCTGCCGAGGCTCGCCCATGGTTTCAGCGGTGGAGTCCGGTTCGGAATCCGCGATGTTCTCGACCTCGTACGTCTCGGCGTCATACCTCTCGGTGTCCTGCCTCTCAGCGAGATGGCGGACCACGGCCAGACCCACGGCCAGACCCACGGCTCCTGCGGCGCGGAGCTTCGGCTCGTGCTTCTTGCACCAGTTCTTCGCCTTGGCGAAGGAAGTGGGCTCGCCGTCCTCGCGAGGCGTGGAGTCGTTCACACGCACATTTCTACCGGACCCGTCCCTGACCTGTCAGGCAATCACCCGACATCGCCCAATCAAGTTCAGTAGCGCCCATACGTTGAGTTCACTCTTCAATTCGCTGCAGGCTGGCTGCCCGGTGGTCACCTGCGGCTGCCAACCCGTCGACGAGGCGTCGCCACCGTGCAATCTGATTTGGCGGCATTGCGTCTCGCAAGTGAAGTGTCTTGAGCCAGTCGAGGAAGTACCAGCACTTGTTTGCGATAACGCGATAGTTGCCATCGATCAATTGCTCCGCCAAGTTCAGACCCTTATCTCGCTGCCACGCCAGCGGAGCACATTTGCCGAGTTTCGCAAGTGCGTCGAGGGCCTTGGGTTCCTGCCCAGCAATCCTTGTCCAGCGATCTACGAGGCCAGCGAGGCTGTCGGGGTGTATCCAGCCTTCTCGAGCGCGAGCTAGGGTCGCGTCGATTTCGGTGTCGCTCATGTCGATCTCGGGAGCGGGCAGAAGCGCCCCCAGTGCGTAATCGCCCCAGTGGCGGTCGGTGCGTAGTTCGATGCCGTCACCGATGGCGTCGAGGGCGGCCCCCATGACGACAGACCAAACGTCCAGAAGGGACGGGCGTAGGTCATCCTCGTAGGTGAAAAGCACGGCGAGGTCATGGAGGAAACCGTGCAAGGCCCGACTGTTGGCAGCGAAACACTGCGCGTGCGCCATGAGCGGCTTGGTGTTGCCCTTGATCGCCAGGTCAACGATGACACGAGCACCCTGCTTACTGCGTCGGTTCTCGTACCCTTCCCTCGCCCAGTGGTCGGCGGCGCGGGCGTGGGCGTCAAGCAGGACTTCAGCGAGTCCGTTCGCCTGATCTGCCACACAGCTGTTGCTGAGGGACGCTGAACCGGCAGCAATAAGTGGCGGAATCAGTGACGTCAGATAGAGCCGCTCCGTCTCGACCTCGGGCAACGTCTGCTCGTAGGGACCGTCGAGCCGGGGACGGCCGCGTGAACCAACTACTGGGTCCCAGTCTCCCAAGCGGCAGTCCTCTAGACCCGCCCGCACGACGTTGAGCGCTACTTGGTGGCGGCACGGGCTCGACTGCTGGTCAGCGTCGCACGGGGCACCCCAGACCCGTTCGACAGCCAGGGCAAACGCAATGCGTACCTCGTCGAAGTGGTTCGTGGTGCAGCGGTCCAAGGCGCCGATGATTGCCTGACGATCGAGGTCGACGTCATCAGATGCCACGGCCAAGAGTGCCGGCAGTCCAGTCGCCGCAGATCGATCAGCACCCACCGAGTAGAAGGAAGAAGAGATGTACTCAGCCCGACTCGGTTCGGCGATCGCCTCGATCAGGACATCCGTCGCCCAACGCAAGTCGTCAACCGGCACCTGGATCCGTCCGCGGGCGTGTGCGACGGCTGCGGCAGCAGCGACGGCAGCAATCGGCTCAAGGCGGTTGAGAGCAGGACTGGGTGGGTCGTCGCCCAGGGATCGCGCCAAGGCGATGTCAGCCAGAAGAGTGTCAACCGGGGCAACGCGATCGGCGGATCTGGCGTAGGTGTTCTGCAAGCGCAACGCCTGGCCGGCACGGTCGAACATCTCAGCTTCGGGCTGCATGCGAGTCGCCAGCGGCTCGGGGTGCTGATACTGCACGATCAAGTTGCCAGACTCATCTGTTTCCGGATGAAAATTCTCCGGACTGAACGTCGCCGCCCATCCCCGTACTGAGGTGAGCATCCGATCAACATCCGCACCGCCCTGGGAGTCAGCGACTAGTTCCTCGGCACGACGGATGAGTTCCTCGCCTGTGGCCGCGAGCTCGTTCAGCCTGTTCTGATCACCGGAGAGGGTCGCTCGGATGGTGAGTTCGGCGGCGACGTCACGCAGATTGCTTCGACGGCGAGAGCGTCCCACAAGGTCAGGTTCGTCCGGGCCTTGTACGTACAGCACTCCTTCACCAGCGACTCGCGCGAATTCCAGATGCCATACGTCTGGGTCCCGCATCCAAGGATCCAGCAGATCACCCGCCTGCTCCAGATGCCGCACAAGGAACCCGACCACGAGGCCAGGCATGGCCAGGTTGTTGCAGTCACGCAACAGCAACTGCATAACCCGAGCCATCGAGATATCAGCGATGGCCACAAGCTGGTCCGCGAGGCGCTCAACCGCGAGCAGCGCACTCATACACGGGTACGGGCCGACTGACGACCCTCGATACCAGGCCCATACGTGTTCGTCCCCGACGCAGTGTCTGACACCGACCCCCGGCAAATCCAGATCCACGCCGGTCAGCTCACCTTCGGGAATCTGAACGTGGCTATCGCGGTCTCCGACCCGGATGGCCGCCGCGTGGTCGAGCATCCGATTGATCAACGCCAGCGTGGGCACGGTGCGGGCCTTCAGCAGCTGCCAGAAAGGGCCGTGGTACCAACCTGCCATCCGTTCAGTGATGCCTCCATGAGCACGGTGGTGCCGGATGCCATCATCAAACGGGTACGAACGAAACCCGCCGTATTTAGCCGCCTCGGAGTCGTATCGTTCGATGTAATAGGACTCAGCAAAGACCAAAAGTAGATCCGGCTGATGCCTAGCCATGCCCGTCACAGGCCAGAAATTCTCCACGACAGGGTCGAGACGTGCACCACCGTCGGCAGCAATTCCCCTGAGGAACGCCTCGGCCCGTCCATCGAGATCTGGTCCAAGCAGCGCCAATGCTTCCACAGCAAATTCGTCCCAATGCTCTGGCTCGGCTGCGAGGATGCGGTCCCTCACCGTCTGCCGAATTGGGATGGATGCACCCCCCTCAGCTCTCACCAGTCCGCGCAGCCAGGCCAGCACCAGTTCGCGGATGGCGCGACTCATGTCATAGGTAGCCCGGGAGCTGTCATCGGAGTCGGCATCGTGTTCGCGGCAGAAGGTCAACTCGACCAGCGGCGCAAGCACCACCGGGTCGCCGACGTCATGGGACGCGTAGCGCTGCATGGCCAACCGAACCGTTGTACGCAATCCGGCTTGCCTGTCCTTCTGCAACTCGGGCCATGCCCGGCCGAGGACCTCGCCGGCTGTACCGAGGGTGAGCACTGCTTCCCACGGCACATCCGACCACCGCTCGCCGTGGTCAACCGCGATCTGATCAAAGACGGCACGCAGGTGTGCAAGTGACCGCCTGACGTCAGCAGTAGTGAGTAGCTGGGCCTGGCATGCGACACGTGCGGCACGTAGCGCCCAGCGCGGCGCATCGGCAGCTGAGAGGAGATCGAAGCCTTCCGTGACGAGCAGCCGCACCATTGCCATGTCTCGCACGAGATCGCTGGCAAATCGATCGGACGGGTTCCAGGCACTGGTCGCGTTCAGCGGCGCCAGCAAACCGTCGGAACGCAGGGAAGGCAACGCGGCTGAATCAGGTGGCGCAGAGTTCTCGTGCGGAAGCAGCTGACGCCTGGCCAGTGCACGAAGAGATTGATCACGAGCGTCAGGGGAGGGCCCTCCTGCCACCACCATCTCTCCGCGGCGCACCAAGAGCCCCCAGACGGCAGCGAACAGGTCGGCCTCCGACGCCACTCCTTGAGGGGCCGCCACACTCGGACCTGCACGCAGCAACATGTCAACCAGACCTGGCCTGCCCAGCAACCACTGCGCCCGATCGTCACTGGCCCACCGCTGCAGTTGCGGAAAGACCTCAACCAACTGCGTGATCTCAACCGAGGTCAGCCGAGGGACCTCATGCTCACGAACGAGGTTCTCGATGACCTCGCCGTGCCGCTCCACACTTTCCGCTGCCTGCATGAGGACATCACGTGCGGCTCCGGAACCATCCGTGCGGGTTACCGCCACCACGCCAAGCCCGGCAGTCATGGCCGCCCGCGCAAGGTCAGAGAGCAACCGGGCACGGCCTTCCAACACCGACTCTGCGCCATCAACGACCAGAAGGCGCCCCGTACCGACCGCTGAGGCACCGAGCACCACTGCGAGGCGGGCACCGAGCAGCGTCTCGAATTCCACCAGGGTCGCGGGAATCTCTCGCAGGTTCAGCACTGTGACTGCGACCCCGTCGGCTCGCAGCTGGCCGGCGGTACGCAAGGCCAGAGCCGACTTGCCAGCATCAGGCTCACCGTGAACGATCAGTGCGGTCGCCTGCGATGCAACCGCTCTTGCTTCGGCAGCCAGGGCGCTTCCGGCCTCGACGCGCTCCAACTCAAGGTTCTCGCCAGCGCCGGTCAACCGGAACCGTACGAGATTCTCAGCCGTCTCCGACAAGGCGTCGAGGACACGCCACGCTGCGGGGTGGGACGGGGAGCGGTCAAGAGCCGCAGCCCCGGAAAGCTGCCTTCGCAGCATGCTCTCGGTGACAGTGGCCGCTGCCGGGGCGTACCCCTGAGAGAGCCGGCCCAGCGCTTCGAACAGTGCGTCGGCACCCTCTGCGGAGGAGTCGGGAGCGATACCCCGCAGACGCCCCACGACCGCTGTGCGGTCGGACTCGTCGACTCCCTCCAGCCTCAGCTCCCACAACCAGAGCACGTGCAGGACTCGCCAGGTCAGCTCCGCGTCAGGTGTCTCGGTACGTACCTTCGGGCTGGCAGCCGCCTTAGCGATCAACGCATCCAGATGAGTCAATCGCGTGCGAACAGCGTTGCTCGTACGTCCCGCCTGTTCTACGGCTGCGCGGAACGACTCCTCATCGGGCTGCCCATGAGCGATCACAGCCAGCTCACGCACCTGTTGTACGGCCGGATTGGGACTGGCCACTGCAACTGCCAGGCGCCAGCCTCCCGTACTGGCCTCGTCCCAATGGTCGGTAACAACCCGCAGGTAGGACACAAGTAGGTCCGCTGTGGAATCGTCGCTGGTTACGAAGCTCGGGGCCCTACGCACTCCGATCGACAACCGCCGCTGCGCTCCGTCGGCTGTGTTGCCGACGACGATCAGGTCGTCTACGGCACTGAAATGACTGTCCTGGAAGCGCACTTCCACCGGCGTCACTTCGTCGCCCAAAGCCGGTACTGGATCGCTCAGGAGAAGGTGAGCCAGTAGGACAGCACCGAAACGGTGCTCCAAGACCGTGCCACCGCCACCAGTCGAGTACGGGCTGGCCACCTGTTCCGCTCCGTCGCGCCCCACCATCTCTGCATCATATGGCGCACCACTGACATCGCAGATGGGTACGGCGATAGGAGGTAGTCCCGCCTTCAGTCAACTGCCACGCGACGGTAGGGGCGCCCTCTCGGGCTGGAGAACGGCTGGTCACACGACCGAATGCGTGCGCGATGCGTGCGCGGACGGAGCGGCATACGGTGTCAGGGAGCAGGGGTGGGCGTAAGACCAGGTGGCGCTGACCTGCACGGACAGCACCACCCGGCATGGATGATCACTCCCGATCACAGATTCGATCCCACTCCTAAAGCGGGTGTCGCAGGTTCGAATCCTGCCGGGGGCACAGCACCAAGGGCCAGTTCGGAGGCTTGATCCTCTCGAACTGGCCCTTTCGCATGATCACGTCCGTGCCACGGGTAACCACGGTCGATCACGGGTGCCACGGTGAGCCCCAGGGTTCTCCCTGGCACGCATCTCCGCAGGTCAGTCATCCAATGCAGGCAACAGGACCCGGTGATTCCCAAGCTCAGGTGTCAGACGCGTCCGTACCGGTGGAAGCCGTAGGCCTTCTTCCATGGTGACTGCGACTGTCCGCGAGTGGAACGACGAGGAAGGGTGGGGTGTTCTTGACTCACCCGAGACCCCCGGCGGCTGCTTCGGCCACTACGCCGAGATCCAGGCGACCGGCTTCCGCACGCTGTCGGCCGGCGAGCAGGTCGAACTCGCATGGGAAGCCCCTGGCTTCAAGCAGGACGGGTACGACTACCGCGCGGTGAGCATCGTGCCTCGGGCTGCCTGACATCCACAGCTGACATCAGCGACGGCGTATGTCCACGGTCCCCAGCAGTCCGCAACGCCACCGCACTCTTCACCGCGGGCAGTAGCTCCAGGTTGATCGCGCTCCTGAAGCGCGAATCGCAGGTTCGAATCCTGCCGAAGGCACAGGCGAAAGGCCCCGGACCGATCATGGTCCGGGGCCCTTTGCCGCCAGGTGCGGCAGCGGCCACGAATGTGATGACGCGCGACCCTCCGTGCTTCGAGCGGCACGGAGCCGCCGTAACGCTGGTTCAGCGGCGGCGGCCCGGCAGCGGGACCTCGGACCAGTCGGTGTCCGAGGCCAGGTAGAAGCCCGGGTACGCCGGTTGGTTGTACGCGGTCTGCTGCCGCGCCACCTCGGCGCGGTACTGGGCGTCGTGCATCAGCGTGTACATCTTGTGCCCGGTGACCTCGGTGCTGAGGAACATGCGGATCGCCGAGCTGTCCGCCGTGCGCACCAGCATCTCCTCGCGCCAGTCGCCGAAGACGTCGGCCACCAGCGAGGGGTTGCCCTTGGTGCCGTTGTTGGTCCTGGTGGCCGTGGCGGTCAGCAGGGTGCCGCGCCGCCAGTCGTTCACCGTGGGCGTGGTCTCGCCCGAGCCGTCGACCAGCTGGGTGGTCAGGTCGCCCGCCCACCTGATGCTCATGTTGGTGCCGGGGGTGGCCGTTCCGACCGGTTCGCCGGCCGCGGTCCACAGCCCGGAGCCGTCCGAGCCGTCCGGCATCGAGGCCCAGGTCTCGAGGCCCGGGTGACTCGGGTCCACATCGCCGACCATGCCGCGCCCGGTGTCCCGTCCGCTGTACGCGCCGTACAGCACCTCGCCTGTCGCGGCGTCACGCAGCGCGTAGCCGTAGGGCGCCGAGGTGCCACCCTCGTGCACGGTGTAGATCTCCATGCCGGGGCGGTCGGGGTCGATGTCGGTCACGTGCATGGCGTCGCCGTGGCCGAGGCGTGCGTCCTGGCCGGGGGCCGGGCTCTGGGGCGGCATGGCGTCGGAGGAGCTGTAGAGCAGAGTGCCGTCGTCGTCGACGGTGGCAGAGCCGTAGACGATCTCCTGGCGGCCGTCGCCGTCCACGTCGGCGGCGCTGAGCGAGTGGAAGCCCTGGGTGGTGAGGGTGCCGAACTCCGGATCGGTGCCCTCGACACCGTGCGGGGAATCGTTGAACGGGTTGGACATCGGAGTGAAGCCGCTGTCCACGTCCCAGTCCTTGCGCAGGCTTCGACCGTCCCACCGGTAGGCGGCCATGGTGGTGCGGGTGTAGTAGCCGCGGGCGAACACCGCGGAGGGGTGTCGGCCGTCGAGGTAGGCGACTCCGGACAGGAAGCGGTCGACCCGGTTGCCCGGCTCGATCCGGCTCATGGCGTAGTCGCCCCACATCAGCCCGTCGTCGTGCCGGCCGGGCTCGTAGCGGACGGTGTCCAGCTCGCGGCCTGAGGCGCCGTCGAAGACGGTCAGGTATTCGGGCCCGTCGAGGATGAACCCCTCGAAGGCGCGCAGATTGTTCCTGGTGCTGCGGCTGGGCGCGTAGACATCGATGAAGTGGTCCGCCAGTGCCTCGGCGTCCGCCTGGGAGAGCGGGTAGGCGTAACGGTCCTCGATGCCGAACGCCGACTCCAGGGTCGCGGGCCAGTTACCGGCGGCGACTTCGGGGTGCTCGTGCCAGTGGCGGAACATCTCGACCAGGTGGTCGTAGTAACCGGCCGCGCTCAGGCGATAGTCGTCGGTGTTCGCGTACCCGGCCCGGAGGTCGGCGCGGGGCATGGTGATGTACCGCTCGGAGGCGACGCTGCCGTCCGCGCGGTAGCGGATGCTCCTGGTGCCGGGGGCGGTCTTGAACATCATCTCCGAGCGGCCGTCGCCGTCGAAGTCGTAGACCAGGAACTGGGTGTAATGGGCGCCCGCCCTGATGTTGGGACCCAGGTCGATACGGTTCAGCAGCGTGCCGTCGAGCCGGTAGGTGTCGATGTAGGTACGGCCGGTGTACCCGACCTGGGAGACGTCCTTGGCGTTGGACGGGTCCCACTTGACGACGTACTCGTACTGGCCGTCGCCGTCCACATCGCCGACGCTCATGTCGTTGGCGGAGTAGGTGTAGGCCTCGCCCGCGGGTGTGACGCCGCCGGCGGGCTTGCGCAGCGGCAGGTCGTAGAACCCGTCGGCCCACGGCGAGACCGGGTCACTGCGCCGGGCCTCCCGGCCGTCGACGATGGCGGCGACGCGGTACTCGGCGTCGGAAGCGCCTTGCCGGTCCAGGTAGTTGGTGCTCTCCGTGACGGTGGCTATCGGCCTGCCGTCACGGTAGACCCGGAAGTCGGCGCCGGCCAGGCCGGTGTCGGTGTGCCCGGTGGCCTCCGGGCCGAGGAGCCGCCAGCTCAGGAACACTCCCTCGGCGCTGGACACGGCGACCAGTCCCCGGTCCAGCCGCTCCAGTTGCGTGCCTCTCGCTCCCTGCCCCGCCGGACCGGACTGGGCTGCCTGCGCATCCACTCCCATGCCGACGGCCAGCACCCCCGTCAGCAGCGCGACAGCCCATCTCCGTGTCTTCATCGACAACCTTCTTACGCCGGGGGATGATTCGTTTCATTGAGTCGTTTCAATTCTGGCCAGGCGCGACAGTACGAGGGGTCCGGACACCCGTCAAGACTTCGCACCGCCATCCGAAGTCGTCCACCGCGAACACCGGGACGGAGCGGCCGTCTGCCGGCCGAGCGCGTCGTCCCATGGCACCGATGTCGTCCCCGGCCCGCCGCACCAAGCCGCATCGCGGTGCTCGACGGCTACCGGGCGGCTCTGCGGGTGCCGCTCGCCGCGGTCGTGCTCGCGATGCTCATCAGCGGCTTCCGGATGCGCCCCCGTAAATCTGCCGGCAGCCAGGTGAACGGTGAGGGTGGACGGTCGGCCGACGACCGTACGCCCCGAACTCCTCACCGCTCATGAGCCGTTCACGCGAGCAGACCGACGAGCCGTTCACGGACGTTGTCCTTGCCCCCCTCGGGGTCCGGCACCAGCTTCTCCCGGTCGCCGGGGCTCCGGACAAGGGCATGCAGCCGTCCGCCACTGCGGGCCAGCACCAGATCCCTGCTGCTGCCCGCGGTCTCGGCCGATCCCTGCGCCGTGTAGTCGGTGACGGTGATCAGCGCGGAGCGCTCCGAGGCGGCGAGCACGGCCTCGGTGTCCACTGCCTTATCGGGATCCGCCGACGAGCCTCGCGGCAGCCACTCGGTGAGCGTGTCCAGGGCTTCCTTGAGCTTGTACAACCCCAACTGGTGGACGCCGAGCGCGTCGATGCGGACCATGAGGCAGATCCGCTCGGGTTGGGGGAGCAACAGGATCCGCCACGGCTCACCCGGACCCGACCCGGTCGTGCGGGCGTCGAGCACCTTGCGGGCCCTTTGCTGGAACGCCACGGCGATGCCCAGGTCTCCCTGCACCTGGACCTGCTCGCCCGTGTCACCCGCCAGCAGCAGCTGCCGGGCCGCCAGCGAGCGGACGGCCTCGGCGATCACCTCGTCCGACGGCCTGGCCTCCAGGAAGTCCACGATCGCGTCCACGGCGGTGAGCTCCGCGACGGTGTACGCACCGAGCAGCACCGGACCTGTGTCGACCAGGTTCACCACGGCCGACACCAGCCCCGGCGGGGCGGACGCCGCACCCGCGTCCGACGGTTCCGCAGCGGGGACCTCGCGCTGGTCGTCGTCACTCATGACAACCCTCCCGGCTGCAACAGTGGGACCGCAGGCGGTACGCGACTCTCACGGAGCACCGCGGCGGCGCTGCGTGAGAGGGTCTCGGTCACCCACACCTCGGAATTGCCGAACAGCCCACGGCCCGCCCTGCCGGACAGCGACTGTCCCAGCTCGCCGGCCAGGTCCTCCCGGTCCGGGGGCGGGAACCGAGCCGCCAGGTCCGTGGAGACGGCGGTGGCGTCGTCGCTCTCCTCGATCCGGCGCAGCGCCTGGGTCAGCACCCGCGCGACCGGAGGCTTCAGGGACGTCGGCACGGCAAGGAACGGCGCCAGGTAAAGCGGCCGCCGTTCGGTCATCCGGGACAGCCCCCAGGGCCCGACATTGCTGCGCGTGATCCGGTAGACGACATAGTCCATGAGGTGGCGGAGGTCGCTCACGCTGGGCAGCTTCCGCCCGCCGAAAGCGGCCGGTGTCTTCTCCAGCTGCACCCAGGTGCCCTGGGCGGTGCGCCCGTGCAGCTTCTCCCGCACCACGGCCCCGCGCATCCCGATGTCGGGATAGAGCGCCTTGTCGATGTCACGGTGGTGGCTGGACAGGCGCTCGTGACTCACCTCGGCGAACCGCCAGTCCTCGTACAGCTGCGGCTCGTCCACCAGCACATGGCCGCCGCACAGCACGTCGTGCAACTGGGGCACCTGCAGTCCGTGGCGCTCCAGATCCGAGAGGACCGCCGCTTCCTCCGGGCCGAGGCGGCGAGCTGCCGCGACCAGCCCTTTCCGGTAGGCCCCTGCCTGCGCGGTGATCTCGATCATGAGCCGGACCCGGGTGCGCACCCGCTCGGCCCGCCGGTCACTCACACTGTCCGAAGCCGCCCCGCCGGACCGCCTCAGATGGGTGACCGATGTCAGTGCGTGCTTTCGCTCCACGTCGCCAGTACAGCACGGCGGGCCCGTGCACGCACCAGTTCGGTGCCCCCGCCGGGGCGGGCACGGCACGGAGGGGTCCGGTGCGCCGGATGCGGCTTTTCAGCCCTGGTCCGCGTCGTCCGTCGGGTGGGGGAGCAAGGGGAACAGCCGGGTGATGAGGGCCACCGGTCGAGCACCGTCCGGCCGGGCCAGGGGGCGCTGTTCGCGGGCCCGGTAGGGCGCGAGTGTCTGTTGGATCGCGTCCGCGACCCGGCTCATCTCCTCAGGTGTCAGATAGGCGACAGCGCTGAAGGCCTCGTCGTGCCTCCACTCGGCCGGCGCCTCGTCCCGTCGGGTCAGCCATCGTTGCCAGCTCTCGTCCTCCAGCCCCCGGGCCAAGTCGCCGAACCGGTCTCCCGCGGGCCCCTCGGCCGTGGGGGTGTCCTGCTTCAGCCTCCAGGGGCGGGCGCGACCTCCGCTGCGGGGGGCTTCTTCGATATGTCCGTGGCGTGCGAGCTGCCGCAGGTGGAACGAACAGAGACCGGAGCTGTAGCCCAGACGAGAGGCGGCTTCGGTCGCCGTGACGGCACCCACCTCGGCGAGCAGGCCCAGCAGGCGGGTACGGACCTCGTGCTCGCGCAGCTCTTCGCCGCCGCTGCTCGCCCGGGCGCTTGGTGTGCTGACATCATCTTCGGTCACTTTGCAAATTCTGCTACTTTGCAAAGCGCTTGGCAACCGGCGTTCGTACGTGCACCTGAGGGGAGACAGCCATGTCTGTTCGTCACGAGGAGTCCCGTTCCGCCGACCGGCGTGTCCGTCTGCAAGGCCACCCGGTCGACTCGTATCCGGTTCTGCAGCCAGAGGCGGAACGGGGTTCGGTACGCCGGATCACGGTGGTGGGTGAGGAGATCCTGAACCGTTCCTGCCAGGTGGTGACCGATTTCGGCTCCCCCGAGCTGTCGGCGCTGATCGACGACATGTTCCTGACGATGTACGTGGCCGACGGCGCCGGCCTGGCTGCCAACCAGGTGGACGTCGACCTGCGGCTCTTCGTGTACGACTGCCCGGACGACCACGGGGTCCGGCATGTCGGCCACATCATCAACCCGGTCCTGGACCTGCCCGATCCGGGAAGCCGCCGGCTCGTCGACGACTTCGAAGGCTGCCTGTCCGTCCCCGGTGCGGGCATGGCCGTCCCCCGCACCGATCGTGCCGTCGTCCGCGGGCTCGACAAGGACGGCAACACCCTCGTCATCGAAGGAACGGGCTACTTCGCCCGGTGTCTTCAACACGAGACCGATCACCTTTCCGGCCACACGTATCTCGACCGGCTCTCCAGGCGGGACCGCAAGGACGCACTGCGGCAGATGGAGGACCACCGTGAGGAGGTCTTCGCCCGACGCGCCGTCAAGGCCGCGAGCCTGGGCCGGTGAGAGCCCGGCACCCGCAAGAGCACCCCGGCCTGACGCCACATCCCGCATGTCGGCACTTCACATGCCATACGGGCCTCGTACCCGGGCGTTACGAGGGCGCGGGCCCCGTCTCCTCCAGGATCTCGCCGATCACCTGCCGGGCCGTCCCCGCCATCACCGGGTTCGACGTCCGGTAGTACGAAAGCTCCATGAGCGCGATCGACAGGGCCCAGCCCCGCCCCCGTGCCCACGTCGCCGCGTCCGCCCCCACCCGCGTACGGAAGGTGCGCCTCGCCCCGGCCCGCAGCAGGTACCAGCCGGCGATGAGGTCGACCGCGGGGTCGGCCAGGCCCATGCAGCCGAAGTCGATGACCGCGCTCAGCCCGCCGCCCGAGACCAGGACGTTGCCCGGCTGGAGGTCCCCGTGGACCCATACGGCCGGACCCTGCGGTGCGGGGGCCCGCAGGGCGTCCGTCCACGCGGTGGCCGCCGCCCCGGTGTCGATGACGCCGTGCAGCGCGTCCAGGGCGGCCCGGGTGGCCGTGTCCCGTGAGGCCAGCGGTTCGCTGCGGTAGGCCGGCGGGCCCTCGGTCGTCTCCACGCGGCGCAGCGCGAGGACGAACTCCGCGATGTCGGCTGCGAATTCGGAACTGCCCGCACCGGGGGCCGGGTTGGTGCCGTCGAGCCAGCGGCAGACCGACCAGGACCAGGGATAGCCCTCGGCAGGCACACCCTCGGCCAGGGGTGTGGGGACGGCGAAGGGGAGGTGCGGGGCGAGGCGGGGCAGCCAGCGGCTCTCGGTCGCCACGTCCTTCGAACCGCCTTCGATACGGGGCAGCCGTACGGCCAGATCAGTGCCCAGCCGGTAGATGGCGTTGACCGTGCCGTGGGAGCCGACCGGCTCGACGGGGAGATCCGCCCACGCGGGGAACTGCGCGGCGAGCAGGCGCCGTACGAGCGCTGCGTCGGTCTTGGTCTCATCGGCGTGCATCCGGCCCATGCAAGCCGAACCGGGCGGGGGCTGTCGAGCGAAATCCGGTGGGCCGCACCTCCCCCGCTGCGGCAGGATCCCTGCCCATGACCCTCGTACTCCCGCCCCGTCTCACCGCGTCCGCCCGGACCCTCCGCGACAGCGCCCGGCGACGGGGGCTGCACACCGTGCGACTGCCGGACCACGAGGTGCCCGAGGGGCTGCGCGGCGGGAGCGCGTATCTGCACGCCGGTCCTTCCTTCGCCGACGCCGTGGCCCCCGCGCTGGGTGTCACACCGCTCGAGGCTCCCGCCGACTGGCTGGCCCGGCTGCCCGCCGAGTTCGTCCGGCGCGAGATCCGTGCCGTGCCCATCCACGAGGCGTACGGGCTGCGCCGCCCGGTCTTCGTCAAGTCGCCGAACGACAAGGGCATCCCGGCTCTGGTCTACGCGGACGGATCCCGTCTGCCGGGGCCGGACGCGGTCGATCCGGAGACGGTGGTGCTGGTGAGCGATGTCGTCGTGTTCGACGCGGAGTACCGGCTGTATCTGCTCGACGGGCAGGTTCACACCGGCAGCCGCTACGCCGTCTCGGGGCGGCTGCACCTGGCGCCGCTGTCCGCCGCGGCCCACGCGTTCGGCACGGAACTGCTCGCCGCGGCGGGGCACACCCTGCCGTCCGCGATCGTCGTCGACGTCGGAGTCACCGACAGCGGCCAGTGGGCGGTCATCGAGGCCAACGCCGCCTGGGCCAGTGGCTGTTACGCCTCCGACCCGGACCGCGCACTGGAGGTGGTGCTCCGGGCCGCCGGCCCTGCCGCACACCTGGCGGAACGGGACAGCCCGTTCGTCCGGTGAACCGCGTCAGCGGCAGGAGGCCTTCACCTGGGCCGCCGCGTGGTGCGCGCCCACCAGTTCCGCGTCACCCCAGTCCCGGCCCCGGTCGACCATCTGCACCGCGAAGGTGTCCCCCTTGACCGGGTAGCTCCGTACGTCGACGGCGGTGCCCCGGTGCTCGGGCTGGTGCACGGCGAAGCCCGTGTAGGCCGAGTCGGTGTCGTCCGGGTCGGACAGGACCCGGTAGACGGTCGGGTCGCCCGCCACGTCCCGGTCGCGGACGCTGCTCGGCACGAAGACCGTCAGGGCGCACTCACGGAAGCCGTCACCGAGGTGCCAGGACCAGACGGCGCTGCTCCCCCGGTCCTGGCCCGGGCTCCCCGACATCGGGACGGCACTGAACCGGCCGTCGCACGGACCGCCCGCGAAGCCGCCCGAGTCGACGGTGTACCAGCCCGCGTCGCCGTTCTCGAAGCGCCCGCGCTCCACGTAGCCGCCCGTGGTGCAGCCGGGCCCGGCCCACTCCGTGTAGCGGTAGCGGCCCGTATCGGCAGAGGGCTCCGGTACGCCGTCCCCGGGCCCGATCGGCCCGATCCGGGTCGGGGCCCCGCCGCCGATCGGTGCCGGCACGGCGCCGGCCCGGCCGGCCGTCTCCGGGCGCGCCCCTCCGGCACCCGTGGCGATCAGCGACACGGCGGTCGCCAGACTGCCCGCGGCGACGACGACTCCCGCCACGAGCAGCGCCTTCCGTCGCCGGGGCAGCGTGGAGAACCGGCCCGTCAGGGTCTCCTGGGCGATCCATGAACCGCTGCCGCGAGGCGAGCGCGCCACGGAACCGCACCGGGGGCAGACCATGCCCGGCAGCGGACCGATGTGTTCGCCGCCGCAATGTTGGCACCTCATGGCAGCACACCATGCCAGTGCGGCGGGCCCGGAGGGAGAGTTCCCGCACTTATTGGCGCAGTTCCTCGGGACAGGGCGTGCCCGGCTGGAACTGGTACGGCCCCGCCAGGCGGTAGACCCCCGGGCGCGGTGCGAGGAGCTCGGTCCACTCGTCGCCGTCCGCGTCCTCCTCCACCTTGATCAGGCAGCCGTGATCGTTGGTGAACTCCTTCGGAGCGTTCCCGTCCTCCTCCGAACGCTTCTTGGACGCCTCCGTCTCCTGCGGCCGCTCCACTCCCTTGCCGTCCTCGTCGACGACGGCCAGCCACCGGGAGTACGGGATCCGGATCAGGACCCGGCCCGCCGACTGCACGCGGATCGTCAGCCTGTCGTCGCCGGCCCGCTCCACCGTCGCGGGCGGATCGGCGAGCGGCACCGGGTCGACGACCCGGAACAGCTTCCAGTTGGCGTCGCGCCAGACCGCCTTCAGATAGGGCAGTCCCTTCTCGACGAGCGCGGTCTCCTGCTCGGCCCCCGAGTCCGGCTTCCCGGTGGGCAGCACCACGTAGTGCACGGCCCAGCGGTCCAGCCACTCGCGGTAGTTCACGGCGTTCAGGGTGTCGTCGTAGAAGAGAGGATTGCGCTTCATGTCGGCCTGCCGGTTCCAGCCGCGCGCCAGATTCACGTACGGCACGAGCGCCGAGGCCTCACGGTGGCTGCTGGGGGGTACGACCTCGACCCTGCCCCGCTCCGCCCCCACCCTCTGGAGCTGGTTGACCAGCGGGGCCAGTGAACGGTTCCAGGACGCGTCGGGGGCGGTGCGCACGATGTCGTCGACGCCCTTGAAACCGATCCAGAAGTTCAGCCCCGCGAAGACGACGAGCAGCGCGTACCAGCGCCGGGTGCGCGGAGCCGTGTACGGGAGTGCCGCGAGCAGGACGACACCGGCGAACAGCATCGCCATGCGCGAGACGTTCGAGCCGATCTGCGAGTCGACCACATAGGTCAGCAGCGTCCCGGCGCCGTAGACCGCGGCGGCCGTCCGCACGGTGCGCCAGTCGCGGGGCACCAGGAAGAAGACGAAGACCGAGTACAGGAACGGCAGCGACAGGGTGCCCAGGGCCATCGGCTGAGTGCCCGAGAACGGGAACAGCCACGAGGACAGGACCACCACCGCGACGGGGGCCAGACCCAGCGCGTACGCCCCGGGGCGCCGTTTGTTCAGGAAGAGCGCCGCGGCGACCACCCCGAGGAAGAGCCCGGCGACCGGGCTGCCCGCCGTGGCGAGCCCGGCCAGCGGCGCGGCGATTCCGGCCTTCGCCCACCGCTTGTAGCGCCAGCGGTGGGGCCAGCAGAAGACGGCGGCGACGGCACCGAGCGCGAACATCATGCCGAGCCCGAACGTCACCCGGCCGGACAGGGCGTTGCACAGGTACGCGAAGACCCCGGCGAGCGCGCACGCCACGGGGTTACGGACCGCGGGGACCCGCACCAGGATCAGGGCGGTGAGCGCCGAGGACACCGTGCCGGCGACCATCATCGTCGACCGGACACCGAGCACCGACATCAGGTAGGGCGACACCACGCTGTACGAGACCGGGTGCATGCCCCCGTACCAAGCGAGGTTGTACGCCGTACCGGGGTGGCGGCCCACGAACTCGGACCAGGCGTCCTGGGCGGCGATGTCACCGCCGCTGTTCGCGAAGAAGAAGAACCAGAGGAGGTGTACGGCCGCTGCGACCGCGGTGGTCAGCAGGACCGGGTGGCGCAGGAGACGGCTCCGTATCGAGCTGTCGGCACCGTCGCCGCCACCGGTGGCCTGGGCCGGGATCCGGACCGGGCTGCTCCCGGCGGGCGGACCGGCCTCGGCCCGTGTCGGCTCAGCGGTGGTCACTGCGACTCTCCCCGTCCTCGCCCGGGCCTGCCGAACCGTCCATGTACTGCACGGCCTCATCCGTATTCGGAAGGACGCGTCCCGGCGCCCGACCGTTGCCTTTGGGACGCTAGCACGCGGCATTTTCGCCGCGCTGCCCTATTGGGGACACGCCCCTGTCCCCGCAAGGACGGGGACAGGGGGGCGTCCGTCAGGTGATGCGGGTGAGCTTGTCGCCGAAGCCCGGTTCCGTCATCTCGCTCTGCAGGGCGACCGGGGCGGATACCTTGCCCGTCCCGGTACCGACCGTCACCTCGCCGACGACGGTGCCCGCCTTCGCCGTGTGGGCGGGCACCTTGCCGCCGTCGGTCAGCTTGAGATCCACCTCGAGCCCGCCCCAGCCGACGGCCTTGAGGTCCTTGGTCGCGACCACGGGGGTCTGCCCGCCGAAGCCGTTGTCGACGTAGCCGACGACCTGGCCCTTCTTGACGACGGTGGCGGAGTCGACGCCCTCCTGGGCGGTCCGGATCAGCGCCAGACTGCTCTGCAGGGCACGCTGCAGCTTGGCGTCCAGGGTGCCGTCGACATCGGCACCCATCACCGCGCCGATGATCCGCCGGGTCTTGCCGTCGATGACCGTGTCGGCCGTCCAGATGAGGTTGCCGCCTGCGGGGGTCGACGAACCGGTCTTGATGCCGCTGACGCCGGGCTCCAGCAGGATGTTGTTGTTGTTGTAGATCATCTTGCCGATGCCCGGGATCTCGGCCTGCGGCATGTTCACGATCTCGCGGAAGACGTCGTTCTGCATGACCGCCTTGGCCAGCTTGAGCTGGTCCGCGGGGGTGGACCGGGTGGTGGCCTCGAGACCGCTGGGGTCCGTGTACACCGAGTTCGTCATCCCGAGGTCCTCGGCCGCCGCGTTCATCTTCTCGACGAACGCCTTCTCGGTGTCGGCGTCCCAGCGGGCCAGGAGCCGCGCCACGTTGTTGCCGGACGGGATCATCAGGAGCTGGAGCATCTGACGCTCCGTGTACTTCTGCCCCTCCTTGATGGGCGCCGTCGACTCGTCAGGCCTGTTCGCCTCCTCACCGGCCTTGGCGTCGACCACGATCTGGTCGCCCGCCTGCTTGCCGGTGATCGGGTGGCCCTGAAGGATCACGTACGCCGTCATGATCTTCGCGACGCTCGCGATCGGCGCGGACTTCTCCTTGCCGTACGTGCCGATGGTGCCGACACCCTCGACCTCCACGGCACCCTGTCCGTCCGCCGGCCACGGCATGTCCAGCTTCTCGCCGCCGAAGGTGTACGTGGGCGAGGCGGAGAGGGTCAGCGTGGGGTCGGGCAGCGGACGCATCGCCTGCGCGATCGCAAAGATGACCAGGACGAGCAGGAGGAGCGGCGTCCAGATCTTCACCCGCCGGACCGCGGTGCGGACCGGGGTCTCCGGGGGCGGCGGGGTGTTCGTGAGCTCGGCGAGCAGGTCGAGCGGCGGCCTGGGCGGCATGGGCTGCTGCCTGGTCCGCTCGGCCTCGGCGAAACCCGCCCCGGGGCTCGCGGGGGTGCCGGGCCCGGCCGCGACGTCCGGGGTGACCGTGGGACCGACCACGGGCGCGGGGCGTACGTCGTCCGAGCGCAGCGGCACGAACTTGCTGGTCCGCTCGGCGGGCGCCTCAGGGGCCTCGGGGGCTCCGGAGGCCTTGGCGGCCCAGGAGGCGGGCTTCCGCGCGGCCACCTTCTCCTTCGGCGGGAGCTTCAGCGCGGTCGTCGGGTGGTCGACCTGCTCGGCCCGCGGCGCCTTGAAGACGGCCGTCGGATGATCGATTCCTCGCCCGTCGCGCGCGGGGTCCGTCTCCTCCGCCGGAGAGGCCTCCTCACGGGTCTTCGGCACCCGGGGGGCGTCGTCGGAGGTGCGGGTGGCCGGTCCGTCGTCCTCGGCGTCCGCGGACTCGGCGGCGACGTCGGACGCCTCGGCCGCTGCGGGCTCCTCGGCGTCGTCGGGCTCCTCGGCATCGCTGCCGGCCGGGGTCTTGGGGTCGCTGCCGACCGGAGCCTCGGCAGCGCCGCCGACCGGGGCTTCGGCGTCCTCGCCGGCCCGGGTCCCGGCGGCGGGGGCGGCCGGTGTCCCGGTGTCCTCGTCCGCCGACGAGTCGTCGTCGCCGGCCGGGGTCACGTCGGCGTCCGGCGACGTCTCGTCGTCGGCGCTCTCCGCTTTCCCCTCGGTGGCGGCCGGAGCCTCGCCGCTGCTCGCGGACACCTTGTCGTCGTCCTCGGACGGCGTGTCCGCGCCCTCGGCCGCACTGCTGCGACCTGCGGCTTCCTCCTCGGGCCCGGTCGCCACCCATGCTGCGACCACGGCACGCAGCCGAGCGTCGGTGGGCGTCGATCCGGCCTCGGAACCGGCCTCCGACTCGCCATCCGAACCAGCGCCGTCGGCACCGTCGGCGTCGGTTCCCGGGGCAGCGTCCGGTGCGGACGGGGACTCCGAAGCGGGCTCGGCGGCCCCCTCGCGCTCGGAGCCGGAGCCCGCCCCGGCGTCGGAACGGCCGGAATCGACCTCGACCTCGGTGCCGGATCCCGGGTTCGCCTCCTCCGAGGAAATCGACGAGGGCGCCTCAGGCGCCGCCGTGGCTTCCCCTGCCGCACCCTCCGCCTTCTCGGCCTCCCCGGCCGTCTCACGGGGCGTGGAGGCCCTCTCAGGGCCCTCTGCGCCCTCCGAGGCGCCGGAGGCGCCCCCTGAGGCGTCGGCCTCCGCGGAGTGCGGCAGGCGGAAGACAGCCGTCTCGCTGTCTTTCGCGGTGCCTGACGCCCCCTCCGCCGTGCTCCCGTCCGCCGCAGCGTCCGGTTCACGGAACACGGCGAGACGCGGATCGCGTTCCTCAGCCGTCCCCGACGACTTCCGCTGCTCCGACTTGTCGGGGGACTCGCCCGCCACCGATACCTCCTTGATGAGCCGCGGGGACATGCCCGCACTGTCCGAACCATCTACCAGTGTCCTGTGTGAACCCTTGACCGAGCCGCTAGACGAGAACGACATACCTAACGGTTCCCTCACAAAGCACCCAGGCACCCTCGACAGACCAATGTGAGAGGGGTCACCCTGTCATTCATCCACGCGGGGAGGCATGGATGGGCAGGAGCCGCAGAACAATTCCGGAGGAGCTTCTGCTGCTCGCTCTGGACCCGACCACGGGTACCACAGCGCAGCCGCAGTCGCTCGACCTCGGCCTGGCCGGGGCACAGCTAGTGGAGCTGGCTCTGGCAGGACGGATAGCCCCTGACGGGGATCGTATCGCCGTGGTGATGCCACGGCCGACAGGAGATCCGACTCTGGACTCCGCACTGGAACTGCTGCGCCGTCGTGGCAGTCCGGTTCGGGCGGTCCACTGGATCGGCGGGCCCCGGCTGGGACTTCGCCAGATCTACCTCGCTCATCTGGAGCGGTGCGGCATGGTTCATGCCGTGGCGGGCCAGATGTGCGGAGTGCTGCCGACGACTCGCTACCAGGCGACGGACACGGCAATCAGCCGGGACATCAGAGCCCGGCTGGACAACGCGATCCGCACCGGCGTACCGCCGGACCCGCGGACCGCGGCGCTCGCCGCACTGGCCCACGCGGTCGGACTCGGCAAGCACCTGTACCCCGGGAACGAGGGGCGCTCGTCGCGCTCCCGGCTCCGGGACCTGATCAGACACGACCCGATGGGCGGTCTCGTGGCGCACGCCGTGATGGACGTCCAGAACGGCGTGGCCGTCCAGCCACGCCGTAATCAGCAGACGGCAGGCGTGCCGTTGCAGCCGCAAGCACAAGCGCATCGCGGCAGCATGGCGCACACCTCCGTCCACTGACAGCACGACCGCGCGGACACTTGGCGCGGAGTACTGAATACGCCATACCGCCGCACCGACGTCCCCATGACCCGGTTCGGGAGCCGCACCAGGCGCGGGGCAGCCGGATCCACCGGCTGCCCCGCGCTCTTGCGTGCGCTGATTGCGTGTGGCCATTTCCCAGCGCGGCCGGGGCCCCGGGTGGCAATCTGCTGAGCAAGCAGATACGCACAGCTACAACAGCTGCATAGCCGGAGGTGCCGTTCCCGTGCCGACCAACGTCAATCCCACTGTCAGGCGACGCCGGCTGGGCCAGGAACTGCGCCGCCTCCGCGAGATCAAGGGCATGACGGCCGAGGAGGTGGCGGAGCGGCTGCTGGTCTCGCAGTCGAAGATCAGCCGGCTGGAGAACGGCCGCCGCTCGATCAGCCAGCGCGACGTACGCGATCTCTGCGGGGTCTACGAGGTCGAGGACCACCGCATCGTCGACTCGCTGATGCAGATGGCCAAGGACTCCCGCCAGCAGGGCTGGTGGCACGCCTTCGGCGACATCCCGTACAGCGTCTACATCGGCCTGGAGACCGACGCCGAGTCCCTCCGGGTGTACGAACCCCAGGTGGTTCCCGGGCTGTTGCAGACCCGGGGATACGCGGAGGCTCTGATCAACGGCGCCCTCCCCGAGGCGCCGCCGTCCGACATCGAGAAGCGGGTGAACGTCCGGGCCCGCCGCCAGGACCGCGTCAACGCCCCCGAGCACCCCCTGCGCCTGTGGGCCGTCATCGACGAGTCCGCCCTGCGCCGGCTCGTGGGCGGCAAGCAAGTCATGATCCAGCAGCTGGAGCACCTCATCGAGCAGTCCCAGCTGCCCCATGTGACCGTGCAGGTGCTGCCCTTCGACATGGGGGCGCACCCCGGCATCAACGGGCAGTACGCCATCCTGGAATTCCCCGACGCCGCGGACTCCAGCGTCGTGTACATCGAGGGGGTCACCAGCGACCTCTATCTGGAGAAGGCGAACGACGTACAGCGCTACAGCGTCATGTACGAGCACCTGAGGGCGCAGGCACTGAACGTGGACCAGACCCGCCAGTTCATCGGCGACATCGCCAAGAGCTACACCCGCTGAGAGCCTCCGGGCACCCACCGGAACAGGCCTGCCCGACAAGACCCTTATGCGGGAAATGCTGTGATGTAAGCGAGGTGGGGGCGGGACGATACACCGCCACCACCTCGCAGCGGAAGACACACATGGAATATGCCATCCGGTCGAGTGAACGGCCCCACCACCACGCGATGTTGGCGAGTAGCGTCGATCACGCCAACAGGAACGAAGTTGGTGCCACTCACATCAACTCTCTGAACCGGAGTGAACATGGCCATTCTTCAGGGTGCTACGGATAACTGGACGAAGTCGACATACTCCGGCGGCAACGGCGCGTGCGTCGAAGTGAAGTCGCCCGTCACGCAGGCCATCGCCGTGCGCGACTCGAAGGCTCCCGAAGGCCCCTCGCTCTCCTTCGTGTCCGGAGCGTGGAACACCTTCGTGCGCGACGTCGCGTCGGGTTCGATCAACGCCTGACCGGTACACCGGTCCTCACGCGCCACACCATGGCCGGTCACCGAACACGACCGCCAGGAGCCCTCTCGACTGGCCCGCCGTCCTGGCCGAGGGGGCTCGACCCGCCATCGGAACCGGCGTCGTCGATGGGTGTACCCCACACATCACCACGTCAGCATTCGGCACCGACAGCACGCTCAGTGCCATCGGTGCGCAAGCGTCACGTACAGCTTTCCCCCTTCTCCGGCCGCACGGGACCCGCATCCCGTGCGGTCGTTCTGCGTTCTCGGGCGTTCCTGCCTTGCGTCGATCTCTGCACAGCCTGACGAAGTGCCCGCTTATCGTGTGGCCGTGGTCACGTTCACGACAACGCTTCGATAGGTCAAGAACGAGTAAAATCGTTCGCCTTGCTGATCCGCGTTCACATCCCTGACCAAGAAAACCTTGACCGAGGACCCGGACAGGCGGTTCAATCCCCGAAGTCCCCGTTCCCGCACGGGGCCCCGCTGAACGGCCGTACTGACGAAGTGCGTTCCCGTTCACAAGGCGGACCCCTGGAGGGGGCACATGAACAGTCTCGACTGGGCCGTGCTCATCGGCTACTTCGGTGTGATGGTCGCGATCGGACTCTGGTCGCACAAGCGCGTGGACAACGTCAGCGACTTCTTCACAGCCGGCGGCAAGATGCCGTGGTGGCTGTCGGGCATCTCGCACCACATGTCCGGTTACAGCGCGGTGATGTTCACCGGCTACGCGGGTATCGCGTACCAGTACGGCGTCACGTCCTTCGTGACCTGGTCCCTGCCGATCGCGATCGGCATCGGCATCGGCGCCAAGCTCTTCGCGCCCCGGCTCAACAGGCTGCGTTCGCGGCTGCACGTGGCCTCGCCGCTCGAATACCTCAAGAACCGCTACAACATCCAGACCCAGCAGGCCCTCGCCTGGTCCGGTCTGCTGCTGAAGATCGTGGACGTCGGTGCCAAGTGGGCGGCCATCGCCACGCTGCTCTCCGTCTTCACGGGCATCACCCTGACCCAGGGCATCTTCATCACGGGCGCCATCACCGCCGTGTACTGCACGGTCGGCGGGCTGTGGGCCGACGCGCTCACGGAACTCGGACAGTTCATCATCCAGCTCTTCGCCGGTGTCGCCATGCTGGTCATCGCCATGAGCAAACTGGGCGGCTTCAGCTCGCTGTGGACGGTCTGGGACAAGCTGCCCGACGGCCACACGAGCCCGACGGCCGGCCCGTACACGGTGACGTTCCTGCTCGCGTACCTCTTCATCAAGACCTTCGAGTACAACGGCGGCATGTGGAACCAGGCCCAGCGCTACATGGCCACGGACTCCGCACGCTCCGCGACCCGTTCGGCGTGGCTCTCCGCCGCGCTGTGGCTGGTCTGGCCGACGGTGCTCTTCTTCCCGATGTGGGTCGCTCCCCTGCTCGTCGAGGCCCAGAAGCCCGACGCCTCGGACAGTTACGCCCTGATGACCGAGCAGCTGCTGCCGCACGGTCTGCTGGGTCTGGTCGTCGTCGGCTTCTTCTCGCACACGATGGCCATGTGCTCCTCCGACGCCAACGCCATCTCGGCGGTCTTCACCAGGGACATCGCACCGGTCTTCTCCAAGGCGGCCCGGACCTGGAGCAACCGCAGCGGTCTGCTGGCCGCACGGCTGTCCACGCTCGCCTTCCTCGGACTGTCGATGGCGCTGGCGACCCAGATCAACTCGCCGACGTTCAAGGACATCATCTCGGTCGTCATCAAGTGGGTGGCCGGCCTCATGGGCCCGATCGCCATCCCGTTCATGCTGGGCCTGCTGCGCAGGTTCCGCCGGTCCGGCCCGACGGCGGCCCTCACCAGCTGGGCGGCGGGGCTGCTGGCGTTCTACTTCACGAACTACAACTTCGACGGTTCGGTGAAGACGAATGTCGCCCTGCAGTACCAGGTGGCGCTACCGCTCGCGATCTCGCTGGTGCTCTACATCGTCATCGGCTACATCAAGCCCGAGGACACACCGGAGCGCGACGCCCTGATCGACAGGATCAACTCGGACGACGGGAGCCCGGCGGGCGGAGCCGCGGCCGCAGCCGTCCCCGCGCAGAGGCCCGGTCCGGAGAGCACGGGAGTTCCGGAGGGCGTGAAGGACTGACCGCCCCTCACGCGAGGGGCACCTGAACGGTGGGCGGGCGCGGCGGCGCCCGCCCACTTCTGCCTTCCCGGACCTCCGGGGAGCCTTCGCTCAGTCCCGCGGGTAACGGGCCAGCCAGCCCGGGGCTACCGCGGTCGGGCTGTGCAGGGCGGGCCCCTGGGTCATCTCCATCGCGAAGTCGTCGGAGAGTTCGAGAAGCGTCGAGCGCCCCTCCAACTCCGCCAGCCAGGCAGGCGGCAGCGCCGTCTCCCCGTGCAGCGCCCCGAGAAGGGCCCCGCAGACGGCCCCCGTGGCCGCGGACGGTCCGGAGTGGTTCACGGCGAGGCGCAGCCCGTGGCGTACGTCCTCGCCCACCAGCGCGCAGTACAGCGCCACGGCGAGGACCTCCTCCGCCGAGTCGGTGTCTCCCAGCGCCTCGATGAGGGCCGGCCCGGGTATCCCCTGGCGTACGGAGCCGAGGGCCTGCCGGAGCGCCTCGGTGACCTGCTCGTTGCCCGGACGCTCGGCGAGCAGGGCGAGCGCGTGCTGGACCGAGCCGTCCAGGGTCTCGCCACGGGCCAGGCCGTGCACCATGACGGCGAGGGCTCCGGCGGCGAGCTGAGCGGTGGCGTGGCCGTGGGTGTGGGCGGCGCACTCGACGGCCAGCTGGAGGACGAGCTGGGGCTCCCAGCCGACGAGCAGCCCGAAGGGCGCGGAGCGGGTGAGCGCGGCCGAGTCCCGCGCCGCGGGATTCTTGGGCACGGCGAGGGTGCCCATCGTGGCGTCACCGAAGCCGACGAGGCACTCACGGGTCGGGGCGCGGCGGGTGTACAGCCACTCCTCCCTGGCCAGCCAGCCGTTGTCCTTGCGGCGTTCGTCGGGTCCCCAGGCGCTCTGGGTGGCCGCCCAGCGCAGATGGGCGCGGTGCACGTCGGTCGGTGGATGCCAGGCGCCGGTGTCCCGGCGGACCTGGGCGCGGATGAGCCCGTCGACGGTGAAGAGGGTGAGCTGGGTGACGGCGGTGACGGCGCCGCGTCTGCCGTGCGCGGGGACGAAGTCGGCCACCCCGTCCACACCGTGGGCGGCGCGTATCGCCTCCAGGGTGAGCCCCGAGACACCCGCCCCGAGTGCGTCCCCGATGGCCCCGCCGAGCAGGGATCCCCGTACCCGCCCGCGGAAGTCCTGCTGCTGGGCACGGCCCCAGACAGCTGTGGTCCCTGTGCTCACCGTGCCCCTTCCGTCCGGCCCGCCGCCTGCGACTGCGCAAGCACTGTAATCGAACGGGAAGGAGCGGTTCAGGGGCGGAACGGAATGTACGGACTGGTACGCGAGAGCACTTCTGCGCGGCATTCCTCATGGTTTCCGGCCCGCGCCCCCGCGGCCGGGAGAGCGTCCCCGGCCGCGGGTGGCGAGGTCAGCCGAACATGCCGGGCCGGTAGCCGCCCGCGGGCTGCTGGACGATGACGTTCAGCCGGTTGTACGCGTTGATCACGGCGATCAGAGCCACCAGGGCGATGAGTTGGTCCTCGTCGAAGTGCTTGGCGGCGTTCGCCCACACGTCATCCGGCACGCCGCCGGCGGCGTCGGCGATGCGGGTCCCCTGCTCCGCCAGCTCCAGGGCGGCGCGCTCGGCATCGGTGAAGACGGTGGCCTCGCGCCACACCGCGATCAGATTGAGCCGGAGCGCCGTCTCACCCGCCTCCGTGGCCTCCTTGGTGTGCATGTCGGTGCAGAAGCCGCACCCGTTGATCTGGCTGGCGCGGATCTTGACCAGCTCCTGGGTCGCGGCGGGCAGCCCCGAGTCGGTGACCACCTTCCCGGCCGAGTTGATGTGCTTCAGGAAGTTGGCGGCGGCCTTGTTGCCGAAGAGGTCGAGACGAGCGTTCATGATCAGCTCCTGAGCTGTTGCCGATGCTTACACCCCCTCGACGAAGCGGCCCCGGCGAGATGTGACACGGCTGCGTGTGACCTGGGTCTCATCAGTTCTTGTCCTACAGGTCCACCGCGGGAGGTCGCGGCCCTGATCGCGTTCCTGCTCTCCGACGTGGCCGGAAACATCACCGGCGCCGACCTCGTCATCGACGGCGGCACGGTCAAGGCGCTCTGACGTCCTGCTGCTCCCCGGACGCGGAAGTCCTCCCGTACAGCCAGGACTTCCGCGCCCGGCTCAGCCCACGGTGCCCAGCGTCGGGTAGTCCGTGTAGCCCGTCTCCCCGCCCACGTACATCATGTACGCGTCCCGTACCTGGTTCACCGGGGCGCCCGTACGCATACGCCGGATCAAATCGGGGTTGGCGAGGAAGGGGCGGCCGAGCGCGATCACGTCCGCTCCGGCGGCCAGCAGCCGCTCGGCGTGGGCGATGCCGCCGTCCTCCGGGATGCGGTCCTTCGGCAGAACGGGGTTGGCGATCAGCGTGCCCTCCCAGTCCTTCCGGATCCGCTGGAAGACGGGGTCCTCCGGGTCGGCGTACCCCACGTGCAGATAGGCCAGGCCGGTCCCCGCCAGGGCCGCGAGAAGCGCCGGGTAGATCTCCTCGGTGTCGCCCTCCGCCATGCCGTTGACCGTGCTCCACGGCGACACGCGCAGGCCGACCCGCTCGGGACCGACCGCCGCCGCGACGGCCTCTGCCACCTCCACGACGAAGCGGATGCGGTGCTCCACGGGCCCGCCGTAGGCGTCGGTCCGCCGGTTGGTCCCCTGCCCCAGGAACTGGTGGAGGAGGTGGCCGTTGGCGCTGTGCACCTCGACGCCCTCAAAGCCCGCCTCGACGGCGTTGCGGGCCGCGGAGGCGAAGTCGGCCACGGTGGAGGCGATGTCCTCGGCGGTCATCTCGCGGGGCACGACCGAGGGCACACGCCCGGCCGGGGTGTGGATCGTCTCCGGCAGCGCGATGGGCGAGGGGGCGACGGGGGTCAGTCCGCTGGTGTCGGGATGGCCGGCGCGCCCGCCGTGCTGGATCTGGAGGAACATCCGCCCGCCCTCCGCACGGACCGCGTCGGTGACCCGCCGCCATCCCTCGACGTGGGCCGGGCTGTGGATCGCGGTGATGTTCGGGTACGTCTGCCCCACGGCGTTCGGCGTGGACGCCTCCGCGATGATCAGCCCCGCCGAGGCGCGCTGCGCGTAGTACGTGGCCATGAGCGGGGTCGGGACACCGTCGGCGGTGGCGCGGTTCCGGGTCAGCGGAGCCATCACGAGGCGGTGGGGAAGGGTGAGGGGGCCGAGTTCGACGGTCTCGAAGAGCTTCGCGGGGGAAGTGGCTGCGTTCGTCATGCCGGAACGGTAAGAATTGACACTGGTGTCAGGTTCAAGCCCCGGAGGCGAGGAAACCATGCGGATCGGCGAGCTGGCCACACGTACGGGCGTGAGCGAGCGCTCCCTGCGCTACTACGAGACCCAGAATCTGCTGGTGGCCGACCGCACCCCCGGAGGCCACCGCGACTACGCCGAGAGCGCGGTCGACCGCGTGATCCGCATCCAGGAGTTCTACGCCGCCGGGCTGTGCAGCTCGAAGATCGCCGAACTCCTGCCCTGCGTACGGGACGCGGACGGCGGCCCCTCCGAGATCGCCACCCCGCGCCTGGTCAGCGACCTCTCCGTGGAGCGCGACCGCATCGACAGGAAGATCGACGAGCTGCGGCGCTCCCGGGAGGTACTGGACGACGTGATCGCCACGGCGGCGGGTGAGACCCCGAGCGGACCCTGAACCGAGCGCCAAGCGTTCTGAATCGCTCAGTACAAAACGTGCTAGCGTGCTCCGCATGGCCCGACCACGCTTGTTCGACGAGGAACGCGCCCTCGATGCCGCCATGCGGCTCTTCTGGCTGCAGGGCTACGAGGCCACTTCCACACAGGACCTGTGCGAGGCGACCGGCCTGGGCCGCAGCAGCATCTACAACACCTTCTCGAGCAAACACACCCTGTTCGTACGGTCGCTGACGCGGTACCTCGACTCCATGACAGCCGGTCAGCACGCCCTCCTCGCGGACACGGAGCTCCCGGCCACCGCGCGCCTGCGGGCCCTGTTCACCTCCGTCATCGACACGGAGGAGTCCAACCGCCGGGAGGGTCGCGGCATCGGCTGTCTCGGCGTCAACACCAGCACCGAACTCTCGGGGCGCGACCCCGAGGTGGCCGAGCTCCTCCGCCGCGATCTGGAGCTCCGGCTCGCCTCCCTCGGTGACGTCATCACAGCGGGGCAGCTCGCCGGGGAGATCTCCCGCAGGCGCCGCCCCGACGACCTCGCACGCTTTCTGAACGCCGTCGTCGCGGGCATGCGCGTCTCCGCCCAGAACGGCGCCGACCGCACCACCCTGGAAGCCGTTGCCGACGGCGCCATGGACTCCCTCATCCCCTGACCCGCACACCCTCCGCACCGGGGTGCCGCACGGGCAAGTTTTGAACCGACCGATACAAAACCACTGAGGACGTGATACTCGTGCCGCGTGCCGTCTACATACTGGCCCTGGGCATCTTCGCCATGGTCACCAGCGAGTTCGTCGTCGCGGGGCTGATGCCGCAGATGGCCGAAGGGCTCGGCGCGTCCATCCCGGAGATCGGCTATCTGATCACCGTCTTCGCCGTCGCCATGGCGGTCGGCGGCCCCGTCCTGACCGTCGCACTGATGCGTCTGCGCCCCAAGCCCGCGCTCCTCCTGCTCTTCGCGGTCTTCCTGGCCGGCAACCTCATGGCCGCGACGGCGCCGACCTACGGCGTCATGGTGACGGCCCGGGTCGTCACCGGCGTCGCCTCCCAGGCGTTCTTCGGCCTCGCCGTCTCCGTGAGCTCGTCGCTGACCCGCGAGGAGGTCCGCGGCCGGGCCATCGCCGTGGTCATGAACGGCCTCATGCTCGGGACCCTGCTCGGCCTGCCGATGGCCACTTTCATCGGCGGCCGGGCGGGCTGGCGCGCGGCGTTCTGGGCCATCGCCGTACTCACCGTCGTCGCCGCCGCGGTCACCATGGCGCTGGTCCCCCGGCTGGACCGCCCCGGGAGCTCCGGCACCGGCACCTTCCGCGAAGAGGTGCGGGTCTTCCGGGCGCCCCGGCTGTGGCTGGCTCTCCTGACGAGCACCCTCATCATCGGCGCGACGTTCTCCGCGTTCAGCTACTTCAACCC
Organism: Streptomyces sp. NBC_01166; assembly: GCF_045039765.1. NCBI lineage: Bacteria > Bacillati > Actinomycetota > Actinomycetes > Kitasatosporales > Streptomycetaceae > Streptomyces > Streptomyces sp. NBC_01166. Next base: position 3,750,704 of record NZ_CP108613.1, read on the forward strand.
GATCCTCACCGAGGTCAGCGGGTTCGACGAGGCCACCGTGCCCGCCCTGCTCATCGCCTACGGCGCTGCCACGGTCATCGGCAACCACGTCGTCGGCCGCCTCGCCGACCGTCGGACGATCGGCGTCCAGGTTGCCGGGCTGGCCCTCAACGCCCTGTTCCTGGCCGGCTTCGCCCTCCTGGCAGAAGCCGGCGCCGCCGCCGTGGCCCTCATGATCGGCATCGGCCTCGTCGGCGTCACGATGAACCCCGCCATGGCCACCCGGGTCCAGCGAACCGGCAACGCCGGGCCGCTCGTGAACACGGTGCACTCCTCCTTCATCACCCTCGGAGTCATCATCGGCTCTTCGGCAGGCGGCGCCCTCGTCGGCCTGTTCGGCCTGCGCGCGCCCCTGTGGCTCGGCGCCGCCCTCGCCGTCCTGGGGCTCGTCTCGCTCCTGCCACGAGCCGCTCGGCGCGGCAGCGTTCCCGTGGCCGTCCCCACCGACGGCCCAGGCCGCGAGTCAGCCGGAAAAAGGGGACACACGGTGTCGGGTATTGCGTCCAGCATGGTTTCACCGGTCGCCGGCGATGACATCCATGGACCGGGTCGTACAGCCGGATAGGACTCGAGGAGATTCATGCCCACCACATCGACACCGTCACTCCAAGGAAGGATCGCCCTGGTCGCAGGCGCCACCCGGGGCGCCGGCCGTGGCATCGCGGTCCAGCTGGGCGCGGCGGGTGCGACCGTCTACGTCACCGGCCGCACGACTCGGGACCGGCGCTCGGAGTACGACCGGCCCGAGACGATCGAGGAGACCGCGGAGCTCGTCACCGCCGCGGGCGGCACGGGCATCGCGGTGCCGACCGACCACCTGGTCCCCGAGCAGGTCCGTGCGCTGGCCGGGCGCATCGATGCCGAGCAGGGGCGGCTCGACGTACTCGTCAACGACGTCTGGGGCGGCGAGCGGCTGTTCGCGTTCGACAAGCCGGTCTGGGAGCACGACCTCGACGACGGGCTGCGGCTGCTCCGGCTGGGCGTGGAGACCCACGCGATCACCAGCCACTTCACGCTTCCCCTGCTGGTGCGGCGGCCGGGCGGGCTCGTGGTCGAGATGACCGATGGGACAGCCGCGTACAACGGAGCGAACTACCGCAACTCCTACTTCTACGACCTGGTGAAGAACAGCGTGCTCCGCATGGCGTTCGTCCTCGCCCACGAGCTGGAGCCGCACGGCGGGACGGCGGTGGCGCTCACCCCGGGCTGGCTCCGCTCGGAGATGATGCTCGACGCCTTCGGTGTGGCCGAGGAGAACTGGCGCGACGCGCTGACCGAGGTGCCGCACTTCTGCATCTCGGAAAGCCCGGCGTACGTCGGGCGCGCGGTCGCGGCTCTGGCCGGGGACCCCGGCCTCGCCCGCTGGAACGGCCGGTCGCTGTCCAGCGGGCAGCTCGCCCAGGAGTACGGCTTCACCGACCTCGACGGTTCGCGCCCGGACTGCTGGCGCTACCTGGTCGAGGTCGAAGGCGCCGGCAAGCCGGCCGACGCGACGGGGTACCGGTGACGGCCCCGTCGCGTCGGGCCGGACGAGAGAAGCCTCTCAGCCCTCCAGCACCGGCAGCAGCTCCGGCAGGTGTCCGTCCGATGCCGCCGCGGCCGTGACGCGCTCCTCCGGGACCTCGCCGTACAGCGTCGTACGCGGCTTCGCCGGCCGGCCCGCCAGGTCGGCGATGGCCACGAGGTCCTGGATCGAGCGGTACGAGCCGTAACTGGATCCCGCCATACGGGAGATGGTCTCCTCCATCAGCGTCCCGCCGAGGTCGTTCGCGCCCGAGCGCAGCATCTCGGCGGCCCCCTCCGCACCGAGCTTCACCCAGCTGGTCTGGATGTTGGTGATGTGCGGGTGGAGCAGGAGGCGGGCCATCGCGGTGACGGCCCGGTTGTCGCGGTCGGTGGGGCCCGGGCGCGCGATGCCCGCCAGGTAGACCGGGGCGTTGGTGTGGATGAACGGCAGCGTCACGAACTCGGTGAAGCCGCCGGTCTCCTGCTGGAGGCGGGCCAGCGTCCGGAAGTGGCCGAGCCAGTGCCGGGGCTGGTCGACATGGCCGTACATCATCGTGGACGAGGAACGCAGGCCCGTCTCGTGCGCCGTCCTGATGACCTCCAGCCAGTCGGCCGTCGGCAGCTTGCCCTTGGTGAGGATCCAGCGGACCTCGTCGTCGAGGATCTCCGCGGCGGTGCCGGGGATCGAGCCGAGGCCGGCCTCCTTGGCCGCGGTCAGCCAGTCGCGGATGGACATGCCGGTGCGGGTCGCGCCGTTGACGACCTCCATCGGCGAGAAGGCGTGGACGTGCATGCCGGGTACGCGTTCCTTCACCGCCCGCGCGATGTCGAAGTACGCGGTACCGGGCAGGTCCGGGTGGATGCCGCCCTGCATGCAGACCTCGACCGCGCCGACGTCCCAGGCCTGCGCCGCACGGTCGGCGACCTGGTCCAGGGAGAGGGTGTAGGCGTCGGCGTCCGTACGCCGCTGGGCGAAGGCGCAGAAGCGGCAGCCGGTGTAGCAGACGTTGGTGAAGTTGATGTTCCTGGTGACGATGTAGGTGACGTCGTCACCGACCACGTCACGGCGCAGGGTGTCCGCGATCCGGCACAGCTCGTCCAGCGCCGGCCCGTCCGCGTGGAGCAGGGCGAGGGCCTGGTCGTCGGTGAGCTTCGTGGGATCGTCGGCGGCCTGGCTCAGGGCCTGGCGTACGTCGGTGTCGATACGGGACGGCACCATGCCGGGGGCGGCGGCCTCCCTCAGGGCCTCCCAGTCGCCGTACACCTCGTCGAAGTCGTCGCGCCGGTCGCCGGTGCGGCCCTCGGTGTCGATGGTGCGGTGCAGGTCGGTGCGGCCGGACGAGCCGAACTCCTCGTCGGGTTCCTGCCAGGGCAGCCCGGCCGGGATCGCGCCCTCCTTCGCCAGACCCGTCTCCGGGTCGGCGAGCGCGCGCACGTGCGGCAGCAGGCGGGGGTCGAGCCACGGCTCGCCGCGTTGGATGAACTCCGGGTAGATGGTGAGGCGTTCGCGCAGCTGAAAGCCGGACTCGGCCGTGCGGGCGGCGAGTTCGTCGATGTGCGGCCAGGGACGCTCGGGGTTCACATGGTCCGGCGTGAGGGGCGAGACGCCGCCCCAGTCGTCGATTCCCGCGCCGATCAGCAGGGCGTACTCGGCGTCGACGAGATTCGGCGGGGCCTGGATACGCGCCGACGGGCCCAGGATGTGGCGGGCGACGGCGATGGCCGCGGCCAGCTCCTCCAGCTCCGCGTCCGGCATCCCGCGCATCGCGGTGTCCGGCTTGGCGCGGAAGTTCTGGACGATGACCTCCTGGATGCCGTGGTAGGCGCGGGCCGTCTTGCGCAGCTCGAAGAGGGAGTCGGCGCGCTCCTCGTACGACTCGCCGATCCCGATCAGGATGCCCGTGGTGAACGGCACGTTGGACCGGCCGGCGTCCTCCAGCACGCGCAGCCGGACGGCCGGCTCCTTGTCGGGGGAGCCGTAGTGCGGGCCGCCCTTCTCCGACCACAGCCGGGTCGCCGTCGTCTCCAGCATCATGCCCATGGACGGCGCGACGGGCTTCAGCCGCTGCAGGTCCGTCCACGTCATCACACCGGGGTTCAGGTGCGGCAGCAGCCCCGTCTCCTCCAGCACCCGCACCGCCATGGCCCGCACATACGCCAGGGTGTCGTCGTAACCCTCGGCCTCCAGCCACTCCCGTGCCTCGGGCCATCGGTCCTCGGGCCGGTCGCCGAGCGTGAACAGGGCTTCCTTGCAGCCCATTTCGGCGCCCCTCCGGGCGATGTCGAGGACCTCGTCCGGCGACAGGAACATCCCATGGCCCGCGCGCTTGAGCTTCCCCGGCACGGTGACGAAGGTGCAGTAGTGGCAGGTGTCCCGGCAGAGCCGGGTCAGCGGGATGAAGACCTTGCGGGAGTACGTGATCACTCCCGGCCGGCCCGCGGCTTCGAGACCCGCGTCCCGGACCCGGGCGGCGGACGCGGCGAGATCGGTCAGGTCCTCCCCCCGCGCCTGGAGCAGGACGGCGGCCTCGGCCACGTCGAGGGCGACACCGTCGCGGGCCCGCCGGAGGGCGCGCCGCATGGCGTTGGTCGTGGGGCGCTGAGGAACGGTCATGATCCGAGCATACGAGCGCGTCACTCCTTCCGGACCAGGGCCTCTTCCCCGCGTAACCGCCCCGTCGACACTGGCGCCTTGGCCGTTATGTCCCGCTTGCCCCGTAGGCTCGGGGAGGTGATGGAAACGATCGTCTTCGACATCGGCGAAACCCTCGTCCGCGACGACCGCCACTGGGCCTCGTGGGCCGACTGGCTCGGGGTCCCGCCGCACACCGTCAGCGCCCTGGTCGGCGCCGCCGTCGCCCAGGGCCGCGACGGCACCGACGCGTTGCGCATCCTGCGCCCCGGCATGGACGTCGCCGAGGCGTACCACGCACGGGCGGCGGCCGGGCGTGGCGAGCACCTGGACGAGACGGACCTCTACCCCGACGTCCGGCCGGCCCTGGCCGAACTGCGCGCGCTCGGCCTGCGGGTCGTCGTGGCGGGCGACCGGACGGCCCGGGCCGGAGAGCTGCTGCGGGCCCTGGACCTGCCGGCCGACCTGGTCGTCACCTCTGAGGAGTGGGGTGTCACCAAACCGGACCGGGAGTTCTTCGCCCGCGTGCTGGAGGTGTCGGGCGCCTCACCGGAGGCCACCCTGTACGTGGGGGACCACCCCGCCGACGACCTCTTCCCGGCGAAGTCGTCCGGACTGCGGGCGGCCCACATCCGCCGTGGCCCGTACGGACATTGGTGGGCGGACCACCCGGACGTCATGGAGACGGCGGACTGGCACATCAGCGCCCTGACCGAACTGCCGGGACTGCTGGGCGGAACCACACGGCGGAGGCCGGCCCCGGGCCGAACCGAGGAACCCGCACCGCGCGAGGAACCCACGTCGCGCGAGGAACCCGCACCGCGCGAGGATTCAGCCCCGCCCGAGGGTTCAGCCCCCTCCGAGCATGTACGGGCCTGAGCTCCTGCGCCCTACTCGTCGGACCCCCGCAGCGAGAGCCGCAGCCGGTCGCTGGCCAGCCTCATGTGCTCGGCCATCGCCGCGTCCGCGCCCTCCGGGTCCCCCGCCCGGATCGCGTCGAGCACGGCCCCGTGCTCGTGCAGCGTCCCGCTGACCGTGCCCTCGATGTCTCCCGCCCGCTCCATCCACACCTGGAGCAGCGCACGGATGGAGTGCAGGATGTCGCTGAGCACCGTGTTGCGGGCGATGTTCGCGGTCTCCAGGTGGAAGGCGATATCGGCGTCGATGAACGCCTTGACGTCCGTCCCCGCCTCCCGCATCCGCTCCAGGTGCTCCTCCAGGCGCTCCACGTCCGCCTCGGACGCCCGGTCCGCGGCCAGCCGCGCCGACATGCCCTCCATGAAGGTGCGGACCTCGACCAGGTCCTGGGTGCGGCGCTGACCGAGCATCAGGCCCCAGTTGATGGCCCGCGGCAGGAACTCCGAGGTCCCCTCACGGACGTACGAACCCGAGCCGGGCCTGATCTCGATGATGCCCAGGACGTCCAGCGCGGACAGCGCCCCGCGCACGCTGGACCGCGCGACGCCGAGGGCGTCGGCGAGCTGGCGCTCGGCGGGCAGGCGCGTGCCCGGCTTCAGGTTCCCCTCGGACAGGTGATCAAGGAGCCGCTTGGCCACCTCACTGACCGAGGACTCCCGTACGACGGGGCGCAGAAGTGACGTGAAATCGGGCGCTTCGGGCTGCGTGGACACGCTGACCAGTACATCAGACGGGGCGGCGGAACCCCGGAGCGGGCGGACGATAACGCGCTCATCGGCCCAGGAGAAGAGCTCAGGGGAGCGACCTACGTCACTTTGGTAAATTGGTGACCAATTTAGGATCCAGGGCTAGCTTGGAGTTGTTCACCGGCCGGAAACACAACCTTCCACGGTTCGCCTTCGCCTGCCGGAGTAGACACGGAATCGGACAAAGCGGTCCGCAAGCGAGGAGTCTCCATGGGCGCCACTGCGCATTCAGCGATCGAGAGATCAGCGATCAAGAAGGTCTCGGTCCGGCTCGTCCCCTTCGTGGCCCTGATGTTCTTCGTGAACTACCTGGACCGGACGGCCGTCTCGTTCGCCGAGCCCAACGGCATGGGGCAGGACCTCGCCCTCACCGCGGCACAGTTCGGCTTCGCCTCCGGCGTCTTCTTCATCGGCTACATCATTCTCGAAGTGCCCAGCAACATGGCACTGCACAAGTTCGGCGCCCGGCGCTGGCTGGCCAGGATCATGGTGAGCTGGGGCGTCGTCGCCCTCCTCTTCACCTGGGTGCAGAACAGCGAGCAGCTGTACACGCTCCGCTTCCTGCTCGGTGTCGCCGAGGCGGGCTTCTTCCCCGGCGCGATCCTCTTCCTCAGCCAGTGGGTGCCCTCCCGGCACCGTACGAAGGTGCTCGGCCTCTTCTACCTGGCGCAGCCCCTGACCACCGTCATCGGGGCCCCGCTGGCCGGGTGGTTCATCAACCAGCACGGCCTCTTCGGCCTCGAGGGCTGGCGCGTGATGTTCCTCGGCGTGTCCATCCCGGCGATCCTGCTGGGCGTCATCGCCTGGTTCTACCTGATCGACAAGCCGGCCGACGCGAAGTGGCTGACCCCCGAGGAGCGGGACTGGCTCACCGATGAGCTCGCCGCCGAGAACGCCGGCAAGACCGGCGCGGACGAGAAGACCGCCCACGGCAAGGCGGCCCTGAAGGCCGCCTTCACCAACAGCCGCGTCTGGACACTCGCCCTCATCTACTTCGGCTTCATCTACGGCCTGTACGCCCTCGCCTTCTTCCTGCCGACGATCATCAACGGCTTCCAGGAGCAGTTCGGCACGACGTTCAGCGTGATGGACAAGGCCCTGATCACCGCCATCCCGTATCTCCCGGCCGCGATCGTCCTCTACTTCTGGTCCCGCCACGCCACCAAGCACGGTGTCCGCACCTGGCACATCGCGGGTCCGGCCGTCGTCGGCGGGATCTCCATCCCGATCGCCCTCTACATGGGCTCACCGGCCGCCACGGTCGCCGTCATCACCGTCACCGCCTGTGCGATCTTCGCCGCGCTGCCGGTCTTCTGGTCCGTCCCCTCGCAGTTCCTGACCGGCGCGACAGCCGCGGCCGGTATCGCCCTGATCAACACCGCGGGCAACGTGGCCGGCTTCGCCGCCGGTTACGTCACCGGCTGGCTGAAGGACTTCAGCGGTGCCTACTACCTGCCGCTGTTCCTCGTCGGGGCTTTCATGCTCATGTCCGCCGCGCTGATGCTGTGGCTCGCCAACCGGTCCAGGGGCCGGGGCGCGAACCAGGGCCGGCCCCTCGCAGAGGTCCGCTGATGACACGCCTGTCCAACGACCCCGCCGCCTTCGCCGACGAGGCGCTCGAAGGCTTCGTCGCCGCCCACCCCCGCAGGGTCCGCCAGGTCCCCGGCGGCGTGGTCCGGGCCACCCGCACCGCCCCCGGTCAGGTCGCCGTGGTGGTCGGAGGCGGCTCCGGCCACTACCCGGCCTTCTCCGGGCTGGTCGGCCAGGGCCTCGCCCACGGCGCGGCCGTCGGCAACGTCTTCGCCTCTCCCTCCGCCCACCAGGTGCGCCAGGTCGCGCGGGCCGCCGAGACCGGCGGCGGCGTCCTCCTCGCGTACGGGAACTACGCGGGCGACGTCCTGCACTTCGGCCAGGCCGCAGCCCGGCTCACCGCGGAGGGCGTCCCCACCCGCACGCTCGGTGTCACGGACGACATGTCCAGCGCCTCCCCCGACGAGGCACACAAGCGCCGCGGTGTCGCCGGGGACCTGGTCGTCTTCAAGACGGCCTCGGCCGCGGCCGAGGCCGGACTGCCGCTGGACGAGGTGACCAGGATCGCCGAGCTGGCGAACGCCCGTACCCGGTCCTTCGGTGTCGCGTTCTCCGGCTGCACCCTGCCGGGCGCCGACCACCCCCTGTTCAGCGTCCCCGAGGGCCGGATGGCCGTCGGACTGGGCATCCACGGCGAACCGGGCATGGGCGAGCAGCCCGTGCCGACCGCCGACGAGGCGGCCGAGCTCCTGGTCGCGACCGTCCTCGGCGAGCTCCCCGAAGGCGTCGGATCCCCGCGCGGCGAGCGTGCGGCGGTGATCCTCAACGGCCTCGGCTCGGTGAAGTACGAGGAGCTGTTCGTCGTCTACCGCCGGGTCGCCCAGCTCCTCGCCGAGGCCGGCGTGGAGGCCGTGGACCCCGAGGTCGGCGAGCTGGTCACCAGCTTCGACATGGCCGGTGTCTCGCTCACCCTGTGCTGGCTCACCGACGAGCTGGAGCCTCTGTGGACTGCCCCGGCCGACGCCCCCGCCTACCGCAAGGGCACCGTCGAGGAGGCTGACCTGTTCGTACCCGACCCGTCGGCGGAGACGGCCGAGGAGACCGTCCCGCCCGCCACCGACGCCTCCCGCGAGGCCGCCCGCACGGTCCTCGCCGCCCTGCGCGTACTCAAGGAGACCGTCGACGTCCACGCCGAGGAGCTCGGCCGGATCGACGCGGTCGCCGGTGACGGGGACCACGGCATCGGCATGCAGCGCGGCTCCACCGGGGCGTACGACGCGGCTGCCCGTGCCGAAGCGCTCGGCGCCGGTGCAGAAACGCTTCTGCACCGGGCCGCCGATGCCTGGGCCGACCGGGCCGGCGGCACCTCCGGCGCCCTGTGGGGCGTCATCCTCCGGGCGCTCGGCACCGCGCTCGGCGACACCGAGCGGCCCACGGCCCCCGTCGTCGCCACCGGGGTCGCCCGGGCCGCGGCGGGCGTGATGGAGCTGGGGAAGGCGGAGGTCGGCGACAAGACCATGGTCGACGTCCTGGTCCCCTTCTCCTACGCGCTCACGGCCGCCGCCGAGGCGGGGCAGCCCCTGGCCACCGCCTGGGACACGGCCGCGCACTCCGCCTCCGCCGCCGCCGAGGCCACGGCGGACCTGCTCCCGCGAATGGGCCGCGCCCGCCCGCACGCCGAGAAGAGCCTCGGCACCCCGGACGCCGGAGCCCACTCGCTCGCCCTGATCGTCCGTGCCGTGCACGGCGTGTTCGTACCCACCCTGGAGAACCACTGATGTCCGAGAAGCGGTCCGAGAAGCCGTCCGAGAAGCTCCGCGTCGTCGTCGGCTCCGACGACGCCGGCTACGCGTACAAGGAAGCCCTCAGGAAGGACCTGGAGGCCAGCGGCCTCGTCGAAGCCGTCACCGATGTCGGTGTAGACGCGGACGGGCACACCGCCTACCCGAAGGTCGCCATCGCCGCGGCCGAGATGATCGCCCGCGGCGAGGCCGACCGCGCGCTGCTGGTCTGCGGCACGGGCCTCGGCGTGGCCATCGCCGCGAACAAGGTCAGGGGGATCCGGGCCGTCACCGCCCACGACTCCTTTTCCGTAGAGCGCGCGGTGCTCTCCAACAACGCCCAGGTCCTCACCTTCGGCCAGCGCGTCGTCGGCCTGGAGCTGGCCCGCCGGCTGGCCTCCGAGTGGCTGACGTACCGCTTCGACGAGGCGTCGGCGTCCGCCGCCAAGGTCGCGCTCATGGACGACTACGAGAACAAGCAGGAAGCCGCAGCCTGATGCCCGCGCAGAACCGCCCCCAGGTCACGATCGGGGTGAGCCTGAAGATGTACTTCGGCCACCACGAGACCCTCAACTGGGCCCGCAGCATCGCGGATCTGGCCGCCCGGCACCCGGCCGTCACCGACGGCACGGCCGAGCTGTTCGTGCTGCCCGCCTTCCCCGCACTCGTCCCGGTCACCGGCATCCTCGCCGGCACCCAGGTGCGGACCGGGGCGCAGGACCTCGCGACCGACGACTCCGGCCCGTACACCGGCGAGGTGAGCGGCGCGCACCTGCACGAGATCGGCGCCCGCTACGCCGAGGTCGGGCACGCCGAGCGCCGCCGGCTCTTCGGCGAGGGCGACACGGTCGTCGCCGCCAAGACGGCCGCCGCCCTGCGCAACGGGCTGACCCCGGTGCTCTGCGTAGGCGAACTCGACCAGGTGTCCCCCGCCGAGGCGGCTGCCCGCACGGTCGCCGAGGCCGAGCGCGTCCTGGCCACGGCGGCCCACGACGGCCCGCTCGCCCCGGTCGTCCTCGCGTACGAACCGCAGTGGGCCATCGGCGCCCCCCGCCCCGCCTCCCCCGAGCACATCCGCACGGTCTGCGAGGCCCTCACGGCCTGGCTCGCCACCCAGCCCTCCCTGTCCGGCAGCCGCGTGATCTACGGGGGCAGCGCGGGCCCGGGGCTGCTGACCGAGCTGGGCCCGTGCGTCGACGGCCTGTTCCTCGGCCGCTTCGCCCACGACCCGGCAGCGGTGGAACGCATCCTCGACGAGGCGCGGGAAGGAGCCGCCGCGTGTACGGCCTGAGCACCTACGCCTTCTTCTGGCGCATCTCGGACAGGGCCCCCCGCCCTCTCACGCTCGACGAGATGCTCGCGCAGACCCGGGAGCTGGGCGGCGAGGTCTTCCAGATCTGCGACTACCCGCTGATCGAGTCGTACGGCGACGAACAGCTCGACGCCCTGCGCGCCACCGCCGCCGGCCACGGCATCACGCTGGAGCTGGGCACCAGGGGCGTACGCACGGAACACCTCTCCACCTACCTCCGCATCGCGCGGCGCCTGGGCGTCACCCTGGTCCGCTCCATGCTGAACACGGCGGACCACCGGCCGTCCGTCGCGGAGGCCACGACGCTCCTGCGCGAAGCCGTCCCCGCCTACGCGGCGGCAGGCGTCACGCTCGGCCTGGAGACCTACGAACAGGTCTCCACCGACGACCTGCTGGCCGTCGTGCGCGGTGTGGACAGCCCGAACCTCGGCGTCGTCCTCGACCCGGGCAACAGCGTCGCCCGGCTGGAGCGCCCGGTGGACGTCGTCGACGCCACCGCCCCCTACGTGGTGAACATCCACGTCAAGGACTTCTCGTTCTCCCGCCGCGACGGCTGGGTCGGCTTCACCTTCGCCGGCTGCCTTCTCGGCGAAGGCCTCCTCGACTACGACCACATGATCCGCAAGGTCGGTCCCGACGAGCGTGGCATCAACCAGATCGTGGAGCACTGGCTCCCCTGGCAGGGCGATTTCGAGGAAACCGCCCGCCTGGAGGACCGGTGGACCCGGCACAGCATCAACACCCTTCTGAGGAGCAAGTAATGGCCACCGGATCCAAGACCGTCGCCGTCATCGGGGCCGCAGGCAAGATGGGGCAGCGCGTCTCCAACAACCTGGTCAAGAGCGACTTCACCACCCTCTTCGCCGAGAACTCCCCCAAGGGCCAGGAGCTGATCCGCGAGCTCGGCCGCGAGCTGACGGACAGCGCCGACGCGGCCGCGCAGGCCGACGTCGTGATCCTCGCCGTCCCGGACGTCGTCCTCGGCACGGTCTCCGAGCAGCTCGTCCCCGTCATGAAGCCCGGCGCGATCCTGCTGACCCTGGACCCGGCCGCCGCGTACGCCGGTCTGCTGACCCGCCGCGCGGACGTGCACAACGCCGTGGCACACCCCTGCCACCCGTCGGTGTTCCTGGAGCGCACGACGAAGGAAGAGTGGGCGGACACCTTCGGCGGCATCGCCGCCCCGCAGGAGGTCGTCGCCTCCTTCGAGCCCGCCGCCGAGTCCGCCGACCCGGCGGCCCAGGAGCTCGCCGAAGCGGTCATCAGCACCATGTACGCCCCGGTCGTCGAGGTGCACTGGGTGACGGTCAAGCAGCTCGCGGTCCTGGAGCCGACCCTGGTCGAGACGATCGCCTGCATGGTCGGCGCCCTGCTGACCGAGGCCCTCCACGAGACGGTCCACACGGTGGGCGTCCCGGAGAAGGCGGCTCGCGCGATGCTCCTCGGCCACACCCAGGTCGCGCTGGCCAACACGCTCAAGGGCTCGAACCCGTTCTCCGACGCGTGTCTGATCGCGATGGACTACGGCCGCGAGTCGATCGTCCGCGACGACTGGAAGAACGTCTTCAAGGACGACGAGCTCGACAAGGTCATCACGCGGATGCTCAAGATCAAGGAGATCAAGCGCTGACCCGGTCCTGACACCGGCGCCACCGCTCAGGTCCCCCGCGAAACCGGGCCGGGCTCTCCATCAGGGGTGGAGGGCCCGGCCCTTCGTGTGCCCTCCCGCCTCACCCCCCGAGGATGCGGGAGATCCCGTAGTCGAAGCGTTCGTCGAAGGAGGCGTCCTCGAAGTGCTTTGCCGCCCGGGACAGTGACGGGTACTCCCCCGCACCCAGCCGTCGGGCGAACGCCGGGCCCCTCGCGTCCGGCAGCGCCTGCTCCTCCTGGGCCAGCCCGAGGGTGAAGTAGACCAGGGTCCAGGCCGTCCAGACAGCCTCCCGCTCCCGCAGCCCGCCGGTCAGCAGCGCCTCGACCACCAGCTCGGCGAAGCGGAGCGTGGCGGGTTCGGCGGCATACGTGCCGGCCACGATCCTGGCGCCGTCACGGTGGGCGAGCAGAGCCCGGCGGTAGCGGTGGAACAGCTCGCGGACGCGGGGCTCCCAGGGCTCGGGCAGCCCCTCCACCGGCACCTCGGCCAGGATCGCGTCCGCCATCAGCTCCAGCAGCCGCGCCTTGGTCTTCGCATGCCAGAGCACGGTGTTCATCCGTACGCCGAGCCGGTCCGCGATGCCCCGGATCGAGAGCCCGTCCGCGCCCTTCTCGTCCAGCAGCTCCAGCCCCGCCCGCACCACCGCGTCAGGGCCGAGCCGGGTGGGCGCGGGATTCTCCGCTTGCTTCTTGGTCACCGACCTAGTCTACTGGGCACACATCCCATTGGTCACTGACCAAGAGCACGAGGAGCCGCCCCATGGAACACGTCGTCATCGCGGGAGGCGGGCCCACCGGCCTGTGGCTGGCCGCCGAACTGCGCCTGGCCGGGACGCCCGTCACCGTCCTGGAAGCCAGGCACGAGCGCGACCCCCACTCGAAGGCCCTCACCCTCCACCCCCGCACACTGGAGATCCTGGGCTTCCGGGGTGCCTTGGAGCCCTTCCTCGCCGAGGGGCGGCGCATACCCAGCGGACACTTCGGCGGCCTGGACGCCCGGATGGACTTCGGCGCCCTGGACACCCCGTACCCCTTCACGCTCGCCCTGCCGCAGGCCCGCACCGAGGAGTTGCTGGAGGAACACGCTCTGGCGGCGGGCGCCGACATCCGGCGCGGACACCGGGTGACCGGCCTCGCCCAGGACGAGGACGGGGTGACCCTGGAGGTGTCCGGCCCCGAAGGCCCGTACACCCTGCGCGCCGCGTACGCCGTCGGCTGCGACGGCACCCGGAGTACCGTGCGCGAGGCCGCCGGGATCGACTTCCCCGGCACCGACGCCACGACGTGGGGCTGGCTCGGCGACGTCGTCCTGGACACCCCGCCCGAGGGCGCGGCTTACGCCGCCTCGGGCCCGAAGGGCGGCGTCATGGTCGTCCCGATGCCGGGCGGCATCCACCGGATCGTCGGCGGCGACACGGACAGCAACGGCCCGGACCACCCGGGCGAACTGACCCTGGACGCCCTCCGCGCCAAGGTGACCCGGATCGCCGGCACCGACTTCGGGATGCGCGACCCGAGCTGGCTCTCCCGGTTCGGCAACGCCACCCGCCAGGCCGCCTCCTACCGCAAGGGCCGCGTCCTGCTCGCGGGCGACGCCGCGCACATGCACTTCCCGGCCGGAGGCGTCGGCCTCAACGTCGGCCTGCAGGACGCGACGAACCTCGGCTGGAAGCTGGCCGCGACGCTGGCGGGCTCGGCTCCCGACGGCCTCCTCGACAGCTACCACTCCGAACGCCACCCGGTGGGCGCAGACCTGCTGATCAGCACCCGGGCCCAGACAGCCCTGATCAACGCCCACTCGGCCGAGGGCCAGGACCTGCGCGCCCTGCTCAGCGAACTCATCGCCACCGTCCCCGAATTCTCCCGGAACCTGGCCGAACGGCTCTCCGCGATCGGGGTCGCCTACCCGCCCCTGGCCCCAGGCCACCCCCTGACGGGCCACCGTGCGCCCAACCTCGAACTCGCCGACGGCACCGACCTGTTCACTGCCCTCCACTCCGGCCGACACGTCCTCCTCGGCTTCGCCGGCACCCCCGCGCCGATGCCCGGAGCCCTCACCCGTGCCGCGTCCCGGCCCTGCACCCGCCCCGCCTGGTCCACCGTGCACACCGCGCTCATCCGCCCGGACGGGCACGTCGCCCGGGCGAGCGATGACCCGAACGTGATCCGGACGTGATCGCCGGCCCGTAATCTCCCTCCGGTCAGGGGGACCCACGGCGTGAACGGACAAGCGGGGGGCAGCACATGGGATACGGGCGCGCGGCGATACCGGTACTGGCCGGAGGGGTGCTGCTCACGGCGCTTCTGTGGTGGGCGGGGGCCAGCGCGAGCGCGCTGCACCTCCAGGGTGCCACCGACGTGCTCGGCGGCCGGGTGGTCGCCGATCTCCAGCAATGGCTCTCGCCATGGTCGTACGATCCCCCGGACTCGGTCCGCTTCGGCACCGGGGTGCTGGGGGACATCGCGGACCCTGCCTCGGCCGACCCCGAGCGCTATCTCTCGCTGTACGAGACGGGCATGCAGATCCGGTTCGCCGCGGTCTTCGTCTTCTTCGTGGCAGGGGCGCTGGTACTCGTGCGCAGGCTGCCTCCGGTGAACCGGCGGACGCCGGCCGCGCTGCTCGCGGTGTGGGCCTGGGGCATGGTCGCCGGAATGCTGGCGGCGACCGTCTCCGCGCCCTGGATCGTCGCCTCGTACGGGCACGGCAGTTACCGCCTCCTGCCCCAGCTGGCGAGCATGACCTCCTCCGGGCAGCAGATCAACGTGGTGGCCTCGTTCGTCGCGGCGGTCGTCACCGTGCTCGTGGCGCGGATCACCGCCAAGGGCGCCGGCCCGCTGCCACTGGGAGCCGTTCCGGTGGGGGCGGCCCGCCTGGCCGCGACCGCCGGCACCGCCGTGGTCGCCCTCTCCTTGGTGGTCCTCTCCTACGAGTCCGTGGCGGCGTCCATCCAGACGGCCTCCCTCTCCGGCGGGCTGCTCTCCGAGCCGGGCGACCTGCTGCGCGCATGGCTGCTGCTCGGCGGCTGGAACGCCCCGACGGCCGGCTCCCCCGGTCTCTGGTTCCTGTACCGACTCGCCGACGTGCTGCTGCTCGCCTTGGTGTGGTGGGCGCTGCGGCTGCTGCCCGTCCTGCTGACCCGGGCCACGGTGCCGGCGACGGCGGTCTGCGGGGTCTGCGCGACGGTCGTCGGGCTGCTGGCGAGCCAGCTGTTCCAGTTCGCGGTGATCGGAGCGGACTCGAGCCTGCGGTGGGGCGGGCAGTACCTGACCGGCGCCCTCGGCGGCCACGTCCCGGCCGCCCTGACCTGGGGCCTTCTGGCGGGCTTGACCGCGGCCGTGGCCCTGCGGCTGGCCGGAGGCAGCGCGGAGGGCGCGGAGCCCGTGCTCTCCGTCCCCCCGGTCGCGCCGACGCCCGCGGGCCTGCCGCACCGGCCCGCCGGATGACCGCAGCCCCCGTCCGGTGTGTCACCGGACGGGGGCTGCGGTTCACAGGGTGCCCGGTTACTTCCCCAGCACCGCCTCCATCACGTCCTTCGCGATCGGGCCGCCCAGGCCACCGCCGGAGATGTCCGAGCGGGAGATGTCCATCGCCGTCGGGTCGATGAACACCGCGACCGCCACGGACTGGCCGTCGGCCTTCTTGCCGTACGAGACGAACCAGCCGTACGGGACTTCCTTGCTCACGTCGTCGCCGCGCTGGGCCGTACCCGTCTTGCCGCCCACCGTCACACCGTCGATCAGGGCGCGCTTCGCACTGCCCTCCTTGGCGGTGAACTCCATCATCTCCTGGACCTTCTTCGCCGTCTCCTCGGAGACCGCCTCGCTCTTGAGCTGCGGCTCGTGCTCCTCCAGCGTGGACAGGTCCGGGCCGTCCAGCTTCTCCACGATGTACGGCTGCATCAGCTTGCCGTCGTTGGCGAGGGCCGCCGTGACCATCGCCATCTGCATCGGGGTGCTCGTGAGGCTGCCCTGGCCCATGCCGGTGAGGGCGGTGCCGGGCTTGTCGAGCTTCTCGGGGTAGAGGCTCTTGGTGGCGAGCATGTCGCCGAAGGCCTCGGAGTAGACGTCCGCGTTGAAGCCGAACTTCTCGGCCGTCTCGCGCATCCCCTGGTCGCCCACCTTGAGGGCGGCGTCCAGGAAGACGTTGTTGCAGGAGTACTGCATGGCCGTCTTCATCGACGCCTTGTTGCAGACCGCGTCGCCGGCCTCGCTGCTGATCTTGCTCGACGACAGCGGCAGCGGGTACGGGGAGACCGCGCCGGTGGGGGCGTCGACGTCCGTGACGACGCCGTGTTCCAGGGCCGCGGCGGCCGTGAGGATCTTGAAGGTGGAGCCGGGCGGAAAGGTCTCGCGCAGCGGCCGGTTGGCCAGCGGCTTGCCCTTGTCGTCGACCAGCGCCTGGAACTTGTCGCCCTCCTTGAAGGAGTTGCCGGCGAAGACCGAGGGGTCGTACGAGGGCGTCGAGACCAGGGCGAGGACCTTGCCCGTCGACGGTTCGAGGGCGACGACCGCGCCCCGGGCGTCCAGGTCGCTCAGGCCCTTGTAGCCCGCCTCCTGCGCCTTCGGGTCGATGGTGGTGACCACATTGCCGCCGCTCCGCTCCTCACCGGTGAGGATGTCCTTGGCCTGCTGGAAGGCGAAGCGCTCGTCCTGGCCGCTGAGGACGCTGTCGTACGTGTTCTCCAGGAGGGACATGCCCTGCGCCTGGGAGGCGTAGCCGGTGACGGGGGCGTACATCGGACCCTGTTTGAACGTCCGCTGGTACTTGAAGTCGGTCCCCTCGACCTCCTTCGACCCCGTGACCGCCTTGCCGCCCACGATGATGTCGCCACGCGGGGTGGCGAACTGGGTGATCTTGACCCGCCGGTTGTATTCGTGGGTGGCCAGCTCCTCGCTCTGCGCGTACTGGAGCCAGTTGGCCCGTATCAGCAGGGCCAGCATCAGCAGCCCGCAGAAGATGGCTATGTGGCGCAACGGCCTGTTCATCGTGCTCCCGCTCCCAGGCAGCCGAGCACACACGCACACGGGCCGCACCATCGATGTCCGGAGGTGATAGATGCGATTTTAGCGTCGTCGGTTGCATCGAAGGTCACGCCCGACCGCTTCTCGGCCACGGTTCCCTCACAAATGGGCGGCGTAAGCGTCCAGGGCACGCAGCACCTCCGCCTCCCCGGCCGGGGGCAGTTGGAGGACGACCTCGTCGACACCGAGATCCGCGTAGTACGCCAACTTGCCCGGGGAGGGCCGGACGGCGTAGGGCACCACCTGGAGCTGCTCCGGGTCGCGGCCGGCCTCCTCCCAGGCGGCGCGCAGCTTCGGCACGGACTCCGACAGGCCGCGCCCGCCGATCGGCAGCCAGCCGTCCGCGTCCTGGGCGATCTGCGTGAACAGCTTCGGTCCCGCCGCCCCGCCGATGAGGGTGCGCGGGCCGTTCACCTGGCCGCGCGGCGCCTGCACCGGCTTCGGGTAGGCGTGGCTCGCCCGGACGGAGCCGAACTCACCCTCGTACGCCGTCGGTTCCTCCGCCCAGAGGGCACGCATCAGGGCCAGCCGGTCGCTGCCGAGGGCGCGCCGGGTCGACCACTCCACGCCGTGGTCGGCGGCCTCCTCCACATTCCAGCCGAAACCGATGCCGAGTGTGAACCGGCCACCGGAGAGGTGGTCGAGCGTAGCGGCCTGTTTCGCCAGGTCGATCGGGTCGTGCTGGGCGATCAGCGTGATGCCGGTGCCGAGGGCCAGCCGTTCGGTGACGGCGGCGGCCTGTCCCAGGGCGACGAACGGGTCGAGGGTGCGGCCGTATTCGGGCGGCAGCTCGCCCCCTGCCGGATACGGGGTCTCCCGGCTCACGGGGATGTGGGTGTGCTCGGGCAGATACAGCCCGGCGAACCCCCGCTGTTCCAGCTCGCGAGCGAGCCGGACCGGCGTGATCGTCTCGTCGGTGAGGAAGATCGTTGTGGCGATCCGCATGCGAGGCACCTCCGTCGTCGTCCGTGACGGTCCCAACGTATGCCGTGCGGCGGGTGAATCAGAGCCTCGTCAGGTGATTCAGTCCTGCACGACCAGCGCCGGGGTCTCCTTCGTCAGCACCTCACCCCGGAAGAACGCCGGGCTCCGGCGCCGCGTGGCCTCCATCAGCACCACACCGAGCAGCAGCAGCCCGACACCGATGACGAAGACGGAGCCGACGCCGAACACGGAGGAACCGGAGCCGTAGGCCGGGTCCCACATGTCGTACAGGGTCTTGCCGAAGACCGCCGTGAGCAGGATGCCGCCGACGACCGGGAACAGGCCCTTGAAGACGAGGTCGCGGGCGGACCGGGTGAGGTCGGCGCGGAAGTACCAGGCGCAGGCGAAGGCCGTGAGCGCGTAGTAGAAGCAGATCATCAGGCCGAGCGCGTAGATCGTGTCGACCAGGACGTGCTCGCTGACCAGGGTCATCACCGTGTAGAACACCCCGGTCGCGACACCCGCGACGACCGTGGCCCTGCCGGGCGTACGGAAGCGGGGGTGGACCTTGGCGTACGAGGCGGGCAGGGCCTCGTACGCCGCCATCGCCAGGACCGTGCGCGCCACCGGGATGAAGGTGGTCTGCAGGCTCGCGGCGGCCGAGGCCAGCACCGCGACGAAGAGCAGGATGCCGAGGCCGGGGCCCATGACCGGGCCGGCCAGGGCGGCGAAGACGTTGTCGGAGGTGTCCGGGTTCGCGAGGCCCAGACCCGATCCGCCGGTGCCGACGACCATCTGGGCGGCGATGCCGGTGGCGAGGTAGGAGCCGACCAGGACGACCATCGCGATGAGTGCGGCGCGGCCGGGGGTCTTCTCGCTGCCGGTGGTCTCCTCGTTGGCGGTGAGACAGGTGTCCCAGCCCCAGAACATGAAGATGGAGAGGGACAGCCCCGCGGTGAAGGCGCCGAAGGACTGGACGGCGAACGGGTTCAGCCAGGACCAGGAGAAGTGCGTCGAGGTCGCGGCGAAGTCGCCGTCGGCCGCCTTCTGCACGGCCATCGCGACGAACACCGCGAGGACCACGAGCTGGAGGGCCACGAGGGTGTACTGGAGGCCCTTGGTGGCCGTCATCCCCCGGTAGCTGATCGCCGTCGCCACGGCTATCAGGAGGAGGCACGTGAGGATGTGGACCGGCTTGCTGTCGTCCAGGGCGGCCACCGTGTCGCTGCCGGTGATCTCGCCGGCCAGCAGCCAGAAGTAGGAGGTCGCGACGCCCGCGAGGTTCGACAGGACGATGATCGTGGCGATCACCAGGCCCCAGCCGCACATCCAGCCCAGGCGCGGCCCGAAGGCCTTCACCGTCCAGGTGAACGAGGTGCCGCAGTCCGGCACGGCCTTGTTGAGCTCCCGGTACGCGAAGGCGACCAGCAGCATCGGGAGGAACCCGGCCAGGAACACGGCGGGCATCTGCACGCCGACCTCACCGGCGGTGGAGCCGAGGGTGGAGGTCAGGCAGTACACCGGGGCGACGGTGGAGATGCCGAGCACGGCGCTGCCCATCAGGCCGACGGAGTTCCCGCCGAGCCCCTTCTCGCGTACGCCGCCGTCGGCCGGAGCACTTCCCCGTACCGTGTCTCCGGCCTGTGGCCGCGCGTCCAGCTCAGTCATGGAGAGGACGCTATGCGCTGCGATTTCCATATCCGGAGGATGAGACTCCGACGTCTCACCCTTGATTAACCACGTCCGGTCGGGACTTGAGCATCTACATCGAAAGCTTCAGGTGAACATGACCTTGCATTCACTGGCCCATAAGAGGGCGAGCAGGCATACGGGAATCGCACCCCTGTCCCTTTTGTGGTGATTCAAAATTTGTCCGTCGGGTGCCTGCCGGACGCTCTCGAATGTGGCCTGGCCGCGCGGCGGGCCTCAAGGAGCACCGACCGGCGTCACGAAGCGGCCCCCGCTACTGCTTGCGGTACAGCTCCTCGATCTCCGCGTCGAAGTCCCGGATGATCGCGTCTCGCTTCAGCTTCAGCGACGGCGTGAGGTGACCGCTCTCCTCGGTGAAGTCCTTGGGCAGGACCGTGAACCTACGGATGGACTCCGCGCGCGAGACCAGCCGGTTGGCCTCGTCCACCGCGCGCTGCAGCGCCGCGCGCAGCTCCTCGTCCTCGACGAGCTCGCGCAGGGGAATGCCCTCCTTCTTCCGCATCCGGCGCCAGTGCGCGAGGCCGTCCGGCTCCAGGGTGATCAGGGCGCTGATGAACGACCGGTTGTCCCCCACGACCATGCACTGGCTGACCAGCGGGTGGGCGCGGAGCCAGTCCTCCAGCGGGGCGGGGGTGACGTTCTTGCCGCCGGACGTGATGATGATGTCCTTCTTGCGGCCGGTGATCGTGAGGTAGCCGTCCTCGTCCAGGGCTCCCAGGTCGCCCGTCGCGAACCAGCCGTCCTCCAGATGCGGCCTGGCCTCGCCGCGCTCGGTGTCCCAGTAGCCCCGGAAGACCTGGCCCCCGCTGAGCAGCACCTCCCCGTCGTCCGCGATGCGCACGGAGGTGCCCGGCAGCGGCCATCCCACCGTGCCCAGACGGGGCTTGAGCGGAGGGGTGACCGTGGCGGCCGCGGTGGTCTCGGTCAGGCCGTAGCCCTCGAAGATCTGCATGCCGGCCCCCGCGTAGAACGCGGCGAGCCTGCGTCCCAGCGGGGAGCCGCCACAGATCGCGTACCGGACGTGGCCGCCCAGTGCGGCCCGGATGCGCCGGTAGACCAGCGGGTCGTAGAGGGCGCGGGCGGCGCGGAGTCCCAGGCCGGGGCCGGGGCCCGTGCCGTGTTCGGCGGCCTCGACCGCCTCGCCGTAACGCCGCGCGATCCGGGCGGCACGGTCGAAGGACGAGGCGCGGCCCATCTTCTCGGCCGTGGCCCGGCCGGTGTTGAAGACCTTCTCCAGGACGTACGGGATGGCCAGCAGGAACGACGGCTTGAAGCCCGCCAGGTCCGCGAGCAGGTCCTCCGTACGGATGGACGGCGCGTGCCCGAGCCGTACCCGTGCCCGCATGCAGCCGATCGCGACCATCCGGCCGAAGACGTGCGAGAGGGGCAGGAACAGGAGGGTGGACGCGGGGTACTTGGAGACCGACTTGAAGACCGGGTGGAGCAGCTCGATGGCGTTGTCGACCTCGGCGAAGAAGTTCCCGTGGGTCAGGACGCAGCCCTTGGGCCGGGCCGTGGTCCCGGAGGTGTAGATGAGGGTGGCGGGGCTGTCCGGCCCCAGGGCGCTCCGCCGGGCGGTGACGGCCGCGTCGGGTATGTCCTTGCCGAGCGTCTTCAGCCGGCCGATCGCGCCCGTGTCGAACTGCCACAGATGGGCGAGGTCCCCGAGCTGCTGCCGCTCCTGGCTGACCAGCCGCCCCTGCTCCTTGGTCTCCACGGCGCAGGCGACGGCCCCGGAGTCCTGGAGGATCCAGCGCGTCTGGAAGGCCGACGAGGTGGGGTAGACGGGCACGGTGACCAGCCCGGCCGCCCAGGACGCGAAGTCGAGCAGCGTCCACTCGTAGGTCGTACGGGCCATGATCGCGACCCGGTCACCGCTCTGCAGGCCCTCCGCCACCAGACCCTTGGCGACGGCCAGGACCTCGGCGGCGAACTCGGCGGCGGTCACGTCCTGCCAGCTGTCGTCGGCCTGCTTTCGGCTGAGGACCGCTTCGGACGGGGCCTCCCGGGCGTTGTCGAAGGGGATCTCGGCGAGCGAGCCACGTCGCACGGCCGGCGCGAGCGGCGGCACGGAGACTTCCCGTACGGAGCCGTCGGCCGCCCTGACCTTGGTCGGCTCGACCAGGACCGGAACGGTGGGCGCGGCGGGTACGGCGGCGGGGGCGGGCGTGGTCACGAGCGGCTCCTCGACGTGGGGTCCGGCGCCGGGCCCCGCTCCTGGGGTCCGGCGCCGAGGCGGCTGCTGGGTGCGCGGGTCGTTCACGTACGGATGGCGGCTGAGGGGGATGCGGTTGCGGTCAGGGGCGTTCCAGGACGGCGGTGACCCCCTGGCCGCCCGCCGCGCAGATCGAGATCAGGCCCCGGCCGGGCACCTCCCGCTCCGCGAGGAGCTTGGCCAGGGTCGCCACGATCCGGGCGCCGGTCGCGGCGAAGGGGTGGCCGGTGGCGAGGGACGATCCGACCACATTCAGCTTGTCCCTGTCGACGGGCGCGAGCCCCTGCTGCTCCCAGGACGCCAGGGTGGCGAGCACCTGGGAGGCGAAGGCCTCGTGGATCTCGAAGAGGTCGAAGTCCTCCATGGTGAGCCCGGCCCGCTCCAGCATGCGCGGCACGGCGTACGCGGGCGCCATCAGCAGCCCGTCCTCGCCGTTCACGTAGTCCACGGCGGCCGTCTCGTAACGCGACAGGTACGCCAGCGGTTCCAGGCCGTGCGCCTCGGCCCACTCCTCGCTCGCCAGCAGGACGGTTGCCGCGCCGTCGGTGAGCGGGGTCGAATTGCCCGCGGTCATCGTCGCGTCGGGGTGGTCTGCGCCGAACACCGGCTTCAGCGTGGCGAGTTTCTCCACCGTGGAGCCGGGGCGCAGGTTCTGGTCGCGGTCCAGGCCGAGATACGGGACGACGAGGTCGTCCAGGAAGCCGCGTTCGTAGGCCGCGGCGAGCCGCTGGTGGCTGGTGGCGGCCAACAGGTCCTGGTCCTGGCGGGCCACCCCCCACTTCCGGGCGGTGACCGCCGCGTGCTCGCCCATCGAAAGGCCGGTACGGGGCTCGGCGTTGCGTGGGATGTCCGGGACGAGGTGCCCGGGACGGACGGCGGCGAGCGCCTTGATCCTGGCGCCCGTGGACTTGGCCCGGCGCGCCTCCAGCAGGATCCGGCGCAGCCGGTCGTTGACGCCCAGGGGCGCGTCGCTGGTGGTGTCCGCGCCGCCGGCGATCGCCGAGTCGACCGCGCCGAGCGCGATCTTGTTGGCCGCGGCGACGACGGCCTGCAGACCGGTGCCGCACGCCTGCTGGATGTCGTACGCGGGCGTGCGCGGATCCAGTGCGGAGCCCAGGACGGTCTCGCGGGCCAGGTTGAAGTCCCGGCTGTGCTTGAGGACCGCGCCGGCGACGAACTCGCCGACCTGCTGTCCTCGCAGGCCGAAGCGCTCGACCAGTCCGTCCAGCGCGGCGGTCAGCATGTCCTGGTTCGACGCCTGCGCGTACGGGCCGTCGGAGCGTGCGAACGGGATACGACTGCCACCGATGACCGCGACCCGGCGCGGCTGCGGAAGTGCGAGGGGAATCAACTCGACCAGCTCATCTCGACAACTCCTGACCCTTGAGTAACCTTACTCTGGAGTAAATCTACGACCGAGCAGGAGTCCAGACAATGGCCGACCGCTATCTGCACTTCACCGGCACGGCACCCGGCCGCTTCCTGACCCGCAGGCTCGGCCTGCCACAGCCCGCCCCGCTGCGCCGCTGGACACTGGAAACCCCGTCCCTCGACGGGCCGTTGCTCCACCTCACCGCAGGTAGCTCCGCCCACTCCGGCACGCTCGGTCCGGTACTCGCCGCGACCGGCCTGAAGGTCACCGACCGGGCCGGACGCCCGGCCGCCGTCGTCCTGGACGCAACCGGCGTCACCACGGCCGCGGGACTCGCCGACGTACACGCCGCTCTCCACCCCGTCGTCCGGTCACTGGCCGTCGGCGGCCGCGTCGTCGTCCTCGGGACCGCCCCGTCCCCCGACGACCACCACCAGGCGGCGGCGCAGCAGGCGCTCGAAGGGTTCGTACGCTCACTGGGCAAGGAGATCGGCCGGGGCGCCACGGCCCAGCTGCTGCGGCTCGCGCCCGGGGCGGACGCGGCCTCCGCCGAGTCCACCCTCCGCTTCCTGCTCTCCCCCCGCTCCGCCTACGTCAGCGGCCAGGTCGTCGAACTCACCGCCGACGCACCCGGCGTGGTCACCGACTGGGCGGCACCGCTGTCCGGGCGCACCGCCCTGGTCACCGGCGCGGCGCGCGGCATCGGCGCATCCGTCGCCTCCGTGCTCGCCAGGGACGGCGCCCAGGTGGTCTGCCTGGACGTCCCGCAGGCCCAGGAGGAGCTCGTCCGCACCGCGGACCGCCTCGGCGCCACCGCCCTGCCGCTGGACATCACCGCACCGGATGCCGCCGACCTCATCGCCGCGGCCGTCCCCGACGGCCTCGACATCCTCGTCCACAACGCGGGCATCACCCGGGACCGCCGACTCGCCAACATGCCTGCCGACCGCTGGGCCTCGGTCATCGACGTCAACCTCGACAGCGTCCTGCGCACCACGGACGCCCTCATCGGGTCGGGCACCCTGCGCCGCGGCGGCCGGATCATCGCCACTGCGTCCATCGCCGGCATCGCGGGCAACAAC
The DNA here is from genome assembly GCF_045039765.1 of Streptomyces sp. NBC_01166. Taxonomy (NCBI): domain Bacteria; kingdom Bacillati; phylum Actinomycetota; class Actinomycetes; order Kitasatosporales; family Streptomycetaceae; genus Streptomyces; species Streptomyces sp. NBC_01166. The sequence continues at coordinate 3,775,143 of NZ_CP108613.1, forward strand.
GGCCAGACCAACTACGCGGCCAGCAAGGCCGGAATCATCGGCCTGGTCCGCTCCCTGGCCCCGCGCGCCGCCGCCGAGCACGGCATCACCGTCAACGCGGTCGCGCCGGGCTTCATCGAGACGGAGATGACGGCCGCCGTGCCCCTCTTCATCCGGGAGGCCGGGCGCCGGATGAACTCCCTGTCCCAGGGCGGCCTTCCGGTGGATGTCGCGGAGACCACCGCCTGGTTCGCCCAGCCCGCGTCCGGAGCGGTCAACGGCCAGGTCGTACGGGTCTGCGGCCAGAGCCTGCTGGGGGCGTGACGCGATGACCGGCCTGAGCCTCTCGCTCGTCCGCGGAGCCATCACCTCACCCTTCAAGCGGGCCGGGCGCCCCGGCGCCACCCTGCCGCCGGCCCGTGAGGTGATCCCGCCGGGACGCATCGCCCCCGGCCCCCTCGCCGCGTACAGCAGGATCTGCGGCTTCGCCGAATCGGGCCCGCTGCCGCTCACCTACCCGCACGTCCTGGGCTTCCCCCTGGCCATGCGGCTGATGACGGGCCGCGACTTCCCCCTGCCGGTGCTCGGACTGGTCCACACCTGGATCGAGATCACCGCACACCGGGTGCTGCACCCGACGGACGCGCTCGAACTCACCGTGTACGCCGACGACCTCACGCCGCACCGGCGCGGCACGGAGGTCACGATGGTCACCGAGGCGCGGCTCGACGGCACACTCGTCTGGGAGTCACGCAGCGGCTACCTCTCCCGGCACGCGACCGGAGCGGAGGCACCCCCGCCCTCTTCCCAGGCCTCGCTCCCGGAACCGCCCGCCGTGGCCGAATGGCGGCTGCCCGCCGACCTCGGGCGGCGGTACGGGGCGGCTTCGGGCGACCGGAACCCCATCCATCTCCACCCCCTGGCAGCACGCCTCTTCGGCTTCCCCCGGCACATCGCGCACGGCATGTGGACCGTCGCCCGCTGCCTGGCGGAGGCCGAGGGCGGGAGCGGCTCCGGCGGGCCGGGCCGGATCCGGTCCGTGCGGGCGGACTTCAAGGCGCCCGTCCTGCTGCCCTCCACCGTCACGTACGCCGCCGACGACACCGCCTTCCAGGTGCGCGGCGGCAGCCGCGTCCACCTCACCGGCAGCGTGGTCCGGGAGGGCTGAGAAGCTCCCGCTCAGTCCCCTCGGGACTGCCAGCCGCGCCCGTGCATCAGGTTCTCGAGACCCGCCCACGAGAAGTTCATCAGGGTGGAGGCGGCCTCCTTGGCCGAGACGCCGGGAGTGGCGTTCGCCCACCCGGCGAGCGCCTCCGCCGCCCCCACCAGCGCCTGCGCGAGCCCCGCCACATCCCGGTCGGGCAGCGCGGGATCGCTGTGCGCCTCGCGTGCCGCCGCGCCGATCAGACCCGTCACGAACGCAACGATCTCCTCACGCAGCGCCCCCACCTCGCTGACGAACGGCTCCCCGTGCGAGCTCGCCTGCTGGTGGAGCACCGCCCAGCCGTCCGGGTTCTCCGCGGTGTGCGTGAAGAACCCCCGCAGCCCCGACCACAGTTGCCGGTCAGCCGGAATCCCCGGCTCCACCGCGGCCTGCACGGCCTCCACCAGCGCTTTCGACTCCCGGCGGATGCACGCGGTGAAGAGCTCCTCCTTGGAATTCAGGTACAGATAGACCAAGGGCTTGGACACACCGGCCAGTTCCGCGATCTCGTCCATCGAGGCGGCCCGGTACCCGCGCTGCGCGAAGGTCCGCACGGCCGCGTCCATCATCTGCTGCTCACGCACCGCGCGCGGCATCCGTTTGCTCTTCACTGCACTCACGTCAGACATCCCTCCCGCCCCCACTGCGCTACTCCTCGGTAAGACTACGGCGCGGCCCCGCCCGCCGTCGTACGGACGGAACACGGCCCGGCCACGATGGCCGGTAGTGGTCCACATACTTCCGCGGTGGCGAATTGGCAGGCCGGTCGGGTGCGGGTGATTCGGGGCGGGAGGCGCCTGTTCAACACCCGCCACCATCTTGCCGAGGCCGGTCTCACGAAGGCGCGGTGGCGGGAACGCTGGGAGGCGGAACGCTGGTTTCTGGCGGCGGACGGCGAGTCGGGGAAGCGGTTCGGCAACGAGACGGTCCGCGTCACCCCGCAGGGCGAGGTGTCGATCAAGCTGCCCGCCCGGCTGGCCCATCTGGCCAACGCCAAGCATGGCCGCTACACCCTCACCGGCACGGTGGCTTTCGCCCACCGGGGGGTGGAGTGGGCCGACCGCGTCGAAGCGAACCGGTCTGTCGCCTACCGCATCCATCTCGATGTGGGCCGGGGCCGTTGTATCTGACCGCGTCCTGGCAACGCCCCCTCGTGCAGACCCTGTCGTTGGAGGCGGCTCGGCCCCGGGGCATGATCGCGTGTCACCGAACGGGACGCGAAAGCGGGAACCCAGCGCATCCAGCACCGTTCGGGATGCGCCCAGAACACATCAGTGGGTCCAGGACTCACTCATGCGCACTGGATAGGAGCGGTAGCACCGCGTACATCCCAGGTAGCCCACGGATCACCCTGCGGACCGATGCTCCAGCCCGGGCCCGCCGCCTAGTGTCCACAGCATGACGATGAGACTCCGCAGACGGACGGCCGTCGCCGCCCTCGCAACCACGCTCCTGCTGGCCACGCCCGTCGCCACCGCCCAGGCATTATCCGGCCCGGCGCCCGCGCAGGCCGCCTCCGCCACCGCCACCGCCACCGCCACCACCACGGTCGACGAACTGCCCCGCCCGACCGGCCCGTACACCGTCGGCACCGAGGTCCTGAACCTCACCGACCACGACCGCACCGACCCCTGGGTGCCCAAGGCCGGGGACCGCGAGCTGATGGTCTCCCTGTACTACCCCGCCCGCCATGGCCGGCCGGGTGCCACCGCCCCGTACATGACCATCGGGGAAGCCCGGATGGTGCTGGCGAACACCGGGCTGGAAGACACCGTGCCACCGTCGGCGTTGAGCGCGCTGGGCACCCACGCCCGCACCGGCGCCCGGACAGCCCCTGGGCGCTTCCCCCTGGTGCTGCTCTCCCCCGGATTCGGCAACCCCCGGGCGACTATGACCTCGCTCGCGGAGGACCTGGCGAGCCGCGGTTACGTGGTGGCGAGTGTCGATCATGCCTACGAGGCATTCGGGACCGAACTGCCCGACGGCCGGGTACTGACCTGCGTGGCCTGCGAGAAGATGGAGTCCGCGCCATCCGATGAAGCCCGGGAGGAGCTGGGCAGGCTCGTCTCCACCGGACGGGCCGCCGACCTCTCCTTCGTGCTGGACCGGCTGACCGGCCACCGTCCCGTCTGGAAGAGCTCCCGCATGATCGACCCGGGCCGGGTCGCCGTGGCCGGCCATTCCATCGGGGGCAGCGCGGCCGCCTCCGCGATGCTCGACGACCCGCGCTTCGACGCGGGGATCAACATGGACGGCACGTTCCAGGAGCGCGTTCCCGCGTCAGGCCTCGGCGAGCGCCCCTTCATGATGCTGGGCACCACGTCCTTCCACACCCCCGGCGGCGGGGACGTGTCCTGGGACGAGGGCTATCAGCGGCTGGACGGCTGGAAGCGCTGGATCGGCGTCGAGGGCTCCGGCCACTCCAGCTTCACTGACGTACCCGTCCTGGAGGACCGGATGGGTGTGACGCTGGACCCCACGGTCACGCTGTCCACCGACCGTCAGGTCCGGATCACCCGTGACTACGTCAGCGCCTTCCTCGACCAGCATCTGCGCGGCCGGCACCAGCGCCTGCTGGACGGCCCCACACCCGGCAACCCCGAGGTCGTCTTCCAGACACCCTGACCGCCCCGCCACACACAGGAGCGCCCCCGGACGCAGAGGTCCGGGGGCGCTCGTGCGCGTGCGGGTCACGCCGTGACGGGAACGCCCTTCGGCTCCACGTCGTGCGCCTCGGGCTCCTCGACCGGTGAGGCCGACGCCGAGTTGTACGCGTCGTGGTCGAGGATCTTCTCGCGGGCCGCGACGATCACCGGGACCAGAGCCTGTCCCGCCACGTTCGTGGCGGTGCGCATCATGTCCAGGATCGGGTCGATGGCGAGGAGCAGGCCCACGCCCTCCAGCGGGAGGCCCAACGTCGACAGGGTGAGGGTCAGCATGACCGTGGCACCGGTGAGGCCGGCGGTGGCCGCCGAGCCGATGACCGAGACGAACGCGATCAGGATGTAGTCACCGATGCCCAGCTGGACGTCGAAGATCTGCGCGATGAAGATCGCCGCCAGCGCCGGGTAGATCGCGGCGCAGCCGTCCATCTTGGTCGTGGCACCGAACGGCACGGCGAAGGAGGCGTACTCCTTCGGGACGCCCAGGCGCTCCGTGACCTGCTGGGTGACCGGCATGGTGCCGACCGAGGAGCGGGAGACGAAGGCCAGCTGGATCGCGGGCCAGGCGCCCTTGAAGAACTGCAGCGGGCTGACCTTGGCGACGGTGGCGAGCAGCAGCGGGTAGACGCCGAACATCACCAGGGCGCAGCCGACGTAGACGTCCGCGGTGAAGGTGGCGTACTTGCCGATCAGGTCCCAGCCGTAGTCGGCGATGGCGTAGCCGATGAGGCCGACGGTGCCGATCGGGGCGAGGCGGATGACCCACCACAGGGCCTTCTGGAGGAGCTCCAGGATCGACTCGCTGAGGGCGAGGATCGGCTTGGCCTTCTCGCCGAGCTGGAGCGCGGCGATACCCGCGACGGCGGCCATGAAGACGATCTGCAGGACGTTCAGCTCGGTGAACGGCGTGATCACGTTCTCCGGGATGATGCCGGTGAGGAAGTCGAGCCAGGAACCGGCGTGCTCGGGCTTGGCGCCGTCCTTCGGAGTGAGGTCGGTGCCGGCGCCCGGGTTGGTGATCAGGCCGATCGCGAGGCCGATGGCGACCGCGATCAGTGATGTGATCATGAACCAGAGCAGCGTGCGCGTGGCCAGCCTGGCGGCGTTGTTGACCTTGCGCAGGTTGGTGATCGACACCAGGATCGCGAAGAAGACGAGGGGCGCGACGGCCAGCTTGAGCAGCTGGACGAAGATGCTGCCGACCTTGTCAAGGGTGGTGACGAGCCAGCTGACGTCCTGGCTGCGGGCGAGCCAGCCGAGCAGGACGCCGAGGACGAGACCGGCGACTATCTGTATCCAGAACGGGATTCTGGGCAGGCGGAAGCCGGAACCGGACGGCTTGCCGGCTTCGGTCTCGGCGGTGGGCGCGGGATTCGCGGACACGGACACACTCCAGATGTGACGCATCGGGACGTACGAGGGACAGACGTACGATCGTGCGGTCGAACAGGGGGACGGGGGTGCGGCGCCCGCGTCAGGGGCGGCGCCGCTGCATGATGCCGGTTCAGACGTTGCGGCAACAGACCGCGGACATACAGCGGCAGAGATCGACATGCAGGCGCACCACGAGCGGGACGCTCAGAGCGTGATGGGTGCGCACTGCAGTAATCATGTCGAATACGTTAACACTGCAACTTTGAGAACCTCAAAGGTACGCTTCTTGATCATTTCGGGGGCGAGCCCGCCCGGACGCACGGAAGCCCCGGTACGGGAGCGGCTGCTCCGGTACCGGGGCTTCGTCTGTGCGTGGGTGCGGTGTGAGGAACCTTACGCGGCGCCTACTGGGCGACGCTGTCCTCGCGGGTGCGGTTCGCCTCGAGCCTGGCCTTGGTCCGGTCGACCGTCGAGATGAGCTGCTCGGACATCTCGTCGCGCTGCTTGCGCAGCAGGATGAAGCTCAGCGGGGCGGAGAGCAGCAGGCCGAGGAGGATGACCCAGACGACGTTGGAGCCGCCGACACCGGAGGGGAGCACACCGAAGTGGACCGCTACACCGGCGATGAAGAAGCAGCCGACGAAAATCAGCAGGCGCATGGCGGTGTACCGGATCGTTGCGCTCGGCTTGGCAGCGGACACGGCTGGCCTTCTCTCTACGTCCGACGTTCCTGCGGTCGTGCAGTCTGGGATCCTGCCCGACCAGTGAAGCATGCCCCGAATTCGATCAGTTCGCAGGGTTGTCCCGACGCCGTGGAATCTGCCTAGCGGAAGAGCGGGAGCAGCATGATGACGTCGTCGCGGTAGTCGTCCTCGGCGACCCGGATGGCGTTCGGGACCCGGCCCACCTCCTTGTATCCGCAGGAGGCGTAGAAGCGGTCGGCACCGGTCCCGCCCCGGCAGGTGAGGCGGATGGCGTCGATGCCGTCGAGCGCCAGGGCGGCGTCGGCCGTGGCCGCCATCAGCGCGCGCCCGAAGCCCTTGCCCTGGTGGCGCGGGTGGACCATCACCGTGTACGCGCCGATCCAGTGCCGCATGAGCCGGTGGGTGTTGTGGGTGAGGAAGGCGGTGGCGGCCACCGCGCCGTCCTCGTCGCGCCCGACGACCAGGTGGGTACGGCCCTCGGCCATTGCGGCGAGGTGCTTGACCAGCTCCGGCCGGACCTCCTCGTCGGTGACGGGCGGCACGAAGCCGACGGCTCCGCCGGCGTTGCTGACGTCGGCCCAGAGCGCGGCTATGCCGTCCCGCAGGGTCCGGTCGAATGCGGGATCCACTTCAAATGTAAGCGCCATCTGAGCAGATTAACTATTACCATGAGTCCCCTTCAACCCGCGTCCACCACGCGAGAAAGCCCCGGCCGGGGGACGGCAGGCCGGGGCTTTCGTACAGCGGGACACCCGGAACACCCGCTACGGGCGCGGGGCGTCGGGCGGGCGCGAGGCCTCAGACGCGCATCGGCTGCGGCGTCTCGCGCCGGCCTGCCTCCGGGCCCGGGTACTCGCGCAGGATCTCGTACCGGGTGTTGCGCTCCACGGGCCGGAAGCCCGCGTCCCGGATGAGGTCCAGCAGGTCCTCACGGCCGAGCTTGTTCGGCGTGCCGTAGTCGTCCGCGTCGTGCGTGATCTTGTACTCGACGACCGAGCCGTCCATGTCGTCCGCACCGTGCTGGAGCGCGAGCTGCGCGGTCTGCACGCCGTGCATGACCCAGAAGACCTTGACGTGCGGGACGTTGTCGAAGAGCAGCCGCGAGACCGCGAAGGTCTTGAGCGCCTCCGCGCCGGTCGCCATCGACGTCCGCGCCTGGAGGGTATTGCGGACCTTGCCGTCCTTCATGTCCACGAAGTCGTGCTGGTAGCGCAGCGGGATGAAGACCTGGAAGCCACCGGTCTCGTCCTGCATCTCCCGCAGCCGCAGCACGTGGTCGACGCGGTGACGGGGCTCCTCGATGTGCCCGTACAGCATCGTCGCCGGGGTCTTGAGACCCTTCTCGTGCGCGAGACGGTGGATGCGCGACCAGTCCTCCCAGTGGGTGTTGTGGTCGACGATGTGCTGGCGGACCTCCCAGTCGAAGATCTCCGCGCCGCCGCCGGTCAGCGACTCCAGACCGGCCTCGATCAGCTCGTCGAGGATCTCGGAGGCCGAGAGGCCCGAGATCGTCTCGAAGTGGTGGATCTCCGTCGCCGTGAACGCCTTGAGCGCCACCTCCGGCAGAGCTTCCTTGAGCGCGCTGAGCGAGCGCGGGTAGTAGCGCCACGGCAGGGTGGGGTGCAGCCCGTTGACGATGTGCAGCTCGGTGAGGTTCTCGCCCTGCATCGCCTTGGCGAGGCGGACGGCCTCCTCGATGCGCATCGTGTACGCATCCTTCTCGCCCGGCTTGCGCTGGAACGAGCAGTACGCGCAGGACGCGGTGCACACGTTGGTCATGTTGAGGTGACGGTTGACGTTGAAGTGGACGACGTCGCCGTTCTTCCTCGTACGCACCTCGTGAGCCAGCCCGCCGAGCCATGCCAGGTCGTCGGACTCGTAGAGCGCGATCCCGTCCTCGCGGGTCAGCCGCTCGCCGGCCCGGACCTTCTCCTCCAGCTCGCGCTTGAGTCCCGCGTCCACTAGGGCGCCTCCATGTCTCTCTGTAGTCGTTCCGCCAGCCCACGGTACTCCCCCGCCCTCCGGGCGGAGGCACCCCCGTCACCGCTCGGCGTCACTCCTCCTCGGGGAGCTCCCCGACCCGGTTCTCCCACTTGGTGGAGAGCACGACCGTCGTACGGGTCCGGGAGACCCCCCTGGTGCCGCTGAGCCGCCGGATGGTCTTCTCCAGGCCGTCCACGTCGCCGACCCGCACCTTGAGCATGAACGAGTCGTCGCCCGCGATGAACCAGCAGTCCTCGATCTCGGCGAGGTCCTTCAGCCGGTGCGCGACGTCCTCGTGGTCGGCGGCGTCGGAGAGGGAGATGCCGATCAGCGCGGTGACGCCGAGCCCGAGCGACGCCGCGTCGACGGTCGCGCGGTATCCGGTGATGACACCGGCGGTTTCCAGCCGGTTGATGCGGTCGGTGACGCTGGGCCCGGAGAGCCCGACGAGCCGTCCCAGCTCGGCATACGAGGCCCTGCCGTTCTCTCTGAGGGCCTGGATGAGCTGCCTGTCCACCGCGTCCATGTGACTGAAACCTTCCATTGTTCAGCAGTACCGCGAGCTTACGTGTAGAATCTAAGGCGCAACAGGGTCAGGCCCTGTAAATCTTTCCCAGTATCCAAGAAATGCTTTCGAATCTTCAGGAGTGAACTTCACCGTGTACTCGATCGAGATGGCCTACGCCCGGATGCGCGAGCTGCAGGACCTGGCCAACCGCTCGCGTGCCCACCAGCCCGCCGCCGCCCACCGTGTCGACCGCGCCCGCGCCCCGCGCATCGGCAGGAAGAAGCGCTGACCTCACCGGTTCAGCTCCGGGAGGCGCCACCGAGCTCCCCCTCCCACCGGTGGTACAGCTGGTGCGGCACCCCCGCCGCGTCCAGCACCCGCCCGGCGACGAAGTCCACCAGGTCTTGGATGTGCGTCGCCCCCGCGTAGAACCCCGGAGAGGCGGGCAGCACCACGGCGCCCGCCTCGTCGAGCGCGACCATCTGCCTGAGCGTCTGGCCGCTGAGCGGTGTCTCGCGCACCGCCACGACCAGCTTCCGCCGCTCCTTGAGCGTCACGCTCGCGGCCCGCTGGAGCAGATCCTTCGAGAGCCCGAGCGCCACCCCGGCCACACACGCCGTCGACGCCGGGACGATCAGCATCCCCTTCGCCGGATACGACCCCGAGGACGGCCCTGCCGCCAGATCGCCGGCCGCCCAGTGGCGCACGCCGTCGATGTCGGGCCGGAAGGTGTCCGGCTTCCCGTCCGCGCCCCGCGCCAGCCAGCTCCGCAGGTCCTCCTGCCAGTGGGCGTCACGGAAGGCGAGCCCCGTCTCGTCCAGGAGCGTCAGCCGCGAGGCACGGCTGACCACCAGATCGACGCTCTCCCCGGCCGCCAGCAGTCCGCGCAGCACCGAGGCCGCGAACGGCGTGCCCGATGCGCCCGATACCCCGACAATCCAAGGCCTGCGCTCCTGCTGACTCATCGAAGTCCCGGCTGTCACACCGCCGAGCCTATCCGGCCCCCCGTCCCAGGAACTGAGCCAGGGGCTCCGGACGTTGCAACGGATGAGGGAACAGCCATGGACAGGGGGTGACCATGACGGGGACACGCACCACCGCCACCGCACGGGCCGTCACGGCCGGCGCGGTCATGCTCGCCTGGGTCGCGCTGCTGTGGCTGCTGGAAGGCATCGACATGGCGACGGGCAATTCCCTCGACGGCTACGGCGTGAGCCCGCGCGAACCCGCCGAGCTGGCCGACGTCGTCCCCTCCGCGTTTCTGCACAGCGGCTGGGAGCACGTGGCGTCCAACAGCGTCCCGCTGCTGGTGCTCGGCTTCATCGCCGCGCTCGGCGGGATACGCAGGTTCGCCGCCGTGGTGCTCGTCGTGATCGTGACGGCCGGCGTCGGCGTCTGGCTCACCGCGCCGCCGAACACGGTGACGCTCGGCGCGTCCGGCGTGGTCTTCGGCCTCTTCGGCTATCTGCTGGTCCGCGGTTTCGTGGACCGGCGACCGCTGGACATCGTCGTCGGCGTGATCATCGCCGCGGTCTACGGCTCCCTGCTCTGGGGCGTGCTGCCGACGGACTCCGGCATCAGCTGGCAGGGCCACCTCTTCGGCCTCATAGGCGGGGTGGCGTCGGCGTTCTTCTTCCGCCGCCCCCGCCGCCCGCAGGAGCCCAAGGGCTACATCACGGTATGAGGGTCACGGTGTGAGGGTCAGGGTGTGAGGGTCAGGGTGTGAGGGTCAGGGTGTGAGACCCCGCACCAGCAGATCGAGCAGCGCACACGCGAAGAGCGCGATCCCGATGAAGCCGTTGACCGAGAAGAAGGCCCGGTTCAGCCGGGACAGGTCGTGCGGCCGCACGACCCGGTGCTCGTACACGAAGGCCACGGCGACGACCACCATGCCGATCCAGTAGAAGATCTCCGCGTCCGTCGCCAGTCCGAACCACACCAGCAGCCCGGTCGTCACCACATGGCAGACCCGTGCGCCCCAGAGGGCGGCCGGGATCCCGAAGCGTGCGGGGAAGGAGAGCACTCCGTGGGCCCGGTCCGCCTGCACGTCCTGGCAGGCGAAGATCAGGTCGAAGCCGCCGATCCAGATGCCGACGGCGAGCCCCAGGATCACCGCGTCCCACGACCAGCTCCCGGTCACCGCCAGCCAGGCGCCGATCGGCCCCATGGCCTGGGCGATCCCCAGGATCGCGTGCGGGAAGTTCGTGAACCGCTTGCCGTACGGATAGACGACCATCGGCACGACGGCGACCGGAGCCAGAGCCAGACAGAGGGGGTTCAGCAGGGCGGCGGCGCCCAGGAAGACGACGACGGCCACGATCGCGCCGGTCCACGCGGACTTCACCGTGACCGCGCCGGTCACCAGCTCCCGGCCCTCCGTGCGCGGATTACGGGCGTCGATCTCCCGGTCGATGATCCGGTTGGCGGCCATCGCGAACGTACGCAGCCCGACCATCGCGACGGTCACGAGCAGCAGCGTGCCCCAGTGGAACGTGCCGTCCAGCTGGAACATCGCGGTCAGCGCGGCGATGTAGGCGAACGGCAGCGCGAAGACCGAGTGCTCGATCATCACCAGCCGCAGGAACGCGCGGGGCTTACTGCGGGGCTGCGGCACAGCGGCGGCTGAGGCGCTCACAGTCCGTACTCCTTCCATCGGCGGTCGACCTTCGCCGCCGTATCCGGGTCGGACTCGACCATGGCCGGCCAGCCGCCGTCCCGGGTGTAGCCCTCCTCGGGCCATTTCCTCGTCGCGTCGATCCCGGCCTTGCCGCCCCAGAACTGCTGGTAGGAGGCGTGGTCGAGATGGTCGACCGGCCCCTCGACGACGGTGAGGTCGCGGGCGTAGTCCGTGTTGCCCAGCGCCCGCCAGGAGACCTCGTGCAGGTCGTGGACGTCGCAGTCGGAGTCCACCACCACGATCAGTTTGGTCAGCGACATCATGTGGGCGCCCCAGACTGCGCTCATCACCTTCTGGGCGTGCTTCGGGTACTTCTTGTCGATCGAGACGATCGCGCAGTTGTGGAAGCCGCCCGACTCCGGCAGGTGGTAGTCCACGATGTCCGGGACGATGATCTTGAGCAGGGGCAGGAAGAACCGCTCGGTGGCCCGGCCCAGCGGACCGTCCTCGGTGGGCGGCCGGCCCACGACGATCGACTGCAGCAGCGGGCGCTTCCGCATCGTCACACAGTCGATCTTCAGCGCGGGGAAGGGCTCCTGGGGGGTGTAGAAGCCCGTGTGGTCGCCGAACGGCCCCTCGGGCAGCATCTCGCCCGGCTCCAGCCACCCCTCGATGACGACCTCGGCCTGGGCCGGGACCTGGAGCGGGACGGTCTTGCAGTCGACCATCTCGATCCGCTTGCCCTGGACGAAGCCGGCGAAGAGGTACTCGTCGATGTCCCCGGGCAGCGGTGCCGTGGAGGCGTACGTGACCGCGGGCGGCGCACCGAACGCGATGGCGACGGGCAGCTTCTCGCCACGCCTGGCGGCGACCTGGTAGTGGTTGCGGCTGTCCTTGTGGATCTGCCAGTGCATCCCGATGGTGCGCTTGTCGTGGCGCTGCAGCCGGTAGAGACCGAGGTTGCGGATCCCCGTCTCGGGGTCCTTGGTGTGGGTGAGGCCCAGGTTGAAGAAGGAGCCGCCGTCCTCGGGCCAGGTGAAGAGCGCGGGCAGCTGGTCCAGGTCCACGTCGTCGCCGGTGAGGACGACCTCCTGGACGGGGGCGCTGTCGGACTTCACCTTCTTCGGCGGCAGGTGGGTCACCGCGCCGAGCTTCCCGAAGGCCTCGCGGATCCCGACGAAGCCCTGCGGCAGTTCCGGTTTGAGGAGTCCGCCGATCTTGTCGCTGATCTCGGCGTAGGACTTCAGTCCGAGCGCCTTGAGCAGCCGCCGGTCGGTCCCGAAGACGTTCATGGCCAGGGGCATGGACGCCCCCTTGACGTTCTCGAACAGCAGCGCGGGCCCGCCCGCCTTGTTCACCCGGTCGACGATCTCGCCGACCTCCAGATACGGGTCGACCTCGGCCTTGATGCGCTTGAGATCGCCCTCGCGCTCCAGAGCCCGGAGCAGGGAGCGAAGATCGTCGTAAGCCATAAGGCCAAGTATCGGACACCCGCTACCCTGGGCCCGTCACCGGGGGCGGTCCGTGCGCCTCCCCACCTCACCTCGGGGGACCTTCCACCATGCTCAGGGCCTTGATCTATCTCCTGCCGCTGGCACTGACGATCTACGCGTTCATCGACTGCCTGAACACCCCGGAGGACGAGGCGAAGCACCTGCCGAAGATCGCCTGGGTCTTCATCATCCTGCTGTTCTGGATCGTCGGGCCGATCGTCTGGCTGGCCGCGGGCAAGCCCCGCCACGCGCCCGCCGGGGGCCGTACGCCCTCCGAATGGCACCGCGGCCGCCGCACGACATGGGTGGCGCCCGACGACAACCCGGACTTCCTCAAGTCGCTGAAGGACGAGAAGTCGCTGAAGGACGAGAAGTCGCTGAGGGACGGGACCAGGAGCGACGAGGCGCGCCTCGACGAGCGGGAGGCCGACCTGCGCCGCCGCGAGGAGGACCTGAAGCGCCGTGAGGGCGGCGCCGGCCCCGACGACTCGGCTCCGCCCGCCACCTCATGAGCCCTGTCCTCACGGGTTCATGACTTCATCTCACGGTTCATGAGTTCACGAGGACAGGAGCCGCCCCAGCCGGTCGAGCAGGGGCAGCAGCGCCGTGCGCTCCTCGGGGGTGAGCGCCTCCAGCGCGCCGTGCACCACGCGCATCTCGGCCCGGATGCGGTGCGCCAGCTCGGTGCCCTCCGCTGTGCGGGAGGCCACCTTGGAGCGGCGGTCCTCCGGCGCCGGGGTGCGCGTCACCAGGCCGCGGGCCTCCATACGGCCGATGAGACCGGTCGCGTTGGACGCGTCGCACACCAGATGACTGGCCAGCGCGCTCATGGGCATGGGTTCGTTGAGGGCGATCAGCGCCCGGGCCTGCGAGGTGCTGAGACCGTGGCGGCCGGCGACGGCGGTGAGGTCGTCGTGGTGGCCACGGACGACGACTGCGAGGGGTTCGAGCAGTTCGTCCGGAGTAGGGACGGCGCGGGGTGCCGGTTCCGTCGTCATGGTCGGTCATCCTTCGATCGGTGCGCGTGGTCCGGAGGCCCGGACGCTGTCCGCCACGCACCCGCATTCATTTGACATGCTCAACTTTGACCCGTTACATGAAGGGTATTGCTTGAGCATATCAAGCTTCATGTTTCACGCGTCTCGCGTCTCGTAGGGAGCACCCCATGTCCTCCGTACTCTTCGTCCTCACCGGTGCCGACCACTGGACACTCAACGACGGCACCGCCCACCCCACCGGCTTCTGGGCGGAGGAACTCGCCGCCCCCCACCGGGTCTTCTCCCAGGCCGGCTTCGACATCACCATCGCCACCCCCGGCGGGGTCGCCCCCACCGTGGACAGCGTCAGCCTCACCGCCGAGTACAACGGCGGCCAGGACCAGGCCGACGCCGTGGCCTCGTACCTCGCCGCCATCGACGAGACGCTCCGCATCCCCGCCCGGCTCGAGGACGTCGTGCCCACGTCGTACGACGTCGTCTTCTACCCCGGTGGCCACGGCCCCATGGAGGACCTGGCCGTCGACGAGACGTCCGGCCGGCTGCTCACCTCGGCCCTGGACTCCGGCACCCAGGTGGCCGTCCTGTGCCACGCCCCCGCGGCCCTGCTGCCCGCGCGCCGCGAGGACGGCAGCTGGCCGTTCGCCGGGTACCGCATGACCGGCTTCAGCAACGTCGAGGAGGCCCAGGCCGGACTGGCCGACAAGGCGCCCTGGCTGGTCGAGGACCGCCTCGTCGAGCTCGGCGCCGACTACACCGCCGCCGAGGCCTGGTCGGTGCACACCGTGCACGACCGCAACCTGCACACCGGCCAGAACCCCGCCTCCTCCGAGCAGCTGGCCCGCGAGATCCTGGCGGCCCTGTGAGCGCCGCCGAGACCGTGCGGGAGTCCCCGGCCGATGTCGTGGCCCGGCTCCGTGGAGCCTTCCGTACCGGCCGCACCAGGGACCTCGCCTGGCGCACGGACCGGCTGACGCGGCTGCGCGCCCTGCTCACCGAGCGCGGTGACGAACTGGCCGAGGCACTCCGGGCCGACCTCGGCAAGAGCCGCAAGGAGGCCTACCGGACCGAGATCGACTTCACGGTCCGCGAGATCGACCACACCCTGGAGCGCCTGGCCGGCTGGCTGGAGCCCGAGCCCGCTCCCGTACCGGCCGTACTCGCCGGGGCCACCGCCCACACCGTGCAGGACCCGCTCGGTGTCGTCCTCGTCATCGCGCCCTGGAACTACCCGGTGCAGCTGCTGCTCGCACCGGTCGCCGGCGCGCTGGCCGCGGGCAACACCGTCGTGGCGAAGCCCAGCGAGCTGGCGCCCGCCACCTCCGCCGCCCTGGCCCGGCTGCTGCCGGAGTATCTGGACGCCGACACACTCGCCGTCGTGGAGGGCGGGGTCCCGGAGACCACCGCGCTGCTCACCGAGCGCTTCGACCACATCTTCTACACGGGCAACGGCACGGTCGGCCGCATCGTGATGGCCGCGGCGGCGAAGCACCTCACGCCGGTGACGCTCGAACTGGGCGGCAAGTCGCCCGTGTTCGTCGACCGTGGCACGGACCTGAAGACGGTGGCCGCCCGGCTGGCCTCCGGGAAGTTCCTCAACGCCGGCCAGACGTGCGTCGCGCCCGACTACGTCCTGACCGACCCGGAGACCGCGCCGGCCCTGGCGGACGCCCTCGCGACTGCGGTCGAGGGGCTGTTCGGGCAGGACGCGTCCACCAGCCCTGAGTACGGCAGGATCGTCAACGAGCGCCACTTCGACCGGCTGGTGGGCCTCCTGGACTCCGGCCGTACGGTGACGGGCGGCGCCCACGACCGGGACACGAAGTACATCGCCCCGACCGTGCTGGCCGATGTCGCCCCGGACTCCCCCGTGATGCGGGAGGAGATCTTCGGCCCGGTCCTGCCGGTCCTCACCGTGGACGGCCTCGACGAGGCCATCGATTTCATCAACGACCGGGACAAGCCCCTGGCGCTGTACGCGTTCACGGAGTCCCCCGCCGTACGCGAGCGGCTGCTGGCCGAGACGTCCTCGGGCGGGGTCGGCATCGGCCTGCCGCTGGCCCACCTGACCGTGTCCGACCTGCCGTTCGGCGGGGTCGGCGAGAGCGGCATGGGCAGCTACCACGGCCGGTACTCCCTGGAGACCTTCAGCCACCGCAAGGCGGTCCTGGACACCCCGCTCGGCTGACGCCCGTACATGCCGCGAGGGCGCGACCGCACCGAAGCGGTCGCGCCCTCGCGGCTGTGCCGGTCAGACTCCGGCGTAGGAGTGCTTGCCGGTGACGAAGATGTTCACGCCGTAGTAGTTGAAGAGCCAGCAGCCGAAGGCGATCAGCGCCAGGTAGGCCGCTTTGCGTCCCTTCCAGCCGGCCGTCGCGCGGGCGTGCAGGTAACAGGCGTAGGCGACCCAGGTGATGAAGGACCAGACTTCCTTGGGGTCCCAGCCCCAGTAGCGGCCCCAGGCGTCGCCCGCCCAGATGGCGCCCGCGATGATCGTGAACGTCCACAGCGGGAAGACCGCGGCGTTGATGCGGTACGAGAAGGTGTCCAGGGTCTTCGCGGCGGGCAGCCGCTCCAGGACCGAGGTCGCGAACTTGCCCGGCGTGCCACCGTTCGCGATCTTGTTCTCGTAGCTGTCGCGGAACAGGTAGAGCAGCGTGCCGACGGCGCCGAGATAGAAGACGGCGCCGCAGATGATGGCGGTGGAGACGTGGATCCACAGCCAGTAGGAGTGCAGCGCCGGGACCAGCTGGTCGCTGTCGGTGTACAGCGTGGTGGTCGCGATGCCGAGGTCCAGCAGGACGGTGGTGACCAGCAGCAGACCGATCCAGCGGACGTTCTTCTTCAGCGCCAGGAGGATCAGGTACGCACCGACGGCCACGGTGGAGAAGGTGATCGAGAACTCGTACATGTTGCCCCAGGGGGCACGCTGCACGGACAGGGCGCGTGCGACGACTCCGCCGGCCTGGACGGCGAAGGCGACGACGGTCAGGGAGACCGCGATCCGCCCCCACAGGTCGCCCTTGAAGGTGCCGCCCGCGGCTCCGGGGCCGTCCGGGACGTCCCGGGTCCCGGCGGCGGAACGGGTGACGATCTTGGGGCGCTCCAGCACTGCGGTGCTGCCGCCCTGGGCGGCCTGCACCTTCACCGTCGAACCGCCGGTGGCCGAGTCCTTCTTCAGCGCGGCGGCCGTGCGGCCGACCTTGCTGCGGCTGCCGAACACCCACTCCGCGATGTGCGCGAAGAAGGCCAGGGTGTAGACGGCCATCGACGAATAGATCAGCGTGTTGCTGATGTTCGCAAGATTCTCGTTGGTTGCGGCGGCGAGATTCACTTCTCAGCCCCTTCGGCAGGTTCTTCGGAGGGTTGTTCGGTCTCGGGTTCGAGATCGGGCGCGGTGGGCGCCACGGTGTTGAGCGCGACCGCGAGATCGGCCAGCTCCTCGGGCAGCTTCGCGGACTCGCTCCGCCCCAGGCCCGCCATCTCGACGACGGTGACGCCGTCCGCGCCCCGGACCGCCCGCACCCAGACGCGTCGGCGCTGGATGAAGAGCGAACCGGCGAGCCCGATGATGGCGGCGACGGCGCCGGTGAGCGCCCAGCCGCTGGCGGGCTGGCGCGAGATCTGGAAGCTGGCCCATTCCTCGACGCTCTCGAAGGTGACCGAGCCCGCGCCGTCCGGGAGCTTCATGGTCTCGCCGGGGCGCAGTCGCTTCTTGAGCTTGTCCCCGTTGCTGTCCTTGAATTCCTTCATCTTGGACGTGTCGAGCTGGTAGACGTTCTGCGGCAGTCCGGAGTCGACGCCGAGGCTGCCGTAGTAGCCGTTGAGCGCGAGGACCGGGTAGTCGAGTCCGGGGTACTGCGAGAACATCGTGCCCTGGCCGTTGCCCGCGAACGTCGGTACGAAGAAGGCCTGGAAGCCCAGCTGGGTCTTCTTGCCGTCGGTCCCCTTGTAGCCGTCCATCACCTTGATCGCGCCGGTCGAGGTGACGTTGTTGTCGATGGGCAGCAGGGGCACGGCGGACCTGTAGACCTCCTTGCCCTTGCCGTCCTTGACCGAGATGACGGGGGCGTAGCCGTGGGCGTTCAGGTAGACCTTCGTGCCGTCGACGACGAGCGGCTTGTTGACCTCGATGACCTTCTTCTTCGGCTCACCGTCGGCGCCCTCGGCGTACGTCACGCGGGCCTCGTAGGTCCTGGGCGTGCCGCGCTGCGGGCCGCTCCGCTCGTACGTGCCGACGAAGTCCTCCAGGTCGAAGCTGAAGGGGGTGAGGTCGTCGGTGTCGAAGAGCGAGCCGGACTTGAAGTCGTCGTACTGGGTGATCGTGTTGGCGAAGCCGTCACCCTCCACGATCAGCTTGCCGCCCTCGGACTTGAAGAGCTGCCCGCCGGCGAACGCGACGAGCATGACGATCAGCGCGATGTGGAAGAGCAGGTTCCCGGTCTCGCGCAGATAGCCCTTCTCCGCGGCCACCGCGTCGCCCACCGCGTGCGAGCGGAAGCGCCGCTTGCGCAGGATGCCGAGCGCGGCCTCGCGGACCTGCTCGGGCTCGGCGTCGGTGCGCCAGGTGGTGTAGGCGGGCAGCCGGGTCAGCTTCTTCGGGGCGCCGGGCGGACGGCCGCGCAGCTGGCCGACGAACTGGCCGGTGCGCGGGACGATGCAGCCGATCAGGGAGACGAACAGCAGGATGTAGATCGCGGAGAACCACACCGAGCTGTAGACGTCGAAGAACTGGAGCTTCTCGTAGATCGGCGTGACGGTGGTGTGGGCTTCCTTGAAGGTCTGCACCTTCAGCTCGTCCACGCTGTTCTGCGGGATCAGTGAGCCGGGGATCGCGCCGAGCGACAGCAGGAAGAGCAGGATCAGCGCGACCCGCATCGAGGTGAGCTGGCGCCAGAACCACCGGGCCCAGCCGATGACGCCCATCGCGGGCACGGAGGACGCGGACTCTTCGCGCGGGGCGGTGGACAGTTGCTCTCCGGCCTCGCCGAGGTCGCGCTCGTCCGTGGTGTGCGTGTTGCTCATGGACTCAGATCCCTACAGTGAAGCCGTTGGACCAGGCCTGCATCTCCTGGATGAGCGCGTCCCAGGCGCCCGTCAGCAGGAGCAGTCCGGTCACGATCATCATGCCGCCGCCGATGCGCATGACCCACGCGTAGTGGCGCTTGACCCAGCCGAACGCTCCGAGCGCCTTACGGAAGGCGACCGCCGCCAGGACGAAGGGGACACCGAGTCCGAGACAGTACGCCACGGACAGGATCGCCCCGCGGCCCGCGGTCGCCTGCGTGAAGGCGAGCGTGTTGACGGAGGCGAGCGTCGGCCCGAGGCACGGCGTCCAGCCGATCCCGAAGAGGGCGCCGAGCAGCGGTGCGCCGGCCAGGCCGGTCACCGGCCGCTTGTGGATGCGGAACTCGCGCTGCGTCATCCAGGGCATGAGGCCCATGAAGAAGATTCCCATGAGGATCATCAGTACGCCGAGGACCTTGGACAGCGTCCCGCTGTACTCCTGGAGCGTCTGCCCGAAGAAGCCGAAGAGCGCGCCACCGGACACGAACACGACGGTGAAGCCGAGCACGAAGAGCGAGGCCCCGGCGACGGTTCGGCCACGCCGCTGTTCGGCCAGGTCGGCGCCGCTGACCCCGGTGACGTAGCTGAGGTAGCCGGGCACCAGGGGCAGGACGCACGGCGAGAAGAAGGAGACGAGACCGCCGAGCAGAGCGATGGGCAGCGCCACTATGAGAGCTCCGCTGAGGACCGTCTCGTTTCCGCCGGCCGCGGCCAGTTCGAGCACCGGAGTCACTTCTCCGCGACCAGCGGGTCGATCATCTCGCGCAGTTTCTCCGCGTCGAGCGCGGCGAGCGACCGGGCGGCGAGCTTCCCGTCCCGGTCGATGACCACGGTCGACGGGATGGCCTGGGGGTTCAGCGTGCCCTTCGGGAAGCGCAGGAGCAGCTTCCCGGTCGGGTCGTAGATGCTCGGGTAGGTGACCCCGAAGTCCTTCTCGAAGCTGACCGCGAGGGACTTCTGCGGGTCCCTGGTGTTGACGCCGACGAACTGGACGCCCTGGTCCTCGGTCGCCTTCGCCACCTTCTCGAAGTGCTTGGCCTCGGCGCGGCACGGGCCGCACCAGGATCCCCAGAAGTTCAGGACGACGATCTTGCCCTTGTAGTCGGCGACGGCGAGGTCCTTGCCGTCCAGGGTCGTGCCGTCCAGCTTCGGCGCGTCGGTGCGTTCGCCCTTGGCGACGGTGGAGATCCCTCCGCTGCCGGTGACGAAATTCGTGTTGCCGCCGCCGCCCGCCTTGGCGCCGTCACCACTGCATGCGGACAGGGTCAGGGCACCGGCCACCGCGGTTGCGGCGAGCAGGGTGAAGCGGCGTCGGGGTACGCGGCCAGAGCTCATGTGAAAAGTTTCGCATGGCAGTTCCGGGGATCTTGGGCACCCCCCTCGGTGACCGTAAAGCCCCTTGTCAAGCCTGTTTAAAGAAGGCGTTCCAGCCACCTTCGGGGGCCTGTCCCACCTGGAGCGTACGGAGCTTCGCGAGCACCGCCGGGTCCTGTGCGTCGAGCCAGTCGACGTACTGCCGGAAGGAGACGAGGCGCACATCCGGCTTGCCCGCGATGTGTTTGAGCGCGTCCTCCACGGCGTCCATGTAGATGCCGCCGTTCCACTCCTCGAAGTGGTTTCCGACATAGAAGGGCGCACGGTTCGTCTCGTAGGCGCGGTCGAATCCGGCGATATACGCGTCGGTGGCCTGGGTGCGCCATCCCGGATAGCGGGAGGGCATGCCATTGGTCGAATTCTTCGACTGGTTGGCGAGGATGTTGTAGTCCATGGAGAGGACTTCGAAGGTGTGGCCGGGGAAGGGAATGCCCTGAAGCGGAAGGTCCCAGACGCCCTGGCGCTTCTCGGGCCACATCTGGCTGCCGCCCGGCGAGCTCGCGTCGTACCGCCAGCCGAGCTGCTTCGCGGTGGGGAGGAGATTGTCCTGGCCGAGCAGACAGGGCGTACGACCCCCGACCAATTCCTTCCGGTAGTCGAACGGCAGCGGTTCGACATCCTCCCACCCGGTGTTGGTCCGCCATTCGGTGACGAACGACACCGCCTGATCGATCTCGCTCTGCCATTGCGCGGGTGTCCAGTTGCCCACCGATCCGGAACCGCCGCAGAAATGCCCGTTGAAATGGGTGCCGATCTCGTGCCCGTCGAGCCAGGCCTGGCGGACGTACTTCAGGGTCTGCTTGACGTGGTCATCGGTGAGATAACCGATGTCGGAGGCGCCCCGGGGGTTGTTGGGCGGGCGGTACAGCGACTTCTTCGACTCGGGCAGCACATAGAGCCCGGAGAGGAAGAAGGTCATCGCCGCGTCGTGTTCCTTGGCGAGTTCGAGAAAGCGCGGGAAGAGTCCGTTGCCGACCTCGCCCGCCCCGTCCCAGGAGAAGATCACGAACTGCGGCGGCTTCTGGCCCGGTTCGAGCGGGACGGGGGCGACGGGCTGATTCGGCTGTTTTCCGGTGTCCGACGTGGAGCCGTCACCGATCAGTCTCACCTGTTTTCCGGGTGCGCCTCCGCCATTCCCGTGCGTCCCTTTGCCGCCGTTGGAACTCTTTTCGGGATCCGCCCGGCTGTCCGACGATCCGAGGGAGCCGCAGCCGGCCATCGACAGCGCGGCTGCGGCTCCGAGCCCTGCCCCGAGCAGGCCCCTTCGGTTGATTTCACGCATAGCGTCCCCATCTGCGGTCGTATTACCTCAAGGCCATACAAACTGGCGATGGCTTAGATGAGGAAACCAACACGACGGTTCCACCGATAATCACAAAAGTTGTTACGTGAACAGACCCTTACAGGTGCTGCACACGGCATACAGGACGGCGGGAAACGCGAGCCCCGGCGCGCGGCACATGGGCGGCTACGCCCCGAACGCCTTGGACTTCCCCTTGACCGGCTTCGCACCCGCGAGGAGATGCGCCGGCACCAGGTCCCGGGCGGGCTCGGTGTATCCGACCGACACGATCTCGTCGCCCTGGTACGTGAAGGTCGTCAGCGAGGCCAGGGTGCACTGCCGCTTGCGCGGGTCGTGCCACAGCCGGCGCCGCTCCACGAAGCTCCGCACGATCCAGATCGGCAGCTGGTGGCTGACGCAGACCGCCTCGTGCCCCCGGGCGGCGTCACGCGCCGCGTCCAGGGCGCCCATCATCCGTACGACCTGCTCGATGTACGGCTCACCCCAGGACGGCTTGAAGGGGTTGGTGAGGTGCTTCCAGTTCTCGGGCTTGCGCAGCGCGCCGTCGCCGACCCCGAAGGTCTTGCCCTCGAAGACGTTGGCGGCCTCGATGAGACGCCGGTCGGTCGCCAGGTCCACGCCGTGCGACTTGGCGATCGGCGTGGCCGTCTCCTGGGCGCGCTCCAGCGGGGAGGCCACGACATGCGTGATGTCGCGCTTCTCCAGGTGCTCGGCGACCCGGTCGGCCATCTTGCGGCCGAGCTCGGACAGGCTGTAGCCGGCGCGGCGTCCGTAGAGCACGCCGTCCGGGTTGTGCACCTCACCGTGGCGCATCAGGTGGACGACGGTGATGTCCTTCGCGCTGTTCTCGCTCATGCGGTGGCCTCCGATGCGGCACGGGCGGCGGCGGGCAGCGCCGCGGCGATCCGCTCGAGCGCCCGCGCGTCGTGGGCGGTGGAGACGAACCAGGACTCGAAGGCGGACGGCGGCAGATAGACGCCCTGCTCCAGCATCGAGTGGAAGAACGCCGTGAAGCGGAAAGCTTCCTGCTTCTTCGCGTCCTCGTAGTTCCGGACGGGCTCGTCGGTGAAGAAGACGGAGAACATGTTGCTCGCCGCCGACACGGTGTGCGCGACGCCCTCCTTGGTGAACGCCTCGCCCACCAGGGAGCGCAGCTCCGCGGAGACCGCGTCGACCTTCGCGTACGCCGCGTCGTCCAGCAGCCGCAGCTGCGCGAGGCCGGCAGCGGTGGCGACCGGGTTCCCGGAGAGGGTGCCCGCCTGGTAGACGGGGCCCGCGGGCGCCAGGTGCGCCATCACGTCGGCACGGCCGCCGAAGGCCGCGGCGGGGAAGCCGCCGCCCATGACCTTTCCGAAGGTCATCAGGTCGGGCCGCACGCCGTCGATGCCGTACCAGCCGGCCTTGGACGTACGGAATCCGGTCATCACCTCGTCGGAGATGTACAGCGCGCCGTTGGCCGCGCAGATCTCCTTCAGCCCGGCGTTGAAGCCGTCCAGGGGCGGTACGACGCCCATGTTGCCCGGCGACGCCTCGGTGATCACACAGGCGATCTCACCCGGCTGCGCGGCGAACGCGGCGCGCACGGCCTCCAGGTCGTTGTACGGCAGCACGATCGTGTCGCCCGCCTGGGCCCCGGTCACGCCGGGCGTGTCGGGAAGGCCGAAGGTGGCGACCCCGGAGCCGGCCGAGGCCAGCAGCGCGTCGACGTGCCCGTGGTAGCACCCGGCGAACTTCACGACCTTGGCGCGCCCGGTGAAACCACGGGCGAGCCGGATCGCGGACATGGTCGCCTCGGTGCCGGACGACACCAGCCGCACCTGCTCCACGGGCTCGATCCGGGCCACGATCTCCTCGGCGAGCGCGACCTCGCCCTCCCCCGGCGTACCGAAGGAGGTACCCCGGGCCACCGCGTCCTGGACGGCCGCGATGACTTCCGGGTGCGCGTGGCCGAGGATCATCGGCCCCCACGAACACACGAGGTCGACATACTCACGGCCGTCGGCGTCGGTGAGGTACGGACCCGTACCGGACACCATGAACCGGGGCGTACCGCCCACGGCCCGGAAGGCACGCACGGGAGAGTTCACGCCGCCGGGCGTCACGAGGGACGCACGGTCGAAAAGCGTCTGCGAAACTGGGGCTTCGTATGAATACGCCACTTTGGTCCTGATCTGCGATTCGGGTTTCGGGGGGCCTGGCCGGAATTCCCGGCCGCCGGTGAGCGGGGAGCGCGCTCTCCCCGTATGAGGCTCGTACAACGAAAGGGCGTCAGTCTCCTCGCGTCTGCGAAACTGGGGCGTCATAGGGAAAGCTCACACATGCCATGGTGTCAGAGGCGTCGACGGTCTTGCGGACAGGTGTTTCACCGCACGCCCGTGGGGGAGGTCACTGACGATGATCGGGTTGCGCGGCGGGGCTGTGTCTCCTAAGAAGTAGTCGGGTGGATGAGATATGCATCGCGGTGGCGGAGTGGGCGAAGGGACCGACGACCTGGGGCCCGAGCCTGCCCGGCGAGGGCGGCACCGGCGTAAGGCCGAACGCGAGGCCGAGCGCGTACGGGACGTCCAGGCGGGCGGCGTCGACGGTTCGGGGAGCAGGAGCAGTGGACGGGTGGGGGTGACCTACAAGTACTTCGGTGCCCCTGACGGGGCCACCGCCGCACGTGTGCCCATCT
This sequence comes from Streptomyces sp. NBC_01166, assembly GCF_045039765.1. Classification (NCBI taxonomy): domain Bacteria; kingdom Bacillati; phylum Actinomycetota; class Actinomycetes; order Kitasatosporales; family Streptomycetaceae; genus Streptomyces; species Streptomyces sp. NBC_01166. The sequence goes on from NZ_CP108613.1 coordinate 3,799,081, forward strand.
CCATGCGTCCCGAGGAGCTGGGCGGCGACGAGCTGGGCATGGGCGGCATGTTCAGCAAGATCAAGCCCGAGACGGTGGCGGCCATGGTGCTCACCGGCATACAGGGCATACCCCTGAACAAGGTGCCCCCGCTGGAGCTGGTCGTGCTCCATCCCGACTACGCCGTGGTCAAGCTGCCGATGACGGTGGTCGACCCGCTGCGGGACGTCGGTGAGGAATCGGTCGGCGCGGCGGCCTTCATCTGGTCCACGGTCCCGGACCGCGGCGGCCCGCGCGACGCGTTCAACGTCTACCAACTGCTCCATGAGTGGCAGGACTTCTCCCACCGGCTGCACGACGCGGGCCACCAGGCGTACTGCCTGGTGTGGCCCTGACGCTGCAGCCGGTTTCCCCGGTTCCTCCGGTGTAGGAAAATGCGACCCATGACGGCGGATGAACTGCGCGTGGTCGTGGAGGCCACGGATGACGGTGTCGTACTGATCCGTGTCCGGGGAAGCCTGGACGGGTGGTCGGGTACTTCCGGACTGGCCGAGGCGCTGGACGAGGCGGCCGGGAGCGGGGGGCGGCTGACCGTGGCCGATCTGTCCGGGCTGGAGTTCGCGGACTCTGCGGCGCTGCACGCCTTGCTGAACGCACAGCACCGCCACGCCGCGGCCGGGGTGCCGCTGATCCTGGCCGGGCCGCTCGGGACGGGCGTACGCAGGCTCTTCGACGTCTCGGGCACCGGCGGAGTCTTCACGTTCGCCGACACGGTGGACGCGGCGCTGACATGCTGAGCGCCTGCGGGAGGCGCCGTCCGTCGGCCGGTTCCCCGGCCGGGAGTGTGACCGGAGACCGTTCGGGCAGGCGCAGAGGGTAATGGACGGGGAACGAGAAGTGCTTGAGGACGGCAGCCGTCGGGCCGGAGAGCCGGACGAGGCCGTCGGCTCGCCTGCTCCGGAGAAGCCGGGGGGCACGGGCCGCGCGCCCGGCGTGCCGCGTAACGCGGCCGCCGCACGCGACGCCGTCGTCCGGCTCCTGCAGGAGCGTTTCTGCGGGCTGGACGGGGAAGGGCCGGCCGATGTCGTGGTGGCCGACGCGCTGCTGGTGACGTCGGAGCTGGTCACCAACGCCGTCAGGCACGGCGGCGGGCTCACCGGATTCACGACGGAGATCACCGACGAAGGCCTCCTCCTCACCGTCAGCGATGCCAGCACCCGGCCGCCGGTCACGGCGGAACGCGATCCGTCCGCCGCCTCGGTCGGGGGCTACGGCTGGCTCCTGGTGCGCCGTCTGGCGAAGCGGGTGTCCGTCACGTATCTCCCCGAGGGCAAGCACATCGTCGCGCTGATCGCCCTCACCTGAGCGGGCGCCGAACGGCGGCTGCGCCGGTGGTCACCGGCAGTTGGCATAATTCCCGCATGGCCCGCGATCACCTCGACAACTCCGCGCCGGCCGGCCTTCCCGTGGTGGCGGCCGAAGGCGAGATCAACGGTCACTGGGTCGTCCGGGCTCAGGGCGATCTCGACTCCGACAGCGTCGATCCGCTCTTCGTCGCCATGTGGCAGGCCGTGGCCGGGCACGAGACCGTCGTACTGGAAGCGTCCGCGATCACCTTCGCGGACTCCTCGTTCCTCAGTCTCCTCATCGAGGTGCACCAGCGGACGGATCTGCGCATCGCCGCACCGGGCACGACCCTGACGCGGCTCCTGCGGACCGCGGGGGTGGACCGTGTGCTCCGGAGCTACCCAACGCTCGACGCGGCCCTCGGTGCGCCGCCGACCGCTCGGTGACCGCCCCGGCCGTCAGCCGGACGGGGCGGGAGGAGTACCTTCCTCCTGCTCGGTCTGCCGGCCGGCTCCGTCGAGGACGAAGAGCCGCGCCGTCCCGGTGACGTCCAGCATCCTGCGGAGGAAGGCGGGCGGGTTCTCCAGGTGCAGCGCCACACCGCGGGACGAGGTGCCCCGGTGGATCAGCAGGAGACTGGAGACACCCATCGAGTCGCAGAGCCGCAGCCCGGAGCAGTCGAGGAACAGGTCCTGCGGGCCGGGCTCGGCGGCGAGGCAGGCCCGCGCCCGTTCCACGAGCAGGTCGCTCGTGTCGAAGTCCAGGTCACCGGCGAGACGCAGCCGTACGGCATCCGGGCCGGCCTCGACACCCACGGTGAACGGCGGAGAGGGAAGTCCGGTCATCCGAAGGCTCCGGGGTGGTGGCCGGCGGTCGTCAGGAAGGCGTCCAGGACGGTGCGCGCCCGGCCGAGCAGCCGGGTGGACCGGGGAAAGTCCTTGAGCTCGGTCCCCAGGACGTCGAGGACCGGTTTCAGGGACACTGCCGGGACCCGCCGTGCCTCCAGGATGCCCGCGGTCCACGCCAGGAAATCGGTGAAGAGCTCGTCGTCGTCCATGTAGAGGGCCACACCCAGGTAGTCGACGATGTGGGCGATGTCCTGCGCCGTGTGCTCGCGCTGCTGCTCCGTGTAGGTGGCCGCCGCCGGGAAGCGGGTCTCGAGCTGGGCCAGCACCTCCCGCACGAGCTGCGGCCTGCTGCGCACGACGAGGGTGTACTCCTGGTCGCCGAGGTGCGGCAGATCGTCGATCTGCTGCCTGCCGGCGGACGGCACCGCGATGCCGTCCGCGATACGGCGTGCCGCCGAGCGCGCGTCCGGCTCCCAGGCGTCGGCGCCCAGCCGGCGCGCGTGGCGTCCGTCGGGCCCGAAAGCCGCCCCGCCCGCCAGCACGGGTACTCCTACGGCCTGGCAGGCGGTGATCGCCGCGTGCGCGGTGGGCAGCCGGGTGGGGATCGAGGAGGACAGCGCGACCACGTCCGCACCGTTGGTGTGCAGGTGACCGATGAGATGGGGCGTGGGCACCTGCGCCCCGAGGAAGTCGACCTGCCATCCGCGCAGCGTGAGGACCTCGGCCAGCAGACGAGCCGGCAGCACATGCCATTCCTTGTCCACACAGGCCACGGTGACCCGGCCCAGCCGCGGTTCGGTGCGCACGGCCGGGTGGTGGGCGAGCGCGGCGATGACCCGTTCGGCGATGGCGCTCGCCGCGTGTTCCTGCGCCACGCTGAGGCGGTTGGCCGCCCATTCGGTGCCGACCCTCGCCTGCACGGGCGCGATGACGTCCAGCAGCGCCGTCTCCGCGTCGATCCCGTCGTCCAGAGCGGTGAGGATCACCGCGGCGGCGGCGTGTTCGTCCCGGTCGGTCACCGCGGCCCACAACCGGTCCTGAAGGCCGCGCATCCGGGGAGCGGCAAGCGTGTGTGTGCTCATCCCGTGTACCTGCCCCGGGTATGGCCGTCCACCGCGCTGAGATGGGTGGTCAGCGGGGCGGTGATCGCGACGAGGGCCATGTCGTCGTGCCGGCCGTCGTTCAGCCACTGGGACGCGAGCACCTGGACACGCTCGACCACGGCCGTGCCCGGCATGCCCCCGCACTCCGCCAGGGCCCGCCTCAGCCGCTCCTCACCGAAGAGTTCGTCGCCGAGGGGGCCGCCGCGTGCCTCGGTCACACCGTCTGTGTAGAGCAGACACGTCTCGCCCGGCAGGAGATCGGTCTCCACGGTGCCGGCCTCGATGTGGGGCAGCGCCCCGACCAGCGTCCCCCGGGTCTCGATCTCCTCGACGCGGCCGTCGTTGCGGATCACCAGGGGGGCGGGGTGGCCCGCCGATGTGAGGCGCAGCCGCACCCGGTTCTCCTCGCGCCGGACCGAAGCCAGCACCAGGGTCGCGAAGCGGGTGTGGTGCGAGTTGAGGAGTGCCCCGTTGAGGAGCCGCAGCATCTGCTCGTGGTCGCCGGCCATCGGCGTGAGCGCCTGGAGCGTGTTGCGGATCTTGCCGGTGAGCACCGCCGCGTCCAGGCCCTTTCCGCACACGTCACCGAGGACCGCCAGTGACGCGTCGTCGGGCGTGCTGCCGGGGTGCACGTCGTAGAAATCACCGCCCACCCGGTCACGGTCGGCGGAGGGCCGGTAGCCGCCGGCGAACTCGACCCCGTGCACCCGGTTCAGCTCAGGAGGCAGCAGATCCCGCATCAGGGTCCGCGTGATGTCGCTCTGTTCCGCGTACAGCCGAGCGGCGGACAGGGCGGCGCCGGCCCGCGCGGCGAACAGCCGGGCGAAGACCTCTTCGCTCTCGTCGAACTCGGTGGCCCCCGTGCCCCGCAGCAGGACCAGGACCCCCGCCGGGACCCCGTGGCCCGGCAGAGGGGTGACGGCGGCCGACCCGACGGTGCCGGCGAAGTCCTCCGGGACAAGCCATGCGGGCAGTGAGGCGGGGTCGATCCACCGGGAGGGTACGGGCGGGAAGCCCTGCAGCGCCTCGCTCAGGCCGGGCACCTGTGCCGGGTCCGCCGTCACCGTGCCGCACACCGCCGCCTTGCCCTCGACCGCGTACGCCACGGGCAGCTTCCGCCCGACGGCGGGCCCGATGACGACGGCGGCGTCGGCGAGGTGCCGGGAGGCGAGTTGCGCGGTGACCCGCATGCAGCGGTCGGTGTTCAAGGAGGCCAGAAGCACGTTCGACGCCTCGGCCAGGAAGGTGGTGCGCGCGCGCTCCGCGGCCAGTTCCTCCTCGGCGGACTGCCGGTCGGTGGTGTCGGCCAGCCACCACACCAGGTCGCCGTTGTGGTTCGGGGCCGGGTGCGCCTCGAAGCTCCGCGCACCGATCCGCCCGTGGAAGGCGGTGCCGCGCGGGCCGGAGGCCGGGTCGTCACCGGCCGTACGGGGGGCGGGGCCGGTCGCCTCCTGGTGGGCACGTGCCAGCCAGGCCGGCACCGCCTCCGTCAGAGCGGTGCCCCGAGGCGCGCCCCCGAGGAGCGCCTCGGCGGCCGGGTTGAGGTCGACGACCGTTCCGGCCGTGTCGACGACGAGCACTGCGTACGGGGCCTGGCCCCACAGGTCGGTCTCGGACGCTGGATCCTGCTGAGTTCTTTTTGCGATGGGTTCCTTCAGAGGTGCCATGAGGGGGGACCCGCCTGCGGCGAGTCGCACCACCTTCCCAGTGGATGAGAATCACTTTCCCACCGGCAACCATTGCCCAGCGGAGGAGCTGATGGCAACCCACCCCCCTGCGCGGGCATGAGCGCGGAGCGGCGCGCACACCGTACGCACCGAGGAACTTCACGAGAAGCACACAGTTCGCGCGGGCCCCCGGGCCGGGCGGGTGCGGCGCCTTCCCCACTGTCCCCTCGGCGCGTCACCGCTTCCGCGCAGGCTCAGTTGCCCCCGGCGAGCCGGCCGCTGAGCGAGCCGTGGAGATCGGCGCTCCGCTCGTTGAGGCCGATGATCTCCACGCTCTTCCCGCGCTGTTCGTACTTCGTGGTGATGGCGTCCAGCGTCGCGACCGCCGAGGCGTCCCAGATGTGTGCCGCGGTCAGGTCGATGACGACCAGCCGGGGATCGGCGGCGTAGTCGAACCGTCCGACGAGGTCGTTGGACGAGGCGAAGAAGAGCTCACCGAAGACGGAGTAGACGACCCGGCCGCCGTCCCGGTCCGTGACGGACGTGACGTCGGCCAGGTGGGCGACCCTCCTGGCGAAGATGACCATGGCGGTGACCGAGCCGACGACCACGCCGACGGCGAGGTTCTCGGTGGCGACCACACAGACCACCGTGATCACCATGACCGCGATCTCCCCGGCGGGCATCCTCTTCAGGGTCCCGGGCGCGACGGAGTGCCAGTCGAAGGTGGCGAAGCACACCATGACCATGACCGCGACGAGGGCCGCCATCGGGATGCGCGAGACGAGCGGTCCGAACGCGATGCAGAGCACCATGAGGAAGACGCCCGCGAGGAACGTGGACAGCCGGGTGCGGGCGCCGGAGACCTTTACGTTGATCATGGTCTGGCCGATCATGGCGCAGCCGCCCATGCCGCCCAGGAAGCCGGTCACGATGTTGGCGATGCCCTGGCCGATGGACTCACGGGTCTTGCTGGAGTGGGTGTCGGTGATCTCGTCGACCAGTTTGGCCGTCATCAGCGACTCCATCAGGCCCACGAGCGCCATGGCCAGCGCGTAGGGGGCGACGGTGGTCAGGGTGTCGAGGGTGAAGGGCACGTCGGGCAGGCCGGGGACCGGCAGGGACGAGGGCAGCTCGCCCTTGTCGCCGACCGTCGGCACGGCGATGCCCGCGGCGACGGTGATCGCGGTCAGGATGACGATGGAGACCAGCGGGGCCGGAACCGCCCTGGTGATCCTCGGGAAGAGCACCATCAGGACCAGCCCGCCGATGACCAGCGGATACACCGGCCAGGGGACATCGCTCAGTTCGGGGACCTGTCCCATGAAGACCAGGATCGCCAGCGCGTTGACGAAGCCGACCATCACGCTTCGGGGCACGAACCGCATCAGCCTGGCGACACCGAGCGCGCCGAGGACGACCTGGAAGACCCCGCCCAGGATGACTCCCGCGATCAGGTATCCGAATCCGTGCTCCCTGTTGAGCGGGGCGATCACGAGTGCGACCGCGCCCGTCGCCGCGGAGATCATCGCCGGCCTGCCGCCGACGACCGAGATGACGACGGCCATCGTGAACGCGGCGAACAGGCCGACCGCCGGGTCGACCCCGGCGATGATCGAGAACGAGATCGCCTCGGGGATCAACGCCAGCCCCACCACGAGGCCGGCCAGGACCTCCGTGCGGAAGACCTTCGGGGACAGCCAGGAGGGCCGGAAGCCGCGCAGCCGGCCGGCCGGGGACAGTACGGATGAGGGCAAGGGAGGCGTGACCTGTCGTTGCTCGGGCATGCCCGGCGGACCGGGGTGTGCGGGGGCGCGGAGGCCGGACGGCGTCCCGCGGATCGTCCACGGCGGCGGACGGAAGTATGGGGGCGGACAGCGCGCGGCCGTCGCCGGGATCGCGGTGAGCGACCGTGACGGGCGCACGCGCTCCACCGGTCGCCGGGCTCCTGGTCGGGCCGGCCCCGATCGCCCGGCCCGGACCGCGCCGGGGGCATCGTCGGCCCCGGACAGCCGGCGCCGAGCAACTCTACCCTAACGTTAGGGTAGGGAACGGAACGCCGTCCTCCCGTGGTCACGGCGGGAGTCGAGAGGGCACGTGGGCACCGTGAGCAACGAGCACATGCAGATCGGCGAGGTCGCCGCGCGCACCGAGCTGTCCCTGCGCACGATCCGGCATTACGAGGACTCCGGGCTCGTGGCTCCCTCCGCACGCTCCCGTGGCGGGTTCCGGCTGTACACCGAGGCGGATGTGGCCCGGTTGATGGTCATCCGCCGGATGAAGCCCCTCGGTTTCACCCTGGACGAGATGCGAGGGCTGCTGGAAGTGGTCACCCGGCTCGACGAGGACGGGGAACTGGCGGCGGGCGAGCGGAACGAGCTCCTGGAGCGGGTCACCGCCTACGAGCGGACGGCGTCCGAGCAGGTCGCCAAATTGAGGGTCCAGCTGGCGCGGGCCGAGGAGTTCGCCCAGGCCCTGCGCATACGTCTGGACCGGAGCGGGCCACCGGACGCGTGACCCCTGGGGCCCTGACGGCCCGGCGGGGCTGCCGGGTTGTCGTCCTCGGGGCGCGAAGACCATTCTTCGGCCATTCATTGGCCGAAGAATGATCTCCAGCCGCACCGCAGGGTCTGCCGATGCAAGGAGCACGACCCCCGAGGAGGCCCCTGCATGGACGACCTGCTGCTGACCCTGGCCGTCCCGGCGGTGGTCATCGCGAGCGGGGTGTACGCCGTCTGCGACTGCCGGCGGCAGCGCCGGAAGCCCCCGCCGCCGTACACACGCCGGGCGGCCCGTCTCGCGGCACGCGACGTGCTGGTCCGGGCCGACGCCGTCGTCGACAGCGCGTACGCCGGCCTCGGCAGGCTCTACGCCGATCCGGCCGGCCCCCATCCGGCCGGGAGCGCCCCGGCCGTCAGCGGCCGGCCGGACGCCAGCCGGGATCGCGGCCCGTCACGGCCAGCACCCGCTCGAAAGCGGTAGCTCCGGGCGCCACGGGGAACGGCTCGCCGAACACCTTCATCTCCCGCGCCTGCGGGGCCATCGCCGCCAGTCCCGGCTCCAGTTCCGTCACCACGGCCGGGTCCGGCGCGAAGTCCTGGCCCGTGGCCCGGGCCAGGTCCCAGGCGTGGACGGTCAGGTCCCCCAGCACCATGAGCCCCACCGTTCTGGCCGGCATCGCCATGCCTCCGGCCTCTCCTTCCTCCGCACCCGGCTCGGCCCACGCCTTCACCAGCTGCGCCGTCCTGTCGTCGAACCGGCCGCGCCAGTCCCCCGTGACGACGTCCTCGGTGCCGCTGAAGTCGGGAGTTCCCTTGGCCGCGAGGATCCGGAAGTTGTCGATCACCAGGAAGAGATGGTTCAGCAGGGCCCGGACGTCGTACTCGCTGCACGGCGTGCCGTCGGCCAGCCGGCCGTCGTCGATTCCCCGCACGACGGGGACCGCCTGCGCGGCTGCCTTCTCGAGGAGTTCGCTGATCGTCTTCATGTCTCCGACGATGCACCCGGCGGGCCATGGCGTCTTGAAGAAACACGACAGTGCCACCCCATAGGATCCGGCCATGGCCGGACCCGGACGTGAGACGCGGGGCATCGTCGACGCCCCTGACCTGTTCACCCGCGTACATTTCCGCCTCCGCGACCCCGCACCCGCGCTGCGTCCTCATCTGGAGCACTACTGGCTGATCGACTGGGACCTCCCGGAGCCGTACACCTCGCACGTGGTGCCGCACCCGAGCGTCCACCTGGTCTTCCAGCGGACGGAGTCGGGCGGCGAGGCGGAGCAGGAGGACTCCGCCGAGGTCTACGGCATCGTGCAGGGCCTGTTCAGCCGGCGGCTGGAGGGCAGGGGACGGGTGTGCGGCGTGAAGTTCCGGCCGGGAGCCTTCCGGCCGTTCGCCCCGCAGTGGCCCGTGTCGGAGTGGACCGGACGCCGGGTCCCCGCCGACGAGGCGCTGGCCGTCCCGGAGCACGGGCAGCCCGCCTCCGCGACGGCGCGGACGGTACTCGACCCGGCCGACGAGGACGCCCGGGTCGCGGCTCTGGACACGTACGCCCTGTCGCTCCTCCCACCGCCGGACCCCCAGGCGGAACTCGCCACGGAGCTCGCCGAGCTCGTACGCACGGACCGCTCGCTGCTGCGGGTCGACGCCCTCGCCCGCACGGCGGGCCTGTCCGTCCGCTCGCTGCAGCGGCTGTTCTCCGCCTATGTGGGGGTCGGGCCGAAGTGGGTCATCCTCCGCCACCGCATCCACGAGGCGCTGCAGCGCGCCGGGACGGACCCGGAGCCCGACTGGGCGGAGCTCGCCGCCGATCTCGGCTACAGCGACCAGGCGCACCTGGTCAGGGACTTCACGGCCACCGTCGGCGTCCCCCCGACGGCCTTCGCCCAGCGCTGACAGCGCCCCGCCCCCGCGGCAGGGTCACGAGGTGCACGGGACGGGGTGGGCGGTCCTCACCGGTTCCCAGGGCCCCGGCATCACGTCCGCCGCCGGCGCGGCCGTCGCCGTGCCGCCCCGCTCTGACGTGGCGGCCGGAAAGCTCTCGCCGCCACGCCTCGCGCAATGGCATCCTGACCAGGTGAACGGACCCGAGATCACCCTCGAAGTAGCCCCGGAACTGCGGCTCTTCGTCGCCCACGACCGCCGACGCGGGCGCACGGCCGTCACCACGGACGGCTCGTCGACCCTCGGACATGTCGTGGAGTCCCTCGGCGTCCCGCTCACCGAGGCCGGGCAGCTCCTCGTCGACGGCCGCCCCGTGCCCGTGTCCCACATCCCCGGAGCCGGCGAGCTGGTCGAGGTGCGGGCGGTGCGACGCCCCCAGCAGGTCCCGGGCGCACCGCTGCGCTTCCTGCTGGACGTCCATCTCGGCACGCTCGCCCGGCGGTTGCGGCTCCTGGGCGTGGACGCCGCGTACGAGAGCGAGGACCTCGGGGACCCGGCGCTGGCCGCCCTCTCGGCTGAACAGCGACGTGTCATGCTCTCGCGCGACCGCGGGCTGCTCCGACGCAGGGAGATCTGGGCGGGGGCGTACGTCTACAGCGACCGGCCCGACGAACAGCTCCGCGACGTCCTGGGCCGCTTCGCCCCCGTACTGGCGCCCTGGACCCGCTGCACCGCCTGCAACGGGCAGCTCACCGCGGCCGACAAGGACTCCGTGAGCTCCCGGCTGGAGAAGGGCACACAGGCGGGTTACGACGTGTTCGCGGAGTGCACCGTCTGCGGCCGGGTGTACTGGCGGGGCGCCCACCACGCCCGCCTGGAAGGCATCGTGACGGACGCCGTGCGCGAATTCGGCGGGGCGGCGGGGAGCCAGGCACCGACGGCCTGAGGGCCTCGGGCCCCCGCTCAGGGCTGTTCGGCCGTCAGATAGCGCTGGACCGTGGGCGCGAGCCAGGCGACGATCTCCTCCCGGGACATGGCGACGGCGGGCTCGAACCGCAGGACGTACCGGGCGAGCGCCATGCCCAGGATCTGCGAGGCAACGAGCGCCGCGCGCCGTGGGGCGTCGGTGGGGTCGGGGCAGACTCCCTCGGTGATCGGCCCGAGCTGCTCGGTGAAGACCGCTCGCATCCGCTCGGCCGCCGCTTCGTTGGTGACGCCGACCCTGAGCAGGCCCGTCAGCACGTCGTCCTGCTCCCAGCGGTCCAGGAAATGCCCGACGAGCACCGCGCCGATGTGCTTGCCGGGCAGCGCGCCCAGAGCGGGCAGCCGCAGGTCGAACGCGGAGGCGGCGGCGAACAGCCCCTCCTTGGAGCCGAAGTAGCGCATCACCATCGACGGGTCGATGCACGCGTCACGGGCGATGGCCCTGATCGTGGCGCGCTCGTACCCGTCGGCGGCGAACCGCTCACGGGCGGCTTCGAGGATCGCCGCCTTGGTGGCGTCCGAACGGCGTGGGGAGGGGGCGCGCACTGTCATGCCAACAACTGTAGGCCAACATCCGTTGACAAGCCATCCACGCCCGCTCTACCGTTGCCAACAAGCGTTGCCCAACAAGCGTTGGCATTTGCCATACGGAGGCCGTCATGACCGGCACGTCCAGCACGGGATCCAGCCACTCCGGCACCACCGATGTCGTCGTCGTGGGCGCGGGCCCGACCGGCCTGCTCCTGGCGGGCGACCTCGCCGCCCAGGGTCTGGCGGTCACCCTCGTCGAGCGCCGCCCGCAGGAGACGGGCAACCTGACCCGCGCCTTCGCCGTGCACGCCCGCACGCTGGAGCTGCTCGACACGCGAGGTCTCGCCGACGCGCTGGTCGCGACCGGCACGCGTCTCAGACGGATGCAGCTCTTCGGCCGGCTCTCGCTCGACCTCACCCGGCTCCGTTCCCGCTTCCCTTTCCTCCTCATCACTCCGCAGTACGAGGTGGAACACCTGCTGAGGGAGCGCGCGCTCAAGGCCGGCGTGGACTTCCGGTTCGGGACGGAGCTGCTCGGTCTGAGCCGCCCCGCCGCCGGAGACACGGTCACCGCCGAGATACGCGACGCCGACGGCATCCGCTCCACCGTCGAGGCCCGGTATCTCGTGGGCACGGACGGCGTGCGCAGCTCCGTTCGCCGGGCACTCGGCCTGCCCTTCCCCGGTGAAGCCGTGATCAAGTCCATCGTCCTGGCCGATGTCCGGCTCACCGAGGCACCCACCGGGGTGCTCACGGTCAACGGCGCGGGCGACGCCTTCGCCTTCATCGCCCCCTTCGGCGACGGCTGGTACCGCGTCATGGGCTGGGACCGCACCCACCAGGCCGACGACGGCGACCCCGTGGAGCTCGACGAGCTGCGCGAGATCACGCGCACGGCGCTCGGCACCGACCACGGGATGCATGACGCCCGCTGGGTCTCACGGTTCCACAGCGACGAACGCCAGGTGCCCGCCTACCGCGCCGGCCGGGTCTTCCTCGCCGGTGACGCCGCCCATGTCCATTCCCCGGCAGGGGGCCAGGGCATGAACACCGGCCTCCAGGACGCGGCGAACCTCTCCTGGAAGCTCGCGGCCGTCCTGCGCGGGCACGCCACCGACCCGGAAGCACTGCTCGACAGCTACCACGCCGAGAGGCACCCGGTCGGCTCCCAGGTCCTGCGCGCCAGCGGTGCGATCATCCGTCTTGCCATGGCCAGGACCCCGTTGCAGCGGCTTGTGCGGGCCGCCCTCACCAGCGCCCTCTCCGTCGTCCGCCCGGCCTCGGACAAGATCATCGGAAGAATCTCCGGAGTCGGGATCTCCTACGGCGCGCCGAAGGGCAGCCACCGCCTGTCGGGCACCCGCGCCCACGACCTGCGGCTCGCCGAAGGCCGTCTGCTGGAGCTCCTGCGCGACGGCTCCTTCGTCCTGGTCACACCGCGCGACGCCCCCGCCCCTCCGACCGGACCGGCCCCGCTCGTCCACGCCCACTGGGCGGGCGACCGCACCACCACGCTGCTCATCCGCCCCGACGGATACATCGCCTGGGCGGGCGAGCGCCCCGGCCCCGCCGCCCTGCGACGGGCCCTGGGCCGATGACCGGCCCCGGACGGTCCCCGCCCCCGCCTCAGAAGGCGTACGCGTCACCTGTGGAAAGGGCCAGCACCTCATGCGTATCGTTCCGCCGGTTCCGGTCGCTCGCGCCGCCGTTCCACAGGGTGTCCACCCGCACCACGACCTCGGCCGGCCGGCTCGTGAGGCGCAGGCCGAGGGCGGTGCGCCTCGCCTCCGCGGCCACGCGCAGCGGACCGGTCCCGCACAACACCGTCCGGCTGTCGCTGCGCAGACAGCCTTGGGGCAGCCTCTGCCAGGGCGCGAGCGGCACGGAGAAGCGCAGCCGCACGGTGGCGTCGTCGAGTGGCGACGGCCCCCGGTTCCCGGTCCGCAGCTGGATCCCGATCCGCTCCTCCTGGAGAGAGACGCGTCCGTGGTGGGACACGTCCGCCTCCGGCGCGATCCCTCGCGGCGCCGGCTCGGCCACGGCGGAGAGCCACGGCCCCAGCACCACAGCCGCCACCATCGCCGTCACGGCGGGCACGTTCAGTACTGCTCTACGCGTCACTCGCATCCGCCGAACCTACCGACAGGCGGCTAATCACCCCTGTATACGGACTCGTTCGCCGCGCCTGCCCCACTCGCACGGCCCACCCTCACGGCCCACTCACCGCCGCCGACACCGCCGGCCGGGCCTCCACGCGCACGGCCTCGTCCCCGCATGACACGCTGGCCCCATGCTCGTCGCCCGTTCCGTCGCCCTCTTCGTCGTGGCCGCTCTCTTCGAGATCGGGGGCGCCTGGCTCGTCTGGCAGGGCGTGCGTGAGCACCGCGGCTGGATCTGGATCGGCGCGGGTGTCATCGCCCTCGGCGCCTACGGTTTCGTGGCCACGCTCCAGCCGGACGGGGACTTCGGCCGGATCCTCGCGGCGTACGGCGGGGTGTTCGTCGCCGGTTCGATCGCCTGGGGCATGGTCGCCGACGGCTACCGCCCGGACCGCTGGGACGTGACCGGCGCACTGATCTGCCTGGCCGGCATGGCGTTGATCATGTACGCCCCCCGCAACCACTGAAGCCGCAAACCGCTGAACCCGGGCCGGACGCCCACGCCTATCCTGGCCCCGTATCGATCAGCTGCCCGAGGAGTTCCCATGGCCGCCACCCCCATCGCCGTCATCACCGGCGCGAGCAGCGGCATCGGCGCCGCGACCGCCAGGCAGCTGGCCGCGGCCGGATACCGCGTGGTGCTCACCGCACGCCGCAAGGACCGCATAGAGGCACTGGCCGCCGAGCTCACCGAAGCGGGCCACCAGGCGACGGCCTACACCCTGGACGTCACCGACCGCGCGGCGGTCGACGAGTTCGCCACCGCGTTCCGGTCCCTGGCCGTCCTGGTCAACAACGCCGGCGGAGCACTGGGGGCCGACCCCGTCGCCACGGGCGACCCCGCCGACTGGCGCCAGATGTACGAGACGAATGTCATCGGCACGCTCAACGTCACCCAGGCCCTGCTCCCCGCCCTCACCGCGAGCGGCGACGGCACCGTCGTGATCCTCTCGTCGACGGCCGGTCTCTCCACGTACGAGGGCGGTGGCGGTTACGTCGCGGCCAAGCACGGCGAGCACGTGCTGGCGGAGACCCTCCGGCTGGAGATCGTCGGCACCCCGGTCCGGGTGATCGAGGTCGCGCCCGGCATGGTCAAGACCGAGGAGTTCGCCACCACCCGCTTCCGCGGCGACACCGAGAAGGCCGCCAAGGTCTACGCGGGCGTCGACGCCCCGCTCTCCGCCGACGACGTGGCCGACACGATCACCTGGGCCGTCACCCGGCCCAGCCATGTCAACATCGACCTGCTGGTGGTCCGCCCCCGGGCCCAGGCCTCCAACTCCAAGGTGCACCGCACCCCGTGACCTCCTCTCGGCCCGGCGGGACGGGGCCGGCGCACGGCCGGCCCCGTCTCAGCCCTTCACGCACACGACCTGCTTCAGCTTCGCGACGACCTCGACCAGGTCCCGCTGCTGGTCGATGACCTGCTCGATCGGCTTGTACGCCGCAGGGATCTCGTCCACCACACCGGAGTCCTTCCGGCACTCCACGCCCCGCGTCTGGTCCTCGAGATCCTGCGTGGAGAACTTCCGCTTGGCCGCGTTCCTGCTCATCCGCCGGCCCGCGCCGTGCGAGGCGGAGTTGAACGACTTCGCGTTCCCGAGCCCCTTCACGATGTACGAGCCGGTCCCCATGGAGCCGGGGATGATCCCGAACTCCCCCGAGCCCGCACGGATCGCGCCCTTCCGGGTGACCAGCAGGTCCATGCCGTCGTACCGCTCCTCCGCCACGTAGTTGTGGTGGCACGAGATGACCGGCTCGAACGTGACCCTGGCCTTCTTGAATTCCTTCCGGACCACGTCCTGGAAAAGGCCCATCATGATCGAGCGGTTGTACTTGGCGTACTCCTGCGCCCAGAACAGATCGTTGCGGTACGCCGCCATCTGCGGGGTCTCGGCGATGAAGACCGCCAGGTCACGGTCGACGAGGCCCTGGTTGTGCGGAAGCTTCTGAGCCTGTCCGATGTGGAAGTCGGCGAGCTCCTTGCCGATGTTCCGGGAGCCGGAGTGCAGCATCAGCCACACAGATCCGGCCTCGTCGAGACAGAACTCGATGAAGTGATTGCCCGATCCGAGCGTTCCCATCTGCTTCGTGGCGCGCTCCTGACGGAATTTGACCGCCTCGGCGATCCCGTCGAACCGCGACCAGAAGTCGTCCCAGCCGCTCGTCGGGAAGCCGTGGAGCTTGCCCGGGTCGACCGTGTCGTCATGCATCCCCCGGCCGACCGGGATCGCCTGCTCGATCTTCGACCGCAGCCGCGAGAGGTCTCCCGGCAGGTCGTTGGCCGTGAGCGACGTCCTCACTGCCGACATCCCGCAGCCGATGTCCACGCCCACCGCGGCGGGGCAGACCGCGCCGTGCATCGCGATCACCGAGCCTACGGTCGCGCCCTTGCCGAAGTGGACGTCCGGCATGACCGCGAGGCCCTTGATCCAGGGCAGTGTGGACACGTTCCGCAGCTGCTGCATCGCGACGTCCTCCACCGACGCCGGATCCGCCCACATGCGGATGGGAACCTGCGCCCCCGGTACCTCTACATACGACATAACCCCTCGATTCCCCCGAAAAGACTGAAAGCGCAAAACCGGTGCCTAGGTCGGCATACAGGTCGGCCGACCGGCATTCACAGCGGCGCGTGCGATACACATTGTGTCCATCGGCCGCTATCGAGCGGCAACCCGTTTTCGTACCGAAGGGAGCCTGGGACCGTGCGACACATGGCGTACGTACCCGGCGTCGCGCTTCTCGTGGCGCTCGTCGCCGGCTGCAGCGCCGGCTCCGACGCCGACGACCCCGCCGCCGACAGCAAGCCCGGCAGCCCGACGGTCACGGCCGCGCCTCCCGGGAAGTACCGGACGCTGCCCGAATCCTGCCGGGCGGTACCGCTCTCCACGCTCAAGGACCTGCTGCCCGGCGCCGCCGGACTGCCCGAGGACCAGCAGGAGAAGGTGTACGAGGGCACGGCCGCCGTCACCTACGACACCGACCGCAAGGTCGGCTGCCGCTGGAAGTCGGACGCCCCGGACGCCTCCCGGAATCTGTCCATCGACTTCGAGCGCGTCGTGTCGTACGACCCCGCCGTGAGCGACGACGACCGCGCCCGGGACGTGTACGCGAAGCAGCAGGACGCCGCCGCCCTCCCCACCACATCGGCAGGTGCCACCCCCAGCGAGACGCCCAGCGGATCGGCCTCCGCGTCGCCCGGCGGCACACCGTCCGGCTCCCCGGGCGGCTCGTCGTCCGCCTCGCCCTCCGCCGACCCGTCGGGCAGCACCACCGGGGCCGACCCCGACGAGGACCTCCGGCCGCGGCTGCTCGACGAGCTCGGGGACGCCGCGTTCCTGGACGACGCTCTCACCCGGGCCGGTTCCACCGCGCAGCTCCGCACCGTGAGCGTGGTATTCCGCACATCGAACGTCATCGTGACCGTCCACTACACGGAGCAGCCGGCCCGCGCCACCGAGGTTCCCGACAGCAGGGAACTGCAGGAGAAGGCCCAGGCCCTGGCCCGGAAACTGGACGAGGCCCTCAGCGACTGACCAGGCCCCGACGGCCTCCGGCCGGGGCTCGGGGCGCACCCCCGGGCCTCGGGCCGAAGGCGGCATCCGGTCGCCGTCCGTCGTACCGTGGCCCCCGACCGACATGCCGCGAGACACACCGCCCGACGCAGCGAACCGACGCAGCGACCGGCGTACCGCCCGACCACCCGCACGACCGAGACCGCCGTGCCGTCCGAGTGAAGGAACCATGCACCGATCAGCCCCGCGACTGTCCCGCATACTCGCCTGCGCCGCCGTTCCGGTGATGCTCGTCGTCGCCGGCTGCTCGTCGGACTCCGACGACGCGAAGGGCTCCGCCTCCTCGGCCTCTCCGAGTGCGAAGAAGTCCGAGCCCACCGTCGAGCCCGCGAAGTTCACCACGCTGCCCGACGCCTGCACCTCGATCGGGAAGAAGACGATCGAGGACCTGGTTCCGAAGGCCAAGACCAAGGGCGGCACCCCGGGCAAGTCCAGCGACACCGCGAGCCGTGGCAGCTGCTCCTGGAACGGCCTGGACGACAACGGCGTCAAGGGCTCGCAGTACCGCTGGCTCGACGTCGGCTTCACCCGCTTCGACTCGGACCAGTCCCTGGGCAGCGGCGCCAAGCGCGCGACGGACGAGTACACCAAGCAGGTCTCCAAGGCACAGGCGACCGAGGGCGCCAAGAAGGCCTCGGCCAAGCCCGCCAGCGGCATCGGTGAGCAGGCCACCTCCGTCACGTACGGGCTGAACAAGTCGAGCGAGGACTTCGAGTACGCGACGATCGTCGCCCGCACGGGGAACGTCGTCGTCAGCGTCACCTACAACGGGGCCGGGTTCGCCGGCGCCAAGACGCCCTCCGCCGCCGACATCCTCAAGGACGCCCAGAAGGCCGCCGAGGAAGCCGTCGCCGCGGTCGGCGACGACGCCGGAGCGGGGAAGTCCTCGGCCTCCCCCTCCGCCAAGGCATCGTCCTCCCCGTCGTCCAAGTCGTCCGCGAAGACGTCCGCGAAGTCGCCCTCCAAGTCGCCCTCGAAGTCGTCCTCCAAGGCCGTCGACAAGTCGTGACCTGAGCCCGGCAGGAGCGCCAACTCCCCTGCCCGGAGGCGCCTTGACGTAGCCCGGTGCTCCCGTGAGTACCGGGCTACGCCCCCTCCCCACGCAGCACGCCCGGTCGGCATGTGCCAGGCTGTGCGCGCGCCGGGTGCCGAAGTGGAACCGGTTCATCGAAGTCGGGAGGGGATTCGCGGGTGGCCGCCATGCAGCTGACACGCACACACCGCGTGCTCATCGGGGTCGTCGTCGCCGGGGCCGTGCTCATCGCCGCGATCGGTTTCGCGGGCTCGTACGCCGCCGTGCGCGAACTCGCGGAGGAAAAGGGCTTCGGCGAGTTCTCCGTCGTCTTCCCGATCGGCATCGACGCGGGCATCTGCGTCCTGCTCGCGCTGGACCTGCTGCTGACGTGGATGCGCATCCCCTTCCCACTGCTGCGTCAGACCGCCTGGCTGCTGACCGCGGCGACGATCGCCTTCAACGGCGCCGCCGCCTGGCCCGACCCGCTGGGCACCGGCATGCACGCGGTGATCCCCATCCTGTTCGTCGTCGCCGTCGAGGCCGCACGGCACGCGGTCGGCCGGATCGCGGACATCACGGCCGACAAGCACATGGAGGGCGTCCGCCTCACCCGCTGGCTGCTCTCCCCGGTGCCCACCTTCAAGCTGTGGCGCCGGATGAAGCTGTGGGAGCTGCGCAGTTACGAGCAGGTCATCAAGCTCGAACAGGACCGGCTGATCTACCAGGCCCGCCTCCAGGCCCGCTTCGGCCGCAACTGGCGGCGCAAGGCACCCGTCGAGTCGATGATGCCGCTGCGCCTGGCGAAGTACGGCGTCCCGCTCGCCGAGACCGCCCCGGCCGGGCTCGCCGCCGCAGGCATCGAGCCGGCCCTGCTGCCGCCCGCCCCGGCAGCCGTGGAGACCGAGCAGCAGCACCCCCAACTCCCGTACGCCCCGCAGCCGCAGGAACGGCCCGCCCCGTACGACACGTACGACGCCTACGACGCGTACGAGGAGCAGCACCAGGAGCAGCACCAGCAAGCCCAGCAGCAGTACCCCCAGGAGGACCCCGGCTCGCACGACAGCCCCTGGTTCGCCGCCCCGAAGGTGCTGGACGAGGCGTACGAGGGTGCCTACGACCCGGGGTACGACGAGGGCATGGACCCCACCCCGGTGATGATCCCCTCGGGCCCCGGCCGGACCCGCCCGCTCGGCAACGTGGGCACGATCGGCGCCGTGCCGCACCCGCGCCGCGAAGCCCCCGAGGGCCGTCCCCAGGCTGCCCCGCAGCCTCAAGCCACCGAGACGGGCGAGGTCCTCGACCCCGAGGACGCTCCGCAGCTGGAGGAGTGGTCCCAGGAAGACGCCGAGTTCGCCGACCTGGCCTTCGAGGTGTACAGCGCGTACACGGACCAGGAGGGCCAGTTCCCGACCGCGGAGATCCTGGACATACACCTCTCCGACACGCGTAACGTCCGCCACCCCCGCTCGCGGGAGCTGCTCCTGCGCCTGATGCCGGACTTCAAGCAGGCTTACATCCCGGCGCAGTCGACAGCCGACCAGAGCGCCTGAGAGCCTGGCTCGGCCCGGCCCACGGTTGCCGGCGCCGAGACGCTGCGGAAAAGGGTCGCCGCCCGGACATGTCCGGGCGGCGACCCTTTTCAGGCGTATGGCGTCACGCGCCGAGCAGCGTCCGCACCCGGTCCGCCCCCACCGCCAGGAGGAGCGTGGGCAGGCGCGGCCCGGTGTCCCGGCCGACGAGCAGCCGGTACAGCAGCGCGAAGAAGGAGCGCTGGGCGACCTTCAGTTCGGGCGTCGGCTTGGCGTCCGGCGCCAGACCCTCCAGCACCTTCGGCACCCCGTAGACGAGCGTGGTCAGGCCGTCCAGCGACCAGTGCGAGTCGAGACCTTCCAGCAGCAGCCGCAGCGACTCGCGGCCCTGCTCGTCCAGGGAGCCCAGCAGCTCCTTGTCCGGCTCGTCACGGACGATGGTGCGGGCCTCGGCCGGCACCTGGGTGGTGATCCAGTTCTCGGCGCGGTCGAGCCGGGGCCGTGCCTCGTCCAGCGAGGTCAGCGGGTTCTCGGGGTCGAGCTCGCTGAGGATGCGCAGCGTCTGGTCCTCGGCGCCGGCGGTGATGTCGGCGACCGAGGCGAGCGTGCGGTACGGCAGCGGGCGCGGGGTGCTGGGCAGCTCCCCGGCGGCCGTGCCGATGGCCCGGGCGTAGGCGGCGGCGTCGGCGGGCAGCACCGTGCCGTCGGCCACCTTGCGGGCCAGCGAGTCCCACTCGTCGTACAGACGCTGGATCTCCTGGTCGAAGGCGATCTTGAAGGACTGGTTCGGCCTGCGGCGCGCGTACAGCCAGCGCAGCAGCGGCGCCTCCATGATCTTCAGCGCGTCGGCCGGGGTCGGCACGCCGCCCTTGCTGGAGGACATCTTCGCCATGCCCGAGATCCCGACGAACGCGTACATCGGCCCGATCGGCTGGACGCCGTCGAAGACCTCGCGCACGATCTGGCCGCCGACGACGAAGGAGGAGCCCGGCGAGGAGTGGTCCACGCCGCTGGGCTCGAAGATCACGCCCTCGTAGGCCCAGCGCATCGGCCAGTCGACCTTCCAGACCAGCTTGCCGCGGTTGAACTCGTTGAGCCGGACCGTCTCGGCGAAGCCACAGGCCGAGCAGGTGTAGTTCAGCTCGGTCGTGTCGTCGTCGTACGCGGTGACGACGGTGAGGTCCTTCTCGCAGTTGCCGCAGTAGGGCTTGTACGGGAAGTAGCCGGCGGCGTTCGAGCTGCCGTCGTCCTCGTCCGCCGCGCCGGAGCCCTCCGCGGCCTCCAGCTCGGCCTCGTCGACCTTCTTCTGCTGCGGCTTCTTGCCGCCGCCCTTGGCACCCGCCGCGCCGTCCTTCTTGGTGCGGTAGCGGTCCAGGACGGCGTCGATGTCGGCCCGGTGCTTCATCGCGTGCAGGACCTGCTCGCGGTAGGTGCCGGCCGTGTACTGCTCGGTCTGGCTGATGCCGTCGTACTCCACGCCGAGTTCGTCCAGCGCCGCGGTCATCGCGGCCTTGAAGTGCTCGGCCCAGTTCGGGTACGCCGACCCGGCCGGGGCGGGTACCGAGGTCAGCGGCTTGCCGATGTGCTCCTGCCAGGAGTCGTCGACCCCCTCGACACCGTTCGGCACCTTGCGGTAGCGGTCGTAGTCGTCCCACGAGATCAGGTGGCGCACGGTGTACCCGCGGCGGCGGATCTCGTCGGCGACCAGGTGCGGGGTCATGACCTCGCGGAGGTTGCCCAGGTGGATCGGGCCCGACGGGGAGAGCCCGGACGCGACGACGACCGGTTTGCCAGGCGCACGTCGCTCCGATTCGGCGATGACATCGTCCGCGAAGCGGGAGACCCAGTCGGTCTCGGTGCTGCTCTGACTCGAAGCCACGGTCGGCACGTCCTTCTCTCGTGTAGGACTCGTAGGGGCGTCCCCCATGAGGGGCACCCCCATTCTCCCAGGTACCACCCGTAGCGCGAAAACGGCTTTACACCCCGTGGGATACTGGACTGATCCTTTGTCTCCTACGGAAACGGCAGCCGGCTCATGGCTTCGGTCCCTTCCCTCGCTTCCACGCTCCAGCAGCAGCTGGCGGACGCCCTGACGGCAGCGCTGCCGGATGCCGGCACCGCGGACCCGCTGCTGCGCCGAAGCGACCGGGCCGACTTCCAGGCCAACGGGATCCTCGCACTCGCCAAGAAGCTCAAGGGCAACCCGCGTGAGCTGGCCTCCAAGGTCACCGCGACCCTCCCGGCGGGTGAGCTGATCAAGGACATCGAGGTGTCCGGCCCCGGCTTCCTCAACGTCACGCTCACCGACCGGGCGATCATCAGCACGCTCGCCGCGAGGGCCGCCGACGGCGACCGGCTCGGCGTCCCGCTGAAGGCCGCCCCGGGCACGACCGTGATCGACTACGCCCAGCCGAACGTGGCCAAGGAGATGCACGTCGGCCACCTGCGGTCGGCGGTCATCGGTGACGCGATGGTCCAGATCCTGGAGTTCACCGGCGAGAACGTCGTCCGGCGCCACCACATCGGCGACTGGGGCACCCAGTTCGGCATGCTCATCCAGTACCTCTTCGAGCACCCGGACGAGCTGAAGCACGAGGGCGACAAGGCGGACGGCGAGGCCGCGATGTCGTCGCTGAACCGCGTCTACAAGGCGTCGCGGGTCCTGTTCGACTCCGACGAGGAGTTCAAGGCGCGCTCCCGTGACCGGGTGGTGGCCCTCCAGGCCGGTGACCCCGAGACACTGGCGCACTGGCAGCGTTTCGTCGACGAGTCGAAGATCTACTTCTACTCGGTCTTCGACAAGCTCGACATGGAGATCGACGACCCCGACATCGTGGGCGAGTCCGGCTACAACGACATGCTCGAGGAGACCTGCCGGATCCTGGAGGAGACGGGCGTCGCCGTCCGCTCCGACGGCGCGCTCTGCGTGTTCTTCGACGACGTGAAGGGCCCGGACGGCAACCCGGTCCCGCTGATCGTCAAGAAGACCAACGGCGGATACGGCTACGCGGCCACCGACCTCTCCGCGATCCGGGACCGGGTGCAGAACCTCAAGGTCGACACCCTCCTCTACGTCGTGGACGCCCGGCAGTCCCTGCACTTCAAGATGGTCTTCGAGACGGCCCGCCGCGCCGGCTGGCTGAACGAGGACGTCAAGGCGCACCACCTGGCCTTCGGCACGGTCCTCGGTAAGGACGGCAAGCCGTTCAAGACCCGTGAGGGCACCACCGTCCGGCTGGAGGACCTCCTCGACGAGGCCGTGGAGCGGGCCACCGCGGTGGTCCGGGAGAAGGCCGAGAAGGTGGGCCTCTCCGAGGACGAGATCGTCGAGAACGGCCGCTACGTCGGTGTCGGCGCCGTGAAGTACGCCGACCTGTCGACCTCCGCCGTGCGGGACTACAAGTTCGACCTGGACCAGATGGTGTCGCTCAACGGCGACACCTCGGTGTACCTCCAGTACGCGTACGCCCGGATCCGCTCCATCCTGCGCAAGGCGGGCGACGCGAAGCCGGCAGCACACCCTGAGCTGGACCTGGCCCCGGCCGAGCGTGCTCTGGGCCTGCACCTGGACCAGTTCGGCGCGGTCCTGGACGAGGTGGCCGCGGGGTACGAGCCGCACAAGCTGGCCGCGTACCTCTACCAGCTGGCCTCGCACCTCACCACGTTCTACGACCAGTGCCAGGTGCTCAGCGACGAGAACGCTCCGGAGGTCGTCGAGAACCGGCTGTTCCTCGTGGAGCTCACCGCCCGCACCCTGCACCAGGGCATGAAGCTGCTCGGCATCAGGACGCCCGAGCGCCTCTGACCCTTCGGCCGCCGCACGGGCCCGGCCGGGATCGAGTGATCCCGGCCGGGCCCGTGCGCGTTCCCGCCGGTCAGCCGAACGCGGCGGCGAAGGCACCGGGCTCGTAGGAGCCCCCCTTCTGGTGCGTGATCACGGCGAGCCTGTTGGCCGCGTTCATCAGGGCGACGAGGGAGATCAGCGCGGCGACCTGGTCGTCGTCGTAGTGCTTGCGCACCTGGGCCCAGGTCTCGTCGGACACACCCGGCTGGGCGTCGGCGAGCCGCGTGCCCTCCTCGGCGAGCGCCAGCGCCGCCTGCTCGGCCTCGGTGAACACGGTGGACTCGCGCCAGGCGGCGACCAGATGGAGCCGGACCGCGGTCTCCCCGGCGGCCGCCGCCTCCTTGACGTGCATGTCGATGCAGTGCCCGCAGCCGTTGATCTGGCTGACGCGCAGCGACACCAGCTCCTGCGTGGCCTTCGGCAGCGCCGACTGCTGGACCACCAGGCCCGTGCCGGCGAACCGCTTGGCGAACTTCATACCGATCTCGTTCTCGAAAAGGTTGAACCGTGCGTCCATGACGTCGTCCTCACTCGTGGTCGTGCACTCGGACGAACACGAGATGCCGCCGACGCGCCCCCTGTGACGGGACACCTCTGTGACCTGCATCACCGCTCACCGATGTCACAGAGCGACGGCCGCCGGCGTCTTGTGCGCGTGGAACCGTCGACAGCGAACAGGCAGGAGCAGCCGGTGGAGAGCGAACGAGCACACACCAGCGACACGGCCGGGCAGCCCACCGGTGAGGGGCGCCCCGACCCCGCGACCGAGGCGTTCGTCGCCCACCGCAATCTGCTGTTCACCGTCGCCTACGAGATGCTCGGCTCCGCCGCCGACGCGGAGGACGCCCTCCAGGAGACCTGGCTGCGGTGGGCGGACGTCGACCTCGGCACGGTGCGGGACCCCCGGGCGTACCTCGTCCGGATCGCCACGCGGCAGGCACTCGGCCGGCTGCGCACGCTCGGCCGCCGCAAGGAGTCCTACGTCGGTACCTGGCTGCCCGAGCCGCTGCTCACCACGCCCGACGTGGCGGACGACGTCGAGCTGGCCGACAGTGTCTCGATGGCGATGCTGCTGGTGATGGAGACGCTCACACCGGCCGAGCGGGCGGTGTTCGTGCTGCGCGAGGTGTTCGCCCTCGATTACGAGGAGATCGCCGAAGCCGTGGGCAAGACCCCCGCCGCGGTCCGCCAGATCGCTCACCGGGCACGGTCCCACGTCGCGGCGCGCCGCCCGCGCGGGACCGTCTCCCCCGCCGAGACCCGGGGCGCGCTCGACGCGTTCAAGCGCGCCGTGGAAACGGGCGATCTGCAGGGCCTCCTCGACGTCCTCGCCCCGGACGCCGTCCTCCTCGGGGACGGCGGAGGAGTCAAGCAGGCCGTCCTCCGGCCCGTCGTGGGGGCCGACAAGGTGGCCCGGCTGCTGATCGGCGGGCTGGGCAAGGCCACCGCGCTGTCGCTGCGGACGGCACACGTCAACGCCCGCCCGGCGCTGGTCATCAGGCTCGACGGCGCGCTCGACACCGTGGTGACGGTACGCATCGACGACGGCCTCATCACCGGCCTCTACGCCGTGCGCAACCCCGAGAAGCTGTCACGCATGGAGCAGGAGACCGTCCTGAGCCGTTGAGACCGCGGCCTGGCCGCACCGCCGCCCGGCCGTCACTGCCCCTCGGGGCCCCACTCCTCCGGGACCCACTGTGCCGTGTCCGAACGGTAGTAGTACGACGGCCGGGCCTTGAGGCTGCTCGTACGGAAGGGCTTGCCCCCGTCGTCGATGCGCAGCATCCCGCTCCTGCCGCCGCTGGTCCACTCCAGCTCCAGGTACCAGGTCACGTCGTGCCCCTCCACGTGCGCATCGAGGTGGAAGACCTCGACATCGGTGGAACTCACCCGGTACGGGAAGTCCTTCGCGGGGACGACCACGCCGGCGTCCTCGCCCGCGACGGGCTTCGTACGGGGCCGGCTGTCGTCCAGGTCGATGTCGAAGGTCTGCGGCGTGATGCCTCCTCCACAGCCGTTCCCCATCGAGTACGCGCCCCAGGCGAGCGGCGCGTTGCGCCCCAGCACCCGCACGTGCAGCCCGTTCAGCACGACCGCCTCGCCGGACGTCCCCTGCAGGGTGAGTTCGAGCTTCATGTCACCCCCGTCCACACCGTCAAGGACCCGCGCCCAGCTACGGGTGTCCTGGGGCGGGGGCGCCGGCGGCAGGTCGTCGGGCGCCTGGTCGAACAAGTAGTACTGCCCGCAGGGCGATTCCCAGTTGTACGAACTGATGGTCGCGTGCACGGGTACGCCACCGCCACTCTCCGGCCGGCGCGAGGACGGCGAAGGCCTGGCGCTCTTTCCGCCGGCCGGCGAGGAAGCGCTTCGGCTGGGCTCGGCGGACGGGCTGCCGCTCTTGCTGGGCTTCACGCTCCCGCTCGCTCTGCCGGTGGGCACCACCGGCGAGAGGCTGAGCCCCGCGTCCACACGTCCGTCGTCCGAGGGCTCGTCACTTCCGAGGCCGCGGACGGAGAGGGCGGCGGAAACGGTGAGTGCCACGACCGCCACCGCGGTGAACAGGACACGCAGCTTCCTGCTGGTGCGGCGACGTGGCGCGGGTACGCCGCCAGGGGGCGACCCCTGGGGTGTCACGTCCTCCGACGCGGATTCCGTTTCGGGCCGCGAGGGCGGTTCCGCTTCTGCCTGGGGAACGGTGCCGTCGGCACGTGCGGGCCCGGGGGCCGCCGGCTCGGACGCGGCGGGCTCGGATTCGTCGAGCGCGGGAGCGGACGCGTCGGGCACCTCGGACACGTCGGGCTCGTCAGGGGGCCCGCCGGCGGTCCCGGCCGCTTGCGGCTTCCGAGGCACCCGCCGTTTCGCCTCGTCGGCCAGGATCCATTTCCGGTGAAGGGCCATCAACTCGTCGGAGGACGCCCGGCACACCCGCGCGAAGCGCTCGACGGGCGCGTAGTCATGGGGAACGGCGTCACCGTTGCAGTACCGGTGCACGGTCGAGGTGCTCATGTGCAGCTTCTGGGCGAGCGCCCCGTAACTGAGCCCGGACCTCTCCTTCAGCTCCCTGAGCAGCACCGCGAAGTCCTGGATCTCTGTGCCCACCTCGACCGTTCCCCTTCCGTGCGTTCCCGGAGCGCGTTCCAGGGACGTGGTGTCCGCGCAGGTCAGAGTACGTGCGAACGTTCCAGCGTCCCGCGTGCCCCGCCAGCCGTTGCAGCCGGAATCCGGGCCTGGACAAGATGTGGACACACCGCGGCGTTCCCCGCGATCCGTACATCCCACCCTCGTCCGTCCCGGGAGCCGCCATGCGTACTCGGCCTGCGCTCAGCCTGACCGACGCAGTCGCCGCAGCAGTGCTGATCGTCTGCATCGCAGTCGTCATCGCACTCCTGCAGAACCTCTGATCACGCGTCACCGACCAGTAGACCCGCCCGCACATCAGGGCGCCAAACGGCGCCCCGGGCACATGCCACCTTCGAACGGGGAGAACCACTCATGCGCAACCTTCACTTCCGCCGGGCCGCCCGCACCTCCGTCCTGGGCACGGCGGCGCTGATCGCCGCCCTGTCCCTGACGGCCTGCCAGAGCGACAGCCCGGCCCCGGCGGCGTACGACGCCGAGGCCCCGGCGCCCCAGAAGCCGGCCGACGGCGCTTCGGCGGCACCGGCATCGGACACGGCCAACGGCCAGGAGACGGCTGGAGACACCAGCACCTCCGGTTCCGGTTCCGAGAGTGCCAAGGGTTCCGGTTCCGCCACTGCGAAGCAGCAGCGCACCAGTGCGTCCCTGCCCACCTGCACCGGCGAGAACACCAAGCTCACGATCACCGGCGTCAAGCGCCCCGTCAACCACATGCTGCTCACCGTGACCAACACCGGCTCGAAGGCGTGCAACGCCTTCTACTACCCGGTCCTGCGCTTCGGTGAGGCGCAGTCCGTCCCTCCGGTCGTCGAGGACAGCAAGCCGCAGGCCGTCGTCACCGTCGCGCCCGGCCAGTCCGCCTACGCCGGAGTCATGACCTCGTCCGCCGACGGCAGCGGCACGGGCGGCTACTCCACCCAGGACCTGAGCGTCGGCTTCCTGGACGCGGAGTCGGAGTCCGCGGGCGACATGGTGAACGTCCCGCTGTCCAAGGACGTGTACGTCGACAGCACGCTGACCGTCACCTACTGGCAGACCGAGATGGACGACGCCCTCATGTACTGACCGTTCACGCACTGACGGTCCGGCCTCCGCGACGGGCGTGACACCGCAGGAGCGGTGTCACGCCCGTTCGGCCGTGTCAGGCTCCCCGGCCCGCTACGGTCCACGGATGCGTATGTATCTTTCGTCCTTCCGGACAGGGGACCACCCGGAGCAGATGCTGGCACTGCTGCACCGGCCGCCCGCCTCCGACGTCACGGTCGCGGTGATAGCCAACGCGGTCGACGCCCTGCCGGCCGGTGAGCGCGAAGCGGCGGTCGAACGGGAGCTCGGAGCGCTTTCCGGTCTCGGGCTTCGGCCGGTCGAGCTCGACCTGCGTACGTTCTTCGAGCGTCCCGGGGCGCAGATCGCGGCCGCTCTCGCCCGGTTCCCCCTGGTCTGGGTCCGAGGCGGCAATGTGTTCGTCCTGCGCCAGGCCATGGCCCGCAGCGGGGCCGACCGGGCCCTCGTGGACCTGCTGCGGCAGGACGCCTTCGTCTACGCGGGCTACAGCGCCGGCGCCTGCGTCCTGGCCCCCGATCTACGGGGCCTGGAGGAGTGCGACGCCCCGGAGGCGGTGGGCACCGCGTACGGCGACGAGGCCCGCTGGGACGGTCTGGCCCTTCTCGACTACGTCGTGGTGCCCCACATCGACTCGCCCGGACACCCCGAGACGGAGATCCTCGGCACCGTGGCCGATCGCTACCGCGCCCACGGAACCGCCCATCGGACTCTCCGCGACGGCCAGGCCATCGTGATCGACGGACTCGACACCTCCGTCTGCTGACCGGGCGGCCGCGGAGCCCTCTCAATCCCGCGAAGCCTCGGGAACTGTCCCGGATTTCGTGTGGAGAACGTCGCGGGCCTGGTTCGCGGCGCGGGTGATGTTCTCGGAGACGAAGCCGAGGAAACGGGCGACGCCCTCCAGGCGCGTGGCGGCCGGAGTGCCGGCGCCGAGGACTCCGACGCCCTGATGGGCGGTCTCGATGATCTGCTCCGTGGCGCGTGCGCTGGCGATCATCGACTGGTACCAGATGTCGTCGTCGACGACATAGCGGTCGCGACGGCGTTCGTCCCGCTCCCGCCGGATGAACGACTGACTCTCGAGGTACGCGATGGCCTTGGAGACGGACGCCGGGCTGACCTGAAGACGCTCGACGAGTTCGGACGCCGTGAGGCTGCCCGAGTCGGTGATGGTGAGGCAGGTCAGGACCCGGGACATCATCTTGGGCATGCCCGACTGCATGAGGACGGTGGTGAACACTTCCTCGAACTCCTGCACGGCCTCAGCATCGCGTCCGTGGGCCTGCGGGGCCGTATTCGAATCCCGTGGCCCGGCCTGCTTGCGGCGGTGGGCGCGGTGTTCGGTGGCGCGGTGGGCGAGTTCGGCGCGGTAGGCGGTGGGGCCGCCGTTACGCATCACCTCGCGCGTGACCGTCGAGGTGGGACGGTCGAGGCTTCTCGCGATCTCCGCATACGGGAGGCCGTCGGCCAGTCCCAGCGCGATCTGCTGTCGTTCCTGCTGGGTGAGCCTGCCTCCGGGCATCGCGCTCTCTCCTTCGTCGTCCGCAATGCCCCCAGCATAGCGTTCACCACCAATTCATTGCAACGTACCGAGGTCCATCCCGTTGCATTAGGCCCAGAACCATTGCAACGAAATACTTCACGCCACCTGCAACAATGGGGATTTGACGCAACAAGCTCGTTGCCAACTTCATGAACGCAACGTAGCGTTTCTCTCATCGGAAACAGCGAGGCCGAAAGGCCACGCACCACAGATGAAGGAGCACACGATGCAGAAGTTCGACACCCCCTCCACGGTCTCCGCCGTCCTGGACATCCCCGCCGGCCGCATCCGGTTCATCGCCGCTGACCGGGCCGACACCACGGTCGAGGTCCTGCCCGCGGACGCCACCAAGAGCCGCGACGTGAAGGCGGCCGGACGCACCACGGTCGGATACGACGACGGCGTCCTGCGGATCGAGGCCCCGCCCGCGAAGAACTCGGTCCTCGGCAGCGCCGGATCCCTCGAGGTGACCGTCCAGCTGCCCACCGGCTCCCGCATCGAGGCGAAGACGGCCGCCGCCGACATCCGCGGCGTCGGACGACTCGGCGACGTCACCTTCGAGGGCGCCCAGGGCACGGTCAAGCTCGACGAGACCGACAGTGCCCGCCTCACCCTCCTCGCCGGCGACATCACCATCGGCCGCCTGGGCGGACCCGGCCACATCAGCACCCAGAAGGGCGACATCAACATCACCGAAGCCCTGCGCGGCACGGTCGAACTGCGCACCCAGCAAGGCGAGATCTCGATCGGCGCCGCCCGCGGAGTCTCCGCCTCCCTGGACGCCGGCACCAGCTACGGCCGCATCCACAACACGCTCCGGAACACCGACGGCGCCACCGCCGGCCTCGAGATCCACGCCACCACCGCCTACGGCGACATCACCGCCCGCAGCCTCTGAAAGGGCAACCCTCATGACGAACTTGGCCATCGCAGCGAACGGGCTGCGCAAGTCCTACGGCGACAAGGTCGTGCTCGACGGCGTCGACCTGGCCGTCCCCGAAGGCTCGGTCTTCGCCCTGCTCGGCCCGAACGGTGCCGGCAAGACCACCGCCGTGAAGATCCTCTCCACCCTGATCAGCACCGGCCCGGGCACCGGCGACATCCACATCGGCGGCCACAACCTGGCGACGGACCCGCAGGCGGTGCGGGGCGCGATCGGTGTCACCGGACAGTTCTCCGCGGTCGACGGCCTGATCACCGGCGAGGAGAACATGCTCCTCATGGCCGACCTGCACCACCTCTCCAAGGCCGAGGGACGGCGCACCACCGCCGAACTCCTGGAGCGTTTCGACCTGGTCGAGGCCGCGAAGAAGCCCGCCTCCACCTACTCCGGCGGCATGAAGCGCCGCCTGGACATCGCCATGACGCTGGTCGGCGGCCCGAGGATCATCTTCCTCGACGAGCCGACCACCGGCCTCGACCCGCGCTCCCGCCACACCATGTGGGGCATCATCCGCGGGCTGGTGTCCGGCGGGGTGACCGTCTTCCTCACCACCCAGTACCTGGAGGAGGCCGACGAACTCGCCGACCGCATCGCAGTACTCCACGACGGCAAGCTCGCCGCCGAGGGCACCGCCGACGAACTCAAGCGGATCGTCCCCGGCGGACACATCCGGCTCCGCTTCACCGACCCGGCCGCATACCGGGCCGCCGCCACCAGCCTGGGCGAGGTCACCCGGGACGACGAAGCACTCGCCCTGCAGATCCCGAGCGACGGAAGCCAGCGCGAACTGCGCTCCATCCTCGACCGGCTGGACTCGGCCGGCATCGAGGCGGACGAACTCACCGTGCACACACCCGACCTCGACGACGTCTTCTTCGCCCTGACAGCCCCGGCCAACGTCCCCAGCCAGCCCAAGGAGACTGCCCGATGAGCTCCCTTTCCCTCGCCGTACGCGACTCGTCCACCATGCTGCGCCGCAACCTCCTGCACGCCCGGCGCTACCCGTCCCTCACCCTCAACCTGCTGCTCACCCCGGTCATGCTCCTGCTGCTCTTCGTCTACATCTTCGGCGACACGATGAGCGCGGGCATCGGCGGCGGCGACCGCTCCGACTACATCGCCTACATCGTCCCCGGCATCCTGCTGATGACGATCGGCTCCACCGTGGTCGGCACCGCGGTGTCCGTCTCCACCGACATGGCCGAGGGCATCATCGCCCGCTTCCGCACCATGGCCATCCACCGCGGCTCCGTCCTCTTCGGGCACGTCGCCGGCAGCGTCCTGCAAGCGATCGCCAGTGTCGTGCTCGTCGGCGCCGTCGGCGTCGCCATGGGCTTCCGCTCCACGGACGCCACCGTCCTGGAATGGCTGGCGGCGTTCGGGCTGCTGGCGCTGGTCTCCCTGGCCTTCACCTGGATCGCGGTCGGCATGGGTATGGGCAGCCCCAACGCCGAGGCGGCCAGCAACAACGCCATGCCGCTGATCCTCCTGCCGCTCATCTCGAGCGCCTTCACCCCGGTCGAGTCGATGCCCGGCTGGTTCCAGCCGATCGCCGAGTACCAGCCCTTCACCCCGGCCATCGAAACCCTGCGAGGACTCCTTCTCGGCACCGAGATCGGCAACAGCGGGTGGATCACCATCGCCTGGTGCCTGGGCCTCACCGTCCTCGGCTACCGCTGGTCGAAGGCTCAGTTCGACCGCGACCCGAAGTAACGCGTGACAGCGCGAGCCCTTTCCCGCACAGCGTCCCGCCCAAGGCGGCGTACACCGGCCCCGCGCCGGAGTACGCCGCCTGTTCGTTCGTTCAGCTCCCGGAGGAGGAGAGCTGTTCGCGGACCCACGCATGGTCAGGATTGACGTGCGGCCGGCCCGCCACGAAGACGGTCGGCACGGTCTCGTTGCCGTTGTTGACCTCTCGCACCAGCGCCGCGCCGGCCGGGTCACGCCAGATATCGACCCAGTAGAGCTGGTCGGCCTTACGGCCCAACCGGATACGCAGCCGCATGCAGTACTTGCAGCCAGAGCGCCAGAAGATCACCGGTCTGCCGTCGACCGCGCTGCGGCGTTGCGCCTCCAGCGCCCCGATGGACCTCGGGAAGATCAGAGGCGAGTTCACACCGGCGAGAAGTACGAAGCCCAGCAGGAATGCCGTGGCTTCGCCCGGGCTCCCCTGAAAGATCAAGGCAGTCGCAACGACCGAGCCACAGAGCACCAGCAGAATCGGCAATGTCCACGCGCGCATCATGAGGACGCACGCTATCCCTGCCCAGGGGCCGTGTGGCCGTTGTGGCGTGCGTAATCATCCATCGGCCGGGCTTCAGCCCTTGACGATCGCGCTCTCCGCACCCGGTATCCCCTTGTCCAACCAGTGCCCGTGACGCCCGTGGACCGCGGGATCGCGGTTGGCGAGCAGCGCGGACAGCTTCTCCGCCTCCTCGGTCAGGCCCTGCCAGGTCGCCCGACCGAGCCCAGGTAGCCGGGCGCACCCCTGCCGCACCCGCCGCCGCGTGCGCGATGACCCGGGCGGACACGAACGCGGCACGCTGGATGGACGGGTGAGGCGTCCTTGTGGCTGCAATGGTGCTGCCCTCCGGGCTTTCATGGAGGTCCAGCAACCCGCAGCGCTCCCCAACTGGAAGAAGGTGCCCCGCACACGTTGTGGGGCGGCGGTTTACGCGGCATCCGGCAGGGACAGATCGTGAGGTGTTGAGATGAGACTGCCACGTGTGCAGACGGATCCGGGACGTTCCCGATGGCGGCGAAAGAAGATGTACGAATGGCGTCCGATAGTCTTCGAAGAGGCCGAGTGAGCCGAAATCCCCTCTCACCCGTGCGCGATGCCGTGCACGGCCTCATCGACACATCCGACACCGCAGCCGGTTTCGCGTCGCCGATCATCGACCGCATCATTCAATCGCGCCCCGTCCAGCGGCTGCGGCGGGTCAAGCAGTTAGGTTTTGCCTCTCACAGCTTCGTAGGAGCCGACCACAGCAGATACGCCCATGCCATTGGCACCATGCACATCATGCGCAAGCTCCTGCGCCAGGTCGGGTCTGCGGATTCGGAGTTCCTGGCCACGTTGAAGGCCGAGTACGACCGAATCTATCAGCCGGACCGTCCCCCTGAGACTGAGTGGCTCTACGAGCACATTCTGGTCGCTGCGCTCTTGCAGGATGTGGGCGAGCTTCCCTATCAGAGCGCCACTCGGGGGCTCTTTGTCCCGGATGACGACATCCGTTCCTGGGTCGGCCTGAAGATCGGCCGGGACACCTCTCTCTGGCCCGCCAAGCCGGTTTTCACTCTGGCTTGTCTGTTCGGCTCCGAGATCGATCCTCTCCTGGCGCCGCTGAACAGCAACTTCATCGCTTTCCTGATGACGGCTGACTACTGGCCCGATACCGACCTGACCACCGCATTCCTGCCTGTGCGTCATATGCTGGACGGCGAGATCGATGCCGATCGGATTGATTACGTGCATCGTGACGCACACCACACCGTCGGGATGCTCGGCAATTCGGATGATGTGATCTCCGCGATCATCACGTACGACGACCGAGGCCCCATCTGCTCGGACCCCGCGCCGTTTGCCAACTTCCTGGCGACACGTGCGCATCTGTATTCCACAGTCTATTTCGCACCGCAGAACCGATTCAGAGTCATGCTGGTCAAGAGCATCCTCAGGGGCGTACGCGAGTCCGATGAGCTGCGCCTGGCCTTCCCTCTGATCTCGAACCAGCACATGAGCACCGACTCCTTCCTGGACGTCGATGACGTCCGGCTGGAGGAAGAGATCATCAAGCTCAGCCAAAGTACCCTCAAGAGAAGGCTGAGCAAGAGGGCCGGTACGGCTCTGACGGAGTTCACCACGGGCACGAAGCTATATCGGCACTTCTGGCTTCGGGACGTGGAATCCGCAGATACTCCGGCCCGAACGGCCGATGTCCCGGTGCCGCACGATCTCTTCTTCGAGGTGTTCGGGACCGACGCTCCCCCGAGCAGCGGAGTCCGCTTCTCCATGGAGGGACCCGACGGTGAGGTGGAACTCACCGGCATAGGGGAATGCAACGGCCCGCACTTCGGAGTCACCAGCAATGCACGGGCGACGCTACCCATCCTCGGCGACGTCCTGGTCTTCTATCCGAACAACAGCAAGGGCGAGGACATCAAAGCGGTGCGGGCCGCATACACCGACCGGACCCTGCGAGCCGCCCTGTTGCAGAAGGCCCGGAACGAGTGGGACGGGATTCCACCGGACACCAGGAGCCTGAAGGGATTCAACGGCCCGACGATCTTCATCTCCTACTGTACCGATGACATCGCAGAGGTACGGCGCCTGGTGTCACAGCTGCATCACTTCCGGCGACGCTACTTCGTCATCATGGAGGCGAACCAGGGGATCGGAGGAACGACGGCCCGCAACAGCATCGACGGGGTCATGAACACCGATTCAGCGATCCTGGTCGCTTCACGCTCCTATCAGCAGCGGTGCTCCACCCAGCTGAACGGGAACATCATGCATGAGATCCGTACGATGCACGATCGCCGCTCCTCGTCCCCCACGGACTATCCGGTCGTCCCTGTCTCCGTTCACCCGTATCACGACGTGACCAACATTCCCTGGACTTTGCTCGGGATGGATGCCCCTCCCTTCACAGGGACCGTCATCGGAAACGCGTCCGACACGGAACTGAGAACGACGGTAGAGGCAGTCTTGGCCGCGATCGACGCGGAGATCGGCAGCCGCCCATGACCCAGCGCTCTCAGCCCACGAGCCAGCACATATGCCGCATCGCCTTGTTCGGGCTGCCCGGTTCAGGCAAAAGCACCTTCTCGTCCCTCGCGAAATCGTGGGCCGCGAAGAATGATGCCACCGTGCATGTCATCACGCTCGCGGAACCTTTGTACCGTGCTCAGGCTGCGGTCTACGAATCCGCGGGACGCCCGCTGCACATCGCGGAAGGAAGACAGGACGGCGCCCTGCTCAATTTCCTCGGCTCACACATGCGGAAGATCAACCCGCGTGTCCTCGAAGAGCACTTCCTGTCAGAAACGGCACGCATCTACTCAGCTTGCGAAGGCAGCACCCAACGTCACGTGGTCATCTGCTCCGATGCCAGGCCGGCCGACCTCCCCTACCTACGGCGGAGCGGTTTCCACCCCGTGGTGATCACGGTCGACGAAGAGGTGGCCCGGAAACGGAAGGAAGCACGGGGCGATCTGACGCTCGGCGACTCCCGGCATACGACGGAGAACGGGCTGGAGCAGATACATCCGAGTACCCCGGTGGACAACAGCGGCACGCTGGAGGAATTCTCCACCGCCACCACTGCGCTGTTGAATTCAGTGGCCAGGTGATATTGACCGGGCGCCAGATCGAATCAGCCGTCGAGGCTGCGAAGATCGTCATCCGCCCATTCGACCCGAGCCGCATGAACCCGAACAGCTACAACTACACGCTGGGTAGTCAGCTCAGGTTCGCGGAAGGTGTCCTGGATGCTCGCCGCGAGGTGACCTGGCACTCGGCCACCATCGGGAACGAGGGCTACGTCCTCATGCCGGGACAGCTCTATCTCGCGAGTACGGCTGAGGTCATTGGCAGTGACACCTACGTGACCAGTCTGATCGGAAGATCGTCGCTCGGCCGGCTCGGGCTCTTTGTCCAGGTGACCGCCGACCTCGGGCACCAAGGAGCCGTCCACTGCTGGACCCTGGAACTCACCGTCGTCCAACCGCTGCGCATCGTCCCCGGCATGCCGCTGGGTCAGGTCAGTTTCTGGAGCACGGCAGGGGCTGCCAGCTCCTACTCAGGCATGTACGGGCAGACCTCATCACCGACGCCTTTCTGGCCACCGAGCCTCGCCTGAAGAGCCAGGCTCCCTCGGAAAGCGAGCCCACAGTGATATTGACCGGCAAGGAAATCATCCGGCAGCACCACCTTCGGCGGATCGAGATAGATCCGTTCGATCCTGTACAGGTCAACCCGAACAGCTACGACTTCCGGCTCGGCACGGACCTGCTCACCTATCGGAACAAGGAGCTGGACGTCAGGGTTGAACAGCCCACCGTACGCACGCATCTGACCGAGGCAGGCCTCGTCCTGCAGCCGGACCGCGTGTACCTCGGTTCCACCATGGAGAAGATGGGCAGTGACCACTACGTACCCATCATCAGGGGCAAGTCGTCCCTGGGCAGGCTCGGCCTCTTCGTGAACATCACAGCCGATCCGATCGACATCGGCTCGCACAACAACTGGACACTGCAGTTCCATGCTGTCCAGCCGGTCCGGATCTACCCGGGGATGCGCATCGGTCAGGTCACCTTCTGGGTCCCGGTCGGCAGCATAAAACTGTATTCGGGCAAGTACCAAGGTTCCGTGGGACCGCGCCCGTCCGAGGCCTTCCGCGACTTCTGAGGCGCCCGGCCCCCAGACACCCCGGCCCCGGCCCCGGCCGTGCGCAGCCTGAGTACGAGCGCTCATGTGCAGCTCCGGCTCACGGAGTTGACTCGTACGTATGTCGGAAGACCTTCACAACCCCCGCTCCCCGCACGCCTGGGCCGGACCGCTGATCTCCACGCTCGTCACCCTGCCGGCGGCGGCACTCGCACTGCTCTTCGGCGGCCTGTCCCCCATGGCGTGCGACTCCTGCAACGGCGCAGAGGCCGACCGCTTCACCGACTCCTTCGACGCGGCGTGGGCCGTGCTCTGCACCGGTCTCGTGCTGTCCCTGATCGTCCTCGTGGCGAGCTGGTCGTTGCCCTGGCGTCAACGACAGGCAGCGGCCCGGGTGCTCCTCTCCGTGGGCGCACCCGCCGTCGTCCTCACGGCCTACGTGGCGTTCACGGCGATGGTCGACTGGCCCTGACCAGGGCGACCGGACGGCCCCGGTGTCCGATCCGTTCAAGACGACGGCGCCCGCGCCTGGGTAGCGTCGCTGCCATGAGCACTTCGGACACCGAAACCCGTCACATCAGCATCCGCATCGACCGCCCCGCCGACGAGGTCTACGACTACGCGTCGGACCCGGTCCACCTGCCCGAGTGGGCGGCGGGCCTGGGCAGGTCGATCGAGAAGACCGACGGCGGCTGGATCGTCGACTCGCCCATGGGGCGGGTCGTGGTCGACTTCGCGCCCAGGAACGACTACGGCGTGCTCGACCACCACGTCACCCTGCCGTCGGGCGAGACCGTCCACAACCCGGTGCGGGTGATCGCCGACGGCGCCGGGTGCGAGGTCGTGTTCACCCTGCGCCGCCGGCCGGGCATGAGCGCCGACGAATTCCGGCGCGACGAGGCCGCGGTGACAGCCGACCTCGCGACTCTCAAACGTCTCACGGAAGGGCGCTGACGCCGCCGGCTCGCGCCCGCGCCTCGTCGACGGGAGATCACGGACAGGAATCGGGCCCGTGGAGGGTGCTGGGCTGTCCGCCGCCTCCCATCGCCGCGTCCCTCGTGATCAGCCGGGAGACGGTCAAGACCTTCGTCTCCCGCATCCTCGCCAAGCTCGGGCTCCGCGACCGCGTCCAGGCGGTCGTCTACGCCTACCGCCAGGGCCTGGTGTCCTGAGAGGGACCCGGCCCGCTTCAGCGCCCCAGCTTCTGCGCGACCTCCGTCGCCCAGTACGTCAGGATCATCCGCGCACCCGCGCGCCGGATGCCCGTCAGGCTCTCCAGGATCGCCGCGTCCCGGTCGATCCAGCCCTTCTCCGCGGCGGCCTCGATCATCGCGTACTCACCGCTGATCTGGTACGCCGCGACCGGCACGTCCACCGCGTCGGCGACCTTGGCGAGGACGTCCAGGTAGGGACCGGCCGGCTTGACCATGACCATGTCGGCGCCCTCCTCCAGGTCCAGCGCCAGCTCGCGCAGCGACTCCCGGAGATTCGCCGGATCCTGCTGGTACGTCTTGCGGTCGCCCCTGAGCGAGGAGCCCACCGCCTCACGGAACGGGCCGTAGAAGGCGGAGGAGTACTTCGCGGTGTAGGCCAGGATCGACACGTCCTCGTACCCGGTCTGGTCCAGCGCGTCCCGGATCACGCCGACCTGGCCGTCCATCATGCCGCTGGGACCCACCACATGGGCGCCCGCGTCGGCCTGGACCTGGGCCATCTCCGCGTACCGCTCCAGGGTGGCGTCGTTGTCGACGCGGCCGTCCTCGGTCAGCACCCCGCAGTGGCCGTGGTCCGTGAACTCGTCCAGGCACAGGTCGGACATGACGATCAGGTCGTCGCCCACCTCTTCCCGGACCGCGCGCAGCGCGACCTGGAGGATGCCGTCCGGGTCGGTCCCCGCCGTGCCCCGCCCGTCCTTCTTCTCGTCCAGCGGGACGCCGAAGAGCATGATCCCCGAGACACCGGCCGCGACCGCGTCGACGGCGGCCTTCCGCAGCGTGTCCAGGGTGTGCTGCTGCACGCCGGGCATGGCCGAGATGGCGACCGGGGCGTCGATGCCCTCGCGTACGAACGCGGGCAGGATCAGATTCGCCGGGTCGAGCCGGGTCTCGGCGACCATGCGCCGCATGACGGGGGTCGTCCGCAGCCGGCGGGGCCGCGAGCCGGGGAAGTTTCCGTAATCGGTCATCCTTCGAGACTAGACCCGCACAGATCACCGATTTACCGACACCCGAGCCGGAAAAAACGTCCGCTCGGAAGGCGGAACGGGGCCGGCCGGATTCGAACCGGCGTCCTCCCACATGCGGTGAAGGCGCGACGACCACTGCGCTACGAGCCCCGTCCCGCCCGGGATCGTACGCGACGCGCAGACCCCCAAACCGGGAACAGGACGGGCCCGGCCGCTCCGCGAGGAAGCAGCCGGGCCCGCACATCCGTTCCGACCCCTCAGGTGGTCGTCCGACGACGACGCGCGCCGGGGCGCCGCTCGCTCGGCCGGGTCACCGGGTCACCGGCCTCCTTGGCCGCGTCCCGGCGCTGCGCGCCGAAGTCCGCCAGCGCCTGGGCCAGCTTGTGGACCGACGGCTCCGGGGACAGCACGTCGACCCGCAGGCCGTGCTCCTCGGCGGTCTTCGCCGTGGCGGGACCGATGCACGCGATCACCGTGACGTTGTGCGGCTTGCCCGCGATACCGACCAGGTTGCGGACGGTCGAGGACGACGTGAAGAGCACCGCGTCGAAACCGCCGCCCTTGATCGCCTCCCGGGTCTCGGCCGGCGGCGGCGAGGCGCGGACCGTGCGGTACGCGGTGACGTCGTCGACCTCCCAGCCCAGCTCGATGAGCCCGGCCACCAGCGTCTCCGTGGCGATGTCGGCACGCGGCAGGAACACCCGGTCGATCGGGTCGAAGACCGGGTCGTACGGCGGCCAGTCCTCCAGCAGACCGGCGGCCGACTGCTCACCGGACGGCACGAGATCCGGCTTCACGCCGAAGTCGACCAGCGCGGCGGCCGTCTGCTCGCCCACGGCCGCGACCTTGATCCCGGCGAACGCACGGGCGTCGAGCCCGTACTCCTCGAACTTCTCCCGCACGGCCTTCACCGCGTTGACCGAGGTGAACGCGATCCACTCGTAGCGGCCCGTGACCAGGCCCTTGACCGCGCGCTCCATCTGCTGGGGCGTACGCGGCGGCTCGACGGCGATCGTCGGGACCTCGTGCGGCACGGCACCGTACGAACGCAGCTGGTCGGAGAGCGACGCCGCCTGCTCCTTCGTGCGCGGCACGAGCACCTTCCAGCCGAACAGCGGCTTGGACTCGAACCACGCGAGCTGGTCGCGCTGGGCGGCGGAGCTGCGCTCCCCGACCACGGCTATGACGGGCAGGTGCCCGTCCGGCGACGGGAGGACCTTGGCCTGCTTCAGGACCTGGGCGATCGTCCCGAGGGTCGCCGTCCAGGTCCGCTGGCGCGTCGTCGTCCCGGCGATCGTGACCGTGAGCGGGGTGTCGGGCTTGCGGCCCGCCGAGACCAGCTCACCGGCGGCCGCGGCCACCGAGTCGAGCGACGCGGACACGACGGCCGTCGCGTCGCTCGCACCGACCTCGGACCAGCAGCGGTCCGACGCGGTACGGGCGTCGACGAAGCGGACGTCGGCGCCCTGCGCGTCACGCAGCGGAACACCGGCGTACGCGGGCACACCGACCGCGTTCGCGATGCCGGGCACGACCTCGAAAGGCACGCCCGCGGCAGCGCAGGCCAGCATCTCGGCACCCGTGTTGCCGTCCAGGCCGGGGTCGCCCTTAACAGCGCGCACCACCCGCCTGCCGCCCTTCGCCGCCTCCATGCAAAGATTGGCGGCATCCCTGAGGACGGGTACTCCGGCGGGTGTTGACGCCATGTCAACAACCGTCATCTCAGGCGTGCTTACCCCTGCCCGTGCGTGGCAGCGAACGACGTCGAGGACGTCCGGTTCGGCTACAAGGACGTCCGCGCTCGCGAGCGCCTCGACAGCGCGCAGAGTCAGCAGTCCCGGGTCGCCGGGACCGGCGCCGAGGAAGGTGACATGCCCTGAGGACAGGACAGGGAAGTCGGATACGACAGGGCCGGTGGGGCTCAAAGTGCTCGCTCCCCCATAAGACCGGCCGCACCCTTGGCAAGCATCTCGGCCGCGAGCTCGCGACCGAGGGCCGCCGCGTCGTCGTGCGACGTGGGGACGGGACCGGTGATGGACAGCTGCACCAGGGAAGTGCCGTCGGTCGAACCGACGACACCGCGCAGGCGCAGTTCGTTGACAACCTGCCCGTCGGCCAGGAGATCGGCAAGCGCACCCACAGGTGCGGAACAGCCGGCCTCCAGGGCGTTGAGCAGGGCGCGCTCGGCGGTCACGGCGACCCGGGTGTACGGGTCGTCGAGCTCGGCGAGGGCTGCGGCGAGGTCCGCGCTGCTTTCAGCGCATTCGATCGCCAGTGCTCCCTGGCCGGGAGCGGGCAGGACGGTGTCGACCGGCAGGAAGCCGGTGACCTCGTCCGTGCGTCCGAGGCGGCTGAGCCCGGCGGCGGCGAGTACCACCGCGTCCAGCTCCCCGCTTCGTACGAAACCGATGCGCGTATCGACGTTGCCGCGGATGGCGACGGTCTCTATCTCGAGACCGTGCGAGCGGGCGTACGCGTTGAGCTGCGCCATGCGCCGCGGCGAACCGGTGCCGATGCGGGCGCCGGCCGGCAGCTGCTCGAAGGACAGCCCGTCCCGCGCCACCAGCGCGTCGCGCGGGTCCTCGCGCACCGGCACGGCGGCCAGCACGAGCCCCTCGGGCTGCGTGGTCGGCAGGTCCTTGAGCGAGTGGACGGCGAAGTCCACCTCGCCGCTCAGCACCGCTTCACGCAGAGCCGCGACGAACACACCCGTCCCGCCGATCTGCGCCAGGTGCTCCCGGGAGACATCCCCGTACGTGGTGATCTCGACGAGCTCGACGGCACGCCCGGTCACCTCGCGGACCGCATCAGCGACCATGCCGGACTGCGCCATGGCGAGCTTGCTGCGCCGGGTGCCTAGCCGGAGCGGTGTTGTGGTCTCCCCGCCCAGGGGTGAGTTGTCGGTCATGACCGCCCTCTATTCGGGTCGTTCAGGTCTGCCCGTGAGACGGCGGCCACCGTCTGCGGGTCGAGGTCGAAGAGTTCCCGCAGCGCATCGGCGTACCCGGCGCCGCCGGGCTCGCTGGCGAGCTGCTTGACCCGCACGGTGGGCGCGTGCAGGAGCTTGTCGACGACGCGGCGCACGGTCTGCGTGATCTCGGCGCGCTGCTTCTCGTCCAGGTCGGGGAGGCGTCCGTCGAGCCGCGCGATCTCGCCGGCCACCACATCGGCGGCCATGGTGCGCAGGGCGACGACGGTCGGGGTGATGTGCGCGGCGCGCTGGGCGGCTCCGAAGGCGGCGACCTCGTCGGCGACGATGGTGCGCACCTGGTCCACATCGGCGGCCATCGGGGCGTCCGCGGACGCCTCGGCGAGCGACTCGATGTCGACGAGGCGCACACCGGCGACGCGGTGCGCCGCTCCGTCGATGTCGCGCGGCATCGCGAGGTCGAGCAGGTGGAGCCGGGCGGGGCCGGTGAAGGCCGGACGCACGGGCACCCGGCGCACGGCCCGGTCCTGAGCGGCGGCGGTGGCGGAACCGTTCTCCACCCACGCGGCGTGCTGGTCCAGCTCGTCGGCCACGGCGGCGGGGGCCTCGGCCGCCCGCTCCGCGGTGTCGAACTCGACGCCGAGCGCACCGGCGACGGCCTCCGCGGTCAGCACGAGACCGGTCGCGCCCGTACAGGACACGACGACATCGGCACGTGTCAGTTCACCCGCGACGCCGTCCATCTCCACGGCGCGCGCCGTCGGGACGCCGGCCTGGCCGAGGATCTCGACGAGCCGGTCGGCACGCGCCCGGGTCCGGTTGGCGACGACGATCTCGTCGACGCCCGCACGGGCCAGGGTCGCGGCGGCGAGCGAGGACATCGATCCCGCGCCTATCACCAGGGCGCGCTTGCCGGCCGCCCACTCGGTGACCTCGGCGCCGTCGGCCAGCTGCTCGAGACCGAAGGTGACGAGCGACTGCCCGGCACGGTCGATCCCCGTCTCGCTGTGGGCACGCTTGCCGACCCGCAGGGCCTGCTGGAAGAGGTCGTTCAGCAGACGGCCGGCGGTGTGGAGCTCCTGCCCCAGCGCGAGCGCGTCCTTGATCTGGCCGAGGATCTGGCCCTCGCCGACGACCATCGAGTCCAGCCCGCACGCCACCGAGAAGAGGTGGTGGACGGCACGGTCCTCGTAGTGCACATAAAGATAGGGAGTGAGCTCGTCCAGCCCGACCCCGCTGTGCTGTGCGAGGAGGGTGGACAGCTCGGCGACACCCGCGTGGAACTTGTCCACGTCCGCGTACAGCTCGATGCGGTTGCAGGTGGCCAGGACCGCGGCCTCGGTCGCGGGCTCCGCGGCGAGGGTGTCCTGAAGCAGCTTCGTCTGGGCATCGGCCGCCAGGGACGCCCGCTCCAGCACGGAGACGGGGGCGCTGCGGTGACTCAGTCCTACGACCAGGAGACTCATGCCGGCATCACGGCGGGCATGTCCCCGTCAGGTCCCTTCCGGCCGGAGGGCGTGGCACGCATCGGCGGCGCCTCGTCGGCGTCCTCGTCGCCCGCCCTGCCGTCGGCAGCGGCCTCCTCGCCGGCCTTGCGCTGCTCGTGGAAGGCGAGGATCTGCAGCTCGATCGAGAGATCGACCTTGCGCACGTCGACGCCGTCGGGGACCGAGAGCACCGTCGGAGCGAAGTTCAGGATGGAGGTCACACCCGCGGCGACGAGCCGGTCGCAGACCTGCTGGGCCGCGCCGGGCGGGGTGGTGATGACGCCGATGGACACACCGTTGTCGCTGATGATCCGGTCCAGGTCATCGGTGTGCTGGACGGCGATCCCGGCCACGGGCGTACCCGCCATGGCGGGGTCGGCGTCGATCAGTGCGGCGACCCGGAACCCGCGGGAGGCGAAACCGCCGTAGTTGGCCAGCGCGGCGCCGAGGTTACCGATACCGACGATCGCGACCGGCCAGTCCTGGGTGAGCCCCAGTTCGCGCGAGATCTGGTAGACGAGATACTCGACGTCGTACCCGACACCACGCGTGCCGTAGGAGCCCAGATAGCTGAAGTCCTTACGCAGCTTGGCGGAATTGACTCCCGCCGCCGCGGCGAGTTCCTCGGACGAAACCGTGGGAACCGAGCGCTCGGAGAGCGCTGTCAGTGCGCGGAGATACAGCGGAAGCCGGGCGACGGTGGCCTCGGGAATTCCTCGGCTACGGGTCGCCGGTCGGTGAGTTCGGCCAGTTGCCACGGTGCTCCTGCGGGATGAGCGGGGCTGCAGGCGGCCGTATGTCCTATGACCGCCCCGTCGACAGCAGGCTATGTCTTTGTGAACGCGTGCACAAAGATAGTGTCCGTTTTGTCTGGTCAAAGTGACCGGGGTCACGCATATTCCCTGCGCGGTCCCGGAACCCGGGGCGGCCTCAGCCCGTTGCAGGCCCGAAGGGGGCAAGACGGTACACACTCCTCATGTCCACGCCCCCGAGACCACTCAAAACGCCCATGATGTTAACCGGGTTTCGCCCAGGAAGCCCCCTCACGTACGCAGTGCGGTGCGCAGCCGCGCCGGATCCACCCGCCAGAAGGTGTGCTGCTCGTCATCGATCAGGACCACCGGGATCTGCTCCCAGTACTCCTTGTACAACGCCTCGTCCCGCGTGATGTCCTTCTCCACCCAGGACGCGCCGGTCTCCTCGCAGACCTCACTCACCACCAGCCGCGCATCGTCACAGAGATGACAGCCGGGCTTCCCCACCAGGGTCACCACCCGGTCCGCGGGGTTCTTCCTCGTACGACGCAGCAGAGCACTCATACCTTCATTCTGCTCCCCCCTACGGACCCTTCCCGGCCTCCCGGAGACGTGGAATCACCCGTTTAACGCTCCGGTCCCGGAGAGTTCACACCGCCGCATACCGCCAGGTCGGGAAGCGCCGAACAGAATGGCTATGCTCACGACATGGCCGCTCTTGGATGGCTCACCCCCCGCAGGCGCCCCGCCACGGCACGCAGCGTGCTCGCAGGCGAGGCCGCAGCCGAGGCCGCGCAGAAATCGGCACTGCCGGCCGGCACCGAAGAGCTGCTCACCACCCCCGAAGAGGCGCCCGTCTTCCC
Organism: Streptomyces sp. NBC_01166; assembly: GCF_045039765.1. Lineage (NCBI taxonomy): Bacteria > Bacillati > Actinomycetota > Actinomycetes > Kitasatosporales > Streptomycetaceae > Streptomyces > Streptomyces sp. NBC_01166. The sequence goes on from NZ_CP108613.1 coordinate 3,843,349, forward strand.
GGTGGCCGGGGACACCCGCGCCGCGGCCTTCTTCGACCTGGACAACACCGTCATGCAGGGCGCCGCGATCTTCCACTTCGGGCGCGGCCTGTACAAGCGGAAGTTCTTCCAGCGGCGCGAACTCACCAGGTTCGCCTGGCAGCAGGCCTGGTTCAGGCTGGCCGGCGTCGAGGACCCGGAGCACATGCAGGACGCCCGCGACAGCGCCCTTTCCATCGTCAAGGGCCACCGCGTCTCCGAGCTGATGTCCATCGGCGAGGAGATCTACGACGAGTACATGGCCGACCGCATCTGGCCCGGCACCCGCGCCCTGGCCCAGGCCCACCTCGACGCGGGCCAGAAGGTCTGGCTGGTCACCGCCGCCCCGGTGGAGACCGCCACGATCATCGCCCGCCGCCTCGGACTCACCGGCGCCCTGGGCACGGTCGCCGAGTCGGTCGACGGCGTCTACACCGGCCGGCTGGTCGGCGAGCCCCTCCACGGCCCGGCGAAGGCCGAAGCGGTACGCGCGCTGGCGGCGGCCGAAGGCCTGGACCTGGAGCGCTGCGCCGCGTACAGCGACTCGCACAACGACATCCCCATGCTGTCCCTGGTCGGCCACCCGTACGCGATCAACCCGGACTCCAAGCTGCGCAAGCACGCCCGCTCCCTGGACTGGCGGCTCCGCGACTACCGCACCGGCCGCAAGGCGGCCAAGGTCGGCATCCCCGCCGCGGCGGGCGTCGGCGCGCTGGCCGGCGGCACGGTCGCCGCCGTGGCGATCCACCGCCGCCGCCGCTGACCCCTTCTTCAAAAAAAGGCGGCCTCCTCCACGAGGCCGCTCCTCCGCGCGCCCTTCACGGCTCCGCAGCGGCACGCCCGGGTGCGTACGCCCAATCGGGAGCGGAACAGCGGCACGGACACCCATCGCCCCGGCCAGTCGCGTTGCGTACGGGCGACCACAACCCGTCGCCACCGTAGGCAGATCTCGAAGCTATTCGATCAATAACCGGTCACGATGTGCCACTTGAACCGTCACTTAGAGGTTACGAAAGCGACCTAATCGGTGATTTGAGCAACTGGGTGTAGCACCGCCTGTACGAAGCGTTATTCTCCTCAGACGCACAAGGAGCCCGTCATCCGCTACCACGAGTGATGGTTTTCCAACTGCACGTGATGGAAGCTCTGCCTCTGGGAGTCCCGTGTACCCACACGTCGGGGTTGACACCTCGGGCCTGGCTACGCTGCGCGCAACGGTCCTCGACCGCTTGCGCGGCTTCGTCCCCACCGCGTACGCCGTCCCCCAATTTGCCACCCCTGTACCTGCCGGCCCTTGCTATGCGCTGGCCGAACGCAGCGCGGCCGTCGGAAGACGCAGTAACCGCGGCGCTGCGGCTGCTGCGTCGTCGGCTCCCGTCCGCCGTCCGACAGCCGACAGCGACAGCGCGCGCATGATGGATCTCGTCGAGCGCGCGCAGGCCGGTGAGGCCGAGGCCTTCGGCCGCCTGTACGACCAGTACAGCGACACCGTGTACCGGTACATCTACTACCGCGTGGGAGGCAAGGCGACAGCGGAGGACCTCACCAGTGAGACGTTCCTGCGCGCACTCCGCCGCATCTCCACCTTCACCTGGCAGGGCCGTGATTTCGGTGCCTGGCTGGTCACGATCGCCCGGAACCTGGTCGCCGACCACTTCAAATCCAGTCGTTTCCGACTGGAAGTGACCACCGGCGAAATGCTCGACGCCAACGAGGTCGCACGGAGCCCGGAGGACTCCGTCCTGGAATCCCTCTCCAACGCCGCACTGCTGCAAGCCGTACGCCGGCTCAACCCACAGCAGCAGGAGTGCGTGACCCTGAGATTCCTGCAAGGTCTCTCGGTCGCCGAGACCGCCCGGGTCATGGGAAAGAACGAGGGCGCGATCAAAACCTTGCAGTACCGAGCCGTGCGAACGCTCGCACGACTTCTGCCGGACGACGCCCGCTGACGTCACCATCCGTGACGTGTCCGTGACACACCGATCGGTTCATCCGTCGTCCGTAACCCAACTGCCGCGCCACTCGTTGTGCCGGATGCAGGCCCCCTGTCGCCACACCTGACCGTTTCCACTCGCTCGTTCGTGTGGAAACGCCTCCGGTGGGCAACCTTCCGGACCCTCAGGGGAGTCGACCGTCATGACGAGAGGAGGTGCCGCCAGTGATCGCAAACGTTTCGGCACACCGGCGGGCGAACGCCTTCGCCCAGGCCCTGGAGGAGCAGTCCCCCCAGGGTGCGGCGGCCGTACAGCCCGAGGACCCGGCCCAACCGGCCGACCACGGAACGCTGTTGGCCCTGGCGAACGGCCTCGGTGAGCTACCGGCGCCGGAATTCGATCCCGAGGTCAAAGTGGTGCAGCGAGCCCAGCTCCTCGCGGCCATGGAGACCATGTTCGCCGAAGGCGGTGCGTCCACGGGCCCTACCGTGCCCGAACAACGGAGCAAGGGAGCCCACCGGGCCTCCCCGATCCGGAAACTGCGTCCCCGCTCCCGCTGGGCGAAGGGCCTCACCGCCGGCGGACTCACCGTCGGTGTGGCCGCGGGAGCCTTCGGCGGAGTGGCCGCTGCCAGTTCCGACGCCCTGCCGGGCGACTCCCTCTATCCGCTCAAACGCGGCATGGAGGACATCAGTCTCGGCATGGCCAGCGGCGACGCCGACCGGGGTGAGGCCTACCTCGACCAGGCTTCGACCCGCCTCGGCGAAGCCCGCCGGCTGATGGAGCGGGCCCGCTCCGGAGAGATGGACCACGAGTCGATCGGAGACGTCAGGCGCGCGCTCGACGGCATGACCCACGATGCCACCGAGGGCCACCGCCTGCTCCACACCGCCTACGAGCGCGACGGCGCCATCGGGCCCATCCAGACGCTGGACTCCTTCTCCCGCTCGCACCGCGCGAGCTGGAGCAGCATCCGCGACCGGCTGCCCGTCCAGCTGACCGACATCCGCGACAAGGTCAGCTCAGTCTTCGAGGCCATGGACCAGGAAGTCGCACCGCTGAAGTCCCTGCTGCCCCGCACACCGGGCACCGAAAAGGACGCGCCGCCTGCCGGTTCCACGCAGGAGGGACGGGGCTCCAGGGCTCCGGAGAAGGCTCCTTCCTCCTCCGCGGCCCCGGACGACAGCGCGTCCAGCGGCAGTACTGATCCGAAGCCCTCGGGCTCGGGATCGACCCCCGCCGACGGCCTGCTCGGCGGCGGCTCCGACGGCCTGCTGGACGACCTCCCGACGGACGGCACCACCCCGTCGTCCCCGGGCGGCGCACCCGGCGTGTCCCCCGCGCCCGATGTCACCCTGCCGCCGTTGCTCCCGGGCCTGTTGCCCGGCCTGGGCATCGACAGCGAGGACGTCGAGCCGTAGGGACCACCGCACGCGAGGAGGGTGCCGTCCGGACCGGACGGCGCCCTCCTCGCGTCGGCCGTGCGGCGGTGCGGCCGGCGTGCGGTCAGAAGAAGACCGACCGGCGCTGCACCAGCAGCTTGTAGAGCGTGTGCTGGATCTGCTCCCGCACCTGGTCCGTCAGGTTGAACATCAGCATCGGGTCCTCCGCGGCCTCCGGCGGATACCCGTCCGTGGGGATCGGCTCCCCGAACTGGATCGTCCACTTCGTCGGCAACGGCACCGCACCGAGCGGGCCCAGCCACGGAAAGGTCGGCGTGATCGGGAAGTACGGGACCCCCAGGACCCGCGCCAGCGTCTTCGAGTTGCCGATCATCGGGTAGATCTCCTCGGCGCCCACGATCGAGCACGGCACGATCGGCACCCCGGCCCGCAGCGCCGTCGACACGAAACCGCCCCGCCCGAAGCGCTGCAGCTTGTACCGCTCGCCGAACGGCTTCCCGATGCCCTTGAAGCCCTCCGGCATCACCCCGACGACCTCGCCGCCCTGCAGCAGCCGCTCCGCGTCCTCCGCGCACGCGAGGGTGTGCCCGGCCTTCCTCGCCAGCTCGTTGACCACCGGGAGCATGAAGACGAGATCGGCCGCGAGCAGCCGCAGGTGCCGCTCGGCCGGGTGGTTGTCGTGAACCGCGACCTGGAGCATCAGCCCGTCCAGCGGCAGCGTCCCGGAGTGGTTGGCCACGATGAGCGCCCCGCCGTCGGACGGGATGTTCTCGATGCCCTTCACCTCGACCCGGAAGTACTTGTCCGCGAGGGGCCGCAGCATCGACATGAGGACCTGGTCGGTCAGCTCCTTGTCGTAGCCGAACTCGTCGACCTCGTAATCCCCCGTGAGCCTGCGCCGCAGAAAGGCGAGCCCGCCGGCGATCCGCCGGTCCCAGCCGCTCCCGGGGCCCTCCCCACCGTCCTGGAGGGCGCCGTCCGTGGCCTCAGCGGCCCCTTCAGGCACCTGACCGCCCGGCAGGGCACTCACGGGCGCAGGACCGGCCGACGCGGGCTGCTGGGCCCTTCCGGCGCCCGGCAGCGCTCCTCTGCGCCGCCCCGCGCCGGAGCGCGAACGGTCGTCGTCGAAGGGAATGACCTTGGCGTCCGCCATCGTGGGTCGCGCTCCTCTACCTGGCGCCGTGAGTCGAATGTGTCCTGCCTGCCGGTCCCCTGCCGAGCGGCAGCTCGGCGAGCCTCCCGACCGCCCTGCCCACCCGCTCGGGAGGCAGCAGCCCCGGTCCCCGGCTCCGGGCGAACTCCGCGAACGTCTCGGCCGTGGTGAACCTCGGCCGGAAACCCAGCGTCTCGCGCATCTGGACGGTCGAGACCACCCGGCCGTGCGTGAGGAGCCGGATCTGCTCCGGCGAGAAGTCCGTCATGCCGATCGTACGGAGCGCCGACCCCACCCAGGTGACGGCCGGCAGCAGCACCGGCACGGTCGGCCGCCCCAGCCTGCGCGAGCACTGCGAGAGCAGAAGCACCCCGGCGCCCGCGATGTTGAACGTGCCGCTGTTCAGCGTGCCGCGCCGGGGTTCGCGGGCCGCGATCTCCAGTACGTCGACGACGTCGTCCTCGTGCACGAACTGCAGCCGGGGGTCGTACCCGAGGACGGTCGGCAGGACCGGCAGCGCCAGGTAGTCGGCGAGCGGCGAGTCCGGCTCGGGGCCCAGGATGTTCGCGAACCTCAGCACGCACACGGCCACGTCCGGCCTGCGGCGCGCGAAGCCGCGGACATAGCCCTCGACCTCCACCGCGTCCTTGGCGAAGCCGCCGCTGGGCAGGGACTTGGGGGGCGTCGTCTCGGTGAAGACCGCGGGGTCGCGCGGGGCGGAGCCGTACACGTTGGTGCTGGACTTGACCACGAGCCGCTGGACGGTCGGGGACTTCTGGCAGGCACCGAGCAGCTGCATCGTGCCGATGACGTTGGTCTCCTTGACCGTCGTCCGGCCGCCCGCGCCGAGCGCCTTCGCGGAGACGTCCAGATGGACGACCGTGTCGACGGAATGCTCCGCGAGGACCCTGGCGATCGCCGACTGCCGGATGTCCGCCAGGACGAATTCGGCGTCGCCCAGCTCATGCCCCGGCGCGACCGCGTCGACGGCGATCACCCGGTCCACACCGGGATCCCGCTGGATGCGCCGCACGAAACGGCCCCCCAGCTGCCGGGCCGCGCCTGTGACGAGCACGATCTTCCCCAAGATCAGCGCCTTCCGTCGATCGTTCACCGAGCGGGGTCTTCCCCTGGCCGTCACCGTAGTCGGTGGAGGTTGCCCTGTGAGGACCCCGGGCGGGCTTTACCGAAGCTGTGGCGGGAAACCACCGGATCCGCCGCACACGACCGGGCCCCGGGACACCCGCCCGGAAACGCGCCGAGGCCCTCCCGCCAGGACGGCGGGAGGGCCTCGGACTCACGAACTGCGTTCGCTTACTTCTTGTTGCGACGCTGAACGCGCGTGCGCTTGAGCAGCTTGCGGTGCTTCTTCTTGGCCATCCGCTTGCGCCGCTTCTTGATAACAGAGCCCACGACTACCCTCGCTCACTTCTTCTTCACTGGTGCGGGGCGTCTGGGCCCACACGACCTACGTCGGCCTAGCCTACCCGCCACCGGGTGAGGGGCGTAATCCGAGGGCGACGTCAGGCTGACTCCACCCCCACGAAGGACTCTCGGAGATACTCGTGAACCGCTTGCTCCGGGACCCGGAAGGACCTTCCCACCCTGATCGCCGGCAGATGACCACTGTGCACCAAGCGGTACACGGTCATCTTCGACACCCTCATGACCGAGGCGACTTCCGCCACAGTCAGAAACTTGACCTCGTTGAGAGGCCTCTCGCTGTCAGCAGCCATGACCCACCTGTACCTTCCGCACGAGACGCGCACCGGCTTCCCCTCCGGTGACTCTTCGTCGTTGTGCGCTCACTCCCCAGATTAGGGGCGGGTGATGCGAGTGGGGAAGAGGTGAGACGATCGGCCGCCTACCGTGACAGACACGCCCGATTGAGTACATACCGAGTAAGAGGCCGGTAGTAGTCCGACCGCACGCCGTCATCAACCGGAACGGCGACGGACACCCGCCCCTCCGCCTCACCCACGAACAGCGCGGGATCATCCGTATCCGCCAGCCCGATGGCCTCGATGCCCAGCTGACCTGCCCCGCAGACCCACCCGTGGTCCCCCACCACCAGCTCGGGCAGCGCTCCCCGGGCGTTCACGGCCTCCTCCAGCACGGCCCGAACCGGCAGCGGCGAGTGGGTGTGTGCGCCGGTGGCACTCCCGGGAGCCCGCACGCCCGGTTCGCGCACCAGCGCGACGCCTTGTACGTAGTCGAGGTTGTACGTGCGTACGCCGAACCGGGTCGTTATGTCGACACATCGGCCCTGCGCGGGGGTGAGCACCGCGCACCCCGCCGCCGACAAGGCGTCTGCCAGACCGGCGTAGAACCCGAGCAGCCGGTGCGGATGGCCGGTGCCGAACAGCACCGGAGACTGCCTCTCCGCAGCCCCGGCGAGCCGTTCCGCGAACGCGTCCAGCGCGGCCAGGGTCCGCTCCGGATCGATGGCGTCCGGACCTGACACATAATCAGGATCGTCCGAGACACCGCACTTGTCGGCCATCAGACGAAGCAGGTCACGCTCGCCCCACGCCCGGTCCGGATCGAGCCCGAGCAGCACACGAGGGTCTCTCGCCGCGAAGAGCCGATAGCTCCGCAGACTCGTCTCCCGCGGCGTGGCCACGGGCCCGGCGAGCCGGGCCGCCAGCAGATGAGCGCGCAGCGCTCCGGTGCTCAACACCCTCCTGATGCTCCCGCACCGCGAGCACCCCCGGGCCGGAACCCGGATACCCCACCACCGTTGGCGTAACGACCGCTTGGATGGGGCCGTGACCCTCCCTCAGGCCAGCAGCCCCCGCAGCGGGAACGCCGACCGCCGTGTCGCCAGCACCGCCTGGTCCAGCCGGTCCGCCGGGTCGTACCCGTCCTCCCAGGACTTCCACGACGGCGTACGGCCGTCCGTCATCCGGGCCGGTCCCAACTGCCGCGTACGGGCGTAGACCTCGTCCCGCCACGACGACGGGACGACCGACTCCGGTGCCACCGGCGCGTGGGCGGCGATCCCCACGAGATGGGTCCAGGAGCGCGGCACCACATCCACCACCGCGTAACCGCCCCCGCCCAGCGCCACCCAGCGTCCGTCCTCCGCGTAGGTGTGGGCGAGGTCGTGACAGGCCTCCATGACGGCCCGCTGGGCGTCCAGCGACACCGCGAGGTGGGCCAGCGGGTCCTCGAAGTGCGTGTCCGCCCCGTGCTGGGTCACCAGCACCTGAGGCCGGAAGTCCTCCAGCAGCTCTGGCACCACCGCATGGAAGGCGCGCAGCCACCCCGCGTCACCCGTACCCGCCGGCAGCGCCACATTCACCGCACCGCCCTCACCCGCCCCGGAACCGGTCTCCTCCGGCCAGCCGGTCTGCGGGAACAGCGTGCGCGGATGCTCGTGGAGCGACACGGTCAGCACCCTGGGGTCCTCCCAGAACGCCGCCTGCACCCCGTCCCCGTGGTGGACGTCCACATCGACGTACGCCACCCGCTCCGCGCCCAGCTCCAGCAGCCGGGCGATGGCGAGCGCCGGATCGTTGTACACGCAGAAGCCGGAAGCCGCCCCGGGCATCGCATGGTGCAGCCCGCCGGTGAAGTTCACGGCGTGTGCGGTCTCCCCGCGCCAGACGGCCTCCGCGGCCCCCACCGAGAGCCCGGCGATCAGCGCGGACGCCTCGTGCATCCCTGCGAAGGCGGGATCGTCGATCGTCCCGAGCCCGTACGCCTGGTCGGCGGCCCTCGGATCTGCGGACGCCGCCCGGACGGCCGCCACGTAGTCCTCACGGTGCACGAGGCGCAACGTGGAGTCCCCGGCCGACTTGGCCGCCCTGACATCCACCGACCCGTCCAGCCCGAACGCCCGCACCAGTCCCATCGTCAGGGCGAGTCTGACCGGATCCATGGGGTGACTGGACCCGAAGTCGTATCCCGTTACTGCCTCATCCCACATCAGCCGCGCGCGCCCGCTCATGCCCGCCACCGTATCGGGCGGGCTCCGCGCCGAACGACCGGGCGTACACGAGCGTCGCGAGGACCAGGACCATGGGCACGAGCATCGCGCCGCGGTAGCTCCACGCGTCGCCGAGCGCCCCCACGAGAGGCGAGCCGACGAGGAAGCCCACGTAGTTGAAGACGTTCAGCCGGGCGACGGCCACATCGCTCGCCCCGGGGAACATCCTCCCCGCCGCCGCGAAGGTCTGCGGCACGATCACACAGAGCCCCAGCCCCAGCAGCGTGAAGCCGAGCATCCCCCACCAGGCACCGGGCGCCACCGCCACCACCGCGAAGCCGACGGCGGCCAGCACACTGCCGCCCCGCACCACGGCCGCCGCCCCGAACCGCCGCACCCCGAGGTCCCCGACGGCCCGTCCCAGCAGCGTCGTCACCATATAGACGTTGTACGGGACCGTCGCCAGCTGCTCCGAGCTGCCCAGCACGTCCTGCAGGTACTTCGCGCTCCAGTTGGAGACCGTCGAGTCCCCGATGTACGCGAACGCCATCACCAGGCAGAGCGGCAGCAGCATCCGGAAGGGCACGGATCCCCCCTGCCCGGGCTTCGCCTCCGCCGGGTCCCCGCCGGTCCCGCCCTCCGCGTACCACCTGCTGCCGATCAGAGCCGCGGGCAGCAGGACGACCACCACGGGCAGATAGGACACGAGCAGCGACAGGTCCCAGTGCGCACCCGCCCAGGCCATCGACGCCCCGGCGATGCCGCCCAGGCTGTACGCGGCGTGGAAGCCCAGCATGATGCTGCGCCCGTATGCCCGTTGAAGACTGACGCCCATCATGTTCATCGAGGCGTCCAGGGCCCCGACCGCCAGCCCGAAGACACCGAGCGCGACGACCGCCTGCCAGACCTCGCTGCCGGCACCCACGCCGAGGAGGGCCAGCAGCACGACGGGCTGCGCCCACCTGAGCACGACCCCGGGCCGTACCCGCGCGACCACCTTCTCCGTGGCCACGCTGGCGGCCCCCGCCAGGACAGGCACCGCGGCCAGGAAGGCGGGCAGCAGCCCGTCGGATATCCCGTACCGGTCCTGGATGGCGGGGATGCGCGTCACGAGCAGGGCGAAGGCCACCCCCTGCACCAGGAAGCTGAGCGCCAGGGAAGCTCTGCCGTACCGCAACCGCGCATCCGTCATGGCCGCGAGCGTAGAGCCCCGGTCTACCGCTGGGTAGATCGGTCAGGCGAGCAGTTTCGGGAGCTGCGACATGTCGGAGAAGTGCCCGGTGACTCCGACGAGCCGGTCCGCCGGCATCATCGAGGTGAACCCGTACACCTCCATCCCGGCCGCACGGGCCGCCTCGACGCCGAGCGGGCTGTCCTCGATCACGACACACCGCTCGGGGGCGACGCCCATCCGTTCGGCGGCGTGGAGGAACAGGTCCGGGGCCGGCTTCCCCCGCCCCACGTCCTCGGAGCTGAAGATCCACTCCTCCTCGAACCACTGGTCGAGCCCGGTCTTACGGTGCCCGGCCGCGATCTTCTGGTGGCTTCCGGACGAGGCGACGCAGTACGCCACCCCGTCGGCGACGAGCTCGCCGAGCAGCTCCTGGACCCCGTCCACCGCTGTCAGCTGCTCCGCCTCGAACGCGGCGAGGGTGCGGCGGTGCAGCTCCTCGTCGAAGTCCGCGGGGAGCTTCTGACTTGTCCGCTCGTCCACCAGGTCGTGCACCCGGTGGATGGCGGCCCCCATGTAGTCGCGGAGGGACTCCTCGTACGAGGTGGGGTGACCGAGCTCCGTGAGGTAGCCGGCCAGGACCGTGTTGGAGATCGGCTCACTGTCGACGAGCACGCCGTCGTTGTCGAAGATGACCAGTTCGTAGCGCATGGTTCGACCCTAGACGCTCAGAACGCAGAAAAGCCCCGTGCCACAAGGGCACGGGGCTTTCCCGGAATAATTGTTCGGCGGCGTCCTACTCTCCCACAGGGTCCCCCCTGCAGTACCATCGGCGCTGAAAGGCTTAGCTTCCGGGTTCGGAATGTAACCGGGCGTTTCCCTAACGCAATGACCACCGAAACACTATGAAATTAACCAACACCGGATAAAAACACGGCCGTTCGTTATTTCAGAACTAACACAGTGGACGCGAGCAACTGAGGACAAGCCCTCGGCCTATTAGTACCAGTCAGCTCCACCCGTTACCGGGCTTCCACATCTGGCCTATCAACCCAGTCGTCTACTGGGAGCCTTAACCACTCAAGGTGGTGGGAATACTCATCTCGAAGCAGGCTTCCCGCTTAGATGCTTTCAGCGGTTATCCTTTCCGAACGTAGCCAACCAGCCATGCCCTTGGCAGGACAACTGGCACACCAGAGGTTCGTCCGTCCCGGTCCTCTCGTACTAGGGACAGCCCTTCTCAATATTCCTACGCGCACAGCGGATAGGGACCGAACTGTCTCACGACGTTCTAAACCCAGCTCGCGTACCGCTTTAATGGGCGAACAGCCCAACCCTTGGGACCGACTCCAGCCCCAGGATGCGACGAGCCGACATCGAGGTGCCAAACCATCCCGTCGATATGGACTCTTGGGGAAGATCAGCCTGTTATCCCCGGGGTACCTTTTATCCGTTGAGCGACAGCGCTTCCACAAGCCACTGCCGGATCACTAGTCCCGACTTTCGTCCCTGCTCGACCCGTCGGTCTCACAGTCAAGCTCCCTTGTGCACTTACACTCAACACCTGATTGCCAACCAGGCTGAGGGAACCTTTGGGCGCCTCCGTTACTCTTTAGGAGGCAACCGCCCCAGTTAAACTACCCATCAGACACTGTCCCTGATCCGGATCACGGACCCAGGTTAGACATCCAGCACGACCAGAGTGGTATTTCAACGACGACTCCACAACCACTGGCGTGGCCGCTTCAAAGTCTCCCACCTATCCTACACAAGCCGAACCGAACACCAATATCAAACTATAGTAAAGGTCCCGGGGTCTTTCCGTCCTGCTGCGCGAAACGAGCATCTTTACTCGTAGTGCAATTTCACCGGGCCTATGGTTGAGACAGTCGAGAAGTCGTTACGCCATTCGTGCAGGTCGGAACTTACCCGACAAGGAATTTCGCTACCTTAGGATGGTTATAGTTACCACCGCCGTTTACTGGCGCTTAAGTTCTCAGCTTCGCACACCCGAAAGTGCACTAACCGGTCCCCTTAACGTTCCAGCACCGGGCAGGCGTCAGTCCGTATACATCGCCTTACGGCTTCGCACGGACCTGTGTTTTTAGTAAACAGTCGCTTCTCGCTGGTCTCTGCGGCCACCCCCAGCTCACCGAGTAAATCGGATCACCAGTGATGGCCCCCCTTCTCCCGAAGTTACGGGGGCATTTTGCCGAGTTCCTTAACCATAGTTCACCCGAACGCCTCGGTATTCTCTACCTGACTACCTGAGTCGGTTTAGGGTACGGGCCGCCATGAAACTCGCTAGAGGCTTTTCTCGACAGCATAGGATCATCCACTTCACCACAATCGGCTCGGCATCAGGTCTCAGCCTTAATGTGTGACGGATTTACCTACCACACGGCCTACACCCTTACCCCGGGAACAACCATCGCCCGGGTTGGACTACCTTCCTGCGTCACCCCATCGCTTACCTAGTACAAGTCTGGTTCGTCGGCTCCACCACTACCCTCAACTCCGAAGAGATCGGGCCGGCTTCACGGACTTAGCATCGCCTGATTCAGTATTGGGCGTTTCAAAGCGGGTACCGGAATATCAACCGGTTGTCCATCGACTACGCCTGTCGGCCTCGCCTTAGGTCCCGACTTACCCTGGGCAGATCAGCTTGACCCAGGAACCCTTAGTCAATCGGCGCACACGTTTCTCACGTGTGTATCGCTACTCATGCCTGCATTCTCACTCGTGAACCGTCCACAACTCGCTTCCGCGGCTGCTTCACCCGGCACACGACGCTCCCCTACCCATCCACACAGGCGTTGGCCCTATATGTGTGAATGACACGACTTCGGCGGTACGCTTGAGCCCCGCTACATTGTCGGCGCGGAATCACTTGACCAGTGAGCTATTACGCACTCTTTCAAGGGTGGCTGCTTCTAAGCCAACCTCCTGGTTGTCTCTGCGACTCCACATCCTTTCCCACTTAGCGTACGCTTAGGGGCCTTAGTCGATGCTCTGGGCTGTTTCCCTCTCGACCATGGAGCTTATCCCCCACAGTCTCACTGCCGTGCTCTCACTTACCGGCATTCGGAGTTTGGCTAAGGTCAGTAACCCGGTAGGGCCCATCGCCTATCCAGTGCTCTACCTCCGGCAAGAAACACACGACGCTGCACCTAAATGCATTTCGGGGAGAACCAGCTATCACGGAGTTTGATTGGCCTTTCACCCCTAACCACAGGTCATCCCCCAGGTTTTCAACCCTGGTGGGTTCGGTCCTCCACGAAGTCTTACCTCCGCTTCAACCTGCCCATGGCTAGATCACTCCGCTTCGGGTCTAGAGCGTGCAACTCAATCGCCCTATTCGGACTCGCTTTCGCTACGGCTTCCCCACACGGGTTAACCTCGCTACACACCGCTAACTCGCAGGCTCATTCTTCAAAAGGCACGCAGTCACGACTGCATGTGCAAGCACATACAGCGACGCTCCCACGGCTTGTAGGCACACGGTTTCAGGTACTATTTCACTCCGCTCCCGCGGTACTTTTCACCATTCCCTCACGGTACTATCCGCTATCGGTCACCAGGGAATATTTAGGCTTAGCGGGTGGTCCCGCCAGATTCACACGGGATTTCTCGGGCCCCGTGCTACTTGGGTGTCTCTTAAACGAGCCGTTGATGTTTCAGCTACGGGGGTCTTACCCTCTACGCCGGACCTTTCGCATGTCCTTCGCCTACATCAACGGTTTCTGACTCGCCTCACAGCCGGCAGACTGTGAAAAAGAGATCCCACAACCCCGTATGCGCAACCCCTGCCGGGTATCACACGCATACGGTTTGGCCTCATCCAGTTTCGCTCGCCACTACTCCCGGAATCACGGTTGTTTTCTCTTCCTGAGGGTACTGAGATGTTTCACTTCCCCTCGTTCCCTCCACACTGCCTATGTGTTCAGCAGCGGGTGACAGCCCATGACGACTGCCGGGTTTCCCCATTCGGAAACCCCCGGATCAAAGCTTGGTTGACAGCTCCCCGGGGACTATCGTGGCCTCCCACGTCCTTCATCGGTTCCTGGTGCCAAGGCATCCACCGTGCGCCCTTAAAAACTTGGCCACAGATGCTCGCGTCCACTGTGCAGTTCTCAAACAACGACCAGCCACCCATCACCCCACCCTTACAGGCGAGTTCACTGGGGCCGGCAACCGAAGGCAGCCTTACGGCCATACCTTCAGATACCCAACAGCGTGCCCGACCCGATCAACCCGTTCCCGTTTTCCACGCCGAAGCAGTACTAACGAAACCGTGCTCATCGTGCCGAATAGTCAACGTTCCACCCTTGAGCAACCACCGTCGAACATTTGCCGACGAAATGGTCTCTGGATTCCCCGAAGAGAACCTAGATGCTCCTTAGAAAGGAGGTGATCCAGCCGCACCTTCCGGTACGGCTACCTTGTTACGACTTCGTCCCAATCGCCAGTCCCACCTTCGACAGCTCCCTCCCACAAGGGGTTGGGCCACCGGCTTCGGGTGTTACCGACTTTCGTGACGTGACGGGCGGTGTGTACAAGGCCCGGGAACGTATTCACCGCAGCAATGCTGATCTGCGATTACTAGCAACTCCGACTTCATGGGGTCGAGTTGCAGACCCCAATCCGAACTGAGACCGGCTTTTTGAGATTCGCTCCGCCTCGCGGCATCGCAGCTCATTGTACCGGCCATTGTAGCACGTGTGCAGCCCAAGACATAAGGGGCATGATGACTTGACGTCGTCCCCACCTTCCTCCGAGTTGACCCCGGCAGTCTCCTGTGAGTCCCCATCACCCCGAAGGGCATGCTGGCAACACAGAACAAGGGTTGCGCTCGTTGCGGGACTTAACCCAACATCTCACGACACGAGCTGACGACAGCCATGCACCACCTGTATACCGACCACAAGGGGGGCACCATCTCTGATGCTTTCCGGTATATGTCAAGCCTTGGTAAGGTTCTTCGCGTTGCGTCGAATTAAGCCACATGCTCCGCTGCTTGTGCGGGCCCCCGTCAATTCCTTTGAGTTTTAGCCTTGCGGCCGTACTCCCCAGGCGGGGAACTTAATGCGTTAGCTGCGGCACCGACGACGTGGAATGTCGCCAACACCTAGTTCCCAACGTTTACGGCGTGGACTACCAGGGTATCTAATCCTGTTCGCTCCCCACGCTTTCGCTCCTCAGCGTCAGTAATGGCCCAGAGATCCGCCTTCGCCACCGGTGTTCCTCCTGATATCTGCGCATTTCACCGCTACACCAGGAATTCCGATCTCCCCTACCACACTCTAGCTAGCCCGTATCGAATGCAGACTCGGGGTTAAGCCCCGAGCTTTCACATCCGACGTGACAAGCCGCCTACGAGCTCTTTACGCCCAATAATTCCGGACAACGCTCGCACCCTACGTATTACCGCGGCTGCTGGCACGTAGTTAGCCGGTGCTTCTTCTGCAGGTACCGTCACTTTCGCTTCTTCCCTGCTGAAAGAGGTTTACAACCCGAAGGCCGTCATCCCTCACGCGGCGTCGCTGCATCAGGCTTTCGCCCATTGTGCAATATTCCCCACTGCTGCCTCCCGTAGGAGTCTGGGCCGTGTCTCAGTCCCAGTGTGGCCGGTCGCCCTCTCAGGCCGGCTACCCGTCGTCGCCTTGGTAGGCCATTACCCCACCAACAAGCTGATAGGCCGCGGGCTCATCCTTCACCGCCGGAGCTTTTAACCCCGCCCCATGAGGGACAGAGTGTTATCCGGTATTAGACCCCGTTTCCAGGGCTTGTCCCAGAGTGAAGGGCAGATTGCCCACGTGTTACTCACCCGTTCGCCACTAATCCACCCCGAAGGGCTTCATCGTTCGACTTGCATGTGTTAAGCACGCCGCCAGCGTTCGTCCTGAGCCAGGATCAAACTCTCCATGAATGTTTTCCCGTAATCGGGAGAGCACCATAAAAGAGCGGGACAACCAACCGGAATAGGGTTGGCAATCCACTGCGTCCTCGCTGATGTTGCCTACCTGCCACATGGGCCGGTAGGACTTCAAAGGAACCACCAACCCACCGAAGTGGGCCGGGGTATCAACATATTTGGCGTTGACTTTTGGCACGCTGTTGAGTTCTCAAGGAACGGACGCTTCCTTCGGTCCCGTTTCACCGGGGCCCTCCGGGCGCTTCCCTTCGTTCTTGCGTTTCCGACTCTATCAGACTCTTTCGTGTCCGATTCCCGGTCGAAGCGGGTTCCTGCTCAATCGCTTTCCAGTTCTTCGCTTTCGCGTTTCCCTTTCCGGCGAGTCCGACTCTATCAGATCCTTTCGGGCCTGATTCCCAGTCAGCGGGGCTTGTCTTCCCGGCCCTTGGGCCGTTCCGACGAGTGAGACATTAGCGGAATCCCCGGCCCCGACGCTAATCGGGTCACCTTCGAACACTGATTCCTCATTTCGCACGTGTGCACGCAAAAACGCACGACAGATGTCGCTCGTTTCGAGTGGTTACTGCGGAATGGCTGTCCGGGGACCGACCGGGGTCGGCGCTCACGTCGGACAACTCGGAGCACACTACGGACCGGGGCAGGGTGTGTCAACCCTCCTCCTGCCCGCCTCTGTGATGGAACGCCAGCCTGTAGTCGCGGGGGCTGGTGGCCAGGTGCGTCGCGAAGTGCTGGCGCATCGTGATCTCGCTGCCGAACCCTGCGCGACGGGCCACCTCCGGGACCGGCAGGTCGGTCCGTTCCAACAGCTTCTGCGCTGCGGCGATGCGCTGGGCGATCAGCCAGCGCATCGGCGTCGTACCGGTGGTGGCCTGGAAGTGGCGGGCGAAGGTCCGCGCGGACATGCCCGCCCGGGCGGCTAGCGCGGTCACCGTGTGCGGTTCCGCCAGATGGGCCAGCGCGTGGGCACGGGCCTCGGCGAGTGCGTCCGCGTCACGGTCCGCGCGGGGCGTCGGGTGCTCGATGAACTGCGCCTGGGTTCCTGTGCGGAAAGGAGCCGTGACCATCGAACGCGCGATCGTCGCAGCCGCCTCGGCTCCATGGGTCGTACGCACCAGGTGCAGGCAGAGGTCGATCCCGGCGGCGGTGCCGGCCGAGGTCCAGATGTTGTCCTGGTGGAGGAAGAGGGCGTCCCGCACCACGGTCACCCGGGGATGTGCCGCCTTGAGCAGCTCGGTGAGATTCCAATGGGTGACGGCCCTCCGGCCGTCCAGGAGCCCGGCCTGAGCGAGCGTGAAGGCTCCGCCGCAGAGCGCCGCGAGGGGAGTGCCCCGGGTGTGGGCGCGGCGCAGGGCGTCGAGCACCGGCTCGGGTGCGGGCGTCACGTGGTCGTCGAGTCCGGGGATCACGATCAGGTCCGCGCGGGCCAGCCAGGCAAGGGTGCGGTCGGGTGTGAGGGACAGTCCTCCCCGGAGCTGGACGGGCGCCGGGTCGCTCGCCACACGCCGCAACTCGAAGGCGGGCACACCGCGGTCGGCGCGATCCACCCCCCAGACCTCCGTGATGACGGAGACGTCGAAGGCGCGGACACCGGGAAAGGCGACCAGGGCGACGCGGCGGGGGCGATCCGTTGGGGCGGTCATCGTGGCAGTAAAGCATCGATCGATGGCTTTCCCCCTTCTGTGAGCGGGCCGTCGCCGGGAGGAGAGTGGGGTGTATGGAGATCGCGGAGAACGCAGCGCTGGTGGTCGTCGATGTGCAGCGGGGGTTCGAGGAGGAGGAGTACTGGGGGCCGCGTGACAACCCGGATGCGGACCGGAACATCGCGGGGCTGATCGATGCCTGGCAGGGGACCGGCCGGCCCGTCGTCTTCGTGCGCCACGACTCGCTCAAGCAGGACTCGCCGCTGCGGGAGGGGTACTCGGGGAACGCGTTCAAGGAGTACGTCGAGGAGCGGCGCGGAAAGGGCCTGGGGCCGGAGTTGTTCCTGACGAAGTCGGTGAACTCCGCTTTCCACGGGACTCCAGATCTCGATGCCTGGCTGCGGGAGACCGGGGTGCGCCAAGTCGTGGTGGCGGGGATCCAGACGAACATGTGCGCGGAGACGACGGCACGCGTGGGCGGCAATCTCGGCTACGAGGTGTTCTTCGCGCTCGACGCGACGTACACCTTCGACGCGGTGGGACCGTGGGGCTGGCGGCTGAGTGCGCAGGAGCTGTCGCGGGCCACCGCCGTGACGTTGCACGGCGGTGGGTTCGCGAGGGTGGTGCGCAGCGAGCAACTGATGGCTGCGGTGAAGTAGCCGTCGGCCGCTGTCCGGCAGGGCGCGCCCGGCCCGGCAGGTCAGCCGTTGCCCGTCGCCAGCTCCCGGCTCCGGTCCCGGGCCGCTTCGAGCGCGGCGATGAGGGCGGCCCGTACGCCGTGGTTCTCCAGTTCGCGGATGGCGCTGATGGTCGTGCCGGCCGGGCTGGTGACGGCCTCGCGAAGTTTGACCGGGTGTTCGCCGCTGTCCCGGAGCATGACCGCCGCGCCGATGGCGGCCTGGACGATCAGATCGTGGGCCTGGGCGCGGGGCAGGCCGAGCAGGATGCCGGCGTCGGTCATCGCCTCGACGAGGAAGTAGAAGTACGCGGGTCCCGAGCCGGAGAGCGCGGTGGCCGCGTCCTGCTGGGACTCCGGGACCCGGAGCGTCTTGCCGACGCCGCCGAAGATCGCCTCGGCGTGGTCGAGGTGCTCGGCGGTGGCGTGGCTGCCGGCGGAGATGACTGACATGCCCTCGTCGACCAGGACGGGGGTGTTCGGCATGACGCGTACGACCGGGGTGCCGGCCGCGAGGCTGTCCTCGATGAAACCGGTCGTGATGCCCGCGGCGGCGCTGATGACGAGCCGGTCGGCGGTGACGTGCGGGGCGAGCTCGTCGAGGAGCCTGCCCATGTCCTGGGGCTTGACCGCGAGGATGAGGATGTCGGCGTTCTTGGCGGCCTCGGCGTTGGTGACGGGCTCGACGCCGTAACGGGCGCGGAGCTTCTCGGCGCGCTCGGTGGTGCGGGTGGTCACCAGCAGGTCGCGGGCTTTCCAGCCGGCCCGGATCATGCCGCTGAGCAGGGCCTCGCCGATCTTTCCTGTACCGAGGACTGCGACTGTCTGGGTCATGCGGTTCATCCTCCGGGTGGCGGCGCGCGGTACGCGGTGCTCGTCGTTGGCCGCCATCCTCGCACCGCGCCGTCAGACGGTGCGGCGGCGGAGGGTGGCGGCGCCGAGACAGAGGACGAGCAGGGCGCAGCCGGCGACGATCAGGATGTCGCGGTAGAAGTCGGCGGTGATGTCGGTGTGGGCGAGGACCTGGTTCATCCCGTCGACGGCGTAGGACATCGGCAGGACGTCGGAGACGGCCTCGAGGGCGGGGTGCATCCGGTCCCGCGGTGTGAACAGTCCGCACAGCAGCAGCTGCGGGAAGATCACGGCGGGCATGAACTGGACCGCCTGGAACTCCGAGGCGGCGAAGGCCGAGACGAAGAGGCCGAGCGCCGTGCCGAGGAGCGCGTCGAGCAGGGCGACCAGGAGCAGCAGCCAGGGGGACCCGACGACGTCCAGGCCGAGCGCCCAGACGGACAGCGCGGCGGCCAGGAGCGACTGGGCGACGGCGACGGTCCCGAACGCCAGCGCGTAGCCGGCGATCAGGTCGCCCTTGCCGAGGGGCATGGCGAGGAGGCGTTCGAGGGTGCCGGAGGTGCGTTCGCGGAGAGTGGCGATCGAGGTCACCAGGAACATCGTGATCATCGGGAAGATGCCGAGCAGCGAGGCTCCGATGGCGTCGAAGGTCCCCGCGTCCCCGTCGAAGACGAAGCGGAGCAGCGTGATCATCAGGACCGGGACGATCAGCAGGAGCGCGACGGTGCGGGGGTCGTGGCGGAGCTGGCGCAGGACGCGTCCTGCGGTGGCGAGGGTGCGGGCCGGGGAGAGTGCGGGGGCGTCTGTGCTCATCGGGTCGTCTCCTGGCGGGCGGCGGCCTCGTCCGCGGCGGCCTCGTCCACGAGGTGGAGAAAGGCCTCTTCGACGGTGGCGGAGCCGGTACGGGTGCGGAGGGCGTCGGGGGTGCTGTCGGCGAGGATCGCGCCCTCGCGCATGAGCAGCAGCCGGTGGCAGCGTTCGGCCTCGTCCATGACGTGGGAGGAGACGAGGATCGTGGTGCCCCGGTCGGCCGCGAGGGTGTGGAAGAGGTCCCACAGATCACGGCGCAGCACGGGGTCGAGGCCGACGGTCGGCTCGTCGAGGACCAGGAGCTCGGGGGTGCCGAGCAGCGCGACGGCGAGGGAGACGCGGCTGAGCTGGCCGCCGGAGAGGGTGCCGGCGAGTGCGTCGGCGTGGCCGGCGAGGTCCACGTCACCGATGGCGCGGGTGACGGCTTCCGCGCGGTCGGTCCGGTGGGCGCGGCCCGGCTGGAGCACGGCCGCGAAGTAATCCAGGTTCTGCCGCACGGTGAGGTCCGTGTAGACCGACGGGGCCTGCGTCACATAGCCGACGCGGGCCCGCAGGGAGGGGTGGCCGGCGGGGCGGCCGAGGACGTCGAGTGTGCCGGTGACCTTGCCCTGGGTTCCGACGACGGCCCGCATGAGCGTGGACTTGCCGCAGCCGGACGGGCCGAGGAGGCCGGTTGTCCTGCCCGGCTCGACGGTGAAGTCGAGGCCGCGCAGGACGGTGCGGTCTCCTCGTACGACGGTGAGGGCGCGTGCCTCGACGGCCCCCGCGTCCGCGGCACGCAGGGAATTCATCATGCGATGAATATTGATCCTGCCGGAGGTGCTCCGTCAAGGGAGGCGGCACCGCCGGACCGGGCTGTCAGCGGATCAGCAGGGCGACTTCCACCACGTAACGCTCCTCGACCGTGCCCTCGGGGAACACGGCGGCCAGGTGCCCGCGCTCCTCGTCCAGGAACCGGCGGGTGGACGCCTCACCGGCCGCGCCGCGCACGAGGAACGCGGAGTGGCTGGCGAGGTTGGCGAGATGCAGGTCGACCGGCACGGTCCGGGACCACGGCAGCAGCCGCTGCGTGAACTCGCCGCCGGACAGCTGCCCGAGGTTTCGTGAGCCGGTGCCGCCCGGGGTGCCGTGGGCGCTGTCGTCCGTGCCGAAGTGACGGCGGAGCCGGGTGTCCTGGTCGGCGATCCAGCGGACGGATTCGTCGGCGACGTTCCACCAGAGCGCCAGCGCGCCCCCGGGGCGCAGCACGCGGAGCGCTTCGGGGAGGGACAAGGCCGGGTCGGTCCAGTGCCAGGACTGTGCGTAGGTGACCAGGTCGGCCGACGCGGTGGCGAGGGGGAGGCGGTTGCCGTCGCCCAGGACCACGGGGACCGACGGCAGCGACCGGCGCAGCTCTCCCGCCATGCCGGGGCCCGGCTCGACGGCGGTGACCAGGGCACCCCGGGCGCGCAGCAAGCGGGTGGCGATGCCCGTTCCCGCGCCGACGTCGACGGTGCGGGCGCCCTTGAGGGGGCGGCCGGCCAGCTCCTCGACCGTGTCCAGGAGTACGGGCGGATAGCCGGGGCGCGCGGCGGCGTACCGGGCGGCGGCGCTGTCGAAGGAAAGGGCGCGGGACGTGGATGCGGTCATGCGTTCATCGTGCACGCGCTCCGGCGGGCGCGGGCGTGGAACGCTTCAGCTCTACCTGCGTCCGGAGCGCTTTCCCTTGGCGCTCTTGCGGGCCGCCGGGTTGCCGGTCCGCGAGGAGCGGCGCTTCGCGTACTGGGCGAGCGCCGTCTCGTACTCCGTGCGCCGCAGCTTCTCGCCCGGAGCCTCCTGGAACGAGCGGATGAAGTAGGCGAGCAGCGAGCCGATGAAGCCGATCGACTTGAGGCCGCGCAGCCTGTCTTCGTGGGACGGGTCCGCGGGGCGGCGGGTGAAGCCCTCCCAGGTCTTGCGGAAGGCGATGGCGCTGCAGACCGCGAACATCAGGACGACGAGCATGCCGACGAGGCTGCCGACCTCGGCGATCTCCAAGCCCTGGTAGGCGAAGCGCAGGACGAAGCATCCGGCCACGGCCGCGACGAGCGAGCCGAGGGTGGCGCCCACGCGCCGCAGCCCGTACCCCCCGTCGTGGCCGACCCAGGTCGTACCGAAGAAGCGGAGGGATTCGGGCTGCGGCCCTGGTGCGGTGGAGCCCGAAGGCGCGGCCGAGGGCGTTCCGGGGGCTTCGCTGTTCTCGCTCACGGAATCGATTATCCCCGGCCGCGCGTCTCTTCCGTCAGTCGCAGCGCGGAGCGATGTAGCCGTCACTGCCTGTCTTGACGTAGGCGTCCGACACGAACTGCCCGTTGGCGATGTTGTCCCAGAGGTTCGACGTGCCGTACGGACCGGACACCCGCTCCCCCGGCTTCTGGCAGTACACCGGGACGCTCATCCCGTACGGCAGCGTCCGGACGATCCCGTACTGCGTTCCGGGACCCCTGCGGACGTTGACGCGGTAGCCGGGAGCGATGGGGTAGACGACGGTGCTCGCGGCGAGCGTCGTCACCTCCCCCGCGGCGTCCGACTCGTCCGCGGTGACTGTGGCGACGGCGTTCTCTTCAACACCCATGCGGGCCTCCCCCGTTGAAAGCGATGCGTGTGACGCGCAGGCTAACAAGCCCCACGCTCCTCGCACGCACCATCGACTAGGCTCCGTGCGTCGCGCTTGCGCACGAACACACGGGGGTGGGCGATGCCGCCGCTGCGAGGGACCGGATCACATCCGGAAGCGGAGCATCCTGAGTACGCCGGGCAGTACCGGCTCGAAGCATGTCTCGGAGCGGGCGGCATGGGTGTCGTACACCTGGCGCGCTCGCCCTCCGGGCTGCAGCTCGCGGTGAAGGTGGTACACCACCAGCACGCCTCGGACCCGGAGTTCAGGGCGCGTTTCCGGCAGGAGGTCGCGGCCGCCCGGCGGGTCAGCGGTGCGTTCACCGCGCCGGTGGTGGATGCCGATCCGGGGGCGGCACTGCCGTGGATGGCCACCCTGTACGTCCCCGGCCCGACGCTCGCCGCGCAGGTGAAGCGGAACGGGCCGATGAGCCCCGCCGAACTCCGCAGGCTCACCGCCGGGCTCGCCGAGGCACTGCGCGACATCCACCGTGCCGGTGTCATCCACCGGGATCTCAAGCCGAGCAACGTGCTGCTCCCCGACTCCGGGCCCAAGGTCATCGACTTCGGTATCTCCCGGCCGTACGACAGTGATCTCCGCACGGAGACGGGCAAGCTGATCGGCTCGCCGCCGTACATGGCGCCCGAGCAGTTCCAGCGGCCCCGCGAGGTCGGTCCGGCGGCGGACGTGTTCGCGCTGGGGGCGGTCCTGGTCCACGCGGCCACGGGGCGGGGCCCCTTCGACTCGGACAGCCCGTACCTCGTGGCCTACCAGGTGGTGCACGACGAGGCCGACCTGGCCGGGGTGCCGGCGGACCTCGCGCCGCTGGTGGGGCGTTGCCTCGCCAAGAACCCCGGTGAGCGCCCCACCCCGGACGAGATCATGGCGGCGCTGCACCCTCCGTCGTACGAGGCGGCCGCCTTCATACCCGTCCAGCGCAAGCCGGTGGCCGCCGAGTCGGTGGAGGCGGACGAGGGCACGACGCATGTACGGGCGCCGGACGGGCTGGCGTCCGGCGCGGGGCCGGTGAAGGGCCGGCGCAAGCGGTACGGCATCGCGGTCGTCGCCGCGGCAGCGGTGCTGGTGGCCGGAGGTCTCTGGGCGGCCGGCGCCGGGGACGGCTCCAAGGCGCCGGAGGCGGGGACCGGCGCGAAGAAGGGGGGCGCGGTGGCCTTCGTGCCGTGGCAGACACCGCTGACGTCGCGGGGCGGCTCGACACCGTCGTGCGCCACGGGGACAGCCGCGGAGCTGTACTGCGTCTCCGCCGGCTACGGCACGGTCCGGCTGGATCCGTCGGACGGCCGGCCGGTCTGGTCGCACCGGGACACGGCGTCGAAGGGATCCGGGGGCCCGAGCCCCGCGGGCGCGGTGTCCGGGAGCGTGGTCTGGACCGTCGTTGCGGGCGAAGAGGTCCGGGCGTACTCCCCCGAGGGCACTCAGCTCTGGCGCAGAGATCTCTCCACGTACCTCGACACCCCCTTCCCGGCCGGAGACACCCTGCTGACGGTCCGCCAGGACGGCACGCTCCAGGCGCTCGACGCGGCGACCGGCGCATCCCGGTGGCGGCGCGCCGTCCCGGGACATGTGAGCCCGGCTTACGCGCTCCACGATCCACGGACCGGCCTCGCCTACGCCTTCGAGAGCTCGCCGGAGGGGTCCACCACCTTGGTCACGGCCATCGGGGCGAAGACCGGCGAGACCGCCTGGCAGCGCAGGCTGGACGGGATGCTCACCCCGGCCGGGACGTCGGACGGGGCGCTCCTGCTCACCTCGATGAACGAGAAGGCGCAGACCACGGGGCTCGTCCGCTACGACCCGGTGCTGCGGAGCGCGACCCGCATCGCGCTGCCCTTCCGGATGAACGGACCGGAGACCGTGGTGGACGGGGAAACGGCCCTGCTCCTGGAGCGCGGCGGAACACTGCTGGCCGTCGACGTCCGCCCGGGCGCCGGGCGGGCCGAGCGGTGGCGGCTGGAGACGGCCGTCAGCACGACCTCGGCACCGGTCGTCGGAGCGGGCGGCCGGCTCTACTTCTCCGCCGCGGACGGGCGGCTGCTCGCCGTCGACACGGAGAACGGGACGCTGCTCGGCCAGACCCGCCCCCGGCTGAGGGACGGGAAGCTCAGCCACGCGTCGTCCCTGCCCGCCCCCGTCGTCCTGGACCGGAGCGTCATCGGCACCGCGCCGGACGGGTCGGTCTTCGCCGTGGACGCGGACGACCCCGCCCACTGGTGAGACCAGGGACGGGGCCGGGAACCCGGGACGGTCAGCCGAGCTTGGTGACGTCGCGGACCGCGCCGCGGTCGGCGCTCGTGGCCATCGCCGCGTAGGCGCGCAGGGCGGCCGAGACCTTGCGGTCGCGGTTCTTCGGCGCGTACACGCCGTTCAGTGCCTCGCGGCGGGTGGCGAGCTCGGTGTCCGGGACCAGCAGCTCGATCGAGCGGTTCGGGATGTCGATCCGGATCCGGTCCCCGTCCTCGACCAGCGCGATCGTGCCGCCGGACGCCGCCTCCGGCGAGGCGTGACCGATGGACAGGCCCGACGTGCCTCCGGAGAACCGCCCGTCGGTGACGAGCGCGCAGGTCTTGCCGAGGCCGCGGCCCTTCAGGAAGGACGTCGGGTAGAGCATCTCCTGCATGCCGGGGCCGCCGCGCGGGCCCTCGTAACGGATGACGACGACGTCGCCGTCCTTGATCTCCTTGCGGAGGATCTTGTCGACGGCGTCCTCCTGCGACTCGCAGACGACTGCCGGTCCCTCGAAGGTCCAGATCGACTCGTCGACGCCCGCTGTCTTCACGACGCAGCCGTCCACGGCGAGGTTGCCCTTGAGGACCGCCAGGCCGCCGTCCTTGGAGTACGCGTGCTCCAGGTCGCGGATGCAGCCGCCCGCGGCGTCCAGGTCCAGGGTGTCCCAGCGCTCGGACTGCGAGAAGGCGGTGGCGCTGCGGACGCAGCCCGGGGCGGCGTGCCAGAGCTCGACGGCCTCGGGCGACGGGGAGCCGCCGCGCATGTCCCAGTTCTTCATCCACTCGGCGAGGGTCGCGGAGTGGACCGCGTGCACGTCCTCGTTCAGCAGTCCGGCGCGGTGCAGCTCGCCGAGGAGGGCGGGGATACCACCCGCCCGGTGGACGTCCTCCATGTAGTACGTGCCACCGGGGGCGACGTTGGGGGCGACCTTCGACAGACAGGGCACGCGGCGCGAGACCTCGTTGATGTCGTCGAGGCCGTAGGCCAGCTCGGCCTCCTCCGCCGCGGCGAGCAGGTGCAGGATCGTGTTGGTGGAGCCGCCCATCGCGATGTCGAGCGCCATGGCGTTGTCGAACGCGCCTCGGGTGCCGATGGCGCGCGGCAGGACCGTCTCGTCGTCCTGCTCGTAGTAGCGCTTGGTGATGTCGACGACCGTGCGGCCTGCCTCCTCGTACAGCGCCTTGCGGGCGGTGTGGGTGGCGAGGACCGTGCCGTTGCCGGGGAGGGAGAGGCCGAGGGCCTCGGTCAGGCAGTTCATCGAGTTGGCGGTGAACATGCCGGAGCAGCTGCCGCAGGTGGGGCAGGCGTTCTCCTCGATGCGGAGGATGTCCGCGTCGGAGATCTTGTCGTTGACCGCGTCGGAGATCGCGTCGACCAGGTCGAGCTTGCGGACCGTGCCGTCGACGAGGGTGGCCTTGCCGGCCTCCATCGGACCGCCGGAGACGAACACCGTGGGGATGTTGAGGCGCATCGCGGCCATCAGCATCCCGGGGGTGATCTTGTCGCAGTTGGAGATGCAGATCAGGGCGTCGGCGCAGTGGGCCTCGACCATGTACTCGACGCTGTCCGCGATGAGGTCGCGGGAGGGCAGGCTGTAGAGCATGCCGCCGTGGCCCATCGCGATGCCGTCGTCCACCGCGATCGTGTTGAACTCACGGGGCACCGCGCCCGCCGCCTTGATCGCCTCGGAGACGATCCGGCCGACCGGGGCAAGGTGGGTGTGGCCCGGGACGAACTCGGTGAAGGAGTTGGCGACCGCGATGATCGGCTTACCGATGTCCTCGCTGGCTACGCCGGACGCCCGCATAAGGGCGCGGGCGCCCGCCATGTTGCGGCCGTGGGTGACAGTGCGGGACCTCAGCTGGGGCATCGTCTCTCGCTCCTTCGACAGAAAAGACTGTCTCCGAGCGTACGCCCCCCGTGCCAAGATCTGGACAAGGTGTCCGGAATGCGGGATGTGATGCTCAACGGGTGGTCCGCCGAGGCGTTCCCTCCGGCCTCGCCCCGCACGTCACACCGCGGGCAGCGCCATCAGGCGTTCGGCGTGCAGCGCGGCCAGCCGCTTGCCGCCGGAGACCACGTACCACTGCTCCGTGCCCGCGTCGTCGCCGAAGGTCCAGCGGAGCTTGCCGTCCCGCGCGCTGTACGCCTGGACGCCGCCGTCCTTCCCGAACTCCGTCGCCCCGTACAGAGTCTCCCCCACCCTGGCGAACTGGAGCGGGACCGATGCCTCGCGCAGGTCGTCGGCGTTGTGCCACAGCTTCCCGCCGGTGGCGGGGTCGACGGCCCACAGGGCGTGGGCGCTGTCCGAGGCGTAGACCACCCCTTCGAGGACGGTCGGCCCGTTGAACGTGTCGAACTCCTCGGTCTCCAGCGCCCAGCGCTCGGCGCCGTCGTCCACACCGAAGGAGCGCAGGTGCCTGCCGTCGGCGACGACCACCGCCCCGTCGTGGACGGCGATCCTCTCGAAGTTGGCCCTGCTGATCTTCTTCGTCCACAGCTGCCGCCCGGTCGCCGTGTCGCGGACGGTCAGGTTCTTGCGGTGGTCGGTGTAGACGAGGCGGTCGCCGAGCACCGCCGAGGTGAGCCCGGACTCGTCGGTCCCGGTGTCCCGCTTCTCGCTCCAGACGGCCTTGCCGGTACGGACGTCGATGGCGGCGATCACATTGGTCCGGGAGCTGAGGTCCTTCTCCAGGATGCCCGCGATCACGTACACGCGTCCGGCGTCGGCGCCGATGGGCCGGGGCTGGTTGTACCGCCCCTCCAGGCGGCTGCGCCATGTCTCCTTGCCGGTGGCCGGGTCGAGCCCCACGAGGTCGCCGTCGTACTCACCGCTGGCCAGGTAGAGCGTGTCCCCGCCCATGATCAGCCGCGCGCCCGGCTGGGCGGCGCCCGGCAGCGACCACAGCTTCCTGCCGGTGGCCAGGGACCGCCCCACCAGGGGGTCGCCTGCGACCAGCACGACATCGCCCACGACGGCGAGCACCTCGTGGTTGCCGAGGGTGCCCACGTCGGTCTTCTCCTGCCACAGGGCGCGCGGGGCGGTTCCTGCGGGCGGAGTGGTGAACGCGTCGCCGCCGCCCTTGCCGCTCCCGCCGGGCGCCGGGCCCCCGGTGTTGCCGCCGGAGGCGTCGGGCTTCTCCGGCCCGCACGCGGTCGTCACCGCTCCGGCCAGTGCCAGGCCCAGTCCCGCACCGGCCAGCCGCAGGAGCCGTCTGCGCGGCATGGTGGCACCCCTGCCGTCATCCGACGGCCCGCCCTGTCCGTGCCCGCCTCTGATCGACCCGTTCATGATCGTCTCCCCCGCCCGTGGTGCATGCCTGTACGTCGGCCCGCATGATCCCGGACAGCCAACCATCCGGATCCGGCCACGGCCGGTGCCGGTACCGACTCGCGACATCGTTGTGATGCGACCGGCACAGCTGTCACACAGGCGGGACCCGGATCACCCGTCGCTCAGATACCGCTGGAGCGTGGGGGCCACCATCGCGATGATCTTCTCGGGGTCCTCGGAGGCCAGCGGTTCCGCGCGGATCACGTACCGCAGGATCGCGATGCCGATCATGTGCGAGGCCGCCAGCTCGGCGCGGAAGGTCGGGTCCGGCACGTCCAGCTCCGCAGCGATCCGCTCCAGCAGGCGGCGCAGGACGAAGCCGCGCAGCACCTTCGCCGCCGCCTCGTGCGTGAGCGCGGAGCGGAGGATCGCCAGCAGGGGCGCCCGGGACACCGGGTTCTCCCACACGCCGATGAAGAACCGGGCCAGCCGCTCCCCCAGGTCCTCCGAGGGGCCGCCCAGGATCGCGGGAATGACGAGCGCGGGCTCGAAGGAGACCTCGATGGCCGCGGCGAAGACCTCGTCCTTCGTACCGAAGTAGTGGTGCACCAGGGCCGCGTCGACGCCCGCCGCCTTCGCGATGCCCCGGACCGACGTCTTGTCGTAGCCGCGTTCGGCGAACTCGGTACGGGCCGCCTCCAGGATCCGGGTCCTGGCGTCGGGGCCGGTGGCGCCGGCCGTACGGGAGGGGCGGCCCCGGCGCCGGGGCGACGGGCCGTCGGCGCCCGGGGTCACGGGCGGGGCGTCCGCGACGACGACGCCAGGTGGAGCCGGGTGAAGGCGAGCGCCTCCGCGAGATCGGCCTCACGCTCGGCCGAGGACATGGCACGGCGGGTGTTGACCTCGATGACCACATGGCCGTCGAAGCCGGTGCGGGCCAGCCGCTCCAGCAGCTCCGCGCACGGCTGGTCGCCGCGGCCGGGCACGAGGTGCTCGTCCTTGCCGGAGCCCTTGCCGTCGGCGAGGTGTACATGGGCGAGCCGGTCGCCCATCCGGTCCACCATGGCGAGGCTGTCGGTGCGCGCGGTCGAGGTGTGCGAGAGGTCCACGGTGAAGTGCCGGTAGTCGTCGTTGCTGACGTCCCAGGCGGGGGCGTACGCGAGCATCTCGCGGTCCCGGTAGCGCCATGGGTACATGTTCTCCACCGCGAAGCGCACGTCGGTCTCGTCCGCCATGCGCCAGATGCCGGAGACGAAGTCCCGGGCGTAGTTCCGCTGCCACCGGAACGGCGGGTGGACGACCACCGTCGAGGCGCCGAGCTTCTCCGCCGCCGCCCTGGCCCGCTGGAGCTTCACCCACGGGTCGGTGGACCAGACCCGCTGGGTGATCAGGAGACAGGGCGCGTGCACGGCCAGGATCGGCACCTGGTGATAGTCCGAAAGCCGCTGCAGCGCCTCGATGTCCTGGCTGACGGGGTCGGTCCAGACCATGACCTCGACACCGTCGTAGCCGAGGCGCGCGGCGATCTCGAAGGCCGTCGCCGTCGACTCCGGATAGACGGAAGCCGTCGACAGGGCGACCTTCGCATCCGGGATGCGCACCACTGGATCTGCCACGTGGAACAGGGTACGGGCAGCTGTGCGCGAGGCCGAAGGAGCCCGGCTGAAAGTGACAAGCCCCATGAGGGGCGCCCGCCTGGATCAGGCCAGGGCGGCCTGCTCGGCCGGCAGGTGGTCGAGCCGGCGCAGGATGACGCCCTCGCGAAGCGCCCAGGGGCAGATCTCCAGCTCCTCGACCCCGAACAGGTCCATCGCACCCTCCGCGACGAGCGCGCCCGCCAGGAGCTGCGCGGCACGCCCCTCGGTGACTCCGGGCAGATTCCCCCGCTGCTCGACGGTCATCGCCGACAGCTTCGGCACCCACTCCTCCAGGGCCTTGCGGGTGAGGACGCGCTGAACGTAGAGCCCCTCGGCGGAGCGGGCGGCGCCCGTGATCCTGGCGAGCTGCCGGAAGGTCTTGGAGGTGCCGACGACGTGGTCGGGCGGCCCCAGCCGGGTGAACTCGCCGACCGTACGGGCGATGCCGGCGCGGACATGGCGGCGCAGCGCCCGCACGGCCGTGGCGTCCGGCGGATCGCCCGGGAGCCAGGCGGCGGTGAGCCGGCCGGCACCGAACGGCAACGAGACCGCGGCGTCGGGCTCCTCGTCCATCCCGTAGCCGACCTCCAGCGAACCGCCGCCGATGTCGAGGACCAGCAGCTTGCCCGCGGACCAGCCGAACCAGCGGCGCGCCGCCAGGAACGTCAGCCGGGCCTCCTCCTCGCCGCTGAGGACGGCGAGGGAGACACCGGTCTCGTCCCGCACCCGCGCCAGCACCTGGTCCGCGTTGCCCGCCTCACGCACGGCGGAGGTGGCGAACGCCAGCACGTCCTCGCACCCCTTGTCCTCGGCCGCCTGGAGGGCCTCGGCCACGGTCGTCACGAGACGGTCGACCCCCTCGGGGCTGATCGCCCCCTCCGGGTCGAGGAGTTCGGCGAGCCGCAATTCCGCCTTGTGCGAGTGCGCGGGCAGCGGGCGGGCGCCGGGATGCGCGTCGACCACCAGCAGATGCACCGTGTTCGACCCCACGTCGAGGACTCCGAGTCTCATACGGGAACGCTACTGCGGCTTACTCTGGGCACGTGCCAAAGACGAAAAAGGCGAAGCCGGACAAAGCCACGAAGAAGCAGCAGAAGACGAAGCAGGGGATGCGGCAGCCGGACGTGGCCGGGCCGGACGGCCCCGACGAGAAGGGGCTCGACTTCGCGCGGGCCTGGGTGGAGTTCCCCGATCCCGCCGACGACGAGCAGGTCTTCCGCTGTGACCTGACCTGGCTGACGTCCAGGTGGACCTGCATCTTCGGCAGCGGCTGCCAGGGAATCCAGGCGGGCCGCGCGGACGACGGCTGCTGCACGCTGGGCGCGCACTTCTCGGACGAGGAGGACGAGCAGCGGGTCGCCGGGCACGTGGCACGGCTCACACCGGAGCTGTGGCAGTTCCACGACGTCGGCACCGAGACCGGCTGGGTCGGTGTCGACGAGGACGGCGAACGCCAGACACGGCGCTGGGAGGGCTCCTGCATCTTCCAGAACCGCCCCGGATTCGCGGGCGGCATGGGCTGTTCCCTGCACATCCTGGCCCTCAAGGAGGGCAAGGAGCCGCTGGAGACCAAGCCGGACGTGTGCTGGCAGCTGCCGGTCCGCCGTACGTACGACTGGATCGAACGGCCCGACGACACGCGCGTGCTCCAGATCTCCATCGGGGAGTACGACCGCCGGGGCTGGGGCCCGGGCGGTCACGATCTGCACTGGTGGTGCACCTCGGCGACGTCCGCGCACGGGGCCGGCGACCCGGTCTACGTGTCCTACCGGCCCGAGCTCACCGAGCTGATGGGCAAGGAGGCCTACGACCGGCTCGTCGAGCTCTGCGAGCAGCGGCTGGCGTCGCTGCTGCCGATGGCGCCGCATCCGGCGGATCCGGCGGATCCGGCCTGAGGCAGCCCCTCCGGGGGAGGCTTCCGTCCCCTCGACGGCGTCCCGGTGTGCGGCGCACAAACGTTCCGCCGCGAACCGGGGCGCCGTCCGTGTCAGCCGGCGGGCCCGGAGGGCTCGCCCGGCTCCGTCGGGTCGGGCGTGGTGGAGCCGTCGGACGGTGACGGGGTGGGGCCGGGAGAGCCCGGTCCGTCGGTGGGCGGCTCCGTCGGCGTGGGCGTCGGCTCCGGCGGATCGGTGGGCACCGTGGGGTCGGGGGTCGGGGCCGGTGAGGACGGGGTGGGGCTCGGGGTCCCCGACGACGGGTCCGGTGACGGTCGCGGGCTTCCGGGGCGTGGGGCCGTGGCTCCGTAGCCGGTGATCGCGACCGCGGACCCGGACGGGGCGAACAGGACACGGGCGCTCCACGGGCCCCGGGGCTCGGCCGCGCTGTTCACGAACACATGGAGGCTGACGCTCCGGCCCGGTGCGACCGTGCCGGACGTACGGCTGAGGCGGAGCCACGGGGCATCCGCCCGGGCCGACCATGCGACGGCCTCGTCGCCGGTCGCGGTCAGGGTGATCGTCGTACGGCTGCCGGACGAGCGGGCCGAGACCGCGAGTGAGGCCGCCCCGTCCGGGCCGGCGCCGACGCTGATGACCTCCACCGAGACGTCCGGGCCGGCGGCGTCCTCCGTGAAGCGGTCGTGCCCGTCGGGGCGGGCGTTCCCCGCGTTCTCGTAGTGGTCGTACGGATCGCCGTCGGGACTCGGTTCGCCGTCCACGTCCGTCGCCGTGACCGATGTGTCGCGGCCCTCGCCGGTCAGCGGCGCACCCCGGTAGGCGGCCCAGAGGGCGATCACCGGGGCGGCGACGACGGTCGCGACGACCGTCGTGGTCACGACCCGGGCGCGCAGCCGGTCCCGGCGCGCGGCGTGGTCCTTGGGGTCCAGCGGGAAACCGGTCCGGCCGAAGCGCGGGGCACCGGACCGGGAGCGCCGGGCGTGGGTCAGGGCTACGTGCACCGAGGGGCGGGGCGCCTCCACGACCGGCAGTGCGGCGGCCGGGGTGACCGTCGCGCCGGGCCAGGGGCCGGCCGCCCCGGCCCGCTCGGCGGCGCGGCGGCAGCGGGGACAGTCGTCGACGTGGCGAACGAGCTCCCGGCGCAGGGCCGCCGACAACAGCACCTGGTGGGCGCCGGTGAGCCGCGCGACGGAGGGGCAGTCGCCCGTCTCCACGACGGCGAGGGCGGCGCGGGTGCGCTCCACCTCGCAGGCAGCGCCCGCCAGGAGCTCCCGGGCGCTGCCGGGGTCGAGGCCCAGGACGGCGGCGACGGCGCGCGGGGTGAGCCCGTGGCGCACGGCGAGCTCCAGCGCCTCGCGCTGCTCCGGGGTGGTGCCCGCGGCCTCGGGCCAGGCCAGCTGAGCGAGTTCACGCCGGCGCGCCTCGGCCACCGGGGACTCCGTGGGGCAGCCGGGGGCGGCGGGCTCCTCCGGTGTGCCGCGGGCGGGCCGGCGACGGGCCGCGCGAGCGCCCTCGCGGGGCGCGGTGCGCGGGGCGGGCGGCGTGCGCCGGTGTGCCTGGCGGCCCCGCCGCTGCTCGGTGAGCGCCCGCAGGCAGGTCCATCTGGCCAGGGCGTACAGCCAGGATTTACGTTCCTCCTCGGCCGCGGGGCACCGGCCGTCCTGCCGCTCGGCGATGGCCAGGACCGAGCCGAGCGCCTCGGTGGCCGCCTCGTGATCGCAGAGCACGGAGAGGCAGTAGGTGAACAGGCCGTCGAGATACGGCTCGTACCGTGCGGACGATCGCTGCGCCGAAGGACGGGCCGCACGGCGGTGCGCCCGGTGTGCGCCGGTGGGGTGTGTAGGGGTCTCCAGCCTGCTGCTCGTCACGTGGCGACCGTAGGCAGATACGGGCGGAACCCTGACCGCACTTTCCTACATTTAATCCTTACGGGTGACGGTCTCCCTCGAAAGGGGACAGGAATCCCGGATTCCATCAAAAATGGCGCATCGGGCACATGTTCGACCACAGTGCCCACGGCCGAAGCTGTCAGTCCTCACCTATACGGTGACGCCATGGCTGCCCGTACGAAATCCGCGAAGGACCGCCCGTCCTACCGCTGCACCGAATGCGGCTGGACGACGGCCAAATGGCTCGGCCGCTGTCCCGAGTGCCAGGCCTGGGGGACGGTCGAGGAGTTCGGCGGCGCCCCCGCGGTCCGCACGACGGCGGCCGGCCGGGTCTCCACCGCCGCGGTGCCGATCGGCCAGGTCGACAGCCGGCAGGCCACCGCCCGCTCGACCGGGGTCGGAGAGCTGGACCGCGTGCTCGGCAGGGGGCTCGTCCCCGGCGCCGTCGTGCTGCTCGCGGGCGAGCCGGGCGTCGGCAAGTCGACGCTGCTGCTGGACGTGGCCGCCAAGGCGGCGAGCGACGACCACCGCACCCTCTACGTCACGGCCGAGGAGTCCGCCAGCCAGGTGCGGATGCGGGCCGACCGCATCCGGGCGATCAACGACCACCTGTATCTGGCCGCCGAGACCGACCTCTCGGCGGTCCTGGGGCATCTGGACGCGGTCAAGCCGTCCCTCCTCGTCCTCGACTCCGTGCAGACCGTCGCCTCGCCGGAGATCGACGGCGCGCCCGGCGGCATGGCGCAGGTCCGCGAGGTCGCGGGCGCGCTCATCAGGGCCTCCAAGGAGCGCGGCATGTCGACGCTCCTGGTGGGCCACGTGACCAAGGACGGGGCGATCGCGGGGCCCCGCCTCCTGGAGCACCTCGTCGACGTGGTGCTGTCCTTCGAGGGCGACCGGCACGCACGCCTCCGGCTCGTGCGAGGCGTCAAGAACCGGTACGGCGCCACGGACGAGGTCGGCTGCTTCGAGCTGCACGACGAGGGCATCACAGGCCTGGCCGACCCCTCCGGGCTCTTCCTCACCCGCCGTGACGAGCCCGTCCCCGGCACCTGTCTGACGGTCACCCTTGAGGGCAAGCGGCCGCTCGTCGCCGAGGTGCAGGCGCTGACGGTCGACTCACAGATCCCTTCGCCCCGGCGCACCACCTCCGGCCTGGAGACCTCCCGTGTCTCGATGATGCTGGCCGTCCTCGAACAGCGGGGCCGGATCAGCGCCCTCGGCAAGCGGGACATCTACAGCGCGACGGTGGGCGGCGTGAAGCTCACCGAACCGGCCGCGGACCTCGCCATCGCCCTGGCACTCGCCAGCGCGGCGAGCGACACACCGCTCCCGAAAAACCTGGTCGCGATCGGTGAAGTGGGCCTCGCCGGGGAGGTCAGAAGGGTGACCGGGGTCCAGCGCAGGCTGGCGGAGGCGTACCGTCTCGGGTTCAAGCACGCCCTCGTCCCGAGGGACCCGGGACAGGTCCCGGCCGGTATGAAGGTCACAGAAGTGGCCGACATGGGCGACGCTCTGAGAGTCCTTCCCCGCCGCTCTCGGCCGGACGGACCACAGGAGGACGGCGCACGCCGGTAGACTTTGCCCTGGTCTCGCCCGCCCGTACGAACGGTACAAGGGACGCAAGGGCACCGCCGACCTGTGACCGGAGGAGTGCAGTGGCAGCCAACGACCGGGCAGCATCGCCCGGAAAGTCCGGCCAAGGCACGGGGAACGAGGCGCTGATGCGCGCCTCGTTGAGCGCGGTCGCGCCGGGAACGGCCCTCCGCGACGGCCTGGAACGCATCCTGCGCGGCAACACCGGCGGACTGATCGTCCTCGGCATGGACAGAACCGTCGAATCCATGTGCACCGGCGGTTTCGTGCTCGACGTGGATTTCGCCGCGACGCGCCTGCGCGAACTGTGCAAGCTGGACGGCGCGATGATCCTCGACAAGGACATGACCAAGATCCTCCGGGCCGGTGTGCAGCTGGTCCCGGACGCCTCCATCCCCACCGAGGAGACGGGCACCCGTCACCGCACGGCGGACCGGGTCTCCAAGGCCTGCGGCTTCCCCGTGGTGTCGGTCTCCCAGTCGATGCGCCTGATCGCGCTGTACGTCGACGGGGAGCGGCGGGTCCTGGAGGAGTCCTCCGCGATCCTGTCCCGCGCCAATCAGGCGCTCGCCACCCTGGAGCGGTACAAGCTCCGGCTGGACGAGGTCGCCGGGACGCTCTCCGCGCTGGAGATCGAGGACCTGGTCACGGTCCGGGACGTGACGGCGGTCTCGCAGCGGCTGGAGATGGTGCGCCGCATCGCGACCGAAATCGCCGAGTACGTCGTGGAGCTGGGCACCGACGGCCGCCTTCTCTCGCTCCAGCTGGACGAGTTGATCGCGGGCGTGGAGCCGGAGCGGGAGCTGGTCGTACGCGACTACGTCCCCGAGCCCACCGCGAAGCGGTCCCGTACGGTCGCGGAGGCGCTGGCCGAGCTGGACACGCTCACCCACACCGAGCTGCTCGAACTTCCCGTGGTGGCACGGGCGCTGGGTTACAGCGGCTCGCCGGAGACGCTGGACTCGGCGGTCTCCCCGCGCGGATTCCGGCTGCTGGCGAAGGTGCCACGGCTGCCCGGGGCGATCATCGAGCGGCTGGTGGAGCACTTCGGCGGCCTGCAGAAGCTGCTCGCCGCGAGCGTGGACGACCTCCAGGCCGTGGACGGAGTCGGCGAGGCACGGGCCAGGAGCGTCCGGGAGGGTCTCTCCCGGCTCGCGGAGTCCTCGATCCTGGAGCGGTACGTCTAGGACCTTCCGTCCGGACCACCATCACACCGGGCCCCGCCGGACAAGCGTTCCGGCGGGGCCCTGCGGCGTTCGTTGCGGGTCCGACCGGCAGCATCCGTTGCCGGTCAGACCCGGCGGAGTTCGTTCCGGCGGGGCCCGGCGGAGTTCATTGCGGTGGGGCCCGGCGGAGTTCGTTGCGGTGGAGGCCGACCGCCGCCGTCAGTCCTTGGCCAGGACGAACGAGGCGCGCTGGACGGACTCGCCCGGGACCTTGGCCTCCAGCAGGTAGGTCCCGGGGCCCGCGGACCGGACGGGCGGTGTCGCGCACGAGGGTGCGCTCCCCTTGCGGTCCCACTCCACGGTGTGGACGACCGTCGTGCCGGCCGGGACCCTCAGGAAGAGGGCGCCGCCGGGCTTCGGGCAGTCCTTGGAGGACCACACCTGCTCGTCGTCCTCGCCGGCCTCGGTGATCGTGAGCACGGCGTTCTTCGGGCCGAAGTCGGCCTTGCAGTCGGCAGCCGAGGTGTTCCTGGCGCTCAGCCGGAACTTCGGCTTGTCGTCGGGGCCGAAGCTGATCTCCGTCTTCAGGCTCAACTGCAGCACGGTGGGAGTGCAGTTGGGGAGCTTGGATCCGGCGGGTACCTGCTGGCCGGCCGCGCTGCCGCCGGTTCCCGCGCCCGACGCGGAGCCACCCGGTCCCGCGGTGCCCGCTCCCGTGTCCCCGCCGGTGCCCGATCCCCCGGCGCCACCCGTTCCCGTCCCGGCGCTGCCGCCGCTCGCCCCGGAGCCCGCGTCCGTACCGGAGTCGTCCGACTCGTCGCGTCCGCCGGGGGGTTGGCCGGTGACCGGGCCGGAGCTGGAGGGCCCGGGGGTGATGGACGGGGCGGGGCCGGAGCCGCCGGGCTTCCCGTCGTCCTGTCCGCCTCCGCTGCCGCCGCCCGAGGTGACGGCCCACGCAATCAGCGCCGCGAGCAGCGCGATCACCAGCACCGCTACTGTTCTCCGACGCCAGTAGATGCTGGAGGGAAGCGGCCCGACCGGATTGCGCATAGAACCCACGGACCGAACTGTACGAGAGATCCAGGCCAACTCCGGCCCCCAACCGCCGCTCTGATCGACAAGTTTTCCTGATCATCATCATGGAGCGGCCGTTACCGGGGCGCTTCCATCCGCTTTGCACCGGCTCGGCCCCCGTCCGCCCCCGCGCGAAGGGACAGAACGGGTGGCGTTATCACTCCCTGAGCGCTCCGCCGGGCCGACACCCCCGTAGCCGTGCCCGATGTCCCGCCTTCCGTGCCAGGATCGTGGGTGCGATGACTGCCACGACTTCGACACAGACGCCCCCCGCCTCCCTCCATGCCCCCGTCATCGGGTGGTTCGAGCAGCACGCACGCGATCTGCCCTGGCGCCGCCCCGATGCGGGCGCCTGGGGTGTGATGGTGAGCGAGTTCATGCTGCAGCAGACCCCGGTGAACAGAGTCCTCCCGGTCTACGAGCAGTGGATGGCCCGCTGGCCGCGCCCGGCCGACCTGGCCGCCGACGCACCGGGCGAAGCCGTCCGCGCCTGGGGCCGGCTCGGCTACCCCCGGCGTGCGCTCCGGCTGCACGGGGCCGCGCAGGCGATAACGGAACGCCACGGCGGCGACGTGCCGAGCGAGCACGGCCAGCTGCTCGCACTGCCCGGGATCGGGGAGTACACGGCCGCGGCCGTGGCCTCGTTCGCGTACGGGCAGCGTCACGCCGTGCTGGACACGAACGTCCGCAGGGTGTTCGCCCGGGCCGCCACCGGCATCCAGTACCCGCCGAACGCGACCACCGCGGCCGAGCGCAAGCTCGCCCGCGCACTGCTCCCGGAGGAGGACGAGCGCGCCGCGAGCTGGGCGGCGGCCACGATGGAACTCGGCGCACTCGTGTGCACCGCGAAGAACGAGGACTGCACGCGCTGCCCGATCGCCGGGCAGTGCGCCTGGCGGCTGGCGGGAAAGCCCGCCCACCAGGGCCCGCCGCGCCGCGGCCAGACCTACGCCGGCACGGACCGGCAGGTCAGGGGGCGGCTGCTCGCGGTGCTGCGGGACGCGGTCACACCGGTGCCGCAGTCGGCGCTGGACTCGGTGTGGGAGGAGCCCGTGCAGCGGGCGCGCGCCCTGGACGGGCTCGTGGCCGACGGCCTGGTCGAGCCCCTGGCGAACGGCCGGTACCGGCTGCCCCTGACCTGACGACGCTCCGGCGGACCCGGGCTGTCCAGCGGCTGTTACACAACCGATGGGCAGCCGTGCGTCCGCCTACGGCTGCTCCGCACACCCTCGTGACAACGCCTCCGTAACGTCACCGGACGTCGGCAACGGGACCACCCGGCCGACGGCGGTACACGGGGATCCACGGGGACGGAGGCGGTTGTAATGGCTCAGGGCGAGGTGCTCGGTTTCGAGGAGTACGTACGGACCCGACAGGACGCGCTGCTGCGCAGTGCCCGTCGGCTCGTTCCCGATCCCGTGGACGCGCAGGACCTGCTCCAGACCGCCCTGGTCCGCACCTTCGGCCGCTGGGACGGCATCGCCGACAAGTCCCTCGCCGACGCCTATCTGCGCCGCGTCATGATCAACACGCGTACGGAGTGGTGGCGGGCCCGCAAGCTCGACGAGGTCCCCACCGAGCAGCTCCCCGACGCGAGCGTCGACGACGGCGCCGAGCAGCGTGCCGACCGTGCCCTGCTCATGGACGTCCTCGG
Organism: Streptomyces sp. NBC_01166; assembly: GCF_045039765.1. Taxonomy (NCBI): domain Bacteria; kingdom Bacillati; phylum Actinomycetota; class Actinomycetes; order Kitasatosporales; family Streptomycetaceae; genus Streptomyces; species Streptomyces sp. NBC_01166. The sequence goes on from NZ_CP108613.1 coordinate 3,881,939, forward strand.
GGTGCTGGCTCCGAAGCAGCGCAGCGTCGTCGTGCTGCGACACTGGGAGCAGATGAGCACGGAGGAGACGGCCGCGGCGCTCGGCATGTCCGCCGGCACGGTGAAGAGCACGCTGCACCGCGCCCTGGCGCGTCTGCGCCAGGAGCTGGAGGACCGTGCGGCCCGGAGCCGCGAGGCCGAGGAGACACCGGCGCGGATACCCTCGCAGCGGAACAGGCGTCATGACGAGCGGGGGCGGGAGCGGTGCGCGGCCTGACGGGCAGCAGAGGGGGCACGAGGGCCGGCCGCCGGAGACTCCGCGGCGGCCTCGCGGCGGGGAGCACGGCGGTGGCCGGGCTCGCCGCCTTCGGGCTGTTGTGCGCCGGCTGTTCCGCCGGGGGTACGGGCACGCGTGACGAGGGACCGGCGAGCACCCAGCAGGTCGCCCGGGCCACGCCTTCGAGCGCGGCGGTGCCCAGCGGGACGGCGAAGCCCTCCCCGCGGGTGAACGCCGTGATGCTCGTCAAGAGCGACCCGAAGGTGAGCCGGCAGCTCAAGGACGACCTGAAGCCCTGCACCGGGGACGAGTACCCGGTCGACACCTCTTACGGCTCGCTCACCGGCGGCTCGGAGACCGACGTCGTGGTCAACGTGATGACCTGCGGTGATTCGGTGGGAGTCGGGACGTATGTCTACCAGCGGCGGGCAGACGGTACGTACGGGAACGTCTTCGCCGCCGAGGTGCCCGCGGTGTACGGCACCATCGACCGGGGTGACCTGGTCGTGACGACGCAGGTGTACGGGTCGAAGGACTCGGTCACGTACCCCTCGGGCGAGGACGTCATCACGTACCACTGGACCGCGGGCCGGTTCACCGAGACCGACCGGGTGCACAACGATTTCAACCGGGCCGTCGGCAGCGGGGAGGGCACTCTCCCCGCACCGCAGACGGCGCAGAACTGAGAGCCGCCCGCCATGGCCGATACCCATGTCCTCTTCGTCGAGGACGACGACGTGATCCGTGAGGCCACCCAGCTCGCACTGGAGCGGGTCGGCTTCACGGTCACCGCGGTGCCAGACGGCCTGCTGGGCCTGGAGGCCTTCCGGGGGGACCGTCCGGACATCGCGCTGCTGGACGTGATGGTGCCGGGCCTCGACGGCGTCAGCCTGTGCCGGCGTATCCGCGACGAGTCGACCGTGCCCGTGATCATGCTGTCGGCGCGTGCCGACGCGATCGATGTGGTGCTCGGCCTGGAGGCGGGGGCCGACGACTACGTCACCAAGCCGTTCGACGGTGCGGTGCTCGTCGCCCGCATCCGCGCCGTGCTGCGGCGCTTCGGCCACGCCGCCGGCTCGGGCGGGTCGCCCGACGGGGCCGGTGGCGCGCAGGACGAGGCGAGCGGTGTGCTGGTCTTCGGCGACGTGGAGATCGACACGGAGGGCATGGAGGTACGCCGAGGGGGCGCGCACGTGGGTCTGACACCGACGGAGATGCGGCTGCTGCTGGAGTTCTCCTCGGCGCCCGGCACCGTGCTCTCCCGGGACAGGCTGCTGGAGCGGGTCTGGGACTACGGCTGGGGCGGGGACACCCGCGTCGTCGACGTCCATGTGCAGCGGCTGCGCACCAAGATCGGGCAGGACCGGATCGAGACGGTCCGCGGCTTCGGCTACAAGCTGCGCGCATGAGGCGGCTGGCGCTGCGGACCGGGGTCCGCTGGAAGATCAGCATCGCGATCGCCGCGGTCGGCGCGCTCATCGCGCTGGCGCTGAGCCTCGTCGTCCACAACGCGGCCCGCGTCTCGATGCTGGAGAACGCGCGCGAGGTTCAGCTGGAGCGGCTGCTGTTCGCCCAGCGGCTGTACGAGGCGACGAACACGAAGAAGCCGTCGCCGAAGTTCGGCGCCAAGATCAACGACCCGTCGCTGCCGGCGAGCCTGCGCAGCCGGATCCAGGACAACCGGCGCGCCACCCATGTCGACGAGTACGACGACGGGGTGCCCGACGTCTGGGCGGCCGTCCCCCTGGCCAACGGCGACGTCCTGTCCCTGCACACCCGCTTCGCCGACCGCAGCGCCACAGTCATGGGCGACCTGGACAGGGCCCTGATCATCGGCTCGGTCTCGGTCGTCTTCGGCGGCTGCGCGCTGGGCGTCCTGATCGGCGGCCAGCTGTCCCGGAGGCTGCGCAAGGCGGCGGCAGCGGCCGGCAAGGTCGCCCAGGGCAATACGGAGGTACGCGTACGGGAGGCGGTCGGCGGGGTCGTACGGGACGAGACCGACGAGCTGGCCCGGGCGGTGGACGCGCTCACGGACGCGCTGAACGAGCGGATCGAGGCGGAGCGCCGGGTCACCGCCGACATCGCGCACGAGCTGCGCACCCCGGTGACCGGGCTGCTCACGGCGGCCGAGCTGCTCCCCCCGGGACGGCCCACGGAGCTCGTACGGGACCGGGCGCAGGCGATGCGGACCCTGGTCGAGGACGTCCTGGAGGTGGCCACGCTGGACGGCGCCTCGGAGCGTGCCGAGCTCCAGGAGCTGCAGCTCGGCGAATTCGTCAGCCGGCGGGTCCGGCTGCTGGATCCGGAGATCACGGTCCGGGTGGTGCACGAGTCCTGGGTGTCAACGGATCCGCGACGGCTGGAACGCATCCTGGGCAATCTGCTGGGGAACGCCGCCAAGCACGGGGCGGCCCCGGTCGAGGTCACGGTCGAGGGCCGGGTGGTGCGGGTCCGCGATCACGGGCCCGGGTTCCCCGAGACGCTGCTGCGGGAGGGGCCGAGCCGGTTCCGTACCGGGAGCAGCGACAGGTCCGGGCGCGGCCACGGCCTGGGGCTGACCATCGCCGCGGGGCAGGCGCGGGTGCTGGGGGCGAGGCTGACGTTCCGCAACGCGGGGCCCGCCGGGCGCGGGGACACCGGCGGTGCGGTCGCCGTGCTGTGGCTGCCCGAGCACGCGCCGACGAACACCGGAAGTTTCCCCGTCCTGCGGCAGGCGGAATCGGGCTGACGGGACGCGTAATCGGGCTGACGCGACAGGGGTGGGCCCCGGAGACGTGGTGTCCCCGGGGCCCACCCCTGTCAGGGGCCGCTCAGGCGCTCTGCGGCGCCTTGGCCGCCGCGGGCCGAGCGGGCGCCGTCCCGTCGCCGTCCGAGGGAGCGTCCGGCATCGCGGTGCCGCGCAGCGGGACCTCCTTGACGAACAGCGCCGCCACCAGGGCCACCACCGCGACCGAGCCGCCCACCAGGAAGGCGATGTGGGTGCCGGAGGCCACCGCGTACTCGTACGCCTCTCGCATCGCGGTCGGCAGCTTCGCCAGGCTGGCGGCGTCCAGCTGTGCGGACTTCTCGGTGGCTCCCCCGCCGCCGCGCGCCGCCATCTCGTCCTGCACACGGCCGGTGAACAGGGCGCCCATGATCGCGACGCCGAAGGAGCTGCCGAGCGTACGGAAGAGCGTGGTCGTGGACGAGGCCACGCCCATGTCCTTGAGCTCGACGCTGTTCTGGGCGACGAGCATCGTGATCTGCATCAGGAAGCCCATGCCCGCACCGAGCACCGCCATGTAGATGCCGGACGTCAGGCGCGTGGTGCCGGTGTCCATGACGGAGAGCAGGAACAGACCGGCGACCATGAGGAGGCTGCCCACGATCGGGAAGATCTTGTACTTGCCGGTGCTGGTGGTGATCCGGCCGGCGACCAGCGAGACGATCATCATCGCGAGCAGCATGGGCAGGAGCAGCAGTCCGGAGTTGGTCGCGGACGCACCCTGGACCGACTGCTGGAACAGCGGCAGGAAGAGCACCGCGCCGAACATCACGAAGCCCGCCATGAAGCCGACCAGGGACATGAGGGTGAAGTTGCGGTTGCGGAAGATGTGGAGCGGCACGATCGGTTCGGCGGCCTTCGTCTCGACGAAGAGGAAGCCGACGAGGGAGGCGACGCCGAGCGCGATGAGCTCCATGATCACGGCTGAGCCCCAGGCGTACTCCGTACCGCCCCAGGTGGTGACCAGCACGATCGCGGTGATGCCGACGGTGAGGAGCGCGGCACCCAGGTAGTCGACCTTCGCCTTCCGGCGCTCCTTGCGGGGCAGGTGCAGCACGGCGGTGACCATGGCGAGCGCGACGGCGCCGAGCGGCAGGTTGATGTAGAAGCTCCAGCGCCAGCCCAGGTGGTCGGTGATGGTGCCGCCGACCAACGGTCCGCCGATCATGGCGATCGCCATCACGCCGGCCATCATGCCCTGGTACTTGCCGCGCTCCCGGGGCGGTACGAGATCGCCGATGATGGCCATGACGCCCACCATGAGGCCACCCGCTCCGAGGCCCTGGACGGCCCGGAATCCGATCAGCTGGCTCATGTCCTGGGACATTCCGCTCAGCACCGAACCGACCAGGAAGATCACGATGGACGTGAGGAAGATGCCCTTGCGTCCGTACATGTCGCCGAGCTTGCCCCAGATGGGCGTGGAGGCCGCGGTGGCCAGGGTGTAGGCGGTGACCACCCAGGACAGATGCTCCATTCCGCCCAGATCGCCGACGATCGTGGGCATCGCGGTGCCCACGATCAGGTTGTCGAGCATGGCCAGCAGCATCGCGATCATCAGCGCGAGGACCACCACCCGGACGCTGCGCGGCTGTGGTTCCGCTTTCCCGCCCGCCGTCGCTTTCTTGAGTTCTGCCATGCCGTCCGCTCCCCTGATCCCCTGATGCCCTGTCTGCCGCCGATCCGGCACTTACTTGCCGCCCGGCTAGTTGGCTACACTGAGGAAAGTAGACCCGTAACTAGCCGGGCGTCAAGTAAGTTATTGGGAGAGTCGAATGAGCAGCACGCCGCAGCCGCGCCGGGGCAACACCCGTCAGCGCATCCAGGACGTCGCTCTGAAGCTCTTCGCCGAACAGGGTTACGAGAAGACCTCGCTCCGCGAGATCGCCGAGCAGTTGCAGGTCACCAAGGCGGCGCTGTACTACCACTTCAAGACCAAGGAAGACATCCTCATCAGCATCTTCGAGGATCTGAACAGGCCTGTGGAGGAGATCGTCGCCTGGGGCCAGGGGCAGCCGCGCACCCTGGAGACGAAGAAGGAGATCCTGGTCCGCTACAGCGAGGCGCTCAAGGCGGCGGCGCCGCTCTTCGTCTTCATGCAGGAGAACCAGGCGACGGTGCGCGAGCTCAGCATCGGCCACACCATGAAGCACCGGGTCATGGCCCTGGTGGATCTGATCAAGGATCCCGACGCCCCGCTCACCGACCAGGTGCGCTGCTTCACCGCGCTCTTCGCGATGCACGCCGGGATAATGGCCCTCAACGACGCCGAAGGCGACCCCGACGAGAAGCGCAAGGCTGCTCTCGAGGTCGCCATCGAGCTGGTGACCAGGGCCCATGACCCGGGGCCCGCCGCTTAGCGGCTACGGGGAGTCGTGCGTCAGACCTTGACGTGCACGGACTTCAGGTACGAGACCGGGTTCAGCGCGGAACCGTAGTCGGGCGAGGTGCGGATCTCGAAGTGCAGGTGCGGGCCGCTGGAGTTACCGGTGTTGCCGGACCTGGCGATCTCGTCGCCCGTCTTCACGCGGTCACCGACGTTGACCTCGATCTTCGACAGGTGCGCGTACTGCGAGTACTTGCCGTTGGCGTGCTTGATCACGATGGCGTTGCCGTACGCGGGACCGTCACCGCCGCCGTTCGGGCCTGCCTTGACGACCCGGCCGGTGTGCGCGGCCTCGACCTTGGTACCGATCGGCACCGCGAAGTCCTGGCCGGAGTGCTTGTGGGCCCAGCGGTCGCCGCCGGTGCCGTAGGTGGCGCTCAGGACGTAGTGGTCGACCGGGGCCTCCCACGAGGCGGCCTTCTTCTTGGCCGCGGCCTTCTTCTTCGCGGCCGCCTTCTTGGCGGCCTCGGCCTTCTCGGCCTTGTCGGCCTTCGCCTTCGCGGCGGCCTTGCTCTGGGCGGTCGCCTGCTGGGCGACGGAGTCGGCGGTGGCCGCGCCGGCGAGGGCCGCGGTGTCCGCGGTGCCCGTCGTGCCGGACGCGAACGCCGCGCCCGCGCCGAACACCATCGACGCACCCAGGCCGGCGGCCACGACGGCGCCACTGACGCGGGGCATGGACGGGCGGCGGGAGTGCTGGAACGTAACGCGCTTCGACATGCGGGGAGAACCTCCGGGGGTGACTGGACCCGGTGCTCGACCGGGCTTGCTCCACCTTGGTAACCCGCACCCCCGACAACACTCAAACACCCCATCTACGATCAAAAGCCGTAGCCGAGGGGGTGGGAATTCATCGCGGCCACCCGCCCGGAGACCGTGGATGATCTTCGGGATATTTTCCGCGAAGTGGGTTTAACCCCAGTTCCAAAGTCGCCCTTCCGGCGCATGAGCCAGCAATACGGTCATATTCACCCAAATGCTGAAAGTCTCCTCGCGGGTGGGCCGAAGGTCCTGCGGCCGCCCACCCCGACTTCTCCGAAGGCGCCTAGTAGGCCTCCGAGGGCCTGTGCGCCTTGTCACCGCCGGTGGGCCGGAAGCCTGCCCGTTTCGGGACCTTCGGCCCCCGCCCTGGCTACGCTGTCCGGGCACACGCCCAGAACCCCGGGGGGACAGATGGACGACGACACCACCCATGACCTCGACGGCATCGAGCTCGCCGACGCCGTCGAGTCGATCCGCAACCAGCTCGTCGACGCGGCGGCCCGCGCCACCGGCAGGCCCCTCGCCTTCGCCGTCGGCGACATCCAGATGGAGTTCACCCTCGAACTCCGCAGGGAGCACAAGGCCGGTGGCAAGGTGAAGGCCTGGGTCGTCGAAGCGGGGGCCGACACCTCGCGGTCCACCGGAAGCACGCACAAGGTCGGCTTCACCCTGACCCCGCGCAACACCGTGACCGGGGAGGCCTGGGAGATCGGCGACGAGGAGCCGGGGAGCACCGCACACTTCGGCGGTGCGGCCGGCTCGTGAGGGCGCCGCACCCCGCGGACCGCACCGTCGTCGTCTCCGGCGCCCTCCAGGGCAGCGGGGTCCTGCTCACCGACCGGCTGGTGCTGACCTGCGCCCATGTGGTGAGGAGCAGCAACGGGTGCCACGTCGCCCATCCGGACGTCGCGGGCCCCGTCCCGGCCACGGTGGCCTGGATCGACCACGACCTCGACGCCGCCCTGCTCCAGACCGCGAGCCCGGTCCTTCCGGTGGGCCCGGCCCGGCTCGGCCTGGTGGACACCCGGCAGGCCATCGACCGCTGCGAGATCACCGGGTTCCCCCGCATCCAGCGGTACGGCGCCGAGAAGCACGCGGAGGCCGACCAGTACACGGCGACGGTCCTGCCCATGGCGGGCCGGATGCGCAATCTGCTGGTCTGCGATCTCGACGGACCGCCCGCCGTCGGGCCCGGCCAGGAGTCCTCCCCGCTCGCGGGGCTCTCCGGCGGGCCCGTCTTCGCAGGTGACGTCCTGCTCGGGATCGCCCGTCAGGTACCCCGGCAGCGGGGCGACAGGCGCGTCGAGTGCGTACCGCTGGGTCCCGTACTCGAGGCGAAGCCGTTCCGGCTGGTCTACGAGCAGAGCGGCACCCCGCTCCGCCACGAGAGGATCCACGGACACTTCCCCCGGGACCTCCGGTACGAGGAGGAGTACGCGGCCTCCCTCGGCGCCGCCTACCGGCGTACGAAGATCTTCGGACTGGACGAGCTGGGCCGGCACGACTCGGAATGGGACCTGGACACGGCCTACCTGAGCCTGGAGGCGCGGGCCCCTGACCAGGCCCTCCACTCTCCGGACCCCCAGCGCGTCGACGCGCTCCTCGCCGACCGCCCCCGGGTCCTGCTCCGGGGCGACGCGGGTGCCGGGAAGACCACGCTGCTCTGGTGGCTGGCCGCCCATGCCTCGGCCCGCACCCTGAGCGACTCGCTGGAGCCGCTCAACGGCCTCGTCCCCTTCGTGGTCCCGCTCCGGACCCTGCGCGCCCGGGGCGGTACCTTTCCGGCCCCCTCCCAGCTCTCCGGCGCGGCCGGTCTGGTGATCGACGAGGCCCCCGACGGCTGGGCCGGCCGCGTACTGGAGGCCGGCCGGGCACTCCTGCTGGTGGACGGTCTGGACGAGGTACCTCCGGAGGACCGGGAACGGGCCCACACCTGGCTGTCCCGGCTCCTGCTTCGCTACCCGGACACACGCTGCGTCGCCACGGTCCGCCCGCTGGCCGTCGAGCCGGACTGGCTCGGCCCGGAGGGCTTCGAGGAACTGCGGCTCCTGCCGATGCGTGACGGGGACATCCAGTCGTTCGTGGCGTCCTGGCACGAGGCGGCGCGGCTGGACAGCTACGACCACGAGGCACTGGACGAGCTGGAACGCGACCTCTCCCACCAGTTCACCGAGAACGCCGCACTGCGCGATCTCGGTCGCACCCCTCTGCTCTGTGCGGTGATCTGCGCCCTGCACCGCCGGCGTCAGGGCAGTCTGCCCGCCACGCGCTGGAAGCTGTACAGCTCGTCGCTGGACATGCTGCTCGGCAACCGTGACGAACGGCGCAGGATCGAGAGCCCCGAGGGCATCTCGATGGACGTGGAGGAGCAGACGCAGCTGCTCCAGCGCATCGCGGTGTGGCTCGTGCGGGAAGGCCAGTCGGAGTTCTCCCGTGAACAGGCCCTGCACCAGGTCGACCGCACGCTGACCGGCATGACACGCGTACGGGAGCAGGGTTCGGCGGAAACCGTCCTGACCCATCTGCTGAACCGCAGCGGACTGCTCCAGGAACGCTCCTTCACCACCTACCAGTTCGCGCACCGCACCTTCCAGGATTTCCTGGCTGCCAAGGAGCTCGTCGAGGACGACCATCTGGGCGAGCTCCTGCGGCATGCCCCCGACGAACAGTGGCAGGACGTCATCCTGCTCGCGGCCGGCCACTGCGGACGCCGACAGCTGCCCGTCCTCGTGCACGGTCTGCTCGACTCCGCCGCGCAGACCCATTCCCTCGCCCGGGCGGAGCTCCACGTCCTCGCCGCGCTGTGTGCCCAGCACGCCGCGTGGCTGGACAGCGCCACCGCCGACCGGGTCCGGCGCTCGACCGCCGCCCTGTTCCCGCCTCGCAACTCGGTGAGAGTGGGCCTGCTGGCCCGCATGGGACCGGAAGCGCTCGCCTTTCTGCCCCGCCCCGGGGAGTACGAGGAGGAGGACGGGCAGATCGCCAAGCAGATAGTGGACCTCATCAACCGCATCGGCGGGGCCGAGGCGGTCCCCCACGCACGAGACTGGGCTCTCGCCACACCCGCGGTCGCCACCTCGCTGATGAGCTCCTGGGACCGCTACCCCGCGGCGGACTTCGCGACGCGGGTCCTCACCCGGCTCGACCTGACCAGGCTGCGGGTACACGTCAGGAACCGGGACCAGCTGGCCGCCCTGCCCCTGCTGCCCGACGTCGACCTGGTCGACTTCGTCGGGATCCTGCCGGAGTCCGAGCTCCGTACGGCCCTGCGCGGCAGACATCCGCGGCAGATCTGGATCCGCAACAACCTGGGCCTGAGGGATCTGTCGTTCCTCGAGGACAGCTCCGACCGGCTCACCGAGCTCAGGATTCACATGGCTCCGGAGGTCCGGGACCTGGGACCGCTGTCCCTTCTCGGCCGCCTGGACCAGCTGTCACTGGACGGCGCCCCGCTGACGGCATCCACCGTCGGCTCCCTTGCACCGAATCCCCGACTCCGGGACCTTTCTCTGTCCCATCTGGACATCGAACGCTTCGGCGAGATCGCTCCTCAGCCCGGTGTGGTCCGCCTCGGTGCCCGTGCCGAGCGCCGTCTCGAGATCGACTCCCTGGACGGATGGCCCCGGCTGAGGGCGCTGGACCTCGGCGGCCGCGACCTGGCGGTCGGCCCTCTTCTCGCGGCGCTCCGCGGGGCCCCTCGCGTGACGGAGCTCAGCCTGGCCTTTCCGGCTCCGGCCGATCTGGCCGGCTGCGCACCGGTCCCGTCCGTGACGACGCTGTCCTTCTTCCGGCTCCGTCTGTCGGACCTCACCGCCGAGTACCTCGGGCGCCTGCCGAGAGTCTTTCCGTCGTTGCGCGACCTCACCCTGTCGCTCGGCCTGCGCCACCTCGTCACCAGCGTCGAACGCGAGGTCCTGGTCATCGATCTCTCCCCGCTGCGGAGCCTGCCCGGGCTCACGGTCACGATCACCAGCGGCGTCCGGGTGACAGGAGCGGAAGGCATCGGTGTGCGCAAGCTGTGACCGGAACGGGAAAAGGGGCTGCCCCGGACCGAAACCGGTCCGGGGCAGCCCCTTCGACGCTCAGGCGCTATGCGCCCTACGCCTCCTTCGTCAGGTTCGGGCCGCCGCCCGCTGCCTGCTCGACCGGCGGGACGTCGGGCAGAGCCGACTTCTCCTCGCCGCGGAACGAGAACTTCTTCTCGTCCCCTTCGCCCTCGGTGCCCACGACCACGATGTGACCGGGACGCAGCTCGCCGAAGAGGATCTTCTCGGAGAGGATGTCCTCGATCTCGCGCTGGATCGTCCGGCGCAGCGGCCGGGCGCCCATCACGGGGTCGTAGCCCTTCTTCGCGAGGAGCGACTTGGCCTCGGCACTGAGCTCGATGCCCATGTCGCGGTCCTTCAGACGCTCATCCACCTTGGCGACCATGAGGTCGACGATCTGGATGATGTCTTCCTCGGTGAGCTGGTGGAAGACCACCGTGTCGTCGACACGGTTGAGGAACTCAGGCCGGAAGTGCTGCTTGAGCTCGTCGTTGACCTTGACCTTCATGCGCTCGTAGTTCGTCTTGACGTCGCCCTGGGCGGCGAAGCCCAGGTTGAAGCCCTTCGAGATGTCCCTGGTCCCGAGGTTGGTCGTCATGATGATGACCGTGTTCTTGAAGTCCACGACCCGGCCCTGGGAGTCGGTCAGACGACCGTCTTCCAGAATCTGGAGCAGGGAATTGAAGATATCGGGGTGGGCCTTCTCGACCTCGTCGAAGAGGACGACGGAGAACGGCTTGCGGCGCACCTTCTCGGTGAGCTGGCCACCCTCTTCGTAGCCCACGTAACCGGGGGGCGAACCGAAGAGGCGGGAAACCGTGTGCTTCTCGCTGAACTCCGACATGTCGAGGGAGATCAGCGCGTCCTCGTCGCCGAAGAGGAATTCGGCGAGCGTCTTGGAGAGCTCCGTCTTACCGACACCGGACGGGCCGGCGAAGATGAACGAGCCACCAGGGCGCTTCGGGTCCTTCAGACCGGCTCGCGTACGGCGGATCGCCTGCGAGAGGGCCTTGATGGCGTCCTTCTGGCCGATGACGCGCTTGTGGAGCTCGTCCTCCATGCGCAGCAGACGCGAGGACTCCTCCTCGGTCAGCTTGAAGACGGGGATGCCGGTGGCGGTCGCGAGGACTTCGGCGATGAGCTCGCCGTCGACCTCGGCGACGACGTCCATGTCGCCGGCCTTCCACTCCTTCTCCCGCTTGGTCTTCGCCGCCAGCAGCTGCTTCTCCTTGTCGCGGAGCGAAGCTGCCTTCTCGAAGTCCTGGGAGTCGATCGCCGACTCCTTGTCACGGCGGACGCCCGCGATCTTCTCGTCGAACTCGCGGAGGTCCGGCGGCGCGGTCATCCGGCGGATGCGCATCCGGGAGCCGGCCTCGTCGATCAGGTCGATCGCCTTGTCCGGCAGGAAGCGGTCCGAGATGTAGCGGTCGGCCAGGGTGGCGGCCTGGACCAGCGCCTCGTCCGTGATGGAGACCCTGTGGTGGGCCTCGTAACGGTCGCGCAGACCCTTGAGGATCTCGATGGTGTGCGGCAGCGACGGCTCCGCGACCTGGATGGGCTGGAAGCGGCGCTCGAGCGCTGCGTCCTTCTCCAGGTGCTTGCGGTACTCGTCGAGCGTCGTGGCACCGATGGTCTGGAGCTCGCCTCGCGCCAGCATGGGCTTGAGGATGCTCGCAGCGTCGATCGCGCCCTCGGCGGCGCCCGCACCCACCAGGGTGTGGAGCTCGTCGATGAACAGGATGATGTCGCCGCGGGTGCGGATCTCCTTGAGGACCTTCTTCAGGCGCTCCTCGAAGTCACCTCGGTAGCGGGAACCCGCCACCAGGGCGCCGAGGTCCAGGGTGTAGAGGTGCTTGTCCTTGAGGGTCTCGGGCACCTCGCCCTTGACGATGGCCTGGGCCAGGCCTTCGACGACCGCCGTCTTGCCGACGCCGGGCTCGCCGATGAGAACCGGGTTGTTCTTGGTACGGCGGGACAGCACCTGCATGACCCGCTCGATCTCCTTCTCGCGCCCGATGACCGGGTCGAGCTTGGACTCACGAGCGGCCTGGGTGAGATTCCGGCCGAACTGGTCGAGCACCAGGGACGTGGAGGGCGTGCCCTCCGCGGGGCCGCCCGCAGTGGCCGCCTCCTTGCCTCCCGAGTACCCGGAGAGCAGCTGGATGACCTGCTGCCGCACCCGGTTCAGGTCGGCGCCCAGCTTCACGAGGACCTGGGCTGCGACGCCCTCGCCCTCGCGGATCAGGCCGAGCAGGATGTGCTCGGTGCCGATGTAGTTGTGGCCGAGCTGAAGGGCCTCGCGGAGCGACAGCTCCAGGACCTTCTTGGCCCGGGGAGTGAAGGGGATGTGCCCGGACGGGGCCTGCTGGCCCTGACCGATGATCTCCTCCACCTGCTGGCGGACCGCCTCGAGCGAAATCCCGAGGCTCTCCAGGGCCTTAGCGGCGACACCCTCACCCTCGTGGATCAGGCCCAGGAGGATGTGCTCGGTGCCGATGTAGTTGTGGTTGAGCATCCGGGCTTCTTCCTGAGCCAGGACGACAACCCGCCGCGCGCGGTCGGTGAACCTCTCGAACATCGTTAATCGCTCCTCAGAGCGGTCAGGCAGTAAGGGGTCGGTCCCCTCCCTGTCCTTCCGCAGCTTAGTCCCGCAAGCGGGGACCGCTCATTTCAACTGCCGACACCCGTCTCTGCTTCCGGGCGGATCCCCGGCCCCGAACGCCGACAACTGCTCCAACCCGATGGTGCGAGACGATGTTCCCGCAGGCCAGGCAGATAGCCCTTTCGCCAGTACGCCGATGGCGAACGTGAGACGTTTTTGCCCGCGTGTCGCCCCTTCCCACTAGGGATGTCTTACCCGCACTCACTGACAGTCCATGCGGCGCACCCCCGTTTCCTCCGCTACGGGCGAACAACTTCGCGCCGCCGGGGGCTTCCGCACGCCCCCGTATCGCACACGCAGAGCAGTCGATCATGAGCGGTGCGTAACCCGGGGGCCTGTTCGGCGGTTCATCGGACATGGCTTTCCTCGTCCCGCCCCCCCGCTCGTCGCCGGAATCCGGCGACCGCGCTCAGTGGTACGCCCGTGAACTCGGCTGGGCCACGACGGGCACATCGCCGGTCCGGCTGCTGACGGGGCTCCGCTTCGACGTCCTGGAGCTGCCCGTCTCGGCGGGGCACGCGGTGCTGCGCCGGGTCGGGCGCACCGGCCCGGTGGCGCTGGCGGGGCAGCGGATGCGACTGCTGGTGGCCGCGGGCAGCGCCGACGAGCTGCCGGGTCTGCTGGACTGGCTGGAGTGGGGCGGGATCGCCCTCGATCTGTCCGCCCTCGGCACGGGTGGGCACATCACTGCCCCGGTGCCGCCCGGCGGGGCGGTGGGCTCGCCGGGGACCGCGGTCTGGCTGCGGCCCCCCGGATCGCGCCAGGAGGTGGAACGGTCACTCCCGGCCCTCGGCGGCCTCGGGAGCAGCGGTGGGGATGCTCCCGATCTCGTACGACTCGTGGACGCGGCGGCGACGGAATGCCACCGGGCCAGACTCGCTCATGCCCGGACGCACCTGTGGACCCATCGGCCGACAGGTCAGCCGTTCGCCTTCTCGTAAGCCTCACGGATCTCGGCGGGAACGCGGCCGCGGTCATTCACGTTGTGGCCGTTCTCGCGCGCCCACCTACGGATCTCGGCCGTGTCCTTGTTGCCACCGGTAACGGCGCGGCCCTTGCCACGGCCGGTCGCGGCACGGCCGCCGGTGCGGCGTCCGCTCTTGGTGTACGGCTCAAGAAGACCACGGAGCTTGTCCGCGTTGGTCGTGGTGAGGTCGATCTCGTACGTCTTGCCATCCAGAGCGAACGTCACGGTCTCGTCCGCCTCGCCACCGTCGAGGTCATCAACAAGAAGGACCTGAACCTTCTGTGCCACCGGATTTCCTTTCATCGAAAATGCAGTACGCGGAAAGGAAACCGCTTTTCCCCGGAAAACACAAACCCCTGGGAGAGGTTCAGGAGCGCAAGAGCGCGGGAAACATGCGCGATTCGGACATAGGGTTCCGGCATCTTCCGCCGTTCACAGGTGCAGAAGCATCCGGCTGTTGCCCAAGGTGTTCGGCTTCACTCGTTCGAGACCCAGGAACTCGGCGACACCCTCGTCATAGGAACGCAGCAGCTCGCTGTAGACATCTCCGTCGACCGGCGTCTCTCCGATCTCCGTGAAGCCGTGCGCGGCGAAGAAGTCGACTTCGAACGTGAGACAGAAAACCCGGCGGACACCGAGCCAGCGCGCGGTCTGCAAGAGCTTGTCCAGGACCTGGTGCCCGACTCCGGCGCCCTTGATGGCGTGGTCGACGGCGAGAGTGCGCACTTCGGCGAGGTCTTCCCACATCACGTGGAGTGCGCCGCAGCCGATGACACGGGCGTCCTCGTCGCGTTCGGCGACCCAGAACTCCTGGATGTCCTCGTAAAGCGTCACCGTCGCTTTGTCGAGCAGGATGCCTTCGGAGACGTAGCCGTCAAGGAGTCCGCGGACGGACGCCACATCGCTGGTCCTGGCGCGGCGGACGGTGATGGCCGGTCTATTTACCGACGGGCCGGTATGAACATCTGCGCGAGATCCCGTTTCCGGACCGGTACGATCTCCGGTTTGCGTCTCGGTGGGGTGCTCGGTTTGCGACTGCTCTGGGGACATCCCCCGACGCTATCGCCCGCTCTCCGGCGGCGCCTCATCGGCCGGGGCCCCGTCTTCGGGCCGGCTCTCGGCCGGTTCGGGGAAGGTGGGCACCACGACGCGCATCGCATCCCGGAGAGCTTCGCGCTGCTCCGCGGACATCATGCCGAAGAACGCGACCAGTGCTGCCGCGGGGTTGTCACTCTGCGACCATGCTTCGTTCATCAGTGCGGCCGAGTATGCGGCGCGGGTGGAGACGGCCGTATATCGATATGCCCGGCCGTCCACTTCCCGGCGTACCCAGCCCTTCTGATGGAGATTGTCCATTACCGTCATGACGGTCGTGTACGCGATGGACCGTTCCTGTTGAAGGTCCTCGAGAACTTCCCGCACGGTGACCGGGCGGTTCCATTGCCAGACCCGTGTCATCACGGTGTCTTCCAGCTCTCCCAATTGGCGAGGCACAGCGTCACCTTAGTGCTAGATGTCTGGAATGGGATAATTCAGGGACGAAAAAAGGGCGCACGGCTCCGGGGAGCCGTGCGCCCTTTCCTGCTCGGGCCCGGGTCAGGCGCCCTCGGGCCTCGGAGCCTGCCGGGCCGATTCGGCGCGGGCGAGCGCCGCGTCCACAGCGGCGTCCTCCTTGGCCTTGTTCGGGCCGCCCTGGCTCTTGATGATCGTCCTGACGAGGCCGATGAAGAAGACGGCCATCACCACGGGGGGAACGAGCGCGGATACGTAGTCCATGCCGTCCAGGGTAGCGAGCCCGGCATTCCGGCCACTCCCGGGCACCCCCCGGGCGCGTCGGCGCCTCAGGACACGGCGCGCTCCTCGGCCGGCGGAGCCGGAGCCGGCCGGCGGCGGGGCGGGAAGACCTCGGACGGCTTCGGCATCGGGCGCTCGCCGGGGGCCGGCGGCCGGGCCGGCTCGGCCGGCCGCGACGGGGGCCGGGGCCGCTCGGGCTCCTTGGCCGCCGACAGGCCGCCGCGCAGGGCCAGCGGCCGGGCGCGCGGGGCGGGCGTCGTCATGGGCACCGCGCGACCGGCCAGGCGCGCCCGCACCGAGCGCTCGGCCAGCACCTGGCAGCGCTCCAGCAGGGCCGCCGCGACCGGCCCGGCGCGCAGAGCACGCAAGGCCGCGAGATCGTCCGGGCGGGGGTCGTAGCCGGCCGCCAGGGCGTCCTGGAGGAGCTCCAGATAGCCGCTGAGCGAGCCGGGGAGCGCCTCGCGGTAGCGGGCGAGATCGGCGAGGAGGAAGGCGCGCAGCCGGCCCGCCTCGCTCACCACCTCGTCCACGCTGCCCGCGAGGCGCAGGCAGTCCTGGACATCCTCTTCCGGCAGGGGCGTGGGGTGGAGGGCGTTGGCGAGAGCACGTCGGAGCACCCGGAGCTCGTCCGCGCTGAACGCCATGCCGCCGCGTGATCCATAGGGCGTGGGCATGACGCGACAATACGTGCTAAATGGACAAAATCGGCTTAACTAACCGCTCGGCGGCGCGGCGTCGTGCTCCGCGCCGCCGGGTCGTTCCCGCAGGTGGTCGCGGGCGCGCCTACATCCGGGCGATGTTCCGCTCGTACACGAGGCGCAGCCCGATGAGGGTCAGCCAGGGCTCGTGCTCGTCGATGACGGAGGACTCACCCAACACCATCGGAGCAAGGCCGCCCGTCGCGATGACCGTGACCTCGTCGGGGTCGGCCGCCAGCTCCTTCTTCATGCGCTCGACCACGCCGTCGATCTGGCCCGCGAATCCGTAGACGATGCCGGACTGCATGGCCTCGACGGTGTTCTTGCCGATGACGCTGCGGGGCCGCGCCAGCTCGATCTTCCGGAGCTGGGCGCCCTTCACCCCGAGCGCCTCCACGGAGATCTCGATGCCCGGCGCGATCACCCCGCCCGTGTACTCGCCGCGCGCGGAGACCGCGTCGAAGGTCGTGGCCGTGCCCAGGTCGACGACGATGGCCGGGCCGCCGTAGAGCTCGACCGCGGCGACCGCGTTGATGATGCGGTCCGCGCCGACCTCCTTCGGGTTGTCGGTGAGGACCGGGACGCCGGTCTTCACGCCCGGCTCCACGAGGACCGCGGGGACATCGCCGTAATAGCGGCGGGTGACCTCGCGGAGCTCGTGCAGAACGGCGGGGACGGTCGAGCAGATCGCGATGCCCTCGATGCCGTCGCCGAGCTCGACGCCGAGCAGCGGGTGCATGCCCATCAGCCCCTGGAGGAGGACGGCGAGCTCGTCGGCGGTACGGCGGGCGTCGGTGGAGATCCGCCAGTGCTCGACGATCTCCTCGCCGTCGAACAGGCCGAGGACGGTGTGGGAGTTGCCCACGTCGATGGTGAGCAGCATCAGGCGTCGGCCCCGTCGGTCCCTGCCGCGGTGTCACGGAAGTCCAGGCCGATGTCGAGGATCGGGGAGGAGTGCGTGAGCGCGCCGACCGCCAGGTAGTCGACGCCGGCCTCGGCGTAGGCGCGGGCTGAGTCGAGGGTGAGCCTGCCCGAGGACTCCAGAACCGCACGGCCGCCGACGAGCGCGACCGCCTCGGCGGTCGCCGTCGGGGTGAAGTTGTCCAGCAGGATCAGGTCGGCGCCCGCTTCGAGCACCTCGCGGACCTGGTCCAGGGTGTCCACCTCGACCTCGATCGCGAGCTCCGGGTACGCCTTCCTGACCCGCTGGAACGCCTCGGCGACGCCGCCCGCCGCGATCACGTGGTTGTCCTTGACCAGTGCCGCGTCCACGAGGGACATGCGGTGGTTGACGCCGCCGCCGCAGCGCACGGCGTACTTCTCCAGGGCGCGCAGCCCCGGGGTGGTCTTGCGGGTGTCGCGGACCTGGGCCTTCGTGCCCTCGAGCACGTCGGCCCAGGCGCGGGTCGCCGTCGCGATGCCGGAGAGCCGGCACAGCAGGTTGAGCGCGCTGCGCTCGCCGGTGAGCAGGTCACGGGTGCGCGTGGTCACCGTGAGCAGCTTCTGGCCGGGTGCGACGCGGTCGCCGTCCTCGACGTGGCGCTCGACCTCGAACTCGTCGGTACAGACGATGGAGAGGACGGCCTCGGCGACGCGCAGACCAGCGACGACGCCGGCCTCACGCGCGGTGAAGTCGCCGGTCGCTACGGAGTCCTCCGGGACGGTCGCCACGGTGGTGACGTCCTCGCCTCCGTCGAGGTCCTCCTCGATCGCGACGTGGGCGATGTCCTCGACCTGCACCGGGTCCAGTCCGGCCTCCGCCAGGAGCTGGGCCAGGGCGGGGTCGAGTCCGCACTCCAGGCCGTCGGGGTCGTAGCCGTCACCGCAGCCGCAGCCGTCGCCGCAGCCACCACCGGACTCGGCGGGTGCGCCGATGTGGATCAGCGGTACGTCCACAGGTGTAGGGCGCGGATTCTCTTCGGGCGTGCTCACGGTTACGGCTCCTCGGGGGCGTCGGCGGGGCGGTTCAAGAGGCCTGCAGGCAGTGCGGAGTCTGCCGGGTCTCCGGGGCGTACGGGCGGGAACGCGGAAGTGTCCGTCGTGCGGACGACGGGCCGCAGGTAAGGGTCGACGCGGACGACCAGGTGGCGGCGCCAGGCGTCGTCGTCGCGCTCGGGACGGTCCTCGCGCCAGTGGCAGCCGCGGGTCTCCTCGCGCTCCCGCGCGGCGGCGACCAGCACCTGCGAGACCAGGAGGAGGTTCGTGACCTCCCACGCCTCCACCCCGGGTACGGCGTTCTTCCGACCGTCCTTCTCGGCGGCCGTCGCGGCCCGCTGGAGGGCATCCAGCTCTCCGGCCGCGACGGCGAGACTGCCGGCGGACCTGATCACTCCGGCGCCCCTGGTCATGATCCGCTGGATCGCGGTCCGCGACTCCGCGGTCAGCAGCGGGACGGTACGGGTTCCGGCGGGTTCCGCCACGGGGGTGCGCCGGGAGGCGGCCCCGGTATCGGCCCTGGGGCCGTCCACGATGTCGGCCGCGATGCGCTCGGCGAAGACCAGGCCTTCCAGGAGGGAGTTGGACGCCAGCCGGTTGGCGCCGTGCACGCCCGTGCAGGCGACCTCGCCGCAGGCGTACAGGCCCGGCACCGTCGTACGGCCCCGGAGGTCCGTACGTATGCCGCCCGAGGCGTAGTGCGCGGCGGGGGCGACCGGGATCGGCTGCGTGACCGGGTCGATGTCGTGGGCACGGCAGGCTGCCAGGATCGTCGGGAAGCGCCGCTCCCACATCTCGGCGCCGAAGTGGCGGGCGTCGAGATACATGTGCTCGGTGCCGTGCAGCTGCATCTGACGGGTGATGGCCTTGGCGACGATGTCGCGGGGGGCCAGCTCGGCCAGCTCGTGCTGCCCGAGCATGAAGCGGGTGCCGGACGCGTCGACGAGATGGGCGCCCTCGCCCCGTACCGCCTCGGACACCAGCGGCTGCTGGCCCTCGGAGTCGGAGCCGAGAAACAGGACGGTCGGATGGAACTGTACGAATTCGAGGTCCGAGACCTCGGCGCCCGCCCGCAGCGCGAGCGCCACCCCGTCGCCCGTGGAGACCGGCGGGTTGGTGGTGGCGGAGAAGACCTGGCCCATGCCACCGGTGGCGAGCACCACGGCCGGGGCCTGGACGGCGCCCACGCCGTCGTGCTGGCCCTCGCCCATGACGTGCAGGGTGACGCCCTCCGTACGGCCTTCGGCGTCCGTGATCAGGTCCAGTACCAGGGCGTTCTCGATGATGCGCAGGGCTGCCGAGCGGACCGCCTCGACCAGGGCGCGGGAGATCTCGGCACCCGTCGCGTCACCCCCCGCGTGCGCGATACGGCGGCGGTGGTGGCCGCCCTCACGGGTCAGGGCGATCGCGCCGGTGTCGGTGGTGTCGAAGTGCGCCCCGGTGTCGATCAGCCGGCGTACGGCGTCGGGCCCCTCGGTGACCAGCGCGCGCACCGCCGCCTCGTCGCAGAGGCCTGCCCCGGCGACCAGGGTGTCGTCGAGGTGCTGCTCGGGGGTGTCGCCCTCGCCGAGCGCGGCGGCGATACCGCCCTGTGCCCATCGGGTGGAGCCGTCGTCGAGGCGGGCCTTGGTGACGACCACGGTCGCGAGGCCGGCCGCGGCGCAGCGCAGTGCGGTGGTGAGACCGGCCACGCCGGAGCCGACCACGACGACGTCCGCGTCGATGGCCCAGCCGGGGGCGGGGGCGGTCAGCCGTATTCCGGTCACGTGAGGGCTCCGAGGGTCAGCGGGATGTTGTCGATGAGGCGGGTGGCTCCCACGCGTGCCGCGACGACGAGGACCGCCTCGCCGCTGACGCGGTCGTCGGGCACCTCGGTGAAGTCCGCCGGGTCCACGAGCGCCACGTAGTCGAGGGCGAGCGGCACCGCTTCTTCCGCCGCCTCGTCCAGGACGGCCCGGGCGGCGGCCAGCACCGCGGCGGGTGCGACGGTCGGCCTGGCCAGTGCCACGGCCTGGGTGTCGGCGGCCGCACGGACCTCTCCGAGCTGGTTCAGGGCGGCGGCGCGGCCCTCGCGCTCGGGGATCGTCCGGGCTCGGGCGTGCAGCGTCTGCTGGGCTACCAGCCGGTCCCGGGCGGCGAACAGGGCCCTGGGCAGGGCCAGCGCGGTCCGTCGCTCCTCGGCGGAGAGGAAGCGGTTGCGGCTGGAGAGCGCCAGGCCGTCGGGGTCGCGGACGGTCGGCACCGCGACGATGTCGGTGCCGAAGTTCAGGTCGCGCACCATGCGGCGGACGAGCGCCAGCTGCTGGACGTCCTTCTGCCCGAAGAACGCCGCGTCCGGCCGGGTGAGGTGCAGGAGCTTGGCGACGACGGTGAGCATGCCGTCGAAGTGCCCGGGACGGGCGGCGCCTTCCAGCCGCTCGCCCATGGGGCCGGCGACGATCCTGACCTGCGGCTCGCCCCCGGGGTAGACCTCGTCGACGGAGGGGGCGAAGACCGCGTCGGCCCCGGCCTCCGAGGCGACGGCGAGGTCGGCCTCCAGGGTGCGGGGGTAGCGGTCGAGGTCGGCGGCCTCGCCGAACTGGAGCGGGTTGACGAAGACGGTGACCACGACCTGGCCGTCGTGCCCCGCGGCGGCCCGCGCCGCACGGATCAGCGTGGCGTGGCCGTCGTGCAGCGCGCCCATCGTCATCACGACGGCGCGGCGTGTCCCGGCGGCCCGGCCGAGGGCGTCCAGCTCCGCGGTGGAGCGCAGCAGGGTGGCGGGTGCGGTGTTCATCGCTTCTCCCCCGGTCCGGATGCGTCAGGACCGTGTGTTCCGTTCGTTCCGTTGACGGCGTTGCTGTCGGACAGGACGCCGAGGAGGTCCTCCGCGAACTCCGGCTTGAGCAGGCCGTGGTCGAGGGCGCGGTCGGCCGTGGCGCGCGCCATGGCGAGATATCCGGCCACCGTCTGCGGCGCGTGGGCGCGCAGCTCGCGGATGTGCGCGGACACCGTCCCCGCGTCGCCACGGGCCACGGGACCGGTCAGTGCCGCGTCACCGGAGCGCAGGGCGTTGTCGAGCGCGGCCCCGAGCAGGGGGCCGAGCATCCGGTCGGGCGCGCCCACGCCGGCCTTGCGGAGCAGGTCCATGGACTGCGCGACGAGGGTGACCAGGTGGTTCGCCCCGAGGGCGAGCGCCGCGTGGTAGAGCGGCCGGGACTCCTCGGCGATCCACTCGGGCTCGCCGCCCATCTCGATGACGAGCGCCTCCGCGGCGAGCCTGAGCTCCTCGGGGGCGGTCACCCCGAAGGAGCAGCCCGCCAGCCGCTGTACGTCGACGGAGCTGCCGGTGAAGGTCATCGCCGGATGCAGGGCGAGCGGGAGGGCGCCGGCCCGCAGGGCGGGGTCGAGCACCTTCGTGCCGTACCGGCCGGAGGTGTGGACGAGCAGCTGACCCGGTCGTACGGCGCCGGTCTCGGCGAGGCCTTCGACCAGGCCGGGCAGGGCGTCGTCGGGGACGGTCAGCAGCACGAGCTCGGCGCGTGCGAGGACCTCGGCGGGGGTGACCAGGGGGACGTCGGGGAGCAGTGCGGCGGCCCGGCGCACGGATGCGTCGGAGACGCCCGACACCGCGACCGGGCGGTGCCCGGCGAGCTGCAGCGAGGCGGCGAGGGCGGGGCCGACCCGTCCCGCGCCGACCACGCCGACGGTGAGACGGGCGGGGCGGTCCCTCGCGTCGAGGGCTTCCTTGGGAATTGATGCGTTCACGCGGCGATGGCCTTCCGTTCCAGTCCGCGGGGGGTACCGGACGATTCCTCTGCATGCTACGCCAGCGTTTCGTCACGCACCCCGGCCGTCCACAGCCTGTGGATAACTTCTGGCGGGGGGAGAACCCGGGATGGGCGCCGTCAGCGGTCCGGGTGATGATCGTCCCATGGGAGACACCGAGGAGCAGAAGCAGCGACACCGCAGGCTGACCGCGTGGCAGCGGTCCGGAAAGGTGCTGGCGCGGATGTCCGCGGACCACACGCTGGCCGGCCGGCTGGCCGCACTGGCCGCCGACGCGGGCACGGTCCACGACCTGGGCGACTGGACGGACGTCTACGGCGGCGGGGTCGTCGCGGAGGCCGAGCGGCGCACGGCCGGCCTGCTGGGCATGGAAGCCGCCGCGTTCTTCCCGACCGGGACGATGGCCCAGCAGGTCGCGCTGCGCTGCTGGGCGGGGCGCACGGGCATTCCGGCCGTGGCACTGCACCCCCTCTCCCATCCGGAGGTGCACGAGCGCGGAGCGCTCACCTCGGTGAGCGGACTGCGTACGGTGCATCCGACGACCGAGCCCCGGCAGCCCACTGCGGACGAGATCCGGGACTTCCCCGAGCCGTTCGGCACGCTGATGCTGGAGCTGCCGCTGCGTGACGCCGGCTTCGTCCTCCCCTCCTGGGAGGAGCTGGAGGCCGCCGTCACCGCCGCGCGGGAGCGGGACGCGGTGGTGCATCTGGACGGGGCGCGCCTGTGGGAGTGCACGACGCACTTCGGGCGCGGCCTGCCGGAGATCGCGGCGCTCGCCGACAGTGTCTACGTGTCGTTCTACAAGTCCCTGGACGGGCTGTCCGGAGCGGTGCTCGCGGGCTCCGAGTCCCTGATCGAGGAGGCGAGGACCTGGCGCCACAGGTACGGCGGCCAGGTCTTCCAGCAGTACCCGGCCGCCCTCTCCGCCCTCCTGGGCCTGGAGCGGGAGCTGCCGAGGCTGCCGTCGTACGTGGCGCACGCGAAGGTGGTCGCCGGTGCTCTGGCGGACGGCCTCGCCGGATCGGCGGTGCCGTGGTTCCGGGTGCACCCCGAGCCGCCGCACACGCACCAGTTCCAGGTCTGGCTGCCCTACGCCGCGGACGTGCTGGACGAGGCGTCGGTGCGGCAGGCCGAGGAGACGGGCGTGACGCTCTTCCGCCGCTGGTTCGCGGCTCCGGCCGGGCCGCCCGGACTCTCGTTCACCGAGGTCACGGTGGCGGCGCAGGGGCTGGAGTGGACGGCCGGCGACGTGCGGGAAGCGGTGGCGGATTTCGTGGCGCGGCTCCAGGACGAGGCGTCGCCTCAGGAGTAGGGCGGACGGTGCGCGGCCGTCCAGACGCGGATACGCCTGCGGATGGTGCGCAGGACGTCCCGGTCGTGCGCACCGGGCGGCGGGGGCGGGCCCTCACCGTGCTGCGCGGCGCGGTAGCTGTCGAGCATGTGCTGCTGAAAGGTGTCCATGAATCCAGCCTGACCCCGGCCGGGCGGGCCCGCCCGTGGATTGACGGCCGCAGTCAAGTGACGACGGCCTCCGCCCCCGCACCCCGCACCATGGAGGGGTGAGTGTGCACATCGACATCGCCGGCCTGCCTCCCGAGCGCATCGTTTTCGAGACCTCCCCTCTCGCCGAGCTGGGGCTCGCCCTCCATGCGCTCTCCGAGCCCGGCCACCACCCCGGACTGCACGGCTGGGCGACCGCGACCTCCGCGGCCCTGGAACCGGACCTCGCGGACCGGCTCCACGAGGCAGAGTTCCTGTGGCGGAACACCTTCTCCGACGTCTTCATGCCGTTCGCCGGTGTCCGCGGCGGGGACGGCAGGACCGGCTCGACCCTCGCCGAGGACCTGGACATCCTGGACAGGCTCGACGACGAGCGGTTCGTCTCGGCCGCCCTGGAGTTCACCTGCGCGAGCCTGTACGGAACGGGAGCGCCCTCGCCGCTCACCGACGCCGGGATGCGGACCCGCGCTCTCGACATGGCGGCGGCCAGGGGCCCGAAGCAGCTCGACTTCACCCGGCAGCTGCTGGCCGACCCCGGCTCCGTGCGCGGCTGGGTCCGTCGTCTCTTCGAGGACTGCGACCAGGCCTTCTTCGCCGACACCTGGCGGCGTACCCAGGTCCAGCTGGTCGCCGACGCCCGGCACAAGACCGAGGTGCTGCGGCACAAGGGCGTCGGCGCGGCCCTGGGCGCGGTCTCGGCGGCCCTCTCGCTGGACGAGAGGACCGGCAGGATCAGCGCCGACAAGCTGACCACGGGCCGGACCGAGGCCACGGGATCGGCGGCCGGGACCGGCCTCACGCTCATCCCGACCAGCTTCGGCTGGCCGCATCTGATGGTGCTGCACGCCCCCGGCTGGCGCCCGGTGATCCACTACCCGGTGCACCGCCCCGAGCTGCCCTCCCCCGCCTCCGTCGAGCTGCTCCAGCTCCGGATGGAGGCGCTGGCCCACCCCATGCGGATGAGGCTCTGCCGCAACCTGGCCCGCTCGCCGTACACCACCGGTGAACTCGCCGACTCGCACGGCATCACGCCCCCCGAGGTATCCCGCCACCTGGCGCTGCTCAAGAAGGCCGGCCTGGTCACCACCCGCCGGCGCGGCCGGTACGTCCTGCACTCGCTGGACCTGACGGTCGTGGCACGCCTGGGCAGCGACTTCCTGGAGGGCGTGCTGCGGTGAACCGCGCGGGGTTTCCGGCCGACTCCCTTGTCCGGCCGGTCCGCTGAGGAGCGGTCAGCCCGTCCCGCCGCCGGCCCGCACCAGCCCCGTCTCGTACGCGAGGACGACGACCTGGACCCGGTCGCGCAGGCCGAGTTTGGTGAGGATGCGGCCCACGTGGGTCTTCACGGTCGCCTCGGACAGCACCAGACGGGCCGCGATCTCACCGTTCGACAACCCCTGCGCGACGAGCAGCATCACTTCGCGCTCGCGCTCGGTCAGCTTCTCGACATGCTTGTGCCGGGGTTCCTTCTTGCCGCTGGGCAGCATCGGCGAGAACCGGTCGAGCAGCCTGCGGGTCGTCGACGGGGCCACCACGGCGTCGCCGCTGTGCACCGCGCGGATGGCGGAGAGCAGCTCGCCGGGCGGCACGTCCTTGAGCATGAAACCGCTGGCGCCCGCCTTCAGACCGGAGAAGGCGTACTCGTCCAGGTCGAAGGTGGTCAGGATCAGCACCTTCGGCGGTTCGGTCCCCGCGCAGATGCGCCGGGTCGCCTCGACGCCGTCCAGCCGCGGCATGCGTACGTCCATCAGCACGACGTCGACGGCCGTGGACCGCAGGACCTCGATCGCCTCGGCCCCGTCGCCCGCCTCCGCGACGACCTCCATGTCCGGCTGGGCGGCGAGCACCATCCGGAAGCCGGTGCGCAGCAGCACCTGGTCGTCGACGAGCATTACGCGGATGGCCATGGGGTGTCCTGTCCTTCTGTCACTGGTTGGCCGGCTTGAGCGGAAGCAGCGCGCTGATCCGGAAGCCGCCGCCCTGGCGCGGGCCCGCGTCCAGCGTGCCGCCGACCATGCCGACCCGCTCCCGCATGCCGATCATTCCCTGACCCGCTCCGTCGGCGCCGCCGTCCTCGTAGAGCTCGTGCGGGGCGCCGCGGCCGTCGTCCTCGACCAGCAGGCCGAGACCGTCGTCGAAGTAGACCAGCCGCACGCTCGCCCCGGCGTCGGGGCCCCCGTGCTTACGGGTGTTGGTGAGCGCCTCCTGGACGATGCGGTACGCGGTCAGCTCGACCCCGCTCGGCAGCGGACGCGGAGTGCCCTCGATCTTGAAGTCCACCGCGAGGCCGGTCTCCCTGACCTTGCCGACGAGTTCCTCGATCTGCTCGACGTCGGGCTGGGGGACGTACTCCCCGCTCTCGGGGGAATCACCGGTCCTGAGCACTCCGAGCAGCCGCCGCATCTCGGCGAGCGCCTGGCGTCCGGTGCCGGAGATGGTCTCCAGGGCCTGCCGGGCCTGGTCGGGGGACGAGTCCATGACATACGCGGCGCCGTCCGCCTGGACCACCATCACCGAGACGTTGTGCGCGACGACGTCGTGCAGTTCGCGGGCGATACGGGCCCGTTCGGCGGCGACGGCGACCTTCGACTGCGCCTCACGCTCCCGCTCCAGCCGGGCGGCCCGCTCCTCCAGCTGGCTGAAGTAGGCCCGCCGGGTGCGTATGGAATCGCCGAGCACCCAGGCCAGGACGAAGGGCACGGTCATCATCACGACGTAGCCGAGCGACTGGGCCCAACCGCCGTACGGCGCGTCGTCGGGCCAGCGCAGCCGCGAGATCCCCGCCGCGACCAGGCTGCATCCGAGGGCGAGCCGGGACGCCCAGCGCTCCCCCACCGTGGCCACGGTGTACGTGATCACCAGCAGGGCGAAGTCCGCCACGTCCGGCCGCACCCCGAACAGCAGCTGGGCGAGCCCCATCAGGATCGCGAGCAGCAGCATCTTCTCCGGCGCACGGCGGCGCAGCGCGACCACGACGCACAGCCCGACCGCGATCGGCACCGCGGCGACGCGCTCCGGACCGCCGCCGACCTGGCCCGCCACGATGGACACGCCGGAGAACCCGAGGAGGAGGACAGCCCAGAGGATGTCGACGCCCGTCGGGTGTCTGCGGATGAAATCGTAGAAGCGCTGCACATTACCCAGCGTAGGGACAGCTGATCGGTGCCCGGGTCAGCCGGAGGGTCGATCCGGATCCTGGGACCGTACTCCCCAAGGTGGAGACTTGCCTATGTGACGTATGACTGGTGCCGCTGGCGGGAAGCCGCCGAGACCGCTTTGTACGGGGAAGAGGGCTTCTACCGGCGCCCGGAGGGCCCCGCGGGCCATTTCCGTACCTCGGTGCACGCCTCCCCTCTGTTCGCCGGGGCCGTCGCCCGGCTGCTGGCCGGCACGGCACGGGAGCTGGGGACGGACTCGGTGGACCTCGTGGATGTGGGAGCGGGCCGCGGCGAGCTGTTGACGGGAGTGCTGGCGGCGCTGCGGGACGAAGCCCTGGCCCCCGGCCTGACCGTACGGGCGTACGCCGTGGAGCTCGCCGCACGCCCGCCGGACCTGGACCCGGACATCGAGTGGTGCGCCCGGCCCCCGCAGGGTGTGCGGGGGCTGCTCTTCGCCAACGAATGGCTGGACAACGTCCCGACGGACATCGCCGAGGCCGACGCCGACGGCGTGCCCCGCTACGTCCTCGTGCGGAGGGCCGACGGAACCGAGCGGCTCGGTGCCCCGGTGACCGGGGCGGACGCCCGGTGGCTGAGCCGCTGGTGGCCGCTGTCACGGCCCGGCGACCGTGCGGAGATCGGGAGGCCGCGCGACGAGGCCTGGACGGGCGCCGTCGCGTCGCTGGCCGCCGGGACCGCGGTGGCGGTCGACTACGCGCATGTACGGGCGTCGAGGCCGCCGTTCGGGACGCTGACCGGGTTCCGCGGAGGCCGCGAGGTGCCCCCCGTGCCCGACGGGAGCTGCGACCTCACCTCGCACGTGGCCCTGGACGCCTGCGCGGCGGCGGCCGACGGCGTGGCCGAACTCCTCGACCAGCGGACGGCGCTGCGGGAGCTGGGGATCAGCGGCGAACGCCCGCCGCTGGCACGGGCGTCGGCCGATCCGGCCGGCTACGTCCGGGCGCTCGCCTCGGCCGGGGAGGCGGCGGAGCTGACGGCGCGGGGTGGGCTGGGCGACTTCGGCTGGCTGCGGCATCGGGTCCCGGACCGTGAAGAGGGCGCCGTCCGGTGAAGCGGACGCCGGCCGGTGAAGAGAGCGCCGGGCCGTGAAGCGGGCCCTGGACCGCGAAGAGGGCCCGGACCGTGAAGGGGGATACTGTCCCGCATGACGGAGACGACGATCGGCATCGGCGGCGCGGCGGAGAGCACCGACATGGTGCTGAACATCGGTCCGCAGCACCCCTCCACCCACGGTGTGCTCCGGCTGCGGCTCGTCCTGGACGGCGAGCGGATCCAGCAGGCCGAGCCCGTCATCGGCTACATGCACCGGGGCGCCGAGAAGCTCTTCGAGGCCAGGGACTACCGGCAGATCATCATGCTCGCCAACCGCCACGACTGGCTGTCGGCGTTCTCCAACGAGCTCGGGGTCGTCATGGCCGTCGAGCGGATGCTCGGCATGGAGGTCCCTGAGCGCGCCGTCTGGACGAGGACGCTGCTCGCCGAGCTGAACCGGGTGCTCAACCACCTGATGTTCCTCGGCTCCTACCCCCTCGAACTCGGCGGGATCACCCCGATGTTCCACGCCTTCCGGGAGCGCGAGGAGCTCCAGGCCGCGATGGAGGAGGTCTCCGGCGGCCGGATGCACTACATGTTCAACCGGGTCGGCGGCCTCAAGGAGGACCTGCCCGCGGGCTGGCTCGGCCGGGCCCGGGACGCGGTGGCGTCCGTGCGTTCACGGATGGACGTGTACGACCGCCTGGTGCTCGGCAACGAGATCTTCCGGGGCCGCACCCGCGGGGTGGGCGTGCTGTCCGCCGAGGCCGTGCACGCGTACGGGGTGTCCGGGCCGATCGCCAGGGCCTCGGGGGTCGACTTCGACCTGCGGCGCGACGAGCCGTACCTCGCCTACGGGGAGCTGCGGGACACGCTCAAGGTCGTCACCCGGACCGAGGGCGACTGCCTGGCCCGTTTCGAGTGCCTCCTGGAGCAGACGCACAACGCCCTGGACCTCGCCGACGCGTGCCTGGACCGGATGGCCGACCTGCCGCCCGGGCCCATCAACCAGCGGCTGCCCAAGGTGCTGAAGGCGCCGGAGGGCCACACCTACGCGTGGACCGAGAACCCGCTGGGGATCAACGGCTACTACCTCGTGTCCACGGGCGAGAAGACCCCGTACCGGCTGAAGCTGCGGTCCGCCTCGTTCAACAACATCCAGGCGCTCACCGAGCTGCTGCCGGGGACGCTCGTCGCCGACATGGTCGCGATCCTGGGCTCGCTCTTCTTCGTCGTCGGGGACATCGACAAGTAGCCCCGGCCGCGCGGGTCCTGGCGCAACGGGCCCTCCCGCTACGAGGAGATCGCGCTGCGCAGCTCGACGACGTCCAGCTGCTCCGTCTCGTCGTGCGCCGTCAGGTCGATGACCTTGCCGACGGCCCGGTTCTCGGCCGTGCCCGTACGGTGCGCCGCCAGAGCCTCCTCGCCCACCACGTCCGCGAGGTCCTCGTTCTGCACGGACTCGATCGCGGCGTTCGCCTTCTGCGTGCCGAAGAAGTCGAAGCTCCCGCGCGGGACGAGGTGGCGGCGGGCGGCGGCGTACGGGACGACGGCGGATGCCGCGGGCACGGCGCGGGGCGGGCGCACGGCCGCGGGGGACAGCTGCGGTGCGGGCGGGGCGGCCTGCGGACGACGGTGCTGGAGGTCACCCGCTCCGGCGACCGCCGCGTGCTTCCCCTTCGGGCCGTCGCCCTCCGGGCCCTGTTCGACCGAGCGCTGGGCGAGGTCGCGCTGCCGGGCCGGTTCGGCCGTGCGGCGCGCCTCCTGGAGCGCCGCGTTGCGGCCCAGGTCCTGCAGAGCCTGTGCGGCCCGCAGATAGGCGCCCGGAGTCGGTGTGGAACGGGCGGGCAGCAGCTCACGCGGTGCGGAAGCCTCGATGGCGAGCTGCCTGCGGCCCTCCAGGGCACTGGCCCGCTCCGTCTCGGCGTTGGCGTACCGGCGCAGCAGCGCCGCGTGTTCGCCACGCAGCCCGGCGAGCTCCACGCGCTTGCGGCGCAGCTTGGTCTCCAGCCGGGTACGCAGTTCCCTGGATTCCTCGAGGTCCGACTCGAGTTCGGCTATGCGCTCCTCGGTCTTCCACTCGTCGCTCGCCCGGGCGCGGTTCAGCTCCGCGACACGCAGACCCGCCGCCCTGTCCCAGCTGCGCATCAGCCAGGCACCGGCGACAGCCACAGCCGCCGTCACGGCCACCAGGACGCGCAGCGGCAGGGGTTCCCCGAGGAGCCAGGCACCGGCGGCACAGACGACCGGCACTCCGGCCACCACGGCGGGCGGCAGGATTCTGTGGAGGGGCGGCGAATGGCGGTGGCGTCCTCGTGGCATGGCCCGAAATTTACCGTGCGTACGAGTCACTTGGGAGACCGCCCGGCAATCTGTTCCCCGCCGGTTACCTAAGGGTCTCCGGTCCGGGTCGGGCGGGCCTCCCAAGTGGCCCTCGTGTACGCCTTTTTACTTCTTGATCAGACCCTTCGACCGGAGATAGTCCCCGGCCGCATCGGCGGGCTTGGCGCGCTCCGCGTCGACCTTGCGGTTGAGTTCCGCGAGGTCCTCCGTGGTGAGTACGTCGGTGAGCTTCCCGAGCGCTTCCGCGATCTCCGGCGCACCCGCGTCCTTGGCATTGAGAACCGGAAGGACGTTGTCCGCGTTCTGGAGCTTCTTGTCGTCCTCCAGGAACACCAGCCCGTAGGAGTCGAGCACCGCGTCCGTGGTGGTCGTGAGGACCAGCTGGTCCTTACCGTCCTTGACCGCCTGCTTGGACTGCGGCGTGCCGACGCCCTTGGGGTCGATCCCGGTGACGTCGATGCCGTACGTCTTCTTCAGTCCGGGCGCGCAGAACGGGCGCACCTCGCACTCGTCGCCCGCCGCGATCTTCACCTTGATCTTCGAGGAGCCGAGATCGGAAAGCGTCTTGAGACTGTTCTTGTCGGCGAATTCCTTGGACACCGCGAAGGCGTTCTGGTCGACCGCCTTCCCCGCCGGCAGGACCTTCAGTCCGAGCGGGGTGGCGAGCTTCTCCAGTGCGGTGACGGTGGCCGCCACGTCACCCGAGGCGACCGGCTTCGCCTCCGCCTCCTTCGCTCCGTTGACCTTGGCGTTGAGGAATTCCGCGAGGGTCGCCGCGTATTCCGGGACGACGTCGATCTCGCCCTTCTCCAGCGAGGGCTCGTAGAGTTCGCGGTTCTTCACCGTGGTGACCGACGTGTCGTACCCGGCGCCGCCCAGGACCTGGGCGTACAGCTCGGCGAGCACCTTGGACTCCGTGAAGCCGGCCGCGCCCACGACGAGCGCCCCCTTCTCGGAACCGGCGCCGGCACCCGTGTCCGAGCCGCTCTTCTCCTTCTCCAGGCTGTCGCCGCCGCAGGCGGCGAGCGACCCTGCCAGCGCGACCGCTCCGATGACCGCACCCGCTATGCGCGAGGTCCTGCTCATGGTGTTCTCCGTCCGAAAAAATGGTGTGCACAGTCCGAAAAGTCAGCGCGCTCATACCGTCCGGCGGCGGCGCAGGGGCGACAGCAGCCGGTCCAGCCCCACGAGAACGCCCTCCACCACCAGGGCCAGGAGGGCGACCAGCACGGCGCCGGCGAAGACCTGAGCGGTGTCGTAGGTGTTGAACCCCGCGGTGATGATCCGGCCCAGACCGCCGAGACCGACCATCGCCGCGATCGAGGCGGTGGCCACCACCTGGACGGCGGCGGACCGGAGACCGGTCATGATCATCGGGTACGCGAGCGGGAGTTCGACCCGCAGGAAGAGCTGTGGGCCGGACATCCCCATGCCCCGAGCGGCCTCCAGCACCGACCGGTCCACCTCCGTCATCCCGACGTAGGCGTTGGTCAGCAGCGGGGGCACGGCGAACAGCACCAGGGCGATGACCGTGGGCAGATAGCCGGAGTTACGCAGGGGCGTCATCATGAACAGGGCCAGCACCGCGAACACCGGGACCGCGCGCCCCACGTTGGAGATGTTGACGGCGAGGCCGCCTCCCTTGCCCACGTGCCCGAGATACAGGGCGAGGGGCAGGGCGATGAGGCAGGCCGCCGCGAGGGCGATCCCGCTGACGTACAGATGCTCGGCCAGCCGGTGTCCCGCCCCGCCGTCCCCCGACCAGTTGGCTCCCGTGGTCAGCCAGGTCCACGCCTCCCCGACGACTCCCATGGATCAGACCGCCTCCGTCTTCGCGATGCCCGCCCCGGCGGATGCCCCGGCGGGCGTCCGTATCCGGGTCCAGGGCGTGAGCAGGCGTTGCACGCCGAGCAGCAGGAGATCCGCCGCCACCGCGAGCAGCACGCAGAGCACGGACGCGGTGAGCACCTGTGCCTTGAAGAAGCTCGGCAGCGCGTCCTCGATGAGATTGCCGAGGCCGCCCTTGCCGACGAGCGAGCCCACCGTCGTCAGCGCGACCGTCGACACCGTGGCGATCCGCAGCCCGGCCATCAGTGCGGGCAGCGCGAGGGGGAGTTCGACCTCCCAGAGGAGCCGGACGGGCCCGTACCCCATGCCCTCGGCGGCTTCCCTGGCCTCCCGCGGGACCGCTTCGAGCCCCGCCAGGATGTTGCGTACGAGGATGGTCAGCGAATAGAGCACCAGGCCGGTGACGACGAGCGCGGCCGACAACCCGAAGAACGGCAGCAGCAGCGAGAACATCGCCAGCGACGGCACGGTGTAGAGCACGGTCGTCAGGCCCAGCACCGGGCCCGCGAAATGCCGGCCGCGGCGCGCGAGCAGTGCGAGCGGGAATGCCACCGCGAGCCCTATCAGCACGGAGGCCGCAGTGATCCAGATGTGCTGGACGGTCGCTTCGGTCAACTCGTGGCTGCGGGAGCGCAGATACTCTCCGCAGATCCAGTCGTTCGCCACCAGGCAGTTCTGCTCGGCCATCCGCCCCCACCTCCTGTTTGCCCTCGCGATGCCGCCCCGGGTCCGGTCCTGGGTGACCCTATCCCCGACCACCGACAATCGCCGAGGCTGTCGTATTCCGGCAACATGGCCTTCACAGAACCCGCGTCACAATGGGGAATCATGATCCGTTTCGAGCACGTCACCAAGCGGTACGAGGACGGCACCACCGCCGTCGACGACCTTTCCTTCGAGGTCGCCGAGGGTGAACTGGTCACGCTCGTCGGGCCTTCCGGCTGCGGCAAGACGACCACCATGAAAATGGTGAACCGCCTGACCGAACCGACTGAGGGCCGGATATTCCTCGACGGGGACGACATATCCACCATCGACCCCGTACGGCTCCGCCGGCGTATCGGCTACGTGATCCAGCAGGTCGGACTGTTCCCGCACAAGACGGTCCTGGAGAACACCGCGACCGTTCCCCATCTCCTCGGCTGGGGAAGGGAAAAGGGCAGACGACGCGCGGCTGAACTGCTGGATCTCGTCGGACTGGATCCGTCCGTTTATGGCGCCCGCTATCCCGAGCAGCTTTCCGGCGGCCAGCGCCAACGCGTCGGCGTGGCACGGGCCCTGGCGGCCGACCCCCCGGTTCTGCTCATGGACGAGCCTTTCGGCGCGGTCGATCCCGTCGTACGGGAAAGACTGCAGAACGAATTCCTGAAACTGCAGGCGCAGGTCCGCAAGACCGTGCTGTTCGTCACCCACGACATCGAGGAGGCCGTCCGCCTCGGCGACAGGATCGCGGTGTACGGGCACGGCCGCGTCGAGCAGTTCGACACCCCGGCCACGGTGCTCGGCGCTCCGGCCACGCCGTATGTCGCCGATTTCGTCGGGGCGGACCGCGGCCTGAAGCGGCTCTCGGTCACGCCCATCGAGGAGAGCGACCTCGACCAGCCGCCGGTCGTCCATCTCGACGATCCGCTGGCGAAGGCGACCGAGCGGCTGCGGGCGGACGGCGCCCGCTGGGCGGTCGTCCTCGACGGCCAGGACAATCTGCACGGCTGGATCCCGGCGGGCGACGGCGCGACGGCCAAGGGCACGGTCCGTGAACACGCCCGGCGCATGGAGGCCTGGCTCCCGCTCGGCGCGCCGCTCAAGCAGGCCTTCTCCACGATGCTGCAGCACGACGCGGGCTGGATCGCCGTCATCGACGAGGAGGCCACCGGACGCTTCCTGGGCGTGCTCACCCCTGCCCGCCTCCATGAGGCGCTGCGCCGCTCGATCGACGCGGACGCACAGGACGTGCCGCGCGCCGAGGTCGCCGTGGAGACCGTGGCGGGCGTCGGCTCCCCCTGAGCGCACCCGCGCCCCGCCGTCCGTCCGGCTGAACGCGGTGCGGACGGATCCCGAGGCGCGGGCCCCCGTACGGGGCCTCGGAACGGCCCCGTGCCGGACGCGGCCGACAGGTACGCCGACGTCCGCCGATGTGCGTACCGGGCGCCACGGGCCGGGCGGGACCTCTCGGACACGGCCTAGGCTGGGCGCATGAGTACGTTGCGAGGGCGGGGCACGGTGCGGGGTCTCCCGGAGTGGGACCGCTGTGCGGTCATGGGGGTCGTCAATGTGACGCCCGACTCCTTCTCCGACGGAGGCCACTGGTTCGACACCACGGCGGCGATCAAGCACGGCCTCGAACTGGTGGCCGAAGGAGCGGATCTGATCGACGTCGGCGGCGAGTCGACCCGCCCGGGCGCGAGCAGGGTGGACGAGGCCGAGGAGCTGCGCCGGGTCATCCCCGTGGTGCGCGGACTGGCCTCCGAGGGGGTCACGATCTCCGTGGACACCATGCGGGCCGGCGTCGCCGAGCAGGCCGTCGCGGCCGGCGCGGTCCTGGTCAACGACGTGAGCGGTGGCCTCGCCGATCCGGGCATGATCCCGGTCGTCGCCGACGCCGGAGTGCCGTTCGTCGTCATGCACTGGCGCGGTTTCAGTGAGTCGATGAACAGCCGTGCGGTCTACGGGGACGTCGTCGGCGAAGTCGTGGCGGAGCTCCGGGAGCGCATGGATGCCGTGGTCGAGGGCGGTGTGGACCCCGAGAAGCTGGTGATCGACCCCGGGCTGGGCTTCGCCAAGAACGCCGTCCAGGACCTCGCGCTGGTCGCGCACCTCGACCGCCTCCGCGATCTGGGCAGGCCCCTGCTCGTCGCCGCCTCCCGCAAGCGGTTCCTCGGCCATGTCCTGGCCGGTGAGGGCGCGGCCCCGCCGCCCGCCCGCGAGCGGGACGCCGCGACGGCCGCGGTCTCCGCGCTCTCCGCGGCCTCGGGCGCCTGGGCGGTCCGGGTGCACGCGGTACGGCCGACGGCGGACGCGGTGCGGGTCGCCCGCGCCGTCGAGGGAGCCGCGTGAGCGCGCCGCGGGACGAGCACGAGGAGGCGGCCGCCGACATCGCGGCGGTCGAGCAGGCCAACACCGCCTTCTACGAGGCGATGGAGCGCGGCGACCTCGACGAGCTCTCCGGGCTGTGGCTGCCCGGCGAGGACCTCACGGTGTCCTGCGTCCACCCGGGCTGGCCGGTGCTCACGGGCCGCGGCGAGGTGCTGCGGAGCTATGCGCTGATCATGGCGAACACGGAGTACATCCAGTTCTTCCTCACCGACGTCGGGGTCGCCATGACCGGCGACACCGCCCTGGTGACCTGCACCGAGAACATCCTCAGCGGTGGCCCCGCGGAGGAGGGAAACTCGCTCGGCCCGCTCGTCGGCCAGCTCGTCGTCGCCACCAATGTGTTCCGGCGCACACCGGACGGCTGGAAGCTCTGGTCCCACCACGGCTCCCCGGTACTGGCCGAAACCGGTGAGGAAGAGGACGAAGAACCTACCGCCTGAGCGGGCGGAGCGGATCGCGGGGATTGGCCCCCCCGATCACGGGGTATACGCGGCTACCAACCCCCTGCCGGGCCGGTCCGCGCCCCCGCGGGCAGGCTGTGTCGGTCCTCGCGGGTAGATTCGAAAGACGGCACCGCACCGCCCGCACGCGGCCAGGTGCCTCCAGAGACGACGAACAGCAGGAGTGATTCGCGTGGATCGTGTCGCGCTGCGCGGCCTCAAGGCCCGTGGGCACCACGGTGTCTTCCCCCGGGAGCGGGCAGAAGGCCAGACCTTCATCGTGGACCTGGTGCTCGGCCTCGACACCCGCCCCGCGGCAGCCGCCGACGACCTGTCGAAGACCGTGCACTACGGCGTGGTGGCGGAAGAGGTCGTCGATGTCGTCAAGGGTGAGCCCGTCGATCTGATCGAGACCCTCGCGGAACGCATCGCGCAGCAGTGCCTCAAGCACGAAGGGGTCCAGGAGGTCGAGGTCGTCGTCCACAAGCCGGACGCCCCGATCACCGTCCCCTTCGACGACGTGACCATCACCATCACCCGGAGCCGAGCATGACTGCATTTTCCACCGAGGGGCAGAGCGACCCGACCGTACAGCCGGTTCCCACAGCAGTGGTCGAGCAGGTCGACGCGGCAGACGTCACCCTCTCCAACCCGAAACTGGCCGTGATCTCCCTCGGCTCCAATCTCGGCAACCGGCTGGAGACGCTCCAGGGCGCCATCGACGCCCTGGAGGACACCCCCGGCCTCCGGGTCAAAGCGGTCTCCCCCGTCTACGAGACGGAGCCCTGGGGCGTCGAGCCCGGCTCCCAGCCCTCGTACTTCAACGCGGTGATCATCGTGAAGACGACTCTGCCCCCGTCCTCGCTGCTGGAGCGCGGCCAGGCCATCGAGGAGGCATTCGACCGCGTCCGCGAGGAGCGCTGGGGACCGCGCACCATCGACGTCGACATCGTGTCGTACGCGGAGGTGGTCTCCGACGACCCCCTGCTGACGCTGCCGCACCCGCGCGCCCGTGAGCGCGCCTTCGTCCTCGCTCCGTGGCACGACGTGGACCCGGAGGCCCAGCTCCCCGGCGCCGGCCCCGTCGCCGACCTGCTGGCCGGTGTCGGCCGCGAGGGAGTGCTTCCCCGGCCCGACCTGGAACTCCGTCTCCCCGAGTAGTCGTTAGGCTCAAGGACGACCGATCACGGTCGACCTGCACGGGCGACCGATCACGGGCAACGGCGACGAAAGGCGGCACTCTCGGTGAAGCAACTACGGCTCGGGCTCCTGGCCGGACTCTTCGCCGGAGCCGGCGTGCTGTCCTGGGGTGGGGCCCGCCTCTGGGACTCCCTGGGGACACTGCCGAGCGTGCCGCTCGCCGCGCCCATCGTGCTGGCCGTGATCGCCGTCGTCCTGCTCGCCACGGCCCTGTCGATCCGGGCACGGCTGCGCGCGCAGCGGGAACGCCGCCCGGGGGCGAAGGGCGTGGAGCCGATGATGGCGGCGCGCGCCGTGGTCTTCGGCCAGGCGAGCGCGCTCGTCGCCGCGCTCGTCGCGGGGATGTACGGCGGCACGGGCGTCTTCCTGCTCGGCTCCCTGGACGTCCCGCCCCGCCGGGATCAGGCCATCTACGCCGGCTTCGCCTTCCTGGCCGGCGTCGCGGTCGTCGCCGCCGCCTACTTCCTCGAACGTGTCTGCAAGCTCCCGGAGGACGGGGACGACGACAGGAACACGGCCCAGGCCGCGTAGGGCGAGGGCCGGGCTCCAGTCAGTCGGCCACCGGATTCTCGATCAGGGTGACCCGGTTGCCGTCGGGGTCGTGTACGGCGGCGAACCGCACCCCCCGGGAGCCGGGCCGGGTCTCCCCGGCCGTGATCCCCCGGCCCTCGAGATCCGAGAGCGCCCGCTCCAGATCCTCGACCACCAGATTCACCAGCGTCCGGCCGGCGTGCTCGGGCGACTCGAAGACCTGGAGCCAGGCGTACGGGGAGACGTGCCAGTCGGCCAGCCCGTCCATGGGCCTCGTGTCGGCCGGGCGGCCGAAAAGCCGCTCGTACCACTCCACCGCCGGCTCGATGGCCGTCACGGGGGCTACGGCGAGCACGTGGGTGAATGTCATCGGGAGACTCCCTCCTGGTGGATCCGGCCGTACGGCCGCTTCCACTACGGTCGACTCCCCCCGCCGCCCGAACTCATCGCTGCCCATGCGTTCCGGAACAGCACACCTAGCGGGCCATGATGAGGCTCATCGCCTCGGCCCGCGTGGCTGGGTCGCGCAGCTGACCGCGGACGGCCGACGTGATCGTCTTGGCTCCGGGCTTGCGGATCCCCCGCATCGACATGCACATGTGTTCGCACTCGACGACGACGATGACCCCGCGCGGCTCCAGGATCGCCATCAGCGAGTCGGCGATCTGCGTGGTGAGCCGCTCCTGGACCTGCGGCCGCCGGGCGTAGACGTCGACCAGCCGGGCCAGCTTCGACAGTCCCGTGATCTTGCCGCTCGTCGCCGGGATGTAGCCGACGTGCGCGACACCGTGGAACGGCACCAGATGGTGCTCGCAGGTGCTGAACACCTCGATGTCCTTCACCAGCACCATCTCGTCGTGGCCGAGATCGAACGTCGTCGTCAGGACGTCCTCGGGCTCTTGGTGGAGGCCGGCGAATATCTCCTTGTACGCACGCGCCACCCGGCCCGGGGTCTCCCGCAGCCCCTCACGGTCAGGGTCCTCCCCCACGGCGATGAGGAGCTCCCGTACGGCCGACTCGGCCCGCTTCTCGTCGAATACGCCGATCGAGCCCTGCCCGTCGAGCGTCACCGGGTCGGTCATCTGTGCCTCGTTCCTCTGTGCAGTCACATGCGCGGGCCCGCCCGGACCTCACGGAAATTCCGCAGGCAACGCAGGCATACGGAAAAGCCGCGCCCCCACAGGCTAGAACCTGGGGGGCGCGGCATCCATTCCGGGCCTGGTGGAGCCCCCGTGACAGGGGCCGCACCAGGTCGGGCAGGGGCTAGCTCTCGGGGCGATCCTCGGGGAGCGCCTCCGTGGAGCTGCCGGTGTTCTTCGTGATGTCCGTCGGGGCGATCTCCGGAGTACCCGAGCCATTGGCAGTGCCGTTGGTGAGGGCGAGCTCCTTGGGAGAGAGCACGGGCGGACGCGTCGACGGGGTGCGCCGGGCGGAACCGGTCCACGCCGGGCGAGCCGGGCGCTTCACGATCGGGGCGAAGATCTCGGCGATCTGCTCCTTGCCGAGCGTCTCCTTCTCGAGAAGCTCGAGGACCAGGGCGTCGAGGATGTCGCGGTTCTCGACGAGAATTTCCCACGCGTCGTTGTGCGCGGTCTCGATGAGCTTCTTGACCTCTTCGTCGACGAGCGCCGCGACCTCTTCCGAGTAGTCGCGCTGGTGGCCCATCTCCCGGCCCACGAACGGCTCGGTGTTGTCTCCACCGAACTTGATCGCACCGAGACGCTCGGTCATGCCGTACTGCGTGACCATCGCGCGGGCCGTGGCGGTGGCCTTCTCGATGTCGTTCGCAGCGCCGGTCGTCGGGTCGTGGAAGACCAGCTCCTCGGCCGCGCGCCCGCCCAGCATGTACGCCAACTGGTCGAGCATCTCGTTGCGCGTCGTGGAGTACTTGTCCTCTTCCGGGAGCACCATCGTGTAACCGAGGGCACGTCCACGGGAGAGGATCGTGATCTTGTGGACCGGGTCCGACTGGGGCGAGGCCGCCGCGACCAGGGCGTGTCCGCCCTCGTGGTACGCGGTGATCTTCTTTTCCTTCTCGGACATGATCCGGGTCCGCTTCTGCGGGCCCGCCACGACGCGGTCGATGGCCTCGTCGAGCATGTAATTGTCGATCAGCTTCTTGTTGCTGCGCGCCGTGAGGAGCGCCGCTTCGTTCAGCACGTTCGACAGGTCGGCACCGGTGAAGCCGGGCGTACGACGCGCGACCGCGTTGAGGTCGACGTCCTCCGCGACCGGCTTGCCCTTCTGGTGCACCTTGAGGATCTCGAGGCGGCCCTGCATGTCCGGCCTGTCGACGGCGATCTGCCGGTCGAAGCGTCCGGGACGCAGCAGCGCCGGGTCCAGGATGTCCGGCCGGTTCGTGGCGGCGATCAGGATGACGCCGCCCTTCACGTCGAAGCCGTCCATCTCCACGAGCAGCTGGTTGAGCGTCTGCTCGCGCTCGTCGTGGCCGCCGCCCATGCCGGCACCGCGGTGCCGTCCGACGGCGTCGATCTCGTCGACGAAGACGATCGCCGGAGCGTTCGCCTTGGCCTGCTCGAAGAGGTCACGCACACGGGAGGCACCGACACCGACGAACATCTCGACGAAGTCGGAACCGGAGATCGAGTAGAACGGAACGCCCGCCTCGCCTGCGACGGCGCGAGCGAGCAGCGTCTTACCCGTACCGGGCGGCCCGTAGAGCAGGACACCCTTGGGGATCTTGGCG
This sequence comes from Streptomyces sp. NBC_01166, assembly GCF_045039765.1. Lineage (NCBI taxonomy): Bacteria > Bacillati > Actinomycetota > Actinomycetes > Kitasatosporales > Streptomycetaceae > Streptomyces > Streptomyces sp. NBC_01166. The sequence continues at coordinate 3,921,847 of NZ_CP108613.1, forward strand.
CCGACGGCCTGGAACTTCGCCGGCTCCTGGAGGAATTCCTTGATCTCGTAGAGTTCCTCGACGGCCTCGTCCGACCCCGCCACGTCGGCGAACGTCGTCTTCGGCGTGTCCTTGGTGATCAGCTTGGCCTTGGACTTGCCGAACTGCATGACCTTGGAGCCGCCGCCCTGCATCTGATTCATCAGAAACAGGAACACGACCACGATCAGGACGAAGGGCAACAGGGAGAGAAGGATCGAGACGAACGGGGACTGCTTCGACGGCGAGACGGTGTAACCCTTCTCGATGTCACCGCTCTCGAACTTCTTCTGCAGCGTGTCGGCCAGCTCGACACCCTGGTTGCCGATGTAGCTCGCCTGGAACTTGCTGCCGGACTCGCCCTCGAGCTTTTCCTTGTCCTTCAGCTCGATCTTCAGGATCTGTTCGTCACCGGTGGTGAGCTTGGCCTGCTCCACCTGGTTCTTACTGATCGCCTGGATCACCTTGCCGGTGTCCACCGTCTTGTAGCCGCCGGACGAGCCGACGACCTGCATCAACACGACCACGGCGAGGACGGCCAGCACGATCCACATGACCGGCCCACGGAAGTATCGCTTCACGTCCATCCATACGGAGCGAAGTCGCCCCGTCCCTCCTGCCCGTAGGTAAATGCTGCTGTGAGAAAAGACTGTTCTTCGGACGGTACCCCAGCATTGTCACCCGTGACCGCAGGGGAGGTCCGGCAAACCCGTCTTCGAAGGCTCCAACGGCCCGAACGCCACAAGGGTTCCCGGGACTCCGGCCGGGTTCGGCCGGGTGCCGCCGGTTGCACCGGTGCGCCGGTTCCCGTCGGGGCGGTTGCCTCAGCCGCCGTAGACGTGAGGCGCGAGCGTGCCGACGAAGGGGAGGTTGCGGTACTTCTCCGCGTAGTCCAGCCCGTAGCCGACGACGAACTCGTTGGGGATGTCGAAGCCGACCCACTTCACGTCGATCGCGACCTTCGCGGCATCCGGCTTACGGAGCAGCGTGCAGACCTCCAGGCTCGCGGGTTCACGCGAGCCGAGGTTGGTCAGCAGCCAGGACAGCGTCAGACCGGAGTCGATGATGTCCTCGACGATCAGGACGTGCTTGCCCTTGATGTCGGTGTCGAGGTCCTTGAGGATCCGGACGACGCCCGAGGACTGTGTGCCGGCCCCGTACGACGAGACGGCCATCCAGTCCATGGTGACGGGGGTGGACAGCGCGCGGGCCAGGTCCGCCATGACCATCACCGCGCCCTTGAGCACGCCGACGATGAGCAGGTCCTTGCCCGCGTACTCCGCGTCGATCTTCGCTGCCAGCTCGACGAGCTTCGCGTCGATCTCTTCCTTGGTGAGGAGCACCGACTGAAGGTCGGTGCCCATGTCCTTCTCGTTCACCCGCGTCTCTTTCTCTGCCCTGCCGGCCGGACTCTTCCCCGGGCCGGACCGGCGTTTCGCCTGCACTTCAGCCGCTTGCGCTTCAGCTCTGCCGAATCACCAGTCTGCCACCCTGCCGCCGCACCTCGACGCGGCCGGGCAGGTTGATGGCGCCCTGGCCCCGCCAGCCCGTGATGAGCCGGTCGACTTCCTCGATGTGGCGCGCGAAGAGCGAACCGGCGGGGGAACCGGCGTCGATCACGGCCCGGCGCAGCACCCGGCGGCGCACCGCGGGCGGCAGGACGGAGAGCTTGACGCACTCCAGACGCCCGTCGTCGTCACGGACCGAGCGCGCGGCCTCGGCGGCCCAGGTGTCGAGGGCGTCCGCGTCGTCGCGGGAGAGCTGTGCCGTACGGGCGAGGGCTTCCACGACTCCCTTGCCCAGCGCCTTCTCCAGCGCGGGCAGGCCCTCGTGGCGCAGTCGGGAGCGGGTGTAGGCGGGGTCGATGTTGTGGGGGTCGTCCCAGACGGGGATCGACTGGACCAGGCAGGCCTTGCGGGCGGTCTGCCGGTCGAGCTGGAGGAACGGGCGGCGGTAGCGGCCGGCGGGGCCCGACGCGGCGGCCATCCCGGACAGCGAACGGATACCCGAACCGCGGGCGAGGCCCAGCAGGACGGTCTCGGCCTGGTCGTCGCGGGTGTGGCCGAGGAGTACGGCGGCGGCGCCGTGGCGCTCCGCGGCGTCGTCCAGGGCGGCGTAGCGGGCGTCGCGGGCGGCGGCCTCGGGACCGCCGTCGCGGCCTACCCGCACGGCGACCGCCTCGACCGGGTCGAGGCTCATCTCGGCGAGGCGGGCGACGACCTCGTCGGCGCGGAGTCCGGAGCCGGGCTGGAGGTTGTGGTCGACGGTGATGCCGCCGGCGCGGACGGGAAGCTTGCGCGACTCGAAGGCGAGGGCGGAGGCAAGGGCCATGGAGTCGGCGCCCCCGGAGCATGCGACGAGAACCAGCGGGGTGTCCGGCCGCTCTGGGAGCGCGGAACCCCGCCCGCCCGTCCCTGCTTCGGCGAGTTCGCCGCGTGCGGCCTGTTCGGTGTGACGGTTGTGTTCGGTGACGACGTCGTGGAGTACGCGGCGGACCGCCAGGCGTATCGCCGCGACCGCAGGATGGGGACCCATGTCCGGTGCCCTTCGGGTGAAGTTTTGGGGGGTGCCTCCGAGTGCGCGGGACGGAGTCCCGTCACTCAGAGTGCGTCGATGGTGACAGAGCCAAGCTGTTCATCGAGCATTGCACGCCTTCCCATGCCCCTATGGTCCCTCGGATGGGTGATTGGAGAGGCAATTCCGTGCCACCGGACCGCCCAGGATCACGAGTCTGCCTTACGGTGCACCCTCGCCACCCAGTCCGCCGGTGCGGCGATCTCGGCCTTGGTGGGAAGGGTGTTGGGCGACGTCCACACCCGGTTGAAGCCGTCCATACCGACCTCGTCCACGACGGCCCGGACGAACTTCTCGCCGTCGCGGTACTGCCGGAGCTTGGCGTCGAGCCCCAGGAGCTTGCGCAGCGCCAGGTCCAGCCGGCTCGCGCCACGCGCCCTGCGCTGCTGGAACTTCTCCCGGATCTCGGCGACGGAGCCCACCACTTCGGGGCCCACCCCGTCCATCACGAAATCCGCGTGCCCTTCGAGCAGGGACATCACCGCGGTGAGACGGCCCAGGATCTCGCGCTGGGAGGGCGTCTGGACGATCTCCACGAGGCTGCGCCCGCCGTCGTCGCCATCCTCCCCCCGCTCGCCCTCGGGGCGGCTGCCTCCCGAGAAGGCCTGCGCGGCCTCGCGGAGGCGTTCGAGCACGGTCATCGGGTCGACGTCGGTCTCGTCGAGGAACGACTGGATTTCGCCCTGCAGATGGTCGCGGAGCCAGGGGACCCCCGTGAACTGGGTACGGTGCGTCTCCTCGTGGAGAGCCACCCAGAGCCTGAAATCGTGCGGGTCGACCTCGAGTTCACGTTCGACGTGGACGATGTTGGGGGCCACCAGCAGCAGCCTGCCGCCCCCCTTCGAGGACCCGGGCAGCTCCCGGCCGGCGGGGGCGAAGGTCTCGTACTGTCCGAGGACCCGGGAGGCCAGGAACGACAGCAGCATGCCCAGTTCGACACCGGTCACCTTGCCGCCGACCGCGCCGAGCACGGCGTTGCCGGGCCCGCTGCCGCGGCGTTCCTGCATCTTCCCGAGCAGCGGACGCAGCAGCTCACGGAAGCCCGCCACGTTGGCCCGGATCCAGCCGGCCCGGTCGACGACCAGGACCGGGGTGTCCTCGGGTTCGTGCCCCTCCGGGATCATCCGGGTGAACGAACGGACGTGCTCCTCCGAGGCCTTGGCATGCCGCCGGAGCTCCGCGACGACGGCGCGGGCCTCCTCACGGCTGATCTCGGGACCCGGCCGCACGAACCGGGTCGCAGTCGCGACCGCGAGATTCCAGTCGACCATCTCGGCACCACCGATGCTCGTCATGCGTCAACCGTACGTGAGGTGGTCGCCCGGTGGTGGGGTGTCAGCCGCTCACCGGGTGCCCTGGGTGAGTGTGGTGGCCAGGGTGTCGAGAGAGGCTTCCGCGTCGTCGGGCGATGTGGTGCCCGAGGCCAGGAAGGCGAAGGCGAGCAGCCGGCCCTGTGGGTCGACCGCGGTTCCGGCGAGGCTGTTCACCCCGGTGAGGGTGCCCGTCTTGGCCCTGATCAGGCCGGTCGCCGGGGACGTCGCCGTGTAGCGGTCGCCGAGCGTGCCGCTGAATCCGGCGACCGGCAGCCCGGTGAGTACGGGGCGGAGCTCCGGATGGTCGGGGCCGGCGGCGAGTGCGAGCAGCCGGGCCAGGAGCCCCGCCGTCACCTTGTCCGCGCGGTCGAGACCGCTGCCGTCGGCGAGCCGGGCGCCGCCCAGGGGCAGGCCGAGCGACTTCAGCCGGGCGGTGACGGCGCGGCGGCTCCCGGCGAACGAGGCGGGCTCCCCGGCCTTCAGCGCGGCCTGCCGTGCCAGCGCCTCGGCGATGTCGTTGTCGCTGTTGGTCAGGGCCCGCTCGACCAGGGCGGAGAGCGGCTTCGACAGATGCGTCGCCACCGTTCGCGCCTTGGCCGGGGCCCGTCCGGACGCGGGGGCGGACCGGGTGGCGACACCGGCGTCCTCGAGGAGGTCCGCGAAGGAGCGCGCGGCGTCACCCGCCGGGTCGTCCGTACGGGGGGCCGGCCCCCGGTCGCTCCTGTCGAGGCGGCCCTCGTCGACCATGAGCGCGCTGACGGGCGCGATGTTCTCGTTGGGGCCGATGGGGTGGAGTGCCGGACCGGAGTAGCGCGACGCGTCGTAGACCAGCCGCACGGGCCCGGCACCGGCGTCGCGCAGGGAGCGCGCCGTGTCGGCCGCCAGGGAGCGGAGGGCCGCCTCGTCCAGGGTGGGGTCGCCCCCGCCGACGAGAGCGATCGTCCGGGAGTCCGGGGACAGCCTGACCGTCGTCGCGATGCGGTGGGCGGGGCCGAGCGCGGAGAGCGCGGCGGCGGCCGTCGCGATCTTCACCGTGGACGCGGGAGTCATGGGCGTCCCCGCACCCCGCGCGTAGAGCTGCTTGCCGGTGGCCGCGTCGACGACCACGGCGGTGCGTACGGAGCCGAGTGCGGGCGCGTCCAGCAGGGGCGTGAGGGCGGCGACCAGGCCGCTCGCGCCCGCGGGGGCCGTGATGCCGCCCGTGGCGCCGAGGGCTCCCAGGACGGCCGGCGCGCTGGCTGCGGGCTCGGGACCGTCCGGCGTGGTCCCGTCGTGATGTGCGCCACCTGCGCGCTGCAGGACGGCCGCCCGGTCCCGCTCGGCCTTACGCTGACCGGAGTCCCAGGGACCGGTGGCCAGGACGGCACCGGCGGCGACCACCAGGCCGAGCACCGCGGAGCCTGCGACGAGCCGGAGGTCGTCCCGTCCGCTCCCACGCTTCAGGTACTTCGGGACTTTCCACTTGCCCCACCTGTTCAACGGTCCGTCCGTCGGTTTCTCCACCGGCTCGGCCACCGTTGACCAGCCCCTTTCGCGAGCACTCATCTGCGTGAGGGACACTTAACCACCAGTCGTATGTGTTGATCATGGAGGAGCCACCCGTGGAGTTCGACGTCGTTATCGAGATTCCGAAGGGTTCGCGGAACAAGTACGAGGTGGACCACGAGACCGGTCGGATCCGTCTGGACCGTCGACTCTTCACCTCGACCAGCTACCCGGCGGACTACGGTTTCGTCGAGAACACCCTCGGCGAGGACGGCGACCCGCTGGACGCGCTGGTCATCCTCGAGGAGCCGACGTTCCCCGGCTGCCTCATCAAGTGCCGCGCCATCGGCATGTTCCGGATGACGGACGAGGCCGGCGGCGACGACAAGCTGCTGTGCGTCCCGGCGTCCGACCCCCGGGTGGAGCACCTGCGCGACATCCACCACGTCTCGGAGTTCGACCGCCTGGAGATCCAGCACTTCTTCGAGGTCTACAAGGACCTGGAGCCCGGCAAGTCCGTCGAGGGCGCCGACTGGGTCGGCCGCACCGAGGCCGAGGCCGAGATCGAGGCCTCCTACAAGCGCCTCGAGGCGCAGGGCGGGAAGCACTGACGTAATCCCACGGTTCCGCCCACGGGCGGGACGGCGCGGATCACGGGGCATGGGCCGACCGGCCCAGCCGGTCTTACGGACAACGGGCGGCGCACCTTCACCGGTGCGCCGCCCGTTGCGTGTGGCGGCCCATGCCCGTGCACATACTGGGCAGAAGCGCTCCCGTAACGAGCGGTCGCGGAGGAACGAGGTCGAGTGGTGGCGGAACAGGGCGGTCCCGAGGACCAGAAGCCCCAGTCCGACGAGGCGCGCAGCGCCTTCGTCCCGCCGGCCGGTGTGGAGCAGCCCGCGGCCCCGTCCGAGGACGACCATCCGACATCGGAATTCGCCCTTCCGGCCGGTCTGCACACCGATCCGACGGCGTCGTCCGGGCCTGGCTCCGCTTCCGGGCCGGGGGGCGGGCCGGGCTCCGACACGCTCTCGTCGGCCTTCGTCCCGCCGAGCGGGTACGACGCGCAGCAGCACCCGCCGGCGTTCACTCCCGCGCACGGCATTCCGATGGTCCGGCTGACCAAGGAAGCCCCCTGGCAGGACCGGATGCGCACGATGCTGCGCATGCCGGTGACGGAACGTCCGGCGCCCGAGAGTGTGCAGAGGACCGACGACTCGGGGCCCGCGGTCCCGCGCGTCCTCGACCTGACGCTGCGTATCGGGGAGCTGCTGCTCGCGGGCGGCGAGGGCGCCGAGGACGTCGAGGCCGCGATGTTCGCCGTGACGCGGTCGTACGGCCTCGACCGCAGCGAGCCGACGGTCACCTTCACGCTGCTGTCCATCTCCTACCAGCCGTCCCTGGTGGACGACCCCGTGACGGCCAGCCGCACCGTGCGGCGCCGGGGGACCGACTACACCCGGCTGGCGGCCGTGTTCCGGCTGATCGACGACATCACCACGGCGGAGCACGTCGAGGTCTCGCTGGAGGAGGCCTACCGGCGCCTCGCCGAGATCCGCCGTAACCGGCACCCGTATCCGGGCTGGGTACTGACGGCCGCCGCGGGTCTGCTCGCCGGCTCGGCATCGGTGCTGGTCGGCGGTGGTGTGCTGGTCTTCATCGTGGCGGCGGCGGGCGCGATGCTCGGCGACCGGCTGGCCTGGCTCTGTGCCGGGCGCGGGCTGCCCGAGTTCTACCAGTTCACGGTGGCGGCCATGCCTCCCGCCGCGATGGGCATCGCTCTGACCCTCACCCATTCGACGGATGTGCGGCCCTCCGCGGTGATCACCGGTGGACTGTTCGCACTGCTGCCCGGAAGGGCTCTCGTCGCCGGGGTGCAGGACGGCCTGACCGGCTACTACATCACCGCGGGAGCCCGGCTCCTGGAGGTCATGTACTTCTTCATCGGCATCGTGGCGGGCGTGCTGCTGATGCTCTACCTGGGCGTCCAGCTCGGGGCCGAGCTCAACCCCGAGGCCCGGTTCGTGGCCAACGACCGGCCGGTGCTCCAGATCCTGGTCTCGATGACCCTGACGCTGGCGTTCGCCATCCTGCTCCAGCAGGAGCGTTCCACGGTGCTGGCGGTGACCCTCAACGGGGGCGTGGCCTGGGTCATCTACGGGGCGATGGCCCGCGAGGGTGGTATCTCGCCGGTGGCTGCCACGGCGGTGGCGGCCGGTCTGGTGGGGCTGTTCGGCCAGCTGTTCTCGCGCTACCACTACAGCTCGTCGCTGCCCTACATCACGGCCGCGATCGGCCCGCTGCTGCCCGGTTCGGCGACCTACTTCGGTCTGCTGGGCGTCGCGCAGAACGAGGTGGACACCGGTCTCGCCTCACTCTCCACGGCGGTCGCCACGGCGCTGGCGATCGCCATCGGGGTCAACCTGGGGAGCGAGATCTCCCGGCTCTTCATGCGGGTTCCGGGCGCGGTCGAGGGCGCGTCCCGGCGGGCGGCCAAGCGGACCCGCGGCTTCTGACGCACGGACAACGCCCCGGCCCCCTCAGGGGGACCGGGGCGCCGTCGGTGCGCTCGGGGGAGGTCAGCGCCTGTTCTGCCACCCGTACTGACCCGGGTCGTCCTCCTGGCTGTCGCCCGGGCCGGCCGCGGGGCGCTCACCGTAGGGTCCGCCGTCGGCGTACGGGCCGGGCTGCTGCTGCTCGCCGCCGTACCCGCCGTCGTATCCGCCGTTGTGGGGGGCGGCCTGGGCGCTACCGTACTGACCGGCCTGGTTGCCGTCGCCGTACTGACCAGCCTGGTTGCCGTCGCCGTACTGACCGGCCTGGTTGCCGTCGCCGTACTGACCGGCCTGGTTGCCGTTGCCGTACTGACCGGCCTGGTCCGAGGCGCCGTACCGACCGCTTCCGTACTGGCCGCCCTGGCCGCCGTACTGACCAACCTGGCCGCCGTACTGGCCGCCCTGGTCCGTGCCGTACTGCCCCTGTACGCCGCCGTACTGGCCGCCCTGCGCGCCGCCGTACTGCCCCTGGTCGCCGCCGTACTGACCGCCGCCGCCCTGCTGCGTGCCGTACTGAGCGCCCCCGTACTGGGCGCCCTGGCCGCCGTACTGACCGTTGCCGCCCTGCTGCGTGCCGTACTGACCGCCGCCGTACTGGGCGCCCTGGCCGCCGTACTGACCGCCGCCACCCTGGTCCGTGCCGTGCTGACCGCCGCCGTACTGGGCGCCCTGGCCGCCGTACTGGCCGTTGCCGTACTGCGCGCCCTGGCCGGTGCCGTACGGAGTCGGCTGGTCGCCGGTGTACCGGTAGGCGGCCGGGCCCTGGCCCTCGTCGTCCGCTCCGGCGTGGGGGCCGGCCGCAGGCCCGCCGTTCGAGGGGCCTTCGTCGTCCCCTCCACGCGTCGCGGCTTCCTTCTTCGACTTGCTGCGCGCCCGCAGGAACTCGATCGCGATCGGCACCACGGAGATCAGCACGATCAGGATGAGGATCATCTCGATGTTCTCGTGCACGAAATCGATCTTGCCGAGGACCGCGCCGAGCAGCGTCACGCCGACGCCCCAGAGCACGCCGCCGATGATGTTGAACGTGATGAACGAGCGGTAGTCCATCCGGCTCACACCGGCGATGATCGGCGTGAAGGTCCGGACGACGGGCACGAAGCGGGCCAGCACCAGCGACTTCGGGCCGTACTTCTCGAAGAAGTCGTGGGCCTTCTCGACGTTCTCCTGCTTGAAGAGACGGGAGTCCGGGCGCTTGAAGAGCGCCGGCCCCACCTTGCGTCCGAAGAGATAGCCGACCTGGTCACCGATGATCGCCGCCAGGGCGATCAGGAGGCAGACCAGCCACAGGGGGTACTTCAGGTCGCCCGTCGTCACCAGCAGACCCGTGGTGAACAGCAGGGAGTCGCCGGGAAGGAAGAAGCCGATCAGCAGCCCGGACTCGGCGAACACGATCAGCAGGAGGCCGGGCAGCCCGAAGGTGTTGAGCAGATAATCCGGGTCCAGCCAGCTCGGGCCGAGCGCAAGCGTATTCAAGGGTCCGGGCTCCAGGGTTGGTCGATGTGCGCGGCTGCGTGGCCGCCCCAAGCTATCAACGCTGTGGCGGACGCCTGGGTTCCACTGGCGTAAGCAAGGATGCGCGCGGAACGAACCGGGGCAAAGCTTTCCGCAGGAGGTGCCACATCATGAGCATCGAGGACTACGGCGGCGGACAGACACCCCAGGCGGACGTCCTGGTCGTCACCACGAACGACGTACCCGGACATCAGGTGACGCAGGTCATCGGAGAGGTGTTCGGGCTCACGGTCCGCTCCCGTCACCTGGGCAGCCAGATCGGCGCCGGTCTGAAGTCGATGATCGGTGGCGAGCTGAAGGGGCTGACCAAGACGCTCGTCGAGACCCGCAACCAGGCGATGGAGCGGCTCGTCGACCAGGCCCGGGCGCGTGGCGCGAACGCGGTGCTGATGATGCGGTTCGACGTGAGCGAGGCGGCCGACGTGGGCACCGAGGTCTGTGCCTACGGCACGGCGGCCGTGATCAGCAGGTCCTGACCGGCCCCTCTCCCCCTCTTCGATCTCCCGGAGGCTCCCGCATGCCCACGCCCGTCAACGTCGCAGTCGTCTACTACTCCTCCACCGGCACCGTCTCCACGATCGCCAAGGCCATCGCGCAGGACGCCGAGAACGCCGGCGCACAGGTACGGCTGCGCAAGGTGGCCGAGCTGGCCCCTCAGGCGGCCGTCAACTCCAACCCCGTCTGGGCCGAGCATGCGAAGGCGACCGCCGGAATCGCCGAGGTCTCGCCGGACGACATGGTCTGGGCGGACGCGGTGATCTTCGGTACGCCCACCAGGTACGGCAATGTCACCGCCCAGCTCAAGCAGTTCCTCGACACGCTGGGCGGTCTCTGGCAGGCGGGGCAGCTGGCCGACAAGGTCTACAGCGGTTTCACCGCCAGCAGCACCACGCACGGCGGCCAGGAGTCCACCCTGCTGGCGCTGTACAACACCGTCTACCACTTCGGCGGCATCCTGGTTCCGCCCGGCTACACGGATGCCACGAAGTTCGTGGACGGCAATCCGTACGGCACCTCCCATGTCTCGGGGCAGGGCGACATCCCGGTCGCCGAGCAGACCCTGACCGCCGCGCGGGTCCAGGCCGAGCGCGTCGTGAAATTCACCCGGGCCATCAAGGCCGGACTCGCGGCCGAGCACTGAGGAGCCCGACCATGCCGCTCCACAAGGGTTCGCACGGCGGGACCGCTCCGTCCGACGAACACCGCAGACTCGCCCTCAACCCGTTCTTCGGAGAGGCCGACCCGACCGCTCCGATGGTCGCGGCACCGCCGACGCACCGCCTCCCGGACGGCCCGCTGCCGCCGTCGACGGCCTACCGGCTCGTCCACGACGAGCTGATGCTCGACGGGAACTCCCGGCTCAATCTCGCGACCTTCGTCACCACCTGGATGGAGCCCCAGGCCGGTGTGCTGATGGGCGAGTGCCGGGACAAGAACATGATCGACAAGGACGAGTACCCCCGCACCGCCGAGCTGGAGCGGCGATGCGTGGCGATGCTCGCCGACCTCTGGAACGCCCCCGACCCGGCGGCCACGGTGGGCTGCTCGACCACGGGCTCCAGCGAGGCCTGCATGCTGGCGGGGATGGCGCTGAAGCGCCGCTGGTCCGCCAGGAACTCCGACCGCTATCCGGCGTCCGCCCGGCCCAATCTGGTGATGGGCGTCAATGTGCAGGTCTGCTGGGAGAAGTTCTGCACGTTCTGGGAGGTGGAGCCCCGCCAGGTCCCGATGGACGGCGAGCGCTTCCATCTGGACCCGCAGGCGGCCGCCGAGCTGTGCGACGAGAACACCATCGGCGTGGTCGGGATCCTCGGCTCCACCTTCGACGGTTCGTACGAGCCGATCGCGGAGCTGTGCGCGGCGCTGGACGACCTCCAGGAGCGCACCGGACTCGACATCCCGGTCCATGTGGACGGGGCTTCCGGGGCAATGGTGGCGCCGTTCCTCGACCCGGATCTGGTGTGGGACTTCCGGCTCCCCAGGGTGTCCTCGATCAACACCTCGGGGCACAAGTACGGCCTGGTCTACCCGGGCGTGGGCTGGGCGCTGTGGCGTTCACCGTCCGAGCTGCCCGAGGAGCTGGTCTTCCGGGTCAACTACCTGGGCGGCGACATGCCGACCTTCGCGCTGAACTTCTCCCGGCCCGGCGCGCAGGTGGTCGCGCAGTACTACACCTTCCTGCGGCTGGGCCGGGAGGGTTTCCGGGCCGTTCAGCAGGCGTCCCGGGACATCGCGGAGCGGCTCGCCGTCGGGTTCGAGTCCCTGGACGACTTCCGGCTTCTGACCCGGGGCGACGAACTCCCGGTGTTCGCCGTGACGACGAAGCCCGAAGTGAAGGCGTACGACGTCTTCGACGTGTCCAGGCGGCTGCGGGAGCGCGGCTGGCTGGTGCCCGCCTACACCTTCCCCGCCAACCGCCAGGACCTCTCCGTGCTGCGGGTGGTCTGCCGTAACGGCTTCTCCTCGGATCTCGCGGAGCTGCTGCTGGACGACCTGCGCGGGCTCCTGCCCGAACTACGTGCCCAGCCGCACCCGTTGCACCGCCCCCCGGGAGTGCAGACCGCCTTCCACCACTAGGGGTCAGCGGCTGAGCCGCGCGAACCTCCTCACCGCCAGAGGGAAGAACACCGCGATCAGCGCCACCGGCCAGAGCACCGCGAGAAGTTCGGCGTGTTCGGCGGCCCAGGAGCCGGACGCTCCGCCCGGGTTGCCGAACAGGCCGCGCACCGCTGTCGCCGTGGCCGACATCGGGTTCCACTCGACGGCCGCGCCCAGCCAGCCCGGCATCGACTCCGGCGAGGCGAAGACGTTGGAGAGGAAGCCCACCGGCCAGACCAGGACCTGCACGGCCTGCACCATCTCCGGCCTGCCCGCCACCATCGCGAGCTGGATGCCGATCCACAGCATCGCGAACCGCAGCAGGAGCAGCAGCCCCAGCGCGGCAAGCGCGGCGGCCGTGCCGTTGTGCCAGCGCCAGCCGAGGGCGTAGCCGACTCCGGTCATCACGGCGAGCGCGGCCACCGACTGGAGCATGTCGGCGGCGCTCCGCCCGACCAGGACCGCGCCCGAGACCATCGGCATGGAACGGAACCGGTCGATGACACCCTTGTTCAGGTCCTGGGTGACCGCCAGCATCGTGCCTTCCAGGCCGAAGGCCATGGTGAGCGCGAGCATGCCGGGCACCAGGAATTCGGTGTTGTCCCCGTCGACCCCGCTCCCGCCGCCGACCAGGTAGTTGAACATCAGGAGCAGCATCACCGGGAAGACCAGACCCACGACCACCTGGACCGGCTGCCGCGCCCAGTGCGCCAGTTCGCGCCGTGTCATCGTCCAGGAGTCGGCCAGTGCCCAGCCGATGCGTCCCGGTCCCGCCGTCGCCGTACTCATGCGGCCGCCTCCGTCTCCATGGGGGCGCGGGCCCCGCCGCCGGCGCCGGTGAGGGAGAGGAAGACCTCGTCCAGCGTGGGGCGGCGCACCGCGATGTCCTCCGCCTCGATGCCCGCCTCCTCGAGCGCCCGCACGGTCCGGGCCAAGGCCCGCATGCGGTCCGGGGCGGGTGCGCCGAGCAGCCGCCGGTCCTCGTCGACGGCCACCCCCTCGCCGAGCAGCGCGGCCGCCTCGGCCAGCCGGTCCGCGTCGCGGACGACGACGTCGATGCGGTCACCGCCGACCATCGCCTTCAGGCGGTCGGCCGTGCCCTCCGCGATTACCCTGCCGTCGTCGATCACAGAGATCCGGTCGGCCAGCTGGTCCGCCTCCTCCAGGTACTGCGTGGTCAGCAGGACGGTGGTGCCGCCGGCGGTCAGCGACCGCACGGCGCTCCACACCTCGGCCCGTCCCCGCGGGTCGAGTCCGGTCGTCGGCTCGTCCAGGAAGAGCACCTCAGGGTCGGTGATCAGGGACGCGGCCAGGTCGAGGCGGCGCCGCATGCCGCCGCTGTACCGCTTGACCGCCTTGCGCCCGGTGTCCGCGAGCCCGAACCGCTCCAGCAGTTCGTCGGCCCGCAGACCGGCCCGGCGGGCGCCCAGGTGGTACAGCCGGCCGAACATCTCCAGGTTCTGCCGGCCGCCGAGCTCCTCGTCGACCGCCGCGTGCTGGCCGAGCAGCCCGATCCGCCTCCTGACCTCGGCTGCTTCGGACCGCACGTCGAACCCCGCCACCTCCGCCCGGCCCCCGTCGTGCCGCAACAGGGTCGTCAGCACACGTACGGCTGTGGTCTTGCCCGCCCCGTTGGGGCCGAGCACCCCGTGGACCGTTCCGCGGCGGACGGCGAGGTCGAGGCCGTCCAGGGCGCGTTTGACTCCGTACCGTTTGTGCACTCCTTCGACGACGATTGCGTCGCTCACGGTGCCCACCACCCCTCCTGTAGTCAAACTTGACTAGCAAGGCGAAGGTATGCCCACCGAGACGATTCGTCAAACTTGATTAGTGGTGATCACCGGGGTCGGTGACACCTGTGGCGAAGGGATTTTCCTGGCCCTCCGCGAGCACTCCGACGAAGGGTTCGCCCTCACCCGCGAAGGTGTACGCCCCTGCCTCGATCCGGGCGATCAGGCCACGGGTCCACTCGGCCCCCGCGTCCGCCGAGTGCACCCACATGTTCATGATCTCGCCGATGTGCCCGAGCGACTCCGGGCCGTCCTCCGGCGTGTAGTGCTCCGTGACCGAGGCCCGCCAGCCCTCGATGGCGGCGACACGCTCCCTCAGGAGCGCCACCGCCTCGGCCCGCTCCAGGTCGACGATGAAGCCGATGCCGGCAGAGAGCACGTCCACGCTCTGGTCGTACGAGGTCAGCGAGGAGCGCAGCAGGGTGAAGAACTCCTGGGTGCCGCGGCCGGTGATCTCGTACTCGGTGCGGGGCGGGCCGCCGGCCGTGGACGGGGCGACCTCGTGGGCGAGGAGCAGTCCCTGCTTCGCCATCTGCTTGAGTGCGTGGTAGATCGACCCGGGCTTGGCGTTGGACCACTCGTGGGCGCCCCAGTACTCCAGGTCGTTGCGCACCTGATAGCCGTGCGCGCGGCCGTGCTGGCGCACGGCACCCAGGACCAGGAGACGGATCGCCGACATACCACTCACCCTTTGTAGTCAACTTTGACCAGGGTAGCCCGCCTCTTCGGCCCCATCAGTCCGGGCCCTGTCCTCGATCCGCGCGCGTCGGAGAGGGTTCAGAAAGGGAAGACCGTCCGCCCGTGCTGCACCGAGATCCACTTACGGGTGGTGAACGCCTCCACGGCGGCCTCGCCGTTCAGCCGTCCCATGCCGGACCGCTTCTCGCCGCCGAACGCGACCGCCGGATCGTCCTGCACGGTCGCGCCGTTGACGTGGAACATCCCGCCCCTGATGCGCCGGGCGAACCGCACCCCGCGCTCCGCGTCCGCCGTGTGGACGGCGCCACTCAGCCCGTAGGGGCTGTCGTTGACGATGCGGACGGCGTCGTCCTCGCCGTCGAACGGCACGAGCAGCGCCACGGGCCCGAAGATCTCCTGCTCCAGCAACGGCGATCCCTCCGGCAGCCCGGTCAGTACGGTCGGCTCGACGAGGTTGCCGCGTGTGCGGCCCCGCACGAGCGCGGTGGCACCGGCCTCGATGGCCCCGTCGACCAGCGCGGTGAGCGCCTCGGCCTGGAACGCGTCGACGACCGGCCCGATGCGGGTGGCGGGGTCGCGGGGGTCCCCTGAGACGAGGGCGGACACCGCGGCGGTGAACCGCCCGGTGAACTCCTCCTCCACGGACCGGTCCACCAGGATGCGGTTGGCGGCCATGCTGACCTGGCCCTGGAACAGGAAGCGGCTGTAGACGGCCGCGCGGACCGCGTGGTCGAGGTCGGCGTCCTCCAGCACTACCAGGGCGCTGTTGCCGCTCAGTTCGAGGATGGTCCGCTTGAACAGCCCGGCGGCGACGGCGGCGACATGACGGCCGACCCGGTCCGAACCGCTGAACGAGATCACCTTGGGCACGGGGTGCTGGATGAAGGAGTCGCCGATCTCGGCGCTGTCGGTGATCAGGACGTTGAGGAGCCCCGGGGGCAGCCCCGCGTCCTCGAAGATCCGGGCCACCAGGCTTCCGCCGGCGATCGGGGCGTTCTGATGGGGCTTCACCACGACCGCGTTGCCGAGCGCGAGCGCCGGGGCGACGGTCTTCATCGTCACCAGGAAAGGGAAGTTGAAGGCGCTGATCACACCGATGACCCCGACGGGCAGCCGGTAGACCCGGTTCTCCTTGCCGTCGGCGACCGAGGGCAGCAGCTGGGCCGACGGACGCATCGCCTGTCCCGCGGCCTCGCGCAGGAACTCCTGCGCGGTCCGCACCTCGAATTCGGCCCTCGCCCGTGTGCCACCGAGCTCATCGATGATCAGCTCGGTGATTTCGTCGCAGCGCTCCCCGACGAGCCGCACGGCGTTCTCCAGAACGGCCCGCCGCGCATAAGAACCGGCCACCGCCCATTCCCGCTGCGCGCGTTCGGCGGCCCGGTAAGCAAGGTCGACTTCCGCCGCGGTGGCCACGGTGACGGAGCAGAGTTTCTCGCCGTTGTAAGGATTGAAATCAATGATGTCCCACGCACCGTTGCCGGTCAGCCACTCGCCGTCGATGTACTGGCGGGCCAGTTCACTGGGGAAGGACATGCAATCCCTTACTGCAGGCGCAGACTCCTGTCGGTCACTCATCGTACTGGCGAATCACGTCAGTTGAAGGAGTCCCCGGAGAAGATCCCGGCTCTCCTCGGGGCCCGGACTGTCCTCGTGGAGCCGGACCATGGCCTTTTCGTACTGGGCGACTTCTTCGGCCTTGTCCAGATAGAGCGCACTTGTCAGCTGCTCCAGATAGACGATGTCCGACAGATCGGATTCGGGAAAACGCAGCATCGTGAATGCCCCGCTCTCACCGGCATGACCGCCGAAGCTGAAGGGCATCACCTGGAGAGTGATATTCGGCTGCTCCGACATATCGATCAGATGCCGCAATTGCGCACGCATCACCTCGCGCCCGCCGTACGGACGGCGCAGCGCCGCCTCGTCGAGTACGGCGTGGAAGCGCGGGGCGCGCTCGGAGACCAGCGCCTTCTGCCGCGCCAGGCGCAGCGCGACCCTGCGGTCTATCTCGGCTGCCGGGGCGCCGGGCATACCGCGCGCGACGACGGCATGGGCGTACGCCTCGGTCTGCAACAGCCCGTGGACGAACTGGACTTCGTAGATCCGGATGAGCGAGGCCGCCCCTTCCAGTCCGATATACGTCTGGAACCAGCCGGGCAGCACATCGCCGTAACTGTGCCACCAGCCCGCCACGTTGGCCTCACGGGCCAGACCGAGGAGCGATTCCCGCTCCGCCTCGTCCGTGACTCCGTACAGCGTGAGCAGGTCCTCGACGTCCCTGGCCTTGAAGCTCACCCGTCCCAACTCCATGCGGCTGATCTTCGATTCGGAGGCACGGATGGAGTAGCCGGCCGCCTCACGGGTGATGCCCCGCGACTCGCGCAGGCGCCTGAGCTGTGAGCCCAGGAGGATGCGCCGCACCACAGAACCACTCGACTCGCCTGCCGACACCGGCTTCCCAGCCCTCCCCATCGCTTCCCGTACTTCGGGGTCCCCCCGAACCCCGGAGGCGGATTCTGCCACCAAAACGCTTCACCCCGTACTCATTCGATTACAGAAATGGCAAGACTTTCCGAAAGCTTCAAAACTGTGAAGCGGAAGAAATGACTCGAACCGGCACGCTACCGGGCAGACCAGGCGCGTGCACGTGCATCTGCCCTTGCATCTGCCGTGCGCATTCGGAACCATGGTCCCCGCGCACCTGCGTGCTCGTTCGTGTTGTGCCGCTGTACCCGCAGTGCCCACTAGAAGCAGTGCCGCTACAGCCGCGAATCCCGGGAGTGCCTCGCATGGGGACGAATGGATCGACGATGCTCGAGCCGTTACGGCAGGGGCTTCCGCCCATCGACCCCTCGGCGGTCGCGGGCTCGGCCTCCTGCACGCTTCCGGCGCGGTACGAAGCGGTGGGCGGTGCACGGAGATTCACCCGTACGACGCTGAACTCCTGGGACCTGGGCGACCGCTTCGACGATGTCGCCCTGGTCGTCTCCGAGCTGGTCACCAACGCGCTGCGGCACGCCCTGCCGGCCGATACGGCGCGGGAGCGGCAGGACTCCTCCGTACGGCTGCATCTGATGCGCTGGTCCTCGCGCCTGGTGTGCGCGGTGCGCGATCCCAGCGAGAAGGGGCCGGTCGCGGGCGAGGCGCCGGATTCGGCCGAGTCCGGACGGGGCCTGTTCCTCGTCGAGTCGTTCAGCGACTGCTGGGGCTGGCACCCGTCCCCCGTACCGGTCGGGGACACCCCGCCCGACGGAAGGTTCGGGAAGGTGGTCTGGGCCCTGTTCCGGCTGACCGACCACACGACGACGGAGCGTCCCGTCCCGGTCGACGCCTTCCCCGACAGTTTGTAGTACGGCGCACCCCGGGGCATACCGGCGTGCGCCCGGGCGGCGGCTCGCGGCGTGCGCCGACCGCGCCGCCGTACGCTTGACAGCGTTCCGCGCGTTCAGCCGCCCGCGGCCAGGTGGTCGAACTCCCCGTCCTTGACGCCCAGCAGCAGCGCCTCGATCTCCGCCGGCGTATAGACCAGCGCGGGCCCGTCGGGGTGACGCGAGTTCCGCATCGCCACATTTCCGCCGGGCAGTTTCGCGAACTCCACGCATGATCCCTGGGAGTTGCTGTGTCTGCTCTTCTGCCAGACGACCCCGCGAAGCTCTGTGGCCGCCATGCCGTTGTACACGTGGTGCACAGGACGCTCCCCGAGTTGCAAGGTGCAAGTGTCAACTAGCTCGGATCATAGCTGTGTTCATATGCCAATGCATGAGCAGATGCACGTGCACGCCGGGTGCGCGCGCGACTACAGTTTTCCCCCGATCCGCCCGGCCGTCTGTTCACCCGTCCCCACCTCTATGAGTAACAGACGAACGGCACGCCAATTCGGCTCCCCCTTCCCCGAGTTGTTCTCTTCGCCCCCGGTAGCTCGGCGCGGTCTTTCGGCAGTGAATCCACAAGGGGGAACTCACATATGGACAGGTTTCCGCGTTCGGTCGCTCTTGCCGCCGCCGGTCTCGTCGTCGTGCTCGCCCTGACCGCCTGCGGCAGTGACGATTCCGACGGTGACAAGGCCCCGGACACCGGATCGAGCTCCGAGCAGGCCACGTCTCCCGGAGCCGGCAGCGAGGAGGGCGCCTCCGGAGGTGCGGACGCCGCTGCGCTGGAGGGCACCTGGACGGGCACGGCCGACGGCGGGCCCGTAACGCTGTCGGTCACCTCTGGCAAGGTGGCGCTCTCGGCCGGCCGGCACGTCTGCCAGGGCGAGGTGAAGGACATGGGCGAGGTGATGCTCGCGTTGAAGTGCCTCGACGGGAACACCGACCGCACGATGGGGTCCGTCGAGTCCGACGACGGCAAGAAGCTCGTCATCTCGTGGGGCGCCGGGACCGAGGACACCCTGTCCAGGACCGACCTCTCCGAGCTGCCCACGGGCCTGCCGGAGGTCCCCGCTCCCTGACGCCCGCCTCAGGCCCGTCCGCTGCTGATCTCCAGTGCCCGTGAGAAGTCCTCCAGGGCCCGGAGCAGCAGGGTGGCCCCGTTGCGTACGAAGGAGTCGGGCGGCGGCCCCTCGGCTGCGTCCCGGCGCGCGAGTGCCTCCCTGACCGGAACCCAGTCCGGGACGCGGCGTTCCCGCACCGCCTTCGCGCCCTCCTCGGTGGCCCGGCGCAGCGCGTCCGCGAGCCCGGCGGCCTCGGGCACGGGTGTGGCGGAGGCGGCGGGCAGATGGGCCTCCATGAGCATCGCGACGCGGCCGAACTGGGCGAGCGCGTCCTGGGCGTCCGCGGCCGACGTCCGGGAGATGCCCCGGTGGCGTACGGGTTCGTGCTGGGCCGTCTCCAGCGCCTCCTGCCAGGCGACGCGGGCCTCCCGGGTGGTGAGGAGGGCGGTGCGCACCTCCTCCAGGGTCCTGGACGCCGGATCGGCGTACCGGTCGAGGACCGTGGCCGCGTAACGCCCGTCCGTGATCACCCAGGTGGCGAGCCGGTCGCGCAGCCGCGGGGTCTCCCAGGCCGGGTAGACGGCGTACGCCACCATCGCGAGCAGACCGCCCAGGAGAGTCAGCACGACCCGCTCGGGCACCGTCTGTGACCAGTCGTCGCCCGCCATCCCGAGCAGGAAGACGACGTAGGCGGAGGCACAGACCTGGCCGACCGCGTATCCGGTGCGCATCAGCAGGTACATCAGCGCGGCGCAGACGACGGCGAGCACCGCCGAGAGCTCCGCGTTCGGGTGCGCGACCTGCACGATGCCGGTGGCGACGGCGACGCCGAGCACCGTGCCCATGAAGCGGCCCACGGACCGTGAGTACGTATGGGTGAACTCGGGGCGCATCACCATCACGGCGGTCATGGGCGCCCAGTAACCGTGTCCGAACGGCAGCGCCAGCCCGATGAGATAGCCCGTCGCGGTCACCGCCGAGACCCGTTCCGCGTGGCGCAGGATCGTCGAACCCCTTCGCAGTTCGCGGCGCATGGAGCGGAGGACGACGGGGACCAGCTTCAGCAGAGTGGGCCGGCGGCGGTGCGAGATGAAGGGCTCGCCGGGGGTCCTGTCGTCCGTGCCGGTCCCCTCGGCGATCTCGATGACGTCGGCCAACAGCGAGGTGAGCCGGTCGGCGGCCCTGCGGGGCGGGCCGGTGAGGATCACCTCGGTGTCGGGGGACTTCAGCACCGAGAGCGCCGTCTCGTCCAGCCGCACCGGGTCGCCCGTGCGTACCGCCCGGGCGGCGGAGTCGAGCAGGGAACCGGCGGCGCCGAGGATCTCCCGCGCCCAGTAGCGTTCGGGGCCCTCGGCCGGCACTCCCAGGGCGGGGTCCGCCAGCGAGGCGAGGACCGGCCGCAGCCGTTCGGCGACCCCGCGCGCTCCGTGCAGGTCGGCAGGACGGCGGCGGGCCTGGCGAGGGGTGACGGCCGCGGCGTTGCGCGCGGTCATCAGCGGCACGGGGTCGAAGGGCGCCACCGGGTCGTGCCGCAGCCTGCGGGCGTAGTCGGCCTCACCCGCCAGGGCGTCGGCGAGCGCGTCGCGCTGGGCTCCCCACCTGCGGACCGGGAACAGCACGATCAGCGCCGCCTGGACGAGCCCCCCGAACGCCATCATCGCCGCGTGGGCGGCGGCGTCGGCGACAGACGTGGGCAGGGTGATCGTGACCAGCATGATCGCGACGTTGGAGCCCGCGATGATGCCGCCCGTCGGGCCCGCCGCCCAGGCCAGCCCGGCGGTGAACGTCCAGAGGAGCAGCAGGGCCAGGAACAGCAGGGTGTGGGAGACGGTGACGTAGCCGACGAACGTCGACACGGCCAGACTGGCTCCGGAGACCAGCGCGAGCACGGGCCGGGGACGCCAGCTGCGCTGGAAGGTGGCGATGGCCGCCTGGTAGGCGCCGAACGCGGAGCCGGCGGCGATCACCGGGCCGAAGAGCACCAGGCTCACCCCGACGACGAGCGCGAGGCCCGCGGCGCCGCGCAACGCGATGAGCGGTTCGAGACGCCGCCGCTCGATCGTCAGCCCCGAGCGGGCGGTCTCCTTCAGCGCCCGGAGCCAGCTCATGGACCGAGCCTAGCCGGATGACAGACAACCCCGACTTATGCCGCTCCGCCGACCTAACGGCGGATTTCCGGCCCTCCTCCACCCATCCGGGCCCGGTCGGCGGCGGCCGTGCCGTGGTTCCAGCCCTCCGCGTCGGTCGCCCCGCGCAGCCGGGTCGTGGTGGTCCTCGGGAACATCTGCTCCGCCGTGTCGGTCACGGCGACGTCGCGGGCCGCCAGGACCGGCAGCAGGGCACCTGCGTCATCGCCGCGGCCTTCCGCGCCGGCCTCCGAGCCGGCCGCGGCGGTGACCCGCTCGGTGTCCGCCGCGAGCCGGCTGCCCAGGCGCTGGGCGTACGCCATCAGGAAGGACTGCCGGAAGGTCTTGGTCCGCTTGCGCCCGCCGGCCCGCTGTCCGGCCTCCGCCTTCGTCATCGCCGCGGTGCCCTGCACCAGAAGAGAGGTGAAGAGCAGTTCCACGGCCTCCAGGTCCGGCTCGAAGCCCACGACCGTGGTGAAACCGAGATCGCTGTTCCAGACGGCACGGCAGCGGTTCGCCGAGGCGACGGAGTCGAGCAGGACGGCCTTGGCGCTCTCGTACGGGGCGTCGACCCCGATCCGGACGGCCCCCGGGGTGTCGGCGCTGTGCGTACGCGCGGCGAGGAGCGCCTCGTCGATGCTGTGCCGGGCCATCAGCTCCTGCGCCTTGGTGGTGAGCGCCTCGGCCTCCTCCGGGAAACCGGTCGCCTCCGCCTTGGCGAGCAGCGCCCGGATCCTGGTGAGCATGCGCGGTTCCCCGTGCGCCGGCGGCCGGTGCGGAGCGTCGGCGGCCGTGCCGGGCACGGGCCCGACCGGCTCGACGACGGGAAGCCGCAGCAGGAGGCGGTACAGCTCCAGGAGTGCGGAGGCGTACGTGAAGCGGTCGGGCCGGTTGCGCGGCGCCGGGGCGGGCATGGCGGCGAGCTGGTCCGCCCAGCGCGGGGGCAGCCGGGCGTAGCCCGCCGTCTCCCCCGTGATCAGGGCGGAGGCGAGCGCGGCGCCGTCCTCGTCCAGCTCGCGGCGGACGGTCCGTACGACGTCGGCGGGCTGCCAGCCGCGCGCCCAGGCGCGCCGGACGAACTCCTGGCCACGCCGGTGCAGCTCCTCGTCGGCGGACGGGTCCGCGGCGAGGAGGGAGGCGCCGGTGTCCAGGCCCGCGTCGCCGTCCGAATACAGGGCCGCGGCACACGCCCGGTCGATCACCGATTCCATCGTGCCAGCGTAAGGGCTGTCCCTCGGGCGGCCGGGCGCTCAGGGTCCCCCGGGAAGCAGGACGAGTTTGCCCCGCACGTGTCCGGCCTCGCTCACTTCCTGGGCCCGCGCCGCATCACCGAGCGCGAAGGTCTGCTCGACGGGGACCCGCAGAGCGCCGACCGCCGCCGCCTCCGCGTACTCCGCGAGCCGCCTGCCCTCGTCGGGACCGCTCCCGCCACCCGCCGAGAAGGCCACCCCGTAGTGAGCCGCGTCCGGATCGGCGATGGTGGCGATCCGGTCGGCCGTACCGCCGCGCAGCTCGACCGAGTCCGCCAGCGCGCCCCTGCCCGCCACGTCGAACACGGCGTCCACGCCCTGCGGCGCGGCCTCCCGTACCCGGTCCACCAGCCCTTCCCCGTACGCCACCGGGACAGCGCCGAGCACCCGCAGATAGTCGTGGTTGGCCGGTGAGGCGGTCCCGATGACCGTGGCGCCCCGGGCGGCGGCGATCTGGACGGCGGCGGAACCGACCGCACCGGACGCCCCGTGCACCAGCAGGGTCTCGCCCGCGGCCACCGTGAGCTCGTCGAGCACCCGGGCGGCGGTCGCGGTCGCCACGGGCAGCGCCGCCGCCTCCGCCCAGCCCAGCCCCTCGGGCTTGGGCGCGACGGATCCCACGTCGGCCAGGACGTACTCCGCGTACGCGCCGGTCGTGCTCCGGCCGAGGACCTCGTCGCCGACCGCGAACTCCGTGACACCGTCGCCGGTCTCGTCGACGACTCCGGCGAACTCGCTGCCGGGTGTGGCGGGCAGCGGGGTGGGGAACGCGGCCTCCATCCAGCCGTTGCGGATCTTGTAGTCGATCGGATTGACCCCGGCGGCCCTGACCGCCACCCGGATCTGCCCGGGTCCGGCGTGGACGTCCTCGACCCGGGCCGGACGCAGGACATCGGGCCCGCCGAACTCCTCGTACACGATCGCTTCCATCACCGTCTCCTCCACCGCCTGCCATGGTCCCGGTGCGCGCCGCGCGCACTTCCCTCCGATCCTCGCGCCAGTCGGGCGCGCCCGCCCGGTGAGCCGGGGCCCGCTGTCAGTGCCGGGTGCAAGACTCGGCCCATGACCGAACGTTGGGCTCTGGCCACCGCGGAAGGAGGCGGCGCACTCCTCGCGCCGCTGACGCGCGACGGCCTGCCCGCCGGTCCCGTCCTGGCCGAGCCCGACCTCGCCGAGTCCGTCCGCTCCCGGCCCGGGGTGGCCCGCTGGGTCTGGCGCTCGACCGCCGGGATCTACCCCCGGCTGCTCGCCGCGGGCGTGCGGGTCGAGCGGTGCTACGACATCGAGTGCGCCGAGCTGCTGCTGCTCGGCCACGAGGGACGGCTCGGGGAGCCCCGCTCCGCGGCGGCGGCCTGGGCCCGGCTGCGCCGTGCGCCGGTGCCGCCCGATCCGCCGCCCCGCTCGGCGGAGCCCGGCTCCCAGTCCTCCCTCTTCGAGCCGCGTTCCGGCACCGATCTGCCGTTCGAAGCGCTGCTCGAGGTCTACGCCGAGCAGCTGCGCCGTCATGAGGCGACGGAGCACCCCGGCAGGATGCGGCTGCTCACGGCCGCCGAGTCCGCGGGCATGCTGGTCGCCGCCGAGATGAACAGATCCGGGCTCCCCTGGCGCGCCGACGTGCACCGAGAGGTGCTGGACGACCTGCTCGGCGAGCGCTACGCGGGCGGCGGCGAGCCCCGGAGACTGGCCGAGGCCGCGGAGGAGGTGTCGGCCGCCTTCGGCAGACGGGTGCGCCCCGACCTGCCGGCCGATGTCGTGAAGGCGTTCGCGCAGGCCGGTATCAAGGTCAGGTCGACCCGGCGGTGGGAGCTGGAGGAGCTCGACCACCCGGCGGTGGAGCCGCTGATCCGCTACAAGAAGCTGTACCGCGTCTGGACGGCCCACGGCTGGAGCTGGCTCCAGGACTGGGTGCGCGAGGGCCGCTTCCGCCCCGAGTACCAGCCGGGAGGCACGGTCAGCGGACGCTGGACGACCAACGGCGGCGGGGCGCTGCAGATTCCCAAGGTGATACGCCAGGCGGTCGTCGCCGACGAGGGCTGGCGGCTGGTGGTGGCGGACGCCGACCAGATGGAGCCCCGGGTGCTGGCCGCGATCTCCCGCGACCGGGGCCTGATGGAGGTGGCCGGGCACGAGGGCGACCTCTACAAGGCCCTGTCCGACCGCGCGTTCCACGGCGACCGCGACCACGCCAAGATCGCACTGCTGGGCGCGATCTACGGGCAGACCTCGGGCGACGGCCTGAAGAACCTGGCGGCGCTGCGGCGACGGTTCCCGCACGCCGTCGCCTACGTCGACGACGCGGCGAAGGCCGGCGAGGAGGGCCGCCTCGTCCGCACCTGGCTGGGACGCACGAGCCCGCCCGCCGCCGGCGCGGGAGAGGACGAGGAGGCCGGCATCCCGCAGGAGAGCGAGGAGACGCCGGCCGGGGAGGGCAGCGGCACATACGGCTTCACCCCGGGCTACGCCTCGCCGAACGCCCGGGCGCGGGGCCGCTTCACCCGCAATTTCGTGGTGCAGGGAAGCGCGGCGGACTGGGCGCTGCTGCTCCTTGCGGCGCTCCGGCAGAGGCTCACCGCCGCGGGGATGCGGGCGGAACTGGTGTTCTTCCAGCACGACGAGGTGATCGTGCACTGCCCCGCCGGGGAAGCGCCCGCGGTGGTGGAGGCGATCCGTGAGGCCGGGGAGCTGGCGGGCCGCGTCACGTTCGGGGAGACACCGGTGCGGTTCCCGTTCAGCACGGCGGTCGTCGAGCGCTATTCGGACGCGAAGTAGCGGCGTCGGAGCGACACCTGTGAAGGGCCGCCCCGGACGGCGGCGGCCGGAAGCCCGGACCGGGGACGGAGTCCCGGTCCGGGCCGCTGCCGCGTGTCTACCCGCGCTCCCACAGCGCGGGGACCAGCGGCGGTTCCCACCCGGCGATGGCCGAGTGTGCCTGCAGACAGCGGAAGGAGACGCCGTCGTAGGTCACCCGGTCACCGGCCCGGTAGGAGGTCCCCGCCGTCCAGGTGCCCCCCGGCGGATCGGTGGGCGGGCCGGTGGGCGGACCGGTCGGGTCCGGCTGCTGGGCGACGTCGAGCACGAAGTCGAAGGTGCCCTGCCGCCCGGACCCCGCGGTGCGCACGTTCATCAGCAGCGCAGGGTCGTAGAGGGCGTCGGTGGCGTTCCGCGGCTCACCCGGGAAGTAGAGCTGGGTGGTCAGCACGGGGCGCCCCGGCGCCTGGGCCTTCACATGGATGTGCCGGGTGCGCCCGGGATACAGGCCCGCCACCACCGTGGTGAGAGTGAAGGCCCCGTTCGCGTCGGTGAACTGGTGCCCGCGGAAGGCGAACCCGTTCATGTCGTACGCCCCGCCGGCGTCCGCCTGCCAGAAGTCGAGGAGCACGCCCGTCAGTGGCTTGCAGGCCCTGCCGAACACATAACCGCTGACGGTGAGCGGAGTGCCGGGGGTGCCGGATGTCACCAGGCTGGTCCGGAGCGGGGAGTCCGGCTTGAAGTAGGGCCCCTCCATCTGCTCGGGGGTCGGATCGTCCCCGTCGTCGCAGGCCGGCGTGAGTGCCAGGGGGGCACCGTCGGCGCCGGTGTCACGGGCCAGGGCGATACCCCCGCCCGCGATCAGGGGCACCGCGCTCGCCGCGACGGCGGCCCGCAGGAGGTTCTTGCGGCTGATCGGGCGGCCGGGAGGGCCGGCCTCGGAGGATGAACTCTCGGTCATGGCTGCTTCCTCGGTGTACGGGGTTTCCTCGGACGCATGTCTCGTGAGCCTCGGCCACGTGGCTCGTGCGCGGAGGCCGTCAGATCCGCTGCCAGAGCGCGGGCACGTTCGGCGGCTGCCAGCCTGCCTGCGCCTGGTGGCCCTGCAGACAGCGGTAGCTCGCACCGCCGTACGTCACCACCGCACCGGCGGCGTACGTAGACCCCGCGGCCCAGGTGCCGCCCGGGTCGGTCGGCGGGTCGGTCGGATCGGTGGGCGGGTCGGTCGGCGTGCCGCTGGTGACGAGGGTCAGCCCGTAGGCGGCGAGCGCAGGGTTGACCGGCTGGTAGTACGTCGTACCGCCCTGGGAGCAGTTTCCGGAGCCGCCGGAGGTGACGCCCTGCGCCTGGCTGCCCGAGATGAACGAGCCGCCGGAGTCGCCTGGTTCGGCGCAGACACTGGTGCGGGTCACGCCGGAGATGGTGCCCTCCGGGTAGGTGACGCTGCTGCCGTGCTGCTGGATCGTGCCGCAGTGCCAGCCCGTCGTGGAACCGGAGCGGCAGACCGAGGAACCCACCACGGCCTGGGTGGATCCGGTGACGGTCACATCGCCGTTCCCATATCCGTTCACCAGGGCGCGGGGCGTCCAGTTGGCGTTGGTGGCGACCCAGGCGTAGTCACGGCCGGGGAAGGTTGAGCCCTGGAAGGAGCCCTGGGCCTGCTGGTTGGCCCCGGTGGTGGTGACGCCCGGCGTTCCGCAGTGCCCTGCGGTGACGAAGCCGTTCTGCGCGCCTCGCTTGACGGGGAAACCTATGGAACAGCGGCCCGTGCCGTTCATGTAGTACGCGTCGCCGCCGCGCAGATCCGCGTAGGCGCGGGGCTGTTCGGCGGAGCGGTCGACCCGCACGAGAGCGCGGGAGACCCCCGCCTCCGCCAGGAAGCTGTCCGCCGCCGACGTACGGCCGGCGTTGACGACCAGACGGTTCGTACGGACGTCGACGTACCAGGACGGCACGTCCTTCGGTGCCTTGTCGAACGCCACCGCGTCCAGCGCCGCCTTGGCGGCTTCGAGGCGGTCCAGGCTGTGGCCGACGACCTCCGCGCGTGCTCCCGCGGCGGTGATACGGCCGACGTCGGCGCGGTCGGTGGTGGCGACGACGAGGACGGCGGCCCCGTCGCTCAGCCGGGCTCCGGCGAAGTCCGCGCCGAGGGACTTCTCCAGCGCCACCGCTACGGCGGCCGCCCGGTACTCCTCCGCCATCCGGGTCCTGGCCTCGTCGGCATCGAGTCCGAGATCACGGCTCATGGCTTCGATCAGTCCCGGCGAGAGCTGGTCGGCGGCGGGCACGGCGCCGCCCGCCTGGTCGGCCGAGGCGACACCGGTCAGGCCGGCGAGGGCGAGCGCGCCCACCGCCACGGCGGCGGCTCCTGCGGCGGACGCGCGTCTGCGGAGCACGGTTGTCTCCACGTCACTCTCCTTGTGTTCGGGGGGCGTCGGGCTCCGGGGGAGCGGAGCCCGGGTGGCGAACTGCCGAAAACGTAGCCGCGCGCGGGCCCGGACAGGAGATCCCGTCCGCCCCCTACCACCGCGTTATGGGGCGCGCCCGGAGCCGTGCCTGGGCGGGGCGCCGCACCGCTATAGGCTCCGGCCATGGCGACGCACGAGCACGAGATCACCGAGCCCGTCGACCTCTGTCTGTCCGACGGCAGCCTGAATCCGGCGGCGGTCGGCTGGTCCAGGAAGCCGCTGCACCGGGCCAATCTGCGCGGCTGGGGCAGGACGAAGCGGTGGGAGTACTGGTGCGTGACCACGCCCACCCATCTGGTGGCCCTGACCGTGAGCGACCTCGACTTCCTGGCGCTGAACACGGTCTACGTGCTGGAATTCGGCCCCGGAGGGCGTGAGTTCGAGTGCTCCTCGATCGTCCCCGTCGGCCGGGGCGTCCACCTCCCCGACACCGTCGCCGGGGCCCCGGGCTCCGAGGACGTGGTCGTCGGCCCCGCCCGCCCGACCGGCGGCAAGGTGCGCATCGAGATCCGTGACGAGAACGCCGGCACGAGGCTCCGGGCCCGCTGTCTGACCCCGGAGCGGCTGCCGCTGGAGGTCGGCCTCCTGGTGTCACGGCCGGAAGGACACGAGTCGCTCTCCGTGGTCGTGCCGTGGAGCGAGCAGCGCTTCCAGTACACCTCCAAGCACACGGCGCTCCCCGCCTCCGGCCGGGTGCGGATCGGCAACGATCTCCTGACGTTCGGCGGGGACGACACCTGGGCCGTCCTGGACCACGGCCGCGGGCGCTGGCCACGTACGGTCGACTGGAGCTGGGGCGCCGCGTCCGGCCGCGCGGACGGGCACACGGTCGGCCTCCAGTTCGGCGGACGCTGGACGGAAGGCACCGGCTCCACCGAGAACGGCCTCTGTGTGGACGGCCGGCTCACCAAGATCGGCGAGGAGCTGGACTGGCAGTGGTCCGTCTCCGACCCACTGGCGCCCTGGACCCTCCGTACGCCCTCGTCCGGCCAGGTGGACCTGACGTTCACCCCGTTCCACAACCGGGCCGTGCACACGGACGTCGGTCTGATCGCCAACCGCACCGACCAGCGCTTCGGGCACTACAACGGCAGGATCCGCACCGACGACGGGGCCGAGATCGCCGTTGAGCAGCTGCTGGGCTGGGCCGAGGACGTTCGCATGCGCTGGTGACTCCCCCGGGCGCGACGGCACGGGTAGGTTTCCCCTCATGCATATAGGCCCACTCCTGGGCTCGGGACGCACCGCCGACGTGTACGCACTCGACGGCCCCTGGGTCCTGCGCCGCTACCGCGACGGCATCGACGCCACCGGTGAACTGGCCGTGATGTCGTATCTCTCGGCCTCGGGCTACCCCGTCCCCCGCATCGGTCCGCCGGCCGAGGAGGCGCACCCCGCGGATCTGGTGATGCAACGGCTGACCGGGCCGACACTGGCCGAGGCGCTCATGACGGGCGCAGTCGCCGAAGGCGAGGCCGCCGAGCTGCTGGCGCGTCTCCTGCGGGAGCTGCACGCGATCCCTCCACGGCTCTCCCAGGACCCCGAGGACCGGATCCTCCACCTGGACCTGCACCCGGAGAACGTCATCATGACCCCCGACGGCCCCATGGTGATCGACTGGCTGACGGCCGGCGAGGGCCCGCCCGCGCTGGACCGGGCCATGACATCGGTGATCCTGGCCCAGGTCGCCCTCGATCCGTCGTTCCCCGCCGGCGCTCAGCTCCGGGAGCTGCTGGCGGCGC
This sequence comes from Streptomyces sp. NBC_01166, assembly GCF_045039765.1. Lineage (NCBI taxonomy): Bacteria > Bacillati > Actinomycetota > Actinomycetes > Kitasatosporales > Streptomycetaceae > Streptomyces > Streptomyces sp. NBC_01166. The sequence goes on from NZ_CP108613.1 coordinate 3,951,163, forward strand.
TGCTCTCCCGGTTCGCGGACGACGGCGGCGTGCCCGCCGACGCCCTCGCCCGCGCCACCGCCCTGCGCGCGGCGGATCCGCAGCTCACCGCGCACGAGACGGCGGTCCTGGACGAGGCGGCGGAGCTGGTCGCCTCGCTGGCGGGCTGACGGCGCTCCCGCCGGCGGCCCGTCGGCGTCCGGGAGCGGGTCACTTCCGCAGGTAGGCCAGCACCGCGAGGACCCGGCGGTTCGTCGCGTCGGTCAGGGACAGGTCCAGCTTGGTGAGGATCGAGCCGAAGTGCTTGCTGACCGTGCCCTCACTGACCGTCAGCGCCTCGGCCACCGAGGCGTTCGACCGGCCCTCCGCCATCAGGGCCAGCACCTCCCGCTCCCGCGCGGTCAGCCGCGACAGCGGGTCACGCCGGTGCCTCAGGAGCTGACGCACCACTTCCGGGTCGACGACCGTTCCGCCCTCGGCGACCCGCTGGAGCGCGTCGACGAACTCCTCCACCTTCCCGACACGTTCCTTGAGGAGGTAGCCCACTCCCTCGCCGTCGCAGGAGTCGAGCAACTCCTCGGCGTAGGCCCGCTGGACGTACTGGCTGAGGACCAGGACGGGCAGCCGGGGCCGGGTCTCCCGCAGGGACACGGCGGCGCGGAGGCCCTCGTCGGAGAAGCCGGGCGGCATCCGCACGTCGGTCACCACGATGTCCGGGCCGTGTTCGGCGACGGCCTCGGTGAGTTCGCCGGCGGTGCCGACGGATGCCACCACCTGGTGGCCGAACCTCTCCAGCAGGCCTACGAGGCCCTCCCTCAGGAGCACACTGTCCTCGGCCAGCACGATGCGCAGCATCAAACCCTCATTCGACCAGGTGAGCGGGGACCCGGGGGACGTCCAGCCGGAGCACCGTCGGGCCCCCGGCCGGGCTGGACAGTAGCAGCCGTCCGTCCAGCACGGAGAGCCGGTCGGCGACCCCCTGGAGCCCGGTCCCTCCGGTGGTCGCCGCGCCTCCGGCCCCGTCGTCCCGCACCTCGACGGTCAGCCGCTCGCCGTCGTCCCGGCCCGTCACCCACGCCCGGTCCGCCCCACTGTGCTTGGCCACGTTGGCCAGCGCTTCGCAGAGGGCGAAGTACACGGCCGTCTCCACCGGCTGAGGCAGCCGCTCGGGTATGTCGAGGTCCACATCGACGGGTACGGCCGAGCGGTCGGCGACGTCCTCGACCGCCGCGGCCAGCCCCCGGTCGGTGAGGACCTGGGGGTGGATGCCCCGGATGAGTTCCCTGATCTCCACGAGGGCTTCCCCCGCCTCCTCGTGTGCCTTGGCCAGCAGTCCGCCCAGCGGTTCGGCCGGGCTCTCCAGCCTGGCGAGCCCGAGCGTCATCGAGAGGGCGACGAGACGCTGCTGCGCCCCGTCGTGCAGATCGCGCTCGATCCGGCGGCGCTCCGCCTCGAAGGCGTCCACCAGCCGCATCCGGGAGCGGCCCAGCTCCTCGATGCGGGCGTCAAGCCCGTCGGCCGCCGAGGACAGCAGCGCCCGGGTCAGTGCCGCGCGCGCCACCGCCGCCCACCCGAGCGGATAGGCCAGGAGCGGCAGCAGGACCAGCCCGAGCAGGGCGAGCGCGAAGGCCTGGGGATACGAGTCGGCCAGATAGAGCTTCAGTACGCGCACCTCCTCGCCGCCGGTGACCGCCGCCATGACGACCGGCGTCGCCAGCAGCCCCCCGCAGACCGCCAGTACGCCCCCGACGAGCAGGCCCTCCAGCGGCCAGAGCACCCCGGCGAACAGCAGCGCGTACCCCAACTCCCGCCAGGTGGCCTGCTCCCGGAGCCGCGTACGGAGCCATGCCGGCAGACCGGCGCCCATCGGCGCCCGGTGCGGATCACCGAGGGGGGCGGGGTCGATCAGCCGTAGCCTGCGGCGTTCGGCCGCGGCCACCGGGATACCGATGAGGGCGAGCGTCAGCAGCAGCGGCAGGCCGATGAGCACCAGGGCCAGGGCGCCGCCCACCACGGCCAGCAGGAGGACGGACACGAGGAGGGCCAGCCCCGCCGGGACGCTGCTCAGCAGGTACAGCGCCGCACGCCACGGCCAGGCGCCGAGGAGATATCGGCGCCGCACGAGGGCCTGCCGGAGGGTCGGTGAGCTCATGGACCGCACCGTAGACAGCGCGGGCCGGTCTCCACCACCCAGTGGGCGGGGGGCCGGGGGTGGAGCTGGCTCCACCCCCAGGACTCCTCCTCGCTGCGATGTGGGCGGCGGGCGCCGCCGGTTGGATCGAACCCATGAATCAACGACCCGCAGCCGTACGGCTCGACACCGTCACCCGGTCCTTCGGGAAGGCCACCGACGCGGTCACCGCGCTGGACGGAGTCAGTCTCACCATTCCCCGGGGCTCCTTCACCGCGATCATGGGACCGTCAGGTTCGGGTAAGTCGACGCTCCTCCAGTGCACGGCCGGCCTCGACCGGCCCACGTCCGGCCGGGTGTTCCTCGGGGACACGGAGATGACCGGTCTGAGCGAGCGGAGGCTCACGCTGCTGCGCCGCGAGCGGATCGGATTCGTCTTCCAGGCCTTCAACCTGCTGCCGGCCCTCACCGCCGAGCAGAACGTGGCGCTCCCGCTCCGGCTCGCGGGCCGCAGACCCCGGCGCGCCGAGGTACGCGAGGTGCTGGAGCGGGTCGGCCTCGGCTCCCGGGCCCGCCACCGGCCCACCGAGCTCTCCGGCGGTCAGCAGCAACGTGTCGCCCTGGCACGGGCATTGGTCACCCGGCCCGCGGTCCTGTTCGGCGACGAACCGACCGGGGCGCTCGATTCCCGTACGGGCCAGGAGGTCCTGGGGCTGCTGCGGTCGATGGCCGACGGCGGCCAGACGGTGATCATGGTGACGCACGACCCGGTGGCCGCCTCCTACGCGGACCGTGTGGTGTTCCTGGCCGACGGATCGATACGGGACGAGCTGCGGGACCCGGCCGCCGGAGAGATCGCCGCGCGCATGACCGCCCTGGCGGTGGCCCCGTGCTGACCTCCGCCCTGCGCTCGATGCGGACCCGCTGGGTCACCTTCGTCGGCTCCTTCGTCGCACTCGCCCTGGGTGTCGGGCTGATCGCCATGACAGGCCTGGCGCTCGCGGCCACCTTCGACGCCCCGAAGCGCACCCCGGAACGCTTCGCCGCGGCACCGGTCGTGGTGGCGCCGTCGGACACCCTCCGGGTCGCCACGTCGATCGGGGAGCGTACGACCCGGCTCACCGACCCGCGACCGGTGCCGCCAAGCCTGGCAGACGGGCTCTCCGCGCTGGGGCCGACGGCGGAGGACCGAACGTTTCCCGTCCGTCTGGCCGGCGAGGGGGCCGTGGGACATCCGTGGTCCGTCGCCGCCGCCACCCCCTACCGCGTCACTTCCGGCCGGGCGCCGGCCGTGGCGGGCGAGGTCGTCGTCACGGCGGACGCCGGTGTCCGGGCCGGCGACCGGGTCCGGGTCGCCGTCCCCGGTGCCGAGGCCGGCACCGGAACACGGACGGTCGTCGGCACGGTGGCGGACGCCGGCTTCGAGACAGTGGTCTTCTTCACCGACGCCGAGGCCGCCCGCATCCACCCCTCCGTCGACGCGGTTGCCGTGCACGCCGACGCGGACGCCGTACGGCAGTTGACCGGGACCTTCCCCGGCATGAGTGTCCTGACCGGCGACGACCGGCGCCGGGCGGACGCCGATCCCGACCGGGACAGCGAGGCCCTGACCGCCGTCAACGCGCTGCTCGGCACGGCGGCCGGCATCACCGGTTTCGTCTCGGTCTTCGTCGTCGCGTCGACGTTCTCCTTCGCGGTGGCCCAGCGCAGAAGGGAGTTCGGGCTGCTCCGCACGGCGGGCGCCACGCCCGGTCAGGTGCGGCGCACGGTCGTCGTGGAGGCGCTCCTGATCGGCGCCCTGGCCTCGGCCGCGGGCTGTCTGCTGGGCGCTGCCGCCGCACCCGTGCTGGCCGGCCGGCTGGCCGAGGGGGGCCTCGCCCCGGACTGGTTCGCCGTCGGCGACGCGACGTGGCCGCTGCACACCGCCTTCTGGACCGGCCTGGCCGTGGCGCTCGCCGGGGCCGCCGTCTCCTCCCGCCGGGCGGGCCGGATCCGCCCCGTGGAGGCACTCCGCGACGCGGCCGTGGACGCCGGAAGGATGCTGCCGAGCCGCCTGCTGCTGGGCGCCACCGTCCTGCTGACCGGTCTCGGGCTGCTGGGCTGGTCCCTGCTGACCGACCCCGGGGACGTACTCAAGCGGAAGACATACATCCTGCAGCCCATGTGGATCATCGTCGGCTGCGCGCTGCTCTCGCCGCTCGCGGTGCGTCCGATGACGCGCCTGCTCACCTGGCTCCCCGCCCGGCTGCCGGGCGCCACCGGTCTGCTGGCCCGGCAGAACGCGTACACCGCCGTGCGCCGCACCGCCGCGGTCGCCGCACCCGTCATGATCACCGTCGCCCTGGCGGGTTCGCTGCTGGGCACCGTCGCCACGATCAACGAGGCAGAGGCCACCGAGGCGGCGGCCTCGGTCTCCGGCGCCGACTACGTGGCCGGCGGTGACGGCCCGCTGGACCCGCGCTTCGTGCAGCGCGTACGGAACGTGCCCGGGGCCGTGGCCGGTGCCTCCCGCACCACCGGGGTCACCGTCCTCGAGGAAGGCACCGCGCTCATCAGGTCGGAGGCACGGGCGGCGGAGCCGGCCGCCCTGGCGGCGACCGCCCGTCTGCCCCTCGTCGCAGGCCGGATCACGGACCTGGACGACGACTCCATCGTCGTCAACGAGGAGTGGGAGACACGGACGGTGGGGCGGCGCGTGCGCGTCTGGCTCGGCGACGGCCGTGAGGTGTCGCTCCGCGTCGCTGCCGTGATGCGGACCGGCACCGGAAGCAACGGGGTGTACGTGACCCCGGCGAACGCGGCCGGGGCCGCCGTCGACCGCATCGACGTCAAGCTCCGTGAGGGAGCCGACCGTTCGGCCGTCCACGCTCTCCTGGAGAAGGCCGGGCGGGACACCGGCACCCCGGTCATGACACGGGACGCGTGGGTGGCCGCGCACCACCCGCGCACCGGGGGCAACACCCGGGCGGGCCTGCTGCTCATCCTGGGCATCGCCCTGCTGTACACAGGGATCGCCCTGGCGAACACCCTGGTCATGGCCACTTCCGACCGGGTACGCGACCTGGCGGTGCTCCGCCTCACCGGGGCCACGAAACCGCAGGTACTCCGGCTGGTGGCGGTCGAAGCGCTGGTCGTGGTGGCCGTCGGCGCGGTCCTGGGAGGGGCGGTGGCCGGGCTGAACCTCCTGGGGGTGAAGAGCGCCCTGGAGCTCCTCTCGGTGAGCTCCCCGGTGATCGTCCCGTGGACCGCCCTCGTCCAGGTCCTGGCCGCGTGTGCCCTCGCGGCCGCGGTCTCCGCCGTACTGCCCGCGCTCGTGGCACTGCGTACGAGGCCGGTGGAGGTGGCGGGCGCCCGGGAGTAACCCGGCGCCGGTCAGCCGTTGAGCGCGTACGCCAGGGTGACCACCGGGAACGGCCACACCATCGCGCCGAGCAGGGACAGCCGGCCCATCGGGGTCATGCGGCGCAAGGGAGGGGAGCGGTACAGGCCGGTCAGTACGGCCGCTCCCGCGGCGAGCACCCCGGCGGCGCCCAGCAGGAACGACACGGGGGACTCCCCGGAGGCAGCACTCCACACCGACACCATCAGCACCAGGAACCCGAGGAAGAACAGCGCGGCAAGGGGCACGGACCAGATCAGGGCGACCAGGAGGACCTGGCCCGTCGTGGCGGGGCGAGGGCGGGGTGCGGGCGCCGCGGAGGCGGGAGCGGGGAGTGCGGGGAACATGCGCGGCTGCCTTTCAGCACGTGCGGGGTACGTGCCTCCACTCTGCGGGGGCCGGCTCCCCGCGGCATGCGCGCGCATACTCAGGCCCCGCGGGCCACAGCACTCATTCCTCTGCGGCACCCTCCGGGCACTCGTGCGCAAGAGTTCCTACGCGCCTGTCGTGACGGGGAGTCCGGACGGCAGGCCCCACTCGCTCCACGATCCGTCGTACACGGACACCTCGCTGTATCCCGCGAGTTCGGCGCCCAGCGCGAGGACGCAGGCGGTGACGCCCGATCCGCAGCTGACGACCAGACGTTCCCGCTCCCCGAGCAACGCGCCGAACACCGCGCGCAGTTCGCGGGCCGGGAGCATCCTGCCGTCACGCTGGATCTCCCCGAACGGCAGGTTCAGCGCCCCCGGCATGTGGCCCCGCCGCAGCCCCGGCCGAGGCTCGGCCACCGTGCCGGCGAAGCGCTCCCGGGTGCGTGCGTCGAGGACAGCCGATCCCGGGTCCGCCAGGGCGGCCGTCACCGCACCGCTGCCGACCAGCATCCCCTCACGGGGGCGGGCGGTGAAGTCACCGGTGCGCCCGGCGCCTCCGGGCGCACCACCCTCCTCCACCGGCAGTCCGGCCGCGGTCCACGCGGGCAGGCCGCCGTCGAGCACCGCGACCCGGCCGAAGCCCATGGCGCGCAGCATCCACCAGGCGCGGGCACTGGAGTAGACACCGGCGGCGTCATAGACGACGACGGTGTCGGTACCGTCGACGCCCAGGGCGCGCATCTCCTCGGTGAAGCGCCGGGCAGCGGGCATCGTGTGCGGCAGTGGCACGGCGTGGTCGGACATCACCCCGTCGATGTCGAAGCGCCGCGCCCCGGGGATCCGCCGCTCCGTCGCACGGTGCGCACCCACAGAGGCGTCGAGGACCACGAGCCCACCGGCCGCCCGCCGCACCGCGAGCCACTCGGGACCGACGAGCGGCCCGGGCAGGCTTCCCGCGTCATCTGCAGTCGCCACACCTTCAGTCATGCCCGTCCGCCCCCTGGTCCTCGTCATCGGTTCGCGCCGCCATGCCTATGAGCCTCACCACACGCAGCAGGTCGCGGTGATGAAAATACGTGGCCGCGTCGTCCCGGTGGGCGGGCGGCTCCATGCGTCGCTCCAGCGCATCGGCGCAGACCGCCAGACGAGCTCGCTCCCGCTCGCCCTGCACGCCCCCGCTCTCCAGGCAGTCGGCGGCACAGAGATCCACGGTGCGGCTCAGCTCGCCGGTGAGACCCGCACTCCGCAGCCTTGCGCGCCAATGGCCCACGGCGTGCAGGGCCGCCTCACGCCGTGCCCCGTACCAGTACTCCGGACTGTTCGGATTGCGCTCGCGGGGGCCCGGAGCGCGAAGGCCGCGACGTTTCGCCTCCGCCCGCGCCGCCGCGTACGCCCGCAGCTCCACCTGCCACACGGCCCGGCTGGCCTCGATCACACCCAGGGCTCGCAGCAGTGCTTCCTCGTCCTCACGGAAGGGGCCGGCCTTGTGGGCGAGATAGCTCACCGTCGCCTCGAAGCCGATCGGCCGGTACAACTGCGCGCAGGAGCGGAGCGCGACCACCCGGTGCCCGTACGGCAGCGAGGGGTCGCGGACCTTGCGCGCGAAGTTGGTGAAGCCCATCCACGGGAGGCTAACGGGGCTTCGGGCTTAAGGCCGAATTAAAAGCGTCTTAAGCGAACCGCACCTCGCGACAGCCGTTCAAGTAACCGCAGGCCAGGGCGTTTTCATCGCCGTACGCCCGGTTGCCGGACCGAGGGATCTGCGTACCATCGAGCTCCGTCGGCGGCGCACTCCGCAGGACGAGAGCGCTCTCAGATCGCTCCCGCACCTCCCTGTCCGCCGGCTCCGTGTCCTGCTCTCCCCCACAGAAAAGGTACGCAGACCATGGCCTCTCACCGCGCACGCAGATGGTCACCCGTCGGGCTGGTTCTCCTGCTCTCCGCCGCCCTCGTCGCCGCGTTCCTCCTCACCACCACCGGACCGGGCACCCCCCGGGCCGACGCCGCCGCGCAGACATGGGCCGACGAGTTCGACGGCGCCGCCGGCAGTGCGCCGGACTCCTCGAAGTGGACTCTGGAAAAGGGGGGTTCGGGCAACGGCAACAACGAGCTGCAGTACTACACGGACAGCACCCGGAACGCGTCCCTGGACGGCAACGGCAATCTGGTGATCACCGCTCACCGGAACGGCGACTCCGGCCTCCAGTGCTGGTACGGCACCTGCCAGTACACCTCCGCCAGGCTGAACACCGCGAAGACCTTCACCCAGGCGTACGGCCGCTACGAGGCCCGGATCAAGATTCCGCGCGGCCAGGGGATCTGGCCGGCCTTCTGGATGCTCGGCGACGACCTCGGCAGCGTGGGATGGCCGAACAGCGGCGAGATCGACATCATGGAGAACGTCGGCAAGGAGCCCGGTACCGTCCACGGCACCATCCACGGTCCCGGCTACTCCGGCGGCGCCGGCATCGGGGCGTCGTACAGCCTGCCGGGCGGCCGGGCCTTCGCCGACGACTTCCACACCTTCGCGGTGGACTGGAGCCCGAACGCCCTGGTCTGGTCGGTGGACGGTCAGACCTACCAGACGCGCACCCCCGCCGATGTGAACGGCAACAAGTGGGTCTTCGACCACCCCTTCTTCATCGTCCTGAACCTGGCCGTGGGCGGTAACTGGCCCGGCAGCCCGGACGGTTCCACCGCCCTCCCCCAGACCATGACCGTCGACTACGTACGGGTCTCCGCCTCGGACGGTCCCGGCGGCGGCTCGGGTACGGCCGGCCCGATCAAGGGCATCGGCGGCATGTGCGTCGATGTCGCCGGCGCCTCGGACGCCGACGGCACGCCGATCCAGCTGCACGGCTGCAACGGCGTCGACGCCCAGAAATGGACCCCGGCCGCCGACGGATCCGTACGCGCCTTCGGCAAGTGCCTGGACGTGCGGGGCGGTTCCACCGCCGACGGAGCAGCCGTCCAGCTCTACACCTGCAACGGGACCGGAGCACAGAAATGGGTCCACACCCAGGCCGGTGACCTGACCAACACCGGGGCGGACAAGTGCCTCGACGCCACGGGCGGCTCCTCGGCCGACGGCACGCGGCTCCAGATCTGGACCTGCACCGGCGCGGCCGGCCAGAAGTGGGCCGTCGGCTGACCACCGGAGCCCCGCCACCTACTTGTACGAAGGAAGAGCCCCCACATGACTTCCCGTCACCAGCGCGACCTCTCCCGCCGCAAGCTGATCACCGCCCTGGCCGGAGCCGCTGTCGCCGCCCCCGCCATCGCCGTGATCGCCCCGCACGCCCTCGCCACGGCCGACCCGGACGGCGCCGGCACGAAGCCCGCCGGCGCGCTCCCGCTGACCATCGTCAACAACTCGGGCTCGTACGCCAACTCCTCTGTGCACGTCTATATCGTGGGCAATCAGGACGGCAAACAGGTCCGGGTCACCCCTGAGGGCGCGCTGGCCCCGATATCCCTGTCGGACAACGGCGCGGACGGCTTCACCGACTACGCCATCGCCCTGTCCGGCAGCGGTGAGACCAAGCTGTCGCTGCCGTACATGTCCGGCAGGATCTACATCGCCCTGGGCGACAAGCTGAAGTTCAAGGCGGTGGCGGACGGCAACGGTGTCGCCGCCCTCCAGTACCCCGCGGGATGGGTGGCCTCGGACCCCAACTACTCCGTGCTGCACGACTGCGCGGAGTTCACGTACAACTCCTCCGGGATGTACTGCAACACCACCATGGTCGACATGTTCAGTGTTCCCCTGAGCATCGGTCTGACCGGCTCCGAGGACCGGACCATCGGCACCCTGCGCGACGGCGGACGGGCGCAGGCCTTCGCGGCGGTCAGTGAGATCCCGGAGTTCGCGCCCCTGGTGGTGGACGACCGGCGCATCATCGCGCCCGGCCACGGCCTGGACGCGGGGATCTTCGACAAGGATTACTTCGCCCCGTACATCGACGAGGTGTGGAGCACCTACACGGGCAAGGACCTCACCGTGACCACCAACGCGGGAGCCTTCACGGGCCGGGTCCGCGGTGACCGGTTCGTGTTCGACGGCCCCGCTCAGGTCTCGTTCAGCCGGCCGACCACCCGCGACGTGCTCTTCTGCGACGGGAACCTGGCCGCCCCCAACGACGGCACGACCGGCCCCGTCGCCGCTGTCCTGGGCGCGGGCTTCAACCGCTCGACCCTGGTCAGCGATCCGGCCCAGCCCACCACGGACCCGGCCGGCTTCTACCGGGCCTCGTCGCTGACCAACCACTACTCGAAGGCCATCCACGCGGCGACGCTGGACGGCAAGGCGTACGGCTTCGCCTTCGACGACGTGGCCGACTTCGCCTCGTACATCCAGGACACCGCGCCCACGGGGGCGCGGCTGACACTGACGCCGTTCTAGCCGGCGGCCGGTGCCCGCGCCTGCTCGGCGCACGTAAGCCCCAGGTCACAGGGGGACCTGGGGCTTACGCACGCAGCTCCGCACTCGGCATCGCGATTCTGACGTCGACGTTCTTCACGGCGTCGGCCTCCGACCTGTCCGGACGGCTACACCTGCGCCGCACTGCTGGCGCTCGGCATGCTGGCGACGCTCCTCAGCCCGAGGCCCCGGAGTGGGACCACGAACAGCGCGGCGACACGCGCAGGGGCCCTGTCGAAGAACCCGGAAAAAGCAAAAGCCCCAGGTCACGGCGAGTGAGTCCTGAGGCTTCCACAGAGCCGCCTTCGGGATTCGAACCCGAGACCTACGCATTACGAGTGCGTTGCTCTGGCCAACTGAGCTAAGGCGGCACGCTCTGTCGCACCATGGTGCGGTCAGCAGCGACGCCAAGTCTACACAGTTTCCGGGGGTGCTCCGTACCGCCCGGCGCCGCTGCCGTATCCGCAGGTCAGGTGCACTTCTTACCGTCCTTGGGCGGCGTGCCGTCCAGCAGGTAGGTGTTGACCGCCGTGTCGACGCAGTCGCTGCCCCGGCCGTACGCCGTGTGCCCGTCGCCCTCGTAGGTCAGCAAAGTGCCGGAGGAGAGCTGCTCCGCGAGGGACTCGGCCCACTTGTACGGGGTGGCCGGGTCCCGGGTGGTGCCGACCACGACGATCGGGTCGGCACCCTCCGCCTCGGTGCGGTGCGGGGTGCCGGTGGGGTCCACGGGCCAGGATCCACAGTTCAGCGCGGCCCAGGCGAAGCCCCTGCCGAAGACCGGGGAGACCTTCTCGAACTCCGGGACCGCCTTCTCCGCCTCTGCGGGGCCGGCGAAGGCGGGGGCCAGGTCGAGGCAGTTCACGGCGGCGTTGGCGGCCATCAGATTGGCGTACTTGCCGCTCGGCTCGCGCTCGTAGTAGCTGTCGGCCAGGGCGAGGAGGCCTGAGCCGTCACCGCGCTGAGCCGAGGCGACGGCCTCGCGGAGCTGGGGCCATGCGGCCTCGTCGTACATGGCGGCGATCACACCCGTGGTCGCCAGGGATTCGGTCAGCTTCCGGGTCTCGCCGGTCGGCACGGGCTCGGAGTCCAGATCGCCGAAGAGCTTCTTCAGGGCGGTCGCCGCGGCCGCGGTGGACTTGGTGCCGAGCGGGCAGTCGGCCTGCTTCACGCAGTCCGCGGCGAACGACTGGAAGGCCGTCTCGAAACCGGCGGTCTGATCGCGGTTGATGTCGACCGCGGGGAGCGAGGGGTCCATCGCCCCGTCCAGGACGAGACGCCCCGCCCTGGCGGGGAACAGATCGGCGTAGGTCGCACCGAGGAACGTCCCGTACGAGGCGCCGACGTAGTTCAGCTTCTCGTCGCCGAGCAGGGACCGGAGGATGTCCATGTCACGCGCCGTCTCGACCGTGGACACATGCGGAAGGATCTTCCCGGAGCGCTTCGCGCAGCCGTCGGCGAACTTCTTGAAGGACTTGTTCAGCTCGGTGATCTCGCCCTTGTCGTCCGGAGTCTGGTCGACCTGCGTGTAGGCGTCCATCTCCTTGCCGGTGAGGCACTCGACCGGTTCGCTGCGGGCCACTCCGCGCGGGTCGATGGCCACCATGTCGTACCGGGCGCGGACCGGGGCGGGGTAGCCGATGGCGGCGTATCCCTGGAGGTAGCCGACGGCCGAGCCTCCGGGGCCGCCCGGGTTGACCAGAAGCGAACCGATCCGCTTGCCCGGCCCGGTGGCCTTCTTGCGCGAGACGGCCAGCTTGACGTCCCCGCCGTCGGGCTTCGCGTAGTCGAGCGGGGCCTTCATCGTGGTGCACTGGAAGCCCTCCACCCCGCAGTCCCGCCAGCGCAGCTTCTGCCCGTAGTACGGCTCGAGCTCCTCGGCGGCGGCCGAACCCGTCGCCGACGCGCTCGGCGCCGAACTTCCGCTGCTGCAGCCGGAGACGAGGAGGCCGGCAGTGCCGAGCGCAGTGGCGAAGATGCGGAGCAGGCGCCTGGTGTCCATCCCCGGAGCGTAGCCGCCGTGTGACGACTCAACCGATTCCCTGCTCATACGGGTGAATTCACCCGGCCCTGCGCACCCCGGGAGCGCACCACGCGGGGATGCCGGACTCAGCCCGCCCGGAGCGCGACCGCCATGGCCTCAACGGCCAGCAGCGGCGCGACGTTACGGTCGAGGGCGCGGCGGCAGGCGATCACGGCCTCTATCCGGCGCAGGGTGCGCTCGGGGGTGGACGACTCGGCGATCCGGTCGAGGGAGTCCCGGACGTCGGTGTTGGCGAGCGCGATCCGGGAGCCCAGCTGGAGTGCCAGCACATCGCGGTAGAAGCCGGTGAGTTCGCTGAGCGCGAGGTCCAGGCTGTCGCGCTGCGTACGCGTCCTGCGGCGCTTCTGCCTGTCCTCCAATTCCTTCATCGCACCCGCCGTCCCGCGAGGCATCCGGCCCCCCGCCACGCCGCCGAGCGCCGCCTTCAGGTCGTCCGTCTCCTTGACGTCGACCTCCTCGGCGACCTGTTTGGCGTCGTCGGTCGCCGTGTCGATCAGCTCCTGGGCCGCCTTGAGGCAGCCGCCGACGTCATGGACACGCAGCGGGAGCTTGAGCACGGCGGCACGGCGCGCACGCGCCCGCTCGTCCGTGGCCAGCCGGCGCGCCCGGCCGATGTGCCCCTGCGTCGCACGGGCGGCCGACGCGGCACGCTCGGGGTCGATGCCGTCCCGCCTGATCAGCACATCGGCCACGGCGTCGACCGGAGGCGTACGCAGCGTGAGGTGACGGCAGCGGGAGCGGATCGTGGGCAGCACGTCCTCGAGGGAGGGCGCGCAGAGCAGCCACACCGTGCGGGGAGCGGGCTCCTCCACCGCCTTCAGCAGAACGTTGCCCGCGCCCTCGGTGAGGCGGTCGGCGTCCTCCATGACGATGACCTGCCAGCGGCCCACGGCGGGGGACAGCTGGGCACGGCGCACGAGCTCACGGGTCTCCTTCACACCGATCGAGAGCAGATCCGTCCGGATCACCTCGACGTCGGCGTGGGTCCCGATCAGGGCCGTGTGGCAGCCGTCGCAGAAGCCACAGCCGGGAGCACCGCCCAGGGCACGGTCGGGGCTGGTGCACTGGAGCGCGGCGGCGAAGGCACGGGCGGCGGTGGACCGGCCCGAGCCGGGCGGGCCCGTGAACAGCCACGCGTGCGTCATCTTCGATCCGGGGGGCACCGGCTCGCCCTCGGAGATGGCGGTGACCAGGACATCGGCGTCCCGGGCGGCGGCACCGAGCTGCTCCTGCACCCGGTCCTGTCCGACCAGGTCGTCCCAAACGGTCATGGTCACCGCCCTTCCGGTGGTGTCGTGCTGGAACGCCGGAACTCCGGCGCCTCCCTATTGTGCGGGAAGGGTCCGACAGTCCCGGCGTTCCGTGCCCGAGCCCGGCGTCCGTCAGTCAGCGGCGGGGCCGGCGCCCGCCCCGTCCGGAGCCGCCCTGGTCGTCGTCGTTACCGCCGAGCAGTTCGTCTGCCAGGGACGGCAGATCGTCGAGCGGCGTCTCCTCGGCCCAGTCGGGACGCGGGCGCCTCTGCCGGCCGGAAGCGCCCTGCGCCCCCGGTCCCGCCTGCGGATCGTCGCTGATCTGGGGCAGTTCACGCGTGCGCTCGTTCTCGCTCTCGGGGCGGGAGGCCCCGCGCTCGTCGCGGAAGACGCCCGGCGGAACCCGGTCCGACGGGTTCCCGTCGCGCACGGGCGGCAGGACGGCCGTCTCGTCCGCGTCGCGCACCGGCGGCAGGACCGTCGTCTCGTCCGCGTCGGGCGCCGGGCGGTCCGGCCTGGCGACCGGCACGGGCTGCGTGATCTCGTTCGGGTTCACGACCGGAGTCGGGACGGTGAGCTCGTTGTCCGGCACGGACGGCCCGGTGGACCTGGAGCCGGACTCCTGGGAACGCTCTGCGGCGGCGGCCGCAGCCGCCTCCTCCGCCCGGGCAGCCGCCTCGGCCTCGGCACGGCGGCGGGCCTCCTCGGCCCGCATCAGCGCCTCCTCCGCCTTGCGCTGCTTCTCCAGGCGCAGTTCCTCCGCCTCCTTGCGCAGCCGCGCCTCCTCCTGGGCCTGCAGGCGCAACCGCTCCTGCTCGGCCTCGCGCACCCGCTCCTCGGCCTCGAGACGGGCCCGCTCCTCCTCCGCGCGGCGGCGGGCCTCCTCGGCACGCTGCCGCGCCTCCTCCGCCTGCCGTTCGGCCTCGCGCTGACGCGCCTCTTCCTCCTCGCGGCGCCTGCGCTCCTCCTCCTCGGCGCGGAGCTTGGCGAGCTGAGCCTGCCGCTCGCGCTCCAGCCGCTCCTCCTCGGCCTTGCGCGCGGCCTCTTCCTCGGCCTTGCGCCGGGCTTCCTCCTCGGCGGCCCTGCGTGCCTCTTCCTGGGCCTTGATCTCCGCCTCGGAGAGCGGGAGCAGCCGGTCGAGCCGGTGGCGTACGACCGTGGTGATCGCTTCCGGCTCCTGGCCGGCGTCCACCACCAGGTAGCGGGTCGGGTCGGCCGCCGCGAGGGTGAGGAAACCGGACCGCACCCGGGTGTGGAACTCGGCCGGCTCGGACTCCAGCCGGTCGGGCGCCTCGGTGAAGCGTTCCCGTGCCGTCTCCGGATCGACGTCCAGAAGAACCGTCAGGTGCGGTACGAGCCCACTCGTCGCCCAGCGCGAGATCCTGGCGATCTCGGTCGGGGCGAGGTCCCGGCCCGCGCCCTGGTAGGCGACGGACGAGTCGATGTAGCGGTCGGAGATCACGATCGCGCCGCGCTCCAGTGCCGGGCGCACGACCGAGTCCACGTGCTCGGCCCGGTCGGCGGCGTACAGCAGGGCCTCGGCCCGGTTGGACAGGCCGGCCGACGAGACGTCCAGCAGGATCGAACGCAGCCGCTTGCCGACCGGGGTGGCCCCCGGCTCGCGCGTCACGACGACCTCGTGGCCCTTGGCACGGATCCACTCGGCGAGCGCCTCGACCTGGGTGGACTTGCCGGCTCCGTCGCCGCCCTCCAGGACGAGGAAGAAACCGTTCGCCGCGGGCGCGACGGCGGGGTCACCGCCGCGCAGCGCCTCACGCAGGTCGCGGCGGAGCGGCACACCGGCACGGTCGTCTGTCCTGGCGAGGACGATCACCGCGACGGGCAGCAGCAGCGCGCCGACGAGCATCAGCGTGAAGGCCGCGCCGCCGTGCGCGAAGACGAAGTCACCGGACCCCAGGCGGTGCCGCCCGATGGCGGCGGCGAGCAGCGGTCCGCCCACCGCACCGAGCGCGACCAGCACCCGGACCACGGCCTGGAGGTGCTCGGTGGCCCTGGCCTGCCGGAACGCCTCCGTCTCCTGGTCGATGACCGCATGCCCGATGTTGGCGGCGACCCCCGCCGCGTAACCGGCGAGCAGCGCGATCAGCAGTCCGGTGGCGGTGTCGGGCACCAGGCCGAGCACGAGGAGCGCCACGCCCGTGACAGCGACCGCCAGGGCCAGCAGCCGGCGGCGCGATAGGGCGGGCAACACCTTCCGCGCGGTACGGATACCGAGCGCGGTGCCACCGGTCAGGGCCAGGATCAGCAGGCCGAAGGTGACGGGTCCGCCACCGAGGTCGGCGGCGTGCAGCACGGAGACGCCCGCCGCGGCGGCGATGGCCCCGGCGACCGCGGAGCACGCGGCGACGACCAGCGGGATACTCCCGGTGCGGCCCTTGTCGGACCCCGTTCCGGTGGCCGGCCGGCGCAGGCCCTCCAGGGGCGAGCGCGGGCGGGGCGTCTGTGTGGCCGGAAGCTCGAGGAAGTACAGCGTCGAGACCGAGGCGGAGAAGAGCCCCGCCGCGATGTAGGAACCGAGTGCGGCCTGGTGGAAGGAGAACCAGTCGAAACCGGTACCCAGCAGTTCACCGATCAGCGCGGCGACCACCAGCACGACCGCGGCCGCGGGGACCGACAGGAAGTTCGTCCGCAGGGAGAGCCTGCGGAGGGCGTCGAGGTGGTCCGGCAGCGGGCGCACGGCGGCGCCCTCCGGGGGCGGGGCGGGAAGCAGCGCGGGAGCGGCGCTCTCCTTGGCCACCGCCCACAGGCGTTCGCCGACGCCTGCCACGAAGACGGTGATCAGGATCATCATGAGTGCCTTGTCCGGCATCCAGTCGATCCACAGGGGCGCGACGACCAGCAGAGCGAGACGCAGCGCGTCCGCCCCGATCATCAGCCAGCGCCGGTCGATCGGACCGCCGGGCGCCGTGAGCGCCGTCAGCGGTCCCAGTAGTACGGCTCCGAAGAGCACGGTGGAAAGAATCCGGGCACCGAACACGGCGGCGACGGCAAAGGCCGCCCCGCGGTATCCGGCCCCGAAGGAGCCCTCGAGGACCGCCGCCTGCAGCGACAACAGCACAAGCACAAGAAGGGCGAGTGAATCGCCGATACTGCCGACGAGCTGGGCGCTCCACAACCGCCTGAGCGGGGGAACACGCAACAGGGCTCGTACGGCGCGCTCGCGTGAGTCTGCGGCAAGTGTGTCGGAGGTGGGGCTCACGACCGGTGGCTGCTCGGCTCGCGTCATCCGCCCAGCCTATCGGGAGCCGTGCGGTGCCCGGGGGCCGCGTCCGAACATATGCCCAACGGGAACTCCGTCCGCACCTCGCGACAACGCCGGAAGGGCCGGGTTTCCCCGGCCCTTCCGGCGTTCGTGCAGGCCTGACCGCCTGCTCCTCGCGGCTCCCGCCGGCTGCTCAGCCCGCGGTCAGCTCTCCTCGGACGAGGCCGAAGCGGTCTTCTTCGCCGCGACGGTCGCCTTCTTCGCCGGTGCCTTCTTGGCGGTCGTCTTCTTCGCCGCCGTCGTCTTGGTGGCGGTGGCCTTCTTGGCGGTCGTCTTCTTCGCCGCCGTCGCCTTCTTCGCGGGCGCCTTCTTGGCCGGAGCCTTCTTCGCCGTCTTCTTCTTCGCCGGCCCCTTGGCCCGCTTCTCGGCGAGCAGCTCGTAACCGCGCTCCGGCGTGATGTCCTCGACGCTGTCGTCGGTCCGCAGCGTCGCGTTCGTCTCGCCGTCGGTGACGTACGCGCCGAAACGGCCGTCCTTCACGACGACCGGGGCCCCGCTCACCGGGTCCGTGCCCAGCTCCTTCAGCGGCGGCTTGGCGGCGGCCCGCCCGCGCTGCTTCGGCTGGGCGTAGATCGCCAGCGCCTCTTCGAGGGTGATGTCGAAGAGCTGGTCCTCGGAGGTCAGCGAACGCGAGTCCGTGCCCTTCTTGAGGTACGGACCGTAGCGGCCGTTCTGCGCGGTGATCTCGACACCCTCGGCGTCCTCGCCGACGACCCTCGGCAGGGACATCAGCTTGAGCGCCTCGGCGAGCGTCACCGTATCGAGCGACATGGACTTGAAGAGTGACGCGGTCCGCGGCTTCACCGCGTTCTTGCCCGTCTTCGGGGTGCCCTCGGGCAGCACCTCGGTGACGTACGGGCCGTACCGTCCGAGCTTCGCGATGATCTCGTTGCCGCTCTGGGGATCGGTACCGAGTTCGTGGTCGCCGCTGGGCGCGGCCAGCAGCTCCTCGGCGAGCTCCACCGTCAGCTCGTCGGGCGCCAGGTCCTCCGGGACGTCGGCGCGCTGGTGGCCCTCGGAGTCCTTCTCACCACGCTCGATGTACGGGCCGTAGCGGCCGACGCGGAGCTTGATGTCGTTGCCGACGGGGAACGAGGAGATCTCGCGGGCGTCGATCGCGCCCAGGTCGGTCACGAGTTCCTTCAGACCGCCGAGGTGGTCCCCGTCGCCGTTGCCCGCGGCGGAGGCCGCGCCCGCGCCGGTCGTGTCGTCACCCGTGCCGAAGTAGAAGTGCCTCAGCCACGGCACGGACTGGGCCTCGCCCCGCGCGATGCGGTCGAGGTCGTCCTCCATACGGGCGGTGAAGTCGTAGTCGACGAGCCGGCCGAAGTGCTTCTCCAGCAGGTTGACCACGGCGAACGAGAGGAACGACGGCACCAGGGCCGTGCCCTTCTTGAACACGTAGCCGCGGTCCAGGATCGTCCCGATGATCGAGGCGTACGTCGACGGACGGCCGATCTCGCGCTCTTCGAGCTCCTTGACCAGCGAGGCCTCGGTGTAGCGGGCCGGCGGCTTGGTGGCGTGCCCGTCGACCGTGACCTCGTCGGCGGTCAGCGCGTCGCCCTCGGCGACCTGCGGCAGACGGCGCTCGCGGTCGTCCAGCTCGGCGTTCGGGTCGTCCGCGCCCTCGACGTACGCCTTCATGAAGCCGTGGAAGGTGATCGTCTTGCCGGACGCGGAGAACTCGGCGTCACGGCCGTCGCTCGCCCGGCCACCGATCTTCACCGTGACGGAGTTACCCGTGGCGTCCTTCATCTGAGAGGCGACGGTCCGCTTCCAGATCAGCTCGTAGAGCCGGAACTGGTCGCCGGTGAGGCCCGTCTCGGCCGGGGTGCGGAAGCGGTCGCCGGAGGGGCGGATCGCCTCGTGCGCCTCCTGCGCGTTCTTGACCTTGCCGGCGTAGGTGCGCGGCTTGTCGGGCAGGTAGTTCGCCCCGTACAGCTGCGTGACCTGCGCCCGGGCCGCGGAGACCGCGGTGTCCGAGAGGGTCGTGGAGTCCGTACGCATATAGGTGATGAAGCCGTTCTCGTACAGCTTCTGCGCCACCTGCATCGTGGCCTTCGCCCCGAAGCCCAGCTTCCGGCTCGCCTCCTGCTGGAGGGTCGTCGTGCGGAAGGGCGCGTACGGCGAGCGGCGGTACGGCTTCGACTCGACCGAGCGGACCGCGAACGCGGAGTCGGCGAGCGCCGCTGCCAGGGCGCGGGCGTTGGTCTCGTCCAGGTGCAGCGTCTGGGCGGAGCCCGCCTTGAGCTGCCCGTCCGGGCCGAAGTCGCGGCCCTGGGCGATACGGCGCCCGTCGACCGCGCTGAGGCGGGCGGTGAGCGTCGAGGGGTCGGAGGCGTCACCGGTGCGTCCGGTGGCGAAGGTGCCGGTCAGGTCCCAGTACTCGGCGGAGCGGAAGGCGATGCGCTCGCGCTCCCGCTCGACGACGAGGCGGGTGGCGACCGACTGGACACGGCCCGCGGAGAGCCGCGGCATGACCTTCTTCCACAGGACCGGCGAGACCTCGTAGCCGTAGAGGCGGTCGAGGATACGGCGGGTCTCCTGGGCGTCGACCATGCGCTGGTTGAGCTCGCGCGGGTTGGCGACGGCCGCCCTGATCGCGTCCTTGGTGATCTCGTGGAAGACCATCCGGTGGACCGGGACCTTGGGCTTGAGGACTTCCTGCAGGTGCCACGCGATGGCTTCGCCCTCGCGGTCCTCATCGGTGGCGAGGAAGAGTTCGTCGGATTCGGCGAGGAGCTGCTTGAGCTTCCTGACCTGGGCTTTCTTGTCTGCGTTGACGACGTAGATCGGCTGGAAGTCGTTCTCGACGTCCACGCCGAGGCGGCGTACCTCACCGGTGTACTCGTCCGGCACCTCGGCGGCGCCGTTCGGCAGGTCGCGGATGTGCCCGACGCTCGCCTCGACGACGTATCCGGGGCCGAGATAGCCCTTGATCGTCTTCGCCTTGGCAGGCGACTCGACAATGACGAGTCGGCGGCCTGCGGTCTCGCTGGTCGGGGACAACTTCGCTCTTCTCTCCGGTCGGCACTCGTGGGGCATCCGGGCAGCGCTCTTACGCTGCCCGCGGTGCTGTCGCTGCGGAGTGTGACGGTACAACCCGCCCCCGTGTCAAACGGCAAAAGCCCGCAACGGCCACTCGAACGGTAACCCGACTTCCGCCATTCCTGCCGCCCGGACCGCCCGGTCCGCTCCGCGCACGGCTGTCGCCTGCGGGTTTCGCGGTCCTGCGGGAGAACCCGCGGGGACGGCCGGCCGGCGGCCGGCACCCCCGCCGGACAAGCGGATCAGACGCGGGTGAAGCACCACACGCCGAGGACGACGAAGAGTACGCCGAAGAGGGTGGCGAGAGCGGTGGAGGCGACAGGGCTCACACCGAGCGCGACCGGCGCGCGCTGGATCGTGCGCGCCCCCGTCCAGACGAGGAGGGCGGAACCGAACAGCGCGAAGGCCGCACCGGCGAAGACCGCGGTGACACTCTCCATGTCCGTACCCCTCACGCTCGGGCCTGCGGGCGCCTCGGCCCTCGGCAGAGGGGAGGCTGCCACGCCGGGGAGGCCTCGGCGGGAACCCCGGATGAACGCCGTGCGGACACCCGGCGAACGACCGTAAGAGGAACCCGCGCACCGCACCGGGACGGCGTCCGGGGAGATGTGCAGGCCCTGGTCAGAAGGGTGTTGGGCGCAGGAGCGCGAGGCTCGGACACACGGAGCGGAGCGCGGCGGCGGACCGGGGAAGCCGGTGACGTGGGGGCCGCGTCACCGCACGGGGTCCAGGAAGCCTTCCTCCACCAGCAGCCGGATCGCCTGCGGGGTGCGGTCGCGCAGCAGCACCGGGTCCTCGGCCATCAGCTGGGCGATGGCGTCCAGGATCCGCCCCGCGGGCAGCGATCCGTCGCACACGCCCGCGAACCCGGCCCCGACGGCGTCGACCTTGGTCGCCCGGCGCATACCGCGGTGCTGACGCAGCACCACATGCTCGGGATCCTCCGCCCCCGGCAGCCCGACCTGCTCCTGCACGACCTCCTCGGCAAGGGTGAAGTGCGCGGCCAGCAGCGCCGCGTCGTCGTGTTCCCGCAGATAGTCCTGCCGTACGAAATGGGCCTCGACGGCGGGCCCGAGAGGCTGCTCGATCGAGTGCGGCCACTCCTCGGCGACGAGCGAGGGATTCCCGGCGGCGGCCGCGGCGGACTTCCGGAGTGTGATCCAGCCGAAGCCGACGGCCTTGGTGCTGCGTGCCTCGAATTCGTCCAGCCACGCCTCGTACCGCTCGGTGTACAGGGCGGGGTCGGTGCGGTGGTCACCGCTGTCGCGCAGCCACAGCTCGGCGTACTGCGTGACGTCCTGCACCTCGCGCTGCACGATCCAGGCGTCGCAGCCGGCGGGCACCCAGGAGCGCACCCGGTCCTGCCACTCCTCGCCCTCCACGTGCTGCCAGTTGGCGAGGAACTGCGCGTATCCCCCCTCGTTGAGCCGGTCCCCGGCCTCCTGCACGAGGGCCCGGCACAGATCGTCGCCGCCCATGCCGCCGTCGCGGTAGGTCAGCCGGGCGCCGGGCGAGATGACGAAGGGCGGGTTGGAGACGATCAGGTCGTACGTCTCCGTACCGACCGGTTCGAAGAGGGAGCCCTCCCGCAGGTCGGCGGGGGCGGCTCCGGACAGCGCGAGGGTGAGGCGGGTGAATTCCAGGGCGCGCGGGTTGACGTCCGTGGCGGTCACCTCGGTGGCGTGCTGGGCGGCGTGCAGGGCCTGGATACCGGAGCCCGTACCGACATCGAGGGCGGAGGCCACGGGCCTGCGCACGGTGATCCCCGCGAGCGTGGTGGAGGCACCGCCGACGCCGAGGACGACGCCCTCGTCGTGCGAGCCGATGCCGCCGGCCCCGCCGACGGCGCATCCCAGGTCGGACACGATGAACCAGTCCTGGCCCTCGGGCCCGCCGTAGGGCCGAACGTCGACGGTCGCTCTGACCAGGTCGCCCTCGTGGACCACCCAGCCGTCCTCCACGCACTCCTCCAGAGGGAGGGCCGCGGCGGCCTCAGGGGCCGGAACAGGGCGCTGCAGAAGGAACAGCCGCACCAGCGTGTCGAGCGGCGAGCCCCCGCGGGTGGCCCGGAGCGCCGGGACGGTCTCGCTACGGGCGAGCGCCGTGTACGCGGGCGCGCCGAGGCGTTCCAGGAGGCCGTCGGCGGTGAAGGCGGCGGCAATCAGGGCTTCGCGGAGCCGGGGGGCACGGTCGGATGCGGGAAGGCTGGACGTACTCACCCGCCCATTGTGTCCGCTCCCGCCGACAACGGCAGCGGCCGGGCGCCCGCGGGGGCGGCCGGCCGCTGCGAGGAGGTCTCCTCCACGGGGCTTCGCGCTGTTACGGCAGCTCGCGATGGCGCTCGTCCGCCACGACTGCTGCGCGCCGCTGCCCTCGTCCGGCGCTGTCCGCCGTCACGACTCCTCGCTCGCCTTGTCGCCTGCCTTCTCGTCGCCTGCCTTCTCGTCGCTCGCCTTCTCGTCGCTCGCCTTCTCGCTCGCCGAGGGCGACGCCGGGGCGGACGGAGCGGAGGCGGGCGGGGCCGAGGCGGTCGGCTTCTGGCAGCCCTTCTGCTTGGCCATCGCGGAGCCGACCTCGCCGGACTGAAGCTTCTTCAGCGCCTGGTCACCGTTGGTGCTGATCTTGTTCAGCTCGTCGGCGATGTCCTTGAGGCCGTCGGCGAACTTCGCCTGGTCCTTCGTGTCGAGCGCGTCGACCTTCGTCTTCAGATTCGCGTAGGCCACCGAGGAGGCGTTGAGCTCCTTCACGGCCTCCTTCTGGGTGGTCTCCCCGCCGTCGACGGGAGGTGCGCCCGCCGACTGCACGGCCGTGCCCAGCGCCTTGTAGGCCCCCGAGATCTGCTGGAAGGCGGCCGAGTCGGTCTTCTGGACGTCAGCGGGCTTGCTGTTGTCGGCAGTCTGCTGCTGGATCGCGGCATTGGCGTTCGCGATCTTCTGCAACTGCGGCTGAACCTGGTCGCAGACCTTCTTCGCCCAGTCGTTCACCTTGTTGTCGCTGTCGTCGCTGCAACCCGACAGCGTCAGTACGAGTACCGCACCGCCGGACAGTGCGGCTGCAAGCTTCTTGTTCACCGGTTTGGGTCCCTTCCAAGGCTCTCGGCCCCGGAACTTACACGCCAAGCGGACGGCAATCAGGCGGCGAGCATCCGATATATATTCTTTTGCAGCCATTTGCACCAAGGGTAATGAGGGAGATACAACTCACCTGACCACTCGGACACATGTCCGACTCGCCCTGTCGGCAGCGAGGCGCCGGGACATGGGACGGCGGACGGCTCATCAGAACGCGCCGCCCGCCGCCGTGCTGAGCGGGTGTCGGATACGGGCCGACTCCGCCCATGACCTCTCGCGTCAGGAAACAGCCGCGGGGTCGGTGGACTTGGCGGGGCCGCCCCCGCCGTCGTCACCGCCGTCCCCGCCCGGGCCACCGCTGCCGCTGTCGCCCACGGCGATTCCCCGCCGCTTGGACACGTAGACGGCGCCGATGATGACGACGATGGCGATGACGGCCACCAGGGCCCGCACACCCGCACTCGCGTCGTCCCCGTAACTGAACTGCACCACCGCGGGGGCGATGAGCAGCGCCACGAGATTCATCACCTTGAGGAGCGGGTTGATGGCGGGGCCCGCCGTGTCCTTGAACGGGTCGCCGACCGTGTCGCCGATGACTGTCGCGGCATGGGCCTCGCTGCCCTTGCCGCCGTGGTGGCCGTCCTCGACGAGTTTCTTGGCGTTGTCCCACGCGCCACCGGAGTTGGCGAGGAAGACGGCCATCAGGGTGCCCGTGGCGATCGCGCCCGCGAGATACGAGCCGAGGGCACCCACCCCCAGGGTGAATCCCACCGCGATCGGCGCCAGGACCGCGAGCAGCCCGGGTGTGGCCAGCTCGCGCAGCGCGTCCTTGGTGCAGATGTCGACTACACGGCCGTACTCCGGTTTCTCCGTGTAGTCCATGATCCCGGGGTGCTCCCGGAACTGCCGCCGCACCTCGTAGACGACGGCCCCCGCCGAACGGGAGACCGCGTTGATGGCCAGCCCGGAGAAGAGGAAGACGACCGCGGCTCCGAGGATCAGGCCGACCAGGTTGTTCGGCTGCGAGATGTCCAGGCTCAGCCCGAGCTCCCCCGCCCGCGCCCCCACATCGTCGACCGCGGTGGCGATGGCGTCCCGGTACGAGCCGAAGAGCGCGGCCGCGGCCAGGACCGCTGTGGCGATCGCGATGCCCTTGGTGATGGCCTTGGTGGTGTTGCCGACGGCGTCCAGGTCGGTGAGGACCTGGGCTCCCGCACCCGTGACGTCCCCGGACATCTCTGCGATGCCCTGGGCGTTGTCGGAGACCGGGCCGAAGGTGTCCATCGCGACGATGACACCCACGGTGGTGAGGAGGCCGGTCCCCGCCAGGGCGACCGCGAAGAGCGCGAGCATGATCGACGTACCGCCGAGCAGGAACGCCCCGTAGACGCCGAGACCGATCAGGAGCGCGGTGTAGACGGCCGACTCCAGGCCGATGGAGATGCCCGCGAGCACGACGGTGGCCGGGCCGGTCAGCGCGGACTTCCCGATGTCCCGGACGGGACGCCGGCTGGTCTCGGTGAAGTAGCCGGTGAGCTGCTGGATCAGGGCGGCGAGCACGATCCCGATGGCCACGGCGACCAGGGCGAAGGCGCGCGGGTCGCCACCGTGCGAGGTGATGGCCTCGTCGGTGACCCCGTCCAGCCCGGCGTACGAGGACGGCAGATAGACGAAGACGGCCACGGCCACGAGGGCGAGCGAGATCACGGCGGAGACGAAGAATCCGCGGTTGATGGCGCTCATACCGCTCCGGTCCGCGCGCCGGGGAGCGACCGCGAAGATCCCGATCATCGCCGTGACCACCCCGATCGCCGGGACGATCAGCGGAAAGGCGAGCCCCGCGTCGCCGAAGGCAACCTTGCCCAGGATGAGCGCGGCCACGAGCGTCACGGCGTACGACTCGAAGAGGTCGGCGGCCATGCCCGCGCAGTCACCGACGTTGTCGCCCACGTTGTCGGCGATGGTGGCGGCGTTGCGCGGGTCGTCCTCAGGGATGCCCTGCTCCACCTTGCCCACGAGGTCGGCACCCACGTCGGCGGCCTTGGTGAAGATGCCGCCCCCGACCCTCATGAACATGGCGATCAGCGCGGCGCCGAGGCCGAACCCCTCCAGCACCTTGGGCGCGTCGGCGGCGTAGACGAGCACCACGCAGGAAGCGCCGAGCAGGCCGAGGCCCACCGTGATCATGCCGACCACTCCACCTGTTCGAAAAGCGATCTTCATCGCCTTGTGCGAAACGGTGGTGAGATCTTTCTCCGGTTCTCCTTCCGCTGGAGTCGCCTCACGCGCGGCGGCGGCCACACGCACATTGCTGCGTACCGCGAGCCGCATACCGATGTATCCGGTGGCCGCCGAGAAAAGCGCACCCACCAGGAAGAACAGCGAGCGCCCCGCGCGCTGCGACCAGTTGTCGGCCGGAAGCAGCAGGAGCAGGAAGAACACGACGACGGCGAAGATGCCGACTGTACGCAGCTGCCGGGCCAGATAGGCATTCGCGCCTTCCTGGACGGCTGCCGCGATCTCTTTCATGCGTTCGGTGCCTTCACCCGCCGCCAGCACCTGGCGTGCGAGCAACTGGGCCACGACCAGCGCGGCAAGGGCGACGACCGCGATGACGACGACGATCAGCCGGTTGCTGTCGGTGAGTACTGCGGCTGCGAGTGAGGTGGAGCGGCCGGAAGGTACGGGAACGTGCGTCAGTTCTGCCAGTGGGGTGTTGAAGAACTCCGCCATACGTCCTCCTTGACGCTGAGCGCTCAAGACGTGGACGGATTGTAGGGAGCGGAGGCTGATCAAAACAGTGGGTGGTCAATGAAATCGACTTCCGTCCACCCAATGGCAAATGATCTCGCTCGCATGTGAACCCGAATGCAGTAATGGGACAGAGGCATGGCACACACGGAATTGCCGTAGATCATTGATCAAGCACAAATAAAAAGGCCCTGCTCAGCAGGGCCGGAAAACGTGATCACACCTGTCACCCGACGGGTGCAGACGCCCCGGGACGGGCGTCGGCGGGACGAAAAGCGGCACCGGGCAGAGCAGGGGCCGTGCCAGACGCAGTGGGCCGGGTGCCAGGGTCGGAGGCAGGGGCCGGGGCCGGGGGCCAGGGTCGGAGGCAGGGGCCGGGGCTGAGGGCCGGGGTCGGGCTCAGGGAAGCACTACGGCGGGAGTCGTCGGCCAGGACATGCGGATCACTCCGCCATCCGCACCCGTGCGGACTTCCACGTCGTCGACCAGTCCGCTGATGACCGCCAGGCCCATCTCGTCCTCGCTGTCGGCGTCGGTGTCCGGATCGTCCGGGCCTCCACCGCCGGGCGCTCCCGCCACCGAGGCGTCGCTTCCCGGGGCGACGTGCCCGTCGCCGACCTCGATGGAGAACGCCTTCTCCTCCTCGGTCAGGACGACCGTGACCGGGGCGGCGATGTCATGACTCCGGTGCAGCCCTACGGCGCGACTGCACGCCTCGCCGACCGCGAGCCTGACCTCGTCGAGCACCGCCTCGTCGACACCCGCCCGGCGCGCCACGGCGGCTGCCACGAGGCGGGCCGTCCTGACGTGTTCGGGCTGAGCGCTGAAGCGGAGTTCAACGGTTGGCATGCCATCCCCCTCGAACGTACGGGCGTGCATCTCAGGGGCCCGGGCGTGGTGCCCGGTACCCCTGCTCTCATTCTCCTCCGGAAACCGACGAAGCCGGCAGCCGACCACATGGTCGACCGCCTGCTCGTGGCGGCCCGTCTGCTGCCGCCTGCCGGTCTGTCACAGCGTGCCTGCCGGCCTTGGAGCTGCCGGCCTGCACCGACCGTCAGTCGGTAGCCGCGACAGCCTCGTCGACCGTGGTGTGGATGGGAAACACCTTGGTCAGACCTGTGATCCGGAAGATCTTGAGAATGCGCTCCTGGTTGCACACCAGGCGCAGCGAGCCCTCATGGGCCCGGACACGCTTCAAGCCGCCCACGAGCACGCCGAGGCCGGTGGAGTCGAGGAAGTCGACGCCTTCCATGTCGACAACCAAGTGGTAGCTGCCGTCATTCACCAACTCGACCAACTGCTCGCGCAGCTTGGGCGCGGTATACACATCAATCTCGCCACCGACCTCGACGACCGTACGGTCGCCACCAGGCCCGGACACATTGCGAGTCGACAGGGACAGGTCCACGGATCCTCCAGCACCTTGCTATCGAGCGGTCGCCCCTCGGTCTCCCCGACGGAGGCCAGGGGACGGATCGCCAGCCGCGATGGCATTCAATCACTTACCAGCAGCCATGCACGACGCCTTGGGACCATTGTCCGTCACGCCAGTGACACACTCGGTGCCGATGGCCAAGAATCACCGCCCCAGTCGACCACCCGAGAACGCGGGCTCGCGCCCCTCTCCCACGGTGGTTCTCGACCGGCTCGCCGCAGCGGCGGGCCGGGCAGCGCGCATCACTCATACGGAGCACTTGCCCCCGCGTGCGGGAACCCATGCCCCCTGGCCTGATCGCATCCG
Organism: Streptomyces sp. NBC_01166; assembly: GCF_045039765.1. Taxonomy (NCBI): domain Bacteria; kingdom Bacillati; phylum Actinomycetota; class Actinomycetes; order Kitasatosporales; family Streptomycetaceae; genus Streptomyces; species Streptomyces sp. NBC_01166. The sequence continues at coordinate 3,978,628 of NZ_CP108613.1, forward strand.
GCCGGAAGTGGTCTCGGCAATCGGGCGGGCCGGAATCGACCATCCGTGGACGCACCAGGCCGCCGCGGCTGAGCACGCCCTGGACGGCGAGTCCGTGGTGATCGCCACAGGGACGGCGTCCGGCAAATCGCTCGCCTACCTCGCTCCGGTGCTGAGTACCCTCCTCGACGGCTCCGATGCTCCGAACGGCCGCGGCACCACCGCTCTGTACCTCGCCCCCACCAAGGCTCTGGCCGCCGACCAGCGCCGCGCGGTGAAGGCGCTCGCGGAGCCCCTCGGCTCCGCGATCCGGCCGGCGGTCTACGACGGGGACACGCCGGTCGAAGAACGCGAATGGGTGCGCCAGTACGCCAATTACGTCCTCACGAACCCCGACATGCTGCACCGGGGCATCCTCCCGTCCCATCCCCGCTGGGCCTCCTTCCTCCGGTCCCTCCGCTTCGTCGTCATCGACGAGTGCCACACCTACCGGGGCGTCTTCGGCTCCCACGTCGCCCAGGTGCTCCGCCGTCTCCGCCGTCTCTGCGCCCGCTACGGATCCGAACCCGTCTTCCTCCTCGCCTCCGCCACCGCGGCGCAGCCCTCGGTCGCCGCCGGCCGTCTCACGGGCCTGCCCGTCAAGGAGGTCGCCGACGACGCCTCGCCCCGGGGAGAGCTGGTCTTCGCCCTCTGGGAGCCTCCGCTGACCGAGCTGCACGGCGAGAAGGGGGCACCCGTACGCCGTACCGCCACGGCCGAGACCGCCGACCTTCTGACCGACCTGACCCTCCAGGGCGTGCGCTCGGTCGCCTTCGTACGCTCCCGGCGCGGCGCCGAGCTCATCTCCCTCATCGCCAAGGAACGGCTCGCCGAGGTGGACCGCTCGCTGCCCGGGCGAGTCGCCGCCTACCGCGGCGGCTACCTGCCCGAGGAACGCCGGGCCCTGGAACGAGCGCTGCACTCGGGAGACCTCCTCGGCCTGGCCGCCACGACCGCCCTGGAGCTCGGCATCGACGTCTCGGGCCTGGACGCCGTGGTCATCGCCGGCTACCCGGGCACCCGCGCCTCCCTCTGGCAGCAGGCCGGCCGCGCAGGGCGTTCGGGGCAGGGCGCCCTCGCCGTCCTCGTGGCCCGGGACGACCCGCTGGACACCTTCCTCGTCCACCACCCCGAGGCGTTGTTCCAGCAGCCCGTGGAGTCGACCGTCCTGGACCCGGACAACCCGTACGTCCTTGCTCCCCACCTGTGCGCCGCGGCCGCGGAGCTCCCCCTCACGGAGTCCGACATCGAGCTCTTCGGCCCCGCGGTACCCGAACTCCTGCCGCAGCTGGAGGCAGCGAAGCTTCTGCGCAGACGGACGACGGGCTGGCACTGGACCCGCCGTGAACGCGCTGCCGACCTCACCGACATCCGCGGCGGGGGCGGCCGTCCGATCCAGATCGTCGAGGAGGGCACCGGCCGGCTGCTGGGCACCGTCGACGAATCAGCGGCGCACACCGCCGTCCACGAGGGTGCCGTCCATCTTCACCAGGGCCGCACCTATCTCGTCCGCACGCTGGACCTGGAGGATTCTGTGGCCCTGGTGGAGGAAGCCGTTCCTCCGTATTCGACCAACGCCCGGGACACGACCGCGATCGCCGTGCTGGAGACGGACACCGAGATCCCTTGGGGTGACGGGCGTCTCTGCTTCGGCTCCGTCGAGGTCACCAACCAGGTCGTCTCCTTCCTTCGCCGCAAGCTGATCACCGGGGAAGTCCTGGGCGAGACCAAACTCGACCTGCCGCCCCGTACCCTGCGCACCCGTGCCGTGTGGTGGACGGTCACCGAGGACCAGCTCGATGCCGCCCGGATCACCCCGGAGATCCTCGGAGGGGCCCTGCACGCCGCCGAACACGCCTCCATCGGGATGCTGCCGCTCTTCGCCACCTGCGACCGCTGGGACATCGGCGGTGTCTCCGTTCCGCTGCACCCCGACACGCTCCTTCCCACGGTGTTCGTCTACGACGGCCACCCGGGCGGTGCCGGCTTCGCGGAGCGCGCCTTCCACACGGCCCGTACGTGGCTCACGGCAACGCGCCAGGCCATCGCGTCCTGCGAGTGCGAGGCGGGCTGCCCGTCCTGCATCCAGTCCCCCAAGTGCGGCAACGGCAACGAGCCACTGCACAAGCGGGGCGCCGTACGCCTCCTGACCGAACTGCTCAGAACCGCACCGTCCGAGCCCGCCGAAGGCGGTCCGGCGGAGAGCTCGGAGGGCCCGCGGCCGGAGAGCGCCGCTGGATGAGGCCACGCCCGTGCCCCGGCTACTCGGCGGACGGTGCCGCCGCCGGGGGCAGCGAGGGGCCCGGAGGACCCGCCCTCGACCTGACCTCAGGTGCGTACGGACCGAAGCGCGCCCGGGCGGTCACGTCGGCGATCTCTCCCTGGACCACACAGCGCACGATCTCCGCCCCTTGGGCCAGGGCGACCTCTCCGGCGGCCCCGCACGCCGTCTCCGCACCCCGCAACGCCTGATCGGCCGCGGCGAGCGCAGCCAGATCCGCCGCACCGCCGGCTCTGTGACGGGCGGCGACGGCCTGTCCGAGAGCGAGCACCGTCGCGAACACCACGCAGAGCGTCGTCGTCGTGACGGCCGTCCAGACCGTCGCCAGGCCCCGGTCCCGTACCCCAGGGGCAGCCTTCATCCTCCTCACGGCTCCGCCCCCACGGTGTCCTCGGCCAACGCGACCGCCTCAGCGCTCAGCGTCAGGCCCAGTGGTCCAGGCCCCGGCGTCGGCGCCTCCACCCGGACCCGCCACAGGCCTCCTGTCCGCTCCACCGCGACCCGGGCCCGGTCCGGCGCCGCCTCCTGAGCCGCGGACCGCACCGAGTCCTCCGGCTCCGACCGGGCAGCGGCCCGCGCTCCGGCACGTGCGGCGTCCACGCAGCGGATCTGGTCCGACGCTGCGACCAGCGCCCAGACGAGGGCGAAAACGAAGGCCACCAGCACGGGAAGGACCATGGCCGCCTCTGCCGTCACCGCTCCCCGGTCGCCGCTCGGGCCCCTCAGCGGCCCTTCAGAACTTCGCATCGAGGGCGTCCTTGATCAGCGACTGCAAGGCCGACAACACCGCCCCGCTGGTAACCACCTTGTAGAGCACCGCCGCGAACGCACAGGCGGCGATGGTTCCCACCGCGTACTCGGACGTCGTCATCCCCCTGTCGAGGCCTTGGGGCCGGGCACGCGTGCCGAACCTGGCCTCCCACGCACGACGCAGCGTCCTCAAAGACCACTCCACGGCTTTCCTGTTCATCTCAACCCCCATGTCCAGACACCACGTTGTTTCGTTCAGAACTTCGGACCGGCACTACGAGAGAGCGGGAGTCAGGTCCCGCCGGCATCCAGGAGAAGCGGCTGTTCCCGCTCAGCCGCGGTGCAACAGGCCGGTCGCCAGCCCGATCACCACCGGTGCCACTCCCACGGCCAGAAAGGCGGGCAGGAAGCAGAGCCCCACCGGTGCGGTGATCAGCACACCGGCCCGCTGGGCACGCGCCACAGCCGCACTGGCCCGCTCGGCCCGCATCTCATCAGCCAGCCTGGATACCGGCTCAGCGGCAGGAGCCCCCGTCGACGCGGCGCGCTCAAGGCAGCGGGCCAGCGGGGCTGCACCGGGCAGCTCCCCGAACCGGCCCCATGCCTCAGCCGGTTCACCTCCGAGCAGGATCTCGGCCGCCGTGCGGGCCAGCCGCTCGCCGACCGGGCCCCCGATGGATTCCCCGACCGCCTCAGCCGCCTCCCGCGGCCCGGCGCCCGCCGAGAGGCAGGACGCCAACAGATCAGCGGTGATCGGCAGTTGCCTTGAGACCAGAGCAGCCTCCGCGTCACGGCCGGCGGCCCCACGCCCCCTGACGGAGCGCCGCCACCGCCGAACGCCGTACGCCGCGGCAAGACCGGCCCCGCTCCCCGCCACTCCACCGACAAGGATCCAGACGCCTGCCCAGACAGCCAGGAACACCGTCCACCGCCGAGCACGGCTCCGCCCGGGCGCCCGCAGGCCCATCCGCCTCGGCCGCGGGCCGCTCGCGCAGCACTTGGCCAGCAGCGCCCCCCGTCTGCGTATCGCCCTCTCATGCCGCCGGCCTGTGTACGCGAAGGCGAGATATGCGGTTGTGCCGAGCGCCGTCCCCACCGCCCCGGCCGCCCCCAACGCGTCCCCCGCACCGGAGATCCCGCTCACGACGCCTCCCCGGCCCGCACGATCCGCGAGGCCCAGAACAGCCCCGCCGCCTCCAGCAGCCCACCCGTCGCCAGGCAGACGAGTCCGGCCGGGCTGTGCAGCAGAACCTCCAGCGGATCCGCGCCGAGTGCCGCCCCCAGTCCCAGACCCACCACGGGCAGCAACGCCAGGACCACAACCGTCGACCAGGCGCCCGACAGCTGTGCCCGCAACTCCTCCCGCCGCCGTTTCTCGCCCCGCAGTGCGCTTTCCAGACGCGCCAGACCGGCTGCGAGACCTGCTCCACCGTCCACCGCCACCCGCCAGCACGCGGCCATACCCGCGAGCCCGTCGAGACCGGGACCCGCCGCCGCCTGCCGCAGCACGCCCGGCACATCACCACCGAACCGTGCGGCGGCCAGCACCGCGGTCTCGGCGGCGCCCAGTGCACCGGCGTTCCGCGCGGCAGAGAGCAACGCCTGTCCGGGCTCGTGCCCGGCCCGCAGCTCGCCGACCACCGCCCCGCAGAGCGACGTCACCGCGTCGGCCGCCTCCTCACGCTCACGCCGTCGCGCCCGCCGACGCAGCCAGCGCCGCACGAGCGGTACCGCCACAGCGCCCGCGAGCAGGGGAAGCACCGATTCACCCAGCACAGCGAGAGAAGCCGCTACAGGGGCACACAGCCATTCCCTCCGCCCGGCGAAGATCGCGCAGGCCGTGGCCCACGCCGCCGGCCCCCACTGTTCCTCCCGCCGAGCTGTCAGCACCCGGGCGCGCCGCGCCCCTGGGTCCCGGGCCACGGCCAGAGCGGCCGCCAGGCCCGCGCAGCCGGCCAACGACCACGTGGGCACCTGCATCAGCACACCGGATCCCACCGGGATCATGGCTTGTCTCCGATCAGCGCCATGAGCCTGTCCCAGCCACGCTCCGGTTCGAACCCCCCGGCACCCCAGCGCAGCGCCGGCACAGTGACGACGAGGCCTGCGGAATCCCGCTCCAGCACATGTACTTCGGCCACACGCCGCCGCCCGCCCCTGTCGCGAACGAGATGGACGACCACGGACAGCGCTGCCGCCAACTGGCTGTGCAGAGCGGCCCGGTCGAGTCCGGCAGCCGTGCCGAGAGCCTCCAGCCGCGCCGGAACGTGCTCGGCCGCGTTGGCGTGCACCGTGCCGCAACCGCCTTCGTGCCCGGTGTTGAGGGCTGCCAGAAGTTCCGTCACCTCGGCACCCCGGACCTCGCCCACCACCAGCCGGTCAGGACGCATACGCAACGCCTGGCGCACCAGGTCCCGTAGCGTCACCCGCCCGGCACCTTCCTGATTGGCCGGCCGTGACTCCAGCCGGACCACATGCGGGTGATCCGGGCGCAGCTCCGCCGAATCCTCTGCCAGCACGATGCGCTCCCGCTCACCGACCGCACCCAGCAGACTCGACAGCAGAGTCGTCTTGCCCGCACCCGTGCCTCCGCTGATCAGATACGAGACCCGGGCCTCCACCAGAGCTCTCAGCAGCCGGTCGCCGCCGGGCGGGACCGTCCCTGCCGCCACGAGCTCCGCCAGGGTGAAGGCGCGGGGGCGCACCACGCGCAGCGAGAGGCACGTCGATCCGACGGACACCGGCGGCAGGACAGCGTGCATCCGCGTCCCGTCCGGCAACCGCGCGTCCACCCACGGCCGGGCGTCGTCCAGCCGTCGCCCCGCCACCGCGGCGAGCCTCTGAGCCAGCCTCCGGACAGCCGCCGCATCCTGAAAGACGACCCGGGTCAGCTCGAGTCCGCCGCCGCGGTCCACCCACACCCGGTCCGGAGCGGACACCAGCACATCGGTCACCGCCGGATCTGCCAGGAGCCGCTCCAGCACTCCTGCGCCGACCAGCTCTCCCCGCAGCTCCTCGGCCGCACCGAGCACTTCCGCGTCACCGAGCAGACGACCCTGCTCCCTCAGCGCGGCAGCCACCCCCGCCGGCGTCGGCGCCGCGCCGCTGCGGGCCAGTCGTTGACGTACGGCCTCGAGCAGCGCGTCCGTCATGACGCCACTCCCCCGCGAGACCGGGCCGGGACGGCGTCCGGACGGACCGGTGCATCCGCCAGATCCCAGAAGGCCGTGCAGAAGCGGGCCAGTGGGCCGCGGGAATTCCCGCCCGGGGGCACGCCGCCGTCCTGAGCCGAAGCCAGCGCCGGCTCCGTGGGCAGGTCACCGACGAGCGGCAGGTCCAGCGCCCGCGCCACCCACTGCTCGTCCAGGCCTGCCGTGTAGGGCCCCCGCGCAACGACCCGCAGGTCGTCCAGGACCGTGCGGGCCACAGCCGCCACGCGCTGCGCCGCCGCGACCGCTCTCAACTCCCCGGGCACGACCAGCATCCCTACGTCGAGCTGCGCCAGCGCCTCTGTCACGCTCTCGTCGAACCGGCGCGGCAGATCCACGACCACCACTCCACCCAGCCGGCGAGCGGCGGCGAGCACGGAGCGCATGGCCTGTGGGGGAACGATCACCTCGTCGTCCCGGCCCCAGCTGAGCACCCGCAGCCCGTGCAACGCCGGCAGTGACTCCTCCAGCGCACCTCCGCCCAGCCTCCCTTTCGAACGGGCGAAATCCGGCCACCGCAAGCCCTCGGATTCCTCACCGCCGAGCAGGACGTCGATCCCGCCGCCCAAGGGGTCGCCGTCGATCAGCATCGTCCGTCGGCCCGACCTCGCTGCTGTCACGGCAAGTGCGCAGGCCAGCGTCGACGCGCCGGAGCCGCCCCGGCCCCCCATCACTCCCACGGTGAGCGCAGGCCTGCCCACGCCCTCCACCGCATTGGCGATCTGGTCGACGAGCCATCCTTCGGAAGCGGGCAGTCTCAGCACGTACTCGGCGCCGATCTCCACCGCGTGGCGCCACACGCCGGGATCCTCCTGGTCCCGTCCGACGAGCATCACGCCGGCCCTGCGAGGCATCCCACGGCATCCACGCGCCACGTCATCGCCGACCAGGATCATCGGCGCCCGGTCCCAGCCACCTCTCTCCCCCGGTGGGCCGTGCTGCACTTCCGGCACCGCCCCGGCCGCCGCGCACAGCCTGAGCAGATCGTCCAGCACGTCCGGGTCCTCGGTGAGGATCAGCGGTCCGTCCCGTCGCCCTGCGGCGCTCGACGGACCTTCGCCCGCGAAAGATCCAGCCACGATCTCCGCCCCCTCTCACTGTCTCCTCCAGTGCGGTTTCGCGGCGATCTCGAACACTTCCGAGACGCGCGATTCCGGAACCCACGGACTTCGCGGGTGGAATCAACATGCAACGGCGCGGAAAATCATGTGGATCTTGCTCAAAAGCTGTGGACAACTCAAGCGTTGTGAATATCTCGGTAGCTCGTACAGGGGACTTTCGCAGTGCAGCGCTTCCGCTACGCACGGTGACGAGTCATGATCGAGTGGACCCGCACGAGAGGGAGGTCGACACCGGTGACATGAGAGGAAGGGCCTGGATTCCCGGCCCTGAAACACATCCGGACATGCGACGACCCCCGCCGGGGGGGAGAGCGGGGGTCGTCCCCACGGCCGACTCGGGGGGGGAGGAGTCGGACCGGGTTAGCACGGTCGCGAACGATCCGTGACTTCCATGGTGTACCCGAGCCCCTTCTCAGGCAAACCCACGTGCCGGATTTTACGCCGAATGGCGGGCCCCTATGCTCACCTTTGTGGAAAACTGCTTCTCGCCGCGTACAGCAGCCTTCTTTGACCTGGACAAGACGGTCATTGCGAAGTCATCGACACTGACCTTCAGCAAGTCCTTCTACCAGGGTGGGCTGATCAACCGTCGTGCCGTACTGCGCACCGCGTACGCACAGTTCGTGTTCCTTGCCGGGGGTGCCGATCACGACCAGATGGAGCGGATGCGCGAATACCTCTCAGCGCTCTGCAAGGGGTGGAACGTCCAGCAGGTCAAGGATCTGGTCGCCGAAACCCTGCACGACCTGATCGACCCGATCATCTACGACGAGGCTGCGACCCTCATCGAGGAGCATCACACCGCCGGGCGTGATGTGGTCATCGTCTCGACCTCCGGCGCCGAAGTCGTCGAACCCATCGGAGAACTGCTCGGTGCCGACCGGGTCGTGGCGACCCGGATGGTCGTGGGCGACGACGGCTGCTTCACCGGCGAGGTCGAGTACTACGCCTACGGGCCGACCAAGGCCGAGGCGATCAGGACGCTCGCCGAATCGGAAGGGTACGACCTGTCGCGCTGCTACGCGTACAGCGACTCCGTCACCGACGTACCCATGCTGGAGTCCGTGGGGTACCCGCACGCGGTCAACCCGGACCGGGCCCTGCGGCGCGAGGCCACGCTCCGGGAGTGGCCGATTCTCACCTTCGACCGTCCGGTCCGGCTCAAGCAGCGCCTGCCCGCGTTCTCGATGCCACCGCGGCCGGCACTCGTGGCGGCAGCGGCACTGGGCGCGGCCGCGGTGACCGCGGGGCTCGTCTGGTACGGCAATCGTCGCCGCGCCGCCGCGATCACCACCTGACAGCCGACCGTCGAGGGCGGCGGGAGCAGCCCTCGACCTTCAATGTCCGACCCGCCCACATTTGAACATAAAAGTAAAGAAAAACGGCCGGGGCTTCCGCTCCCCCTTGTCCTGGAGTACAAAGGACTCAACGGCCCGCGAGACCAAGGACATCCGAGAGGATCACCTTTTTACGCAGAAGGCCCCACGGACCGAGCACGAAAGCCGAGCACCCACGCGACGTCGACCCGTCGATTACGGGCCAGCCGCACCAGGTAACGGGCAAAGAACCCGACCTGATGGGCATATAACGAGGACGCTTGGTAACTGGGCGGACGTGCCAGCGGCGGTACCGGAACCGGTACCGCCGCAACCCTGTGCGGGACCTGTCCCCGCACCCGGAGTCCCCTCCCAGCACCCGGCCGCACCGACCGCGAGATCAGCAGCGCAGGCGATGCGACTCAGGCCGCGCCGCGCTGCAGCGCCTCGCACACAGCCGTGGACTCCCTGACGCCCAGCTCCACCGAGCGTCCACAGTGAGCGATCCAGGCCGCCATACCCTCCGGCCTGCCCGACAGATACCCCTCGAACGCAGCCACGTAGGCCGCGCGCCCCTGCTCCGCATGACCGACTTCGGCAGGGCAGATCGACTTGGGGTCCAGCCCGCTGCCGATCAGCACGATCCGCTCGGCGGTCCGGGCGACCAAGCCGTTGTGTGACCCGAAGGGGCGCAGCGCGAGCAGTTCACCGTGGACCACCGAGGCCGTCACGAGTGCGGGGGCCGAGCCGCCGGCGATGATCAGCTGCGACAGCCCTTCGAGACGTCCGGACACCTCGTCCGCGCCCGGCACGGGCGCTTCGATCAAGGGCTCGTCGACCGGCTCGCCCGCCAGTCGCGGCCTGCCGACCGTCTCGTCCGGAGTCGCGCCGCCGGCTGCCACCAGATGCAGGCGGGCAAGCACACGAAGGGGTGACTGCCGCCAGATCGAGAGCAGTTGCCCCGCCTCCGCCGTGAGCCTCAACGCCGCACCGATCGTGCGGGCCTCGTCCTCACCGCTGAAGTCCGTGCGCCGACGCACTTCCTCAAGATTCCAGTCGGCGCCCGACAGCGCCGCCGAACCGCGAGCTCCGCGCAGGGCCGCCTCCGCGGTGACCTCGTTGCTGCGGCGCCGCATGACCCGGTGCCCGTAGACCCGGTCCACGGCCTTGCGCACGGAGTCCACCGCGTCGGAGACCCCCGGGAGGTCACCCAGGGCGGCAAGCGGGTCAGGGGAAGTCGTACTCATAAGTAGCGAGGCTACGCGTCCCCGCCACGGATACCGCCCAGGAGTGGCCTTCTTCACGAAGGATGACAGCAGTGAGCGATGGCACCGCTACCCTAGGTGAACATGAAGATCGCTTTCGTGGGGAAGGGCGGCAGCGGCAAGACCACGCTGTCCTCGCTCTTCATCCGCCACCTCGCTGCCAATGAAGCCCAAGTCGTCGCGGTGGACGCCGACATCAACCAGCACCTCGGGGCCGCCCTCGGCCTGGACGAGAAGGAAGCCGCCGCTCTGCCGGCCATGGGCGCCCAGCTGCCCCTCATCAAGGACTACCTCCGCGGGACCAACCCCCGCATCGCATCCGCCGCAACGATGATCAAGACGACACCGCCCGGGGAGGGGTCCCGGCTGCTGCGCGTCTGCGAGGACAACCCGGTCTATGACGCCTGCGCCCGCACGGTCCGTCTCGACGACGGAGAAATCCGGCTGATGGCCACCGGACCCTTCGATGAGTCCGATCTCGGTGTCGCCTGCTACCACTCCAAGGTCGGGGCGGTCGAGCTCTGCCTCAACCACTTGGTCGACGGCCCCGACGAATACGTGGTGGTCGACATGACGGCAGGGTCGGATTCGTTCGCGTCGGGCATGTTCACCCGTTTCGACATGACCTTCCTCGTCGCCGAACCGACCCGGAAGGGCGTCTCCGTCTACCGCCAGTACAAGGAGTACGCGGCTGACTTCGGTGTCGCCCTGAAAGTGGTGGGCAACAAGGTGCAGGGGGAGGACGATCTCGACTTCCTGCGCGCCGAGGTCGGCGACGACCTGCTGGTCGGCGTCGGCCAGTCCGACTGGGTCCGGACGATGGAAAAGGGTCGGCCGGCCCCGTTCGAACTGCTGGAAGCAGACAACCGGATGGCACTGCAGGCCCTGCAGAACGCCGCGGAGGACTCGTACGGTCTGCGCGACTGGGAGCGCTACACGCGGCAGATGGTGCACTTCCATCTGAAGAACGCGGAGAGCTGGGGCAACGAGAAGACGGGCGCCGACCTGGCTGCCCAGGTCGACCCCGCCTTCGTCCTGCAGGAGCACCGCGCGGAGACGGGTGCCGCTCAGCCGGCCTGACCGGACGGAGCGGCGTTGGGCGATTCCTGTTCCGCGCTCCCGTCGGCCCCCTTGCCTGCCGGCTGGTCCGCCGGCCTGGCAGGCACGGGGTTTCCTGCGGGCTTGCCCGGAGTAGTCCCCGCGAGGAATGCGGTCCAGCCGGGCTTGGGCTCCTGGCCCACCTTCAGCGTCCCGAGCCTGGCGAGCGTCGCCGGGTCCTGCGCGTCCAGCCAGTCGGCGAGTTGGCGGAAGGAAACGCATTGCACGTCCTGCTTGGTGCACACCGTCTTGATCGTCTCCTCGATCGCGCGCATGTAGGTGCCGCCGTTCCAGGATTCGAAGTGGTTGCCGATGATCAGGGGAGCTCGGTTCCCGCTGTAGGCACGGTCGAACGCCTGAAGCAGGCCGTCCCGCATCTGATTGCCCCAGTACTCGTGCTTGTCCGGGTCGCCCTGCGTCGTACCGGACTGGTTGAACATGAAGTTGTAGTCCATCGAGAGCGTCTCGAACTCACGGCCCGGCACGGGGACGAGCTGCAGGGGGAGGTCCCAGAGCCCGTCCTTCTTCGCAGGCCAGACCTGGTTCCCGATGCCGCTGGAGTCATAGCGGAACCCCATGGTCCTTGCGGCCGCGACCATGTTCTTCTGCCCCTCCAGGCAGGGGGTGCGAGCGCCGATCAGCTCCTTGTCGTAGTCGAAGGGCAGCGGCGCTTCGCCCTTGAGGTCCGGGGCGTTGGTCTTCCAGCTCTTCACGAACGACTTCGCCTGGCTGATCTCGCTCTTCCACTCGTCGACCGACCAGGTGCCGACACCTCCGTCCGGGCCGCAGAAGTGCCCGTTGAAGTGCGTGCCGATCTCGTTGCCCTCCTGCCACGCGGCTCGCAACTCCGTCAGCGTGTTGCGAATACCCTCCGCGTCGTTGAACCCGATGTCGGAACGGCCCGCCGAATGCTGAGGGGGGTCGTAGAGCTCCTTCTTCTTCTCCGGCAGGAGGTACACGCCACTGAGGAAGTACGTCATCTTGGCGTCGTACTTCTTCGCGACGGAGCGGAAATGCGAGAACAGTTTCTGGCTGTCCTCACCCGCGCCGTCCCAGGAGAACACCACGAACTGAGGAGGCTTCTGGCCGGGCTTGAGGCGCTTGGCGACCGGGAGTTTCGGCTGGGCTCCCGTAAACGCGGTGGAACCGTCGCCGATGAGCTTGACCGCGCCCTTCGGCGCCGCCGCCGGAGAGTTCTCATCCGCGCCGGGGGCGGACCGCTTCCCGGTTCCGGGCACGGAACCGGCTGCCCCCGTACCTGGGTCCGAGCAGCCGGCCAAACCGGTGATCAGCGCCGTGACCACGGCACCCAGTGCGATCCGCTTCGTGGCGGCCATCATCCGTCCACCCTCTTCCTTGCAGGATTCGTGCGTTGAAGTCCCGACACGGCGCGGTCAACCTCACACGCAGCTCTGCCGGAATCAGTACGACAAGCCGGATGAAAAGCTGATTATTCACTGAGAAGAGTGACTGACTGGGCTATTTGCTCGAAAGCATGGACACCTTTCTTTACTCTCCATTACGATTCATTTACGGAGAGTTGAGAAATCCCGCCGTTGTACCCCACCGCTGCACCGCCGTGACCTACGGCCGCCGTCATTCACATACCGCGACCGCGCTGCCCCGGAGGAGACGGGAACATGTCTGCCTGCGTCCCCACTCGCAACGACCACTCATCCCGCAGTTCGCGCCCTTCCCGGGCCTCGGGATTCAAGCGTCCACACAGTCCGCCACCTCCGCCCCGCCGCGGACGCTTCCGCATCTCGGGTGCGGATCTGTCCGCATCGATCACTGTCTTCCTGATCGCCGTTCCCATGTCGCTCGGTCTCGCCGTCGCCATGGACGCCCCGCTCGCCGCCGGACTGGTTTCGGCGGCCATCGGCGGCATCGTCGCCGGACTGCTGGGCGGCACACCGCTCCAGGTCAGTGGACCGTCCGCCGGGCTGACCGTAGTCACGGCAGAGTTGATCCAGATCTACGGCTGGCGCACCACGTGCGCGATCACCGTCGGCGCCGGACTCCTGCAGATCCTGCTGGGTTCGCTGAGGGCGGCCCGCAGCGCCCTCGCCGTCAGCCCGGCCATCGTGCACGGCACACTCGCCGGTATCGGCGTGGCCATCGCTCTCGCCCAGCTGCACATCGTGTTCGGCGAGGTCCCTCGGAGCTCCGCCCTCGACAACGTCCTGTCGCTCCCCTCCCACCTGGCGCACTTCGAGCCGGCCGGGCCCCTCATCGGAGCCCTGACGGTCGTCCTTCTCGTCGCGTGGCCGCGCATGCCCGGACAGATCGGAGCTGCACTCCGCAGAATTCCTGCCGCGCTCGCCGCCGTGGTCATCGCGACGGCTGTCGCCGCCGCGGCAGCACCCGGCATCGCCCGGGTGGACCTGCCGTCCTGGCACTCGCACGCACTGCCTGAACTGCCGCAGGGCCCGGTGGCGGCACTGGCGACAGCCGTGTTCACCGTCACGCTCGTCGCCAGCCTCGAATCCCTGCTGGCCGCTGTCTCCGTGGACAAGCTGGCCGCAGACCGCTCGACAACCGCGACCAAGGACGGGTCGACGCCGCACGCTCCTGTCAAGCGATCGGACCTCGACCGGGAGTTGCGGGCCCAGGGTCTCGCCAACGCGGTGTCAGGGCTCGCCGGCGGGCTGGCTGTATCGGGAGGCGCCGTACGCAGCTCCGCGAACGTGCGGGCGGGCGCGACGAGCCGCGCCTCAACCGTGCTGCACGGCGTCTGGGTGCTGCTGGCGGCCGTGCTGCTGGTCACAGCCCTGGAGTGGATCCCCCTGGCCGCCCTCGCCGCACTGGTCATGGTCGTGGGGATCCAGATGGTCAGCTTCGCCCACATCCGCAAGGTTCACAGACACCGGGAGTTCCTGGTGTACGGCGCCACGATCAGCGGCGTGATCCTGGCCGGGGTGCTCGAAGGGGTGGCGATCGGCATCGTCGTGGCGGTGGCCGTCGCCCTGCACCGGCTGGCACGCACGCGGATCACCGTGACCGAGCAGGACGGCCGCTATCTGGTGGCCGCTCGCGGCCAGCTGACCTTTCTGGCCGTCCCCCGGCTCAGCCGCGTGCTCGGAAAGCTCCCGCAAGGGGTGGACGCGGTGGTCGAGTTGGACGGCTTTTTCATGGACCATGCGGCGTACGAGACGATCCAGGACTGGTATGCGGCGCAGACCGCGCTGGGCGGCCGGATCGAGTTCACCGGGCGCTCGGGGGGCCGGATCGCCGAGCCTGCGTCGGCCGCCCATTCCTGCTGCCGCCCATGGACGCCGTGGCGCAACCATCACTGCCACGACAGCGTGCAGGACACTGCACCGACCACGGCGGCCCCTGACTCGCACGTCGTCCCGAAGGCTGCTCCTCCCACGGCTCCGAAAGGCCCCTCGGGTCGCCGGCACGGCGCCCATCGGCTTCTCAGCGGCCTCAGTTCATTCCAGCGCACCACCGCCCCGCTGGTCCGTGAGGAGCTGGCCCGGCTGGCCGCAGAGGGGCAGCGGCCTTCGCAGCTGTTCCTCACCTGTGCCGATTCCCGTCTGGTCACCAGCATGATCACCGCGAGCGGCCCGGGGGATCTCTTCACCGTGCGGAACGTCGGCAATCTGGTGCCGCCGCCGGACGCAGGGGACGCCGAGAGCAACGACGACTCCGTCGCCGCCGCCATCGAGTACGCGGTGGATGTACTGGAGGTCGAGTCCATCACCATCTGCGGCCACTCCGGATGCGGGGCCATGCAGGCCCTGTTGGGAGCCGCGCCGGAGACGCCCCGGACACCGCTGTGGCGCTGGCTGCGGCACGGTCTGCCGAGCCTGGAGCGCATGCGCTCCCGTCACCACTCCTGGGCCCGCATTGCCGGACGCCTGCCCACCGATGCGGTGGAGCAGCTCTGCCTGACCAATGTGGTGCAGCAGTTGGAGCACCTGCGTGCGCACGAATCGGTGGCCCGCCGGCTGGCGGCGGGGACCCTGCAGCTGCACGGCATGTACTTTCATGTCGGTGAGGCGCAGGCTTATCTGCTGACCGAGGGTGCCAGTTCCGGCACCGGGCCCGACGAGGTCTTCGCCCGGGTCGCCCCCGGCGCGGTGTGGGGCGCCGAGGACGGCGTCGATTCACCGCATCCGGCTCCCGGTACCGCCGTCGGCGCCTGAACCACTCACACACCCGGTCCGTGAGACCTTGTGGTCCCGCTTTCGCACCGCACAACGCTGCTTGCGAAAGCGGGACGTGTGACTCCCTACACGAGACACAGGTCTAAACCAATTTCCGGCAGACACTTGTCACCTGGCCCGCAGCCTGATGAGCTGTCCCCCGGGACACAACGGACACCCTGGGAATGGGAGATGTCGTGAGCAACGAAAGCCTGGCCAATCTGCTCAAGGAGGAGCGGCGGTTCACACCGCCTGCCGATCTGGCCGCGAACGCCAACGTGACAGTGGAGGCGTACGAGCAGGCCGAGGCGGACAGGCTGGGCTTCTGGGCCGAGCAGGCCCGCCGCCTGACCTGGGCCACGGAGCCGACCGAGACGCTCGACTGGAGCAATCCGCCCTTCGCGAAGTGGTTCGCGGACGGCAAACTCAACGTCGCGTACAACTGCGTGGACCGTCATGTCGAGGCGGGCAACGGCGACCGGGTCGCGATCCATTTCGAGGGCGAGCCCGGCGACAGCCGCGCGATCACCTACGCGGAGCTGAAGGACGAGGTATCCCGCGCCGCCAACGCGCTCACGGAGCTCGGTGTCGGCAAGGGCGACCGGGTCGCCGTCTACCTGCCGATGATCCCGGAAGCCGCCGTGGCGATGTTGGCCTGCGCCCGTATCGGCGCAGCGCATTCGGTGGTCTTCGGCGGCTTCTCCGCGGACGCCATCGCCGCCCGCATCCAGGACGCCGACGCCAAGGTCGTCATCACCGCCGACGGCGGCTACCGCCGCGGCAAGCCCTCGGCGCTCAAGCCCGCGGTGGACGACGCCGTATCCCGCATCGACAGCGTCGAGCACGTCCTCGTGGTCCGGCGCACCGGGCAGGACACCGCGTGGTCCGAGGGCCGGGACGTCTGGTGGCACGAGATCACCGGCCGGCAGTCCGCCGAGCACACGCCTGAGGCCTTCGACGCGGAGCAGCCGCTCTTCATCCTCTACACCTCGGGGACCACGGGTAAGCCGAAGGGCATCCTGCACACGTCCGGGGGTTACCTGACCCAGACGGCCTACACCCACCACGCGGTCTTCGACCTCAAGCCCGAGACGGACGTGTACTGGTGCACCGCCGACATCGGCTGGGTCACCGGACACTCGTACATCGTCTACGGGCCGCTGGCCAACGGCGCGACCCAGGTCATGTACGAGGGCACGCCGGACACGCCCCACCAGGGGCGCTTCTGGGAGATCGTCCAGAAGTACGGCGTGACGATCCTCTACACCGCGCCGACGGCGATCCGGACGTTCATGAAGTGGGGGGACGACATCCCCGCCAAGTTCGATCTGTCGTCGCTGCGGGTGCTGGGTTCGGTCGGTGAGCCGATCAACCCCGAGGCCTGGATGTGGTACCGCAAGCACATCGGCGCCGACACCTGCCCGATCGTGGACACCTGGTGGCAGACCGAGACCGGCGCGATGATGATCTCGCCGCTTCCCGGGGTCACGGCGACGAAGCCCGGTTCGGCCCAGCGGGCCCTGCCCGGCATCTCCGCCACCGTCGTCGACGACGAGGCCCAGGAGGTGCCGAACGGCGGGGGTGGCTATCTCGTCCTCACCGAGCCGTGGCCGTCGATGCTCCGCACCATCTGGGGTGACGACCAGCGCTTCCTCGACACCTACTGGTCGCGCTTCGAGGGCAAGTACTTCGCGGGCGACGGTGCCAAGAAGGACGAGGACGGCGATGTCTGGCTGCTGGGCCGGGTCGACGACGTCATGCTCGTATCTGGCCACAACATCTCGACCACCGAGGTCGAGTCGGCCCTCGTGTCGCACCCCTCAGTCGCCGAGGCCGCCGTGGTCGGAGCCAACGACGAGACGACCGGTCAGGCCATCGTCGCCTTCGTGATCCTGCGCGGGACGGCCACCGCCTCGGAGGAGCTGGTCGCAGAGCTGCGTAATCACGTCGGCACCACGCTCGGGCCGATCGCCAAGCCGAAGCGTGTCCTGCCGGTGGCGGAACTGCCGAAGACCCGTTCCGGCAAGATCATGCGTCGTCTGCTGCGTGACGTCGCCGAGAACCGCGAGCTGGGCGATGTCACCACGCTCACGGATTCCTCCGTCATGGCGCTCATCCAGACCCAGCTGCCTTCCGCCTCGTCCGAGGACTAGAGCGGGCGGAGGAGGCGGAGGCGGGTCGCAGGCCGGGCCCGTACACAGACCTGAGCCTGATGCGGACCCGCTCGCACGCCTTGAGGGGCACCCGGAACCGCCCGGGTGCCCCTTCCGGCTGCCGGGGACAGGGCAGTGACGTACGGATGCCGGTGCGCGCCGTCGCGCGGGGCACACCACATCCGGATACGTTTCCGACAGCCCGGGTAGAGTGGTGATTTCGTCGGCGAAGCACGTCAGCACGATCACGTGCCCGCCGGTGAGCAAGCACGAACGCCGAGCGCGGCGAGCGAGCGACAACAGCACAAGAAAATCTCCACAGGGGCGCCGGGAAGTCTGGTCGGCATGTGTATCCGCCATGCCGTCACTGCCGTAACCCGACCCGGAGGTCTTCCTCGTGGCCCCACCCCTCCCCCCTTCCGGCCGCCGCACTCTGCTCGGCCGGCTTTCCCTCCCCGAGCGCAATTACGTCGCGGAGGCCCTGCGCACCGAGACGGTCGGTGGCGTCATCCTGCTGGTCGCGGCCGTAGCCGCGCTGATCTGGGCCAACACCTTCGGCTCCACGTACGCGTCCGTCAGCCATTTCCACTTCGGTCCCGAGGCGCTGGGACTCCATCTCTCGGTGTCCCACTGGGCGGCCGACGGGCTGCTCGCGATCTTCTTCTTCGTCGCGGGTGTCGAGCTCAAGCGGGAGCTGGTCGCCGGTGAGCTCCGCGACCCCCGGGCCGCGGCCCTGCCCGTTGCGGCGGCGCTCTGCGGCATGGCCGTACCCGCCGTCGTCTACGCACTGACCGCCGCACTCGGTGGAGGGTCTCTCGACGGCTGGGCCGTCCCCACCGCCACCGACATCGCGTTCGCGCTCGCCGTCCTCGCGGTCATCGGCACCTCGCTGCCGTCGGCGCTACGCGCCTTCCTGCTGACACTCGCCGTCGTCGACGACCTCTTCGCCATTCTCATCATCGCGGTCTTCTTCACCGAGGACCTCGACTTCCTGGCACTCGGCGGCGCCTTCGCGGGTCTGCTCGTCTTCTACGTCCTCCTGCGCGCGGGGGTACGAGGCTGGTACGTCTATCTGCCTCTCGCCCTGGTCATCTGGGGCCTGATGTACAACAGCGGCGTCCACGCGACGATCGCCGGCGTTGCCATGGGTCTCATGCTGCGCTGCACCAGGCGCGAGGGAGAGACACACTCCCCGGGCGAACACATCGAACATCTGGTGCGCCCTCTCTCGGCCGGCGTCGCGGTTCCGCTCTTCGCTCTCTTCTCGGCCGGTGTCACCCTCAAGGGCGATGCCCTGGCCGGTGTCTTCACCCGGCCCGAGACGCTCGGCGTGGTTCTCGGTCTGGTCATCGGCAAGACCGTGGGCATCTTCGGCGGCACATGGCTCATCACCCGTTTCACGAAGGCCCAGCTGAACAAGGACCTCGCCTGGGCAGATGTCTTCGCCGTAGCCACGCTGGCCGGTATCGGCTTCACCGTTTCGCTGCTCATCGGGGAGCTCGCCTTCACCGGCGACGAGGACATGATCAACGACGTGAAGGCGGCGGTGCTCATCGGTTCCCTCATTGCCGCCGTACTCTCCGGTGTACTGCTCAAACTGCGGGTACGCAGATACAGGGCGCTGTACGAGGCCGAGGAGATCGACGCGGACGAATCGGGGGTGCCCGACGTCTACGAGCAGGACGACCCCGAGTATCACCTGCGCATGGCCGCGATCCACGAGAGGAAGGCTGCCGAGCACCGTCGCCTTGCCGAACGGGCGGGGGCAGCGAGCAGCAAGCCGGACAGTCCGGCATGATCTGACATCGGATGTACGCAAGAAGAGAGGGAGTCAGGGATGAGCGACCCCGGCAACTACGCGGGCAGCACCGATCGTAGTCTCGGACAGCTGTTCGCTTCGGCGACCGCTGAGATGTCCGCGCTGGTGCACGACGAGATCGCGCTGGCCAAGGCCGAGATGCGCCAGGACGTCAAGCGCGGCGCGATCGGCAGCGTGGCTTTCATCGTCACGGGTGTACTGATCCTGTTCGCGATCCCCGTACTGAGCTTCGCCGCGGCCTACGGCATCCACAATCTCGGGCTCGGGCTCGCCTGGTCGTTCCTGATCGTCGGCGGTGCGTTCATCCTGCTGGGGATCCTGCTCGCCCTCTTCGGGCTCGCCAAGTTCAAGAAGGTCAAGCCGCCGGAGAAGTCCATCGCGTCGGCCAAGCAGACCGCTGCCGTCCTGCAGGGCGTGAAGCCCCACCCCCGCCCCACCGCCGAAGCGCGTGCGATCGAGCAGGCACAGGGCAGCACACTCGCGGACAGGGCCATCGAGAACCGCCCTGTCCAGGAGAAGGCGGTCTCTGTGACACGCTCGTCCACATGACCGACCCCGATTTCAGCGCATCCGGTCCGGTGGGGCCGCTGGGGCCGGCTGCCGGTTCCGGCAGCCCTGTCCGCCTCGACGGGCCCTGGACCCACCGTGATGTGGCCGCCAACGGCGCGCGCTTCCATATCGCCGAGCTCGGCGAGGGGCCGCTGGTGCTGCTGCTGCACGGCTTCCCGCAGTTCTGGTGGACCTGGCGCCACCAGCTGACCGCCCTGGCCGACGCCGGATACCGCGCGGTCGCGATGGACCTCCGCGGGGTCGGCGGCAGCGACCGTACGCCCCGGGGCTACGACCCCGCGAACCTGGCTCTCGACGTCACCGGCGTGATCCGCTCCCTCGGCGAGCCGGACGCGGCGCTCGTGGGGCACGACATGGGCGGCTACCTCGCCTGGACGGCGGCAGTGATGCGGCCGAAGCTGATCCGTCGGCTCGTGGTGTCGTCGATGCCGCATCCGCGCCGCTGGCGTTCCTCGATGCTCTCGGACTTCGCTCAGTCCCGCGCCGGTTCGCATGTGTGGGGCTTCCAACGTCCATGGGTGCCGGAGCGTCAGCTCGTCGCGGACGACGCGGCGTTGGTGGCCCGGCTGATCCGCGACTGGTCGGGGCCGCGCACGCCCGACTTCCCCGACGACCTGACCACGGACGTCTACCGGCGCGCGATGTGCATCCCCTCGACGGCCCACTGCTCGATCGAGCCGTACCGCTGGATGGTCCGCTCACTGGCCCGTCCGGACGGCGTCCAGTTCAACCGTCGGATGAAGCGCCCGGTGCGTGTACCCACCCTGCATCTCCACGGCTCGCTCGACCCGGCGATCCGGACCCGTAGTTCCGCCGGGTCCGGCGAGTACGTCGAGGCGCCTTACCGGTGGCGACTTTTCGACGGTCTGGGGCACTTCCCTCACGAAGAGGATCCGGTGGGCTTCTCGGCCGAACTCATCAACTGGCTCAAGGACCCTGAGCCCGACCGGTAGTCGACGGGCACAGCTGTCCGACGAACAGCCACTTGCCTGCCGCATAAGCCAATTGGCTGACTCGCGCACGATTACCGACCTTGGGTCACGGGCAGACGTCGGGGTATGGGCTGGACGCGCGACTTCAATGACGTAGCACGCAACCGCCGCTCGACCGCTCCTGCTGGTCCGAGCATTCACGAGGGGGGCGGCTCCCTGAGCCGGGTGCACGATGTGAGCGATTTCCATGATCTCCGGCTGGGCATCCCGCGCATTCTCCACCGCCGGGCCCGCTGGGTCTCGGCGCGCCTGCGCCATCCCCGCGGATGACGCGGTAGCCGTTCGACAGCACACCACGCGCAGGTCCCCGGCCCGTTGAGGACCGGGGACCGTATTGGCCTCCGTACGGCAGGGTCAGGTGGCCCGAGGACTCCGGTGTCCGCCTACGGACGGCTCAGAGCGCGCAGCCCTGGCTGTCGGCCTGCTGGGCCGTGGACCTGCCGAGCTCGATGTCCTCGCGGATCTCGTCGGCCGTCAGCGCGTAACCCGTGTCCGGGTCGTCGAGTGACTTCGCGAACACCACTCCGTACACCTTCCCGTCCGGAGTGAGCAGCGGGCCACCGGAGTTGCCCTGGCGGACGGTCGCGAAGAGCGAGTACACGTCGCGCCGCACGGTGCCCCGGTGGTAGATGTCCGGGCCGTTGGCGTCGATACGGCCCCGGATGCGCGCCGAGCGCACGTCGTAGGCGCCGTTCTCCGGGAAGCCGGCGACGATGGCGCTGTCACCGCTCCCCGCGTCCTTGTCGGTGTCGGTGAAGCGCAGCGGCTCGGCGTCCAGGTCCGGGACGTCCAGTACGGCGATGTCCCGCTGCCAGTCGTAGAGGACGACCTTGGCGTCGTACAGCCGGCCTTCGCCACCGATCTGGACGGTCGGCTCGTCGACGCCCCCGACCACGTGGGCGTTGGTCATCACACGGCGGTCGGAGAACACGAAACCGGTCCCTTCGAGGACCTTGCCGCAGCCCGGGGCCATGCCGACGACCTTGACGATGGACTTCTTCGCGCGGGCGGCGACAGGGCTTCCCGCCAGCGCGGGGTCCGGCGGTTCGACCGCGGTGATGGGCTCGTTGGCGAACGGGCTGAAGACCTGCGGGAAGCCGTTCTGCGCGAGGACGGACGAGAAGTCCGTGAACCAGTTGGAGGCCTGATCAGGCATCACCCGGGAGACCCCGAGCAGGACCGAGGAGTTACGGACCTCCTTGCCCAGCGTCGGCAGGGACGTGCCGGCCAGCGCCGAGCCGATCAGCCAGGCCACCAGGAGCATGGCCACCACGTTGACCAGGGAGCCGCCCGTGGCGTCCAGGGCCCGTGCGGGCGACCAGGTGATGTACCGGCGGAGCCGGTTGCCGAGGTGGGTGGTGAAAGCCTGGCCCACCGAGGCGCACACGATCACGATCACTACCGCGACGATGGCGGCGGTGGAGGAGACCTCCGACCCGTCGGTCGCCTGATCCCAGATGACCGGCAGCAGGTAGACGGCCACGAGACCGCCGCCCAGAAAGCCGATCACGGACAGGATGCCGACGACGAAACCCTGGCGGTAGCCGATGACCGCGAACCACACGGCGCCGACGAGCAGCAGGATGTCCAGCACGTTCACCGTCTATAGCCTCGCAGATTCGTCACCTGGCCCGTCCGGTTCGACGGGGTCCGGGCCAGGCCCGGAACAGCGCAGCACGGGAGTCAGCCTGTCATGCGCGCCAGTCGAGCGGCACCTGCCTGGTCCTGTCCCAGGGGCGTTCCCACCCCGCGTAGTGAACAATCCTGTCGATCACTCCGGCTGTGAATCCCCACACCAGGGCGGATTCGACCAGAAATGCGGGGCCTTCGTGGCCGCTGGGGTGGACGGCTGTCGCACGGTTGGCGGGATCCGTGAGATCCGCCACGGGGACGGTGAAGACACGGGCGGTCTCGGCCGGATCGACGGCTCCGACCGGACTCGGCGTCCGCCACCAGCCGAGGACGGGTGTGACGACGAAGCCGCTCACCGGGATGTAGAGCCGGGGCAGCACGCCGAAGAGCTGGACGCCGCTCGGATCGAGTCCGGTCTCCTCCTCGGCCTCCCTCAGCGCGGCCCTGAGCGGCCCGGTGGTGTTGTGGTCGCCGTCCTCGGGGTCGAGGGAGCCCCCGGGGAAGGACGGCTGGCCGGCATGGGAGCGCAGGGAACCGGAACGCTCCATCAGGAGCAGCTCCGGACCGCGCTCACCCTCGCCGAAAAGGATCAGGACGGCGGACTGGCGCCCGGCGCCGCTCTCAGGCGGCAGGAAGCGGCTGAGCTGGTGTGCCCGCACCGTACGCGCCGCCTGGGCCACGGGCTCCAGCCAGCCGGGGAGGCCGTCGGCGGTGACGGTGAGCGCGCTGTCCTGGGGCGTGCTCGTCCCGGTGGTGGCCGCGTCTGCTGCGGCCCGTGTCCTCTGTGCGTGCGTCATGGGCACCCCCGTCGTTCCAACGCCATTCGTCGGCCATTTCGTTCCGCACCTACCCCGCCTGGGCAGGTCGGCCGCTCACCCGGCTCCCAGCGGCGGTGCGGGACTGCCCGGATAGTCCGGGGGCGGGCTGAGGCGCTGCCCCGGATAGCCGCCCATCTCGTACTTCAGGAGCTTCTTGGCCTTCTCGGGGTCCGTCTCGCCCTCCCCGTAGGCAGGGCAGAGGGCGGCGATCGGGCAGGCGCCGCAGGCGGGCTTGCGGGAGTGGCAGATGCGGCGGCCGTGGAAGACCACGCGGTGCGAGAGCATCGTCCACTCGCTCTTCGGGAAGATCGCGGCGATCTCGGCCTCGACCTTCTCCGGGTCCTCCTGCTCGGTCCATTTCCAGCGGCGGACCAGTCGGCCGAAGTGGGTGTCCACCGTGATGCCGGGCACTCCGAACGCGTTGCCGAGGACGACGTTGGCCGTCTTGCGCCCGACGCCGGGCAGTTTCACGAGATCCGCCAGCCGACCGGGGACCTCTCCGCCGAAGTCGTCCCTGAGAGCGGCCGACAGGCCCATGAGGGAGCGCGCCTTGGCCCGGAAGAAACCGGTCGGCCGGATGATCTCCTCCAGCTTCTCGAGAACGGCGGCGGCCATGTCCTCGGGCGTCGGATAGGCGGCGAAGAGGGCCGGGGTGGTCTGGTTGACCCTCAGGTCGGTGGTCTGGGCGGAGAGAACCGTGGCCACCAGGAGTTCGAACGGATTACGGAAGTCCAGCTCGGGGTGGGCATACGGGTAGACCTCGGCGAGCTCGCGGTTGATCCGGCGGGCACGGCGGACCATCGCGAGATGCGACTCGG
This sequence comes from Streptomyces sp. NBC_01166, assembly GCF_045039765.1. NCBI lineage: Bacteria > Bacillati > Actinomycetota > Actinomycetes > Kitasatosporales > Streptomycetaceae > Streptomyces > Streptomyces sp. NBC_01166. Next base: position 4,002,639 of record NZ_CP108613.1, read on the forward strand.
GCTTCGCGGTCTTGCCCGACGCTGCTCCCGTCGGGCGATTTGCAGCTTTTTTCGTACCTCGTGCGGCCTGTTCGCCCACAGCGGAATTCCTGTCTCCCGACACCCCATCAGCCCCCTTGGCCTGCGCTCTCACCGGCGTTCCGGACACCCGGCCAGCCTAGAGCCAGGGGCTGACATCCGCCCCGGTCACCGCGCATCCACGCCCAATCGGCCCCCTGCCGTAGGGTCCGGCACGCCCGTGCGTCAAACTGGTTTGTGATCGATCGCACTGTTTTACCGTCCGGCATCATGGAAACGACGCTTCCCTGAACAGGCCGACAAGGAGAGAACTCGTGGACGACGTTCTGCGGCGCGCCCCGCTTTTCGCGGCGCTCGATGACGAGCAGGCCGCGGAGCTCCGCGCCTCGATGAGTGAGGTGACCCTCGCACGCGGTGACGCGCTGTTCCACGAGGGCGACCCGGGCGACCGCCTGTACGTGGTCACCGAGGGCAAGGTGAAGCTCCACCGCACCTCTCCCGACGGGCGGGAGAACATGCTGGCCGTCCTCGGCCCCGGCGAGCTGATCGGGGAGCTGTCGCTCTTCGACCCGGGCCCGCGCACCGCGACCGCGAGCGCGCTCACCGAGGTCAAGCTCCTCGGCCTCGGCCACGGAGACCTCCAGCCCTGGCTGAACGCCCGCCCCGAGGTGGCCACCGCGCTGCTGCGCGCCGTCGCCCGCCGCCTGCGCAAGACCAACGACCAGATGTCCGACCTGGTCTTCTCCGATGTGCCGGGCCGCGTCGCCCGTGCGCTCCTCGATCTGTCGCGCCGCTTCGGCGTGCAGTCCGAGGAGGGCATCCACGTCGTGCACGACCTGACGCAGGAAGAGCTGGCCCAGCTGGTCGGCGCCTCCCGCGAGACGGTCAACAAGGCGCTCGCGGACTTCGCGGGCCGCGGCTGGCTGCGGCTCGAGGCGCGCGCCGTGATCCTGCTGGACGTGGAGCGGCTGGCGAAGCGGTCCCGCTGACGCCCCGCCCCGCACTCTCGCCGAAAAGGCCCCACCACCGGTGGGGCCTTTCGCGTGCCTCCCAGGGCCGCTCCGGTCAGATCAGGCCGTGCTCGGTCAGGTACTCCAGCTGGGCCCGCACCGACAGCTCGGCCGCCGGCCAGAGGGAACGATTTACATCCGCGTACACCGCCGCCACGACCTCGGCGGGCGTCCGGTGCCCCGCCTCCACGGCCGTCTCCACCTGGGCCAGGCGGTGTGCCCGGTGGGCGAGATAGAACTCGACGGCACCCTGCGCGTCCTCCAGCACCGGCCCGTGCCCCGGGAGCACCGTGTGCACCCCGTCGTCGACGGTCAGCGAGCGCAGCCGCCGCAGGGTGTCCAGGTAGTCCCCGAGCCGCCCGTCCGGGTGGGCGACGACGGTGGTGCCGCGCCCGAGGATCGTGTCGCCCGTCAGCACGGCCCGGTCGGCCGGCAGGTGGAAGGAGAGCGAGTCCGCGGTGTGTCCCGGCGTGGGGACGACCCGGAGTTCCAGCCCTCCCGTGGTGATCACGTCGCCTGCCGCAAGCCCCTCGTCGCCCAGCCGCAGCGCCGCGTCCAGGGCGCGCACCTTCGTACGGGTGAGCTCGGCGAACCGGGCTGCGCCCTCGGCGTGGTCAGGGTGTCCGTGCGTGAGCAGGGTGAGACCGACGCGCCTGCCCGTCCGCTCCACGGTGTCGACGACGGCCCGCAGATGTACGTCGTCGAGCGGCCCCGGGTCGATCACCACCGCCAGATCCGAGTCCGGTTCGGCGACGACCCAGGTGTTCGTGCCGTCCAGGGTCATCGCGGAGGCGTTGGGAGCCAGGACGTTGACCGTACGGGTGGTGGCGGGCCCGGAGAGGACGCCGCCGCGGGGCTGTCCGGGCAGTGCGGCCGCGTCGCTCACGAGGCGGCCCCGTCCCCGGTGCCGGGGCCGGGATCCGCGCCCTCGGCAGCTGAGGAGGAAGCGGTCCCGCCTGCCGTCGGGACGTGTTTGGTGAACTCGTCGTGGCCCGGCCAGCTCAGCACCAGCTCGTCACCCTCCATACGGGCCTCTGCCAGCACGGGGGCGAGGTTCTGGGAATCCGCTGCCTCCAGCGCCTCCGCGGCCGTCCCGTACGGCCTCAGAGCCCGCAGGGTGGCCACGGTGGGCGGCATCATCAGCAGTTCGCCCTTGTCGTAGCCGTCGGCGGCGTCCCCGGGCCGGATCCACACGGTCCGGTCGGCCTCGGTGGAGGCGTTCCGGGTGCGTTGGCCCTCCGGGAGGGCGGCCACGAAGAACCAGGTGTCGTAGCGGCGCGGCTCGAAGGCCGGGGTGATCCAGCGCGCCCACGCGGCCAGCAGGTCGGAGCGCAGCACCAGGCCCCGGCGGTCCAGGAACCCGGCAAAGGACAGCTCCCGGGCGACGAGGGCCTCACGGTCGGCCTCCCAGTCGGCGCCCGTGGTGTCGCTCACGACGGTGTCGGCGGTCGGCCCGGCCAGCAGGACGCCCGCTTCCTCGTACGTCTCACGGACCGCGGCGCAGACGACGGCCTGCGCCTCGGCGGCGGTGCCGACACCCAGGCGGCCGGCCCAGGTGTCCAGGGACGGTCCCGCCCAGCGCACGAGGTGGTCGTCGTCGCGCGGGTCTACCCCGCCACCCGGATAGGCGTACGCACCGCCGGCAAAGGCCATGGAGGTCCGCCGGCGCAGCATGTGCACGGCGGGACCGGTGGCGCCCGGCCCCGATGTGTCGTCCCGGAGCAGCATCACCGTGGCCGCACGCCTGGGGGTCACGGCTGTCAGTTCGCCGCTGGCGAGGGCCCGGATCCGGGCGGGCCATTCCGGTGGGTACCACTGACCGTTGGGCATGGCCGGAGGCTATCCGGAAGCGCGCCGATGTTCGAGAGGCTCCGGACATCGGTGTCTGCCCCTTACACGCAGATCCCGCCCGGTCCTGGGACCGGGCGGGATCATGGAAGTGCGGGATCAGGCGTCGACGAGCTCGACCTGGACCTCGACCTCGACAGGTGCGTCCAGCGGCAGCACCGCGACGCCGACGGCGCTGCGGGCATGCACGCCCTTGTCGCCCAGGACCGCGCCCAGGAGCTCGCTCGCACCGTTGACGACCCCCGGCTGCCCGGTGAAGTCGGTGGCGGAGGCGACGAAGCCCACGACCTTCACGACCCGGGCGATCCGGTCCAGGTCACCGGCGACCGACTTCACCGCCGCGAGGGCGTTCAGCGCGCAGGTCTTGGCCAGCTCCTTGGCCTCGTCCGGCGTCACCTCGGCGCCGACCTTGCCGGTCACCGCGAGTGTGCCGCCCACCATCGGGAGCTGGCCGGAGGTGTAGACGTACACCCCCGACTGCACGGCCGGCTGGTAGGAGGCCAGCGGCGGTACGACGTCCGGGAGCGCCAGGCCGAGTTCGGCGAGCTTCGCCTCGACGGCGCCCGCCACTACGGCTTCTCCCGCTTCAGGTAGGCCACGAGCTGCTCGGGGTTGTTCGGGCCGGGAACGACCTGGACCAGCTCCCAGCCGTCCTCGCCCCAGGTGTCCAGAATCTGCTTGGTCGCGTGCACGAGAAGGGGCACGGTCGCGTATTCCCACTTGGTCATGAGCCGACTGTAATGCCTGGCACAGGCGGCCTAGTGCGTAGCCTGCCTGCCGACTGGTTAGGCTCGAAGACGTGAGCAGGTTCCAGGTCGTCAGCGGCAAGGGCGGGACCGGTAAGACCACGGTCGCCGCCGCACTCGCGCTCGCCCTCGCGACCGAGGGCAGGCGCACTCTCCTCGTGGAGGTCGAGGGCAGGCAGGGCATCGCCCAGCTCTTCGAGTCCGAGCCACTCCCCTACGAGGAACGCAGGATCGCCGTGGCGCCCGGCGGCGGGGAGGTCCACGCACTGGCGATCGACGCCGAGCGCGCACTCCTGGACTACCTCCAGATGTTCTACAAACTGGGCAGCGCGGGCCGGGCCCTGAAAAAGCTCGGCGCGATCGACTTCGCCACCACCATCGCCCCGGGGGTCCGCGACGTCCTGCTGACGGGCAAGGCCTGCGAGGCCGTACGCCGCAAGGACAAGCAGGGCAGGTTCGTCTACGACTACGTGATCATGGACGCGCCCCCCACCGGCCGCATCACGCGCTTCCTCAATGTGAACGACGAGGTGGCCGGGCTGGCGCGGATCGGCCCCATACACAATCAGGCGCAGGCCGTGATGCGGGTCCTGAAGTCCCCCGAGACGGCGGTCCACCTGGTGACGCTCCTGGAGGAGATGCCGGTCCAGGAGACAGCGGACGGCATCGCCGAGCTGCGCGCCGCCGAACTGCCCGTGGGCCGGGTCGTCGTGAACATGGTGCGGCCCCACCTGCTGGACGAGGACGCGCTGCGCACGGCCTCGGGAGGCCGTCGCAAGGAGATCGCGAAGACGCTCACCCGGGCCGGCGTGACAGGCTCCGCCGGGCTGGTACGACCGCTCGTCGCACAGGCCGCCGAGCACGCCCAGCGCGTCGGCCTGGAGCGTGAGCAGCGCGCGGTGCTGGCCGGGCTGGGGCTGCCCATGGCCGAGCTCCCGCTGATGGGCGAGGGAGTGAGCCCGAACGCACTGCACGAGCTGGCGGCGGAGTTCCGCAAGCAGGGTGTGGGCGACGACACCGCGGACGCGGCGGGACAGAGGGCCCGGGGCGGGAAGCGACGCGGATCCGGAGAAGGGGTGGGGTCATGACGCTGGGCACGGACATCGCACCGGGGCTGGAGACGGACGCGCTCCTGGACGACCCGGAGATCCGTATCGTCGTCTGCTGCGGTTCCGGGGGCGTGGGCAAGACCACCACCGCGGCGGCTCTCGGCGTACGGGCGGCCGAGCGCGGGCGCAAGGTCGTCGTCCTCACCATCGACCCGGCCCGCCGGCTCGCCCAGTCCATGGGCATCGACCAGCTGGACAACATCCCTCGCCGGGTCGAGGACATCGAGGGCGAGGGCGAGCTGCACGCCATGATGCTCGACATGAAGCGCACCTTCGACGAGACCGTCGAGGCGCACACGGATGCCGAGCGGGCGCGCGCGATCCTGGAGAACCCCTTCTACCAGTCCCTGTCGGCCGGGTTCGCGGGCACGCAGGAGTACATGGCGATGGAGAAGCTCGGCCAGCTGCGGGCGCGCGACGAGTGGGACCTGATCGTCGTCGACACCCCGCCGTCCCGTTCCGCGCTGGACTTCCTGGACGCGCCGAAACGTCTCGGCTCCTTCCTGGACGGGAAGTTCATCCGGCTGCTGATCGCCCCGGCGAAGATCGGCGGGCGTGCCGGGATGAAGTTCCTCAACGTCGGGATGTCGATGATGACGGGGACGCTCGGCAAGCTGCTCGGCGGACAGTTCCTCCGCGACGTACAGACCTTCGTCGCCGCGATGGACTCGATGTTCGGCGGATTCCGTACCCGGGCCGACGCGACGTACAAGCTGCTCCAGGCGCCCGGCACCGCGTTCCTCGTGGTGGCGACGCCGGAGCGGGACGCACTGCGCGAGGCCGCGTACTTCGTGGAACGGCTGGCCGCGGAGGAGATGCCGCTGGCCGGCCTGGTCCTCAACCGGGTGCACGGAAGCGAAGCCGCGCGGCTCTCCTCGGAGCAGGCGCTGGCAGCCGCAGAAAATCTTGAAGGCGTCGGCATTGTGGATCAGACGGCCGGGAAGGCTGGCCTTGGTGACGTGGACCCTGTGTCCGCCACCTCTCCCGAAGCCCCGGAGCCGCTCTCCCCCGAGCGCAGCAACGAGCACGCCCCACACGAGCCGTCACAGCAGGAGCCGCCCCAGCACGACCGGACGACGCACACCCCTGAGCCCGAGCCGGGCGCCCGTGGCCGGAAGTCGCCTGACCCGTCCGGACCACTCGCTGACGCAGAAACCGCGCACACCGAAGCAGACAGGCACAGCACACCCGCCACGGACGCCGTCTCCGTCGAGGTATCCGTCGAGCAGCTGACCGCGGGTCTGTTGCGGCTGCACGCGGAGCGGATGCACGTCGTCGCACGCGAGCAGCACACCCGGGACCACTTCACCACGCTTCACCCCGAGGTCCCGGTGGCCGAAGTGGCCGCGCTGCCCGGTGACGTACACGACCTCTCAGGCCTCAGGGCCATCGGGGAACTGCTCGCGACCGGTTCCGCTTCCGCGCCGGCCGGAGCTGCCTAGGACCGCCACCGGGCGTGTCCCGGGGGCAGTCCGTGCGGCACTGCCCGCACTTACCCCACGGCGGCGAACGTCTCGTGCAGTTCGTCGTCGTGCAGACCGTCGTCGTGCAGGCCGTCCTCCAGACCCACCGCTGCCGGCAGCATGCCCGTGGACCGCTCGTACTCACTGCGTGCGGTCTCCAGCAGGCGGCGCCAGGACGTGACGGTTGGCCTTCGGCGCAGCAGCGCGCGGCGCTCCCGCTCCGTCATTCCGCCCCACACGCCGAACTCGACGCGATTGTCCAGCGCATCGGCCAGGCACTCGGTCCGCACCGGGCAACCGGTGCACACCGCCTTGGCCCTGTTCTGCGCTGCCCCTTGTACGAACAATTCATCCGGATCGGTAGTGCGGCAGGCTGCCTGCGCACTCCAGTCGGTTACCCAGCCCATGCCGGCGCCGTCCTCTCCCGAATCGAGGCTCCCCCACGGCGGTAGCGGCATATTCACCGCTGCCAGTTGAGGACGTTACGGAAGGTGGGCACAGCACAACACCCCCTTCGGGCCCAATCTTGAATGGTCCGAACGGACTATGCGTACGCGGCAGATCACCCAGGGGAGTGACGGGAGGACATGCGCGACCTTCCCGACAGAATCGGGACAGAAACCCCAAGTCGCAACGGACATTGAGTGACACATGAGACGAATTCGGGAACGTCTCGACAGGTGGCTGAATTCCGTTGAGGGTCGTGCAGGGGGGTTGATGCAAAACCGGACTGCTGTGACAGTTGAGAGCAGCTTAGGCCAAGGCCTATACGCGTGTCCGGCGAATGAGAACGTAGGCTGCCCCCATGCCAAAGAAGCGCTCAGGCGGGGGTCTGACGACGACCCAGCAGGCCGCCAAGTTCCTCGGTGTCGCCGCGCTCTCCGGAGCTGTGTTGGCCGGCATCGCACTGCCGGCCGCCGGCGCACTCGGGCTCGCCGCCAAGGGGACGGTCGAGGGATTCGACGAGATCCCTTCCAACCTCAAGACTCCACCGCTGAGCCAGCGGATCACGATCCTGGACAACGAGGGCGGCCTCATCGCGACGGACTACTCGCGTGACCGCACCGTCGTCCCGCTCAAGGACATCTCGCCGTACATGCAGGACGCGATCATCGCGATCGAGGACTCGCGGTTCTACGAGCACGGGGCCGTGGACCTCAAGGGCATCCTGCGCGCGATGAACCGCAACGTGCAGGCCGGCGGTGCCGCGCAGGGCGCCTCGACGCTGACCCAGCAGTACGTGAAGAACGTCTTCGTCGAGGAGGCGGGCGACGACCCGGACAAGGTCGCCGAAGCCACCCAGCAGACCCTGGGCCGCAAGGTCCGGGAGCTGAAGTACGCGATCCAGGTCGAGGAAGAACTCGGCAAGAAGAAGATCCTGGAGAACTACCTCAACATCACCTTCTTCGGGCAGCAGGCCTACGGCATCGAGACCGCCTCGCAGCGGTACTTCTCCAAGCACGCCAAGGACCTGAAGCTGGAGGAGGCGGCGATGCTGGCCGGTCTCGTCCAGTCGCCGACCCGTTACGACCCGGTCAACGACGCGGAGGAGGCGACCAAGCGCCGTAACACCGTTCTGCAGCGCATGGCAGCCGTCGGCGACATCACGCAGGCCGAGGCGGACAAGGCCATCGCCAGTCCTCTCGAGCTGAAGGTCAGCAAGCCGAACAGCGGCTGCATCACGGCCGTCAGCGGCGCGGGTTTCTTCTGCGACTACGTGCGCAAGACCGTCCTGACCGACCCGACCTTCGGGGCGACCAAGGAGGAACGCGCCAAGCTCTGGAGCCTCGGCGGGCTGACCGTCAGGACCACGCTGTCGCCGCGCGCCCAGAAGGCTGCCAACGAGGCCGCAACCTCGAAGGTCTACGAGGACGACAAGGTCGCCGCGTCGGTGGTGCAGGTCGAGCCGGGCACCGGCAAGATCCTCTCGATGGGCCAGTCACGGCCGTACGGCCTGGACCAGAAGAAGAACCAGACGGTCCTCAACCTCGCCGTCAGCAACAAGATGGGCGGCAGCACCTACGGCTTCCAGGTCGGATCGACCTTCAAGCCGATCACCGCCGCCGCCGCACTCGAGAAGGGGATCAGCCCGGCGGAGAGCTACGCCACCGACTGGAAGATCTCGCTGCCGCTGAACTCCTTCCGTAACTGCGCGGGAGCCCCGACCGGCAGCAGCAACTGGGACCTCCAGAACGAGATGGAGTCCGAAAAGGGCAGCTGGGACATGACCAGCGCGCTCGGCAAGTCCATCAACACCTACTTCGCCAAGCTGGAACAGAAGGCCGGGCTCTGCGAGACGGTCCAGATGGCGAAGAAGGTCGGCTACGAGCGTGGGGACGGCAAGCAGATCGAGGAGAACGCCTCGATCACCCTCGGCGGTGAGGTGAGCACCCCGCTCTCGATGGCCTCCGTGTACGCCACGTTCGCCAACCGGGGCACGTACTGCTCCCCCGTCGCCATCGAGTCGATCACCGACCCCAACGGCAAGAAGATCGGCGTACCGAAGACGAAGTGCTCCCGCGCGATGAGCGAGCCGACGGCGGACACGATCAGCCAGATGCTCAAGGGCGTGGTCGAGGACGGCACCGGCACCCTGGCCGGTCTCAGCGACCGCGACAACGCGGGCAAGACGGGTACGACGAACGACCGCCTCGACGCCTGGTTCGTCGGCTACACCCCGAACCTCTCCACCGCGGTCTGGGTCGGCGACGACATCGGTGAGAAGTCGACCAAGATGTACGACATCACCATCGGCGGCCAGTACTACGACAAGGTCTGTGGTGGCTGCCTTCCCGGTCCCATCTGGAAGACCGCGATGACCGGCGCGCTGGACGCGTCGGAGACCCCGTCCTTCAACCCGATCTCGGTGCCCCGCGCCAAGGAGAAGGAGAAGGAGAAGGACAACGGCCGCGGCGAGGGCAACGGCGGAGGCAACGGCGGCGGCGGCAACGGCGGGGGGAACGACAACGACAAGCCCGGCGCCGACCCCATCGGCGGCATCACCCTGCCGCCCGGCATCATCGGCGGGAACGACGGCGGCGGGCGCGGCGGCAACGGCCCCTGACCGCACGGATCGCACGACGACGTGATGTGAGAGGAGGGGCGCCCCCGAGCCGGGGGCGCCCCTCCTCTCACATATCGGCCTCTCAGCCAGCGAGCAGCTTCTTCACCGTTGCGGCGACCCGGCCGCCGTCGGCGAGCCCGGCCACCTTCGGGTTGACGATCTTCATGACGGCGCCCATGGCCCGGGGCCCCTCGGCACCGGCGCTCCTCGCCTCCTGGACGGCCTGCGCGACGATCACGTCCAGCTCGTCGTCCGAGAGCTGCTTCGGCAGGTAGGCGTCGAGCAGCTCGCCCTCGGCCTTCTCCCGCTCGGCCTGCTCCGTCCGGCCGCCCTGCGCGAAGGCCTCGGCCGCCTCACGGCGCTTCTTCGCCTCCTTGGCGATCACCTTCTGCACCTCGTCGTCGGAGAGCTCGCGCGACGTCTTGCCGCTGACCTCTTCCTTGGTGATCGCGGTCAGGGTGAGCCGGAGGGTGGACGAGGTGAGCTCGTCACGCGCCTTCATGGCCGTGGTGAGGTCTTCCTTGAGCTTGGACTTGAGCGTGGTCATGCGGCGATTGTGACAGGTACGGGGCACCTGCCGCCCGTCTGTTTTCGTCCCACCGCGCCGTTTCTGCGACGATGGACCCATGCGCGCACGCTACGGAGTACCCCTGAAAGTAACGGCAGTCGGCGCAGCAGTCGGTGCCGCCGGCCTCGTATACGCGGCCGGATTCGAGGCACGCTCGTTCCGCCTCCGCCGGATCACGATTCCCGTACTCCCGCACGGGGCACGCCCGTTGCGCGTGCTCCAGGTCTCCGACATCCACATGGTGAGCGGCCAGCGCAAGAAGCGCGCCTGGCTGCAGTCGCTGGCGGGCCTCCGCCCGGACTTCGTCGTCAACACCGGCGACAACCTCTCCGACCCTGAGGCCGTGCCTGAGCTGCTCGACGCGCTCGGCCCGCTGATGGAGTTCCCCGGGGTCTACGTCTTCGGCTCCAACGACTACTACGGCCCGAAGCTCCGTAACCCCGTCCGCTACCTCCTGGAGAAGACGCAGGGCAAGCACGGGCTCAACGGGAACGCACCGGCGGTCGGCGCCGTCCACAACCCGTGGGAACCGATGCGGGACGCCTTCGACGAGGCGGGCTGGCTGAACCTCTCCAACACCCGGGGCCGGATCAAGGCCGACGGGCTCGAGATCGCGTTCACCGGCCTGGACGACCCCCACATCAAGCGGGACCGTTACGCGGAGGTCGCCGGCGGCCCCGAGACGGGCGCGGACCTCTCGATCGGCGTCGTCCACGCCCCGTACCTGCGCTCCCTCGACGCCTTCACGGCGGACGGCTACCCCCTGATCCTGGCCGGCCACACCCATGGCGGCCAGCTCTGCATCCCCTTCTACGGTGCCCTCGTCACCAACTGCGACCTGGACACGGACCGGGTGAAGGGCCTCTCCGGCCACACGGTCGGCGAGCGGCGCGCCTACCTCCACGTCTCCGCGGGCTGCGGCACGAACCGCTACACCCCGGTCCGCTTCGCCTGCCCGCCCGAGGCGACCCTGCTGACGCTGACGCCCAGCGACTGAGGCTCCCCGCCCGGGGCACAAAACCGGATTTCGCCTCCGGGCGCGGGTGGGCTAAAGTAATCGATGTCGCCGGGACAATCGGTGGACATCGGGGTGTAGCGCAGCTTGGCAGCGCGCTTCGTTCGGGACGAAGAGGTCGTGGGTTCAAATCCCGCCACCCCGACAGCTGAAACACCAGGTCAGGGGCCTGATCCACTTAGTGGATCAGGCCCCTGAGTGGTTTCGGGGACGCCCCGGGGGCCGAGGGGCAGACGCGCGAGGTGCTTGGTCTCGCGGACCTCCAGCTCCGTGGAGCCGCTGATCGCGGAGCACGGGTCGATCAGGTCCGTCGGGTCGAGGACGCGGGTGCGGTTCTCGCGCCGGTCGCCGCGGGCCCTGTCGTAGCCGCAGTGCGGGCAGGCTCTCCGGACCGGCTGCACCCGGGGCGTCGTCACGGATGACGGCCGGAAGCCCGCAGTTCGGCAGCGTGACCGCGCAGGCGCTCTACGCCGGTCAGATCGCGCTCCAGCTCGTCGAGCCACCCCCTGATACGCGTCCCGTCGGAGGCATGCTTCAGGCACGCCCGCAGTGCCGCCGTCAGGACCTTGAGCTTCTCCTCGTAGAACGTCACGTAGTCCTCCATCCCTGTCGCGTGGGGATGGAAGACCGCGTTGAAGAACACCGCGGCCTCAGCACTGCCCTGCGGCGCTTCCTCGCGAACCTTGTCGGCGATCTCCGAGAGGCGCTCTTCGATCACTGCGGGGCTCTCCCACGACGGCGGCCCGTAAGCCAGCACCGTCATGGGTTCGGACGTGACCCGTTCTCTCGCCCTCCTGGTCCTGCCGCCGTCGAGCAGCAGGCGCACCTGGTAGAAGTCCTTGCCCCGCGCCGCTTCCCTCGATACGAGAGATATGACGAATCGGTCCACGTCGCCTGGATCGATCTCCTGACTGACGGATCTGTTGTAGCTCCCCTCCGTCAGAGGGAAGTCGACGGCGTACGAACCGCTGGGCCCCAGTCGCCGCTCCTGGGCTCTCGTACGGCCGTTGACCGGCCAGGGCAGTCCGACCACTGACGGCGGGTCGATGTCGGGGACGTGGAGCAGCCCCTTCAACTCCACGTGTATGCGCCGGACGAGGCCTTTCCGGTCTCCGTCGTTGCGCACGGCGATGTCCAGGACAGGCCGGTCCGGCACCACCTCGCCGAGCAGATGCGCGTCGGCTCCGGGCTCGGCAAGGACCGCCTCTCCCTCGCCCACCGAGACGTCGACAAGAGTGACCTCCCCACCTCGCTTCCTTCGGGCCCTGAGCGTTGCCCAGGCGGCGATGACCGCGGTGATGACGGCCGCGATTGCCCCGAGCATGCTTCCCCCTGTGTCGTACTCCCGCAGTCCTGAGCAGCGTACTGACAGCCACTGACAGTGAAGGGGCGGCGGAACGCAGCTGGGCCTGCCTTCCCGCCGCGCGGCGGGAAGGCAGGCCCACGAGGCCGGGGAGTCAGTGGGTGGCGGCCGCCGGGCGGGCGGCGTCCCTGTCCGTGGAGTCCTTCACGGACGGCAGGCCGGTCAGGCCGATGAAGATCAGCGAGAAGACGCCCGCTGCCGCGAAGACGGTGAAGCCCGTGGTGGTCGATCCGGTGGCAAGGAGCTGGCCGCCCAGCCAGGGGCCGAAGACCGCGCCGAAACGGCCCATGCCGGAGGTCCAGCCGACCGCGGTGGCGCGGTTGTCGTCGTCCGAGCGGGCGGCCACCGTGGCGTAGATCATCGCCTGGGCGCTGAAGAGGAACAGGCCGGTCAGGAACACCACGATGTAGGTGACGGCCAGCGGCATGTGGACGCTGAGCAGGTAGACGCCGATGGCGGTGGCGCCGAACCAGATCGCGCCGATGCGCGCACCGCCGAACCGGTCGGTGAGCCTGCCGCCGACGAGCATGCCGACGATGCCGCCGAGGTTGATGACGATGACGAAGCCGAGGGAGGAGCCGAGGTCGTAACCGGCGGCGCGCATCATCGAGGGCAGCCACTGGGAGACGCCGTAGACCAGCAGGAGTCCACCGAAGGACGCCAGCCAGAAGAACAGGGTCTGCACCCACAGCCCGCCGCGGAACAGAGCGGCGAGCGCGCTCCAGCGCTCGTCGCCGGCCGGGCGCTTCCCGTCCACGGCGGGGGCGGGTGTTCCGACGCCGTACCGCTCAGCGAGTGCTTGTGCCTCTTCGGTACGTCCCTTGGCCTGCAGGAACGCGAGCGACTCGGGCAGGAACTTGATGGCCAGCGGGACACCGATGAAGAGCGGGATCACACAGATCCAGAAGGACACGCGCCAGTCGCCGGTCCACAGCGCCACGAACCCGGCCACGATGCCGCCGGCCTGGTGGGCGGTCATGAGGGAGCCGACTATCAGTGCGCCGCGGCCGCGCGGGGCGTATTCGCTGACCAGGGTGATGGCGCTCGGCAGGAGGCCGCCGAGGCCGAGCCCCGCCAGGAAGCGGCCGAGACTGAAGACTCCGAGGCTGCCGGCCACGGCGCAGACGGCGGAGGCCAGCGAGAAGACGGCGGTGGAGACGACGATCGTCTTCTTACGGCCCGCCCAGTCGCTGATGGTGCCGGAGGAGAGGGCGCCGATCAGCATGCCGAAGGTGGCGTAGGAGCCGATGTCACCGGCCTTGCCCGGGTCGATGCCGAGGGCCTTGGTCTCCAGCATGTGCGGCAGGACGGAGCCGTAGATGAACATGTCGAGGCCGTCGAAGAGGACGACCAGCCAGCACAGGCCGACGACCAGCAGGGCGAGCCGGCTGCTGCGGGCACCGGTGGCGAGGGATGGGGAGGACATCGGGTATTCCTCTCGTCCGGGACAGCTCTGTCCCTGAAGGAGTTTCGGCGGGGGCGGGTCGGTGCGGCTCGATTGCAGCGGACCCGAGTGTGCCGATGACGTTAAGGAACCCGGCATTTAACGTCAACGCTTTTGTCAACAATCTTAGGAACAATGTGGCCACGCCCCTTGCCGCCGGTCGTGGGCCCTTCCACAGCTAAGACGGGGCGGGCGACACACCTGTGCGCCGCCCGCCCCTGCCCGTCACACCGCCGGTTTCAGTCCAGCGGCGGGGTGCCGTGGGTGTGGAAGGACTCGATCGTCCGCAGACCCCACGCCTGCCCCTTGGCGCGCTCGGCCTCGGTCCAGGTGACCAGCGGCCAGTCGGGGGCGAGCACCAGGCGGGTGAGCGGATTGCAGAGCTCGATGCGGTTGCCGCCGGGCTCGTAGACGTACAGGAAGAACGTCTGCTGGATGGCGTGCTTGTGCGGGCCCGTCTCGATGAACACGCCGCTGTCGATGGCGAGATCGGCCGCCCGCAGGATGTCCTCACGGGTGTCGGTGGCGAACGCGATGTGGTGCAGGCGACCGGTGGAACCCGTCCAGTCCGAGGTGTAGACGACGTCGTACGACTTGTTGTTGAACGTCAGCCACTTCGCGCCGATCCTGCCGTCGTCGAGCTGGATCTGTTCGGTGGGCCGGGCGCCGAGGACGTGCTGGTGGAAGTCGGCGTTGGCGGCGACGTCGGCGGCGAGGAAGTTGATGTGGTCGAGGCGGCGCACCCCCACGCCCCGGTTGGGCTTGGCCTGCGGCTGGTTCTTCAGCGCCGGCCTGAGCTCCGGGGGCGCCTGGTAGTACTCGCTCTCCCAGTACAGGGCGATCTCGTGGCCGTCGGGGTCGGCCGTGAGGTAGAGCTTGCCGATGCCAGGCTCGTCCTCCGCCCAGCGCCCCGCATGGCCCGCGGCTTCGAGTTCGGAGACCCTGCGCCCCAGGGCCTCCTCGCTGGAGGTGCGCAGGGCGGTGCGGCGCAGGCCCGGCTTCTCGGCGGCGGTCAGCACGAGGCTGTGGTGCTCGTAGTCGTCGAAGGTGCGCAGGTAGACGGAGTCGCCCTCCTCTCCGTCGACCGTCAGGCCGAGGTAGTCGGTGAAGAAGCCGACGCTGCCCTCCAGGTCCGGGGTGAGCAGTTCTGCATGGCCGACATGGGCGATGTCACCGAGAGGGGGAGTCATCTGCGGCTCCTTGCTGGGGGAGTTCGGGGGATGGAGGAGCTGTCTGCCCGGGCCGCGGGAAGACGGTGCCGTCGAAGATCTTTCGCGCGGTGCGCACCACCGCGGTGCGCCTGACGGCGGGGCTGCCGTCCGCGTCCGTTCCGACACCGGCCTCGATGTCGATGAACCCGGTGGGGTGCTCGATGCGCAGCCGGTCGCCGTCCGGGGGGAGCCGGGCGATGTCCTCGGCGACGCTGCCGGAGACGAGCAGCCCCGCCGCGACACCGGCGGCGCCGAGGACGCCGATGGAGGTGTGGCAGCGGTGCGGGATGAAGGTGCGGGTCGTCACCGCACCGCCCTGGACGGGCGGGGCCAGCAGGCTGAGCTTGGGCACCGTGGTGTCGTGTACGTCGCCGAGGCCCATCAGGGGGCCCGCTTCGAGGCGGATCCGCTCGAGGCGCTCACGCAGTGCGTTGTTCCCCTCCAGCTCCCCCGGCGTCTCGTAGCCCGTGATGTCCAGGGCCTGTGCCGGGATGAGAACGGTCGGCATGCCGTTGTCGACGCAGGTCACCGGGGTGCCTGCGATCACTTCACGGGCCCGGCCGGTGGGCAGCAGCGGGCCGCCGCCCCGGGCGAACTCGATCACCACCGGTGCGGCGGTCCCGGGCACCCCGGAGATCCGGGCCGCCCCGGTGTAGTCGACGCGCCCGCCGGAGGTGGGGAAGGACGCGGTGGCCAGGTCACCGGTGTTGACCATCCGGATGCGTACGGACGTGTGCCCCTCCCCGGCGGGGACCAGGCCCCGTTCCACGGCGAAGGGTCCGACCCCGGCGAGCAGGTTGCCGCAGTTCTGCCGGTCGGACACGTCCGCGGTGTCCACAGCGACCTGGAGGAAGAGGTAGTCCACATCGACGTCCGGATCGTCCGGTACGGAGACGACCGCGACCTTGCTCGTGAGCGGGTGGGCCCCGCCGAGACCGTCGATCTGCCGCGGGTCCGGGCTGCCCATCACCCTCAGCAGCAGCTCGTCGCGGGCGGCCGGGTCCTGCGGCAGGTCGTCAGCCAGGAAGTAGGCACCCTTGGACGTACCGCCCCGCATCAGGAGGCAGCGGACCTCCGCCGGTCCGCCCGTCACGCCCCGGTCTCCCTCGCGTGGTCCTCGTACGAGGTGTACCGCACGCCGAGGGTTTCGAGCTTCTCGCGGAGTCCGTAGCGGTCCAGCCCGAGTTGGCCCTCCAGGAAGGCCGCGCGCGCCTTGGCCTCCTTGGCCTCTCGCGCCTCGGACGCCTCGGCGGTCTCGCGGACGCGCTCACGGGGAACGGCCACCACACCGTCGTCGTCGGCGACGATGACGTCGCCCGGGCGGATCACCTGGCCCCCGATGACGACCGGCACGTTGACGGATCCACCGGTCGCCTTGACGGTCCCCTGGGCGGACACGGCCTTCGCCCACGCGGCGAAGCCCATGTCCCGCAGCTCCTGGGTGTCGCGGATGCCCGCGTTGATCACCAGTCCGCGTACCCCGCGCCTCTGGAGCGCGGTGGCGAACAGCTCTCCGAACATGCCGTCGGTGGACGGGGATGTGGTGGTGACGACGAGGACGTCACCCTCGCCGCACTGCTCCACCGCCGCATGGATCATGAGGTTGTCACCGGGCCAGCTGAGCACGGTGACCGCGCTGCCCAAGATCCGTACACCCTGTTGAACGGGGCGCAGTTCGGGGCCGAGCAGACCGGTGCGGCCCATCGCCTCGCTCACGGTGGCGACGCCGTACGGTGCGAGGGCCCCGATGTCCCGCGCGTCCGCCTTCGGCGGTCCGGTGACGACGATGCCGCTCATGCCGGCAGCTCCGTGATCCGCGCCGTCTCGGTTGTCATGGCTGAACTCTCCTTGCTGGACAGGGCGTCGGCCCACCAGCGCGGCGCGCCATGCGCGCAGTGCGTCGATCAGGCGCCGCGCGTCACCCGCGCAGTGCCTCGATCACGCTCGCCAGGTGGGAGCGGACGGCCGCTTCGGCCGCCTGCGGGTCCCTGGCCCTGATCGCTTCGATCATGGCCAGGTGTTCACTCAGGGACTGCTGCGGGCGTCCGGGCCTCAGGGCGAGCTGGAACCTGTGGCGCACCAGCTGGCCGTTCAGCCGCTCCAGGAGCGACACGGCCGTCCGCTGCCCGGAGAACTCCCTGACCATGGCGTGGAGCTCATGATTCAGGTCGGAGTAGAGCATGGGGTCGCCGTCGGCGACGGCCTTGGTCATGGCCTCGCCGACCGCCGTGAGCCGGTCGAGCTGCCCTGCGTCGGCCGCGACGGCCGCCTTGGCCGCGCAGAGCCCTTCCAGGGCCATGCGGCACTCGGTGATGGCGACCGCCTCGTCGACGCTCACCACCCGAACCCGCGATCCGCGGTTACGGATCCGCTCGACCAGCCCCTCCGACTCCAGCTCGATCAGCGCCGCTCTGACGCTGGCCCGTGTCACACCGAACTGCTCGGCGAGTTCGTTCTCCACCAGCCGCTGGGCCGGTGCCATCTCGCCGCGCAGAATCGCCTGCCGCAGTCGGGTGAGAGCCAGTTGCCTGGCCTGCTCCCCACTGGTCGGACCGGCTTGATTCGGCATCGTTGCCCCCCTGAGTGAGTGCCTGTCGAACCTAAATCTAGGGGAACAGGATTGTCAACGATTCTGTTTGCCATATTGCGGAAGGTGCGGGACGGACCCCCGGAGAACACCCGCGCAACGACACGTGGGCCCGGTCCCCTCTCACCACGAGAGGGGACCGGGCCCACGGGAGTCATGCCGGGCGGCACGGGGGCGGCGGTGCGGCATCCTCGGCGCACCGCCGCCGGCGGGGTGTCAGGCGGCAGCCGCCGTGGCACCCTCGGTGACCTGGCGGAGCACCTCGGTCAGCGAGGTGACGACCTCGGCGTCGTCCGCCGGGTGGAGCTCGGCGAAGCGGGTCACGGAGCCGGGGATGGAGAGCTTGGCGTCCGCCAGGACCGCTCCGCCCGCGAGGCCGGCCGCCTTGCGGGCCTCGTCCTGGGCCCACACGCCGCCGAACTGGCCGAAGGCGGTGCCGACCACGGCGACCGGCTTGCCGGTCATGGCACCGGCGCCGTACGGGCGGGAGAGCCAGTCGATGGCGTTCTTCAGGACGGCGGGCATGGTGCCGTTGTACTCGGGCGAGAACAGGAGGAACGCGTCGGACCGGCCGGCGGCCTCGCGCAGCCGTGCGGCGGCAGCCGGGACGCTGCCCTCGACGTCGATGTCCTCGTTGTAGAAGGGGACCTCGACGAGGCCCTCGTACAGCTCGACCTCGGCACCCTCGGGCGCGTGCTTGACGGCCGCCTCGGCGAGCTGGCGGTTGTGGGAGCCGGCGCGGAGGCTGCCGACGAGGGCGAGGATGCGTACAGACATGAGGGAAGCTCCCGGGAGACGGAGACTGCAGAAGTAAGCGGACCATAGTCCGTTTAAAGTTGTACCACCTAAACGGACCGTGGTCCACTTCCGTCCGTCCGGGGCTACCCTGAAGCCATGACCGCTCCCCTCCCCCCGCCGCCCGGGCCGCCCGACACCGGCGAGGCGCGGACGAATCTCACGCTCGCCACCGTCGGCGAACCCGAGATGCTGCGGGCGGACGCGGCGCGCAATCGGGCGCTCCTGCTGGACGCCGCCTCACGTCTCCTGGCTCACTGCGGGGCGGCGAACCTCACCATGGAATCGGTCGCGGCAGCCGCAGGAGTCGGCAAGGGCACGGTCTTCCGGCGCTTCAAGGACCGCACCGGCCTGCTCATCGCACTCCTGGACCACCGCGAGGCCCAGCTGCAGGCCGCCTTCCTCTCCGGGCCGCCCCCCATGGGCCCGGACGCCCCCGCGGCCGAGCGGCTGCACGCCTTCGGCCCCGCCCTGATGCGCCACGAACGCGATCACCACGAGCTGATCCTGGCCTCCCGCACCGACCCCCTGCGCACCTACGAGGTCCCCGCGCAGCGGCTGAGGCTCAGCCATGTCACCCTGCTGCTCCGCCAGGCGCATGCGGCGGGCGAGCCCGAACTGCTCGCGCACACGCTGCTCGGGTCGATCGACACGCCCCTCGTCCACCATCTGACATGTGAACGCGGCATCGGCATCGACCAGTTGGAGCAGGGCTGGCACGACCTCCTCAACCGTTACGGGGTGGCGCGCTGAGAACGGCCCCGCCGGGCCGTGACCGCACCTGGACCAAGGCGTGCGTGCCGCTCGTACGCCACTCCCGGCCGGACCGGTCCAGGCTCTCCAGGGTCCGCGGATCCAGACCCACGACGACGTCGGACTTCAGCGTACGCAGCGCCGCGACGGCACTCGGGAAGTACGCCGTGAGGTCGGCGAACGGCGTGGTCGCCGGCCACAGGCGGTCGCCCACCAGCCGCCGGTAGTTGAGGTCGCCCTTGAGGATCGTCAGCGTGGCGGCGCCGAGCTCCGCCCGGAGATCCCCGGGCATCCGCTCGTACGGGAACGGGGCGCAGAAGAACGGGTGGGTACGCACCTCGAGCCGGCCGGTCCCCATGGCCTCCCAGACCCGGACGCCGATCGCTCCCGCCTCACCGGGGGCGCTGTTCAGCCGGCGCAGGCAGTCGACGACGTCGGCCGTCATGGCGTCGGAGACGTAATACGGGCCGGGCTTCACATGGAGCACAACCCGGTCGGCGTGGCCGTGTTCGAGAAGGTGGTCGATGAGGACGAGATCGGGGATCAGCTCGCGCCCGGTGTTGTCCGCGATGACGGCGACGGTCGCCGGGGATCCGGCGGGCAGGAGCGACCACAGCGCCGCACTGTCGTCGGCGACCAGACCGGGATCGGCCTCGCCGGGTGTGGATTCGCCGGCCGGGCCACGGAAGCCGAGATCGGCACGGTTCCCCCAGAGCGAGGCCTGGAGCAGAGCTGCCGCCCGCTCGACGGCGGGGACACCGGCGAGGTCGTCCAGCGAGCGGAGTTCCTCCTCGACCGTGGGACCGCGCAGTTCCGCGCGCTTGAAGGAGGCGAAGGGGTCGACGCCCTGCCACGGACCCTCGTCGAAGTAGCCGACGGCTCCCAGGAGCCTGCGGTAGAAGTAGCTCTCGCCCCAGAGGAAGGGGGCGTCGAACCACGGACGTCCGAAGTGCTCCTGCCCCCACCCCAGCCAGAGCTCCCGGTCCGGGCTGCCAGGACCGAGCGGTTCGACGGCCCCGTGGACGATCTCGTGGAGCAGGGTGTCCAGGGCGCGGTGCTGCCGGGGGCCGTACGGGAAGGCTTCGCGCACCTGCCCGATCAGGGCCGGATGGCGCTCGGCCATGACGCCCCGGGCGAAACTGCCCGGCTCCCGGCACGTGATCACAGGAGGGAGGCCGAGGTCTCCCACGGCCCGGGAAGTCGCTCGCGTATCGCCCATGCGCCCAGTCTGCCCGCTGGGGGAAGCCTCTCCTCCCACGACGGGTGCGCGTGTCCGCCGTCCGCCCCGGCGACCGACGGTCAACGCCCTTGGCGGAACCGGCACATGACGCGCCCAGGGCCTGGTTACGATATGGAACGGCTCAGATGACTTACCCCAGGAAAGGGAACCCGTACCCATGCCGGCCGAGACGTTCGAGTTTCAGGTAGAAGCTCGCCAGCTCCTGCAGATGATGATCCATTCGATTTACTCGAACAAGGATGTATTCCTGCGTGAGCTCATTTCCAATTGTTCGGACGCGCTGGACAAGCTGCGGCTGGAGACTCTCCGCGACGACACGCTCCAGGCGGACACCTCCGACCTGCATATCGCCGTCGAGGCCGACCAGGAGACGCGCACACTGACCGTGCGTGACAACGGCATCGGAATGTCGCACGACGAGGTCGTGCAGCTGATCGGGACGATCGCGAATTCCGGTACGGCGAAATTCCTCCAGGAACTGAAGGAAGCCAAGGACGCCACCGCCTCAGAGGAGCTCATCGGACAGTTCGGTGTCGGGTTCTATTCGAGCTTCATGGTCGCCGACGAAGTCACCCTGGTGACCCGGCGCGCGGGCGAGGACACGGGCACGCGCTGGCAGTCCAGCGGCGAGGGCACCTACACCGTCGAGTCCGTCGACGACGCACCGCAGGGCACCTCGGTCACGCTGAAGCTCAAGCCCGAGGATGCCGAGGACAAGCTCTTCGACTACACCTCGCCCTGGAAGCTCAGGGAAATCGTCAAGCGCTACTCGGACTTCATCACCTGGCCCATCCGCATGGCAGCGGTGGGGGGCGAGGAGGGCGCGGAGCCCGAGACCGAGACGGTCAACTCGATGAAGGCCCTGTGGGCCCGGTCGAAGGATTCCGTGACCGATGAGGAGTACAGCGAGCTGTACAAGCACATCAGTCACGACTGGACCGATCCGCTCGAAACCATCCGCATGCAGGCGGAGGGAACCTTCGAATACCAGGCTCTGCTCTTCCTGCCGTCCCACGCGCCGCAGGACCTGTTCATGCAGGACCACAAGCGTGGAGTTCAGCTCTATGTGAAGCGCGTATTCATCATGGATGACTGCGAAGCGCTCATGCCGACGTATCTCCGCTTCGTGAAGGGCGTGGTCGACGCACAGGACCTTTCGCTCAATGTGTCGCGCGAGATCCTTCAGCAGGACCGCCAGATCGAGATGATGCGGCGCCGTCTGGTCAAGAAGGTGCTCTCGACGGTGAAGGACATGAGGTCCAACGCCCCGGAGAAGTACGAGACGTTCTGGAAGGAGTTCGGCCGGGTCCTCAAGGAAGGGCTTTTCCAGGACTTCGAGAACCGCGACGCGATCCTGGAGATCTCCTCGTTCGCCTCGACCCAGGACGAGGAGGGGCTCACCACCCTGCGCTCTTACGTGGAGCGGATGAAGGAGGGCCAGGAGCAGATCTACTACATGACGGGCGAGTCCCGCGCGGCCATGGAGAGCTCGCCGCACATGGAGGCCTTCCGCGCCAAGGGCTTCGAGGTCCTGCTGCTGACCGAACCTGTCGACGAGGTCTGGGTCCAGTCCGTCCCCGAGTTCGACGGCAAGCCGCTCCAGTCCATCTCCAAGGGCGAGGTCGACCTCGACACCGACGAGGAGAAGAAGGAGGTCGAGGCCGAGCGTGGGAAGCAGCAGCAGGACTACGCCGGCCTGCTGACCTGGATGACCGAGCAGCTCGGTGACACCGTGAAGGAGGTACGTCTCTCCTCGCGGCTCACCGTCTCGCCGGCCTGCATCGTCTCGGACACGCACGACGTCACCCCGGCTCTGGAGAACATGTACCGCGCCATGGGCCAGGAGGTGCCGCAGATCAAGCGCATCCTCGAACTCAACCCCTCGCACGCGCTGATCAGTGGGCTGAACAAGGCGTACGCCGAACAGAGCGGTGAGGAGGGCACCCGCACCGAACTGGCCGAGACGGCCGAGCTGGTCCACGGGCTCGCGCTCCTCTCGGACGGCGGCGAGCTGAGTGACCCCTCGCGCTTCAGCAGGCTGATGGCGGACCGCCTGGAGCGCACGCTCTAGTCCACGGACCGCCTCCCGACCCCCTGCGGCCGCCAGGATTCCTGGCGGCCGCAGTCGTGCGCGGTGGGGGGCCACGGGCGTGGCGCGAGGGCGGTTGTGAAGGCGGGGCGACGCTGCCGTCCGAACAGGTGTCGCTCCCTCGAAGGTGACTCAGAGGAGTCGTCGCGGGTGTCGGAGAGATCCACAACTTCACTCATTCGGGGGCCTGTTGAGGGTTTATCTACGCGCGAAGCATCGACGACCGAACGATCCTTCGGGCATATCAGACGACTTTCCCCGCAGCCATTACCGCCGAGTACCGGGAGCTGCTACAAACGTGCACGCCCCACGAACTCCCCACTCGTCCCCCACATTTCGAAGGGCTGGCAGCCATGTCAGTACGAACCTTCCGGGCGTCCCTCACCACCCTCGCGATCGCGGCCGTGGCCGCACTCGGCCTCGCGCAACCGGCATCCGCCGCAGGCGACAACTACGTCGCTCTCGGTGACTCCTACTCCTCCGGCGTCGGCGCCGGGAGTTACACCTCCGAGAGCGGTGACTGCAAACGCAGCACCAACGCGTACCCCTACCTCTGGAAGAACGCGAACGCCCCGTCGTCGTTCACGTTCGTCGCCTGCTCGGGTGCGACGACGGCCTCCGTGTCCAGCGGCCAGCTGGGCGCGCTGAGCTCGTCGACCACGCTCGTCAGCGTCACCGCCGGCGGCAACGACGTCGGGTTCGCGGACGTCATGCAGACCTGCGTCCTGCAGAGCGAGGCCACCTGTGTGGCCCGGGTGAACACCGCCGTCTCCGAGATGGAGAACGCGCTGCCCGGCAGGCTTGACTCCCTCTACGCGGGGATCCGTTCAGGGGCGCCGCAGGCCCATGTGGTGGTCCTGGGCTACCCGCGCTTCTACAAGCTGTCGGGCACCTGCATCGCCGGCCTCACGGAGACCGAGCGCGGGGCCATCAACAACGCGTCGGACGTACTGAACGGGGTGCTCGCCAAGCGGGCGGCCGACGCGGGGTTCACCTACTCGAGCGTGGTGGACGAATTCACCGGGCACGAACTCTGCTCGGGTGACGCGTGGATCCACAGCGTGTCGATCCCGGTCACCAACTCGTACCACCCGAAGGCCATCGGGCAGTCGAACGGCTACCTTCCGGCCTTCGACTCCGTGGCGTAACGCGTGGAGAGGGCCCGCCCGGCACACGCCGGGCGGGTCCGCCGCCGGAGGTCGCGCCGCACGGCGGACGGGCCCCGCTCGGTGGGCTCCGGGTTCAGTACCGCTCGACCAGGTGCGCGCGGCCGGCCGGGGGCTCGTAGGGCTCGGGCCAGAAGTCCGTCACCCCGGAGATCCTTCCGTCCGCGTCGAACGTGAAGAAGTGGATGGCGTGCGTCTCTTCCGGCCCGACGGTGACGAGCGTCCGGACAGCGGCCTGCCGGCCCTCCCCGTCGGCCACTGTCCGCTCGATCCGGACGCACCGGTCCCCCGGATACTCCTGGTTGAACCGGACGTAGCGCTCCCTGCCGAGGATGCGCTCGCGGCTCTGCGGCAGTTCGTACACCACGTCGTCGGCGAGGGTGTCGGCGAAGGCGCCCCAGTCGTGGGCGTCCGCCGCGGCCCAGTACGCCTCCACGGCGGCTCGCACCTCGGCCGTGCCCGGACTGTCAGCCATATCGGTCATGTTCCCGAGTGTGGACCCCGCCACTGACAACCGACTGCGGCGCGGCCCCGGTCAGCCGCTGACCGGCCGGGACGCCTTGACCGAGTACATCATCGGGATGCGCGGACGGTCGGCCGGGAAGCGGTAGTAACCGTCGGCATGCCGCACCAGCGCCGGGTAGCGGGCGAAGAGCGAGGCATCGTGTTCGTGCAGGAAATCGATCCGCAGCCCGGCCGCAGCCAGCGCCGAGACGACCTCGCCGACGGGGTGCTGCCACTCGACGCTGCGGTTGTGGACGGTGGCGGCATCGAAGTCGGCGTACGTCCCCGGCGACTCCTCGACCCAGGGATCGCGGCTGAAGTAGTCGTAGGCGATCGTCGAACCGGTGTCGTCGTCGAGACAGTCGGTCAGCGGATGGAACTCCGCCAGGTAGAGGAATCCGCCGGGCGCGACGAGCGAGGCCACGACCTCCGCCCAACGGTCCACGTCGGGGAGCCAGTTCAGGGCGCCGATCCCGGTGTAGACGATGTCGTACGCGGAGTCCGGGACGGCCTGCGCGGCGTCGTACACGTCGGACGCGACGAACGTGGCGCGCTCCGGCGTCAGACCCAGCGAACGGGCCAGGTCACGGGCGGTCTCGACCGCGGGTTCGGAGAAGTCGAGGCCCACGACCTGGGCGGCGCCGTGGCGCGCCCACGAGAGGGTGTCGAGGCCGATGTGGCACTGCAGGTGCAGGAGGGTCCGGCCGGTCACGTCACCCACCTCCGCGAGCTCGAAGCCGCGCAGCGCGTCCTTGCCCGCCCGGAAGGCGTCCAGGTCGTAGTAGTCACTGGCCGCGTGGATGGCCACGCGCTCGTCCCAGCGTGCGCGGTTGGCCTCGTGCCAGTCGTCCGGCGTCGGTGCGTACATGCCGTGAAAGTTACCCACAGGCTGGGGGTGCCTGCGAGCGGTTATCCACAGGCCGCCCGGCTTCGTGGTCACATCGGGTTGGATGGGGTCATGAGCGACACACAGAACGACGCGTCCGTACCGGAGCGGGAGCAGGAGCCGCCGCAGTGGGAGCAGCGGTTCCGCGCTGCGCGGGTGTCCCTGCCCGACTGGGCCGAGGACGCCCCCGACCGCGCGCTCTTCGTCTCGAACGCCACCGGCACGTACGAGCTGTACGCGTGGGACCGGGCGACCGGGAAGCAGCGCCAGGTCACTGACCGGCCCAACGGGACGACCGACGGTGTGCTGACGCCGGACGGCCGGGCCGTCTGGTGGTTCGCCGACACCGACGGCGACGAGTTCGGCGTGTGGATGCGGCAGCCCTTCGACGGCGGCGCGGACGAGGAGGCCACGCCCGGCCTCGAGCCCTCCTACCCGGCCGGGCTCGCGATCGGCCGCGACGGCACGGCGGTGGTCGGCCGCTCGACCGACGAGGAGGGCACGACCGTTCATCTGGTGCGCGCCGGGGCGGCCCCGGTCGAGATCTACCGGCACCGGGAGTCCGCGGGGGTCGGTGACCTCTCCCACGACGGGACGCTGATCGCCCTGGAGCACACGGAGCACGGCGACGCGATGCACTCGGCGCTGCGGGTGGTGCGCCCCGACGGTTCGACGGTCGCGGAGCTGGACGACACCGAGGGCGGCACGAAGGAGCTCGGCCTGTCGGTGCTGGGCTTCGCTCCTGTGGCGGGTGACACCCGGCTGCTGGTCGGGCACCAGCGGCGTGGGCGGTGGGAGCCGATGATCTGGGACCCTGTCGCGGGCACGCAGACGGACCTGCCGGTCGACCTGCCCGGTGACACGGGCGCCGAGTGGTATCCGGACGGATCCGCGCTGCTGATCGAGCACAGCTTCGAGGCCCGCAGCGAGCTGTGGCGGTTCGAGCCGGGCGCCGCGGGGCCGGTGCGGGTCGAGACACCCGCCGGGACGGTGTCGGGCGCCACGGCCCGTCCGGACGGCACGGTGGAGTATCTGTGGTCGTCGGCCGCGCAGCCGCCCGCGGTGCGGTCCACGACGGGCTCCGTCGTCCTCGACCCGCCGGGCGCGAAGGCTCCGGCCTCGGTGCCGGTGCGGGACGCCTGGGTGGACGGCCCCGGAGGCCGCATCCACGCCCTGGTGCAGACCCCGGCCGGTGACGGCCCGTTCCCCACGGTCTTCGAGATACACGGCGGGCCCACCTGGCACGACAGCGACGCCTTCGCGTCGGGTCCCGCCGCGTGGGTGGACCACGGCTTCGCGGTGGTGCGGGTCAACTACCGCGGGTCGACGGGGTACGGGCGCGCGTGGACGGACGCGCTCAAGCACCGGGTCGGGCTGATCGAGCTGGAGGATGTCGAGGCCGTCCGGAACTGGGCGGTGAAGTCCGGACTCGCGGACCCGGAGCGGCTGGTGCTGGCCGGTGGGTCGTGGGGCGGTTATCTGACGCTGCTCGGGCTGGGGACGCAACCGGATGCCTGGGCCCTCGGGCTGGCCGCTGTCCCGGTCGCCGACTACGTCACCGCCTATCACGACGAGATGGAGGCGTTGAAGGCGATGGACCGCACCCTGCTGGGCGGCACCCCTGAAGAGGTGCCGGAGCGCTTCGAGGCCTCGTCCCCGCTTACCTATGTGGATGCCGTGCGCGCCCCCGTCTACATCTCGGCCGGCGTCAACGACCCGCGCTGCCCGATCCGCCAGGTGGAGAACTACGTGGACCGCCTCGCGGCCCGCGGCGCGGTCCACGAGGTGTACCGCTACGACGCGGGACACGGCTCGCTCGTCGTGGAGGAGCGGATCAAGCAGGTGCGGCTGGAGCTGGACTTCGCCCTCCGGCACCTCGGACAGGTACAGGGGGGAAGGAAGCCGACCGCATAAGGTCCGGATAAATGGTGCACCCCGCTCCGGGCGCCCGGAGCGGGGAACCGTACCTTGGAGGGGTGTACCGGTTCCTGCTGACCCCGCGGTGGTGGGGGATCAACCTCTTCGTCGTGCTGGCCATCCCGTTCTGCGTCTTCATGGGCACATGGCAGCTCGGCCGTTTCGAGGACCGTGTGCAGTCGCACGAGGAGGCCGAGGAGCGCCCCGATCCGGGCACCCGCTCCCCGGCGCCGCTCGACGAGCTGCTCCCCGTCAGCACGGACACGTCCGGCCGCCCCGCTGTGGCGAAGGGGACGTACGCCGATCAGTTCCTGGTCCCCGGCCGCAAGCTGGACGACCGTAACGGCTTCTACGTGCTGGATCTGCTGCGCACCGACAGCGGCAAGGCGCTCCCCGTCGTGCGGGGCTGGCTGGCGGGAAGCCCCGGCAGCACGGAGGTGCCCGAGGCGCCGGCCGGCGAGGTCACGGTGACGGGCGATCTGCAGGCCTCCGAGAACAGCGGCACCACCGGTGTCGACCTCAGCGGCGGTCTCCCCGAGGGCCAGCTCGGCATGATCAGCGCGGCGTCCCTCGTGAACCTCGTGCCGTACGACGTCTACGACGCGTGGGTGACGCTGCCCGGACCGGAGGCGGGTGGCGCGGGCGATGGTGGCATGAAGCCTGTCCCCGCGGCGGCGGCGCAGGGCAGCGGGCTCGATCTGAAGGCCTTCCAGAACCTCGGCTACACCGGCGAGTGGTTCGTCTTCGCCGGCTTCGTGCTCTTCATGTGGTTCCGGCTTATGCGCCGCGAGGCGGAGGCCGCGCGCGACATCCAGCTGGGGCTCGCGGCCGACGCCGACTGACGGGGTCCCGCGACAGGCTGCATCGACAGAACGCAGGGGGCGGCTTCGGCGCCGGCGACGGGCAGGGCCCCGCCGGAACCCGAGAGTTCCCGGCGGGCCCGAGCAAGAGGCGCTAGGACGCGTCCAGTACGCCCGTGCGGTAGATCGTGCCTGCGCACGCGTTGGCGATCGTGGTCTCCGCCGTCGGCGCACCCGCCTCCGGGGTGTGGGTGACCGCGATGCTGCCGTCCGCCGGTCCCTCGTCCGCGCTGCCGAACTGCGCCGCCGCGTCCGTCGTACCGGCGTCGCTCCCCGTCGTGCCCTCGCCGCCGCCTCCGCCGCCGTCCGTGGGCGTCGGGCTGGGCGAACCGCCGGTGGTCGGGCAGGTGTCCGACGGCACCCACGCGAAGCGCACCTCGTACGTCATCGCCGGCTTCAGGAGTACGGCTCCCGGCTCGAGCGAGGGATCGGGCAGCCCGGCCGCCGGGTCGCCCGCGGTGTGCTGCACCACCGTGATCTTCAACGGGTCGGCGGCGCCCACCGCCTGGAAGCCGACGGTGCCGTTGGTGGTCACCGAGCAGGAGTCGCCCGAGACGTTCTCGATCTTGAAGGCCCCGTACACCGTGCCGTCCGCGCGGGCCGCGCCCGCGTCGGCGGAAGCCACACCGAGCTGGTCGGGGGAGCAGGCCGTGGCCGCGGCCACATCGGAACCCGGGGGGTCGTCCAGGCCCTCGGCCCCGTTGCTCTCCGCGCCAGGGTCCGATCCCCGCGACGGAGCCGCGGAGTTACCCGTCTCGCCCTCGGCGCCCTCGCTCCGGCGGTTCTCGGGGCCCGCCGTCCTTCCGCCGTCGGCCTCGGCGCCCGCGTCCTCGCCGCTGCCTCCGTGCGCCTGCTCGCCGTGGCCGGCGATGGCGGGGCTGGCGGTGGCCGAGCCCTCCGAATTCGCCACGTGGACGAACGCGGGAACCGCTGTACCGATCAGCAGCGCCGCTGCCGCAGCGCCCACCACGCCCTGCCGCCGCCTGGCGCGCCGGGCGGGCACCGCGCGGTGCAGATGGTCGAGGGTGCCGTCGGAGGGCTCCAGGCCCTGGACGGCGCCCCGCAGCATGCGGCGCAGCGCGACCTCGTCCATGCCCTCACCGTCGGTGCCTCCGGCCAGGCCGCCGAAGCCGCCACCGGATGCACCGCCGCCCTGGCCGCCCCCGCCGCCGAAGAGTTCGGTCAGCGTGCCGCCATCGCCGGCTCCGGGGGCACGGTCACCCGCGTCACGAGCACCCGCGTCACGAGCATCCACGTCACGAGCACCCGCGTCACGAGCGTCCGCGTCACGAGCATCCACGTCACGACCGTCCGAGCCGTGACCGTCCGAGCCGCCGCGACCGTCCGAGTCATGGCCGTCCGAGTGCGCATCCGCTTGCGCTTCCGGGGCGGCGGTCCCTGAGGCGGCTTCGGCGCCGTCGACCGCGTCCTGTGTCCGTTCACCGTCCTGCTCCGGATCGGTGTTCGGGATGTTTTCCGGCCCGTGGTTCACAATTCCGTTTCCAGTCCGGTCATCGTCGTGCCTGTGCTCGGGCCTGCTCATGCCTGCGCCTCCATCACCACGCGCAGTGCCGCAATGCCCCGGGAACCGTACGCCTTCACCGAACCGAGCGATATCCCCAGCGTCTCGGCGACCTGGGCCTCCGTCATGTCCGAGAAGTAGCGCAGCACCAGCACCTCGCGCTGGCGGCGCTGCAGTCCCTTCATCGCCTTGATCAGCGCGTCCCGCTCCAGCTGGTCGTACGCGCCCTCCTCCGCGCTCGCCATGTCGGGCATCGGCTTGGAGAGGAGCTTCAGCCCGAGGATGCGCCGACGCAGCGCGGAGCGCGACAGGTTGACCACCGTCTGGCGCAGGTACGCCAGAGTCTTCTCCGGATCGCGCACCCGGTTCCGTGCCGAGTGCACCCGGATGAACGCCTCCTGCACGACGTCCTCGCAGGACGCGGTGTCGTCCAGCAGGAGCGCCGCGAGGCCCAGCAGCGAGCGGTAGTGCGCGCGATAGGTCTCGGTGAGATGGTCGACCGTCGTTCCTGCCGCCACCGTCTCCTCAGCGCCCTCGCGCTGCGAAGGCAGCCGGGTGGAGCGCGCGGCGGGCATGGGCGCGATCACCGGCATACCGCCGGCTGCGCGGGGCCTCCGGAGCGGACGCACCGAAGCGCCTCGCAACGGGCCCACCACTGTGATGTCGAGAACCTCTGCCACGCCAGTTGGACACGCTTCCCCCCCTCAGGGTTGTACGCGTACGGCACCGCGTTCGATGCTGTGCGACATGCCCTCATTCGTACCTGCTCTTCCCCAAATGCCCCGAAAACGCATCCAGCCACGCAAGAAGTGACGACAGAGACGCGCAGCGCCCGCCTAGCGGTTGCGGAGGGCGAGGAGATCATCGTCGGATATGACAACGCCCCAGCTCAAGAGGTTCAGACCAGCAAGTTACCCACAGGGCGCACACAGATCCTACAAAACAGGTTCGATCAGGTACGAGAAAATTCACCGGCCACCGATTCGGCGATCTGGGCCACGTTGAGAGCCGCGCCTTTTCGGAGATTATCGCCGCAGATGAACATCTCGACGGCGTGCGGATCGTCCATCGACTGCCGCACCCGGCCCACCCAGGTCGGGTCGGTGCCCACGACATCGGACGGCGTGGGGAAGTCACCGGCCGCCGGGCTGTCGAAGAGCACCACCCCGGGCGCTGTCGCCAGGACCTCGTGCGCCCGGGCCACCGACACCTCGTTCTCGAAGCGGGCGTGCACGGACACGGAGTGCGTCGCGACGACCGGCACGTACACACAGGTCGCCGTGACCTTGAGGTCCGGCAGACCCAGGACCTTCCGGCACTCCTCGCGGATCGCCAGCTCCTCGGACGACCAGCCGCCCCCGGCGTCGGTCCCGGCCCAGGGCACCACGTTCAGCGCCACCGGGGCGGCGAAGGGGCTCTTCTCGCCGTCACCCACGGCCCGCCGCACGTCACCGGGGCGGGTGCCCAGCTCCGTACCCGCCACCAGGGCCAGCTGCTCGCGGAGCACGGCCACTCCGTCCCGGCCCTCGCCGCTCACCGCCTGGTAGGACGAGACGATCAGCTCCCGCAGCCCGAATTCGGCGTGCAGCGCGCCGACCGCGACGATCAGCGACAGCGTCGTGCAGTTCGGCGACGCGACGATGCCGCGCGGTCGCATCCGCGCGGCATGGGGGTTGATCTCGGGTACGACGAGGGGAACGTCGTCGTCCAGGCGGAAGGCGGCCGAGTCGTCCACGACCACCGCGCCCTTGGCGGCGGCGACCGGCCCCCACCGCGCGGACACCTCGTCCGGCACCAGGAACAGGGCGACGTCCACGCCGTCGAACACGTCCTCGGCGAGCGCGAGCACCTCGGTCTCCTCACCGCGTACGACCAGCTTGGTGCCGGCCGCACGCGGAGAGGCGATCAGTCTGACCTCGCCCCAGACGTCCTCGTGCTGCGAGAGGATCTGGAGCATGACGCCGCCGATCGCACCGGTCGCACCGACGACCGCGAGCGAAGGGCGGCGTCCTGTCATCGGCCGGTGCCCCCGTAGACGACAGCCTCGTCGGAGTCGCTGTCGAGTCCGAAGGCGGTGTGCACGGCGCGCACGGCCTCGTTGACGTCGTCGACACGGGTGACCACCGAGATACGGATCTCGGACGTCGAGATCAACTCGATGTTCACACCGACGTCGGACAGCGCCTCGAAGAAGCCCGCGGTGACACCGGGGTTGGTCTTCATACCCGCGCCGACGAGGGAGATCTTGGCGATCTGGTCGTCGTAGCGCAGCGACTCGAAGCCTATGCCGGCGCGGCTGCGCTCCAGGGCGTCGATGGCCTTGCGGCCCTCGGCCTTGGGCAGGGTGAACGTGATGTCCGTGAGACCGGTCGACGCGGCGGAGACGTTCTGCACCACCATGTCCATGTTGATCTCCGCGTCCGCGATGGCGCGGAAGATCGCTGCGGCCTCGCCCGGCTTGTCGGGAACCCCGACGACCGTGACCTTGGCCTCGGAGACGTCGTGGGCGACTCCGGAGATGATGGCGTGCTCCACCTGCTGGTCCCCTTGCGGCTCGTTGCTGACCCAGGTGCCGCGGAGTCCGGAGAAGGACGAGCGAACGTGGATCGGGATGTTGTAACGGCGTGCGTACTCGACGCAGCGGTGCAGCAGCACCTTGGAGCCGGAGGCCGCCAGCTCCAGCATGTCCTCGAAGGAGATCCAGTCGATCTTCTGGGCCTTCTTCACGACCCGGGGGTCGGCGGTGAAGACACCGTCCACATCGGTGTAGATCTCACAGACCTCTGCGTCCAGCGCGGCGGCCAGCGCGACAGCGGTCGTGTCGGAGCCACCGCGACCGAGGGTCGTGATGTTCTTGCCCTCCTGGCTGACACCCTGGAACCCGGCGACGATGGCGATGTTGCCCTCGTCGATCGAGGTCCGGATGCGGCCGGGCGTGACATCGATGATGCGCGCTTTGTTGTGGACCGAGTCGGTGATGACACCGGCCTGGCTGCCCGTGAACGACTGGGCCTCGTGGCCCAGGTTTTTGATCGCCATCGCCAGGAGGGCCATGGAGATCCGCTCTCCGGCGGTCAGCAGCATGTCGAACTCACGCCCGGCAGGCATCGGGGATACCTGCTCGGCGAGATCGATCAACTCGTCCGTCGTGTCGCCCATCGCGGACACCACGACAACCACCTGGTTGCCGTTCTTCTTGGCGTCCACGACTCGCTTGGCGACGCGCTTGATGCCTTCGGCATCGGCTACGGAGGAGCCTCCGTACTTCTGCACGACAAGGCCCACGTGCGCTCCTCGCTCAATAATGGTGCGGTCGGCTCAGTTTAACGAGCAGTCCGGAATCAACCCGTCGGTACCGGATGGTGAGATGTCCCGCCCACCACCCGGAACGGCATGTCGCTCCGAACTGCTCGTACCGGGCTGTTGCCCACTGCCCCGGTACGCACGCCTCTTTGTGTCCCAGGACACAACAGGCTCAGCCGTCGCACAAGCCACGGAGGACCGTTACAGGACCGGCCGCAGCCCCAGCGGCCCCGCGATCTCCTCGGCCATCACACGTCCCGCCTCCTCGGCCAGGTCCCCGTCGCCCGGGTCCTGGTCGGTGTCCAGGCCGTCGAGCTCCTGGAGCGGCTGGTTCAGCCGGATGTGGGCGATCAGCGACTGGAGCGCGCGCAGGGCCGAGGACGCGGTGGAGCCCCAGTTGGAGAAGTACGAGAACTGCCACCACCACATGGCCTCGGCCGTGCGGTCCGCCTCG
Source organism: Streptomyces sp. NBC_01166 (assembly GCF_045039765.1). NCBI lineage: Bacteria > Bacillati > Actinomycetota > Actinomycetes > Kitasatosporales > Streptomycetaceae > Streptomyces > Streptomyces sp. NBC_01166. Next base: position 4,035,574 of record NZ_CP108613.1, read on the forward strand.
TAGTGCGCGAGGCCGTGGCCGAGGTCCGTGACCAGGTCGGCCAGGTCGTCGGAGATGCGGTGGGGTACGGGCGCCTTGCGGGGCTCGTACGGGTCGAAGACCTCGGAGTAGACGTCGATGGGCTCCAGGAGCTCCGCGAAGCGCTCACGCAGCCCGTCGGCGTCCGGCTCGGCGCCCAGGTCCGGCTCGTAGCGCTCGTCCGGGAGGATGTCCTCGTACGCACCGAGCCTCCCGCCGGCCAGCAGGAGCTGGGAGACCTGGAGGAGCAGGACCGGGACGGCCTCCTCGGGCTCCTCGGCCTTGGACACCTCGGTGACCGCGACGATGAAGGTCTTGATCTGGTCCGCGATCTGGACGGCGAAGTCGTCCGGATCCTGCGTGACGGAGTTCAGCGTGGCGTCAGACATCGAGGGGACCTCCCGTGGGCACGGTCGCGAACGGTGGGTAGAACATAGCGCCGCCGCGCATAAAGCCGCAGTCAGATGCCGGGTCACACATCGAGCAGCCGCCTCCCCTCGAAGGCGCGGCCGAGGGTGACCTCGTCCGCGTACTCCAGGTCGCCGCCCACGGGCAGCCCGCTGGCCAGCCGTGTGACCCGCAGGCCCATCGGCTTGACCATCCGGGCGAGGTACGTGGCGGTGGCCTCGCCCTCCAGGTTGGGGTCGGTCGCGAGGATCAGCTCCGTGATGGAGCCGTCCGCGAGCCGGGCCAGCAGCTCCCTGATGCGCAGATCGTCGGGACCGACGCCCTCGATCGGGCTGATCGCGCCGCCGAGCACGTGGTAGCGGCCCCGGAACTCACGGGTCCGCTCGATCGCCACGACGTCCTTGGGCTCCTCGACCACGCAGATGACCGAGCGGTCACGGCGCGCGTCGCGGCAGATGCCGCACTGCTCCTGCTGTGCGACGTTGCCGCAGATCTCGCAGAAGCGGACCTTGTCCTTGACCTCGAGAAGGGCATGGGCCAGACGGCGTACGTCGGTGGGCTCGGCCTGCAGGATGTGGAAGGCGATCCGCTGCGCGCTCTTGGGACCGACGCCCGGCAGCCTGCCCAGCTCGTCGATCAGCTCCTGAACCACGCCTTCGTACAACGGAACGCCTCTCCTTTTTTCCTGCTCGTACCGTATCCGGTACGGGTGGGTAGCTACAGGGTCAGAACGGAAGACCCGGCATGCCGCCCAGGCCCTGGGCCAGCGGGCCCAGCTTCTGCTGCTGGAGCTGCTGGGCGTTCTCGTTCGCCGCCTGGACCGCCGCGACCACGAGGTCGGCGAGCGTCTCGGTGTCCTCCGGGTCCACCGCTCCGGGATCGATCACCAGGGCGCGGAGCTCGCCGGACCCGGTCACGGTGGCCTTCACGAGACCACCGCCCGCCTGTCCGTCGACCTCTGTCCTGGCCAGCTCCTCCTGGGCCTCGGCAAGATCCTGCTGCATCTTCTGGGCCTGCTGGAGCAGCTGCTGCATGTTGGGCTGGCCACCACCGGGAATCACGGTCACTCCTGGCACTTCGACGACGGATTGTTTCGGTATGCCGAGCCTACGTGCTCGCCCGACGCCGCGCCCCACCCGCCGGGGACCAACTCTTTCGGGTGAGTTCTGAAAAGTGCCTGCCGTGCTCCTATACCTGACCAGAGGCCGTGCCCAGGCGGGAATCCCGCGATTTCGACCCCGCGGCCCACCATTCGGCGGTAGGAAGAGCATGCGTATCCGTACCCATACGCACAGCGAAGGTAACGCAGAGTTACACGGGTGGGGCCCCGGTCATATGCCGGACACCGGCCCCCTCCGTGACCGAGAACCGTGCCGATCCGCGTCGATACGCGCCGAACGCAGAGTGCAGAGGAGTGCCCCGGTGAGTCAGCCGGAGATGCAGCCCGAGGGGCAGCCCCGCAAGGAGTCCGGCGCGGGATCCGGTGCAGGCACCGGAACCGAAGGGTCCGGTTCACGCTACGGTTCGAGCCCCCGGGACCTGACCGGCCGCGCCTTCCCCCTCGGCGACTGGGGTGAACCCGCCGAGCGGCTCGACGAGCTCTACCGGTGGGTCGAGGCCGGTGCCATGGAGACCGCCGACTGGTATCTGCGTGACCGGGTCCGCAAGCGGCGCACGGCCAGGCTGCTCCGGCTCGGCACGGCGGCCGGGGTGGTCGCGGGCGCGGCCCTCCCGCTGCTCGATCTGACCGGGGAGCTGCACGGGTCGGCCGGCTGGGGCTACCTGTCGCTGCTGCTTGGCGCCGCGTGCATGGCGTGCGACCGGTACTTCGGCCTGACCTCCGGCTGGATAAGGAACCTCGCGACGGCACAGGCCGTGCAGCGGCGCCTGCAGGTGCTCCAGTTCGACTGGTCCTCCGAGTGCGTCCGAGAGGTGCTCGGGCCGACGGAGGGCACCGCCAGCGAGGCCGCGGAACGGTGCCTGGGGGTGCTGCGGCGGTTCTCCGAGGACATCACCGAGCTCGTCCGCATGGAGACGGCGGACTGGATGGTGGAGTTCCGGGCCGGACCCGCACCCATGGGCATGCAGTCGCTCGTGACGGGCGGCCCCGGCGGCCGCCCCGAGCCGGGGTTCGCACCCGGCCGGCTCACCATGCCTGCGGCGGTCCGGCCGAACATGCCGCGCCAGCGGCCGCCGGAGCCGCCCCGCTGAAGCCGGAGCCGCCCCGCCGACTCGGGCAGGGCGGCCGGAGCCGTTCAGCTGAAGATGATCATCGAGCCCTGCGCGAGGCTGCGGGTGGCCGCCGCGTGCAGGCCCAGCCAGACGTGCCGCTCCCGGGCGAAGGGGTTCTGGTCGTACGGGACCGGAGCGGCCGGCTCCTCCAGCGAGGTGGGGCCGGCGGGCGGAAGGGGGGCGGCCGGCGGGTTGGCCGGGTCGATGCCGATGGACGGGGCCACGAACTCCAGCTCGCGCAGAAGGCCGTGGGAGGAGCCCAGCGGGCCGCCGCCCTCCAGGAGCTGGTCGCCGGAGAGCGGCCGGGGGAAGTCCACCGGGACATAGGCTCCCGCGTGGTCGTAGTGCCAGACCAGGTGGGACTCCTGCGCACTCTGCTCGAACATCTCCAGCAACTGCTCGTAGTCCCCGCCCAGTTCGTCGACGGGCGTGACGGCGAGGCCGCTCAGCTGGAGCAGGTAGGCGCGGCGCAGGAAGTGCAGGGCGTCGTAGTCGAAGCCCGCGACCGGGGCGACGTCCCCGGTGAGTCCTGGCATGTAGGCGTAGACCGGCACGGGCGGCAGGCCCGCCTCGGTCAACGCCTTGTCGTAGACGGCGATCTCTTCGGCGAACGGATTGTCGGGGCTGTGGCACAGCACATCGACGAGGGGGACCAGCCACAGGTCACAGGCCACGAAGTCTCGCTCTCCAACGGGTTCGTGCAATGGTCGGGACAGCGTAATGCGGCCGCGACCCCGCGCACAGGGTGCGGGCCGGCCGCGGTCCGCGCCGGAGCGGCACGCGCTCAGGTGTGGCCCGGGTGCGGGGGGTCGTCGGCGGCCAGCCGGTCCGCCCAGTCCAGCCCGTGGGTGTAGTAGCCGTCCAGCACCGCGCGTACGGCAGGCCCGTCGGCGGCCGTGATCGCCTCCACCAGCTCCTGGTGGCCGTTCCACAGCCAGTCGCGCACGTCGCCGTCCCCGCGCAGGTAGGGGACCGCGAAGGCCCAGGCCTGCATCCGCAGCCGTTGCAGGAAGTCGCTGATGTAGGCGTTGGCGATGACGGCACCGAGCTCCCGCCAGAACCGCAGGTCGTAGCCGATGAGGATGTCGAGGTCGCCGCTGCGCGCCGCCCGTGCCGCCTCCTCGCCCCGGCGGCGTACGGAGACGAGAGCGGCCCGGTGCGCGCCGATCACGGCGGGCGCCGAACCGGACCCGTCGAAGATCCGCCGGAACACCCCGTCTATGACCAGCGCGCGCGCCTCCACCATCGCCCGGTAGTCGGCGACGGAGAACTCGCGGACGCGGAAGCCGCGGTGCTGGTCGGATTCGAGCAGCCCCTGAGCGGAGAGGTCGAAGAGCGCTTCCCGGACGGGCGTCGCGGACACCCCGTACTGCTCGGCGATCTGCTTGACGGTGAACTCCACCCGTGGCCGCAGACGCCCGGCGAGCACCTCGTCACGCAGTGCGTCGGCGATCTGCTGCCGCAGCGTACTGCGGGTCACACCTCCGCTCGCACCCATGGCGCCCCCTCCCGTTCTCGGCTTGGGTCACCTTAGACCGACCGGCGGACGGGGGGCGGCGCCACGTCCGGGCTGCTCACACCGTGCACGTGCCTGCTCTACAGCGTGTGCTCGTCGGCGACCGAGAGGGCCGCGTCCAGGGCCGCGAGGCCCTCCTTCGCCTCGGCCTCGGTGATGTTGCACGCGGGGACGACGTGGGTGCGGTTCATGTTGATGAAGGGCCAGAGACCGTGCTTCTTGCAGGCCGCGCCGAAGGCCGCCATCGGGGCGTTGGCCTCACCGGTCGCGTTGTACGGGACCAGGGGCTCGCGGGTCTCCCTGTCGCGGACCAGCTCCAGCGCCCAGAAGGCGCCCAGTCCCCGCACCTCGCCGACGGACGGATGACGCTCGGCGAGCTCGCGCAGGCCGGGGCCGAGCACGTGCTCACCGAGGTGTGCCGCGCTCTCGACGACCTTCTCCTCCTCCATCACGTTGATCGTCGCGACGGCCGCGGCGCAGGCCAGCGGGTGGCCGGAGTAGGTGAGCCCGCCGGGGTAGGGCCGGGTCTCGAAGGTGGCGGCGATCTCCGCGCTGATCGCGACGCCGCCGAGCGGCACGTAACCGGAGTTGACGCCCTTCGCGAACGTCATCAGGTCCGGTACGACGCCGTCGTGGTCCGCGGCGAACCACTTCCCGGTGCGCCCGAATCCGGCCATCACCTCGTCCAGCACGAACACGATCCCGTACCGGTCGCAGATCTCGCGGATGCCCGCGAGATAGCCGGGCGGCGGCGTCATGATGCCCGCCGTGCCGGGGATCGTCTCCAGGACGACGGCCGCGACGGTCGTCGGGCCCTCGAAGGCGAGCGTGTCCTCCAGGTGCTGGAGCGCGCGGGCGCACTCCTCGGCCTCGGTCTGCGCGTAGAACGGGGACCGGTAGAGGAACGGGGCCCAGAAACGGACGACGCCCGCCGAACCGGTGTCGGACGCCCAGCGGCGGGGGTCGCCGGTGAGGTTGATCGCCGTGGCGGTGGCTCCGTGGTACGAGCGGAAGGCGGAGAGCACCTTGTGGCGCCCGGTGTGCAGCCGGGCCATGCGGACGGCGTTCTCGACGGCTTCGGCGCCGCCGTTGGTGAAGAAGATCTTGTCCAGGTCGCCGGGGGTGCGCTCGGCGATGAGGCGTGCCGCCTCCGAACGCGCCTCGACGGCGAAGGCGGGGGCGAAGGTGGCGAGCCTGCCCGCCTGTTCCTGGATCGCCGCGACGACGGTGGGGTGCTGGTAGCCGATGTTGGTGAAGACGAGTCCGCTGGTGAAGTCCAGGTAGCGGTTGCCGTCGTAGTCCCAGAAGTACGCCCCCTCGGCGCCGGCGACGGCGAGCGGGTCGATCAGGCCCTGGGCGGACCAGGAGTGGAACACGTGCGCGCGGTCGGCGGCCTTCACGGCCGCGCCCGCTGCGGAGTCGACGTACGGGGCGCGAGGGGCATCGGTGCTCATGCGGCGAGCGTATGCGGCGTTGCGGGGCGTCCTCCATGGCCACTGTGTATGGCGTGGGCCGCACGGCTCGGCAGGGTGTCGGGTTCACGGCCGTGACCGGCCGATCAATTGACAGCATGCTGCCTTTATGACAGCCTTCTGTCATAAAGCTCGTATACACAAGGTTCCGCCAGTCACCCGACGGAGGTCACCATGACCGGCACGAGCGTCCACCTGGCCGTCTACGACACCTTCGCCGACTGGGAGCCGGGCTTCGCCACGGCCCAGCTCACCGACCACGGCCACACCGTGCGGACCGTCGGCCTCACCACCGCGCCCGTCACCACCAAGGGCGGGGTGCGCATCCAGCCCGACCTGGCACTCGCCGACCTGGCGCCGGGCGACAGCGAGCTGCTGATCCTCACCGGCGCCTCACTCTGGGACACCGGCGACGCGCTCGCCCCCTTCGCCCGTACGGCACGGGACTTCCTTGACGCCGGGGTGCCCGTGGCGGCCATCTGCGGGGCGACCGCGGGGCTGGCCCGCGAGGGGCTGCTCGACGACCGCTCCCACACGAGCGCCGTCTCCTTCTATCTCGCCGCCACGGGATACGCGGGCGGCGCGCACTACGTGGAGGGCGACGCGGTGACGGACGCCGGCGGGGCGTCGCGCGGCGCTCTCGTCACGGCGGGGCCGACCGAGCCGATCGCCTTCGCCCGCGAGATCTTCGAGCTGCTCGGGGTGTTCGGACCGAAGAAGCTGGACGCCTGGTACCGGCTCTTCCACGACTCGGACGCGAGCGCCTACGAGGAGCTGAACGGATGAGCGGTACGGCCGACGGGAACGCCGACGCCCCCTCCCTGCTCAGCCGCACCGCGATCGGGGTGTTCCGGCTCAACGGCCGCTTCCTGTCCGTCGCGGAGGAGCTCGCCGGACCCGCCGGGCTCACGGCGGCCCGGTGGCAGGTCCTCGGCGCGGTCCTGACCGAGCCGCTTCCCGTGTCGGGCATCGCCCGCGCGATGGGGATCACCCGGCAGAGCGTGCAGCGGATCGCCGACCTGCTGGTCGACGGGGGCCTCGCCGAATACGTCCCGAACCCGGCCCACCGGAGGGCCAAGCTGCTCCGGCCCACCGAGGAGGGCCGGACGGCGGTGAGCCGGATCACCCCCGCCCACGGGGAGTTCGCGGCGCGGCTGGCAGAAGCGCTGGGCGAGGAGGAGTTCGCGCGGACCGTCCAGGTGCTGGAGCGGCTCTCGGACGCCATGGACACCTTGTCGTCCCCGGCCGGACAGCGGCGGGAATCCTCCGGGGGTTGAGGGGCGGTCCACGGGCACCCGCGCCGCTATTCTCGACCCACGGTCCGCCACGGCCGTACGGGGGAGGAAGCGCACCATGGAGAAGCTGGGCTCCGGCGATCCGCAACGCATCGGCAGCTACCGTCTGTTGGGACGTCTCGGCGCCGGCGGGATGGGCCAGGTCTTCCTGGCCCGTTCGGACCGGGGCCGCACCGTCGCCATCAAACTGGTCCGCCCCGAACTCGCCGAACTGCAGCACTTCCGCGACCGTTTCCGTGCGGAGGTGCAGGCCGCCCGGCGGGTCGGCGGTTCCTGGACCGCGCCGGTGCTCGACGCCGGCGTGGACGCCCCGGTGCCGTGGGTGGCCACCGGTTACGTCGCGGGTCCCTCGCTCCACCGCGTCGTCTCGGGCGTTCCGGGCGCCCCGGTGGCCGATTCGGGGGCGTACGGTCCACTCCCCGAGCGCTCCGTCCGCATCCTGGGCGCCGGGCTCGCGGGCGCCCTCCAGGACATCCACCGGGCCGGGCTGATCCACCGTGACCTGAAGCCGTCCAACGTCCTGATGACGATCGACGGCCCCCGGGTCATCGACTTCGGGATCGCCCGGGCCCTGGAGACCGTCGACGGCGGCCTGACCCGTACCGGCGCGATGATCGGCTCCCCCGGTTTCATGTCGCCCGAGCAGGTGCGGGGCGAGCGCGTGACGCCCGCGTGCGATGTGTTCTGCCTCGGCTCCGTGCTGGCGTACGCCGCCACCGGCCGGCTGCCGTTCGGCGTGGCGGACAGCGGGGTCCACGCGCTGATGTTCCGGATCGCGCAGGAGGATCCGGACCTCACCGGCGTCCCCGTCGACCTGGTCGAGCTCATCCGGGACTGCCTGGCGAAGGACCCGGCCGCGCGGCCCTCCACGGACAGCGTCCTGGAGCGGCTCGGCGACACGGACACGGCGGAGCCGTGGCTTCCGGGCGCGCTGATCGCCCAGCTGGGCCGGCACGCCGTGGAGCTGCTGGACTCCGAGGACCCGGAGGAGGGCCCGCGAGCGGCGCCGCCCGCGCCCGTGCCGCCCGCCGCCCCCACCAGGCCCGCTCCACCGCCGCCGGTACGGCCTCCCGGCGCCACGCACGGGCTCCCCACGGCGGTCGGGCCGCCCGCCCCGGTGCCGCGGCCCGCGTCGTACGGCTACCCGCAACAGCCCACCCCCGCCTACGGCTACGGGCCGATGCCCCCTTACGGCCCGCCGGGCGGCTTCGTCCCGCCCGCACCCGAGCGCCGCAGGGCGGGCTCCACCCTGCTGCTGGTGGCCGTCGCCCTGATCGTCGCGGTGGGGGCGGGCTGGGGGGTCTACGCCTTCATGCGGAGCGGGGACGGCGACCCCACGGCGTCCCCGACCGGCAGCGTCTCCCCTTCCGCCGACGGCTCCACAGCGGGCGGCAGGAGCCCGGACGGCACGAACTCCGACGAGACGAACTCCGACGGCAAGGGCGAGGACGGCACCGACGACGACGGCACCGTCCCGGCCGGATTCCTGGGCACCTGGTCCGGGACCATCGAGGGCGGCGGGGGAGCGTCCACCCGCCGGCTCGTCGTGCAGCAGGGCGAGGTGGGAGACACGGTCCTGTCCCTCACCGCCGAGGGCCCGCTCGACACCGGCGGCTCCTACCGCTGCGTGTTCCAGGCCGACCTGGCGAGCGAGCCCTCCTCCGGCGGGCCCGTCCGCATCGGCCCTTCCCGGGTCACCGAGGGAGAGCCGCAGTCGTCGTGCACCCCGGGGGAGTCCACCGTCCTGACACTGCTGCCCGACGGCTCCCTGCGCCGCGAGATCACCGCCACCGGCCAGAGCCTGACGTACACGAAAACAGGCTGAGCGGTACGGGACCGATCCGGCTCACCCCGCAGGCGCACCGCCCGGCTCACGCCGCGAGGTCGACCGCCCGGAACGCGAGCCACAGGTCGTACCGCGCGCTGGGTGTCTGGAGCAGCGACCGGCACAGCAACGCCTCGAGCCGGGTGAGGCGTTTGCGCGCACCGGGCACGGAGATACCCAGTTCGGCTGCCGTCGGGCTCAGTTGGGCCTCGCAGCGCAGCCACGTCCGCAGGGTCTCCTCGGCCATCGGTCCGGCCTGGGCGAGGATCCGCAACTGCTGGACGGCCCAGTCCTGGACTCCCGGGGCGCGCAGGACCGTGTCGAGGTCCTCGGGCGTGGCGGGTCCCGCGGGGCCGGAGCGGTGCAGGGCCGGAGTGGCCCTGATCCGCAGCGCCAGGTCGACGGCGGCCTGGTCCGACACCCGGTTGAGGTCCAGGCCGAGGAGTTCGCCGACGAGCTTGAGGCGGGCGGCCAGGGTGTTGCGGTGGATCTTCAGGTGCTGGGTGGCGTGGGAGGAGAAGGCCAGCCAGGACGCGACGGTCGCCGACAGCTCCTGACTGCCCGGGTCCTGCGAACGGCGCGGCAGATGGGCGAGGAGGGGTGCGAGCAGGGCGTCGGCCCATCGCGCGCCGACGGCGCCTGCCACCAGCGCGGGTTCCGGGGCGGCGCCGAATCTGGCGTGGCGCCCGGGGAGCCCGCGGGCGACGGCGAGGGCGTGGAAGGCCTGCTGGTAGGCGGTGGCCGTGTCGGGCAGCCGCACTTCCTCGCTGACGCCCACGACGCAGTCGTCCACGAGCCCGGCGACGGCCGGCCCGAGTGCGCGCCCGCCCTCCGGCCCCTCCGCCTCCGCTTCCTCGTCCGCCGGCACGATCAGGATCAGATGCCGGGCGTAGACCGGGCAGCGCACGATCCAGGTACGGCCGCCGGAGACGTCTGTACAGATCCGGGCCACCTCGTCCCGCTGTCCGCCGGAGCATTCGACGACGCAGACGCGTACGGGATCGGGGAGCTTCGGCCGCAGGGCCCCCGCCACCTGGTGGGCGATGGAGAGCTGACCGGTCATCAGCAGGTGCAGCACGGCCTCGCGGCCCCGGGACTCCGCGAGGTCCACCCGCCGCCGTTTGCGTTCGACGCTCTCCGACGCCCAGGACAGCGCCAGTGGCATCACCGCGTCGGCCATGAGCGTGGACAGTCCGCCGGGCAGCGGCTTGGGCGCGACGAGAGCGAGGACCGCGCCGTCGGTTTCGGGTGTCCGGTCGAGGGGAAGCAGCAGCGCGGAGCACTCGTCGGTGTCGAGGGCGTACGAGCCGGCGCTCCGGGCCGTCAGTTCCCGCGCCGCCCGGGCGGCGAGTCCGGCGGCCTCGTGTCCGGGCCACCGGACGTTCCCGGCGACGGCCTGGAGCACCGTGCCGCCCCCGTCCAGGATCCCGGCCCAGCCCTCGGCCCGCTGGGCCAGTCTGCGCAGCAGCTCCGGCGACCCGCCGGTCCGCGCCAGCCGGTACATCAGCAGTACGTCGTCGGCCCGTTCACGCGCAGGCACGTGTCCTCCGTTCCTCCCCGAAACCGGAGTGCAGAGTACCGGTCCGGTTGTGCGGTTTGATACCCGTCGGAGGCCACACAGTGCGATTTGAATCTCCCCGCACGCCGTCCCGCCCACCTAAAGTCCCCAGCGTGTTCCGGGACGTTCGGGGGACGTCGGGGGACGTCAGGACGTCCCGGATCCGGGGGCCTGAGGACGTCGGGGGACGTCCGGAAGGCACGGCGGCAGCGGCTCACGGGGGTGGTCGCTGTCGTCGGTCCGCCGCGACTGTCAGTGGTGCCGCCTAGCGTGGTTCCCGACCGTGTCGTACGCCGGAGAGGGCCCCTGCTGTGGAATTCCGCATGGAACGTGGTGTGCTGGCCGATGCCGTCTCCCGGGCGGCGCGGGTGCTGCCCGCGCGTTCTCCCGTTCCCGTCCTCGGTGGGCTCCTCCTCGAAGCGGACGCCGGCCGACTCCTCGTCTCCGGACTGGACTTCGAGGCCTCCGCTCGCGTCGAGACGGAGGCGCACACGGTCCGGCCGGGGAAGGTGCTGGTCATGGGGCGACGGCTGCTCGACATCTGCAAGGTGCTGCCCGAGGGGCCCGTGGAATGCGCCGTCGAGGGTTCCCGCCTCACGGTCACGGGAGACGGTTCCCGCTTCGGCCTCTCGGTCCTGCCCCTCGACGACTACCCCGCCCTGCCGTCCCTGCCGGAGGTGCGCGGGGCGGTGGACGCCGGGGAGTTCGCCTCGGCGGTCGCGCAGGTCGCGGTGGCCTCGGGGCGGGACGACACCCTGCCGACGCTCACCGGGATCCGCCTCGGGCTCGACGGCTCCACGATGACGCTGGCGGCGACGGACCGGTACCGCTTCGCGGTGCGCACCCTGCCGTTCAAGGCGACGGCGCCCGACGTGACGGCCGATGTCGTGGTGTCGGCCCGCCGGCTGGCCGAGATCGCCCGGTCGCTCGGCAGGTCCGGGCCGGTCGATGTCGCCGTGGACGGGGGATCGGTCGGGTTCGAGCACGCCGGGACGCGTACGACGGTGCGGCTGCTGGACGGCAGACTGCCGCGCCACGACAAGTTGTTCGCGCTGTCGGACCCCGCGGTCGTGGTGCTGGACCGGGCCCGCCTGGTGGAGGCCGTCAAGCGGGTCTCCGTGGTCGCGGACGAGGGCAGCCCCCTCCAGATGTCCTTCTCCGCCGGACCGGAGGGCTCGGTGCTGCTGCAGGCGGGGTTCGAGGACGACGTGGCCTCGCAGCGGCTGCCGACGGCCTCGCCCGGCGACGCGGAGATGACGGTGGCCTTCAACCCCAAGTATTTGATGGACGCCCTGTCCTCCTTCGAGGACGTGACCGTCCGGATGGAGCTGATGGGGCCGGGGCAGCGCGCCATGATCACCGGAGGGGACGGCACCGGGGCGGCCACGCACCAGCACCTGCTGATGTCCGTGAAACCGCCGCTGCTCTGACGCGGCAGGCCACCGCGACGACCCGGGGGCGGTCGCTCACCCCGGGGGCGGTCGCTCACCCCGGGGGCGGTCGCTCACCCCGGGAGGATCGACGTCTCCCCCACGGCTGCCATCAGCCAGATGGGGAATTCCGGATCGGCCTGCCCCACGGAGAGGCCGAGCCACCGCGTACCGCCGGGCACACGCCAGACCTGCATGCTGCCCGCCAGATTGCAGAGCTGTCCCATCGGCTCGGGAACGGCGGCGCGCACCCCGTCCTCGTCCCCCTCCAGATACGGCCAGAGGTCGACGGTCTCCGGCTCGCCCCACCGCCTGCTCAGCGCGGTCGCCAGGACGCTGAACTCGTCCTCGATCTCCTGCTCGGCGGGTTCGACGAGCTCGGGTGACCGGTCGTCCCAGAAGTCCTGGCTCGCCCGCAGGATCAGCAGGTGGTGTCCGGGCCCGCTGCTGCGCACGCCGTTGTCCTCGCTCTCCTCCCCCGCGGGGTACGGCAGGGCGAGAACGCTGTCGATCAGGGCGAGCCGGCCCTCGGTGGTCGTGGGAGGGGTGGCGTCGCTGTCCGTGTCCATGGTCGGTGATCCTGCCAACCACCGGTCCCGAGCACGAATCGGGGGCGTGCCCGGCCGCTGCCGGACACGCCCCCGCTCCCCGGGGTGGGGCCGGGTTCAGCAGCTCAGGTTCGAGCCGGGCGTGGTGCCGAGGATCTGGACGAACGCCTGGTACTTGTCGATGCGGCTCTGCACCTGGGCGGGGTTGCCGCCGTTGCACTCGATGCTGCCGTTGATCGAGCGGATCGTCTCGCCGAAGCCGGCGCCGTTGACGATGGCGTTGTGCGGGGTCATGGTGCCGGGGCCGGACTGGGTGTTCCAGTACCAGAGACCGGTCTTCCAGGCGACGGCCGCGTTCTGCTCCACCTGCCAGGGGTTGCCGAGCAGGTCGATGCCGAGCGCGTCACCGGCGGCCTTGTAGTTGAAGTTCCAGCTGAGCTGGATCGGGCCACGGCCGTAGTAGGCGGCCTGGCCGGCCGGGCAACCGTAGGACTGGCTGGTGTCGCAGTAGTGCGGGTAGTTCGCGGTGTTCTGCTCCACGATGTGCACCAGGCCGCCGGTCTCGTGGCTGACGTTGGCGAGGAACGCCGCCGCCTCCTGCTTCTTGACCGTGTCGCTGCCGGTGTTGGCGAAGCCGGGGTAGGCGCTCAGGGCCGCGGTGAGGCCGCTGTAGGTGTAGAAGGAGTTCCGGTTCGGGAACATCTGGTTGAACTGGGACTCGCTCACCACGAAGCCCGTGGGGTTCGGCTCCTCCGTGCCGCCGGAGCCGCAACTGCCCTGATCGGCCCAGACGTCGGCCGTGCCGGGCCGCTCGTTCTGCGTCCACCACTTCGCGGACCAGTTGTGCCCGCCGTAGGAGGCCGATCCACCGCCCGTGTAGACGGAGGAGGCGCTCCAGGCCGGGGCGCAGGCGGCGGCCGATGCCGTGGAGGCGGGGAGGAAGACGAACGTCGCGATGACCGCGCCCAGCGCGGCGATCAGGCTCATGACACGTTTGGCCACGTGATCACTCCTTCGGCGCGGCGCCCGCGTCGAGCGAGCGCCGCCATGGGGGGTTGGGGCCACTCAAGCGCCGATGGTCTGGACCTGTCAAGGTCTAGACCAGAACTCGCCCAAGCCGCCCAACTCCGCTTCACCGCAAGATTGTTGAACAGGAGGCGAACTTCACCGGAAGGAATCCGGAGGCTCCCCTGTCCCACGGCCCCCGGCCGTACGGTGACGCCGTCCGGCACACCGCACCCACGAGGGAGCGCGAGCAACATGGATTCGTTGTTCACCCCCGAGAACGTCGTCGCCGTCCTCACCGCCCTGCTGGGCATCCTGACCTCGGCGGGGGTGCTCTGGTACGAGCGCCGTGTCCCGCGCCGCAAACGCATCGGCTACCGCGTGCAGATGGACACCCCGATAGGCAGCGGAGTCAGCCAGGGCCGGGTCAATGTACGGGTCGGCCTCTTCAACGAGACCCCCGGCATGGCCGACGCCACCCTGGTTCTGCTGCGCATCGAGAACGACGGCTCGCAGTCGATCGGCGAGGACGACTACCCGCAGCGCGCCGTGCACCCGGGCCTCACCGTCGAATTCTCGGGCCGCACCGTACGCGGTATCGCCGTGACCCATGCGCCGGGCGCCGACCACCTGATGGACACCTTCACGCCGGACGACGCCGTCCAGCACAACGGCTCCCTGATCTGGCTGCCGCGCGTCCCGCTCAACCGCAACGAGCACTTCAAGCTCCTGGTCCTCCTCACGGGTTCGAACGTGGGCGGTCCGATCACCGTCACGGGGAGCATCCGGGACGGAAAGGTGGAGCGGAACAAGGCGGCCCGCCCCGACGAGAAGCCCCCGGTCTTCGGCCGGGGGGCCAGGCTCATCACCGTGGCCCTCACCGCCTGTGTCATCGCCCTCGCCGGCATCATCGTCGTCCGGGACGACTCCCCTCCCCCGATGGACTGCGCCGTGGGCACCCTCACGGTCACCGGCTCCACCGCGTTCGAGCCGGTCCTGGAGGAGCTGGAGGAGAAGTACGAGGACGAGTGCGAGGGCGCCGAGATCCGCCTCGACATCCATGGCAGCAACGCCGGGGTGCGGAAGCTCGACGCCCTGGGTGCCAAGGCCGGACCGGCCGGATCGCCCGCCATGATCGCCCTGTCCGACGGTCCCAGGCCCGCCGCTCTCACCAAGCTGCACGGGAAGCCCGTCGCGATCTCGCTGTTCTCTCTCGTGGTCAACGACACGGTGCCGGTGGAGGATCTGTCCCTCGACCGGATCAGAGGGATCTACCGCGGCGAGATCCGCAACTGGAACGAGATCGTCGAGGGCGGCCCCGACCTGGAGATCCGCCTCGTCAGCCGGGACGCCAACTCCGGCACCCGCGAGGTCTTCCAGCGCCGCGTCCTGAACACCAACGAGCTCGCCACCTCCTCGCGCGACTGCACGACCAAGGACTACGCCGACGCCCCGGTCATGCGGTGCGAACTCGACGGCACGGACCAGGTCCTGTCCGAAGTCGCCGAGCTGGACGGCGCGATCGGCTACACCGAACTGCGGAACGGCGAAGTGCCCCAGGGTGCGCACCGGCTCGCGATCGACGGCACGACCCCGTCCGTCGACGCGATCGGGACCACCGATTATCCGTACCAGGAGATCGAGTACGCCTACACCTACGGATCACCGCCCGCGGAATCCCTGGTGGCCGGATTCCTGAACTACCTCGACAACTACGGCGAGGAGATCATGCGCACCAACGGCCACCTGCCCTGCGCGACCCCGAAGGGGATGCGGCTCTGCGGGGAGAGCTGAGCAGTACCGGAGTAGGGGGCGGGGACAGCACCCCGGTATCTGGCGGCGCGGCCGGAC
Organism: Streptomyces sp. NBC_01166; assembly: GCF_045039765.1. NCBI lineage: Bacteria > Bacillati > Actinomycetota > Actinomycetes > Kitasatosporales > Streptomycetaceae > Streptomyces > Streptomyces sp. NBC_01166. Next base: position 4,050,732 of record NZ_CP108613.1, read on the forward strand.
CCGCTCCTAGCATCCGCGCCCATGAACACCCGACGAATGCCCCTCACCGCACGTCGCGTCGCGCTCCGCACCTGGGACGCGGTCACCCTGCTGCCCCGCGGGGTGGCAGCGCTCGGAGCGGCAGCCGCGGGCCGCGGAGGGTCCGCGCGCTCCCTGCTACGGGCTGACGCGGGGCCCGTAGCACCACGTCCGGGAGCCGTACGCGCGGCCGGTCACGCCGTGGCGACCGTGCTGCTGGGCGCGCTCTCCCTGGTCCTGGCCGCCGTGCTCCTGCTGGCCGTGGCCCGCGGGCTCTTCTACGGGTTCGTGGACCAGGGCCCCTACGACCACTCCTGGGGCGGCCCGGGCAGGGCGGGGGCCTGGCTCGCGCACTTCGCCGTGGCCGCCCCCTGCGCCGTCGCCGCGGTCGCCGGGCTCCACGGCGTCGCCCGGCTGCAGGAGCGGCTGACGGCGCCGCTGCGCGGGGAGCGCAGGCCCGGCTGGGTACTGCCGGCGGTGCTCGTCTGCTCCGCCGCCGGAGCGCTGTTCGTGGTCGCGTTCCTCCGGCAGCTCCCCTGACGGGCGCCCGCACACCCCTGGCGACAACGACGGCCGGACCTTCCACGGGGGAAGGTCCGGCCGTCGCGCCGGGAGATCTCCTACAGGAAGGAGTTGATCTCGATGGTCTCGGTACGGCCGGGGCCGACACCGATCGCGGAGATCGGGGCGCCTGACATCTCCTCCAGCGCCTTCACGTAGGCCTGCGCGTTCTTCGGCAGGTCGCCGAAGGTCTTGGCCTTCGTGATGTCCTCGGACCAGCCCGGCAGCATCTCGTAGACCGGCTTCGCGTGGTGGAAGTCGGTCTGGCTGTACGGGAGCTCCTCGACGCGCTTGCCGTCGATCTCGTACGCCACGCACACCGGGATCTGCTCCCAGCCGGTCAGCACGTCCAGCTTGGTGAGGAAGAAGTCGGTGAGGCCGTTGACCCGGGTCGCGTACCGCGCGATCGGGGCGTCGAACCAGCCGCAGCGGCGGTCACGGCCGGTGGTGACACCGCGCTCGCCGCCGATCCGGCGCAGCGCCTCGCCGTCCTCGTCGAGAAGTTCGGTCGGGAAGGGTCCGGCACCGACGCGGGTGGTGTAGGCCTTGAGGATGCCGATGACCCGGCTGATCTTCGTCGGGCCCACGCCGGAACCGGTGCAGGCGCCGCCCGCGGTCGGGTTCGACGAGGTGACGAAGGGGTACGTGCCGTGGTCGACGTCCAGCAGAGTGCCCTGACCGCCCTCGAAGAGGACGACCTTGCCCTCGTCGATGGCGTCGTTCAGGATCAGCGTCGTGTCGGCGACGTACGGCTTGATCTGCTCCGCGTACTGGAGCATCTCCTCGACGATCTTGTCGGCCTCGATCGCGCGCCGGTTGAAGACCTTGGCGAGGAGCTGGTTCTTCTGCTCCAGCGCCGCCTCGACCTTCTGCTCCAGGATCGACTCGTCGTAGAGGTCCTGGACGCGGATGCCCACGCGGTTGATCTTGTCGGCGTACGTCGGGCCGATACCGCGCCCGGTCGTGCCGATCTTGCGCTTACCGAGGAAGCGTTCCGTCACCTTGTCGACGGTGACGTTGTACGGAGTGATCAAATGAGCGTTGCCGCTGATCAGGAGCTTGGACGTGTCGACGCCTCGCTCGTTCAGTCCGCTCAGCTCGGAGAGCAGTACCGCCGGGTCGACCACGACACCGTTACCGATGACCGGGGTACACCCCGGCGACAGGATTCCGGAGGGGAGGAGATGCAGTGCGTACTTCTGGTCGCCTACGACAACCGTGTGGCCGGCATTGTTGCCGCCCTGGTAACGCACCACATAGTCAACGGATCCACCGAGGAGGTCGGTGGCCTTCCCCTTGCCCTCGTCACCCCACTGAGCACCGAGCAGCACAAGTGCGGGCACAGGCGTACACCCCTTCCGGGCGGGGCATGTCCAAGGTCAGGGGGCGTACGTAAAGGTCGTACCTGCCGCACGACGATGTACGGCAAAGCCTGAGCCGTCGAACCGGGTGCCCCGGAATAGACGAAGCCCCTGGCGCAATAGCGCAAGGGGCTCTTGCACCAAGATGCTACCCGAGGAAGGACCGAGGTGTCGGCTGCAGAGCCCCCCGGCGACGGCGACCACCAGCTACTCGTGCTCATCGACCCCCTTGCCCGCCGCTACGACGGCGAGTCCGTGCGCATCGCGAAGGATGTGCTGAGCGCCGGCGCGCACGCCAAGATCTGCTTCGCGGACGGCCCCGACGAGTTCGCCAGAGCCCTGCACCGGCGGGGCTCCAGGCGCCCGGTCGTCGTCGGCGACGATCACGCGCTGCTGCGGGCGGTGTCCCAGCTCCACCGGGAGCGGGAGCTGGCCGACAGCGCGCTCTCCCTGATCCCGGTCGGCGCGGCACACACACTGGAACTCGCCCACTCGCTCGGCGTGCCCCGGGGAGCGGTCGCGGCGGCGCGCACCGCGCTCGACGGGGCCGTGCGCCGGCTGGACCTGCTCGTCGACGACAGCGACGGGGTGGTCCTCGGCGAGCTGCGCATCCCCGCGGCCTGGCCCTCACCCGGCCCGTCCCACACGGTGTGGGACACCTGCCGCACCCTCGTGGCCTCGCTGGTCCGCCCCGCCCCGCCCTCGTCCTCCGGCCCCACCCGCTCCCACCGGCTGAGGGTCGAGGCGGACGGGGTCCTGCTGAACGACCTGGACCGGCCGGTCGAGGGCGTCTCGGTGACCGCCCAGGGTGACGGAGGCCTTGCCGACGTGGTGATCCGCACGGCCTCCGGCACGACCCGCGCGGCGGAGGCCAAGGCGGTCACGGTCTCCGGGCCCGACTTCCGCTACCGGGCGGACATACAGGTGGCGGGCCCCGTCAGGACCCGCACATGGACCGTACGGGCGGGCGCCTGGGGGCTGGTGCTCCCCGCGGCGGGGGCCTGAGACCCGCCCCGGGCCTCACCCCGAGGACTTGCGGCTCTCGCGCCATCGGTCCAGGACGCCGACCAGCTCCGCCTGCATGAACTCGAAGAACTCCGCCGTCTCCGCGAGGCGCGCTCCCGCCGGGGTGTCCTCGCCGAGGGAGCGCGCACCGTCCTTCAGCGTGCGCTCCCAGCGGGTCAGCACCTGGTCACGGTTGGCGAAGGTGGCGTACCAGATCTCGTCGTGCAGGCGGTAGCGGTCGCGGCGTGAGCCGGGGTCCCGCTCGCGGCCGACCATGCTGACCTGGGTGAGGTAGTTGATCGCACCCGACACGGCGGCCGGGCTGATCTGCAGCAGCCGCCCGAGGTCGGCCGAGGTCATGGAGGCGTCGTCGTCCGCGAGGAGCGCCGCGAAGACGCGCGCGGCCATCCGCTGCATCCCCGCCTCGGTCATCTCCGCCGCGAAGCGCTCGACGAAACGGGACACCGCGTGCTCGTCACGCCCGCCCGCGCCGTCCTCCGTCTTCCCGGACTCCCCGGTCCCGCTGGTCATAGCCTCCGCCGCCTCCCCTTCACCGGTCACGGCCCAACTTTATACGCTTCCTTAACTTCACAACTTTGTGAAATCAGCGTACTTTCAGAAACATGACGAAGGCAATCACCGTGTCCGGGCTGCACAAGTCGTTCGGACGGACACACGCACTGGACGGCCTCGACCTCACCGTCGAAACCGGTGAGGTACACGGCTTCCTGGGGCCCAACGGCGCCGGGAAGTCCACCACCATCCGGGTCCTGCTGGGCCTGCTCCGTGCCGATTCGGGAGCGGCCCAGCTGCTCGGGAAGGATCCGTGGCACGACGCCGTGGAGCTGCACCGGCGTCTCGCCTACGTGCCCGGCGACGTGGAGCTGTGGCCGGGACTCACGGGCGGCGAGGCCATCGACCTGCTCTCGCGTCTGCGCGGCGGAGCCGACAAGCGGCGCCGCGACGAGCTGGTCGAGCGCTTCGACCTCGACCCGACGAAGAAGGGCCGCGCCTACTCGAAGGGCAACCGCCAGAAGGTGGCCATCGTCGCCGCCCTGGCCTCCGACGCGGAGCTGCTGCTCCTGGACGAGCCGACCTCCGGCCTCGACCCCCTGATGGAGGTGGTCTTCCAGGACGTGATCCTGCAGGCGAAGGCCGCGGGCAGGACCGTGCTGCTCTCCAGCCACATCCTGGCCCAGGTGGAGAAACTGGCCGACCGGATCAGCATCGTCCGGCTGGGCAGGACCGTGCAGTCCGGGTCGCTGAGCGAGCTGCGGCATCTGACGCGTACGACGGTCGAGGCCGAGACGGACCGGCCCGCCACCGGGCTCGACGGCCTGCCCGGGGTGCACTCCGTGGAGGTCGGCGACGACGGGGCCGGAAGCCGGGTGCGGTTCACCGTGGACGGCGGCCACCTCCACGACGCCGTGAGCAGGCTCGCCGAATGCGGCGTACGCAGCCTGATCAGCCATCCGCCGACCCTTGAGGAGCTCATGCTGCGCCACTACGGCGACGAGCTCGCCGTGGGCGGCCACCCCGACGGAGGCAGCCGATGACCGCCGCCACCACCACCCGGGCACCCGCACCCGCCCGGTCCCTCACGCACAGCGGGGGCGCCCTGGCCGGCACCCGCACCCTGGTCCGGTTCAACCTGCGCAGGGACCGTGTCCGGCTGCCCGTCTGGATCCTCGCCCTGTTCGTCGGCACGGCCTCCACCGCGAGCAAGTACACGACGCTGTACGCCGGTCCGGCGGACCGCGCCTCCGTCGTCACCACCATGAAGAGCCCGGCCGGACTGGCCATGACAGGGCCTGAGCACTATCTCGACGACTACACCTTCGGCTCGATGGCAGGCCACCAGATGCTCGGCTTCATGGCCGTGCTCGTGGGTCTCATGAGCGTCCTGATCATCACCCGTCACACCCGGGACGAGGAGGAGACCAACCGCGCCGAGCTGGTCCGCTCCGCCGTCGTCGGCCGGCACGCCCACCTGGCCGCCGCCCTGTCCGTCGCGGTGCTCGCAAATCTCGCGCTCGCACTGCTGCTCGCCGTCGGTCTCGGCTCGATGGGCATCGACTCCATCGACACCGGCGGCTCTCTGCTCTACGGCTTCTCGCACGCGGCCGTGGGTGTCGTCTTCGCGGGCGTCGCGGCGGTCACCGTCCAGATCACCGCGCACACCCGGGGCGCCTCCGGCATGGCCATGGCGGTCATCGGCCTCGCGTACGTCCTGCGGGCCGCCGGTGACGCGGGCGGCAACGACGCGCTCTCCTGGCTCTCCCCCATCGGCTGGATCCAGCGCACCTACCCGTACGTGGACGACCGCTGGTGGCCGCTGCTGCTCTGCGTGGCACTCGCCGTCCTGTGTTCCGGCGCCGGATTCGTCCTGTCCACCCGGCGGGACGTGGGGGCAGGGCTGCGTGCCGCGCGGCTCGGCAGCCCGGTCGCCTCCAGGTCCCTGACCCGGCCGCTGGGCTTCGCGCTGCGGCTGCACCGCTCCGTGCTCGCCGGCTTCGGCGCCGGACTGTTCCTGATGGGCGTGATGTACGGGTCGATCCTCGGCGACGCGGACGACATGCTGAAGAACATCGACCAGCTCCAGGAGGCGCTCAAGGACATCGGTGGCACGACCATGGCGGAGTCCTTCGCCTCGATGGTCATGGTGGTCCTCGCCGTCGTCGCCGCCGTGTACGTGGTGACGGCCGCCCTGCGGCCGAGGTCCGAGGAGAACGCGGGCCGGGTGGAGCCCCTGCTCGCGACCGGCCTGTCCCGCGCCCGCTGGGCGGGCAGCCACCTCGCCGTCGCACTGGCGGGCGGCACGCTCGTGCTGCTCCTCGCGGGGCTCGGCATCGGTGTCGCGGGGGCGGCCTCGGCCGGTGACTCCGGGCTGATCCTGAAGCTGGTGGGGGCCGCGCTGGCGTACGCTCCGGCTCTCTGGGTCACGGCCGGAGTCGCGGCCGTCCTCTTCGGCTGGCTGCCCCGGGCGGCATCGGCGGCCTGGGCCGTACCGGTGTACGCCTTCGTGGTCGGCTACCTGGGCCGACTGCTGCGGTTCCCGCACTGGATGAACAACGTGTCGCCCTTCGGCCATGTGCCCCAGCTGCCCGCGGCCCCCATGAGCTGGACGCCCCTGGCCGTACTCACGCTGATCGCCGCCGCCCTGATCCTGCTCGGCCTGGAGGGCTTCCGGCGGCGGGACCTGCAGACCGAGTAGGGAACCGGCCGTGGTGCGCGCACGTCTCGCCGCGTATGGAACAACGTGACGCGGCAGGGTACGGCGGGTGTGCGACGGCGGCGCTCGGGGCGGCGACCGCCCTGTACGTCTGGGGCTCGTCACTGCGTACGGGCCTGCACATGGGCGCCGGCTTCGAGGGGCACGGCAGGGACCTCTCCGTCCTCTGGACGGAGCTGCCCCTCGTCCTGCTCGCCGGCGCCCTGATCCCGCCGCTCACCTGGCTGCTGACCCTGCGTCTGCCGCGCGGGCCCAGGTCGCTGCGGTCCCGGGCCCTCGTCGCCGGCGCGTGCACGGCGGGAGTCTTCGCCCTGTCCACGTGGGGCCTCCACACCTGGGCGAACCCGCACCACCCGGATCACATACGGCTCTCCGGCGCGCTCTCCTCAGATCTCGACCAGTAGCTCCCGGAGCCCCCGGATGACGTAGCCCGGCTTCCACTCCGGCTCCGCCGTCAGCCGCATACCGGGCGCCTTGCGCAGCAACTCGCCGAACGAGGCGGCCAGTTCGAGGCGGGCCAGCGGGGCGCCCAGGCAGTAGTGGATGCCCGCACCGAAGGAGATGTGCGGGTTGTCCCGCCGGGACAGGTCCAGCGTCCCGGCGTCGGCGAAGCGCTCCGGGTCCCGGTTGGCCGACGCGAAGAGCAGCGCGACCTGCGAACCGCGCGGGATGACGGTGCCGTCGACCTCGATGTCGTCCAGGACCCACCGCGCGAACATGGGCACCGGGGTGTCGTAGCGCAGCAGTTCCTCCACCGCCGTCGGCAGCAGACTGTGGTCGCCGCGCAGGGAGGCCAGTTGCTCGGGGTGCCGGAAGAGCATCCACCAGCTGTTGGCGGTGGCGTTGACGGTCGCCTCGTGACCGGCGTTGAGCAGCAGCACGCAGGTGGAGACGATCTCCTGCTCGGTCAGCCGGTCCTCGTCGTCGTGGGCGGCGATGAGCCCGGAGATCAGATCGGTCCCCGGGTCCGCGCGCCGCGCGGCGATCAGCTCGCGCAGATAGCCGGAGAACTCGACCGACGCCTGCACGGCGGCCCGCGCGGTCTCCTCCGGCGGGTTCAGCTCGAACATCCCGCAGATCGCGGCCGACCAGGGCCGCAGCAGGTGCCTGTCGGCTTCCGGGAGCCCGAGCATCTCGCCGATGACGGCCACCGGCAGCGGCTCGGCGACCGCGCTCAGCAGATCGCCGCCGCCCGCCCCGACGAAGTCGTCGACGAGCCCGGCGGCCAGCCGCTCCACGGTCGGGGCGAGCGCCTCGACCCGCCGGGGCGTGAACGCCTTGGCGACCAGCCGCCGGATCCGGGTGTGGTCGGGGGCCTCCAGATCGAGGATCCCGTGCCCGTTGAGCGTGTGGAACGGTTCGTGCTCGGCGGGCGGGGCGGTCACGCCGAACTCGTCGTGGCTGAACCGGTGCAGATAGGTCCGCCCCAGCCGCCGGTCGCGCAGCAGCCCGGACACATCGGAGTAGTGCGGGACGAGCCACTGCCGCGTCGGCTCGAAGTAGTGCGCCCGGCCGGTGGCGCGCAGCGCGGCGTAGGCGGGGTACGGGTCGGCGACGAACGCCGGGGACCAGGGATCGAAGGACACGTGCATGAGCAGACGCTATCCGGGCGTGACCAGCCTCGCCTCGTACGCGAACACGGCCGCCTGGGTACGGTCCCGCAGCCCCAGTTTCACCAGGATGCGGCTCACATGGGTCTTGATGGTCGACTCGGCGACCACCAGGTGCGAGGCGATCTCCAGGTTGGACAGCCCCTGGGCGATCAGCACGAGCACCTCCGTCTCCCGCTCGGTGAGGTCACCGATCCTGGACATCGCGGGCGGTCTCGGCGCCTCGGCGATCTTCGAGAACTCGGTGATCAGCCGCCTGGTCACCGTCGGAGCGAGCAGCGCCTCGCCCGACGCCACCACCCGTACGCCCTCGGCGAGCTGCCGCGCCGAGGCGTCCTTCAGGAGGAAACCGGACGCGCCGGCCCGGAGGGCCTGGTAGACGTACTCGTCGAGGTCGAAGGTGGTCAGGACGAGCACCTTGGCGTTCGCGTCCGCGGCGACGATCTCCCGGGTCGCCTCGATGCCGTTGAGCTCGGGCATCCGGATGTCCATCAGGACCACGTCGGGGCGTAGTGCGGCGACCTGCGAGACGGCCTGCCGCCCGTCGACGGCCTCACCGACGACCTCGATGCCCGGCATGGCGTTGAGCAGCACGGAGAAGCCCTCGCGGACCATCATCTGGTCGTCGACGATCAGGACCCGGATGGGCGTCTCGGTCACGCGCCCTCACCGTCCTCCGCGCCGGAGCGCTGCGCCGGTACGGGCAGGAACACGGCGACCTCGTAGCCGCCGTCCCCGTACGCCCCCGCGGTCATCTCCCCGTTCAGCATCGCGACCCGCTCCCGCATCCCCGTGATTCCGTGCCCGGCACCCGGCGACGGCTTGACCAGCCCCCGCGCGGGTCCGTTGACGATACGCACCCCGAGCCCGCCGAGCACATAGCCGATCTCCACCTTTGCGGTCGCCCCCGGCGCGTGCCGGAGCGTGTTGCTCAGTGCCTCCTGGACGATCCGGTACGCCGACAGCTCGACGCCCTGCGGAAGATCCCGCACCGCGCCGGTGACGGTCTTCTCCGTCTCCAGGCCCGTCTCCCTGACGTTGTCCAGCAGCCGGTCGAGCTCGGCGAGCGTGGGCTGCGGGGCGTCCGGCGCCTCGTAGTCCTCCGCCCGTACGACGCCGAGGACGCGGCGCAGCTCGGTGAGCGCGGCGACGGCGTTCTCCCGGATGGTCACGAACGCCTGCTCCAGCTCGGGCGGCGGATTCTCCACCCGGTACGGGGCGGCCTCGGCCTGGATGGCGACGACGGACATGTGGTGGGCGACGACGTCGTGCAGCTCACGGGCGATGGTGGTGCGCTCCTCCAGGAGCGTGCGCCGGTCACGCTCCACGGCCGTGACGGTGCGCTGCACCGTCACCTCCCGCTGGGCCTCGCGGCGTACCTGCACCAACGCGACGAGGAGCAGGGCCAGCGCGGAGACGAAGGCCATGGGCTCGGTGCTGGAGGAGTAGGGCTGGGCGAAGTTGCCCAGGACGCCCCCGGCGAACAGCGTGATCAGCCACATCCAGGCGGCGGTGCGCGGCCGGGTCCTCGCCGCGACGACGACCAGCACGCCGAGGTGGCAGGCGAAGGCGCTCGGCCCCCACGGCCAGTCCCCGTCACCCGCTGCCCCCACCAGGGGGGTGATCGCGATCGACGCCCAGAACGCGAGGACGGGGCGGACCAGCGTCATCATCAGCGCCGCGGCCGGCAGGAAGGCGGTGATGACCGTGGCTGCCCCGAACGGGGAGTAGGTGTTCGCCGAGAAGACGCCCTCCATCAGCGAGATCAGCGCGACCAGGCCCACCACCCCGTGCGGGAACCAGACGACGCCCTTCTGCAAGGTCCTGGGCAGGCGCCGGATCACCGGCCCGTCCGTGCCCAGCGGGCCCAGCGGGCGGTAGTCGAGCACGTTCTGGAACAGGTCCTGCCGCAGGCCTTCTATCGCCCCGGCGGCCGCCCGGTGTTCCGGGCTTCGTGTCTTCTTCTCGGTCACGCCCACACGGTAGGCGCCGCCCCGGGCCCCGGTCGTCAGCAGTGATACGGATCCTTCGCCGTCCGTCGCAAGTACTACCAGGCCAGCTGGGCGATCTCCTCGGCCACCACGGCGCAGGCGTCCGCCGACGGGTCGATCAGCGGGAAGTGCCCCACCCCGTCCAGCAGCGTCAGCCCCACCATCTCCCCGGCCTTCGCCGCGGCGTCCACGAACGCCTCCGTCACGGCCTGCGGCACGGTGATGTCGTCCACGCCCTGGACCACGGCGGTCGCGATCCCCGTCGGCAGCAGCAGGGCCGGATCCACGTGTGCGCTCCGCGCCTCGAAGTCGTCCACGCCGCCCAGGAGCTGGTGCAACGCGCCCGAGCAGACGTCCAGCTCCACCGCGCTCGCGAAGTCCCCGATCGGGGCCAGCGCGACCACCCCTCGCAGCGGCGGCGCGGCGGGCAGCCGCCACGGCGAGCCCTCGGGGAGCACGTGCCGGGCAGCCGCCCACAGGGCGAGCTGCCCGCCGGCCGAGTGCCCGGTGACCACGGTCTTGCGCAGATCCGCCGCCGGCAGCTCCCGGGCCGCCAGCGCCGGCAGGGCGTCCATCGCCGCGGCCACGTCGTCGAAGGTCTCGGGCCAGCGCCCCGCGACCGGGCCGGCCGAGCCCTGCCGCGGGATCTCGCCGCCGCGCCTGTACTCCACATTGGCCACCGCGAAGCCGCGCCGCGCGAGGAAGTCCGCGAACGGCGACACGTGCTGCCGGTCGTACGGCGCCCGCCAGGCCCCACCGTGCAGCAGGACCACGAGCGGCGCCCCGGCACGGCCGTCCCGCGGTGCGAAGAAGTCGATCACCTGGTCGGGGTGGCTCCCGTAGGCCGCGGACCCGTCGGGGGCGATCACCGGATGGGCGAACGCCGACTCGGTCTCGGCGGCGTCACGATCACGCGCGGCAGAATCCGACATGCTGCTCCAACCGTCCTGGGCCCGTGCCCAACTGGACTGACCTGCGGGGACGGTACCAGTACGACGAACCGCCGCCGTACGGGCCCGGAGTGTGGACCCGCACGGCGGCGGAGGGTCACGCCGCCCCCGGAGGACGGCCGGTCTCAGACCGCCAGCACTTCGGCGAGGATCCGTGCCGCCCGCTCGGCGTCGGCGAAACCGACGTACAACGGGGTGAAACCGAAGCGCAGGACGTCCGGGCGGCGCAGATCGCCGACCACGCCACGCTCGATGAGCGCGCGCATCACCGCCTCCGTCTCGTCCGCGTTCTCGCACCGCAGGGAGACCTGGCTGCCGCGCTCCGCGTGGGCGGCCGGGGTGACCGGGGTGACCCGGCCCTCGGGGACGTAGGCGGCGACGCACTCCAGGAAGAAGTCCGTCAGCGCCAGGGACTTGGCCCGCACGGCCTCGACCGCGACGCCCTCCCACACGTCCAGCGAAGCCTCCAGGGCCAGCATGGACAGGATGTCCGGGGTACCGACCCTGCCCCGTACGGAACCGTCCGCGGGGGCGTAACCGGGAGTCATCGCGAACGGGTCGGCGTGCGAGGTCCACCCGGGCAGGGGCGAGTCGAAAGCCGCCTGATGGCGTTCGGCGACGTACAGGTAGGCCGGCGAACCGGGGCCGCCGTTGAGGTACTTGTACGTGCAGCCGACGGCCAGGTCGACGCCGTGCGCGTCGAGACCCACGGGCAGCGCGCCCGCGCTGTGGCACAGGTCCCACACGGCGACGGCTCCCGCCTCGTGGACGGCGGCGGTGAGGCCGGGCAGATCGTGGAGCCGGCCCGAGCGGTAGTCGACGTGGTTGAGGAGGACCGCCGCCGTACGCGGGCCGAGCGCGGCCGGTACGTCGGACGGCGCGACCGGGACGACGCGGTGGCCCGTCATCCGGGCCGCCGAAGCGGCGATGTACCCGTCGGTGGGGAAGGTCGTCGCGTCGACGAGGATCTCGTCGCGGCCCTCTCCCGCGAGGCGGGTCGCCGCGACGACCGCCTTGAAGACGTTCACGCTGGTGGAGTCGCCCACCACGATCTGTCCCGCGGCCGCCCCGACCAGCGGGGCGATCCGGTCGCCGATCCGCTCGGGGGCGGTCCACCAGCCGCTCTCGTCCCAGGAGCGGATGCGCAGCGAGCCCCACTCACGGGTGATGACGTCCTGCATCCGCGCGGGGACGTGGCGGGGCAGCGCCCCCAGCGAGTTGCCGTCGAGGTAGACCGTGTCGTCGAGGGTGAACAGCTCGCGCAGGGCGGCCAGTCCGTCGGCGGCGTCGAGCGCCTCGGCGCGCTCCTTGAAGTCAGACATGGCTACGCGCCGTCCACAGCTCGGGGAACACGCTCTTGGTGGCCCGCTTCTCCAGCCAGGCGACCCCGGCCGATCCGCCGGTTCCCGTCTTCGAGCCCATCGCCCGCCGGGTGGCGGTCAGATGGTCGTTGCGCCAGCGCCACACCAGCTCGCCGACATCGGTCAGCACCTCGCCGAGCCGCACGAGCTCGGCGTTCTGGTCAGCGTCCGCGTAGATCTCCGCCCAGACGGCCTCGACCGCGGGGGACGGCTCGTACTTCTGCGAGAGGTCCCGCTCCAGCACCGACTGCGGCACGGCGTATCCACGCCGGGCGAGCAGGGCGAGCGTCTCGTCGTACAGACCGGGTTCGTGGAGCGCCTTCTCCAGCTCGGCGTGGACGCGGGGCGCGCCCCGGTGCGGCACGAGCATGGAGGCGGACTTGTCGCCCAGCAGGAATTCCATCCGGCGGTACATCGCCGACTGGAAGCCGGACCCCTCGCCGAGGGAGCCGCGGTAGGAGTTGAACTGGGCGGGGGTGAGGCCGGCGAGCGGCTTCCAGGAGGCGTTCAGCGCCTCCAGCTCCCGCAGCGAACGCTTCAGGGCGTCACGGGCGACCGGTATGCGGTCCTCGCGCAGGGCGTGCGCCGCCGTCTCCCACTCATGGACGATGACCGTGAACCACAGCTCCATGACCTGGGTGGTGACCAGGAAGACCATCTCGCCGGGATCGTCCGAGCGCAGGTGCTGGAGGTGGGTCAGGACGTCCGCCTGGACGTAGTCCTCGTACGGAGTCGTTCCCGCGAAGTCCAGGTGCGGGTTGTCCGCACCGGTGGCTTCGGGGTCGGGGTGGATCGTCGACATTTCTGTCTCCTCGACACGAGCTTCCGGGTAGCGGTCCGCCCCTTCCTCTGAGGTGGTGGAGCTCCGGTCCCCTGCACGGCATCCTAACGGCCTTCAGCGGGACGCGCCGGGGCCCCGCGGGCTGCTGCCCGCGGGGCCCCGGAGGGAGGCGTCGTCTCAGCCCAGGATGTCGGCGGCGGTCTGCGAGGAGTCGCGCAGGAACGAGGAGCAGCGCTCGTACTCCTCCTGCTCACCGATCGCCTGCGCGGCGCGCGCGAGGGCGTGCAGGGCCCGCAGGAAGCCGCGGTTCGGCTCGTGCTCGAACGGGACGGGGCCGTGGCCCTTCCAGCCCGCGCGGCGCAGGGCGTCGAGGCCGCGGTGGTAACCGGTGCGCGCGTACGCGTACGACTCGACGACCCGGCCGCCCTCGTACGCCTCGTCGGCGAGCTGCGCCCAGGCCAGCGAGGAGGTGGGGTACTTCGCCGCGACATCGGCGGGCGCCGTGCCGCTCGCGAGCAGCTCGCGCGGCTCCGGATCGTCGGGCAGGTGGGTCGGGGCAGGGCCCCCGAGAAGGTTCTCGTGGATGGACATGGTTCAAGTGTGCCTGGGCCGGGGTTCCGGCTCCAAGGGCGGGGCCGACACCCCGCAGTGCGTCGAACACACCGGCCGGGGCTCCGGCCGGGCCTCGGGAGGCCTCCGCACGGCCCACCAGGCGATCACCGAACCGGCCACCAGCAGACCGGCGCACATCGGCATGGCCCGCCGGAACGTCGAGGCGAACTCCCCCGCGTCGCGGTACGCCTCCGGGCCCATCCCGGCCAGCAGCGGGAGCGCGGCCACCGCGAGCAGCCCGGCCGCCCGCGCCGCCGCGTTGTTGATGCCGCTGGCGAGCCCGGCCCGGCCGGTGTCCACCGCCGCCAGGACGGTCGCGGTGAGGGGCGCCACCAGGGTGACCATGCCGAGGCCCAGCACCAGCACGGCGGGCAGGACGTCCAGCGGGTAGGAGGCGCCGGGGCCGACCCGCAGCATCAGGAGCATCCCGGCGGCTGCCAGCAGCGGGCCGACGGTGAGGGGGATGCGGGGCCCGATACGCCGGCCGAGGTCGCCCGCCGACGCGGAGAAGAGCAGCATCAGCACCGTGGTGGGCAGGAGCGCGGTGCCTGCGCCGAGCGCCGAGTAACCGGCGACCACCTGGAGCTGGATCGCGGAGAGGAAGAAGAACCCGCCCAGGGCCGCGTACACACAGAACGTGACGATGTTGACGGCCGTGAACTGCCGCGACGCGAAGATCGACGGCGGCACCATGGGGTCGGCCCGGCGCCGCTCCAGCCGCACGAAGGCCGCACCGAGAACCACGCCACCGAGTGCCGCACCGATCACGGTGACGGAAGCGCCCTGCTCGGGCACCTCGATCAGCGCGTAGGTGACCAGGGCGAGAGACAGCGCGGCGAGGGCGGCGCCGAGCACGTCGAACCGGCCGTGGGCGTCCGGGTCCCGGGACTCCGGTACGTGGCGCAGGGCCACGGGCACACAGACGGCGGCGAGCGGCAGGTTGAGCAGGAACACCCACCGCCACCCCGGCCCGTCCACCAGCCATCCCCCGAGGAACGGCCCGACTGCCGCGCCGACCCCGCCGAGCCCGGACCACAGCCCCACGGCACGGGCCCGGTCGTCGGGGTGGAAACTCGCCTGGATGATCGCCAGCGAACCGGGCGTGAGAAGCGCGCCGCCGACCCCCTGCAACGCCCGCGAGGCGACCAGCACCTCCGCGTTCGGTGCGATCCCGCACAGCAGCGAGGCCGCGGCGAACCAGACCACCCCGAGGACGAACACCCGCCGCCGCCCGAACCGGTCCCCGAGCGCTCCTCCGAGCAGGATCAGACCGGCCAGGGTGAGCATGTAGGCGTTGACGGTCCACTGCAGGGCGGCCATGTCGGTGCCGAGGTCCTCGCCGATGCGGGGGAGGGCCACATTGATGACCGTGGAGTCGAGCAGAGCCATGCTGGACCCGAGCACGGTGGTCAGGACGACCCACCGGCCCACGGGCGAGGCGACCCGGATCCCGTCGCCGTCCGCGCCGTCCGTGTCAGTCATACGAGCAGCATCACCGCTGCCGCTCCGACCGGCCATTCACACGCCGCCCGAGGAGCCGTTTCCAGCCCCTCCGGCGGGCAGGGACGAGCCCCGCGCAGCGGTACGGCACGGGCCCGGCCCCCCGAAGGGAGACCGGGCCCGCACCTGTGTCCGTGACGTACTTACTTCAGCTTGGTACCGGCGGAACGCAGGTTGGCGCAGGCCTCCGTGACGCGCAC
The DNA here is from genome assembly GCF_045039765.1 of Streptomyces sp. NBC_01166. NCBI lineage: Bacteria > Bacillati > Actinomycetota > Actinomycetes > Kitasatosporales > Streptomycetaceae > Streptomyces > Streptomyces sp. NBC_01166. Next base: position 4,065,914 of record NZ_CP108613.1, read on the forward strand.
GGCCATGCCGGCCTCGGCGGCCTTGCCCCACGTGCGCGGGTCGTAGGTCTTCTTGTTGCCGACCTCGCCGTCGACCTTGAGGACACCGTCGTAGTTGCGGAACATGTGGTCCGCGACCGGGCGGGTGAAGGCGTACTGGGTGTCGGTGTCGAGGTTCATCTTCACGACGCCGTTCTCCAGTGCGGTGGCGATCTCCTCGGCCGTGGAGCCCGAGCCGCCGTGGAAGACGAAGTCGAAGGGCTGGCTTCCGGCCGGCTTGCCGTACTTCGCGGAGACGCCCTCCTGGAGGTCCTTGAGGAGCTCGGGACGCAGGACGACGTTGCCCGGCTTGTAGACGCCGTGGACGTTGCCGAAGGACGCTGCCAGCAGGTAGCGGCCCTTCTCGCCCAGGCCGAGCGCCTCGGCCGTACGCAGCGCGTCGTCGACGGTCGTGTACAGCTCGTCGTTGATCTCGTGCGTGACGCCGTCCTCCTCGCCACCGGTCGGGGTGATCTCGACCTCAAGGATGATCTTGGCGGCGGCGGCCTTGGCCAGCAGCTCCTGGGCGATGGACAGGTTGTCGGCGAGAGTCTCGGCCGAGCCGTCCCACATGTGCGACTGGAACAGCGGGTTCAGACCCTTGGCGACGCGCTCCGCGGAGACGTCGAGCAGCGGACGGACGTAACCGTCCAGCTTGTCCTTGGGGCAGTGGTCGGTGTGCAGCGCGACCGTGATGTCGTACTTGGCGGCGACGATGTGCGCGAACTCGGCCAGGGCTACGGCGCCCGTCACCATGTCCTTGTTGTACTGGCCGCCCAGGAATTCGGCACCACCGGTGGAGATCTGGACGATGCCGTCGCTCTCCGCCTCCGCGAAGCCGCGCAGTGCAGCGTGCAAGGTCTGGGTCGACGTCACATTGATGGCCGGGTAGGCGAACTTGCCTGCCTTCGCCCGGTCGAGCATCTCGGCGTAGACCTCGGGGGTTGCGATGGGCATCTGTCCGCTCCTTGGGATGTGCGGGTGTGCAGTGCTTGGTCCCTGACCTGGGGGCGACGTCATCGTCGCCCACATCTTCCCAGACTCTCGCCTCGGCTCCACGCTGCCCGTCGACCAGCCGCTCCCCGTTTCACGTGAAACGGGGAGCGCCCCAAGAAAGCTGCAGGTCAGCCCAGGTCGAGGTCAGACACCGAGTAGACATGGACGTACGGCAGACCGGCCTCCGCGATCGCCGGAGCGGCCCCGCGCTCGACGATCACGGCGACGGCCACGACCTCGCCGCCGGCCTCACGCACGGCCTCGACCGCGGTCAGCGGGGAGCCACCGGTCGTCGAGGTGTCCTCGACGACGAGGCAGCGACGGCCCTTGACGTCCGTGCCCTCGATGCGGCGCTGCATCCCGTGGGCCTTCTGCGCCTTGCGGACGACGAACGCGTCCAGGCTCTTCCCGCGCGCCGCCGACGCGTGCAGCATCGAGGTGGCCACCGGGTCGGCGCCCAGCGTCAGACCGCCGACGCAGTCGTAGTCCAGCTCGGCGGTGGCATCGAGCATCACCTGGCCGACCAGCGGCGCGGCCTTGCCGTCCAGCGTGATCCGGCGCAGGTCGATGTACCAGTCGGCTTCCAGACCCGAGGAGAGGGTCACTTTGCCGTGCACCACGGCCTTGTCCTTGATCTGCTGGAGCAGCTCAGCACGTACGTCAGTCATGTCAACGAGGGTAAGGGCTGCCGCGGAGGGTTCAGAGCCGCGCCCAGCTCCAGGTCGTCGTGATCTCCAGGGGCTCGATCGGGGTGACCAGCCGGGGGGCCGTGTTCAGCCCGTTCGGCGGCCCGGACTGCGGCTCCACGCAGACCGCCTCCGCCTGCTCGTCGTAGATCACCACCCACTCGTCCCGGCTCTTGACCGTCAGCTCCAGCTGCTCGGGCCACGTCAGCTTCACGTCGACACCCGCGGGCATCCCGAAGCAGTCGTCCCACGGGCCGGGCCGGGGGTCGATCCGGCGGCCGGTCGGCAGGTGGTTGTCGCCGCGCTCCTCCTGCCAGGCCGCGTCGAAGTCGATCCGCACGTCCTGGCCGCCGAGGTTCCGGAGGAACCAGGGGTGCCACCCGGCCTGCGCCGGGAAAGAGTCCCCGTACGTCTCGATGCCGAGGCTCAGCGTCAGCGATTCCTCGGTCAGCTCGAAGGACTGCGTCACCCGGCCCTCGTACGGCCATGGGTCGGCCAGGTCGTAGAAGAAGGCGGCTTCCGTGTCGCCCTCCCGGGCCGGCCGCCAGGAGGTGTCGCGGCCGGTTCCGTGGATGGCGTGCGGTGGGGAGTTGAGCGGCATCTGGTGCGGCTCACCACCGTTGCGGAACAGGCCGTTCTCGGTGCGGCCGCACCACGGCACCATGGGAAAGCAGCCGTACCGCTCGCCCTGGCGCAGCAGTTCGGTGTCCCCGATCCGCAGGCTGCTGATCCGGCAGCCGTTCACGGGGTCAACGGTCAATTCGACGTCGCCGGCGGTCAGCCGGGCGTTCTTCGCAACTCTGCTCACCCCCCGACACTACTGGCGCGGGGCGGCTCCTTACGGCCGCCTGCGCCGCAGTGCCCTGCCCACCACCACCGCCGAGGCGATCGCCAGGGCGGCTGCCGGGGCGGCCCAGCGGAGCGTGATGCCCGCGGCACCCGCCTCGGGCGCCGGGACGGGGGCGTACCGGCCGCGCGGCGGGGCGTGGTCGACCTCCTCCGTGCTGCGGCCGATCATCGTGCGGCGGGCGTGCGCGGCCTCGGCGGGCGGCTCGTCCGGCACGGTGAACTCGATCTCCGCGGACGGGTCGAGCGACGGCGGCGGCACGGGCGCGTCGAACACGGACCCCTTGTCGGCGGACGGCGGCTCGGCAGGCTGCGATTCGGCGGACGGCGACTCGGGAGACGGCTCGGGAGAAGTGGCCTCGGGTGACGCCCCCTCGGCAGACGCCGCTCCGGGCTCCCCGGCCGGCGCGTCGGACTCCCCCGCCCCGTCCCGCGCAGCCAGGGTCTCCGTCACCAGCTGCTGCGTGAAGCGGTCCAGCAGCCGCTGCGCGGCGGCGAGCGCCGCGGCCGTGTCCAGTTCCACGATGCGGCCGTCACCGCTCACCGTTCCGGTGAATCCGATCGTCGTGCCACCGTCCGTCTCCGTGAGGCCGACGGTCAGTGCGAGCTTCGCCGAGCCCGTGCCCCGGGCCTCCACGCCCTCCCCGGCCACGGAGAAGGAGTCACCCCCGTCCGAAGGCCGCAGCGTCAGCGCCCCGCGATACGTGATCGTGTGGCCGTCGGCCCGGAATTTCAGCCGGCCCGCCAGCGGCCCCGCCGACGCGTCGGCATCCTGCTGGAGTCCTGGCACGCAGCGCGCGACGCGTGCGGGATCACCCAGCGTCCGCCGCAGGGCCGGAACCGGAACCGGAACGAACACCTCATGCTCCATACCGACCGAGCCTACTCAGCCCCGGCCGTCCCGTCAGCGCTTCCACCCCGGACACCGTGCGGACCGCGCCGCACCACCGTGCTCACGGTTCCTCCCAGTACCGCGGGTGGACCAGCGTCGACGGCAGTGCCCCGTGCTGCCGCACCCGCTCCGCCGAGCGACGCCCGGCCAGCAGCTCCCGCTCCCCCAGCGTCCGCAGGGCGGGCGCCCCCGGGTCCAGCCCGAGCCGGCCCGCCTCCTGCCGGGCGGCCAGCACGAACCCCCAGTCCCGCGGTGCCTCCGCCCCGCTCGCCGCGGCCCGGTCCGGCCCCGCCGCGAACCCGGTGAGGCGCCCATCGACGCGGTAGGGCCGGGTCGTGAGTCCGCCCGCCCGTACCGAGGCCTCCACCGTCCAGAACGTCGTCGGTCTGCTGCCCGGCGACCCCGCGTGCACCACCAGCCGGCCGCCGGGCTCCAGTGCCCCGGCGACCAGCCCGTAGAACTCGGCCGCGTAGAGCTTCGTGCTCGCCGTGATCCCCGGGTCGGGGAGGTCCGAGATCACCACGTCGTAGCGCTCGCGTGCGGTTCGCAGCCATGTGAAGGCGTCCCCGGCGACCGCCGTCAGCCGGGGATCGTCGTACGCGTGCCCGTTCATCCGGGAGAGCGCCGGGTCCGTACGGGCCAACCGGGTGACGGCCGGATCGAGCTCGACCACCACGACGGAAGTGACATCCGGGTAGCGCAGCACCTCGCGGGCTGCCAGCCCGTCGCCGCCGCCCAGGATCAGCACCCGCCGGTGGACGCCCTTCATCGCGGGGTGCACCAGCGCCTCGTGGTAGCGGTGCTCGTCCCGGGAGCTGACCCGGAGGCGGCCGTCCAGATAGAGGTCGACGGCGCCCCGCCCCGGCCCCGTGAGGACGATCTCCTGTACGTCGGTCTGCACGGCGACCCGCACCTCGTCCCCGTACACCGCGCGCCGTGCCGCCCGCTCGAAGTCGTCGACCAGGACGGAGGCCGTGGCCAGCAGGACGATCACCGCGCAGTTGACCAGGATCAGCAGCCAGCGCGACCTGGTGCCCAGGTCGCGCCGGAACACCCACAGCACCAGCGCCCCGCCCGCTGCCGCGTTGACCGCGCCGGTGAACAGCGCTCCCGTCAGCTGGCCCATCATCGGCAGCAGCAGGAACGGGAAGGCCAGCCCGCCGACCAGCGCGCCCACGTAGTCGGCGGCGAAGAGGTCCGCGACCGCCCCGCCCGCGTCCTGCCGGTCGACCCGCTGGATCAGCGTCATCAGCAGCGGGATCTCCGCGCCGATCAGGATGCCGATCGCTAGCGAGAAGCCGACCAGCGCGTAGCGCGACTCCCCGAGCCAGGCGAAGGAGGCGTACAGGATCAGCGCCGACGTGCCGCCGACGAGCGCCAGCGCGGCCTCGATCAGCCCGAACCCCACGGCGGCGCGGCCGCGTAAACGTTTCGCGAGAAGTGAGCCGATGCCCATCGCGAACACCATCACGGAGAGCACGACCGACGCCTGCGTGACCGAGTCACCGATCAGGTACGAGGCCAGCGCGACCAGTTCCAGCTCGTACACCAGACCGCACGCGGCACAGATGAAGACCACGGCCAGCACGAGGAACCGGCCGGTCCTAGGCCGCACGGGAAGCCCCGCCACGCCCCCTCGCAGCGACATCTGCTGGTCGATCATGAAATGAACGCTACGTGACGGGAAGGTCGCTGCTTGTCACCCACACGGGTGCAAGTGGTGTGCGCCGGACGCGCGCCGAGCCCGGCGCACATCGCACCGGCCCGGCCCCGCGCACCCCCTTCACGACACCGCTGCCGGCACCCGCACCCCCACCCGCGACCGGGTGACCACCAGCTGCCCCTCCTGGGGATACGCGTGCCAGGTCCGCCAGCGCACCTGGCCCTCCGTCCGCTGCGCGAGCATCGCGGTGAAGGCGTAGGGGCTGCCGGGAAACGTCCCCGCCAGTCCGTGCGGATGGTCGGTCACCAGCGCGAGCAGCTCCTGCGCACGCCCCGCGAACGAGCCCTCCGAGAGCGTCTCGACGCGCGCCGCGAATTCGTAGTCCCAGTCACCCAGGCTCTCGGCGACACCCAGCGGCAGCGGCGTGCTGCTGCCCGGCAGACAGGCCACGGTCTCGGAGCACGTACGGCGCTCCTCCTCCAGCAGCACCTGATGAGAGGCGCCGAGCAGCCTCAACTGCACCTTCGCTCCCGCTAGTTGGAGGTCGAGTACGGCGAGGGCGGGCAGCGGTTCCCGCCCGAGCGTCCATGCCAGATCGGCGGCTCGGGTATCGGAGTAGGCGGTCTGGAGGGTTGTGAGCATGGATCGGCTCCGCAAAACGCACAGGGACACATGGACAGGAGGTACCCCCGTGCCGGCGCACGCGGGGGAGGAGGAGCCCGATCCGGCCCAACTGGGTTCCGGGGGCTGAATGTTCTCTACAACGATGCAATCACGAAGTACGTCGCACTCACAGCGTTTTTACCCAACTTGCCGTGGTTTCCATCCCTCAGGGGGCAGGACGGTTCACCTGTTCCCGCACGCCCAACAAAAAGGTGTCCGGCGGGAGTTCGTTCCCACCGGACACCTCAGGCGCACCCGCACCGCCCCCCGTACGGGACGGGCGATCCCGTCTCAGTCAGTTGCCGCCGCCACCGCCGCAGCCTCCGCCACCCCCACCGCCGCAGCTGCTGCCGCCCCCGCACGAATGCCCGCCTGAGTCACCGCCGCCGGAGTCACCGCCGCCGGAGTCCCCGGCCCACCAGCTGCCCGAGCTCCCTCCGGAGCCGCTGTCCGAGCTGCGGCGCCCACTGCGCCCGGCGCGCGACGACGGCGCCCTCCCGCGGCCACCGGATCCCGAGGCGAGGGCGGCGATGCCCACCACCACGATCACCAGGAAAACGATGAAGAAGAACGACTCCATCGACCTCACATCCTTCTGTCCCCCGAAGCGAGGTCCCCGCTTCTCGACTGCCCGTTGGATTCCCACGCCCCGCCGCGGCCAAAGCAGACTTGAGCAACTCCAGAGCTTCGGCACAGGATGGCGCCCATGACACAGGGACGACCGCTGCTCAACCGCCGCCTCACCGAGTTCGGCACGACGATCTTCGCGGAGATGTCGGCGCTGGCCGCACAGACCGGGGCGATCAACCTCGGCCAGGGCTTCCCCGACACCGACGGCCCCGAGGAGATCCGCGAGGCCGCCGTCCGCGCCCTGCGCGCCGGCCACGGCAACCAGTACCCACCGGGCCCCGGCATCCCCGAGCTGCGTTCCGCTGTCGCGGAGCACCAGCTGCGGTACTACGGACTGGAGTACGACCCCGATGCCGAGGTCCTGGTCACCACGGGCGCCACGGAGGCGGTGGCCGCCTCCCTGCTGGCCCTCCTGGAGCCCGGCGACGAGGTCATCGCCCTGGAGCCGTACTACGACTCGTACGCCGCCTGCATCGCCATGGCAGGCGGTACCCGCGTCCCCGTCACGCTCAGGCCCCACGAGGGTGCCTACCGGCTCGACCTCGACGAGCTGCGCGCGGCCGTCACGCCCCGCACCCGGCTGATCCTGCTCAACACCCCGCACAACCCGACCGGCACCGTCCTGACCCGTGACGAACTCGCGGCCGTCGCCGCACTCGCGTGCGAGCGGGACCTCCTGGTCGTCACCGACGAGGTCTACGAGCACCTCGTCTTCGAGGGCGAGCACATCCCCCTCGCGTCCTTCCCCGGCATGCGGGAGCGCACGGTCAGCATCAGCAGCGCGGGCAAGACGTTCTCGCTGACGGGCTGGAAGATCGGCTGGATCACCGCGAGCCCGGAACTGGTCACCGCGGTCCGCTCCGCCAAGCAGTTCCTGACGTTCGTCTCCGGCGGCCCCTTCCAGTACGCCGTCGCCGAGGCCCTGCGGCTGCCCGACAGCTATTTCGACGGGCTCCGCACCGACCTGCGTGCCAAGCGCGACCTGCTCGCCGGGGGCCTCGCCGAGGCCGGCTTCGAGGTCTACAAGCCCGCCGGAACGTACTTCGTCAGCGCCGACATCCGCCCGCTCGGCGACGGGGGTGACGGCTTCGCCTTCTGCCGTGCGCTCCCCGGACGCTGCGGTGTCGTCGCCGTGCCGAACGCGGTCTTCTACGACCACCGCGAGCAGGGCGCCCCCTTCGTACGCTTCGCGTTCTGCAAGCGCACGGACGTGCTCACCGAGGCGGTCACCCGGCTGAAGAGCCTCCGGGCCTCCTGACCGCCCACGACGGAGGCCCGGTCCGGGCGCCGGCCGTGTGGGCCGCGCTCCGGACCGGGCCTCCGCGGTCCGGCCGGCTCAGGCCTCCGTGGGCTCCTCGCCCTCGTCCTTCTTCTCGGCGGGCTCCAGGCCGAGACGCTCCACGAGCCACTTGTCGAACTCGATCGAGGCCCGCACCCAGCTGACCGTCGAGGAGACGAAGTGCTCCAGGCTGACACCGGTGCCGATGAGCATCTGCGCCTCACCGACCAGCCGCACGGAGGCGGCGGTGCCCTCCTCGCCCTCGTGGGCGTGCGTGTAGACCTTGGGCCACAGGGTGCGGCGGTTCCAGTCGTCGATCGCGTCGAGGAGAACGGGCCGCTGGTCCAGGGCGTGGGGGCGGTCGTAGAAGGTCCGGACGGAGAAGACCTGCTGCTCCTCCTCGCCGCGGAACATGAAGTACGTCCGGAAGTCTTCCCACGGCGCGGCGAGGTCGCCCTCGTCGTCGACGACGAACTTCAGCTCCATCTGCTCGAGGAGCTGCTTGACGAGGTCCTGGTCGGGGACCACGGGGCCCTCGGGGCCTGACGTCTGGGGTTCGGGCTGGCCCCCGAAGTTAGGGATCGAGGACGGGTCGATAGACATCGCTGGGTACTCCTGTGGATCGCACGTGGTTTCCTGGCTTCGACCCTAGCCGCCATCGCGGCCGGTGGTCCTATGCGCTCAGGGGAATCGTCCCCGCGCTCGTTCCCCTGGCACGCGACCAGGAAACCGCGACCAGGACCGCGCAGAGCGTGCCGACGAGACCCGCCCCTCCGATCGTCCGCGCCGAGGACCCGGACAGCTCCGCGGCCAGGCCGCCCGCCGCGACGCCGATCCCCTGCATGGCGGTCAGCCCCGACCTGGCCAGGCCCAGTGCCTGACCGCGCTGATCGGCAGGGGTGAGCAGCACGAAGGTCGCACCCGCGGTGATCTGGTAGGCGGAACAGAGGCCGGACACCAGCAGGACCAGCAGGGCAACGCCCACACCGGGGCCCGCCCAGTAGACGACCAGCGGAAGGTTCGCGCCCACCGCCAGCGGCCCGAGCAGCCGGCGGCGCCGCTCCACGTCGAATCCCGCCCGCCCCAGGAACGCCGCGCCCAGGACCATGCCGGTGGGATGCGCGGCGAGCAGGAGCCCCACCGACGCGGCGCCGGCGCCGGCCTCCTCGGCGAAGGGAGCGGCCAGGCCCTCCGGCAGCACGATGAACCCGGCCAGCCAGCCGAGCGCGACCAGCGACCGCAGCCGGGGGTCCGACCAGATCAGTGCGGCGGCCTTCCCCACCTGGGTGTGCATCCGCTTCGGCGGGGCGTCGGCTTCCTTGTCCACCGGCCTCGCCTTCACGCCCAGTCTGATCAGGGCCGCGGAGATCAGGAACGTCACCGCGTTCAGCCCGAGGGAGACGTGGCTGCCCAGCCAGACGACGAGCACCCCGCCGACGGCGAAGCCGACCAGCTGTCCGGCCTGGTGGGTGATCAGCATGACCCGCTGCCCCCGCTCGTACAGGCGCTCGCCCAGGACGGCCGGCATGAGGGCGCCCTGCGACGCCCCGAAAGGCGCCTCGGCGAGCTGGGCCAGCACCAGGAGCCCTGCCAGCAGCGGCAAGGGCGTACCGGGCAGGGCCATGAGTCCGACGAGGACGGCGCGCACCAGATCGCAGCTGATCATGACCGTGCGCCGGGGGAAACGGTCGGCGAGACCGGCGAGGAGCACCCCGGACAGCAGCGCGGGCAGACTCGTCAGGGCGTAGGTCGCCGCGGTCCAGCCGGCCGACTCGGTGCGTTCGAACACCAGCAGCGACAACGCCACCCGCGCCAGCTGGTCACCCAGCACCGACTGTGCAAAAGCCGCCCACAGCGTACGAAATTCGCTCAGGCGGATGAGGCTGTCACTTTTGCAATCCTTCGGCTCCGCACTCTGCTCACCGGGTATCCGCTCCGTCATGCGCGTACCTTACCGGCTTCGGAATTCGGACCGTCCACCCCCGCCGCAAAGTAATGGGGCCCGGAGTGTCCTGATATTGCGCGGAACACGATCACCCGCACAGTCGGCCCGCCGGTTCCACCCGAGCGCACAGATATGTATCGCCGCGGTACAAAAAGCGAGGTCCGGAGCGTATCGCGTCCCCCATTCAGCCACGGAATACAAATTTTCGGCTCAATTTAGTGGGCGGTTCCACCGATGATGCGTGCCGGATGCACACATCAATGCGGACACGGGCCGTACACACGTGTGTCCCCGGCCGGGGACACGAGGTCCTCCGGCCGGGGACACAGGTCACCGGCTACCGCCTACAGCGTCTTCGCCGCGGTCGTGGTGCCCACGATCAGTCCGTCACCGGCCCGGTCCACCCGGACCGTGTCGCCGTCCTTGACCTCGCCCGCCAGGATCTCCTTCGCGAGCCGGTCGCCGATCGCGGTCTGGATGAGCCGGCGCAGCGGCCGGGCGCCGTACGCCGGGTCGTTGCCCTCCACGGCCAGCCAGGCCAGGGCGTCCGGGGTGACGTCGAGGTGGATCCGGCGGTCGGCCAGCCGGCCGGCGAGACGGGCCACCTGAAGCCCCGCGATGTGCGCCAGCTCGTCACCGGACAGGGCGGAGAAGACGACCAGGTCGTCGAGCCGGTTGAGGAACTCCGGCTTGAACGAGGCCCGTACGACCTCCAGGACCTGCTCCTTCTTCACCTCGGGCTCGATCAGGGGATCGATGAGGAACTGGCTGCCCAGGTTCGACGTGAGGATCAGAATGGTGTTGCGGAAGTCCACCGTCCTGCCCTGCCCGTCGGTGAGCCGGCCGTCGTCGAGCACCTGGAGCAGGATGTCGAAGACCTCGGGGTGGGCCTTCTCGACCTCGTCCAGCAGCACGACGCTGTACGGGCGGCGGCGGACCGCCTCCGTGAGCTGGCCGCCCTCCTCGTAGCCGACGTAGCCGGGCGGGGCCCCGACGAGCCTGGCGACGCTGTGCTTCTCGCTGTACTCGCTCATGTCGATGCGGATCATGGCCCGCTCGTCGTCGAACAGGAAGTCCGCGAGCGCCTTGGCCAGCTCCGTCTTGCCGACCCCGGTCGGGCCGAGGAAGAGGAACGAACCCGTGGGCCGGTCGGGGTCGGCGATCCCCGCGCGCGTACGGCGCACGGCGTCCGACACGGAGCGCACGGCCTCGGTCTGGCCGATCAGCCGCCTGCCCAGCTCCGACTCCATCCGCAGCAGCTTCTGGGTCTCACCCTCCAGGAGGCGTCCGGCCGGGATCCCGGTCCAGGCTCCGACGACGTCGGCGATGTCGTCCGGGCCGACCTCCTCCTTGACCATGGTGTCCTTGTCCTGGGCGGCCTCCTGCTCGGCCTCGTCGGCCTCGGCCAGCTCCCGCTCCAGGCCGGGGATCTCCCCGTACAGCAGCTTGGAGGCGGTGTCGAAGTCACCGTCGCGCTGGGCGCGTTCGGCCTGGCCGCGCAGCTCGTCGAGGCGCTCCTTGAGCTCACCGACGCGGTTCAGGCCCTGCTTCTCCTTCTCCCAGCGGGCGGTGAGGCCGCGCAGCTCCTCCTCCTTGTCGGCGAGGTCGCGGCGGATCTTCTCCAGGCGCTGCTTGGAGCCCTCGTCGCTCTCGTTCTTGAGCGCCAGCTCCTCCATGTGCAGACGGTCGACGGACCGCTGGAGCTCGTCGATCTCCAGGGGCGAGGAGTCGATCTCCATACGGAGCCGGGAGGCCGCCTCGTCGACGAGGTCGATGGCCTTGTCGGGGAGGAACCGGGAGGTGATGTAGCGGTCCGAGAGCGTCGCGGCGGCCACCAGCGAGGAGTCGGCGATCTGGACCTTGTGGTGCGCCTCGTAGCGGCCCTTGAGGCCACGGAGGATGGCGATGGTGTCCTCGACGGACGGCTCGGCGACCAGGACCTGCTGGAAGCGGCGCTCCAGGGCGGGGTCCTTCTCGATGCGCTCGCGGTATTCGTCCAGCGTGGTGGCGCCGACCATGCGGAGCTCACCACGGGCGAGCATCGGCTTGAGCATGTTGCCCGCGTCCATCGCGGAGTCGCCGCCGGCGCCCGCGCCGACGACGGTGTGCAGCTCGTCGATGAAGGTGATGATCTGCCCGTCGCTCTCCTTGATCTCGGAGAGGACGGTCTTGAGGCGTTCCTCGAACTCGCCGCGGTACTTGGCGCCCGCGACCATCGCACCGAGGTCCAGGGACACGAGCCGCTTGTTCCGCAGGGACTCGGGTACGTCACCCTTGACGATGCGCTGGGCGAGGCCCTCGACGACGGCCGTCTTGCCGACGCCGGGCTCGCCGATGAGCACCGGGTTGTTCTTCGTGCGACGCGACAGCACCTGCACGACGCGGCGGATCTCCTGGTCACGGCCGATGACCGGGTCGAGCTTGCCCTCGCGGGCGGCGGCCGTGAAGTCCGTACCGAACTTCTCCAGCGCCTTGTACTGGCCCTCGGGGTCGGGAGTGGTCACCCGGCGCCCTCCCCTGCTCTTCTCGAATGCGTCCAGCAGCCTCTTCGCACTGGCTCCCTGCCCGTCGAGGATCTCACCGGCGCGGCCGCCCTTCGCCGCGAGGGCGATCAGCAGGTGCTCGGTGGAGAGATAGTCGTCGCCGAGCTCCTTGGCGCGCTGGTCGGCGTCGGCGATGACGGCGAGCATGTCGCGGCTCGGCTGCGGCGGTGCGACGGTCGAACCGGTCACACTGGGCAGCGAGCCCAGGAGCCGCTCGGTCGCCTCGCGTACGACCACCTGGTCGGCCTCGACGGCGGCCAGCAGGTCGGTGATGTTCGCGTTGTCCTCGCCCGCGAGCAGCGCAAGCAGCAGGTGCCCGGGGGTCAGATCGGGATGACCGTCCTTGACGGCCCTGCTGGTGGCCGCGTTCAGGGCGTCCCGGCTCTTGTTGGTCAGCTCGGCGTCCACGGGCGCTGTCTCCTCCTCGTGCTGGTGCTTCACGGAACTATGACTCGAACAACGGGTACAAAGTTGAGTCTATTCCACTCAAGGCCGATACGCGCCTCCCCTGCCCGGCCGTATACCCCTTCTCTAGGCTGACCCCATGCCTGACGTAAGCAACCCCGGCCCCGGATACCTCGCCTTCTGGCGGGAACGCCATGTGTGCACCCTGACCACGCTTCGCCCGGACGGCACACCGCATGTGGTGCCCGTGGGGGTGACCTACGACCCGGAGACGCGACTGGCCCGCGTCATCACCGGCGGGAACACAAGAAAGGCCGCCCACGTCCGGGCAGCGGGCCCCGGGGGCGCGCGGGTCGCGGTCTGCCAGATGGAGGGGCGCCGCTGGGCGACCCTGGAGGGCCGGGCAGTGGTCCGCACGGAGCCCGAGGAGGTCCAGGACGCGGTACGCCGCTACGCGGAGCGCTACGAGCGCACCCCGCGGCACAACCCGGAGCGGGTCGTCATCGAGATCGCCGTCGACAGGGCGCTCGGAAACGCCTAGGAATGCCGAATTGATTCCGGGCAGCACAACGGCGCCATCGTGTTCAGGTCACGATGGCGCCGCTGTGTGGGGGAAGTGCCGGAACGATATGGAACGACGGGGGAATCGTTCAGGCACTGCGGGGGGTGGCGGAAATGGCTTCTTGCTCGAACAGTTCATGGTCGCGCTGATCGAGATTTACGAAAATCATGCCGTACCTCACGGCACAGCGAACCGGTTGCGGTGCTCCGCGCGGCCGGCGAAGACAGCGATAGGCGCGGATATCGTCATCCGTTTCCATCACGACGACAATCGGCTCTCCGAACAGGGTGACCATCAACGAATCGCCCTGGCGGGTAAGTGCCGTGAGCAGATCGATGAAATGCCACCCTGAGCGATACGCCGTGGCCATCTCCCGCCGGAAGGTGCGGTCGTCCGGTGGGGTGGTCATGCCGCGGTGCCGGTCGGAGCCACACCCCACGTGATGTCACCCGGAGCGACCCCCCATGTGATGTCACCCGAGTTCGCACCCCACGTGATGTCGGCAGGAGCCGCACCCCACGTGATGTCACCCGCAGCCGCACCCCATGTGATGTCGCCGGGCACGGCCGACGCCTGCTCGGCCTGCACAGCCCCCCAGGTGATGTCGTGGGCACCCGACGTACCGTAGGCCAGGGCCCCCACGAAAGCTGTGGCAAGCACCGAGCGAAGCATTCGCTTAGACATTTCGGCTTCGTCCTCACTTGATGGATTCATCTCCCCCGCTCTCAAGACGATGTCTCACGCGGACACGCAAGCACCACTGGATCGATGCATCATGTTCTTGCACGTTCAGGAACATGGGGGGTGGAGATATGGATACATGCGACTCAAATGGGGCGCATCGGCACGGGATCACCCAACTATGCGATGCGGGGCAGCGCCTCTACGCAAGCGCGCTGCGGTCCGGCCGCATACCGCGTTCCGAGGTGGAGCCGGCTCCGTGCCTGATGGACTTCGCCCTGCTCCACCCCGACCCGGACGATGCCGACTGGCTACGCCCCGTGCCGCCTTCGGCGGCCCTCGCCCAGCGGCTGCACCCCATCGAGAGGGAGATCCAGGAGCGCAGACGCCATTCCCTGGAACTCACCGAGTCGTTCGAACCTTTCATGGACATCAGCGCCCAGGATCCGCCCACGACGCACGCAATCACCGTGCTCGAAGGCGGCACCCGCATCAACGCGGCCATCGACGTGGCCACGGCGGAGTGCCGCAGCGAAGTGCTCACCGTGCAGCCCGGAGGGGTCCGGAGCGAGGACATCCTCAGCAAGGGGCTGGAGCGGGGACGAGCCGTGGTGAACCGCGGCGTCAGCATCCGCACCCTCTACCAGCACACGGTCCGCCATCATCACGGGACGTTCGCGTACGCGGAGCGGCTCGCCGAGGGCGTGGAGATACGTACGCTCGAGGAGCTCGTGCAGCGCATGCTCATCTTCGACCGCGCGGTCGCCTTCATTCCCGCTCAGGACGACCTGACGGTCGCGCTCGAACTCCGGCACCCGGGCCTCGTCTCCTACCTGATCAACGTCTTCGAGCAACTCTGGCAACGCGCCACTCCCCTACTGGAGGATGTCTCCTACACCCCCACTCCCGCCGGGATCAGCGGGGTGCAGCGCTCCATCGCCCAACTGCTGGTCGAGGGCCACGTGGACGACTCCATAGCCCGGAGGCTCGGCATGAACGTACGCACGTGCCGTGCGCACATAGCCAAGCTCAACGCCGCCCTCGGCAGCGGCAGTCGGGCCCAGCTCGGCTACCTCATCTCGCAGTCGGGAATCCTGGACCAGCAGAGCTGACGGCCGAGGCCCCGTCGGGCGAGGGGCCGCCGCCCGAGGACGAGCGGCACGGCCCGCGTACCCGGGCGGTCCCCCACGGCCACAACAGGTCCACAGTCCACCAGGCCACTAGGCTTGCGCCACCGGCAACTTGTTGCAGTGCACAAAACGGGGGGCTCCCAGATGGGAACAGAACCGGTGCAACCGCCGCACAGCCACGGGCCGAGAGAACTCTGCGGTCCCGGACTCGAGCTGTACGAGCGGGCGTTGCGCCAGGGGCGGATCGCCCGTTCGGAGCTCGGCGCCGCACCGTGCCTCACCGACGGGGCGCTGGTCCAGGCCGATCCCTGGGACGAGAACTGGCTGCGCCCCGTCCCGCCGTCGGCAGCCCTGGCCCGCCTGTTGCAGCCGCTCACACGCGAGATAGACGAGCGCGTGGAGCGGACGCTCGAATTGACGCGGTCCCTGGCGCCCCTGTCCGTCATAGCCAACGGTGACCCCCATCTCGCCATCACCATGCTGGAAGGGCCCGAAGCGATACGGACAGCCATCCAGGAGGCCACCTCCCAGGCCACGGACGAGGTCCTCACGGCACAGCCGGGAAGCACCCGTCCCCATGCCACCCTGCGGACGGCCCTGGACAACGCCACGACCGCCATCGCCCGGGGCGCCGGGCTCCGTCACATCTACCAGCACCCAGCCCGCTACAGCACCCAGGTGCGTGAATACCTCCGTCAGGTGCCGGCCGAGTCCCTCCAGGTGCGCACCACCGAGCTGACCGTGGAGCGGCTTCTCATCTTCGACCGCACGGTTGCCTTCATCCCCGCCACCGCCGACCGCGGTGCGGCGCTGCAGATCCGCCACCCCGCCCTTGTCCGCTACCTCGTCCAGGTCTACGAGGTCCTCTGGGCGCAGGCCACCCCGTTCACCCAGCAACTCCCCACGACCACCCCGGGGATCCAGGTCACGGCCGTCCAGCAGAGCATCGCCCGGCTCCTCAGCGAGGGCCATGTCGACGACGCGGTGGCCCGCCAGCTGGGCATCAGCATCCGCACCTGCCGCTCACACATCGCCAAGCTGATGCAGGTGCTGGGCGCCACCAGCCGGACCCATCTCGGGGTCCTCGTCGTGCGGTCCGGCATCGTGCGGTCCGGTGCCGTGGACGACGCCACGGCCACGCGTGAAGGGCCCGCCTCCGAGTCGTGAGACTCAGGGGCGGGCCCTTCCCGGCCGGTTCAGTCCTTCGGCCTCTTCGGCCGCCAGACCACCAGTGCGCTCGTCTGCTGCACATCCTGGTACGGCACCAGGTCACGCCGGTAGGAGGCGTGCACCTGGGCCTCGCGCTGCTGCATGGCCACGGCCGCGCCGTCCACCGCCGCCGAGAGCTCGGCGACGCGCTGCTGGAGCGCGGCGACCTGGTTCTCCAGCTCGATGATGCGCTTGATGCCCGCGAGGTTGATGCCCTCGTCCTGCGACAGCTGCTGCACGGTGCGCAGCAGTTCGATGTCACGGGCCGAGTAGCGCCGGCCGCGCCCGGCCGTGCGGTCGGGCGAGACCAGGCCGAGGCGGTCGTACTGGCGCAGTGTCTGCGGGTGCAGGCCCGAGAGCTGGGCCGCGATCGAGATCACGTAGACCGGTGATTCGTCGGTCAGCTGGTACGGATTGCGTCGACGGCCGTCCATCTCAAGCTCCCTTCGCAGCCTGGAACAGCTCCGCCCGCGGGTCCTCCCCCGCGGTCGACTTCCGGTAGGCCTCCAGCGCGTCCTGGGCGTCCGCGCCGAGGTCCGTGGGCACGGACACCTCGACGGTGACCAGGAGGTCGCCGCGGGTGCCGTCCTTGCGTACGGCGCCCTTGCCCCGGGCCCGCATCGTACGGCCGTTGGGCGTGCCGGCCGGGAGTTTCAGGGTGACCGGAGGCCCGCCGAGCGTGGGGACCTTCACCTCGCCGCCGAGCGCCGCCTCCGGGAAGGTGACGGGCACGGTGACGGTGAGGTTGTCGCCCTTGCGGCCGAAGACCGGGTGGGCGTCGACGTGGACGACGACGTAGAGGTCGCCGGCCGGGCCGCCGCGCTCGCCCGGGCTGCCCTTGCCGCGCAGCCGGATCCGCTGGCCGTCCAGCACCCCCGCGGGGATCCTGACCTGCATCGTGCGGGCCGACTTGGCACGGCCGCTGCCCTTGCAGACCTCGCAGGGGTCCTGGGCGATGAGTCCCCGGCCCTTGCAGTCCACACAGGGATCGGTGAGCGAGAATCCGCCGCCCGTGCCCCGCGACACCTGGCCGGTGCCGACGCACGTCGGACAGACCCTCGGGGTGCCGTTCTTGTCGCCGGTGCCCGAACACGCCTTGCAGGGCGCCTGGCTGGACATCCGCAGCGGGACCGTGGCCCCGTCGACCGCCTCGGTGAAGCTGAGCGTCACCTCGGACTCGATGTCCTGGCCACGGCGCGGCTGGACGCGGGTGCCCGCGCCACCGCGGTTGAACAGGCCGCCGAAGACATCGCCCAGGCCGCCACCGCCGCCTCCGCCGAAGCCGCCGGCGCCGGCCCCCTGGCCACCGCCCGGGGCGCCCCCGAAGAGGTCACCCAGGTCGAAGTTGAAGTTGCCGCCCGCACCGCCGGGACCCGCCCGGAAGCCTCCGTTGCCGAAGAGGGCGCGCGCCTCGTCGTACTCCTTGCGCTTCTTGGGGTCACCGAGGACGTCGTTCGCCTCGGAGATCTCCTTGAAGCGCTCCTCGGCCTTCGCGTCACTCTTGTTGGCGTCCGGGTGGTACTCGCGGGCGAGCTTCCGGTACGCCTTCTTGACCTCGGCGTCGGTGGCGTCCTTGGGGACGCCGAGAACCTTGTAGTAGTCCTTCTCGACGAAGTCCTTCGTGCTCATCGACGTCCCTCCTTCCGGACGATCGGCCGTGCGGCCGGCCCTGTGGCCGGCCGCACGCCCCGTCGGTGTTCACCGCTGTGGTCGGACGGAATGTCAGACCTCTTCGGTGCCACCGCTCTCCTCGTCGTCTGCCTTCTCTTCCTTCGCCGCCGCGGGCGTGGCGCCCGGCTGCGGTTCGGCCACGGCCACCCGCGCGGGGCGGATGGTGCGCTCCCCGATGCGGTACCCAGGCTGCAGGATCGCCACGCAGGTCGTCTCGGTGACGTCCGGCGCGTACGAGTGCATCAGGGCCTCGTGGATCGTCGGGTCGAAGGGCTCGCCCTCCTTGCCGAACTGCTGGAGGCCGATCTTCGCGACGACCGTCTCCACCGACTCGGCCACGGCCTTGAAGCCGCCGACGAGCTCGCCGTGCTCCCTCGCCCGGCCGATGTCGTCGAGCACGGGCAGGAGGTCGGTCAGGAGACCCGCCGCAGCGACCTCCTTGACCGTGACCCGGTCACGCTCGACCCGGCGGCGGTAGTTCTGGTACTCGGCCTGGAGCCGCTGGAGGTCGCCCGTGCGCTCGTTGAGCGCCGTACGGACCTGGTCCAGCTGGGCCGTCAGAGCCGCTGTCTGCTGTACGTCCCCGGCCGGGGCCGCCGCCTCCTCCTCGGAGGGGGGGGCGGCCTTCGGCTCGGCGTCGTCGGCATCGGCGCCGGAGGGGACGTCAGGCTTCTCGTCGAAGCCCGGAGTCTCCTCGGTCACGCCGCACCGCCCTTCGTGTCCTTCTCGTCGTCCACGATCTCGGCGTCGACGACGTCGTCGTCGGCCTTGGCCTGGTCGTCACCCGGCGCCTCGGCACCCGGCGTCGCACCCTCGGAGGCGTTGGCGTACATCGCCTGGCCCAGCTTCTGGGAGACGGCCGCGACCTTCTCGGTGGCGGTGCGGATCTCGGCGGTGTCCTCGCCCTTGAGCTTCTCCTTCAGCTCGGTGAGCGCGGTCTCCACCTCCGTCTTCACGTCGCCGGGGACCTTGTCCTCGTTGTCCTTGAGGAACTTCTCCGTCTGGTAGACGAGCTGCTCGCCCTGGTTGCGCGACTCGGCGGCCTCGCGACGGCGGTGGTCCTCGTCGGCGTACTGCTCGGCCTCTTCGCGCATCCGGTTGACCTCGTCCTTCGGCAGCGAGGAGCCACCGGTGACGGTCATCTTCTGCTCCTTGCCGGTGCCGAGGTCCTTGGCAGCGACGTGCATGATGCCGTTGGCGTCGATGTCGAAGGCGACCTCGATCTGCGGCACACCACGCGGGGCCGGCGGCAGACCGGTGAGCTCGAACATCCCGAGCTTCTTGTTGTAAGCCGCGATCTCGCGCTCGCCCTGGTAGACCTGAATCTGCACGGACGGCTGGTTGTCCTCGGCCGTCGTGAAGATCTCGGAACGCTTGGTCGGGATCGTGGTGTTGCGCTCGATGAGCTTCGTCATGATCCCTCCCTTGGTCTCGATGCCGAGGGACAGCGGGGTCACGTCGAGGAGCAGGACGTCCTTGACCTCACCCTTGAGGACACCGGCCTGGAGCGAGGCGCCGATGGCGACGACCTCGTCCGGGTTCACACCCTTGTTGGCGTCCTGGCCGCCCGTGAGCTCCTTGACGAGCTCGGCGACGGCCGGCATACGGGTCGAGCCACCGACGAGAACGACGTGGTCGATCTCGGAGAGCTGGATGCCCGCGTCCTTGATGACGTTGTGGAACGGGTTCTTGCAGCGGTCCAGGAGGTCCGCGGTCAGCTGCTGGAACTGCGAGCGCGTGAGCTTCTCGTCCAGGTGCAGCGGGCCCTCGGCGGACGCCGTGATGTAGGGCAGGTTGATCGTGGTCTCGGTCGAGGACGAGAGCTCGATCTTCGCCTTCTCCGCGGCCTCGCGGAGACGCTGGAGAGCCATCTTGTCCTTGGACAGGTCCACGCCGTGCCCGTTGGCGAACTGCTTCACCAGGTAGTCGACGACCCGCTGGTCCCAGTCGTCACCACCGAGGTGGTTGTCACCGTTGGTGGCCTTCACCTCGACGACGCCGTCGCCGATCTCCAGGAGGGACACGTCGAAGGTGCCGCCACCGAGGTCGAAGACGAGGATCGTCTGGTCGTCCTTGTCGAGTCCGTACGCCAGGGCGGCGGCGGTCGGCTCGTTGACGATACGCAGGACGTTCAGGCCCGCGATCTCGCCGGCCTCCTTGGTCGCCTGGCGCTCCGAGTCGTTGAAGTACGCCGGGACGGTGATCACCGCGTCGGTGACCTTCTCGCCCAGGTACGACTCGGCGTCGCGCTTCAGCTTCTGCAGGATGAAGGCGCTCATCTGCTGCGGGTTGAAGTTCTTGCCGTCGAGCTCGATCTTCCAGTCAGTGCCCATGTGGCGCTTGACCGAACGGATCGTCCTGTCGACGTTGGTGACCGCCTGACGCTTGGCCACCTCGCCGACAAGCACCTCGCCGTTCTTCGCGAAGGCGACGACGGACGGCGTGGTCCTGGCGCCTTCGGCGTTGGTGATGACGGTGGGCTCGCCGCCTTCGAGAACGCTGACGACGGAGTTAGTCGTGCCCAGGTCGATGCCGACCGCACGTGCCATTTCAATTCCTCCAACTGACTACTTGAGTGGATCTGACTCAAGGATGCATGACAGCCACCCCGGAGTCAAAGGACCTGAGCCACTTACGCTCAACTTATGTGCTCGCAACCGCTCTGAACAGGCGTTTTCCGCGTTCGGGTGCTGTAAGAAGCCCGCCGCCGTCGCCTCGATCCGCGACACCGCGATGCGCGGCACGTCACACACGCTCCACCCACCATCGCACCGTGGGATCGTTCTGTCACAAAATGCATCGAGACGGTCATACCGTCCCGTCACCGACTCCGGGCAGGTGCCATGCGGAACGCGAAGCAGACTGCGGAACGAAG
Organism: Streptomyces sp. NBC_01166; assembly: GCF_045039765.1. Classification (NCBI taxonomy): domain Bacteria; kingdom Bacillati; phylum Actinomycetota; class Actinomycetes; order Kitasatosporales; family Streptomycetaceae; genus Streptomyces; species Streptomyces sp. NBC_01166. The sequence goes on from NZ_CP108613.1 coordinate 4,086,608, forward strand.
GAGGCGGCACCCTGGCCCGTCGGGGGCCGGAGCGCCCCGGCCCGCCACCGGCCCCTTCCCCGGGATCGCCGCCGCAACCGTGGCGGCCCGGCGCGCCACCGGGGCCCTGACGTCCATGGCCCCCAGCCGGATCACCGGCCCTCTGTCGGCCATGACGGCCAAACGGTCCCTGGACCTGACACTCGGCTCGGTGCTGCTGCTCCTGACGGCTCCCGCACTCCTCCTCACCGCGGCGGCTCTGGCCGTCCGGCCACCCCACGACGGGGGCGGCGTCCTGAGGCGCGAGATCCGGGTGGGCCTGGGCGGCCACCCGTTCGAGCTGCGCTCGCTGCGCACCCGGCGGCTCCGGCTCGACCTGCTCTCCCGGCTGCCCCACGTCGTACGGGGAGACCTCTCCCTGGTCGGCCCGGCACCCCTCACCCCGGACGAGGCCGTCCTCCTGGGGCCCGCAGCCGGCCACTGGCGGCAGAGCGTCCGGCCCGGCCTGACCGGGCTGGCCCAGGTGCGCGCCCGCTCCGGGATGCCCTGGGACGAACCCGCCCTCCTGGACGCGCACTACGCAGAGCATCATGGAACAGGGCTCGACCTGGCGATCCTGGCGCAATCCGTACGCATCCCCCTGCGTGCGGCGCTCCGCGGACTGCGACGTCCGGGGAAGGCTCACCTGAGCGACACAGATCACCGCCTGCCCGGCTACAGCGTGGCGGAATAAGTGGATAGTGTCAGCACAGACTGATTAAGTTACTGCTTAGTAATCGCTTGTACGCGCTGGATCCCACCCTCGCAGGCCCGAGGAGCCCCCAAATGCAACTCGCCGCGATCATCGTGTCGCTGGTGCTGACTGTCGTCGGCGTTGCGCTCATCGCCCGAGCCGTCGCGCAGATCTACCGGTTCGTCCGTCTCGGACAGCCGGTGCCGGCAGGCAGCCGCACCGACAACCCCAAGCAGCGCACGATCACCCTGGTCAAGGAATTCCTCGGCCACACCCGGATGAACCGGTGGGGGATCGTGGGCTTCGCCCACTGGTTCGTCGCGATCGGCTTCCTGACACTGCCGCCGACGCTGCTCCAGGCGTACGGACAGCTCTTCCAGGCCGACTGGGTGCTGCCGATCGTCGGCAGCTGGCTGCCGTTCGAGCTGTACATCGAGTTCATCGGCATCATGACCGTGCTCGGCATCGTGACGCTGATGGCCATCCGACTGCTGAACCTGCCCTCGCGGGCCGGCCGCAAGTCCCGCTTCGCCGGCTCCAAGGCCTGGCAGGCGTACTTCGTCGAGTACGTCATCCTCGTCATCGGCCTGGCGATCCTGACCCTGCGCGGTCTCGAGGGCGCGATCCACCACGTCGAGGGCTACGAGGCCGCGTACTTCGTCTCGTACCCGCTCGTGCTCGCCTTCAAGGGACTCGCACTCGGCACCCTCCAGAACCTCATCTACTTCACCGCCATGGTGAAGATCGGCGTCTCGCTGATCTGGATGATCACGGTCTCGCTCAACACCAACATGGGTGTCGCCTGGCACCGCTTCCTCGGCTTCCCGAACATCTGGTTCAAGCGGAACGCCGACGGCGCGGTCGCGCTCGGCGCGCTGCAGCCGATGACCACGGGCGGCAAGGAGATCGACTGGGAGGACCCGGGCGAGGACGACACCTTCGGTGTCTCCCAGGTCGAGCAGTTCTCCTGGAAGGGCATCCTCGACTTCTCCACGTGCACCGAGTGCGGTCGCTGCCAGTCGCAGTGCCCCGCCTGGAACACCGGCAAGCCGCTCTCCCCGAAGCTCCTGATCATGTCCCTGCGCGACCACGCGCACGCCAAGGCCCCGTATCTGCTGGCCGGCGGCGGCAAGGACATGGAGGGCAACGAGAAGGCCACCGAGGAGCAGCTCAAGGACGTCCCCGCGGCCGCCCTCGCGGAGGCCGAGCGCCCCCTCATCGGCACCGCCGAGGAGAACGGCGTCATCGACCCGGACGTGCTGTGGTCCTGCACCACCTGCGGTGCGTGCGTGGAGCAGTGCCCGGTCGACATCGAGCACATCGACCACATCGTCGACATGCGCCGCTACCAGGTGATGATCGAGTCCGCGTTCCCGTCCGAGGCGGGCACGATGCTCAAGAACCTGGAGAAGAAGGGCAACCCCTGGGGGCTCGCCAAGAAGCAGCGCGTGGAGTGGACCAAGGAGGTCGACTTCGAGGTCCCGATCGTCGGCAAGGACGTCGAGGACCTCAGCGAGATCGACTACCTGTACTGGGTCGGCTGCGCGGGCGCCCTGGAGGACCGGGCCAAGAAGACGACGAAGGCCTTCGCGGAGCTCCTCCACATCGCGGGCGTCAAGTTCGCGATCATGGGCGGCGACGAGAAGTGCACCGGTGACTCCGCCCGCCGCCTGGGCAACGAGCCGCTGTTCCAGCAGCTCGGCCAGGAGAACGTCGCGATGCTGAACATGGCGTTCGGCGAGGACGACGAGGACGACTCGACCAAGAAGGCCAAGGCGACGAAGAAGATCGTCGCGACCTGCCCGCACTGCTTCAACACCATCGCCAACGAGTATCCGCAGCTCGGCGGCGAGTACGAGGTCATCCACCACACGCAGCTGCTCCAGCACCTGGTGGACGAGGGCAAGCTGATCCCGGTGACGCCCGTCGAGGGTCTGATCACGTACCACGACCCCTGCTACCTGGGCCGTCACAACAAGATCTACACGCCTCCGCGCGAGATCATCGCGAAGGTCCCGGGTCTGCGGAACGAGGAGATGCACCGCCACAAGGAGCGCGGCTTCTGCTGCGGCGCCGGCGGAGCCCGGATGTGGATGGAGGAGCGGATCGGCAAGCGCATCAACAACGAGCGCGTCGACGAAGCCCTCTCCCTCAACCCGGACATCGTCTCCACCGCCTGCCCGTTCTGCCTCGTCATGCTGACCGACTCGGTCAACGGCAAGAAGAACGACGGCAAGGCCAAGGAGTCGGTCCAGGTCGTCGACGTGTCCCAGCTGCTCCTCGAGTCGGTGAAGACACCCGCCGACCCGGCGGGCGACGCGGAGACGGCCGACCAGCCGGAACCGGAACCCGTCCAGTAGCTGTCTCCCTCCACGGAAGCGGCCGGACCTGCCTCGGGGGCAGGACCGGCCGCTCCGGCGTTCCAGGGGTGTTGAGGGCCGCCCACGGGTGGCGCGGGCCCCCCGGGGTTCCCCTAGGGGATGTCACAGCTAGGCCGCAAAGGGCCCGTGTTCCCCCGGCCCTCACACCGCACCCACACGGACCAGGTACGTTCGATGTGTGGCTGGATTCAGGATCGGACGCGGCCGGGACAACCGCACACCGCAACAACACCCGCAGCAGCAACAGCCGTACGGCACGCAGGCATCACCGCCGCCGTACGGCGGGCAGTCGTGGCCCCCGGCAGGAGGCAACGGCGCACCGTACGGAGGCCCCCAGGGCGCCCCGTACGGCGGCGGGCACGGCGGCAACGGACACGGGGGTGGGCACGGGCACGCAGGCGGGCACGGCGAACCGGAGTACTTCGGGGACCCGTACCAACAGCCCTCGCAGCAGGACCCGTATGCCAACGCCCCGGGGCACACCCAGGCGTTCAGCATCGACGAGGACCCGTACGGCGACGGCAACACCTACCAGGCCGGCCAGGCCCCCGCACACCCATCGGGGCCCAGGCTGCACTGGAAGCAGCTGCTGAGCGGCATCGTGATGCGGCCGGGCCCGACCTTCTGGCAGATGCGCGACTACCCCGTCTGGGGCACCGCGATCGTCGTCACGTTCATCTACGGCCTGCTCGCGCTCTTCGGCTTCGACCAGGCCCGCGACGAGGCGATCCACGCGGAGGTCTCCACGGCCGCTCCGTACGTGATCTTCACGGGCGTGGGCTTCGTCATCGGTGGACTGGTCCTCGGCGCGGTCACGCACACCCTGGCCCGCCAGCTGGGCGGCACGGGCTCCTGGCAGCCGACCGTGGGCCTGTCGATGCTCATCATGTCGATCACTGACGCACCGCGCCTGGTCTTCGCCCTGTTCCTCGGCGGCGAGAACTCCCTGGTCCAGATCCTCGGCTGGATCACCTGGCTGGCCGCCGGAGCACTGTTCACATCGATGGTGAGCAAGTCGCACGACCTGCCGTGGCCGAAGGCGCTGGGCGCCTCCGCGATCCAGCTGATCGCGCTGCTCTCGATCATCAAGCTCGGAACGATCTGATCCGACGCGCAGGAAGGGCCCCGGTGCGACGCACCGGGGCCCTTCCCATGTCTTTCCTGAGGCGGAGGTCCTAGGAGTCGAGGACCTGGCCCTCACGACGCACGACGGGCTTCTCGACGCTCCACGGGAAGTTGATCCACTGATCGGTCTTCTTCCACACGTAGTCGCATTTCACGAGCGAATGCGGCTTCTCGTAGATGACGGCGCTGCGCACCTCGGCCACATGATCGATGCAGAAGTCGCGGACCAGCTTCAGCGTCTTTCCGGTGTCGGCGACATCGTCGGCGATGAGCACCTTCTTCTGTGTGAAGTCGATGGCGTTCGGCACGGGCGCGAGCATCACCGGCATTTCCAGGGTGGTCCCGACCCCGGTGTAGAACTCGACGTTCACCAGATGAATGTTCTTGCAGTCCAGGGCGTACGCCAGACCGCCCGCGACGAAGACCCCGCCCCGCGCGATGCTCAGCACGACATCGGGCTCGTAGCCGTCGTCGGCCACCGCCTGGGCCAGCTCACGTACGGCGCGTCCGAAGACCTCGTACGTCAGATTCTCCCGCACTTCACCAGCCATGCCGTATCACACCTGTGTCCGATGGAAATTCATGAATGAACGCGAGGCGGTCGGCCCTCGCTGGCCCTGATAACGCGATCCGTAACGCTCGGAACCGTACGGGAATTCGGAGGAAGACGTCAGCCGGAACATACACAGCTGCCCGATCTTCATTCCCGGCCAGAGCTTTATCGGCAGCGTCGCCAGATTCGACAGCTCCAGGGTCACATGACCCGAGAAACCGGGGTCGATGAAGCCGGCCGTGGAATGCGTCACCAGCCCGAGCCGACCCAGCGAACTCTTCCCCTCCAGCCGCGACGCCAGGTCGTCGGGGAGCGAGATGACCTCGTAGGTCGACGCCAGGACGAACTCCCCGGGGTGCAGGATGAACGCCTCGTCACCGTCCGGCTCGACCTGACGGGTCAGGTCCACCTGCTCGACGGCGGGATCGATATGCGGATAGCGGTGGTTCTCGAACACCCGGAAGTAGCGGTCCAGCCGCACATCGATGCTCGAGGGCTGCACCATCGAAGCGTCGAACGGGTCAATGCGAACCCGCCCGGCATCGATCTCGGCCCGGAGGTCCTTATCTGAGAGAAGCACGCACCGAGGATACGCAGAACGCGCGAGCCGACCCCAACCGGACCGCCCCGCGCGTGCTGCCTCAGACCTCTTCCGCCCGCTAACGCTCCTCGAACACCACGGGAACCGCCTGCCGCAACCGCGCGCAGCGCGGGCAGCGGATGAGCCGCCCGGGCCCGATCCGCCCGGACCCGAGCTGCTGCATCGGGAACGACGAGGTAGCAAAAACGTGCCCTTCGGCACAGCGGACGACGGTGCGCTCCATCGACTCCATCAAGTCCCTTCCCCAACCAGCCTTGGACGAGACCGCCACATTAGGGGATGAACGGGACGCCACTCCAGGCGGCACTCCGCCCACCTACGCTACGCCCTCAACTCCCCGCACCCGCACCCGCATCCACCCTCCGGAACGACACACAGACCCCACGGCGAACACTCCGGGGGCCTGCGATGGGGTACAGTGTGGGACGATGCACAGCCGATCATCGGTGCGCTTCGCGGGTGTAGTTTAATGGTAGAACATGAGCTTCCCAAGCTCAGAGCGCGAGTTCGATTCTCGTCACCCGCTCCATGAAAAAGCCCCAGGCCAACGGCCGGGGGCTTCTTTGTTGTCTGGACCAGTTCAGGGGTCTTGCACCAGATCCGCACCAGAAGGCCCCTGATCAGCCTTCTTACGGGCGGACCGCACGAGGTCGTCCAGCCCGCTCGCGACTTCCTGCTGTCGCTCAAGATCCGAGTGCTGATAGATCAACGCGGCCTTCTCCGACGACTGGCCGGCGCGGACCATCGTGTCCTTGAGGGTGGCCCCGGACGGAGTGGCCAGGGTGTGGCCCGTGTGACGAAGGCCGTAGAAGCGAAAGCCCTCCGGCATACCGACGAGCGCGCGAGCCGTGCGCCATTTCGGCCCGACGGTGGAACGCCGGAACGGCTTGCCCTTCTCCCCGGCGAACAGAAGTCCGGCCCCTTCTCCGCATGCCGGTCGAGGTGAGGCCGGAGGTCGGTCCGGAGAAAGGCCGGCAGGACCACGACCCGCTTGCCCGCTTCCGACTTGGTGTCGCCAGGAGCGCGGCGGTCAGCTCGGGCGCCGCCATGCGGACGCGGCTGGTCAGCTCGTCCAGCCCCCGGCCCAGGGTGGGTTGCGCCGGATCAGGTCGTCCTCAATCTCACGGCTTCCCATGATGACAGCAGTTGACTAGGCGGGCACACGGCTGCACGTCCCGCCACGTTCTCCGAAGGCGACATGCGTGTCAGTGGCTGGTCCTAATCTGGTCCCCCGGCATTCGTGAAGAGGGGGCTATATGCCGAAGGTGCCCGAAAGCAGGCGTATCGGACGCATGGCAGTGAATGAGGTGCGTTCACTGCTGGAACGGCACGGCCACATCGTGCAGGAGATAGACGGCGGTAACGACCACGGCGAGGATCTGCACATCACCTTCGTCGATAACGGACAGCGGACGGAGGATTCCCTGACCGTGCAGGTGAAGGGCGGAGTCTCAACCCGAACCAGACGCGGGCACCGCGTACCGGTCGGCAATCACGGGGATAACTGGCGCGATGGCAGCCTTCCCGTTCTCTGTGTGGTCCACGATCCCGAGCGCGGCGGGCTTTTCTGGGCCAATGCGACCCGCCAGCTCCGCCGGGGCAGAGCGCTACGCAAGAAAGTGAAGTCGATCATCGTCTCCCGGGAGTCCGTACTGGACGATGCGAGCCTTAACGCGTTCGTACAGGTCATGCGGCGCTATCTGGCACGGGAACGCGCGGGAGTCGGTAGGTGGGCGGACATGGCGAACGTCGAGTTCGCTCCGGACGACATCGTCAAACCCTTCGAGAACGAGGTCCACGAACCCATGGTCTTCTGGCAGCGTCGCGGTGAGCCGTATGCGGTCCTTCTCCACCACGACCTGGATTGGGAGCCAGTGCATATCCGGGAGGGGATGCTCCGCTTCGAGCCAATCCCGTGGGTCGGCAACGTCATCCTTGACATCGCGGAAGCGCACTGGCTGATGGGCTGTTTCAAATCTACGGAGTGGTGGCGACGGCCAATCGACCATCGCGACTCCGCTGAGCCCCGCCGGTCTTCCAGCCAGCCGTGAGCTAGGACTCAACCGTCCCGGGCACACAGGAGCTTGTTCCTACAGCTTCACCCCACACATCGAGGCCGAGGGAGAGGCAACCTCGCGACGTGTGGCGCCTCGCCCACATTGCATGGCGAGTGTCACGGAGAGTGGCGATGGGCGGCAATATTCAAGCCCTTGTGCGCATACTCTAGTATGCTTGCTATATGTCTTCAACGACTCGTATCACCGTTACGCTCCCCAGCGATCAGGTGGCGGAGCTCCGCAAGCTCACGGACAACGTCTCCGGCTACGTAGCCGAAGCCGTAGCCCGCCAGATCCGGCACCAGCTCCTGGGCGACGACCTCCGCCGTCACGAGGAGGAGCACGGCCCCTTCAGCGACGAGGAGCTCGCCGAGGCCCGCGCGAAGATCTTCGGCTCCGCCGACACCTCCACGGGCGCGGACGCCGCGTGAGCGAACGCATCGAAACCGTCGTCCTGGACTCGGAAGGGCTCTCCGCCTGGATCGCGCAGGACCGCAAGCTCCTCGCCATGCTTCAGGTCTTCCACGACATGGGAGCCGACCTGGTCATCGGGGCCAACACCATCGTGGAAGTCACCCACTCCCGCACCAACATGCCCCGCCTGAACTGGGCCCTGTCCCGCGTCAAGGTGGAGCCCGTCACCGAACAGACGGCGAAAGCAGCAGCGGAACTCCTCAAAGGTGCCGGACTGCACGGGCACAAGTACGCCATCGACGCCACAGTCGCCGAGGTCGCCCTGCGCCAGCCGAAGCCTGTCGCCCTGTTGACGTCCGACAGCGACGACATGACCAGACTCTGCGGCAACCAAGTCCGCATCATCCACCTCTGACCAGTCGGCCCGCCCGGAGCACGCGTCGCACTGCCAGCTCTCGTGCCCCATCCGTGCCCAGCGGAGCGGACAACAGCGGTCAGATCTCCACCCTCACCAGCCCCGACGGGAGCACGATCCGCGCCGAGCGCGACCCGTCGGGCCAGGCGACGGGAATCACTGCTCCCGGCGGTGCCCGATGGCAGCAGGAGTTCGACGACCGCGGCAACCGAACCTCTCTCACCGACCCTGCGGGGCGGACCACGCGCTACACCTACGACGCACACGGCCGCCCCGACACCGTCATCGACGCCGTCGGCGAGGTGACGACCGTACGCTGCGACCGGGCCGGCCTCCCGCTGGAAGTGATCGACCCGCTCGGCGGCACGACCCGCTACCGGCGTGACGCCTTCGGCCGCCTCTTGAGTTTCACGGATGCCTCGGGAGCGGTCACAGTCTTCGAGCGGAACGCCGACGGTCTCCTCTCACGCCGGACCTCCCCCGACGGCGCCGCCGAATCGTGGACCTGGGACGGCGAGGGCAACTGCCTAACCCACACGGACCCCTTGGGCCGCACCACCCACTACGAGTACACCCACTTCGACCTCCTCACGGCGAGGACCGGCCCGGACGGATGCCGCTACACCTTGGCCCACGACGCCGAGCTGCGCCTGACTCGGGTAACCAACCCGCAAGGCTTGGAATAGAGTTACGAGTACGATGCCGCAGGCCGGGTGATCGCCGAGACCGACTTCGACGGGCGCACGCTCCGATACGGACTCGACCCCCTTGGCCAGGTGGTCCGCCGCACCACGCCGACGGGCGAGACCATCCACTACGAATGCGACACCGGTGGTCGGGTGACCCACAAGGTCGCGGCCGGCCTCACCACCAGTTGCGCGTACACCCTTGGCGGCCAACTGCTCCACGCCTCCGGTCCTGACGGGGAACTCAGCTATCAGTACGACCGCGGTGGGCGGGTCAAGACAGAGCTGGCCGACGGGCGGGTCACCACGTACGCCTATGACGCCTTGGGCCGCCGGACCCGCCGGGTGACTCCCACCGGGCAGGTGACCACCTACGCGTACGACGCGGCCGGCAACCTCGTCCGGCAAACCAGTGGCGGACACGAGGTGGGCTTCGGCCGCGACGCCGCCGGTCGCGAACTGACGCGTCGATTCGGCGAGATGCTCACGTTCACGACCGAGTGGGACGCTGCGGGACGCGTCGCCGGGCAGGAGACCTCGTCCGGCGGGCGCAGCCTCAACCGCCGCACCTACGTTTATCGCGCCGACGGGATGCTGGCCGGTATCGACGACGAACTCTCCGGGCCCCGACGTTTCGATCTCGACCCGGCCGGGCGTGTCACCGCGGTCCACGCGAACAGTTGGAGCGAGACGTATGCCTACGACGAGGCGGGTAACCAGACCGCGGCCTCGTGGCCCGCATCCATGCCCGGTCCAGAAGCGATCGGTCCGCGCACGTACGCCGGGACCCGCATAATCCGCGCCGGCGACGTCCGTTACGAGCATGACTCCGCCGGCCGCATCACCCTGTGCCAAAAGACCAGGATCTCCCGCAAGCCCGACACCTGGCGCTATGCCTGGGACGCCGAGGACCGCCTCACTGCCGTCATCACTCCGGACGGCACCCGGTGGCGCTACCGCTACGATCCGCTCGGCCGCCGGACCGCCAAACAGCGTCTCGCTCCCGACGGTGTCACTGTGGCCGAGCAGGTGAGCTTCACCTGGGACGGCAGCACCCTCTGCGAACAGACCACCACCTCCGCCGACCTTCCGCACCCGGTCGTCCTCACCTGAGACCACTCCGGAATGCGCCCGCTGGCCCAGACCGAACGCATTACTTCGGCCGACCCCTCCCAGGAGGAGGTCGATCGGCGCTTCTTCGCCATCGTCACTGACCTTGTCGGCACGCCCACCGAACTCGTCGACGAGTCCGGTGCTATTGCCTGGCACACCCGTAGCACGCTGTGGGGCACCACCACGTGGTCGCGTACCTCCACCGCCTATACTCCGTTGCGTTTCCCCGGTCAATACTTCGATCCGGAAACCGGTCTGCACTACAATTATTTCCGCCATTACGACCCGGAGACCGCCCGTTATCTGACACCGGATCCTCTCGGGCTCGCTCCCGCCCCAAATCCCGCGACCTACGTCAACAACCCCCACACAGCGGCCGACCCTCTCGGGCTCGCGCCCGTCGGGTGCCCGGACGAGACGGTGACGGTCTACCGCAAAAAGACGGACCACCCGCTGAGCCAGCGCGTCCATATCGGCGAGAACGGCGAGGTGACGATCACCGGGCACGGCAAGCTCTACCTCAACATGAGCGGGGACATGAGGCACACCGTGGAATTTCGTTCCGACAGCGGGCAGATCGTTTCGTACGACATCCCGAAGTCCTATCGAGATTCCATTCACGAGAACGCGCTTCCACAGAACAAGGCCGACCATCCCGACGGTTCCGCGTTCACCCGACAGGAATGGAAAGCGCTCCTCAAGGAGTACCCCGAGATTTCGGATCCGACAAAGGGTCCACACCTCTACGGCATTCCCGATAAAATGCTCGACGGGTTGAGGGATGCTATTATCCCCGGATCGGGACGCGTGGTCCGAGAAGGGTGAATATCCTCACATGATGCACACCAGCGCCAGCCTGGCCGCAGAATTCCAGCGACTCCAGAACCGCCCGGGTGTCGAATCCGCTCCGCCTGTCCTCGCTCTCTTCGTCGTCGACGTCTCCGGCGACGCCGCAGAGTACGAGCAGCGCCTACGCTCCGCCCTTGCGCCTGCTGTCCGGTTGGGAGGCACTGCGGATTTCGAGCAGGAGAGCATGCCGGTCGACGACGTTCCGGCCTGGTTCGCGGCCGTCAGTTCCGGCAACGAGGAGCGCGCCCCGCAGTTCGCCAGGACCGGCCACGAGGGATATGTGGAGCACACGGGAGGAGGCCGGCCGTGGGAGTTGCAGGACTGGCTGTACCGCTTCGACCCCGACGAGGACTCCCGGGGCTGGGAGTGGTGGGACGCCACCCCGGCCGGGCCGTCCCGCGTGCACATCTGGGTGGACAGCTGGGGAGAATCCTTCTTCGGCTGCCAGGAACTGCTCTGGGTCGCATACGCAGCGGGCGCGGTCCGGGTCGAGGGCCCTGAGCTCCAGAAGTCCACGGTGTGGTCGGCAGAGCGGGGACCTACGCGCTGACACCGCTCGGCGAGGGCTGGACATGCGAAGCAATGCTCGGATGAGAGGCGGTGGCATCGTGGTCCACCGGCCGTCCGACGGCACCATCCTGGGAGAACCCAAACCGTGGAGGCGGCGGTGACCCTGATTGTCACCAACCTTCCTGCTGGATGCGAGCCTGCCATCGACGGAACGTCTGACGGTCTGCAGCCGGGGGCTTTCACCGAGCAGGCGCAGGTGCTTCAAGGGCATGCGTGCAGCCTTTGCGCCGAGGGAAACACCGTCCATCCGCACCGTCCGCCTCTGACGCGGCGGCGCCCCTCGCGAAGGCACTCTTCGTTCACATCGTCCACAGCACCCGTGCTCCATCCGTGCCCTTCGGAGGAGACAACAGCGGTCAAGCACGGCGCCCAGGGACCACTCCAGCCTCGCCCCTCACCAGACAAACATGCAGGTCAGGGTCCCTAAAGCCGTCCAAGGCCCGTTGATTCCCACGATCAGAGCGCGAGTTCGATTCTCGTCGCCCGCTCTGCGTGAAAGCCCCAGGCCCAACGGCCCGGGGCTTCTTTGTGTCCGCCGGGCCATATCCGTGCCGGATGCCCTCTCCACCGGCCCCGGTCGGATGCCCGTCCGTGACGCGGCATCATGCAAGCATGATCACCATTCACCTGAAGTACGAGATCGACGCTGACAAGCTTGAGGATTTCGAGGAATACGGTCGCCGCTGGGTCCGGCTCGTCAACCGGTTCGGCGGGACGCATCACGGCTACTTCCTGCCGAGTGAGGGCGACAGCGACATCGCCTACGCGTTGTTCTCCTTCCCCAGTCTGGCCGCGTACGAGCAGTACCGATCGGACAGCATGTCCGACCCGGAGTGCCGGCAAGCGTTCGAACTGGCTCGTGAGACCCGCTGCATCAAGCGCTACGAGCGCCGGTTCCTCAGGCCGCTGGACGACCTGTCCTAGGCCGGCAGGAGGCATGCGGCGCGATCCCGCCGAGCAGCTGAGCCCAGCGCTCAGGTCTCCAGGGGCCACTTCGCCGTATAGCGGGGCTTCTGGAGTGTTGTCGGCGCCCACGTCAGCGGGGCCCACCAGCAGCGCGTGCGCGGGTGCCCTGGACGAGCCGGCGTTGGATCCTCTGCTCGTTACCGGTCACCACTTGCTGGTGGCCCGGTGGGCGGTTCGTCGGTCGGGGTGAGTGGCGGATTCCGGTCAGCAGCGGTTGCTACCTCTCAACGTGGATCGAAGGACCAGATCAGCCCGACTTCCTCGTCGGACACCCACAGGAGTCCCAGGTCCCAGGGGTACTGGCTGAGCGGTGAGCAGCTGGAGATCTGCCGGTAGAAATCGAAGGCTGTGCCACCTCCCCCGGTATTCGTGAAAAACCGGGACCGGTCGGGGCAGCGCGAGACAATCACCCTGGCGTTCTCCTCCATTTCAGCCAGCCGTTCGGGGAGACGGGGGTCCTGGGTGACATCGAGATCGAGGGTGGCCAGCATCACGAGGAGTCGCACCACTGCAGAACGCGGAATGCCCCTGAGCCGGCTTCGCCATTCCGCCGAACCCGCCTCGTCCACCGGCGGAGTGACGAAGGGGTAGGCCGGGTCTTCCTCCCTCTCCTCCTCGCCTTCGTCGGGATCGATGGTCCGCCAGGACCGAGGATCCGCCGCCTCCCCCCGCATGACCGAGGCGACATCGTGCAGCCAGTCCTCCCGCGTACGGGGCCCGGCGGCGACGAAGGTGTACCGACGGTCGTACATCTCAACCGCCGCCCGCCAGGAATCGGCATCCAGCGGTGTCGGCGGCCTGTCCATATCCGGCGTAGTTCCGTAGTCCATCCAGTCCTCGCTCATACGGGCATCAAGGTGAACACGAAGTGGGGCGGGTCGAGGACCTTGCCGGTCACGGCGTCACCAGCGCGCCTCACCGGTCGAGGGCGGCAGCTCCGCATCCTCGCGCCCGGACAACGTGCCCCTTGAGCAGCGGCGGTGCGGCCCGACCCCGTTCTCCGGAACCGATCTTGCTGAGACAGAACCCGGACATGCGCAGGATCATTTCGGGATCGCCCCGGCCCTAGTGTCGTCAGTGCAAGCAGGAAGCACCGACCCGCAAGCCGCTGGAGATCATGATGCGTTCGCGCCTCGCCAATCGTTCCGCCCGTCTCGTCCTCGCCGCCGCGGCCGTGACGGCCCTCGCCGCCACCTCCACCGCCTGCAGCCCGGACGACGCCGAGGACACCAGCAGCTCTTCGGCTCCTTCCGCCGTCAGCAGCGGGAGCGGCAGCCCCTCCTCCGGCAACAGCCTCTCCGCCAGCGCGTCCGGTTCCGGCGGCTCCTCCGACTCCGGCGAGTCGGACGACAAGACCGCCGCCTCCGGCAACGGCGAGAAGAGCGGCTACGGGCAGTCCTGCGGCACCAACGACCTGGACTTCACGGTCACCTCGGAGACCCAGGCCGGCGGCTACTACCTCGTCACCGCCAAGGCCAAGTCCGGTATCACCTGCTACCTGGACGTCAACACCCCCAGCGTGTCCTTCGGCTCCGGTGCCGACGGCCTCGCCTCCCCCGTCGGACAGGGTGGCGAAGACCCCATCAAGCTCACCGGCTCCGCCGTCGCGTACACCGGTATCAGCCCCAAGACCACCAACACCGATGGCGGCAAGGAATTCGAGAACGTCATCATCGCCATCACCAACGACGATCCCGACCCCGCCGAACTCAAGCTCCCCGACACCGCCACCGTCGACAAGCCCATCGTCACCAACTGGGCCACCGACCGCGCCGAGGCCGTCCCCGTCATCGTCTGACGAACCGGGCCCGGCGCCGTCGCGCTGCACACCAGGGTTTCCGCCAGCGCAGTCGCCCCCGCGCACCCCTGGTTCGTCTCATCGATTGCGTGGTCAGATGAGCCTTCGACTTCCCGAGAACCGTGGATTCCCAAGCACGGAGCGCGAGTTCGACTTCTCGTCACCCGCTCCATGAAAAAGCCCCCAGGCCAGTGGCCGGGGGCTTCTTTGTCGCCTGGAACTGTCACGGCCGAGAGTGGCGTCGGCCGGAACTCCGACGGCGTCGGTATCGAGGGCGTGCACCACGGTGAAGTAGTGACGCGGGCCGTGCCCGGCCGGCGTGCTCTTCATGTGGGGCGAATGAACGGGACTGCTTACGGGCGCAGGGCAGCCCGCTCGGGCAGGATGAGGGGATGCAACCTGTGCTCGTCTACGACGGTGACTGCGCCTTCTGCACGACCTCGGTCACCTTCCTCATCCGGCGGCTGCGGCCGACCTGCGCCGTGACGCCGTGGCAGTTCGCGGATCTGGCCGCCCTCGGCGTCACGCAGCAACGGGCCGAGCGTGAGCTGTTGTGGGTGTCGCAGGTCGGTACGGTGTCCGGCGGTGCACAGGCCATCGCCAAACTTTTCCTGAATGCCGGGGGGCTCTGGGCGTGGTTGGGCGGGTTGCTCGCCCTGCCCCCTGTGCGGTGGATCGCCCACGGTGTCTACCGGCTCGTCGCCACCAACCGTGACCGCCTGCCCGGCGGCTCACCGGCCTGCGCGTTGCCGGCGGACCGCAGGCCGGGCGTACGGCCTGCGGCTTAGGGGCGGCTTCGCGCGAGGGACGCAGGGCTTCCCTGCTTCGGCACGGAACCCGCATGTGCTTCTGATGCGGTCCGTGGCGCTCCCCGGCGCCGGGACGCCCGCCGGCAAAGATTCGCCACCGCGACGTAGAAGCGGTCCGGCAGGAACACGGCGTCGGCGATGATCATCGCGCCGGAGAACAAGGGCAGCCCCATGAGAACGGCGATGCCGATGTGCATGCCGAGCAGCATGGTCAGCACCGGGTACTTGAGCCTGCCGAACAGCACGAAGGGGAAGGCGACCTGGAGCAGCACGGTGAGGTAGCCGGCCACCGCGATGGCGACCGCGTGTCCGTCCGCCCAGTGGGAGAGCGCGGGCCACGGCTGGAAGAGCTCGAGGTTCAGCACGTAGTGCAGTGCCGTTCCGGCTCCCCAGGTGCCGCCCTGCACCTTGTACAGGCCGGCCGCGCCGTAGAGGAAGCAGACCTGGAGCGCGATCACGAGAAGTCCGCAGTTGTGCAGTGCCGTGACCAGGGTGTGCCGTGCGTCGCGGAGTTGTGGTGCGACTTCGGGCCGCCAACGACTCTTAGTACTCCCGGCGGACTTGCGGCGGAGCCTTCGGGCGTCGAGGGACCAGCGGCGTCCGGATGCGGTGAGGACGAGGTAGAGCGCCATCAGGAGAACGAGGTTGTCGCCTCCGTCCGTCATGAAGATCGCCCGCGCGTGGAACGAGGTCACGACCACGGCGAAGAGCAGGGACACGGCGCGGGTCCGCCAGCCCAGCGCGAACAGCGCGCAGATGATGAGCGCCGCCGCGTAGCAGCATTCGAAGTAGACCCGGCTGTCCGACAGCGTGAGGAGGCTGACCCAGCCCGTCTGGTCGAAGAGCTGCCGTGCCAGTGCCGGCGTCCAGGGTGAACCGGGGCCCCAGATCTCATCTCGGTACGGGAACTCGCGCAACAGGAAGACCATGTAGAGCAGGCCGTACCCGATGCGCAGGACCGACACCGCGTAGAGCGAGACGGGGCGTTCGGTCAGCAGCGCCCACGCATCTCGCCCTCGGCCGGACAACAAGGCGGACATCCGTGCGAGCGGCCGGGGGGACAGCGGCTCCCCGGCCGGCTCGACCGCGGCTGTCGAGGAGCGAATCGGGTCAGTTCCGGTCGGAGCCATCGGAGGCCACCTTCCACCAGGGCAGAAGCCGTGTTTCGGCTTTCGCGGCAGCGGCACGGCGATCGTCGGCCGCAGTACCCGGAGCGGCAACGGGCAGGGTGACCACCCGGAGCTGAATGTTCTCGAACGGCTTGCCGTTCAGACCGGCCATCCGGTCGGCGGCGATGTTGCGCAGGTACTGCTGCATCATCACGGCCCGGTCCGAGCGGGGGACGTCGTCGCCTCCGTGGAGTTCGACGTAGGACGTCCAGGACCGCCGCAGAAGGTTCTGCGAGGTGTGACTCGGGAAGGCGTTGTGCTCGATGGCGGATTCATCCAACGCCGTCAGGTCGGTCCAGGGGCCGACCTGGACGGAACCGTCCCGAGCCGTGTGCGCGGTCCGCGCGGAAACCTTCCGGTTGACGGAGTCCGGGTCCGGAGCGAACAACCGCCAGTTCTGCTCGAAGAGCGGGTAGACCCAGGCATTCACCTGCTGGCCGTAGCGCTTGGAGACGACGTTCGAGGGCGCCACATGCAGGAATACCAGGCCGATGTGGGCCAGGGCCGTGACCAGGCAGAGGGCCACGGCGGTGTTCAGGGCCCCTGCCCCCGCCCTTTGCGCTCGGCGCGGCCCGGCTGCCTCTCCGTCCGCGGCGTCCGGACCCGGCGCCGTACCGAGGGCCCGCTCCTGCTTCTGTCCGTGTTCTGATGTGACTTCGCCCAGCACTGCCCCGCCCTGTTCTTCTTGTCGTCCGTCTCGTGGAAGCGCGCGGCGGGCCCCGAGGAGAGGCTCCGCCGCGCGCTGTCAGTCGGCAGCGCGCGTGGCGCGCCGCCGGCTAGCCCTCGTGGCCCTCCGGCCCCTGGGGCTCGTCGCCGTAGCCGCCGTTCTCCTGGCCGTGGCCGCCGTGCTCCTTCGGCTCGTCGCCGTGCTCCTTCGGCTTGCCGTGGTGCTCCCCGGGCTTGTCGCCGTGCTCCCCGGGCTTGCCGTGGTGCTCCCCGGGCTTGCCGCCGTGCTCCTCGGGCTTGTCGCCGTAGCCGCCGTGGTCGCCGCCGTGGCCGGGGCCACCGTGGTCGCCACCGGGGCCACCGGGGCCACCGGGGCCACCGTTGCCGCCGCCCGTGTGCCCGCCGTTCTGGCCGCCGGTCACGCCGCCCTTGCCGCCGCCGGTGGTGTTGCCGGCGATGTTCCCGGAGGTGTTCCCGACGGTGTTGCCCGTGGTGGTCCCCGTGGTGGTCCCCGTGGAGGTGCCGCCACCGGTGGTGCCGCCGGTCAGGACACCGCCGAGCACACCGCCCAGCACACCGCCGGTGCCGCCGGTGGTGCCGCCGGTCAGGACTCCGCCGAGCACACCGCCCAGCACGCCGCCCGTGGTGCCGGTGGTGGTGCCCGTCGTGGTACCCGTCGTGGTGCCGTTGGTGGTTGCGCCGCCGCAGGTGGAACGGGTGATTCGGTTGGTGTCCAGGCTGACCGAGCCGTTACGCGCCAGCGCCCGGCCGTCGATGCTCGCGTTGGTGTTGGCAGTGATCGAGGTCAGGGCCAGGATGTTGCCCACGAAAGTCGTGTTGGTGCCGAGCGTGGCCGAGCTGCCGATCTGCCAGAACACGTTGCACGGCTGCGCACCGTTGATGAGGGCGACGCGACTGGCGGACGCCGTCGTCAGACCCGAGCCGACCTGGAAGACCCAGACCGCGTTGGGGTCGTCCTGGGCGTCGAGCGTGAGGGTGCCCGTCAGGCCCAGGGTCGAGGGGGCGGTGTAGACGCCCGGTACCAGCGTCAGCCCGCCGGCGTCCGGCGGAAGCACCGCGTCCGTCGATTGACCTGCGGCGTTGTTGTACGCAGTCACCAGGTCGGTCTGGGCCTGGAGTGCGACAGCGTCCGCGGAGTGGAAGACGCCCCCGTTGACGATGCCCGGCGGGAAGCCGCTGATGGCCGTACCAGGACTGACACCGACACTGCCGGTGATCACGGACGGGCCGGTGTTGGTGACCGACTGACCGCCCAGAACGGCGAAGCTCTGCGTGGTACCCAGCGGTACGGGAGTAGCGAGGGCAAATGCCTGAGAAGGCGCGACGGCCACCAGCGCCGCGGCGACCGTCGTAGTAAGGGCTGCCGCGAGCCAGGACGAAACAGTGCGCCGTTGTGCAGCACCAGTGGATCTGAGCTTCATCAGAAACCGGTTTCTCTGTGTGAGGCGTCGGCTCCCGGGCCGTTCACGGTTTCCCGAAAGCCCTCATGTTGTCGCCAGCACATTACGCACACAAAGGCCCCACAAACCCGGAGAAACGAGGCTATCAAGGCTCATTTCTCGAGTAGCAATTTCGGATTATCCGATTTTTCTTCTTGTCGCGAATTTAACCCCATTGATCGATTGCAGGTAATTGAAACGTTTCTTCGTGACGCCACTCAAGGATTCTCCGTGACCGCTGACCGACTGCCCGGACGGGCGTTCGCTGCGCATATCGACGAATGCGCCGTGCCGTTCGGGTGACAACCATCCGCGCCGTCCGTATCCGGCGCCCAGCGGGGTCCATACCTGAGCCCATGGACAGGAAACTGCCGAGACGAACGGTGCGTGCCGCAGTGCGAGCAGAGAATTTCGGATCCCTTCGGCATCGCGTTGTCGCCGGATGCTGTGCCCTGCTGCTCCTGGCCCTGGCTTCGGGCGCGGCAGTCCATGCGGCCTCGTCGCCCGACGCCGGCGGTTCCGGCCGGCTCGACCCGCGGATCGCGGAGATCATGCGGAAACCGGACTACCCCGACGCCCAGTGGGGACTGCTCCAGCAGGACCCGGACAGCGGGCGGGTCGTCCACAGCCGGTTCGCCGAGCAGTTCTTCGTCCCCGGGTCGGTCGCCAAGCTGTTCGGTACCTCCGGGGCGTGGAACACCCTCGGCGGCGATCACCGCTTCAGGACGCCGGTCTACGCGCTCGGCGAGCGCCGCGGAAGCACGCTGGACGGCGATCTCGGCCTTGTCGCCCAGGGTGACCTCACCATGGGCGGCAGGACCCGCCCCGACGGCACGGTCGACTACACCGACCTCGACCACACGTACGCCAATGACTTCCCCGGCGCCACGCTCACGCCGGAGGACCCGCTCGCCGGGATCAACCAGATCGCGCAGCAGGTGAGGCGTTCCGGCATCACCCGCGTCCAGGGGAACGTGATCGTCGACAACCGGCTCTTCCGGCCTGAGCCGGTCTTCGCCCCCGTCCCGGCCCCGCTGATCATCAACGACAACCTCATCGACCTGCTGACCACCCCCGGCGCCCGCCCCGGCGCGCCCGCGCAGCTGGACTGGCGGCCGAAAGTCGCCCCGTACCGCGTCACGTCGACCGTGCGGACGGTGGCGGCCGGTGAGCCGACCGACATCGAGGTGACGACCTCCGACAACGGCACCCGGATCCAGCTGTCCGGCACCGTCGCGGCCGGCTCAGAGCCGGCTCTCAAGGTGTCACCCATCGCCGATCCGGCGGCCTTCGGACGCACCGCGCTGATCGAGGCGCTGGGGCGGGCCGGAGTGCAGGTGACCGCGAATCCGACGGGTGCCAACCCGGTCGGCCGACTCCCCGGCTCGTACGAGGGCCGACCGCGCGTGGCGCTGTACACCTCCCCGCCGTACGCACAGTACGCCAAGCTCATCTTCAAGGTCAGTCACAACCTGGGCGGCAACCTGGCCATCTGTCTGATGGCGGTCGCGGCCGGCAG
This sequence comes from Streptomyces sp. NBC_01166, assembly GCF_045039765.1. Taxonomy (NCBI): domain Bacteria; kingdom Bacillati; phylum Actinomycetota; class Actinomycetes; order Kitasatosporales; family Streptomycetaceae; genus Streptomyces; species Streptomyces sp. NBC_01166. Next base: position 4,106,471 of record NZ_CP108613.1, read on the forward strand.
CAAGGACTGCATGGACGGCTTTCCGGTACTGGCCGACTTCCTGGAACGCGCGGACGTCGACCGCAAGCAGGTCCAGCTCCTGGACGGCCGCGGCGGAAACCCCGTCGACCGGACCACGCCCAAGGCCGTGGTGCAGTTGCTGACGTACTGGCATCACACCCCGGAGGCGGAAGTCTTCCGCAACGCGCTGCCCATCCTCGGCGTCGACGGCCTGCTGGCCGACAACTGCACCGACTGCCCCGCGCGCGGAAAAGTGTTCGCCAAGACGGGAGCCGCAGTGGGGCTGGACGCACTCAACGACCGTCTGGCCGTCAACGCGATCACGATCGCCGGCTACCTGGACAAGGGCAACGGCCGCTTCGACGTCTTCTTCGCGGGCGTGAACGGCGCCTCCACCCCGACGACTGACGTCAACGGGGTGCTGGATATCGCCGATGACCTCGCCATGATCTCCGCGTACCTGCAGGAGGCGGCGGCGCGGCGGGAAGACTGAAGGCACCGCGCCGCGGTCGGTCGAGGAGGTCGCACACCGATCGGTTCGTGTCCCGGTGGCCGCAGCAGCCTCAGGTCCGACCCTCATCGCCCGCTCCACGACGAAGGCCCAGGTCAATGACCTGGGCCTTCGTGCTTGCCTGGAGTCGGGCAACGGGGGCCGCTCCGGTAAGCAACGGTTGGCACCGCTCCACGTCGATCGAGGGCCGATCGGCCCCGCCGGGAACAGCCGGCACGGCCGGCACGGTTGCAATCGGGGGACGGCGCCGCCCGGGTGGGGAGCACGGAGACCACAAGGTCGTCCGCCCCACCAGGACCCGGCCCCACGATCGCGGTACGCCCGCCGCGCACTCGGACCAAGACGTAGTTCTGCAGGAGGACTGTTTCCATGACTGACCGGCCCTTGACGCTCATGGCGGTACACGCTCACCCCGACGACGAGGCCACCGGAACGGGAGGGGTCCTCGCACGGTACGCGGCGGAGGGCATCCGCACCGTACTGGTGACATGTACCGACGGCGGTTGCGGTGACGGACCGGGAGGCTCGAAGCCAGGCGATCCCGGGCACGACCCGGCTGCCGTCGCCTCGATGCGCCGGAAGGAACTCGAGGCGAGCTGTGACGTGCTGAAGGTCAGCGATCTGGAGATGCTGGACTACGCCGACTCCGGGATGGTGGGCTGGCCGACCAACGACGCCCCCGGGTCCTTCTGGCAGACCCCCGTGGAGGAGGGCGCCGCCCGGCTTGCGGAGCTCATGCGGCACTACCGGCCCGATGTCGTCGTCACCTACGACGAGAACGGCTTCTACGGCCACCCCGACCACATCCAGGCCCACCGCATCACCATGGCGGCGCTGGAGATGACCGAGCTGACGCCGAAGGTGTACTGGACGACGATGCCCCGCTCGGTGATGCAGCGGTTCGGGGAGACCATGCGCGAGTTCCATGAGGACGCGCCGGAACCGGATCCTGCCGAGGAGGCCGCGATGGCCGAGATCGGTCTCCCCGACGAAGAGATCACCACCTGGGTGGACACCACCGCATTCAGCGGTCAGAAGTTCGATGCGCTGGCCGCCCACGCCAGTCAGGGCGAGAACATCTTCTTCCTCAAGATGGGCAAGGAGCGGTTCGGTGAGCTGATGGGCATGGAGACGTTCGTACGCGTCAAGGACGCCACCGGTGCGGCCGTACCCGAGAACGATCTCTTCGCCGGACTGCGCTGACCGCCCGCACGGGCCCTGGGCGCCACATTCACCTCCGGGAGCGCACCGCGAGAACCCCACTTCAGCTTGCGTCGAACGACCAGATGAGGCCGACCTCCTCGGGGGACACCGCGACAAGGCCGAAGTCCCAGGCGTACTGAGTCATCGGCCAGCAGCCGGTGACCCGTTCGTAGAAGTCGGGGTGATCGCCGCCGTGGCGGGTGTTCGTGAAGAACTGCGACCCCTCCGGAAAACGCGACAGGATCACCTGCGCGTTTTCCTCCATGCCCGGCCTGCGGTCAGCGAAGCCGTACTGCTGAGACACGTCCATGGCGTCCGTCGCCAGCATGACGAGCAGTCGTACGACGGCGGAACGCGGAATCTCGAACAGCCGGCCGCGCCACTGAGCAGTAGCCCCGGCCTCGTCCTTCGGGGGAACCCGGAACGGAAAAGCGGGGTCCTCCTCCAGTTCCTCGTCCCCTTGCTCGGGATCCCGGCCGCGCCAGCCCCGGGGGTCACCCACCTCGCGGCGCATCAGCGCGGACACGTCGGGCAGCCAGTCCTCGTGAGCGCGCGGGCCGACCGCGATGAACGAATACCGGTGGCGGTACATCTCCAGTGCCGTCGCCCATGTACGGGCATCGGGGCCTCTCTGCGGACCGCTCATCCGAACAGGTCCGGTCTCGCTGCTCATCCCAGCCCCTCGGACTTGGGCGTCGACGCCCGTGGATCGGGTCCGTCGGATGGCCGCAGCGGCACCGTCCACCAGCCGCCGAGCGGTCCTTCGTGACGGTCCGCCGGGAGAACCGGCTGACCGTCACGGCGTTGCGGGCATCCATCGGCCCGCATGACAGGGGCCACCAGGAGCGCCGGATTCGCCGCCCGGCTTCCTGTTCCCCGCAGGGCTCGCGTGACCGCTAGCGCGGGCTGCCGCTGGAGATGGACACCCACTTGCTCCAGGCCGAACACCCGGTGGGGGAAGTGCCTGCGCTCAGGTTCTGGTGACAGACCTTGAAGCGGACGTAGCCGGACTCGGCCATGTCGTAGTTGCAGGCGTGCATACCGTTCTGCGCGCCGTCGGAGTCGACACACTTGCCGGTACGGCCGTAGTCCGTCTCCCAGAGCCCGACCGCGCTCTTGCCGTCGAACGCCCAGTCGTTGACTCCGATGTAGTCACCCTCCGAAGCGAACGCCACCATGGAGCCGGCCGAGTTCTCGACCCGGCCCGGCTCGACGGACGGCCAGTCGACGGCGCCGGCGGGAGTGGCCAGGAGGATGACACCTGCAACGGCCGCCACCGACGTAGCGATCTTCTTCGCCTTCATACTGTTCCTCGCGTTTCTGCTGACGACTGTCCCGAACGCCCAACCGCTGCGCCGGGGAACGTTACCAACCACGTCCCATGACGCGTTCGAGCAGGTTCCCAACGCCCCTGGGTGACAAGCGCGTTCGTGAGGCGCCACCCCAGTGGAAGCCATTGCCTAGGGCTGGGTGAACCGCCGGAGGCCTTTGCCCGTGGCGGTCGGCCGGCTCGCCGCCGTTGTTCTCCTCGTGCCGTCGGTCTCTTTTCGACCGGGCTGAGGAGCGCCGGCGCCGCCATCGTCCTGCTCTCACCGGGATGACGCGCGTGCCCCCTCAGGTGCCCGGTGCGGGGGGCCCGCCCGCGTCTGGAGGCGCTCAGGCGCGGGTTGACATAGCGTTTCCCCTGATGGGCCGGGGCCGACAGTGGCGATACGGGACGGCGGATCAGAGGTGGAGCAGCACGAGGGCAGAGCTTCCCGCCAGGCGGATGATGGATGGTGGTCCGGCCGTCTGCATGAGCTCTGGCGTGTCGCCGAGACGGCGCAGGACGTGGCAGGGCTGTCCGATTCCCTCTACGACATGCTGCTCCGTATGCCCGGCGTACTGACCGTCGTGGGTACCCGCTGGAGCGGCGGGCTGCTGCACTACCTGCGCAGTGTCACTTGGGCGGAGCCGACGCCCTCACTCACGGAAATCGAACAGGATTACGGCGAATCCGGCGCTGCCGAAGCTCCGGACGGTGACCCGGCCGTCACGGTTCATGACGTGTCCGGTCTCGACGGCGCCATGCCGCATGTCCAGGTGCTGGCGGCAGCCGGAGCGCGGAGCGTGGCCGAGTGCGCCGTGCCGCTGGGGCAGGACGGCTGGGCGTCGTTCATGGTCGGCACCGCGGACAGGGACGCGGTCGATGCGACTCTGCGGACACGGTTGAAGCAGGTGGCCGAGGTCGCCATGGTCTCGGACCGACGGATCACGGCACGGCGCGCGGACGAGGTGCGTCAGGTGAGTGACGCCTTCCTGGCGGAGGCGTCGTTGCAGATGGATTCGAGCCTCGATGTCGAAAGCACCGTGCGGCGGGTGGCTCGCACAGCCGTTCCGGCCATCGCTGAGGGGTGCGTCGTGCATCTGCGGCTTCCCGAGGGACTGACCCCCGTGTCCTTCGCGCACATGGACGCCGGTGAGCAGCAGTGGCTCGGCGGGGTCGCGGCCGAGGACACCTGGCTGACGGATGTGCTGCAGCGGGTACTGGACGCCGGACGGGCCCTGGTGCTGAAGGGTGAGGAGCTGGAGGGGGGACCGTTCGGGCCCGCCTCGTCCGGGGCGGGCCGTGCCGTGCGTGCGATCAGCGTGAACCCCCTCAACGCCCGGGGCCGGGCCCTGGGCACCCTGACCTTCATCTACCACCGGGTGGTCGTGGCCGAGGGGGCCTCGCGGTTCCTCGCGGGTCTGGCCGACCGCGCCGCCTTGGCCATCGACAGCAGCACCCTGTACGAGCAGCGGCGCCGTCACGTGGTCTCCCTCCAGCGGCACCTTCTCCCGAGGGCGCTGCCGCGGATCCCGGGGCTGACGCTGAGTTCGGCGTACGAAGTGGGTGACGTCTCGCTCGATGTGGGCGGTGACTTCTACGACGCCGTGCCGGGGGCGCAGGGGGGTGTGACCCTCCTCATCGGTGACGTCTGCGGTCGCGGGGCGGAAGCGGCGGCCCTCACCGGGCTGGCCCGCCATACCCTGCGCACCCTTCTCGAGGACGGCCGCACTCCCGAGCACGCACTGGGACGGCTGAACGAGGCCCTGGTCAGGGAGGGCACGTCACGCTTCGTGACGGCTCTCGTAGCGGTGCTGGTACCCGACGGAGAGGGGTTCCGTGTGCGCTGTTGGAGTGCAGGGCATCCGGCACCTCTGGTGCGGCGTGAGGAGGGCACCGTGGAGGAACTCCCCGCGCACGGGGATCTGCTGGGCGTACTGGAGGAGATCGAGTACGGATCCGGATCGGTGCGCCTGGCGCCGGGCGACGCACTGGTGTTGTTCACCGACGGGGTGACCGAGGCGAGAGCGGCCGACGGGACGTTCTTCGAATCACGTCTGCAGGATGTGGTGGCGCAGAAGGGCACCGGTGAGGCCCAGGGGTTCGCCGAGCGGCTGGCAGAGGCCGCTGTGCAATTCCGGGCGACGGGCTCCGACGACATCGCCGTGCTGGTCGCGCGGGCGGAGCCCATCGGATGAGCGGGGCTGCCGGGGAGCAGAGGATCGATCACGACCTCGTCTGGGTCGTCGAGGACTCGGCGGAGGACGCCGAGGCCATCGCGCGGGCGCTCGGCCGCACGCACCCCGCTCTCGTACTGGAATTCACCGACCGGGGGACGGGATTCGTCGAGCGCCTGCTGGAAGCCGGCCGACGGCCCGGACTCGTACTCCTGGACCTCAAACTGCCTGGTCCCGGTGGGGCCGAGGTGCTGCGGTCGATCCGTTCCCGGCCGGAACTGGACGACGTGGCCGTGGTTGTCTTCACGTCGGCCACCGGCCCGGACGACGTGGACACGACTTATGCGGCGGGCGCCGACAGTTACATCTACAAGCCGGTCAACTTCGAGCTCTTCCGGGCAGTGCTGAAGGGCGCTGTCGACTACTGGCAGAAGCGGGCGAAGGGTGGGGAGGAGGGCCCTGCCGCTCAGCCTCCTTCCTGACCCAGGGTGAAGAAGAAGGTGCTCCCGCGGCCCGGTTCGCTGTCGAGCCACAGCTCGCCGCCGTGGCGCTCGACGATCCGCTTGACGATCGCCAGTCCCACGCCGGTGCCGCCCCCGCGCTCGCCCTGCCCGTGCAGTCTGCGGAACAGCTCGAAGACCTCGTCCTGCCTGTCGGGCGGGATACCGATGCCGTTGTCCCGGACCACGACGGTCTGCCGGGGAGGGCCGCCTGACGGTGGGCAAAGCGTGTCGACCAGGACCTCGACCGTGCGATCGCCCTGGTCGGCGGCGTACTTGGACGCGTTCACCAGGAGGTTGACCAGGACCTCGTAGAGCCGGTTCTCGTCGGCGTACACCTCCGGCAGGTCATGTCTGACGACCCGCACGTGGGCCTCGGCCAGACGTTCACCGGCCACGTCGAGTGCGGAGTCCAGCACCCGGTCCAGGGGGACGCGGGTGCGGTGCAGCCCGCCCCGGCCCAGCCGGGCGAAGTGCAGCAGCGAGTCGAGCAGGTCGTCCATCCGGCCGGCCAGTCGCCGCATGGTGTGCAACCGGCGGACGGTAGTGGCGTCGAGCTCCGCCGCGGCGTCCTCAAGGACGAAGGCCGCGGCGTTGGAGATGCCTCGTAGCGGTTCCTTGAGGTCATGAGCTGCCACGTGGGCGAATGAGTCAAGGTCGGAGTTGGTGATGCGCAGCTGCTCGTTCAGCGCCGCGAGTTCCGCCTCGTGCCGGAGCACGACTCCTGTGAGCGTGCGCCAGAGTTCCTGCGCGGTGGCACGGTCGGTCGGTGTCCACGGCAGGCACTGTCCGTGCACCACCGCGCGGAACACGGCACCCGAGCCGCGCGGGGTGAGCCGTTCGCCTCGCGGCCCGACCTGGACGGGTCTGGAGGGGTCGGTGGCCCATTGGCGGGCGGTCGGACGGGCCCTGCGGAACCAGGCGAGGAAGTCACCCGAGCGGCTCAGTGTCACCATCAGGACCCCTGCCGGACCGTCCTCCACCGCGTCCTCGGGGAGGTCCGGCTCCTCCGCGAGGCGGTCCGTGCTCCAGAGCGTGCCGGGTGCCGGCCCTGCCGCACGCTCCCGAAGGGCCTCCAGCAGAGCGGGTGGAACGCTCATCCCGCTGATGGTGCTGCGGCCGCCGCGGACGAGCGCCGCACCGTCCGCGTCCAGCAGTGTGCCGAGGGCGTCGTCACCTGCCAGGAGCGAGTCCTCCAGGTCGGACGTGACCCGGGAGATGATCCGGTCGAGGCGCTCGCGGGACGCGGTGTTCGCCTCGGCCTGCTGCCGTTCCTCGATGACCGCGAGCTGGAGGGAGAAGGCCACGCCGAAGAACTCACATGCCGCCCGCAGTTCCGGGGGGATGGTGACAGCGGTGTAGCCATGACAGGCGATCAGCCCCCAGAGCTCGCCCTCCCGGAGGACGCTCACCGACATCGACGACTTCACATCGATGTTCCGCAGGTACTCCAGATGGAAGCCGGACACCGTGCGCAGCACGGAGTTCGACAGGTCCAGCGGCTCGCCCGAATCGGCTCGGAGCGGAGGGTGGAGGCCCACACTGGTGTCGTCCACGTCGGCGATCACCCGGATCCAGTTGTCCCGGTAGAGCCGCCTCGCCTGGGGCGGGATGTCGCTGGCGGGGAACCAGAGCCCCAGCCAGGGCTCGCGGCCCTCGGTGACTTCCTCCGCGACCACCTCTCCCGGCCCGTTCTCTCCGTCGAAGCGGTAGGCGACCACCCGGTCGAAGCCGGTCAGCGCCCGGATCTCACGGGCGGCCGCCTGGCAGCACTCGGCCGCTGTCGTCGAGGACCGCAGACGCGTCAGAGCTCGCCGGACCCCTTGGTAGAAGTGCGCGAAGTGCGGCGCCGCGACGGCGCGCGACTCACACTCCAGAACCAGCAGGGGCCCCTGCCGGTGCGCGGTCACGTCGAACATCCTGGGAGTGCCCGCCACTTCGATGGAGACAGGGAGAACCAGGCTCGCCGCATCGTGCTGAGCACCGACCTCCAGCGCCTCGGCCCAGTGCTCGGGGGTCAGCACCCGCGTGATGGGCCCTCCGACCAGCTCCTCGGCAGCGATTCCCAGCAGGCTGCCCGTGTTCAGGGCTGCGGTGTCCACGGTGCCGGTATCGGCCTCCACCGCGAGGAGGGTCCCGTGGGACTGGATCATGCCCAGCCGGTGGATGGGCTCCCGGACACATTCGCTGAGATCGAAGCCGATGGCCGCCGCGGCCTCGGCCTCGCGCTCCGGTTCCGGCAGGGACATCTCTTCTCCCACGCACCGAGTTCTCGATCCGGTCCGGTCGGACGTCCGGATCGCCGCGATCCTTCCACGGCGCCCTGCGGCGGAGGAGCTGCTGCGGGCGCGTGTCGGCGCTCACGGTGGCGGTGGACAGCGGACTTCTCCTGCCGGAAGCCCAGGGACGGTCAGGAGGTTCAGCAGGCTGTAGGGGCCGTCGGCCGCGACGACGCGGCCGCCGTCATTCCCGCGCTCCGAATCAGCAGGTCCATGGCCCAGGCCGGAGCCTTCGCCCTGGCAGCGGTGCTGTCGCTGCTCGCCGTGGGAGCTCTGGACGGGTACAGGGCGCGGGCGAAGACGAAGGCGGGGCGGGCGGATGACCCTCAGGGGGCGCGCCGGCTGAAAGGTCAGGCCTGAAGGGGTGTCGTTGCTACGTCAGGTCCTTGCGCATCAGCGTGCACATGGTCTCGTACCGGCGCACGGATCCGTCCGGCGTCTCCACGTCCCAGGAGTCCGGCCGGGTGTCGAAGGCCACGTAACCCAGGCGTTCGTACAGCGCCCGGGCCCGTGGGTTGCCCTCCTCCACCCCGAGCTCCGCCCGCCGCAGGCCGCGTGACCTGATGCGGTCCTCCGCGGCGCGGATGAGCACGGTGCCCAGACCGCACGACTGGAGGGCCGGGAGCACCGCGAGCTGCCACAGCGTGCCGGCGCCGGCCGCGGCCCGATAGTCGACGCCGCCGATCGCCACCGGAAGACCGGCCGGGGTGCAGACCGCGAGGTAATCCACCTCCCCGGCCGCCGCGCGCTCCAACTCGTGCGCCACGTGCACCAGATGGGTCGGCGATCCCGACCAGGCACAGGCCGGCAGGTCGGCGGACGTCAGATCACGTACGAGGACAGGGAGGACGACCTCGGCCACACCGGCCGGCGAGAGACTCATGCGCCCATCCCAGCAGCCCGATGCCGCTCCGCACAGTGGATTCCGGCGCCGGCCACGAGTTCCGGACGGCGCCGGCCGCTACGAGCCGGTCGGACAAGCGGGTCGGCCTTACGCCATAGTTTCGATCACGGGTCCCGCCCTGGCCCGGCCATCAGACGGCTCTCTCTCTGCGAGGTGCACGTGTTCGATCGTCCGCAACCGGCCACAGAGTTCGAGATCCGCGCCGCCGACACGGATGACAAGGCTGAGGTCGACCGGCTCTACGAGATCTGCGTGCGCACGGCGGCGGGAGGCGAGGACGCGACAGGGATGTTCGAGGATCCCCGTCTGCCGGGGGAGATCTTCGTCGGCCCGTACCTGCGGTACGCGCCCGAGCTCGCCTGGGTCCTCGCCCAGGCGGACCAGCCTCCCTCGGGGTACGTCCTCGGCGTCGCCGATACGGTCTCGTTCGAGCGGACTCTGGAACGGGAGTGGTGGCCCGCCCTTCGGGACCGGTACGACGGGGACGCGGTCCGTGAGGGTACGGCGGATGCCCGGTCCTGGGAGTGGATCACCCATCCCCGCACCGCCCGGGCCGAATTGGCAGCCGAGTACCCGGCCCACCTTCATATCGATCTGCTGCCCGAGGCTCAGGGTGGCGGCAACGGCTCCCGCCTGATCCGTACCCTGCTCGGTACGTTGCGCGCGCAAGGTGTTCGCGGTGTCCACCTCGGAGTGGGGATGGCGAACACCCGCGCGATCGGGTTCTACCGCCACATGGGCTTCGAGCAACTCGCCGAGGAGCCCGGATCACTCACGCTGGGGATGGACCTCCGCGCCTGACCCGCCCCGTCACCTGGAACTCCCCCGCAAGCTCCCGGTCGGCGGTTCATGAGGCCTGGACGATCTCGCTTTCACCGGCGTCGGGCCAAGTCGCCACAAGATCCGACCAGTCCGGGAAGAGGAAGCCGGAGACCATCTCCTGGGTCGTCTCACCGTTGAGCCAGCACACCTGCTCGGGACCGCCGTCGCCGGTGTCGAACAGACAGCACACTCCCCCGCCGGCGGCCGTGAGATCGGTGAACACCTTCCTGACGTTGGCCGACCGTGCGAACAAACGGCTCATCCCGGACGTCGCCGCCCAGAACTCCACCGACGCGTAACCGGGGTGCAGGAAGGACTGGAACCGGATCGTCGCGTAGACGTACCCGACCTGGAGGCGCCCGTCCGCGTCGGGTTCAGGGCCGCCCGTCTTCGCGTATTCGCGCAGTGCGTCGTCGACGTCGAACATGATGGATGTGTCGAGCTCGAACGTGCTGCCCGTGGAGCAGTCGACCGGCTCGCTCTCGAAGTGGGACGTGAACGGGAGGACGAGCCGGTCACCGCCGGGCAGGGTGAGCTCCAGCGGCGGCACGCGAGAGGCCGGTGGCGCCAGCGCGGCCAGCGCGGTCAGCACCCTGGCGATGTTCCGGGGAGGCAGGTAGATGTCGTAACCGTAGGTCAGCCCCATGTGTCCCCCTCTGCCTGGCCGGACCGCAGCTTCTCATGGCCGACCCCTGGGGAGCCGCCCCATTTCGGAGAGGGGCGCCGCCCCCGGACTGCGCTCTACTGCCAGGTCGCGGTGTCGGGATCGATGCCGTGGGCACGGGCGGAGGCGTCGACGATGCGGCGGAACCATGTGGCGAGGCCGGTGCGGATGCCGTCGTAGTGGGCGGTGAATCCCGGATCGGCCTCATACATGCGTCCCAGGCAGACCTGCATCTGCCTGGTGAGGGGGAAGTACGAGGCGAAGACCTCGCGGTGCCGCTCGACGAGTTGATCCGCTTCCGGGCTCCCCGGTGTGACGCCCGCGTCCATCGCGTCTCCGAGGGCCCGGTCGAGGCCGGCCACGGCCTCGGCGACGGCTTTCCATTCCTCCGGATCGCGGGAGGCCGAGCGTTCGGCGTACTGCAGCCACTGTGTCGTGTCTCCGTAACGCCGGCGGGCTTCGGCGGGCCAGTCCGGGTCCCATGTGGGACCGAAGACCGCGGCCTGCTGCTCGGCGGTCAGCAGCAGGCCGCGTTCGTGGGCGTCGATCATCCGGTCCAGTCCGGCGCTGAGCCGCTGGAGGCGGTCGATCCGTTCGGCGACCTGGGTGCGCTGCGCGCGCAGCGCACCGGGGACATCGGCGGTCGAGTCGTCCAGGACGGCCCGAATCCTGTCCAGGCCGAGGCCGATCTCCCGGTAGACGACGATGCGGTGCAGACGTTCCAGGTCAGCGGCGGTGTAGAGCCGGTATCCGGCAGTCGTACGCAGTGACGGGCGCGCCAGACCGATCTCGTCCCAGTGGTGCAGCGCGCGGACCGTCACGCCCAGACGCGCCGAGACCTGTCCGACGGTCAGGTCGTCATCAGTGGCATCAGGCATGCTCCTCATTGTCGCCGGGGCCGGTGGCGGGTGGGGTGATCCCGACGGCTGCAAGGTTCCGCGCCTCCTCACTGTCCGGGTCGAAGGGCTTCGCCGCGGTGAAGATGATCCGTGCGTTCTCGGGGGTGGTCACCGCCACATCGCGGGTGTTCCAGGGAGTGTCCCGTGGGCCCTCGACGGAGCCCGGGCGCAACGCACGGCAGGCCTCGACGAGGGAGTCGACCTGGCTGAGCACGCAGGAGAAACTGAAGCTGACCGCCGGCGCCTGCTCCGGAACGTTCGGCGCCGGGACGAGGAGTACGTCCTGGAACGCCCACCGGCGCAGATGCACCACCTGACCGGGGATGCTGAACAGCTCGAAGAACCCGAGCCCACGGATCCAGAAGTCCATGGACGCCGCCAGATCGGTGGTGGGGATCGTCACGAACGCCGGCATCCCGTAGATGCCACGGAACGGCTCCGGCGGAACCGCCTCCGGGCCGGGAGCGGGCACGGGGCTCATCTCGAACGCGTCGTAGTAGTCGCTCATGGACCCCACGGTGAGGCCTCACGCAACGTGAGGGTCAAGCCGGACACATTATTGACCGACCGTTCTAGATGAGCTTATGGTCTCCGGTGTGGCCAGGACCAAGGAATTCGATCCGGACGCCGCGCTGCAGTCGGCCCTCGAGCTGTTCTGGCGACGCGGTTACGAAGCAACGTCGATGGCCGACCTCGTCGAGCACCTCGGCATCGGCCGCGCCAGCATCTACGCCACCTTCGGCAACAAGCACGAGCTGTACCTGAAGGCCATGGACCGGTACTCGGAGGGGCGCGATCCGTCCCTCGTCGCCGAGCTGTCCCAGCCGGGACCCGCACTGCCCGCCGTGCGGACGGTGGTACGCCGCTTCGCCTCGGAGGCCACTTCCCCCGACGGCCGGCTGAACGGCTGCCTCATCACCAACACCGCGGCCGAGCTGGCCCCGCACGACTCCGCGGCGGCGCGCCGGGTGGAGATCAGCTGGGAACATCTGGAGACCCCGCTGCACTCCGCGCTCGTGCGGGCCCAGGCGCAGGGCGAGCTGCCCGAGGATCGCGACCCTCGGGCGCTGGCCCGCATGCTCCTCGTCCTGCTGCAGGGCGTACGGATCGTCGGGAAGGCCTCCAGCGATCCCGCCCGGGTGCGGGACGCGGCCGAACAGGCACTGACCCTGCTGGACTGAATCACGCCCGCCAGGACCGTCGGATCCCTTCCCATGCCCGGATAATAGACCGATCGATCAAGTATGAGAGCGGGTCATGACTGCCGAAGGAGCCAGCCGCGCCGTCAACGTGCAGGACCGATACGCCTTCGCCCTTCTCGGCAGCATCCAGATCACACTGATCTTCACGCTCTCCGCCATCGCCGTACCGCTGCCTCACATCGGACGTGAATTCGGCCTGCAGCGGGACGACCTGATTCTGCTCAGCGCCGCCTACGGACTGACTTTCGCCGGACTGCTGCTCTTCGGCGGCCGTCTCGCCGACCGCTACGGCGGGCGGCGCACGCTCACCGCCGGCCTGGCCCTCTTCGCCGTCGCCTCCGCCGTCGCCCCGTCAGCTCCCGGCATCGGGGCACTCATCGCCGCACGCTTCGCGCAGGGCGCCGGCGCAGCCCTCGTCGCGCCCGCCGCCATGGCGGTGCTGCGCGTCGTCTTCTCCTCCCCCACCGAGTACCGCGGGGCGACGGCCACCTGGGGCGGGCTCTCCGTACTCGGCGCAACCGCCGGCAATCTGCTCTCCGGAGTCATCCTGTCGCTGCTTTCGTGGCGTTGGACCTTCGCGGTGCCCCTCATGGTCGCGGTCACCGCCCTCGTTCTCGCGCCCCGGTTACTGCCGCCCACCTCTCCGAACCGGGACAGAACTCTTGACCTTCCGGGCGCCCTGCTCGCCACCGCCGGGATCACCCTCACCAGTTACGGGCTCGTCGTCACCGACACGCGGCCCTGGTCGTCGGCCGGTGTGCTCGTGCCGTTACTCGGCGGTATCGCACTGTCTGCCGGGTTCCTGTGCGCCGAGCGCCGCGCCCGCGACCCGCTCCTGCCGACCGCCTTCCTCCTCGATCAGCGGCGAGCCCTCGCCCTCACGGCCATCGCGCTGAGCGCTTGTGCGACCGCGACGGCCTTCGTGGTCCTCTCGCTCCACCTGCAGCAGTCACGGGGCTGGTCACCGCTGCAGACCTCTGCCGCCTTCACGCCGTTCGCCATCTCGCTGATCGCCTCGGGCCGGGCGGCGGGGCCGCTCATCACCCGGTACGGAGCCCGTGCCGTGACGACCGCCGGACTCGGCACCGGCGGGGCCGGGCTCGCACTCCTCGCGTCCACCGGGCTGCAGACACACACCCCGTACGCCTATGGACTGGCGCCGGGCCTGGTCCTGTTGTCGGCCGGCGCCGCGGCCGGCTTCGGAGGAGCCGCCGTGCTCGCCGTCGAAGGCGTACCGCCTGGGCGGACCGGGCTCGCGGGCAGCGTGCTGAACAGCGCGATGGAGCTCGGCCCGACCGTCCTGTTCGCCGCGCTGCTCTCACTCGGCAGCGACGCCTGGTCCCTCGGAGCGACGGGGGCCGCCCTGGCTCTCGTCGCCCTCCTGAACCACCGCACCAAGTGATCCCTCACACAAGGAGTTACGGAATGAACCGCTTCACCGGCAAGAGCGCACTCGTCACGGGTGCCGGCTCCGGTCTCGGCCGTGCGACCGCCCTCGCCTTCGCCGCAGAGGGGGCGTCCGTGATCGTCGCGGGTCGCACCGCGGCCTCCCTGGACGAGACGGTCGGCCTCATCGAGGCGGCCGGCGGCACGGCTGCCGCCGTCACTGCCGACGTGACCGACTCCGGCATGCTCCGAAACCTCGTACGCGCGACCGTCACCCGCTTCGGCGGCCTCGACATCGCGGTCAACAACGCAGGGATACTCCGCGGCACCGTACCCGTCGGAGACGTGAGCGAGGAGGACTGGGACGCGGTGCTGCGGACCAATGTCACCGGCGTCTGGCTGGCCATGAAGCACGAGATCGCGCACATGAAGGAGAACGGCGGAGGGGTCATCGTCAACATCTCCTCCAACCTCGGCGCGCACCTGCGCATCCCGAACGCCGCCGCGTACATCACCTCGAAGGCAGCAGTCTCCGCGCTGACCCGCGCCGCCGCTCTCGACCACGTCCACCAGGGCATTCGCATCAACGCGGTCAGCCCTGGCGCATCCGCGGCGCCCATGTCCCTACGGCCCGGCGAGACCGAGGCCGACCGTGCCGAGCGGGTGAAGTCGGAGAACCCCCTCGGCCGGGTCGCGGAGGCAGAGGAGGTGGCGGCCGCGGTGCTCTACCTCGCCTCGCCCATGGCCGGCGCGACGGTCGGCACCGACCTGGTCGTCGACAGCGGGGCGTCAGCCTGAGAGTTCGCAGACGTGGACGATGCTCTGCGAGCCCGGCCTTCCCCGCTGAGCATTTCTCGGTGTACCGGTGGAGACGGTCGGGCCTCACTCACCGCACGGGGAAGCCGAAGGAGTATCCCTGCTCCTTCAGCCAGGGCAGCACCTCGCGCAGGGCTGCCACGGTCTGGGAGCGGTCCCCTCCCGCGTCGTGGAAGAGCACGGTCGGGCCGTTGGAGATCTCCCTCTTCACGGTGGCGACCATGGTGTCCGCGCCGGGAAGCTCGAAGTCCTTGGAATCGACGTTCCAGCCCAGCGGCCGCATCCCCCGGGACGCGGCGAGCTTCCTGCTGTACGGAGTGAAAGCGCCTCCCGGGGCCCGGTAGTACTGCGGTCGTACGCCTCCGGAGGCCTCGGTGATCATGCGTTCGGCATCGAGGATCTGCTGCGACTGGAACGCCTCGGACTGCGTGTCCATCGTGGTGTCGTGCGCGACCGTGTGGTCGCACAGCCGGTGCCCGGCCGCCACGACCTTCTTGACCAGGTCCGGGTACGCCTTGGCCTGCGTGCCCACCATGCAGAACGTGGCCTTCACGCCGTTGTCCTCCAGCAATTGCAGCACCTGCGGCGTCCAGACCGGGTCCGGTCCGTCGTCGATGGTGATGTTGACGCCGCGGGCGCCGCGGTCGGAGGCGTGCGCGATGTCGGCCGCCACCTTGGCGACCGGCGCCGAGACCTGCCCTTGCGGCTTCCGCGCTCCGGCGGGGTCGGCCTGCGCCGTCCACACCGAGGCGGCGGCAGCCACCACCGTCACCCCGAGCCCTGCGGTGAGGAGCCGGCCGTGCCATCCCTTTCCCTTGTGCCTTGCCATGTCCGACCGCCCCTTTGCTGCTTCCGCCGATGCCGTGGCCCCATCAAGTCACACGAACACCCTGGCCAGGCACCCCTGTTACCGATCACGGACGAACCCGCAGGGGGCCGGCGACAAACGCAGGGGTTCCGCGACAGACGAAGAGCCCGTCAGCAAGCTGACGGGCTCCCGCGAAAGACTGAGACTCAACCTGCCATCAGGTCAGGTCAGATCGTCGGCGTCTCGTCGACGACCTCCTTGTGCGGTTCGACGACGAACCTCCAGCCGTCGCTGGGCTCCAGGAACCGCACCCGGGTCGGGTAGATGTCCAGGGCGCGGCGGTCGCGGTTCTGGCTGTTCGCGCTCTTCCGCCCGCGCGCCGGCTCCTCGTACAGGTCGACCTTGACGTCCGGCACCGCGACGGTCTCCTCGCTCCAGCGCTGCACGATGCCCGCGCCGAACGCGTCCCGTGCGGCGGAGTAGAGCGATTCCAGGGAATCCTTGTTCCCGGCGGGCACGAAAAGGGCGAGATTCAGGAGGACGCCGGCACTCTGGAGAACCTCGATCTCTTCCCCCGCCTTGTCGGCAATCCAGATCCCGCTCTCCTCCGCATTATCAGGGAGAACATGAGCCTCCTCGCCGAAGATGGTCCTCACGGCGAAGGCCCCTCCCTCGAAATTCTTTCCCGGCTCCGTGAGGAAAGCCGGTGCGTAGCAGTCGAGAGGAAGGCCGTCCGTCCCTGCCGAGACGAAGATGCCGTCCTGGAGGCCCAGTTCGGAGACCTCTGCGGCCGTAAGACGTCGAGCCGTGACCTTCTCGGTATTCACGCCATTCCCCTTTTTTCGCGGCGTCCTGTAAATCCATTAGGACTATACCACGAAAGCGGCGAGCAATTTTCCCCGCGCAGGGCGTCGGGAGGATATTTTCGCATCGCAGGCAAAACGCAGGCACTGGAGATAAATGCGACGCAAGAACGATTCGAGGCTCCGCCGGAGAGCCTTTCGGAATTACCTCGGACGCCGAGTGGAATTGGAGCGGCCTCGCGAATACCTCGCGGCACAGCCGCGCGGCGGGCCGTGGCGAACGAGGCGCCCCGTTGTGCAGGGAGCCTGCCGCGCGATCCTGCGACATGCGTGACCTTACGGGCGCAAGTTCATGGCCGTAACCTCTTGCAGTGCTCGACTTACACCCGTAGTCTTACGTCCGTAAGCCCGCATGGACGGCGGGACCGGCATGGCGGGACCGGCCGGTGCACCCGTCCGCCGTCGCTCTCCAAATACCCCGCGTGGAGGGTGGCGGCGCCTCCGGTCCGGCACGCCGGTAGTCTCATCTGGCCGCTGTCGTGGGTGGGGGGATTCGCACATGGAACGAGCACGCACGGACCGTCCGCACCCGGACGGGCCGCGGCGGATCGGCCCGTACCACCTCATCGCCCGTCTCGACCCGAGCGGGCCGGGCCAACCGCCCGTCCCCGTACGCCGGTTCATCGGGCGCAGCGCGGACGGCGAGCGTACGGTACTCATCAGCGCGCCGCTCGACGGCGCCGACCCGGGGCGCTTCCTCGTCGAAGCCGACGCGGGCCGCCGGCTCCTCGGCCCCTGGGTCCTGCCCGTCGCCGAGCTCGCTGCCCCGCCCGACGCCCCCTGGTACGCCGCCCCTTACCTTCCCGTGCTCCCGCTCCCGGTGGCGCTCGCCGTGCACGGCGGACCACTGCCCGAACGCACGGTCCGGTCCCTGGGCGCGGCCCTGGCGGAGACCCTCACGGGCGCGCACGCCGTCGGCATCACGCATGCCGGTCTGTCCCCCGCCTCCGTGCTCCTCGCCTGGGACGGACCACGCCTCACCTGCTTCGGAGCGGTCCGCACCGCGGCCCCGGACGGCACGGGACGCACCGGTCTGCCCGGCCTCGAGCCAGGCAGCCTGGCCCCCGAGCAGGCGTCGGGCGGGCGACCCCGGCCGCCCGGCGACGTCTACGGGCTGGGTGCGGTGCTGGCATACGCGGCGACCGGGCACTCGGTCCCCGACACCTCGGAACTGCCGGATTCCCTGCGTTCGTTGGTCGCGCGCTGTCTGGCGCGTGACGCCGCCGCCCGCCCGGCCGCGCCCGAGGTGCTGGGCGCGCTGGCGGGAGCGTCGTCCGCCCCCGTGGCGACGGTCCTGGACCCGGCCGGCGCACTGCTGGGGCCGGGCTGGCTGCCGAGCCGGGTGGTCGCGGCCATGGCACGCCAGTCCGCGGAGGTCCTCGCCGCGGAAGTCCGTACCCCGATCTCACAGACCGCCAGGACCTGACGCGATGCTCTCCCCTCTGACCCATGACGATCCGGCCGGGCTGGCGGGCTTCCGCCTGCTCGCGCGGCTGGGCCACGGCGGTATGGGAACCGTCTACCTGGCTCGTTCGCAGGGCGGCCGCACGCTCGCTCTGAAGACCATGCACCCGTCCATCGCGGCCGACCCGGCGTCGCGCACCCGCTTCCGCCTGGAGACGGACGCGGCGCGCATCATCGGCGGCCATCACGGCGCCGTCGTCGTCGACGCCGATCCCCTGGCGCCCACCCCGTGGCTCGCCACCGAATACGTCCTCGGCCCGCCCCTGGACGACGCAGTCGCCCTCTGCGGCCCCCTGCCCGAGGCGACCGTACGCGCGCTGGGCGCCGCGCTCGCCGGGGCCCTGGGCCAGCTCCACGCCTCGGACGTGGTCCACCGCGATCTGAAGCCCTCGAACGTGATGGTCACCGCCTACGGGCCCAAGATCATCGACTTCGGCATCGCCCACGCCTCCGGCGGCGACCACCTGACCCGCCCCGGGTCCGCCGCCGGGACACCCGCCTTCATGTCCCCCGAGCAGGCGGTCGGCCAGGAACACACCCCCGCGGGTGACGTGTTCGCCCTCGCCGGAGTCCTTCTCCACGCCGCCACCGGCCACGGTCCCTTCGGCACCGGGCAGGCGGCGGACCTCCTGTACCGCGTCCGCTACGCCGAACCGGACCTCTCCGGCCTCCCCCCGGCCCTGGCCGCCGTCCTCGGCCCCTGCCTGGCCAAGGATCCGGCCGGGCGGCCCACCACCCACGACCTCGTCAGCCGGCTCCACAGCGGTGAGGGTCACTTCGCGGACCATCTGCCCGACGCCCTGCTCGCCGACATAGCCCGGCGGGCGTCGGAGGTCTGGCAGCACCGGCCGGAGCGGCTTCCCGCTCCCGCCGGTCACGCGACGGCCGAGACCGTCCCGGCCACCGCGGCACCCGGCATGAGCCGCCGCAAGCTCCTCACCATCAGCGGCAGTGCGCTGCTGGCCACGGCGGCCGCCGGCGCGGGTGTCTGGGCGGCGACGCGGGAGCGGGGCCCGGACGCGCCGAAGTCCGCGGGCGCGGGCAGCGCTCCCGTGGCCCGGTGGAAGCGGAACATCACGACGGCCGCACCCGATGAGCTGGGACGTCCGCTGGTGGTCGGCGACAAGTTGATCGTGACCACCGAGGCCGGGGTGAGCGCCGTGGAGGCGTCGACCGGGCGGCCCGCCTGGTCGGGCAACGCGGTGCTGAGCTCCTGGGACGTGGCCACGGACGGAGAGCGGCTCTTCGCGGTGGACTACTCCCTGGACCCGGGAGAAGGACTCCGTATCGCGGAGATCGACCTCGGCGACGGGTCTCTGGCAGATCCGGTCGTGGTCGAGAAGGCGTACAACGGGAAGCTGGTGGGGAATCAGCTTCTCTGCGTCGACGGTGACGTGGCCTGGCTGCTCACCGCGCGGGTGCGTGAGGAGGACACCGCCGAGTCGAGCGGTGTCGGCCCCGAACGGGGCTGGCTCATCGCCTCCTTCTCCCTCTCGACGGGCAAACGGCGCACCGAGCTGGTCCTGGACGAGACCGTGCCCGGGGAGTACCCCTGGGTGACCGGGGCCCGAGTGACCGGTTCGAGCCTGGTCCTCTTCTTCCGTACGGAAGCCGGCGGGGTCGACGCACTCGTCTGCGACACGCGTACGGGGAAGCGCGTCTGGCGGGCGCCCCTCGGTCTCACGGCCGTCGACGCCGCGCGCAGCCCCGTCTCCTTGGACACCGAGCACCTCTACACCGCGTCGGACGCGGTCCGGGCGCGGCGTGTGAAGGACGGCAAGGAGGCCTGGAGTTACAAGGGGACGAACGTGACCGCGTACGGCCCTCCCGCGGTGAAGGACGGAGTCGTCTACGCGGTGGAGGCGGTGGGAGAGCGGGGCCTCGTGGCCATCGACGCGGGCACCGGCGCACTCCTGTGGCGGGAGAAGAACCCGGTGGCTTCCGGGCACGAGCTGAGGGTGGCGCCCACGGTCGACGACCACTACGTCTACAAGCACTGCGCGGCGGGGCTGCGCGCCATCGGTCTCCGCAGCCACGAAAC
The DNA here is from genome assembly GCF_045039765.1 of Streptomyces sp. NBC_01166. Classification (NCBI taxonomy): domain Bacteria; kingdom Bacillati; phylum Actinomycetota; class Actinomycetes; order Kitasatosporales; family Streptomycetaceae; genus Streptomyces; species Streptomyces sp. NBC_01166. The sequence continues at coordinate 4,126,316 of NZ_CP108613.1, forward strand.
GGCCTGGCTCCACCCGGAGAGTCTCGACAAGTTCAGCGCCCTGATCGCGGAGGGGCTGCTCATCGGCGTCGGAGAAGGGCCCGTGGCCGCCCTTCCGCTGGAGCAGCCCTCGGACCAGGCCTCGTCGTAGGCGCCCCACCTCATCACCACGAAGGGCTCGGCTCACACCATGCAACCTCTCAGTTTCGGCGACCCGATCCGGCTGGGGCCGTACCGCATCGCCGGTGTGCTCGGCGAGGGCGGCATGGGCAAGGTGTACGTGGGTCATGACAGTTCCGGTCGCCTCGCGGCCGTCAAGGTGCTCCGTCCCGAGCTCGCGCACGACCACAACCTCGCCCAGCGGTTCCTGCGCGAGGCCCGGACCGCGCAGGCGGTGAGCAGCACCGGTGTGGCACGCGTCGTCGGGTCGCACACCGAGGGCGGGCGCCCCTGGATCGCCACCGAGTACCTCTCGGGGCCGACGCTGGAACAGGCGGTCGCGGGTCACGGGCCGCTGGACGAGGCCGGTGTACGCGCGCTGGCCGCCGCCCTGGCGTCGACCCTGCGGGAGATCCACGCGGCGGGGCTGATCCACCGCGACCTCAAGCCGGCCAATATCGTGCTCACTTCCTCGGGCCCCCGCGTCATCGACTTCGGCATCGCGCGCCCCGAGCACGGCCTCACTCTGACCACCACGGGTCAGGCGCCGGCGACCCCCGGATACGGGGCACCCGAGCAGATCCTGGGTCAGCGCGTCGGCCCGTCGGCCGACGTGTTCTCCCTCGGGGCGGTCCTGGTGTACGCGGCGAGCGGCAGGCAGGCGTACGAGGGTGCGCATGTCGCGGCGGTGCAGTACGAGGTGGTGCACGGCAGTCCCGCGCTCCACGCCGTGCCGGAAGGGCTCCGCCCCCTCATCGCGCCGTGCCTGGCCAAGGATCCCGCTCACCGTCCCCAGCCCTCGTCGGTGATCCAGCTGTCCGCGCCTCCTCGCGGCGCGGACAGGCTGTGGAAGAAGGGTGTTCTCGGCACGCAGATCAAGGAGCACGAGACCCGGACGAGCCGGCTCAGCACTCTGGCAGGCACCACGGTCGCGGATGCGAAGCCGTCACGGCGGCTCTTCCTCACCTCTCTCGCCGCCGGCGGAGCGGTGCTCGCTCTGGGCGGCGGCGCGACGGCCTGGTGGCTGAACAGAGGGCCCGGTCTGCCCGAAGCCGCGGACGCAGAGCCGGCGGAGCTGCTGGCCGCCGGTGAGTACGAGTCGGGCACGCTGCCCAAGCCCCTCTGGGGGCCGCTGAAGGCGGCCTCTCCGAGCGCGTCCGTGCTGCTGCCGGTGCGGGATGTGGTCATGACGGCCGGCTCGTCGGAAGGACTTGCGGCGCACAGGGTGACCGACGGCCGCCTGAAGTGGACGCTTCCGGAGGTGTCGCCTTCGGCGGGCCTCCTGAAGCTGACGGACGAGCAGTTCGTCGCAGTCGACGCCGACGGCGACGTCCGCTGCTACGACGCGTCCACCAGCGAGCCGCAGTGGAGTGTCCCGGCGAAGGCCGAGAAGCTGCTGGCCGCCTCGTCCGACGCGAAGCTCGTCTTCGTGCTGACGCGGGACGGGGAAATGGCGGCCGTCGACACCGAGGCGCACAGGGTCCGCTGGACGGTGGGCGCCCCCGCCGAGGCCACCGTCGACCAGGCCGCCGTGGCCGTTGCCGGATCGGGCCGGCTGGTCGTCTGCACGGCGGACGGGCACTACTTCGCCCTCGACTCCGCCAACGGCGACGAGGCCTGGCAGTTGGGCGGCCACGCCGGGACGGCGCTGACCCCCGCCGTCGAGGAGCGGTTCGTCTACGTCGGCGGCAAGTCGCTCCTGGCACTCGACCTGGAGAGCGGCGACGAGGTCTGGTCGGCGTCTTCGAACTCCCTGAGCCCCGAGCAGGACGGGTGGGGCTCCCCCGTGATATCCGGCGGCTCCCTCGTCGCCATCGACGACGGCCGCCTCTACCGGGTCGACAAGGCATCCGGTGCCGGGGACGGATACGTCGCGTGGCCGGACGGCACCCTTCCGTCCCGCACACCACCGGTCGTCCAGGGCAGCACTCTCTGGATCGTCGAGGGGGGCACCTCGTCAGGCGTATCGGCCTTCGGGAACAGCCCGGGCAGCGAATCGGACAGCGAGCTCATGTGGACCTACGAGCCGGAGTCGGAGGGCGACTGGCACATGGCCGCCGCGGACAACCGGGTGTTCCTCCTGCACGAGGGCTCGGTCGTCGCGCTCCCGGTGTTCTGAACGGCCCGGCCCGTTCCGCGAGCGGGTCCGGGCCCAGCTCATGCTCGCGCTGGATCCGGTGCCCCGGCCGTAACTGCGACCACGGCCACTGAGCACCGGCGCCCGGCCGTTCTTCACCGGGCCCGCCGCCGTATCCGCCGCCCCGGCCCGGGTGTTCGCCCCCCGGCCGGGGCGGCGGTCGCGCACAGTGGTCCGTATGACGACTACCGCGGAGCTGCTCCGCTCCTTCGCCCGGACCCGCGCCTCGCTCGACGGTGAGGAGGTCACGTACTGGTGGTCCGGGGACGTGTACTCCTGGGCCCCCGACGAGCCCTACCAGCGCGTCTTCGGCTTCGAAGGTCTCAATGTCTCCCGCCTGGTCCAGGACTCCGAGGCCGGCCCGGACGCGTACCGGCTGCTCACCCGTGAGGCCGCCTTCTACCTGGATCCCGCCACTCGCGAGATCCTGGAGACCTGGCAGGACCTGCCGGTGGTGCACGTCTGGAACGACCCCGCGAACCAGAAGTGGCGCCCCTTCCCGATCCCGACGACCGAACTCGGCGGCCAGGTCTGCTTCAGCCTCGAGATCCCGCTCGCCTACCCCTCGCCGCTGCCGGTCGCCCAGTACCCCGTCCACTCGGCCGGTGACACGTACAAGGCCCTGGAGCTCTTCCAGTTCTTCGCCGACCGCGCCGACCTGGCCGGCCCGGGGCCCGGTGTCCCGGCCACCATGTCGTGGAGCCGGATGTCCCCGTGGCTCCCGTGGATGGCCCGCGGGCAGCGGCCGGGCGGCCTCACCTTCCACTGCCGGGGCCGCAAGCTCGGTTCGTACGCCGAGGTCCCCGGGCGGACCCGCGCCTACATCGCGGACCGCCACCCGGAGTTCGCCCACGCTCCGGAGGAGTGGAGCGAGCCGAACGAGACCAGCTGGACGTACTTCCGCAAGCTGAACCCGCCGGAGTAGCCGTCAGGCCCGGCAGCGTGGTGGCGGATCCGGTGCCACGCTCAGCCACCGGGTAGGGCGGCCGCCAGGTCCAGGGCTTCGTCCACCGCACCCGGGATGTCGGTGACGGGCAGCATCACATGGCGCACCACGCGGTCCGGGCCGACGATCAGGATGAGGCGTTTGATACGGAGATCCTGGCCCGTCCGGAAGGTCGGCAGCCGCAGCGCCGCCGTGAGCTCGAGCCTGGCGTCGGACAGCAGGAGGAACGGCAGTTCCTCGGCCTTCGCGAAGTCCGCCTGCGCCTCGGCGGGCTGGGTGCTGACACCGTGGACGACGACGCCGGCCGCTTCGAAGCGGGGCCACGCCTGCCGGAACAGTCGGTTCTCCAGAGTGCATCCCACGCCCCCCGGGATCCCCTCCGGGATGCCCGTGCCGGGGTACGCGAAGACGACCGTGGCCCGCGCCCCTTCGCCGACCACGTCGTGCGGTCGGCCGTCCGTGCCCGGCAGCGTCAGCCCCGAGGGGACCGTCTCCCCCACCAGCCCCCGGGTGCGCCGGGTCTCGGCGGCCTCCTCGCCCGGGAGCCCGGTGACGGTGCCGTCCCCGAGCAGCCAGCGGTCCGCCCAGTCCTGGAGGGAGACCAGGACGGGCACGAAGCCCTGCCCGCGCGGCGTCAGGTGGTACTCGTACCGCTCCGGGCGCTCCTGGTAGAGGCGGCGTTCCAGGACCTCGCTCCCGACCAGTCCTCGCAGCCGCTCGGTGAGGACCTTGCGGGACACGCCGAGTTCCTGGGCCAGGCTCTCGAAGCGCACATGCCCGCGTGCGACCTCGCGGAGCACCAGCAGACTCCACCAGTCCCCCACCACGGCGGCAGCCTGGGCGATCCCACAGGTGTCATCGGCGGCGCGGCGTGGATTCATGGCTGCACTCCGGAGGGGCGAGGGTGGGACAGTCGGCCCATCCTAAGTAAGTTCCCTTTCGGAACCACCGCCTGCGGCCTCGGCGTAACGCGCGGCGAGCTCGGCGAACGCACGGGTGAGCTGCGGTGGGCCGACGACCCGGATGTCGGTCCCGAAGTGGCCGATGGTGGTGGCGAGACCGGTCCACGACCAGGAGCCGAGGGTGAGGCGGCAGCGGCCGGGGCCGAGCGCCTCCACGATTCCGTCCCGCGCGAAGGGCGCCACGGCCTGCGCGGGAAGGCCGAGGACCACTTCGCCGCGGCAGGGCCAGTCGGTGGTGGAACCGTCGGTCCCCCGGAACCGGCCGGTGACGAACGCGGCCACGTCCGGCCCGGGGAGGTCGCGCGGGGTGAAGCGCGGGCCGGTGGGGGTGCGGGGCCGGATGCGGTCGACGCGGAAGGTGCGCCAGTCCTCACGTTCGAGATCCCAGGCGATCAGGTACCAGTGGCCGCGCCAGGTGACGAGGTGGTGCGGCTGGGTCCGGCGGGCCCGGCCGGGGGCCTCCTGCCCGTAGTCGAAGCGCAGCTCCTCGCGGGCGTGGATCACGCGGCCCAGCTCCACGAGGAGCTCCGTGCCGGCCGGGGAGGTCTCCTCGGCGCCGGGCGGCCGGACCGCGGTGACCCGCAGCATGTCGATGCGCTGACGCAGCCGGAGCGGCATGACCTGGCGGACGGTGGCCAGGGCCCGTGCGGCATCCTCGCCGATCGTGCCGTCGGTGGCAGCGGACTGCAGGGCGAGAGCCAGGGCGACGGCCTGGCCGTCGTCGAACAGCAGTGGGGGCAGCTGCGAGCCGGCGTCCAGGCGGTAGCCGCCGGCGGGCCCCTTGAAGGCGCGGACCGGGTAACCCAGCTCCCGGAGGCGGTCGATGTCGCGGCGCACCGTGCGCGGGGTGATGTCGAGCCGCTCCGCGAGATCGTCGCCGGACCAGTCGCGATGCGTCTGGAGCAGCGAGAGCAGCGCGAGCAGCCGGGAGGACGTCTTCTGCATGCCCACCATTCTCCCTGGATTACAGGACACAACCTGTCCGCTACCCATGGAATGGTCGGCACCAAGATCAGCCCGAGCAACAAGGAGAAGGCATGTCCGTCACGACCACCACTCATCTGAACTTCCGGGGCGACGCGAGGGCGGCGCTGGACCACTACCGGGCCGTCTTCGGCGGCCGCGTCACCGTCGTGACGTACAAGGACATGGGCGACGTGCGGAACGAGGACGAGGCGGACCGGGTCGCCTGGGGCGAGGTGACGGGCGACAACGGCTTCCACGTCATGGCCTACGACGTGCCGTCCCAACTGCCCTGGGACCAGGGCAGCAGCCCCTTCTTCGTCTCGGTGCGCGGAGACGACACGGATGAGATCAGCGCCCTCTGGCAGAAGCTGGCGGAGGGCTCGACGGTGGTGCAGCCCCTGGAACCGTCGCAGTGGGCGCCTCTGTACGGCATGCTCACCGACCGCTTCGGCGTGAGCTGGGTCCTGGACGTCGCGGCGCCGTACAACGGCTGATCCACTCCCATGACCGTCCTCGGCGCACGCGCCCTCAACCGCGCCACCCTCGCCCGGCAGTACCTGCTGGAGCGCTCCACCGCACCGGTCCGGGAGACGGTGGCGCACCTGGCGGGCCTCCAGGCCCAGGAGCCGCAGGAGCCCTTCACCGGCCTGTGGACGAGGCTGCGCGCCTTCACACCCGACCGGCTCGACCAGGCGCTGACGGAACGGCGCGTCGTACGCACACACCTGATGCGGCGCACCGTCCACATGGTCACCGACGACGACGCTCTCGCCTGGCGGTCCCGCCACGACGCCATGCTGCTCCAGCGGGTGCTGGGCACCTACCGGCACGAACTCGCCGGCATCGACCCCGGCGAAGTCGCCGCGGCCGGACGGGCGGTCATGGCCGACGGCCGGCCCCGCACCATGGCCGAGCTCGTCCAGGCGCTCCAGGACCGCTGGCCCGGCCCGCCGCGCCGCGCCCTGGGCGAGCTCGTCGTCGCCGCACTGGTCCCGATGGCGCAGCTTCCCCCGCGCGGGCTGTGGAAGACGACGGCCGGCGTACGGAACCTGCCCCTGGCCGCGTGGCTCGGACGTGATCCCGCCCCGCTGCCCGACGACGCCGACGACCCGGTCGGACAGCGGCTCGTGCGCCGCTACCTCGCCGCCTACGGACCCGCCGCCACGGCGGACATCCGCTCCTGGAGCGGTCTGGCCGGTCTCCCCGCGGCGGTCGAAGCCCTCCGGGACGAGCTGGTCACCTTCCGGGACGAACGCGGCCGACTGCTCCTCGACCTGCCCGACGCACCGCGGCCGGCGCCGGACACACCCGCCCCCGTCCGGTTCCTCCCGGCCTTCGACAACGCGATCCTCGGCTACAGCGACCGCAGCCGCATCATCGACCACGCCGACCTCGGCCTGTCCGTCGCGGGGGAGCGCGCCGTGCTGGTCGACGGCCGCGTCGCCGCCACCTGGACCACGCACGACCGGCACCTGCGCGTCACGCCCTTGCGGCCCCTCTCTCCCCGGGAGCGGGAAGCCGTCGAGGAGGAGGGCCACGGGCTGGCCGCCTTCCTGGACGAGGGCATCGACCGCGTCGCGATCACACCCGGCTGAACCGCCGTCCGCGACGGGGCGGCTCCACGGCCGACGACGACCGGGGGCTCGTGCGAGGAGATCCCCCGTACGCGCCCCCGGCCGTCAGGTCGTCACGGGACGAGCTTGAGGAGCTTGTTCGGTGAGCCGGTTCCGACGCCCGTGAGGACGCCGGACGTCGCGCCGTTCACGAGTGCCGAGGCCACGGTCGCCGGAGCGGCGCCGGGGTGGCTGGTCAGGTAGACCGCCGCGGCGCCGGAGACGTGCGGGGCGGCGAAGGAGGTGCCGCTGCCGGTGTAGGTCGCGCTGTTCGAGGTGTTCCAGCCGGCTGTGATGTCGGAGCCCGGCGCGAAGATGTCCACGACGGGGCCGTAGTTCGAGTAGCTCGCGCGGGCGTCGGTCCGGGTGGTGGCACCGACGGTGATCGCGGTGGCGACCCGCGCGGGGGAGTAACCGGACGCGAGCGCACCCGAGTTGCCGGCCGCGATGGAGTAGGTGACTCCGGACGCGATCGACTTGCTCACCGCGTTGTCCAGGGTGGTGCTGGCCCCGCCGCCGAGCGAGACGTTGGCGACGGAGTTCGCGACGTGGTTGGCGGTGATCCAGTCGACCCCGGCGATCACCCCGGCGGTGGTGCCGGAGCCGTCGTTGCCGAGGACCCGCACCGCGACGATCTTCGCCTTCTTCGCCACGCCGTAGGTGGTTCCGGCGACGGTGGTGGCGACGTGGGTGCCGTGGCCCGCTCCGTCCTGGGCGGTGCTGTCGTTGTCGACGAAGTCGTAGCCGTACGAGGCCCGGCCGCTGATCTCCTGGTGGGTGATGCGCACCCCGGTGTCGAGGACGTACACGGTCGCGCCGCTGCCGCCCGTGTCCGGGTAGGTGTACGTGCCGCTCAGCGGCAGGGCGGCCTGGTCGATCCGGTCGAGTCCCCAGGGGGCGTTGCTCTGGGTGGCCGTCGATTGGACCTTCTGGTCCTGCTCCACCGAGGCGACCGCCGGGTCGGCGGCGAGCCGCCTGGCCTCGGTGCTGCTGAGCGTGGCGGCGTAGCCGTTCAGCGCCGATGTGTAGGTGCGCTCGATCGTGCCGCCGTGGGCGGTTATCAGCTGCTTGCCCTGGGTCGCGGACGCCTTGAACCCGGCCGTCGGCCTGAGCGTGACGATGTAGCTTCCGGGGACCGCCCCGGCTGCCCCGGCGTGCAGGACTCTGCCCTCGGGCTGGGCCGCCTGGGCGGGTAAGGCCGCACCGGCGCCGACTGCCAGCGCCAGAGTCGTCGCGGTCGCGATCGCCCCGGCGATCCGCCTCCTGTTGTTACGCACTGCTGCCATCGAGAGGTCCTCCTCGAACGGTGGCGCGCCAGGGGTCCGACGCGCCGACGGGTGCGGCGTACGGGGTTCGTACGCCGCACCCGACGATGGCGCGGTGCGTTCGGGCGGAGCAAGGAATTCCAGGCAGCTGTCATGGCCGCGCCACACTGGTGACCGTCCGTCAACAAGACGTCAACACAACGCAATGCAGGCTTCGCACGAGGTGCATGTTTCCCGTGCCGAGGCCTGCTTCACCGCGCGGCGTCCAGCCAGGGCCTGCGGCCGGGGCCCGTCGGGTGGGTGCCCGTGACTCCCATGACTACCGAGTAGAGGCTGGTCTCCGCGGTGATGAAGAGGCGGTTGCGCTTGGCGCCGCCCCAGGCGATGTTTGCCACCGCCTCCGGGACGACGAGCCGTCCGATCAGCGTGCCGTCCGGGTCGTAGCAGTGCACCCCGTCGTCCATGGCAGCCACCCAGAGCCGGCCGCCGTCGTCGAAGCGGAGGTTGTCGAAGCGGGCGGCCTCCCTGGCCCCGGCCTCGGCGAAGATCTCACCGTCCGACAGCGTGCCGTCGTCCCGTACGTCGAAGACCCTGACGAAGCCCGCGCGGGTGTCGGAGACGAACAGCTGCTGCTCGTCCGCCGAGAAGACGAGCCCGTTCGGCGCGCCGAAGCAGTCGGCGACCAGGCGTACCTCACCGGTCGACGGATCGACGCGGTAGACGTTGTTGGAGCCGATCTCGCTCTCCGCGCGATAGCCCTCGTAGTCGCTGGTGATGCCGAAGTCCGGGTCGGAGAACCAGATCGAGCCGTCGGACTTCACGGTGGCGTCGTTGGGACTGTTCAGACGCCTGCCCTGCCAGCGGTCCGCGAGCACGGTCACCGTGCCGTCGTGTTCGGTCCGCGTCACCCGCCGGTTGCCCTGCTCGCAGGTGACGAGCCGCCCCTCGCGGTCGAGGGTGTTGCCGTTGGTGTGCCCCGCCGTACGGCGGAAGACGCTCACGGCGCCCGTCTCCTCCTCCCAGCGCAGCATCCGGTCGTTCGGGATGTCGCTCCAGACCAGATGGCGCCAGGCGGGCACGTACACGGGGCCTTCGGCCCAGCGGCAGCCGGTGTACAAGACCTCGAGACCGTCGTCGCCGTTCATGCACCGCCCCGCGCGGAACCGGTCGTCGAAGCTCTCGTAAAGCCCGGTGTGCTCGCTGGTCATGGAGATCCATCCCTTCGGCAGACGGCCGAACACTTCGGCTCTGCCGAAGATTGCTGGATGCCCGGGGCGAAGATCAAGGGGAGACCTTCGCCACATCGGGCCCGGTCCGGGGATGCGGAGGCGGCGGTCGTCTGTTGGCGACGGGTGGACCTGCCCCCCACCCTTCGAACAGGACACGCAGTGACAGACGAGAATGCCCGCCGAGCAGCAGCCGCTCTCTCCCGCCCGTTCGCGGTCCGCGGCCTGACCTCGCGCAACCGGATCGCCATGGCGCCCATGACCAGGCAGTTCTCCCCGAACGGTGTTCCGGGCCAGGATGTGGCGGACTACTACGCCCGCCGCGCCGCGGGTGGTGTGGGGCTGATCATCACCGAGGGCACCTACGTCGACCACGCCTCCGCCGGCACCAGCGGCCGGATCCCGCTGTTCCACGGCGAGGACGCGTTCGCGGGCTGGGCGGGTGTCGTGGACTCGGTGCACCGCGAGGGCGGCGCGATCATCCCGCAGCTCTGGCACGTGGGCGTCACGCGCACCGAGGGCGCCCCGCCGGTGGCGGAGGCGGAGCCGGTCGGCCCGTCGGGCGTGTCCCTGGCCGGCGAGCCCAAGGGGCGCGCCATGACGCAGAAGGACCTCGACGACGTCGTCGCCGCGTTCGCCGACGCGGCGGCGAGCGCGGAGCGCCTCGGCTTCGACGGCGTCGAACTGCACGGGGCACACGGCTACTTGATCGACCAGTTCCTCTGGGAAGGCAGCAACCGCCGCACCGACGCGTACGGCGGGGACATCGTCGCCCGCACGCGTTTCGCGGCGGAGATCGTGGCGGCGTGCCGCGCGGCCGTGTCCGACTCCTTCCCGCTCTTCTTCCGCATGTCCCAGTGGAAGATGGACGCCTACGAGGCGAAGCTCGCCCGGACCCCCGAGGAGCTGGACACCATCCTGACGCCGCTGGCCGAGGCCGGTGTCGACGTCTTCCACGCCTCCACCCGCCGCTACTGGCTGCCGGAGTTCGACGGCTCCGACCTGAACCTCGCCGGATGGGTGAAGAAGATCAGCGGCAGGCCGACGGTCACCGTCGGCTCGGTCGGCCTGGACGGTGACTTCTTCAGCGCCTTCCAGGGCGACAGCTCCTCGGTCACCGGCATCGACCAGCTGCTGGACCGGCTGGAGCGCGACGAGTTCGACATGGTCGCCGTCGGACGTGCGCTGATCGCCGACCCGGAGTGGGCGGCGAAGACCCTGCGGGGGCGTACGGAGGACATCACGCCGTTCGGGGCGGAGATGCTGAAGACCCTGCGCTGACCGGGCGGGCGGGGCAGCCGTGGCAGGGACGGGCGCCGGCCGGATCAGAGCGGCAGATCGTCCGGCACGATACGGAACGCCTTGGGGCGGCCCGGCGGACGCACGGCGCGGAAGTCGCGGCGGTCCAGAGTGACGATCGCGTCGGTGTCGTAGTCGGCGGCCAGGGACACGCTCACCGCGTCGGCGAGGGAGGTCGAGCGCCTCGTGACGGGCGCGCACCGACTGGGCGACGCCGAGGTGGTCCTCGGTGATCTCCGGCACCAGGACGCGGCCGCGGCGCATCCAGCCCCGGGTGTCGTCGATCGCGCTCACCGCCGCCGTACGTCCCGGTTCCCTCGTGGCCACGTGATCGAGCTCGGCGAGCAGGAGAGGCGACAGGACGAGCAGCCCCGCACCCATGATCGCTTCCGTGCTCCCCCGCCGCCCGCGCGGCGAGGGAGCACAGGGCTCAGCGCAGGAGGCGCAGGGGCACGGCCCCGGCCATCGCCTCGGCCCCGGCGTCGTTGGGGTGGAGGCCGTCGCCGCTGTCGTAGCGGGCGAGGAGGCGCTGCGGGTCGGACGGGTCGCGCAGTGCCTTGTCGAAGTCGACCACCCCTTCGTACTCGCCGCCGGTGCGGATCCAGCGGTTGAGGGTCTGCCGGGCCGCCTCGTTCTCCGGGCTGTAGAAGCCCAGGGTGTCGCCCTTGAAGGGCAGGACCGTGCCGCCGTAGGCCTTCAGGCCCCGGTCGTGGGCGCGGGCGATGATCTGGCGGTGTGCCTCGATGAGTTCGGCCGCCGTGACCCGTTCCGACTCGGGGGCGACGGTGCCGGGGTGGCCGAGGTCGTTCACGCCGAGGAGCACGATCAGGTGCTCGGCGCCCGGCTGGGACGCGACGTCGCGGTCGAAGCGGCGCAGGGCGCTCTGCCCGAAGTACGCCGCGAAGTCCTCGGCGTCGGACCCGACGGGCGGGTTGGGGTCGTGCAGGAGGCGGTTGCCGCCGATGCCCTCGTTGAGTACGCCCATGGTGTCCGGCCCGGCGGAGGCGCGCAGCCGGCCGGCGAGGAAGTCGGGCCAGCGGTGGTTGGCGTCGACGTCGGTGTCGGAGCCGTCGGTGATGGAGTCGCCGAGGGCGACCACCGCGGAGGACGCCCGGCCGGTGCTCACACTCACGCCGGTCAGGAAGTACCAGCGTTCGACGGTCGCGGTCGGCTCGATGTCGGCACGGCCGGTGACGTTCCCGGCGGCCACGTGATTGTGCTGGAAGGCGGACGCGTGAAGCGTCGAGCCGCGCGTGGGTCCGGGCAGGTGGATGCTCACCACGAGGTCGGTCCCCGCGGGCACCCGCAGGGAGACCGGGTCGCTGAGGAGCGGGGCCCCCGCCGGGACGGTCACCGAGGTACGCCCCCCGAAGGTGAGCGGCCGGTCGGTGCGCGGGTCGATACGGGAGGAGGGCCCGCCGGCCGCCGGGCGGGCGACACGGGCCTCGCCGATCACCAGGGGCCCGCTGCCGAACTCGTTCGACAGCCGCACGCGGACCTGGTCGCCGCCGATGCTGGTGCGGACGGTCTGGCGGATCGTCTCGTTCTCGAACTCCGTGGTGTCCGAGGCCGGGGCGGTCGTGGGCCCGGCGGCCCATGTCCCGGTCCAGGAACGGTCGTTGTGGCCGGCCGGCGCGAGCCCGGCGGACATGGCGGGTGCGGCCGCCGTCGCCAGGAGCAGCGCTCCGGTGAGTACGGCGCCCAAGTGGCGGGCGGCCCGTCGGGCCCGTAAGCCGGCGGGGCGGGCGTCCTGCGGGGCTGCCGTGAATTTCGCGGGGTGCGTTCTCATGGAGGCGTGTCTCCTGGGCCGGAGGGGCGGGATGCGGGCGCCCCCTTGCCCGGAGGTGCGCGGGCGGCACCTCCCGACGGGGGGCCCGGCGCAACGCCGCTTCCGCTTCCCGTGGGTCACCTCGCGGGACCGAAAAGTTTCGAACGGCTTGCGATCGGGCGAGCAGACGGTATGGATGCCCACAGCCCCGCGTCAAGAGGGCCCGCCGCCCCCGCACGGTGCGTCCCCGCCATAATTCCGGACCGCCGGGGCCGGGTCCGGTGTACAGTTTTTGAGTCCTGTTGTCTCCGATAGAGGTGGACGTTGCGCATCTGAGGTCCGCGATCATCGCGCGGTACGGCCCCTGCCGTAGCCCGTCACGCCTTGTCGGCCTTCTGCCGCCGCGTGACCCACCGCGTGGATGCGACCTCGGTGCAGGATCCGTCCCCCGTATGCCCGGAGGACCGCACCCCTTCCTCTCCCGGCCGGTCGCCGCGTGGTGCTCGCACACGAAGCCCCTGTTCACACGCTTGCGACTGCGAGGACCACATGACCCACCCCACTACGCCCGCCGTCTCCCTCGGCTGCTCCGCCCTGTCCTTCCGCTGGGCGGACGGCACGGAGGTCTTCGACGGGCTGTCCCTCAGCGTCCCCCGGGGCCGCACCGGGCTCGTCGGGACCAACGGCTCCGGGAAGTCCACCCTGCTGCGGCTGCTGGCGGGCCGGCTGAAGCCCTCCGCCGGCTCGGTGACCGTCGGTGGGCACCTCGCCTACCTGCCGCAGAACCTCACCCTCGACACGGACCTCCGCGTCGAGGACGCGCTCGGCATCACCGAGCGGCGTACGGCGCTGCGCGCGATCGAGGCCGGCGACGTCGCCGACAAGCACTTCGAGACCGTCGGCGACGACTGGGACGTCGAGGAACGGGCCCTGGCGACCCTGGGGTCCCTCGGCCTCGGCGACATCGGTCTCGACCGCACCGTGGGACAGCTGTCCGGCGGCGAGACCGTGCTGCTCCGGCTGGCCGCGCTCCTGCTGGAACGCCCCGACGTCCTGCTGCTCGACGAGCCGACCAACAACCTCGACGTGTTCGCGCGGCGCCGGCTGTACGACGCCGTCGAATCCTGGCGCTCCGGAGTGCTCCTGGTGGTCAGCCACGACCGCGACCTGCTGGAACGCGTGGACCGGATCGCCGATCTGCGGGCCGGTGCGGTGAGTTGGTACGGGGGTGGCTGGTCCGCCTACGAGGAGGCGCTGGCCACCCAGCAGGAGGCGGCCGGGCGCATGGTGCGGGCCGCGGAGTCCGACGTGCGCCGTCAGAAGCGCGAGCTGGAGGAGGCGCAGATCAAGGTCGCCCGCCGCCAGCGGCACAACAAGAAGATGGACGCCCAGCGGCGCGCTCCCCGGATCGTCGCGGGTGCCCACAAGAGGTCCTCCCAGGAGGCGGCCGGCAAACTCCACGGTCTGCACGAGGACCGTCTCCAGGAGGCGCGGGAGCGGCTCGACACGGCGTCGGAGGCGATCCGGGAGGACGCCGAGATCCGGGTGCGGCTGCCGCACACCGCCGTCCCGGCGGGCCGCACGGTCCTGAGCGCGCAGGGCCTGCGTCCTCGCTTCGGCGCCCTGCGTGACGGTGAACTCCATGTCCGGGGGCCGGAACGCATCGCGCTCATCGGGCGGAACGGGGCGGGCAAGACGACGCTGCTGCGCACTCTGACCGGGGAGCTCGCCCCGGAGGCCGGCGAGGCCAGGGCACATGTGCCGCTGCGTTTCCTCCCGCAGCGGCTCGACGTGCTGGACGACGGGCTGAGCGTCGCGGCGAACGTGGCCCGCGCGGCGCCCGGCACCACCGACAACGAGATCCGCTCCCAGCTCGCCCGCTTCCTGTTCAAGGGGGCACGCGCCGAGCAGCCGGCGGGCACCCTCTCCGGCGGCGAACGCTTCCGCGCGGCCCTCGCGGCGACGATGCTCGCCACACCAGCCCCGCAGCTGCTGATGCTGGACGAGCCGACCAACAATCTGGACCTGGCGAGCGTGCGGCAGCTGACGAGCGCCCTGGAGTCCTACGAGGGCGCGCTGATGATCGCGGGCCACGATCTGGCGTTCCTGGATTCCGTCGGGATCACCCGCTGGCTGCTGGTGGGCGAGGAGCTCACCGAGCTGAGCGCCGAGGAGGTGCGCGAGCTGCTCGGCACGCCCGACGCGATCGGGTGACCGGTGGTGTACTGGAAGGGTGCGGGCCGCGCTCCCGGGCCCGCCCCAGGCACCACCGGCTACTGATCCGGATTCCGTCATGCACCGTCCTCAAGGATTCCGATTCCGAGGCGTTCCCCGGGCCCTCGCGGGCGCGGCCGTCGCCCTGGTGGTGGCCGGAGGACCGGCGGTGGCCGCCGCCGGCCTTCCCCCGGCCGCACCGGCGGCAGCGCCGGCCGTCGCGGGCCCGTCCGCCGGGGCACCGGCCGACCGGACCGACCCGCGTACGGCGACCGCTGAGCTCACCATCCCCGCGATCGGCCTGACGGAGCTGCGCGTGGTCCCGTACGAGGGGACGACGGACGACGGGCCCGGGACCCGTGTCCAGGACCGCGGTGCCGCCGCCAGCCCGTACGGCGAGGACGGCGGCGTCGGGCCCGGCGAGACCGGGAACTACCTCGTGACGGCCCACCGGCTCTCCGCCGGGGGCCCGTTCCACGATCTGCCGTCGCTGGAGAAGGGGGACAAGGTCCTGGTCACGGAGGGCTCAACGGTGTACGAGTACCGGATCACGGAGACCAGGGAGACGTCCTTCCGGTCCGAGCGCTCGCTGGCCGAACAGCGTGCCGAGGTGCCGGGTGAGCCGGGTGAGAAGCCGACCCGGGCGATGATCACGCTGTCCACCTGCGCGACCCCGGAGGACGACGCGGCCGGGAACTTCTGGCGCGACACCCACCACAATCCGGAGCACCGCATCGACAAGATCGGCGTACTGGTCTCCTCCCGGCCCGCGTGAGCCGGGCCTTCAACCGCCGCCGGACATGTCCTCGGGCAGCTCCAGCCACCGCTCCGTGCCCGGCTCGATGATGTAGGAGCTGCCGTCCAGCTTCACCCGGACCCCCGGCCGTTCCGAGTCCGGTACGGCGATCCTGAGGCGCTCGGCACGGATGCGCAGGTCCACGTCCCAGTGCCGGCGGAAGCGGAGCCGGATACGGAACTTGGAGAGCTGGGGCAGCGTGGCCGGTGCGAGCCACAGGGCGTCCTCGCGGGTGGCCAGTCCCGTCATGCCGCGCTGCACGAAGTCGAGGGTGCCTGCCATCGCGCCCAGGTGGATGCCCTCCTCCGTCGTACCGCCCTGGATGTCGGCCACATCGCCGATCAGCGCCTCCTCGCAGTAGGCCCAGGCGTCGTCGCGGTGGACGCGCGCCAGCACCCAGGCGTGGACGAGGGAGCTGAGGGTGGATCCGTGGCTCGTACGGCCCACGTAGTAGTCGACGGTGGCCCGCCAGGTCTCGTCGTCGAGTGCGTGGCCGAGCCGGCCGAACAGCGCGACGAGTTCCTTGGGCGAGAAGAGGTAACCGAGCATCAGGACGTCGGCCTGCTTGGACGCCTGGTAGCGGTTGACGGTGTCGCCCTCAGCCTCCAGGATGCGGTCGAGCCGCCGGATCTCCCCGTACCGTTGCCGGTAGCCGTCCCAGTCCAGCTCCTCCAGGTCGCCGTAGCCGGCGAACTGGCTGATGACACCCCGGTGGTGGGGCACGTACAGCCGCCGGGAGATGTCGTCCCAGCGGTCCAGCTCCGACGGGTCGAGACGGATCACTTCGAGGAGCTGCCGGCACCGGCTCCGGGGAAGCGTGCGGCAGAGTTCGCCGGCCCGTGCCAGCACCCAGGCCGCCGTCACGTTCGTGTACGTGTTGTCGTCGAGCCCCGCGGCCTCGGAATCCGGATAGGCGTCGTGGTACTCGTCGGGCCCGACGACTCCACGGATGCGGTACCTCGCGAGGGCGTCGTCCCACTCCGCGCTGTCCGCCCAGAACCGGGCGATCTGCATCAGCATCTCGGCGCCCTTGGAGTAGAGGTACTCCGTGTCGCCGGTGGCCTGGCAGTACTGCCACACGTTGTACGCCACCGCCGAGCCGACATGGTGCTGCAGCCGCGAGCGGTCGGGCAGCCAGCGTCCCGAGCGGGGGTTGAGGTGGACCTCCTGCGTCTCCTCGCGCCCTTCGTCGGCGCTCTGCCACGGGTACATCGCCCCCGCCCTGCCCACCGCGCGCGCGGCGGCGCAGGCCGCGGGGAGCCGCCGGTGGCGGTAGTCGAGCAACGCCCTGGAGACCTCCGGGAGATGGAGATTCAGGAAGGGCAGGACGAAGAGCTCGTCCCAGAAGACATGCCCCCGGTACGCCTCACCGTGCAGTCCCCTGGCCGGCACCCCGACGTCGAGCTCGGCGGTGTGCGGGGACAGGGTCTGGAGCACGTGGAAGAGGTGCAGCCGCAGGATGTGCCCGGGCTCGCCCGGCACCTCCAGCTTGACCTGCTGCCACAGATCCGCCCAGGCCCGGCGGTGCGAGGCCCGCAGCCGGACGTACGCCGGGGCGTCGCCCACCGCGGACACGGCGGCCCGCAGCGGACTGCCGATGGCCGGGTCACGGGAGGTGTAGAGGCCGACCGTCTTGTCGACGACGGCACCGGAGTCCGGGGCGAGCGGGAGGAGCAGGGTCTGGTGGACCGCGCGTGGCTGCTGCTCCGGTTCGGCCCGGTGGTCGCCGTTCCGTTCCGGGCCGCAGGAGGCCACCGTGCGGGCGGCCAGGGCGATGCCGATGTCCGACTCCACCGTGCGGCAGCGCAGCCACACCATGGAGCCGGGCTCCGTGCCGGTCTCCCAGCCGGTGAGGTGGCGGTCGGCCAGGGCGCGGTAGCGCGCGACGCCGTTGTTGCGGATGTCCCCGTCGATCCCGGCCTCCACCTCCAGCTCGCCCGACCAGCCATCCGCGGTGAACACCGTGTGCAGCGCGGCGAGATGGGGGTCGCCCATGTGAACCAGGCGCTCCTGCTCCACCGTCAGCCGGCGGCCGGCCCTGTCCTCGTACACCGAGCGGCGGGACAGGGTCCCGCCGCGCAGGTCGAGCGCCTGGCGGTGGTCGACGAGGTGGGCGTGGTCGGGGGTCAGCCACGGGCCGGGGCGGGAGCCGGCGGGGCGCATGCGGTAGCGCAGCGGCAGCCAGTTGGGGAGGTTGACCATGTCCTCGTTCTCGACCTGCCGCCCCTGGACGGAGGAGGTCAGCCGGTTGTAGCAGCCCGCGACATACGTACCCGGGTAGTGCGTCTCGCCCGCCGGGGTCTCGGGCGCGGCGCCGCGGGTGGCGAAGTAGCCGTTGCCGAGGGTGCACAGCGCTTCGCGCAGGCGTTCCTTCTCCGGGTCGTACCCCTCGTACGCCCAGATCCAGCCCCGCGCCATCAGTCCTCCCCGTTGATCAGCAGGTCTCCCGGATCGGCCACCACGAGGTCCGCCCCGTGACGGCGCAGGCCGGCGGCTCCCTCCGGGCTGTCCGTCCGGTCGACGCCGACGACGAGCCCGAAGCCGCCCCGCCGGCCCGCCTCCACCCCGGCCAGGGCGTCCTCCACGACGGCGGTGTCCCCGGGCGGGACGCCCAGGCGCCGTGCCGTCTCGGTGAACAGGGCGGGGTCCGGTTTGCCGGGCAGTCCGAGGCGGCGCGCCTCGTTGCCGTCGACGACCGCCGTGAACAGGTCCAGCAGACCGGCCCCGGCCAGCAGCTCGGTCGCGTGCCGGGACGCGGACGCGGCCGCGAACGGCACCCGCGCCTCGTGCAGCACGTGCAGGAGACGAACCGTCCCCGGCCAGACCTCGATCGGACGGTCACGCAGGCGCAGGGTGAAAGCCTCGTCCTTGCGCGCGGCGACGGCCCGTACGGTCCCGGTGCCCGGGGGGTCGTCGGGGCTGCCTTCGGGGAGATCGAGGCCCCTGGCCGCGAGGAACGCGGCGGCACCGTCCATGCGCGCCTTGCCGTCGACGTAGCGCCGGTAGTCGTCCTCCTCGTCGAAGGGCGGCTGACCCTCGTGGTTGGCCAGGCAGGCGTCGAACGCCTGTTTCCAGGCTGCGGCGTGCGCCGGAGCGGAGTCGGTGATCACGCCGTCCGTGTCGAATACGACGGCGTGCACGGAGAGCAGGACTGCGGCCGGTGACGCTGCACGTGCCATGCCCGGTGGTCCCTTCGTCGAGACGTCCCCGTTCCATGGCACCAGGTTCCTGGCCGCACCGCCCCTCGTGGCTTCCGGAACGTGCGCACCGGAGCAGGCGCTCGCGGGATTCCGATCCCTTGTGCAAGCTCCGAGACAACCACTGGTAAAAAGTCGGAAAAGTTTCTAAATGTCCCCTTCGGCGCTACCGTAAATACATGGCCAGAACCGAGCGTCAGACCGACCGGCAGGCGGACTACGTGTGTCCGGCCTGCAAGCAGCCCGTCGCGACCGTGCTGGCGCGGCACAAGACCCTCGGCATCTTCGTCCCGCACTGGGGCGCGGGGCCGTGTCGCAACCCCGAATGCCACCGGCACGAGGAGGAGGCCGGGGAGGCATCCGACTCCGCCCGGGGTGCGGACTCCGTCGGACGGTAGCCGGTACCCCGGATCAGGCCTTGGACCAGGTCTGGTTCGGGCCGCCGGAGCAGGGGAAGAGCACCGCCGGGGTGCCGTTCGCCGTGTCCGCCTGACCGATGCCCGACGTTGTCGTCGTCATCGCCGCCGGCTACACCGGCAGGATGGACTCGTTCCTCACGTCCAACCCTGGCCTGGCCTCCCGCTTCACCCGCACCGTCGAATTCGCCGACCACCCGGCCGAAGAACTCGTCCTCATCACCGAGTCCATGTGTGAGACCCATCGCTACGAGCTGGACCCGCGCACGCTCGACGCCCTCGCCGCGCACCAAACGTCCATGACCCGCAACGCCTCCTTGGCAACGGCCGGGCCGCCAGCCATGTCTTCGAGGAGAGGGGCGACCGCCAGGCCTTCCGGCTGAGCAGGATGGCCGAACCCGCCGAGAGCGACCTCTCGATGCTCCTGCCGGACGATGTGGTTCCTCCCGCCGATCCCGCGAGTGGTGCGTCGGACTCCACCGAACTCCTCTCCCACCGGCACCAGCAGGCCCACCGTGGCCCGCCTCTGCGCCTGGCTCCTGACTCTCTGGGGGTACTGCCCCGGGGCCGACTCCTCCAGGTGGCACGCGCGGACCTCGTCGGCCGTTACGTCGGCCACACCGCACAGCTCACCGAGGAAGTCTTTCAAAGCGCCCTGGGTGGTGTGCTGTTCATGGACGAGGCCTAAACCCTCACTCCCGAGGGGGCGACGTCCGACTTCGGCTGTGAGGCCGTTCAGACACTGCTCAAGCTGATGGAGGACCACCGTGACGACGTCGTCGTCATCGCGGCCGGTTACACCCACGAGACGCGGCGCTTCCTGGATTCCGACCCGGGCCTCGCCTCATGCTTCTCGCGCACCGTGGAATTCGAGCACTGCACCACCGACGCCATGTGGACGCGCTTCGCGTGACCCGTCGTTCGGCAACGCGCGTACCTCGCGGCAGATCCTCGACATCATGACCACGCACCGGGCCCGCAGGCTCTCCGTACTGGACTCCCCGGCTCTCGACGTGCTGCACCGGCTGCTCCTCGAGGACGTTCCGGCCCTGCCGGGTCGCTGAATCACCGCGGTCGTCATGGTTCAGGCGTTCAGTCGGAGGCGCTGACCGGGGAAGATGAGGTGCGGTCCGTGGTCCAGGGCCTCGCGGTTCAGCTCGTACAGCGCGGACCAGCCACCGGACACGTCCGCACGCTCGGCGATCGCAGAGAGGCAGTCACCGGGCTCGACGACGTACGTCTCCGCGTCAGCGAGGTCGTCGGAGTAGCGCGTCGCGCCGTTGTCGCTTCCGGCGGTGCTGTCGTCGCTGTCGTGCTTGCTGCCCGACGTGCTGCCGGAGGACGTGTTCCCGGAGGACGTGTTCCCGGAAGACGCGCTGCCGGACGACGTGTTGCTGGACGAGCCGCTGTTCGAACTACCGGTCGACTGACGCTCAGGCGCCGCCTGCGCCGTGTCACTCCCGTCGACACTGCCGCTGTCGCCGCTGCCGGACGAGGAGCTCGACGTACCGCTCGCACCGAGACGTCCGCACGTGGGCCAGGCGCCCAT
The DNA here is from genome assembly GCF_045039765.1 of Streptomyces sp. NBC_01166. Classification (NCBI taxonomy): domain Bacteria; kingdom Bacillati; phylum Actinomycetota; class Actinomycetes; order Kitasatosporales; family Streptomycetaceae; genus Streptomyces; species Streptomyces sp. NBC_01166. The sequence goes on from NZ_CP108613.1 coordinate 4,146,808, forward strand.
TCCCTGTGACCGGGCGACGCGCTCACCGACGGCGATCTGCTCGGACTTCGTGGCGAGGTCGGCGCGGGGTGCGTACTGCCCGCCGCCGTAGGCCCGCCAGGTGGACGGGGCGAACTGGAGGCCGCCGTGGTAGCCGTTGCCGGTGTTGATGTTCCAGCGCCCGCTGCTCTCGCAATCGGCGATGCGGTCCCAGTCGGTACCCGCCGTGACGGTCGGCGCGATGACGGCCCGGGCGGGGGCGGCCTGCGCCGGTACGGCCTGGGCGGGTGCCTGGGCCGGGGCCTGGGCGGGGGCGTCGGCGACGCTGCGGCCGGCGAGGCCGAGCACGCTCAGGAGGACGAGCAGAAGGGCGAGCACCGATTCGACGGGCCGCTTTGCGAGGGGTGATGCCGGCATGACGGTATTTCCTCCGCTGTGCTCCGGAAGGTGTGCAAGGGCACGAACAGATAAGCCGCCGATATTCTTTTCGTTGGGCTTTGACGCGTTCAACGCCCGCACATTCACTCGGGTGGAGGGTCCTTCATGGCACTGTTCGGTAACGCGCACACCGTCGATCCGGCGGCCGCGCAGCGTGACTACGCACGGCTTCTCGGGCAGGGGGAGCAGGTGCACGCCGCGTATCTCCTGATCCGCGACACGATCCTCTTCACCGACCGCAGGCTCGTCCTCATCGACAAGCAGGGGATCACCGGCAAGAAGGTGGAGTACCACTCCGTCCCGTACCGGAGCATCACGCACTTCGCGGTGGAGACGGCTGGGACCTTCGATCTGGACGCCGAGCTCAAGATCTGGGTCTCAGGTTCCGCGACGCCGATCCAGAAGACGTTCACCAAGGGCGTCGACATCTACGAGGTGCAGGCCGTCCTCACCCAGTACGTCGCGCGCTAGCCCGGTCCCGGAGCCTGGCCATCTCCACGCGGATCGCCGGCAGTCGGGCGTACAGCGCTTCGCCGGGACAGTACGTCGAGAAGGTGTCGCGGTGACCGGCCACGGCGTGGAGGTGGACCACCTCACCGCGCCGGTACAGGCTGTCGTCGTTCGTCGAGACCAGTCGCACGAAGCCCTGCGGGTCGACGGCCCGGTCCAGTTTCCACGCGCCCACCTTCGCGATCCCCTCGATGAGCGCCTTCGGCACCGGCACGCCGGGGTCGAAGGTGCCGAGGGCCGCGATGCCCACACTGTGCGCGTTGAACCCGGTGGTGTGGGCCCCGCGCACGGAGCGTCCGACACCGCCCGCCCTGCCCTCGTATATGGTCCCGCAGCGGTCGACGACGAAGTTGTAGCCGATGTCGTCCCAGCCTTCGCCCCGGACGTGCATCTCCTCCATCGCCCGGAGCATCCTGGGGGCGTCCGCGCAGTCGTAATTGTTGGTGTGCCCGGTGTGATGGACGAAGACGGCCTTCACCGTCCCCGTGTACACCGCGTGCTCCTTCACCAGGCTCTCGTCCGCGTGCCACTCCGCCCGGCTGACGATCGCGGGTCGCGGGGCGGCGGGCGGCGTGGCCGGCTTCGCGGTGGCCCGGTCGGGCGTGGCAAGGCGTACCGGCGCGTCCCGGAGGACCAGGAACGCCAGCGGCACGACCATGGCGCACACGGCGGTTCGGCGAAGCCACATAGGGCCACCATGGGGGCTGACCAGCGACGTCGCAGGCGCCCACACCCATTCGGGTGAACCCGTACCGACGCTGCACCGGCACCGCCGGGGCGGTCAGGAAACGGCGACGGCCTGCTGCTGCTCGATGATGCGTGCGGCGCGGTGCGGGGAGGTGTCGAGCCGGGCCAGCACACCCGGGACCGCGTTGTTGGGCAGGATGAGCTCGAAAAGTGCAGATATCTCGGCGACCAGGTCCGGCGGCTCGGCCATGGACTCGGTCACCAGCTGCACCCCGGTCCATGCCCCGACGAAGAGCCGCGAGGTGGTCTCCGGATCGACGTGCGGAAGGAGCTCGCCCCGCTCCCGGGCCTCGGTGAGTATCTCCGTACCGAGGGTGATCCAGTCAGGCCAGCGGGTGCCGAACAGCCCGCGCGCCCGTGGGTCGACGGAGAGCCGGATCGAGGCGCTGAGCAGGGGCTCCCGGGGCAGCCGGTAGGCGAGCAGGAGCGCTATGTCCACCCATTCCTGCAGCTTGAAGGTCTGCGGGGTGACCCCGTCCGAGGTCACCGCTTCCTGGAGGACACCGCGGGCCAGCTCCTCCTTCGACGTGAAGTGGAAGTAGAGCGCACCCCTCGTGAGGCCGGCCCGGTCGAGAATCGCGGCGATCGTGGCGGCGTCGTAGCCGTGCTCGTCGAAGACCTCGGCGGCGGCCTCCAGAAAGATTCTGCGCGTGCGGATCGCCCGTTGCTGTCGTGCCAACTCGCGCTCTCCTTGAACGTGGCCTGACGCTTCTTCAAAAAGTACCGGTGAACCGGTATCATATCAGCGCCGTAATGCCCATTTTGTTCCATGTCCGGGAGGGCCGTGCCCGACATACCTGTTGCTCCGCCCCCGCAGCACGACGCAGCGGAGGACCAGGAGGGCATCCCCAAGGAGTACGTCCACCTCGGGCGTCCCGACATGGTTTTCCTGACCGCCTGGAGGCGCCGCGAGGATGGCGAATTCTCGCTCTCCGCGAGGTGGCCCGCCCCTGCGGCCGGGCTCCCGTACGACTCCCGTGTGCTCACACAGACCATCCGGCAGAGCGGGCTGGTCATCGCGCACGCGGCGTACGGCGTTCCCCTCTCCGATCAAACCCTGCTCCACTACTTCGACTTCACCGTCGCCCCAGGGTTCAGCACTCCCCCGGATGACCCCTGTGACCTCGCCGTCGAGGTCTCCGTCACGGAGCCCAAGAAGCGTGGGAGGGCCGTCAGTTCGCTCGGGATGGACGTCCGTGTCCTCCAGGGTGACAGCATGGTGGCCCGCGCGGATTCCGAGTTCGGCTGGATTTCCCCGCGTGCCTACCGCCGGCTCCGTGGGGAACACCTCGCCGTCGACTGGAACGCGTGGCCCCTGCCCGCCCCGGTCGATCCCCGCACCGTCGGCCGGCACACCCCGGCGGACGTGGTCCTGGCGGCCGGGGACCGGCCCCGTCACTGGCAGTTGCGCAACGACGTGGAGAACGTCCTGCTCTACGACCACCCGGTGGACCACGTGCCGGGACTCGTGCTGATGGAAGCCGCACACCAGGCCGCGCACGCCGCAGCGCTCCCCGCGCGCTTCGAGGCGACCACCGTCACCAGCGCGTTTGAGCGGTACGCCGAATTCGACCGCCCCTGCTGGGTCGAGGCGGAGACCCTGCCCGTCGGCCCCGGTGAGATCTCCGTCCTGGTCACCGCGGAACAGGACGGAGAAACGGTCTTCCGGGGCCGACTGAGCGGTCCTTGCGGCTGACGGGGCTCACTGGTTGATGAAGCCGCCGTCCACCGGCATGACCGTGCCCGTGAGGAAGGGACAGCGGTCGCTGAGCAGCCAGGCGGCCGCGTTAGCTATTTCCTCCGGTTCAGCCGTACGCCCCTGTGGCGTACGGCTGTTGACCATTTCCTCGAGGCCGGGATTGCGGCCGAACCAGTCGGCCGTGATCTCGCTGCGGGTCGTGCCGGGCGCCACCGCGTTGACCCTGATGCCCTGTTGGGCGTACTCGTCCGCAGCGGCCCTGGTGAGGCCGACGACGGCGTGCTTGGCCGCTATGTAGGGCGCGGCCGCCGGTATGGCCACCAGCCCGCCCACACTGCTGTTGTTCACGATGGAACAGCCCCTGGTGTTGGGCAACATGGCCGCGATCTCATGGCGGAGGCAGTTCCAGACGCCGCGCACATTGGTGTCCATGACCGCGTCGTAGACGTCATCTCCCATGAGATGAAGGGGAGTCCGGTCCCCGCCGAGCCCCGCGTTGTTGAAGGCCGAGTCCAGGCGACCGTAGGTGTCGACCGTGAAGCCGACGGCGCGGGCGGCGTCCGCCGCCACCGTGACATCGCAGACGACGTACGAGGCTTGGGCCCCCTTGTCCCTCAACTCGCTCACCAGTGAGGCCAGTCGGTCCTCCCGGCGTGCGGCCAGGACCACCGTCGCACCCTCCTCGGAGAACACCCGCGCCGCCGCCGCACCGATACCGCTGCTCGCCCCGGTGATCAGGACGACTCTGTCGTGGAGAAGATCGCTCATGGCGGCAGTCTGGCAGGCGATCCGGACCCCGGCCATGGCCGTTCCCCCGAACCTCACCCAGGGTCCCCAGAGGCCCGACCATAACCGACTGAATGTCCTGTTTTCGTCTCCCCCCTCAACGGAATCCGACAGCCGACCGCAGGAGCCCCCACCCGCCCAGGGCCCCGCGGTACTCTGCGGCATGCTCGCCATCCAGTTCGACCGCTTCGGTGGTCCTGACGTACTCCGCCCCGTGGAACTGGCCGCTCCCGTGCCCGGCCCCGGAGAGGTGCTCCTCACCGTCGAGGCCGCCGGGGTGAACTTCGCGGACACCCACCAGGTGGACGGCTCCTACCTCGCCGCCGACGCCCTGCCGTACGTCCCCGGCAGCGAGGTCGTGGGCCGCACCCCGGACGGCAGGCGGGTGCTGGCACGGGTCTCCCACGGGTACGCGGAGCAGGTGACCGCCAAGGAGTCCGGCGTCGTGGAGATCCCCGAGGAGCTAGGCGCGGCCCAGGCCCTGGCGCTCATGATGCAGGGCCTGACCGCCTGGCACCTGCTGCGGTCCGCGGCCCGGCTGCGCAGCGGCGAGACCGTCGTCGTGCACTCCGCGGCCGGCGGGGTCGGCAGCCTGGCCGTCCAGCTGGCCCGGGAGTTCGGAGCGGGCCGTGTACTGGCCCAGGCCTCCACGCCCGACAAGGAGCGGCTCGCCCTGGAGCTCGGGGCGGACGCGGTGATCACGTACCCCCTCGCGGAGAAGGCGGACATCGTCCTGGACGCCGCAGGCGGTGAGCTCTTCGACCGGGCCCTGGACTCCCTGGCGTCGTTCGGCCGGCTGGTGACCTACGGCAACGCCGCCCGCGACGGCTTCACCCCCGTCGACCCGGGGCGGCTGGGCCGCCTCAACGCCTCCGTCACCGGGTTCTGGCTGCGCCCCGCGCTCGCGGCACCGGGCGGGGTCAGCGGCCCGCTGAAGGAGCTCTTCACCCTGGTCGCCGAGGGCCGCCTCCGGCCCGTGACCGGCGGCAGCTATCCGCTTGCCGAGGCCCGGCGCGCCCATGAGGACCTGCTCGCGCGCAGGACGACCGGGAAGCTGATCCTCACCCCCTGAGCAGCCGGCTTCCGGGCCGGCCCGAGGCCTCCCCGGCGCCGCGTCCCCGGGCCGCCGGTCAGCCGATGACGTACGTGGTGCCGAGGACCGTGGCGTGCTCCAGGACGTCCTCCAGCGGATCGTCGACCTGCCCCGTCGCGATCAGCGCCACCTGCGGCCCGTTGTGCGAGTCGGTGTGGGTCTCGTCGGCCTGGGCCGCCCCGGCCGGGAGCAGGGACGCCAGCACGGCCGCCCCGAGCACGGTCAGCTTGCTCTTCATGTCGTCTCGTCCCTCACCGGCCGTCCGGACACCACCGGAACGATCTTCCCGGCACGGGCACGGACGCCCGCAGGGACACGAGCCGCGGGCGGAGGACTGTTACAGACTTTTCCGGCATCGGCGGGCAGGAAAGGGTGCCCGGACGCACCGCACCCCCGGGCCCGGAGGCTTCGGGGGTGCGGTTTACGCAGGGCGGGCGGAGGCTCAGACCTCGCCGGGCGTTCCGAGCATGGCGGACGCGTTCTCCAGCGGGGTGAGGGGCACCGCGGGGGCGGGCACCTCCGCCGGGCGGCAGGTGAAGCCGAGACGCGACAGCGCCCTGGTCACCTCGCCGGCGGAGAAGTCCCGGCGGTCCTGCCGGGTGATGATCTCGCCGACCTGCTTGACGGGGTAGACGCGGCGGTTGACCACCACCGCGTCACCCGTGACGGGCTCGGGCTTGACGCCCTTCATCGAGTCCTCGACCTCGTGCTTGAAGAGGTCGAAAGGGAAGCGGGCGATGACACAGCGCATGGTGCCTCAACAGGGGTGGACGTGGAGAAAGCCGGACAGGGTCGGCCGGGTTCCCGGCCGGGCGACTACGCGGCCTTGTTGGCCCGGCGCTGCGCCGACGCCGCACGCGCCTGCGGCGTCGGCGTGCTGGCGTTGGAGCGGCGCCCCTGGCCGGGACGCGCGCCGCGGCGGCCTCGGGGACCGGAACCGCTGCCCTTGGCGCGCTCCGACACCGGTGAGGTGATCGTGACGGGCACACCCGACGGCGCCTGAGCTCCGGTGATGCGGTTGAGCTCGGCCTCGCCGGAGCGGACCTGGGCGATCTGCGGCGTGATGCCTGCGTCCGCCATCAGCCGGGTCATCTCGCGGCGCTGGTTGGGCAGCACGAGCGTGACGACGCTGCCGGACTCCCCGGCCCGCGCGGTACGCCCGCCACGGTGCAGGTAGTCCTTGTGGTCGCTCGGCGGGTCCACGTTGACGACCAGGTCGAGGTTGTCGACGTGGATGCCCCGGGCGGCGACGTTCGTGGCGACCAGCACCGTGACATGACCGGTCTTGAACCGGTCCAGGGTGCGGGTGCGCTGGGGCTGCGACTTGCCGCCGTGCAGCGCGGCCGCCCGCACACCGCTGTGCAGCAGGTGGTCGGTGAGCTTGTCCACCGCGTGCTTGGTGTCCAGGAACATGATCACCCGGCCCTCACGGGCGGCGATCTCGGTGGTCGTGGCGTACTTGTCGGCGCCCTGGACGTAGAGCACGTGGTGCTCCATCGTCGTCACCGCACCGGCCGCGGGGTCCACCGAGTGGACGACCGGGTCGTGCAGGTAGCGGCGGACCAGGAGGTCCACGTTGCGGTCCAGGGTGGCCGAGAACAGCATCCGCTGACCCTCGGCGTTGACCTGGTCCAGCAGCTCGGTGACCTGGGGCATGAAGCCCATGTCGGCCATCTGGTCGGCCTCGTCGAGGACGGTGATGGCGACCCGGTCCAGCCGGCAGTCGCCGCGCTCGATGAGGTCCTTGAGCCGGCCCGGGGTGGCGACCACGACTTCGGCACCGCCGCGCAGCGCGCTGGCCTGGCGGCCGATCGACATGCCGCCGACGACCGTGGCCAGCCGGAGCTTGAGGGACCGGGCGTACGGGGTGAGCGCGTCGGTGACCTGCTGGGCCAGCTCCCGGGTGGGAACGAGGACCAGGGCCAGCGGACGGCGCGCGTCGGCACGGTTGCCCGCGGTGCGGGCGAGCAGGGCCAGACCGAAGGCGAGCGTCTTGCCCGATCCGGTGCGGCCGCGGCCCAGGACGTCCCGTCCGGCGAGCGAGTTCGGCAGGGTGGCCGCCTGGATGGGGAACGGCACGGACATGCCCTCGGAAGCCAGCGCCGCCAGAAGGGGCGCGGGCATGTCCAGGTCCGCGAAGGACTCGGCGGCGGGGAGGGCGGGGGTGATCGTCACCGGCAGGGCGAACTCACCCGAGACGGAGGAGGAGCGGCGGCCGTAGCCACCACCGGAGCGCTTGGGTCCGCCGGAGCGGCCCCCCGAACCCGGGGCGCCCTGCCGGCCGGATGCCGTCCCGCGGAATCCGTTGGCGGTACGACTGCCTGCGGATCCGCCGGAGCGTGTCCGGGAAAATCGGTCGTTCGTGCGAGCTGTGCGTTCGCGGTTCAAGAAGAACCCTTCCCTCGAATGGCACGTATCGAGGGATTCTTTCCGGGCGGCTGCAGCCATGTACGGCGCCAAGAATCGCAAGAACGAGCCGATGAAATATCGAAAAACGAAGACCGTCCGCCGGATGAACCAGTCGGATTCGGCACTCCATATGACTGCAGATAACTGCCGTGCCCCGGCCCGCCCTCACCGGGATTACTCCACCGGTGCGACGGCCTCGGCCGGGAAAACACAACGAGCCGGGACCCGCACCCCAAGGTGCGGGCCCCAGCTGCGCCGTACGCCTGAGTGATCAGGCGGGGGTGATGTTCTCCGCCTGCGGGCCCTTCTGGCCCTGCGTGACGTCGAAGTTCACCTTCTGGCCTTCCTGCAGCTCGCGGAAGCCCTGGGCGGCGATGTTCGAGTAGTGGGCGAAGACGTCAGCGCCGCCACCCTCCTGCTCGATGAAGCCGAAACCCTTTTCCGCGTTGAACCACTTCACGGTGCCAGTAGCCATGTCATATCTCCTTCGGGGCGTTGCCCGTGGGCCCACACTGTGTGAGCCCTACGTCGCCGCAAATGATTGCCCCGACCGGAAAAAACCGGAAATACAAAAGCGCGCCCACCGGAGTGAAAACGGTGAGTGCACTTGAAGTTTTGGGAACCACAACTGCAACTGAGATCAACAGTAGCACGATTCGGGCACAAGCGAGCTGTACGCCATATCACTACAGAGTCGCTCCGCCGTGCACGGCATAAAGCCTCACCGCTGATTGCGCGTATTTCTGTGCCGAGCGAAACAGATATACACCCGTGCGCCGGTCAGGAATCGACGCCACTCCGGCCGGGGGCGGGCCGCCGCAGTTCCTCGTTGAGACGCAGGGCCTCCTCGAGCTGGTCCTCCAGAATGACGATGCGGCAGGCTGCCTCGATCGGCGTGCCGCTGTCCACCAGCTCCCGGGCCCGGGCGGCGATACGCAGCTGGTAACGGGAGTAGCGTCGGTGGCCCCCCTCGGAGCGCAGCGGCGTGATCAGGCGGGCTTCGCCGATGGCCCTGAGGAAGCCTGGCGTCGCACCGATCATCTCCGCGGCCCGCCCCATCGTGTACGCGGGGTAGTCGTCGTCGTCGAGACGGTCCGTGGCATGCGACGGGGACTCCGGGGGCATCTGCACCTCTTCTGCTGCGCACCGGCCGCCGATATGGCCTGGCTGCACAAGAAACCCTAGGCGTACCGGTAGGTCATGTCTATTGCCGCTGGAGCAGGTTTCCTCCGTCCCTGGCGTCGCCCGCGCGCCGGAGGCGGCCGGACGGTGCCGGGCGGGAGCCCTCCGTAGCCGCATGACCACCCCAACAAGGCTGACCGACCGGTCAGTTGTCGGCAGACCGGCGAACGGTCATACTGCTCGCGTAGCCCTTCACGCATCCCCCGTCGTGAAGGGCTACTTCGCGCGCGCCCGCCGGTGTCCGCGTGGCCCGCGCGACCCGGAGAACACCCAGCATGAGCGGCACGGACACGATCACGGCCACGACGGTGGCCCGCACGGTCACGGACGTCCTGCAGCCCCGCAATGTGCTGCTCGTGGGCATGCTCGCCATCGGTCTGGCCTCCGCCGGTGACTGGACCGGGCTGCCCTGGGGCTTCCTCGGCGCCCTCTGCGCCGGACTGGTTCCCGCCGGCTACATCGAGTGGGAGCGCGGGCGCGGGACCTGGGGCGACCGCCATGTCGTGGACCGGACCCAGCGGGCGCCCATCTTCCTGGTGATCCTCGGCTCGATCGGCACCGGAGCGCTGATCATGGTGCTGGGTCACGCTCCGCCCGGCATCCTGATCGCGATGATCTCCCTGTGGGTCATGACGACGGTGCTCCTGGCGGTCAACACGCTCTGGAAGATCTCCGTGGACTCGGCGGTCGCGTCGGCCGTGGTGGCCCTGCTCAGCGTCACGCACTCCCTGTGGTGGCTGTGCGCGGGCGTGGCGGCCATCGCCGTGTGCTGGTCGCGGGTGGCGCTGCGCTACCACTCGGTGGCCCAGACGATGGCGGGGGCGGCCGCGGGAGCGGCGACGGCGGCCGGCTTCCTCTTCACCTGACCCCCGGTCCCGTCCGACCCGGTCCCCCCGCTCGCCCGAACCCCGATTTCGCCCGGCCTCCCCGATTGCGGAGCCGGCCGGGAGCCGGTTACGTGGACGCAGGGGCCGCGCAGCGATGTCACCGGGAGGCACGCAGATGCCCAGGAAACCCGCGAACTCCAAGATCGGCCTGCTCCTGAGCCTGGGCAGCAGCGCGATCGCCGTCGTCCGCACCGTCAAGCAGATGCGCCGGGCGAGAGGAACCCAGGACAAGCTGACCGCCGCGAACACCGTGGCCGGGCTGCTCCCCCTGGTCACGTCCGCCCTGATCGTCCTGCGCCGGCTGCGCGGACACTCCCGGCAGCACTCCGGCTGAACGGCACCGGCACCGGCACCGGCACCGGCACCAGGACCCTCGCTCAGACGGCCCCGGCCCGCACCCGTCCCCGCAGTCTCTCCAGCACCCGGGCCCTCAGCAGCTCGTACTCCTCGCGGAGCCGCACGATCTCCGCGGGGCGCTCGACGGCCACGCCCCCGGACACCAGCTCGTGCGGGGCGAACTGCTCCCGCGTCAGGTCGATCTCGATCCCCATGCCCAGCCGGTTCCACCAGTGGTAGTCGACGCGGACACCGTCGACCCGCACCTCTCCCCGGATCAGCTCGCCGCCCAGCAGGTCGTTGACCACCAGGGCGGTGACGCCGCACTGGTCGCGGGCCGGGTTCCCCGGATCCCACTGCGCCCGGTGTGCGGGCGTGGTGGTGTCCGCGTCCCAACTGCTGCGGACGGCGGCTTCGATGTCGGTGAGCAGCAGAGGTTCCATGCCGCGAATCCTCGCACCTGCCACTGACAACGCCCCCGTGCGGCGGGCGTTCAGTAGCCCCGGCTCCGCGAGACGAGCACCGCGATGTCGTCCTCGGCCCCCTCGGCGAAGCGGTCGACGACCTCCCCCAGCAGGTCCTGGAGCCGTCCGCTCACCGGCATGGTGAGCCGTGTGAGCCGCTCGATGGAGTCGTCGATGTCCTCGCCCCGGCGCTCCACCAGGCCGTCGGTGTACATGAACAGCACCGTCCCGGGGCCGCACGGAAGCACCGTTGTCCGGTATCCGCCGAAGCCCGTCCCGAGGGGCGGTCCCACCGGCATGCGCGCCACCCGCGCCCCGGACGCCCCGGGGTCGATGAAGACCGGCGGCGGATGTCCGGCGCTGGCCACCTGGCAGACCCCCTCCTTCCGGTCGACCACGGCGATCAGGCAGGTCGCCGCCCGGTCGAGGCCGGAGCGCTCCACGGCCTTGTCGAGCCGCTCGAGAATGCGGTGCGGCGGCTGGTCGTCCTCGGCCATGATGCGGAGCATCGAGCGGTAGTTGCTCATGGCGACGGCTGCCTCCACCCCGTGCCCCATCACATCGCCCATCACCTTGAGATGCCGTCCCCCCTGCAGCGGGATGGCATCGAACCAGTCCCCGCCCACCAGTGCCCCCGCGCCTGCGGGAAGGTAGAGGGACGCGATCTCGATGCCCGGGTTCGGCCCCCGCGGCTCGGAGAGCAGGGAGCGCTGGAGTTCCCGGGCGACGCGGTGCTCGTGCGTGTAGCGGTAGGCGTGGTCCACGTCTACGGCGGCGCGGCCCGCGAGCGTACGGGCGACGACCACGTCCAGGCCCTCCGTGAAGGGAGGGGATTCCCCGGCCCGCAGCAGGCTGAGAGCCCCCAGCGGGCGTCCGCGCGCGGTGAGCGGCACGACGACGGCCGAGTGGAGGCCGACGGCCCGGTAGGCGGCGACCCGTTCGGGGGTGGGCGCCGAACGGCTGAGCTGCTCGTCGCCGTACAGGTTCTCGATCACCGGCTCGTCGGCCGCAAGGCAGCGGGGCACAGCCGCGTCCTCCTGGTAGTCGATGTCCGTGCCCGGCCCGCCGAACTGGGAGATCGAGTCGGCGAGTTCCGGGCTCGTGGCCATCCCGGACCGCCGCAGCCGCAGCACTCCGGCCGGTGGTTCACGCCGGGGGCGCCCGTTGTCCTCCGGGATCATCTCGACGACGGCGACGTCGGCCATCACCGGCACCACGAACTCCGCGAGTTCCTGGCAGGTGGTCTCCACGTCCAGCGTCGTACCGATGGCGACGGCCGCGTTGTCCAGGAGCGTCAGATAACTCCTGGCCCGCCGCAGCTCCTCCCGCTCGTTCTGGGTCGCGGTGACCTCCTGGGCGATCCCGATCAGCCCGCGCACCCGTCCGTCCTCCTCGTACCGGTGCAGGGCCACACGCCAGTACCTCCGCTCGATGACGGAGTCCACCCAGGTCTGGCCGCTGGTGGTGATCTCACGGGGTCTGCCGTCGGCCAGCACCTGGCGCATGACGTGCGTCCGGACGTGCATGTCCGGCAGCACCTCGGTGACGGCCCTGCCCAGGTGCGCGGCGGCCGGCACCCCGTTGAGCCGTTCGAGTGCAGGGTTCACGTACACATAGCGAAGCTCCGTGTCGAAGACCGCCACCCCCGCCGGGCTGCTGCCGATCAGCGCGGCCAGCGCCGCCACGTCGAAGGGCGGCGGATCGGCGTGCTCTTCGGCCTGCAACGGAGCCTCCGGAGGAATCATGCCGGGCGGGTGCGGAGCGCGGGGCACTCACGGGCCACCGGGCACCCGGCTCCTCATCGTCCGCCGCCCCGCACCGCCCCGCATCTCCGCGGGACCGGGCGGCCGGCGTCGAGTCCGTCCAGCGACAGGGTCCCTTCGGAGGCCGCGGCACCCCGCGGCAGCCCGAACGCCTCCTCGACCCGTCTCGGCACCGGTGCGAGGCCCAGCAGCCCGGTCACCAGCAGGCTCGCCAGGTGGTGCCAGGCCGGAGCCCGGCGGATCATCGCGTGGTCGCTGCCCGGGATCGTCACCAGACAGGTCCGGGCGCCCGCCCTGCGTGCCCTGGCCGTGAGCGACTGGGACGCCTGCGGGCTCGTCACCCGGTCCCGCGTGCTGTGCAGCAGGACGACGTCGCGCCCCGCGAGCTGCGTCACCGGGTCGCCGGGCGGGCACCACGGCGCGAGGCCCACCACGGAGCGCACCAGCGGGTGCCCGGCGGCGTGGAGGGCGGCGCGGGCTCCCATGGAGTGGCCGAGAAGGACCACGGGGATGTCCCCCGCCTCCCGCCGCAGGGAGTCCAGCACCCGCAAGGCGTCGTGCAGCGGGTCCTCGCGGGAGCCGTTCCAGCCCCGGTGCGTGTAACGGACGCGCTGCACGCGCACACCGGGGTCACCGCGCACCGCGCGGGCCACCGCGCGAGAGACCGGCAGCATCCGCAGACCGGGCAGGTTCAGGGCGCCGGGTGCCGGCGCCGCCATGCCCGTCTCGTAGCCGCCGTGGAGAACGAGCACTGCTGCCGACGGCGGTCTTCCGGCCACGCGTACCTCCAGATCGGGGTCGCGGGCCGACGCCCGCACACCCCCATGTTCGGTGCCGGAGGGCGGACGGATGGGCCGAACGTGTCGATGCGTGGAAAGTGCCGTTCACTGGGGGAGGCACGGACCCTTCCCGTACGCGACCCAAGGAGCCGCCGACATGGCGTCAGGACCTCAAATCGGCCAGCCCGCACCGGACTTCACCCTGCCCGGAGGCGTACTCGCCGAAGACACCTTCACGCGGCGCGACTACACGCTCTCCACCGCGCGCGGGCGGGCCGTCGTCCTCGCCTTCTACCCGGGTGACAACACGGCCGTCTGCACCAAGCAGCTCTGCTCCTACTCCTCGGGCCTCGAGACCTTCGAGAACCTCGACGCCGAGGTCTGGGGAATCAGTCCACAGGGTGTGGACAGCCATGAGGCCTTCGCCCGCGGCCACGACCTGCGCATGCCCCTGCTGGCCGACACGGGGCGGGAGACCGCCCGGGCCTACGGGGTCGCCGCACCCGGCATCGGCGTACGCCGTTCCGTCTTCCTGATCGGGCCGGACGGCGTGGTGCGGTGGAAGCACGTCGCCCTGCTCGGTGCCACCTTCCAGTCGCTCGACACGCTCGCCCAGCAGCTTTCCGGCATCGGAACCCGGTAAAAACTGCCGGACTCCGGCAGTGCCGCCACCACGTCCTCCGTGGGACCATTCAGTCGGTTCGACGGAAGCATTTCGGGGGACAGCGAACAAACGGGGGAGTGATCACGTGACCGTTTTCCTCGGTCTCGGCATTGCGGGAATCGCGCTTCTCGCCCTCTCCCTGATCTTCGACGGGATCTTCGAAGGGCTCCTCGGTGACGCTCTGGGCGGGCTGTTGAACGGCTTCTTCGACGGCCTGCTCTCCCTGCCCGTCATCGCCGGCTTCCTGTCCATGCTCGGCTTCGGGGGGGCGATCGTCCTCGGCACCACCGGGGCCGGAATCCCCCTCGCCCTCACGGCCGGAGCGGCGGCGGGCGTCGTCGCGGCCTGGCTGACATGGAAGTTCAGCCAGGCCCTGATGCGGGATCAGACCACGGCCACACCACGCGGGGACGACCTCGTCGGCACCTCGGGCTCGGTGGTCACTCCGATCCCGGCCGACGGTTACGGCGAGGTCCTGCTCCGGCTCGCGGGCCAGACCGTGAAGTTCTCCGCGAAGAGCGCCGTCCCGGTCGAACGCGGCGCCGAGATCTGGGTGGAGGCCACGCTTTCGACCACCTCGGTCACGGTCCGCCCCGTCGAGCGCTGACCACCACAGAGCCACACGCCTGTCCGAAACCCGTACAGCCGAACAGACCGCCGTCCCGCCGGGTACTCCGTGGGGAGGGCAAGGGGGACACCTCTCATGAGCCCAGTAGTCATCGCCGTCATCGGCATCGTCGTTCTTCTCGTACTCCTGGCCCTCGCCGTGATCACCAGATACAAGGTCGCGGGCCCCAGCCAGGCCTTCATCATCACGGGGCGCCGCGGCAAGAAGTCCACCGACCCGGTGACCGGCCGCACCAGCATCGACAACAGCGGCCAGAAGGTCGTCGTGGGCGGCGGCGTCTTCGTCGTGCCCTTCGTCCAGCAGAAGTTCACCCTGGACCTCTCCAGCCGCCACATCCCGGTCGCCGTACGCGGCGCCGTCACCCTGCGGGGCGTGAAGTCCAACCTCGAGGGTGTCGCGATCGTCAAGGTCGGCGGGAGCGAGGACGCGATCCGCGCCGCTGCCCAGCGCTTCCTCCAGCAGCAGAACGGCATCGTCGGCTTCACGCAGGAAGTGCTCTCCGGGGCCCTCCGCGCCATCGTCGGCCGCATGTCGGTCGAGGACATCATCCGTGACCGCGCCGCGTTCGCCGGGCAGGTCGCCGAGGAGGCCGAGGCCAGCCTCTCCGGCCAGGGCCTCATCCTGGACGCCTTCCAGATCCAAGACATCACCACCGAGGGCTCCTACCTGGAGGACCTCGGCCGTCCGGAGGCCGCCCGCGCCAAGCAGGAGGCGGACATCGCCGAGGCCATCGCCCGGCGTGCCTCCGAGCAGGCCCGGCTGAAGGCGGCGGAGGAGATCGCCATCGCCGAGCGGACGTTCTACCTCAAGCAGGCCGAGATCAAGGCCGAGACCGAGGCCGCGGCGGCCAAGGCCAACGCCGCGGGTCCGCTCGCCGAGGCCGCCCGCCAGCAGGAAGTCCTCAGCGAGCAGGAGAAGGTCGCCGAGCGGCAGGCCGCTCTGACGGACCGTGAGCTCGACACCAAGGTCCGCAAGCCCGCCGACGCCGCCCGCTACCAGGCGGAGCAGGAGGCGGAGGCCCGCCGCATCGCCCAGGTCAAGGAGGCCGAGGCCGACGCGGAGCGCTCCCGCCTCACCGGTCAGGGCGAGAAGCTCCACCGCTCCGCCCTCGCCGACGCCGTACGCATCGAGGGTGAGTCCGAGGCTGCCGCCATCGCCGCGAGGGGCGCCGCCGAGGCCGAGGCCATGCAGAAGAAGGCCGACGCCTTCAAGCAGTACGGCGACGCGGCCGTCCTGCAGATGCTGGTCGAGGTGCTGCCGCAGGTCGTCGCCAAGGCGTCCGAGCCGCTGAGCGCCATCGACAAGCTGACGGTCATCTCGACGGACGGCGCGAGCCAGTTGTCCCGCACGGTGACCGACAACGTCGCCCAGGGCCTGGAGCTCCTCAACTCCACCACGGGCGTCGACCTGGCCGCGCTGCTCCGGAACCTTCAGAGCAAGACGGGCGGCGCCGCGTCCGCACCGGCGGTCCCCGCGCCCGCCCCGGCGGCCGACGGCGAGAAGATCGAGATCAAGGACTGACGCACCGCTGTTTCCCCCCGGGCCCGGCGGCGACCCTCGGTCACCGCCGGGCCCGGGCCGTTCGGGCGGCCGGCTGCCGGACGAGCCCGCAGGGCCAGGTCTCCCGTACCTCCGGGCCGGCCCGCCCCCTCGCGCAGGAACCCGTGGCTCCGCCGCGCCCCGGGCCGAAACCTTGCTCCGGTTAGGGTAATGGGCAGATAAAAAGCTGATCAAAAACGCGCGCCGTGCCGCCGCGCGCTCCTCGGGAGGAAGCCATGGGAACGCACCGCACATCGCTGCCAGGAGTCGGCGTCCAGTACGACTACACCACCGAGTCGGGGCAGCACATTTCCGTGGTCGTGCATCACGACGGGCGGCGGTTCCTGGGGTTCTACGAGAAGGACGACCCAGATTCGTGCGTGCTCTCCGTCCCCCTGACCACCACCGAGGCCACCGGGCTCGCGCACCTCATCGACGCGGCGCCGATCGACGCCGTACGGACCGAGGGGATCGACCTGGTCACCGAGCACATCCCGCTCGGGACCCGCTCCCCGTACGGCGGGCGGCTGCTCGGGGACACCCGGGCGCGGACGCGGACCGGGGCCTCGATCGTGGCCGTGCTGCGTACGCACAGTGCGCATCCGTCGCCCGGGCCGGACTTCCGGCTGGCCATCGGGGACACGCTCGTTGTTGTAGGAACGCGTGAGGGCGTCGACACGCTCTCCGAGATCATTGCGGAGGGCTGACCGTGCACGACACGACCGCACTGCTGGTGGAGCTGGGCTCCGTCATTCTGGGGCTCGGCATCATCGGAAGATTCGCCGGGCGGATAGGTCTCTCGCCGATCCCGCTCTACCTGCTGGCCGGGCTCGCGTTCGGTGAGGGCGGTCTGCTGCCGCTCGGCGCCAGCGAGGAGTTCACCGCCATCGGGGCGGAGATCGGCGTCATCCTGCTGCTGCTCCTGCTCGGTCTCGAGTACAGCGCATCGGAGCTCGTCACCAGCCTCAAGACGCAGTACCCGTCCGGAGCCGTCGACTTCGTGCTCAACGCGACGCCCGGCGCGGCAGCCGGTCTGATGCTCGGGTGGGGGCCCGTGGGGGCCGTCGCGCTGGCCGGGGTCACCTGGATCTCGTCCTCGGGCGTGATCGCGAAGGTGATGACCGACATGGGGCGGCTCGGTAACCGCGAGACGCCCGTCATCCTCGGTGTCCTCGTCATCGAGGACCTCGCCATGGCCGTCTACCTGCCGCTGCTCACCGCGATGCTGGCCGGTGTCGGTCTGGCCGGCGGAAGCATCGCCCTGCTGATCGCGCTCGGGACCGTCGGCTTCGTGCTGTACCTCGCCCTGCGCCACGGCCGGCTCATCAGCCGCGCGGTGTCGTCCGACAACCCGGAGATGCTGCTGCTGGTCGTCCTGGGGCTCACCGTCCTGGTGGCCGGCGTGGCCCAGCAGCTCCAGGTCTCCGCGGCCGTCGGCGCCTTCCTCGTGGGTATCGCACTGTCCGGCGAGGTCGCCGAGGGTGCGCGCAAACTGCTGACACCCCTGCGGGACCTGTTCGCCGCCGTCTTCTTCGTGTTCTTCGGACTCTCCACCGACCCGGCGGAGATCCCGCCCGTGCTGCTCCCGGCGGCGCTGCTCGCGATCGTCACGGTCTTCACGAAGATCGGCACCGGCTGGTACGCGTCCCGGCGGGCCGGCATCGGGCCCCGCGGCCGCTGGCGCGCGGGCGGAACGCTCGTCGCGCGCGGGGAGTTCTCGATCGTCATCGCCGGTCTGGCCGTGGCCACGGAGCCGCGGATCGGGCCCATCGCGACCGCGTACGTGCTGATCCTGGTGATCGTCGGGCCGCTCACCGCCCGCTGGACGGAGCCGGTCGCCTCGAAGCTCCAGGCCGCTCTGGCCGGGAAGCGGAAGAAGCCGGCCGTGGTGTCCGACCAGCCGATGCCGTCGCACGACGACCTCACGCCGGAGCACGCCGGGCGCGACTCCGACTGACGGGTCCACCGGACGGCGGTCAGAGCGGGGTGGCCGCGTGGAGGATGCCGACGAGCGTCACCGTCGCGTTGAGCGACGACAGCGCAGAGGCCGCCGTCCCCGCCGTCGCGGTCACCGCCGCGAGGGCCAGATGCGCGGATGCCGGGGGCCACAGTCCGGCCGGGGGTTCGGGGTCGAGCAGCGCCGCCACCCGGCGCGGCACGGGGCCCGGCGCCGCGAAGGCGGGGAGCACGGCGGGCCCCTGCGGACGGTGCGGGAACAGCGCCGCCTTGCCGACCGCCGTGGCGACGGCCCGGCGGCTGCCGACCGCGTACGCCGCCTCCTCGTCCGCCCAGCGTTCGGTGCTGTACGCCACCGCCGTGCGCAGCGGCACCAGGAACGGGTTGGCGCGGGCCGCCAGTTGCGTCACCAGCAGATAGCGGTGGTGGCGGCCGGCCAGGTGCGCGCGTTCATGCGCGACGAGCGCGTCGCGTTCACGGGCGTCCAGGCACTCCATCATCGCCGTGGAGACGACGACCCGGCCGCGCCCTCCCGGCAGGGCGTAGGCGTACGGGTCGGGGGACGGGACCACCACGAGGTCCCCCGCGACGCCGTGGCCGTCCGGCGCCGGCAGGGCGCGGGCGGCACGGACCCGGGTCCGGATGTGGCGCAGCAGGGTGCCGCCCCAGGCCACCAGCACCGCCCCCAGGGCGCCGATGGCGATCAGGCCCGCCTTCTCCTCGTACGGCAGCGCGGCGCGCACCTCCGGGTCCGACCAGCCGTCGGGCAGCGGATTGCCGGGGAGCTGGGCCGTGCCCACCACCATGAGCAGGGCCAGGCACAGCGTGCTGCACAGGGCCAGCGTCGAACCCACGGCGGCCAGCAGCCGGGTGGCGCTCCTGGGGTGCAGGTGCTGTTCGGCGAGACGCGCCATGGGGAGGGCGGTCAGCGGCAGGACGAGTGGCAGGTAGACGAAGACGCCCATCGTGGTGGCTATCGGCTTTCCGGACCGGCGGGGCCGTCGTCGGGCTCGTCGGCCGCGCGGGAGAGCAGCGCGCGGAGTCTCGCCTCGTCACCGGGGGACAGCGCGGAGACGAACCGGGCGAGGACGGCCTCCCTGTCGCGTTCGCCGTCCAGGACGCGGCGCATGCGGAGGGCGGCGAGGCCGGCCTCGTCGGAGGCCGGGGTCCAGACGTAGGAACGGCCCTGGCGGGTGCGGGTCACGGCCTTCTTCGCGTAGAGGCGGGAGAGGATCGTGATGACCGTGGTGTAGGCGAGGTCGCCGTCGAGGTGCTCCTGCACCCATCCGGCCGTCGCGGGCCCGCCCGCCGAGCGCAGCACGGTCAGGACCTGGGACTCCAGCTGTCCCTGGCCGCGCCTGGGCAGCCGTGGGCCGTCCCGGGTGGAGCCGTCGTCCGTGCCTGTGGGCCTGTTCATCCGCGGCATCCTACTGAGTGGCCGGGTGGTGGTGCCTGTCGGCCGCCGTGCCATCGGTGGCCATCCGCCGTACTTCTACACGGCTGTAGAGTCTGACTGGTTCCACACCACAGGCAACGCAACGTATGGAGACGTCATGGCCCTTTGGGATCGGATCAAGGAATCGGCGTCGACGATGCAGACGCAGCTGGAGGCGAAGAAGAACGACCTGAAGAGCGGGGCGTTCCGGGACGCGAGCATGGCGATGTGCGCCCTCGTCTCCGCGGCCGACGGTTCCATCGACCCGTCCGAGCGGCAGCGCGTCGCCTCGCTGATCGCCACGAACGACGTGCTGCAGAACTTCCCGGCGGACGACCTCCAGCGCAGGTTCAACGACTACGTGAACAAGCTGACGGCGGACTTCGCCTTCGGCAAGGTCAGCGTGCTCCAGGAGATCGCCAAGGCGAAGAAGAAGCCCGCCGAGGCGCGTGCCGTCATCCAGATCGGCATCGTGATCGGCGGCGCCGACGGCGACTTCGACAAGTCGGAGCAGGCCGTCGTGCGCGAGGCGTGCTTCGCGCTGGACCTGCCGCCGCACGAGTTCGACCTGTAGGACCCCCGTCGCGTACGGCCCGGGGCCCTTCGGGCCGTACGCGCCACGGACCGGCCGGCCCGTCAGAGCTCCTTCGCGGGCCAGTCCAGAAGCCGGGCGCCGATCACCGCGGTCTGCAGCGTGTAGCGGTGCATCGGGTCGGACGGGTCGGAGCCGGTCAGCTGGTGTATCCGCTCCAGCCGGTACGTGAGCGCGCGCACGCTCAGCGACAGCCGGCGGGCCGTCTCGGCGGCGACACAGCCCGCGTCGAAGTACACGGAGAGCGTGCGCAGCAGGGGCTCCGCGCCGCCCCGGGCCTCCTTGAGCGGGCCGAGCTCGCTCCGCACCAGGTCGGCCATCGCCTGCCGGTCCCTCGTCAGCACCGGGTAGACCAGCAGATCGGCGGCGTACAGCACGGGGTCGTCGAGGCCCATCCGCTGAGCCAGATCCAGGGCGTCGAGCGCCTCGTCGTACGAGTGGACCACTCCGCCGGGGCCCCGGTGCGGGCGGCCGACCGCGACCTGACCGCCGTCCGTCGCGGCGTGGGCCTGCTTCGCGAAGTACCGCAGGACGTCGGGCTGGCTGCCGGGGGCTATGCAGACGAGGCGCCCGTCCTTCGTGGTGAGCAGGATCTTCCGGCCGCTGAAGCGGGCGAGCAGGGCCGCCTCCACGCTGCGGGGCACCGCGTCGGACTCGGTGTAGGCCTCCGGACCCGCCGCCACCGCGACGGCGTGGGCCCGCGAGAGCCGCAGCCCGAACCGGGTGGCGCGCTCCGCGAGCCGGCCCAGGTCGCTGCGCCCGTACAGCAGGTCGTCGATGAACTCCCGCCGCGCCGCTTCCTCCCGCCGCACCGTGATGCGCTGCGCCCGCTCGAACCCCTCCGCGAACGCGTCGACCGTCTGCTCCACGGCACCCAGCACCGCGTCGGTGGCGACCGCGCCCCGCGTGGTGAGCGGCCAGGCGGCGCGGGTCTCCGAGAGATGGAGCCGCACCAGGGCCCGCAGCTGATGCCCGGCCTCCGCGGCCTCACGGCCGAGGGTGCGCCGCGTCTCCAGCTCGTCCCGGGTGAGCCGGCGGCCGGTGTCCGCGACCTCGGCCAGGATCCGGGCGTAGCCCTCCAGGAACCGTTCGGGGATCTCGGGCTCCGCCACTTGCGCACTCCTCCACACACCGCCGGCATCGTCATCCCGTCAACGCACGGAGGCCGGTGCCGGTGCCCGGCAGGCCGGCCCCGTAAAGGCTGCCGGATTCCGGCAATGCGCCCGGACCGGCCCGGCTGACACGATCTGTCCAGCAACACACGGGGGAATCACGGGGGTTACGGGGGATCACGGGGGAAGAAACCGGTCGCTGCGAGGCCGTTCGCGGTGTCGCAGCGCCGGTCCCCCGGCCCGCCTGACGCCGCCCGGTCCCTCGGACCGCACGGCGTCGCAGGGGGTGGACCGGATGACCGAATTCTTTTCCGCAGCAGTCGCGTTCCCGGCCGTCGTCTTCGGCGGCGCCCTGGTGGTCGTCGTCTGCTTCTGGCTGCTGGTACTGGTCGGAGCGGCTGGTCACGACTCCTTCGACACCGACCTCGACACCGAAGCGGTCGGCTTCGGCGGGGTGCCCGTGTCCGTGTCGATGTCGCTGTTCATCGCCGTTTCCTGGTTGACCGGCCTGGTCGGGTCGGCCCTCGTCCTCCGCAGCGGAGCCACCGGCACCCTGCGGGCCGTGATGCACCTCGCCGTACTGGCGGGGGCGCTCCTGATCGCCTGGGGGGTGGTCCGCATGCTCGTACGCCGCTTCCGCCGGTTCTTCCCCGCGGAGCCTCCTCCATCCCGGCAGGACTTCGTGGGCCAGGTCTGCACGATCCGCACGGGATCCGTCAGCGCCGACTTCGGGCAGGCCGAGGTCGCCGCCGCCGACGGTTCGAACGCGATCGTGCAGGTGCGGCAGCCGCTGAGGCCGTCCGCGCCGGGTGATGTGTTCACCTCCGGCAGCACGGGCCTCCTCCACGCGTACGACGCCGACGGCGAGTTCTTCCGGGTCTCGCCGTACGACGGGTCGCTCGCCCCGCGCCCGCTGCCGCGCAAGGCCGGCTGACCAGCTTCCCCTCCTTGGGGCCGTGAGTCCGTGGTTCCGCGCGCCGTGGGGCCCCGCCGGACGGACACGGGCCCACGCCCCCGTCACGCGATGATCACCGACACGCCCGACTGAACCGGAGGGAGCAAGGCATGCTGGGCCATGTGTCCTCACTTCCTCAACAGCCCCAACGCCCCCCGAGCAGCGGCCACATGGTGGTCTGCGGCGACGACACCCTCGGCCGCCGGCTCGCCGTGGAGCTGCGCTATGTGTACGGGGAGCGGGTCACGCTCGTCGTCCCGCCGGGCCGTGAGCCCAGCAGACCGGACGTGCCTCTGACCCAACGGGCCCGGGCCGGGGCCCTGTTCGGGCGGATGTCGGCGGCGATGAACCGCAACGGGGCGGGCGGGGCGAACGGGAGCGGCGACACGAACGCCGGGGTCGAGGCCGTCCGCATCATGGAGGCGCACGAGCCCTCCGACGACGTGCTGGAGGAGGCCGGCGTCGACCGGGCAGCCGCGCTCGCACTCGTCTACGACGACGACGAGCTCAACATCCGCGCCGCCCTGACGGCCCGCCGGCTCAATCCGCGCCTGCGCCTCGTCATCCGGCTCTACAACCGCAAGCTGGGTCAGCACCTGGAGACGCTGCTCGACCAGGCGGCCGCCGTCTCCATGCCCGGACTCGACCCGGCCGCCCTGGACGCCTCCACCACAGTCCTGTCCGACGCCGACACCGCGGCCCCCGCCCTGGCTGCCACCGCGCTGACCGGCAGCAGCAAGGTCATCCAGGCCGAGGGCCTGCTCCTGCGCGCCGTGGAGCGCACCCCGCCCCGCCCGGGCGAGCTCGCCGACCCCGGGCTGTGCACGCTGGCGCTCCTCTCCTCCACCAGCCAGGACCCCGCGGGCAGCGAGGGCTCCGACAGCAGCGGCGAGGAGGGCCCTCAGCTCCTGCCCGACCTGGCGACGGTGAACGCCGCCACGGGCCGGGGCACGGTCGTCCTGGAGGCCATCAGGCAGGCGGGCCCCGACCGGGCGCCCGCCCGCATGGGAGGCAGGGGCGCGCCGCTCGGCCAGGTCTTCTCCCGGCGGCTGCGCTGGTCGGCGCTGGGCGTCGCGGCGGCCGTCGTCGCCCTGGCCGTCGCCTCGGTGATCACCACGGGCGACAGCCCGGTGCACGCCGCCTATCTGACCCTGCTCGACCTGCTGGCGATGGGTGACCCCGCGGTCGAGGACACCGACTCGGACTCCCGCCAGGTCATCCAGCTGCTCTCCGGCATGGCCGGGCTCCTGCTGCTGCCCCTGCTGGTCGCCGCCGTCCTGGAGGCGTTCGGCACGCTGCGCACCGCGTCCTCCCTGCGCCGCCCCCCGCGCGGCCTGTCCGGCCATGTGGTCCTGCTGGGGCTAGGCAAGATCGGCACGAGGGTCCTGGTGCGGCTCCGCGAGCTGGACATACCCGTGGTGGTCGTCGAGGAGGACCCGGAGGCGCGAGGCATCCCGCTGGCCCGCAGCCTGCACGTCCCGACGGTCCTCGGGGACGTGACCCAGGAGGGCGTCCTGGAGGCGGCCAAGATCCGCCGGGCCCGCGCGCTGCTCGCCCTGACCAGCGTGGACACGACGAACCTCGAAGCCGCGCTGTACGCCCGCTCGGTGAAGCCGGGCCTGCGGGTGGCGCTGCGCCTGTACGACGACGAGTTCGCCACCGCCGTCTACCGCGCCCTGCGCACGGCCCACCCGGGGGCCCTGACCCGTTCCCGCTCCGTGTCGCACCTGGCCGCACCGTCGTTCGCGGTCGCCATGATGGGCCGGCAGATCCTCGGCGCGGTACCGGTGGAGCGAAAGGTCATGCTCTTCGCCGCCCTGGAGGTGGCGGGAAACCCCCATCTGGAGGGCCGGACCGTCGAACAGGCGTTCCGGGCGGGCGCCTGGCGGATCCTGGCCCTGGACGCCACCCCGCCGTCCGACCGGCTCCCGGACCTGGCGGCCGTACCGCCGTACGACCCGCCGGGCCCTGGGGGTCCGGACCGGCCGTCCGGCCTGGTCTGGGACCTGCACCCGGGCTATGTGCTGCGGCCGGAGGACCGGGTCGTGATCGCCGCGACCCGCCGGGGTCTGGCCGAGATGCTGCGCGGGCAGCACTCGGCGACGCGTCGGTGAGGCCGACGGGGACCCTCAGCCGATGAGGGTCTCCTTCGGGCGGACCACGCAGAACTCGTTCCCTTCCGGATCGGCCGGCACGGTCCACGACTCGTCGCCGGTCTGCCCGACGTCCGCGTGCCGGGCGCCGAGTGCGACGATGCGCTCGATCTCGGCCTCCCGGTCCTCCGCGGCGGAGGTCAGATCGAGGTGCAGCCGGTTCTTGACGCTCTTGCGGTCCGTCACCGGCATGAAGCAGATGCCCACCGGCGCGTTCACGTCCGGCCCGATCACGACCTCCTTCTCCCGCTCGGACAGGATGCGCCGGCGCAGGACGTCGGCCCGGAAGCGGGCCGGGGCGGGCAGATCATGGGCGTCGATGACGATGTGATGCAGCGAGACAGGCATGCGGGCCGGTGTGCCCGGGCGTCCCGCCGCCGGCCTACCGAATCGTCCCCATCGCGTCCCGCACCTCCTGGAGGGTCTCCTCGGCCACGGCGTTCGCCCGCTCGTTGCCGGCGCGCAGCACGTCCCGCACGTAGCCCATGTCCTTGGCGTACTCCGCCCGGCGGGCACGGATCGGGGCCATGCGGGCGTTCACGGCCTCCGTCACGGTCCGCTTGAGACCGGCCGCGCCGCCGTTCCCGATCTCCTCGGCGACCTCGTGCGGGTCGCGGTCGAGGCAGAGCGCGGCCAGCAGCACCAGGCTCGACACCCCGGGCCGCAGATCGGGGTCGTACGTGATGTGCCGGTCGGCGTCGGTGGTGGCTCCCTTGATCAGCCGGGCGGTCTCGTCGGCGTCGGCGCCCAGGGCGATGGAGTTTCCCCTGCTCTTGCTCATCTTGGTGGCGTCGGTGCCGAGCAGCAGGGGCGCGGCGGAGAGCAGCGCGTCGGGTTCGGGGAAGACAGGTCCGTACCGCTCGTTGAAGCGGCGGGCGACGGTGCGGGTGATCTCCAGGTGCGGCAGCTGGTCCATGCCGACGGGGACGAGGTTGCCCTTGCAGAACAGGATGTCGGCTGCCTGGTGCACCGGGTACGTGTACATGAGGCCGCTGACGGCGGCCTGCCTGGAGTGCGCGATCTCGTCCTTCACGGTGGGGTTGCGCCCGAGTTCCGCGACGGAGACGAGGGACAGGAACGGCAGCAGCAGCTGGTTGAGGGCGGGGACCGCGCTGTGGTTGAAGACCGTCGCGCGGGCGGGGTCGATCCCGATGGCGAGATAGTCCAGGAGCAGCCCCTCCACATGCTCGGTGAGCCGTTCGGCGACGTCACGGTCGGTGAGGACCTGGTAGTCGGCGATGAGCACGAAGACCTCCACGCCGAGGTCCTGTAGGCGCACCCGGTTGTGGAGGGTGCCGAAGTAGTGCCCGAGGTGCAGGGCTCCGGTGGGCCGGTCGCCGGTGAGGACGCGGAAGCGGCCGGGGTCCCCGGCGAGCTGCTGTTCCAGTTCGGCGCTGCGGCGCGCGGCGGGGCTGACGGCAAGGTCGGTTGTCATGGCCACGGGGGGTCTCCTCGCTGGTGGTGTACGCGTGGAGGACGGCCCGCCGCAGGGCACCGGGGCAGCGAGAAGGGCCGTCCGAAGATCGAACGGCCCTGGTTCCGTGCAGAGAAGGTGGCCGCTCCTAGGAGGAGCGCCACCAGTTCCGGCACGGTACGGAGGTCATGGGCCGAGTGTAGCGCTCACCGGTCCCCGGAGCGCGGACCGTTTTCGTGCCGGCGGGGCGTCCCGGAGAGGGCTGGAATAGAGAGAGGGGGTGCCCCGTTGTAGGGTGTGTTCACATAGTTCAAGGTTCAACAACTTCCGCTCAACACCTTTGGAGGCGGGCGCCATGCAGTTCGGGATCTTCACCGTCGGGGATGTCACCACCGACCCCACGACCGGTACGACACCGAGCGAGAACGAGCGGATCAAGGCGACCCTCGCGATCGCGCTCAAGGCCGAGGAAGTGGGCCTGGACGTCTTCGCGACCGGCGAGCACCACAACCCGCCGTTCGTCCCGTCCTCCCCCACGACCACGCTCGGCTACATCGCGGCCCGCACCGAGAAGCTGATCCTCTCCACCTCGACCACGCTGATCACCACCAACGACCCGGTGAAGATCGCCGAGGACTACGCCACGCTCCAGCACCTGGCCGACGGCCGCGTCGACCTGATGATGGGCCGGGGCAACACCGGGCCGGTCTACCCCTGGTTCGGCAAGGACATCCGTCAGGGCATCCCGCTCGCGATCGAGAACTACGCGCTGCTGCACAAGCTGTGGCGCGAGGACGTCGTCGACTGGGAGGGGAAGTTCCGCACCCCGCTGCAGTCCTTCACCGCGACCCCGCGCCCGCTGGACGGCGTCCCGCCGTTCGTCTGGCACGGCTCGATCCGCTCCCCGGAGATCGCCGAACAGGCCGCGTACTACGGCGACGGCTTCTTCCACAACAACATCTTCTGGCCCATGGAGCACACCAGGAAGATGGTCGACCTCTACCGGCGCCGCTACGCCCACTACGGGCACGGCACCGCCGAGCAGGCGATCGTGGGCCTCGGCGGCCAGGTGTTCATGCGGAAGAACTCGCAGGACGCGGTCCGGG
Organism: Streptomyces sp. NBC_01166; assembly: GCF_045039765.1. Classification (NCBI taxonomy): domain Bacteria; kingdom Bacillati; phylum Actinomycetota; class Actinomycetes; order Kitasatosporales; family Streptomycetaceae; genus Streptomyces; species Streptomyces sp. NBC_01166. Next base: position 4,173,434 of record NZ_CP108613.1, read on the forward strand.
AGTTCCGCCCGTACTTCGACAACGCGCCGGTCTACGGGCACGGGCCCTCCCTGGAGGACTTCACCCAGCAGACCCCGCTGACCGTCGGCTCGCCGCAGGAGGTCATCGACCGGACCCTCTCCTTCCGTGAGGACGTCGGTGACTACCAGCGCCAGCTCTTCCTGATGGACCACGCGGGGCTGCCGCTGAAGACGGTCCTGGAGCAGCTCGACATCTTGGGCGAGGAGGTCGTGCCCGTGCTGCGCAAGGAATTCGCCCGCCTGCGCCCGGCCGGAGTGCCGGACGCCCCCGTCCACCCCGCCGTCACCGCCGCCCGCGCCGCCGCCGGGGACCCGAAGGAGCTCCGATGACCGTGCCCGCCACCGCCCCCCTGAAGATCGTCGCCGTCGCGGCGGGGCTCAGCAGCCCCTCCTCCACCCGGCTGCTGGCCGACCGGCTCGCCGAGGCCGCGCGTGAGCGGCTCGCGTCGGACCAGGACCGCCGCGTCGAGGTCCAGGTCGTCGAGCTGCGCGACCTCGCCGTGGACATCGCCAACCACCTGGTCACCGGCTTCCCGCCGGCCGGCCTGAAGAAGGCGATCGACGCGGTGACCGGAGCGGACGGGCTGATCGCCGTGACGCCCGTCTTCACCGCCTCGTACAGCGGGCTGTTCAAGTCCTTCTTCGACCTGATCGACCACACCGCGCTGACCGGCAAGCCCGTCGTCATCGCGGCGACCGGCGGGACGCCCCGGCACTCGCTGGTCCTGGAGCACGCGCTGCGCCCGCTCTTCGCCTATCTGCGAGCCGTCGCCCTGCCGACCTCCGTGTACGCGGCGTCGGAGGACTGGGGATCGAACGGCGACGAGTACACCGAGGGGCTGCCCTCCCGGATCCGGCGCGCGGGAGGCGAGCTCGCATCCGCCGTCACCGGGCGGACCGTCTCCGGCGCCTCCCGGGCCCTCACCCTCGACGACGGCGAGGACGCTGTCGTCCCGTTCGAGGAGCAGCTCGCCGGCCTGCGGGTCGGCTGAGCCTCGGCATCGGGGGCCACCCCGGCCCCCGATGTCCACCTTGACTACAGTTGGCGCCTGTATGCCGTAAATGTTGAAAACAATGGAGGCAGACATGGGCAGGATCGTCGTGGGCGTGGACGGATCGGACGCCTCGATCAAGGCACTTCGCTGGGCCGTGCGTCAGGCCGAGCTGACCGGCGACACCGTTGAGGCGGTCAACAGCTGGGAGTACCCCGCGACCAGCTGGGCGTCCATGATGCCGGGCATGCCCGAGGACTTCGACCCGCAGGAAGCGGCGACCGTGGCGCTCACCGAGGCGCTGGAGGAGGCCCTCGGCGCGGAGGGGGCGGCGGCGGTCGAAAAGATCGTCGTGATCGGCAACCCCGCCCAGACCCTGCTGGACCGCGCCAGGGGAGCGAACCTGCTGGTCGTGGGCGCCCGTGGCTACACCGGCTTCAAGGCGACGCTGCTCGGCTCGGTCAGCCTCCATGTCACCCAGCACGCCGACTGCCCGGTCACCGTCGTCCGCGACTGAGCGGGCTGCGCCCTCCGCACGCCGACGGGCGGGTCTCCGGTACGCCGGAGAGCCCGCCCTGCCGTGTCGCGTCAGCCCTGGGCGTTGATGTGGCTGATCACCCGGTCGAACTCCTTCGTGGGCGAGAAGTCCACGAATTCGCAGTCCTCCAGCGCCTCGGGCACGTGCCCGGGCGGCCAGTAGAACGCCTGGCCCTCCTCGTAGACCTCGTACGCCTCCGGGTCCGCGCCGGTCCGCAGCCTCAGCCGGCCCTTCAGGAGGTAACCCCAGTGCGGGCAGGGGCACATGTCGTCAGGGAGGCCCTTGAGCGCCGGGCCCATGTCCGCACCCTTGACCAGCCGGATCAGGGCGACGCTCAGGTCACCGCCGATCTCCGTCCTGCGCAGCTCCGCCTCGTCGGTCCGGATCGCAACGGGCGTCTCGTTCCATGTCGTCGCCGTCATGGCTCCTCCAGAGCCGGTCTCCGTCCCCCTTCCAGTCTGGGCCCGGCCCCGGCGGGACGCGATGTCAGAGGGCGACGACGTCGGCCACGACGCAGGACACGTTGTCCGGGGCACCCGCGTCACCGGCCAGGGCGACCAGAGCACGCACGGCCGCGTCCGGGGCGTCCGCCGCGATGACCGTGCGGGTCACCTCCGCCTCGTCGACGACCGCCGACAGTCCGTCCGAGCAGAGCAGATAGCGGTCGCCCGGCAACGTGTCGTGCAGCCGGACGTCGGGGCGTGCCTGCGCCTCCGGACCGCCGGCCAGGGCCCTGAGCAGCATCGCGCGCTGCGGGTGCGAGGCGGCCTCCTCCTCGGTCAGTGAGCCGTCGTCGATCATCGACTGCACCAGGGTGTGGTCGTGCGTGATCCGGAACAGCTCGCCCCCACGGAGCACATAGGCCCGCGAGTCCCCGATGTGCACCAGCCCCAGCCGCTCACCCGTCCACACCAGGGCCGTGAGCGTGGTCCCTGACTCCCCCGGCGCGGCGTCACCGACCACCGCGTCGTGGACCGCCCGTACGGAGGACTCCGCCGCCTCGTGCAGCGCGCTGAGCAGATCCGCCGCGTCCACCGCACCGCGCGCGGCCGGCTTCAGCGCGTCGACGGCCGCCGCGCTCGCGCCGGCGCCGCTCACCCCGAAGCCGTCGGCCACGGCGAGCAGCCGTGCCCCGGCGTACGCCGTGTCCTGCTGGGAGGTGCGCACCGCGCCCGGGTGGGTGAGTGCCGCATAGCGGATCCCGAGGGTGACCGGCCCCCGGCCGGCCCCGTTGCCGTTCGACATTCCGGCGTACTCCTTCGCTGACAGACGGTCGACGAGGAAGGCCGCGAGCTCCCGGCGGGCGGCCGTCTCGGCCTCCACCCGCGCCCAGTAGGCGCGGATCTCCGCCGCGGCCGCGCCGTCGTCGAGCGCCACCACCTCGGAGATCCGGGCGAGCGGCATCCCGATCCTGCGCAGCCACGCCACCAGCCGCGCCGGCTCCGCCTGCGCCCGGTCGTAGTACCGGTAGCCGTTCACCGGATCGACCAGGGCGGGGCGGAGCAGCCCCAGCTCGTCGTAGCGCCGCAGGGCCTTCGCCGAGAGCCTGGACAGCCGGGCGAACTCCCCGATCGTCACCAGCCCGGCACGCCCGTCCGCGCCTTCGTGTTCCACCACGGCCTCCTCGCGCCGGGCGGATGCGCCCGGCCACGCCGATGCTGGGGCTTCCCCCACCGGGAAGGTCAACCTCCGGTCCGCCGCCGTCACTTCCGGTTGTAGAGCCGCATCGTCACCGCGCCGAAGACCACCACGAACAGCGCCGACCAGCCCAGCGACCAGGCGATGTCCGTCGCGGGCCAGTTGCCGGCCATCAACTCCCGTACAGCTGCCGCGAGATGCGTCACGGGGCTGTTGTTCACGAACGCCTGCAGCCAGCCGGGCATGGTCCTGGGGTCGACGAAGACGTTGCTCAGGAACGTCAGCGGGAAGATCACCATCATGCTGACACCCATCACCGACTTCTCGGTGCGCAGCATCAGGCCGAACATCGTCCAGATCCAGGAGAAGGCGAAGGAGAACACCAGCAGGAGCGCGACGCCCGCCAGCACCCCCAGGAGTCCGCCGCCCGGCCGGTAGCCGATGGCGATGCCGACGACGAGCATCACGGCCGAGGCCAGGAGATAGCGCACGACATCGCCGAGGAGGTAGCCGACCATGGGCGCCGGCCGCCAGATCGGCAGGGTGCGGAAGCGGTCGAACACCCCCTTCGCGATGTCGGTGTTGACCGCGACGCCCGTGTACATCGTGATCATCACGACGCTCATGACGAGGATCCCGGGCAGCAGGAACTGGATGTAGTCCTCGGTGGATCCGGCCAGTGCCCCGCCGAAGAGATAGGTGAACATCAGCACCATCATGATCGGGAAGACCGTCACGTCGAACAGCTGCTCGGGCACATGCTTGATCTTCAGCATGGCCCGCCATCCGAAGGTCAGCGACGCCGACAGCGCGCTGGGCCGCCGCGGCCGCTCCTGGCCGACCAGAAGGGAGGCCAGGGTCTCTGCGTCCGGGGCGGTGAGTTCGGCGTCGTCGCGTTCGGCCGTGGTGGGCGCGGTGCTCATGCCGCCACCCCCTTCTTGTCCGTGAGCGCGAGGAAGACCTCGTCGAGGCTGGGCTGTCCCAGCGAGAAGTTGTCCACGTGGATGCCGCACCGGGCCAGCTCCGCCAGCGCCCGCGCGGCCTGTTCGGCCGCCCCCTTGTCGGTGCCGTGGCCCCCGACCGTGGCGGTCAGCGCCACCGGGTCGTGGTCCAGCTGCACCGTCGCCTCGAGCGCGATCGCCAGCACGCGCTCGGCCTCGGGGCGCTGCCCGGGATCGCGCAGGCGCAGATGGACGGACCCCGCGCCGACGGACGCCTTGAGCTCACCCTTCGTACCCTCCGCGATCACCTTGCCGTGGTCGATCACGGCGATGCGGGAGGCCAGGTGGTCGGCCTCGTCGAGGTACTGGGTGGTCAGCATGACCGTCGTGCCCTGCGCGACGACGGCACGCACGATGTCCCACACCTGGTTACGGCTGCGCGGGTCGAGCCCGGTCGTCGGCTCGTCGAGGAAGAGCAGATCCGGTGTGTTCAGGATGGACGCGGCGATGTCGATCCGGCGCCGCATCCCGCCGGAGTAGTTCTTCACCTGCTTGCCCGCCGCCTCGCTCAGCCCGAAGGCCTCCAGCAGCTGCGCCGCCCGGGTCCGGGCGGCGGGCTTGGAGTGGCCGAGGAGCCTGGCCAGCAGCACCAGGTTCTCCGTACCGGTCAGGTCCTCGTCGACCGAGGCGTACTGCCCGGTGAGGCTGACCCGGCCGCGGACCGTGTCGGCGTCCTTCACGACGTCGTGGCCGAAGACCCGCGCCTGGCCCGCGTCCGGACGAAGCAGGGTCGCCAGCATCCTCACGGTGGTGGTCTTCCCTGCCCCGTTGGGGCCCAGCACTCCGTAGACGGTGCCCGAGGGCACGGCGAGATCGACGCCGTCCACCGCACGGTTGTCGCCGAAGACCTTCACCAGCCCCGTGGTCTCGATGGCCAGTTCAGTACTCATGGTCCCTTCCCTGTCGGCTCTGTCGAGGGCGGATACGGGCCAACGATGGCACGGTGCACGCCGGTAGCGGGGCGGATCGGACGGAATCGGACGGGCGCGGCGGCCGGATCGGATCCGGCCACCGCGCCCTTTCCTCCGGAAGGACGGCCGCGTCACTCCTCGCGCGTGTAGTAGGCGTAGAACATCGTGCAGAACGTGCCCGCGGCTATCACCAGTCCGATGAAGCCCGACATCAGCACGCTCTTGCCGTTCAGACTGGAGAGGAAGCCGACCGCGCCCCCGGCCAGCACACCGAAGGCCGCCGCCCGGAGCTCACGGGGCAAGGCCCACCGGACCCTGGCGAGTGCGTAGCAGAGCGCGGCGAAGACCACCCCGGAGACGACTCCGAGCCAGATCTGCCCACCGGTGGTCGCTCCACCGTCCCGATTGATGAAGAAGGCCCAGAAACCGAGGATCACGCCCAGTGCAAGGGGCACAGCCCAGGCGAGCGCGGTGTGCCGGTGCTCCTGCCGGGCGGGGGCGCGGGCCTGCGTCCGTCGGTGCGTCGGCATCGTCGCGTGTGTGGCCATGGCGCACAGCTCCTTCCGTCGCCCCCGTCCCTGTGTTCCTCCAGCGCACACCCGGCCGGGCCGCCCGGCAACTCGAATGGCCCACGGCCCGGAGCGCCCCGCCGTCGCAGGGGATTGGCTGGTGCCTGTGCGGAACTGTCTCTCAGTGGCTCTCTCGGCGGTGCTGCTCGTCGTGCTGGCCGTACTGGTCCCGGTGAGCGCGCTCTCGGCGTGGGTCGATCTGGAGCTCGACGACACCGACCGTTACCTGGCCGCCGTCTCGCCGCTGGCCTCCGATTCCGATGTACGGGAAACCGTCGCCACCCTGGTCACCGACGAGGCGATGAAGAACATCGACGTAGGCCCGCTCCAGGACACCGTCGAGCAGTTCCTGCACGAGTCCGCCCTGTCGTTCACCACGACCGAGGCGTTCCGACGGGCCTGGGACAGCGCCAACCGGACGGCGCACCAGGCCGTGACCGCCTCGCTGCACGGGGACGACGGGCAGGCGGTGACGATCGACCTGGCGCCGGTGATCGAGGAGGTCAAGAAGGAACTGGTGAGCAGCGGGGTGCCGTTCGCCGACCGGATCCCGGTCCGGGAGACCTCCATCACCGTGCTGTCCGCCGACCGCGCGGACGACCTGCGGTCCTCGTTCCGGTGGCTCAGGTACTGCAGCGTCTGGCCGGCCGTGGCGACGGTGGTGCTGCTCGTCCTGGTGCTGGGTCTCACGCTCGTGCGCGGCGGCATCCGCGCCGGGCTGACGGCCGCAGCCGTGGTCGGCGGCGGCCTGGTCCTCGGCGCGGCCCTGCTCCGGATCGCGGTCGCCGTCGGCCGCGGCCGGGTGCTCGACCAGGTGCCCGGAACCGACCGGGACGGGACCGCGGCGGTGTACGACGCGCTGACCGCGTCCCTGCGGACAACGGTGTGGATCGTGCTGCTCGTGGGGGCGGTCCTGGCTGTCGGCGGCCTTGTGGGACGGGTCGTGGCGGCCCGGCGCGGGTAGGGCTTCCGGCGTGGACAGCAGCGCCGCGAGGGCGGCCGTGGGGGACTGGGCCCGCCCGCGCGGACGGGGGCGCACGGCCGCCGGCGGGTGTGCCGCGCTCGCCCTGTCCTGCGCCACCCTCGTCCTCGGCTTCCGCGCCTCGGCCGCGCGACGGCCCCGCCCCTCGGACGCTGTGGGGCGTACGGCGAATACGTGTGCGTCCCGCAGGACTCCCCCATCGCCCTCGTCCCTCGCGACATGCCGCTCCAGCTCGCGGCGGCGCTCCCGTCGGCCGGCACGACCGCCGCCCAGATCCTGTCGAGCACGGCCGTACGCAGCGGACTGAGCCTGCTGGTCGTCGGGGCGACGGGCGGCGTCGGCAGCTTCCTGACCCAGCTCGCGGCGGGCCGCGGGACAGCGGTCGTCGCCGCCGTGCGCGGCGACAAGAAGCGGCGGATGGGGGCGCTCGGCGCCACCGCCACGGTCGACACGACCACGGGCCCCGAAGCGCTGGAGGCCGCGGTGCGCGATCTGTACCCGGACGGCGTCGACGCCCTCGTCGACCTCGTCTCGGCGGACACCGCCTCGTTCGCGGTGTACACCGCCCTGGTGCGTGACGGCGGAGTCGCGGTCACCACCCGGGGCGTGGCGGCGCCGCCGGGCATCGCCTGGGCCGACTTCCGGCTCGCTCCGACCGCCGCAGTGCTGGAGGAGCTGGCCTCGGCGGTGACGCGCGGGGAGCTGGACGTGCCCATCGACATGGAGCTGCCCCTGGAGAAGGCGCCGCAGGCTCTCGCCCAGAACCGCGCGGGCGGGGCCCGCGGCAAGACCGTCTTCGTCATCTGAAGGACACGTCCCCCAGGACACCGACCGGGAGCTCTCATGGCCGAGCAGGACATCTTCGAGAACATCGACGGACTGATCACCGAGGAGCGCGCCCTGCGCGCCCGCTCCACCGCGGAACTGGGCCTCTCCGCCGAAGAGCGGTCACGGCTGCGGGAGGTGGAGGTCCAGCTGGACCAGTGCTGGGACCTGCTGCGGCAGCGGCGCGCGCTCAGCGAATTCGGCGAGGACCCCTCGGAGGCGCGGGTGCGCCCCGCCGACGAGGTGGAGGGCTACCAGAGCTGAAACGGCCTGCCGGACCGCCTAGCCGGCGTCCGGGCCCCGGCCCTGGAAGCCCTGGAGGCGTTCCATCTCGCGGCGGTCCCGCTTGGTCGGGCGGCCCGTGCCCCGGTCGCGGACCGGGACCTGGATCGCCATCTCGCGCGGCGGCGGGGGCGGGCTGTTGTCGACGAAGCACTCCGCGGCGACCGGCGGGCCCACCCGCTTTTTCACGATCTTGGAGACCACCACGATCCGGTCCCGGCCGGCGTGCCGCAGCCGCACCTCGTCGCCCGTACGCAGGGCCTGGGCGGGCTTCGCGCGCTCGCCGTTGACCCGCACATGTCCCGCGCGGCAGGCGGCAGCCGCCTGCGAGCGGGTCTTCGTCAGCCGGACCGCCCAGATCCAGGCATCGACCCGGACGCTCCCCTCCGCCTGCGGCGCCTCACCGGAAACCATGCCTACGACTCTAGTCCGGTGAGGCGCACTCATGGAGTCAGGAGCCGAAGCCGCTGATGACCTCACCCATGTCGTAGCTGTACAGCTCCCGCTTGCAGACCCCGCACTCGCTGGGCGCGTGCTCGCTCAGCGACCACAGCTTCGGGGCGACGCCGTCGCCCCTGCCGTGCGCGAGATACAGGTCCTCGGGGCCGAACGAGCTCTCCAGGATCTTCGGGTTGGCGACGAGCTGCGTCGTGCCGTCCACGGTCCCCGGGGTGGCCTGCATCAGCCGGCCGTTGTCGTAGGCGTTGCTGCGGTGGAAGTACCACTTGCCGTCGTAGCGCGTGACGCCCTGGATCTTGTGCCAGAGCTTCTCACCCCCGAAGGTCCCCGTGTCCGGCAGTCCGTACGCGAGATCCGCCTTGGCCGTGGTGCCCACCGCGCCCTCGACCGCTGCGGTCAGCGCGGTCATCGGGTAGGTGCCGACGCGGCCGTTGCTGGAGCCGCCGTTGTTGGTGTTGCAGTACTCACCGAGGACCATGTGGGGGGCGCCGGTCCGGTCGAGCGAGATGTACGAGGCCTTCGGACGGCCGGTGGCGTAGCACTGGTTCTTGCTGGTGCTCCCGCCGTTCTTCGCCGTGGTGAACTTCAGCGTGGCGACCTGGGGCATCACGTACCGGTAGCCGTAGGCGTACCAGACGTTGTTCTGGCGGCCGACCCGCTTCTTGTCGACGACGTTGCTGACCAGGCCGTCCGGCGTCGGGTCGTGGACCGCGGGATCGTTGTCCGGGCTGAGGTCCATGATCCTTCGGAGGTCGAAGACCCGCATGCCGTTGGCCGTGTCGGCGACGTACAGATAGTTGCCGTACCAGACCATGCCGCCCGCGTGGATGCCGTTCTGTGCCCTGCAGGCATCCGTCACACCGGACTCCGGTGTGCACGTGCCCTCGCTCGCGTGCAGCGCGTCGAAGGAGATGTGGTCCTTGGAGTTCAGAAAGGGCCAGGCCAGCAGCACATGGCGGTACTTCTTCGTGGCCTGGTTGAAGAAGCTGACCCGTATGCCCTTCTCGTTGCAGGCATCGGATGCCGAGTCCTGGACGCAGTTGCTCCGGCCGGAGGCGTAGTTGCTGCGGTCCGGGTTGTAGTCGTCGTAGCCCGCCACGGCGATGGGCTCGGAGTCCGACGTGCCCCAGTCCTCGTCCTCCTGGGCGTCCGAGACGCCGGTGATGGCCTGCGGGATCCACTCGGAGGAGGTGGCGTCGTCGTCCTTCCAGCAGACACGGGGGGCCGCGGTGAGGTCGGGGCCGTAGATGGCCGCGTCACCGCAGGTGGAGTTCCAGCCCGCGTCACGGTTGGCCTGCGTCATGAGCTCGGTGAGGCCCTGCTTGGGCAGGGCGGCGTCCAACTTGTCGACGAGCCCGGTGAGGACTGTGCCGGTCTCCAGGGTGAAGTCGCCCGGTCGGCCGGGGACCACGGCCTGTGCGTCGGCCGTCGCGGACGGCGCGGAGCCCGTACCCGAACCCGCCAGGTCGTCCTGCTCCCCTTCGGGCGCGTTCTCGAAGCCGTCGTCCGGCATGCCCTCATGGCCCGGGACGGGATCGTCCGCCGCGACGGCGCGAGGGGCGGCGGCCGTGGCACCCGTCGCCGGCACCAGCGCGGCCATCAGTGCGCCTGCTGCCACGGCGCAGGCCGCGAGGCGTGTTCGGCGGGATGGTTGTCCCATGTGGGGGCCCTTCGTGAGTGCGCTCAATGATCAGCCGTTGTGCCTGATTGCTCATCAGGCACAACGGCCGGTCACGCTAGCAACACAATCGAGGGGCCTGTGCGCACATTTGAACGACACTCATCAGCCGTGCACCACACGGACACAGGCCGTAGTGAGGGCTCCGTTTGTGCAGAGCCGGGCGGTTCAGACGCCTATGTCGCTGCCGTCCTTGCGCCAGACGGCGACGACCGACGGGCGCACGATCCGGCCCGGCCCGTCCGGCCAGGTGCTCGCGGGCTTCTCGACGGAGGCGCCGTCGACCTCTCCCGGGTGCTGCACGGCGACGAGGACGCGGCGGTCCTGGATCACCGGGCCGCAGGTCTCCGCGCCGGTCGGCACCGTCAGGAACTGCTTGAGCTCGCCCCGCCGTTCGCCCTGCGTGGCGACGCCGAACAGGCCGTCGTGCGAACCGAGCTGGGCACCGTCCGTGGAGATCCAGAGGTTGCCGTGGTCGTCGAAGGCCACGTTGTCGGGGCAGGAGATGGGGCTGACCTTCTCCTTCGGGAACCCGGCGAAGTACGTCGCCGGGTCCTCCGGGTCACCCGCGACGAGGAACAGCCGCCAGGCGAAGCCGTCACCCGCCGGGTCGTCCCAGTTCTCCGCGAGCTCCAGGATCTGACCGTGCTTGTTGGCGTTGCGAGGGTTGGCCTCGTCGGCGCCCGCCTTGCCCGCCTTGCCGCGGTCGGTGTTGTTGGTGAGCGCGATGTAGACCCGGCCGGTGCGCGGCGAGGGCTCGACGTCCTCGGGGCGGTCCATCTTCGTCGCGCCGACCTTGTCACCGGCCAGGCGGGTGAAGACATACACCTCGTCGGCCGTCATGCCCGGGACGTGCGAGGTGGTGCCCGTGGCGAGCGGGATCCAGACGCCGCTGCCGTCGAACTCGCCGTCCGAGGGGAGCTTGCCCGTGCCGTCGAACTCCGCGGACGGGGAGTCGCCGGTCAGCTTGGCGACGTACAGCGTCCCCTCGTCCAGCAGCGTGAGGTTGTGCTCCCGGGCGGCCCGCGAGTTCCCCTTCTTCATCCGCTTGCTGGAGACGAACTTGTAGAAGTAGTCGAACCGTTCGTCGTCGCCCATGTAGACCACGGGGCGGCCGTCGGCGGTCAGCCGGGGCTGCGCCGCCTCGTGCTTGAACCGGCCGAGCGCGGTCCGCTTGCGGGGCGTGGAGTCGGGGTCGTACGGGTCGAGCTCGACGACCCAGCCGAAGCGGTGCGCCTCGTTGGGCTCCTGCGCCAGGTCGAAGCGCTTGTCGAACCGCTCCCACTTGCGCTCGGTGGCGGCCGTGCCGATGCCGTAGCGCTTGTCGGTGTCGCTGGAACCGTTGGCGAAGTACTGGTTGAAGTTCTCCTCGCCGTGCAGCGTGGTGCCCCACGGGGTGGTGCCGCCCGCGCAGTTGTTCAGGGTGCCCAGCACCTTGCGGCCGGTGCGGTCGGCGGAGGTGCGGAGCAGCGGGCTCCCGGCGGCGGGGCCGGTGACCCGGAATTCGCTGGTCGCGGTGAGACGGCGGTTCAGCGGGTGGCGGTTGACCGGCGAGAGCTTGCCGGTGCGGTTCTCCTCCTGGACGACGACCACGGAGAGTCCGTGCGCCGCCCAGGCGATCTCGACCTGCTCACGGGTCGGACTGGCCGGATCGTATCCACGGAACATCAGGATCTCGTCCGTGTACTCGTGGTTGGCGACCAGCACCTGACGGCCGCGCTCACCGCGCAGCGGGAGCAGGGAGAGGAAGTCGTTGTTGTAGCCGAACTGGCCCGCCTGCGCCTTCGCCGACTGCTTGTCGGGGTCGAAGCGGGGGGCGCCGCGCAGGATCGGTTCGCCCCAGCGGATCACGACGTTCTGGCCGTAGCCGTCGGGGATCGTGACCTTGTCGGCCGTGTTGGGCGCGACCGCCGCGAAGCGCAGGCCCCGGGCGCCCGAGGCGGTGGGCTTCGGCTTGCCGGCCGTACGGCCGGCGAGGGGCGCGGCCTCGGCACTCGGGGCGGCGGGGCCGGCGAGAGCGGTGGTCCCGGCGGCGGCGGCCACGGTCACCACGGCGGCGGCGCGCATCATCGACCGGCGTGACAGGGCACCGGCGATGATGTCGCCGGCGTACTCGTTGTCGCTGGTGTTCGGGACCTCCTGGAAGCAGGCGTCACCGCAGCGGTAGCGGCAGGTCAGCGCAGAGCGCCCGCCCTGGTGCGAGCCGATGAGCGGCAGCAGATCGCGCACGTTTTCGTCCCTCCGTCTGTGTGTCACGCGTGACGGTAGGTGCGCATCCACGCCGTTCGTGGGACTGCCGGTGAACGGAGGGTGAAGTCCGGGACACCGCTCCTCTTCCCTTTGCCCCGGGCCCCGTTCAGGACTCGGTCACGACTCGGTTGGAGCTCGGTTGACGCAGGGGCGGGCCGCGCAGCCGAACGGCCGGATCCGGCCGCTAACCTTACGTATCCGCCCTGGCCAGGGATCAATTCCCGCAGTACGGACATTTATCGCACCCAACTCATGCGAAAGGCCTCGCCCATGGGCATTCGGAGCTTGCTGCGCAAGGTGTTCGGCCGGACGGAGCAGGACGAGCCGACCACGGCCACCGTCCCGCCCCAGGCCGAGCGCACCCAGCCCACGGAGCCGGAGCCGGAGACCGCCACTTCGGCGGCCGAGCCCGCGAAGGCCTCGGTACCGGCCCCGGCCTCCTCCTCGGACCGGTCCGCCGGTACCGGGGTCGACAGCGGACAGGCGTCGGACCTGGTCGCGGCGGCCTTCGACAAGGCGGCCACGACCTCGGCGACCACGCCTGCCTCCACGTCCGCGCCGAGGGTTCCGGCCCAGGGGTCGGACCCGGAGGCGAAGCCGGCCGCGGACGCCGGGAAGGACGCGGCCGAGGAGGCCGCCGCGGTGACGGAGCCGGCTGCCCCCGCGCCGATCACGATCGACATGGACCCGGAGCCGGAGGCGGAGGAGCTTCCTGCCGCCGAGGCGACGGCTGCCGAGGAGAAGGCGGAGGCGGTCGTCGAGCCGGCCGCCACCGAGAAGCCGGCCGAGCCGGTCGCGGCCGCCGAGCCCGAGCCGGTCGCCGCCGCGGAGCCCGTCGCCGAAGCCCCACCGGAGCCTGTCGCCGCGCCCGAGCCGACCGTCGAGCCCGAGCCGGTCGCGGCCGCCGAGCCCGTCGCCGCGCCCGAGCCGGAAGCCGCACCCGAGCCGCCGAAGGCGGAGCCCGTCGCCGCCCCGGAGCCGGTCGCCGAAGCCGCACCGGAACCGGAGGCCACCCCGGAGCCGCCGAAGGCGGAGCCCGTCGCCGCCGCGGAGCCGGTCGCCGAAGCCGCACCGCAGCCCGTCGCCGCGCCCGAGCCGGAAGCCGCGCCCGCGGCCAGGTCCGCCGCCCCCGCCGGCAAGCCCGCCGTCACCCTCGCCCGGGTCAAGGCGGCGGCGCCCGCGCTCGTGACCCCGTACAAGGCCGCACAGGCCGGGCTCAAGGCGCACGGACTGACCGGGCTGCGGGCCACCGTGTATCTGGTGCTCGACAGGTCCGGTTCCATGCGGCCGTTCTACAAGGACGGCAGCGCCCAGCACCTGGGCGACCGCACCCTGGCGCTCGCGGCCCACCTGGACCCGAACGCCACCGTGCCGGTCGTCTTCTTCTCGACCGACATCGACGGCACCGGGGCGATCGACCTCACCGCCCACGAGGGCCGGATCGACGAGCTGAACGCGGGCCTCGGCCGCCTGGGCCGGACGAACTACCACCGGGCCGTCGAGGAGGTCGTCGCGCACTACGAGAAGTCAGGCGCCAACGGCCCGGCGCTGATCGTCTTCCAGACGGACGGCGCCCCGGACGCCAAGGTGGCGGCCAAGCAGGCCCTGGCGGACGCGGCACGGCTGCCGCTCTTCTTCCAGTTCGTCGCGTTCGGCGACGAGGACGCGAAGGCCTTCGACTTCCTGCGCAAGCTGGACGCCGAGAACGCCGGGTTCTTCCACGCGGGCCCCGCCCCGCGCGAGGTCCCCGACGCGGCCTTCTACCGTGAGGTCCTCGCCGCACTGCCCGCCTGGGCCGCCGCCCGCGGGGTCGTCGCGGAGGACTGATCCACCGGCAGCCGTACGGTCACGGCGAGCCCGCCCTCCGGGCCGGGTACCGCCGTGACCGTACCGCCGTGGGCCATCGCGACAGAACGCACGATCGACAGCCCGAGCCCCGATCCCTGCCCCGTCCGGTCCCGCCCCTCCCCGCGCCGGAACGGCTGGAAGAACCCGGCGATGTCCGCCTCGGCCACCACCGGGCCGGTGGTGCGGACCACCAGGACCCCGTCCGCCGCCAGTGACACCTCCACGCGGCCCGCCGGGCACGTTGTACCGCACCGCGTTGGACAGCAGGTTCGCCGCGAGCTGCGCGAGCAGCTGCCGGTTCCCCCGTACGACGCCGGGCTCGACCGCGACCGTCACCTCCGGGCCGGGCGACGCCACGGGCCGGGCGGTCTCCTCCGCCACCACCTGCGCCAGGTCGACCTCCGCGCGCTCGCTCCTCGCCGGCCCGCGTTCGCTGCGCGCCAGCACGAGGGCGATCCGCATCCGGATCGTCGAGTGCCGGACCTGCGCCGTCCCGGTCGCCCGCACGAGCCTCAACAGCCGGCTCACAGGGCGTATCCGACGCCCTGGACGGTGCGGATCAGTGCCGGCTCCCCCAGCTTGGCGCGCAGCTTGCTCATGCAGACGCGGACGGCGCCGGGATGGGGTCTCCCACGCTCGACACGAGCCTGCGGGCCACGTCGTCGAGGTGCACCCGGGGAAGATCACGGTCCAGGACGACGACGTCTCAGTCGCGCAGCCCGAGGTAGGCGAGCGCGGCATCCCCGCTGTGGACGGTGCCGACGGCGAATCCCGCCCGCCGCAGCCCGGTCGCCACCAGCTCGGCCAGGATCTCCTCGTCCCGGGCGACCAGTACCCGCATCGTGTTGTCCCCTGCCTCGTGCATGTGAGCCCACTCCTCCCAGGATGCGTCTTTGGTACGGGAAAGGATGTTTCGCAAAGCTCTCCGCGGCCGGGGCGGCCGTAATCGATGTGAGTGGATCTCCCACGGACCGTTAGGATTTCGACCATGGCGGCCACTGGATCCGAGAAGCAAGGGGGCGACGGCGTGAAGAGTTTCTACGTATCGACCCCCATTTACTACGTCAACGACGCTCCTCACCTGGGGCACGCCTATACGACCGTCGCAGGCGACGTGCTCACCCGCTGGCACCGCCAGCGCGGCGAGAAGGTGTGGTACCTCACCGGCACGGACGAGCACGGTCAGAAGATCATGCGCACGGCCGAGGCGAACGACGTCACGCCCCAGGCCTGGTGCGACAAGCTCGTCGAGGAGGCCTGGAAGCCCCTCTGGGAGCACCTGAACATCGCGAACGACGACTTCATCCGTACGACGGAGAAGCGGCACACCGACCGTGTGCAGGAGTTCGTGCAGGACCTGTACGACAAGGACCAGATCTACAAGGGCGGGTACGAAGGCCCGTACTGCGTCGGCTGCGAGGAGTACAAGCTCCCCGGCGACCTGATCGAGGCCGAGGACGGCACGAAGCTGTGCCCGATCCACAAGAAGCCGGTGGAGCTCCTCAAGGAGGAGAACTACTTCTTCAAGCTCAGCGAGTACGGCCCGAAGCTCATGGAGTTCTACGCGGCCAACCCGGGCTTCATCCAGCCCGAGTCCGCCCGCAACGAGATCGTGAACTTCGTCAAGCAGGGCCTTCAGGACCTGTCGATCTCACGCTCCACGTTCGACTGGGGCGTCCCGGTGCCGTGGGACCCGAAGCACGTCATCTACGTGTGGATCGACGCCCTGCTCAACTACGCGACGGCGGTCGGCTACGGCGCCAACCAGGAGAAGTTCGACGGCACCTTCCCGGCGGACGTGCACCTGATCGGCAAGGACATCCTGCGCTTCCACTCGGTCATCTGGCCGGCCATGCTGATGGCGCAGGGCCTTCCCCTGCCCGGCAAGGTCGTCGCCAACGGCTGGCTGATGGTCGGCGGCGAGAAGATGTCCAAGTCGAACCTGACGGGCATCAAGCCGCAGGACCTGACCTCGCACTTCGGCGTGGACGCGTACCGCTGGTACTTCCTCCGGGCCATCGCGTACGGCAGCGACGGCTCCTTCTCCTGGGAGGACTTCAGCGCCCGCTACACCTCCGAGCTCGCCAACGACTACGGCAACCTCGCCTCGCGCGTCGCGGCCATGGTCGGCAAGTACTTCGGCGGTGCGCTCCCGGAGGCCACTGCCGCCGGTGACGCGGAGCGGGCGGTCCAGGAGGGCCTGGCCAGGGCCGTCGCCTCGGCCGATCAGAAGATCGGCGAGGAGCTGGACTTCCAGGGCGGCATCCTGGCGATCTTCGACTTCGTGAAGCAGGTCAACGGCTACATCACGGAGCAGGAGCCCTGGAAGGTCGCCAAGGACACGTCGCCCGAGGGCCAGGCACGGCTCGCGACCATCCTGTACACGGCGGCCGACGCGCTGCGCGGCGTCGCGGTCCTGCTGAACGCCGTCATGCCGGACACCTCGCAGAAGCTGTGGGAGTCCCTGGGCGCCGAGGCGTCCCTGGGCGCCCTGGCCGACCAGCCGGTTCAGGACGCGGGCCGCTGGGGTCAGCTGCCCGTGGGCGCGACGGTGACGAAGGGCGCGGTGCTGTTCCCGCGCCTGGAGGAGAAGCCCGCGTAAGCGGCGCACGCAGTGCAGGAGCCCGGGACCCGAACGCATCGGGACCCGGGCTCCTTCGTGTGACCCGTCAGCGCGTCCGGCGGTTCACCGGGCCAGCGACGCGGCGTCCCCCATCACGATCACCGGGTGCTTGGCGGGGTCCAGGGTGAGCAGCAGCTCGCGCATCCGGTCCTCGGTCAGCGAGACGCAGCCCTGGGTCGGTCCGCCGTGGTCCACGTGGATCCAGATGCCGCCGCCTCTCTCCGCGCCGAGCGGCCGGGTGCGGTCCAGGGGACTGGTGCCCGGGGTCCGGTTGTAGTTGATGGCGACGACGTAGTCGAAGGAGCCTTCGAGCGGCTCCCCCAGAAAGCCCTCGCCGCTCACCGCGAAGCGGTGCTGCTCGTCGTACGGGAGCAGCGCGCCCGGGTCGGGCAGCCGGCCGCCCGCGTCGGTGAGGCCGAAGACCCCGACGGGGGACCGGAGGTCGTCCGCGAGATGGTGGTCCGTCCAGCCCTCCATGCCGTTGTGGGCGGGCCAGGGGCCCGCCCCGGGTCTCCAGCCGAGAGCGGGGTCGTCGAGGCTGTAGAGCATGACGGCGGAACGGTTGGAATCGGGGCCCTGCCCGGTCACCACGACGGCCTGCCGGGCCGTGGCAGGGATCTGCGCCCGGGTCTCCGGGCCCAGCGCCGGGATCTCCGCCGGGGGGCGGAGGCTCTCGACGGGGCGGGGCGGGGCGGCCAAGGACTCCGGACCGGCCCCACCGCGGGGCGCGGAGGGGTCGGTGGTCTGCACCGCCCCGGCGGAACAGCCGATGACCAGCAGGAACAGGGTGACGAGCAGGACGTACGGGCGACGCGGGACGGACACGGTGCGGGACTCCTCGGTGAGGGGCGGACGAGCACTTCCCGTGCCAGTCCTTGCCGGGCCCGACGGCGCCGAACCGGAACCGGGGCCATCCGGATGTACCCGGTTCGTGTACCCGGGGTCCGGGAGTTCCGCACGGTCCACCCGTACGCAGGCAAAGAGCCCGGAACCGTCATGGTTCCGGGCCCTTCACCGGGGGTCCTGTGCCGTCCAGAGGTCGGTCCCGTCGTGGGTCTCGTCGGGGTCGACGCCCATCGTGATGGAGCCGATCACGCCGCGCGCCATCCTCCCCTTGCGGTACGAGAGCTTCAGAACACGCCTCACCCTGTCCGGTCGTCGTGCCGGATGCCTCGCTCTTCTCCTCCTGGGATGAGGCGGTGGCGACGACCCCGGCCCCGACTCCTGCCGCGGCCACGACCGCCGCACCGCCGATCACCACGCGGCGCCGGGTGAGGTCCTTCTTGTGCCCGGGGCCCTGATTCTCCGTCATGGGCGGTGACACCAGGCAGCCCGACTGGCAGGGACATGAGAGTCGGCTGTGCGTTCCTGTGCGAGTTCCGTCGCTGCCGGCTCCGCACGTGAAACAGTCCCCGGCCGTCGGCCGGGGACTGTTTCACGTGGAACCGAAGCGGAACTGGTGACGCCTACTTCGCGCCGGTGTCCCTCGCCACGGCGTCCGTGACATCGGCCTTGTCCTTCGCCGCCGCGACGGGCTTGCGGAGCTGGATGTGCAGCTCGCGCAGCCGGCTCTCGTCCAGCACGGTCGGGGCGCCCATCATCAGGTCCTGGGCGTTGCCGTTGAGCGGGAAGGCGATCGTCTCGCGGATGTTGGGCTCGTCGGCCAGCAGCATCACGATGCGGTCGACACCCGGGGCGATGCCACCGTGCGGCGGGGCGCCGAGGCGGAAGGCACGGAGCATGCCCGCGAACTCGTGCTCGACGGTCTCGCGGTCGTAGCCGGCGATCTCGAAGGCCTTGAGCATCAGCTCGGGCTCGTGGTTACGGATGGCGCCGGAGGACAGCTCGATGCCGTTGCAGACGATGTCGTACTGCCAGGCGAGGATGTCCAGCGGGTCCTTCTCCTCCAGGTCCTTCAGGCCGCCCTGGGGCATCGAGAAGGGGTTGTGCGAGAAGTCGATCTTGCCGGTCTCCTCGTCCTTCTCGTACATCGGGAAGTCGACGATCCAGCAGAACCGGAAGACGCCCTCCTCGAAGTGGCCGGCGCGCTTGGCGGCCTCCACGCGGACGGCGGACATGATCTTGGAGACCTCGTCGAACTCGCCCGCGCCGAAGAAGACCGCGTGGCCGGGGGCCAGGGACAGCCGCTCGGTGAGGGTCTTGACGTCCGTCTCGGTGAGGAACTTCGCGATCGGCCCGGCCAGCGTGCCGTCCTCGCCCACGCGGACCCAGGCGAGGCCCTTCGCTCCGTGCTCGACGGCGTACTCACCGAGGCCGTCGAAGAACTTCCGGGACTGGCCCGCGGTGTCCGGCACCGGAAGGGCGCGGACGTGCTTGCCGGCGAACGCCTTGAAACCGGAGTCGGCGAACACGTCGGAGATGTCGACGAGCTCCAGCTTCGCCCGCAGGTCGGGCTTGTCGTTGCCGTACTTCAGCATCGACTCGCGGAAGGGGATGCGCGGGAACGGCGAGGTGACGTGGCGGCCGTTGCCGAACTCCTCGAAGAGCTCGGTCATCAGCTTCTCGATCGGCTGGAAGACGTCCTCCTGCTCGACGAACGACATCTCGACGTCGAGCTGGTAGAACTCGCCGGGCGAGCGGTCGGCGCGGGCGTCCTCGTCGCGGAAGCACGGCGCGATCTGGAAGTAGCGGTCGAAGCCGGAGATCATCAGCAGCTGCTTGAACTGCTGCGGCGCCTGGGGGAGCGCGTAGAACTTGCCCGGGTTCAGCCGGGACGGGACCACGAAGTCACGGGCGCCCTCGGGGGAGGTCGCGGTGAGGATCGGCGTCGCCATCTCGTTGAAGCCGAGGGCCACCATCTTGGAGCGGATGGAGGCGATCACGGCCGAGCGCAGCATGATGTTGCGGTGCATGCGCTCGCGGCGCAGGTCGAGGAAGCGGTACTCCAGGCGCCGCTCCTCGTTGACCCCGTCCTCGGTGTTGATCGTGAAGGGCAGGGGGCCGGCCTCTCCCAGCACCTCGACCTCGGTGACCTCGATCTCGATCTCACCGGTCGGGAGCTCCGGGTTGACGTTGTCGGAGCCGCGAGCGGAGACCTTGCCGTCGATGCGGACGACGGTCTCCTTGGTCAGCTTCGCCAGGGCGTCGTTGCCGGGGGTGCCGGGGCGGGCGACGAGCTGCACCAGACCGTAGTGGTCGCGCAGATCGATGAAGAGGATGCCGCCCAGGTCTCGACGATTGTGCAGCCAGCCGCTCAGCCGGACGTCGGTGCCGACGTCAGAGGCGCGGAGCTCGCCGCAGGTGTGGGACCTGTACCGATGCATCGTCGTTCATCCAGTCTTCGCGGTCGGGGTGGATTGACACCCCAGGCTACCGCCCGTGGACGCACCGCTTCATTGGCATTGTCGCCGCACGGCTGTCCGAGACCCGCCCGGCGGCCTCCGGCGGGCGCTCTCCCTCGGTGGCGACCGTGGAGAACATCTTCCTAAAGTGGGGCAATGCGCACCGAGGAGATCCTGGCTGCGATCGGGACCGGGCTGTGGAGCTGGGACAGCTCA
This sequence comes from Streptomyces sp. NBC_01166, assembly GCF_045039765.1. Taxonomy (NCBI): domain Bacteria; kingdom Bacillati; phylum Actinomycetota; class Actinomycetes; order Kitasatosporales; family Streptomycetaceae; genus Streptomyces; species Streptomyces sp. NBC_01166. The sequence goes on from NZ_CP108613.1 coordinate 4,193,568, forward strand.
TCGGGCACGGTCACGCTCGACGCCGAGGCGGCGCGGCTGGTGGGACTGCCCGCCGAGGCCACGGCCCGCCCCGGCGAGGAGGTGCGCCCCCGGTTCCACCCGGCCGACTGGAACGAGATCGACGGCATCGTGAACTTCGCGATCGCCGAGGGCACGGTGGCCGAGGCCAGAATGCGGATCGTGGACGGGAACGGCACGGTCGTACGCACGGTGCGCACCCGGTCGAAGCCGATCCCGCTGGACACCCCTGGCCGCCACACGTACGTACTGAAGGGCATCCTCCAGGAGGTCACCCAGCCCCCGGAGGACACAGCGGCGAAGACCCCGCTCACGGGCGACTGGCGGCGGTCGCGCGAGGCGTTCCTGCTGGACGCGGGACGGGCGCTGGCCGAGGCCGGGTCAACCGAGGAGGTTCTGCGGGTCGCCCATTCGCTCTCCATGCCCGGCTTCTCGCCGGACGGTCTCGCCGTGTTCGGGGTCTCGGGCGAGCGGCTGACGATCATCGGGCACCACGGACACAACGTCGGCGACGAGAAGCCCTTCACCGACATGCCCCTGCAGACGGACTACCCGGCCGCCGAGGTCGTGCGGACCGGCCAGGCGATCTACCTCGAGACCCCCGAGGAGTACCGGCGTCGCTTCCCGGCCACCTGGCCCCTCGCCCAGGAGTTCGGGCGCCAGTCCTGGGCCTTTCTGCCGCTGATCTCGTCCGGGCACACCATGGGCGCCTGGATGGCGGGATTCCGGCACAACGTGGCCTTCTCACCGGACGAGCGTTCCGTGCTGACGACGGTGGCCAGGATGCTCGCGCAGGCGCTGACCCGCGCCGGGGCGGCCGAGACCGAGCGCGAGCTGTCGCTGGGCCTCCAGCGGGCGATGAGGCCGTCCCTGGGCCCCGGTGTGCCCGGCCTGACGGTGGCGGCGCGCTACATCCCGACAGGAGGAGGTCTCCAGGTCGGCGGCGACTGGTACGACGTGATCCCGCTCCCCAACGGCCGGATCGCCCTCGTCATCGGTGACGTCCAGGGCCATGACGTGCGGGCGGCGGGACTGATGGGCCAGCTGAGGATCGCCCTGCGCGCGTACGCCTCCGAGGGGCACCGCCCCGACGCCGTGCTCTCCCGGGCCTCGCGCTTCCTGTCCGGACTGACCGAGACGTACGACCTCGACGACGGCGAGGACCGGTCGGACGCGACACGCTTCGCGACCTGCCTGTACGCGGAGGCCGACCCCGAGAACGGGACCCTCGACGTCGCTCGCGCGGGCCACCCGGACCCGGTGGTGATCAGCGTCGACGGCACGGCGGTCATCCGGCAGACCGCCGGAGGGCTGCCCCTGGGCGTCGAGAAGGACGCCGACTACCCGACGACCCGCGTGGTCCTGAGCCCCGGCGAGACGATCATGCTGTGCACGGACGGGCTCATCGAGACCGGCGGACACGACATGGCCACCGGATGGACCAGGCTCAGGCCGGTCCTGGAGAAGCCCGTCGAGGACCTGGAGGAGCTCGCGGACGCCCTCGTGCAGACGGTGCACGGGCCCGGCTCCCACTACACGACCGGGCCGCTGGTGGACCGCCGCGAGGACGACATCGCGGTCATGGTGCTGCGCCGCGAGGCCGCACGGACACGCAGGACCCCGGGGCGGCGCTCGGCCATGAGCATCGCCCAGGCGGAGCCCGAGCGCGTCGCGGCCGCCCGCCAGCAGCTGCGGGAGCTGCTGCACGACTGGGCGGACACGGAGCAGGTCGACTCGGCGGAGCTGATGGTCTCCGAGATGTCCACGAACGTGCTCGTCCACACGGACGGGGACGCGCTGCTCGTCGCGGAGGTGACGGGCGAGCGGGGAGAGCGGCGGCTGCGTGTCGAGGTGGCCGACACCAGTGACGAGTTGCCGCACAAGCGGCGGCCGGGGGAGATGGCGTCCAGCGGCCGAGGGCTGGTGCTGATGGAGATGCTCGCCGACGCCTGGGGGGTGGACCCGAGGGGCGAGGGGAAGTCGATCTGGTTCGAGCTGTACGAGTCCCCGGAACCGGCCGAGCTGGGCGTCACCGGCTCATGAACTCCCGGGCACCGCGTCCTCCCGGCCTCCGGCCTCGTATCCCTTGCGCAGCTCGCCGATCACCCCGAACACCGCGGCGCACACCGGCACCGCCAGCAGCATGCCCAGCAGCCCCGCGACGCTCGCGCCCGCGGTCAGCGCGATCATGATCGTGGCGGGGTGCATCTGGACCGTACGGCTCTGGATGACGGGCTGGAGCACGTGCCCCTCCAGCACCTGGACGGCGAGCACCACTCCCAGCGCCCAGAGCGCGATCACGATGCCCCGGTCGGCGAGCGCGACCAGCACCGCCACGGCACCGGAGATGAAGGCCCCGAGATACGGGATGTAGGCGCCGACGAAGACCAGCGCGCCCAGTCCCACCGCCCCCGGCACCCGCAGGATCAGCAGGCCCACCGTGATGCACAGCGCGTCGATCAGGGCGATGAAGGTGGTGCCGCGCATGAACCCCTCGACGGCTTCGAAGGCCCTGCGCCCCATGGCCTCCACGAGTCCGCCCGTGCCGCGCGGGGCGATGGTGTGGGCGAGGTGGACGGCACGGTCGGAGTCGCGCAGGAAGAAGAACGTCAGCAGCAGGGCCAGGACCGCCGTGGTCACGAGCGAGCCGATGACGCTGATCCCGGTGAGCAGTCCGCCCGCGGCACTCGCGCCGAACTTCCCGATCAGTTTCTTCGCGTTGTCCGCCAGGTCGTCCACATTCGCGACCCCTTCGATGTCGAAGTGGTCGATGACCCACTGTGCCGCGTCCTTCAGCGAGGCCACGATCTGGTCGCCGGTGTCGACGAGGGCGGTGACGACGATGTATCCGGCGCCGCCGCCCACCGCGACGAGCGCGGCGCAGGTGAGTCCGGCCGCCACGGATCTGTTCACCTTGTGGGCGGTCAGCCAGCGGTGGACGGGGCCGAGCAGAGCCGTGCCGAGCAGCGCCAGCAGGACCGGGGTGACCGCGGTCTTGAGCACCACCACCAGCCAGATGGCCACAGCCACGACGCCGACGACCAGGAGCAGAACGCCGCACCAAGCGGCCGTCCGCCGCGCGACATCGGGCAGGAGGGGCTTCCGGATAGGCACCCTCCCACCCGATCACGGGCGGGGAGTGGTGTCCCTTCCGCACGGTCGTACGGGTGACGGGCCGTCACCCGTACGACCGGAGGGGCCGGTCACATGCCGTGGACTGCCGGGACCTTGCCGAGGCGGCCCGCCTGGAAGTCCTCGAAGGCCTGCTTGAGCTCGTCCTGGGTGTTCATCACGAACGGCCCGTAGTGCGCCATCGGCTCACGGATCGGACGCCCGCCGAGCAGCACGACCTCCAGGTCCGGGGTGTTGCCGTCCTGCGTCTCGTCGGCGCGGACGGTCAGCGAGGACCCCTTGCCGAAGACCGCGGTCTGCCCGGTGCGGACCGGGCGGCGCTCCTCACCGACGCTGCCGCGCCCGGCGAGGACGTACGCGAGGCCGTTGAAGTCCTCGCGCCACGGGAGCGTCACCTCGGCACCCGGCCGGATCGTCGCGTGGACCATGGTGATCGGCGTGTGCGTGATGCCCGGGCCCTCGTGGCCGTCGAGCTCACCGGCGATGACACGGAGCAGCGCGCCGCCGTCCGGGGAGGCGAGGAGCTGGACCTGGCCACCACGGATGTCCTGGTAGCGCGGGGCCATCATCTTGTCGGCCTTGGGCAGGTTCACCCAGAGCTGGAGGCCGTGGAAGAGGCCGCCGGACATGACGAGCGCCTCCGGCGGCGTCTCGATGTGCAGGAGCCCGCTGCCGGCGGTCATCCACTGGGTGTCGCCGTTCTCGATGGCACCGCCGCCGCCGTGGCTGTCCTTGTGGATGAAGCTCCCGTCGATGATGTACGTGACGGTCTCGAAGCCGCGGTGCGGGTGCCAGGGGGTCCCCTTCGGCTCGCCGGCCGCGTACTCCACCTCACCCATCTGGTCCATCATGATGAACGGGTCGAGGTGCCGGTAGTTGATCCCGGCGAAGGCACGCCGCACCGGGAACCCCTCGCCCTCGAAACCGCTGGGCGCGGTCGTGACGGTCAGCACAGGGCGGGCCACGGCCTCGGCCTGGGCCGCGACCTTCGGCAGGGTCAGCGGGTTTTCGACGGTCACTGCGGGCATGGGAGCCACCTCCGGGAGTCTTCTGCGTCCAATTTAGTTGAACGGTGAACATCTAGCAAGGCGGCATCCATTCCCGCCGCCCCGGACAGCACGAGGGCCCGCACCGGTCGGTGCGGGCCCTCGTGCCACCTCGGGTCGCGGACGCCCTCGGCCGCCCACGGAGCAGGGGGTGCCTATCCGTACATACGACGCATCGCGAAGTCCACCATCTGCTCCACCGCCTTGGCGTCGAAGACCATGCGGTGATCACCCTCCATGTCCAGGACGAAGCCGTAGCCGGTCGGCAGCAGGTCGATCACCTCGGCGCCCGTGATCACGAAGTACTTGGACTCCTTGCCCGCGTAGCTCCGGAGCTCCTTGAGCGTCGTGAACATGGGGATCACCGGCTGCTGGGTGTTGTGGAGCGCCAGGAAGCCGGGGTTGTCGCCGCGCGGGCAGTAGACCTTCGCCGTGGCGAAGATCTGCTGGAAGTCCTCCGCGGACAGCGAACCGGTCGTGAAGGCCCGTACCGCGTCGGCCAGGGAAGGCGGCGAGGGCTCGGGGTACAACGGCTGGTCGCCGTAGCCGCCGCCCATCTGCTGCTGTGCGCCCTGGTTCTGGTCGTAGCCATACATGCCGCAAAGAGTAATCGGACACATCCGTGCCTCGGGGGGTTGCGTCTTATTACTGACGGGTAGCATCATCGTAGGGGTCAGGTGATACACCCACGCCCGGCCGTCCGTCGCCCGAACCTCACTCCTCCACGGGGCGCTGCGCGCCACTGCTATTGATTACGGAGCCTTCCCATGGGGCACTACAAGTCGAATCTCCGCGACATCGAGTTCAACCTCTTCGAGGTCCTCGGGCGCGACAAGCTGTACGGCACCGGCCCGTTCGCGGAGATGGACGTCGACACCGCGAAGAGCATCCTGGACGAGGTGACCCGCCTCGCGGAGAACGAGCTCGCCGATTCGTACGCCGACGCGGACCGCAACCCGCCGGTCTTCGACCCCGAGACGAACACCGCGCCCGTCCCGGCCTCCTTCAAGAAGTCCTACCAGGCCTTCATGGACTCCGAGTACTGGCGCCTGGGCCTGCCCGAGGAGATCGGCGGCACGACGTCGCCGCGCTCCCTGATCTGGGGTTACGCGGAGCTGCTGCTCGGCTCGAACCCGGCGGTCTGGATGTACTCCTCCGGTCCCGCGTTCGCCGGCATCCTCTTCGACGAGGGCAACGAGGCGCAGAAGAAGGTCGCGGAGATCGCCGTCGAGAAGCAGTGGGGCTCGACGATGGTGCTGACCGAGCCGGACGCCGGCTCGGACGTGGGCGCCGGCCGCACGAAGGCGGTCGAGCAGGAGGACGGCTCCTGGCACATCGAGGGTGTGAAGCGCTTCATCACCTCGGGCGAGCACGACATGTCCGAGAACATCCTCCACTACGTCCTGGCACGCCCCGAGGGCGCCGGCCCGGGCACCAAGGGCCTCTCCCTCTTCCTGGTCCCGAAGTTCCACTTCGACTGGACCACCGGCGAGCTCGGTGCGCGCAACGGTGTGTACGCGACGAACGTCGAGCACAAGATGGGCCTCAAGGCGTCGAACACCTGCGAGATGACCTTCGGCGACCAGCACCCCGCCAAGGGCTGGCTGATCGGCGACAAGCACGACGGCATCCGTCAGATGTTCCGCATCATCGAGTTCGCCCGCATGATGGTCGGCACGAAGGCCATCGCGGCCCTCTCGGCGGGCTACCTCAACGCGCTGGAGTACGCCAAGGAGCGCGTCCAGGGCACCGACCTGTCGCAGTTCATGGACAAGACGGCCCCCAAGGTCACCATCACGCACCACCCCGACGTGCGCCGCTCCCTGATGACGCAGAAGGCGTACGCCGAGGGCATGCGCTCCCTCGTGCTGTACACCGCCTCCGTCCAGGACGCGATCCAGGTGAAGGAGGCCGCGGGCGAGGACGCCAAGGCGCTCAACGGCCTCAACGACCTGCTGCTCCCGATCGTGAAGGGCTACGGCTCCGAGAAGTCCTACGAGCAGCTCGCGCAGTCGCTCCAGACGTTCGGCGGCTCCGGTTACCTCCAGGAGTACCCGGTCGAGCAGTACATCCGCGACGCCAAGATCGACACCCTCTACGAGGGCACGACGGCGATCCAGGGCCAGGACTTCTTCTTCCGGAAGATCGTCCGCGACCAGGGCGCCTCGCTCAACACCCTCTCCGAGGAGATCAAGAAGTTCCTCGCGAGCGCCCAGGGCGACGAGGAGCTGTCCGGCTCGCTGGACAACCTCGCCAAGGCCGCGGTGGACCTGGAGGCGATCGTCGGCACGATGATCACCGACCTCACCGCCACGGGCGAGGACGTCAAGAACATCTACAAGGTCGGTCTCAACACGACCCGCCTCCTGATGGCCTCGGGCGACGTCGTCGTCGGCTACCTGCTGCTCAAGGGCGCGGTCGTGGCCTCCGAGAAGCTGCGCAACGCCTCCGCCAAGGACGCCGCCTTCTACCAGGGCAAGATCGCCGCTGCGAAGTTCTTCGCCGCGAACGTCCTGCCGGGCGTCTCCGGCGAGCGCGCGCTGGCCGAGTCCGTCGACAACTCGCTGATGGAGCTCGACGAGGCCGCGTTCTAGTCGTCGTCCCGCCCAGCCCCTGATGACGCCGCCATCCGGATCCCTCCGGGTGGCGGCGTCGTGGTGGGTGGGGCAACTTTCCGGACACGGGCGGCGGCACGACGTCGTACACCGTTAAACGTCCCCCGTCCGCCGTCGTTACAGTGAAGAACATGAGCTCTCCCCTCCGCTTCGACCGCGGGCACACCGACGATCTGATGGCCTTCCTGATGGCGGCCCCTTCCCCGTACCACGCCGTGGCCGCGGCCGCCGCGCGGCTGGAGAAGGCCGGATTCCGGCAGGTCGAGGAGACGGACGCGTGGGACGGCTCCACCGGCGGGAAGTACGTCCTGCGGGGTGGCGCCATCGTGGCCTGGTACGTGCCGGAGGGCGCCGCCGCCCACACCCCGTTCAGGATCGTGGGCGCCCACACCGACTCCCCGAACCTGCGGGTCAAGCCGCTGCCCGACTCGGGTGCGCACGGCTGGCGCCAGATCGCCGTCGAGGTCTACGGCGGGACGCTCCTGAACACCTGGCTCGACCGGGACCTCGGTCTCGCCGGCCGCATCTCCCTGCGCGACGGCACGCACCGGCTGGTGAACATCGACCGGCCCCTGCTGCGCGTCCCCCAGCTCGCCGTGCACCTGGACCGGTCCGCCAACCCCGACGGCCTCAAGCTCGACCGCCAGAAGCACATGCAGCCGATCTGGGGACTCGGCGACGTCGAGGAGGGCGACCTCATCCGCTTCGTCGCCGACGCGGCGGGCGTCGAGGCCGCGGAGATCACCGGCTGGGACCTCATGCCGCACCCCGTCGAGCCGCCCGCCTACCTGGGCCGCGACCGTGAACTCCTCGCCGGTCCGCGCATGGACAACCTGCTCTCGGTGCACGCCGCGACGGCCGCGCTGGCCGCCGTGTCCGGGCAGCCCGACGGCGAGATCCCGTACATCCCCGTGCTGGCCGCCTTCGACCACGAGGAGAACGGCTCCCAGTCCGACACCGGCGCGGACGGCCCGCTGCTGGGCACGGTCCTGGAGCGCTCCGTCTTCGCCCGCGGCGGTTCGTACGAGGACCGTGCCCGGGCCTTCGCCGGAACCGTCTGTCTCTCCTCGGACACCGGCCACGCCGTCCACCCCAACTACGCCGAGCGCCACGACCCGACGCACCACCCGGTGGCCAACGGCGGGCCCATCCTCAAGGTGAACGTCAACATGCGCTACGCGACCGACGGCGGCGGCCGCGCCGTGTTCGCCGCGGCCTGCGAGAAGGCCGGTGTGCCGTGGCAGACGTTCGTCTCCAACAACTCGATGCCGTGCGGCACGACGATCGGCCCGATCACCGCGGCCCGGCACGGCATCACGACCGTCGACATCGGTGTGGCGATCCTTTCGATGCACAGCGCGCGTGAACTCTGCGGCGCCGACGACCCGTACCTCCTGGCCAACGCGCTCACGGCGTTCCTCGCGGGCTGATCCCTCCACCGTCCCAACCGCCCCGGCGGACATGGTTGTTGCCGGGCCGGGTACGCGATCCGTACACCGGCCCGGATTCACCGGGCCGTCGAGGAGGCGGAAATCATGGGACTCGGAGGATGCATTCTCCTGATCGGTGCCGGGGCGATCCTGGCGTTCGCCACCGACTGGGAAATGGATACCGTCAACGTCGACCTGGTCGGCTGGATCATGATGCTCGTCGGCCTCGTCGGCGTCTTCGTCTACGTGAGCATCGCGCGGCGCCGCCGCATGGTCGTGCCGCCCACCACCACGGTCGTCTCGGAGGACGAGCGCCGCTACCGGTGAGCTGACGTCCCGACAGGCGGCACCGCCGGCACGTGCCCTGAGGGCATGTGGCGGGGCGCCGCCGGGCCGGTCGGCCGTCAGTCCTGTTCGTCCATCCCGGCCAGCACCAGCGGGAGCCTGGACGTCCCTCCGGCGGTGACGCTCACGGGGACGCCCCAGTCCTGCTGGTGCACATGGCAGGCCGGGTACTCGTTGTCCGGGTCGTCGTCGCAGGACGCCGCCATCGCGGACACGTGCAGAACACCCTCGGTGACCCCGTCCGCGAGGACCAGGTCACGACCCAGATCCGTCCCCTGGCCCGACCCCTCGGCCAGCAGCTCCGGCGGGGTCGAGGAGACCAGCAGCCGGGTGGAGGGGCCGTAACGGGTGTCGAGCTTCTGCCCCGCGGGCGCCTGGAAGACCACGTCCAGCCTCAGCGTGCCGGCGGCGACCTCGGTGGCCGCGCGCTGGGTGCGGTGGGCCCGGTCCGCGACCCTCACGGCCTCCTCGGGAAGCCGGAGCCGGGTCAGCCGGTGCCGTGCGGACTCGACGACGACCAGATCGCCGTCCACCAGGACCGCGTCGCTCGGCTCCCGCAGATCGGTGGCCAGCGTGGTGACCTCGCCGCTCTCCGGGTCGTACCGCCGCAGCGCGTGGTTGTAGGTGTCGCTCACGGCCACGGAGCCGTCAGGGAGGGCCGTGACACCCAGCGGGTGCTGGAAAAGCGCCTGCTCAGCGGGGCCGTCCCGGTGGCCGAAGTCGAAGAGGCCGGTACCGACGGCGGTGTGGACAGCGCCCTCCAGGTCCACGAAGCGCAGCGAGGAGGTCTCGGAGTCTGCGACCCAGAGACGATCGCCGGCCGCGGCCAGACCGGACGGCTGCGCGAACCACGCCTCGTCCCCGGGCCCGTCGACCAGACCCTCGTTGGTCGTCCCGGCGGCGACCCGCACCGTCCCCTGCCCGGGGTCGTACGTCCACAGCTGGTGGACGCCGGCCATCGCGATCCACAGCCGGTCGCCGAACCAGGCGACGTCCCACGGCGACGACAGGTCCACCTCCGTGGCCGGGCCGCTGGTGGCGGAGGACTGCCACCACTGGCGTCCGGTCCCGGCGAGCGTGGTCGTCACTCCCGTGGCGAGGTCGAGCGCCCTGATCGCGTGGTTGACGGTGTCCGCGACGGCGATCCGGCCGTCCGGCAGCACGGCGAGACCCTGCGGTTCGCTGAACCGGGCCTCGTCCCGGCCACCGTCCGCGAGTCCGCGCTCACCGGCGCCGAAGTGCCCCCGCACGGTCTCGCCGTCGGCCTCCAGCTCGACCAGGCGGTGCCGGGTGGTGTCCGAGACCAGGAAGCCGCCGTCCGGGAGTGCGAGCGCCTTGCCGGGGAACCGCAGGTGGCCGGCGACGGGCTCCGGAGCGACGTAGGGGCCGTCGCCGCGGTGCAGGGTGCCCTTCGCGGCGTGCTCGGCCTCCAGCTCCTCGACCAGCTTCTCGATGGCGTGCGCGTGCCCCTCACCGGCGTGCTGTGCGACGACGTAGCCCTCGGGGTCCACGACGACGAGCGTGGGCCAGGCGCGGACGGCGTACTGCTTCCAGGTGGCGAGCTCGGGGTCGTCGAGCACGGGGTGGTGCACCTCGTACCGCTCGACGGCGTCGACCACGGCCTGGTGCTCAGCCTCGTGCACGAACTTCGGGGAGTGGACACCGATGATCACCACGGTGGAGCGGTGCTTCTCCTCCAGCTCACGCAGCTCGTCGAGCACATGCAGACAGTTCACGCAGCAGAATGTCCAGAAATCCAGAATGACAATGCGTCCCCGCAGGTCAGCAAGGGTGTACTGCCGGTCGCCTGTATTGAGCCAGCCGCCCTTGCCGATCAGTTCGGGGGCGCGGACACGTGCACGTGCTGTCATGACAACAGTCAACAGCACCGTGGCCTGCCCACATTCCGGCAGGTCGTCGGGGAACCTGTGATCCATGAGACTTCTCGTGCGTGAGCGACTGTTCGGCGTCGGCGACGACTACTGGATCGAGGACGCGGACGGGCGGAAGCTCTTCCTCGTCGACGGCAAGGCCATGCGGCTCCGTGACACCTTCGAACTGAAGGACACCGACGGCCAGGTGCTGGTGGAGATCCGCCAGAAACTGATCAGCCTGCGCGACACCATGCTGATCGAGCGGAACGGCGAGGAACTCGCCAAGATCAAGCGGAAGCGACTCTCGCTCCTGCGCAACCACTACCGGGTGGTCCTGGTGGACGGGACCGAGCTGGACGTCAGCGGCAAGATCCTGGACCGCGAGTTCGCCATCGACTACGACGGGGAGCTGCTCGCCCAGATCTCCCGGCGCTGGCTGACCGTCCGCGACACCTACGGCGTCGACATCGTGCGGGAGGACGCCGATGTGCCGCTGCTTCTCGCCGTGGCGGTGTGCGTCATCGTCCTCGCGGACAAGGAGCACAACAAGGATCACGACAAGGGCCACGACGAGGACTGACCGGCAGGCAGCCGGACCGCCGAGGGCCCGGTTTCACGTGAAACCGGGCCCTCGGGAGGTCTGCGTACGGCTCAGGCCAGGCGCCGTGGCGCGAGGCCCAGGCGGCGGTCCTTGAGGGCCGGGAACTGCTCCCGGGTGGTGGTGGCCTTCGCCGGGTCGAACTCCACGGTGAGCACCTCCTCGCCGGCCCCGGCCTCGGCAAGCACCTCGCCCCAGGGGTCGACGACGATGCTGTGGCCCGCCTGCTCGACCCCCGCGTGGGTACCGGCCGACCCGACCGCCAGCACGTACGCCTGGTTCTCCACCGCGCGGGCCTGTGCCAGCAGGGTCCAGTGCGAACGACGGCGCTCCGGCCAGCCGGCCGCGACGATCAGGGTCTCGGCACCCGCGTCGACGAGCCCCCGGAACTGCTCGGGGAAGCGCAGGTCGTAGCAGGTGGCGAGGCCGACCACGGTCTCCGGCAGGGCGACGGTGACGAGTTCCTCCCCGGCCCCCATGAGCACCGCCTCGCCCTTGTCGAAGCCGAAGCGATGGATCTTGCGGTAGGCGGCGGCCAGCTCACCCTCGGGCGAGAAGACCAGCGAGGTGTTGTAGAGGGTGCCGTCCTCGGCGCGCTCGACGAACGACCCGGCGTGCAGCCAGACCCCGGCCTCGGCCGCCGCCTTCGCCATGACGTCATGGGTGGGGCCTTGCAGGGGCTCGGCCTCATCGGCGAACGCGGTGTAGGCGAAGGCACCGACCGGCCAGAGCTCGGGAAGGAGGACCAGGTCCGCACCCCGCTGGGCCACGACCAGCGAAGCCGCGCGCTCTCTACGGGAATTGACCGATTCATCCGGGTTTACTGCGATCTGGATGAGGGAGGCGTGCACACTACCACCGTCCTGGCATGGAAGCCGTCAACGCGGGCCTACGATCGTCACACGAAAGCACTGCCGGGGTGCCTGCTCGCAGCGTAACTTAGCGAGCGAACCTCCCACGCAGCCCGCAGACAGCGACGTCGGTGCCGGCCCTCCCGTCGGCACTCCCTGCTCTCCAGCCCATGCACCGCAGAACCGCACGAGGGGTCCCGTGACCGTCCATCCCAGCCTCCAGACCTATGCCGATGCCTGGACCCACTCCGTCGAGTCGATATCCGAGCTGGTCAAGCCGCTCGTCGAGGGGGAGTGGAACCGCCGGACGCCCTGCCCGGGCTGGTCGGTACGCGACATCGTCTCGCACGTCATCGGCATGGAGTGCGAGCAGCTCGGCGACCCCCGCCCGATCCACACGCTGCCGCGCGACCTCTACCACGTGCAGAACGACCACCAGCGCTACATGGAGATGCAGGTCGACGTACGGCGCCACCACACCGCGCCGGAGATGACCTCGGAGCTGGAGTACACGCTCATCCGGCGCATGCGTCAGCTGCGCAACGAGTCGCGCGCCCCCGAGACCATGGTGCGGGCACCTCTCGGCGCCGAGCAGACCCTGGAACTGGCACTGCGGATGCGGGCGTTCGACGTCTGGGTGCACGAGCAGGACCTGCGCACGACGCTGGGACAGCCCGGCAATCTGGACTCCCCCGGCGCCCTCGTCGTCCGGGACACGCTGCTGGTCGGACTGGCGAAGGTGGTCGCCAAGGACGCGGGCGCACCGCCCAATTCGGCCGTGGTCTTCGATGTGCACGGCCCGCTGGAGTTCCTGCGTACGGTCAGGGTCGACGGCGAGGGCCGCGGTTCGGTCGACGGCGCGCCGTCTCTGGGCCCCGCGGCGACCCTGGCGATGGACTGGGAGACGTACTACCGGCTGGCCTGCGGCCGGGTCCGGGCGCAGGCCGTGGAGGACCGGATCAAGATCGATGGCGACCAGGAGCTGGCGGCCGAGATCCTGCGTCACTTCGCCGTGACGCCGTGACCCCGTGACCGGCGGCGCCCGCCCCTGGACAGGCCAGGACGGGCGCGCCGCCGGGACCGCCGTCAGGCAGGGACGTGCACGGCTTCGACCCGGCTGACGACGTGGTGGTCGCGTTCCCTGTGGGTGGCGCTGGCGTGCAGCCGCAGGATCTGCACGATGCCGAGCGCCTCCAGGACGAAGACCGACGCGAACGCGACGCGGTAGTTGTCCCCGGTCGCGTCCAGCAGGACGCCGACCGCGAACAGTGTCGTCATCGAGGCGACGAAGCCGCCCATGTTGACGATGCCGGAAGCGGTGCCCTGGCGTTCCGGCGGATTGGCCGGCCGGCCGAAGTCGAAGCCGATCATCGAGGCCGGTCCGCAGGAGCCGAGCACCACGCACAGGGTGATCAGCAGCCACATCGGCGCGTGGTCGCCGGGGTAGAAGATCGTCGACGCCCAGAGCAGCGCGGTCATCGCGACCGTCCCCAGGGCCAGCGGGGCCCGCGCCGCGTGGTGGCGGGCGATGATCTGCCCGTAGACGAGCCCCACGAGCATGTTGGAGAGCACCACCAGCGTGAGCAGCTCACCGGCGGTGCCCCGGCTCAGCCCCTGCGCCTCGACCAGGAACGGCATGCCCCACAGCAGCAGGAAGACCATGGCGGGGAACTGCGTGGTGAAGTGCACCCACATACCCAGGCGGGTGCCCGGCTCCCGCCAGGCAGCGGCGATCTGCTTCCGCACGTACGCCGCCCCGGCGTGCTCGGCGGGCGGGGGCTCGTGGCCCTCGGGGTGGTCCTTGAGGAAGAGCAGCAGCAGGACCAGCACCACCACGCCGGCCAGCGAGCTGCCGACGAAGGTCGCGGTCCAGCCGAAGCCGTGCAGCGCACGGGCGATGACGAGGGTCGAGACGAGGTTGCCCGCCATCCCGAAGAGCGCGGCCACCTGACCGATCAGCGGCCCGCGCCGGGCCGGGAACCACCGGGCGCCGAGCCGCAGCACGCTGATGAACGTCATCGCGTCGCCGCAGCCGAGCATCGCGCGGGAGGCGAGAGCCATGCCGTACGAGGGGGAGAGCGCGAAACCCAGCTGCCCCAGCGTGAAGAGCACCACCCCGATGGTGAGGACCTTCTTGGTGCCGAGCCTGTCGACCATGAGGCCCACGGGTATCTGCATGCCGGCGTAGACGAGCAGCTGCAGGATGGAGAACGTCGACAGGGCCGAGGCGTTGACCTCGAACCGTTCGGCGGCGTCGAGCCCGGCGACGCCCAGACTCGTACGGAAGATGATGGCGACGAAGTAGACGGCGACACCGATGCCCCAGACCCACGCGGCACGCCGGCCGCCGGGCGGGTCTCCGGGCAGGGAGAGGGTGGGGGACGCGGAGCTCATCGGTCCTCACCCCGGACCAGCACCTTGACCCGGCTGACGTGGCGCCGCACGACCTGTGCGGCGCCCTCGGCGTCGCCGGCCCTGATGGCGTCCAGCAGCTCTCCGTGCTCGGTGATGTTGGCGGCGATCCTGCCGGGGTGCGCCTCCATCACGGCCACGCCCATGCGCAGCTGCCGGTCACGGAGCTGGTCGTAGAGGCGGGAGAGGATCTCGTTGCCCGCGTTCTTCACGATCTCGGCGTGGAAGCACCGGTCCTTGACGGAGACCGCTGCCAGGTCGCCCGCCTCGGCGAGCTCCCGCTGCTCCTCCAGGAGCCGCTCCAGCCGGGCGATCAGCTGCGCCGACGCGGGCACGGCCTTCCGCGCGGCGAACTCCTCCACGAGCAGCCGGGTCTCCACCACATCGGAGATCTCCTGCGCGGAGACCGCGAGCACCAGCGCACCCTTCTTCGGGTAGAGCTTGATCAGCCCTTCGACCTCCAGCCGGAGCAGCGCCTCCCGCACCGGGGTCCGGGACACGCCGACGGCCTCGGCGAGGTCGCCCTCGGTGAGGAACGTGCCGCCCTCGTAGCGGCGGTCGAGGACGGCTTCCTTGATGTGGGTGTAGACGCGCTCGGCTGCGGGCGGGGGCTTGGGGACCGCCTTGCGGGCGGCGGGTTCGGCGATGGGTGCGGCAGGCATGCACACAGCATAGATACAAGATGGGTGCGTCCGCCTCCCCGTCCGCGATCCGGACGCGGGGGCGGACATCCGACCCTGGTGTCCGGCCGGGCTCCGGCGGGGTGTGAAATCACCCGTACGAGAGGGCATCCATCCGGGCGTCTCGCGAGTCTCACCACCGAGCGGCACCCCATGTGGCCGCATTTCAGGTGTATTTGGAGCGTTCGACTTGAAAACTGGACTCAAGGGCATAAACCGCGCAAGCGTAGCCGCCACCGTCACTCTCACCGCGGGCGCCGTCCTCGCGGGCAGCGCGTTCGCCTCCACGGCTCAGGCCGCGGCACCGCCGACGCCCTCGATCACCGCCAAGGGCGGCTTCGTGATGAACAGCGGCACCGCGAAGACGCTCTACGGAAAAGCCGCGGACACCCGCCGCTCCACCGGCTCCACGACGAAGATAATGACCGCCAAGGTGGTGCTGGCCCAGAAGAACCTGAACCTTGATTCCAAGGTGACGGTCCAGAAGGCGTACAGCGACTACATCGTCTCGAAGACCGCCTCGTCGGCCCGGCTGATCGTCGGCGACAAGGTCACGGTCCGCCAGCTCCTGTACGGCCTGATGCTGCCGTCGGGCTGCGACGCCGCCTACGCCCTCGCCGACAAGTTCGGTTCCGGCTCCACGCGCGCGGCCCGGGTGAAGTCCTTCATCGGCAAGATGAACGCCTCCGCGAAGAGCCTCGGCCTGAAGAACACCCACTTCGACTCGTTCGACGGCATCGGCAGCGGCTCGAACTACTCCACGCCGCGTGACCTGACGAAGATCGCCGGAAGCGCGATGAAGAACTCCACGTTCCGCGCGATCGTGAAGACGAAGTCCACCAAGCAGAAGGTCACGACGAAGAGCGGCGGCTACCGCTACATGTCGTGGTCGAACACCAACCCGCTGCTGGGCAGTTACAGCGGCGCGATCGGCGTGAAGACCGGCTCGGGCCCGTCGGCCAAGTACTGCCTGGTCTTCGCCGCGACCCGTAACGGCAAGACGGTCATCGGGACCGTCCTCACCTCGACATCCGCCACCACCCGGACGGCCGACGCGAAGAAGCTCCTGGACTACGCCTTCAAGAAGTGACCCGTTCCGCACACACGCGAAGGGGCCCGCCGCATCGCGCGGCGGGCCCCTCTGCGTGGCTTCCTAGCCCCAGGTGATCAGCCGCTTCGGCTGCTCCAGGATCGCCGCGACGTCCGCGAGCACCTTGGAGCCGAGCTCGCCGTCGACCAGCCGGTGGTCGAAGGAGAGCGCCAGCGTGGTGACCTGGCGGGGCTTCACCTTGCCCTTGTGGACCCACGGCTGGAGCTTGATCGCCCCGACCGCGAGGATCGCGGACTCGCCCGGGTTCAGGATCGGTGTACCCGTGTCGACGCCGAAGACGCCGACGTTGGTGATGGTCACCGTGCCGCCCGCCATGGCCGCGGGGGACGTCCTGCCCTCACGTGCCGTGGAGACGAGCTCGCCCAGTGCCTCGCCCAGCTGGGGCAGGGTCTTGTCGTGCGCGTCCTTGATGTTCGGCACGATCAGACCGCGCGGGGTGGCGGCGGCGATGCCCAGGTTGACGTAGTGCTTCTGCACGATCTCCTGGTTGGCCTCGTCCCAGGCGGCGTTGACGCCGGGGTTGCGCTTGATCGCGACCAGGAGCGCCTTGGCGATGATCAGGAGCGGATTGACCCGGACCCCCGCCATCTCCTTGTCCTCCTTGAGCTCCGCCACGAGCTTCATCGTGCGCGTCACGTCGACGGTCACGAACTCGGTGACGTGCGGCGCGGTGAAGGCGCTGCCGACCATGGCCTGCGCGATGGCCTTGCGCACGCCCTTGACGGGGATGCGGGTCTCGCGGCCCGCCCGGTCCACCGGTACCTCCACGGGCGCGGGGGCCGGGACGGCCTCCTCGGCCCGTACGGCGGCCTCGGCGGGGGCCGGGGCGACAGCCGCGTGGACGTCCTCGCGGGTGATCACGCCACCCTCCCCGGTCGGGGTGACCGTGGCGAGGTCGATGCCCAGGTCCTTCGCCAGCTTGCGCACCGGTGGCTTGGCGAGGGGACGACTCTCCACGGCCTTCGCGCCGTGGCCGTTGATCTCGGCCTGGATCGCGGCGGCGGCCGGCCCCGGGATCTCGGCCCCCTTGCGGGCCCGGCGCTTGGTGGAGCTCTCCGCCACGCCGTAGCCGACGAGCACCGGCTGACGGCCCTTGGGCGCCTCCGCCTCCGGTTCGGCTTCCGGAACGGGCTGCTGAACGGTTTCCGCCGCGGTGTCCACGGCGGGGGCGTCACCGCTGCCCGGTGCCACGTCCACCGCGATGATCACCTCGCCGACGTCGACGGTCGAGCCCTCGGGGAAGCGCAGCTCGTGCACCACCCCGTCGAACGGGATCGGCAGCTCGACGGCGGCCTTGGCGGTCTCGACCTCGCAGACCACCTGGCCGTCCGTGACGGTGT
This sequence comes from Streptomyces sp. NBC_01166, assembly GCF_045039765.1. NCBI lineage: Bacteria > Bacillati > Actinomycetota > Actinomycetes > Kitasatosporales > Streptomycetaceae > Streptomyces > Streptomyces sp. NBC_01166. Next base: position 4,211,020 of record NZ_CP108613.1, read on the forward strand.
CGCCGGGCTGGACGAACCACTTGAGGATTTCCGCCTCGGTCAGTCCCTCGCCCACGTCGGGCATCTTGAACTCACGGAAACGAGCAGACGTTTCGGTCATCGTCGTCACGACCCTCTCCTCAGTACGCCAGCGAGCGGTCGACGGCGTCGAGCACCCTGTCGAGCCCGGGCAGGTACTCGTCCTCGAGCCGGGCCGGCGGGTAGGGGGCGTGGTAGCCGCCGACCCGCAGCACCGGTGCTTCGAGGTGGTAGAAGCAGCGCTCGGTGATCCGGGCCGCGATCTCGGCCCCGGAGCCGTAGAAGACCGGCGCCTCGTGGACCACCACGAGCCGGCGGGTCTTCTCGACCGAGGTCTGTACGGCGTCGAAGTCGATCGGGGACATCGACCGCAGGTCCAGGACCTCGATCGACTTGCCCTCCTCCTGCGCCGCGGCGGCCGCCTCCAGGCAGACCTTCACCATCGGGCCGTACGCGACGAGCGTGAGGTCGGAGCCCTCACGGGCCACGGCGGCCTTGTGGAGCGGGCCGGGGATGGACTCGGTGTCGAGCTCCCCCTTGTCCCAGTAGCGCCGCTTGGGCTCGAAGAAGATGATCGGGTCGTCGCTCTGGACCGCCTGCTGCATCATCCAGTAGGCGTCGCTCGCGTTGGACGGCGAGACGACCTTCAGCCCGGCCACGTGGGCGAACAGCGCCTCGGGCGACTCGCTGTGGTGCTCCACGGCACCGATGCCGCCGCCGTACGGGATGCGGATGACGACCGGCATCTTGATCTTGCCGAGGGCCCGGGCGTGCATCTTCGCGAGCTGCGTGACGATCTGGTCGTACGCGGGGAAGACGAAGCCGTCGAACTGGATCTCGACGATCGGGCGGTATCCGCGCAGCGCCAGGCCGATCGCCGTACCGACGATGCCGGACTCCGCGAGCGGGGTGTCGATGACCCGGTCCTCGCCGAAGTCCTTCTGGAGGCCGTCCGTGATGCGGAAGACCCCGCCGAGCTTGCCGACGTCCTCACCCATGATGAGGACCTTGGGGTCGGTCTCGAGAGCCTTGCGCAGGGACTCGTTGAGCGCCTTCGCGATGGACATCTTCTCAGCGGCCATGGCTAGTTGCCCTCCTCGGCGAACGATGCCTGGTAGGCGGCGAACTGGGCCCGCTCCTCGTCGACGAGCGGGTTGCCGTCGGCGTAGGCGTGGTCGAAGATCGCCAGCCGGTCCGGGTCGGGCATGGCCCGCACCGCTTCGCGGACCCGCTTGCCGAGGGTCTCGCTCTCCTCCTCCAGCGCGGTGAAGTACGCCGCGTCGGCGAGGTCCTGCTTCTCCAGGTACGTACGCAGCCGGAGGATCGGGTCCTTGGCCTCCCAGGCCGCCCGCTCCTCGTCCGCCCGGTACTTCGTCGGGTCGTCGGAGGTGGTGTGGGCACCCATCCGGTAGGTGAACGCCTCGACGAGGGTGGGTCCCTCGCCGCGCCGGGCCCGCTCCAGCGCCGACCTGGTGACGGCGAGGCACGCGAGTACGTCGTTGCCGTCGACCCGCACCCCCGGGAAGCCGAAGCCCTGCGCGCGCTGGTAGAGCGGCACGCGCGTCTGCTTCTCGGTCGGCTCGGAGATCGCCCACTGGTTGTTCTGGCAGAAGAACACGACTGGGGCGTTGTAGACGGCGGAGAAGGTGAAGGCCTCCGCGACATCGCCCTGGCTGGAGGCGCCGTCGCCGAAGTACGCGATCACGGCCGAGTCCGCGCCGTCCTTGGCGACGCCCATGGCGTAGCCGGTGGCGTGCAGGGTCTGCGAGCCGATGACGATCGTGTACAGGTGGAAGTTGTTGGTGCTCGGGTCCCAGCCGCCGTGGTTCACACCGCGGAACATCCCGAGCAGATTGGTCGGGTCGACGCCCCGGCACCAGGCGACGCCGTGCTCCCGGTAGGTCGGGAAGACGTAGTCGTCGTCGCGCAGCGCCCGGCCGGAGCCGATCTGCGCGGCCTCCTGGCCCAGCAGCGAGGCCCACAGGCCCAGCTCGCCCTGGCGCTGGAGCGCGGTGGCCTCGGCGTCGAAGCGGCGGGTCAGGACCATGTCACGGTAGAGACCACGGAGCTCGTCCGCGCTCAGGTCGATCTCGAAATCCGGGTGCTCGACGCGCTCGCCCTCGGGCGTCAGCAGCTGTACCAGCTGAGGGCCGGAACCCTCCGGCGTCTTCGCGGGCGTCTTCGCGGCGCTGGTCCGCTTGCTGCTGCGTCGCGGTTTGCGCGCGGCAGTGCTCTCCACGGTCACGTGCGTGCTCCTCCGTCGGTCCGGCCCCCGGGATGGCCGGGAACCAGTGCGGCTCGCCTGTATCCGGACCCGTGCACGGGGTGGGTGCCACTCGGCCGGGAACAGGCGTGACAGGTGCCCCGGCGAGCGTCCTGTCATAAGCACGTTACCCAGTGCATCGCATAACTGCGAAACACCTTGTGACCTGCGATTTTGCTTGGATTTCCAAGTAAATCCAGAAAATCGCCAAGTCCCGCTGGTCACAGCACTGGTAACAGCCTTGCAGGCGGCCGGAACAACGGCACGTTATCCCGGCCTGCAGTCACAGGGAAGGGCGGACGACCAAGGAGTGTGTGAGACTGCGAATGTGCGCGAAGAAGGAAAAATCACTGTATTCCTGCTCGATGATCACGAAGTCGTCCGGCGCGGAGTTCACGAGCTGCTGTCCTCCGAGGAGGACATCGAGGTCGTCGGCGAGGCGGGCACGGCCGCGGACGCGCTCGCACGGATCCCGGCGACCCGCCCCGACGTCGCCGTCCTGGACGTCCGGCTGCCGGACGGCAGCGGGGTGGAGGTCTGCCGCGAGGTCCGCTCGCGGGACGAGAACATCAAGTGCCTCATGCTCACCTCGTACGCCGATGACGAGGCCCTCTTCGACGCGATCATGGCGGGCGCCTCGGGATACGTACTGAAGGCCATCCGCGGCAACGAGCTGCTCAGCGCCGTGCGTGACGTGGCGGCCGGCAAGTCCCTGCTGGACCCGGCGGCCACCGCCCGCGTGCTGGAGCGGCTGCGCGAGGGCAAGGACGGCAAGGGCGACGACCGTCTCGCCGGGCTGACCGAGCAGGAGCGCAAGATCCTCGACCTGATCGGCGAAGGGCTGACGAACCGGGTGATCGGCGAGCGGCTGCACCTCGCCGAGAAGACCATCAAGAACTACGTCTCCAGCCTGCTCTCCAAGCTGGGCATGGAGCGGCGTTCACAGGCGGCGGCGTACGTGGCGAGGCTTCAGGCCGAGAAGCGCTGAAGGGGCGGGGCAGGGACTTTGGTCCCTGGCCGCCGGGGGCGGGACTTTGGTCCCCGGCCGTCGGGGGCGGCGGACCCTTACCCGGCTCCTACCTGTCGCGGAGAGTGGGGGGCATGCTTTCTTCCCGCCCCTCCGACACCGGCACCGCGGCAGGTTCCGGCGCCTTCGGCCCTTCCGGCCCGTCGGCCTCCACCGTCTCCTCCGTGGCGGACAAGCGCCGGGCCATCGAGCTGCTCGGCAGCGTCCGCTACGGGCGGCTGGCCATGAGCATGCGGGCCCTGCCCTTCCTGGCGGTGGCCCGGCACCTGGTGGTCGAGGGCGGTGTCGTCCTGCGGATGCACAGGGGACTCGGCTTCCACGAGTCCTGCGACGGAAGCGTCATCGCCTACGGGGCGGACAACTTCAACTCCCCCGCGTCCGGTGGCGCGGAGGACCTCTGGTCGGTGCAGTTCACCGGCCCCGCCGAGATCGTCGAACCCGCCTCCGACCAGCGCGAACGCTTCGGGGCCGGCCCGGCCGAGGTGAACGGCGAGCACTTCGATCCGGTGTACCTGAGGCTCGATCCACACCTCTCCCACATGCACACTCTGACCTTCGGCGCAAGTCCGTAGAACCGGCCACTCAGCGTCACCTAACATGTGGCGAGTGCTGCGCTCATCTGTGACCCTCCCGCCTGTCCCTCCGGTCGTCGAGGTCCTGCGCCGCTACCCGGACGCCGGTGAGCCCCTCGCCTGCGAACCCCTCAACAAGGGCCTGCTCAACCACGGTTACCGCGTGTCCACCACCCGCGGCTCGTACTTCCTCAAGCACCATCTCGACAAGCACCACCTCGACGACGCCAGCGGCGACCACGCCACGATCGTCCGGCAGCACCGGGCGACCCAGCAGCTGCACTCCCTCGGTGTGCCGGTGGCCCCGCCGCTCTCGGACACGGAGGGTGACACGGTCACGGTGATCGACGGGCAGCGCTACGCCCTGCACCGGTGGGTGGACGGACTCCACCGGGACGGCGCCCAGCTGACGACCGCCCAGTCGCGCCGGCTCGGGGCGCTCCTCGGAGCCGTGCACATGGGTCTGGAGCAGGTCATGGAGGCGGACCCTCCGCCGCCTCCGGTGCGGGGCCAGAGCCCTGATCCCGCCGACACGTTCACGCTGATCGACGAGCTGCTGACGGCCGCGCGGCACATGGGCCCCCGGGATGCCTTCGACGAGCTTGCCGTGCACCGTCTCGTCGAGCGCCGCGCGCTGCTGGAGCAGCACGCGCACCGCCGCCCGCCCACGCCCGAGGGCTCGGCCAGGGGATGGGTGCACGGCGACTTCCACCCGCTGAACCTCCTCTACCGGGGCGCCGACCCCGTCGCCATCGTGGACTGGGACCGGCTCGGAGTGCAGCCGCGCGCCGAGGAGGCCGTACGGGCGGCGGCGATCTTCTTCGTACGGCCCGACGGCGAGCTGGCGCTGGAGAAGGTCCGGGCGTACGCCCGCGCCTACCGGCGATCGGCGGGCGCCGGGGCGGCCGAGCTGGCGGCCGCGGTGCACCGGGTGTGGTGGGAGCGCCTCAACGACTTCTGGATACTGCGCTGGCGCTACCGCCTGCACGACCGCAGGGCCGACCCGCAGTTCCCTGCGGTGTCGGCCCTGGCGGTGTGGTGGACGCGTGAGTACGAGGCGGTCGGCGAGGCCTTCACGGGGTGAGGGCCCCTCGTCACCGCCTCATGGTCACCCGGTGGTGCCCGCCGCTCCCGCGGCGGCGCCCTCCGCGGCGCCGGCCGCGGTGCCTGTCGTGGATCCCTCGGTCGTCGTTCCGGCGTCATCACCGGTGCCGCCGTCCTCGGTGCCACCGTCGGCGGTGCCGCCGTCGTCACCGGTCCCACCGTCCGTCGTGGTGCTGCTGCCGTCGCTCGTACCCGGGTCGGGGGACGTGGGTGTCTCCGACGGCTTCTCCGTCGGCTCGGTCGGGTCGTTCGACGGGGTCAAGGTCGGCTCGTCGGTCTCCCAGTTCTGGCCGCCCGTGGAGCCGTTCGGCTCCTCGGTCTCCTCCGTCTCCTCGTCCGTCGGCTCCGCCGAGGACGGGGTCGGTGACGGGGAGGACGACGTGGAGGGCGCGACCGGGGCCTTCTTGTTGCCGCCGTCGTCGTTGGCCGCCTTGAGGGCGAACGCGACGCCCGCACCGATCGCGATCAGCGCGAGCACGACGAACAGCCACATCTTGCCGCGACCGCCGCCCCCCTCGCGATGACTGCCGCCCGCGTACGCCCCGTCGTCGGGGTTCATGGGCGGCAGGATCGGGCCCTGCGAGGTGTCCCCGTGCATGGGGTGCCCCATGGCCGCCGTGCTGCCGCCGACGTTCATCGCGGCCGTGTGGCCGCTGTCGTGCACGTTGACCGGGCCGGTGTTCCACGTGCCCGTGTGCCCGCCCTGGACCTGCAGCATCTGCAGGCTGTACTGGACGAGGCCGCGCATCTCCTCGGCGCTCTGGAACCGGTCGTCCGGGTCCTTCGCGAGGGAGCGCATGACGAGGCCGTCCAGCTCCGGCGGGACGGCCCCGGCGGCATGGGAGGGCGGGACCGGGGTGTCCTGGACGTGCTGGTAGACGACGGAGAGCGGGGTCTCGCCCGTGAACGGGGGCCGCAGGGCGAGCAGTTCGTAGAGCAGGCAGCCCGTGGCGTACAGGTCGGAACGGTGGTCGACGGCCTTGCCGAGCGCCTGCTCGGGGGAGAGGTACTGGGGCGTGCCCATGACCATGCCGGTCTGGGTCATCGTCGACTGTGCGCCGTGCAGCGCGCGGGCGATGCCGAAGTCCATCACCTTGACCGCGCCGGAGTGCGTGATGATCACGTTCGCCGGCTTGATGTCGCGGTGCACGATGCCGTGCTGGTGGGAGTAGGCCAGCGCCTCCAGGACGCCCGAGACGATGATCAGCGCCTGCTCGGGCGGCGGGGCCTCGGCCTCGAGCAGCAGATCGCGGATGGTGTTGCCCTCGACGAGCTCCATCACGATGTACGGCACGGTCGAGCCGCCCACGATGTCCTCGCCGGAGTCGTACACGGCGACGATCGCGTGGTGGTTGAGGCCGGCGACCGACTGCGCCTCACGCGTGAAGCGGGCCTTGGAGACCGGGTCCTCGGCGAGGTCGGAACGGAGCAGCTTCACCGCCACCGTACGCCCCAGACGGACGTCCTCCGCGGCGTAGACCTCGGCCATGCCGCCGCGGCCGAGCCGGTGGGTCATGCGGTAACGGCCGTCTCCGACCACACCGCCGACACCCCAGGAGTCGGTGCCATCCGAAACTCCGCCGCCGTTTGCTTCGGATCCGGGTGCCATCAGTCCTCGCCGTCGTATCTGTCCGCGCGTCCGCGGGTTCTCACGGTGCCTTGCTGCATTGCCACGTCACGCTACAGCCTCTGTCCGACACACCGGTTTTCAGAGTGACCGGTCATCCAATCGGCTCGCGTGCCTTACGCGCAAATTCCATGCTCTTCCTGTAACGCTTCCGAGACGCTTCTTGTGCGTAGGGTCACGGAACGGGCACCCGGCTTGACGTGTCGTACCCCTCGGGCAGACTTGGCCCGTAATAGGGATGATCGCGTCCGTCGGGCGCCGAGGGGGATGCAAGTCATGAGCCACGACGGGGCACACGGCGCACAGGGACGCTACGCGGGCGGTTCCGTGGCCGGCGGCCGCTACCAGCTGCGCGACCTGCTCGGCGAGGGCGGCATGGCGTCCGTCTATCTCGCGTACGACTCGGCCCTCGACCGCCAGGTCGCCATCAAGACGCTGCACACGGAGCTGGGGCGCGAGCAGTCCTTCCGTGAGCGTTTCCGGCGCGAGGCGCAGGCCGTCGCCAAGCTGCAGCACACCAACATCGTCTCGGTGTTCGACACGGGCGAGGACGAGCTCGGCGGCGCGCTGATGCCGTACATCGTCATGGAGTACGTCGAGGGGCAGCCGCTCGGCTCCGTGCTCCAGTCGGACATCCAGCAGTACGGCGCGATGCCGGCCGACAAGGCGCTCAAGGTGACGGCCGATGTGCTCGCCGCCCTGGAGACCAGCCACGAGATGGGCCTGGTCCACCGCGACATCAAGCCCGGCAACGTGATGATGACCAAGCGCGGCGTCGTCAAGGTCATGGACTTCGGCATCGCCCGCGCCATGCAGTCCGGCGTCACCTCGATGACCCAGACCGGCATGGTCGTCGGCACCCCGCAGTACCTCTCCCCCGAACAGGCGCTCGGCCGCGGCGTCGACGCGCGCTCCGACCTGTACTCGGTCGGCATCATGCTCTTCCAGCTGCTCACGGGACGCATCCCGTTCGACGCGGACTCCCCGCTCGCCATCGCGTACGCGCATGTGCAGGAGGAGCCGGTCGCCCCGTCGAGCATCAACCGGTCGATCACGCCCGCGATGGACGCCCTCGTCGCCCGCGCGCTGAAAAAGAACCCGAACGAGCGCTTCCCGAGCGCCGCGGCCATGCAGGACGAGATCGCACGCGTCCTCAACGCGAGCGGTCCCGCGGGCGCCCCGGTGATCATCGGCGGCGGCTCCCCGGCGAACAGCGGCTCGGGCGTCGGATCGGCGGTCTTCCCGCCCGTCGACCAGGCCACCCCGGCACCGCACAGCGTGCAGACGCCGTACCAGCCGCACCCCCACCAGCCGGGCCCCTACGGCGTACCGACGCCGGCGCCCACGCCGGGCTACGGCTACCCGCAGGCGGCCCAGCCTTACGGCACTCCGGCGCACCTGGGGCACCAGACCCCGCCGCCGTACACGATGTCCCCGCAGACCCCGACGGGCACGGGCGGCAGCGGCGGGTCCAGGCGCAACATGCCGGTCGTCGTCGGGTCGATCGTGGTCGCCCTGGTCGCGATCGGCGGCCTGATCGCCTTCCTCAACATGAACGGCGACTCGGAGAACGGCAAGGGCGGCGATCCGAGCTCCAGCGAGTCCACCGTGGCCGGCGAGCACAAGCCGCCGGAGCGGAACCGGACGATGGACGAGGAGGACTGCACCGACGCCACGGAGGACACGGACGATCCGGCGAAGGTCCAGGCCCCGAACTTCGTCTACAAGGACATCCTCTCCGCGAAGGCGTGCGCCATGGCCGCAGGCTGGACGATCAAGGAGATCAAGGTGGAGGGCAACACCTACGCCGAGGACCAGGTCATCGACCAGTTCCCGAGCGCGGGCGCGGCCGTCGCCGAGCGGGACGCCCACTTCGAGCTGCGCATCGCGACGGGCGACCCGGCCTGACCGGCCGGCCGCCTCCCTCCGCCCGCTGCCAGGCCTTCCCGCGCTGACCCGGCGCGGTTGAGGTGCGGCGTCCGGACGCACCCGGGATGCCGGACATATCGGTGCGTGTGACGCTGATCCCATGCCTCCAGGACTCCCGGCTTCACGGTCGTCACGGTGCGTCGCCTGCCTGGTGATGGCGGTCGGGGTGACACTCGGGCCCTCTGCCCCGGCATACGGGGACGACGGGGCCGCCGCGTCCGTTCGCCCGGCTCGGTCGGCACACCCGGGACATCCGGCTCCGGTTCCGGCGAGGCCCCCGGACTCCTCTTCCCCCACCGCGAGTCCCTCCGCCTCCACCGCCGAGTCTCCTCTGGCGGGGCGGCAGGCCGGGGAGGGACGGGCGCGGCCGGGGAGGTCCCTCTCCCCCCTGGAGGACGCGGAGTCCGAGGCCGCGGCGGACGAGATGCCGCCGGATCCGGATCCCGTGAAGGTGCCGGCTTTCACACCGCCGCCCGGGGCCTTCCCGGAGCCCGGTGAGACAGCGCGGCAGCGGCAGGCGCTGGACGAGCCCGCCCTGAAGCAGGTGCGGGACGTGTCGCTGGGCAGCGGCATCGCCCTGGTCGGGCTGGGCCTGGCGTTTCTGGCCCTCCGCATGCGCCGCCCGAACTGACCCTTCCGAACGGCCGGAGCCTTGTCCAGGGATGCTTGCGCCGAGCAACATACTGGGTATACATACTCAGTATGTCGATCCGTCACGGGCTGCTGGCCCTCCTGGAGCGGGGGCCTCGTTACGGCTCCCAGCTCCGCACCGAATTCGAGTCCCGCACCGGTTCCACCTGGCCGCTGAACGTCGGGCAGGTCTACACGACGCTCAGCCGTCTGGAGCGCGACGGCATGGTCGCCCAGGACGGTGAGGACGACGCGGGCCACGCGCTGTACTCGATCACCGAGGACGGGCGGACCGAGCTGAGGAGCTGGTTCGAGACCCCCGTCGACCGCAGCAGTCCTCCCCGCGACGAGCTGGCGATCAAGCTCGCGATGGCGGTCGGGGCGCCCGGCGTCGACATCCGCGCCGTCATCCAGTCCCAGCGGAGCCACACGCTGAAGGCGATGCAGGACTACACCCGGCTGAAGGCCCAGGCACTCGCCGACGTACCCGCCGACCGTGACGAGGTCGCCTGGCTGCTCGTCGTGGAGCAGCTGATCTTCCAGGCCGAGGCGGAGGCGCGCTGGCTCGACCACTGCGAGTCCCGTCTCGTACGCCTCGCCGAGGCCGCCGCGACCGAACCCGCCGCGTCCACGAATCGTGGGGCCACACGGCCCGCCGCCTCGCGCCCGTCCGCCCGCCGCTGACCGCCTGCGGAGGCAGCCACTCCGGCCCGCGCCACTCCGGCCCGCGGCCCCTTTCCGTACACCGTTCTCAGGGGGGAACAGCCCACCATGTCCTCGTCCGTCCCCACCCCGTCCACCGGTCTCTCCGTGGACGCTCCCGTCCTCGAGCTGAGGGCCCTGACCCGTACGCACGGCTCCGGCATCGCCGAGGTGCACGCCCTGCGCGGTATCAACCTGTCCGTCCACACCGGTGAACTCGTCGCCGTGATGGGACCCTCCGGCTCCGGCAAGTCCACACTTCTGACCCTGGCGGGCGGCCTCGACACCGCGACCAGCGGCCAGGTCGTCATCGAGGGCCAGGACATCTCCACGCTCGGCCGCAAGGGCATCGCACGTCTGCGCCGGCGCAGCGTCGGTTACGTCTTCCAGGACTACAACCTGATCCCCGCCCTCACCGCCGCGGAGAACATCGCCCTGCCGCGCGAACTCGACGGCGTCTCCGTACGCAAGGCACGCAAGGAGGCCATGGCCTCGCTGGAGGAGATGCACCTCGCGGAGGTCGCCGACCGCTTCCCGGACGAGATGTCCGGCGGCCAGCAGCAGCGCGTCGCCATCGCCCGCGCCCTCGTGGGTGACCGCCGCCTCGTGCTCGCCGACGAACCGACCGGAGCGCTCGACTCCGAGACCGGTGAGGCCGTGCTCGCCCTGCTCCGCAACCGCTGCGACCAGGGCGCTGCCGGGGTGATGGTGACGCACGAGCCCCGGTACGCGGCCTGGGCGGACCGGGTGGTCTTCCTCCGGGACGGGTCGATCGTGGACCAGACGGTGGCCACCGCCGCCGAATCCCTGCTGGCCGCTGAAGGTGCCGAGTGAGCGTTCTCACCGGGTGGCGCGCCGCCCTCCGGATCGCCCGGCGCGACGCCCTGCGGGCCAAGGGCCGCAGCGCTCTCGTCGTCGCCATGATCGCCCTGCCGGTCCTCGGCGTGACGGCCGCCGACGTGACGTACCGCAGTTCCACGCCCACCGTCGCCGAGAACCTGACGGCCAAGATGGGTTCGGCGGACGCCGTGTTCAGTTCGACGGGCATCGGACCCGTCCCACTGGAGCAGATGCCCGACGCCAGCACATGGGGCACTCCTGACGACGGGCCCGAGATCCCGTCCGAGGACGAGCGCGAGCCCGTCGATGTGCCGGCCACGTTCCCGAAGGGTTCGCGGTACCTCACCGAGCAGTCCGTTCCCGCCGTGGTGACCACGCGGCACGGGGTGGCCAACACCGAGATCGTGGAGCTGCGCACCTCCGATCCGGCGGTCCGGGGCAGGCTCGACCTGGTCGACGGGGCGTACCCGCACGGTGAGGGGGAGGTCGTCGCGACCGAGCACTTCCTGGAGTCCGCAGGGCTCGGTATCGGCTCCCGCACGACACTGCGCGGCCCCGAGCAGACGTACACGATCACCGGCAGCGTCGAGCTGCCCGGGGAGCTCGACAAGAGCGCGCTGTACGCCGATCCGGGGGCGGTACTCGCCCCGTGGAAGGCGGCGGCCGACCGTGACGAGAAGGTCGTCCCTCCCTACCCCGGCGACATGACCTGGCTCGTCCGAGGCCCTGCGGGTGCCGGTGTCTCCTGGCCGGACGTGCTCAAGGCCAACGGGAAGGGCGTCGTGGTGCTGTCCCGCCAGGTCGCTCTCGATCCGCCCCCGGACTCCGAGGTCCCCCTGCTCGCGCACCAGGACGTCTCCTCCTTCGGTGACAGCTCCTCGGAGCTGAGCGCGGCGCTGGTGACCGTCGTCGCCATGGCGGTCCTGGAGATCGTCCTGCTGGCCGGCCCCGCGTTCGCCGTGGGTGCGCGGCGCTCGCGCAGGCAGCTCGGCCTCGTCGGCACCTGTGGCGGCGACCGGGGCCAGGTGCGAGCCGTCGTGCTGTCCGGGGGCCTGGTCCTCGGCGCGGTGGGAGCAGTGGCCGGTGTCGCCGCCGGGATCGGCCTCACAGTCCTGTTCCGTCCGATGATCGAGGGCTGGAGGGGAAGCCGTTTCGGCGAGCTCGACATCCGCCCCTGGGAGCTGCTGGGTATCGCCGTCATCGGCCTCGTCACCGGCATCCTGGCGGCTCTGGCACCGGCGATCGTCGCCGGCCGGCAGTCGGTGCTCGAATCGCTCACCGGGCGCCGCGGAACACGCCGGAGCTCACGCGTCCTCCCCGTCGTGGGCTGCGTGGCGCTGGCGGGCGGCGTGGCGGTCGCCGTGTACGGCGGCACGACCGGCGACACCCGGTTCGTCGCCGGTGGCTCCGTGGTCGCCGAACTCGGGGTGCTCGCCTGCATCCCGGTGATCGTCGGCTTCCTCGGGCGGCTCGGCGCCCGTCTGCCGCTCTCCCCGCGCATGGCACTGCGCGACGCGGCACGTAACCGAGGGCGTACGGCGCCGGCGGTCGCCGCCGTCATGGCGGCCGTGGCGGGCACCGTCGCCATCGCCACGTACACCACCAGCGTCATGGCGGAACACGACTACGACCGCATTCGCTCCCTCACCCCGGGCACGGTTGCGCTCGTGGCCTCCGAAGCGACCGCCGTCGACCAGCTTCCCCTTGCCAGGACCGCCGCGGAACAGAATCTGGCGGTCAGCGGCGGCCGCGCCGACATCGGGCGGGTCTGGGCCGGATCCGACTGCACGGTCTACTACGAGGAGGAGAACAGCTGCGGGACGCTCGAACTGGTCAAGCCCACCGGCAAGGGCCACAGCTGCCCGCTCCAGGGGGCGGGTGCCAAGAAGCTCGCCGAGAGTCTCTCCGCCGACGAGCACAAGAAGCTGATGAGCTCGCCCGCCTGCGTCGACGAGTACATCACCGCGCAGGCACTCTCCACGGGCGACAGCAACATCGCCGTGGGGGACGCCTCGCTGCTCAGGTCGTACGTGAAACTCGACGACCCGGCGGCGGCCGAAGCCCTGGCGGCCGGGACTCCCGTACTGCTCAACCCGGCGTACGCGCAGGACGGCCAGGTCACGCTCAAGGCCGTACACACGTACAACGAGCGCGACAAGGAGAACCGCAAGCTCCATCCGGGAAAGGCCAGGACCACCACGGACCGGCTGAAGGTGTACGTCGCTCCCGCGAAGTACGCCGCCACCCCCGGGGTCCGGATGATCCTGCCTCAGCAGACCGCGGACCGGCTCGGGCTGCACACCGCGGCCTACGGGAGCGTCTACACCGTCACGCACACGCCGACGGACGCCGAGCAACAGGCGGTGGCGGCAGCGTTCACCCAGGCCGGGAACGGGGTCTACCTGCAGAGCGAGACACAGACGGAGACGCGCGACGAGGATGTGGTCCTGCTGATCCTCGCGCTGTTCGCGGGCGTCGTCACCCTGGGCGCGGCCGCCATCACCACCGGTCTCGCCAAGGCCGACGCGGAGGCCGACCTCACCACTCTCAGCGCGGTGGGGGCACCGCCCGGCGTGCGGCGGTCACTCTCCGGATTCCAGTGCGTGGTCGTCGCGCTCACGGGCGTGCTGCTCGGCACGGCCGCGGGCGTCGTGCCGGCGGTGGCGCTGCGTCTGGTCGACCTGCGGGAGGCGATGGAGATGATGCGTGCCCAGCCCATGGACTCCGCGTACACACCCATCGTGATGCCGTGGGAGACCATCGGGCTGCTGGCCCTGGTCGTGCCGGTGCTGGCAGGGCTGCTGGCCGCCGCGTTCGCCGGATCACGGCTGGCCCTGGCACGGCGCGCGGGGTGAGCGTCCTCGTGACGTGAGCGGCTGTTCCGGTGCCCCCGGAAAGGGTGGATCTTGTCTTTCCGGGGGCACCACCGTGTTGTGGAGCTGGTGTGGGAGACAATGGCGGCATGGAAATGCCGAGGAATGAACGGTCGCAGGAGCACCCCCAAGTCCTCGTGGTGGGGCAGGACGGAATGGCCATCGGCGGCGGTGGCGGTGACGACGAGTCGCGCGAGGTTCCGGTGACGGAGATGGTCGAGCAGCCCGCGAAGGTCATGCGGATCGGCAGCATGATCAAGCAGCTTCTGGAGGAGGTCAGGGCGGCTCCTCTCGACGAGGCGAGCCGTGTCCGGCTCAAGGAGATCCACGCGAGCTCGGTGAAGGAGCTCGAGGACGGCCTGGCGCCGGAGCTCGTCGAGGAGCTGGAACGGCTCTCGCTGCCGTTCACCGAGGAGTCCGTCCCCTCCGAGGCCGAGCTGCGGATCGCGCAGGCCCAGCTGGTCGGCTGGCTGGAGGGCCTCTTCCACGGCATTCAGACGGCGCTGTTCGCCCAGCAGATGGCGGCCCGTGCGCAGCTGGAGCAGATGCGCCGCGCCCTCCCTCCGGGCGTCGTCCACGAGGACGAGGAAGGCGGCGTCGACCCGCACGGACCGGCGCGCTCCGGCCCGTACCTCTAGTGACCTGAGTCCATACCGACCGCGGTACGCACCGGGGCCCGGCACACACCGAGTGTGCCGGGCCCCGCGTCCGTGCTGGGCGCGCGCGTCAGGCCTTGGGCGCGGCCAGCAGGATCTTGCCGATGTGGCTGCTGGACTCCATCAGCCGATGGGCTTCCGCAGCGTCCGCCATCGGCATCGTGCGGTCCACGATCGGCCGGACGACGCCGTCCGCGAGCAGCGGCCACACATGCTCGCGTACCGCCGCGATGATCGCGGCCTTCTCCGCGAGCGGTCGCGCGCGGAGCGACGTGGCCGTGACAGCCGCCCGCTTGCTCAGCAGGGCGCTCAGGTTCAGCTCGCCCTTGGCGCCGCCCTGGAGACCGATGATGGCGAGGCGGCCGTTCACAGCGAGGGCCCGCACGTTCCGGTCCAGGTACTTCGCCCCGACGATGTCGAGGATGACGTCCGCACCGGCACCGTCCGTCGCCTGCCGCAGCTCCTCGACGAAATCCTGCTCGCGGTAGTCGATGAGGATGTCGGCGCCCAGCTCCTGACAGCGCGCCAGCTTCTCGGGGCCTCCCGCCGTCACCGCGACGCGCGCGCCGACGGCCTTGGCGAGCTGGATCGCCATGGTGCCGATGCCGCTGGAACCGCCGTGGACCAGGAGGGTCTCGGCGGGCCGCAGGTGGGCGACCATGAAGACGTTGGACCAGACCGTCGACACCACCTCGGGCAGCGCGGCCGCCTCGACCAGGTCCACGCTGTCGGGCACGGGCAGCAGCTGTCCGATCGGCACAGCGACCTTCTCCGCGTATCCGCCGCCCGCCAGCAGTGCGCACACCTCGTCGCCCACGGACCACCCGGTCACCCCGGGGCCGAGGGCCGCGATACGGCCCGCACACTCCAGGCCGGGGTACGGGGAGGCGCCGGGCGGGGGGTTGTAGAAACCCTGCCGCTGCAGCACATCGGCCCGGTTAACCGCGCTGGACACGACCTCGACGAGAACTTCGCCCTCGCCAGGTACGGGGTCGGGGACCTCGGCCCATACGAGCGCTTCGGGGCCGCCGGGTTCGGGGATCGTGATCGCATACATGGCCGCGAGGCTACTCCGTACAGAGTCCCGGACGAGGGTGGACTTGCCTGCACCGCCTCCGGGACCCGTTCCTACGGGCGCTGATTGGGCTGCTGCGGATAGCTCGTCGGCGCAGTGTGGATCGGTGAGGCACGCACGATGGTGATCACCCGGTCCGTCAACTGCAGGGGGCTGGCCGCCGGATCGTCGTAACCGAGCAGCCGGTGGCCGCGCAGGACGCTGACCACGAGGTCATCGGTCTCGCGGACGTTCTTGCCCACCTCGGCCTTTATCACCGGCCGTTCGACGAGATCGAGCCCGCTGCCCTGCTGGATGAGGTCCTCCATCACCGTGCCCGCGCTGGGGCTGAGAACCGACAGGCCCAGCAGCCGTCCGGCCGCGCTCGCGCTGGTGATGACAGCGTCGGCGCCCGACTGCCGCAGCAGCGGCGCGTTCTCCTCCTCGCGTACCGCGGCCACGATCTTCGCGCCACGGTTGAGCTGACGCGCGGTCAAGGCGACCAGCACCGCGGTGTCGTCGCGCTGGGTGGCGATGATGATCTGGCGGGCCTTCTGGAGCTCGGCCCGCAACAGCACATCACTGCGCGTCGCATCACCCAACACACCCACGAAGCCCTCTGCGTTGGCCGCCTCGATCACCTTGCCGGCCGGGTCGACGATGACGATCTGGTCCTTCTTCAGACCGGTGGCGCAGAGCGTCTGGATGGCTGAGCGGCCCTTCGTGCCGAAGCCGACGACCACGGTGTGTTCACGCAAGTTGCTTCTCCAACGATTCAGCCGGAAGTCCTCGCGGGTCCGTTCCGTCAGGACCTCGAGGGTGGTGCCGACCAGGATGATCAGGAAGAGCACCCGCAACGGCGTCACCAGAATCACGTTGACGAGCCGGGCCGGGTCGCTGTACGGGACGATGTCGCCGTAGCCGGTCGTCGACAGCGTCACCGTCGCGTAGTAGACGGCGTCGAGGAAGTCGACCTTCTCGTCGGCGTTGTCGTGGTAGCCGTCCCGGTCGGCCCAGACGATGAAGACCGTTATGGCCAGCACCGTGAGAGCCATTGCCAGTCGCTTGGCCACCTGTCGCAGCGGTCTGTCGACGACGCGACGGGGCAGGAGCACCCGGGTCGGGACGACATGTTCGTCCGCCCGCCTGGCCATCGCATCGTGGCCGGGAAGTTTCACGTGAAACACCCTTCCGTCCACGGCAACGCCGAGGCCCACGGTAGATCGAGGATCTCCACCTCGGTGCCGGACCGTACCCCGCCGGGCGGCACCACGGCCAGCCCGTCCGCGGCCGCGATCCCACGCAGCATGGCGGGACCGTTGTAGTGGAGGGGTACGACGCCGTCGTCGCGATGGACCACGGGGATCAGCCGGGTGTCATGCGGGTGCCCGTGCACCTCTTCACGGACGGGCGCGCGGTAGCGGTCCTGGGCGGGCCGGCGGGCGAGCCCTCGGAGCAGGGGCTCGGCCAGCGTCAGCAGACCGGATACCGCTGCGAGGGGGTTGCCGGGGAGGCCGACCAGGCAGGGGCCGCCCTCGGCGAGTCGCGCCAGGAGCATCGGGTGGCCTGGACGTACGGCCACCCCGTCGACCAGCAGCTCGGCCCCGATCCCGGCCAGGACCGGGTGGACATGGTCCACCGGACCCGCGGCTGTCCCGCCCGTGGTGAGGATCAGGTCGGCATCGGAGGAGACGAGGGCCCGGCGGAGGGCGTCGGCATCGTCACCGAGCCGCCTGGGCTCGGCGACCTCCGCACCCAGGGCACGGAGCCAGGGGGCGAGCATGGGTCCGAGCGCGTCGCGGATCAGACCTTCCCGTGGGAGCCCTGCCGTGAGGAGCTCGTCGCCGAGGACGAAGACGTCCACGCGGGGCCGGGGCGCGGCGACGAGAGCGTCGCACCCCGCGGCAGCCGCCAGTCCGAGAACGGGCGGGGTCACCACGGTCCCTACGGGCAGGAGCTCGTCGCCGGACCCGCACTCCTGGCCCCGCGGCCGGATGTCCTGGCCCTGAACCACTTCGCGGGTGGCGTGCAGCAGCCCCTTGGCCTCGTCGCAGTGCGCGTGTTCGCTGCGGATCACGGCGGTGGCGTCCGCCGGGAGGCGTGCGCCCGTGGCGATCCGCAGGGCGTGCCCGTCGGGGAGCGGCTCTGCGGATCCGCGTCCGGCGAGCAGCCCTTCCCCTTCCCGTACGGTCCAGGGGCCCGGCCCTGCGACGACCCAGCCGTCCATGGCCGAAGTGTCGAACGACGGCAGATCGGTGAGCGCGACGACGGCCTCGGCGAGTACGTGCCCGAGAGCCCGCTCCAGCGGGAGCCGGTGGGCGGCCAGAGGGGCGGACCGGCCGAGGCGGTCGGCCAGAGCACGCGCCGCGGCCCAGGCGGTGGCACCGGCTCGGTGGGCGTGCGAGGGAGAGCCGTGGGCCGACGGGGATCCGTGGTGACTGGGGGGGTTCGGGGCCGGGGCGCCCGGCTCCGCCCCTCCTGGCCCAGGGGCGTCCGGGACCGGGCCGGTGCGCATGCCCGGCGCTGCCGCTGCCTGCGTGGAAGGCAGCTCCCCCGCACCGGGCCCGTCCGGTGCGGGCTGCGGAGTGCCTGACTGCCCGTTCGGTGCGGACTGCGGAGTGCCCGGCCGGCGCCCCACGAGGGCAAGTGCCTGCTCGACCGCCCGCTCCTCCTCGGCCGCCGCCCGCTCCTCCTCGGCCGTCCGCGCATCGCGTCCGTGCGGAGTCATGGCGTGCCGGGCCCGCTTCCCGCCGCCGTTTCCTCCTCCCACCGGAGTGCGAGGGCGGTGGCCTTGCGGGAGGCTTCGGCCACGGCTTCAGCCGCGGCCTCCGGGCTCTTGCCGCTGCTCGCCATCGCCGCCGCGTACCCCACCAGGAAGGTGGTCAGCGGCGCGGCGGGCCGGGCCACTCCGTGCGCGGCGTCCCGGGCGAGGTCCAGCAGGACGCCGGTGTCGACGTCGAGCTCGATGCCCAGTTCGTTCTTGACTGCGGTGATCCATTCGTCCAGCACGGTCCCATGCTCCCTGATCCGGGCCCTGGCGGCGGCAATGTCTTCCCAGGTGTCGCAGTCGAACGCTGCCAGCGGGCCGGCCTGGACCCGGGCCAGATCCAGTTCGGCGGTCAGCAGGCGGAGGGGGAGACCGGCCAGGCTGCCGTGTTCGGTGGCGAGAAGGGCGAGTTCACGGCGGAGCGGCTCGGCCCGGTAGACCGCGACCAGCGGCTGGTCCCGGCCGTCCTGGTCGGTGCACAGGGCGCCTTCGCGGTCTCTCTGCTCCGCCGCGGACAGCAACGAGCGGACCGTCGCCTCCCCGAGGAACGGCAGATCCGCGGAGAGCACCAGAACGCTCTCCGCGGCCGTGTGCCGCACCCCGGCGCCGAGGGCCGCCAAGGGACCACCGCCCTCGGGCACTTCACGTGTCCACGTGACCGGACGCACGGTGGGCCTGCGCCCACCGACCACCACGGTGGACCCTGCGTCGGCACATGCGGCGAGTACCCGGTCGAGCAGCGCACGGCCGCCCACGTGGAGCCCTGGCTTGTCGGCCCCGCCGAGGCGCTTCGCAGCCCCTCCGGCAAGCACGATGGCGTCATACGCGGTCATGCCCCCGAGTATGGGGGCCGCCCGCCGATGACGGGCCCCCGGGGACCGAACTCACACGATGCCCGGGCCCGGGCCGTCCACCGTCCCGCTCCGCTACAACGTGCGGAGCAGGATCGCCGGCTGTTCCACACAGTCGGCGACGTAGCGCAGGAAGCCGCCGGCCGTGCCACCGTCGCAGACCCGGTGATCGAAGGTGAGCGAGAGCTGGACGACCTGGCGGACCGCCAGTTCGCCTCCGTGCACCCAGGGTTTGGGCACGATCCGGCCGACCCCGAGCATGGCCGCCTCGGGGTGGTTGATGATCGGGGTCGAACCGTCGACGCCGAACACCCCGTAGTTGTTCAGCGTGAACGTCCCTCCGGTGAGCTGCGCGGGGGTCAGCTTCCCGTCCCGGGCGGCCTCGGTCAGCCGGGCGATCTCCGCCCCGATGGACTCCGCGTTACGGGTGTGCGCGTCCCGGACCACCGGAACGACCAGGCCTCGCTCCGTCTGGGCGGCGAAGCCCAGGTGGACCCCGGACAGCCGCACGATCTCCCGGGCTTCGGCATCCACCGTGGAGTTGAGCTCGGGGAACCTCGCCAGGGCTGCCGTGCAGATGCGGGCCAGCAGCGCGAGCACCGACACCTTCGGCCCTGCGGCGTTCATCGCGGCCCGCGCCGCCATCAGCTCGGTGGCATCGGCATCGACCCAGCAGGTGGCATCGGGAATCTCCCGCCGGCTGCGGGAGAGCTTCTCGGCCACCGCGCCCCGGACCCCGCGCAGCGCGATCCGCTCGGCCGATGTGTCCGGCGCCGGCCGGACGGCCGGGGACGCGTCAGCAGTGCGTTCCTCGTCCGCGGCTCTGATCGCGCACTCCACGTCGGTACGGAGGATCAGCCCGTCCCGTCCCGTGCCGACGACCTGCCGGAGATCGAGACCGTGCTGCCGCGCCAGCTTCCGGACCAGCGGGGAGATGACGGCGACGGGCCCGTGAGCATCGCCCGCCGGAGGCGCCGCCGTCGCGGAGGCCGGCTGCCCCGCCGTCGCGAGGACCGGCTGCCCGGCTGTGGCCGGGGCATGGGCCGAGGCTGTCCGCTCCGCCTCCGCAGGGGCCTGCGCCGAGGCCGGAGCGGGCCGGACCCGTCGTCTCCGCGCGGCCGGCGCGGCCGTGCCGTAACCGACGAGCACATTGCCGGACGCCTCACTCCCGGCACCGCCGCCGGAGGGTTCGCCGGGAACCTCGTGCCCGTCCACCCGCTCCATCGAGCCGACTGCCACCGTCAGCAGTGGTGCGCCGACCGGGAGCTCCGCGCCCTCCTCGCCGAACCGCGCCGTCACCACGCCCCCGTAGGGGCAGGGCACCTCCACCATGGCCTTGGCCGTCTCGACCTCGACGACCGGCTGGTCGACGGCGACGACGTCGCCGACCTCCACCAGCCAGCGCACGATCTCGGCCTCGGTCAGACCCTCGCCCAGGTCCGGGAGCTTGAATTCGAGCACCTGCGCCATCAGCTCTCGGCCTCCCACTGAAGACGGGCGACCGCGTCGAGCACCCGGTCCACGCCCGGCAGATGGTGCCGCTCCTGCATCGGCGGCGGATAGGGAATGTCGAACCCTGCGACGCGCAGGACAGGCGCCTCCAGATGGTGGAAGCACTGCTCGGTGATCCGCGCCGCGATCTCACCGCCCGGCCCGCCGAACCCGGACGACTCGTGGACGACCACCGCACGCCCCGTGCGGCGCACCGACGCGGCCACGGTCTCGTCGTCGAAGGGAACCAGCGAGCGCAGGTCGACCACCTCGAGGTCCCATCCCTCGGCCGTGGCCGCCTCGGCGGCCTCCAGGCACACCGGGAGGGACGGGCCGTAGGTGATCAGGGTCGCGCTGCGACCGGGGCGCCGGACCACGGCCCGCCCGATCGGCTCGACCCGGGCCGGCGCGTCCGGCGACCAGTCGGCCTTGGACCAGTAGAGCCTCTTCGGCTCCAGGAAGACCACCGGGTCGTCGGAGGCGATCGACTCCCTCAGCAGCCCGTAAGCGTCGTCGACCGTG
Source organism: Streptomyces sp. NBC_01166 (assembly GCF_045039765.1). Lineage (NCBI taxonomy): Bacteria > Bacillati > Actinomycetota > Actinomycetes > Kitasatosporales > Streptomycetaceae > Streptomyces > Streptomyces sp. NBC_01166. The sequence continues at coordinate 4,231,946 of NZ_CP108613.1, forward strand.
GCCGGCATGACCACGTGCAGCCCGGGTGTCGCCATGTAGTACGCCTCGGAGGAGTCGCTGTGGTGCTCGACCCCACCGATCCCGCCGCCGTACGGTACGCGCACCGTGATCGGCAGAGGCATCGCGCCCCCGGTCCTGTTCCGCATCTTGGCGACATGGCTGACCAGCTGCTCGAACGCCGGATAGGCGAAGGCGTCGAACTGCATCTCCACCACGGGCCGAAGTCCGTACATCGCCATGCCCACGGCCGCGCCGAGAATGCCCGCCTCGGCCAGTGGCGTGTCCGTACAGCGGTCGTCGCCGAACTCCTTCGCCAGGCCGTCGGTCACGCGGAAGACGCCACCGAGCGTGCCCACGTCCTCCCCGAGGACGTGCACCGTCGGATCCTCCGCCATCGAGTCGCGCAACGCCCGTCCCAGGGCCTGCGCCATCGTGGCCGGTCTGGCCCTGCCGGTCCGTTCACCGGCCGTGGCCGCAGCGGTGCTCATCGTCCCCCCTCCGCGCTGCTCTCGTCGTGCGCACCGTCCCCGGCGTCCAGCTCGGCCCGCAGTCGCGCCGCCTGCTCCCGCAGCTGGCCGGTCTGCTCCTCGTAGACATGGGCGAACAGATCCATCGGGTCGAGCGACGGGTCGGCGTTCATCTGCTCCCGCAGCCCCTCCGCCATCCGTTCAGCCGCCTCGTGCACGGCGCCGATGCCGTCCTCGTCCAGCAGCCCCCGGCCGGTCAGCTCCCGCTCCAGAAGCCTGATCGGATCGTGTGCGCGCCATGCCTCCACCTCGCTGTCGCCGCGGTAGCGGGTGGCGTCGTCGGCGTTCGTATGGGCGTCCATGCGATACGTGACCGCCTCGACCAGCGTCGGCCCCTCGCCCCGCCTGGCGCGGGCCACCGCCTCGCTGAGCACCTGGTGCATGGCTGCCGCGTCGTTACCGTCGACCAGGCGCCCCGGCATCCCGTAACCCACGGCCTTGTGGGCCAGGGACGGTGCCGCGGTCTGCTTGGCCAGCGGCACGGAGATCGCGAAGCCGTTGTTCTGCACGAGGAAGACCACCGGGGCCCGCCACACGGCAGCGAAGTTGAGCGCCTCGTGGAAATCGCCCTCACTCGTCCCCCCGTCGCCGACCATCGCGAGGGCCACCACGTCGTCGCCCTTGAGGCGCGCCGCGTGCGCCAGGCCCACGGCGTGCGGCAACTGGGTGGCCAGCGGGGTACAGAGCGGGGCGATGCGGTGCTCACGCGGGTCGTAGCCGGTGTGCCGGTCCCCCCGCAGCAGCGTCAGGGCCTCGACCGGGTCCAGGCCACGCGCGACCGCGGCGAGCGTGTCGCGATAGCTGGGGAAGAGCCAGTCCCGGTCCTCCAGCACGAGCGCCGCAGCGATCTCGCACGCCTCCTGGCCGGTGCTCGACGGGTACACCGCGAGCCTGCCCTGCTTGGTCAGTGCGGTGGCCTGCGCGTTGTACCTGCGGCCACGCACCAGCTCGGCGTAGAGCCTCAGCAGCAGCTCGGGGTCGGCCCCGGCCGCCGCGTCCGTACCGAGCACGCGGTAGGGCTCGGGGTCCGGGAGCAGCGGCGCGGGATCGGTGAGCGGCTTCCAGGCCGGGGGCGGCGTGGGCCGGTAGGCGGCTGCGCCGGGCAGCTCCTGGACCGTCATGACAAGCACCTCCTGGCATCGAGATATATCGAGGAGTGTCGAAATCTGCAGAATGTCGGGCGTGGGCGAGGCGCGGATGTGGTGTGCCTCACCTACCGATTGTTCGGTCGCGGGGGCAATTTGGCTACAGGCGCCTTCAGCCTGTGGACAAACGGTTCTCCACAGCCTGGGATAGGGACAGGTCGTCCACAACAGGGAGGCGCGGGCAGATGGCAGCTGAACAAATGGCCGACGGGGGCGGTGCCCCGGACCGCACTCCGCCCGCCCGGCCGCTGGACTCCATCGACCGCGCCATCCTCCGCATCCTCCAGACGGACGGCCGCGCCTCGATACGGGCCGTCGCGGAGCGCGTCCACGTCTCCCGCGCCAATGCGTACGCCCGGATCAACAGGCTCGTCGAGGACGGCGTGATCCGGGGATTCAGCGCACGGGTGAATCACGAACGGGCAGGGCAGGCCGCCTCCGCCTACATCACGCTCAAGATCGTCCAGAATTCCTGGCGCACCGTGCGCGAACAGCTACAGGCGCTTCCGGGCGCCACCCACATCGCGCTGGTCAGCGGCGACTTCGATGTCCTGCTCCTGGTGCACACCCCGGACAACCAGGCCCTGCGCGAGCTGGTCCTCACCAGGATCCAGGCCATACCCGAGGTGCTGTCCACCCGCACCCTGCTGGTGTTCGAGGAGACCGACCTGGGGCCACGCCCGGACCGCACGGCCGAGCTGAGCTGAGCTGAGCTGAGGCCTGTGCCGGTCAGCCGGCCCGCATCCCCTCGAAGGCGAGCTGGACGACCGTGTCCGCGAGCTGCTCCGCCTCCTGGGATCCGCCGGGCTGCGGGCGGTACCACTCGACCAGCGAGTTCACCATGCCGAAGAGCAACCGGGTCGCCAGGCGTATGTCCACGTCCGCGCGCAGGTCCCCGTCCGCAACCGCGGCCTTGAGCAGCTCCGAGACCCGCTGGTCGAACTCGCGCCGGCGCTCCAGCGCCCAGCGCTCCGTCTTCGTGTTGCCCCGCACGCGCAGCAGCAGCGTGACGTACGGCAACTCCGCCATGAGCACCTCGACCGTGCGACGCGTGACGTACTCGACCCGGGCGATCGCCCGCCCCTGGGTGGCCCCCGCCTCGTCGAGAATCCCGAAGAGCCCGTCGAGCGCCCGGCTCACCGCACGCCTCAGCAGCTCTTCCTTGCCCGCCACGTGGTGGTAGATGGACGACTTGGAGATGCCCGCCGCCTTGGAGAGGTGCTCCATGGACGTGCCGTCGTAGCCGCGCTCGTTGAAGATGCGGACGGCAACGGTCAGGAGCGTCTCCGGGGTGTACGTGTCCCGCTTGGCCGTGGTCATGACCGCGATCCTCCCCCATGAGTTGTCCACAGGTTCCTTGGGGCCCCTTGTCCCGACCGATCGTTCGGTTACTCTAACTCCGTCAGCATGTCCCTGCCCGGCTCGACGAGGAGTTGGTCCGTCATGGCCGCCGAGCTTTCCCCCGAGAAGCTGTCCGAGATCCACCGCCCGACGCTCGACCAGGCCCTCGACGCGATCCGCACGCGCGCCTACTGGTCCCCGCACCCCGAGCACCCCAAGGCCTACGGCGAGGGAGGCCTTCCCGGCAGCCTCGGCGCGGCCGAGGGCAAGGCCGCGTTCGACGCCGTGCTCAACACCCGGCTGGACCTCGGCCAGCCCGGCACCGACGGCTGGACCGGCGGGGAGGTCTCGCCGTACGGTCCGGAGCTCGGCGTCGAGTATCCGCACGCCGACCCGGACATCCTGCTCCCCGCCATGAGCGCCGCGATGGGCTCCTGGCGTGCGGCGGGCCCCGAGACGCGGGCCCTGGTCTGCGTGGAGATCCTGGCCCGGATCAGCGCGCGTACGCACGAGCTGGCCCACGCCGTGATGCACACCAGCGGGCAGGCGTTCGTGATGGCCTTCCAGGCGGGCGGCCCGCACGCCCAGGACCGCGGCCTGGAGGCCGTGGCGTACGCGTACGAGGAACAGACGCGTACGCCGCGCAACGCCGACTGGTCGAAGCCCCAGGGCAAGCGTGACCCGCTGCGACTGGACAAGTCGTACACAGCGGTGGGGCGCGGCATCTCCCTGCTCATCGGCTGCAACACGTTCCCGACGTGGAACGGCTATCCGGGCCTCTTCGCCTCGCTGGCGACCGGCAATCCCGTGCTGGTCAAGCCACACCCGCGGGCGGTGCTGCCGCTCGCGCTCACCGTCCAGCTGGCGCGCGAGGTGCTGACCGAGGCGGGCTTCGACCCGAATCTCGTCGCCCTGGCGACCGAGCGGCCGGGCGAGGGCATCGCCAAGACCCTGGCGGTGCGCCCCGAAATCAAGATCATCGACTACACGGGCTCCACCGCCTTCGGCGACTGGCTGGAGGCCAACGCCCGGCAGGCCCAGGTCTACACGGAGAAGGCGGGCGTCAACACGATCGTCCTCGACTCCACCGACAACTACCGGGGCATGCTCTCCAACCTGGCCTTCTCGCTCTCCCTCTACAGCGGCCAGATGTGCACCACCCCGCAGAACCTGCTCATCCCCCGCGACGGAATCACGACCGACGCGGGCGCCAAGTCCTACGAGGACGTGGTGACGGACCTCGCCGAGGCGGTGAACGGGCTGCTCGGTGACGACGCCCGGGCCAACGGACTGCTCGGCGCCCTGGTGAACCCTGACGTGAAGGCCCGGCTGGAAGGGGCCCCGGACCTGGGTGACGTGGCGCTCGCCTCGCGCCCGGTGACCAACCCCGACTTCCCCGACGCCGTGGTCCGCACGCCGGCCCTCGTGAAACTCGACGGCACGAAGCCCGACGACGGGGCGGCCTACCTCTCGGAGTGCTTCGGCCCGGTCTCGTTCGCGGTGGCGGTCGACTCGACCGGTGACGCGCTGGACCTGCTGCGCCGCACGATCCGCGAGAAGGGCGCGATGACCGTCGGCGCCTACACCACCTCCTCCGACGTGGAACGCGCGGTGGAGGAAGTCTGCTTCGACGAATCGGCTCAGCTCTCGCTGAACCTCACCGGCGGCGTGTACGTCAACCAGACGGCGGCCTTCTCCGACTTCCACGGTTCGGGAGGCAACCCGGCTGCCAACGCGGCGCTCTGCGACGGCGCGTTCGTCTCCAACCGCTTCCGGGTGGTGGAGGTCCGCCGCCAGGCCTGAGGGCGGATCCGGCCGACGGAATCCGGTGGGATGTGGACCCGCGCGAGGATCCACACCCCACCGGCCCGTCACCCGTCGCGCGGATCCGGAACGTCCGCGTACCGCTGAACCCAGGCGTGCATCGCGATGGCGGCCGCCGCACCGGCGTTGATCGACCTGGTGGAACCGAACTGCGCGATCGAGCACACCATCGAGGCGCGCTTTCGCGCCTCCTCCGTCAGCCCGGGCCCTTCCTGCCCGAACAGCAGCACACACCGGCGCGGCAGCACCGTCCGCTCCAGCGGCACGGCGCCGGGGAGGTTGTCGATCCCGATGATCGGAAGTCCCTCGGCCGCCGCCCAGGCCGTCAGGTCCGCCGTGTCCGGGTGGTGCCGCACATGCTGGTAGCGGTCGGTGACCATCGCACCCCGCCGGTTCCAGCGCCGCCGCCCCACGATGTGGATCTCCTTGGCGAGGAAGGCGTTGGCGGTGCGCACCACCGAGCCGATGTTGAAGTCATGGCCCCAGTTCTCCACCGCCACATGGAAGTCGTGCCGCCGCAGGTCGAGATCGGCGACGATCGCCTCCCGCGTCCAGTACCGGTAGCCGTCACCCACATTGCGCCGGTCACCGTGGGCGAGGAGGTCGGGGTCGTAGCGCTCCCCCTCGGGCCAGGGCAACGGGTGCGGACCGACCCCGATCACGGCGCCGTACCCCTCGTCGTACTGGATCGGTTCCTCGGAGGGGTCGGGCGCGGCTGCCGCCCGGGGCTCTTCTGCACTGCCGGTCTCGCTGGTCACCCGACGAGCGTATGGCCACCGCCACCGCCGCTGCGCGCGGACTCCTCGTCGTCCTGCCCTGCCCGCCGCTGCCCTGGGAGCCTCAGCCTCCCCACCGTCCGTGAGAACAGGCGCTGCCGGCCCAGCGACACCCTGTGGCCCAGCCACACCAGGAAGACCGTCGGCAGGAAGACGGCGTCCGCGGCGATCATCGCCATGGAGAAGAAGGGCAGCCCCAGCAGGACCGCGATCCCCGCGTGCTCACCGATCATGAGGACCAGCAGGACGTTCTTCACCCGCCGGTTGAACAGGGTGAACGGGAAGGCGACCTGCACGATGACCGTGACGTACGTCAGCACCATGACCAACAGGGCGCTCGACGCGATCAGCCCGGAGAGACCGGCCCACGGGGTGAAGTAGTCCAGCTTGAGCGGATAGTAGACCGCGGTGCCGTCCTGCCAGCGGGAACCCTGGATCTTGTACCAGCCGGCGGTCGCGTAGATCAGGCACACCTCGGCCATGATCACGAGGAGTGCGGCGTTGTGCGCGAGGTTGGCCAGGACGTCCAGGAGGGCGCGCAGCTCATGGTCCGGCGCGCGACGGTTCAAGGCCCACCAGGCGCCGTTTCCCAGCCACAGCACCCACAGGAGGGACGGCAGCCACCATGTACCGCCGAGACCCCCCAGGAGGGTCGCGGGCAGAAGGACGCAGCCGAGGGCCACCCACAGGACCGGCCCCGCGAGATCACGCGCCGGCGGGCCGCCCTCCGCGAGAAGTGAGGCGTCCCGCGACGCACGGCGCGCGTCCAGGGACCACACCCGCGCGCAGCGGGTCAGCATCAGGTAGAGGGCCAGCAGATGGATGACGTTGTCGCCGCCGTCGCCCATGAAGATGCTGCGGTTCTGGAGGGAGAGCACCCCGGCCATGAACAGGACGGACATGGCCCGGGTCCGCCAGCCGGCCATCAGGAGCGCGGCCGAGACGAGCGTGAGCCCGTACACGGTCTCGAACCAGACCGTGGAGTCCGACCACATCAGGGCGGTGAAGGAGTCGTTGTTGGTGATGAGCCGGCGCGCCATGCCCCAGCTCCACGGACCGTCGGGACCGTACAGCTCGTGGCGGTGGGGCAGCTCGCGCAGCAGGAACAGCAGACAGGTGGCGGAGACGCCGATCCGGACGACGGCGCTCTGGTAGGCGCCCAGGGGGGCGGATGTGACGCGCTGGACGGCGCGGGCGAGCGCCGGACCGACGGCCCCGACGCCCGAACCGACGGGGGTGGGGGCGCTCACTGCTCCGCCTTTCCGGCCTGCGAGGCCTCATCCGCCGTGGCGGCCCCGGAGAGGTCGGACGGGGTGACGGTCCACCACGGGAGTTCCGTGTACTCCGGCCGGGTGTTGATCTTCTCGTCGCTCCACTCCGGGGCGTCGACGGAACGTACGGCGGACCTCACCTGGATGCGCTCGACCGTGCCGCCGTAGCCGCGTTCGGCGAGACGCAGCATGACGATGCGGCGGATGTAGCGCTCGGACAGCTCGCCGCGCACGCCGTTGGGGCGGTGCTCGCTGTCGTGGGACCCGGAGTAGAAGTCCCAGGCACGCCGCAGTTCGTTCTGGTCGACGTGGCTGGGGAGGGGGTTTCCGCGTATCGCCTCGCCGTCCTCGCGCGAGAGATCCATCCAGCGCGTGACCTTGCTGCCGTCAGCGCCGTCGTCGGCCACTTCGGCGCGCACGTGCACGGAGATGTTCTGCTGGAGCGGGTTGGGGGCGAACAGCTTCCAGTTCTGCTCGAACTCGGGGTAGACCCAGTCGTCGACCACCTCGCCGTGCTGCTTCGTCAGTGTGTTGGACGGCGCGACATGCAGAAAGATCATGGCTATGTGCGCGCAGGCCAGCAGTCCCAGGCCGGACAGCGCCAGCGCCGCGACGACCTGATACGGAAGCGAGAGCGCCGCCATCCCGCCGCCCGGCCGGCGTCCGGCCGGTCCGGGCCCGGGCCCCCCGGGGCCTGCCCCTGGCCCGGGCTCGGCAGCGGTGTCCGGCGACGGTGCGACGGCAACCGGGTCCGGGTCGGGGTCGGGGTCGGGCTGGAGGGCCGCCCCGGCGTCCGGTATTCCGGCGGGTGAGGCCTCCGCCTCCTGATCCGCTGACGGGCGGCTCTTCACGCCGGGCCAGGCGAGTTTCTTCTCGTCTCCGGTGCGCCCACCGTGGTCCGCATTCATCCCGCCCCGATCACCGTCGATCACCACTCAGTTATCCACAGGGTTGACACCCTACGGGCCTCCGGCTCACCATTGAAGCCGATGAACCGAACGATCGGTCGGTAGGGAGCCCGGGATGGCGGCAGTGACTGCGGACCAGACGACGCAGGGGACAGCAGGCACGGCGGACGAGGCGGACGCGGAGCGTCTGGCGGCCTTCGACGCCGCGGTGGCGGCCGACGACCGGATCGAGCCTCGGGACTGGATGCCCGAGGCGTACCGGGCCTCACTGATCCGCCAGATGGCCCAGCACGCCCATTCCGAGATCATCGGTATGCAGCCCGAGGCCAACTGGATCACCCGGGCGCCCTCGCTCCGCCGCAAGGCGATCCTGATGGCGAAGGTGCAGGACGAGGCCGGGCACGGCCTCTACCTGTACAGCGCGGCGGAGACCCTGGGTACCAGCCGCGAGGAGATGCTCGACAAGCTGCACGCCGGGCGGCAGCGCTATTCCTCGATCTTCAACTACCCCACGCTGACCTGGGCGGACGTCGGCGCGATCGGCTGGCTGGTGGACGGCGCCGCGATCACCAACCAGGTGCCGCTGTGCCGTTGCTCCTACGGCCCGTATGCCCGCGCGATGATCCGGGTCTGCAAGGAGGAGTCCTTCCACCAGCGCCAGGGGTACGAGCTGCTGCTCGCCCTGAGCCGCGGCACCCCCGCCCAGCACGAGATGGCCCAGGACGCGGTGAACCGGTGGTGGTGGCCCTCCCTGATGATGTTCGGTCCGCCCGACGACTCCTCGGCGCACTCGGCACAGTCGATGGCCTGGAAGATCAAACGGCACTCCAACGACGAGCTGCGCCGGCGGTTCGTCGACATCTGCGTCCCGCAGGCAGAGGCGCTGGGGCTCACCCTCCCCGACCCCGACATCCGGTGGAACGAAGAGCTGGGACAGCACGACTACGGCGCGATCGACTGGACGGAGTTCCAGGAGGTCCTCAAGGGCAACGGCCCGTGCAACGAACAACGGCTGACCCAGCGGCGCACGGCCCACGAGGAGGGCGCCTGGGTCCGCGACGCGGCGGCGGCATACGCAGACAAGCACGCGGCACGGCCCGGCACAGCCGGAGCGGCCGCCCAGCCCGTGGAGGCGACCGCATGAGCAGCTCGACCGACTGGCCCCTGTGGGAGGTGTTCGTGCGCTCCCGGCGAGGGCTGTCCCACACCCACGCGGGCAGCCTGCACGCGCCGGACGCAGAGATGGCCCTGCGCAACGCCCGCGATCTGTACACCCGCCGCTCGGAAGGCGTCTCCCTCTGGGTGGTGCCCTCGACGGAGATCACCGCATCCTCGCCGGACGAGAAGGACTCGTTCTTCGAGCCCGCCGGGGACAAGCCCTACCGCCACCCCACGTTCTACGAGATCCCGGAAGGGGTGAAGCACCTGTGAGCGCGGCTCTCGCCCTCGGCGACGACGCACTGGTGCTCTCGCACCGGCTGGGGGAGTGGGCGGGCCACGCTCCCGTGCTGGAGGAGGAAGTAGCCCTGGCCAACATCGCCCTCGATCTGCTGGGCCAGGCCAGGATGCTGCTCTCGTTCGTGGGCGACGAGGACCAGCTGGCGTACCTGCGTGAGGAGCGAGCCTTCCGCAACGTCCAGCTGGTGGAGCAGCCGAACGGCGACTTCGCCCACACCATCGCCCGCCAGCTCTACTTCTCCGTTTACCAGCACCTGCTGTACGAGGCACTGGCCGCCGGCGAGGGCGAGTTCGCGGATCTAGCGGCCAAGGCGGTCAAGGAGGTCGCCTATCACCGGGACCACGCGGAGCAGTGGGTCCTGCGGCTGGGCGACGGCACCACGGAAAGCCATGAGCGCATGCAGCTCGCGCTGGACACCCTGTGGCGGTTCACCGGCGAGCTGTTCGAGCCGGTCGAAGGAGTCGACGTCGACTCGCAGGCCCTGCGCGACGGCTGGCTGGACGCGGTCACCTCCGTGGTGGAGCGGGCCACCCTGACCCTTCCGGTGGGGCCGCAGTCCGGCGCCTGGGCGGCCGGAGCGGGCCGGCAGGGTCTGCACACGGAGCCCTTCGGGCGGATGCTCGCCGAGATGCAGCATCTGCACCGTAGCCACCCGGGGGCGTCATGGTGACCACCGAGACCCCGCTGGAAGCGGAGCTCCACCGGCTGGCGGGCTCCGTTCCCGATCCCGAGCTGCCGGTCCTCACGCTCGACGAGCTCGGCGTGCTCCGCGGCGTGCGGGCCGACGGACCGGACAAGGTCACCGTGCGGCTCACCCCGACGTACACCGGCTGCCCGGCCATCGAGGCCATGTCCGCCGACATCGAGCGTGTCCTGCACGACCACGGCGTCAGTGAGGTGTCCGTGGTCACGGTCCTCGCCCCTGCCTGGTCGACCGACGACATCAGCGACGAGGGGCGCCGCAAGCTCGCGGAGTTCGGCATAGCGCCGCCCCGGCCGGGGAGCGGGCCCGGCGGGCCGGTTCCTCTGACGCTCTCGGTGCGCTGTCCGCACTGCGGTTCCACGGACACGGAGCTGCTGAGCCGGTTCTCCTCCACAGCCTGCAAGGCACTGCGCCGCTGTGTGACGTGCCGCGAACCGTTCGACCACTTCAAGGAGTTGTAGATGTTCCATCCGCTCCGGGTCAGCGCGATCGAACGGATCACGGACGACGCGGTGGCCGTCACCTTCGCCGTGCCGTCCGAACTGCGCGAGACCTTCCGCCATTCCCCCGGCCAGCACCTGAATGTGCGCTACCGCGTCGACGGCGAGGAGATCCGGCGGTCGTACTCGATCTGCGCCCCGGCCACCGAGCAGCCGGGCGACCCCCTGCTTCGGGTGGGCATCCGCATGGTCGACGGAGGCGCGTTCTCGACGTACGCCATCAAGGAGCTGGCTGTGGGGGACCAGCTGGAGGCGATGGCTCCGATGGGCCGTTTCGTCCTCGATCCGCGCCCCGGCCACTTCGCCGCGATCGTCGGCGGCAGCGGAATCACCCCGGTGCTGTCGATGGCGGCGACCCTGCTGGCACGGGAGCCCTCGGCGCGCTTCTGTCTGATCCGCAGCGACCGGACGTCTGCGTCGACGATGTTCCTGGACGAGGTGGCGGATCTCAAGGACCGCTACCCGGACCGCTTCCAGCTGGTGACCGCGCTGTCCCGGGAGGAACAGGCTGCCGGGCTCCCCTCGGGCCGGCTGGACCGCGAGCGGCTCACCGGGCTGCTGCCCGCCCTGCTGTCCGTGCCCGACGTGGACGGCTGGTTCCTGTGCGGGCCGCTCGGCCTGGTCCGGGGGGCGGAAGAAGCGCTGCGCGCACTCGGCGCCGACCGGTCACGCATCCACCAGGAGATCTTCCACGTCGCCGACGAGGGGGCGGGTCTGCCGACGGCCGCCAGGGTGGCGGCGCCGTCGGAGAGCAGGCTCACGGCGACACTCGACGGGCGATCGGGCAGCTGGCCGGTCCAGGACGGCGAATCGCTGCTGGAAACGGTGCTGCGAAGCCGCTCTGACGCTCCCTATGCCTGCAAGGGCGGAGTGTGCGGGACCTGCCGGGCCTTCCTGGTCTCGGGCGAGGTGCGGATGGACCGCAATTTCGCCCTGGAACCGGAGGAGACCGGGGCAGGCTTCGTGCTGGCCTGCCAGTCGCACCCCGTCACCCCGGAAGTCGAACTCGACTTCGACCACTGAGACCGCCCCACCACTGATGCAGGCCAACCACTGAGACCGCCGTAAGAGAGGTCGCACGGCTCCGCCCGACCAGCGCCCAGCCCGCACCGGAACCGCCGTGCGTACGACCGCCTGCGCACGGCCGCAGTGCGTACGACCGCGTGCGCACGGCCGCAGTGCGTACGACCGCGTGCGCACGGCCGCAGTGCGTATGCCCGCGTGCGCACGGTGCCGCGGAAGCGGTCAGAGCACGAAGGCCGAGTTCCCGTTTTCCGTGACCATCGGGCGCCCGGCGCCATCCCAGGCGAGCATGCCGCCGTCGATGTTCACGGCATCGATGCCCTGCTGCACCAGATACTGGGTGACCTGGGCCGACCGGCCTCCGACACGGCACATCACATGCACACGCCGACCGTCGTCGGCCGCCTCGGTCAGCTCACCGAAACGGCCCACGAAGTCGCTCATGGGAATGTGCAGCGCGCCCTCGACATGCCCGGCCGCCCACTCGTCGTCCTCCCGGACGTCCAGCACGAAGCCGTCCGACGGAACCGCCGCGACGTCCACCGAGGGCAGTGGAGCGAAATTCATGGGGATGCCTTCTCTCGTACGTACGCGCCAGGGTCACCCGGAACGCTACTGCACCAGCCCTGCCAGCTCGCCCTCACGCTGGGAGACCTCCGCCAGAAGCTTCTCGCCGATGTCGTCCAGCAGCCGGTCGGGGTCGTCCGGCGCCATCCGCAGCATCGAGCCGATCGCGCTCTCCTCCAGCTCCTGGGCCAGAACCGTCAGCAGCTCCTTACGGCGGCTTAGCCACTCCAGCCGCGCGTAGAGCTCCTCGCTCTCGCTGAGCCGCAGCTCCGGCGTCGCAGGCCCCGCCGCCCACTCCGCGGCCAGCTCCTTCAGCAACGCCACGTCGCCGCGCCCGTAGGCCGCGTTGACCCGGGCGATGAACTCGTCCCGCCGCGCCCGCTCCGTCTCGTCCGGTGCCAGGTCCGGGTGTGCCTGACGGGCGAGCTCCCGGTAGAGCTTGCGCGCCTCCTCGCTCGGCCTGACCCGCTTCGGCGGCCGGACGGGCTGGTCGGTGAGCATGGCCGAGGCCTCGGGTGAGAGGCCGTCCGAGTCCATCCAGCCGTGGAAGAGCTCCTCGACCCCGGGCATCGGCATGACGATCGCCCGCGCCTCCTGGGCCTTGCGCAGATCCTCCGGATCGCCGGTCCGCGCGGCCCGCGCCTCCGCGATCTGCGCGTCGAGCTCATCGAGGCGGGCGTACATCGGGCCGAGCTTCTGGTGATGCAGCCGGGAGAAGTTCTCCACCTCCACCCGGAAGGTCTCCACCGCGATCTCGAACTCGATCAGCGCCTGCTCGGCCACCCGCACCGCCTTGGCGAGCCGCTCCTCGGGCCGAGGGGCGGCTCCCTCACCCACCGCGTCACCGCCGGCCTCACCGGCCGCCCCGCCTGCCGGATCACCAGCCGCGCCGGCGGAGGCGGGACCCGCCTCCGGCGCATCGTCCGGGCCCGCCCGCAGGCTGCCACCCTGCGACGCGTCCTCCGCGTGCCGCGGCACATCCCGCGCGTGCTTCGGCGCGTCCTGCCGGTCCTGGTTCTGCCGGTCTTCGTCGTTCCGGGTGGTCGGCACCCCGGCGGCTTCGTGGGTCACCCGTCCAGCGTATGGCCACGGCCCGCGCCGTGAAGACACACGGGGGCAGCAGGACCCGCTCAGACGCCGAGCTCAGCGGCTATTCGTCCGGCTCGGACAGCCCGGACGAGCTCGGCGTGATCCGCCTCGGTCCGGTCCGCGTACGTCACGGCGAAATCTGCCACCGCCGCGTCCAGCTCGGCGTTCTTCCCGCAGTAACCCGCGAGCAGCCGGGGGTCGGCGCTGTGCGCGTGGGCCCGGGCCAGCAGGGCACCGGTCATCCGCCCGTAGTCGTCGACCTGGTCCGCAGCGAGTGCGGCCGGATCCACGCTTCCCTTGCGGTTCCTGAACTGGCGTACCTGATACGGCCGGCCGTCGACCTCGGCCCAGCCGAGCAGTATGTCGCTGACGACCTGCATCCGCTTCTGTCCGAGCACCACCCGGCGCCCCTCGTGCACCACGTCCGGCACGTCGAAGCCGATCCGGCCGAGATAGGGGGAGAGCGCGGACGGGCGGGCCTCCTTCACCTGCAGCACCAGCGGCTCGCCGCGGTGGTCGAGCAGCAGCACCACATACGACCGGGTACCCACGCTTCCCGTGCCGACCACCCGGAACGCCACATCATGGATGGCGTAACGGGCAAGCAGCGGAACCCTGTCCTCCGAGATCGTACCGACGTAGCCCTCCAGCCCCGCCGCCACGGCAGCGGCCTCCGCGTCAGGCACACGCCGCAGCACGGGCGGTGAGTCGACGAATCGGCGCCCGCCGTCCTCGCTCTCCTCCGTGGACCTGGCGGCGAAGCGGGCACTGGTGTTGTTCCGCGCCTTCGCGGAAACCCGCTCCAGCGTCCCGAGCAGGTCCCGGGCGTCGGTGTGCGAGACGAGCTCCTCGTCCGCGATGGCGTTCCACGCGTCGAGTGCGGGCAGGCCCGCCAGCAGACGCATCGTGCGGCGGTACGCGCCCACCGTGTCGTACGCACCCTGCCGGCAGGTGGCCTCGTCCGCCCCCGCCTCCCTGCCCGCGAGCACCAGCGAGGTGGCGAGCCGCTTGAGATCCCACTCCCACGGGCCGAAGACGGTCTCGTCGAAGTCGTTGAGATCGATGACCAGGTTGCCGCGCGCGTCGCCGTACAGCCCGAAGTTGGCCGCGTGCGCGTCACCGCAGAGCTGGGCGCCCACGCCAGTGACCGGAGTGCCCATCAGGTCGTGCGCCATCAGCCCGGCCGAGCCGCGCAGGAACGCGAACGGCGTCGCGGCCATCCGCCCCACCCGTATGGGCGTGAGGCCGGGCACCCGGCCCTCGTTCGACTCCTCGACCGCCTGGACCGCGTCCGGCCTCCCGGCGGGCAGGTCCAGCGAACTGTGCGCGGACCGGGGCACCTCGAGCCTCAGCGCCTTGCCGGCCGCCTTCGGGGAAGCTGCCCCAGGTCCGGGCCGCACCCCTCCGGCCACGCGCCGCGCGAATCCGGGAACGACCGGGATACGCCCGGTCCTCCGCTGTGCCGGCACCGTCGCCTCGACTTCGTCCATGGTGCGCCGCCTCCCCCGCCTCGTTCAGCCGTCCCGTCCGACCAACATCAACTGCGAACGACGGTACAACCGTCCGTGACCGCCGTCTGCCCCTGTGGACAACTCGGAAGCCGGCCTGTGGACAACCTCCCGCGGAGGCCAGGCTTCCGTGCCTGCGCACAGAGCCCTGGTGCGGGCCGTCACACCCCGACGGCCTCCTCCATCTCCTCCTCCGCCCCGGCCGCAGCCCGTACGGCCGCCGCCTCACGCGCCTTCTCCGCCTCCTCGCGACGCCGCTTCGCCTCGGCCAGGCCCGCCACCCCCAGAACGGCCAGACCGGCCACGAACCACAGAGCCAGCACCAGCAGGTGCCCGCCCAGGGCGTGCCCGCCGAAGTACACGTGGCTGCGCACCCCTTCGACGAATCCCGCGCCGTTCCAGAAGGAGTGCAGGGCTCCGAAGAAGCCCGGCTGGACCTCCGGCCGGAAGATGCCTCCGGAACTCGTGAAGTTGAGCATGACGAAGAGCAGCATCACGCCGAGCGTCGTCCAGCGCTTGAGGAAGGTGTGCAACCCCACCCCGATCAGCAGGATCCCCGCCGAATAGAGCCACGCCACCGCCCAGAGTCCGCCGAGGCCGTGGTCCACCAGACCGAACACCGGCCCCGCGAACGCGGCTCCGATCAGACTCACCACGAGCGAGGTGCCGATGGCCAGCCCGGCCCTGATCCGCAGAGCCAGCACCGCCCCGGCACCACCGATCACCGCGACCGACGCGTACGACCCGATACTGACCGCCACCAGCAGGAAGAAGATCCCCTGGCCGGTCGGATCACCATCCGCCGTAGGCGCCACGTCCGTCACCTCGAGCGGGGCGCCCTGCCCGGCGGCCACCTCGGTGAAGACCTTCTGGGCCACCGTCGCGCTGGTGTCCGACGAGGCGGTGGCGACCAGGAGCTCGGGACTGCCACCCGGGACGTACGCGCCGTAACTCTGCTGCGTCCTCAGGTGGTTCACCGCGATTTCGCGGTCCGCTACGGTACGCACACTCAACGCCCCGTCACCCTTGTCCTGCAAGGTCTGGGCGAGTACCTGCGCACTTGCTCCCGAGCCGACGACGTCCACCCTCAGGTCGTGCGGCTCCGGGGCGTGAAAGGCCCCCAGATAGGCAAGCCCCATACCGATGCACATCAGCAGCGGCGTAATGAGATGGCTGAGCACATGACGCAGCGCACCGGCGGTTGAGCCGGAGGCGGAGCTCGGACCTGCGGACATTCGACCACTCCTCCAATGGTTGGCTTTTACAACTACTAGTCTCGTTGTAGCATACAACTAAAGTTCGGGAAGGTGATTCACGTGGCAGACACCCCCCAGGGGCGCGAGGAGTCGCTGGACGTCATCCAGCGCGAGCTCACCGCTTTCGCGCGCCGCGCGCGCTCGACCGCGGCACGGCTCCACCCGGATCTGCCGCTGGTCTCGTACACGCTGCTCGCCCACATCGACGACCGGCAGGGCTGCCGCGCGACCGACCTGGCGGCGCACTACATGCTGGACAAGTCGACGGTCAGCCGCCAGGTGGCGGCGCTGGAGAAGCTCGGCCTGGTCGAGCGCCACCCGGACCCGGACGACCAGCGCATCCAGGTACTGCACCCCACCGACGCCGGCACCCAGGCACTCGCCTCGACCCAGGCCAGTCGGCGCGCCGCCTACCGGGAACGCCTCGGCGCGTGGACATCGGACGATCTCGAACAGTTCGCGGAGTACCTGCTGCGCTACAACGCGGCGGGCGAGGACACCGCACCCCGATAGACGCCCGGCCACTCCGCCGCGGGACGGCCCGGCGGCGGGTCAGCAGCCCCTCGGACCACCCGGCAGCAGGTCAGCAGCCCCTCGGGCCCCCGAGATAGGCATCGGCCCACCGCCCGAGCTCCTCGAGCGCGGGCCCCATCGCGGCGCCTGCCTCCGTCAGCTGGTACGCGACCCGCAGCGGGGGCCCTTCGTCGACCTCACGCACCACAAGACCGGCCGCCCCCAGCTCGGACAGCCGGTCCGACAGCATCCGCTCACTGATGCCCGGAATCGCTCGACGCAGATCCGCGAAGTGCACCGGCCGCTGCATCAGCACCGAGACGATCGGGCCCGTCCAGCGCTTCCCGAACAGCTCGAAGACGCGCGTGATGCTCCCGTCCACCTGCCGACAGGCCTGCTCGCTGTGATCCGCCATGCCCCCAGAGTACTGCGCCGGAGTGCGGGGCTTATGAAAAGTAAGGGACTATGTTATTACTAGGTACGTACTGAAAAGCCGGATCGCGCCCACCTGCCCACGACCTCCTCCGTGGCCCGCACCGATCCGCCCACCCGACTCCTACGGAGATCCCCATGGCCACGCTTCTGCACCTCGACTCCGCCGTATTCCCCCAGGGCTCCACGTCCCGTGAGGTCACCGCCGCATTCGTCACGGCTTGGCGCGAGCAACACCCCGACGGCGAGGTCGTCTACCGCGATCTCGCCGCCACCCCCCTGCCCCACCTGGACGCCTCGGCGGTGGCCGCCGGCGCCGAGGACCCGCTGCGAGGGGAGCTGGCGGCCGAGCTGGCCGCTGCGGACGCCGTGCTCATCGGCGCGCCGATGTACAACTTCTCCATCCCGTCCACCCTCAAGGCGTGGCTCGACCAGGTGATCATCGTGGGCCACAACGCGGGGCCCGACAGCCCCGTCGCCGGCACGCCCGTCACCGTTGTGGCCAGCCGAGGCGGCTCGTACGCCCCCGGCACGCCGCGCGAGGAGTTCGAGTTCGTCCAGAACTACCTGGAGAAGGTGCTGACGGGCATGCTGGGAGCCGAAGTCGATTTCATCGTCCCGGAGTTGACGCTGGCCCACTCCAAGCCCGAGATGGCCGAGCTCATCCCCCTCGCCGACGCTTCCCGCACCCAGGCATTCACCGACGCCGCGGAGAAGGCCAAGGCTCTGGCGGCGCGCCTCGCCGCCTGAGGGCCACTGACGGGCGGGCTCGCACGAAAAGCGCCTTAACGGGCGGGCTCGCACGAAAGTTCTCTTAGGTGCGGATCCGACGTTTCACGTGAAACAGGCTCCTCCCGAGCCGGGCTTCCGCGACGATGCGGGCTTCATCACAGCACCCCTCACGCGCACCCTCCTCGGCCACACAACGAAGAGCTCACACAACGAAGAACCCCCGCACCGGATCTCTCCGGTGCGGGGGTTCTGTCGAACCAACCCGGCGGTCGCAAGCGACTGCCTGTTGTGCGCGAGGGGGGATTTGAACCCCCACGTCCCTAAGGACACTGGCACCTGAAGCCAGCGCGTCTGCCGTTCCGCCACTCGCGCATGAGTGGTGCTTTCAGACTCTCTCACCGAGTGGTGTGAGCGCCTGGCGACATCGGAAGATTAGCACGCTGGACAGGGTGGATTCACATCCGTTGTTTCGCCGAACCCACGAGGGGAACCGGGAACGCGGAAAGCCGGGCCCCACTCCTCCTGAGTGCACCCGGAGTGCGGGACACTGTCAGGAGGGCACCTCTACGATCCGTGTGAGAGGTGACACTCATCCACTGTGCAGACAAGGGGAACCAGCCGATTTCCCCACGCGTGGATACGATCAGTAAGCAGTGCAGGGATGACGACACCGGAGGAGGTGCCCCATGGGAGTCATGAAGCGTTTCGAGCAGCGTCTCGAAGGTCTGGTCAATGGCACCTTCGCCAAGGTCTTCAAGTCCGAGGTGCAGCCGGTCGAGATCGCGGGAGCCCTTCAGCGCGAGTGCGACAACAACGCGTCGATCTGGAACCGCGAGCGGACCGTCGTGCCGAACGACTTCATCGTCGAGCTCAGCACCCCGGACTACGAGCGCCTCAGCCCGTACTCCGGCCAGCTGGGGGACGAGCTGTCCGGCCTCGTACGTGACTACGCCAAGCAGCAGCGGTACACCTTCATGGGACCGATCAAGGTCCACCTGGAGAAGGCGGACGACCTCGACACCGGTCTCTACCGCGTACGCAGCCGGACCCTGGCGTCGAGTTCGTCACAGCAGGGCCAGCAGGGCGGCCCTGCTCCCTATGCCCAGCCGAACCGCCCCGCTGCCCCTCAGGGGCAGGGTGGCTACGGCTACCCGCCGGCTGCCGCCCCTCCCATGCCCCCGGCCCCGCCGCCGGGCGCGGGGCGCTCCGGAGGCCCTTCCAGCGACTGGCGCCCGCCGGCCGCGTCCGGCCCCATGCCGGACGCCCAGGTGCGGCGCTGGATCGAGATCAACGGCACCCGCCATCAGATCTCCCGCCCGACGTTGGTGATGGGACGAAGCACCGACGCCGACGTGCGGATCGACGACCCCGGCGTATCGCGCCGGCACTGTGAGATCCGGACCGGAACGCCCTCGACCATCCAGGATCTCGG
Source organism: Streptomyces sp. NBC_01166 (assembly GCF_045039765.1). Taxonomy (NCBI): domain Bacteria; kingdom Bacillati; phylum Actinomycetota; class Actinomycetes; order Kitasatosporales; family Streptomycetaceae; genus Streptomyces; species Streptomyces sp. NBC_01166. Next base: position 4,250,952 of record NZ_CP108613.1, read on the forward strand.
GTCTACCAACGGCATCGTGGTAGACGGGCAGCACACCACCCGCGCTACGCTCCGCGACGGCTCGCGGATCGTCGTGGGCAGCACCACCATCGTTTACCGGCAAGCCGAAGGGTGAAGCGGGGGCAATGTCAGAGCTGACCCTGACGGTCATGCGGCTAGGTTTCCTGGCTGTTCTGTGGCTATTCGTAATCGTGGCCGTCCAGGTCATTCGCAGCGACCTGTTCGGTACGCGTGTCACGCAGCGCGGCTCACGCCGCACTGCCGCTGACGCCCGTCCGCAGCAGGGACGCCAACAACAAGCGGCGCCGCCTCAGCAGCGCCAGCAGTCCGGGCGCCAGCGCCGCGGGGCACCCACAAAGCTGGTCGTCTCCGAGGGCACGCTCACCGGCACCACTGTCGCGCTCCAGGGGCAGACCATCACCCTGGGCCGGGCGCACGATTCAACGATCGTGCTGGATGACGACTACGCGTCCAGCAGGCATGCCAGGATCTACCCCGACCGTGACGGCCAGTGGATCGTCGAGGATCTCGGGTCCACCAACGGCACCTATCTCGACCGGACCCGGCTCACCACCCCGACACCTGTTCCGCTGGGCGCGCCGATCCGCATCGGCAAGACCGTCATCGAGCTGCGGAAGTAGTACGACAATGAGCGAGCGGAGCGAGCGAGCCGCCGCGGTCCTGACTACGGACCCGGCCCGGCTCCCGACCGGAGGGTGGGCAGTGTGGCTCGAGACCGGCTGTACCCCGAACCGACGGGCGAGGTGCGCATGAGCTTGTCCCTGCGCTTCGCCGCCGGATCGCACAAGGGCATGATCCGGGAAGGCAACGAGGACTCCGGCTACGCCGGCCCCCGTCTTCTCGCCATCGCCGACGGCATGGGCGGCCAGGCGGCCGGAGAGGTCGCCAGCTCCGAGGTGATCTCCACGCTCGTGCAGCTCGACGACGACGTCCCGGGCTCCGACATCCTCACCTCGCTCGGCACGGCGGTCCAGCGGGCCAACGACCAACTGCGCGTCATGGTCGAGGAGGACCCCCAGCTGGAGGGCATGGGCACGACGCTCACGGCCCTGCTCTGGACCGGTCAGCGTCTTGGCCTCGTCCACGTCGGTGACTCCCGCGCCTACCTCCTGCGTGACGGCGTCCTGACGCAGATCACCCAGGACCACACCTGGGTCCAGCGCCTCGTCGACGAGGGCAGGATCACCGAGGAAGAGGCCACCACCCACCCGCAGCGCTCCCTGCTGATGCGGGCGCTGGGCAGCGGCGACCATGTGGAGCCCGATCTCTCCGTCCGGGAGGTCCGCGCCGGTGACCGCTATCTGATCTGCTCGGACGGGCTCTCCGGCGTCGTCTCCCACCAGACGATGGAAGAGACCCTGGCCAGCTATCAGGGCCCTCAGGAGACCATCCAGGACCTCATCCAGCTCGCCCTGCGCGGCGGTGGTCCCGACAACATCACCTGCATCGTCGCCGACGTCCTGGACGTCGAAAGCAACGACACCCTGGCCGGGCAGCTCAACGACACCCCGGTCATCGTCGGCGCCGTCGCCGAGAACCAGGCCGCCCAGGCGAACGACGGCCGCGCGATGGAGACGCCGGCGGGCCGCGCGGCCGGCCTCGGCCGCCCCGTGCCGCCGCCGTCCGGGGGCTTCGGTCCCCCTGGCAGCGGCGACGACGTGGGTTACGGCTCCGGCCCGGACGGCGCCTTCGACTCGTACACCGACGACGACTTCGTCAAGCCCCGCGGCCGTCGCAGGTGGCTGAAGCGGTCGTTCTACATCGTGCTCGCGCTGGCCGTCATCGGCGGTGGCGTCTACGGCGGATACCGCTGGACCCAGACGCAGTTCTACGTGGGCGTGAAGGACGACAACGTCGCGCTGTTCCGTGGCATCAGCCAGGATCTCGCCTGGGTGTCCCTCTCGAAGGTCGAGGAGGACACCAAGATCGAACTCAAGTACCTCCCGCCGTACTGGCGCAAGCGGGTCGAGGCGACGATCTCCCAGGGCAACCTCACCGAGGCCCGCAAGAAGCTCAGCGAGCTCGACGCACAGGCCTCCGCCTGCAAGAAGGACGCGCAGCGCCGCGCGGCCGAGGCGGACACCAATGCCGCCAAGGACAAGGGCGAGACCGGCAACGCCGCCGACAGCACGTCAGCCATGTCTCCCGCCAAGGGGACCAAGACCGCGACTCCCACTCCCGGCCCCAGCCTCTCGGAGGAAGAGAAGAAGCTGGCCCTGCAGTGCGGTAAGCAGTAAGCCGTAGGGGGCCTTCAGCACATGAGCGTTGTCACCAACACGACCACCATCGGCGCGATCGACGCGCCGAGCCGCCGTAACACCGAGCTGGCGCTGGTCGCCTTCGCCGTCCTGATCTCGGTGTTCGCGTACGCCAACGTGGGCCTCGCCCTCCACGGTGAACTGCCCGCCGGCATGCTCGGGTACGGGCTGGGCCTCGCCCTGCTCGGCGGCGTGGCCCACCTCGCCGTCCGCAGATTCGCCCCGTACGCGGACCCGCTGCTGCTGCCGCTGGCGACGCTGCTGAACGGGCTGGGTCTGGCTCTCATCTGGCGCCTGGACCAGTCCGAACGGCTGCTCCGGCTGCCCAGTTTCGCCCCGGCCGCTTCGAAACAGTTGATCTTTTCCGCAGTAGGTGTGGCGCTCTTCGTCGGGGTTCTTCTCCTGCTCAAGGACCACCGCATCCTCCAGCGTTACACCTACATCTCCATGGTGGTGGCTCTGGTCCTGCTGATCCTCCCCATGTTTTTTCCGTCCCAGTTCGGCGCGAAGATCTGGATCACCATCCCCGGTGTCGGGTCGCTCCAGCCAGGAGAGTTCGCGAAGATCATCATCGCGGTGTTCTTCTCCGGCTACCTGATGGTCAAGCGCGACGCTCTGGCGCTCGCCAGCCGCCGCTTCATGGGCATGTACCTCCCTCGTGGCCGCGACCTCGGACCGATCCTCATGATCTGGGCGATGTCGATCCTCATCCTGGTCTTCGAGACGGACCTCGGCACCTCTCTGCTGTTCTTCGGCATGTTCGTCGTCATGTTGTACGTGGCCACCGAGCGCACCAGCTGGATCGTGTTCGGCCTGGCGATGTCCGCCGCCGGTGCGGTGGGTGTCGCCTCGTTCGAGCCACACGTCCAGGACCGCGTGACGGCATGGCTCGATCCTTTCGCGGGCTGGGGCACCCACCAGGCCAGTGAGCAGATGGCCCAGGTCCTCATGGCCTTCGGATCCGGTGGCACGCTCGGGGCCGGGCTGGGCCAGGGCCATCCCGACCTCATCCTCTTCGCGGCCAACACCGACTTCATCCTTGCCACCGTCGGCGAGGAGCTCGGGCTCGCCGGGATGATGGCGTTCCTCCTCCTGTACGGCCTGATCGTCGAACGCGGCGTCCGCACCGCACTCGCCGCGCGTGACCCCTTCGGCAAGCTCCTGGCCATCGGTCTCTCCGGTGCCTTCGCCATCCAGGTATTCGTCGTCGCCGGCGGTGTCATGGGGCTCATCCCGCTGACCGGTATGACCATGCCGTTCCTCGCGGCCGGTGGTTCGTCCGTCATCGCGAACTGGGCCCTCATCGGGATCCTGATCAGAATCAGCGACACGGCCCGACGCCCGGCCCCGGCCCCCGCACCGTCCCCGGACGCCGAGATGACCCAGGTGGTCCGACCGTGAACAAGCCGCTCCGCAGGATCGCCATCTTCTGCGGCATCCTCGTCCTGGCCCTGCTGATCCGCACGAACTACATCCAGTACGTCCGTGCCGACGAACTCAACGCGAACGAGCACAACCGCCGCGTCCAGATCGAGCGCTACGCCCACGAGCGCGGCAACATCATCGTCGACGGCGAGCCCGTCACGGGCTCCGTCGAGACCAAGGACAGCGACTTCAAGTACAAGCGGGTCTGGAAGAACGGCCCCATGTGGGCGCCCGTAACCGGCTACTCCTCGCAGGCCTTCGACTCCTCGCAGCTGGAGAGCATCGAGGACGGCATCCTCACCGGCAACAGTGACGACCTGTTCTTCGACCGCACCCTGTCGATGTTCACCGGCGAGAAGAAGACCGGCGGGAACATCGTCACCACCCTCAACGGCGCCGCCCAGAAGGCCGCCTTCGAGGGACTGGGCGACAAGAAGGGCGCCGTCGCCGCGCTCGACCCGCAGACCGGCGCCGTCCTGGCGCTGGCCAGCACTCCCTCGTACGACCCCTCGGTCTTCGCGGGCAACTCCATGAAGGACTCGGACGCCCGGCAGAAGCTCCTCAAGGACGAGGACAAGCCGATGCTGAACCGGGCCCTGCGGGAGACCTACCCGCCCGGCTCGACTTTCAAGGTCGTCACGGCCGCCGCGGCGCTGGAGAACGGCCTCTACACCGACATCGACGCCAAGACGGACTCCCCGCTGCCCTGGCGGCTCCCTCAGTCGACCAACCTGCTGCAGAACGAGGGGAACATCCCCTGCAAGGACGCCTCGCTCCGGGTGGCGCTGCGCTACTCCTGCAACACCGTCTTCGGCAAGATGAGCGACGACCTCGGCAACGCGAAGATGATCGAGCAGGCCGACAAGTTCGGCTTCAACGAAGAGGTCTTCACACCGGTCCGCGCCGACGCCAGCGTCTACCCGAAGGACAACCCGCCGCAGAACGCCATGGCGGGCATCGGCCAGGCCTCCAACCGCGCCACTCCGCTCCAGATGGCCATGGTCGCGTCGGCGATCGCCAACGACGGCAAGCTCATGCAGCCGTACATGGTCGCCCAGCGCCAGGCGCCCAACCTGGACGTCATCTACACGCACGAGAAGGAGCAGCTCAGCGAGCCGCTCTCGGCGGAGAACGCCCAGAAGGTGCAGCAGATGATGGAGACCGTGGTCCAGGACGGCACGGGAACCAACGCGCAGATCGACGGCGTCACCGTCGGTGGCAAGACGGGTACCGCCCAGCACGGCCTCAACAACAGCGAGAAGCCGTACGCCTGGTTCATCTCGTACGCCAAGACCGACAGCGGCTCCCCGGTCGCCGTCGCCGTGGTGGTCGAGGACGGCAACGCCAACCGGGACGACATCTCCGGCGGCGGGCTGGCAGCTCCGATCGCCAAGAACGTGATGAAGGCGGTACTCGACGGGAAGTAGTGACACCCGTCACAACTTCTGTTCACACCAGCACATTGGGATACCGGTCGGATATCAGCTGACGGGTGCGGGCCGATCACGCCGGGCGTGCCCGGTAGCGTATGCGCGAACAGCGCACCGCCGGACCACACACGGGTGCGGTCGGGACTGACGGAGAGGGCTGGATCAGTTATGGAAGAGCCGCGTCGCCTCGGCGGCCGGTACGAGCTGGGCTCGGTGCTCGGCCGTGGTGGCATGGCCGAGGTCTACCTCGCGCATGACACCCGGCTCGGCCGCACCGTCGCTGTGAAGACGCTGCGGGCCGACCTCGCCCGCGATCCGTCCTTCCAGGCACGGTTCCGCCGTGAGGCCCAGTCGGCCGCCTCGCTCAACCACCCCGCGATCGTCGCCGTCTACGACACCGGCGAGGACTACGTCGACGGCGTCTCCATCCCGTACATCGTGATGGAGTACGTCGACGGATCGACGCTCAGAGAGCTCCTGCACTCCGGCCGCAAGCTGCTGCCGGAGCGGACCCTCGAGATGACGGTCGGGATCCTCCAGGCCCTGGAGTACTCGCACCGCGCCCAGATCGTCCACCGCGACATCAAGCCGGCGAACGTCATGCTGACGCGCACCGGCCAGGTCAAGGTCATGGACTTCGGTATCGCCCGCGCCATGGGCGACTCCGGAATGACGATGACCCAGACCGCCGCGGTCATCGGCACCGCCCAGTACCTCTCCCCGGAGCAGGCCAAGGGCGAGCAGGTCGACGCACGCTCCGACCTGTACTCCACCGGCTGCCTGCTCTACGAGCTGCTGGCGGTCCGACCCCCGTTCGTCGGGGACTCGCCGGTCGCGGTCGCGTACCAGCACGTCCGTGAGGAGCCGCAGCCTCCGAGCAACTTCGACCCCGAGATCACGCCCGAGATGGACGCCATCGTCCTCAAGGCGCTGACCAAGGACCCCGACTACCGCTACCAGTCGGCCGACGAGATGCGGGCCGACATCGAGGCCTGCCTCGACGGCCAGCCGGTCGCGGCCACGGCGGCCATGGGAGCGGCGGGCTACGGCGGGTACGACGGCTACAACAACGACCAGCCCACCACCGCCCTGCGGGCGGCGGACCAGGGTGGCGCCCCGACGTCCATGCTGCCCCCGGTCAATCCGGACGACGGCGGCTACGGCTACGACGACCGCCCGGGCCGCCGGCGCCAGAAGAAGAGCAACACCTCCACGATCCTTCTGATCGTCGCCGGCATCCTGGTGCTCATCGGAGCGATCCTCATCGGCCGTACGGTCTTCAGCTCCACCGACGGCAGCGGCGGCAAGGTCGACGTTCCGGACCTGATCGGTTCCACGATGGAACAGGCTCAGGGGCGCGCGGACAACGCCGAGGTCAAACTGGCGGTCGGTTCCAAGGAACCCTGCGCGAACCAGGAGAAGGGCAAGATCTGCAGCCAGTCCCCTTCCCCGAGCGAGAAGATGGAGACGGGCGAGACCGTGACGGTGGTCGTCTCCACCGGCGCCCCCAAGATCGAGGTCCCGGACGTCCTGGAGAAGTCCGAGGACAGCGCCCGCAAGGCTCTGGAGGACAAGGGCTTCACGGTGAACGTCAAGACCGCCGAGTCCGAGAAGACCGTGGACACGGTCATCTCCCAGGACCCCGAGGGCGGTTCGAAGGTGGAGAAGGACACCGAGGTCACGATCACCGTGGCCAAGGAGGCCACCGTGCCGATGCCCGACGTGCGCACCCGCTCCTACGACGCGGCCGTGGCACAGCTGAACGGCCTCGGGTTCACCAACGTGTCGAAGCAGGATGTCGACTCGGAGGAGGCCGCCGGGACGGTCATCGAGCAGACCCCCACGGGTCCGAGCGAGCAGTCCAAGGACGTCCAGATCGTCCTGAAGGTCTCCAAGGGCCCGGCTCAGCCCGAGCAGCCCGAGCAGGTCACCATCCCGGCCGACATCGTCGGTCAGCGGTTCCAGCAGGCGAAGGCAACGCTCGAAGGAATGGGCCTCGTGGTCGCGCTCGCGCCCAACTCGTCCGACAAGCCGAACGCCATGGTGATGCAGGCCGACCCAGGACCCAACACCCCGGTCGCCAAGGGCACCACGGTCACCCTCACCACGATCGGCGGCGACATCATCGGCGGCCGGTCCGGCTCCAGGGACTGACCCGCGTAGCGCCGTACGCACACGCACAGGGCCCCGGTCACCTCAATGGTGACCGGGGCCCTGTGCGTTCGTCCGTGACTACCGCAGCTCCGCCGGCTTCGTGCGGTCCCTGTCCACCTTCTCGGTCCGCACCAGCTCGCCCCAGACGATGTAGCGGTACTTCGAGGTGTAGACCGGGGTGCACGTCGTCAGCGTGATGTAGCGGCCGGCCTTCTTCACGCCCGACTCCTTGGGCACCGGGGCGATCGCGTCGACGTTGAACTTCGACGTCTCCGGCAGCTCCGCGAAGACCTTGTAGACGTACCAGGTGTCCTTGGTCTCGAAGACGACCGCGTCGCCCTTCTTCACCTTGTCGATGTTGTGGAACTTGGCACCGTGCCCGTCCCGGTGGGCGGCGAGCGCGAAGTTGCCCTGCGCGTCCGAGGGGAGGGCCGACTTCACCGGGTCCGTGTAGTAGCCGGCGAGGCCGTTGTTGAGCGTCTCCGTGTCGGTGCCCTTCTTGACCAGCACCTCGCCGTTCTTCATGGCGGGGACGTGCAGGAAGCCGATGCCGTCCCTGGTGTCCAGTGCTCCCGGACCGCCCGCCCAGCGGTCGCGGACGGTGCTGCCCTGCTTGTCCGCCTCACGGTCGGCCAGCACATTGGTCCACCACAGCGAGTAGACGACGAACAGGCCCAGCACCAGCCCGGCGGTGATCAGCAGTTCACCGAAGAGGCTCACCGCCGTCGCGACGGGGTGGCGGCTCCTGCGCAGGACCGGGGCCGCCGGCTCGTCGGTGCGCTCTTCGTGCTCGGTCCTCGCTGCCACCGCACCCGTCCCTGTCGTGATGTCGTCCAGCTCGCGTCAGCCGACGAGCGCGTCGGGCTTCCCCTTGCTGCGCGGCCGTTCCTCGACCATCTTGCCCCACACGATCATTCGGTACGTACTCGTGAATTCCGGGGTGCACGTCGTCAACGTGATGTACCTGCCCGGCCCGGTGAAGCCGGAGCCCTGGGGGACTTCGTCGATCACGGACACATTGGACGGCGACGTCTGCGGAAGGATGTTGGTCATCTCGTACGTGTAGTAGGCGTCCTGCGTCTCGACCACGATCGCGTCGCCCTGCTTCAGCTTGTTGATGTAGCGGAAGGGCTCCCCGTGGGTGTTGCGGTGGCCGGCCACCGCGAAGTTCCCCTGCTCGTCCGAAGGCATCGCGGTCTTCAGCTTGCCCTCGGCGTAGTGACCGATCATGCCCCGGTCGAGGACCTTCTCCTTGCTGATGCCCTCCGCGATCGGGGCGACCACGTCCAGCTTCGGGATGTGCATGATGGCGAACCCCTGGCCGGGCTCGAAGACCCCCGGGCTGCGCTCGCCGTTGGCCCAGTCGTCCTGGATCTTGTTCGTCTCCCGGCCGGCGATCTGGTCGGCGCGGACGTTGGTCCACCACAGCTGGTACGTGACGAACAGGAGCATCAGCACGCCGAAGGTGATGAACACTTCGCCGACGACCCGGCTGGCGACGACGGCGGGGCTGTCCTTGGCGGCACGGGCAGCGCGCCGGGCCTCCAGTCGTGACATCGGGACCGCGGGCTCCGCCGCCTCGGCCTCCGTGGCGCGCCTGGGTTCGCCCCGCCGTCTTCCGTGCCCCTTGGCCGCCCGGCGGCGCTCGGCACGGCCACCTGTCGGCGGCGGTTCGGGAGCGGACCCGGAGGTGTCGGCCCCGGCCGGCTCCGACGCTCGCCGGGTGTCGGAGGTCCGCAGCGCCATGGTCTCGTCGTGCAGGGCCGGACCCACGTCGACGACGGGCCGCGCAGGGTCCGGACCGACGTCGGTGAAAGCTTCCACGGGGCGCGGGGCAGCTGCTGCCCGGGCCGGGGGCGGCGTCCCCTGACCAGGTATCACCGCGATCCCCTGGACGGTCGGTGCGGCAGGACCTGTCTCCGGCCCCTGGTGCCCGTACCAGTCCCTCTGATACCCCTCCGGGTCGTACCACTCGCCCGGAGGCTCCGCGGGCCCCTGGGGCGCCGTCTGGGGCATCTGGGCCGTCCCGCTGTCCTGGGGGCCCTCCGCCCGGAACCAGGGGGAGGTGTGCTGCCCCGCCGACGGGTCCGCGGGCCGTTGCCCCGGAAGCGGGTCGTTCAGCGGGTCTGCGAGCTGCTCCACCGCCGCCTCGAACGTGCCGTCGGGCTCGTACGCACCCTGCGCGTACGGGCCTTCCTGCCCGGCGGAGGGGCGGAGTGCGGTCACGCGGCGGCCTTGCCCACCACCGGGGCGAGCCCCGCCGATCTCGCGACCGCGCCCTCGTCACCACACTGCTCCAGCCAGTTGGCGAGCATCAGGTGACCGTGCTCCGTGAGCACGGATTCGGGGTGGAACTGCACCCCCTCCACCGCCTGTTCGCGGTGGCGCAGCCCCATGATGATGCCGTCGGCGGTGCGTGCGGTGACTTCGAGCACGGACGGGACCGTCGCCGGCTCGGCGGCGAGCGAGTGGTAACGCGTCGCGGTGAACGGGGACGGCAGCCCGGCGAACACGCCCTTGCCCTCGTGCAGCACGGGGGAGGTCTTGCCGTGCAGCAGCTCCGGCGCACGGTCCACGACACCGCCGTAGGCGACGGCCATCGACTGCATCCCCAGGCAGACGCCGAAGACCGGCACCCCGCTCCGCGCGCAGTGGTGGACCATCTCGATGCAGACCCCCGCCTGCTCGGGTGTACCGGGGCCGGGCGACAGCAGGACGCCGTCGAAGCCGTCCTCGGCGTGTGCCGTGGTCACCTCGTCGTTGCGCACCACTTCGCACTCGGCGCCGAGCTGGTAGAGGTACTGGACGATGTTGAAGACGAAGCTGTCGTAGTTGTCGACGACGAGAATGCGTGCGCTCACTGACCGGACCCCGCTCCGCTGGTGCCTTCGCCGTCCACCGTCACATCACCGAACGGGAGCAGAGGCTCCGCCCAGGGGAAGACGTACTGGAAGAGCGCGTAGACAACGGCCAGGACGAGCACGAGCGAGATGAAGCCCCGCACCCATGCGTTGCCCGGCAGATGCCGCCAGATCCAGCCGTACATGCTGTTGCCTCCATTCGGTACGGCACCAGACTAAACGGCCGGGGCACAGGCGTGGGTCAGCTGTGGAAAGCCGCTCGTGCGGACGTGCGTCACAGTCCCGCGCAGGCCTCCCGCGGGCTACTCCACAGGCTGTGCGTAGTGGAGGTCGACCGTGCCCGAATAGCCGGGAAGCGTGAGCTTGTCGTCCTCCTCGACCTTCCATCCCAGCCCGTACGCCTTCACGTACAGCTGGTAGTTCTGGATCGCCGTGGAGTCGTTGAGCGCCTGCTTCAGCTTCCCGGTGTCACCGACGGCGGTGACCTTGTACGGAGGCGAGTAGACCCGGCCCTGCAGGATCAGCGTGTTGCCGACGCAGCGCACCGCGCTGGTGGAGATCAGCCTCTGGTCCATCACCTGGATCCCGCGGGCGCCGCCCTCCCAGAGGGCGTTGACGACGGCCTGCAGGTCCTGCTGGTGGATCACCAGGTCATTGGGTTGCGGCTCGGGGTACCCGGGATTGGCGGTGGCGTCGGCAGGGGCGTCGTTCAGCGTGACGGAGAGCGCCTCACCGGTGACCGCCGTGGTACCCGCGGCCTTCTCCAGCGCGTCGAGCTCGGCGTCCTCGGCGCGGGTGCTCCCGTCGTCACGCCGGGCGAGGGTGTCGATGTCCGCGCGCACGGAAGCGGTCGATTCGTCCAGCTCCGCGTTGTTCTCGCTGCGCTGCTGAATGAGGTCGGAGAGCTTCAGCAGCGAGGAGTCGGTCCTGATATCGGTCCCCTTGGCCGTATTGGCGCTGGTGACGAAGATCAGCCCGGCCAGCGCGAAAACGGCAGCGGTGAGGCCTTGGACCGGCCATCGGGACATGCGCCCGGCCGGGCGTCGAGGAGAGTCGGCAGAATTGCTCAACGTACCCTTATCTCCTTAGGCGCCACGGAAGCACTACGCTAACGGACGCCCCGGGGAGGCAGCATTCCCCCTCGCGCCCCGGCGCCAGCCACAGATCCCTGCGCGGTCACGCAGCGCATCGACAGGAGAGTCCCTCGTGCCGAAGTCACGTATCCGCAAGAAGGCAGATTTCACGCCTCCGCCGGCGAAGCAGTCGACGAGCATAAAGCTGACCAATCGCAGTTGGGTGGCGCCGGTGATGCTGGCGCTCTTCCTGATCGGTCTGGCCTGGATCGTGGTCTTCTACGTCACCGAGGGCGACCTGCCGCTCGACGCTCTCGGCAACTGGAACATCGTGGTGGGCTTCGGCTTCATCGCCGGTGGCTTCGGAGTCTCCACGCAGTGGAAGTAGCTCTGCCCTGAGTTACCCACAGAGTTATCCACAGGTAGGGGAAAAGGTCGGACGATCTGTGGATAACTTCCCTCGAAGTTGACGCCGGTGTGACTACACACTTACGCATCGCGCGAGGGTACGCCCCTTGTCCTGACTGGTAAAACCCGGTCCAGCGACAAGGGGCACACCTGTTCCCCACGTCATGCACAAGATCCGGCACGCTCTGTGGACAACCGCACCCCTGGAGCAACGGATTCCGCTCAGGTGAGCACAGCCGTCCTGACGAGGACGGTCACCACGACCGCCACGAGGACCAGCCCGCAGGCGCCGTACTGCACGAGATTCCGGCGCTCCCGGGGCGCGTGGACCATGGCGATCGCGATCAGCGCCCCGGCGACCAGACCACCGACGTGCGCCTGCCAGGCGATCCCGCCCCACGGGTTGAAGGTGAAGATCAGGTTCACCACGAGGAGCGCGATCACCGGCCGCATGTCGTAGTTCATCCGGCGCATCAGCACGGCCGTGGCACCCAGCAGTCCGAAGACCGCCCCTGAGGCGCCGAGCGATCCCTGGCCGGGGTCCGCGACCGCATAGGTGAGAGCGCTGCCCGCAAGCCCCGACAGCAGGTAGAGCGCGAGGTACCGGGTACGGCCCAGCGCGGCCTCCAGGGGTCCGCCGAGCCACCACAGCCCCAGCATGTTGAAGGCGATGTGCCACACCTCCTGGTGCAGGAACATCGACGTCACCAGCCGGTACCACTGCCCCTCCGCCACGCCTTCGATGCCGGCCGACGGATCGCCCGAATAGGCACGGCCGAACAGCAGCAGATCGTCGAGCAGCGAACGGCCGCCGACCGAGACCGCGATGAAGACGGCGAGGTTGATGGCGAGCAGGATCTTGGTGACCAGCCTGGGGTCGGCGGCCACGCTCCCGCCCGCGAGCGTCCGCGGCCGGTTCGCCGCGGGGTGGTGGCCCGTACCCGATCCTTGACGGACACACTCCGGGCAGTGGAAGCCCACCGACGCCTCGATCATGCAGTCCGTACAGATCGGCCGCTCGCACCGCGTGCAGCGGATTCCCGTCTCCCTGCCCGGATGCCGGTAACACGTGGGGGGACCGCCCGCGGCCGCGGATCCGTCCTGGTCTTCCGGCGGCTGCTGGTCCATCGGTCACGGCCCCTTCGGTCCTCGTCCGTGCAGGGGGCACACATGCGACCGCCCCGCTCGCCCGTTATGTAACAGTACGGATGAGCAGGGCGGTTGGTTCCCGCAGGGCGGCGGTCGGCAGGGTCAGCGGCCCGCCAGGCCGGCCACCCCTCGGATCACCGGGTCTCGACGACGACCGACTCGATCACCACGTCCTGGAGCGGGCGGTCGGTGCGCGGATTGGTCGGAGCCGCCGCGATGGCGTCCACGACCTTCTTGCCCGCCTCGTCGGCGACCTCGCCGAAGATCGTGTGCTTCCCGGTCAGCCACGCGGTGGGCGACACGGTCACGAAGAACTGCGACCCGTTGGTGCCCGGTCCGGCGTTGGCCATCGCCAACAGGTACGGCTTGTCGAACGCGAGGTCGGGGTGGAACTCGTCGCCGAACTCGTAGCCGGGGCCGCCCGTGCCGTTGCCCAGCGGGTCACCGCCCTGGATCATGAAACCGCCGATGACGCGGTGGAAGACAGTGCCGTCGTACAGCTTGTCGGTGGACTTCCGGCCGGTCTCCGGGTTGGTCCACTCGCGCTCACCCTGGGCGAGCTCGACGAAGTTCTTGACCGTCTTGGGCGCGTGGTTCGGCAGCAGCCGGATCTCGATGTCGCCCAGACTCGTCTTCAAAGTGGCGTAAAGCTGCTCGGCCACGGTCTGCCTTCCGTAAGTCTCCGCTGATGACCACCGATCCTCGCACGGGGAACCCGGTCCACAGCGCGGCCACAGCACCGGGAAGTGCGGCACTCACCTCGTTGCTCGCTTTCCTGCACCTTTCCCACACTTCCTGCGGGACAAATGCGGCCAAGTGCCCGACGACACGGAGCGCGCGGACACGAACCGTGGCATCGTCGGCGACACGCTCCCCTTGCACCGCATTGCCAGAGAATGACGTTCATGACCCGGATGCCCGTCCCGCATGGCGCGCCAGGCGTCAGCGGGCATGATTTCGAATTGGGTGGATAGGCGGAGTACCTACCCGCCACCAATGAGGAGGATCCCGTGACCCGCATCGACAGCGTGCGCGCCGCAACCTACTCGGCGAAGGACAGCGCGCAGCACGCCGCGGAAGTGGTGGCGCCTTACGCCGACACGGCCAAGGAACAGGCCACGCACTACGCGCACGAAGCTCGTGCGCGGCTCGCGCCCAAGGTGTCGAAGGCAGCCGCGCAGGCCCGCGTCCAGTACGGCGCACACCTCGCACCGCGTATCGAACAAGCGCTCACCCATGTGCCCCCCAAGGTCGACGAGGCCGCGCAGAAGGCCGCGGCCCGGACGCGCAACGCCGCCCGCACGGCGGCGGACTACACCGTGCCGCGCGTCGAGTACGCGGTGGCCGCGAGTCGCCCCATGGCCGAAGAGGCCACCGCCCGCAGCACCGCCGCACTGGCCGCTCTCCGTGGCCAGGTGACCGCCAAGGAGATCCAGAAGCTCGTCAGGAAGCACGAGCGGCGAGCCAAGGCGGGCCGGGCGGCCAAGGGCTTCCTCGTCCTGGGCCTCCTGGCCGGAGGGGCCTTCGCCGCCTGGAAGTGGTGGGACAAGCAGGCCAACCCGGACTGGCTGGTCGAGCCGCCCGCCCCCACCGAGGTGGGCGACGACCGCGCCCCCCTGACATCGGTCGACGGCAGCGGCTCGACCGTGCTCGACCCGGAGGTCCGCGCCAAGCAGGACGAGGCCGGATCGGACACGGCGGAAGGCGACCGCGACGACCGCCGCTGAGCACACGGCGTGTGGGAGAGGGGCGCCGGAAGACCTCACGGTCTTCCGGCGCCCCTCTCTCGTTTCACGTGAAACCGACAGGCGTACACCCGGCCCACGGACATTCCTGTGACGGAGACCCGGGCCGCACTCTCAGTGCACCGTCCTCACCCCGCCCGGCACGGCTCGGGGTGGTTGCTGCGAAGGCCCTCCAGGGCATGCTGCTCAGCTCGGTGGAAGTGAAGTCCCCGCGCGATCCGGAGAGCCTCGCGGTGGTGCTCCGCGGCCTCGCGGGGGCAGAGAAGTGCGGTCATCGCACGTCCCGCCGCATTGCGGCACTCCGCCTGGGCCCAGAGGTCGCCGAGCTCTTCCGCGACCCTGATGCCTGCCAGGCACAGGGAACGGGCAGCATCGCGGTCGCCCGCCTTCGCCTTCAGAGCGCCCAGGTAGGCCTGGGACAGGGCTTCGGGCCGCTGGAGCCCGCGGTTGTCCCTGCTGAGGGCGAGGCCCGCCTCGAGGGAGAGCGACGCGGTGTGCGGGTGGCCCAGCGCCTCGTGGACCAGCCCCAGCTCGACGAGGGTCATCGCCTCGGCCCCGCGGTGCGCCTGCGACCGGACCAGCCGCAGGCAGCGGGAGTAGAGGCGGTAGGCGATGTCCGGCGCCCCCGAGTCGAGCTCCACCCGGGCCAGCGCACCGTACGCGAGGGCGGTCCGCAGATGGTCGGTGCCCGCCGAGTAGAGACGGATGGATTCCGTGAGGTGTCGGCGCGCCTCATCCAGCGCGCCCGTGGTCCAGCGGGCCCGCCCCAGCTCCTCGCGGGCGGCGGCCAGCAGATCCGGCCAGTCATGGAGCTCGCTGAGCCGCAGGGCGCGCTGGACGTGCTGCTCCGCGGCGTCGACGAGACCCGCGGTGAGAGAGGCGTCGACAAGGCTGAGGGAGAGCTCCGTCTCCGCGCGCGGGTTCGCCCCGCGTTGCGCGGCCCGCAGCCCGGCCCTCGCGACGGTGAGCCACTCGGGGACCCGGGAACGGCGCTTGCAGGTCTCGCGCAGCATGCCCGCGAGTGTCCAGGCGGCGACGTACGGTCCGTGCTCCGCGGTGTGCTCCACGGCGGCGGTGAGATTGCGCAGCTCGGCCTCCGCGTCCTCCTCCGAGACCGGCGCGTGCTCGGTGGCACGGGATTCCTGACCCACCACGTGTATCCGGCCGACGCGGCGGTCGAGCACGGTCGCCACCTGTGTGTACCAGCCCATGAGGCGGTGCAACGCTTCCTGCCGGGACTCGGCCGGCTCCTCGTCGCCGGCCCGCTTCCAGGCGTACTCGCGGAGCAGGTCGTGCGGGAAGCCGAAGCGGCCGGGGGCGTGCTGGACCAGGAGGTTCGCCGTGGTGAGCGCGTTGAGGGCGGGGCGGACGGAGGCCTCGTCCGCGCCGGTCAGGGCGGCTGCGGCCGCGTAGGTCAGATCGGGCCCGGGGAGAAGGCCGAGGAGTCGCAGGGCGCGCCGCCCCTGGTCGTCGAGCCGCTGGTAGGACAGATCGAGCGAGGCACCCACGGACGCTCGCTCGTCGTCCGCCACGGAGGCTCCGGCAAGCGGTCCGGCGGCGGCGAGTTCCCTGGCCACGGACCTGAGGTCGAAGTGCGGTGTGACCGCGGATCCGGCCGCCACCACCCGAAGGGCCAACGGAAGGTGGCCGCACAGCCGGGAGATCTCGGCGACCGCGGCGTCCGGCTCCCCGGTGGGACGCCGGCCGCCCAGCGCGCTTGTCAGCAGTTCCGCCGACTCCTCGGGGCTCAGCACGGGCAACACGATGCGTTGTGCGTCCTCGTGCACGGCCAGGCTGACCAGGGCACGGCGGCTGGTGACGAGGACGGCGCAGCCCGGTGCGCTGGGCAGCAGATGCCGTACGTGGTCGGCGTCGGCCGCGTTGTCCAGGACGATCAGGGTGCGACGGGCGGCGAGGACCGACCGGAAGAGCGCGCCGCGTTCGAGGCAGTCCGTCGGGACGTGCTGGGCCGCCACCCCCATCGCGCGCAGGAAGGAGCCGAGAACCTCGGACGAGTCGGCTGCGCCGAGACGGTCGAACCCTCTCAGATCGATGAAGAGCTGACCGTCGGGGAAGTCGTCGGCCACCTGGTGGGCGCAGTGCACGGCCAGAGCGGTCTTGCCGATCCCCGCGGTGCCCTCCACGCAGACGACAGGCATCTTGCCGGAGCGCAGCAGCTTCGTGATGTGCTCGACCTCCCCCGCGCGCCCTGTGAAGTCCCTCACCGCGTTCGGTAATTGGTGCGGCGTGAGGGGTGCTTCCGGCGGCCGCTCCACCGGAAGCACGGCGTTCAGGACGAACTGGTGCGCGTCCCTCAGCTCGGCGCCCGGCTCCACGCCGTACTCCTCGACCAGCCGCTCACGGATCCGCGCGTAGGCGTCCAGTGCCTCGACCTGGCGGCCGCTGTCGGCGAGCGTCCGCATCAGCAGGGCGTGGAGGCGCTCCCGGAGCGGGTGCTCGTTGATGAGGCGCACGAGTTCGGGCAGGTGGCGTTCGCCTTGCCCCAGCGAGACCTCCAGGGCGTACAGCTCCTCCTGGGCGGAGAACCAGCGCTCCTGGAATCTATCGCGCTCCAGTTCGATACCGCGGCTCTCGGTTCCCTCGGCGAGCGGGCCACGGGCCAGGGCGATCGCTCTGGCCAGGGTTTCGGCGGCATCCGCCGGCCGGCCCGACTCGCTCAGGGCGCGGGAGGCGGCGAACAGCTCCTCGAACTCCAGGAGATCGCAGTCGAACCCGCCGGGCGTGCCGAGCACATAACCGGCTTCCGAATGGGTGAGCGGCAGTGAGTCCGGCAGGCAGCGCCGAAGGCCCGATATGTACTTCTGCACGAGATTGAGGGCGTGGGCCGAGGCGTCGTCACCCCAGACCATCGCGATGATCCGGTCGGCGGGAACGGGACGCGGACCGCCGAGCAGCAGAGCCACCAGCACCGCCCGCTGGCGGGGCGGTCCGAGCGGCAGTAATCGTCCGCCGACCAACGCTCTTAAGGATCCCATCACTTCGAAACGTACGTGCGAGTCAATCATTTTCCCCCCGGTTAACGGTAAAGAGAGCGTAAGCCTCCTGCGGATCAGATCTCCTGGTATTAACAGGCTGTTTCACGCCAGGACGCCTCGCACCGGCCTTCCGAAGCAGTTCAGCGTCCCTTCCAGCGGCCCGTCAGCACGTCCGGCGAAGGTTCCTTCCCAGGAACCGACCCCGAACGAGACATCACGCAGACAGGTCCAGGAGGACTCCAGGCATGGCACTGCCCGTCAGCCGCTCGTCAGCACCCGAACCCGCTCCCGTCGGCGCCCCTGCGCCCGTGCCCCTCAGCTTCGACTCCACCCTCCCCCGCTCGGTGGTCCATCGGGCCGCCGTGGCGGAGGTCTTCGTCACGGACTCGGTGGAGACCGGGACCTCCGCTCCCGGCGACGCCACCCGTACCTTCGACGTCGCCGCCCAGCTGCCGCGCGGCCACCTCGTCGGCGAGCATCCGGCCGCGTACGACTTCCTCCTGCTCGTCGAGGTCCTGCGGCAGTCCGGGGTGTGTGTCGCGCACCGCCACCTCGATGTGGCGATAGACAGCGCGTTCATCTTCAGCGCGCTGAATTTCGACGTGCTCTCCCTGGAGGCGCTGCGCATAGGCGCCCGGCCGGCCCAGACCGTGCTGCACCTGTCCGTGCGGCCGGAGACGAACCGCGGCGGCCGCATTCTGGGCTTCGACTTCGACATCGTCGTGGATCTCGACGGCACACCCACGCTCCGGGCGTCGGGCGGTCTGACGTTCGTCAGCCGCCGGGCGTACGGGATGCTCCGGGCCCAGGGCCTGGGCAAGGCGCGGGCGGCATCCGCCGCGCGCGCCCACCGGCCCGCTCCCGCCGCTCCCACGACCGTAGGCCGCAGGGACATCCGGAACGTGGTGCTGACCGAGCCCGCCGTCGGTGTCGGCGGTGACGCCTCCGCGTTCCTGGTCGTCGACACCGCCCACCCGCACCTGTTCGACCACCAGCTGGACCATGTGCCCGGGAACCTCCAGCTGGAGGCCGCCCGGCAGCTCGCCGTGGCCTCGGTCGCACGACTGCACGGGCTGTCGCCCGTGGACCTGGTCGTGACGTCCGTGCGCGCCCGCTTCACCGACTTCGCCGAGCTCGGTCTCAGTACCCCGGTGACCGCCCATGTCGACGGCGTCCAGCACGCGGAGTCACTGGGCACCCTGACCGTCCCCGTCGAGGTGCGCCTCGGCCAGGGCGGCTCCTCGGTGAGCGAGGTCAATGTGGAGGTGGCCCAGTGGGCGTGACCCACGAGACCCGGGCGGACGCGGCCGCGTTCGCCGGCGCTCCCGCCGTCACGACGCTGGTCTGCGACTACGGGGGTGTCCTGACGAACCCGCTCGCCGAGACCTACGCGGTCTTCTCCGACAGCACCGGAATCCCGGTCGAGGATCTCCAGGCGGCCTTCGGCCGGTCCACCCGACGGTACGGGGTGAGTCCCATGGCGGAGCTGGAGACCGGCGCCATCGCCGAGGACGAACTCGTGCGCCGCGTGCTGTCCGAGCTGGACACGGATCCCGGAGACGTGCTCCGGGGCCGCCCGTTCGGCGAGGTCTGGTTCCGAGGCAGGCGCTCCAACGAGGAACTCACCGCATTCCTCCGCACCGTCCGGGCGGCCGGCCACCGGGTCGGGCTGCTCACCAACAACGTCCGGGAGTGGGAGCCGCGCTGGCGCGCGACGCTCCCCGTCGCCGAGCTGTTCGACATCGTCGTCGACTCCTCCCGGGAGGGCGTGCGCAAGCCCGACCCCGAGATCTACCGGCGGCTCGTCGCCCGGCTCGGCGCCGACCCGGAAACCGTGCTCCTCCTGGACGACCTGGAGGAGAACTGCGCCGCCGCCCGGGCGCAGGGAATGCACGCGATCCGCTTCGACACGACGGACCAGGCCGTCCGGGACGTGGGCCGTCTGATGCGCCTGCCCGCTCTTGTCGACGAACCTTCCGGAGGTAACTCATGACCCGTTCGCCCACCCCTCAGGTGCTGATCGTCGGAGCCGGACCGACCGGTCTCACCGCGGCCTGCACCCTGCTGCGGCACGGGGTCAAGGTCAGGGTCGTGGACCGCCGGCACGGACCCACCGGCGCTCCCAAGGCGCTGATCCTGTGGAGCGGAGCCCTGGAGGTACTCGACCGGCTGGAAACGGCGGTGGCGATCGGTGAGCGGTCGCTGCCTCTCAGCGGCGCTTCGTACTGGTCACGTGGCAGGAGGATCGCCGGACTCGGGTTCGGTGCGCTGAGCGGCACCCGTTTCCCCGGCCCGCTGTGCGTGCCGCAGCCCGTGACGGAGGAGCTGCTGTACGAGCGGCTGATCCAACTGGGCGGCACCGTCGAATGGTCGACGGAGGCCGAGTCGGTCACCGTGGCGGCCGAGGAGGCCACCGTCGAGCTGAAGGGCCCTGGCGGGGACCGCGGCACGGCACAGGCCCGTTGGCTGATCGCCGCCGACGGCGCGCACAGCAAGGTGCGGGAAGGTCTCGGCATCCCCTTCGAAGGCAGCACGTACGCCCGTGACTTCCTCCTCGGTGACGGGTTGCTGGAGGCCGAAGGCCCCACCCGGCTGCCCGCCGCCGAGGCGCAGTACCACCTCACGCCCGACGGTGTGCTGGTCGTGGTCGCGCTTCCGGAGGGCGGCCACCGGGTCTTCTTCGACCTGCCGGCCGGCAGCGGCGAGGGCCCCCCGGACGACGCCGAGCTCCAGAGGCTGCTCGACGCCCGCGGTCCCGGGGGCTGGACCCTGACCAGCACCGCGTGGACCAGCAGGTTCCGGGTGCACACCAAGGTCGCCGCGGCCTTCAGGTCGGGTCCGGTCTTCCTCGCGGGTGACGCCGCGCACTGCCACAGCCCGGCAGGCGGCCAGGGTCTCAACACCGGGGTCCAGGACGGCTACGACCTGGGCTGGAAGCTCGCGGCGGTCTGCGCGGGCGCGCAACCGGGCCTGCTCGACAGCTACGAGGCCGAGCGACGGCCCAGCGCGGTCCGGGCCGTGGGCAACGCCGACCGGCAGACGAAGCTCTGGCTGCTGCGCTCGACGGTCTCCCGCTTCCTCCGGGACACCCTGCTCCGCAGGCTCTCGGCCAGTGGAGCGCTGGAGAAGCGTCTCGTGCCCGAACTCGCGCAGGTAGACCTGGACCTGACCGCCAGTCCGATCGTCTCGGGAACCCCCTCGGACGGCGTCCGGCCGGGCCGCCGGGTCCCCGACACCGCGCTGTCCATGGTGTACGGACGGGAAGCGGACAGCCTCCACGGCTACGTGGCCTCCGGCCGGCACACCGTCGTCGTGCTCGGCGTCTCCGGCACCGACACCGCCGCGGTGCGGGCGGCCGAGACGGCGGCGAGGCGTCACGCCGGCACGGCGAGCAGCAACGTCGACGTACTGCTGATCCGGCCGACCGACCGCGGCGACACCTTCTCCGTGCCCAGCGCGCTGCCCGCCCACGACGTCGCCGCCGGCCGGTACGGCACCACCACCCAGGCCCTGTACGTCCGCCCCGACGGCGTCGTCGGAGCCCGGGTGCCCCTCGACCATCCGGGCCGCATCGCCGAGCTGCTCGCCAGGATCCCGGTCGGCGGTGAGCAGGGCCGTGTCCCGTACGTCTCCTGAGACCCGCTCGGCGGGCCGGCGCCTCGGCCCCTGGTTCGTCCTCCTGTTCACCCTCCTCTTCGCGGCGAACTCCGTCGTCATCGGTGCGGACGTCGGCGACCGGCTGCTGGGCGGTGGCACGGACGACCCGTCCTCCACCTCCTCGCGCGCCGGTGCGCTGCTGGAGAAGCACTTCCCGTCGAGCGCCCCCGATCTGGTGCTGCTGGTCCGCGGTGAGGACGGTGCGGGCGTCGACAGCGAACAGGTGGCCGCCCAGGGCGCCCGGCTGGCCGAACGCCTCGCCTTCGAGCCCCGGGTCTCCGGCGTGGTCTCCTACTGGCAGACCGGCTCGGAGCGTCTGCGGTCCGCCGACCGTTCCGAGGCGCTGATCCTCGCGCACCTCGAAGGCGACGACGACACGGCCGCCAGAACCTACGACCGGCTGGCCCCGCGCTACCGGGGCAGCCCGCCGGACGCGAACGCGCTGGACGTCTCGCTGGGCGGCAGCGTCGCCGTGCAGGGAGAGATCGAGACGACCATCGCGGACGACCTGCTCACGGCCGAACTCATCGCGCTGCCGCTGACGCTGATCATCCTGGTGCTCGTCTTCGGCGGTGCCGTCGCGGCACTGCTGCCGCTCGGCGTCGGGATACTCGCCATCCTCGGCACCAATGCCGTGCTGCGTCTGCTGACCTCGGTCACCGAGGTCTCCGTCTTCGCACAGAACCTCACCACCGCGCTCGGCCTGGGCCTGGCCATCGACTACGCGCTGCTCATCGTGCGGCGGTTCCGCGAGGAACTGCACCGGGGGGCCGACCCGCACACCGCGGTCCGTACGACGCTGCGCACGGCGGGCCGCGCGGTCCTCTTCTCCGCCCTGACCGTCGCGGTCTCGCTGGCCGCGATGCTGGTCTTCCCGCTGTACTTCCTGCGCTCCTTCGCCTACGCGGGCCTCAGCGTCGTCCTGCTGGCCGCCGCGGCGTCCCTCATCGTGCTGCCGGCGGTGCTGCTCCTGCTGGGACACCGGGTGGATGCCTTCCGCCTGCGCAGGAAGCCACCGCCGGTCCGGCACAGGGGCGGCCTCGTCGAACGTGTGGTGCGCCGCCCGCTCCGGTACGCCGTCACCGTCACCGCCCTCCTCGTGGCCGCCGGAGTCCCCTTCCTCCAGGTCGAGTTCGGGACGGCCGACGACCGGCAGCTGCCCGCGTCCTCGGAATCCCGCCTGGTCCAGGAGGCGATACGGCACGACTTCACCGCCAGCACGACCGGCGGGGTGGAGATCCTCGTCCGGGACGCGGAAGGACTCGGCCGGTACGCGGCGGAGATCTCCCGGCTTCCGCACGCCGCCGAGGTGGACACCCCGCTCGGCACCTACCGCGACGGCCGCAAGGAGGACGCCGCCACTCCCGCCGACGCCTCCCGCGCGGCCGACGGCCTGGCGCACCTGTCGGTGGTCCCGGAGAAGGGCGTGGAGGACGTGTCGCCGGAGAGCCGGCGCCTCGTCGAGGGCGTACGGGCCGCCTCGTCCGGTTTCGAGCACCTCGCACCGCTCGCGGGCGGCCGGGCCGCTGTCCTGGAGGACAGCAAGCAGGCCATAGCCGACGGGCTGCCCGCCGCCGGACTGCTCATCGTGGGCACCTCCCTCCTGCTGGTCTTCCTCCTCACCGGGAGCCTGCTGGTACCGCTCCTCTCCGTGGCGTCGGGCGCACTCAGCCTCACCGCCATGTTCGGGCTGGTGGTGTGGGTCTTCCAGGACGGCAATCTGTCCGGACTCCTCGGGTTCACGCCGACCGGGACCATCGAGGCGACCCTGCCGGTGCTGATGTTCTGCATCGCGTTCGGCCTCTCCATGGACTACGGCGTCTTCCTCCTGTCCCGCATGAAGGAGGAGTACGACCGCACCGGCGACTCCCGGCTGGCCATCGTCACCGGCGCACGCCGTACGAGCGGTGTCATCACAGCGGCCGCGCTGATCATCGCCGTGGTCTTCGTCGCCATCGGCACCTCCCAGATCACCAACAGCAAGATGCTCGGCCTGGGCGCCGCCCTCGCCGTTCTCGTGGACGCCACCGTGGTCCGGGGGCTTCTCGTCCCGGCGGTCATGCGGCTCGGCGGCCGGGCCACCTGGTGGGCACCCGCCCCGCTGGCGCGCTTCCAGCAGCGCTTCGGCCTGCGCGAGGAACCCGCCGTTCCCCCGGGCCCGGCCCACGAGACACCCACGGAACCCGTACTGGAGACAGCGAAATGAACACGCCCGGATCCGGCCCCCGGCGCGGCCGTGTGATGGTGACCGGTGCGACCGGTCTCCTCGGAACCGCCGTCGTCAGCCAACTCCTCGGTGAGGGACGGGAGGTGACGGCTCTGGTCCGGGACACCGGGAAGGCCGCCCGCCAGTTCCGTCCCCACCCGAAACTGACCGTCGTCACGGCCGACATCCTGAAGCCCGAGACCTACCGCGGGGCACTGCCCGGCGTTGCCGCGGTGATCCACACCGCCGCGTACTTCCGCGAGTACTACCTCCCCGACGCCGACCTCCCCCGGCTCTTCGCCACCAACGTCGACGCCGTCACCACGCTCCTGCGGGAAGCAGTCGCCGCGGGGGTGCCCACCGTCGTCCAGACGAGCTCCGTCAACACCCTCGGCGCCGGAACGGCGGAGGAGCCCGCGGACGAGTCCGCCGGCCCGCCCCCGGACTGGGAGCGCAACGCGTACCGCGCCAGCAAGGTCCGTGCCGAGGCCGCTGTCCGGGCCTTCGCGCAGGACCCCGAGTACGCGGGGCGGATCCGGGTTCCCATCGTCCTTCCCGGCTGGATGTGGGGCCCGGCCGACGCGGGCCCCACATCCGCGGGCCGGCTCTTCCTCGCCGTCGCCCGGCGCGGCATCAAAGCCGTGCCCCGGGCGGGCAACCACGTCGTGGACGCCCGCGATGTGGCGTACGCCCTGGTCAGGGCGGCCGACCAGGGCGAGCACCTGCGGCGCTACATCGTCGCGGGCCGGTGGCGGTCCCTGTCGGGGACCTGCGCGGCGGTCGCCCACGCGACGGGAGTGCCGGCCCCCAGGGAGGTTCCGGCCCGGGCGGCGATCGCGTTCGCGACCGTCCTGGAGACCAAGGCGAAACTACGCGGCACCCCGCCCGTCGCCACCCGTGAGGGCGTACGTGCCCTGCTCGACGGTGACCGGACCCGTATCACCTCCGCCCGGGCCCAGCAGGAGCTCGGCGTCACCTTCCGCCCGCTGGCCCGGACCCTCGCGGACACCGCGGCCTGGTACCACCGCGCGGGTCTGCTCGACCACGTCGTCCCGGAGGAGAGTGCCGCGTGATTTCCGTCAGGACCAACCGGCTGCGGACCGTTCTGCTCGGTGCGGCGGCGGCGCTGCTGGCCGTCACCCCGGTGTACTGGACGAACGCCGTCGCGACATCGCCGGAGGCGCCGGCGAACCGCACCGACGCGGTGAGTGCCCCGGAGCGGAAGGCGTGGAAGCTCGACAAGGGCATATCCGATGTTCCCGTCAGCTTCACCGTCCGGAACATCAACCGGACGAAGGCCTCCTGCCCGGTCGACGGCCGCACGTACACCGTCCGCGGACACCTCACCGCTCCCACCCGTCTGCTGGAGGGCGAGGGAGCGGACAAGGCCGTCACCCTCTACCAGCACGGCATCGCCGCGGGCGAGTGGTACTGGCGGGTCGAGGCCGACGGCTACCACCACGCGGAAGAGCTGGCCGCACGGGGCCACGCCTCGCTGACCATCGACCGCATCGGTTACGACAGCAGTGACACCCTCGACGGCCTGGCCACCTGTATCGGGGGGCAGGCCGACATCACGCACCAGATCGTCCAGCAGCTCCGCAAGGGGACCTACCGGAGCGGGGGCGCGAAGGGAAGCGGCAAGGAGGCCACCGCATTCGGCAAGGTCTTCCTCGCCGGTCAGTCCAACGGCGGCCAGATAGCGCAGATCGCCGCCTACTCCTTCCGCGACATCGACGGCCTCGTCCTCATGGACTGGACGGACCGCGGACTCACCCCGCAGGCCAACGCACGCTTCTTCTCCTCCCTCCAGACCTGCCTCCGAGGCGGGACCAAGGGGTACGTCTACTACGACCTGGGACCCGCCGAATTCAGGTCAGGCAACTTCCACGACACGGATCCGGCCGTCCTCGACCTGGCTGTGCCGCACCAGAACCGCCACCCCTGCGGCGACATGGTCTCCCAGCTCGGCGCGGTCCTCGTCGACCTGCGCGAGCTGAAGACCATCACCGTGCCCGTCCTCTTCATGTACGGCGAGAAGGACGCGCGCGTGGAGGGCGGCGAGGAGCACCGCGCGCTCTTCACCGGCGCCGAGGACACCCAGCTGATCGACATCCCGGAAGCCGGCCACTACATGGGCATGGCCCGCCAGGCCCCGCTGGTCCACGACACCCTCGCCGAGTGGCTCGACCGGCGCTGAACCGGCTCGAGATCCCGCACGCAAGGGGGCCCACCCGTGCCTCGCGCGGCCTCGCCCCGCCGCCGCACGCCCCGCCGGACTTCAGCGAATCTTCCAGCGAGTGGTCAGCGGCGGCGGTCATCGTCGACCGTGCGGAGCCGTCCTGCCTTCCTCCCACCCCGAAACCCAGGGAGCTCACCCCATGTCAGCCACACCGTCCCCGCTCCACCGGCTCGGCGCCTTCGCCGCGGCCCGGCGGCGCACCGTCCTGATCGCCGGTGCGGTCCTCTTCCTGCTCGCCGCGGCATTCGGCGCGGGGGCGCAGGCCGCCCTGTCGTTGTCGCGCTTCGAGGCGCCCGGCTCCCAGTCGGACACCGCGGAGCAGATCCTTCACGAGGAGTTCAAGGACGGCTCCCCGAACTACGTCCTCCTGGTCACCGCCAAGGACGGCGGGACGGTCGACGACCCCGAGGTGGCCGCCGAGGGCCGGAAGCTGACCGAGGACCTGGCCGGACGCGAGGGCGTCGACACGGCCGGCTCCTACTGGTCGCGCGGTGAGAACAGCGCGCTGGTCAGCGAGGACCGCTCGCAGGCACTCGTGGTGGCCTGGCTCCGGGGAACGGCCACCGAGGTCCGCACCGACCTGGCCACCATCACCCCTGACTTCACCAAGGACACCGAGCTCCTCACCGTGCGCCCCGGCGGCCAGGACGAGGTGTTCCGGCAGGTCGGCGAGGAGACCCGGCGGGACTTCCTGCGCGCGGAGGCCGTCGTCGTCCCCGCCGTGCTCCTGCTGCTCCTGTGGGTCTACCGGCGCTGGTCCGCGGCGGGACTGACGCTCGGCGTCGGCTTCTTCTCCGTACTGGCCACGCTCGCGATGCTGCGCGGGGTCACCGCGTTCACCGAGGTATCGACCTTCGCCGCCAACCTGGCACTCGTCCTCGGCCTCGGACTCGGCCTGGACTACAGCCTGTTCGTCATCTCCCGATTCCGTGAGGAGATGGCCGCCACTCCGGGGGCCACCGACGCGGACCGCCACGCGGCGGTCGTCCGTACGGTAGCCAGCGCCGGCCGGACCGTCCTGTTCAGCGGCTTCACCGTCGCCGCCTCGCTGGCGGCACTGTTCCTCTTCCCCTTCCCGTTCCTCCAGTCCTTCGCATGGGCCGGCATCGCGGTGGTCGGGTCCGCGGCGTTCGGTGCGGTCGTCCTGCTGCCGGCCGCGCTGGCGGCGGTCGGCCGGCGCACCCTGCGGCCGGGCAGGGCCGAACCCGCCGTGGAGTCCGGCCGCTGGTACCGCAACACCTTGAAGGTCATGCGCAGGCCGCTCCTCTACGGCCTTCCCGTACTGATCGCCCTGCTCGCCCTGGGCGCGCCCTTCCTCGGCGCCCGGTTCGGCCTGCCCGACGAGCGCGTGCTTCCCGCGAGCGCGTCCAGCCGCGTCGTGCAGGAGGAGATCCGCACCGGCTTCGCGGCCGAGGAGACCGACGCGCTGCAGATCGTCACCACCGGCGAGGCGACGGGGAACCCGTCCTCCGGCTCGGACTATCCGGAACGGCTGTCGCAGGTCCCCGGCGTCTTCCAGGTGGACACCGGGAGCGGCACGTACCGCGACGGCGACCGGGCGGGCGCGACGTCCGATCCCGGCCGCTTCGAAGCCGGTGAGCACACCCGTCTGACGGTCGTCCCCGACCAGGAGGCGCTGGCCGGCGACATGGCGCAGTTCGTGGAGCGGGTACGCGCGGTGGAAGCCCCTTACTCCGAAGTGCACGTGGGCGGGTTCCCCGCCGCCATGACGGACTTCCGCGGAGAGCTTCTCGACCGCCTGCCGTACGTCGTCGCCCTGATCCTGTTGGTCACCTTCGTCATCCTCTTCCTGATGACGGGCAGTCTGCTCATTCCGGCCAAGGCCACGATCGCCAACATCCTCAGCCTCAGCGTGATGTTCGGCGTGCTGGTCTGGGTCTTCCAGGACGGCAACCTCTCCGGTCTCCTCGGCTTCACCGCGAGCGGCCGTATGGAGCCGAGCATCCCCATCCTGATGTTCTGCATCGCCTACGGGCTGTCCATGGACTACGAGGTCTTCATCATGGCCAGGATCAAGGAGGCGTACGACCGGACCGGGGACAACACGAGCGCGGTCGCCGAAGGCATCCAGCGCAGCGCCCCGCTCGTCACCTCGGCCGCCGCGATCCTCGCCCTCACCTTCGCCGCCTACGCCACCGGGGGCGTGGTCTTCCTGAAGGAGCTGGGCATCGGCATGGCGCTGGCCGTCCTCGTCGACGCCCTGCTGATCCGCACCCTCCTCGTCCCGGCCTTCATGGGACTGGCTGGCAAGGCCAACTGGTGGGCACCGGCCCCGCTGCGCCGTCTGCACGCCCGGTACGGAATCAGTGAGGCGCCCGCCGCCGAGACTCCCCACCAGGACCTGGTCGAGGCGAAGTAATGCTCGCACCCCTGGTGAACCTGCTCATCGTCGTGGCCTCCGCGCTCATCCACCGGTGGCTGTGGGTCCGGCTGGTGCGCGACACCACCCGGCCGGGCGGCACGGCCCGCCGGGTGGGGACCGTCGCGATCGTCGTCTCGGCGGCGCTCGCGGCCGCCCCGCGCATCCTCGTCCCGGCCCTCGGCCCGGACACGGGAAGGCCGCTGGCCTGGACCGGGTACGTCTGGCTGGGTGTGCTGCTGTACCTGATGCTCGCTCTGCTGATGATGGAGATCCCGCGTGCGGTCGTCGGGATCCGGGCCCGCGCACGGGGACGGATCGGCCCGGCGCCCGCTGTCGCGGAGCCCGCGCGGGTGCCGGTGGCGAGCGTTCCCCGCGGCGCGGAGAAGGAAGCCCTCGCGGGTGCCGGCCGGGCACCCGCGGGCGCGGGCGGCGCCCCGGAGACGGGGAGCACCGGACCCGCACGTCCGGACCGGCGCCTCTTCCTCAGCCGCGCGGGCGCACTCACCGCGGGCGCCGTAGCCGCCACCACCACCGGGTTCGGCATGCGTACGGCGCTCGGCGACCCGGTGGTCAAGCGGGTGCCCATCCGCATCGCCGGCCTGGCCCGGCCGCTCTCCGGGCTGCGGATCGCGGTCGTCAGCGATCTGCACCTCGGTCCGCTCCTCGGGCGCTCCCACACCGAGCGGATCGTCCGGATGATCAACGGTCTGGAGGCCGACGTCGTGACCGTCGTCGGCGACCTGGCGGACGGAAAACCCTCCGAACTCGCTCCGGCTGCCCGACCGTTGCGTCATCTGGAATCCACGCACGGCGCGTTCTTCGTGACGGGCAACCACGAGTACATGTTCGACGGGGCAGAGGCCTGGGTCGAGGAACTGCACGATCTCGGGGTCACCACGCTCCTCAACGAACGGAGGGAGATCCGCCACCACGGGGCCGTGCTCGATCTGGCCGGTGTGGAGGACCTGTCCGCTGCCGAGCACGGGAGCGGGCCCGACTACGCACGGGCTCTCGGCGGGCGGGACACCAGCCGGCCGGTCGTACTCATGGCGCATCAGCCCGTGATGATCGAGGAGGCGGCCCGGCACGGGGTCGACCTCCAGCTCTCGGGCCACACCCACGGCGGCCAGATGTTCCCTCTCACGGAACTGACCAAGCTCGCCAACCCCGTCGTCTCCGGCCTCGGAAAGGTCGACGACACCCAGCTGTACGTCACCAACGGCGCCGGATTCTTCGGCCCGCCGGTACGGGTCGGTGCCGAGCCCGAGATCACGGTGATCGAACTGCGCGCCTGAAGGCCGCCCGACCCGAAAAAATGCCCCCTGATCTGCGCCTAAGGCGATCAGGGGGCATCGGGTTGTGGAGCCTAGGAGATTCGAACTCCTGACATCTGCCTTGCAAAGGCAGCGCTCTACCAACTGAGCTAAGGCCCCGAAATGCCGGACACCACGGAACAAAACCACGCCGCGACGTCCGTCGCAGAACAGAGTACCGGGTGACCCCCCGAATCCTGCAAAAGGATTGGGGCTCCCGGCCCGCAACGGCTCTCCGTAAGATGCACGACGAGGTTCGCAGCAGCGAAGCCGCAGCGAAGGGGAGACGCAATGGACGCAGCGCAGCAAGAGGCGACGGCTAGAGCCCGGGAGCTCCAGCGCAGCTGGTACGGAGAGCCGCTGGGGGCGCTCTTCCGCAGGCTGATCGACGACCTCGGCCTCAATCAGGCACGCCTCGCGGCGGTGCTCGGGCTGTCCGCCCCCATGCTCTCCCAGCTGATGAGCGGGCAGCGGGCCAAGATCGGCAATCCCGCGGTCGTCCAGCGGGTCCAGGCACTTCAGGAGCTCGCCAGCCAGGTGGCGGACGGCAGCGTCAGCGCGGGAGAGGCCACCGACCGGATGGAAGAGATCAAGAAGTCGCAGGGCGGCTCGGTCCTGACCAACACCGGCCAGACCTCCACCACGGGCGGTGCCCCCACCGTGCGGCGTGTGGTCCGTGAGATCCAGTCGCTGCTGCGGTCGGTCGCCGCGGCCGGCGACATCATCGATGCGGCGGACTCCCTCGCCCCGGCCCACCCCGAGCTGGCAGAGTTCCTCAGGGTGTACGGAGCGGGACGCACCGCGGACGCGGTCGCGCACTACGAAGGCCACCAGGGCTAGGGCCCGGGGCCGCCCTCGGGGTGGCCGACCGTGGCAGTATCCCGACAGCCGGGGCACGAACCGAAACGGGAACGGGAGCGGGCGCAGCGCAATGGGTGAGGTCTTCGCTGGTCGGTACGAGCTGGTCGATCCGATCGGACGTGGTGGGGTCGGCGCCGTCTGGCGCGCGTGGGACCACCGGCGCCGCCGGTACGTGGCGGCCAAGGTCCTGCAGCAGAGCGACGCGCACACGCTGCTGCGCTTCGTCCGTGAGCAGGCGCTGCGGATCGAGCATCCGCACGTTCTCGCCCCGGCCAGCTGGGCCGCCGACGACGACAAGGTCCTGTTCACGATGGATCTGGTCAGCGGCGGTTCGCTGGCCCATGTCATCGGCGACTACGGCCCGTTGCCCCCTCGGTTCGTCTGTCTCCTGCTCGATCAGCTGCTGTCCGGGCTGTCCACGGTGCACGCCGAGGGGGTCGTGCACCGTGACATCAAACCGGCCAACATCCTTATGGAGGCCACCGGTACGGGCCGACCGCATCTGCGGCTCTCCGACTTCGGCATCTCGATGCGGAAGGGCGAGCCGCGGCTGACGGAGACCAACTACGTGGTGGGCACGCCCGGTTACTTCGCTCCCGAGCAGATGATGGGAGCGGAGCCCGACTTCCCGGCGGACCTCTTCGCCGTCGGGCTCGTCGCGCTCTATCTGCTCCAGGGCCAGAAGCCGGACTCCAAGGCGCTGATCGAGTACTTCGCCACGCACGGCACCCCGGGCGCGCCCCAGGGGGTGCCGGAGCCCTTGTGGCAGGTTCTCGCCGGTCTGCTGCAACCGGACCCGCACGCCCGATTCCGTACGGCCACAGGCGCGCGCAAGGCGCTGACCGCGGCGGTCGAGATGCTGCCGGAGCCCGGCCCGGACGACGAGCGGGTCGAGGTGTTCGACCAGATCGGCCCGCTGCCCGCGGGATTCGGCCCCGACGGACCCGCCACCGGCCCCGGGACACCCGGCAACGGGCCGCAGACGCCCGCACAGGCCGTCGGGGCGCCGCCGCCCGCACCCCAGCCGTCGCAGCAGCCTTACGCGCCGGAGGGCCAGGGACAGCAGCCCTACGCCCCTCCGCAGGGCACGCCGGGGCAGCAGCCCTACGCCCCGCCCTCGTCGATGTCCGAGACGGGCAGCTTCCATCTCGCGCCGCCCCCGCAGCAGCCCGCCCCGATCCCGCACCCGGCGCAGCCGCAGACGCCGTCGTCCGCTCCGCCGGCGGCCCGAGCGGCGTCCCCCTACGCCTCCGACGCCGGTCCGGATCTCGCGCATGCCGCCACGGCCGCCGTGCCGTACGGGACCACGCCCACGCGCCCGTACACCGCCCAGCACCCGCAGGCTCCTCAGCCCGTCGCACCGGCCGCCCCGCGACCGGCCCCCTCGAAGCGGCCGGGACCGTCCCCGAAGGTGGCGGTCCCGGTGCTGGTCGTGGCGCTGATCTGCTTCGCGGTGGGGATCTGGGCCCTCACCCAGGCCTGAGGGACCGGACGCTCACCCCAGGCCTGAGGATCCGGGCCCTCACCCAGGCCTGGGCGCCTTCCCGGACGTCCGAGCCGCCTACCAGGCCTGCGGCGGGCCGCCGAACGGCGGCTGACCGCCCGCGCCCGGCGGCACAGCGGCCGGAGCCGCCCGGCGCCTGGCCAGCAGGGTCCACGCCCCGAGCCCCAGGACCAGCACGGAACCCGCGCCGATGCCCGCCGCGGCGACCGTCTTCATCATGGCGCTCTCACCGGCCTCGGGCGCGCTCCGGCCGCTCTGGGCCATGTCCCTGTCGTCGTCCGTGACCCCGAAGATCCCGGCGTCCCCCTGGTAGGGCGACGCCTTGCTGTCGTTGACGACCTTCACCTTGAGCGTCAGCCCGAGGGCCCCGTCCCCGTAGTGCTCGGCGACCTCGGGCGAGAGCGTCACCGACAGGTAGTACCAGCCCGCGAAGCGCATGGCGCTGACGTCGGCCCCCGAGTCGTAACGGTTCTCGTACGCCACCGGGGGAAGCGGGTCCAGGGCCACCGAGTTGGGCGTCCCGGAGTACGACAGCGTCGCGTCGTCCACATGACCGCGTGCCGGGTTGTCCAGGGCCAGCGCCAGGGCGTTGCCGAGGTACTCCGTCGACTTGCCGCTGTTGCTCAGCGCGGCCGTGGCGAAGAGCTGCTGCCCCCAGTCCACGGGAACCCGGTAGAAACGGGTCTGCCCCGGCGTGATCGTGTCGACCCATTCACCGGTGTCCAGGCTGGTGGCGTCGTAGAAACCGCTGCCGCCGGACCGCTTCTGCTTGCCGGCGGGCGGCGTCGGCGAGGCGGAGGGCCAGTTCTCCGGCGCCTCGGTCGGCATCGACTTCTTGTCCTTGAGCGCCGGTTCGTTCTCGAAGCGCAGCTCCAGGTCCCAGGCTTCGGGGGACGACGTCGCCTTGCTCTCCCGCTCGATCAGGACGTTGTACGTGCCACCCGCCGCGCACGTGGTGCTGTCCTTCTCCACGGTCCGGTGGGCGTAGGCGGCGATCGGCCGGGGGAACTCCGCCGACTCGAAGTCCGCGTCCTCGGAACTGCACTGGTTGTCGTCGAGGTCCCTCATGCTGATCGTGATGCCGTCGCCGTAGGCGACCTTCCCACCGGCCTTCGGCACCGCCACGGCGGAGACGTAGGCATCCGTCCTGTCGTCGAGCTCCAGACGGTAGTAGAGCTTCTGCCCCTGCCCGATGGAGCTCTTGTAGACCGACCCCGGCTTCAGCTCCGCCGCGTCGGCGTTGGACTCCGCGCCCTGGACCGCCTCCGCCGCGGGATCGAAGGTGTACGCGGCAGGGTCGTCGGCCGCGTGCGCCTGCCCCGGCAGCGCCGCCACCGCGCACACCGCCGCGATCGTCGCGAGCGTCACCCGGCCCCTGTTGCGCTGCCTGTTCACGCGCTTCCCCTCGTCGTCTGCGTACCTGCCCTGCGCCGGCCGCGTACGAGCAGGAATCCGGCGGTCAGAGCGACCGCGGCGCCCGCTCCGACGGCGGCCGCAATGCCGGTCCATCCTGCCCCGCCCGTACCACCGCTGTCTGCGGCCCCCGCCGCACTGCCGTCATTGCCCGCCTTCGTACCGCCCGGCTTCTGCGCCAGTGCCGGGGCCCCGTGCTCGGGACCGGCCAGCTCGTCCCCGAGGACCGCCACCCGCAGCACCACACCGATGCGCGGGTTCTCGGCGATCTCGGCCGCCCTCGCCCCCAGGGTCACCGCGATGTAGAAGTCGCCGCCGGCGTGCACCGGGCGGACCGCCGAACGGGACTCGTAGCGGTTGGTCCAGGCGACCGGGACGGATCCCATCCGCAGCGCCGCCGGCTTCCCGCTGTACATCGCCGTCGAGCGGAACTCACCGCCGCTGTCGACCGGGAAGCGCGCCGGAGTGAACAGTTGTGTCCCGCCGTACGAGTAGGTGGCGGCGCCCCCGTCGACCGTGGGCTCGTTGGCGAACTCCACGTCGTAGCGCACCTGCTGGCCCCAGCCCGCCTGCACCCTGTACCAAAGTGTCTGCGACGGCAGGATCCGGTCCCGCCACACACCCCGGCCGAGCGGTGTGGCGTCGTTGAAGCCGGTGCCGCCCCGCACGTCGCGCGGATCGCCCGTCGGCAGCGCCGCGTGCTCTCCGCCCTTCCCGTACTCCGGCCGGGACTGCGCGGGGGTGACTCCGCCGGCCAGCGGCGGCTCCACGCCGTACACCAGCTCCAGGGGCCAACGGGCCCTGTCGGAACCCTTCTTGCTCTGCCGCTCGACGACGAGCCAGTAGCGGCCCGCCTCGTCACAGCTGCGGGTCCCGTCCTCCGAGCGGATCCGGGACACCGCGGAGGTCAGCGGCGTCGCGCCCTCCTGCTGGAGGAAGCGCTCCGTGTCCGAGTCACAGGTGGAGTCCCCGTCGCCGTACGCCAGACCGGTGCTCAGGGCGTCGAGGCTGTCGACGGCCGCACCGGCCTGGGGCACCGCGGTGGCCGCGAAGTCGGCGGTGGAGACCGCGTCCAGGCTCACGGCGTAGTACCGCTTCTCGCCGGGCCCGATGGTGTCCAGGTAGTGGCCGGGGTCCATGGAGGGTGCCTTCGCCGTGGTGGCCCCTCCCTCGACCGGCTCGCCCTTCAACCGGTAGCCGTCGGCCGAGAGCTGCGCGGACCGCTGGAGCTGGCGGGCGAGCGCGTCCGCGTCCGGCGCGTCGTAGTAGCGCCCGTTGCCCGCCTCCGCGACGCATTCCAACTGCTCCCGGGCAGCCCCCTCGACCTGGAAGCCCACGGTGTCGATCCGCAGCCCGGCACTCTTCCTGCCGAGCTCCTCGGCCACCTCGCAGGGGGCCGGCGTACCGCAGTTGTCCTCGCCGTCGGAGATCAGAAGGATCGTGCGGGTCCCGACGGCACCGGCCGAGGGCGTGGGAAGGTCTTCGGCGGCCTTGCGCAGGGACAGCCCGATCGGGGTGTCCCCCCGGGGC
This sequence comes from Streptomyces sp. NBC_01166, assembly GCF_045039765.1. Lineage (NCBI taxonomy): Bacteria > Bacillati > Actinomycetota > Actinomycetes > Kitasatosporales > Streptomycetaceae > Streptomyces > Streptomyces sp. NBC_01166. The sequence goes on from NZ_CP108613.1 coordinate 4,285,581, forward strand.
TGCACGCCCGCGACGGCCTTCTTCATGGCGGCCCGGTCCAATGCGCTCACCGGACGCACGAGCCGGGTGTCCGTGCAGCCGCGGGGCCGGTCGGCGCCGTACACGCGCAGGCCGGCCGGGTGCCCCTCGGGCAGCGCGTCGACCACGGTCCCCACGGCCTTACGCGCGCTCTCCATCCGGGTCCGGCCCGTGCCGTCGTCGTCCGCCATGGAGCCCGAGGAGTCGAGCACCATGACGAGACTGCCGCTGCCCGGCCCGTCCCGCTCCGCGGCCTCCCGGGCCGCCGGTACGGACGCCACGGCGGGCAGCACCGCCGCCACCAGGGCGAACAGCGCCCCGCCGGCCATGACCGCCGTCCTCCCCCTGCGGCGGCACGTGGCCGCTCCCGTGCGTGCGTTCACCGAATCCCCCTCGGTCACCGTCATCACCGTTGCTTTGCTCATGCAACCTAGCGATTTGCTTAGGTGAACTCAAGGGCGTGGTCGTCACGGTCCCGCAACAGCACTCCGGGCAGCAGAAAGCCCCGGCCGCTCGGCGGCCGGGGCTTCTAGCAGACTGTTCCGTCTCACACACCTGAACCTGCGGGCACGGAGTCGGTCGCCTCCGTCCACAGATCCTGCTCGGCGCGATCCGCCTGGATCTGGCGGTACACGAGGAGCCCGCCGATGGCGGCCAGTGCGACCAGGAGAAGCTTCTTCACCGCGCGACCTCGTCTTTCCTTGACGTAAGGGACTTCTGCCGCCCGACTATACACACCGACCGATACCGATCGGTGACCTCCCCGGCACCCCGTCGCCGCCCGCTCCGGACCCCTGTCGAGACCCCTGGGGACCCCCGAAGCGGGTTTTCCGAGCCGGTTGAACCATAAGAGTGGTGTTCATCGGAAGATCGGCGCACCGGGGGCGTCGGTCCCGGTTTCCACGGCTCGGATCCACATCATCGGAAAGGTAAGCAAACCGGACCACCTGAAAGCGAGGGGCCATGAGCACCTTCAGGGTCAAGAGCATCTGGACCGCCTTCATCACCGCCTTCTTCGCGCTTCTCGCGTCGCTGGGCCTCGCCACCGCCCAGGCCACGGCCGCGGAGCCGACGGCCACGAGCCACGAGCACACGGGTGCGAACCCGGCAACCGCGACCACGCCGTCGGTGCGATGGACCCTTCCGCGTGACAGGGCGCTGCCACCCACGATGAAGCAGCGCATCCGCGCCGAGGCGCACGGCTCCTCGCCCGCCACCCGCCAGCTGTCCGCCGACACCACGGACGCCGCCGAGGCGACGAACAGCACCCGCTCCGCCCACAGCGCCACACCCGCCGGGGACTCGGCCCCGCTGCCACCCTGAGGGCGCCGCGCACGCCACCCAGGCCCCTGGTCCGGTTCACACCGGCGGGGGCCTTTTCCATGCCTCCGTACGCGCCCCCGCCGGGCCGGCCGGGGGAGAGCACCCTCCGGGGCTGTGCCGGACGGCGTCCGGGGCCGCCCCCGGGGCTGTTGCCGGGGGGCGTCCCGCTTCTCCCTGAGGCCCGGACCGCTTCAGGCTCCCCGGGGGCGGTGCCGGGCGGCGGTCAGGTCACATCCGCCGCCGGCCCCGGCTGCCCCCGGACATGCAGAAGGCCCCCCACCGTTTCCGGTGAGGGGCCTTCCTGCTGGTGGGGCTAACAGGATTTGAACCTGTGGCCTCATCCTTATCAGGGATGCGCTCTAACCAACTGAGCTATAGCCCCGCCGCGCTGCTGCGCTGACTTCTGAAGATTAGCGCACGTCGGGGCCAGTCCCAAAATCGATACCCGGCGCCCTACTCGTCCTCGGCGAGAGTGAGCTCCACACCACCGACGAAGCCGGCCGACAGGTTGTAGATGAACGCGCCCAGCGTCGCCAGCGCGGTGGCCAGCACCACGTCGATCACGGCGATGACCGACGTGAAGATGAGGACGCGCGGCAGCGACAGGAACGACTGCAGATCGAAGCCGTTGCTCTCGTTCGAGCCGGTGGCCTCGCTGATCGTTCCGCCCACGGTCTCGAAGACGCCCATGGCGTCCATCACCATCCACAGCACGGCGGCCGCGACCACCGTGCAGATGCCGAGCGCGATGGAGAGCAGGAAGCTGACCTTCATCACCGACCACGGATCGGCCTTCGCCACCCGCAGTCGCGCCTTACGGGTACGCGGAGTGGTCCGCGCCCCGGTCCGCGGCAGCCGGGTCGCCTGCGCTCCGCCCACGCCCTGTACACCGCCCTGAGTGCCGCCGCCCTGCGTACCGCCCGCGGGGGACTGGTACGCCTGCGGCGGGTGGTAGGGACCCGCCTGTCCCGCCGCGGGCTCACGCTCGCCGGGCAACGGCCCGGTCGCGTAACCCTCGTACTGCGGCTGAGGTCCCCGAGTGTCCGTCACAGTGCCCCCTTGGGAGTCCGTGGCAGGGCCACGGGCGCCGTGCGCGCCTGCTCCGGAAGCGGCCGAACCGGCGCCCGTGGCTCCACTCACGCTCTACTCCTCGTGCTCCCCGGCCGAGGGCGCCGTGCCCTCGACTGTGCCCTCGACCACGCTCGCGGCATCGGCCTCGACCGTGGCGCCTTCGGCCTCATCGGTCCCGTCGACCTCTTCGGCCTCACGACCGGCCTCGGCGTTGCGCGCGATGCCGACGACGGCATCACGCTTGCCCAGATTGATCAGTTGGACGCCCATGGTGTCACGGCCCGTCTCCCTGACTTCATTGACTCGCGTACGGATCACACCACCGCCGAGCGTGATGGCGAGGATCTCGTCCGCTTCCTCCACCACCAGCGCGCCGACGAGCGATCCGCGGTCCTCGACGATCTTGGCGGCCTTGATTCCCAGACCACCACGACCCTGGACGCGGTACTCGTCCACCGCGGTCCGCTTCGCGTACCCGCCGTCGGTGGCAGTGAACACGAACGTACCGGGCCGGACAACATTCATCGAGAGCAGTTCGTCGCCTTCGCGGAAACTCATGCCCTTCACGCCCGAGGTGGCGCGGCCCATCGGGCGCAGCGCGTCGTCCGTCGCGGTGAACCTGATCGACTGGGCCTTCCTGCTGACGAGCAGCAGGTCGTCCTCGGCCGACACCAGCTCGGCGCCGATCAGTTCGTCGTCGCTCCCGTCCTGGGTCTCCCGCAGGTTGATCGCGATGACACCGCCCGAACGCGGGGAGTCGTAGTCCTTCAGCGCGGTCTTCTTCACGAGACCGCCCTTCGTCGCCAGGATCAGATAGGGCGCGGCCTCGTAGTCGCGGATCGCCAGGATCTGGGCGATCTGCTCGTCCGGCTGGAACGCCAGCAGGTTCGCGACGTGCTGGCCACGCGCGTCCCGGCCGGCATCCGGCAGTTCGTACGCCTTGGCGCGGTAGACCCGGCCCTTGTTCGTGAAGAACAGCAGCCAGTGATGGGTCGTCGACACGAAGAAGTGGTCGACGATGTCGTCTTCCCTGAGCTTCGTGCCCCGCACGCCCTTGCCGCCGCGCTTCTGCGAGCGGTAGTCGTCCGTCTTCGTGCGCTTGACGTAACCGCCGCGCGAGATGGTGACGACGATGTCTTCCTCGGCGATCAGGTCCTCGATGGACATGTCGCCGTCGAAGGGGACCAGCTTGGAGCGCCGGTCGTCGCCGAACTTGTCGACGATCGCCGCCAGCTCCTCGCTGACGATCTGACGCTGCTTCGCGGACGAGGCCAGGATCTCGTTGTACTCGTTGATCTTCGCCTGGAGCTCGTCGTGCTCGGCGGTGATCTTCTGGTGCTCCAGCGCGGCCAGGCGACGCAGCTGCATCTCCAGGATCGCGTTCGCCTGGAGCTCGTCGATCTCCAGCAGGCCCATCAGGCCCTCGCGCGCGATCTCCACGGTGTTGCTGCGCCGGATGAGCGCGATGACCTCGTCGATCGCGTCCAGGGCCTTGAGCAGGCCGCGCAGGATGTGCGCCCGCTCCTCGGCCTTGCGCAGCCGGAACTTCGTACGCCGGACGATGACCTCGATCTGGTGCGCCACCCAGTGCCGGATGAACGCGTCGATCGACAGCGTGCGCGGCACCCCGTCGACGAGCGCCAGCATGTTCGCGCCGAAGTTCGACTGCAGATCGGTGTGCTTGTAGAGGTTGTTCAGCACGACCTTGGCGACCGCGTCACGCTTCAGCACGACGACCAGTCGCTGGCCCGTGCGCGAGGACGTCTCGTCACGGACGTCCGCGATGCCGCCGACCTTGCCGTCCTTCACCAGGTCGGCGATCTTCTGCGCGAGGTTGTCGGGGTTGGTCTGGTACGGAAGCTCCGTGACGACCAGGCACTGCCGGCCCTGGATCTCCTCGACCGCGACGACCGCGCGCATCGTGATCGATCCACGGCCCGTGCGGTACGCCTCCTCGATGCCCTTGCGGCCCACGACGAGCGCGCCCGTCGGGAAGTCCGGGCCCTTGATCCGCTCGAGCAGTGCGTCCAGGAGCTCCTCGTGCGAGGCCTCCGGGTGCTCCAGGTACCACTGCGCTCCGGCCGCGACCTCGCGCAGGTTGTGCGGCGGGATGTTGGTGGCCATGCCGACCGCGATGCCCGCGGAACCGTTCACCAGGAGGTTCGGGAAGCGCGCCGGCAGAACCGTCGGCTCCTGGTTGCGTCCGTCGTAGTTGTCCTGGAAGTCGACGGTCTCCTCGTCGATGTCCCGGACCATCTCCATGGACAGCGGCATCATCTTGCATTCGGTGTACCGCATCGCCGCGGCCGGGTCGTTGCCCGGGGAACCGAAGTTGCCGTTGGAGTCCACCAGCGGCATGCGCATCGACCAGTGCTGCGCCAGTCGCACGAGCGCGTCGTAGATCGAGGAGTCGCCGTGCGGGTGGTACGTACCCATGACGTCACCGACGACGCGGGCGCACTTGTAGAAGCCCTTCTCGGGCCGGTAGCCACCGTCGTACATCGCGTACAGCACCCGGCGGTGGACGGGCTTCAGACCGTCCCTCACGTCGGGCAGCGCACGCGACACGATGACGGACATCGCGTAGTCGAGGTAGGAGCGCTGCATCTCCGTCTCGAGCCCGACGGGCTCGACACGCATGCCCACTCCCGGGACGGCGGGCTCCTCTTCGGGCATCACAGGGGTGTTCTCGTCGGCCATTGCTGGTCAAAGTCCTTTCACGCTGCGGCTTGCTTGTACGGCCGACTCAGATGTCGAGGAAGCGGACGTCCTTGGCGTTGCGCTGGATGAACGAGCGCCGCGCCTCGACGTCCTCACCCATCAGCACCGAGAACAGGTCGTCCGCCTGCGCCGCGTCGTCCAGCGTGACCTGGCCGAGAACGCGGTGATCCTGGTCCATCGTGGTGATGCGCAGCTCCTCGGCGTTCATCTCGCCGAGACCCTTGAAGCGCTGGATGGAGTCCTCCTTGATCCGCTTGCCGTTCTGCTTGCCGAGCGCCACCAGGGCGTCGCGCTCACGGTCCGAGTACGCGTACTCGAAGTCGTCACGGCCCCACTTGATCTTGTAGAGCGGCGGGCGCGAGAGGTACACGTGCCCGGACTCGACCAGCGGCCGCATGAAGCGGAACAGGAAGGTCAGCAGCAGGGTGTTGATGTGCTGGCCGTCGACGTCGGCGTCCGCCATCAAGATGATCTTGTGATAGCGGAGCTTCTCGATGTCGAAGTCCTCGTGGACCCCGGTACCGAAGGCCGAGATCAGCGCCTGGACCTCGGTGTTCTGCAGGATCTTGTCGATCCTGGCCTTCTCGACGTTCAGGATCTTGCCCCGGATCGGCAGGATGGCCTGGTACATCGGGTTACGGCCGGACTTCGCCGAACCACCGGCGGAGTCACCCTCGACGATGAAGATCTCGCACTTCGTCGGGTCGTTGGACTGGCAGTCGCTCAGCTTGCCGGGCAGCGAGGCGCTCTCCAGGAGCCCCTTGCGCCGCGTCAGGTCACGCGCCTTGCGGGCCGCGACACGGGCCGTGGACGCCGCGATGCCCTTGCGGATGATGTCGGCGGCCTCGTTGGGGTTCCGGTCGAACCAGTCCGTCAACTGCTCGTGGACGACCTTCTGCACGAAGGTCTTCGCCTCGGTGTTGCCCAGCTTGGTCTTCGTCTGGCCCTCGAACTGGGGCTCGCCCAGCTTCACCGAGATGATCGCCGTCAGGCCCTCGCGGACGTCCTCACCGGTGAGGTTGTCGTCCTTCTCGCGCAGCAGCTTCTTGTCGCGCGCGTAGCGGTTGACCAGCGAGGTCAGCGCCGCACGGAAGCCCTCCTCGTGCGTACCGCCCTCGTGCGTGTGGATCGCGTTGGCGAAGGAGTAGACCCCCTCGGTGTACTGCGTGTTCCACTGCATGGCGATCTCGACCGAGAGGAGGCGCTCCTTGTCCTCGGCCTCGATGTCGATCACCGACTGGTGAATCAGCTCGCCCTTGCGGGAGTTGAGGTACTTGACGAAGTCGACGATGCCGTTCTCGTAGTGATACGTGACCGTGCGGGTCGACTCCTCGTCGGGTACGTCGACCACCTCGGCGCTGTCCGCGCCCGCCGTGGCCTTCGCCGCCGCCCGCTCGTCGGTGAGCGTGAGCGTGAGTCCCTTGTTGAGGAACGCCATCTCCTGGAAGCGGCGGGAGAGGGTCTCGAAGGAGTAGTCGGTGGTCTCGAAGACGTCTCCGTCGGCCCAGAAGGTGACGGTCGTCCCCGTCTCCTCGGTGGCCTCGTTACGGGCCAGCGGGGCTGTCGGGACACCGAGCTTGTAGTCCTGGGTCCAGCGGTAGCCGTCCGTCTTGACCTCCACGGCCACCCGCGTGGAGAGGGCGTTGACGACGGACACACCGACGCCGTGCAGACCGCCGGAGACGGCGTAGCCGCCGCCGCCGAACTTGCCGCCGGCGTGCAGCACGGTGAGGACGACCTCGACGGCCGGCTTGCCCTCGGACGGCACGATGCCGACCGGGATACCGCGGCCGTTGTCGATCACACGCACCCCGCCGTCGGCGAGGATCGTGACGTCGATGGTGTCCGCGTGCCCGGCCATGGCCTCGTCGACCGAGTTGTCGACAACCTCTTGCACGAGGTGGTGGAGACCGCGCTCACCGGTGGACCCGATGTACATACCGGGTCGCTTACGGACCGCGTCCAGACCTTCGAGCACGGTGATCGCGCTGGCGTCGTACGAGGCGGTGACCTCGCCGTGCTCACCGGCTGTGGACGGGATGTTCTCGTTGGGGTTGCCGGAATCGGCCACGAAGCGCCCTTTCTGGCACAGCACAGGCCGTTCTCCGGCAGGCGGGAGCGGCTGCGTCGTTCGGCTTGTATCGACGACTCCCGCGAGGAAGCGGGATTGTCCACCAGTCTACCGGTAGCGCCGACATGAATGGGGGTTTGCCGGTGCCTGAGTACGCATGTGCCGCCCTGAATGAGCGGCTGACGACTCCCCATATTCAGGAAGGGGCCCCGGGGGGCTCACGAGGGCTTTGCGCGCTTCGGGCTGTCAACCTCCCGCTACGGTGAGGGACGCTCCACTCTCCCCGCGCGAACCAAGTCACCCCATAGCCGGACAGACCGGAAGCGCCGGGTCTTCGACGAAGTGGGACATAAGCGGACGAAGCGCAGCTCGCGCCGTCCTCGGCGCAGGCGGGTGCCCGAAGGTTCCGGACGAGGAAAAGGCCTGCTCAGCCGTAGGTGTCGCCCGGCCCCTTGCTCCCGGGAGTCCGGAGAGGGCCGAATCTGCGCGGTGGACCGCCCGGACCGAGCACTTTGATCATCCGCACGGTGCCGTGGCCCAGGTCCGTGTTCAGCCGGGCCACGAGCTGCGGGGCCAGCAGCCGGAGCTGCGTCGCCCATGCCGTCGAGTCGCACTGCACGGTCAGCACCCGCTCGGCCGGGTCCTCGTCGTACCGCACGGGGACGCAGTGGTTGGCCAGATCGTCACCGACGATCTGCGGCCAGCGGCCCATCACACCGCCGACGGCCGCCGGTGTCTCCCAGCCCCGCTCGGTGATCAGCCGGTTGATCGCCGACCCCAGAGGCAGCGGGTCGCGCCCGTCGGACCGGGCGCCCGACCGCAGGCCGCCGCCCCGCCTCGCCTGATTCTTCTGCTGCGCCGCGGCGCCCCGGGCACGGGCCTGTTCCTTCGCGGCGCGCAGGGCCACACGCGCCAGGTCCACGCCGGACACCTCCGGCGGCTTCACCGGATCCGGCCCGGCTCCGGCCGGCTTCGCCTGCCCCGGCAGGGGACCGCCCTGCTCGTCCAGGCCGCTCACAGTCGCTCCACCGCACCGGCGGACACGGCGTACCGGGCTCCCGCCAGGACACCCGGGACGTCGTCGTCCACGGCCGCCGTCACCAGCACCTGCTCCCCGGGGGCGACCAGCTCGGCCAGCCGCTCGCGACGGCGCGCGTCCAGCTCGGCGAACACGTCGTCGAGCACCAGCACCGGCTCGTTGCCCTCGGTGCGAAGCAGATCGTACGAGGCCAGCCGCAGGGCCAGGGCGTACGACCAGGACTCGCCGTGGCTCGCGTACCCCTTCGCCGGCATGCCGCGCAGGCCAAGCACCAGGTCGTCACGGTGGGGACCGACCAGGGTCACCCCGCGCTCGATCTCCTGCTTGCGCGCCTCGGCCAGGGCCGCCATCACCTGCTCGTACAGCTCCTCGCGGGTGCGCGCGGGCTCCACGTCGCCACCGACCGAGCTGCGGTACTCCAGGGTGACGGGGCCACCGCCGGGGGCCACGTCCGCGTACGCCTTGTCCGCCAGCGGCTGCAGGGTCGCGATCAGGTCCAGCCGCTGCGCCAGCAGCTCCGCCGCCACCCTGCCCAGGTGCTGGTCCCACACGTCGAGGGTGGACAGATCCATCGACCGGCCACCGTGTCTGCGGGCCATGGCGGCGGACTTCAGCAGGGTGTTGCGCTGCTTCAGCACCCGCTCGTAGTCGGAGCGGACCCCGGCCATGCGGGGGGACCGCGCCGTGATCAGCTCGTCCAGGAAGCGCCTGCGCTCGCCCGGGTCACCCTTCACCAGGGCCAAGTCCTCCGGGGCGAAGAGCACCGTCCGCACTATGCCCAGCACGTCACGCGGCCTGACCTGCGACGACCTGTTGATACGGGCCCGGTTGGCACGGCCCGGATTGAGCTCCAGCTCGATCAGCTGCGAGCGCTCCCCCTGGGTGACCGCGGCCCGTACGACGGCGCGCTCCGCGCCCATGCGTACCAGCGGGGCATCGGACGACACCCGGTGGCTGCCGAGCGTCGCCAGATAGCCGACCGCCTCCACCAGATTGGTCTTGCCCTGTCCGTTGGCCCCCACGAACGCGGTGACGCCCGGGTCGAGAGGAACCTCGACCCGGGCGTACGAGCGGAAGTCGGCCAGCGAGAGATGCGTGACGTGCATGGTCGCCGACCCTTCCGACTGCGTGCTCTGCTGTGTGCTGCTGTGGCGCTGGCTACTTCTTGTTCTCGACCGCGTGGCCGCCGAACTGGTTGCGCAGCGCGGCGATCATCTTCATCTGCGGCGAGTCGTCCTGCCGCGAGGCGAAGCGCGCGAACAGGGACGCGGTGATCGCGGGCAGCGGGACCGCGTTGTCGATGGCGGCCTCGACCGTCCACCGGCCCTCGCCGGAGTCCGCCGCGAAACCACGGAGCTGGTCGAGGTGCTCGTCGTCGTCCAGCGCGTTGACCGCGAGGTCGAGCAGCCAGGAACGGATGACCGTCCCCTCCTGCCAGGAGCGGAAGACCTCGCGCACGTCGGTGACGGAGTCGACCTTCTCCAGGAGCTCCCAGCCCTCGGCGTAGGCCTGCATCATGGCGTACTCGATGCCGTTGTGGACCATCTTGGCGAAGTGGCCGGCGCCGACCTTGCCCGCGTGGACGGAGCCGAAGTCGCCCTCGGGCTTGAGCGCGTCGAAGACCGGCTGGACCTTCTCGACGTTCGCGGTCTCGCCGCCGTACATCAGGGCGTAGCCGTTCTCCAGGCCCCAGACGCCACCGGAGACGCCGCAGTCGACGAAGCCGATGCCCTTGATGCCCAGCTCGACGGCGTGCTTCTCGTCGTCGGTCCAGCGGGAGTTCCCGCCGTCCACGACGACGTCACCCGGGGAGAGCAGCTCGGCCAGCTCGTCGATGGTGGACTGGGTCGCGGCACCGGCCGGGACCATCACCCACACGACGCGCGGACCCTTGAGCTTGCCCACAAGCTCTTCGAGGCTGTGGACATCGGCGACGTCCGGGTTGCGGTCGTAACCGATGACCGTGTGGCCTGCGCGGCGGATGCGCTCGCGCATGTTGCCGCCCATCTTGCCGAGGCCGACGAGACCGAGCTCCATCAGAGATTCCTTAAGCGTTGTGCCGATTCGTACCCAGGACCGAGCCTACGCCCGGCCGGGACAGCACGGCGGGGTGCAGCACGGAGGGCCCGCTCTGCGCTGAGCCTGCCCGCCGGAAACTGCCATGACAGGGACGACCGCCGGATCAGCCGGAGAGGCGGACCGGCATGATCAGGTACTTGTACGCGGCGTCGGCCTCGGCGTCGACGGCCGGCCGGCCGCTGAGCAGGGCGGGCTTGGTCGACGTCGTGAAGGAGAGCTGCGCGACCGGGGAGTCGATCGCGCTGAGCCCGTCCAGCAGGAAGGTCGGGTTGAAGGCGATCGAGATGTCGTCGCCCTCCAGCACGGCGTCGACGCGCTCCACAGCCTGTGCGTCGTCACTGGAACCGGCCTCGAGGATGAGCACACCCTGCTCGAAGCTGAGGCGCACCGGGGTGTTGCGCTCGGCGACGAGCGCCACACGCTTGACGGCCTCGACGAACGGGGCGGTCTCGATGACCGCGACCGAGTTGAACTCGGTGGGGAAGAGCGTCCGGTACTTCGGGAGGTCGCCCTCGAGCAGTCGCGTGGTCGTACGGCGGCCGGCGCCCTCGAAACCGATGAGCCCTTCGCCCGCACCCGAGCCGGACAGCGCCAGCGTCACCGTGTCACCGCTGGTCAGGGCCTTGGCGGTGTCCAGGAGCGTCTTGGCGGGCACCAGGGCCACCGCGGAGGCGTCGGGGTTCTCCGGCTTCCACAGGAACTCGCGGACCGCGAAGCGGTAGCGGTCGGTCGACGCGAGGGTGACGGTGTCGCCCTCGATCTCGATCCGGACGCCGGTGAGGACGGGCAGGGTGTCGTCGCGGCCGGCCGCGATGGCGACCTGGGCCGCCGCGGAGGCGAAGACCTCACCGGGGACTGTGCCCGTGGCGGTCGGCATCTGCGGCAGGGCCGGGTACTCCTCCACAGGCAGTGTGTGGAGTGTGAACCGCGAGGAGCCGCAGACCACCGTGGCGCGCACCCCGTCGGTGGAGATCTCCACCGGCCTGTTCGGCAGAGCGCGGCAGATGTCGGCGAGCAGGCGGCCGGAGACGAGCACCGTGCCGTCCTCCTCGATCTCGGCGTCCACCGAGACCTTGGCCGAGACCTCGTAGTCGAAGCTCGAGAAGCTGAGGGCTCCGTCCTCAGCCTTCAGCAGAAGGCCCGCGAGAACGGGCGCCGGCGGACGGGCCGGGAGGCTACGGGCCACCCAGGCCACCGCCTCCGCGAGTACATCGCGCTCCACCCGGATCTTCACCGGAACCGCCTCCTGCTGTTGCTCGCTCGCCCTGCTGGCCTTCGTCGTCTTGTCGGGGCCTCCCTGCCCAAGGGCTGGGGCAGGCCGCCGGGGTCCAGTCTGACGTACGGCACCGACACTCGTTGCTGCTCGGGGTCAAGTCGCACCAAGAGGTTGGCGGAGCTCGCCACTCAAGTTGTGCACAGGCCCCACTTCGAAGCGGATTCCTGGCTAACTCTGGGTGGTAGTAGTAGTAGGCCCTGTGGAAACCGTGGATAACGTCGTTTTCGCAGGTCAGGGGCCATTTTTTGTCCACCGACCCTGTGGGCGGCGCCGGTGGACAACCAGGCGCTTCTGTGGACACGCGAAAGTTCTGCACACCCGATGCACAGGGCGAGGTGACTTCTCCCCAGGGCTGTCCCCAGCTTTACCCACGTTCCCCACAGCTCAATCAAGGGTCCTCGTGTGACGCCTTTCACTCTCGGCAGTGAAAGCGGGTGTCGGGTTGCCGAACAGTGGACAGGGGTGTGGAGAAGCTGGGGACAACAGGGCCCTGCCTGTGGGCTGCCGGTGGACAACATCATCGGGGCCCTGTGGACGAAATCTCTGTCCACAGGCTGTGGATCATCGTTGACCACAAATCCCCAGGCATGTGACCTGGCCTGATGGAGTATCGACAGCAGACCCTGTGGACGCAATATGGACAACTTCGCAGTCCCCAGGCTGTGGACGCCGGATTCCTCGTACTTCTGTGGAGAAGCGCTGGTCCGGGGCCCGTATTCGAACACTTCAGAGGGTCAGAGGCGTTTCGGATGCCATGGACCGGGGCCGGATCGCGTGCGCGGAGTGGCCCCGAAGGCCGTCCCCGGGATGCCACACGCCGGATTCTGGAGCCCTCTCCCAGCAGCCCATGACGAAGAAGGGCGCCCCACGAGGACGTCGTACGGTCCTCGTGGGGCGCCCAGGGCGCGCGGTGCGGCGGTCCGGACGCAGGCGGCTCGTCAGCCGTTCTTGATGCGGTTGGTGAGCTCGGTGACCTGGTTGTAGATGGAGCGGCGCTCCGCCATCAGAGCCCGGATCTTCCGGTCGGCGTGCATCACCGTGGTGTGGTCCCGCCCGCCGAACTGTGCGCCGATCTTGGGCAGGGAGAGATCCGTCAACTCACGGCAGAGATACATGGCGATCTGGCGTGCCGTCACCAGCACCCGGCTGCGCGACGATCCGCAGAGGTCCTCGACCGTCAGGCCGAAGTAGTCCGCCGTCGCCGCCATGATCGCCGGCGCGGTGATCTCGGGCGCCGAGTCCTCCCCGCCGGGGATCAGGTCCTTCAGCACGATCTCGGTCAGACCGAGGTCCACAGGCTGCCGGTTGAGGCTGGCGAACGCCGTCACCCGGATCAGCGCGCCCTCCAGTTCGCGGATGTTGCGCGAGATGCGGGACGCGATGAACTCCAGTACCTCCGGCGGCGCGTTGAGCTGCTCCTGCACCGCTTTCTTACGGAGGATCGCGATCCGCGTCTCCAGCTCCGGCGGCTGCACATCGGTGGTGAGGCCCCACTCGAACCGGTTGCGGAGCCGGTCCTCCAGCGTCACCAGCTGCTTGGGCGGCCGGTCGGAGGAGAGCACGATCTGCTTGTTGGCGTTGTGCAGCGTGTTGAAGGTGTGGAAGAACTCCTCCTGCGTCGACTCCTTGCTCGCGAGGAACTGGATGTCGTCGACCAGCAGGATGTCCACGTCGCGGTACCGCTTGCGGAAGGTGTCGCCCTTGCCGTCACGGATCGAGTTGATGAACTCGTTGGTGAACTCCTCGGAGCTCACGTACCGCACCCGGGTGCCCGGGTAGAGGCTCCGCGCGTAGTGCCCGATGGCGTGCAGCAGGTGGGTCTTGCCCAGCCCCGACTCCCCGTAGATGAAGAGGGGGTTGTACGCCTTCGCGGGTGCCTCGGCGACCGCGACCGCGGCCGCGTGCGCGAAGCGGTTCGACGCCCCGATCACGAAGGTGTCGAAGAGGTACTTCGGATTCAGCCGGGCGTGCGGCTCACCGGTCCCGGGCGGGGGTGCGGACTGCGTGCCCATGTGGCCGCCGCCGGCCCTTCCGGTCCCGGGGCCGCCCTGGCGGTGCTGGGGCTGCTGATCCTGCAGCTCGTGGCGGTCGCGGCTGTCCCGCTGCTGCTCGTAACCCTGATGCTCCGGCGGCTGCGGGCGGTAGTCGTGCTGCGGCTGCTGGGGGCGCGGGCTCGCGTACGGGTCGCGGTCCTGGTAGCCGCCGTGCCGGGGCTGCCAGGAGAGGTCGTCCTGGACCCGGGGCCAGGCGCCGGGCTCGGGGCGGTGCTGCTGGTAGTCCGGATAGGCGGGGCGGGCCGTCGGCATGCCGTCGTCGGAGGACCTGGGGCCGTAGCTGTCGTACCCGTCGTTGCGCGAGGGCTCGTCGTGCTGCGGTCCCTGGTAGCGGTGGGACTGCTGCCCTTGGTGGGGCTGGTGCATCGGGGGCGCCGGCGGCGCGGGGGGCTCGCCCGCGGAATCGTCGACGGTGATCGCGATCCGGATCGGCCGTCCGCACTCACGGGTGAGCGTCTCGCTGATCAGCGGGGCGAGCCGGCCCTCCAGGACGCGCTTGCCCCACTCGTTGGGTACGGCCAGCAGCGCGGTGTCGGCGACGAGTGCCAGGGGCTGGCAGCGCTCGATCCACTGCTTGTCCTTCGGCTCGATGCCCTGCTGGCCCTCCCCGAGGAGTTGTTCCAGCACTCGCGGCCACACTGCGGCAAGATCGGCAGGTACGTCAGCCACAAGGCACGCTCTCTCGCATGTCCCACGAATGTGTACTTCTCGGGACGGATGGGTCGGGTCGGGTGAGGCCCGGCAGGCAGGAAGGAAAGGAACCGGAGTTCAGCCACGGTAGTCAGGCCGACCCGCGCGGTTCAAGTTGTTGTCCACAGCCTGTGTACAGCAGGGGGTGGTGCGAGGCCGGTTTGACCGGATGGCGTAGCCGCGCGTACCGTGACCAGGTCGAGTTGTCGATGGCTGCTGCCGCCTGCCTCCGATGGGCAAACATCACGATCTGTGATTGTGAAGCGGTGCACTAAGGCGTTTACGCGAGTTCCTCGTGGGCGCACGGTGACAGCCAGGCGATGTCCCGCCAACACACGAATCATTTCTGGAGCCCCCGAGTGAGCAAGCGCACCTTCCAGCCGAACAACCGTCGTCGCGCCAAGACCCATGGCTTCCGGCTGCGTATGCGTACCCGTGCCGGCCGCGCGATTCTCGCGAACCGCCGTGGCAAGGGCCGCAGCAGCCTGTCCGCCTGATCGCTAACAGGTCCATGACGTGCTGCCTACCGAGAATCGGCTGAGGCGGCGCGAGGACTTCGCGACCGCGGTACGACGAGGACGCCGAGCCGGGCGTCCGCTACTCGTCGTGCACCTACGCAGCGGTGTTACGGACCCGCACGTGACAGGGGAGAGTGTTCCCCCGCCACGTGCGGGTTTCGTTGTCAGCAAAGCAGTGGGAGGAGCAGTCGTCCGCACCGCGGTGAAGCGGAAGCTTCGCCATCTGGTCCGCGATCGGCTTGCTCAGCTGCCCCCCGGTAGCCTTGTTGTCGTACGAGCGTTGCCCGGATCGGGTGACGCCGACCATGCACAGCTGGCCCGAGACCTGGACGCCGCCCTTCAGCGGCTGCTGGGAGGGGGTGCGCGATGAAGTACCCGCTGCTGGCTCTCATCAAGCTGTATCAGTGGACGATCAGCCCGCTCCTCGGGCCCGTCTGCCGCTACTACCCGTCGTGTTCCCACTATGGATATACGGCGATCGACCGGCACGGTGCGATCAAGGGAACAGCGCTGACCGCATGGCGCATCCTGCGTTGCAATCCGTGGTCACCCGGCGGCGTGGATCACGTACCGCCACGCAAACGTCCGCGTTGGCACGAAATGCTGCGCAGCTGTGTGCGTGGCGGCAAGGGCGGGGACTCCGCCGCCGATGTGCCTTCCGGGGGGTCGGTCTCCGAACCCCTGAGCCCGGCCACAGAGACCTCGCCCAAAGCTCAAGGAGCCTGATTAGTGGACACGATTGCCAGTCTGTTCAGCTTTATCACCACACCTGTTTCGTGGGTCATCGTCCAGTTCCACAAGCTCTACGGAGCGCTGTTCGGCGATGACACGGGGTGGGCCTGGGGCCTGTCCATCGTGTCCCTGGTGGTCCTGATCCGGATCTGTCTGATCCCGCTTTTCGTCAAGCAGATCAAGTCGACCCGGAACATGCAGGTGCTCCAGCCGAAGATGAAGGCGATCCAGGAGCGCTACAAGAACGACAAACAGCGTCAGTCCGAAGAGATGATGAAGCTGTACAAGGAGACGGGTACCAACCCGCTCTCCTCGTGCCTTCCGATCCTGGCGCAGTCCCCGTTCTTCTTCGCCCTGTACCACGTGCTCTCGGCCATCGCCTCGGGCAAGACGATCGGTGTCATCGACCAGCCCCTGCTGGACAGTGCCCGTCAGGCACACATCTTCGGCGCTCCACTGGCCGCGAAGTTCATGGACAGCGAGGAGAAGGTGCAGGCGCTCGGCGCCTCCCTGACCGACGTCCGTGTCGTGACCGCGATCATGATCGTGATGATGTCCGCGTCGCAGTTCTTCACGCAGCGCCAGCTGATGACGAAGAACGTGGACCTGACGGTGAAGACCCCGTACATGCAGCAGCAGAAGATGCTGATGTACATCTTCCCGCTGATCTTCGCCGTCATGGGCATCAACTTCCCCGTCGGTGTCCTCGTGTACTGGCTGACCACCAACGTCTGGACCATGGGTCAGCAGATGTACGTGATCAACCAGAACCCGACTCCGGGCAGCAAGGCGCAGGACCAGTATCTGAACCGTGTGCTGAAGAGCGTGACCGCACATGGTGAGGTGCGTGGCCGGACGCGGCGCAACACCGTCAAGCGGATCGTGGCCAAGGGTCCCGACCGCAACGACATCGAGCGCAAGTTCATCACCGGTCTGGGCAAGCTCGGCCTCGCGGCCCAGGAGGACGGGACGGTCGCGAAGAGCGAAGCCGCCGTTCTCGAGGCCGAGGGTGGTGCTGCGCCCAAGCGGCAGCAGCCCAAGCGCCAGACCAAGGCGAAGCGCCACACCGCCGCCACGCATCCCGGCACGGACAAGGGGACCGGCTCCACAGGCTCGGAATCCAAGACCTCGCTGGAGAAGCAGGACGCACCGCAGGACGACAAGCCGAAGCCGGCGGCCAATCGCGCCGCGTCCGGCTCCTCACGCCAAGCCAAGTCCGGACAGCGCAAGGGCCCGCAGCGGCCCAAGCACCCGTCCAAGAAGTAAGAAGGAGTCCATCCGTGACGGAAGGCACCACCACCACGGCCGCTGAGGGCAGCGACACTCTGACCCGCCTCGAGCAGGAAGGGGAGATCGCGGCTGACTACCTCGAAGGCCTGCTCGACATCGCCGACCTCGACGGTGACATCGACATGGACGTGGAGGCGGACCGGGCCGCGGTCTCGATCATCAGCGACTCGGCGCGTGATCTGCAGAAGCTTGTGGGCCGCGATGGTGAGGTGCTGGAGGCGCTCCAGGAGCTGACGCGCCTGGCCGTTCACCGCGAGACCGGTGACCGCAGCCGCCTGATGCTGGACATCGGCGGTTTCCGTGCCAAGAAGCGTGAGGTCCTGGCCGCCCTCGGCGCCAAGGCCGCGGATGAGGTCAAGAGCTCGGGCGAGCCGGTGAAGCTCGAGCCGATGACGCCGTTCGAGCGCAAGGTCGTGCACGACGCGATCGCGGCCGCAGGTCTGCGCAGCGAGTCCGAGGGCGAGGAGCCCCAGCGCTTCGTCGTCGTTCTCCCGGCCTGACCGGATCCTTGTACTGTCGGCCCCGTCTGTTCGCAGGCGGGGCCGATCTTTGTCAGCCTGATAGTCAGCGTGCTAGAGCGGTACGGAAGGACGGTCCCCCGTGACGGAGGAAGCAGAGCTCCCTCAGGCGCCCAAGGAGGCGCAGGCGGTATTCGGTGAGTTCTTCCCAGAGGCTGTCAGGTATGCGGAGCTCCTCGCGGACGCGGGCGTCAAGCGCGGGCTGATCGGCCCGCGCGAGGTGCCGCGCCTGTGGGAACGCCACCTGCTGAACTGCGCGGTGCTCTCCGAAGTGGTTCCCGAGGGTGTCACGGTCTGCGACGTGGGTTCGGGGGCCGGGCTCCCCGGTATCCCGCTCGCATTGGTACGACCCGACCTCAAGATCACGCTGCTGGAGCCGCTGCTGAGGCGCACGAATTTCCTTCAGGAGGTCGTCGAGCTCCTGGGCCTGGATCATGTGACGGTCGTCCGCGGCCGGGCCGAGGAAGTGCTGGGGACCCTTCAGCCGGTTCACGTGGTGACGGCCCGGGCGGTCGCCCCGCTCGACAGGCTCGCCGGTTGGGGAGTGCCCTTGCTGCGCCCCTACGGAGAGATGCTGGCGCTCAAGGGGGGCACGGCTGAGGAAGAGATCCAGGGGGCTCGGGCAGCTCTCAGCAAGCTCGGAGTGGTGGAGACCGAGGTACTGCAGGTCGGTGAGGGCTTGGTCGATCCTGCGTCCACGGTGGTGCGCGTGGTGGTCGGAGAGAGTCCGGGCGGTGTGAGGTTCGCCGCAAAGCGGGCCAAGGCGGCACGGGTGGGCCGGACGCGACGACGCCGATGAGCGCGGGCTGGGCGACGGTCCGGCGATCCTGATTTGCTGCCTTTGGTGAACTTCTTGCCTTTTTGCACTGATGCTCCATGAAAGCAGCGATATGTGCAGCCTGCGG
The DNA here is from genome assembly GCF_045039765.1 of Streptomyces sp. NBC_01166. Lineage (NCBI taxonomy): Bacteria > Bacillati > Actinomycetota > Actinomycetes > Kitasatosporales > Streptomycetaceae > Streptomyces > Streptomyces sp. NBC_01166. The sequence continues at coordinate 4,303,886 of NZ_CP108613.1, forward strand.
AGTGTCGGGGGCCCGCCACTGTGCTGCACAGGCATCGTGTTTCACGTGAAACGTCGCTCTCTGCTGCAGGGAATCATCGGTCGCGGTCGTGCGGCTGCCGCGCCGCGCGACCGCAAGCCCCTACGGGCTACCGAGTTGTCCACAGAACCGGATTCATCCACAGAAGAGTCGGCCTCGCTGGTTCACGACCCCGAAAGCATGGCAGGCTCTGTTCATTGCGAGCCTGAAGTCGAGGAGAGTGAATCCTTGCGGTCCGACGCCAACATCGCGGGACCGATGACCGATCCGGTCCCCGGTCCCCGTACCGAGTCCCTGGGGGACGGTGTTTCACGTGAAACACCTCCGCCGATGGACGACACACCCATTGGTCGTGCGGCTCAGCTGGCGGTCGAGGCCCTCGGCCGCGCCGGCGAGGGGCTGCCACGACCTGACCGGACACGCGTCATGGTCGTGGCCAACCAGAAGGGCGGTGTGGGGAAGACGACCTCGACGGTCAACCTCGCCGCTTCGCTCGCGCTGCACGGCGCGCGCGTCCTGGTGGTGGACCTCGATCCGCAGGGGAACGCCTCCACGGCTCTGGGGATCGACCATCACGCGGAAGTTCCCTCCATCTACGACGTACTGGTGGAGAGCATGCCGCTCTCCGAGGTGGTTCAGCCGGTCCCGGACGTCGAAGGCCTCTTCTGTGCGCCGGCGACCATCGATCTCGCCGGTGCGGAGATCGAGCTGGTATCGCTGGTGGCGCGGGAGAGCCGGCTGCAGCGGGCCATCCAGGCGTATGACCAGCCGCTGGACTACATCCTCATCGACTGCCCGCCCTCACTCGGTTTGCTGACGGTCAACGCGCTCGTGGCCGGAGCAGAGGTGCTCATCCCGATTCAGTGCGAGTACTACGCACTGGAGGGTCTCGGGCAGTTGCTTCGCAACGTCGACTTGGTTCGGGGGCATTTGAACCCCGATCTCCACGTCTCGACGATCCTGCTCACCATGTACGACGGCAGGACCAGGCTTGCTTCACAGGTCGCGGAGGAGGTGCGCAGCCACTTCGGCAAGGAGGTCCTGCGGACCAGCATCCCGCGTTCGGTGCGCATCTCGGAGGCGCCCAGCTACGGGCAGACCGTCCTTACATACGATCCGGGCTCCAGCGGATCCCTGTCCTACCTCGAGGCGGCCCGCGAGATCGCGCTGAGAGGCGTCGGAGTGCATTACGAGGCCCAGCACGCACCGGCGGGCGAGCCTGCCCACACGGGCGTCCAGAACAGTCAGCAGAGTCATTCGGAGGGCATGCAGTGAGTGAGCGTCGTAGAGGGCTGGGGCGTGGGCTCGGTGCGCTGATTCCCGCAGCCCCGCAGGAGAAGCAGGTCGCGAGCCCTGCTTCCGGTACGAATGCTGGGGGCTCGTCGTCCATCCTGACCGCTGAGCGTGGAGTGGCTGCCGCGAAACTGGCGGGGCTGCCGTCCGGCTCGTTGGTCCCGGAGCCGAGTTCTCCCGTCGGCGAGCAGGAGCCCGCCACCGAGCAGACCGACTCGGCCGGGGCGTACTTCGCTGAGATCCCCCTGCCTTTGATCACGCCCAACCCCAGACAGCCTCGCGAGGTCTTCGACGAGGATGCTCTTGCCGAGCTGGTCACCTCCATCAAGGAGGTCGGTCTCCTCCAGCCCGTCGTCGTACGCAAGGTCGACGAGGACCGCTACGAGCTCATCATGGGTGAACGCCGTTGGAGGGCGTGCGGCGAAGCCGGTCTGGAACGCATCCCGGCCATCGTTCGCGCGACCGACGACGAGAAGCTGCTGCTTGACGCACTCCTGGAGAACCTGCACCGGGCTCAGCTGAATCCCTTGGAGGAGGCGGCGGCGTACGACCAGCTGCTGAGGGACTTCAAGTGCACGCATGATCAACTGGCGGACCGGATCGGCCGGTCCCGTCCGCAGGTGTCGAACACGCTCCGTCTGCTGCGGCTCTCCCCGCCGGTGCAGCGCAGGGTCGCGGCGGGAGTCCTCTCGGCCGGCCACGCGAGGGCCTTGCTTTCGGTGGACGACTCCGATGAGCAGGACCGGCTGGCGCACCGCATCGTGGCCGAGGGGCTGTCGGTGCGTGCGGTCGAGGAGATCGTGAACCTTCTGGGTTCCGAGCCGACGAGTTCCGCGAAGCCTCGGGGGCCCAGGGCCGGGGGCCGGGTCTCACCGGCTCTGACCGACCTTGCCTCCCGCCTCTCCGACCGGTTCGAGACGCGGGTGAAGGTCGACCTCGGGCAGAAGAAGGGGAAGATCGTCGTCGAGTTCGCCTCGATGGAGGATCTGGACCGCATTCTCGGCAGCCTTGCTCCGGGCGAGGGACGGGTGCTGGAGCGCAACATCGAGGATGAGCAGGCCGAGGCCGACGAGGCCTGAGCCGGCAGGACAGTCGAGGGCGGGTGGGGCTCCGGGAAGTTCTCCGGATCTCGGCCCGCCCTTTGCCGTCTCTCGGTATCCCCATCACCTCTGGGTGGATACGATGCGTTCTGGTATGGCGTATCCACCACCGTGATCCACCTCAGAGGAGGCGGGGGCCGTGCGATCAGTGAATCGCAGCCACCTGGTGACAGTCGGTTTGGGGCTTGGTGCTGTCGGGGGGTTCGTCGGCAGCCTGTTCCGAGAACGGAGTGCGCTGGCATCCGCACGTGATGCGGCGGGCGAAGGAAGTGAGGAACCGCCTACATGGGGAGACGGCTCGTACCGCTCACACTGGACAACCTTCCGGATCTCCCCAGGCGCTGCCGCTCGTGTGTCTTCTGGGAACTTGATCCGGTCAGCGGGGAAGCTGCGGTAAAGGCGGGCAGGCCCGAACTCGAGAAGGAAGCGTGGATCTCCGCCGTGCTGCTGGAGTGGGGATCCTGTGGCCGGGTCGTCTACGTGGACGATGTCGCTGTTGGCTTCGTTCTCTACGCGCCGCCTGCGTACGTCCCTCGTTCCACGGCGTTTCCCACCAGCCCTGTCTCCCCCGATGCCGTGCAGCTGATGACCGCGTTTATCGTGCCGGGCTTCCAGGGACAAGGGCTGGGGCGCGTGATGGTGCAGACGGTCGCCAAGGACTTGCTACGACGTGGCTTCAAAGCGATCGAGGCCTTTGGCGACGCCCGCTGGAAGGAGCCGGCGTGTGTGCTGCCCGCAGATCACCTGCTGGCGGTCGGCTTCAAGACGGTGCGCCCTCATCCTGTGCATCCACGGCTGAGGCTTGAGCTGCGTACGACGCTCTCCTGGAAGGAAGACGTCGAGCTGGCGCTGGACAGACTGCTGGGTGCCGTACAGAAGGAGCCGGCGCTGCGCCCCCTCTGACTATGAGGGATCCACTCTGTTCCTGTGGAGCACGCCGAACGAACCGAGCATGCAGAACGGGCCCACCCCGAGGGGTAGGCCCGTTTCACGTGAAACAGTCAGACGCTACTTCACTACTTCTGGACGATGAAGCCCTCGAGGTCGCGGAGAATCGCGGCCTTCGGCTTGGCGCCGACGATGGTCTTGGCGACCTCGCCACCCTGGTACACGTTCAGCGTGGGGATCGACATCACGCCGTACTTCGCCGCGGTGGCCGGGTTCTCGTCGATGTTGAGCTTGACGATCTCGATCTCATCGCCGTGCTCAGCCGCAATGGCCTCCAGTGAAGGCGCGATCTGGCGGCACGGGCCGCACCAGGCGGCCCAGAAGTCCACCAGCACGGGCTTGTCGTTCTTCAGGACGTCCTCGTCGAAGGAGTCGTCGGTCACGTTCTTCAGGGCGCCGGCCACGGCGGCCTCCTTAACTTCGCGGGGTGTGGGGTTCGGGGGATGCAGTCAGACTGCCGGGGTCTTCTCCGGCTCGGCGAGCTGCTCGTCGGAGAGCGCGGCGAGGAAGCGCTCGGCGTCGAGGGCGGCCGAACAGCCGGTACCGGCTGCTGTGATGGCCTGTCGGTATGTGTGGTCGACGACGTCGCCGGCGCCGAAGACACCCTTCAGGTTGGTGCGCGTCGAGGGAGCCTCGACCTTGAGGTAGCCCTCGTCGTCAAGGTCGAGCTGGCCCTTGAAGAGCTCCGTGCGGGGGTCGTGGCCGACAGCGATGAACAGGCCGGTCACCGGAAGCTCGGAGGTCTCACCGGTCTTGGTGTTGCGCAGGGTGAGGCTGGAGAGCTTCTGGTCCCCGTGGACCGTGGCCACTTCGCTGTCCCACGCGAACTTGATCTTCGGGTCGGCGAAGGCGCGCTCCTGCATCGCCTTCGAGGCGCGCAGGGAGTCGCGGCGGTGCACGATCGTGACGGACTTGGCGAACCGGGAGAGGAAGGTCGCCTCTTCCATGGCGGTGTCGCCGCCACCGACCACGGCGATGTCCTGGTCCTTGAAGAAGAAGCCATCGCAGGTCGCGCACCAGGAGACGCCGCGTCCGGAGAGCGCGTCCTCGTTGGGCAGACCGAGCTTGCGGTGCTGGGATCCCGTGGTGACGATGACGGCCTTGGCGCGGTGCACCGTGCCTGCGGTGTCAGTGACGGTCTTGACGTCACCGGAGAGGTCGACGGAGACGACATCGTCGGGGATGAGCTCGGCGCCGAAGCGCTCCGCCTGGGCGCGCATGTTGTCCATGAGCTCAGGGCCCATGATTCCGTCCTGGAAGCCCGGGAAGTTCTCCACGTCGGTGGTGTTCATCAGTGCACCGCCGGCGGTGACGGCGCCCTCGAACACCAGCGGCTTCAGCGACGCGCGAGCGGTGTACAGGGCGGCGGTGTAACCAGCCGGCCCGGAGCCGATGATGATCACATTACGGACGTCGCTCACGGGTTCTTCCTCGTCTCTGCAGACTGCCTACTGGGGTCGGTTCCACGACTCTCACCCCACCCAACGGATCCTACGGGGCATGCATTCCCGAAATACCGGTCTGCCTCCCGGCAGGCCTTCAGGGGCGTGTGTAGGAGTGTGTGAGCAGCAGCTGTCCCTTTGCCGCGGGGGCGGAATCCACACAGGCTGCGTCGACGACATAGGCCTGGACGCGAGTCGAGTCAGTGGCATCGGGCAGGACGACAAGGAATGCGGCCGCCCCTTCGTAGCTGCCCTCTTCCACAGCCAGAGCAGGCGCGTCCCTGCCGGTGCCCTGTTGGACGCAGGGCGGAACATCCACGATCGGTGCACGCAGAGGAGTACGGGGGGAGGCGGCGCCGGGGGGCAGATCCCCCGGGGAGGACTTGGTGTCCATCGACGGCTTGCCTGGGTCATCGCCAGCAGCCTCGGACGCCTCCGCCTCGCTCAGAAGCGTATGGACGCGGCCTTCCAGCGTGCCCTTCGAGAAGTCTTCTCGGCTCCCCTCCGCAGCGCTGACTCCGCTGTCAGCCATCTTGCCGGCTGAGTCCTGGGACACCTGGACGGACTGGAGCAGGAAGACACTCACGCCGACTGCGGCAGCACCGAAGGCGGTGCCCAGGATCACGGTGCGGCGCCGACGACGGGCGGGACTCCGGCCGGGGCCAGTGGCGCCACGAGGGCGGCCCGCGGGCCGAGGAGCTGCCGTGCTGCCGTCTGCCGCTGTTTCACGTGAAACAGGAGGCTCTGCGATGGGTGCCGGGGCGGCGGTCGCAGCCTCCGATGCCAGTGCCGCGTCGATCCGGTCGGCTACGTCGTCGGGCATGCGTTCAGGGAGGGGCCCGCCCTCCCCCAGCAGCGCGCGGATCTCTTCCAGCGACGAGCGGATCTCGGCGCACTCTTCGCAGGCGCCGATGTGGCGGCGGAGTTCTGCTTCGCGGGACGGCTGGAGGAGACCTTCGGTGAGGTCGGAGATCTCGGAGACGTCCGGGTGCTGAGCCGTGTCGGCTGTGGATGTCATGCGAGCCCACCTCCACCCTTTACGCCGGCAGGATCACCATGGCCTGCGTCTCTTGGTCCTGACGCCGGTGGGACGGATGGCCCCTGCGTCCGGTTCCTTTCCATGGAGACGTCCTTGCCTTCCTCTCTGTTGGTCCGCAGATGGGTCAGCAGTGGGAGGAGTCTGGCCCGGCCACGAGCACAGCGGCTCTTCACGGTGCCGATCGGTACGTCGAGGATGCGGGCAGCCTCGGCGACGGGGTAGGCCTGCATATCCACCAGGACGAGCGCGGCGCGCTGCTCGGCGGGCAGCGTGGCCAGTGCGGCCAGGAGCTCTCGGTGCAGGTCCTGCCGCTCGGCGGGAGCCTCGGCGGATTCGTGAGGCTCCATGAGCTGGTCGAGCCGCTCGGTGTCGTCGACCGGTGCGGTCTTCCGGGAGGCGGCCTTGCGGGCACGGTCCAGGCAGGCGTTGACGGTGATCCTGTGCAGCCATGTGGTCACGGCGGACTGGCCGCGGAAGGTATGAGCGGCACGGAACGCGGAGACAAGGGCATCCTGCACGGCGTCGGCTGCTTCCTCACGATCGCCCAGTGTGCGCAGGGCCACGGCCCAGAGGCGGTCACGGTGTCGTCGCACGAGCTCACCGAAGGCGTCAGGGTCGCCTGCGACGTGCTGGGCCAGGAGATCCTGGTCGCTGGGCGGGTCGGATTGATGCACTGTCCCCCTCCCTACTTCTGGGCCCTGTCGGCATGTGATCGGTAACACTCTTTCTTGATCTTGCTGCGGACAGTCCGAGTGCACGTTTTTGATCATGGTCTGGCCGACCTGGTCAGAGTGCCGGCCTGTCTATCACGGTTCGACGGAGGAGAGCATAGAGATGAAGCCGCCTAGCTTTAAGAAGACGGCGCCATGAGTATCTCAGTCGCAACGCTTGCTGGTGTGGGCGTTGTTGGAGGAGCGGGTACGGCAAGTGCCGCTGCGCTGTGCCCTGGCAGCGTGATCGAAAGAATGAGCGTGGACACCGGCTGGTTCGATGTACGCGAACGGCGGTTACAGCTGTGCCGTAGCTATCCCCAGGAACCCCGGCGTCAAGCTTCAGATGGGGGTCTTCACCACGGTGAACGGCGGCACCCAAGTTTCCGACTACGGTCTCTACAGCCAGTACGCAGGACCTGTCACGATCTACGCGAAGGGCACGTGCGTGCAGTTCGGCGGGCGCATAGGCATGGTCGGCACGGAGATCGAGTGGGGCCACTGCGGCTGGACACCCACTGCCGTGACACCGCGATGAGACGTGTGCGGGGTCACGCAGGCGGAGGCGCGAAACGGGCCGGTGAGGAGTTTCCTCGCCGGCCCGTTCGTTCAGCCGAGTACCGAGATCTCCGAGATGCCGCCCCGGAAGCCTGATGAGCCGTCGGGAGGCAGCTCAGCGATACGGACCAGAATGTAACGGGTCCGGACCGGCTCGGTGAGGGTCTTGCGTACGGTGCTCCCCGCCGTCTCCAGGTTCGTGAGGCGATGAGGGAAGTCGGACAGCGACGTGGGCTGGGAAGCATCTTCGCCTGCTGCCAGCACTTCGGCCTTCTGCTGGCCCCGGTACATCTTGATGTCGATGCCGGCGACATCCTGTGCGCTGCCGAGGTCAACGATTATGCCGCTGCCCTGCTTGCGGTTCGCAAGGTTGCCGAAGTTGGCATAACCCACGTACCGGGGAGTGACCCAAGCGGTGTCCGACTTGCCGTCGATGGTGTTCGGAACATCCTGCTGCTGAATTCCGGAACCGCTGGGAGTGAACTCCTCGGCGTCGACGATGCGGAGGTCCTTGAGGTGGGCCGGCTCCTTGTTGTCGGCACCGTCCTCGGCGGTCGGTGTCGGGGCCGGGTCCCCGGAGTCGTTGTCACGGTTGAGCACGGTTTCGGCCAACTGCCAGCTGCCGAGACCCAGAGCGGCGATGAGCAGCGCGGAGACGGCCCACTTGAGCGCCCTGCCCGTGCGGCTCTGGAGAGGGGGCGGAGGGGCCGCGATGACAGGCTGGGTGGCCGAGGTGGGCCGTACCGACGGGCGCCCGTAGGTGCCCTGCTGATACGTCGTGCGCTGGTACTCCGGCGGCGCCGTGAAGGCGGGTTCCGGCGGCAGGATGCGGGGCATGGCCGCAACGGCCTTGGCCAGCTCGTCCGGGGTGGTGCACGGCTGTTCCTGGCGTGACGCGGTGGCGCCGTCGTTGGCGAGCGCCCGCATGGCCAGTTCGGACAGACCTCGATGGACGCCGGCCCGCACCTGGTCCGGAGGAATCAGGCCCAGGTCCTTGGGGAGCCCGGTGAGACCGTAGGCATCGCTCTCGTAGGGCCAGCGCCGGGTGAGGGCCGCGTAGAGCAGTGCGCCGATGGCCTCGGTGTCGGTGCGCAGCGGCTGATCGGCGGTGATTCCGCGCAGCGCGGCGTTCACGGCCAGGCCGCGGATCCGGTACTGCCCTGTCGAGCTGCGCAGTACGGCGCCGGGGGTGAGGCGCAGATGCGCGAGCCCCTCGCGGTGTGCGGCGGCCATGGCCTGGGAGATCTGGCTCACGAGCTGGTAGGCGTCGTGGGCTTCGAAGGGACCTGCGGCCAGCAGCGCCGTGAGCTCGGTGGCATCGGGGAGCCATTCGTGGACGACGTAGACGAGGTCGTCCTCCTCCACGGCGTCCAGGACCTGGACGAAGCGCGGGTCGCCGAGCAGCGCCGAGGAGCGGGCCGCAGCCAGCACCGAGCGGGCACGCGGATGATCGGCGGGCAGGAGGTGTACGCCTACCGCGCGCCGCAACTTCTCGTCGACGGCACGCCAGCTGCTGAATCCGTCCAGTCGAGTGACGCACTCCTCGAGGCGGTACCGTCCGGCCAGTTTGTGACCGCTGTGCAGGTCGGGCGACGCCGGCACGGTGTCCGAGCTGTCACGCCCGCTCTCCGCGTCCTGCGGGCCTGCGCCCTCTGAGTCCTGGGTTTGTGCCGTCCCGTCGGTCGTGGCCGCGTCCGCCTTGGCGGACGGCGGCTCGTCGCCGCCGTTGTCGGCCACGTCGACGGCAGCCGTGCTACGTTCCGCCACCGTCGTTCCTGCCTCCCCATTCGTTGCGCGATGCCAGCCAGCTCTGCACAGTCACGCCAATTGTGCCCACACTCCGGCGCTATGCACGACACGCGGTGTCCAGCGATGGTTGTGCGGATCGGAGCGCATTCAGCGTCCGAGCCGGCCTCGGACCATGCCGACCATGCCGTTGAGCTCCTCGATACGCATCTTCTTCGCAGCGACGAAGAAGATGCCCAGCAGGATGACGCTCCCACAGACCAATGCCACCACGGAGCCGCCGGCCCCTTCGCCCAGGGCCTTCAGAAGAGCGAAGCCCACGCCGCCGCCGACCAACGCCGCGGGGATCGCGGCCAGGCAGAGACGGGCGTAGGTCCGCACCACACGGGCTCCGTCGAGGTCCCCGCCGAGGCGGCTGCTGAGCCGTCGCCAGGCGATGCCGACACCGACCGCGTAGGCCAGCCCGTAGGAGGCCGCCATCCCCACGACTGCCCACTGCGCCGGAAGAATCACGTAGCAGAGGGCGGAAGCCGCGGCATTGACCGCTGCCACGATCACCGTGTTGTAGAAGGGGGTGCGGGTGTCCTCGTACGCGTAGAACCCGCGGAGTACGACGTACTGCACGGAGTACGGGATGAGGCCGAGGCCGAACGCCATCAGGATGAAGCCCATCGACCGTGCGGCCTCGGTGCCGCTGGAGGCGTAGAGCAGGGTGCACATCGGCAGGCCGAGCGCGAGGAAGGTGAAGGCGACCGGAACGATGGCCACCGCCGAGTTGCGCAGACCCTGCGAGATGTCGTCTCGGACGGCTCCCGGGTCGTTGTCATGGGCGGCGCGGGAGATGCGGGGCAGCAGGGCCGCCATGACCGAGACGGTGATGATGGCCTGCGGCATGCCCCAGATCAGCTGGGCGTTCGAGTAGGCGAGGAAGCCCGTGCCGTCCTTGCCGGAGAGGCTGCCCGCCGAGGTCGCCAGCTGGGTGACGACGATGACGCCTGCCTGGTTGGCCAGCACGAACAGGACGGTCCACTTGGCGAGCTTGATCGTCTTCCCGAGTCCGTGGCCCTTCCAGTCGAAGCGGGGACGGAAGCGGAACCCGGCCTCGCGGAGGTACGGGATCATGGCCAGGGCCTGCACGACCAGACCGAGCAGGGTGCCGATGCCGAGGAGCTGGACGCCCTCCGGCGGGATCGTCTCCACGCCCATCCGGGACTCGGCCGAGGTGCCGTAGACCCAGATGAACAGGCCGAAGGTGAAGATCATGACGATGTTGTTCAGGACCGGGGTCCACATCATCGCGCCGAACCGGCCGCGGGCATTGAGGATCTGGCCCATGACCACATGGATGCCCATGAAGAAGATGGTCGGCAGGCAGTAGCGGGCGAAGGTGACCGCGACGCTGTTGGCGGCCTCCTTGTTCGCGATGGTCGGCGACATCATGTGGATGAGCCATGGCGCAGCGAAGACGGCCAGGGCGACGATCACAGCGAGGGCGACCATGACCAGCGTCAGCAGCCGGTTGGCGAAGGCCTCGCCGCCGTCCTCGTCGTCCTTCATGGACCGGACGAGCTGGGGAACGAAGACCGAGTTCAGCCCACCGCCCACGGTGAGGATGTAGATCATCGTCGGCAGGGTGTAGGCGATGGTGAAGCTGTCACCGAGCAGGGCCGCGCCCAGCGCCGCGGTGATCACGAGGCTGCGGACGAAGCCGGTGAGACGGGACACCAGGGTGCCCGCCGCCATCACCGCACTGGACTTCAGTATTCCGGCGGCACGGCCTCCGGACTTCGGCGGCACGGGTGCCGGAGCCGGCTCGGGCTCGGCGGGAGGGCCGGGAGGCCGGCCCGACCCCTCCTGGTCGCGGAAGAGGTGTGCGAAGGCGTCCTGCTCGCCACGGTCGCCGGAGGCCTGGGTGACCAGGTCGTCCACACCTACGTACTGAGTGGTCGCTGCGTGGTCGCCGTAGGGAAGGTGCCGGGAGGGGCCTGCAGGCTCCGGTGGCGGCGTCTGGGCCCAGATCCGGGGGTCGGGGGCGTACTGGGCAGCGGGAGGCTGCTGGTAGAGGGCCTGCGGCTCCTGATAGGTGCCCGGAGGCGGCGGAGGATGCGAGGCGCGGTCGTAGAGCGCCTCGGCCACCGGGTCCTGGGCCGCGAGGTCCTGGGCACGGTACGGGTCGTGGTCGTACGCGTGCTGCAGGTACGGGTCGGGTGCCTCCCCGTCCTGCCCGGCGCCCGGTGGCACCGGCGGACCGCTGGAAGACCCAGCTCCGCCCGCGCCCTGGCCGCGGTCACCGTCGTACGGCGCGTTCATCGAAACCCCACCTCATTGTCCCCGGCCGACAGGCCCCGACAGACATCGCTCAACGGTCCACTTTCTCACCCGGGCCCGACGGGTTCCCGCTTTCCGGACCGGTGTCCGGCGTCGGGTCACTCGGCTGCTCGGGTTCGCCGCCGTTGTTCTCCACTGCGCCGCCCGCGACGGTGCGCTTGCGGTGGGTGTACATCCTGATGCCCGCCAGGACCAGCAGCAGCAGTCCGCCGGCGATCACCAGGAGCACGGTCGGTGTGACTTCCGAGACCTTCACGGTGAAGGTCATCTCCTCGCCGTAGGGCACGCCGTCCGCGGTGAAGAGCCGCGCCGTGACCTGGGCCTGCCCGTTGGCATTGGCCGAAGCGTCGAACTTCACGGACTGGCTGTGCCCACCCGCGATCTCGACGGGCTTTTCGGCGACCGCTCCGCCGTCGTTGAGCTTGAGCCGTGTGGCGTTGCCCGAAGTCAGACGGAGGACGAGGTGATCGACACCCTGGACCAGTTTGTTCTGCACGGTCACAGGAATCGTGGCGCTGCGCCCGGACAGGGTCACATCCGACTTCGTGATCAGCTGGACCTCGTTGCTGAGGCCCTGCAGATAGGTGCGGACGTCGTCACGGTACCGCTGCGCCTCCAGCGGCTTGCCGCGCCAGGACGTCGACACGGAGCGGTTGATCGCGTTCCCGAAGGGGGTCACCACCCGGTCGGGCTGCGTCAGGATGACCTGGAAACTGTCGAGCGAGTCCTGCGTCGTCCTGATGTCCTGGAACGCCTGGGTGGGCAGCTCCTGGCTCCGCAGCTTCTTCGGGTACCGGGAGGCGCTGGGGACCTTGGTGATGGCTTGTGAGTCAGGCTTCTGCTCCGCTGCCGCTGTCAGGTCGAGTGGCTGTGTCCAGTGTTCGGCCGTGAGGGCTTGGAGCGCGCGAGCCATGCTCTGTGCCTGAGCAGCGGTGGGAGTCCGCTGCGGGGCGACGACGATGCTGCGCTCCTTGTCGGGAGCCTGCTCCGTCACCGCCAGCGTCTGGGCCAGGAATTTCTGGACAGCCAGGGTCGAGGCGCCGGCCTTGGACATGTCGCCGGTGAACGCGGTGGAGAGCCGGTGGTCGGAGACGACGGCGGTGGTGCCACCACCGATCGGCCGCGCCGATGTAGGCGTGTAGGGAAGCCCACCGGTCTCCTGCAGGCTGTCGCTGCGGGCGATCACCTTGTGCGCCCCGGCGGAGGTGGCGACGTCGACGACCGAGGGATCGATCGCACCGTCCACGGGCCAGGCGAAGTCGGTGGACGGCTTCACATGAAGGACGGTCTCCACCGTCGTGCCCGCGACCTCGGTCGCGGTCTGCAGATGGCTGAGGGCACCCGAGACGTTCTTGCCTCGGTGGGCGATGGACGCGAGATCGGGGTCGGCGAACGGCAGAGCCACCACCTTCCCCTCCTTCACGGCCGCTTGCAGGTCGGTGAGCCACTTCTTGGCAATGGCCTGGTTCGTCCCCGCGACCGTGGTGTCGCCGGCCTTCACGCGATAGTTCTTCGTCATCGCATCGACAGAGGCCAGCAGGTCCGGGTCGATCACCCAGGTGACAGGAAGCTGGCGCCCCAGAGAGACCAGCTGTTCAAGGCGCCCGCCGGGAGCGAGTTCGAGAGCCAGATCGTCATTGGCGAACACCGGGGTCTGCTGTTCGTCGGACCCCGTCTCCGCTGTGACATGTGCCGATGCGATCAGCGGCCAGAGGAAGGTGAGCTTGGTCTTGCTCTCGGCGTCCTCCGGCTGCCACGGCAGGAAGGTCCGCTGGATGCCGAGCACCTGGTCGTAGGCGTAGTCGGTGGTACGGCCCGTGAGGGATACCCCGAGCTGGTAGACGCCCCCTTCGCCCAGGTCCAGCTTGTCCACCGGCACGGCGAGGGTGAAGTCCCGGCTGGCCCCGGCCGCGAGCTCGGGGACCTTCAGCGTGTAGTCGCCGCCGAGCTTGGCCGGGTCACTCCCGGGCAGGTACCCGGTGCGCTTGGCGGCCTCGTCGACCGCGCCCCTGCCGGACAGCCTCGGCCCGACACGCAGGTCGACCTCCGAGTCCGTGACCGTCTTGTTCCCTCTGTTCGTGAGGGTGCCGGAGACGGTGAGAGTGTCGCCCTCGACCGGTGTGCTGGGCGCCAGCGTGTCCAGGGACACATCGACGGTGCGCGAACCGGTCGGGGCCTTGGTGGCCCCCTCGGCCTGAGCCGAGGGCGCTGCGGGACCGGCCAGTAGGCCGGCGATCAGTGGTGCCCCGACGATCAAGGAGGCTGTGCGCCGGAGCCACCGGCGGGCAGGGGAGGGATTCATCCCCTGAAAGTCTGCCGCCTCGGCCACGCGTATCCGTCCCTCGTCGTCGTCAGCTGGTGCCGGCCCTGCCGGTTTCTGCGTCCACGCATGGTAACGATGCGCCCGACGCCTGAGTGCCGGGGACCGTGCCACATGATCGGCAGAGTCTCGCAGGGACGCAAGAAACGATGACGCCCGGGCCGGTCGGTGCACGTACCCTTTTCTGTTGTGCCGAACGCCAACGAAGACAGCCCCCGTGCACTGAGTCAGGTGCAGCACCGCGCAGTCAGCGAACTGCTGCGGGTGTCCCCCGTCGCCGATGACCTCGCTCTCCGATTCCAGGAGGCCGGATTCGGCCTCGCCCTGGTCGGCGGGTCCGTCCGCGATGCGTTGCTCGGCAGGCTCGGAAACGACCTGGACTTCACGACCGACGCCCGCCCGGAGGACGTACTCAAGATCGTCCGCCCCTGGGCCGACTCGGTCTGGGAGGTCGGAATCGCGTTCGGCACCGTCGGCTCGCAGAAGGACGGCTATCAGATCGAGGTGACGACCTACAGGTCGGAGGCGTACGACAGGACCTCACGCAAGCCCGAGGTTTCCTACGGCGACTCGATCGAGGAAGACCTCGTACGCCGTGACTTCACGGTCAACGCCATGGCCGTCGCCTTGCCGCAGAAGGAGTTCATCGACCCCCACGGCGGCCTCGACGACCTGGCTCAGCGCGTCCTGCGGACTCCGGGCACACCTGAGGCGTCCTTCTCCGACGATCCGCTGCGCATGCTGCGTGCCGCTCGTTTTGCCGCGCAGCTGGACTTCGAGGTGGCTCCCGACGTCGTCAAGGCCATGACGGACATGGCGGGGCGAATCGAGATCGTCTCGGCCGAGCGGGTCCGTGAGGAACTCAACAAACTGCTGCTCTCCGGCCACCCCCGTAAGGGACTGGGACTCCTCGTGGACACAGGTCTGGCCGACCGGGTGCTTCCCGAGCTTCCTGCCCTGCGCCTGGAAAGTGATGAGCATCACCGTCACAAGGACGTCTATGAGCACTCCCTGACCGTCCTGGAGCAGGCCATCGATCTGGAGGAGGACGGTGCGGATCTCGTGCTGCGCCTCGCGGCCCTGCTCCACGACATCGGGAAGCCGAGGACGCGGCGCTTCGAGAAGGACGGCCGCGTCTCCTTCCACCACCACGAGGTGGTGGGGGCCAAGATGGCCAAGAAGCGGATGACCGAGCTCAAGTACTCCAACGACATGGTCAAGGACGTCTCCAAGCTCGTGGAGCTGCATCTGCGCTTCCACGGTTACGGCGACGGGGAATGGACCGACTCCGCGGTGCGCAGGTATGTGCGGGACGCGGGGCCGCTGCTGGACCGTTTGCACAAGCTGACGCGCTCCGACTGCACGACGCGGAACAAGCGCAAGGCGAACGCCCTGTCGCGCACCTACGACGGGCTCGAGGAGCGCATCTCTCAACTGCAGGAGCAGGAGGAGCTGGAGGCGATCCGGCCCGACCTGGACGGCAACGAGATCATGCAGATCCTGGGCGTGGGGCCCGGCCCGGTGATCGGCAAGGCCTACTCGTTCCTGCTGGAGTTGAGGCTGGAGAACGGCCCGATGGAACGCGATGCCGCGGTTGCCGCCCTCAAGGAGTGGTGGGCCGCACAGGGCTGAGGAGCCCGCCATGTTTCACGTGAAACATGGCGCCGGGCGCCAAGGGTGAGCCAAGGCAGCGGGTGAGGGGTGATGTTTCACGTGAAACATCGCCCCTCACTCCTTGATGTGTGCGCGCTGGAGCGCGATGCTCACCCGTCGCCGGTGAATCATGGCCATCGAGACGATGGCGTAGAGCACGGCGACGCTCAGCACCAGGACGACGGACCGCCCGTCAGGGGGAAGTGCGAGGGCGGACACTCCGGCGGCGGCGACGAAGGCGACGTTGAACAGCACGTCATAGAGCGAGAAGACCCGGCCGCGATAGGCGTCATCCACGGAGGTCTGCACCTCGGTATCCGTTGCGATCTTCGCTCCCTGGGTCACCAGCCCCAGTACGAATGCCGCCACGAGCATCGGGCCGGGGGTGAACGGGAGCCCCAATGAAGGCTCCAGGACTGCGGCTGCACCGGCGCACGCCGCCAGCCATCCGTACCGCCCGAAGCGTCCGACCGCCCACGGGGACATGAGAGCGGCGACGAAGTACCCGGCCGCCGAGGCGCCGAGCACGAGTCCGAGGAGGGCGAGGCCGTCGGACTCGCTGTCGGACCAGGCGTAGCGGCACAGCATCAGCACCATCACCGTCAGCGCTCCGTAGCAGAAGCGGAGCACCGTTATGGCCGCGAGCGCGTACGCCGCGTCCCTTCGCTCTGCCAGATGGCGCAACCCCGCGACAAGCCCCCGGGCGGTGGTGCCGAGTGCCTCACGCAGTGGCACATGGTGCAGATCCCGATCCGGTCCGAGGAGCGTGCGGGGCAAGGACAGGGAGGCCAGTGCCGAGAGGAGGTAGAGGACCGCGCCCAGCAGGACCACGGCGGCATCGGACCCGTCCGTCAGTAGACGGATGCCCAGGGCCAGGCCCCCGCCGACAGTGGCGGACAGTGTCCCGGCCGTCGGGGAGAGCGAGTTGGCGAGGACGAGCCGCTCGGTGTCGACGACACGAGGGAGGGCTGCCGAAAGTCCGGCCAGCACGAAACGGTTGACGGCGGTGACGCAGAGCGCGGAGACGTAGAAGAGCCAGTCCGGTACGGAACTCAGGAGCAGCAGGGCCGTGCAGCAGGCCAGTGCGGCGCGCAGCAGGTTCCCGTACAGGAAGACCTGGCGGCGGGGCCAGCGGTCGAGCAGGACTCCCGCGAACGGGCCGATCAGGGAGTACGGGAGCAGGAGCACAGCCATGGCGGAGGCGATGGCACCGGGCGTGGTCTGGTTCTCCGGCGAGAAGACGACGTACGTGGCGAGTGCGACCTGATAGACGCCGTCGGCCGACTGGGAGAGAAGTCGTACGGCGAGCAGGTGACGGAAGTTCCGAAGGCGCAGGAGTACGCCCAGATCACGCACGACAGGCATGTGTGCAAGGGTCACACATGCGGGGGGCCTCCGGGCGCATTGCCCGGGGACCCCCCGACATGGAGAAGCGTGCAGCAGTGATCCGCTGGATCAGCGCTCGACGTCGCCGGCGATGAACTTCTCGACGTTCTCGCGGGCCTCGTCGTCGAAGTACTGGACCGGCGGGGACTTCATGAAGTACGAGGAGGCCGAGAGGATCGGGCCGCCGATGCCGCGGTCCTTGGCGATCTTCGCAGCGCGCACGGCGTCGATGATGACACCGGCGGAGTTCGGGGAGTCCCAGACCTCGAGCTTGTACTCCAGGTTCAGCGGAACGTCACCGAAGGCGCGGCCCTCGAGGCGCACGTACGCCCACTTGCGGTCGTCCAGCCAGGCCACGTAGTCCGAGGGGCCGATGTGGACGTTGTCCGCACCGAGCTCGCGGTCACGGATCTGCGAGGTGACGGCCTGCGTCTTCGAGATCTTCTTGGACTCCAGGCGCTCACGCTCGAGCATGTTCTTGAAGTCCATGTTGCCGCCGACGTTCAGCTGCATCGTGCGGTCGAGGACGACGCCCCGGTCCTCGAAGAGCTTCGCCATCACGCGGTGCGTGATGGTGGCGCCGACCTGGGACTTGATGTCGTCGCCGACGATCGGGACACCGGCCTCGGTGAACTTGTCGGCCCACTCCTTGGTGCCGGCGATGAACACCGGGAGAGCGTTGACGAACGCGACCTTGGCGTCGATGGCGCACTGCGCGTAGAACTTCGCAGCCACTTCGGAACCGACGGGCAGGTAGCAGACGAGGACGTCGACCTGCTTGTCCTTGAGGACCTGGACGATGTCGACGGGGGCGTCGGCCGACTCCTCGATCGTCTCGCGGTAGTACTTGCCCAGGCCGTCGTGGGTGTGGCCGCGCTGAACGGTCACGCCGGTGGTCGGCACGTCGGCGATCTTGATGGTGTTGTTCTCGCTGGCGCCGATGGCGTCCGCGAGGTCGAGGCCGACCTTCTTCGCGTCGACGTCGAAGGCGGCGACGAACTCGACGTCGCTCACGTGGTACTCGCCGAACTGAACGTGCATCAGACCGGGCACCTTGCCGGCCGGATCGGCGTCCTTGTAGTACTCGACGCCCTGCACCAGCGAGGCGGCGCAGTTGCCCACGCCGACGATGGCTACGCGAACCGAACCCATGCCGATTGCTCCCTGTGTGTTCTCGGTGTTCCCCGATGACGCCTTGCGGATCTGCGGGGATATCACTTGGTGTCGTCGGACGGATCCGGTCGGGTGTCATCCCGGTGCCGGGGCAGGCCGCCCGTCTCTCCTGATGTGTCGTGCTGAGTGGAGCCCTCGGGCGAGGATCGTCGCTGATCCTGTCCCGACCGCTCGCTCTCGATGAGCTCGTTCAGCCAGCGCACTTCGCGCTCCACGGACTCCATGCCGTGCCGCTGCAGCTCAAGCGTGTAGTCGTCGAGTCGTTCACGGGTGCGGGCGAGAGAGGCGCGCATCTTTTCGAGGCGCTCCTCCAGCCTGCTGCGGCGTCCTTCGAGCACGCGCATCCGCACCTCGCGCTCCGTCTGTCCGAAGAAGGCGAAACGAGCCGCGAAGTGCTCGTCCTCCCAGGAATCCGGACCGGTGTGCGAGAGCAGCTCCTCGAAGTGCTCCTTACCTTCTGCCGTCAACCGGTAGACGATCTTGGCGCGGCGCCCGGCCAGCGAGGACGAGGGGGCGACCCCACGGCCTGTGGCAGGTGGCTGCGCCGGAATGCTTCCCGGTTCCTCGATCAACCAGCCGTTGGCGACCAGCGTCTTGAGGCAGGGGTAGAGGGTGCCGTAGCTGAAGGCGCGGAAGATCCCCAGCGACGTGTTGAGGCGCTTGCGCAGCTCGTACCCGTGCATGGGTGACTCGCGGAGCAGGCCGAGTACGGCGAATTCGAGGATGCCGGAGCGTCTGCTCATCTTCGCCTCCTCCTCCGCCTGGTACTTCCACGGGCCGTCGAACCCACCTTATGCCGTGCTGATGTATCGACTCGATACATCAGCACGATAGATCGACCCGTGATGTTCGACAAGAGGGGGGTCCGTGAGCGGCGTCACATCCCCGATTCATAGGGAGTGACTTGCGTAATTTGGGGTGAAGTTCGGTCCCCGGAGGTTTTTGACCGTGCGTAGTCTGTGCGGCATGCAGACCACCGGGAACCGTGAGACGCCGTCGAGCGTCAGTAATCGCGGACTGTCGGATGTACTGCGGGTGAGCCTTCCGCACGGCTTGTCCGTAATTCGGGGGGACCGGATCTCAACTGCCGCTTCCAGGCGCTCTCGCCTGCCCGAGGAGTAGTCGTTCGATGAGCGAGCACCGTCGCAAAACGCCGCAACCGCAAGGTGGCGGGCGCGCAGCGGCCAGACGAGCCGCCCAACAGCCTGCTGGACGCCGCACCGATTCGTCACGCAGAGCTACGTCAGCATCACCTTCCGAAGCGCATGGCGAGGAGCCGTCGTACGGCGGCCGTGCCGAGGCCCGTCGAGCCGCCCAGCGCGGCGGGGGCAGGCGGCGGGGAGGTGGCGACAGCAGTGGTCACGAGGGCCGTGGCCGGGGTCGCGCCGACTCCGGCAAGAAGCGCTTCATCGACTACCCGCGGGCCGGCAAGTACGGCTTCCGGCGCTGGGTTCCGTCGTGGAAGCTGGTCTCCGGCCTGTGCCTGGGCTTCCTGGGCCTGCTGATGGGAGCGGCCGGCATCGCGTACGCGCTGGTGGTGCCGCCCGAGATCAAGGACCTGGCCACCGCGCAGAACAACGTCTACTACTGGGACGACAACACCCAGATGGTCGCCACGGGCGGTTCCGTCAACCGCCAGGAGATCGATTACGCCCAGATCCCCGTCGCGATGCGGAACGCCGTCATCTCGGCCGAGAACAAGTCGTTCGAGTCCGACAGGGGCATCGACCCGATGGGTATCGCCCGCGCCTTCTGGAACATGGCCCGGGGCGGTGACACCCAGGGCGGGTCCACGATCACCCAGCAGTACGTGAAGAACTCGCGGCTCACCCAGGACCAGACCCTCAGCCGGAAGTTCAAGGAACTCTTCATCACGCTCAAGGTCGGCGAGACCGTGGGCAAGAAGGAGATCATGGCGGGGTACCTCAACGTCTCCTACTACGGACGGGGTGCCTCGGGGCTTCAGGCAGCGGCGCGTACGTACTACGGCAAGGATGCCGAGAAGCTCAACGAGAGCGAGTGCGCCTTCCTGGCGACGCTGCTCAAGGGCGCGAGCTACTACGACCCTGCGGGTGCCCCGGAGGTCGACAAGGTGAACGCCACGGCGGAGAAGAACACCGAGCGGGCCAAGAGGCGCTGGAGCTGGATCCTCGACGAGGAGGTCAAGGACGGCCGGCTGAGTGCGGCCAAGCGCGCGACGTTCACCGAGTTCCCCATGCCGGATCCGCCGAAGAAGGACGCCAAGCTGGGCGGCCAGACCGGATACCTGGTGGACCTCGCCACGAAGTACTTCCTCGCGCACAACGACCAGGGCGTCACCGAGAAGGAACTGGCCCAGGGCGGCTACGAGATCCACACGACCTTTAGCAAGAAGAAGGTCTCGGACCTCGAGAAGTCGATCAAGAAGGTGTACGCCGCCAGGATCGACCCCGAGAAGCGCCCCGACAAGGACACGCACGTCGAGTTCGGCGGTGCGTCGGTGGACACCAAGACGGGCGCCATCATCGCCACGTACGGCGGTCAGGACGCGACGCAGCACTACACCAACAACGCCGACGCGACCGGTGCGCAGGTCGGCTCGACGTTCAAGCCGTTCGTGCTGGCGGCCGCCATGGAGCATGGGAAACGTGATCCCGAGCTTGGCGAAGACCAGAGCGATTCGGAGCGCACGCCTGTCTCGCCGAAGAGCATCTACAACGGCGACAACAAGCTGAAGATCAATCAGTACAACGGTCAGGTCTGGCAGAACAAAGAAGGCAAGGAGTGGCTCCAGACCAATGACGGAGACCGCGACTACGGAGACATCTCCCTCCGCTACGCCATGCAGGAGTCGGCCAACTCCCCCTACGTCCAGCTCGGCATGGACGTCGGCACCGACAAGGTGAAGGAGGCCGCCCTGGCTGCGGGGTTGCGGGACGACGAGTACCTGGCGGACTCGAACTTCCCCTCGTTCTCCATCGGGACGTCCTCGCCGAGCGCCATCCGGATGGCCGGCGCGTACTCCACCTTCGCCACCAGCGGCAAGCAGCGGGAGCCCTTCTCGGTCACCGAGGTGAAGCACAGGGGCGAGGTCATCTACCAGCACGACACGGTGACCAAGACCGCCTTCCCCAGCGTCGTCGCTGACAACGTCACCGACGTGCTGAAGAACGTCGTCGAGAACGGGACAGGCCGTCCGGCCCAGATCCCCGGGCGGGACGTGGCCGGCAAGACCGGCACCACCGACGGCAACAAGTCTGCCTGGTTCGTCGGCTACACCCCGCAGATCTCGACGGCCGTCAGCATGTTCCGGATGGACGACGACGAGACGAAGAAGAACCGCAAGTTCCTGGAGATGTACGGCACGGGTGGCGAGAAGTCGATCCACGGAGCCTCGTTCCCGGCGCAGATCTGGCAGGACTACATGACCGACGCGGTGAAGGGCACGAAGGTCGTGAACTTCCCGAAGCCGGAACCGGTCGGCGAGACGATCTACTGCGCCTCCTGCGCCAGCCCGACCCCGACGCCGAGCCCGACGCCTTCGCCTTCGGAGTCCAGCAAGGAGCCGACGCCGTCTCCCACACCGTCGTCCCCGACCCCCTCGCCGAGTGAGACGTGCGCGCCGCTCGACTGGGAGTGCAGGAACAACGAGGACGGCGGGACCACCAACGGCAACGGCAACGAAGGGACCACCGAGGGGGCGACCGACGGTGGGACGGACGCCGGTGCCACCGACGGTGGGACGGACACCGGGACGACCGAAGGCACGACCGAGGGCACGACCGAGGGCGAGGAGAACGGCCGCGGGGGGATCTTCGGCGGCGGCGGTTAGCACTCCTCAGGGCGGCGTGGATGACACCACCTGCCCTCCGGGAGCCCTGTGAGGGGCCTTCCGGGCACGTACGAGAGGGCCGTCGGCACCTGCCAGGTGCCGACGGCCCTTCGTGTGTCCCGGACGCGGGCAACGCCCGCACACAGCCCCGTACGGCAGGATGTGCGGCATGCCAAGCGCAGAAGACACGAGCGTGCACCAGGAGCCGTCCGTCGTACCGCCCACGCGACAGGACGAGATCGCCGCAGCGGGCAGCGAACTGATCGGCGGGCCCGCGGGCCGCTGGGCACGGTTCGGATCGGGGCCGCTCACACCGGTGCGCGTCATCGCGCTCCTGGCGATCGGGATGTTCGCGCTCGGCATGGTGCAGAAGATCCCCTGCTACGACTGGGCGTGGTTCCGCGGAACCAGCTCGCAGTACGCGCACGCGTGCTACTCGGACATCCCGCACCTCTACGTCGGACGCGGCTTCGCCGACGGCCTCGTGCCGTACTTCGACCGGCTGAACGGCGACATGGCGTACCTCGAGTACCCCGTCCTGACGGGCCTCTTCATGCAGGTCGCGTCCTGGCTGACGCTCACGCCGTCCTCGGACCCCGCACAGCAGCGCGAGCAGATGTACTGGATGGTCAACGCGGGCATGCTGATGATCTGCGCCGTGATCATCGTGGTGTGCGTAGCCCGTACGCACCGGCGCCGCCCCTGGGACGGTCTGCTGGTGGCGCTCGCACCCGCGCTCGCGCTCACCGCGACGATCAACTGGGACCTGCTCGCCGTCGCGCTGACCGCCGCGGCGATGCTCATGTGGTCGCGGGGCAGGAGCGTGGCCTTCGGGATCCTCATCGGCCTCGCCACCGCCGCGAAGCTCTACCCCGTGCTGCTCCTCGGGCCCCTGCTGGTGCTGTGCTGGAGGGCCGGGAAGTGGCGGGAGTACGGAACGGCGCTCCTCGGCGCGGCCGCGGCCTGGCTGTTGGTCAACCTGCCGGTGATGCTGTACGCCCCCGAGGGGTGGAAGAAGTTCTACACGTTCAGCCAGGAACGGCAGATCGACTACGGCTCGTTCTGGCTGATCATCACCCAGCGCACCGGCCGGCCCATCGACGTGGACACGGTGAACACGGCCTCGGTGCTCCTGATGGCCGTGCTGTGCGCGGGGATCGCGGGGCTGGCACTGACCGCCCGGCACCGGCCGCGCTTCGCCCAGCTGGCGTTCCTCGTGGTGGCCGCCTTCATCCTGACGAACAAGGTCTACTCACCGCAGTACGTGCTCTGGCTGATCCCTCTGGCCGCGCTCGCCAGGCCTCGCTGGCGGGACTTCCTCGTCTGGCAGGCCTGCGAGGTCATGTACTTCCTGGGGATCTGGTTCTACCTCGCGTACACGACGAGCGGAGACAAGCACCAGGGGCTGCCGCAGGACGGCTATCAGGTCGCGATCGCCCTGCACCTCGCGGGAACGCTCTACCTCTGCGCCCTGATCGTCCGGGACATCCTGAGGCCGGAGCGGGATCCCGTAAGGCTCGACGGGTCCGACGATCCCTCGGGCGGGGTGCTCGACGGGGCGCCGGACCACAAGGCACTCCTGCAGGTGCAGCCTCACCCGGACCGGAACACAGCACCCGCGGTCGAAGGACCGCGGGTGGAGTGGGGCACTGCCGGAAGAACGGCGTCCGACTGAGGGAGGGCCGGGCTACCGGTCCACGAGGCGGTCGAACTGGGTGGTGGTGTGACGCAGGTGAGCCACCAGTTCGTCACCGACCCTCGGCTCCTGGGCGTCCGACGGCACGAAGAGGATCGACACCTGCATGTGCGGCGGCTCGGCGAACCAGCGCTGCTTGCCCGCCCAGACGAACGGCGACAGGTTGCGGTTGACCGTGGCCAGCCCGGCGCGTGCGACGCCCTTGGCACGCGGCATCACTCCGTGCAGGGCCTTCGGTGCCTCCAGACCGACCCCGTGGGAGGTTCCGCCTGCGACGACGACCAGCCATCCGTCGGACGCGGCCTTCTGCTGGCGGTAGCCGAAACGGTCCCCCTTGACCACGCGCGTGACGTCGAGCACCGCGCCGCGGTACTCCGTCGCCTCGTGGTCGCCGAGCCAGAGCCGTGTGCCGATGCGCGCGCGGAAGCGGGTCTGCGGGAACTGCTGCCGCAGCCGCGCCAGCTCCTCGGCCCGCAGATGGCTGACGAACATCGTGTGCAGCGGCAGCCGGGCGGCGCGCAGACGGTCCATCCAGGTGATGACCTCCTCGACCGCGTCCGACCCGTCCGTGCGGTCGAGCGGCAGGTGCAGCGCGAAGCCTTCGAGGCGTACGTCCTCGATGGCCGCATGCAGCTGGCCGAGCTCCTCCTCCTTCACACCGTGGCGCTTCATCGAGCTCATGCACTCGATGACGACGCGCGCGCCGACCAGGGCGTGCACACCGTCCACGGAGGAGACGGAACGGATCACGCGGTCGGGCAGCGGTACCGGCTCCTCGCCCCGGCGGAAGGGCGTGAGCACCAGCAGGTCGCCGCTGAACCAGTCCTTGATGCGAGCGGCCTCGTAGGTGGTCCCGACGGCCAGAGTGTCGGAGCCGAAGCGGATCGCCTCGTCGGCCAGGCGCTCGTGTCCGAAGCCGTAGCCGTTGCCCTTGCAGACGGGTACGAGGCCCGGGAACTGGTCCAGGACGGACTTCTGGTGCGCCCGCCAGCGCGCGGTGTCGACGTAGAGGGAGAGCGCCATGGCCGGCCCGGAACCTTTCTGGTGGCTGCGGTGTGGGTGAGAGAGGGGAGAAGCTGATGGATGGTGGTCAGGATGCGCTCAGCGGCGCGACATGTACATATCGAGCGCCTTGTGCAGCAGCTTGTTGAGGGGGAAGTCCCACTCGCCGACGTACTCGACGGCCTCCCCGCCCGTGCCGACCTTGAACTGGATCAGGCCGAAGAGGTGGTCGGTCTCGTCCAGCGAGTCGCTGATGCCGCGCAGGTCGTAGACGGTGGCGCCCATCGCGTACGAGTCGCGGAGCATCCGCCACTGCATGGCGTTGGAGGGACGGACCTCGCGGCCGATGTTGTCCGAGGCGCCGTAGGAGTACCAGACGTGCCCGCCGACGACGAGCATCGTGGCAGCCGACAGGTTCACGCCGTTGTGCCGGGCGAAGTAGAGCCGCATGCGGTTGGGGTCCTCGGAGTTGAGCACCGACCACATGCGCTGGAAGTACGAGAGCGGGCGCGGCCGGAAGTGGTCGCGCACGGCGGTGATCTCGTACAGCCGCTGCCATTCCGCGAGGTCCTCGTAGCCGCCCTGGACCACTTCGACGCCGGCCTTGTCGGCCTTCTTGATGTTGCGCCGCCAGAGCTGGTTGAAGCCCTTGAGCACGTCCTCGAGGGAGCGGTTGGCCAGCGGCACCTGGAAGACGTAGCGGGGCTGGACGTCGCCGAAGCCGGCGCCGCCGTCCTCGCCCTGCTGCCAGCCCATCTTCCGCAGCCGGTCCGAGACCTCGAAGGCGCGCGGCTCGATGTGGCTGGCCTCGACGTCACGCAGCCGCTTCACGTCGGGGTCCTGGATGCCGGACTTGATGGCGGCCGAGTCCCAGCGGCGGATGACCACGGGAGGGCCCATCTTGACCGAGAACGCACCCTGCTGCTTCAGGTGGGCGAGCATCGGCTGGAGCCACTCGTCCAGATTCGGGGCGTACCAGTTGATGACCGGCCCCTCGGGGAGGTACGCGAGGTAGCGCTTGATCTTGGGCAGCTGGCGGTAGAGCACCAGCCCGGCGCCGACCATCTCGCCGTTCTTGTCGAACCAGCCCAGGTTCTCCGAGCGCCATTCGGTTTTCACGTCAGCCCACGCCGGGACCTGGCAGTGACTGGCCGAGGGCAGACTCTGGATGTATGCCAGATGCTGTTCTCGGCTGATGGTCCTCAGGGTCAGGCTCATGCGGGGCGCTCCTCGGCAGGTGTGTCCCCATCGGTCAGGGGCTCCGGCTCTCGCGCCGAAGCCTACTGTGACCGAGGGGCGCCCGGTCCGGCCCGTCAGGACCGCACCGGGCGCCACCCCCGCGGGATTGCCCGGCCGTGCACCGCACGGGACGGCCTGCCCCGGCTCTGCCGGTCAGGTGATGACGCCGCCGAAGAGGCCGCCGTGCGCCATACCGAGGTAGAAGCCGACGGCGGACGCGCCGATCCCCATGATCAGACCGAACCGCTCCCAGGTGGTCCTGGAGATGTACTGCCCGTAGATGCCGGTCAGGATGCCGATCAGGCCGGCCCACGAGCTGAGCAGGTGCAGGCTGTGGAACATCGCCGTCACGAACGCGAGGACACCGAGGACCCCGGTCACCACCATCAGCGTTTCCTGGAGCGGATGGGGCTTGCCGTCCGTGGCGAAGAGGGACCCGGTAGCGGAACGGTCATCGGCCACCCGGCTGGGGGCGGACCGGCTGCCGGCAGGTCGGACTGTCTGTGCCATGGAGTACCTCCTGGCGGGAAGGGCGGTGCGATGTAGCGCCTCTCACACCGCATCTGTCTTGATTGTGCGCCCTGAACACCGGATTTCAACCGGAAGCCGGTCTGCGGGTAGTCTGTACGGTCTGCACCGGTGTCTGCCTTGAGCCAGCACTGCAGCCCCCCTCGATTCTGTAGACGGGCGTTGTCAGTGGCGGCTGTTTTACTCGGAGACACTGATGCTTACGCATCACGACCCTCCTGCCACGGAACGACCGTGGCCGCTGAGTCCAAAGGAGGTGGGTTCCACATGCGTCACTACGAGGTGATGGTCATCCTCGACCCCGATCTCGAGGAGCGCGCAGTCTCCCCGTTGATCGAGAACTTCCTCTCCGTCGTCCGTGAGGGCAACGGAAAGGTCGAGAAGGTCGACACCTGGGGCCGTCGTCGTCTCTCTTACGAGATCAAGAAGAAGCCTGAGGGCATCTACTCGGTCATCGACCTGCAGGCCGAGCCTGCGGTCGTCAAGGAGCTCGACCGACAGATGAACCTGAACGAGTCGGTCCTCCGGACCAAGGTCCTCCGTCCCGAGACCCACTGAGCATCTAGCTCAGCGGTCATCGGGTTCGAGTAGCAAGCAGCCAGAAGCAATCCCCGCCGAGAGGTTCACCCATGGCAGGCGAGACCGTCATCACGGTCGTCGGCAATCTCGTCGACGACCCCGAGCTGCGCTTCACCCCGTCCGGTGCGGCGGTCGCGAAGTTCCGTGTCGCGTCCACTCCCCGCATCTTCGACCGTCAGACCAATGAGTGGAAGGACGGCGAAGGCCTGTTCCTCACCTGCTCGGTCTGGCGTCAGGCGGCGGAGAACGTCGCGGAGTCGCTTACGCGAGGCATGCGCGTCGTCGTGCAGGGCCGGCTGAAGCAGCGGTCCTACGAGGACCGTGAGGGCGTCAAGCGCACGGTCTACGAGCTGGACGTCGAGGAAGTCGGCCCCAGCCTGAAGAACGCCACGGCCAAGGTCACCAAGACCACTGGTCGCGGTGGCCAGGGCGGCGGCCAGGGTGGATACGGCGGCGGCCAGCAGGGTGGCGGCAACTGGGGCGGCGGTCCCGGTGGCGGTGGCCAGCAGGGCGGCGGCGGTGCTCCCGCCGACGACCCGTGGGCCACCAACGCACCGGCCGGCGGCCAGCAGGGCGGGGGCCAGCAGGGCGGCGGGGGCGGCTGGGGCGGAAGCTCCGGCGGCTCCGGCGGTTCCGGCGGCGGCTACTCGGACGAGCCGCCCTTCTAGGGCTGCTCGTACCCCACTTCTTGATCACACAGGAGAAACACAATGGCGAAGCCGCCTGTGCGCAAGCCTAAGAAGAAGGTCTGCGCGTTCTGCAAGGACAAGACCCAGTACGTGGACTACAAGGACACGAACATGCTGCGGAAGTTCATTTCCGACCGCGGCAAGATCCGTGCCCGCCGCGTCACCGGCAACTGCACGCAGCACCAGCGTGACGTCGCCACGGCAGTCAAGAACAGCCGTGAGATGGCGCTGCTGCCCTACACGTCCACCGCGCGATAAGGGAAGGGTGACCGAATCATGAAGATCATCCTCACCCACGAGGTCACTGGCCTCGGTGCTGCCGGCGACGTCGTGGACGTCAAGGACGGGTACGCCCGTAACTACCTGGTTCCGCGTGGCTTTGCCATTCGCTGGACCAAGGGTGGCGAGAAGGACGTGGCGCAGATCCGCCGCGCCCGCAAGATCCACGAGATCGCGACGATCGAGCAGGCCAACGAGATCAAGGCCAAGCTCGAGGCCGTGAAGGTCCGTCTGGCTGTTCGCTCCGGCGACGCCGGCCGCCTCTTCGGTTCCGTCACCCCGGCTGACATCGCCTCGGCGATCAAGTCCGCCGGTGGTCCGGACGTCGACAAGCGTCGCGTCGAGCTCGGCTCGCCGATCAAGACGCTCGGCGGACACCAGGTGTCCGTCCGTCTGCACCCCGAGGTTGCCGCGAAGCTCGGTATCGAGGTCGTTGCTGCCTAAGGGCAAGGCTCATCAGAGCTAGGTGAAGGGCCGCACCCCTGGGTGCGGCCCTTCGTCGTTTCACGTGAAACCGGGCTGGGGGGTCACGTGAAGGAGCGGTTTCACGTGAAACGGCACCACCCGGCTCCTGCTCAGGTGGACGCGGTTCAGCGCGTGGCTCCGGTCACGATCCAGCGGCCGGAACGCATACGCATCCACAGGGTCACCAGCCGGACGGCCATCATCAGCGTCATCGCCCCCCAGAGAGCGGTGAGGCCTCCTCCGAAGGTGGGGACGAGGAGTGCGGCAGGGGCGAAGACGGCCAGGGTCAGGACCATGGCCCAGGCGAGATAGCGGCCGTCCCCTGCTCCCATGAGTACGCCGTCGAGAACGAAGACCACCCCGGAGATCGGCTGGGAGAGAGCCACGACCAGCAGCGCCGGCAGCAGGGTGTCCTGTACGGATGTGTCGCCCGTGAACAGTGGGACGAAGAGCGGCCGGGCGAGCACGATGACCACCCCGAGGATGACCCCCGAGCCGATCCCCCACTGGACCATCCGGCGGCAGGCCTCGCGGGCGCCCTTGGCGTCGTCCGCCCCCAGATAGCGGCCGATGATGGCTTGCCCGGCGATGGCGATGGCGTCGAGCGCGAAGGCGGCAAGGCTCCAGAGAGACAGGATGATCTGGTGGGCAGCGGTATCCGTGTCACCGAGACGGGCGGCGACGGCGGTCGCGATCATCAGGACCGCCCTCAGCGAAAGCGTACGGATCAGAAGAGGTACGCCTGCCTGGGCGCTCGCTCGGATGCCCGCCGCGTCGGGCCGCAGCGATGCCCCGTGCCGACGCGCTCCACGGACCACGACGATCAGGTAGACGAGCGCCATGCCCACCTGGGCGATGACGGTGCCCCATGCGGATCCTGCGATGCCCAGCCCGGCCCCGTAGACGAGCCCGGCATTGAGAGCTCCATTGGCCGCGAATCCGCCGATGGCGACGTAGAGCGGTGTCCTGGTGTCCTGCAATCCGCGTAGGACACCTGTCGCCGCGAGCACCACGAGCATGGCGGGGATGCCGAGGCTGGAGATCCGCAGATAGGTGGTGGCGTACGGGGTCGCGGTGTCGGAGGCCCCGAAGATGTCGACCAGCCACGGAGCCAGTGGGAGGGTGACTGCAACGACAGCGGCACCGATCAGCAGGGCGAGCCAGATGCCGTCCATGCCCTGACGGATGGCGGAGGCCAGATCTCCCGCGCCGACCTGGCGGGCGACCGCGGCTGTGGTGGCGTAGGCGAGGAAGACGAAGACGCTCACCGCGGTCGTGAGAAGGGCAGCGGCGACCGCCAGGCCGGCCAGTTGAGGAGTGCCGAGATGGCCGACGATGGCGCTGTCGACCATGACGAAGAGGGGCTCGGCAACGAGCGCGCCGAAGGCCGGGACGGCGAGTGCGATGATCTCGCGGTCGTGCCGGCGGCGGGAGGGCGGCTGTGCCGTGTGCGCCTGGGTCATGGGGGTAAATCTAATCTTCCACAGGTAAGAGATGCAATGCAGCTGAGGCCCTTACTTTGGCCGGGTTTCCGGGTTCGCTGGAGGACCGTTTCCCGTGATCTTGAGCTGAGGGCCGAAGTTTTTCTCCCCCACAGCCGGTGGATTGAGAAATGGCAGGTCAGGGGCCTCTTTGGAGGGCGGGTATGAGTTTGTCCACAGTGCTGTCCCCTGGTCCGTGCACAGGATCGGACGGGTTCTCCACAGCATCTGGTGCGTCATCCACATGCCCTGTGGATAACCAGATTGGCTGACGGTGCGGACCGGCCTACCGTGGTGCGGCGCCCGCACTCCGTTCCGGCATGGAAATCCGCAGAACTTGACGCGCCGGAACCGGAGTCGGGCGTCTTGTTTGTCGGTGCTGTGCCGTAAGAAAGAGTGGCACGGCTAGGTCCGCGAAGCGGACGGGAGGAGGTGGCCCGGTGAGCATTCCCGAGCCTTTGGACGATCCCTGGGCCGATGTCGGTCCGAGTGACCGTCTGCCCGTTTCCCGTCAGCGCCGCGGAGAGGGCAAGGGGCGCGACGAGCAGCACGAGCGGGGCCGGGAGAGCGGCTGGGACGGCGGCTCGTCCGGCTTCGAGCGGGTGCCTCCGCAGGATCTCGACGCCGAGCAGTCCGTCCTCGGCGGCATGCTGCTCTCCAAGGACGCCATCGCGGACGTCGTGGAGATCATCAAGGGCCACGACTTCTACCGTCCTGCCCACGAGACCGTCTATACGGCGATCCTCGACCTCTATGCCAAGGGGGAGCCGGCCGACCCGATCACGGTGGCGGCCGAGCTGGTCAAGCGCGGCGAGATCACCAAGGTCGGCGGAGCCCCGTATCTGCACACGCTGGTCCAGTCCGTACCGACCGCGGCCAACGCGTCGTATTACGCGGAGATCGTCCACGAGCGGGCTGTGCTCCGGCGTCTCGTCGAGGCCGGCACCAAGATCACCCAGATGGGATACGCGGCCGACGGCGACGTCGACGAGATCGTCAACTCCGCGCAGGCCGAGATCTACGCCGTCACGGAGCAGCGCACCAGCGAGGACTACCTGCCGCTCGGCGACATCATGGAAGGTGCCCTCGACGAGATCGAGGCCATCGGTTCCCGCAGCGGCGAGATGACAGGTGTTCCGACCGGGTTCACCGATCTCGACTCCCTGACCAACGGCCTGCACCCCGGCCAGATGATCGTCATCGCCGCCCGCCCCGCCATGGGTAAGTCCACCCTCGCCCTGGACTTCGCCCGGGCCTGCTCGATCAAGAGCAACCTGCCGAGCGTGATCTTCTCCCTGGAGATGGGTCGCAACGAGATCGCGATGCGTCTGCTGTCCGCCGAGGCCCGGGTGGCGCTCCACCACATGCGCTCCGGGACGATGACCGACGAGGACTGGACGCGGCTCGCCCGTCGAATGCCGGACGTGTCGGCCGCGCCGCTCTACATCGACGATTCGCCGAACCTGTCGATGATGGAGATCCGTGCGAAGTGCCGTCGCCTCAAGCAGCGCAACGACCTCAAGCTCGTGGTCATCGACTACCTGCAGCTGATGCAGTCCGGTGGTGCCAAACGGGCGGAGAGCCGTCAGCAGGAGGTCTCGGACATGTCCCGAAACCTCAAGCTCCTCGCCAAGGAGCTGGAGCTTCCCGTCATCGCGCTGTCCCAGCTGAACCGTGGCCCCGAACAGCGCACGGACAAGAAGCCGATGGTCTCCGACCTGCGTGAATCCGGCTCCATCGAGCAGGACGCCGACATGGTGATCCTGCTGCACCGCGAGGACGCGTACGAGAAGGAGTCACCGCGCGCGGGCGAGGCGGACCTGATCGTGGCGAAGCACCGTAACGGCCCGACGGCGACGATCACCGTGGCCTTCCAGGGCCACTACTCCCGCTTCGTGGACATGGCCCAGACCTGACATTCCAGCTCACTCCGCAACGGGCAGGCACTCGGCGAGCAGGCCGACGATGTCGCGCCAGGCTCGCTGCGCGTGCTGCGGGTGGTATCCGACGCCGGGGAGCACGGTCTGGTCCACCGGCGGGTGGTGGAAGGCGTGCAGGGCGCCTCCGTAGACCACGAGCCGCCAGTCGACGCCCGCGGCCTGCATCTCGGCGGTGAAGGCGTCCCGTGGCGCAGGGGGCATGATCGGGTCCTCCGATCCGACCCCCGCCCACACGGGGCAACGGATGCGCGCCGCTTCGCCCGGGCGTCCAGTGGTCAGTGCGTTGACAGTCCCGATCGCGCGCAGGCCGACGCCGTCACGCCCGAGTTCCAGCGCGATGGCGCCCCCGGTGCCGTAGCCGACCGCGGCGATCCGGTCGGGGTCGGTCCGTGGCTCGGCGCGCAGCACATCGAGTGCCGCGTGGCCGATGCCCCGCATCCGGTCGGGATCGGCGAGCAGGGGAGTCACACGCGCCAGCATCTCCTGCGGGTCGGTGAACCAGCGCCCGCCGTGGAGGTCGAAGGCCAGCGCCACATAACCCAGTTCGGCGAGGGCGTCCGCCCGGCGGCGCTGGAAGTCGTTCAGGCCCGGACCCTCCGGACCGATCAGGACCGCGGGCCGACGGCCGGTACCGGCGGGGAGCGCGAGGTGCCCGATCATCGTCAGGCCGTCGGCGGGGTAGTGGACCGTGCGCGTGGTGACCGTCGTCATGAGACGGGACTGTAGTGACGGCCGAGCCCGGCCGGGCCGGGCTCAACCCCGGGCAGAACGGTGCGGGCCGGCCTTGGCCCCGGGCAGATCGGTGCCCGGGCCCGCACCCGGGAGAACGTCATGGGATGTCGAGCAGGACCTTCCCGACCACGCCCTGTTCGAGCGCTGCGTGGGCGTCGGCGGCGCGCTCCAGTGTGAAGCGGTGCAACGGCAGACCGGCCTCATCGCCCACGCGCAGCGCGCCCGCTGCCACGGCTGCCGCGACGTCGGTGAGCCCCTGCTGCTTCGCCGCTGCCGGCACGGTGTACACGAAGACGCTCTGCCAGCGCAGGTTCGCCGACAGCGAGGAGAGCACCGGTACGGACAGCCGCTCGTCCTCGCCGCCCGCGTAATAGGCCACCACGGCCCCCTGGGCGGCCACCGCGACATCGAGAGCGGAGTTGGTGCCCGGTGCGACCTCCACGACGATGTCGACGCCCTCGGGGGCGAAGGCCAGAATCTCCGCCGCCGCGTCCTGTGCGCGGTAGTCGACGACCAGGTGGGCACCGGCCGCGCGCGCCAGGGCGGCCTTGGCCGGACCACTCACCGTGGTGATCACACGCGCTCCGGCCCAGCGGGCGAGCTGGACGGCGGCGTTCCCGACAGCGCCGGCGCCTCCTGCCACCAGTACGGTCGTGTCCCGCAGGCTGCCGGGCGCGAGACTCCCCGGTCCGCCGTCGTGAACGGTCAGCGCACGGTGGGCGGTCAGCGCCGGGATACCCAGGGCCGCACCGAGCTCGAACGGGGCGTGGTCAGGCAGGGTGACAGCTTGCCGGTCGGGGACGAGCGTGTACTGCTGTGCCGTTCCCCAGGGCCGCCCCCACGCGGCCTCCCAGATCCACACCCGCTGCCCGACCCGCGACGGGTCGACCTGCGGGCCGACGGCGTCGATCACCCCGGCGCCGTCCTGGTGGGGCACCTGCTCCCTCATGCCCGGCGGCAGCTCGCGTCTGCGGCTGCGCCAGTCGGTGGGGTTGACACCCGAGACGTGCACACGGACGCGTACCTCGCCCGGGCCCGGTTCGGGAACCGGACGCTCGACGACTTGGAGGACCTCGGGCCCACCGGCAGCCGTCCGGATGACGGACTTCATCTCTCACCCATCCCTCGTTCGCCCCTCGGACGGCGACGCCCGGGAGAGCGTCGCTGCGCAGGCGATAACCCGCTGAACCTCCTCACGGAGCCGACTATTCCGGGCACTGCGTCGCGGTACTGGGCAGATGAAGCCTGCGCCGAGCGCTTACGGACGCTCGCGCCGTACCTGCACGAAAGGGCTCGGCACTGCGGGAAAGGCGCTTGCGCAGCCACCGTGCCTGAAGCACTCTCGGTGCCGTAGTCGTGCCCCGGACCGGGGGCCGTGGCCTTCCCACCACCAACCCGCCTGCGCGGAGAACGTGCGTGTCTTCGACAACGGGGTGCTCGTCAGGACGTACAGCCGCACACGCTGATCAGACGGTTCGCCCGTGGCGCCGCGGGACGGTCCCGGCGTCGGCCCGTCGGGCCAAATGGGTTCGTCAAGCTGATGAGGCGCGGGTCATGCTTGGGCATGACCTCTTCCGAAGCCCTGCTTCCCAGCACCCGGCGTGCCCTGCTGCACCGTGTCGCCACCGCACAGTCCGAAGGCCGGACCCCTTCCCTCGTCGCCGCGGTGCAGAAGGAGGGGGAGATCGCCTGGAGCGGCGCCCGTAGCTGTGTGGACGGCCACGAGCCCGATGGTGAAACGCAGTTCAGGATCGGTTCCATCACCAAGACGTTCACCGCTGTGCTGGTCATGCGCCTGCGCGACGAGGGGCTGCTGGATCTGGACGATCCCCTGGAGAAGCACCTGCCGGGCACGGACGTCGGGCACCTGACCGTCTTCCAACTGCTGGGCCACAGTGGGGGTCTGGCTGCAGAGACGCCGGCCCCGTGGTGGGAGAGGACCCCGGGCTCCACGCGGCCTGAGCTGGCGGATGTGCTCGGCGAGAGGCCGGTGATCCACCCGTCCGGCCACGGGCACCACTACTCCAACCCGGGTTACACGCTGCTCGGCTCGCTCGTGGAGAGGCTGCGCGGGGAGTCCTGGGCTGAGGCGCTGCACCGCGAGATTCTGGAACCGCTGGGGATGGACCGTACGACCCCGGAGGCGCATGCCCCGCATGCGGGCGGCTGGGCCGTCCACCCATGGGCCGATGTCATGA
This sequence comes from Streptomyces sp. NBC_01166, assembly GCF_045039765.1. NCBI lineage: Bacteria > Bacillati > Actinomycetota > Actinomycetes > Kitasatosporales > Streptomycetaceae > Streptomyces > Streptomyces sp. NBC_01166. The sequence continues at coordinate 4,338,239 of NZ_CP108613.1, forward strand.
TGCCCGAGCCGTCCGAGGACCTCGGACTGATGGCACCGGCCGGTCAGCTCTGGTCGACCACCACCGACCTGCTCCGCTTCGCGGCCTTCCTGGCTCAGGGTGACGACCGGGTGCTCCGTGCGTCCTCGGTCGCGGAGATGCGCGCTCCCGCCGCTCCGGCCGAAGCGGGTGACTGGGCCGGTACGTACGGTCTCGGTCTTCAGGCCGTACGGCGCGGGAACCGCACACTCCTCGGCCATTCGGGATCGCTCCCCGGCTTCCTGGCCACGCTGTGGTTCAGCGTCGAGGACGACGTGGCTGCCGTGGTGCTCTCGAACGCCACCTCGGGCCCCCTGACCGGTACGGTGGCCGCGGATCTCGTGCAGATCGTCGCGGACGCGGAGCCGAGGATCCCCGAGCCCTGGCGCCCGCTGCCCGAGGTCGACGAAGAGCTGCTGTCGCTGACGGGGCCCTGGTACTGGGGCACCCAGGTCCATGCCCTGAAGCTGCTCGCGGACCGGGGCCTGGAGTTTCAGCCGCTGCGGGGCGCCGGTCGCGCGGCCCGGTTCCGGGCACGCCCCGACGGGACCTGGACGGGCCTCAACGGCTACTACGCGGGGGAGACGCTCAGGGTCGTACGCGCCGATGACGGCTCGGTGGACCATCTCGACCTGGGGTCGTTCGTCTTCACCCGGGAACCGTACGAGCGGAGCGCGGAGATCCCCGGTGGGGTGGACGAGGGTGGCTGGCGAGGGCTCGTCCTCTGAGGGGCACGGGCCGGTGTTTCACGTGAAACACCCTTGGTGGCACGGAATCAGGCCGTCAGTTCGCGTTCCAGAGGTGTCCGGAAGCGCGGGGTGACCCGGGCGTCGCCCGCCCACGCCGACAGCCGGCCCGCCTCTGCCTCGATGAGCTGTGAAGCCTCCCGTCCCACGTCGGACAGCAGGCGCCACACCGGCTCGCCGTCCGCGCGCTGGGCCCAGCCGCCCACGATCCCGCCGTTCCACCACACCGTGGGGCCGATGTTGCCGGCACGGTCGAAGAGGACGGCTCGATGACCGGTGGGGAGGTGGAAGCCGCGGTCGGCCCAGCCCATGGCGCTCGGGTCCAGGCCGGGCAGCAGGGCCGCCCAGGGCTCAGGAGAAGGTTCGGTGGCGAGATCCCCGGGAGCGACCCAGCCGACTGCCCCGTTGTCGAGCTGGACCTCCTCGGCGCCGACGGCAGCCAGGGCCGCGCGCGTCTCACGGACGCCCCAGCCGGTCCACCACTTCAGATCGCCTTCGGTCGCGGGACCGTAGGAGAGGAGCCAGCGCCTGGCCACTTCCGCCCGGGCCTCGGCGGGATCCGAGGCGGGCCATGGCTCGGCCGCCGTCCAGCGGAATTGGCTGGAAGTCCACGAACCGCGCGGCCGGTCCCGCCGGATGCGCCCGTCGGCGGCCAGCACCCGGATCACCCGGGTGGCTATTCCCTGCACCGCCTCCTGCCTCGTCCCGGGGAAGAGGGTGATCTTCGTGCGCAGAGCCGGAACGGCCGCCGACAGCTCGCTCCCCGTGGCGTGGCCCCGAGCGGTCAGCGCGGCGAGCGTCTGGAGCTCGGTATCGGCAAGCCAACGCTCGTCCAGCCCCTGGCCGTCCTCGTGCAGGTGCTTGAGAAGCCGCCGTCGTTCCTTGACGGCCACGGCGCGTGCGCTCGACGCGTCGATGGCGGGTGCGGCCTCCGCGGACACGGTGAACAACGTGTTGCGCATGGAGAGCAGCCGCACCAGTGAGACGTCCTCGTAGAGCGCCCGCTCCACCGCCCCGACCCCGGGGTCGGTCAGCCGCGCGCAGATGGAGAGGAAGACCGTGGCGGCGTCGGTCGCATGCAGGGCGACGACGGCGTCCGCCACAGCGACGGCGGACGTGGCCCGCGCGGACGGGGCCAGCAGATGCCGCCGGCCGAGCCTGATCCTGCGCTGCTCGTCATCGATGCGGTGCACGTGATCTCCCTGCCGGCGGAGCTGTCCGGGACTCTGCGGTTCAGAGGGTGAGTTTGAAGCCCACGTGGCTCGCGGTGAAGCCGAGCCGCTCGTAGAAACGGTGGGCGTCCGTACGGGTGGCGTCCGAGGTCAGCTGCACCAACTGGCAGTCCTGACGCCTGGATTCATCGACGGCCCACTGGATCAACTGCGTGCCGAGGCCACTGCCGCGCTCGTCCGCGTGGACGCGGACGCCCTCGATGACGGAGCGGGTCGCACCACGCCGGGACAGCCCGGGGACGATCGTGAGCTGGAGGGTGCCCACGACGCGGCCCTGGCGCACGGCCACGGTCAGATGCTGGTTCGGGTCGTCGGCGAGCCGCCGGAACGCGGCGTGGTAGGGCGTGAGGTCGTCCGGCGACTCGCGCTGCGCACCCAGTGGGTCGTCGGCGAGCATGGCCACGATGGCGGGGATGTCCGCGAGTGCCGCGGGACGTATGTCGAGATCGCTCATGATCGGCAGACTACGCAAACCGGCCCGATCAGGCGGGGACCTTCAGTGCCTCGACCGTCCGGACCAGCGGGGCGAGCTCCGGGTTCTCGGCAGCCTCGTCGAGAGCGGCGCGGAGGGCGGTGTCGTTGGTCGGCCTCGCCTCGCTCAGCAGCGTGAGGCCCGCTTCGGTGACGTCCGTGTAGATGCCCCGCCGGTCTGTGTCGCAGAGGTAGCGGGTGAGGAGCCCCCGGTCCTCGAGACGGGTGACCAGCCGCGTGGTGGCGCTCTGGCTCAGCACCACGGCGTCCGCCACCTGCTTCATCTGCAGGTGTCCGCCGGTGCCGCTGTGCTGGCGGCTCAGTACGTCGAGCAGCGAGAACTCACGCGCGCTGAGGCTGTGGCGGGTCTGCAGCGCCCGTTCGATGCGGGCCTCGATCTTCCCGTGGAGCAGGGAGAGGGCGCACCAGCTCTGCGCGAGGGCCGTCAGTGCGGGATCTGTCGCTGTCATGGTCTCTCCTCCGTACGGGAGCTGCTTCCCTCAGCTGCTCCCCCCAGGATAGGGCACACACGCAATAGCCCGCGCTTGCAATTAAAGAGCGTCTGCAATTATTGTGGACGCTCGTAAGGCGCAGACGCAATCTTTCAGGAAGGTTCCACCCATGCCGCTCGCGCTCCTCGCCCTCGCCATCGGGGCATTCGGAATCGGCACCACCGAGTTCGTGATCATGGGGTTGCTTCCCGATGTCGCGGCGGACTTCCACGTCTCGATCCCGACCGCAGGCTTCCTGGTCACGGGCTACGCATTGGGCGTGGTCCTCGGGGCTCCGCTGATGACCGCTCTGGGCACCCGGGTGACCAGAAAGCGGATGCTGATGCTCCTGATGGGGCTCTTCGTCGTGGGGAACGTGGTGTCCGCACTCGCCCCGACCTTCGGTGCGATGCTCACCGGACGAGTGATCGCCTCACTCGCCCATGGCGCCTTCTTCGGTATCGGATCGGTCGTCGCGGCGGATCTGGTCGCCCCGGAGAAGAAGGCCGGTGCCATCGCCATGATGTTCACCGGGCTCACGGTCGCCAACGTCGTAGGCGTCCCGCTGGGGACCTTCATCGGTCAGACCCTCGACTGGCGCGTCACGTTCTTCGTCGTCGCGGGGCTCGGTGTCCTGGGCCTCCTCGGCGTGGCGAAGCTCGTTCCTGAGCAGCCGAAGCCCCAGGGGGTGCGGATCCGCCACGAACTGGCCGCGTTCCGCAATGTCCAGGTGCTGCTCGCCATGGCGATGACGGTCCTGGGCTTCGGCGGCGTCTTCGCGGCGATCACGTACATCACCCCGATGATGACGGAGACCGCCGGCTTCGCGACATCCTCCGTCACCTGGCTGCTCGTCCTCTTCGGGCTCGGCATGGTCGGCGGGAATCTGCTCGGCGGGAAGTTCGCCGACCGCCATCTGATGCCGATGCTGTACGTGTCGCTCGGTGCGCTGGCCGCGGTCCTGGCCCTGTTCACGCTGACCGCGCACAACAAGATCGCTGCCGCGGTGACGATCGTCCTCATCGGGGCTCTCGGCTTCGCCACCGTTCCGCCGCTCCAGAAGCGCGTTCTCGACCAGGCGGCCGGTGCGCCCACCCTGGCCTCCGCCGTCAACATCGGAGCCTTCAACCTCGGGAACGCGCTTTCGGCGTGGCTGGGCGGCATCGTGATCGCGGCCGGGTTCGGTTACACCGCGCCCAACTGGGTCGGCGCCGCCCTCGCAGCGGCCGCGCTGCTTCTGGCGGTGCTCTCCGGTGTGCTCGACCGGCGCCCGGTCACCCCCGGCCGGCAGGTTGCCGCGCATCCTGCTGAGCCTGCCGCAGCCGACGGCCCCGGCGAGTCGGTCCCCACGGCTTCAGTACCGATATCGCGGTGATGAAGAGGTACGTGGCCGTGGCCACCGAGGGTGCGATCACCAGATCGATGTCTGTTGCACCCCGGGCCGCGGCCTCGTTGATGCCCGGTCGGAGCGAGAACACCGACAACCCCGCGGTGATCAGAGTCAGCCAGAACTTCGTCCAGACCCAACGGTGCCTGGCCAGGCCCCACGGGGTGCCGAGCGCCAGCAGCAGACCACTGAAAAGGGACAGCAGGGCGACCGGCACGACGAGCCAGTCACCGAAGACCTTCATGGCGCGGGTGGCCGCCTGAGCCATCGCGGCGTCGTTGGTGAGGAACGCGGTGAGGCCGAGAGTCAGCAGCCCCACGGTGAGGCCCAGCCAGCTCACGGACACCGCTACGTGGGCGACGAGGATGCTGCGGCGCGCAGGACGCTTGAGTGGTTTCACGTGAAACACGGTGCCAAGCGCGGAGTGAACGGTCATCTGACAGCGGGAGTATCCCCGGCTACTGGCCTCGGCGTAGGCGGGAGTGTTCCGCCTACGCCGCACTTCCTCCCCACCCGGCTCAGCCCAGGTCGGGTGCGTGCATCGCCCGTACGCCTTCGATGTTGCCGTCCAGGTAGTGCCGCAGTGACAGGGGCACGAGGTGTACGGCCGCGATGCCGACGCGGCTGAAGGGCACCCGGACGATCTCGTACTCCCCGCATGGTTCGTCGATTTCCGGTCCATGGCGACGCGACGGGTCCATCGAGGCGAGTCGGCAGACGAAGAAGTGCTGCACCTTCACGCCTTTGACGCCGCCGCCGGCGATATGTTCGACGGTGTCCACGAAGCAGGGCACGACATCGAGGATCTTGGCGCCGAGCTCCTCGTCGACCTCGCGGTGCAGTGCGTCGACGACGGTGGCGTCCTCCGGCTCGACTCCGCCACCCGGCGTGAGCCAGTACGGATCGACACCGGGCTTGGTGCGCTTGATCAGGATGAGGTCATCGCCGTCGAGAAGGACGGCGCGTGCTGTGCGCTTGACCACCGGACGTTCGGTCATGGCAAGAGAGTGGCCCAGGAAACCCGATCTGAAACTCCTGTCAGCCGACCGGTCACCAGTCCACGGCAGCACGCACCAGCCACTCGTGCGCCCGTGCGATGTGCGGGAGGCCGAGTGTGCCGGTCCTCGCTATGAGGAAGTACGTGCGCAGCGGTGGAACCGGAGGGTCCAGCAGCGCCACGACCTCCCCCCGCTCCAGCGCGTCCTCGCACAGATAGCGCGGCAGTACGGCGAGGCCGGCGCCCGCTGCCGCGCACTCCAGGACCGCACGGAGGTCCGGCGCGATCACGGCGGCGGACGCTGCGGGGCGGCTGTCGAAGACCGTCGCCCAGTATCGGGAGACCAGGGGGAGGCTCTCGTGCACCTCGACCACCGGCAACTGCTCCAGAAGTACGGAGCCCTTGTGACGCAACGCGCCGGGGCCCAGGCGCCCTGCCCAGCGCGGCGCGGCGACCAGGACGTGCTCCTCGTCGCAGAGGGTGGTCGACGTCAGCAGTCCACCGCGCGGACGGGCGGTGGTGATGGCCAGATCATGGTGTCCGGCCGCCAGCCCTTCGAGGGCGTCCTCGGGGTTCGCGACGAAGGTGCTGCGCAGCGCGAGCCCCTGGGAGATCAGAGGGGTGAGGGCGGGCAGGGCCCGTACGGAGGTGAACTCCGGGGGGCCCGCCAGGTGCAGTGTGCGCGCCCCCGCCTCCGCGTCGAGCTCCACCTCGACGATGTCGACCAGGGCGTCCAGGTGAGGGGCGGCCCGGTGGGCCAGCTCGTCGCCGACGGTGGTCGGGGTCACCCCGCGGGCCCTGCGCAGGAAGAGCGGGCGGCCCAGCTGACGTTCCAGCGCGCGTATCTGCGAGGTGACGGCCGGCTGGGACAGGCCGAGCAGGGCGGCGGCCCGGGTGAACGAACCCGCCCGGTGCACCGTGACGAATGTGCGCAGCAGGGCCAGGTCCATGGTCCGCCCCTCCAGCCTCGCGCATACTGTGCCGTCCCTCACGACGGCCCCAACTATAAATATGTCGATAGGTTGCTGTCGCTACTGTGATTGGACACTGACGCACAGTCAACTAGCCTTGTCCAAGCGGTTCTCGGCGCAGGAACCGGGGTGGTCCGAGTCACGAGGGGGGAGGCTCGGACCACCCGTCCGGAGCAGGACCGGTCCGGTTGACGGGGACGCCCGACCCGGACCGGTCCTGCTGGGACCGAAGGGAAAGGTCAGCGCACGGAGGCGTCCAGCGCGCGTTCCACGTCCGCCAGCAGATCCTCGGGATCCTCGGCGCCGACCGAGAACCGGATGAAGCCTTCCGGAACCGTGTCCCCGCCCCAGCGGGCCCGGCGCTCGGCCGTGGAGCGTAGGCCGCCGAAGCTCGTCGCGTCGTCGACCAGGCGGAGCCCGGCCAGGAAGCGCTCCGCGGTGCCCTTGTCCGCCAGCACGAACGAGACCACGGAGCCGAAGCGCCGCATCTGCCGGACGGCGGTCGGGTACGAGGGGTCCCCGGGCAGCCCCGGGTACCGGAGCCCCGCCACGTCCGCCCGCTCGGACAGGGCCTCGGCCAGTGTCAGGGCGGTCGCGCACTGGCGGTCGGTCCGCAGCTGCAGCGTGGCCAGCGAACGGTGCGCGAGCCAGGCCTCCATGGGGCCGGGGATGGCGCCGACCACCTTGCGCCAGCGCCGCACGCCGGCCGCGAGTTCCGGGTCCAGGCAGCTCACATGGCCGAGCAGGATGTCCCCGTGCCCGGTCATGCCCTTGGTGTCACTGGCCACCGAGAAGTCCGCCCCGAGTTCGAGGGGACGCTGGCCGAGAGGGGTGGCCAGCGTGTTGTCGACCGCCACCAGAACACCCGCGGCGTGCGCGGCCTCCACCAGCCTGCGCACGTCACAGACGTCGAGGCCGGGGTTGGAGGGGGTCTCGATCCACAGCAGCTTCGCTCCGTCGAGCAGTTCCAGCTGGGCGTCGCCGCCGGTCGGTGCGGTCCGCACCTCGATGCCGTACGCCTCCAGCTGCTCCCGCACCAGGGGGAGCGCCTGATAGCCGTCGTTCGGCAGGACCACGACGTCCCCCGTACGCGCCTGGGACAGCAGCACGGACGAGATGGCGGCCATCCCGGAGGCGAAGACCGTGGTCTCGACCTGCTCCCCCGGCGCCTCCAGCTCGCCGATGGCGCGCTCCAGGTGGGTCCAGGTCGGATTCGTCTCCCGGCCGTAGGTGTAGGGGCCGACCGGCTCACCGGACAGATGGAAGTGCGCGGCGAAGACCGGACCGGGAAGCGTGGGCTCGTACTGCTCCGGTTCCGGCAGGCCGGCTCGTACGGCCCGCGTCCCGTCGCCCGTGGTGCTCATGTCACTACCTCATCTCTCCCCGGCGTCCACCGGTCCGTCCTGCACTGTGTCATCAAGGGGTGGATCAGTCCTCGTCGGGGAGCACCACGTTGAGCGCCCAGGACACGACCGAGATGATGAGCCCGCCCAGGACCGCGGTCCAGAAGCCTTCGACATGGAAGCTCACGTCGATGACGCCGGCCAGCCACGAGGTCAGCATCAGCATGAGGGCGTTGACCACCAGTGTGATCAGCCCGAGCGTCAGGATGAACAGGGGCAGGGTGAGCAGCTTCACCACCGGCTTGACGATGAAGTTCACCAGACCGAAGAGCAAGGCCACCACGATCAGGGTGAGCACCTTGCGCGCGGTGTTGTCCCCGGTCAGCGTGATGTCCTGGAGCAACCAGATGGCCACGGCCAGGGCACCCGCGTTGGCGATCGTCTTGACTACGAAATTCTTCATGTGTCTGATCGTGGCAGACATGATCTGTGGCGGGCACCGCCGGGACAGACCAGCACGGGTGCGAGGGGCGGACGGACGATGAAGGCATTCAGACTGGACGAGCTGGAGGCGGAACGTGCTGCCAACGACGGCGCTTATCTGCAGTTCATCCGGGAACGCAACATGTCCGTGGGCCTGTACGCCCTGGACGCCGGCGCCCTCGACCCCCAGCAGCCGCACAAACAGGACGAGGTCTACCTCGTCGTGAGCGGCCGCGCCGCGATCACGGTCGGTACGGAGACCACGCAGGTGGCGCGGGGGAGCGTCGTGTACGTACCTGCGGGCGCCGCTCACAAGTTCCACCACATCACCGAGGACCTCAGGGTGATGGTGATCTTCTCCCCGCCCGAGGGCTGACCCGGTTCTCCCGGGGCCCGGGCCCCTCACGTCCCGATGTTCCCTAGGGGATCACTCAGGGGACTTCAAGGGCTCCCGGGCGCCCGCCGGCCACCCTCGCGCCTCTAGCATCGAAGCAGGAACTCACAGAGACGAGGTAGCGGCGATGGCGGTGCGGGAGATTTTCGCGGGGATGCCCTGGTGGGTGAAGTGGGTCGCGGTGCCTCTCATCGCGATCGTCGTGTTCGGCGGGCTGATCGCCAGTGTGGTCGGGTTCGTCATCGGGCTGCTGTTCAAGGCGCTGGTATTCGTCGTCCTCGTGGGCGGCCTGATCTTCGTCGTGCGGAAGTTCATGTCCTCGTCCGAGCGCAGCGACTGGTAGAGCCGCGGCCGGGCGCCCGGTCACGCGGTGTTCCGGAGACCACGTGGCGGCAACGGAATCCGGCGATTAGCCCAGCTGAGCTAAGTCACGGTCGAAACCTCACTCGTGACTGAACGTACGGATACAGTGGCGTACCGCTGCCGCCAGCTGGGAAATGACGGTCCGTCACCATCCTGCCCAGTGGTTTGTGCGACGGTCCGGTCTCCGGACCCCAGGCTCGCGGCGGGCCCGTGGGGGCGGCCCCCGCGGGTGGGCTGAGAGCCCGTCACCATGCCTGGGGGTGACCTGTGACCACGGCATCGAGTACCGCTGTCCCGACGTTGATCGGTTCGGTTCAGCGGGCGTTGAGACTTATGGAGGCTGTGGGCACCCATCGGGACGGGGCGCCGGCCAAGCAGCTCGCCCGGGAGGCCGGGCTTCCCCTTCCCACCGCCTACCACCTGCTGCGGACCCTGACCCATGAGGGGTATCTCCGCAGGGAGAACGGTGTCTTCCTGTTCGGAGCCGCTGCCGCGCGTCTGGGCGGAGGCCCCGCGACGCCGCGTCCCGGCGTGATCGTCGAATCGCTCGCCCACTGGGCGGACGTCATCGGTGCCCCTGTGTACTGCGCCCTGTACAAGGATGGCGAGATCGAGATGGTCGCCGTGGCGGAGACGCCGGCCGTCCCCGCGGTGCACGAGTGGGCCTCGTTCCGCGAGACGGGCCATGCCCACGCCCTCGGACAGTGCATTCTCGGGCAGCTCGACGAGCGTGCGCGCGAGGATCATCTGGACCGGCACCCGGTCCGGCCGCTGACGCGTTACTCCGTAAGGGACCGTCAGGCGTTGCTGAACCGGCTGAGATCGATGAAACGTACGGAACCTGTCGTCGAACGGCAGGAGTACGCCGAGGGAACCGTCTGTGCGGCCATTCCGATCACTGTCGGTTCCGCCGTGGCGGCCATGGCTGTTTCTCTCCCCCTGCACCAAGAGGAACGGTTGCTCCCCGCAGTCGAACAACTACGCTGCGAAGTGACCACTCTCTTGCGCTCGTTCGTGTTCTCTATCAGTATCTGAAAAATCACTCCTTGTGATCTGCTATCGCGTGCACCACGATGGCGTCAATAGGGCCATGGGGGATCATTCCTGGCCAGTTTCATCTACTGCGGGGTTGAACGATGCGCGAGTCGGTTCAAGCAGAGGTCATGATGAGCTTCCTCGTCTCCGAGGAGCTCTCCTTCCGTATTCCGGTGGAGCTCCGGTACGAGGTCAGTGATCCGTATGCGATCCGGATGACCTTCCACCTGCCAGGTGACGCCCCCGTCACCTGGGCATTCGGCCGTGAGCTGCTGCTCGACGGCCTCAACAGCCCCAGTGGTGACGGCGATGTGCACATCGGCCCGACCGAGCCCGAAGGGCTGTCGGATGTACACATCCGCCTTCAGGTCGGCGCGGACCGTGCGCTCTTCAGAGCCGGCACGGCACCTCTTGTGGCATTTCTCGACCGGACGGACAAGCTGGTGCCGTTGGGGCAGGAGCACACGCTGGGTGACTTCGACGGCAATCTGGAAGAGGCGCTGGGCCGCATCCTCGCCAAGGAACAGAACGCCGGCTGAAGAAGGAAGATCCGGCTGATCACCGAGCACCGGTGGCCCGGGTCCATGCGTCCCGTGTCCCGGCTCACGCCTTGCGGCGTCGTCCCCTCCCGGTCCGTGCGGGTGCAGGAGCTCCGGCTTCCGCGCCGAGCCCCGTGCGGTCCGCGGAGACCACCAGGGCCGCGAGCACCGTCGTCACCGGCACCGAGGCGACCAGGCCGATCGATCCGATCAGCGTGCGGACGATCTCCTCGGCGACGAGCTCACTGTTGGCCACCGTGCCCACGCTGCTCTGTGCGATCGAGAACAGCAGCAGCAGGGGAAGCGCCGCGCCCGCGTATGCGAGTACGAGCGTGTTGACGACCGAGGCGATGTGGTCGCGCCCGATCCGGATACCCGCCCGGTAGAGCCGGCGCACGCCCATCGTCGGGTCCGCCTGGTGCAGCTCCCAGACCGCCGACGTCTGGGTCACAGTCACGTCGTCGAGCACACCGAGCGAGCCGATGATCACACCGGCGAGCAGCAGGCCGCTCATGTCGATGCCCGGGTACAGCCCATGGATCAGGCCGGTGTTGTCATCCGTGTTCCCGGACAGGCTGGCCCAGCCGATGAAGAGCGAGCCGAGCAGCCCGATCAGCAGCAGCGAGATGAGTGTTCCGATGACGGCCACGGAGGTGCGGGCCGTCAGTCCGTGGCAGGTGTAGAGGGCGATCAGCATGATGGCGCTGGCCCCGATCACCGCGACGACCAGGGGGTTCGATCCCTGCAGGATCGCCGGAAGGATGAACAGGGTCAGCACGGCGAAGGAGACCGCGAGAGCGACCAGGGCCATCAGACCGCGCAGCCTGCCCACCGCGACCACCACGAGGGCGAAGATCCCCGCGAGCAGCGCCATCGGGAACGAGCGGTCCACGTCGGTCACCGAGTACTGCAGGTCCCGGGGCGCGTCGGGTGCGTACGCGACGACCACGCCCTGGCCCTCGCGCAGTTGCCGGGGTGCGTCGGGCTGGACGACCTCGACGAACGTACGGCCCTCGTCCTTGCCGGTGGTCACCTCGACCGTGGCCTTCTTGCACTCCCCCGACTGCTCGTTGACGGCTTCGCGTCCCGACGCGGTGGAGGTGTCTCCGGTCGGCGGTACCTGTGAGGCGTTGACGTCCGCGCAGTCGACCGACACGACCTGGGTGACCTTCCCGTCCTGGGTCTGGCGGTCGAAGCCGACTCCCGTGCGCTCATGGGCGGGTGCTCCGCCGGGCCAGAAGGCAACGAGGCCGACCAGGACCGCAGTGGCGAAGGGGATCAGCACGGCCGCGATGACCTTGCGCAGATGCTTGGACACAGGTGCGGCGGGCCCGTGGCTGTGGGTGTGGCCGTGCGCATGATTCTGTGTGCTGCCTGATGCGGGGCCGTGGGGTTCGGGGGCGCTTCCGGGGGACGTCACCCGGCGATCATCCCAAGAACCGGGGAGGCCCTCTGGCCAGCACGCCAGAACGGAGGTTAGCGTGGAGGCACATTTGTACACGCGGGAGCTCGGAGCACCGGGCTGAGAGGGCGCTGACCTCCGTATATCCGTACGGGACACGCTGCGCCGACCGCCGAACCTGTTACCGGGTAATGCCGGCGTAGGGAGTAGGTCTCATGACCACAGCGGACGCACGCACGCCTGCCTCGAAGCAGAACGCCCAGAACGGTGAGGGCGACGAGGCCAGGAAGTCCATCGGCTGGCACAAGGGTTACGTCCAGGGCTCACGCCCGGATCTCCGGGTGCCGGTCCGTCAGGTGCACCTCACCAACGGCAAGGACGTGACGCTGTACGACACGTCCGGGCCGTACACCGACCCCACCACCGACACCGACGTACGCCGGGGGCTGGCCCCTCTCCGGGAGAACTGGATCATCGCCCGGGGAGACACCGAGGAGTATGCGGGACGGCCCGCGCGTCCCGAGGACGACGGACTGAAGCACACCGCGCCGAGGGGCGGTCTGCGCAACCTGGACGCGGTCTTCCCGGGCCGCCCGCGCCAGCCCCGCCGCAGCCGCGACGGCCGGCCCGTCACGCAGCTCGCGTACGCCCGCCGGGGCGAGATCACCCCGGAGATGGAGTACGTCGCGATCCGGGAGAACGTCGGACCCGAGGTGGTGCGCGAGGAGATCGCGGCGGGCCGGGCGGTCCTGCCGGCCAACGTCAACCACCCGGAGATCGAACCGATGATCATCGGCAAGCGCTTCCTGGTGAAGGTCAACGCCAACATCGGCAACTCCGCGGTCACCTCCTCGATCGAGGAGGAGGTGGACAAGATGACCTGGGCCACCAAGTGGGGCGCCGACACGGTCATGGACCTCTCCACCGGCCGCAACATCCACACCACCCGCGAGTGGGTCCTGCGCAACTCCCCCGTGCCGATCGGCACCGTCCCCCTCTATCAGGCACTCGAGAAGGTCGACGGCCGGGCCGAGGAGCTGACGTGGGAGATCTACAAGGACACCGTCATCGAGCAGGCTGAGCAGGGCGTCGACTACATGACGGTGCACGCCGGGGTGCGGCTGCCGTACGTTCCGTTGACGGCCCGCCGCAAGACCGGGATCGTCTCGCGCGGCGGTTCCATCATGGCCGCATGGTGCCTGGCACACCACAAGGAGTCGTTCCTGTACGAGCACTTCGAGGAGCTCTGCGAGATCCTCGCGGCGTACGACGTGACGTACTCGCTCGGTGACGGACTGCGTCCCGGCTCCATCGCCGACGCCAATGACGAGGCCCAGTTCGCCGAACTCCGGACGCTCGGCGAGCTCAACACCGTCGCCAAGCGGTTCGGCGTACAGACCATGATCGAGGGCCCGGGGCACGTCCCCATGCACAAGATCAAGGAGAACATCGACCTCCAGCAGGAGATCTGCGAGGAGGCGCCCTTCTACACGCTGGGCCCCCTCACCACGGACGTCGCACCGGCGTACGACCACATCACCTCGGGCATCGGCGCGGCGATGATCGCCTGGTGGGGGACGGCGATGCTCTGTTACGTCACGCCCAAGGAGCACCTGGGGCTGCCGAACCGTGACGACGTGAAGACCGGTGTCATCACGTACAAGATCGCCGCTCATGCGGCGGACCTGGCCAAGGGGCACCCCGGGGCGCAGGAGTGGGACGACGCCCTGTCGGACGCCCGGTTCGAGTTCCGCTGGGAGGACCAGTTCAACCTGGCGCTCGACCCCGACACCGCGCGGGAGTTCCACGACGAGACGCTGCCGGCCGAGCCCGCGAAGACGGCCCACTTCTGCTCGATGTGCGGGCCCAAGTTCTGCTCGATGAAGATCTCCCACGACATCCGGCGGGAGCACGGCGACGAACAGGCCGCGATCGAGGCGGGGATGGCGGAGAAGTCCAGGGAGTTCGCAGCGAGCGGCAACCGCGTGTACCTGCCGCTGGCGGACTGACCCGCTGACCGTGGCGGGGGCCCGACGAGCCCCTGCCACGGTCCGGTGGCGCACAGCCGCTGCCGGCCGTCCGGTTCTCACACCGTGGGCGGCTTCCTCCACACGGAGACGTGCGACCTGCTGGACGCCGTGAACGGCGCCTCGGTCCAGTCGGCCCACCGCTCGGACGGCTCCAGGCCCGCGAGCTCCGCCATCAGATCGAGTTCGGCGGGCCAGACGTAGCGGTGGGGCGAGAGGAACGTGGAGACCCGGCCGTCGGCGATCGAGTAGTGGTGCGAGACCACCTGCTGCTTCACCAGGTCGTACGTGTCGAAGCCGACGTGCCGCTCGCCGACGTGAATCGGGCGGGCGGTCTCGCCCGGTGGCAGACGCTGCAGTTCGGGGATGAACACCTCGGCCACGAAGCGGCCGCCCGGCTCCAGATGCTCGGCGGCGTTGCGGAAGCACGCGACCTGCTCGCTCTGGGAGAGCAGGCAGGTGAGGGCGTTGTAGACGACGTAGACCAGGCTGAAAGTGCCCGGAGCCCGGGCGGTGGTCATGTCTCCGGCGGTCACGGCGATGTCGCTGCCACCGCGCTTCCTGCCGAGCTCCCGTGCCATCGGTCCGGACTTCTCGATTCCCGCCACGCCGACACCCCGAGCACTCAGCGGAAGTGCGACCCGTCCGGTTCCCACGGCGAACTCCAGCGCGGCGCTGCGGCCCGCACGGCGTTCGAGGAAGTCGACCGTGGGGCCCAGGACTTCGGGCGTGTACATGTGGGCGGAGGACTCGTCGTAGCTCTGCGCTACCTGGGTGTTCCAGATGTCCGCATCCATGACCCCGAAGGCTGTCACGTGGCCCAGCCGACGGGCCATCGGATTTTCCCGGACCGGATCGATGGGCGGCGTAGGGCCGGACAAGAGGGGGCGTTCGTCTGATCGTCAGATTGCGGCGATAGAGCATGAAGAGTGCCCACAATGGCTGGTTCAGGCCGTTCGGCACCGTCCTGTCGCACCCCCGAGGAACTTTCGGCGTCAGTATGGACACAGCCGTGCTGCAGGTCGATGTAAGTTTCCGCGGCAGCCCGAACGGTGTTGACCGTTTCCTTATCTGTGCTTTACCTTCCGCTGTGCTTGGCCGAAATTGGTGTGCGCCCCGAACGGGGGCGCCAGGGGAGGGAAGCACAGTGAACTGGTACCTGGCTGTACTCAAGAACTACGCGGGCTTCGGCGGGCGTGCGCGCCGCAAGGAGTACTGGATGTTCGTACTCTTCAACTTCATCATCGCGGTCGTCCTGAGCCTGCTCGGCCTGGCCATCGACTCGCAGATTCCTTACATCATCTACCTGCTGGCCGTGATCATCCCGACGATAGCCGTCGTCGTGCGCCGCCTGCACGACACCGGCCGCTCCGGCTGGTGGATCCTGATCTCGTTCGTCCCGCTCGTCGGCGGCATCATCCTGCTCGTCTTCATGTGCCTCGAGGGTGTGCGCGAGGTGAACGAGTACGGCCCGAACCCGAAGCTCGCCCCGCAGGGGATCTGAGCTCCTCACCGGGTGTGATGCCTGCAGAGGCCGGAACGGCAGCACGCCGTTCCGGCCTCTGCCGTGCCGGGTCCCGCCGGATCACTCCGGCTGGTGCTCCGGGCCGCCGTAGTCGGGGCTGGTGAAGTCGGGGCTGGTGAAGGTGGGGCGCGGACCGGCCGAGGGGCCGTCCTCCGGTCCGGAGAAGTCCGGCCTGCTGTAGCCGATCTTCGGGATCCGGTTGGCCGAGCGGTGCGGTGTGCGCGAGGCGGGCCCCGCGGTCGGATCGGCCAGCGCGTCCCGGAGGAAGGGGAGGATTCCGCGTTCCAGCAGTGCGTGGCGCCATGCCTCCCGGGCACGCGCCACGTCCTCGGGCAGTTCCTCCTCCTCGTCCACGGCCGGCAGCGCGGTGGCGCCGTTGCGCAGGGCGGTGACGAGGAGACCCACCGCGGCGACGAGGATGGCCGCGGCTGCGACGGCGGCGAAGAACCACCCGGCGGCGACCATGGTTCCGGCGAAGGCCGGGGCGGGACTGAGCGCCTTCAGCGGGTAGCCGACGGCCAGGAATATGAGCGCGGCCGCACCCGCGAGGACCGGTGCCAGCACGGCGATCACCGCGAGGGTGCCGGCGCCCGTGGGGTCGGCCTCTTCCGTGGCGGGGCTGAGGACGGACGCCTGGGCGTCCGGGTCCCCGGGCCCGCGCAGCTCGCCGCGGACCTTCACGTAGTGGTCGTACTCGGTGGCCGCCGCCGCGGTGATCAGGGGCGTGGCGTTGAGCGCCATCGTCCGCAGCTGTTCCGGGTTGAGACGGTCGCCGATTCCGTCCAGATCCGGCCGTTCGTGAGCATGACGCAGCGCGTCGGCAAGGATCCGCTCGTACTCGGGGCGGTCCTCGGCCAGCAGGTGCGGAGCGCTTTTCATGTGCATCCCCCGATGCTCCGTAGGGCCTGACCGACCGTAAGGGCCGGGCGATCGGGCGGAAACGGAGGAGAGCCTGCGACTGGTACGCCGATGGTAGAGCGCCTACGGCACGGGGTGACAGGGTGTTTCCGGAAATTGGCCCAGTGGCTGACGGTGTCGGGTCGTCATGCGTCTTCCCCGACGACCGTCAGTCATGCAGGGGAAGTTGGACGACCAACAGCTTTCCGGCCATGGTCACCCCGCCGTCCATGGCGATGGCGAGCCCTTCCGCGTAGACGTGCGGGCCGTTCACCACGGGCCGTGCCACTTCCTCGCCCTCCTCCGTTCCGACCTCTCCGAGGAGATACGGAATGGGGCTGTGGCCATGGACGACGCGCTGCCCGCCGTACGTCGACATCAGTTCGCGAACGGCCTGGGCGCCGCCCTCGTCGCGGAAGGCGAACCGCTTGGTGAGTTTGCGGAAGAGGTCCCAGCACTCATCGGCGTCGTTCCGCGTGAGAATGGCGTGCACCGTGTCGTTGACGTCCTCGATGGTGGATCCGTAGTCGAGGTAGGCGGTCGTGTCGGAGTGCATCAGCAGATGCCCGTCCTCCTCGACCACCGCGTCGAGCCGGGACATCCACTGGAGGTGGACGTCCTGGAGCCGTTCCATGTCCGTCTTCTGGCCGCCGTTGAGCAGCCAGGCGGCCTGGAAGGTCGCCGTTCCGGCTCCGGAGTTCACCGGGGTGTCGCCGAACCTCTTCGCACCGAGCAGCAGCAGTTCGTGGTTGCCCATGAGCGCCTTGCAGTACCCGCCGGCGGCCGCGGCCTCCGCGGAGAGGCGCATGACGAGATCGATGACGCCGATGCCGTCCGGACCGCGGTCGGTGAAGTCGCCGAGGAACCAGAGCCTGGCGTGGCCCGCCGCCCACCGGCCGTCGGCGTCGACGAGGCCCTGCTCACGCAGGGCGGCCAAAAGCTCGTCCAGGTAGCCATGGACGTCCCCGACCACGTACAGCGGACCGCGGCCGGAGTCGGCGGCGGGCCGGGCCTCCGGCACGGTCTCCACCTGGACGGTGTCGCCACGGTTGATCACGGGAAGATCGCGCTCGGTGGGGGTGTACCCCTCCGGCGGTTCGTCGCCCACCATTGCGTTGCCGGGGTGCGGCAAGGGCGCGGGCATGGGCACCTGCGCATACGGCGGTACGCGGAAGTCACGCAACGTCGCTGTCCGCACCACGGGTTCCTGACCGGCCCCCTGAGTCATCGACCCCTCCACCACCGTCGCGCCTCCGTACACCTGACGGGCCCTGCCTGGTAGAGGTGGTCCGCGGTGTCGTGCGCCCATCATAGGAATGCGGATCGTGCTCTGTGACGCACCAGGGGTGTTGAATCCGTGCGAGCATCCGGTTCATCGGCCGTTTGGTCCGGATTAATCCGTTCAGTCCCCGGCAGGTGATCGCGGAGGGCTGACGGTGGTGCGCGGCGGACGTCGTTGCGAGGACGTCCGGACGATGAGCTCCGTCGGTATCACCTGCTCCACCGGGCCGTCGTGCTCGACCCCTTCGATGGCGTCGATGAGGAGCTGGACGACGGCCGTGCCGATCCTGCGGGGCTTCAGCGAGAGCGTGGTGATGGGGGGCTCGGTGGACGCGTACACCGTGGATTCGCTGCAGCAGACCAGCAGGAGGTCCTCAGGGACCCGCAGGCCGTAGCGGCGCGCGGCGGCCAGCAGATCGGTGCCGTTGGGGTCGAAGAGCCCGTAGACGGCGTCGGGGCGGTCGGGGCGGGCGAGGAGGCGGTCCGCGGCGACGGCGCCGGCGCAGGGGTCGTGGGCCGGGTAGGACTCGTAGACCGGATCCTGGCCGACCCGCTCGCACCAGTGCAGATAGGCAGTGGTGGAGAGCCGGGTGTACGTGTCGGTGGTGGTGCCGGTCAGCAGTCCGATGCGGCGGGCTCCCGCGGCCGCGAGGTGGTCCAGGAGGTCGAGGACGGCCGCCCGGTGGTCGTTGTCGACCCAGGCGGTGACCGGGAGCGTGCCTGCCGGGCGGCCGTCGGAGACGACGGGAAGCCCTTGGCGCACGAGTTCGGTGACCACCGGGTCCTGGTCGGAGGGGTCGATGACGACCGTGCCGTCGAGCGCGACGTTCGACCACACGTCGTGTCGGGAGGTGGCGGGGAGGATCACGAGGGCGTAGCCACGGGCGAGCGCGGCCGATGTGGCGGCTCTCGCCATCTCCGCGAAGTACGCGAATTCGGTGAAGGTGAAAGGTTCATCCCCGTACGTGGTCACGGTCAGGCCGATGAGCCCCGACTTGCCGGTACGGAGGGTTCGGGCAGCCGCTGACGGGCGGTAGCCCAGCCGTTCGGCGACCTCGCGGACATGGCGGCGGGTGGCATCCGGGAGCCTGCCCTTGCCGTTGAGAGCGTCGGACACGGTCGTGATGGAGACGCCGGCCGCCGCGGCTACATCCCGGATCCCCGCCCGTCCTTGCCGGCCGCTGCGCCGGGGCGTCTCTGTCCGGCTCACCTGGTGCTTCCCTGCTGCTGTCATGGCGAGCCGATAGTAGGGCTCCGGAGCCCGGTCAGGCCGGTCGCATATGCCCACGTTGACAGGCACGTTACTGCATGATCATTAAGGCGTAAATGCCTTGCAAAGCAAGGGCGTTGGCGCCTTCCGTATCGATGTGTCATGCATCGGTGCGCAGGAACCTGCTGAATGGTCCATGTCTCGAAGAGGTCTCAACTCACCTGTTCGAGGGATGCGCGCCACGGAGTGAGCGACCGGCGCGCGGCGTAATGTGCGGCGCTCCCCCCTCCCGGCGCCGGCCGGAGCGGCGCAAGGCAGGCGATTCCCGTCCGGGAGGGCGATTTCGGAGCCTGGCCGTTCGCACAGGTGCCCAATCCTCATAAGGTGAGCAGTATTGATGTGTACGGACGGTCGAGGAGGACCTGCGGTGAGCGAGACGAGCCCGAAGCTGCGCGCCGAGCTGGACGGCGTCCCTGCGTATGTACCGGGCAAGCCGGCGTCCGCGGAGGGGCCGGTTGCCTTCAAGCTGTCCTCCAACGAGAACCCGTACCCCCCGTTGCCCGGTGTGATGGAGTCGGTGCTCGCCGCGGCCGCGGACTTCAACAGGTATCCGGACATGGCCTGCACCGGCCTGATGAACGAGCTGGCCGACAGATTCGGTGTGCCGGTCTCCCACCTGGCCACCGGCACGGGCTCGGTCGGTGTCGCTCAGCAGCTGCTCCAGGCCACTTCGGGGCCGGGGGACGAGGTCATCTACGCCTGGCGCTCGTTCGAGGCCTACCCGATCATCACGCAGGTCAGCGGCGCGACGTCGGTCAAGGTGCCGCTGACCGACGGTGAGGTGCACGATCTCGACGCGATGGCCGACGCGGTCACCGACCGGACGCGGATGATCTTCGTCTGCAATCCGAACAACCCGACCGGCACGGTGGTGCGCCGGGCGGAGCTGGAGCGGTTCCTCGACCGTGTCCCGGACGATGTCCTGGTCGTGCTCGACGAGGCGTACAAGGAGTTCATCCGGGACGCCGATGTGCCGGACGGGATCGAGATCTACCGGGACCGGCCCAACGTCGCGGTGCTCCGCACCTTCTCCAAGGCGTACGGCCTCGCCGGTCTGCGGGTCGGTTTCGCGGTGGCGCACGAGCCCGTGGCGGCGGCCCTGCGCAAGACGGCCGTCCCGTTCGGTGTCAGCCAGGTCGCCCAGGACGCGGCGGTCGCCTCGCTGCGCGCCGAGGACGAGCTGCTGGGCAGGGTCGGATCGCTGGTCGGCGAGCGTGCCCGGGTGTACGAGGGGCTGGTGCGGCAGGGCTGGACCGTTCCGGAGTCGCAGGCCAACTTCGTCTGGCTGCGGCTCGGGGAGCGCACGCTCGAGTTCGCCGGGGTCTGCGAGCGGGCCGGTGTGGTCGTGCGGCCCTTCGCCGGTGAGGGAGTGCGGGTCACGATCGGCGAGGCCGAGGCCAATGACGTGTTCCTGAAGGTGGCGGAGTCCTTCGGCCGGGAGCTGTAGCGGCGCGGCTGCCGCCCGCCCCCCGGTGGCCCCGGACCTCGATCACCGAGGTCCGGGGCCACCTTTCTTCTGCAGGTCTAAGGCCCCCGGTGCACGGTCCGGGGGCCTGTCCGGTTCGGGCGGCTCGCGCCGGTCGGCCGGAAACCACCCCCCACCGGACGGCTTCGAATACAAGTGCGCCATAATTGCTTGTGAATGTGAACGCGTTCACAAGCGCATCCCGTTTCCTCCCGTGATCGGGTGGTTCGACGGGCAGCCTGGGGGCGTGATCGCGGCGACGTAAGGAGAAGAGTCGTGGACCTGGCTCTGGCACCAGAGACCCTGGCGCGCTGGCAGTTCGGCATCACCACCGTCTACCACTTCCTGTTCGTCCCCCTGACGATCTCTCTCGCCGCGCTCACCGCCGGCCTGCAGACCGCCTGGGTGCGCACGGACAACGAGAAGTACCTCAGGGCGACCAAGTTCTGGGGCAAGCTTTTCCTGATCAACATCGCCATGGGTGTGGTCACCGGCATCGTCCAGGAGTTCCAGTTCGGCATGAACTGGTCGGACTACTCGCGGTTCGTCGGCGACGTCTTCGGGGCTCCCCTCGCCTTCGAGGCGCTGATCGCGTTCTTCTTCGAGTCCACCTTCATCGGCCTGTGGATCTTCGGCTGGGACAAGCTGCCGAAGAAGATCCATCTCGCCTGTATATGGATGGTGTCCATCGGCACGATCCTCTCGACGTTCTTCATCCTGGCCGCCAACTCCTGGATGCAGCACCCGGTCGGTTACCGGATCAACGAGGAACGCGGGCGCGCGGAACTCACGGACTTCTGGCACGTGCTGACCCAGAACACGGCGCTCGCCCAGTTCTTCCACACGATCACCGCCGCGTTCCTGGTGGGCGGCGCCTTCATGGTCGGCATCGCCGCCTTCCACCTGGCGCGCAAGAAGCACATCCGGGTGATGCGGACGTCGCTGCGGCTCGGACTGGTCACCGTGGTGATCGCCGGCCTGCTGACCGCGGTCAGCGGTGACCTCCTCGGCAAGGTGATGTTCAAGCAGCAGCCCATGAAGATGGCAGCGGCCGAGGCGCTGTGGGAGGGCGAGGACGGGGCGCCCTTCTCGCTCTTCGCGGTCGGAGATGTCGCCGAGGGACACAACACCGTCGAGATCTCGATCCCGGGCGTGCTGTCCTTCCTCGCGGACGACACCTTCACCTCGTACATCCCCGGCATCAACGACATCAACAAGGCGGAGCAGGAGAAGTACGGCCCGGGCGACTACCGGCCCAACATCCCGGTCGCGTTCTGGAGCTTCCGCTGGATGATCGGCTTCGGCATGGCCTCCTTCAGCCTCGGGATCCTGGGGCTCTGGCTGACGCGGAAGAAGTTCATGCTGCCGGAGGCGCTGCGGACCGGTGAGGACGACGTACCGAATCTGGTCCTCTTCAGGAACAAGGTGCTGAGCCCGAAGCTCGCCAAGCTGTACTGGATCACAGCTCTCTGGACCATGCTCTTCCCCTTGATCGCCAATTCCTGGGGCTGGATCTTCACGGAGATGGGACGCCAGCCGTGGGTGGTGTACGGGGTGTTCCAGACCCGTGACGCGGTCTCCCCGGGCGTCTCGCAGGGGGAGATCCTCACCTCCATGATCGGCTTCACGGCGCTCTACGCGGTGCTCGCCGTCATCGAGGTCAAGCTCCTCCTGAAGTACGTCAAGGCCGGACCGCCCGAGCTCACCGAGGCCGACCTCAACCCGCCCACCCGGATCGGCGGCCACGACCAGGACGCCGACCGGCCGATGGCCTTCTCCTACTGAGATAAAGCGGAGCTGAGAGATGGAACTCCACGACGTCTGGTTCGTGCTCATCGCCGTCCTGTGGACCGGCTACTTCTTCCTGGAGGGATTCGACTTCGGTATCGGCGTCCTCACCAAGCTGCTGGCCAGGGACCGCAAGGAGCGTCGGGTCCTGATCAACACGATCGGGCCGGTCTGGGACGGGAACGAGGTGTGGCTGCTCAGCGCGGGCGGCGCGACCTTCGCGGCCTTCCCGGAGTGGTACGCCACCCTGTTCTCCGGTTTCTACCTCCCCCTGCTCCTCATCCTGCTCTGCCTGATCGTGCGCGGGGTGGCCTTCGAGTACCGGGCGAAGCGGCCCGAGGAGCGGTGGCAGACCAACTGGGAGCACGCGATCTTCTGGACCTCGCTGATCCCGGCCGTTCTCTGGGGCGTGGCTTTCGGGAACATCGTGCGCGGCGTGAAGATCGATGCCGACATGGAGTACGTCGGCAACCTCTGGGACCTGCTCAATCCGTACGCCATTCTCGGCGGGCTGGTCACGCTGTTCCTCTTCACCTTCCACGGCGCGGTGTTCGCGGCGCTCAAGACCGTCGGGGACATCAGGGAGCGGGCGCGCGGGCTCGCCCTCAAGCTGGGCCTGGCCACCGCGCTGCTCGCGCTGGGTTTCCTCGTGTGGACGCAGGCGGACAACGGCAACGGCTGGAGCCTGGCCGCGATGATCACCGCCGTGGTGTCGCTGGTCGTGGCCATCGGTGCCATCGCGGCGGGGCGCGAGGGCTGGTCCTTCGCCTTCTCCGGGGTGACCATCACGGCGGCGGTCGCCATGCTCTTCCTGACGCTCTTCCCGAACGTGATGCCGTCCTCGCTGAACGACGCCTGGAACCTGACGGTCACCAACGCCTCCTCCAGCCCGTACACCCTCAAGATCATGACCTGGTGCGCCGGTATCGCCACTCCGGTGGTGCTGCTGTACCAGGGCTGGACGTACTGGGTGTTCCGCAAGCGCATCGGTACGCACCACATCGCCGACGCGCACTGAACGAGCGAACGACATGAGCTCACTGGGGAGCTGTTTCACGTGAAACCGATCGACCCGCGTCTGCTCCGGTACGCCCGGGCCACCCGGTTCTTCCTGGCCGCCGTGGTGGCACTGGGCCTGGTCGGAGCCGCCCTGGTCATCGCCCAGGCGATGCTCGTCGCCGAAGTGGTGGTGGGCGGGTTCGAGGACGGGCTGACCGTCTCCGGGCTCCGCACGCCACTGCTCCTGCTCGCCGCTGTCGCGCTGGGGCGGGCGTTCGTGGCCTGGCTGACCGAACTGGCCGCTTACCGGGCGAGTTCGGCGGTCAAGTCCGAGCTGCGCGGCCGGCTCATGGAGCGCGCCTCCGGTCTGGGGCCGGAGTGGTTGAGCGGGCAGCGCACCGGGTCGCTGATCGCTCTGGCCACCCGGGGCGTCGACGCCCTGGACGACTACTTCTCGCGCTATCTTCCGCAGCTCGGCCTCGCGGTCGTCGTCCCGGTGGCCGTGCTGGCCCGGATCGTCACCGAGGACTGGGTCTCGGCGGCGATCATCGTGGTGACGCTGCCACTGATCCCGCTCTTCATGGTGCTGATCGGATGGGCCACCCAGTCCCGGATGGACCGCCAGTGGAGACTGCTGTCACGGCTCTCCGGTCACTTCCTCGATGTGGTTGCCGGGCTGCCCACGCTGAAGGTCTTCGGCCGGGCCAAGGCGCAGGCCGAATCGATCCGCAGCATCACCTCGCAGTACCGCCGGGCCACGCTGAAGACGCTCCGGATCGCGTTTCTCTCCTCCTTCGCCCTGGAGCTGCTGGCGACTCTCTCCGTGGCGCTGGTCGCGGTGACGATCGGGATGCGGCTGGTCCACGGAGAACTCGACCTCTACACGGGGCTGGTGGTTCTCATCCTGGCGCCGGAGGCCTATCTGCCGATCCGCCAGGTCGGTGCCCAGTACCACGCGGCCGCGGAAGGACTCTCGGCCGCGGAGGAGATCTTCGCCGTGCTGGAGACCGAGCCCGTGGCCGGCGGCAGCCAGGATGTACCTCCGTCCCTGCGGCTGGAGCTGGAGGGGGTGACCGTCCGGCACCAGGGCCGCGCCGAGCCCTCTCTGGATGCTGCTTCCCTCGTGGTCGAGCAGGGGGAGACCGTCGCGCTGGTCGGCCCCAGCGGGGTCGGCAAGTCCACACTCCTCAGCGTGGTGCTGGGATTCACGGCTCCCGACGAGGGGCGGGTCCGGGTCGGCGGAACCGATCTTTCGGCCCTCTCCCCCGAACGCTGGCGCGAGCAGATCGCCTGGGTGCCCCAGCACCCGCACCTCTTCGCCGGGACGATCGCGGAGAACGTACGCCTCGCCCGGCCGGACGCTGACGACGCGGCGGTCATGGCCGCGCTGCGGGCCGCAGGCGCGTATGAGTTCGTGGACGCGCTGCCGGCCGGTGCGGAGACGCCCCTCGGTGAGGACGGCTCCGGACTCTCCGCGGGGCAGCGCCAGCGGCTCGCGCTGGCGCGGGCCTTCCTCGCCGACCGGCCTCTGCTGCTGCTCGACGAGCCGACGGCGAGTCTGGACGGCGAGACGGAGGCGGGCATCGTCGACGCGGTGCGGAGGTTGGCGGTGGGACGAACGGTGCTGCTGGTCGTGCACCGGCCGGCTCTGCTCACGGTCGCCGACCGGGTGGTGACGCTGGAACCGGGGGAGTCCGGGGTGGAGCCGCAGGCTTCCGGCGTGCTCGCCGCCTCGGGCGGGCACGACGACGTCCAGCGCACTCCGGGCGGGCCGGACGGCGTCGAGCGGCTGGGCGCGGGGGAGCCGGCGCTGCTCAGGGACACCGCCCCCCGGACCGGGGGCCGCGTGCTGGCGCGGGTGCGGGAGGCCGCGGGTTCCCAGCACGGGAAGCTGGGGCTGGCACTGCTGCTGGGCAGCCTCGCCGTGGGGTCGTCGGTCGGCCTCATGGCAGTCTCGGGATGGCTGATCTCACGCGCCTCCGAGCAGCCCCCGGTGCTGTATCTGATGGTCGCGGTGACCGCTACCCGGGCCTTCGGCATGGGCCGGGCCGTCTTCCGGTACGCGGAGCGGCTGGTGTCGCACGACGCCGTGCTCAGGATGCTCGCCGAGCTCAGGGTGGCGGTGTACCGCGGGCTCGAACGCATCGCGCCCGCCGGTCTCCGGGCCACGCGGCGGGGTGACCTGCTGTCCCGGCTGGTCTCCGACGTGGACGCGTTGCAGGACTACTGGCTGCGCTGGCTGCTGCCCGCGGCGACCGCGCTGCTGGTCGGTACGGGGGCTGTCGCCTTCACCGGCTGGCTGCTGCCGGAGGCCGGGGCCGTGCTGGCCGCCGGGCTGCTCCTCGCGGGCGTGGGCGTCCCGTGGCTGAGCGGCGCGTGTGCTCGACGGGCCGAGCGCCAACTCGCGCCCGCCCGCGCCAAGCTGGCCGTCCGGGTCGCCGATCTCCTCGGCGGCACAGCCG
Organism: Streptomyces sp. NBC_01166; assembly: GCF_045039765.1. Lineage (NCBI taxonomy): Bacteria > Bacillati > Actinomycetota > Actinomycetes > Kitasatosporales > Streptomycetaceae > Streptomyces > Streptomyces sp. NBC_01166. The sequence goes on from NZ_CP108613.1 coordinate 4,363,825, forward strand.
AACTGGCCGTCGCGGGTGCGCTGCCCGCCCGCAGGGAGCAGGTGCGGGCGGCGGACGGCGTCCTGACGCGGATCGCCTCACGGGCGGCGGCCGCGACAGCGCTGGGCGGGGGGCTCTCCGCCCTGATCTGCGGGCTCACCGTGGTGGGCGCGGCGATTGTCGCGCTGCCCGCCGTGTGGGACGGCCGTCTGGCCGGGGTGGAACTGGCCGTCGTCGTCCTCACGCCCCTGGCGGCGTTCGAGGCCGTGACGGGACTTCCGCTCGCGGTGCAGTACCGCCAACGGGTCGAGCGGAGTGCGGAGCGGGTCTACGAGGTACTGGACGCTCCCGTCCCGGTCGAGGAGCCGGCGGACCCCGCCGAGGTGCCCGCCTCGCCCTTCCCGCTCGATGTACGAGGGCTGTCGGCCCGGTACGAGGGCGCGGAGCGCGATGCGCTGCACTCCGTCGACCTGACGCTCCACCCCGGCAAGCGGGTCGCCGTCGTGGGGCCGTCCGGTTCGGGAAAGACCACGCTCGCCCAGGTCCTGCTCCGCTTCCTGGACGCCCGGGAGGGGACGTATCGCCTCGGTGGCGTCGAGGCGTCCGCGCTGGACGGTGACACGGTCCGGACCTTCGTCGGACTGTGCGCCCAGGATGCCCACGTATTCGACAGCTCCATTCGCGAGAACCTGCGGCTCGCCCGCACGGACGCGACGGACGACCGGCTGCGGGAGGCTCTCGCAGCGGCTCGGCTGCTGGACTGGGCCGGGTCGCTGCCCGGCGGCCTCGACACGCTGGTCGGTGAACACGGGGCCCGGCTCTCGGGCGGCCAGCGTCAGCGGCTGGCGCTGGCCCGTGCGCTCCTCGCCGACTTCCCCGTACTCGTGCTCGACGAGCCCGCCGAGCATCTGGACCTGGCGACGGCGGATGCCCTGACCGCGGATCTGCTGGCTGCCACCGAAGGGCGTACGACCGTGCTGATCACCCATCGGCTGGCCGGGCTCGACGCGGTGGACGAGATCCTGGTGCTGGACGGGGGGCGGGTGGTTCAGCAGGGGACGTACGCCGTTCTGGCCGCGCAGGACGGCCCGCTGCGCCGGATGCTCGAACGCGAACAGGATTCGGTGCGCACGGAGCCGGAACGGCCGCGACCGCTTCCGGTACGGGTCTGAGGGCGGCGAGCGGGCTTCGGCACGGGTCTGAGGGCGGCGAGCGAGCTCCGGTACGGGGCGGAGGACGGCCGGCCGGCTCGGCTCCGACTTTCCGGACCAATCGGTGCTTACTAGGCTCAGGTCATGGCCGAGCAGGATCCGAATGACCCGCCGGGAGCCGCGTCGCAGACCACCGGCAGCCTGCGAGGGCTCTCCGCGGAGCTGACCGCTCGTGTGCCGCAGCTGCTGGAGGCGACGAGGTCCGTCGGCACGGGCCTCGAGCTCCACTCCACGCTGGAGCGCATCTGTGAGACCGCGGCCGAACTGGCCCATGCCCGCTACGCCGCCATCGGCGTCGTCGAAGGGCCGGGTGAAAGCCTCTGCGACTTCATCACCCACGGGGTGCCGGAGGAGGTCGCCCGGGCGATCGGCCGGCCGCCCGACGGGCATACCGGTCTGCTGGGCGCACTGATCGAGGAGGGCGTGCCGATTCGGCTGGAGGATCTGGAGAGGGACCCCCGCTTCGCCGGCTTCCCGGCCGCCCACCCGAAGATGCGCACGTTCCTCGGGGTCCCGATCCGGCTCCAGGGCAAGATCTTCGGCAACCTCTACGTGATGGAGAAGCGCGGCGGGGAGGCGTTCGGCGACGACGAACTGCACATGCTGCGCGTGCTGGCCACGGAGGCGGGCATCGCCATCGGCCACGCGCGGACGTACGACGCCGCCCGACAGCGCGAACAGTGGATCGACGGCTCGGTGGCCGTCACCACCGCCCTGCTCTCGGCCGGGGACGCCGACGAGGCACTCGCTGTCGTCGCCGAACAGGCGCGTCGCCTCGCCGATGCCGCGGCCGGCATCGTGCTGCTTCCGGCCGCGCAGGGAGGGCTGGAGATCGTCGCCGTCGCCGGGGACAAGCCGTCCGCCTCCCTCGGGGTGATCATCCCGCCGCAGAGCCCCGTGGTGGCGGCGCTCCTGCGGGGCGAGGAGGTGTTCCTGGACGATTCGGTGACCGACCCCCGCATGATGACCAGACTGGCCGACCGGTTCGGCCCGCACATGTTGCTCCCCCTGCGCAGCGGTGGGCGGGTGCTGGGGGCGCTCTCCATCCCACGGGTCCGGGGCGGCCGGCCCTTCACCCGTGCGGAGCGGACGCTGGCCACTCACTTCGCCGCGCAGGCCGCACTGGCCCTGAAGCTGTCCGAAGCCCAGCGGGACCGGGAGAGGCTGGCCGTCTACGAGAACCGGGACAGGATCGCCCGGGACCTCCATGACCTGGTGATCCAGCGCCTGTTCGCCACCGGGATCATGCTGGAGGGCGCTCAGCGGCGCTCGCCGGTCCCCGCGGTGCAGGCCGGCATCGGGCGGGCCGTGGACGAACTGGATGTGACCATCCAGGAGATCCGTACCGCTATCTTCGCGCTGCAGCAGGAACCCGCCGAGGCGCCGTCGGGCCTGCGGACCCGAGTGCTGCGGGAGATCAACATGGCCGCTGTGCCCCTGGGTTTCATGCCCTCGCACCGTTTTCTGGGCCCCGTCGACTCGCTGGTGGGGGAGCTCGCCGGCAAGAACCTCATCGCGGCTCTGCGGGAGGCGCTGTCCAACACCTTCCGCCATGCGCGGGCGTCGCGCGTCGAGGTGAGGGTGGACGCGACGGCGGTGCTGCCGGACGGGCGGGACGCGGTGCGGCTGACGGTCGCCGACGACGGGGTGGGGATCCCGGAAGGCGGCCGCCGCAGCGGTCTGCGCAATCTCGCGCGGCGCGCCGAGTCGCTGGGCGGCGCGAGCTGGTTCGGCCCGGGGACCGGGGAGGGCGACAGCGGCACGACGGTCACCTGGCAGGTCCCGCTCTGACAGCTGTCCCGGTCGCCCCGGTCGCCCCGGTCGCCCCGGTCGGCCTCGGTCGTCCCAGTCGTCCAGTTGTCCCTGCCGTCCCGGCCGACGGGCTCAGCGAGCGGCGAGGATCCGCTCGATGACGACCGCGACACCGTCCTCGTCGTTCGTGAGCGTCATACCGGACGCGGCGGCCACGGCGGCCGGGTGGGCGTTGCCCATGGCGAACGAGGCGCCGGCCCAGCTCAGCATCTCCACATCGTTCGGCATGTCCCCGAACGCGACCACCTCGGCCGGGGCGATACCGCGTTCGGCACAGCATGCGGCGAGCGTGGCGGCCTTGGAGACCCCCAGGCCGCTGATCTCCAGCAGCGCGGTAGGGCTGGACCGGGTGAACGACGCCCGCTCCCCCGCGAGTTCACGGGCCAGCGCGAGGAAGGCGTCCGGGGCCATCTCGGGGTGGTGGGCGAGGATCTTCAGGACCGGCGCACCGGTGCCCGGAACCTCCTCGTGGAGCAGCTTCTCCGCGATCGCGACCGTGGCACCCGGGTCCATGTGGAACGGGGGGTAGGCGGGCTCGTAGTGGATTCCGGTGGCCAGTTCGACGGCGAACGAGACCCCGGGGGCCGCCTCACGCAGGATGTCGACCACGGTCAGGGCGATCTCGCGGTCCAGCGGGTAGACCTTGATCAGCTTCCCCTCGTGGAGATCGGCGACTGCGGCCCCGTTTCCGCAGATGGCCATGCCGTGGCCCTGCACGTGCGGGCTGACGACGTCCATCCAGCGAGCCGGCCTTCCGGTGACGAAGAAGACCTCGATCCCCGCCTCTTCGGCGGCTGCCAGGGCGGCGGTCGTACGGTCCGACAAGGTCTTGTCGTCGCGTAGGAGAGTGCCGTCCAGATCGGTGGCGATCAGCCGGGTCACGGCAGGCAGAGGCGAGTCGGTAGCTGAGGTCACCCGCCTATTCTCCCGTACGGAGTCGCACGGGCGTGCAGAGGGGCGCACATCTGAGTGCGCGAGTCCTGGAACTGCGGAACATGACACAGGTATATGCCGACGGCTCACCGTGGGAACTCGCGCAGAGGGGGGACGGGAAGCCTCCCGCCTCTCCAGGGAGGCACTCGTGGGCAGAAGTAGGGTCGGGGCATGAGCCTGCGCCTGAGCACCGTGATCCTGCCCGTCGACCGCTGGCACGAGGGAGGCCGCGCCAAGTGGCAGAAGGCCGAGGAGCTCGGCTTCCACGCTGCCTACACCTACGACCACCTGTCCTGGCGCACCTTCCGCGACGGCCCGTGGTTCGGAGCTCTACCCACCCTCACCGCCGCCGCCACCGCGACCGGGCGGCTTCGCCTGGGCACCCTCGTCACATCGCCGAATTTCAGGCATCCGGTCACGCTCGCCAAGGAGCTGATCTCGCTCGACGACATCTCGGGCGGCCGGATCACGCTCGGCATCGGAGCAGGCGGCAACGGCTTCGACGCGACCGCCCTGGGGCAGGAGCCGTGGACGCCGAAGGAGCGGGCGGACCGGTTCGGGGAGTTCGTGCCACTGCTCGACCGGCTGCTCACCGAGGACGCCGTGAGCGAGCAGGGCACGCACTACTCCGCCGACGAGGCCCGCAACATCCCGGGCTGCGTCCAGCGCCCCCGGCTCCCTTTCGCCGTCGCCGCAACCGGCCCGCGCGGCCTGAAGCTTGCCGCGCGGCACGGGCAGGCGTGGGTGACCACGGGTGACCCGAAGCTGTATGAGGAGGGCACTCCGGAGCAGTCGGTGGAAGCCGTCCGCGGCCAGCTCGACAAGCTCGGCACGGCATGCGCCGGCATCGGCAGGGACGTGGCCGAGCTGGACAAGGTGCTGCTCACCGGGTTCACCCCGGACCGCAGCCGACCGCTGGAGTCTCTCGACGCCTTCGTCGACTTCGCCGGCCGCTACCAGGAGCTGGGCTTCACCGAGATCGTGCTCCACTGGCCGATCCCGGACTCGGACTTCGCCGCGGACATCGACGTCTTCGAGACGATCGCCACCGAGGGGCTGGGGCAATTGGCCTGATCGGCTCCGGAGCTGGATGGTGCGCGGGAGGCACGCTTGCCACGGGCGGGTGGCAGTGGTTGCCGGTCCCCGGGGCGGGGGCGACGCTGGAAGGAACCCGCAGTCGGCTTTGCCCGCGCGTATGCACGGCACCGGGTGCGGTTCGCCGGAAGGAATGAGTCGTCATGAGGATGCTGCTCACCGCGCAGATGGACACCGAGACCGCGAACCGCCCGTCTGAACCTCGGCGATCTGCGTGCGGGCCTCGGCGGCACGGAGCGCTGACCCGCGGACGCGTCATTCACGCAGGCGCAGGTAGGCAGGCGGTACGGAGTCGGTGAGCCAGACCCCGTTGGCGCTGACGTGGAAGAGATGGCCGGCGCGGTGCATGACGCCGGCGTCCACAGTGAGGACGACCGGGGTGCCGCGCCGGGCGCCGACACGGACCGCCGTCTCGCGGTCGGGCGAGAGATGGACATGGTGGCGGTTCATGGGCCGGAGTCCGTCGGTACGGATGGCGTCGAGCACCCGTGCCACGGTGCCGTGATAGAGGTACGCGGGTGGTTCTGCCGGGGGCAGGCCGAGGTCCACAGTGACGGAGTGGCCCTGGTTCGCGCGGATGCGATCGCCCTCCACGGTGAACCGCTGCTTGTCGTTGACCGCGACGACGTGGTCGAGGTCATCCCGGGTGATGGTGACACCGTGCTCGGCGCAGGCCCGCAGCAGCTCGTCCACGGCCACCCAGCCGTTCGGATCGAGGCTGATCCCGATCCGGTCCGGCTCATGCCGCAGATGCTTCGACAGGTACTTGGACACCTTGACGGTGCGTCGTTCGTCCATCCCGACAGAGTGCCCGCGCCACTTCTTCCGGCGCACCTCGATTTCACCCGGCGTTCGCAGCACTTATGGACGTGAACAGGTTTGATCCACAGCCAACTCGCGTTATCCACAGGGGTTTTGGCGATTCTGCGGACAAGTGACGCCCTATATAGGGTGTTTGGCCAACTTCGCTATGTGTTAGGTGTTTTGGTGGTGATCGTATGCTGATTGTCCGGTAACTGGCTCCCGTGGAAGGCCCTATGGCCAAGTGCCCAGGCCAGCACGGTTATTGGTGTTCGGCGGCAATGGCCCAGGCGTAACCGTGAGACTGTGACCGGGCGTTACGGCGCCCGATCCCCCAACAGACCGCCAGCATCACAAGGGTGGCTTCATCCGGGCAAGCCCTCGCAGCAGGCGAGGGCTGAACCGTGACAGCAGCCGTGCGCCGCGTGCCTCGGGCGTCACCGGCACCACGGCCCGGTTGTGCACCACGGCCCCGAGAATCGCCTGAGCCACCTTCTCCGCAGGGTAGTTGCGGATCGAGTACAGCCGGGCCGTCCGCTTCCGGAGCCGCGCCTCCTCGGCCTCGTCGGCTCCCACGAAGCGCGCGGTTCCGGTGATCCCGGTGTCCACGATTCCCGGACAGATGGCGCTGACCCCGATCGACCGCTCGGCCAGTTCGGCGCGCAGGCATTCGCTGAGCATCAGCACCGCAGCTTTGGACGTGCTGTACGCGGGCAGCGCGCGTGACGGCTGATAGGCCGCCGCCGAGGCGACGTTGACGATGTGGCCGCCCTGTCCTCGGTCGGCCATCTGCCTGCCGAAGATGCGGCAGCCGTGGATGACCCCCCACAGATTGACATCGAGGACCTTCCTCCAGTCCTCGCTCGTCGTGTCGAGGAAAGAACCCGACAGCCCGATGCCCGCGTTGTTCACCAGGACGTCCACGACGCCGAGTTCAGCCGCGACCTTCTCCGCGAGTTTCTCCATCGCCCGCTCGTCCCCGACATCCACCACCTCGGCCCAGGCGGCGGCTGCCCCGATCAGCAGGGCCCTCTCCGCCGTCCGTGCGACGCCTTCCGCGTCCCGGTCCACGGCCACCACCCGCGCCCCCGCCTCGGCGAAGGACAGCGCTGTGGCGCGCCCGATCCCCGAGGCGGCGCCCGTCACCAGGACCAACTGCCCGCCGAAGCGGTCGGCATGGGCGCCCGTCGCTGTCGGCCTCGGAGCGCCGAACCCGGCGGGAGCGTCCTGGCCGCCGGGCTCCCCGCCGGACTCCGCGCCGACGAAATCGCTGATCCAGGAGGCCAGCTGATCCGGCCTGGTGCGCGGCACCCAGTGCTTCGCCGGCAGGGTGCGCCGCACCAACCGGGGCACCCATGCGTCCAGTTCGTCGTAGAGCGACGGCGAGAGGAAGGCGTCCCCGGTCGGCGTGATCAGCTGCACCGGCACATGCGCGTACGCGTCCGGTCGTGGCCGGCGCAGGCGGGCCCGGATGTTGTCACGGTAGAGCCAGGCACCGTGCGCCGCGTCCCGGGGGAGCGACGCCGTCGGATAACCGTCCGCGGGCACCTTCTCCATCCGCTGCAGTATCCGCGGCCACTGCCTGCCCAGCGTCCCGCGCCAGGCCATCTCGGGCAGGACCGGTGTGTGCAGTGCGTACACGTACCAGGACTTGGCGCCCTGGCCGAGCAACTGCGCCACACCGCGAGGGCCGGGGTGGGACATCCGCCGCTTGATCCAGTGACCGAAGTGGTCGAGGGAGGGGCCGGACATCGACGTGAACGAGGCGATACGGCCCTTGGTCCGCTCCACCGTGGCGAATTCCCAGGACTGGACCGAACCCCAGTCGTGGCCGACGACATGGACCGGCAGGTCAGGGCTGACGGCATCCACGACAGCCAGGAAGTCGTCGGTCAGCTTCTCCAGCGTGAAGCCGCCGCGCAGCGGTTCGGGCGCCGTCGACCGGCCGTGGCCCCGCACGTCGTAGAGCACCACGTGCCATCGCTCCGCCAGGCGCCCCGCGACCTCGGACCAGACCTCCTTGCTGTCCGGATAGCCGTGCACCAGCACGATCGTCGGCAGCGCGGGATCGCCCAGCTCGGCCACACACAGCTCGATCCCGCCCGTACGCACCCAGCGCTCACGCGCGCCTCGCAGATCCACGCCGCCTCCTCGTCCAGTGCCGGCGTTGCGGTACGCGCCCGTAACGTGACACCGCTGAATGTGGCAACCGACGGACGGCCGCGTCAAGGGAAGCCCCGAACCTGTGGACAACACCGTGGGGACGACCCGGCCCGGGGGTCCTCGCGTACGGTGCCCCTACGGGTCCGTACGCCTCGAGTCTGACGCGGATCCAGCCGCCTGGTCTGACGACTCCTGTGGCGGGCGCCACTACGGTCGATGACGTGACTGTGATCGCAACCGAAAGCCTGAGCAAGCGGTTCCCGAGGGTGACCGCGCTTGACCGGCTCTCCTTGGACATCGGACCGGGTGTAACCGGCCTGGTGGGTTCCAACGGAGCCGGCAAGTCCACACTGATCAAGATCCTGCTGGGTCTGTCCCCCGCCACCGAAGGCCGGGCCGCGGTGCTCGGGCTCGACGTCGCCACCGAGGGCGCCGCCATCCGGGAGCGGGTCGGATACATGCCCGAGCACGACTGCCTGCCCCCCGACGTCTCGGCGACCGAGTTCGTCGTCCACATGGCGCGGATGTCCGGGTTGCCGCCCACCGCGGCACGCGAACGCACCGCGGACACCCTGCGCCACGTGGGGCTGTACGAGGAGCGCTACCGCCCCATCGGCGGCTACTCGACCGGTATGAAGCAGCGGGTGAAGCTGGCCCAAGCGCTGGTCCACGACCCGAAGCTGGTCCTCCTCGACGAGCCGACCAACGGCCTTGACCCCGTCGGCCGGGACGAGATGCTCGGTCTGATCCGCCGTGTCCACACCGACTTCGGCATCTCGGTGCTGGTGACCTCGCACCTCCTCGGAGAGCTCGAGAGGACCTGCGACCACGTCGTCGTCATCGACGGCGGCGCGCTGCTGCGCTCCAGCTCCACCAGCGACTTCACCCAGACGACCACGACCCTGGCCGTCGAGGTCACCGACAGCGACACCCACCCGGACGGTACGGACGCGCTGCGCCGCGCCCTCACCGGGGCCGGGATCAAGCTCGTCGGACACGACGGCCTCGACGCCGAAGGACTGCCGGGCGCAGGACACATCCTCCTGGTGGAGGCGACGGGCGAGGAGACGTACGACGTGGTCCGGGACAGCGTCGCCGGACTCGGGCTGGGTCTCATCCGGATGGAACAGCGGCGCCACCACATCGCCGAGGTCTTCCGCACCGAAGAGGCACCGCGGGCGGCCGTGGCCGCGACAGCGGGTGCCGGACAGCAGAAGGGGAGCGGTCGCGATGAGCACTGAGACCGGGACCGCGGCCGGGAGCGACACCTCCCGGATCCACAACATCGGATACCGCTCCTACGACGGCGCCCGGCTCGGCCGGGGCTATGCCCGACGTTCGCTGTACTCGCAGTCCCTGCGGGGCTCGTTCGGACTGGGCAGGTCCGCCAAGTCCAAGGTGCTGCCGATGCTTCTGTGCGGGGTGATGTGCCTGGTGGCTCTGATCCTTGTCGCGGTCGCCATCGCCACGCCCGGCATGACGAAACTCCCGATCAGGTACACGGACTTCGCCATCTACCTGCAGGCCGTGATCGGACTCTTCATCGCGTCCCAGGCGCCGCAGTCGGTGTCCAGGGACCTCCGCTTCAAGAGCGTGCCGCTGTACTTCTCACGGCCGATCGAACGCGTCGACTACGTGGTCGCCAAGTTCGCGGCCATGACGTCGGCCCTGCTGATCCTCACCGGTCTGCCCCTCGTCATCCTTTTCGTGGGCTCGCTGCTGGCCAAGTTCGACTTCGCCGACCAGGCCAAGGGATTCGGTCAGGGGATGGTCTCGGTGGCACTGCTCTCCGTGCTGTTCGCCGGGCTCGGACTCGTGGTCGCCGCGCTGACGCCGCGCAGGGGCTTCGGAGTCGCCGCCGTGATCGCCGTACTGACCATCACCTACGGTGCGGTCTCCACGGTCCAGGCGATCGCCTGGGAGACGGGTTCGGCCGGTGCCATCACCTGGCTCGGGCTGTTCTCGCCCATCACGCTGATCGGCGGGGTGCAGACCGCTTTCCTCGGGGCCTCCTCCGCCTTCCCCGGCGGCGAAGGGCCCGGAGCCGCCGCCGGTGTGGTCTACCTGATCGTTGTTCTCGCGCTCGTCGCCGGCTCGTACGCCGTACTGATGCGCCGCTACCGGAGGGTCGGCCTGTGACCACCATCGAGATCGACCACACCTCCCGCTGGTTCGGCAACGTGGTCGCCGTCAACGACGTGAGCATGACCGTGGGCCCCGGAGTCACCGGGCTGCTCGGGCCCAACGGAGCAGGAAAGTCCACGCTGATCAACATGATGGCCGGGTTCCTCGCGCCGTCGACCGGCACGGTCACGCTCGACGGCACACAGATCTGGCGCAACGAGGCGGTCTACAAGGCGATCGGGATCGTGCCGGAGCGGGAGGGCATGTACGACTTCCTGACCGGCCGCGAGTTCGTCGTCGCCAACGCCGAGCTGCACGGACTGGGCGACGCGGCCGCGCACAAGGCGCTGGCCACGGTCGAGATGGAGTACGCGCAGGACCGCAAGATCTCGACGTACAGCAAGGGCATGCGGCAGCGCGTGAAGATGGCGTCCGCGCTGGTCCACGACCCCTCGGTGCTGCTCCTCGACGAGCCGTTCAACGGCATGGACCCGCGCCAGCGGATGCAGCTCATGGAGCTGCTGCGCCGGATGGGGGCGGAGGGCCGCACGGTGCTCTTCTCCTCCCACATCCTCGAGGAGGTCGAGCAGCTCGCCTCGCACATCGAGGTGATCGTGGCCGGCCGCCACGCGGCGTCGGGCGACTTCCGGAAGATCCGCCGGCTGATGACGGACCGGCCGCACCGCTATCTCGTCCGGTCCAGTGACGACCGGGCACTCGCCGCCGCACTCATCGCGGACCCGTCGACGGCGGGGATCGAGGTCGACGTCACGGAGAAGGCCCTGCGCATCCAGGCGGTCGACTTCGGGCGGTTCACGACTCTGCTGCCGAAGGTCGCGCGCGAACACGGCATCCGGCTGCTCACCGTCTCCCCGTCCGACGAGTCCCTCGAATCGGTCTTTTCCTATCTCGTAGCGGCCTGAGTAGTGGCCTGAAAGGAGCTGTGAAGCGTCATGTACGACCCCACAGTCGCCCGGCTCACCTACCGGGCCCTGCTCGGCCGGCGCCGGGCCGCCATCCTGTTCGTCCTGCCGGTCCTGCTGGTGGCCATCGCCGTGGCGGTACGGGCGTTCGCCGGTGCCGATGACGGTGTGGCCTCCGGGGTGCTGGGCGGTTTCGCCATCGCCACGATGGTCCCCCTCATCGGTGTCATCGCGGGCACCGGTGCCATCGGGCCGGAGATCGACGACGGCTCGATCGTCTATCTGCTCGCCAAGCCGGTGAAGCGGCCCACGATCATCTTCACCAAACTCATCGTCGCCGTCGCCGTGACGATGCTGTTCTCGGCGCTGCCCACCTTCGTCGCGGGCCTGATCCTCAACGGCAACGGGGGGCAGATCGCCGTGGCCTACACGATCGCGGCGCTGGTCGCCTCGATCGCGTACAGCGCGCTCTTCCTGCTGCTCGGCACGGTCAGCCAGCACGCGGTCGTCTTCGGCCTGGTGTACGCGCTGGTGTGGGAGGCGCTCTTCGGCAGCCTCGTTCCGGGAGCCAGGACGCTCAGTGTGCAGCAGTGGTCCCTCTCGGTCGCCGAGAAGGTCGCAGGGGAGGGCGCGGTCACCTCGGACGTCGGCCTGCCGCTCGCGACCGTCCTGCTGGTCGGCGTGACGGTCGTGGCCACGTGGTACGCGGGTCAGAAGCTGCGGGCGCTGAAGCTCGCCGGCGAGGAGTGAGACCGGCTCCGCCGCGCACCCTCTGCAACCCCCGCCCACCGGGCGGGGGTTGTTCCGTGTGCGGGGCGGCCGGGTCGCGTGACTGTACGGTTTTCGGCTCGTTGTACAGAGTGCGTGGAGGCAACTGGAATCTGTGGCGTCGAGCTTTCGTGAATTCGGGGAATGCCGGCAGCGGTGAGGCAGCGCCCACCCGGCCGGTCATCGAGTGAGTGGCAACCGTGAGCGACCTCCGCCCTCACAGCCCGGGACAGGGCTCTCCTTGTCGTTCCCACGCACGAGAGGCACACCCATGCCCACGGAAGTAGCCTTGCTCGAATCCCAAGCCCTCCGGATCGAGCAGATGGGGCGCGTCGAAGTCCTCGACAAGGTCAAGAGCCTTGTCATGCTCCCGGATGGAATTCACCTTCGCACAGAGGAGGTGGCCCGGTACTTCGAAGTATCCACAACCTCGGTCAGGAGGCTGACCGACCGGCATCAGAAAGAGTTGGTCAGCAACGGCATGAAGGTGTTGCGGGGCGCTGAGCTGCACTCCTTCCATAGCGACATCGTGTCGCTATGGAAGGAGGAGGGTTCGGGAAGTTATCCACAGGCAGCGACCCAGCTCCGGCTCTACACCCGCAGGACCGTGCTCAACGTCGCCATGCTTCTTCGCGACAGCGACATCGCGCGCAGCGTCCGCACCCACCTGCTCGACGCGGAGGAGGACCTCAGGGCCTCCTACGTCTCGCTCGACCGGCGCGTCACCCGCATCGAGGGCTGCCTCGCCGGCGTGGGAAGCGCGCTCCAGGAGCTCGGTCCCGTGCTCGGCCGGATGTCGCAGCGGCTCGACTCCCTCGACCGGAAGCTCGATGTCACGCACCAGGTCGTCGGTGCGATCAGCCTCCGGCTCACCGATGTCTCGCAGGACGTCATCCGGCTCGATGCCCGCATGGACGAACTCACGCACCGGCTGAGGGATCTGGGCCGCCGCACGAGCGGCTGACGTACGTCCGGGGGCCACCGGAAAATGGTTGGCCCCCGGACACCGGTCTCCGGCACAGTGAGGGGGACGGCGCGGGAAGGCGCCGTTCATGAGGACCGGGAGAGGAGCGCGGCGATGACCAGGAGTCCGAGTCCGTCGTGTTCCCGACAGGGCGGTCCGCAGCCGGCACCGCGGTAGCTTCATCAGCTGCCCGGCGTCGCCCGCAGCAGGGCCCCCGGGTGGCCCCCGCTGCGCGTCGCGCGCGCGGCCACCCCCCGGAGGATTGGCCGAGTGGTAAGGCAGCGGCTTGCTAAGCCGTCGTCGGGGGCGTGACCCCCGCGCGCGTTCGATCCGCGCATCCTCCGCCGGAGACCGAAGACGAAGACCGGGGCCCGGAGCCCGAAGCCCGAAGAACAGCCCCGCCTACGCGCGCGTGGTCGTCCGGAGCAGCTCCTCCAGCACCACCGCGATGCCGTCGTGCTCGTTCGACGCGGTGATCTCGTGCGCCACGGCCTTCAGCTCGTCGTGCGCGTTGGCCATGGCCACGCCGTGCTGCGCCCAGCCGAACATGGGGATGTCGTTCGGCATGTCACCGAAAGCCACGGTGTCCGCCGCCTTGAGTCCCAGACGGCGGGCGGCGAGCGAGAGCCCGGTCGCCTTGCTCAGCCCCAGGGGCAGGATCTCCACGACCCCCGGGCCTGCCATGACGACGTTCACCAGGCTGCCGACGGCCTGCCGGGCGGCCTGCGCCAGCGCGTCGTCGTCGAGCTCGGGGTGCTGTATGTAGACCTTGTTCAGCGGAGCGGTCCACATCTCGGCGGGGTCGGTCATGAAGACGGCGGGCAGCGGCCCCTCCTGCACCTGATAGCCGGGCCCGACCAGCACCTCGCCCTCGAGTCCGTCACGGCTCGCCGCCAGCGCGAGCGGGCCGACCTCCGCCTCGATCTTGGACAGCGCGAGTCCGGCGAGCTGCCGGTCGAGGGTGAGGGAGGTCAGCAGCTTGTGCTCGCCCGCGTGGTAGACCTGCGCGCCCTGGCCGCACACCGCCAGGCCCTTGTAGCCCAGGTCGTCCAGGATGTGCCGGGTCCACGGCACCGCGCGTCCGGTGACGACGATGTGCGCGGCGCCGGCCGCGGTCACCGCGGCCAGCGCCTCCCGGGTGCGGTCGGAGACCGTGTGGTCGTCGCGCAGCAGGGTGCCGTCGAGATCGGTCGCTACGAGCTTGTACGCGAAGGTCACTTGGAGACCGGCTCCAGCAGCTCGCGCCCGCCCAGGTACGGACGGAGGACCTCCGGAACCCGCACCGAACCGTCGGGCAGCTGGTGGTTCTCCAGGAGCGCCACGATCGTGCGCGGTACGGCGCAGAGCGTGCCGTTCAGCGTGGCCAGCGGCTGGACCTTCTTCCCGTCGCGCATGCGGACGGAGAGCCGGCGTGCCTGGAAGCCGTCGCAGTTCGACGCGGACGTCAGCTCGCGGTACTTGCCCTGGGTCGGGATCCACGCCTCGCAGTCGAACTTCCGCGAGGCCGAGGACCCGAGGTCGCCGGTCGCGACGTCGATCACCTGGAACGGCAGCTCAAGACCGGTGAGCCACTGCTTCTCCCAGTCCAGGAGCCTGCGGTGCTCGGCCTCGGCGTCCGCCGGGTCGACGTACGAGAACATCTCGACCTTGTCGAACTGGTGGACGCGGAAGATGCCCCGGGTGTCCTTGCCGTACGTGCCCGCCTCACGGCGGAAGCAGGGCGAGAAGCCCGCGTACCGCAGCGGCAGCTTGTCGGCGTCGAGGATCTCGTCCATGTGGTACGCCGCGAGGGGGACCTCCGAAGTGCCGACCAGGTAGAAGTCGTCCTTCTCCAGGTGGTACACGTTCTCCGCGGCCTGGCCGAGGAAGCCCGTGCCCTCCATGGCCCGGGGGCGGACCAGCGCAGGGGTCAGCATGGGGACGAAGCCGGCCTCGGTGGCCTGGGCGATCGCCGCGTTGACCAGGGCCAGCTCGAGAAGCGCGCCGATGCCGGTCAGGTAGTAGAAGCGCGATCCGGACACCTTGGCGCCGCGCTCCATGTCGATGGCGCCCAGCGCCTCGCCGAGCTCCAGATGGTCCTTGGGCTCGAAGCCCTCCGCGCCGAAGTCACGGATCGTGCCGTGCGTCTCCAGGACGACGAAGTCCTCCTCGCCGCCGACCGGCACGTCCTCGTGGACGATGTTGCCGAGCTGCAGGAGCAGGCGCTTGGCCTCGGCGTCGGCCTCGTCCTGTGCGGCGTCGGCCGCCTTCACCTCGGACTTCAGCTGATCGGCCTTCTTGAGGAGCTCGGCACGCTCCTCAGGGGTGGCCTTGGGGATCAGCTTTCCGAGCGACTTCTGCTCGGAGCGGAGTTCGTCGAAGCGGATGCCGGACGACCTGCGCAGCTCGTCGGCGGAGAGCAGGGCGTCGACGAGCGCGACGTCCTCTCCACGGGCGCGCTGGGAGGCGCGAACACGGTCGGGGTCCTCACGGAGCAGGCGAAGGTCAATCACCCCTCAAGGCTACCGGTGCGGGGATCCACCGCTCGAACCGATATCGACGAGCGTGGCGCTTTGCCCGAATTGCCGGAATCGATAATCCTGGGGGAACCTCGGGTCGACAGCTGGGTGAAGATCGTCAGTAAAAGGGTCGCATTGCCACGAAAAGGGAACAAGGCGTCCTGTCGCTTGACGTATCACCGGTGCCCGGCTGGGGAGTTGAGGGCTCTGGATGGAGCGCGTTGTCCACAGGGCCCCGTCGATCCGATTAGTTATCCACAGGCTGTGAAGAAGATCTGTGGATGCCGGAAGGGATCGTTCCGAAAGCGGCATGACGGGACAGGGATCCGCAACTCAAACCTCACCTGCGCACTCATTCGGGTGGGTATTCCTCGTTCCAATGAGTTGATCAACGGAATTGGAGGGACACGGGGGGAGCTGTGACCTCATGGGGGATCCAGGGCACTGGGGCGATTTGTCGACCATGTCGTGCTGCGGTGTCGACTTGTCCCCAGGTCGAAGGTGTGGCCTGTGGATAACTTTGTGCGTGGAATGAAAATCTGCAGGTAGGACCGGCAGTGTTCGGGCCGGCCCCTTCCCACAGGCTTCAGACGCGGCCGTCCTGGCTGCGGGCCAGCCAGTCGGAGGCTTCGGTGAAGTCGGTGTCCGACGTCCCGATCCGCAAGGGACTGACCTCTTCGGGCGTCACCCCCGCGCGCGGATACGAACCCAGGAACCGGACCTTCGGGCAGATCCGCTTCAGCCCCATCAGTGCCTCGCCGACGCGCCGGTCCGCGATGTGCCCTTCGGCGTCCACGGCGAAGCAGTAGTTCCCGATGCCTTCCCCGGTGGGCCGGGACTGGATCAGCATCAGGTTGACGCCACGGACGGTGAACTCCTGGAGCAGTTCCAGGAGGGCGCCCGGACGGTCGTCGCCGAGCCAGATGACCACGGAGGTCTTGTCGGCCCCCGTGGGTGCGGAGGGCCTGGCGGGCCGCCCCACCAGGACGAAGCGGGTCTGGGCGTTCTCCGCGTCGTGGATCTCCGTGACCAGTGTTTCCAGCCCGTAGGTCGCCGCGGCGAACTCGCCGGCGAAGGCGGCGTCGTAGCGCCCCTCCTGGACCAGCCGCGCACCGTCGGCGTTCGAGGCCGCAGACTCCCACACCGCGTTCGGCAGATGGGCCGCCATCCAGTTGCGCACCTGCGGCTGTGCGGCCGGGTGGGCGCTGACGGTCTTGATGTCCGACAGCTTCGTCCCGGGGCGCACCAGCAGGGCGAACGTGATGGAGAGCAGCACTTCGCGGTAGATCATCAGCGGTTCGCCCGTGGTCAGCTGGTCGAGCGTCGTGGTGATGCCGCCCTCCACGGAGTTCTCGATGGGGACGAGTGCCGCCGCCGCCTCCCCGTTCCGCACAGCGTCCAGTGCCGCCGGCACCGAGACCATCGGGACGAGTTCGCGGGTGGCGGCTTCGGGGAGCGTACGGAGGGCCACCTCGGTGAAGGTGCCTTCGGGGCCGAGGTAGGCGTAGCGCGTGGCTGACATACGGTCACCCTAATGGGCCGCCGGACGGCGCCGTGCGCCTCGCGCCGGCGGGTGTACGGGGCCGTGGGCCCGGCCCCGGTGGACGGGCGTGAGGCCGTGCGGCCTCACGCCTCCAGCAGCCGCTGCCCCACGTACTCCCCCGACGCGGCGCCCCCGGGTACGGCGAAGAGGCCGCTCGCCTCGTGCCGGATGAACGGGGAGAGCGCGTCTCCCCGGTCGAGCTTGCGCTGGACCGGAATGAACCCCTTGAACGGATCGGCCTGCCAGCAGACGAAGAGCAGACCGGCGTCCGGGGTGCCGTCGTCGGAGATGCCGTCGTGGTACGAGAACGGGCGGCGCAGCATCGCGGCTCCCCCGTTCTTCTCGGGGGAGGAGATCCGGGCGTGTGCGTTGTCGGGAATCAGCAGCTTGCCGTCCGGCCCCGCCTTGTCCAGGTCCATCTCGGTCTCCTCCGAGCCGCCGCTGAGTGGGGCACCGTCCGCCTTGCGCCGCCCGATGACCTGTTCCTGCCGCTTGACCGTGAGCTCCTCCCAGTCGTCCAGGAGCATCCTGATCCGCCGGACGACGGCGTACGAACCGCCTGCCATCCA
This sequence comes from Streptomyces sp. NBC_01166, assembly GCF_045039765.1. Classification (NCBI taxonomy): domain Bacteria; kingdom Bacillati; phylum Actinomycetota; class Actinomycetes; order Kitasatosporales; family Streptomycetaceae; genus Streptomyces; species Streptomyces sp. NBC_01166. The sequence goes on from NZ_CP108613.1 coordinate 4,381,208, forward strand.
GGCGTACGCCGATGAGTCACCGGACGGCACGAAGATCCGCTTCTCGAAGTCGCTCTCGGCCGGTTTCGGGTTGTTGGTGCCGTCGACCTGGCCCATCAGATTGCGCGTGGTCATCGGGCGGTCCGTGGCGCCCGGGGTGCGGTTGAAGCCGTTCATCTGCCAGCGCACCCGGGCCGTCGGGCCGGCCTCCTTCTGAAGGGCGCGCAGCGCGTGGAAGGCGACGAGCCCGTCGTCGGCGCCGATCTGCACCCAGAGGTCGCCCTCCGACCGCTTGGCGTCGAGGTGGTCGGAGGAGAAGGCCGGCAGCGGATCCAGTGCGGCGGGCCGACGGTCGGTCAGGCCGGTGCGGGTGAAGAAGGTCCGCCCGAAACCGAAGGTGACGGTCAGGGAGGACGGCCCGGCATCCAGGGACACCCCGGTGTCGTGGACCCGGCCGTTGTCCGCCGGCTCTCCGGCCATCAGGCGTTGCGCCACCGCCGACCAGCGACGCATCAGGGCGGCTGCCTCCTTGCGCCCCGCGCCGGGTGTCAGATCGAAGGCGACCAGGTGCCCGCGGGCCTGAAGCGGAGTGGTGATCCCCGCTTGATGTTTCCCGTGAAACATCGCCTGGGTCGAGCCGACCGTGGTCAGCGGTGTCGGCGCATCCCCTCGCGTCGCCGCGTAGCCGCCCGCACCGCCCGCCGCACCCAGGACGAGGCCCGCCGCGCCGGCCGCGCCCGCGCCGCCGATCAGCCGGCGCCGCGAGACGACGCCCGTGCCACCGGAGCCGGATCCGTCGCGGCCCGTGCCACCGGAGCCGGATCCGTCGCGGCGGGCGGCGGGTGTGCCGTTCTCCGTGGGGTTGTCCTTCTTCTTGCTCACCCTGCTCAGCCGATCTTCACGTTCTTGTCGATGGTGGTCTGGTCGATGTCCGAGGTGCGCACCGTCACGGCGACCTTCCAGTCGCCCGCCATCGGGATCTGAACCCCGCTCGCGGTCCAGTGCCCCTCGGTGAGCCGGTCGGGGACGACCGGCAGCGGGCCGATGTCCTTGGACTCCAGGGTGAGGGCGAGCTTCACCTCGGGGACGTCCAGCGGGCGCCCGTCGGGCGCGTCGACCCAGAGGTGCACGCTGTTCGCACCGGTCCCGCCGGGCGAGATGTCCAGGCGGACCGTCCCCTTGCCGTTCCGGCCGCCGGTGTCGAAGGGCAGGCTCAGGTTCAGCTGCCCACCGGCGACCGGCGCCGGAGCCGTCGTGGTGTTGCCTCGCGCGGCCTCCTCCTCGGTGCGGCCGGGCTCGGTGGACGTGAGGATCGTCGTGACGACGAGCAGCACCACGGCGATGCCCGTCTCCACCATCACGGAACGCCGCAGCCCGGAGCGGTCCGGATCGGCGTCGCGGGCGCGCCTCTCCTTCGTCGCCGTCAGGGCGGCCCGCTGCCGGGAGAGCTGGGCGGCGCGCTCCGGATCGACCTCCTCGTCGGACGCGGCGACCGGTTCCGGGGATTCCGACGGAGCGGCCGCAGCGGTGTCGTCGGTGGCGGACACGGATCCGGTGCGCTCGGTCAGCCGCCCCGTCCAACGCCGCGATATCCATGCGACTCCGAGGAGCACGGCGACGAGGGCCACCTTCACGAGCAGCAGTTGCCCGTAGCGGGTGCCGGTCAGCGCGGACCACGATCCGACCTGGCGCCAGGACTGGTAGAGCCCCGTAGCGGCGAGCACGATCACGCTGCCGAACGCCACGCGCGAGAACCGGCGTACGGCGCTGCTCGTGATGTCCGGCGTCCGGTACAGGGCGACCAGCAGCGCGGTGAGTCCGCCCAGCCAGGCGGCGACGGCGAGGAGGTGCAGCACGTCGACCGGCATGGCGATGCCCGGCTGGATCCCCGTCGAGGCGTGCTCGGCCAGGGCCCACGTTCCGGCGATCCCGATGGCGATGACCGCGCCGCCCGTCGCGAGTCCGAAGGTGAGGTCCTGCTTCTCCTTCTCGTCCTCGCGCTTGGCGTACGCCCCGAAGAGGACGGCGATGAAGAGCGCGGAGGCGCCCAGGAGCAGCAGGCGGGAGACCAGCGCGGCCCCCGGCTTGGTGTCGAGGACGGCCTGGAGGCCGTCGAGGTCGAAGGCGTCCGAGAGCTTGCCGGAGCCGGTGTACGGACTGCGCAGGAGCAGCATGGCCAGGGTGGCCGCGGTGAGCGTGACCCAGCCGCGTACGACGAGCCGCTGCAGCGGACGCGCGCCCGCCCCGCGCTGCCAACAGGCGAGCACGAAGGCCGATCCGCCGGCGAGCAGGATGAATCCGGCGTACGCGGCGTAGCGTGCGATGCCGTAGAGCGCGCCCACGAGGCCGCCGCCGGCTCCGCTCGAGGGCAGCGCCACGGTGGTCTCCGAGGGGGCGCCGACGGAGAAGGTGAAGGCTCCCGAGACCGGATGGCTGTCCGCGGAGACGGCCTGCCAGGCCACGGTGTACGTGCCGTCGGGCAGACCGCTGTGGAGCTGGACGGCGTACCGCACGGCGCCGCCGCTCGTCAGATCACGGGGCGCGCCCTCGTCGGCGCGCTCACCGCTCGGGTCGAGGACCCGGATCGAGTCGTCGTCCATGGCGATCTGCTCGGAGAACGTGAGCGTGACCTCCTCGGGCGCGGTGGCGACCACCGCCCCGTCCTGCGGGTCGCTCCCCGTGAGAGCGGCGTGCGCGGACGCGGGGCTCGCGCCGGCCAGCACCAGGCCGAACAGCAGGCTGATCAGCATGGCGAGGAGCGCGGCCGCGGCGAGCGGCCGTCGTATCGGGGAGGGCCCGAGGCGCGGGGCGGTAGCCGTCATGGGGTGTCAGTACCTCACTGCTTCTTCGGGTTGTAGGTGGTCTCCCGCACGGGAATGTCGACCTTGATGGGATCGGCCTTCTCGAAGTGCAGTTCCACGGAGACCGTCTCTCCCCGCTTGGGCTGCTGCTTCAGCTCCGTGAACATGATGTGGTTCCCGCCGCGTTCGAGATCGAGCTCCCCGCCGGCGGGCACCTCGAACGACGTGACCATCCGCATCGTCCGGTTCTTCGTCTCGTGGATGGAGACGTGGTCCGAGAGGGAGCTCGTCACCGAGGTGAGCCGGTCGGTGGCGTCGCCGCTGTTCTTCACGAGGAGGAAACCGGCCGCCATGTCGCTGACGGGCTGTGGCATGAAGGCCCCGGTCACCTCCAGCCGCGGCACGCTGTCGGAGGAACACGCCGTCAGCGCGAGCCCGGTGGTGAGGGCCAGTGCGCCGGCGACGGCCGTGCGGCGGTTCACGGGGTCTCCCCCTTGACGAGCTCCGGGAGGTCCTCGGTGTAGTCCTCGGCCGTGGTGTCCTCGCTGTAGAGCACGTACCCCTTGTCGGTCTTCGGGGAGAACGCGATGACCTGGGCGCCGTGCATCGAGACGACCGTGCCGTCCTTCTCCTTCTTCGGCGGATCGATGCCGATGCCGATCTGCCGCGCTCCCGCCTGGATGGTCGGGAAGTCGCCGGTGAGACCGGTGAAGTCGGGGTCCTGAGCCTTGAGCCAGCTGCCCAGGGACGCCGGGGTGTCACGCTCGGGGTCCGTCGTGACGAAGACGACCTGGAGCTTGTCCTGTTCGGCCTTGGGCAGGGCCCGCTTGGCGATGGCGATGTTGCTCATGGTCAGCGGGCACACGTCGGGGCAGTTGGTGTAGCCGAAGTAGATGAGAGTCGGCTTGCCCTTGGTCTTCTCGCGCAGGTCGTACTTCTTGCCATGGGTGTCGGTGAGTACGAGGTCGGGCTTGGTGAACGGCTGGTCGAGCACGGTCGCGGGCTTGGACCCGGCCGAGGAGGAGACGTCGGCGACGGAGTTGTCCGCCGAGTCCCCTCCGCTGCCGCAGGCCGACAGGGTCAGTGCGGCCGCGGCGGCGAACGCCGCGGCCAGCACCGTCTTCTTGCTGTGCATGGAGAGCTGGTTCCTGATCTGTGAATACGGGTGGTGGGGCAGACGGGATCAGGCGCTGCGGCGGCGGCCGGCGAGGACGCCGAAGGCGACACCCGCGACGCCGACGACGATGCCGACGATGCCCAGGACGCGGGCGGTGCTGTCGGTGCCCGACGAGGACGCGTCGTCCGACGACGCGGTCGTCTCCTTCGCCTCCTCGGTCTCGCCGCTCTTGTCATCGGCGGCGGTGGCGCCGTGGGCGTCGGCCGCCGGGGCGGTCAGCGCGAGGACGGGAGCAGGGCTCTCGGGCTCTTCGCCGCCCTCGGTGGGCTCCTCGATCCAGCGGACGACTTCCTTGTTGCTGTACGTCTGGAGCGCCTTGAAGACGAGCTGGTCGGCGTCCTCGGGCAGCTGCCCGAGCGAGAGCGGGAACTGCTGGAAGTAGCCGGCCTCGATACCGCTGCCGTCCGCGGTCCAGGTGACCTTGGAGACCGCCTCGTTGATCTTCTTGCCGTGCACCTCGAGCGGCTTGGCCAGCTTGCTCTTGGTGACGTCGATCTTCCAGCCGGGCACCGGCTGCGGGCTGACGGAGGCCAGCGGGTGGTCCGTCGGGAAGTTGACCTCGAGCTTGACGGTGGAGGCGTCGTCGCGCTCGTTGGGGACCTTGAAGTTGACGGTGGCGTAGCCGCCCTTGGCAGCCTCGCCCTGGGGCTGCACGCTGACGTGGGCGGAGGCGGTGCCGGCGAGCAGCAGGACGGTGGACGCGGCGACGCCGCCGGCGAGGGCGATGCGGGAAACGTTCATGGCAGGGATCACTCCACAGGTCATGAGGAAAAGGTGGTCCGGCGCGCGGAGGCGCGACGGCATCACGACCACCTCTTCACCGGAGTTTCGGCCGAGGGGTCGCGTCAGGCTGCGTGTACGTATACGGGCGGCGGCCCGCGCCTGATCACCATGTGCTGCAGGGGGTCCCCGGTGGCCGGCGCGGGAGCGTCGACGGCGCTGCGGAGAGGGCGCGGCCCGGTCGTGGGCCGGCCCGGGAGTCCCGCACGCAGTGCGCGTACGAGTGCCATCGCCGCCCGCAGCGCGCGCAGCCTGGCCGCGGCCGCGAGCTGACGGCCGCCGTGCGCCGACAGCCTGGCCAGCCGGAAGAGAGCGATCTCGCCGCGGCGCAGCAGCCAGCCGGTGGCGAGTGCGGCGAGCAGGTGCCCCAGGAGCATGGGGAGGCTGGGCAGGCCGGACATCAGGGTGTCCAGGAGCGTCGGAGCGGCATCCGGCGCGGCTGCCGCTCCGGACGCCAGGTGTGTGTGCCCCTGGGCCACGGTCGCGGGGTCCAGCCCCGCGGTGGTCACGATGCGGTGGGCCTCACCGGCGCTCAGCTGAGCCGGCCCGGCGCCGCACACCAGCCCCGCGGCGAAGCGGATCAGCGAGTCGTCCCCGGACCCCGCCGCGGTGGCCGGCGCGTGCCGCCCGAGCCCGAAGACGATGTGCAGGGCGATCTGCCCGGCCGCGAGGGCGGCGGTGATCGAGAGAAGGGTCCGCTCACGTCCGGCGAGCGCCGTCGCGACGGCGAAGACTCCGGCGAAGCCTGCCAGCAGACTCCAGCCGGGCACGCCCACGCCTGCGGCGAAGCCGTGTCCGGCGGCTGCGAGCACGACGCAGACCGCGGTGAACACCGCGGTCCTCAAAAGCCGCATACCGGCTCCGACGCGTGCGACAGGCATAGACATGGCCGGGTCATCATCCCACTGAGCCCCCCGTCTCCGTACGGCAGGTCCGGAAGGTCGGCATCCGTCCCCATCAGGGAGTGATCAGGGGGTGTTGCACCTGTTCATGGGTGGTTCGAGGCCGCTCCGAGGCGGTGGTCCGGGCCGGGCATACACCGGGGGACGGAATTTCCGCATCCGCCGAATGAGCGCCGTGGTGGCCGATCCGTGCTTACGAAGCACCGATCGCGGCAATACGTATCGGTATGTCGAGCCGCAGCCAGGAGGCTGGAGCATGAGCATGTGGTGGTCACTCCATTTGCGGCGCGAAGCTGCGAGCGTTCCGCTCGCCCGTCGTTTCCTGCTCGGCACCATGGAGACCGCGGGGGTGGATCCCGACATCTCCTACGACCTCTCCGTCGCGCTCAGCGAAGCCTGTGCCAACGCCGTCGAGCACGGCGGCGGTCTACGGGACGCGGGTGAGGCCACGGACGCCGACCCGGCCTCCCTCGGTGGCGGGCAGCCCGGACGCGCCTGCGGGCAGTACCGGGTCACCGCGTATCTGGACGGCGAGAAGTGCCGTATCGAAGTCGCCGACTCGGGGCCCGGTTTCCCCTCACGGCGCACGCTTCGCACTGCCGCACAGCCGTCCGCCTCCCGGCCGGCAATGGACCCCTCGCACACGCGCACCGCGGTGCATCCTCCGGTCACGGCCGAGAGCGGGCGCGGGCTCTGCCTGATCGAGGAGCTCGCCGATCACGTCCACTTCGGCAACCGGCCGGGTCACGGCGCGGTGGTGAGCTTCGACAAGGTCCTGAAATGGCGGGAGGGCGCGCTGCTCATGGTGTCCTGAGCAGCGCGCCCTCCGTCGCACGGGACGCGGACCTCCGCGCCGGCCGGGTCAGCCCTTGAGCCGGGCCATCCACGCCTCGACCTCGTCGGACCGGCGCGGCAGCGTGGCGGACAGGTTCCGGTTGCCGTCCTCGGTCACGAGGATGTCGTCCTCGATCCGGACGCCGATCCCCCGGTACTCCTCGGGCACGGTCAGGTCGTCGGCCTGGAAGTACAGTCCGGGCTCGACCGTGAGGCAGACCCCGGGCTCCAGGGTGCCGTCGACGTACGCCTCCGTGCGCGCGACGGCGCAGTCGTGGACGTCCATGCCGAGCATGTGGCCCGTGCCGTGCAGCGTCCAGCGGCGCTGGAGGCCCAGCTCCAGGACCTTCTCCACGGACAGGTCGCCCAGCAGGCCCCACTCGACCAGCTTCTGTGCGAGGACCCGCTGAGCGGCGTCGTGGAAGTCGCGGAAGGAAGCGCCGGGCTTCACGGCCGCGATGCCCGCCTCCTGGGCCTCGTACACCGCGTCGTAGATCTTCCGCTGCAGCGGCGAGAACGTGCCGTTGATGGGCAGCGTGCGGGTCACGTCGGCGGTGTAGAGCTCGTCGGTCTCCACGCCCGCGTCGAGCAGCAGGAGCTCGCCGGAGCGGACCGCGCCGTCGTTGCGGACCCAGTGCAGCGTGGTGGCGTGGGGGCCTGCCGCGCAGATCGAGCCGTAACCGATGTCGTTGCCGTCGACGCGGGCGCGCAGGAAGAAGGTGCCCTCGATGTAGCGCTCGCTCGTCGCCTCGGCCTTGTCGAGGACCTTGACGACGTCCTCGAAGCCGCGCGCCGTGGCGTCGCAGGCCTTCTGCAGCTCGGCGATCTCGAAGGCGTCCTTGACCAGGCGGGCCTCGGAGAGGAAGACGCGGAGTTCTTCGTCGCGCTCCGCGGTGACCTTGTCGGTGAGGGCGGCTTCGATGCCCGCGTCGTGCCCGCGGACGTTGCGCACCGGGCCGGTGGCCTCCGCCAGCGCGGCCGGGAGCTCGCGGACGTCCTTCGCCGGGATGCCGAGCAGCTGCTCGGCCTCGGTGAGGGAGTTGCGGCGGCCGACCCAGAGCTCACCCTGGCCGTCGAGCCAGAACTCACCGTTCTCACGGTCGGAGCGGGGCAGCAGGTAGACCGTCGCCTCGTGCCCGCCCTCGGACGGTTCGAGTACCAGGACGCCGTCCTGGGTCAGGTCACCGGTGAGGTACGCGTACTCGGTGGAGGCGCGGAAGGCGTACTCGGTGTCGTTGGAGCGGGTCTTCAGGTTGCCCGCGGGAATGACGAGCCGCTCACCGGGGAAGCGCGCGGAGAGCGCGGCGCGGCGGACGGCGGTGTACGAGGCCTGGGCGATCGGCTCCAGGCCTTGCAGCTCCGTGTCGGCCCAGCCGGACTTCATGTTCTCGGCGAGCTCATCGGAAATGCCCGGGTACAGGCCGTTCTTCCGCTGCTTGATCGGCTCTGCTTCTGCTGTTTCCGGGGTCTCCGGGGCGAGCTCCTCAGACACGTTTTGTCCTCCTTGTACGACACTGGGCCCTCTCCATCGTACGGGCGTACGGAAGGGGGCCCAGTGCCGGAAGACCTCTTACACGTCCGGAGCTGCCCCCGGCGGTCCTCGGGGGTCCGGCGGCCGTGGTCTCAGTCGAAGCGCGCGGCCAGCAGGGCGACGTCCTCGGCGCCGTCGCTCCGGTCCGTGCCGCCGGGCAGGAGGGTCCGCAGGATGTGGTCCGCGACGGCTCCTGGATCCTGGCGCAGGACCTTCGGCACTCCGGCCGCCGCCGAGTGCAGCCGCGCGAACGCCCGGTCCCGGGTGTCGCCGGTGCGGCGCAGCAGCGCGTCGGTGTAGAACAGCACCGTTTCGCCGGCCCGGGGCGTGAATTCCACGCTGGGCGCCTCCCAGCAGGACAGCATGCCGAGAGGCGCGGAGAGGGTCGTCTCGACGAATTCGGTGCGCCGCTCACCGGTCACCAGCGGCGGGGTGTGCCCCGCGCCGGCGAACACGATCGCGCGCCGGTCGGGTTCGCAGTAGGCGTAGAGGGCGGTCGCCGCGGAGGCCGGTTCGGTCAGCCGCAGCAGCAGTTCGAGGTCGGAGAGCACGGCGACGGGGTCCTCGCCCTCCATCACGGCGTAGGCCCGCAGGCCGGCGCGGAGCCGGCCCATGGCGGCCAGGGAGGCAGGCCCGGAGCCACCGACCGAGCCGACGGCCAGGCCGAGGGCGTTGTCCGGGAGGGGCAGTGCGTCGTACCAGTCGCCGCCGCCCGCGGGTCCGGCCCGGCGGCGGGCGGCCAGCCGTACCCCGGGGACCCGGGGCAGCCTGCTGGGGAGGAGCTCCTCGGCGACGACCGCGGCATCCGCCCTGGTGCGTTCGAGTTCGAGGAGGCGGGCGAGGTGTTCCGCGGCGTAGCGGGCGTACACCCCGACGAGATGGCACTGGCGTTCCAGCGGTTCCGCCGGTTCGTCGTACAGCCAGACGGCCGCACCGAGCCGGCCGGCGGTCTCGGTGGAGAGGGGCTGTGCGTAGCTGGCGGCGTAGCCGAGCCGTGCGGCGACCTCGCGGCAGCGGGGGTCGAGGCCGGTGTCGCCGAGGATGTCGGGACTGGCCAGAGGGGCGTCGGTATCCGGGAGGCCGTCGAGGAAGCGGCCGTACGCGGTGGCGCTGCGGGGCACCGTCTCGATGTGTCCCAGGTCGGCGTGGGCGAGGCCGAGCCCGATCGTGCGGGACGGCCCGCGGCCGTCGGCGGGTTCGAGGACGAGGAGCCCCCGGCCTGCGCCGACGAGTGCCGCCCCGGCGGCCAGGAGCTCAGGGAGAGCGCTGTCCAGGGTGCTGGTCCCGGCCAGCCGTTCGGTGAGTTCGTGCAGCGTGGTGAGGTCGGAGACCCAGCCGGCGAGCCGGTCCTGGATGAAGGCTCCCGGCGCGGCGGGTACGTCTTCCATGGGCGCGGCAGTGTGCGTTGAAACGGGAACCATGGGATCGATTCCAGCCACTTTCGGAAGGTGGGGGGCGCTCATGGCAATCGGCTTTCCGACTGGTGCGTCTTGTCGAATAGCATCGCAAACCCCCATGTCGTTCTGCGCCGCTATCGGTGCAACCACATGTACACGCACCCACATCTACACGCACAACTGAGGTGATGTCCAGTATTGTCCTTACGGTATTTATGGTGTCCGTGAGGCAACCAACTTGGCCGAAAAATGCACCCCCGGGCGGTTTTTTGCGATCGACTGGGCGTGCTCGACAGGGAGAGCCCTCGGGGTGAAATGCCGGAGGGAGCGTCATCCCGGTCATGCGGGGTACGTAGTCGTGGGTGGCCGGGGGCAGTTGTGACCGCCCCGGAACCCGACAGCGAGCCCGGGCGTCCTTACAGGTGACGGCCGCCCGCCCACCGCCCCGAGCGGCGGGGTTGCACAAGGGACGGCACGCGCGATGCGCACGCCGACCGCGCGATGTTTTGACTGGACTCAGCTCGGTTCAACTCGGTTCGACTCGGCTCAGCTCCATTCTGTTCGGTTCCACTCTGCTCGGCTCAGCTCACGCTCGGCACCGACTGACCGTCCGTACCGCAGACCCGATGAGCAAGCACGCACAGCGAAGAGACGCACACGTGGTGTAACGAACACGTGGTGTGATGTGGACCTCGGCGTTCAACGGAAAGGAACGAGCGCTCATGCGCGAGATCCTCGGAAGGCGACGCAGGCACCGGCCCCGGCGCAAGGGAAGTTCCGCCCAGCTCGACGCGGCGCTGGCCTGTGCCACCGTCCGGAAGTGGCCCGTGCTCCCCGGCGCAGGGCTGGCGACGGGAGCCGTACGCGGTGAACGCGGCCGCGGCTGCGCCTGTCCCGATCCCGAGTGCGCCGTACCAGGCGCACACCCCTTCGACCCCGGCCTGCTCGCGGCGACCACCGACGCGCGCATGGTGCGCTGGTGGTGGACCAACCGGCCCACCGCGCCCGTCGTGCTGGCCACCGGTGGCCAGGCGCCCTGCGCGCTGAGCCTCCCGGCCGTCGCCGGCGCCCGGGCCCTGACCGCGCTCGACGGCATGGGGCTGCGACTCGGCCCCGTGGTGGCGACACCCACCAGGTGGTCGCTGCTGGTCGAGCCCTACACCCTGGAACGGCTCGGCGAACTGCTGCACGCCAAGGACCGGGTGCCCAGTTCCCTGCGGTTCCACGGGGAGGGCGGCTATCTCATCCTGCCCCCGTCCGAGGTGGGCACGGGGCAGGTGCGCTGGGAACGCGCACCGGAGGCGGGGGACACCGCGCCGTGGCTCCCGGATGTGGAATCCGTCCTGGACGCGCTCGTCGAGGCGAGCAACAGCGCTCCGGACGGCGGGAGCCGGCTCGCGTACTGAGCGGGCTGCGGTTGACCGACTGACGCGGGAACAGCGGGCGGCTCACTCGTTCAGGGAGTGGGGCCGCCCGGTTTCCATGGGGCCCGAGGGCCGGGCCGCACCAGGAAGATGTAATTGCATCCGGGTAAAAGCCGGTGCCCACAGGCTTTCTGGCGGTCTTTTCGCGGATTGCGGAAACGGTGCGCACGGTGGTGCCGGGGTGAAAGTTTCCCAGGAGCTGTGGGCTCTTTCCCGGTGCCCGGCGGCATCGTGGATTTTCTGTCCGAAAGCGAACGCCCGGTGTGCCAGGGGCCCTGGGGCGCGCGCCGCTCCGGCGCTGCGCCGGTCCCGGCCCCGTGCACGGGAGTTGACGGGCGCGGGCCTGTGGAGGGGCGGAGTCGCAGGGGGCGGGGTGCGGGTGGGGCCAGGCAGTCGCCGCAGGCTGCCGACGAGCCCGAGTGCTCCGGCGTGCGCCCCGGCCGTCCGGGCCTGGAAACGAAGACGCCCGGCCGCTGGCGACGGGGGATGCACCAGCGACCGGACTTCCAGAACCGTAACAAGAGATCTGCCGTTAGCAAATTCGATCTCGCCTATTCGGACACCGATTTACCGACGGGTACGGGGGAGTTGTGACGGGAGTCACCGTCACGCCCCCGCTCTCGTCACTGTCAGCTGAGCGTCACTTGGCGGTTCGTGAGCCCCCCGCGTGCGCGGCGCTCGTCGGCCGTCAGCGGAGCGTCCGAGGCGAGCGCCCCGGCGAGCCGCTCCGCGAACTGTGCCGCGGGCTTCTCGCACTCCTCGGCCCCCATCGCGCTCGGCAGGTCCCAGACCGGGACCATGAGCCCGTGCGCACGGAACGAGCCCACCAGACGGGTCTCTTCGCCGAGCGAGGAGGTGCCCGCCGCGTGCAGCCGGGCGAGGGCGTCGAGGAGCTGCTCCTCGGGGTGCGGCATGACCCAGCGCAGGTGGTTCTTGTCCGGCGTCTCGCACCAGTAGGCCGCGTCCACGCCGGAGAGCCGGGTGGTGGGGATGGCGGCCGCGTTGGCACGCTCCAGCGATGCCGACACCTCCGGCGTGGCGTTCTCGGCGTCCGGGACCCAGAATTCGAAGCCGGAGTGCACGACCGGCTCGAACGCGGCGTCGGGGTCGAGGACGTCCTGCAGGCGCGGGCCGTCGGCAGGCACCCGGCGGGCGGTGACCGGCGAACCGGGCTCGGCCTCCAGCGCACGCTGCAGAGTGTCCGCGAGATCGCGGCTGAGGTCGCCGGACGAGGTGTCGTTCTGCAGGGCGAGGAGGACGGAGCCGTCGTCGCGGCGCAGCGCCGGCCAGGCCATCGGCAGCACGGTCGCGAGCGACACGGACGGCACGCCCTCGGGGAGCCCGCCCTTCAGCGTCAGCTCGACGGTGGCGGCGGGGACCAGCTCGCGCAGAGCGATCCAGTCGCACTCGCCGGAGATTCCCTCGAAGGGGCGCTGGACCAGCTCGGTCACGGCGTGGGCGGCGGCGCGTCCGTGACACGCCTTGTAACGGCGGCCCGAACCGCACGGGCAGGGCTCACGAGCCCCTACGACCGGGATTTCACCGTCCTTGAGCTGCGGCTTCCCGGCCTTGGACTGAGGGCGCTTCTTGGCCATGGTGGGCGTTCTCCCGATTGCGACAGTGCGGTCTCGGGCGCGAGCCTAGCCGTCCCTGTGACGGCCGGGGCACACCCGCCGTGGCACCCTCGCGGCCTGTCCCACCGTGCCGCGCGCCGAACCGCTCTCAGCCTGCGTCGTCGAAGGCTTTGAGAGCGTCGGCGAGTTCCAGTCCGTCCAGCGAGCCGAATCCACTCATCGCGCTCAGTCCGTCCAGTCCGTTCGGACCGGACCGTTCGCGGCGTGCGGACCTCCCGGGGCCCGGAGCCGCCGTCGTGAAGCCGCTCGTGCCGGGGCCCGCGGAGACGAGGGCCCAGACGGTGACCTCGCCGACCGTGTCGTCCCGTACGCCCCACTCCTGGGCGAGGGCGCTGATGATGTTGAGCCCGCGCCCACCGCGCGCGGTGACCGACGGTGTCGCCGGGACCGGCCTGGTCGGCCCGCCGCCGTCCGTGACCTCGACGGTCAGGTCGCCCGTCCTCTCCACGCGCCACGCGGCGCGGATGTCGCCGTCACCCACCTCCGAGTGCTGCCCCAGCGGCCTGCCGTGCCGGCAGGCGTTGCTGAGGAGTTCGGAAAGGATCAGTACGGCGTCGTCGACCACGGTGTCCGAGACCCCGTTGCTGCGCAGCTGCTCGCGCATACAGCGCCTCGCCTGCCCCACGCCCGCAGGGCCATGGGGTACGGCCATGCTCGACGACGCGGGCACTTCCTGTGCCACCACAAACGCCACCCCCGAGACCTCCTTTGCCCCCACGCCACGGATTGGATGCCCCCCTGGCATGCGCCGGAAACCGGCCAAAGCCCTGTCAGTGATGCACTCGTAACGATCGATTGCGGAGCGAATGCGCCGGTGCACCCCCGGTAACTGATGTTAAGAGCGGCCAAGTTGCGAAAGAACCTGTTTCGGGCGGTTCGTGATGATTGCCTCCACCCCCAGGCGTACGCAGAGCTCGACGTCCTCCGGCTCGTTCACGGTCCACACGTGCACCTGGTGCCCCGCCCTGTGCAGCCGTTCGATGTACCCGGGGTGATTGCGTACGATCCGCATCCCCGGGCCGGCGATCCGGGCTCCGGCGGGGAGCCGCCCGTCGCGCAGCCTCGGTGAGACGAACTGCATCAGGAAGACGGTGGGCAGCGTGGGGGCCGCGGCCCGGATGCGGTACAGGGACCGCGCGGAGAAGCTCATGACGCGTACCGGGGACGGCCCGTCGGCCGGCGGAGCGTCCAGACCGAACCGCTTCAGCAGGTGGAGCAGCCGCTCCTCGACCTGTCCGGCCCAGCGCGTGGGGTGTTTGGTCTCGATGGCCAGCTGGAGCGGACGGCCGCCCGCGCGGACGTCGTGGGCCAGCTCGAGGAGGCGTTCCAGGGTGAGTACGGACGTGAGCTCACCCGGCACCGGGTCCCAGTCCGGGGATTCCTCGTGGTCCTTCCAGGAGCCGAAGTCGAGGGCGGCGAGATCGGCCAGTTCCAGGGCGGAGACGGCACCCCGACCGTTCGACGTGCGGTTCACCCTGCGGTCGTGCACACAGACGAGCTGCCCGTCCGCGGTGAGACGGACATCGCACTCCAGGGCGTCCGCACCGTCCTCGACGGCCTTCCGGTACGCGGCCAGGGTGTGCTCAGGGGCGTCGTCCGAGGCGCCGCGGTGCGCGATGACCTGGATGGGAGGCTGTGGTGAGGGTAGGCGTGCGTGGGTCACCGCGTCATGGTGTCACCGAGACGCGTCAGGTGCTGACACCTTGTTGTGTAGGACCGTTTTGCCTGATGTAAAGATTGGTGTGCGGATGCACAGGTCCTGCTTACAGTGGCCTGACGTGCTGTGGGAAAAGCTGACTGCAGACACGTGCACAGCGGATCTCTTGCCGAATGCCGAGTGGAACCGAGGAGTAAAGAGCTGTGAGCACCGAGAACGAGGGCAACGAGGGCAACGCGGTTCCGTCCGTACCGTCTGTTCCGTCCGCACCTCCCGTGCCGGCTGCCGCTCCTGAGGGCACCCCGCAGGGCGGTCCGCCCGCCCCGGAGGCCCCGCCCGCCGCGCCTTCGGACGCGCCGACGGCCCATATTCCGGCCGCGACGCACCAGGGAGGCGCCGAGCCGCCCGCCGCCGGACACGAGCAGCACCCGTACGCGCCGCCGTCACCGCAGCAGCCTCCGGCCGGCTCGGCCGCCTGGCCGCCGCCCCCTCCCGCCATCCCCTCGTACGCCGACGGCGGCAGCCCTCCGGCCTGGGGAGCCCCGGAGACCTCTGAGCCCGAGCGCCCGCGCAAGCGCCGTGCGAGCGGCCTGGTCGCCGCCGTGGCGGTGGCCGCACTGGTCGCCGGCGGCGTCGGCGGAGCCCTCGGCTACTGGGCCGCGGACAGCAGCGACTCCAGCTCCTCCTCCGGCTCGACCACGGTCGCCGCCTCCAACAGTCCGAAGGACTTCAAGCGCGACGCGGGGACGGTCGCGGGTGTCGCGGCGGGCGCGCTGCCCAGTGTGGTCACCATCGACGCCCAGTCCGGCGACGGCGAGGGCGGCACGGGCACCGGCTTCGTGTACGACAAGGAGGGCCACATCCTCACGAACAACCACGTGGTGGCCTCCGCGGCGGACAGCGGCCAGCTGACCGCGACGTTCTCCAACGGCAAGAAGTACGACGCCGAGGTCGTCGGCCGGGCCCAGGGCTACGACGTGGCCGTGCTCAAGCTGAAGAACGCCCCGGACGGACTGACCCCGCTCGCCCTGGGAGACTCCGACAAGGTCGCGGTGGGCGATTCCACCATCGCGATCGGCGCCCCCTTCGGCCTCTCCAACACGGTCACCACGGGCATCATCAGCGCGAAGAACCGTCCGGTCGCCTCCGGTGACGGCTCCAGCAACAAGAACTCGTACATGAGCGCCCTTCAGACGGACGCCTCGATCAACCCGGGCAACTCGGGCGGGCCGCTCCTGGACGCGGGTGGCGCGGTCATCGGCATCAACTCCGCCATCCAGTCCACCAGCGGCGGCGGGGTCGGCCAGTCCCAGGCGGGCTCCATCGGCCTCGGCTTCGCCATCCCGGTCAACCAGGCCAAGAACGTCGCCGAACAGCTGATCAGGACGGGCCAGCCCGTCTACCCGGTGATCGGCGCGACGGTGACGATGGAGGAGAAGACCGGCGGCGCCGTCATCTCGGACGAGGGCGCGGGCGGCACCCCCGCCGTCACCCCGGACGGCCCGGCGGCCCAGGCCGGTCTGAAGGCCGGCGATGTGATCACCAAGTTCAACGACACGGCGGTCGAGAGCGGCCCGACGCTGATCGGGGAGATCTGGACCCACAAGCCGGGCGACAAGGTCACGCTCACCTACAAGCGCGACGGCAAGACGTCCACGGCCGAACTCACCCTGGGCGAGCGCAAGGGCGACAGCTGACCGGCTAGGCTGTTCCACGCATCGAGCCGGCTCCGGGCCACCGGGACCGGTGACGACGCGGGGTGGGTTGCCCGAGCGGCCTAAGGGAACGGTCTTGAAAACCGTCGTGGCGCGAGTCACCGTGGGTTCAAATCCCACACCCACCGCAGGTGAGAGGCCCCTGGCCGGGTAATCGGCCGGGGGCCTCCGTCATGTCCGGGCGGTGCAAGGCGTCGGCCGTGTCCGTTCTCTGGTCCCGGGCCCGGCAGGCAGGCGTCCATGGCAGCCCTCCGGATCTCCTGGACGCACGTCACGTGGTCGATGTACGTGCTGAGCTTCGCTCGTCCCAGCGCGTGGTCATCTCCCTGCGGAATCTGGCCCGTTCGGCGACAGCCGTCGCCAAGTAGGGCGTCAGGGCGCCGTCCAGGGTGAAGATCCGGGCGGCCATGATTGACAACGTACCGTCAGGAACTCCGCCTAGGGGTGGTCAGGCGGGCGGCCGAGGCGATCGCGGCGCGGGCCTCCTGTTCGGTGAGGCCGGTGCCGATCGCCGCGTCGGTGAGGGCGTCCGCGAGGTCGTCGCCGAAGCCGTGTTCGTACGCCCGGCAGGCCGCCCAGAACAGCCGGGTGTTGCGCTGGCCCTCGTGCGCGGCGCGTACGAACTGGACCAGGCCCTGCCCCTGCCGGCCGGGCGAGGTCCGGCCGGGGGTGTGGTGCGGGCGCGGCGGGGGTGTGAGCAGGCGCAGGAGGGCGCGGGGGCAGGGGGCGGGTGCGAGGTGGGCCGTGCCGGGGGCGAGCCGGTATCTGCCGTGGGTCGTGACCGAGCCCGGGCCGACCAGGTAGCCGCCCGCTCCGCGTACGTCGATGCCCGGAGCGAGGCGGCCGGCGGAGTTGGGCACGGAGACGCCGGAGGGGCCCGTCAGCCAGAGGTGCCGGCCGCCGCTGGGCGTGAGCACGGTGACGGTGGCCGGGATGGTGAACAGGTGCTGGAGGGCCAGCTGCTGGAGCGCGGCGACGGAGTCGTTGCCGTGGGCGGTGTCGATGTCGAGGTCGATGCCGATGAGCCGGTGCGGCGCCCGTCCGCAGGCGATGCCGTAGCCGGTGGCCCTGGGCGCCGCGGCGAAGAGTGCGCGCACGGCGACGGGGTCGGTGGTGGCGTCGTGCACCCCGTGTCCGGGCAGCCCGCAGGCGCCCCGGCAGCGCACGGGAGGGTCCTCCTCGCGGTGCGGTGAGCGCAGGGCGGGGAGCTTGGTGGCGGACAGCGGGAAGACGGGTAGCCCGCGCTCGGCGGCGGAGAGCGCGTGGGCCAGGGCCAGGGTGGCGGTCTGCCGGTCAGTGGTGGCCATGGAGCCATTTTCGTACAAGCGTTCGAAGAAGGGAAGAGGGATGGGTCCGTTCGGGCGGATCGCCTCTCCTCGTGCGGGAGGTTTACCGGGTGTTCCTCATACGTGCGGGGGAATCGCGCGGCATGGGTGGTTCGCCGGGGACGTGGTGGGCAGTTCTGCTCCCGCGACGTCGTGAGCAGCACCGAGGCGGTCGGCCAACCGCTTCGGAACCAGCCGTATCAAGCAGCGTTCCCGGTTCCTGGAGGAATTGACATGGCACGTATCCGTACCGCTCGCGCCCTCGCCGCCGTCGCCGCCCTGCCTCTCGCCGCCGCTCTGTTCGGAGGGGTGGCGGTGGCCGACAACGGCGCGTTCGCGACCGACGGATCGAACGCGGGGGTGGCGACCGTCGGGAACGGAGGCGTCGGCGGGAACAACTCCGGTAATTCGTCCACGTCCCAGCAGCAGGCCGTCGGCGCCAATGCCTCCAACCACAGCAACACGGTGCAGGTCAGCCAATCGCCCTTCGCCTACATCGACCAGTCCACGTACAACGTCTATGTGACCTTCACGCCGCTCTGGGTGAACTGACCGAGGGCCCGTGCGGTGGCGTCGCCGCCGCTGCCGCACGGGCCGCCTCCGTACGGGCGGAGGGCGGGCCCGGGGGTGAGGACCCTGACGCGGGTGGTCCCGCCCTCCACCTTCAGGAGGTGGAGCCCGTCCGGGCCCTACAACCTGAGGCGGACGTGGCTTCGGGACCTGGGGCCGATCCCCTGGACCGTGCCCGCTCCTAGCGTGGAGATATGACCACGCCAGTCTGCACCGGGGCCTCCAGGGCGGTCGCCGCCTCCGCCGGACACCGCCGCTATCCGTCGTTCTCGTCGTACGTGCGGGCCAGGGGCCCCGTGCTGCTGCGCACCGCACGCTCCCTCACCGCGAACCCGAGCGACGCCGAGGACCTGCTGCAGACCGCCCTCACCAAGACGTATGTCGCCTGGGAGCGGATCGAGGACCACCGGGCCCTCGACGGGTACGTCCGCCGGGCCCTGGTGAACACCCGGACCTCGCAGTGGCGCAAGCGCAAGGTCGACGAGTTCGCCTGCGAGGAGCTGCCCGAGAAGGAGGCCGCGCCCGCGCCGGACCCCGCCGAGCAGCAGTCGCTGCACGACGCGATGTGGCGGGCGGTGCTCAAGCTGCCGGACCGCCAGCGCGCCATGGTCGTGCTGAGGTACTACGAGGACCTCAGTGAGGTCCAGACCGCCGATGTGCTCGGCGTGTCCGTCGGTACGGTCAAGAGCGCCGTGTCGCGGGCGCTCAGGAAGCTCCGTGAGGATCCGGAGCTCAGCCCCGTCCGCTGACCGAGAGGCCCGCGCCGCTGACTGAAGGACCCGGTCCGCTGACCGAGGGACCCGCGCCGGTGACCGCGCCCTTCGTGCAGGCCCCCGCGCAGCCCGTTTCCGCGGGCCGACACCGATTCGTACTCCCGGAAGTAGTGACATACCGCGTGGTATGTGAGCAGAATCAGCGCACCCTTACCACCGCGTAGCGCCCACCGGGAGGACGCCGTGCTGAGCACCATGCAGGACGTACCGCTGACTGTGACCCGCATCCTGACCCACGGGATGACCATCCACGGGAAGTCGCAGGTGACGACCTGGACCGGCGACCCGGAGCCGCACCGGCGGAGTTTCGCCGAGATCGGCAGGCGTGCCGCGCAGCTGGCACACGCCCTCCGTGACGAGTTGGGTGTCGACGGCGACCAGCGCGTCGCGACCCTGATGTGGAACAACGCCGAGCATGTCGAGGCGTATCTGGCGATCCCCTCGATGGGCGCCGTGCTGCACACGCTCAACCTGCGGCTCCCCGCCGAGCAGCTGATCTGGGTCGTCGAGCACGCCGACGACAAGGTGGTCCTGGTCAACGGTTCGCTGCTGCCGCTGCTCGCACCGCTGCTCCCCCACCTGCCCTCCGTCGAGCACGTGGTGGTGTCCGGACCCGGCGACCGCTCCGTGCTCGACGGTGCCACGCCCCGGGTGCACGAGTACGAGGAGCTGATCGCCGGCCGGCCGGCCTCCTACGACTGGCCCGAGCTCGACGAACGCCAGGCCGCCGCCATGTGCTACACCTCCGGCACCACGGGGGACCCGAAGGGCGTCGTCTACTCCCACCGCTCGATCTACCTGCACTCCATGCAGATCAACATGGCCGAGTCGATGGGGCTGACCGACAAGGACACGACGCTGGTCGTCGTGCCGCAGTTCCACGTGAACGCCTGGGGGTTGCCGCACGCGACGTTCATGACCGGTGTCAACATGCTCATGCCCGACCGCTTCCTGCAGCCGGCTCCGCTCGCCGAGATGATCGAGCAGGAGCGGCCCTCGCACGCGGCGGCCGTCCCCACCATCTGGCAGGGGCTGCTGGCCGAGGTCACCGCCAAGCCGCGCGACCTCTCCTCCATGGCCCGCGTCACCATCGGCGGCGCCGCGTGTCCGCCTTCCCTGATGGAGGCGTACGACAAGCTCGGCGTCCGCCTCTGCCACGCCTGGGGCATGACGGAGACCTCGCCGCTCGGGACCATGTCCAACCCGCCCGCCGGTCTGACCGACGAGCAGGAGTGGCCGTACCGCATCACCCAGGGCCGGTTCCCGGCCGGAGTCGAGGCGCGGCTGACCGGCCCCGGAGGGGAACACCTGCCGTGGGACGGGGAGTCCGCGGGTGAGCTGGAGGTCCGCGGCCCCTGGATCGCCGCCGCGTACTACGGCGGCGCGGACGGCGGGGAACTGCGTCCCGAGGACAAGTTCAGCGAGGACGGCTGGCTGAAGACCGGCGACGTCGGCGTGATCAGCGACGAGGGCTACCTCACGCTGACCGACCGGGCCAAGGACGTCATCAAGTCCGGCGGCGAGTGGATCTCCAGCGTCGACCTGGAGAACGCGATCATGGCGCACCCGGATGTGGCCGAGGCCGCGGTCGTCGCCGTCCCCGACGAGAAGTGGGGCGAGCGCCCCCTCGCGACCGTCGTCCTCAAGGAGGGCGCCACCGTCGACTACGCGGAGCTCAGGACCTTCCTCGCCCAGTCCGTCGCCAAGTGGCAGCTGCCCGAGCGCTGGACGATCGTCCCGGCGGTGCCGAAGACGAGCGTGGGCAAGTTCGACAAGAAGGTGATCCGCAGGCAGTACGCGGACGGCGAGCTGGACATCACGCAGCTCTGAGCCGGGCCTGCCGGCCGGAACACGGCGTACGACGAGGGCGGTACGGGCAGATCCGTACCGCCCTCGTCGTACGCGCCCGGTGACCCGCGGGCGTCAGTTCGTCCCTATCTTCGCCAGCAGATCCACGATCCTGGACTGCACCTCGTCGCTGGTGGAGCGCTCGGCGAGGAACAGCACCGTCTCGCCGGAGGCGAGCCGCGGCAGGTCCGCCTCCTCCATCCCGGCCGAGGTGTAGACGACCAGCGGGGTGTGGTTCAGCGAGCCGTTCGCGCGGAGCCAGTCGATGATCCCGGCGCGCCGGCGGCGTACCTGCATCAGGTCCATCACGACCAGGTTCGGCCGCATCCGGGTGGCGATGTCGACGGCCTCGCTGTCGCCCGACGCCCGGGCGACCTGCATGCCGCGCCGCTCCAGCGTCTCCGTCAGCGCCAGCGCGATCTCCTCGTGCTCCTCGATCACCAGGACCCTCGGCGGATGCTGGTCGCTGTCGCGCGGGGCCAGCGCCTTGAGGAGTACGGCCGGGTCGGCGCCGTACGCCGCTTCCCTGGTCGCCTGCCCCAGACCGGCCGTCACCAGCACCGGGACCTCCGCCGCGACAGCCGCCTGACGCAGCGACTGCAGCGCCGTACGGGTGATCGGACCGGTCAGCGGGTCGACGAACAGCGCGGCGGGGAACGCCGCGATCTGGGCATCCACCTCCTCGCGGGAGTGCACGATCACCGGACGGTAGCCGCGGTCGCTGAGGGCCTGCTGGGTGGAGACGTCCGGGGCGGGCCAGACGAGCAGCCGCCGCGGGTTGTCGAGCGGCTCCGGGGGCAGTTCGTCGTCGACGGGCTGCGGCTGCGGGCGGTTCGCCACCTCGACGGCGCCCCCGGGGCCGTCCAGCGGCTCCGGACCCTCGGCACCCGCGTCGGGGGCCCCTATCGCGTACGAGCGCCCCTCGGACGCCGGTGTGGACAGCAGCCGGCCGGAGCCGGAGCCCTGCACGGTGCTCCCCTGCGCGCCGCCGGGCTGCGGCGGTACGGGGGCCGGGGCGGGCTGCGGCGGTACGGGAGCCACGGCGGGCGGGGCAGGCCGCTCCGCCTCCGGCGGGGCGGCGAGCTTACGGCGCCGCCCGGCCCCGCCGAGCGTCTGGTTCTGCTGGTGCGCGAGGTGCTGCGCGAAGGGCACGCCCTGACCCAGCGTCCGCACGCTGAAGGCACGGCCCTGGGTCGAGTCCGAGGATCCCGGCATGGGCGCCTCGGCGGGCAGCGGCTGGCGCCGCGCGTCCGGTACGGGGGCCGGCGCGTCGCCGTCGGCCGGATGCGGCTCCGGCTCGGGCGCGGGTTCCGGCGCGGGGCCGGCCGGGGCGGCGACGGTGCCCGTGGTGTGGGTGGTGCTGCCGGGGCCCGCCCAGGGCTCGTCCCCGTCCGGGTTCACGTCGTCCTCGGGCGCCGACGCGACCGGACCCTGGGCCGAGGCGCTCTGCGCCCAGTCGGGCTGGGGAGGAACGGCGGGCAGCGGCTGCCCGGGCACGGGATGGCCCGGCCGGGCCTGCGTCTCCGGCGCCTCGGAGGGCCGTGCCCTCCGGCGGCCGGACGGCACGGGGTGCGGCTGCGGCGGGGTGTGGTCCGCGTCCGGGGTGTTCCGTACGGCGTCGTGGCGCTCGGGCAGCGGACCCTCACCGGCGGCCGGGAGCGGCTGAGCATCCGCCGGGACCGGCTGCGCACCGGACGGCACCGGCTGCGCACCGGACGGCACCGCTTGCGGGGCGGGCGAGGCCGGGGCGGCGGAAGGCGGTGCCACGACCGGCGAGCCCGGAGCCACCGGCGGGATACGGTCCGCAGCGGCGGGCGGCAGGGCGAACGCGGTACGCGGCCCCGAGGGTTCGGCGGCGGCGGCGCGTTCCTGCGCGGCGGCGAGAGCACGGCGGGCCCGTCGCCCTCCCGGCTGCTGCGCCGGCTGTTCCGGCCGCGGCTGGTCCTGCTGTGCGGGGGCCTCGGGCGAGGCGAGTGCGGGCAGCGCGGCCCGGCCGCCGCCCTGGCGCCCGGAGGCGTTCTGCGGCACGCCCTGGGGCGGCACCGTCTGCCCGCGCTGCGGGCGGCCGCCACCGCCCTGCGCGCCCTCGGCCGCGGTGACCACGGACCCCTCCGAGGGGGCGGAGGCCGCCGCGGGCAGCGCCAGCGCCTGCCGGGGCTCCCCACCCGTCTCCGCGGGGCTGGGACGGCCGCGCCTGCGACCGGAGCCCTCGTTCCGCTGAGGCGGGGTCATGTCCTGTTCCTGCTGCTGCTCCTGCGGGGCCGGGGACTCACGGCGGGCCCTGCGCCGGCCGGTCGGCTCCGCGGCCGCGGTGTCACCGGACTCCGCACCGGCCGGACCCGCGTCCACGGGGCTGTCCAGGAACGCGTCCGTCGACGCCCTGCGCGCCCGGCGCCGACCGCCCTGCGGGGCGGGCTCCGGGGCAGGTTCCGGTACGGCGGCCACCTCGGGCACCGGGAGCGGCTCGGGCACGACGGTCCCGGCACCCGTGCCGAGCGGCACCTCGAGGACGTACGCGCTGCCGCTCATCCCGGCCATCTCGTGCGTCTGGAGCACACCCCCGTGCGCGCGCACGATCCCGCGCACGATCGGCACGTGCACCGGGTCTCCCCCGGCGAACGGCCCGCGCACCTCGATCCGTACGACGTCACCGCGCTGCGCCGCGGCCACGACGACGGTCGAGTCGACGTAGCCGCCGCCCGGCACCGGCCGGGCCTTGCCGGTCGAGTCGACACCGGCCACGTCGGCGACGAGATGGGCGAGCGCCGTGATCAGCCGGCCCGCGTCGACCTCGGCCTCGATCGGCGGGGCGTGCACCGCGAACTGGGCGCGTCCGGGACCGATCAGCTCGACGGCGCCGTCGATGCCCGCGGTCACCACGGCGTCGAGCAGCACCGTCTGCTTGACGAGCTCCTCGGCACCTGTGTCCAGACGCTGATAACTCAGCACGTTGTCGACGAGCGTCGTCATGCGCGCATAGCCCGCGGCGAGGTGGTGCAGGATCTGGTTGGCCTCGGGCCAGAGCTGACCGGCCGGGTCCGCGGCGAGGGCCGAGAGCTCGCCGCGCAGCTCCTCCAGGGGACCCCGCAGGGACTCGCCCAGCACGGCGGTCAGCTGGGTGTGCCGCGCTTCGAGCCCGGTGAGACGCTCCGCCTGCTCCTCCAGCTCGGAGGCGTACCGCTCGGTCCGGTCGGCCGACTCCGCCGCGTGCCGTTCGGTGAGCTCGGCGATCTCGGCCCGGTGGCTCTCGGTGAGCTCGGCGATCTCGGCCGCGTGCCGGTCGGTCAGCCCGGAGACCTCGTCGGTGTGCTGCTGCGACAGTTCCTCGTAGGGCCTGCGGTCGGTGAACGTCATCACGGCGCCGACCAACTGGTCCCCGTCGCGCACGGGGGCGGTCGTCAGATCCACCGGGACCTGGCCGCCGCTCTTGGACCAGAGCACCTGCCCGCGTACGCGGTGCTTGCGACCGGACCGCAGGGTGTCGGCGAGCGGCGACTCCTCGTACGGGAACGGGACGCCCTCCACGCGCGAGTGCAGGATCAGCGGGTGGAGCTCCTTGCCGCCGAGGTCGCTGGCGCGGAAGCCGAGGATCTGGGCGGCGGCGGGGTTGACCAGGACGACCCGGCCGTCCGTGTCCGTGCCGACGACGCCCTCGGAGGCGGCCCGCAGGATCATCTCGGTCTGGCGCTGCGAACGCGCCAGCTCGGCCTCGGTGTCGACCGTGCCGGAGAGGTCCCGCACGACGAGCATGAGGAGCTCGTCGCCGGTGTAGCTGGAGTGGATGTCGTTGTAGCCGGCCTGGCCGCTGTCCAGGGAGGCACTGGTGACCTCGACCGGGTACTCGGTGCCGTCGGTCCGGCGCGCGGTCATCCGCGTCGGCTTGGTCCTGCCCTGCTCGTCCGCAGCGTCCGGCCTGCGCATCGACCCCGGGATCAGCCTGGAGTCGAACTCCGGAAGCAGATCGAGCAGTCCGCGGCCCACGAGCGCGGTGCCCGGGGTCTCGAACATTTCGAGGGCGATGGTGTTGGCGTTGACGACCGTGCCGTTGCAGTTGACGAGCAGGAGCCCGTCCGGGAGGGCGTCGAGTATGGCTGCGAGGCGAGCAGCGCCTCGGGATGGCCTGCTGCTCACGAGACGCTTCCTCCCTGAATACCGCACCTTGCCGACAGCGGGCCCCATCCTGCCCCTCGGGCCTCAGGCTGTCACTGGAGGAGTCTAAAGGCAGGGAGCGCATGGCGGGCGGCGGATGAGGGGGAGCTCTCACCAAGGTTCTGTGCACACGGTGTACGCCGGTGGCCCTGGGTGTGACGGCGAGCGCCCCCTCTGACGTGCTCCTATGTGTTCCGGTGTGCGCCTGGAGACTGCCCGGAACGCCCCTGGAACCCGGTCTGCAAGGCATCCGGGGCGGCCTGCGCGCGCCCCGGTGTGCGCCGTCCGGCCCGGCCGAAGTCCCCGGCGCACGCCCCGCCGAACCGGCTACCTCGCGGAGGGGAGCACCGGCACGAGGTTGTTCCAGCGCGAGATCTCGCAGCCGTTGGCCCGGCTGAAGCGCGCGTCGACGTCCTCGCCCTGCCAGGTGCCCTGCACGCGGGCGGCGGCCGGCCCGCCGGCCTGCTGGGTGCACATGGCGTTGCGGTCCGTGGCGACGAAGGGGTTGTCCCCCGACTCGGCGGCCTCGTCCAGCAGGTCGCAGGCACGCTGCGCCTCCGGGTGGCTGCCGCCCGCCGGGCCGCACTCCAGCTCGAAGACTCCGTCGGCAGCCGGGTTGCCGGACTCCGAGACGGTCACGGTGAGCCGGGTCTCCGTGTCCTGCGCCGTCGGCCAGTCTCCCTGGAGCACGGGGAGCGGGGGCAGCGGTACAAGGGGGGACACCGCGGTGGCGGCGGGCGCCGCGGCGGACAGCACGGCGAGGGACGCGACGGCGGTGAGGGTGAGACGGCGCAGCATGCGGGGCTCCTGTTGTTCTGGCGCGCCCAGGAGCGCGCCGGCCTGCTCCGGTACGCGCGCCGGGTGGAGGCGCGGGCCGGGCACACGGGGGTGACGGACGGAGGGCGGAGCCCTCGTCCTCTCTAACGCTCCTCACGCCCGCACGTTGCGCAACTCATGGGGGGCCGACCGGAACAGCCGCACGCACTCGAACACCCGACCGGTCGCGCGGCGGAGCCCCTGGCTCGGGCCCGCGGCGGGAACACCGGACCGGCACACCCGCCGCAGGGCGCTTTGCCTCGCCGCCCACCTGCCTAGTACCGTGGGCGGCGATTGGTGACAGCGCGCTCGACTGTGTCATCATCTGCACGCACCACTCGCGTTCGCGCGAGGTGTGCTGGAGGCGTCGCCTAGTCCGGTCTATGGCGCCGCACTGCTAATGCGGTTTGGGTCTTAAAGCCCATCGAGGGTTCAAATCCCTCCGCCTCCGCAGGAACCCGAAGCCCCACGCCCCCAGGCGTGGGGCTTCGGTCGTATCCGGCCCCGGACGGCCGCGGAAACGTGCCTGAGAACCGTGTTTCCGCAGATCAGGGGCGGTATGGCTAATGGATTTCGCGTCACGGCGCAGGTCATGTAATGTTGTTCTCGCAACGCCGACAGGGCAGAAAAGCCCGGGAGGCGGGACCGAGGCTCAGGCCGAGGACAAGCACTCGTAGCTTAACGGATAGAGCATCTGACTACGGATCAGAAGGTTGCAGGTTCGAATCCTGCCGAGTGCACAGCAGGCGAGAGGCCCTCAGGAGAAATCCTGAGGGCCTCTCGCGTTGCCCGTACAGCAGCGAACTCCTCAGCGCAGTTGCTCGGCCAGTCCGACGATGACGCCTTCCGGGCCGCGGACGTAACAGAGCAGATAGCTGTCCTCGAACCGGGCGATCTCGCCGACGAGTTCGGCGCCGTGGGGGCGCAGACGGGCAAGGGTGTCCTCGAGGTCGTCGACGGCGAACATGACGCGGTGCGTACCCAGAATGTTGTGCGGCTTGTTGCGCGGTTCGGTGCTGATCGCCGCGGGGCTGCGGTACTTCGACAGCTCGAGCCGACTGTGGCCGTCCGGGGTCCGGACCATCGCGATGTCACAGTGGACGCCATCGAGTCCGGTGCACCGGTCGGCGACGGGGCCCTGGACCTCCGCCCTCCCCTCCAGCTCCATACCGAGTTCCACGAAGAACGCGATGGCGGCGTCCATGTCCTCGACGACGATGCCGACGTTGTCCATCCGCTGAATGGCCATGCTGGTTTCTCCTGCTTCCTCGTGCGGCGGGTGCTTGCCGCTGATGTCCCTGGGACGGAGCCGGAGGCGCGATCTCGACATCCGCGGACCGCCCGGCAGCGAAGTACAGCAACCACAGCAACTGCCCCCGCTCGGCAATGGTCACCATGGGCCCGACGTCGGCCGGTACGAACGGGGCCCTTCGACATCGGCGGGTGACATCAGCCCGCCCGGAACCCCGCTCAGGAGTCCCAGGCGCGGGGCCGGTTCAGCGCTTCCCACTCCGGGCGGAGCAGTGAGAACACGGCCAGGTCGAGGCGGCGGCCGCGGTGGAGGCAGGCGGCACGGCTGGTGCCTTCGCGTACGAAGCCTGACCTGGCGAGGACGGCGAGCGCGGGGGCGTTGCCGGTGTGGGTCTCCGCCGTGAGGCGGTACAGGGGGAGTTCGCCGAATGCCAGGTCGACCAGGGCGTCGAGCGCGTGGGTGCCGTGGCCGCGCCCGCGATGCTCAGGGGCCAGCATCAGCTCGACCTCCGCCGTGCCGTTGACGATGTTCTGGCCGCTCAGCGCGGTGTGGCCGACAGGGGTGCCGTCAGGGAGCAGGACGAGGAAGTCGTCGCGGTCGTCGTCGTCGCCGTCGCGCTCGATGCGCTCGCGCATCGCGGTGACGGAGCGCGGCCAGATGCCGATCTCGTAGGCGATCACGGGGTCGGATCGCCACCCGTGCAGGAGCTCGGCGTCGTCCGTGTCGACCGCGGAGAGCGCGACCCGCCCGGCGCGCCATGAAGGCTCCCTCGCGGCCTCCGCGCCGTGCTGGTCGCTCGCGGTCCCGGTGTCTTCGGCCATGGGCGGATGTTATGGGTGCCTCCGGGCCGGGGCCACCGGATTTCTCCGCCCGGCGGGCCGGTGGCGCGGCCCGGTCGCGCGAGGCGACGGGCTCGCCTCGCGGATCAGGCCGCGCCTCACCCCGAGAGTCGCGAGTCCGGCCGGGTCAGGCCGATTCCGTGACGGGCTCCGCTGCCCGTGCCCGGTTCCGCACCACGGGGCGGCGCCGGGTCGGCAGTCCGAGGGTCGGGTTGGCGACGCCCCAGGCCGCGCCCTTGCAGACCAGCTCCTTGTAGAGCGCGGCGAGCCGGCCGGTCAGGGCCGCCCGGACCGCCCTGTCGTCGGCGGTGACGTACTGGATCAGGCCTTCCCTGCGGCCCAGGGAGATGCACTGGTTGAAGTAGCGGAGCGGCGTGTTCGGGAGCTTGCCGCCGGTCAGGCCCGCCGCGATGGAGTCGGCGGCCTGCCATGCGGTGGGGATGCCCGAGGCGCACGACATCCGCAGCGGGTTGTCGCCGGGGCCCTTCACCAGGGCCGCGTCCCCGATGGCGTACACGTCCGGGTGCGAGACCGAGCGCATGGCTCCGTCGACCACGATCCGGCCCGTGTCGGAGACCTCGAGGGTGGTGGCCTTCGCGATCGGGTGGACCGCGAAGCCCGCGGTCCACACGGTGACCGCGGCCGGGACGGACGTGCCGTCGGCGGTGGTGACGCGGTCGGCCTCCACACCGGTGACGGCGGTGTGCTCGTGCACCGTGATGCGGAGCTTGTCGAAGACCTTCCGCAGGTGCTGGCGGCCCTTGGGCGAGAGGGTGTCGCCGAGCCCGCCCCGGGCGGCGAGCGCGACGTCGAGGTCCGGGCGGGCCTCGGCGATCTCGGTCGCGGCCTCCAGGCCGGTGAGGCCGCCTCCGATGACGACCACGGGCTGTCCGGCGTCCAGGCCGGCCAGGCGCTCGCGCAGCCGGAGCGCCCCGGGTCGGCCCGCGATCTCGTGGGCGTGCTCGGCGGTGCCGGGGACGCCTTGGGCGTTCCAGCCGCTGCCGAGGGCGTACACGAGGCTGTCGTACTCCAGCTCCTCGGCGCCGTTCGCGTCGACGACGGCCACTGTCCCCCGGTCGGCGTCGACACCGGTGATCTTCGCGAGCCTCAGCTCGACGCCGGTGCCCGCGAACATCTGGCTGAAGGGCCGGGGCCTGAGCTCCTGGCCGACCGCCAGCTGGTGCATCCGGACGCGCTCGACGAAGTCGGGCTCGGCGGTGACGAGGGTGATGGCGACGTCCTCTCGGCGCAGTCGCCTGGCGAGGCGGCCGGCGGCGACGGCTCCGGTGTATCCGGCTCCGAGAACGATGATGCGGTGCTTCATGTCCCTGCTCCTGTCTCGCGCGGGTCTGCCCCTTGAACCGGGCAGCCCGCCGTTTCCTGACAGGAACCCGGTGTGAAGCAGGTCACACCGGGATCAGTAGAGGTTGAGCAGGGGTTCTCCGTGGTCGGAGGCCGCCCACCGCCGGGTCGCGCGTTCGAGCTTGTCGGGGTTGGCCTGGGCGCGGATCGCCGCGATGCCCTCGGAGGTGATCTCCAGGCACATGACGCCGATGACCCGGCCGTCGACGACCGCCACGAGGGCGGGGCCGTTGTTGGCCGTCGTGACGTAGACCCCGGGCGAGCCGCCGGCCATGGCGCGCTTGGCCTTGCCGGGCTTGAAGAGGCCCCGCAGGAACTTCGCGACCGCGACGGCGCCCTCGAACGGCCTGGTGCGGGCCGGGACCTTCCCGCCGCCGTCGCCGATCGAGACGGCGTCGGCGGTGAGCAGCCGCACGAGCGGCTCGGTACGGCCGCTGGTGGCGGCCTCGATGAACTCTTCGACGATCCGCCGGGCGGCGGCCTCGTCGACCTCGCTGCGGGCCTTGCCCTCCGCGACGTGCTTCCTGGCGCGGTGGAGGATCTGCTGGGCGGCGGACTCGGTGATGTCGAGGATCTCCGCGATCTTCCGGTGCGGGTAGCCGAAGGCCTCCCGCAGCACGTACACCACCCGCTCGTTGGGGGAGAGGCGCTCCATGAGGGCGAGGACGGCGTACGAGACGGACTCGCGCTGCTCGGCGGTGTCGGCGGGGCCGAGCATCGGGTCCCCCGGGAGCAGCGGCTCCGGCAGCCACTGGCCGACGTAGGTCTCGCGCCGGGCGCGGGCCGAGGTGAGCTGGTTGAGGCACAGGTTGGTGAGGACCTTCGTCAGCCAGGCCTCGGGGACCTCGATGCGGTCCGTGTCGGCGGCCTGCCAGCGCAGGAACGTGTCCTGCACGGCGTCCTCGGCGTCGCTCGCGGAGCCGAGGAGGCGGTAGGCGATGGCTTCGAGCCGGGGCATGAAGGCCTCGAACCGGTCCACGTCGTCCACGGTCAGAGCCATGGCTCGGATCCTAGCCGTCTCGCTCGCCGTTACGTCGGCGGAGTACGGCAACGGTGTCAGCGTGCGTACGAGCCGAGGCCGATCAGGCAATAGACGTATTCGTTGAGGGTCGCCCCGTTGAGGGTGTAGCGGTACGAGAACGCGTACTGAGTGGCGGAGTTGGCGTCGCACCTGCTCATGTCCGACGTGAACGGGATGGTCCGGATCACCTGGTAGTGGGCGTCGGAGGCCGAGCAGGAGACCTCGTCCACGCCGCTCACCTCCTGCGCGGTCCTGGAATCAGGCAGTGTGCCGTTGAGGCAGGTGCCGTTCTCGTACGGGTCGGGGGCCTCGGTCTCCGTGTCGTACGGGTCCTCGGTGAACGGGTTCTCGGTGGAGGCGTCCTCCGCGTCCTCGGTCTCCTCCACGTCCTCGGTGGTCTCCTCGGCGGAAGGCTCCTCGGTGTACGGGTCGGTCTCCTCGGTCGTGGCCTCCGCATACGGGTCCTCGGTGTAGGGCTCGTAGGACGAGGAGCCGGCCGAGGGGAGGGAGGGCGTGGTGTCGTCGTCGAGCCCGGTGGCCAGGACCACCGCGCATGCGATCACGGCGGCGATCCCGAGCAGCCCCAGCCGGGCCCCGGCGTTCGCCGGGCCGCGCCTGGTGACCTGGATGCGCAGGAGCACGTCCTGGTTGCCGACCTGGGCGCGGACGAGGTCGCCGTCCTCGGCCGGAGGGATGCGGATCCGGGCGGCGCCGCTCGGCAGGGGGACGGTGACGACGGCGCCGTCGGCGGCCTGCCTCGGCGTGAGCGAGAGCGGTATCTCCGGTAAGGGCACGGGGTCAGTGTGGACCCCCGGAGCCCCGACTGGAGATTTTCTCTAGAAAATTACTCTAGAAATACTCACGTCGATGAGAGCGGCTGCCGGGCGTGACGGCACGGCCTCCGCAGGGAAGCCCGGTCCGTTAGGGTCTCCCGGTCGACGCCGCTGTCCCAAGGAGACCGACATGGCCCCACGCCAGGCCTTCCGCGCGTCCGTCCACACCCTGGGCGCGGGTGGAGAGGGCGCGGCATGAGCGGATGGCGGTGCACCGGCCTGCGCTGGCCCCACGGCGAGCCCGTGCTCGGCTGGGCGCGGAGCGACGGGTCCGGGCGGGGGCGGGAGAGCGTCCTGGCGTACGGGAAGGAGCTCGCGTTCCGGGCCGAGGGGGAGCGGCACTGCGTGGGGGCGCGCGGCAACCCGTGTCCGGTCGGGGCCGTGGTGCCCGTACGGAGCACGGGGGCGCGGTGTGCGGAGTGCGCACGGCTGGACCGGGCGCACTCGGTGGCCGCCGACACGATCGCCGACGACCCGCGCACGTACCGCGTCTATCTGGCCTGGTTCGGGCCGGGCATGGTCAAGGTCGGGATCACGGGGGAGTCGCGGGACGCCGCACGGCTGCGGGAGCAGGGGGCGGTGGTGTTCAGCTGGCTGGGGCGCGGGCCGCTGATGGCCGCCCGGCGGACGGAGGAGCTGCTGCGCTCGGCGCTCGGGGTGCCCGACCGGATCCCGTACGCGCGCAAGCGTGCGGTACGGGGCGAGCTGCCGGGGGCGGCGGAACGGGCCGCCGAGATCGAGGAGCTGTACGGGCGGGCCGCCGCCCTGGAGGGCGCCGACTGGCCGGAGGCGCTGGAGCGGCTGCCGTTCGTGGCCGTCGACCATGCCGGGGCGTTCGGGCTCGACGGCGCGGGGGCGGCGGCGCGCGTGGTGACCGGGCTGGTGGACGGCGGGGTGGTGGCCGGCCGGCTGGTGGCCGCGGCCGGACCCGATCTGCACCTGGAGACCGTGGACGAGGGGATCGTCGTGCTGGACACGCGGCTCGTCACCGGCTGGGACCTGGTGGGCGCCGACGCGCGGACGGGTAACGGTGTGCCGACCGTCGCCCTGGGGGGCGGTGGCGTGCAGGACGGGCTGTTCTGAGATCGTCGCCGGAGATCGTTCCCGATGGCGTATCGAGGCGGGTGGGGCGGATGAGCGGCGACGACCGTGACCGTGAGGATGTCGTGCGGTTCTGGCAGCGGCTCGGGCTGCCCGGGATCATCGACGTCCACACGCACTTCATGCCGGAGCGGGTGCTCAGCAAGGTGTGGGCCTACTTCGACTCGGCGGGCCCGCTGACCGGGATGGAGTGGCCGATCACCTACCGGCGGGACGAGGACGAACGCCTCGCGCTGCTGCGCTCGTTCGGCGTGCTCCGGTTCACGTCGATGCTCTACCCGCACAAGGCCGGCATGGCGTCCTGGCTGAACGGCTGGGCGGCGGACTTCGCCGCGCGGGTACCGGACTGTCTGCACACCGCCACGTTCTTCCCGGAGGAGAGCGCGGGGACCTATGTGCGCGATGCGGTCGAGGCGGGGGCGCGCGTCTTCAAGTCGCACCTCCAGGTCGGGGCCTACGATCCGAACGATCCGCTGCTGGAGCCCGTGTGGGGGCTGCTGGCCGAGGCCGGGATCCCGGTGGTGACGCACTGCGGTTCCGGGCCGGCGCCCGGCGCGTACACGGGCCCCGGACCGATCGGCCGTCTGCTCTGCCGCCACCCCCGGCTGAAGCTGGTGGTGGCGCACATGGGGATGCCCGAGTACGCGGAGTTCCTGGCGCTGGCGGCGGCGTACCCCGGGGTGCGGCTCGACACGACCATGGCGTTCACGGACTTCACCGAGGACTTCACGCCGTTCCCGCCCTCGGAGCGCGGGCGCCTCGCCGATCTGGGGGACCGGATCCTGCTCGGCACGGACTTCCCGAACATCCCGTACCCGTACGCCCACCAGCTGCACGCCCTGGAGCGCCTGGGACTGGGCGACGCCTGGCTGCGGGCTGTCTGCCACGGGAACGCGAGCGAGCTGTTCCGGTAGACCGGGGCGGGTTTCTCAGGAAATTCACAGGCAGGCGAAAGGCCTCTCTCACGGCCGTCCCACAGGCTTCAGCCATGACGACGACCTCGCCCCAGGGGCGTACAGAACTGCTCAGGCCCGACCGCAATCCCATCCGCGTACTGGTCGTGGACGACGAGGCTCCGCTCGCCGAGCTGCTCTCGATGGCCCTGCGTTACGAGGGGTGGGAGGTGCGCAGCGCCGGGGACGGTGCGGGGGCCGTCCGTACGGCGCGCGACTTCCGCCCCGACGCGGTGATCCTCGATGTGATGCTCCCCGACATGGACGGCTTGGCGGTGCTCGGCCGGCTGCGGCGCGAACTCTCCGACGTGCCCGTGCTGTTCCTGACCGCGCGGGACTCGGTGGAGGACCGGATCGCGGGGCTCACGGCGGGAGGTGACGACTACGTCACCAAGCCGTTCAGCCTGGAGGAGGTCGTGGCGCGGCTGCGCGGGCTGATCCGCCGCTCCGGTACGGCCTCGGCCCGCAGTGATTCGACGCTCGTCGTGGGTGACCTGGTGCTGGACGAGGACAGCCATGAGGTGAGCCGGGGCGACGACTCGATCCATCTCACGGCGACCGAGTTCGAGCTGCTGCGCTTCCTGATGCGCAATCCGCGCCGGGTGCTGAGCAAGGCGCAGATCCTCGACCGGGTCTGGAACTACGACTTCGGCGGCCAGGCCAACGTCGTCGAGCTGTACATCTCCTACCTGCGCAAGAAGATCGACGCGGGGCGCACCCCGATGATCCACACCCGGCGCGGGGCGGGATACCTCATCAAGCCGGGTGACTGACTCCGTGAGCGGGAAGGGCACGCGCCGCCCCTGGACGCTCCGCACCCGTCTCGTCGTGTACGCGGTGACGCTCATCGCGGTGGTCGCCGCCGTGATCGGTTCGGTCACCGCGATCGCCTTCCAGAGCTACATGGCCGGGAAGCTGGACGGCCAGTTGCGCGACATCGCCAGAGTGGCCCAGCAGCCTCCGCCGGGCAGCGGCAAGATCGCACCGGGTGGTCCCAAGAGCGACGAGGAGCCGCTGGCCTTCATCGGCAGGGGCACCCCCGACACGTTCGGCGCCGTCGTCTCCGGCGGTTCCGTCACCGCCTCGAAGGTGATCAAGGGGCCGGACGCCCGGGAGAGCGCCGAGGAGCTGACCGACGCGCAGCGGGACGCCCTCGAAGCCGCCGACGTGGCCCCGGACGGCGAAGCCCATGACGTCGAGCTTCCGGGGCTGGGCGGCTACCGCGTGCAGGTCGTCCCGTCGGGCTCCGGCGCGTCCGTAGTGGTAGGCATTCCCACGGCCGAGGTGGACAAGGCCGTCAACACCCTGATCGTCGTCGAGGTCTGTGTCACCTGTGCCGGGCTCATCGCCGCCGGCATCGCCGGTACCGCGATGGTCGGTGTCGCCCTGCGCCCGCTGCGCAGGGTGGCCGCCACGGCGACCCGGGTCTCCGAACTCCCTCTGCACAGTGGCGAGGTCGCCCTCCTCGAACGGGTGCCGGACGCCGAGGCCGATCCGCGCACCGAGGTGGGTCAGGTCGGCGCCGCCCTCAACAGAATGCTGGGGCACGTCGGTTCGGCCCTGGAGGCCCGGCAGAAGAGCGAGACGCGGGTACGTCAGTTCGTCGCGGACGCCAGTCACGAGCTGCGCACACCGCTCGCCTCGATCCGCGGGTACGCCGAACTGACGCGCCGCGGGCGGGAGAACACCGGACCCGACACCCGGCATGCCCTGGGGCGGATCGAGTCCGAGGCGGAACGGATGACGGGCATGGTCGAGGACCTGCTGCTCCTGGCACGTCTCGACGCCGGCCGGCCGCTCTCGTACGAGAGCACCGATCTCTCGCCGCTCGTCATCGACGCGGTGAGCGACGCCCGCGTCGCGGACCGGGCCCCCGACGGCTCCTCCGGAGCCACCCACCACTGGCGGCTCGACCTGCCGGAGGTGCCGGCGACGGTGTCGGCGGACCCGACGAGGATCCAGCAGGTGCTGGTCAATCTGCTCGCGAACGCGCGCACGCACACCCCGCCGGGGACCACGGTCACGGTCCGCCTTCGGCAGGCGCGCGGGGAGCTGCCCTGGGTGACCCTGGAGGTCCAGGACAACGGGCCCGGCATCCCCGCCGAGTTGCAGCCGCATGTCTTCGAACGGTTCGCGCGCGGAGACGCCTCGCGCTCCCGGCACGCCGGGTCGACGGGTCTCGGCCTCGCCATCGTGCAGGCCGTCGTCGCCGCGCACGGCGGGCTGGCCGAGGTGCGGTCGGTGCCGGGCAACACGGTGTTCGCGGTCCATCTGCCGGCCGACGCGGTGTACGGGGGAGGCACGGACAGCCCCGCCCATGTCTCCGCGCCCCGGCCGGAGAGTTTCGGCCACGAGGCTGTGACCTGGGAAAACGGAACGCTCGGTGCCCCCGTGACGTACTCACAGACGGACCACAGGCTCACCACACGGATGTGACAGCGTGGTTGGCGAGTGTCTGTGTCATGCGAACCGACACTCCTTGGAGCACCCTGCCGGCCCGGGAACATCTCCTGGCCGCAGCGGTCGGCGCTCCCGTACTCGACGTAGTGATCCCCGTGTACAACGAGGAGAAGGACCTCGAAACGTGCGTGCTGCGCCTCCACGACCATCTGGCGCGGACGTTCCCCTACGGATTCCGGATCACCGTGGCGGACAACGCGAGCACCGACCGTACGCCCGAGGTGGCGGCCCGGCTCGCGGCCCTCATCCCCGAGGTGCGGTCGTACCGGCTGGAGGAGAAGGGCCGGGGCCGGGCGCTGCGGACCGTCTGGTCCCACTCGGACTCCCCTGTCCTCGCCTACATGGACGTCGACCTCTCGACCGACCTCAACGCCCTGCTGCCGCTGGTCGCCCCGCTGATCTCCGGCCACTCCGACCTGGCCATCGGCTCGCGCCTCGCCCGCAGTTCGCGGGTGGTGCGGGGATCGAAGCGTGAGTTCATCTCGCGGGCCTACAACCTCATCCTGCGCTCCTCGCTGGCCGCCAGGTTCAGCGACGCCCAGTGCGGCTTCAAGGCCATACGGCGCGAGGTCGCGCAGCGGCTGCTGCCGATGGTCGAGGACACCGGATGGTTCTTCGACACGGAGATGCTGGTCCTCGCCGAGCGGGCCGGGCTGCGCATCCACGAGGTGCCGGTCGACTGGGTCGACGACCCGGACTCCACCGTGCACATCGTCAGGACCGCGACCGACGACCTCAAGGGGGTCTGGCGGGTGGGCCGGGCCCTGGCCACCGGGGCGCTGCCGCTCGACCGCCTGGCGCGGCCCTTCGGGGACGACCCGCGCGACCGGGCCGTGCCCGGGGTGCCGCGCGGACTCGCCAGGCAGCTGGTCGGGTTCTGCGTCGTGGGTGCACTCTCCACCCTGGTCTACCTCGTCCTGTACTCCCTCTTCCGGCTGGGCGTCGGCCCGCAGTTCGCCAACGCGGCGGCCCTCCTGGTGTCCGCCGTGGCCAACACGGCGGCGAACCGGAGGCTCACCTTCGGCGTGCGCGGCCGGGGCGGAGCCGTGCGCCACCAGGCGCAGGGACTCGTCGTCTTCGCGATCGGGCTCGCCCTCACCAGCGGATCGCTCGCCGCCCTCGGGACGGCGTCCGGATCGGCGTCGCACGGCACGGAACTCGCCGTGCTGATCGCGGCCAACCTCGCGGCAACGGTGCTGCGGTTTCTGCTCTTCCGTGCCTGGGTCTTCCCCGACCGGCGCACCGACCACCAGGACGCCCGCCAGGGTGCCGCACACGAACTGAGGAACGCCCGATGACCGCCGCCACCCACTCCGATCGCCTCCAGGCCCCGCCCGACACCCCAGGGGCGCCCGCGCACGCCGCGGGCAGGAGGGTGCCGCTGTCGCGGCGCATCCGCCGGGGCAGGCCCGAGGACCCGCGCTGGGCGAGGCCCGCCTTCCTCGGAGTGCTGCTGGTCGTCGCGCTCGCGTACCTGTGGAATCTGAGCGCCTCCGGCTACGCCAACTCCTTCTACTCCGCGGCCGTGCAGGCCGGCAGCCAGAGCTGGAAGGCCTTCTTCTTCGGCTCGCTGGACTCGGCGAACGCGATCACCGTCGACAAGCCCCCGGCCACGCTCTGGCCGATGGCCCTCTCGGTCCGGATCTTCGGCCTGAGCTCCTGGGCGATCCTCGCGCCCCAGGTGCTGATGGCCGTCGCCACCGCCGGTGTCCTCTACGGGGCCGTGCGCCGCCGCTTCAGCGCCGCGGCCGGGCTGATCACCATGGTGGTCTTCGCGCTGACGCCGGTCGCCGCGCTGATGTTCCGCTTCAACAATCCGGACGCGCTGCTCGCGCTCCTGATGACCGTCACCGTCTACTGCGTGCTGCGCGCGATGGAGGGCGGCCGGACGAAGTGGCTGGTCTGGGCGGGCGTCGCGGTGGGTCTCGCGTTCCTGTCGAAGACGCTGCAGGCCTTCCTGATCCTGCCGCCGCTCGCCGTGCTGTACGCGGTGTTCGCGCCGGTCTCCGTCCGGAAGCGGTTCGGCCAGCTCGGCCTGGCGGCACTGGCGATGATCGTGTCCGGCGGCTGGTGGGTGGCGATCGTCGAGCTGTGGCCCGCCTCGTCGCGCCCGTACATCGGCGGTTCGCAGAACAACTCCTTCCTGGAACTCACCTTCGGCTACAACGGACTCGGCCGTATCAACGGCGAGGAGACCGGCAGCGTCGGCGGTGGCGGCGGTGGCGGACAGGGCGGCGGCTGGGGCGAGACCGGCATCGGCCGCATGTTCAACTCCGAGATCGGCGGCCAGATCTCCTGGCTGCTGCCCGCCGCGCTGATCCTGCTGGTGGCGGGCATCTGCCTGACCTGGCGGGCGAAGCGGACCGACACGGCCCGTGCGGCGTTCCTCGCCTGGGGCGGTTCGCTGCTGATGACGGCCTTCGTCTTCAGCTTCATGGCCGGCATCTTCCACCAGTACTACACGGTCGCCCTGGCGCCCTACATCGCGGCGCTGGTCGGCATGGGCGCCACGGTCCTCTGGGAGGAGCGGAGCAAGTGGTGGGCGGGCGCCGCGCTCGGCGTGACCGTCGCGGCGACGGCCGTCTGGGCGTATGTCCTGCTGGGGCGTACCCCGGACTACTTCCCCTGGCTGCGCTGGGCGGTCCTGACCGGTGGTCTCGTGGGCGCCGTGGGGCTGCTGTTCGCCGCACGGCTGGGCCGGACGCTCGTGCTGGGCGTCGCGGGTCTGGGTCTGGCGGCGTCGCTGGCCGGGCCGACGGCGTACACGATCAGCACGCTCGGCACAGGGCACCAGGGCTCGATCGTCACGGCGGGTCCCTCGGGCGCGAGCATGGGCGGCCCCGGTGGCGGCCGGGGCGGCGGTCCCGGTGGCGGCGAGGGCGGCGGCATGCAGCCCCCCGGCCAGGGCACACAGCCGGGCGGCCAGGCACAGGGCAACGCGCAGGGCGGACAGGCTCCCGGCAACGCGCCGGCCGGCGGCATGCCCGGCGGCGCCCCCGGCCAGGGCCAGCAGGGCCAGGCTCCCGGCGGTCAGCAGGGCGGGATGCCCGGCGGCGGCACGGGCGAAGGCGGCGCGGGCGGCGGAGGAGGCATGGGCGGTCTGCTCAACGGCGCCTCCGTCGACTCCGAGGCCAAGACGCTCCTGAAGCAGAACGCGGACGCCTACACCTGGACCGCCGCGGCCATCGGTTCGCAGAACGCCGCGAGCTACCAGCTCGCCACCGGTGACCCGGTGATGGCGATCGGCGGCTTCAACGGCAGCGACCCGTCCCCGACGCTTGCCCAGTTCAAGAAGTACGTGGAGGACGGCAAGATCCACTACTTGATCTCGGGCGGCACGGGCGGCGGCGGCGAGGGCGCCTCCTCCCAGATCACGACGTGGGTGGAGGAGAACTTCAAGGAGGTCACCGCGGGAAGCGCGACCTTCTACGACCTCACCCAGCCGAAGAGCTGAGACCCCGGTAGCAGGGCGGTGGCCCCGGAGCACAGGCTCCGGGGCAACCGCCCTGTGGCGTCCCCGGTGCGGATCCGGAGGCCGTACGCATATGTGTTGTACGCCGTAGAGGCAATGCCATACGGTGTACAGGAGCACCTCCCATACACCGTACGAGTGCACCGGAACCAGGAGCCCGCATGACGGCGACCACCGCCGAGCAGAACGACCTCACCCCCCGCAGCGGCCACGCGCGGCGTTGGGTGATCCTCGGGGTCATCTGCCTCGCCCAGCTCACGGTGCTGCTCGACAACACCGTCCTGAACGTCGCGATCCCCTCGCTCACCTCGGATCTGCACGCCTCCACCGCCGATGTGCAGTGGATGATCAACGCCTACGCGCTCGTCCAGTCGGGGCTCGTCCTCACCGCGGGCAGCGCCGCCGACCGATACGGCCGGAAGAAGATGCTGGTCGCCGGGCTCGCGCTGTTCGGCGTCGGTTCGCTGGCCGCAGGGCTCGCGCAGTCCTCCGGACAACTGATCGCCGCCCGCGCGGGGATGGGTGTCGGAGGCGCGCTGCTGATGACGACCACCCTCGCCGTCGTGGTGCAGATCTTCGACGACACCGAGCGCGTCAAGGCCATCGGCATCTGGTCCACCGTGAGCTCGCTGGGCTTCGCCGCCGGTCCGCTGATCGGCGGGGCGATGCTCGACCACTTCTGGTGGGGCGCGATCTTCCTGATCAACATCCCCGTGGCGGTCATCGGCCTCGTCGCGGTCGTCCGGCTCGTCCCCGAGTCGAGGAACCCCCACGGCGACCGCCCGGACCTGGTCGGGGCGCTGCTCTCCACCCTCGGCATGGCCTCCGTCGTGTACGCGATCATCTCCGGCCCCGAGCACGGCTGGGGCTCCGGCCCGGTCCTGCTGACGGCCTTCGCCGGGGCAGCCGTCCTCACCGGATTCGTCCTGTGGGAGCTCCACGTCCCGTACCCGATGCTGGACATGCGCTTCTTCCGCAACCAGAGGTTCACCGGCGCGGTCGCGGGTGCGATCCTCGTCGCCTTCGGGATGACGGGTTCACTCTTCCTGCTGACCCAGCACCTGCAGTTCGTCCTCGGCTACGAGCCGCTGGAGGCCGGAGTGCGGACGGCTCCGCTCGCCCTCACCGTCGTCGCGCTCAACCTCACGGGGCTCGGCGCCCGGCTCGTGGGGAAGCTGGGCACGCCCGCCGTCATCGCCGCCGGGATGAGCCTGCTGGCCGCCGGGCTCGGGGCGATCGCCCTGCTGGGCGGGCGGGACTACGGCGGCATGCTGCTCGGCCTGATCGTCATGGGGGCGGGCGTCGCGCTCGCCATGCCCGCGATGGCCAACGCGATCATGAGCGCCATCCCGCCGGAGAAGGCGGGCGTGGGCGCCGGGGTGAACGGCACGCTCGCCGAGTTCGGCAACGGGCTCGGGGTCGCCGTGCTCGGAGCCGTGCTCAACTCCCGGTTCGCCGCGCTCGTACCGGGTGTCGCCGGGGCCGCCTCACTGCCCGCGGCGCTCGCCGCAGCCGGCGGGGCGGCGGACCGCGAGCGGATCACGGACGCCTTCGCCTCGGGCCTGGAGACCAGCCAACTGGTCGGAGCGGCGGCGGTCCTGGCCGGTGGTCTGCTGGCCGCGGTCCTGCTGAGGCGGGCGGAGCGCAGGGAGGCCGACTGAGAACCCCAGGTGACGGGCATAGCATCGGACGGGGGCGCCGGTACGCAGGAGAGCCACCGCGAGACGAGGAGTGTGCGCCATGGGGTCCGCGGCAGACCGTGTGAGGAACCCTGCCAGGGTCAGTGTGTGGCTGGACCGGCGGACACCGTCGCGCACCCGTAAGGCGGATCAGCCGGCCGGCCTCGACCGGGACAGGATCACGGCGGCGAGCGTCCGGCTGCTGGACGCCGACGGACTCGCGAAGTTCTCCATGCGGCGCCTCGCCGCCGAGCTCGACGTCACGGCGATGTCCCTCTACTGGTACGTCGACACCAAGGACGACCTGCTGGAACTCGCCCTGGACACCGTCTTCGGCGAGATCCCGGCCACGGCGGAGGACATCGACTGGCGCGACCGCCTGCGTGAACTGGCCACCAGCTACCGGAAGATGTTCGTCCGGCACCCCTGGGTGTCGGCCCTCATCGGCAGCTTCCTGAACATCGGCCCGCACTCGATGCTGTTCTCGTACGCCGTCCAGGACGTCGTCCGGGCGACCGGGCTGCCCCTGGAGCGACAGACGGGCGCGATGGCGGCCGTCTTCCAGTTCGTCTACGGATTCGGCACCACCGAGGGCCACTTCGTGCAGCGCACGGTGGAGGCCGGGCTCACTCAGGACGAGTACTTCGAGCGGGCGATGGGAACGATCCGCGCGGACCCGGAGATCCACCAGGCCATGCGGCCCTCGGAGAACCTCATGGACGCGCGTGGCGGGGCGACGGTGGAGGAGATGCGCGAGCGGGACTTCACGTTCGCGCTGGACCTCCTGATCGCGGGCATCGAGGCGACGTGCGAACGGGCGGCGCGCCGGCCGTAGGACGAGCCCGGCCTTCAGTAGCCGCGGCGGGTGTCCACGGCCAGGGCCGGTGTGAGCCCCTCGGTGACCGCCTGCCAGCAGGACTCGAAGTCGGCGACGACGTCCTCGTCGGCCGTGATGCCGGCCGAGTGCGACGTGATCACGGTGCGCGGCAGCCGCCAGGCGCGGTCGCCGGGCGCCGCGGGCTCGTCGGGCAGCACGTCGAGCACGGCGCGGCGGACCGTCCCGCCGTGCAGCGCGGCCTCCAGCGCCGCCATGTCCACCGTCGCGCCCCGGCCGACGTTGACGAAGGTGGCGCCCCGCATCGCGGTGAATCTGGCGGCGTCGAAGAAGCGCTCCGTGTCACCGGTCAGGGGCAGGGCGGACACCACCCACCTTGCCTCCGCCAGCGCCGCCGTCTCCTCCTCCGAGCCGGCCAGGACCACCCGGTCGAAGCCCGCGGGCGCGGCGCGGGGAGTGCGGCCCACGCCCACCGTGTGTACGGAGCAGGCGCGCAGCAGGCCGGCGACGGCGGAGCCGATGCGACCGGTGCCGTGGACGACGGCGGTCCGTCCGGCAGCGAGCTCGGACGGGAGGCGGCGCCACTCGGACCGGGAGTGCTGCGCGGTGTGCTCCGGGACGGACTGGCACTCGGCGAGGATCCAGGCCAGCGTGTACTGGGCGATCCGCTCGCCCATCCGTCCCACCGTCCGCGTCAGCAGGGCCCCTTCGGGCCAGGGCCCGGCGGCGAGCAACGCGTCCGTACCCGCGTTGACGCTGTGGAACCACAACAGGCCGGCGACCCGCAGCGCGTCGGGCAGCACGTCCCCCACGTACACGAAGGGGACGTCGGGCGCGGTGGCGTACACCGGTACGGCCGGCCGGCCGGTGATCCGTTCCAGCTCACGGACCACGGCCGGTCCGACGGACGGGGAGGTCAGCAGCCGGGCCCGCGCGAGCGGGTCCGGGTGGGGCGGGGTCATCGGTCAGCCGCCGCCGGCCAGGTGGGCGGGGAAGCCGCCGGTGGCGACCGGACTCCAGCGCTCCGGAGTGATCCGGATGATGGACTTCCCCTGCTTGATCATCGCCGCCCGGTACTCGTCCCAGTCCGGGTGCTCGCCGGAGATGTTGCGGAAGTACTCGACGAGGGGCTCGACCGAATCCGGTGAGTCGATCACCTCGGCCGAGCCGTCGACCTGGACCCAGGGTCCGTTCCACTCGTCCGACAGGACGATCACGCTGACCCGCTCGTCCCGCTTGGCGTTCCGGGTCTTGGCCCGTTCGGGGTAGGTCGAGACGACGATCCGCCCCGCGTCGTCCACCCCGCAGGTGAGCGGGGAGCCCTGGGGGCGGCCGTCGGACCGGGTGGTCAGCAGGATCGCCCGGTGCCGGGGCCGCACGAAGTCCAGCAGTTCCCCGAGCTCCACGGCGGTGTTGGTCGCGATGTTGGGTGCCATACGGCCAACCCTAGGGCCTTCGGACCGCCTTATCCCGGGAGGGAGTCGCCCTGGACCGCCTGGATGTCGAGTTCCACGCGCAGGGTCGTGCCGATCGCGGAGATGCCCGCCTGCAGCAC
Source organism: Streptomyces sp. NBC_01166 (assembly GCF_045039765.1). Lineage (NCBI taxonomy): Bacteria > Bacillati > Actinomycetota > Actinomycetes > Kitasatosporales > Streptomycetaceae > Streptomyces > Streptomyces sp. NBC_01166. The sequence goes on from NZ_CP108613.1 coordinate 4,423,882, forward strand.
CTGGTTGTAGTTCATGGCGAAGTCGTCGCGGCGCAGCTCGGCCGTGGCGTGGAAGGCCGCCCGCACCCCGCCCCACGGGTCGGGCCCGGTGCCCAGGTAGCTGAGGTCGAGGTCCACGTCCCGCGCGATGCCGTGCATGGTGAGCAGGCCGTGCACCGTCCAGCGGTCGGGGCCGGCCGGGGTCAGCGCACGGGAGCGGTAGGTGAGCTCCGGGAACGTCTCCACGTCCAGGAAGTCCGCCGAGCGCAGGTGCTTGTCCCGCATGGCGTTGCCGGTGTCGATGCTGGTGGAGGCGATGAAGGCCTCCACCCGGGAGTTCTGGACGTTCTCGGTGATCTCGATACGGCCGCCGAATTCGGTGAACCGGCCGTGCACGCTGGAGATCCCCAGGTGCTGTGCGACGGCGGCCACCGACGAGTGCACCGGGTCCAGCGACCAGATGCCCGGAGGCGGCAGTTCCACACCGCCCTGCCGGGCCAGCACCACGGTTCCGGCCTCGACGCGGCCGCTGGCCGTGACGAGCGCGGTGGACGCGGCGGGGGCGTAACCCACCGCCGTGACGATCACCGTGTACGCGCCGGCCTGGAGGAGATCGTCGGTGCGGACGGCCCCGTTCTCGTCGGCGGCCGCGCGGAGCACCTGGGTGCCCGTCATGTCGGTCACCGTCACGACCGCGTGCTGGACCGCCCAGCCGTCCCGCGTACGTACCTGTGCGCGAAGTCCCATCCCGTGTTCTCTCCTTGCTCAAATCACTCGTGAAGCAGCGACTTAGACCGACCGGCACATGCGTGCGGTCTCAATAAGCCGGGCCCCGGGGCGGGATCGGCAGGCCGTCCCCTGCCTGCCGTTCCCGCCACGGGGCCCATTTCCACCGGCGGCCACAGCCTCTCCGCTCGAAGTGCTGTCCCGCCAGGGGTCTTTGCGGATCTTTCCTTCTTACTCGCCCGGGTGGGCGAGCTCGATGTCGTGACCGTCGACTCCGCTGCCGCTCACGGTCAGCGAGCCCGCCACCGGCGGGTAGCCGGTCGCGATCACGGAATACTCACCGGCGTCCAGGTCGGTGAAGGCGTACACGCCGTCCTCCCCGGTCGTCGAGGTGGCGACCACGTTGCCGGCCGCGTCGACCAGCGTGACCCGGGCGTCGTTCAGCGGTGCCCGGCGGGAGCCGGCCTTGACGACACCCCGCACCAGCGCGCCGGACCGCAGGGCCACGTCGACCCGGGTGACACCCTGGCCGCCGACCTCCACCGGCAGGGCCAGCGGACGGAAGCCCGCGGCCGTGACCGCTACGGTCACCGAGCCGGGGATCAGGTCACCGAAGGTGAACTCACCCGCGTCGCCCGAGACGCCCGTGGCCAGCACGTCGCCGCGCACGTCGGTGACGACGACCATGGCACCGTCGACCGGGGTGCCGCCCTCGGCGGTCCGCACGGTCCCGGAGAGACCGCTCGTACCGGCGAGCAGGATGTCGTAGGCCAGCGGCTCCTCGCCGACGACCACGGTGGACGCCTGCGGCTGGAAGCCGTCGGCGGACGCGATCAGGACGTACGAGCCGGAGCCCGGAGCGTCCAGGACGTAGCCGCCGTCGGCCTGGGCGACGGAGCGCCCCAGCTGCCGGCCGCCCAGCGAGATCAGTGTGACCGCGGCACGGGCCACGGGTGCGCCCTCGGCGCCCCGCACCACACCGCGTACGGGCGTTCCCTGAATGGTCAGCTCCTTCGTGGCAGCCGTCTCCTCCAGAACGGCGACCGAGGTGACCCCGGCCGTTCCCTCGGCGATCAGCGCGGTGTCGGCGGTGGGCGCCTCGACGGACTCCGTCGCGGCGGCCCCGTCGGCGGGGGTGTCGTTGCCCGCCCTGGTCTTCAGGGCGACCTCCTTGATGAAGAGGGTCAGGAGGAAGGCGACCAGCGCGGCGGGCGCGGCGAACAGGAAGACGTCGGCGACACCGTGGCCGTAGGCGACCTCCATGACCGTACGGAGCGGGGCGGGGAGCGCGTCCAGGTCGGGGATGCCCCCGCCGCCGGTTCCGCCGTGGCCCAGTGCGGCACCCTCGGGGCCGAGGTCGGCGAGGCCGTCCTTGACGTAGTGGGTGACGCGGTTGCCCAGGACGGCACCCAGCGCCGAGACGCCGATCGCACCACCGAGGGAACGGAAGAACGTCACGACGGAGCTGGCCGCGCCCAGGTCGGCCGGGGCCACCTGGTTCTGCGTGGCGAGCACCAGGTTCTGCATCATCATGCCGATGCCGAGACCCATGACGAACATGAAGATCGCGATCTGCCAGTACTCGGTGTCGTACCGGATGGTGCCCAGCAGCCCGAGACCCGCGGTGAGCAGGAAGCCACCGGTGACCAGCCAGGCCTTCCAGCGGCCGGTCTTGGTGATGATCTGGCCCGACAGGGTCGAGGAGAGGAAGAGCCCGGCGATCATCGGGATCGTCATGACACCGGACATCGTCGGCGACTTGTCCCGCGCCAGCTGGAAGTACTGGCTGAAGAAGACGGTGCCGGCGAACATCCCGATACCGACGAACAGCGAGGCCGCGGAGGCCAGCGTGATGGTGCGGTTACGGAAGAGGCGCAGCGGGATGATCGGCTCGCGGGCCTTGGACTCGATGAACAGGAACAGCGCGCCGAGGACGACGGTGCCGCCCAGCATCGTCCAGGTCTGCCAGGAGATCCAGTCGTACTTGTCGCCCGCGAAGGTCACCCAGAGCAGCAGCAGCGAGACGGCGGCGCTGATGAAGAACGCGCCGGACCAGTCGATCTTGACGCCCTCGCGCTTGACCACGGGGAGCTTCAGGGTCTTCTGGAGCACGATCAGGGCGATGACCGCGAACGGCACACCCACGTAGAAGCACCAGCGCCAGCCCATCCAGCTGGTGTCGGTGATGACACCGCCGAGGAGCGGGCCGCCGACGGTGGCGACGGCGAAGACCGCGCCGAGGTAGCCGCTGTAACGCCCGCGCTCGCGCGGGGAGATCATCGCGGCCATCACGATCTGGGCGAGGGCGGAGAGACCGCCGACGCCGATGCCCTGCACCACACGGCAGGTGATGAGCATGCCGCTGCTGGTCGAGAGACCGGCGACTATGGAGCCGCCCACGTAGATGAGCAGGGCGATCTGGACCAGCAGCTTCTTGCTGAACAGGTCCGCGAGCTTGCCCCACAGCGGGGTGGTGGCCGTCATGGCCAGCAGCGAGGCCGTCACGACCCAGGTGTAGGCGCTCTGGCCGCCGCCGAGGTCGGAAATGATCTCGGGCAGGGCGTTGGAGACGACCGTCGACGACAGAATCGCGACGAACATGCCGAGCAGCAGCCCGGTCAGCGCTTCCATGATCTGCCGGTGTGTCATCGGCGTGCCAGCGGGGGCTTCGGGAGCCCCGTGCTTGGCGTGGCCGCCCCGCACACCGGGTGGTGTGGTCGTAGCCATTAAATTCCTTCTCTTTGCTTCTGTTACACGGGTGTACGGGTGTGTGAGTCGTCGGAGTGCCCGGCGCGGCAGTCGCCGCTGTGCCTTCCGGGGGCACACCCTCCGGAGCCGCGGCAGGAGAAGCTGTCGCGCAGCCGGGACAACAACGTGTTGAGCTGACCGACCTCTTCGTCGGACCAGTCGACGAGGTTGTGGGCGAACATCTCGGTTGTCCGCCGGCCCAGCTCGTCGATCAGTTCGTAGCCCGCGGGGGTCAGCCGCAGGATGCGGGACCGCTTGTCCGCCGGGTCCGGGGACCGTTCGACCCAGCCGTTCTCCACCGTGTGAGTCACATGTCGGCTGGTCACCGACATGTTCACGGCCAGGAGCTCGGCAAGCCGGGAGATCCGCATCTCGCCGTACTGGGACAGCAGTGTCAGCACGGCGGCCGCGCCACCGGGACACTCTGCGGGCAGGATGCGGGCGACGCCCCGCTTGACGGCTCCGACGGCGCTGAGCTGCCGGGCCAGTTCTTCGTACTGGCTCCGTGCTGCCACCGGCCCTCCAGGCGTCTTGCGGGAACATCTTGTTGCTTAGGGCAACGATAGAAGCAGTTGGTTGCCGCAGGCAAACGAAATGGACCTTGCAGAAGTAAAGGAACGCAAAAGGCTGCGTAGGGGCCCGGTCAAGCGTGCAGCGCAGAGGGGGTGGGTCCCGCCGGATGTGTTCCTCGTCACTGCCCCGGGGCCGGGAGGGGGGCGCGTGGAGGCGGTGCGGAGCGCTCCGGCGGACGGGTGAAGAGGCCGTGTGCGCGGAGGAAGGGCATCGGCCCCTGTGGACCCGGGGGTTGGGCGGAAGGCTCGCGTTCGCTAGTGTCCTGGGCCATGGCACACAACCCCCACGCCCCGCAGCCGGGCCCCGAGGGCACTCACGACCCGGCGGGCAGCACGCAGATGTTCCGCGCCTTCGTCGACGAGGGCGAGCCGCAGCGCAGGCAGCAGCCCGCCGCGACCTCGTCCGGTTCGAAGACCGGGGTGATCGTGGCCGTCGTCGCGGTCATCGTCGTCCTCGGCGCGGTCGCCTGGCTCGCGCTCGGCTGACCACCGCCCCGTCCCCTTCACGGCCGGCCCGTCGCCCTCCGGGGCCCGTGGACCGGCCAGGCGCCCACGTGAGCGTGTACGCCGTCCTTCCGCACCGCTCCCGCACCGCACGTCGGCGCGGGAGCGGTCTGCGTCGGGCGCGGCCCGGAGCGTCCGTGGGTTCCGTGCGGCGCGGGAAGCCCGGACACGGCGAGGCCGCCGGGGCGGCGTGCGTGGTGCCCCGGCGGCCGGCGAGCCGCTCCGTACGGACCCGTCAGGGGTCAGTCGGAGATGAGCCCCTCCCTGAGCTGGGTGAGCGTCCGGGTCAGCAGCCGGGAGACGTGCATCTGCGAGATGCCGACCTCCTCGCCGATCTGCGACTGGGTCATGTTGGCGAAGAAGCGCAGCATGATGATCTGCCGCTCGCGAGGGGCGAGCTTGGCCAGCAGCGGCTTCAGGGACTCGCGGTACTCGACACCCTCCAGCGCCGCGTCCTCGTATCCGAGGCGGTCCGCCAGCGAGCCCTCGCCGCCGTCGTCCTCGGGTGACGGGGAGTCCAGGGAGGAGGCTGTGTAGGCGTTGCCCACGGCCAGGCCGTCGACCACGTCCTCCTCGGAGACCCCGAGCGCCTTGGCCAGCTCCGGCACCGTCGGCGAGCGGTCGAGCTTCTGGGCGAGCTCGTCGCTGGTCTTGGTGAGGGCGAGCCGCAGCTCCTGGAGCCGGCGCGGCACCCGCACCGACCACGAGGTGTCGCGGAAGAAGCGCTTGATCTCCCCCACGACGGTCGGCATCGCGAACGTGGGGAATTCCACGCCCCGTTCGCAGTCGAAGCGGTCGATCGCCTTGATCAGGCCGATCGTCCCGACCTGGACGATGTCCTCCATGGGTTCGTTACGGCTCCGGAACCGCGCCGCCGCGTACCGCACGAGCGGGAGGTTGAGCTCGATGAGTGTGTCCCGCACATAGGCCCGCTCAGGGCTGTCCGTTCCGTCGGGGCCCGGGGCGGGACCCAGCGCGGCTAGCCGCAGGAACAGGGAGCGGGACAGGGTGCGGGTGTCGATGGCTTCCGGCGAGCTGGTGAGCACGGCTGGTGCCGGCACGCTCTTCGTGAGCGTGAGCACCTTCGAGCTGCCCTGTTCTGCGGACATGCCACCCCCTTGAGGTCGCGGACGGTCGCGGTGGCCACGACCATCGGAGGAACGCAGCCTCCACCTGAATACCGGAGGTAGGGCTGCGGCAAACGCGGTTCCAGCAGAATGTCACATGTCGGCAACACGCTGTAGTGACATGTCGACAAGTCAGCGCCGAAACTGCGCAGGAAACAGGGGGTGTGCGGCTTTTAAGCCCCCGGATGCGGCCCTCCAGGGGTCTACCCGTTCCGGTTACGCTTCGATCCTGTTTGCGGATCGCAGTCGGGCGAAACTTCTGGCCAGAAGCCTTGACACATGCATCTGGGAGACGCCCAGTTCGGCGCTGATCTGCGACTGCGTCAGGTTGTTGTAGTAGCGCAGCAGCAGGATCCGTTGTTCGCGCTCGGGCAGCTGTACGAGCAGATGCCGGACCAGATCGCGGTGTTCGACCCCGGCCAGCGCCGGGTCCTCGTAGCCGAGGCGGTCCAGGAGACCGGGCAGCCCGTCACCTTCCTGGGCGGCCTCCAGCGAGGTCGCGTGGTAGGAGCGGCCCGCCTCGATGCAGGCGAGGACCTCCTCCTCGGAGATCTTCAGGCGCTCGGCGATCTCGGCGGTGGTCGGTGAGCGGCCGTGAGCGGTCGTCAGGTCCTCCGTCGCGCCGGTGACCTGGACCCAGAGCTCGTGCAGCCGCCGGGGCACGTGCACGGTCCGCACGTTGTCCCTGAAGTAGCGCTTGATCTCGCCGACCACGGTGGGCATGGCGAATGTGGGGAACTGGACGCCGCGTTCCGGGTCGAAGCGGTCGATGGCGTTGATCAGGCCGATGGTGCCGACCTGGACGACGTCCTCCATCGGCTCGTTGCGGCTGCGGAAGCGGGCCGCCGCGTAGCGCACGAGAGGCAGGTTCGCCTCGATCAGCGCGGTGCGCACCCTGTGGTGCTCCGGGGTGCCGGGTTCGAGGTCCTTGAGTCGCCCGAACAGCACCTGGGTCAGCGCCCTGGTGTCCGCGCCCCGGGTTCTCGCCGGTGCGGTGGGGTCGGGGGTCTCGGTCTGGATGTCGTCCGTCTGGACGTTCTGGGGCGGGACTTGAGGCGCTGTACTGGCCGGCACGGTGTCGCCACCCCTTTGCGGTCAACTACGGTCAACTCATCCGTCAAAAGCGGTCATAGCATCACAAGACATGTCCACTGTGTGCAAGCACCGCATAGTGTCGTGTTGAGGGCGTTTTGGTTTAAACATGCCGAAAAGCCCCTCTCCTATAGGGGAGGGGCCGGCGGGACCGGAGATCCGAAAGGGTCAGAAGGGGTAGTCGGCGATCACCCAAGTGGCGAAAGCGCGCCACTGGCCGGCTGCGGCCTGGTGCTCGGGGTGCTCGACGTACCGCTTGAGCGCGTCCTCGTCGGCGACCGCCGAATTGATGGCGAAGTCGTACGCGATCGGCCGGTCGGTGATGTTCCAGGCGCACTCCCAGAACTGCAGCTCGGGGATCTTCCCGCCGAGCTCCCGGAAGGCCTCCGCGCCCGCGACGACCCGCGGGTCGTCCCGCTCGACGCCGTCGTTCAGCTTGAACAGGACCAGGTGGCGGATCATGGTGGATCTCCTACTTCACGAGCTCGGACATGAAGTCTCCGACGCCCTGCGCGGCGCTCGAAACACCCTCGAACCCTATTTGAACGAGGTCGGCGCTCCGCTCGGGAGAGGTGATGATCGTGTACAGCACGAAGACCACAATCATGTAGAGCGCGATCTTCCTCGCTTGCACCACAGCCCCGCCCCTCCCCTTCGATCACCTGTGCAGTCGCGTGATTCTAGCCGCACGTCCGGGCGAATCCGCTGGCCGTTTCCGATCACTGATGTGGCTTTTAGGGTCGAAGGACCCGTCGATTCGGGCCCTTTGTCGGCGGGCGCGGCTTACGCCAGGGAGGAGGATGGGGTGTGGGCCCGCAGCACCTGCAGGAATGCGCGGGCCGAGGAACGGGACCTCCACGAGGTCCCCACCGCGTGACTTCCCCCCGACCGCGGCGAGGGCCTACGGTCCCCGTTCTCACCGGGGGAAGCGGCTTGTCCCCCCGATGCCGCTTCCCCCGACCTGACGCCCGAAGGGCCCGGCGCATCGCGCCGGGCCCTTCGTGTCGTCCGTCCGTGCGGGTCAGTCCTTCTTCAGACCGACCGGGCCGGGGGCGGCGTCCTGGACCCCGGAGTCCGCACCGTCCCGGGGAGCCGGGACGGGGACCGCGGTGGCCGCGGCGGCCTCCTCGGCGGCGAGGCGTTCCATGCCGCTCGTCGTCTTGAGGGGCTTCTCCTTGATGAAGAGGACGGAGAGCAGGGCGAGGAAGGCGAACGGGGTGGCGATGAGGAAGAGGTCACCGGTCGCGACGCCGTACGCGTGCTCGACGATCTGCTTGATCGGCTCGGGCAGCGTGGTCATGTCGGGCACGGCGCTGCTGTGGCCGCCGCCGGTCGTGGGGAGCCCGCTGTCCGCGAGGCCCTTGCTCATCTCGCTGGCCACCCGGTTGGCGAGGATCGCGCCGAGCACACTGGTGCCGATGGTGCCGCCGAGGCTGCGGAAGAAGGACAGCACGGAGGTCGCGGCGCCCAGTTCGTGCGCCGGCACGTCGTTCTGCGCGGCGAGCACGAGGTTCTGCATCAGCATGCCGACGCCGATTCCCATGAGCGCCATGTAGAGGCTGAGCAGGCCGAAGTGCGTGTCGGCGTCGATGGTCGAGAGCAGTCCGAGTCCGGCCATCATGACGACGGAGCCCGAGACGAGGTAGATCTTCCACTTGCCGGTCGCGGAGATGATCTGTCCGGCGACGGTCGAGGAGACCAGCAGACCACCGATCATCGGGAGGCTCATGAGCCCGGCCACGGTCGGGGACTTGCCCAGCGAGATCTGGAAGTACTGGGACAGGAAGACGGTCCCGGCGAACATCGCGACACCGACGAAGAAGCTCGCCAGGGTCGTGAGCGACACCGTGCGGTTGCGGAAGATGTCCAGCGGGATGATCGGCTCCGCGGCCCTCTGCTCGACGAAGACCGCCGCCACCAGGAGCACCACACCGGTGGCCACCAGTGCGGCCGTCTGCCAGGACGCCCAGTCGAAGCTGTTGCCCGCGAGGGACGTCCAGATCAGCAGCGCGCAGACGCCGGCCACGATCAGGAAGGCGCCCAGCCAGTCGATGCGGACCTTGCGGCGTACGGTCGGCAGCTTCAGGGTGCGCTGGAGCAGAACGATCCCGGCCAGTGCGAACGGCACACCGATGAAGAAGCACCAGCGCCAGCCGAGCCACGAGGTGTCCACGAGGACACCACCGATCAGCGGACCCGCGACCGTGCCCACGGCGAAGACCGCGCCGAAGATGCCCGCGTACTTGCCGAGCCGGCGCGGCGGGATGACGGCGGCCATGACGATCTGGGCCAGTGCCGTCAGACCACCGGCGCCGATGCCCTGGATGACGCGGCTGATGATCAGGGTGACGACGTCCTGCGAGAAGCCGGCCACCAGGGAGCCGACCACGAACAGGCCGAGCGAGAGCTGGAGCAGCAGCTTCTGGTTGAACAGGTCGGCGAGCTTGCCCCACAGCGGCACGGTGGCCGTCATGGCGAGCAGCTCGGAGGTCACGACCCAGGTGTACGAGGACTGGCTCGCGCCGAGGTCGGCGATGATCCGCGGCAGGGCGTTGGCGACGACCGTGCCCGCGAGGATGGCGACGAACATGCCCGCCATCAGGCCGGACATCGCCTGCAGTATCTGCTTGTTGGACATGGAGGTGGGCGCCTGCTCCGACGCCTCGGTTGCGGTCACGGTGTCCTTCTTCGGTACTTGAGCAGAACAGGTCGGTGGTGTGCGGGACTTCGGCCGCGCGGCGGGCGGGCTAGGCCGAGGGCCGCGGGAGGCCCTGCGCCAGCTGGGCGAAGACGTCCTGGAAGATCTCCGCGAGTACGGTCTCGCCGGGGTGGTCGCACCAGTGCTCGATGGCGACCCGCAGGGCGGTCTGGGTGACGGCTGCGAGGAGCCGGGGGAAGACGGCGGTCCCGGGCGGCCCGTCCGTGCCGTCACGGGTGGCGTCGAGCCATTCCCCGATGGCGACGGCGAGTGCCTTCTCCTCCGCCACGTGGGCCTTCAGACCGCGGTGGATGAGGTGGGGCGACCGCTGGAGCACCTTGGACTGGAGGGCCCACAGCTCCTGGCGGGCTTCGAACCCGTCGAGTTCGGCGACGAGGGCGTCGCGTACGACGTCGAGCGGGGGCCGTTCGGCGGGGGCGCGGCGCACGGACTCCCTGATGCGCTCGCCCACCTCGTCGTCGACCAGGACGAACGCGTCGTCGTGGCTGGGGAAGTAGTTGAAGAACGTCCTGGGGGAGACGCCGGCGGCCTCGCTGATGGCCTCGACGGTGACGTTCTCGACGCCGTGCTCCGCGGCGAGCCGCACGGCCGCCTCGGCGATGGCCCTGCGTGTGGCCTGCTTCTTGCGTTCCCGTAGCCCGGGCCCGGATGTGGTCTTCGGCACAACGTGCATAGTAGGCAAAGATGCACATCCTGCAAAATTATTTGCGAATCCCCGGGCCGGCCGGGGTGGCCGAGCGGTGGAGCGGTTTCATCGACGCCACCTCGACCGGCTACTGGTACCTCACGGGCGACGAGGCCGCCGCCTGCGACCAGGCCGCGGAGTGCTCCCTCGATGAGCTGAAGGACGCTCTCGGCGACGGCGGCGCGCGGGAGCGACCATCTGCACGGCCGCGGTGGGAAAGGGACGCGACCACATGTGGATCGGCGCGGTCGACGGCCTCCGCATCAACCAGAACGTCTATGACTTCGAGACCGACGGAGTCGGGACACGACGGGCCGGCTGACGCGGCCGACCGGCACGGAACGCAGTGAAGGGACCGACCCGTCCGGGTCGGTCCCTTCATCATCTGCGGTAGCGGAGGGATTTGAACCCTCGGTGAGTTTCCCCACACTCGCTTTCGAGGCGAGCTCCTTCGGCCGCTCGGACACGCTACCGAGAGAGAGCTTAGACCATGCCGGGGCCTGGTTCGAAATCCGATTCCCGGACGACGGGCCGGAGCGCCCGGGAGGCGGCCTCAGCGCGCCCGGAAGAACGTCGTCAGCAGGTCCGCGCAGCGGTCCTCCAGGACGCCGTGGATCACCTCGGGGCGGTGGTTGAGCCTGCGGTCGCGTACGACGTCCCAGAGCGAACCCGCGGCACCGGCCTTCTCGTCCCGCGCCCCGTAGACCACCCGGGCGATCCGGGACTGGACGAGCGCGCCGGCGCACATCGTGCAGGGCTCCAGGGTGACGACCAGCGTGCAGCCGGTCAGCCGCCAGGAGCCGAGAGCGGCGGCGCCCCGGCGCAGGGCGAGCACCTCGGCGTGCGCCGTCGGGTCGCCGACGGCCTCGCGCTCGTTGTGGCCGGCGGCGAGCAGAGCGCCGTCCGGACCCAGGAGAACGGCGCCGACCGGCACATCGCCGGCCGACGCCGCCTGCGCGGCCTCGTCCAGGGCTTGGCGCATGGATGCCTGCCACGGGTCCCTCACGGGATCGGGGGGAGGCGGTGAGGAGGGGGTGGGTGGTGGTGCGTTCACCCGCGGACCCTAACGGACGGCCTCCATGACGTCGGCCGCTCCCAGCGCGTCGGCGATCTCCGCCAGCGCGTCGGTGCGCAGGGTCAGCAGATCCTTCTCGGACAGGCCCAGGTCGGCGAGGATCCCGAGATCGCCGAGCGGCCCCACCGGTACGGCGTCGGGGTCCTCCTGATCCAGGTCGGGTTCGGTGACGGCGCTGCCGGCGCCGTCGGCGTCGGACAGGGGGTCATCCGGCTCGCCGTCCTCCGTTCCGTCGAGGTCGACGAGCTCCTCGAGTGCGGCGATCTCGTCCTCGGCCCCCGGTTCGCGGCCGAGCAGTTCATCGGTGAGCAGGATCTCCCCGTACGAGGAGCGGGCGGCGGCGGACGCGTCCGAGATGTAGATACGGGGGTCCTCCTCACCGTCCACCCGGACGACGCCGAACCAGGCGTCCTCCTGCTCGATGTAGACGAGGACCGTGTCCTCGTCCACCGAGGCCTCATGGGCCAGATCCGTCAGGTCGGACAGGGTTTCCACATCGTCGAGCTCTGTATCGCTCGCTTCCCACCCGTCTTCGGTGCGCGCGAGCAGTGCGGCGAAGTACACCGTGACTCTCCCACTGGTCATAGGTGAATCGGTCCGACGGGAGGGCAGACGGTCATCCGGCTGCTCTGGGCCCCGCCCAATCGGCATCGTGGCAGAAACGAGCGCGATGCGAGACCTCTTCGACCGTTGCGTCGGCCATCAGTTCTTCCGGGTGCGCGTCCGCCGGCGCTGCTTCTGTGACTCCTCCGGGGGCGGTCCGGCTGCTCCGGCGACCGTCCTCACCAGCGGAACGTACGCATCCGCATCTGTTGGCGCATACGGGCCGCACGGGCGCGGCGCGGCTGGACCCGGTCGCGGAGCTGCTTCGCCTCGTGGAGCTCGCGGAGGAACTGCGCCCTGCGCCTCCGGCGTGCCGCGTCACTCTCCTGCGCGTCCGGCGCGTTCTCCCGCGCGTCGGGCAGGTCGCGCGCGTCGCGTCCGGCCTGCCGCTGATTCCGCTGCTCCCCGTCGGTCAATCGACACACCACCCCAAGCCTGGGTCCGTATGCCCCCACCTTCCCCCCGAACAGGTGCTTGATGCCAGCGTGGACCGGCGGGGAGCCCGTCCGGGGCCCGGTTACTGTTGACGGCATGCGGATCCACGTCGTCGACCACCCGCTGGTGGCGCACAAACTCACCACGCTGCGCGACAAGCGCACCGACTCCCCGACCTTCCGGCGGCTCGCCGACGAGCTGGTCACCCTCCTCGCGTACGAGGCCACCAGGGATGTGCGGACCGAGCAGGTCGACATCGAAACCCCGGTGACGCCCACGACCGGTGTGAAGCTGTCGCATCCGCGCCCCCTGGTAGTCCCGATCCTGCGCGCCGGTCTCGGCATGCTGGACGGCATGGTGCGGCTGCTCCCGACGGCCGAGGTCGGCTTCCTGGGCATGATCCGCAACGAGGAGACGCTCCAGGCGGAGACGTACGCCACGCGGATGCCCGAGGACCTCTCCGGCCGTCAGGTCTATGTCCTGGACCCGATGCTGGCCACCGGCGGCACGCTCGTCGCGGCCATCCGGGAGCTCATCAAGCGCGGCGCGGACGATGTCACCGCCGTCGTGCTGCTCGCGGCGCCCGAGGGCGTCGAGGTGATGGAGCGCGAGCTGGCGGGCACGCCGGTCACCGTGGTCACGGCCTCGGTCGACGAGCGGCTCAACGAGCACGGCTACATCGTGCCCGGCCTCGGGGACGCCGGGGACCGGATGTACGGCACCGCCGGCTGACCCGGTCGGTCCCGTCGGCGGGTCCGGGCCCGGCAGGGCCCGGACGCCTCAGCAGGAGGACGGCGCCGGGGACGGCGCGGTGGTGAGGGCCGTGAGGGCCGTCGCCGCCGCTGCGGGCGTGCTGAACGCCTTGAACTTCGTACCGATGATCAGATCGATGTCCGCCGTCTTGCGGGTGTCGGTCTTCTGCGCGGCCCCCGGCAGCTGTGTGGCGAGCACGGGGAACGAGTCGTTCATGGCCTTCGGGCCGCCGAGCAGCATTCCGGTGCCGGGCACCTTCTTGTCGTACGCGGCCGGTGCGTTGTCCACCTTGCCGATGGCGAAGCCGCGCTTCTTGAGCTCGTCGGCGGCGGCCTTGGCCAGTCCGCTGCGGGGCGTCGCGTTGTAGATGTTGACCTTGATGGCGGCCGGCTTCGGGAGCACCTTCGCCGGCGTCGAGGCGCTCGGGGAGGGGCAGGCCTTCGGCTTGCCGGCCGCGTTGGCCTGTCCGTCGCCGCCGGTGAAGACGTCGATGACCTGGAGCGTGCCCCAGCCGGCGAGACCGAGGGCCACCACGGCGGCGGTCACGGAAAGGACCAGCTTGCGGCGATGGCGGGGGCGGCGCATGCGGGGGTAGGTGTTACCCGTGATGCGGTACTTTCCGCCCATGCCGGGAGGGGTCAGCATGCTCATGGGCGCAGCGTAGTGCGACCTGGTGATGATGCCTACTAAACGATCAACCTATGGCACCCGTATGAGCATAAAAGCACCCGAAAGGCCCGAAATGCGCCATGGGTGGGAGTGGCGGGCTCAGCCCATTTCGAGCACGCGTGCGTGGAGCACCTGGCGCTGCTGCAGAGCGGCGCGCACGGCACGGTGCAGCCCGTCCTCGAGATAGAGGTCGCCCTGCCATTTCACGACGTGGGCGAACAGGTCGCCGTAGAACGTGGAGTCCTCGGCGAGCAGGGTCTCGAGGTCCAGCTGGCCCTTGGTGGTCACCAGCTGGTCCAGGCGGACCGGACGCGGCGCGACATCCGCCCACTGTCGGGTGCTTTCCCGGCCGTGGTCGGGATATGGCCGCCCATTTCCGATGCGCTTGAAGATCACACGGAAAGCCTACCGGGCAAGGGGCTCCGGGCGCAGCCAGGGAACACGACTGTAATGCCGGTCAAAACGGCATGAAGCCGCTTTAATCGGCGCACCGTCTGTGATGTGTTTGGGAGCGTGCCCCGGTGGCCGGGCGGTGACGGCCCGGTGACGCACCGGGGGTGCGGGTACGCGGCGCGTGCTATCCGGTGACGCCGTGGGCGTGCCCCTCGCGCAGGCCGCCGCCGCCGCGCTCCTCGCCGGTGGCGGACGCGGCCGGGGCCGGGCGGCCCAGGGAGCTCAGATCGTGGGCGTAGGTGCCGACCGCGTGGGCGATCACATCGATGTTGGTGTCGAAGTGCTCCATGTCGATGTTTCCCAGGTCGTCGCAGGCCGCGTGGTAGCAGGGGTCGTACGCGACGCCGGCCGTCCCGCCGTACGTCTCGGCCTGGGCGGCCGTCTTGATGCCCTCCGCGCCCGTGTCCGTACCGCCGGACGGGATGCCGACCTCGATGAACGGCCCGTAGTCGGAGCGCCCGCTGAAGTCCGTGCCGGTGTGCGGCTTGCCCTCGCTGTCCAGGAACGCGTTGATGTCGCGTTCCAACTGGGCGGACCCCTCGGGGCCCGGGCCCTGGCCAACCCCGTCGGAGTCGTCGCCGTCGAAGACGAACTGCGCGCCGTTCGGCGAGGCGATCATGTCGAAGTTGAGGTAGAGCGCGATCTTCTCGCGTTGCGCCTCGGAGAGCTTCGCGACGTACGCCTCCGAGCCCAGCAGGCCGTTCTCCTCCGCCGACCACCAGGCGAACCGCACCTTGTTGGCGGGCGCCCGGTGGGACTCCGCCAGCGCCAGGGCGACTTCGAGGAGTCCCGCCGATCCGGACGCGTTGTCGTTGATGCCGGGGCCGTCGGTGACGGAGTCGAGGTGTGCGCCGAGCATGACCGTCTTCGCGGCGTTCCCGCCGGGGGTCTCGGCGACGACGTTGCGGGTGACGCGGTCCTCCCGGAACTCGCGGATCTCCAGGGAGACCTTCACCTCGCCCTTCGCCACCTCCGCGACCAGCTTCTTCCCCTCGTCCTGGGTGATTCCGCCGGTAGGGATCTTCCCCGCCTCCGCACCGCCCAGGGTGCCGGAGAGGGCGCCTTCGGTGTTGTTGTAGATCACCGCGCCGTCCGCGCCCGCCACCGCTGCGGCCGCCTGCTTCTCCGCGAAGGAGCAGCCGCCCCGCTCGATGAGGGCGATCTTCCCGTTGAAGCCGCCCGACGCGTAGTCGGCCGCCTCGCAGCCGGTGGTGGCGTCGGTGGGGACGGCGGCGAGGGCGGCCGTGATGCCGCCCTCCTCGGTGGATGCGGTGTACGTCATCGCCCTGACGGAGACGTCACGCGGCGTGGGGGAGACCACGGAGAGCTTCTCGGCGAGCGTCTCGGTGTAGACGAAGTCGAACGCCTGGTAGCCGACCTCGTAACCGGCCTTCCGGAGCAGCTGGTGGACGTAGGCGGCGGAGGCGTCGTAACCGGGTGAGCCGGCCGCGCGGTGGCCGCCCGACGACTCGGCCACGGCCTGGAAGCGCTCCAGGTGGCGGTACGCGTCGTCGGCGGACGCGTCCCGGACCAGCCGCCTCGAGAGCTCCGCGGCGTCGTCGGCCGGGTCCTGCGACGCGGACGCGGCGGCCGGTGACGCGTGACCGTGGTCCGGTGACGCGGCGAGGAGAAGCGGTGTGGCCAGGGCGGCCACGGCCGCCATGGCTCTGCGACGTGTGGTGCGCACTGGAGTCCTTCCGGTGGGGACGGTCGGGGGGTGGGCTTCCGCGGTCACCTGGTCCGGCCCGCCCTGGCCGCCGCCTTCGCCTGCTGCTTGAACGCCCGCACCTCGGCGAGTGAGTCGGGGCCGGTGATGTCGGCCACCGAACGGTGCGAGCCCTCCTCGCCGTACGCCCCGGCGGCCTCCCGCCAGCCGGTCGGACGTACGTCGAACTGCTTGCCCAGCAGCGCCAGGAAGATCTGCGCCTTCTGGGTGCCGAACCCGGGCAGCGCGTTGAGCCGTTTCAGCAGCTCGGCCCCGGTGGCGGCATCCTCCCAGACCGCTTCCGCCCGTCCGTCGTACTCGGTCACCAGGTACTGGCAGAGCTGCTGGACCCGCTTGGCCATGGAGCCCGGATAACGGTGCAGCGCCGGTTTCGTCGTGAACAGCTCGGTGAAGGCGTCCGGGTCGTACGCGGCGATCTTCCGGGCGTCCAGATCGTCCGACCCCATGCGCTGTGCCAGCGTGAACGGGCCGGTGAACGCCCATTCCATCGGTACCTGCTGGTCCAGCAGCATGCCGACGAGGGCGGCCAGCGGACTGCGGCCCAGCAGCTCGTCCGCGTCGGGTTCCTGGGCGATCCGCACGGTCCGGGCCTTGCCGTTGTCGCTCTTGGTCATGTATTCGATGATCGCGAGAGTGACCGGGATCGGCGACTCGGTGCGTGACCGCGCCGGTGCCTCGGCTATCCGGCGCTCCCGCCGGCCGGGGGCAGCAGCCGGGCCGCGCGGAGGCGCAGATAGCGGGCCTCGGGTGCGCTGAGCGTGCGGTCGGCCGCCCTCAGATAGGCGGGGCGTGCCGCCTCCGGGTCCCCGGCCCTCTCCAGCAGGTGCGCCCGTACGGCGTCCAGCCGGTGGTGGCCCGCCAGCCGGTCCTCCAGGGCGGCCAGAGCCTCCAGACCGGCCCGGGGCCCCCTGACCATGGCGAGAGCCACCGCCCGGCTGAGCTCCGCCATCGGGTCGGGGGCGCCCTGCACGAGGAGGTCGTACAGGGCGAGGATCTGCGGCCAGTCGGTGTCCTCGGCCCGGGCCGCCTCGTCGTGCAGCGCCGCGATCGCGGCCTGCAGCTGGTACGCCCCGGCCGGGGCCTGGGACAGGGCCTCCTCCACCAGGGCGGTGCCCTCGCCGATGGCCGCTCCGTCCCACCGGGTGCGGTCCTGCTCGTCGAGCGGGATCAGCTCACCCTGCGGCCCGCTGCGGGCGGCGCTGCGGGCCTCGGTGAGCAGCATCAGGGCCAGCAGTCCGGTCACCCGTCCGTCGCGGGGCAGCAGCCCGCGGACGGCACGGGTCAGCCGGATCGCCTCCCTGGCCAGGTCGGGGCGGTGGAGCTCGCGGCCGGACGTCGCGGTGTACCCCTCGTTGAAGATCAGGTAGAGCACCTGGAGCACGGCGGCCAGGCGGAGGTCGTGGTCGGCGGGGCCCGGCTGCCGGAACGGCACCCCCCGCACCTTCTGCTTGGCCCGGCTGATCCTCTGGGCCATCGTCGCCTCGGGCACCAGATGGGCCCGGGCGATCTCGGCCGTGGTCAGGCCGCCCACGGCGCGCAGGGTCAGGGCGATCTGGGCGGCGGGGGAGAGCTCGGGGTGGCAGCAGAGGAAGAGCAGGGTGAGGGTGTCGTCGGCGGCCGGAGCGCGGCTCTCCCCCGGCGGCGGCGCCGTGAACGCGTCGCGGGGAGTGAGCGCGGCGGCCCTCTCCTCACGCCGCTGCCGCGCGGAGTCGGCCCGCAGCTGGTCCGTCAGCCGCCGCGACGCGATCCTGATCAGCCAGCCGCGCGGATTGTCGGGCAGCCCGTGGGCCGGCCACTGCTGGGAGGCGGCGAGCATCGCTTCCTGCACAGCGTCCTCCGCCGTGTCGAAGTGGCCGTAGCGGCGTACGAGCGCGCCGAGGACCTGCGGCGCGTGGTGGGGCAGCAGGTTCTCGACGCCGGTCGGCCTTTCGTTCACACGGCTCCCGCCCGGAGCGCGGGCGTCCTGGTCAGGAAGCGCCCGGGTCCCCGCCTTCGTCGATGGGACGGATCAGCACCGGGTAGACGGGCGCGCCCTCCGGCTGCGGACACTCCTGGATGCGCGCGGCGATCTCGGTGACCCTTTCCAGACTCGCGCAGTCGAGCACCCAGTACCCGGCGAGCTGCTCCTTGGTCTCCCCGTAGGGGCCGTCCGTGATCACCGGCCGGCCGTCCACGCCCGGCAGCACCGAGCGGGTCCTGGCGGGTTCCGTCAGGCCCTGGCCGTCGACCATCTCGCCGGACTCGGCCAGGTCGTTGTTGAGGTTTCCCATGAAGGCGAACATCGCCTGCACGTCCTCCTTGTTCCAGGCCGGGCTCCCGGCCGACGGCTTGCCGTTCATGGCCTCGTAGTCGGCCTGCGAACCCTGAACCATCACGAGGTACTTCATGGTGTCGCTCCTCGGCTCCTCGGTCGCCGCCCCTTGTGGGCAACTCTCACAGGGGACGTCGGAGCCGGCGACCGGTTCTCGACACCACGCGGGAGGTTTTCCGGAATCACTCCGCCGCGCGGGTCCGGAAGCCGCCCCCGTAGAGTTCGGCTGCGTCGTCCCACCAACCCCGAGGTACCGGCTGTGTCACCCGTGTCACCCCCGCCCGCCGTCCCGGCGCCCGCGTCCGCCGTGAGCGTCGTGGGGATCGGCGCCGACGGCTGGGCAGGCCTCCCGGAGAGTGCCCGCGCGGTGCTCCTGGACGCGGAGGTCCTGATCGGCGGCGAGCGCCAACTGGGTCTGCTCCCGCCGGAATGCCGGGGCCGCCGGGTGCCCTGGCCGTCGCCTCTGCGGCCCGCCGTGCGGGGTCTGCTCGCCGCGCACACGGGGAGCAGGACAGCCGTCCTCGCCAGCGGCGACCCCATGTTCTACGGCATCGGCCGGGCCCTCACCGAGGAGCTGGGCGCCGGGGCGCTCCGGGTGCTGCCGCACCCGTCCTCCGTGTCGTACGCCTGCGCCCGGCTCGGGTGGCCGGTGGAGGACACCGAGACCGTCACCCTCGTCGGCCGCCCCGCGGCCCGGCTGGCCAGTGCGCTGTACGACGGGCGCCGGCTGCTGGTGCTCTCGGCGGACGCGGCCACGCCCGCCGCCGTGGCCGCCCTGTTGCGGGACCACGGCTTCGGGCCCAGCCGGATGCGGGTCCTCGAACAGCTCGGCTCACCCGCCGAGGACTGTCTGGACGGCATCGCCGGCACCTGGGAACACCCCTCCGGGGACCCGCTCAACGTCATCGCGGTGGAATGCCGGAGGGCCCCGGACGCCCTGCGCCTCGGCGCCGTACCCGGGCTCCCCGACGAGGCGTACGAGCACGACGGCCAGCTCACCAAGCGCCATGTCCGGGCGGCCACCCTCGGCGTACTCGCGCCCGCCCCCGGTGAGCTCCTGTGGGACATCGGCGGCGGCTCGGGGTCGATCGCGGCGGAGTGGATGCGGACCCATCCGTCCTGCCGTGCGGTCACCGTGGAACGCGACCCGGTCCGGGCGGGGCGCATCGCCCGTAACGCCGACCGACTCGGCGTCCCCGGGCTGCGCGTGGTCACCGGCCGCGCACCCGACGCCCTGGCCGGACTGCCCGTGCCCCACGCCGTGTTCATCGGCGGCGGGCTCACCGCGCCGGGGCTGCTCGACGCCTGCTGGGACGCGCTGCCCCCGGGCGGCCGGCTGGTCGCCAACACGGTCACGCTGGAGTCGGAGGCGCTGCTCGCCGAGTGGTACCGGCGGCTCGGCGGCGACCTGGTCCGGCTCTCGGTGGCCCATGCCGTGCCGGTCGGCGGGTTCACCGGCTGGCGTCAGGCCATGCCCGTCACGCAGTGGTCCGTACAGAAAACCCCGCACGCTCCAGGAGACGACAGATGACCGTGTACTTCATCGGCGCGGGCCCCGGCGCCGCCGACCTGATCACGGTGCGCGGCGCCCGTGTCCTCGCCGCCAGCCAGGTCTGCCTGTACGCCGGCAGCCTGGTGCCGCGTGAACTCCTCGCCGAGTGCCCGGCGGACGCCCGGCTGGTGGACACCGCCCAGCTCGACATCGACCAGATCACCGCCGAGCTGGTGCGCGCCCACGAGGAGGGCCACGACGTGGCCCGGCTGCACTCCGGCGACCCGTCGGTCTTCAGCGCCGTGAACGAGCAGATGCGACGGCTGGACGAGGCGGGCGTGCCGTACGAGGTGGTGCCCGGCGTGCCCGCGTTCGCCGCGGCCGCGGCGGCGCTCAAGCGGGAGCTGACGGTGCCCACCGTCGGCCAGACCGTGATCCTCACCCGGATCGCCCAGCGGGCGACCGCGATGCCCGAGGGCGAGGACCTGGCAACGCTGGGCCGCAGCGGCGCGCTGATCGTGCTGCATCTCGCGGCGCGGTACGTGGACCGGGTGGTCGACGAGCTGCTGCCGCACTACGGCGCGGACTGCCCCACCGCCGTGGTCGCCATGGCCTCGCGCCCGGACGAGATCATCCTGCGAGGGACGCTGGACTCCATCGCGGAGCAGGTGAAGGAGGCCGGGGTGATCCGGACAGCCGTGATCATGGTCGGCAGGACCCTTGGCGCGGAGCAGTTCCGCGACAGCCACCTGTACTCCCCGGAGCGGGACCGCCACAGCTGCTGACGGACGGGCGGGACGGCTGCCGTCCCGCCCGCCGCTCATCGCATCTCGCTGCGCCCAACGACGGCCCCCGCCCGGTCGATGCAGATCACATCCACCGCCACCGGCGCTCCCCGCAGCACCGACAGCGCCTCGTCCCGGGCGCCCACCGCGACCAGGTCGCCCAGCGGCACCCCGGCGGCCGTGCACAACTGGAGCGCGGCGAGGCCGGTGTTGGCGGCCTCGATCTCCGCCGCCAGCTCCTCGCTCGCCCCGCCCTGCCGCGCCAGCCGCGCCAGGAACGGCTTGTCGACCTGCGAGCGGCCCGAGTGCAGGTCCAGATGCCCGGCGGCCAGCTTGGACAGCTTGGCGAACCCGCCGCAGATGGTCAGCCGCTCCACCGGATGCCGACGTACGTATTTCAGCACCGCGCCCGCGAAGTCCCCCATGTCCAGCAGGGCGATCTCCGGCAGCCCGTACTCGGCCACCACCGTCTTCTCCGAGGTCGAGCCCGTGCAGCCCGCGACGTGCCGGTGGCCGGCCGCGCGTGCCACGTCCACCCCCCGGCGGATCGAGTCGATCCAGGCCGAGCAGGAGTAGGGCACCACGATGCCTGTCGTTCCCAGGATCGAGATCCCGCCCAGGATGCCCAGGCGGATGTTCCACGTGAAACGTGCGATCTCCTCGCCGTCGTCCACCGAGACCGTGATCTCGACGTCGCCGGTACCCCCGTGCTCCGCCGCCACCCGCGCGATGTGGTCCCGCATCATCTGGCGGGGAACGGGGTTGATCGCGGGCTCCCCGACGTCGAGCGGCAACCCGGGGAGGGTCACCGTGCCCACGCCCGGGCCGGCCCGGAACACCACTCCGGACCCCGCGGGCAGCAGCCGGACGGTGGACCGCACCAGCGCGCCGTGGGTGACGTCCGGGTCGTCGCCGGCGTCCTTGACCACGCCCGCGGTGGCCCGGCCGTCGGCGAGCTCCTCCACCGCGAGCGCGAAGGCGGGGGTCTGGCCCCTGGGCAGGGTGATGGTCACCGGGTCGGGGAACTCGCCGGTCAGGAGGGCCGTGTACGCGGCCGTGGTCGCCGCCGTCGCACAGGCCCCGGTCGTCCATCCGGGCCGGAGACCGGTGTGCTTGAGTTGGGCGGTGCGCCCGCCCTGCGCCTCACTGCTCATGGATGGACCGATCCGATGCCCTTGCACGTACTCGTACTCGGCGGCACCACGGAGGCCCGCCGACTCGCGGAGTCCCTGGTGGCGGCGGACGGGATCCGGGTGACCAGCTCACTCGCGGGACGCGTCGCCCGGCCGAGGCTGCCACCCGGTGAGGTACGCGTCGGCGGCTTCGGCGGGGCCGAGGGCCTGGCCGAGTGGCTCCGCGCACACCATGTGGATGCGGTCATCGACGCCACCCATCCCTTCGCAGGCACGATCAGTTTCAACGCGGCCTCGGCCGCCGCCGCTGTCCATGTTCCCCTGCTGGCGCTCCGACGGCCCGGCTGGGTGCCGGTGGAGGGCGACCGGTGGCACGTCACCGACTCCCTCGCGGGTGCGGCGGAGCTGCTGCCGGAGCTCGGGTCACGTGTCTTCCTCACCACGGGACGCATGGGTCTGGCGGCTTTCGCGGAGCTGGACTCACTGTGGTTCCTGATGCGCTCGGTGGACGCCCCCGACGCCCCGCACCCGGCGCGGATGGAGGTGCTGCTGGACCGGGGGCCGTTCTCCCTGGAGGGCGAGCGGGAGCTGATCCGGCGCCATCGCGTCGATGTCCTCGTCACCAAGGACAGCGGCGGTGACGCCACCGCCCCCAAGCTCGCCGCCGCCCGTGAGGCCGGAATCCCGGTGGTGGTGGTCGGACGGCCGCCGGTCCCCCCGGGTGTGCCCGTGGCCGGGACGCCCGGGGAGGCCCTCGCGCTGCTGCGGCGCCTCACCGGTCCGTGACCGGCCCGGACCACGCGCGCTGTCAGTCCTCCGGGTAGCGGCGTGGCGTCCAGACGATCTGCTGTCCGTCGCCCCGGCGCACCCAGCGTGTCTGGGAGGACCCGACGATGAGGATCGTCCGCATGTCCACCTCGCCCGGGTCCAGATCGGCCAGCCGCACCGTCCGCACGCTCTCCGCCGGGCCCCCGACATCGCGGCCGAGCACGACGGGTGTGTCCGGGGAGCGGTGCTCCAGCAGCAGGTCGCGGGCCTTGCCGACCTGCCATGTCCGGCTGCGGGAACCGGGGTTGTACAGCGCCATGACGAGGTCGGCCGTGGCCGCCGCACGCAGCCGTTCGGCGATGACCTCCCACGGTTTCAGCCGGTCCGAGAGGGAGATGGTGGCGTAGTCGTGGCCCAGCGGCGCACCCGCCCTGGCGGCGGCGGCGTTGGCAGCCGTCACCCCGGGAAGCACCCGCACCGCTATGTCCGTGTACGCGTCCTGCGAGGCCACTTCCAGTACGGCCGTCGCCATGGCGAAGACCCCCGGATCGCCACCTGACACCACGGCGACGCGGCGCCCGCGGCGGGCCAGGTCCAGGGCGAATTCGGCCCGCTCGGACTCGACCTTGTTGTCGGAGCCGTGGCGCTGCTGCCCCGGCCGCACCGGCACCCTGTCCAGATACGTCGTGTAGCCGACCAGGTCGTCGGCGGCGGCCAGCGCGCCGCGTGTCTCGGGCGTCAGCCACAGCGGTCCGGCCGGCCCGGTGCCGACCACGACGACCTCGCCGCTGTCCGGGCCCGCTGCCGGTGAGGGCCGGGGCGCGTCGATCCGGCTGGGCAGCACGGCGACCGCGAAGTACGGCACGGAGTCCGCGTCGGTGTCCGCCAGGTCGCCGGTCCGCTCCCCGGCCATGGTGGCGCGCTCGACGTACCGCGCCTCGGGCAGCCGGCCGGACGCCTCGAAGGCGCGGCGCACCGCGGGGAAGGTCCGGCCCAGCTTCATCACCACTGCGGAGTCCGTGGCCGCCAGACGTGCCGTCAGCTCCTCCTCGGGCAGGGTGCCCGGCAGGATCGTCAGCACCTCCTCGGCCTCGACGAGCGGGGTGCCGAGACGGGCCGCGGCGGCGCTGACCGAGGTGACGCCGGGGATGACCTCGGTGTCGTAACGGTCCGCGAGCCGCTTGTGCATGTGCTGGTACGAGCCGTAGAAGAGCGGGTCGCCCTCGGCGAGCACGGCGACGGTGCGCCCGGCGTCGAGGTGCGCCGCGAGACGGGCCGCGGCCTCGGTGTAGAACTCGTCCAACGCGCCCCGGTAGCCGCCCGGGTGGTCCGTGGTCTCCGTCGTGACGGGGTAGACCAGCGCCTCCTCGATGTGGTCGGCGCGGATGTGCTGCGCCGCGATCGAGCGGGCGATGGAGCGGCCGTGCCGGGCGGAGTGGTACGCGACGACGTCGGCCTCGCCGATGATCTGCACGGCCCTCACGGTCATCAGGGCAGGGTCGCCCGGGCCGAGCCCGACGCCGTACAGCCGTCCCGTGCCGGTTGTCCGCTGCTGCTCGGGCACGCTCACTCCTCCTCGCTGGCGATCGCGTTGAGGGCGGCGGCGGCGATGGCGCTGCCACCACGCCTGCCGCGCACCACGAGGTGCTCAAGACCCGAAGGGTGGGCGGCCAGAGCCTCCTTGGACTCGGCGGCGCCGATGAATCCGACGGGCACACCGATGACGGCGGCGGGGCGCGGGGCGCCCTCCTCGATCATCTCCAGCAGCCGGAAGAGCGCGGTGGGCGCGTTGCCGACGGCGACGACCGCGCCCTCCATCCGGTCCCGCCACAGCTCCAGGGCGGCGGCGCTGCGCGTGGTGCCGAGCTTCGCCGCCAGCTCGGGGACGGCGGGGTCGGACAGGGTGCAGATCACGTCGTTGTCCGCGGGCAGGCGCTTGCGCGTCACACCGCTGGCGACCATGGCCACGTCGCACAGGATCGGTGCGCCGGACCGCAGGGCCGCACGGGCGTCCGCCACCGCGTTCGGTGAGAAGGCGATGTCGCGTACGAGGTCGACCATGCCGCAGGCGTGGATCATCCGGACGGCGACCTGGCTCACATCGGCGGGCAGCCCTGCCAGATCCGCCTCCGCGCGGATGGTGGCGAAGGACTGGCGGTAGATCGCCGGTCCGTCCTTCTCGTACTGATGCACAGTGCTGTCGCTTTCTTCATCGAACAGGTCGAACAGGGGTGGTGGTGCGTCGTGGTCAGGTGTGCGTGCCCCGGGCCGCCGCCACGGCGTCGGCGAGCGCGGCCGGGTCGTCCCGGACCGTTGCCGCCTCGGTGGCCCGGCCCTCCCGCACATGGGAGATCCGGTGTCCGCCGGGGGTGGCGACCACGTCGATCCACTCCCCCCGCGGATGGCCGCAGCGGCGTTCGCACCCGGACCAGTACACAGGGAGCCGTCCGGCCGGTCCGACGGCGGCCCCCGCATCGGCCCGTACGTCGGCCAGCGACTTCGCACAGCCGGGCCGCCCGATGCAGGCCCCGACACCGGCCCACGGGGAGCCGGGTCCGGTGATCAGACCGGCCTCGGAGAGGCCCTCCAGCAGGCTGTCGGCGCGGTCGGGTCCGATGCCGGTGAGGACGACCCCGCGCCACGGGGTGAGGCGCAGTTCACCGGCGCTCGACAGCAGCCGCCACTGGGTGAGGTCCAGCCGCCCCAGCGGTACGCCGACGGAGAACGCGGCCTCGGCACGGTCGCCCGGGACGGGGCCCGGGGCCGGGGGCAGGGCTTCGAGGGGGCGGGGGTGGGCCGTCCCCGTGGTGACGGCGATGCCGGCCTGCCGGAGCCGTCGTACGACCTCGGCGGGCAGAGCGGCGGCCGTGTCGTCCGGCAGGTCCCTGACCCGCCAGGCGCCGCTGTCACGGGCGGAGTCGAGGAAGGCCTCGGCCGCGGTCAGCGCGGCCGGGGGGCCGTCGGCGGAGGGGACGCGGAGGACGGCGTCACCGTCCCCGACGCGCAGGAGCGCGCAGCCGTCGTCGTGGCCCCGCAGGGTCAGGTCGGCGCCGAGAGCGTCGACGTCGCCACGGCCGTCGTCGAGCGCGAACAGGAAACGTCCGGAAAGCGCAGTCGTGTTGTCGCTTCCGCACAGAAGGCGGTCCAGTTCGGTCAGCCAAGGGCGTACGTCGGTGGACCCGAGGCCGTCGAGCCCGGAGAGCGGGGAGGCGACCACGTTGCGTACACGCTCGTGGCGTTCGGAGGGCAGCAGTCCGGCCGTGTCCAGCAGCCCGGCCAGCTCCGCGCCGCAGTCCGGGGTGAGCCCGCGCAGCTGGACGTTTCCGCGTGAGGTGAGATGCAGCTCACCGTCGCCGAAGCGCTCGGCGGCCTGCCCCAGCGCCTCCGCCTGGCGGGGTGTCAGCACCCCGCCGGGTATCCGGATCCGCGCCAGCGCACCGTCGTCCGCCCGGTGCAGACGCAGCGCGCCGGGGCAGGCGTCGCCGCTGCTCCGGGCGCAGGCATCGCCCGGAGACGAGGTCGTCAGGGGGGAGGCGGACATGGCGGCGAGCATACCGACCGTGACCGTGGCGCACCCCTACGGTCACTGTGACCTACGGGACACCCGCCGGGGCGCCGGTCCGTGAGGTGCGGGACACCCGCCGGGGCGCCGGTCCGTGAGGTGCGGGACACCCGCTGCCGCCGGTCAGGGCGGGGGCCGTCTGGTCAGGACCCCCCACCTGCCGCCTACTATGCCTAACGGCGGTCCGTTCGGCCCGCCATCGCCAGACGGCGACACGGAGGAAGCCCGGTGAGATTCCGGCGCGGTCCCGCCACTGTGAGCCCGGCCCTTCGAAGGCCGTGCGAGTCAGGAACTCCTGCCGTCCGACACACTGCCCGGGGCGTGGACACCCCGAGGAAGGGCTGACGCCGCATGATCCTGCTCCTGTCGACGTCCGACACCGACCTGCTGAGCGCCCGCGCTTCCCAGGGTCCGGTCAGCTACCGCTACGCGAACCCTTCCCGGCTCCCTCTCGAGGACCTTCCTCAGCTCCTGGACGGCACCGACCTCGTCGTCGTACGCCTCCTCGGCGGTGTCCGGGCCTGGCAGGACGGTCTCGACCAGGTGCTCGCCACCGGCCGGCCCGTCGTCGTGCTGACCGGTGAACAGGCCCCCGACGCACAGCTGATGGCCGCCTCCACCGTGCCGATCGGCATCGCCGCCGAGGCGCACGCCTACCTCGCGCACGGCGGCCCCGCCAACCTGGAGCAGCTGGCCCGCTTCCTCTCCGACACCGTGCTGCTCACCGGTCACGGCTTCGAGCCGCCCGCCCCGGCCCCCGCGTGGGGCCCGCTGGAGCGGACCGCCCGGGACGTCACCGGCCCGACCGTCGCGGTGCTCTACTACCGCGCCCACCACATGAGCGGGAACACCGCGTTCATCGAGGCGCTCTGCACCGCCGTTGAGGACGCCGGCGCCCGCCCGCTCCCGCTGTACGTCGCCTCGCTGCGTACGCCGGAGCCCGAACTCATCGACGAACTCCGCGCCGTCGACGCCATCGTGACCACGGTCCTCGCGGCGGGCGGCACCAAGCCGGCCACCGCTTCGGCGGGCGGCGACGACGAGTCCTGGGACGCGGGCGCCCTCACCGGCCTCGACGTACCCGTCCTCCAGGCGCTCTGCCTCACCAGCCCGCGTGCGGCCTGGGAGGAGAACGACGAGGGCGTCTCCCCGCTGGACGCCGCGACCCAGATCGCCGTCCCCGAGTTCGACGGCCGCCTGATCACCGTGCCGTTCTCCTTCAAGGAGATCGACGAGGACGGTCTGCCCGCCTACGTCGCCGATCCCGAGCGGGCCGCCCGCGTCGCCGGGATCGCCGTACGTCACGCCCGGCTCCGCCACATACCGGCCGCCGAGAAGCGGATCGCGCTCGTCCTGTCCGCGTACCCGACGAAGCACTCCCGCATCGGTAACGCCGTCGGCCTCGACACCCCGGCGAGCGCCGTGGCGCTGCTGCGCCGACTGCGCGCCGAAGGTTATGACTTCGGCCCGGAGGAGGAGATCCCGGGCCTGGTCTCGGGCGACGGCGACGAGCTGATCTACGCGCTCATCGAGGCCGGCGGCCACGACCAGGAGTGGCTCACCGAGGAGCAGCTGGCCCGCAACCCCGTGCGGATCCCCGCCGCCGACTACCGCCGCTGGTTCGCCACGCTTCCCGCCGAGCTGCGCGAGTCGGTCGAGCAGCACTGGGGTCCGGCGCCCGGCGAGATGTTCCTCGACCGGTCCCGCAACCCCGAGGGCGACATCGTGCTCGCGGCCCTGCGCCGCGGCAATCTGCTGATCCTCATCCAGCCGCCCCGCGGCTTCGGTGAGAACCCGATCGCGATCTACCACGACCCCGATCTGCCGCCGTCGCACCACTACCTGGCCGCGTACCGCTGGATCGCCGCCTCCGCCGACGACAACGGCTTCGGCGCCGACGCGATGATCCACCTCGGCAAGCACGGCAACCTTGAATGGCTGCCCGGCAAGAACGCCGGCCTCTCCGCCGCCTGCGGCCCCGACGCCGCGCTGGGCGATCTTCCGCTGGTGTACCCGTTCCTGGTCAACGACCCCGGCGAGGGCACCCAGGCCAAGCGCCGTGTGCACGCCACCCTCGTCGACCACCTCGTGCCGCCGATGGCCCGCGCCGACAGCTACGGCGACATCGCCCGTCTCGAACAGCTCCTGGACGAGCACGCCCAGATCGCCGCGATGGACCCGGCCAAGCTCCCGGCCGTCCGCGCCCAGATCTGGACCCTCATCCAGGCCGCGAAGCTCGACCACGACCTGGGCCTGGAGGACCGGCCCGAGGACGAGGGCTTCGACGAGTTCATCATGCATCTCGACGGCTGGCTCTGTGAGATCAAGGACGTGCAGATCCGCGACGGCCTGCACGTCCTGGGCGCCGCTCCGGCCGGCAAGGACCGCGTCAACCTGGTCCTCGCCGTCCTGCGCGCCCGCCAGATCTGGGGCGGTACGGCCTCGCTGCCCGGCCTGCGCGAGGCGCTCGGCCTGGACGAGTCGGCGGCCACCCGCACGGCCGCCGACGAGACCGAGGAGCAGGCCCGGGCGCTCGTCCAGGCGATGGACGACGCGGACTGGGACCCGGCCGCCGTCGCCGGTGTGGCCGCCGGACACCCGCAGGCCGTCGCTGACATCCTCGACTTCGCCGCCCGGGAGGTCGTGCCCCGCCTCGCCGCGACGACCGACGAGCTCGACCACGCGGTCCACGCGCTGAACGGCGGCTTCGTCCCCGCGGGCCCGTCCGGTTCCCCGCTCCGGGGACTGGTCAACGTCCTGCCGACCGGCCGCAACTTCTACTCCGTCGACCCGAAGGCCGTCCCGTCCCGTCTCGCCTGGGAGACCGGCCAGGCCCTCGCCGACTCGCTCCTGGAGCGCTACCGCGCGGACAACGGCGACTGGCCCACCTCCGTCGGCCTCTCCCTGTGGGGCACCAGCGCGATGCGCACCGCGGGCGACGACATCGCCGAGGCCTTCGCCCTGCTCGGCGTACGCCCCGTCTGGGACGACGCCTCACGCCGCGTCACCGGCCTGGAGGCGATCCCGTACGAGGAGCTCGGCCGCCCGCGCATCGACGTCACGCTGCGCATCTCCGGCTTCTTCCGCGACGCGTTCCCGCACACCATCGGCCTGCTCGACGACGCCGTCCGCCTGGCCGCCTCCCTCGACGAGCCCGCCGAGCGGAACTTCGTACGCGCCCACACCCAGGCCGACCTGGCCGAACACGGCGACGAGCGGCGCGCCACCACCCGTATCTTCGGCTCCCGTCCGGGGACGTACGGCGCCGGGCTGCTCCAGCTCATCGACTCCCGCGACTGGCGTACGGACGCCGACCTCGCCGAGGTCTACACGGTGTGGGGCGGCTACGCCTACGGCCGTGAGCTGGACGGACGCCCGGCCCGGGACGAGATGGAGACCGCGTACAAGCGGATCGCGGTGGCGGCGAAGAACACCGACACCCGTGAGCACGACATCGCGGACTCGGACGACTACTTCCAGTACCACGGCGGCATGGTCGCGACCGTACGCGCGCTGAAGGGCACCGCCCCGGAGGCGTACATCGGCGACTCGACCCGCCCCGAGACGGTCCGCACCCGCACCCTGGTCGAGGAGACGTCCCGGGTGTTCCGCGCCCGGGTGGTCAACCCGAAGTGGATCGAGGCGATGCGCCGCCACGGCTACAAGGGCGCCTTCGAGCTCGCCGCGACGGTCGACTACCTCTTCGGCTACGACGCGACGACGGGCGTGGTCGCCGACTGGATGTACGACAAGCTCACCGAGACGTACGTCCTGGACCCGACGAACCGCGAGTTCCTCCAGCAGGCCAACCCCTGGGCCCTTCACGGAATCGCGGAGCGCCTTCTGGAGGCGGAGTCCCGCGGGATGTGGGCGAAGCCGGACCCGGCGGTCCTCGAAGCGCTGCGCCAGGTGTTCCTGGAGACCGAGGGCGACCTGGAGGGCGAGGACTGAGCGGCCCACCGGCCGGTGGGCCTCACCGGCCGGTGAGCCACGTCCTGCCTTGCTGCCTGCCGCCCGCGGGTCCAAGCTTGTGAGATGGGTGACCGAGCGGGCCACACGCCGATCGCTTCTGTCCAGTACGCGTTCCGCTTGATGGAAGCCGTGGCAGCGCACGACGGCGGCGCGCCCGCGAACGAGCTGGCGCGGAAGGCCGGGATGCCCCCGGACACCGCCCTGGGGCTGCTGCGGGACCTCACGCGGGACGGCTACCTCCGTCGGCTCGACGACGGTTGCTTCGTCCTGGGAGACATGCCGCACGGCGACCACTTCGCGCACGATGTGGCCGGTCTGGTCCGCCCCGCCCTCGCGTCACTGCGGGACGACCTGTCGGCCGCCGCCTACCTCACCTTCTACGAGGAGGGCGAGATCAAGATCGTCGAGATAGTCGACGGTCCTCTGACGCCCAAGGTCGACCTCTGGGTGGGTTTCCAGGACGCGGGGCACGCCACGGCACTCGGCAAGTGCGTCCTGCGTGAGCTGGACGCCGAGGCCCGGGTCGAATACCTCACGCGGCACACGCTCGCCGACCTCACTCCCCGCACGATCACGCACCGGGAGGAGCTGATCCGGCAGCTCGAGTCGTCGCGTTCCGTACCGGCGGTGATGGACCGGGAGGAGTACAACCTCGGCACGGTGTGCATCGCGGTGCCGGTGTACGGCGGCGGCACGGTCGGGTCGCTCGGCGTCTCCTTCCGGGCGGACCGGATGTACCGCACCAGTCAGGTCCGCCGGAGCCTGCTGACGTCGGCGGACCGGGTGACCAGGGACATCTCCCTCGGCACCTGAGGGAGATCAGGTGTCCCGCGGGCTGTGAGGCGCTCGCGGCGGGCGATGCCCAGGGTGAGGCGACCACCGCTGAGGCCCTCGACGGCCGGGGCGGCTCCTGCCCAGGTCCTGTGTCTTCCGGCGAGTTCTGAGAGACCCGTCCACGCCGACGCCGCCCGTGGCCCTCCCGGTTCCGGCCGGCCCTCGACGTGCTCCTACGAGCCGTGTCCGCCCGCCGCGACAACCTTGAACTCGTCCAGCAGCTCACGCATCACCGGCGCCATGGCGCGGTCCTCGGAAGCCGCGATCCACCGCTCGAAACCGACCTTGAACACGGCGATCCCCGTCTCGGCGGTCAGGCTCGCGGCCGGCTCAGGGACGCCGCGCCCGCGCAGGGTCTCGGCGAGCGCCGCCGACAACGAGGCGAGCTTGATCAGCTCGCGCTCCTGGAGTTCCGCGTTCGCCGCGATCACGGCCTGCCGCTTACGCGCGTGCTCGCGGCGGTCGTCGAACATCTCCGAGAACGTGTCGAGGACCACCGCCAGCACGTCGATCGGCGCCGTGGACTCCGGAACACCGGCAACCACCTCGACCAGCAGGTCGCGCAGCTCGGAACCGCCGAACAGCACCTCGCGCTTGTCGGCGTAGTGCCTGAAGTAGGTCCGTTCCGTGAGACCGGCCCGCTTGGCGATCTCCGCCACGGTGGTCTGCTCGAAGCCCCGCTCGCTGTAGAGCTCCAACGCCGCTTCCGCCAGGCGCCCGCGGGCGTTCGGCTCCCATCTACCCATGGGCCGATCCTACGTGATGACAGTGGCTGACGTCGGCTGCTACGTTTGATGTCAGCAACTGACATCGATAGATCCTGGAGTGCCCCATGCGTGTCTTCGTCACCGGTGCGTCCGGCTGGATCGGCTCCGCCGTCGTTCCCGAGCTCCTCGACGCCGGGCATCAGGTGGTCGGGCTGGCCCGCTCCGACACCTCGGCCGCCGCGCTCACCACTGCCGGGGCCGAGGTGGTGCGGGGCACCGTCGACGACCTCGACGTCCTGCGGGACGCGGCCGCCGCGTCGGACGGTGTGGTCCACCTCGCCTTCAAGCACGACATCGCCTTCGGCGGTGACTTCCGGGGAGCCGCCGAGGCCGACCGCCGCGCCGTCGAGGCCTTCGGCGACGCCCTGGCGGGCACCGGCCGCCCCTTCGTCATCGCCTCCGGCGCCGCGGGTCTCGCCACCGGGCGGGTGGCGACCGAGCGGGACAAGCCCGCGATCGACGGCTCGCCGTCCTCTGTCAGGGCGGCCACGTCCCTGGCGACGCTCGGACTCGTCTCGCGCGGCATCCGTTCGTCGGTGGTGCGGCTCTCCACCTGTCACGGCGAGGGCGACAACGGCTTCGTCACCGCCCTCGTCGACATCGCCCGCGCCAAGGGCGCTTCCGGCTACATCGGCGACGGCCTCAACCGCTGGCCGGTGGTCCACCGCCTCGACGCGGCGCGGCTGTTCCGGCTGGCGGTGGAGAAGGCCCCCGCCGGGTCCGTGCTGCACGCGGTCGCGGAGGAGGGCGTCGCGATCCGCGACATCGCCGAGGTGATCGGCCGCCGGCTCGACGTGCCGGTGGTGTCCGTCGCCCCGGAGGAAGCGGCGGCCCACTTCTCCTGGCTGGCCGACTTCCTCGGCCTCGACGCCCCGGCGTCGCACGCACTCACCGGCGAGCTGCTGGACTGGCGGCCGACCCGCCCCGGTCTTCTGGAGGACCTGGAGAAGGGCCACTACTTCGGCGCAGCCTGACCGGGGCCGGAGACCGGGGCAGCGGCCCCGGGCCCCAGTCAGCCCCGGGCCCCAGTCAGCCCCGGGCCCCGGCCGGCCCCGGACCGGACCGGTCAGGAATCGAGAAGCGCGCCGCGCGGAGCCGCCATAGCTTCGTTCCATGACTTCCATCGCATCCGTCACCCTCGAGGTGGCCGACCCCACCGCCGCCGAACACTTCTACTCCGCAGCCTTCGGTCTGGGCCATGAGCTGCGCCTACGGGCCTCCGAGGCGCCGACGACCGGCTTCCGCGGCTTCACGCTGTCGCTCACGGTCGCCCAGCCGTCCACCGTCGACAGCCTGGTCGGCTCCGCACTCGACGCCGGTGCCTCGGCGGTGAAGCCGGCCACGAAGTCGCTCTGGGGTTACGGCGGCGTCGTACGGGCTCCCGACGGGACTCTCTGGAAGATCGCCACCTCCGCGAAGAAGGACAAGGGGCCGGCCACCCGGCAGATCGACCGCTTCGTGCTGCTGCTGGGGGTCGAGGACGTGCTCGCGAGCAAGCGGTTCTACGTCGGCCAAGGCCTCACCGTGGGGAAGAGCTTCGGCCGCAAGTACGTCGAGTTCGACACCCCCACGAGCCCCGTCACGCTGGCGCTCTACGGGCGCCGGGCCCTGGCCAAGGACGCCGGCGTCCCGCCGGACGGCACCGGATCGCACCGGATCGCGCTCGGCAGCGACATCGGCCCCTTCACCGACCCGGACGGTTTCGAGTGGGAGAAGGAGTCCCACTGAGCCACGCACCACCCTCGGACCGCACCCGCCCGTCGCGCTGAACGCCATGCGCGGCTCCGGCCGGGCGTGGCACGATCGCGCACGTGACGAACAGACCCTCCGAGGCGCAGTACCTGCGTGACCTGGCACTGCTGCGCCGCGTCCGCGACCGGATGGACCGGGAGTATGCGCAGCCGCTGGACGTCGAGGCGCTCGCCCGGGGCGTGAACATGTCGGCCGGGCACCTCAGCCGTCAGTTCCGGCGGGCGTACGGCGAATCGCCGTACGGCTATCTGATGACGCGGCGTATCGAGCGGGCGATGGCGCTGCTGCGGCGTGGCGACCTCAGCGTCACCGAGGTCTGTTTCGAGGTCGGCTGCTCGTCGCTGGGCACCTTCAGCACACGCTTCACGGAGCTGGTCGGCATGCCGCCCAGCGTCTACCGGCGCCAGGCGGAGAGCAACGCCGCGGGAGTGCCGCCGTGCGTGGCGAAACAGGTGACCAGACCGATCAGGAATCGAGAAGCCCGGCCCCCCGGACCCCCGCTAGCGTGACCGCCATGGACATCAACATCCGTACGAGCGTCCTTCCGCACGACGACCCGGAAGCGGCCCTGGCCTTCTACCGCGACACCCTCGGTTTCGAGGTGCGCAGCGATGTCGGAACCGGCACGATGCGCTGGATCACGGTCGGCCCGGCCGGCCGGCCCGACACGTCCATCCTGCTGGCACCGCCGGCCGCCGACCCTGGCATCACCGAGGACGAGCGCCGCACCGTCGTCGAGATGATGGCCAAGGGCACCTACGGCTGGATCCTCCTGGCCACCGAGGACCTCGACGCCACCTTCGAGAAGCTGCAGGCCGGCGACGCCGAGGTCATCCAGGAGCCGACCGAGCAGCCGTACGGCGTCCGCGACTGCGCCTTCCGCGACCCGGCGGGCAACCAGATCCGCATCCAGGAAGTGCGCTGAGCCCTGCGCCCCGGCGGCGGTGACCACCGGGGCGCCCGACGCGGTGCTCAGTGCGCTCAGCGGCCGGCGACGGCCCCGGTGGATGCCGTGACGGTGGATGCCGAGCCGGTGGGTGCCGTGGACCGCTCGATCAGGCCGTTGACCGTCTGGTCGCCGTGGGTGTCCATGGGCGTGGAGTAGTCGCCGACGGCCCAGAATGCGCCGGATCGGCCGGCCGGTGCCAGGTCGTAGAAGGAGTACGAAGGCCACCGGGTGTCGCCGTCGGGCGCCGGTGCGCCGGCTTCCTTGGTCCAGGACGTGCCGTCGAAGTGCCAGAAGACCGGCTCCGAGTGGGCGGGTTCGGCCTGGTCGTTCCCGGTCACCCACAGCCCGCCGCGGCCGTCGGGCGCGATCGCCTCGAGATCGAAGTCGGCGAGTGCACCCGTGACGTCCTCCCAGGCGGTGCCGTTCCAGTGCGTGACGCTCGGCACGGGCGGGTCGGCGTCGGGTCCGGTGGCCCGTCCGGCGACGTAGACGCTGTCCGGTGACACGGCCGCGATCTTGGCGGTGTCCGTACCGGCGGGTACGGGCGGCTCATCCATCAGCGTCCAGGTGTCGCCGTCCCAGTGGTACGTCACCGGGTGGCCGCCGTTCACCGGGTACTGCATGCCCGTGGCGTAGGCGTCGTCCGCCGAGATCGCGTCGATGTCCCTGATGTCGACGAGCCGGGGCAGCGCGAAGGTCGTCCACGTACCGCCGGAGTAGGTGTAGAGCGCGTTGCCGCCCTTGAAGAGCCGGCCGGGGACGGCATCGATCGGCACCTCGGGCCAGGAGTCGTCGGAGGGGCCGGTGGTGGCGACGCGGCTCCAGCGTTCGCCGTCGTAATGGACGAGCACCTGGTCCCTGACCAGTGTCCCGTAGGCCCAGACGTCGTCGGCGGACACGGCACTGACCGACGACCACTGCCAGACGTCGGGCAGCCCCGGAGCGGTGTCCTCGCTCCACCGCTCGCCGTCCCAGCGCATGATCACGCCGTGGCCGCCCTTCCGGCCGACGGCCCACGCGAGATCGTCGTCGACGGAGGACACGGACATCAGGGATCCGGCGGGGCTGTCCCCGGAGAGGGACACCTCCCAGCCGGATACCTCGGCCGCGCCGGCTCCGCCTGCGGTGAGCAGGGTGGAGGCCAGAGCCAACGAGACGGCCGCCGTGCGGATGAGGTGCCGTGCAAGCATCAGTGAGCTTTCCTTTGCGGTGAGAAGGCATCCCCGGGGGGGCCGTACGAGGCGCACGACCGGCCCGCTACGGGACCAGACTCATGGCTGGGACCGATGGTTGTAGGTGCCAGTCACCGGGGCCCGCTCTCCGGCGCGGCGAGACACCGTCCGACCGGACCTCCCTCTGCCGCACGGCAGTTGCCGTGCGGCACCGCCGCCCAGAGGGATGCCCTGGTGTCACCTGCGCCAGAAGATGTGGTGAGTCACGCCGCTCGGGCTGGGCACGACCTCCAGGTGGTACCGGTCGACCAGCTCGTCGGGTGACTCCCAGAGGCGTACCCCGGCACCGATCTTCACCGGGGCGACCACCACATGCAAGGTGTCGACGAGCCCGGCATCGAGGAACTGCCGGACGGTGGTGGCCCCGCCGCCGAGCCGGACGTCCTTGCCCCGCGCCGCCTCCCGCGCCTGTTCGAGGACGTGGGCGGGGTCGCCGCCGACGAAGTGGAACGTGGTGTCGGAGAGGGTGAACGAGGGCCGCTTGTGGTGGGTCATGACGAACACCGGGGTGTGGAACGGGGGCTCGTCACCCCACCAGCCACGCCACTCCTCGTTCTCCCAGGGCCCGCGCTCCGGCCCGAACTTGTTGCGCCCCATGATCTCCGCGCCGATGTTGTGTGCGAAGTCCCGCGCGAAGTAGTCGTCGATACCCCGGCTCCCCCCGGGGTCGGTGCGATTGGGCCAGCTCGCCGTGGCGCCGGCCCAGGACATCAGGGCACCGGGATCGGCGTCACCGAACGGTCTTTCGAGGCTTTGATGCTCACCGGCGGCGAAACCGTCGCTGGAGACGGTGAAGTTCTGGACTTTCAGCAGTTGTTCCATGCGTTCTCCTCTTGAGCCTGGTGTCAGTAATGAGACTGCACGGGCCGGTGAAAGTCATCGCAGAGACCACCGGTGTGTCACGGCTTCCCACGTCCTGCGGGCGACCGACCGGCTGGGGGAGCGGGCCCGCGTGAGGGTTCAACGCTGCGCGCCCATGTGCCGGAGCCCTCCGACTGGCGTGCTACGGGTGAACCTGCGGGCATCACCGCACGCCGTGAGAGCCGGCACCGGCACTCTGCTGGAGGCGAGGAGCAGCGGGGGTGCGCCGACCACTGGTCGTGGCCTCCGCAGCCGGGGCGCGGCCCCGGCGAAGCCTGCAGCCGCGAGTCGAGGGGGGCGCTTCGATGGCATCCATGGGAGCAGGGTCATCCGGCCGGTCGTGCGCGACGAGGGAGCCGGCCACCGGCGGCGCCACACAGCCGGAGGGCTCCGCCGTACCGGCTGTCCTGGTACAGCCACGCAGCCCGTCCGGCGATGGGTCGCGGCGCCCGGTGCCCCGTCATGTCGCGTGCGTGATGGACGGGAACGGCCGGTGGGCGCAGCAACGCTCCCTGCCGCGCACGTCCGGGCACAGGGCGGCCGAGGCCACGGTGATCGACGTCATCGAGGCGGCGCGGTCGGCCGGGGTGGAATGGCTCAGCCTGTACGCCTTCTCCACCGAGAACTGGCGGCGTCCGGGCGAGGAGATCGACTTCCTCATGCGCCTGGTACGCCGCGTGGTGCGCAAACACGCGCTGCTGCTGCACGCACGTGGCATCCGGTGCCGACTGCTGGGGGCTGAGGATCCGAGGATTCCCGCCCCTCTGGCCCAGGACTTCGCCGACCTCATGACCCTCACCGAGGGCAACCGGGGCATGACGCTGACCGTGGCGTTCGACCACGGAGGGCGCCAGGACATCGTCGCCGCGGCGCGGTCACTCATCCGCGCCGGAGTGCCCGCCGATGCTGTCGACCAGGCCCGCTTCGCCGCGCATCTGCCGGTCCCCGACACGCCTGACGTGGACCTCGTCATCCGTACCTCCGGCGAACAGCGCATCTCCAACTTCATGCTCTGGCAGGTGGCCTACGCCGAGTGGATCTTCCCTCCCGTGCTCTGGCCCGACTTCCGTGCGCCGCACCTTCTGGAGTGCCTGCACGAATACCGGCGCCGCGACCGCCGCTTCGGCGGCGTGGCACCGCAAGCGAATGGAGGACCTCAAAGGTGAAGGACACGGACAGCAGCCGCTTCACGGGGACCGGGCCGGGTGCCGGGGACCCGTACGAAGACCCCGGACGGGAGGCCGCAGAAGCACCGGCCGAATCCCTGTTCGGCCCCGGGGCGCAGTTCCACCGCTTCTTCAACGATCCCCGCTGGGCACTGGCCGTCGTCAGAGCCACGGTGCTCGAAGCCGCCCACCCGCAGATCGGCGCGGCACTGGCCGACAACTCCTCCTTCGTGGTGCACCCGTGGCGACGGCTGCGCAACACCCTCGTGAGCCTGCAGCGCATGTTCGGAGCCGACGAACACACCAGGCAGAGGGAGGCGGCACGGCTCAACCGCATGCACGCACGCCTGAGCGGTACGGACGCCAGGAACCAGCCTTACGACGCGATGGACCCCGAGGTGCGGGCGTGGGTGGTCGCGACGCTCTTCGAGAGCTCCGTCACCATGTGCCGGCTGAGCGGACAGCCGTTGGACCAGATCACCATGGAACGGCTCTACGCCGAATTCCAGTCTTTCCTGGCCGCCTTGGGGGACCAGGCGGGCCACCTCCCGCCCACCTTGCCCGAGTTCTGGCAGTACTACGACCGCATGGTCGCGGAGGAACTGCAGAACACGGAGGCGCTGCGCACCATCCTCTACAGGCTCTTCGAGCATCTGCCGGCCCCGCCGCTGTTCGCGGGGCTGCCCACGCTCTGGGCGACCGGTCGTGCGCTGGCGGGGCCGGTCATCGGCACCATCACGGTGGCGTCCCTCCCCGAGGTCTTCCGCCGTCGGGCGGGGCTGCCGGAGGTCCCGGGCGCGCAGACCCTCATGCAGAGCGCCTACATGGCCGCCCGGCTGGCCCGCGCCCTGCCCGACAACTGGGTCCAGACGGAGAACGTCGTCAGCCTGCTCAACCTGTCGCCCGACAGCGACGGCCCCTGGGCCGAGAAGCTCACCACGCTGCGCGCCCGGACGAAACGGGCCGGCGCGCTGTTCCGGCTGATCACGCCGGTTCCGGCACAGCCGGGTGCCCCGGACGGTCCGGGCGGGGACGACAACCGGCGGGGGGCCCGCGAATTCTTCACCGAGGTTCTGGACCAGACCGGGGACGGCTGTCTGGACTGGCCCGACCTCGCAGCCATGGCACGGGAGCTCTGCTCCCGTCTCGACCTGGACGAGCCGGAGGAGACCCGCCTGTACGACGCGTTCGCCGCGTGGTGGAGGGAGCTCCAGTCGGCTCTGGACAGTGACGGGGACGGACGGGTGAGCGAGGAGGAGTACGTCGCCGCGGTCCCGTCCCTGGCAGGCCCGGCACTGATCAGGGTCGCCGAGGTCCTCTTCGACGTCACGGACGCGGACGGCGAGCAGTTCGTCGACGCCGACGAGTACCGGGCCCTGTTCAGGAGAGGCTTCGGGCGAACCGTCGTGGACGCCGACGGGCGTTACTCCCGAAGCGCGTT
This sequence comes from Streptomyces sp. NBC_01166, assembly GCF_045039765.1. Lineage (NCBI taxonomy): Bacteria > Bacillati > Actinomycetota > Actinomycetes > Kitasatosporales > Streptomycetaceae > Streptomyces > Streptomyces sp. NBC_01166. The sequence goes on from NZ_CP108613.1 coordinate 4,462,773, forward strand.
CGTGCGGGACTTCCTGTCCTTCATGTCAGGCCGCCGGCGTTCGACCCCCTATGACCCGCTGCTCTCCGACGCGTAGAAACCCCAGCAGCCGCGACCACCGCGGAACATCGGAGGCCCCGCAGTGAGGACCTCCGAACTGTGGCGTAGGCCGGTGAGACTACGAACGCCGAAGGCCCCCGCAGCGAGCTGCGGGGGCCTTCGACGTATTGCCCGGTGAGAGCAATGGCGGAGGATACGAGATTCGAACTCGTGAGGGGTTGCCCCCAACACGCTTTCCAACTCTGCAGGGGGTAGTTCGCCCGGGTTCACGATCGTCCGCAGGCCGTGCCACTCGGCTGCTCGCGGGTGGGCTGAACTGCTGTGAACGGCTGCGGATGAGACTGTCGATGCGACTACTGAGGCACCGAGACATCAGCCGTAGTACCGCAGCACACCCGTCCCGTAGAGGATCCGACACTCCGCATAGGTGCGAGTTCCCACCTCGCTGTGCTCACTGTCGGCCGACCGGCGCGACGGCCGGCACTGGTGTGCGCCCAAGTGGTGAGTGCCCGTCCAGTGCCCCTAGCAGTCAGTGCTGCCCTTCCATAGGTCGAGCAGCAGTTTCGTGCATGGGCCGCGTAGGCGGCGTAGAGCTTCTAAGATGACGGTGCGACGGATCACTCAAGGTAACTGGGGGCAGACATGGTCGGTTGGGAGCAACTCGCGTACAAGGTGGCAGCCGGGGCGCTGCGTTCTGCAGCTTCCGTCGCTATGCAGTCTGCCTTGGCCCCCAAAACTGGAGCCCTGATTGTGCAGGATGGGTCTACAGGGCGTTTCAGAAACAAATTTCTACCAACGGTGGAAATCTCCGATAAAGACATCAAGGCATTCACTAAGCATGTGCGTAGTGTTGTTGAACCCCTGCTAGGGCACGAGTATGCAGACCTAGACGCCCCGGAGATTAACTCTGCATTGGAGGCGGCCAGCAAGTCATTTGCCGCGACTACTGCCGATGTATTCGAAGCAGATTTTGATCCGCGAGTGTACGGCCAGAAGGTGATAGATGAATCGCGCGCCGAGCTTGCTAGGCTCTCCCTAAGCGATTCCGGTTGCCATTTCTACAACACGGTTGTGCAAGAAGTGTCGGCGCAAATTCTTAATTTCATCACGACGTGGCCTTCCTTTTTGGCTCGATCAAACGTCGAGCAACTGAAGCGGCTAACTGCGGCCGCAAAGGAATTGCAGAGCGTGCGCCGAGCCGTGATCGATGACGCCAGTGCTGAGGAGGTACGGTTCGAGGAGAAATATTCAGAGGTCGTAGTTAAGAGGCTAGATCAACTTGAGTTGTTTGGAGTGACTCTATCTCAACCTGAGCAGCGTCCCTACCCTCTAAGTACGGCGTACATCAGCCTGTCCGTATCAGAAGCTGGAGACGTGAACACAAAAAACTTCGAGAAGAACTTCATGGACCTCGAAGTTCCAGTTGGCGATAAATGGCCTGACGCCGCAGTGGTGCCTATGTCGGGTGAGGTGGGTGGCGGGCTTCGTTCTGAAAGTGCTATCTCCAGTTACGACAGAATACTCCTTCGGGGGGATGCCGGATCCGGAAAAACCACACTGCTCCATTGGCTATCCGTCAACTCCGCGCGCCGTTCTTTTGATGGCGAGCTGCGTAGTTTCAACGGCTATGTCCCATTTCTTTTGCCGCTCCGTCGATTCGCCGATCGAGAGCTTCCAGCCGCGCATGAGTTCCTCAACGAGGTTGGAAAGCACATCGTCGGTGAGATGCCCAGTGGTTGGGTAAATCGAGTCCTGCGCAGCGGGCGCGCCTTTGTCCTAGTTGACGGTGTCGATGAACTGCCAGAAAGCCGTCGACAAGAGGCAAAAGAGTGGCTTGAAGGCCTTCTTGATACATACCCGCTGGCTCGCTACATCGTGACTTCTCGTCCCGCTGCAGCTGAAGAGAAATGGCTGACGCAGGACAAGTTCATTTCGGTCGACCTGTTGCCGATGGGAGGCTTGGATATTGCCAATTTTGTGCACCATTGGCATGATGCTGCGAGGTCTTGTCTGACGGAGGACACACCCGACGAGGAAGCCGAAGAGCTAGCAAAATACGAAAGCGAACTAGTAGACGCAATTCGCGGCCAGCGGCAATTGCGTAAGCTGGCGTCTAATCCCCTGCTTTGCGCTCTTCTCTGCACCCTTAGCCGCGATCGGCGTATGCAGTTGCCCCAAGGGCGAATGGAGCTATATGCGGCTGCTCTGGAGATGCTACTCGTTCGGCGAGATATTGAGAGGCGTATTACTCATACGGGTGCGCCCAATTTGACTTTGAAGCAAAAGCGGCAAATTCTCGGCCACTTTTCCTATTGGCTTCTTCGAAACCAACTAACGGACACAACTAACGAATATGCTCTGAACCAAGTGAGCCTGGCCTTGGAGTCCATGCCCACAGTCGGGTCAAGTGCTCCCGATGTGTTCAAGTACCTGATGGTGCGGAGCGGCGTGCTGAGGCAACCGATTGAAGGGCGGGTCGATTTTATTCATCGGACCTTTCAGGAATATCTGGCTGCAGCAACCATTGTCTCCTTGAACGATATTGGGGCCTTGGTCAAGAACGCCCATCTGGACCAATGGCATGAGGTCGTGACAATGGCAGTTGGTCACGCCCGTCCTGAAGAATGCAGCAGCATCCTTAACCGTCTGATTGATCGTGGAAATGAGGAGCCCGACAATACCGCAAGATTGCATCTGCTGGCTGCGGCGTGTCTGGAGAACGCTGATCAAGTTGACCGGAAAACCTATGACCTGGTGAGGCATCATGCGGCACAGCTAATCCCTCCTTCCAAGGTATCGGAAGCGAAGGAGTTGGCTGCCGTAGGCGAATCCGTACTTCCCTTGTTGCCTCGTTCCGGGCGTCGTCTACTTGCCCCTCAAGCCGCATCTACCGTCCGTGCCGCTAGCCTAGTCGGTGGTGAAACTGCTTTGGATATTTTGGCTGGCTACGGAGCGGATAATCGCAAGGCTGTATACTCTGAGCTATCTCGAGCTTGGACACAGTTCGATGTAAGTGAGTACGCCGAGCGGGTAATGAGCAAATCACCGTTTGCCTCTAAAGAACTAATCATCGATCACGAGCAGCTAGTGCCTACCCTAAAGTATTTCCCTAGTCTCGAAAATCTTCAACTCCGCTGTTCCGTTGATAGTATCGAGTGGGTAGACGGTTGCCCTTCACTCGAAAGCCTAGCCCTATGGGACCCCTCTGCAGCCCTGCTGGAGGCTGTTTCTGGTTTGCCTGCGTTGAAGAGTCTGGCTCTTGGATTTTTTGCGGACTCGGAGGTTAGGTACTTCGAAACACTTTCTGCACTGGTGCACCTGCGAGCGCTCACTCTGCATCTTAGTCGTAGAGCTCGACTTGATTTCTCTGATTTCCCAGAGATGGCCGGCCTTCGGCGTCTCCAGATTGGCTCGGCTGGCTCCGTCCTGGGTTTCGCGCGGAAGGGGCAATTCCCCAATCTGGAGCGCGCCCTGTTCACTTTCTGCGAAGAGGTTGATTTTTCCCAATTCAAGAATGTTCGCTCTTTGCTGCTGGTGCAGATGCTGCATGTTGAAACTTTCTTGAACACGCAGGAGCTAAGTGGCCTATCTGATCTGAAGGTTCGAGCGTGGGGGGTCTCGACAGAGCAACTTGATCAATTTGCGAAGATTGAAGGGGTCGACTCGGTGCAAATCCATATGGCACCGGGTGCCGGTGGAGTAGTGGATCTTTCTGCCTTCGCTGGGAAGTCCGGTGTTCGGATCTCCTTTTATGACAAAGTTGAATTTTCCTCACCCGTCGCATCTCTCGGAGACGGGGTGGAAGTAATTACAAGGTAATGCGTAAGCTGGGTGGGCTCTCTCATTTTGCTGGCCGCCTGTGTCGCTAAGGGGCACAGTGCGGCTGTTGCGGACGAGCGGTAGGTCTCACCTAAGTGCCACGAAAAGATGGGAACAGAGTGTGGCTCAGAAGACCAACCCGCGGGGCACCTTCCTGAAAATTGCGAATGTAGTTAAGGCGCAGATTCAGGCCGATGATGAAATGCTTGAGCTACCGTCGGCTACGGAAGTGATGCGAGACCACGGAGTGTCTCGCGGCGTTGCCCTACGAGTCTTCGCAGTCCTCCAGAAGGAAGGGATTGCAGCGCCGGTGCCTGGTGGGCGGTGGAGGGTCGTTCGGCCTGGCCGAGATCTTCACCGCCGTCCCTTGGTTGAGCGCTTGGCGGACGTCATTACGGATGACCACCTTGTGGTGGGGGCAGCCTTCCCCAGTACTGCAGAGCTCAGCTCCCGGTTCGCGGTCTCGCGACCAACCGTGAGTAAGGCTCTCGACAAGCTTGAAGCTGCCGGCTTGCTGTCTGAGGCCCGGCAAGGCAAGCAGCGCACAGTCCGGGCGCTGCCGAAGCGAACGGAGTCTCCGGAGTCTTGATGACCACGGGATTGACCGCGTGGGCCTACCCCCTCGCCGAGAAGCTGCTTGCCGAGCCGTTGCCGCGTCGGTGGGCTCATTGCCAGGGTGTGGCCGAGCGGGCCCGAACCCTGGCCCCGATCCTCGGGGACGATGCCGAGCTGCTGGAGGCCGCGGCCGTCCTGCATGACATCGGGTACACGCCGGACCTGGCCAAGACCGGGTTTCACCCGCTCGACGGCGCCCGGTACCTCCGGGACGTCGCGCATGCGGACGAGCGCATCGTGCGCCTGGTTGCTCACCACTCCTGCGCGTGGATGGAAGCCGAGGCTCGCGGGATGCGCGACGAGCTGGAAGCCGAGTTCCCGCGCGAGCACCCAGACCTTGCCGACGCGCTCTGCTACTGCGACATGAACACGACCCCAGACGGGACCTCGACGAACCCCGTGGACCGGGTGAACGAGATCACCGGCCGATATGGGCCTGACAGCCTCATCGGTACGTTCATCCGTCGTGCCGAACCGGAGATCCTTGCCTGTACTGCGCGGGTCGTGCTGCGGCTCGCAGAGGTCAAGCGTCAGCCGATGTAGGGCGCCGGCCGCGTCTTGTCCATGGCGTGCTCGATACGTAGCCGCATGGTCGGGTGGATGTCGTACGCGGACAGGTCCGTTGGGGGAACCCAGCGGACCTGAGTTGTTTCGTCGCTCGTTCGGAGGTCACCACCGACGGGGCGAGCGCGGAAGCAGATGCTGAACTGCTGCCGTGCCTCTCCGTCGTCGTAGAGCATCACGTGCCCGGGGTCGGTGTAGATCCCGGAAATGCCTATGACTTCGGCATTGATGCCGGTCTCTTCCCAGACCTCTCGCACCACGGTGTCGCTGATGGACTCGCCCACGTCGTGGCCGCCACCGGGGAGCGCCCAACGCCCGTTATCCGAACGCTGGATGAGCAGGACTGCACCTTCGTCGTTCTGCACGAACGCCACGACGGAGGGCACCACCGAGTTGGCCGGCGGGGCGTCCGGGGCGTGGAGGTAGTCAATGCGTCCCATGTTTCAGGCTCCCACCATGTCGTCGTCGGTGACCGGGCGTGCGCTACCCCAGGTCTGTTCGATGCTACGGGCGTAGGTGTCGAAGAGGCCGCCGCCAGGCAGTCGGCGCAGGTGCAGGACGGGGGCCATGTAGGCGCCGATTCCGTAGACGTGCGTGTTCACGAGCATCTCGTCGTCGGATCGGAAGAGTGAGTTGTAGAGCGTGGCGTCATGGAGCCGGAAGCCGATATCTGGGTGGCTCGTGAGGAGCGGCTGGTAGTTCACCAGGGCATTGCGGATCTTGCCGTCCATGATGCGGTGCCCCTCGTCTATGCCGCGCTGCCGAACAGCGTCGCAGCCGGGGTCTCCCAGCATGATCCGCACCTGCGCGTTGCCCTCAACCTTGGCTTTCAGTAGGCCGTGGAAGAGAGGGTCCTCCGAGAGCCAGAGTCCGGAGTAGACCAGCACATCAAGGTGGCTGCGGGCCCGTGTGTACAGCTCCCGCCATAGTCCGTTCGGGACCATGTGGCGGTGCGGGTAGACCGTGACGATCTCCGCCTTGCTCAGGTCGGTAGCGCTGTCGACAGCCCTGCCGTCGTCCCACAACGTCGTGACGTCCACGGCGAGCACAGAGGCCGTCGCGTACTGATGCCGCCGGTACGGCACCTTCCCCTGTGTGATCCAGCGCTCCACCGTCTTGGCGTTCACGTCGATGGCTTCGGCCAGGTCGCGGACGGTCATGCCCTGAGCGAGCAGGGCCGAACGTAAGCGCTCGTTGGTCATCTCTACCCCCGGTGGGACGTCTTGGGACTTCTCGACGGTAGTCAGATCGACCCAAGGTGTCTACGGGAGGGGTAACCAACGCCCCTGGCCTGCACTGATGCTGATGGTGCGCCAAGAAGTTCCGGCGCAAAGCCCAGAGGTTCCGCCGATGAGCTTGACGGCAATCGATGCAATACCTGTAATAGAGGTACTGCATCACCTCGCGAGGTGATCGCAGTGAATGGCTCCACCTGCGCCCGGAGAGCCCCGTGGAACGGGTTCGAAGGAAGCGCTCGTTCCTTGAGAACTGAACAGCGTGCCAAGAACGAATGACGGGGTGGAAGTCCTCGTCCCTGTGGTGACCGGGTGATGTCACCCGGCGGCACCGACCTTCTGTGCAACGGCTCTGGAGAACACCTGAGAACACCTGAGAACACCTGGGTGCCACCCGTACGCACGCCGCCCTGCTGGCGTCAGAGCAGCGACGATGACGCACCCGATTTCCCGGGCTCGGGACCTGCTGGTCGTGGCATCGGCTGACAGGTGAAGCCCTGTGGCCCTCCGCTCGGAGGCTGATCGCTTCGCTGATCATCGCCACCGTCTGATCCCGCTGTACCCGGGGTGGTCGCCTCTCGCCAAAAGACCGCGACCGCCCCGGTTCCCGATCCCTTCGTAGTCCTGGAGTTCTCATGCGCATGTACATCGGCGGCCACCAGGTCGTCTCGGACACTGACTTCGTAGAACTGGCCCTCGGTACCCCGCTGGATCTCTGGCTGGGTGTGGAGGGTGAAAGCGAGATGGAGCGGGCGGCCCGTCTGGACGCGGCCCGCGGCATCCTCGCCGACAACCCCGACCTGCCCGACCGCGTGAGCCAGGCCGCCGCCGAGGCGATCGAGGCTCACGCCCCGGAGCTCTTCAATGTCGAGCTCCTCCCCACCCGCCGGGCGGCCGGCCGACGGCAGTACCTGGGCGGTGCGGCGGCATGACGACCACAACGCACGACGTGGTTCGGCCGGCGGTTCCGCCGCTGACCCGTCCGGAACTGGGATTGGCCGGTGTCGGTGCGCTTGCCGCAGCCGGTGTCGGTGCGCTGGGGCTGATCTCCTCGTTCGACGCGGTCTCGGCTGCGGCGGCCCGGTGGGGGTTCAGCGAAGCGTGGATGGTCCCGGTCGGCATGGACGTGTCCATCCCGGTGTTCTCCGTGGCGAACCTGCTGCTGATCCGGATGGACATGGCGCTGGCCTGGGTCCGCTTCGTCCCCTGGATCCTGACCCTGGTGACCTGCGGACTGAACATCTCCGTCGGACACGGCCTGTGGGCCAAGGTCGCGCACGGAACGATGCCGCTGCTGTGGGTGGTGTTCTCCGAGATCGGCGCCCACATCTACGCCTCCCGCATCGGCGCCGTCACCGGCCGCCGCATGGACAAGATCCGCGCCTCCCGGTGGCTGCTCGCCTTCCCCTCCACGTTCGCCCTGTGGCGCCGGATGACGCTGTGGGAGGTCACCTCCTACGCCGATGCGTTGGCCCGCGAGCGGGAACGTCTGCTCGCCCGTGCCGAGCTGCGCGAGCGGCACGGCCGTCGGTGGCGCTCGCAGACGCCCCGCAGGGAACGTGTCCTGCTCAAGCTCGGCGAGCTCAACCCCGCCACTGAGCAGGAAACGCCTGCCAAGGACTCGGTAACGGCCCCGGAGCAGGAACGCAGCGAGGAACCCAAAGCGGAGCTGAGGGTGCCTGCAAAGCCTGCTCGCCGCAACGTCAAGCCGAAGCCGAAGCCGCGGCGGACGTCGGACGAAACCCTGGCCGAGGCCAGGGAGGTCACCACGGCGTGGCCGGACGCGGCCCTTACCGCGGACGGCATCCGCATGGCGGTGCGCGTCTCTGCGGCGACCGCCCGTACGTTGCGCGACACTCTCAAGGCCGAGCGATCCGCTCTCCCGCTGCACTCCGTGGACACCGAGCAGGACAACGACGGTGACGACACGGACGGGGCGGTGGCGGCATGAACGCCCTGTTATCCGCCCTCGCTGTTGGTGGGCCGATCGCGGCTGGATGGGCGGTCCACTCGCTGTGGCTGCGCCGTTCCCTGCGTAGCGCTCGTAGGGACCCGCTCACCGGGCTGCACACACGGGACGGCTTCACCCGCCGTGCCTCCACTCTGCTCAGGGATCCGCGGGCGGTGGTGGTCCTCGCGGATGTTGACCGCTTCAAGCAGATCAACGACAACTACGGCCACGCAGCGGGGGATGCCCTGCTGCGGGCAACCGCGGACCGGCTGGCCCACTGCGTCGGCCGGGCCGGTGTCGCCGGACGGCTCGGGGGCGATGAGTTCGCTGCCGTCTTCATCGACGACCACGCCACCGTCTCAGACCTCCTCGCGGTCCTGCACGGCGTGCTTGCACGCCCCGCAGACGGTCTGGATCGGGCGGTGCACACCACGGTGTCGCTCGGCTGGGTCCGGGCTGCAGACCACCCCGGTGAGGATCTCTCTGGTCTGCTGCGGCGGGCGGATGAGGCGATGTACGCGGCAAAGCAGGGCCGGGCCGGTGTTCGCCGGGCGGGGCTCGGCAGGCTGCTCGCCACGTGGTCCGGCCGTCGTGCCGGCCGACGCGGCACCGCGCTTGCAGGACCGCGGGACGCAGCCTGATGTCCCCCACGTTCGGCAAGTGCTACGACCCCACCGGGGCGATGCACGGGATACCGACTTTCCCGTGGAAATACGCCCCCGACGGATACGCCACCCGCCGCCAGCTGCGTGCCCGCGGGCTGCGGCCCGGTGGGCAGGAGGTGGCCGCGCAGATCATGCGCCGCTCGCGCCGCCGCAAAGCCGGTATGACCGTCGCCTACCTCTACCGCATCGACAGGGCCAAGCCCGTACGGCCGATGACCCCGGGCCGTGAGATGGCGCTCGCCAAGGCGATGCTCGCCCGCCGGACCTGCCCGAAGTGCCGCGTGGATGCCGGGTACTGCCTCCCGACGTCGCTCGGCATGTGTCCCTCCTGCGCCTACCTCGACGAACAGCGCGCCGCCTGAAATCCACAAAGGATCACGCTCACAGAACTGTGAGCGTTGAGCCCTCTCACGGACGCGATCCTCGAACCACGGGCCCGACCGCTCACCTCTCACAGCGTCGGCCGGGCCCGTGTCCACTCCCTTGTCCAGGAAGGACAGTCAGTGAATCACGACGACGAAAGCGAACTCTTCAACCGACTCGAAGCCGACATGAACACCCCCACCGCACCCGACTCGGGTGGGGAAGTAGTCGACCTCGACAAGGCCCGGTCGGCCCGGACCGAGTCGGCCGACCCGCACGCCGACCGGTCGCCCGACTCGGCTCACGCGCGGTCGGGTGACGGGTTGGGCGATCTGACCACGCCGGTGATGGTCGACGGTCCGGCGGAAGTCGGGCCCGGGTTCATGGGCCGGATCATCGGCGCCAAGCGCCGGGCGATCGTCCCCGCGTGGCTGCGCTCCACCACCGAGCTGCGGACCGCGACCCGGTGGGCCGCAGGCCACTACGGCCACCTGGCCGGGTACCACGCACTGCGCTCCCCGTACTACGCCGCCCGCCTCACCTTCCAAGCCCCCGTCGGGGCGGCGAAGTTCATGGGCGGGACGATGCGGTGGGTGTCCGACCGGGAAGGGGAGCCGGTCCGCCTCGCTTCCGTCCGGCGCGAGGACGCAGCCGAGTACCTCAAGCTCTCCCGGCAGCGTGACGGCCGTGTCCGACTCCGCACCCTCGTTGCGGTGCTGGGCATGTTCGTCGGGCTCGGTTTCGCGCTCGCCATCTACATCCTTGCCCCCGGCTGGCTCCAAGCCCTCTCGGTCGGGGCTCTCCTGCTCGCGCTCGGGTCGGCCGGCACTCAGGCCGATGCACCGGTCATCACCCGCGCCGTGGAGATGACCAAGGCACCCAAGCTCACCAGTGACATCGTGCTCCGGGCCCTCGGAGCGCTGGGCATCACCGCGATCAACCAGGTGCAGAGCAAGGGCCGGGACGGGTTCACCTTCACCGCCCCCATCACCCGCGACGGCCCCGGATGGCGTGCCGAAGGGGACCTCCCCTACGGCGTGACGGTCACCGACGTCATCGAGCGCCGCGACAAGCTGGCATCCGGCCTGCGCCGCCCGCTCGGGTGTGTGTGGCCCGAAGCGGTCCCGGACGAACACACCGGGCGCCTCGTGCTCTGGGTCGGTGATCAGGACATGTCCACGGCCACGAAGCCCGCATGGCCGCTGATCAAGGGCGGATCCGTCGACCTGTTCAAGCCCGTCTCCTTCGGCACGGACCAGCGCGGCCGCTGGGTGGACATCACCCTGATGTACATCGCCGGGGTCATCGGAGCGATCCCCCGCATGGGCAAGACGTTCCTGCTCCGCCTGCTCCTGCTCATCGCCGCCCTCGACAACCGAGCCGAACTCCACACCTACGACCTCAAGGGCACCGGCGACCTCGACCCCGTGGGTGAGCGGGTCTCGCACCGCCACCGGGCCGGAGACGATGACGAGGACATTGAATACGCCCTGGCTGACCTGCGGGAACTGCGCACCGAGCTGCGGCGCCGGGCCAAGGTGATCCGGTCCCTGCCGCGGGATATCTGCCCTGAGTCGAAGGTGACATCCGAGCTGGCGAACAAGCCCAAGCTCGGGCTGCACCCGATCGTCATCGGGGTGGACGAATGCCAGGTCTGGTTCGAGCACCCCAAGCACGGAGCCGAGTTCGAAGAGATCTGCACCGACCTCGTCAAACGCGGCCCCGCCACCGGCATCGTGCTCCTGCTCGCCACCCAGCGCCCGGACGCAAAGGCCCTGCCCACCGGCATCAGCGCGAACGCGTCGGCCCGGTGGTGCCTGAAGGTCATGGGCCAGCTGGAGAACGACATGGTCCTCGGCACCTCCTCCTACAAGCGGGGGATTAGGGCCACGATGTTCAGCTGGAAGGACAAGGGCATCCACTACTTCGTCGGCGAAGGCTCCGACGCCCGGATCGTCTCCTCCGTCTACGTCGATGCGCCCACCGCTGAGGTGATCGGGCTGCGGGCCCGCCGCCTGCGCGAAGCAGCCGGAACCCTCACCGGACATGCGGCCGGAGAGTCGTTCGAGGACCGGGAGTCGTCCGGGTTCGATCTCCTCGCGGACATCCTCGCGGTGGTGCCGGCCGAAGAGCCGAAGCTGTGGTCCGAAGTCGTCGTGGCACGCCTGGCCGAACTCCGGCCGGACGTCTACGGCGGCTGGGAGCCCGAGCAGCTGGCCGCAGCCCTCAAGCCGCACGGCGTCAGCACCGGCCAGGTCTGGGGCAAGACCGAAGCCGGGAAGGGCGCCAACCGGCGCGGTATCGAGCGCTCCCACATCCTCAGCGTGATTGCGGAGCGTGACGGAAACCGGGACGCGAGCTAGCCCGGTTCGCCGCTAGACCTAGCAGCACACTCCGCTAGGTCTAGCGGCACCGCTAGCGGCACATCTACCGCTTGATCAGCGCACTAGCCTCTAGCGCCCCACCTGCGCAAACCCCCGAAACAGGCCCGGGAGGCCCTTCATGACCCCTGCCCTGCTCGCTAGCGCACTCCTCCTGCTCATCACCCTCAGTTACAGCGGTCTGTGTGCAGTCTCGCCGTTCGGAGACTGCCGCAAGTGCCGCGGCTGGGGCTTCGCGACGAAGACCGACCGCAAGGGCCGTGCCAAGCGCGGCAAGGACTGCCGCCGCTGCAAGGCCACCGGCAAACGCATCCGCATCGGCCGCCACCTCTACAACGTCGCCGCCCGCCTCCACCGCGACGGCACCCGCTAACCACGCAGGGGACCGGCGGTCACCCGCCCTGAGGCGATCCCGACCATGTCAGGCGCTCGCCAGCGTGACCGCCGATCCAAGCCCCGAACTTGCGAGCACCCGGGGCCCCGCACCCTACCCAGCACTCCCCATCAGCTTCCAAGGAGTTCCCGTCGTGGCCGTCACCGTCTCCCTCGTCCTGCTCTTCGGACTCGTCCTGTTCTTCCTCCTGCGCTCCAACACCCTCGGCTGGGGCGCCGCGTTCATCGCCGTCATGTTCGGGTTCTTCCTCGCCTCCACCGGCGCATCCGGCCCGATCAACGAACTCACCACCGCCGTCATCGACGCCATCCCCGACCTGTAGGAGGCACCGTCATGAACGAGCCCCTCATCCAACGCCACTGGGCCGCGCTCACAGCCCCCAAGGTGGCCCCCGCCATCGCCACATCCACCGTGCTGATCCTGGGCCGGATCTGGAACGCCAACGGCGCAGAACACTCCGCAGGCAACGCCGCCCTGATGGTCGTCCTCGCCACCGGAGCAGCAACGGCCGGCGCCTTCGCTTCGGCCGGACGCGCTGGGGACTCCGTCATCGCCGGAACCGCGTTCGCCACCTCCGGAGGACTCGCCCTCGCAGGCGTCGCCGGATACGCCGACGGCCTTCCCCTCCCTCTACTGCTGTGGGCCGTGGCCACCACCGCGGCGTACGGCATCGCGGCCCGCTACTGGCGCACCGACCGCCGCGACACCGTCGGCTACGAACGGCAGACCACGACCCGCCGCGAGGAACACAGTCACGTCGAACGCGTAGAGGCTCTGCGGGCCGGTGCACAGATCGAGGTCGCCCGCTCCGGCGCGGCCTACGCCGAACAGCTCGCCACCGCACTCATCACCCGCGCTGCCCTGTCCGGCTTCAACCCGCAGGCACTCACGGACTCCGGTCTGCCCGAGCTCCCCGCCACCGACACCACCAAGGAGTACTGACATGAGCACCGGCACCGGACAGTGGCCCACCCCGGACACGGCATACGCCACTGCCCCGAGCATGGTCCGTGAGATCGGATGGACCGCTCAGGCCGCCACCGGCAAGCCGTTCGGCACCCAGATGGGCCGGGAGTTCTGGCTTCGCAAGGCCGCGCTCCTGGACCGCATCGCGCTGTCCGAAGAAGCCGCGGGCCACGGCGGGGACGCCATCGCAGCGGCCGAACTCGCCGCGTCGCGGCTGATGGACCTGGACGACCCGGACGCCATCTGCGACCCGCGCCACTACGTCCGCCAGCAGTACGCCCTGTGGGCCGACGAGCAGTAGCTATGCCCGGGGCGGTCGCCTCTCGCCAAAGACCGCGACCGCCCCGGTTCCCTTGTCCCTTCGCGGAAACAGGAGAACCCCCAGCATGACACCAACCCCTGCCCCAGCGCTGCTGAGCGCCGCCCTGGCTGCTGCTGAGCGAGGCTGGCACGTCTTCCCCCTCCGGCCGGACGACAAGCGGCCCGCAGGGCACCCTGAACGCCACTGCCCCGGCACCGGCCGCTGCGCGAGTGGCCACCGCACCCCTGAGCAGCGCGCCACCACCGACCCCGGGAACATCGCCACGTGCTGGCAGACGGTCCCCTACAACGTCGGCATCGCCACCGGGCCCGCGAACCTCGTGGTCCTGGACCTCGACCTGCCCAAGGACGACACCGACACCCCACCCACCGCCTGGGCGGGAGCAGCGGACGGTCTGCACGTGTTCGCCATGCTCTGTGAGCGCGCCGGGGAACGGCTGCCGACCGAGACGTACACGGTGCGCACCCGCCGTGGCGGCCAGCACCTGTACTTCACCGCGCCTGCCGGAAAGCAGCTACGCAGTACGGCCGATGTCCTGGGCTGGAAGGTCGACACCCGGGCCTGGGGCGGGTACGTGGTGGGCGCCGGCAGCACCGTAGGTGGAGCGTCGTACGAGATCATTCACGACGCGTCTCCGGCCCCCCTCCCTGCGTGGCTCAGTGACCTGCTCACCCCCAAGCCCGCACCGGCCCCCATGCCGCTGTCTGAGCTGTCGGCCCGGATGCGCAACGCCACCGCCTACAGCACCGCTGCTCTGCGCGGGGAGCTCGAAAAGGTGCTGTCCGCCCGCGAGGGCGGTCGTAATCGTGCCGTGTACTTCGCGGCCTACGCCCTTGCCCGGATGATCCGGAGTGGTGACCTCACCGAGGCCGCCGTCAGCAGCGAACTGATGAGTGCCGGGCAGTCGATCGGCCTGCCTGCCGGAGAGTGCCGCACCGCGATCCGGTCCGGATTCGTCCGGGGCGGCGGGCTGGAGGTGAGTGCGGCATGACCGGCCGGGAGGAACTGCCCGTGCCGTCCAATCCGATGGCCGTGGCGCGCCGTCTGCTCCCGAGCTGGCAGAACGAGAACCAGCGGCTTGTGTGCCGTCGCTGGCGCGGATCGTGGATGCGCTGGACCGGTACCTGCTGGCGTGAGTTGGACGATCAGCAGATGCGGTCCTCGCTCTACAAGCGGCTGGAGTACGCCACCTACAGCGTCCCGGGTAAGGACGGCCAGCCCGAGATCCGCGACTGGTCGCCCACGAAGCAGAAGATCAGCAACCTGCTCGATGCCCTGGGAGCCATCACGCTCCTGCCCACCGACACCGACGCTCCCTCGTGGGTCGAGCAGGACGCCGCGGGCAAGGACGGCAGTCCGATCGTGGCCTGTGAGAACGGCTTGCTTTGCATCCGGGACCGGGCCCTGCTGCCGCACACACCCGGCTTCTTCAACCTCGTCTCCGTCCCGTTCCACTACGACCCCGCCGCCACGGCGCCGACGTGGGAACGCTTCCTGCGGCAGATCTGGCCCGACGACCAAGCCGCCCTGGACGCGCTGCAGGAATGGTTCGGCTACGTTCTCTCCGGCCGCACCGACCAACAGAAGATCCTGCTCATCAAGGGGCCCTCCCGCTCGGGTAAAGGCACCATCGCCCGGGTCCTCAAGGAACTGGTCGGACGCGAGAATCTCGCCGGGCCGACGCTCGCCGGTCTCGGCAGCAACTTTGGTCTGTCCACGCTGCTCGGCAAGCCGCTCGCCGTCATCTCCGACGCCCGTCTGTCCGGCAAGGACGGCGGGCAGGTCGTCGAACGGCTGCTCACCATCTCCGGTGAGGACACGATCGACATCGATCGCAAATTCCGCGACCCGTGGACCGGCAAGCTGCCCACGCGGCTGATGATCCTCACCAACGAGCTGCCGAGCTTCGGGGACTCCTCCGGGGTCATCGCCCGCCGGTTCATCGTGCTCAACATGACCGTGTCCTGGCTCGGCAAGGAAGACACGGCCCTCACCGACAAGCTAGCCGCCGAGATGCCCGGGATTCTCAACTGGGCTCTGGAAGGGCTGGCACGCCTCCAGCGCATTGGCCGGATCACGGACCCGCCTTCCTCACAGGAAGCGGTCATCACGATGCAGGACACCGCCTCGCCGACAAGCGCGTTCATTCGGGAGCGCTGCACCGTCGGCGCCGCCTGTGAGGTTCCGGTCGACACCCTATGGGCGGTCTGGCGCGAGTGGGCCGAGGACAACGGTGTACGGGCCGTCGGGACCAAGCAGATGTTCGGACGGAATCTGCTCTCCGTCGTCCCGCAGCTGCACCGGGCCCGCCCCCGCGACGCGTACGGCCGGCAGGTGCCCACGTACACCGGCATCACCCTCACGCCGCCCGATCCGCGATAGCCCGTGTCGCGACTCAAGCGACTCACGCCGCCCCGGAATGGCCTCTGAGTCGCTTGAGTCGCGACACACAGCAATGCGGACTCCACACACACCAGCTCGCGTGACCGCACTGAGGAGTGCCATGTCCCGGCTCGAATTGCTGAAGAACGACGAGAACCCGCAGGACCTCGATCTCACCCTCCTCGCCGTGACGGTCGAGGAAGCCGCACGCCGCCTGAGCATCGGCAGGACCACGATGTACGGCCTGATCCGTGACGGAGCTATCCAGACGGTTCCGTTCGGCCGTAGTCGGCGAGTCCCCGTTCAGGCGCTCATCGACTACCTGAACCAGCACATGCAGACCAGCATCAACCACGCCGCGGCGTAAGGAGCAGCAATGGCCAAGAGGCCCAAGCGCCCGGACGGGGCGTCATCCATCTATCTCGGCAGCGACGGCTACTGGCACGGACGAGTGACCGTCGGCATCCGTGACGACGGCAAGCCGGACCGGCGACACGTCATGAGCAAGGTCAGCGAAGGGGAGGTGATCAAGAAGGTCCGCGCGCTGGAGAAGCAACGGGACGAAGGCAAGGTACGGAAGCCCGGACGTGCGTGGACCGTCAAGGCGTGGCTGCTGCACTGGGTGGAAGAGATCGCCAAGCCCTCGGTGCGGGAGAACACGTACGCCGGTTACGAGGTGGCCGTGCGGGTTCACCTCGTGCCGGGCGTCGGGGCTCACCGGCTGGACAAGCTGGAGCCCGAACACCTGGAACGCTTCTACAGCCGAATGCTGGCCAACGACAGCAAGCCCGCCACCGCGCACCAGGCGCACCGGAC
This sequence comes from Streptomyces sp. NBC_01166, assembly GCF_045039765.1. Classification (NCBI taxonomy): domain Bacteria; kingdom Bacillati; phylum Actinomycetota; class Actinomycetes; order Kitasatosporales; family Streptomycetaceae; genus Streptomyces; species Streptomyces sp. NBC_01166. Next base: position 4,479,285 of record NZ_CP108613.1, read on the forward strand.
GATCCGTACCGCGTTGAATCACGCGATGCGCCGCGGCCACGTCACACGGAACGTCGCCACCCTCGCGGTCCCGCCGAGGATCGAGGAAGAGGAGGTGGAGCCGTACGACATCGAAGAGGTGCAGCGCCTGCTCTCGGAGGCCGCCAAGCTCCGGAACAGCGCTCGCTGGTCCATCGCGCTCGCTCTGGGACTCCGGCAGGGGGAAGCGCTCGGGCTCCGGTGGGCAGACCTCGATACGAGCAGCGGAGTCCTGCGCGTCAGGAAGAACAGGCTGAGGCCGAAGTACCTCCACGGGTGCGGCGGCGACTGCGGCACGAAGCCGGGGTACTGCAAGAAGCGGGTCAGGAAGAACGAGGACACGGCAAGCACGAAGTCGCGCGCCGGCCGACGCGTCATCGGTGTCCCTGACGAACTGGTGCGGCTGCTGGAGCTCCACCGCAGAGAGCAGGCGCGCGAACGGGCGATCGCGGGGGAGGACTGGCGAGAGTCCGGGTTCGTCTTCACCTCTCCCGTAGGCGAGCCGCTGGTACCGAGCACGGACTACGACGCCTGGAAGCGGCTGCTGACAGATGCGAAGGTTCGGGACGGGCGCCTGCACGACGCCCGGCACACCGCGGCGACGGTTCTGCTCATCCTCGGTGTACCCGAGCGGGTCGTGATGCAGATCATGGGCTGGTCATCCACGGCGATGGCGGCCCGGTACCAGCACGTGACGGGCGGCATCCTCGCCGACGTCGCGCAGCGGGTCGGAGGGCTCATCTGGGAAGTGGCCAACGACGCTGACGACAGCGGCACGGAGGGCTCCGAAGAGTCTCGTTGAGACTGCAGATGAGACTACGAACGTCGAAGGGCCCCACCGCGAACGGTGGGGCCCTTCAACGTATTGCCCGGTGAGAGCAATGGCGGAGGATACGAGATTCGAACTCGTGAGGGGTTGCCCCCAACACGCTTTCCAAGCGTGCGCCCTAGGCCACTAGGCGAATCCTCCGCCGCAAACAATACAAGACGTTGGAGGGTGCTCGCGAACATCTTCCGCGGAGATCGTTCCGGAGAGCTCCCGAGGCCGACCCGGGAGGCCGGGCGGGTGGACGGCAGGGGGCTGGGATCGGTTAAGGTGGGCGTCAGCCCCTCACGTGGCGCTATCTGACTGAACTCCCCCAGGGCCGGAAGGCAGCAAGGGTAGGTTGGCTCTGGCGGGTGCGTGGGGGGCCCTTGCGTGTCCGGGGTGTGGTGTCCCGCCGGGCGCCCGGTCCGGGGCGGGGCCGGTTGTCGGTCCGCCCCGATAACCTCGTATGTGTGTCGTCCCTTGCGCTGTACCGCCGCTATCGCCCCGAGTCCTTCGCCGAGGTCATCGGTCAGGAGCATGTCACTGACCCGTTGCAGCAGGCCCTGAGGAACAACCGGGTCAATCACGCGTATCTGTTCAGCGGGCCGCGCGGCTGTGGAAAGACGACCAGTGCGCGCATCCTGGCCCGCTGTCTGAACTGCGAGCAGGGACCTACGCCGACTCCCTGCGGGGAGTGTCAGTCCTGCCAGGACCTCGCGCGCAACGGGCCGGGTTCGATCGACGTCATCGAGATCGACGCCGCATCGCACGGTGGTGTGGACGACGCCCGTGACCTGCGGGAAAAGGCGTTCTTCGGGCCCGCCTCGAGTCGGTACAAGATCTACATCATCGACGAGGCGCACATGGTCACCCCGGCAGGGTTCAACGCCCTGCTGAAGGTGGTCGAGGAGCCGCCGGAGCACCTCAAGTTCATCTTCGCGACCACCGAGCCCGAGAAGGTCATCGGCACGATCCGGTCGCGTACGCACCACTACCCCTTCCGGCTTGTGCCGCCCGGGACGCTGCGCGGCTATCTCGCGGAGGTGTGCGCCAAGGAGAACAGCTCCGTCGAGGACGGTGTGCTGCCGCTCGTGGTGCGGGCCGGCGCGGGATCCGTGCGTGACTCGATGTCCGTCATGGACCAGCTGCTGGCGTCCGCCGCCGACGACGGTGTGACATACGCCATGGCGACCTCGCTCCTCGGCTATACGGACGGGTCCCTGCTGGACTCGATCGTGGACGCCTTCGCGGCGGGCGACGGGGCGGCGGCCTTCGAGGTCGTGGACCAGGTGATCGAGGGCGGGAACGACCCCCGGCGCTTCGTCGCGGACCTGCTGGAGCGGCTGCGTGACCTGGTGATCCTGGCCGCCGTGCCGGATGCCGGGGAGAAGGGGCTCATCGACGCCCCCGCCGATGTGGTGGAGCGGATGCAGGCCCAGGCGTCCGTCTTCGGCGCCGCGGAGCTGAGCCGCGCCGCCGACCTGGTCAACGAAGGGCTCACCGAGATGCGCGGGGCGACCTCGCCCCGGCTCCAGGTGGAGCTGATCTGTGCCCGGGTGCTGCTCCCCGCCGCCTTCGACGACGAGCGTTCGCTCCAGGCGCGGCTGGACAAGCTGGAGCGCGGCGCGTCCTTCGCCGCCGCCGGGCCGGGCCCCGCCATGGGGTACGTGCCGGGGCCCGAGGCCCATGGGGCCGGTGTCGGGATGCCCGCGGGAGGCGGTCCCGCCGCAGCCCGTGCGGCCGCCCGGGGTGAGGCGCCGGGCGTTGCCCCCGCCGACGTCCCCCGGGCCGCTCCCGCGGCCGCCGAACCCGCCGCTCCTCCAATGGCACCGCAGGAAGGGCCTCCGGTCCACCAGGCCCCGGCTCAGCAGGCCCCGGCCCAGCAGCCCCCGGCCCCCGCGCCCGCCGGTCAGCGCCCCGGCGCCTGGCCCGCGGCGGCCGGAGCCGGCAGCAGCGGCAGTGCCGAAGCGGCGCGCCGTCCCGGCGGCTGGCCGACCGCCTCCACGCCCGGAAGCGGTGTACCGCAGGCCCCGGCGCCCGCCCGGGCACCCGCCGCCCCGCCCCAGGCCCCGTCGGCCCCGGCGCCCGCGCCCGGCGGCGGTCAGGACATGGCGCAGGGCGCCGCCCAGGTGCGGAACATGTGGCCGGACATCCTGGAGGCCGTGAAGAACCGCCGCCGTTTCACCTGGATCCTGCTCAGCCAGAACGCCCAGGTCACCGGCTTCGACGGCGCCACCCTGCAGATCGGCTTCCTCAACGCCGGCGCCCGCGACACCTTCTCGAGCAGCGGCAGCGAAGAGGTGCTCAAGCAGGCTCTCGCCGAGCAGTTCAACGCCAAGTGGAAGGTCGACGCGGTCGTCGACCCGTCGGGCGGCGGCGGCCAGCCCGCGCAGAGCGGTGGTGGCGGCGGCGGTGGCGGCCGGCCTCCGGCAGCCCCGTATCAGCCCCCGCCCGGGCCGCCGGCTCCGGCGTACGAGTCCCGGCCGGCCGCACCCGTCCAGCAGGCACCGCCGCCCGCCCAACAGCCCCCGGCGCAGCAGCACGGTCGCCCCGAGCAGTCCTCGTACGACCGTGGGGCCCCCGAGCCGCCGCGGTCGGTCGCGCCCGAGGACGACACCGCCGAGGCGGACGACCCCGACCTGGTCGACTCCGCGCTCTCCGGACACGACCTGATCGTCCGCGAACTGGGCGCCACGGTCGTCGAGGAGTTCACCAACGAGTAGCGGGCCCCACGGCCCGCACCCCCACGGCCCGCACCCTGCACCCCACGGCACGCACCCCACGGACCGGCCTCCGGTCCGTCCCACGGAGCGGCGCCCGTCGAGGCGGCCGGTCCCCGGCGGTTAGGCTGCACCCCGTGAAGGTCCTCGTCATCGGCGGCGGCGCCCGCGAACACGCCCTGTGCCGCTCTCTCTCCCTCGACCCCGATGTCACCGCTCTGTACTGCGCCCCCGGCAACGCCGGAATCGCAGAGGTGGCCGAACTGCACCCGGTCGACGCACTCGACGGCGACGCCGTCGCGCGTCTCGCGACCGAGCTGGGTGCCGAGCTGGTGGTCGTCGGCCCGGAGGCACCGCTTGTCGCCGGTGTCGCCGACGCCGTGCGCGCGGCCGGCATCCCCTGCTTCGGCCCCTCGGGCGAGGCTGCCCGGCTGGAGGGCTCCAAGGCGTTCGCCAAGGACGTCATGGCCGGGGCCAACGTCCCGACCGCCCGCAGCTACGTCTGCACCACCCCCGCCGAGATCGACGAGGCCCTGGACGCCTTCGGTGCTCCGTACGTCGTGAAGGACGACGGTCTCGCGGCCGGCAAGGGCGTCGTCGTCACGGACGACGTCGAAGCCGCGCGGGCCCACGCCCTGGCCTGCGACCGCGTGGTCATCGAGGAGTTCCTCGACGGCCCCGAGGTCAGCCTCTTCGCGATCACCGACGGCACCACGGTGCTCCCGCTCCAGCCGGCCCAGGACTTCAAGCGCGCCCTGGACGGCGACGAGGGCCCGAACACCGGCGGCATGGGCGCGTACTCCCCGCTCCCGTGGGCCGACCCGAAGCTGGTCGACGAGGTCATGCAGACCGTTCTGCAGCCGACCGTCGACGAGCTCCGCCGCCGCGGTACGCCCTTCTCCGGGCTGCTGTACGCGGGCCTCGCGATCACCTCGCGCGGCGTACGGGTCATCGAGTTCAACGCCCGCTTCGGCGACCCGGAGACCCAGGTGGTCCTGGCCCGGCTGAAGACCCCGCTGGCCGGTGTCCTGCTCGGTTCCGCCAACGGCACCCTCGACGTCGTGCCCGCCCTGAAGTGGCACGACGACGCCGCGGTCACGGTGGTCATCGCCTCGCGCAACTATCCGGGGACGCCCCGGACCGGGGATCCGATCGAGGGTCTCGCGGACGTCGTGGAGAAGGATGCGCCGCACGCGTTCGTCCTGCACGCCGGTACGCGGCAGGACGGTGATGCGGTCGTCAGCGCCGGAGGGCGCGTGCTCTCCGTGACGGCGACCGGCAAGGACCTCACGCAGGCCCGTGAACGCGCCTACACGGCCCTCGGCCGCATCCGGCTCATCGGCTCCCAGCACCGCACGGACATCGCCCGTAAGGCCGCCGAAGGGGCCTGAGAACCGTTCGCCCCCGTGCCCGGCCCTCCACGGAGGCGCCGGGCACAGGCGTGTCAGAGGCCTCCCGGCGAGGCCGCCGTATCACCGAACGCCTGGGTACCGGCACGTCAGCAGCTTTACCCAAAGCCATTCCATCGGGTGACGGCTCGGCCATCCGGATGACGCCCGACGGGGCCCCAACTAGGGTGCGGCGCAAGCATTCCGGCACTTGGCCCACCGGCATTGCGATGTCGGTGACGGGTGCCACAGTGGGGGAGTGACCACTACCGTCGCGGGGGCAGAGGGGGTGACGTCCAGTCGTGTCCGGTACCGGTTCGGTTGAGGAGCTGGGTGCGCACGCAGCGCGGGCCAGGGCCGTGGCTCTGCTGCGCATCCGCAGCAGAGCCACGGCCCTGGCGATCCTGCCCGCGGCCGCGGCCGTCGTGCTGCTCGTCGCGGTCGCCCAGGGGCGCATCGGGCCGGGCGTGTGGTCCACGGTCAGCTGGGCGGTGGCGGCCTGCGCCGTCGTGGTCCTGCTGGTCGCCGCGGCGGTCGCCGTCGCGGTGGCGCGTGCCAGGCCGGCGGTCAGCCCGACCGTGCCTCTCACCGAGGCGGCGGCCCCCGATCTCTACCGGCTGGTCAGGGACCTCGCCGACCGCCTCGACGTCCCGGCGCCGTCGGCCATAGCGCTGACCCCCGACTGCGACAGCTGGCTGGAGGACCGTACGCACCCCGCCGCACAGCCGAAGGGGCCGGCGGGGTCCCGGCGTGGCCGCCGGGTCCCGGCGGCGCCCGTGCTGGTGATCGGCTCCCCCTTCCTGTGGTGGATGAGGGTGGCCGAGCTCCGGGCGGTTCTCGCCCCGGTGGTCGCGGGCACCGGGCCGTCCGCCCACCCGGACATAGCCGCCGCCCGCCGTTTCGTCCGCGGCCTGGACGCCGCGGTCGCGGACGCCACCCTGCCCGGGCAGGGGCGCGTACGCAGGATTCCCGCGGCCTTCGTGGGGTGGATCGCCAGGGTGCTGCTGCGCGGCTGTCGCGGTCACGCGGCGGAGATGGAGCGCTGCGTCGCCGCCGCCGCTTCGGGCCGCGCCCAGGAGGTGGACTACGGGCTGCGGATCGTCGCCCAGGAGCAGGTGGGCCTGGCCTACGCGGGCTGGGACCGGCTGCTGACCCGGGTCGCGCTGCCCGCCTGGCGGATGGGGCGCTGGCCCTCGCGGCTCGACGCCGGTGTCGTCTCCGCGCTCACCGAGCTCTCCCGGCGCGACCGGCTGGCGGAGGACTTCACCTCCCGGCTGGGGGAGCGCCCCGCCTGCGATCTCATCGAGGAGCCCGGTGCGGCCGACGAGGCGGCCTCCCTGCTGGCCGCCCGGCTCTTCCACGGGGGGCCGGCCGAGCCCGGGCCGGGCTGGTCCCCGGTCGACTGGCAGCAGTATCCGGAAGAGGTGGTGGACCGGAAATGGCGTACGGAGGCTGCCCGCCTGCACCGGGTGCTCGACGCCATGGGAGTGGCCACCAGCGTCTCCGTGGGGGCCCCGGACGCGGCGGCCCACGGCTCGGCGGTGCCCACGCTGGCGCGTGTGATCGACCACCTCGCCACACCGGGCGCGGACAGCGAGGCCCTCGCGGCCGGGATCGGCGCCGCGGTCGCCCGCGACGAGGAGAAGGCGGCCCCGCGTCCCCGGACCGGCGGGAGCAGCTCCCCGGACGACGGCACGCAGGCCGGGGCCGACACCGGCCCCCTCGACCTCTGGGGGCCCGTCCCGCTCCCGCTCTTCCCCCTCCAGCCGCCCCGTACGGGCACGGAGCTGCTCGCCGACCACGTCGTGGCGATGGTCTGCTGCGCCGCCGTGGACACGGCGGGGGCCGCGCCCGGCCTCGACTGGCTCGACGGCCCCGCGCTGCTGGTCGACGGCGGCCGCAGGTCGGACCTCGGCGCCCCCGTCTCCAGCCTCGTCGAGGACGGGGACGCGGAGCCGCTGCTCTCCTGGCTCACGGCGGTAGGGGTGCGCACCGACAAGCCCGTACGCCTGGGCTGAGAGGTGCGCCGGGGCCGACGGCCCGCCTGAGTTGAACGGTCGTCCGTCCACTTAGGTGAAGAAATGCCCGAAGTATGCCCCCGATACCCGGAAGATCGGGCTCCGGCCGCGTCAATTCGCGACGAACGGTAACGGAGTGCGTGCGTTATGTGATGTGCTGGGGTGCGGCGCCGGGACCCGGCGCGGCAGACATGTCGGGGGACGAGGGAGGGGAGCGGGATGGGGGCGGAGCAGATCCGGCGATGGGAATCGGGTGCCCTCGCGCATGCCGTGAGCGACCCCTTCGGGCAGGGCCCGCTGCCCTGGCTGCGAGGCAGCGAGAACTACTTCGACGACACCGGCCAGGTCGTCCCCTGGTACGCCGACCCCGAGCTCGGCCGCGGCGGTACCGGCGGCGGCACGCGGACGGCCGACGACGTGCACCAGCAGATCAAGGGGTTCGTGTCCCCCGGCGCCGCGGCACCCGGCGAGGCGATCGACTTCCACATCACGGTGGACCCGCCCCAGCAGTTCTCCGTCGACGTCTACCGCATCGGGCACTACGCGGGCGACGGCGCCGCCAAGATCACCACCAGCCCGCGTCTCTCCGGCATCGTCCAGCCGGCACCGCTGACCGCCGAGCGGACGGTCTCCTGCCATCACTGGTGGCTCTCCTGGCGGCTGCAGATCCCCAGCTACTGGTCGGTCGGGGCGTACGTCGCCGTGCTCACCACCGCCGACGGCCACCGCTCGCACGTCCCCTTCACGGTCCGCGACGACCACCCCGCGGACCTGCTGCTCCTGCTCCCGGACGTCACCTGGCAGGCCTACAACCTCTATCCGGAGGACGGCCGCACCGGCGCGAGCCTCTACCACGCGTGGGACGAGGGGGGCCGGCTGCTGGGCGAGGAGGACGCCGCCGTCACCATCTCCTTCGACCGCCCCTACGCGGGCGCAGGGCTGCCCCTCCACGTCGGCCACGCCTACGACTTCATCCGCTGGGCCGAGCGTTACGGCTACGACCTCGCGTACGCGGACGCCCGCGACCTGCACGCAGGCCGTGTGGACCCCAGCCGCTACCGGGGCCTGGTCTTCCCCGGCCACGACGAGTACTGGTCGGTGCCGATGCGCCGCACCGCCGAGCTGGCCAGGGACACCGGCACCTCGCTCGTCTTCCTCTCGGCCAACACCATGTACTGGCAGGTCGGCCTCGGTCCGTCCCCCTCCGGTGTTCCCGACCGCCTGCTCACCTGCCGCAAGCGCCGCGGGCCGGGAAAGCCCGCGCTGTGGCGTGAGGTCGACCGCCCCGAACAGCAGCTGCTCGGCATCCAGTACGCGGGCCGGGTCCCCGATCCGCACCCGCTGGTCGTGCGGAACGCGAGCCACTGGCTCTGGGAGGCCACCGGCGCGTCCGAGGGCGACGAGATCGACGGGCTGGTCGCCGGCGAGGCCGACCGCTACTTCCCGCGTACGGCGCTCCCCGAGCACGAGAGCCGCATGCTGCTCGCGCACTCCCCGTACGCCGACGGTGAGGGGGCCACCCGGCACCAGGAGACCTCGCTGTACCGCGCCCCGTCGGGCGCGCTCGTCTTCGCCTCGGGCACCTTCGCCTGGTCCCCGGCCCTGGACCGCCCGGGCCACGTCGACTCCCGTATCCAGCGGGCCACGGCCAACCTGCTCGACCGGATCTGCAAGCGGGACTGAGAAGCGGAACCCGTCGGCCGTCCGCTCCGCGAGCTCCTGCTCCGGTCCCTCCGCGGCCCCGCCCTGTCCACCGTGCGACCCCTGGCGGCGCGGCTCCCCGGCATGCGGGACAATCGGAACGACTCCTGGATCAACCTACGCGGAGGCAGCGTGTCCGGTTTCGTAGAAAAGCCCGAGCCCGTGCAGGTGCCGGGGCTCACCCACCTGCACACCGGCAAGGTGCGCGACCTGTACCGGAACGAGGCGGGTGACCTCGTGATGGTCGCCAGTGACCGTATGTCCGCGTACGACTGGGTCCTGCCCACCGAGATCCCCGACAAGGGCCGTGTGCTCACCCAGCTGTCGCTGTGGTGGTTCGACCAGCTCGCCGATCTCGTCCCCAACCATGTGCTGTCGACGGAGCTTCCGCCCGGCGCCCCCGCCGACTGGGCCGGCCGGACCCTGATCTGCCGCTCGCTGCGGATGGTCCCGGTCGAGTGCGTGGCGCGTGGCTATCTGACGGGCTCCGGTCTGACGGAGTACAACGCCACGCGGACCGTCTGCGGTCTCGGTCTGCCCGAGGGCCTGGTCGACGGCTCCGAGCTCCCGGGGCCGATCTTCACCCCGGCCACGAAGGCCGCGGTCGGCGATCACGACGAGAACGTGTCGTACGAGGAGGTCGCCCGCGAGGTCGGCCCCGAGACGGCGGCCGTGCTGCGCCGGACGACGCTGGACGTCTACGGACGTGCCCGGGACATCGCCCGTGAGCGCGGGATCATCCTCGCCGACACGAAGTTCGAGTTCGGTTTCGCGCCGACCGCGGACGGCGGCGAGGAGCTGATCCTCGCGGACGAGGTGCTGACGCCCGACTCCTCCCGCTTCTGGCCGGCCGAGAGCTGGGAGCCGGGCAGGGCGCAGCCTTCCTACGACAAGCAGTTCGTGCGCGACTGGCTGACCTCACCGGCCTCCGGCTGGGACCGCCACGGCGAGCAGCCGCCCCCGCCGCTGCCGCAGGAGATCGTCGACGCGACCCGCGCCAAGTACATCGACGCGTACGAGCTCCTGACCGGCACGAGCTGGCCGGCCCGGGGAGTGTGACAGCAGAAGGCCCCGGTCACGAGGACCGGGGCCTTCTTGTGCGGAGCGGACGACCAGGTTCGAACTGGCGACCTCAACCTTGGCAAGGTTGCGCTCTACCAACTGAGCTACGTCCGCGTGCGCCGAAGCGCGGTGCCTACTATACCCAACCTCTCTGCCGTGCGAGACGCACTGCCGCATGACGGTTCTCCGCCCCGAGTTTGGAGACGGCCGCGGACAGGTAGTTGCGCACGGTGCCCTGCGACAGCGACGCCCGCTCCGCGATCTCAGCGACCGGCGCACCGTCCGCCGCGAGCTCCAGCACCTCCGCCTCCCGCGCGGTCAGGGGGGAGTCCCCGGCGGAGATGGCGTCGGCCGCCAACTCCGGGTCCACATAACGGTTTCCGGCGTGCACCGTGCGGATTATCTCGGCGAGCCGCCGGGCGCTGACCGTCTTCGGGACGAAAGCCCGGACGCCCGCCTCCAGAGCGCGTTTCAGGTGCCCGGGCCGGCCGTGGCTCGTCACGATCATGGTCTTGCAGCCGGGAAGTCCGGTCCGCAGCGATGTGGCGACCTTCACACCGTCGGCGCCCGGCATCTCCAGGTCCAGGACCGCCACATCGGGCCGGTGGGCCATCGCCATGGCGAGCGCCTCCGGCCCGGTCGCCGCCTCGGCGACCAGGACGATGTCGTCCTCCAGGGCGAGGAGGGCGGCCAGCGCGCCCCGGATCAGGTGCTCGTCGTCGGCGAGCAGGACGCGGACGGGGTCCGGTGCGGGTGTCATCTCTTCTCCAGCGGGGAGGGTGCGGTGTTCCGTGGCGAGGGCAGCGGGACAGCCGCGGTCAGCTGGAACCGTCCGTCGCCGGTCGGTCCCGCCTCCAGCGAACCGCCGACCGCGGCAAGCCGTTCCCGGAGCCCGTGGAGTCCTGAGCCGCCGCCGGGGACGACGGCCTTGTCCGGTGTCACGCCGTCGTTCTCCACCACCAGACGGACCCCCTCCCGCGCGGTCTCCAGCCGTATGTCGCACCGCTGCGGATCGCCGTGTCGCAGCACGTTGGTGGCCGCCTCGCGTACGGCCCAGCCGAGCGCCGACTGCACGGCGGAGGGGAGCTGCCCGCCGTCGCCGTGGACGGCGCACTCGATCCCCGCCGCCCGCAAGACCCCCTGGGCCCCGAGCAGTTCAGTACGGAGATCGGCCTCCCGGTAGCCCCGTACGACGTCCCGGACCTCCTGCTGGGAGGCGCGGGCGATGCGCTGCACCTCGACCATCTGGTCCGTCGCGGCGGGCTTTCCGCGCTGCGCCAGCTCGACCGCGAGCTCGCTCTTCAGCGCGATCACCGCCAGATTCCGGCCCAGCACGTCATGCATGTCCCGCCCGAACCGCAGCCGCTCCTCGGCGACCGCCAGCCGCGTCTCGACGTCCTGGGCGTCGCGGAGCTTCTGCATGATGCCGAGCGTCCAGGCCGAGAGACGCACGGTGGAAAAGATCAGCAGACCGCCGAAGCCCACCCCCGTCAGGGTGGTCAGGGCGAAGGAGCCGGTGCCCCCGGCCAGCAGGGTGCCCCCGCTCATGCCGGCCGTCACCACCGCGATGCAGACACTGGACGCCCACATCGGGAAGGCGAGGACGAACGGCGTCAGGAACGGCCACGCCACCGCCGCCAGGGCCAACTGCAGCTCGGGGTAGGTCTCGGTGCCGGCGTAACCGCCGAGTGCCAGCAGGCTTGCCGCGTTCACGATGAACAGGACGGCCGCCAGGGCGATCAGTCGTCGTTCGACACCCCTGCGGCCGAGGTAACCGTCGAGGGCCCGGGAGACCAACGGCACCGAGCAGACGCCCTGCGCGATCACGGTCAGGACCGTGACGGCGATCAGGGCGGCAGGTGCGTCCGAGTGCCGGACCGGGCGCGTCACCGACAGGAGCGCCACGCACACGACCATCCCCCAGACCATGGAGTGCATGGTCCCGCGCGTGTAGAGGTCGATCTTGTCGAATCCATCGCGCCGCTGCCAGCTGCGCACCTGTGTCCGTACCCACACGGTTTCCGCTCCCCCTTGTTCCCCGTGGACCTCTCGCTCAAGACTTCCGCAGGATCACGGCCGCGAGCAGTGCGCATTGTCACCGTTGCCCATGACAAACGTCATGCGCCGATAACCGGAAACGCCAAAGGCCCCGGTCGATATCGACCGGGGCCTTTGAATCAAGAGCGGACGACCAGGTTCGAACTGGCGACCTCAACCTTGGCAAGGTTGCGCTCTACCAACTGAGCTACGTCCGCATTGCTGCCACTCGGCTTTCACCGGTGGAGCGCTCACTACTCTACCTGATCCACTCAGTGGTCCGGTAAGGCAGTGCAGAGCGGGTGACAGGAATTGCACACTGCGCCTTCCCCCTGGAAGGGGGATGTTCTACTACTGAACTACACCCGCACGCTGCGTCGGACCCGGCCCTTCGGCCTTGCCCTTCGGCGTGCTCCAGACTCTAGCCGACCTGCAGGGGTGTTGTGCAAGTCGGCTCCCCGAGGTGTCGCTCCGGGGTCCGGCGGACGCCGGAGCGGAATGGAGCATTCCGGGCGCCGCCTCAACTGGCCGCGTTGAACGCCTCGTAGACCTTCTTGGGGATCCGGCCGCGGGCCGGTACCTCCATCCGGTGCGAGCGGGCCCAGGCGCGCACGGCCGCGGGGTCCGGCGCGAGCGACGTGTGGTGGTACGACACCGGAGCCTTGCCGCGCTTGCCGGTATTTGTCTGCTTTCGGCCTGCCGCGACGTACGGGGCCAGCGACTTACGCAGTTTCTTTGCATTGGCGGGATTGAGGTCGATCTCGTACGACTTCCCGTCCAGGGCGAAGGTGACCGTTTCCGCCGCTTCTCCCCCGTCGATGTCGTCGGAGAGCGTAACCACGACGCGCTGAGCCACGGATATCGGTCCTTTCCTACGGCATCGTCGCGCGTGACATGCGCTGATGCCGGCCTTCCGGCGGCTGGGCGGATACGGATCGACGGCTGTCGACTGTTCCGGGGCAATCGTGCTTTCCCCGGTATTCATTTGTACAGCGGTGGGAGCCGCATTGTGAAGCCCGGCCAATTGCGTCCGCGTGTTGCCGCCGCGTGTCCGCATGCAATCCAGGTGAAGATTTTTTCCAGGATTTTTCCCGGCTGTTGTCGCCTCCGATATCTCGTCGTGATCAGGGCCGCCCGATATCTACCCGCGTAGAATTTCAGGCCAGGTACGCTGAGAGGACCCGCGGGGATCTGGGGAACCCCTCGGAGACACAGCCGCACCACACCACCGGGAGTGCCAGTGGCACGCGTCGTAGTCGACGTCATGCTCAAGCCGGAGATCCTCGACCCGCAGGGACAGGCTGTGCAGCGCGCACTGCCCCGTCTCGGCTTCGACGGAATCGCGGACGTTCGTCAGGGAAAGCGTTTCGAGCTCGAGGTCGAGGGGCCGGTCGACGATGCCGCCCTCGCCCGTATTAACGAGATCGCCGAGACCTTCCTCGCCAACACCGTCATCGAGGACTTCACCGTCAAGGTGGAGGAGGAGAAGTGACCACCCGTATCGGCGTCGTCACTTTTCCCGGCACGCTCGACGACCAGGACAGCCTGCGGGCCGTGCGGATCGCGGGTGGAGAACCCGTATCCCTCTGGCACCGCGACAAGGACCTCCACCAGGTCGACGCGGTCATCCTGGCGGGCGGATTCAGTTACGGCGACTATCTGCGCGCCGGCGCCATCTCGCGTTTCTCGCCGGTGATGGAGACCGTCATCGAGCAGGCGAAGGCCGGCATGCCGGTCCTCGGTATCTGCAACGGTTTCCAGATCCTGACCGAGGCACACCTGCTGCCCGGAGCGATGCTGCGCAACAACCACCTCCACTTCATCTGCCGCGACCAGAAGCTGCGGGTGGAGAACGCGGAGACCGCCTGGACCACGGACTACTCGGCGGGCCAGGAGATCTCCGTCCCGCTGAAGAACGTGGACGGCCGGTACACCGCCGACGAGCGCACGCTCGACGAGCTGGAGGCCGAGGGCCGCGTCGCCTTCCGCTACGCCGACGTCAACCCGAACGGCTCGCTGCGCGACATCGCAGGCATCACCAACGCCGCGGGCAACGTCGTCGGTCTGATGCCGCACCCGGAGCACGCCGTCGAGCCGCTGATCGGTACCGGTCGCACCGACGGTCTGGGTTTCTTCACCTCGATCATCAAGAAGCTGGTCAACGCATGAGCCTGGACACGGTCAAGCACGCGGCCGAAACCCCGGACGCCGGACAGCCCTGGAAGGAGCTCGGCCTCAAGGAGGACGAGTACGCCCGGATCCGCGAGATCCTGGGCCGCCGTCCCACCGGCGCCGAGCTCGCCATGTACTCCGTGATGTGGTCCGAGCACTGCTCGTACAAGAGCAGCAAGGTCCACCTCAAGCAGTTCGGCGAGAAGGTCCCCGCCAACGACGCGATGCTCGTCGGCATCGGCGAGAACGCCGGTGTGGTCGACGTCGGCCAGGGTTACGCGGTCACCTTCAAGGTCGAGTCGCACAACCACCCCTCGTACATCGAGCCCTACCAGGGCGCGGCCACCGGCGTCGGCGGCATCGTCCGCGACATCCTGGCCATGGGCGCCCGGCCGATCGCGGTCGTCGACCCGCTGCGCTTCGGTGCGGCCGACCACCCCGACACCCGCCGGGTCCTGCCGGGCATCGTCGCGGGCATCGGCGGCTACGGGAACTGCCTCGGCCTGCCGAACATCGGCGGCGAGGTCGTCTTCGACGCCTGCTACCAGGGCAACCCGCTCGTCAACGCCGGCTGCATCGGCGTGATGAAGCACGAGGACATCCACCTCGCCCAGGCCTCCGGTCCCGGCAACAAGGTGATCCTCTACGGCGCCCGCACCGGCGGCGACGGCATCGGCGGAGTCTCCGTGCTGGCCTCGGAGACCTTTGACGACACCAAGCCCACCAAGCGCCCCGCCGTCCAGGTCGGCGACCCGTTCCAGGAGAAGCTCCTCATCGAGTGCACCCTGGAGATCTTCAAGGAGAAGCTCGTCGCGGGCATCCAGGACCTCGGCGGCGCCGGGCTCTCCTGCGCCACGAGCGAGCTGGCCTCCGCGGGCTCCGGCGGTATGCGCGTCGAGCTGGACACCGTGCCGCTGCGCGACTCCTCCCTCTCGCCCGAGGAGATCCTCATGAGCGAGTCGCAGGAGCGCATGTGCGCGATCGTCGAGCCGCAGCACGTGGACCGCTTCATGGAGATCTGCGAGAAGTGGGACGTCATCGCCACCGTCATCGGTGAGGTGACCGAGGGCACGCAGCTGGAGATCTTCTGGCACGGCGAGCAGATCGTGGACGTACCGCCGCGGTCCGTGGCCCACGAGGGTCCGACCTACCACCGGCCGTTCGCCCGCCCCTCCTGGCAGGACGCGCTGCAGGCCGACGACGCCGGTGCGCTGGCCCGTCCGGCGAACGGCGCGGAGCTGCGCGAGCAGGTCCTCAAGCTGGTCAGCTCCCCGAACCAGGCCTCCAAGTCCTGGATCACCGACCAGTACGACCGCTTCGTGCAGGGCAACACCGTGCTCGCGATGCCCGAGGACGCCGGCATGGTCCGGATCGACGAGAAGTCGAACCTGGGCGTGGCCATGGCGACCGACGGCAACGGCCGTTACGCCAAGCTCGACCCGTACACGGGCGCGCAGCTCGCGCTGGCCGAGTCCTACCGCAACGTGGCCGCGTCCGGCGCCAAGCCGCTCGCCATCTCCGACTGCCTGAACTTCGGTTCGCCCGAGGACCCGGACGTCATGTGGCAGTTCGCCGAGGCCACCCGTGGTCTCGCGGACGGCTGCCTGGAGCTGGGAACCCCGGTCACCGGCGGCAACGTCTCGCTGTACAACCAGACCGGTGAGACGGCGATCCACCCGACGCCGGTCGTGGCCGTCCTCGGTGTGATCGACGACGTCACCCGGCGCACGCCGGTCGCCTTCGCCGAGGAGGGCCAGCTGCTCTACCTCCTGGGCGACACCCGTGAGGAGTTCGGCGGCTCGGCCTGGTCCGAGGTCATCCACCAGCACCTCGGCGGCATGCCGCCGAAGGTCGACCTGGGCCGCGAGAAGCTGCTCGGCGAGATCCTGATCTCGGCCTCCCGCGACGGCATGATCGACGCGGCGCACGACCTCTCCGACGGCGGTCTGATCCAGGCGGTCACCGAGTCCTGCCTGCGCGGCGGGAAGGGCGCCCGGCTGGTCGTCCCGGACGGCCTGGACGCGTTCACCTTCCTGTTCTCGGAGTCGGCCGGCCGCGCGGTCGTCTCGATCCCGCGCAGCGAGGAGCTCCGCTTCAACGACATGTGCGGGGCGCGGGGACTGCCCGTCGCCCGGATCGGTGTCGTGGACGGCGAGGAGATCGAGATCCAGGGCGAGTTCAGCATTCCGCTGAGCGAGCTGCGCACCGCGCACGAGGGGACCCTGACGGGTCTGTTCGCCTAGGTTCTGCCTGTACCGAAGCCCCCGTCCGGGTCGACCGGACGGGGGCTTCGGCATTCCTGCCGTACCCGTTGATTGAGATTACGTAATTACGTAAGGTGGAAGTCATGGAGCTGGAGGAGCGCGTCGCCGAACTGGAGCGTCGCCTCGCGGTGCTGGAGTCGGCTGCCGGGAGCGAGAAGCCGGAGCTGGGCGTCGGGGACTTCTGGGCGCTGGACGGGCTGAAGGAACAGCTCGGCCAGGTCGGGGACGCGGCGGCGGACGGCGGGGTGCTGTTCACGGGCGCGGTGAAGCTGCCGGCCGGCGAGCGGTACGAGTGGCAGTACGGCGCGCTCACCGTGGGCCTCCTGGGGAGCACGGATGAGGACCGCCCCGACTGGGCGGAAGCCGCCGAACCCCTGGCGGCGCTGGGCCATCCGGTCCGGCTGCGGCTGCTCCGCGAGGTCCTCGGCGGCCGCCGCACGGCCGCCGAACTGGCCGAGCTCGACGACACGGGCACGACCGGCCAGATCTACCACCATCTGCGCCTGCTGACCGGCGCGGGCTGGCTGCACACGACGGGCCGCGGGCGTTACGAGGTGCCGGGCGCCCGGGTGGTGCCGCTGCTGGTGGTGCTCACGGCCGCCCGGCCCTGAGACCTGTACGCCGAGACCGAGGGGGACCTCATGTCCGCACGCAAGGCCGCGATGGTCACCTACCGCTGCTGCTGGCTCGTGTTCGTCGCGCTGGTGCTGGCCGGCCTCTTCGCCGAGCCGCTGGTGCCCTTCGGGCTGACCTTCGTGCCCGCGGCGGCCGCGATCCTCATCGGGCTCCTGATGGGCCGCCGCAGCGCCGAGGACCTGGCGAAGGACCGGCCGGCCGTCGAGGTGGGGCCGCCGGTGACCGGGCGCTGGACAGCGGTCAACAGCCCGGCCGACAAGGTCCCCAGCCACGGCACCCACGGCTACGGGCAGACGTACGCGATCGATATCGTCGCCGAACCGGAGGAGGGCGGCCGTCCCCCCTTCCGGTGGCTGTGGCCCGTCGCCCGGCCCAACCGCGACTTCCCGGCCTTCGACGCCCCGCTCGTCGCGGTGGCGGACGGCACGGTCGTGCACGCGAGCGACGGCCAGCGCGACCACCTCAGCCGGAACTCCGGCCCTGCCCTGGCGTATCTGATGCTGGTGGAGGCCTCCGTACGTGACATGACCGGCGCCCACAGGATCGTCGGCAACCACGTCGTGCTCGACCTCGGCGACGGGACGTACGCCGCGTACGCGCACGTCCGGAACGGCTCCCTCCAGGTGAAGGCGGGGGACACCGTCCGGGAGGGGCAGACGCTGGCACGCTGCGGGAACTCCGGCAACTCGACCGAGCCGCATGTGCACTTCCAGCTGATGGACCACCCGGATCTCGACGTGGCGCGGGGGATCCCCTTCACCTGGCGGGGCGTCGGCGTACCGGCCAACGGCGAGGCGTTCACGGCCGAGGGGGCTGTCGGTACCGGCTGATAGCTTGGCGATCGTAGGCGTAGGGACCGTACGGGGGGCGACGGTGGACGATCGGGGCAGTGCGCAACAGGACGGCGTCGTACGGGAGTGGCCCGACCGCGGGCCCTGGGGCAACGTCTTCAACAAGCTGCTGTGCGTGCTCGCCGTCGCCGGTATCGGACTGAGTGTCTGGGCCTTCGTCATGGAGTTCATCGACCTCCGTGACCGGGGGGAGAGCCGGGATCACATCACGGCGGCGTGCGGCGGCCTCATCGACCCCGACCCCGTCCTCGGGCTGAACGGCGGCGGGATCGACCGGGTCGAGCTCGACGACGAGCACGAGATATCCACCGACGAGCCCTCCAGCGGCTGTCTCGTCTACCGGGTGGGCGATCCGGGGACGACGTACGGGCACTTCTCCATGGCACTCGAGCGCCACTCCGCGGACCCTGACGCCGAGGAGACCCGGACCGAGGTGGACGGTGAGTCCGACCGGCCGTTCCGCAGCGGCTACGACGCCGACGAGCCGGATGTCGTGGTGCGCCATGCTCTCCCGCACCCGCTGGGCGACGGCAGGCTCGGCGAATACGACGAGTACCGGGTGACGGCCCGGGCGTTGTGCGAGAAGGGGGGCGCGGTCTCCTCCCTGGAAGCCACGACCGTCGCCCGGTACGACGAGCCCGTCACGCCCGAGGACCGCCGCACGCTCGCCGGTCTGGCGCGCCAGGCGGTGGACCGGGCCGCCGAACGGACGGGGTGCAGAGCCGACCTCCCCGAGCTGCCCGCCGCACTGGCCGAGCCGAAGCTGGACCTGGGCTCACCGGCGAGCACGGGTGGCACCTGCGCCTGGTACCGGCGTTTCATCGCCGCCGAGGGCCGGGGAAAGCTCCCCGACCGGACCCTCGCCGCTCCGGCGGGAAAGGCGAGCGACCATGACGCCTGTGTGCTCGTGGTCGGTGAGAAGGAGACCCGCAGGCTCTGGCCGGGTTACGCGAAGACCGAGGAGGACCCTCAGCAGTTGAGGGACGTTCTGAAGTATTCCCCCTGGTGGGTGAAGACCGATACGTACGTCGGCGACGAGACACGGGGACTCGTGAGCAACGAGATCCTGGAGCCGACCGAGCTCGCGACGGGCGACGCGGGCACGGACTCCGGTGGCCTCTGGTGGGCGTCGTCCGTCTGCGGCGGCCGGCCCGCCGTGCATGTGATGTGGCTGTCCTATCCGTACGACCGAATAGTTCCGGACCGGCTGGAAGCCCTGTTCCGGGCGTACGTCGACGACGCCACCGAGCGCCGCGGCTGCACGGATGTCGTCCGTCCCGACGCGGTGGACTTCGCGCGTAAGTGAGTCCGGCGGCACACGGGTCCGCTGTCGGACCCTCCCGTTAGTCTCGCCCCTATGCCACCGGCCAAGAAGCGCCCCCGCGCCTACGACATGTCCCGGACCAGGACCGCGGTCCTGGCCCAGTTCGCCCACGTCCAGGACGCCCTCCGCACGCTGACGCCGGAGCAGTTGGCCCTGCCCGGGCTGGGGGAGTGGACCGTGCGTGAGCTCGTGGCGCACATGACCACGGCGCTGGAGCGGGTCAGCCGGTCGATGGAACTGCCGGAGCCGGCCGGTGGGCCCAAGCCGGAGATCGCCCTGCTGGAGTGGCCTTTCTCCACAGCGGGGAACGCCGTGGGAATCGCCGGCCACACCCGGGACCTCGCCGAGGCCCACCCCGACCTCGGCGCGCTGTACGAGGAGACGGCCGCCCGGTTCGCCGAGCTTGTGCCCGTCGGAGCCGGCGACCGGCTGGTGACGACCCGGGCGGGCACGATGCGGCTGGGCGACTTCCTGGTGACCCGCGCCGTCGAGCTCGTCGTCCACACGGACGATCTCCACCGGGCGACCGGCCTCGACATCCCGTACGACCGGCAGGCGCTCGCCGCCTGCACCCGGCTGCTCGCCGACGCGCTCGCGGACAAGGCGCCCGGCGGCTCGGTCGAGGTGCGCGTCCCGCCCTTCGCCGTCCTCCAGTGCATCGGCGGCCCCAAGCACACCAGGGGCACGCCGCCCAACGTCGTGGAGACGGACCCGCTCACCTGGATCCGGCTGGCCACCGGACGTACGCAGTGGGCGGACGCGCTCGAAGCGGCGCAGGTCAGCGCCAGTGGGGAGCGGGCCGACCTCGCCCCGCTGCTTCCGCTGATGGGCTGAGGGGAACCGGATCGGCCGGTCGATCCGTCCCATGGCCATGCGCAAACAACGTATGGCTGTCAGCGCCGTTGTCGTCCTGGCCACCTTCACCCTTGCCGCCTGCGGTACGGAGTCGGGCTCCGGAGCGGGTTCCGGGGACTCCGGAGACGGCAGCGGCACCGTACGGACGGGCCCATCCCTGACCGGTGTCCACTGGAATGTGTCCTCCCTGACCGTCGGCGGGAAGAAGACCACCGCCCCCGCCGGTGCCCATGTCGAGATCGGCCCCGAGGGCAAGGCCACCGGCAATCTGGGCTGCAACCGCTTCACCGCCGAGGTCCAGGTCGAGGGCGACAAGGTGACCGTCGGACCGGGCACGACCACGGAAATGGGGTGCGAGGAGGATGTCCAGCAGTTCGAGAAGGCGATGGGCCGTGCCTTCAGCGGCGAGCTCAAGGCCGCGGTGGCGGACCGGAGCGGCGGGAAGGCCCTGACCCTGACCACCGCGCAGGGCGACTCCATCGCCCTCAGCTCCGAGCCGCCGGCCCCGCTCACCGGCACCACCTGGAAGATCACCGGACTCGTGTCCGGCAGTGTCGCCACTTCCCTGCCCGCCGGTACGGAGAAGAAGGCGCATCTCACCTTCGGCAAGGACGGCTCGGTGGAGGGGAACCTCGGCTGCAACTCGTTCCACGGAAAGGCGGCGGTCTCCGGTTCCACCCTCACCTTCGGTCCCCTCGCCTCCACCCGGAAGATGTGCGCGGCTCCGGAGATGAAGCTTGAACGTGCGCTGCAGGGTGTGCTGGAGGGGAGGACGACGTACGAGATCGATCACCGCTCCCTGTCGATCGAGGGCAAGGGCGGCAAGGGACTCGACGCCGCCGCCCCGGCGGCCGAGGGATGACCGGCCGGGGCGGATCCGCGCGGAACGGATTCCTCAGGAACCGGTCGGATACGGGAGCAGGCCGGAGTCCGTCTTCTCCCACGACGCCCGCAGCGCGGCCAGCCGCTCCGGCTCGGCCGCCGCACGGTCGGCCTGTTCGCGCTGGTCGTCGGCAAGGTTGAAGAGCTGGTCCGTCCCGCTCTGCCCCCTGTAGTACTTCCAGTCGCCGCGCCGCAGCGCCCGCTCACCGCGCACCCGCCAGAACAGGTCACGCTCCTTCGGTGTCTCGTCGCGCAGCAGATATCCCGCGAGGCTGACGCCGTCCAGCGGGTGGGCGGGGTCCGGCCTTGCTCCGCCGAGCTCCAGCAGGGTCGCCGTCCAGTCGGGCGAGAACACAGGGAGATCGCTGACCTGGTGACCGTCGATCCGGGCGGGCCAGCGCAGCACCGAGGGGACGCGGATGCCGCCCTCCTGGAGGGAGCTCTTGTTGCCGGACAGCGGCCAGTTGTAGGAGAACCGCTCGCCCCCGTTGTCGCTGGCGAAGAAGACCAGAGTGTCCTCCTCCTGCCCCGACCGCTTCAGCGCCTGCAGCACCTCGCCGACGGAGCGGTCCAGGTCCTCGACCATCTCCGTGTACTTCTCGACCGAACCGCCGTCGGCGTTCCAGAGTGCGCCCCGGTCGCCGGCCTTGATCCGGCGGACGATCTCGGCGGAGGCCTCCGTGTCGCCGTCGGCGATCCAGGGCCAGTGCGGGGTGGTGAAGTTCAGGTTGAGGAGCCACGGCTTGTCGTGGTCACGCTGCACGTACTCGCTGGCGCGCTCGGTGAGGACCCGGGTGTAGTAGCGCAGGTCCTTGTACTCGGCGTCGCCCTCGTACAGGTCGTACTCGCCGCCCAGACCGAGCTTGGAGTAGTACTCCAGGGCTCCGCCGAAGTTGCCGAAGAACTCGTCCCAGCCCGACCTGGTGGGGCTGTAGTCCGGCAGGTATCCGCAGTGCCACTTGCCGATCAGCGCGGTCGAGTAGCCGGCGCCGCGCAGGAGGGAGGCGAGCGTCGGGTGGGTGGGCTCCAGCCCCACGGACCTGTCGGCGATGGGCTCGGCGAGCCCGCCCTTCGTACGCCCCGGATAGCGCCCCGTGTAGAGGCTGAACCGGGTGGGCGAGCAGGTGGCGGAGCCGGAGTAGGCGTCCGTGAACCGCACGCCCTGCCGCCCGAGCCTGTCCAGGTTGGGGGTGCGGATGTGCGGAGCGCCGTACGAGGAGAGGTCCGCCCAGCCGAGGTCGTCGCCGAGGATGAACAGGATGTTGGGACGGCGCGAGTGCCTTCCGCGGGCGGCGCGGAACGGCCGCTCCCGCGTCACGCCGTCGGACGCGGGAGCGGCGGCTGCCGGGGCAGCGGCCTGTATCCCGACGGCGGCGGTCGCTGCGGTCGCGCCCACGGCGGTGGTGAAGGCGCGCCGGCTCAGCGGCGAGCCGGAAAGCTCATCCGAACCTGTATTCGAATTACGAGACGTCATGGGGGCTCCAGGGCGGGGCCCGCGCGCCGGTGGGGGAGGGGCGGCGCGCGAGGGGGCGGGTGCGGTGATCCGTCGGAAAGGGCGCGCGGGCGGGCGTACCCGGGCATGACGGGGCAGTGCGGGGAGAAGAGCGGAAACGCGTGCATACGTGCCGGAGTTCGGGGCGGAAGCCCTATGGGAGGCCCCGGGGGCGCGGCAGGCTCAGGCGCAGCGACAGATGGCGCTCGCGACACGTCCCAGATCGACGTGGCGGCGCTCCACGAGCGTGACCGAGTGATCACCGAGGGGCTGCATGAGGAAGGAGCCTGCCCAACGGCCATCGGCCTGTCAACGGTGGTCTCGCACTGCGGACAGCTGTCCCACGAGCCGCCGGACGCGGTCGGTGGGGCCCCGGCCGGGCTCGCGCGGTGTGAGGCTCGCCACGAAACGAGCGTTCGGCCAGCGTCTGCCCCACGGGCGATCCCGGCTCACCGAGTGCCACGACGGAGGCGGCGCCGGCGCGGAACGGCTGCGCCGCCCGACTCGTCGGTAACAGCCGTCCATCCCGGGCGTCGGCGGCTTCAGGGCACTCCGGGGCCAGGGTGGAGGCGGAGCGCCGAGGTGGTCGCGGTCACCCGGAGTGATCGCTCGGTGCCTGCTGGGGCGCCCGTGGAAAGGCCCCTGCCACCCCGCCCGTGGCTCCGGGTGGGCGGCCACCCAATTCGGACCGGTGGTCGATCTCGCCTACACTCGGTGGTGTGCCTCGTGGTGATGGACGACTCAACCACGACCTGCTCCCCGGAGAGAAAGGCCCCCAGGACGCTTGCGGCGTCTTCGGTGTCTGGGCTCCGGGCGAAGAGGTCGCCAAGCTCACCTATTTCGGACTGTATGCCCTGCAGCACCGTGGACAGGAGTCCGCGGGCATCGCAGTGAGCAACGGGTCCCAGATCCTGGTCTTCAAGGACATGGGACTGGTCTCGCAGGTCTTCGACGAAACGTCTCTGGGATCGCTCCAGGGCCATATCGCGGTCGGTCATGCCCGCTACTCCACCACCGGTGCCTCGGTGTGGGAGAACGCGCAGCCGACGTTCCGTGCCACCGCGCACGGCTCGATCGCCCTGGGTCACAACGGCAACCTGGTCAATACGGCCCAGCTCGCGGAGATGGTCGCCGACCTTCCCCGCAAGGACGGCCGTGCCACCCAGGTCGCCGCGACGAACGACACCGATCTGGTGACCGCGCTGCTCGCCGGCCAGAGAGATGACGACGACAAGCCGCTCACCATCGAGGAGGCCGCCGCAAAGGTGCTCCCCGAGGTCAAGGGCGCCTTCTCGCTCGTCTACATGGACGAGCACACGCTCTACGCGGCCCGCGACCCGCAGGGCATCCGCCCTCTGGTCCTCGGCCGGCTCGAGCGTGGCTGGGTGGTGGCCTCCGAGTCCGCCGCCCTCGACATCTGCGGTGCCAGCTACGTCCGCGAGATCGAGCCGGGCGAGCTCGTCGCCATCGACGAGAACGGCCTCCGCAGCACCCGCTTCGCAGAAGCGAAGCCCAAGGGCTGCGTCTTCGAGTACGTCTACCTGGCCCGTCCCGACACCGACATCGCCGGGCGGAACGTCTACCTCTCCCGCGTGGAGATGGGTCGGAAGCTGGCGGCCGAGGCCCCCGTCGAGGCCGATCTGGTCATAGCGACGCCGGAATCGGGAACCCCTGCGGCCATCGGCTACGCCGAGGCGAGCGGAATTCCGTTCGGAGCCGGTCTGGTCAAGAACGCCTACGTCGGCCGGACCTTCATCCAGCCTTCACAGACCATCCGCCAGTTGGGCATCCGGCTCAAGCTCAATCCCCTCAAGGAAGTCATCAAGGGCAAGCGCCTGGTGGTCGTCGACGACTCGATCGTCCGCGGCAACACGCAGCGCGCCCTGGTGAGGATGCTCCGCGAGGCGGGCGCCGCCGAGATCCACATCCGGATCTCCTCCCCGCCCGTGAAGTGGCCGTGCTTCTTCGGCATCGACTTCGCGACGCGCGCCGAGCTGATCGCCAACGGCATGTCCGTGGACGAGATCGCCACCTCCATGGGTGCCGACTCCCTCTCGTACATCTCGCTCGACGCGATGGTCGAGGCCACGACGATCGCCAAGCCGAATCTCTGCCGCGCCTGCTTCGACGGCGAATACCCGATGGAGCTTCCGGACCCGGAGCTGCTCGGGAAGCAGCTGCTGGAGACCGAGCTGGCGGCCGGCCCCGCCGCGACCGCGGCGGCCGACGCGCTGCGTCGTCCGTGATCCGGACCGACCGGCTGCCTCCCCACCAGCCCCGTATTCCCACACGAAAGATCCCGGGCAATGTCTGAGACAACAGGTGCTTCCTACGCTGCGGCGGGCGTCGACATCGAAGCCGGTGACCGCGCCGTCGAGCTGATGAAGGAGTGGGTGAAGAAGACGCAGCGCCCCGAGGTCGCGGGCCTCGGCGGCCTCGGCGGATTCGCCGGCCTCTTCGACGCCTCGGCGCTCAAGCGTTACGAGCGCCCGCTGCTCGCCTCCGCCACCGACGGCGTCGGCACGAAGGTCGACCTGGCCCGGCAGATGGGCGTGTACGACACCATCGGCCACGACCTCGTCGGCATGGTCGTCGACGACCTGGTCGTCTGCGGCGCCGAGCCGCTCTTCATGACCGACTACATCTGTGTCGGCAAGGTGCATCCCGAGCGTGTCGCGGCCATCGTGAAGGGCATCGCCGAAGGCTGTGTCCTGGCGGGCTGCGCCCTGGTCGGCGGCGAGACGGCCGAGCACCCCGGCCTGCTGGGCCCCGACGACTTCGACGTCGCCGGCGCCGGGACGGGCGTGGTCGAGGCCGACAGGCTGCTGGGTCCGGACCGTATCCGTAAGGGTGACGCCGTGATCGCGATGGCGTCGTCCGGTCTTCACTCGAACGGGTACTCGCTCGTGCGCCACGTGGTCTTCGACCGGGCCGGCTGGACCCTGGACCGCGAGGTCGAGGAGTTCGGCAGGACGCTCGGTGAGGAGCTCCTGGAGCCCACCAGGATCTACTCCCTGGACTGCCTGGCGCTGACCCGTACGACCGAGGTGCACGGCTTCAGCCACGTCACCGGGGGCGGCCTGGCCAACAACCTGGCCCGGGTGATCCCGGACGGGCTGCACGCCACGGTCGACCGGTCCACCTGGGCGCCGGGTGCCGTCTTCGACCTGGTCGGCAAGGCCGGGAAGGTCGAGCAGCTCGAGCTGGAGAAGACGCTCAACATGGGCGTCGGCATGATCGCGGTCGTCCCCGCCGACTCGGTGGAGGCAGCGCTGACGACGCTGGCCGACCGGGGTGTCGACTCCTGGGTCGCCGGCGAGATCACCGAGCGCGGTGACCACGCCACGGGCGCCGAGCTGACCGGCAGCTACGCACGGTAGAACGCGCCGCACCGCCGGTCCGGGCACACCACCGGACCGGCGGGGCCCGGCGGGCCTGTCACGAGGAACTCCGCGCATCCGTACCGGGACAGCACAGAACCCGGTCCGGGCAGGCCCGGACCGGGTTGATGTGTCAGCGCGAGGTCAAGCGCCGCGGCGCTGTGACGACGGACCGGACTGGCCGTCCTCGTCCGCGTCCTCGTCGTCGTTGTACAGATCCGCGTACTGTGCGTACGGGTCATCTTCCTCGTCGTCGTCCTCGAACGGCTCGGCGTTCGGTGGCTGACTCGAAGGCGATGCGCCCAGCTCATTGGCCAGACGCGACAGGTCTGTCCCGCCGCTGCTGTACTTCAGCTGGCGGGCGACCTTGGTCTGCTTGGCCTTTGCCCGGCCGCGCCCCATGGCTCGACCCCCTCGGTGACGGGGCTCGACGGCCCCAGAGTCTTGACACGCGTTCATGTTTCGGGACGGACTCTCAGCTGAGAGACCGCGCCCGTGGCTTTAACGGTACCTGCTTCCTCGGCCATACGGTACGCCGCCCGCATCACGCACCTCGGTGCAGGACCGCAGAGGAGCCCGTCCTCGCTGGTCAACCCCGATTTTAACCTCTTGTGGACGGCCGACCCGCCGACCGGAGTGAGTCTTGTCTCCCTGTGGCCCGGCCGGCTGATCCCACGCCCGTACGGGGCCGCCGTCACCGGACCTTCCTCACTGTCCGGTGACGGGTGCTCGACTCCGGGGTGACGGGTCAGCGACGCCGGGCGTCCGCCATCCGCTGTTCGGCGATCCGGTCGGCCGCCGCAGCCGGCGGGATGCCGTCCGCCTTCGCACGTGCGAATATGGCCAGCGTGGTGTCGAAGATCTTCGTGGCTTTCGCCTTGCACCGGTCGAAGTCGAAACCGTGGAGCTCGTCGGCGACCTGGATCACGCCGCCGGCGTTCACCACGTAGTCCGGTGCGTACAGAACCGATCGGTCGGCAAGGTCCTTCTCGACGCCCGGGTGCGCGAGCTGGTTGTTGGCCGCGCCGCACACCACCTTGGCGGTGAGCACGGGAACGCTGTGGTCGTCGAGCGCGCCGCCGAGCGCGCACGGGGCGTAGATGTCGAGCCCCTCCGTGCGGATCAGCGCGTCGGTGTCCACGGCCACGGAGACCTCGGGGTGCAGGTCGGTGATCCGGCGTACGGACTCCTCGCGCACATCGGTCACGACGACCTCGGCGCCGTCGCTCAGCAGGTGCTCGACCAGGTGGCGGCCGACCTTCCCGACGCCCGCGACGCCGACCTTGCGGCCGCGCAGCGTGGGGTCGCCCCAGAGGTGCTGCGCGGAGGCCCGCATGCCCTGGAAGACGCCGAACGCGGTGAGGACGGAGGAGTCGCCCGCGCCGCCGTTCTCGGGGGAGCGGCCGGTGGTCCAGCGGCACTCCCGGGCGACGACGTCCATGTCTGCGACGTACGTGCCCACATCACAGGCGGTCACATAGCGCCCGCCGAGCGAGGCCACGAACCGTCCGTAGGCCAGGAGCAGTTCCTCGGACTTGATCCGGTCGGGATCGCCGATGATGACGGCCTTGCCGCCGCCGTGGTCGAGGCCGGCCATGGCGTTCTTGTACGACATGCCGCGCGAGAGGTTCAGCGCGTCGGCGACGGCCTCGGCCTCGGAGGCGTACGGGTAGAAGCGGGTCCCGCCGAGGGCCGGGCCCAGAGCGGTGGAGTGGAGGGCGATGACGGCCTTGAGGCCGCTGGCACGGTCCTGGCAGATGACGACCTGCTCATGGCCGCCCTGGTCCGAGTGGAACAGGGTGTGCAGGACATCTGACGGGTCAGGCACGCCGGTCACATCGGTCACTGTGGTGACTCCCAAGTACGAAGCGGCGGAAGACCCTCCTGAAGGTGGGGAGGGCCCCGGACCGACCGCGACGGGACGGTCCGACTGGGCAAGAGCGTAAGTCCTCGTGAGACGTAGATCTGTTCCCGTGCCCGGGATCACCCCCCTGTGGAGTACCGGCGTGACACGATTTACCGCATGTCGGTGGTGTCTTCGGTGCTCATCCCTTACGCGTCCTACCTGCGGGTGTACGAACCGCTCGCCGCCTTCCGCGAACCCGAACGGGGCCACTGGACGCGCTACGCGCAGCGCTCCGAGCTCCCCACGGCCCAGGACGAACTGCGTAGTTCGCTCGCCGACTTGGTCCCCACCCCTCCGGTGGCCGTACCGGTGCACGAGAGCGCGGACGCCTTCGTCGCGCTGGTCGACGGAGTGGTCTGCGTCTGCCCGTGGCGGACCCGGATGCGCGGCTGGATGGCAATGAGCGAACTGGGGGGTCTGTTTCCGGCCACAGTGCTGGACGCGGTCCTGCCCCCGGTGGTGCGGGGGCAGGCGGCGGCGGACTACGAGCGGTGGGCCGAGCGGAATCCCGACGCCCGCCCCTGGATCCGGACCACGGTGTGGCACGTCCCGGTGCGCTGGTTCGTGCTGTTCGACGACGAGGAGCGGGAGTACCTGACGGCGGGCGGGGCGGGGGACCGGCTGCTGCGGTACCGGACTCCGATGGTGCAGGCACGCCGCAGGCTCGCGAGGGCGCTGCGGACGCTGCGGGAGACCGTGGACGAGGGGCCGCTGACCGAGGGGCTCGTGGAGGTGGGGCGCTGGCTGGAGGAGTTCCATCCGCGCGCCATGGTCGAGCTGGACTACGGCGGCCTGGTCCACGCGCTGAGCGGCGAGCAGCTCGCCGCGGACCGGTCGGCAGCCGATGTGGCCGAGGGCATCGCGGCGCTGCGCTCCGGGGACAGCGACGCGGCGGGTGTGGCGTACGGGCGTCTCGCCGACCGCTGGCGAGCGGTGCGTGACCTACAATCCTCCAACTAGCCCGAAGCGGTGTGAATGGGATCGCACCGTCGCATAGAGGGGCTATCCGCAGGGAAGAGACATCCTGTGAGGTGTCCGACATCCGTGGGCACCAAGGAGGCCCGGCGGAGGTGAACGGAGATGTCCTGAGGGGAACTGACGGGCCGTGAACCGGTGCCCGGTGTGACGCGTGCGACAGGTGGGGCGGGAGACCGCTCGCCAGGGGCGGGACCTACGTCCCGAACCGGGCCTTTGCCTCAAGCGTGATGGATAGCACTAACGGGGCCCTTGCGCCCTTCCCTACTCCTCATGCCAAAATAGGACAAGGAGTCCGGGGAGGACTCTGTCCGCCCAACTATGGGCGGAATGCTCAGCATTGCACGCTATGGGGGGTCTGACGACTTCTGACGACTCCTGGTTGTCCTGTGACTGATCGTTACTGGGGCGTGACTGTCCGCTATGGCATGGTCCATCGGCTTCCGTCGCTGATGAACACCTGGGAGGGCAATTCCATCGGTTTGGCCGACGTGGCTGGACGGATGGTGTAGTTGTAGTGCCGAAGACAAGCCGTTCGTCCTATAACCGACTCGGCCCGCGTCCGCCATTTCGGGCAACGCGGGTCAAGGTGCAGAATTTAGAGGAAAGAACCGAGATGGTTCGGTTCTCCCGAGGAGGCCGCTCATGACCGCTCGCACCCCTGATGCCGAGCCGCTGCTGACCCCGGCTGAGGTTGCCACGATGTTCCGCGTGGACCCGAAGACGGTCACCCGTTGGGCAAAGGCTGGCAAGCTCACGTCCATCCGCACGCTCGGTGGGCATCGCCGGTACCGCGAGGCAGAGGTCCGCGCACTGCTTGCGGGTATTCCGCAGCAGCGCAGCGAGGCCTGACACACCCCTGTCGCCGCAGCCACAACAGGGCGCTGAAGGGTCCCCCAACCCTCGGTGTTCCCACTCATAGCTCCACACGACGGGCGCCCGCCCCAACGGGCGCCATCCCGGCGAGATGCGGGTACGTCGTTCGATCGCGCTGGACTCCGCCGGGTCCAGCGCGATCTTTTTTGTGCCCGGAGCGGTGCGGGACGGCTGCCCGGGAGGGCTCCCGCCGGCGTACGGAGGGCGCCCGCAGGGTGTCCGAACGGCCCTGCCGCGCGCCCGAACCTGCCGACGGGTCGGTTTGCGGGGCGCCCGTGTGCGACTCCGGTCGGGGCTGTTCGGGACTGTTCGCCCGGTTCCCGGGCGTCGTGGGGCAGCTCGGGTGGAACGGTCCGGGATGTACTTCCAGGGCAGTGCAATTGCACATATTAAATTCGCCAGTTGTAGGAAGTGCGTAAAGTACCCCCCGCGCAAAACTGATTCGGTGACTCCCGTCACACCTGTGCGGTCTTGCCAACTACGAGCCTGCCACTGTGGGAGGGCGTCAGGCTGCGGCAGATGGTCATGTCGTGGGAGGACTTTCGTCCACAGGTCGACGCGTGCGGGGGTCCGTACCGGCGGTGTCGTCCTCCGCCGTCGACGCCCCGGCGGGGGTGCCCGGTACGAGGGCACCGGCGGCGGCCTCCGGGGCCTGTGGCGGGTCGGCCGCGTTGTCGGTCTGCCGCGCCGTGCGCGGCGCCTGTGGGGCCGTCAGCGGCTCCATGGCGAGCCGCAGGAGGCGGTGGCAGATCGGGCAGTGCCGGGTGAGGTGGCGGTAGCCGGAGGCGGCCGCCAGATGGGCGCGCAGCAGCGCGCGGGTCTCGTGCCTTTCCGTGGGCGCAGACATGCGTGCGGCCTCCCGGTGACCCGGCCACCCCGCGTCGAGGGAAAGAGGGGTGGACTCCGTCCTACGGAGTTACCCGCGGCGGGAGCCGGCGTCAAGAAGCACGGAAGCCCGGATCCAGAGGATCCGGGCTTCCGTCTACTGCGGTCCTGACGGGATTTGAACCCGCGGCCTCCACCTTGACAGGGTGGCGAGCACTCCAAACTGCTCCACAGGACCAGGTTTTCGCTGCCTGCCTTGCGGCCTGCTGCGAAGACAGACTGTACAGGAGGTCCGAGGGCCAGGTCGAACTCACTCACAGTGGGGGCGCCGCTACGGCTCCGTGGAGGGGTGGTTCACGGAGCGGCCGCGTCGATCGCCTTCACGATCCGCTTGTCGGAGACCGGCTGCGCGGTGCCCAGGGCGTGCGCGAAGTAGCTCACCCGCAGCTCCTCGATCATCCAGCGGATGTCCAGGACCTCCTGCGGCACGGGCCGCCCCTGCGGCAGCTGTTCGAGCAGCCAGGCGTACTCGTCCTGCATCTCGTGGACCTTCTCCATGCGCGTGGTGTCGCGCTGGACGTTCGTCGGCATCTGCTGCAGCCGGCGGTCCTCCGCGACCAGGTAGCGCATCAGGTCGGGCAGTCTGCGCAGCCCCGTCATGGTGACGAACCCCGACGGCACGAGGCGGGCGAGGTGGTCCCGTACGTCCGTGACGTTGTTGATCAGGACCAGGCTGTTCGTGGACTTCAGCCGGCGTTCGCAGGCCTGCCAGGCGGCCAGGATCTGCTGCACCTGCCCGATCGTGCGGACGGTGAGGTCCACCAGGTCGGCGCGCACCTTGTCGTACAGCTTCCGGAACGACGCCTCGTCCCAGGCCGGGCCGCCGTGCGCGGCGATCAGGCGGTCGGCCGCCGCCGTCGCGCAGTCGTCGAAGAGCGCCTGGATGGAGCCGTGCGGATTACGCGACAGCGCCAGCTTCTGCTGGTTGGAGAGCTTGTCCGAGGCGAACTTCGCGGGGTTCACCGGGATGTTCAGCAGGATCAGCTTCCGGGTGCCGCGCCACATCGCCTGCTGCTGCTCGGCCTCGGTGTCGAAGAGCCGTACGGCGACGGTCTCGCCCTGGTCGACGAGGGCCGGATACGCCTTGACCGGCTGGCCCGCCCGACGGGTCTCGAAGACCTTGTCCAGGGTGCCGATCGTCCAGTCCGTGAGGCCCGAACGCTCGATGGACTCCCCCGAGGGCCCCGCGGTGGCCGCGGCGGCCTTGGAGAGGGCCTGACGGGCCTTGGGGCGCAGCTGGATCTTGAGCGCCTCCAGGTCCTTGTCCTCGGCGACCTTGCGCCGCCGCTCGTCGGTGATCCGGAAGGTGATCTTCAGATGGTCCGGGATCCGGGACAGGTCGAAGTCGTCGGCCGTGACCGGGACGCCCACCATCCGCTGGAGCTCACGGGCGAGAGTCAGCGGCAGCGGCTCCTGGAGCGGCACCGCGCGCTCCAGGAACTTCGTCGCGTAGTTCGGGGCGGGGACGTAGTGCCGGCGGACCGGCTTGGGCAGCGAGCGGATCAGCTCGGTGACCACCTCTTCGCGCAGGCCGGGGATCTGCCAGTCGAAGCCCTCGGAGGTGACCTGGTTGAGCACCTGGAGCGGGATGTGGATGGTCACACCGTCGGCGTCCGCACCGGGCTCGAACTGGTAGGTCACCCGGAACTTGAGCTTCCCCTGCCGCCAGGAGTCCGGGTAGTCGTCCTTGGTGACGGCCCCGGCCTTCTCGTTGATGAGCATCGAGCGCTCGAAGTCGAGCGCGTCCGGCTCGTCACGGCGCTTGTGCTTCCACCAGGAGTCGAAGTGCGCCCCGGAGACGATGTGCTCCGGAATCCGCTGGTCGTAGAAGTCGAAGAGCGTCTCGTCGTCCACGAGGATGTCGCGGCGCCGCGCACGGTGCTCCAACTCCTCGACCTCGCCGAGGAGTTTGCGATTGTCATGGAAGAACTGGTGGTGGGTCCGCCAGTCGCCCTCGACCAGGGCGTTACGGATGAACAGATCCCGCGACGCCTCCTGGTCGATACGGCCGAAATTGATCTTGCGCTGGGCGACGATCGGTACCCCGTAGAGCGTGACCCGCTCGTACGCCATCACCGCCGCCTGGTCCTTCTCCCAGTGCGGTTCGCTGTAGGTGCGCTTCAGCAGGTGCTGCGCCAGCGGCTCGATCCACTCGGGCTCGATCTTGGCGTTGACCCGCGCCCACAGCCGGGACGTCTCGACCAGCTCCGCCGACATCACGAACCGCGGCTGCTTCTTGAACAGCGCGGAGCCCGGGAAGATCGCGAACTTGGCGCTGCGGGCGCCCACGTATTCGTTCTTCTCGGTGTCCTTCAGCCCGATGTGCGACAGCAGCCCGGCCAGCAGCGAGGTGTGCACCGACTGCTCCGGCGCGTCCTGCTCGTTGAGCTCGATGCCCATCTGCTTGGCCACCGTGCGCAGCTGCGAGTAGATGTCCTGCCACTCACGGATCCGCAGGAAGTTCAGGTACTCCTGCTTGCACATCCGGCGGAAGCTGGAGGAACCGCGCTCCTTCTGCTGCTCCCGGATGTAGCGCCACATGTTCAGGAACGCCAGGAAGTCGGACGTCTCGTCCTTGAAGCGGGCGTGGTGCTGATCGGCCTGGGTCTGCTTCTCCGAGGGCCGCTCGCGCGGGTCCTGGATGGAGAGCGCCGCGGCGATGACCATGACCTCGCGGGCGCAGCCGTTCTTCTCGGCCTCGATGACCATGCGGGCCAGGCGCGGGTCGACGGGCAGCTGGGAGAGCTTGCGGCCCAGCGGGGTGAGCCGCTGCCCCCGCTTTCCCTCCTGGGGGGACTTCTCGGCCTGCTCCAGCGCTCCGAGCTCCTGGAGCAGCTGGATGCCGTCGCGGATGTTGCGGTGGTCCGGCGGGTCGATGAAGGGGAACTTCTCGATGTCGCCCAGGCCGGCCGCGGTCATCTGGAGGATGACGGAGGCGAGGTTGGTCCGCAGGATCTCGGGGTCGGTGAACTCCGGACGCGTGACGAAGTCGTCCTCGGAGTACAGCCGGATGCAGATGCCGTCCGACGTACGGCCGCAGCGGCCCTTGCGCTGGTTGGCGCTTGCCTGGGAGATCCGCTCGATCGGCAGCCGCTGGACCTTGGTGCGGTGGCTGTAGCGGGAGATGCGGGCGTTGCCCGGGTCGATCACGTACTTGATGCCGGGGACCGTCAGGGAGGTCTCGGCGACGTTCGTCGCCAGAACGATCCTGCGCCCCGTGTGGCGCTGGAACACCCGGTGCTGCTCGGCGTGCGAGAGGCGGGCGTAGAGGGGGAGCACCTCGGTGTGTCTGAGGTTGCGTTTGTTCAGCGCGTCCGCTGTGTCGCGGATCTCCCGCTCCCCGGAGAGGAAGACCAGGACGTCACCGGGGGCCTCGTGGTCCAGCTCGTCGACGGCGTCGCAGATCGCGGTGATCTGGTCGCGGTCGGAGTCGTCGGAATCATCCTCCAGGAGAGGGCGGTAGCGCACCTCCACCGGGTACGTCCGGCCGCTGACCTCCACGATCGGCGCCTCGCCGAAGTGCTTCGCGAAGCGCTCCGGGTCGATGGTCGCCGACGTGATGACGACCTTCAGATCGGGGCGCTTGGGCAGCAGCCGGGCCAGATAGCCCAGCAGGAAGTCGATGTTCAGAGACCGCTCGTGGGCCTCGTCGATGATGATCGTGTCGTAGGCGAGGAGCTCGCGGTCCGTCTGGATCTCGGCCAGCAGGATGCCGTCCGTCATCAGCTTCACGAAGGTCGCGTCCGGGTTCACCTGGTCGGTGAAGCGCACCTTCCAGCCGACGGCCTCCCCGAGCGGGGTCTTCAGCTCGTCCGCGATACGTTCGGCGACCGTGCGTGCCGCGATCCGGCGGGGCTGGGTGTGCCCGATCATGCCCCGGACGCCGCGCCCCAGCTCCATGCAGATCTTGGGGATCTGCGTGGTCTTGCCCGAGCCGGTCTCACCGGCGACGATCACGACCTGGTGGTCGCGTATCGCCTCCAGGATCTCGTCCTTCTTCTGGCTGACCGGGAGCTGTTCCGGGTACGACAGGGCGGGCATCCGCGCGGCGCGTCCCGCGAGCCGTTCGGCTGCCTTCCCGGCTTCGGCCGAGATCTCGTCCACCACGGACTGGCGGGCCTCGGGCTTGCGGATGCGGCGGGCACCCTCGAGGCGACGGCCGAGCCTGTGCGCGTCGCGGAGCGAGAGCTGCCCGAGCTGGGACTGGAGATCGGCGAAGGAAGTAGACATACGGATCCCAGGATCTCACCCGGGCGCGAGGAGTGGCGAACCTATTTCGTCCGGGCCGTGTCACACCGCTCGCGGAAGGGCCCCGTGGCGGCGGGGGTGACCGAGCGGGACCGCGGCGTCACAGGACGTACCATTTCGGGCAACTGATCATCCGTTCCCCGTCGCAGGGCGACCCCGCTCCTCCCGCGGACCCCCACTCGCCCTTCCCCGCACCGCACCCCGCACGGAGCGCCGTATGCCCACGCCCGACCGCCCCTCGCCCTCCGCGAAGAAGCCGTCCTCCGCGAGGAAGCCGATGCTTTTCGGCCTCGTCGTCGTGCTCGCCGCCGGGCTGCTCGGCTTCGTCTCCTACCGGGCGACCGCCCCGGACGCACCCGCATCCGACACCCCGGCCGCCGCCACGACCGCGGGACCGGACCCCGATGTCTACGAGGAGCTGGCGGGACTGGCCCGGCGCGACGCCGGCGACAAGCTCGCCCAGGGCCGCACCGACGCCCCCGTCGTCCTCATCGAGTACGCCGACTTCCAGTGCGGCTACTGCGGGAAGTTCGCCCGGGACACCGAACCCGAGCTGATCAAGAGGTACGTCCAGGACGGCACCCTGCGCATCGAGTGGCGCAACTTCCCGATCTTCGGCGAGGCCTCGGAGGCCGCCGCCCGCGCCTCCTGGGCGGCCGGCCGCCAGGACCGCTTCTGGGCCTTCCACCGGGCCGCCTACGCCGAGGGCGCCAAGGAGAAGGGCTTCGGCAAGGACCGCCTCAGGGCCCTCGCCCAGCAGGCCGGTGTGAAGGACCTCGACCGTTTCGCTCGCGACACGGACAGCGCGGCCGCCACCGAAGCGGTCCGCGAGGACCGGGAGCAGGCCTACGGGATCGGCGCCACGTCCACCCCGTCCTTCCTCATCAACGGCCGCCCCCTGGCCGGAGCCCAGCCCATGGCCGTCTTCACCGAGGCCATCGAGGACGCGGCGGCGGAGGAAGCCAACGTCGGAAGCGCCGGGGACCCCGCGAAGTGACCCCGGACATCGGCTACTTCGCCGCCCTCCTCGGAGGCCTGCTGGCCCTCGTCAGCCCGTGCAGCGCCCTGCTGCTCCCGGCCTTCTTCGCGTATTCCGTGGACTCCGCCTCACGACTCCTGGCGCGTACGGGCATCTTCTACGCCGGTCTCGCCACCACCCTCGTCCCGCTCGGCGCCGCCGGCTCGTACGCCGGGCGGCTCTTCTACGGGCACCGTGACGCGCTCGTCCTCGGCGCGGGCTGGCTGATCATCGGGCTCGGCCTCGCCCAGATCGTCGGGCTGGGCTTCGCCTCCCGGCGGATCGCCGCCATCAGCGGCCGGATCAGGCCCACCACCGCCCTCTCCGTCTACGCCCTGGGCGCGGTCTACGGGCTGGCTGGGTTCTGCGCGGGCCCCATCCTCGGCAGCGTCCTCACGGTGGCCGCCGTCAGCGGCAGCCCCGTCTACGGCGGACTGCTGCTCGCCGTCTACGCGCTGGGCATGGCCGTGCCGCTGTTCGTGCTCGCCCTGCTCTGGGAACGCTTCGACCTCGGCCGCCGGGCCTGGCTGCGCGGCAGGCCGCTGCGGGCCGGCCGCTTCGAGCTGCACAGCACCACGCTGCTCTCCGGCCTCTTCTTCATCGGGCTCGGAGCGCTCTTCCTCGTGTACGACGGGACGACCGCGCTGCCCGGACTCCTGGACGTGGACGACTCGTTCGCCGTCGAGCAGTGGGCCCGAGGCCTCGGCGAGCGGGTGCCGGACGGGGCGGCGCTGACGGCCGTGGCGGCCGTGGTGCTGCTCGGACTGACCGTGCAGGCGGTGCGGCGGCGGCGTGACGCCGGGTGAGTACGGCGAAAGCCCCGTCCGGGGGACGGGGCTTTCGGGTGGTGGCTGGGGCCGGGATCGAACCGGCGACCTATCGCTTTTCAGGCGATCGCTCGTACCAACTGAGCTACCCAGCCACGCAGCTCATACGGGCTGCAGCGGTCCTGACGGGATTTGAACCCGCGGCCTCCACCTTGACAGGGTGGCGAGCACTCCAAACTGCTCCACAGGACCTAGCTAATGTGCGAGACAAGTCTCGCACACGGTTAAGCGTGCCCCCAACGGGATTCGAACCCGTGCTACCGCCTTGAAAGGGCGGCGTCCTGGGCCACTAGACGATGAGGGCTAAGGGCCCACCTGCGCGCTTTCCAGCGCGTCGGGGACGTGAGAAGCATATGGGATGCGGGGAGGTATCGCCAAAACGGTTTACGGGGAGGGCGTCGGGACGCTCGGGGAGGGTGCCGGACTCTTCAGGTTCTCCTCCGGGAGATGGCGGCTGACCTCTGCCGTCGTCAGGCCCAGACCGCCCAGGGTGATCTCGTCCCAGGCCTGCAGATGCCGGGTGGCGCGGTCCAGATAGAGCACCGAGGCGCGCACCTTCTCGGGCTTCTGGTTCTGCACGGCACGCAGTCCGCCGCCGCCCGTGGAGCCTTCGACCTTCAGCCGCGTACCCAGGGGCAGCAGTTCGTTGACCCGGTGGTGCACGTGGCCGGCCAGGACCAGCGGCACCGTGCCGTCCGTCTCCCGCGCCGCGTTCGGGTCGTGCGCCACCGCGATGTCCACCGGGGTGCCCGCCCGCTTCTGGTCGCGGAGCGCCGAGGCGAGGCGCATGCCCGCGAGCTGCTCGGAGGCCTTGCCGCCGGTGGGGCGTGACCGGTCGGGGGTGAACTGGGGGTCGCCGGTGCCGGCGATCCGCACCCCGGCCACGCTCACGGCGTGGCCCTCGTCCAGTACGTACGCGTTCCTGGTCTTCCTCAGATAGGCCTGGGTCTGCTTGGAGTCGTGGTTGCCCCTCACCCACACATAGGGGGCGCCGAGGTCGCGGACCGGGTCGAGGAAGCCGTTCTCCGCCGCCGTGCCGTGGTCCATGGTGTCGCCCGAGTCGATGATCACGTCGATCTCGTACTGCTCGACGAGCGATCCGATGATGTGCCAGGCGGCGGGGTTGAGATGGATGTCGGAGACGTGCAGAACCCGGATGGTCGCCGGGTCCGGCTGGTACACCGGGAGCGTGGACGTGGCGTCGTACAGCTTGGTGACGTTGGTGACGAGCCGGGCCAGCTCCTGCTGGTAGACGTCGAATTCGGTGACGATCGAGCGGGCGTCGCCGACGACCGAGGGGGCGCTGGAGAGCAGCCCGGAGAATTTCGGCTCCAGGACGGACTTCGGGTTCCAGGTGGCGTAGGCGCTGACGCCCGAGGCGGCCAGCAGCGCCAGGGCGAGGCCTCCGGCGGCCAGGGCGCGGCGCGGGCGCCGGTAGACGACGAGGCCGAGTGCGGTGGCGCCGGAGACCACGGCCACGCAGGAACGGACGGCCAGCTCCCGGGTGCCGGAGGCGACGTCGTCGGTGACCTCGTCCTGGAGACCCGAGAGGCGCTCGGGGTGCTTGACCAGGGCCTGGGAGCGCTCCGGGTCGAGCTGGTCGACGTCCACGTCCAGGCGGACCGGGGCGTGGTGGGAGTCCAGCTCCAGGGCGCCGAGCGGTGACACGTTGATCTTGGTGCCGCCGACCGCCGACGGCCGCAGCGTCATGGTGGTGTCCATGGGCCCCACCGGCGTACGCACGCTGCCGACGACCAGCAGCCCCAGCCAGGCGCCCAGCACGACCACGGCCAGCAGGCCGAAGGCCCGTTTCCAGGGGTGCGCGGCGGGAACGAGTCCGCCGGCGGGGGCGGTGGCGCGCGAGCGGTAGAGGCGGCGGACACGGACGGCTGCGGCGTGGAACGGGCGTGCCATTGGGCGCGTATGCCCCGATCGGGCGGCGGACATGCGGGAGGGCGGGGTGGTGTGGGCCGGGCGGGTGGCCGCCGGGGCGGGTGCGGCCCGTCCCGTCACGCCCGGCGTACGTGACAATGGCGGGGTGCTGGAGATGACGCGCGAGGAGTTCGAAGAGCTGGTGAGCCTGGCTCTTGACCGGGTCCCGCCGGAGCTGATGCGGCTGATGGACAACGTCGCGGTGTTCGTGGAGGAGGAGCCGGAGGACCCGGAGGACCGGGAGCTGCTCGGACTCTACGAGGGCACGCCGCTCACCGAGCGTGGTGAGTGGTACGCGGGTGTGCTGCCGGACCGGATCACCATCTACCGGGGGCCGACGCTGCGGATGTGCGAGACCCGCGAGGACGTGGTCGCCGAGACGGAGATCACCGTGGTCCACGAGATCGCCCACCACTTCGGCATCGACGACGAACGGCTGCACGAGCTGGGGTACGGGTGAGCACCCAGGACCCACCGCCCGAGCGGCCCGTCGTCGACCCGGACGTCGACCTCTCCGTGCCCGCGCAGCGCGCCGAGACGGCGGGCGCGGGCAAGTGGCGGGTCCTGGCGGTGATCGCGGCGGGCGGCGCGGCCGGGGCCACGGCGCGGTACGCGGCGTCCCTCGCCTGGCCCACCGCCGAGGACGGCTTCCCCTGGGCGGTCTTCGCGGTCAATGTGGCGGGCTGCGCCCTGATCGGCGTGCTGATGGTGCTGACCGCCGAGCGGGGGAGGATCACGCATCCGCTGGTGCGGCCCTTCCTGGGGGTCGGGGTGCTCGGCGGGTTCACCACGTTCTCGACGTACGCGGCCGATGTGTCCCGGCTGCTGGCGCGTCAGGAGGTGGCCACGGCGATGGCGTACGCGGGGGCGACGGCCGTGGCGGCGCTCGGCGCGGTGTGGGGGGCGGCCGCGCTCACCCGGGCGCTGGCGGACCGCCGGTGGGGAGCGGCGTGAACTGGCTGCTGGTCGTCCTCGGGGGCGCGGCCGGGGCTCCGCTGCGCTATCTGACGGACCGTGCGGTGCAGGCGCGGCACGGTGCGGGTACGCCATACGTCTTCCCCTGGGGGACCTTCACCGTGAACGCCGCGGGCAGCCTGCTGCTCGGCGTACTCACGGGAGCCACGGTGTCCACACCGGTGTACGCGCTGCTGGGTACGGGGCTGTGCGGGGCGCTTACGACGTATTCGACGTTCTCGTACGAGACTCTGCGGCTGGCCGAGACGGGGCGCGGCTTCCTGGCCGGCGCCAATCTGCTGGCGTCCTTGCTGGTGGGGCTCGGGGCCGTGTTCCTGGGCGCGGAGCTCGCGGGGGGCTTCGGGGGTCCCGGCGGGTGACCCGTGCCGGCCGGCGTGTGTGCGGGTGTTGTGCCGGGGCGTGTCCCCGGCGGGTGCGGGGGAGTTGGACACATCGCTC
The DNA here is from genome assembly GCF_045039765.1 of Streptomyces sp. NBC_01166. Classification (NCBI taxonomy): domain Bacteria; kingdom Bacillati; phylum Actinomycetota; class Actinomycetes; order Kitasatosporales; family Streptomycetaceae; genus Streptomyces; species Streptomyces sp. NBC_01166. The sequence continues at coordinate 4,518,973 of NZ_CP108613.1, forward strand.
TCCCTTCCCGCCGTCTCTCCTCCCCGGAGGTGCCATCCCGTGCGCCAGTTGTCCGTCCGCGTCCGCTGGGCAGCCGTCACCGTGCTGACGATCGCCGCGTCCACAGGCTGTGTGAGCGTCGGCGACGACGCCGGGAAGCCGGCCCCTTCGCGTACCGCCGGCGAGAAGGGTGCGCCGGACCGTCCGGACGGCGGCACCGTGTCCGGCACCGGGCGGTCCGGATCGGGTGGCGGCCGTGCCGAGGCGCAGTCCGACCGGGGCGACTCCCGTAAGCCGGACGCCAAGGCGTCGGGCCGTGGCCCGTCGTCCGGGCCGAAGGGCACCCGCCCGGAGCCCGGGGGCCCCGGCACCCCGGAGCCCACCCGGGGCGGCCCTCTGCCCACCCCGGGGCCCAGCGAACCCGGCCCGGGTGAACCGCCTCCTCCGCCGGTCACTCCCGAGGAGCCTCCGCCCTCGCCCGAGCCGGAACCCTCGTCGCCGCCGGAGCAGCCTTCGGCCTCGCCGGCCGCGCAGTCCCGTACGGATGCGATGGGGGCGCCGGGGAGGATCGAGGTGTGGCCCACTCCCCGGGTATCACCGCAGGTCGCGCCGGTGTGAGCAGGGTCGGGAGGGACCCGGTTTGCGCGAATGGGGGGAGGGTGCGTATGGTAGTAGATCGTTTGATCCTATGCCCGGCGCCGACACAGAAGAGCGCCGTGTGGCGCGTACTCTCCCTTGCCGTGGCTGGACCGCATTGAGGCGGTCGAAATTGCGAAAACACGGAGTTACGGGCGCGTGCCGAGACTCCGGAAGGTTTCGCATTTCGCATGTCAATTTCCAGTTCTGACCACACCGTCATGCCCGAGAACGACGTCGAGAACATCGAGGTCGTGGAGGCCGCCGAGGCCGTAGTGGCGGCCCAGGCCCCCGAGGCGGCCGACGAGACCCCCGCGACGGAGGCCCCGATCGCGGAGAGCCCCGCCACGGAGACCTCCGACGAGGCCGCGTCCGACGAGGACGCAGAGCCGAGCATCACCTTCGCCTCGCTCGGACTGCCCGAGGGCATCGTCCGCAAGCTCGCGCAGAACGGTGTGACGGCCCCCTTCCCGATCCAGGCCGCGACCATCCCGGACGCCCTGGCCGGCAAGGACATCCTCGGCCGTGGCCGTACCGGCTCCGGCAAGACCCTCTCCTTCGGTCTGCCGCTGCTGGCCACGCTCTCCGGTGGCACCACCGAGAAGAAGAAGCCGCGCGGCATCATCCTCACGCCGACCCGTGAGCTCGCGATGCAGGTCGCGGACGCCCTCCAGCCCTACGGCGACGTGCTCGGCCTGAAGATGAAGGTCGTCTGCGGCGGTACGTCGATGGGCAACCAGATCTACGCGCTGGAGCGCGGTGTCGACGTCCTCGTCGCCACGCCCGGCCGTCTGCGCGACATCATCAACCGCGGGGCGTGCTCGCTCGCGAACGTCCAGGTCGCCGTCCTCGACGAGGCCGACCAGATGTCCGACCTGGGCTTCCTGCCCGAGGTCACCGAGCTGCTCGACCAGATCCCCGGCGGCGGCCAGCGCATGCTCTTCTCCGCCACCATGGAGAACGAGATCGGCACGCTGGTCAAGCGCTACCTGACCAACCCGGTGACGCACGAGGTCGACAGCGCCCAGGGCAACGTCACGACCATGTCGCACCACGTCCTCGTCGTGAAGCCGAAGGACAAGGCGCCCGTCACGGCGGCGATCGCCGCCCGTAAGGGCCGCACGATCATCTTCGTCCGCACCCAGCTGGGCGCCGACCGCATCGCCGAGCAGCTCATCGAGTCCGGCGTGAAGGCCGACGCGCTGCACGGCGGCATGACGCAGGGCGCTCGTACCCGCGTCCTCGAGGACTTCAAGAAGGGCTACGTCAACGCCCTCGTCGCCACCGACGTCGCCGCCCGCGGCATCCACGTCGACGGCATCGACCTCGTCCTCAACGTGGACCCGGCCGGCGACCACAAGGACTACCTGCACCGCTCGGGCCGTACCGCCCGTGCCGGCAAGTCCGGTGTCGTCGTCTCGCTGGCGCTCCCGCACCAGCGCCGTCAGATCTTCCGCCTGATGGAGGACGCGGGCGTCGACGCCTCGCGCCACATCGTGCAGGGCGCGGGCGTCTTCGAGCCCGAGGTCGCCGAGATCACCGGTGCCCGTTCGCTGACCGAGGTCCAGGCCGACTCCGCGAACAACGCGGCCAAGCAGGCCGAGCGCGAGGCGGCCGACCTCACCAAGCAGCTGGAGCGCGTCCAGCGCCGTGCCGTCGAGCTGCGCGAGGAGGCCGACCGTCTGGTCGCCCGTGCCGCCCGCGAGCGGGGCGACGACCCGGAGGCGGCGGTGGCCGAGGTGGCCGCCGAGGCCGAGGCGGCGCTCATCGCAGCGGTGTCCGTCCCGGAGCAGCCGGCCGCGCGCGACGACCGTCGTGACGACCGGGGCAACTTCAACCGCCGTGACGACCGTGGCGGCGACCGCGGAGGTTACCGCGGTGGCAACGACCGTGGCACCGGCGAGCGCAGCGGCCGTCCCTCGGGTGGGACCGGCTACCGCGGGAGCAACGACCGTCCGTCGTTCCGCGGCAGCAACGACCGTCGTGACGACCGTCCCTCGGGCGGCTTCCGCTCCGGTGGCGGCGACCGTCGTGACGACCGGGGTGGCCGTTCGTTCGAGCGTCGTGACAACGACCGTCCGGCGTTCAACCGCGACCGTCGTGACGACCGTCCCTCGGGCGGCTTCCGCTCCGGTGGCGGCGACCGTCGTGACGACCGGGGTGGCCGTTCGTTCGAGCGTCGTGACAACGACCGTCCGGCGTTCAACCGCGACCGTCGTGACGACCGTCCGTCCGGTGGCTTCCGCTCCGGTGGCAGCGACCGTCCGTTCAACCGCGACCGTCGTGACGACCGTCCCTCGGGCGGCTTCCGCTCCGGCGGCAGCGACCGCCCGACCGGCCGCCGCGACGACCACCGTGGTGGCACCGGCACGGGTACCGGCACCGGTACCTTCGGCCGCCGGGACGACAAGCCGCGCTGGAAGCGCAACGGCTGAGTCCGGCTGACAGGCTGACCGATCGCGGGGCCCGTACGACACTTCGGTGGCGTACGGGCCCCGCGGCGTTTCCGGCGTCCGTGCCAGGGCATCGCTGGGGGCATGACAAACGACGAAGCCGTGGCGGCAGAGCCACCGCCCGATGCCCTCCGGAGTCCGTCCGCGCCCACCACCGACGAGGAGCGGCTGGCGGAACTCGGCTACACCCAGGTGCTCGCACGCCGGATGTCCGCCTTCTCCAACTACGCCGTCTCGTTCACGATCATCTCGGTGCTCTCCGGCTGCCTGACGCTGTATCTGTTCGGCATGAACACCGGCGGCCCTGCCGTCATCACCTGGGGATGGGTCGGCGTCGGGCTGATGACGCTGTTCGTCGGCCTGGCGATGGCCGAGATCTGTTCGGCGTACCCGACGTCCGCGGGCCTGTACTTCTGGGCCCACCGCCTCGCTCCGCCGCGTTCGGCCGCGGCGTGGGCCTGGTTCGCCGGCTGGTTCAACGTGCTCGGTCAGGTGGCCGTCACCGCCGGCATCGACTTCGGGGCGGCGTCCTTCCTCGGGGCGTACCTGAACCTGCAGTTCGGTTTCGAGGTCACACCCGGCCGTACGATCCTGCTCTTCGCGGCGATCCTGATCCTGCACGGCCTGCTGAACACCTTCGGGGTCGGCATCGTCGCCGTCCTCAACAACGTGAGTGTGTGGTGGCACGTCGTCGGGGTCGCCGTCATCGTGGGCGCGCTCACGTTCGTACCGGACTCGCACCAGTCGGCTTCGTACGTCTTCACCGAGTTCGTCAACAACACCGGCTGGGGCAGCGGCTTCTACGTCGTGATGATCGGCCTGCTGATGGCGCAGTACACCTTCACCGGCTACGACGCCTCCGCCCACATGACCGAGGAGACCCACGACGCGGCCGTGGCGGGCCCGCGCGGAATCGTGCAGTCCATCTGGACGTCCTGGATCGCCGGGTTCGTGCTCCTGCTCGGCTTCACCTTCGCCATCCAGTCGTACGACGGCGCGCTGAACTCCCCGACCGGCGCCCCGCCCGCCCAGATCCTCCTGGACGCGCTGGGAGCCACCACGGGCAAGCTCCTGCTGCTCGTCGTGATCGGAGCCCAGTTGTTCTGCGGGATGGCCTCGGTGACCGCCAACAGCCGCATGATCTACGCCTTCTCGCGCGACGGGGCGCTGCCCTTCTCCCGGGTGTGGCACACGGTCAGCCCTCGCACCCGCACGCCCGTCGCGGCGGTCTGGCTGGCCGCTCTCGGCGCCCTGGCCCTCGGCCTGCCGTACCTCATCAACGTCACCGCGTACGCCGCCGTGACGTCCATCGCGGTCATCGGCCTCTACATCGCCTACGTCATCCCCACGCTGCTCAGGCTTCTTCGGGGTGACGACTTCGTGCGGGGGCCCTGGCACCTGGGCCGGTGGTCCCGGCCCATCGGCGTCATCGCGGTGACCTGGGTCGGGGTGATCACGGTGCTCTTCATGCTGCCCCAGGTGTCCCCGGTCACCTGGGAGAGCTTCAACTACGCACCGCTGGCTGTGCTGGTGGTGCTCGGCTTCGCCGCGGTCTGGTGGCTGGTCTCGGCCCGCCACTGGTTCCTCAAGCCGGAAACCCAGGATCACAAGCGCACGAGCACGGACTGAACGTCCCGCCTCGGCCATGACAGGGCCCGGCACCCGATACCCGATCGGCTGCCGGGTCCGGGGCAGCTATGCTCGGGGGTGATCCATCAGGGGCCGTTAGCTCAATTGGTCAGAGCAGCGGACTTTTAATCCGTTGGTTGTGGGTTCGAGTCCCACACGGCCTACCTGGTGCAGGCGGAGGGGGACCCCTCCGAACTGCTGCGCAGCGCCCCGACGGCTCCGGCCGGCCGGGGCGCTCCGTCGTGAACGGCCTGTCGCGTGGACGGGGGCGGTCCCTTGTGGCGCCCCTCCCTGTCCCGCGCACAATGGAAGTGGGGCCGCCGACCGGCGGATACAGGAGCGAATCTCTCGGGTCCGAGCGCAGGCCCGACCGTCGCCCGTCGCAAGTGTGTGAGGCGAACCGTCATGGACACCACCACCAGGGCCGCTCTCGCGGCCGCACTGGCCGCCGGATATGTCATCGGCAGGACGAAGCAGGGGAAGCTCGCTCTGGGGCTTCTGGCCGTCGCCTCCGGTAAATCGCTCGATCCCAAGGCTCTGATCGGCGAGGGAGTCAAGAAGCTCTCCGAGAATCCCCAGTTCGCGCAGCTCGGCGAGCAGGTCCGCGGGGAGCTGCTGGCTTCCGGGCGAGAGGCCCTGTCCGAGGTGACCAACCGAGGTGTCGCGTCCCTCGGTGAGGCGCTCCAGCAGCGGATGCTCTCCCTGACCGGTGCGCCGGAGGACGAGGAAGAGGGCCTGGAGGAAGAAGAGCCGGAGTACGAGGACGAGGATGTGGAGGACGAGGACGAGGACGTGGAAGCGGAGGAGCCGGAGCCTGCGCGTCCCTCCCGTCGTCGTCCCGCGAAGAGCACGAAGGCCGAGAAGCCCACTGACAGGAAGCCGGGGCCGAAGAATCCTCCGGCGAAGAGAGCGATGGCGCGCAAGGCGGCCGAGAGGAAGCCGGGGCCGAAGAACCCCCCGGCCAGGAAGGCCATGGAGCGCAAGGCGGCGCAAGGGGAGTCGGCCGGCAAGAGGAGTTCGGCCGGGAGGGCTGGGGGGCGGCGGCCCGCTCGTGGGACGCGCTGAGGGGGACACGGAAGGGGCGCCCCCGGGCCGGGGCGCCCCTTCCTCCGTGCCGTCGGCTCAGGGCCGTGGCCAGGGGCGGCCGCCGAGGCGTTCGAGGTCGGTGTTGAAGCGGCGCAGATAGCCGGCGAAGGCGGAGATGTCCTCGTCGGGCCAGTCGGCCATGACCCGCTGCAGTGAGCTGACCATGCCCTCGCGTTCCGCGTCGAGAGTCCTCGCGCCCTCCTCGGTGATGCGGAACTTGCGGGCCATGCCCCCGTCCGGGTCCGGGATGCGCTCCACGAAGCCGGCGCGCATGACCGCGGCGGTCTGCCGGTTGAGGGTGGAGACGTCGAGATCGAAGGCTTCGCTGAGCTCGCCGACGGACATCGGGCCCTGGACACGGATGCGGCTGAGCAGGACGTACGCACTCCGCTCCAGGAGGCCGTCCTTGCGGCGTCCCTTTCTGTGGGTGAGCAGGCCGTGACGACTGAGCAGCATCTGCTCGTACTCGACCTCTTGCGTTGCCCTGTTCATGCGCGGGCACCTCCTGCTTCCTGCCGGGCGAGGCCGGTGTCTCGTCGTGCCGTTGTACGTGCCGACTTCATCGTATGGTCATGGCAAAGTGCATAGGCCACATCATGTGCGTGATGCAAATCGGCAGGTGCCGTGAAGACGCGGCCGGTGGGGCGCCTCGCGTCGGCGTGCGGGGCCGGGGAATTTTCTGCTGCACGGGCATTGACCCTGGGAGCGGGCCGACTTTACGTTCTTCGCGTTGCCTTCGTATGTCATATATGAGACGCGATATGAGAGCCGAGCATCCCCCCCCACGGCTACACGTTGCGGCGGCATGGTGCCGAGCGCCCCGCAGGTGAGCACTCAGAGAAGAGAGCCGACCATGATCAAACCCCGCAACAGCCGTCTCGCCGCCGCGATATCCCTGGTCTCCGCCCTGGCCCTCACGGCCACCGCCTGCGGTGACGACGGCAGCGGGATCACCGGCGCCAAGGGCTCGGAGGGCTCGGGCACCGGGAAGATCGTGTTCTGGGACGAGAACGGGGGCGTCCGTACGGCGATCTGGAAGGAGATCATCGCCGACTTCGAGAAGGCGAACCCGGACATCGACGTGCAGTACGTGGGGATCGCGTCCACCGAGGCCCAGTCCAAGTACGACACCGCCATCCAGGGCGGCGGTCTGCCGGACGTCGGGGGCGTGGGGGCCGCGATGGTCGCCGGGATCACCGCGCAGGACGCGCTGGAGCCGCTGGACGACCGGGTCGAGGCGAGCTCCCTGAAGGGCAAGCTCAACGAGGCGATGATCGAGAACGTGCGGAGCGCCGCCGGCCGGGACGAGATGTACACGGTGCCGATCTCCGCCACCAACGGCGTCCTCTACTACCGTACGGACCTGTTCAAGAAGGCCGGGCTGGGCGAGCCGGACACCTGGGACGACTTCTACAAGTCCGCCGCGAAGCTGACGGACCGGCAGAAGAACCGGTTCGGCTACACCATCCGCGGCGGCCCGGGCTCGATCGCGCAGGCGCTGGACGCGATGTACGGGCAGTCGGGCATCGATTCGTTCTGGGACGCCTCCGGCACGCGGACGACGGTCAACGACCCGAAGAACGTGGCGGCACTGGAGAGGTACGCGGGCCTGTACAGGAAGGTCACACCGGAGGCCGACCTCAACAACGACTTCACCAAGATGGTCGCCCAGTTCGACTCCGGCAGCATCGCCATGCTCAACCACAACCTGGGGTCCTACCAGGACCATGTGAGCTCGCTCGGCGCCGACAAGTTCCGCGGCATCCCGCAGCCCGAACTGGCCGACGGCACCCGGGTGATGGTCTCCAACCCGGTCTCCGGTCTGGGGCTGCTCAAGTCGTCCGAGAACAAGGCGGCGGCCTGGAAGTTCATCGAGTTCGCCGCGTCCCACGCCTCGAACTCCAAGTTCAGCGAGTCCGCGGGCCTGATCCCGGCCAACAAGGAGGCCGCCGAGGACCCCTGGCTCGACAAGGCCGAGACCACCAAGCTGGGTGCCGAGGCGCTGTTCTCGGGCGACACCAAGATCGTCCAGCTGCCCTACTACCTGCCGGACTGGAACACCCTGTCCAAGGCCGACAGCGAATCGGGCTTCCAGAAGGTGCTGCTCGGCAAGACGAGCGCCAAGGACTTCCTGGACACGTTCGCAGAGGACCTCGACGAGGCCCAGGCGGAGTGGAAGGAACAGCAGGGCTGACGGGCCGGAGGCCCGCCATCCCCCTCAGTCCAGGCCCTCCTCCCGCAACTGGTACATCAGGAGGAACGTCCGGTAGGTCTCCGCGGACACGTCCAGGCAGACGTCCGGCCGGAAGGTCCACGTCGACGTGTTGTCGAGGGCCCGCCGGCAGGCCGCCTCGGTCTCGGCCTCTGTCGGGATGTTCGAGATGAACGCGGCGATCAGCAGGACCACTGCGAGGACGACCACGCCGATACGGATGCGCATGGTCTCCCAACGACCGTGCGGCCGTACCGGTCACTCGGGCCGGCCGCTCCGGGCCGGACCCGCGGGGCCGGTCACGGCAGCCCGGTCACTCGGGCTCGTCGGCGACCGGGGGCAGGTCGGGCTCGATGAACAGGCCCGCGTACTGCGGAGTGGGCAGCGGCGACGAGGCGCCCGTGTCGGCGATCGTGGCCGCGGAGGCCGCGTCGTGGTGGCGCTGGGCCGTGCGGGCAGGCGTGTCGGTCATCTCAGGTGTCCTGTACGTAGGTGTGCGGTGAGAGCCCCGTGACCGAATCGCTGCGGTGCATGCCGGACCGGTCCTGACCGGCAGGGCGACGATGTGCCGCTACCGGTGCCGCGCCGCTCCGGGGGCGTCCGGATCATCAAGCGGTGCATGCAGACTGTAACCCTCCCAGCACGGCTTTCCCCCGGTATTCCGAGCCCGGCGTGACGGTCAGTGCGGCGGTGCGGGCTCGATGTTCTGGTTTGCGTGGAAGAGGTTGTGCGGGTCGTAGGATCGCTTGATCTCCGCGAGCCGGTCGTGGTGGCCGCGGTAGGTGGCCCGGACCCGGTCCTGGGACTCGTCCGTGCCGAGGAAGTTCACGTAGCCGCCGCCCATGGAGTACGGGTGCAGCGCCTCCCAGTAGCCTACGGCCCACTCCCGCAGCGCCGCCGCGTTGGCCGGATCGGGGTCGATGCCGGCGATGACGCCCGACCAGAGCGCGTCACGGTAGGCCCAGGCGGTGTCGTCGGGGCCGACCCGGCCGGCGGCTCCGTCGACCGGGTACAGGTGCATGGTCGACAGGCCGGTGGGGAGCTTCTCGGCGAAGGCGGCGTGCACGTCGACGGCGTCGTCCGTGATCCGGTCGAAGAAGTCCCCGCGCCAGTACCACTGGAGGCCGGACGGCATCAGTGCGTCGAACATCGACTGCAGCGCCGGATAGGGCATCGGCGCCGTGAAGTGGAAGGCGGGCGGCCCCGGTTCGTTCACCACCGCGAGGGTCTCGCCCAGGGAGTCCGGGTCGGCCGTCGAGGACCAGACGACCCCGCACATCTTCTGCCCGTGTATCTCCTCGGGGAAGGGCGGGCCCGGCGGGACGCTCAGCGAGGCGAAGAAGCCGGACAGGTCGTCGGGTGCCTGCGGCAGGAAGTCGCGGTACCAGCGCATGACGTCCTGGAAGAGCTCCAGGGGCCAGACGGTGATGCCGACACCCACTGTGTCGACGGGGTGCAGCTCGAAGTCGAACGACGTGACGATGCCGAAGTTGCCGCCGCCGCCGCGCAGCGCCCAGAACAGGTCGGGGTGCTCGCTCGGGTTCGTGGCGACGAAGCTGCCGTCGGCCAGGACCACGTCCGCGGAGACCAGGTTGTCCACCGAGAGGCCGTACTTCCGGGTGAGATAGCCGTGGCCGCCGCCGAGGGTGAGCCCGCCGACGCCGGTGGTGGACATGATCCCCGACGGGGTGGCGAGGCCGAAGGCATGCGTGACGTGGTCGAGGTCGCCCAGCGTCGCGCCGCCGTCCGCCTGGGCGGTCTGGGTGGCCGGGTCGACCCGTACGCCGTGCATCGGCGAGAGGTCGAGCGTCACGGCACCGTCCCGGAGGCCGAGGCCGAGGCCGGGGCCGCTGTGCCCGCCGCCCCGGACGGCGACGTCCAGGCCGTTGTCGCGGACGAAGTCGACGGCCGCCATCACGTCCGCCGTGTCGCGGCACCGGACCACGGCCGCCGGCCTCTTGTCGATCATGGCGTTGTAGACCGCCCGGGCCTGCCCGTACTCCTGGTCGTCCGGGCCGATGACCGGGCCGCGCAGAGCCGTTCTCATCGTTTCGAGCAGGGTGCCGTCCATGATCGTCTCCTAGCGCACGCATGCGCCCGGCCTCTCCTGGCACACCCCCGCGTCGGGTGGGGCAGCTGGGCCGACGCCGGCACCTGGGATGCCGCGCAGACGGGACCGAACACCGAAAGGCTTGCCCTTCCAGCGTCCCGCCGCTCCGGATGCCGCGCAATCGCGGAGCCGTGCCCCGGTGCCGGCCGGGGCACGGCGTGGGCTCAGCCCTGTGGCGCGGCCGAGGCGTTGTCCCGCGGGGCGATCGGGGCGGGTATGTGCGGTGTGGACATCCAGTAGCCGTCCAGACAGGCGAAACGCGAGATCGGGGGGTGCGGAAACATCCTTGAGCACGTCACTGTGCCTGCCAACTGCAAGGTATGCGCCCTGTGTTGACGCATAGCATCGGGGGCGAGGGGTTCCCGGTCGCGAGGGGGGTGGGGCAGGTGCGGCCATAAGTGGTCGGAGCACCGTCCCGGATGGCGTAGAGTTGCAATCACAACGGCGCGGGGTGGAGCAGCTCGGTAGCTCGCTGGGCTCATAACCCAGAGGTCGCAGGTTCAAATCCTGTCCCCGCTACTGAAGACAGAGGCCCGGATCCTTTCGAGGATCCGGGCCTCTGTCGTATGTCGTCACCCGGCCGTACGTGCGGCGCTTGACCTTGACGCTGCGTAAAGATCTAGCGTTTCCGGCATGGAGTGGTCCATCCAGGAAATCGCCCGGCGGGCCGGCACCACGAGCCGGACTCTCCGGCACTACGGCGACATCGGTCTCCTCGTGCCGAGCCGCACGGGCGCCAACGGCTACCGCTATTACGACCAGGAGGCCCTGGTCCGGCTCCAGCGCATCCTGCTCCTGCGGGAGCTGGGACTCTCGCTGCCCGCGATCAAGGACGTGCTGGAAGGGCAGCGGGACACCTCGGCGGCGCTCCGGGCCCATCTGCGCCTGCTGGAGCAGGAGCGCGAGCGCATCGGGCGGCAGATCGCCTCGGTGCGGACCACTCTCCGCAGGACCGAGGAAGGGGAGGAACTCATGGCCGAGGAAGTGCTCGACGGCTTCGACCACACGGTGTACGAGCAGGAGGTCACCGAGCGCTGGGGCAAGGAGGCGTACGAGCGGAGCGGCAGGTGGTGGCGCGGGCTGAGCGAGGACGGGCGCGCGCGCTTCCAGGGCGCGCACGATGCCATCGCCCGGGACTACGGGGAGGCCAGGGCGGCGGGCCTGGAGGCCGGCAGCGACGAGGTGCAGGACATCGCGCGCCGGCACTGCGAGTGGCTGTCGGTGACCATGGAGGTCACGCGCGCGTATGTGACGGGCATCGGGGAGATGTACGTCGCCGATCCCCGGTTCGGGAGGAACTACGATCGCCACGGGGACGGAACTGCCGTCTTCGTACGGGACGCACTGACGATCTACGCGCAGCACCGGCTCCCCGGCTGACCACCGGCGGGCGGGGGCTCCGGAGCGCTCCTCCCTTTGGCCGATGACGAGTCGCCGTTCGGCGCGGCTCCGGCCAGCCTGGGTGGGGCGCGGTACCGTCCGCACCCGTGGGTGGAGCGGGCAGGAGCGCACAGGTGGGGAAGCGGGACGGACGGCGGGGGAGCGCACCTGGGGCCTCCCGTTCCCGGAATTTCGTGCGTGCGCTGCCGGCTCTGATGATCGGTGCCGGCGTCGTCCTCGACCTCTCGACCCCGACCGTGGTCTCCGCCGTTCCGCTCTTCGCGGCGGCGCCACTGATCGCCGCACCGTTCTTCTCGCTGGCCAGCACCGTCCGCGTCGGGGTGACCGCGATCCTCGTGGTGCTCGCCATCCGGATCTCGGACGGGGAGCTCGGCAGGGTCGTGCCGGTCACCGATCTGCTCACCCTGGTCACGGTCGCCGCGCTCTCCCTCGTCATCAACCGCGTCGTGCGCCGCAGGAACGAGCAGCTGGCCTCGGCGAGGGTCATCGCGGAGACCGCGATGCGCGCGGTGCTCCCGACGCCCGAGGACCGGATCGGCGGGCTGCAGGTCGCGGCGCGGTACGAGGCGGCCCAGGCGGACGAGTTCGTCGGCGGCGACCTGTTCGCGGTCGCGGACACGCCGTACGGGGTGCGCCTGGTCCTCGGGGACGTACGGGGCAAAGGGCTGGACGCCGTGGCCGCGGTGGCCGTCGTGATCGGTGCGTTCCGGGAGGCCGCCGAGCAGGAGAGGTCGCTGGAGGGGGTCGTCCAGCGGCTGGAGCGGGCGCTGGCCCGTGAGGGCTCGCGACGGGGCGGGCTCGACTCCATGGAGGGGTTCGTCACCGCTGTCGTCGCGGAGATCCAGTCCGGCTCGGACGTCCTGCGGGTCGTCAACCGCGGGCACCCCGAGCCGCTCGTCCTGCACGCGGACGGGACGCTCGACGTGCTGGCGCCGACGGCGCCCGCGCTGCCGCTCGGGATGGGGCTGGACGCGTGGCCGGACCGGTCGGACGAGTGGACACTGCCGGCCGGGTCGATGTTCCTGGCGTTCACGGACGGGCTCTCCGAGGCGCGGGACGCGAAGGGCGTCTTCTACGACCCGGCGGCCCGGCTGCGCGGCCGGCTCTTCCCGGGGCCGGAGGAACTGCTGTCCGCGCTCACCGACGACGTACGGCTGCACACCGGCGGCCGGTCGACGGACGACCTGGCGCTCCTCGCGGTCGGGCGTCCGGCGCGGGGCCAGCAGGAGCGGCGGACGACGGTGAAGATCGTGGGGCGGGACCGTGAATGACCGGTCGCGACCGTCGGTAGTCGAAGGACCTCGCTCCGCATAACATTTGACGTACCGTCAGAAACTGCTGGCCGGATGAGGGGTGCTCAACTCGCCCGTTTGCGCCCGTTTGGCACCCGAAAGTCCAGGCCGGAGTCACGACTGATCTAAGGGAACAGCTTGGAATCGGACCCGGGTGTCTATTAACGTTCGATAACGCAGCGCGGTTGTACCCGCCGTCGCCAGAGACGGCACCGTGCGCAGCGCCGAATTCCGCAAGGGAACCGGGGAACCACCTACATGGGGTGAATCGGACACCTGTGTCTCGCGAGAGGCGAAGGGGTCCGTAGGAGACCTTCCTGCTCCGAACCCGTCAGCTAACCCGGTAGGCGAGAAGGAAGGAAAGGAGTGCGCCCACGTGGCGTCCAATCAGCCTGCCCCCGAGGCCCCGTCATCCTTCAGGGCCGACAGCCTCGGTCACGAGGACAGGACTTGGGAGGAATGGAACCCCACCGAGGAGTCCATCCGTCCCGTACGCGGTCGGCACCGCGTAGCCAAGCAGCGCGGTCTCGCCCGTAGCTCCACCGTCCTCGGCGTCGGCGTCATCGCGGCCGTCGGAGCGGGTGGCATGGCCACCGCGCAGAGCAAGCCGCCGGTCTCCATTTCTCTTCCCGATTCCATCGCGGACAATCTTCCCGACGCCAAGTCCCTTCCCGGCGTGGGTGCTTTCATGTCCGGCGACTCCGACCCGGACCACGAGACGGTCGCCGTGTCCGCTCCGCTGACCAGCGCGGGCATCACCGCCGCCGAGGCCGAGCAGGGCACCACCGACGCGGGCGAGGCGCTCCGCGCGCGCATCCTCCAGCAGGCCGAGCAGCAGCAGGCCGGAGCCGAGGCCGAGGCCAAGGCCGCGGAGGAGCAGGCGGCGGCCGAGGCGGCCGCGGCCGAGGCGGCGAAGCAGCAGAGCGAGGCGGAGGCGAAGGCCGCCGCGAAGAAGAAGGCGGCCGAAGAGGCGGCGAAGAAGAAGGCCGAGGCCGAGCGCCTCGCCAAGCTCGCCGCCAGCTACGCCATTCCGACCTCCTCGTACACCATCACCTCGACCTACGGGCAGTCCGGTTCGATGTGGTCGTCAGGCCACCACACCGGCCTGGACTTCGCGGCTCCGACCGGCACGCCGGTCAAGGCCGTGCACAGCGGCACCGTGAAGTCGGCCGGCTGGTCCGGCTCGTACGGCTACCGCACGGTCCTGGAGCTCGATGACGGCACGGAGATCTGGTACTGCCACCAGTCCTCGATGGACGTCACCGCCGGACAGAAGGTCACCACCGGCGAGACCATCGGCCGCGTCGGCGCCACCGGCAACGTGACCGGACCGCACCTCCACCTTGAGGTCCACACCCCGGACGGCACCGGCATCGACCCGATGGGCTGGCTGAGCAGCAAGGGTCTCTCGGTCTGATCCCGCTCGGACGCTGACTGATCCCGCTCGGACACCGGCCGATCCTGTTCGGACCGGCTGACCGATGCCGTTCGGACGTCGACGCCGCAGGCGGCGCACCGGAACCCCGGCGGCCCTGACGCACGACCCCCCGACGTCAGGGCCGCCGGTCTCTCCGGGGCCGTAAACGGAATAGTGGCCTCAGTCGGATCGTTGTTGCCGGGTATGACTTCTCTGCGCCCGCTCGGTTCATCGAGCCTTCAGGTCTTTCCCCTCGCCCTCGGTGGCAACGTCTTCGGCTGGACGGCCGACGAGGACCGCACCTTCGCGGTTCTCGACGCGTACGTGGCGGCCGGAGGAAACTTCATCGACACGGCCGACTCCTACTCCGCCTGGGTCCCGGGCAACGAGGGCGGTGAGTCGGAGACCCTCATCGGCAAGTGGCTGGCGGCCCGCTCCCGCCGCGACGATGTCGTCATCGCCACGAAGGTCGGCGCCCATCCCGCGTACAAGGGCCTCTCGCCCACCACGATCAAGGCGGCGGCCGAGGCGTCCCTGCGCCGGCTCGGCACCGACCACATCGACCTCTACTACACGCACTTCGACGACGAGAGCGTCCCCGTCGAGGAGATCATCACCGCGCTCGACCAGCTGGTGAAGGCGGGCACGGTCCGGGAGATCGCCGCCTCCAACATCAGCCCCGAGCGGCTCCAGGCCTCCCTGGACTTCTCCGAGCGAGAGGGCCTCGCCCGCTACGTCGCGCTGCAGCCGCACTACAACCTCGTCTCGCGTGACACCTACGAGGGCGCGCTCCAGGACACGGCGGCCGCTTCCGGTCTCGCCGCCGTCCCGTACTTCGCGCTGGCCTCGGGCTTCCTCACCGGCAAGTACCGGGTGGGCGCCTCGGTCGACAGCGCGCGGGCCGAGGGCGCGGCCAAGCACCTGGAGACCGAGCGCGGGCGCAAGGTGCTCACGGCGCTCGACAGGATCGCCCAGGAGCACGGTGCCGAGATCGCCACCGTGGCCCTCGCCTGGCTGGCCTCGCAGCCGACCGTGGCCGCGCCCATCGCCTCCGCGCGTACGGTCGAGCAGCTGCCGGCGCTGGTGGCGGTGGCGGAACTCCGGCTGACCGACCGGGAGCTGGCGGAGCTGACCGAGGCATCCGCCTAGGAGGGACCGGTGGGGCGCCCGCCCTCCTCCAGGTACGGGTTGTGGCCGCCGTAGTGCCGGTGCGGTGCGGGGAGGTGCTGCGGCGGGCCGCCGTACGGGAACTGACGGGGGAACGGCGGCGGCGCCGACGGGCGGGAGGCGCGTAGCCGCCCCGTCGCGTGGGCCGCGTACGTCAGAGCCGGCGCCGCGATCTCCCGGCGGTGCCACAGATGGTGCAGCAACTCCTGCTCGCGGAGGGCGAAGTCCCGGCCCGCGCCGTCATGGCGTGCCCTCCGGCGCAGCATGGCCAGGGACGTGGCGAACGACTCGTACTCCGCGACGGCGCGGGCCGCGGCCCTGCCCCGTGCTCGGTCCGGGTGGCTGTTCCAGTGCCTGGCCATGTCGCGGGCCATGCCCCGCGCCCGCATCGAGGCCAGGGCGAGCGGCTCGGCGGGGGTCAGCCAGCCGGCCGCCGCGTACACCGGCAGCTCGGTGGAGAGGGTGCGCAGCTCCCGCTGGCGCGACCAGACCGCCAGCCAGGTCACCAGTCCGAAACACGGCACCATGAACGCGCCGTACACCGCGTAGAAGCCGTACGGTCCGAAGGCCGACGAGCCGTTCCACAGGGCGTGCATGCCCATGGCGAGGGTGAGACCGAGCAGGGGCAGGACGACCCGGCGCACCCGGTGGCGTGAGCCGCCGAGCGCCGCGATGCCGAAGCCGATGCCGGAGAGCACGGTGAACAAGGGGTGCGCGAACGGCGACATGACCACGCGGACGAAGAACGTCCCCGCCGTCACCGAGGCGAAGCCCGTGGTCCCCATCTGCTGGTCCTCGCCGAAGGCGTTGCCCAGGTAGAGGATGTTCTCGGTGAAGGCGAAACCGGTCGCGGTGAACCCGGCGACCACGATCCCGTCGACGATCCCGCCGAACTGCCGTCTGCGGAAGAGGAAGATCAGCAGGACCGCGATGGCCTTCGCGCTCTCCTCGACGACAGGGGCGACGACCGTGGCCCCGAGGGTGTCGGCGCTCGCCGGATCCGCGGTGGCTGTCGCTATCCACCGGGTCGCGAAGGAGTTGGCGATGATCGCCACGAGCGCCGCGGCGCACGCGCCCCAGGAGAACGCGAACAGCAGATTCCGCCAGGGGCCGGGCTCGACCCGGTCGAGCCAGCGGAAGGCCGCCATCAGCAGCGGCACGGGCAGCACGGCCAGCCCCAGCCCCACCAGGAAGCCCTCCGTGCCCGTCTGCCGGCGCACCAGGGCCAGGATCACCAGACCGCAGAGCGCGAGCACCGTGATCAGCGCACCGGCGCGGAACGCCTTGCTGCGCCAGACCATGCCGACGCGGCGGGGCCGGTAACGCCACTGGCCTCGCTCCGGGACGGCGCCCAGGAACTCGTCGAGCTTCTGCTCCTCGAGAACCGGGACGTCCGGCTGCTGGTGCTGCACGGACCCCTGGTACACCCGACGACCCTAACCAGGGTCACTGACACCTGGCCATGCCGCCGTGGCCGAGATGGCGGGCCGTGGCTGATCAGCGACGGGTGAACAGCACGTCGTGCACGACATGGCCCTTGTCCAGGCCCTGGCCCTCGAAGCGGGTCAGCGGCCGGAACGCGGGCCGTGGCGCGTAGCCGCCGTCCGCCTGGGTGTTCTCGAACAGGGGGTGGGCCGTCAGGACTTCCAGCATCTGCTCCGCGTACGGCTCCCAGTCCGTCGCGCAGTGGACGAGCGCGCCCGGCTTCAGGCGCCGCGCCACCAGGTCGAGGAACTCCGGCTGGATCAGCCGCCTCTTGTGGTGCCGCTTCTTGGGCCAGGGATCGGGGAAATACACCCGGAGCCCGTCCAGAGCGGCCGGCTCCAGCATCTCGCGGAGCAGGATGATCGCGTCGCCGTTGGCGACACGGACGTTGGACACCCCGGCCCGGTCCGCGAGACCCAGCAGGTTGCCCTGGCCGGGGGTGTGGACGTCGACGGCCAGGATCCCGGTGCCGGGGTCGTCGGCCGCCATCTGCGCCGTCGCCTCGCCCATCCCGAAGCCGATCTCCAGGACCACCGGAAGGCCGTCGAACAGGGTGGGGAGATCGAGGACGCCCTTGCCGTCGATGTCCAGGCCCCACTTGGGCCACAGCCGCTGGAGAGCGTCCTCCTGGCCGGCGGTCACCCGGCTGCGGCGGGGCTGGAAGCTGCGGATCCGGCGCTCGTGGTGCGAGCCCGCCGGGTCGGCGGCCGGGCCGCCGGGGAAGCGGGGCTCCTGGCGCAGCCTGCGCTGTCGCTCGAAGGAGGCGGCGCGCCGCTCCGCGGCGTCCGCGTCCGGCGTGGCACCGGGGCCGGTCTCCGGCGTGGCGCCGGGCGTCTCCGCGGCGGGGCCGGGCGTCTCCGCGGCGGGGCCGGGCGTCTCTGGGGTGGGGTTCAGGGGCTCAGACACAATGACCCGATTCTACGGCGGGAGGCGCCCACCCCGTCGCGCGAGCCCGCAGCAGGGCCCGTCGCGCCACCTCCCTCCCGATGGGCAGGGACGCGGTCGCGGCGGGGGACGGGGCGTTCAGCACGTGCACGGTGTGCGGGGCGTCCCGGATCAGGAAGTCGTCCACCAGCGTGCCGTCCCGCAGGACCGCCTGGGCCCTGACCCCGGCCGGGGAGGGCCGCAGATCGGCCTCCGTCACCTCCGGCAGCAGCCGCTGGACGGCCCGCGTGAACGCGCTCTTCGACAGCGATCTGTGCACCTCGCCCGCCCCGTACCGCCAGTGGCGCCGGGCGATGCGCCAGGAGCCGGGCCAGGCCAGGGTGGCGGCCAGCTCGCGCGGGTGGACGACCGCCCGGCCGTATCCCTCGCGGGCCAGGGCCGGCACGGCGTTCGGACCGACGTGGACCGCGCCGTCGACGCCCCGGGTCAGATGGACCCCGAGGAAGGGGAACGCAGGGTCCGGGACCGGATAGACCAGCCCGCGCACCAGCTCCGGCCTGGCCAGCTCGTAGTACTCCCCGCGGAACGGCACGATGCGCGCGCCCGGGTCGTCGCCCGCGAGCCGGGCCACCCGGTCGCTGTGCAGCCCCGCGCAGTTGACCAGCACACGGGCCCTGACCACCTGGCCGTCGGCCGTGCGCACCGCGACACCCCAGGGGCGCCGGTCGACGGCGACGACCTCCGCGCCGTAACGGATCTGTCCGCCCGAGGCGCTCACCTCCGCGGCGAACCGGACGGCGACCGCGGTGAAGTCACACACCCCCGTCGTCCCCACCCGGATCGCCGCGAGGCCGCGCACCCGTGGTTCGTACTCCGCGATCTGGGCGGGGCCGAGCTCCCGGACCGGCAGGCCGTGCGCCCGTCCGCGCTGCACCAGGGCGTGCAGCCGGGGCAGCTCTCCCCTGTCGGTCGCGACGATCAGCTTGCCCGTCACCGCATGGGCGATCTCGTGCTCCGTGCAGAAGTCCACCAGCTCGGCGGCGCCCCGCACCGCGTAGCGCGCCTTGAGCGAGCCCGGCGCGTAGTAGATGCCGCTGTGGATCACCCCGCTGTTGCGTCCCGTCTGGTGCTTGGCCGGGCCCCACTCCTTCTCCAGCACCGTGACCCGGGTCCCTGGCGCGGTGCGCGTGATCGCGTACGCGGTCGACAGACCGACGATTCCGCCACCGATCACCAGCACATCGCAGTCGTACGCCGCGTGCGTCATCATCACGCCACCTCCCACCCCGATAGTGCACTGACCCACTGACAACGGGCTCAAACCAGGGAAGGCGTCTGCGTGGCGGGACGTTTCTGCTCCGGACCTTCCCCGGATCGGGCGAAGATCCGGCGAAACCGGGGCGTACCGGTGGAGTCCCGGGGTCCCGCCCGGGAGGGCCTATGCCGGGGCGACGAGGAGCGGACGGGCCCGTTCCCGCAGCTCGGCCACGCGGGGCTCGTCCCCGTACGGTTCCAGGCGGTGCAGCAGGTCGCGTACGTACTCGTTGGTGCGCGCCGAGGAGATGCGTCCGGCCACCTCCACCGCCCGCGTCCCGGCCGCGCAGGCGGCGTCGAGGTTGCCCGACTCCAGCTCGGCGACCGCGGACACGACGAGCCGCAGCCCGTGGGAGCGGACGAACTCGTCCGTGGGTTTCGACAGGGCCTGCTCGGTGAAGCGCCGCACCTGCCGGGGCGCCTTCAGGTCGCGGTAGCACTCGGCGGCGTCGGCGGCGAACCTGTCGTACGAGTAGAACCCGAGCCACGCCGGGTCGGAATCGCCGGCCCGGGAGCGCTCCAGCCAGCTCTCGGCGGCCCGCAGAGCGGCCCCCGCGGCCGGTGCGTCGCCTGCCTTCGCGTGGGCGCGCGCCTCCACGAGCCGGAAGAAGCTCATGGTCCGCGCGGTGGCGAGCCCGCGGTTGCGCTCGACCGCGGCCTGCGCGAGGTCGACGCCCTCGTCGGCGAAGCCCCGGTAGGTCGCCTGGAGGGACATCGACGCCAGGACGTATCCGCCCAGCGGCACGTCGGCGGCGGCACGGGCCAGGCGCAGCGCCTGGATGTAGTAGCGCTGGGCGGCCTCCTGCTGGCCGGTGTCGAAGGCCATCCACCCGGCGAGCCTGGTCAGCTCGGCGGAGGCACCGAAGAGCGCCCTGCCCACCTCGTCGCTGTACGAGCCCAGCAGGAGCGGGGCGGCGTCGACCCGTAAGCACTCCGGGACCATGGAGGAACGCCAGTCGCCGCCGCCGTACTTGGAGTCCCACCGGCGTGCGTCCTGGGCTGCCTCGCGCAGCTTGGTCACGTCGCTGTGGCCGACGCGCAGCAGCGGGCCGTCGGCGGCGGTGTCCGGGCCGGGCTGGACGGGCACGCCGGCCTGCGCGCCGGGTGCGCCCTCCGTGCCGAGGATCGCGGCCTGCGCGGCGGTCGGGTCCCGTGCGACCGACGGATCGGCGGGGGTTATGAGCCAGCGGGACGCGGGGGTCGCATAGGCGCTCACGGCGAAGGAACCCGCCAGCGACTGCCAGATCCCTCCGCCGCCCCGTCGGCCCGCCAGATCCAGCCGGTACAGATCCGTCGCCGAGCGGACCGCCTCACCCACGTCGCGGGGGAAGGCGAGACCGACCTCCGGCGCCGGATCGGCGTCGGCGAGCCCGATCTCGTGCAGCGGGACGGGACGGCCGAGTTTGGCCCCTATCGCCGCCGCGATGAGATGGGGCGCGGCGCCCTGCGGCACCATGCCCTTGGCGACCCACCTGGCCACCGACGTCTTGTCGTAACGAAGCGTCAGACCGCGCTGTGCTCCGAGGTCGTTGACCCGCCGGGCGAGCCCGGCGTTGCTGATTCCCGCGAGGGCGAGAACCGTGCCGAGCTTCTCGTTCGGCCCGCGTTGCTCCCTGGACATGCGCCACCCCTCGACACACAGACGGCCGCCGCGTCACCGTCAGGCGCGCGGCATTCGTACCGTGTTCTCCCCAGGTACGGTCCTGGGCACTCCGGCCGCACACGCATTTGGCCGAGCCCCGTGGAATATGCCGCCCTGCTGAGAACATCGGTAAACCCAGCGTAGTTCGCCGCATCCCCACCGTTAAGGGGCAGACCTCCGTATGGCGGGAATGTTGTCCGTGCGGTGCGGGGCGTGGGCGCCGTGCTCCTGATGTGTGGCCGTGCGCCCGGCCGTGCGCTCTGGTCCGGCCGTTGCGCAAGCGCTTCGATGGATCCTGCGTGGGTCGGCCCGCTGAACTGGACTCGGCGGGCTGGGGGAGACCGCCGCCCCAATCCCCGCGGGCGGCGAACCGGTCCGGGAGGTGACGAACACCTCCCGGACTGTGCGCCGCACGGGCGGGGTTCGGAGAAGCGGTCGTGCGGGCCGGCGCACCGGGGGGATGCGCCGGCCCGCACGTCGCCGCACCTCGGACGGTGATCCGGGGAGGAGCCGTGAACCCCCGGGAGACCCGCGAACAGCTCCGGGAGGGACGTGCGGTGTGCGCCCTCGGCGCGCTGTCCTGAGCGAAACTCCCGGTTCCGTCGCGATCCGAGAATGGCCGAATAGCGCCGGTCGGGCGGGGCGTGGCGAAGCCGCCCGACTATGGCCGGATTGCGTCTGTTCCGCGCCTCGGCCGGGGCAGGGGCGGGGCTCCGAGCCGGACGCCGCAACTCCCGGAAGATCCGCTTCCGTTGTGGAGGGCCGGGCGGAGCCGTGGCCAGGCTCTTGCCAGGGGCGCATGCGCATCCGGTGTGCGCCGCCCGTACCCCCTCCAGGGCGCCGTTGTCGTGGCAGCATGTCCCGCAACGGCGTTCCCGTGTCCTGGTACGCCGGTTCGTCCACAGCCTGTGGAGGCGGCGATGCGTTGGTTGGTGGGGTGGAGCAGTATCGCCGCGAGCTTCGGCACCGTGGGCGCGGTCGGCCACCACGGGGAAGGGCGCACCGTCCAGCCGGTGGGTTCCCAACTCCTGTGGGGGGACCCGGATCCGCTCTGGGCCGTGGGGGACTGGCGCCCTGACGAGATCCGCATCATCACGGTCGCGACCCCCGAGGGGGCGCCCACCACCCGCCTCGCCGTCCTCGGCTGCTGCGGGGCCACCGACGAACAGCTCCGCGTCGGGCTGCTGGCCGCCCGTGGCGGGGCGCTGCGGCATCTCACCGCCTGGTCCGGCAGTTACACGGCCGTCGTGCAGATCGGCCGCCGCATCACCGTCGCCGGAGACCTCGCCGGAGCCCGGCCCGTCTTCCACACGCCCTGGGCCAACGGCACCGCGTACGCCACCGCCGCCCTCCCGCTCGCCGACCTCATCGAGGCGCAGCTGGACATCGGCCACCTTGCCGCGCTGCTGGCCTGCCCCGAGACGCCGGAGGCGCTGGGCGACGGCACACCGTACGCGGGAGTGAAGCGGATCCCGCCCGGGCACGCGCTGATCCTCCGCGAGGGCTCGCGCGAGATCACCGGGTACGAGGCGGTGGCCTCGCTGGCCGTGGCGGCCGCCCAGACCGATCCGGTGAGTGCCGTCGAAGGCGTGCGGGACGCGCTCGTCGACGCCGTACGGGCACGGCTCACGGCCCCCCGCCACGCCCCGGAGACCATGCCGCCCGATCCCGGGCCCGTACCCGGCATGGGGCCCGCCGAACGCCGCGCGGCCCGTGGGGCGCCCGTACCCGGCATCGGCGCGGACCTCTCCGGGGGCAGCGCCTCCGCCACGCTCGCCCTGCTGGCCGCGGGGCTGCCCGGGCTGCCGGGCACCGTGCTGGGCCACGGCACGGGGGCCGGCGAACGGCTCCTCGCCGTCACCTTCAACGATCTGTCCACGCACGGCCGCGAGGACGAGCTGGAGCGCGCCCGGGTCATCGCGGCCAACCCCCGCCTGCACCATGTGGTCGTGGCGGCGGGCGAGGAGGCCCTGCCGTACGCGTCCCTGGAGAGCGGCCCTCTCACCGACGAGCCCGCCCCGTCCCTCGTCGTCGCCGAACGCCACCGCCGCCGGCTGGCCGCGGGCAGCGCGGACCACTTCGTCGGCCACGGCGCCCGTCAGGTCCTGGACGCCCATCCGGCGCGGCTCGCCGACCTCCTCATGGACCGGCGCAGACGCCACCTGCTGCGGCCCGTCGCCGCGCTCGCCAGGGCCGAAGGGCCCTCCACGCACTCCCTGTTCGTGCCACTGGCCGTCTACCGGGCCGCCCGCAGGCTGGCCCGTACGTCGTACCGCACCGGGCTCGAGACGGCGGCGTCCCTGCTGCCCGACGCCAATCGTGACGCCCCCGACCTCGACACCCCGGCCGACGCCTCGCTCGCCTCCCTCGCCTGGTCCCGGCCGGGGCCGGCCGCGCGCTGGCTCACCGGGGAGGCTCTCGCGGAAGTATCGGTTCGTCTCCAGGAGGCGGCCATCCGGCCCGCCTCGGTCCAGCGCCCGGGGGAGGCCAGGGCCCGCGCGGCGCTGGCCCGGCACGCGGCCGACCAGCGGATCCTCGAGCAGGCCGCGGAGATCCGCAGCCAGCGGCTGCACGCCCCCTACCTCGACAACCAGGTCGTACGGGCCGCCCGCGCCCTCCCGGAATCGCTGCGGGTCCAGCCGGGCGCCCGCGCCGCGATCCTGCGCCGGGTCCTCGCGGGCGCCGGTATCCACGACCTTCCGCCCGGCTGGGGCACGCCGTCACAGGCCACCTCGAACGCCGCCGGACGCATCGGCCTGCGTGCCGCCCTTCCGGATCTGATCGCCCTCTTCGACGCCCCGCTGCTGGCCGACGCGGGCCTGATCGAGGCACGCGTCGTGCGCAAGGCACTGCGCGCGGCCTCCGAGGGCGAGCCACTCCCCCTGGACGGCCTGGCCGAGCTGGCGTCCACGGAACTCTGGCTCCGCCGTCTGGTCACCCGCCGGGGCACCTGCTGGACCGGCACGGCGGCCCCGCGGCAGCGAGCGGTGGCGGGCGGCGTCGTCCCGGCCCGCCGCACCCTGCAGCCCTGAGGGCACTTCACCCGCGCCCTCCGGGGACACAATGGCCAGGTGCGGTATCTGATCCTGGGCGTCACCGAGGCGCGCGACGAGCACGGCGGTGTGCTGCCCGTCGGCGGCGTGCGGCTGCGTGCCCTGCTCGCCGCTCTCGCCCTGCGTGCGGGGCGCCCGGCGACCGTCGCCGGGCTCATCGACGACGTATGGACCGACGGTCCCCCGCAGGACGCCCCCGGCGCCCTCCAGGCCCTCGTCGGACGGCTGCGGCGGGTCCTCGGCCGGGAGACGGTCGCCGGCACCCCGGGCGGCTACCGGCTCACCGCTGCGCCCGACGACATCGACCTGTACGTCTTCGAGCGGCTCGCCCGCCGGGGCGCAGCCGAGCTCGACGCGGGTGCTCCCGAGGACGCCGCCCGCACCCTGCGCACCGCGCTCGCCCTGTGGCGCGGCCCCGCGCTCGCCGATCTCCCCGGGCACGAGCACGGGGTCCGGGCAGAGGCCCGTCGGCTCACCGCGCACCAGCAGCGCATCGAGGCCGACCTCCGGCGCGGGGCCACGGCCGGCCTCGTACCGGAGCTCAGGGAGCTCACCGCCGCCCACCCGTACCACGAGCCGCTGCACGCCCAACTGCTCCGCGGCCTGCGCGCCGAGGGCCGGCATGCCGACGCGCTCGCCGCGTACGAAGAGGCCCGCCGGGCCCTCGCGGACGGTCTGGGCACCGATCCGGGACCGGAGCTCACCACCCTCCACCGGGAACTCCTCGGCCCCGGCCGGCAACCCGTGCCGGCCCCGGACGTCCGTACGCCGGCCGAGGGCAACCTCCGCCCCCGGCTCACCTCCTTCGTCGGCCGCGAGCCCGAACTCCGCCTCATCCGCTCCGACCTGTCGCGGGCCCGCCTCGTCACGCTCACGGGCCCCGGCGGCTCCGGCAAGACCAGGCTGGCGGAGGAGTCCGCGGCCGGGCAGGGCGCCGCCTGGATCGTCGAACTCGCCCCGCTCGACGACCCCTCCGCCGTGCCGGGGGCCGTGCTCTCCGCCCTCGGACTGCGCGAGACGGCCCTGCTGCGGAGTGGTTCCCGCGACGGACACCCCGCGTCGGCGGACCCCACCGAGCGGCTGGTCGAGCACCTCGCCCACCAGTCGCGTCACCGCCCGCTCCTCCTCGTGCTCGACAACTGCGAGCACGTCGTCGACGCGGCGGCGGCGCTCGCGGAGACACTCCTCACGCGCTGTCCCGGGCTGCGGATCCTCGCCACCAGCCGCGAGCCCCTCGGCGTGCCCGGCGAGACCGTCCGCCCCGTCGACCCCCTGCCGCCGGAACCCGCGCACCGCCTGTTCGCCGAGCGGGCCCGCGCAGTGCGGCCGGACTTCGACCCGGGCGCCGACGCGGCCGGCAACCCGGCGGCCATCGCCGAGATCTGCCGTCGGCTCGACGGTCTCCCGCTCGCCGTCGAGCTGGCCGCCGCCCGGCTCCGGCTGCTCACCCCGCGCCAGATCGCGGACCGCCTCGACGACCGCTTCCGGCTGCTCACCAGCGGCAGCCGCACCGTGCTGCCCCGCCAGCAGACGCTCCGGGCCGTGGTGGACTGGTCCTGGGAACTGCTGTCCCAGGACGAGCGGACCCTGCTGCGCCAGGTCTCCGTCTTCGCCGGCGGATGGGACCTGGCCGCGGCCGAAGCGGTGACCGGCCCGGACGCCGCCGGCCTGCTCGGCGCCCTCGTCGACAAGTCACTCGTGGTCGCGGCCCCCACGGACGGCACGGAGATGCGCTACCGCCTCCTGGAAACCATCCACGAATACGCCGCGGAGCGGGCCGCCGAGACGCCCGGCATCCGGGAGGCCGCCGCCTCGGCCCACACCGCCCACTTCACCGCGCTCGCCGAGGAGGCCGACCCCCAGCTGCGTTCCGGGGGACAGCTGCCCTGGATCCGGCGCCTGGAGACGGACCTGGACAACATCCGCGCCGCCCTGCACCGCACGGTCGTCGCGCGCCCCTCCGAACAGGAGGCGCTGCGCCTGGTGCTCGCCATGGGATGGTTCTGGTGGGTGCGCAACTTCCGCACCGAGGGCATGGCGTGGGCCAACCGGGCCGCCGCTCTCGGCGAGGACCCGCAGGACCCGGCCGACCCCCGCTACTGGCCCCGCATGCGCGCCCACATGCTGCGGTTCTTCCTCGCGGTGGAGAGCCGTCCGGTCGAGAACATGCACGAGGACGAGGAATTCCAGGCGCTGGTCAGCCGGGTGGCCGAGGTCTTCGGATCGGGCGGCCCGGAATCCGCCCGTTTCCCCGGGCTGCTCTGGCCGATGACCTCGCACATGCGCCGCGAGCACACCTTCGACATGACGCACTACGACGTGGCCGTCGCCAACTCCCGGGCGTACGGCGGCGACTGGGAGTACGGCGTCGCTCTGATGGCCCGTACGCACATGCTGATCGACACACCTCAGGGCATGGACGGCATCGACGAGGACATCGCCGAGCTGCGCGTGCTGAGCCGTCGCGTCGGCGACCGCTTCCTTCTCGCCCAGGTCGCTAGCGCCGTCGCCGAGGCGGGGATGAACCGGGGGAGGTACGAGGAGTCGCGCGCCGCCTACCAGGAGGCACTGGAGCTGGCCCGGGAGGTCGGCGCGTACGCGGAGACGCCTTTCCTGCTCGCCCGCCTCGCCGAACTCTCCTACCGCGCCGGGGACCTGGACACCGCGATGAAGAGCCTGGACGTGGCGGAGGCGGAGGCGGAGCGCCAGCACGTGCTGGACGCCCTGGCGTACGTGGACTTCCTGCGGTCCTCCGTCGCACTGACAGCGGGCGACATCCCGCAGGCGCGCAGGTACGCCGACGCCGCGCTCGACGGCCGGTCGTACGGCGCGCGGCCGCCACAGTTCGCCGCAGCCGTCCTCGGGGTCTCGGCGCGCGTCAGGGTGCACGAACCGTCCGGCGGGCCCGCCGAGGGACTGCGCGGCGTGACCGAGGCGCTGCGCCTGGCCGTGACGTCCGGATGCGCGGACAACTTCACCGCCCACCTGGCGGAAGCGGCCGGCACCATCCTGGTCCGCCTGGACCTGTTCACGGCGTCGGCCCGGATCCTCGCGGCGTCCTCCACCTGGCGGGCGAACGGCCCCCGCTCGGCGGTGGAGGAGAGCGAGGTGGCCGCGGCGGTGGAGCGGCTGCGCGAGGAACTCGGCCCCGGGCGGTACGAGGAGGAGAGCGCCCTGGGGGTCGGACTGACACCGGACGAGGTCCTCGGCCTCCTGACCGAGGCCGCCGAGGGGCTCAGCCGCAGTTGATGCGCGACTGCGCCCAGTCGGCCAGCGCGACCCCGCCGAGCGGCCCCGAGGGCTCCACGACGAGCCGGATGGTCTCCCGGCCCGCGATGCCGACGCTCACCGGTACGGCGGGCTCACCGCCCCGCAGCACCGGGGACTGCCACAGCGGCGTCCCGTCGTCGTCACGCACGGAGAAACGCACGGCGCCGATCCCCAGGGTCAGGTCGTCGACCCCGGCCATCGCCTCGTAGCGGGTGCACGCCCGGTTGAGCTGGACGGCGACCGAGGAGGTGGAGGGGGCGGTCACCCCGTGGGCGTACGTCGTGGAGGCGATCGACAGCCCGTTGCGCTGCCAGAACACACCGCTGCTCCGGCCGAGCAGGATCTCGGGACCCGTGTGATCGCCGGTGAGGGAGTACGCCAGCTCGTTGACCTGGTAGACCTCCGGCGCGGGCGGCGGCGGTTCCTTCGGGGCGGAGGGGGCCGGGGCCGGGGTGGGCGTGGGGGCCGGTGTCGGCTTCTTCTCAGGGGGCGGCGTCGGTGCCGGTGTCGGCGTGGGAGTCGGCGTCGGAGTGGGCTCCGTGGCGGGCGGCGCCTCGGGCGCCGGTGCGGCGGGCGGGGCCGGCGGCCGCGGGCTCGGTGTCGGCTCCGGCGGGGGAGTGGGGGCGGCGGGTGCCGCGACCGGCGG
Organism: Streptomyces sp. NBC_01166; assembly: GCF_045039765.1. Taxonomy (NCBI): domain Bacteria; kingdom Bacillati; phylum Actinomycetota; class Actinomycetes; order Kitasatosporales; family Streptomycetaceae; genus Streptomyces; species Streptomyces sp. NBC_01166. Next base: position 4,546,650 of record NZ_CP108613.1, read on the forward strand.
CTTGGCCACCGGCTTCTCCTCCGGCGCGGGCCGGTCCTCGCCAACCAGGGCCCATACGAGACCGGCGGCGGCCACCGCGGCCACCGCGGCCGCGATTCCCGCCTTCAGCGGAGCGCCGAGGCCTTCCGAGGCGGCGGCGCCGCCCGCCGTGCCTCCCCCGGAGGACGCACCGCCCGTCGCAGCGGCGGCGGCTCCTGCGCCGGCCGCTCCCGCCGCGCCGCCCGCCACGATGCCGGCCGCCTTGAGCGAATAGCCCGCGGCGAACCAGCCGATGACGGCGACGGGAAGCAGCGCCGGGATGCCTGCGTTCACACGGTCCAGCTCACCGGCGGCGATCCGGCACTTCGCGCACTCGTCCAGATGCTTGCGCAGCCCGCGCTCCGCCCGGGTCCGGAGACCGCCCCGGGCATGGGCGCCGAGCCGGTCGGCGTACCGGGCGCAGTCGCCGCCGGCTGTCAGCGACTGGCTCACATGGGCCTGCAGATACGCCTGCTTGAGCCCTTCACGGGCCCTGACGGCCAGCACCGCGGTGGCATTGGCCGTCAGGCCGAAGAGGGGGGCGACCTCGCTCGGCGACTCCTCCTCCACGGTGGTGTGCCACAACACGGCCTGCCAGCGCTCCGGCAGGCTGCGGAACGCCTGCATGGCCATCGACCGGTCTGCCTCGTGCATGGCCAGCACATCGGCGCCGAGGTCGAGGGTGTCGGTCTCCGACAGCTCGGCGGAGCGGGTGGCCTGCGCGGCGAACACCGCGAAGTCGTCGACGAGATGCTCGCGCTTCGCGCTCTTGGTCCACGCCGCGGCGACATGGCGGACAGCCGTCATGAGGTAGGCGCGGACGGCTTCCTCCGGCCCCTTCCCGCCGCGCACCGCCTGCAGCGTCCGGGCGAACACCTCGGCCGTCAGATCGTCGGCGGTGTGCGCGTCCCGGCAGCACGTACGGGCGTAGCGACCCACCGCTCCGGAGTGGCGCCGGAAGAGCTCCTCGTACGCCTGGTCGTCGCCGGCGCGCATGCCCTGGATCAACTGCGCGTCGGAGGGGCCCAGATCGGCCGACCCGGCGCGCCCCTCGCGCTGCAGGGGGACCGCGTACGCGGCGTCGGTCTCTGCGGCGGGCTCCGACGGCGCCCCGTCATCGGCGGACGCCGGCGGCCACGGACCGGGCAGCACGGTGCCGCCGCCCTCCTTGTTCGCGGCGGCGATACCGTCGGACGGTTCTTCCTGCTGCGCTTCACCGCTCATCGCGGAAGCCCCCGTAATACACCTGCGGACCCGAATACCGGGGCAACAGTGCCACAGAGCCACGGGGCGACGAACCCCGAAGCCGGAGCATCCACTCGTCCGGGGTGTCTTCCCCTGCCCCCGGGGTGACATGGCCCCGACGGGGAAGGAGCAACGCCCCCCGGCCGCCCAGGTGTCGGCCGACGGGGAGCGTGCCTCTCGGTCCGCCGCTCCTGCCGGGTGGCCGCACGGTGTGCCTACGGGTGGCCGCGCCTCGGCGGTGGTCGCGCGGCGCACCCGCGTCCGAGCGTCTACGCCGGGCGGGAGCGGAGCCCCTCCAGCAGGATGTCCAGCAGCCTGGCCGAAGCGGCGGCCTGGTGGGCGGGGTCCGGCAGAGCCGGAGCCGCTGTGGCGATGACCAGCAAAACATCGCCCACCGTCACGTCGCCCCGCAGCTCACCCGACTCACGGGCCCGGTCCACCAGCCTGCCCACGACCTCGAGCAGCTCGGCCGCCCCGGGGTCGTCGCCGAGCCCGTCCTCGCCGGCGGAGTGTCCGCCGGCGATCTGGAAGTCGGGCTGTGCCACTCCCTGCCGCTGATGCGGGACGCGCGTCTCGCTGTCGGCCGCACCGGGGCCCGGTATCGCGGCCTCGTCGTGCTCCGCCCCGACGCGCAGCACCTGCGGCGGCAGCAGCCGGCCCGCACCCGACGCCACCGAGGTGCGCAGGAAGCGGGAGAGCGCCGACCACGGCTCGTCCTCGTGGCCGAGGGCCGAGCGCGCCTGATCGGTCAGCCGCGCCGTCTCCTCCTCGGCTATCCGGCGCACCAGCACGTCCTTGCTGGGGAAACGCCGGTAGACCGTGCCGACGCCCACCCGTGCGCGGCGCGCCACGTCCTCCATCGGTGCGCCGTAACCCAGCTCGCCGAACACCTCGCGCGCGGCACGCAGGACGTGTTCGAGATTGCGCTGTGCGTCCACGCGGAGCGGCGCGGAACGGGCCGTGCCGCCCGTCGCTCCCGCCCCCGCGACCGTACCGACCGCTCCCACATGGCTCAGCCGCCCGTGGTCCTCACTGGAAGAGGTGACAGCGCTCGGCCCATGCAAATCCTGAATGTGCATAACTTCCCCCGGTTATGACGTCTCCCCCCGGAGACTTCCCCGCCGTATCAGCCGGCGTGTGGACCTTCGTCCGAATCCGACACCCCGACGGGGTACGAACATAGTTGAGCCCGGGTCAATTCAGAAGGGGGTAGTTCCGCACGGAGCGCCCCCCGATCGGAGCAAGGGCCGGTTGGACCCTGATTCGACCCCTGCGTACCCGCCCTGCTGCCGCACCTGACCTGCGCAACTCCGGAAAAGGGCAGAGGCCGGGGGCCGCCCGGTGATCGACGAGCTCCGGTCACACAATTTGCCGGGCCTGTGGACAAACACCGGACTCCGTTGCGTCATGGGAAGGTGATGGCACCAGATTCCCGGGGGGCACCCCCCGGCACCCGGCCAAGTGTGCGCATTCTCGTCGTCGGCGGCGGCTACGTCGGGATGTACACCGCGCTGCGTCTCCAGCGGAAGCTGCGGCAGAGACTGAAAAGCGGCGAGGCCGAGATCGTGGTGGTCACGCCCGAGCCCTACATGACGTATCAGCCCTTCCTGCCGGAGGCCGCCGCGGGCTCGATCTCGCCGCGCCATGTCGTCGTGCCCCTGCGCCGGGTCCTGAAGAACTGCACGATCGTCATCGGCGAGGCGGAACGCGTCGACCACGCCAAGCGCACCGTGACGGTCACGACACTCGCCACCGGCGAGGACGGCACCGGCGCCCTCGAGATCCCGTACGACGAGATCGTCCTCGCGCCCGGATCCGTGTCACGCACCCTGCCGGTCCCCGGCCTCGCCGATTTCGGCATCGGCTTCAAGACCGTCGAGGAGGCCATCGGACTCCGGAACCACGTCATCGAACAGATGGACATCGCCTCCGCCACCCGGGACCCCGCCATCCGCGACGCGGCGCTCACCTTCGTCTTCGTAGGCGGTGGGTACGCCGGTGTGGAGGCGCTCGCGGAGCTCGAGGACATGGCCCGCTACACCTCGCGGTACTACCACAACATCAAGCCCTCGGACCTGCGCTGGATCCTGGTCGAGGCGACCGGGCGGATCCTGCCCGAGGTCGGCGAGGCGATGGGCAAGTACGCCGTCAGGGAGCTGCGGGGCCGCAACATCGACGTAAGACTCGACACCCGTCTGGACAGCTGCGAAGGCCGGGTCGCCGTCCTCAGCGACGGATCCCGCTTCCCGACCCGCACCCTGGTGTGGACCGCGGGGGTCAAACCCGCGCCGATCCTCGCCGCCACCGACCTCCCGCTCACGGAGCGCGGCCGGATCCGCTGCACCACCACGCTCTCGGTCGACGGCGCCGAGCACGCCTGGGCCGCCGGTGACGCGGCGGCCGTCCCCGACCTCACCTCGTCGGAGCCCGGCACGGACACCGCGCCGAACGCCCAGCACGCGGTGCGCCAGGCCAAGGCCCTCGCGGACAACATCGTGGCCACGCTCGCCGGCCGGCCGGCCGAGGACTACCGGCACTCGTACGCGGGATCCGTCGCCTCGCTCGGCCTGCACAAAGGCGTCGCCCACGTCTACGGGCGCAAGCTCAAGGGCTATCCGGCCTGGCTGATGCACCGCGTCTACCACCTCAGCCGCGTACCCACGTTCAACCGGAAGGCGCGTGTCCTTGCCGAGTGGACCCTGGCCGGACTCTTCAAGCGAGAGATCGTCTCCCTCGGCTCGCTCGAACACCCGCGTGCTGAGTTCGCCCTCGCGGCCCGGGGACACGCGCACCCGGGGCCTCCCGGAGAGACCCCGCCGAAGAACGGCAGGCCACCGGACACGTCCGGCTGATCCGCGGTTCCGCGCGCACCGGAACCCCCCGGGAGGGGCCGTAGTTCAGCGGATGGACCGACTGCCGTACGGCAACTGTCAGTACGGTCGGTCACACTGGGCGTGTGACCATAGGTGGGCTCACACCTGCGCAGAGTTACCCGGCAGGCAGTCACCTACAGTGACCGGCAGCGAAGACCACCAGCACGAAGAGGCCCGGCCGCGTGTTCCCGGAAGCCGGGGCCCCGGCGCCCCGCCCCGGCAGGGGACCACCGGCCACAGGACCAGCAGAAGAAGCAGCTCGCCCGAGCGGACCAGACCGACACACGAGGCCAGAAATTCCGTGAACTTCACGCGCTGGAGCGCCCGCATTCCCGGAACGCAGCGTAGAGCCGCCGCGCGGGACGACCACAGTTCCGTACCCGCCGCCCGCGCCGAATCCGTACGGCCGAAGCCCGCGGTCACTCCGCCGGACGACGCCCCGGAAACCTCCGTCCCCGCCACGGCTCCCTCCCTGGAAGCCCTGCCGGCACGGGAGCTCCTCGGAAGGCTCCCGGCCCCCGTCGCGCTGCTCCACGGCCCCGAGCACCGCATCACCTACGTCAACCCCGCCTACACCTCGGCCTTCGGCCCACGCCCCTGCGGCGCACCGGCGGCCGAGGCCATGCCCGAGCTGGGCGAGCTCAGCCTGCTGCCCCTCATGGACCAGGTCCTGCGCAGCGGCACTCCCCGTACGGTCAAGTCCCGCAAGGTCCTGGCGGGCAGCTCCTACACGGTGACCTGCACCCCCGTGGCCGTCGGTGACCCGGACGGACCTGACGGGGAGGCGGGAGTCCTCCTCTACGCCACCGATGTCACCGACCACGCCGAGGCGGCGGAGAGACTCCGCGCCAGCGAGCGCCGCCACCGTGAAACAGCCGTCACCCTCCAGCGCTCCCTGCTCCCGCAGGATCTCGAACAGCCGGACGACCTGCGCATCGCCGCCACCTATCAGCCGGGCGGCACGGACGCGGCGGTCGGCGGCGACTGGTACGACGTCATCACCCTGGGCGCCGGCCGCACCGCGCTCGTCATCGGCGACGTGATGGGGCGCGGTGTGCGGGCCGCCGCGGTCATGGGCCAGCTGCGCACCGCCGTCCGCGCCTACGCGCGCCTCGACCTTCCGCCGCACGAGGTGCTCCAGCTCCTCGACGTGCTGGCCGCCGAGATCGACGCCAGCCAGATCGCCACCTGCGCCTACGCCGTCCACGACCCCAACGAGGGGCACCTCGTCTACGCCTCAGCGGGACACCTCCCGATCCTCGTGTGCGACGAGGCCGGCACGGTCCACCGCGCCGAGGACCCGACCGGACCACCGCTCGGCACCGGAGGCTGGGTCCACACCTCGGGGACGATCCCCCTGCCGCCCGGCTCGACGGCCGTGCTCTACACGGACGGTCTGGTCGAACGCCGTAGCGAGGACATCGACGAGGGCGTGGCCGCCCTGGAGCGCGCGCTGTCGGGCGCCAAGGGGACGCCCCAGGTGGTCTGCGACCGGCTCATCCGCTCCCTGGGCGTCACGGCGGAGCACGACGACGACGTGGCCGTCCTCGTGGTCCAGCACCCCGCCCGCACGGGAGCGAGCGCGGAGCTCTTCCACAACGCCTCGCTCGAACTGCTCGGCGGCATCGAGGCCGCTCCCAGGGCCCGCGCCTTCGCCACGGGTGTCCTGGCGTCCTGGCGCTTTCCCGTGGCCCTCTGCGACCTGGGGGTTCTCGCCGCGAGCGAGCTCGTGGCGAACTCCCTCCAGCACGGCACCCCGCCCATGCGTCTCGGCCTGCGCCGGACGGACCGCCGCCTGATCATCGAAGTGACGGACGGGGACGACCACCTGCCGCGGCGCCGCCGAGCCGAACCCGCCGACGAGGCGGGACGCGGCATCTCCATCGTGGCGACGATCGCCACGTCCTGGGGCAGTCGCCGCACCCCCGGCGGCGGCAAGGCCGTCTGGTGCGAATTCGCGCTCCCGGACTGACCCCGGCTCAGCGCACGACGGGCGCGGTGACCGGCCCGCTCTCCGGCAGCGACACGGCGACCACCCGGGACGGCACGGCCGCGAGCGACGGCTTGTCCTGCACGGGAGTGAGCTGACGGCCCAGCTTGAGCGCCAGCACGGTGATGCCCAGCGAGAACAGCACGAAGGTCACGATGTACGGCCCGTGCAGCGCGGCCCCCATGGGACCGCCCACGGCGGGCCCGACGGCCAGGGCCAACTGCTTCACCAAGGCGAATGCCGAGTTGTACTGACCGACCATGGCCTCGGGCGCCAGATCCGCGACGAGCGGAGCCACCGTCGGCGACAGCATCGACTCACCCAGCCCGAAGAGGGCGTACGTCGAGATCATCGCGGCCGTCGCCATGGTCTGGCTGCCGTGTCCGAGGCCCGCGTACCCCGCCACGATCCAGGCGAAGGCCCAGATCAGACCGACCCACGCGATGACCCTGCTGCGTCGCCGCCGTTCCACGAGACGGAGCACGACGAACTGTGCGACGACGATGACCGCGGTGTTGGCGGCCAGCGCGATCCCCAGGGTGGACGGGTCGATCCCGGCGGCCTCGGTGCCGTAGGCGGCGAGGCCGGACTCGAACTGTCCGTAGCAGGCGAAGAAGATCACGAAGCCCAGGACGCACAGCTGCACCATGGCCCTGTGGGAGAGCAGTACCCGCAGTCCCGCCTTGGGGGCCGTGCCGTCGGCGGGCACAGCCTCCGCGAGGGAGGGGGAACGCGGCATGCGCACCGTGGCCGCGACGACGCCGAGCACCAGGAACATCGCGGCCTCGATGAGGAAGAGCAGGGTGAAGCTCGACGGGCGGTCGACGTCCACGAGCTGCCCGCCCACCAGGCCGCCGATGCCGAGGCCGAGGTTCTGCAGGAAGAACTGCATAGCAAAGGCACGGGTACGGGTCGAGGAGCTCGAGCACCACACCAGCATCGTCGCGAGGGCCGGCTGCATGACCGCGGTGCCGGCACCGAGGACCGCGGCGGAGAGCACGGCGGAGGTCACGCCGTTCGAGACGCCCAGTGCGCAGGCGCCCACAGCGGCCGCGACGGCGGCGACGATCAGCACCGGCAGGGGGCCACGCCGGTCGATGGCCCGCCCCGTGAACGGCAGTACGGCCAGCGCCGCCATGGCGAAGACGGCCAGCACGACACCTGCCGTACCGGCACCGAGATCCCGCACCTGCGCCACGTAGACGTACAGATACGGGACGGTGAACCCGAGGCCGAACGCGCTCAGCGCGCTCCCCACCTGGATCCGCCGCAGCGCTGCACCCATCTCCCTGGTCACACTCACCTACCTCAAGAAACGATTTTCCAGAACACAGACTCGTAGACTTTAACACTAAAGTTAGATGCTGAACTCTTCACTCTGAAGGACTTCGAAGGCGATGGAGAGCGTGCGATACTGCCCGCCATGTCTGACACCACCGAGCAGCCCGAGCTCCAGGAGCCGAGCCTCGACGAGCAGATCGCCGCCTACCAGCGCGAATTCCGCGACCTCGACCCGCAGGTCGAGCAGATCGTCTCCGCGCTGGGCAGGCTGAACCGCCGGATGAACGTCGCCTACGGCAGACAGGTCGCCGCTCTCGGCATCAGCAACGCCGAGTGGGAGGTCCTCAAGACCCTGGTCCTCTCCGGCACCCCGTACCGGCTGGGCCCGGGTGAGCTCGCCAAGCGCCTCGGGCTCACCCCCGCCGCTATGACCCATCGCATCGACCGCATGGCAGGCGAAGGCCTGGTCACGCGGGACCGGGACGAGAACAACCGGGTGCGGGTCATCGTGGAGCTCACCGACGAGGGCCGTACGAAGTGGCTCGAGGCGATGCGGATGGCCACCACCTTCGAGGAGGACCTCCTCCAGGACCTCTCGGGCGACGAACGCGGGGCTCTGGGCGAGATCCTGATCCGGCTCCTGCGCCGCGTGGAACACGAACAGCCGGACGCCGGCGGCCGGCTCACCGACCTGGACTGACGGTCTGCGGCGGGGCGGAGAGGGGGGCTTGACACGCCTCCCTCGCGTCCGTAAGGTTCTTCGAGTTGTCACGGAGCCGGTACGGTTCTGCGGCAGCCGATCCCGCCGCGAATGCGGCAACCAAACTCAGCACGATCTCCCACCGGGGAGAATTTCGGCATGCCGAAATTCAATTCGAAGGCTCGATTATGAGTCGCCGGGAGAATCCGCTAGAGTTTGAGCGTCGGAACGGCCCAAGGGCCGGGAAGACAAGCCCCGCTGACTGGGAATCAGGCCCGAAAGGATCTGATAGAGTCGGACTCGCCGGAAAGGGAAACGCGAAAGCGAAGAACTGGAAAGCGATTGAGTAGGAACCCGCTTCGACCGGGAATCGGACACGAAAGAGTCTGATAGAGTCGGAAACGCAAGAACGAAGGGAAGCGCCCGGAGGGCCCCGGTGAAACGGGACCGAAGGAAGCGTCCGTTCCTTGAGAACTCAACAGCGTGCCAAAAGTCAACGCCAAATATGTTGATACCCCGGCCCACTTCGGTGGGTTGGTGGTTCCTTTGAAGTCCTACCGGCCCATGTGGCAGGTAGGCAACATCAGCGAGGACGCAGTGGATTGCCAACCCTATTCCGGTTGGTTGTCCCGCTCTTTTATGGTGCTCTCCCGATTACGGGAAAACATTCATGGAGAGTTTGATCCTGGCTCAGGACGAACGCTGGCGGCGTGCTTAACACATGCAAGTCGAACGATGAAGCCCTTCGGGGTGGATTAGTGGCGAACGGGTGAGTAACACGTGGGCAATCTGCCCTTCACTCTGGGACAAGCCCTGGAAACGGGGTCTAATACCGGATAACACTCTGTCCCTCATGGGGCGGGGTTAAAAGCTCCGGCGGTGAAGGATGAGCCCGCGGCCTATCAGCTTGTTGGTGGGGTAATGGCCTACCAAGGCGACGACGGGTAGCCGGCCTGAGAGGGCGACCGGCCACACTGGGACTGAGACACGGCCCAGACTCCTACGGGAGGCAGCAGTGGGGAATATTGCACAATGGGCGAAAGCCTGATGCAGCGACGCCGCGTGAGGGATGACGGCCTTCGGGTTGTAAACCTCTTTCAGCAGGGAAGAAGCGAAAGTGACGGTACCTGCAGAAGAAGCACCGGCTAACTACGTGCCAGCAGCCGCGGTAATACGTAGGGTGCGAGCGTTGTCCGGAATTATTGGGCGTAAAGAGCTCGTAGGCGGCTTGTCACGTCGGATGTGAAAGCTCGGGGCTTAACCCCGAGTCTGCATTCGATACGGGCTAGCTAGAGTGTGGTAGGGGAGATCGGAATTCCTGGTGTAGCGGTGAAATGCGCAGATATCAGGAGGAACACCGGTGGCGAAGGCGGATCTCTGGGCCATTACTGACGCTGAGGAGCGAAAGCGTGGGGAGCGAACAGGATTAGATACCCTGGTAGTCCACGCCGTAAACGTTGGGAACTAGGTGTTGGCGACATTCCACGTCGTCGGTGCCGCAGCTAACGCATTAAGTTCCCCGCCTGGGGAGTACGGCCGCAAGGCTAAAACTCAAAGGAATTGACGGGGGCCCGCACAAGCAGCGGAGCATGTGGCTTAATTCGACGCAACGCGAAGAACCTTACCAAGGCTTGACATATACCGGAAAGCATCAGAGATGGTGCCCCCCTTGTGGTCGGTATACAGGTGGTGCATGGCTGTCGTCAGCTCGTGTCGTGAGATGTTGGGTTAAGTCCCGCAACGAGCGCAACCCTTGTTCTGTGTTGCCAGCATGCCCTTCGGGGTGATGGGGACTCACAGGAGACTGCCGGGGTCAACTCGGAGGAAGGTGGGGACGACGTCAAGTCATCATGCCCCTTATGTCTTGGGCTGCACACGTGCTACAATGGCCGGTACAATGAGCTGCGATGCCGCGAGGCGGAGCGAATCTCAAAAAGCCGGTCTCAGTTCGGATTGGGGTCTGCAACTCGACCCCATGAAGTCGGAGTTGCTAGTAATCGCAGATCAGCATTGCTGCGGTGAATACGTTCCCGGGCCTTGTACACACCGCCCGTCACGTCACGAAAGTCGGTAACACCCGAAGCCGGTGGCCCAACCCCTTGTGGGAGGGAGCTGTCGAAGGTGGGACTGGCGATTGGGACGAAGTCGTAACAAGGTAGCCGTACCGGAAGGTGCGGCTGGATCACCTCCTTTCTAAGGAGCATCTAGGTTCTCTTCGGGGAATCCAGAGACCATTTCGTCGGCAAATGTTCGACGGTGGTTGCTCAAGGGTGGAACGTTGACTATTCGGCACGACAGGTCATCACTGCTAGTACTGCTTCGGCGTGGAACGTAGTGAGGATCGGTCGGGTCGGGCACGCTGTTGGGTATCTGAAGGTACGGGCTCGTTTGAGTCTGTCTCTTTGGTTGCCGGCCCCAGTGAACTCGCCTGTAAGGGTGGGGTGATGGGTGGCTGGTCGTTGTTTGAGAACTGCACAGTGGACGCGAGCATCTGTGGCCAAGTTTTTAAGGGCGCACGGTGGATGCCTTGGCACCAGGAACCGATGAAGGACGTGGGAGGCCACGATAGTCCCCGGGGAGCTGTCAACCAAGCTTTGATCCGGGGGTTTCCGAATGGGGAAACCCGGCAGTCGTCATGGGCTGTCACCCGCTGCTGAACACATAGGCAGTGTGGAGGGAACGAGGGGAAGTGAAACATCTCAGTACCCTCAGGAAGAGAAAACAACCGTGATTCCGGGAGTAGTGGCGAGCGAAACTGGATGAGGCCAAACCGTATGCGTGTGATACCCGGCAGGGGTTGCGCATACGGGGTTGTGGGATCTCTTTTTCACAGTCTGCCGGCTGTGAGGCGAGTCAGAAACCGTTGATGTAGGCGAAGGACATGCGAAAGGTCCGGCGTAGAGGGTAAGACCCCCGTAGCTGAAACATCAACGGCTCGTTTAAGAGACACCCAAGTAGCACGGGGCCCGAGAAATCCCGTGTGAATCTGGCGGGACCACCCGCTAAGCCTAAATATTCCCTGGTGACCGATAGCGGATAGTACCGTGAGGGAATGGTGAAAAGTACCGCGGGAGCGGAGTGAAATAGTACCTGAAACCGTGTGCCTACAAGCCGTGGGAGCGTCGCTGTATGTGCTTGCACATGCAGTCGTGACTGCGTGCCTTTTGAAGAATGAGCCTGCGAGTTAGCGGTGTGTAGCGAGGTTAACCCGTGTGGGGAAGCCGTAGCGAAAGCGAGTCCGAATAGGGCGATTGAGTTGCACGCTCTAGACCCGAAGCGGAGTGATCTAGCCATGGGCAGGTTGAAGCGGAGGTAAGACTTCGTGGAGGACCGAACCCACCAGGGTTGAAAACCTGGGGGATGACCTGTGGTTAGGGGTGAAAGGCCAATCAAACTCCGTGATAGCTGGTTCTCCCCGAAATGCATTTAGGTGCAGCGTCGTGTGTTTCTTGCCGGAGGTAGAGCACTGGATAGGCGATGGGCCCTACCGGGTTACTGACCTTAGCCAAACTCCGAATGCCGGTAAGTGAGAGCACGGCAGTGAGACTGTGGGGGATAAGCTCCATGGTCGAGAGGGAAACAGCCCAGAGCATCGACTAAGGCCCCTAAGCGTACGCTAAGTGGGAAAGGATGTGGAGTCGCAGAGACAACCAGGAGGTTGGCTTAGAAGCAGCCACCCTTGAAAGAGTGCGTAATAGCTCACTGGTCAAGTGATTCCGCGCCGACAATGTAGCGGGGCTCAAGCGTACCGCCGAAGTCGTGTCATTCACACATATAGGGCCAACGCCTGTGTGGATGGGTAGGGGAGCGTCGTGTGCCGGGTGAAGCAGCCGCGGAAGCGAGTTGTGGACGGTTCACGAGTGAGAATGCAGGCATGAGTAGCGATACACACGTGAGAAACGTGTGCGCCGATTGACTAAGGGTTCCTGGGTCAAGCTGATCTGCCCAGGGTAAGTCGGGACCTAAGGCGAGGCCGACAGGCGTAGTCGATGGACAACCGGTTGATATTCCGGTACCCGCTTTGAAACGCCCAATACTGAATCAGGCGATGCTAAGTCCGTGAAGCCGGCCCGATCTCTTCGGAGTTGAGGGTAGTGGTGGAGCCGACGAACCAGACTTGTACTAGGTAAGCGATGGGGTGACGCAGGAAGGTAGTCCAACCCGGGCGATGGTTGTTCCCGGGGTAAGGGTGTAGGCCGTGTGGTAGGTAAATCCGTCACACATTAAGGCTGAGACCTGATGCCGAGCCGATTGTGGTGAAGTGGATGATCCTATGCTGTCGAGAAAAGCCTCTAGCGAGTTTCATGGCGGCCCGTACCCTAAACCGACTCAGGTAGTCAGGTAGAGAATACCGAGGCGTTCGGGTGAACTATGGTTAAGGAACTCGGCAAAATGCCCCCGTAACTTCGGGAGAAGGGGGGCCATCACTGGTGATCCGATTTACTCGGTGAGCTGGGGGTGGCCGCAGAGACCAGCGAGAAGCGACTGTTTACTAAAAACACAGGTCCGTGCGAAGCCGTAAGGCGATGTATACGGACTGACGCCTGCCCGGTGCTGGAACGTTAAGGGGACCGGTTAGTGCACTTTCGGGTGTGCGAAGCTGAGAACTTAAGCGCCAGTAAACGGCGGTGGTAACTATAACCATCCTAAGGTAGCGAAATTCCTTGTCGGGTAAGTTCCGACCTGCACGAATGGCGTAACGACTTCTCGACTGTCTCAACCATAGGCCCGGTGAAATTGCACTACGAGTAAAGATGCTCGTTTCGCGCAGCAGGACGGAAAGACCCCGGGACCTTTACTATAGTTTGATATTGGTGTTCGGTTCGGCTTGTGTAGGATAGGTGGGAGACTTTGAAGCGGCCACGCCAGTGGTTGTGGAGTCGTCGTTGAAATACCACTCTGGTCGTGCTGGATGTCTAACCTGGGTCCGTGATCCGGATCAGGGACAGTGTCTGATGGGTAGTTTAACTGGGGCGGTTGCCTCCTAAAGAGTAACGGAGGCGCCCAAAGGTTCCCTCAGCCTGGTTGGCAATCAGGTGTTGAGTGTAAGTGCACAAGGGAGCTTGACTGTGAGACCGACGGGTCGAGCAGGGACGAAAGTCGGGACTAGTGATCCGGCAGTGGCTTGTGGAAGCGCTGTCGCTCAACGGATAAAAGGTACCCCGGGGATAACAGGCTGATCTTCCCCAAGAGTCCATATCGACGGGATGGTTTGGCACCTCGATGTCGGCTCGTCGCATCCTGGGGCTGGAGTCGGTCCCAAGGGTTGGGCTGTTCGCCCATTAAAGCGGTACGCGAGCTGGGTTTAGAACGTCGTGAGACAGTTCGGTCCCTATCCGCTGTGCGCGTAGGAATATTGAGAAGGGCTGTCCCTAGTACGAGAGGACCGGGACGGACGAACCTCTGGTGTGCCAGTTGTCCTGCCAAGGGCATGGCTGGTTGGCTACGTTCGGAAAGGATAACCGCTGAAAGCATCTAAGCGGGAAGCCTGCTTCGAGATGAGTATTCCCACCACCTTGAGTGGTTAAGGCTCCCAGTAGACGACTGGGTTGATAGGCCAGATGTGGAAGCCCGGTAACGGGTGGAGCTGACTGGTACTAATAGGCCGAGGGCTTGTCCTCAGTTGCTCGCGTCCACTGTGTTAGTTCTGAAATAACGAACGGCCGTGTTTTTATCCGGTGTTGGTTAATTTCATAGTGTTTCGGTGGTCATTGCGTTAGGGAAACGCCCGGTTACATTCCGAACCCGGAAGCTAAGCCTTTCAGCGCCGATGGTACTGCAGGGGGGACCCTGTGGGAGAGTAGGACGCCGCCGAACAATTATTCCGGGAAAGCCCCGTGCCCTTGTGGCACGGGGCTTTTCTGCGTTCACGGCCCATCGCGGAGAGTCACAGGTCGTCACGTACCGGATCGGCCCGGATCGGCCCGAAAAAGTTTGGTCGGCGATGTCGAGAACCCGTGCCTGGCTTCGTCCCCGTAGTGAAGGCGACCACAATGGGGTCGCACCAGCATCGAGGGAGACGCAATGGCCAAGTACCTGCTGCTCAAGCACTACCGCGGCGCCCCGGATCCGGTCAACAACGTGCCGATGGACCGGTGGACGCCGGAGGAGATCTCGGCTCACGTGCAGTACATGAACGACTTCGCGGCCCGGCTGGAGAAGACGGGGGAGTTCGTCGACGGTCAGGCGCTCGCCCCCGAGGGCGCGTGGGTCCGTTACGACGGTGAGGGGCGGCCGCCGGTCACCGACGGGCCGTTCGCGGAGACCAAGGACCTCATCGCCGGCTGGATGATCATCGACGTGGACAGCTACGACCGCGCCGTCGAACTGGCCGGGGAGCTGTCTGCCGCGCCAGGGGCGGGCGGCAAGGCGATTCATGAGTGGCTGGAGGTGCGTCCGTTCCTGACCGCGCATCCCACCATCACGGAGTGACGTCGCCGATGGACGAGGTTCTGCTCAGGAGCCTCACTCCGAGCGTGCTCACCGTCCTCGTCCGCCGCGGAGCTGATTTCGCGGCGGCCGAGGACGCCGTGCAGGACGCTCTGGTCGAGGCGCTCCGGGTCTGGGCGGCCGACCCGCCGCGCGACCCCAAGGGCTGGCTGGTCACCGTGGCCTGGCGCAAGTTCCTCGATGCGGCCCGGGCGGACACCGCCCGCCGCCGGCGTGAGGACCGCGTCGAGGAGGAGCCGGCGCCGGGGCCGGCGCGGCCGGTGGACGACACGCTTCAGCTCTACTTCCTTTGTGCTCAGCCGTCGTTGACCCCGGCATCGGCGGTCGCGCTCACGCTGCGCGCCGTCGGTGGGCTGACCACCCGCCAGATCGCCCAGGCCTATCTGGTGCCCGAGGCGACCATGGCTCAGCGCATCAGCCGGGCCAAGCGCACCGTCGCGGGGGTGCGGTTCGACCAGCCCGGCAATGTGGCCACGGTGCTGCGCGTCCTCTACCTGGTCTTCAACGAGGGGTACTCCGGTGATGTCGACCTCGCCGCCGAGGCGATCCGGCTCACCCGGCAGCTCGCGGGCGTGATCGACCACCCCGAGGTCGCGGGGCTGCTCGCCCTCATGCTGCTCCACCACGCCCGGCGTGCGGCGCGGACCGCGCCCGACGGCAGCCTGGTGCCGCTCGCCGAGCAGGACCGGGGGCTCTGGGACACCGAGTTGATCGCTTCAGGCGTGGAGATCCTGCAGGCGGCGCTCGCCCGTGACCGGCTGGGTGAGTACCAGGCGCAGGCCGCCGTCGCGGCGCTTCACGCCGACGCGCCGGCTGCCGAGGAGACCGACTGGGTGCAGATCGTCGAGTGGTACGACGAGCTCGCGCGTCTGACGGACAGCCCGGTGGTCCGGCTGAACCGTGCGGTGGCCGTCGGGGAGGCCGACGGACCGCGCGCCGGTCTGGCGGCGCTCGACGGGCTGGACACATCCATCCCCCGCTACACCGCGGTGGCGGCATACCTCCACGAGCGGGACGGCGACCCGGTCACGGCCGCACAGCTGTACGCGGAGGCGGCGAGGAAGGCGTCCAACCTCGCCGAGCGGGACCATCTGACGCGCCAGGCCGCCCGGCTCAACCGGACTGTGCAGTGAAGGCAGTGAAGGCAGGGAATGGCGTGGAAGGCGTGATCACCGCGGGTTCACCATGCGGGTGTCGTACGCCAGGATGACGGCCTGGACGCGGTCCCGGGACCCCGTCTTGGCGAGGATGCGGGTGACGTGAGTCTTCACCGTCGATTCGGCGAGGTGGAGGCGTTCGGCGATCTCGCTGTTCGTCCAGCCCTGTCCGATGACCGTGAGGATTTCCCTCTCCCGCTCCGTCAGCGACGCGATGCGCGGGTCCCCGCCGACAGGGTTGTCGCCGGGTGCGGCGGGCAGGTGGTGCACATAGGCGTCCAGGAGCCGCCGGGTGAGGCTCGGGGCGACGACCGCGTCGCCGCTCGCGACGGCGCGGATGCCGGAGAGGAGCTCCTCGGGCAGCGCGTCCTTGACGAGGAACCCGCTGGCCCCCGCCCGCAGGCCGTCGTACGCGTACTCGTCCAGGTCGAAGGTCGTCACGATGAGGACCCTGGTGCGGGCTCCGGATGTGACGATGCGGCGCGTGGCCTCGATGCCGTCGAGTCCCGGCATCCGGATGTCCATCAGAGCGACGTCGGGGTGGTGACGGGCGACCAGCCCCACCGCCTCCGTGCCGTTGGCCGCCTCGCCGACGACGGTCATGTCGTCCTGGCTCTCCAGCAGCATGCGGAAGCCGAAGCGCTGCATGGCCTGGTCGTCGGCGATGAGTACCGTGGTCACGGCGGTGTGTCCTCCAGGGGAAGGCGAAGTCGTGTCTGCCAGCCGCCGGCGGGGAGCCGGCCCGATTCGAGTGTGCCGTCGTAGAGCGAGGCGCGCTCGCGCATTCCGCTGATGCCCCGTCCGTGACCGGGCCTCCCGCTCTCCGGGGGCTGCCGGCCACCGCCGGAATCCGTGGTCCGTACCTCCAGATCCGTCGGTGTGTACGTGAGGGTGACCTCGGCGGTGGCTTCGGGGCCCGCGTGCTTGAGGGTGTTGGTGAGGGATTCCTGGACCACGCGGTAGACGGCGAGTTGGTGTCCTGGCGAGGCGGGGCCGGGTGGTGGGGTGCCGTGGACGGTCAGCCGTACGGGCAGCCCCGCTTCCCGTACGCCGGCCAGCAGGGTGTCCAGGTCGGCGAGTGAGGGCTGGGGCGCCAGGTCGGCGGCCGGGGTCGGTTCACGCAGGACGCCGAGTACGCGCCGTAGTTCCGCGAGGGCCTGCCGGCTCGTGGTGCCGATGGCTTCGAGGGCCTGGCCCGCGCGTTCCGGGTTCTTGGCCGCGGCGTACGCCCCGCCGTCGGCCAGGCCCGTGATTACGGAGAGGTTGTGGCCGATGATGTCGTGCATCTCGCGGGCGATACGGGCGCGTTCGGCGGCGGCCGCGAGCTGGGCCTGCTGGTCACGTTCGCGTTCGAGCCGGTGGGCGCGTTCGACGAGTGCCTCGGTGTACTCGCGGCGGGTGCGCACCACTATGGCGAGCAGCGTGACGAAGGCGAAACCCCAGAGGTAGGAGACGAGTTGCCGGTCTGCGGTGCCGGGGATGAGGATCGCGCCCGTCGCGGCGGGAAGGCACATCACCAGGCCGGACCAGGCGAGGGCCCTGAGGGGCAGCCGCAGGGCGATCGTGTAGACGGGGATCAGCTGGAGGAAGGCTGCCTGGACGACGGCGCCCGTCCAGATGTTGACCAGCGAGACGGGTGTCATCAGGAGAAGCACCGCCACGGGTCTGCGGCGGCGCCACAGCAGCGGGACGGAGAAGCACAGGCTCATCAGGAGGACCAGAAGCTCCGGCGCCTCCCTGTTGTGGGCGACCGTGCGCCAGCCCCCGGTGCTGTAGTCGAGTACCGCGACGACGACCCAGAAGCCGGTGACCGCGATGTCCCACAGCCTCGGCCGGCGGCGGTCGAGGGCGCGGAGCCGCTGCATGAGGTCCTGGATGTACAGGGTCAGCGGGGCGCCGCCCGGGGCCAGGTGCCCCGGGTGCGGGTTCTTGTCGTCGCTCACCCTGTCCGTCCTCCGTCCGTACGTCACCGACTGTCCGGTTACGCGTCCCTGCGGCGCAGGAGCACCGCCCCCGCGGCCAGGGACGCGCCCGCCCACAGGCAGAGGGCCAGGAGCGCCGGGCCGGTGCTCGCGGTGCCCGGGATCGGGGTGGCCGAGCCGAGCGCCCCGGCGGCCTGGGTCGGGAAGTACTTCAGGACGCTGTCCACGGCATCGTACGGAAGCATGCCGAGGACCTCGGGAAGGATCAGGACGCAGCCGATGTACGCCCCGATGCTGCCGGGTACGGAGCGCAGGGTGGCACCGAGGCCGAGGGCGATGAGGCTGAGCAGGGTGATGCCGGCCGAATTGCCGGCGATCGCGCCGAGGACGCCCGGGTCGGTGAGTCCGGCGGCCTGGTCGGTGTCCCGCAGGAGCAGCTGGGCGGCGAGGAAGGTGATGAGAGCTGTGGTGAACATCGAGGCGAACGCGGCGACGGTGAACACCGCGGCCTTGGCCCACAGAACGGGCAGCCGGCGCGGTACGACGGTGAGCGAGGCGCGGATCATGCCGGTGGAGTACTCGCCGGCCGTGACGAGGATGCCGAGGACCGTGACGCACAGCTGGCCGAGCAGGGTGCCGTAGAGGACGAGGACGACGGTGTCGACGTCGGAGTCGCCGCCGTCCGACGTGTAGGTGGCGCCCATGACGAGCCCGACGCCGAGGATCAGCACCGCGGCCGACAGGAGGGTGATCCAGGTCGAGCGCAGGGACCAGAGTTTGTGCCACTCGGAGCGCAGGACGTGGCGTGGGGTGACGCGGTACGGGGAGGGTGCGGTGGCGGTGGTCATGCGGGGACTCCGGTCATGGGTGCGGCGTTCCGGTACTCGACGGATTCCTGGGTGAGGTCCATGAAGGCCTGTTCCAGGGAGACGGTCTGCGGGGTGAGTTCATGGAGCGGGATGGCGTGGTCGGCGGCGGTACGGCCGATGTGGGCGGCGTCGGTGCCGTGGACGGTGAGCTCGTCGGCGGTTCCGGTGGTGGTGATCCGCACGCCGGGGCCGGTGAGCAGGGTGCGCAGGGTGTCGGCCTGCGGGGTGACGACCTTGACCGAGGCGCCGCCCGCCGAGCGGACCAGTTCGCCGACGGTGGTGTCGGCGAGGAGCCGGCCGCGGCCGATGATGACGAGGTGGTCGGCGGTGAGCGCCATCTCGCTCATGAGGTGTGAGGAGACGAGGACGGTGCGGCCCTCCGCGGCGAGGGAGGTGAGCAGGGTGCGGATCCAGAGGACGCCTTCGGGGTCCAGCCCGTTGACCGGTTCGTCGAGGATGAGGGTCGCCGGGTCGCCGAGGAGCGCGGCGGCGATGCCGAGACGCTGTCCCATACCGAGCGAGAAGCCCTTGATCCTCCTGTGGGCGGCTCCGGTGAGACCGGCGAGGTCCAGGACGTGTTCGACGCGGCTGCGCGGGATGCCGTGGGTGTGGGCGAGGGCCATGAGGTGGTTGAAGGCGGTACGCCCCGGATGGACCGACCGGGCTTCCAGGAGGGCCCCGACCTCGGTCAGCGGTGCGGGGTGGGTGGCGTAGGCGCGGCCGCCGATGGTGGACCGGCCGCCGGTGGGGGCGTCCAGTCCGAGCAGCATGCGCATGGTGGTGGACTTCCCGGCTCCGTTGGGGCCGAGGAAGCCGGTGACGGTGCCCGGGTGGACGGTGAAGTCCAGGCCGTGGACGACGGTCGTCCCCCCGTACCGCTTGGTGAGTTCGTATGCCCTGATCATGTGGTCGACGCTACGGAGCGGGCGCGTGCCGGTCGTCCGACCGCGGGCTGGACGGGCGGGTGCCCGTAGTACCGGGGTACGACGCCGTTGGCGTCCCGTCGTGGGACGCCCGGCGGCCGGGGTATCTCGTTTGCCGTGGTGGGGGCGGCAGTGCACGATCGGCGGATGGACTACGTAGTACGTGCGGTGCGGGCGGAGGAGTGGGAGCGGGCCAAGGAGATCCGGCTCGCGGCGCTGCGGGACCCGGTCGCCTCGATCGCCTTCCTGGAGACGTTCGAGCAGGCCCTGGCCAAGCCCGATGTGTTCTGGCAGGAGCGGACGGCGGGTGCTGCCGAGGGGACGCACAACCGTCAGTTCGTCGCCGAGGCTCCGGACGGGCAGTGGGCGGGGACGGTGTCGGTGCTCGTCGAGCGGCCGGCCGGTGAGCCGGGGTTCGGGGAGGCCGCGGAGGTCGATCAGGCCCACCTGGTGGGCGTGTTCGTGCGGCCGGAGCACCGGGGGAGCGGGGTGGTGGACGCGCTGTTCCGCGAGGCCGTCGACTGGGCATGGTCGCTGGCCGGGCCGCCGCTGCAACGGGTGCGGCTCTACGTCCACGAGGCCAACGCGCGTGCCGAGGCCTCCTACCGCCGGATCGGATTCGTCCCCACGGGGCAGACGCTGCCGATGCAGGGTGACCCGGCTTCCCTGGAGCTGGAGTTCGAGATCCAGCGGCCGACGTAGGAGCGTCCGTCTGCCGTCGCGGTCAGCTCGGGCCGGGTGCCGGGAGGCGTTCCCGCCAGCGGGCACGGGCCTGTTCCTCCGAGCGGAGCAGGACCAGGGCGGGCATCCCCTGATTCTGGCCGGCGAGAAGCAGTTCCGGCAGCTGGGGGAGCGGAGCCACGGCGGCGACGTCGTCGAGGACGAGCGTCATTGGTGGGTCGAGCCGACCGTCGGTTGACCGTGCGGCCATGCGGCGGCCGTGCTCGACCACGTGCGAGGCGAGTGCGGTGAGCAGGGGCATCGCACCGGGGTGGTGGTGAGGATCCTCGATGGGTTCACCGACCACATAGAGCGTTCCCCCTTCATGTGCAAAAGAATCCAGCACGAGCGCATCGGCTCGGTTGGGTGTGCACGCTTCCCGGATGTGGACCGAGGAGAGCGCCTCGAAGGCTCGTACGGTCAGTTCCTGGGCCATCTCCCGGCGTTCGGGATAGGCGGTGAGGGCGGACTCCAGGAGCCCGGCGAGCCCGGACGCCGCCTTGGGGTGCGTACGGAGCACGCGGACCGGCTCGTGGCCGCCGGAGCCGGAGGCCCAGCGGTGGACCTGGCGGAAGGGGCGGCCGTCCACGGCGGCGGCGTGCAGCCAGCACCGGAGGAGGGTCTGGGCGGTGTCGGCGACGGCCGTGTCGACCCTGGCCAGGGGACGGACCGGGGTGAGGAGGGCGGCCGCCCGGGAGCCGGCGGCGGCGGGGTCCTCGCAGCCCGCGACGGGGGACCAGTGGAGGCGGGCCGGGGTGTCGCAGAGGTGGCCCGGGTCGTAGACGAGGACCGGGCCGAGCTTGCCGCGGGCGTCCTTCGTCTCGGCCCAGACGGTGGGGTCCGAGGTCACGACGAGTGCGGGGCCGTCGGCGTCCCGGATGGCCTGGACGACGGCGGGGCGGCGGGCGGCGGAGGCGCCGTAGAGGATCTGCGGGGTACGCGGCGTGGGGACCAGCGGGGAGGGCTCTCGCGCGTACGCGGCGAGGGCGGGCTCGTGCGCGTGCGGGGCGGCGGGGGCTGTTTCCGCAGGGGCCGCCTCCATGGGGGCCGGAGCGGGCGCCGGAGCGGTTTCCGCAGGTGCCGGAGCGTGCTCCCGGGGTGCTGCTGCTGCGGTGGTGGTCGTCGCTTCCCGTGTGGGCTCCTGGACCGCCGGGCCTGTGCGTACGGGCTCCCGGTCGGGGTCGTACGGTGCCGGGGCCGCGCGCCTCTGTTTCCGGACCAGCCGCCAGCGGGCCACCACACCCACCGCGAACACGGTCAGGACGAGCAGCACCATCACCTCGCCGATGAACAGGCCCCAGAACAGCCCGTATCCGGAGAGCTCGCCCGGCGGGGTGTCCGGCCAGGCGCCCGGCAGGTCCGTCGGCTCGACGGCCAGGGCGCGCAGGGCCAGTGGCGTCCGCGTGAACGTGACGCCGTCCGGCCAGCCACCGTGGGCGAACAGTCCGGCGAGCCCCGTGGCCGTCCAGGCCAGGACCGTCAGCCCGAAGAGGAAGGCCAGAAGGCCGATCAGCAGCCCGTCCGGAACACCGCCCTGGCCCTCGGCGCCGCGCCCCGAACCGGATGGTGCCTGGCGTGCCATGTCATGCCACCGTTGACTCGGACGACGCGTTCAGCCGTTGCTGGTGCTCGATCCGCGCCGCCCGCTGCTCCGCCTCCAGCTCCGCGGCCCGTACGTCCTCGGGGAGCAGGTCCGCCGCGGAACCCTCGGTCATCGCGCGGTCGGTGAAGACCAGGGGGCGTTCCGCCTCGGTGATCAGGTGCTTGACGACCTGTACGTTGCCGTTGACGTCCCATACGGCGATGCCGGGCGTCAGCGTCGGGATGATCTCGACCGCCCACCTGGGGAGGCCGATGACCTTGCCCGTCGCTCTCGCCTCGTCCGCCTTCTGGGCGTAGATCGTGCGGGTGGAGGCCATCTTCAGGATGGCCGCCGCTTCCTTCGCCGCGGCTCCGTCGACGACGTCGCTGAGGTGGTGGACGACCGCGACGAAGGAGAGCCCGAGGCGACGGCCGAACTTCAGCAGGCGCTGGAAGAGCTGCGCCACGAAGGGCGAGTTGATGATGTGCCAGGCCTCCTCGACGAGGAAGATGCGCTTCTTCCGGTCGGGCCTGATCCAGGTGTGCTCCAGCCAGACACCGACGATCGCCATGAGGATCGGCATCGCGATGGAGTTCCGGTCGATGTGCGAGAGGTCGAAGACGATCAGCGGCGCGTCGAGGTCGATGCCGATCGTGGTCGGGCCGTCGAACATGCCGCGGAGGTCACCGTCGACGAGCCGGTCCAGGACGAGGGCGACGTCCAGGCCCCAGGCCCGCACGTCGTCTATGTCCACGTTCATCGCCGCGGCTGACTCGGGCTTCGGGTGGCGCAGTTGCTCCACGATGTCCATCAGGACCGGCTGGCGGTCGACGATCGTGTCGTTGACGTACGCGTGTGCGACCTTGAGCGCGAAGCCGGACCGCTCGTCGAGGCCATGGCCCATGGCGACCTCGATGATCGTGCGGAGCAGGGCGAGCTGGCCCGTCGTGGTGATCGAGGGGTCCAGCGGGTTGAGCCGGATCCCGTCGTTCAGCGCGGCGGTCGGGTCGAGGCGGATGGGCGTGATCCCCAGCTCCTCGGCGATGAGGTTCCACTCGCCGACGCCGTCCTCGCCCTGGGCGTCCAGGACGACGACCTGGCGGTCGCGGAAGCGGAGCTGGCGGAGCACATAGGTCTTCTCCAGCGCCGACTTGCCGTTGCCCGACTCGCCGAGCACCAGCCAGTGCGGGGCCGGCAGTTGCTGCCCGTACAGCTGGAACGGGTCGTAGATGTAGCCCTTGCCCGAATACACCTCACGCCCGATGATCACGCCGGAGTCGCCGAGGCCCGGCGCGGCGGTCGGCAGGTAGACGGCCTGGGCCTGGCCCGTCGACGTACGCACCGGCAGCCGGGTCGTCTCCACGTTCCCGAAGAGGAAGGCGGTGAACGCATCCGACAACGCGGACAGCGGATCTCGCATGGCGTGACTGCCCTCTCGTTAGCGACGGATGCCGGTGGCGAACGGCAAGGTGTTCACAAACGCACGATGGTGCTCCCGGTCGCACCACTCCAGCTTGAGATACGACTTGCCGGCCGAGGCACGGATCGTCCGCTTGTCGCGGGCGAGCGCCTCGGGGGACCGGGACGACACGGTGATGTACCCCACCAGATTCACCCCGGCCGCGCCGCTCGCCAGATCTTCACCCCGCTGGTCGAGCCTGCCGTGGGCGGCGATGTCGCGCGGGTCGACCGTGCGGTTCATCTTGGCCTGGCGGCTGGCTTCGGCGTCGTCGTTGGTCTTCTCCGTCAGCATGCGCTCGATGGCGACCTCGGTGGGTTCGAGGTCCATGGTGACCGCGACCGTACGGATCACGTCGGGCGTGTGGACGAGGAGGGGAGCAAGGAAGTTCACGCCGACGGGAGTCATCGGCCATTCCTTCACCCAGGCCGTCGAGTGGCACCAGGGGGCGCGCGTCGTCGACTCGCGGGTCTTGGCCTGGAGGAAGGTCGGCTCTACCGCGTCGAGTTCGGCCGGCCAGGCGTTGCGCTTCGTCATCGCCTGGATGTGGTCGATGGGGTGGTCCGGGTCGTACATCGAGTGCACGAGGGAGGCCAGCCGGCTCTGGCCGAGGGGCTGGCGGACCCGGATGTCGGCCTCGGCGAGGCGGGCGCAGATGTCGGTCAGCTCGCGCGCCATGACGACGGCGAGCCCCGCGTCGCGGTCGATCCTGCGGCCGCCCTTGGGGCGTACGGCGCGGGCCATGGCGTTGGCCTCGGCCGCCAGGTCGCGGCTGTAGTGCATGCAGGCGACGAGGTAGGCGCGGTGCTGCTCGCTGGAGGTCGACACCATCGACTGGAGCTGGTCGTAGGACTCCTGGAGCCAGCCGGGCGCCGACCGGTCACCACGCTGGGCGACGTCCTTGGCGTGCGCGTCGGGGTCGGCGGGCAGCGTACGGGCCAGCATCTGGAGGCGGGTCACGAAGCCGTCGCCGTTGGCCACGTGCTTGAGGAGGGTGCCGAAGCGGTCGACGAGGGCCTCCTGGTCCTCGCTGTCACGCAGGCCGACCCCGGGGCCCTCGATCTCGATGGCGGCGGTGACCGTACGCCGGTCGGCGTGCAGCAGTACGGCGATCTCGTCGGGGCCGAACGGTGCGGCGAGCCAGCTGATCCGGCCGATGCCGGGCGGCGGCCCGATCTCCACCTCACGCCCGTCGGCGCTGACCCCGGCCTCCATGGCGGAGGAACGGTAGGCCGTGCCGCGACGCAGGGTGCGCTTGAAGCTCCGGTTGATCTCGAACCATTTGTAGAAGGTGCGGCCCTTGTACGGGAAGTACACGACGGCCAGGGCCAGCATGGGGAAGCCCACGAGCGCCACGATCCGGAGGGAGAGGACCGGGACGAGGAGTCCGCTCATCATGCCGAGGAACGCTCCGGCGATGATCAGCGCGATCTCGCCCGTCTCACGGTTCTTGCCGACGATCGCGTTCGGCCGGGCGCGGCCGATGAGATACGTACGGCGGGGCGCGATCGTGTGGGACTGGGTCGTCAACGCCCTCCACCTCCTGTGCTCGTGTTACCTGTGCTGCCTGAACCGCCCCGTGAGGAGCGGCTGCTGTGAGGGGTGCCGGAGGTGGGTCCGGACCCGCTGCGGGGCGAGGGCGCGGACCCGCCTCCGCCCGGGGTGCGGGAGCTGTGGGCGGCGACTCCGCCGCTGGCCGGGTTGGCGGGCCTGGCGCCTCCGCCTCCGCCGCCCCCTTCACCGCCGCCGCCGCGGCCGCTGTGCGTCTTGATGCCCTGGGAGACGAGTGCGGCGGGCGAGCTGATCATCGCGGCGGCCTGGGAGCCGTCGGTGGCCTGCTTGCGGTTGGTGCGGGCGCCCTGGATCTCGTCGCCGAAGCCGGGGACGAAGCGGTAGATCATGGCGGAGGCGAAGATGGCCAGCAGGATGATGGCGAGGCCTGACACGACGGCCGAGAAGGCGTTGGGCCCGTCGTCGGCGGAGAGCGCCCCGGCGAGCCCCAGCACGATGACGATGACGGGCTTCACCATGATCACGGCGATCATGATGCCCGCCCAGCGGCGCACGTGGCCCCACATGTTCTTGTCCACGAGCCCGGAGTACACGACGACACCCAGCAGGGCGCCCACGTAGAGCAGGGCGGCCCGGATCACGAGCTCCAGCCAGAGGATGCCGGCGGCGAGGATCGACACGAGCGATACGACGATCAGCATGATCGGGCCGCCGCCGATGTCGGTGCCCTTCTTGAGCGCCTCGGCGAACGAGCCGAAGAAGACATCGGTCTGCCCGCCTGTCGCGGCGGAGATGACCTCGGTGACGCCGTCGGTGGCCGAGACGACCACGTACAGGATGAGCGGGGTGAAGGCCGAGGCCAGGACCGTGAGCCAGAGGAATCCGATGGCCTCGGAGATCGCGGTGGTGAACGGCACGCCCCTGATGGCCCGCTTGGCGACGGCGAAGAGCCAGAGGACCAGGGTGAGGATGGTGGACGCGGCGAAGACGACGGCGTACTGGGTGCGGAAGGTGGAGTTGGTGAAGTCGACGGTCGCGGTGCTCTCCACGGCCTCGCTCAGCTTGCCCACGAGGTAGGCGGCGGCGTCGGCGCAGCCGCGGGCGAGGGAGGTGAGGGGGTCCAGGGCGTCGTCGGTGACGGGGGGCGTGCTGCGGTCGCCCGTGCCCGCTTCACCTTCGCAGTAGTCCTTGGCAGGGCCGCGGATGAGATCACACGCATCGTTGCTCGCGCTGGGCGAGGGGGTTGGTGTCGGCGATGGAGCGGCGGCGACACGGCTTGAGAACAGAACGGCAGACACCTGAATGCTGCTCAGCACAGCTGCAATCGAGAACGCTCGGAGAGAAGGCTTACCGGGCATAGGTGAACCCTCCGAACTGTTCAACGGCGTCGGCCATTTCATCCGCAGGAGAGGCAGCCTGATCGCGGCCGACCGGTACGGGGCCGTCCTTCTGGGTGAAGTCGGTGACCTTCCAGTCACCGTTGATCCATCTCAGCTCGAAGGTGTTCGTGTACCAGCTCTCGGACACGGGGTTCTTGGAGCCCTCGCCTGCCAGGCCGAACAGCGCCGAATACCAAACAGCAACGCTGGCGGAATCGCCGGCGAACTTCTCGACCTTGGCCCCGACCGGGTTGGAACGCGAGATGAAGACCAGGCCTTCTGGGGCAGTGCCGTCAGGGTTCAGACCGATGCTCGCCAGGAATTCTTCGCCGGAGTAGACCTTGTCGAGGTCGCTCTGCCGTGCGGCTGCTACGTCCGGGGCGTACACGGCGGTGGTGATCTCGCGGCGGCGGACGGAGTCGAACATCTCCGCAGACCCCAGCGCCACCGCGTAATTCGCCGCAGCGCTCTGCGCCCCCTGCTCGTCGTGCGCGAAACCGGAGGCGATCGAGCCGTTCTTGCCCTGGACCGGCTTCGTGCCCGTCGCAGCCGTGGGGCCCGCTCCTGCGGCTTCGGACTTCTTCTCGTTGCCGCCGCCGTCCGACCCCCCGCCTCCGCCCTGGTTCGCGAACGCGATGGCCGCGACCAGCAGGACCACCACGCCGACCACCATGATCAGCGAGCGGGAGTTCCGGGCGGGCCTGCGGCCGTAGCCGTCGCCCTCGTCGCCGTCGGGCAGGCGCGTGCGTGTCTGGCGCGTCCCGCCGAGGGTGCTGTACGCGTCGTCCGGGTGGGCCCCCGGCTCGTGGCCGCCGTAGCCGCGCTCGTCGCCCTGGCTCATGCCGCGTACGCCCCCTCAGCCGTGTGCAGATCCGCGTAGTACGACCGTAGCGGTGCTGGTTTCCGCGTGGGCGCGGTGTGGTGACTCGACATCAGGGGACGCAACCTCTGCCGGTGGGCACGACGGACGGGTGGGGTGGACGACGGGTACGGGTGGCCCGGGGGCAGGACGGCTGGCTGACAGGTGGTCAGACAGCCATGCCGTACACAATGGTGAACAGCGTGCCCAGCGACCCGATGATGAAGACGCCGGTCAGCCCCGCCACGATCAGGCCCTTGCCCTGTTCCGCGCTGAAGGTGTCACGCAGTGCCGTCGCGCCGATGCGCTGTTTCGCCGCACCCCAGATCGCGATGCCGAGACAGAGCAGGATGGCTACCGCCATCACCACCTCGATCATGATGCGCGCCTCGTTGCCCAGGGTCCCGAACGGCCCCCAGTTCGGGGCGATTCCGCCGATGATGGTGGTGATATCGCCCTTTTCAGCTGCCAGGATCATGTAAGTCACCGCCCCTGTTGGGTAGTTCGCAGCCCGCGCCGTGCGACACGGGTCGGCCTCTATCTTCGCTGATGAAACCGGCATCGCACGACGCCTTCCCGGGTCTCTTTACCCGGATCTCGCACGTTTGACCGGAGAAGCCGCCCTGACCTGCGGCTCGCGTAGGGATCTGCCCGCATATGCATGGTTACTCTGTGTATCACGCGGTGTGACGGCTAGCAACGACGGTGGCCATGGTTCCGGATGCGGTCGATGCGTTCACGGGGCGGCGGGCATTCGTACGCGCTGTTCGAGAGCCGTGTGTGCGCCGGTGGCTTCCGGCCGACGCGTCATCAGGTGCCGTACGGGGAAGGTCTCGCGGGCTCTCCTCTCAGAGCACGGTGCGTACGGGCGCCGCCCCCCGGGCCGGGGTCTTCCACCGGGACGGTGGCTTGAAGTCGCACCAGGAGCCGTCGAAAGGGAACGCCCCCGACGCGGCGAGACGGGCCACGCGTTCCCCCTCGGCGCGGATCGCCGCCGCCTCTTCCGCCGACCAGTACGCGGGGTGCCCGGTCTTCTCGGCGAACGACCGCTCGTCCTTCCATCGCCAGCTGAGGTCCGTCGCCACGGTGATGTCCAGCTCGTGGTCGGCCACGTCGATGTTCTCGCCGTGATGGGTCCGGTGCTCCAGATTCACGTACCAGCCGGCGAACTTCTGCCTCCGCCCGAAGAACCAGAACACCGCGTGGCCGGCCCCGGTCGGCTGGTGGATGAGCGCGCTGCCCAGGGGCCACCGGCCGGCCCTCGCCGGATAGCCCTGGACCGGCCGGTGCTCGGGCGCGATGTCCCGGAGGTGGGCCCCACGGGGCAGGTCCGTACGCCACATCGGGGTGCCGGTCTCCAGCCACACCAACTGGCCCTCGTCCGTGCGTTCGACCAGGCGTACGGGCACGGAGGAGCTCAGATGCCCGCCGATGAAGAGGTTCCAGCGCAGCACCTGCCCGGCCTCGGCCCCGCCCCCGGTGCCGCTCATGACGCGAGGAGGCTCAGGTCTTCCGGCGTGAGCCGCAGCGCCCCGGCGGCCACGTTCTCGGCGAGGTGGTCCGGGTTGCCTGTGCCGGGGATGGCGAGCACGTGCGGCCCCTGGTGGAGCGTCCAGGCGAGGCGTACCTGTGCGGGTGTCGCCCCGTGGCGGCGGGCGACGGTGTGCACGGTCTCGCTCCGGTCGCCGTTCGAGCCCTCCTCGCGCCCCGCGCCGGCGATGGCGAAGAACGGCACGAACGCGATGCCCTGTTGGCCGCAGGCGCGGAGGAGGGCGTGGTCCTCGGCGGGGGAGCCGATGCCGTACGCGTTCTGCACGCAGACCACGGGCGCGATGCCCTGGGCCTCGGCGAGCTGTTCCGGTGTGGTGTTGGAGATGCCCAGGTGGCGGATGAGTCCGGCCGTGCGGAGTTCGGCCAGGGCGCCGAAGTGATCTGCGACGGAGGCGGTGGCCTGGCTGTGCGCGAGGCGCAGGTTGACCACGTCCATGTGGTCACGGCCGAGCTGGCGCAGATTCTCCTCGACCTGGCCGCGCAGCTGCTCCGGTGTGGCCCACACCCATGCGCCGGAGGGGTCCCGGCCGGGGCCGACCTTGGTGGTGATGACCAGGTCGTCGGCGTACGGGGCGAGCGCGCTGTTGATGAGCTCGTTGGCGGACCGCAGTGGCGAGAAGTAGAAGGCGGCGGTGTCGATGTGGTTCACGCCGAGTTCGATCGCGCGCCGCAGGACGTTCAGCGCGCGGTCCCGGTCGCTGGAGGTTCCGTCGCCGAACGCCGCGCCGTTCTGGGGGAGGCGCATCGTGCCGAAGCCGAGGCGGTTGACCGTGAGGTCGCCGAGCTCCCAGGTGCCGGAGGCCGATGCGTTGATCGTTTCCGATGATGAAGGCATCATCGGATTCTTTCACTCGCCGGGTGTCGGGCGCCTCCTCTTCGCTAGGGCCTCTCCGTCAGGGTCGCCGTGAAGCTCCGGCCGTAGGCCTGGTGGGTCGTGACATCGAGTCGGGTGCCGCCGGGGACATGACGGACGCGGACTCCGGCGTCGGCCGAGACGCGTCGCAGGGGCCGGCCGTGGAGGGTGACCGAGACGGTGCGCCGCGTCGTCGTGGGGTCGGACACCGCGATGGAGTACGCGCCGCCTCCGGTCCGGCGCAGCATGACCGACGCCGGGCCGTCGATCGAGAGGCGACCGGCGTGGTGCGTCCCCGGGGTGAAGGCGTTGGCGGCGGTGATGCCGAGGCGGGTGTGCACGGCGGCCTGCAGGCGGACCGTGTTGGACAGCACCGAGAGCGGGCCGTGGGCGTAGGACGCCAGCTGCTGGGCGGAGGCGTTCGGGACGAGGGCGTGCGCCATGGCGGTGGGCCGCCTTCCGGCAGCCTGCTCGTAGGACAGTGTGAAGACCTGCTTGGTCACCGCCGTGTCCGCGTTGGCGAGCCGTACGAGACGCCGGCTGCGCGTGACCGTGCCGAGTGCGACGACCGGGTCCGGACCGGACAGGAAGACGTAGCCGACCGCGGTCCGCTGCCCTTCGTCGGCGTACCGCAGCCAGGCCGGCGGTGCGGTTCCGGCGGCCTCCCAGGGGGATCCGTCGCGGAGGCCGCCCGTGAGGACGACGGGGGAGGAGGAGTCGGCGATGCGGCTGTCGACCGTCGTGGTCACGGCGCGTCCGGCCAGGCCGGTCACGCCCGCGGAGAGGACGAGGATCTCGTCGTCGAACATGAACCACGACCTGGTGGCACCCGCCGCCCGGTAGGCGACGAAGTCCTCGGGCAGCGTGCCCGCCTCCCGGGCGGCGTACGCGGCGTCGTCGGACTGCACGAGACCGGCCACGCCGTACGCGCCGAGGCGGGCGCCGCCGGAGAACGCCTGGGTGCCACGGGGGAAGTAGACGTACGTGTTCTGGGCCTCGGAGGACGAGGTGAAGCCGCGCTCCGGATTGTCGTACCAGAGGGTGCCGTAGAGCTCGGGGACGGTGCGCCGCGTCTCGACGGGAGCGGTGACGCCCGCGAGGCGGTGGGGCGGGACGGCGGTGAAGTAGTCGATGCCGAACGCCTGCCGCTGGTCCGCGCCGGAGAGGTAGAGGTAGTGGGCGCCGTCACCCTGGAACCACGGCATCAGGTTCTCGCCGCTCATGTACTCGTACTTGCTGACGCGTTCGGAACTGCGGGCGAGGGCGAAGGCGTAACCGGGCCGGCGGTGGACGGTGCGGTCCATCGCGTTGAACGCGCCGTGGGCGGCGGCGGGGCCGAGATCCCGGGCGGGCGCGGGTGAGGCCAGGATGTCGGCGTAGCGGGCGATGCTGACGGGGGAGACGAAGGACGTGGTGTCGAGGGCCACCTTCGAGGTCTCCCGCACGTATTTGACGTACCCCTCGAGAGCTTCGGCGTCGCTGCCCGAGGTGTGCGCGGAGAGGTCGACGACCGCCTCCACGACGGCGATGACGTCCGCGTATCCCGTGCCGGTCCGGGAGACCGCCCGCCCCTTGACGATCTCCATCATCCAGCCTTCGAAGATCAGCGGGGCGAAACCGTCGGCGACCCAGCCCTGTACGACGCCGACGAGGCTCTCGTCGGGCAGGTAGCCGGTGCCGTCGAGGATCTTGACGGTCTGGACGATCCGGGTGAGCAGCCCCTTGCCGTAGGAGCCGGTGTACGCCACGGAGGAGTGCTGGACGAACGAGCCGTCGGCGTAGAAACCGTCGGTGACCCCGTGGCGCGGCTGGTACGGGTCGATCGTCGAGTAGACGGTCAGCTGGTCGGCGAGGGCCTTGGTGATGCGGGCCTCGTCACCGAGCAGGGCGCCTTGCAGGATGCGGTTCGTCGTGATGTCGGCGAGATTGGCGCCGGTGTGGAAGCGGGAGTCGAGATCGACGTCGCCGTCCTTGCCGTTGCGGAGGTACGCGTCCATGGAGGCGATGTACGTCGCTGTGAGCTCCGGCCGGTATGCCGCGAGCTCCTCCCTGAGCAGGACCAGGGTCTTGGTCACGTAGGCCGGGATGCCGATCTCCCAGTGGAACCAGTTGCCGTAGTAGCCCTTCGACTGGTCGCCGAACCAGTCATTGTGGAGCTGCGCCAGCCCGTCCACGACCCGGCGCCGGACGGCTGTGTCATCACCCGGGGTGGAGGCGCCGGTGCCGGGCAGGCAGGTGGCGAGGGCGATCTCGTAGAGGTACTGGTACGACGTGCTCAGGTTGGGGTCGCTGGTGCCGAGCGGTACGCCCTCGAAGAGCTCGTCCGGCCCGGCGCCGTCCATCGCGGCGAGCCTGGCCTGCGCCGTCGCCCGCAGGGAAGCGAGTTTGGGGGCGACCTCGGGGCGGGCGTTCGATTCTGCGGTGCCCGCGAAGACCGCGACGGTGTTGGTGAGCAGGGCGTCCGGGACCCTGTCCGAGGAGCCGGTCGACTCCTGTGAGGCGGCAGGAGCGGCCTCGGCCCGCAGGGTCTGGGACAGCGCCCAGAGCGTCGCAGCGGGGATCATGGACAGTGCGGAACGACGCGAGAACTCCACCAGTACGCTCCAAAAGTCCGGCCCGTAAGCGCTTGTTCCCCCGCCGCCCAGCCAAGCGCCGGCCTCCGACCGATGTCAACGGCCCGGACCGTTGACAGTGCGCGGGCTTTCGGGCGGCGGGTCGTGAGAGCGAGGCGTCGCGGCCGGCGGGTCGTGAGAGCGAGGCGTCGCGGCCGGCGGCCACCGGTCCTCGCGCAGCCCTCATGCCGGCGGCGCGGATGTTAGCTTCCTCCCCGTGGCGGGACACCAGGACAGGACCAGGACGGCCTACGACGGGGTCGTCGAGCTCTACGCGTCGTTGTTCGCCGACCGGCTGGAGACGCAGCCGTTCGCGCGGTCCATGATCGGTACCTTCGCCGAGCTGGTGCGCGGGACGGGGAACCTCCGGACAGCCGACGTCGGCTGCGGGCCGGGGCATCTGACGGCCATGCTCAGCGACCTGGGGCTGGACGCCTTCGGGCTCGACCTCTCCCCGGGCATGATCGACTACGCCCGGCAGGCCCATCCGGCGCTGCGGTTCGACGAGGCGCGCATGGAGGCCCTGCCGGTCGAGGACGGCGCGCTGGGCGGTGTGCTGGCGCACTACTCGATGATTCACACGCCGCCCGGTGACCTGCCCGCGCTGCTCGCCGAGCAGGTCCGCGTCCTGGCCCCTGGCGGCCTGCTCATGGCCTCGTTCTTCGGGACGGAGGGGCCCGAGCCGGTCCGGTTCGACCACAAAGTGGCACCCGCCTACAGCTGGCCGGTGGAACAGTTCGCCGAGCTGCTCACCGGGGCAGGGCTCACACCCTTCGCCCGGCTGCTCTTCGACCCTGCCTCCGAGCGGGGCTACCTCGACACCCACGTGCTGGCCCGCCGCCCGTAGAGCGGGCACCGCTGCCGCTGAGCCCGGGCCCTTAGGGACGGACTCCAGGGTCTTGCCGGATACCGGGCGGGGCGAACGCGGACGATGCTCGATGCCTCGGACGAGGTGAGGGGCAGTTGCTGTGATGGGCAGTCATGTGTGGGGCGTGCGGCGGGGCGGACGAGGTCGGTCGCACCTTGCCTGGGGTTCTGTGCTGGCCTTAGTGGTCAGTTTCACGGGCGTGGAGATCGCGAGCGGTGCGCCAGGTCCGGGAGAGGCCGGAGCGGCGAGTGAGGGTCGGGTGCCCGGGCCGGCCGGGGCGAGCGCGCTCATCAAGTGGAAGCCGTGTCGGACCGATGCTTCGGCGGAGTGTGGCGCGCTTTCGGTGCCGGTGGACTGGAGCGATCCGGACGGGGCGCACTTCGGCCTCCAGCTCGCCCGGCGCAAGGCCACGGACCCGGGCGCGCGGGTCGGCTCCATGGTGTTCGGGCCGGGCGGGCCCGGGGACTCGGGCGTGAACCGGATCGTGAAGGAGGCCAACATGGGCCGGTTCAGCGACGACCTCCGCAGCCGATTCGACATCGTCAGTTTCGATCCACGCGGAGTGGGGCTCAGCAACCCGATCCTCTGCTCGCAGGAGCTCCTGGACAGGCGTCCGTCGCCGGTCATGAAGAGCCAGGCCGAATTCGACGCCACGGCGAAGTACAACCGTGAACTGCGAGCGGACTGCCGGAAGAACACCGAGAACGGCCTCTTCGACCACGTCGACACCCTCAGCATGGTGCAGGACCTCGACGCCATCCGGGCGGCGCTCGGCGAGAGGTCCCTGACGTTCCACGGCAGTTCGTACGGCACGCTGCTCGGCGAGCAGTACGCGGAGGAGTACCCGAAGCGGGTCCGTGCCCTGGTCCTGGAGGCTGTGGTGGACCACAGCCTGGGCACGAGGAAGTTCCTCTCCACGCAGTCCGCCACGCTCCAGGACTCCTTCGACGAGTTCGTGGCGTGGTGTGACCGGACCGAGAGCTGCGCCGTGCACGGCTCGGACGTGCGGGCACTCTGGGCGGATCTCCTGAAACGCGCCGAGCGGGGGGAGCTCTCGGACGACGGTAGGACGCTGACCCCGTTCGAACTCAACGTCGAGGTGATGAAGCGGCTGTACGACCCCGAGTGGAGGGGACTGGGTACGTTCCTGCGCGGGCCGGCGGAGAGCGACCCGGAGGCGACGCAGGCGGCCGGAACGGCCGGGGACAGCCCCGCGCCCGCGCTCGGGGAGAATGCGTTCGAGATCTTCTGCCAGGACTGGAGCCTGCCGGTCAGCGGCTACCAGGAGTACGCGCGGGAACTGCGCCGCATCAGCAGGATCGCCCCGGACATGAAGTACCCCCGCTCCCTGATGTCCGTCTCCGCCTGTCTCGGCGCACCGGAGCCGGACAACCCGCAGCACCGGCTGAAGGTGAGGGACAGCAGGACCGTCCTGCTCACCAACTCGATCCACGACCCGGCGTCCGGCTACAACTGGGCCACCAACGTGGCGAAGCAGCTCGGCAGCAACGCGGTCCTGCACACCTACGAGGGCTGGGGCCATGGCACGTACAGCAGCAGTCCCTGTACCCAGGAAGCGACCGACGCCTACCTGATCTCGCTCAAGGTCCCCAGGCGCGGCGCGAGTTGCCCCGCTGTCGAACCGGTGGGTTGAGTCAGCCGGCGTCGGTCGCGGCGAAGTGATCGAATTCGCCGGCCACGACGCCCTTGGTGAAGGCCTCCCACTTCTCCACGGTGGTGGTCACCACCGTGGCTGGATCGCCGGTCTCACGGAGGTACACGAGCTCTCCGGGGCCGAACGCGATCTCGATCCAGGGCCCGGGGCCCTGCGCGTCCTCGGGGGCGGCGCGGGTCCAGGTGAGGTCGTCAGAGGCGTCAGCCACGGTCGTGGGCTTGCTTGACGGTGCGGATGAGGGCGGCCCAGGCGGACGGGCTGGTCCGGAGTATCGCGCCGGTGGGGTCACTGCTCTCGGTGAGGGCGACGGATCCCTGGTCGGCGGCGACGTGTACGCACGAGTTGCCTTGAGCGCAGTAGGACGACTTCTGCCAAGCGAGTGCGGACATCTTGGATCCCTCACAGATTCCGGGCGATGGTGTGTATGAAGTCGCGTGACTTCGCGGGCGCGAGTGCGATGGCCTCGATCCGGCTCAGTAGCACGCGGTACTTCTGCAACTGGGCCTCCGCGTCCAGGAACACAGGGCCGTGGGACTGGTCCAGGTTGACACTGTCGAGCTGCGGTACGGAGCCGTGGATGTAGTAGATCGACTGTCCTGAACCGGCAAAGGCTCCCGCGGAGAACGGGATGACCTGAAGCACGACATGAGCGTGGTCGCTCATCTCCGCGAGGTGCTCCAGCTGTTGGCGGGCCACCTTCGGTCCGCCGAACTGCATGCGCAGAGCAGCCTCATGGATGACGACGTGCTGGGAGGTCGGCGGATCGCGGAAGAGTACCGCTTGCCGCTTGATGCGGAACGAGATGCGGTGCTCGATATCGGGCGGGGACAGTTCGGGCACGTCCTGGCGGAAGATCTCACGGGCATGCTCCGGGGTCTGAAGAAGCCCGGGGATGTGGACGGTGACAGCGGTGCGCAGTCGCCGTGCATGGTGCTCGATCTCGGCGAGGTCCAGCAGAGGCGCGGGCAGGATCTCCCGGTACTCCTCCCACCATCCGCGTGTGCGGTCGGAGGTCATGTTGCAGAGCGCCTCGATGACCCCCTCGTCCGGGCAGCGGTAATGACCGGCCAGCGTACGGACCCTTTCCGGGCTCACGCCTACGCGGCCGGCTTCCATGTTGCTGATCTGGTTCTGTTTCACGCCCAGAAGCTGGCCGGCCTGTGTCGCGGTGAGGCCGGCGAGCTCGCGGAGCTTCCGTAGCTCACTGCCGAGGCGTAGCTGGCGGCCTGTCGGGTTGGTTCTCACCGGCCGGTTCGCCTCCTTGAACGCCTCGTCACCCACAAGGGTGGTAGTTCACGCATTACTCATCTTTCGGTTAATGCATTAGCCGGAGCTGGCTACCTTGGAGCCCAGGCCACCCGCCCGGAAGTACCCCGCTCGACGGAGCGGCCTCGTCACCGGGCCATGCGACACGCACATCCCAACGCTCCTCCGTGAACGGAGACTTCCATGGCTCTGGCCACCGTAACGCCGCCCTGGGCGTACACCTTGCAACTTCCGCAGGATCCCCGTGGGCCCGGGATCGCCCGGGCGACTCTGCGGACCGTGCTGACGGTGCACGGGATGCGGGATCTCATCGACACCGCCGAACTGCTGGCGAGCGAACTGGTCACCAACGCGTACCGGCACTCCTCGGGCGCGTACTCGCTCCGGCTGTGCGGGGCGGGGCGGAACAGGGTGCGGGTCGGGGTGTGGGACTCCAGCCCGGAGATCCCGGATCCGTTCGGCCGGGGCGGAACACCGTCCCCGCCCGCGGTTCTCGCCGAGCGAGGGCGGGGTCTGCACCTCGTGCGGGAGTACGCGGACAGCTGGGGCGCGTACCTGATCCAGGGTGGTCTGCCGGGGCAGGGTGGCAAGGTGCTGTGGGTCGAATGCGCGTGGAAACCGGAGTGTCGGTGGGATGGCCCGGCGTGACACGCGGCGGGGTCAGAGGGGCTGGAGCCGGGCGCGCAGGAGGCAGAACTCGTTGCCTTCCGGGTCCGCCAGGACGTGCCAGCTCTCCGTGCCGGTCTGGCCCACGTCGGCGGGCCTGGCGCCGAGGGCGAGCAGTCGTTCCAGCTCGGCGTCCTGGTCGCGGTCGGTTGCGTTGACGTCGATGTGCAGCGGGAGCTTCCCGGCTCGCGGGGCGCTGCTGGGGCTGAGGACGAGCGTGGGCTGCGGGCCGCCGAAGCCGGCGTCGCGCGGCCCGATCTCGATGCTTCCGTCGTCCTCCCGGCCGAGCTCCACGTAACCGAGGACCTCGCTCCAGAACGCGGCGAGCCGCTCGGGGTCGGCGGCGTCGATGACCAGCTCACTGATGCGGCATGCCATGCCGGTCAGTGTACGGAGAGATGCGCGTTCTGCTCGGCGGCCGCGCCTCCTGTGCGGCCGCCTCCGCGTCGGTGATCCACAGGTCGTGGAGGGTCGATTCACAGGGCCACTTCCACATCCACACCATCATCCGCACGCCCGACGGCAACGACTACGGGAAGGATCTCCTGGCCATGCACTTGGCCCTCGACCACTGATGAGTCGTATCGGTCGCTTCGGCGCCGGTCAGGGGCGGGAAGGTGCTGCGGGTCGCACGCACCGTCCCGCCCCTGACCGGGACCGGGGCCGGGCAGGATCAGCCGGCGTAGCGGGCCTCGAAGGCGCGGAAGGACCGCTCCTGGCGCAGTTCCAGGCCGGCCTTCGGGTTCCGGTCGGTGAAGCGGGCGCAGCGCGCGGACTCCAGGGCGCGGCACTCCTCGACCGGGCGGAAGCCCTGGCGTACGGGGTCGGGACGCCACAGGCTGCGGCCCGGCAGGAAGCTGTACTCCAGGGAGGCCCGGGCCAGGTCCTTCAGTTCCGGGTAGCCGAGTGCGTACGTACGGGCCGCGCGCTGGTACTCCTGGCCGATGTCACCGCGTGAGACCCCGGGGTCGTCGGTGGACAGCACCACGGGAACCCCGTACTTCCGGTAGACGGGGAACGGGTGCTCGTCGCCCTCGACCTGGAGGATCTGCGCGTTGCTCGTGAGCGGGACTTCGACGGCGACCTGACGACGCGCCATGTCGCGGGCCAGGCGCTGCCAGTTGTCCTCCTGTACGAGGTCGACACCGTGGCCGATGCGTTCGGCCTGGCCGGTGCGTACGGCGTCGTCGATGTGGAAGGTGAGGTCTTCCGGCTTCACCAGTCCGGGGACGAGCTCGCCGGCGTGCAGGGTGATGTGGGCGCGGGGGTAGACGCCGTGCAGGTAGTTCAGCATGCGCATGTGCAGGCGGTAGTCCCGCAGGGAGATCTCACCGTCCTCCGGTTGGACCAGGTTGACGGCGACGAACCGCTGGTCGCGTTCGGCCAGGCGGAGCCCCAGGGCGATCTGGGTGAAGACGCGCTCCGGGGCGCTGTTGCGTGACACCTGGGAGATCCAGCGCACCGTGATCCGGCATGCGGGGCCGGGCTCGGAGGTCGCGCACTTCGCGGTCTCGCGGAACTCGACGTCGGCGGTGTCGGCTTCCTGCTTCGCCGTCGTCACGAGCTGGTCGAGCCGGCCACCGGCGAGCAGCTTGCGGTGCAGGGCGGCCAGGTCGGCGTCCCAGCCGACGTCCGTCGCCAGCTGCCTGGCGCCCGCCGAGGCGGGGCTGACCATGGTCTCCAGATACGTCTGGTTCTGCGCGGCGGCGGTTCCCGCCACGTCGGCCAGCATCTTCCCCCGGTGCGACGTCGCGGCGCCGAACTTCCCGAACGTGGCGAAGAAGTGGTCGTGGCCCGACTGGCCCTGCGGGAAGTCCTGCATGGACCAGGCCCGGACGATCTCCTGGCGGAACCGGCTGTCGGTGAGGGCGTCGGCGGCCGGCCGGGTGCCCGCACCGCACGGCGGTGCGACGGCGGTCATCGTGGAGTCGATGCAGAGGTCGTCGTCGGCCGCGAGCTGGATGAGGTACTCGGTCCGTACCGCGCCGGACAGATGGTTGTGCAGGTCACCGCCCTTGGGCAGGTCCCGGAAGAAGCGGCCGGCCTCCTTCGGGTGGGTGTTCAGCCAGGCGGCGGCACGGGCCTCGGCGGGGGTGGCGGTCCGGGGCGGAGGTACGGGTGCGGAGGCGGCGGCCCGCGCCGGCGGCCCGGCGGGCAGCGATGCGGCAAGGGCGGCCGCGGCGAGGCCCGCGGCCGTCAACAACCGTCGGACACGGGATGAGTTGTGGTGTACGGAGATCACGCTCTGCATGATCACGAAGAGCGGCCCACGTCACCCCGGACCGCGAGGGCGGTGGCCCGTAAACCATCCGTCCGGGGGACATCCGGGGAACGCATGAGCCACCCGGCACGGCTCATGCGCGGAGCTCCGGTGGGAATCCTGTCCAGCGGAGGTCCTCCGGGAGGTGCCCCATGTCGTTGACCATGACCAGGGCGGCGGGCCTGCCGGGGGTGTACCGGATGACGGTCAGCGCCGCGTTGGCGTGGTTGAGGCCCAGCCAGCGCCAGGCGGGGGCGTCGAGTGCGTCGCGTACCAGCCAGGCGGCCAGAAACGCGTGGGTGACGACCAGTTCGTAACGGGGTTCGTCGCCATCCGCCGGGCCGGTGAACCGTGCCGTCGCGGAGTCGGCCAGCTCCGGGCCCCGGCTGCGTTCGGCGTACGGGAACTGCTCGACGAACCCGAGGAGCCGGTCCGCCGACTCCTCGGGCAGCTCCTCCCGTCGCGGGACGTACGGCACGTAGTCCCCCGCCGGCTCCGAGGCATGGAGGGGGATGCCCTCCCCGAGCCGCTCGTGGACCAGCCGGGCGGTCTGCGCGGCCCGGGGGAGCGGGCCGTGGTGGACGGCGGAGAACGGTGTGCCCCGGAGCCGCTCGCCGAGGAGAGCCGCTTGGCGGCGGCCGCGTTCCGTCAGTTCGGTCTCGTCCGTGGACGCCTCGCCGTGCCGGGCGATGTAGAGGAAGCGGGTCGCGTTCGCGGTGGGCATGGGGCCCTTTCGGCTGGTCCGGGTGATGCAGGGATGGACGGTGTCTCCCTCCGGCCGGTTCCGCGTCCCGCGTTCGGGTGAAGTCGGTGAGGTCGCTTCCTTGCGGGGGCGGGGGTCGGGCTCACGCCGCCGGTACGTCCGGCGTGTCGGGTACGCCGCCTTTGGCACAGTGCCGCTCCGTGATCGAGGAACGGGGTGAGCGTGATGGCCGTGGTGCACGGGCTGAGTGATCCGGCGGGGCCGCCGAGCGGGGGCGGCTGTGGCCCGAGGCTGAAGCACAGCGACGGACCGTGGCTGCTGGCGGCAGGGGGCGCGGCGGAGCTGGCGGCCCAGCTGGCGCCTGTACGGGGAGAGTTGGGGCTGGCGCATCAGGGGCTCATGGAGGGGGCAGGCCGGCTTACCGCGCTCGCGGAGCTGGCGGCCGTACGGGAGTCCTGGGAGCGGCGGTTCCAGGCGGCGCAGGGCGAGTGCGGAAGCCTGGCGGCCAAGCTGCGGGACGTCGCGCGTACGCAGGGCGCCACGAACGAGGCCGTCAGGGCGTCCTTCGCCGCGGTGACGCCGTGCGGGGGTGACGAGCG
Source organism: Streptomyces sp. NBC_01166 (assembly GCF_045039765.1). NCBI lineage: Bacteria > Bacillati > Actinomycetota > Actinomycetes > Kitasatosporales > Streptomycetaceae > Streptomyces > Streptomyces sp. NBC_01166. The sequence goes on from NZ_CP108613.1 coordinate 4,586,642, forward strand.
GTGACGCCGACGCCGGCGCTGACGTGGGCGCAGTTACGGGACCTGAGGTGCGCCGAGCTGGAGGGCGCGGCCGACGGGTGGGGCAAGTCGAGCAACCGTGCCGACGCGGCGCGGGACCGCATCGAGCAGCAACTGCTCACCGGGCTCCGCGACACGCAGGAGGGCGAGGCGGCACAGGCGGCGGTCGCGAGGCTGCGGCAGCTGGGGCGGAACCTCCAGTACGTGTACACCGAGTGCGGGTTGCTCCGTACGACCCTGAACTCCCTGTCCCACGAGATGAAGACCCAGCAGCGGGCACTGAACGAGGCGCTGGACGATGCGGCCGCGCTGAGGTTCACGGTCCACGCGGACGGTTCGGTGACGTACCCGGCTGCGGGTGTGGGGCTCATCGACGGCGCGGCCGTCCGGGGCGGCACGACGTCGTCGAACGGGCTGCCGGGGCTTGTGCCACCCTCGGGCCTGGTCGCACCGAACCCCAACGCGGCCAAGGCGCAGGACATCGCGGAGCGGGTGACCGGGGCGGTGCGGGCGGCGGCCGAGATCGACTGGCGGTACGCGGGGATCCTGCGCCGGCTGAAGGCGGAAGAGGGACTGAAGGTCCCGGACTCCACATGGAAGGACGCGGCGGGCGACGCGGAGGCGGTGCGGGGGGCGGCGGGGGCGTACCTGAAGGACGCCATCCCTCACGACGCGTCTCCGGCGGAGCGGCGGGACTGGTGGGCGGGGCTGACGCAGGAACAGCGCGAGGAGTACCTCGCGGTGTACCCGGACCAGATCGGGAACCTGGACGGGATCCCGGCCCTGATCCGCGACGCGGCCAACCGGGACAACCTGCGGTTGCTGATCGGGGAGCTGGAGGGGCGGGACGACGAGAGGTCGGTGACGCAGTTGGCGGGGCTGCGGGAGATCGACCGGCAGTTGGGGGCGGGAGCCAAGCCTGGGGAGCCGCCGATGTACCTCCTAGGGGTCAGTGACGAGGGGAACGGGCGGGCGATCGTCGCGTATGGAAATCCAGATACTGCCAAGAATGTGTCGACCTATGTGCCCGGCTTGAATACCTCCTTGGATAAAGAATTTGCGGAGGGTGACCTCAAGCGTGCTCGTGACACGGCGATTGGTTCCCGATACCACGACCCGTCAAGTGCAGCCATTGCATGGCTCGGCTACGACGCTCCTCAGGCCATTGACGGTCTCGGTACTCTCGCAGTGGCTCATGATGAGCGGGCCGTTGAGGGTGGGAAACGGTTGAACGAATTTGCTAGCGGATTGACGGCTACGAACATAAACGACGATCCGCATTTTACGGCTATTGGGCACTCGTACGGATCACGCACAGTGGGTGCGGCCACACAGCAGGGCGGGGGGATTCCGGGAGTCGACGACATCGTTTTGGTCGGGAGTCCAGGGGTGGGTGTTGATCGTGCGGAGGATCTCGGGGTAGGGAAGTCCCACGTCTTTGTCGGGGCGGCGGAGAACGACGGGGTGACAATGGTGCCGTCCAAAAGGCAGGCGGTCGTGGGTGCTTCGGTGAGCGTGCTCGGTCCACTTTCCCTTCTTGCAGGTGACGTTGCTGACCGAGGAGATGATGACCTCTGGTTCGGCAAGGATCCGGCGAGTGAAGAATTCGGCGCACGGCGCTTCCGTGTCGATGACGGCCCGGGCCTCACCGGAGCCAGTGGGCCGACAATTGCCGCACACTCTCTGTACTTTGACCCGAAGAGAGACGCGGTGTCATCGTCCAACATTGCGCTAATTGCTGCCGGGCGTTCTGAGAAGATCAGCAATCAGGAGTATCGATGAGTCGTGCGTTCTGTTACGCAACTGCGGCGGTAGCCGTCTCATTCGTCTTGTCGAGTTGCGCGGGTGGAGTTGAGCCGCTCGTGGGAACAGGGGGTTCTGAAATGAATATGCAGGAAGCGGCGAATCGCGCTGACAGGATTCTGGATGACATGTTTGACCAGGTTCACCCGGCGGTCCGGTGGACCCACGGCCCGACCACTACCGGAAGCTGCGACGTAACCAGACGGCGTGCTGTCATGACCATCGTGTCCGCGCAACGTAGGGGAAGCTTCTTGGGTGTAGTGGACCGCTCATGGCGCAGCAGCGGGTATCGGATGAAATCCATCAACGATGATCCGGATGTGCCGGCAATCTTTGCCCAGACGAAGGACGGGTTCGGCGTAAGTCTGATCGTCGGAGGTGAAGGGCAGGTGTTCTTCGAGGTAGACAGCCCCTGCGTCGAGGAGTCAGAGGTCGCCGAATCCACCACCAAGGCGACCGCGCCCACCTACGAGGGCATGGAGCACATCCCCCGCCCCAACATCCGCTCGCCCTTCTGGTCCGCCGGCGCCCCCTGATCCCCCTCGGCCGCCCCTGACGCCCCCTCATGCCTCCATCCACCCGTACACACCAGCGAATCGCGTCGTGAACCGCGCCCGAATGGGGGATGGTTGAGACGTGCGGAAATACTGGGTGTTCGTCGGCGGTGGGATCGGGCTGGGCCTGTGCTTCATCGCCCTGCTCGTCGTCGGTACGTACTCCGCCGCCGCCGGGATCGCCGGGGCGAGCGGAGCCGTCGGGCTGGCCAAGGGGGCCGTGCCCGCGCGGTACCAGCCCCTCGTCGAGAAGTGGGGCAACCTCTGCCCCGCCATCAACCCCGCTCTGCTGGCGGCGCAGTTGTATCAGGAAAGTGGCTGGAATCCGCGCGCCCAGAGCCACGCCGCCGCGCAGGGCATCGCCCAGTTCATCCCCGGCACCTGGGCCTCGCACGGCATCGACGGGGACAAGGACGGGGACCGGGACGTATGGGACCCCGCCGACGCGATCCCGTCCGCCGCGTCCTACGACTGCGAGCTCGCCGGGTACGTCAAGAAGGTGCCGGGCGACGTGACCGACAACATGCTCGCCGCGTACAACGCGGGTGCGTACCGTGTGATCCGGTCGGGCGGGGTGCCTGCGATCAGCGAGACGCAGAACTACGTAAAGATCATCAGGTCGCTGGAGAAGAGCTTCGCCAAGCCGGTCGGCCGGGTGCAGCCTTCACAGCAGGCCGCCGGGGCCATCTACTTCGCGCAGAAGAAGCTGGGTACCCCCTATCTCTGGGGCGGGAACGGGACGGCCGACCAGGGGGGCCGGTTCGACTGTTCCGGGCTGACTCAGGCCGCGTACCGGACGGTGGACATCGAGCTTCCCCGGGTGGCCAACGATCAGTACAACGCCGGACCGCACCCCTCCCGCGAGGAGCTCCTCCCCGGAGACCTGGTGTTCTTTTCGGACGATCTGAACAACTCGCGGGCCATCCACCACGTGGGCCTCTACGTCGGTGGCGGCTACATGATCAACGCGCCGTACACCGGCGCGGTGATCCGGTTCGACAAGATCGACACCCCCGACTACTTCGGTGCGACAAGGGTCACGAAAGACGGGGCCGCGGCGCTTCCCACCGCGCTCCCGGAAAGCTGACAGGTAGTCGGTCATGGCCGGAACTCTCCGTGAAGCCCAGGCCCTGAGCTGCGACGATGAGTCACTCTTCGATAACGTCATGGTGATCATTCGGTGGAGAGCGGAACGCAGAGAGCTGACAGGCCGTTCCCTGGACTGGGACAGCATGCGCACATGACCATGCGCGGTTGTCCAGACCGGTCAGGCGTGACGGCATCATGGCGTGGCGCGGCACTGAATCCGCACCGACCACGGGGGTCAGACCAAGGCGACGCACGCCGTTGTGCGTCGCAGCAGCAGACAAGGCAAGGGGCCGCGGCAGATGGCTGGACTCGCACTCGATGGGTCGAACCCCGATGTCAGCCTGCTCTACGACATCAATGGGCTGGCGAAGGCCGCTCCGACCTGGTTCGACCGGGTCATGGAGTTCGTCGGTGAATTCGGGATCATGTTCGCCATGGTCCTGGCGGTCCTGTGGTGCTGGTGGAGCGTGCGCCGACGCGGGACGACCGAGGACTCGGTGACGGCGGTTGCCGGGCTCGTGTGGGCACCGCTCGCCGCCGGGATCGCGTTGCTCGTCAACATCCCGATCAGGGGCTTCGTGGAGCGGCCCCGTCCGTTCTTCGACCACAAGGGGCTCGAAGTCCTGGTGAAGGGCAAGACGGACTTCTCTTTCGTGAGCGACCACGCGACGATGGCGATGGCGATCGCCGTGGGGGTTTTCGTGGCCAACAGGAAGTTCGGCCTGGTGGCGATCGCGCTGGCGCTCCTGGAGGGCTTCTGCCGCGTCTACATGGGCGTGCACTACCCGACCGACGTGATCGGCGGCTTCGCTCTCGGCACCGCTGTGGCGCTGCTGCTCGCCCCGCTCGCGATGATGCTGCTGACTCCTCTGGTGGGGGCCGTGGCCCGCGCCGGAGTGCTCGGCCGGCTCGTCCGCTCGGGCGGGGCGGGCGCCACCGCCGGTGGGCGGGGCGAGGCGCAGGGGATCCCCGAGCCGAGCACGGGCTCCGGCCGTGGCGGTGAGCCCGGCGAGAGGGACCTCGCCGCGTAGGCATGGCGAACTCGCCGCGTAGGCGGAGAGACCGGCGGTTTCATGAGGGGCGTCCCGTGGAGGGGCGCCCCTCACGCATGGGCAGGGCAGCCCGAGGGGCCACTTCGGCGGTTCCGATCCCGCGCCCCGGACGGCGGGGCATCATGGCCGGAGATCCGGGGGTGGTGCATGTGGCCGGTCGGCGGCCGACGCGGCAGGAAGTCAATCGGCGGCACGAGCGTTCGGGCTTCGTGGGGCGCCGCGGTGAGCTCGCGGTGTTCCGGGAGACGTTCGCGCGTGATCCGGAGGAGGCCGACTTCCCGTTCCTGTTCCATGTGCGCGGCAACGGGGGTGTGGGCAAGTCCACCCTCGTCCGGCAGTGGGAATCCACCGCCCGCGAGCAGTCCACCGTCGTCACGGCGTTCGTGGACGACGAGGTGCACGACGCCGTCGAGGCGATGGAGGCCGTCAGCGCCCGGCTGGGCAGGCAGGGGCACCCGCTGAAGCGGTTCGACAAGCAGCTGGCGACCTACCGGCAGCGCCGGCACCAGGCCGAGAGCGCTGTCCCCGCACCACAGCCCGACCCTCCGGGCGGTCAGGCCGCACCGGCCGCGAGGCCGTCCAGCACGGTGGCGGCGCAGGTGGGACTGGTCGGTCTCGGCATGGTGCCCGGGGTCGGGGCCTTCGTCGGCGCGGTGGATCCGCAGCAGGTCGCGCTGGGCGCGGACCGGGTGCGGGCGGCCCTCAACATGCGCCTGCGCAGCCATGACGACGTACGGCTGGTGATGGATCCGGTCGCGGTCCTCGCCCCGGTCTTCCTGGAGGACCTGGCCGAGGTCGCGGAGCGGTGCGAGCGGGTGGTGCTGTTCTTCGACGTGTACGAGCGGACCGGGCCCGTGCTCGACGCCTGGCTGCACGACATCGTCTTCGGCGAGGAGTACGGGGGCCTGCCGGTCAACGTCCAGGTCGTGCTCTCCGGCCGGCCGCGCCTGGACGCCCGGGTCTGGGGCGACCGGCTGGGCCAGGTCACCGAGGTGCGCCTGGAGGTGTTCACGGAGGAGGAGGCGCGCACGCTGCTCGCCACCCACGGCGTCACCGACGAGCCCAGCGTCGATCTGGTCCTGCGCCTGTCGGGGCGGCTGCCGCTGCTGGTCGACATGCTGGCCCGCAGTGACGCCAGCAGCGGCGACAGCTTCGGGGATCCGTCGGAGACGGCGGTCGAGCGGTTTCTGAAGTGGGAGCCGGACGCCCGGCGGCGTGACGCGGCGCTGGCCTGTGCGCTTCCGCTGCAGATCGACGAGGACGTGTACCGGGCCGCCGTGCCGGAGGCCGCCGCCGCCGACTACCCGTGGCTGCGCGGCCTCGCGTTCGTCTCCACGCAGGCGGGCCGGTGCCGCTACCACGATGTGGTGCGCGCGGCGATGCTGCGCCTGCAGCGCGGTCGGTCGCCGGCCCGCTGGCAGCAGGCGCACACCCGTCTTGCCGATGTGTTCGAGCGGTGGCGCCTGGGCGCGGAGTCCGACCTCGGCACCGCCGCCGGCACCTTCACGTGCTGGGAGGACGCCGTCTGGCGCGAACACCGGCTCAACGAGACGTACCACCGGCTGTGCGCGAATCACCGGACCGCGTTGCCCGACGCCCTCCACCAGGCCGTCCACGCGATCGACCACGACCTCGCGACGCTGCGGCGCTGGGCCCAGATCCTCGGGCAGGCGGGAGACGACACGGAGACGGCGGTTCTCGGCGCCTGGGGGCGGCGTCTGGAAGCCGCCGGTGAGCAGGACGGGGCGAGCATCGCGGTGCTGAACGTGCTGCTGGCGGCGCCCGGACTCGGTGCGGCGGGGCGCGCTCTGGCCTACTGCGTCCGGGCCGGGGAGCACCGGATCGCGGGCGACCACGAGAGGGCGCTGGCGGACTACGCGCTGGCCATGGACATCGATCCGGACGACGCGCGTCCGCACGCGGGGCGTGGTGAGACGTACCGGCTGATGGGCCGTCACGAGGAGGCGGCCGCCGCCTGTACCCGTGCGCTGGAGCTCGATCCCCTCGACGAACGGGCCGTCGGCAGCCGTGGCGACGCCTACCGGAACCTGGGCCGCCACGACGAGGCACTCGCGGACTTCGCCCGCGCCATCGAGCTCGACCCGGGGTACGCGTGGGCGTACGGCAGCCGTGCCCAGGTCCACGAGGCGTCGGGACGCCCCGACGACGCGGTCGCCGACTACACCCGGGCCATCGAGCTCAACCCGCGGTACGCGTGGGCCTTCGGGAGCCGGGCGTACGTCCACCAGGTCCAGGGCCGCCATGCCGAGGCCCTCGCCGACTACACCCGGGCCCTCGGGATCAACCCGCGCTACGAGTGGGCCTTCGCCAGCCGTGCCCGGGTCCACCACATCATGGGCGAGTACGAGGATGCTCTCGCCGACTACGCCAGGGCCGTCGAGATCGACCCGGACTACGCGTGGGCCCTCGCCAGCCGGGCGGCCACCTACGAGAAGCTCGGCCGTCACGAGGAAGCGCTGGCCGACTACACCCGGGCCATCGAGGCCGACCCCCGCTACGAATGGGCCCTCACGGGCCGTGGGGAGCTGTACCGGCGGCTCGGTCGCTACGAGGAAGCGCTGGCCGACCACTCCCTGGCCTTCGAGATCAATCCCCGCTACGACTGGGCCGTCCTCAACCGAGGGATGGTCTTCCGGCGGCTGGGCCGGTACGAGGAGGCCGCCGCCGACTACACGCGGGCCATGGAGATCGACCCCATGTCCGGGGCGTTCGTCTCCCACCGCGCGGAGATGTACCGGCGGGCGGGCCTCCACGAGGAGGCGGCCGCCGACTACCGCCTGGTCATGGCGGCCGAGGCTCCCGCCGCGTGGTCGTACGCCGGCCGTGCGCAGATGCATCTGCGGCTCGGGCGTTACGAGGAGGCGCTCGCCGACTGCGTACGGGCTGTGGAGATCAACTCGGATGACGGCTGGTACGTAGGCCTGTACGCCCTCTCCTCGCGTCTGACGGGTGACGAGCAGGAGGCCGACCGCAATTTCCGGCGTGCGATCCGTCTGCTCCTGGCGGACGGGACCGGGGACAGCACCAGGCAGGCGCTGGTGCTGGGGTGCGTCCTGTTCATGCACTGCGCGCTCCAGGAATGGGAGCGTGCCACCGCGCGGTGCGACGACCTTCTCGGCCGGACGCCGGAGGCGCACGTGATCCGGGAGGTACTGGAAGACCTCTCACTGCTCCGGGACGTACTGCCGTCCGTGGTGCCCGGCACCGACCCTCTCGTACGTCGGCTGGGGGACGCGCTCGCCTGACCGCTCAGCGGTCCGTTCCGGCGCGGTGTTCGGCCGCGTCCGTGCGGGCCCGGTCACGCGCGCGCCGGGCCGGTCCCGACCAGCCGCAGCTGCAGCGTGCGATGCAGAACGAGCCTCGTTCGACCGTGGTGACGCTGTGCGGCGGGGCGAGGGCGGTGATGGGTGCGGAGCCCGGAGCGAGCGACGGGGCCGGGGCGTGGGCTGGGGGGTCCTCATGCACGGATCCACGGTACTGCGGGCCGGCCGGTGCCGTCACCGAGTGGGCCGATCGGCTTCCGGAAGGGGCCCGGTGGCGTGACGGGGCGCCCCGGCCGTCGTTAGGCGAGGCGGGCGGGAACTCGGTCAGGTGTGCGTCGTTGGGGGTTGGCAGGCGATGGTGGTGCAGCAGCGCAGGTGCGGAGGCGGGCCACTGGCTGTGTTGGCCCTGGCCGTCGCGGGCGTGGTGTCGGTGGTCGGCGGATGTTCCGGCACGGGCGGTGACGACGGCGACGGGGCCGGTGAGCGCGTCGCCCGGGCCGGCCCGGCCGGCACCCCGGTGGCCGTGGTGCGCGGGGCGGCCGAGGCGCTCGCCGGTGCGGGCAGCGCCGAGACGCGTACGTCGATGGAGACGGCGGCCGGCGGGACCCGGGTGACGATCAGGGGCCAGGGGGCGTACGACTTCCGCAGACAGCTGGGCCGGATCAAGGTCGTCCTGCCCAAGGACGCCGCCGGGGCCGACGAGCACCGGCCGATCACGGAGCTGCTGGCCCCCGGTGCGCTGTACATGAAGAACCGTGGTGCCGGGGTGCCCGACGACAAATGGGTGCGGATCGACACGACGACCCTGGAGGACGGGAATCTGGTCACCGGAGGCGTGACCGATCCGATGGCCTCCGCCGAGCTGCTGCGCGGCGCGGGCGATGTGACGTACGTCGGGCGGACGGAGCTGGCCGGGGTGGCGGTCCGGCACTACCGGGGGACGGCGGATCTCGGGCGGGCGGCGCGGGAGGCGTCGCCGTCCTCGCGCGGGGCGATGGCCGCCGCGGCGAAAGGGTTCAGCACGGACACGGTGCCCTTCGACGTCTATCTGGACGACGAGGGCCTGCTGCGGAAGGTGCGCCACCACTTCACCTTCGCGACCGAGGGCCCGGCGGTCGCGGTGGTCTCGACGATGCTGCTGTACGGCTTCGGGGCGCCGGTCTCCGTGGAGCTTCCGCGCGGGGCGGACATCTACACGGGGCGGGTCCAGCAGGGCGGGAGTGGCCCGGAAACGCCGTAGGGAGGGGGCCGAAATGGTCCGTCCGTGCCATGCGCGGCGCGTGCCGCGCTCCCTACGCTAGGGAGTCGGTGCGCCAGGAGTCGGCGACAGCAGAGAGAGGTGACGCAGGTGGTGACGCTCAGCGCTCCGAACGCTCAGGACTGTGTGGCCCTCGCCGAGATCGAACTCTGCGGCGAGCTCATGATCGCCGCGGCGGACGCGCTCGAGGACCGGCTCAGTCCCGACCGTATCGACGAGGTGCTCAACGTCAGGGACCTTCCCTCCGAGCCGGTGCCGACGATCCCCCGGCAGGGCCGACACCGGGGATGACCTTTCCCACCCGGGGCCGCGGTCATGTCCGCAGGAGGCGGGCGATCGCCTTGGTGGCCTCCTCGACCTTCGCGTCGATCTCCTCGCCGCCCTTGAGAGCGGCGTCCGCGACGCAGTGGCGCAAATGCTCCTCCAGCAGCTGGAGCGCGAAGGACTGAAGTGCCTTGGTGGAGGCCGAGACCTGGGTGAGTATGTCGATGCAGTAGACGTCCTCGTCCACCATCCGCTGGAGGCCGCGGATCTGGCCCTCGATGCGGCGCAGCCGCTTGAGGTGCTCGTCCTTCTGGTGGTGGTACCCGTGGATGCCGCGGTCGTGGTCGGTGACGACTGCTTCCGTACCGCCTGCTCCGGTGGCCTCGGTGGTGGTCATGGGGTCCTCCCGTTGTCCTCGTGGCCTGCGGTGAGCGTGCCGTTCCGTACCCTCTGTATACCCCTGCCGGGTATATCGTACCGAATCCAGCCGAAACGTGACCGGGGGGCCGTGCTGATCACTGTGCCCGATGCGCGACACTGAAGAACGCCGGTTAGCCGTGGCCGGATGATGCGCCTAGCATCAGCCTGACCGAATCCAAAGCACCCCGAGGACCCCACGTGCGCTTTCGTCTGACCCCCAGGGAGACGAGCTTCTACGACATGTTTTCCGCATCCGCGGACAACATCGTCACGGGCTCGAAGCTCCTCATGGAACTGCTCGGGGCGGATTCTGCCTCCCGAGTCGAGATCGCGGAGCGTATGCGGGCAGCGGAGCACGCGGGGGACGATGCCACCCACGCGATCTTCCACCAGCTGAACTCCTCCTTCATCACGCCGTTCGACCGCGAGGACATCTACAACCTCGCGTCGTCGCTCGACGACATCATGGACTTCATGGAGGAGGCCGTCGACCTGGTCGTGCTGTACCAGATCGACGAGCTCCCGAAGGGTGTCGAGCAGCAGATCGAGGTCCTGGCCAGGGCGGCGGAACTCACCGCCGAGGCCATGCCGAGTCTGCGGACCATGGACAACCTCACCGAGTACTGGATCGAGGTCAACCGTCTGGAGAACCAGGCCGACCAGATCCACCGCAAGCTGCTCGCGCATCTGTTCAACGGCAAGTACGACGCCATGGACGTGCTGAAGCTCAAGCAGATCGTGGATGTGCTGGAAGAGGCGGCTGACGCGTTCGAGCACGTCGCCAACACCGTGGAGACCATCGCGGTCAAGGAGTCCTGAACCTCGTGGACACCTTTGCGCTGATCGTGACCATCGGTGTCGCGCTCGGCTTCACGTATACGAACGGCTTCCACGACTCGGCGAACGCCATCGCCACCTCGGTCTCCACCCGGGCGCTGACCCCGCGTGCGGCTCTGGCGATGGCCGCTGTGATGAACCTCGCAGGCGCCTTCCTGGGCCAGGGGGTCGCCAAGACCGTCAGCGAAGGCCTGATCGCCACGCCGGAGGGCCAGAAGGGGATGGGCATCCTCTTCGCGGCGCTGGTCGGCGCGATCATATGGAACCTCGTCACCTGGTACTACGGTCTGCCGTCGTCGTCCTCGCACGCCCTGTTCGGCGGCATGGTCGGCGCGGCGCTGGCCGGCGGGACGATGGTGCACTGGGACGGCGTGCTCGACAAGATCGTCATCCCGATGTTCCTGTCCCCCGTCATCGGCCTGGTCGGCGGCTATCTGGTGATGGTCGTGATCATGTGGATATTCCGGAAGTCCAACCCTCACAAGGCCAAGCGCGGCTTCCGTATCGCGCAGACGGTCTCGGCGGCCGGCATGGCGCTCGGACACGGTCTGCAGGACGCCCAGAAGACGATGGGCATCGTGGTGATGGCCCTGGTCATCGCTGATGTCGAGGGCCCGAACGACGAGATCCCGGTCTGGGTGAAGATCGCCTGTGCGGCGATGCTGTCCCTCGGGACGTACGCGGGCGGCTGGCGCATCATGCGTACGCTCGGCCGCAAGATCATCGAGCTGGACCCGCCGCAGGGCTTCGCCGCGGAGACGACCGGCGCGTCGATCATGTTCGGCTCGGCGTTCCTCTTCCACGCACCGATCTCCACGACTCATGTGATCACGTCGGCGATCATGGGTGTCGGCGCCACGAAGCGGGTGAACGCCGTGCGGTGGGGCGTGGCCAAGAACATCATCCTGGGGTGGTTCATCACCATGCCGGCCGCCGCGCTGGTGGCCGCGCTCAGCTACGGGATCGTCGTGCTGCTCTTCGGGTGAGTGGTTCCGCCCGGCCTGAATGTGCCCGGCCGGGCTCGCCCGGTGACCCGGCTGCTCATGGGTCCGCCCCTGCTCTCCTGTGGAGAGCGGGGGCGGACCCTTCGCCTTGTGGTGGCACCGCCATGCAGCACCCCAAGGCCGTCTGTGTTTATCCGAAGCGGCCCGAGATGTAGTCCTCGGTCGCCTGGACCGACGGGTTGGAGAAGATCCGCTCCGTCTCGTCGATCTCGATCAGCCGGCCGGGCTTGCCCACCGCCGAGAGGTTGAAGAAGGCCGTACGGTCCGAGACACGTGCTGCCTGCTGCATGTTGTGCGTCACGATGACGATCGTGAAGCGCTCCTTCAGCTCGCCGATGAGGTCCTCGATGGCGAGGGTCGAGATCGGGTCGAGCGCCGAGCACGGCTCGTCCATCAGCAGCACGTCCGGCTCGACCGCGATCGCGCGGGCGATGCACAGACGCTGCTGCTGTCCGCCGGAGAGACCCGAGCCCGGCTTGTTCAGGCGGTCCTTGACCTCGTTCCAGAGGTTGGCGCCCTTGAGGGACTTCTCGACGACGTCGGACAGCTCGCTCTTGCGGTACGAACCGTTCAGTCGCAGGCCCGCCGCGACGTTGTCGAAGATCGACATGGTCGGGAAGGGGTTCGGGCGCTGGAAGACCATGCCGACCGTGCGGCGCACGGTGACGGGGTCGACGCCGGGCCCGTACAGGTTCTCGTCGTCCAGCAGCACCTTGCCCTCGACGCGGCCACCCGGGGTGACCTCGTGCATGCGGTTCAGGGTGCGCAGGAAGGTGGACTTACCGCAGCCGGACGGGCCGATGAAGGCGGTCACGGAGCGGGGCTCCACCGTCATCGAGATGTCCTCGATGGTCTTGTGGGAGCCGTAGTAGGCGGTGAGGCCGCCGATGTCGATGCGCTTGGCCATGTGGAATCAACTGCTTTCTGCGTGGCCTCAGCGGCCGGTCTTCGGGGCCTTCCAGCGGGCGATGCCGCGGGCCACCAGATTGAGGATCATGACGAAGGCGATCAGCACCAGGGCTGCGGCCCAGGCACGGTCGTAGGACGCGGCCTCGCCGACCTTGTACTGCTCGTAGATGTAGAACGGCAGCGAGGACTGGGCGCCTTCGAAGGGGTTGCTGTTGATCAGCTGACTGCCGAAGACCAGCAGGATGATCGGCGCGGTCTCACCGGCGATACGGGCGATGGCGAGCATGACGCCCGTGGTGATGCCGCCGATCGCGGTGGGCAGGACCACCTTCAGGATGGTGCGCCACTTCGGGATGCCCAGCGCGAGGGAGGCCTCTCGGAGCTCGTTGGGGACGAGCTTGAGCATCTCCTCGGTGGAGCGGACCACGACCGGGATCATCAGGATCGTCAGGGCCAGGGCGCCCATCAGCCCGGAGGGCTCGAGGTTGGCGATCAGCATGATCGACAGGATGAAGAGACCGGCCACGATGGACGGGATGCCCGTCATGACGTCGACGAAGAAGGTGACGGCCTTGGCGAGCGCGCCCTTGCCGTACTCGACCAGGTAGACGGCGGTCAGCAGTCCGAGGGGGGCGGAGATCACGGTGGCGATCCCGACCTGCTCCAGGGTCCCGATCAGCGCGTGGTAGACGCCGCCGCTGGCCTCGGGGCCGAGGACGCCGGCCATCGAGTGGGTGAGGAAGTAACCGTCGAGGCGCTCGGCGCCGCGGCTGATCGTGGTCCAGAGCAGCGAGGCGAGCGGGACGACGGCGACGAGGAAGCAGACCCAGACGATGCTGGTGGCGAGGCGGTCCTTGGCCTGGCGCTTGTTCTCGACCGCGGTCGTCACGACGTACGAGACGGCCAGGAAGATCAGGGCCGAGATCAGCCCCCACTGGACACGGCTGTGCCAGCCGGCTGCCAGGGAGATCCCCACACCGAGCGCGACCGACACGACGGCGAAGCCGAGCGGCGCCCAACGGGGGAGGCTGCGGCTGCTGAGGCCGGTCCTGCCCGGTTCCGGCGGGGTCTGCGGACGCTTGTCCTGGACGTCGGTGGTGGTGGCGTGGGTCATGCGTTGGCCCCCGAGTACTCCTTGCGGCGGGCGATGATGAGCCGGGCCGCGCCGTTGACCAGCAGGGTGAGGACGAAGAGGACGAGGCCCGAGGCGATCAGTGCGTCGCGCCCGAACTCGTCGGCCTCACCGAACTTGGCCGCGATGTTCTGGGCGAAGGTGCCGCCGCCGTGATTGAGCACGTGCAGCGAGATGAGGAAGCTCGGCGACAGGACCGTGGCGACGGCCATCGTCTCGCCGAGCGCACGGCCCAGACCGAGCATCGAGGCCGAGATGATGCCGGAGCGGCCGAACGGCAGCACCGAGAGGCGGATGACCTCCCAGCGGGTGGCGCCGAGGGCGAGGGCCGCTTCCTCGTTCATCTTCGGGACCTGGAGGAAGACCTCGCGGCTGACGCTGGTCACGATCGGCAGGATCATGATCGCGAGCAGGATGCCGACGGTGAAGAGTGAGCGGGGGACGCCGATCTCGGTCTTGTCGAAGATGTACGTCCATCCGAAGAACTGGTCGAGCCAGAGGTTCAGGCCCTCCAGATACGGGACGAGGACGAGGGCGCCCCAGATGCCGTAGACGATGCTGGGCACCGCGGCGAGCAGGTCGATCACGTAGGCGAGGGGGGCGGCCAGCTTGCGCGGCGCGTAGTGCGAGATGAAGAGGGCGATGCCGACAGCGATCGGGACCGCGATGACCATCGCGATGATCGAGCTGACGACCGTGCCGAAGAGCAGGACCGCGATGCCGAAGACCGGCGGGTCACCGGCCGGGTTCCAGTCGAGCGTGGTGAGGAAGTTGCCCTCGTCCTTGGATATGGCGGTGGCGGCGCGGTAGCTGAGGAACACGGCGATCGACGCCATGATCACGAGCAGCAGAATGCCCGAGCCGCGTGAGAGGCCCAGGAAGATCTTGTCGCCGGCGCGTCCGGTGGACTTGGGACGCGATCGTGTTTCCGGCGGAGCCGGTGGGAGGTCGAGCGGTGTGGTGGAAGCCATGGTCTTTCCGGTCTGTGTGGGGGAGCGGATGCTCCCCTGGCGGCGGTGCACCGGATGGTCGGGCGGTGGGGGCCGGTCCGGAGGGGTGCGCCGGACCGGCCCGCCTGTGCGTGCGTGTCGTGCGGGGCCGGGCTACTTGAGGCCGGCGACCGTCTCGCGGACCTTGGTGTTGATCGCCTCGGGGATCGGGGCGTAGCCGGCGTCGGTGAGGACCTTCTGGCCGTCCGCGGAGGCGGTGTAGGTCAGGAAGGACTTGACGGTGCCGAGGGTGTCGGCCTTGTTGCCGGTGTCGCAGACGACCTCGTACGTCACCAGGACCAGCGGGTAGGCGCCCTCGGCCTTGGTGGTGTAGTCGAGGTCGAGCGCCAGGTCCTTGCCGGTTCCCTTGACCTTGGCGGCCGCGATGGCCTTGGAAGCGTTCTCCGAGGTCGCCTCGACCGGGGCCGCACCGCCCGTGTTGATGTCGACGGTGGTGATGTCCTGCGACTTGGCGTACGACAGCTCGAAGTAGCCGATGGAGCCGTTGACGGCCTTCACCTGGCTGGCGACGCCGGACGAGCCGGAGGCTGCCTGGCCGCCGGGGGCGGGCCACTTCTTCTCGGCCTCGTACTTCCAGTCGCTCGGTGCCGCGGCGTTCAGGTACTTGCCGAGGTTCTGCGTGGTGCCGGAGTCCTCGGAGCGGTGGAAGGCCTGGATGTCCGTGGCCGGCAGCTTGACGCCGTCGTTGAGCTTGGCGATCGCCGGGTCGTTCCACTTCTTGATCTTGTTGTCGAAGATCTTGGCGAGTGTGGAGGCGTCCAGCGTGAGGCTGTCGACACCCTCCACGTTGAAGCCGACCGCGATCGGGCCGCCGACCATCGGGAGGTTGATCCCCTGGCCGGACTTGCAGATCTTCTTCGACTCGGCGACCTCTTCGGGCTTCAGGGCGGAGTCCGAGCCGGCGAAGCCGACGGTGCCCTGGTTGAAGGCGACGATTCCCTCGCCCGAGGAGGAGGAGCTGTAATTGACCTCCACGCCGGAGCAGGCGGCCATGTAGTTCTTGACCCAGAGGTCCATCGCGTTCTTCTGGGCACTGGACCCGGAAGCGCGCAGCTGGCCCTCGGCGCCGTCGCACTTGATGTTCGACGCGGCGGCACTCGTCTTGCCGCCGGCGTCGGCACCGGTGTTGTCGTCCGAACCGCACGCCGTGAGGACCAGGGCGCCGGAGACGGCGAGGGCACCGAGCGCGGTGGCACGAAGCCGGTTCTTGCGCTGAAGCTTCACTTTCGGGGTGTTCCTTCCAGGAGCCGCCGCGGCTGGTGGGGACGAGGCGGCGTGCGATGAGGATCGGTGCGTCCGGCTTGGCGCCGTGCACCGTGTACGTCCGAAATTAGGCAGAACAGGTGAAGCGGCCTACGGGGCAGAGTGAACGGCAGGTGAACCGTGTCGGGCGGGCTGGTTCCGTCGCGCGGCGGGGGTGGCCGGCGGACCCGACCGGGCCGTGGTCATGGGCCGGGCGGCCCGGCGGCGGGACGGAGGTGCCGGTCGGCAAGGCCCTCAGACCCGCGGGCCGCTCTCCAGGAAGGCGTCCAGCTGGACGCGGTCGCCGGGACGGCTCAGGCGCGCCCGGGCCGGGCCGGGGGAGAGCCATGCCAGTCGGTCGACCTCGTCGTTGGGCTCGAAATCGCCGTCCGTCGCCTCCGCCGCCCAGTAGCTGACCTCTTTGGGGCGCCCGTTCGCCATGTAGTGAGCGGTGGGCAGGGCGGCGCCCGGCGCGCAGTGGTGGCCCGTCTCCTCGAGGACCTCGCGCAGGGCGGCCTCCAGCGTCGTCTCGCCGCGCTTCAGCTTGCCCTTGGGGAACGACCAGTCGTCGTAGCGGGGCCGGTGGACCAGGCAGATCTCCAGGCCGCCGTCCGGGGCGCGGCGCCACAGCACGCACCCCGCGGCCAGGACCGGTGTGCCGCTCATGGCGCGGTCACGGCCGCCGCGTACGGCCAGGTCTCCCGGAACACGGCGCGCGCCGCCTCCACCTCGTGCCGCTGGTCGGCGTGGAGCACCCCCAGGGCGTACGCCGTCGCGGGGGCGATGCGCGGGGTGCGCGCCGCCGAGGCCGCGGCCGCCGCGGCCTCTGCCGCGTCCCGGTGCAGGTCCAGCGCGTGTCCCGGCCCGGCCAGGGCCGGATCGGGGGCGCCCCGCAGCATCTCGTGGGCGTACCGGTGGAGCCGCAGCAGCAGGCGGGCCTGGTGCCAGAGGGCGTCGTGGGCCTCGTTGTACGGCTCCACGGCCTCGTCGGGCGGGAGCGCGGCCACCGCGTCCAGCATCAGCTGTTCGGCCAGCCCGGCGGGTGCGCGCAGCACCTCGTCCGCCGGTTCCGCCGCCGAGGCCGACAGAGGGACCTCCGAGGCGAGCAGCGCGACGGCGTCGGCGACGGCGTGGAAGCGGGAGGAGCCCAGGGCCTGGAGCGCCGCCGAGTGGGCGCGGGTCCGGGCGAGGGTCAGCCGGCGCTCCAGGAGCGCCCCGGCCCGGGCCGCGCCGACACCGAGCGCGGCCCGCTCCTTGTCGCTGCCGTCCGGGCTCTCGCCCGGAGCGGGCCGGGCCGACGGGAGCGAGACGCCGGAGAGCTGGTGCAGCGCCTCCAGGAGCCGGCCGAGCCGGGTGGCGTACGCGTGCTCGCGGGCCAGGGTGCCGGAGAGCCAGGCCAGTTCGGCGCGGAGCTGGTCGGCCCAGGCCGGGTCGAGTGCACCCCGGAAGGTGTGCAGCGTGCCGCTGATCCGGCGTGCCGCGTGGCGCAGCGCGCGGGCCGCGTCGTCGGCGCTCTGCGTGCCGGCGTCCGCGGGGGCGCTGTGCTCGCGGTGCAGCCGCAGGCCCCGCAGGAAGCAGGCGGCCTGTTCGCGCAGGTAGGGCGCGAGGACCGCTTCCGTGGAGAGGGTCGTCGTCTGGTGGTCAGGGCGTCGCACGCCGGCGCCTCCGGGCGTCAATGAGCATCTCTTGTACGTGCCGCAGCGGCTGCCCGTCCGCGTCCGTGGAGTGCCGGGTCCAGTTTCCGTCGGGGCCCAGGTGCCAGGAGGAGGTGGTGTCGGACATCCCTGTTTCCAGGAGCCTGCTGAGGGCGGCGCGATGCGCGGGGTCGGTGACGCGGACCAGTGCTTCGATCCGGCGGTCGAGGTTACGGTGCATCATGTCGGCGCTGCCGAACCACACTTCGGGTTCTCCGCCGTTGCCGAAGGCGAAGACCCGGGAGTGTTCGAGGAAGCGGCCGAGTATCGAGCGGACCCGGACGTTCTCGGAGAGTCCGGTGACGCCGGGGCGGATGGCGCAGATGCCGCGCACCCAGATGTCGACCGGCACGCCGGCCTGCCCCGCCCGGTAGCAGGCGTCGATGACCGCTTCGTCGACCATCGAGTTGACCTTGATGCGTACATAGGCGGAGCGTCCGGCGCGCTGGTGGGTGATCTCCTTGTTGATACGGGCGATCAGGCCGTCGCGCAGGGACTTCGGGGCGACCAGCAGTCGGCGGTAGGTCTCGCGGCGGGAGTAGCCGGAGAGCCGGTTGAAGAGGTCGGAGAGGTCCGCCCCGACCTGCGGGTCCGCGGTGAGCAGGCCGAGGTCCTCGTAGAGCCGGGCCGTCTTGGGGTGGTAGTTGCCGGTGCCGACGTGGGAGTAGCGGCGCAGCGTGTCGCCCTCCTGGCGGACGACCAGCGACAGCTTGCAGTGCGTCTTGAGGCCGACGAGGCCGTAGACGACGTGGCAGCCGGACTCCTCCAGCTTGCGGGCCCACTTGATGTTGGCCTGCTCGTCGAAGCGTGCCTTGATCTCGACGAGGACGAGGACCTGCTTGCCGGATTCGGCCGCGTCGATCAGGGCGTCGACTATCGGTGAGTCGCCCGAGGTCCGGTACAGGGTCTGCTTGATCGCGAGGACGTCCGGGTCTCCCGCCGCCTGTTCCAGGAAGGCCTGGACGGAGGTGGAGAAGGAGTCGTACGGGTGGTGCAGCAGCACATCGCGTTCGCGCAGGGCGGCGAATATGTCGGGCGCGGAGGCGGACTCGACCTCGGCGAGGTCACGGTGGGTGCCGGCGACGAACTTGGGGTACTTCAGCTCGGGCCGGTCCAGCGACGCGATGCCGAACAGCCCGGTGAGGTCGAGGGGGCCCGGCAGCGGGTAGAGCTCGGTCTCGGAGATCTTCAGCTCGCGCACGAGCAGGTCCAGGACGTACGGGTCGATGGACTCCTCGACCTCCAGACGGACCGGCGGGCCGAAGCGGCGCCGCATGAGCTCCTTCTCCAGGGCCTGGAGAAGGTTCTCGGCGTCGTCCTCCTCGACCTCCAGGTCCTCGTTCCTGGTGACCCGGAACATGTGGTGGGCGAGGACCTCCATGCCCGGGAAGAGCTCTTCGAGGTGGGCCGCGATGATGTCCTCTATCGGGACGTAACGCTGCGGGGACGCCTCCAGGAAGCGGGTGAGCAGCGGCGGCACCTTGACGCGGGCGAAGTGCCGGTGGCCGCTGACGGGGTTGCGCACGACGACCGCGAGGTTCAGCGACAGCCCGGAGATGTACGGGAACGGGTGCGCGGGGTCGACGGCCAGCGGGGTCAGCACGGGGAAGACCCGCTGCCGGAAGAAGGTGAACAGGCGGGCCTGCTCCTTCTCGGTCAGCTCGGGCCAGCGGACCAGCTGGATGCCCTCGTCGGACAGGGCCGGCGCGATGTCCTGCTGGTAGCAGGCGGCGTGGCGGGCCATGAGCTCGCGGGAGCGGGTCCAGATCAGGTCCAGGACCTCGCGGGGCTGCAGTCCGGACGCGGAGCGGGTGGCGACCCCGGTCGCGATACGGCGCTTGAGACCGGCGACCCGGACCATGAAGAACTCGTCCAGGTTCGAGGCGAAGATCGCGAGGAAATTAGCCCGTTCGAGTAGTGGTGTGGCGGGGTCCTCGGCGAGTTCCAGAACGCGTTCGTTGAACGCGAGCCAACTGCGCTCCCGGTCGAGGAACCGTCCCTGCGGCAGCTCGTCGCCGTCGCCCTCGGGCTCGTACGCGTCCGGGTCGTTGTCCAGATCGGGGTCCAGATCGGCGGCTGTGGACAGACCCGCGGGCACCGCGCCCGCGACGGCGTGGGGGCGGTGGGCGGCGAGGGAGCCGACCGACGGCTGGGCGGGCTGGACCGGGACCTCGGAGCTGGGCTGCTGGCTCATGGACCTATTCTTCCGCGCGTTCGGCTCCTCAGGCGCGTCGGAGCCCGGAAAGATCGCGGAAGGAGCGGAAGTGGCCCCTGGACCGGGGCCGCTCCCGTTGCGGGGGGTGGGCACAGCTGGCTGCATCCCGTGAGGGTCGCAAGCCCGTCTGAATGGCCGGTAACGGTGACATGACGTACAGGAAGCGGTGTGGCTGCGGGTGCCGACCCCTCCTCACCGTAGGTGAACCTTCCGCCCGGGCTCCCCCGGGGCCCGGGCGGAAGGCGGCTCTCAGACCGTGCGGCGGCGCAGGACGCGGAACGCGACGGCGACGGCCAGGGCGGCGAGGGCGAGCACGATGCCCGTCTCGACGAGCTGGAGGGGCCAGAGGTGGGTGGCCGGGTGGTGGTCGACGAACCAGCCGGTGATGTCGCGCTCGGCCATGCACCGGGCCTCCTGCGCCTGGTCCACATACGGCCGGCACACATCCATGGGCAGCCGGTCGCCGCTCGCGGTGAGGCGGCCGACGCCGACCACCCAGGAGTCGAGGGGGACGTCCGAGCTCCCGTAGTTCGTGGTGGTCGCGGTCCGCAGGGGCCAGAGGCCGTCCCGGAGGGTGCCGAGCGTCACCATCACCGTGCCGGTGACGACCACGGCCACCGCCATCGCGGCCACGGTGCGGTGAACCAGCAGGCCCGTGAGCGCGCCCACGGCGATGCCGAGCAGGGTGTAGCCGATGACCACGGGGACGGTCGCGCCGAAGACCTGGGCGTCGAACCAGTCGACCGTGAAGTCGGCGGCCGTCCGCGTCTGTGCCCAGGCGAGGACGACGGACAGCACGGTCACACCGGCGACGAGGAGCACGGTGGGCACGGCGAGCTTGGCCGCCAGCCAGCGGGCGGGAGTGACGGACTGGGTCCAGGCCACGCGGTAGGTGCCGCTCTCCAGCTCCCGGGCGATCAGGGGGCCGGCGACGAACGCGCTCGCGATCACGGGAAGGACCGTCAGGGCCGTCCCCGCGTACATGAGCACGCTGCTGAACAGGGACATCGACCCGTTGAAGTCCACGATCCGCTGGTCGCACGCGGGTCCGGAGACGCCCGAGGCCTTGCAGGAGCCCGCGTCGAACTCGTCGATCAGGTGGGACGTCCACAGGGCGAAGCCGATGACGACGACGAGTCCGGCCAGGGCGAGAAGCCCCGCGACGCGCAGGGTGCTGCGGTGCTGGCGTGCGACGACGCGGGCGGGGCCGCGCAGGGTGGTGAGAGTGCTCATGCGGCTGCCACCGTCCGGGCCGGTTCGTTGGACGCGCTGGGGGTGAGCAGCGGCGGTGCCTCCGGGGACCGGAGATGGGCGAGCAGCAGCTCCTCCAGGGAGGGTTGCGTGACGTCCCAGGCGGCGGGGTCCACCGGACCCTCCTTGCGTACGAGTGCGGTGAGCTGACGTCCGGTCGTGCGGGACTCGACGACGGTGTGCGGGGTGAGGTCGCGGGCCTGGCCGGTGACCAGGGCGTGCGCGGCGACGATGTCCTCGCTCTCGCCGCCGAGACGGACCCGGCCGCCGTCGACGAACAGGAGGTAGTCGCAGGAGCCTTCGAGCTCGGTGAGGATGTGCGAGGACATCACGATGGTGGTGGCGTTGTCGGCCGCCTCGGCCATCAGGATGCCCATCAGCTGGTGCCGGGCCAGCGGGTCGAGATCGGCCATCGGCTCGTCCAGCAGCATCAGTTCGGGCCGCTTGCCCAGCGCGAGCGCGAGGGCGAGCCGGGTCCGCTGCCCGCCGGAGAGCGCCCGGACCTTGGCGTCCTGGGGGAGCGGTCCGGCGACGCGGTCGGCGGCCGCACGGTCCCAGGTGGCGGGGTTGAGCTCCTGGCCCGCCCACAGGGTGTCGGCCACGGTGAGCTGCCCGTACAGCGGCTTGTCCTGGGAGACGTACGCGATGCGGGGCCGCGCCTCTCCGGGACCGGTGCCGAGCACGCGCACCGAGCCCTCGGTGGGCCGGAGCAGGCCGGCGGTGAGGGCGAGCAGTGTGGACTTCCCGGCTCCGTTGGGCCCGACGAGGGCGCAGACCCGTCCTGCGGGCAGCCGGAACGAGCAGTCGCGCAGGGCCCACCCCCGCTTACGTCCGTACGTCATACCGAGGCCGTTCGCCTCGATCGCGGCGCCTGTCATGAGTCCTGGTCCCCCTTGAATGTGCTGTCCAGTACGTCGGTGAAGAGCGCGCTCACGTCGTCCTTGTCCAGTCCCGCGGCGCGGGCCCTGCGGGTCCAGTCGGTGAGTTCGGCGCGCAGGGGCGCGTCGGTGGTGACCGCCGCGCTGCCGAGGGTGCGGCGGACGAAGGTGCCGAGGCCGCGGCGGGCCTCGACGAGGCCTTCGCGCTCCAGCTCGCGGTAGGCCTTGAGCACGGTGTTCGGATTGATCGCCGTGGCCTCGACGACCTCACGGGCCGTCGGCAGTCGGTCGCCCGGCTCCAGCACACCGAGGCGGAGCGCCTGCTTGGTCTGCTGCACGATCTGCAGGTAGGTGGCGACGCCGCTGCGCCGGTCGATGCGGAACTCGACCGCTGCGGATCCTGCCATCTGCACCACCCTTTCACTAATTGAGTAGTGAAAGGGTGTCGCAAAGAAGGGGCGGCGTCAAGCGACGCCGCCCCTCGGCCGGCCGAGCGTGTTCAGGACTCCGTGCGGTACATCAGGTCGACCTCGTGCGTGGCGAAGCCCATCCGCTCGTACACCGACAGGGCGGCCGGGTTGTCGGCGTCCACGTAGAGCATCGCCGTCGGCAGCCCCCGGGAGGCCAGGTGTCGCAGTCCGATCGCGGTGAGCGCCTTGCCGAGCCCGCCACCCTGGGCGTCGGGGAGGATGCCGACGACGTAGACCTCGCCGAGCTCGTCCTCGGCGTGCACCTTCGTCCAGTGGAAGCCGATGATCTCGCCGTCGCGCTCGGCCAGGAAGAATCCCTCCGGGTCGAACCACGGCTCGGCCTTGCGGTCGTCCAGGTCGCGCTGGGTGAGGGAGCCCTGCTCGGGGTGGTGGGCGAAGGCGGCCCTGTTGACGGCGAGCCAGGCCGCGTCGTCCTGTCCCGGGACGAAGGTGCGGACGGTGACGCCCGGCGGAAGTACCGGCTCGGCGATGTCGAGGTCGGTCAAGGAGCGCCGCAGCTGGCGCAGTTCGCGGAAGAGGGAGAGGCCCAGCACCTGTGCGAGGTGCCGGGCGGCCGACTTGCCGCCGTGCGCCCAGACCCGCAGCCGCTTCCCGGTCGCGGCGAGGAGCGCGGCACCCAGGGCGCGCCCGTGTCCGCGTCCGCGGTGGGAGGGGTGGACGACGAGTTCGGCGGCGGGAGCCTCGACGGGGTCCGTGTCCTCCAGCTGCGCGTATCCGGCCAGGGTGCCCTCGACGTTCAGCAGGAAATGCCGGACACCCTCACGGTGTCCGCCCCTCAACTGCAGCCGCCCCTGCTCGGAGACGGCCTGCCGGCCGTCGGTCCCGGCGGCCTCGCCGAGGAGGGCGAGGACGGCGTCGGCCTGCTCGGGGGTGAGCGCGTCGAGGGTCTCGATCTCGCGCCCGGGGGAGGGGAGGGGTGCGTCAGTCGTCATGGGGACGAGCGTACGGGGCGGGGGTGGGAGGCCGGGGGCGGCGACCACGACGAGGCGCCACGCGGCCCGCCCGGGCCTCGTCAGCTCTGTCGGTCCTCGCGGCGCAGGACTTCACGCGCGATGCGGGAGAGGTCGTCCGAGGTGGGCATCAGCTCTCGTACCCGTGAGGGGAGAGAGGCGTAGGTGCTCACCGCGAGGGGCTGGTTCTGCGACTGGAGGGCGAACTCGACCGTCGTCTCGTCCTGGCTCTCCGCGATGAGGATCCCGAGTGTCCGGTCGTCCCGCTCCGGGTCGCGCAGGAGCCGGTCCACGGCGGTGACGTAGAAGCTGAGCTGACCGAGGTGTGAGGGATGAGCCTTGGTGGTCTTCAGCTCGATCACCACGAAACGGTGCAGCCTGAAGTGGTAGAAGAGCAGGTCGATGCGGAACTCGGTGTCCCCCACGGTGAGGGGGTACTGGCGGCCGACGAAGGCGAACCCGAAGCCGAGCTCGGTGAGGAACTGGACGATCCGGGTGACGAGCGCGTCCTCGAGGTCGCGCTCCGCGGCGGTGTTCGACAGCTGGGTGAAGTCCAGGCGGTAGGGATCCTTGAAGATCTGTTCCGCGGCCTCGGAATGCTCCGGGATGGTGACGCCGAAGTTGTTGGCGGCCGCGCCCTGGGCGAGGTGGAGACCGCTGCGGATGTGTGTGGTGAGACGGTCGCGGGACCAGCCGTGGTGGACGGCGTGCTGGGCGTAGAAGTCCAGCTCGAAGCGGGTCTTGCATGCGCTCATGAGAGTGACGACGTGGCCCCACGGCAATTGTCCAACAGCCTGTTGGACAATTGGGTCAGGCCATGTTCGGGCCATCTGCTGCATGTAGTGGAGGTTGGTGCGGCTGAATCCCCGCTGGTTCGGGAACTCGGTCCGCAGTTCCGTGGCGATTCGGTCGACGACCTTCGTCCCCCACTTCTCCGCTCCCTGGCGCTCCACGATCGTCCGCCCGATCTCCCACTTGAGGTCGTCGACCATCGCGTAGAAGCCTGGGGGCAATTCGCCCTGTTGCTGGGCCGGTACCCCTGCCTCGGCCGTGAGTTCGTCGTCCACGGGGCACACGCTCCCGGCATTTTTAGCTACGGTGACGTTTCTGCTCGCATATGTACGCCCTACGGGTGATCGACCCCTTTCTGAGCGTGCGGCAACCAGTTCGTAACCCCGTACATCTGTCGCGCTACGCGCGTTGACTCTAGGCTGCCGCACGCAGGATCCAGAGACTCGAAGGGGACCGATGTCAGCGACTCCGCATCCGCAGAAGAACCGTGCGCCCCGGCGGGTGCTCGCCGCCGCGGCCGGGCTGGCCACCGTCGGCGCGCTCGTCGCCGCGATGCCGGCCGACGCCCACGACCGGGGGCACGGCCACGGCCACCCGTCCCGCACCGTCGACGTGCAGCTGCTCTCCTTCAACGACCTGCACGGCAACCTGGAGCCGCCGGCCGGCTCCGCCGGGACGGTCAGCGAGACGCAGGCCGACGGCACGGTGAAGTCGGTCCCGGCGGGAGGCGTCGAGTACCTCGCCACCTCGCTTCGCGACGCGCGCAAGGGCAACCCGTACTCCGTCACGGCGGCCGGCGGCGACATGGTGGGAGCGAGCCCGCTGCTCTCGGGGCTCTTCCACGACGAACCCACCATCGAGGCGCTCAACGGGCTGGACCTCGATGTGACGGCCGTGGGCAACCACGAGTTCGACGAGGGGGCCACGGAGCTCGCCCGTCTGCAGAACGGCGGTTGCCACCCCGTCGAGGGCTGCTACGAGAAGGGCAAGAAGTTCAAGGGGGCGGACTTCCCGTACCTCGCGGCCAATGTGACGGACGAGAAGACCGGGAAGCCGGTCCTCAAGCCGTACACGGTCTGGAAGAAGAACGGCGTCAAGATCGGCTTCATCGGGGTGACCCTGGAGGGCACGCCGAACATCGTCACGGCCAACGGCGTCAAGGGCCTGAAGTTCCACGACGAGATCGAGACGGTCAACAAGTACGCCAAGGAGCTCGACCGGCAGGGCGTCAAGTCCATCGTCGCGCTGATCCACGAGGGCGGGGCCCCGGCCTCCTCCTCGTACAACTACGACTGCGACAGCCCGGGCGCCGGTGACGGCATCTCCGGGCCGATCACCGACATCGCCAAGGGCATCACGCCGAAGGTCGACGCCCTGGTCACCGGCCACACCCACCAGGCGTACGTCTGCACGGTCCCGGACCCCTCGGGCAAGCCGCGCATGGTCACCTCGGCGTCGTCGTTCGGCAAGCTCTACACCGACACGACCCTCACCTACGACCGCCGCACCAAGGACATCGTGCGTACGTCGGTGGAGTCGGCCAATCACATCGTCAGCCGGGACCAGGCCAAGGCCACCGACATGACGAAGCTGATCGCCCGCTGGAACACGCTCGCCGCGCCCATCGCCGGGCGCCCGCAGGGCTTCATCTCCGCCGACATCAACGGCCGCGGCTCCACGGCCCCCGAGAAGCCGCTCGGCAATCTGATCGCAGACGCCCAGCTGGAGGGCCTGGCCCCCGCCGACAAGGGCGGCGCGGTCGTCGCGTTCATGAACCCGGGCGGCATCCGCTCGGACCTGGTGTACGCGGCGTCGGGCAGTGAGGGCGACGGGGTGGTGACGTACGGCGAGGCGTTCACCGTCCAGCCGTTCACCAACATGATGAACGTCGTCGATCTGACCGGTGCGCAACTCGTCGCCGCGCTCCAGCAGCAGGTCAGCGGCTCCAACGAGGCGTCCCCGAAGATCCTCCAGGTCTCGAAGGGCCTCACCTACACGCTGGACATGACGAAGACGGGCGCCGGGCGGGTGGTCGCGGACACGATCCGTCTGAACGGTGAGGCGATCGACCCGGCGAAGACGTACCGCGTCGCGATGAACGAGTTCCTCGCGGGCGGCGGCGACGGCTTCGCGGCCCTCGGCGCAGGCACGAACAAGCTGGTCGGCCCGTCCGACCTGGACCTGTTCAACTCCTACCTGGCGGCGCACTCCACGGCCGCCGCACCGCTGGCCCCGCCGGCCACGGACCGGATCACGGTCGTGCAGTAACTCCGGGCGCCGAGGCGTCATCGGGAGACCACGGACGGAGAACCGGCCCCTGGAGGGGATGGACCGTCCGCAGGTTCCCGATGACGCCTCGGCGGCCTTCCGGGGGTGACGTGTGCGCGTCATACTGCGGGGGCTGACCCCCCACGGCAGACGGAGGCACCCCCGCATGGCCACACCCCTGACCACCCGCAGAGGCTTTCTGACCGGAGCGCTCGCGCTCTCCGCCACCGCAGTCGTCGGCGCCGGCCCCGCTCTCGCGGCCCCCGCCAGGGTGCTCGGCACCCAGGACTGGATGAGCGCCGTTCCCGACGCCACCGCGCTGCGGCGCCTCACGATCCCGGGAACGCACAACGCCGGGGCCCGGTACGGCGGTCCGTGGACGGAGTGCCAGAACACCACGATCGCCGAGCAGCTCGACAGCGGCATCCGCTTCCTCGACATACGCTGCAGGATCAGTGGAGACGCGTACGCCATTCATCACGGGGCGTCGTACCAGAACCTGAACTTCGACGATGTGCTGCGCGCCTGCCGGGACTTCCTGGCCCGGCGGCCGTCGGAGACGGTGCTGATGCGGGTCAAGCAGGAGTACTCCGAGGAGAGCGACGCCGCGTTCCGGCGGATCTTCGACCTCTACCTCGACGGCAAGGGCTGGCGCCCGCTCCTCCACCTCGATCCGGTGCTGCCGGACCTCGGCGGTGCCCGCGGCAAGGTCGTGCTGCTCGCGGACAACGGCGGTCTGCCCGGTGTCCGGTACGCCGACCCGGCGGTCTTCGACATCCAGGACGACTACATGGCGGAGCCGTTCGGCAAGTACCCCAAGATCGAGGCGCAGTTCCGCAAGGCCGCGCAGCAGCCCGGCAAGTTCTTCATGAACTACGTGAGCACCGCCGCCCTGATGCCGCCGCGCTGGAACTCCGACCGGCTCAACCCGCAGGTGCACTCGTTCCTCGACGGATCGGAGGCGGCGGGCTGGACCGGTCTCGGCATCGTCCCCCTGGACTACCCGGCGACCCGTTCCGGCCTGGTCGAGTCACTGATCCGGCACAACCCGACGGGCTGAGCCGCACGCCGGCGTCGCCTACGAAGGCCCCGTCCGCTGCTGCCGCACACGCCGCCTCATGACCACACCGGGGATGCCGACCGCGAGCAGGACCGGGATCGCGACGGCGATCCCGAACCAGAGGAAGAGGGCGAGGTAGCCGTAGGCGGCGTTCCGCGTGTCCGCGTCCGCCCGCACGAGCAGGACGAGGCTCGCGACGAACGCGGCCGCCATGAGGAACGCGACGACGGCGGCGAGCCGGAAGAGGATGCCGGCCCACCGTCGGTAGGCGTCGCTGACCGCAGGGGCCTGCGGGGGCGCGTACGCCATGGGGGCGCTGGGGGCCCGGTCCGGGTGACGGGCCGACTGCTGGTCTGACATGGGGCCCAGTTGTACTGCGCGCAGCCCGGAAACACCAGGCCTTCCGGCCCTTCGGCGCGGTCATGCCGACGGGCACGGACTTGTCGAATATCGATATGGACCCTAACCTCGGGCATATCGAAAAACGATGGGACGGGGCGCCATGCAGACGCGAATCACCAGGATCCTGGCCACTGTGACCTTTGTGATGGCGGTGCTCTTCGGGCTCGCCCTCATCGGCACGGCGGTCACGCACCTGCTCGACGACGGCGCGGTCTGCGTGGAGACGGACTTCTGGAACAACGCCTCGCTGGCGGACAAGGTGTCGACCGGCGAGGGCGTGCAGGAGTCCAGCAGTGTCACGCGCCTCTGCCAGGACGGCCCCTCCGTGGGGCAGCGCGTCGCCGACCTCGGGGGCGAACTCCCCTGGCTGCTGTTCAGCTCCCTGGCGCTGCTGCTCTTCAACCGGTTGCTGGAGGCGGTCCTGCAGCAGGGCCCGTTCACCCACGCGGTGTCGAAGCGGCTCTCCGTGCTGGGCTGGGTCGTCGCCCTGGGCGCGCCGGCGGCCGGTCTCGTGGTCGGCACGTCGCAGTCCTGGCTCGTCGACAGCATGTCGCCGAACGTGGGCTTCGGGGTGGAGATCGACGGGCCGATGGTGCTCATCCTGGCCGGCCTGGCGGCAGTGATCGTAGGATCGTTCATGCGCGAGGGCGTGCGCATGCGAGAGGACCTCGAAGGGACCATCTGATGGCCGAAGAGGAACTCCACGGGATCCGGATCCATCTCGACCGGATCCTGGCCGAGCAGGACATGACGCTCACCGAACTGTCCGCACGGGTGGGCATCACCGTCGTCAACCTGTCCGTGCTCAAGAACGGGCGGGCCAAGGCCATCCGCTTCTCGACCCTGTCGCGGATCTGCGACGTCCTCGGATGCCAGCCGGGGGATCTGATCACCCACGACCCCACCGGGGCAGCCCCTTAGCCGGTCCTCACGCCCCCGGCGGCGGCTGCGGCGCCCCGGGCAGGTGGATCGATGCCACTGTGCCGCCGCCTTCCGCGGGGCTCAGGGTGATCCGGCCGCCGGCGTGCTGGACCGTGCGGGCGACGATGGACAGGCCGAGGCCGGAGCCGGGGAGCTGGCGGGCCGAGGGGGAGCGCCAGAAGCGGTCGAAGACGTGGGGGAGATCCTCGGCCGGGATGCCGGGTCCGTGGTCCCGTACGGTCAGCTCGCCGCGGTGGAGGACGACGTCGACCGTGCCGCCGGCCGGGCTGAACTTCACCGCGTTGTCCAGGACGTTGACGACCGCCCGCTCCAGGGCGGAGGGCTCGGCGCGTACGTACCAGGGGGCGAGCTCCGCGGTGATGGTGAGCTCCGGTCCGCGCAGCCGGGCGCGCTGCAGGGCGTTACGGGTGATCTCGTGCAGCGCGACCACCTGGAGGGGGCCGGGCTGGGCGGCGTCGGGGCGTGAGAGCTCCTGGAGGTCGCCGATGAGCGCGGCGAGTTCCGTCATCTGGGCCTTGACCGAGGTCATCAGCGCCCTGCGGTCGTCGGGCGGGATGGCGCGGCCCGTCTCGTCGCTGCGGGCGAGCAGCTCGATGTTCGTACGGAGCGAGGTGAGCGGGGTGCGCAGTTCGTGCCCGGCGTCCGCGATGAGCTGGGACTGACGGTCTCGGGAGGTGGCCAGGGAGCTGGTCATGGCGTTGAAGGAGCGGGAGAGGCGCGCGATCTCGTCCTCGCCCTCGGCGGGGATCCGGACGGTCAGGTCCTCGGTCTCGGCCACGTGCTCGACCGCGTGGGCGAGGTCGTCGACGGGGCGCAGACCGGTACGGGCGATCCACAGACCGGCCGCGCCGGCCCCGACGACGCCGATGCCGGCGACGAGGAACAGCACCCAGGCGAGGGTGGAGAGCGGGTCGGTGACCTCCTTCTCGGCGCGCGCCACGGAGACGGCGTACACATCGCCGGAAGGGCGCAGTTCCAGGCCGTAGGTGTAGATCCGCATCTTCTGGCCCTGGGCGTCGGTGCCCGAGTGCAGCACGTCCCGCCTCTTGCCCGCGGCCACGGCGATGTCCTCGTCCGTCGGTGAGATACGGGTGGAGCCGGGGCTCTCGCAGACCGTGCCCGAGGCGTCGATGATCTGCAGGGTGTACGAGCCCGGCGGGCGCAGGGGGCCGCGGCCCGCGCCCTGGCAGCTGGCCAGCAGCTCCGTGACGAGTGACTTGTCCACTGCCGGTGAGTTGCGAAGGGAGCTGTCCAGCTGATGCTCCAGCTGCTCCCGCGTCACGAACCAGCACGCTGCCGCCACCGCCGCGACCGCCACCGCCACCGCCATGGCGACCAGCAGGGCGAGCCGTGAGCGCAGCGGCAGGGCGCGGAGCCGGCGGGGGAGGCCGGTCACCCGTCACCGCCGCCGGAGCGCAGGGCGTATCCGACGCCCCGGACCGTGTGCACGAGGCGCGGTTCGCCGCCCGCTTCGGTCTTGCGGCGGAGGTACATCACGTACACGTCCAGAGAGTTGGAGCTGGGTTCGAAGTCGAAGCCCCAGACCGCCTTGAGGATCTGCTCGCGGGTCAGGACCTGCCGGGGGTGGGCCAGGAACATCTCCAGGAGGGTGAACTCGGTGCGGGTGAGCTCCACCCGGCGCGTCCCCCGGGTGACCTCGCGGGTGTTCAGGTCCATGCGGAGGTCCGCGAAGGACAGCACGTCGTCGTCGGGGAGGGGGCCGCCCGCCGCGACCGCGTAGGAGCTGCGGCGCAGCAGGGCGCGGATGCGGGCGAAGAGCTCGTCCAGCTCGAAGGGCTTGACGAGGTAGTCGTCGGCGCCCGCGTCGAGTCCGGTGACCCGGTCGCCGACGGTGTCGCGGGCGGTGAGCATCAGGATGGGCGTGGTCGATCCGGTGGACCGGATGCGCCGGGCGGCGGTGAGGCCGTCCATGCGGGGCATCTGGATGTCCAGGACGATCAGGTCGGGGGCGTACGACTCGGCCTTGGCGAGGGCGTCGTAGCCGTCCACGGCCACCTCGGTGCCGTAACCCTCGAAGGCGAGGCTGCGCTGCAGGGCCTCGCGCACGGCGGGCTCGTCGTCGACGATCAGGACGCGCTGGGGATCGTCTTCGGCGGGGCTCATCGCTTCTTCGTCCTCTTCCTTCGTGCCGGGTGCTGCGTGCTGGGCTCTCAGCCTCGCACGGCCGCCGCACGACGTCGTGCGGCACGGCGCCCACGGCCGGAGCCGCTGCGGATCTCGGCCGGGCGGGGCGCGGTGTGCGCCGAGGCGGCCAGTTCGGCGGCCAGGGCGAGCGGGAGGGTCAGGCCGGAGGGGCCGGCGGCCACGGGGGTGTCGGGGTTCATGGGACCTCCTCGTCAGGAGCCGTCGCCGGAGCGCAGGGCGTCCAGGTCGGCCTTGACCGTGTTGACCGGGATGGCGAAGCCGAGGCCCACGCTGCCCGCGGCCGAGCTGCCCGAGGTGCTGGACGAACTGGGTGAGTACATCGCGGAGTTGATGCCGATGATCTCGCCGTGCATGTTGATCAGGGCGCCGCCGGAGTTGCCGGGGTTGAGCGAGGCGTCGGTCTGCAGGGCCTTGTACGTCGTCTGGGACGAGCCGGTGTCGCCGTTGAACTGCTGGCCGCCGAACTCGAACGGCCAGTTCTGGCCGCCCTGTTGCTGCTGCTGGTCCTGCCCGTCCTCCTTGGCGACCGTGACGTCGCGGTCGAGGGCCGAGACGATGCCGCTGGTGACCGTGCCGGTGAGGCCTTCGGGCGAGCCGATCGCCACGACCTCGTCGCCGACCTTCACCGAGGAGGAGTCACCGAGCGAGGCCGTCTTCAGTCCGCTCGCGCCCTGCAGCTTGATGAGGGCCAGGTCCTTGTCGGGGTCCGTGCCGACGACATCGGCGGTGTACGACTTGCCGGTGCTGAGGGTCACCTTGATCTCGGAGGCGCCCGAGATGACGTGGTTGTTGGTGACGATCTCGCCGTCCGCCGTGATGACGACGCCGGAACCGGTGGCCTCGCCCGACGAGGACGTCGCACCGATCTCGACGATGGCGGGGGACACGGCGGCCGCCACGCCGGAGACCGTACCGGCGCTGCTCTGCGAGACGGTGGTGCCGCTGACGACGCCGCTGGAGCCCGAGCTGCCGGAGCCGCCGCCCGCGAGCTCGCCGATGAGGGTGGCGGTGCCGCCGCCGATCGCCGCGGCGGCGATCGCGACGGCCGCCAGCAGGGCGAGCGGCCGCTTGACCCGGCGCTCGGACGCGGGGGCCGCGGCCGGGACGGGCTCGGGCGCCGGGGCGGGCCAGGCGTAGGCGGCGGCGGGCACCTCGGTGGTCTGCCGCGCGGGCTCGTAGGCCGGCGGCGGCGGGTAGGCCGCCTCACCGCCGCCGTGCGAGGCGGTGTCGTACGAGCCGGTGCCGTGCGAGGCGCTGTCGTACGAGCCGGTGCCGTGCGAGGCGCTGCCGTACGAACCGTTGTCGTGCGAGGGGGACATCGGGTACTCGCCGCTCGGGCGGTGGCTGTCGGTCATGTCTACGAGAGTGGCCAGCGAACATGAGAGCAGCCTGAGTACGCCCTGAGAAGCCCGGCAGAACCTCGTATGCCCGATATAAGGAAGCGCCCCGCTACAGCGCGGTGACCGTCGGTTCGCCGCAGCCGCACGACCGGCGCACCACCAGCGCCGACGGGAACTGCTTCAGCCGCTCGCGCCGCGACCCCGAGACCCGCAGGGAGTCGTCGAGGACCAGGTCCACGGCCGCCCGCGCCATCGCCGGACGGTCCGAGAAGACCGTCGTGAGCGGCGGATCGGTCAGTCCCGCTTCTTTCACGTCGTCGAAGCCCGCGACCGCCAGCTCACCCGGCACGTCGATCCGCAGCTCGCGCGCGGCCCGCAGCACCCCGATGGCCTGGTCGTCCGTGGAGCAGAAGATCGCCGGGGGACGGTCGGGCCCGGAGAGCAGCTTCAGCGCCACCTGGTAGGCGTCGTAGCGGTTGTACGGAGCGTGGAAGAGCCGGCCCTCGGTCGGCCGTCCGGCCTCCTGCATCGCCCGGCGCCAGCCCTCGATGTGGTCGGCGACCGGGTCGCCGACCACCGGGGTCGACTCCATGCCGCCGAGGCACGCCACGTAGGCGTTGCCGTGCTCCAGGAGGTGACGGGTGGCGAGCTGGGCGCCGCCGACGTCGTCGGTGACGACCGCGACGTCGTCGATCGCCTCGGGGCGTTCGTGCAGCAGGACCACGCGGGCGTCCCAGGCCTCTATCTCGGCCGCGGCACGCTCACTGGGCCCCTGGCTGACCAGGATCAGCCCGGAGACCCGCATGCCGAGGAAGGCCCGCAGATAGTGGACCTCGCGCTCGTCGCGGTAGTCCGAGTTGCCGACGAGCACCATCTTCCCGCGCTCCGCCGCCGCCTGTTCGACGGCGTGAGCCATCTCGGCGAAGAAGGGCTGCCGGGCGTCCGGCACGATCATCCCTATGAGGTCGGTGCGCCGCGAGGCCATGGCCTGGGCGACCCGGTCGGGCCGGTACCCCAGCTCCTTGATCGCGGCGAGCACCCGCTCGCGCGTGGCCGGGGCGACCGGCCTGGGTCCGTTGTTGATGACGTAGCTGACGACCGCTGTCGAGGTCCCCGCCAGTCTCGCCACATCGTCCCGCGTCACCTTGGCCACGCGCGGCAGTCTACGCGGATCGACCTAGCGCTTGGCAGGCCGGACCGGGGCTTCTTCCGTGATCTCAGCCTCCGCGGACTGCTCCGAACGGGTGACCACCTCGGCCACGGGCTCCGGCGCCGCCTTGGCCCCGGCCTCCCCGGCTCCCCGGTCGCCCTTATCAGCTCCCCTGTCACCCTTCTCGGGGGTGACGAAGCGGTAGCCGACGTTGCGGACCGTGCCGATCAGCGACTCGTGCTCGGGGCCCAGCTTGGCCCGCAGCCGCCGCACGTGTACGTCGACCGTGCGGGTGCCGCCGAAGTAGTCGTAGCCCCAGACCTCCTGGAGCAGCTGGGCGCGGGTGAAGACCCGGCCCGGGTGCTGCGCGAGGTACTTGAGCAGCTCGAATTCCTTGAAGGTCAGGTCGAGGACCCGGCCCTTGAGCTTCGCGCTGTACGTCGCCTCGTCGACCGACAGATCGCCGTTGCGGATCTCCATGGGGGAGTCGTCGGCGGTGATCTGCTGGCGGCCGGTGGCCAGCCGCAGCCGGGCCTCGACCTCCGCGGGACCCGCGGTGTCCAGCAGGACGTCGTCGATGCCCCAGTCGGCGGTGACGGCCGCGAGGCCGCCCTCCGTCACGACGAGGATCAGCGGACAGCCGGGCCCGGTGGACCGCAGCAGCTGACAGAGCGAGCGGACCTGCGGGAGGTCGCGCCGGCCGTCGATGAGGATGACGTCGGCACCAGGGGTGTCGACGAGAGCTGGTCCCTCGGCGGGGGCGACCCGCACGCTGTGCAGCAGAAGGCCGAGGGCGGGGAGCACCTCCGTCGACGGTTGAAGGGCATTCGTCAGAAGCAGCAGTGAACTCATCGCCGCCCACCTGCCTGGGTCGTCGGTCGATCGTGCACGTTCAGCTCGCCCATTACGTCGGTCCTCCTCGTTCCCTGCGAGAGGGGCACTCCCGGGTCGGACCCGGGGGAGTATGCGGCACTGCTTCGTACTCCCGTACGACCATTTCTCTCGACGGCCGTCATACGGTTTTTACTGTGCGGTCCCGCGCCCGGGGAACGCTGAGCTTGTGGAAACGCTGCCGTAACAACGCTCGGAAAGCACAAAAGGACCCGGGGGCTGCATTGCCCGGATCCTCTTCGCAGCAGAATAGCCCACATGAGTTCTGTGTCCGAGGGTCGTTTCTCGAGTTCTTCTGTTCCCTCGATCACGCGGGCCCCGCGGCGCACCACGTTGCTGACCGGTGACGGGGTCCGTATCGAGGCGGTGTACACCCCGTGTACGGCGGGTTCCGGGGCAGCCGGCGGCGATGGGTCCGCGGGGACCGCCATCGTCCTCGCACACGGTTTCACCGGCTCCGTCGACCGGCCGGCCGTCCTGCGCGCAGCGGAGGTGTTCGCCCAGCGTGCGGCCGTGATCACGTTCTCCTTCCGGGGTCACGGAAAGTCCGGCGGGCGGTCCACGGTGGGTGACCGCGAGGTGCTGGATCTAGCGGCCGCGGTCGCCTGGGCGCGGTCGTTGGGACACCGCCGCATCGTTACGGTCGGCTTCTCGATGGGCGGTTCCGTGGTGCTCCGGCACGCCGCTCTGTATACGGCGCCGGAAGCCGGTGAATCCGTGGACGAGGAATCGGGAGCCGTGGGGGCCGAACGGGTGGACCAGCGCACGGGGGCTCACAAGGCGCACGGGGAGCGCGCAGAGGCGCATACAGGCGCGCATACGGATGTGGTCGTCTCGGTGAGCGCGCCCGCTCGCTGGTACTACCGGGGTACGGCGCCCATGCGCCGCCTGCACTGGGTCGTCACCCGCCCCGTGGGCCGGCTCGTCGGCCGCTACGGATTCCGCACCCGGATCCACCGCGAGGACTGGAACCCCGTGCCGCTCTCGCCGGTGGAGGCCGTCCCGCTGATCACCGCGCCCCTGCTGATCGTGCACGGCGACCGGGACCCGTACTTCCCGGTCGACCACCCGAGGATGCTGGCAGGGGCCGCCGGTGACGGGGCGGAGCTCTGGCTGGAGCACGGCATGGGCCACGCGGAGAACGCCGCGGACGAGAAACTGCTGACCCGTATCGCCGACTGGACCGACTCGGCGTGATCCATGATGGACAGCCGACGTACGACGAAAGGGGTGCCGCCATGGCGGCGGGAACGATCCGCTACTGGGCCGCGGCCAAGGCTGCCGCGGGGACCGCGGAGGAGCCGTACACGGCGGACACGCTCGCCGAGGCGCTCGACGGTGTGCGGGAGCGGCACCCCGGCGAGCTGACGCGCGTGCTGCTCCGATGCTCGTTCCTGATCGACGGGAATCCTGTGGGGACCCGCGGTCATGAGACCGTACGGCTTGCCGAGGGCGGCACGGTCGAGGTGCTCCCGCCGTTCGCAGGAGGGTGAACCGCAGACCATGAGCAACAGCGATCAGCAGTATCCGTACGACCCGGGACACGGGCAGCAGCACCAGGGGCAGCAGCCCTACGACCCGGCTTACGGGCAGCAGCACGACGACCCGGCTTACGGGCAGCAGGACCAGCAGCAGGCGTACCAGCAGCAGGCGTACGGGCAGCAGACGTACGGGCAGCAGCCGGCGCAGCCCGCCTACGGTCAGGAGCCCATGCCGCCCGCGTACGGCTCGCAGCAGCCCTACGCGCAGCAGCAGCCCTCCGCCTACCCGGAGCCGGGCGCGCCCCAGGTCCCGGCCGACCAAGGCGCGACCCAGACGTGGCAGGGGCAGACCTGGGACACCCAGTACCAGCCGACGGTCCAGCGGCAGCACCCGGCGGCGCCCGAGCCGACCCCCGCATCCGTGCAGGGCGCTCAGGGCGCCTACCCGCTGCCCCCCGAGGCTCCGGCGGCCCAGCCCGCCCTGTCGGCTCCGGAGGTGTCGGCGGCCGCACCCGCCGACACCGGCTACAGCGCGCCCACCACCCTGGGCAACAGCCGCGTCACCGACGCCCAGCGGGCCCGGGCCGAGGGGCGTTCGCCGATCATCGCGCCGGGGATCCAGCCCGCCGCGATCACCGCGGGCCTCGGGCTGCTCCTCGCCCTCGGCGCCGCGATCGGTCCGTACGCCCTGCTCGTGCCCCTCGTCCTGCTCCAGGCCGTGACCGCGGCCGGGTGGTTCCGGCTCAACGGCATGTGGCCCGCCAGGCAGGGCATCGCGCTCGCGTTCGCAGGCGGTGTGGTGGCCGACGTCGTGCTGCTCGCCGCGGGCCGGAGCAACGCCCCGGCGGCCATCCTCGGCACGCTCGGTGTCTGGGTGCTGCTCACCCTCGTCCTCCAGCTGCGCAGCCGGGCCGGGGCGGACGAGCGGATGTACGGCCTGACGGCCACCGTCGCGTCGGCCGCGCTCGCCGTGCTGGCCGCCGGACACCTGGCGGCCGTCCCGGACGCGGTGACGGTGGGCGCCATCGCGGTCGCGGTGGCGGTGCTCGTCAGGGCCCTGCCGCTGCCCGGCCCGGTCTCGGTCGTCGTGTCGCTGCTCGCCGCGGCGGGTGCCGGCCTGGCCGCCGGAGCCTTCACGGACTTCGGCGCGCAGGCCGCGTTCCTCGGGTTCGCGGCCGGCGGCTGCGCGCTGATCGGCCTGCGGGTCGCGAGCTACGACTACCCGTCCCGTTTCGTGCACATGACCGCCGGTGTGGCGCTGCCGCTCACGGCCGCGGCTCCCGCCGTCTATCTGATCGGCCGTGCGATCGCCTGACGCCCGGACGTTCCTGACGTTCCCTCACTCACACTGCCCGCTCCCGGGGAACCGGCGGGGCCGTCCGCTCGTCGATCACTCCGGGCGCGCCGCACGGCGGCAGTAGGCTCACGCCCACAGGGGTCAGGCCGGTCCGAGTGGGGGAACAACAGGCATGCGAGCACTGCGAGTACTGCTGATCATCGCCGTGGTGCTGGGTGGCGTCTTCGTCGCCGTGGACCGCGCCGCCGTGTATTTCGCGGAGTCGGAGGCCGAGGGGCGGGTCTCCTTCGCCGGTGCCGAGGCCGGTTCGACCGAGGTCTCGATCAAGGGCTTCCCCTTCCTGACCCAGGTGGCCGGGTCCGAGCTCGACCGTGTCGACGTCACGGTCAAGGACGTCCGTGCGGGCGCGGCGGGCCGGGAGATACGGATCGGTGAGATCCGGGCCCAGCTGAGTCAGGTGACGCTGGGCGCCGGTTACACCAGCGCTACGGCCTCCCGTGCCACCGGGACTGCCGTCATCTCGTACGCGGCTCTCACGGAGGCGGCCGACGACGGCGTCACTGTCGCCTACGGGGGCGACGGCAAGGTCAAGGTCACCGGTTCGGTGCAGATCCCGCTGGTGGGCCAGACGGTCACGCGCAGCGTGCTCTCCACGGTCACCCTGGTCGACGGGGACACCGTCAAGGTGCACGCCGACGAGGTCCCGGGTGAGGGCATCCCCGGCCTGGAGGGCCTGGTCAGGAAGAAGACCGACTTCGAGCGCAGGATCGCGGGGCTGCCCGAGGGCCTGAAGATGGAGAAGATCGAGGTGGCGCCGGGCGGCCTGGAGATCTCGATGACCGGCGCCGACATCCGGCTCGCCGGGTGACGACAGGGCACGGGCCCCACGGGTAACTCCTGGCCGGCCGGGGTAGGGGTCCGCGAAGGCCGCCCGGACGGCCGATCCAGATAATGAGACGAGCTCGTCCGTTCCGTAGGTGACCGTCGCCCGGAGGCCGCCCGTTCCCGGGCCGGCGAGGGCATCGATCTCGCTCTCGTCTCGCATCGCGGACGATCGTGTCTCATTATCCGACACGACGGTGACATCTCCGGCCGTACCTCCCTACGATCGGACGCATGAAGCGACAGGCGGACCTCACGAAGCGGCGGGCAGTAGACCTGTGCCGCGTCGCCGCCATGCTCTGTCGCACCTTCTGAGCGGGACCCTCTCCCGTTTCCCCCGGCCCTTCGACCACGTCAGGGCCGAACCCGTGCCTTCCGTACGCGTTCCGCTCCAAGCACCTGCGCGTACACCTCGCACTCCGCACACCGCACCACCCCGCCGAAGACTGCCCCGGAGGAGAAACACATGAGCCGCGCAGACGTTCTGGTCGACGCCGACTGGGTCGAGGCCCACATCGACGACCCGCAGGTCGCCATCGTCGAGGTCGACGAGGACACCTCGGCGTACGAGAAGAACCACATCAAGAACGCGATCCGGATCGACTGGACCAAGGACCTCCAGGACCCGGTCCGCCGTGACTTCGTCGACCAGGCCGGCTTCGAGAAGCTCCTGTCCGAGAAGGGCATCGGCAACGACACGCTGGTCGTGCTCTACGGCGGCAACAACAACTGGTTCGCCTCGTACGCGTACTGGTACTTCAAGCTCTACGGCCACGAGAACGTCAAGCTGCTCGACGGCGGCCGCAAGAAGTGGGAGCTCGACTCCCGCGACCTGACCGACGCCGTTCCGACGCGCCCGGCCACCCAGTACAAGGCCAAGGCCCAGGACGAGTCGATCCGCGCCTACCGCGACGACGTCGTGAAGGCCATCGGCAGCCAGAACCTCGTCGACGTGCGTTCGCCCGACGAGTTCAGCGGCAAGCTGCTCGCCCCGGCGCACCTCCCGCAGGAGCAGTCGCAGCGTCCCGGCCACGTGCCGAGCGCCCGCAACATCCCGTGGTCGAAGAACGCCAACGACGACGGCACGTTCAAGTCGGACGACGAGCTCAAGGCCCTCTACGAGGACGAGCAGGTCGACCTGGCCAAGGACACCATCGCGTACTGCCGCATCGGTGAGCGCTCCGCGCTCACCTGGTTCGTCCTGCACGAGCTGCTCGGCCAGGAGAACGTCAAGAACTACGACGGTTCGTGGACCGAGTACGGCTCCCTCGTGGGCGTGCCGATCGAGCTCGGCGCCAACAAGTAATTCCGCAGGACCCGATCAGCAGGACCCCGACCAGAAGGACAGAACACCATGTGTGGAGCACAGGCCGGCGGCCCCGACGCTTCGACGATCAAGCCGGGCGAGACGACCATCCAGGGCAGCGTGACCCGCGACGGCGAGCCCGTCACCGGCTACGTCCGTCTGCTGGACTCGACCGGTGAGTTCACCGCCGAGGTCCCGACCTCGGCGACCGGACAGTTCCGCTTCTACGCGGCCGAGGGCACCTGGACGCTCCGCGCCCTGGTTCCGGGCGGCACCGCCGACCGCACGGTCGTGGCGCAGACCGGTGGCCTCGCCGAGGTCGCCATCGCCGTGTAGTTCACGCGCACATACGGCCGGAGGGCCGCACCCCAGGGGGTTGGACGCCACCTGAACAGGGGTGTGGCCCTTCGTGCCGTCCGCGTTCGCTTCCTCGCCGAAGAGCTCTACGCTGGAAACATGTACGCCCGGCGCAGGCGCGTCTATTTTCTGATGATGGGCGGATGCCTCTTCCTCTTCGTCTCCGCCTGGGCCTTCGTGCGTCTGTGGTCCGTCCCGGCCGCCGTGGCGATGTGCGTGGTCGCCATGGTCATACCGCCCGTCGCCGCGATCGTCGCCAACCGCAAGGGACCCGAGGACCGTTGGTGGGACGACCCCGCCCGCGCCTCCCGGCCTCCTGATCCCCGTCCGCGTGACGAGCGGCCCCGTCCGCCGCGGGAGCAGCGCACGGGGGACAAGATCTCGGACGAGTGGTGGGACGAGCTCGACGGCAGGGACCACCGCCGCTAGGCCGAGTCCGCGAAGTGCCGTCCGGCCCCGCGGCCCGGCGATCAGTAGACGAGGGCCTGGGTGCCGTCCGCCATGGCCTCCTGCACGAAGACCTGGGCGCCTGCGATCCGTACGCCCTCCAGGACGTCCTTCTCCGTGATGTCGCGCCGCGCCGCGCACTGGGTGCAGAGCGTGATCCCGCCGCCCGCCAGGATCGAGTCGATCAGATCGGGCAGCGGCGCGGAGTGCGGCAGTTCGAATTCGGCGGCACGCCCCGGCAGGGCGAACCAGGCGGACTCGCCGGTCAGCCACAGCGAGACCTCGACCCCGCTGGCGACGGCCACGGCCGCCACGGTGAAGGCCTGCGAGCAGCGCTCGGCTCCATCGGCTCCGGCGGTCACCTTGATCACGAGCTTCTTCGGCATGTACCGAACTGTAATCCTCGGCGGTGCAACCTCTCCTGTGACCTGTGGGTCAGTTGTGTGCGCAGGTAATGGAACCCGCGCCTCAGGTCTCTTGGGGGGGACCCTTTTGGAACCGAACGACACCATTTCCGGCCCGTCGGCCGAGCCGCCCGCCGCCCCGGGACGGCAGCGTCCACGGGGCCGTACGACCCTGCTGATCGCCGCGGCCGCCCTGCTCGGCATCTCCGGCGGCACGGCGATCGGCTACGGCATCCAGGCGCAGCGGCCTCCGTCGCAACTGCCCGCGCTGTCGCAGACGGAGCTGGCCTACCCGGCGAAGGCGCTTCCCGCGGACAAGGTCCCGGCTCCGCTGCCCGCCTCGCAGGACCGGCAGGTCAAGACGGACGGCGATCTGCGCAAGCTGCTCGTCGACCGTCCGGCAGGCTGGAGCGAGAACGAGGAAGCGGACTGGCTGGACGACGGCTGGATGAGCGTGGGGGACCTCGCGCGCGACTTCACCCACGAGGACTCCACGTACGAGTACTTCCTGGAGTCCGACATACGCCGCATCGCGGGGGCCTCGTGGAAGAAGGGCGCGCACCGCGAGGCGGAGATCCGTCTCGTCCAGTTCTCCTCCGGGGCGGACACCGCGGCCGCCGGCTTCGCCGATGGGCAGCGCTCGTACATGTCCGGGGCCGAAGGGGGTGCGGGCAACGAAGGCGACGCGGTCAAGGGAAGCGGCGAGGGCCGCT
Organism: Streptomyces sp. NBC_01166; assembly: GCF_045039765.1. Classification (NCBI taxonomy): domain Bacteria; kingdom Bacillati; phylum Actinomycetota; class Actinomycetes; order Kitasatosporales; family Streptomycetaceae; genus Streptomyces; species Streptomyces sp. NBC_01166. The sequence goes on from NZ_CP108613.1 coordinate 4,627,895, forward strand.
ACTACGTCTACGGCGTCGACCGGAAGCCCGGCTATCTGCCCTTCTACCGGGCCAGGGCCGTCATGCACCGCGGCGACATCATGATCGAGATCAATATCTACGACGCCCGGCCGATCAGCAAGAAGGACATCCGGACGCTGGCCGAGCGACAGCTGGAGCGCGTGTGAACGACATGACCCCGCCCGAGCCCTCCGGCACGGCACCGCTCCCCGAACCGCTCGACGCCCCGGACGCCGCTGACACCCCGGTCGCCCCCTCGCGGTCCCGCAGGGCCCGGCGGATCCTGCTCACGGCCCTTCCCTTCGTGCTGGTGCTGGGCGCCGTCGGAGGTGCCGCCGCCTACACGAAGATCACGGTGGACAGCGCTGACCGCACCGTGGAGACCATTCCCTGGAAGGTGTCCGACCGCGAGGCCGGCAAGGACCCCGCGGGCGCCATCGACCGGGGCCGTTCCGACACCGAGCTCAGCAAGCTGCTGCTGCCGGTGCCCAAGGGCTACCGCCTCGGTCCGGACGACGGTGAGCACGGCAACGACGACGAGGTGGACGGCAGGCGGGCCGTCGCCGCGATGAAGGAGTCCAGCCGGGGGCTCGCGGGCAAGAAGCGCCGGGAGTACGAGAAGCGGATCGACAAGCTCCGCGTGCAGGGCCTCGCTCTCCGGTCGTACGTCTCCGATGGCAACGACCTTGAGGTGCACGCCGAGATCGTGCGGATGAAGGACAAGAACGCCGTCCGGAACTTCTACACCTTCCAGACGGAGCTGTTCGACCTCGTCGGGATCTTCCGTGACGGCCCGAAGGTCAAGGGCCACACCCGCAAGGCGACCTGCTACCTGCAGCCCAAGGACAGCGAGAGCGGCATCGAGGACATGGTGTGCGCGGCGTACGACGGTGAGCTGAGCATCACCTACCGGGCGACCGGCATCAAGCCCGTCGACAAGGCCGCCGTCGCTGAACTGCTGAAGGACCAGCTGGACCACATCACGTCCCCGGGGGAGTACATATGACCGAGCAGACGGCCCCACCGGCCGACGTGGCCGTTCCCGCCACGACCACCCTCCCGCCGGTCCCGAACGACCCGCCGCCTCTTCCTGTGCAGGAGGAGGGCCCCGCGGCCGCCACACCCCGCCCGCCGCGCCGCGTCCTGCGGGCCGTCCTCCGGTGGACGGCCGCCGTGCTCGTCATGGGCGGGCTGGGAGCCGGCACGGTCGCCGGCATCACGTCGATGAAGCGCACCGACGTACCGGGCCTCGCCACGCGCGACGACGGGCGGTGGGACTACCCGGCACTGACCCTCCCCGCCCTGCCCGCCGACGCGCCCCGCCCGTTCAGCGACTCCAACAGCGCCGAGATCCATCACGCGGATCTGCGGCGCCTGCTGCTGCCGGCACCGGCCGGGGCCACCGCGGTCAAGGGCCTCGACGGCGGGTGGGTGGACACCGCCCGGTACGTCACCGAGTACGGCAAGGACGACCGGGCCGCTCTCACCCAGCACCTGAAGGACTCCGCCCTGCGGCACATAGCCGCCCGCGGCTGGACCATGCCGGACGGCACGTCGTCCCGGATCTATCTGCTCCAGTTCAACTCGGTGGCGTACTCGACGGCCTTCCACGACGAGCTCTACGAGGACGACTCGCTCGACTCGCTGCCGCTCCCCCTCGCCGGGACCACCGAGCACGTGTTCGACGAGGACTGGACGGCCACGGCCGGGGCGGAATTCACCACGGCGCACGTCTACTCCGAAGCCGAGCCCCACGGCGCCGAGCTGGTCCGCCACGCCTACGTGCTGGCCGGGGACACCGTCGCCCTGATCGTCCACAGCCGCAAGGGCGAGGCCGGCACGGAGGTGGTTCCGTTCCACCAGACGCTGATCCTCCAGAACCAGCTCCTGGGCTGAGCCGACCGGGCCCGGGCGAAGCCCCGGGCCGCCGCGCCGGGCCCCCACCCATTAGGCTGGGGGCCCGGCCGTCTGCTGCCGTCATGTCGTTCGTTCCGAGGAGCTCCCGTGCTTGAGGCTTTCTTCTCCGCCCTGCTGGTCCTGGTCTGCGTCGGCGTGCTCGCCTTCGCCGCCGTGACCGTGAAGAAGCTGTACCAGGGCCAGCGCTGACCCTCGCCGAACACTTTCCGTACACCCTCACAGATCGTCTGAGCCGCTCATGATCGAGATTCCGTCCGACCTTCACCCGGACCTCGTACCGCTGGCCTTCCTCCTCGGCAACTGGGCGGGTGCGGGCGTCTCCGACTTCCCCGGTGCCGAGAAGTGCAACTTCGGCCAGGAGGTCACCTTCAGCCACGACGGCCGTGACTTCCTCGAGTACGTCTCGCACTCCTGGGTGCTGGACGCCGAGGGCAACCAGGTCAAGCCGCTCGAGTCCGAGTCCGGCTACTGGCGCATCGACAAGGACCGCAAGGTCGAGATCGTCATGGTCCGCGACCAGGGCATCGTCGAGGTCTGGTACGGCGAGCTGGCGAAGCAGAAGCCGCAGATCGACATCGTCACCGACGCGGTGGCCCGCACCGCGGCCTCCGGCCCGTACAGCGGCGGCAAGCGTCTCTACGGCTATGTGAACAGCGACCTGATGTGGGTCGGCGAGAAGTCCACCCCCGACGTGGAGCTCCGGCCGTACATGTCGGCGCACCTGAAGAAGGTCGTCACCCCGGAACAGGTCGCGGAGATGGCGCGGGGCCTCGGAGACCTGCCGGACGACGGCATCGCGTTCTTCAAGTAGGCCCTGTCGGGGTCGTGGAGCGCCGGTCCGACGGGCCGGCGCTCGCTCAGCCCTACACTGGGCACGTGGTGAGCACCGACTGGAAGACCGATCTTCGGAAGCGTGGCTACCGGCTGACGCCTCAGCGTCAGCTCGTCCTTGAGGCCGTGGACAAGCTCGAGCACGCGACGCCCGACGACATCCTCTGCGAGGTGCGCAGGACGGCGTCGGGCGTGAACATCTCCACCGTCTACCGGACCCTGGAGCTCCTGGAGGAGCTCGGGCTGGTCAGCCATGCCCACCTCGGGCACGGCTCCCCGACGTACCACCTCGCGGACCGCCACCACCACATCCACCTGGTCTGCCGCGACTGCACGGACGTCATCGAGGCCGATGTCGACGTGGTCGCCGACTTCACGGCGAAGCTGCGGGACACGTTCGGCTTCGAGACCGACATGAAGCACTTCGCGATCTTCGGACGCTGTGCCGACTGCGCGGCGAAGGCCGGTGCACCGGAGGAACCCGGCAGCGCCCGGTAGCCGGGGCCGCGCGGGTCGTACGCTGGTCGCATGAAGAGCCCCTTGCTGTCCCTGCCCGGCGCCGTCCCCGCCGAGGGGCGCGACGAAGGCGTCGCCGCGCACTACGGCGACCTGTTCCGTGAGCAACGCGCACTCGCCGACGGCAACGGCCTCGTCGACCTCTCGCACCGCGGGGTCGTCACGGTCACCGGCGACGACCGGCTGGCCTGGCTGCACCTGCTGCTCACCCAGCACGTCAGCGACCTCGCGCCGAACCAGGCGACCGAGGCGCTGATCCTCTCCGCCAACGGGCACATCGAGCACGCCCTCTACCTGGTCGACGACGGCACGACGGTGTGGATGCACGCCGAGCCGGAGAGCCAGGGCGAGCTGATCGCGTACCTGGAGTCGATGAAGTTCTTCTACCGGGTCGAGGTCGCCGACCGCACCGAGGACATCGCCGTCGTGTACCTTCCGGCCGGCTCCATCGCCGAGGTCCCGGAGGGTGCCGCCGTACGGGAGACGGCACACGGCCGCGACCTCTTCCTGCCCCGGGCCGACCTGGAGGCGTACGCCGCCGAGCACGGCCCGGTGGCCGGGATCCTGGCGTACGAGGCGCTTCGCGTCGAGGCGCACCGCCCGCGCCTGAACTTCGAGACCGACCACCGCACCATCCCGCACGAGCTGGGCTGGATCGGCAGCGCCGTGCATCTCCAGAAGGGCTGCTACCGCGGCCAGGAGACGGTCGCCCGTGTCCACAACCTGGGGAAGCCGCCGCGCCGCCTCGTCTTCCTGCACCTCGACGGCAGCGAGGTCCATCTACCGGGCCACGGGACGCCGGTCAGGCTCGCCGCCGACGGCCAGGAGGGCCGCCAGCTCGGCTTCATCACCACCTCGGCCCGCCACCACGAGCTGGGGCCGATCGCCCTGGCGCTGGTGAAGCGGAACGTCGCGGTGGACGCGGAGCTGATCGCGGGTGACACCGCGGCGGCCCAGGAGACGGTCGTCGAGCCGTAGGGCGTGCCGGAGGGCCCGCTACACCTCGACGAGCACGGTGAACGGGCCGTGGTTCGTGAGCGAGACGCGCATGTCCGCCCCGAACCGGCCCGTCTCCACCTGCGCCCCGAGGGCGCGCAGCTGTGCCACCACCTCGTCGACCAGGGGCTCGGCGACCTCGCCCGGCGCGGCGGCGTTCCACGTGGGCCTGCGGCCCTTCCTGGCGTCCCCGTAGAGGGTGAACTGCGAAATGACCAAAAGCGGTGCATTCACATCCGAGCAGGACTTCTCGCCCTCCAGGATCCGCAGGGTCCACAGCTTGCGGGCGAGCTGCGCCGCCTTCTCCGCGGTGTCGCCGTGAGTGACCCCCACCAGCACACACAGGCCCTCGCCGACGATCTCGCCGACCGTTCCGGTCCCCGGCGGATCGTCCGCGGCGCCCGCCACGGTGACGCTCGCGCCGTCCACTCTCTGTATCACTGCACGCATACAGACCAACCTATCTTGGGCTGAACGGGTACAGAGCACCTGCGTGAACACCGTGCGTAGTGGCACCATGCACGGTGTCGGTGTGCCGACGCACCGGTCGAGGGGACGGAACATCATGACGACACATGGAACCGGGCCATCACCCGGTGCCGTACCAGGGACACGTGCAGCTGCCGGCCTGCGGCCGCCGGTGCAGCGGACCGGTACCGCGCCGCCCGGCCAGCTGCCCGCCCCACCGCTCGCACAGCTGCCGGGAGCGGTGTCCGTGCCCGGGCAGGCCGGGGGCGGTGCGGTCGAAGGACTGGCCTCCGTACGCCCGCAGCCCGAATTCAAGGGGCTGCGGCTGCCGGACCTGCGCTCCCTGCGCCGTGACGCCCAGCGCGACGAGGCGGACCTCAGCTACGTACGCCGTCTGGTCCAGGGCCGGATCGACATCCTGCGCGCGGAGCTCGCCCGCCGGGTGGATCCCGAGTCGCCCGTCGTGGACCGGCTCTCGGAGATCCTCGCCGACACCCCGTCCGTCCACCGCTCCTCGGCCCGGCACGTCACCCTCACCACGCCGCGCAGCGACGAGTACCGCCAACTGGCGGCGGACACGCTCTCGGAGATCGAGCTCTCCGACCTCGACGCCCGGACGGACGAGGAGCTCCTCACCGCCATGGGACGCCTCGTCCGCTACGAGCAGCAGGTGTCCCGGCGCCGGCACCGGCTCCAGCGCACCGTCGACGATTGCAGCGCGGAGATCGCCCGCAGGTACCGTGACGGGGAAGCACAAGTAGAGGACCTGCTCGCCTGAGGTGACCCTTCGGGGGGCGGGTCACGCCCGTCCCCGGAAGGCCACCACCCCCATGAGCTCCTCCATAGCCTCGTACGCGTCCTCGTCGCCCGTGCCCCCGGTCCTGGCCGAGGTCGTGCGGTCCGGCTTCACCGAGGGCCACCACAGGGGATCGCTGGTCGTCCTGGCCGCGGACGGGAGCGTGGAGCTCGCGCTCGGCGACCCGGCGGCCCCGGTCTTCCCGCGCTCCTCCAACAAGCCGATGCAGGCCGCCGCGATCCTCCGGGCCGGTCTCGACCTCTCCGGGGAGCGGCTGGCGCTGGCGGCCGCGAGCCACTCGGGCGAGGCCTTCCACCTCGACCTGGTGCGCACGATGCTCGCGGAGCACGGGCTGAAGCCGGAGGACCTCCAGACGCCGCCCGACCTGCCCCTGGACCCCGTCGAGGCGGAGGCGTACCTGGCCGCCGGGGGTGTGCGGGAGCCGCTCACCATGAACTGCTCCGGCAAGCACGCGGCGATGCTCGCCGTCTGCGTACGCAACGGGTGGGACACCGCGACGTATCTCGACCCGGCCCACCCGCTGCAGCGACTGGTCGGCGAGGTCGTCGCGGAGGCGGCGGGCGAGCCCGTCGCGTCGATCGGCACGGACGGCTGCGGGGCCCCGCTGATGGCGATCGGGCTGGTGGGCCTGGCCCGCGCGTTCCGGGCGTTCGTGCTGGCGGAGCCGGGCACGGCGGAGCGCCGGGTCGCGGACGCGATGCGGGCGCACCCCGAGTACGTCGCGGGCACGCGGCGGCCGGACACCTGGCTGATGCGGGAGGTGCCGGGCACGCTCTCCAAGATGGGCGCGGAGGCGGTCCAGGCGCTCGCCCTTCCGGACGGCAGGGCCCTGGCCTTCAAGATCGACGACGGCTCCACCCGTGCCCTGGGTCCGGTGCTGGCCCGCGCCCTGGGGCTGCTGGGCGTCGACGCCCCGGTGGTGTCCCGCATCGGGCGGGCCCCGCTGCTGGGCGGCGCCGCCGAGGTCGGCGAGATCCGCGCGGCGTTCTGAGCGAGGGCGCCCGGCAGCGGCGGGGGCGGCCGGAAAAGCGGGCGACACCGCGAACACGTTGTGCCTAGCGTGGGCCGCATGAGCCCTGATCCGCGTAGCGTCTCCGAAGCCGAATACCCCGACTGGATGCGCGCCGTGGGCACCGGGTTCCTCCGGGCGTCGGCCTCGGTGCCGCCGGAGGAGGAGGTCGCGGTGCGCCTGGCCCATACCGATCTCTCCCGTGTCCAGGGGGTGTTCGACGCCGGACGCTGTGTCGCCACCTTCGCCTCGTTCGAGCAGGAGCTGACCGTCGTGGGCGGCGCGAAGGTGCGGGCCGACGCGGTCACGGGCGTGACGGTGACCCCGACGCACCGCCGGCGCAGGCTGCTCAGCCGGATGATGGCCACGGACCTGGCGGCGGCCAAGGAGCGCGGCGACGTGGTCGCCTCGCTGATCGCCGCCGAGTACCCCATCTACGGGCGGTACGGATTCGGGCCGGCCTCCTGGACCGCCGAGTGGGAGATCGACGTCCCCCGCGCGGGTCTGGACCCGCGCGGCCGGGTTCCCTCCGAGGAGGACGGCGGCCGGATCGAGCTGGTGGACGGCGCGGACGTACGCAAGCTGGGCCCCGAACTCCACGGCCGTCTCGCCGGGCGCCAGCACGGCGTGGTCTCCCGGGACGAGCGCTGGTGGCAGCGCAGCACGGGCGTGGACGCCCCCGCGTCCGACAAGTGGACGGAGCCGTTCTACGCGGTGTACCGGTCGGCGGACGGAGAGACGGACGGACTGATCGTCTACCGCGCCGACGACAAGTGGGGCGACCGGATGCAGCCGCTCAACACGGCGACGGTGGCCAGCATGATCGCGACGACCCCGGAGGCGGAACGCGCCCTCTGGCACTTCGTCTGCTCCATCGACTGGATCACCACGGTCCGCTCGGGCTGCCGCGCGCCCGACGACCTGCTCCCGCTCCTCCTCCCGGACCCGCGCGCCGCCCGCGTCGTGTCCCAGGCGGACTGGATGTGGCTGCGCGTCCTGGACGTCCCCCGGGCCCTGGAGGCGCGTACGTACGCGACCGAGGGCTCCCTGGTCCTGGACATCCAGGACGGAGCGGGCCTGGCGGGCGGCCGTTTCCTGCTGGAGGCGTCACCGTCCGGCTCCTCGTGCGCCCCCACGACACGGGACGCCGACCTCACGCTGGACGTGGCGGAGCTGGCCACGCTCTACCTGGGCGACGAGTCGCCGGTGCGGCTGGCGGCGCTGGGCCGGCTCGACGAGCACCGGGCAGGCGCGGCGGCGACGGCGGACGCGGTGTTCCGGACGCCACGGCGGGCGTGGTGTCCGGACGTCTTCTGAGGCTTCACCGGACCTTCCCGGCGTCACCTCCTGAGGAATTCCAGGAGGTCCTCGTTGAACCTCTCCTTGTCGCCGGGGACGAGAGCGATGCCGTGCGAGCTGCCCTGGTACACCTTGAGCGTCGCGTTCTTCACGAGCTCGGCGGCCTTGCGGCCGGTCGCGTCGATCGGCACGATCTGGTCGTCGTCGCCGTGGACGACGAGGGTGGGGATGTCGAACTTCTTCAGGTCCTCGTGGAAGTCGGTCGCGGCGAAGGCGTCCACACAGTCCACGCCGCCCTCGATGGTCTGGGCCATGGCCATGTACCAGAAGGCGTCCTGGTTTCCCCGGGTGACCTTGTTGCCGTCCCGGTTCGCCCCGAAGAACCCGACGGCGGTGTCCTTCCAGAACTGTGAGCGCTCGGCCAGGATGCCGTCCTTGATCCCGTCGAAGACCGACTGCGGCACGCCCTCGGGGTTGTCCGGGCCCTGGAGCATCAGCGGTGTGATCGAGGAGAGGAGCACGGCGGACCTGACGCGGTCCGTGCCGTGCCGCCCGATGTAGCGGGCGAGCTCGCCGCCGCCCATCGAGTGGGCGACCAGGGTGACGTCCCGCAGGTCGAGCCTCGTGAGGAGGTCGTCGAGGTCGTCGGCGAAGGTGTCGAAGTCGTACCCGTCGTAGACCGGCGTCGAGCGTCCGTGGCCCCGGCGGTCGTGGGCGATACCCCGGAAGCCGGCGTCCGCGACGGCCTTCAGCTGGTCCTGCCAGGCGTCACCGTTCAGTGGCCAGCCGTGGACGAAGACCACGGGGCGGCCCTTGCCCCAGTCCTTGTAGAAGATGTCGACACCGTCGCGGGTCGTGCAGATCGGCATGATGTCCCTCTCGGTCTGCGGCAGGCCGGAGCCCTTCTCATCCCCTGTTCCATCCTCCACACGGGGGCTCCGGCCGCACCTCGGCCGCGGCTCCCCGTGACCGCGCGGCGGGTCCGCGAGGTGCTGGCGGGCCAGGGCGCCCCTCGGCCTCGCCTCGCTGCCGTCCCTGCGCGAGGTCATGGGCGCCTACGACCACGGCTCCGGGGCCTCACCGCGTCCGTGTCCTGAAGAGCACCCCCGACAGGAACACGGCCACCAGCAGGATCCCCGCCGCCCACGCGAGCGCTGTCCAGGGGGCGTTGCCGACGGGCTGGTCCAGGAGGAGGCCGCGGAGGGATTCGATGGCCGGGGTGACCGGCTGGTTGTCGGCGAAGCCGTGGAGCCAGCCCGGCATGCTGTCGACCGGGACGAACGCGCTGCTCGGGTACGGGAGGAACGACATGAAGAAGGTGAATCCGCCGGCCGCCTCCGGCGTGCGCGCGAGCAGGCCGATCGCCGCCGAGATCCAGGACAGCGCCACGATGTAGGCGAGGAGCACGGCTGCGACGGCGAGCCAGCCCGCGGCGGTGGCCGCGGGGCGGAAGCCGATGAGCAGGGCCACGGCGAACACCAGAGTGGTGGAGACCAGGTTGCGTACCGTGCTCGCCACGACGTGGCCGGCCACCACCGGCGTCCCGCCGATGTCCATGGAGCGGAAGCGGTCGATGATGCCGCCCTTCATGTCCTCGCTCACCGCCACGGCGGTGGTGGCCGAGCCGAAGCCGGCGCAGAGGAACAGGACACCGGGGACGACGTACATGACGTACGAGTCGTAGTCCGCGCCGGTTTCGATCGCGCCGCCGAAGAAGTAGACGAAGATCAGCATCAGCATGATCGGCAGCATCATCGACGTGATGACGGCGTCGATGTTGCGGCGGCTGATGAGCAGGCTGCGGCCGGTCATGACCGTGGCGTGGGTCAGGGCTCCGGGTGCGTCAGACATGGGCGGGTGCCTCCGTCTTCTCGGCGGTGAGGGCGAGGAACACGTCGTCGAGGGTCGCGCTGTGCACGGAGAAGCGGTCGACGTCGGTGCGGTGCGGGTCGATCTCGTCGAGCAGGGCGCGGGCGTGGGCGGCGGTGCCGTCCGTGGGGATGCCCAGCGTGAGGGTCTCGGGGGAGTGGTGGACGGCGCGGGTCGCGAGCCGGAGGTAGGCCTCACGGCTGCTGAGGACGACGTCCAGACGGTGTCCCGCGACGCGTGACTTCAGGTCCTCCGGGGTGCCCTCGGCGACGCTGCCGCCCTGGTGGAGCACGGTGATGCGGTCGGCGAGCCGGTCCGCCTCCTCCAGGTACTGGGTGGTGAGCAGCACCGCGGCGCCCCGGCCGGCGAGGTCGCGGACCACCTGCCAGAGCTCACGGCGGCTGCGCGGGTCGAGGCCGGTGGTGGGCTCGTCGAGGAAGAAGACGCCGGGCTCGGGCGAGCCCACCAGTCCCGCGGCCAGGTCCAGGCGGCGCCGCATCCCCCCGGAGTACGTACGGGCCTGTCGGCGGGCCGCGTCGGTGAGGTCGAAGCGCACGAGGAGTTCCTCCGCGCGGCGCCGGGCCTGGCTGCGGGGCAGGCCGGACAGCCGCGCCATCATCCGCAGGTTCTCCTCGCCGGTCAGCGTCTCGTCCACGGCGGCGAACTGCCCGGTCAGGCTGATGGCGCGGCGTACCCGGGCCCGGTCGGTGACGACGTCGTGGCCGGCGACGCGCGCCGTGCCGGAGTCGGCGGTGGTGAGGGTGGCGAGGATCCGCACGGTCGTGGTCTTGCCCGCGCCGTTGGGGCCGAGCAGTGCGTGGACCCCGGCGCGGGCGACCCGTAGGCCGACGCCGTCCAGGACCCGGACCCGGGCTCCCGCTTTTCCGTAGGACTTGGTCAGGCCGTGCGCCTCGATCATGACGTCGTTCATGGCCGTGGACATGATGATCCCCCTTCTGCGTATGACATACGCGTTACTGTGTAAGCATTACGCAAACTTAGGATGGTGGCAAGCCAGTACTGGGGAAGGCGGCCTTCGGGTGACGGAGAACAGCAGCGCGTCGGGCGGCACGGGCCTGCCGGCCAGCATCGAGGCCGCGTGGGGACTGCGCGACCGGCCGGTCAAGGGACCGAAGCCCGGCCTGTCGCTGGACCGCATCGTCGCCGCGGCCGTGGAGGTGGCGGCGGCGGAGGGGCTCTCGGCCGTCTCCATGGGCCGGGTCGCCAAGGAACTGGGCGCCTCCACGATGTCGCTCTACCGCTACGTCTCCGCCAAGGAGGAGCTCTACGTCCTCATGCAGGACGCGGCCATGGGCCTCCCCGAACCGCTGCCCGCCCTGGAGGAGGGTGCGGGCTGGCGGGAAGCGGTCGGCCAGTGGGCGTGGGCCCAGCGCCGGATGTTCCAGCGCCACCTGTGGTCCCTGCGCATCCCGATCGCGGGCCCGCCGGCCAGCCCCCATTCGGTCGCCTGGTGGGAACAGGGCCTCCAGGCGCTGGAGGACAGCGGACTGGCCGAGGGCGACAAGATCTCCGCCATCCTCCTCATCTCGGGCTTCGTGCGGAACGAGGCCCTGCTGATGAGCGACCTCGCCGCCGCCGTCGAGGCGAAGGGTGTCCCGCCCACGGAGGTGATGGGGCAGTGGGAGCGGACGGTCCAGCGGCTCGTCGACCCCGTCCGCCATCCGGCGCTGTCCCGGCTGCTGGCCACCGACGTCCTGAGCGAACCGGACGAACCCGACTACGAGTTCGTGTTCGGTCTCGAACGGATCCTCGACGGTGTCGAGGCGCTCGTCGAGAAGAGCGCACCGTCATGAGCGCCGAGAGGATCAGCCTGCGCGAGCGGAAGAAGCAGCTGACCTACGAGGCCGTCTCCGAGGCCGCGATCTCGATGTTCCTCGAGCGGGGCTTCGACAAGGTCTCGGTGGCCGAGGTGGCGGCGGCGGCCGACATCTCGAAGCCGACGCTGTTCCGCTACTTCCCCACCAAGGAGGACCTGGTCCTGCACCGGTTCTCCGACCACGAGGACGAGGCCGCCCGTGTCGTCGAAGGCCGGCCGGACGGCACCACCCCCCTGGACGCGCTGCGCCACCACTTCCTCGACGGCCTGGAACGCCGCGACCCGGTGACCGGGCTCTGCGACCACCCCAACGTGCTGGTCTTCCACCGGCTGCTCTACGGGACCCCGTCGCTCGTCGCCCGCCTGTACGCCTACCAGGGTCGCTCCGAGGCCGCGCTCGCCCGCGCCCTCGACCCCGGCACCCCGGTGGCGGCGCGGCTCGCGGCGGGCCAGATCATCGCCGTACTGCGGATCCTGGCCGAGGAGAACTGGCGGCGGATCGACGCGGGGGAGAGCACCGGCCAGGTGTACGCGGACGCGGTGGAGGCCGCAGGCCTGGCCTTCGCCCAGCTGGAGAACGGGCTGCTCACGCCCCGTCCCGGAGAAGCCCCTCGGTGAACACGGCACGGTGCGCGGCCAGCCATGCCTGGTGGCGGTCCCAGCGCTCCCAGCCGCCGCGTGCCGCGAGGGCGCGCACATAAAGGGGGTCGCCGTCGCGTACCCGCCGCTCGGTGAAGGCGCGGGCCGCCGCCGCGGCCTGCTCGATCGCCGGGAGGAGAGCGGTGCGGTCCTCGGTCGTCAGGCCGTAGCCGTCGGCGAGGACGCGGAGCCGGTGCGCCGTGCCGGGATCCTCCGCGAATATCGGCACCCAGTAGCGCGCGGCCGTCGCGACGTCCCAGAGCGGACGGCCGGGAGCGGCCAGGTCGAAGTCGATGAGGGCGGCGGCGTGGCCCTCGCGGAAGACCACGTTCTCCGGACAGACGTCGTTGTGGCACAGGATCAGGGCGGTGTCCGGCGACGAGGCGGCCTCCGGGTCGGCCAGTTCGGCCGGCCACGGGACGGCGCGGTCCACCGGCAGGGAGGCGGACGCCCGGTGCAGCCGCCGCAGCAGTACGCCGACCGAGTGGAGCGCCTCGTCCGTGAGCGACCAGGGCGGGAAGGGCGGGAGCGGCACATCGCCGGGGATGTAGCCGAGCCGCTCGCGCAAGCCGTCACCGCTCGTCCCCAGAGGCGTCGGGGCGCCGTCGAAGCCCGCGGCGGCCAGCGCCCTCAGGTGCGTGTGGAGTGCGGGGGTGTGCGGCTGGGCCGGTCGCTCGACCGTGTCCCCCCGGCGGACGACGGCGCCCGGGTGGGTCATGCCGCCGTGCAGTACTTCGCCTTCGTCCTCGCTCATGCCTCTCCCGGAGTGATGCCGAACGGCCCGTGCAGATCGGCCGGTTCGCGGAAATGTACGCCGGTCATGCCGAGCGCGACGGCCGCGTCGACGTTCTCCCGGCTGTCGTCCACGAAGAGGCACCGGTCCATCGGCACCCCGGCCCGTGCGGCGGCGATCCGGTAGATCGCGGGGTCCGGCTTGGCGACCCCCTCGACGGCGCTGCTGACCACATGGTGGGCCAGGTCCGTGAGCCCCAGGGAAGCGAGGTCATCGGCCAGCCGGGGTGTGGCGTTGGTGACGAGCACCAGCGGTACGCGGGCCCGTATGCGGCGCAGCAGGGCGACGACCGATCCGTCCGCCCGGAACGGCGCCTCCGCGAGCGCCCTGCCCAGCTCCCGGGCCTCGGCCTCGCCGACCCGGCGGGCGAGAGCGAGCGCGATGGTCCCGGTCCACTCCTCCAGGGTGATCCGGCCGAGGAGGAGCGGGAGGTCGACCTCGGGGGCGTACGCGATGTCCTCCGTGGTGCCCTCCGGCAGACCGGCCGCCCGCTCCAGTGCGGCCAGGTGCGTCACGTCGTAGTGGCGGACCACGTTGTCGAGGTCGCACAGCACGGCGTCGTAGGCCAGGTCGTGCGTCACCGCTCGGCCTTCTCCGTCACGTCCAGGGCGGCTCCGTACAGCCTCGACACCCGGAGCCTGATCACCACGCGGTGCTCGGCCACGGCCTGCTCCAGGAAGGCGCGTTCGTCCGCGGGGTCGTCGAAATCCGGCGCCAGGGAGAGGAGTTCCCGTCCGACGGCGTCTCCGGCCGTCACGGTCGGCTCCGACACCTCCGCCAGGCCCTCGGCCACGGCGAACGACCAGACGTCGCCGCTGTCGACATGCAGGGAGGCATGAGGGTTCCGCCGCAGGAGGCGGGTCTTGAGGCGGCCCTCGGTGGAGGAGACGCGCAGGACGCGCTCGTCGGCGTCCCAGCGGTACAGCACGGTCGACAGGTGCGGATGACCTGTGGAACGGACCGCTGCGAGCACTCCGAACTGCTGGTTCCGGAGGATCCGGGAGAGCGCCCGGTCGGTGAGGGTGCGGGGCGCGGGCCCGCTCTTCGTCTCGTCGGTGGTGTTCACGGTGTGTACCTTTCGGAGTTCGGAGTTCGGGGCTCGGGGCTCGGAGTCCGGTGCCTCAGGGGCGGGTTGTCGCGGAGCCCGAGGGCCGCAGGACGAGGAACGCCACGGCGAAGGCGGCGACGAGCAGTCCGGTGCCGACGGTGAACGCGAGCTGGTAGCCGCCGGTCAGCGCCTCTGCCCGGGGGTGGCCTTCGCCGAGCAGCCGGTCGGTCCGGGACGCCGCCAGTGTGGTCAGCACGGCGACGCCCATGGCCATGCCGATCTGCTGGGTGGTGTTGAAGACCCCCGAGGCGAGCCCGGCGTCGTCCTTGCCGGCACCGGACATCCCGAGGGACGTCAGTGCGGGCAGCGCCAGGCCGAAGCCGGCCGCGAGGAGCATCACGGGGAGCACGTCGGTGACGTACCGCGCGTCCGCGGGGATCCGGGTGAGGAACCCGAGGGCGCCGATCAGCAGGACGATGCCGGTCAGCAGCACGGCGCGCTCGCCGAACCGGGCGTTCAGCCGGGCCGACACGCCGAGGGAGACGCCGCCGATGACGACGGCGGCGGGGAGCATGGCGAGACCGGTCTCGGCGGCGCCGTAGCCGAGGACGTTCTGCAGGTGCAGCGCGACGATGATCTGGAACGAGAACAGCGCGGCCACCATGAGGACCTGGACCAGATTGGCCCCGGCGACACTGCGGGAACGCAGAATCCGCAGGGGCATGAGCGGGGTACGGGCGGTGGCCTGGCGTACGACGAACGCTCCGAGCAGCGCGAGCGCGACCGCCCCGAGGCCGAGCGTGGGCGGTGAGATCCAGCCGTACTCCTCGACCTTGACCACCGTGTAGATCCCCAGCATCAGCCCCGCCGTCACGAGAGCGGCCCCGATGACGTCGGCGCCGGCGGCGAGCCCGGGGCCACGGTCGGCGGGCAGGACCCGGCGGGCGACCAGGAGGGACGCCACACCGATCGGCAGGTTGATGAAGAAGATCCAGTGCCAGCTGAGGGCATCGGTGAGAATTCCGCCGAGCACCTGCCCGACGGACGCGCCCGCGGCGCCGGTGAACGAGAACACGGCGATGGCCCTGGCCCGTTCGCGGGGTTCGCCGAAGAGGGTGATGAGGATGCCCAGCCCGACGGCGGAGGCCATCGCGCTGCCGACCCCCTGGAGGAAGCGGGCGGCGATGAGCGTCGCGGGGGTCGTGGCCGCACCGGCCAGCAGGGAGGCGACGGTGAAGACGGCGGTGCCGGCCAGGAAGACGCGGGTGCGGCCGATCAGGTCGCCGATCCGGCCCGCGAGCAGGAGCAGGCTGCCGAAGGCGATCAGGTAGGCGTTGACCACCCAGCTGAGGCCGGCGGAGGTGAACCCCAGGTCGCGCTGGATGGTGGGCATGGCCACCGTGACGATCGAGCCGTCGAGGGTGAGCGTGAGCATCCCCGCGGCGATCACCGCGAGGGCGAGACCACGGTGGCGGACGGTCGCCCCGGACGCGGTGGGTTCGGCGGTGGCGGGTCCGGAAGTGGTGCCACCGGGGCGGCCTTGCGAGGCATCAACAGCCATCGGTCTTCTCCTGTCGGACGGGTCGACAAGAGAGACCGTAACAGATGGTTCTGTTGCGGACTATCTTTTACGGTCCAGTTCGAAGTGATTACCCCTGCCCCTGGCGCGCCCGCCGGACCGGCCGGGGGTTCTCGGAGGGGGTCGCCAGGTGACCCGTGGCCAGCTGGTTCAGCGCGCGCAGCAGTGCCTCGCGGTCTCCGTCGGGAAGCGCCCCCAGGGCCTCCTGGTGCACCCGGTCGACGATTTCCTGGCTCTGTGCGGCGACCCGGGCGCCTTCCTCGGTGACGGCGATGATCCGGGCCCGCCGGTCGCGGCTGGAGGGGCGCCGCTCCGCCAGCCCCGCGCTCTCCAGGGCGTCCACGGTCACCACCATCGTGGTCTTGTCCATGTCGCCGATCTCGGCGAGCTGGATCTGCGTGCGCTCCTCCTCCAGGGCGTGGACGAGGACGCAGTGCATGCGTGCGGTCAGCCCGATCCCGTCCAGCGCGGCCGCCATCCGGGTCCGCAGGACGTGGCTGGTGTGGTCGAGGAGGAAGGACAGGTCGGGTGACGTGCGGGCGGTGGGGGTGAGGGCGGTCATGCCGACCAGCGTAACAATTCGTACCGTGGCAGATCGTCCGCAAGGGGACGTTAGCGCCTCCGGGCGCTCCTACTGCGGCAGCTCGCGCCGGAGCAGGGACTCCGCGAACGGCTCCCCGCTTCTCTCCGCGTAGGCCATGCGCTCCTTCACCTCGCGCAGCGTGCGCGGGCGGTAGCCCGGTCCGTCGCTGCAGCCCGCGTGGAAGCGGACCCCTGCGTTCAGCAGCACCGAGAGCGTGCGCCACGCCGCGGTGTCCCGCCGCCTCGGTGCCGCGAAGGCGGAGCCGACATGGACCAGCGCCTCGGCGCACCGGGGGCAGACGCGGTCCGTCCGCTCCCGGTCGTAGGGCTGCTTGTACGAGGCCCGGCACGGCAGGCAGACGTACGAGGTCTTGGACGGAGGCATGCGGCCAGGGTAGGGCGCGCGTCCCCGCGGTTCGACCGGTTTACGCGCCCCAGGCCCGGCGTCCGCGCCTGCGCCACGGGCGGCCGGCCCGGCGCCGCAGCGGCCGCCGGCTCCGCGGGCGTCCGCCCGACGACGGACCGCCGCCGCGGCCGGTCTCCCACGGGTGGTCGGGCGAGAGCAGCGGGGCCTTGCGCTCGGCCTGCGCCCGGATCTCGTGGTGGGCGTCGTGGGCGGTCACCCGGAACGCCTCGTCGTAGGACGCCAGCGCCGCGCTGATCGCCGCCCCCGCGGTCCCGCGCCGCCGGACGTGGGACGCCAGCCACCTGAAGAGGCCCATGACGGCGGCGAGCGCGCCCGCGAGTACGAGCAGTGGCAGGAGGTCGCTCATGAGGCCGACGCTACGGGACCGGCGGCCCCGCCCGGCCTCCGTCCCGCGGTGTCACGCATCCCGGTCGGCTTCACGGGCCGCGCGCTCCAGCCGGTTCCGGTGGTCCGCCCACCACGCGGCGTCGCCCGGCGGGATGCTGTCGTTGCCCTCGCTCATCCCCACGGCGCCGTCGATGAGTTCCCGGACGATGTCGGCGTGCCCGGCGTGCCGGTGCGTATCGCCGATCACGCGGACCACGGCATGGTGCAGTGTCACCCGGGCCCGGTGGCTCGGCCACCACGGGACGGTGCCGACCGCGTCCAGCGGCAGTGCGTCGAGCGTCGCGTCCGCGTGGGCCCAGGCCCGGCGGTAGAGCCCCACGATCTGCTCACGTGACTCGTCCGCGGTCGCCCACATGTCCGCGTTGGGCTCGGCCCCTTCCTCGACCCACGGCAGCGCCTCGCCGGACGGCCGCCCGAACGTGTCGCCGAGGTAGCCCAGTTCCACACTCGCCACGTGCTTGACCAGGCCCAGGATGTTGGTGCCGGTCGGCGTCAGGGGGCGTCGTGCGTCGTACTCGGAGAGCCCTTCGAGCTTCCAGAGCAGCGCGTCACGGGCCGACTGCAGGTAGAAGTGGAGGTCGGCCTTGGCGTCAGGTGCGGTCATGCCGCCCAGCCTCCCCCGCCGGAGCCGCCCCGCGGAAGCCCGTCGCGGGGACGGCCTCCCGTCGTTGGGAGGTTGCGGACGGGGCGTGGCCGCATATGCCCGATTCGGGCGTCCGTAACTTCCCGACGACCTGCGGCTCAGCCGACCGCGGAGCCTGCGATTTGTTGTGCGGCTTGAGCAGGGGTGAGGTTCGTGGTGTCGATCACCTCGGCCTCGTCGTGCAGCCAGGTGTGCGCCGCCTCGGCGTAGGGCTCGAGGTACTGGAGGCGGAACGTGGAGGGGCCGAGGGCGAGGTCCCCCTCGATGCGGCCGCGCAGGGTGTCCTGGTCGGCGTGGAGGACGAAGTGCCGCACCGGGATCCCGTGCTGGGCGAGGCCCGCGCTGATCTCGCGCCAGTACTGCTCGACCAGGACGGTCATGGGCATCACCAGGGTGCCGCCGGCGTAGTCGAGTACGTGGCGGGCGGTCTCGACCACGAGGGGCCGCCACGGCGGCCAGTCCTGGAAGTTGCCCGTCCAGGGCAGCCCCGGCGTGATGTCCATGAGCGTCTCGCCGACCTTCTCGGCGTCGAAAACCCGCGAGTCCGGGATCAGCTGCTGCACGAGTGCGCTCGTCGTCGTCTTGCCGGCGCCGTGGGTGCCGTTGAGCCATACGATCATGGGCCGACGCTAGCGCCGCGGGGGCCTGGGAGGCGGGCGGGGCAGGGCTTCGGGACGCCGCTGTGACATGACGCGGAACACTTTTGCAAGCATGCGCTTGCAATAGTTAGCAAGGGTGTTGCAGTATCGACCCATGGCATCACTCAACGTCGGCAATCTCGGCGAGTACCTGCGTGAGCAGCGGCGTACCGCGCAGCTCTCCCTGCGGCAGCTCGCCGACGCCGCCGGGGTGTCCAATCCGTATCTCAGCCAGATCGAGCGCGGACTGCGCAAGCCGAGCGCCGAGGTGCTGCAGCAGGTCGCCAAGGCCCTGCGGATCTCGGCCGAGACGCTCTACGTGCGGGCCGGGATCCTCGATGAGCGGGAGCGGGAGGAGCTGGAGACACGGGCGGTCATATTGGCCGATCCGTCGATCAACGAGCGGCAGAAGAACGTGCTGCTGCAGATCTACGACTCCTTCCGCCGGGAGAACGGTTTCGATGTCGCGCCCGACACCGGCGCCGAGTTCCACGGTGTCGCCGACGCGGAGAGCAGAATCGATGCCGACGCGGAAAGCGGTGCCGACGCGGACGGTGCCGGTCCGGATGCCCGCGGCCCCCGCACGGCCGGCGGCAGTGATGCAGACCCACCAGCGAACTGACTTCTGATGATCCGGGAGGACCACAGTCATGGCCATCACCGATGACCTGCGTAAGACCCTCACCGACCCCACCCCCCTCTACTTCGCCGCCGGCACGGCCGACCTCGCCGTGGAGCAGGCGCGCAAGGTCCCCGCTCTGCTCGACCAGCTCAGGGCCGAGGCGCCCGAGCGGATCGAGGCCGTGCGCAACACCGACCCGAAGGCCGTCCAGGAGCGGGTCACCACGCAGGCCAAGGAGGCTCAGGCCACCGTGCAGGCGAAGGTGACCGAGGTCTTCGGCGCGCTGGACACCGACCTGAAGAAGTGGGGCGAGACCGCCCAGGACCTGGCGCTGCGGAGCGTGGGTGTGGCCGCCGAGTACGCGGTCCGCGCCCGGGAGACGTACGAGAAGGTCGCCGAGCGCGGCGAGCAGAGCGTGCGGACGTGGCGCGGCGAGACGGCCGATGAGATCGTCGAGATCGCCGCCGTCGTCGAGGCGGAGCCGAAGTCCGTGCCGAAGCAGAAGTCGGAGGCGGCGGCCAAGCCGGTGACCCCTGCCAAGCCCGTGACCCCTGCGAAGCCGGTCGCCGCGAAGCCGGTGGCGCCTGCCGCGAAGAAGCCCGCGCCGAAGGCCGCCGAGTCCAAGGCCGCGCCCGCCGCGACGCCGAAGAAGACGGCGCCCGTGCGCAATCCCGCGGCGAAGAAGACGACCCCGCCCTCCGCGAAGTAGACGGAAGCGGCGGCCCTGGGTTGCCGGAAGAACGGGCCGGGCACCTTTGGGGGTGCCCGGGTCGTTGTCCCGGTACCTTGGCCGCGAGGCGCTCATCCACTGACTAGGCGGTGCTCACCGTGTTGCTCGAAGCATTCGGCTCGTTCCTCCAGCTGCTGTACCTGGCCATGCTCGTCCTGGCCGTGGTCGCGCTGGTCTTCGCCGTGACGGCGCGGGAGGACGCCTACCGGGCCGCGGACAAGCAGAAGAAGTCCTTCTGGCTGATCATCCTCGGCGTCACGGTCTTCGTGAACCTCGTCATCCCGATCCTGTTTCTGCAGATCGCGGGCGTGATCGCGTCCATCGTATTCATGGTCGACGTCCGGCCGGCGATCAAGGCCGTATCGGGTGGCGGCGGCCGCCGCGGAGGCTCCAGCAGCGACGGACCGTACGGCCCCTACAACGGCGGGCGCTGAGCGCTCGCCGACGAGGCGGCACCGGGGCGGGAGCGCGACGCGCTCCTGCCCCTCCGTCGTATCCGGGCCTCGTCGCGTTCCAGCAGGAGGACCGCCACGTCGTCGGTCAGCTCGCCGCCGTTCAGCTCCTGCACCTGGGTGACCGCCGCCTCCAGCAGGGCCTCGCCGCCGAGCCCCTGGTCCAGCCGGCCGTTGATCATGGCGACCATGCCGTCCTGGCCCAGCCGCTGGGTGCCCTCCTGCCCGACGCGCCCTTCGATGAGCCCGTCGGTGTACATCATCAGGCTCCAGGAGCCCCCGAGCTCGACCTGCCGGCGCGGCCACCGGGCGTGCGGCAGCAGGCCGAGGGCCGGGCCGCCGTCCTCGTACGGGAGCAGGTGCGCCGCCCGTCCCTGGCGGGCGATGAGCGGTGCGGGGTGGCCCGCGATGCACAGGCCGGCGCGGCGGCCGTCGGGAGCGATGTCGATGGTGCAGAGGGTCGCGAAGATCTCCTCGCTCTGCCGCTCGTGCTCCAGGACCTGCTGCAGCGTGGAGAGCAGGGCGTCGCCGCAGAGCCCGGCCAGCGTGAGTGCCCGCCAGGCGATACGCAGCTCGACGCCGAGCGCCGCCTCGTCCGGGCCGTGTCCGCAGACGTCGCCGATCATCGCGTGGACCGTGCCGTCCGGTGTGCGGACCGTGTCGTAGAAGTCCCCGCCGAGCAGGGCACGACTGCGGCCCGGCCGGTAGTGGGCGGCGAAGGCGAGATCGGAGCCGTCGAGGAGCGGGGTGGGCAGCAGTCCGCGTTCCAGCCGGGCGTTCTCCTGGGCGCGCAGCCGGGACTCGGTCAGCTGGTGCTGGGCGGTGTCCGCGCGCTTGCGCTCCACGGCGTACCGGATGGCGCGGCTGAGGAGACGCCCGTCGAGCTCGTCGCGGAAGAGGTAGTCCTGGGCCCCGACCCGTACGGCCTCGGCGGCCCGCTCGGCGTCGTCCTCCGCGGTGAGGGCGAGGACGGCGTGGCGCGGCGCGATGCGCAGGACGTGCTTGAGGGCGGCGAGCCCGTCCGGCCGGCCGGGTTCTTCGTCCCGGCCGTCGGCGCGCGCGCCGGCGGGCAGCGCGGCAGCCTCCAGGTCGAGGTCGAGCAGGATGCAGTCGACGTCGTCGGTGAGCAGCCGTCCGGCCTCGGTGAGGTTACGGGCGGTACGGACGCGGACCCGGGCCCCGGTCGTGGACGACAGCTCGGGGACGGCGAAGGTGCCCGCAGGGTCGTCCTCGATCACCAGGAGTGTGAGGTCGGCGCCATGAGTGGTCTCCGCAGCGGGAACGGCACGTTGCTGCGGTACGGGTACGGGCATCGGTTCGGGTTTCCTTCCCTCCCCCCGAGGGCGCGGCGGGACGACGATCGACGACCCGCCGACGGGGACGATAGCGGTCCGCGGCAGGGGAACGGAATGGCGTCTGCCGATGATCCTTTGTCATATGCGCGGCCATAAGCCGCTTCCCGCCACGGATCCGGCGGGATGGGCGCGCACGAAACGGACATGAGGCCATGACGAACATCACGCGCTCGACACGCACTGCGCACAATTCCCCGGGCCGCCCCGGGAAGGCCTACTTGTCGGGCCGGACCACGCCGAGGATCTGCATGGAGCCCGCGCCCGTCACTGTGACGTCCCGGCCGGGCCGGGGGGCGTGCACGATCGAGCCGTCGCCGACGTACATCCCGACGTGGCTGGCGTCGCTGTGGTAGATGATCAGGTCGCCGGGGCGCATGTCCTCGATGTCGATGTGGGGCAGCTGCCGCCACTGCTCCTGCGACGTCCGGGGGATCGGCTGCTTCGCCGCAGCCCAGGCCTGTGAGGTCAGCCCCGAGCAGTCGTACGAACCGGGGCCCTCGGCCCCCCATACGTACGGCTTGCCGATCTGGGCGGTCGCGAAGGCCACCGCCTGCTTCCCGGCGGCGCTCGCCTCGCGGTTGATGTCCTTGAGCGCGCCGGAGGAGAGCCAGGCCGCCTGCGCCGTGGAAGCGGCGTCCTTCTCCAGCTGGAGGAGCCTGGCCCGCTCCTCCTTCGCCAGCTGCGATTCGAGCTTCTCCGCCGCCGCGATCTGCGAGTCGATGCTCTTCTTGGCCTTGGCCTGCTTGACGCGGCCGGCCTCGATCTTCTCCAGGTTGAGGTTGGCGTCCTTGGTGTAGGTCTCCAAGTCCTCCTGGGCCTGCTCCAGTTCGGTCAGCATGCCCTTGGTGGCCTGCTGACCCTGCCTGGCCTGGTTGATGCCGTCCATGAAGAGGTCCGGATTGCCGCTCAGCATCAGCTGCGCGCCCGGGGGGAGTCCGCCGTTGCGGTACTGCTCGCGGGCCTGGGCGCCTGCCCTGTCCTTGAGTTCGGCGATCTTCGCCTGGCCGTCGGCGATCGACTTCGTCAGCCGGACGATCTCGCTGGACTGCTTCTTCGACTGCTCCTCGGCGAGGTTGTACGCGTCCGTGGCCGCCCCGGCCTTGCGGTAGAGGGTGTCGATCTCCTCGCGGACCTCCTCGAGGCTCTTCTTCGGGGAGGCGGAGGAGGTGGCTGTCGGGCTGGGCTCGGGTACCGGGGCCGCCATGGCCTGGACCGGCGCGGTCAGCAGGGCCAGTGCGCAGACCAGGGTGATCGCGGCAGCGGCACAGTGGCGTCGGTTCACAAGCTCCCCCTCCGGGCGAAAGGCAACGAAAGCCGTATCGCTCACATCTGACTTACCGTCAGTAACAATTCCGTGACGACGCGATCGTGCCATGTTGTCCCGTGAAGCAACAGAGGTCCGCGTCACCCTCCCCGTCACACAGGGGGACGAACGGTGATCCGCCGGTGTTCCCGGATCCAGTGTTGTTCACCCCGTGGCCGGCCGCAGCGCGGACCAGCGCACCGTGATCTCGCCCTGCCGCCACCTTCGTACGCCGTCCGTCAGGGGCCAGTCGGTCGAGACCGCGCGGACCGCCGCGATCCAGCGCTGCCGCGCGCCCAGGGACGCGTAAGGAGAGGCCGTGGCCCAGGCGCGGTCGAGGTCCCGCAGGAAGGCGTGGACGGGTTCGCCCGGCACATTGCGGTGGATCAGGGCCTTCGGGAGGCGCTCGGCCAGATCGGAGGGGCGGTCCAGCGAGCCGAGCCGGGTCGCGAAGGTGACCGTGCGCGGGCCTTCCGGGCCGAGCGCGACCCACACGTGCCGGCGGCCGATCTCGTCGCAGGTGCCCTCGACCAGCAGGCCGTCCGGGGCGAGCCGTGCGCACAGCCGCTGCCAGACCGCGGCGACCTCACCCTCGTCGTACTGGCGCAGCACGTTCGCGGCCCGGATGAGGAGCGGCCGGCCGGCGGTGGGGATCTCGAAGCCGCCGTGCACGAAGGTGAGGCCCTCGCGCTCGTACGGCTGCGCCGCCGCGACCCGGGCGGGATCGATCTCGACGCCCACGACCGCCGTGCGCGGCTCGGCGGTGCGCAGTCGCTCCAGCAGCTCGACGGCGGTCCAGGGGGCGGCGCCGTAGCCGAGATCGACCGCGACGGGCGCGTCGCTGCGGCGCAGTGCGGGGCCGTGGGTGGCGGCGATCCAGCGGTCCATGCGGCGCAGCCGGTTGGGGTTGGTGGTCCCGCGGGTCGCGGTGCCGATGGGGCGCTGGTGCATGCAAGGGAGCGTATGCGAAGCCCCGGCGGGCAGACGCGGGAGCAGCGGGGCGCGGGAGCGGTCGTCCGGCGCGCCGGAGAGTTCGCAATGTTTTGGCAAAGTGGAAATGAAAGGCGGGGTTCCGCTGTTTTGGCACTTCGAAGGGGTCGTGTGCCCTGTACGTGTCATGCCCTGAGCGAGGAGGAGCGGACCCGTGAGCCAGTACGTCTCCCGGCTCGGCAGCAGCCGTGCGGCACCCCGTATCCGCTTCCCGGGCACCTTCGCCGGACACCGTAAGCCGCGCCGTGTCGCGATGCTCTCCGTGCACACCTCTCCGCTGCACCAGCCCGGCACGGGCGACGCCGGCGGTATGAACGTCTACATCGTGGAGCTGGCCAGGCGCCTCGCCGCGATCGGCATCGAGGTCGAGATCTTCACCCGGGCCACCACCGGCGGGCTGCCCCCGACGGTCGAACTGGCTCCCGGAGTCCTGGTCCGGCACGTCGACGCGGGGCCCTACGAGGGCCTCGCCAAGGAAGAGCTGCCCGCACAGCTCTGTGCCTTCACCCACGGCGTGATGCAGGCGTGGGCAGGTCAGCGGCCCGGTTACTACGACCTGGTCCACTCCCACTACTGGCTCTCCGGCCAGGTCGGCTGGCTCGCCGCACAGCGCTGGGGTGTCCCGCTCGTCCACGCCATGCACACCATGGCGAAGGTCAAAAACGCCGCGCTCGCCGAGGGCGACACCCCCGAGCCGGCCGCCCGCGTCATCGGCGAGACCCAGATCGTGCACGCCTCCGACCGGCTCATCGCGAACACCGCGGGCGAGGCCGACGAGCTCGTCCGCTTCTACGACGCGGACCCGGCGTCCGTCGCCGTCGTGCACCCCGGGGTGAACCTGGAGCGCTTCCGCCCCGGCGACGGACGCGCCGCCGCGCGCGCCCGCCTCGGGCTGCCGCAGGACGCGCTGATCCCGCTGTTCGCGGGGCGCATCCAGCCGCTGAAGGCCCCGGACGTGCTGCTGCGGGCCGTCGCCGTGCTCCTGGACCGTGACCCCTCGCTGCGTTCGCGCATCCTCGTACCCGTCGTCGGAGGGCCCAGCGGCAGCGGGCTCGCCAAGCCGGAGGGCCTCCAGAAGCTCGCCGCGCGCCTCGGCATCGCCGATGTCGTACGGTTCCACCCGCCGGTCGGCCAGGACCAGCTCGCCGACTGGTTCCGGGCGGCATCCGTCCTGGTCATGCCCTCGTACAACGAGTCCTTCGGGCTGGTCGCCATAGAGGCCCAGGCGGCCGGCACACCTGTGGTCGCGGCAGCGGTGGGCGGTCTTCCGGTCGCCGTACGGGACGGAGTCAGCGGCTTCCTGATCCCCGGCCACGACCCGGAGGCGTACGCACAGGCGCTGAGCCGCTTCGCGGACAGCGCGGAGCTGGCCGACCGGATGGGCGAGGCCGCGGCCGTGCACGCCCAGTCGTTCGGCTGGGACACGGCGGCGTCTGCCACCGCCGACGTGTACACGGCGGCCATGCACGACCACCGGCGCCGCGCCCGCGCACACCACGGCTGAGCGGAGGCGTCCGGCTGAGCGCGCGGACGCGTTGTCGTACGCTCGCACCATGGCTGACGTATCCGACGAGGCAGCAGCGGCGCAGGTCATCGAGGCGACGCTGAACGACGCGGAGCTCGAATGGGAGAGCCCCGGGCCCGGGAACTACGTCGTGAAGCTGCCCGGCACGCGCAAGCTGTCCACGACCTGCTCCCTGATCGTCGGGCAGCACTCCCTCTCCCTCAACGCGTTCGTCATCCGTCACCCCGACGAGAACGACGCGGCCGTGCACCGCTGGCTCCTGGAGCACAATCTCCGCCTCTTCGGGGTGAGTTACGCCATCGATCAGCTCGGCGACATCTATCTCGTCGGCAAGCTCCCCCTCTCGGTCGTCACGCACGACGAGCTCGACCGGCTGCTCGGCGCGGTCCTGGAGGCGGCGGACGGCGCGTTCAACCCTCTGCTGGAGCTGGGCTTCGCGAGCGCCATCCGCAAGGAGTACGCCTGGCGGGTGGAGCGCGGCGAATCGACGCGCAACCTGGATGCCTTCACGCATCTGACGCAGCGCCCCTCCTGAGGCCGGTCGCGGCGCGCTACACGAGTTCCTTCAGGGCCCTGACGAGCCTCGGCGCCACTTCGTTCCACGTCGTCTCCACCGCGTCGGGTCCCGCGCTCCGGGGCACCGTCTCGGTGAGCATGATCAGGTAGAGGTAGCTGCGGCAGAGGTCGATCCGGCGGCGTACGGACGGGGTGAACCCGAGCGGTGCGCCCGTCGCGGCCGCGTATCCCGCGAGGAAGTCCTGGTCCGTCTCCGGGTCTCCGAAGAGCGACGTGGAGACGAGATCGGCGACCGGATCGCCCCAGAACATCCGCTCACCGTCGACGACCCCTCCGATGCGCCGGGCGCCGGGCTCCCCGGTCACCAGGAGGTTCCCCTGCCAGAGGTCGAAGTGGACCAGGGCGGGCCGGGTGACCTCGTCCAGCACGTCCGACGCCCCGGCGAGCACCTCGCGGATCAGTCGCACGGGGTACGGCAGCCTCGCGCCGTACCTCTCGGCGTCGGCGAGCACGGCGTCCGTCATCGCCGTGAACGCCTGGCGCCAGGTGGGGGAGAGCGGCCCCAGGGGCTCGGCGGGATACCCGAAACCGCCGGGGCCCGTGACCCCGTGCAGCCGGCCGACGATGCTCCCGAACTCGGTACGCAGACCCCGTGTCTCGTCGGCAGTCAGGTCACCGGCGACGGCGCTCCAGGGCCGCCCCGGGCATGCGGTCATGACGACGTACGCCCCGGCCGGCGCCCCGGGGTCGAGCTCGCTGTGCACGACCTGCGGGATCGTGCCACCGGTCCCGGCGGCGGCGCCGTAGAAGGTGACCTCGTTGACGAGCAGGCGCTGTTCGTAGCTCAGCCCGGTGGTGTGCGCCTGAGGGACCTTCACCACCCAGTCCCTGCCGTCGCCGAAGGTCACGCGGGTGACGGTGTTGTACGTGCCCCCGGCGAGCGGCTCGACGGACGTGGGCTCGGGGGCTCCCACGGCTTCCAGTACGGCTGCTGTCGCGTCGACGGACACGGGCGGGTCCCCTCTGTGGCTCACCTGCGGAATCGGCCACCCCATAGGAGCTTCACAGAGTGATCACAGCGCAGTCACGATCACATCCCGTGACCGGTCGGGGCGATCATCGGACAGGTGTCCGATCGTAGAGTGTCCTGCACTGCCACAGCCCCCCGTAGCGGCCATGAATTACTGCCCGGGGAGGGGCTGTTGCTCCTTCAGACGGAGAGATGAACGAACCATGCGCGCCACCGCCGTACGCCGTACCGCCCTCGTCGCCGCCGCGGCGTCCATGACCCTGCTCGCCACCGCGTGCAGCGGCTCGGACTCCGACGCCAAGGGTGACGGCGGCACCTCGGGAGGCAAGGACGACACCGCCTCCAAGCCCGCCGCGGTCAAGGCGCTGACGTCGGCCGAGCTGGAGAAGGCGTCGCTGGAGCAGGGTGACGTCACGGGCCACAAGGTCTCGAAGACGGGCCCCGAGGACATCGCGCAGCCCGGGGACGTCACCGTCGACAAGAAGGAGTGCGAGCCGATCGGCTTCGCCTTCTACGGCGTGAAGCGGGGGACCCCGGCCGGAAACGCGGGGCGCAAGGTCGTCCAAGAGCCCAAGAAGGACGAGTCCGCCGACCCCGAGGACCTCCTCGCCGGCATGCTCGACATGACGTCGTCGCTGGTCACCCTGGCCTCGTACGAGGGCGACGGCGCGGCGAAGAGCATCGCCGAGCTCCGCGACTCCGCCGCCAAGTGCACCGGCGGGTTCACCCTCTCCATGAAGGGCTCGAAGCAGAAGGTCACCAAGCTGACCGAGGAGAAGGTGACCGGCGGCGAGGAGGCCCTCGCCTGGCGGGTGCAGATGGGAGAGGGCGACGAGGTGGCCCCCTTCAAGCTCGTGAGCCTGCGTCAGGGCGGCACGGTCGCCACCTTCTTCTCCTTCAACCTCGGCAAGACGGGCGCGGACGCCGACTTCGAACAGCCGACCGCGGTGATCGACGCACAGGTCAAGAAGCTCGGCGGCTGAGCCTTCGGCCGTCTCTCCGGGTCACGGCAGCGGCACGAGCCTGACCACGGTGACCGTCAGCACGGACCCGGAGACGTAGTAGAGGACGATGGCGCCGTACACCGTCGCCTCGCGGCGGTCGCGTTCACGTTTCACGGCGGACGAGGCGTGTCCGTAAGGATCCAGGGCCAGGGTGCGCGCCATCTCGTCCCGGAACGAGTCGCCGTCGCGCATCTTGGCCAGGGTGTCGTCGGCGGGCGGTGCGTACGAGATGCGGAAACTCAAGCGACGTTCCGCCTCTCGGCCTCGTCCTGCGCCAGCCGGTCCAGGATCTGTTCGGCCTCGGGATCGGGTACGGACTCGAGCATCCAGTGCCGCATGACGGCCTGGATCTCGTGCACCCCGGCGTCGTTGATCGCGTGGTCGAACTCCTCGCGTCTCTCCTCGGGCAGCGCGGCACGGATCGCCGGAATGCTGTTGGGCACCTCTACCTCGGTGCCGCCGACGAAGGTCTTCAGAGACTCGCCCATGATCGCTCTCCCCGATCTCCTTGCTCTCCGCGCCCCGCCTGCCTCTGCCGCCTACGGCGTGCGCCGGGGTAACGGGCAGGTGTAAAGGTCACGTTAGCGGGTGCCACCCCGCTGGGGTGCCTGACTGCCCGCCGGGCGGGGCGAGGTGCGCGTCGAGCTGCGCGACCTGGCCGGGCAGACCGGGGGCCTTCGCCGGACTTGAAGACACGCTGTTCGCTCCAGCGAGTTAACTGGCTTCCGTACCGGTGCCGTTGCGGCCTGTCGCGCGCTTCCGTCGGGACCGATCCTGCCGGCGGGATGCTCCCAGACATTCCGGTGATGGCCGTGGACCATGAACACGCAGGCCTTCTCCCCGCTCACCGCCCCGGAGATGCACGGGTGCTTACGTCACCGGCTGTCCGATCCCCAACATGTTGCCCTCGCTGTCGCGGAACCAGGCGCCGCGTTCACCCCTGGCACCCTTGCTCGGATAGTTGCCCTCGATGTCGGCAATGCCGTCCCGAGTACGGAGACCGGGCAGATCGACCGTCTCGAACTCCACGCCGCGTCGTTTGAGCTCCGACACCACAGCCTCGATGTCGTCGACCTGCCAGCCCATCTGGGTGAAGGTGCCGGGCGAGGCACCGACCGACCGGAACACGACGAACTCCGCGTCGCCGCACCGGTACAGCAGCCCGCCCGGGCGTTCGTCGACGGGCTCCAGGCCGAGCTTCTCGGAGTAGAACCGCCGCGCCCGCTCCAGGTCCTGCGCCGGCAGCCTGGTCGCGGGACTGCGCGCACCGGCCAGAAGGTTGCTGTCGTCTGCGTCCATGCCTTCACTCTGCCGTGGGCGGGACCCGATCCAAGGGAAGAGGCCCGGGTGATTTCCGCTGCCAGGACAGCGAAGAGCCCCCCACCCGCGGACGTACCGCAGGCAAGGGGCTCGCCGGAGGGTTACTTCTTCTTGCCCTGGTTCTTCACGGCCTCGATCGCGGCCTTCGCCGCGTCCGGGTCCAGGTAGGTGCCGCCCGGCTTCAGGGGGCGGAAGTCGGCGTCCAGCTCGTAGGCGAGCGGGATGCCGGTCGGGATGTTGAGGCCCGAGATGGCGTCGTCGGAGATGCCGTCCAGGTGCTTCACCAGGCCGCGGAGGCTGTTGCCGTGGGCGGCGACCAGGACGGTCTTGCCGTCGAGGAGGTCCGGGACGATGCCGTCGTACCAGTAGGGCAGCATGCGGGTGACGACGTCCTTGAGGCACTCCGTGCGGGGGCGCAGCTCCGGCGGGATCGTCGCGTAGCGGGCGTCGTCGCTCTGCGAGAACTCGGTGCCGTCCTCGAGGGGCGGCGGCGGGGTGTCGTACGAACG
Source organism: Streptomyces sp. NBC_01166 (assembly GCF_045039765.1). Lineage (NCBI taxonomy): Bacteria > Bacillati > Actinomycetota > Actinomycetes > Kitasatosporales > Streptomycetaceae > Streptomyces > Streptomyces sp. NBC_01166. The sequence continues at coordinate 4,657,546 of NZ_CP108613.1, forward strand.
GCGCCAGAGCATGAACTGCTCCTCGCCGAACTCGGCGAGCGTCTGGGCCTTGTCCTTGCCCTGGAGGGCGCCGTAGTGGCGCTCGTTCAGGCGCCAGGAGCGGTGCACGGGGATCCAGTGGCGGTCCGCGGCTTCCAGCCCGAGCTGGGCGGTGCGGATCGCGCGCTTCTGGAGGGAGGTGTGCACGACGTCGGGGAGCAGGCCGGCGTCCTTGAGCAGCTCACCGCCGCGGACCGCCTCCTTCTCGCCCTTGTCGGTGAGGTCTACGTCCACCCAACCGGTGAACAGGTTCTTCGCGTTCCATTCGCTCTCGCCGTGGCGGAGGAGGATCAGCTTGTACGGTGCGTCGGCCATGGGTCCGAGCGTAATCGAACCCGCGCGCCCTACGCGCGCGCGGTCACAGGGCGGACCGGGGGAGGACAGGAGCGCGGGGCCGGGCGCGACTGTTGACGGGCGGCGTCAATCGAGTGGCAGCCGGGGACTCCGCTTTCGTAATGTTCGGATAGCCGTCGGGCCGCTTACACAGGCCGGCGGTTCATCCGTACACGCACGTCCCGGGGGAGTAGCCCTATGTCTGTCGCTGGTCTCGGAAAGGCGGCACACGAGACGGTCGCCGGCCTCCCCAGGGAGTTCTGGTGGTTGTGGACCAGCACGCTGGTCAACCGCCTCGGGGCGTTCGTCGCCACGTTCATGGCGCTCTATCTGACCCTGGACCGTGGCTACTCGGCCTCGTACGCCGGCCTCGTCGCCTCCCTCCACGGGCTCGGCGGGGTCGTGTCGTCCCTGGGTGCCGGGGTGATGACGGACCGGCTGGGGCGCCGCCCGACCATGCTGATCGCGCAGCTCTCGACCGCCGTGTCCGTGGCCGTGCTCGGCTTCATGGTCCATCCGGTGGCGATCGCCGGTGTGGCCTTCGTCGTGGGTATGGCCAGCAACGCGTCGCGGCCGGCCGTTCAGGCGATGATGGCCGACATCGTCCGGCCCGAGGACCGGGTGCGGGCCTTCTCGCTCAACTACTGGGCCATCAACCTGGGGTTCGCCGTCTCGTCGGCCGGGGCGGGGTTCATCGCCGAGTACAGCTATCTGGCGGGGTTCATGGGCGAGGCGGCCCTGACCCTGCTCTGTGCGGTCGTCGTCTTCCTCAAGGTGCCGGAGTCCCGCCCCGAGGTGGCGCCCCGGGCCGCCGGGAGCCGGGCACCGGACGACGTGCGGCTGGGTACGGTCCTGCGCGACGGGCGCTACATGGGTGTCGTCGGGCTGTCGTTCCTGGTCGCGCTGATCTTCCAGCAGGGGTACGTGGGTCTGCCGGTGGCCATGGGCACGGACGGGTTGTCCAGCTCCGACTTCGGCACGGCCATCGCCGTCAACGGTGTGCTGATCGTGGCCCTGCAGATCCCCGTCACCCGGTTCATCCAGCATCGCGACCCGCGCCGGCTGCTGATCCTCTCGTCCCTGATCGCGGGCTACGGCTTCGGGCTGACCGCCTTCGCGGGATCGGTCGGGGTGTACGCCCTGACGGTGTGTGTCTGGACCCTGGCCGAGATCGTCAACGCGCCGACGCAGACGGGCATCGTCGTGCAGTTGTCACCGGCCCACGGCCGGGGCCGCTACCAGGGCATGTACACGATGTCCTGGTCGGTGGCGGCGCTCGTAGCCCCGCTGATGTCCGGCTTCGTGATCGACCATTACGGAGCCGCCTGGCTGTGGGGTACCTGCGCGGTCCTGGGCACGGTGGCCGCGTTCGGCTACTGGCTGCTGATGCGGAACCTGGACCTGCCGGAGCCCGTGGTCGCCGCCTCTCCGGTGCCCGAGGACCGGGCGGTCGCCGAGCCCGCGGTCTGAGGAGCAGGGTGCCGCGGTCCGAGGAGCAGGTGCCTGCGGTCCGAGGAGCAGGAAAACGCGGCGCCGCTGCCCCGTGACGGACAGGCGTCCGTCACGGGGCACCGCCACCTGATTCGGCCGGACTCAGCCGCCGCACTGGCACGGCGCGCCGGCCTGGCAGCCGCACCCGCAGCCCGAGCCGCAGCCGCAGGCTCCCAGCAACGGCAGATGCACCACTTCGGTCGGGGTCTCCTGCTGCTGGGGTTCGGTCATGGGGGAATCGGCCATGGTCCCTCCTCAGGGCGTACCACTCGACGGCGTACGGCACATGTATGGGGCACACATGCCGACGGCGGGGGCCGCAGCATGCCGTGCCGCCCCCGCACCCATTGCATGCCCAGCCAGGAGGGCGCATCAACGGCGCACAAGCGCTGGAACGGACGTGCGACTGCCGTGACGGTCGCGCCCCCTACGCCCCCTCGACCGGCGTCGCCGCCTGGATCTCGTCGGCGTGCTCGCCCGTGACCAGGTAGACGACCCGCTTGGCGACCGAGACGGCGTGGTCGGCGAAGCGCTCGTAGTAGCGGCCGAGCAGGGTCACGTCGACAGCGGTCTCGATGCCGTGCTTCCAGCGGTCGTCCATCAGGTGCTGGAACAGCGTGCGGTGCAGCAGATCCATCTCGTCGTCGTCCTGCTCCAGCTGGAGCGCCAGGTCGACGTCCTTGGTGATGATCACCTCGGCGGCCTTCGCCATCAGCCGCTGGGCGAGCTGCCCCATCTCCAGGATGGTGGCGTGCAGGTCGTGCGGCACCGCCGACTCGGGGAAGCGCAGCCGCGCGAGCTTGGCGACGTGCTGGGCGAGGTCGCCCGAGCGCTCCAGGTCGGCACTCATCCGCAGGGAGGTGACCACTATCCGCAGATCGGTGGCGACCGGCTGCTGGCGGGCCAGCAGCGCGATGGCACGGGCCTCCAGGTCGTGCTGGAGGTCGTCGACCTTCTGGTCCGCGGCGATCACGCTCTCGGCGAGCTTGAGATCGGCGTCGAGCATGGACGTCGTGGCCCGGCCGATCGCCGAGCCGACGAGCCTGGCCATCTCGACCAGGTCCTCGCCGATCGAATCGAGTTCCTCGTGATAAGCGTCGCGCATGGAAGTCCCTCTCCAGATCCTGAGGCCGGGGTCTTGGGGCCGACCCCCACGTTGCCACGGTGCGGGGCCAACGCGTCGGGATCCGGCCCCCGAAGTGAACCGGCACTATCCCCTTGGTGAACTCTGGGCGACGAGTGTTCGAGATGGCACCCGGATGGCTGGGAGAGTGTCGGCGCGCCCGCATAACCTTGAGGCATGGACGTGAACGCGGCGGTCGCCGCAGCTGCCGCGATCGCCGGGCTCTGTACCGGCGTGATCGCGATGCTGGCGTTCCGCTGGAGCGAGCGCGAGCAGAAGCGGCCCACGCGTACGTCCCTGCGGCCCGACAGCAACGCCGCGCTGCCCCCGGGGGTGGACACGGTCCTCTCCGTGCTCAGCTCGTCGGCCGTGGTGCTCGACGAGAGTGACAGCGTCGTCAAGGCCAGCTCCGCCGCTTATGCGCTGGGCCTGGTCAGAGGCGGACGCCTGGCGGTCGAGCCGATGCTCCACATGGCCAGGGACACCCGGCGCGACGGTGAGATACGACAGGTCGAGCTGGACCTGCCGCGTCGCGGTACGGGCAGGGGCGAGGCGCTCGCCGTGTCGGCCCGGGTCGCCCCGCTGGGCTCACGCCTGGTCCTCCTGCTGGTCGAGGACCTCACGGAGGCCCGTCGCATAGAAGCGGTGCGGCGTGACTTCGTCGCCAATGTCAGTCATGAGCTCAAGACACCGGTCGGAGCGCTCTCCCTGCTCTCCGAGGCGGTCATGGACGCCTCCGACGACCCGGAGGCGGTGGAGCGGTTCGCCGGCCGCATGCAGATCGAGGCGACCCGGCTGACCAACCTGGTGCAGGAGCTGATCGACCTCTCCCGGGTGCAGAACGACGACCCGCTGGAGGACGCCGAACCCGTACGGGTCGAGGATCTGGTCGCCGAGGCGATCGACCGGTGCCGGCAGCAGGCCGGTTCGAAGCAGATCACCATGGCCTCGGGCGGCACCGCGGACCTCTTCGTCTGGGGCAACCGGAGCCAGCTCGCGGCCGCCCTCGGCAATCTCGTGGAGAATGCCGTCAACTACAGCCCCGCCCGCACACGCGTCGGCATCGCCGTCCGGAAGCTGGCCGCGCCCGGCGGGGATCTGATCGAGATAGCCGTGACCGACCAGGGCATCGGCATCTCCGAGAAGGACCGTGAACGCGTCTTCGAGCGGTTCTACCGCGTCGACCCGGCCCGCTCACGGGCCACCGGTGGCACCGGTCTCGGCCTCGCCATCGTCAAGCATGTGGCCGCCTCGCACGGCGGGGAGGTCACCGTATGGAGCTCGGAGGGACAGGGCTCCACGTTCACCCTGCGACTGCCCGAGTCGGGCGTCGTACGGGGTCGTACCACCGGCGGATCCCTCGTCGTCAACGGTGCTGTTGACCACGACGGCCCGTACGGGACCGATTCTTTTGAACCATTTCCTGCCCCGGAGGCCCTTCCGTGACCCGAGTGCTTGTCGTCGAGGATGAGGAATCCTTCAGCGACGCCCTGTCCTACATGCTCCGCAAGGAAGGCTTCGAGGTGGCCATCGCGGCCACCGGCCCGGACGGTCTCGACGAGTTCGAGCGCAACGGCGCCGATCTCGTGCTGCTCGACCTGATGCTGCCGGGTCTGCCCGGCACGGAGGTCTGCCGACAGCTGCGCGTCCGGTCCAACGTCCCGGTGATCATGGTCACCGCCAAGGACAGCGAGATCGACAAGGTCGTGGGCCTCGAAATAGGAGCCGACGACTATGTGACCAAGCCCTTCTCCTCGCGGGAGCTCGTGGCCCGCATCCGCGCGGTCCTGCGCCGCCGTGGGGAGCCGGAGGAGGTCACCCCCGCGGCCCTGGAGGCCGGCCCGGTCCGGATGGACGTGGACCGCCACGTCGTCACGGTCTCCGGTGGCAAGGTCGACCTCCCGTTGAAGGAGTTCGACCTCCTCGAGATGCTCCTGCGCAACGCCGGTCGCGTGCTGACGCGTATGCAGCTGATCGACCGGGTCTGGGGCGCGGACTACGTGGGCGACACGAAGACCCTGGACGTCCACGTCAAGCGGCTGCGCGCCAAGATCGAGCCCGACCCCGGGGCGCCGCGCTACCTGGTGACGGTGCGGGGCCTGGGTTACAAGTTCGAGCCGTAAACCGGGGGCTGCGAGCTACGTGGGGGGTGTCTCCGCCGGAGACACCCCCCACGCGCGCGATCAGTGCTCGGCGGCTGCGCCGTCGGCCGGCGGGGCCGTGTCGGTCGCCTCGCCCGAGGGGCTCCCGGACTGCTCGCCAGGCGTCTCGGACGCGCCGGGAGTCTCGGACGCGCCGGGAGTCCCGGACGCGGAGTCCGAGGGGGTGGGCTTCGCCGACGGCAGTGCGCTCGGGCCGAAGTCCTTGAAGAAGTGGGTCGCCGGGACGATGGCGGCGCCGAGCGAGATCTCGCCGGTCTCGCTGAACGTGAAGGCGACGTTCTGCACGTTGCCGTTCGCCCCTGCCTGGCGGCCGTTCTCGATCACGGCCGAGGCGTTGTCCTTCCCGCCGATGATGAGCCGTCCGCCGGCCGGGACCACGAGCGGTCCCTTGCCCTTGGCGGGCTTCAGCGCCACCGTCGCGTTGGTGCCCGGCAGGGCGATCGTCTCCACGACCTCACGCTTCGGGCCGTCGTTGAAGAGGGTGGCGGCGATGACCGCGGGGCCCTCGGCGTCCGGCTCGGGCTGGGTGATGATGTTCAGGTTCTGGATCTTGATGGAGTCGACAGCGGTGGCTGCGTTGTCCGGCCTGACCTGAAGCGTCTGCGCGTTGTTGCCGGCACTGCACGCGGACAGCGCGGCGATCGAGAACACGAGGGCAGTGGCGGCGAAGGCGCCGTGTCGAAGGCTGCGGCTCACGGCGGCGGCAACTCCTTGAACGTTCGGACTGCGGACTTCGGACTCTGCGGACAGGAAGGCCCGAGCGGCCGTAAAGCCGCCCTAAGTGTGTGTCAGCGGGCTCAGGTTACCGAGCCGCCGTCCTGGGCCCGCACCCGACCCGCCCCTGCGGACGCCCGAGCTGCGGACCGGCGCCGCCGGCCGTGGTTCCGACACCCCCGGCCGTCTCTCCGGGCATGACGATTCGCACGGTGTTCACAAAACGCGGTGAGCGGCGCGTTGATGTGCCGATGATCGATTTCCGGCGGTGGCGCATTTCCCGCGCATAATCCACCCGGTCCCGGGTCGTTGATCAATTTCAATGACCATGGACGCTAAGAGCCGTACGGGTGATCGAGGGCCGAACGGAGTACAGAAAGTTCACCATCCGGAATCCGGCAAAACGGGACTTTCGGCACCTTCTTGAGGGCTTCCGGCACCTGTGACGCGCGTGTTTCGGCTCGGTCGTACGCCCGCTCCGACCTGCGAATATCGCCTTCCGGAAGGCTCCCGCAGCACGTTCGTGTCTCAGTTGTCAAGCCCCGAGATATGCCCTGACCTGCGAAAACGCCATTCAGGAGAAGCCGTTCTCGTGTTACTCTGGATAGCCACGGAAGGGGTACCTGTCACATGACGTTCAAGGTTGGCGACACCGTGGTCTATCCCCATCACGGGGCCGCGCTGATCGAGGCTATCGAAACTCGCCAGATCAAAGGCGTGGACAAGACCTACTTGGTGCTCAAGGTCGCCCAGGGCGACTTGACGGTTCGTGTACCGGCGGACAATGCGGAGTTCGTCGGTGTGCGTGACGTAGTCGGGCAGGAGGGGCTGGACCGGGTCTTCGAGGTGCTGCGCGCACCGTACGCCGAAGAGCCGACGAACTGGTCCCGACGCTACAAGGCAAATCTCGAGAAGCTCGCCTCAGGCGATGTCATCAAGGTCGCCGAAGTGGTGCGTGACCTGTGGCGTCGCGAGCGCGAGCGTGGACTCTCCGCAGGTGAGAAGCGCATGCTCGCCAAGGCCCGCCAGATCCTGGTGAGCGAGCTCGCTCTCGCGGAGAACACGAACGAGGACAAGGCCGAGGCCCTGCTCGACGAGGTCCTCGCGTCCTGAACGGGACGACACCGGTGACCAAGGTGACCGGACACCGGTAACCGGACCTCGCCGGTGACCGGATGACGCCGACCAGCCGGATCCGGTGTCGATGAAATATGCAGCGGTGCCCGCTGACCAGCCGTTTTCATGGCAGTCGTCGGGCGCTGCGGCATGTTCGGACCCGAGCGGCGTGTCCCGAGCGGCATGTTCGGACCCGAGAAGAAGATCCGTCCGGAAAGCTGCCGACGCACCTGCTGCCGTCCCCTCGGCAACCTCCACCGGGCCCTGCTGCGGCTCGTCCGACCGGGGGTCACGGAAGGGGTCCCGGCCAGGTCGAGGCGTCGCGCCCGGCTCGTCCCCCGGCCTACGGTCGGGGCACGCCCAGGCCATACCCATGTCGGCCGTGGAAACAAACCTGCCGAAGCTTCGGAGTGCAACCGATGTCACCGATGTCACCGATGCCCGCTGAACCGAGCCCTTCCCGCACCGCTGCCGTGATCCCCGCGGCGGGCCGCGGAGTGCGGCTCGGCCCCGGCGCCCCGAAGGCGCTGCGCGCGCTCGGCGGCACCCCCATGCTGATCCACGCCGTACGGGCCATGGCCGCCTCCAGGGCCGTCAGCCTCGTCGTCGTGGTCGCGCCCCCGGACGGGGCGCCCGAGGTCAAGAACCTCATCGACGGGCACGCGCTGCCCGAGCGCACCGACTACGTCGTCGTCCCCGGCGGTGCGACACGCCAGGAGTCGGTGAAGCTCGGCCTCGACGCCCTGCCGGAGGACGTCTCCGTCGTCCTCGTCCATGACGCGGCCCGGCCGCTCGTGCCGGTCGACACCGTGGACGCCGTGATCGAGGCCGTACGGGAAGGGGCTCCGGCCGTCGTTCCCGCGCTTCCCCTCGCCGACACCGTCAAGGAGGTCGAACCGGGGGAGCCGGGTGTGCCGGAGCCGGTCCTCTCGACCCCCGTACGGGCGCGGCTGCGGGCCGTGCAGACGCCCCAGGGCTTCGACCGGTCCACGCTCGTCGAGGCGCACGCGAGCGTGGCCGTCGACGGTGAGGGCGCCACCGACGACGCGGGGATGGTCGAGCGGCTGGGCTCGCCGGTCGTCGTCGTACCCGGGCACGAGGAAGCGTTCAAGGTGACCCGCCCCCTGGACCTGGTCCTGGCGGAGGCCGTTCTCGCACGCCGGAGGGCGAACGATGGATTCTGAGGCAACGACGCAGCCGGCTCCCCTGATCCCGCGCGTCGGTATCGGGACCGACATCCACGCCTTCGAGGCGGGCCGCGAACTCTGGTGCGCGGGCCTGCTGTGGGAGGGCGAGGGCCCCGGCCTCGCCGGCCACTCCGACGCCGACGTGGTGGCGCACGCCGCCTGCAACGCCCTGTTCTCGGCCGCCGGACTCGGTGACCTGGGGCAGCACTTCGGGACCGGCCGCCCGGAGTGGTCTGGTGCCTCCGGTGTCACCCTGCTCGCGGAGGCCGCCCGGATCGTCCGCGCCGAGGGCTTCGCCATCGGCAACGTCGCCGTGCAGGTCGTCGGTCTCCGGCCGAAGATCGGAAAGCGGCGCGACGAGGCCCAGAAGGTGCTCTCCGAGGCGGTCGGCGCCCCCGTCTCGCTTTCGGCCGCGACCTCCGACGGCCTCGGCTTCACCGGTCGCGGCGAGGGCATCGCGGGCATCGCCACCGCCCTGGTCTACCGCGCGGGCGCCTGACGCACCGTCCCGCCGCCCGGGCTCGCACCCCGCCCGCCTTATTGCACATCGCTTGCACGTACGCTGGTGCGGCAAGTGATGTGCCGTACGGCCGAGAGCGAGGGTGAGCGTCAGTGGTGAGCGCGACCGCCGGGGCGACAAGGGCGCCGGAAGCACCGGCCGGAGCGGACGGATACGTCCTGCGGACCGCCACCGCCCAGGACGTCGGCGGCGCCCGGGCCGTCATGCTGGACACCGTCTACCACGACCTGCGCTCGGGCTACGTGCCCCGCTGGCACGCCGACATCATCGACCTCGAGGGTGCCTATCTGCGCCCCGAACGCTGCACCCTCCTGGTCGTCGTACGCGGCGACGAGGTCGTGGCGACCGGGGCGGTACGGGACCGGGGGCCGCAGGCGCCGCCCAATCCGCAGTGGGTCGCGGACCGCTTCCCCTCCGGGCCGACGGCGCAGCTGTGCCGGATCTACGTACGCCCCGGCCACCGCAGGCACGGCCTGGCCCGCAGGCTGGTGCGGGAGCTCGGGGCCTTCGCCTCTCGGGCGGGGGGCTACACCTCGCTCTATCTGCACACCGATCCGGCCGTGCCGGGCGCCGAGCCGTTCTGGCGGTCGCTCGCCCATGAGGTCTGCGACGAGCGGACGCTGCCGGGTGGCGGGCAGGGCATCATCCATTTCGAGCTGCCGATGCCCGCACTCCAGGGGCCCTCGGGGGCGGTCCGGACGGACACCCCGAATATCAGATGACAATCGTTTTCACATAGGGTCTCTGTCATGCCTACGTCCCGAAGCCGCCGCTTCCCGCTGCCGGTCATCGCCGCCGCCACCGCCCTGCTGCTCCCGCTCGCCGCCTGTTCCTCGTCGAGCGGCTCCGGGGCGTCCGGCGACGCGCAGCGGCTCCGGGTCGTCATGGCGTTCCCGCCCGCCCAGGCCATGTCCCCGTACGGGGACGACGCGGTCACCCTCAGCCGGCTCGCCGTCATCGAGGGCCTCACCACCCTGGACAAGAACGGCGCCGCGAAGCCCGCCCTGGCCACGTCGTGGAAGCGGGACAACCCCACCACCTGGACGTTCACCCTCCGCGACGCCCTCTTCCAGGACGGCGCGAAGGTCGACGCCGACGCGGTCGCCCGGTCCCTCACCGCCGCGAGCAAGGCGTCCCCGTTGCCCCGGGTCCTCTCCGACACCACCCTGAAGGCCGCCGCCGCGGGCAAGGACACCGTGCGGATCGTCACCGGTGAGGCCGACCCGCTGCTTCCGCAGCGGCTCGCCAACCCGTCCCTCACGATCCTGTCCCCCGGCGCCTACAAGAACGGCAAGGTGAACCCCGCGGGGCACGCCACCGGTCCGTTCACCCTCACCGACGTCAAGGGCGCGGTCGCCGCCACTCTCGAACGCAACGCCGACTACTGGGGCGACAAGGCCGAGGCCCCGGGCGTCGACGTCACCTTCGCCGCGGACGGCACCGCCCGCGCCAACGCACTGCGCACGAAGTCCGTCGACGTGGCCGAGTACGTACCGATCTCGCAGGCGTCCCTGCTCGGCGACGCGTACGTCCACGAATTCCCGTCCGCCCGGACCAACGGCCTCTCGCTCAACACCGAGCGCGGTGTCTTCGCCGACCCGGCCGTGCGCGCCGCCGCCCGCGAAGCCATCGACTCCAAGGCCCTGGCCGACGGGGTGTACGAGGGCCGCGCCGACACCGCACAGGGGCTCCTCGGCCCCGGCATCCCCTGGGCCGCAGGGAAGCGCACCACGCCCACCGGCCGGACCGAGGCGGCGAGCCGCGCCGAGGTGGCGAAGACGAAGGAGATCGTCCTCGCCACCTACACCAACCGTCCCGAGCTCCCCGAGGTCGCGACGCTCGTCCAGCAGCAGCTGGAGAAGCGCGGATTCACCGTCAAGCAGGTCGTCCGCGACTACGCGCAGATGGAGGCGGACGCGCTCGCCGGGAAGTACGACGCCTTCATCCAGGCCCGCAACACCCTGCTGGACACCGCCGACCCCGTCTCCTACCTGGCCTCCGACTTCACCTGCGACGGCAGCTTCAACATCTCCCAGCTGTGCGACGAGCGGGTCGACGCCGCCATCGGCAAGGCCGCCTCGCTGACCGGTACGGACGCCCGGCACACCGCAGAGATGACCGCCGAGGCCGCCGTCCTCGGCGCCGACGCCCTCGTACCGCTCGTCCACGAGCGCTTCGTCCAGGGCTATGACGACGCCCGCGTCGAAGGCGTCGCCCTCGACCCCATGGAACGCACCCTCATCACCGCCGACACCCGCGTCGGGTGACCGCGTGAAGTACCTGGCCGGACGGCTGGGCGCGCTCCTGGCCGTCCTCGCCGTCATCGGTCTCCTGCCCAGGCTGACCCGCACCGATCCGGCGCTGACCATCCTCCACGCCCGCTACGCGGACCGTCCGCCCACACCGGCCGTGCTCGACGCCATCCGCGCCGAGACCGGCCTCGACGGAGGCCCGCTGCACGTCCTCGGCGGCTGGGCGTCCGGACTGCTCCGCGGCGACCTGGGGGAGTCCTGGGTCTCCGGACAGCCGGTCGGCCCCGACGCGACCTCCGCGCTCGGCGTCTCCCTCACCCTCATGGGCGCCTCGCTCGCCGTCGCCGTCCTCCTGGCGCTCGCGCTCGCCGCCGGAACACTCCGGCGGGGCGCCCGCCGCGGGCTCGTCACCACCCGGGCGGGTGTCGGAGCGGCCGTGCTCGCCGCCCTGCCGGAGTTCCTCCTCGCCGCGGTCCTGGCCACCGTCCTCGCCGTACAGCTGGGCTGGTTCCCCGCCCTCGGCTGGGGCGGGCCCGAGCAGCTCGTCCTGCCCGCCCTCGCCATGGGTGTCCCCGCCGGCGCGCTCCTCGGACGGCTGCTCGACGACGCGCTGCCCGCCGCTTTCGCCGAACCCTGGGCGCGCGCCGCCACCGCCCACGGGATGCCCGCCCGCCGGATCGCCGCCCATGCCCTGCGCCGCACCCTGCCGGCACTGCTGCCCCAGCTCGGCCTCGTCGTCGTCGGGCTCACCGGCGGGGCGGTCGCCGTCGAGACGCTCTACGCCATTCCCGGGCTCGGCGGTACTGCCCTGGCCGCCGCTCTGGCCCAGGACCTGCCCGTCCTCCAGGCCTGCGTGCTGCTCCTGCTCCTCCTGGGCGTCGCGGCCGGGCTCGCGGCACGGCTCGGCTCCCGGGCCCTGCTCGGCCCCGCACGGGCCGACGGCGCCCTCCCCCCGCTGGTCGCACCGCCCCTCCCCGCGCGCCGCACCGTGGCCGTCGGGGCGGCGGTCCTGGGAGCCCTCCTCGTCGCCGTGGTCCTCACGGGACTCCTGCGCGACCCCCTGTACGCCGACGCCGCCGCCCGCCTCGCGTCCCCCTCGGCCGCCCATCCGCTGGGCACCGACTCCCTGGGCCGCGACGTCCTCGCCCGCCTCGGCCACGGGGCGGCCCGGACCGTGCTCACCGCGATCGCCGTCGGAGCCGTCACGCTCCTCCTGGGGCTGCTCGCCGGGGCGGCCCGCGCCGGAGCCCTCACCGAGACGGCCAACGCCCTGCCCGCGGTCCTGGCCGGCCTCGTCGTCGCGGGGATCGCGGGCCCCGGCCCCTGGGGCGCGGCCGGCGCCGTCGCCGCCGTCGCCTGGGCACCGCTCGCCGCCCACACCTCCGCGCTGTACGCCCAGGAACGCGCCGCCCCGCACGTCACCGTGGCCCGCGCCCTCGGCGCCGGGCCGTGGCACCGGCTGCGCCGCCACATCCTGCCCGGCGTCCTGCCGCCCGTCGTACGCCACGCCGTCCTGCGCATCCCCGCCATCGTCCTGGCCCTTGCCTCCCTCGGCTTCCTGGGCCTCGGCACCCCCGCTCCCGCGCCGGAGTGGGGCCGCATGCTCTCGGAGAACATGCCCTACGCCGAGCGCGCCCCCTGGGCCGTCCTCGCCCCCGCCGCCGCACTCGCCGCCCTCGGAGCGCTCGCGGTGCTGACCTCGACGGCCGTACGCGGCAGGCGGCACCGATGACGATTTCCACGACGCGCACCGGTGCCGTACGCGGCAGGCGGCACCGATGACGACCTCCACGGCCCGCACCCGGCCCGGCGCCGCCCGGGGGCTCACGCCCTACCTCCGGCTCCTGACCGCCACCCAGTTCGCCTTCAACACCGGCTTCTACGCGGTCCTGCCCTACCTCGCCGCACACCTCGGCGACGGACTCGGCATGGCCGGGTGGCTCGTCGGCCTCGTGCTCGGCCTGCGCACCTTCAGCCAGCAGGGCCTCTTCGTCGTCGGAGGCGTCCTCACCGACCGCTACGGCCCCCGGCCCGTCGTCCTCGCCGGCTGCGTCCTGCGCATCGCCGGATTCTGCTGGCTCGCCCAGGCCGGCACCACAGGCACCGTCATCGGCGCCGTCCTCCTCATCGGCTTCGCCGCCGCCCTCTTCTCACCGGCCGTCGAATCCGAGACCGTCAGGGCCGCCGTCGGCCACGAGACCGGGACCGGGACGCCGCGCGCCCAGGTGCTGGCCGTCTTCTCCGCCGCCGGCCAGGCCGGAGCATTCCTCGGGCCCCTGCTCGGCAGCCTGCTGCTGCTCCTGGGAGGAGACTTCCGGACGGCGTGCCTGGCCGGGGCCGTCGTCTTCGTCGGCGTACTCGCCGGCCACGCCCGCCTCATGCCCCGACGGCCGCGCCGCGTCCGCACCGGCCCGACGGAAGCCGTCCCCCTCCGCCAGGTCTTCGCCAACCGGCCCTTCCTCGTGCTCTGCCTCGCCTACAGCACCTATCTCGTCTCCTACAACCAGCTCTACCTCGCCCTGCCGGCGGAGGTGGAGCGGGCCACCGGCTCCCAGAGCGCGCTCGGCGGACTCTTCGCGCTCTCCTCCCTGCTCGTCGTCGCCGCCCAGCTGCCCCTGACCCGCTGGTCCGCCCACCGGGTCGCACCCCGGACCGCCCTCGTCGCAGGGCTCGCCGTCGTCGCCGCCGGATTCGCCGCGGTGCCCCTCGCGCCGGACGGGCCCGCCGGACTGCTCCCCGGGGCGCTCCTCGTCGTCCTGCTCACGCTCGGCCAGATGCTGCTGGTCCCCGCCGCCCGGGGCCTCGTGCCCGACCTGGTCGACGACCGGCGGCTCGGGCTCGCCACCGGGGCCCTGTCCTCCGTGTCGGGCCTCGCCGTCCTCGTGGGCAGCGCCGCCACCGGAACGCTCCTCGACGCCCCCGGACCCGTCCTCTGGACGGTGCTCGCCGCCGTCCCCCTCGCCGGCGCCGTGCTCTCCCTGACCCTGCCCATCGGGCGCCGCACGCCGGAGCCCGGCACCGCCGTCACCGATTAGTTGTGACACGTTTTCCACAGGGGGCGCTGGGCACGGGTGCGGGCCCACTACCCTTGAGGGGTGACTATTCGCCTGCATGACACCAACGCCCGGCAGATTCGTGACTTCGTCCCGCTCACAGCGGGCTGTGTCTCGATCTACCTCTGTGGCGCGACTGTCCAGGCCGCCCCGCACATCGGGCACATCAGGTCCGGGCTGAACTTCGACATCATGCGCCGCTGGTTCGAATACCGCGGGTACGACGTGACGTTCATCCGGAATGTCACCGACATCGACGACAAGATCATCAGGAAGTCCGCCGAGCAGGGCCGCCCCTGGTGGGCCATCGGCTACGAGAACGAGCGCGCGTTCAACGCCGGCTACGACGCCCTGGGCTGCCTCCCGCCCACGTACGAGCCGCGGGCCACCGGCCACATCACCGAGATGGTCGAGATGATGCGCGGCCTCATCGAGCGCGGCCACGCCTACGAGGCCGACGGCAACGTCTACTTCGACGTCCGCTCGTACGAGGGATATCTCGAGCTCTCCAACCAGGACCTCGACGACCTGCGGCAGCCCTCGGGCGACAACGAGACCGGCAAGCGGGACAAGCGCGACTTCGCCATGTGGAAGGCCACCAAGCCCGGCGAGCCCAGCTGGGAGACCCCCTGGGGCCGCGGCCGGCCCGGGTGGCACCTGGAGTGCTCCGCCATGGCGCACAAGTACCTCGGCAGCGCCTTCGACATCCACGGCGGCGGCATCGACCTGATCTTCCCGCACCACGAGAACGAGATCGCCCAGGCCAAGGCCTTCGGCGACGAGTTCGCGAAGTACTGGGTGCACAACGGCTGGGTCACCCTGGCCGGCGAGAAGATGTCGAAGTCCCTCGGCAACTCCGTGCTGGTCAGCGAGATGGTCAAGCAGTGGCGGCCCATCGTCCTGCGCTACTACCTCGGGACCCCGCACTACCGCTCCATGATCGAGTACAGCGAGGAGTCGCTGCGCGACGCCGAGTCCGCCTTCGCGCGGATCGAGGGCTTCGTCCAGCGCGTGGTCGAGAAGGCCGGGCCCGTCGAGGCCGCCGCCGAGGTGCCGCCCGCGTTCGCCGAGGCCATGGACGACGACCTCGGTGTCCCGCAGGCACTCGCGATCGTCCACACCACCGTCCGGCAGGGCAATTCCGCCCTCGCCGCCGACGACAAGGAAGCCGCAGTCGCCCGCCTCGCAGAGGTCCGCGCGATGCTCGGCGTCCTCGGACTCGACCCCCTCGACCCCCACTGGGCCGGCGAGAGCGACCGCGGCGAGGACCTCCACGGCGTCGTCGACACGCTCGTACGCCTCGTCCTCGACCAGCGCCAGTCCGCGCGGGCACGCAAGGACTGGCCCGCCGCCGACGCCATCCGCGACCAGCTCAACCAGTCCGGCCTCGTCATCGAGGACAGCCCCAGCGGACCCCGGTGGACGCTCGGACCGCGCTGAGCGGACCTTCGCACCATGCGTGAGCAGCGCAAATGTGCCGCCCGGCCGTCCGGGCGGCACACTTTCACTTGACGACGTTTTTCTGAAGCAACGAAACAGGTAGGTCATGGCCGGGAACAGCCAGCGCAGGAACCGCCGCACGTCCAACAAGAAGGGCATGCAGGTCGGCAGCGGTGGGCAGCGTCGCCGTGGCCTCGAAGGCCGGGGACCGACGCCGCCCGCCGAGGAGCGTAAGAAGCACAAGAAGAACCGCATGGCCACCGCCAAGGCCAAGCAGGCCGCCAAGCGCCGTCCCGCCCCCCGGCGCGGCGGCGTCAAGGGCACCTCGGAGATGGTCGTCGGCCGCAACCCCGTCTTCGAGGCTCTCCGCGACGGCGTGCCCGCCACCACCCTCTACGTCCAGCAGTACATCGACAACGACGAGCGGGTCCGCGAAGCACTCCAGCTCGCCGGTGAGCGCGGCAACATCCACCTCATGGAGGCCCCGCGCCCCGAGCTCGACCGGATGACGAACGGCCTGAACCACCAGGGCCTCGTCCTCCAGGTCCCGCCCTACGAGTACGCGGACCCGCAGGACCTCACCGCCGCCGCCTACGACAACGGCGAGGACCCCCTCATCGTCGCCCTCGACGGTGTCACCGACCCCCGCAACCTCGGCGCCATCGTCCGCTCCGTCTCCGCCTTCGGCGGCCACGGCGTCGTCGTGCCCGAACGCCGCGCCGCCGGCATGACCGCCGGAGCCTGGAAGTCCTCCGCCGGCACCGCCGCCCGCACGCCCGTCTCCCGGGTCACCAACCTGACCCGCGCGCTCGAGGCGTACAAGAAGGAAGGCATCGCGATCGTCGGCCTCGCCGCCGACGGCGAGCACACCGTCGAGGACCTCGAAGCCCTCGGCGGCCCCGTCGTCATCGTCATCGGCAGCGAGGGCAAGGGCCTCGGCCGCCTCGTCGGCGAGACCTGCGACTACCGCGTCCGCATCTCCATGCCGGGCGGCGCCGAATCCCTCAACGCCGGCGTCGCCGCCGGCATCGTGATGTACGAGGTCGCACGCCGCAGGGCGTGACCCCGCCGTACGGGACCGGGCCCCGCGGTCGACCACGACGCGCGGGGCGCCCCCGGCCGGGCGCCGTACGCCCGCTGGAGGACGCACGCCCCCGCCCCGCGGACGGGCGGGAGTACGCGGACTCACGTACCGCGGAGGACTGTTGACGGGTCTCGGACACTTCGGACGCGTCAAGGCAGTGTCCTAATCACACATCACTCGGTTAGATGAGTGTGGACACCAGAACGCCTCGGTTCGACGACCAACCCGCCCTGAGCATGACGAAGGTGGACAGCGACCCCGCGCAGGTCATCGTCAGCCACGCCAGCTTCCGGGTGCAGCTCGCCCCGGGTCAGCGCACCCGTCTGCGCCCTGTGGGCCCCGCCGGACCGGCCAGGATCCCCGCCATGGGCGGCGCGGGCGGCCGCAGGCGGGCTCCCGTCGTCTGGAGCGGCAGGTCCGAACCGGGTGACCCCGGAGCGACCGGACTCCTGCAGGCCGTACGGAACTCCACCGCCGGCCATCTCGACTCCCGCACCGGCGGAGGCTTCGGAGCGGGCCACGACGACGCGGGCGGCGGCACGCAGGTCATCCCGCGCCTCGACGAGACCCAGCCCAACCCCGTACTCCGGCCGCCTCACCAGCCCGGGGGCCGCACCGGCCCGCTGCTGCCTCCCATGCGGCAGGCCGTCGGGGCGTACGACGCCGTCGACACCCCGGCCCGCGACGCGTACGACATCACCTACGACGACGACCCCGACACCGAGGGCCAGGACGGCACCTCCACCGGGGAACGACGCCACGCCAACGACACCGTCCGGCACGCCTACTACCCCGGCCGCCGGATGAACCTCGGGGTCGTGCTCCTCCCGCTGCGCGTCATCCTCGGCTTCCTCGCCATCTACACCGGCATGGGCAAGCTCTGCGATCCCGCCTACTTCGACGGCGGCGACCGCGGCTCCATGGTCAAGTGGCTGACCTCGCTGCACCCCTGGACCGCCGCCGAACCCCTGCGCGACTTCGCGCTCGGCCACCCCGTCGCCGCCGGCCTCTCCGTCGCCTTCCTCCAGGTCGTCGTCGGAGTCCTCACCGTCCTCGGGCTCTGGCAGCGGGTCGCAGCGGCCTTCGGCGCCCTGCTCTCCGCCGCCATCCTGGTGACGGTCAGCTGGCGCACCGCCGCCGCCTACGACACCCCCGACATCATCCTGCTGGCCGCCTGGAGCCCGCTCGTCATCGCCGGCGCCCCCGTCTACTCTCTCGACGGACGCCTCGCCGGGGAGGCCTGGCGCACCCTCGGCCCGCGCTCCGGCATCTGGGACCTCCGCCGCCGCGTACTGCGCCGCGGCAGCGCGGTCGCCACCGTCGTGGTCGGCCTGACCCTGCTGGTCGGCTCCATGCTCGGCGGTGCCGTCCGCTCCACCGAGGTCGTCACCGTGCCGGGCCCCGACAGCTACCCGACCAACCAGCTGCCCGGTTCCCCGCTCCCCGAGAAGTCCAAGGACAGGACGGGCAAGCCCTCCAGGACCCCGGACAACCGCACGCCCGAGACATCCCCCTCCAGCGCCCCCGGCACCCCGTCGGCCGAGGAGTCCACCCCGGGCTCCGGCTCCGGGCGTGACTCCGGGCCGACGGCCGGGGCGAGCACCGGTCAGCCCAGCCAGACCCAGGGCACCGGCCAGGCGCCCCCGCAGGAGCCGGCCCCGCAGGAGCCCCCCACCGGCGACGCGGACCCCAGCTCGTCGGGTTCCGACGGCTCGGGCGGCGCCACCGGCGGCTCGGACGACGGCGGTTCCACCGGCGGATCCGACGGCGGCTCGTCCGGCGGTGCCGGACAGAACCCCATCGGCGGGCTGCTCGGCTGACGCAGGCATCACACACCACGAGGACGGTCACCGGAGCCCGGTGACCGTCCTCGCCTACGTACAGGGGCGGGTCAGCCGCCCGCGTGGGCGCCCAGTTCCTTCGCCGCCTCGGTGAGGTCCTTCGCGGTGTCGATCGCCCGCCAGTACGCCCCGTGCGGCAGGGGGAACCCGGCCAGTCGGCGCTCACGGGCCAGCCGGGGGAAGGTCGTCCGCTCGTGGTCGCCGAGGTCCGGGAGCATCGCGGTGAACGCCGGCGCGAAGACGTACACGCCCGCGTTGATCAGATACGGCGACGGCGGCGACTCGATGAAGTCGGTGATGTGCCCGAACGCGTCGGTCTCCACGGCGCCCCACGGGATCCGGGGACGGGCGAGCGCGAGCGTCGCGGTTGCGTCCCGCTCGGCGTGGAAGGCGGCCATCTCCCGCAGCGAGAAGCGGGTCCAGATGTCGCCGTTCGTCGCGTACCAGGGCTCCGACGGATCGGGCAGCCGCGTCGCGGCATGCTTGAGACCGCCGCCCCGGCCCAAGGGCTCGGTCTCGACGACGGTCGTGACACGCAACGGAAGAACGGCCGAGTCCAGCCACTCCTGCAGCACATCGGCAAGATGGCCGCACGAGATCACGGCGTCCGTGACGCCCTCGGCGGCCAGCCAGGACAGCTGATGGCCGATGATCGGGGTCCCGGTCCCCGGGATCTCGACCATCGGCTTGGGGCGGTCATCGGTGTACGGGCGCAGCCGCGAGCCCTGACCACCCGCCAGGATCACGGCCTGCGTCGGATACGTATGCATGCCAGGCACGATATGCCGTGCCCGGACGCACCCGGCTCAGCTGAACTGCGCGACGCCCGAGGCGAACGAGGTGTCGCAGACCGGACGCGAGAAGCGGTGGGCACGGGTCGGGCCGTACTGGTCCACGGCGGCCTTGCCCAGCGCCTTGGCGATCGACATGCAGTGCTTGGCCAGGGAGGGCCGCCCCTCGACGGTGCGCTGGAGGCTCGTCAGTGCGACACCCGGGTCCTTCTCACGGAGCTCCAGGAGGAGCTTGTCCCGCAGAACGTCCTGAGGTGCCCGGGCCTTCGCCCGCTTGGACACGGTCTCCGAGGCAGCGGTCAGCAGCTGGGTCTCGGTGTCCTGCCCCGACCACTGCACACGGGTGACCGCGAGGGTCCCGGACAGAACCATGACGACGGGCAGTACGAGAGCTAGGGTTCGGCCGATTCGGCGCGCGGTGTGGGTCACGCAGGCGAGCGTAGCGGGCAGTGATGACTTGGCGACATTTCGTCACCCTTGCGAGGGATGGTTCGAGAGGTCTTTTCGAATTACGTGTTGACGCTCTGGGGTTAATTGACCGGTGTGCCAGGGTATTTGAGGCCTGCCCGATCCGAAACCCGATCCTGCCCGCGACACGCGAACGGCCCCGCGTCCCTCGGAGGGAGCGGGGCCGTAGCGGCTGGATCGTGAGGATCAGGCGGTCAGACGCTCACCGGTCGAGGTGGCGAAGACGTGCAGCTCCTCCGGGCGCGGCACGACGTGCAGCTCGGTGCCCTTCTCCGGGACGGCGCGGCCGCCGACGCGGACGACCAGGTCCTTGTGCTCGCCACCGACCTGCGCGGCACCGTAGACGAAACCGTCGGCGCCGAGCTCCTCGACGACGTTGACGGAGACGGCCAGACCGGCCGGGGCGTCGGAGGAGGCCTTGGAGAGGCCGGTCGCGGCGGCGCCGCCGTGCTCGACGATGTCGAAGTGCTCGGGGCGGATGCCGACCGTGACGGTGGTGTCACCGCGGTTCGCGGCGGCGGTGAGCGCCTCACGCGAGACCGGGACGACGCTGTTGCCGAACTTCACGCCGCCGTCGGTGATCGGGACCTCGACGAGGTTCATCGCGGGGGAGCCGATGAAGCCGGCCACGAAGAGGTTCGCCGGGCGGTCGTACATGTTGCGCGGCGAGTCGACCTGCTGGAGCAGACCGTCCTTGAGGACCGCGACGCGGTCGCCCATGGTGAGGGCCTCGACCTGGTCGTGGGTGACGTACACGGTGGTGATGCCGAGGCGGCGCTGCAGCGAGGCGATCTGCGTACGCGTCGAGACACGGAGCTTGGCGTCGAGGTTCGACAGCGGCTCGTCCATGAGGAAGACCTGCGGCTCACGCACGATGGCACGGCCCATCGCCACACGCTGACGCTGACCACCGGAGAGCGCCTTCGGCTTGCGGTCCAGGTAGTCGGTGAGGTCCAGCATCTTGGCGGCCTCTTCGACCTTCGCCCGGATGTCGGTCTTGTTCACACCGGCGATCTTGAGGGCGAAGCCCATGTTGTCCGCGACGGACATGTGCGGGTAGAGCGCGTAGTTCTGGAACACCATGGCGATGTCCCGGTCCTTCGGGGGCAGGTGCGTGACGTCGCGGTCACCGATGCGGATCGCACCGCCGTTGACGTCCTCGAGACCCGCGAGCATGCGCAGGGAGGTCGACTTGCCGCAACCGGAAGGACCGACGAGGACGAGGAACTCGCCGTCCTCGATGTCGATCTCGAGCTGGTCCACAGCCGGCTTGGTGGAGCCGGGGTAGACGCGGGACGCCTTGTCGAACGTGACACTGGCCATGACGATGCTTCTCCTCAACCGGCAGGAACGTGCCGGACGATCCGAGTAGGGAGTGGTGTGGTCCACTGGAGTGAACCTGAGGTGACGCTACCTGGCGGTTTCGGATCTGTCAGTAGTCCGAGGTCTCGAATATCGAGCAGGTTCCGGTGCCGACGTTAGTTACACTGCTCCCGCACGCCTCCTTAGCTCAGTCCGGCCAGAGCAACGCACTTGTAATGCGTAGGTCGTCGGTTCGAATCCGACAGGGGGCTCAGTGAAAGCCCAGGTCAGACATCCTCTGACCTGGGCTTTTCCGTTGTTTTCCCGCTACCTGGCCCCCGCCTGCCCGGGGCCCCCGCGCGCAGGCCGTCCATGACCAGGTCCAGGAGGCGGGCGGCGCGGGGCTGCCAGTCGTCGTGGGGGTCGAGCTGCCAGAGGCCGGCGATGGCGAGGATGAAGTCGTCCGCCGTCACTCCGGGGCGAATGGTCCCGGCCTCCTCGTTGGCGCGGAGGAGCGTCTCGGTCGCTGTCGTCAGGGGGGTGTGGCCCGGCTTCGCCGGGCCGTCCGGGGCGCTGGTGGCCTGGCGGATCGCGTTCGCCAGGCCTGCCTTGGTCATGGCGAACCGGGCGAGGTGGTCCATCCACTCGCGCAGGGCGCGGTCGGGTTCGTGGGTCCTGACCAGTTCGGTCGCGGCGTCGGCGACCTGCTGCATCTCGTGGCGGTAGATCTCCAGGACGAGGGACTCGCGCTTGGGGAAGTTGCGGTAGAAGGTGCCCTGTCCGACGCCCGCCTTCCTGGCGATCACGCTGAGCGGGACGTCCGCGCAGAGCGTCAGTTCCGTCAGGGCCACCTCCAGGATGCGCTCGCGGTTCCGCTGCGCGTCCGAGCGCAGAGGTGCGTCCTTCTTCCGCTGCACTCGTCCTCCTCGCGGGTTCGTGGCCGAATCCCACCCTTGCTAAGTGGACAACTGTCCACTACGTTTTCCAGTGAACGGACAGTTGTCCACTTCACTTAGGCACACCTTAGCGGTGGGTGGTCCGGGTGGACAGCCGATGGCCGGCACCGGTCTCCCCCTCCCGCGTCTCCGGTCCGTCGTCTCCGCATGCCGCGCGCCCCCCACCCCCGAAACCTCTCCCATACGTCCTTGTGTCTTCCGTCTCCCTGCCTGCCGGACCGCCCTCGCGTCGCGGTCCGGGAACGCGAAAGAAGGCTGATCATGGCCCCAGCGCCCTCGTCGACGTACAGCGCCGTCACTCTGAACATCAACGGCGAGAAGCACACGCTGACCGTCGACCACCGCACGACCCTGCTCGACGCCCTGCGTGAGCGTCTCGATCTGACCGGCACGAAGAAGGGCTGCGACCAGGGGCAGTGCGGTGCGTGCACCGTCCTGCTCGACAAACGCCGGGCCGTCGCCTGTCTGCAGCTGGCGGTGGCGGCCGAGGGCCGGGAGATCACCACCATCGAGGGGATCGCCGAGGGCGAGGAACTGCACCCCGTGCAACAGGCGTTCCTCGATCTCGACGGCTTTCAGTGCGGCTACTGCACGCCTGGCCAGATCTGTTCGGCCGTCGCGGTGATCGAGGAACACGCCGCCGGCTGGCCGAGCGCCGTCACCGACGACCTGAGTCCGGAGGCGGGGCCGCCGCCGCTGACCGCCGACGAGGTGCGGGAGCGGATGAGCGGCAACCTGTGCCGCTGCGGTGCCTACGTGTCGATCGTGCAGGCGGTCGAACGCGCGGCCGGGATCCACGCGGAGGCCGTCCGGGCCGATGAGAGTACGCAGGACGGGAAGCGCGAGGGGGCGGCGGCATGAGGGAGTTCGGATATGAACGCGCGGTCGACGTCTCCGGCGCCCTGGCGCTGCTCGACGCCGACCCGGACGCCCGATTTCTCGGCGGCGGCACCAATCTCGTCGACCTGATGAAGACCGGTGTCGAGCGGCCCGGCAGGCTCGTCGACGTACGTGAACTCCCGCTGGACCGGATCGAGGTGACCGAGGGTGGCGGGCTGCGCATCGGTGCCACCGTCACCAACAGCGACCTCGCGGCCCACCCCGACGTGCGCCGGAGCTACCCGGCGCTGACCCAGGCGGTGCTGGCCGGTGCCTCCGGGCAGCTGCGCAACATGGCCACCGTCGGCGGGAACCTGCTGCAGCGGACCCGCTGCGGCTACTTCGCCGACGTGACCAAGCCGTGCAACAAGCGCGTCCCCGGCAGCGGCTGCCCCGCGATCGAGGGCGAGCACCACAACCACGCGATCCTGGGCGCCTCCGGTCACTGCGTGGCCACCAGCCCCTCCGACCTCGGTGTGGCGCTGACGGCCTTCGACGCCGTCGTCGAGTACGAGACGGCCGACGGGCCGGGCCGGGTGCCGCTCGCCGAGTTCTACCTGCCGGTGGGGGACACCCCGCACCGGGAGACCGCCCTTCCGGCGGGTGCGCTGATCACCGGCGTGGTCCTGCCGCCGGCCCTGGTGGCCGTCAACTCCCGCTACCGCAAGGTGCGTGAGCGTGCCTCGTACGCCTTCGCGATCGGCTCGATCGCCGCCGCGCTCGACGTCCGTGACGGCGTCGTGCACGAGGTGCGGCTGGCCTTCGGGGCTGTCGCCTCCCGGCCGTGGCGGGCCCTCGCGGCCGAACAGGCCCTGACCGGCGGGCCGGCCTCCGCCGCGGCCTTCGCCGCCGCGGCCGATGCCGAACTGGCGGCCGCCCGGCCGCTGCCGGGCAACGCGTACAAGGTGACGCTGATGCGCAACCTCGTCGTCGCCGTGCTCAGCGAACTCACCGAGGAGGCCACCCGATGACCACCACCACGACCGGGACCAGGGCGGCCAGGGCCGTCGGTACCGCGCACACCCGCGTGGAGGGCCGGGACAAGGTCACCGGAGCGGCCCGTTACGCGGGCGAGATCCCCTTCGCCGGACTGGCGCACGGATGGCTGGTGCTGTCGACGATCACCCGTGGCCGCATCCGCTCGGTGGAGACGGACGCGGTCCTGGGGATGCCGGGCGTCCTCCTGGTCCTGCACCACGGGAACGCCCCGCGGGTCGACACGGACTACACCGGCATGCTCGGTATGCCGCCGGACCCGACCGTCGCCGTCTTCCAGCACGACCGGGTGCCGCACGCGGGCTGGCCGGTCGCGCTGGTCGTGGCCGAGACCTCCGAGCAGGCCCGGGAAGCAGCCGAGGCGCTGGTCGTGCGGTACGAGGAGGAGCCGCACGACGTCACCTTCGCCGGCGAGCACCCGGACGCGTACGCGGTGCCGGGCCCCAGCGGCGCGGGAGTGGAGGAGAAGGGGGACATGGACGCCGAACTGGCGGGGTCCTCCGTCGTCCTGGACGCCGAGTACTCCACGCCGGAGGAGCACCACAACTCGATGGAGCCGCACGCGGCGACCGCCCTGTGGGACGGTGGCCGGCTCGAGGTCGTGGACTCCAACCAGGGCACGGTGTGGGTGGCGAACGAGCTCGCGAGTCTCTTCTCGCTGGATCCGGCCTCGGTTCGCGTGCGGTCCGAGCACGTCGGCGGTGGCTTCGGGAGCAAGGGCGTCCGTGCGCACCAGGTGGCCGCGGTCATGGCGGCCACCGCTCTGTCGCGCCCGGTCCGGGTGGTGATGACGCGGCGTCAGATGTTCTCGCTCGCGGGCTACCGGAGTCCCACGACCCAGCGGGTCCGGCTCGGTGCCGATGCCGAGGGGCGGTTGCGCGCGCTGGAGCACAGCTGTCTGAGTCTCACCTCGACGGTGTACGAGTTCGTCGAGTCGGGGGCCGGCCCGGCCCGGGTGATGTACGACGCACCCGCCCATTACACCGCGAACCGGGTCGTACGGCTCGATGTGCCGAGTCCGACGTTCATGCGCGCGCCTGGTGAGGCGCCCGGGTCGTTCGCGCTGGAGTCGGCGCTCGACGAGCTCGCCGAGAAGTGCGGGATCGACCCGATCGAGCTGCGCATGCGCAACGAGCCCGAGCTGGGTCCGGTCTCCGGGCTGCCGTTCGCGACGCGTAACCTGCCGGCTTGCTTCCGGGAGGGTGCCCGAAGGTTCGGCTGGGCCGACCGGGACCCGCGTCCGGGTCTGCGCCGGGACGGGCGCTGGCTGCTCGGCACCGGGACGGCGGCGGCCTCCTTCGGCGCGGGAGCGATGCCGTCGACGGCGGCCGTGACAGCGGAGGCCGATGGCACCTTCACCGTGCGGATCAACGCGGCGGACATCGGCACGGGGGCACGGACGGCGCTCACCCTGGTCGCCGCCGACGCCCTGGAGGTGCCGACCGGCCGGGTGCGCGTAAGGATCGGCGACAGTGACTTCGGCCCGGCGATGATCGCCGGCGGCTCGATGGGCACTCGGTCGTGGGCGTGGGCGGTCACCGCCGCGGCCGAGGAGCTGCGGGAGCGGCTCGCGCTGAGCGGTGTCGTTCCGCCGGAGGGCATCACGGTGCGGTCGGACACGACCGAGGCGATCGGGGCTCTCGCGCAGAAGGAGCGGCACTCGTTCGGGGCGCAGTTCGCCGAGGTGGCCGTGGACGTGACGACGGGGGAGGTGCGGGTGCGCCGCATGCTCGGCATCTTCGCCGCCGGGCGGATCGTCAACCCGCTCACGGCCCGTGGGCAGTTCGTCGGCGGGATGATCTGGGGCATCTCCATGGCTCTGCACGAGGAGGCGGTCAGGGACGGGAACACCGGTGCCCTCTACGGTGCGGATCTCGCGGGCTATCACGTCGCCACGAACGCCGATGTGCCGGTGATCGAGGCGGACTGGGTGGACGACCCCGACCCGGACGACCCGGTGGGGATCAAGGGCATCGGCGAGATCGGGATCGTGGGGGCGGCGGCGGCGATCGCCAACGCCGTCTGGCACGCGACGGGTGTGCGCCACCGCTCCCTGCCGATCAGGCCCGACCGTGTTCTCACGGCAGGCCCGCATGCTTGACATCGCCGGTGAGCTGGCGCGTTGGGCCGAGGAGGGAAGGGAGTTCGCCGTCGCGACCGTCGTGGCCGTCGGCGGCAGCGCGCCGCGCGGTCCGGGTGCGGCGCTCGCCGTCGACAGCGAGGGCACGGCCGTCGGTTCGGTCTCCGGCGGGTGTGTGGAGGGGGCGGTGTACGACCTGTGCGTCCAGGCGCTGGAGGACGGCGGGACCGTCGTCGAACGGTTCGGGTACAGCGACGAGGACGCCTTCGCGGTCGGGCTGACCTGTGGCGGGGTCATCGATGTCGTGGTCACCCCGTTCGACGCGCGGTCGCCTGCCCGGGAGGCGGTCAGGTCGGCGCTGTCGGCCGCCGCCTCGGGTGAGCCGACGGCCCTGGCCCGGGTCGTCCGTGGTCCGGCCGAACTCCTGGGCAGGGCGCTGTCGGTGCGCTCGGACGGGTCGTACGAGGGGTCGTACGGGAGTGGTTCCACGGAGCTGGACCGGACGGCGGCGGCCGAGGCGCGGGCGATGCTGGACGCGGGGCGCACCGGCACCCGGGACCTGGCGGAGGACGGAACGCAGTGCCCGGGGGGCCTCACACTCCTCGTGGAGTCGAATGTGCCGCCGCCTCGCATGATCGTGTTCGGTGCGATCGATTTCGCTGCGGCGCTCGTGCGCGCGGGCAAGTTCCTCGGCTATCACGTCACGGTGTGCGATGCCCGTCCTGTCTTCGCCACCCGGGCCCGCTTCCCCGAGGCGGACGATCTGGTCGTGGACTGGCCGCACCGGTATCTGCGGCGCACCGCGACCGACCGGCGGACGGTTCTGTGCGTGCTCACGCACGATGCCAAGTTCGACGTCCCTCTGCTGGAGCAGGCTTTGCGGATGCCGGTCGCGTTCGTCGGGGCGATGGGGTCGCGCAGGACCCATGCGGACCGTGACCGGAAGCTGCGGGAGGCCGGTCTGAAGGAGAGCGAGCTGGCGCGGCTCAGGTCGCCGATCGGCCTCGACCTCGGGGCCCGTACGCCGGAGGAGACGGCCCTGTCCATCGCGGCGGAGATCGTCGCGGCGCGTCGGGGCGGGACCGGCGCTCCCCTCACGGGTTCGGCGACGCCGATCCACCACGACGGGAGGCGGCCGGCCGGGGCGGAGGCCGCCTGAGGCCCGGAAGCGGACCGCATCGCGGGTCGGTCAGTGCCGGCCCGCGATGCGGTCCGCCGCCTTGGCGATGCGGTCGGTGCCGAGGTGCGGTGAGGCGGCTTCGCGGCGGTCGGCGGCGCGGTAGGCGGCGTAGAGGCTGTGGACGCCGAGCCAGCGGAAGGGTTCGGGTTCCCAGCGGCGGACCTTGTGGTTGACCCAGGGCAGGGCCGTGAGGTCGGTGGGGCCGGCCTGCCCGGAGTCCTGCTGGATCAGGTCGCGCAGGGTGCGGGCTGCGAGGTTGGCGGTGGCGACGCCGGAGCCGACGTAGCCGCCGGCCCAGCCGAGGCCGGTGGAGCGGTCCAGGGTGACGGTGGCGCACCAGTCGCGGGGGACGCCGAGCACGCCGGACCAGGCGTGGTCGATGCGGGTGCCGGCGGTGGTGGGGAAGAAGCGGACGAGCAGGTCGCGGAGGGCCTCGACGGTGGCGGGCCGGGTGCGTGCTGTTCCGTTGACGTGGGCGGCGGCCGAGCCGTAACGGTAGGGGACGCCCCGGCCGCCGAGGGCGATGCGGCCGTCGGCGGTGCGCTGGGCGTACATGTAGGCGTGGGCCATGTCGCCGAGGGTTTCGCGGCCGTCCCAGCCGATGGTGTCCCAGACGGCCTCGGGCAGGGGCTCGGTGACGATCATGGAGGAGTTCATGGGGAGCCAGGTGCGCTTCTCGCCCTTGAGGCCCGCGGTGAAGCCTTCGGTGCAGCGCAGCACGTAGGGGGCGCGGACCGTGCCGTAGGGGGTGACGGCGTGCTTGGGCTTGATCTCGGTGACGGGTGTCGACTCGTGGATGGTGACGCCGAGGGCTTCCACGGTGTCGGCGAGGCCCTTGACCAGTTTGGCGGGGTGCAGGCGCGCGCCGTGCGGGGTCCAGCTGGAGCCGACGGCTCCGGAGACGCGGATGCGCTCGGCGGTCTCGCGGGCTCCGCGCAGGACGCGGTCGGTCTCGCCGAAGGCGATCTCGACGGAGTGGAAGTCCTTGAGTCGGGCGAGCTGGGAGGGGGTGTGGGCGACTTCGAGGACGCCGCCGTGGTGGATGTCGGCGTCGATCTTCTCCTCGCCGGCGATGCGGATGACCTCGCCGACGGTGTCGTTCATGGCCTGCTGGAGGCGGACGGCGGCGTCGTGGCCGTGCAGCTTGGCGTAGCGGTCGCGGCCTGCGATGCCGTTGTAGAGCCAGCCGCCGTTGCGCCCGGAGGCCCCGTATCCGCAGAACTTGGCTTCCAGGACGGTGATGTTGAGGAAGGGGACGGCCTTCTTGAGGTAGTACGCCGTCCAGAGTCCGGTGTAGCCGCCGCCGACGATGCACACGTCGGCGTTGGTGTCGCCGGGCAGGGGTTCGCGTGGGGCGGGTGTGCCCTCGTTCGCGTACCAGAACGAGATGCCGCCGTTGACCGTACTGACGGTGCTCATGTGTCCCCTGCTTGTCCGTGTGCAGACCGGTCGCTGGAGGGTACCTCTAGGCTCGGGGTGTGATCGACGTTCCGGATGACCTGGCCGTGAATCTGAGTGAGCACAGCGGCGCGGAGGGGCGGGAGTTCGCCGCCGCGTTGCCCGCGCTGGCCGGGAGGTTCCTGGACGAGTGGGGGCTGCGGCCCGACGGGGCCTCGATGTGCGGGATGTGCGCGCTGGTGCTGCCGGTGGTGCGGGAGGCGGACGGCCGCGGGGCGGCGCTGAAGCTTCAGATGGTGGACGCGGAGACGGTGGGGGAGCCGGTCGCGCTACGGGTGTGGGGTGCGGCGGGCGCGGGGGCGGTGGGCCTGCTGGAGTACGACGCGGCGACGGGGACGATGCTGCTGGAACGGCTGGACGAGCGGCGCCCGTTGACCGAGGTGCCGGATGCGCGGTCGGCGGTGCGGGTGCTCGCGGAGTCGTTGGCCCGGCTGGTGCGTGTGCCGGCTCCGCCGGGGATGCGGCGGCTGGGGGATCTGGCGGCGCTGATGCTGGCGGAGACGCCCGGGGCGGCCGGGGTGCTGGAGGACGCGGGGGAGCGGCGGCTGCTGCTGGACTGTGCGGCCGCGGTGCGGGAGGTGGCGGGGGAGCCGGGGGACCGCCTGCTGCACTGGGACCTGCATTACGCCAACATCCTGGCGGGGCGCGCGGAGGAGGGCCGGGCGGGGGAGTGGGTGGCCCTGGACCCGAAGCCGCTGGCGGGCGATCCGGCGTTCGACCTCTTTCCGGCGCTGGACCAGAGGTGGGACGCGTCGGAGGTGCTCTGGAGGTTCGATCTGCTGTGCGGGGTGCTGGAGCTGGACCGGGAGCGGGCGAGGTCGTGGACGCTGGGGCGGGTGCTGCAGAACGCGCTGTGGGGGATCCGGCGGGGGAGGCCGCGGCTCTACGCGGACCATGCGGAGATCGCCCGGCAGTTGCTGGGGCGGGACTGAGGCGCGAGGTCCCGCCTGTCTAGGCTGCCCCCATGATTCGCGTAGCCACCCCTGAAGACGTCCCCGCCATCCACGCCATGGTCCGTGAGCTCGCCGAGTACGAGAAGGCGCTCGACGAGGCGAACGCCACCGAGGAGCAGCTGCGCGAGGCCCTGTTCGGTGAGCGCCCCGCCGCGTACGCGCATGTCGCGGTGGCGGACGACGACGGCGCGGTGGTCGGCTTCGCGCTGTGGTTCCTCAACTTCTCGACGTGGCGCGGGGTGCACGGGGTGTATCTGGAGGATCTGTACGTGCGCCCCGAGCGGCGTGGTGGCGGTTACGGGAAGGCGCTGCTGACGGAGCTCGCGCGGATCTGTGTGGAGCGCGGTTACGGGCGCCTGGAGTGGTCGGTGCTGAACTGGAACGCCCCGTCCATCGCGTTCTACGAGTCGCTGGGTGCGCGTCCCCAGGACGAGTGGACGGTGTACCGGCTGACGGACGGGGCGCTGGCGGAGCTCGGAGCGGCCTGAGGAGTCCTCCTTACGGTACGAGGACGACCTTGCCCACCGTGCCCCGCGTCTCCAGCGCGCGGTGGGCGGCGGCCGCTTCGGCGAGGGGGAAGCGCTGGACGGTGGGGCGGAGTCGGCCTGCCGCGGCTTCGGCCAGGGAGCGGGTCTCCAGGGCTCTCATGCCGCCGCCCTTCTCGATCATGGCGGGGCCCAGGACGTTCCGGGACGTGATGCCGCGCTCGGCGAGTTCCGTCTCGCCGAGGGTGAGCACCTGGCCGCCGGATCCGCCGTGGACGAGGTGTTCGCCGCCCTTGCCGAGCAGGTCGACGGCGGCGCGGGCGGTGATCCCGCCGACCGAGTCGAAGACGACGGTGGCGGGGCGGCCGAGGGTGTCGAGGTACGGGCGGACGCGGCCCGGCCAGTCGGGCAGGGTGTAGTCGACGGCGAGGTCGGCTCCGTTCTCCGAGACGAGGGAGGTCTTGGCGGGTCCGCCGGCCAGTCCGATGACGGTGGCTCCGGCGTTCTTGGCGTACTGGACGAGGAGCGTGCCGACGCCGCCGGCCGCGGCGGTGACGAGGGCGACGGAGCCGGGGCCGAGGTCGGCGAACTGCACGATCCCGAGGGTGATGCGGCCTGTGCCGATCATGGCGACGGCCTCGGCCGGGTCGAGGCCGTCGGGGAGCGGGTGGAGCTTCTCGGCGTCGACGACGGTCAGTTCGGCGTAGCCGCCGGGGGCCGCGCCGATGTGGGCGACGACTTCGCGGCCGAGCCAGGCGGGGTCGGTGCCCTCTCCGAGTGACTCGACGGTGCCCGCGATCTCGCGGCCTGGGATGGTCGGCAGGTCGGCGGCGGTGATCGGGTAGGGGCCGGGTCTGCCTTCGCGCAGGTGGGTGTCCACGAGGTGCACGCCGGCCGCGGCCACGGCGATGCGGACCTGGCCGGGGGCCGGTACGGGGTCCTCGGTCCGCTCGTGGACGAGGTTCTCCGCGGGGCCGAAGGCGTGGAGGCGGATGGCGTACATGGTGGGCTCCCCGGGTGGCGGCGCGACGGCCTGTGGCTGGTGCTCCCCACCCTTTGACCTCAAGCGCGTTTGAGGTCAAGGGGCTTCTGCCGGGCGGGGGGTCTCCGGAGCCGTCCTGCCGAGGAGTTTCAGCGCCAGGACCGCCGCTTCGATGCCGCTGTTGAACGCGACCTCGCTGAGGAGTCCCGGGGCGGCGACCTGGTCGCCCGCGAGCAGGATCCCGTCGCCGCGGTCGACGGCGGGCCGGTCGCGCCAGGTGGTGCCGGGCCTGTCGACGGCGCCGGTGCGGCCCGCCGCGAGTGCTTCGCGGCGCCAGGTGGTGCGGTCGCGCCACCCGGGGAAGCCGAGGTCGAGCAGGTCCTCGGCCCGGCGGACGGCGTCGGCGCGGGGGGTGCCGGGGGCGAGGGGGATCTGCGCCTGGACGAGCTGTTCGCCGGCCGGGGCGAGGGTCGGGTCCTGGGCGGTGAACCGTTCGATCCAGCCGGGGGCGTCGAGGTCGGAGATGATGAACGGGTCGCCGCGCCGGGTCCGCAGAGCGAGGTCGAGCAGGGCGGTGCGGCCGCTGTCCCAGGTCAGGGAGGGGTCCTCCAGCAGGGTGCGGGCGGAGTCCAGGTGGGTGGCGACGATCACCGGTCCGTCGCGGTGGAGGGCTGCCAGGTCGTCGTGGCCGATGCGCTCGGCGGTCTCGATGCGCACGCCGAGATTCCAGGCCCGGGAGGCCATCCGGTCGACCAGCTGTGCCCAGCCGCCGACGGGGTAGTGGGCCTCGGGCGGCAGTGCGGTGGCGCGGCGCAGCCGTGCCTGGACGAAGGCGGCGGAGAGGGAACCGGGGTCGTGGTGGAAGAGGGCCACGCCCATGTAGTGCGCCGCCGCGCGTGCGCCTTCCTCGCCCACCTGGCGGGTGGCCCAGCTGAGGAAGTCGGCGTCGACGGGGGCCCGGCGGGGGTCGCGGCGGGCGAGGCGCAGCAGGGCGAGGGGCGGGGTCCTGCGCAGGGCGCCGTCGCGGCGGAAGAGGAAGCGGGTGCCTTCCAGGGGCGGTACGGAGGCGATCGGGCCGAGGAGTTTCCGCTGTTCGAGCCAGGTCCAGTGCGGTCCGCGGCGGTACAGCGCGTGCGGCCCCTCGTTGGTGAGGTAGGGGCCCTCGGAGGTCCTGGCCCGTCCGCCGAGGGTGTGGTGGGCCTCGTGGAGGGTGACCTGGGCCCGGGATTCGGCGGCGGTGATCGCGGCGGTCAGTCCGGCGAGGCCGCCGCCGACGATGTGGATGCGCTGCATGGCTGGGTCTCCTTGCTGTGGGGCGCTTCTGCACGGAGGACGGTTCGGCCTTCTCGTTCTGTGACACCGGGCCGGGGCGATGTCAGTGGTGTGCGTCACGATGGGGGGCATGGCACGTACAGGCAACAGGAGCAGCAGGAGCGCGGGCGCGAAGGAGGTGGCCCAGGCACGGCGGGCGGAGGTCAGGCTGCCGCCCCTCGTGGAGTACGAGGGGGAGGGCCTGGAGCCCGACGGGGATTACGACGGTGTGCGGTTCGGGGAGACGGACCTGTCCGACGCGTCGGGTCCCGGGGCGCGCTTCATGGACTGCGAGCTGCGCGGATGCGCCCTGGACCGTACGGAGCTGGTGCGGGCCAGGTTCATCGACTCGGTGCTTTCGGGGGTGCGGGGTGTGGGCACCGATCTCGCGGGGGCGTCGCTGCGGGACGTGGAGGTCCTGGACGCGCGGCTGGGCGGGGTGCAGCTGCACGGCGCGGTGCTGGAGCGGGTGCTGGTCCGGGGCGGGAAGATCGATTACCTGAATCTTCGCAAGGCGCGGCTGAAGGACGTCGTGTTCGAGGGGTGTGTGCTCTCGGAGCCGGACTTCGGGGAGGCGCAGCTGGTCCGGGTGGAGTTCCGGGACTGTGTGCTGAAGCGTGCCGACTTCAGTGCGGTGCGGATGGAGTCCGTCGATCTGCGGACGGTCGCGGAGCTCGACATCGCGCGGGGTGTGGAGCGGCTGGCGGGGGCGGTGATCAGCCCGTCCCAGCTGATGGAGCTGGCTCCGGCGTTCGCGGCGCAGATCGGGGTGCGGGTGGAGGCGTAGCCGCCGGCGGGCCCGCTCAGAGGCGGGGGAAGCGGGCCTGGAGGTCCCAGACGACGGGGTTGTCGGCGAGGCCTTCGTGCATGTCGGCCAGGTCGGCGATGAGGTCGTGCAGGAAGTCGCGGGCCTCGCGGCGCAGCAGGGAGTGGCTGAAGGTGAGCGGGGGTTCGTCGCCGGGCATCCAGTCGGCCTCGACGTCAACCCAGCCGAAGCGGCGCTCGAAGAGCATGCGGTCGGACGATTCGGTGAAGTCGAGTTCGGCGTACTGCTGGCGGTGCGAACGGTTGCCCCGGGGGTCGCGGTCGATCTGCTCGACGATGTCGCAGAGTGCCCAGGCGAAGTCGAGCACGGGGACCCATCCCCAGGCTGTGGACACCTCGCGGTCGGCCTTGGTGTCGGCGAGGTAGACGTCCCCGGAGAACAGGTCGTGCCGCAGGGCGTGGACGTCCGCGCGGCGGTAGTCGGTCTGCGGGGGGTCCGGGAAGCGCCGGGAGAGGGAGTAGCCGATGTCGAGCACGGTTCGATGGTGTCATGCCGCGCGAGCGCCCCGCGCCGCCCGCCGACGGGGGCTTACGGCAGCAGCCTCTGTTCCTTGGCGACCGCGACGGCTCCCGCCCGGGTGTCCACGCCGAGCTTCTCGTAGATCCGGCCCAGGTGGGTCTTGACGGTGGCCTCGCTGATGAAGAGGGCCCGCGCGATGTCACGGTTGCCGAGGCCCTGCGACAGCTGGCCCAGGATGTCGAGTTCGCGTTCCGTGAGGGTGGGACGGGGGCTGCGCATCCGGGCCATGACACGGCTGGCGACCGGCGCGGAGAGTGTGGTGCGGCCCTGGGCGGCGGCGCGGATCGCGGCGAAGAGTTCTTCCGGGCGTTCGGCCTTCAGCAGGTAGCCGGTGGCCCCCGCCTCGATGGCGCGGGTGATGTCGGCGTCGGTGTCGTACGTCGTGAGGACGAGGACGTTGGCGGCTCCGGTGCCGGTTCCGGCGGCGATGCGGCGGGTGGCTTCGACGCCGTCGATCCCGGGGCCCAGTTGGAGGTCCATGAGGACGACGTCGGGGCCGAGCCGGTGGGCCAGGGCGACGGCCTCCTCGCCGCTGCCCGCCTCGCCCACGACCTCGATGTCGGGTTCGCCGCCGAGGAGGGCGAGCAGCCCCGCCCGTACGACGGCGTGGTCGTCGCAGAGCAGGATCCGTACGGGCCTCACGGGCGGGGTCATGCGCGTTCCTCCGGGGGCGGTGGGGTGGTCTGGGGCAGAGGCACGGCGGCGGACAGGACCGTGCCCTCGCCGGGTGCCGATTCGATGGTCAGGGTGCCGCCGAGCTGCTGGACCCGGGCCCGCATCGCCGGCAGCCCGTGGCCGCGTACGCCTTCGGGCGGGCGGGGTGCCGTCCGGCCTGGACTGAAACCCCGGCCGTTGTCGGCGATGTCGAGGGCGACCCGGTCACCGAGGTGGGTCAGGGTCAGCGCGGCGACGGTGGCCCCGGCGTGCTCGGTGATGTTCGCGAGGGCGCCCTGCGCGATCCGCAGCAGCGCGGACTGCACCCGGTCGGGCAGAGCGGCGGCCGGCACGCCCTCCACATGGCAGCGGACGGTGAGGCGGCCTCCGGCCTGGGCGGTCTCCCGTGCGGCGAGCGCGTGCAGCGCCGCCTCCAGCCCGCCGCCCTCCGCGAGGTCGGCCGGGGCGAGGTCGTGCACGAAGCGGCGGGCCTCGGCGAGGTTGCGCTCGGCGATGCCGGTCGCCGTCAGTACGTGGCGGCGGGCGGCGGCCGGGTCGGTGTCCCAGGAGCGGTCGGCGGCCTGGAGCAGCATCTGCTGGCTGGAGAGGCCCTGCGCCAGGGTGTCGTGGATCTCCATGGACAGCCGCTGGCGTTCGGCGAGGGTGCCTTCCCGGCGTTCGGTCGCGGCCAGTTCCCTGCGGGTGCGCAGCAGGTCGTCGATGAGTTCGCGCTGACGTGCGGCCAGATCCCGCTGGCGTACGGCCTGGCGCCGCATGTGGACGAAGACGGCGGTGGCGACGGCGGCGACCGCGGGCGGGGCCAGGACGAGATTCGGGTCGAAGCCCGTGGCGAGCCTCAGCTGTGCGGCGACCACGAAGACGGTGAGCAGGGCGACGAGTGCCAGGGCGGCGCGCGGCGGCAGGATGCGCAGGCCCGTGTAGAAGAGCGGGACGGCGCACCACGCGAAGCTCGGCGCGAGGACGACCAGGACCATCCACACCACGACGAGGACACCGAGCCAGGTCAGCCGTCGGGGGGTGGGGCGGGAGCCGAGCACCGGCCCGACGAGGTACAGCACGGCGAGCACGGCCGACAGGGCGATGATCCAGGGGGTACGGGTCTCGCCGGGGTGGCGCATCAGGAAGCGCGCGAGGGAGGCGCCGAGCAGCAGGAAGAACGCGGCGTGCATGAGGAGGGCCATCCACCGGGCGTCCGGGTCCCCCGCCGCGTCCGGCGCTGCCGCCCGCTCCGTGTCCGGGCCGGTTCCGTTCCGCCGCACCTCGTACCCCGCGCTCCCTCGACCGTGACCTGTGCTGCCTCAGCACCGCGCTGCTGACCTGCGCGGACACCCCATGGTCACCCCGCGGGGCCACCTCCGCATCAACCGATCGGCTGACGGGGCGGTCAGCCGACCCGGGTGCGGCTTCCAGCCGGTACGCCGACCGTGGGGGCCCGGATCCGGCCGGAGGATCGAAGCAGGAAGCCGGACGGTTCGAGACAGAGCCGAGAACACCCGAGGAGACCACCATGAAGAAGATGTCGCTGCGCACCCGAGTCCTGACCGGTGCCGTCGCCGCAGCCGCCCTGGGCGCCGGAACCTTCGGCGCGATGTCCGCGAACGCGTCCACCCCGGCCGCCGCGCCCGCCGCCGCCGTGAAGGCCGACGCCTCCGACCGGAATCTCCAGCAGTCCACGCACCTGACGGTCGCCGCCGCCACCAAGGCCGCGCAGGCCGCTCTGGACGCCGCGAAGAAGGAGAACCAGCGGATCTCGGTGGCCGTCGTCGACCGTAACGGCAACACCCTCGTCACCCTGCGCGGCGACGGTGCGGGCCCGCAGTCCCCCGAGTCGGCCGTGAAGAAGGCGTACACCGCCGTCTCCTGGAACGCGCCCACCTCCGAGCTGGTCAAGCGCCTGGAGCAGGCCCCGAACCTGAAGGACATCCCCGGCACCCTCTTCCTGGCGGGCGGCTCACCCGTGCAGGCCAAGGGCGCTCCGGTGGCGGGCGTCGGCGTCGCGGGGGCCCCCAGCGGTGACCTGGACGAGAAGTTCGCCGCGGCGGGCGTCGCCGCGCTCGGCCGCTGACGGCCGGCCCGGCGAGCGCGGCAGCCGTCCGGTCAGTCGCAGGCGAGTGCTTTGCGGGCGGCGGCGGTGAAGCGGTTCTGCACGTCGGATGCCTTGACCAGGGTCGCCGCTGCCTTCTCCTCCGGGGTGTCCGGGGAGTGCACGTAACCGATGTCCGTCGCGAAGTAGGTCTCCTTGCCACCGCATACGGCATGGTCGAAGTGCCGCTCCTTCGCCGCGGGCAACAGCGCGGGGTTACGGATGACCGCGAGCCGGGCGAACGGCTCGCGGTCGTCGTCCCGGGGCAGCCCGGTGGCGGGCTGGTGCAGGGAGAGGTCGCAGAACCAGGCGTCGTCGCGGGAGCCCGAGGTCTGTTCCCGCAGAGGACTGTCCGCCGGAGCCTCCGCGCCGAGGGCGAAGCCGTCCAGTCCGCACACCGTGGCAGGGTCGCTCTTGGCGGGAGCGGACGTCTGGATGAGGTCCGCCGAGGCGTTCCCCGCAGCCGAGTCGGCAGGCGCGCAGTCGTGATCGGCGGCGAGCTTACGGGCTGTGGCCCGGGTCAGCCGGGCGAGTTCCGCCGGGTCGGCGTCCCCCCGCTCGGTGACGACGCTCAGGACCGTGTGGTCGCCCTTGGCCCATGCGGCGCCGATCGGGCCGCAGTCGGACGGCAGGGCCACCCAGCCGTTGCCGTACGTGTCGAAGGCGCCGGGCAGCTCGCCCGGCAGGATGTTCTGTGCACCCGAGGCCTTCCACTCGGACCGGCCGAAGGGGTGGGCGGGGGTGACAGAGGTGGCCGACAGCCGGATTTTCGCGTCCGTGGTGCCCGGCAGCCAGCCGGACTGTTCCACCGTGCAGCCTCCGAGGCTGTCGGTGCTGCCGGTCACCCGGCCGAAGCCGTCAAGGCTCTTCCCGGCGTCCTCGCCGCTGAACCACCCGCCGCACAGGTCACGAGGCCCCAGGACATTGGTGTTGGTCACCACCGTCACGCCGGCCACCACGGCCAGCGCGCAGACGCCGGCCGTGACCAGCCAAGCCCGGCGGCGCCTGCCGGATGTTTCCGTACTCACTTGTACTCAATCCCGTCCGAGGTAGGTCGCGGCGTCGCCACGTGCTCCCGTCACGCAGGGCGGCGCTCTCGGAGGAGAGCCGGTTACAGAGCACCCGGACCGAGCTGTCCCAGTCCTTGTCGGCCTTCTTCAGGGCAGCCGCCGTGTCCCAGCCGTCGCCGTCCTTGGGCCGAATGCCTTGGCCGCCGCGCTGTTGGCCTCGTCCGCCCACTTACCCGCTTTACGCGTGTCGGTGAGGATGTGCTCGTCGATGGCTTCGGCCGCGGCCTTCTTCTTGGCAGGAGAGGACGCGAAAGAGGGGGCGAAGGGGCCGTACACAGGGGGACCCCCTTGGTCGGCCGGCAGCTGGTTCAACCGCATACCGGTCGATGGGTCCTCATGCTGAGTGGTTTGATCTGTTCCCACTCGTCCCATGCCATTGAATCCCAGCCCCCGCCCGCCTGGCGCGCTTGAAGATCACTGCCGTTCACAAGTTGTATATCAACATACAAGTTTTTGAACGCCGCGGTGAGGGACTCCGGCTCGACGGCGGGAGCCGGCCGGCCAGAGGCTGACCGGCTCCCGGTGTTTCTTCGGTTACTTGACGTTGACGCCGGTCCAGGCGGCCTGGACGGCCGTCAGTTCGGCGCTGTCGGCCCCGAACAGGTCGGTGGCCGCCTTCTCCGTCGCGTCGCGGGCTCCCGCGTAGTCGGTGCTCGACGTCATGTAGACGGAGAGCGCCTTGTACCAGATCTGGTAGGCCTTCTGGCGGCCGATGCCCGTGACCGTGGAGCCGTCGGCGGTCGGGGAGTCGTAGTCGACACCGTCGATGGTCTTGGCGCCGCTGCCCTCGGCCAGCAGGTAGAAGAAGTGGTTGGCGACACCGGAGGAGTAGTGCACGTCGAGGTCGCCGACGCCGGAGTCCCAGTAGTCCGCCGAGCCCCCGTCCTTGCTCGGCTTGTCCATGTAGCGCAGGGGTGTCCCGTCGCCGTTGATGTCGATCTTCTCGCCGATGAGGTAGTCACCGGGGTCGGTGGCGTTGTCGGCGAAGAACTCCACGGAGGTGCCGAGTATGTCGCTGGTCGCCTCGTTGAGGCCACCGGACTCGCCCGCGTAGTCGAGGTTGGCGGTGGCCGAGGTCAGGCCGTGGCTCATCTCGTGGCCCGCGACGTCGATCGCGGTGAGCGCGCTCTTGTCGTCGGCCCCGTCGCCGTAGGTCATGCAGAAGCAGCTGTCGTCCCAGAAGGCGTTGACGTAGCCGGTGCTGAAGTGGACGCGGGAGTAAGCGGCGCGGCCGTCGCCGGCTATGCCGTCACGTCCGAGCTCGGACTTGTAGAAGTCCCAGGTCGTGGCGGCTCCGTAGTGGGCGTCGACCGCCGCGGTCTGGCGGTCGTTCCCGGTGCCGTCACCCCAGGTGTCGTCGGCGTCGGTGACGAGGTCGCCGGTGCCGGTCTGGCCCTGGTTGAGGTCGTACGTCTTGTGCCCACCCCGGTCGCCGTCGGTCAGCTCGAAGCCCGAACCGCCCTGGGTGGTCGAGAGCGTGACCTTCCCGCTGTACTGGCTGTTCCCGGTGCCGGTCTCGACGGCCTCGTAGCTGTGCAGGCGCTTGCCGGTCGTGGCGTCGGTGATGACGTGGAGCCGGCTCGGGGTGCCGTCCTTCTGGACACCGTTCTTGACGGTCTCGAAGGCGAGGGCGGGCTTGCCGCCGCCCGCCCAGACGACCGTGCGCGCGTCGGCCGCGGCCTTCAGCTTCGGCTGGGTCGAGGGCACGGTGATGCGGGCCTCGGTGGCCTTGTCGACGCCCTTGGAGGTGCCGTCGGCGGCGGTGTGGGTGACGAGGTCACCGCCGAGGACCGGCAGCCCGGCGTAGGTGCGCTCGTAGCGGGTGTGGACGGTGCCGTGGGCGTCCTTGATCACGTCACGGACGATCAGTTTCTCCTGGCTGCCGAGTCCGAGGGTCTCGGCGGCAGACGAGGCGTCCGCCTGGGCGGCACGGAGGGCGGTGGCACGGTGGTCGGCCGTGTTCACGCCGAGGGCGGTGGCGCCGGCAGGTGAGGCGGTGTCATCAGCTGTGCGGGAACCGGCCGTTGCCGTTCCCGTCTGGACGCCGACGACGACCATCGCGGCAACTGCGGCCAGGGCGGCGGCGCGACGGGTGTTCATGTGGGGGGTCATGCCTTCTCCGTTGCTCGTTCCTGTGGGGGTTACGAGCGGAGAGCGTGCCACCGAATGAACAGTTTTGACGGGGCGCCGACAATTACCTCACAAGTTTTTGACCAGTTCTTGTCCGACTGGCGCGCGTTCGTGTCCGCTATATGAAGCGAACGCACGGGAGCCCCCGGCCGACCTGAGTCGGGCGGGGGCTCCCGTGGGGAAGTCGTCTACGTCAGAGGTTGACGCCGAAGTCCTGGGCGATGCCGCGCAGGCCCGAGGCGTAGCCCTGGCCCACGGCGCGGAACTTCCACTCGGCGCCGTTGCGGTAGAGCTCGCCGAAGACCATGGCGGTCTCGGTGGCGGCGTCCTCGCTCAGGTCGTAGCGGGCGATCTCGGTGCCGCCGGCCTGGTTGATGATGCGGATGAAGGCGTTCCGCACCTGGCCGAAGTTCTGGCTGCGAGCCTCGGCGTCGTAGATGGAGACCGGGAAGACGATCTTGTCGATGTCCGCCGGGAGGCCCGCGAGGTTCACGTTGATCTGCTCGTCGTCGCCCTCGCCCTGACCCGTGACGTTGTCACCGGTGTGGACGATGGTCTGGTCCGGCGTCGCCTTGTTGTTGAAGAAGACGAAGTGGCCGTCGGAGAAGACCTTGCCGGCGGTGTTGACCGCGATCGCCGAGGCGTCGAGGTCGAAGTCGGTGCCGGTGGTGGTGCGGACGTCCCAGCCGAGGCCGACCGTGACGGCGGTCAGGCCCGGGGCCTCCTTGGTGAGCGAGACGTTGCCGCCCTTGGACAGGCTTACAGCCATGGGAAGTCCCTTTCCTCGTCATGTGCGGGCTTCGTGCCATCACGAAAGCTACCGTCACCCGTCCTAACGCAGACAAGAGACCACGAGGTTCCTGTTCCCTTTACTTTCTTTGCCGAACTTCTGGCCGAACGCTCGCAAAACAAGGTGACGAACCGGTCGTGGGCCAGGGAACATGGGTGTCATGTCCGGGCCCTATGTCATCCGCGGTTCGGTCTCCCTGCCGGAGGCCGAACTCATGTGGCGTTTCTCGCGGTCCTCCGGGCCCGGCGGGCAGCACGTCAACACGAGCGACTCCCAGGTGGAGCTCCGCTTCGACCTCGCGGCGACCGAGGCCCTGCCCGAGGTGTGGAAGGCCCGGGCCCTCGAACGGCTGGCGAGCCGGCTGGTCGGCGGTGTCGTGTCCGTGCGCTCCTCGGAGCACCGCTCCCAGTGGCGCAACCGTGAGACGGCCGCCGTGCGGCTCGCGGCGCTCCTGGCGGAGGCCACGGCCCCGCCGCCCAAGCCGCGCCTCAAGAAGAAGATTCCGCGTGGCATCAACGAGCGCAGGCTGCGCGAGAAGAAGCAGCGGGGCGACACGAAGCGCGGGCGCTCCGGCCGCGACTGGTGACGGCCCCCGCGAAGATCCGCGGGCGCGCCGGTCAGCCCAGCTGCCGGTAGCGGCCCTTGAAGTACGTCAGCGGCTCTCCGTCCGCGCTCGGCAGCGAAGCCGTCAGCACCCTGCCGATCACCAGCGTGTGATCCCCGGCCAGGACGCGCTGCTCCGTGCGGCACTCAAGGGTGGCCAGTGCCCCCTCCACCAGGAACGCCCCCGTGACCTCGCCCCGTATGCAGGGGACGTCCGCGAACAGCAGCCGGTCGCTGATCCGTCCCTTCATGGCGAACCGCCCCGCGATGCTCCGCTGGTTCTCCGCGAGCACCGACACCGCCCACTGCGGCTGCTCGGCCAGCAGATCGTCCATCCGTGAGTCGTTGCGCAGGCTCACCACGACCAGCGGCGGGTCCAGGGAGACCGACATGAAGGCCGTCGCCGTCATCCCGACGTCCTCGCCCCGGCCGTCCTCGTCCAGCGGCGGCTCCTGGGCGGTGACAAGCACCACCCCGGCGGCCAGTCTGGACAGGGCGGCGCGGAATTCGTCGTTGCTCACCCCTTCAGCATGGGGGACGGCTTCGGGGCGCGGGGCGGGGGGAGTCTTCTGCAGCACACGGGGCACGCTAGTGCCGCGGTACGCCCCGTCGCATCGGGCCAGAGGACCAGCCGGGTCCTAGGACCACCGCCCCAGGTGTGCCGATTTGCGTTCGGCAAATAAAAGGAGGCCCCCGGAGGTACCTCGGACACCCTTTACCATCTGTTGTGACTTGAGTCACAGAGAGCAATATTTGTTGACCCTGTGTACCGGGTGCACAGCTCACTGTGATTCAGTGGCCGTGACAGTGCAACAAGTACGTCGATATGAAACCTGGAGTTGCTGTCGAGGTCTCAGGGAGTGCGAGCAATGGAGGCCGAGTCGGAGCCGTACGTCCGTCTTGCGACCATGCGGCAGTTGCACCAGGCCGTCGCTGATCTCAATACGGCGCGGAGCCTGGC
Source organism: Streptomyces sp. NBC_01166 (assembly GCF_045039765.1). NCBI lineage: Bacteria > Bacillati > Actinomycetota > Actinomycetes > Kitasatosporales > Streptomycetaceae > Streptomyces > Streptomyces sp. NBC_01166. The sequence goes on from NZ_CP108613.1 coordinate 4,699,399, forward strand.
GGACACGCTGCAGTCCGTGGCCGACGGCATCGTCACCGGTCTCGGTTACGAGCTGGGCTGCGTGAACCTCGTCCGCCCCGACGGTGATCTCGTGGTCGCCGCCTTCGCCGGTAACAGCGCCGCGGAAGCCCTGATCACCGGCCGTGTCGGCTCCCGTGAGTCCTGGGAGCGCAGGCTGTCGATGGGCGAGGCCTGGGACGAGCTCCGGTTCATACCCCACACCGAGGGCTGGGTGCTCCTCGACGACGACGTACCGCAGTGGCACACCGAGGGGCCCGAGCCCCGCTTCGAGGACGAGTGGCACCCCTTGGACCGCCTCTACGCCCCCATGTACGCCTCCGGCGGAGGTCTGGACCTCCTGGGGGTCATCTCGGTCGACAGGCCGCGCAACGGCCGCCGCCCCGGCGCCTGGGGCCGTGAAGCCCTCCAGATGTACGCCTCCCAGGCGGCGATTGCGATCAGTAACGCTCGTCTCCGAGCAAACATGCAGCGCGCACTGGTCAGGCTCGAACGCGAACAGCAGGCGCTGCGCGCCAGCGAGGAATCCTTCCGCCAGGCATTCGAGTACGCCCCCAGCGGCATGGCCATCGCCGAGATGGGCGGCGACCAGCACGGCAGGCTGCTGCGCACCAATGACGCGCTCTGCCGGCTCCTGGGACGCCCCGCGTCGGTCCTGCGCCGCTACTCCTTCGCCGACCTCGTCCACCCCGAGGACATCGGGACCCTGCTCCGCACGTCCGCCGAGGGAGGCCGGGCGGAGCTGCGGCTCGGGCGCAGGGACGGCACGTATCTCTGGGTCTCGCTGCGCAACTCCGTCGTCGCCGACACCACCGACGGCCCGCGTTTCCTGCTCACCCATGTCGAGGACATCGAGGAGCGCAAGCGCAACGAACTGAACCTCGCGCACCGCGCCTCGCACGACGCGCTCACCGGTCTGCCCAACAGTGCCGAGCTGCGCTCCCGGCTCGGAGCGCGGCTGTGTGAGAGGCCTCACTCGGTCACCTCCAGCGCGATCGAGGCGCTGGACGCGGCCTACGGCGATGTCGAGAGCGCGGTGCACGGCTACCGGGCGGACGGTTACGAGGGGGAGATCGCCCCGGGTGTCGGCCCCTACGACCACCATGTGCACACCGTGGCGCCCGACCCGGACCGCGACGACGGCACCAAGGGGCTCGCGGTGCTCTTCTGCGACCTGGACGGCTTCAAGTCCATCAACGACCGCTTCGGGCATCACGCGGGTGACGCGGTTCTCATCGAGGTCGCCCGGCGGCTCACGACCTGCGTACGGGACGGTGACACGGTCGCGCGGCTCGGGGGTGACGAATTCGTCGTCCTCGCGGACGGCCTCGGGGCCGCAGATGCCGCGGATCTGGCCGTACGCTTGCGTAACGCCATCATTCCGCCCATCCGGGTGGACGGCCGGGCAGTCAGGGTCGGGGCGAGTTTCGGTATCGGCTGGGCCGAGTGCGGCATGACCGAGGAAGAGGTCCTGCACTCCGCCGACCAGCGGATGTATGTGGAAAAGCGGTCCCGATCGAAGGTTCACCGCAGAGCCGGCTGACGTTCACGCCCTGGCTGTCCCCGTACACCGCCCGGTTTTCCGGGGGACCGAGAGCAATTCGACGCGTGCTCCGTTCGGGGTAGGCTCGGCCGGTCGGCGACGGCTGGCGACATGGTGAGGAGTGACCCAGGGATGACGGCCGGAAACAACGGCGCGAGCAAGCCCGAGGACGACGATCCGTTCGGCTATCTGTACGAGGACGGGCGGGCGGCGGGCGCACAGCCGCCCGGGCAGGGTGGATACGGCTACCCCGGTCCGGCCGCGCAGCCCGGCGTGCCCAGAACGTCGTACAACCAGGTGCGGACGGTCGGTGAGCGCCAGTACGGGCAGGTACCGCCGCAGCAGGCGTACGGCCAGCAGCCCCAGTACGGCCAGCCGAACCCGCAGTACGCGGCGCCGGAGACCTACCCCGGCGGTGCGGTGACCGCGCAGCACGGGTCGGTGCCCGGCGGGAACGGCGGTCCGGGCCGTGGGGGCCCCAACACCAAGGCGCTGCTGATCGCGGCCGTCGCGGTGGTCGCGGTGGTGCTCATCGGCATCGGCGCGGCGCTGATGACGGGCGACGACAGCGAGGGCAAGAAGGACGAGGCCGGGTCGTCGGCGGGTCCGGCCGACGAGGTCGAGGACTCCCCGAAGCCCGAGAAGTCCGCGAAGCCGTCGCAGGAGCCCGTCGATCTGCCGAAGCAGGACGCGGCGACGCTGACTCTCGGGGGCACGGCGTCCCTGGACAGCACGGTCAAGGGCGCCAAGAGCGCGAACGGCCAGTACATCAGCCTCAACGAGGTCGGCCGGTCGGCCACCTGGACCGTCGATGTGCCGGAGAGCGGCCCGTACACGCTGTACGTGACGTACGGGGTGCCGGGCAAGGACGCCAAGACGTCCCTGACGGTCAACGACGAGGACCCGCGCTCGATCAACATGAAGAACTTCGCGAACGCCGCGGAGGGCGACCTGGAGAAGGGCTGGACGAACACGTACGCGTACGTGCAGCTCCACAAGGGGTCGAACACCCTCATGCTGTCGTGCAACGAAGGCGACTCGTGTGACGCAAACCTCGACCAGCTGTCGCTGAAGTCGGGTCACGTCAAGGACTGATCAGCCGCTCGGAAAACGCTCAGGAAACCAGCACCACCGTCGTCCCGGTCATCGCCCAGCGCGAGCCGGGACGCGGTCGTTGGGGGGCTGTTCAGGCCGCCGGTGCGTGCTGTTCGACGGCGACGCGGGTCAGCAGGTCCTCGTAGGCGGCGCGGTCGAACTCGCCGGCCGCCGGGGCCAGCACGGTCGCCGTGGACAGGGCCACCGCGCGGATCAGCCGGTCCTGCCAGCCGAGCCCTTCGGCGAGGGCGGAGAGCAGTCCGGCCACGGCGGAGTCGCCCGCGCCGGTCGGGTTGCCCCGTACGGCGGTCGGCGGTGCGGCCCGCCAGACACCGTCGGGGGTGACGGCGAGGAGCCCGTCCGCGCCCAGCGACGCGACGACGCTGTGCGCGCCCCGGCGGCGGGCGTCGCGGGTGGCGCGCAGAGGTTCGCGGGCGCCGGTGAGCCGGGCGAGCTCGTCGGCGTTCGGCTTGACGAGGTCGGGGCGGGCGGCGATGCCGCGGCGCAGGGGCTCGCCGTCGGTGTCCAGGAGCACGGGTACGCCGGCCGCGCGGGCGAGCCGTACGAGTTCCGCGTACGCGCCGACGTGGATGCCGGGGGGCAGGCTGCCGCAGAGGGCGACGGCCGCGGCCCCGGGGAGGAGTTCTCCGAACGTGCCGAGGAAGGCCGCCCATTCGTCGGCGCCGATCAGCGGGCCCGGCTCGTTGAGCTGGGTGGTGTCACCGCTGGAGCGGTCGACGACGGCGAGGGTGCGGCGGGTGTTCCCCGCGACGGTGACGAGCGCGTCGGTGGGGCGGTGGGGGAGTGCGCCGAGGAGTTCGCGCAGGACCGCTCCGGTGGCGCCGCCGGCGAAGCCGGTCACCACGGTCTCGTGGCCGAGCGCGGAGAGCACCCGGGCCACGTTGACGCCCTTGCCGCCGGGGCGCTCGGTCACGTCGTCGACGCGGTGGCTGGTGTGCGGGACGAGTGCGGGGACGGCGTAGGTCAGGTCGAGTGCCGTGTTCAGCGTGACGGTCAGTATCACCTGTACCGGCCCCCGGTTCCTTGGTCGTCCGTGCCCACGCACCGTCTCCCTGCGGCGCCGTCCCTGGTGATCATGCCAAAGAGGCGGCGGCCGTCCCAGGCCTCCGGGACAACCGCCGTCTCTTCGTTACGTGTTCAACCGCCCGTCAGACGACCGGGGGCTCCACGATCCACTCGCCCCGGCGCATGACGCCCTTGAGTGCGAAGTCCGCGTCCAGGACCACCAGGTCGGCGTCCTTGCCCGGGTCCAGCGAGCCGATCCGGTCGTACAGGCCGAGGAGCCGGGCCGGGTTGGCGGAGATGGACCGGACGACGTCGTCGACGGGGATCCGGTCGACGGTCACGGCCCTGCGGAAGGCGGTGTCCAGGGTGAGGGTGGAGCCCGCGATCGAACCACCCTCCACCAGGCGTGCGACGCCGTCCTTGACCTCGACGGCGAGCGGCCCGAGCTCGTAGAAGCCGTCGCCCCCGCCGGCCGCGTCCATGGCGTCGGTGATCAGCGCGACCCGGGCCGCGCCCGCGTGGTGGTAGGCCAGCTCCAGGGCGGCGGGGTGCAGATGCGTGCCGTCGTTGATCAGCTCGACGGTGACCCGCTCGTCCTCCAGGAGCGCCGCGACCGGGCCGGGGGCGCGGTGGCCGATGGCGGGCATCGCGTTGAAGAGGTGCGTGGCGACGGTGGCGCCCGCGTCGATCGCCTCGACGGTCTGCTCGTACGTCGCGTCCGTGTGGCCGACGGCGGCGATCACCCCGTGCTCGGCGAGCAGCCGTACGGACTCGATGCCGCCCGGGAGTTCGGTGGCGAGGGTGACCATCCTGGCGCTCCCGCGCGCCGCGTCGAGCAGCTTGCGGACCTCTGCCGGGTCGGGGTCGCGAAGGAGGCCCTCGCTGTGGGCGCCCTTGCGGCACGGGGAGATGAAGGGGCCCTCGAAGTGGATTCCGGCGAGCTCGCCCTGCTCGACCAGTTCGGAGAGCATGCCGGCCTGTCGGGCCAGGAAGTCCATCTCGCCGGTGACGGTCGAGGCGACGACGGTCGTCGTGCCGTGGGCGCGGTGCGCCCGCACCGCGGTCAGGGCGTCCTCGGCGGTGCCGGTGGCGAAGGACGCGCCACCGCCGCCGTGGTTGTGGATGTCCACGAATCCGGGGACCACCCAGTGGCCCGAGAGGTCGACGGTCCGGGCGTCCTCCCGCGTGCTGCCGGCGATCCGGGTGCCCTCGACGATCACCCGGCCGTTCTCGACGGTGCCGGTGGGGAGCACCACCCGGGCACCTGCGAGAACCGTGCTGTCTGCGCGTCCGGCCATCAGGCGGAAACCTCCGTGGAGAGTAGATCCCAGGCGAGCAGCCCTGCGCCCAGGCATCCGGCGGTGTCCCCGAGGGCCGCCGGGACGATGTGAGGCAGCTTCTGGAACGTGACCCGTTCCTCGACAGCCGCACGCAGTGGTGTGAACAAGGTTTCCCCTGCCTCGGCAAGACCGCCACCGATGATGAGCGTGCGGGGGTCCAGCAGGGTGAGTGCGGTGACCAGTCCCGCGGCCAGCGCGTCGACGGCGTCCCGCCACACGCGCAGGGCCGCCGGGTCGCCCGACGCCACGGCCTTCGCGCAGTCCGCGGCGTCCGCGTCGGGGTCTCCGGACGCGGCGGCCCAGGCCCTGGACACGGCGGCGGCCGAGGCGAGGGTCTCCAGGCAGCCGCGCTGGCCGCAGCCGCAGTCCGGGCCGTCCGGGCGGACCACGATGTGGCCGATCTCGCCCGCGTAACCGTGGGCGCCCGCCTCGATGGTGCCCGCGATGCCTATGGCGCCGGCGATCCCGGTGCCCAGCGGCACGAACAGGAAGCGGTCCGCTCCCTGGCCGGCACCGATCCGTCCTTCGGCGAGACCGCCGGCCCGGACGTCGTGGCCGAGCGCCACGGGTACGCCGCCGAGCCGTTCGCCGAGCAGCTTGCGCAGGGGCACGTCGCGCCAGCCCAGATTGGCGGAGTAGACGGCGATCCCGCGTTCCGCGTCGACTATGCCGGGCACGGCGACCCCGGCGGCGACGGCACTCTCGCCGAAATGCTCCTCGCCGTACGCGCGGAGGGCCTCGGCGAAGCCGAGGATCGTCTCCACGACGGCTTCGGCGCCGCGGTCCCTGCCGGTGGCCCGGCGCGCCTCGTGGAGCAGGGTGCCGTCGGCCCCGACCAGAGCGGCCTTCATTCCTGTGCCGCCCACATCGAGGGCGATGACGTGTCTCACGGAAGACAGTTTCGCCCGCCGACCCCTAAAAGGTCTAGTCCACTATCGTGGTTTGTTGAGCACCCATACAAAACGGTCCTGCTAGATTGCCGAATCGATACGCGGGTGGTGTAGACCTCCATGCGGTCGTGAGGCAGTATCGCGGGTTCGCCGTCGGGAGCGGCGGTGTCCGCGTCGATCAATGTAGGGATGGGCAAGGCTGTGCAGCGGCGCTATGTGGGTCTGACCGCGGTGGTGGCGGCATTCGGGATGACGGCAACGTTGTCCGGGTGCGGTTCGGACACCGGGGGCGGCGACGTCACCCTGCGACTGGTCGCGGCCGACTACGGCACGGGTGCGGAGAACAGCTCCCAGAAGTACTGGGACGACGTCGCCGGGAAGTTCGAGAAGGCCAACCCCGACATCAAGGTCGAGGTCAGCGTCTACTCCTGGAAGGACGTCGACCGCAAGGTCGCCGAGATGGTGAAGGCCGGCGAGGCCCCCGACATCGCGCAGATCGGCGCGTACGCCGACTACGCCAAGGCGGACAAGCTCTACGCCGCCGACGAGATGATCGCCATCCGCACCGGGTCGAACTTCCTGCCCTCGCTCACCGACGCGGGTGAGGTCGACAACACTCTGTACGGCCTCCCGTTCGTGGCCAGCACCCGGCTCCTCTTCTACAACAAGGGCCTCTTCGCCAAGGCGGGCCTCGGGGCACCGCAGACCTGGGACGACATCCAGAGCGACGCCACCGCGCTCAAGCAGCGCGGTGTGACCTACCCCTTCGCCCTGCCGCTCGGCCAGGAGGAGTCCCAGGCCGAGACCCTGATGTGGCTGCTCAGCGGGGGTGGTGGCTACACGGACGAGGTCGGCAACTACAACATCGACTCCCAGGCCAACATAGAGACCTTCAAGTGGCTGAAGAACAACCTCGTGGGCAAGGGCCTCACCGGCCCCGTCGCCCCGGGGAAGCTCGACCGGGCGAAGGCCTTCGACGCGTTCACCAAGGGTGACGTCGGCATGCTCAACGGCCACCCGACGCTGATGCAGGAGGCCGAGAAGAAGGGCGTCGAGGTCGGCATGGTCCCGCTGCCCGGGATCGAGGGTCCGACCAAGGGCTCGATGGGCGTGGCCGACTGGATGATGGGCTTCAAGCAGAACGGCCACCGGGCGGAGATCGGCAAGTTCCTCGACTTCGCCTACACGGACGAGAACGTGCTCGCCTTCGCCGACCAGTACGACCTGCTGCCCGTGACCGGCACCGCGTCCGCCGCGATGGAGGCGGACAGCAAGCACAAGCAGCTGCGCGAGTTCCTGTCGGCGCTGCCGAACTCGCAGCTGTACCCGTTCGGCAAGACATCGTGGGCGCAGGCCAGCGAGAGCATCAAGGAGAAGATCGGCTCGGCGGTCGAGCCCGGCGGCAGCCCGGAGAGCGTGCTCGTGGACATCGCGTCCCAGGCCCGGCAGGCGGAGAGTGCCGAGTAGGTAGGTTGGTTCATATGACCGGCCCTCCCGCTGATGAAGCGGACTCCGCTGCCCCGCTCTCCGACCAGGAGCGCGCGGTGCTGGCCCTGGAGCGGCGCTCCTGGCCGGGCCCCGGTGCGAAGGAGCGGGCGATCCGTGAAGACCTGGGCATCTCGCCGGTCCGCTACTACCAGCTGCTCAACGCGCTCCTTGACGACCGGCGGGCGCTGGAGGCGGACCCGGTGACGGTGAACCGGCTGCGGCGGGTCCGGGACGCGAGGCGTGGGCGGCGCTGAGTCCCGGGCCTGCCGGGGCTCCGCCCCGGACCCCGTGCCTCGAACGCCGACCGGGCTGATCCTGCCCCCCGCTGAGCCTCAGGGATGGCGGGCTGGGCTGGACTTGGCCCTGCTCACGGATACGCTCGGGCCATGGGCAATTCGGCACACCCCCTCCCGACCCCGTCCACCCAGGCCGGCCGCGAAGGCCTCGCCGCGCTCCTGGCGCGTCCCTCCCGTGCGGTCGTCGCGCTGGACTTCGACGGCACGCTCGCCGACATCGTCCCCGATCCGGAGCAGTCCCGGGCGCACCCCGGTGTCGTCCCGGCCCTCTCCGCGCTCGCCCCCCAGGTCGCCGCCGTCGCCGTGATCACCGGCCGCCCGGCCTACACCGCCGTCCGCTACGGCGGCTTCGCCGGCGTGCGCGGCCTGGACCACCTCGTCGTCCTCGGGCACTACGGGGCCGAACGCTGGGACGCCGCCACCGGGTCCGCCCACGCCCCGGCCCAGGACCCCGGAGTCGAAGCCGTCCGGGGCGAGCTCCCGGCCGTGCTGGCGGAGGCGGGCGCCGACAGCGGCACCTGGATCGAGGAGAAGGGCCGCGCGGTCGCCGTGCACACCCGCCGCGCCGCCGATCCGCAGGCCACCTTCGAGGCGCTGCGCGCCCCCCTGGCCGACCTCGCGGCCCGCCACGGCCTGATCGTCGAACCGGGCCGGCTGGTCCTGGAGCTGCGCCCGTCAGGCATGGACAAGGGCGTGGCGCTGGAGGAGTACGTGAAGGAGGTCGGCGCCGAGACGGTGCTGTACGCCGGCGACGACCTCGGCGACCTCGCCGCCTACGCGGCCGTGGAGAAGCTCCGCACCCGCGGCACGGCGGGCCTCCTGGTGTGCAGCGGCACCGAGGTCCCCGAACTAGCCGAGCGTGCCGACCTGGTGCTGCCGGGCCCCGCGGCGGTGGCGGAGTTCCTCCACTCCCTCGCCCAGCACCTCATCCGGGGCTAGGGGCCTCTTTCAGCGCGTCCAGCTGATCCAGGAACCACTGCTGCGGGGGCAGCGCGGTCGCGGCGGCGGCCAGGCGCTTCGAGCGGGCGCCGCGCTCGTCGGAGTCCATCGTGAGCCCTTCGTGCAGCGCCGCCGCCGTGGCCGACACGTCGTACGGGTTGACCACGATCGCGTCCTCGCCCAGCTCCTCGTACGCCCCCGCCTCGCGGGAGAGCACCAGCGCGCAGCCGTGGTCCGAGACGACCGGGACCTCCTTGGCGACGAGGTTCATGCCGTCGCGGATCGGGTTGACGAGGGCCACGTCCGCCATCCGGTACGCCGCCAGGGAGCGGGCGAAGTCGTCGTCGACGTGGAGCAGGACCGGGGTCCAGCCCTCGGTGCCGTACTCCGCGTTGATCGCGTCGGCGACCCGCTGCACCTCCGCCGTGTAGTCGCGGTAGACCGTGAGGTCCTGCCGGGAGGGGTAGGCGAAGGCGATGTGCACCACGCGCTCGCGCCATTCGGGGCGCTCCTCCAGCAGCGCACGGTAGGCGTGCAGACCGCGCACGATGTTCTTGGAGAGCTCCGTGCGGTCCACCCGCACGATCGTGCGGCGGTCCGCGCCGACCTGTTCCCGCAGGAGCTCCATGCGGTCGTCCACGTCCGCCTCGTGGGAGCGGCGGCGCAGGAAGTCCCCGTCGGCGCCCAGCCCGTGCACCCCGATCCGGGTGCGGCCGGTGCCGCCGAGGATCTCCGTGCAGCAGCTGATGAAGGCGTCCGCCCAGCGTCGGGTGAGGAACGCGGCGCGGTCGGCGCCCAGGATGCCGTTGAGCAGCTGCTCGCCGATGTCGTCGGGCAGCAGCCGGAAGTAGTCGACGGGCGCCCAGGGGGTGTGCGAGAAGTGCCCGATCCGCAGGTCGGGCCGGAGCTCGCGCAGGAGGCCGGGGACCAGCGAGAGGTGGTAGTCCTGCACCAGGACCGCCGCCCCCTGGCCCGCCTCCTCGGCGAGCGCCTCGGCGAAGGCCTGGTTGTACGCCTCGAAGGAGGCCCACTGCCGGCGGAACTCCGCGTCGAAGACGGGCTCCACCGGCGTCTCGTAGATCATGTGGTGGACGAACCAGAGCACGGAGTTCGCGATGCCGTTGTAGGCGTCGGCGTGGACCCCTGCGTCGATGTCGAGCATCCGGACGCCGGGCTCGGAGACACCGCGCCGGACCGCCTCGCGGTCGCCGTCGCCGAGGGCGGCGCAGACCCACAGCTTGTCGTCGACGGCGCTCAGGCCGGAGACGAGCCCGCCCCCGCCCCGCTTCGAGTCGAGCGTGCCGTCCTCCCGACGTGTGTACGACACCGGGCCGCGGTTGGACGCGACGAGTACCTGGGCAGCGTGCTCGGAGACCATGTACCCGAACCTAGCCCGTTCGGGAAGCCTCCAAACGTGAAGCGTGTGCGGAGCCGGGCGGGAAGAACCGTTACGCCGCGTTTCGCGAGGCGTACTCCGCGATCTCGCGCATCGGGGGGCGTTCCTCGGTGTCCACCGCATGGGTGTGCGGGACGAATCCGTCGGGCCCCCGGTCGAACTGGGTGATCTCGGGGCGTACGAGGGTCCCCCGGGAGAGCCGCAGCTGCGCCGTCCGGTAGATCGTGGCCGCCATCCGGCCGAGGGCCTGGCCGTCCTGGTGGCGGTGTTTGCGTACGCCGACGTCGACCTGGGCCAGCGCGTCCAGACCGACCGTGTGCAGCGCGTCGACGAGCAGGCCCAGCTCCACTCCGTAACCGACGGGGAAGGGGAGCTGCTCCAGCAGGGAACGCCGCACCGCGTACTCGCCGCCCAGCGGCTGGACGAAGCCGGCCAGGCTCGGCCAGTGCAGATTGAGCAGCGGGCGGGCCACCAGTTCGGTCACCCGGCCGCCCTGACCTGCGGCGTCGCCCAGCGGCCGGTCGTACATGGCCTTCACGAAGTGCACCGAGGGGTCGGTCAGCAGCGGGCCGACGATCCCGGAGACGAATTCGGCCGAGAAGTCCTTGAGGTCCGCGTCGACGAAGCAGACGATCTCCCCGCTGGTCACCAGCAGTGATCGCCACAGGACCTCGCCCTTGCCGGGGACGGCGGGGATCCGGGGGAGTATCGCGTCCCGGTGCACGACCCGGGCACCGGCCAGCCGCGCCGCGTCGGCGGTGGCGTCGGTGGATCCGGAGTCGATCACCACCAGTTCGTCGACGAGCTGGACCTTCTCCATCAGCTCGCGCCGGATCTCCGCGACGATCGCTCCGACCGTCGCCTCCTCGTTCAGCGCGGGCAGGACGACGCTCACGCGCGAGCGGCGCGGATCCTTCGCCCGCGCGGCCGTGAGCCGGTCCAGCGGGCGGTCGGCAGCAGACCAGGAACGCCTGGTCAGCCAGCGTTCCACCTCTTCCAGCACGGTCGATACTCCCTGTATGTGATCCATCTCGCGGTTCGGACGACTATCTCAACCGTCCGGTGCTTCGGTTACAGTCTTGAACAACGCGGATGGCCCTCGCATGTCGGGGTCGGTCCGCGAATAAACGCCCGGATCCATGGTCCGGTGCCATAGCGCTCATCCAGAGGGACTGAGGGAACGGCCCGTTGAAGTCCCGGCAACCCTCCTGCCGACCGCGAGGTCACGGTGGGGAAGGTGCCAATTCCGTCTTGTGGCGAAATACGTCGCAAGGAAGATGAGGAGAAAGGGCCTCCGCCATCATGGCCGTGCAGACAGTTGCAGCCGACACCAATACCTCCGCAGTGGACCTCGGTCCCGCCGCGGCACTTTCCTGCCGCGAATGCGGCGAGCGTTTCGAGCTCGGTCCCATTTTCGCCTGTGCGTCCTGTTTCGGGCCGCTCGAAGTGGCGTACGACCTGCCGAGCGGCTCCCCCGAAGAGCTGAAGAAGCGCATCGCCGAGGGCCCGAACAACATCTGGCGCTACGCGCCGCTGCTGCCGGTCCCCGCCGACGTCGCGGACAAGCCCAACATCAACCCCGGTTTCACCAAGCTGGTCAAGGCCGACAACCTGGCCCGCGAGCTGGGCGTGACCGGTGGTCTGTACGTCAAGGACGACTCCGGCAACCCGACGCACTCCTTCAAGGACCGTGTCGTCGCCATCGCCGTCGAGGCCGCCCGTGCCTTCGGGTTCACCACCCTCTCCTGCTCCTCCACCGGCAACCTCGCCGGTGCGGTGGGCGCCGCCGCCGCCCGCGCCGGCTTCCGCTCCTGCGTGTTCATCCCGCACGACCTGGAGCAGGGCAAGGTCGTCATGGCCGCGGTGTACGGCGGCGAGCTGGTCGGCATCGAGGGCAATTACGACGACGTCAACCGCTTCTGCTCGGAGCTCATCGGTGACCCGCTCGGCGAGGGCTGGGGCTTCGTCAACGTCAACCTCCGGCCGTACTACGGCGAGGGCTCCAAGACCCTGGCGTACGAGATCTGTGAGCAGCTCGGCTGGCAGCTGCCCGACCAGCTCGTCATCCCGATCGCGTCCGGCTCGCAGCTCACGAAGATCGACAAGGGCCTCCAGGAGCTGATCAAGCTCGGCCTCGTCGAGGACAAGCCGTACAAGATCTTCGGCGCCCAGGCCGAGGGCTGTTCCCCGGTCTCCACCGCCTTCAAGGCCGGCCACGACGTGGTGCGTCCGCAGAAGCCGAACACCATCGCCAAGTCCCTGGCGATCGGCAACCCGGCCGACGGCCCCTACGTCCTGGACATCGCCCGGCGCACCGGCGGCGCCGTGGAGGACGTGAACGACGAGCAGGTCGTCGACGCGATCAAGCTGCTGGCCCGCACCGAGGGCATCTTCGCGGAGACCGCGGGCGGGGTGACGGTCGGTGTGACGAAGAAGCTGATCGACGCCGGCCTGCTCGACCCGTCCCTCACCACCGTCGTGCTGAACACCGGCGACGGACTGAAGACGCTCGACGCGGTCGCCCCCACGACCGGCCTGTCGGCGACGATCCGGCCCAGCCTGGACGCGTTCCGCGACGCGGGCCTCGCCGCCGCCAACTGACACCCGAGACCGAAGGAAGGCACCCACATGAGCGTCAAGGTCCGTATCCCCACCATTCTCCGCACCTACACGGGCGGTCAGGCCGAGGTCCCGGCCGAGGGTGCGACCCTCTCCGAGGTCATCGCGTCCCTGGAGCAGAACCACCCGGGCATCGGCGCCCGTGTCCTGGACGACCAGGGCAAGCTGCGCCGCTTCGTCAACGTGTACGTCAACGACGACGACGTGCGCTTCGAGGGCGGCCTGGACGCGGTCACCCCGGACGGCGCGGGCGTCTCGATCATCCCGGCCGTCGCCGGAGGCTGATCTCCCCGCACGGTCACGGCCCCGACCGGCGGCCCGACCGCACAGCGTGAACGATATGGCCCCCTCCGCGAGAGAAGCGGAGGGGGCCATTCTGCATGGTTGAGCACGGTACAGTTGGGGAAGTCCCCGCCGCTGCGCATGCCGCCCGCATATGAGAATGCGCCCGGCCGCGACAAGAAGCAGCCAAAGTAAGTGAACTCCTTGTGGCATAAGTGGCCTTTGTCAGGCCCGACTTGCCCTGGAATCCTATGAATCCCCCCATTGCGTGCGGTCACCTGTGCCCAGAATTCTCGTCCGATTGACCTGTTGCAGAGGGCAGTTGGGCAGATACATTCGGCCGCGGTCGACGCGTTCCGGCGCACGCCACCCTCTCCTGTCGGAGGGTGAGTTCTGACCCGGGCCCGCGAAGTGCGGTGCTCGTGCAAGGGCCAGTAATAGGGGAGTTAGGCATGGCTCAGGGCACCGTCAAGTGGTTCAACGCGGAGAAGGGGTACGGCTTCATCGCGGTCGACGGTGGTGCGGATGTTTTCGTCCACTACAGCGCGATCCAGATGGACGGGTACCGCACCCTCGAAGAGGGTCAGCGAGTTGAATTCGAGATCTCGCAGGGCCAGAAGGGGCCGCAGGCGGACATGGTCAAGCTCGCCGTCGGCTGAGCTCGGCGCGGTCGGCCAACGACACTACTCACGCACGTGAGGCCCGTACCCCGGCCAGGGGTACGGGCCTCACGTGCGTCCTCGTCCACCCCGAAGGTTGTCCACATCCGAGGGGTGACGCCTGCGCCCACCCGTCGCCCGACCACCGCCCCTCCAGCGAGCCTTCTCCGAAGGCGCTTGCACTCGAAGGGGTCGAGTGCTAATCATTGGCGTTAGCACTCTCCAGGTGAGAGTGACAGAAAACTTGGACCGGGCCGGTGAGGCCCGCAGGCCCGGTGGGGCAAGGAACCACTGAGCACGCTGGCCGTCCGTCGCGGGCGCCACTCGGTCCGGAGAAATCCACCCCTGTCCGGGAGGACCACTTCACATGGCCAAGATCATCGCGTTCGACGAGGAGGCACGGCGCGGTCTCGAGCGCGGGATGAACCAGCTCGCCGACGCCGTCAAGGTCACCCTCGGCCCCAAGGGCCGTAACGTCGTCCTCGAGAAGAAGTGGGGCGCGCCCACGATCACCAACGATGGTGTTTCCATCGCCAAGGAGATCGAGCTCGAGGACCCGTACGAGAAGATCGGTGCGGAGCTGGTCAAGGAGGTCGCCAAGAAGACGGACGACGTCGCCGGCGACGGTACGACCACCGCCACCGTTCTCGCCCAGGCGCTCGTCCGCGAGGGCCTGCGCAACGTCGCCGCCGGTGCCAACCCGATGGCTCTGAAGCGTGGCATCGAGAAGGCCGTCGAGGCCGTCTCCGCCGCTCTGCTGGAGCAGGCGAAGGACGTGGAGACCAAGGAGCAGATCGCTTCGACGGCCTCCATCTCCGCCGCCGACACCGAGATCGGCGCCAAGATCGCCGAGGCGATGGACAAGGTCGGCAAGGAAGGCGTCATCACCGTCGAGGAGTCCCAGACCTTCGGTCTGGAGCTCGAGCTCACCGAGGGTATGCGCTTCGACAAGGGCTACATCTCGGCGTACTTCGCCACCGACATGGAGCGCATGGAGTCGTCCTTCGACGACCCGTACATCCTGATCGTCAACTCCAAGATCAGCAACGTGAAGGACCTCCTTCCGCTGCTCGAGAAGGTCATGCAGTCGGGCAAGCCCCTGCTGATCATCGCCGAGGACGTCGAGGGCGAGGCTCTGTCGACCCTGGTCGTCAACAAGATCCGTGGCACCTTCAAGTCCGTCGCCGTCAAGGCTCCGGGCTTCGGTGACCGCCGCAAGGCCATGCTCGGCGACATCGCCATCCTCACCGGTGGCACCGTCATCTCCGAGGAGGTCGGTCTCAAGCTCGAGAACGCCGGTCTCGACCTGCTCGGCACCGCCCGCAAGGTCGTCATCACCAAGGACGAGACGACCATCGTCGACGGTGGCGGCGAGAGCGACCAGGTCCAGGGTCGCGTCAAGCAGATCCGTGCCGAGATCGAGAACTCCGACTCGGACTACGACCGCGAGAAGCTCCAGGAGCGCCTCGCGAAGCTGGCCGGCGGCGTGGCCGTCATCAAGGCCGGCGCCGCCACCGAGGTGGAGCTCAAGGAGCGCAAGCACCGCATCGAGGACGCGGTGCGCAACGCCAAGGCCGCCGTCGAGGAGGGCATCGTCGCCGGTGGTGGCGTGGCTCTGCTCCAGGCCTCGGCCGTCTTCGAGAAGCTCGACCTGACCGGTGACGAGGCCACGGGCGCCAACGCCGTGAAGCTCGCGCTGGAGGCCCCGCTCAAGCAGATCGCCGTCAACGGTGGTCTCGAGGGTGGCGTCATCGTCGAGAAGGTGCGCAACCTGCCGATCGGTCACGGCCTCAACGCCGCGACCGGCGAGTACGTCGACATGATTGCCGAGGGCATCATCGACCCGGCGAAGGTCACGCGCTCCGCTCTGCAGAACGCCGCGTCCATCGCCGCGCTCTTCCTCACCACCGAGGCCGTCATCGCCGACAAGCCGGAGAAGGCCTCTGCGGCCGCTCCGGGCGGCATGCCGGGCGGTGACATGGACTTCTGATCCTCGGATCAGGAGCTCCAGGCAGTACCGCGGTATCCGTACGACGCCGGCCCCCGGGATTCGTTCCCGGGGGCCGGCGTCGTCGTCGGTGCCGCTGTGCGGTGTTCAGGTGCGGCCGGGTCAGGACCCGTCGGTGTTCGACCGGCCGAAGAACTCGATCTCGGCGATGGCCACCTGCTTGTCCGAGGACGCGGCGTGGGCCGACTCGACGGTGAAGCGCACCTTGACGGCCTCGCCGACGCGGAAGGCGCGCCGCTGGCCGCCCGAGCCCTGGTCCAGGGTCAGGTGGCGGGTCGCTTTCTTTCCGTCCTTCGTCGTGATCGTCGCCTTGATGCGCTGCGGCAGCGCGGACTTGTTGAGGTCGTCGGGGCGGATGGACACGCCCGGCGTGATGATCACGTCCAGCAGCCGGGTCGGCCGGTCGAAGCGGGCCTCGATCCACTCGCCCTCACCGGACTGGGTGACCCCCGGGCCCCACCACGTGTTGTTCACCTTGTCGAAGGCGAGCTGCGGCTTGTGGCCGGTCCAGGAGCGGGACGCCGCGAGCTCGTCGGGGGCGACCATCGCGCGCTTGGCGAAGTGGTCCCTGGTGGCCTGGATGCCGTCGGGGAGATACACCACGCCGAGAACGGCCAGGGTGACGACGACGGCGGCGGTGATCCATGTGCCGATGCGGTCGAAGGCACGGCGGACGCGAGGCCTGTCGCCGGCCCACGGGTTCTCGTGCCGGCGGGAGCCCGCGAGGCGGCGCCACCACGGGCGGGGGGCGGGCGCGCGTTCGTCGTTGTCGGCCAGCGGCATCGCGCAGCGGGCGCAGTAGTGGCGGTCGGGGCGGTTGGGGGTGGCGCACCAGGAGCAGGGCGGGCCGTTCCCGGTGTCCTGCTGGGGGCCGGGGACGCGTACCTGCGGCCGGTCGGTGTCGGGGCGGCCGGGAAGGACCGGAGCGGCGGCGGGGGCCGGCGAGGAGTGGGACGGCTCGGGCTCGGCGACGGGCACGAGGAGGGAGCGGGCGCGGTCGGCCGCGCTCTCGCCCGAGGTGGGCAGCGGGACGGTGGGGTCGGTCTCGCCCGGGTGCCGGCCGTCGGAGGCGCCGGGCGAGGCGGTGGCCCAGCCGTCGGTCGCCCCGCCCGCCGCGTTCGCCCGGCCGGGCTCGTGGACGTCGCGGTGGTGGCGGGGCAGGCGCGAGGCGTCGGGTGTCGCGGCCGAAGGGCCGGCCTCACCGGGCGCCGTCGCGGCGGCGCCGGTGTGGATGCCTACGCCGGCCGGGGGCGTCGCTTCCGGGGGGTTGCCGGGCGACGCGGATCCGGCGGGCGGGGTGGAACCGGCGGTCCGTGCCGCGTTACCGGTGCGGGGACCTGGGCTCCAGCTGAGCACGGCGCCGCAGGCGTCGCAGAACGACTGACCCGGTTCCGCGCGGGTGCCGCACTCGGCGCAGTTCTGCGTGGTCATCTCTCCGGGGTCCTTTCGGCGGCCGTCACGGTGACGGTGTAGGGCATGTGCGCGGGGCGGGCGGCCGCCACGAGGGCGTCCAGGCGGTGCGTGTCCGCGGGGGTGGGATCAGGGAGGGCGATGGTGACGTGGAGGTGCGGGCGGGGCTTGCCGGGGATGGGGCCGAGGGGGCGCGCGTTCCACGTGGCGCCGCCGCTCTCGGAGATCTCCGGCTCGGTGCCGAAGGCGAGTTGTACGGCTTCGGAGAGGCCGCGCCGGGTGCCCCGTACGCGGTGCAGCCGTGCGGCCGCGGCCACGGCGGCGCGCAGCCGGGGCTCCGGTTCGGTGCCGTCGGTCTCGGCGCCGACCCAGGTGCTGAGCCACTGGGCGAAGTCCACCGGGGTGAGGGCGGGGTCGAAGTAGGCGTCCACGCAGTCGAGTACGTTCAGGATCGGCGCCAGGACGTCGTCGAGCCCGCCGACGAAGCGCTGGGCGAGATCGTCCTCCGCGAAGACGGCGGGGAGCATCGTGCTGATGGGTGTGGACGAGCCGAGGCCGTCGACCGAGCCTCTCATCGGTGGCCTCCTGAGCAGATGATGGCCGTCACGCCCCGTCTCCGATCACGCGTACGCGGTGGTCGAAGGAGAAGACCAGGGACGGCGGTTCGAGGTCGATGCGGTTGGTCGGGTCGCCGCGCTTGCCGGTCAGCGGGTCGGCGGGGTGCAGGATGACCTCGTCGACCAGTTCGACACCGGGGACCCGCTGGAGGACGGCGAAGACCTCGCCCGCCTGGACCGGGCGGCCGAAGGGCCAGCCGCGGCCGTCGGCGCCCCCGGTGAGCGGGTCGAGGTGGTGGTAGAGGGCGTCGTGGACCTGGCGGCGTACGCGGTCGGTGTCCACCCCGCGGAAGGCGTGGACGGTGGCCACCACGGTGACCCCCTGGTAGTAGGGCGGGCCCACGGCGACCCGGGTGCCGATGAGGCGGCGTTCGTCGAGGTGGCGGGTGATGCGGCCGAGCAGCGCGTCGCCCGGGACGAGTTGTTCGAAGCGGAGCCGGCCGCCGGGGTCGGGGACGGCCTGGGGCACGACGAGGACCCGTATCGCGTAGGCGCCGTACTCGCTCTCCTCGCCCTCCAGGCAGGTGATGCGGGCCGTCTCGGGGGCGGCCCGGCGGGCGAGTTCCTCGTAGTCGCGCAGGGTCACGGCGCGTTCCTGGGCCCGGAGGGTGATGGGCGCCCGGAGCTTGGCCTCCTCGACCGTCTCGCCGTCGACGCCGCCGCGGGCGGCTTCGCGGTTGACGACCTCGGCGACGTACGGGATGGAGGTGCGCAGGACCTGGACGGTGCCACGGGCCACGTTGCCCTCCCGGCCGCCTCCGGTGCGGTAGCGGCGGGCGCGGATGACGGAGCCCTTGGGGGCGACGGCGCCGTACTGGCGGAGGGTGCCGTCGGGCTCGCGGACGGCGGGGCCGAAGGCGATCTCGCCGGTCGCGGCGTCCAGGGTGATGTGCCGGTCGTCGGGCCGGGACGCGGCGAAGTGCGGGACCACCTGCCAGTCCTCCCAGCCGTCGTGTTCGGCGGTCTGGAGCCAGAGGGGCGGGTCGTCACCGACCACGGGGGCGTGGTTGAGGCGCAGCCGCTGGCCCGGCAGCCCGATGGACTCGCCGAGCGCCTCGTCGTACACGGCCTCGGCGTGCACGACGCCGGTGGTGCCGCCGATGGTGTAGGCCTCGGCGGACCTGATGGTCGGCGACGTGGCGTAGAAGGGCTGGCCGGGCTGGGGTTCGGTGACGCGGCAGCGCAGCCAGCCCGCCTCCTGGCCGCCGTTGCGGGAGAGGACGTGGCCGCCGGGGATGTGCAGGACGACGTCGCCGGGCCGGTTGAGACCACCGGTGCCGTCGCGGTCGACCTCGCAGGGCCGCCAGCCGTCCTCGGTCCAGGCCTCCCACACGAGCGGGGGCTGCCGGGGGTCGACGCCGACACCGTCGACGCGGCTGTCGAGTTCGAGGGCGAGGGCGCAGTGCGGGACGGCGGCCGTGAGGCCGATCAGCATGCAGTCGCCGGGGGTGGGCGACTCGGCGAAGCAGAGCAGGTCCTTGCCCTCGGCGAGGTCGTCGGTCCGGTCGGCGACGGGCTCGCCCTGGTGCTGCACCACGAGGCGCCGGAGCGCGCTGGGCACGACGGTCAGTTCGCGTTCGGTGGCGAAGACGACGGCGCTCTCCCGCTCCGTGCGTACGGTCGCCACCTCGGTGCCGACGGGTACGGCTATCGCCTCCTCCTGCGGGGCGGACAGCCAGAACGTGACGTCGGTGCGGGCGGCGGCCGGGGGGAAGAGGGTGATGCCGACGAGGTCGAGGAAGGCCAGATGGTTCTTCTCCGGCACCCGGTTGAGGCGGTAGACGATCTGGTCGGCCATGTGCGCGACCGTCTCGACGAGGGTGACGCCCGGGTCGGAGACGTTGTGGTCGGTCCACTCCGGGGCGCGCTGCTGGATGTAGCGCTTGGCGTCGTCGACGAACTGCTGGAAGCGGCGGTCGTCGAGGTTGGGGGAGGGCAGAGACATCAGCCGTCGCTTTCGGGAGGGGCACCGGAGCCGCCGGAGGGGCCCGGCTCCCCGGGTTCGTCGTGGGAGGGGATGACGTAGAAAGGGAAGACCAGGCTGCGGGGGTTGTTGGTGCCGCGGATGGCGTAACGGACGTCGATGAACAGGACGTTCTGCTCCGCACCTGCGGTGACCTCGACCTCGTGGACCTCGATGCGGGGCTCCCAGCGGTCCAGGCTGGCGTGGACCTCGTGCTGGATGCGGCCGGCGGTCTGTTCGTTGACCGGTGCGAAGACGAGGTCGTGGATGGCGCAGCCGAACTCGGGGCGCATCGGCCGCTCGCCCGGGGCGGTGGCCAGGACGAGCCTGATGGCCTCCTCGACCTCCCGCTCCCCGCTGACGAGGGCGATGCCGCCCGTGGGGCCGATGCGCAGCGGGAAGGCCCAGCCGGAACCGACGAACTGTTCGGCCATCAGGGAGCCACCTGCCTTCTTCTCGATACGGACCCGGCATGCGGGTGCGGTCGTCCGGTCATCCGAACGGGTACTTGATGGTGTTGACGAAGAAGCCACCCATGAGGTCGAGCTTGATGGCCTTGATGTTCACGTTGGCCACGGACTGGACCGACACGATCCCCGTGGCGGAGAGCGATGCGGCGCCGGTCGCCGACAGGTTCAGGGCGCCCATCGCGTTCACGCTGACCACACCACCCGTGGACCGGAGGTTGACCAGGCCCTGCCCCTGAAGCGTGAGCGGACCGCCGCTCTTGATCGTCACCGCGCGGCGCCCGCTCAGCGAGAGGTTCGTGCCGGCCTCCACCGACACCGATCGGCTGCCCGTGATGCTGACCGCACCCTTGCTGTCGACGGTGATCTCCGTCTTGGTGCGGTCGAGGTTGATGGTGAGCCTGTCGTCGCCGCTGGCGATCCGGACGCCCTGCTTCCGTCCGCCGGTCCGCTGGCTGAGCAGGTCGACGCGGTTGCCCTGGCGGTCGGACACGGTGTGCCGGGTGGCCTTCTTCTTGAGGCCGTCGTGCAGGGGCACGTCGTTGGTGGTGGGCACGTCCCGGCCGTTGTAGAGCCCGCCGATCACGAACGGGTGGTCCAGCGCCCCCCGGTCGAAGGCGACCAGCACCTCGTCGCCGACGTCCATGGGGAAGACACCGCCACCGCCCACGCCGCCGAGCTGCACGCTGCGCGCCCAGTCGCTGACGTAGGTGTTGTCGAGCCACGGGAACTGGAGCTTGACCCTGCCCTGCTTGAGCGGGTCCTGCACGTCGGTGACGATGGCGTTGGCGACGCTGGGCAGCCGACCGCCGTCCGGGGTGCCGCCGCCCGACGCCAGGCCGTACAACGAGCGCCACTGGCGTCCGCTGACGGTGACCCAGGACTCGTAGTGCTTCCCGTCACCGAAGACATGGCGTACGGAGGTGACGGTGTACTTCCCCTCGAAGGGCTTGCCGACGTCGGCGAGGGCCACGGGCACGCCGGGCCGCAGGTCCGGGTTGCCGCGCACCACGGCCTCCAGCTCGGCGAAGGAGGAGGTGACATCGGCGGCGAGCGCCTGCGAGGCGTGTCTCACCTCGTCCTGCTTGTCGTAGGGGTTGTTGGTCTCGACGAGCTTGGCCGCCTTGAACTTGCCGGCGGCCTCGCCGGGGGTGAGCCCGATGGTGATCCCCGGGTCGGTCTTGGCGGGCGAGACCTCGGTGATCTTCTTCTTGGTGGTGACGTTCCAGCCGCGCGACTCGACCTCACCGACCTGGTCGGCGGCGGTGACGGCGGCCCGCAGCCGCAGGATGTCGTGACCGGCCTGGAGCACGAAGGGGCTCTTGTCGCCGTCCGTGCTGGGCGAGGGAGCGCCGGACGACGGGTTCGGCTTGACGAAGCGGAACTTCCCCTTGGGGTCCAGGGACATCACCATGCCGTTCTCGTCGGCGAGCCGGGCGAGGAAGTCCCAGTCGGTGACGTTGGACTGGCTGATGAACCCGTATGCGCCCTTCGTCGACTGGATGCGGCCGATGGGCACGCCGTCCATGCCGACGAGTTTGCGGGCGATGTCGGAGGCCGACTGGTTGCGGTACGCGGCGACCCGGCGCTGGCGCATCAGGCGGTGCCCGAAGTCGTAGCCGCGGATGACGGTGAAGCTGCCGGTGCCGTCGTAGTCGGCCTCCATGCCGGTGACCTCGCCGGTCAGCAGCGGCTTGCCGATGCCCTGGCCGTCCGCCACCGGCGTGAGGACCACCCTGGTGCCGAACTTCACGCTCAGCTCGCCGAGCACCAGGTGGTAAGGGTCGCGGAAGGTGAGCCGGAACGCCGCGGGGACACCGGCGCCCTGGTCGACCCAGCCCTCGACGAGCATCGGGGCGATGGCGGCGGGCAGCTTCGCACCGCCGATGGTGACCTGCATGATGCTGGAGAACGCGGTCTGCACCATCAGTGACGCACCTCCTCCGCGGCGGGCAGCACGAGTTCCGTGCCGGAGGGCAGACGGGACGGGTCGTCGATGCCGTTGGCCTCGGCGATCGCGCGCCACGCGGTGGCGTTGCCGTACTCGCGCCATGCCAGCGACTGGAGCGAGTCACCCGCGACGACCTGGTGCACGCGCTGGGCGGTGAGCGCCCCGGAGGTCGGGTTCTGGCCCTTGGTCTTGCCGGGGATCTCGTGCAGCTGCACCTGGCAGGTGGCGCGGATGGGGACGCCCGTCGTGCCGAACAGGGTGTACGACGCCTCGATGGAGCTGACGTACGCCGTGAAGCGGGCCGTGGAGAACGACCCCCACTGGAAGACCACCCATGGCGGCGAAGGCTGGTTGGCGGCGATGCTCTTGGCGGTCACCTCGCAGCAGCCCAGCAGCGACTCCACCTTCTTCAGCACGGTGTTGCCGGTCGGCTTGGTGGAGGAGTCCAGGAAGATCTCCAGGGTCATCTCCCGGGGCTCGGCTCCCATGAACTCCGGCTTCGAGCCGTCCCGTACGGCCGCGGTCGGGGTCGCCTTCCACTGGGCGCGCTGGCTGAGGGACAGCTGCGCCGGGTTGAACTCGAAGCTGAACGTCCGCATGAGCGCGCCGGGTGTGGTGCTCGTGCCCACCGGTGGCTCGTGGATGGCGAGGCCGGCTCGCACGAGGCTCTTGCCGGCGCCCTTGCTCTGGGCCATGGTCTTCCTCTCTGCTCTTCGGCGCCGTCAGTCCGTGAAGCCGTGGTGGGCGATCTCCAGGACCTCGTTGGCCACGGCCGGATTTCCGGGGTCGAGGCTGGGGCCCTGCCAGCTGACGGGCAGTACGTCGATCAGTCCCCAGCGGGCGACCAGCGACCCGTCCGCGCGCAGGGCGGAGATCTGGGCGGTCGGCCGCTTGATCCCCGTCTGGACCGAGGAGATCCACTTGGCGACCTTGGCCGTGTCCGGGGTGAGGGGACGGGTCAGCCGGATGTTGGAGAAGGAGACGCGGGTGGGCAGTTGCCACACGAACCCGTTGTTGCCGCCCTCCTGGCGCTGCTCGATCTCCACCTGGGACGACAGGCCTTCGCACCCGTTGAAGTAACCGAGGCTCTCGCCGTCGATGGTGAGGGTGAACCAGATGGTTGAGCCCGGGTCCTGGCGGGGCATCGCGGGTGGGCCTTTCGTCGGATACGTCTACGTCGGAGGTGGTCGTCGGGCGGCAGTGGCTGCCCGGTCAGTGACGGGGGTCGCGGAGCCTGCCGATCCGTTCGCGGTCCATCCGCAACTCGGTACGGATGAGGCGGGTGATGCGGCCGATGATCCGGTGCACGAGCTCGTCGAGCTGGAAGTCGGTGAGCTCGCGGGGGTCGAACCCGCCGGGCGGGACGGCCGCGTACTCGGGCGGCGGCTCCTGCTGCGAGGTCGTGGAACCCGGGGGCGGGGTGGAGCCGCCGGCGGGCGGGGAGTACGGGGGCGGCGAAGCCGCGGGCGGGCTGCCGGCGGGCCGTTCGTGGGCCGGGGGCGGGGTGGTGCGCTCACTCCGGTGCGGCCGGATACGGCTCAGGGTGGTGGCCACCGTGCCGGCGGCCGCGGAGGCGAGTGCGCCGATGGACGAACCGCCGCCGAGGCGCTGGACGGTGGGCTCCGAGGCACTGCCGCCGCTGGACTGTACGGGGCGGGAGGGCGTCGGGGGTGTCGCCGGCGGCGGGGTGAGGGGCGCGACGGGGAGCGGGGACGCGGCGGCGGCCCCGGGCGGTGTGAGGCCGCGCCTCGGTACGGCGGTGAGGGGGATGGCCCGGCGCTGGACGCGGGTGGGCGACGGGGGCGGGACGGCGGCCGGAGGCCGGGGGGTCTGAGGAGGCTCCGGGAGTGGGGGCGGAGGGGGCAGCGGGGCCTGGGTGCTCGGTGCGGGGACGGCCGGGGCCGTGGTGGTGGTCGGCGGGCTGACAGATGACGCAGGTGACGCCGGTGCGGTGGCGCGGGGGCCGACGGCCGGCGGGGTGGGAGGGGCGATGAGCGGGGCCGCGTCCGTGGGCGCCGAGGACATCGGGGCGCCGAGCGGGGTACGACGCCGGGTCGCGGCGGGGGGCGGCGTGGCCGTGGTGCGCTGGACCTGCTGCCCGACGGCGGCGGGAGCCACCGCGCGTCGGACCTGCTGCACGGGGGGCGCGGGTGCGGGGGAGCCTTGGGCCGACGAGGCCGGGGACGGCACGGTGGGAAGCGGATCGTGTGCGGGGGTCGGTGATTGCGGGGCCGTCCGCACGGGCGGCTGTGAGGCGGGTACGGGTGCGGGGGTCGTGGGAGGCGCGGATGCCGGTGCGGACGACATCGGGGCGCCGAGACCCGGGCGGGCCGACTTCGGTGCGTCGCCGCGCGGGCCGGTCGGCCGGTTGCTGCCCGTACCCGGCGGTGTGGTGCGTGGGAGGGACGAGACCGGGAGGGCGGCGGGGACGGTGGCCGTGGGCGGAGTGGGGGACGCCGGGCCACGGGTGTCGGACACCGCGCGCTGGACGGGCGCCGGGGAGGGCGAAGGGCCGCCGGGGGCGGCGCCGGTGGCCGGGCCACGGGTGTCCGACGCCGCGCGCTGGACGGGCGCCGGGGAGGGCGAAGGGCCGCCGGGGGCGGCGCCGGTGGCCGGGCCACGGGTGTCGGACACCGCGCGCTGGACGGGCGCCGGGGAGCCCGATGCCGGAGAAGTGGTGCGCCCGGCTCCGCCGTTGCCGGAGCCCGCTGTCGCGGACGGCCGGGCGGCAGGCGTGTCCGAGCCGGCGGCCGAGGGCCTCGGCTCGGTGCGCCGCACCGGGGGCTGCCCGTCCGCGCGTACGGTGCCGCCGCGCGGGGTGGGGGCAGCCGGACCGGCCGACCCGGCAGGTGCGGCAGGGGCCACCGGGCGGGCGCGGTCGCCGGTGGGCGGCTGGGTGCGGGGGCTGCCGGCGTCGGCGGTGCGCCGCTGCACAGCGGCCTTCGCGTCGCGCGGACCGGCGGAGGCCATGGGGGCGCTCGGGGCAGCCGGATCGCGGGGCGCGCTCGGGGGCGTCTCCGCCTGCGCGGGCGCGGTCCGGGGCGTGTTCGTCGGGCGGCCGAGGCCGCGCGGGGCGCTCTGCTCGGCCGGTGCCGTTCCCCCGGGGCCGGCGGGCCGTACGGGTGGGGAGGCTGCCCTGTCGCGGGGGCCACGGGGTGCCGAGCCCTCGGCCACGGCCCGCTGGACCGGGGCAGATGCCGGGGCGGGCCCGGCGGGGCCCGTGCCGGAAGCGCTGCGTGCGCCTTCCGTCCTGGAAGCGCCCGCCTCTGCTCCACCGCGCGAACCGGCACCGCGTGAACCGGCGTCGGGCGAGGCGGCACCGCGTGAACCGGCACCGCGTGAACCGGCACCGCGTGAACCGGCGTCGGGCGAGGCGGCACCACGTGACCCTCCACCCGTCGAACCCGCACCGGACGAAGCGGCGCGGGGCGTTTCGGCACCGCGCGTCCCCGTGGTCACGCCGTCGCCGGGGCGGCCCTGTGCGGTGTCACGCGGGGCCGCCGCGCGCTGCACGGCGGCGCCACCGGTCGGCGTACGCCCGGCGGTGCCCTGCGGCGAGGGCGAGGGCGAAGGGGCGGGCGAGGGCGAAGGCGAAGGAGAGGACGAAGGAGAGGACGAGGGCGAGGGCGAGGGCGTGGCGCGGGGGGAGCCGGTCGCGCCGACTCCCCCTCGGTCACCTTCAGTTGATGTCGCGGCTCCGGGCGCACGCTGCGTGCTCCCCGGGGCCGAAGGCTCTCGCCGCGTGGCCGGCAGGACCCGCCGCTGCACGGCCGGGGCCTTCGTCAGGGGCCGGGCCCGCGACGGGGCGGGCGGGACCGGCGCCACGCGGACACCGGGCGCCGGGGCGGGGGCGCTCCTGGGACCCGGGCTCCGGACCGCCCGTACGGGTGCGGGTGAGCCGCCGGAAGGCGCCGATGCCTCAGCGGCGGCTGCCCGCCGGCCCGGCGCGGGGGTCGCGTCCGCACGGGGCGCGCTCCCCGCTGCGGTCGGTGCGGCGACAGCCGCGCCCCGGTCACCGACAGCCGGAGGCGCCGCCGCCGGAGACACCGGCAGGGAAGCGGGAGTTGACGCCGATGGACTGCCCAGGGACCGCGTCTGCACGGCCGGAACGGCAGCCGTCGGCGCGGGTGCCGAGGAGGCCGGTGGAGCAGCGGGCCGCGCAGCCGCAGGACGTCCGGCCGCGCGCGCAGGACCCCCGGTCCTCTGAGACGCAGGCGCCGGTGCAGGCGCCGAGGCCGGCCCCGACGCAGGTTCCGGCCGTGCCGACGGTGCCGGCCGTGCCGAAGGCAGTGCCCGTAGCGGCACCGCCGGCGCACGCTGCACCACCGGCTCTGCCGCACCTGTCGCCAGCGGCAGTACGCCCGAGCGCCCTTCGAGCCCCGCCACCGGGTGGGCCGAGCGGGTCAGCGCGCCCGAGAGGAGGTTGTCCGGCGCCGTGTTCATGACGCCGAGCGACGGCGCCCCGGTGAACGACGGGTTCTGCCACGTCGGCAGCCGCCCGCCGAACCCGGCGTCCGCGACCACCGACCGCCCGGCGCCCATGGCCCGCTGGATCGGCGGCAGGCCGGACCAGGACGCGACGGCCGTCGGCACCGACCCGGAGCCGGAGCCGGACACCGACCCCGGGTCGGCCCCCTGGCCGGACCCGGTCGAGTCGGCAGGTCCGGTGGGCCCGGTGGGTCCGGCCCCGGCGGGTGCGGTGTGTTGTGCGTCTGCGCGAGCCTCACGGCCCCGCATCCGGTCCAGGAACCCCACGTCTCAGCCCTCCGCCCCGGCGCGCGTCACGAAGGACGCGATCTGGTCCGCGTACAGCCTGCGGTCGTGGTGTTCCAGGTCCAGGATCGCGTCGAGGCTCCAGTGGAAGTGATAGGCGACGTACGCGATCTCCTCATGCAGCCGGTCGGTCGCGTACGTCACGATTCCCCCAGGCGGCTCCCGCCGAGTTCCACCTCGAAGGGCTCGGAACAGTGCGGGCACGCCACCGCCGCCCGGGTGTGGCCCTCGGCGTTGATCTGCCGGTAGAAGTCCTGGAGGAACGCGAGGTCGGAGGCGAACATGTTCTCCACCGTCCCGTCGTGCACCATCGACAGCGTGCCGAGCCGGGTGATGACCCGGCCGAGCAGCACCACCGACAGATACGCGGGGTTCTCCTGGACCCGGACGTCCCGCAGGGGGATCAGCTCGTCCCGGGCCGTGGACAGGCGCATCACGCCGTCCCTGTGCACGGTGCCCGCCTCGTCGACGTAACCGCGCGGCAGCTCGAAGGGGAACTCCGTCTGCAGCCGCTGCGGCACGGGAGCGGGGGCGGGGGCCGGGGCCGGAGCAGGCGTCTGCTCCGGCCCCGCCACGGCCTCGGGCGCCGGTACGTCCGCGATCGGGCCCGCGCCGGCCCTGGCCGTAGTACGCCGCATTACTCGATGACCAGTTCTTCGAAGACGATGGTCACGGTCTCCGTCAGCGCCGAGGCCTCACCGGCCTTCAGGGCGCTGGCGTCGATCTTGCTGCACCAGGCGTTGCGCATGTTGTAACGCTTCGTCGGGTTGTTCTGGTAGTCCATCACGATGATGGAGGCGTTCTTGCGCGCCGTGGACATCTGACCGGCGATCGAGTCGTTGATCCACGTCGTGAACGACGCCGACGGGGTCATACCCCGGACCACCGTGCACTGCCCGTCCTTCTGCGTGCCCGGCATGAGGCTTACCTCAGGCTTGCCCTGCGCGGAGTTGGAAAGGTGCTTGATGACGTCCTGCTCGATGGTGAGGCCGTTGACCTCAGCGAGGTACTCGACCATGACGCCGTCGATCTGGAGGCCGAAGTTATGTGAGGTGAACGCGTCACCCGGGCCGATACTCATCTGTTTCCCGTCCTACCGAAAGTTCTTGTCGATTGCGTGCGATGGCTGATGGCGCAGGCCGGGGACCTACTCCTCCAGCTCGCCGTTGCCGCTGGAGAACTGGGCCAGCCGGAAGATCACGAACTCGGCGGGCTTGACCGGGGAGATGCCGATCTCGCAGATCACGCGACCGACGTCGACCGACTCCGGAGGGTTGGTCTCCTCGTCGCACTTGACGTAGAAGGCCTCCTCGGGACGCGAGCCGAAGAGGGCGCCGCTGCGCCACTCGTTGACCAGGAACGCCGATACGTTGCGCCGGATGCGGGCCCACAGGTTCGTGTCGTTCGGCTCGAACACCACCCACTGGGTGCCGATCAGGATCGACTCCTCCAGGTAGTTGAAGTACCGGCGCACGTTCAGGTAGCGCCAGGCCGGGTCCGAGGACATGGTGCGGGCGCCCCAGACGCGGACACCGCGGCCGGGGAAGGCGCGGATGCAGTTGACGCCGATGGGGTTGAGCAGGTCCTGCTCACCGCGGGTGATCTGGATCTCCAGGTCGACCGCGCCGCGTACGACCTCGTTGGCGGGCGCCTTGTGCACGCCGCGCTCGAAGTCGTTGCGCGCCCAGATGCCGGAGACGTGGCCGCTCGGCGGGACCAGCCGTGACTGGCCGGACGCCGGGTCGAAGACCTTGATCCAGGGGTAGTACAGGGCCGCGTACTTGGAGTCGTAGCCGGCGGTCTCCTGGCGCCAGACCCTGATCTCGCGGGCGTTCAGGCTCGGCGGCGGGTCGATGACCGCGACGCGGTCGCCCATCAGCTCGCAGTGCGCGATCAGACCGAGCTGGACCGCCTTGACGGCCTCCAGGTCGATCGCTCCGCGCTGGTAGGCGGACATCAGGTCGGGGACGGCGACCATGGAGATCTCGTCCACGGCTTCCAGGCCGCCGAAGCCGGTGCGGTCCGCGGAGTCACCGAGGTACTGGGCGGGCCCGGGGTGGGCGGAGGTGTCCGCCGCGGGGACGGCCGGGGCGGCGGCGGTCGGTGCCGCGAGCGCCACGGTCTGGTTCTCGGGCCGTGCGAGCTGCGCGGCGGGCACGGCCTCCTGCACGGTGATGAGCTTGGAGCGCTCCTTGACCTGCGTGACGACGTAGTTGCGGCCGCTCTTCTTGGCGGTCACGTCGAAGGTCTCGGCGGTCTTCTCGCCGTCCTTGACGACCAGCTTGAAGCGCTCGGCCGGGCCCTCGCCCTCGGGGTCGGCGACCTCGACGGTCAGCGGGCCGCTCTGGCCGGGCGCGAGCGCCGTCACCGTGAAGGTGCCCAGCTGCTGCGGCTCACCCGTCGGCAGCGCGGCCGGGGTCCTGGAGCCGGTCACGGCGGCGGGGGCGGCGTCGGACGCGCCCTCTGCCGAACCGCCGACCCGCACGACGTAGGCGGCGCTGCCGCCGTTGTTGAAGAAGCCGTAGACGGAGTGCGCCAGGTAGTACCCGTCGGTGAAGTCACCGAACGCCGCGACGTACTGCGTCCAGTTGGTCACCAGGGTGGGTTCGTTCAGGGGCCCGGTCGACGCGAGGCCGACAAAGGCCGCAACCGAAGTGCCCACACCCTCGATCGGGCGCGAGCCGCTGGCCACCTCCTCGACGTATACGCCGGGCGACAGGTAGGACGGCATGCTCTGCTCTCCTCGGGGTACGAGACAGGACGGCTTTCACCTTCACGCGCGAAGCGCGTCTCCCGAAACGTCCTGCGGGGCCCGATCGGGGGCACCCCTCTTGCCCACAAGGGCACTTCTGTGCAATGCGCCCCCCTGTGGGTGACCACGTTGCCCGCAAGGCTGCCCTCGCGGACCTGTCCGGGGCCGGGGCGGGCGGGTAGAGCTGGGGGGTCAGCTTTCCGGTTCCGAAGGGAGCGTCGTGCGCGCACACGAAACACCGGCCCCGCAGCCCGGGGACCGGAGCAGACCTCGCGGCGCCGGTACGCCGAGCGCGCAGGCCGGCCGGATGCTGGCCCTCCAGCGCATGGCGGGGAACGCGGCCGTGTCGCGCGCCATCGAGGAGGAGCGGCACGCGCACGGGCCCGGGTGCGGCCACGGTGAGGCGGCGCCGTCCGGAGAGCAGTCGGCCGTCCAGCGGAGGGTGTCGGTGCAGGAGGCGATCTCCTCGCCGGGCAGCCGGCCGGAGCCCCGCATCCTCGACAGGGCCCAGCAGGCGTACGGGATGAGCTTCGACCACGTCCGGCTGCACACCGGCCCGGTCGCGCAGCGTTCGGCGATGGAGTTCAACGCCGTTGCCTACACAACGGGTTCGGACATCGTCAGTCAGAAGCCGCACCTGGACGACGAGACGATCTTCCACGAGCTGGACCACGTCCGTCAGCAGACGATGGGGCCGGTGGCGGGGACGGACAACGGTGCGGGGGCCAAGGTCTCGCACCAGGACGACCCCTTCGAGAAGCAGTCCGCCGCCAACGGCCGGAAGATGGCCCAGGGGGGTGCCCCGGACCTCTCACTGCCGGGCTCGTCCGCGCCGGTGCAGCGCGCGGTGGACTCTGCGGGGACGGACACGCACGACGTCCAGCGGGTCACCTCCGCCCCCGAGAAGGACACCGCCGCCAAATACCAGCAGACGAAGCCGTCCGCCGCCGAGGACCGGGACGTGACCCTGCGTGCGCTGGACCGGATGTCCCGTGTCGCTCTGAAGACCATCGTCGGCACGAACGCGGACTACAAGAACAAGAGCGGCAACCCCGAGCGCGGCAAGGGGAAGATCACTCCTCACCTGGCCGTGTCGCTCCTGCCCGACGGGGCGCTGGCCATCGCGGGGAACACCGGCGACAAGCGGGTCACCGACAGGGACAAGGACGTCGTCGGGAAAGAGCTCCAGAAGTACGTCAACGGGGACCCTGAGATGCAGCACGCCAGGGAGAAGGACCGGACGAAGCTCAAGGC
Organism: Streptomyces sp. NBC_01166; assembly: GCF_045039765.1. NCBI lineage: Bacteria > Bacillati > Actinomycetota > Actinomycetes > Kitasatosporales > Streptomycetaceae > Streptomyces > Streptomyces sp. NBC_01166. The sequence goes on from NZ_CP108613.1 coordinate 4,730,185, forward strand.
CCTGACGTCGGGCGACTACGCCAAGAAGCACGGCGACGACCCCGGGCTGCTCGCTGTCGACGCCGCCCTGCGCAAGCCCATCCAGTGGTACGCGGTCGGCGGCACCGAGTCCGACAAGAGCTCGCAGCACGGTGAGATGACCGTGCTGGGACAGCACGTCGCCCACTGGGTGGCGAACCCGAAGGACTCGGGCGACCCGGAGAAGGTCATGATGGGAGGCGTCAAGAAGGCTTGCCGCAGCTGCCAGTGGGCCTTCGACGCGGTCAACCAGTACATCGGCCGGCCCAACGGGTACGAGGTCGAGGCATCCGGCACCCACAACCAGTTCTTCCCCGGCTGGCGGATGCCGGAGTGGATGAAGGGTTATCCCGAGGTTGTGGCGGCGATACAGACGCAAGCCGCCGCATCCGGCGCGAAGCTGGAGAACGGGGTTCTCGAGGGGACGATGTCGGAGAGGACCGTGGGACACGATCCGGACTCCTCGGGCTCCGAGTGGGACAACGCGTAGCGGTACGGAGCCCGGACCGGACGCCGGGCGGGCCGGGCGGGCGCACCGGGGGAGCCCTGAGGGCACCCGGTGTGCCCCTGAGGCCCCTGACTCCCGTCAAGTCCCCGCCTAGCGTGGGCCCGTGAGCCTGTGGACTTCTCTCGAACCCCTCTCCACCACCGTCGACCCCGGCAGCAGCACCACCGTGCGGCTACGGCTTCGCAACACCGGCGATGTGGTGGACGAATATCGCTTCGAACCGATCGGCGGCCTCGCCCCCTGGACCATCGTGGAGCCGCAGACGCTCCGCCTGTACCCCGGCACCACCGGCTCGGTGGAGTTGACGTTCGCTCCGCCGCGCACGCCGGACGCCACCGCCGGACCGAATCCGTACGCCGTACGGATCACGCCGACCGAGCATCCCGAGGCGGTGACCGTCCCGGAGGGCAACCTCACCATCACCCCCTTCACGGAGGTGAGGGCCGAGCTGGTGCCGCCGGTCGTCAAGGGCCGCTTCCGAGGCCGGCCCCGGCTCGCGGTCGACAACCTCGGCAACACCAAGGTCACCGCCTCGCTCAGCGGCAGTGACTCCGGCGACCGGCTGTCGTACGACATCCAGCCGAGCAACGTCCAGATCGAGCCTGGCCGGGCCGCGTTCGTCAGGACGACGCTGAAGCCGAGGCAGATCATCTGGTTCGGGTCGAAGGAGGAGCAGCCCTACGCGCTGGCCCTGCGGCGCTCCGGTGCCAAGAGCGTGGACGTGGACGGCACTTACGTCCAGCGGGGGTTCCTGCCGGGATGGCTGGCCACCGTGCTCGGTCTGCTCCTGACGCTGACCATCGCGTTCGTGGTGATCTGGCTGGCGTACAAGCCTCAGGTGCGGAGCATGGCGACGGAGAGGAGCTCGGAGACCGTCAGCGCCATCCCGCCGCCCAAGGAGAGCGCCGCGCCCACGTCCGCGCCGCCCACCCCGGAGCCGGAGAAGACCCCCGAGACCGAGACCGTGACCGAGAGCCCCGAAGGCGACGGCGACGGCGGGGGCGGGGGCGGCGGTGGTTCGGAGACGGAGAAGCCGCCGGAGCGGACAGCGGCGGTCGCCGTGCACGAGATCGCCAAGCTCAGCGGGGGCCGTCACATCTGCTACCGCGCCTACGTCGCCGACCACGGCTGGCAGGAGCCGGTGTGCGACGGCGAGGACGCCGGGATGGTCGGCAAGGGGCTGCCCATCAAGGCCCTCAACATCGCGGTGTCCAAGACCGGGGGTGTCCGGGGCGCGTCCGCCTACGTGGTCGAGGGCTGGCGGAAGGGCGATAAGTGGCAGCAGCAGAGCACCGGCAAGGACATGTACCTCGGTAGCACCAAGGAGTCGTACTCCGCCTTGCAGGGGTTCACCATCGGGGTACTCGAAGGCACCGTCTGCCTCAGGACCAGTGTGGGCGGCAAGGGGTGGGGCGGCCGCGTCTGCACCAAGCCCGCGGACTGGGTCTACGGCGGGAGCGACATGAAGCTGAAACTCCAGCTCGAAGCCGTCAGGTTCGTCGTGTGACGCGGACGGCCCCGGCCGGCCGGGGCGGACTCACCAGTTCGCCTCGCCCGGCACCAGCCTGCCTGCCTTGCGGTACTCGCGGCGGGCGCCCTCCAGCAGGTCGCCCGCTCCGACCGGCTCGTCCCGACCGGCGGCGAGGTAGGCGGCGGTGACCACCGCGCTGCGGATCGACCCGCCGGCCAGCTCGAAGTCCTGGGCCAGGGGCGTGGCGTCGATGTCCTCGGCCGACGGGACGTGCGCCAGGCCGTGATGCCACAGCGCCAGCCGCTGGCCGGCGTCCGGGAACGGGAAGTCGACCACCAGGTCCAGACGCCGGGTGAACGCCTCGTCGATGTTGGACCGCAGGTTGGTGGTGAGCAGGGCGATGCCGTCGAAGGACTCCAGCCGCTGCAGGAGGTAGGAGCTCTCCATGTTGGCGTACCGGTCGTGGGAGTCCTTGACCTCGGAGCGTTTCCCGAAGACGGCGTCGGCCTCGTCGAAGAGGAGCACGGCGTCCGTGCTGTCGGCCTCGGTGAAGATCCGTTCGAGGTTCTTCTCGGTCTCGCCGATGTACTTGTCCACGATCGAGGACAGCTGGACCACGTAGAGGTCGAGGCCCAGATCGGCCGAGACCACCTCCGCCGCCAGGGTCTTCCCGGTGCCGGACTCGCCCGCGAACATGCCGACGACGCCACGGCCGCGCCCACCGCCCGCGCTGAGCCGCCAGTCGCCGAGGACCCGGTCGCGGTGGCGGGCGCGCAGGGCGAGTTCGCGCAGCTGCGTGAGGGGCTGGTCGGGGAGGACGAGGTCCCCCCAGCCCACGGCGGGCCGGATCCGGCGGGCGTGCTGTTCGAGGCCCGACGCCGACTGCTGCCGCGCCGCGAGCCGGATGTGCTCGGCGGTGAGCGGTGTCCCGTCGAAGCCGGCGAGTGACAGGGCGGCACGGGCCGCACGCCCGATGCGCTCGCCGCCGAGGTGGTACGGCGCCACGGTGGCGGTCAGGTCGAGGTGGCCGGCGTCGGGGCCCAGAGCGGCCTGCCAGACGGCGGCGCCGCCGGCCGGTCGCCGTGGCGCCTCCAGGACGAGCGGGTCGTCCGGGGACCAGTGCGGGTCGTACGGGCGTGGGTCGGCCAGCAGCACGGTCACGTCCGTGGCCCGGGTCAGCGCTTCGACCAGCGGGCCCGGCCGGCCGGGCAGGCCGGACACCACGATCGCCCGGCCGCTGAGGCGTGCTTCGCGCAGCAGCGCGCGCACGCTGTCGTCAGTGCCGGCTGCCGAGGCGCCGGAAGAGGTGCCGGAAGAGGTGCCGGGGGCGTCCGAGGGGTGGGCGTGGCCGGAAGGGTCCGGGGGACCGGAGTGGCCCGTGTAGCGCAGCGCGTCGACGCCCGCCGTGTGCAGGGCGGACGCGAGGGCGGCCAGGCCGTCACCCTCCCGGTGTTCCCGCAGGTAGACGGCGAGCGGACCGTCGTGCAGCCGGGCTGCCAGCTGTCGGCCGAAGGTCTCGTCCTGCTCGGCTGCGGACAGCGGGTCAGGCATGGGCTGCAGCCGGCCGAGCAGCGCGGCGTCCGGGGTGTCGTCACCCAGCAGGTGTGCGGCCACCCGGTCCGGAACCCGCAACGAGCGCGAGAGGAAGGGGCGTTCGGGCTCCTCGACCTCCAGCAGCCCGAGGGCGAGCAGCGGCGCCGTCGGATGGAAGCGCGCGCGTCCGTCCGGCAGATGGGCGGGCAGCCCGCACAGTTCGAGGGCGAGGCCCACCGTGGCGCGGCGCCGGCTCACGTCGTCGTTGAGGTAGCCGTAGAGCGGCTCGAAGGTGCGGTCGAGGTCCGGCGCGAGCGCGATGAGCAGGACGGCCGCGTCCCACTCGGTCAGCCGCAGCCGGGCGGCGGTCCTGGCCAGCCGGTCGTCGGCGTCGTCCGGCTGTCCGGCCCGCGTCTCCGGCGGGAGGGAGCCGTCCGGGTCCGTGGCGGGCCAGGTGTTCAGCAGGTGGAGCACGGCCTCGTCGGAGAGGTACAGGCCGCGCAGCGGGTCGCCCGCCGTCGGGTCGGTGGCGGAACGCCGTTCGACCAGCGTGGTCACCGCCTGCCGCAGTCCGGCCAGCCGGGCGAGCAGCGGGTGGGAGGGATCGCGGGGCCGGGTGTCCGGGATGTCGCCGTGCAGCGCCTCGGCGGGCGGGTGCGGGGCGTTCATCGCTTCTCCGCGCGGCGGGCCGCCGCCGCCTCCTCGTGGGCGGCGCGGGCCGCCGCCACCTGGTGCGGCCGGTGGGAGCGCCCCGAGGGCTGGGAGGCGCCGCCCTCCAGGTCGCGTACGCGGATCGTCGCGCCCTCGGTGACCGGGGGCCCGGCGTCGTATTCGGGGAAGGCCGGGAAGGGCGCGGTGACCACCAGGTCCAGGGAGGGCTTGAGCTCGCCGCCCAGCGCGGACCAGATCTCGGCGAAGGAGCGCGACTCCGCCTGGAGGCCGGCCACCGTCAGCGGAATCGTCAGGCCGAGCCGCCCCAGCGAGCCGGGGAGTTCCTCGGGGGCCAGCAGCTCCCGGGGCAGCAGCGTCGCCAGCACGGCGGACAGCAGCCGGTGTTCGTCCTGCGGGGTCTTCGTCCAAGCCGTCACCAGGTACGAGAGCCGGAACCAGCGCGGCGGCTGGCTGCGGCGCACCACTATGTTCCGTTCGTCGCGCACCGAGGTGTGGCCGCGCTGCCGCCGGGTCACGTCCTCGCGGATGTCGTACAAGTAGGTGTTGACCACGGGGGCATTGCGCCGGGCCGCCCAGTCACGGGTGGGCGCCTCGAAGGACACCTCGATGCCGGAACCCGCCAACGCGCCGCCGCTGAGCAGGCGTTTGAGGACCTCGTCCACCTCGTGGATCACTCTTGCCGCTCCTGCCCTGCCGTGGTGCCTGCCGTACGTCCGGCGCCGCTCGGCACCGTATGCCACCGATCGTGCCCTGTGTGCCGCCGGGGCCCCAGGCACGCCGGGGACGGCCGACGGACAGCGGTCCTGCCCGGCGGCCCGCCCGGGATTGCCCCAACGGTCAGATGTAGCCCTCCCGGAGGGCATGGGCGACGGCGTGCGCGCGGTTACGCAGATGGAGACGGGTGGTGAGCCCGTGCATCACGTTCTTGACGGTGCGTTCGGAATAGGACAGCTTTCCGGCGATCTCACCGGTGTCGAGACCCTCGGCGACGAGCCGCAGCACATCCACCTCACGGGGGGTCAGGCCCAGGGACGGGCTGCCCTGCCGTCCGGAGCCGCCCCGGTGCAGGGTCCCCACCTGGTTGATGAGCCGGCCGAGCAGGTCCGCGGGCAGGTCGCCCTCGCCGCGGGCTGCGGCCAGCACCGCCTGCACCAGACGGTGGGCGGTGGCCTCGCGCCGCCACACGATGGCCCCGACGCCGCACTCGATGACATCCAGCAGTTCGTTCTCGCGGATCGTGTCCACGACGAGCACGGCACGCGCACCCTCGCTGCGCACGACCCGGCGCAGCCGGGTGAGGGCCGTCTCGTCCAGGGTGTCCTCGATCAGCAGGGCCACCGTGCCGGGGCGGGACTCCTCGCGCAGTTCGACCTCCGGGTGCCGGCGCAGCTGGCTGACGGCACCTTCGCGGCTGATCGGGTCGGGGGCGGTCACGGACACGGGCACCCGGCTTCCCAGCGCGGTGTCCGAGGTGGTCCGGGGTGAGCTGAGCAACCGTTTTCCTCTGTTCACAGATCCGCCGGGCGTGAGCGCCGTCGGCGGAAGGACCTGAGCCACACTTCTGCGAATCCCGTGGAACGGGCAATCGTGGACCACCACGACGCGGACCACGAGAGAAGCGCGCCGGTCACCCGCAGGCCCCGCCAGGAATCCGTATCACCGCAGGTCAACACGGTTGCGTACGCAGCGTGTCGGCCTGCGGGGGCTATGCACATCAAGGCCGTGAGCCTCGACACACCAGGGGCAGAGAAGGGGGCAGAAAATCTGCCCTGTGGGTCATATCACGCCACCTGGGCTCGCGCCGGTCACTCTCACACAGCGACGGCGCGCACCATCTTCTCAGGAGGCCTGGATGATCAATGTGCTGCGCGAACGCGACGACGCACACGCACTGTTGGCGGCCGGGACCGAGCGCGCCCTCCGTGGCGTGGGCGGCCTCGTCCTGCTGCGCGGTGCGACCGGCACCGGCCGCACCGCCGTGCTGGAGGCCGCGGCCGCGCATGCCGCGGAGCGCGGACTGTGCGTGCTGCGTGCGCGGTGTTCCCCCGAGGACGACGGCATGCCCCTCTCGACCGTGGGGCGTCTTCTCGGCCACGTTCCGGAGTACGCGGGCATGCCGTCCTCCGATTACCACCGCAGAGCGGCCCGGTTGTGGGAGCTGCTGCGCTCTCTGGCGGCGCAGTCGCCCTTGCTGCTGGCCGTGGACGACGTCCATCTGGCCGACCGTTCCTCGCGCCGCTGGCTCGCCGAGGCCGCCGGCCACCTGGACCGGATGCCGGTCCTGATGGTGGCGACCGAGCGCAGCCAGTACGACATCGACCCGCAGTCCGCCGGTCTCACCCACGCGCTCTCCGCCTCCTTCGTCCGCACGCACACCCTGTCCCCGCTCACCGACGAGGCGTCGGCGGAGATGCTCGAAGCCCTGCTCCCCGGGGCGGACCCGGAGTGGACGGCGGAGTGCGTACGGGCCTCGGCGGGCCATCCGCTGCTGCTGCTCGCCCTGCTCGACGACCTGCGCGGCACCCCGCCGCTCCCGCTTCCGGACTCCTGCGCCGCCCTGTACCCGGGGGCGTATCCCGCGGCCGTCGCCTGGTGGCTGGACAGCGCCGGGACGGCGACCGCCGACGTGGCCCGCGCCCTCGCCGCCCTGGAGGAGGTGGGGACGCCGGACCCCGCCGACGATCCGCCCGCCCTGCTCGCCGAGGCGACCGGGGCCGATCCCGCCCGGGTCGCCGGCTGGCTCACCGCGATGACCCGGCTCGGACTGCTGCGCCTCGGCCCCGACGGGCAGCCCCGCTACGCCCATCCGCTGCTGCGGGACGCGGTGCTCACCGGCTGGCCGACACCGCGACGGCAGGAGGTGCACCGGGCGGCCGCGGAAGCGCTGCTGTCCCGGGGCGGACGGGTCGAGGCGGTCGCCCGGCATCTGCTCCGCGCCCCCGTCGTCGGCAAGCCGTGGGCGTTACGCGTCCTGCGGGACGCGGTGACGGTGGCCGTCGACGCCACGCGGGCCGACGACGCCGTCGGCTATCTGCGCCGGGCGCTCGACGAACCGCTGTCCGACGCCCGCAGGCAGCGCCTGCTGACCGAACTGGGTTCCCTGGAATACCACTCGGCGGACGCCGGGGCCGCGATCTCGCGGCTGGCGGAGGCCCTGCACCTGGAGGGCGAGCCCCGCGACCGGGTGCACACGGCGATCGCCCTCGGCACCGCGCTCGCCGGCCAGGGCGAGGTCCGTACGGCGATGGGGATGCTGCGCCGGACCGAGGCCGGACTGTCGGGACACCCCGGACTGGCCCGCACCGTGCAGACCGCCACGGCGATCCTGTCCGACCAGGACCAGGTGCAGCGGCAGGAGGCGTACGGATGGCTGGGCGAGAGGGCGGCGCGCTCCCCGGAGCTGGTCGGCACCGCAGGACAGGCCCTGCTCGTGCGGTACGCGGCGACGGCCGGGCTCGTCTCGGCACAGGACGCGATGAGACAGGTGCACGCCCTGCTGGCCGAGCCCGCGGACCCGTCCGCGGAGCCCTTCCTGCTGGGCACCGCCGCGGCCGTGGCCCAGTGGGCGGACGAACTCGACGAGGCGGAAAGGCTCGTGGAGCGCGGCCTGGCCCTGCAGAGCTGCTCCCTGCTGCACCCGATGCACCGCGCCCTGGTCAACACCCGGGCCGACATCGCCGCCGCCCGGGGTGACCAGGCCGCGCTGCTCGCCGCCGCCGCGGATCCGCGCCGGATACCGGCCGACGCGGGGCCGGGCAACATCGACGCCCATGTGCTGATGGCGCTCGTGCACGCCGACCGCACCGATGAGGCACAGCGGCTCGCCGCGGGGTTCGACCTGCGCCGGGCGCCGGACTCCTGGGAGCTGAACCGTTTCCTGTATGCCCGGGGCGTGCTGCGGGCCGCCGTGGGCGACTCGGCGGGAGCGCTCCACGACTGGCTGGAGTGCGGCAGGCGCCAGCTGGCGCGCGAGGTGGTCAGCCCGGTCGTCACGCCGTGGCGGACGGCGGTCGCCGAGTGCGGCCCGGGGCCGGGAGCGGGGGAGGCCGTGGAGCTGGCGGAGGAGGAGTTACGGCTCGCCGAGGTGTGGAACACCCCGCGCACGGTCGGCCGCGCCCTGCGGGTGCTGGGCACCGTGACCGGTGGACGACGCGGCCTGGAACTGGCCGGGGAAGCGGTACTGATCTTACGCGGCGCGGCGGCCGACACGGACATGGAGCTGATCCCGGCGCTGCTCGCGCAGGGCCGCCAGCTCATGGCCGCAGGGGAGCGCTCCCGTGCCCGCGACTGCCTGCGCGAGGCCGCGGAACGGGCGGAACGCAAGGGTGCCGTACGGCTCCAGGCCCTGGCCGCCCGGGCGCTGCGCGAGGGAGGCGCCCGCCATCACTCCTCCTCCCGCACCGGGTCCGCCGCCCTGACGGCGAGTGAACGGCGCGTCGCCGAACTGGCCGCGGACGGACGGACCAACACGGAGATCGCCGGGCTGCTGCACCTGGCCCGGCGCACGGTGGAGACCCACCTCACCCACGCCTACCGCAAGCTGCGGATACGGCGCAGGTCCGAGCTCACGGCCGCGCTGGGGACGCGCGGCGAGGAGGCCTGAGCGTCGCGCGTTCAGCAACGGCCGCGCGCCCAGGACGTCCTGTCCGAGCGGGGGACGAGACCCGCCCGCACCGAGGCCATCCGCTCCTGGACCCCGCCGGTGGACACGGCGCCGGGAGGACCCGTCGGCACGTGTGCCGCCTCGCCCCGGCACGGTGCGCAGAGTCCGCCCGCCAGCGCTTCGGGGCTCCCCGGCGCACGGCACTCGCCGCATTCCAGCGTGAGCAGTGAGGTCCGCCGCTCCGGGACCGGCCGGTGCGGGGGCAGCTTGTCGGTGAGCCGCCTGCGGAGGAGCGAGGCCGCGTGATGGACCGGCACGGGAAGCCCGTCGGTGAGGGCGTGCAGCAGCTCCGCCTCCGTGGCACCCCGCTCGAACCACTCGCTGACCTGCGGCTCCAGGCTCGCGCACTCGGCCGCCGACAGGCTCAGCGCGGGAGCCGTGCGCCCCAGGGCGGCCAGCAGGACGAACGCGCGTGTGCGGGTGGGCTGTTGCCTTTCCTGCGGTACGTCGCCCCGGATGAACGCCGCCCACCATTCGTCGTCGCGCGCGGTCCGGGAGAAGAACGTCCGGGTCACCCAGAGCATGACCTCGTCGGTGGCGAGGCACTCCCTGCCCCGGCGCAGATGCCCGGCGGCCTGGAGCCTGTTGAGCGCGGTCCGCAGGGCGCACTGTCCGTACGGAAGCACCTTGGCGAGCGTCTTCACGGAGATGTCGGAGCCGTCCGGCAGCCGGTCGATGTAGGCGGCGACGGCGGCCTCACGGGGCGCCAGATGCGAGAAGTCGCGCTCGTCGCGCGGGCGCTGGTCCGGGGCGGAACGCTTGCCGTAGCCGGGGTTCGCCATCGGGTGCGGGGTCACGTACGGGGTGCGGGGGGCAGCACTAAGCTGGTTGACAGCCATCAGATCGGGTTCCAGTTCAGTCGATCTCGTTGGTCAGACCCCTGTCAGGTGTTGGCGCACCGACGGGGGTCGTCTGTTGTTCGGCACGCTAGAGCGTGGCGACGGTCCGTTGCAAGTCGGTCACATCCGGTCAACTTCGCAGGCGGGGAGGGTGGGTGGGCGGGGAGGAGACCCACCATCCATTCCCTGGAAAGAGCGCTCGGGGCCCAAGGCTTGAGCCTCGGGCCCGCGAGCGGGCCGCCACGTCCTCACCGCGTCCGGAGGGGATGCGGTGCGCCCGAGCCGACCGCCCGCAGCTTGTCGGGGTTGGCGACGTTGTGGATCGTCGAGATGCGCCCGTCCTCGTCGAAGTCGAAGGTGACCGTGGCGATCACGCGGCCCGCCCCGCTGAAGACCAGGCCCGGACCGCCGTTGATCTCGACGAGTTCGGCCTTCATGTCGGCGGGCTCGACGCCCTGGTAGGTGACGGTCCCGATGGCTGCGAACCAGGCTGCCACCGTGGACGCGCCCACGACCGGGCGCAGGGCCTGGCGGACCTTGCCGCCGCCGTCCGTCCACAGCGTGACGTCCGGGGACAGCAGCTCCATCAGGGAGTTCATGTCCCCGCCGGTCGCGGCGGTGAAGAACCGTTCCGTGGCGTCGCGCTGCTTCGACCGGTCCGCCGTGAAGCGCGGGCGCCGGGCCCGGACGTGTTCGCGGGCGCGGTGCGCGGCCTGCCGTACCGAGGCTTCGGACCGCTCCACCGCCTCCGCGATCTCGGCATGGCTGAAGTCGAAGACCTCCTTCAGCACGAACACCGCACGCTCCAGCGGGCTCAGCGTCTCCAGCACCACCAGCATCGCCATCGACACCGACTCGGCGTCCATGACGGTGTCGGCGGTGTCCGCGCTGGTCAGGATGGGCTCCGGGAGCCACGGCCCGACATAGACCTCGCGCTTGTGCCGGGTGGAGCGCAGCCGGTCCATCGCCAGGTTCGACACGATCCGCGCCAGGTAGGCCTTGGGGTCGGCCACCTGGGAGCGGTCGGCGGCCGACCACTTGATCCAGGCGTCCTGCACCGCGTCCTCGGCGTCGGCCGCCGTGCCGAGGATGCGGTAGGCCACCGAGAACAGCAGATTGCGGTACAGGTCGAAGGCGTCCTGGCCGGTGTCGGGCGCCGTCCGGGTCATCGGGCACCCCGGATCCGGGTGAAGCGGCCGCCACGGGGCCAGAACGCGCCCGACGCGGGCATCTTCTTCATGCGGACGTAGGTCGCCCAGGGGGATGCGGTCACGGTCTCCTTATACCTGGCGGCCGAACGGCCTGTCAGGTACATCCTCCGCGGGCTGTCGTCGGGCCGGGTGAACTGCACGACGGCGTCGTGCCGGCCGAGGCTGACCGGCGTGTGGTAGTAGCCGAAGCGGAAGGGCTTGGGCCGCTTTCCCCGCAGGGTGCGGACGACCGACACCGCCGCGTGCACGCCGGTCGGCATCCCGCTCTGGCAGGTGCCGTGCATGACGCCGTACCCCTGGCGGACGGCGGCCGCGTCGCCCACGGCGTACACGTCCGGGTGGGACGTGGACCGCAGTGTGGTGTCCGTGACGATACGTCCGCGCTCGTCGACCTCCAGGCCGGCGGCGGCGGCCAGCGGTGACACCCGCGTGCCGCTGGTCCACAGGACGAGGTCGGCCGGGACGCTCTCCCCGCCCGCCAGTTCGACCGAGTCCGGCAGCACCTTCACCACCTCGGCCCCGCTGCGGACCCGGACGGTCAGGCGGTCCAGCGCGGACCGCACGTACGCCCCGGCCTTCGGGTTCATCAGCGCACCGGGTTCGTCGCGGCCCAGCAGCACGACGTCCAGTCCGGGGTGCTGCTCGGCGATCTCCGCGGCCGACTCGACGCCCGTCAGCCCGCTGCCGCCGACGACCACCGTGCCCCTGTCGAGCCGGGCCAGTCGGTGGGCCACCGCCTCGGCGTCCTGCGGGCTGTTCAGGGTGTACGCGTACTCCTCGACGCCCGGCACCGCCGCGGTGTCGGCCACGCTGCCCAGCCCGTACACGAGCGTGTCGTAGTGCAGGACCCGGTCGTCGTCGATCCGTACGGTCCTCGCGTCCGCGTCCACCGCCGTGACCCAGCCGCGCACGAACTGCGCGCCCGTGCCGTCGAGCAGCTCCGGGATGCTCAGCTCGTCGAGCTGCTGCCCCGTCGCGGTCATGTGCAGCCGCAGCCGCTCGGTGAAGTGGTCCTGCGCGTTGACCAGGGTGACGCGTACGTCCTTCTGCCGCTTGACCCGGGCCGCCAGCTGGATGGCCGCTGCCATGCCCGCGTACCCGGCGCCCAGGATCAGGACGTGGTGGGGGGCCGGCCGGTCCGTCTCGTGCTGTGTGTTCATCGCTTCCGCCTTCTTCCGCCGTTTGCTGGTGACCTCGGGACGGAAGTTGCGGGCCCGACTGTGACGCGACTTGAATGTGACCTGCATCACATGCGACGTGAAGGGCCCCACCCAGCCTCGGGTGGGGCCCTTCCGGTCGTCCGCTGTGCCGTGGGCTACTCCTGGGCAGCCTTACGGCGGCGCATCCACCACATCAGGGCGCCGCCCGCGACCGCGAGAGCGGCGGCGACGCCTGCGATGAGGCCGACGGGGGTGTCGGAACCGGTGCCGGCGAGGTCGCCGCCCGGGTCCTTCCCGCCGGCCGGCGGGGTCGGCTTGCCGGTGTCACCGGGGCCGGGAGTGGTGGGGTCCGGGGCCGGGGACGACGGGGGGTCGGTCGGCTTGCCGGTGCCCGTCGGGGTCGGCGTCGGGGTGGGCGTGGTGTCGCCCTCGTCGTTGCGGCCCGCACTGTTGCCGCCGAGGAGGAGCAGGTCATCGGTGCGGGTGTCGTTGGTGACGGTCTTGACCGACGTCCTGGTCTGGCGGGGCCGGTAGGGGTGTTCGACGCGGAACTCGGCCTGGGAGACGTTCCGCTTCGGCTGCTTGGAGAAGTCGACGCCGCCTACGCCCTGGTTGTAGACCTTGCCGCCGTAACGGAGCTCGAACCACTCCACGCCGTCGCGGATGCTCTTCATGTACCGGTCCCAGACGCCCTCGCGGGTCCACTCCTGGTTCGGCGCGCGCAGCGGCCACGCGGAGGCGTCGTCGCTGTTGATGATCTTCCGGTAGTCGGTGGGCTTCTGCGCGTCCTGCTGCCGGATGTATTCGGCGGCGACGCGGGCGGTGTAGACGGCGCGCAGGTCGGCGTAGGTCGCGTCCTTGTTGATGCGCTCCTCGACGACGGGCATGACGTTGGTGCTGATGCTGCGCTCGATGGCCGTCTTCTCGGCGTCGGACAGGTCCTTGCACTCGGTGCTGCCGGGCACCGTGTAGTCGACGTCGAGCCACTGGACGTCCACCTTCAGGGGCGCGTCCAGGATGTAGATCCCGCCGTCCTGCTGGCGGACCTTCGCCGTCTCGGGGCTGATCCACATGCGCACGCCGGGGAAGCACGGGATTCCGTCACGGCGCGGTGCGGTGTCCCAGTACCGCTTGGCCCCGGCGTGCTTGTCGGGGTTCACGGCTTCGGCGAAGTCGTGCTTCATCTCCAGGTCGGCCTCCAGCAGGACACGGCCGGCGTCGGTCTTGCCGAACTTGGTGTCCATGACCTTGCCGGGCTGGTCCGGGTTCAGATTGACCCAGAACTTGTCCGGAGTGAGGGCCAGCCAGGTGAAGAACGAATCGGAGATCAACTGGGCGCGGGTCTTGCCGCCCCAGCCCATCTCCTGGCCTTCGGGGGCCTCGTTCGCTGCGAACGAGTAGTCCAGACCCTGGCCCTTGACGGGCTTTCCGACGTACTGGAGGTCCATCGTGGTGAAGTCGACGCCGCCCGGGCCCTTCATGCCACGGTCCATGCTGGGGATCTTCCCGATCCGCTCCAGCCGCTTCTTCATGTCCTCGGGGGTGGGGGCGGACCTGTTGATGAGGTCGTTGCCGCCGCCACGCGAGCCGGTGGAGGTGCCGGGCTTGGCGTTCATGTAGGGGTCGACGCGGCGGGTGGGCGCGTTCTGGGTCCCCTTGGGAGCGTTCTCGACGGCGTCCGACCGGTAGTAGACCTTCTTCACCCGGTCCGGCGCGATCTTCCGCATCGCCTCGTCGTGGTTCTTGGCGCCGCCCTTCGGCTCCTGACCGTAGGCGTAGGTCAGGCTCTTGCCCTTGTGGGCGGGGTCCTTGAGCATGGCGATGTCTTTGGGGCGCTGCGTGCGGTCGGGCTTGTTGTTCGACTTGCCCTCGACGACCTCCTCGGTGCGCGTGTTGTACGCGTCCAGGCGCCTCACGTAGGTCTTCTTGGTGTCGGGGTCGTAGACCTCGATCTCTTTCTCGCAGATCCAGTCCGGCCCGACGAGGCCGCGGTCGTGGACGAGCTTCGCCATGTAGGCACGGCCGCGCGGGTCGTGCCCGCCCTGGGGGATGTAGAAGTCGTCCCGGTAGTCGGTGAAGGAGGCGTTCTTCCACCGGCTGGTGTCCTTGGCCCGCTTCCAGTAGGCCCAGACGCGGCGCTTGTCGCCCTTCTTGTAGTCGTCGGGGTCGTCGCTGATGCCGTCCAGCTCCGCCTGGGTGGGTTCCCTCAGCCCGTCCCACTGCTTCTGCCCGTTGACATAGTCGAACTCGTCCCAGTCGGCCTTGTTGCGCTCGAAGCCGTCGTCGGGCATGGAGCCCTCCACGACATCGGCGAAGTCGTAGAGATCGCTGAACATCTCGTCGCAGCGCTTGCCGGGCTTGAGGGCCTTCGGCGCCGCCTCCGCCGCCGTCAGCGACGGCAGACCGGTCATGGTCAAGGCCCCGGCACAGGCCGCGGCTATCGCAGTTCTCGCCCACCAGCTTCGCCGGCGGGCACGGATCGCTTGTGTCACGCGAAACCCCCAGGGGGCCCAGATCAGCACAGTGCTCCACGCGGCACCACGGGCCCCCGTGGTCGATCGGTGCCGCCCGAGCGACCGCTCACACTAGGGACTCAACTGGCCCTTGGCACGGGGTATTTGGCGTGGCGTGGCCGTCAACTCCGCTGTTCCACCGGAACGTCACACTCCGCACACACGGCCGCGCGGCCGTCTCGCGGTGAGGGACTAGGCTCGCGCCCCATGGAATGGACAGACCCCCGCGACATGGATCCCGAGGAGCACGCCGCCTACCTGCGCGAGGAGAAGCAGGCCGAGGAGGAGGCAGCCCACAACCCGGCCCTGACGGCGTGGCTCGACGCCCAGAAGCAGGCGTTCGAGACGTGGAAGCGGCACCGGGAGGAGTGGGGGCCGTGGGACTTCACCGTCGACTCCCTGGTCCGGCTGGAGGCGATGGTCCGCGCCGCGTACGCGAGCCCGGACCGGGCACGCGAGAAGGCCGGCGAGGCGGAGATCACGGTGGCCGCCTGGTATCTCGGCGAGGTCCACAACCGGGCCTTCGGCACCGGGTGGCGCCTCACCCCCGGCGGCAGCGGTCTGCCGAAGCCCCGCATCACTCCGCCGTGGGACCGCCGGGACGAGTTCTACTTCACGGACCCCGAACACATAGAGGAGGACGCCCGGCCGGTGTACACGCCGACCGACGTCATCTGCTCCCTGCCCGCACGGCCGCCGGAGCGGGGGCTGCTGCACCGGATCGACACCCGGTGGGAGGTCCCCACCTCATGTGACGACCCGGACTGCCGCTACCACCGGAACGGCTGAGACGACGCCCGGCCCACTATCGGCCGGTGTGCGGCGAGTTCGGGATGTCGCCCAGTCCCAGGGACGCGGGCGGCGGCAGGGGTGCCGCCCGGTCGGCCCGGAATGCCTGGAGCAGATAGGCGGCCAGACGCCGGGAGGCTGCGGCCGCCTCCTCGCCCGAGCCGACCGCGACCCCGCAGTTGGCGAGCAGCAGCAGGGTGATGTCGCTCGGGTCGAAGTCCTGGCGCAGCCCGCCCGCGTCCTTGGCCCGTCGGACCAGCAGGGCCAGACGTTCCTCGGCGCGGGTGCGTTCGAGCGCGAAGTCCGCCTGGCCGGGGAACTCCGCGAGGAACGCCTGCGTGAACCCCCGGTCCACCGCCTGCATCAGACAGACCTGCTCGATCACCGTGCAGAACCCGCGCCAGGGGTCCGGGTCCGCCAGCCCTTCGTCGAGGACGGACACACAGTGGGTGAGCTCCTCCGCGAACGCCTCCGTCACGAGCGCGTCGCGGGTGGGGAACCGCCGGTACAGCGTGGCGACCCCCACCCCGGCCCGCCGGGCGACCGCCGCCACGGGGACGTCGATGCCCTGCGCGGCGAAGGCCTCGCGCGCCGCCCGGAGGATCCGCTCCCGGTTCTCCCGGGCATCGGCGCGCAGGCCTTCACGGACCGGTTTGTGAGAGGTCTGATCAGGCATGTTTCTCACTTTAGGCCAAGTGGAGGGGGCCATCCACTTACGCGCATAGCCTGGAGGACATGAACGACATGCGCGCGGCGCTCTACGACAGCTATGGCCCTCCCGACGTGCTCTACGTAGGCGAGGTCCCGGTACCGGCACTACAGCGGGGCGAGGTACTGGTCCGCGTCCACGCGGCGAGCGTCAACGGCGGTGAGCTGTACGGCAGGGCCGGACGGCTCCGCCTGCTGACCGGCCGCACCTTCCCGAAGCGCACGGGGATCGACTTCGCCGGCGAGGTCGCCGAGGTGGACCCGGCCGTCACCGGCCTGCGCCCCGGCGCCCGGGTGTGGGGCGTCCTGCCCCGCACCTTCGGCAGCGCGGCCGAATTCGTCGCCGTACGCCCCCGGAACCTCGCGTACGCCCCCGAGAACCTCGGCCTCGTCGAGGCCGCCTCCCTTCCCGTCGGCACGACAGCCATCACCGCCCTCCGGACCAAGGCAGGGCTGAAGGCAGGCGAGCGCCTGCTCGTGCGGGGTGCCGCTGGGGGAGTCGGCAGCATCGCCGTCCAGCTCGGCAAGGCTCTCGGCGCCCACGTCACGGGCCTCGCGGGCACGAAGAACCTCGACCTCGTCCGGGAGCTGGGCGCGGACGAGGCCCACAGCTACGCGACCACCGGACCGTCCGACCTGGGGCGGTTCGACGTCATCATGGACACCGTCGGCACCGAACTCCGCTCCTTCCGGGGGCAGCTGGCACCCGGGGGCCGCATGGTCTCCATCTCCTTCGACATCGACCACATCGCCGCGAGCCTCGGCTACATGCTGGCCTCGACGGCCCACGGCCGGGGGCGTGTCCGCTTCTTCAGCGGCAACCCGACCCACGACCTGCTCGCCGAACTCACCCGGTACGTGGAGAGCGGCGCCATCCGCCCGGTCGTGGACACCGTCCACCCGCTCTCCGGAATCGCCGCAGCGCACCGGGCCCTGGAGGCCGGCGGCGTACGGGGGAAGCATGTGATCCAGGTGGTCTGAGACGCGCCCCGCACTCACACACCGAGGCCGGCGTCCCGCGCCAGCAGCGCGGCCTGCACCCTGTTCTCGCACTCCAGCTTGGCGAGGATGCGGCTCACGTACGCCTTCACCGTCGCCTCGCTCATATGGATCCGCTGACCCGCGTCCGCGTTGGAGAGGCCCTCGCCGAGCAGGGCCAGGACGTCACGTTCGCGGACCGTCAGCTTCTCCAGCCTGCGGCGGGCGTCCTCCGCACGCTGCGTGGTGCCTCCGGAAGCCAGCGAGTCCACGACATGCCGGGTGGCGCCGGGCGACAGATACGCCTCCCCGGCCGCCGCCGCCCGCACCGCCCGCATCAGCTCCGCGGGCGCAGAGTCCTTCAGCAGAAAGCCCGCGCTCCCTCCGGTCAGGGCACGCAGCACGTTCTGGCGCTCGCCGAACGTCGTCAGGATCAGCACCCTCACCTGGGGGACCGCCCGGCGCAGCTCGGTCAGGGCCGTCAGCCCGTCCATCACCGGCATCTGGATGTCCAGCAGCGCGACGTCCACCCGTTGGGACCGGGCGAGTTCGACCGCCTCACGGCCGTCCGCCGCCTCGGCGACGACGTCGATGTCGTCGGCCGAGGAGAGGATCATCCGGATGCCCGCCCGGATCAGCGGCTCGTCATCCGCCACAAGAATCCTGATCACGACTCTCCTGAGCGGTTCTGATCGGTCAACTCTGCGGGCATCGGGCCATCATCCCCGATCACCCGGCCCGCCGGGAGCCCGTGCTCCCTCAGCCCGCCTCGAAGGACTTCTTCTCGATCAGCTTGCCGTCCTTGAAGCAGAACCGGAAGACCGGATCGGCGTCCAGGCTGGACCCGATCTCCGTGGAGAGCAGGGTGAGACACGTCGCGCCGTCCGGCTCCGGCGGTGCGCCGTCGCCCGGACCGGTGTTCATGAACGAGTCGCCGCTGGGCAGTTCATCGCGTACGGACCGCTCGGACTGGCCGATCGTCACCGCGTCGTACTGCTTGGGCTCGATCATCGCCTTGTCCGCCTCCCGCACGAGAAGGACCCCCGCCACGACCACCCCGATCACGAGCACGACGGCGACCAGAGCCGCCACCCCGCACCCGATGGCTACTCCGTTGCCCCTCTTGGTCCTGTTCACTGCCTTGGCCAACTCCTTCGGGAGACCGTTCCAGTCGATGACCGGATCACTCTCGCCCGGAGGGCCCGCCGGGTTCTGCGCCCGAAAGTCGTCCGGCGGAGCGACGAACGTCTTCCTCGCGTCACCGGGCGACGTGTACGGCAGCACCCCGGCCAGCCGGAACCCGCCGTCAGCCGTGGGACCCGCGTGCACCATGCCGCCGACGAGCCGGGCCCGTTCCTCGAGACCGGTCAGCCCCTGGCCCCCGCTCGCCACGCCGTCGCGCACCGGCTCCGCCACCGGTCCGTTGGCGACCTCCACGACCAGCGAGTCCGGCTCGTACCGCAGGCCGATGGTGATCGACGCACCCGGAGCGTGCTTATGGGCGTTGGTCAGGCCCTCCTGGACCACGCGGTAGGCCGCGTGGTCGGCGGTCGTCGCGAGCGGACGCGCCTCGCCCGAACGCCGGATCTCCACAGCCGCGCCCGCTCTCCGGGACGTCTCGGCCAGGCCGTCGATGCCGCCCACACCACGCGACGGCGCCCCGGGGTCCTCGCCTCGGAGGCCTTCTCCGGCGGGGGGAGCGTCCGCGCCGTCCCGCAGCACGCCCACCACGTCGCGCAGTTCGTGCATCGCGGCCACCGACGCCTCACGCAGCACACCGACGGCCTCGCGCTGCTGCCCGGTCAGCTCGCGGTCCACCTCCAGCGCTCCGGTGTGCACCGCGATCAGCGCGAGCTGGTGACCGAGGCTGTCGTGCATGTCCTGCGCGATCCGCTGACGCTCCAGCATCCTGGCCTGCCCGACGAGCATCGTCCGCTCTCGCAGGAGTTGGGCGTTGTACTCGTGGAGGGTGTCGGTCAGCGTCCTGCGCTGCGACCAGTAGCGTCCCGCGAGGCCCGGGACGATCATCGCGACCAGGATGAACATCCCGGCGACGGCCAGCAGCGTCCACGACGCGTGCGACTCCCACGCGGCGGTCAGGCCGAGGCAGAGACCGTACGCAAGAGCGAAGACGGCACATGCCCTGCCGAGGCCGTCGATCCGCCGCCCGGCCGACCAGGCGACGACGAGGAGCAGGGGCGCGAAACCGAAGAACGGCGCGGAACCGGCCGCGGCAGCCAGCAGCACGGCCGCGGGCAGCCCTCGGCGCAGGAGCGACAACAGCCCGGCCAGCACCCCGGCCACGAGGGCCTGCACCGTGCTCTCGTCGTCCAGCAGCCCGGCGCCCACCCCCAGCAGCGCGAGCACCAGGCTCAGGAAGATCTCCCCCACGACGCGCTGGGCAGACCACATCCCGGGCGCGAGGAGGGCCCGCCCCGGCACGGCCGACCAGGACGCCGCCCGCGTCCTCACCGCCGATGCCAGGGGGGAGGGGTTTGCGGGGGCCATGGAATCAACACGAGTCACGCGCCCACGGTAGAGAGCCCCGACCCGGCACCGCTGTAGCCATTGGTCGCGACGGAGTACGACGAAAGTCGTTCCAGCGTCGGCGTAATGGCCTCTTCAGGGCTTCGTCCGGGGCCTGTAACAGGACTTGTCGATCTTTGTGGAAGTCGTTGCAGGTGTGATCAGATGACAAATGCCCGGGGAATCCCCGGCGTGTACCAGTGCTCCGCCCGGTCTGAATCCACGACCGTGCCGGAGTGCGAGGCGTATCAGCTGCGTCGCCCCTCCGGCCCCGTATCGACGCGGGTCGGGGCGGTAGGGCGGAAACGTGTGATGTCCCCGCGTCCGTCCCCCCACCAGCGGGTCGTGCGCCCTTCGGCGCGCGTGCCCTCAGGCGAAAGAGAGCGAACAATGCGCAAGACCCTCATCAAGGCCGCAGTCGTCGGTGCGAGCGTCCTGGCCCTCACCGGTATCACCGCCGGCGCCGCTCAGGCGTCGGTGCAGGGCCCGGACATCAAGGGAACCGGCAGCTTCGAAGACTGCATGAACTGGGGCAGGGCGCTCAAGGCGAACGGTACGGTCGAGGACTTCGCCTGCATGGTGGGCTCCGAGCCCAACACGTACGAGCTGACCCCGTTCTACAAGGGCTGATCACTCTTACCTGACAGGCCTTTCCGGCTTCCCCGGCGGAGCGCGCCCGCCGGGGGGCCGGACCTGTTCAGCCGTGCTTCAGGCCGCCGACGAAGGCGGACCATGCGGCGGTCCGGAACACGAGTGCCGGGCCGTCGGTGACCTTGGAGTCCCGGACGGGGACGACGTGGGGGAGACCGTCGGCGACCTCCAGGCAGTTGCCGCCGCTGGCATCGCTGTACGTGGACTTGCGCCAGGTCGCGACTTCAAGGCAGTCGCCGCCATCTCCGCCGCTGTACGAGGACTTATGCCAGCTTGCTGTGGAGAGGTCGTAGTCAGAACTGCTGATCTTCATGGGCGTAATCCTCCGCCACCGACTCGATCAAGGCCAGGGACGCAACAGGTGACAGTGCGCTGGCCACCAGCAAATCGTAGGTCAGTTCGTACGACCGCACTGATGCCGGATCGTCGAGTAGTTGCCCTGAGCCCAGCCCGTCCAGGTATGCGAGGGACGGGGCGTCCGGGAATGCCATGAGCTTGAGAGGCCCGCCCATGGCTGCGTGCCCACCAGCGCTGTAAGGCAAGACCTGGATGATGACTCGTCGTTGTTGGATGAGCCTCACCAGGTGGCGAAGTGCCTCCGCCATGACGGCGGGGCCGCCGACCCTTCGTCGTAGCACTGCCTCGTCCAGAACCATCCATACCGTGGGGGTTGTTGGATGGCCCAGAAGGCTGGCGCGCTCGATCCTGGCGGCGACAAGCTCGTCGATCGCCTCCTCCGGAGTGGTGGGCCTTCCCGCGCGGAACACGGCCCGCGCGTATGGCTCAGCCTGCAGGAGTCCAGGGATGAGGAGCGGCGAGTACTCCTTGATCGTCTCCGCAACCGCCTCCGCCTCGGCGGCCTCCGCGAAGTGGTCCGGGTACTTGGACTTCTTCAGGGCCGCGCAGTTCCGTACGAAGAACCCGCCCGCGCCCAGCACCTCGTCCAGTTTCTGGGCCTGGTCCACCTGCATGCGCCGCGTGCCGGCCTCCAACTGTCCGATGAAGGAGCCGCTGACGAACAGCGGTGCCCCCAGGTCGTCCTGCGAGAGGCCCGCCGCCTCCCTGCGGTGGCGGAGTTCGGCGCCGAGGAGCGCGCGGGGTGAGGACGAGGGGTCGAGCTTCTTGGGTCCGGGCAAGGCGACTCCCTGTGACACATCTGCGGGTGTTGGAACTGCGCCTCTTCCACGGTAGCGACGAATTGGACACGCTGTGTAGGCATAGCCACTACTCAGCGTGGAAATGGGGAAGATCATGATGACGGCTACGGAACGGCGCAAAGAAGCAGCGGGCAGAGTGCGGGCTGCGGAGGACGCGGTGGCGCGGCTGCGGGCCGGCCTCGCGGGGGTCGGCGTGAAGCTGCCCTCGCTGCGGATCGACCCGGTCTCGTGTGCTGGAAACGAGCCGACCCCGCTCGTCGACCTCGGCCGGTGCTCGCTGGAGACGGCCATGCGGCTGAGCGTGCAGTTGGAAACGGCGGCGGCTCATGACAGTTGAAGGACTGGAGCCGTGTAAGCCGGAGCCCGGGACGTTCGCGGTGGACGGCAGGGACGGCCGCGTGGGCCGGGTGATGGGCCACGTCGGACCGTACGTGCAACTGCGTCCGCCGGGCGGCGGCGCGGAGTGGGACTGCCCGCCGGACGCCGTCCGGCCGGCCCCGCCGGGGCTCGTGCTCCGGGCCCGGGTACGGGAGATCAACCGGGAGGGGCGGCTGCCGTGAGGCCGCCCCGGGGCGTCATGGCCGGGCCGCGGCCTGGCGCTCCCGGGACTGGACGAGCCGCTGCTGGAGTACCGCGAGGGTGGCGTGCGCAGGCGGAAGGGCCAGGGCGCCGGTGAGCAGCAGGGCGACGGCGATCGGGACGAGGAGCCCGACGACGTACGCGGCGTAGGTGTTGTCCGGGCCCCACTCCAGGAAGACGTGAACCGTGCCGGAGCGCAGGGGCCGTGCGGCGAGTTGGAGCAGGACGTACATGCCGACGGTGAGCCCGCCCAGGGAAAGCGCGAACGCCACGGTCCGGAACCAGGCGGAGGCCCGGCCCCACACGAGCGACCAGGAGCGGCGCATCGCGGCCCGGGGCCCGAGGCCTTCCGTCGCCGCGGTGGCCGGGGCCAGGGTCCAGCCGAGCCGGAGCACCAGTGCGGTCGTCATGCCCAGCAGGGGTGGGCCGTAGCGCAGCACCTCGAACAGGTTGGGGTACTCCCACTTCGGGACGAGCGCGGTGTACTCCCTGAACGTGGTGGTGGTGAAGTACTCCTCCACCAGGACCCCGAGCACCACCGGAGCCCACACGAGCACTCCGCGCAGCACGTACACGCCCAGGACCGCGCGGAATCGGCCGCGTCCCCCGCCGGTCGCACGGGCCGCAGCGGTCTGGATGGCGGCGCAGCCGACGTGCAGCAGGAGTATCAGGAACGGCAGACAGACAAGGAGTGTGAGCCACATGTCGTTCACCCGGCTGCCGTCGGGGGCGTAGGAGTCCTCGTCGATGCGGGCCCGGATCGCGCCCAGGCGTATCTCGGTGAACGTGGGCCACATGACGAGGAACGCCACGACCGTCACCGCCAGGCCCCCCAGCGCGGCCAGCCCGGTCACGCGCGCCGTCACTCCGAACAGCGGGCGCCCGTCCCGGCGCAGGGCGCTGAAGGCCGTGCGGACGATGCCACGCCGTGGCCCGTACCCGCCCTCCTCCGCCCGCGCTTGCTCGGGCGTGGTGGGACCCTGCGTCATGTTTTCCGCCTTCCGCCGTCCAGATGCGCGCTGCTCGGTGATCAGCGTCTGCACACTGAGATGCAGGTGAACGGCCGCCCGGTTCTCCGGAACGCCGATCTCCGCTCCACGCCAGGCGACAGGAGAAGGGACGTGCAATGACCGCTGCGACGATCGAAAGCGATCGGGGCTCCGGACATCACCCGTGGGAGTACCTGTTGCAGACATGGCAGGAACTGGACGTACCTGAGGGGTGGCGCGCTGAGATCGATGAAGGACAGATCGTTCTGGTACCGCCGCCTCATGCGCACCACAGCGGCATCGCCGGGACGGTGCAGCGCAGGCTCTACACGAACCTCTCCGAAGAGCTTGGGATTTACCAGAAGCTCAGTGTGCATGTCGCGCCTCTCGACAAGCTGTACGTCCCGGACCTCGTCGTGATGCCGACCGAGGTGATCGCAGCCGCAGACCCGGAGACCAGCGAACCGATGGATGCGTCGGAGGCGCTGCTGATCGTCGAGATCACGTCCAAGGGGAACGCCCGGGAGGACAGGACGAAGAAGTACCGCGCCTATGCGCGGGCAGGCGTCCCGATGTACCTGCTGATCGACCGCTTCGACACGCGAGGTGCGACGGCCACGCTGTTCACGGAGCCGAACGAGGACGGAACGTACAAGCGTTCCGACGCCGTGCCTTTCGGCAAGCCGCTCCCGCTGCCCGAACCCTTCGGCGTCACCCTGCTCACGGGGGACTTCCCGGGCTGAACCAACAGCGGGGCCGGCTCCGTGATGGGAGCCGGCCCCGCCTCTGATCATGGTGCGCTGTGCGTCGGGGTCACATGATGCGGTAGCTGTCGTAGTAGCCGCCGACCTGTGCGTGGTAACCCGGGTCGTTCGCGTGGTTGTGCTTGTCGAACACCGGGGAGTCCTTTATCTGGTCCTTGGTGAGGTCGACGAAGATCGTCTTGTGCTCCGTGTCGATCCCCTTGACCGTGCCTGCCGGAAGCAGGACGGTCCTGCCGAAGATCCAGACCCCGGTGTCGACGACCAGGTAGGCCGAGCCCACCTCGTCGGAGTGCTTGTCGACCTTGCCGATGCTTCCGTCCGTCGCCTCGACCGAGAATCCGGTCAGGTCGGCGCCCGCGGTGTGACCGCTCGTGGGCTGGTAGCCCCACAGGTTGTCGCTCATTTTTACGGCTCCTTCCTAGACGGTTTCATTCGGTACGGCGAATCCCATCGTGATGAGGACGAGTGCCGCTCACTATTTCGGCTGCCCGTACTTTTCCGGTCCACACCCCGTGAATTCGGCGAACGCAGTAAACGCGGGTGGCGCAGGACCCGAAGGTCCTGCGCCACCCGCGTCATTGCTGGTCAGGGCGGACTACCAGCGATACCACCGGCCCCGCTTGCCACCGCCGGCAGCCGGGCGGACGAAGAATCCGATCAGCCAGACCACGAGCACGATCACCGCGATCCACCAGAGTGCCTTGAGTGCGAAACCGGCACCGAAAAGGATCAGGGCGAGCAGAAGAACGAGAAGCAGGGGAACCATTGTTATCAACCTCCGTGACCTCTGGTGCCCGGCAATCAATTGCCTACACACCCGTGTTCGTGAGGAAAATTTTGAGGCCTTCTCGTGACCATGCCCGGTCGGCCGGGCGGCACCCGGCGGTCGGCGGACAGCCGCTCAGACGCCCGCCGGCTCCTTCGCCGGGGAGCCACCGGAGCCATCGGAGGCGGCGGCCGGTCCGGTGGCCGCGACCGTCGACGGGGCCGGTTCCTGGGAGACGTTGAACTCCTCCAGCAGCGCCTTGCTGAAGCCGAAGAAGTACGTCGCCACGAAGCCCGCGACGTAGCCGACGAGCAGGCCGCCCGCGTAGATCGCGATCGTGGAGCCGAGGCCGTGGTTGCCGTCGAGTAGCGGGAACAGGGCCCAGCCGGACGGGCCGATGGCCGTCGAGCCGACGGAGTCGCCGAGCTGGTTGAACAGGCCCACGAAGCCGCCGCCGAACGCGCCGCCTACACAGGCCGTGATGAAGGGGCGGCCCAGCGGGAGCGAGACGCCGTAGATCAGGGGCTCGCCGACACCGAGCAGGCCCGCCGGCATGGCGGACTTGATGGTCTTGCGGATCGACTCGTTGCGGGGGAGGCGGAGGTAGACCGCGGCCGCCGCGCCGACCTGGCCGGCTCCGGCCATCGCGAGGATCGGGAGCAGGACCGTGAAGCCCTGCTGCTCGATCAGCGTCGTGTGGATCGGGATCAGGGCCTGGTGCAGGCCCAGCATCACCAGGGGCAGGAAGAAGCCGCCGAGCAGGAAGCCCGCACCCGCGCCGCCCGTGGAGAGCAGCCAGTCGGCGAACGTGCCGATGGCGGAGGAGACCTCACCGGCGACGTACATCAGGCCGAAGATCGTGACGAGGCCGGAGATCAGGACCGTCAGGGTCGGGGTGACCAGGACGTCCAGTGCTTCCGGCACCCAGCGGCGGCACCACTTCTCGACGTACACCGCGAGGACCGCCGCGCCGAGCGCGCCGAGGACGCCGCCCTGGCCGGGGGAGAGGGTCTGGCCGAAGGCGTCGATGTTCGCGACGCCGGGGAAGACGATGATCGCCGCGACCGCACCACCGAGGATCGGCGTACCGCCGAACTCCTTCGCCGTGTTGTAGCCGACGAAGACCGCGATCAGGGCCATGAAGCCGGAGGCCATCGCAGCCAGGGCGGGGGTGACCGAGGGCAGCCAGCCGAGGTTCACCAGGAGGCCGTTGAGGCCGGCGATGATGCCGCAGCCGATCAGGGCGGGGATCAGCGGGACGAAGATGTTCGCGATCTTGCGCAGGAAGAGCTTGAACGGGGTGGCGTTCTTCGCCTTCCGCTGCGCCTTGAGGGACGCGCCCTTGTCGGCGAGCTCCTCGGCCGTGCGGGCGGGGGCGGGTGCGGGGGCGCCGGACGCCCGGCCCTCCTCGACCAGCTGCTCGAACTCGGGGGTGACCCGGGCGACGGTGCCCGGGCCGAGGACGATCTGGTAGGTGTCGTCCTCGACCACGCCCATCACGGCGGGGACCGCCTTGAGGGCCTCGTCGTCCACGAGGGAACGGTCGTGCAGGCCCAGCCGGAGCCGGGTCATGCAGTGGGCGATCGAGCTGACGTTCGCGGCGCCACCGACAAGCGGCAGGATCGCGGCGGCAGTGGCGCGGTTCTTGTCTTCAGTAGCCATGGTGCGTGGTGCCTTGCTGTGCGGGGAGTGGTGCGTCAGGTGGTTCGGACGGCCGCGAGAGCGGCGCGGAGGTGACCGTCGGAGTCGGCCAGGAGGGTGGCGGCTGTGGGGCCGTCGACCCCGCCGAGGATGGTGAGGATGGCGTTCTTCACCTCGCCGTCGGTGGCGGCGAGAGCCGCCTCGATCTCCTGGTCGGAGGCGCCGGTGGCGAGGGAGACGATCCGCCGGGAGCGGGCGCGCAGCTTCTCGTTGGAAGCGCGCACGTCGACCATGAGATTCCCGTACGTCTTGCCGAGCCGGATCATGGTGATCGTCGAGAGCATGTTCAGGACGAGCTTCTGTGCCGTGCCCGCCTTGAGGCGGGTGGAGCCGGTGAGGAGCTCGGGGCCGACGACGATCTCCAGGCCGTGTTCGGCCGCGGCGGCGAGCGCGGAGTCCGCGTTGCAGGAGAGGCCGATGGTGAGCGCGCCCTTGGCCCGGGCGTGCTCGACGGCCCCGATGGCGTACGGCGTGCGGCCGGAGGCGGAGATTCCGACCACGGTGTCGTCGGCGCCCAGGTTCAGTCCGTCGAGGTCGGCCGCGGCCAGTTCCTTGCTGTCCTCGGCACCCTCGACGGCCGTGACCATCGCGGAGGGTCCGCCCGCGATCAGGCCGATGACCTCGGACGGGTCGGTGTTGAAGGTGGGCGGGCACTCGCTCGCGTCGAGCACACCGAGACGGCCGGCGGTGCCGGCGCCCGCGTAGATCAGCCGGCCGCCGCGCGCCATGCGCTCGGCGGTGGCGTCGATCGCGGCGGCGATCTGCGGCAGCTTCTCGGCCACGGCGGCGGGGACGGTGGTGTCCTCGCCGTTCATGATCCGCGCTATGTCCTGCGTGGGGAGCTGGTCGATCTCGGCGAGCTCGGGGCGGAACGCCTCGGTGGTGAGGGTGGCGAGCTGGGCACGCAGTTCGCCGTAGCCGCCGGGGGCGTCGGCGTCGGTGCTGGGGTCGGTGGTGGAGGTCATGGACAGTAGCTCTGCTTTCTCGGGCTCGTACGGTTCGCGGGTGCGGGTGCTGCCGGGGTCAGCGGCTGCGAGGGGTGTGGCGGTGGGCGAGCGCCTCGTAGGAGGCGGACAGAGCGGGTGCGGCCGTCTCGTACGTCTGCTGGGCGACCCCTATGAAGAGGCAGTCGACGACGAGGAGCTGGCTCGTGCGGCTCGACATGGCGGCGGGCCGCAGCTCGCTCTCCCGGGCGGTGGACGTGGTGAGCACGTGGTCGGCGTACTGCGAGACCGGCCCGTCGGGGCGGCCGGTGATCGCGATCGTCGTCGCGCCGCGGTCGAAGGCGACCCGGAGCGGCTCGATGACGTCGCCCGTGGAGCCGGAGTGCGTGATCGCGATGGCCACGTCGCCGGAGCGGAGCTGTACCGCGTTGGTCACGGCGAGGTGCGGGTCCATGTGGGCGTGGGCTATCAGGCCGATCCGGAGCAGCTTCTGGGCCAGGTCCTGGCCGACCAGGGAGGACGCGCCGGCGCCGTAGATGTCGATGCGGCGGGCGGTCGCGGCGGCGGTCACGGCGGCCCCGAGCTGCACGGTGTCGAGACCGGCCGCCGTGTCGGCGAGGGTCTGCTGCTCGTCGTAGGCGAGCTTCGTGACGACGTCGGCGATCGGGTCGTCGACCGCGATGTCGGCGGTGACGGCGGGCGCCCGGCCGGACAGCTGATGGGCGGCGAGGCCGGCGAGCGCGAGACGCAGGTCCCGGTAGCCCGGGTAGCCGAGAAGGCGGGCGGTGCGGACGACGGTCGCCTCGCTCGTGCCGGTGAGCTCGGCGAGACCGGTGACGGTGAGGGCGGCACACCCGGCGGGGTCCCCCGCGACCGCTTCGGCGACCCGCTGCATGGAACGGGTCATGGTCGGGGCGAGGGTGCGCACCTTGGCGGCGAGAGCCGCGGGGGCGGGCGGGGAGTCCGGGTTGAAACTTTCCTTCACGTCATTGGTCACATCTGAAAGATATTTTCAGTCGTGAATCCCGTCAACCCCCCTTTGGTCCCTACCTCTGAAGGATCCAGGACCGGGCCGTTGCGCGGCCGGGGGACAATGGGGCCATGGAGTTGAACAGCCTGGAACAGGAGCTGCACACCGCGCGTGCGCGTGTGATGGCCGACCTCGTCGCGGGCGACGTGGCCGAGGCCGGAATCGTCTCGATGGTCGAGGACGCGGTGGCCCACCGGCGGTGGTGGGTCGAGCAGTGGCCCGAGGGCGTGGCCTTCGTCACGGGGCTCGTGGCGCAGGACGTCCAGGACGCCCTCCTCGAGGAGCACGGGCGCTGGCCGCTGTGCCCGGTCTGCACGGAGGAAGGGCCGCACGCCCTGGACGTCGAGCCGGAGCTCGGGTCCGATCCGCACTGGGTCTGCACGAAGGCGACGGTCTCCGTCGCACGGGTGGGATCGCTCGCCGAGGTGCTCGGGCGGTGACCGTCTACATCGATCCGCCGACCTGGCCGGGGCACGGCCGCATGTGGTCGCACCTGGTCAGCGACGTGTCGTTCGACGAGCTGCACGCCTTCGCCGCCACGATCGGCTGCCCGCCCCGCGCCTTCGAGCGCGACCACTACGACGTGCCCGAGGCGCGCTACGCGGACGCGGTGCGCGCCGGGGCGCTGGAGGTCGGCTCGAAGGAGATCGTGCGCCGGCTCACCGACGCGGGGCTGCGGAGGCCGAAGGGGCGTCCTGCGCCGGGATGACGTGCGCCGGTGTGCCCGTGGCGATGCGCCGGGACGGCTTCCCGTCGCCGCCCAGCCGCAGTGAGACCGTGACGGCCACCAGGCCGAGCAGCAGCATCGCGGCCCCCGCCCAGGCCGTGGCCCGGAAGCCGAAGTCCGCGTCGATCACCGCACCGCCCAGCCAGGGCCCGCTCGTGTTGCCCAGGTTGAACGCGGCCGTGGTCGTCGCACCCGCCAGTGTCGGGGCCACCCCCGCGACGTTGAACATCCGGGCGTTGAGCGCCGGGGCCGTGTAGAACGCCGACAGCCCCAGCAGGAACGCCAGGACGACGACGGCGACCTGGTTCGACGCGAAGAGGGCCAGGGCGACCAGGAAGACCGTCGAGGCGCTGATGCCGCTGAGCAGCACACCGAAGAGATGCGCGTCCGCGACCCGGCCACCGATCGTCGTACCGATCAGCGCACCCGCGCCGAAGAGCGCGAGGACCCACGGCACCCAGCCCGAGCTCAGTCCCGCCACGTCGGTGAGCAGGGGTGCGAGATAGCTGAACGCGCAGAACACGCCGCCGGCCGCGAGAGCGGTGATCACGATGGACAGCCACACCTGGCGGTCCCTGTAGATCGCGACTTCCTTCTTGAGCTGCGGCTTCTCGTCCGGCAGCGGAATGCGCGGGATGCGTGTGACGACCCCGACCAGCGCCACTGCGGACGCGGCGCCCACCGCCCAGAACGCCGAACGCCAGCCGAAGCTCTCCCCGAGGAAGGCGCCCAGCGGCACCCCGAGCACGTTGGCGATCGACAGCCCACCGATCATCACGGCCATCGCCCTGGCCCGCGCGTTCACCGGCACCATCGCGATGGCGACCGCGGCGCCGACCGCCCAGAAGCCGGCGCACGCCAGCGCACTCACCACCCGGGAGACGAACAGCACCTCGTACGTCGGCGCCAGCGCACCGGCGACCTGCCCCAGCCCGAAGACCGAGATGAGGGCGATGAGGGTCGTGCGGCGAGGCAGCCGCAGCGTGGCGACGGCCAGCAGCGGGGCGCCGACCACCATGCCGATCGCGAAGGCGGATATGAGGAGGCCCGCCTTCGGGATGGACACGTCCATGTCCTCGGCGATGGGCGGCAGCAGCCCGGACAGCATGAACTCGCTGGTGCCGAGGGCGAAGACGGACAGGCCGAGGATGTAGACGGCCATCGGCATGCGGGAGCGGCTGGACACAGAGTCGGGCATGACAGTGGCCAACAGTGCTTTCGGCCCTGTCATTCCCCCTGTCTCAAGGGGTGAGCAGGCTCACCGGACGGCGAGTTCAGCGGGTGAGCAGCTCCAGCTCCGTGGTCAGGTTCTGCCGGGCCCTCGGCTCCCACTCCGCCGCCCCGTGCGGCGTGCGGAAGAGCCGGGGCAGCTCCAGCAGCTGCCGCAGGACGGCGGCCCGGCCCTCGCGGAAAGCGTCGTCCGGGACGAAGCCGTACTCCTCCCGTACCTGCGCCGCGTACGCCGCGTACTCCTTGGGGGACGCCGCCAGGATCGCGAGGTCCGCGTCGCAGAGCACCTCGCCGTTGGTGTCGCCGTCCGCCGGGTCGTGCGTGACGGTGAGCCGGACCAGCCGGGCGACCTCGGCCGTCGCCCCGTCGGGGAGGCCGGCCTCGGGCAGGGCCCGCTCGGCGAGCGCGGCACTGCGCTCCTCGTTCTCGGAGCGGTCGGGGCGGTACACCGCGTCGTGGAACCAGACGGCGAGGCGCACCAGGTCCGGGTCGGCGGCGTGGCCGGCCAGGGTGTCGACGCGGTCCAGGACCTGGGTGAGGTGAGCCGTGGTGTGGTAACGCCGCTGGGGCTCGGCCCAGCGCGCGAGGAGGGCGTCGGCGTACGGCTCTGGATCGGGCGCGAGGCCCGTCCCGCCGCGTGCGGCGAGCAGGGCCTCGCGCCACCGGCCACGGAGCGCGGAGGTGCCGGACGTGTCGGGGGCGCTGTCGCTCATACGCCGAGCGTAGGACCTGCGCCCCGCGCGCACGGTCCACCCCCCGCCGGTCAGTGACCGGGCGCCGTGTCCAGGGCCAGTGCGGCGTACGTCGCCAGCCAGTGGTCCGAGGAGAAGTCTCCGGAGGACACCGTCGGCAGGCCGAGCGTGAGATGGGCCTCGGCCGAGGCCAGGAGCGCGGTGCGGGCCGGGCCGTCCGGGAGCGCGCCGGCGATCGAACGGAGGGCGGCCGCCCGGCTCAGGGTGAGACCGAGGAGGTGGCCGATCTGGGGGTCGGCGTGATCGGAGACCACCGGCGGGTCGAGCAGCGTGGAGTCGGGCGTGGCGGAGACCAGGTCCGGCAGGAATCCGGCGATCCAGGTGCGGAACTCCGTCACCGGCAGCACCCGTCGCATCGCGTCCGCCTCGGCCAGGGCGGGGGAGAGGAAGTCCTGGCCGGAGGGTTCCCAGTGGGCCGGGGCGTCGTGGTCGTCGGTGAACCAGGTCTTCAGCCGGTCCGTCGCCGCGTCGAGGACCGGTGCCGGCAGCCCGGCCGCGCCGCCCGCGTCGAGGATCAGGCCCAGACCGAACGCACTGTTGTTGTGGACGCCGTGCCGGACCGGGTAGGTCGCCTTCGGCAGCCAGGCACCGAGCAGGTCGCCGACCGCTGCCACGCCGGGAGCCAGGGCCTCGGCCCAGCGGTCGCCGTCGGGCGTGGCGAGTGCCCGGCACTCCCCGGCGAGCGCGATCAGCCAGGCCCAGCCGTAGGGACGCTCGAAGTGCGGCCGGCCACGCAGGTAGGACGCCTCGACGGCGATGTTCTCGGGGGTCAGGTGGGTGTCGAGCACCTCGCGGATACGGGTGGTGAGGGTGGCCGGAAGATCACCGGTGGTGGAGAAGCGGCGCACGATGCGGACGAGCAGCCAGTGCATGTGCACCGTGGAGTGCCAGTCGTAGCCCCCGTAGAACGCGGGGTGCAGCGTGCGGGGGGCGACGAGCTCCTCGGGGCCGGCGTAGAGGTGGGCGGGCGCGTTGGGGTATTCGCGTACGACGTTGGCGAGGGCCAGTTCCGCGAAGGGGACGGCGTACGCGGCGGGGAGCGCGGGGGACATCGGGGTCACTCCAGGGGTGGTGGGTGAGCGGCTCGGGTCAGAAGGCGAAGAGGGCCATGATCGCGACGTTGCAGACCAGCAGGGCCGCGGCGGTGGGGAGCTGGGCCTTGATCGGGCCGTACTGGTCCTTGAGTTCGAGGAGCGCCGCCGGGACCAGGTTGAAGTTGGCGGCCATCGGCGTGACGAGCGTGCCGCAGAAGCCGCACAGCATGCCGATCGCGAGGACGGCGGGGGCGTTGCCGTTCATCTGCTCGATGAGGACGGGCCACCCGATCGCGGCGGTCATCACCGGGAACGCGGCGAAGGCGTTGCCCATGACGATGGTGAACAGCGCCATGCCGCAGCAGTAGACGGCCACGGCCACCAGCTTCTGGCCGTCAGGCAGCACCGCCTCGGTGATCCTTCCGACCTGCTCCCCGACACCGGCGGTCTGGAAGATCGAGCCGAGGACGGAGAGCAGTTGCGGGAGGAGCAGGGCCCAGCCCATCGATTCGAGCATGTTGCGGCCGGAGTGCAGCGGCACGGAGACCTTCCGCTCGCGCAGGAGCACCATGCCCACGGCCAGCGCGGCGATCGCGCCGACACCGAGGCCGAGGATGGTCTCGGACCCCGGCTCCAGGACCGGTTCGCCACCGATCTTCCAGTTCTTCACGAGCGTCGCGCAGATCATCGCGACGACGGGGATGGTGAGAGCCGGGAGGAACAGCTTGTTGCCGAAGCGGGCGGCCGAGGCCGCGCGCTTCTCGCGGGTCGGGGTGTGTGCCTCGCCCTTGCCGGTGAGGCCGAAGCCGCCCAGGACGATCAGGATCAGGACGACGACGCCCAGGGGTTCGGCGGGGAGGGACTTGTCGACGACTCCGGTGGAGTAGAAGAACGCGGCGCCGAGCAGACCCCAGAAGCCGGCGGAGCCGAAGCGCTTGGGGTTGGTGCGGTCCACGGCCATCTGCGCGGCCATGACGAGGAACACCGCGCCGACCAGCCAGAAGAAGTACTCGGACTTGATCACTTGGCGTCCTCCGTCCGGAGCCCGGCGTGTGCCGTCAGGTCGTTCTCGGCGGCGGCGACGGCGAGTTCGCGCTCCAGCTGCCGGTCCAGGTTGAGCAGGCGGGCCCCGTGGATCAGGAAGGCGCAGATCGCGGAGGGGATCGCCCACATCGCCAGGTGCAAGGGCTCCAGGTGCTGGTCGTACGTGGAGTTCACGAAACCGGTGATCAGCAGGATCGATCCGATGGCGAGGAAGCAGTCCTCACCGAAGAACACTCCGATGGTGTCGGCGCCGGACGCGTGGGAGCGGACCTTCTCGCGCAGCTTCTGCGGCAGTGGACCACCCGCCTTGGTCTCGGCGGCGGCCTCGGCCATCGGGGCGATCAGCGGCCGCACGCTCTGCGCGGGGCCACCGATGCTGGTGAGGCCGACAGCGGCGGTGAGCTGGCGGATCAGCAGGTACAGCGTCAGGAAACGGCCGGTGGTCAGCTTGCCCAGCTTGCCGATGAGCGTGCGGGCCTGTTCCTGGAGTCCGTAGCGCTCCAGGAGCCCGATGACCGGCAGCGTGATGACGAAGACCGTCACGGAACGCGCGGAGGCGAAGCTCTCCCCGAAGGAGGCCAGCACCTCCTGCGGGGACATCTTGCCGAGCAGCCCCGTGACGATGCCTGCGACACCCACGACGAGGAGGGGATTGCGGCGGGTGGCGAATCCGAGGATCACCACGAGCACGCCGAGGAGAACGATCACGCGTCGGCCTTCTTCCGCACAGGGACGTGGCGGTGCACGGTCCTGCTCAGACGGGGGTTATTACGCGAGACCTTAGGGTCTTGTTCAACAATCCCACAAGAGTGTGGGCTACATGGATCGGAATCGGGCTGTACGGGAGGGAAGGCCGCTTTCGGGGTGGCGATCGGGGTGTGGACCGGAGAACAATCCGGGACTACCGCTCGGTGAGCCGCTGTGCGTACGCCTCCGCCAGCTGGCGCCGGGAATCCTCCAGGTAGAAGGCGAGCATCCGCTCGGCCCCGGCCGCGTCCCCCTTGGCCAGTTTGTCCGCGATCTCTCGGTTACGGGTGAGATAGGGCTCGTGGAAGCGGCGGGGGTCGGCCATCACATGGAAGGCGAGCCGCAGTTCGGCGAGGACGTTGCGCATCAGTTCGTCGGTGCGGGGGCTGTCCGCCAGGCCGGCCAGCGCCTGGTGGAAGCGGATGTTGGCCGTGGAGCAGGCGGGCCAGTCGTCACGGAGGGCGGCCTGCTCGCCCGTCGACACCGCCGCCTCGACCGCCGCCAGGTCGAACGGGGGCTCGCCCAGGGTCCGCAGGGCCGCGCACTCGACGAGGAGCCGCACCCGGTAGATGTCGACCAGGTCGTCCACGGCCAGGATGCGGACGAAGACGCCCCGGTTGAGGCGGTGCTCCAGGAGGCGTTCGTGCGACAGCAGGCGGAACGCCTCGCGCAGTGTGTTGCGGGACACGGCCAGGGCGCCGCTGATGCTCTCCTCGGACAGGCGGCTGCCCGGCGGGAAGTAGCCTTCGGTGATCCGGTCCCGCAGGATCGCGGCGACCCGCTCGGCCGTGCCGGACCGCTCCAGGGAGGCGCTGTGCGCCGCGAGTTCCGAGAGGTCCGGGGTGGAGCCGGTCCGTCCGCCGTTCGTCGTCCCCGCCATGCCCCGCCCCTTGCCTGGTGTTCTGTCAGCTGTGTTCAGTGCTCAGTGAACCGTACGGGCGTCCCGGGCGGTGGGCAGGCTCTTGTCAGATTGTTGAACAATCGCTAGCGTGCGCCCGTGACGGATCTGACGAGTGTGACGCGCCCGGCGCGGTCGATGGACCTCAACGCGGACCTGGGTGAAGGGTTCGGACGCTGGACCCTCACCGATGACGAGGCGCTGCTGACCTGTGTCACCAGCGCCAACGTCGCCTGCGGCTTCCACGCGGGCGACGCCTCCGTGATGCGGCGGGTCTGCGACACGGCGGCCGAGCGGGGTGTGCGCATCGGCGCGCAGGTCTCCTACCGCGACCTGGCCGGATTCGGGCGGCGCGCCATGGACGTACCGGCGGACGAGCTGACCGCCGAGATCGCCTACCAGATCGGCGCCCTGCGGGTCTTCGCGGAGGCGGCCGGGTCCACGGTGTCGTACGTGAAACCGCACGGCGCCCTCTACAACCGTGTCGTCCGGGACGAGGAGCAGGCCGCCGCCGTCGTCGCGGGCGTCCTGCTCGCGGGTGGCCGGCCGGCCGTCCTCGGGCTGCCCGGTTCGCGGCTGCTCGCCCACGCGGAGGCGGCGGGGCTGACCGCCGTCGAGGAGGCCTTCGCCGATCGCGCGTACACCCCGCAGGGCACGCTCGTGCCCCGGGGCGAGGCCGGTGCCGTGGTGCACGACGCGGACGAGGTGGTACGCCGCAGTGTCGGCATGGCCGTCCACGGCGCCGTGACCGGGGTGGACGGCAGCCGGATAGCCGTCGCGGCCCGGTCGCTGTGCGTCCACGGGGACACCCCCGGGGCCGCCGCGCTCGCCCTGCGGGTGCGGACGGCGCTGGAAGAGGCGGGCGTGCGCGTACAGGCGTTCGCGTGAGCGGCATCCAGGTCTTCGAGGCCGGGCCCCGCGCCCTGCTCGTGGAGCTCGCGTCCGGCGAGGACGCGGAGGCCTTCCACGCGGAGCTGCTCCGCCGCCGGGCCGCCGGGGAGCTCCCCGCCGTACGCGAGATCGTCCCCGGTGCCCGGACCGTGCTGCTGGACGGGGTGGAGGACCGGACGCTCGCGGGGCGGCTGCGGTCGTGGACCGTGCCGCCGCTGAGCCGGGGCGCGGGGGCGGCCGTCGAGATACCCGTCGTCTACGACGGCCCGGACCTCGCCGATGTGGCCGACGCGTGGGGCGTCGCCGTGGAGGAGGTGGGGAGCATCCACGCGCGTACGGAATTCCGGGTGGCCTTCTGCGGGTTCGCGCCCGGCTTCGGTTATCTGACCGGCCTGCCCGGTCACTTGAGCGTGCCGCGCCGGGCCACGCCGCGGACCCGGGTGCCGGCCGGGGCGCTGGCCCTCGCGGGGCCGTACACCGGGGTCTATCCGCGCGAGTCGCCCGGCGGCTGGCAGCTCATCGGCCGGATGCCCGGGCAGGACGCACTCTGGGACCCGGGACGCGAACCCGCGGCTCTGCTCGGCCCCGGGGTCCGGGTCCGCTTCGTGCCGACGGGGGTGTCCGGATGAGCCCGGGGCTCGAAGTGGTCCGGGCGGGCGCCCTGACCACGGTGCAGGACGAGGGCCGGACCGGCTGGGCCCACCTCGGCGTACCCAGGGCGGGGGCGCTGGACGCCCCGGCCCGGCGGCTGGCCAACCGGCTCGTCGGCAACGCGCCGGACGCGGCGGTGCTGGAGACCACGCTCACGGGGTGCGCGGTCCGGGTGACCGGCACACGGCCGGTGTACGCCGTCGTCGGCGGGGCGGGGTGCCGGGTCACGGTGGACGGCCGCCCCGTCGCGTGGGGCGAACCCGTCCGGGTGCCCGGCGGCGCGGTGCTGGAGGCCGGTCCCGCGGTGCACGGGCTGCGCGGCTACCTGGCGTTCGCGGGCGGCCTGGTGCCCGAACCGGTGCTCGGCAGCCGGTCCGCGGACCTGCTCTCCGGGCTCGGCCCGCCGGTCCTGCGCGACGGTGACGTCCTGCCGCTGGGCCGGCCCGGCGGCGTGCCGTACACCGGTCCCGTGCCCTGGCCGGGTGCTCCGGCCGAGCTGGTGCTGCCCCTGCACCGGGGCCCGCGCGACAGCTGGTTCACCGAGGCGGCCCTGCGCACGCTCACGAGCGCCGCGTACCGGGTCTCGGAGCGCAGCAACCGCATCGGGCTGCGCACGGAGGGGCCGGCCCTGCGACGTGCCCGGGACGGCGAACTGCCCAGCGAGGGCATGGTGCTGGGGGCCGTCCAGGTCCCGCCGGACGGCCTGCCCGTGGTGTTCCTCAACGACCATCCGACGACGGGGGGTTACCCGGTCGTGGGCGTGGTCGCCGAAGCCGCGCTGGCAGGCGCGGCACAGGCGGCCCCGGGCACGGCGGTGCGCTTCGTGCGCGCGTGACGGGAGCCCGGACGCCTCTCAGGCAGGACCGGGGAGCGGGCCCGCCCCCGGCGCGGGATTTCACGTTACCGAAGCGTAACTTACCGACGAGTTACCTCAGGTAACGCCACGGTGCTAGCTTGCGCAGACCTTCATCGGAGCAGAGCGAGGAGTGAGCCGTGAGTCCGCGCAAGACCACCCGTTCGAGCTCGACCGTGAACATCCCCCACCTTCCTGGGCCCCGCCGGACGGGGCGCCTGCTGGCCGCCTCGGTGGCCGCCGCGGCCTGCCTCGGCGCGGTGGCCGTACCCGCCTCCGCCACCACCCCCGCCTCCACCGGGTCGGAGCCGGTGGTGTCCCGGGGAGTGACCATCCCCGCCTTCTACAACCCGCCGGCGCAGCTGCCCTCCGCCGACGGGTCCCTCGTCCGTACGGAGCCGCTGCCGCTCGGGCTCAGCCTCCCCGGCCTGGACGGCCGGCGGATACCCGGCACCGCGACGCGGCTGATGTACAAGTCCACCGACGCGGGCGGCGGGCCCGTCGCCGTCACCGGCGCGTACATCGAGCCGTCGGCCGCGTGGAAGGGCGACGGCCCCCGCCCCCTGGTGGCGCTGGCCTCGGGAACGATGGGCCAGGGCGACCAGTGCGCCCCCTCGCTCTCGCTCCAGCACCCGCTGACCATCGGCGAGGGCACGGTCTCCATCGGCTACGACAACATAGCGGTCTACCGCTTCCTCGCCGCCGGTGCCGCCGTCGTCGTCACCGACTACGCCGGCCTCGGCGCGACCGACCGGCTCCACACCTACGTCAACCGCGTCGACGAGGGGCACGCCCTTCTGGACGCGGCCCGCGCGGCGCGCTCCGTCTCCGGCGCCTCGATCACCTCCGCCTCGCGGGTCGGCCTCTACGGCTACAGCCAGGGCGGGGGCGCCAGCGCTTCGGCCGCCGAGCTGCACCCGTCGTACGCACCCGACGTCAATCTGGCGGGCGCCTATGCCGGAGCCCCGCCCGCCGACCTCGCCGAGGTCATGAAGGGCATCGACGGCAGCGCCCTGGCCGGCGCGCTGGGCTGGTCGATCAACGGCTTCACCCAGTCCGACCCGTCCCTGAAGGCGGTCGTCG
The DNA here is from genome assembly GCF_045039765.1 of Streptomyces sp. NBC_01166. Lineage (NCBI taxonomy): Bacteria > Bacillati > Actinomycetota > Actinomycetes > Kitasatosporales > Streptomycetaceae > Streptomyces > Streptomyces sp. NBC_01166. Next base: position 4,768,265 of record NZ_CP108613.1, read on the forward strand.
ACGCGAACACGAACGACGTGGGCAAGGCCGCGCTGAAGGACACCTCGACCATGTGTGTGGGCGACGCGATCCTCGGCCACGGCTTCACCAACAGCAAGAAGTGGACCGCGAACGGCAAGCCGATCGCCGACATCATCGCGGCCGAGCCGAAGCTGCAGGCGGTCCTCGCCCGACAGCGCATCGGCGATCTGAAGCCGACGACCCCGGTGCGGGTGGCGACCGGCGTGCAGGACGACATCGTCGGTCACAAGCAGGCCAGGCAGCTCGCGGTGGACTGGTGCCGCAAGGGTGCGAACGTGACGTACGAGGCCGTGCAGCTGCCCAACCTCGGCGACAAGATCCTCACCAACCACCTGGCCCCCTACCTCACCGACCAGGGCAGTGCCATCTCCTGGATGACCGACCGTCTCTCCGGCAAGAAGGCCGCCTCCAACTGCTGGTCGATGCCGCTCCAGCCCTGACCGTCCTCCTCGTGACCATCGAGGCCGCGGCGCGTCCGTTCCCCGGATGCCGCCGCGGCCTCGCGTATCTTCACGCACGCGTCCGCATGGGGAGCTGCGCGCCGGGTTGCTGACCCGTAGTCTGGTTTATTGGACTAGACCTGTAGTCCGTAGCCGCTCCGAAGGATGGGAACACCATGAGCAACCGTGCACTCCTGGAGGTGATCGCTCTCGACGCGGAGGACGCGGTCGCGGCGCAGGCGGGCGGTGCGGACCGCCTCGAACTGGTCACCGACATGGCGGCCGACGGCCTGACGCCCTCGCTCGCCGCCTTCGAGGAGATCCGGGCCGCCGTCGGGATCCCCCTGCGGGTCATGCTCAGGGTCGCGGACGGGTTCGCGGCCGGTGACATCGGCGTCCTCGTGGAGAAGGCCCGCACGATGCGCGCCGCCGGGGCCGACGAATTCGTCCTGGGCTTCCTCGACCAGGACGGCCACGTCGACCTGGTCGCTGTCGAGCGGCTCGTCGCCGCGCTGAACGGGTGCTCGTGGACCTTCCACCGCGCCATCGACCGTGCGGCCGACCGTGATGTCCTGCGCAAGCACCTCGCCGACTTCCCGGGCCTGGACACCTACCTCACGGCGGGCTCGCCGGACGGCGTCGACGCGGGCATGGAGACCCTGCTTGCCGAAGCGGGACACTCCGACCTGCCCGGCTACGAACCGCAGATCATGGTCGGCGGCGGCCTGCGCCTGGACCACCTGCCGCGCCTGCGCGCCGAGGGCATCGAGGCCTTCCACATCGGAGGAGCGGCACGGCCCGGCGGCTGGACCGGCCCGGTGGACGCCGACGCCGTACGGGAATGGCGCACGGTGCTCGACAGCTGACCGGGGCGCGGCGACGCTCCTGGACCCGCACGGGTGTCACCCGTTCCCTCACTCCGGCGTGCCACGGCGGTGGGACCGGCTTTGAATGCTGAGTGTCCCAGGTGCCCGGCCCAGCCCCGGAGTCCCCATGTCGCATCAGCAGCCCGCCCACGACTCCGGCACGGCTGCGCGCCGGGCGGGGGTCCTGCATACGACCGGAGCGTGGTGTGCGCGGCACTTCGTGATCGTCCTCGTGCTGTGGCTGGCCGCGATCGCCGCGCTCCAGGTGCTGCAGCACGCGTACGGCGGCGACTACTCCGACAACTTCTCGATCCCCGGAACACAGTCGCAGGACGGCCTCGACGTCCTCGAAGCGCACGCCCCCTCGGCGGGCGGTTACAGCAGCCAGGTGGTGGTGCACGACGCGGACAAGTCCCTCAGCGGGCTGAGCGCCCAGATGTCCACGGTCGTCGGAAGCCTCCAGAAGCTGCCCGACGTGCTGTCCGCCCAGAATCCGCTGACGGCGCCGGGCAGCAGCGGCGGGCCGGACGTGGGCCCGCTCTCCAGCGACGGGAAAACGGCGTACATCACCGTCCGGTTCAGCGTGCAGCCCTCCACCCTGGAGGCCGGCTACCTCGACGGGGTGGACTCCGCCGTGCAGCCGCTGCGGGCGGCGGGCGCCGAGGTGGAGTACGGCGGCTCGCTGGGCGAACTGGCCCGGCCCGAGGCGAACGACCGCACCAGCGAGGCCATCGGCTTCGGGGTTGCCGTCCTGGTGCTGCTGATCGGTTTCGGCAGTCTCCTGGCAGCACTGCTGCCGTTGGTCACGGCCCTCATCTGTGTCGTCTGCGGGCTGGGCCTGCTGGGGCTGCTCGCCGCGGCGACGACCTTCGCCACCGTGTCACCGACGCTGGCCACGATGATCGGGCTGGGCGTCGGCATCGACTACGCCCTGTTCCTCGTCACCCGGCACCGCCAGAACCTCAACGACGGCAGGGATCCGGTGGCGGCCGCCGCGGCCGCGACGGCGACCAGCGGACGGGCCGTGCTGCTCTCCGGGTGCACAGTGATCATCGCCCTCTGCGGGCTGTGGGTCTCCGGCATCGGCTTCATCGGCAAGCTCGGCGTGGCGGCCGCCGTCACCGTCGTCACGGCGGTGCTCGGCGCCCTCACCCTCGTACCGGCCGTGCTCGGACTGATCGGGCGGCACATCGACCGGATCCACGTCCGCAAGCCGGTCGCCGAGGTGGAGGCCGGTGCGGAGCCAAGCCCGGGGGCCGGTCCGGACCCGGACAAGGGGCGGACGACGCACGGCACCTGGCACCGGTACGCACAGCGGGTGGAGCGCCGGCCGTGGTGGTTCCTCGCCGGCGGGGTCGTCGTACTGGCCGTGCTCGCCTTCCCCGTCTTCTTCATCCAGCTCGGACACATCGGGGACGGCGCCGATCCCAAGTCCTTCACCGACCGGCGCGCCTACGACCTCATGTCGTCGGCCTTCGGCCCCGGGTCGAACGGCCCGCTGACGCTCGTGATCGACCAGAGCAAGGTCCCCCAGAGCGACCGGTCCGCACTGCAGAACCAGGCCCAGCAGTCCCTGACCAAGGTGCCGGACGCGGCCGTCGTCACCCCGCTCACCGCCACCCAGGACGGGGACGTCCTCACGGCGACCGCCTACTCCGTCGCCGCCCCGCAGGACGCGCGGACCACGAGCCTGGTCAACCACCTGTCGGACGACGTCCTGCCCGACGCGGTCTCCGGTACCGCCGCGAGCACCTACGTGACCGGCACGACGGCAGCCCAGGTCGACTTCCTGGACATCGTCTCCAGCCGGCTGCCACTGATCATCGCGGTCGTGGTCGGCCTCGCGTTCCTCGTGATCCTGGCGGTGTTCCGCGGGGTGCTGGTCGCGGTCAAGGCGGCCCTGCTCAACGTCCTGTCGATCGCGGCCTCGTACGGAGTCGTGGTGGCCGTCTTCCAGTGGGGCTGGGGCGGGCCCGCGCTCGGCGTCTCGGGCGACGTCCCGATCGAGAGCTATGTGCCGATGATGATGTTCGCCATCGTCTTCGGCCTCAGCATGGACTACGAGATCTTCCTCCTGACCCGGATCCACGAGGCGTGGCTGGCCACCGGGGACCCGAAGGCGAGCGTCGCGCACGCCCTGGAGATCACCGCGCGGGTCATCACCTGCGCCGCGCTGATCATGGTCAGCGTGTTCGCGGCCTTCATCATCAGCGACAACATCGTCGTCAAGATGCTGGGTCTTGGTCTCGCGGTGAGCGTGCTCATCGACGCGACCGTCGTGCGGCTGCTGCTGGTGCCCGCGGTGATGACCCTGCTCGGCCGCGCCGCCTGGTGGACTCCGCGATGGCTGGACCGGATCCTTCCGCACCTCGACGCGGAAGGGGAGGCGAAGGCCGGGGCCGGCCGTGCGGCCCCGGGCCGGTGATTCCGGTCCGGGGCCGTGAACGGTTCCCCGCGGTCAGTGGTCCTGCGCGGCCTCGCGGCGCCGGCGCCGGCTCTGGGCCACCGCCCCCGCCGCGAACATCAGGGCGGCGCCGGTCAGTGAGACCGCCGTCGCGGCGGGCAGATAGCCGGCCGAGGAGTCCTCGGCGGAGGCCACGAGACCGGCCTCACCGGCCTCGGCCGCATGCCCGGCGTGCTCCGCATGGACCTGTGCGGGCTTGATTCCGGCCTTCTTCTCGGCCGCCGCCAGCTCGGCCGCGGACATCCCGCCGCCCTTCATGCCGGTGACCTCGCCGTTGCCGCCGTCGAAGGCGACGTCGGAGCAGGAGTAGAAGTTCTCCTGGCTGTCCGAGCGGATCCATTGGATGAAGATCATGTGCTTCCCGGACTTGCCCTGAGGGAGCTGGAGATTCCAGTAGTAGTTACCGCCGTCCGAGCCCGCCCCGCCCGCCTGCGGCGGGTTGTCCACGGTCTGGGTGAGCGTCAGGTCGTCCCACGCCAGGGGCTGGGTCGGCGACCAGCCGTCCTTGGTGATGTAGACGTTGAACTTGCCCGGGTGGGCGGCCCAGTTGCTGTACTTCACCTGGGCGGTGGTGCCCGCCGTGAGATGGGTCGTCGGCCAGTCGCTGCGGGCCGCGTTGTACGACGAGAAGTTGTACGGGCCGTTGTGGCCGCCGCTGCAGAGCTCGCCGTCCGGGATGTAACCCTTGGTCTTCCCGCCGCCGTTGGAGTCCAGGACGCCGAACCAGTTGTACAGCGGAGTGGTGCCGGTCGCCGCGACCGCGGCCGCACAGGCGGGGTTGGACGGGGTCTGGTTCCCGCTCGCGATCATGTCCTTGTAGCACAGGTAGCTGCGCGAGCCCGGATCCATGGCGACGCCGTGGGCTGACGCGGGGGAGGGCAGGCCGGCCAGGGTGAGGCCCAACAGGCCGGCTCCCAGGAGGCTCAGCACGCGGGGCGCGCGCATCGGAGACGTGCTCCGGAAGAGGGTTCGCATGGCCATGAGGTTGTTCTCCTCTGGGGGGATGAAGGAGAGTGCGGGGGTGTGTGGGAGCGCTCCCAAAAACGTAGCGCGCACCGGGTGGTCTGTAAACGCCTCGTGCAGCGACTGCTGCAACATCCCGCGAATGCGCGGTAGTTACGGACATCCGAGTGGCCGGGAACCGATTGCCGCCCCCGTTCGTCACTAAGAGTAAGCGAATGGACGGGGAGTGGAATCATGTCGGTCACGCTGGGCGAAGAGATCATGCTGCTGTCTCTGGACGACGAGTCCGGAGCGGCCAAGGACCGGCAGGCCGCCGGATGGGCCGTCGCGGGTGGCATCCTGCTCGAACTCGTCCTGGCGGGGCGGCTCTCGGTGGACGGTGGCCGGTTGTCGGTGACCGACCGCACGCCCACCGGTGCCGCCCTGCTCGACGAGCGGCTCGGTCTGATCGACGCCTGGGCGGCGAAGAAGAGCAAGCCGCCCAAGGTGACGGACTGGCTGACGAGGGATCACGGCAAGGCGGTCGAGGCCACGACGGAGAGCCTGCGGGCACGTGGCCTCGTGAGCGAGGAGCAGCGCCGGGTGCTCGGCGTCTTCCCGGTGCGCCGCTATCCCGAGGCGGACGGGGCGACCGAGGCGGAGCTGCGCGAGCGCCTGGCCTCCGTGGTGCTGCACGGCACGGATCCGGACGACCGCACGGCCGGCCTCGTCGCCCTGATCCACGCCGCCAAGCTGCACCGGCTCGCGTTCCCCGAGGTGCCGGCTCGGGAGGTGAAGCCGCGCATGGAGAAGATCGCGGAGGGCCAGTGGGCGGGCGATGACGTCCGTACGGCGATCCGCAACATGCAGGCTGCGATGGTGGCGGTCACCGTCGCCACCACGGCGGTGGTGACCGCTTGACCTGAGCCGGCCTGTCCCCGCGTGCGGCCCGGTCCGGCATGTGCCGGTCCTAGCCGAGTTGCTCCGGCAGCGCCGCCGCGTGCAGTACGACCAGGCCCGACACCGCGCGGGTCAGGGCCACGTACAGGCGGCGCAGACCCGTGCGTTCGTCGGGTTCGCCGTCGACCACGGCCGCCGGTTCGTCCAGCACCACGTAGTCGTACTCCAGCCCCTTGGCCAGCGAGGCCGGGACCAGGGTCAGCCGGGACGCGGCGGTCGTCTCCTCGCCCGGGGAGAGATACGCGTGGCCCGCCGCCCCGAGCGCCGCCGCCAGGGCCGGGATCCGGGCGTCGGCGGCGATCAGGCCGATCGAGCCCTCGTGCCGCAGCGACTCCACGCATGCCGCGACCACCGCGGAGTCCAGCTCGTCGGCCGCCGCCACCGCACGCACCGCGAGGGAGCCGGGCGTCTCACGCACCGACTCCACCGGCGCCAGGCCCGGCGAGATCGCGGGGAGCAGCCGGGAGGCGTACGCGATGACCTCGCGCGGCACACGGAAACCGGCCGTGAGCTCCTCCACCACCGCGTCCGCCTTGCCCAGATGGAAGAGCGCCTGCTCCCAGCTCCCCGTCGACCAGGGCGTCGTCCCCTGCGCCAGGTCGCCGAGCACCGTCGCCGAACCGGTCGAGCAGCGGCGGCCCACCGCGCGGTACTGCATCGGGGACAGGTCCTGGGCCTCGTCGATCACAACATGGCCCAGCGAGTGCGTCCGGGCCACCAGGTCGGCCGCCTCGTCGATCAGGACCGCGTCAGCCGCGGTCCACTTCGCCGACTTCACGCTGCGGGCGGGCTTCGTCATGAGGATCTGCTTCTGCTCGTCGTCGGTGAGGATCCCCTCCGCGTGCGCGCCCAGGAACTCCGCGTCCGTCAGGAGCCGCAGCACCAGCTTCGCCGGGTCCACCGCCGGCCAGACCGCCTTCACGGCCGCCTTGACCGCGGGGTCGCGCGCCACCGCGTTCTGCACCCGGTCGTCCGGGGCCTCGCCCGCCTCCTCCATCCGTACGAGGACGGCGTGGGCGATGCGCTGCGGAAGAGCCTCGTGGGCGGCCCCGTACCGCATGTCACGGGCCAGCAGCTCGGTGGTCATCTCCTCGACCTCGTAGGCCGGGACCCGCCAGCGGCGGGATCCGCGCACCACCACGACCGGCTCCGTCGGAGGCGTCACGTGCGAACGGATCGCCCGGCGCAGGACCTCCGCCATCCGGGCGTCGCCCTTGATCACCGCGGCGACGGACCCGTCCGTGCCGCGCACCTCGACGCGAGCGGCCACCAGGTCCTCGACGGTGGCCTGCTGCACCTCCAGCTCGCCCAGCGCGGGCAGGACCTGCTCGATGTAGTGGAGGAACGACCGGTTCGGGCCGACGACGAGGGTGCCGGTGCGGGCGAGGCGCTCGCGGTGCGCGTACAGGAGGTAGGCGACACGGTGCAGGCCGACGGCCGTCTTCCCGGTCCCGGGGCCACCCTGGACGCAGACCGTGCCGCCGAGATCACTTCGGACGATCTCGTCCTGCTCCGGCTGGATCGTCGCCACGATGTCGCGCATCGGCCCGACACGGGGCCGCTCGATCTCCGCCTGGAGGAGCTTGCTGGTCTGTTCGGTCTCCGCCGGGTCGGTGAGGTACTCGTCCTCGTACGCGGTCAGCTCCCCACCGGTGTAGCCGAAGCGGCGGCGGTGGTCGACGTCCAGCGGGTTGTTCCTGGAGGCCTGGTAGAACGGCTGGGAGACCGGGGCGCGCCAGTCGATGACCATGGGGTCGCCATGGGCGTCGTGGACGTGGCGGCGCCCGATGTAGAACCGCTCTCCCTCGGCCCCCTCCGCCTTCTCGGCCCCGACCACGTGCAGATAGTCGAGGCGCCCGAAGAACAGCGGGGTGTGGGTGAGGTCGGCGAGCGCCTTGATGCGGTCGTCGATCTGCGACTGGAGGACCGCGGCGTTGACCCAGTTCGCGGTGACGTCGCGGATGTCGAGCGCCTGCACGTCCTCGCGCATGGCGCGCAGCGCGGCACGGGACGCGGCGAGGTGCGCCCGCTCCCTGACCAGTGGATTGCTTGACTCTTCGTGCGCGGGCACGGTGTTGCCTCCGGCTTTTCGACGCAGGACGGCGGACAGGGCTCATCACCCGGTCCGCTCGGGGACGTTCACACACAGATGCGCACGCGGGGTGGGCGCGTGCGGCTGTTGTCGGCCGGTTTCCGTCCGGTCGGCGGCGCTCCCCCGGCTGCCGGCCGCTCGAAGGGCTGGCCGGTACCACGGTGCGGGAGGCGGGCAGACCGGCGATTGTATCGACCGCCGCACCCGGGGGCGAACGAATAGATCACAGGGCCCGGACATCCCCCGCCGGGCGCCGGGCGCCCGGGTGCCGCCTACCGGCCGTCCTGCTCCGACTCCTGGAAGTCGGCGACGGCCTCGCCGTGCAGGGTCGCCCACTCCGTCAGCGCGGCGATGGGCACCACGAGCGTCCGGCCGAGTGCGGTGAGGCTGTACTCGACCCGCGGCGGCGCCTCGGCGTAGGCGTGGCGTTCGACGAGGCCGTAGCCCTGGAGCCTGCGCAGCGTCTGGGTGAGGACCTTGCGCGAGATACCGCCGATGAGACCGACGAGTTCGCCGTGCCGGCACGGTCGGCGGCTGAGCGCGAAGATCACGACGACAGCCCATTTGTCGGTGATGATCTCGATCGCCAGCCGGGCCGGGCAGTCGGCGAGGAAGACGTCTCCGGCCGAGTGGCTCATGGCATGGAAGGTACCAGGAGGTACCTGTCGGATCAGTAATTTCGTCTGTGTGCAGCGGCACCGGACGCGGACAACACCCGCGTACGCCCGGCCTGTTGAGCGCCCTTCCGTCGCACCGCACAGCCCTCCGAGAGAAAGACGGTCACCCCATGCCACGAGTCGTCGTGTTCGACAGGACCGGAGCTCCGGACGTCCTGTGCGTCGTCGATGAGCCGGTCACCGAGCCCGCCGCCGGCGAGGTGCGGATCAGGATCGAGGCCATCGGCGTCAACCGGCTCGACCAGATGATGCGCGCCGGCTCCTACCCCGGGCCGGTACGTCTGCCGCAGGCCCGGCTGGGCTGCGAGGGGACCGGCGTCGTCGACGCGGTGGGCCCCGGCGTCGAGGAGCCCGGAGTCGGTGACGCGGTCATCATCACCGCCGTCCCCGAGATGGATCTCAACGGCACCTACGCCGAATACACCACGGTGCCGGCCGCTTCCGTCGTCCCGCGGCCCACCGGGCTGGACGCGACCGGCGCGGCGGCCCTGTGGGTGGCGTACTCCACGGCGTACGGCGCGCTCATGGAGAAGGCCGGGACGCGGCCCGGCGACCATGTCCTGATCACCGCCGCCTCCAGCTCCGTCGGCCTCGCCGCCATCCAGGTCGCCGGCCAGATCGGCGCCGTCCCCCTGGCGGTCACCCGGCACACCGCGAAGAAGGAGGGGCTGCTCGCCGCAGGCGCCGCCGCCGTCATCGTCACCGACCACGAGGACGTGGCCGAAGCCGCCCGCCGGCACAGCGGCGGGGCCGGAGCCGACATCATCCTCGATTCCGTCATGGGCCCCGGCCTGGCCGACCTGGCGAAGGCGGCCAGGGCCGGCGGGACCCTGGTCACCGCGGGCCGGCTGGACCCCCGGCCCGCGTCGTTCCCGATGTCCTGGCCCCTCACGGTCCTCGGCTACGCAAGCTTCGAGCACACGCTGGACCCCACGGTGGTCCGCCGGATCGCGGCGTTCCTGAACGCCGGCCTGCGCACCGGGGCGCTGCGGCCCACCGTCGACCGGGAGTTCGGCCTCGACGACATCGTCGAGGCGCACCGGTACCTGGAGCAGGGACACCAGGTCGGCAAGATCGTCGTCACCGTCTGACCGCGAGCGGCTCGGCAGCGTCCGTCCCGTAGGGGACGGGTCCGTCTTTCGGCCGACCCGGATCCGCGCATTCTTCGGCCGGTCGGCCGATGCAGGGGAGCGGGCCGGCGGAGCACCATGGAATACATGAGCACCGTTTACCTGAACCCACGAAGGACCGGCCCCGCGCACGGCGCCACGGCGGCCACCGGTCACCCACGCGGCCACCGCATAGGAAACGCGGTGCGTGCCGTCTCGGTCTTCACACGCACCGCGTTCGGTGTGGCCGTCCTCGGGGAGTACGCGGAGGAGGCGGGCGTCGTCCGCCGCCACCGCTGAGCCCTCCGGCCCGGCCACCGGTCCCTGTCAGCTCTCCGTCAGCAACTCGTCCGCGTCGACGATCCGGTACGCGTAACCCTGCTCGGCCAGGAACCGCTGGCGGTGCGCCGCGAAGTCCTGGTCGATCGTGTCGCGCGCGACCACCGAGTAGAACCGGGCCTCGTGCCCGTCCGCCTTCGGCCGCAGCACCCGGCCGAGCCGCTGTGCCTCCTCCTGCCGCGAGCCGAACGTGCCCGACACCTGGATGGCGACCGTCGCCTCCGGAAGGTCGATCGAGAAGTTCGCGACCTTCGACACGACCAGCACGCTGATCTCGCCCTGACGGAACGCCTCGAACAGCTTCTCGCGCTGAGCGTTGCTCGTCTCGCCCTTGATCACCGGGGCGTCCAGGTGCTCACCGAGCTCGTCGAGCTGGTCGATGTACTGCCCGATGACCAGGGTCTGCTCTCCCCGGTGCTTGCGCACGAGCGCCTCGGTGACCTTCCGCTTCGTCGCGGTCGTCGCGCAGAACCGGTACTTCTCCTCGGCCTCCGCGGTCGCGTAGGCGAGGCGCTCCGAGTCCGTGAGGTTCACGCGGACCTCGACGCAGTCGGCGGGCGCGATGTAGCCCTGCGCCTCGATCTCCTTCCACGGGGCGTCGAACCGCTTGGGCCCGATGAGCGAGAAGACGTCCGACTCGCGCCCGTCCTCACGCACCAGCGTCGCGGTGAGCCCGAGACGGCGGCGGGCCTGGAGGTCGGCGGTGAACTTGAAGACGGGCGCGGGCAGCAGGTGCACCTCGTCGTAGATCACGAGCCCCCAGTCACGGGAGTCGAACAGCTCCAGGTGCGGGTAGATCCCCTTACGGCGGGTCGTCAGCACCTGGTACGTGGCGATGGTGACCGGCCGGATCTCCTTGCGCGTACCGCTGTACTCGCCGATCTCCTCCTCGGTCAGTGAGGTCCGCTTCACCAGCTCGTGCTTCCACTGCCGGGCGGAGACGGTGTTGGTGACCAGGATCAGGGTGGTCGCCTTGGCCTCCGCCATGGCGCCGGCTCCGACCAGGGTCTTGCCCGCGCCGCAGGGGAGGACGACGACGCCCGAGCCGCCGTGCCAGAAGCCCTCGACGGCCTGCTTCTGGTACGGGCGCAGCGCCCAGCCGTCCTGGTCGAGATCGATCGGGTGCGCCTCGCCGTCGACGTATCCGGCGAGGTCCTCGGCAGGCCAGCCCAGCTTCAGCAGCGTCTGCTTGATCTGGCCGCGCTCCGAGGGGTGCACGGCCACGGTGTCCGGGTCGAGGCGCGCCCCGACCAGCGGCTGGACCTTCTTCGAGCGGAGGATCTCCTCCAGCACCGGCCGGTCGTTGGACGTCAGCACCAGCCCGTGGACCGGGTGCTTGGACAGGGTGAGGCGGCCGTACCGCGCCATCGTCTCGGCGATGTCGACGAGGAGCGCGTGCGGCACGGGGTAGCGCGAGTACTCCACGAGCGCGTCGACGACCTGCTCGGCGTCGTGCCCCGCGGCGCGGGCGTTCCACAGGCCGAGCGGGGTCACCCGGTAGGTGTGGATGTGCTCGGGGGCACGCTCCAGCTCGGCGAAGGGGGCGATGACACGGCGGCAGGCCTCGGCCTGGTCGTGGTCGACTTCGAGGAGCAGCGTCTTGTCGCTCTGGACGATGAGGGGTCCGGTCACGCGCGTCGGCCCTTTCCGGCGTGGGGTGGCCGCCGGGTGCGAACGGCCAAACGTCCAGTGTGCCTCATCGGCCGCTGACGGGCGGGGCTCCTGCGGCCGGCGCCCCTGGAACCGCGCACCGCGCCTACGTACCCTGAGACCGCCTGTGACGCACGTCATGGCACGGACGACGTCCGTTCCGACCGCCGCGGTCGGCCGCGATCCGCCGGCGACGCCTCGCCGGGCTTCCACCGCAGGCCGGGCTTCGAGGAGCTGGGCGGTGCTGCCGGCCATGTTCATCCGGCGCTGACCCGAACGCGAGGCCCCGGGCCCGTAGCGTGGAGGGATGGACGGAGCGGAAGCCGCAGGACGGGCGCCGGGCGCCGACGACCGGGGCTTCCCGGCCCACCACGCGCCGGGGTGCGGCGCGCTGGGCGAGCTGGACGCCCTCGTCACGCGGTGCCGCGCCTGCCCCCGGCTGGTCGCCTGGCGGGAGGAGATCGCCGGGACCAAGCGCGCGGCCTTCCAGGACTGGGACTACTGGGCGCGGCCCGTCCCCGGCTTCGGGCCGCCCGACGCCTCGGTGGCGGTGGTCGGGCTCGCTCCCGCCGCCCACGGCGGCAACAGGACCGGCCGGATGTTCACCGGCGACGCGGCCGGCGACTTCCTCTTCGCCGCACTGCACACCGTGGGCCTGGCCTCGCAACCGTCCTCCGTCCACGCGGAGGACGGGCTCACCCTGCGCGGCGTACGGCTCACCTCCCCCGTGCACTGCGCGCCCCCGGCGAACAGGCCCACGCCGGAGGAGCGCGACAACTGCCGCCCCTGGCTGGCCGCCGAGCTGGACCTGCTGAGCCCGGGGCTGCGCGCGGTGGTCGTCCTCGGCGGTTTCGGCTGGCAGGCGGTGCTCCCGGTGCTCGCCGAGGCGGGGTGGCGGCTGCCGCGCCCGCGTCCCGCCTTCGGCCACGGTGCGCATGTCGTGCTGCCCGCCACGGAGCGCAGGCAGGAACTGCACCTGCTGGGGAGTTACCACCCGAGTCAGCGCAACACGTTCACCGGCCGGCTCACCATGCCCATGCTGGTCGACGTGCTCCGCGAGGCCGCGACCGCCGGCGGGCTCCCGGTGTCCTGAGCGCGGCACCCGGCGTCAGGGCGTCAGGGCGTCTGCTCGTCGGCGAGCTCCGCGACGCCCGTGATCCGGTGCAGCGGATACGTCCGGACCTCGTCGGCCGTGTGGTCGTACGCCGTCACGAAGCCGCCCTCCACCTTGACCGGCGCGATCACCCGCTGGCTGGCCGCGCCGTCGGCGTTGACGTAGCCGATCCAGACGGCCGAGCCGGTCATCGCGGCCGCCTGCACCGTGGCCAGGGTCTCGGCGGGGGCCGTGCGGGGGAGCGAGCCCGCCGTGGCCGTGTCCGGGCTCTCCTTGTGGACGGCTCTGGCCGCCGTGTCGCCCGCCCGGATGGCCCGGACCGCGGCGCTCAGCAGGGTGGCGTCCGGGACCGGCGGGCCCTCGGGGACGGGGGCGGGGGGCGTACGCGGCGGAGTGCGGCGGGCGCCGGCGCGCGTGATCAGGACGTCGCCCTCGGCGGACTCGGCGGCGGGGGCGTACCCCATCTCGCGAAGCCCTTCGAGGAGCGACCCCGGGTCGGCCTGCGAGGCCAGGACGGTCGGCGCGAGCCGGCGCAGCCGCAGGGTGGCCGAGCGCTTGTCGGCCAGGATCTCGTTGAGCACGGCCTCGTCGTCGCAGCGTACGTACGCGGAGGCGGCGCCGATCCGCAGGTGGCCGTGGCGGCGGGCCACGTCGTCGATGAGGTAGCTCAGCGGCTGCGGCACCGGCGTACGGCTGTGGGTGGCCAGGAAGGCGTGCAGGTCCGTGGCGGCCTGTCCGGCGTCGAGTGCGCGGCGTACGGAGCCGGGGGTGAAGCGGTAGACCGTCGCGCCGCCCTTGGACTCGACGTCGGCGAGCACCGAGAGCATGTCGGCGAGCGGGCGTTCCAGCGGGCCGGGGGCGACGGCCGTCAGGTCGGCCTGGAGCAGCACATGGTCCAGGGGTTCGGGGATCAGCGGGGCGAGGCGGGCGGCGGCCGCGTCGGGGCCCTCGTCGAGCAGCGCGCGGGCCTGGGAGGAGAGGGCGCCGCGGCCGGTGATCCCCAGCAGCTCGGCGTCGTTGACCGTCCACAGGGCGATCCGGGAGCGGAGGTCGGAGGCCTCGCCCGTGGGTCCGCCCGGGATCGAGGAGCGCAGCGGCCGTTCCCAGCGGAGCCGGGCGAGCAGCGTCTGCGGGTCGGGTGCGGTGCCCGGCGGGAGCGACGCGAACAGGGCCAGCACCCGGCGGCGTACCTCGGGGGCGGCCGAGCGGTCCAGGTCGGGGCCGAGTGCGGACAGCGCCCTGCCCTTGGCGTCCTGGCCGCCGATCAGGCCCGCCGTGCGGGTGGCGGCGAGCCAGGCGGTGGCGAGGTGGGTCCAGCGGTCCTGGGCGGGGAGGTCCAGCCACTCGTCGGACGCGGGGGTCGGCGCGTACCGCTCGTCGGTCTCGCCGTCGGAGGCCAGCAGGCCCGCCGCGTAGGCGAGTTCGATCCAGAAGGCGGCGACGGTCTCCGAGACGTCGAGCGCGCTCGCGGCGCGCTTCAGCTCGCGCACGCTCAGGCCGCCCGCGCGGAGGATGGCCGGACCGCCGTCGTTCCAGAGCTTGAGGAGCTCCTCGACGGTGGACAGCGCCATGAAGCCCTGGCCCGCCGCGGCTCTGTCCACAGCCTGGGGATCCCGCTCGGCCGCCGCCACGATCACCGGGGGCACGGGCTCGGGCACACGGTGGGCGCGGCCCGCCCGCAGATGCAGCGCGGCCTCGCGCGGCAGGACGACGGTGCGCGTCGACACGGGCAGCAACAGCCCGCGGTCGCGCAGCCATTGCACGGGCGGCGCGGGGTTGGGGGTGACCTCCCCGTACGGCGGACCCCAGACCAGCCGGTCGAGCACGGACAGCGCCTCGACGGGGGCGGTGTCGAGCAGCTCCGCCATCCTCGTCCGGTCCGTGAAGAGCCCGGCCAGCGCGGAGACGGCGGAGACCGGGTCGTGGGTGGCGGGCAGCCCGGCGGCGGTCAGGATCTCCTGCAGCCTGCCGGGCGACATCCCGGCCGTGGCCTCGGAGACGGTCGGGCCGAGGCCCGTGGGGGAGGGGTGCTGCGGTGACGGGGCGAGCAGCTCGCGCGCGGTGCGCACGAGGTGCAGCCGGGTGTCCTCGCCCCAGACCAGGGCCTGTTCGCGGAGGGTCGTGAGGGCGGCGGGCAGCGCGGCGGTGATCGCGGCGCCCGCGTCGTCGCGCCCGTCGCCGTCGTCCTGGCCGTCACCGGTGAGGAGCGCGAGCAGCGTGTCGTACGGTGCCGGGTCCGGCGCCACGGCCAGCGCCTCCGCGGTCTGCAGGGCGAAGCGGTCGAGGTGCTCCAGCGCACGGACGACGGAGGCGCGCGTGCCGGCCCGCGTCGCCAGCTGGGTGATGTCGTTCGGCACGGGGCTGAGCAGGTCGGGGCGGGCACGCAGCAGCCCTGCCAGCGATTCGTCGCCCCGGGCGCGCAGAGCTTCGGCGAGCGTGCGCGGTGGTGTGGTCGTCCCCATCCGTCCCACGGTAGCCCCTGGAACGCTACCGTCGGGGCAGGGCGGTGGAGGGAGAACGATCGCGTGGGGATCGAGAGCGACCAGCTTGTCTACGACTACCTCAGCCGGGTCGGTGACCTGGCGCAGCAGCAACAGCTGTCCTCGGGCGCCCGGATGAGGCTCGTCGCGACGCTCCGGGGCGAGATCGACCGGCAGCGCTCCACGGACGGCTCGGACTCTCCCGCGGTGGTCCGGCGCATCCTCGGACGGCTCGGAGCCCCGGGTGAACTCGTGGCCGCGGCGGCCGAGTCGGGCGACGGGGCGGTGCCCCTGCCGTCTCCCCGGGCGGACGCGGCCACGGGCTCGGCGACGGACCCGGCGGAACCGCGCGGGGTGCCACGTGCGCGGCGGAGTGTGCTCAGGAAAGCCGCGGCGCGCAAGGGCGCGTCGCCGGTCCTCAAGGAGTCCCGGAGTGCCGCCGCGAGCCCGGAGTCAGGACTCGGGGAGCCGGACACCGAGGGCCGGGCGTCCGGCGAGCCGGACCCGGACTGGCCGTCCGCGTCCGCGCCGCACATGGCCGGCCTGGACCAGGCGCCCGCCGGGGCGGAGCCCGAGTGGTGGCGGATCGAGCCGGGACCCTTCGGCGAGGGCGGGCAGGCCGGACCCGGCGAGCAGGGCGCGCCGGGGGCCATGGGGCCCGGCACCGCCGTGCCGGGGTTCGTGGGCGGGCTGGAGAGCCCGGAGCTGTTCGGACTGCCGAGCGCTCCGAGGCCCCCGGGGCCGCGCGCGCCGGCCGAGGCGGAGGAGCCGGAGCCGGCGGAGGCAGGGAAGGAGGCCGAGCCACCGGCGCCCCGGCGCCGGAAGCTGCGGCTGCGCCGCGTCCGGCGGGCCGCCGTGGACGGCGAGGGCGCCGTGCGGCCCCGCCTCTCGAACCCGTTGCTGCTGCTGGCGGCCGCGCTGCTGGTGGCCGGCGCCGTGACCGGGTCGTGGCTGGCGCTCGCGGGCGGCTGGCTGCTGGCGTACAGCTCGCGCAAGTTCTCGCGCGCCGAGGCGAAATGGGTGGCGCTGGGCCTGCCGGGCGTGGTCGTGGCCGGGGCCTTCGTCTGGCTGTGGGGCCGCACGGACGGCCGTTGGGGCGAGCCCCTCGCGGCGGATGCGATGGGGGACGCGATGACGGAGGTCTGGCCCGTGGTGGTGCGGGTGGCGGCGGTGTCGTCGGCGTTGTATCTGGTGTGGCGGTCGCGCAGGCTGGCGGGGTGACAGCGGCCGCCACGGGGAGTGTACGTTCGTACACTCCAGGGTATACGCTCGTACGCATGCCGACGGACTACTTCGCCAACGATCCGCGTACCAACCTCGAGCGCATGCTCGCCGGTGACCTCTACGTCGCCGACGACCCGGAGATCGGCCGGCGTCAGCAGCGGGCCATGCGCCTCGCGGCCCGCTTCCAGGCCGCCTACACCGAGGACGCCGACGCGGCCAGGACGATCCTGGCCGAGCTGCTGGACTCCGTGGGCGAGGGCGTCGACCTGCGCCCGCCGCTGTACGTCGACTACGGCAGCAACATCACGATCGGCGCCCGCACCTTCGTCAACTACCACCTCACGGCGCTGGACGTCGCGCGCATCACCATCGGCGAGGACTGCCAGATCGGCCCCAACGTCCAGCTCCTGACACCCACCCACCCCGTGGAGCCCGAGCCCCGCAGGGACAAGCTGGAAGCGGCGCTCCCCATCACCATCGGTGACAACGTCTGGCTGGGCGGCGGGGTCATCGTCTGCCCCGGGGTGACCATCGGCTCCAACTCCGTGATCGGGGCCGGAGCCGTGGTCACGAAGGACATCCCCGCCGACGTCGTCGCCGTGGGCAACCCCGCCCGCGTCGTCCGCGGCGTCTGACACGCCCGCCATGGCCACCGGACGCACGGATCCGCAGCGGCGCGAGCGCATCCTCGCCGCCACGCTCGACCACATCGCCGAGGAGGGTGTCGTCGGCGTCTCCCACCGCAAGATCGCCGGCCGCGCCGAGGTCCCGCTGGGCTCGATGACGTACCACTTCGACGGCATCGACGACCTGCTGCGCGAGGCCTTCACCCGCTTCGCCGACCACATCGTGGCCGTCTTCGAGCTGCACCTGGGCCGGGTCGACACCCCGGAGCAGGCCCGTGAGGCCGTCACCGACCTCATCCACGTGCTCTCCGAGGGCCCCCGGCGCGACCTCGTCCTCACCCAGGAGCTCTACACGCTGGCCGCCCGGCGCGACGAGTACCGCGAGCTCACCCACGCGTGGATGAACCGCAGCCGCCGCCTGCTGGAACAGCACTTCGACCCGGACACAGCCCGTCAGCTGGACGCGCTGATCGAGGGGCTGGCCCTGCACCGGTCCCTCGACACCGAGCCGCAGGACCGCGAGCTGACGCGGCTGGCAGTGCTGCGGATGACCTCCTAGGGCCACCGAACCGCCTGTGGGGCGCGGACCTGACACCGCGCCCCACAGGCCTCTCCACCGATGAGACCATCTCCTTCACGCTCCACGAGGGGGGTTGGGCTCCATGGCACGCCGGTCCGGGGCAAGGGCCAGAGAGGCGCGGCGCACGCGCGCGGCGAAGCGGGCAGAGGAGACGAGGCTCGCGGCGAAGCGGACCGCGTCCGAGGACGGCGGCGGGGAACGCCGGGAGAGATGGCGCGGGAAGCTGTGGCCGGTGACCGGGGCGCTGGTCCTGGCCGCCGTCGTCTGCGGGGCTGTGCTGCTGTTCCTCTCCCCCCTGCCGGAGGACGTGTGGCGCGACGTCGCCCCGCGGTGGCCCGGCGGCGGGTACGGCCTCGCCGCCTCGGCCGGTTTCGTGCTCTTCCCGTGCGTGGGCGGTGTCGTCGTGGGCCTGGGCGGTCTCTTCGAGGGCATCTCGGCATGGCGCCGGAGCCGTGAGCCGCGCCGGCTCACCGGTGCGGCCGGTCACGGCCTGCTCGCGGCGGGCTGCGGTCTGCTGGGCGCCGCCGGCGTCGTCGTGGTGACGACGACGCTCGGCGGCAAGGGAGGCGCCCGCTCGGACAGCCTCTCCGTCTTCCTCCGCGGTGAGTACCCCTTGGTCGGCTACGCGGCGCTGGGCGGCATCGTGGCCCCGCTCCTCGTGGCTCCGGCGGCCGTCAGGCTCCGGGAAGCGCTGGGACGCCGGGACCGGGAGGGATGACCGCGCGGCGGGCCTACTTCGTCAGGTCCGCCTGGAGCTCGTCCAGGATCTTGTCCGCCGCCGTGTAGCCGATGCCCTGGATCCACAGCTCGTCCTCGACCGGGAACACCTTGCCGGCCTTCACCGCGCCCATGCTCTTCCACAGCCCGCTGCCCACGGTCTGCTTCTGCTTGGACTTCTCCGCGTCCCCGTACGTCGAGTGGAAGACGACGTCCGCGTCCGCCTGGTCGATCTTCTCCGGGCTGACGTCGTACGAGAAGCCGTCCTTGGCCTTGTCGACGATCGCCGGCCGGCCGAGGCCGACGTCGGCGAGGATCGTCGCGATGTAGCTCTGGCGGCCGTAGATGCGGATGTCCGCGCCCTCGACGAACCGCACCATGTTGACCTCGGTGGCCGCCGCCTTCTTCTTGCCGCCGAGCGCCTCGGTGACCTCGCCGACGTGCGCGTCGTAGCCGGCGATGACCTTCTCGGCCGCCGGAACCTTGCCGAGGGCGTTGGCGTGGACCTGGAAGTTCTCCTTCCAGGGGTGGCCCGTGTTCTCCGTCATGACCGTCGGGGCGATCTTCGAGAGCTCGTCGTACTTGTCGCCGTGGCGGATCTTGCTGGTGAGGATCAGGTCCGGCTTCAGCCCTGCGATCGCCTCCAGGTTCGGCGTCATCATCTCGCCGACGTCCTCGACGCCCGCGACCTTCTCCTTCGGCAGGTAGCTCGGGTAACCCGACTCCGTGCCGGTGTGCGTGGCGCCGACCGGCTTCACACCGAGGGTGAGCGCGGAGTCCAGCTCGGCGGTGTCCAGGACGACGACCCGCTTCGGGGCGACGGGGACCTTGACGTTGCCCATGGCCGTGGCGACGGTGTGGGTCTTGGCGTCGGAGGAGGACGCCGAGCCGCCGGAGCCGGAGCCGGAGTCGGACGAGCCGCAGGAGGTGAGGGTCAGCGCGGCGGTCACGGCCAGCGAACCGGTGACGAGCAGACGAGCCGCAGGAGGTGTGGGCATGTCAGAGGGCCTTTCCGGAAAGGGATGAGGAGGACGTGGCGGGAGTCCAGGGCGCGCCGGGTACGACGAGCGGCGAGCCCGTGACCGGGTCCGGGACGATGACGGCTTCCAGGCCGAAGACCTCGCGCACGAGCTCGGCGGTGACGACGTCCCCGGGCCGCCCCTCGGCGACGATGCGGCCCGCCTTCATGGCGACGAGGTGGTCGGCGTAACGGGCGGCCTGGTTGAGGTCGTGCAGGACGGTGACGACGGTCCGCCCCCGGCTGCCGTCCGCGGCCGGGGCGGCGAGCCGGCGCACCAGGTCCAGGACCTCGACCTGGTGAGCGATGTCGAGATACGTCGTCGGCTCGTCGAGCAGCAGCAGATCCGTGTCCTGTGCGAGCGCCATCGCGATCCACACCCGCTGGCGCTGGCCCCCGGACAGCTCGTCCACCGGCCGGTCGCCGAGCGCGGTGATGTCCGTGCGCTCCATGGCGTCACTCACCGCGCGCTCGTCCGCGTCCGACCACTGCTGCCACCAGCGCTGGTGCGGCTGGCGGCCACGGGCGACCAGGTCGGAGACGGTGATCGCCTCGGGTGCCACGGGTGTCTGCGGGAGCAGCCCGACCGACTGGGCGATCGTGCGCGTGGGGATGCGCGACAGCTCCGTACCGTCCAGGAGCACGGAGCCGCCGGCCGGCTTCAGCAGCCGCCCCAGCGCGCGCAGAGTCGTCGACTTGCCGCAGGCGTTCGGGCCGACGATGACCGTCACGCATCCGTCGGGCACGGCCAGGTCCAGCTCGTGCACGACGGTGCGGTCGTCGTAGGCGAGGGTCAGGGCGCGGGTCGTGAGCCTGGACGTGGCGGTGTCCTGCGTACGGGTCGTCATGCGTTGCCTCCACTGCGGCCGCCGTGGCCACGGATGATCAGCCAGATCAGATACGGGGCGCCGACCGCCGCCGTCAGCACACCCACCGGGAGCTCGGTGGGGGAGAAGAGCCTGCGGGCCAGCAGGTCCGCGAGGACGACGATCACGGCGCCGAGCAGTGCCGAGCACAGCAGCGGGATCTGCGCCGTACGCGTCATCCGGCGGGCGATCTGCGGGGCGAGCAGCGCCACGAAGTCGACCGGCCCGGCCGTCCCCGTCGCCACCGACGCCAGGACCACCCCGAGGGCGACGAGCCCCAGCCGTACGCGCCCGAGGCGGACGCCCAGCGCCGTCGCGGTGTCGTCGTCCATCGAGACGGTGCGCTGCGCGCGCGCCGCCCACAGGACGGCCGGGAGCAGGACCAGGAGCGCCCAGCCGATGGGGGCGGCCTCGTTCCAGCCGCGGCCGTTGAGCGAGCCCGTCATCCAGATCTGCGCCTGCTGGGCGACCAGGTAGTCGCCCTTCGTCAGGAACAGGGTGGTCACCGACCGCAGGGCGATCGCGAAGCCGATCCCGATGAGGACGAAGCGGGTCGCGTGGAGCCCGCCGCGCCACGCGAAGAGGTAGACCAGAGCGGCGGCGGCGACGCCGCCGATGACGGAGAGGTAGGGCAGGACGGTGTACGACGTGAGGCCGAAGGTCATCGCGCCGACCGTGAGCGCGCTCGCGCCCTGGCTGATGCCGATGATGTCGGGGCTGGCGAGCGGGTTGCGGGCGACGGTCTGGATCAGCGCACCGGCGATCCCGAAGGCCGCGCCGACGAGCAGTCCGACGACCATGCGGGGCAGCCGCAGGGTGCCCACGACCAGTTCGTCCGGCGACGGCTGCCCGAGGACGACCTTCACCACCTCCGCGGGCGCCACGAAGCTCTGACCGGTGCAGAGGTAGGCGACACAGACCGCCGCCAGCAGGACGACGAGGGCCACGGCGACCAGCCCGGCCCGCCGGTGGAGCAGGAACCGGGTCCGCTTCCCGACCCGTACGACCCGGTAGCCGGCGGGACGTACCGGGGTCCGTACGGGCACTGCCGTGTCCGGGCTCATGCGGGCACCGCCTTCCGGCGTACGAGGGTGACCAGGAACGGCACTCCGATCAGCGCCGTCATCACGCCTGCCGGGACCTCGCCGGGCGGGAACAGGACCCGGCCGACGACATCGGAGACGAGGAGCATCACGGGCCCGACGAGGGCCGCCATCGGCAGCACCCAGCGGTGGTCGCTTCCCACGATCGCGCGGGCGATGTGCGGCACCGCGAGGCCGACGAAGGCGATCGGTCCGGCCGCGGCGACGCCCGCGCCGGTGAGCACGGTGGCCCCGACACCGCCGACGATGCGGACGGCCGCGACGTTCTGCCCCAGGCCCTTCGCGACGTCCTCGCCCAGCGCCAGCGCGTCGAGCCCGCGCGCCACGGACACCACGAGGACGGCCCCGATCAGCAGGAACGGCCAGATCTGCTGGGCGACCTGGGCCTCGCGGCCGGCGATCGAGCCCACCTGCCAGAAGCGGAACTCGTCGAGCGCCGAAGCCTTCGTGGTGAGCACCGCCATGGTCACCGACACGAGCAGTGCGTTGATCGCGGCGCCGCCCAGCGCGAGCTTCACCGGCGTCGCACCGCCCCGGCCCCGGGAGGCGATGGCGTACACCGCGACGGACGCGACGGCGGCCCCCGCGAAGGCGAACCACACATAGCCGGTAAGGGTGTGGATCCCGGCGTAGGCGATGGCGAGCACCACGGCCACCGAGGCGCCCTGGCTGATCCCGAGGATCCCCGGGTCGGCGATGGGGTTGCGCGTGATGCCCTGGAGCACCGTGCCCGCGAGGGCGAGCGCCGCGCCGACCATCAGCCCGATCACGGTGCGCGGCACCCGCATCTGCCGGATCACCTCGGCGGCGTCGGAGTGCCCGCCGTGCAGCAGGGCGTCCAGGACCGCGGACGGCGCGATGGTCCTCGCCCCGACGGCGAGGCTGAGCAGGACGGAGAGCAGCAGGGCGACGACGGCGGCAGCGGTCGCGAGTGCGCGTCTGGACAGGCGTGGAGCGGCGGCTGCCATCGGAACCAATCGGGTGAGCGAGAGCCGGGAACTGCGAGGGCCGGGGCATTGCGAGGTAAGGCTTGGCTAAGTCTATGTGTGGCCCATGAACCCCTGCCGGGCGCCCATGGGCTCCGTCACCGGGCCCTCGCCCCGCGCAGGGCGACGTCCTCGGCGGTGACGGGGGTCTGGATCGTGTAGACGTCCCCCACGCGCAGACCGTCCGGCGTGCTGTACTCCCCGTGTACGGAGACGAAGGTGACGGCCGTCCGCGAGGCGGGCTGCCAGAACGTGCGGTAGTACGGCGCGTTCCCCGGATACTCCGGGATCTCCACCAGCGGGACGCCCCGCCGCCGCAGGAGACGCTCCAGCTTCTCGAACCGGAGCCGCGGGGCGAACCGTCCGTAGCGGGCACGGAGCACGTCGCCCGGGAGGGTGCGGTCACGGCGGGCGAGCCGGTGCACCTGGAGGCTGAAGTGGTGCCCCGACCAGGGGTCGCGGGCCCGGGCGCGGTGGTAGTGGAACTCCGCCAGGCCGTAGTCACGGCACATGGCCCGGCCGAAGTCGTTCTCGGCGAAATCCGTCCCCAGGACCGAGGCGACCTCGTCGGGGGACCCGTCGGGGCGGAGGCCGAGCACGGTGCCGGTGGTGACGGCATGGACGTAGAACGCCAGGGAGTACGGGGTCAACGGCCGTTCCTCGGTAGGGGGCGGGTGCGGTGGGCCCGCACTTCGGACGGCCGGTCGCCCGGTCCGGGACACCGGCACAATGGACCTCATGCCTTCACCCACCCTGACGGTCGGATTCGACCTCGACATGACGCTCATCGACTCCCGGCCCGGCATCAAGGTCGCCTACGAGAAACTGGCCGCCGAGACGGGTGTGTACATCGACACCGACCTGGTCGTCAGCCGGCTCGGCCCGCCGCTCCAGGACGAGATGCGGAACTGGTTCCCGGCCGACGCGATCGAGGCGGCCTGCGACCGGTACCGCGCCCTCTACCCGGACACGGCGATCACCCCGACGACCGCGCTCCCCGGCGCCCGGGAGGCCGTCCAGGCCGTCCAGGCGCTCGGCGGGCGGGCGATGGTCGTCACCGCCAAGTACGAGCCGAACGCCAAGCTCCACCTCGCGCACCTCGGCATAGACGCGGACGTGCTGATCGGCGGGCTCTGGGCGGAGGGCAAGGCGCAGGCGCTCCTGGAGCACGGCGCGCGGGTCTACGTCGGGGACCACACCGGGGACGTACGGGGTGCGCACGCGGCGGACGCCCTGTCGGTCGGCGTCACCACCGGCCCGTGCGACGAGGAGGAGCTCCGGGCCGCCGGAGCCGATGTGATCCTGCCGGACCTCACGGCGTTCCCCGCCTGGCTGCGGACCTTCGCCGCGGCCTGACGGGCCAGGGGGGGCCCGGCCGCTACCTCGCGGCGGCGCGCTTCGGGGAGTTCTTCCACACCGACCGCACCACCCCCGCGGCCGCGATCAGGAAGCCCAGACCCATCAGCATGCACACCGCGTAGGCGATGGACGGGAACGGGTCGGTGCCCAGGAAGAGTGGGGCCACGGTGACCAGAGTGGCCAGTGCGCCGATGAAGAAGACGATCGCGCCGACCTGTACGAGCCGGTCGCCTGCGCCGGAAGGAGTAGTACTCACCCGGTCAGGGTAGTTCCCAGCTCGGCGGAACCGTTCGGCGACGTCTTGTGTCCGGCCCCTGGACCATTAGCCTGGGGCATGGCGGGTCGGAAGACCCGCTGTACTGCTATCCGGAGCCGTTTCGCGGCTCTCCCGCGCACCGACGAGTACGAGGACGAGGACAGACGTGCCCACGGGTAAGGTCAAATGGTTCAATTCGGAAAAGGGCTTCGGCTTTCTTTCGCGCGACGACGGCGCCGACGTCTTCGTCCACTCCTCCGTACTCCCGGCCGGCGTCGAAGCGCTCAAGCCCGGCCAGCGCGTCGAGTTCGGCGTGGTCGCCGGCCAGCGCGGTGACCAGGCCCTCTCCGTGGTGATCCTCGACCCCACGCCGTCCGTCGCCGCCGCGCAGCGGCGCAGGCCGGACGAGCTGGCCTCGATCGTGCAGGACCTGACGACGGTGCTGGAGAACATCACGCCGCTGCTGGAACGCGGCCGGTACCCCGACAAGGCGGCGGGCGCGAAGATCGCCGGCCTGCTGAGGGCCGTCGCCGACCAGCTCGACGTCTGACGTACGCGGGGACGCCCGGGCAGGGCCCGGGCGTCCCTGGTCAGCGCCCGGTGACGGAGAACGCGTCCGGCGCCAGCGCCGGCACGAGGCCCTCGGCCGCCGCCCGGGTCAGCAGGCCGCGGATCGCCGCGTAGCCGCTCTCGCCCAGGTCGGCGGTGAACTCGTTCACGTACAGCCCGATGTGCTGGTCGGCCACGGCCGGGTCCATCTCCTGGGCGTGCTCCAGGACGTACGGACGCGAACGCTCCGGGTCGTCCCAGGCCATCCGCACCGACGTACGGATCGACTCCGCCAGCCTGTTCAGCGTCTCCTCGCCCAGCGAGCGCTTCGCGATGATCGCGCCCAGGGGGATGGGCAGGCCGGTGGTCGACTCCCAGTGCTCACCCATGTCGGCGAGGCTGTGCAGGCCGTAGTTCCGGTAGGTGAAACGGGCCTCGTGGATCACGAGCCCGGCGTCCACCCGGCCGTCGCGCACCGCCGGCATGATCTCGTCGAACGGCATGACGACGATCTCGCCGACGCCGTCCGGCACGACCTCGGCCGCCCACAGCCGGAACAGCAGATAGGCGGTGGAGCGCTCGCTCGGCACGGCGACGGTCTTCCCCGTCAGGTCCGCGCCCGCCTCCTTCGTGAGGACGAGCGGCCCGCAGCCGCGCCCCAGGGCGCCGCCGCACGGCAGCAGCGCGTACTCGTCGAGGACCCACGGGAGGACGGCGTACGACACCTTCAGCACGTCGAGCTCGCCGCGCTCGGCCATGCCGTTGGTGAGGTCGATGTCGGCGAAGGTGACATCGAGGGCGGGCGCGCCGGGGACCCTTCCGTGCGCCCAGGCGTCGAAGACGAAGGTGTCGTTCGGGCACGGCGAGAAGGCGATCCGCAGCGCGGGGAGCGATGCGCCGGCGGAGTCGGTCGCGGTGTCAGTCACGGTCTCGGTCGAGTCGGTCATGCCAGGTCCAACTTTCCACTACAGGTGCGGTCTTCCCGAACGCCTCGGTGAGCGCCGCCAGGGCGTCGCCGATACGCCAGGCCCCGCGGTCGCGCGGCCCCACGGTGTTCGAGACGGCCCGGAGCTCCAGCGCCGGCACGCCGAACCTGTCGGCGGCCTCAGCGACGCCGAAGCCCTCCATGGCCTCGGCGACGGCTCCGGGGTGCGCGGCCAGCAGCTCGGCGGTGCGGGCCGCGCTGCCGGTCACGGTGGAGACGGTGAGGACGGGGCCCGGCACGGCGCCGGTGGCCTCCGCCACGGCCCGTACGAGGGCCTCGGGCGGCAGGAAGGTGTCCCTGCCGAAGCCGAGACCGGTGACGGGCACGAAGCCGTCCGGGGTCTCGGCGCCCAGGTCCGCGGCGACGATGCCGGTCGCCACGACGAGTGAGCCGACGGGCGCGGCGGGTGCGAAGCCGCCGCCGATGCCGGCCGAGACGACGGCCGCGTACGGCTGCGAGGCGGGCGCGGCGGCGAGGGCGAAGGCGGTGGCGGCCGCCGCGGCGGCCGGACCCGCGCTACCCGCGAGGACGTCGAACGGGCCGGCCCGGTGCAGCTCGGCGCCGGGAACCTCCCGTACCTCCGGATCACCCCCGAACGCGCGCGTGACCGCGTCCCGTTCGGCCGGGACGGCGGTCACGACAAGCACCCGCACGGCGGTGGTCCTCGGGGTCGAAGGGGCGGTCAGGAAGTCTTCGTGAGCTGGAAGTGCCAGACGCCCGTGAGCTTCTGACCCTTGGTCTCGACGATGCTGACCTGCGTCTTGTCCGCCGTGGTCTCACCGGTCTGGCTGGCGAAGAAGGCGCTGCCGGGGATCGACCGGTAGGTCTTCTTGTACGGCTCCTGCTCGGCCTGCTGGCCGTTGATGAAGAGGCTCCAGCCGTGGTCCGCGACCTCGGGGTCGACGCCGAAGCGGACCTTGTCGTCCATCGCGACCTTGACGGACTTCTCCGCCTTCTTGTTCAGGCAGCCCTGGATCTCGGACTCCTTGAGGGCGTTGCCGTCGTTGTAGCAGGACGCCTCGGTGCTCACCGAGTTGTCGCCGACCGTCACGGTGGCGAGCGGCGTCGGCTTGTCGCAGGCGGACAGGACAAGGAGTCCCGCGGACACGGCACCAAGAGCGACGCCGATTCGACGGCCCTTACCGGAGAAGAACGCAACGGTCATGCGCCGAAGGTTATCGGTCGGTGCCGCTCACGCCACGCGGGGGTGCGGTGAGCCGCGCCGTGCGGCCCCCAGGAGGCCCCGTACGGAGGCGGCCGCGCCCAGCGCCAGGAGCCCCGCGGCGACGGACATGCCGAGTACTCCGTTGAGCGGTAGGGCGATGCCGATCGCGCCGCCGACCACCCAGGACATCTGGAGCAGCGTCTCCGACCGGGCGAAGGCCGACGTACGCACCTCCTCCGGCACGTCGCGCTGGATCATCGCGTCCAGCGACAGCTTCGACAGGGCCTGCGTGAACCCCGCGACCGCGGCGAGGGCGGCGACCATCACCGTGCTGAAGAACACCGCGGTGAGCACGGCGACCCCCAGGGCGAGCCCCAGCACCGTCGCGACGATCACCTCGGGGCCGCGCGCCCTGAGCCAGGAGCCGACCGCCGTGCCACAGGCGTTCCCGGCGCCGGCCGCGACCCCGACGATGCCGAGGGAGACGGCGGCGCTCTGCCCCGCCAGGGGGTGCTCGCGCAGCAGGAACGCCAGGAAGAAGATCAGGAAGCCGGAGAGCGCGCGGTGCGCGGCGTTGGCCTGGAGGCCGTGCAGGACGGACGGCCCGACGGACCGCAGCCCCGGCGGCTTCTCCCGCCCGCGTCTCCTCGCGGCCCACGTGCTGCCGGTCCTGCCGCCCATGGCGCTCTTCGAGGTGCTGACGCGGACGGGCGGCGGAGCGGCCGCCTCCTCGTGCGGGACGACGAGGCGGGCCTTGCTCTCGCCCTTCGCGGAGTCGACCTTGTGGGGCAGCGTGAAGGCGAGGACCGTACCGCCGAGGAAGATCGCACAGGCGCCGTAGAGCGGCCAGGGGGATCCGATGCTCTGCAGCCCCGCCCCGATCGGCGCCGCGACCCCTGTGGCCAGCAGACCGGCAAGGGTGACCCGCGAATTGGCCTTCACCAGGGAGAAGCGGGGCGGCAGGAGACGGGGCACGACGGCGCTGCGCACGACCCCGTACGCCTTCGAGCAGACCAGGACGCCCAGGGCCGCCGGATAGAGCTCCAGGCCGCCCGTGGCCACCGCGCCGGACATCGTGATCGCGAGCACCGCCCGGGCGAACATCGCACCGGCCATCGCGGCGCGGCGGCCGTGCGGCAGGCGGTCCAGGAGGGGGCCGACCACCGGGGCGAGCAGGATGAAGGGGGCCATGGTGACGGCGAGGTACAGGGCGACGCGCCCCCGTGCCTCGTCCGTCGGTACGGAGAAGAACACCGTGGAGGCGAGCGCCACGGTGATCATGACGTCACCGGCGCCGTTGACCGCGTGCAGCTCGATCAGCTTGCCGAGACCGGACTCACCGGCCCCGTGGGCGTGGGTCGCCTTCCTGATCCCCCGCGCGGTGCCCGTGAACGGGGCGCGCAGGGCACGGGCCATCGCCCGGCCCGCCCTGCGGAGCGGGCCGGATCCGTCGGACGACCTGGCGGCGGCCACGTGGTCATAGTGCCCCACGCCCCCCCGTCACGAACCCATGATCGGGGCGGGGCGTGGCGGCGGACGCTCCGTCGGGTGAGTCGCCCCCGGTCGGGAATCGGCCGGTACGCACCGCCGATCCCGGGCGTTTCCGCCCTCCGCCCGGTGACGGATCAGAACCGGTACGGAAGGGTTCCGGTGCTGTTTGGGACGGGCAGGTGGGCGCGGGGCGGCGGAGAGGGTAGCGTGCACTCACGCGCCACCGGCGGTTGTTCTTGGCCGCGCGCCTCTCCGCGATCCCGCAGAATGGGTGGCAGAAGGCGCGCCCGAGGCAGGCACAACGGGTGTGGACGTCGACGCGGCCCCCAGGTCCGCTCCGCTCACAACTGTCATGGCCGAAATCGGACATCGATGGAGCTGCTGGCGCGCTCGAGACGGCGTATGGAGAGAAGCGAGACCTGTGAGTGCTGCGACGACGCGAAGCCGTACGGCCCGTACCCCCGCCCCTGACCGTCTGTGCGCCGAGGCGGTAGACCTCGCGCGCGCTGCGGCGGAGGAGGCCGCCGCCCCAGGAGTGGTGGGTGAGCACGTGGCCCTGGTCTCCGAAGGTGACCGGGTGGTCACGCACTACTTCGAGTCCAAGGAGCCCGGCTACCGGGGCTGGCGCTGGGCGGTGACGGTCGCCAGGGCCTCCCGCGCCAAGAACGTCACCCTTGACGAAACGGTGCTCCTGCCCGGATCCGACGCGCTCCTCGCCCCGGAGTGGGTGCCCTGGAGCGAGCGGCTGCGGCCCGGCGACATGGGGCCCGGCGACCTGCTGCCCACGGAGGCGGAGGACCCGCGCCTGGAGCCCGGCTGGACGGGCGAGGACGAGCCCCTGCCGAACTCCGCGGTCTCCGAGGTGTCGCAGGAGCTTGCCGCCCTCGCCGACGTCGAGGACGCGGAGCTGACGGCGCTGCCGGGGACGCGCCGGGGCTCGATCGCCGCGGTCGCCGACGAGCTGGGGACGCGGCGTGCGCGGGTGCTGTCCCGGTACGGGCTGCGGCTGGCGGCGGACCGCTGGGACGAGGAGTTCGGCGCGAAGACGCCCATGGCGCAGGCGGCGCCCGCGTCCTGTGTCACCTGCGCGTTCCTGGTGCCGATGGCCGGCTCGCTGAAGCAGGCCTTCGGGGTCTGCGCGAACGAGTTCGCCCCGGCGGACGGCCGGGTCGTCTCCCTGGCGTACGGCTGCGGTGGCCACTCCGAGGCGGCGGTCATGCCGAAGACGCCGAAGCCGTCGCACGCGCTCGACACGATGCGGGTGGACGACTACTCCCTGCGTCCGGCCGACGAATCCGGATCGGTCCCGGACCTGCCGGACGGCGCGACGGAGGACCTGGGCCACTCCTGACGCTCCTGTCCGCCGCGGGGTCCGGGCTTGCGGTGCCCGGGTATCGCGGGGCCCGCGGGCGCCCCTGCAGGCTTTGTCCTCGATCGCCGGACGGGCTTGATTCCGGGCCTGTGTGTCGGGGCTTCGGGCGAGGCCTGGTCCTGGGGCGGGCTTTGTCCTCAACAGCCGGACGGGCTTGGTCTTGCCGGGGTGCGGTCTGGCCCTGCTGTTGCTGGTCCCGGGGCCGGCCGACGTCGGGGGCTGCCCCGTCGCGGTACCTTCGGGCGCACACTGGGCGTCACGGGTCACCGGAAGAGCGGAGTACGAGCGTGAGCATGAATGCGACCGAGGGGGCCGATCCGTTCGGGACGGCGCGACTGCGGCGCGGCGTGCTCGACGCCTGGGGAGCGGGCCCGGCCCGCTTCCGGGAGGACGCCAACGCCGAGGAGGACCTCGCGCTGGGCGGCTACCGCGACCGCCTGGTCGTCGAGCTCGCCCAGAACGCCGCCGACGCCGCCGCCCGCGCCGGTGTCCCCGGCCGGCTCCGCCTCACCCTGCACGGGGCGGACGGCGGCAGCCCCGCCGTCCTGGCCGCCGCCAACAACGGCGCGCCCCTCGACGCGACCGGCGTCGAGTCGCTGAGCACCCTGCGCGCCTCCGCCAAGCGCGAGGGGCACGAGTCGTCCGTGGGCCGCTTCGGCGTCGGCTTCGCCGCCGTGCTGGCCGTCAGTGACGAGCCCGCCGTCATCGGACGCCACGGAGGAGTCCGCTGGTCCCTCGCGGAGGCCCGTGACCTCGCGCGGCAGGCGGCCGTCGGCAGCCCCGGCCTCGGCGACGAGCTGCGCCGCCGCGACGGACACGTACCGCTGCTCCGGCTCCCGCTGCCCGCCGAGGGCACCGCGCCCGACGGTTACGACACGGTGGTCGTCCTGCCGCTCCGCGACGGTGTCGCCGAGGACCTCGTGAGCAGGCTGCTCGAAGGCGTCGACGACGCGCTCCTCCTGACGCTGTCCGGCCTCGACGAGGTCGTCATCGAAACCCCCGACGGCGTACGGACGTTGCGTCGCTCGCAGCACGGCCCGTACACGCACGTCGACGACTCCGTGCACGGTCTCCACCGCTGGCGCACCGTCGCCGCCCAGGGCCCCCTGGAGCCCGCTCTGCTGGCCGACCGGCCCGTCGAGGAGCGGCTGCGTCCGCACTGGTCCGTGACGTGGGCCGTGCCCGTGGGCGAGGACGGGGCGCCCCAGCAGCCCCGTACGGCACCCGTCGTGCACGCGCCGACCCCCACCGACGAGCCCCTCGGCGTCCCCGCGCTGCTGATCGCCTCGCTGCCGCTGGACACCACCCGCCGGCACCCCGCGCCGGGCCCGCTGACCGACTTCCTGGTGGAGCGTGCCGCCGACGCCTACGCCGAGCTGCTCGCCGGGTGGGAGCCCGTCTCCGTCGCCACGATCGCGCTGGTGCCGAGCGTGCTCGGCAAGGGGCAGCTCGACGGGGCCCTGCGGGCCGCGATCCTGGAGCGGCTGCCCCGGGTGGCGTTCCTGGAGCCCGCCGCGCCCCGGGACCCCGCCGAGGCCGCGGCCCAGTGGGACGACTGGGACGGCGCCGGGGCACCGAGCCCGGGGACGACCGCGCTGCGGCCCGTCGAGGCCGAGGTGGTCGAGGGCGTGGGCGACCGGACCGTACGGGTCCTCGCCGAGGTCCTGCCCTGTCTGCTGCCCGCCGGCCTCGAACGCCGCGTCGAGCTGCGCACGCTCGGCGTCGCCCGCGTCCCGCTGACCGAGGCCATCGACCGGCTGGCCGGTCTGGAGCGCGACCCGGACTGGTGGCGGCGGCTGTACGACAGCCTGGCCGGCGTCGACCCCGACCGGCTCTCCGGACTGCCCGTGCCCCTCGCGGGCCCGGTGGACGCGCCGCCCCGCACCACGATCGGCCCCCGTCAGGTCCTCCTGCCGCTGCCGGACGCGCTCACCTCGCCCGTCCTCGCCCGGCTGGCCCGGCTCGGGCTGAAGGTCGCCCACCCGGACGCCGCGCACCCCCTGCTGGAGAAGCTCGGCGCCCTGCCGGCCACGCCCCGCGCCGTCCTGCGGACCCCGCAGGTCCGGGCCGCCGTCGCCGGTTCGCTGGACGCGGGCGAGATCTGGGACGAGGACGCCCTGGACGGGGACGAGCTCGCCGAGACCGTCCTCACGCTCGTACGCGACGCGGACCTCGCGCCCGGCGACGAGCCCTGGCTGGGCGCGCTCGCCCTGCCCGACGAGGACGGCGAACCCGCCCCCGCCGGCGAACTCGTGCTGCCGGACAGCCCGTTCGCCCAGGTGATG